>NZ_CM195538.1:167500-4755000 GCF_043195095.2 Roseixanthobacter glucoisosaccharinicivorans | reverse complement strand
GCCGGCGCCAACTCGATCTTTGTGGGCGAATGCCTGCTCACCGCCGACAATCCCGGCGAGGATCACGACGCTGCCCTCTTCCGGCGCCTGGGGATTTCGCCCGAGGAGGCGGACGTCGCCCAATGAGCGGACGGCTCGCACGGTTCGAAACCACCCTCGCCGGCCTCAAGGCCAAGAGCCGGCGGCGGGCCTTGGAAGGCCGGGCGGGATACGATTTCGCCTCCAATGATTATATCGGCCTTGCCGCCTCCCCCCGTCTCGCGGCGGCGGTGGAGGCGGCGGTCGCCCGCGGCGTCCCGGTGGGCGCGGCCGGCTCGCGCTTGCTGCGCGGCAATCATCCCGAACATGAGGCGCTGGAGGCGGAGGCGGCCGAATTCTTCGGCGCCGGGCGCGCGCTGTTCTTCGGCGGCGGCTATAATGCCAATGTCGCCTTGCTCTCCGCTTTGCCCCAGCGCGGCGACCTCGTGGTTTATGACGCGCTCATCCACGCCAGCGTCCACGAGGGTATGAAGACCGGCAAGGCTGAGACCGTCGCGGCGCTCCACAACGATGCCCAATCGGTGGAAGATGCGATCATCGCCTGGCGCGCGCGCGGCGGGCGGGGCACGCCGTGGATCGTCGTTGAGACCATCTATTCCATGGATGGCGACGCTGCCCCGCTGGACGACCTCATCGCAATTGCCGAGCGGCACGACGGTTTCCTGATCGCCGACGAAGCCCATGCCACCGGCGTGTTCGGGCCCGACGGGCGCGGGCGCGCGGCCCATCTGGAAGGGCGCGATGCCCTCATCACCCTGCACACCTGCGGCAAGGCGCTCGGCGCCTCGGGCGCTTTGGTGGCGGGGCATGCCACGCTGATCGACTTTTTGGTGAACCGCGCCCGCCCCTTCATCTATGCCACCGCCCCGTCTCCGCTGATGGCGGCGGCGGTGCGCGAGGGACTGCGCATGCTAAAGGACGAGCCGGAGCGCCGCGCCCGCCTTTCCGCACTGGTTGCACGCGCGGGCGAACGGCTCGGCGCCATGGGCTGGCCGGCCAGCGGCTCGCAAATCGTGCCGGTCATCCTCGGCTCCAATGCGCGCGCGGCGGCGGTGGCGGCGCATGTGCGCGCGGCGGGCTTCGATTGCCGCGCCATCCGCCCGCCCACGGTGCCGGAAGGAACGGCACGTCTGCGCATTTCGCTCACCCTGAACGTGGACGAGGCCATCATCGACGGCCTCACGGGCGCCATCGCCGAGGCGCTGGAGCGGGTCGCGGCATGAGCTTTCGTTTGGTCGTGACGGGCACCGATACGGGTATCGGCAAAACCGTCTTTTCCGCCGCCCTCGCGGGCGCGCTCGGCGCTTCTTATTGGAAGCCGGTGCAATCGGGGCTGGAGGAGGAGACCGACAGCGAACTGGTGCGGCGGCTCACCCGCCTGCCTGCCGACCGCATTCTGCCGGAGGCCTATCGCCTCAACACGCCGGCATCGCCCCATCTGGCGGCGGAGCTGGACGGCGTCGCCATTGACCCCGGCGCGCTGGTGCCGCCTCAGGTCCAGGGCCCGTTGGTGATCGAGGGCGCGGGCGGGCTCATGGTGCCGCTGACGCGTTCGCTCCTTACCATCGACCAGTTCGCCCGCTGGGGTTTTCCGGTGGTGCTGTGCGCGCGCACGCAACTCGGCACCATCAACCACACACTGCTTTCGGTGGAAGCCCTGAAGCGACGCGGGATTCCGCTGCTGGGCATCGCCTTCGTCGGCGACGAGATGAGAGACAGCCAGGAGACGATCGGCGCCTTCTCCGGCGCACGGATCCTCGGCCGCCTGCCGCGCCTCGATCCCTTGACCCCCGATGCGCTGGCGGCTGCATTTTCCGCCGCCTTCGACATCGGCGATTTTGCGCCCGAACGCGCGGAACCCCTATGATGAACGCCTCCCCCGTCTGGCACCCCTTCACCCAGCATGCGACCGAACCGACTCCGCCGCTGATCGCGCGCACCCAAGGGGCCTATCTCGAAACGGCGGAGGGCAAGCGCATCCTGGATGCGATTTCCTCCTGGTGGGTCATCACCCACGGCCATCGCCATCCCCCCATCATGGAGGCGATCCGCGCGGCGACGGAGGAATTGGACCAGATCATCTTCGCCGGCTTCACCCATGCGCCGGCGGAAGCGCTGGCGCGCGAGCTGGTGAAGCTCACCCCGGCTGGGCTCGATCACGTCTTCTATTCGGATTCCGGCTCCACCGCCGTGGAAGTGGCGCTGAAGATGGCGCTCGGCACCTTCCGCAATCGCGGCGAAGGGCGCAGCCGCATCGTGGTGATGGAGGACAGCTATCACGGCGATACCATCGGAACCATGAGCGTGGGCGCGCGCGGCGTGTTCAATGCAGCATACGAGCCCCTGCTGTTCGCGGTCGACACCATCCCCTTCCCCGCGCCGGGCCGGGAACAGGAGACGCTGGACGCGTTCGAAGGCTTCGCCCGCGCCGGAAAGGCCGCCGCGCTCATCGTCGAGCCGCTGATCCTCGGCTCCGGCGGCATGCGCATGTATGGGCCGCAGGTCCTCGCCGAGCTGAAGCGCATCGCGCAAGAGACCGGCACCCTCTTCATCGCCGACGAGGTGATGACCGGCTGGGGCCGCACCGGCACCCTGTTCGCCTGCGAGCAGGCCGGGATCTCACCGGACATCCTCTGCACGTCCAAAGGCTTGACCGGGGGCGCGATTCCGCTGGCGGCGACGCTTGCCACGGCGGAAGTGTTCGAGGCGCATTATTCCACCGACCGGGCCAAGACCTTCTTCCATTCCTCTTCTTATACCGCCAACCCCATCGCCTGCGCCGCCGGCCTCGCCAATGTGCGGGTATGGCGGGACGAGCCGGTGCGGGAACGGGTCGCAGCCCTCTGTTCCCTCCAGGCCGAACGCATCGCAAGGTTCGCGGGCGACGGGCGGTTCGAAAATCCCCGGCGCTGCGGCACGATTGCCGCGCTGGACCTGAAGGTGGCGAAGGGCGGCTATCTCGCCGAAGTGGGTCCGAAGCTGCGGGCGTTCTTCCTGGAGCGCGGCTTCCTGGTTCGCCCGCTTGGGAACGTGCTCTATCTGATGCCGCCCTATTGCATCACCCCCGCTGAGCTCGACGGCTTGTATGAAGCCGTCGGCGCGGCAGCGGACCTGTTCGGAACCGCCCCATGAGCGCCTTTTCCACCAGCCGCATCATCGGCTTTGGCCATGCCGTGCCGGCGCGCGAGGTGCTGAACGCCGAGCTGGAAGCGCAATTGGCGCTGGAGCCCGGCTGGATCGCCCGGCGCACCGGCATCGAGGCGCGCCGCTGGGCACAGCCTGGCGAGACGCTCTCGGGCCTTGCCCAGGGCGCGGCGGAAATGGCGCTTGCCGAGGCGGATCTTCCACGCGCGGACATCGGCCTGACCCTGCTTGCCACCTCGACGCCGGATCAACTTCTGCCGCCCACCGCCCCGCTGCTGGCGCACCGGCTGGGCCTCACCCGTTCCGGCGCAGCGGATCTCGCGGGCGCGTGCGCGGGCTTTCTCTATGCGCTGGTGCTGGCGGAAGGCTTCGTGCGGCTGCATCGCAAGCCGGCGCTGGTGGTGGCCGCGAATATCCTGAGCCGCCGGATCAATCCCGCCGAGCGGGGCAGTGCGGTGCTGTTCGCCGATGCGGCGGGCGCGGTCGTACTGGCCCCATCCGAAGAGCCGGACACCGGCATTCTCGGCGTGTCGCTGGCCGCCGACGGCGCCGGCTATGATCTCGTCACCATTCCCGGCGGCGGCAGCAGCCGGCCGTTCGGCCCGGACCTGCCGTTCGAAGAAACCCGCATGACCATCACCGACGGCCGCGAGCTGTACGTCCAGGCGGTGCGGATGATGACCGAATCCGCAAAGGCCGCGCTCCAGACTGCGGCCCTGCATGCGGGTGCAGTGAATTGGCTCGCGCCGCACCAAGCCAATGCGCGCATGCTGGACATGGTGGCCCATCAGCTCGGCATCGCGCCGGAAAAAGTGGTGCGCAGCATTGCCCGCTACGGCAATTCCTCGGCCGCGACGATTCCTTTATCCCTGTCCCTCGCGCATCGCGACCGCGCGTTCCGGCGCGGGGAAACCCTGGTGCTCACGGCGGCCGGGGCCGGTTTGACCGGTGGCGCCTGCGTGCTGCGGCTCTAAGGGGAGAGTGAAATGCGCCTGCACAAACTCGCGTGCGACGAACAATCCGCTGAAACAACGCCAATCGCGGCGGATGTGCTGATTTCCGGCACGCCGCAGACCCGCGTCTGGGTCACCTATGACGCGCCCGCCGAACGCCTGTGCACCGGCGAATGGGAGGCGACGCCGGGAAAATGACGGGTGACCTACGAGGAATGGGAATATTGCCTCGTGCGCACCGGCCGCTGCATCGTGACTGGGGACGACGGCAGCCGCATCGAGGCGGGGCCAGGCGAAGCCTTCGTGCTGGAGCCGGGATTTTCGGGCACCTGGGAAGTGCTGGAAACCATGCGCAAGCACTGGGTCATCCGCACCCCCGCCTGACGATCACCGCAAGGTCGAGCGGCGCTGAATGAGGTCGTGGGCGGCGAACAGCTCGGCCACCCAATCCACGAACACCCGCAGCCGCGCGCTGAGATGTCGGTTGGGCGGATAGACCACATGAAGCGGAAACGGCTCCGTGCTCCATGCGGTCAGCACCGACACGAGATCGCCGCGCCCGAGGGCGGCATGGGCAAGAAAGCTCGGCGGCTGGATGATGCCAAGGCCGGCCACCCCGGCGGCGAGATAGGAATTGCCCTCGTTCACCGAGAGCGCATAGCGGCCGTCGATCTCCAGCGTCTGCCCGTCGCGCACGAATTCCAGCGGGAAATATCGCCCCGTGCGGGCGCTGAAATAGCGCACTACGGGAAAGTCACCATCCAGCTGGCTCGGATGCGTGGGGGTGCCGTAGCGCGCGAGATAGGCCGGGGCCGCGCAGGTGATCATCCCGAGTTCGCCGATGCGCCGCGCCACCAGGGACGGGTCGGTTATCTCGCCGCCCCGGATGACGCAATCCACATTCTCGCTCAGCAAATCCACCGGCCGGTCGGTCACGCCGAGGTCGACCTGAATATCGGGGTGGCGGGCGTAGAAATCCGGCAGTGAGGGAATGAGAACCAGCAGCGCCAGGCTGGGGCTGATATCGACCCGCAGCCGCCCCTGCGGCGTGCCTTGCTGCTGGGTCATCGACCCGTCCAGTTCGTCAAGGTCCGCCAAGAGCGTGACGGCCCGCTCATAATAGGCCGCGCCGTCCGGCGTCACGGTCACGCGCCGCGTGGTGCGGTTGAGCAAGCGCGTGCGCAGATGCGCTTCGAGCTGCTGAATCTGCTTGGTGAGCGTGGGCTTAGGCACCCGCAGGAGATCGGCGGCCCGGGTGAATGTGCCGGCCTCCACCACGCCCACAAAAGCCCGCATTGCAGCAAATTGATCCATATCAACAGAGCCCTTAGCGGCTTTGGCGCTCATTATTCACATATGGAAATAATGTAGTCAAAAATTGCATCTTTATTCAAGCGACTTAGGGGCATATCCATGACGCATCGCAAAACGCCGATGAACGATTGGCTGGCTTTGCGCCAATCCGGACCCCTGCCATGCCCCTGCCCTGGAGCGAAGATCGTATCGTGATGTCGAGTGGCGATGCCGTTCCGGTGCGCGTGCTGCGCCGGCCGGGTGCCTCGCGCACGGCGCCGCTCATTCTCCACCTGCACGGCGGCACCTTCATCACTGGCACGCTGGATGCCGGGTGCACCATCGCGAACTTGCTGGCGCAAGCCGGCGCCACCGTGGTGTCGCTTGATTATCCGCTGGCCTGCGAAAAGCCTTTTCCCTACCCGCTCGACATCGCGTTCGCAGCTCTGGAAGGCCTCAACCGCGAGCGCGCCAAATGGAGCACCAAGCGCGCGCCGCTGCTGGTCGCCGGCGAGGAAGCCGGAGGCAATCTGGCCGCCGGCGTCGCGCTGATGGCGCGCGACCAGAAGGCCCCGCCGCTCGCGGGGCAGATCCTGATCTCGCCCATGCTCGACCCCTCGCTCGCCACCTGCTCGATCCGCGAGGCCGATGCCGGCCCGGTGGGCTGCAAATGGGCGGACGGCTGGCAGAAATATTTGGGCTCCGCCGACAAGGCCGCCCATCCCTATGCCGCGCCCGCCTCCGCCTCGCGCCTCACCGGCCTTGCGCCGGCACTGGTGGTCACGGCGGAAGACGACCCCATGCGGGACGAGAGCGTTCGATATGCCGACAAGCTGCGCAAGGCGCAAGTGTGCGTGCAGGCCCACGTCTTCGACAGCCCCACCGGCTGGCCCGCCAGCCTTTCCGAAGCCGCATCGCGCGAGGCCGCCTGGGCCGAGCGGCTGCGCGATTTGTTCTCCGCTTTCTTCGCCGAGCTTCGGGCCGCCATGCGGCCCGGCCTGCCGGCACAGTCCGCCCTTATCTGAACGCCAGGATCGCTCCTATGACCCGGATCATCACCACCCGCCGCCTCGTCATCGCCGCCCTCGCCGCGACCGCCCTGTCCGCCGGCCTCGCCATTCCTTATGTCATGCCTCACGGTGCCGCCCAGGCGAGCGATCCCGCCAAGGCACCGGCCGGCGTTCCGGTTTCGGTCGCCGTCATCGAAAAGCGCGATGCGCCGGTGTGGGATGAATTCTCCGGCCGGCTCGAGGCCATCGAGCGTGTGGAACTGCGCTCGCGCGTCGCTGGCGCGATCCAGGCCGTGCATTTCCGCGAGGGTGCGCTGGTGAAGGAAGGCGCGCTGCTCATCACCATCGACCCCGCGCCCTATCAGGCCGAAGTGGATCGCACCCAGGCCCAGGTGACCGCCGCCGAGGCGCGCGTTGCTCTGACCAAGGCGGATCTGGAGCGCGGACAGCGTCTGTTCGAATCCCGCACGGTCGCCCAGCGCGACCTCGACGAGCGGCTGAATGCCCATCGTGAGGCCCAGGCCAATCTGCGCGCCGCCCAGGCGACGCTCCAATCGGCCGAGCTGAATCTCAGCTACACCGAAATTCGCGCCCCCGTCTCCGGCCGCGTCGGCAAGCTGGAAGTGACCGCGGGCAATCTGATCTCGGCGGGACCGGGCTCGGTGGTGCTGACCACTTTGGTCTCCACCGACCCGATCTACGCCAGCTTCCACGCGGACGAAGAAGTGGTTCTGCGCGCGCTTGCCGGCCTCTCGCCCGAGACCGGCAGCGACAAGCTGCCGCTGGAGCGCATTCCGGTGGAAATGCTGACCGTCACCAGCAACGGCACGCCGGTGCGCGGGCATCTTCAGCTGATCGACAATCAGGTGGACGCAAAAACCGGCACGGTGCGGGTGCGCGCGGTGTTCGACAATCCCGACGGCCGCCTCATTCCTGGCCAGTTCGCCCGCTTGCGCATGGGCCGCACCACCAATGCGGATGCCTTGCTGGTGAGCGAGCGCGCCGTCGGCACCGACCAGAACAAGAAGTTCGTCCTGGTGGTGGATGGCGAGGGCAAGGCCAATTATCGCGAAATCACCCTCGGCGAGCCCGTCGGCAACCTGCGTATCGTCACCAGCGGCCTGACGGCCGGCGAGCGCGTGGTGGTGAACGGGCTGCAGCGCATCCGCCCCGGCGCGCTGGTGGTGCCGCAGACCGTGCCCATGGACGTCACCAAGACCGCCCAGGCCGCCGCGGCTGACGACGTCGCCCAACGCTGATCCTGCCGGCCCGCTCCCAGGGAGCTTCCCCGGGGACGGGCCGCGTCACCTGTAGCCGCGTTTTCTCCGCTCCCGGGCTACCCGCCCGCGGAGCCCGACCGCTTATGCCCCTGCGGGGGAGGATGTCATGAATCTCTCCAAATTCTTCATCGACCGCCCGATCTTCGCAGGCGTGCTCTCGGTCCTGATCTTCCTCGGCGGCCTGCTGGCGCTTCGGGTGATGCCGATTTCCGAATATCCCGAGGTGGTGCCGCCCCAGATCGTGGTGCGCGCCAACTATCCTGGCGCCAATCCCAAGGTGATCGCGGAAACCGTCTCAACCCCCATCGAGGAACAGATCAATGGCGTGGAAGGCATGCTCTACATGAGCAGCCAGACCACCACCGATGGCCTGATGACGCTGACCGTCACCTTCAAGCTCGGCACCGACCCGGACAAGGCCCAGCAATTGGTGCAGAACCGCGTCTCCCAGGCCGAGCCGCGCCTGCCGGAAGACGTGCGCCGCCTCGGCATCACCACCATCAAGAGCTCGCCGGACCTGATGCTGGTGGTTCACCTGTTGTCGCCCAACGGGCGCTACGACATGACCTATCTGCGCAATTACGCGGTGCTGAACGTGAAGGACCGCCTCGCCCGCATCGCCGGCGTGGGCGACGTGCAATTGTTCGGCTCGGGCGATTATTCCATGCGCGTGTGGCTGGACCCGCAGAAGGTGGCCGAGCACGGGCTTTCCGCCAGCGATGTGGTGGCCGAGATCCAGGCGCAAAACGTGCAGGCTGCGGCCGGCACGGTGGGCGCCTCGCCCGGCGTTGACGGGCTCGACCTTCAGCTCTCCGTCAACGCCCAGGGCCGCCTCCAGACCGAGGAAGAGTTCGGCGACATCGTCGTGAAGAGCGGCGACAATGGCGAAGTGGTGCGCCTGCGCGACATCGCCCGCATCGAGCTCGGCGCCGCCGATTACGCCCTGCGTTCGCTGCTGAACAACAAGTCGGCCGTCGCAGTGCCGGTGTTCCAGGCGCCCGGCTCGAACGCCATCCGCATCGCCGACGAAGTTCGCCGGGTGATGGCGGAAATCAAGGAGAACATGCCGGACGGGGTGGATTATTCCATCGTCTACGACACCACCCAGTTCGTGCGTGCCTCCATTGACGCGGTCATCCACACCCTGCTGGAAGCTGTGCTGCTGGTGGTGCTGGTGGTGATCCTGTTCCTGCAGACCTGGCGCGCCTCCATCATCCCGCTGCTGGCGGTGCCGGTCTCGATCGTCGGCACGTTCGGCGTGATGTATGTATTCGGCTTCTCCATCAATGCCTTGACCCTGTTCGGCCTGGTGCTCGCCATCGGCATCGTGGTCGATGACGCCATCGTCGTGGTGGAAAATGTGGAGCGCAACATCGAGCAGGGCCTCGCCCCACGCGAAGCCACCTATCGCGCCATGAAGGAAGTGTCGGGCCCGATCATCGCGATTGCCCTCGTGCTGATCGCGGTGTTCGTGCCGCTCGCCTTCATCACCGGCTTGTCGGGACAATTTTACAAGCAATTTGCACTCACGATCGCGATTTCCACCGTGATTTCGGCGGTGAATTCGCTGACCCTTTCGCCGGCCCTTGCGGCTCTGCTTCTGCGCGGCCACGATGCGCCGAAGGACCGCCTGACCCGCATCATGGACCGCTCGCTCGGCTGGCTGTTCCGCGGCTTCAACTCCGTCTTTACCCGCGGGTCCCGCGCCTATGGCAATGGGGTGAAGGGTGCGATCTCCCGCAAGGGCATCATGGTGGGCTTCTACCTGGTGCTGGTCGCCTGCACCGTGGTGCTGTTCCGCGCGGTTCCAGGCGGCTTCGTGCCGGCGCAGGACAAGCAATATCTGGTCGGCTTCGCCCAATTGCCGGATGGCGCCACCCTCGACCGGACGGAAGAGGTGATCCGCCGCATGAGCGACATCGCGCTCAAGCAGCCCGGCGTCGAATCGGCCATTGCCTTTCCGGGCCTGTCGATCAACGGATTCACCAATTCCTCCAATTCCGGCATCGTGTTCGTCGGCCTTAAGGCGTTCGAGGAGCGCAAGACGCCGGAGCTGAATGGCGGCGCCATCGCCATGCAGCTGAACAAGAAGTTCGCCTCCATCAGCGAAGCCATCATCGCCATGTTCCCGCCGCCGCCGGTCCAGGGGCTCGGCACCATCGGCGGGTTCAAGCTGCAATTGGAGGATCGCGCCGGCTTCGGCTACGAGGCGCTCGACGAAGCCACGAAGGCGTTCATGGCCAAGGCCATGCAGCAGCCCGAGCTGGCCGGCCTGTTCTCCTCCTACCAGGTGAACGTGCCGCAATTGTTCGCCGACATCGACCGCACCAAGGCGCGCCAGCTCGGCGTCGCGGTGACGGACGTGTTCAACACCATGCAGATCTATCTGGGCTCGTCCTATGTGAACGATTTCAATAAGTTCGGCCGCACTTACACCGTGCGCGTGCAGGCCGACGCGCCGTTCCGCGCCCGCCCGGAAGACGTGGGTCAGCTCAAGGTGCGCTCCAAGACCGGCGAGATGGTGCCGCTGTCCGCGCTGCTGAAGGTGCGCTCGGCGGCGGGACCGGAACGGGCCATGCGCTATAACGGCTTCCTTTCGGCGGACGTGAACGGCGGGCCGGCGCCCGGCTTCTCCTCCGGCGAGGCGCAGGCGGCCATCGAGCGGGTCGCCGCCGAAACCCTGCCCAAGGGCTTCGGCTTCGAATGGACGGAATTGACCTACCAGGACATCCTGGCGGGCAATTCGGCGGTGTGGGTGTTGCCGCTCTCGATCTTCCTGGTGTTCCTGGTGCTCGCCGCCCAGTACGAGAGCCTCACCTTGCCGCTGGCGATCATCATGATCGTGCCCATGGGCCTGCTCGCGGCCATGGCCGGCGTCTGGCTCAGCGCCGGGGACAACAATGTGTTCACCCAGATCGGCCTGATCGTGCTGGTGGGCCTGTCGGCGAAGAACGCGATCCTGATCGTGGAATTCGCCCGCGAACTGGAGTTCCAGGGCCGAAAGCCCATCGAGGCCGCCATCGAGGCGAGCCGGCTGCGCCTGCGGCCGATCCTGATGACCTCGCTGGCCTTCATCATGGGCGTGGTGCCGCTGGTCACCTCCACCGGCGCGGGTGCGGAAATGCGTCATGCCATGGGCGTCGCAGTGTTCGCGGGGATGATCGGGGTGACGGTGTTCGGCATCTTCCTCACCCCGGTGTTCTATGTGCTGCTGCGCCGCCTCGCCGGAAACCGCCCGCTGGTGCAGCATGGCGAGGCGTTGCCGGATCTTCATCCCGCGTCCGATGGCCATGGCGCCAGCGGGCACGATGCGCCCCATCCCGCGCCATCGCACGCGTCCTGAGGGAGCGATCCGCCGAAACGACAAAAGCCGCCCCCACGGGCGGCTTTTTCATGTGGGGGTCAGGATCGAAGACGGATCAGAGCGCGTCCTACGTCTCAAGCGCGGCCACGATCGGCCCGGCCACGGCCTCCGGATCGGTCGCGACCACGAGGAAGGGCTGGCAGACCGCAATCGGCTCGGGCTGGAATCTTGCCCGCACGCAAAAAGTGTTGAAGGGAGCCGCGAACGCCGCGATCCCCTCCATTACCGCGTTCGAAACCCCCGCCAGCCGCTCCGAAGACGGGCCGATCTCACTCTCGATCGGCACGATGGCACCCGGCAGATCGTCGAGGCCGATGATCTCCCGGTGCGGCGGCGTGAACAGAAGCTCGATCGCGGTACGATTGCCGCCGAGGGCCGCGAGCCGCTCCGCCGGCAGGCTTGCCCGCGAGAACAGCCCTTTCAGATTGAACCGCCCCTGGCGCCGACGGCTTTCCGGCGTATCGAGCAAGCACAGGGAATAGCCGAAGATCTCCACGTCGAACATATGTTCCAGCGCCTGGGCGAAGGATTCCACCAGCGTGCCGTCCCAGCCGATATCCACCAGCGCAACCCGCATCTTGGGGGTGAGCCCATGGTCCAGCAGGCTGCGGAACAAGCCGCGGCGATTGCGGCGCGCCACCTTGAGGATTTCCCAGCGATACGCGCTGAGGAACCGTCGCACCAGCGGCTCGGTGGTTGCATCTATGACGACATCGTCGCCGAGCCCAATATCGGCCAGCACGAAGCTGGCGGGCGCGGGAATATCCAAGCGTTGCAGCAATTCGAACGTCCGCAGCCCGTGCGCTCCCGCCAGAAGCATGTCGATGCGGGTATCGAAATTGCGGTCATGGGTGCCGGCCAGCATGATCACGGTGGGACCGACGCGGAAATAATCATGGCGGCACAAAGATGGCGCGTCGGGATGGCGGGACATCCTCTCGATGGCGGCTCCCACCCCCGGACAAAGCAGCAGCAGGTCGATATTGTCGCGCCGCGCCTGCTGATCCAGCCAATGGTGGAATCCCGTCGCGACCGGGCCCGCGACACGAAAGCCCAGCGCTTCGCAGGATCCTTGAGGCAGGCCGCTGGCGAGACGATTCATGCCGAAGGCGACCGAGGCGGCCCCCCCTTCCGTTGGCAGGGGAAAGGCACCTTGTTCGAGCGGCGCGCTCTCGGCACCCTCATGCACCAGGGGGAAAATCCGATCCGGCGCCACATCGAGGTCATGGGCGATGCGCATCGCCAGGGCGACCGGATCGAGCGACCCCGCCCCATCCTGCGACAGGAAGAGCGGCGCCCGAGGCAAGGCGTGGTGCGCGAGCAATTCCTCGAAAAAGGCGGCAGGAAGATGGGTTGAACCCGCGAGAGCCGCGCGCCCCAGCGCGGCGGCGTCCCGGAACATCGGCTCCACGCGCGGATTGGGCAGCCACAGGGCCTGCTCGAACCGATATTCCGTGCGCTTGGCGAGATTGCGCTCGGTGGGGCTCGCCTCCAGGTGATCATAGATCAGGTCGAGGGTGAGCGGCTGTTCAACTCCCGCCTGCTGGCGCGCCAATGCCTCGGCGGCGAGGCGACGGGACCTGAAGTCGGGCATGCCGACGCTCGCACCCACCAGGTCAAAAAGATGCTCCGGCTCCACCAATGGGCGGATGAACAAGGTCTTGCAGACATCGAACCAGACGATATCTGCCGCCTCCAAAGCCGCGTTCATTGTCAAAACCGGACCCCCTTCACCCTTCTTCTCGCGTGATGGCGCAAAGCCGCTTGCGCCGTCACACCACGCAGACTTTACGCATCCCGTCCTCAGGAAGGAACGCGGAAAGTCAGATCGTTCGGGTGCAAATTAGGGGAGAAGAAGGGATCGCGCATGAAGAAAAGTGGATGCGCCACGTCCAGCCGCCGCTTGTCGGCGCGCAGGCGCGCCATTTTCTCTGCACTGACGTGATCAATGCCACGGCTCATGGATTCGTAATGCAGCAGCTCGGCGGCCGGGCACACCACATTGAACAGACCCGCCTCCACCAGGCGGAAGCACAGATCCACATCGTTATAGGCAACCGGGAAGGATTCATCGAACCCGCCGACCGCTTCAAACTTGCTACGCTCCACCATGAGGCACGCGCCGGTGACCGCCAGCCAGTTCGCATCCAGCATGTTGCGTGCGTAATAGCAGGGGTCCTTGGCATTTGCGCCGAGGAAGGCGTGGCTCGGGCCATCGGCGATATAGACCACGCCCGCGTGCTGCACCCGTTGCGACTTGGGATACAAAAGCTTGGCCCCGACGGCGCCGATGTGGCGCTGCTGGGCATAACCGATCATGCGGTCGAGCCAGTCGGGGGTGATCACTTCGGTATCGTCGTTGAGAAACAGCAGGATCTCGCCCGACGCGGCGCGCACCCCGACATTGCAGAGCGCCGAGAAATTGAACGGGTAATCGTGCAGCACCACGCGCACGCCTTCTTCCGCCTTGAGGCTGTCCAGATAGGCGATGGCTTCCGCTTCGGTTGAGCCATTATCGACCACGATCAGCTCGAAATTCCGATAGCTGCTCCGGTCCTGGATCGAGCGCAGGCATTGCCGCAGCACGGCCCAATTGTTCTTGGACGGGATGATGATCGACACACGGGGCGCCTGCACCACATCGTACCGTACCCGCATATAGGCCTTCAGCCCTTCCACCGGCTCGCAGGCGCCGCTGACACCGCGTCGCTGCATCGCTTCCAGGCGCAGGTTGACCGCGGCTGAAAGCGCTTCCGGCTTGGCGTCGAACTCGGCGGCCGCCGAACCCGGCATGATGCGCCAATGATACAGGACCTTCGGAATATGGGAGATTTTCCGGGTCATCTCGGTGAGGCGCAGGACGAAGTCCCAATCCTGCGAACCGTCAAATTCCGAGCGGAGCGGCCCGACTTTCAGCGCCAGGCTGCGGCGCACGCAGCTCACGTGGCACGTGTACATCAGGCTCATGAGCGTGTCGGGAGACCAGTCCGGCTTGAAGAACGGCTCCACGAACGTGCCGTTGGTCGCGATCTTGTCTTCATCGCTATAGATGAAGTCGGGATCCTCCCGGTCGATGCAGGCCGCAAGCTCGTAGAGGCAATCCTCGGTCAGTTCGTCGTCATGGTCGAGGAAGACCAGGAAATCCCCGCCCGCCAGGGCTATGGCTTCGTTGGTCGCGCCGGATATGCCCCTGTTCTCGGTGAGATTCTTGACGATGACGCGCGGGTCCCTGAGCAGGGCAAGGGCCTGGCGCACCTCCTCGCGGGGGCTGCGGTCGTCCACCAGGATCAATTCCCAGTGCGGATACCATTGCGCTTCGACCGAGGCCACCATGCGGCGAAGCACGTCGAGCGGGGTATTGTAGAGCGGCACGATGATGGAGAAGCGCGGCGTCGCACGGAAGCGCGCGATGCGCTCATCCAGATCGGGCGGGCACCGCGGGGCGATATAGGCATAGCTGGGCGATTGGTTGCGCCATTCGTAGGTTCCGGTGCGCACCGTGGGGAGCGCATCATCCATCATGCCCTTGCGGCCGGGGCGGAACGCGACGTGGCGGGCGTGATTTCCCAGAAGCCCGGCCCGGTATGCCGGAACGGTGGTCTTGGCCATTTTCTTGTAGCGAGAGGCCCGCAGCCAGCGCAACCCTGCGCGCCAAAGCGCCCCCGGAACCGCCTTAAGGCCGCTGCTGCGCCGCCGGTCCGGCACCTGCTTGGAAAGATAGTCCGCCAGCGGCGATTGCCACGGTTCCAGCTCGGGATGCTCATCGCGATAGGCGATCGGGCTGAAGTTCGCGCTGGGAACCCGGCCCTCGGCCTCGCCATAGAGAATATAATGCCACAGCGGGTTCAAGGCCGCGCTGCCCACGTCCGGATAGGTGGCGAGATAAAAATCGGAATCGAAGACGGGGTTCGGCCAGCAGCCTTCGAAGCCGCCGCGCAGCAGATAGTCCACGACCGGCTCGACACTGACGGAATCGGGCTGGCGATACTGGTCCAGGTAAAACTGCCGATCGAAAAGACCGGAATCCAGCAGCAGGCGGCAATTGGCCGCCAATTCGCCCGAGCCGAACCGCCGGATCAGCCGCCCCTTCACGCCCCGCACCCCACGGCGGGCGGAAACCGGCTGGGCTCGGATCAGATCGGAGACACTATGGCGCCGGCGGCGTTCCATCTCGGCGCGCGAAAGGGCCGCTTCGAGGCGCAGACTCAGGTTTCCGAGTTCGGTTTCCTGCTGGCGTATGCGCTCTTCGGCTCGGGCGATTTCCTTGTCCAACGTCGCCCGTAGAGCCGCCAGTTCCACCAAATGGCCGCTGTCCATCTCCATCAACACGTTCGCTCCCAGCGCCCTCAGAGATTGCGAGCCGGCTTATGCACCAAATCCGCCCGCTCGCGGGCGTGTCGTCAGCACCCCGAACAACGGTGCGCGCCTTTCAAACGACGAGGCTTACCGATTTACCTCAAGACAAACTATTGTTGCAATGTGATATATGGACAAGGTCGCATCTGACGCTGAGAACACCCATTTGAGGGTGGATGATACCCTGCCGGCTCCGCAGATCGCAAGCATATGTGCTGGCATTGGTGGACACGCGCGGATCACCCGCGCCACTTCTTAAGGCGGAGCGCCAGGATGGCGGCCGCGCACGTGCTGCGGAGTGAGGTCGTGATCCGCCTTTAATTCGGTAACGGTCCCACCTCGGAAACCGCCATGCCGCTCTGAAGGGTGTTTCGCTTAGGGGACCAGCATCGCTCTCCTGCGAGCGGAATGCCCGCGCCGCCGAAATCTCAACCTCGGGCTCCTTCTGGGTCCTGATCGACCGCGTTTCTAAAAAAGGGCTGCGCTTCGTGTCAGGTCCTTGAATCGAAACAGACCGCACTTCACCCTGAATCAAGCCACGGGCGGACGGCAGTCAGCGAGGCCGGCTCCACATCGCCGTGCGCCAAATGGCATCATTCAGAGACACCTTTGCTGTGAGGCCGAGCTCGGTGCGAATGCGCTCCGTGGAGGGCACGTACCGGCCAGGGTTCCAGTTCCCATCCGGCTTGCCTAGCACCTCATACTCGCCAGTGCCGACCACCTGCGCAACGCGGGCAGCGAGGTCCCGGATCGAAATGGCTTCTTCTGACCCGACATTATAGTGGCTGTCTCTTGGCGCCCTTGCGAGCATCGACCAAAGCCAGGCCGCCAAATCGGCCGCGTAGAGGTAAGATCGGAGCGCACGCCCATCGCTATGGACCACCACTTTTTTTCCCGCAATAGCGTCGCGAATAAAATTCCCGATTGCAAAGTGAGCATCGAGCGAAAGAAAGGGTCCCACCAAGGCAAATATCCGAGCCGTCGTGACTTCGATTCCAGATTGTCGGGCATAAATTCCGCATAGCATTTCTGCGGCCCTCTTGCCCTCCGCATAAGCATGTCTCGGATCGCTAAAATTCGGCCCTCCCGCCCACACTTCCCGTTGATGGCTGATTTCGAAAGGTTGAGGACCGTAAACGGCACCGGAACTTAGGAACAACACTCTCTTGACCTTACGTTCCACCGCGAAGTCCAGAACCCTCCGCGTGCCGGCGACGACCGTGTCAAACATCTTAAGTGGATCAGAAATATGCAGATCCGTTCCCGAGTCGGTTGCGGCATGCACGATATGAGTAAATTCTCCGGACGGTGGCGCCATACTCGTCACATCGCCGGCTACGAACTCGAACATCGGGTCATCTGCAAGATGCGCCGCCTTCGCGCGAAACCTGGCGACGTCGCGCGTAAGCACCATCGCCTTAATATCTAGAGCCCGGCGTTGCTCCGCACGGCTCAGGGTTTCAAGCAGCCAGCGACCCACGAAACCAGTCCCACCGGTGATGAAGACACGGGCACCCCGCATCGCTGCCCAGCCTTCGCCGACAGAATCGACGACGAAATCAAAGTCATCCTCCAGGCGCCACGCGGGCCGGTCGGAAACATCATCCGGAGGAGCGCCGATGCCCATCATGTTTTCCTGCCTTGCCATGCGCCCACCCGGCTCAATCCAGGGCGGACTGCACCGAAACCGGAAGGAATGCCAACAGCCCTGCGCGTATGAAAAGCGCCACAGCCTCGGCATCTAACGGGACGGGGCTTTCTTTATCGCACCATACCTTGTCGTCGAAAGTGCGGTTGAAAATATGGGTGTAGGATTGCTTCCAATCCGTCACCGTCGCCATTGCGGATTGAATACGCGCCTTAAGGCCGTGCTGTTCGAATACCCCACTCCACCAATTTCGAATTTCGTCGAAGGACGAAAAGCCCAATTCTGGAAAATGAGCTGCGAGATGCCGCATGAGCAGACCTTCGCGATCGCCAATCGCCGACCTGTATTGAGCATAGGCGGAATCAAAAAATACGAATAGAGTTTCAGCATGGGAACTGGGGATCAATTCGAGAAGAGCTCCAGCAGCCTCGTGAATGTTGCCCGTTCGAATATTCGAAATGGCAACACCGCCCATGGCGGCGGCATAATGCAACTGTAACAGCGCGTCATCCGATCGGTCCCCTGCCAAGACCGCTTTTAAACCGACGAGAATTCGCCCGATTCCGTCCACCGAGGCCAGATCGCCCGCCCAGGACCTCTCAAAGCGGCAAATAAACGATTCGAAAAAATGCACGAATGCATCAAAAGCGGAGAGAACAAGCAGATCGTCAGGAGCGCTTCTTAGGAAATAAGGATCGACAAGGATCCAATCCGCGGTCAAATCCCAACTTTTGCCATGGATTTTGCCTTTGTCGTCCTGATCGTAGGTCACGTAATAGCGCGACGCATCCGCACCCGTCCCGGCCGTCGTCGGAACGCCGACAATCAACGGGCGCTTGGCATTTTTCAGCCACGGCATACCCCGTTTTGCACCCATCCCCACATCGTCGATCGTACCGAAAATCCACTGCGCCACCACCGCCTTCGCGGCATCAATGGTGCTCCCCCCACCAACCGAAACGACGAGATCCGGCGGGCTCGTCTTACCCGCAATATCTATCAAGGACTGCGCTTTTGGCAGCGCATAACACGCCTGATCAATTACCAGCCGATCGCCCGCGCGCTCGCGAATAGTTTGAACAAACGGATCGCGTTCGAAAAATTGATCGAAAAACAGTCCGACAGTCGTATCGTCGCCAATAATATTGAATAACTCGTCTCGCACCCCCGTTCCCCACACCATCTTGGAGGGGAGAAAGAACCGTTTGCGATGCTCGGAGTTGAAAAATGTTTCGTACCGGTAACGTCCAATCAAATCACTCATGAGACTTCATCTTTCGTTTTCTGAACCAGCAAGCGCGGCGCCCCGCTTGTCTACTTCACGGGATCCAAAAGAAGGTCGGTAGCGCGAAATATCGGATTATTTCCCCGCACTACGGGAGAAGACCCCTTCAGTTCGACGCGGCCAAGCTTAATCCAGTTCGGATACTCCTTAGCCTCCAGAACGTCGAGTTCATTCCGGTTGAGATAGAACTCTCTCCCACCAACGCCTACAATTGGGAAGAGCGAGGCGAGATCGCGCCCTGGCCGTGCCACATTGGCTAAGGCGTGGAGAGTCAGAACGGTCGGAAATATACTTGGCTTCCCGCGCGGTTCAGCAAAAAGGCGGAAAACGAACGTAGGAACGGTCGCGCCATCGGGAGAAGGGGGAAGGATTTCACTTTTAGGTATCGTCAGCTTATCGCGCCCATTCACCTCATAACGCGATAGCCGCATCTTGCCCGCTATCGTCGCCTCGATCTCCAAAGACATATGAGACGGATTATAGGAATCACCTTGAACGCCTACAATCAGACTTGACAGCTCGCTGACACTCACCGGACTTTTTGAACTCCATTGAACGATCGGCTCGACAACCGAAGGCGCTTCTAAGCGGCGAATATTAAGGCCGCCTCGCTCGGCTTGCACTTCCACCCCCTTTGCGAGGGTGAGACCATCAACGGGGAGCGACAAACTCCGAGAGACCGAGTAAACCACATTCAATGGCGATACAGCAACATCCGGCGCCATCGCCAAGAAGTTGACACTCTGTAATGAGACTCTGAATTTTCCGTCGGGCGGAATAATTTTGAGAACCGCTTCTTTTACTGACGTTGGCTGGCCAAATAGCGGGACTATTTCACCAATATTTAAAACTCGATGCGTCAATTTGTTATCGGCCGTAATCAGATCCAATTCCATTTTCACGGAATTACCTTCGGCATCACCAAGAACCTGGACAGCCGACTTTTCCGGCAGATCAATGACCCCACTCAAAGAGGCACGCAAGATGTTGGCGCTCGGACCCGTAAATACAAGGCCAGCGTCTCCGACCGCAAGATTTTCAAGAGATCCCGCTTGACATACTTGCAATGCGCTATCGTTAAGGCAGTATTCCTTAACTTTCGCGTCATTCACTGGCACGCCCGACACGTTGCCGCCGGCGTAGCGGATTATAAATTTATAAAGCCCGCCCGATCCTTGCGCGTCCGCTTCCGGCTTCGTAATGCGAAATTTCAGGTCTTGTGGCGAACTGAAGAAAAACAAGCCGGGCCTGACAATCTTGTTGTCTGCAGTCGTCACCTGAAGCTGCGGGTCAAAAACCAATTCCAAAGCGGCAGGTTGGGAAGGCCGCTGAAGAGCGGCCGGCAAGACGGATACCGTCAGCCAATCGTCCGCCCCCTTCAATGAGAAGGTCACGGATGTCAGCCCGGTGTGATCCATGCGATATCTAACTCCACCGGAGGCACTCACCGCGACGTTGAGGTCGCCGCCCTCACCCGACGAGGGCGTGGGATCTAATCCGCCGAAATTGAATGACCTGACCCAAACCGGGCATGGCCCGAGAGTAAAGGGCCTCACACCCGAGGGATAATCCCTCGGTAGACTTCCGCAGGCTGACACCGGCGGCATCAATTCGCCGGGCATCGGATCAACGAATGAGACGTTCAATAAAAAGAGATCCGTCTCGGCGACCCCAGCCGCCGGACGGACCACAACGTCTAAAGATTGAAGCAAGCGTCCCCAATCCGCTCGATCACTTATCGAATCAAGCGGCACGCGCAAAACTCTGACACCCGCGCCCAGATCAAAAACCCTGCTTTCGGGCGTTATCAATGCGGCAGACCTTAAAGCCGGATCAACAGCGGTAAACGTTTCAAGTTCGCGCAGCGGATGACAGGCCAGGATATCCGCTACGCTAAGGTCCGAATATGCGATTATCTTCCGGAGGCGAACAGTATCTCCCCCATTGGCTAAAGCGGCACGCGCTTTTATGGGACCAAGGGGAATTTTAATGTAATTAGCTCGGTCTATTATCAGAGGAACGGGAAACGACTTTTCCGCATTTTCAAAAATTGCCTGTATCTTGGCTCCGGAGGCGCATTGATTAAGCTGGATACGAATTTCCGCAGAACGGCTTACATCAATATTCGTATTTACACTAAATATTGAGCCATCTTTAACACCCTTGACAACAACAGAGGAGCTTCCACCAGCGCCGAAAGATTCTGCGGCCTTATCTAGCCAGGAGTATTTTCTCCATTTCCTAAAATAATTGGGATAACTATTGGAGTTATAATATTTATAGGCATCATCTAGGCTATTTAAAAAAATGAGACTTTGATCAACTTCCGTCACACCTCCCGGGCGCTCAGCTAAAATTCGCTGAAACGCTGCGGAAATGCCGACCTCTGGCTCGCTTTCGGACGAGGGCACCATATAGGTTAACTGCAAGTATTTGTGATTATCGGCGCAGCAGCCCTCGTTCAACCCGATCGACTTTAGATCGATCGGAAATTTCCGCACCCCCTCTCCCGTCACCGTCAATTTTACCGACTCATTACCGTGCAAAACGACATGCTCGGGAAACGATGGACTAACGCGAACAAAGACATCATAGATTCCCGGCTTTGCATCAATCACACTTGGTTGTTTGCCCGGCTCACTCAAGCTCAACCAGAAACTACCTTGCTGCCCCCCCTGCGCCTTTTCCTGAGCATCAATTTCGCTCGCAATTGCACTTCCCAGCAGCACCTCACTCGCAACGGACTGCGATAAAACTATCAATGCAATAAAGATGACCCAAGGGGATAAGCTAGCCCGCTTCATCGTAACCACCCAGATTCGTAGCCCACCTCGAAGCGCGCTCGAAGGTGAATATCAATAATTGTCACAGTTCAGTTTTGGCTTTTCTCCGAATAAGCATAGATCACTGTCTCTAGACCGCCCTCAGTGTAATGTCGTAAATTCAGACGGTACGTAGGATTTAGGTCGCGAATTAGCCGCCCCAGTTCCCAGATATGCTCACCCCTATGGTAACACGCAATGGCTAGGGTTGGTGCATGTTCCCGGATCTGACCGCGAGCGCCTCGCAAACCTTCCGCTTCCATCCCTTCGACATCCATCTTAATAAAAGAGACGGGAAGCATTGCGACTGAGTCGATTTTCTTTACATCAATGCTCATATCACCAGCGGAAGGATCGGTACTGACTGCCCCGTTTACGGTGCCAGTGCTGACAAACCGAGCCGTACCATCTTCGTCGAACACTCCCGCTTGCACAAATTCAATATCGCGGAAAGGCGCGAGCACATTTTGGGAAACCGCCATCAGCCGAGGATCCGGCTCGAAATAATAAATCTTCCTGAACACGCCATGAACGCGCTCAACAAACCATTTAGTAGTTTGTGCATCAAACCCGCCGGCATCTACAAAGACCTCGGATTGGCTGAACGACACAAGGTCCTTGTCGAAATATTGATCACTCTCGGATTCGAAATTGCCTTGAATATAAATTGGGTCTAACGTGAGCCTATATAGCAATAGCGCGTTCATGACTGCCCGTGACTTTTCATCCTCATAATTCAGGTATTCTGAAATATAATTTTCGCGGTGAACGGCGATGTCGTCTTGATTATTTATGTACGGAATTTCATCAGGGAACGCGGCTGAATCTAGAACATTCATCACAGAATATGGAATGACAACTTCAAACCCCGCGCTCTTCAATTGCTTCGTAAGTGTAAATGGAAACCGTGTGGTACCGATAACAACAGGAACGCTGCGGTCTAAATCATCCGCCACCCCCTGAATAACAGTGCCCCCGAGATGGCTACCCCAAAGTTTTGAATTGTTGTCCACAACGCCAGCTACATCCAACCCCAATAACCGGAGTCCACCCACAACAACTTCGCCCAATCGCTTGGCACCAAAGACGTATGCGCTATTTTTCTCTTCTAACCGCCGAATCTCTTCCGCGTACCTGTTCTGCGTATAGTTTTTGACACGCTCCGATGTCCCCGCAATCAATAATTCGTAGATTCCGCTGCTTATGGGCGTCGCGAGCAGCCGATTAACAGCTTCAATGTCTCTTGCCCAGACAACTCCGGGCTCACGCACCTCACCTCCCAAATGCACGCGAAGAACGCCCGCCCCGCGCCCGGAATCTGCAAAAAGCAATAGCGTTTGCCCGTGTGACAGGGTCGGAAGAGAATCTTGGGCGTTAAGGAGGAGGGCTTTCTCACCGCTCAATCGCTCGGCATTGCGCATCCACCCATTAGCGCAGGCGTCATCTACCCGACCGAGAAAATCACGGGTGAAAGCTATTAACAGCATAAGATTATCGCTTTTCATGGGTTGGCGTGTTGACATCTATTTCGCACCAATTCGGCGGATAGAGCAATCTCGTTTGAGGTCAGAGCCCTATTGACAATTCTGAGCTCTTCGATTAGGCCATAATAATATTCCGCGCGGAGCATGGAATTATTTGCTATTAACTGATTTTTGCTGGTGAGTTGTATACTAGCCACCGTCCTTCTGTCGACAATCCGTCCATCAACCCAAGCCTCCCAAAGGTCTTGACGACGCCGGATGACCACATAATTGCATACATTTGGCATAAGCCGAAAGGTCAACACATTTATGGCCACACCGTTTGAACCGACGGTAAAATTGTAAACTCCCTGTTCCGACGTGTGCCTGACCTCGAACCCATGCAACGGATCCGGTCCGTATAGATTACCTAGCACGTGAGAATGAGGACCTTCCTCGTTACTCGGAATCAGCAAAATTTCAATGGTGGCGTCCGAACCGAGCGAGACGGCCGGAAAGCGGTGACCTGTTACTCGCATCGGACTTTCGAGGTTAAACCTGTTAAGAACCGACGCCTGTACCAGCGGGTGCGATGGCTCAGCATCGCCGCTTCCGAGAACGGGGTCCGTATCTTCCTTGCCTGGCGCCAGCAGAGACAGGCCATTCTTATAATGTCCAATCACACGGTAGCCTTGCCCCTCCAAATTATACCCAGACGTTAGTATAATTGGCTTATTTTTTCGGATGTATTTCCCGAGCTGTGAGGGAAAGTCTGGATAAATAGAAACGCCGATATCATAATAAACAAATAGCGGATGCCAATTCGGATTATATTTACCGAAATTCAGTGATAGCGGGTCGTAGCCGACGTTTATTATCGCTTTACTCGGATATTTTTCCTGAACTTCTTTAACGTCGTGTTCCATCGCGGAAAGAATGCGAGCATCCTGAGGGGTAGTGTACATCCCCGCCAAGACTGAGGGTGTCTGCAGCCTTTGAGTGAAGATTTTGCTTCGTAGAAAGGCCCCTTCAAGACGCTGAGCGACCGGATGAATTGCAAAGCCGATCAAAACGGAAAGTGCCATCACGGAAGGAACTAGGCCGGCACGATCCGCAACTCGCCAGCCGAATCGACGGTAAGAACATGTATCAAGATGCAGAAGCAATTGCCGAACAAAGTGACAAACAACCAAACACAGGACGCCAATCATAGGCGAACTTGCCCAAA
Source organism: Roseixanthobacter glucoisosaccharinicivorans (assembly GCF_043195095.2). Lineage (NCBI taxonomy): Bacteria > Pseudomonadati > Pseudomonadota > Alphaproteobacteria > Hyphomicrobiales > Xanthobacteraceae > Roseixanthobacter > Roseixanthobacter glucoisosaccharinicivorans. Next base: position 4,731,115 of record NZ_CM195538.1, on the reverse strand, counting down.
AGACGTGTCGTTCCTCAGATACCGGATAATACTGAGCCCATGACGCAACGCACAACGCACCGAGAGTGAGAATCTGCCACTGCTCCGACGATCTCCGCATTTCAGGCGCCATCACAAAACGGCAGAGCGGCGCGAGCGCCGTCAACACCGCCGCCACCGGGAGCGCAACCCAGATCAGATTGAGTCGATAGGGTATCATTCCATTGATAATTGAATGTAGAAGACCTTCGCCCGTGCCCCAGGCTGCGGGCAGGGTTCGGCCAAAGACCACAGCCATTACGATGTTTTGCAGAAACCAGTCTTTTAAACTGCCTGTTAAAATCAGATAAAGACCAAAGGGCACTATCCCAGCTGCAGCTCCGATCACAAGAGACAGCATTTCAACGAGAAATCGTCTCTTTAAAAGATAGCTCTGCACGACCGCAGAGAGCAGGAATACCGAGAAAAGGGCCGCAACCACGAGCAACCCGACTGGCATCCGGATCCAGAATGTCAGAACCCCGCAAAATGCAGCACTAACCAGAAAGCCGGGCGCACCGCTCTTCCAGTATCGTACCGCAAATAACATTGCGGCCACCTGGGGCACGAGCGCCATTGAGGAAGCCCATGGCAGAAGCGGAAACAGATAAAAGGGACCAAGAAGGACCCAAATGATTACACAAATAAAGGCCATCCACCGATCAATGAACTCTCCCCAGAGCAGGAGCAATAGAACTCCGGTCATTCCATAAAATATTACGGTAACTGTTAGAAGCGTCTTGAGTGAAACGCCAAAAGCGGCAAGGATCATTCCGTGAAATAAATGTATGAGAAGTCCGTATTGAGAAAAGCTATCTCGAAACGGAACAGCGCCATGAGCAACATCATTGGCGACTTTCAGCATCAATCCGTCGTGATGGGGGTCAATTTCGAGAAAGGCGACCGGCCAGATTGCGGCTACGACGACGCAAAATGTGATCAACATAATTGCGACGTCGACGATGGCGCTTCGACCAAGTTCGGCCATGTGGCGCGGAAATGGATAGGCAGTTCCGATCCGCTCCCCTTCGCTCAGTTCGGCCATTATCGCGCTCCGTGTCAAAAATTAATGCGTTCTCGCTCGATCACCAAGGGACGATGACGGACGCGTTCGAAGGTCATTCCTACATACTCAGCAACGAAGCCCAGGAAAACGATCTGAACTGACCCTAAGAAGAAAATACCCAACAGGACCGGCGCGAGCCCGATCGAAAAAAGATTCCAGAAGAGCAATTTAGATATTAGATAAATTAATCCGATCACAAATGTTATTGCTCCGATAACGAATCCAGATAAAGTAACTATCCTCAGAGGAAGCCTTGAGCTGTAGGTTAGACCGACGATTGCGTATTCAAATAGATCGGACCATTTTTGCTTTGACTTTCCCCGCAATCGATCCGGCGCGTCATAAGGGACTAAGAATTTCTCAAATCCGACTTCATTTACAACACCTCGGAAGTATGGAAAACTGTCATCCATACTTCTGATTATATCAATGACCTGACGGTCAAAAAGTCCAAAACCGATAAAGTTCGGAATTTGCTCCACTTCTGATACGGCGGAAATCAATTTATAATATGCAGCGCGCATAACGCGAAGGACAACTGAATTGATGGTCTTCTTTCTGGTCGCAAGTACAAGTTTGAATCCCTCTTCCCATTTACGCACAAATACACCTATGTAACTTACAGGTGTTTGAAGATCGCACATGATGGGAATCACGGCGTCGCCGCTCATTTGCAGCAAACCATAATAGGGAGAACGGTGCGGGCCATAATTACGGGTATTAATGATCACTTTGACGCGAGCATCCTGAATACAGATCTTTCTCAGGATAGAGATCGTTGTGTCCTGCGATGCGTTATCAATAAAAATATGCTCGTAATCATATTCCGGAAGTTCGGTCTTAAAATAATCCCTGACCGCTTCATAGCAGATGGCCACATTGGCTTCTTCATTGAAGCAGGGTGTCATAATTGAAATTTTGCGGCGCGTCGCTGTCCCGACAGAAATTTCCAATGTCATTCTCCCAAAATAGCATCGGCGCGGGAGCCGGACTGAGAGACCTGTGATTGCCCCCGAGCCTTGTAGGACGCGGGATCCAGGGGAACGATCATGGTCTCTTCCAACTCATGGAGAGACAGAAGCGGACTCATGTCTTCCAAAGGCATGGACAGGATTGAGCCATCCGGCTGCGGCAAAGCCGCTGACTTCGGTTGCAGGCTTTCCTCGGGGCGCAAGCGGATCTCACACAGGACGGGCCCCGGGCGCTTCAACACTTCTCTGACCGTTTCCCTTAGGTTACTGGCGTCTGAAACGCTCCAGGCTTCGAGCCCGTGGACCTCGGCGAGCTGACGCAGATCGGGGAAGTTCAATTTTGCTTCCGGCCCGGTGCCTACATAGCGGCCCTGGAAATAGCCACGCTGTGTGTTACGGATCGAGGCGTAGCCGCCATTGTTGAAAATGAAGATGTGTACCGGGAGCTGGAGGGCAGCAATGGTCGACAATTCCTGAACGTTCATCATCAAGCTGCCGTCGCTTTCAACGGCCACAAACGGACGGCGCCCATTTGCGACACCGCCTCCGATCAGGGCGGGGAGCCCGTATCCCATCGCGCCAAGTCCTGAAGTGAGGAATATGCGCTGACCAGGCTTTACATGAAAAGACGTATAGAAAATCTCGACCGCAAGCCCGGAACTCCCCGTAACGATCAATGTGTCTTCTGGAATCTCGTCCGCCAGCACCGCTGTCGCGTGATAGTGATCGATAACGCCTGATGTGGGGAAAGGCTTCCCGTCATTCACGGGATAGCGATCTTTCCAATTCTGGCAGTGTGACAACCACACCTGCCGATCCTGAGGGGCGCTTGAAGAGGAAGCGAAAATCGCCTTCTCAATGAACTCCCTTGCGTCCGCTTCAACCTTGATATCGATCGCGTCGCCGAGCTTGTTCAGCTCAGCCGGATCAATGTCAACCATCACCTTTTTCGCCAGGCGGCCAAACTTAGCGGGGTTATAAGCCGTTGTAACATTGTCGAGGCGAGCGCCAATGGCGATGATGAGGTCTGCGTTTTGCACGGCGAAATTCGGCGCGCGTAGCGCTACGGTTCCCGGCCTTCCGACATTGAGCGGATGGTCGGACGACATGACATCCATGGCAAGCCAGGTTGTGACCGCAGGTATATTCAACGTCTCGGCGAGGGTGCGAAATGCCTGGGCGGCGCCCGCCAGACGAACGCCCTGACCCGCCAGCAAGAGTGGTCTTTCCGCTTGTGAGATCAGGTCCAGCACCTGCTGCACTTTATCGTCGATCGGTTGGGCGGCGACCGACGTGTCTGTCGGATCATAGCCCTCAAGCGCTTCGGAATCGATTGGCGCGGCTTGAATATCGAGCGGAATATCCACCCAAACCGGCCCGCGCCGACCGGTGCGAGCGAGATGCAGGGCCTTTTCCAACTCATAGCGAATGCGCTTTGGATCCATCACTGTCACGGCGTACTTGGTGATCGGTGTCACCAGTGCGACAATGTCCACTTCCTGGGGGCCCATCTGACGCACCCCGGTCTCGCCCTTCAGGTCTGCGCGCTTCACTTGTCCAGAAATGACCATTAGTGGGACTGAATCGATCCAAGCTCCAGCAACGCCCGTGATTGCGTTGGTGCCACCGGGGCCGGTGGTGACGAGGGCGACGCCGATATTCTCGGTAATGCGCGAATAGGCTTCGGCAGCAATTGTGGCGGCCTGCTCGTGATGATGGGGGATGTATTCGAGGTCTGAATGATTTCCGAAAGCATCCGCAAGGAACATATTCCCGCCGCCGGGAACTAAGAACACGGCTTTAACTCCGGCTTCGGCCACGAAGTCTGCAACGTAATCGGCAAGCCGGATCGTCATGATGCACCTTGGGATTTTGAAATTATTAGATCACTTGACGCCTTCGGAAACCATTCGCAGGAACGAAAGTCAACCCAAAAACCACAATGGCGACGCACGTGTTCGTAAAAAAAAGAGCGGCTGCAACGCCCCACGGATCGGTCGCATATAACGTTGCGTAAAAAATAAAACCCCCGCTGAAGAGACATAGCGGCAGCAGATAATGGTAATTTTTCCTGCCTGCGAGAAACATCATAGACGCCTGCGCCGTGGCCAGCATCACCATAGCCCCGGTCGTCAAATGAGAAATACCCACCGCCAATGCAAAATCCTTCCCGAAAAACCGGGTTAGGATGAATTCTGCACTAAATAGTAATAATAGGCCTGAGCCGACACTTATTGCTGCGGTGAGCCCAAAGGTCATATTGAAATTTCCGCGTCCGAGCTCTCCCCGTGCGCGACTTTGCGCGGCTTCGGAGAAGATAATGCCAGCAAGTGCACTCGGTAATAGCAGAACGACGCGACTGAGAATCGCAGCTGCGGAATACAGCCCGGTCCAAGACGGATTCGCCTGCATGCCGACAATTACGATATCCGCGTAAGACAGCAGTGCGATGCAGGTTGCGGTGACGGCCTGAGGATAAGTCACCCGAACGAGACGAGCAGAGGTGTCCGACGGCAAGGGAACTGTCGGGATCCCGATCAGGTCCCTCAACTTCCAAACCACGAAAGCGAGCGACAGGATAACCGGTAGCGCACAACTCCAGACGGCCCCCGACACGCCCCATCCCGCGAACCAAACAAATATGATCCCAAATACCACCCGAAATGTCGAAACGGCGCCCTGCGCTACGGCAAAGCTGACGTAATTCCCCCGCGCCTGCAGAAGGCCCGCACCAATTGGCTGAACGAATAACAAGGTGACGCACGCGCCCGCCCCGATGATCGCGGGAAAAGAGACGTGAAAGAGCGCCGCTAAGGGGGCACTACCTGCCGCCACCAGAAGAAAGATCACACTGCTCACACCTCCGACGACCAACGTCGCCCGAAAGAACAGTCTGGCCTCTGCGGACTTGCCTAGCCCCTTCAGCTCTATTGCCAGCTGGCACGCTATGAGTGGAATTATAACGGCGGGTGTCCACAACACGTTCATCGCGGAAAAAAGGGCACTGAATCTTCCAAAATCATCCAACGTCAGAGCGTGGACGAGCAAAAACTGAAACAGATAAGCGGTCGCGTTACCAAAATTAATAATCACAAGCGGCAGTATAAACGACACAAAAAAACGCTTAGCTGCAGGGAAACGAGCGGCTAACATTCCATCGTCTCCTCACGCATAACAAGACTCAATCACTTAAAGATTTAATAATGTCACGGTCCCGGCTCTGGAAGAAAAAGAAATTCGAAATGTCTACCCCCTCAACGAGGGGCTGATCGAGAACTGCACGAAACGCTTCATTAGTCTCGAGCACTATGAACTTTTTAAATACTAAAATGACTGCCACATACCCATGTAAGAACAAAATATCTCCGCAACGCGACGCGTTTGCGCTATGTCTTCCCACAATCTCGATCATGAAAACTGGATGAAAGGTCTTTATGACGTTTAAACCGCCTCTCAAGACAGAAAATTCATGACCTTCGACGTCGATCTTAATAAAATCAACCTGCTGACGATCCGAGAGAAGGCGATCCAAGCTCGTTATTGGAACTTCGATCAGATCCAGATCTGACCTTTTGCTAATGGGGTTGCTATCTTCAATTGTAGCGAGCGCATCTTGTTGAGACGCTGCACCGCGCAAACTCATCATGCGAGGTACCGCGAGCTTCGCTGTACCTTCAGAGTCCGATAACGCAAACTGCCGAACCTCGACACCCCTGCCGACGACCTTTTGGAGATAGGCGAAGAGCTTTGGCTGGGGCTCGATCGCAAGAACCTGCGCTCCAGACTTAGCAAGAATATATGAGAAGAGCCCTAGGTTCGCGCCAACGTCAACCGCGAACAAGCCCCCCCTCCGAGCCTTGAGAAGACCCAAAACCCGCTCGACAACCGGCATTTCGGGCTCAAGATATCCAAGCCGAACATTCTTCCAGATATTGATCGAATAAGAGATGGAAGGCGGAAGGTATTCAAGAACCAGATTTCGAACGATATCCCGAAGCATTTTCGTATCCAGCCATACGCCCAATTTCCACCAGAACCTCACGCCAACCAATGGGTCAGGAAAGTCTTACGCTCCGGATTCTTACCTATGGCTTCGTCCGTATAATAACTGTCGCTACCCATATGTGTCGAAGAAATCTCCTCAAACACAGCGCCGTTGGCTGTCTCAAAAGCATGGCGTACGCCCGGCTCGATGGTAATCACCGCGCCGACTCCATAGACCTGACTTTGGCCGTTCAGCGACAACGTCAGGTCGCCATGAAGGATATGGAAAGTCTCTTCTTTTAAGTTGTGATATTGCTCCGGATGCTTCTGCCCTGGCAGAACGGCAATAATCTTCTTACAATAATCACGATTGACCACCGTAATCATCGTAATTCCAAATTCGTCAAACTTTTCCAGGCCGTAATGGTGTGATATCTCTAGATCTGCCTGCCCGGGAACCACGACCCGCGCCTCTGCGAGGAGATCCTTCACACGTTGAACGACGGCACTGACCTTTTCCCGCACGTTCTCATAACGAGCGTTCGACTGCAAAACAGCTTGCTTTGCCTTAATCGGCGAAGTGGCATAATAATGGGAATATTTGGACCAGTCGTTCGCCGTCACGTGGCCATCTTGGGTCGGTATGGCGAAAAAGACGTCGCTCGGGCGAATACGCTCACCGACATCGATATCACGATTGACGAACGCGCCACGGCGCAAGGAAATCAAGCTATCAAGCTCGGCCTTCGTCGGCTCAATCCGGCCCGCTGTCCGACCCGCGACGTCGTAAGCATGCTGCGCGCTCTTCAGCCACGCATGAATCTGCTTTGGCGTGGCTGAATAATTATTGAGCGCATATTCCTCGGTGACGACACCCACATGCTTCTCGAATGCGACCGCACCCTTTGCAATCGCCATCGCAACGGCAACCGTTTCATCCGGATTTTCGTGAGTGGAATAGCCAATCCGAATGCTCGGATAACGCCTACGAAGATAATCGATCTGATTGAGCTGAAGGCCGGCAGCCGGCGTCGGGTACTCCGCCACGCAATGCATCAGCAGAAAATCTTTGTCGCGATGCAGCATGAATGCAACGACATTATCCATGCTGTCCTGCGAGATTCCCGCCGTCGAAGCGATGACCGACAAGGAGCTGGAGGCGATCTTTTCCAATAAGGGCCAGTCGGTGAAGGAGCAGCTTGCCACCTTAAGCACATCGAACTGATCTTCGATGATTGCGTCGACGGACGCTTCGTCAAAAGGCGTGCAGATCGCGAGAAAGCCAGCATCGCGGATTTCACCGACGATGCGCTTCATGTCCTCGCGCGACAACCGCGTCTCCGAAAAACGTTTAATGTATTTTATGTCTAGACGATCCTTAAAATCCTCATGGATGAAGGTATCGAGTTGCCGATATTGCAGCTTGAATGCAAATTTAAAATCAAAATCCTTCGCAACGTCGCGAAATTCGCGAATCACGCGAATTCCATGTTCGACGTTTCCCATGTGGTTATTTGCAAGTTCGAAAATAAAAAGACGATCCGGAATCTTGGTCGACCCCTCAGTGCACCGCGCAAACTCATGATGAGCATTCATCGCAGACCCCGTCGCCCAAATTATCGCCACCAAATTCGCGGCCACCGAATATCCAAGAAACAATTCTCTGTCAAGACACGAAATGTTACCCCGTGCTTAGTCGTAGAATATCTCCCTAATGACAAGTTCAAGCTCATTAAAATGGTCAATTGTCCCTGCAATAGACCGCCGATCAGACGAAAGAGGCCCGTAACCAAACGAAACATGGATTATCGGAATATTTGCAGAGACTGCCGTATTAATATCAACATCGCTATCCCCAACCATAACAGCTCGTCTTGGATCACCTCCGAGTTCTTGAATTGTGTTTAGGAGGTGACTGGGATGAGGTTTGCTTTTTGCAAAAGTGTCTCGACCAGCTACAACAAGGAAAAGATCATCTAAATTAAGGTTTTTTAACAGTTTTGACGCGAGTCTATGCCGTTTATTAGTGCAGACTCCCAGCTTGGCGCCCGCCTGTGTAAGGCGCTCGCATACCTCCCTAAGGCCAGGATAGGGCGCGCTCTTTACCGCGATATTGGCCTCATAATGTGCGAGGAAGCGATCGATCCCTCTGGTGAGGATCTCCGGGTCAGCCGCGACGCCATTGAAAGCCAGTCCGAGCCGGAGCATCTCTTCTGCTCCGCGGCTGACGCCTGGCAAAATCAGCGCAGGCGGCGCTGCGGAAAAGGACAACGAGGCAAGCGCCTCATTCACGCTATCAATAATATCCGGCGCTGTGTCCACCATTGTTCCGTCGAGATCAAAGACGACGCTTGCACCCTCAATATCTGCCATGATCGGTCCTTTGACCAACTCCTTTGAACGGTGCCCCGTCATGCCTCGGGGTTCAGCGCCCATTTAATCTCTGGCGACAAACGGCTTAATCGTCATGAGCTGGTTCAGACCTTCAGGCTCGCTTGATACGCAGCGATCTGCGTACGCGAGACATCCTGCATGTCGGCCCCGGCCAGAAACGCCTTGTGCCAGGTGACGATCTCCTCCAGCGCCCGCGTCAGCGGCCAGGCCGCTCGCCAGCCAAGACCCGCGCGGGCCTTCGCACAATCCAAAGACAAGAAGTGAGCCTCATGAGGTCCCAGATTTGCATCAAGTGTCCACCGCGCACCCTGTCCCCACAGATTGGTCAGATGCTCCACAATCCAACTTACCGGTCGTACATCATCCGGCGAAGGTCCGAAATTCCAGCCGCTAGCGTAGTCATTTCCGCCTGCCCCATGGAGGCGCTCCGCCAAAGTGAGATAGCCGCTCAATGGCTCAAGCACGTGCTGCCATGGACGGATTGCAGACGGATTGCGGATCTTCACCGGCTCTCCCGCCGCGATCGAACGCATGATGTCCGGCACGAGGCGATTGGCCGCCCAGTCTCCGCCCCCGATGACGTTACCGGCCCGCCCGCTGCCCACCGCCACTAGCCTACCTTCCTCCTTAGCACGCGAAAAGTACGACTGCCGATAAGCTGAGGTCACCAGTTCCGCGCATGCCTTTGAATTGCTGTAGGGATCATACCCCCCCATGGGCTCCGTTTCACGATAGCCCCAAACCCACTCGCGGTTCTCGTAGCATTTATCGCTCGTGACGTTGACAATTGTGCGAACGCTGGGCGTGTTTCGCACCGCTTCAAAGAGGTTCACGAGCCCCATGACGTTCGTGGAGTATGTCTCTACCGGATCATCATAGCCACGCAGGACGATCGCTTGCGCTGCCATATGGATGACGATCTCGGGGCTTGCGTCGCGCATCGCCGTGGACAGGGTGGCTGGGTCGCGTATATCTCCGATGATCGACCGGCTCACCTCTTGTATCCGTGCAACTTCAAAGAAGCTTGAGCCCGATGGCGCGAGAGCAAAGCCCGTCACCTCGGCTCCCAGGCCGTGAAGCCACAGCGATAGCCATCCACCTTTGAACCCTGTGTGCCCCGTCAGGAATACCCGCTTTCCGCGCCAGAATTCAGGTGTCATCGGTCCCACACCTTCCAAGGCGCCTTGCCGGTTTCCCACAAAGCCTCAAGGCTAGTCTTGTCGCGCAGGGTATCCATCGGCTGCCAGAAGCCGGGATGGAACCAAGCCTGAAGTTCGCCCTCCTGAGCCAGCCGCTCGATCGGCTCCCGCTCCCAAAGCGTATGATCGTCGGCGATATAGTCGAGGACCTTTGGCGACAAGACGAAGAAGCCGCCGTTGATCCAGCCGCCATCTCCAACCGGCTTTTCCACGAAGGCGGAGATGCGGTTGCCGTCGAGCTGAAGGGAGCCGAACCGGCCCGGCGGCTGAACCGCGGTCATGGTCGCGAGCTGACCATGCGATTTATGAAAATTGATGAGCGCCCCGATATCGACAGACCCGACGCCATCTCCATAGGTCAAGCAGAAATCGCCCTTGATGTAAGGCGCCGCCCGTTTGACACGCCCCCCGGTCTGCGTGCCCTCGCCGGTATCGACGAGGGTGACGCGCCAAGGCTCCGCCTTACGTTGATGCACTTCTATGGAATTATCGTCCATGTTGATGGTGACATCAGACATGTGAAGAAAATAATTGGCGAAATACTCTTTTATCATATAACCTTTGTAGCCGCAGCAAATGATAAAATCATTTACTCCGTACCACGAGTAAATTTTCAATATATGCCAAAGAATAGGCTTTCCGCCGATCTCGATCATCGGTTTCGGGCGAAGATTGGATTCTTCGGAGATGCGCGTGCCGTAGCCGCCAGCGAGAATGACCGCCTGCATTAATGCTTCCCCGTTCCACCGCCCTAAAACGGATCGGACTACTAAGGCACCTTGATATTGAGTTCAAGCCTGCCTTGGCAACTATAGGTGGGATATTCAGGCACGCCGGCAAAGAATCTCGACCGCTGCCGCACCGGCCTGAATGATGCCCTCACCGTGAGGGCATGCGACGTTTTAGACCTTCCGCGCAAGCTAAATCCATGCCCTGCGCTTGCACAAAAACGAATGCGCTGTACAACCCTGAGCCCTGCGGTCTAATATTTACCTATGCTGCGCCCGCCACGCTGAAGACGGCACGCCTCATTCGCTCAACCCCTCACCCTCCGCCTTACTTGGATCGGGTCCCAAGGCTGGGCCATCGTCAAACTGACCCGACCTCAGATAGTGAACGAGCGGATTTACACCCTTCTGCTTCAGATCGCGGTGCAGGGCGTAATAATCCCTGGTGGAGAAAAACGGGCCGGGGTCCCTGTCCTCGTCAGCCCCATGCAACAGATAATGGCGGACGGGATCGACCTTCATGCGTGCGATGTCGGGATAGTGCTCAAGATACCACCGCGCATCGAACAAACGAGAGCTTCGCAATAGCTTCAGCTCCGCGGAACGATCGAGAAGCATGCGCCCCATGCTGAGCAATTGCGCCCCCGCCAGGCGGAACGGATGGCGGGCCATGGCCCGCCCCTGGCGCGCCCGCTCTTCCTTGAAGCCCTCGCCGGTCTCGAATGGCAGGAGCGGCCGGCGGACCTTGCGGCTATAGCTCCGCCCCGCAGTCGCCGCCTGGGTGACGTCGATGAAATGGCTCAGCTGGCGCTCGAACGCCACTTCCGCCTGCCGATACTCCTCCGCCACCAGATGCACCGTCGCCTTTGCATGGGCCAGCTGCTCTGGGGTATCGCCCCACGCCACACCGTTGCGGCCAATCTCCTTATCAGCGAGCGCAACTTCAAAGAATGGATTCGGCATCAGGATGGTGGGACACCCACACAACGTCGCCTCCAGGCTGAGCGATGTATTTTCGAAGCAATAAAAGACTTCGCTCTTGCGGAACAAGGCGGCGAGCTCTTCTATCGTATGGGAGTCCGGCTGGTCGCGGGTAATCTCGATGCAATCGGGAGGAATTCCGAAAACTTCCCCCCCGTGGACATATTTATACTTGATCGCGGTGTAGCAGGTGCCGGCGCGGGCGCCGGTGTCGGCGGCGCTGAAGATGCGGGTGTCCACATGGGGCAGGAACAGCACATTGTCCGGCGCCCCGCAGAATTCGGCGAGAATGCTGGTATAGCCAAACACGATCGTCTCCGGGGGAAAGCTCGTATCTCCACCAAGAAACCCCGGAAAATTAAGGACATAGCGGACCACTGTCTCCGCGTCGAAGGGATTGCCTGACACCACCTCCGGATAGATCACAATGGGCCGGGCGCCGTGCTCAAAATGGTAATCTACGATCTCTTCGGTCAAAAGCGGGGTCAAAAGATCCGGATGCGTGCCGATCCCGTCCGCCAGGGGCGTTGGGGAAAAAAAAGCACGCTCGCCGCGCAGGTTCAGCATATGGCACAGTAAATGAAGGCACTTAATGCCCGCAGACATTCGGGTGTAGCGCGGCGCCACAATATAATAGGGACTTCGTTTGGGATCTGGGAATTTCATCAGAAAAGAGATCGACTCGATTGGCGGTAAGATCGAATATATTCAACGCGGCATGTGGATGGCCCAGCATAGGCGCTTTTCATGCCGTCACCATTACAAAGTGCGCCGGGTTCGGCAAGACGCGATGACCGCGATCGAGCGCAGCGAAGGCCCCGGAGGCGCGGTGGCGGCATGCTGGCACGGCCGGATTCTTGGTGGTTTGACTGGGCAAGTGATAACCGATATCGCAGGCGCGAACGCGTTAGGTTCTTCCCTGCCCGTCACGATCAGGTGCCAGTTTCATGAACGACATCCTAATTAAGCAGGCCCACGACGTCCTCTCTGGGGAATCGGATAATCCGGAAGAACTGCGCCGCCTCATCGTCGAACTTGCCGCTCGGTATTCTGATATCGCGCACAAGCCCAAGCCTTTTGTCCCCGGCTCGTCTTTTGTCCCGGTCTCCGGAAAGGTGCATGGCGCCACCGAGATGCGGCTTCTGATGGAAGCGTCCCTGGATTTTTGGCTGACCACCGGCCGCTTCAACGATGCCTTCGAAAAGCGCCTCAAGGGATTCCTCGGCAGCCGCTTCGCCTTGACCTGCAATTCCGGCTCGTCGGCGAATCTGTTGGCCGCCAGCGCCCTGTGCTCGCCCATGGTGCCCAATCATCTGAAGCCCGGCGACGAGGTAATCACCTGTGCCACCGGCTTTCCCACCACCGTCAATCCCATCCTGCAGAACCAGCTGGTGCCGGTTTTCCTGGATGTTCATCTGCCCACCTACAATATCCGCTCGGACCTGATCGAGGATGCGATCACCAGCAAGACACGAGCCATCATGGTCGCCCATACCCTGGGCAATCCGTTCGATCTGGATACCGTCCTGGAAGTCGCGCGCAAGCACGACCTGTTCGTGGTGGAAGACACGTGTGACGCGCTCGGCGCGACATACAACGGCACCACGGTCGGGACGCTCGGTGACATCGGCACGGTCAGCTTTTATCCCGCGCACCATATCACGATGGGCGAGGGCGGCGCTGTCTTCACCAATAAGAGCGTGCTGAAGCGCGCCCTGGAATCCATTCGCGACTGGGGCCGCGACTGCTGGTGTGAGCCGGGCAAGGACAACACCTGCAAGCAGCGCTTCAATTGGCAGCTCGGCGATCTGCCCGAGGGCTATGACCACAAATATACCTATTCGAACATCGGCTATAATCTGAAGATCACGGATATGCAGGCGGCCGTGGCCCTCGGCCAGATGGACCGGCTGGAGGGCTTCATCGCCGACCGGCGCCGCAATTTCGCCGTCCTCAAAGAGGCGCTGAAGCCCCTCGAGGAATTTCTGATCCTGCCCGAGGCGACGCCGAAGTCCGATCCGTCCTGGTTCGGCCTGCCCCTCACCGTCCGGGACGGCGCCCCCTTCACGCGCAACGCGCTGATTCGCCACCTGGAAGACAATAAGATCGCGACCCGCTTGCTGTTCGGCGGAAACCTGATCCGGCAGCCCTATTTCAAGACTCAGACCTACCGGGTCCACGGCGATCTCACGAACAGCGATAAGGTGATGAACTCCACCTTCTGGATCGGCGTCTATCCCGGACTCACGTCGGATCACCTCGCCTATATGGCGCAGACCATGACGGATTTCTGCCGGAAGGTCTGATCCGCCCAGGCTTGGGCCGCACAAAGCAGGGGCGCGGTGAGACGATTGCGCCGCCCCCTGCCCAGGGGCCAGCCCCGCGCCCACGTCCTGTCCGGCGAGCCACTGAGGCTCCGCCAAAAAAAATGCCCGCTCAAGGCGGGCATTTTCTTTCTATGACATCATCCTCAGTTCCGATCAGGACTGGGGCTGGGGCTCTATGCTGCCGGCCGGTCCATCCGGGCGGGGGCGATTCTTGCCGGCAGTGGGCACCACCGAGCCACGCGGATTGGCGGGCTCGATCACCGTGTCGCGCACCGGCGGCTTGCCGCCGAGCAGGTCGATGATCTCGTCGCCGGAAAGGGTTTCATATTCCAGCAGGCCGCGCGCCAGGGCTTCGAGGCCCTCGCGATTCTCGGTGAGGATGCGGGTCGCCTCCGCATAGCCTTCGTCCACAAGACGCCGCACTTCCTTGTCGATGGTCTGCGCCGTCGCCTCGGAAATATTCTGGTGCCGCTGCATGGACATGCCGAGGAACACCTCGTCCTGGTTCTCGCCATAGGCGACCTGGCCGAGCAGGTCGGAGAAGCCCCAGCGCGTCACCATCATCTTGGCGAGGCGGGTCGCCTGCTCGATGTCGGAGGCCGCGCCCGAGGTCACCTTGTCATGGCCGAAGATCAGCTCTTCCGCCACGCGGCCGCCCATCATGATGGCGAGGCGCGAGGTCATCTGCTCGTAGGACATGGAGAGCTTGTCGCGCTCCGGCAGCTGCATGACCATGCCGAGCGCGCGCCCGCGGGGGATGATGGTCGCCTTGTGCACCGGGTCCGTCGCCGGAACCTTGAGTGCCACGATGGCGTGGCCGCCCTCGTGATAGGCGGTCAGCATCTTCTCTTCCTCGGTCATGACCAGCGAGCGGCGCTCCGCCCCCATCATCACCTTGTCCTTGGCGTCCTCGAACTCGCTCATGGTGACCATGCGCTTGTTGCGACGGGCGGCCATGAGGGCAGCTTCGTTGCACAGGTTCGCAAGGTCGGCGCCCGAGAAGCCGGGGGTGCCACGCGCGATCACCTTCAGGTTCACGTCCGGCGCGATGGGGATCTTGCGGGCATGCACCTTCAGGATCTGCTCGCGGCCGACCACGTCCGGATTGGGCACCACGACCTGGCGGTCGAAGCGGCCGGGACGCAGCAAGGCCGGGTCGAGCACGTCCGGGCGGTTGGTGGCGGCGATGAGGATGATGCCCTCGTTCGCCTCGAACCCGTCCATCTCCACCAGCAGCTGGTTGAGGGTCTGCTCGCGCTCGTCATTGCCGCCGCCGAGCCCGGCGCCGCGATGACGGCCCACCGCATCGATTTCGTCGATGAAGATGATGCAGGGGGCGTTCTTCTTCGCCTGCTCGAACATGTCGCGCACGCGGCTCGCGCCGACGCCCACGAACATTTCCACGAAGTCCGAACCGGAAATGGTGAAGAAGGGGACGTTCGCTTCACCCGCGATGGAGCGGGCGAGCAGCGTCTTGCCGGTGCCCGGCGGGCCGACCAGCAGCACGCCGCGCGGGATCCGGCCGCCGAGGCGCTGGAATTTCTGCGGGTCGCGCAGGAATTCCACGATCTCGGTCAGTTCGCTCTTGGCCTCGTCGATGCCAGCCACGTCCTCGAACGTGACGCGGCCGTGCGCTTCGGTCAGCAGCTTGGCGCGGCTCTTGCCGAAGCCCATGGCCTTGCCGCCGGCGCCTTGCATCTGGCGCGAGAGGAAGATCCACACGCCGATCAGGGCGATGAACGGCAGCCAGGAGACCAGCAGGCTGACGAACCAGGGCACATTGTCCTGGATCGGACGCGCCGTGATGGAAACGCCCTTTCCGTACAGGCGCTGCACCAGGGTGGGATCATTGGGGGCGTAGGTCTGGAAGGCGCGGCCATCGGTGAACGAGCCGGTGATGGTCGGCCCCTCGATCACCACGTCGCGCACCCGGCCCTGATCCACGTCGGAGAGCAGCTGCGAGAAGGAAATGTCGTTCGCGCTGGTGCGCTGTCCGGGGCTCTGGAAGAGCGAGAACAGCGCCAGAAGCAGCAGAACGATAATGACCCACAGGGCGAAATTGCGAAGGTTGGCGTTCATAAATTCCTCACGGGGAGCGCAGCGACGGCGCTCCCGCATCGGGCTTCCAGTTGCCCGGAATGGCCATTCTGCGTCATCGCTCACCTTGCGTCCGAGGTTAAAATAGGTCGCGCCCTCTGTCTTGCCAAGGAGAACAGCAGCTAGAAGACTCAATTATGCGCTATTGCCCATGCGGCGGGCACGGCGCGGCATGGCGCGCGCAACCTCCAGCCGGCTCGGCGCGAGGTGGATGCGCGCCCCCGCAAGCGTGGCGAAAACGCTGCGCCCATCGGCCTGCGCGGCGCCGAGACGGGCCATAAGGCGCTCAAGCTTGGCAAGCTCGACGGGTCCCTCGTCGCCCACCGCGTCGAGCAGGCGCAGCAAAACCCGCAGGGCGATTTCCTCCGGCAAGGTGAAGAAAGCCGCGCGGGCGAGGCGGATCGGCCCCGCCTCCGGCCAGGGTTGTGGCGCGAGCGCGGCGAGGGCTTGGTCCGCCGCCTGTTCCAGCGCGGCCTCGGCGCGCGCCACCCGCCGCCCGAACCGGGAGAGGCCGGCGGCATCGAGCCCCTCGCCGGCAAGGTGCGGCATCAGAGCGCGCACGCGCACCCGGGTGAAGGCCGGGTTCGCATTGGACGGATCGGCGACGAAGCCCACCCGCGACGCCTCCAGCGTGGCGATCAGGCGCCTCTTCGGGATCGCGAGCAGGGGACGCAGCAGCGTCACGCCCTCGCGCCGTGTCGCGGCCGCCATGCCGGCAAGGCCGGAGAGGCCGGAACCGCGCGCGAGACGCATGAGGATGGTCTCGGCCTGGTCATCGAGCGTGTGGGCCGTCACGATGGCCTGCGCGCCGACCTGTCGGGCATGGGCCACCAGCAAGGCGTAGCGCGCGGTGCGCGCACGCGCCTGAATACTGCCGGTGATGCGCGGGCCGGCCCAGGTCAGGATCGCATGGGGAATGGCGAGGCGACGGGCCTGGGCGGCCACCACCTGCGCCTCTTCTGCAGCGGCGGCGCGAAGGCCATGGTCGACGGTGGCTGCGAACAGCGCGGGCGCGGCGGGGCACAGGCGCGCCCAGCGGGCGGCAAGTTCCATCAAAGCGGTGGAATCCGGGCCGCCGGAGCAGGCCAGCAGAACCGCCGGATGGGCAAAGACCTGGGAGAACAGCGCGGGGAGTTCGTCATCCCCCACGGGACGCGGCGCGAGCGGCGCTGCCTCAGCAGCCGGCACGCTTCTGCTCGCGTTCCACAGCCTGGCGCACCGTCGAGGCGGCGCGGGGATATTTGCGATCCACTTCGCCGAAGGTGGCGCAGGCCGCCTCGCGCTCGTTCAGCGAGGCCAGCGACTGGCCAAGGCGCAGCAGCGCTTCCGGCGCGCGCGTGGAATTGGGATATTTGGTGGAAACCTGGAGGAACAGCTCGGCCGCATCCTTGAACGACTGGCGCTGGAACTGGCTCTCGCCGAGCATATAGACCGCATCCGGGGTCAGCCGGTCAGAGGGATAGGCCTGGAGGAACTGGCGGAAGGTCTGCTCCGCCGCCGCATAATCCTGGCGCTGGATCTGCCCGTAACCGACATCGAACATCTCGCGCGCGGTGCCCGCGGGCGTCAGGGCGGCCGTCTGCGCGGGCGCGCCGGCGCGCGCGGGCGCCCCGCTCCCGCCCGGGCCGATCTCCAGCGGCACGCTCGGCCGCGCGAGGCCGGCGGAGGCGCTCGTCGGCGATCCCAGGGGCTGGGGCGCGCCGGGCGCGACCGGATCCTCGTTCGGATCAAAGGCGTCGGAGCGCTTGCCGGTACCCGGCACCACCGGAGCGGCAACCGGCGGCACCGCCCCCGGCCCCGCACCAGGCGCGCCGATCGGGCCGGCCGCCGGCGCGGTGGGGCGCGGCCCCTTTCCGCCCGAGAGGCGATATTCGACATCTTCCTGGAAGCGGCGCATTTGCTGCTCCAGCTGCTGGTTGCGATACTGCAGTTCCTCGATCTGGCCGGTCATCGTGCGCAGCTGGTTTTCCAGCCGGTCGATGCGCAGCACGCTCTCGGACTGCGCGGCGGCGGCGGCCTGCTCGCTCTGCACCGCGCCGGGCGGCTTGAAGAGATCGCCGAAGGGATTGTTCTGCGCCTGCGCACCACCGGCCACCAGGCTCAGGCAGGCGGCGAACAAGAGCGCGCGGGCACCGGAAAGCGGGCGCATCATGGTCCGAATCGCGAAAGGGGTTGAAGTCAGGGACATCGCTCAAAGCCCCGCATCTGTTGCAGCTTTGCCGAGGGATCGCGTCCAAAGTGTGACCCCGGCGCAGGGAGATGCCAGGGCCGCGACCGGCGGCAACCGGCCCGCGAAAACGACGGAGCCGGCACCCGAAGGCACCGGCTCGGCCGAAGGGAGAACTGAAGGCGACAGATCCGGATTACGCACCGCCGGTGTTCAGCACCGTCACCGCGCGGCGGTTCTGCGACCAGCAGGAGATGTCGTTGCACACCGCCACCGGGCGTTCCTTGCCGTAAGAGATGGTGCGCATGCGCGCCGGGTCGATACCGCGCGAGGCGAGATAGTCGCGCACGTTCTGGGCGCGGCGGGCGCCGAGGGCGATATTGTATTCGCGCGTGCCGCGCTCGTCGGCATGGCCTTCGATGATGAAGGTGTAGCGGCTGTACTGCTGCAGCCACTGGGCCTGGCGATCCAGCGTGGCGCGCGCCTGGGGCGAAAGATCCGTCTGGTCGGTATCGAAGAACACGCGATCACCCACCGCCACCACGAATTCCTGCGGCGAACCGGGAGGCCCACCGGCGCCGCCGGCACCACCCGCCGCATTCTGATCAGGATTATTGGCGCAGGCGGCCAGCGCCAGCGCGAACCCGAATAGAGCGGCGAACCGGAAGCCGCGAGCAAAACCAAAGAAACGCATTCCGGTGACTCCCTTCTCAACGCAAGCCGGAGACCTCGTGTAACAGCCGCTTTCTTAAGCGAAGGTTCCGCAGGCCCCGTCCGGCGTCCGCAGAGCGCGGCGGAGGCCCGTTCGCGGGCTCCTACCGTCTCTCGTGGTTAATGCTTGGTGAGCGACGTCGGCCACAGCAGGACGCCGGCATCTGACGCCCGGCGTCCGGCAGCGGCCGGCAGCCGGTCGCCCCTACCGCGTCAGCAGACATCCCGCATGCGGCGAATGCAGCAGTGGTGCGGGGCCGTGGCATCATGATGGCGAAGATGGGGACCACAAAAGGCGGGGCTGCCGCGCTTTTGAACATTTTGCGCAAACCACCCTCAACCCCATGAAATCAGGGCATTATCCTTAATGCCGCGCGAAACCATGGGAGACGTTTGCGCCAACCTGTGGCGCGCCGGCAACACGCAGGCGCGCCCTTGCGTCAGGAGCGCAGCGGCGACCACGCGGGATCGGAGGCATAGCTCGGCGTCGGCACGCGCTGCTCGTTATAGCCCGTCACGTCGATGGTGAAGAGCTGCGGCCCGGCGCCACCGGCCGGATCGCGGAAGAACATGATGACCCGCCCATTGGGCGCGAAGGTCGGCCCCTCGTTGTGAAAGCCTTCCGTCAGCACGCGCTCGCCCGAGCCGTCGGTCTTCATGACGCCGATGCCGAACCGGCCTTCCGCCTGCCGCGTGAAGGCGATGACATCCCCGCGCGGCGACCACACCGGCGTCGAATAGCGCGCATTTCCGAATGAGATGCGGCGCGCGCCCGAACCGTCCGCGCCCATGATGTAGATCTGCGAAGTGCCGCCGCGATCGCTCTCGAAACAGATCTGCCGTCCGTCCGGAGAATAGCAAGGCGCGGTGTCGATCGCCGCCACGTCGGTGAGGCGTGTCGTGGTCTTGGAGCGCAGGTCCATGACGAAGATGTTGGAATTGCCGCCTTGCTGAAGGCTCATGATGACCCGCTGCCCGTCCGGCGAGAAGCGCGGCGAGAAGCTCATGCCGGGGAAATTGCCGACGATCTCGCGCTGCCCGGTCTCGATGTTCAGCAGATAGACCCGCGGATCCGCCCGGCCGTAGGACATATAGGTGATTTCCTGGCTGGTCGGCGAGAAGCGCGGGGTCAGCACCAGGTCGTCGCCGCGCGTGAGATAGGTCACGTTGGCGCCGTCCTGGTCCATGATCGCGAGGCGCTTGATGCGCCGCTCCTTCGAGCCGCTCTCGTCGATGAACACGATGCGGGTGTCGAAATAGCCCTTCTCGCCGGTCAGCCGTTCATAGATGGCGTCGGCAATGATGTGGGCGACCCGCCGCCAGTTCTCCGGCTGGGTGAAATATTGCTGTCCCAGCAATTGCTGGCCTGCAAACACGTCCCACAGGCGGAACTCGGCCTTGAGCCGCCCGTCGCCCTGGCGCGTGACGCGGCCGGTGACGAGACCCTGGGCGTTGATCACCCGCCAGTCCTGGAACCGCGGCGCCTGGTCGGGATTGGTGATGTTCTCCACGAACGCCTTGGGCTCGATGGGCGCGAACAGGCCGGAGCGCTTGAGATCGGCGCTCACCACTTGGCTGACGCCGCGCCCCACCTCGCCCTCGCCGATGAAATCGGTGATCGCAATGGGAATCGGCTGCGGCGTGCCGGAGGTGATGTCCAGCTTCAGCGCGGCCCGCGCCGGGGCGGGCAGCCCGCCGAGGGCCAGGGCGGCCGCGACGCCGCCCCCCGCCGTCACCAGGGCGCGACGGGACAGCAGGGTACCGGAGGCCTCGAACGGTGCGGGTCGCTTCAGAAAGGTCATTCTTGTCTCGTTTCGGCAGATCGGGTGCGGAACGCCTCAGCCACGGAACATGTCGCGTGGCGTGAAGGTCATGTCGATGGTGCGCCACACCTCGTATTTCGAGGGCGGCAGGAAGGAATAGGGCGAGCAGCGGCGGATGGCGCGGATCGCGCTTTCCGCGAACGCGGGGCCGTAGGGCGAGGCGGAGCCTTCGAGCAGCACCGGGCTGCCGATGACCGACCCGTCCTGATTGAAGTTCACGCGGATCAGCACCTGCATGTCCTGCGCCTCGGCCGCGCCCACGGGCGGATTCCAGCATTCGCGCAGCCGGGCGCGCAGCGCATCCAGCTCGTTCTGCGTCAGGGTCGCGGCAACGCCGGCGGTCGCGCCGAGCGAGGCGGTGTGGGAAATGGCGTCGGCCGCCGCCGCGTTGCGCTGGGGCGTGCGCTTGTCCAGCAAGGCGGCGATCTTGTCGACGTCGAACTTCTGGTCGGTCGGCGTCTTGGCGTCGGCGACCTGCTTGGGCACTTCCTTCGGCGGATCGGGCTTTTTCGGCGGCATCGGCGGGGCCTTGGCCTCCTGCTTCTGCTCTTCCTTCTTCGGCTCCGCCTTCAGCGCCTCGTCGGCCTTCGGCTGCTCGGGCTTGGGCTCGGGCGGCTTCTCGGCCTTGGGCGGGGTCGGGGCGGGCTTCGGCTGCTCCACCTTCGGCGGAGGCGGCGGAGGCGGCACGGCGGCGCTGGGCTGGACCTCGGCCTTGTCGGTGACCTTCAGGTCGGGATTGTCGGCGGGCTTGGGCGTATCGACCTTCTCGGCCACCACTTTCGGCGGCTCGGCCTTCTTGCCCTTCTGGTTGCCCTTGGTGAGCTGCGACAGGTCGGATGCGGAGATCACGTCCACCGCGACCGTCTCGGGAGGCGTGTCGAAGGGTCTCGGGCCCGAGAAGGACACCAAGGCGAACACGAGGACGGCCCCGTGCGCAATGGATGATGCGGTTAAGCCGACGCGCATCCTGATCCTTCTCAGCCCCCTTGTTCGACCTCGGTCACCAGTGCGACCCGCTTGAATCCGGCACCCGAAAGGCGGCCCATGACGCGCATCACGGTGCCGTAGTCCACCTTCTTGTCGCCGCGCACGAAGATGCGCTCGTCAAACCCGTTCTTGGCGATGGCCTGGAGCTTGGTCACCAGGTCGTCGATCTTGATCTCGGTGTCCTGGATGAAGATCTGGCCCTTGTCGTTCACCGAAATGGTCAGCGGGTCCTTGTCCTGGTCCACCGACTTGGCCTGGGTCTGCGGCAGGTCCACTGGCACGCCCACGGTCATCAGCGGCGCCGCCACCATGAACACGATCAGCAGCACCAGCATGACGTCCACCATGGGCGTCACGTTGATTTCCGCCATGACGGAGACCCGGCGCCGGCGCGAGCGCCGTCCCTGCCATCCCCCCGCGCCGCCTGCCGACATGCCCATGGCGCGCTCTCAGCCCCGTTCGTCGATCTGGCGCGACAGGATCGCCGAGAACTCGTCGGCGAAGCCTTCGAGACGCTGCGCTTGCCGGCCCGCCTGGGAAATGAACTTGTTGTAGAAAATGGTCGCGGGAATGGCCGCAACGAGGCCCATCGCTGTCGCGAACAAGGCTTCCGCGATGCCCGGCGCCACAACCGCAAGGCTCGTGTTCTTCGAGGCGGCGATGGATTGGAACGAGGTCATGATGCCCCACACCGTGCCGAACAGGCCGATGAAGGGGCCGGCGGAGCCCACCGTCGCCAGCACCAGCAGCCGGTTTTCCAACCGCTCCATCTCGCGGGCGATGGTCACGTCCATCACCTTCTCGATGCGCTGATTGAGCCCGGCGAAGGAGCGCGCGCCGCCCTCATAGGTGCGCTTCCACTCCCGCATGGCCGCGACGAAGATCGCCGCCATGGCATGATTGGGGCGCCCGGCGAGCGAGCGATAGAGGTCCTCCAGGCTCTGGCCGGACCAGAACGCCTGCTCGAACGTGTCCATGGCGCGGCGGTTGCGGCCGAACGCCAATGTCTTGTCGATGATGATCGCCCACACCCACACCGACGCCGCGACCAGGCCGAGCATGACCAGCTTGACCACGATATGCGCCTGCATGAACAGGCTGATCAGTGAGATGTTCACGCTCGGCGCATCGAGCGCGCCGCTCGCCACGGGGGCCGCCAGGGGCGGGGCATTGCCCGTTCCCTGGGCCAGAGCGGTGGCACAGGACAGGGCCAGCAGCGCCGCCGTCGCAAGGAGGAGCCGCTTCATCGGCCGCACCGCGCGTTCTCGCCAGACATCATCTCATATCCTCGGCTTCGCACCGCGTTGCAGCGCGAGTTGCAACGCATGCGCCTGCAGCTTCCGTTTTGAAGAGTGCGGGTTCTTTGACCGGCGGACTCTGTCCAAACTTTGACCGCGCTGGATTTTCGCCGCGTCGCAGCAGTTCGCGCGACGCTGCGACAGAGAACACACGATCATGCTTAAGGAAGCGTTAGCGCGGCGCTGCGCCGTCCTGCGCCGCGCGCTCCGCATCGGCGAGCGTCGCCAGGCGCAGGGCATCGGGAATACGGCGCGCGCGCCCTTGGGAAACAAAGGCCACGCGCACATTGGCGGAGACCAGGAGTTCGCCGTTCCGCCGCACGCTCTGGCCGAGCATGATGGAGGCGCCGGCGACCTCCTTGGACAGGGTCACCACCTCCAGCACATCGTCGATGCGGGCAGGTTTGAGAAAATCGAGCTGCATGGAACGCACGACGAAGTGAAAACCGGGCGCTTCGGCCGCAGCCTCGGCGAACAAGGCGCCCTGCGCGACCCCCAGGAGGCGGATGTAGTCGGAGCGGCCGCGCTCCATGAACTTCAGATAATTGGCGTGGTAGACGATGCCGGAGAAATCGGTGTCCTCGTAATAGACCCGCAGGGCCAGCGCATGGCCGCCGGGAATGAGGCGCCCCGAGAGATGGGGGTGCGTCTCCAGTTCGCCCGGTGCCGTCGCGCGTTCGCCGCTGATGTCGTTCTTCATGCCGCCTCTCTCGCCGTTGCGCCCGTCAGCCCTTGCGCCCCACGGCCTGCGCGGGACGGCGACAAGACCTACTCTTCCTCGTCGAACAGAGGCAAGGCGGAGGATGGTCGCTGCGGCTCCGGCAGGCCGAGATGGCGATAGGCTCCGGAGGTGAGCATGCGGCCGCGCGGGGTGCGCTGGATGAAGCCCTTCTGCACCAGGAACGGCTCGACGATCTCCTCGATGGCATCGCGCGGCTCCGAGAGCGCCGCCGCCAGTGTATCCACCCCCACCGGCCCGCCGGCGTAGAACTCGGCGATCACGTTGAGATAGCGACGGTCCATGGCATCGAGGCCCGCGCTGTCCACCTCCAGCGCGGAGAGGGCGCGATCGGCGATGGCGCGGTCGATGGTCTCCACCTCCGCCACCAAGGCAAAATCGCGCACCCGCCGCAGCAGGCGGCCGGCGATGCGGGGCGTGCCGCGCGCCCGCATGGCGATCTCCCGCGCCCCGTCCGCCGCAATCCCGATGCCGAACACCCGCGCGCCGCGCGTAACGATGAATTCCAGTTCCTCGACCGTATAGAAGCCGAGCCGCACGGGAATGCCGAACCGGTCGCGCAGCGGCGTGGTCAGCAGGCCGGAGCGGGTGGTTGCGCCCACCAGGGTGAATTTTGGCAGCGAGATCTTCACCGAGCGCGCCGCCGGCCCCTCGCCGATGACGAGGTCCAGCTCATAATCCTCCATGGCGGGATAGAGGATTTCCTCCACCGCCGGGGACAGGCGGTGAATCTCGTCGATGAACAGGACGTCGCGCTCCTCCAGATTGGTGAGGATGGCCGCGAGATCCCCCGCCTTGGCGATCACCGGGCCGGAGGTGGAGCGGAAGCCGACGCCCATTTCCCGCGCCATGATCTGCGCGAGCGTGGTCTTGCCCAGGCCCGGCGGGCCGACGAACAGAACGTGGTCCAGCGCCTCCTGCCGGACGCGCGCGGCCTTGATGAAGATTTCCAGGTTCGCCCGCGCCTGCGCCTGGCCGACGAAATCGGCGAGCCGCTGCGGCCGCAGCGTCGTATCGGCGGTATCGTCGTCGCGCTTTTCCGGCGTGAGAAGGCGTGGGTTCATGGGGCCTTGTGCCATCGCGAAGAGGCGAAATCTAGCAGGTCACGGCGGCCGGCGGGGATCATTTCGCCAGCTCGCGCAATCCCAGCCGGATCAAGGTCTCCGTCGTCGCCCCCTCCCCCGCCCCGCGCGCGGCGGCGGCGATGGCGGCGGAGGCCTGGGGCGGCCCGTAGCCGAGGTTGGTCAAAGCCGAGATCGCATCCGCCACCGGCGCCGGCACACGGTCCGCCGCCATCTCGCCGGCAAGCTGGGCGAGCGCGGGATCGACGCCGGAGAGCGCGGGTGTCTTGTCCTTCAGCTCGGTCACGATGCGCGTCGCCACCCGCGGGCCGACGCCGGGTGCGCGCGCCACGGTGGCCTTGTCGCCCAGCGCGATCGCCTGCGCCAGCTCGGCGGGGCGCAAGGTGGAGAGTACCGCCAGCGCGGTCTTGGTGCCGATGCCCTGCACGCCCTGCAGCAGGCGGAACCATTCGCGCTCCGCCTCGCTGACGAAGCCGAACAGGCGGATCTGGTCCTCCCGCACGAAGGTCTCGATGAACAGCACCGCCGCCTCCCCCGCCTGCGGCAGGCCCTGGAGCGTGCGCGTCGAGGCATGGACGAGATAGCCGACGCCATGCACATCGAGGATCACATGGTCCTCGCCATAGCTGTCGATGACGCCCTTAAGCTTGCCGATCATGTTGAGGCCTTCACGCGCCGGTGCCGCTCAGCGACGCCCAGAGAAAAACGAAGGTAGCCACGACGCCGAGGCCGGTGCGGACCATGTGCAATTGCCCCCAGCAGGCGATCTGATGCGCGCTTTCCGCTCCGGCAAGAGCTTCCTCGGTGGCGAGGAGCCGGCGGTTGGTGGGCATGATGGCGATAAGCGTGAAGGGCCAGTTCGCCAGCATCAGCACGGCGCCCGCCATCCAGCGCCACTGGCCCGACATGGCGAAGGCGACCGCGCCAAGCCCGAAGCCGAGCAGGGCCAGGCTCGCCTGCATGGCGAAGCCGCGCGCATAGGCCGGTTTCCATTGGCGCAATTGCGCCGCCGGATCGAGCTGCGCCCGCGCCGGCTGCTCGGCGACATTGATATAAAAGGCGGCGCCGGCAAACAGCGCCGCATCCACCAAAGCCAGCTGCCCCCAGATCATGCCATCCCCCTGCATCGCCGCCCTGCGAGCCCCCCGGCTTGCACCACTCTACAGCGCCGCGCGCCGCAGCGCAGCGGCGCCGCGATGATGGGCATGGGTGATCGCGACCGCCAGGGCGTCGGCGGCGTCTTCGGTCTGGGGCGTCGCCTTGGGCAGCAGCACGCCGATCATCATGCGGATCTGCGCCTTTTCGGCCCGGCCGGCACCAACCACGGTCTTCTTCACCAGCAGTGCGGCATATTCGGCCACCTCCACGCCGGCCTGGGCGGGCGCGAGCATCACCACGCCGCGCGCCTGCCCGAGCTTGAGGGTGGAGGCGGGATTCATGTTCACGAAGGTCTCTTCCACCGCCGCTTCGTCGGGCGCATGGGTGGCCACGACGGCACATAATTCCCGGTAGAGCGTCGCCAGCCGAACGGCCATCGCCGCCCCCTCGGGCGGCAGGATGGTGCCGCAGGCAATAAACGAGAGGCGGGAGCCTTCGGCCTCGATGACGCCCCAGCCGGTCCGGCGCAGGCCCGGATCGAGCCCGAGGATGCGAATCGCATGCTGTTTCATGCGCTCACCATGCGCGGGACGCGCCCGCGCCGCGAGAGGGATCGCGTCCAAGGCAGCGGGGCCGAGGGTCAGGCCCTGCTTCACGCAAGGGCGACAGCGCGGCGCCGACCTTCAAAGGCCGGCGCCCGGACGGATTCATGCCGGCCCAGCCCTAGCCGCTGGTTTTGGCGGAGACCGTGCGCGGCGCCGCCTCGTCGGGAGATGCCTGGTTCCATTCCGGCTTGCTGGCGGTGGTATTGGCCGCCTCGTCGACAACGCCGGGCGTGAAGGCGATCACGGCGGCCTGCGCGCGCCGCAGGGTTTCCGCATCGGCCCGGGCGACGATGTCGTCGCGCTTGCGGGCGCTTTCCGAATCGCCCTGGTTCGCGGCGAGGGCAAACCATTTCCAAGCCTCGCCGAGGTCCGGCGCGCCGCCGAGGCCGCGCGAATAGATCACGCCGAGATTGTGCTGGCTGTCGCGCAGGCCGAGATCCGCCGCCATGCGGAACCAGCGGATGGCCGCCGGCCAATCGGATTTTCCGTCCACGCCCTCCGAGGCCAGCACGCCGAGATTGTGCATGGCCCGCAGGTTTCCGCGCTCCGCGGCCCAGCTATAGAGGGCGCGTGCCTGCTCGACGTCGCGATTGGTATATTCGTAGAGGCTGCCAAGCTGGTAGGCGGCGGGAACCGAGCCTTTTGAGACCGCGTAGGACAGCCATTTCACCCCGTTCACCGGGTTCATGTCCGTGCCTTTGCCGTCCACATAGCGCATGCCCACCTCATAGGCGGCGGCCGGATTGCCAGCGAGAGCTGCGGTGCGCAATGCGGGCGCGCCCACCGGCGGCGGCAGATCGCCGAGTGCCGGCGCATTGACTGGCGGCGGCGCCTTGGCGACAGCGGGTGGAGCGGCCGAGGCAGTGCGCGGGCCGGTTTCCGTCGCGCGCGCTTCCAGGCCTTGCGCGATCTGCGAGAAGGAGCCGGAGACCGTCACCCCCATGGCGTGCGCGAAGCGTGCGATAGGGCCGGACAGCTGCGCGGCGCCGAGGATTACGATGCCGAGGGCGGCGGCGGCGATCGCCACGCGCCCGGCGGGGGGAATGCCCGGACGCTTGCGATTCGCGGCGGCGCGCTTGCGCGAGGTGCGGCGGGCGAGCCGAATGGCGCGATCCTCTCGGCGGGCGAACAGCGACGTCTTCTCGACCACCGGGCGGCGGGTCGAAGCAAGGCGCGGCTCGGCCTTGCCCGGTCCGCTTTCGGCGAAGGGCGCCGGATCCGCGTCCAGCCCCGCGTCGCCGGCAAAATGATGTGGCCTCAGATCGGCGAAATCCGCCTCGTCGAGAGCGCCGTCGAACACCGGGCGGGCGCCATCAAAGCGATGCGGTTCCATATCCGCGGCGCGGTCCGCAGCGGGGGCGCGGTCGAAATGGGGACGGTCGACATCGGCGCGGTACAGATCGGCGCCGTCGAGGCCTGGGTCCGCCGCACGATAGGGCGGGCGCACCATTTCCTGATCGGCCAGGTCGCGCAGGCCCAATTCCGCCTCGGCGGCGAAGAAGTCCCGGGTGCGACGTTCGAAATCCTGCTGGCGTGCCTCCAGGGCCGCGAGGCCGCGCTTCAGGCCGATCACGGCCGGGGCGTCGTCGCGGGCCGAAAGACGCATCGCCACGGCCTGCACCGCCTCGGCGGAAACATCGGCGGAGGCGCTGCGGAACCGCTCCAGCTCCAGCGTCAAGGCCTGCAGATGGGCTTCGATGCCATCGAGCCGCGCCTGCTGCTCGGCGCTGATCTGAACCCGTTCGGCAAGCACCGCCACATGGCGCTCCAGGGCCTCGGCGAGGGGTTGAAGGGTTTCCGCCTGCGGCTCGCCCTTTTCCTCTAGGCGCTCCAGCAGCAGCGCGACCTTCTCCGCCAGCGTGGCGGCGCCGCCGACGGCGCCCACCTGCTCCGACAGGTCGGTGAGGCGGGCGGTCAGGTCCGCGAGCTGCTCCTGAATCGCCGCGCCGGTCGAATCGGTAGCGGGTGCTTCGTCCAGCCGGGCGATCAGGTCGCGCGTGGACCGCTCCATCGCGGCGCCCGTGACGGCGATGCGCTGGACCACATCCTCGCCGACCCGCATGAGATCCGCGCGGGACGCGGCGCCGAGCCCAGCGAGCGCGCCGCCCTCTTCCAGGGCGTGCGCCACCAGGTCCTTCAGTTCCGCGATCTGCGCCTGAAGCCGCTCCAGGGCCTGCGGCTCCACCGCCCGGCTGTTGAGCAGGTCCACCTTGCGGCTCAATCCCTCCATGGCGGCAGAGAGCCCGTCCCGGCCCTCGCCATCGGAGAAAATGCCGAGGCACAGCTTGATATCATTGAGATCGGCCGCGAGTCGGGCCGGCTCGATGGCCTGCACCTCGCTCATCTGTCCGTGCAGATGGGTCAGGGCGCGGCCGATTTCCCGGACCGCCGCGCGGGGCGCGGTTTCTCGCAGATCCTCCCGCAGCCGTTCCACCTCGGTGCGCAGGCTCTCTATGGCCGAAGGGGCGAAGAGATCGTGCGCGCCTTCGATTCGCCGGCGCAGATCGCCGACGGGATCTGGCTCGGGCGCCGGATCGACACGGAACTTTCGGGCGGCTGATTCCATACGGTCCATGCCCGCCTCCTGCGGCTGGGATGGGGCGATGCGAAGCGCAACGCCGGGACAAGAAGTTCCGAATCTTTGACGTGGTTTGGTAAACGGTGAGTTAAAGCCCGATTTTGCAGGGATTTGGCGTCGGAAGTAACGGTTACTTTCCCTAAGGGAGCCTGCAACCTTCTCCCTGCGTGAGCCCGTGTTCCCTATGTTCGCACAAGGGTCGAGGGCGCCGGTCACATCGCGGTACGCCGGATGTCGGTTTGTCCTTCGGTCTCAAATCACCTTGCAGGCCTTGGTCGTAGACTGGCGCGATTGCCGTCCTCGATCGCGACCACCTTCAGGAGAGTGTGCATGGACGCAAACGGTTTCGAAATTCGCGAGAACATCGCGCATACCGATCGGGCCTTCGGGGCCGCCAATGTCTTCACCATCGGCGATCTGTCGCGCGAATTCGGTGTTACCTTGCGCGCGTTGCGCTTCTACGAGGACAAGGGCCTGCTGAGCCCGCGTCGCGAAGGACTTGCGCGGCTCTATTCCGCGACCGACCGTGACCGTCTCTCGGTGATCCTCAAGGGGAAGCGCCTCGGCTTCACGCTTGCCGAAATCCGTTCGCTCGTGGCGGCGCATGAGGGACAGAGCGTGCAGGATCTCGCCCTCACGCGCGACCGCTGCCTGACCCAGCTGACCCAGCTCGAGCGCCAGCGCGCCGAGATCGAGGCCGCCATCACCGAATTGCGCGAGACCGCAGACCGGCTTGCGGCCTGATCTTACCACCGACGCGTGATCCGCCCTTTCCGGCGGCGCGTGTGTGCTTCGGATCAAGGCGGGACAACGGGTCCCGCCTCGAACCCTGCAGGATCGCGCGGCATTCCGCGCCCCGATCTCCAACACCTTCCTGGCGGCAAGCGCCGTGCGATCGCGTATCGCCACGTGAAGCGTTTGTTGAAGCGTCGCTGGGATGATCTGCCCTTGAGCCAGGCGTGATCCAGGCGGGTCAGATATAGGCCGAGCGATAAAAATCCTCGTCGTCCGCTACCCCCTCGGCCAGATGCGGTGCCAGGGGCGCTGCTTGCGCGGCGTCGGCGGCATCCAGCAAGCGCTGGCGCAGCGCCACGAGCCGCTCCACCATCTGCCGCGGCGTTTCCGAAAGGGGATATTCGAACGCGCCGGCGCTCCCCGCGATCCGTTCGGGAAAAGCGCCGAGAGGCGGCACCAGAACGGCGCGACGCGCCGCGAACGCTTCGCTCAGCGTAAAGCTATAGGTTTCTGGCCAATGCTGCGGGAAGAAGATCAGGTGCGGATCGCACCGAGCGATCAGGCCGGGCAGGTCTTCCAGCTTGTATCGCCCGGTCTTCGTCAGATGCCCACCCAAGCTTGAGGCCCGTGCGTCGAGCTTCGCGGGAAATGCCCCGATCACCTGCCATTCCAGCGGCGCCTTTACGGCCCGGCTGTATTCGATGCAATCCAGCAGGAAGGCTCCGCCCTTGTGCTCGGCAAGAATGCCGAGGACGGCGACCCGCAGGGGAATATCCGCCGCGATCGGCGGCATCCGCACCGGCTGCCGCCGGCGATACAGGTCGAGCTCGTGCGGCACCACCCGCAGATGGGCCCGCGGGGCATAGCGGCGGATGCGATCCGCCACGTCGCGCGACGGGCAGATCACCCGGTCCGCGTTCTCGATCAGGCCGATGCCGTGCTCCCGCCACCGCACAATATCGCGCGAGAACGGCGGGGGCTCCTCGGCCAGGCAGGCGCGGCAGCCCTGCACGTCGGGTTCCCCGCAATAGGCGCCCGCCTGCGCCAGGTTGATGCGCGGGCAGATCAACGCATAATCGTGGATCGACAGGTCGTAGGGCAGGTTCATGAGCGCCAGGAAGGGCGCGAGCTGTTCCATGGCGGTCAGGGCGTGGTGCACATGGATGCGCCGCAGGCCGAACGCCCGCAGCAGCGGAGACACATCGCCGAGCGCGCCGACGCGCATGTCGACCCGCCGCCCGCCCTCCCCATCGGGAATGAACAAAGCCAGCCCGAGGTCGCTGCGGCCCTCGACCGGCGCGGCGATGACCAGCGTCAGGGAGATGGCGCGTTCCGCGGTGTGCGCCATCAGGTCAGCCACCTGCTTTTCCGTGCCCCCGCCCCAGGGGTGCAGGATGTGCAGAATCACCGGCACGCCCGACGCGCGAATGACGCTCGCCTCGGTGGCGAGGCGCATCGCGAAGGCCGGGTCCTCACGCACCCAGCAGGCCACCGCCGTTTCATAACCGGGATGACGCGCCCGCAAGAGCTCGGCCGCATCGCGCTTGCGGGCCTGCGCGCTGTCGCCGAAGCTCACGCTGCCCGCATGATAGACGAACACGTCGCCGGCGAGCACGTGGCGCCAGGCATCCGCGCTGGCGCGGCAGCAGAAGTCGGATTCCTCGCCATAACCCTTGCCGAACGCGTCCGCGTCGAACAGGCCGACATCGTCGAGGCAGGCGCGGCGGATGAACATGCAGAACCCGACCCCGGTCGGAATGTCCACGCAGCGGCCGGCATTGGCCGTGGCGCACGCCTTGTCCAGCTCTGCGAGCGTGCGGCCCGCCGGCAGGTCCTGCCCTTCGCCGATATCGGGATAGCTGCAGATGGTGGCATTGTTCGAGAACGGGGTGACGGTGGCGATGCCGGGATCGGCCGCGGCCTGCGCCGCCATGCGATCCACCCAGTCCCCACACACCTCGGTATCGCTGTTGAGCAGGATCACATCGCGCCGCCCCGCCGCGACCATGCCGCGATTGGCGCTGGCGACGAAGCCCTGGTTCTGCGCGTTCACCAGCAGCTGAACATCCGGCTCGGTTTGCGCGACCTGCTGAAGATAGGCCCGCAATTCCGGATCGGGCCCGCAATCGTCGACCAGGATCAGGGGACCGAAGCTGGTATTGCGCGTCCGCGAGGCGAGCACGCTCTCGATGCAGGCACGGGTTTCCTCCAGGCCGGAATGGACCGGCATCACCACGGCCACTTCGTCCAGGGCCAGCAGGTCGAGGCCGATGGGTCGGATCGGCGAAGACGCGAACCGTGCAAGGTCGAGGGTGTTGCGCCGCGCCGCCTTCAGGAAGGTCAGCTCCTCGGCATCCACGAGCGGAGTGCCGACCCGCCCTTCCGGCCGCCCCTGAGAAAGGAAGTGCGCCAAGGGGTCCATGTCCAGGGCGGCGACATCGGGATTGGCCGTGAGATACCAGCGGGGATCGAAATCCGGGCTCGGCCGGCGCCCTTCCTTGCTGCCGTGCAGCAGATAGTGCAGCAGCGGGTTTTCGCCCAGCTTCGTCACATCCGGATATTGCGTGACGTACCAGCGGGTCTGAAACACCGGATTGGGGTCCCGCCCCGCTGCGGCGCCATGGTCCAGATAATGGGTCAAGGGGTCGATGCCGGCTGCCGCCACGTCGGGATAGCGCCGCAGGTAATAGACCGGATCGAACAGGTTCGATTGCTCGAGACGTTTGCGGTTCTTGGCCAGCACATAGGTGGCCGTCCGCACGCCGAACAATTTGGCCACCCGGCTCAGGAGCTGGCGCTGGCCAGCATAAAGCGTCCGCGCCATCTGGCGCAGCTGCCAGGGGAAGGAGCGCTGCCGCTGAATCTGCCGGAGCAATTGGCGGTCGCCCTGGAGACGCTCAAGCTCCAGGGCCGTAGTCTGCGCGGTCTGCGCGCGCAGGAGCGCGCGCAGACGTGCGGCTTCCTTGCCGAGGACATCAAGGCGCGCGCGCGCGCCTTCGCGCACCGCGTCCATCTGCGCGGCCCCGGCGGCATCGCCCGCGTCCGCCATGTGCGACGCCCGGGGCATTCGCGCCAGCTTCAGGTCCCCGCCGAGGCGGGCGAAGGCACGCTGGATGTTCTGCCCCATGGTCTCGCCGCCCGGCGGATCGAACAGAGGACGCAAGGGCGCCGCGATCTGCGCTCCGGCGGCCAGGACGCCCAGGCCTTCGCCATGGGGAAAGACGAAACCGGCGGCACGCGCGCTCAGCACGCGCCACAGATCCGCGCCGCCCGGCGTGTCGAGCCCATGGACCAGGATCACCGCGCCTGGGGAGAGGCGTTCAAGCCAGGCGTCCAGCACCTCCCCCGAGAGCGCACCGGGGGGAACGGCGTCAAAACAGAGCAGGTCGATGCTGCCGCACGCGAACTCCTTGTAAGCGGTCGCAGCTGGTGCGAGCACGGCTTCGGAGGCCCGGATATCGTCGCGATTGAAGGCGGCGCCGAAGGCCGGCGACGGATCCCCCGAAGCGGCGACGTCCCAGCCCGAAACCGCGACGCAGCGGGTGGCCAGTTCGAGACGGGCCGCCATCTGGAGAAAACACAGGTGCGGATTGGGGGTGCGCGCGCCGAGCGAGACCGCGAGACGCGGCCGCAGGACGTCCACCAGCCAGAAGCCGAAGGAAAAATGTTCGACGAAGACCGCGGGCAAGGCGACCCGCGTGGGCTCGAAAAACGCTGGCGTCGTCAGGGTTATCCCCAAAGACAACGAAGAGCCGATCATACCCGTCTCCGATCCCGCCCACGCCCCCTCGCGCAGACGGTCAAGCTTATGCGTCGCTTTATGCATTTTCAGCCCGCATGCGAAGCGCGGCCGGCCGTGGCAAGCGCCGGCCGTCGCTCCCCGCAGCGCGACGCGAGGGGACAGCTTATGACGCCAAGACTATGCGGAGAATAAATCATTTGCGGGCCGGAGACGCCATTTTTGTACTTCTACGGAAATCCGAAAAGCGCACTCTTCTCACGCCAACTCTGCTTCCCCACCATCTTGCCACTCAAAACCATGTTACCTCTTGCGATCCAGCATCGAAATCGACAGGTCCACGGTTCTTATTCTAAATTATCCAGACAGCTACAAAGGACGCAGATATAACATTAATCTAATACTGGATATGAAATAAAACCATCATATTTCTTGTTACACAACATGCTTTCTAAGGAAATTTGTTTCAAATATTTTACAATTGTATCTGATTTTCCATTCGTCACACGCCTAGGTTGCTCATGTTTATCCTGAAACAAACTCAAGCTTCTGCTTTTTTGCAATCTGTCTGGAGACCGTGACACCCTGATTACGAAAATGGAGGTATGATACGATTGTTGTGTGCGCCTGACCGCCCTCCGCACAGGTCGGAATCGGGCAAGCGGAACCTGCAGCCGCCTCCGGAAAACGCCGGACAGCGATGGTACCGCCAGGAAGCGCTCAGGGACAAGGGTTCTGCCCCACCGCGCGGGCGCGACGCGGCGGGCGGTGCGACAGCACCTCCGCGTGCGCGGACACCCGGCGGGCAGCAAGGCCGCGTCATCAGGGCACCTCGGCGGCCCCGCGCCGCGGCAGGGCCACCCCGGGCCGCACCGGGAGGAGGTGAGACGCGCGCCGCAAGCCCCACACCCGCGAAAAGAGGCATCCGGTCCCTCGCGGCCGCACCGCGAGGGGCTCAGTCACTCCCGCCCATGGGAAACGCGCGCGATCCCCGTCATGCCCCGCTGAAACGTCCTAGTCGGTCATCTTCGCGATCATCGCGTCCGACAGCTCGAAATTGGCCGTGACGCTCTGGACGTCGTCGTTGTCCTCGAGCGAATCCACCAGCCGCAGAAGCTTTTCGGCGGTCTCGTCGTCCACCGCGATATTGTTCTGCGGGCGCCACACGAGACCCGCCTTGCGCGGCTCGCCGAACTTCAGTTCAAGCTGGCGCTGGACCTCGTTGAGATTTTCCACCGCGCAGATCACCTCATGCCCATGCTCGGAGGAGGCGACATCGTCCGCGCCTGCGTCGATGGCCGCTTCCAGCATGGCGTCGGCACTGGCCTTGGCGGGGTCGAACTCGATCAGCCCGACCCGGTCGAACATGAACGAGACCGCGCCGGTTTCCGCGAGGTTTCCGCCCGACTTGGTGAAATAAGAGCGTACCTCGCCCGCCGTGCGGTTGCGATTATCGGTCAGCGTCTCGACGATCACCGCGACACCGCCGGGGCCGTAGCCCTCGTAGCGGATCTCTTCGTAATTCTCGCTGTCGGCGCCGCCGGCCTTCTTGATGGCGCGCTCGATATTGTCCTTGGGCATGTTTTCCGCGCGGGCGGCGAGAATCGCGGCGCGCAAGCGGGCATTCATGTTGGGGTCGGGCAGGCCCATCTTGGCCGACACGGTGATTTCGCGCGCCAGCTTGGAGAACAGCTTGGAGCGCACCGCGTCCTGCTTGCCCTTGCGGTGCATGATGTTCTTGAACTGTGAATGTCCGGCCATGACCGCCTCCGATTTGCGTTGGAGCCTCGGCTCCGCGCGCCATCTGGCGGCGCCGCACGAGCCGGGCCTTCTTGTATGAAGCCGGCCTTATAGGTCGGCCAATGGGCGAAGGGCAAGGAAGCCCCTCAAGGATTCCGCTTCGTCAGTTTTCCCAGAAGCCCGGCCGGGCCTCCTCAAGCACCCCGCCGAGCCGCACCGCCGCGACTTTCACGGCAAGCCCGGTGCGGTCGTCGCTCTCCACCGCCAGGCCCGAAAGGCTGGCCGGGCCGGAGGCCGGCTCGAACCGGCCGGAGCCGATCTTGCGCGTGAAGCGCCGCAAGGGCTCCTCCTTCTCCATGCCTATCACCCCGTCATAGGCCCCGCACATGCCAACATCGGTGCAGAACGCCGTGCCGCCGGAAAGGATACGGTGATCTGCGGTCGGCACATGGGTGTGGGTGCCGACCACCAGGGTGGCGCGACCGTCGCAATAATGGCCGAAGGCCTGTTTCTCGCTGGTGGTCTCCGCGTGGAAGTCGATCACCGCCGCATCCACCATATGGCCGAGTTCCGCCCCTTCCAGCACCCGGTCGAGGGCGGCGAAAGGGTCGTCCATGGGATCCATGAAGGTGCGGCCCATGATGTTGGCCACCAGCACGCGGGCGCCGTTCTTGGCTTCCACCAGAATGGCGCCGCGCCCCGGCGTGCCGGCCGGATAATTGGCCGGGCGCACCAGCCGGTCCACCCGCTCGATGAACACCAGGGCCTCGCGCTGGTCGAAGGCGTGGTTGCCCAGCGTGACGGCATCCGCCCCGGCGGCGCGAAAATCCTCATAGATGGATTCGGTGATGCCGAAGCCGCCGGCGGCATTCTCGCCATTCACCACCACGAGGTCCAATTGCCATTGGGCGATCAGGCCCGGCAGGCGGGAGGTCAGGGCCTCGCGGCCGGGCCGGCCCACCACATCGCCCAGGAACAGAATACGCATATCAGCCGCTCAACCGCCGCAGAGAAAAACCCCCGCCTCCGTTATCATCCCGTCCACCCGTTCGTCATGGGGCTCTTCGGGCACCTGGGGCACTTCCTGGCAGGAAAACGCATAGCCGAAGGCCCGCACCGGGCCACGCGCGCGCAATCCGGCGAGGGTGCGGTCGTAATGGCCCGCGCCATAGCCGATGCGGAAGCCGCGGGCATCGAACGCCGCGAGCGGTACGACGAGCACTTGCGGCACCACCTCCGGCGCGTCGGGTGAAGGGGTGGGAATGCGATAGGCGCCCGCGAGATCGAGCACGTCGCCCGCCTGCCAGCGGCGGAACAACAAAGGTTCGTCCCGGCTCAGCACCACGGGCAGGGCGACGATCGCCCCCGCATCCCACAGCAAGGCGGCAAGCGGGGCGGTGTCGATTTCATCGCGGAACGGCGCGAACAGCGCCACCGAATGGCCGCGCACATCCTCAAGCAGCGACATAGCGTGGAGCGCGGCGCGCTGGGAGGCGTGGGACCGCTCCTCTTCGCCCATGGCGGCGCGCCGGGCGAGCGCGGACCGGCGCAAGGCCACCTTTTTTTCCCGCCGCGCGGTCGCTTCGCGTTGCGACGCGGGGTCGTCCGCGCCGAGGGCAGTTGTACCGAGAGCGGAAGATCGGGAAGCGGAAGGCGAAAAAGTCATGTGCGGAGCCGCAAAAGCCGTCGGAGGTCGATCCCGGGAAACCTACAGCGTAGGTGGGCGCCGTATGGCCAAGCCCACGGGCAAGGTCAGGTACAGCTCCCTTAAGGATCGATAAGGCCCCGGGGAATGTTCTCCTAACGAACCCCACAGCCCCGCCGATTGAATGTAGGCCCGCCGCGGCCCGGACGCCAGAGGCGGTTTGAAATTTACCCAGGTAACAAAATCGCGCGCAGCCCGAACCGGATGCGCCGGTGCGGATCAGGATGGATCGACCTTCAGCGACGGGATGCATTCGTCGAGACGGCTGACGGCACATGGACGCGAAGGTCCGTCTTTCACCGACCGTCATGGCCGGGCCTGTCCCGGCCATCCGCGCCGGGCCGCCGCACGGACCTTGAAAAGTCGGCGCCAGCGGTGCCGCGTGGATGCACCGGACGAGCCCGTGCATGACGATGCTCTGCTGCAACGGCCTCAACCATGACTGTCGATCGGCCCTGCCACGGATCGACCTTCAGCGGCGGGATGCATTCGTCGAAGCGCCTCAAGGCACAGGCGCGCGAAGGTCCGTCTTTCACCAGCCGTCATGGCCGGGCCTGTCCCGGCCATCCGCGCCGGGCCGCCCGCACGGACCTTGAAAAGTCGGCGCCAGCGGTGCCGCGTGGATGCACCGGACCAGCCCGTGCATGACGATGCTCTGCTGCAACGGCGTCAAGCCATGACTGTCGATCGGTTCTAGCCCATGCCGACATTGGCGGTGGGCGCCGGGCCCACCTCGCGGGCGAGCTTTTCCAGGCGCTCGGCCACCTCGTCGATGGAGCGGGCGACGGCTTCCTCGCTGGCTTCCATGCGGGCGAGCGCGGAGGCGCGGGCATCGCGCTGGCCCTCGATGTCGCTTTCCAGCGCGCGGATGCGGTTGCGCGCCTCGGCCAGTTCGTCGGCAATGGTGACGGCGGCCATGACGGTGAGCCGCTGGTCGCCGATCTCGCCGAAGGCGGTGCGCAACTGGGCGATGCGGCTGTCGATGTCGCGCGCGAGGCGGATGAGATGCTCTTCCTGTCCCTCGTCGCAGGCCATGCGATAATAGCGGCCGGCGATGGTGACGCTGACTTGCGCCATATTATCCGCCGTGGGTCGCGAGCACGTCGCGGATCGTGCTCATGGCCACATCCAGCCGCCGCGTGACTTCCTGCGCCACCTCGCCCAGCTCCGCCACCTTCTCGCGCGCGCCGTCCAGCTCCTCGGCGAGGCGGGCGCGGTCGTTGCCCATGGCATGAAGCTGCGCCAGCAAGGCCTGCTGGTGGCGATCGGCATCGCGCCGCCGCTCCAGAGCGTCGGTCAAGGCATCGAGCGCGGCGTTGAGGCGCTGCGTTGCCGTTTCGATGGGTCCAGTTTCGGCCGGGCGTTGCTTCAAGGCATACATGAAATTCGAGTGTAGCTGAGTCGGAGCGAAAACAGAGCCGTCTTGCCACTTGTCAACGGGAATTAGGGCGAGCAAGAGACCGCTGGCCGGCCGGAGGGGCGAAACCCGCCGCGCACCGGACCGCAATGAAGCAGGACGCGATGGGTGGGGACGCGATGGGTAAAACGGGAAATGGCGGAGCGCGGGGCGCCGCCGCGCTGTGCATGAAGCGAATGACGTGGCGGATCCTGCCGGTGATGATCGCCGCCGCTCTGCTCGCCTGGGCGCAGGCCGTCCCGGCGGCGGCGCAGGGCGCAAAGCCCACGCCCGCCTCGGCTCAGGCGGCCCAAGCAAGCCAGAGCGAGCAAACCCCGGACGCCGTGGTGCGCGCGCTCTACCAGCATTATTTCGAGACCGCCCCGGAAACGGCGGTGAGCTTCGACTATAACGACCCCGCGACCACCAAGGCCTATTTCGACCCGGCCCTGGCGAAGCTGCTGGTGGCCGACGCCAAGCGCGACGCGCCGCGCCTCGATTTCGACCCCTTCATCGACGGGCAGGATTTCGAGCTTTCCCCGATCACCTACCAGACCAAGAATGTCTCGCGCAGCGAGGCGCTGGTGACCGCGCAATTCCTGAATTTCGACGAGACCAAGTCGATCGTCTACAAAGTGGTACGCACCGGCGCCGGCTGGCGCATCGCGGATGTGCAATGGGGCGGCGGGCGGGAGACGCTGCGCGCGCTGCTGGCCAAAGCGGGGAAATAATCCTGCGACAAGATCGGCGCGACGACACCGGCACGGGTGGACCTTACCGGCGTGCCGCGCTGCGGGAAAAAATGCCTTTGCGAACAAATGGCAACACGGCGTGCGCACCCAGGCCGCGACCATCCGGCGCGGCCTTTGCGGGGCACGATCCCTTGACCTGCGACTTCCGCTGCGTTTGACACCCCGGGCAGCGCTGCTATCACTGCCGCGCCGCGGCATCTGCCGCTTGGCTCTTGTTGCCCATAAAGGCGCCCCGGGCGCCGGAGACCTGCCCCGCATGTCCAGTCGCGAACGCCATGACCGCATGGCCAACGCCATCCGCTTCCTCGCCATTGATGCCGTGGAAGCCGCGAATTCCGGTCACCCCGGCCTGCCCATGGGTGCCGCAGACATCGCCACGGTCCTGTTCTCCGACATCATCAAGTTCGATCCCGCGGACCCGAAATGGCCGGACCGCGACCGCTTCGTGCTCTCCGCCGGCCACGGCTCCATGCTGCTCTATGCCTTGCTGCATCTGCTGGGCGTGGAGGGCGTGAGCATTGAAGAGATCAAGAAATTCCGCCAGCTGGGCTCGCTCACGCCCGGCCATCCGGAAAACTTCATCACCCCGGGCATCGAGACCACCACCGGCCCGCTCGGCCAGGGCATCTCCACCGCCGTCGGCATGGCCATGGGCGAGCGCCTGATGGCGGCCCGCTTCGGCGCCTCGGTCGTGGACCACTATACCTACGTGCTCGCCTCCGACGGCGATCTGATGGAAGGCATCAGCCAGGAGGCCATCGACCTCGCCGGCCACATGAAGCTCTCCAAGCTGATCGTGATGTGGGACGACAACCGCATCTCCATCGACGGCGCGACCTCGATTTCCGGCTCGACCGACCAGCTCGCCCGCTTCGCCGCCTCCAATTGGGCGACGACCCGCGTGGACGGGCATGATCCGGTGGCCATCCGCGCCGCGCTCGAAGCCGCCAAGGCCTCTGACCGGCCGACCCTGATCGCCTGCCGCACCACCATCGGCTTCGGCTCCCCCGCCAAGGCGGGTTCGGAAAAGGCCCACGGCTCGCCGCTCGGCGCCGCAGAGATCGCCGCGACCCGCGCCGCGCTCGGCTGGGAAGCCGGCGCGTTCGAGATCCCGGACGATGCGCGCAAGGCCTGGGCGCAAGCCGCCGCCCGCAGCTCCTCCGCCCGCAGCGCCTGGGCCGAGCGCCTCGCCGCGCTGCCCGCCGACGACAAGGGCGAGTTCGAGCGCCGCGTCTCTGGCACCCTGCCGGCCGGCCTCGACGCGGCAGTGAAGGCCGCCAAGGCCAAGGCGGTGGCCGACGGCGGCGCGGTGGCGACCCGCAAGTCCTCGGAAATCGTGCTGGACGCCCTCACCCCGGTGGTGCCGGAAATGCTCGGCGGCTCGGCCGATCTCACCGGCTCCAACAACACCCGCGCCAAGGGCATGAAGGCCATTTCGCCGGACGATTTCGCCGGCACCTTCGTCCATTGGGGCGTGCGCGAGCACGGCATGGCTGCCGCCATGAACGGGCTGGCGCTGCACGGCGGCATCATTCCTTATTCCGGCACCTTCCTGGTGTTCTCCGATTATTCCCGCCCCTCGATCCGCCTCGCGGCGCTGATGGGGACGCAGGCGATCCACGTGCTCACCCACGATTCCATCGGCCTCGGCGAAGATGGCCCCACCCACCAGCCGGTGGAGCATCTCGCGGCCCTGCGTGCCATTCCCGGCCTGCTGGTGCTGCGCCCGGCCGATACGGTGGAGACGGCGGAAGCCTGGGAGATCGCGCTGAAGGCCAAGGACCGGCCGAGCGCGCTGATCCTCTCGCGCCAGAATCTCCCCCTGCTGCGTTCCACCGACGACACGAACCGCTCGTCGGAAGGCGCCTATGAGATCAGCCCGGCCTCAGGGAAGGCGCAGGTCTCGCTGTTCGCCACTGGCTCGGAAGTCTCGCTCGCGGTCGAGGCGCAGAAGCTGCTGGAAGCGCAGGGTGTCGCCACCCGCGTGGTCTCGGTGCCCTCGTTCGAGCTTTTCCTCGCCCGCCCTGCGGCGGAACGGCGCGCCGTGATCGGCGACGCTCCGGCCAAGGTTGGCATCGAAGCCGCCATCCGCATGGGCTGGGACGCGATCATCGGCTCGGATGCCGCCTTCATCGGCATGAGCAGCTTCGGCGCCAGCGCCCCGGCGAAGGAACTCTATCAGCATTTCGGCATTACGGCTGAGGCCGTGGTTGCCGCGGCTCTGGCGCAACTGCGCCAGGATTGAGCCGCACCAAACTGTTTTAAGGAGCCCGGCGCTCTTCAGGGAGGGTGCAGGGTTCCAACCGGATCGGGCCACGCGCAAGCGGGACCTCACGAATGGCGCGGCGCGCGTGCGCGGCGTCTTGAATGGTCAAGATATGGCCTCGGCCTGAAGGGTCGGCCAATGGAGGATGACATGACGGTGAAGGTGGCCATCAACGGTTTCGGTCGTATCGGACGCAACGTGCTGCGCGCCATCATCGAATCGGGCCGCACCGACATCCAGGTCGTCGCCATCAACGACCTCGCCCCGGTGGAGACCAACGCCCATCTGCTGCGCTTCGACAGCGTGCACGGCCGCTTCCCCGCCCAGGTGGTGGTGGACGGCGACACCATTGATTGCGGCCAGGGCAAGATCAAGGTGACCGCCGTGCGCGATCCCGCGCAGCTGCCCCATCGGGAGCTGGGCGTCGACATCGCGCTCGAATGCACCGGCATCTTCACCAGCAAGGAAAAGGCCTCGGCCCATCTGACCGCGGGCGCCAAGCGCGTGCTGGTCTCGGCCCCGGCCGAAGGCGCCGACATCACGGTGGTCTATGGCGTCAACCACGAGAAGCTCACGGGCGAGCATGTCGTGGTCTCCAACGCCTCCTGCACCACCAATTGCCTCGCCCCGGTGGCGAAGGTGCTGAACGATGCCGTCGGTATCCAGCACGGCTTCATGACCACGGTGCATTCCTACACCAACGACCAGCCCTCGCTGGACCAGGTGCACAAGGACCTCTACCGCGCCCGCGCCGCCGCCCTTTCCATGATCCCGACCTCCACCGGCGCCGCCAAGGCGGTGGGCCTGGTGCTGCCGGAGCTGAACGGCAAGCTGGACGGCGTCTCGATCCGCGTGCCGACCCCGAACGTATCGGTCATCGACCTGAAGTTCGTCGCCAAGCGCGCGACCACGGTCGCCGAGATCAACGAAGCCATCAAGCGCGCCGCCGAGAACGAGCTGAAGGGCGTGCTGAACTATACGCTGGCCCCGAACGTCTCCATCGACTTCAACCACGATCCCCATTCGTCCACCTTCCACATGGACCAGACCAAGGTGATGGACGGCACGCTGGTGCGCGTCCTTTCCTGGTACGACAATGAATGGGGCTTCTCGAACCGCATGGCGGACACGGCGGTGGCACTGGGAAAGCTGGGCTGACCGGCGGCTGAGGGAGGCATCATCATGACCGCCATCGCCGACGCCGACATCACCGCCTTCCGCACGCTCGACGATGCGGACCTCACTGGGAAGACCGTGCTGGTCCGGGTCGATCTCAACGTCCCCATGGATGGGGACCGGGTCACCGACGACACCCGCATCCAGGCCATCATGCCGACGGTGCGGGACATTACCCATGGCGGCGGGCGGGCGATCCTGCTCTCCCATTTCGGCCGCCCCAAGGGCCGCGACGAGAGCCAGTCCCTCGGCGCCGTGATGCCGGCGGTACGCGAGCGGCTCGGTGCCGCGGTGGGCTTCGCGCATGACTGCATCGGCCCGGAGGCGGAGCAGGCCGTCGCCAACCTGCCGGCCGGCGGTGTGCTGGTGCTGGAGAACACCCGCTTCCATGCCGGCGAGGAGAAGAACGCCGCCGATTTCATCGGCGCCCTCGCCAAGCTGGGCGATCTCTATGTGAACGACAGCTTCTCGACCGCCCATCGCTCCCACGCCTCCACCGAGGGCCTTGCCCACAAGTTGCCGGCCTATGCCGGCCGCGCCATGCAGAGCGAGATCGAGGCCCTCACCAAGGCGCTGGAAGCCCCCGAGCGCCCCGTGCTCGCGGTGGTGGGCGGCGCCAAGGTCTCCACCAAACTGGAATTGCTGGGCAACCTCTGCCGCAAGGTGGATGTGCTGGTGATCGCCGGCGGCATGGCCAACACCTTCCTGGCCGCGCAGGGCCATGCGGTGGGCAAGTCGCTGTGCGAGCATGATCTCGCCGATACCGCCCGCGACATTCTGGAAAAGGCCAAGGCCCGCGGCTGCGAGATCGTGCTGCCGGTGGATGTGGTGGTGGCGAAGACCTTCGCCGCCCACGCGCCGCACCGCATCGCCGGTATTGATGATGTGGCCGCCGACGAGATGATCCTCGATGCCGGCCCGGCCACGGTCGAGCTGGTGAAGCGCAAGCTAGGCACCGTGAAGACGGTGGTGTGGAACGGCCCGTTCGGCGCATTCGAGCTGACCCCGTTCGATGCGGCGACGGTGGCGGTGGCGCAGGCGGTCGGCAAGGCCACCACCGAGGGGCGGCTGATCTCGGTCGCCGGTGGCGGCGACACGGTGGCGGCGCTGAACCACGCCGGCGCGGCCGACGACTTCTCTTATGTTTCGACCGCCGGCGGCGCGTTCCTGGAATGGCTGGAAGGCAAGTCGCTGCCCGGCGTCGAGGCGCTGCGCCGCTGAGGCGGGTTTACTAAAATCGGTTCCAGGGTCAAATCGGCCGCGAAAAGCGGCTTTTCAGATGGGTGGACTTACATGATGACGGCTGAGCTTGACGCGATCGCGCAGAAAATGGTGGCCGACGGCAAGGGCATCCTGGCCGCAGACGAGAGCACCAGCACCATCAAGAAGCGGTTCGACGCCATCGGCGTCGAGAACACCGAGGACAATCGCCGCGACTATCGCGAGCTGATGTTCCGCACCAAGGAAGCGATGCAGGACTACATTTCCGGCGTCATCCTGTTCGACGAGACCATCCGCCAGAAGGCCAAGGACGGCACGCCCCTGGTGCAGCTGATCCAGGATGCCGGCGCGATCCCCGGCATCAAGGTGGACGCGGGCGCCAAGCCCCTCGCCTTCTGCCCCGGCGAGACCATCACCGAGGGGCTCGACGGCCTCGGCGGCCGGCTGAAGGAATATTACGACCTCGGCGCCCGGTTCGCGAAATGGCGCGCGGTGATCGACATCGGCGCCGGCATCCCGAGCTACACCGCGCTGCGCGCCAACGCCCA
This sequence comes from Roseixanthobacter glucoisosaccharinicivorans, assembly GCF_043195095.2. Lineage (NCBI taxonomy): Bacteria > Pseudomonadati > Pseudomonadota > Alphaproteobacteria > Hyphomicrobiales > Xanthobacteraceae > Roseixanthobacter > Roseixanthobacter glucoisosaccharinicivorans. The sequence continues at coordinate 4,686,984 of NZ_CM195538.1, read as the reverse complement.
TGCGCTGGCCCGCTATGCGGCCCTGTGCCAGGAAAACAAGATCGTCCCGATCGTCGAGCCGGAAGTGCTGATGGACGGCGATCACGGCATCGACCGCTGCTACGAAGTCACCGAATGGGTCCTCAAGACCGTGTTCGAGGAGCTGTATTACCAGCGGGTGCGCCTGGAAGGCATGGTGCTGAAGCCCAACATGATCGTGCCGGGTAAGAAGGCCCGCACCCAGGCCTCGGTGGAGGACGTGGCGGAAAAGACCGTGCGCGTGCTCAAGAGCTGCGTGCCGTCCGCCGTGCCGGGCATCGCCTTCCTCTCCGGCGGCCAGTCGGACGAGGACGCCACCGCCCATCTCGACGCCATGGTGAAACTGGGCGGCCTGCCCTGGAAGCTCACCTATTCCTACGGCCGCGCCCTCCAGGCCGCGCCGCAGAAGGCGTGGTCCGGCAAGACGGAAAATGTCGGCGCCGCGCAGGCCGCCTTCACCCACCGCGCCCGCATGAATTCGCTCGCCGCCCTCGGCCAGTGGTCCAGCGCGCAGGAACAGAAGGCCGCCTGAGCCTGTCCGTCCCGCTTTTGAAAGGCCCGTCCCCGCCGGGGGCGGGCCTTTTTCATGCCGCGCGCGGGGGCAATGGACGCGCGGAGCGATGGGCGGGGAAACGCTTGGAAACGCGTTGGCGCGCCCCTTGGCGGCGGGCGGCCCTTGCTTTTTCCCGTCCGCTGGGACTAGAGCACGTTGAAACACGCTGGTCGGGGAATCAGTCCCTAAGCATTACGAGAGAAGGCGTTATCCGGCCGGTTGGGAATGCTGGCCGACCGCGCATGCTCGAGCCATCCTGCACGGCTGCGTTTCCTTGGCCGTGTTTTCGCCCGTTTCTTGGCAGACCGATCGGACCCATGTCGAACACACAGCAGGCGCAGGGCGCCCGGCTCATGCTGATCCTTCCCGCCGCGCCGGCCCTCGGCCGCAGCGCCGTCGCCGCGCGGGTACGCGCCGGAGACATGGCCGCCGTCATCGCCCGCATGGGCGAGGGCAAGGGCGAGAAGGACCGCCTGCGCGGCCTGATGGCCCCGGTCCAGGAGGCGGACGCCGCCCTGATCGTCGATGGGCGCGCCGACGTGGCGATCGACATCGACACCGACGGCGCCCATCTCTCCAGCGTCGCGGCGTTGAAGAAAGCCATCGGCACCCTCAAGCCCGCGCGGATCGCGGGCGCGGGCGGCCTCACCTCCCGGCACGACGCCATGGAGGCGGGAGAAGCCGGCGCCGATTACGTGCTGTTCGGCGGCTGGGAGGCGGATGCCCCGCCGTTCGAGGATGTGCTCGACATGATCGCCTGGTGGGCGGAAGTGTTCGAGGTGCCCTGCGTGGGCGTCGCCACCTCGGCCGAGGAGGCGGAGCAACTGGCGCGCGCCGGGGCCGATTTCGTCGCCTTGTCGGGCGACTGGATCACCGGCGCGGACGCGGAAGCGCGGATCACCGAAATCGCCGCCCGGATCGCCGCCGTGGAGACCGCGCCTTGAGGCGGCCGCCCGCGTTGCGCCATGTCCTGCGGGGCGGAACCGGCCCCGGGGCCCGCGACCTGCTTTTTCACGACAAGGCTCCGCGCCAGGGCGAAACCCAGCGCCAGGGCGGGACTCCGCGCCAAGGCCGGATGCCGGCGCTGCGCGTCGCCGTGGCCGGCCTGCTGCTGGTCGGCCTCGCCGCGCCGTTGAGCGCCCAGGCGCAGACCAGCGAGAAGCCTCCCGCCGCCTCGGGCGCGACCGGCGCCAAGGAGACTGGGGCCAAAGAGACCGGCACCAAGGCCGGGAACGCGGCCAAGACGGGCAATGGCGCCAAGACGGGAAACGGGGCGAACGGCGGCAAATCCACCCCCGCGGCCGCCGCCAATCCGGCCCCCGCCGCCGCGGCGCCGGAGCCGAGCGGACCCGTGGACGTGGCTTTCGGCGCCTATCAGGCCGGCAATTATCTCACCGCCTATAAGGAAGCCATGAAGCGGGTCGAGGCCGGCAATGATCCCGCCGCCATGACGCTGCTCGGGGAATTGTACGCGCGCGGCTACGGCGTGCCCTACGATCCCGCCAAGGCCGCGCAATGGTACGAGCGGGCGGCCAAGTCCGGCTCGGCGAACGCCATGTTCGCGCTCGGCATGATGAATCTGACCGGCCAGGGCCGGGCGGTCGACGAGGCGGCCGCGCAGAAATGGTTCGAGCAGTCGGCCAAGGGCGGAAATCCGGCGGCCGCCTATAATCTCGGCCTGATCTATCTCCAGGGGCGCGGCGTCACGCAGGATTTCACCAAGGCGGCGACCTATTTCAAGCAGGGCGCCGATGGCGGCGTGGCCGACGCGCAATATGCCCTGTCGGTGCTGCTGAAGGCCGGCAATGGCGTGCCAGCGGACAAGGCGGCCGCCCTGAAATATCTCACCGCCGCCGCGCAGCAGGACCATGTGACCGCCGAGGTGGAACTCGCCATCGCCACCTTCAACGGCGACGGCGTGCCGAAGGACGAGGCGGCCGGCGCCGCCTTGTTCCGCAAGGCCGCGCTCGCCGGCAATGCGATCGCCCAGAACCGCTATGCCCGCGTGCTCTCGGTGGGCCGTGGCGCGCCGCAGAACAAGGTGGCCTCCGCCGCCTGGCACATGCTGGCCAAGGCGCAGGGGCTCGGCGACCCCTATCTGGACGGGGTGGTGGACAGCCTCTCGCCCGAGGATCGCAAGAAGGCGGAAGACGTCGCCCGCAAGTGGATCGCCCTGACGCCCAACGCGGTCGAGCCTTGACGCAGCCGTGCGGGACGGGCAGAGGATCGCGCTCAATTCAATTGACGGCCGCACGCGCGGCCTCCTTTTGCAGAACCGGCCAGGAGCGGAGTGCCTTCGCGCCGCCGGGTCTGCGCCCTCACAGCGGCACGGCCGGCGCATCCGCCCTGGCGGACGGCGCCGGTGCCGCATGGCAGGAATGGTTTTTCGCACAATGATCCGCTCCCCGCTCATCACCGTCATGGTCCAGGCCGTCCGCAAGGCCGCGCGCGGGCTCACCCGCGATTTCGGCGAGGTCGAGAATCTCCAGGTATCGGTGAAGGGCCCGGCGGATTTCGTCTCGGCGGCGGACCGCAAGGCCGAGGAGATCCTGTTCACGGAACTTTCCCGCTCCCGCCCCGGCTTCAGCTTCCTGATGGAGGAGCGCGGCCGCGTGGAAGGGACCGACCCGACCAATGAATGGGTGATCGACCCGCTCGACGGCACCACCAACTTCCTGCACGGCATTCCCCTGTTCGCCATCTCGGTGGCGCTGGTGCGCAACGGCGCGCCGTTCGCCGGCGTGATCTTCAATCCCGTCACCGACGAATTGTTCGTCACCGAAAAGGGACAGGGCGCCTATCTCAACGATCGCCGCCTGCGCGTCGCGGGCCGGCGCAAGCTCGCCGAATCGGTGGTGTGCTGCGGCCTGCCCCACATGGGCCGGGGCGATCACACCCGCTTCAACCGCGAACTCGCCAAGGTGCAGACCCAGGTCGCCGGCCTGCGCCGCACCGGCGCCGCCGCGCTGGACCTCGCCTGGGTGGCGGCGGGGCGGTTCGACGCGTTCTGGGAGCGCAATCTCTCCGCATGGGACATGGCGGCCGGCATCCTCATGGTGCGCGAGGCGGGCGGCTATGTGTCCGATCTCGACGGCGGCGACCAGATCCTGGAAAAAGGCGACGTGATCGCCGGCAACGAGGACATGCGGCGCGACCTGCTGGCGCTTCTCAAGGCGGCCTGAGGCCGGTCGCGCGCGGCGCCGTGCCGATCCGCCACGGCCACGCCCTACCTTCACACCGCTCCAATTTGCCCGGCGCGTGCCGGGCGCGGTTCCATTTGCGGCCATCTGTGCCATAGTCCCCCTTCAGGGGAACGGCCTGCGGGAGCGAAAATGGCGCGTGTCGTTGATCCGTACGTGAAGGTGTCCTCGCCCCGCATCTTCCTGGTGCGGATGATTATCTTCCTCCTGCTCTGCGCCGCCCTCGCCGCGGTGCTCTACCAGCAGATCCAGGCCGCGTTCCTGAACAATCCCGGCCTCAACGCCGTGATCTTCGGCGTTCTGGCGGTGGGCATCATCCTCGCCATCCGGCAGGTGTCGCGGCTGTTCGCGGAAGTGGAATGGGTGAATTCCTTCCGCCTCGCCGATCCGGGCCTTGCCGTTGCCCGCGCGCCCACCCTGCTCGCGCCCATGGCCGCGCTGCTGGGCGACCGCATGGGACGCATGGCGATTTCCCAGGCGACCATGCGCTCGATCCTGGATTCCATCGGCACGCGGCTCGACGAGGCGCGCGACACGGCGCGCTATCTCACCGGCCTGCTGGTGTTCCTCGGCCTGCTCGGCACCTTCTGGGGCCTGCTGGAGACGGTCTCCTCCATCGGCGGGGTGATCTCCTCGCTGGAGGTGCGGCCCGACAGCGGCTCCATGTTCGACGAGATCAAGCGCGGACTCGCCGCGCCGCTCGCCGGCATGGGCATTTCTTTCTCGTCCTCCTTGTTCGGCCTCGCGGGCTCGCTGATCCTCGGCTTCCTCGATCTCCAGGCTGGCCAGGCGCAGAACCGCTTCTATACCGACCTTGAGGACTGGCTCTCCACCACGGTGGACGATTTGCACGATCCTGTGGGGCCGATGCCGCGCGAGCGCATGCCCGCGCTCTCCGCCTTGCCCCCCGGGAGCGGGGCCTCGGGTGTTCCGGCCGCCCTTCCCCTCGCCCTGCCGCCCCCGCCGCAGCTGGATGTGGCGCCGCTGGTGGAGGCCATGGCGAAGCTGGAGCGCACATTGAACGAGGCCGGCTCCCAGCGCGTGACCTCGGCGGTCGCCCAATTGGCCGAGAGCCTCCAGGGCCTCGTCACCCACATGCGCTCCGAACAGGCGCTGATGAAGCAGATGATCGAGGTGCAGACCGGCCAGCAGGAGGAATTGCGGCGCATCGTCGACCGGCTGGACCAGACCCTCGACACCTATGCCGGGGACGAGCCGGAGCCCAGCCGTGGCGGCCGGGGGGCCTGAGCATGGCCCTCGGCCGGCGCAGCCGCGAGCGCACCATTGATTACTGGCCCGGCTTCGTGGACGCCTTGTCCACCTTGCTGCTGGTGTTCATCTTCCTGCTCTCCGTGTTCATGATCACCCAGTTCTTCCTGACCCAGGACATCTCGGGCAAGGACGACGCCATGCAGAAATTGCAGGCGCAGATCCGCCAGCTCACCGAGCTTCTGTCCCTGGAGCGGGCGACCGGGCTGACGGCGGAAGGCGAATTGAGCGCCCTGCGTGCCAGTCTCGACGCCACCACTGCCGAGCGCGACCGCCTCAAGGGGCAGCTGAGCGCGGCACCCGCCGCGCCCGATGCCTCGCGCGAACAGGCTCTTTCGCGTGAAGTGGACATCCAGAAGGACGCCGCCTCCCGCGCGCTCGCCCAGATCGAATTGCTGAACCAGCAGATCTCTGCTTTGCGGCGCCAGATGGCGGCGCTGGAAGAGGCGCTCAACGCCTCCGAGCAGCGCGACAAGGAAAGCCAAACCCGCATCGCCGACCTCGGCCAGCGGCTGAACGTGGCGCTGGCCCAGAGGGTGCAGGAACTGAGCCGATTCCGCTCCGAATTCTTCGGCCGCCTGCGCGAGATTCTCGGCAACCGGCCGGACATCCGCATCGTCGGCGATCGCTTCGTGTTCCAGTCCGAGGTGTTCTTCGACCGCGGCTCCGCCACCCCGCGCGCCGAGGCCCTGCCCGCGCTCGACCAGCTCGCCGGCGCCATCCTCGATCTGGAAAAGCAGATTCCACCGGATATTTCCTGGGCGCTGCGGGTGGACGGGCACACCGACACTCGCCCCATCTCGACCCCGCAATTTCCCTCCAACTGGGAATTGTCGGCGGCCCGCGCGATCGCGGTGGTGCAATATCTGATCGCCAAGGGCGTGCAGCCGACCCATCTCATCGCCGCCGGCTTCGGCGAATACCAGCCCATCGACCCCGGCACCACGGACGAGGCCCAGGCCCGCAACCGGCGCATCGAGCTGAAGCTGACCGAGCGCTGATCACTCCCGAACGGCGCGCTTGACTCTCCCGCGCCGTTCCGGAATCTATAAAGAACAAATAGGGAACATGTGAGCGGCCCGGAAGGCGAAACCCGAAGGGCCGGCACACACGCTCCCGCGAACCCCCGGCATTTCGCACGGGCGGCCGCGCTTGCGCCGCTCGCGGGGATGCTGCCAGCGAAACGGACCGCCCATGTCCAATCCGAGCGCGACTCGCGCTGCGGGCGAGCTTGCGCGCCTGCGGCGCTGCATTTCCGCCATCGAGCGGCGCGCGGACACCCCGCCTGCCCGCCCCCCCATGCCCTGGTCCGCAGGCGAGGAGGAAGACTGGAGCGCGCATGACTGGAACCAGGAGAATGGGAACCGGGAGAATGAGAACCGGGAAGGCTGGAATTGGGAGAATGGGACCGGCGCCGATGGCGGCCGCAGCCATGGCGACGGCGATGACGGCCGGAATGGTGGACCCTGGCGCGGGGCGGACCGGGAAGCCGTGCCGGCTTGCGCGCCTGGAGCCCGCATCCCCGCAGCGTCGATCCTGAATGGGTCTTCCCGCCCGGCGCCCGCGTCCTCTGCCGCATCCCAGACGCGGATTTCCGGCGACGGCTCGGCGCACGGCGGGCACTCCACCGGCGCACGCGCGCAAAACCAGACACACGAACAAGACCAGGCACGTGAGCGGGAGCCCGCGCAAGAACACGCCCCGCTCAACGATCCCAGCGCCTCCCTGTCCCCACCCCACCCGCTCCTGCCCCTCGGCCTCCCGCCTCTGGACGCGGCGCTGGGCGGCGGGCTTGCCCTCGGCGCGCTGCACGAGGCGGCGGCCCGCGGCCCCGGCGCGGAAGCCGCCCTCACCGCCTTCGCCCTCGCGCTCGCGGCCCGCGCCGCGTTCCAGCTCAAGCGCCCGGTGCTGATGGTGCAGCACGAGCTGGCGGAGCTGGAGGGCGGCAGCCTCTATGCGCCCGGCCTTGCCGAACTCGGCCTGTGCGGCGGGGCGCTGGTTCTGGTGCGGGTGCGCAAGCCGCAGGACGTGCTGTTCGCGATGGAGGAGGGCCTCAAATGCGGCGGCCTGTCCGCCGTGCTCGGCGAAGTGGGCACGGCCTTTCCCGAGGCCCTCACGGCCACCCGGCGGCTGTCGCTCGCGGCGCGCGCGCATCCGGTGCTCGGCCTGCTGCTGCGCCAGCGGCCGGACCCCGCCGCCTGCGCCGCCCTCACCCGCTGGGCGATCGCGCCCACCATGAGCACGCCGCACGATTCTTATGGCGGGCTCGGCCTGCCGACCCTGGAGGCCGCCTTGATGCGCAACCGCCTCGGCCCGCTGGGACGCTGGACCCTGTCCCTGGCCGGCCCGGCCTTCCTTTCGGCCGCGCCCGCCCGCGCCGTTCCCCACCATCCCAGCCATGCGCGCGAGGCCGGATCATGACCTTAGCTCCCGTCTCGCCCCCCGCCGCCGGCCGGCGCTATCTGTGCCTGTGGCTGAACCGCCTTTCCACCGACCGCATCGAGCGCAGCTTGCCGCCCGAGATGCGCGCGGCCCCGCGCGCCACCCTCCTCATGGAAAAGAGCGCGCTGCGGCTCGCCGCGCTCAACACCGCCGCGCGCGGCCTCGGCCTCGTGCCGGGCCTCTCTTTGGCGGATGCCCGAGCGCGCCATCCCGAGCTTCAGGTGGCGGACCATGCGGCCGAGGCGGACGCGCGCCTGCTCGGCCATGTGGCCGACGCCTGCGAGCGCTATACGCCGCTGCTCGCCCTCGATGCGCCGGATACCCTGATCCTGGACATTTCCGGCTGCGCCCATCTGTTCGGCGGCGAGCGCGCCCTGGTGGGCGACCTGCGCGCCCGCGTCATGGCGCGGGGTTATTCCAACCGCGCCGCGATCGCCGCCACCATCGGCGCCGCCTGGGCGCTCGCGCATTTCGGCGCCCGCCCCGCCCTGGTGGCGGAAGAGGGCGCCGACCTTGCCGCCTTGCTCGCCCCCTTGCCGCTCGCCGCTTTGCGGCTGGACGCGGGGGGTCTTGCCGCTCTTTCCCGGCTCGGCTTCACGCGGATCGGCGATCTCGCCGGCAAGCCGCGCGCGCCGCTCACCGCGCGCTTCGGCGCCGACCTGCTGCGGCGGCTCGACCAGGCGACCGGCCTTGCGCGGGAGCCCGTGGACCATCGCTTTCCCCCGCCGCGCTTCTGCGCCGAGCGCAGCCTGTCCGACCCCATCGAGCGCACCGAGGACGTGCTCGGCCTTGCCCATCATCTCGCCACCAAGCTGGACCCCGCCCTCGCGCGCGCGGGCCAGGGCGCGCGGCATCTGGAACTGACCCTGTTCCGCGTGGATGGGCAGGTGACGCGGCTGAAGGTGGGCGCGAGCCGGCCGCTGCGCGATCCCCTCGCCATCCGCCGCCTGTTCGCGGAGAAGGTGGCACAGGTGGCGAGCCTGGATGCCGGCTTCGGCTTCGACCTGCTGCGCCTCGGCGTCACCTTGGCCGAGGACATGGCGCCCCACCAGCATGGCTTCGAGGCCCGGCAGGCGGAGGAGGCCGCCCTGGACGGCCTCGTGGACCGGCTCGCTGCCCGCTTCGGCGCCGCGCGGGTGCAGCACCTCGAGGTTCGGGACGCGCATCTTCCCGAGGAGGCAGGACAGGCCACCGCCCTGGCGCGCAAGCGCCTGCCGTTCGATGCCGGCGCGCTCGCCGACCCGGCGCACGCCATGGCCGGCAACGATGCCCTTCCAGCCGGGCCGGACCAAGCTTTTGCGCCCCCTGAACCCCAAAGCGGAGAAGACCGGCAGAAAGGAGAGGAGGGGCAAGCCATCCCCTTCCCCGCGCGTCCCCGCCCCGACCTGCGTCCCGCTTTGCCCACCGTCGATCCGACGCGGCCTTCCTCCGTCCTGATCGCGGTTTCGATCCCTTTGCCGCGCGCGCCGGAGGCCGCGATATCGGCCCCGCCGCCGCAGACATCGGTTTCTCACCCGCGTGCGGTTATCGGCCCGCCCCTTCCTGACCGCCCGGCGGTGCGCCGCGCCGCCGTTCCCCATAGGCCAGCCGCGCGCCCAGACGCCGGTGGCGCCGTGCGGCCGCAGCGCCTGTTCGCCGCGCCCGAGGCGGTGGAAGCCGTGGCCGAGGTGCCGGACGGCGCCCCCGTGCGCTTCCGCTGGCGCCGCCGCATTCATCATGTGGCGCGCGTGGAAGGGCCCGAGCGCATCGCTGCACCCTGGTGGCGCGAACCCGCCCTGCGCCTCGCGTGGCTGCCCCCCGCGCATCCGGACGCCGGGCTCCAAGGGCCGTTCCCCGACGCGCTCTCCGGCGCGCTCCACAACCCGACGCGAGATTATTTTCGCGTGGAAACGAAAGACGGCCTGCGCCTCTGGCTGTTCCGCGCCGGGCTCTATGGGGCGGAAACCAGCCGACCCGCCTGGTATGTGCATGGGCTGTTCGCATGAGCGGCGCTCTCCTCACCCCCACCTTCCCCGGCCGCTCCGGCCCGCGCCCCGCCCCGCCCGTCCCGCCTTATGTGGAATTGGCCGCCACCAGCAATTTCTCCTTCCTCCACGGCGCCTCGCATCCGGAAGATCAGGTGCGGCAGGCGCACGCGCTCGGCCATCGCGGCATCGGCATCGCCGACCGCAACACATTGGCCGGCGTGGTGCGGGCCCATTCCATGGCGAAAACGCTGGATTTTCCCCTCGCCATCGGCGCCCGGCTGGTGTTCTGCGACGGCACGCCGGACATCCTCGCCTATCCCATCGACCGGCCCGCCTATGGCCGGCTCTGCCGCCTGCTCACCACCGGCAACATGCGGGCGGAGAAGGGCGATTGCCGCCTCACCCGCGCCGATTTGCTGGATTTCCAGGAGGGCCTGTGCCTCGCCGTGCTGCCGCCGCGCCGGCCGCCCGACACCTTCACGACATTCCTTAGCCAGCTTAAAGAAGCCGCGCCCGATCGGCTCTGGCTCGCCGCGGCCCTCGCCCATGGCGGGGACGACGCGCGCCGCCTCGCCCGCCTCGCAGACCTCGCGCGGCGCGCGCGCCTGCCGGTGCTGGCGGTGGGGGATGCGCTCTATCATGCGCCGGAGCAGCGCCCGCTGCACGATATCCTCACCTGCATCCGCACCCATGTGACGCTGGATGCCGCCGGCACGCGCCTTGCCCCCAATGCCGAGCGGCACCTCAAGCCGCCCGCCGAAATGGCGCGCCTGTTCCGCGCCTTGCCGGAAGCGGTGGCGGAGAGCCTGGCCTTTTTCTCGCGGCTGGATTTCTCCCTGGACCAGTTGAAGCCCACCTATCCGCGCGAGGCGCGCGACGGCTTCGCCTCGCCGCAGGCGGCGCTGGAAGCGCTGGCCTGGACAGGGGCGCGCACGCGCTATCCCGAAGGCATACCGGACAAGGTGCGCACCACCTTGGCGCACGAACTCGGCCTCATCGCCGAGCTCGGCTATGCGCCCTATTTCCTCACGGTGGACGAGATCGTCCGCTTTGCCCGTGGCGCCGGCATCCTGTGCCAGGGCCGCGGCTCGGCGGCCAATTCCGCGGTGTGCTTCTGCCTCGGCCTCACCGAGGTGGACCCGATGAAATCCGCCCTGCTGTTCGAGCGCTTCATCTCCCGCAACCGAAACGAACCGCCCGACATCGACATTGATTTCGAGCACGAGCGGCGCGGCGAGGTGCTGCAATTCGTCTACCAGCGCTATGGCGCGGCCCATGCGGGGCTTGCCGCCACCACCATCACCTATCGCACCCGCTCGGCGGTGCGCGAGGTGGGCAAGGTGCTCGGCCTCTCGGAGGATACGGTGGGGGCGCTCGCCGGCTCCATCTGGGGCTGGTCCTCCGGCGGGGTGAAGGCGGAAGAGGCGGTGCGCCTCGGCCTCGATCCCACCGACCGACGGCTCGGCCTGACGCTGGAACTCTCCCGCGCGCTGATCGGCTTTCCGCGCCACCTCTCCCAGCATGTGGGCGGCATGGTGGTGACCCACGACCGGCTGGACGAGACCGTGCCGCTCACCCGCTCGGCCATGGACGAGCGCCCCATCATCGAATGGAACAAGGACGATCTGGAAGCCGTCGGCCTGCTGAAGGTGGATGTGCTGGCGCTCGGCATGCTCACCGCGATCCAGAAGTGCTTCGCTTTGCTCAACACCCGGTACGGGCAGGATTTCAAGCGCATCTGCGACATCCCGCCGGACGATAAGCGCGTCTACGCCATGCTCCAGCGCGCCGATTCCATCGGCGTGTTCCAAGTGGAGAGCCGCGCCCAGCAGACCATGCTGCCGCGCCTCAAGCCGACGAAATTCGAGGATCTGGTGGTGGAGGTGGCGATCGTGCGCCCGGGCCCGATCCAGGGCGGCATGGTCCATCCCTATCTGCGCCGCAAGCAGGGGCTGGACAAGGTGGTCTATCCCTCGCCCGAGCTGAAGGAGGTGCTGGAAGGCACGCTCGGCGTGCCGCTGTTCCAGGAACAGGCCATGCAGATCGCCATCGTCGGCGCCGGCTTCACGGCGGAGGAGGCCGACAAGCTGCGGCGCGCCATGGCCACCTTCAAGCATGTGGGCACCATCGACACGTTCAAGGGCAAGCTGATCCGCGGCATGCTGGCCAAGGGCTATGAACGCGCCTTCGCGGAAAGCCTGTGGCAGCAAATCCAGGGCTTCGGCTCCTACGGCTTTCCCCGTTCCCATGCCGAGAGCTTCGCGCTGCTGGTCTATGTCTCGGCCTGGATCAAGTGCCATTATCCCGATGTGTTCGCCGCCGGCCTGCTGAACGCCTGGCCCATGGGCTTCTATGCCCCCGCCCAATTGGTGCGCGACGCCGCCGAGCACGGGGTCGAGATCCGTCCCGTCGATATCAATTCATCGCACTGGGATCATACGCTGGAAGCGGAGGACGGCGCCGCTGCCCTTTCGGCCCCTCCCGCAGAGGCGGTCGATCACGAGCTCTCCCTCCTCAAGGCTATGCCCCCTCTCTCCCGTTTGCGGGGGAGGGCTGGGGAGGGGGAAGAGGGAGGACGTGCAGAGTCGGAACTGCCCGGAGGAAGAGAAGGCGCACCGGTGTCCCGCCCGCAAAGCCCCCATTCCCGTCCCGCCGCACGCCCGTGCCCCGAGGCGGCGTGCCCCCTCCCCGACCTTCCCCCGCAAGCGGGAGAGGGAGCAAGCCAGCTCGCGCAGGAACAAGGCCGCCGCACACCCGCCGCCGGGCGCCTCCACCCGCGCCATGGCGACATGGCCGGCGATGTTGCAACCACCCATGCCCTGCGGCTCGGCCTGCGGCAGATCGAGGGCCTGCACGAGGAGGCCGGCCGGCGCATCGCCGCCTTGCGCGGGCCGGGCTATGATTGCGTGCGCGACCTGTGGCTGCGCACGGGCCTGTCACCCGCCGTGCTGGAGCGCCTCGCCGATGCCGACGCCTTCCGTTCCCTGGGGCTCGACCGGCGCGCCGCGCTCTGGGCGGTGCGCGGCCTGCGCCGGGCCGGCGACAAGGACGATCTGCCTTTGTTCCGCGCCGCCTCGGCGGCCCGCGAAGAGAGCGTGCGCGAGGCGGAGGTGGCGCTTCCGGTCCTGCCGCCGGGCGCGCAGGTGATTGCCGACTACCGGCATCTGAAACTGTCGCTGAAATCCCATCCGCTGGCCTTCCTGCGCCCCCGACTCACCCAACGCGGCGTGACGCCCAACGGCCGTCTGCCGGGGCTGGCGAGCGGGCGGCGCCTCACGCTCGCCGGGCTGGTGCTGGTGCGCCAGCGGCCGGGCACCGCGAGCGGCGTCATTTTCATGACCATCGAGGACGAGCAGGCCTTCGCCAATGTCATCGTCTGGCCCCGCGTGTTCGAGACCTTCCGCCCGCAGGTGATGGGCGCGCGCCTGGTGGGCGTCACCGGCCGGCTGCAGAACGAGAGCAGCGTCATCCACCTGGTGGCGGAAAAGATCGAGGATTGGAGCCATCTCATCGACGAGCTGGACCGGGACGGCTCGCCCATAAATCCCGCCATGCCGCCCGACGAGGCCAAACGCGGCCCCGGGCGCGATCCGCGCGACCCCAAAGAGGCGCCGCACCGCCGGCACCCCGCCCCCCTGGTGCCCGCCAATGCCCCCGCCTTGCCGAAAGGACGGAATTTCCATTGAGGCCACCGATCGCGCAGTCGATCCCGCATCGGCTGTGACGGTATCGCGCGGCCGCAAAAGGCAAAACCCAATTGACGCGGAAACACCCCTGGGCTCACCTCGGCCCATGACCTATGTGCTGCTCCTCGTCGCCATCACGGCGGAAGTCATCGCCACCTCCGCCCTCAAGGCGGCGGAGGGATTCAGCAAGCCGCTGCCCTCGGTCATCGTGGTGATCGGCTATGCGGTGGCCTTCTATTGCCTCTCGCTCACCTTGAAGGTGCTGCCGGTGGGCATCGCCTATGCCATCTGGTCGGGCGTCGGCATCGTGCTGGTGGCGGCGATCGGGCTGGTGGTCTACGGGCAGAAGCTGGATCTGCCCGCCGTCATCGGCCTCGGCCTCATCATCGCCGGGGTGCTGGTGGTGAACCTGCTGTCGAAAAGCGTGCCCCATTAGGACCCATCCACAGTCAGCGGCTTACATATCGTTCGGGACCTGACAACGGGTGCCCGCTTTTGCCCGTCCTTAGCGGTCGTCATGGCCGGGCGCGTCCCGGCCATCCCCATCGGGCCTCAGGCCGCGCGCGAACCCGGCAGCAGCAGGCCGATCACCCGCCCCGTCGCGCGCACCTGCGCCTGGAAGAGCGTGCGGGAGACCCCTTGCGCATCCGCCGCCGCCTCACGCGCCAGCGACAGGGCGGTGGGATAAGGCGCCGTCAATTGCGCGATCACTTCGTCGGATTCGAACTTCAGGTCGGCGTCGAACTTGCGCGCGATCTGCTGCATGCGGCGGTTATGGGCGAGGCAGTTCATATAGAGCGTGCGGATGCCGCGATTGCGCGCGGTGAGGATGGTGCGCTCCATCAATTGGGTGCCGAAGCCGCCGTTCTGGAACGCGCTTTCCACGCTGAACGCCGCCTCCGCCTCCCGCGGGAGCACCCCGGAGAAGGGATAAAGCTCCGCCGCCGCGCGCAGCACGCCGTCCACGAAACAGCCATGGATCACCGCGCCGGAGCGGAACACGCGCTCGGCATAATGCGCGATGAAGGATTCCGACACGGCGGAGCCGAAACGATTGCGACGGCTCTCCTTGTCGAGCCGCAGCAGATGTTCGTGAAACAGCTGGGCTTCGCCAGCCCAGAGCTTGCGAATGATACCAGGCGCAGCCTGATCGTTCATGGTGGTCTCCTGACCTATGGTCCGGACCCCCCGGTTCCTCTGCTCGCAATCTATGTGCAACGCAGCAAAGGTCAAGGACATTGACCCTTCTAGCCCACGTCAAGCCCCCGCTTGGGCGCTGGGAAGCGCCGTCAATGATTTGATATAGCTCAATTTTGGCGCGGCATGCGGCGCGCGCAATGCTGCTGCGACGCAGCATTTCACGCGTCGTTGCATAATCCTAGGGCCAATCGACATTCAGCGGCGTGATGGATCGAGGCGCCTGACGGCAGGTGCGCGCGATTGTCTTTCTTTCACCGGCGGTCATGGCCGGGCCGAACGTGCAGGCCTTGAAGAGCCCGCTCCAGCGGGGCCGCGTGAATGCACGGGACGAGCCCGTGCATGACGGCTTCTCCCGCAACGGCGTCAAGCCATGGATGTCGATTGGCCCTAGCGGATCAATATGGCGCGGAAATCATTCACATTGGTCAGGGTTGGCCCGGTCATGACCAGCCGGTCCAGCTTCTGGAAGAAGCTGTAGCCGTCGTTGTCGGCGAGGTGATCGGCCGCCGAAACACCGGCCGCGCGGGCCTGCGCGAGGATCTGGTCGTCGAACCAGGCCCCGGCATTGTCCTCGGTGCCGTCCACCCCGTCGGTATCGCAAGCGATGGCGGAGATGCCCTTGGCCTCCTTCAGGGCGATGGCCAGGGCGAGGAGGAATTCCACATTGCGCCCGCCGCGCCCGGTGCCGCGCACCGTCACCGTGGTCTCGCCGCCGGAGAGCAGCACGCAGGGCGCCTTCGCCGGCTCGCCATGGGTCGCCGCGCTGAAGGAGATGCCGGCGAACACGGTCGCCGCCTCGCGCGCCTCGCCCTCGATGGCATCACCGAGGATGACGGTCGAAAGGCCGAATTCCTTCGCCTTCTCCCGCGCCGCATGCAGCGCCATCATGGGGGTGGCGATCATATGAACTTCCTGCCCGGGCAAGGCCTCGCCGGACACGGTGTTGGCGCGGATCACCTTTTCCATCTGCGGGCTCACCGGCACGTCATAGGCGCGCATGAGGCCGAGCACGGCCTCGGGGTCCGATTTCTCCGGAATGGTGGGACCCGAGCCGATGGCGCGCGGGTCGTCGCCCGGCACGTCGGAGATGAGATAGGTCACGCAGCGCGCCGGCGCGATCGCCGCCGCGAGGCGCCCGCCCTTGATCGCCGACATGGACTTGCGCACCTGGTTCATGATGCCGATGGGCGCGCCGGACTTCAGCAGCGCCTTGTTGAGCGCCTGCTTGTCTTCCAGCGTCATGCCCTCCGCCGGGAGGGTGAGCAGCGAGGAGGCGCCGCCCGACATCAGGCAGATGACCAGATCGTCCGGCCCCGCCGAGCGGGCGAGTTCCAGGATGCGCTGGGCCGCCTTCAGTCCGGCCGCGTCGGGCACCGGGTGGGAGGCTTCCACGATCTCGATCTGGCGGGTTTCGCAGCCATGGCCGTAGCGCGTCACGATCAGCCCCTCGCAGGGCTTCTGCCAGGCGTCCTCGAAGGCGCGCGCCATGCGGGCGGAGGCCTTGCCGGCGCCGATGACGATGGTGCGCCCCTTCGGCGGCTCCGGCAGGCGCCCGTCGAACTTGCCCTCGGGCAGGGCGGCCGCGAGCGCGGTCTCGAACAGAGCGCGGAGAATTTCCTTGTCGGACGGCATGGGCTCGGACGGCATGGCGGCTCCCTTGGCCCCCGCGCGGGAGGCGACATCCCGCGCCCTTAGGGCTTGTGGGATTCATTATTTTCATCCCGTCACTAGCGCCCCGAAAGGTCGGGATCAATGGCTTGAACCCGTGAAATCGCGGTCTGTCGGGCGGGTCGGGGCCGGCCTTGGCCGTTTAGACTTTCGTCTCAGCCGCAAGAAAGCAGGTGGCCTTTGCCGCCGAAGGCGCTAGCCTTCCGGAAAAATACCTAGCCAAATCGGAGGAGCGTTCATGAAAAGGCTGAAGATGGTTGCCCTGTCGGTCGCGCTGGCCTGCGCGCCGGTGGCCTCGCAGGCGGCGGAATTCGTCAACATCCTCACCGGCGGGACCTCGGGCGTCTATTATCCCATGGGCGTCGCCATTTCGAACATCCTGTCCAGCAAGGTGCCGGACGTGCGCCCCTCGGTGCAGGCCACGAAGGCGTCGGTGGAAAATCTCATCCTGATCCAGCAGGGCAAGGGCGAGATCGCCTTCACCCTCGCCGACAGCCTCGCCGACGGCTGGGCCGGCAAGGAAGAGGCCGGCTTCAAGGCGCCGCTCAAGAAGGTGCGCGCGCTCGCCGCCATCTATCCCAACTACATCCAGATCGTCGCGTCCAAGGACAGCGGCATCAAGACCCTGGCGGACCTGAAGGGCAAGCGCCTGTCGGTCGGCGCGCCGAAATCGGGCACGGAGCTGAACGCCCGCGCCATCCTCAACGCCGCCGGCATCAAATATGAAGACCTCGGCAAGGTGGAATATCTCCCGTTCGCGGAATCGGTGGAGCTGATGAAGAACCGCCAGCTCGACGCCACCTTGCAGTCGGCCGGCCTCGGCGTCTCCTCCATCAAGGACCTCGCCACCGCCGTCGAGATCAATGTGGTGGAGATTCCCAACGCTGTCGTGGACAAGGTCGGCACGCCCTATCTGAAGACCGTGATCCCCGCCGGCACCTATACCGGCCAGGACAAGGACGTCGCCACCGCCGCGGTGCCGAACTTCCTCGTCGTGCGCGAGGACATGAAGGACGCCGAGGTCTACGCCATCACCAAGGCGATCTTCGAGAACCTGCCGGACCTCCAGGCCGCCCATGCCGCCGCCAAGGCGATCACGCTGCAGGGCGCCGTGAAGGGTTCGCCGGTGCCGTTCCATCCGGGCGCGGAGAAATATTTCAAGGAAAAGGGCGTCTCGCCCTGACCTTCGGGAAGATGACATGAGCGGGCGCGCCTGGCGGCGCGCCCGTTTCCCATTCCCGCGACCTGCCCAACGGGCACGCCTGCCGCACCGGGCAAAACCCGCCGCGTGGTCCGGCCCGGACGATCCGGAGCCAGCTTTCTGGAGCGAGTGAAGATGAGCGCGCCGCGCCTTTCCGCCGATGCCGATATCACGCCACCGGAGACTTTCGCGCCCATCGACGACATGGAGCACGGCTTGCCGCCGGGTTTCGGCGAAGGCCTGAAGGGGAAGATCCTGTTCTGGATCGCCATCGCCTTCTCGGCTTATCAATTGTTCGTCTCCACCTATGCCATCCTGCCGAGCCAGGTGATCCGCAGCCTGCATGTGGGCTTCCTGTGCCTGATCGCCGGGGCGCTGATCGCCAATCATCGCAGCACCTCCCGGCTGACCCTGGCGCTGGGATGGGGCGTCGGCCTCGTCGGCTTCGCGACCGGGCTCTATCAATGGATTTTCTATAACGATTTGATCCTGCGGGCCGGCGAAATCTCCACCACGGACTTCGTGGTGGGCATCGCGCTGATCGTGGTGGTGTTCGCCATTTCCTGGCAGATGATGGGTCCCGCGCTGCCGCTGATCTGCGGCGCCTTCCTCGCCTATGGCCTGTTCGGCCAGTACCTGCCCGCCCCGTTCGATCATCGCGGCTATTCGCTGGACCAGATCGTCGAGCAGATGTCGTTCGGCACCGAGGGCATCTATGGCGTGCCGATCGCCGTCTCGGCCACCTACATCTTCCTGTTCGTCCTGTTCGGCACGTTCCTGGAACGGGCCGGGATGATCCAATTGTTCAACGACGTGGCCCTCGGCCTGTTCGGCCGCGCGCGCGGCGGCCCGGCCAAGGTGTCGGTGTTCTCCTCGGCCTTGATGGGCACCATCTCCGGCTCCGGCGTCGCCAATGTGGTCACCGTGGGCCAGTTCACCATCCCGCTGATGAAGCGCTTCGGCTACAGCGCGTCCTTCGCCGGCGGGGTGGAGGCCACCGCCTCCATGGGCGGGCAGATCATGCCGCCGGTCATGGGGGCCGTCGCCTTCATCATGGCCGAGACCATCGGCGTGCCCTACGCCACCATCGTCAAGGCCGCCATCATCCCGGCCATCCTCTATTTCGGCTCCGCCTTCTGGATGGTGCATCTGGAGGCCGGCAAGCGCGGCCTGATGGGCATTCCCAAGGACAAGGTGCCCCTGATGCTGCCGGCCCTGCGCAAGGGCTGGTACCTGCTGCTGCCGCTCATCGTGCTGGTCTATCTGCTGTTCGCCGGATACACGCCGCTGTTCGCGGGGGCGGTTGGCCTCGCGCTGACCGTGGTGCTGATCCTCGGCCAGAGCCTTGCCAGCGAAACCTCGCAGCCGCTGATCCGGCTCGCCTTCTGGATCGCGCTCGGGCTCGTGTGCGCGGCCTTCTTCGAATTCGGCGTGATGGTCATCGTCGGCCTGGTGCTGGTCCTGGTGCTGGGCAACCTGATCACCCGGGGCGGGCGGGC
The DNA here is from genome assembly GCF_043195095.2 of Roseixanthobacter glucoisosaccharinicivorans. Classification (NCBI taxonomy): domain Bacteria; kingdom Pseudomonadati; phylum Pseudomonadota; class Alphaproteobacteria; order Hyphomicrobiales; family Xanthobacteraceae; genus Roseixanthobacter; species Roseixanthobacter glucoisosaccharinicivorans. The sequence continues at coordinate 4,668,281 of NZ_CM195538.1, read as the reverse complement.
AACGCTCGTGCTGTGCCGCGACGGACTGGCGGAAGGCGCGCGCCAGGCGCTGCCCGTCGGCATGGCCTGCGCCATCGTCGGCACCGTGATCGGCGTGCTCACCCTCACCGGCTCGGCCACCATCTTCGGCGGATGGGTGGTGTCCATCGGCAAGGAAACGCTGTGGCTCTCGTTGCTGCTGACCATCGTCACCAGCATCGTGCTGGGCACGGGCATTCCCACGATTCCCACCTACATCATCACCGCCTCGCTGGCGGCGCCCGCCCTGCTCACGCTCGGCGTGCCGCTGATCGTCAGCCATATGTTCGTGTTCTATTACGGCATCATCGCCGACCTGACCCCGCCGGTGGCGCTCGCCGCCCTGGCCGCCGCACCCATTGCGAAAGCCTCGCCCGACGCCATCGGCTGGCAGGCGTGCCGCATCGCGCTCGCCGGCTTCCTGATCCCGGTCATGGCGGTCTATGAGCCGGCGCTGATGCTCCAGGACGGCGGACATATCGCGGCCCAATACGGCTATTGGGTCGAGGTGGCCTATGTGTTCTTCAAGGCCTGCATCGTCATCGGCCTGCTGGGCGCGGTGGCCATCGGCTGGCTGTTTGGGCCGCTGTCGGTGCTCGAGCGGGTGGTGGCGGGGATCGCCGCGCTGCTGTTCGTGGCCTCGCTGCCCCTGTCGGACGTGGGCGCGTTCGCCCTGTTCGCCGCTTTCCTCACCTGGCACCTGATCCAGGTGCGAAACGCAGCGGCCCGGGCGGCGTGAGCCTGATCTGCCTCGCCGGCGGCGGCGTGACGCTCCGCCTTGCCACGATGATCACCCTCGCCTGGACCCATTCGGTGCAGAAAACCGTATGGGAAGAGGACTGGCGGGCAACCCCCGCCGGCCTGGTGCTGACCGAAATGCGCCTCGAGGGCTCCGGCGCGGGCATGGATCCGCCCGAAGGGTCGGTGCTGAAGGACGGGCGCTATGTCGCCCATCCGGTGCTGGCGCCGCAGAAGCAGATCGTGATGCGCCGTTCCGGCGCCACGGCGGATTACCGCGTGTGCATCGACGGTGCCTGCCGGCCCATGGGCGCGCTGGTGCCCGAGGGCGCGGACCCGGTGACGCTCTCGACCTGCGAATGAGCGGGCCTGTGCAAGGCCGGGGGCGCAGGCTTATATGGCGGCCATGAGCAGCCCTCTCGTGTTCGACCGGCCCTTGCTGCGCCGCCGCCTCGCCCGTGCCGCCGCCCTCGGCCCGGCCGATTTCCTGCTGGACCGCGTGGCCGAGGATGTCGGCGACCGCCTGCTGGCGGTGAAGCGCGATTTTCCCCGCGCCCTCGACCTTGGCAGCGCGACCCCTGCCGTCGCCGAAATCCTGGCGCGCCATCCCGGCATCGACACCGTGTTCCGCGCCGCCCCGCTCGCGGCACCGGCGCATCCCGCGTTTCCGGCCGTGGTGGCGGACGAGGAGGCATTGCCGTTCGCGCAAGGCGCGCTCGACCTCATCGTGTCCGGCCTCTCGCTCCAATATGTGAATGATTTGCCCGGCGCGCTCACCCAGATCCGCCGCGCGTTGAAGCCGGACGGGCTGTTCATCGGCGCCCTCATCGGCGGAGCGAGCCTCGCCGAACTGCGCGAAGTCTTCGCCATCGCCGAGAGCGAGACCACGGGCGGGCTCTCGCCCCGCGTCGCGCCGTTCGCCGATGTGCGCGACATGGGCGCGCTGCTGCAAAGGGCGGGCTTTGCCCTGCCGGTGACCGATGTGGACCGCGTGAGCGTGCGCTATAGCTCGCCCTTCACCTTGTTCGCGGATCTGCGCCGCATGGGGGCGAGCAATGCGCTCGCCGAGCGGCGGCGCGTGCCGCTGCGCCGCGCCACTTTGCTGAGGGCCGCGGAGGTTTATGCGGAACGGTTCGCCGATGCGGACGGCAAGGTGCGCGCCACCTTCGAGATCGTCTGGCTGTCGGGCTGGGCGCCACACGAGAGCCAGCAGAAGCCGCTGCGCCCCGGTTCCGCGCGCATGCGCCTCGCCGATGCGCTCGGCACGCAGGAAATGAAGACGGCGGGGGATATCCCGCCAAAAACCTGACCGCCACAACGAGCGCCGTGCGCGACGATCAAAGGGGGGAGCCATGTCCGGGTTCGTGTTCAACACCACGCCGAGCATCGTTTGCGCCAGCGGCGCGGCACTGCGGGTGGGCGATCTGTTCGCGGCGCGGGGCGTGTCCCGCATCCTGATCGTCACCGATCCCGGCATCGTCAAGGCGGGCCTTCTGGCGCCGACGCTGGAAGCCCTGCGCACGGCGGAAATCGCCCACCGCATCTTCGACCAGGTGGTGGCCGATCCGCCGGAGGACGTGGTGTTCGCCGCCACCTCCGAAGCCGTCGCCATGGGCGCGCAGGGCGTGCTCGGGCTCGGCGGCGGCTCCTCGCTGGATGTCGCCAAGCTGGTGGCGCTGCTGGCGCTGGGCCAGGAGGCGCTGACGGAAATCTACGGCATCGGCATCGCCAAGGGGCCGCGCCTGCCGCTGATCCTGGTGCCCACCACCGCCGGCACCGGCTCGGAAGTCACGCCCATCTCCATCGTCACCACGGGGGAGACGGTGAAGAAGGGCGTGGTCTCGCCTTGCCTCATTCCCGATATCGCCTTGCTGGACGCCGACCTCACCCTCGGCCTGCCGGCCCATGTGACGGCGGCGACCGGGGTGGATGCCATGGTCCATGCCATCGAGGCCTATGCCTCGGCGAGCCCCAACAACAATCCCATCTCGCGCGGCCTCGCCAAGGAGGCGCTGCGACTGCTGGGGGCGAACATCCGCACCGCCGTGCACCAGGGCACCGACCGGCCGGCGCGCGAAGCCATGCTGCTCGGCTCGCTGCTGGCGGGGCAGGCATTCGCCAATTCGCCGGTGGCGGCGGTGCATGCGCTCGCCTATCCGCTCGGCGGGCATTACCATCTGCCGCACGGGCTCACCAATGCCCTTGTGCTGCCGCACGTGCTGCGCTTCAACCTGCCGGCCGCCGCCAGCGCCTATGCGCAGATCGCGCCCATCGCCTTTCCCGACATCGGTGCGGGCACGGACGCGCAGGTGGCGGAACGTTTCGTCGAGCGGCTGGCCGCGCTCTCCCTGGATCTCGGCCTGCCCCGTTGCCTGAGGGAAGTGAACGTGCCGGAACACCATTTGCCCATGCTCGCCGCCGACGCCATGAAGCAGAGCCGCCTCCTGGTGAACAATCCCCGCCCCGTGCACGAGGCGGATGCGCTGGCCATCTATCAGGCGGCCTGGGCATGAGTGCGTCGACCCAAGAGACCAAGAATGCGGGGCGCGAGCAGCCAGCGCTGATCTCCGCTTTCCCCCACCTCCTCACCATCACCACCCGCTGGGCGGACATGGACGTCTATGGCCACGTGAACAACGTGGTTTTCTATTCCTATTTCGACACGCTGGTGAACGAGTATCTGATCGCCAAGGGCGCGCTGGATTTCGAGAAGAGCCCGGTGATCGGCCTGGTGGTGGAAACCCGCTGCGCCTATTTCGCCAGCCTGTCGTATCCCGCTGTGGTGCAGGCGGGCCTGCGCGTGGCGAGGCTCGGCACCAGCTCGGTGCGCTATGAGATCGGCCTGTTCCAGGGCAGCGACCAGGCGGCGGCGCAGGGGCATTTCGTGCACGTCTATGTGGACCGCGTCACCCGCCGGCCGGTGCCTTTGCCGGAGGCGCTGAAGGCGGCCCTGCTGCCGCTCGCCTGAGAAACGCAAGGGGGATGACCGTTCGTGGTCGGCGACGCGCGCCTCTCCAAGCTTCTGCCCCCTCCCCCGCCCTTCCCCCTCCCCAACCCTCCCCCGCACGCGGGAGAGGGAGTTTCTATCGCTCCGACTCGCAATCCTCCTCCCCGCAATCCTCAATCGCCCCCTCTCCCGCATGCGGGGGAGGGTTGGGGAGGGGGCGGAGCTTGGGAAAGCCGCGAGGGGGCTGGGCTGCGGGAAGCTGAGAGGCGGGGCCCGCAAAGCTCTCCCTACGGCCCCAGCAGGTCGATCAGCGCCGGGATCAGCGGCGCGTCGGCGGGGGGCATGGGCAGGTCGCGCAGCTTCGCCGGGCGTAGCCATTTCAGCCCGGAATGCTCGCGCGCCACGATCTGGCCCTCCCAGCGGCGACAGATCCACAGCGGCATCAGCAGATGGAAGGTCTCATAGCCATAGCTGGCGAAGGTGAGGGGGGCGAGGCACGCCTCCTTCACACTGATGCCGAGTTCCTCGTCCAGTTCGCGGATGAGGGTTTCCTCCGGCCGCTCGCCCGCCTCCACCTTGCCCCCGGGAAACTCCCAGAGGCCGGCGAGCTGCTTGCCTTCCGGGCGCTGGGCCACCAGCACCCGGCCGTCCGCGTCCACCAGCGCGCAGGCGGCGACGAGGACGATCTTCACGAGCGATAATCGCCGTTGATGGCGATGTATTCCTTGGTGAGATCGCAGGTGAGCGCACGGAACTTCCCCTCGCCCAGCCCGAGGTCCACCCGGATGTCGATCACATCGCCCCTCATATATTGGGAGACCACGCCCTCGTCATAATCCGGGTCGCGGGCGCCGTGGGCGGCCACCTGGATATCGCCGAAGGAGATGGCGAGCAGGTCGCGGTCGGCAGGCTCGCCGGCCTTGCCCACCGCCATGACCACGCGGCCCCAATTGGCGTCCTCGCCGGCAACCGCGGTCTTCACCAGCGGCGAATTGGCGATCGACATGGCGATGCGCCGAGCCGACTTCTTGGATACCGCGCCGCTCACATGCACGCGCACCAGCTTGCGGGCGCCCTCGCCGTCGCGGGCGACCTGCTCCGCGAGATCGGCCATCACGCCCTTCAGCGCGGCGCGGAAGCCTGCGACGCGCGAATCATCCCAGCGCTTGATGGTGCCGACGCCGAGCGCCTTGGAGGCGCCGGTGGCGAACAGGAGCAGCGTGTCGGAGGTGGAGGTGTCGCCGTCCACCGTCACCGCATTGAAGGTGGTGCCCACGGCCTTCGACAGCATCTTCTGGAGCACGTCGGCGGCGATCGGCGCATCGGTAACGATGAAGGAGAGCATGGTCGCCATGTCGGGGGCGATCATGCCGGCGCCCTTGGCGATGCCGGCGATGGTCACGTCCAGTTCGCCGAGCTTCACCGTGGTGGTGGAGAGCTTGGGGAAGGTGTCCGTGGTCATGATGGCACGCGCCGCCTCGGTCCAGTTCTCGCTGGCGAGGCGGGTCGCGGCGTCCGCCAGCGGCGCCTCGAACTTGTCGGCGTCCATCGGCTCGCCGATCACGCCGGTGGAGGCCAGGAACACTTCCGAGGGCTTGCAGCCCAGCGCCGCGGCGGCATATTCGGCCGTGGCGGCGGTGGTGTCGCGCCCGGCTTCGCCGGTAAAGGCATTGGCATTGCCGGAATTCACCACCAGGGCGCGTGCCCGGCCGCCGCGCAGCGCCGCGCGGCACCATTCCACGGGCGCGGAGGGGCACAGCGAGCGCGTGGTGACGCCGGCGACCGTGGTGCCCGGCGCGAACGCCATCAGCAGCACGTCGGTGCGGCCCTGGTATTTGACGCCGGCGGAAGCGGTCGCGAACCGGACGCCCCCGACCGGCGGAACATAGGGAATCAGCCGGGGGGCGAGCGGGGACAGGGGAGCGGACATCGGCATGGCCTTTGGTGAATGGCGCGCGAGATGTGCCGCAGGCCGCGCCCGCAGGCAAGCGCTTCGCACGCAGAGCGGCCCTTCGCGGCCGTATTCCACCCACCATTTCCCGCCCCCGCCTGTGCCGGCCCGCGCGCACCGGCCTTGCCTCGCTGTGCCACCCATGCCACGGTCGGCACCCTCTCGCACTGCTTTCCCTCAGGGGCCATGCCACTGCTTTCCCTTACGGATCTCGACCCGCCCGAACTTGGACCCTGGCCGGCGCTCGGCTATCAGGGCAGCCCGCTCGACCGCGCCGCCCATCTGCGCGGTTCGGTCGAAGACCTCGCCAGGCGGGAGGATGCCCGCTTCTATCTCCTCGGCGGCGAATGGGTGGTGCTCCATCCCGGCGAACCGCAGCGCGACCCGCTGTTCGGCGCTGAAGAGGCCGCCGCCCTCGGCAACGGCAAGACCATCTTCCTCGGCCTCGCCGACGGCGCCCCGCGCTTCGCCACCCGGTTCGACCCGGCGGAGAAGGAGCGCCTGGAAGCGCGCGGCCTGCTGGTGCCGGATCTGCGCTCAACCGCCGTGCAGGGGCTGGTCTCCACCGATCATCTGGCGGCGCTCGCCTGCGGCAAGGCCATGCTCGCCTGGCACGGCCGGCATCGCTTCTGCGCCAATTGCGGCACCCGCACCCGTGCCATCGAAGGCGGCTGGCGGCGCGATTGCCCGAGCTGCGGCGCCCAGCATTTTCCCCGCACCGATCCCGTGGTCATCATGCTGACCTATCGCGGCGATCAGTGCCTGATGGGCCGCGCGCCGCATTTCGCGCCGGAAATGTGGTCCTGCCTCGCCGGCTTCGTGGAGCCCGGCGAGACCATCGAGGAAGCGGTGCGGCGCGAGACGCTGGAGGAAACCGGCATCACCACCGGCGCGGTGCGCTATCGCTGGTCCCAGCCCTGGCCCTATCCCATGTCGCTGATGTTCGGCTGCATGGCCGAGGCGACCTCTGAAACCATCACGATGGACCCGAACGAGCTGGCGGGAGCCCGCTGGTTTTCCCGCGCCGAAACCGCGAAAATGCTGGTCCGCGCGCACCCCGAAGGGCTGTTCGTTCCGCCGGCGAACGCCATCGCCCATCATCTGATCCGCGCCTTCGTCGAGGGCGCCACCGTCTGAAAGAGCGCCCGTGCCGGATCAACAGCCCCGCTCCGGACCCGAGACCCAGGCACGGCCGCAGGGCGATACCGCGAAGCCCGCGCACCACCGTTCCGCCCGCACGCACTGGCGCGCCACCCTGCGCGCGGCGCTGCGGCCGGTGCGCAAGCTGATCGCCCCGGAGCGCGGCACCGCACCGCGCCCGGTGCGCCGGCCCTCCACCCTGGTCTATGGGCTGGAGGACAAGGTTCCGCTCTCCGCCCTCATTCCCCTGTCCACCCAGCACGCCATGCTGGCGCTGACCTTCCTGATCTATCCCATCGTCGCCGCCACCGAGGCGCGGCTGCCGGAGGCCCAGGTCGAGGCCATGCTGAGCGCCTGCGCCATGTGCATCGGGCTCACCACCATCATCCAATGCGCGCGCACGCGCTTCGGCAGCGGCTATCTGGGCATCCATATTCCCGCCGCCGGCGCCATTCCGCTGGCGGTGCAGGCGCTCACCATCGGCGGGCTGGGGTTGATGGCGGCCACCACGATCCTGGTGGGGGTCTGCCAGCTCTTCATGGCGCGGCTGGTTCGCCCGCTGCGCGTGCTGCTGCCGCCCGAGGTGTGCGGCGTCGCCGTGACCATGCTCGGCGTCTCGCTCGCCAGCCCCGCCCTGCGGCGCGGGCTCGGGCTCGACAGCGGCGGCACGGATGTGCACCTCGGGCCGCTCGCCGTCTCCATGGTGACGCTGGCGCTGATCGTGAGCGTCACGGTGTTCGCGCCGCGCCGCTTCAAATTGTTCGCGGTGCTGGTGGGCGCCTCCAGCGGCTGGGCGCTGGCCGCCTTCAGCGGCGTCGATCCCACCGACATGGGCGCGGCCCTCGCGAAGGCGGACTTCGTCGCTCTGCCCCACCTCCAATTGCCCTCCCTGGCGCTGGAGCCGCGCCTGTTCCCCCTGGTGGCGCTGCTGGTGATGATGGGGCTGGTGGATGTGCTCGGCGTCACCGTCTCGCTGGAAAAGATGAACGATGCCGAATGGCGCCGCGCCGACATGCAGGCGGCGGGGCGCGCGGTGACCGCCTGCGGCATCGGCAATATCCTCAACGGCATGACCTCGGGCTTCCAGTCCGGCCTGTCGTCCTCGGCCGTGGGCCTCGCCTTCGCCACCGGGGCGACCGCGCGCAGCATCGGCATCCTCGCCGGCGGCGTGATCTTCGCCACCGCCTTCTTCCCCAAGGCGATCATGGCGCTAACGCTCATTCCCTCGCCGGTGATCGGCGGCATCCTGCTCTACACCTCGGCCTATCTGCTGGTGGCGGGCATGGATCTCATCCTCTCCCGCCGGCTCAGTGAGCGGCGGGTGTTCCTGGTGGGGCTCTCGGTGCTGGCGGGGCTCTCGGTGGCGCTGCTGCCGCTGAAGGGACAATTGCCGTTCTGGATCCAGCCTTTGTTCTCCACCCCGCTCACCGTGGCGGCGTGCAGCGCCATCGCGCTGAACCTGCTGTTCCGGATCGGCATCTCCAAGGAAAGCTCATTCCTCGTGCCGGAGGGCGCCAACGCCTTCCTCACCGCCCGGGACTTCCTGGAGCGTCAGGGCGATCTGTGGGGCGCCCGGCGCGACGTGATCGCCGCCGCCATCCCGGTCGCCGCGCAGGCGCTGGAGGTGCTGGTGGACACGGGCATCGCCGAGGGGCCGGTGGAATTGCGCGCCCGCTTCGACGAGACCCATCTCGACGTGTTCGTGCTCTATGACGGCGAGGTGCTAGAGGTGCCCAAGGAACGCCCCTCCCCCGAGGCGCTCTTGGGCGATGCCAAGGAAGTCGCCGGCTTCGCCGCCTATCTGCTGGTGAAGCTGGGCGACCACGTCACTTTCGGACGCGCCGCCGGACGCGCGCGCATCACCCTGCGCTTCGATCATTAGGAGCGCGGACGGCGTTCCGAGAAGATTCGCGGAGCTTGCGCGGAACGCGCGGTTTCTTCGCCCAAAAGAGCGCGGAACAGCGCTTCTCCGCGCGCTTCGTCTTCCCCGCGCCGATGTTTCACGTGAAACATCTTGCGCGGCCGGGCCCTAGTCGCCGCGCACGATGGTGCGGCGGAAAGGATGCGCGGGATAGACGCCGAGGATGCGCAACTCCCTGGAAAAGAAAGCCAATTCCTCCAGCGCCCGCTTCACCGCCAGATCGTCCGGATGGCCTTCCACCTCGGCATAGAACTGGGTGGCGGTGAACTCCCCGTTCATCTGGTAGGATTCGAGCTTGGTCATATTGACCCCATTGGTCGCAAACCCGCCCATGGCCTTGTAAAGCGCCGCCGGCACATTGCGCACCCGGAACACGAACGAGGTCATGACCGGGCCATTGTCCGCCCCCGCCCATTCGCCCTCGCGCGCCAGAATGACGAAACGCGTGGTGTTGTGGCTCTCGTCCTCGATGTTCTCGGCCAGGATTTCCAGCCCATAGAGGTCCGCCGCGAGACGCGAGGCGATGGCGGCGCGGGTGACGTCTCCCGCCTCAGCGATCTCGCGCGCGGAGCCGGCGGTATCGGCACCGATCACCGCCGTCAGGCCCAGCGTGCGCAAGGCCTTGCGGCATTGGCCGAGTGCCATCACATGGCTCTGCGCGGTCTTCAGCGTGGCGAGGCTCGCGCCCTTCACGGCCATCAATTGATGGGAGAGCGGCAGGAAGAATTCGCCGATGATCTTCAGGCTGGCGCGCGGCAGCAGGTGGTGGATGTCGGCCACCCGGCCGGCGACCGTATTCTCGATCGGGATCATGGCGAGATCGGCCGTGCCGCCTTCCACCGCCGCGAACGCATCCTCGAAGGTGTGGCAGGGCACCACCTCGTATTCGGGATAGGTCTCGCGGCAGGCGATGTGGGAATTGGCGCCCGGCTCCCCCTGGAAAACGATGCGACGGCTCATGCCCGAACTCTCATGCCAGGGTCCTCATGCCAATATCCTCACGCCTGATCTCCCGATGCACGCTCGGCGGCGAGCAGCGCCCGCGCCCGCTCCAGGTGCGCAGGTGTATCCACGCCCAGCGGCACCGCGTCCACCACCGCGACGTCGATGCGCATGCCGGCCTCGATGGCGCGCAATTGCTCCAGCTTCTCGCGCTGCTCCAGCGGCGAGGGCGCCAGCGCCACGAACCGCGCCAGCGCCGCGCGGCGATAGGCATAGAGGCCAATGTGATGATAGAGCGGCCCTTCGCCAAAAGGCGCGGTGGCGCGGGTGAAATAGAGCGCCCGCAACAGGCCGGGGGCGATCGGCGAGCCGACCACCTTCACCACGTTCGGATCGGTGCGCTCCTCCTCCTCCAGGATCTGCGCGGCCAGGGTCGCGATATCCACGGCGGGATCGGACAGCGGCGCGAGGGCGCGGGCGATGGTGGCGGGGGCGATGGTGGGCAGGTCGCCCTGAACATTGACCACGAACTGGACCTCGCCCTGCGGGTCGATCTGCAGGAGCGCCTCGTGGATGCGATCGGAGCCCGAGGGATGGTCGGCGCGGGTCATCACTGCTTCGAGTCCGGCGTCGCGCACCACGCCGGCGATCTCCGGGGCGTCGGTTGCGACCGCGACGCGGCCGATATTGGCTGCGACTGCTCGCCGCGCCACTTCCACGATCATGGGGCGGCCGCCCACATCGGCCAGCGGCTTGCCCGGAAGGCGGGTGGCGGCCATCCGGGCAGGGATCAATACCAGAACTTCCCTTGGGTTCATGATCGTGGCCACCTTGAGGCGAGAATGCGCCGGCACCAGCGCGAAACGTGGCATTGGGGCGCGCCTTATACGGGTTGCACGGCGCCAATCAAAGTGATTAGTGTCCGACCGGCTACGCCTTAATTGAGGCGACGGCCCAAGTTTTTGCCGGTCGACCGCGAATTTAGGGGCTCCGAGGAGCGAAGCGCCGATGGATAGTTTCGAATTGAACAAAATCGCGGGGGCGCTGCTGGGCACCCTCACGCTGACGATCGGCCTCGGCATCGTTTCGGAAATTCTCTTCGCGCCAGAAGCGCCCGCCAAGCCGGGTTATGAAATCGCCGTGCCGGAAGGCCCGGCCGGCGGCAATGTGACGGAAGCCAAGGCGCCCGTGATCCCGATCGAGCAGCTGTTCGCCACCGCCTCGATCGAGAAGGGCGCCAACGTCGCCAAGCGCTGCGCCTCTTGCCATAATTTCGCGGAAGGCGCCGGCGCCAAGGTGGGTCCGGATCTCTACGGCGTGGTGGATCGCAAGAAGGCGAGCGTCCCCGGCTTCGCCTATTCGGCGGCCATGCAGGCCAAGGGTGGCGAGTGGACCCCACAGGACCTGAACGAGTTCCTGACCAACCCCAAGGCCTACGTGCCCGGAACGGCCATGGCCTTCGCCGGTATTCCGAAGGAAACCGAGCGCGCGGACCTGATCGCCTATCTGAACTCGCTCTCCCATTCGCCCAAGCCCCTGCCCACGGCCGCCGCCGCCCCTGCAGATGCCAAGCCGGCGGACGCGAAGCCGGCCGAGGCGGCGCCTGCTCCTGCGGATGCTGCCAAGCCCGCCCCCGCCGCGCCTGCTCCCTCCGCGCCTGCTCCTGCCGAGGCCGCTCCTTCCGCACCCGCCCCTGCGGAGACGAAGCCCGCGCAGTGACGCGGGTGCCCCCGGCTGCGCCGTGCACCGCGCGACGCAGCGAAGGCTCTCGCCCAGGAGACGCCACCGCAGCGCATTGAAACGAAAAAAGCCGCCCATCCGGGCGGCTTTTTTCGTTTTGCCCTCAGATCGCCCCCATCTGGCGCCACATGGGCAGGCGATTCTCGAAGCACCATTGCACGCTTTCGGCGACGACGGCCCGGGCCTCGTCGGGGTTTTCGATGCGCTTGCCGTCACGCATCAGCGGCACCGCGTCCGCCGCCATGCAGGCTTCCACATGGGCCAGCACCGCCGGCAGGTCCGCCGGCACGCCACGCGCCAGGCCGTCATAGACCAAGGCCTCCATGGTGGTGAGGGTGAGGCCGGAACCCGTGAGCGGAGCCGCCACCACCGCCGTTTTGGCCCGCTTCTCGGCGACCTCGCGCACCGCCGCGCGATTCAATTCCAGGCTCGCGGCTCGGGCGCCTGCCGAAAGGCCGAACGGCACCGGCAGCGCCTGCGCCGTGCCGATGAGGATTCCCGCCAGTTCCACCAGGGAAGGACTGCCCGCCTGCCCCCGCAGGTCCGGCAGGTCCACCAGTTCGCCCAAGGTGTGCGGCCGCGCCGCCAGCGCCTCGAAGACGGGGCGATAGAAGCGCGCCTCCAGTTGCGCCTTGCCGGCCGGAACGTCGAGCGCGGTCTTGGTGTCGGCGAGCGGCACGCTGAGCGCGAGCCCGAAATCCCGCAGCCGCGCGTCGCGCAGCACGTCCGGCATGCGGCGGGCGCCGCGCACGAAGATGTCGCGGCGGAACGGCCGGTTCACCAGATAATCCTTCACGCTCTCCCGCAGCGGCCCGGCGGGCACGGTGGCGAGAATGTCCCGCTGGGCGGGATTGAACACGAGGTCGGGGAAATTCTCGGTCAGGGTGGCCGAGCCGACATAGGTCAGCTTGGCCTCGCCCAGTAGGCGCGCGGTATCCATGTGGTAGAGCGGCTGCCAATTGGCGTTGAGATATTCATGGGCGAGATAGACCGCCTTCTCGTCGCCCGCATGCTTGGCGGAACCGGCGCGCAGCTGCTCGAACAAGGTGGGCGAACCAAGCACGCCGGACCCGGCCTTCTGCAAGGTCTCCGCGAAATCCAAAGCCCGCAGCACCTGCACATCGCTGCGTTCGTGGCTCAGCGCCGCATGCTCCAGCATCAGCCGCTGGAGCGGCAGAATGGCGGTCCAGCCGGGCATGGCATTATAGCTGAGCGAGACGATGCCGCCCGGCTTGACCCGCCGGGCCAGGAACGCGGTGATGGCGGCGCGGTGTTCGGCGCTCACCCAAGACCACACCCCGTGCAGCGTCACCATGTCGAACGCCGGCAGGTCGGCCTTCTCAGAATCGAGCATTTCCTCGAAGCTGAGCTCGAGGAATTCCACATTCTCAAGCCCCGCCGCCCGCGCGACGCCGGAGGCCCGGGCGATATGGGCCGGGTTGAAATCCACCGCCACCACGCGCGCCGACGGGTTGGACGCGGCAACCACATTGGCCGTCACCCCCTGCCCGCAGCCCAATTCGCAATAATCGAACGTGTCGCCGAGCTGGGGCGGTTCGATGCCGTTGATCAGGCACGCGAGGATCAGATGGCCCGGCGCCTGTTCCACATACATGCCGGGAAGATATTCAATGTCGCTGACATAGCCGGAAGCCCAGGAGGTCATGAGGTGCACGCTTCGATGGGGAGGAGAAGGAGCGAACCGGCGCGAATCAGCCAAGCCGGCCAGCGGGGAATATGGCGTCCGAGCGATCGACCGGGCTCGGCGCGGACAGGATCCATGCGGTCTGCCCGAGGCGGGCGGCGCCCGCATCGTGCGCGGCGCTGGCAAGGCGCGCCGCCGGCACAGCATCGGCCTTGATGATGACATTGATGTCGAAATCGAACTCCAGCCCGCAATAGAGCCGCACCAGATCCACGATGCGGTTGGATTCCGGCCCGCCGGGCAGCAGGTCCTGCAGGCCGTCGCCGTCCACCGGGCCGATCACCACGCGGAAGCAATCCTGCGCCGCCCAGGCGCGCGACCCGAGCATGGCGCTGGAATCGAGCCGGCAGTGGAGACCCTGCGGCGCGCCCGCGGACGGCAGGCGCGTCTGTTCGGACGGGGCCACGGACAGCCAGCCGCCGACGAAGGAGACGATCGAGACCGGGTGCGCCAGTTCATTCACCAGCAGCGCCTCGAGCCCGGACATGGGCCGCGCCTCGCTCGCGAACAGGCCCGCATGGTGCAACACCACCTCGTCCGCCAGCGCGAGACGGTCGTGCAGCGCCGGCGGGCTGAGCCCCACCAAAGCGCGCAGGACGATAGTGAAGGGGTCGGGCGCCTTGGGCGTGCGCTGCTCGTGGGAGGCGGCGAGCCGGTACTTGGTGGAGGCACGATAGAATTGGGTCACCGCCCGGTGCTGGAAGATGTCCAGGAAGGCGGCGAAGGCGGGATTCTTCTCGTGCAGGCTCTGGGTCGCGAGATTAGTGTAGCCGTAGGGCATCACGCCGAGCGGCCCGATGAGGCCAAACAGGGCGACCGTGAGCTGCACCGGCCCTTCGCCCTGCGGGGCGACCGCACGGGTGATGGTGGCGGTGGGATATTTGAGCGAGGGCTCGGAAACGAAGCGCACCGCGTCCAGATGCACATCCCGCTCGTCGCCGAAGGCGGACGACCAGCTGCCGCGCTGATCGTGCCGCGGCCCCTGTTTGTCGCGCCACCGCCGCTCCAGCACGCGCACCGCCTGGATCAGGTCGAAGCTCTCCGGCGCGGCGATGAGCTGCTCGATTACAGTAGCGGACGGTATCCGGCGCGAGCGGGCCATGTGCACAGGGTTCCTGACTGTCCCTTGATCGTGGCGGTCAGCCGCGTGAAGGAATTGATGGAGGCATAGAGCCCGAAGAACTGGTCCAGCACCATGGCGAAGAGGAACATGGAGCTGCCGCTGAAATTGGCGGGATCGAACTCGATGCCGATGTCGATGCCGCGACAGATGGCGTCGCCCCAGGCCACATCACCCGGCCGCACCGGCGCGCGCGCCGTGCCGCGCTGGGCGGTCAGCTCGACGATGCCGTCGATCAGCCGGTAGCTCTCGGCGGAATCGCGGAAATCATAGAGCCGCAGGATTTCCTTCAGCGCTTCCAGGCCATGGGCGCCGGAAATCGAGAGATGATTGAGCAGCAGATGCGACACCAGCTGCCAGCGATGCCCCTGCCCTGGCCCAAGGCGCAGCGTGCGCGTGGGGGGCGAAATGCAGCTGATCTCGCCCACCGTGCCGATGCCGTGCACAGGCTTGAGGTAAGGATGTCCGCCGCCATAGGGCAGCTTGGAGGGCAGGTCGCGGTTGAGGCACAGCGTCTCCAGCGAGACCACCCAATCCTGCTGTCCGGTCGGGTCGCGATCGAGATCGACGAACGAGAGAAACACCTCCGTGCCCGGATCGCGCCCACCGGCGGGCCGGCGGGATGCGGCCCAATAGGCCGGGGCATTCACCTCGCGGCCGGAGCGACGGCGGGCATAGAACGGCAGCACGGGCCGCTGCTCGCCATCGGCGTCGGTGCCGATGACCGAGAGGATGGAGTGCACCTCTAGCACCCCCTGCCGGCGGGCATCGGGAATGACGCGATGCTCATAGCGGTTCTGCGAGAGCACCATCGGCTCCGCGCGCTGGGGAAACAGATTGATGATGGGGGTGCAGCCGAGCGCGAACAATTCGCGCGAGACGGTGCGCTCCAGCGTCACGTCGGTGCGGTCGAAATAAAAGAACACATCCATCGCCGCGCCCGCGTCGCGCAGCACCTTGGCGGAAAGGTCGATGTCGAAGAACAGGAACTTCTCGGGGAAGACGAAGAATTCGGTCAACAGGCGATAGGCATGTTGGGACTGCGGAGGATAGGGCAGCATGTTGTCTTCGGCGGCGAATCCCACCGGCGAGACCGCGCTTGGCGGCAGGATCACCGGATTCTGGTCGCCCACCCCGTCCGCCAGGGCGATGGAGACGGTGTTGTTCAGGATGAATTGCTGGAGCGTGTAGACCTGATGCGGCTGGCCGCGCAGATACACCCGCAGCTTGTCGGGCTGAAGCTGGGTGAAGGTGACGCCGGGCGTGGTGCAGGCAAGCGAGAGACGCAGCACGGCGGCCGCACCTTCTGCGGCGGGATTGGGCGGCGCCACCAGCGGGCGGCCGGTCATCGAGGCGTCGTTCAGCACGATCGGCCAGAGCGTCACGGGATAGCGGGTGCGGAAGCGGCAGACCTCGCCCTGCACCGCCTCCGATTCCAATTCGGTGTCGGCGGGAATGAGCTGCGGCCCGGTCATCTCCGCCTTGGGTTGGAACTGCACCGTCGCCATGGAAGGGATGGGCGCGAGATAATGCGGGTAGAGCACTTCCAGCAGCGCATTCACCAGCTCGGGAAATTCGTCGTCGAGCTTGCGGCCGATGCGGGCGTTGAGGAAGGCGACGCCCTCCATGAGGCGCGCCACATGGGGATCGTCGATGGCATCGCCCGACAGGCGCAGATGGCCCGCGATCTTCGGATTGGCGCTGGCGAACTCGCTCGCCATCTGCCGCAGATAAGCGATCTCGCGGTTGTAATAGGACAGAAGATCGTCAGTCACTGCGTGCACTCGTAAGGGAGACCGTATTGCCGAGCGGGTCGATGAGGGTATCGAAGATCATGGGCTCGGGGGAGGGCTCGATCAGGATCTCCGCCTCGATGCGCATGCGCAGCGACCGGTCGCTGGAATCCACATTGGGCACCGCACTGACGCGCATGTTCGCGAGCCGCGGCTCCCATTGCCGGATGATGTCGCCGATCTCCTCCACCACCTGCGCGCGCCGCTGTTCCGTGGAGAGATTGACGGTGGACAGGCACATGACGCCGAAATTGACCAGCGAGGTGTCAAGCTCGGTCAGATCCGCCGCCCAGCCGATCACCCGCCGGTCGGTGTTCAGCAATTCCTCCAGGTCGCGCCGCAAGCCGTCGCGGAACGCGGCCACGGTGGGCCGGTCCGTGTCGAGCAGGCGGTCCACCAGCGAGAGACCGAGCGGGGCGAGCTGCTCCGGGCGCCTCATGCGGCGGGAGCGTCCTGCTGCGCGGAAACCGCCGAGGTGAAGGCGAGCGCGCGCAGATCGAGGATCGAGACGCTCTCCTCACCCACCAGGAAGCAGCGCAGGCCCTGGCCGGTGACAAAGCCGGCGCGGTCCTCGATCCAATCGGTCTCGCGGCCGAGCCGCAGCGCCTCGCGCAGCTCGCCGGAAAGCACGGGATAGGTGGCGGGAACCACGACCTCGCCTTCCGGCCCGCCGCGCACGCTCATCTGGACCGTGCGCCAAGCGCTGTCGAGCGGACGGCTCGGCACGGTGAACACCGCCTCGTCCACCTGCTCAAGGGGAATCCAGAAATATTTGCCGGTCACGGTCATCACTTCGAAGATGCCGGCGGTGAGATCGTCGAGGTCGCGGAAATCCTCGAACGGCGCGCCGTCATGCGTGCCGCCGACCACCGGGCGGGCCTCCTCGGCGCGCGCGAGGCAGGCGCCGGCTTCATCGGCGCGGCCCTCGCGCAGATGCATCAAGGCTTCCAGGCGCAAGGTCACATGCTCGGGCGGCGTGCCGGCGAATTCCGGCAGGCGGCCTTCGGTCCACACCTGGCGGCGCGCCATGTCGGCGCGCACGAGCTGGCGCAACGCCGCGACGCGCACGGCGGTGGTGGGATCCTGGGTGGAGATGGCGTCGAACTGGCGTTCGGCCCGCTCCAGATCGCCGGCCACGCACAGCAGCTCGGCCAGCAGGCTGCGCCGCTGAATGTCCTGCGGGGCGGCCTTGACCTCGGCGTTGCCGGCGGCGATGGCGTCGCTCAGACGGCCGGCTTCAAAAAGCTTCAGCGCGGATTCGGTCATGGGAGACTCTCCTGGACGTCGGTTCAGCCGGTCCGCGACGCGGCGATGGCCACGTCCGTCACGAGCTTGAAGGTGGTGAAGATCTGGTCGAGCTGGAAATGCGGGCGCAGATGCATGACGCAGGCGAACGTGCCGGGGCGGCTCGGCACCGCCTTCACCTCGACGCTCGCCTCGCGCAGCGGGAAGCGGGCCTTCATGTCGGGGCCGGCATCGTCATTGCCGAGGCAATAGGAGTGCAGCCAGGTCTGGAGGTCGCGCTCGCACGCCTCGGCATTGACATAGGCGCCGATGCGATCGCGGATTTTCACCTTGGCATAATGGGCGAAGCGCGAGACGCA
The DNA here is from genome assembly GCF_043195095.2 of Roseixanthobacter glucoisosaccharinicivorans. Lineage (NCBI taxonomy): Bacteria > Pseudomonadati > Pseudomonadota > Alphaproteobacteria > Hyphomicrobiales > Xanthobacteraceae > Roseixanthobacter > Roseixanthobacter glucoisosaccharinicivorans. The sequence continues at coordinate 4,650,662 of NZ_CM195538.1, read as the reverse complement.
CAGGATATAGCGCAGCATGGCCGAGAGGCGCGCGTTCACATTCGCCGCCGAATGTCCGCCCGCCGGCACCTTCTGGATCGACGGGCTGGAATGGAACACCAGATAGGGCGTGTCCTTGCAGACATTCACCGTCATGAAGCCCATCTGCCAGAGATCGAACTCGGTCTGGTTGGCGATCGCAAGCTCGCTGCCGAAGCGATCCACCACGCCCGGCGTATCGGTTTCCGCGCTCGGCGCCTCGATGCCGGTGACGAGGCCGTTGTCGATCTCGTCGCGTCGCGTGCCGCAGATGTCCGCGAACCAGCCATGCAGGTCGAAAGCGCGGATCAGGACTTCGCCGAAGGGATAGATCGCGCTGCCCCAGCACATGTCGTCCTCGGTGAGGCCGCGCAGATCCTCGCGATAGCGAAAGCCGACCCCGCTGACGCCATCCTGGGTATAGGGCTTGCGCATGAGCACGCGCGGCAGCACCAGCCCGAGGAATCGCACATCGTCGGTGGCGCGCAGCCGCTCGAAACGGGCGTATTCGGCGCCGCGATAGAGCCCGCTCAGGCTGGGCAGGTGGCTCAGCTCGGAAAAACTGTCGAGGCCCAGCATCCGCGGGGAGGCACCAAGGATCGCCGGCGCAAAGGCGGCCGCGGCGACGCCCGCCAGCCCTGCGAGCCCGGCCACATCGTCGGTGGGGTGATCGAGCGTCGGGCGGTGCTGCACCTGGTAGTCGCACAGCAGCACGCCATAGGGCAGGCCGCCCGGCATGCCGAATTCTTCGTTATAGACCTTGCCGAACAGGTGGCTCTGGTCGAAATCCGAGGCGCGGTCGAAATCGGCGCACACCTCGCTCCACGACAGGTTGAGCACACGCACCACGACCTTCTGGGCCGAGGCGGCGCAGGAGGCGAGATAGGCCAGCCCCCTCCAGGAGGCCTCGAGCGCGCGGAAGCGCTCGTGGTGCAGCACCGCGTTCAACTGGTCGGTGAGCAATTCGTCGAGAAACGCGATGTCGCGGTCGATCAGGCCGGCGAGGGCCGTGCCCTTGGGCATCTGCGCCAGGTCCTCGCCGAACCAGGCGATGAGGGCGCGCAGGGGATCGTCCTCGGCCAGAAACGCGGTCAGGCGCGCGTCATCGGCGCGTCCGAGCGCCATGTCGATGGCGTGGCGGCGCAGCGGCGACGGCAGCGGGACCAACAGGTCGAGATCCGACGCCCGTCCCGCGCCCGGCATGGGGCCGGGCCCGGAAGGCGATGCCTCCGGGCCCGGGTGCAGTTGGTCCACCAGGGAGTCCAAACGGGTGTCCTCCCGTGGCGCTCAGTTCGTTCAGGACGCGGTCGGGATGCGGGCCACCATGCGCAGCGAGGTGGTCAGCTCTTCCATCTGCAGCCACGGACGCAACCAGGCGACCGCGTTGTAGGAACCGGGCTTGCCAGGGATCTCGCGCACTTCGACCTTGGCTTCGGCGAGCGGATACTTGGCCTTCATGTCCTGGCCGGCATCGGGATTGCCGTTGACGTAATTGATGATCCAGCGGTTCAGCCACTTCTCGCAATCGCTGGCTTCCATGAACGAGCCGACCTTGTCGCGTCCCATGATCTTCAGATAATGGGCGAAGCGCGAGGTGGCCATCATGTACGGCAGGCGCGCCGAGATCGCCGCATTGGCGGTCGCCTCGGGGCGGTCGTACTTCTTGGGCTTCTGGGTCGTCTGCGCGCCGAAGAACACGGCATAGTCCGTGCCCTTATAGTGGCAGAGCGGCAGGAAGCCGAGCTTGGACAGTTCAGCCTCGCGGCGATCGGTGATGCCGATTTCCGTCGGGCACTGCTGGTCGCTGTCGCCGTCGTCGGAGACGAACACGTGGCTCGGCAGGTTCTCCACCTTGCCGCCGCCCTCGGCGCCGCGGATGGCGGTGCACCAGCCGTGCTGGGCGAACGCGTCGGTCAGGCGCACGCCGAGCACATAGGCCGAGTTCATCCAGGTGTAGTCGGAATGGTTCATGGCGCGCGGCACGCCATTGACCACCGGGGCCTCCTCATAATCGAACGCTTCCACCGGCTTGGTGTCGGCGCCGTAGGGCAGGCGGGCGAGCGTGCGCGGCAGGGTCAGCGTGACGAAGCGGGAATCCTCGCTGTCGCGGAACGAGCGCCACTTGGCATATTCGATGGAGTCGAAAATCTTCTCCAGGTCGCGCGGCTTGGACAGCTCGGTGTAATCATCGAAGCCGAACAGCTTGGGGCTGGAGGCGGCGATGAACGGGGCGAACGCCGCGGCCGCCACGGAGGACATCTGCGTCAGCAGCTCGATGTCCTCGGGATGGTTGGAGAATTCGTAATCGCCGATGAGCGCGCCATAGGGCTCGCCGCCGGGGCTGCCGAACTCGGTCTCGTAGATCTTCTTGAAGATCGTGCTCTGGTCGAATTCGGAAGACTTGGTGAGGCTCTTGTAGAGCTCTTTCTTGGTGCAGTTCATGACGCGGATCTTCATGCCCGCGCCGGTTTCCGAATTCATCACCAGATAGTTCAGGCCACGCCAGGTGCCTTCCAGCTTCTGGAAGTCGGGGTGGTGCATGATGGCGTTGAGCTGGGTCGAGATCTTCGCGTCAATGCCCTTGATGGCATTGTTGATGGTCTGCGACAGATTCTTGGAATAGGTGACCGTGCCGGACATGGCTTCGCGGGTGAAGGTGCGCAGCAGTTCGGCGGTGCGGTCGGGATCAGTCTGCTTGGTGGCAGCGATCGCCTGGTCGAGGAAGGAGGGGGTACCGGCTTCGGCGACTGCGCCCTCCGGGGCGGCGCCGTCCTGGGTCTGAGCGTCGGCCATGATCAGCCCTCCTTCTTTTCGGTTTCGGCTTCGAGCCCGAGCTGGCTGCTCAGCGTCTTCAGATCTTCTTCCTTGGTCAGGATCTGCTCAAGCAGGCTTTCCAGGTTTTCCGAGCGATCGGCCTTGGAGAGCAGGTCGCGCAGCTGGTCGCGCGCTTCCATCAGCTTGCGCAGGGGCTCGACGCGCTGGACCACGGAGGCCGGATCGAAATCGTCCATCGACTTGAAGCCGAGCTCGACCATCATCTGGCTGCCGTCGTCGGCGAGGGTGTTGTCCACCTTGATCTTCAGGCCAGGGGTCATGCGCGCCAGGATCTGGTCGAAATTGTCCCGGTCGATCTGGATGAACTTGCGATCATTCAGCGGCTTCAGCGGCTCGGTGGGATCGCCCGAGAAATCGCCGAGCACGCCGACAACGAAGGGCAGTTCCTTCTGGACGACCGCGCCCTCGGTCTCGACATCATAGGTGATGTGGACACGCGGCTTGCGCACGCGGTTTAGCTTTTCGTGAATGCTGGGCATTGCGCTTCAACCCCTTGTTCTCGGCTACGCAGTTGGCGTTACGATTTCCGACATCCGGCGCTGCGGCCGGGCGCGGTCAACTCTCCACTTCCGGCGCCTTCAGGCCGGAGGCAATGTAGAAATACCGGCGGGCATCATGGTCGATGATCAGCTCGTCCAGGAGCTGGGCGAGCGGCATCCGCCCGCGCCGCACGATCTCCTCCAGCGTGTAGGAAATCGGCGAATGCGGCTCATGCTCGCGGAAATAGGCGGCGATCCGCAAGATCTGCCGCAACGCGTCCTCGCGGTTCGAGGGCGTGCCGAAAGCCGCCGGTGTGCCGCTTGGCGTGGCGCCGGCGGCGCCCTCTTCCCCAGGAGCCTCGGATTGGGAGGGGTGCATCTCGTTCTGCTGCGCGGCCTGCGCCAGCTTGTCAGAGGCGAACACCCGCACCGCTTCCAGGATGCCGGTGAGCACGCCGCGAATGGTGCCGGCCGGGGGAGCATCGCGCCCCACATGGACGCTGAACGCCTCGGACAGCGCGTTCAGCGCCTCCAGGCAGGCTTCGAGCTCGGCCACGAGATTGGAATAGAAGGAGGCCGGCGTCGCCTGCACCGAAGCGGTGAAGGCGTCGAGCGTCAGCCCGCCCGCCGCGAGCCGCGCATCGCGCTTGGCCTGGTCGGCAATGTGGACGATATCGTTCGCCTGCTCATACTGCCAGAAGGCATAGGCCGGATCGCCGGCGGTGATCGGCAGCTTACGCAGCGGCTGGATCAGCGTGCCCTGGCCGTCCACGCCATTGAGGCCGATGAACGGCGCGAGTCGGGCCTCGTTCCCATCCTCGTCGGGCAGCGGGTGGATGCCCTCCCAGAAGGTGCTCACCAAGCCTTCGGCCGCCTTCAGCGCGGTATAGAGGCCGCTAAAGCCGTCGATCCGCACCATGCCTTCGATCATCCAGGCCATGACCTCGAGGTCCTTGCCCTCCACGGACAGGATCTCCCCCGACAGATCGACCACGTCGCTCCACTCTTGGATGGGGGGCGCGCCGTCATTGTCGACATCGTTGGCGCGCTCGGTGCGCCGGGCCATGGCGCGCGCGTCCTTCACCCGCAGATAGCGCGAAGTCACCGAGATATCGGCGCGCGGATCGGTGCCGCAAGGCGCCTCCTCGCTGATGGGCTGAAGCAGAACTTCAGGATCAAAAGTGGTTGTAATGGCCATGGGTTACCGAGCGTGCCCTAGATGTGCTGCACCCGATTGTCGATGCGCGCAGTCGCATCGCCGTCGCATCGGGAAATACGCTATCGGATGTGTCGGCTGGAAGCTAGGCCGGAGACCAAAACACCATTGTGACAGCGCAATATTTGTGCGGGCGTGGAATTGTGCAGTGCAAGCAGAAGTTATCATGGCACCAACGAGGGTAGGCACTTGAAGCCCGTCATCGGGTTCTGGCGGAAAGGATTGTTCACGCTCGCGGCGTCGAGTGTGAATCCGGCCGAGCGGGGGCCGAGATTCACGTTGAAGGAGAACCGATTCGCGGAGATGCGGCTGAGCCCGCGCGCATTCAGGAACCGGAACAGCGCCCAAGGCCCGTTCACGGTGATCGAGGACGGCTGGCCGCTTTCCTGGGCGCCGAACTCGACCCGCATGATGCCGGTGGCGCCCGGCCATTTCACCGCCAGCGCCTGCGGCGGCCCGTATTGGTAGATGATCGACTGGCCGTCGATCTCCAGCTTCACGCGCATGGCGCCGGGATCGAGGCGGGTCGGCGTCACATCAAAATTGAGCTGTGGCGCGGTGGCGCCGGCGGGAAAGAACATGGCCCGGATGCGCGCCGCCTGCTCGAAATAGCCGAGCGCGGCGACCGTGATATCGGGCCGTGCGCTGGCATTGGACAGAAGCTTCCACGGCGCGATGCTGGTATCCACAAACGGCTTCAGCTGCTTGTCGAAGAACTGCTCCAGCAGGCCGCCGGGCGCGAACATGCGGGTGAAGTCCGGCAAGGTCGCCTCGTTCTGCGAATTCTCGAACGGATAGCGCCCGTTGATCGCCACCTGGCAGAACGGCAGCACCTGCGCCTTCCATGCCGCGTTCATGTCTTCACGCACGCCCGCATTGGTGATGGTGGAGGTCTGCCGGACCAGGGCCATGATGGATTCCGCCAGCGCCGGTGGGGCGGTCAGCGTGCTCATCCTCAACTGCCCGAGAATCTGCGCGAACGCAGGGCCAGAGGTCAGTTCGGTGACCTGCGAGGGGCTGGCGTCGCCCGCGCTGGCGGCCGGGCCGATGGCCATGCGCAGCTGGGTCAGCGCCTTCACCACATCGTCCACCGGACTTGGAGTGCCGGAGACGAATTTCTGCAACCCGGCGAAACGGTCCGTCACCGGCTGGCCGGGCGAGGGACCGCCGCCGAGCAGGCTTTCCAGCTCCGCCTTGGCGGCGGAAGCGTTCTGCACCGTCGTGGGTTTGGCCGGCGGGGCGAGCGTCGTCTGCTGGGCCACCGCGCTCAGATACATCTTCAACGGCGACGGCGGCCCGATCAGCGCCTGAAGCACCGCCATTTCCTGCTGGAGCGTGCTGAAGGGCGCGATGGTGACGTCGCTCAGCAGGTCTTCCCACTGGGCGGCATAATCGCTGGTGTAGAGCGCCAGCATGTCCTTCTTCAGCTGGTCCGTGCGCACCAGGGTGGGCGTGTTGGGATTGGCCGGCGTGCGCACCCAATCCTCGCGCACCAGGGCTTCCGCCACCTTGGATATGGCCGGCAGCACGATGGTGAAGAAGTTCGCCGCCGTATACATGCCCGCGATCCCGTCGGAGAGCGACTTGCCGCTGCGCCGCACCAGGGCATACGGGGCAAGGGGCCCCGCCGCTTCCGCCAGGGTCCAGGGTGTCAGGTCCTTCACTTCCGGCAGGTCTTCCAGGATCGCCAGGCCGCGCTCGGCCGCGGGATACTGGTTCAGCACCGCCCGGGCGCGGGCCACCAGATTGTTGTTGAGATCTAGCTTGGGAAATCCGGCCTGCAACAGATTGGTCAGCTGCGTCACCAGCGCCGCCCGCAACGGCGCCTGGGCCGGGCCGGGATAGGCGTTCGCCCAATCCTGCCGCATCCAGGCGATCACCAGGTCCTTGTCGATGGGCGCGACGCCGCCGAACATCAGATAGACCATGAGCGCGCCATAGAGCGCGCTGGGCTTGCCCATGTTGGCCTCGATCTGCCCCTGAAGGCGCAGGTCGAGACGGGGCAGGAACAGCGTTTCCAGGGCGTCGGTATATTCCGAGCGGGTGGCGGCCGCGAGGATCGAGGTCTGGCTCAGCCCGGCCGTCAGGTTCAGCGGAACGTCCCGGTTGCGGTCGTTCCACCCTGTCGGCATCGCGGCGAGCGTGGTCAACGCCGGGATCGTGACGGACAGGTCCCCGTCATCGGGCTTCACATTGGTGCTGTTGCGGAGCGGTGCGATCACCACCTTCGCCTTGTCGGCGGCCCGATCCACCTGCTCGATCAGGTGGCGATTGCCGACGAAGCTGGTCGCCCACCAGAGCGAGAGCCCCGCCGCCAGGAAGGCCGTGAGCGCGGTGAGGGCCCAGGTCATGCGCTTCTGGCGTCGCTTCAGCTCGGCATCCACTCCGACGAGGCCGGCCTCGCCGAAAATCACCTTCTCCAGCGCATCATGGATGAAGAAGCCGGTGCGGCGGCGCTCCACCACCGCCGTGCCGCCTTCCGGACGCTCCTGCGGGATCAGGCGATAAGGGCTTTCGCTCGCGGCATCCTCGGCGTCCGCGCTGGTGAGATAGAGGCCGCGCAGCAGCAAAGGGCGCTCATAGCCGCTGGGCTTGAACATGTCTTCCAGCAGGTCGCAGATCGCCGGCTTCACCGCCGCCAGATAGGGCAGGAACATGAAGGTGTCGAAGCGCCGTTCGGTCTCGGCCTCGGTGTTCACCCGGTTCAGCACGCGCGGCAATTGCCATTGCAGGAGATTGTCGTATTCGCGGTTGAGAAACGCGAACATGGTCTCGCCGTCTGCGGTGAGGCCGTTTTCGTCGCACAGCGGGAAGGTCAGGCCGAACACACGGTTGCGCTCTTCAACGGTGATGCCGTCGAAGAAGGCATGGAAACCGGGAATGCGGTCGGCCTTGGTGATGACCACATAGACCGGAAACCGGACCTTCAGGCGGGTCTGCAATCCCACCAGTTGCTGGCGGATGTCGGCGCCATGGGTGAGGCGGTCGGTCTCGCTCCAATTTTCCAGGTCTTCCAGGCTGATGGTCAGGATGACGCCGTTGATGGGCTGGCGCGGCCTGTGCTTCTTCAGCAGGCCGATGAAATTATTCCACACCTGCCGGTCGCTGCCGGAAGCGACGCCGTCGCCCCGAAACGGACCCTGGGTGTCCACCAGGACCGCCGCATCGGAGAAGAAGAAAGCGCAGCTGTTGCCGGCGGCGATCTGCCCGCCCGGCCCGTCGCGCCGATCGTTCACCGGAAAGCGCAGGCCTGAGCGGCGGATCAGCGAGGTTTTGCCCGCGCCGGCGATTCCGGTCACGAGATACCAGGGCAGTTGATAGACGTAGGAACGCCCCCAGCGGTGCGACAGGCGCATGCGGCGCAGCACGCCGAGCGCGCGCTGCATGCCCTCGGCCATGGCGGAGGTCTGCGCTTCCACATGCTCATCGCGGGCGGGCACCACCCCGGCCGGCATGAGTTCCTTCTTGTCTTGCGGCAAGCCGCCCGCCGCCGGTGCCGGCGCGGCCGGCCGCCAGCTCAGCACGATCAGAACGCAGATCAGCACCAGCACCAGAAGCGCGAGGACGCGGGGTGTCACGTCCTCCAGCGGCGCCTCTCCGGCGATGCTGAGATGCGGGGCCAGGAACCAGATGGCGAGGGCGACCAGGGCGGCCACCACGATCAGCACCACCCAGCGCCAGAATGCGCGCGATGTCAGCATTTTCACCATGGAGATTGTCCCCTCACCTGGGCTCTGCGGGGCGCTATTGGGGAGTCAGCACGATTTCGACCCGCCGGTTGGCCTGGCGGCCCTCGGGGGTCGCATTGGATGCGATGGGATCGGAGGATCCGCGCCCGGTGGCGCTGATGCGCGCCGGGCTGCCCATCTCGGCAGAGAGGAAATCCGCCACACGGCCGGCGCGGGCCTGGGAGAGAACCTGGTTGTTGGGATAGGTCGCGGTGTTGATGGGCACGTTGTCGCTATAGCCGATCACTTCGATCGTGCCGGGGGTTTTCATCAACGCCTGACCGATATGGTTGATCACACTGGTGAATTGGGCACGGATCCCGGTGCTCGCGGTGGCGAACACCTCGCCCACGGTACGGATCACCACCTTGTTGTCCTGCTTGATCACCTGGAGCACCCCGGCCTTCTGCTCGGGCGCGAGGAAGGTGGAGATGATCTGGTAGGGATCGGGCGCGGGCACCACCGGCTTGGGGGGCGCGGCGGGGACCGGCGCGGGCTGGGCCGGCGGCGCGGCAACCGGCGCCGCCGCCTTGGCCACATGGGGCGCCGGCGCGGCCAGCAGGGCCGAAACCTTCTCGGCCGCGAGGCTGCTGTCGTGCCGCAGCACCGCGGAGAGGGCGATGAAGGCGGCAACCAGCAGGGTGCCGAGGATCGCCCCGCCGACCCAGATCGGCAGCAGGTCACGCAGCTGGTGCTGCTCCACGCTCACGCCGCGCCATTTGGGCGAGAGGTCGGTCTTCACCGGCCCCTGGGCGCTGCGCAGAATCTGGAAGATCTCCTCGCACAGATGCGCGAGTTCGCCCGCCCCGTTCGCCGCGAGGCGATATTTGCCCTCGAAGCCGAACTCCAGGCAATAATAGAAGAATTCGATCTCCTTCAGCACCGGCTGCGGCGCCGCCATCATCTGGTTGAGCAAGGCGAAGAAGCGCTCGCCGCCCCAGGTCTCGCGGAAGAACATGGAAATCATGCTCTTCGAGGACCAGAAGCTGTCCTTGCCCCAATTGGTCTTCAGGACGCCGTCATCCACGGTCGCGGCGAGCGCATATAAGGTGATGCGCACCTGCTGGGAATTCAGGCCGTTGGCGCTCGCCTGGGCCTCGAAATCCTGGAGCCCCTGCACCAGGGTCTGATGCAGCCATTCGATGTCGGGGGTCTGGGTGGTGGCCTCGACGCTTGCGAGAAGATCGAAGATCGGCGCCGCGAGGCCAAGGCTGGGATTGTCGCGATAGACATCGAACGCGGCATAAAGGGCATCGGAGCGCTCGGTCCCGGCCGGCGGCCCCTTGCGCGGCGCGGCGCGGGCATCGGACCCGCGTGGCGCGGAGATGGCCGGGCTCTGGGGCGGCGGCGCGGACGGGCGAGTCTGTTCGAACGGCGGGTTGGGCGCGGCACGGGCGCGGCCGGCCGGGGGCGGCGGCGGGGCTTTTACCGGACCATCGGCGGGCGCGGGAACCACGGACCCAAGCTGGCGCGCAGCAACAGCCGGACGAGCGAAAATGGTGTCATCCATATCTCCTTCGCTCGGTCCGTTGCGGTTCATGTGATCAGTTTCCAGCCTGGTTCATCATACCCCGTGCGCGTTGAACTTGTGATGCTTTCCTGTTGCGATCCTATGACCAAGCCCTGAAAGCTCCGCTTAACCTTAATTGCGGATCGCCCACATCTCCATATGCACACCGGGAAAATCGCCCGCGAGATGGACGGCGATACCGCCCGACACGGCCAATTGCTTCCAAAGCGGACTGGCCGGCTCCAATTCGAAATAGACCGCGCCGGCATTGTAGGGGATCTGGCGCGGCGCGAGCGCCAGCGGCCTTACCCTGATGCCCGGAAGCTGGACGTTCACAAGCTCGCGGATCTGCTCCACGGGACCGATCTTGATCAGCGCGGGCAGCGACCGGCGGATGGTCTCGCCCGGCATTTCCGCTTTCACGACCAGCACGAAATTGGCGCCGGAAATCAGCGTGCGGTCCTGGATCGTGCCGACGCGGATGCCGTATTTGCGATCCTGCAGCGGGATCTGCACCGCGCTCTGCTCCAGCACCGCACTCAGCGAGCGGCGCAATTCCACCATCACCGGCTCGAATGTCTCCTCCAGATTGTCGTGGCGATAGACCGCGAAATCGCGTGGGCGCTTCTGCACGGCAGTGAAGGTGGACAATTCCCCGGCAAGCTCCAGGAAGGTGGCATAGAGGCGCTCGGGATGCAGGCCGGAGAGCCGCGCCAGATGGGCCAGATGCGGCTCCGCCCGGTTGATCACCTGGAGCATCAGAAAGTCGGCGATCTCGGCGACGCCGTGGCTGTCGGACCCGGTCACGCGCGGGGCCAGCGCCTCGCCGCGATGGTGCAGCATCGCGGTCAGCTCGTTGAGAAAGCCGGAAAGCGCCGGCGAGGCGGCCGCGTCGAGAAACGGGGGAATGTAATTGGCATCGAGCCGCACCTTGCGGTCCGCCCCCACCTCCGCCACCCGCGCCAGGCCGAGGCAATGGAAGCCGCTGCGGTCCTGATTGTGCAGCAGCAGCTGAAGCCGCAGCTTGGCCGTGCGGATGCGGGCGGTGTTGTTGGAGCCGCTGATCTCGTCCACCACCTCCATCTCTTCGGAGCCGAAGCGGGCGGCGGAATTGCGCATGGTGCCCACTTCCACATCCGCCGCGCCACGCTGGCGCACCGGAATGCAGAGATAGACGATGGAATCCGTAAGGCTCACCGGCAGGTCGATGGGCTCGGGATGCTCATGATCCTCGGGAATGTCGAACGGCGTGCCGTCCTCGAACACCCCCTGGCAGCGGTCGAGCGCGAACTTGCCCAGCGCCAGCAGGTCGCGATTGATGGACAACGCGCGCAGCCCCCAGGGGAACGGGCACAGCCCCTCCACCCGCAATCGAACCAAGCGCTCCAGATAGCGGTCCTGCTGCTGGAAATGCTGGGCGCGCAAAAACATGCCCTCGGACCAGACGACCTTGCCGTTGGTGTTCATCGCGTGTCGTCTCCGTCAAAGGGGCGGCGGTAGGGGGCCTCGGGGTCGGGGGGCTCCCATGCGTCCGCCGGCGATTGCGCGTGCTGGGCCGGACCGCGCGAGAAGTCGCGGTCGGCGCGCAGCTGGCCCGATATCCGCACCGACAGGCTGACCAGGGACAGGCCGGCCCATTCCGGATCCAGCGCCGCGAGCCGCGCCACGGCTTCTTCCGCCGTGCCGGCGAAAATATCCTCCGCACCCTGGGCATCCGCCGCCTCGGAAATGCGGGCGAGCGCCTCCACCAGCGCGAGCACGGTCGCGCGCGGCAAGGCGGGCGCGTCTTCGGTCGCGGGCGGGCGCGCACCGCCGAAGGGCGGGGCGGGATCGTCGAAAGGCGGGATCGGTGCGCCGAAGCCGGGGCTCTGGCGTGCCGGGGTGCCCAGCACCTCCTCCTCCCAGCTTTCGGGAATATGGGTGTTCACCGGCGTCACCGCGCCGAGCGCCTGGAGCTCGGCCGGCACGTGGTCCGATTCGGTGGCATTCTGCCACGGGCTGGTCGCAAACAGCGGGTCCGGCAGGTGCGCCGGCGGATCTTCCGTCCAGGGCAGAAGCGAGGTGGGCGAATAAGGCGTGAATGCCGGGCTGCCGCCGATCTGCGGCGCCTCCGCGAACGGATCATCGGCCGGCGGACGGGGGGCGGGACGCGAGCCGGCGGCGCCGGGCAGGATCGCCAGGAACGGGTCGCGCTGCGCCTCGGCATCCTGGAGGCTGGCCTGGAGGGTGACGCTGGCGAGGTGCAGCAGGTCGCCGTCGTTCAGGATCACGGAATTGCCGCGCCCCAACGGCTGCTCGGCACTGTTGACGAACAGGCCGTTGACCGACGTGTCGATCACAACGAACACGCCAGCCTTCAGGTCGATGGTGCAATGGTGGCGGGACATGAGCCGCGCCGGATCCTCGATAACCCAATCGTTGTCATCCACGCGGCCGATGCGAAACGGCCCCTGCGTGACGCTGCGCGTGCGTTCGTGCAGCGGCAGGTTGGCCGGATCGACGATGGTCAGGCGAAGGCTCGGTGCCATGCTCCTCATGCGCTCCTTCAGGTGGCGGGCTGTCCGCTGCCACCATTGGCGATATCCGCGCCGATCATCAATGCCGCCACATGGCGTTCGCCGATGGTTTTGGCCGGACCGGGCACGCAGCACAGAAGCAGGGAGGCGCCGATCGCGCTGCCGGTCAAGGCATCGCCCGGCGGCACCACGAGCACCGATTCCGGCGGCGCGAGGCTGCCGCCCGACCAGAAGGTGCCGAGCGCGGCATAGGCCCCGGCGGTCTCGAACTTCAGCGCCTCCGCCGGGCGATAGGCCGCCCGCCGGTTCGCTTCGGTGGGCTGGTAGACCCAGGCCTCTGCCGCGTTCCACGCGGTGGTTTCCTTCTCCGGCAGTTCACCGGGCAGGAAGCGCTGGCGCGCCGCGCAGGCCCACCACACCGCCTCGCGCCGCGGCAGGCCGAGCGCCAGGAACCGCAGTGCCTCGGTGGTAAGCTCGGCATCGGCGAGCGCCTGGATGAAGCCGGCGGCCGTGAGACCCGGCGTCAGCAGCGCCAGCGCCTCCTCGCTCGGCTCGAGCTGGGCTGTGAGATGCTCCGCCAGCGCATAGCGCAGCTTGGGGAGAAAACCGAGTTCCATGTTCCCCTCCCCTAGTTGATGGTGACCAGGCCGCCCTGAACCTGCACCGTGCCGCTGCCGTTCACGGACACCATCGGCCCGCTGACCGCAACCTTGGCGGTACCGGAAATCGTGACCTGTGTCGCGCTGATGGCGACGCCGCTCTGGCTGATGGTGATGGAATTGCTCCCCACCTTGAGGGTGATGGTCTGCGCCGCCTGCAAGGTGATGCTGCCGCCGTTGCATTTCAGCGTCGCATTGCCCGATCCCAGCGTCACGGTCTGGTTGCCCTGGCTGATGTCGGTGGTGGAATTGCCTTGCGAGACCGTCAGCGCGTGATTGCCCTGGCTGACCGTGGTGGTGGAATTGCCCTGCGAGACGGTGAGGGTCTGGTTGCCCTTCGAGACCGTCAGGTCCTCGTTGCCGGTCGTGATCGTCACCGCCCGGTTGCCCTTGGAGACGGTGACCGTTTCATTGCCCTCGGACACGGTTTCGGTGCGGTTGTTGGTGATGGTGATGATCTGGTCGTGCTTGACGTTCAGCGTGTCGTCATTCTCCACGTCGCGCGTCTGGTCCTTCTGCGCGTGCATGTAGATCAGCTCGGCGCCCTTCTTGTCGTCGAAGCGCAGCTCGTTGAAGGTGGTGGCATCGCCCCCGGTGGTGGAGCGTGTCTTCAGCCCGCTCTGGGTCTTGTTGTCGGGCTGCGTATAGGGCGGCATGTTGGTGGCGTTGTAGACGCAGCCGGTGATCAGCGGCCGGTCGGGATCGCCTTCCAGGAAGCTCACAACGACTTCCATGCCGACGCGCGGCGTGAACAGGGCGCCCCAGCTGTTGCCCGCCATGCCCTGCGACACGCGGATCCAGCACGAGCTTTTCTCGTCATTGGTGCCGAGCCGGTCCCAGTGAAACTGCACCCGCACGCGCCCGTACTTGTCGCAATAGATCTCCTCGCCCGAGGGGCCGACAACGGTGGCGGTATGGGGACCCGGGATCAGCGGGCGGCGCGTCACCGGCGGCGGGCGATAGGCCACGCTCGCCGGCAGGGCGGTGAAGCGGTTGGAATAGACCACGTCCTTGGTCTGGTTGCCGATATGGGTGGGATCGCGCGCCTCGTGGGTGACGGTTGAGAGCACATAGGGCTTGCCCTGCTCCGCGGCGACTTCGTGCTTGGCCATGGTGAATTTGGAGCCCGCCTGGAATGAGGCGTATGTCGCCTCCCCGCGCACCACCGAATAGGTCGCTTCCACCGCCTCCATGCGCACCCGCGACAGCGAGGTGCCATCGTCCTTCTTCGTATAGTCGCCGGGATAATCGTAGATTTCCCAGGACTTGAAGGCCGAATTGGTGAGCACCGTGGAGGTGGTGGAGGTGAGATCCGTGGTCGGCTGCTCGAAATTATAATCGTCCAGCGTCGTCTTGCCGGATTCGAAATGATACGAGGACTCCCAGTGTTGCACCGCCACCGTCTCGCCGCTCTGCGGCTGGGCATGCTGCACGCTCTTGTCCGCGCAGTCGGTGTATCCCGCGGTGCTGTCGCTGAGGATCAGCGTGTGCTTTCCGTTGGTGTGCTGGAAATAATAATAGATCCCCTCTTCCGCGAACAGGCGGGTGAGGAAATCGAAGTCGGTTTCGCGATATTGGACGCAATACTCGCGCGCCGGGTGCGAGCCGGTGAGGCCCTGCTTCTGATAATCGGTGATTCCGCCGTCCGAGAACAGGGTATCGGCAATCTGCGTGACGCTCTGGTTCTGGAAGATGCGGCAGTCCGCCGTGCGGGTGAGCAGCCAGAATTTCGGCGCCAGCACCGCCTCGTAGCGGCGCATGCCGTCCACGGTCTTGTCGGCGGCCAGGAAGGAAATCACGATGCCGTTGATATAGCGCGGATCGGCGCCGGGCCGTGCGATGGCCACCGTGATCGGCTTGCCCAGCAGGCTGTCCGGGGTGATGGCGGTGTTGGTCGACACCATGGAGAGGGTGAAGCGAAACAGCTGCGACAGCCCCTCCGTCCCCGAAAACGCCGTGGCGATAAGCACATCGCCGCCAAGCGGGGTGGTGAGGGTCAGCAGGCGATCGGTCTGCACCGGCGCTTCGGTACTCATAGGTCAGGTCCCGTGGCGCGCGAGGCCTGATCGGCGTCCCGCGGCGCAGTTTGAGCGCGGCACAGTGTAACCCGATGCCAGAACGGGCAAAGCCGGAATGCGATGGCGCGCGCCCCGCATCCCGGCTGGCAACGAGGGGGCCGGCGCACCGCGCCGACCCGGATACCTCGCCGGATCAGGAGGTCTTGGTGGTGGCCAGGTCGTACGACACGGTGACCGGGGTGCCGGCCTTGTTGGTGTCGTCGTAGGGGGTGAATTTGAACTCGAGCTTCGTGAAGGAGATCGAGATCGACTCGGTCGGGCGGTCGCCGCCGGAGGAGACCGAATAGGACGAGATCAGCGCATTGGTCAGCGTGTAGGTGCAATAGGTCACGCCGGGGCTGCCGGTGGTAGTGAGGTCGATCTTCACCGTCTTGCCGGTGTTGCCGGTGCAGGCTTCGGTGAACAGCTTGGGCGAGGAGGAGTCGAACATCTTCACGATCGACACTTCGCTCACGGACGGCTCGGAGGCTTCACGATTGTTGGTGGAGCCCGAAACGGTGGCGATGCCGCGGCCGACGCCCCAGGAGAGCGACAGCACGTCGATCCACTTGGTGTGGTCCTGCTGCGTGGCTTCACCCGGAATGCCGTCGTAATTCACATAGATGGCCATGTCTGCCCTCCTGCTGCTTTAACTGGTTAGAGAAAGTCGAATTCCCGCCCCGTTCGTGAGGCTGGAGATCAAATCATTTGACTGCCGTGTTGGAGATGGTCTTGCAAACCTCATTGAGGGCAAGCTTGGTCTCTTTCCAACTGCAGAAGCCCAACGAAATCTTGCCGACGTCTAGGGAGAAGGCGACCACGGTGCAGAATGCGATCACCATCGCGCGCTCGGTGTTGCTCGGGCTCACCGACCAGCGCAGCCGACCGGTGGCGGCCAACGTCGCCTTCTTCGCCTTCGTCACCACGCCGAAGGTACCGACATAACGCTCGATGAATCCGGCGTCCTCCAGCATCTGGATGTAGCGGCTGTCGATGGACGTGGCGTCGGTGGTGGGCGTGATGGCGCGCGAGAACCGCGTGAGCTTGCTGGTTTCCTTAAGCTTCGCATCCCGCAGCGTCTGGTTGATGATGAGGTTGGCGCCGATATAGACCTTCCACATCTCGACCATGTCTTTGTCGTTCATGATCCCTTCGTTGCCCTTGTTCATGGCGGTCGAAATGTCCGACACGAGGGCATCCTTCAGGGCGCTGAAATATTCCTTCGAGGCCGCCTTCACCTGGTCGAGCTTCTCGATGGAGATGTCGGCGCGCGTGAAGGTGGCACCGAGGAAGTTCTTCTTGCTGAGCGCGGTGCTGGCCTTCTGGTAGGTGGCGAAACTGGTCGCCATCAAGGCATCGTCCTGGTTGCCCGCCTGCTGCCAGAAGGTGTGAACAGCGGTGAGCGTGTTTTTCTTCGACGTCAGCTGGGCCAGCGCCTGCTGGGTCGAGGCGATCTGGCCTTCCTTATTGCGCAGATCGAGGTTCAGCTGGTTGATCGCATCCTCGAGCGGGCCGCGGTCAATGCCCTGCGCATTGGCGAGATCACCCGTATTCCTTTGTATGCTCGTTTCGATCGCGCCCTTCTCACCCGTCAACCGCTGGAGATCGGTGGTGTGCGTGACCATCTGGGCACCCTTGTCCCAGCGCTTCGCATAGAAATAACCGAGGATGAGCAGCGCGATCTTCTGCTCGTTGGTGAGCGGGCGATCAATCCGATCGGTCGAGCTTTTGAAGGATTCCCGCAAGCCGGCCGAAATCACCTGGCTGATCAGCTTGTAGAAGGCGATAAACATTTCCTGGGTCTTGGTGCGGAAATCGCCCAGCGACTTCTTCTCGTCCAGGTAGAATTTGGTGCGGTCGGCGGTGGGGCGCAGCACGTCCGGCAGCTTGAGATTGATCTTGTTGAGGCTGTTGATCTCCACCGCGACCGACTGGTTCTGCGACTGGACCTGCCCCATCATGACATTGGTGAAGGCACGCCCGCTGGTGGAATCGGGATTCTTGAGAACCGATTCCTCATTGCGCTTCACCAGCATGCCGATGCCCGTCGCAACCAGGCTGGCGATGCCCTTCTGGGCGGCCAGCTGGCCGATGGTGCTTTCCTTGTCGAACGCGCCGAACGCGTTGGAGACGCCGCTGCTGATCGCCTTGCCGGCGTTGCCGGCGGCATCGGAGCGGTTCTGGGCGGAATTGACGTCGGAGCTGCCGGAGATGGCGGTCTTCTGGTCCGCCTTCTGCTGGGCGTTGCCGGTATTGAACAGGAGCGCGGGGTCATCCACAGCACGCTGGATGCCGGCATTGATGCCGAACCCGATGGCGCTGCCGAGACCCTGCGAGAGCGGAACCAGGAACGGGCCGGCCACCGGCACGAAGGCAAGTCCGGCGGTGATCGAGGTATCCATCACCGCCAGCAGCACGCCCATCATGCCCGCCGGCGGCGGCTTCACACCGGCCAGCACGGCGCTCAGGTTCGCGTCGAACCGCTGGGTCTGGTACACGAGCGCGCCCATGGCGGTGGTCGCACCGGTGGTCGCCTGCGCGGGCAATCCGTTGACCACCAATGCAAGTTCCGCCAGCGCGTTGGCGAACTGCTGGTTCGGCACCCGCACCATATGCTCGTCGTAAAGCTCGAGCGCCTTGGCGACGGCCTTGTCCTTCATGATCTTGTCGGTGAGGGGGCCATACTGGGCGATCAGCGGGCCCGCCGGCTTCGTCATGCACGCCGCCAGCGTATCGGCGCCACCTGCCGCGGCCACGGTCGATTCGATGAGCCTTGTGAACTCTTTGATGTCCATGACGTCCCCCTTCGAAAAACCGCGGGCGCGGCCGCAGGCTTAATGGGCCGGCCGAGTTGCGTTCGCCCGGTCCCTGGCAAGCGCCAGCCTCCGGGCCGGCGCACCGCGCCGACCCGGATCCCTCTCCGGATCAGGAGGTTTTGGTGGTGGCCATGTCGTACGACACGGTGACCGGGGTACCAGCCTTGTTGTTATCGTCGTAGGGGGTGAACTTGAACTCGAGCTTCGTGAAGGAGATCGAGATCGACTCGGTCGGGCGGTCGCCGCCGGAGGAGACCGAATAG
Organism: Roseixanthobacter glucoisosaccharinicivorans; assembly: GCF_043195095.2. Taxonomy (NCBI): domain Bacteria; kingdom Pseudomonadati; phylum Pseudomonadota; class Alphaproteobacteria; order Hyphomicrobiales; family Xanthobacteraceae; genus Roseixanthobacter; species Roseixanthobacter glucoisosaccharinicivorans. The sequence continues at coordinate 4,632,565 of NZ_CM195538.1, read as the reverse complement.
GACGAGATCAGCGCATTGGTCAGCGTGTAGGTGCAATAGGTCACGCCGGGGCTACCGGTGGTGGTGAGGTCAATCTTGACGGTCTTGCCCGTGTTGCCGGTGCAGGATTCCGTGAATAGCTTGGGCGAGGAGGAGTCGAACATCTTCACGATCGACACTTCGCTCACGGACGGCTCGGAGGCTTCACGATTGTTGGTGGAGCCGGAAACGGTGGCGATGCCGCGGCCGACGCCCCAGGACAACGACAGCACGTCGATCCACTTGGTGTGGTCCTGCTGCGTGGCTTCGCCCGGAATGCCGTCGTAATTCACATAGATGGCCATGGTGGGATCTCCCTATTTTCACCCATGATCGGCGCGGCTGCGGAGATCATCGAGGCTTGGCTGTAGCACCCTATATTGACAGTCGTACAACTGATTTACGCGTACTCCTGAAATTCAAAGTCAGTCCAGCAAGGCCGTAAGCAGATGAACCGCGTAATGCATCGCAGCACGATCATGCAGACGTACATGCCAGTCTAGGTCGCGCGCAGGACCGGTCTGAACCAAGGCGCCCAGCCCCGCCTGCCGGGCCTGGGCGGCGACCTGCACCAGCAGCGTCTCCAGTGCCGCCGGCCCGTCCACCCACGCCTCCGGCGCCGTGACCTGGCTGCTCCAGTCGAACGGGGTCGCGATCGCCGCGCCGCCGCCGGGCTTGAGCACCCGCGCCATCTCCGCGATCAGGCGGGGTGGAGCGCTCACGCAATCGAGCACGTTCAGCGCCGTGGCGAGATCGAAGGTCTGCCCGCGGAACGGCAGGGCGAGCGCATCGGCGATCCAGAAATCCACCCGATCCCCCCCGGCGAAGGAGACCGCATGGCGGCGCCGTTCGAACCGCATGCCAAGGCGGCGATGCGGATAGGACAGCACGGCCCGATCCAGGATGCCCCGCCCGATGGCCAGCAGCGGCCAGTTCAGGTCGATGCCGAGAACGAGGCCGGGGGACGCGGCGGCGAGATCGAACGAGGTCCGGCCCACGGCGCAGCCGATGTCGAGCACCGGACCCGTGGTCGCCGGCAGCTGCGCCAACGCGGCGGCCAGCGTGCGCCGCACCGCGCCGGGCAGCGGAGGCGTGGGCGCGGGCGGCTCGCAGATCCCCGGCGCGGATCCAAGCGGGGCGGGCGCGCCGGTTTGCTCCTCCAGGTCGCCATAATGGTCGTGGGCGTAGCTCGCCTGCTGGGTCCGGATGACGTTGAACGCCGCATCCGGCCCAAGCGCCGCCGCCACCACCGCTTCCACCGGGTCCGGCAGTTCGTGGCGCTGGAGCAGCAGGTGGCCGTTGGCCGCAAGCCAACCGGCGAGATCGGGGACCAGGATCGGCGCGCCGTCGATGATGGGATAGGCGATGCCGCAATCCACCACGGCGCAGCGCAGCAGGCCGGAACTCACTCCGGCAGCATCCTCCAGCGCGCCCGGCGCGAGCTGGAGCGGGGATTCGATGCCGCGTCGCAGACAGGCGGGGCAGACCGGCTGGAGCGCCTCGAAATGAGCATGGCGCATGGGGATCAGCCGCCGATGATCACGGTGGGACAGCCCGGCGGCAGGACCGTGCCGCTCGGGCTCGGAATCGGCGCGACGCAGCTGGAATGCAGCGAGGAATCGCCCACCCGCGCCGCCGGCAGGCTGCCGATCAGCACCGTGGCGGACCCCTTCATGATCATGCCGGGCCCGCCCGGCACGCAGCCGATGAGCATGCAGGGCATGGTGGTGTCGGTGAGGCGCGCGGCGGGCATGTTGCCGATCAGCACCGTGGGACAGCCCTTCATGATCGCGAGCGGCGTCGCGGGATGCGGCACGGGCGTCGGCACCAGCGCCGGCGGATGGATCGGCGCATGGCAATGCGGCGCGGTTTGCAGCACCTGATCACCCATGCGAGCGGCGGGGGGCATCAGGCGTGCCTCCGCAGGGCCGATGCCGACGCCGGCCGGTTGAGGCGATGGCCGCGCTCAGGCGACGTCATAGGTGAACTGTCCGTCATCGCCGAGGCCGACATGAATGCGGGTGATGGGCAGGCCCTCGGTGAGCTTTTCCAGCACCCGCGCGGACATTTCCGGCAGCAGCGTGCGCGAGAGGATGTTTTCCACATTGCGCGCGCCCGAAGAGCTTTCGGTGCAGCGGGCGGCGATGGTTTCCACCAGTTCCGGGGCATAGGTGAACTCGGCCTTGTAGGCCTCGCGCACGCGCTTCGCGATGCGGCCGAGCTGCAAGCCGACGATGGTGCGGATGGTGGCGTCGGTAAGCGGCAGATAGGGCACCAGCGTCACGCGGCCGAGGAAGGCCGGCTTGAAGAATTTCATCAGCTCCGGCCGCAGCGCCTCGGCGAGCACCGCCGGCTCGGGCATGGTCTCCGGGTCGGCGCACAGCTTCGCCAGCAAATCCGAGCAGGCGTTGGAGGTCATGATGATGATGGTGTTCTTGAAGTCGATGTCGCGGCCTTCGCCGTCCTTCATATTGCCCTTGTCGAACACCTGGTAGAACACGTCCTGCACGCCGGGATGGGCCTTTTCCATCTCGTCCAGCAGCACCACCGAATAGGGCTTGCGACGCACCGCCTCGGTGAGAATGCCGCCTTCGCCATAGCCCACGTAGCCGGGAGGCGAGCCCATGAGCAGGCTCACCTTATGCTCTTCCTTGAACTCGCTCATATTGATGGTGGTGAGGTTCTGCTCGCCGCCATAGAGCAGGTCCGCGAGCGTCAGCGCCGTCTCGGTCTTTCCGACGCCCGAGAGGCCGACCATCAGGAACACGCCGACCGGCTTGCGCGGGTCGGTGAGCTTGGCGCGCGAGGTGCGGATCGCCTGCGCCACCGCCTCGAGGGCATGCGACTGGCCGATGATGCGCTTTTCCATCGCCTCCTTGAGGGCGAGCACGGTGCGGATCTCGTTGGACTGCATGCGGCCGGCGGGGATGCCGGTCCAGCTCTGGACGATCTCGGCCACCGCCTGCCCGTCCACCACCGGGAACACCAGCGGCTGCTCGCCCTGGACCGCCTTGAGGCGCGCCACCGCGTCCTGGAGCGCGGCGCGCAGCGCGTCTTTGTCGTCGAGTACGGCGGGATCTTCGAGCTTCGCCCGCAGCGCCTCGAATTCCTCCACCAGCGCCTTTTCCTCGCCCCAGCGCTGTTCCAGCGCGGCAAGCTCGGTGGTGGCGGTGGCGCGCTCGGCCTGGAGTTCGCCGGCGCGGACGGAATGCTCGCCGCCGGAGCGGGTCTCGCGCTCCAGGATGCCGAGCTCGGTGTCGATCAGCGAGATCTTGCGCTGGCGATCCTCGATCGGGGCGGGAATGGTGCTCTGGCTCACCGCCACGCGCGAGCAGGCGGTATCGAGCAGGGACACCGCCTTGTCGGGCAGCTGGCGGGCCGGAATGTAGCGGGCGGAGAGGCGCACCGCATCGCCCACCGCCTCATCCAGGATGCGCACCTTGTGGTACATTTCCAGGGTCGCGACGAGGCCGCGGATCATGGCCATGGCGGTGGGCTCGCTCGGCTCCTCCACCTTCACCACCTGGAAGCGGCGGGTCAGCGCGGCATCCTTCTCGAAATATTTCTTATATTCGGCCCAGGTGGTGGCGGCGATGGTGCGCAGCTCGCCGCGCGCCAGCGCCGGCTTCAGCAAATTGGCCGCATCTCCCTGCCCCGCCGCGCCGCCGGCACCCACCAGGGTGTGCGCCTCGTCGATGAACAGGATGATGGGCGTGGGGCTCGCCTTGGTCTCGTCGATCACCGAGCGCAGGCGGTTCTCGAACTCGCCCTTCATGCCGGCTCCGGCCTGGAGCAGGCCGAGATCGAGCGTGCGCAGGGTCACGTCCTTGAGCGCCGGCGGCACGTCGCCGGCGGCGATGCGCAGGGCGAAGCCCTCCACCACCGCCGTCTTGCCGACGCCGGCCTCGCCCGTGAGGATGGGATTGTTCTGCCGGCGACGCGACAGGATGTCGATGATCTGGCGGATTTCCTCGTCGCGGCCGAGGATCGGGTCGATCTTGCCGGAGCGCGCCTGGGCGGTGAGGTCGATGGTGAACTGATCGAGCGCGCCCTTGCCGCGCGGCAGGGCCATGTCATTGCCGCCGCCGTCGCTCGCCTGAGCGGTGCGGGCGACGGAATTCGCTTCGCCCGTGGTCATGGTGAGGCCGGAGAGATCGCGCTTCAGCGCATCGGCGGGGATGCGGCGGAACTGGTCGGAAATCTCATAGGTGCGGCGGGCGAGCGCATCGTCGGCCACCATCGCCCACAGGATGTGCCCCGAGCGCACCCGCGACTGGCCCTGATCGAGCGAGGCGAGCAGCCAGGCCTGCTTAGCGAGGTCCACCACGTCGGGCGCGAGGCCCGGCGGGCGGGAATTGCCGGTCTTCATCTTGTCGAGGGCGCGGTTGAGGTCGGCGGCGAGGCGGCCCTGCTCGACCCCGTAATGATTGAGAACGGCGATGAAATCGGCGTCGTTCTCGCCGGCCAGCTTGGCGATCCAGTGCTCGACCTCGACATTGTAATGCGTACGCATGAGGGCGAAGCCTGCGGCGCTTTCCAAGGTCGCGCGGCACACATCGTCCAAGCGCAGAATCAATGATTTGAGATCCACAGCCGCCATTGTCGTCCCCACGCCGCTGATCCGGCCCGCGCGCCCGCGCAGGTCGCTCGCCGAGGAGTGATGCCCCCCGCGCGGCGCGAACCTATTCACGAATGACTAGAACAATATGTCGGTTTGCGACCGCCAGCGAGCGCACCGGACGGCGAAGCCCCGGCTGGGCGCAAGCTGTGGCACGGCAGCAAACTTATCCCTTTGGCGGGACCCCGGGGTTTTCCCGTATGGCCGCACGCTTACGCCCACGACGCGCGTTCACGCCGGCGGCGATGGCGGTAAAAATTCACCCGAAACATGCGACAATATAGCACATGTTACGTTTTGAGCCGGCTGAAAATTGCTGCGTTGCGAAAACGCGAGCCCCGCGCGGGTCCCTCCTCTAAGGGCAAGATCGCGAAAACGGTTCTGTCATTTTCCGATGCTACATCTTAGCTTTCCCTCCCTCGCGGCTGCTTTCCGGCCGGGAGGAAATGGCAGCGGCGGAGCCAGCATGGCGGAGCAGGACAGCGAAACCCAGGCGCTCGATCAGCTGCGCACGCTGTGCGAAGCCATATCCGGCGGACGCTACGAGGACGTGGACGTGCTGCTCGCCATGACCGGCGATGGCGCGCTGCCTGACACCGTGCGGCGCCTCGCCGAGGCGTTCGGCATGATGATCGTGCGCGTGGAAGCGCGCGAACTGCATCTGGAAGAGACGCTCGCCGCGCTGAAGGAGGCGCAGGCGCTTCTGGAAAAGGACAACCGCAACCTCGCCGCCAGCAACGAGGCGCTCTCCGCCGAGGTGCACCGGCTGCGCATCGACATCTCCCAGCGCGACCGCGCGGTGGCCGAAATCGTCGATACCGACCAGTTCCGCGCCGTCCAGGCCATGGCCAAGCGGCTGCGCGATCGCCCCCTTTGAGAGAACCGTGCCTTCCATGACCCAGATCCTCGCGCTGCATTCCTATCGGGGCGGCACTGGAAAAACCAATGTGGCCGGCAATCTCGCCGCCGAACTGGTGCGCGCCGGCCGCCGCGTGGCGCTGGTGGACGCGGACATCCAGTCCCCCGGCATCCATGTGCTGTTCGAGGTGGATGTGGACGAGGTCAACACCCTCAACGATTTCCTCTGGGGCCGCTGCACAATCGACAAGGTCGCGGTGGACGTGACCCACATGGTGGCGCGCGCCGTTCCGCCGGCGGAGCTGCCCGGCCTCGGCCATCTCAGCCTGCTGCCCGCAAGCCTCAAGGCGGTGGATATCGCCCGCGTGGTGAAGGAGGGCTATGAGGTGGAGCTGTTGAACGAGGGGCTGATCGCGCTCTGCCGTTCGCTCGCGCTCGATTATCTGATCCTCGATACCCATCCCGGCCTCAATAACGAGACCCTGCTCTCGATCGCCATTTCCGACATCGCGCTGATCCTGCTGCGGCCGGACCATCAGGACTACCAGGGCACGGCGGTGACCATGCAGCTCGCCCGCCGGCTGGAGGTGCCGCGCATCGTCATGGCGGTGAACAAGGTGCATCCCGATTTCGACACGGCGGTCCTGTCCGAGCGGATTTCGGAAACCTATGGCGCGGAAGTCGGCGCCATGATCCTGATGAGCGACGAACTGGTGCGCACCGGTTCTTCCGGGCTGGTTTCGCTGCTCTATCCGCAGATCGACTTCTCGCGCGGCGTGCGCCAGCTGGCGATGGCGCTGGAGCGGGAAGCCTCAGTCTTCCCCGCGCCGGCCGATGAGGCTGGGCAATAGCGCCGCCGCAAGGGCCCGGGCATCGGCCGGGCGGTCTTCCCGCGCGAAGGCAAGTGCACGCGCCAGGGCCCGCCATGCCGCCTCCGGCATGCCGGCAATGGGCTCAGGCACCAGCCCCAGCTGTGCCGCCTCCCCCGCCGGGCGGCGCCCGTAGGGATGTTCGCCCGAATAGACCAGATAGATGAGACAGCCGAGCGAGAACACGTCGTCGCGCGGATCGCGCGGCGCGCCGGCGATCATCTCCGGGCTGGAGAAGGCGGGCGTATAGGCGGCCAGGCCCTCGGGATTGAACCCGCCGCCCCGCAGCGCCACGGCGACGCCGAAATCCAGGACCTTGGCCATGCCCTCGCGGGTGATGAACACATTGCCCGGCTTGAGGTCGCCATGCACGATGCCGAGCGCGTGGGCATGGGACATTGCCGCCAGCACGCCGGAGACCACGGGTCCGGCGAGATCGCTCTCCAGCGGCTCGCCCGGCGCACGGCGCAGCGAAAGGTCGAGCGTCTCGCCCTGGAGCAGCTCCATCACGAAGAAAGCATGCGGCCCGTCGCGGTCGAAATCGAAGATCGGGCAGATGTTGGGGTGGGAGAGCAATTGCACCTTGCGGGCCTCCGCCTCCAGCGCTGCCAGCGCGTCGGGATGCAGGCGGAACTGGGCGGACAGCACCTTGAGCGCCACATAGGGATCGGGATCGCCCGCCTCCAGGCGGCGGCGATCCACCGCGCGGAACACCTCGCCCATGCCGCCGTGGCCGAGTTCGTCGTCGAGCACGAAGCGATCCTTCAGCATGAAGCCGATGGCGAGCTTTGGCGCGGCGGTCGGCAGGCGCTTGGGCTCCAGCCGCTCGCCCTCGTGAACCAGATCCGCCTGCCGGCGCACCCGCATGCTGCGGAAGCCGGACAGCCAGCCGTCGAGATGGCGTTCGTTGAGCCCGGGGCCGTGCGCCTCCGTGCCCTTGTGGCGCAGACCGCGCAGGCCGGACAGCAAGGCCGAGGTGATGCTGTCATCGATCTGGGCGCGCGGAGGCGCGGAGGCGGCGTCCGGCGCCGCGGCCAGCGGCGTGCGGCCACGGGGCCGTGTGGGCAAGGTGGGCAGCGGGAGCGGCGCGGGAACCGGCGGCACGTGCTGTCGCGGCAGGTCCGGCCGCGACACTTCCTCGCGCGGCACGGGCGCACGCGGTCCGCCAGCGACGGGGCGCGCACCGAGTGGCCCGGCCAGCTCACCCGCGGCGTTCGGCGGCAGCAGCGGCCGTCGGGCGACACCCGTCTCCGGCGGCTGGAGCGGCGCGGGCGCGAAACCGGTCCGGTCGCGGGCGAAACGCTCCGGCGCAGCCGGCGGGGCCGGCGCGAGTTCCGGCGGCTCGAAGGCCCGCACCGCGTCGGGCGCGAGGCCGCGACGATCCAGCAGCGGGCGCGCGTCCAGCCCCGGCCGCGCCTCCGACAGCGGGAGCGCACGCACGGACCGGCGCGGATCGACCACGGGGCGGAGCGTGCGTTCCTCATGGGGCTGCGGCAGCGGGGTGCGACGGGGCGATGCGGTTTCGGCAGGCGGCGCCGGCTCGAAGTCCGCCGGATCGGGGGGTAGCAGCGGCTCGGGCCGGCGCATGGGAAGGCCGGCCGGCGCCGACGGCAAGGCGCGGCGGGGATCGGCGCGGCGCGGATCGGCGGGGAGCGAACGGCGGCGCTCCGGCAGCGCGCCGGCACGCACGCGATCGAGCAGCAGCGCCGCGAGGCGCTCGGGCACGCGGCCGGCAGAGACGAAATGCGTGAGGACGGCGGCGATCTCCTCCGGCGCGACGCCGCAGTTCACCAGCCGCTCGCCCAGGTGCTGAACACCGATCTCGCCGGTCAGGAAAAGCTCGATGGCCTCGACTGCGGAGGAATATCCGGCCATGTCCCGACCCTTGTGCTGACCCGTGACACGCCCTGTTCCCGCCGGGTCCTGAGTGGTTCCGCGCCATCGCCCGGGCCATTGCCCCGGCGTCCCTGTTCGCGCCCGATGTCACGGCACCTTAGCACCAGAGCCGGCGAACGGCAGCGATTTCCCCGCCGCGCCCGGATCGCATTCGTGCGCCCGCGCGGCAAAATCCTAGAACCAGTTGTGATAATAAACCTTCACGAGCGGGATCGCGACCGCCAAGGCGGTGATGTTCACCGTCGCCGCATTCAGCGCATTTTCCTGGATGGGCGCGATCGCCCGCCAATCGGCGAAGTCGATATTGCGGAAGCCCACCACCACACCGAGAAACGCGGTGTCCAGCGGCACGTCGTCCTTGTACCCCTCCACCTTGCCGGGAGCCATGAGGAATTCGCGCTTGCCCAGCATGTCCTGGCCGAGGGTCGCGGCATCGGCATTGAACAGGGACGAGAAGTCCGCCTGCTGGAAGGCATTGTCGGTCTTCAGCGTATAGAGGCGGATGATCACCGGCGTCGCGGTGCCGTCGGGCGCCGGATTGATCGACAGGTCGGCGGTGATCTTGGCGCTGACCTGGGTGGATTTCGGCGGCTTCAGCGCGCTGCATCCGGCGAGTGTGAACAGGCTGCCGAGCACAAGCGCCCGGCGTCCGCTCTGGAACGTGGACTGCTGCGCGCGGGCGGCGAAATCGCGACCCATCTGATCCTCACCCATCTGATCTCGTTGCTGAAGGGGCCCCGGCCCGGTCCGGTGCGTGCCGATCCGTTCGCTCCCGGGCTGCGGATATGGCGCGCACGCGTCGGCGTGCGCCACGGCCGGGGTTGAGATATCCCCGCGATGGGGGGTTAAATCACGATCTTCGTTACAGATTGACGACGGCGCGCCGTTCGGCCGGGCGCTCATGCCGGAAGCCCTTCGCCCGAGGCTTCGATGCGCGGAATGCGCGCGATGACGGGAACGCCGAAGATGCGCGCAAAATCGCCCGGCTTGCGCAGGCGGGTGTCGAGGAATTCCGCCATGCCGGCCAAACCTGCTCCAAGCGCTATGCCGGCGACCACGCCGGCGAGGACATAGACAATATAGCCGGGCGTGACCTTGCGGGCCGGGCTCTCGGGATCTTCCAACACCTTCACGCGCTCGGGCGCCTCGAACACGCCGAGGGCGCCGGTCACCCGCGCCATTTCATAGCGCTTGGCGAGGGCGTCATAATTGTCCCGCGCCATGTTGACGTCCCGCTCCAGCTTCTGCTGCTGCCGGTCGATGGGCCCGAACGCCGCGATGTCGCGTTGCAGGGTGGCGATCACTTCCTTGATCTGCTCGACCTCCTTGGCCAGCGTCACCCGGCGCGCCTGCGCCTCCTGGAGACGCTGCAATTGCGACACCAGCAGCGGGGCGGAGCCGAGGGCCTGGCCGTTCTCGCCAGGTTGGGTCACGCCGGCGGCGAGGTTCCAAAGCCGGTCGAGATCCACCGTCTCGATGTTCTTCGCCGCTCCGAGCAGGTGCTGGCGCTCCTCCTCCAGGCGGGCGAGCTTGCGCTCGGCGGCCTGCACCTCGGAATGCGCGTCGGTGTAGCGCGCGCGCAGGCTCGCCAGCTCCGCGGAGACCTGCACGATGGATTCCTCGATGCGCCCGATCAAGGGATTGGTGCTGGCGAGGCGCTTGCGCAGATCCTGGAGCGCGGCATCCGCGCTGCCCAGCGCCATCTGCTTTTCCTCCAGTTGCTGGATCAGCCCGGCGAGCCGCTGGACCGTGGCGTTATAGAGCGCCGGCAGCTTGTCCGCATTGGCGGTGCGGAACGCGGCGAACGCCTGTTCGGCCTGGTCGAGACTGGCGTGGCGCTCGTCCATCTGCTGCTTGAGGAAGCGCTCGCTGTCCTGCACCGCCGTGCGCTCGGGAGAGACCAGGCGCTCCACGAAGCGGTTGGCGATGGCGGTGAGGGTCGCCGCCGGCGAGAGCGGATCGCCCGAGCGCAGCCGCATTTCGATGATGTCGCTGCCCACCAGCTGAATGTTCACCGCTGCCGAAAGCGCCCGCACCATATAATCGCGGTCACGCGGATCGGTGGTCGGTCCCACCCGGCCGAGATCCTCCAGCACTTTGCCGAGCACCACCTCCGAATGGGCCAGGGCGACCAGGGCCGACATGCGCTCCTTCAGATTGGGATTGATGGAGATGTCCTTCAGGATCGGGTTGAGCTTCGAGGGTTCCTGCACCAGCACCGTCATGCGTGCCTCGTAGCGCTTGGGGGCGACCATGGCGGTCACCACCGCGAGCGGCGGTAGAAGCAGCAGCGGAATGAACGCCAGAAACCGGCGCCGCCATGCCACCTGGGCGATATAGGCGAGGGTGTCCGAGGTGGTTTCGAACAGCGCGCTCATGGGCGGCTTCCCGCGAGGATGCGCACCGTATCGGGCTCAAGATCCGGGTCATAGAGCTGGGTGGCGGGAAGATCCGGCGGCAGCAGGGCCTTCACCGCGCGCGCCCGCTTGTTCGCCAGCAGCGCCTGGGCGAACGGATCGGCGGCGGTGCCAGGGCCGGCCAGCACGGTCACCGGGCGGCCGGGGCCGAGCCGGGCCGCCTTCAGCGCCTTGGCCAGCGCCGCCGCGTCGGCCGCGCCCGGGGCGTCCTGCCCGGGTTCGAACACGATGTCGATCAGCGCAGCGCGGGTGGCGGGGCGCGGCAGGGCGCCCGTGGTGTCCCCCGCCGGATCTGCGGCGAACGCGCTGACCTGGCGCGCGGCGGACGAACCGACGGGCATCGAGGACGGCGTCTCGGCGAGCAGCGCGCGGCGGGCGGCAGCGGCCTCCGGCGTTAAGGCCGCCGGGGCGGGGCCGCCCGGGGTCGCGGAAGCGGCAGCGACAGTCGAAGACCCCGGCGCGACAGCCGGCTGGTCCTGAACCGCCCGGGCGCGGGCCAGAATGTCGGTGACGCTCACGGCGGTCCCCTCGCCTTTCTGCGCCGCCGCGAGGGCGCGCGCCTCACGCAGCTTGTCTTCGGCCATCACCGTATTCTGCACCGGAACGGGAATGAGCGCGGTGGGGTCGCGCGGACCCGCGCAGCCACCCAGCCCTCCCGCGAGCAGCGCCCACAGGAAGACGGCGGCGAAGCGTCTTGGTCCACGCCGGCTCCCCATCATCCCTTCCCCCGAAGCGCCCGTCCCCGAATCGGCGGATCACAGGCGCCAAGCTTAGTGTCATCGGCCTTAATAGATGATTCCCCTTCGCACCCTTCACCGCCGCGCGCTCAAAAGCGCCCCAGCGCGGTCTCGACCGCCTCCGCGCGCCGGTCCCATCCCTCTTGCGCCACCGCCAGCTGGCGCAACCGCGCCAGCGCGCCGCCGGCCTGGTTCGCCGCCGCTTCGATGGCGCCCGCGAGATCGCCGCCCGGGTCGATGGCGCTCACCAGATGGGCATAGGGCGCGAGCGCGGGAAAGCGGGTCGCCGCCACCGGCGTGCCGCTGGCGAGGTATTCCCGCAGCTTCAGCGGGTTGCAGGCGCGGATCTGCGGCGTGTCGCGGAACGGGATGAGCGACACCGTCCAATGTTGCACATAGCCCGGCAGCGCCGCATGGGGCCGGGCGCCGAGAAAGCGCACGTTCTCCAGCCGCGCCAGGGCCGAAACATCGGTGCGCACCGGCCCGATGAATACGAACGTCCAGTCGAACAGCGCCTGCGCCGCACGCGCCAGCATCGGCACGTCCAGCCAATCGGAAACGCTGCCGTAGAAGCCGGCCACCTTGCCTTGCGGGAGATCGGCGGCGGGCGGGGCGGGGCTGGAGAACACGCGCGCATCTACCCCATGGGGCACCAGCACGGTCTTCTCGGCGGGAAAGCGCTCGGCGAGCACAGGGCTCGCGGCGATCACGAGATCCGCCTTCTCGACCAGCCGGCGCTCCATATCCAGCACCGGCGCATGGTCGACGCCCGAGAGCGCGCCGAAATCATCGCCGCAATAATAGACCACCGCCCGCTCGCCGAGTGTTCCCACCACCGGCAGGGCGCTCGGCAGCGAGGTCCACAGGATCGGCCGCACGATGTCGTCCTGCGCCATCACGGCGCGCAATTGCCCGCCCAGGAGCCGGGCGTTCGCCGCTTCCGCGAGCGGATTGCCGGGCCAGGGCACGGCGCGCGGCGCCACCACGCGGAAGCCCGGCGCGGCGCCCGGCGCATCGACCGCAGATGCATCAGCGGATGCCGGCGAACCGGCGAGCGCGGCGAGCTTTTGCGCCACCCGCCGCATGTCGCCGAGGCGCGGGCGCCGCAGGCCGATGGAATTCACCCAGACGATCCTATGGGTGCGCGCCAGATGGCCGATGAGATGCTGGGTCGAGGAGGGATGGCCGCCCCAATCCTCGCCGAAGACGATCAGATCAGCTGCCATGGCCGTCCTGCTCTCCTTGGCCGCCCCGTTCCCCACGGCCGAACGGCGCCGGGCCGGGCGCGCGGGGAAATGCGGCACGAGGCGCCGGGCGCGGCGGCGGGAGGAAATCCGCCGTCCCGTCCGTTTCCGGCGGTGCGAGCGCGCGATCCAGCGCGACGCTGAGGGCGAGGATGACATAAAGCGGCCATGTGGTGCCCTGCGTGAGGAAGGTGCCGGAGACGCAGAAGCTGGCGAGCCCTGCCAGCAACGCCACCGCTGACATTTTCAAGCGCGCATCCACCTCCGGCGCCTGTGCCGCCTTCAACGAGTGCAGGCACATGCGCCACATGCAGGTGACCAGCACCATCAATGTGACGAAGCCGGGTACGCCGATCTCGCCGAGAATGCCGAACCAGGTGGAATGCACGGCATGGGGCTTGCCGTCCCAGGTGTCGGAATATTCGAAATAGTTCGCCGTGAAATTGGCGATGCCGACGCCGGTGAGCGGGTTGTGGATCGCCATGTTGGTGGCGGCGCGCCACGCGATGAGGCGGCCCTCGGACGATTCGTCCACGATCGCCCCCTCGCTCGCCCCACCCGACGAGCGGCCGGAGATGCCGGCGGCGGCGAACAGGATAACGAGGCAAGCGAGGCCCCCGCCGATCAGCACCAGCTTGCTCTTCACGAACCGGCTGCCGATCACCGCCGCAACCGCCGCGAGCCCCAGCAGCCCGCCGCGGCTCTGGGTGCACATGATGCCCCAGAAGATGGTGCCGCACGCGATGGCCCCGAGCAGCCGGTCGGGCCAGCCGCAGCGCCCCATCAGCAAGGCGGCGGCGAACGAGAAGGGAAACAGCAGCGCCAGCGCGAGATCGTTGGGATCGCCAAGCAGCGAGCGGATGTCGCGCCCGATGGTGACGCGCGTGCCCTCCACGAGGCCGATGCCGTTCATCCAATTATAGATCGCGACCATGGCCACCACCGAGCCGAACACGCAGAACGACCGGCTGATGAGGCTGAAATCCTCCGGCTTGCGCGTCGCCCAGGCCACGACGAAGGTCATCAGCCCGATCTTCACGAACACGTCGGACCAGAAGGTGAAGGCGAGATCCTTGCTCTTCGCGAACACCACCGACACCGTGCAGAAAAAGAAGAACAGCGCGAAGATCTTCAATTCGCGCGTCCAGAACACCTTCATGGTCCGCAGGAAGAACAGATGCCATCCGATCACCGCGATGGTGAGCACGGCCAGCAGCAGCGGAATCTTCAGATTGAGCAGGACCGGGAACACCTCGGGAATGCGCAGGAAGGAGAAGATGATGAACAGGATGCAGGGCACGAACGGCCAGCGGAACGCGAAGATCAGGAAAATCAGCCCGAACGCCAAAGCGATCGGCACCACCGGCTCGCTCACGCCGAGCCAGGCCGCGAACACAGCCAGCACCGCGCCCACCGCTATGGAGATGTCACGCCAGGGACGCGGGCGCGGATCGGCGGGAGGATCGAAAAGGCGTTCGGTCACACGGGGCTCGCGGCGCAGCAGGCGATGACGGGGAGTCTACACGCGCCGGTCCCGCCCCGCGAGGGCGGCATCATAGAGCGCGAGAATTTGAGGCAACCGCGCCTGCGGCCCGTAGCCGGCATGCACCTTCTCCCAGGCACGGTGCGACAGTGCGGCGCGCGCTGCATCGTCCGCCCTCGCCCAGCGCGCCAGCGCAGCCGAGGCGGCATCGGGATCGCCGGCCGCGAACAGATAGCCGCTCGCCCCATCGTCGATCAGCTCCGGCAGGGCGCCGAGCCGGCTCGCCGCTACCGGCACCCCGGCCGCCATGGCCTCGATGGCGGCCATGGGCAGGCCCTCCGCCCGCGAGGGCATGAGCAAAAGGCCGATGCGCGGCCAGATGGCGGCGGGATCGCTCACCATGCCGTGGAACCGCACCCGCCCGCCATGGGCGGCCTCGAGACCGGGCCGCATCGGACCGTCGCCGAACATTTCGAATGACAGGGCGCCGGCGAATCGCTCCGCCAGCGCGCAGAACAGGTCCGGCCCCTTTTCCGCGCTCAGCCGGCCGACGAAGGCGACCGTGCGGGAGGACGGCGGCGGCGGCGCCTGGTCCGGCACCGGCACGAAATTGCCGATCACCGATACGGGCTTGGGCAAGGTCCGCGCGATCGGTTCACTCACCGCGATGCGCGGGCCGAGGCGCGCGGTGGCGGCATCGAGCGCCTGATAGAGCGAAACCGGAAACCGCCCCTTTTCCCCCGCATGGAAGGTGGAGAGGCAGGGAATGCCGGCGAGGCGCGCGGCGAACCGGCCGAGAATGCCCGCCTTATAGCCGTGCGTGTGCAGCAAGGCGGGCCGCGCGTCCGCCAACGCCCCCTGCAGCGGCCGGAAGCCGCCGGGCAACACCATGAACGGCACGGCGGCGGCGCGCAGCTGGCGCAGGAAATCGTGCTCGCCATGGTCGGCCAGCAGCACCGCGCGCGCCGGCCGGCCAGCGGCGTTCAGCGCCTGCGTGAGGATCGCCACATGGCGCTCGATGCCGCCAATGCCGCGCGAATCCACCAATTGCCAGATTTCCCCGCCCGCCACGCCGCCTCCCCTTTCCGTCCCGGACCCACCCGCTCGGAACCTGCCCGCTCGGGATCTGCCCGCTCGGGATCTGCCGCAGTCATCAGGCCGAGTCCTGCCCGGCCTTGTGCCGGGTATCCATGCCGAACCGCCAGCGATAATTTAGCAGGTCACACCCCGCCGCAGGGCGTGGGAGCCGGGACAGGCCCGGCCATGACGGTGGAAATCGCCGGCGTGGTCCGATCCACGCTCTGGAAAAGCATCCAGCCCGTTTCCAGGGCGGATTGACGCGCGCAGCGCGGCGAGGCGTGTGGATTGGACCCAGCCCTGCGCATCGCGCGCATCTTCGGCTATGCCGCCGGGTGCCCATGGACGCCGGCTCTGATATATGCGTTTTCCGCAACCGAACGAACGAAGGGCGCCGCCGATCATGGCCAATGTGACAGCTTTCCCGGATAAGGCCACCATCGCCGAGCTTTCGGCGCGCATGTTCCTTGAAGTGGAGGCGGTGCGCTTTTCGTCCGGCGAGCCCTTCATCTTCACCTCGGGCTGGGCAAGCCCGGTCTATATCGACTGCCGCCGGCTGATCTCGTTTCCGCGCGTGCGGCAGGCGCTGGTGGATTTTGCGGTCTCCACCATCTACCGCGAGATCGGCTTCGAGAAATTCGACAGCGTCGCCGGCGGCGAGACCGCGGGCATCCCGTTCGCGGCCTGGATCTCCGACCGCATGATGTTGCCCATGCAATATATCCGCAAGAAGCCCAAGGGCTTCGGCCGCAATGCCCAGATCGAGGGCCATCTGGCGCCCGGCGAACGGGTGCTGCTGGTGGAGGATCTCACCACCGACGGGCGCAGCAAGGTGAATTTCGTCAACGCCCTGCGCACCGCCGGCGCGGAATGCGAGCATTGCTTCGTGTTCTTCTATTACGACATCTTCGCAGAGGCGGCGGGGGTCTTCGCCGAATCCGGCCTGTCGCTGCATCGCCTGCTCACCTGGTGGGACATCCTGGCCGAGGTGAAGCGGCAGAACCTGTTCCCCGCCGCCCAGGTGGCCGAGATCGAATCCTTCCTCAACGATCCGCACGCCTGGTCGAAAGCCCATGGCGGCGTCGCGCAGATGGCCGAATAGCCGCAACGCGATGGATTTCTATCCTCTCCTGCGTCCCGCGCTGAGCCGCATCTCGCCCGAAACCGCCCATTCGCTCGCGATCCGCGCCCTGCGCGCGGGGTTCGGGCCGAAGGCGCGGACCGATTGCGATCCCATTCTCGCGACGCGGGTCTGGAACCTCGATTTCCCCAATCCGGTGGGCCTCGCCGCCGGGTTCGACAAGCACGCCGAAGTGCTCGACCCGCTGCTGCGCATGGGCTTCGGCTTCGTGGAAGCGGGTTCGGTCACGCCCCGCCCCCAGCCGGGAAACCCCAAGCCGCGCCTGTTCCGCCTGGATGAGGATAACGGCGTCATCAACCGCTTCGGCTTCAATTCCGAGGGGCTGGCGCCGTTCATCTATCGGCTCGGCAAGCGGCTCGGGTCCGGCGGCATCGTCGGTGCCAATGTGGGGAAGAACAAGGATACCGAGGACGCCAGCGAGGATTATGCCGCCGGCATCTCGGCCACCTGCCGGCTTGCCGATTATCTGGTGTGCAACCTCTCCTCGCCCAATACGCCGGGCCTGCGCGACCTGCAGGCGCGCGCTGAGATGGGGCGGCTGATCGGCCATGCGCTCGCCGCCCGCAACGAAAGCATTCCCGATCCCGCCGCCCGCCCGCCGCTGCTGGTGAAGATCGCCCCGGACCTCGACGACGCCGCGCTCGCCGACATCGTCGAGGTGGTTCTGGAGACCGGGGCCGACGGCATCATCCTCGGCAACACCACGCTCTCGCGGCCCGCGAGCCTGCGCAGCGCCCACAAGAGCGAGACCGGCGGGCTCTCCGGCAAGCCGCTCATGGCGCTCTCCACCGAGCGGCTGGCAGCGCTTGCGCGCCTCACCAAGGGCCGTATTCCGCTGATCGGCTGCGGCGGCATCGCCTCGGGGGCGGACGCCTATGCCAAGATCCGGGCCGGGGCGAGCTTGGTGCAGCTTTATTCCGCGCTGGTGTTCAAGGGGCCGGGCCTGGTGGTGCGGGTGCGCGACGAGCTGGCCGCCCATTTGCGGGCCGATGGCTTTTCCTCGGTCGCCGAGGCGGTCGGCGCGGACGTGCGCTGACGCGTGGCGCTGTCCTCGTGCCGCGTCTCCAAGAGCGGGAGGCCGGCGAGGGATTCGTGCACCATCTCCGCCTTGTGGCGCAGGTGCTCGCGCAGCACCGCCCCGAGCGCCGCCCCGTCGCGGGCGATCAGCGCCTCCATCATGCGCTCATGGTCCTCCACCGCCTCCAGCCAGCGGGCGGGCGATTTGCGCGCCACGAATCGGATGGCGTGGATGCGCACCATCATGGAATTATAAAGCTGGGTCAGCGGCGCATTGCCGGCGATCTCGAACAGCGCTTCGTGGAACGCGCGGTTCAGATTGAGATACGGCGCCGACTGGCCGGCGCGATAATGCTCCACCATCGCCTCATGCATGGCCTTCAGCTCGGCCACCTGAAAATCGGTGATGCGCGTGCAGGCGATTTCCCCCGCCAGCGCCTCCAGCGCGCCCATGATCGGAAACAGCGCGTCGATCTCGCCGTCGGAGAGGCGCGCGACCATGGCGCCGCGATTGGGCGTGAGCGTCAGCAGCCCCTCGGCGGCCAGAACCTTCAGCGCCTCGCGCAGCGGCGTGCGCGACACGCCGAACCGGGCACACAGCGCCTGCTCTGCAATCTTGTCGCCGGGCTGAAGTTCGCCGCCGAGAATCAGGTCTCGCACCAAAGGCACCAGGGCGCCGTGAAGGCTGCGGCGGACGATCAATGCGCTGTCGGACATGAGGATCTCATTTCTGCGCACTGAGATTTGCCGCCGCCGCGCCGCGATGCAAGCCCTGCGCGCATCCGCCGGCCGCTTTCGCGCGGATCGGCCTTTTTTGCGATCGCCGCGCCCGCCAAACAGGCAGGGGCGCGCGCAAAATGCGATCAGATCGAGCGGGCGCCGATGCCCACCAGCAGGCTCGCCGCGATGCCGCGCGCGATTTCCGGCGAGGGATCGCCGGCGAACGCCCTGAGTCGCCCGACCAGCGAGGCCCAGGTCCGCCCCGCCGCGAGGTCGGCTTCCGCCTCCACCAGGGCGATCTGGGTGCGGACCCGGCGGATCGACTTCACCATGGCCGGGCTGGTGCGATCGGCATAGGCATCGACGATCGCGTGCAGCGCCGCGATGCGCGCGGCGATATTCTTGGACACGCTGCCCGGCCGGTCGAGATAATCCACCAGGGTCGCGCCGGAAAGGGCGACCGGGTGCCGGTCGGCCATTCTGAGCCACAGGGCCCAGTCGGAGGCGGAAGGCACGTCGGTGGGGAAGCCGCCAACCTCCTTCAGCACCGCCGTGCGCGCCACCGCGGTGGAGGTGCCGATGAGATTGCAGCCGAGCAGCGCCGCGCAGGGATCGGCGAGACGCTGGAACGCGGGCGCTCCAAAGAAGAATTCGTCCGGCTTCACCAGATCGAAGAAGGTGCTGAAGGTCTGCCCCGCCTCGTTCACGAAGCGATAATCGGTGCCGGTCAGCGCCACGTCGGGATTGGCCCCGTGGAAGGCGAGCTGGCGCGCCAGTTTGTGTTCGAGCCACACGTCGTCGGCATCGAGAAAGGCGATCAGCTCGCCCTCGGCGTGTTCGATGGCGTGGTTGCGCGCCCGCGCCGGGCCGATGCCGTCCGTGGACAGCACCCGCAGCGCCGGCCAGCGGCCAGCCTCCTGCGCGAGGAAGGCGTCGGTGCCGTCCGTCGAGCCATCGTCCACCACCAGGATTTCCAGCCCCTCGACCTGCTGGAGACGAATGCTCTCAAAAGCCTTCGGCAGGTAGGCAAGGCAATTGCGCGTCGGCATGACGATGGAACAGATCGGCCGCATGGTCCCCCCGAACTTCCCGCCTGCTCTAGCATGACCCCGCCTGCGTCCATAGCGGCACAGGTGGCGCACCCCGGAGCGGCGCGGGCCGTCACGGGCCGGCGAAATGGCTTGCGCGGCATCTGGGAAAAGGGAATCTTCCGCCCGATCGCCGGAATGGATCGCGGGCGGATAGAGGCGCAATGACGTTCCGGACCCGCTTCAGCCTCCAGAGACTGCCGGCCGGGGTGCGCGAAAGCCTGTATTACGCCACCGGCATCATCATGGTGCGGGCGATCGGGCTGATCCTGCTGCCGGTCAACACGCGCTTTCTCTCGGCAGACGATTACGGCCATCTGGAAGTGCTGCTCGCCTTCGCCGACGTCGGCTCGCAATTGTTCGCGCTCGCCCTGCCCACGGCCTTGAGCCGGTTCGTGGGGGCGGCGGCGGGCTGGGACGAGCGGCGGCGGGTGTGCGCCGAAATGTTCGGCGTGGCGCTGCTCACCGCTCTTCTGTTCGGCGCCGTCGGGCTGGCGTTCGCCGTGCCGCTGGCGAACGTTCTGCCGGGCACGCCCACGGCCTGGGAAGTGCGCATGCTGCTGATCGCCCTGTGCACCGAGGGACTGCTGGCCGTGGGCCTCACCTGGCTGCGGATTCGCGGGCAGGCCGGCACCTTCCTCGCCCTCAGCCTCGGCCGCACGGTGCTGTTCGCGCTGCTCTCCATCAGCCTCCTGTATGCCGGCTTCGGGGTCATCGGCATCCTGATCGCCACCGCCGCCTCGGCCGCCGCGCAGACCCTGGCGATGGTGTGGTTGGTGGTGAAGGACACCGGCATCCGCCTGCGCGGCATCAATTGGCCGGGGCTGGCGCTCTATGTGGTGCCGCTGCTGCTCTCGGGCATCGCCGCGTTCGCGCTCGGCACCTTCGACCGCTGGATCCTGGCGGACACGGTGGACCCGGCGGCCCTCGGCCTCTACGGCGTCGCGGTGCGAATCGGCGTGCTGACCGCCGTGCTGCTCCAGCCATTCCACATGTGGTGGATGCCCAAGCGCTTCATCGTGCTGGAGGAACCCCACGGCGCGGAGCGCAGCGCGGGCATGGTGGGGGTGGGCATCATCATCACCCTTCTGGCGGCGGCGGGCGTGGCGCTCGCCGGGCCGCTGGTCATCACGCTCATGACGCCGCCCGCCTTCCATGCCGCCGCGATCTATGTGCCGTGGCTGGCGCTGATCTACGTGGTGCAGGAATCCACCTCGCTGGTGGGGGTGGGCTGCTTCCTGCGCAAGGACGGCTTCGCCCCGCTGGCCATCAATCTGGTGGCGGCGGGGGTGGTGATCGCACTCTATTTCGTTTTCATCCCGCGCTATGGGGTCGCCGGCGCCATCGGCGCGACGCTCGCCGCGCAGGTGCTGCGCTTCGCCCTCACCCTGGCGATTTCCTATCATTATGCGCGAATCGCCTATCCCTTCGGCCGGCTCGCCCTGGTGGGGCTGTTCCTGCTTGCGGCCGTGGGCGCGGCCAATGCCTTTGACGAACCGCTGGTGCTGTTCCTGCTCGCGGGACCGGTGCTGGCGCTCGGCGCCCTGCTGACCCTGCTGCTCGGCCTGGTGCCCACGGCGCGCGAGCGATGGCCGCTGCTGCGCCGGTTTTCGCCCCTGGGCGGGCGCTAAGGCGGCGCGCAGCGCCCGTTCGGTCCCGGCCAGCGGCGGATTGCCCCTCGCGCCCCGGGCCGCTTGACCTTATGTGCCGCAGGCGATTGCCCTTACGTGCTCCAGCCGCTTGCCCTCATGTGCCGCAGGCGCTTGCCCCAAGTGGCGGCGTGACGCTTTCATGACTTTGAGCGCGCCCCCTCCTATGATAGGGAGTGCCCGCGCTCGCAACGCGCGCAACCTCGAGCCTGGCCGTGCCGGACCTTGAGGTATAACGAAACTCACCCCTTCGTGGGCAGAATGGCGATACCCGTTAGAATGGCCGAGCGGCAGACCAGCTTCGAGTATGAAGACCTCCTCGCATGCGGACGCGGCGAACTGTTCGGTCCCGGCAACGCCCAATTGCCGCTGCCTCCCATGCTCATGTTCGATCGCATCGCGGAGATTTCCGAGACCGGCGGCGAATTCGGCAAGGGCTTCATGCGCGCGGAACTCGCCGTGCGGCCGGACCTGTGGTTCTTCGACTGCCACTTCAAGGGCGATCCGGTGATGCCGGGCTGCCTCGGCCTCGATGCCATGTGGCAGCTGGTGGGCTTTTATCTCGGCTGGCTGGGCTCCACAGGGCGCGGGCGGGCGCTCGGCCTCGGCGAGCTGAAATTCTCCGGCCAGGTGCTGCCGACCGTCTCCAAGGTGGTCTATGGCATCGAGTTCAAGCGCGTCATGCGCTCCAAGCTGGTGCTCGGCATCGCCGACGGCTGGCTGGAGGCCGACGGCACGGTGATCTATCGCGCCAAGGACTTGAAGGTCGGTTTGTTCCAGGCGGACGCCCCGGCGCCGGTGGGCGGCTGACACCGCTGCGCCACGATTGCCGGCCAGGGTGCCGGTCCGATTTAGGGAGGTGACATGCGTCGCGTCGTCGTGACCGGAATGGGCATTGTTTCGTCCATCGGTAATTCCACCCAGGAAGTCCTGGCCAGCCTGCACGAAGCCCGCAGCGGCGTTACGTTCGCGGAAGACTATGCCAAGCTGGGCTTCCGCTCGCAGGTGCAGGGCGCGCCGACGCTGAAGGCGGACGAGGTCGTGGACCGGCGCGCCATGCGCTTCCACGGCGGCGGAACGGCGTGGAACCATGTGGCCATGGACCAGGCGATCCGCGACGCGGGCCTGGAACAGGCCGAGATTTCCAGCGAGCGCACCGGCCTCATCATGGGCTCGGGCGGCTCCTCCACCAAGACCATCGTGGAAGCCGCGGACATCGCCCGCACCAAGGGGCCCAAGCGCGTCGGCCCGTTCGCGGTGCCCAAGGCCATGTCCTCCACCGCCTCGGCGACGCTCTCGACCTGGTTCAAGATCAAGGGCCTGAGCTATTCCATCTCGGCCGCCTGCGCGACCACCAACATCTGCATCGGCAATGCCTACGAGCTGATCCAGTTCGGCAAGCAGGACATGATCTTCGCCGGCGGCTGCGAGGATCTCGACTGGACGCTCTCCGTGCTGTTCGACGGCATGGGCGCCATGTCCTCCAATTTCAACGACCGCCCCGCGGTTGCCTCGCGCGCCTATGACAAGGACCGCGACGGCTTCGTCATCTCCGGCGGCGCGGGCGTTCTGGTGCTCGAGGAGCTGGAGCACGCCAAGGCGCGCGGCGCCCGCATCTATGCGGAAATCGCCGGCTATGGCGCCACCTCCGACGGTTCCGACATGGTCGCCCCCTCGGGCGAAGGCGCCGAGCGGGCGATGAAGCTGGCGCTCTCCTCCATCAAGGCGCCGATCGACTATATCAACCCGCACGCCACCTCCACGCCGATCGGCGACCTGAAGGAAATCGAGGCGATCCGCGCGGTATTCGGCGACAAATGCCCGCCGATCTCCGCCACCAAGTCGCTCACCGGCCATTCCCAGGGCGCGACCGGCGTGCATGAGGCGATCTATTCCATCTTGATGATGCAGAACGGCTTCATCACCAAGAGCGCCCATATCGACGAGATCGACCCGGCCTTCGCCGACATGCCGATCGTGCGCGAGCGGGTGGACAATGCGAAGCTCGGCCATGTGCTGTCCAACGGCTTCGGCTTCGGCGGCGCGAACGCCAGCCTGGTGCTGAAGCATCTCGACGCCTGATCCGCCCGGCGGGCACGACCCGTCCGGCACGGCAAAGGCGAAGCCGTCAGGTTCTGAAATGCCAGGTGATCAGGTTCGAGCACGCGGAAGCGACTTGGCGATGGTTTCTGGCGGCAAGGTCTGATAATCGCCCTTTCAAACGTTTCCGACCCGACCGGGTCGCACCTGGGGTAGCAGGCAATGCAGGACCTGATGAAAGGCAAGCGCGGCCTCGTGATGGGGGTGGCCAACGACCATTCCATCGCATGGGGCATCGCCAAGGCCTTGGCCGGTCAGGGCGCGGAACTCGCCTTCACCCACCAGGGCGAGGCCATGGCCAAGCGGGTGCGCCCGCTGGCGGAGAGCCTCGGCTCCACCATCATCGCGCCCTGCGACGTGGAAGACCTCACCAGCGTGGATGGGCTGTTTTCCCGGCTAAGGGACGAATGGGGCACGCTGGATTTCGTGGTCCATGCGGTCGCCTTCTCGGACAAGTCTGAGCTGAAGGGCCGCTACGCGGACAGCAGCCGGGAGAATTTCTCCCGCACCATGATCATTTCCTGCTTCTCCTTCACCGAGATCGCCAAGCGGGCGGCGGACCTGATGCCGAAAGGCGGCGCGCTGCTGACCCTGACCTTCGGCGGCTCCACGCGCGTGATGCCCAATTACAATGTGATGGGCGTCGCCAAGGCGGCGCTGGAGGCGAGCGTGCGCTATCTGGCCGCCGATTTCGGCCCGGCCGGCATCCGCGTGAACGCCCTGTCCGCCGGCCCGGTGCGCACGCTGGCGGGCGCCGGCATCGCCGATGCGCGGCTGATGTTCAATTACCAGAAGCGCCATGCCCCGCTGCGCCGCACGGTGAGCATCGAGGAAGTGGGCAATTCCGCGCTGTATCTCCTGTCGGACCTGTCCACCGGCGTCACCGGCGAGACCCATTTCGTGGACAGCGGCTACAACATCATCTCCATGCCGCATCCCGACGTGCTGAAGACCCAGGAAGACGCCGAGGCGAAGCTCGCGGGCGACCTTTCCGCCACCGCCGCCGAATAGCCGCGCCGCAGGGCGTGGATGGGGGCGAAGGCGGCCGGAGGCGGCGGAGGCGTGCGATCCGCCGCGGGCCGTCGCCCTGCCGGGCGCTAGAACGGACCGTGGTAGAGCGGCTCCAGAGCGGCATATTTGCGAAAGACGGTGACGGTGCCGTCGCTTCCGCGCCGATAGATGAACTTGCCATATTTGCGGGAGGGAAGAATATCCCCCTTGTGGTTGGCCGCATTTATTAAGCGCCAGTGATCCTTCAGCAGTCTCTCATGATCTGTCGTCGCCTGCGTCTCCGGCGAGGACATACGCTCTCGCAGGGCGTAAAAATCCCTGATCTTTCCCTCCTTGTGGTAGTGGTCTGACAGATCATCATATTTCTGGCACAGGGCTGGCGCATCCATCTCGCGCGAAAGATCTTCCAATTCGATCACCGCGCGCACGCCCTCCTCCGTCTCCACATAGGACGAGCCGTCCTCCGAGAATTGGACCGCGCCGGTGCGCGCGGTCATCACCACATTGGCGCGCGTGTGCTCGCACAAGATCTTGTAGAACTTATAGGCGAGGCTGGATTTGATATCCTCCTGGCTCAGGGCGCCTTCGTGATCCTTGCGAAAATCCTGCGCGCGCGCGGCGTAGCAGATGATCAGCGCAAGCTTGTAGCTTTGGCCTGGGTCGAGAAAATCCGCCGTCATCCGCGCCAGTTCGTCATAGGTGCCGGCATAGCCGGTGCCCATTTCCCACCCCAACCCCTTCTTCAGGGTCTCGGTGTCGTTGTGGCTGCCGTGGGCGCCCAGAAGGATCTTGCGCGCCGTGCGGCAGGCCTCGCGGATCTGCGCCATCTGGGTGTCATAGGCGACCCGGCTCTCCATGCGCGCGTGCGTGGACAGCGCCATGTTCGTGGCGGCGCGCCGATGCTCCAGCAATTCGAACAGATTGACGACGTCCACCACCACATCGCCGAAGATCAGCTGGGTGAAGCGCTGGAAGCAGGTGCGCGGCACGAATTTATGCGCCAGATTTTGCGCGCTCTTCTGCACCAGCCCGTTCGGCTCCATGTCGGCGAGATTGAGAAATATGATCCGCTGCGTCATCCCTGCCTCCCATCGGCCGGCCGTTGAAAGCGGCCGTGCTCACACTCCGGCAGCATCCACCAAAACGTGCCAGGAAACGGCAGTACAACCGAGTTGCCGGGCGTCGTAAACCGCGATTTCGAAGCGCCGTACCCAGCGCCTGGGGAACCCCTTCCTTGACGGTAGCCTGATCCGCTATTGCCAAGATCATGTGCGTGTTCTAGCTGGAGTTCACCGCCGGGCATCGCACCTATGGATCGGAAATGGACGCTCTAACCCTGGGTTTTATCGTTTTCATCGCTCTGTTTGGCGGTGCGGCGATCGCCATCCGGATCGCGCCGTCGCTCCCGCCGCATCATCTCAGCAAGGACAGCCAGGACGCCGTGAAGCTGGGCGTCGGCATGATCGCCGCCATGGCCTCCCTGGTGCTGGGCCTGATGACCGCCTCCGTCAGCGGCAATTTCAGCAACGCCAGCAAGGATGTGAGCAGCTACGCCCTGAACCTGCTGTCGCTCGACACGGACATGCGGCATTTCGAGCCGCAGAGCTGTCCGGCGCAGATCCTTCTGGCGGATTATATCCGCGCCGTCCTGCATGAGACCTGGACCGGCGCCACCGACCTGCCCGAGCGCCGCAATCCCGCGACCTCGGGGCAGATCCTGCTCCAGCTCGATGGCGTGGTTCACGGCTGGGTGCCCACCACCGCCGACGATGTGGCCGTGCGCACGAATGTGCAGAATGGCCTGCGCACCGTGCTGACCAGCCGGTGGACCGTCAGCCAGGATGCCGCCGCTGCCATCCCCACCGCCTTCGTGGTGGTGTTGGTGGCCTGGCTGGCGCTGATCTTCATCAGCTTCGGCCTGTATTCCCCGCCCAATATGGTGGTGATCGGCTCGCTCCTTTTGTGCGCGGCGTCCATCGCCGGCGCGCTGTTCCTGATTTCGGAAATGAGCGGGCCGTTTGATGGTCTGGTCAGCATCTCGCCCCAGCCCATGGTCGGCGTCCTGAACTTCATCGACACGCACGGCTGCGGAACCTAGCGGCGGGCCTGGCCCGACAGCCTCGGGCAAGCGTCCGGTCGGATTGATAGCGCGGATATCAATCTTGGACGGACACAATGGCCATTCGCATGGGCATCGGCCTGAAGCTCGGCATCACCTCCACCCTGCTGGTCCTGCTATCGGGGGGCGTGATCGTCAGCCGCCAGATCGCCATGTCGCGGATCGAGGCGGCGGCGGCGGATGTTCATCTCCAGGCGGAAATCCTCAAGGAGGCCGAGAAGGTCGGTACGCTGCTCAGCGCGGTCCGCTCCAGCGCCACCGAACTGATGCTGTCATTCACCAATATTGACAATGAGACCCTGCTGAAGCAGGCCCTTACCGACGTCCGCACCGCCCAGGCCAGCCTCGACCGCTTGCTGGTGCTGGAAACCCACGAGGACGATCGCGAGGAATTCCGCAAGCTCAAGCGGCGGTTCGAGGAGATCGGCAAGGCGACCGCGGACATCGCGCGCTCCGAAGCGGCCCAACTCGACGCGGTGGATGCCCGCCCGGCGATCCGCCTGCGTGCCCGCTCGGCCTTCTCCATGCTGGCGATGGATCTCGGCAATGCCGGCAAGAGCGCGGCCGGGCAGCAGGCCCAGACCCTCGATACGCTGCTGGACCAGATCAATCTCGCCTCTTCGATCTTCATCATCGAGGAGGACCCCAAGCAGCTCACCATGATCAAGGCCATGGAAGAGTCCGGCCTGCGGACGCTCGCCGAGATCAAGGACGCGGCCGGCGACGATGAGCAGGCGGGCGACACGCTCGTCCTCGCCCGGCAGGCATTCGAAGCCTATGTGGCGTCCATCCGCGCCGGCCTGAGCGAAATCCAGGCGCGCGACGACATCATCCGCCAGCGCAGCAAACCCGCCTTCGCGGTGGCGACGGCGCTGCTGAAGCATGTCACCGAGGAGAGCCGCCTCCAGTCCGAGGGGGCGGAGCAGGAGTCCGCGCAGGCGTTGGAGAGCGGGATGTTCCAGATCCTCGTCTTCTCGCTCATCGCCATAGCCGCCGCGATCGCGGCGGCCCTCTATTCGGCGCTCGGTGTCGCCGCGCCCATCAAGCGCATGAGCGGGGCGATGGAGGGCCTGTCCGGCGGCGATCTTTCCACCCCCATTCCCTATGCCGGTCGCGGCGACGAGGTGGGCGACCAGTCCCGCGCCCTGACCGTGTTCCGCGACAGCCTCGTGGAGGCCCAGCGCCAGCGCGAACTGCGGCGCGCCGCGGACCAGGCGGCGGAGGAGCGCCGCAAGGCGGAGATGCGCGCGCTCGCGGATCAGTTTGAAGGCGCCATCGGCGTCGTGGTGGATACGGTCGCCTCGGCCGCGACCGAATTGCAGCAGGCGGCGGAGACGCTCAGCGCCACCGCCGAGGAAACCACCGCCCAGGCCGCCGCCGTCGCCTCTGCGGCCGGCCTTGCGACGACCAATGTGCAGTCGGTCGCCTCGGCGGTGGAGGAGCTTTCCGCTTCCGCGCGGGCGATCGGCGAGCGCTTGCGCCAATCCACGCAGATGACCGAGCGGGCCGTCGCGGAAGTGGACAGCACCAACGGCCAGATGGGCGAATTGCGCGCCTGCGCCGATCAGATCGGCGGCATCGTGAGCGTCATCGACACCATTGCCGGGCAGACCAATCTGCTGGCGCTGAACGCCACCATCGAATCCGCGCGCGCCGGAGAGGCGGGGCGCGGCTTCGCGGTGGTCGCGCAGGAGGTGAAGCAGCTGGCCGGGCAGACCGCAAAGGCCACCGCCAATATCTCCGAGCGCATCTCGGGCATCCAGGAATCGACCGGCGACGTGCTCGGCGCGATCACCGGCTTCAGCCACACCATCAGCGAGTTGAACGCCGGCTCGCTGGCCATCGCCGCCGCCATGGACGAGCAGAATGCCACCACCGGCGAGGTCGCCCGCAGCATCCAGCAGGCGGCCACCGGCACCCATGAGGTGACCAGCAACATCGCCGGCGTGGAGCGGGCGGCCCACGCCTCCGCCAGCGCCGCCGGGCAGGTGCTCTCCTCCGCCACCGACCTGTCGAAGCAGGCCGAGCTTCTGCGCGGCCAGGTGCGGACCTTCCTCACCACCGTACGCGCCGCGTAAACGTGCGCGGTCGCCCGGCGCTCACCGGAGCGATTGCGCGATCACCCGCAGCGCCTCGCCATTCATCTGGGCGACATTGAAGCGCATGAGGTCGCCGGCCGATTGGGCGACACTGAAGACATTGCCGGGAGCGAGCACCACCCCCTCGCGCAGTGCCACCCGCGCGACCTGCGCCGCGTCCCGCCCGTCCGGCAGGCGGCACCAGAGAAAGAAGCCGCCGCGCGGCAGCGTCCAGGGGCGGATGCCGAGCGCGTCCAGCTGGCCGACCATTTCCCGGCGCCGCTTCGCCAGCCGGGTCCGCAGCCCGGCGAGATGCTTGCGATAGCTGCCATCGCTCAGGGTCGCGAACACCAGTTCGGCCGCGACCGGGCTTGGCCCGCCGAAATTCGTCGCCACCTGGAGGTCGATGAGCCCCTCGATCCACTCCGGCCGGGCGACGATATAGCCGCAGCGGATGGAGGCCGAGAGCGTCTTGGAGAAGCTGCCGATGCGGATCACGCGCGCAAGCCCGTCGAGCGCGGCGAGGCGGGGCGATGGCTCCGGCTCGAAATCGGCGAGGATCTCGTCCTCCACGATGGTCAGGTCGTGGGCTGCCGCAAGTGTCAGGATGCGATGGGCGGTGTTCGGCGCGAGCGTCGCGCCAGTGGGATTGTGGAGCGCCGCATTGGTGAGATAGAGGCGCGGACGGTGGGCGGCCAGCGCCTCGGCGAAGCGCGCCACATCCGGCCCGCTTTGCGTATAGGGCACGCTGACGACGCGGGCGCCATGGGCGCGCAGCACCGCCTGGAAATTGAAATAGCAGGGATCATCCACCAGCACCGTATCGCCGGGCTTCAGCAGGAACCGGCAGAGCAGGTCCATGGCCCGCGAGCCCGACGGCGTCAGCAGGATCTGGTCCGCCCCCGCCTCGATCCCCTCGGCCGCGAACTGGCGCGCGAGCAGACGGCGCAGGGCGAGCGAGCCGCGCGTGGGTCCGTAATCGGTCAATACGGCCGCGTCCGCGCGGGCGAGCGCGCGGATCGCCCGGCGGATCGCCGCCTCGGGCATCCAATCCGCCGGCAGCCAGCCGCAGCCCGGCCGCAGGATCGCAGGTGCGGCATCCAGCGATTGGCGGGAGATCCATAAGGGATCAATGGCGCGGTCGAGCGTCGGCGCCACCTCCCGCAGCGCCCCGGCCGGCACCGCGCCGGCGACGTAAAAGCCGGAGCCGGGACGCGAGCGGATCAGCCCTTCCGCCGCGAGGCGGTCGAAAGCCTCGACCACGGTGGAGGGCGAGACCTGCATGTCGCGGGCGAACTTGCGGATCGAGGGCAGCTTTTCCCCCGCCGTCAGGATCCGGCTGGCCATGCGGCGGCGGATCTCGGCCATCACCGAAACCGTCCGCGGCGCGCGCGCGCCCTCCCCCGCCGCACCGTCTGCCGCCGGGCCGTCCGCAGGATTGTTCGCCAACTGTATGGCCTCCATGATCCATACTGTTCGGTATAAGCGTATGGGTGTGTGGCTGTCTCCGCAATCCCCGCCGCGCTATCGCGGCGGGACAAGCGAGGGACACCACCATGCAGCGCGCGACCGACGGCTGGGGCAGCGGCCTCCTCGGCGTCCTCATCTTCAGCGGCTCGCTTCCGGCGACCCGGGTGGCGGTGGGCGGATTTTCTCCGGTCTTCCTCACCTCGGCCCGCGCGGTCATCGCCGCTCTGCTCGGCGCCGCCCTGCTGCTGCTGCTGCGCCAGAAGCGCCCCGCACGCAGCGATCTGCCGCCCCTGGCCGTGGTGGCGCTCGGGGTGGTGATCGGCTTCCCGCTGCTCACCGCCCTGGCGCTCCAGCACATCACCTCTGCCCATTCGATCGTATTCATCGGCCTCTTGCCGCTGGCGACCGCGCTGTTCGGCGTGATCCGGGGCGGCGAGCGGCCGAAGCCGGCCTTCTGGCTGTTCTCGGTGGCCGGGGCTTGTTCAGTCGCGGGGTTCGCCCTCGCGGGCAGCAGTTCGGCTTCGCTGGCCGGCGATCTGCTGATGGTCGCGGCGATCCTGGTCTGCGGCCTCGGCTATGCGGAAGGCGCCCGCCTCTCCCGCCGCCTCGGCGGATGGCAGGTGATTTCCTGGGCGCTGGTCCTCGCCCTTCCGGTGATGGCGGTGATTGCGCTTTTCACCGTGCCGCAGGCCTGGAGCGGCATTGGTGGCCCGGCGTGGCTGGGCCTCGCTTATGTCTCCGTCTTCTCCATGCTGGTGGGCTTCGTCTTCTGGTACCGGGGCCTGGCGCTGGGCGGCATCGCGGGAGTGGGCCAGCTGCAATTGCTCCAGCCCTTCTTCGGGCTCGCGCTCGCGGCGCTGCTGCTGGACGAACCGGTGGCGTGGACCATGGTGGCGGCGGCCGCCGTGGTGGTGCTCTGCGTCGCCGGCAGCCGGCGCTATGGGTGAGCCGGACGCGGACGGCGCGGAGCCCGACAGCGCAGCGCAAAAGAAAAGGGCGGCCCGAGGGCCGCCCTTTCCGTTCAGATGTCCCGTGGCGGACCGGCCGATCACTCGGCGGCGCCGGCCTCGGTCTCTTCCTTGGCCGCGTCGCGCGCGGCGTCGCGGTCGGCCTTTTCCTTGGCTTCCAGGTCCTCGCCGGTGGTCTGGTCGACCACCTTCATGGACAGGCGGGTCTTGCCACGCTCGTCGAAGCCGACCAGCTTGACCTTGACCTTGTCGCCTTCCTTGACCACGTCGGAGGTCTTGTTCACCCGCTCCTTGGCGAGCTGGGAGATGTGGACCAGGCCGTCCTTGGAACCGAAGAAGTTCACGAAGGCGCCGAAGTCCACGACCTTCACGACCGTGCCGTCATAGATCTGGCCAACTTCCGGCTCGGAGGCGATGGACTTGATCCAGTTGATCGCCGCCTTGATCGACTCGCCATTGGCGGAGGCGATCTTGATGGTGCCGTCGTCCTCGATGTTGATCTTGGCGCCGGTCTTCTCGACGATCTCGCGGATCACCTTGCCGCCGGACCCGATCACTTCGCGGATCTTGTCCACCGGGATGTTCATCACCTCGATGCGCGGGGCGTGCTCGCCCAGCTCGGAGCGGGCGGAGGTCAGCGCCTTCGCCATCTCGCCGAGGATGTGGGCGCGGCCTTCCTTGGCCTGGCCGAGGGCGACCTTCATGATCTCCTCGGTGATGCCGGCGATCTTGATGTCCATCTGGAGCGCGGTCACGCCGCGATCGGTGCCGGCCACCTTGAAGTCCATGTCACCGAGGTGATCCTCGTCGCCCAGGATGTCCGAAAGAACGGCGAACTTGCCCTCTTCCAGGATCAGGCCCATGGCGATGCCGGCCACCGGACGGCGCAGGGGAACGCCCGCATCCATCAGCGAGAGCGAGGCGCCGCAGACGGTCGCCATGGAGGACGAGCCGTTGGATTCCAGGATCTCGGAGACCACGCGCAGGGTGTAGGGGAATTCATGCTTCGGCGGCAGCATGGGGCGGATGGCGCGCCATGCGAGCTTGCCGTGGCCGATTTCGCGGCGGCCGGGCGAACCCATGCGGCCGGCTTCACCCACCGAGAAGGGGGGGAAGTTGTAGTGCAGCAGGAAGTGCTCCTTGTAGGTGCCTTCCAGGCTGTCGATGAACTGCTCGTCCTCGCCGGTGCCCAGCGTGGCGACGACCAGCGCCTGGGTCTCGCCGCGGGTGAACAAAGCCGAGCCGTGGGCGCGCGGCAGCACGCCGACTTCCGAGACGATCGGGCGCACGGTGCGCACGTCGCGGCCGTCGATGCGGATGCCGTCGTCGAGGATGGCCCAGCGCACGATCTTGGCTTCGAGCGCCTTGAGCACTTCGCCGACCTGCTGGCTGGCGGGCGCCGCCTGGCCGTCCATGGCCAGTTCCTCGAAATACTTCTTCACCTTGGACTTGGCAGCGCCGACCGCTTCATAGCGGGACTGCTTCTGCACGATCTTGTAGGCGGCGCGCAGATCGGCTTCCGCGATCTCGCGGATCTTGGATTCGAGCGCGGAATTGTCGGCCGGCGCGAACGCGCGCGGCTCCTTGGCGGCCTTCTCGGCGAGGCGGATGATGGCCTCGATCACCGGCTGGAAATGGCGGTGGCCGAACATGACCGCGCCGAGCATGATTTCCTCGGGCAGCTCCTTGGCTTCCGATTCCACCATCAGCACGGCATCGCCGGTGCCGGCGACCACGAGGTCGAGCGCGCTTTCCTTCAGCTCGTCGGTGGTCGGGTTCAGCACATATTCATTGTCGATGAAACCGACACGGGCGCCGCCGATGGGGCCCATGAAGGGCACGCCGGAGAGCGTGAGCGCGGCGGAGGCGCCGACGATGCCGGCGATGTCCGGATCATTCTCCAGATCGTGCGCCAGCACGGTGATGACCACCTGGGTCTCGTTGCGATAGCCGTCGGCGAACAGCGGGCGGATCGGGCGGTCGATCAGGCGGGAGACCAGGGTCTCCTTTTCGCTCGGACGGCCTTCGCGCTTGAAATAGCCGCCGGGAATGCGGCCGGCCGCATAGGTCTTTTCCTGGTAATTGACCGTCAGCGGGAAGAAATCAATGCCGGGCTTCGCCTCACGGGCGGAAACGGCGGTGGCGAGAACCTTGGTGTCGCCATAAGTGACAAGAACCGCGCCATCGGCCTGGCGGGCCATCTTGCCGGTTTCGAGAATCAGGGTACGTCCACCCCAATCCAGTTCCTCGCGATGAATATCGAACATGGAATTATCTCTCTCGTCCTTCGAAGCGGGAGAGCCATGAGCAAGACGGCCGGACGCACCGCGCGCCTGCGCTTCCCGCATCGGGAAGGCGTGCGACGGTTGCGTCCGGCGATCCTGCCATGACTTTCCCTTGAGCTTCGCTTTTGCGCGGCGGGCCCCATGCCCGACACGTCGTGCCCCGCCTCACGGGCGAAGCACCGGAGCCTGCCCCGGAAAAGGTCCGACCTTTTCGACCGCGGCAGGCTCCGCCGGCATCAGCGACGCAGGCCCAGACGCTCGATCAGCGCCTTGTAGCGGGCTTCGTCCTTGCGCTTCAGATAGTCCAGAAGGCTGCGGCGGGTGGAGACCAGCTTCAGCAGGCCGCGGCGGGAATGGTTGTCCTTGTTATGGGACTTGAAGTGCTCGGTCAGGTTGGAGATGCGTTCGGACAGAATCGCAACCTGGACCTCCGGCGAACCCGTGTCGCCAGCCTTGGCACCGAAATCCTGAATGAGCGCCTGCTTGCGCTCGACCGTGATCGACATCGGATGATCCTTTCAGTCAGAAGAAAACGAAAGGCTCCGCCTTGGCACACGGGCCGCAGCTGCGAAAACGGGCTGCGGAACACGGTGGCGAGGGGGCCTTGCCCATTCGGCCGGGCCGGGATGTCGTCCAGCGCGGTCAAAAGAAGGGCGTGCGCAAATCCTGGAAAACTCCAGGGCTCTGCACGCGGGCACCATACACGAAAGCCCCTCAAGCGCCAGCGGTTCTTGCAACCGGCGGCGCGAGGTCTCCCGGCAAGCGGAGAGGGGATTGGGTGCGGCCGCGAGATGATGGCGCCGAAAGCCCCGTGAGCCCCCTCCCCCCTTGTGGGGGAGGGTTGGGGAGGGGGGGTGCGGCCCACCCTCCGGCGACACGGTGCTGGCGGAGAGATACCCCCCGCCCCGCCCTCCCCCGCAAGGGGGGAGGGAGAGCGCGATCCCCGGTGCCCCTCAGGCCGGAGCCCTCACGCCGTGCGCGGCAGGGCGCGGGGCATGGCGCGGGACCAGTTGAACACGCGGTGCGGGCGGATCTCGCCTTCCACCATGTCGCCGATGGCGATCAGGCTGCCCTGGCAGCTCACCGCCACATGGCCGTCGAAGATCGGCGCATCGCGGCCGCGCAGAAACACATTCTGCCCGCAGCGCAGGCGATGGGCGTCCTGCGGCGAAAGCGAGAGCTGCGGCAACTCCTCCAGCGCGCAATCGAGCGGATCGAGCGCCTCGAACAGCGGCCCCTCGCCGGCTTCGGCGCGGGCGCGCAGATCGTCGAGCGTCACCAACTGCTCTTCCAGGAACGCCCCCACCGCCGCGCGGCGCAGCATGGAAACGTGCCCGCAGGTGCCGAGCATGCGGCCAAGATCGCGGGCGATGGCACGCACATAGGTGCCCTTGCCGCATTCCGCTTCCAGCACCGCATGGTCGGCGTCGGGCCGATCCACCAGATCGAGCCGGTGGATCACCACCGGGCGGGCCTCGAGCACCACCTGCTCGCCCTCGCGGGCGAGATCATAGGCGCGCTCGCCGCCGATCTTCAGGGCGGAATAGGCCGGCGGCACCTGCATCACCTCGCCCCGGAACTGCTCCAGCGCGTCGAGAATGTCGTCGTCGCTCGGGCGCACGTCGCTGGTGGCCACCGGCGTGCCCTCGGCATCGTCGGTGTCCATCTCGGTGCCGAAGCGCACGGTGAAGCGATAGGTCTTCTGCCCGTCCATCACATAGGGCACGGTCTTGGTGGCCTCGCCGAAGGCGATCGGCAGGCAACCGGACGCCAGCGGATCGAGCGTGCCGGCATGGCCCGCCTTCTTGGCGTTGAACAGGCGCTTGACCACCGAAACCGCCTGGGTGGAGGTCATGCCCACCGGCTTGTCCAGCAGCACCCAGCCGTCGATGTCCCGCTTGGGCAGGCGCGGGCGCTGGGGATCTTCCGGCGCGCGCGGCGTGCGGGGGCGCGGATCGGCGCTCTTGTAGCGGGGGCGCTCGCCCTCGCGCGGGGCGCGGCCGCCGAATTCGTTCTGGCGGGCATCCGCCTCGCTCACCACCGGGGCGGCGACCGGGTCCTGATTCAGGCCAGGGCTCATGTCCAGGGTCGCCGCGCCGGCTTCATCCTCGGTCCGCATCATTCGTCTTCCGTCTTGGTCTTGTCGTCGAGGGTGAAAGGCTCGTGCTCGAGATCGCGCAGCACTTCCGGCTTGCGCAGCAGCGCGTCGATGCGCGCGCCTTCCTCGAACGAGGTGTCCTTCATGAAGCGCAGGGAGGGGACCGATTTCAGCTCCACGCGGCGGCCGACCTCGGTGCGCAGCACCTTCTGGTGCGCCGCCAGGGCCTTCAGCACCGGCTGGATGTCGGCGCCGCCGAGCGGCATGACATAGCAAGTGGCGATCTTGAGATCCGGCGACATGCGCACTTCCGGCACCGTGATGATGCGGCCGGAGAGCACCGGGTCCACCACCGCGTCACCGCGCGCGAGCACGTCGGCCAGCGCGTGGCGCACGAGTTCGCCGACGCGCAGCATGCGCTGGCTCGGGCCCGTGCCCGGTCCAGAACGAGTTTGAGTCTTCATTGTCGAAACCTTCTCGGCGCGCCGCTTTGCGCGGATCTTCGGCGCCAATGGAAAACATGAGGCCGGCGGGCTTGGACCGTCCGGCCTCGATGGCAATCATACCGGCAAACCCGGCGAACGCATGGCGTTGACGTCCCTAAGGTCCCTCTCCCCTTGCGGGGGAGGGCTCGGGAGGGGGGTATCTCTCCGCGCGAACGATTTCCGCGCGGTCGCGAGATACTCCCTCCGCAACCCTCCCCCACACGGGGGGAGGGAGGTCCTCGGCAGGGAGACGCCTCAGCCCGCCGTTACAGCGAGCGCTGGATGACCTCGACGCGGTAGCATTCGATCACGTCGCCGGCGCGCATGTCCTGGTAATTCTCGAACGACATGCCGCATTCCTGGCCCGCGACCACCGTGTTCACGGCGTCCTTGAAGCGGTTCAGGGTGGCAAGCTTGCCTTCGTGGATCACCACATTGTCGCGGATCAGGCGCACATGCTGGCCCCGCTCCACATTGCCGTCGGTGACGCGGCAGCCCGCGACCTTGCCCACCTTGGAGACCGCGAAGATCTCCAGGATGAGGGCATTGCCCAGCATCGTCTCGCGATTGATGGGGGCGAGCAGGCCGCTCATGGCCTTCTTCACGTCGTCCACCAGGTCGTAGATGATGTTGTAATAGCGGATCTCGATGCCGGCCTGTGCGGCGGCATCACGGGCTTCCTTATTGGCGCGCACGTTGAAAGCGATGATCGCGGCGCCGGAGGTTTCCGCCAGCGTCACGTCGCTCTCGTTGATGCCGCCGGCGCCGGCGTGGATCACGCGGGCCTGCACCTCGTCGTTGCCCACCTTTTCCAGCGCGCCGATGATGGCTTCCACCGAGCCCGACACGTCGCCCTTGATGATGAGCGGGAATTCCTTCCGGCCGGTCGACTTGACCTGGCTCATCATCTGTTCGAGCGAGCCGCGCATGGTGGCGGAGCGGGCCGCCGCCTTCTCGCGCTTCTGGCGCTGACGGTAATCGGTGATCTCGCGGGCGCGGGCTTCGTTTTCCACCACCGCGAGGCGGTCGCCCGCCTCCGGGGTGCCGTTGAAGCCGAGCACTTCCACCGGCACCGAGGGGCCGGCTTCGTCCACATTGGCGCCGGTGTCGTTGATGAGGGCGCGCACGCGGCCCCATTCGGCACCTGCGACCACGATCTCGCCGATGTGCAGCGTGCCGCGCTGAACCAGCACGGTGGCCACCGGGCCGCGACCACGATCCAGCTTGGCCTCGACCACCGTTCCTTCCGCGGGGCGGGTGGGATCGGCGGTGAGGTCGAGCAGCTCGCTTTGCAGCGCGATCAGCTCCAGCAGCTTGTCGAGATTGAGCTTCTTGGTGGCGGACACCTCGACTTCGAGGGTTTCGCCGCCGAGGCTTTCCACCTGGATCTCGTGCTGGAGCAGTTCCGAGCGCACGCGCTCGGGCTTGGCGTCCGGCTTGTCGATCTTATTGATGGCGACGATGATCGGCACGCCCGCCGCCTTGGCGTGGGCGATCGCTTCCGCCGTCTGGGGCATCACGCCGTCGTCGGCCGCCACCACCAGCACCACGATGTCCGTCACCTTGGCGCCGCGGGCGCGCATGGCGGTGAAGGCGGCGTGGCCGGGGGTGTCGATGAAGGTGATCTTGCTGCCCGAGGGCGAAGTCACCTGATAGGCGCCGATATGCTGGGTGATGCCGCCGGCCTCGCCGGAGACCACGGCGGTCTTGCGGATCGCGTCCAGCAGCGAGGTCTTGCCGTGGTCGACATGGCCCATGATGGTCACGACGGCCGGGCGCGGCTGCAGGGATTCGGGCGCGTCGACGGTGTCGAACAGGCCTTCTTCCACGTCCGATTCCGACACGCGGCGCACGGTGTGGCCGAGATCCTCGGCGATCAGCTGGGCGGTGTCGGCGTCGACCACGTCCGTGATCTTCACCATCTGGCCCTGCTTCATCAGCATGCGGATCACGTCCACCGCACGCTCGGACATGCGGTTGGCGAGTTCCTGGATGGTGATGGTCTCGGGCAGGATCACCTCGCGGCTGATCTTTTCCTTGCTCTCCTGCACCCGGTGGCCGGTCATGCGCTGGGTGCGACGGCGGAACGAAGCGAGCGAGCGCTGGCGTTCCTCGTCGCCCGACAGGGCGGTCACGAGGGTCAGGCGGCCGCGGCTCTTCTCGGCACCGGGGCCCTTGGGCAGCTTGGCCGGGGGCGCGGGACGCGGCGCGGCGGGACCGCGGCGGACCGCGGCGCCCTTGCGCTCTTCCTCTTCGCTCGTCTCCGTGGCGGTGGTGCCGGCGGGACGCGCGGTGAGGGGACGGGCCGTGGTGCCCGCCGGAGCGGCGGTGCCCGAGCGGGCCGCGGCGCCGGTCTGGTCCTCGCCGCCGAAGCGCTTGCGCGCTTCCTGCTCGGCGCGGCGCTTGCTTTCGTCTTCGTTGGCGCGGCGGCTTTCTTCCTCGCGCTTGCGCGCTTCGGCGGCCTCGCGCTCGGCGCGCTCGATGCGCTCGCGCTCGGCGCGGCGACGGGCCTCTTCCTCGGCGATGCGACGCTCTTCCGCCATGCGCCGCTCTTCGACTTCGCGGACGCGGGCGTCGGCGAGGGCGCTGGCGCGCATGTTGCGCTCTTCATCGGTCAGGGTGCGCAGCACCACGCCCGATCCGCCGGGACGGTTGGAGCCGGGACGCCCGGCCGGGGCGCCGCCGGCACCGGGGCGGCGCTCGCCGCTCGGTGCGGCACCGCCGCGCTGGGGTCCGCCCTGGCCGGGGCGCTGGCCCTGGCTGGAAGCGGACGCGCCGGAGCCGGATTGGCCGCCGCGCTGGGGAGCGCCGGAGCCGCTGCGATTGCCACTCGCGCCGGCCGGGCGCGAAGAGGAGCCGGCAGCGCCGGTGCGGCCTTCGCCGGTCCGCACAGGGGCGGCGGGGCGCGTCTCGGCCGCACGCGGTTCGGCCGCGCGGGGCTCTGGGGCTTTTGCCTCGGTTGACTTTGCGTCCATCGGCTTTGCTTGCGAGACGGGTTCGGAGGGCGCCTTGGGGGCGGGGGCGGGTTCAGCCGGCGCCTTCGCCTCGGCCGCCGGAGCGGCGGGCGAGGGGGCGGCCGGAGCGGAAACAGGCGCGGCGGGCGCGGGCGCCTTGGCTTCCACCGGAGCGGCGGGAGCCTCAGCCACCGGCGGCTTTGCCGCAGGCGCCTTGGCGGGCGCAGTCGCTGGCGCGGCTTCCGGCGCCTTGGCTTGCACCGGGGCGGCGGAGGCTTCGGCGCGGGCCGGGGCGGCGGGCGGCGTGGACGCAGCCGGACGCGGCGCCGCCGGAGCGGTTCCGGCAGCGGCGGTCGGCGCGGCAGGCGCGGCCGGGCGCGGCGCGGGGGCCGCCGGCGCAGCCGCGGTCGCGCTCGCCGGCGCGGCGTCGCCCGGACCGAAGACGCGGCGCTTCACCTTCTCCACCACGACCGCCTTGGAGCGGCCATGGCTGAAGCTCTGGCGCACGGTGCCCTGCTCCACGGGTCGCTTGAGGGTCAGCGTCTTGCCGGTGGCAGGGTGGAGCGTCTTGTCGCCGGGTGTCTTAGTGTCGTTCATTCCGTATCCGTTCCTGGCATCCGGTCGAGCGTCAGGCCATGCCCGTCCGGTGCGCGGGCGGATGTTCCCATCCGCCAGCGCTCGAGCTTTCGGCAGCGCGCGAGAAATCCCGCGGTCGTCGGATGCGCGAGCAGCGCAGCGTGTACCACATTTGACCGCCCGAGCGCCAAGTCCAATTCGAGGCCCGATAAACAGTCGACGATGGCCACCGGGCTCATGCCGGCAGCTTCTCTCTGACGGGCGATGCCGTCGAGTTTGCGTTTCCCGTCCGGACGGCCGTCGGCGGCATGCAGCAGCACGCTCACCGGGTCCGCATGGAGGGCGGCATCCACCTTGGTGGTGCCGGTGATGACGCGGCCCGCTTTGTTCGCCATGGACAGGGCGCTGCGGACTTCGGTCAGCATCAGGGATTCGATGAGGTCGGGCAAATCTGGGGCGATGGTGCCCTTGCCCTTGAATGCGCGGCCGAACGCCTTGCGCTTCAATGCCTCGGCGAGCGCGGCGCGGGTCGCGGTGACCCAGGCGCCCCGGCCGGGAAGCTTAGCGGCGAGATCCGGGACGACGGTGCCGTCCGGCCCCACCACGAAGCGGATCATCTGCGCAACCGGCGTGACGGCGCGCGTCGCGAGGCACAGACGCGCCAGCGGCGCACGCGCGGACACAAGCCCGCGCGGCCCCCCATCGGTCTCTTCCTCGATCAAGCTCGCTGCCAGCACGCCGGGTCATCTCCACTTCTCTCAGGTCTGGGCTTCGTCGGACGGGTCCTCGTCATCCGCGCCATCGGCGGGGGTGTCGAGATCGTCCTGCGAAATCCAGCCGGCCACGACGCGGGCCTGCATGATGATGTGTTCCGCGTCCTCGCGGCTCACTTCGAAGCCGTCGAGCGCGCCGGGGAAGCGGGTGGTCTCGCCGTCCTTGCGCTCGGACCAGCCGGTCAGATCGTCGGTGGCGCAGCCGGCCAGGTCTTCCACGGTCTTGATGTCGTGCTTGCCGAACGCCACCAGCATCTTGGAGGTGACGCCGGGCACGGTCGCGAGCGCGTCTTCCACGCCCAGTTCCTTGCGCTCATTGTCGAGCGCCTCTTCCACGTCCGCGAGATGCTTGAGGGCACGCGCCTGCAATTCGCCGGCGGTCTCCTCGTCGAAGCCCTCGATGGAGGCGAGCTCGGAAATCGGCACATAGGCGATTTCCTCGACGCTCGCGAAGCCTTCGGAGGCCAGAAGCTGGCCCATCATCTCGTCGAGATCGAGGGCCTCGGCGAACATGGTGGTGCGCTCGGCGAATTCCTTCTGGCGCCGCTCGCTCTCTTCCGCCTCGGTCATGATGTCGATGTCCCAGCCGGTGAGCTGGGAGGCGAGGCGCACATTCTGTCCGCGCCGGCCGATGGCGAGCGAGAGCTGGGCGTCGGGCACCACCACTTCGATGCGCTCGCGCTCCTCGTCCAGCACGACCTTCACCACTTCGGCGGGGGCGAGCGCATTGACGATGAAGGTGGCGATGTCCGGGTTCCAGGGGATGATGTCGATCTTCTCGCCCTGCAGCTCGTTCACCACCGCCTGCACGCGCGAGCCGCGCATGCCGACGCAGGCGCCGACCGGGTCCACCGACTGGTCGCGCGAGATCACGGCGATCTTGGCGCGCGAGCCGGGGTCGCGGGCGACCGCCTTGATCTCGACGATGCCGTCGTAGATTTCCGGCACTTCCTGGGCGAACAGCTTCGCCATGAACTGGGGATGGGTGCGCGAGAGGAAGATCTGCGGCCCGCGCGGCTCGCGCCGCACGTCATAGATATAGGCGCGCACGCGGTCGCCGGTCTTCACCACTTCGCGCGGCAGCAATTCGTCGCGGCGCAGGATGGCTTCGCCGCGGCCGAGATCGACCACCACATTGCCGTATTCCACCCGCTTCACGAGGCCGTTGGAAACCTCGCCGATGCGGTCCTTATATTCGTCATACTGGCGATCGCGCTCGGCCTCGCGCACCTTCTGCACGATCACCTGCTTGGCGCTCTGCGCGGCGATGCGGCCGAAATCGAACGGCGGCAGGGTATCGGCGATGGTGTCGCCGACCTGGGCGGCGGGATTGTGCCGGCGCGCGCCATCGAGCGTGATCTCGGTGGCGAAATTCTCCACCTCGTCCACCACCAGCAGATGGCGGGCGAGCCGCAATTCGCCGGTCTTGGGATTGATGTCGGCGTGGATGTCCGTCTCCTGGCCGTAGCGCGAGCGCGCGGCCTTGGCGATGGCATCTTCCATGGCGGCGATGACGATGCTGCGATCGATCGTCTTCTCGCGGGCGACCGCTTCGGCGATCTGCAGCAGCTCGAGCCGGTTTGCGCTGACGGCGACCATCAGTGCGTCTCCTTCGCTTTGGCATTGCCGCCCTTCGCCTTGCGGGCGGACGGCTTCGATTGGGACTTGTCGGCCTTGGGCTTCGCGAGCTTGCGCGGCTGCAAGGGTTTCGCCGGCTTGACGGGGGCGGCGGGCGCCTCCGTGGCTTCGTCGGCGAGATCGTCGAGCGCGCTGTCGGCCAGTTCCTCGTCCGCATCCTCCATCGCGCGGCCGGCGGCTTTCGCCCGGCGCAGCGCCTCAGTGATGAGGTCGTCGGTGAGGATCAGACGGGCATCGCCGATATCGGCGACCGGCAGGCGCGAGACCGGATCTTCGCCGGCCGGCGCATCGGGGCGCCGCACCAAAGCAAGGCCGCCCTCGGTGCCGAGAAGGATGCCGCGAAAGCGCTTGCGGCCATCCAGCGGCACGGCCATTTCCACCTTCACCTCATGGCCCGACCAGCGATCGAAATCGGTGAGGCGCACCAAAGGCCGGTCGATGCCGGGGGAGGAGATTTCCAGGCGATAGGCGGAAGCGATGGGGTCTTCCACGTCGAGCACGGGGGAGATGGCGCGGGAGACCAGCTCGCAATCGTCGATGGTCATGGAGCCGTCGGGCCGCTCGGCCATGATTTGCAGCGTGCCGCCGTCGCGGGCCGTGTGCTTGACGCGCACCAGCCGCATGCCGAGGCCGGTGAGCACGGGACCGACGATGCCGGCGACGCGCGCGGCCACACCCGTCTCGATGATGAGGCGGGGCTCGTTCAGGTCTGCGGTGTCCACACCGTGGGTCGCTTGCGTATCGGTCATGTCCCTCCGGGACGTCTTTCTTTTCCTGTGGCGCGGATGCGCCGAATTTTTACCGGCGCGTCTGCGCCTTCCTATCGTGCGGCGCGTGAGCGCCGAACCTTGGCCTTTTCGCCGCCTTCACCCCGCACCGGCCGACCTTAAGGCGGCGGCGACGCGGACGGGATCGAAGGGTTTCGAAACCGCAACCGTGCGGCGCCTTGTGCGCCCCGCGGACGATCGCGTAAACGAAAATCGAGCGGGTCCCGGCGGGGGCCCACTCTCATCACCTTCGACGACGATGGCTCTGAGGTATCCCCACTGGGGGACAGCGCTAATATAGACGGAACGGCGGGGGATGCAAGGGCGGGGGTGAGGTGGGGCTTCCAGAAGGATTTGTACACAATTTTGTATGAGGGCCTCAAATAAACTATGTCGCATCTTGACTCTAGACGTATCGATGTCGACTCACTATGATTCGGAATCTTTTTTCGGAGCCTGGGGATGATATGCCCAATATCGCCTCTTATATTGACGATGCCACTATAGATTGGGTCAGGAAATACACAGCCGACCAGTCGGAATGGGCAATCCCACGCATCGAATCCGAGGCACTATGCGCAACGGACGCGCTAGTCGGGGCATGGGATTCATTCGAGGAAACGTATATTTCGCTACAAAGACTCTGGGTTCTATACAAGAAGTCTCCTGATTTTGCGAGGTACGGTAGAATATATTTTGATAACTCCATGCGTAAAACATGTTTTTTTAGTTTTCCGGGAGAAGTAGTACGCATTAAATACTTATTAGACATTGATTTGGCAATTAAGGATGACATTCTGATTGAAGACGAAGTAATGAGCCTAGTCAACTTCAGAAGAGCTATCGATGGAGTACTTAAATTAGATAATCTTATATCTTATATTGATTTTGGGTGCGTCACTATTGGACTTTCCGTAAGGGTTCCATTGCTTTTGGCCGAATACTTTGGTGACTCTCATAAGGCGGTATTTTATCGTCTTCAATCTGAGAGTTGGGAAGAAGCAAAAAAAAGGTTTAATGTCATCCAGGAAATGGTAATAGATCATCTCTAATTGGAATTTTTTGGGTAAAGTACTGACATGCTGACTACCCACTATCTTTGCTTCGTAGCCCTGCCGGAAGAAATGGAATATATACATAATGTATTAGTGGGGTGCGATTTTCAGTATGCGGATCTGCCATTTCGATCACGCTCCTCTCATCAGTATTTAATTAAGTCGGATCGAAATGCATTGGCTCCATGTGCCGACATAGATTTCGTAATACTTAGTGGAATGGGAAATATTTGTTCAGCGACTGCGGTTGGTGAAAATTTAAGGGCTGACCGAAATTACAAAAGCGTTTTTTTACTGGGGCTATCGGGTACATTACAACCGAATAAATTTCGGCTTGGCGACGTAGTAATTTCATCCGCGGTTAAATATTTTACGTTTGATAAAATCAAAGAGCTTTCTTCTTCGGAGGAGGAGTTTGAAGGGTCGACAAATCCTGACCCAAGTGATTCATCAACTTCGGAGGCATTTGACGGAGCGCCAAATGCTGACCCAAGTGATTCGTCAACCTTTGCGAAACCGGCGAAAGTTAAACACATAATTTCCCGATCAAAAAGCATAGCTCAAAACAGCTGGTTGCGAATAAAGAGGGATTTTGTAACAATAGAGAAATCAGGGAGATTAATTCAGCGATATTTGGCCGATCAGAATCCGTCATTTGCGGGTTTTGCAAAGG
Organism: Roseixanthobacter glucoisosaccharinicivorans; assembly: GCF_043195095.2. NCBI lineage: Bacteria > Pseudomonadati > Pseudomonadota > Alphaproteobacteria > Hyphomicrobiales > Xanthobacteraceae > Roseixanthobacter > Roseixanthobacter glucoisosaccharinicivorans. The sequence continues at coordinate 4,588,683 of NZ_CM195538.1, read as the reverse complement.
TAACAGAAGATCTAATTGGAGTTCCCTCAGATCTGATTAATGATAAGCCGCGAATTCACATCGGGGCGCTTTTGGGTAGTGACTGGGTAATAGATTCTCAAGAGTATGTTGATTTTTTCAATGACCGCAATGAATTTCCCGAAAAGGACTGGTATATCCGCAAAGGGGGCCCCGACACGGCAAGAACAAAATGGTATAAAAGCGATATAGCGGCCGTTGACATGGAAAGTTATGGATTTTTGAAATCTATTTCTTTGGTTAACGCTGATGGAATGCATGCGATTTGTATACGAGGGATCTCGGATCGCTGCTCCGGAAAGGGTCTCTTGGACAACACGACTCAAGGTGCGATCCGAAATATTGCTATCAGGAATGCTACCGTTACTTTAGTTGATCTAATACATAAAATCTTACCACGCTCATAAGCCCGCCGACCTTTAATGCGCGCTCCCCGCGCTCTTCTTTGAGCGCCTTGGCGCTCATAGCAGTTGCCGGGCTAGCCTTCATAGGGGTGAGCAAATCGTCCGCCATTTGCGCCGTCCAGCTGAGGGCGCCGTGGGCGCGGATTTCGCGCAGGGTTCAGCCTTGCTCCGCCCCCGCCCGAAACGCCCCTTTGATGCTGCCCGAATTCCTCACGCAAAGCTGGATGTGGGCTTTCTCGCGAAAGCCGGATTTGGGATAGAGCGGTCTGCCCTCCAGAAACACCGCCCGCACCGTATCGAAGGGCTCAAGCTTGCCTGCCGCGCGCACCGCATGAAGATGGTTGAGAACCGCGCAATCCAGGTCCCGCAGCAGCGAATCCTCGCCGTCTCTGTTCTGCGGCACCTTGCTGCCCGAGCGCTCCGAATAGTCCAGATAATCGGCGTAGCAGCGGAGACGGCCGCGATTCCGGTCGAGGATTGCAGATCCAGGCAATAGCCGAGGTCGATTACAGCACCAACGACGGTCGGTGCGCTTGCGGCGGAGGCGCGGCCCGGACGCTCGCTGGCGAATTCCAACCCGCGCTGGGGATTGGATTCCCAGAAATAAATGCCATGGCCGAACCAATCATAAGCATTAGTTGCTGGGTGTAAAGGGATTACCCGCTAGAAGCCGGTCCGCGACGGCCTGTTCACAGCCGTGATACCCAAGTACAAAAGAGGTATTCAGCCGATGCACTCAGGCGGCGCTCTTGCGACGGAACCGGTTCTTCCGCGCATAATGGCCGGTCAGCTCCCCGTCCTTATCCACGACGCCTTCCTTCATGAGGAACGCGCGCGCTTTTTCCGGGGTTGCGGCATGCTCGGCCCGCACCCGCGCAACGGCGGCGAGGAAGTCTTCGAGGTCTTGCTCGGTCATGGGCGACGCTCGGAGGGTGCACGACACTCCCGCGCGCCCTGGTGCAGCTTAGATCACCTAAGGCGAAGATCAATGCGCCCTCGGCGCCGATCGATCATGGCTGGACGCTGTTCAGGAGAGATCGTCATGCACGGGCTTGTCCCGTGCATCCACGCGGCACCGCTGGCACCGGCTCTTCAAGGCCTGCGCGGGCGGCCCGACGTGGATGGCCGGGGCAAGCCCGGCCATGACGACCGGTGAAGGAAAGACAATCGCGCGCACCCGACGACGCCTCCACGCGGCACCGTGCCGCTGACTCTCGATCCGGCCTAGCGCCCCCTCACCCCCGCATAAACGCCAGATACGTCGGCACCCGTCCTTCCCGCAGGGCCTTGGCCTCATAGCGGGTGCCGGGCCAGCCGGCATAGGGCAGGCGCCAATCGTCCGCCGTGCGGGCGGGCCAGGTGAAGGCGCCGTGGGCGCGGATCTCGCGCAGGGTCCAGTCCACATAATCCGGCACGTCGCTGGCGAAGCGGAATGTGCCGCCCGGCGCGATGGCGCGGGCCAGCAGGTCCAGATTGTCGGCGCGCACGAAGCGGCGCTTCCAGTGGCGGCGCTTGGGCCAGGGGTCGGGATAGAGCAGGCTCGCGCCGGCGAGCGATCCTTCCGGCAGGCGCGCCAGCAGCAGCGCCGCGTCGCGGTCGAACAGGCGCACATTCTCGCGCGGCACCGCCTCCAGCGCCGTCACCGCCTTCACCATGCCGTTGAGAAAGGGCTCCACGCCGATGAAGCCGGTGCGCGGTGCCTCGGCCGCCCGGGCCAGCAGATGCTCGCCGCCGCCGAAGCCGATCTCCAGGCGCACCTCATCCACCGCGCTCGCGAACAGATCGCGCAGGGACATATCGGGGGCGATGGTGTCGAGGTCGATCAGATAGCGCGGAAGAACATCGCGCAGGGCCGCCGCCTGGTTGGGCCGCAGCGGCTTGCCCACCCGCCGCCCGTAGAAGGCGCCCTTCTCGTCATAATCGGCAATCATGGGTCTTCGTTCTGAAACCGGCGGCACGCAGCAGGATTTTACCGCCCCGCCGAAGTTCGGGAAAAAACATTCGGCGAAAGGACGCGGAGAAGCCCCGAAAGCCTTACGGAGATGTGCCGAAACGTGCCGAAAAAACGCGTTCGGCAGGCGGGAAAGGCTCCCCGCCTGCCGACCGAAAATGTTTCACGTGAAACCTCAGAGCGCGGATTTCAGCGCATCCACAAGGTCCGTCCGCTCCCAGGAGAAGCCGCCATCCGCATCCGGCGTCCGGCCGAAATGGCCATAGGCGGAGGTGCGGGCATAGATCGGCTTGTTGAGCCCGAGATGCTCGCGAATGCCGCGCGGGCGCAGGTTCACCACCTCGCGCAAGATCTTCTCCAGCTTGGCTTCTTCCACCTGGCCGGTGCCGTGCAGGTCGACATAGACCGCCAGCGGGTCGGACACGCCGATGGCATAGGCGAGCTGGATGGTCGCGCGGTCGGCAAGGCCGGCAGCAACCACATTCTTCGCCAGATAGCGCGCGGCATAGGCGGCGGAGCGGTCCACCTTGGTCGGATCCTTGCCGGAGAATGCGCCGCCGCCATGGGGCGCCGCGCCGCCGTAGGTGTCCACGATGATCTTGCGCCCGGTCAGGCCGCAATCGCCATCGGGCCCGCCGATCACGAACTTGCCCGTGGGGTTCACGTGCCACACCGTCTCGGGGGAAATCCAGCCTTCCGGCAAGGCCTTGGTGATGTAGGGCTCAACCAGCGAGCGCACGTCGTGGGAGGTGAGGTGCTCGTCCAGATGCTGGGTGGAGAGCACGATCTGCGTCACGCCGACCGGCTTGCCGTTCTCATATTGCACGGTCACCTGGCTCTTGGCGTCCGGGCCGAGGGCGCGGGTCTCGCCGGAGCGGCGGGCTTCCGAGAGCGTTTTCAGGATCTTATGGGCGTAGAAGATGGGGGCCGGCATCAGCTCGGGCGTCTCGCGCACGGCATAGCCGAACATGATGCCCTGGTCGCCCGCGCCCTCGTCCTTGTTGCCGTCGATGTCGACGCCCTGGGCGATGTCGGCGGACTGCGCATGCAGCACCACTTCGATATCCGCATTCTCCCAGTGGAAGCCGGCCTGCTCGTAGCCGATGTCCTTGATGGCCAGGCGGGCCTTGTGCGCGATCAGGTCCTTGGTGATGGTCGAGGGGCCGCGGGTCTCGCCGGCGATCACGACCTTATTGGTGGTCGCGAGCGTCTCAGCCGCCACGCGCACCTGGGAAGGATCGAAGCCCTGCTCTTCCGACACACGGAAGAACGTATCGACCACCTCGTCCGAGATGCGGTCGCACACCTTGTCGGGATGACCTTCGGACACGGACTCACTGGTGAACAAATAGGATTGACGCGACATCTGCTTCCCCTCGCCCACCGACGGAGCTCGAGGTCCTTGTGTCAAAGGCCCGCGAGCCGGTCAAGACCGGCTCGCAGCCCAAGGGCATCAGACCGGGCGGTCTGCGGCCTCCTCCTCGCCGGCGATCGCGGTCACCAGTTCCACGATGCGTCGGCGGATCTTGGCATCGGTGATGCGCATGAAATTGCGGGTCAGGACGAGGCCGTCGGATGTCGCAAGGAAATCCGAGACATAGGCGGGAGAGTGCGCTTCTCCGAAACCTTCGGAGTCGGTGGTCAGGGACGGTGCGCCTTCGAAGAAGAAGGCAACGGGCACGCTCAGCACCAGAGAAATCTGCTGCAACCGGCTGGCACCGATTCGGTTCGTGCCTTTTTCGTACTTCTGGATCTGCTGGAAGGTGATGCCGAGGCTCTCTCCAAGCTTCTCCTGACTCATCCCCACCATCATGCGTCGCATACGCACACGGCTACCTACGTATTTATCAATAGGATTTGGCGCCTTCTTGGCCATGTTCTCTCCGGCTGGATCGGAAATGTGTCACACTTCGCATCGCGAAGGCTGCCCTGACGGCGCGAAGATACGCATACATGGGAAGCGCGTCGATCAACTTTTGCGTGCAGCTTGCAGGATCCGCAAGCCTCCGGCACCCAGCCACGCAGACATAAGAACCAGAAGAAATATGGATAGGACAATGGAACCACCGGCGCGCGCCGCGGGCGGTGGAGTCTCCAACGCTTGCGGGAGGTATCCGTCCACTACACCGCGGATGTCCAATCCCAAATATGCGACAATCCGTCCCAGTGGATCAACGATCGCCGAAATGCCGGTATTTGCCGACCGGACCAGCGGCAACCCTTCCTCAATCGCGCGGATGCGGGCTTGCAGGAAATGCTGGTGAGGTCCCGGCGTCTCGCCGAACCAAGCATCATTGGTGACGTTGAGCAGGAAGCGCGGGCGCGGCCCCTTCGGAATGACGGCGCCGGAAAAGATCGCCTCGTAACAGATCAGCGGCGCGGCCAAAGGCGCGCCGGGAATGTTCAATGCCTGCAAGGCTTCCCCGGCTGAAAACCCGCCTCTCACCCGGGTCAGCTGCTCCAGGCCGATGCGTTCCAGAAACGCCTGGAACGGGAGATATTCGCCGAACGGGACGAGATGCACCTTGTCCACGCTCTGGAGCACCGTGCCATCCGCCGCGATCACCCGGATGGAATTGAAGTAAGGCGAGATCTGCCCCGGCGGCGGGGCGCCGTAGCGCGCGGCGCCGGTGACCAGGACCAGGTTGCGCGGCAGGCTCTCGCTGATTCGTCGCGCCGCCCAGGGCTCGCGTTCATAGAGGAAGGGAAAGGCCGATTCCGGCCAGATCAGCAAGCTCACATCCGTGAGGCCGCCGGGATATCGCGCGCTCGGTGTGGCGCTCAACGCCAGATAATCGTCGAGGATGGCTTCGCGCCGGCCATAGGCGAATTTCTCGTCCTGCGGCAGCGCCGGTTGCATCAGGCGCAGATTGACGCCCGGAACGGAGCCGATCTGCGTGCGCGCCAGCCGCAGCGCGCCACCGGCATACATCGCGCCGAGGGTGAGCATCGCCATCGCGAGAAAGGCCAGATGGCGTGGCCGGGCCGCCGCCGAAACCAAAAGGACCGGCGCCGAGAGCAGCAGGATCGTCAGGAACGTGAGCCCGCCGATGCCGATCAGCGCGGTGCTCTGCGCCAGGGCCAGATTCTCCGCGAGCGCGTAGCCAAAGGTGTTCCAGGGGAAGCCTGTGAGCACATGCCCGCGCAGCCATTCGGCGCCCCCAAGGCCGGCGCAGAGCGCACACAGCCGCGCCGCGCCGCGCGACCACAGCAGGCGGGCAGCCAGCAGGCCGAGGGCGGGAAACAGGGCGAGCCCCGCCGGCAGGCAAACCACCGCCACCGGCAGCAACCAGGCGAAGACATCCGCATCCACCAGGAACGCCGCGCCGATCCACCACAAGGAGCAGAGGAAATAGCCGAAGCCGAACCACCAGCCGATGGCGGCAGCGACCCGCCAGGGGCGCCGCGTGCCGCGCCGTGTGCCGTCCACCAGCAACACCAGGACGGGAAAGCTCAGCCCCAACACCGGCCAAAGGCCGAATGGCGGGGTCGACAGGGCCGAGAACGCGCCCGCGGCAAAGGCAGCCGCCAGCCGCCGCCACCCCTCGAGCGCGCTCACCCTGTGGGCCATGAGGCCAAGCGCCAGGAAAAAGCGCGCCAGGAAAAAGCGCGCCGGGAAAAGGCGCGTCAGAACACGGCGCGTCACGCCTGGTCGCCGTCCGAAGCCTCTGCCGCGTCGTTCGCCGCCTGCGCAGGCGGGAGAATCCGCAACATTTTCACCCGGCGCGGATCAGCGTCGAGCACCTCGACGCTATGGCCGCCCGGCAGGGGTATGATCTCGCCCACGGCCGGCACCCGCGCGGCAATGGTCACGATCAACCCGCCGAGCGTGTCGACCTCCTCCGCCACATGGGCGGGAGCAAAATCCTCGCCCAGCACGTTTAGGACGTCTTCCAGGGGCGTGCGCGCATCGGTGACGAAGCTGCCGTCCGCTTGGCGCTGAATCAGCGCCGCCTCGTCGTCGTGCTCATCCTCGATTTCGCCGACGATCTCCTCCACCACGTCCTCGATGGAAACGAGGCCGTCGGTGCCGCCATATTCGTCGATCACCAGCGCGAGATGGGTGCGCGCGGCCTGCATGGACACCAGCAGATCCACCGCCGGCATGGACGGAGGCACATACAGCAGGCGCCGCACAAGGCCGGCATCGGTCAGGGATTGCCGCAGATCGACCTTCGACAAGTCGATTTCCTTGTTGACGGGATGGTCCTCCTCGCCTTCCGGCAGCGGACCCGTCATGAAGGCGAGAAGGTCACGGATGTGGACCATGCCCACCGGATCGTCGAGATCGTCATCGAACACCACGAGCCGGGAATGGGCGGCATTGGCGAAAGTCACCATCAGTTCGCCGAGCGACACATCCTTCTGGATCGCCACGATCTCCGAGCGCGGGACCATGATGTCGCCGATCCCGACTTCCTTCAGGTGGAGGATGTTGCGCAGCATCTTGCGCTCGGACGGCGAAAACTCGCTCACCTCCCCGGAGCTTCCGCCTGCCTCCTCAAGCACCTCGACAAGGTCGGTGCGCAAGGAGCCATGGGGTCGGAACGTCCCGAGGAGGGCACGCAATCGATCGATGAAACTTTGCGGCTCCGCTGAGGCGGGGTCGCTCGACTGGTCGATGTTGGACATGGTCTCCCTTTGGGGTCGGCCTCAAGTTTCCGCGGGCAACGCATAGGGGTCGGAGATGCCGAGCCCCTCCAGGATGCCACGCTCCATTTCTTCCATCTCTTCCGCCTCGGCGTCGTCCTCATGGTCGAAGCCGAGCAGATGCAACGTGCCGTGCACGACGAGATGCACCAGATGATCCTGCGGGCGCTTGTCTTCCGCCTGCGCCTCCGCGAGCACCGTCTCCAGTGCCACGATGACATCGCCCAATGGCTCCGGCGTGACATCTTCCGGCACTTCGGCGGCGGGGAAGGACAAAACGTTGGTCGCCTTGTCCTTTTCGCGCCATTGCCGATTCAGCACGCGGATGCGCGCGTCGTCCGTCAAGGTCACGCTCATCTCGGCCGCACGCTCGAACGCATCTCCACAAGCGGCAAGCGCCGCCTGGGCGGCCCGTTCCGCGAGCGCCGCGGCATCCGGCACGCCATCCCAACGCGGGTCCTCGACCAGGATATCGACGGCGAACCGGTCCGGCGCGGGTGCGGTGGCTGCGGCGCGCGCCATCTCAGCCCGCCTTCGCGGCAATGCGCGCCGCCTCATGGGCCTCATAGGCGCCGACGATGCGGCCCACCAATTCGTGACGCACCACGTCGGCGGCCTTGAACTGGGTGATGCCGACGCTCTCGATCCCCTCCAGCAGCCGCACCGCCTCCGCGAGGCCCGAGGTCTGGCCCATGGGCAGATCGGTCTGGCTGGCGTCGCCGGTCACAATCATGCGGGAATTCTCGCCCAGGCGGGTAAGGAACATCTTCATCTGCATGGAAGTGGCGTTCTGCGCCTCGTCCAGTATCACCGCCGCATTGGAGAGCGTGCGCCCGCGCATGAAGGCGAGTGGCGCAATTTCGATTTCGCCCGTCTGCAAGGCCCGCTCCACGAAGGCACGGTCCATCAGATCATACAGCGCGTCATAGATCGGGCGCAGATAGGGATCGACTTTCTCCTTCATGTCACCGGGCAGAAAGCCGAGCCGTTCGCCTGCCTCCACCGCCGGCCGCGAGAGGATGATCCGGTCCACCATGCGACGCTCCAGCAGGTGGACGGCGTAGGCGACGGCGATCCAGGTCTTGCCGGTGCCGGCCGGGCCGGTGCCGAAGTTCAGCGTGTTGCGCTTCAAGGCGCGGATATAGGCATCCTGCGCCGCCGTGCGGGCCCGCACCGGGCGCCGCCGCAGCTGGATCTCGTCAAAGGCCTGGCCCTCGGCGGGGTCGAAATCGAACAGCGAGCCTTGGGCCACCGCTTCGCGGATTGCGCCTTCAACGTCCCCGACGCTGATCTCCCGGCCGCGCTTTAGGCTTTCGTAGAGATGCTCCAGCACCTTGCGCGCCTGCTCGCAGCCCTCGCGCCCGCCTTCCAGGCTGACGTGGTTGCCGCGCGAATCCGCCTTGACGCCCAGCTTGCGCTCGATCAGGGCGAGGTTGCGCCCGTAATGGCCGAACAACAGGGTCGCCAAGCGGTTATCATCGAAGGCGAGAACCACCTGGGCCGGAGTATCCTCGCCATTGATGGCCCAGGGATCGCTGATGGCCGCCCGCGCGGAGGCCTGCGCCGAAGGAGAAGGACGGTCTTTATCGGCGCCGGACTTTCGCAAGCTCAAGCCTCCATGGCGGCGAACGCGGGTGCGTGCGCGGACGGGGAAACAGCAACGACACGGCCCGCGAGGCTGTTCGGCCCCACGTCCGTGATGGTGACGGTGACGAACGCACCGATACCCGCCGGCGGGTTATTCACCACCACCGACTGGAGATAGGGCGAGCGGCCGATCATCTGGCCCTCCTGCCGGCCCGGCTTCTCCAGCAGCACGTCCAAAGTGCGGCCGAGCAAGGAACGGTCGAAGGCGCGCTTGGAAGCTTCCAGCGCCTGCTGGAGACGCGCGAGGCGCTCGGTCTTCACCTCTTCGGGCACCTGAGCGTCCAAGTCGGCGGCAGGCGTGCCGGGGCGCGGGCTGTATTTGAAGGAATAGGCGCCGGCAAAGCCAACCTCGCGCACCAGGTCCATGGTCTCCTCGAACTCAGCATCGGTTTCGCCAGGGAAGCCGACGATGAAATCGGTCGAGAGCGCCATGTCCGGCCGCGCGGCGCGCATGCGGGCGACGATATCGAGGAACACATCCTTGCCGTGCTTGCGGTTCATGGCCGCCAGCACCCGATCCGAGCCCGATTGCACCGGCAGATGCAGATAGGGCATCAACGCCGGCAGGTCGCGATGGGCGGATATGAGATCTTCGCCCATGTCGCGAGGGTGGCTCGTCGTGTAGCGCAGGCGCGCGATGCCCGGAATCTCGGCCAACGCATAGACGAGGCGCGCGAGGGTCCACACCGCGCCATCCGGGCCGAGGCCGTGGAAGGCGTTCACATTCTGACCGATCAGGGTCAATTCGCGCACACCCTGGTCGGCGAGACGCTCCGCCTCCGCCAGGATCTTCGCCACCGGGCGAGAAACCTCGGCGCCGCGGGTATAGGGGACCACGCAGAAAGTGCAGAACTTGTCGCAGCCTTCCTGAACGGTGAGGAACGCGGTCGGCCCGCGCTTGCGGGTGGCGGCATCGCTGGGCGCGGGGAGATGGTCGAACTTGTCCTCGACCGGAAATTCGGTGTCCACGGCCCGCACGCCGGCCCGCACCTGAGCGAGCAGCTCAGGCAGGCGGTGATAGCTCTGCGGTCCCACGACCAGATCCACCACGGGCGAGCGGCGCATGATCTCGGCGCCTTCCGCCTGGGCGACGCAGCCGGCCACGGCGACAAGCGTGTCGCGCCCGTCCTCGGCCTTGGCTTTGCGCAGCCGGCCCAGTTCGGAATAGACCTTCTCGGCCGCCTTCTCACGGATGTGGCACGTGTTCAGGATGACGAGATCGGCCTCGGCCGGATCGCTCGTCTCCACATAGCCCTCGTTCGCCAGCGTGTCGGCCATACGATTGGAATCGTACACGTTCATCTGGCAGCCGAAGGACTTCACATAAAGCTTGCGGGGTTCGTACATGTTTTGCGTTCTGCCAACTCCACCATCGCGCATGGGCGCGACGCTCCCGTGACGCCCGCGCAGTCCGCCCCCGATTGAAAACCTGGAACGTCCGTCTTACCGGCAAATTGGCGTTTTGGGAACTCAGACCGCAGGGGCACGGCCCATCAAACTCGCCTCGCTGAGCCGGCGCACGGCCTCTTCGCTCGCCTTGGTCACGAGCTTGCGATCCGCCGCGCCGTCGAGCGCCTCCGGCTCACCGAAGGTCACCTCCACGTCGATGGCGCCCTGGCGCAACACTTCCAGCAAGTGGGGCGCAAGATCCATGTCGCCGAACCAGGCGGCGATGCCGCGATGGGACCGCCCCATGGGAATGCCCTGGATCTTCACATAGGCGACGCACAGGGGCTGGACCAACACCTTGCCATTGGCCTCGAAGGCCTCGCGCGCCGCGCCCACCAGGGCCGAGCGGAAGGGCAGGACGCGGTTGCCGTCGCTCGAGGTGCCTTCCGCGAACAGCACCACCGGGTCTCCCTCCGCCAGACGGGCGGCGATCGTGGAATTGACCTGCCCGGTCGCGTGGCGGCGCTGGCGATCGACGAAGATGGTGCGCTGGAAAGCTGCCAAAAGGCCGATCAAGGGCCAGCGCGACACCTCGCTCTTGGCGACGAACACCAGAGGCGTCAGCGATCCCAGAACGCAGATATCGAGCCAGGACACATGGTTCGATAGCAGCAGCAAGGGCCGCCCTGCGGCCGGCGCGCCGTGCACATGCCGACGCACGCCGATCAGGAACAGGATGATGCGATGGTAAAGCAGCGGGATGGTGCGCCGGCTGGGCAGGTGGAGCTTCAGCGATACCCATTGCAAGGGAATGCCGATTGCCGTGACAAGGCCGACCAGCGTCAGGATCACGCCCACACGCACGGTATCGAAAAAGCGGCCGAGCCGGGGCTGGTCCGGCCCGAGGTCCGGCATGGGCTCGGCGTCGAAGCTGGAGCGCTGCATCGGCTCCGCCGAATGGCCGAAGAACGAGCGATGCTTGCGCACGCGCTTGGTGCGGCCGCCGGCCAGCTCGTCGAAAATATTGACCTCTTCGCGGGGGGCGCTCACGACGGCTCCTCGTCCAGCGGCAACACATGCAGCTCCAGGCGATGCCCCACGAGGCGATAGCCGAGCCGGCGCGCGATCTCTTCCTGAAGCCGCTCGATCTCCTCGGAGCGGAACTCGATCACCTTGCCGCTGCGCAGATCAATGAGATGGTCGTGATGTTCCTCGGGTACCGGCTCGTAGCGGGCGCGGCCGTCGCCGAACTCGTGGCGCTCGATGATGCCTGCATCCTCGAACATCTTCACCGTGCGATAGACGGTGGAGATCGAGATATTGTCGTCAATGGCGCTGGCGCGGCGATACAATTCCTCGACGTCGGGATGGTCCTCGGCAGCCGTGAGCACGCGTGCGATCACCCGGCGCTGCTCGGTCATGCGCATGCCCTTGGCGGCGCAGGCGTGCTCAATGGCACTGATGGTGTCGCTCAAGAGCCAATCCTCACTCAAATCGCTGCTCTTATCGCCGCCCGCGCCGGTCCTCGCAAGGCATGCTGCATGCAACCTCGGGTCACAGATCCCGGCGCATCACCAGCGCATCCGTACCGCCCGCATAATAGCCCTTGCGGCGGCCGCTCTCCACATAGCCGAGGGCACGATAGAGTCGCAACGCGGGCTGATTGCTTTCCTCCACCTCCAGATGGGAGACCGCAACCCCCTCGCAGACCAGCCGCCGCAAATGATAATCGAGCAGCAGCGCGCCATATCCCTTGCCGCGCGCGGACGGCAGCACGGCCAGCGAGAGGATCTCCGCTTCCGGCACCACCACATGGGACAGGACGAAGCCGATCGGCGGCGTCTTGGGCGCGGCGCACAGCAGGTGTCCGCGGGCCGCGCGCTCGCTCAGCAGGCGCTCGAACTCGTCGATCCCCCAGCCGCGATGGAAGGAGGCGGCATGGATGCGCGCCAGATGTTCGCAGTCCCGCCCTTCCGCCGCGCGGATATAAGGCGGCCGGGGCCGCGCGGAGAAAAATCCCAGCAGGCTCACCGCCGTGCGATCCGCGCCCCATCCTGGGGCTTGGCGTCGGGCGCGCGCAGATAAAGCGGACGCGGCTCGGCCCGCGCCGGGTCCGCCACGGCGCCGAGGCGCGCCACCCACGCCACGTCGGGGGCCGGCTGGACATCGACACTGAAAGGCATTGTTTCGCCCGGCGGCCAAGCCTCGGCCACCAGAGCGGCGCCCGAACCCACCAGGCGAATGGCGCCGATGGCGGACGAGCGCGCCGCGTCCTTGGCCGCCATGATGCGCGGCGCGATCAAGGTGCGCCCGCCGGCGCCGAACATCTGCAGGAACACATGGCCGTGCCGCGCGTCGATGGCGCTCACCACCGGCAAGCTGTCGTCCATGGCCAGAAACGGCGCGGCGAGGGCTGCAAGGGTAGTCACCCCCACCACCGGGCGGCGCGCCGTGAGCCCGAAGCCACGCGCGGCCGACAATCCAACCCGCAAGCCCGTAAAGCTGCCCGGACCGACCGTCACGGCGATGCGCCCCAGGGCGGGAAAATCAAGATCCGCATCCGCCATCACCTGTTCGATGATGGGAATCAGAGCTTCGGCGTGTCCGCGCTCCATGAGCAGCGAATCGCCTGCGACGATGGAGTCGCTCTCCGCGTCCAGCACGGCCACCGAACAGGCGGTCAGTGCGGTATCTATGGCAAGAACTAGCATGATGAATGTGGACGCCCGAATCCCGCGCCCACAATCCATCGAAAACGCATCTGACGGAAGGGGATAGTGCCAAATCCCCGCGCGCCACCGCAAATCAGCGGGGCATAGCTCAGACCGGACGCACCTCGACCACCTCGGGCACGAAGTGCCGCAACAGGTTTTCGATGCCGTTTTTCAACGTCGCGGTGGACGAGGGGCAGCCGGAGCATGAGCCCTTCATGTTCAGGAACACGACGCCTTCCTTGAAGCCGCGGAAGGTGATGTCGCCGCCGTCATTGGCCACCGCCGGACGCACTCGCGTCTCGATCAGCTCCTTGATGGTGGCGACAGTTTCGGTATCCGCCTCGGCGAAAAACTCGTCGGCATCATCGCCATCCGCCGCCGCGCCGTCGGCGAGCACCGGCACGCCCGACATGAAATGCTCCATGATGGCGCCGAGGATCGCGGGCTTCAGATGCGCCCAATCCCCACCGGTCTTGGTCACGGTGATGAAATCCGAGCCGAGGAACACGCCGGCCACGCCTGCCACGTCGAACAGGCGCTGGGCGAGCGGGGACCGGCCGGCCTCGTCGGCGGTCTTCAGATCGAGCGTGCCCTCGCCGAGCACGTCGCGGCCGGGCAGGAACTTCAGCGTCGCCGGATTGGGCGTCGGCTCCGTCTGGATGAACATGGTTCGCATCCTCGCGCGAAAGGGTGGCGGCCTTGGCCGCGTATGTGGTGTTCAAGATAAGGTGCCGGGGGGCAAACGGAAAGGGCCGTGCCAAATCGGCACGCCGGCACGGACGGACACGCCCTCGGGCGAACGCGCCGGGAACGAAGCAGGGGCGAATCGCCGACCCGCGCTGCTTACCCCTTTTGTTCTCCCGCTTTCGGCTGACCTTGCGGGACATGGGCCGCATTCCCATCCTATGACAGGATATCGGGCGGCCGGGCCGCCTTGCGGAGGAGAGAATGAACTATTTGAAGACGGCGATCCTGCTGGCGGGCCTGACCGCTCTGTTCATGGCCGTCGGCTTCGCCCTCGGGGGCACCAGCGGCATGTTCATCGCGTTCCTGGTGGCCGCCGCCATGAATGTGTTCAGCTATTGGAATTCGGACAAGATGGTCCTGCGCATGTACGGCGCGCGGGAAGTGGACGACCGCACGGCGCCGGAGCTGGTCTCCATGGTGCGTGAGCTGGCGGCGCGGGCACAACTGCCCATGCCGAAGGTCTATATCATGGACAACCCCCAGCCGAACGCCTTCGCCACCGGGCGCAATCCGCAGAATGCCGCGGTCGCCGCCACCACCGGCCTGCTGCAGATGCTGACCCGCGAGGAGGTCGCCGGCGTGATGGCGCACGAACTGGCGCACGTGAAGCATCACGACACGCTGACCATGACGATTACCGCCACCTTCGCCGGCGCCATCTCCATGCTGGCGAACTTCGGCCTGTTCTTCGGCGGCGGAAACCGGGAGAACAATTCGCCGTTCGGCATGGTCGGCACCATTCTCATGGCGATCCTCGCCCCTATCGCCGCCATGGTGGTGCAGATGGCGATTTCGCGATCGCGCGAATATGTGGCGGACCGCACCGGCGCGGAGATCTGCGGCCACCCGATAGCACTCGCGGCCGCGCTCGCCAAAATCTCCGGAGCTGCGCACCAGATCCCGAACTATGAGGCCGAGGGGCATCCTGCCACCGCCCATATGTTCATCATCAATCCCTTGTCGGGCGAGCGGATGGACAACCTGTTCTCCACCCATCCGGCCACCGAGAACCGCATCGCCGCCCTGCGCCAGCTGGCGCAGGAGATGGGCCCGCGCGGCTTTGCGAGCGCTCCCGCCGCAGCGACGACGCCCGTCGGCACCACGCCGCGCGGCCCCTGGGGCGGCACCGGCGGCCCGCAGCGCCGCGGGCCCTGGGGCTGATGGGGATAGGCGAAAGCACACGGTTCAGGTGGAATTGAGGACGCGAAAGGCGTGGAAACCACTGGCGAGGTTGCCAAGCGGCCCGCATGGCTCTAGGTGCGCGCAATGAAAACCCCGTCCCGCCCGAGATCCGCCACCCGAACCGCCACCCGCTCACCCGAGCGGCGCCCGCCGGAGGCCGCTGGCCTGCGCGCCCGCCTGGTCGCGGCCGATGCCCTGGACCGCGTGCTGCGCGGCGGCACCGCGCTGGAGGATTCGCTCGAAAATGCCGCCGGGCTCGAACCGCGCGACCGGGCACTGGCCTTTCGCATCGTCGCCACCGCCTTGCGCCGCCTCGGCACCTTGCGCGCGGTGGTCGGCCCCATGCTGGACCGCGGCTTTCCCAAATCTGCGCCCAAGGTTGAAACCGTGCTGCTGGTGGGCGCGGCGCAGATTCTGTTCATGGACGTACCCGATCACGCGGCGGTCGGCCTCTCGGTGGAGATCGCACGCGGCGACGGCACCACCTCGGGCTTCGCGGGCCTGATCAATGCGGTTCTGCGCCGCCTGACGCGAGAGGGCGCCGAGCGCCTCGCGGCGATTGACGCCCTCGCGGCCGACACGCCCGATTGGCTCCGCCAGCGCTGGACGAAGACCTATGGCGTCGAACGCGCCGCCGCGATCTGCGCCATGCACGCGCACGAGCCGGCCCTTGATCTGACGGTGAAATCCGATCCCGAAAGCTGGGCGCAGAAACTCGGCGGCGAGGTGCTGCCCACCGGCTCCGTCCGCATCCTCCATGCTGGCCCGGTGCGCGCCCTGCCCGGCTATGAGGATGGCGAATGGTGGGTGCAGGACGCCGCAGCCGCCCTCCCCGCCCGCCTGCTCGGCGATGTGAAAGGCCTGAACGTCCTGGACCTCTGCGCCGCGCCCGGCGGCAAGACCGCCCAGCTTGTCGCGGCGGGCGCCCGCGTGACCGCGCTCGACCGCTCCGGCCAACGCCTGATGCGCCTCTCGGAGAATCTGGCGCGCCTGAAGCTTTCGGCCGAGATCGTCGAGGCGGATGCGGCGGAATTTTCCGGCGGCCCTTATGACGCGATCCTGCTGGATGCGCCCTGCACCGCCACCGGCACCTTGCGCCGCCATCCCGACATCGCCTGGAACAAGCGGCCGGGAGATATCGCCGGCCTCGCCGAGCTTCAGGGCCGGCTGCTGGACCGCGCGCTCGACCTGCTCAAACCCGGCGGCGTGCTGGTCTATTCCACCTGCTCGCTGGAGCCGGAGGAGGGCGAAGCGCAGATCGCCCGCCTGCTGTCCGCCCGCCCCGAAGCGGAAAGAGCCCCGCTGACACCAGAAGATGCGCCCGGCGTCGCCGCGTTCATCACTCCTCAAGGTGATTTGCGCACTGTGCCCAGTGATTGGGTGCGGGGAGAGCCGGAGCGGTCCGGCCTCGACGGCTTCTTTGCCGCACGGATAGTGAAAGGCGGCACGCGCCGTCGGGGGTAGTCACCAGGCATGACCCGCGGAGCCCTGGCAGAACGCATGCGCCTCGCGGCCTTCGTCGCGGGGCAGGGCTGGCGCATGTTCCTTGCGCGCCTGCCCGGCCTGCCGCTGTCCATCGGCCGGGTCAGCATTCCGGTGCCCGAGCGCCTGCTCATAGCGCCGCAAGACCTGCGCACGGGCGACGCCACGCGTGCCAGCGAGATTTATGCCGGCCGATTCGCCTTCGCCGGCAAGATCGCCTTGCTGGACGGGCGCACGCCATTCGAGCTGGAGCCGCCCTCGCACGAATGGGCGCAGACGCTGCACGGCTTCGGCTGGCTGCGCCATCTGCGGGCGGCCAGCACCACCATCGCCCGCGCCAATGCCCGCGCCATCGTCGGCGACTGGATTCGCAATCCGGGCGAGGCCCGCGCCATCGCGGCCGAGCCAGAAGTGACGGCCCGCCGCATCATCTCCTGGCTCACCCAGGCGCCGTTCATCCTCCAGGATGCGGACCACGAATTCTATCGCCGCTTCATGCGCAGCCTCGCCCGGCAGGTCCGCCACCTGCGGCGCAGCGCGATCGGCGCGCCGGACGGCTATCCCCGCCTCATCTCCACCATCGCCCTGGTGTTCGCCGGCCTGTGCATGTCCGACCAGAGCCGGCTGCTCAAAGTCTCCCAGCGGCGCTTGGAGGAGGAGCTGGACCGGCAGATCCTGCCGGACGGCGGCATCATCACGCGTAATCCCGACAGCCTCATCGCGCTACTGCTGGACCTGCTGCCCCTGCGCCATGCCTTCGCCGCGCGCAACCAGCCCGCGCCTCAGGCGCTGATGAACGCCATCGACCGCATGATGCCCATGCTGCGCTTCTTCCGGCATGGAGACGGGGCGTTCGCCCATTTCCACGGCATGGGCCATACCGCCGCCGACCAGCTCGCGACTATTCTTGCTTATGACGATGCGCGCGGCGCGCCGGTGGCCAATGCGCCCCATTCCGGCTTCCAGCGGCTCGACGCCAAGGGCAGCGTGCTGATTGCCGATACTGGTATCGCCCCGCCGCTGGCCGCCGGCTGGGAGGCGCACGCAAGCTGCCTCGCGTTTGAATTCTCCAGCGGGCGCAATCGCATCTTCGTCAATTGCGGCATGACGGCGATGAACCGCGAGACCTGGTGGCAAGTTGCGCGCGCCACCGCCGCCCATTGCACGGCGGTGATCGGCGACACCTCCTCCGCCCGTTTCCTCCAATGGAAGTGGCTGGGCAAACTGGTCGGCTTCCCCATCGTCTCGGGTCCCACGGCCGTGCCGGTGCAACGGGGCAAGAGGGACGATTCCCTGATGCTGCGGGCAAGCCATGATGGCTATGCCGCGAGCTTTGGGATTATCCACCAGCGCTCGTTCCGCCTCGCGAGCGAAGGTGCGCGGCTCGATGGCGAGGATCTGTTCAAGCCGGCGGAAGGCGCGCCGGCCACTTTGCCCGCCACCGCCTTCGCGATCCGCTTTCATCTACATCCGAGCGTGACGGTGGAGCGGCTCGACGATCCGAGCACCGTGCTGCTCGCTCTGCCCGGCGGCGAAGCCTGGGCCTTTCTCGCGCCCAATCAAAGCGTTCTGCTGGAAGAGAGCATTTATCTCGCGGCCCCGGACGGTCCGCGTCGCACGGTCCAGCTGGTGATTTCCGGATCGCTGGCGGAGACCGGACGCGTGTTGTGGACCCTGGTGCGCACCCGCGAGCGCCAGCCCCCGCTTCCCGCGGGGGGCAGCTCTTCCGCCCGCACCCGGTGACGGCGACCGCCACTCCGTGATAGGGCGAGCGCAATTCAGATCCGGAGTTGCCCCATGCCCGCCGACGTGCGCCCCGTCACCCGTGCCTTGATCTCGGTGTCCGACAAAGCGGGCCTGATCCCCTTCGCCACCGCGCTGGTGAAGACCGGCGTGCAGCTCGTTTCCACCGGCGGCACCGCCAAGGCCTTGGCAGACGCGGGTCTTGCCGTGATGGATGTGGCGGAGCTGACCGGCTACCCGGAGATGATGGACGGCCGGGTGAAGACCCTGCATCCGCGCGTTCATGGCGGCATCCTGGCGATCCGCACCGATCCCAGCCATCAGGCCTCCATGGCCGAGCACGGCATTCCCCCCATCGACTTGGTGGTCGTCAATCTCTATCCCTTCGAAGCCACGGTGGCGCGCGGCGCCGACTTCGATGAAACCATTGAGAACATTGACATTGGCGGCCCAGCGCTGATCCGTGGCGCGGCCAAGAACCACAATGACGTGGCGGTGGTGGTCGATGTTTCCGACTATTCCGCCGTGCTGGCGGAAATCGAGTTGCATGGCGGCACCACCCTCGCCCTGCGGCGCAAGCTGGCGCAGACCGCTTATGCCCGCACCGCCGCCTATGACGCGGCCATTTCCAATTGGTTCGCGGTCCAGGTGAAGGCCGAGGCGCCCACCTATCGCGCGGTCGGCGGCAAGCTGATCGAGGCTCTGCGCTATGGCGAGAACCCGCACCAGACGGCGGCCTTCTACGCCACCTCCGAGCAGCGCGCGGGCGTCGCCACGGCCCGGCAGGTGCAGGGTAAGCAATTGTCGTTCAACAATATTAACGACACGGACGCGGCCTTCGAGTGTGTCGCGGAGTTCCACCCCGCCCGTACCGCCGCGGTGGTGATCGTCAAGCATGCCAATCCCTGCGGGGTCGCCGAGGGAAGCTCGCTGGCGCAGGCCTATGCCAAGGCGCTGGCGTGCGATCCGGTCTCGGCGTTCGGCGGCATCATCGCCGTCAACCGGACCCTGGATGCCGAGGCGGCGCGGGCGATGGTGGAGATTTTCACCGAGGTGATCGTCGCTCCCGACGCCACCGACGAGGCGATTAACCTCATAGCCGCAAAGAAGAATCTGCGCCTGCTGCTGACCGGCGGCCTGCCCGATCCGCGCAGCCCCGGCCTCAATGTCCGCACCGTCGCGGGGGGGCTGCTGGTGCAGAGCCGGGACAATGCCTCCATCGACGATCTGGACCTCAAGGTGGTCACCCGCCGGGAGCCGACCGAGGCTGAGCTGACCGACATGCGGTTCGCCTTCCGGGTGGCTAAGCATGTGAAATCAAACACGATTATCTATGCCAAGGACCTCGCGACGGTGGGCATCGGCGCCGGCCAGATGAGCCGGGTGGATTCCGCCCGCATCGCCGCCCGCAAGGCCCAGGACGCCGCGGAGGCGGCCGGGCTGACCGTGCCGCTGACCAAGGGCTCCGTGGTCGCCTCCGATGCCTTTTTCCCCTTTGCGGACGGGCTGTTAGCCGCCGTCGAGGCCGGTGCGACGGCGGTCATCCAGCCGGGCGGGTCGATGCGCGATGCCGAGGTGATCGCCGCCGCCGACGCCGCCGGCCTCGCCATGGTCTTCACCGGCGTGCGCCACTTCAAGCATTGACGAACCGCGCGGAGGATCGCTCCTCCGCGCCTTTTCCGCCCTGTGTGGGGCGATTTCGGCGCTTTTCGGCGCATGTTCGCCGTCGCCATTCGGCGCGACCGACGTGCCGGCCGCCCTTGCGGTGAATCAAAGCGATTTGCCGGCGTTTCGCGGATGATCCGCGCATCATGAATGCAAATCTGCTCGCACGCGCCGGCCGCCCGGTGCCGCGCTACACCTCCTACCCCACGGCCCCCCATTTCGGCCCCGAGGTGGATGGCGCAACCTATGCCGGATGGCTGGCGGCGGTCCCTGCGGATGCCACCGCCTCGCTCTACCTGCATGTGCCGTTCTGCGCGGAGCTGTGCCTCTATTGCGGCTGCCACACCACGGTGGCGCGCGGGGTGACGCCGCTGATCGCCTATGCGGCGCGGTTGGCGGAAGAGATCGAACTGGTCGCCGCGCGCCTGCCCGGCCAGCTGGAGGTGGGACACCTGCATTGGGGCGGCGGCACGCCGACCATGCTGGGCAATCCCGATTTCCTGCGCATCATGGACATGCTGCGCACCCGCTTTGCGGTCCGCCCGGACGCCGAGATCGCGATCGAGATCGACCCTCGCGTCATGGACCAGGCCAAGGTGGAGACGCTGGCCGCCGCCGGCATCAACCGGGCGAGCCTGGGCGTGCAGGATTTCGATCCGAAGGTCCAGGAGGCGATCGGTCGCCGGCAAAGTTTCGCCGAAACTGCCGCGGTCGCCGACGCCCTGCGCAAGGCCGGGATCGGCGCCATCAATCTGGACCTGATCTATGGCCTGCCCCACCAGACCATTGCCTCGGTGACGCGCACGCTGCGCGACGCGCTGGCGCTGGAGCCGAGCCGCATCGCGGTGTTCGGCTATGCCCATGTGCCGTGGATGAAAAAGCACCAGGCGCTGATTTCAGAAGCCGCCCTGCCCGGCGCCGCCGCCCGGCTCGAACAGGCGGAAACTATTTCGCGCCTGCTAAACGAAGCCGGCTATGTATCCATCGGCCTGGATCATTTCGCCCGTCCCGGCGATGCCATGGCCGAGCGCGCGGAAGCCGGAACGCTGAAGCGCAACTTCCAGGGCTATACGACCGACGATGCGCCGGTGCTGCTGGGCTTCGGCCCATCCGCCATCGGCGCCCTGCCCCAAGGCTATGTGCAGAACCTGCCGGCAACCCCGCACTGGCACCAGGCGGTCGCGCGGGGCGAGCTGCCGATCGCGCGCGGGCGCGCCCTGACGGCCGACGACCGGCTGCGGCGGGCGGTGATCGAGCGGCTCATGTGCGATCTGTCGGTTGATCTCGATGCCGTCTGCGCCGCCCACGGAACCGATTCCGGGGTATTCGCCCAGGAGCTGGCCGCGCTCGCGCCATTGATCGCGGATGGACTGGCGGTGCGCGAGGGCGCCTTGGTGCGCGTGCCGGAATCCGCGCGGGCCTTCACCCGCACCGTGTGCGCGGTGTTCGATGCCTATCTCGCGCCGCAAACGGGCTCTGCCCCTGATTCGCCGCAACACGCCGCCCCGGCGCCACGCCGGCATGCGGTGGCGGTGTAAGCGAAAAGCGCGGATCGGCCTTCAGGGGTGTGGGTGCGCCGGAGGTGCACGCCCTTCGGGGCCATGGCCGGGCATTCCCGGCGTCCATGCCGGGGCGCCCGCGCGGGCTTTGAAAAGCTGGTGGCCAGCGGCGTTGCGTGAATGCACGGGTCGCGCCCGTGCATGACCGGCTCAGCTGGAGCGGGCCGGCCCCTCACTGCGGATCGGCCCCGCGGCTGCGGAATGCTCAGCCTGGGCCATTGCGGGATGCGCCTTCCAGGAAGGCGGATTCCTAAGGATGCGCCTTCCAGGAAGGCGGATTCCTAAGGATGCGCCTTCGTTCCCGTGCGTGTCCCGGCCATCCGGCCGGCGCTGGCGGGCACACGGCCGGCGAGGTCGGGTGCCCGAGGCGGCTCAGACGCCGGGACGCGCCCGGGGAAGAAGGCGATGCTTGCTTGGCAACATCCCCGCCGCGACGCGGCGGGACAAGACGGGGCGAGCGGCCACGCCCCACAGGCCCGCGCGAGGAAAGTGCCCGCGCGCGGAAAGCGATGGGCCTCAGCTGTCGAGGCGGCGCAACGCGTTGCGGTCGCGCAGCACGATGCAGCGGGAGGACGGCAGGGCGATCGCCGCGGAGCCCTCGAGCTGGGTCAGGGTGCGCGAGACGGTCTCGATGGTGAGGCCGAGATAATCGGCGATGTCCTGGCGCGACATGGGCAAGTGCACTTCGCTGGCATCGACCGGGCTGGAGCGACGCGCGAGATCCAGCAGGAAGGTCGCGACCCGCTCCTGCGCGGTCTTGCGGCCCAGCAGAAGAAGATGGTCCTGCGCGCGGTGCAATTCGGTGAAGGTGAGGTTCCAGATGGCGCGGGCGAGCACGCTGTCGTCGGCGGCCCGGCTGAACAGCAGCGACCGCTTCACGCGGGCCAGGCGGCAATCACTGACCGCCTCGGCGGAAAAGCGGGTGCGCTCGGCGGTCTCCCAACCGAAGGCATCGCCTTTCAGGCAGAAGGTCTCGATCTGCCGACGCCCGTCACCGAGCAGCTTGCAGATGCGCACAACGCCCGAGAGCACCACGAAGACATGGTCGGCGGGTTCATCCTCGCCGAAAATCTCGGCATTGCGGGCAAAACTGACGACGGTTCCCATGCGCGCCACGGCGGCGGCGGGGTTGAGCACGTCTTCTTCCTCCCGAATGGCGGCGGGCAGCGGGGCGGGAAAGGCGCGGTTCGCGATGATAGCGGCGGCGGTAGCGGACATCGAACAGGCCTCCAAAAGGTCGATTAGAGGCTTAGGTCTTTGCTCTCGATCAATAAATTCGGATCGAACCCTTAAGTAGGGCTCCCTAAGGGATTTCCCGGAGGCGCGGAGTGGGCCAAAGTGCATGTAAGCGCGGCGGTAGCCGGCAGGCGACTCGCGCCTGTCTCATCCGCGCAATGGGGTATGGACGGGCGGGATGACCAGCCAGAACGAGACCGAGGCCGCCGCCCCCGCGGCAGTGGCGCCGCCTCCGGTCGGCGCCGGCCAGATGGCGAGCGTCACCGGCGAGGTGCTCACCAGCCTGTTCGCCGGTGCCTTCGCGGTGATGATCGCCGTGGTCGCCGGCGACCTGCTCGGCTGGCCCGCCTTCGGCACCGCGGCCCTGCTCGCCTGCGGCCTCGCGGTGGTGCTGGTCAGCGGGCGGGGCCTTGCCGCCAGCCTGCCGGCGGTGGCGATCGCCCTCGGCGCCCAATCCGCCCTGGCCTGGAGCGAAGCAGGCAACGCGCCCCCCACGCGCCCGGCGGCCCTGCTGTTCCTCGTGCTCGGGCTTTCCGCCAGCGTGCTCGGAGAACGGCTGCGCCGCACCAAGCAGGACGCCGCCGCCCGCGACCGGGCCCTGCTGGCGCGCGAGGCGCACCTCTCCTCCATTCTCGACACCGTGCCCGACGCCATGATCGTGATCGACGCGCGCGGCATCATGCAATCCTTTTCCAGCGCCGCCGAGCGCCTGTTCGGCTATACCGCCTCGGAAGCCATCGGCCAGAATGTCGCGATCCTGATGCCCCAGCCCCACAAGGCGGCCCACGACGCCTATCTCGCGCGCTACCACAAAACGGGCGAGCGCCGCATCATCGGCATCGGCCGGGTGGTGGTGGGCCAGCGCAAGAACGGCTCCACCTTCCCCATGGAATTGTCGGTGGGCGAGATGCGCTCGGGCTCCGGGCGCTTCTTCACCGGCTTCATCCGCGATCTCACCGAGCGCCAGGCGACCGAAGCCCGGCTGCAGGAATTGCAGGCCGAGCTGGTCCACATCTCGCGCCTCACCGCCATGGGCGAGATGGCCTCCACCCTGGCCCATGAACTCAACCAGCCGCTTTCCGCCATCGCCAATTACATCAAGGGCTGCCGCCGCCTGCTGGAACAGGAGGGATCGCGCAACACCCCGCAATTGCAGGGCGCGCTCGACAGGGCCGCCGAACAGGCGCTGCGGGCCGGAAACATCATTCGCCGGCTGCGCGATTTCGTCTCGCGCGGGGAGAGCGAGCGCCGAGTGGAAAGCCTCTCCAAGCTGGTGGAAGAGGCGAGCGCCCTCGCCCTGGTGGGCGCCAAGGAATATGGCATCGAGGTGCGCTTCAAGTTCGATCCCGCCTGCGACCTCGTGCTCGCGGACAAGGTGCAGGTGCAGCAGGTCTTGCTCAATCTGATCCGCAACGCCATGGAAGCGATGATGGAAGCGCCGCGGCGCTTCCTCGTGGTGCAGACCAGCCCGGAGGAGGACGACATGGTCGCGATTTCCGTGTCCGATACCGGCCACGGCATCTCCAAGGAGATCGCCGACCAATTGTTCATGCCCTTCATCACCACCAAGCAGCACGGCATGGGGGTGGGGCTTTCCATCTCCCGCACCATCATCGAATCGCACGGCGGCCGCATCTGGGCCGAACCGAACCCCGAGGGCGGCAGCATCTTCCGTTTCACCCTGCGCGCCGTGCAAGAGGAGGCCGTGGGCAATGCCTGAGACCTTTCCCCAGGACACCTTTCCCAAGGACACCTTGCCGATTCATGTCATCGACGATGACGACGCGGTGCGCGATTCGCTCTGCTTCCTGCTGGAATGCGCCGGCCTCAAGGTGCAGGCGCACACCTCCGCCGGAGCCTTCATCGACGGCGGCGTGCCCGCCACCGCCGGCTGCATCATCACCGACGTGCGCATGCCCGGCCTGAGCGGGGTCGAGCTGCTGCAATATCTCAACACGCGCGGCTCGAAGATCCCGGTCATCGTGGTCACCGGCCATGGCGACGTGCCGCTGGCGGTGGAGGCGATGAAGCTCGGCGCCGCCGAATTCCTGGAAAAGCCGTTCGACGACGATGCCTTGCTTGCCGCGGTGCGCACCTGCCTCACCCGGGCCGCGCTGAATCATCACCAGGATACGGTGCGCAGCGACGTGGAGGAGCGCATCGCCGCCCTCTCCCAGCGCGAGCGCCAGGTTCTGGAATTGCTGCTGGTGGGCCATGCCAACAAGGTGATCGCCCATGATCTCGGCATCAGCCCGCGCACGGTCGAAGTCTACCGCGCCAATGTGATGACCAAGATGAAGGCGGCCAGCCTCTCCGAACTGGTGCGCATGGCGCTGCTCGCGGGCGTCGGCGGCCCGGCGGACTGACGCCGCGGCGGCGCTTGATCTATCTCAAGGCCGGTGCGGCGCGTTCTGCGGATACTTCCTCTCGCCCAGCGTGCCCGTCATGAGCCGGTCGCAGCGGCAAAATCTCATGCAAGAGGCGCATGGCGGTGTTGATGGCCGGGAACAACCAGGACATGCGGGTCATGCCCGGCAATGTGGTTCTGCTGGTGGATGACGATCCGGCGATCCGCAATTCGCTGAAGTTCGCGCTCGAGCTGGAAGGCTTCGACGTGCGCACCTTCGCCGCGCCGGGCGAGATTCTTGCCGCCGATCTGCCCGAGCGCGGCTGCATCGTGGTGGACTATTACCTTCCAGGCCAGGATGGTCTGGAGTTGCTGGGCCAGTTGAAGGCGCGCGATGTCGCGCTGCCCGCCATTCTCATCACCACCAACCCCGCCGACAACGTCCGCCGCCGGGCCTCCTCCGCCGGGGTCGCCATCATCGAAAAACCCCTGTTGAGCAACGCCTTGAGCGATGCGGTGCGCGACAGCCTCGCACGCAGCTCCTGACATCCGCCGGCTGAGCCGCAGACCGCCGCTCCCTCCCTTCCCGCCGCAAGCTCCGAAACTGCGCGCGCCGTCTCCCGGCCGTCGCGGGAATGCGTCATGATCGGCCCGAAGCACCATCGCTCTGTCCGAGTTCCTGCCAAAGGTCCCGCCCATGACGATGCGCAATCTCGACGCCCTGTTCGCGCCCTCCGCCATCGCGCTGGTGGGCGCCAGCAGCCGGGCCGGCTCGATCGGCACGGTGATCGCCCGCAATCTGTTCGAGGCCGGCTTCAACGGGCCGATCCTCACCGTGAAGGCCGGCGAGCGGGCGATCCGCTCCTCGCTCAATTATCCCACCATCGACGCGCTGCCGATCCCGGTGGACCTTGCCGTCATCGTCGCGCCGCCGAGCAAGGTGCCGCAGGCGGTGGCCGAGCTGGGCGCCAAGGGCTGCCGCGCCGCCATCATCGCCACCGCCGGCTATGATGTGGCGGACGGCGTCTATGACGCCGCGCTGCGCCAGCAGGTGCTGGACGCGGCCAAGCCGCATCTGCTGCGCATCGTCGGGCCGAACAGCCTCGGCTTCATCTCCACCGGCCCGCGCATCAATGCCAGCTTCGCGCACCTGATGCCGGCGCGCGGCCATATTGCCTTCGTCAGCCAGTCCGGCGCCATGGCGACCGCGGTGCTGGACTGGGCCCATGCGCGCGGGCTCGGCTTTTCCCACGTGATCTCGCTCGGCGAGAAGGCGGACGTGGATTTCGGCGACCTGCTGGATTATCTGGCGCTGGACAATTCCACCCGCGCCATCCTGCTCTATGTGGAATGCCTGACGGACGCGCGCAAATTCATGTCGGCGGGCCGCATCGCCGCGCGCTCCAAGCCGGTCATCGTCATCAAGGCCGGGCGCAGCGCGGCGGGGGCGCAGGCGGCGCTCTCCCACACCGGAGTGCTGGCCGGCGCGGACATGGTCTATGACGCCGCCTTCCGCCGCGCCGGCATGCTGCGGGTGCACGAATTGCGCGAATTGTTCGAGGCGGTCTCCACCCTCTCCTCGGGCATCCGCCTCAAGGGCGAGCGGGTGGGCGTGCTGACCAACAGCGCGGGCGCCGGCATCATCGCCACCGACACGCTGGAGGACATGCCGGGCCAATTGGGCACGCTCGACCCAAAGACCCTGGCCAAGCTCGACGCCAGCCTGCCGCGCGCCTGGTCCCACGCCAATCCGGTGAACATCGGCGCCGATGCCGACGGCAAGCGCTATGCCGACGCGCTCGCCATCCTGATGGAGAACGAGGGCACCGACGCGACCTTGGTGCTCAACAGCCCCAATGCGGTGGCCGACAGCGGCCAGGCGGCGGATGCGGTGATCGCCGCGCTCGCCCTGCGCCCGCGCGCGCCGGTGCTGACCTGCTGGATGGGCGAAAGCGCGGTCGCCGATGCCCGCCGCCGCTTCACCGCGCAGCGCGTGCCGACCTACGAGACCCCGGACGAAGCGGTGCGCGCGTTCGCGCATCTCGTCTCCTACCAGCGCAACCAGACCCTGCTGATGGAGACCCCGCCGGCCCGCTCGTTCGACGAGCCGGACCGCGAGAAGGCGCAGGACGTGATCCGCACCGCGATCGCCGAGGGCCGCTCCACCCTGAGCGAGTTCGAGGCCAAGGCGGTGCTCGCGGCCTACGACATTCCCATCGTCGAAACCCGCATCGCGCGCGATCCCGCCGAGGCCGGGCGCATCGCCGCCGAGATGGGCGGCGTGCTGGTGCTGAAGATCCTGTCCCACGACGTGCTGCACAAATCCGACGTGGGCGGCGTGCGCCTCGACCTGCACGGGCCGAAGGCGGTGGAAGAGGCGGCGCGCGACATGCTGGCGACGCTGGAGGCACGCCTGCCCGGCGCGCGGGTGGAAGGCTTCACGGTCCAACCCATGATCCGCCGGCCCAATGCGCAGGAACTGATCGCCGGCATCGCGAACGATCCCACCTTCGGCCCGGTGGTGCTGTTCGGCCAGGGGGGGCTGGCGGTGGAAGTGATCGCCGATCGCGCGGTCGCCCTGCCGCCGCTCAATGGCGTGCTGGCGCTGGAGATGATCGGCCGTACGCGGGTCTCCAAGCTGCTCGCCGGCTATCGCGACCATCCGCCCGTGGATCTCGACGCGGTGGCCGCGACCTTGGTGAAGATTTCCGACCTGCTCGGCGACCTGCCGCAGATCGCCGAACTGGACATCAATCCCTTGCTGGCGGACGAGCATGGCGTGATCGCGCTCGACGCGCGCATCGTGGTGCATCCCACCGAGGGGGTCGGCACGGAGCGTTTCGCCATCAAGCCCTTCCCCACCGGCCTCGTGCGCGAGATCGAACTTCCCGACGGCCAGGTGCTGGAGCTGCGGCCAATCCGCCCCGAGGACGAGCCGGGCATCGTCGACATCGTGCGCCGCTCGGATCCGCGCGACGTGCGCATGCGGTTTCTCGGCTCGCTGAAGGATTTTCCCCATCTGCTGGCGGCGCGCCTGTCGCAGATTGATTACGACCGGGAAATGGCCCTGGTGGCGGTGGACGCGGCGGGCGCCTTCCTCGGGGTGGTGCGCATTATCGCCGATCCAGACAATGAGACCGCCGAATACGCCATCATGGTGCGCTCGGACATGAAGGGCAAAGGGCTGGGCTACCGGCTGATGAACGAGATCATCGCCTATGGCCGCCAGCGTGGGCTGAAGATGATCTATGGCGACGTGCTGCGGGAAAACCAGCCCATGATGCACATGGCGCAGGATCTTGGCTTCGTCTCCAAGCCTGGCGAGGACTACACCGTGATGCGGGTGGAGTTGGCTTTGGCGCCGTAGGGCGGCATTGCCGCCCGCATACTCCGCTCGCTCCGCACCCGCACCGGCTCAGACCGCCATGGCGGTCAGCACGGCCGCGCCCACGGCCATGGCCAGCACGATCAGGCTCCACATGGTCCAGGTGGGATGCAGGCGCGATCCCGCGCGCGGGTCTTCCGCGCTGAGGAAAGGCTTCAGCGGGTCGCCCGCGTCCGGTCCGGAGGAGGTGAACACCGGCGGATAGGGGCGGACGGTGGTGGGGGTGGCGCCGGCGGCCTCGTCGTCGGTGCCCAGCGGCGCGGCGGCGGCTCCGAAGGAGGGATCGGTGGTGAAGGAGCGCAGGGCCCGTTCCTCGCTCGGCGTCAGCGCAAGCCTAGCCCGCGCGGGCGATGCCTGCGGCTGAGTGGACCCTGACCCCTCGCGATGATCCCCCGCCCGATCGCGCGTCCTGTCGTGCGGTGGCTCGTTTCGTCTTGGACGGGGATCATCGTGAAATCTGGGCGGGTGCATGTTGCGTCTCCTTTCGTCAGGAGCAACACCGTGCGCACCAGCCTGTTCCGCTTTTCCCTGCGCGCTCAGGCAAACCAGGGCGGCTGGCGATCCAAAGCAATCAGGGCCTCGGCCGGAACGCGCGGCCGCACCACCGCATGGTCGGCCCCGCGCACCAGCACTTCGGGGATCAGCGGACGGGTGTTGTAGGTGCCCGCCTGCACCGCCCCATAGGCACCGGCGGTCATCACCGCCAGAAGGTCGCCCGCCTTCAGCTCCGGCAGGGACCGGTTGAGAGCGAGATAATCCCCGGTCTCGCACACCGGCCCCACCACGTCGGCGACCAAGGTGGGCGCACCCGCCGCCGGCCGGACCACCGGCACAATGTCGTGATGGGCCTCATAGAGGGTGGGGCGGATGAGATCGTTCATGGCCGCGTCCACGATCACGAAGGTCTTGCCCTCGCCGTGCTTCACATAGAGTACGCGGGTCACCAGGATGCCGGCATTGGCCACGATCATGCGGCCCATCTCGAAAATCAGCGGCAGATTGAGGCCGCCCAGCGCGCGGTTCACCGCCGCCGCATAGGCATCGGGCGCGGGCGGCACGGGATCGCTCGCCGCATAGGGCACGCCGAGCCCGCCGCCGAGATCGAGATGGCGCAGCGTATGGCCAGCGGCCATCAGGTCGCGCGCCAGTTCCGCCAGCAGCAGGATGGCATTCTCGAACGGCGCCATGTCGGTGATCTGGCTGCCGATATGCATGTCCACGCCGGCGATGCGAATGCCCGGCAGGCGTGCGGCTTCCTCATACACCGCGCGGGCGGTGGAAATGGGAATGCCGAACTTGTTCTCGGACTTGCCGGTGGAAATCTTGGCGTGGGTTTTCGCGTCCACGTCGGGATTGACCCGCAGCGACACCGGGGCGATGACACCGCGCGCGGTGGCCACCTGCGAGAGCTGCTCCAGCTCCGGCTCGCTTTCCACATTGAAGCATTTGATGCCGGCATCGAGCGCCTCGGCCATTTCCTGGCGCGTCTTGCCGACGCCGGAAAACACGATGCGCTCCGCCGGCACACCGGCCGCGAGCGCGCGCTTCAATTCCCCGCCGGAGACGATGTCCGCCCCCGCGCCGAGCCGGGCGAGCGTGGAAATCACCGCCTGGTTGGAATTGGCCTTCAGGGCATAGCACAGCAGCATGTCGCGGCCGGCGAAGGCCTGCGTGAACACGCGATAGTGCCGCTCCAGCGTCGCGGTGGAATAGCAATAGAAGGGCGTGCCGACGCTATGGGCGAGCGCGGTGAGGTCGACGTCTTCCGCCTGGAGGCGGCCGTCGCGATAGTCGAAATGATGCATGGCGGCTCCGGGCGCGTCAGAGCAGCCCGTCCAGGATGAAGGGACGTTTGGCGATATTGGGGGTCTGCGTCACCGGCCGGGAGACCGAGTCGCCGGGCGTGTTGGGCGCAACATAGGCATCGCCGGACGCGGCGCGGGCATCGGCGCTGCCGGGCTGAGAGGAATTGGTGGACATGATGTCGTCGGTCGTCACGAGGCCCCGGGTGTTATCGGCCGAGCCCTGGGGCGCGGTCGCAACGGGACCATTGGCGGCCGCATTGGGCGTCGTGGTGCTGGCGGCGGCGGCCTTCTGGCCGGGCGGGGTGGGCGGCTTGGTGCCCGGCGGCTCCAGCGGACCCTTCACGCCGCAGCCGGCGAGCGCCAAGGCAAACAGGAAAGCCAGGGAGACAGGCAAGCGATGCGACACGGCGAGGCCATCCAAGAAAATTCGACGCCACTATAGCGAGGGCCGCGCCAAAGGCGAGCCCCGCGCACGGCGGCGCTTCTCTCTACCGCACCGCAGCGCCGCTGTCGCGCCCGAGTGCGACCTTGGTGGAGCTTCCGCTTCCGAGCTCTTCCCCCTCCCCAACCCTCCCCCGCACGCGGGAGAGGGGGTTTAACCGCTCAGGCGGCTCCCGGGCGGAACTTTCTCCCCCACGCGCCGGGCGCTCCGCTCCCGCGTACGGGCAGGAGGAAGGGGAGTAGGAGAACGGAAAGACATTCGCCCTTCAGCGCCGCAGAACGAACCCTTCCGGCGGGTGGCGGTGTTCCCAATGGCGGGTTTCCAGCTCCGGCACCGCGCTCTCGACGCGCGGAAAGCCGAGGCAGAAATAACCGATGAAGCGCCAGTGCGCCGGCACGTCCATGAGTTCGCCCATGCGCTCGGGCGGTAGGATCGACACCCAGCCGAGGCCGATGCCCTCCGCGCGCGCCGCGAGCCATAGGGTCTGCACCGCCATCACCGCCGAATAATCCAGCGTTTCCGGCATGGTGAGCCGGCCGAGCCCGTGGCCCTGGGCGGTCTCGCGATCGGCGAACAAAGCGAAATGCACCGGCGCATCATCGAGCCCCGCCAGTTTCAGGCGAGCATAAGCGGCGCTCTTGTCGGCCGACTGGCTGGCGAGCGCGTGGGCGTTGCAGGCCTCGAAACAGGCGCGCACCGCCGCGCGGCGGGCGGGATCGTCCACCAGCACGAAGCGCCAGGGCTCGCTCAAGCCGACGGAGGGCGAGAGGCAGGCCATCTGCAGCAGCCGCGCCATCGTGCCGTCGGGCAGCGGATCGGTGCGGAAGTGCCGCACGTCCCGCCGCCAGGCGAGCAGATCATGCAGCCGCGCGCGGAATGCGGCATCGAAATGCGGCGCGGGCTCCGCCCCGCCGTTGGTTCCCTCGTGCGCGACCATGGGTGCCTCCCTCCCTGCCGCCTTCGCCCGCCGTTTGCGGCGGTGCGATCGTCTTGTCCGTCGCCTCAGGCCTTGTGTGCCTCAGGCCTTCGCCGCCTCCGCCTGCAGGCGCTTCAGCCAGCGCTTGGCCTGGGCGCGCACCCGGCTCGGCGCAGTGCCGCCGTAGGATACGCGGCTCTGCACGGAGCGGGTGACCGACAATACGCTGAACACATCCTGCGTGATGCGGCCATCCACGCTTTGCATGTCCTCCAGCGACAGGCGGTGCAGGCCGATGCCGCGATCGGACGCGAGCGCGACGATGCGCCCGGTGACGTGGTGCGCCTCGCGAAACGGCAGGCCGGCCGCGCGCACCAGCCAGTCGGCAAGATCCGTGGCGGTGGAATAGCCCTGCCCGGCGGCGCTCTTCATGCGCGCCACGTCGGGCTCGATGTCGCGCACCATGCCGGCGGTCGCGGCGACCACCAGGGAGAGCGCCGAGAAGGCGTCGAAGGCGCCTTCCTTGTCTTCCTGCATGTCCTTGGCATAAGCGAGCGGCAGGCCCTTCATCACCACCAGCAGGCCGGTGAGCGCGCCGATGATGCGGCCCGCCTTGGCGCGCACCAGCTCGGCGGCGTCCGGATTGCGCTTCTGCGGCATGATGGAGGAGCCGGTGGTGAATTTATCCGACAACCGGATCAGCGCGAACGCCGGCGAGGTCCAGATCACCACTTCTTCCGCGAAGCGCGAGAGATGCACGGCGCAGATGGCGGCGGCGGAGAGCGTCTCCAGCACGAAATCGCGGTCCGACACCGCGTCCAACGAATTCGCCGTCGGCCGGTCGAAGCCGAGCGCCTTGGCCGTCATGTCCCGGTCGATGGGAAAGGACGTGCCGGCGAGCGCCGCCGAGCCGAGCGGGCATTCGTTGAGCCGCGCGCGCGCATCGCGCAGCCGGCCGCGATCGCGCGCCAGCATCTCCACATAGGCCATCAAATGGTGGCCATAGGTCACCGGCTGGGCGGTCTGCAGATGGGTGAAGCCGGGCATGACGGTCGCCGCATGGGCCAGCGCCTTTTCCGACAGCGCCAGCTGCAGGTCCGCCATCTGCGCGTCGAGGGCATCCACCGTGTCGCGCACATAGAGGCGGAAGTCGGTGGCGACCTGGTCGTTGCGTGAGCGCGCGGTATGCAGGCGCCCGGCGCTCGGGCCGATCATGTCGGCGAGACGCTGCTCCACATTCATATGGATGTCTTCCAGATCGCGCCGGAAGGTGAATTTGCCCGCCTCGATCTCTGACAGGATCGTGTCTAGACCGCCCTGGATCTTCTCGACATCCTCCCCCGCGACGATGCCCTGCGTCGCCAGCATGGTGGCGTGGGCCTTGGAACCGGCGATATCCTGGGCGAAAAGGCGCTGGTCGAAGCCGATGGAGGCGTTGATCTCCTCCATGATCGCATCGGGGCCCGTGGAGAATCGCCCGCCCCACATCTTGTTGCTCATGACGGATCTCCGCTGATGACCGAGCCGACCTTGCCGCCCTCCCCCGCCGAACACCGCGCCGGTCCCGCCCGTGGCGGCAAAGGGCGCATGCTGGCTGTGGTGGCAGGAGCGGCACTTGCTGGCGCCGTGGCCGGCGCGCTCGCCCTATACGGGATGAATGCCCTTCCCGGCAATGCACCCGCGGTCACGGCCGCTTCATCGCCGCCGAATTCGCAGGCCGCTCCGGCCCCCGAGAGTGCCAGCTCGGCCCACGATCCCGCCTGCGCGCCGGCCGTGGAGGCAGCGAAGCGTCTTTCACCCTTGGCCAAGGGTGAGATCGCCGCCTTTACGCTGGCCACAGAGCCGCGCCGCCTGCCGCCGCTCTCCTTCGCCGACGGCACCGGCACGCCGAAGACGCTGGCGGATTTCAAGGGCAAGACCCTGCTGGTCAATCTCTGGGCCACCTGGTGTGTCCCCTGCCGCAAGGAAATGCCCGCCCTCGACCGGCTGGAGCAGAGCATGGGCGGGGCGAATTTCCAGGTGGTGGCGATCAATCTCGACACCCGCGACGCCGAGAAGCCGAAGGCGTTCCTGAAGGAGATCGGCATCTCCAACCTGGCCTTCTATGCCGATTCCGGCACCAAGACCTTCCAGGCCCTGCGCGCCGTCGGGCGCGGCTTCGGCCTGCCCACCACCTTGCTGGTGGATTCCCAGGGCTGCGAACTCGGCTATCTCGCCGGCCCGGCCGAATGGGCGAGCGAGGATGCCCAGCATCTCATCAAGAGCGCGGTCGGCGGCGGCCAGGGCTGAGATTCCAGGCTGGCCGCGCGAAACGCGCGGGCCCCCTCCCCACCCCTCCCCCGCGAGCGGGAGAGGGAGCCTGCGGGGGGCTATTCCTTTTCAAGCCTTGCACTCCCCTCTCCCGCTTGCGGGGGAGGGTTAGGGTGGGGGCAATCGGGGAGAGTCATTGAGGGGAAACCGAACAACTGAAGCGGCGGCGCCCCTCTCAAACCCCCAGCAGCAGCTTCATGGCCCGCACGCCGACGGGGGTCGCGGACGGGCCGTTGCAGAGCACGAACACCCCTTCGCCCGAGGGCTTGCCGCTGCCTTGCCAGGCGGAAAAGCCCATCCAGGCGGTGAAGCCGGCCACCCCGCCGTCCTTGGTGAGCACCGTGACGCGCCCGCGTGGCGCCGTCGCATCGGCGCGGAACCAGCCATAGGCGGTGCGCGAAGCGCGTCCCCCGGCGCAGGCGGAGGCGGAGAAATCCGCCCCTTGCTGATAGGCGAGCGCGGGATCTGAGAGCCCGCCCTTCGCGAGGCCCATGTTGAGCCGCAGATAGGCCAGCATGTCCGCCCCCGTGCTGACGATGCCGCCCGCGCCCACCGCCAGCGCATGGGTCGGCCGATAGGACGCGTCGCGCGGCAGGGCCTGCCATTGCTTGGTATAGCCGAGCGGCAAGCGGGCCTTCATGCCGGGCCGGAACCAGCCCGTGTCGCCGGCGCCGAAGCTGGCGCAATAGTCCCCGAGGCGGCGGTCGTAGCGCTCGGCGAAGCCGTCCGCATCGGCGCCCGCGATCCCCGTTCCGGCCATGGCGAGCAGCGCCCAGCCGAGGTTCGAATAGGCATAGCAGGCGCCCTGCTCCATGGGCGGATTATAGGTGGACAGGAAGTCGAACAGGGTCTGGAACCCCGCCATGGTGCGCGGCGGATAGGCGCCGCCCTGGTTGTCCTGCGGCAGGCCGGGGCGATAGGTGGCGAGATTGACGAGGCGCAGCCCTTCCACCGCCGGAGACAGGCGCGCGCTGCCGCCGAGCCAGGTGCCGAGCGTGCCCTCAAACGGGCCATGGCGCTTGTAATGCACGCTGGAGGTGAAGACCTTCGAGATCGAGCCGATTTCAAACGGGGTCTTCGCGTCGAGGGCGAGCGGCTGGCCGAGGGGATTGGTGAGGTCTTCGCCGCCCGCGAACAGCAGGCGCCCCGTTCCATCCGGCCCCACCACGCCCAGCACCAGGGCGAGCCGCGTCGCGCGCAGGGTCCGCGCCCGGGTGCACTCCGCATCAATCAGAGCTTGAAAAGGGTCCGTGCCATCGGAACCGGCCGTGCACACGGGCGCCGGGGTGTTGGTGGATTGCGCGCGCGCCCCACGCCCCCCGAAAGGCGATGCGAGCCCACCCATCGCCAGTCCGCCCAGGACCATCGCGCGCCGTGTCAGCATTCGCCGCTCCCCCGACCTTCGCGCCCAGGCAAGGCCCGGTTTGCGGCGAGATCAGGGACGGCGGAGGCTGTACACGCAATCGGGAACAGCGGGGATCTGGTCCCCCAGCGGCAGTGCCGCGGGGGTCGGCCTCAGCGGGTGGGAACCGGCTTCTCGCCGCGATAATCGTAGAAGCCGCGCTGGGTCTTGCGGCCGAGCCAGCCGGCTTCGACGTATTTCACCAGCAGCGGGCACGGGCGATACTTGCTGTCGGCAAGCCCCTCGTGCAGCACCTGCATGATGGCGAGGCAGGTGTCGAGGCCGATGAAATCCGCCAGCTGCAACGGACCCATGGGATGGTTGGCGCCGAGCTTCATGGCCCGGTCGATGGCATCCACGGAGCCGACGCCCTCATAGAGGGTGTAGATGGCTTCGTTGATCATGGGCAGCAGGATGCGGTTGACGATGAAGGCGGGGAAATCCTCCGCCACCGCATAGGTCTTGTGCAGCCGGGTGACGAACTGCTTGGCGCTCTCGAAGGTGTCGTCGTCGGTGGCGATGCCGCGCACCAGTTCCACCAGCTCCATCAGCGGCACCGGATTCATGAAATGAATGCCGATGAAGCGCTCCGGCCGGTCGGTGGAGGCGGCGAGGCGGGTGATGGAGATGGACGAGGTGTTGGAGGAGATCAGCGCATCCGGCCGCAGCACCGGGCAGAGATCGGCCAGGATCTTGCGCTTCACGTCCTCGCGCTCGGTGGCCGATTCGATCACCAGGTCGCATTCGGCAAGCCCGTCCATGGTCGGCGCGCCGACGATGCGCTGGAGCGCATCCTGGCGGGCCTGCTCGGTCACGGTACCCTTGGAGACCTGCTTGGCCATGTTGCCGTTGATCGTGGCCAGGCCGGAGCGGATGCGGTCCGGATCGGCATCGCTCAGCGCCACGTCATAGCCCGCGAGCGCGCAGACATGGGCGATGCCGTTGCCCATCTGGCCGGCGCCGATGATCCCGACCTTCTTGATCTCGAGCGGCATGGTGCTCTCGTCTTTCCGATATTGGGGGCCGAGATGGCCCCGGTCGGCGCCGAGCCGGGTGGACCGGCGCCGCATGGAGATGTCGCCCGGCTTCGATGGGCGCCGGGCGGGCCCTCAGCCCTTCGCCTTGACGATCGCCGCCTGCAACTCGGGCACGATGGTGAACAGATCGCCCACCAGGCCGTAGTCCGCAACCTGGAAAATAGGCGCTTCCTCGTCCTTGTTGATGGCCACGATGATCTTGGAATCCTTCATGCCCGCCAAGTGCTGAATCGCACCCGAGATGCCCACCGCCACATAAAGTTCGGGCGCGACCACCTTGCCGGTCTGGCCGACCTGCCAGTCGTTCGGGGCATAGCCAGCGTCCACCGCGGCGCGCGAGGCGCCCACCGCCGCGCCCAGCGCGTCGGCGAGCGGCTCGATGACCTCGGCGAACTTCTCCTTGGAGCCCACCGCCCGGCCGCCGGAGACGATGATCTTCGCTGCCGTCAGTTCCGGACGGTCGGAGGCGGCGATGGCCTCGTCCACGAACGAAGACACGCCCGGATTTTCCGCCGCGCCGATGGTCTCGACGCTGGCCGAGCCGCCCTCGGGCGTGGCGCCGAACGAGGCGGTCCGCACCGTGATGACCTTCTTCGCGTCAGTCGCCTGCACGGTCTGGATGGCATTGCCGGCATAGATTGGCCGCTCGAACGTGTCGGGCGAAACCACCTTCACGATGTCCGACACCTGCATCACGTCCAGCAGCGCGGCGACGCGCGGCAGCACGTTCTTGGCCACCGAGGTGGAGGCGCCGACGATCGCGTCATAGGCCGGGGCGAGCGAGACGATCAGCGCCGCCAGCGGCTCGGCGAGGCGGTGCGCATAGCTATCGCCATCGGCGAGCAGCACCTTCTCCACGCCCGAGAGCTTGGCGGCGGCTTCCGCCACCGCGGCGGCGTTCTGGCCGGCGACCAGGATGTGCACCGGGCCGCCCAAAGCGGCGGCGGCGGTCAGGGCCTTGGCGGTGGCGCCATTGAGAACCGAATTGTCGTGTTCGGCGAGCAGCAAAGTCGTCATCAGATCACCCCCGCCTCATCCTTGAGCTTCGTCACCAGCTCGGCCACCGAGCCCACCTTCACCCCGGCCTTGCGGCCGGCCGGCTCGGCGGTGTTCAGCACCTTCAGGCGCGGCGCCACGTCCACGCCATAGGCGTCGGGCGTCTTCTCGTCGATGGGCTTCTTCTTGGCCTTCATGATGTTGGGCAGCGAGGCATAGCGCGGCTCGTTCAGCCGCAGGTCGGTGGTGACGATGGCCGGCAGGGAGAGCTTCACGGTCTGAAGGCCGCCGTCGATCTCGCGCGTGACGAGGGCCGCACCCTCTTCCAGCACCACCTTGGAGGCGAACGTGCCCTGGCCCCAGCCGAGCAGCGCCGCCAGCATCTGGCCGGTCTGGTTGGAATCGTCGTCGATCGCCTGCTTGCCGAGGATCACGAGCTGCGGGGCTTCCTCGCCCACCACGCCCTTGAGGATCTTGGCCACGGCGAGCGGCTCCACCACGCCGTCCACCTTCACCAGGATGCCGCGATCGGCCCCCATGGCGAGCGCGGTGCGCAGGGTCTCGGTGGCCTGCGCCGGGCCGATGGAAACCACCACCACCTCGGTCGCCTTGCCCGCTTCCTTGAGGCGCAGGGCTTCTTCCACCGCGATCTCGTCGAACGGGTTCATGGACATCTTGACGTTGGCCAGTTCCACACCGGACCCGTCCGCCTTCACACGGACCTTCACGTTGTAGTCCACCACCCGCTTGACAGGCACCAGGATCTTCATTGTTGAGCGCTCCTCCCGACCCACTTTAAGTGCGGCTGCGGAAAACCTCCCGCGCCGGAGCCATGCGCCGCGAACCACGCAGCGCAGCAAACCTTGGGGCGGGCAACCTAGAAGTGGCCCGAAACCCTGTCAACGCGGAAGCTGGCGCGGGTTTGTACCGCTCCGGGAACCGCCCTCATTTCTCCCGGAAGGACCGCGTCAGGGCATCTGTGAGGGGGCGCGTCAAATAGCTCATGACGCTGCGCTCCCCGGTATTGAAAACCACCTCCGCAGGCATGCCCGGCCGCAGCCGCGCCTTCATCTCCTCGGGAATGTCCGTGCTCGCCACCGCCACCACCGCCTGGAAATAGGGCTGGTGGGTGGTCTCGTCGATCAGCCGGTCGGGCGAGACCGTGCGCAGCTCGCCGAGGATGAGCGGCGTGGTGCGCGAGTGGAAGGCGGGAAAGCGCACCTCCACGCCGGTGACGCCGCCGTGCAGGCGGTCGATGTCCGTGGTCGGCACCTGGGCGTCGACGATCAGGTCGTCGTTCTGCGGCACGATTTCCAGCATGGTATCGCCCGGCCGCACCACGGCGCCGACCGTATAGATCTTCTGGTTGATGTTCTGCACGATCCCGGAGCGCGGCGCGCGGATGTCGATCCGGCTCAGCACATTCTTGGACACGTTCAGCTTCTCGCGCAGGTCCGCGATCTTCTGTCGCGTCTCGACGATCTGCCCGGCCACCTCTTCCTGCTGCTTCTGATCCAATTGCTGGATCTGCATCTTCATTTCGCTCATGGTGTTGGCCGCTTTCGCCGCATC
The DNA here is from genome assembly GCF_043195095.2 of Roseixanthobacter glucoisosaccharinicivorans. NCBI lineage: Bacteria > Pseudomonadati > Pseudomonadota > Alphaproteobacteria > Hyphomicrobiales > Xanthobacteraceae > Roseixanthobacter > Roseixanthobacter glucoisosaccharinicivorans. The sequence continues at coordinate 4,550,084 of NZ_CM195538.1, read as the reverse complement.
CGCGATGTTGCGGCCCACGGTGCCCTGAAGCCGCGCCTTCTCGCGCTGGAGCTGGGCGACGCGGGGCTTGGAGACCAGGCCCTTGTCGTTGAGCTGCTGCACGCCGGCCAGCTCGTCGTCGATATAGAACAATTGCTGGTCGGCGGAGGCGCGCTCGCGGGCAAGCCCGTCGATCTCCGTCTGGCCCTGGGCGATGCGGCTGTTGAGGATTGCCGTCTGCCCCTCCAGCGAGGCCTTGCGGTCGCGGAACTGGATCATTTGGTCGGTGAGGATGGATTTGACCGCCGGGTCCTGCGCGCGGGCCATGAGCTCGGGCGGGAAGGTGACGGCGCCCGCGTGCTCGCGCTCGGCCGTGAGCCGGGCATCGGTGGCCAGCAGCGTGTCGAGCTGGCCGCGCAGGGCATCGTAATTGGATTGCGAACTGGTGGGATCGAGGCGGAACAGCAGCGCGCCGCGCTCCACGCTCTGCCCGTCCTTCACGTGGATCTCGGCGACGATGCCGCCTTCCAGGTGCTGCACCACCTGGCGCTTGCTCTCCACCGACACCACGCCGGAGGCGATCACCGCGCTGTCGATATTGGCGAATGCCGCCCAGCCGCCGAACACGCCGAAGGTGAGGAAGATCACGCCATAGCCCATGGTCGCCACCCGGCGGAAATCGCTGGAGGCCACGGGCGCCTTCATGCCGTTGTCGGCATCGGCGATTTCCGGTGCCGGAGGCGGCACGATCACATCGCGCACGAACCGCACACTGGCATCCCTGGCGGCAGCGAGGCGCGCCAGCGCGGTTTGGCCGAGCGGGCTTTGGACGAGGGGCGTTTGGCCGATCCCCCGCAGCGCCGCGCCGAGCCGCTCGCGGGCGGCCTCTTTGGCGGAGCGGATGGGGCTGTCAGGACGAATGGACATCTGCTTCCCCCTCAAGCACCGGCGGCCTGGCCGCCGATATGTGCGGGCGCCGGAGCCTCCGCCGGCTGAACCAGGCGCGGGCCGAGCACCTTGGCGAGCACCTCGTCGCGCGGGCCGAACCCGTGCGCCACGCCTTCGTTCAGCAGCAGGATATAGTCGCACAGGCCGAGGCTGTTGGTCTTGTGCGTGACCAGAACCACGGTGCGCCCGGCCTTGCGCAGCGCCTGCACCGCCACCATCAGCGCCTGCTCGCCGGCGGCGTCCAGGCTGGCGTTGGGCTCGTCCAGCACCACCAGGGCGGGGCTTCCGTAGATGGCGCGGGCGAGCGCGATGCGCTGGCGCTGGCCACCGGAGAGCGAGGCGCCGCTTTCGCCGATCTCGGTATTATAGCCGCGCGGCAGGCGCTGGATCATCTCGTGCACGCCGGCCATCTGCGCGGCCTGCACCACCTGCGCCTCGTCGCGGGCCGTGAAGCGGGCGATATTGTCGGCGATCGAGCCGGCGAACAATTCCACATCCTGCGGCAGATAGCCGAGGCAGCGGCCGAGTTGCTCGGGGTCCCAATGGCCAAGGTCGGACCCGTCGAGCCGCACCGCGCCGGCGCTGGCCGGCCACACGCCCACCAGCACGCGGGCGAGGCTCGATTTTCCCGCCGCGCTCGGGCCGATGACGCCGAGCACCGCCCCCGCCGGCACCGCGAACGAGACCCCCCGCAGCACCGGCACCTCGCGGCCCGGCGCATGGGCGACCAGGTTTTCCACCTGAAGCGTGCCGGTGGGATCGGGCAGGCGCATGCGGGCGGCGGGGGGCGGCGACATGCGCAGCAGCTCCTGCACCCGGCGGTACGCGGAGCGGGTGGCGACGATGCCCTTCCAATTGCCGATCGCCATCTCGATGGGCTGGATGCAGCGCCCGACGATGATCGAGGCGGCGATCATCATGCCCGGCGAGATTTCCCGGTTGATGGCGAGATAGGCGCCGAGCCCGAGGATCAGGCTCTGCATGAACATGCGGTTGAACTTGGTGGCGGCCATCAGGAACGCCGCCCGGTCCGAGGCCAGCGCCTGCCAGCCGAGCGCGGCGCCGCGATGGATGATCCAGCGCTCACGCAATTGCCGCACCATCCCCATGGCCTGGAGCACCTCGGCATTGCGGAACGTGGTGGTGGCCTCGTTATTGGCGCTGATATTGGCTTTCGTTGCCCGGTCGAGGATCGGCCGCGTCACCTTGTCGTTGGCGAAGGCGAGCACGCCGGAGATCAGGCAGCTCACCACCGCCAGGATGCCGTACCAGGGATGCAGCAAGGTGGCGAAGATGATGTAGATCGGCACCCAGGGCACGTCGCAGCAGGAGATCAGGCCCGGGCCGGCGAAGAATTCGCGCACCGTATCCACGTCCCGCAGCGCCTGCACATGGCCGGGCGAGGGCCGCCGCAGCGAGGCGCGCTGCACCGCATCGAACGCCTCTTCCTTGATGCTCTCGTCGAACTTCGCCCCGGCGCGCACCAGCAATTGGGTGCGCAGCGCCTCGAGGGCGGCCGAGACCATGTAGAGGATGGCGACGATGATGGTGAGCAGCACCAGGGTTTGCAGATTGCGGCTCGCCAGGACGCGGTCATAGACCTGCATCATGTAGAGCGAGCCGGTCAGCCCGAGAATATTGATGAAGAAGCTGAACACCACCACGGTCCACAACGCCGGCCGGGCCGCGTGCAACGCATGGTCGAGCGCGGTGGGCGCGGGTGGAAGCGATGGACGCGCGGCTGCGAGCGACTGAACCATGGACCCCCCGGACCCGGCGCCCCACACGGGAGCGCACGCTTTCTCCGGCGCGCCGGCCGGCCTTCTCTTGTCGCTATCCAACTGTGCCTTGGCAAGAGGCGAAAGTGTTGTGCCAACTTCACTTTAGCGCCGGAGCGGCCGACCGGCACGCGGTTTCGCACGCGCGGCCGTTTTCGAGGGATCGCCCGCATTGGCGTGCAGCATTTGCTTCGCTCATGCAAAAAAGCTCGTTAGACTAAAGAGCAATATGCCAAGCGGCGACGGGGGTCGGACACATGTCGAGTGCGGTCTGGGCGGGGTTGAACGAGCCGGCGGATGAAACCAGCGATAAGGATCGCCCGCTGCGAGAGGATATCCGCCTGCTCGGCCGCATCCTCGGCGACACGGTGCGCGAGCAGGAAGGCGACGATATCTTCGCGCTCGTGGAGCGCATCCGCCAGACCTCGCTGCGCTTCCACCGCGATTCCGAGGAGGGCGCGCGCCAGGAGCTGGAAGGCCTGCTGGAGAGCCTGAAGTCGGACACCGCCGTGCGGATCATCCGCGCTTTCAGCTATTTCTCGCACCTCGCCAACATCGCCGAGGATGTGCACCACACCCGCCGCAACCGCGCCCACGCCATCGCAGGATCCGCGCCGCGTGTCGGCACGCTCGCCAATGCCTTCGCCCGCGCCGCCGCCGGAGGCAAAAGCCCGGACGCGCTCAAGGCCTTCTTCGACACCGCTTTGGTCAGCCCGGTGCTCACCGCCCATCCCACCGAGGTGCGCCGCAAGAGCACGCTCAATCGAGAGATGGAGATCGGCGCGCTGCTGGACCGGCGCCAGCGGCTGGAAGCCACCCCCGAGGAGGCCGCGCGCGATATCGAGACCCTGCGCCGCGCCGTGCTCACCTTGTGGCAGACCGCCATCCTGCGCCGCATCAAGCTGACCGTGCTCGACGAGGTGGTGAACGGCCTCTCCTATTACGACTACACCTTCCTGCACGAAGTGCCGCGCCTGTTCTGCGCCGTCGAGGACCATCTCGAGCAACTCGACCCCGAGGCCGGGCCGGTCGACGTGCCCTCGTTCCTGCGGGTGGGCAGCTGGATCGGCGGCGACCGGGACGGCAATCCCTTCGTCACCGCCGACGTGCTGCGCATCACCGTGGAACTGCACCGCGACCGCGCCATGCAATTCTACCGCGAGGAAGTGGAGGCGCTCGCCGCCGAACTTTCGCTCGCGAGCCGGCTGGTGCCGGTCTCGGCGGAGCTGGCCGAACTGGTCGCGCGCTCCCCGGACACCTCCGCACGCCACCGGGACGAGCCCTATCGCCGGGCGCTGGCCACCGTCGCTGCCCGCCTCGCCGCGAGCGAGGCGGCGCTGAAGGGCGCCACCGGCCCCGCAGACGCGGCCTATCCGCCCTATGAGAGCGCCGCCGCCTTCAAGGCCGATCTCGATGTCATCCACCGCTCGCTGTGCGCAAACGGCTCGCGTGTGCTGGCGCGGGGCCGGCTGCGTAACCTGCGGCGCGCGGCCGATTGCTTCGGCTTCCACCTCGCCAGCCTCGACCTGCGGCAGAATTCCGACGTCCATGCCCGCACCGTCGGCGAATTGCTGGAAGCAGTCTCACCCGGCACCGATTATGCCGGCATGGACGAAGAAGCGCGCATCGCTTTGCTCACGCGTGAGCTCACCAATGCCCGCCCGCTCGCCTCGCCCTTCCTCACCTATTCGGAAGAGACCCAGTCGGAACTCGCGATCCTGCGCGAAGCCGCCCACGCGCACCGCATGCTGGGTGGGGCCGTCATTCCCAATTGCATCATCTCCAAGGCCGAGGGCGTCTCGGACCTGCTGGAAGTGGCGCTGCTGCTGAAGGAAGTGGGGCTGGTGCAGGCGAGCGGCACGAGCGCGCTCAACATCATTCCGCTGTTCGAGACGATCGGCGATCTGCAGGCCTGCGCCAAGGTGATGGACCGCATGCTGGCGATCCCGCAATACCGCAGCCTGGTGGACAGCCGCGGCGGCGAGCAGGAAGTGATGCTCGGCTATTCCGACAGCAACAAGGACGGCGGCTTCGTCACCTCCGGCTGGGAATTGTACAAGGCCGAGACTTCGTTGATCGAAGTGTTCGCCCGCCACAATGTGCGGCTGCGCCTGTTCCACGGGCGCGGCGGCTCCGTGGGGCGCGGCGGCGGCCCGAGCTATGACGCGATCCTCGCCCAGCCCGCGGGCGCGGTGGACGGGCAGATCCGCGTGACCGAACAGGGCGAGATCATCGCCTCCAAATATTCCAATCCCGACGTCGGCCGGCGCAATCTGGAGATCCTGGTCTCCGCCACGCTCGATGCCACGCTGCTCCAGCCGGAACAGGCCGATCCGCGGCCGGAATTCTCCGCCTTCATGGAGGATTTGTCGGACCGCGCTTTTGCCGCCTATCGCGGCCTCGTCTACGAAACCCCCGGCTTCGAGGATTATTTCTGGTCCTCGACCGTGATCAGCGAGATCGCCACGCTGAACATCGGCTCGCGCCCCGCCTCGCGCAACAAGACGCGCTCCATCGAGGCGCTGCGGGCCATTCCCTGGGTGTTCTCCTGGGCCCAATGCCGTCTCATGCTGCCGGCCTGGTACGGCTTCGGCACGGCGGTGAAGGGCTTCCTGGCCGCCCATCCGGACGAGGGCATGGCGCACCTCCGGGCCATGTACAAGGAATGGCCGTTCTTCCGCACCCTCCTGTCCAACATGGACATGGTGCTCTCGAAAAGCTCGCTGGCGGTGGCCTCGCGCTATGCCGAGCTGGTGCCGGACGAACTGCTGCGCGCCCGCATCTTCGAGCGCATCCGGGCCGAATACGAGACCTCCATCGAGCTGCTTTTGGCCATCATGGGCCAGAAGCGCCTGCTGGAGGGCAACCCGCTGCTCGACCGCTCGATCCGCAACCGCTTCCCCTATCTCGACCCGCTCAATCACGTTCAGGTGCACATGCTGAAGCTGCATCGCCGCGCCCAGGCCGGGGAGGATGTGGGGGACAAGGTGCTGCACGGCATCCAGCTCACCATCAACGGCATCTCCGCCGGATTGCGCAATTCGGGGTGAAAACGGCTTGGGTCCGGGCCGTCCCGTGCGCCCGCGGGCGGGCGGCGGGACCGCCCGCCGCCGCGTAACGCCTTGCCTCGCAAGCCTCGATCCCGTAAGACGCACCCATCTGGCCCCGGTCCAACCGGGGCTTTGCTTTGTTCGCGCGCGCCGCATTCGGCCGCGCCCCGGCGGAGGACCGCTCACCTTGGCCAACGTGGTCGTTGTCGGCTCGCAATGGGGCGACGAAGGAAAAGGCAAGATCGTCGACTGGCTCTCCGAGCAGGCCGACGTGGTGGTTCGCTTCCAGGGAGGCCACAATGCCGGCCATACCCTGGTGGTGAACGGCGTCACCTATAAGCTCTCGCTGCTGCCTTCGGGCGTGGTACGGCCCGGCAAGCTCTCGGTCATCGGCAATGGCGTCGTGCTCGATCCCCAGGCGCTGGTGGATGAACTCGCACGCCTCGCCGCCCAGGGCGTCGTCGTCGGCCCCGAGCGCCTGCGCATCGCCGAGACCACCCCGCTGATCCTGCCGCTGCATCGCGAGCTGGACGCCCTGCGCGAAGGCGCCAATCCCGGCACCCGCATCGGCACCACCAAGCGCGGCATCGGCCCGGCGTACGAGGACAAGGTTGGCCGCCGCGCGATCCGCCTCGTGGACCTCGCCGACCTCTCGAGCCTGCCGGCCAAAGTGGAACGCCTGCTCAGCCACCACAATCCGCTGCGGCGCGGCCTCGGCCTGGACGAGGTGGATGCGGCGGCGCTGATCGCCGAGCTGGAAGCCATCGCCCCCAAGGTCCTCCCCTTCATGGACCGGGTGTGGGAATTGCTCGACAAGGCCCGCCGCGACGGCAAGAAGATCCTGTTCGAAGGCGCCCAGGGCGCCCTGCTGGACATCGACCACGGCACCTATCCCTATGTCACCTCTTCCAACACCGTCGCCTCCGGCGCGGCGAGCGGATCGGGCGTGGGACCGGGCGCACTGGACTATGTGCTCGGCATCACCAAGGCCTACACCACCCGCGTCGGCGAAGGTCCGTTCCCCTCGGAGCTGACGGACGAAGTGGGCAAGACGCTCGGCACCAAAGGCCGCGAGTTCGGCGTCGTCACCGGCCGCCCGCGCCGCTGCGGCTGGTTCGACGCGGTGCTGGTGCGCCAGACCGTGAAGACCTGCGGCATCCACGGCATCGCGCTGACCAAGCTCGACGTGCTGGACGGATTCGAGGAGCTGAAGGTCTGCGTCGGCTACATGCTCGACGGCAAGGAGATTGATTATCTCCCGGCCGAAAGCGGCCAGCAGGCGCGCGCCATCCCCATCTACGAGACCATTCCCGGCTGGAAGGAATCCACCGCCGGCGCACGTTCCTGGGCCGATCTTCCGGCTGAGGCGGTGAAATATGTGCGCTGGGTCGAGGAGCTGATCGGCTGCCCGGTGGCCGTGCTTTCGACAAGCCCGGAACGCGATGACACAATTTTGGTGCAAAATCCGTTTCAAGCTTAACCAAAGCTTTCCTGCTTTCCTCCAGATTTAAGCGCTGATGGCTGATTATTACCCGCTCCTGGTTCGTGCGATCGCCGGTCTCCCGTCCAATACGGCCGAGACGCGGAAGATGATGTTCGACCGCGCGCGGAACACCCTTCTGAAGCAATTGCGCGGCGTCGAGCCGCCTTTGCCGGAAGGGGAGATCACCCGCGAGCGCCAGTCCCTGGAAGAGGCCATCCGCCGAATCGAGGCGGAACAGAAGGCGCGCGCCCCGGTCGCCGAGCCGCCCGCCCCGGTGGAGCCACCGCCGCCCGAAAAGCCCGCCGCCCCGCCGCCGGAGCCGGCCGCCATCGCGCCGCCGCCCGCGCCGTCGGGCAGCGAACCGCCGCGCCGTCGCCTCGGCGAGACTGCCGCGCGCTCGGCCTTTCCCCCGCCGCCGGAAGAAACGCCCCCGCAGGCGGTCTCGGACGACGCGGCCACGGACCAGCGGCCGACCCTCGGCAAGCCCAAGGTCGCGAGCCGCACCGCCCGCCCGCGCATGCCGGTTTCCGACGAAGACAAGGCCAGCGGTCGTGGCCGGCGCACGCTCATCTATTTCGGCTTGGCCATCGTGGCCGTCGGCGGCATCGCGCTCGCCGTGGTCAATCACGATACGCTGGAGCAGATCGTCTTTTCGCGGTCGGCCCCTCCGCCGGCTCCGACCCAGCAGGGCGCCGACGCCGCACGGCCCGCGAGCGAGCCGGCCAAGAGCGCGGACCGCGTCGCCCAGGCTTCCGGCGACGCCGCCCGCCGCCCCCCGCCCATGCCGCAGCGTCCGACCAGCGGCACCCAGCGCGCCGTCCTGTTCGAGGAAAGCGCCTCGGGCCCGCAGGGCCTGCAGAGTTATGAAGGCACGGTGACCTGGAAGACCGAGACCTTCAATGCCGGTCCCGGCCTTCCGCCCGACACCGGCATCCGGGCCGAATTGCAGATTCCCGAACGGCGCATGGCGCTTTCGTTCGTGCTGAGGCGCAATACCGACCAGACCTTGCCCGCCTCGCACACCATCGAGATCGGCTTTACCCTGCCGCAAGACTTCCCCTATGGCGGCATCACCAATGTGCCCGGCATCCGCATGAAGCAGACCGAAGCCGCCCAGGGCGCGCCTCTGGTGGGGCTTTCGGTGCGGGTCAACCCGACCTATTTCCTGGTGGGCCTCTCTGCCGTGCCGGCCGATCGCCAGCGCAATATCCAATTGCTGCAGAGCCGGCCGTGGATCGACATTCCGGTGGTCTATACCAACAACAAGCGGGCGATTATCGCGTTCGAAAAGGGCGCGCCGGGGGAACAGGCCTTCCAGGATGCCTTCACCGCCTGGGGGGAATGGCAGCCGCAGGCGCCCGCCCCGCCGCCGCCCCTCGATGCCGGCACCGCCCCCATGACAGCGCCCGCGCCGGGCGGGGGCTGATCGCGCGCGCCCTCAGCCTGCCTTCGGCTTGCGCAGGCTCTTCAGCCTGTAGAGCATCTCCAGCGCCTCGCGCGGCGTGAGGCTGTCCGGATCCACCCCGTCCAGCGCCTCCAGCGCGGGATCCGACGAAGCCGCCGGGCCGCTCGGCTCCGACCGGCGCACCGCCGCCGCGAACAACGGCAATTCGTCCAGCAGCCGCTGCGCGGGTGCCGCCCGCTCGGCCGCTTCCAGCTCCGCAAGTACCGATTTGGCGCGGGCGATGACGGCGGGCGGCAAGCCGGCAAGCTTCGCCACCTGGATGCCGTAGGAGCGATCCGCCGCTCCCGCGATCACCTCATGCAGGAACACCACGTCGCCCTGCCATTCCGCCACCTTAACGGTGGCGTTCATCAGCCGGTCGCAGCGCTGGGTCAGTGCGGTCAATTCGTGGAAATGGGTGGCGAACAGGGCCCGGCTGCGATTGATCTCGTGCAGATGCTCAAGGCTCGCCCAGGCGATCGACATGCCGTCGAAGGTGGAGGTGCCGCGACCGATCTCATCGAGGATCACCAGCGAGCGCGGCGTCGCCTGGTTCAGGATGGCGGCGGTCTCCACCATTTCCACCATGAAGGTGGAGCGCCCGCGCGCGAGATCGTCCGCCGCGCCGACGCGGGAGAACAGGCGGTCCACCACCCCCAGCCGCGCCGCGCGCGCCGGCACGAAGGCGCCCGCCTGCGCCAGCACGGAAATCAGCGCGTTCTGGCGCAGGAAGGTGGATTTGCCGGCCATGTTCGGGCCGGTGACCAGCCAGATCCGGCCGGCCTCCTTGCCGGGCGGGGCGGACAGATCGCAATCATTGGCGACGAACGGCCCGCCGCCCTTCGCCAGCGCCTGTTCCACCACCGGATGGCGCCCGCCCTGGACCTCGAAATCCACCCCGCCGGTCATTTCGGGGCGCACATGGCGCTCGTCCGCGGCGAGGCGGGCAAGGCCGGCGAACACGTCCAGCTCAGCAAGCGCCTCGGCGGCGGCGCGGATCTCGCCCGCTTGCGCCACCACCGCGGCGGCGAGGCGATCGAAAATATGCTGTTCCAGCGCCAGCGACCGCTCGCCGGCGCTGGCGATGCGGCTTTCCAGATCGCCCAGTTCCACGCTGGTGAAGCGCACCGCCCCGGCCAAGGTCTGGCGATGCACGAAAGTGGTGGAGAACGGCGCCTCGCGTAGCCGGTCGCCGTGCTGGGCGGTGACCTCGACGAAATACCCCAGCACCGCATTGTGCCGGATCTTCAGGGAGCGGATGCCGGTCTCGTCCACATAGCGCCGCTCCAGCGCGGCCACCACACGCCGGCTCTCGTCGCGCAGGGCGCGGGTGGCGTCGAGATCGGCATCATAGCCGGCACGGATGAAGCCGCCGTCGCGGCGGGTGAGCGGCGGCTCGTCCTCCAGCGCGGCGGCAAGATCGCGGGCCAGCTCCCGGTCCATGCCGGCCAGCGCGAGGATGGCGCGGGCAAGGTCGCGCGGCGGCTCTTCGGCGAAGGCGGCGGCCAGCGCGAACCCCTCCTCCAGGCCCCGGCCGACGGCGGCGAGGTCGCGCGGGCTCGCGCGGCCGAGCGAGAGGCGGGAGAGCGCACGCGCCAGATCCGGCGCGCCGGCAAGGCCACGCCGCAGGATGGCGAGGATCTCGGCATTGTCAGCCAGAAACCCCACCGCATCGTGCCGGTCGCGGATGGCGGGAAGGCTCGTGAGCGGCTCGGAGATCCGCCGCGCCAGAAGGCGGGCGCCCGCTGCCGTGACCGTGCGGTCCACCGCCGCCAGGAGCGAGCCGCGCCGTTCGCCGGACAGCGTGCGCACCAGCTCAAGATTGGCGCGCGTGCCGGCGTCGATCAGCATCAGGGCGCCGTCGGCCTCGCGCACCGGCGGCGCCAAGGCGGGCCGCGCACCGAGCTGCGTGCGCTCCACATAGGCGACGATGGCGGCGGCGGCGATCAGCTCGGCGCGGGAGAAGGCGCCGAACGCCTCCAGCGTCGCCACCCCGAAGAAGCCGGCCAGCCGGCCTTCCGCGCCCGCCCCCTCGAACCCCTGGCGCGGCAAGGGCGTGACGGCGGGCAGCTGGTCCCAGATCTCACGCAGGTCGCCGTCCTCGTACAGCGCGTCCGAGATCAGCACCTCCGCCGGCTCGATGCGGGCAAGGTCGGCGGCAAGGTCCGCGCGGCTGGTGGAGACCACGCGGAAGCCGCCGGTGGAGACGTCCGCATAGGCGAGCGCATAGGCATGGGCCTCGCCCTCCCCGCCGGCGCGGGTGCGGGCGACGGCGAGCAGCACATTGTCGCGCCGCGCATCCAGCAAGGCGTCCTCGGTGAGGGTGCCCGGCGTGACGAGGCGGGTCACGTCCCGCCGCACGACGCTCTTGCCGCCGCGTTTGCGCGCTTCCGCCGGATCTTCCAGCTGCTCGCACACCGCGACGCGGAAGCCGAGCGCGATCAGCTTGTGGAGATATTCCTCGGCGCGCGACACCGGTACGCCGCACATGGGGATATCCTCGCCCAGATGCTTGCCGCGCTTGGTCAGCACGATGCCCAGCGCCTGGGAGGCCTGCTCGGCATCCTCGAAGAACAATTCGTAGAAATCGCCCATGCGGTAGAACAGGAGGCAGTCCGGATTGGCCGCCTTGATTTCCACGAACTGGGCCATGACCGGGGTCACATGGCCCTCGCCCCCGCGCGGCGCCTGCGCCTTCGCGGCGCGCGCGTCCTCCCCCGCCCCGGCCGGGACGGGATCGCTTTCGATGGGATCGGCTTGCGGATGGAGGCCTTCGCTGGTCATGGCCGCAGGCTAGAGCACGCGGCCGGGCAAGGAAATCGCGCCGCCGGGCTTTCCCCTGTCATTGGCGCCCTCTCCCGTCGCGAATCCCTCCGGAGGCTGGAGCGGCCCCGGCAAACAAAAGGGCGCGGCACCTCGCGATGCCGCGCCCTGTGATCGGGAGACGCAAGCTCACATCAGCTGGCGCAGCAGGATGTAGAGCCCACCGGAGAGGATGATCGCCACCGGCAGCGTGAGCACCCAGGCCATGGCGAGATTGCGCACGGTGGAGAGCTGGAGGCCGGACTTGTTGGCCGCCATGGTGCCCGCGACGCCCGAGGAGAGGACGTGGGTGGTGGAGACCGGCAGGCCGTACATATCGGCAGCCAGGATGGTGCCCATGGCAACCAGTTCGGCGGAACCGCCCTGGGCGTAGGTCAGATGGGTCTTGCCGATCTTCTCGCCCACCGTCACCACGATGCGCTTCCAGCCCACCATGGTGCCGAGGCCGAGCGCGATCGCCACCGCCACCTTCACCCACAGCGGAATGAACTTCGTGGCGTTATCGAGCGCGCGCTTGAACGCGGAGAGATTGTCGCTGGTCTCGGTATCGAAGGTCGGCTCCTTCTGGCGACCCATCAGGCGGATCGTCTCGGAGGCCAGATACATGTCGTTGCGCATGTTGGGCACGGCGGCGGCCGGCACCTGGGCCAGCGTCTCGTGATTGCCCACCAGGGTGGAGATTTCTCCCGCGACGGCAGCGAGGGCCGGCACCGTCTCGGGGCTCAGCTTGTGGTCGCGCACATAGTCGGTGAGGGCCTGGCGCGGATCGGCGGGCGCGGCTGCACCGTTCGAGGCCTTCACCAGCGAGGCCTGGGTCACCGAGGCGAGGGCGCGGAATTGCGCCACGTCGGTGGAATCGATGGCGCGGTTGAGCGCATAGGCGGTGGGCACGATGCCGATCAGGATCAGCATGATGAGGCCCATGCCCTTCTGACCATCGTTCGAGCCGTGGGCGAAGGAAACGCCCGTGCAGGTGAGCACCAGCAAGCCGCGGATCCACCACGGCGGCGCATGATTGGGCTTGGGCTCGGCATAGAGCGCGGGGTTCTTGATGAGCACCTTCATGGTCAGCAGCAGCAGGCCGGCGGCGAAGAAGCCGACCACCGGGGAGAGCAGCAGCGCATAGCCCACATTGGCGGCCTGGCCCCAATCCACGCCGGCGATGCCGCTCTTGCCCTGGATCAGCTGGTTGGCAATGCCGACACCGATGATCGAGCCGATCAGGGTATGGGAGGAGGACGCCGGCAGGCCGAGATACCAGGTGCCGAGGTTCCAGATGATCGCGGCGATCAGCAGAGCGAACACCATCGCCATGCCGGCCCCGGTGCCCACGTGCAGGATCAGCTCCACCGGCAGCAGCGAGATGATGCCGAACGCCACCGCGCCCGTGGAGACCAGCACGCCGATGAAGTTCCAGCCGCCGGACCAGACCACCGCGAAATGGGCGGGGAGCGAATTGGTGTAGATCACCGTCGCCACCGCGTTCGCGGTATCATGGAAGCCGTTCACGAATTCGAAGCCGAGCGCGATCAGCAGCGCTAGCAGCAGCAGCATGAACGGGGCGAAGGTGAGTTCGCCCGGAGAGGCCGCCTGCACGTCGGTCCAGATGGACCATATTGTGTAGCTGAGCCCTCCGATGAGCAGGGCGAAGAAGATGAAAACTTCCGGTGCGCCGTTCTTGCGATCGAGCCTCACCGGTTTTTCGCGATGCGCATGGCCGTGCGCTGCCCCATGGGCATGCGCCGGTTTCGCAGCGGTGTGCGCCGTCATCCGAACCCCCTCAACCGATCGGGAAAAACCTCCGGTTACCTCGCACCAGCCCGTGACATGGGCATGACGCGTTGCAACATAAGGCTTTGTGCGGTCGGGCCGGGTTGGGGGCGCGAAGCGAAAATTCTTTGCCGGGTCAGGCCTGCGGCGTCACGCGACGCCGAGCCGCCGGCAGATCAGGTCCAATTGGTCGAGGTCGCCATAGCGGATGCGAAGCTCACCCGCCTCCCCCTTCGCCTGGAGGCTCACCGCCAGCCCCAGCGCATCCGTGAGGCGCTTTTCCAGCGCGCGGGTGTCGGCATCCTTGGGGGCCGGCGCGGGCTTGGGCGCCGGCGCGGCCGAAAGGGCCTCCCGCACCTTGCCCATGGCCTCCACGTCCCGCACGCTGAGCCCCTTCTCCACCACGTCGTGGGCGATGGCCGCGGGGTCCTCATGGGCGAGCAGCGCGCGGGCGTGGCCGGCGGACAGGCGGCCGTCGGCGAGATAGGCCTTCACGCTCTCGGGCAGTTTCAGCAGCCGCAAGGTGTTGGTGATGTGCGAGCGGCTCTTGCCGATGACCTTGGACAGGTCGAGCTGGGTATAGTCGAACTGCGCCATCAGGGCCTCGTAGCCGAGGCCTTCTTCCACCGGGTTCAGATCGGCGCGCTGCACATTCTCGATGATGGCGATTTCCAGCGCCTCACGGTCGGTGAGCTCCAGCACCACCACCGGTACCTCGTGCAGGCCGGCGCGCTGGGCCGCGCGCCAGCGCCGCTCGCCGGCGACGATCTCGAAGCTGCCCGGATGATCCGCCACCGGCCGCACCACGATGGGCTGGATGATGCCCTTCTCGCGGATCGAGCTGGCAAGATCATCCAGCCCCTCCTCCAGGAAGGTGCGGCGCGGGTTGCGCGGGTTGGCGCGCACGAATTCGATCGGCACCTTACGGACACCAGCGCTCTTCTGGCTGGGCGCGGGACGAGTATCGTCCTGCCCCATGTCGCCGATCAAAGCCGCGAGCCCCCGGCCGAGCCGCGAGCGGCCTTCTTCCGCCATGTCCTTCTTCCCCATTGGAACGTGCCGCCTCAGGCCGCGACCGCGCGCGCCGCCCGCTCGCGCTGGATGACTTCGGAGGCCAGCCGCAGATAGGCCTGCGAGCCCGCGCATTTCAGATCGTAGAGCAGCACCGGCTTGCCATAGGACGGCGCTTCCGAGACCCGCACATTGCGCGGGATCACGGTCTCATACACCTTGTCGCCCATGAACTGGCGCACGTCCGCCACCACTTGGTCGGAGAGATTGTTGCGCGCGTCGTACATGGTCAGCACGATGCCGTGGATGGTGAGATCGGGATTGAGGGCGGTGCGCGCCTGCTCCACGGTCTTCAGCAATTGCGAGAGCCCTTCCAGCGCGAAGAATTCGCATTGCAGCGGCACCAATATGGCATGGGCCGCCGCCATGGCATTCACCGTGATGAGCGAGAGCGAGGGCGGGCAGTCGATCAGGACATAGGTGAATTTCGGCGCCGCGGGATCATTCGCCATGTCGCGCAAGGCGTTACGCAGGCGGAAGGCGCGGTCGCGCTCGCTGGCGATCTCCAGCTCCAGGCCCGAGAGGTCCAGCGTGGAGGGTGCCACGAACAGCGAGGGCACGCCGGTATCGACGATCGCCTGCGCCATGGTCGCTTCCCCGCTCAGCACATCATAAGTGGACAGCTTGCGCCGTCCGCGATCTATGCCGAGGCCGGTGGATGCATTGCCCTGGGGATCGAGGTCCACCACCAGCACGCTCTCGCCGATCGCCGCTAGCGCGGTGCCGAGATTGATGGCCGTGGTGGTCTTGCCCACCCCCCCCTTCTGGTTCGCCAGCGCCAGGATGCGCGGCGTGACGCCGCCGGTGATGGGGGCGGTGACGGAATGATCAGTCATGTGCGCTTCCGCGTATGTGTCCGCCGGGGACGGCCGGGGACGGGACCGCTTTGAGGGCGCGCGTCACAACCAGGATCTTCCCGTGGGGATCGCTGAGGCTGTCGCGCAGTTCGAGCTCGAGTGTCCAGTCTTTGTGGGCTTCGGTCAATTCGCGCTGCCAATCCTTGCCCTTGGGAAAGATTCCGATGGCGCCGGCGTCGAAAAACGGCGCCGCGAGCGCCAGCAATTTGGGCAGCGGCGCCAGCGCGCGGGCGGAAACCACCTGTTTTCCAGGCGCCAGAGCGCCCGCCACCTGCTCGATGCGCTGGGGATGCACGCTCACTGGAAGATCCGCGAGGCGCGCTGCCTCCCGCAGGAAGGCGGACTTGCGGCTATCGCTCTCCACCAGGTCCACATGGCCGCCCTCCCGCTCAGCCAGCACTGCCGCGACCACCAGACCGGGAAATCCGCCGCCGGACCCAAGGTCTACCCAGGCGCGCACGTCCTCGCTCACATGGGTCATAAGTTGCAGGGAATCGGCGATATGGCGCGTCCACAGCTCCGGGATCGTTCCCGGCGAAACGAGATTTATCGTTTTCTGCCATTTGGTTAGCAGGGCGGCGATGGTTTCCAGCCGCGAAAATGTTTCACGTGAAACATTTTGCGCGATCGCCGCCTTCGCCGAATCCGGGGTCTTTTTCATGCGCTTTTCGTGCCCATTTCCGCGGCTTTATCGCACGTGAAACCGCAGATTCGGCAGAACGTTTTTTGCCGAAATGTGCGCGCCGCGGTTTTGAGCCAGGTTACGGGTTACGTTCCCCAGGATTCACACCGGCGTCCGCCGATCCAGCGCCGGATCCACGCTCCTCGGATGCAGCCCCGGCGACGCCGCTCCCCTGTTCCGGAAGGGAGGAAAATTCCGCCGGTGATTCGCGGCGGCCGTGCTTGCCCCCGCTCCTCAGCCCGCCACCTGTGCCGCGCCCGCGACCGCAGCAGCGCCGCTCCCCTGCCGCCGCGCATAGGTCACCAGCAGCGCGAGGGCGGCGGGCGTCATGCCTTCCATACGGCCGGCTTGGCCGATGGTGCGCGGGCGTACGTGGGCGAGCTTGTGCTTCAGCTCGTTGGACAGGCCCGGCAGCGGCGCATAGTCCAGCGCCTCGGGCAGGATCAGATCCTCGTCGCGCCGCAAGGTGGCGATGTCCGCCGCCTGGCGGTCGAGATAGACGGCGTATTTCGCGTCGATCTCCAATTGCTCGGCGATGGCCGGGGTCAGCGCGGCAAATTCTGGCCAGATGCGCGCCACCTGCTCCAATCCGATGTCCGGATAGGCCAGAAGATCGAACGCGCTGCGGCGTTGGCCGTCCTTGTTCACGTTCAGCCCGAATGCCGCCGCCTCGTTGGGCGTCACGTTCAACGCGCGGGCACGATCGCGCGCGCCGTCGAGCGCCGCCATCTTGGCAGAGAAATGGGCCGCCCGCTCCGCCCCCACGAGCCCGAGCGCCAGGCCCCGCGCGGTGAGGCGCTGGTCGGCATTGTCGGCGCGCAGGGTGAGGCGATATTCGGCGCGCGAGGTGAACATGCGATAGGGCTCGGTGACGCCGCGCGTGACGAGATCGTCCACCATCACGCCGAGATAGCCTTCCGCCCGGTCGATGACGATGCCGTCGCCCGCCTCCCCTGCCCCGCCGCCGGCGCGCCGCGCGGCGTTCAGCCCGGCGAGCAGGCCCTGGGCGGCGGCTTCCTCATAGCCGGTGGTGCCGTTGATCTGGCCGGCGAGGAACAGGCCGGGCGCACGCTTGGCCTCCAGGGTCGGGGCAAGCTCGCGCGGGTCCACATGGTCATATTCGATGGCATAGCCGGGCCGCAGCACCTCGACCCGCTCCAGGCCCGGAATGGTGCGCAAGAAGAGATGCTGCACCTCCTCGGGAAGCGAGGTGGACATGCCGTTGGGATAAATGGTCGGATCGTCCAGGCCTTCGGGCTCCAGGAAAATCTGGTGGCCGTCGCGATCGCCGAAGCGCACCACCTTGTCCTCGATGGAGGGGCAATAGCGCGGGCCGGTGCTCTCGATGCGGCCGGAATACATGGCCGAGCGCGAGAGGTTCGCGCGGATCACATCATGGGTCTCTTGCGTGGTACGGGTGATGCCGCACTGAACCTGCGGATTGGGCAGGCGCACGGTGAGGCTGGAGAAGGCCTCCGGCGGTTCGTCCCCGTCCTGCATCTCCAGGCCCGCCCAATCTATGGTGCGGCCATCGAGGCGCGGCGGCGTGCCGGTCTTCAACCGGCCGAGCGCGAGGCCGAGGCGCTTGAGCGTGCCGGAGAGCCCGAGCGCGGGCTTCTCGCCCATACGCCCGGCGGGGATCTGCACCTCGCCCATATGAATCAGGCCATTGAGGAAGGTGCCGGTGGTGAGCACCACGGCGCCGCACGCAAAGGCGCGGCCATTGCTCAGCAGCAGGCCGCCGACGCGCCCACCCTCGAGGATGAGATCGTCCGCCTCCCCTTCCAGGATGGTGAGATTTTCCTGCGCGGCAAGGGCAGCCTGCATGGCGCGGGCATAGAGCTTGCGGTCGGCCTGGGCGCGCGGGCCGCGCACCGCCGGGCCCTTGCGCCGATTGAGCACCCGAAACTGGATGCCGCCCTGATCCGCCACCCGGCCCATGAGCCCGTCCAGCGCGTCGATCTCGCGTACCAAATGGCCCTTGCCTAGACCGCCGATGGCCGGGTTGCAGGACATGGCGCCGATGGTGGCGGCGCTATGCGTGACCAGCGCGGTGCGCGCGCCAAGGCGCGCCGCGGCCGCCGCCGCCTCGCAACCCGCATGGCCCCCGCCGACCACCATCACATCGAACACGGTTTCCAGCTTGCTCATTCGCATCTCGTGGCCAGCCACATCTCGTGACCCAGGCCGTGGGCGGACATGCCGCCGGTTTTTTGGATTGGCCCGACAAGAACGGCACTTTCGCGGCGCGGTCAAGGCGCGGGGGATGCGGGGCCAGGGCGTTCGGTCGGGAGAATGTTTCACGTGAAACATTGCGCGGCGCCACCGAGCCTCCCTCCTCAATCCGGAACTTCCCGTAAAAAATGTTTCACGTGAAACATTGCGCGGCGATCAGCCCGGAGCCACCGCCCGCTACGCCCCACGGGGCGCCGCGCGAGAAAGGATGGACGCCCTCGTCGCCTAGATCACCTGATCTCGCTCAGCAGGTAGCGGAGCGCGCCTTTGCCTCACGCGGTTAGGCTCCGCCACTCGGGTGCCAGCCCTTCATTAGCGCGCCAGGCCTCCCACCTGAATCCGGAACTTCCGCAAAAATGTTTCACGTGAAACATTGCGGGGCAATCAGAGCCGGAGGAACCGCCCGCTACGCCTTACGGGGCGCCGGGCGGAGAAGGGATGGATGCCCTCGTCGCCCCTTAAGCGCAGTTGATCTCGTTGTAGGCACCAGAGGGCGCCATTGCTTCGCGCCGGCTCAGCACGCGAGCCCCGGCCCTTCATAAGCGCGCGCCCGTGCGGCGTTCGCGAGAATGTTTCACGTGAAACATTCGAGCACCCAGGCCCCTCCCACCTGAATCCGGAACTTCCGCAAAAATGTTTCACGTGAAACATTGCGGGGCAATCAGCCCGGAGGCACCGCCCGCTTCGCCTCATGGGGCCTGCGGAGAAGAGATGGATGTCCTCGTCGCCCTTTAAGCTCTGCTGATCTCGCTCAGTAGGCACCAGAGCGCGACTTGCCTCGCGTCGGGCTCAGCCTCGCGGGCGCCGACCCTTCATCAGCACGCCGTGGACCGGCACCGAGAATGTTTCACGTGAAACATTCAAGCGCCCCAGGCCTCCCTCCTGAATCCGGAACTTCCCGTAATAATGTTTCACGTGAAAAATTGCGCGGCGATCGGGGCCGGACGGACTGCTCAGCTACGCCCCTCGCCCCAGCATCGGCGCCACGCCCTATTGGCTCCGGAACCAATCGACATTCCGGGCCTGACCTGGTTGCAACAGAGCACGGACATGCACGGGCCTGTCCCGGGCATCCACGCGGCACCTCTGACAACCGCGCTTCACGGCCCGCGCCGGCGGCCCGGCCTGGATGGCCGGGACAGGCCCCGCCATGACGACCGATCAATGAAGCACAATCGCGCGCACCTGCGGTCAGGCACCTCAACAATCTCCCACGCCGCTGACTGTCGCTGGGTCCTAGTTCCTCTGACCTCGGAGAGCTGCGCATCCAAGCTCTTCAGCATCGCGCCGGGCGGCTCCGTTCACGGGCGCCACCCTTGATCTGCGCGCGCCACGTCTGCCACGGGCGGGGGCCGGAATGTTTCACGTGAAACATCCCCGTGAATCCAGGCCCCTCGCGCACGAACCACAGCCGCGACGCCAAAAATGTTTCACGTGAAACATTGAACGACGATCAGATCCAGCAAACGGCGCGACAGTGGACAGGCGACGCTGACTTTAGAGAAGCGCGAGATGTCCACGCGCCCTTACAGTCCTACTCTCGCCCGACGGTGCATCGGAGTGATCCGCAGCATCGCCCCCGCGATAGGCGGCAACAGAGGGCACCCAAATCAGCGTTTGCCGCACCTTTATCCGAGCAGTCGGCGCTGAATGTTTCACGTGAAACATTCCGGGCTAGCCCCACCCACCCGCCCCCTGCCAGACCGCAGATCCAGGCGAAAATGTTTCACGTGAAACATCGTGCGCGCACAGGATCGGATCGACCTCGCGTGCGAGTCGGCCTCCAAAAATTCCAGCTCCGGGCGTCGATAAGCTCGCGCTTCATCTACGGAGGGACGGACATCCCTCTCGGCGAGATCGGGGGCAACGGGTCCGGTCCACCTGAAATGTTTCACGTGAAACATTCCACCCAGATCCGGCAGAGAGATGACGCCCCCTGCCCTTCGGCCCGGCGCTCCTCCAGATTGCGTTTGATCATTAGCCGCGCCCGCCCGTTGCGCGAAATCCGGATCTGGGTGGCGTGGAATGTTTCACGTGAAACATCGCTGGGGTCTCAGCGACGGCCCTTGGAATGTTGCGCCCAGCGATGACCTCTCGGCGCTTCCGAAAGGCCGCATTTCGAACGGTGCGGGAAATGTTTCACGTGAAACATTCAGGCGCCCCTCGACCGGTCGTGGCTTCATACCCAGCCCGCCACGGGCGGCGATGTTTCACGTGAAACATTTTTCGCCGGATGGGATGGCTCATCGCGGACGGGCGACAGGCTCTTAGACCGCCTTCATATCGCGCTCGCCTGGCGCACGCGGGGACCGATGTTTCACGTGAAACATTCCGGGATCGGACAGAGCTGCTGGCCCGACGCTTCGGACGGCCAGCGAAAATGTTTCACGTGAAACATTTGCTCAAGGCGCCCCCGCGATGGGAGGCGGTTGGCGCTCACCGCCCAACATCGCAAAATGCCGGAGCGTCTCGCCGCGCCGCGCGTCACATCCCCGAATGACAATGCCGCGCAGCCTCCTGCACCGAAGAAGGCGGCAGGGCCTGAGTGAGGCACAATGTTTCACGTGAAACATTCGCCCCGCCCCGACGTCATTTGCCGATGCAGAAGGTGCGGAACAAGGCGTCGAGCACATCCTCCATATCCACCCGCCCCACCAGCGCATCCAGCGCGCGGGCGGCGAGGCGCAGGTCTTCCGCCAGCAAGTCCTCGCTCCCGCCTCCGGCCCGGGCCAGCGCGCGATCAAGGTGCGCCAGCGCATCGCGCAGCGCGAGCCGCTGGCGTTCGCGCGTGATCAGGGCGGGCTCGCCGCCCCCAAGGGTCTCGGCCCGCGCCTCCATCAGCGCTATCAAGTCATCCATCCCCTGCCCCGTGGCGGCGGAAATCGTGAGCACCGGCCCCGCTGCGTCCGGCGCGGCGGGCTGTGCTTGCGCTCGGTCCGCCTTGGTGCGCACGGCGAGCGCATGTGCCAGCTCGGGCGGCGACGGGGTGCCCTCCTCGCTCAACCACAGCACGAGGTCGGCGGAGGCGGCGCGCGCGCGGGCGCGGCGAATGCCCTCGGCCTCCACCTCGTCGTCCGTATCCCGCAGGCCGGCGGTGTCGATGAGGGTCACCGCCTGCCCGGCCAGTTCCAGATGCACCTCCAGAACGTCCCGCGTGGTGCCCGGCCGGTGCGAGACAATGGCGGCCTCGCGCCCCGCAAGGCGGTTGAGCAAAGTGGATTTGCCCGCGTTCGGTGGCCCGGCGATGGCGATGGAAAGGCCGTCGCGCACCCGCTCCCCCCGCGCGCCGTCCGCCAGCGCCGCCGCCAGCTCCCCGCGCAACAGGCCGGTTTCCAGCAGCGCCGGACCGGTGAGATCCTCCGGCACATCATCCTCGTCGGCAAAATCTATGGTGGCTTCCACCAAGGCCAGGGCGCGGATCAGCCGTTCGCGCCAGCCGGCGACGCGGCGGGACAGGACGCCGGACGCTTGCGCCAGAGCCTGCCGGCGCTGGGCTTCGCTCTCCGCCGCGATCAGATCGCCGAGGCCCTCCACCTCGGCCAGGTCCATCTTGCCATTGGCATGGGCGCGGCGGGTGAATTCGCCCGCCTGCGCGGGGCGGAACCCATCCAGCGCGGACAAGGTTGAAAGAATGGCGGCAACCACCGCCCGGCCGCCATGAAGGTGAAGCTCCACGAGATCCTCCCCCGTGGCGCTGCGCGGGCCTTCGAAGAACAGGATCAACCCCCGGTCCAGCGCCTCCCCCGTTCCCGGCGCCCGCAAGACGGCATAGGTCGCCTGCCGGGCCGGAGGCACGGTGCCGGCCAATGCCACGGCGGCCGCGCGGGCCGAGGGGCCGGAAATGCGCACGAGCGCAACCCCGGAGGGCAGCCGCCCGCTGGACAAAGCGAATATGGTGTCCGATGACCGCATCACGCGCCGGCCTTGAAACTGGAGTTGGGACGATGACCGAAAACCGCCTCGGGTCCGAGACCAGTCCCTATCTGCTTCAGCATCAGGACAATCCCGTCCATTGGTGGCCGTGGGGCCCGGAAGCGTTCGCGGAAGCCCGGCGCACGGGAAAGCCGGTTCTGCTCTCCGTGGGCTATGCGGCCTGCCATTGGTGCCATGTCATGGCCCATGAAAGCTTTGAAAATCCCCTGGTGGCAGGCGTCATGAACGACCTGTTCGTGAACATCAAGGTTGATCGCGAGGAACGGCCCGACGTGGACCAGATCTATATGGCCGCGCTCCACCAATTGGGCGAACAGGGCGGCTGGCCGCTGACCATGTTCCTGGATGGGGATGGAAAGCCGTTCTGGGGCGGCACCTATTTTCCCCGCACCGCGAGCTATGGCCGCCCCGGCTTTACCGATGTGCTGCAACAGGTCTCCCAGGTCTATCGCGAGACCCCCGAAAAGATCGCCCATAACCGCGACGCCATCCTCGAGCGCCTCCAGAAGGCGGCCCGCCCCCAGGGCGAGGTGGTGATCGGCCTGCCCGAGCTGGACCGGGCCGCGCAACAGGTCGCCGGCCTGTTCGACAGGGCCAATGGCGGCCTGCGCGGCGCGCCGAAATTTCCCCAGACCGGGTTGATGGAGATGCTCTGGCGGGCGGGCGAGCGCACCGGCGACGAGAAGCTGAAGGCGATCTGCGCCTTCACCCTCAACCGCATGTGCGAGGGCGGCATCTATGATCATCTCGGCGGCGGCTTCTCGCGCTACAGCGTGGACGAATATTGGCTGGTGCCGCATTTCGAGAAGATGCTCTACGACAATGCCCTGCTGCTGGAGTTGCTGGCCCTCGCCCACCAGGAGACGGGCGACCCGCTGTTTCTCGCCCGCGCGCGCGAAACCGTCGGGTGGCTGGAACGGGAAATGCTGACCGATGGCGGCGCCTTCTGCGCGAGCCTGGACGCCGACAGCGAGGGCCATGAAGGCAAGTTCTATGTGTGGACGAAGGCCCAGATCGAGGAGGTCCTGGGCGCGGAGGATGCCGCCACTCTCGCCGGATTCTATGATGTGACGCCGGGCGGAAACTGGGAAGCGGCCACAATCCTCAACCGCACCAAGGCCGGTGACGTGGCTCAAGAGGACGAGGCCCGCCTCGCCCCGCTGCGCGAAAAGCTCCTCGCGGCGCGGGCGAAACGGGTGCGGCCGGGGCTCGACGACAAGGTTCTGGCGGATTGGAACGGCCTGATGATTGCCGCCCTTGCCCGCGCCGGCGCGCTGCTGAACGAACCCGGCTGGATCGCCCTGGCCGAGCGCGCGTTCGCCGCCGTGGTCGATCTCATGAGCGAAGGCGATCGGATCGGCCATTCCTATCGCGCCGGCCGCACGCTTTTTCCCGGCCTTGCCAGCGATCTTGCGGCCATGGCCCGCGCCGGCATCGCCCTGCATGAAGCAACCGGCGCCGGCGACCCCCTGAGCCGCGCGGTGGCCTTTCTCACCATCCTGGAGCGCCACCATCTGGATAGCGCCAGCGGCGCCTATTTCCTCACCGCCGACGATGCCGACGCCCTGGTCGTTCGTCCATTGACCACCATGGATGAGGCCCAGCCGAATTATAATGCGGTGGCGGCGGATGCCTTGGTGCGCCTGTCCGCCTTGGTGGGGGACGATGCGTTGCGGGAGCGGGCGGACCGTATTCTGCGTGGCCTGTCCGCCGCAGCCGCCGGAAATGCCCTGGCCCATGGAGCGTTGCTCAATGCCATCGACACCCGCCTGCGGCTGGCGGAAATCGTCACCACCGGGGCCGCGGGCGAGGCCCTGGCGCAGGCCGGCATGCGCCAATCCTTCCTCGCGCGCGTCGTGATCCGCGCCGCGCAGGCGGACGACCTGCCACCCGGAAGCCTCGCCCGCGCCCGGATGGAGAGCGCCCCACCCTCCGGAGCGGCTTTCATCTGCGTCGCGGGGCGCTGCACGCTGCCGATCACGGAGCCGGAGGCGATTGGGCCGGCGTTGGAGGCCGCACGCGCCTGATCGGAGAAGGTTCGGCAGCGAAAAAAGGCGGATGCCTCTGAAATCGCGTCAGGAGCCTCAGGACGGCAAGTTCAGATCGGACAAAGAAAGGATCGTCCGATCCTCGATTTTGCCGCCAGCGACCACCTGAGACCATCAACTTTTACGGGTAGCCGAGTTGCAAATGCACTTTTATTGTGCATTTGTCCGCACCGGGAGACGCGTCACCGATCGCAGCAGATCCATCCCCTCGGCACGCTCCGGCGCGGGCCGCAAGAGGTCCGTCATCACCTGGTCCACCACCGCCTGCGCGGAATACCAGGTCAGCTCGGCTTGGCGATGTTGCACCGCAGCATAAGCCGCAACATCCTCAAGCGCGCGGACGGCGCCGGGCATCTCGCGTCTGCCGGAAAAATAACAGCCCGCCGCGCCCAGCAGTTCGCGGACCACGGGAATGTCGCGCGCGAGCACGGGAAGCCCGCGCGTGGCCGCTTCCAAGGGGGGCAATCCGAACCCCTCGGCCACAGAGGCAAACAGCAGCGCATGGGCGCCGGCATAATGGGCGGCCACCTCCGCGTCTCCGAGGTCCTGGTACCAGAACAGCCGCTGCCCGTACCAAGGCGAGCCGCAGATGATCTCCAGCATGTCCTCGCTCATCCAGCCGCGACGGCCGATGATCACCAGCGGCCGCTCATAGCCCTCGCGCCAGAGCCGCTCGAAGGTGGCCACCGCATCGCGATGGCCCTTCTTGGGCTCCACCGTGCCCACCATCAGCCAGGGCCGCCGCGCCAGCACCGCGCGGCGCGCATCGCTCAGCAGGACGGGCGCGCTCGCGCCCTGCCCGTCCCGCCCCCGCTCAAAGCCATTATAGGCGACGGAGCCGTGCACCTGCGTGCCGTGCCAACGGGCGAAGTCCCGCAGGTCGTCCAGGCTCTGGCCGGACACTGCATAAAAATGTCCTCCCAGCGCCAGGGCCTGAATCAGGGCACGCTCGAATTTCAGCCGCCAGGGATATTGATAAAAGTTCGGCAGGAGCGCGGGCAGGATGTCGTGGACGAGAAAGACGATTTCGGCCCCGGCGGCGGATGCCCGCCGATAGGCGCTGAACTCCATCTCGTGCCAGAAGCCGGGGCAGAACAGCACGTCACCCGGCGCAAAGGCGATGGCCTCCCCGCGTATGGGCGCCGGCGTGAGCGCGGCACGCACCGCCGGAACAAGCCCGTCCATCCTTCGGGAAAACGCCGCGCTGGCCCGTTTCAGCGGCGCCGCCGGCACCAGGCTGGCAAGGAAATGGCCCCCCGCTGACAGCACGCGGCTGCCATAGCGCAATGCCTCAACGCTGGTCCGCAAGGCGAGGCGAACAGCGGGAGCGGGTTCTGGCGGCTCCAAGGGACTGCCGATGAGTGGTGCCACGCGACGCGTGAAACCGCCGTCTGGGGTGCATTCCACAAGATCGAAGCCGACACCGGCCTGGGCCGCGAAGCGGGCGCCATAGGTGGCATATTGGGCCAGGACCCGATGGATGCCGAGCGGCGCCGGATCGGCCATCACGAACGATGTGTCCAGCAGCACCCGGCGCACCCCGGCCCGAGGCCGCGCGTCGTCCTGCTGGCTCACCGGATCGCGCATCGCACTCACATTCCTCAAGATGCCCGGACCTTCGGGCGCTCCAGGCGGCCCGGCATCATTCGCATGGATCCGAATAAATGCATGATCGGTCCATGGGCATGGCCACAAAAAAAATCAGCCGCAGAAGGTGCGGCTGATTTCAGGTCTGCTCGGAATTTTTCGATCAGGTGTTCATGGAATCGAAGAAATCCTGGTTCGTCTTGGTCTGGCGCAGCTTGTCCATGAGGAATTCGATGGCGTCCACCGTACCCATGGGATTGAGAATGCGCCGCAGGACGTACATCTTCTTGAGCACGTCGGCGGGAACCAGAAGTTCTTCCTTGCGGGTACCGGAGCGCGTGATGTCGATGGCGGGGAACACCCGCTTGTCGGACACCTTGCGGTCCAGGATGACTTCCGAATTGCCGGTGCCCTTGAACTCTTCGAAGATCACTTCGTCCATGCGCGAGCCGGTGTCGATGAGTGCGGTCGCGATGATGGTGAGCGATCCGCCTTCCTCGATGTTACGCGCCGCGCCGAAGAAGCGCTTGGGCCGCTGGAGGGCGTTGGCATCCACGCCGCCGGTCAGCACCTTGCCGGAGGAGGGGACCACGGTGTTGTAGGCGCGGCCAAGACGGGTGATGGAATCCAGCAGGATCACCACGTCGCGGCCATGCTCCACGAGGCGCTTGGCCTTCTCGATCACCATCTCGGCGACCTGCACGTGGCGCGAGGCCGGCTCGTCGAAGGTGGAGGAGATGACCTCGCCCTTCACCGAGCGCTGCATGTCGGTGACTTCCTCGGGCCGCTCGTCGATGAGCAGCACGATCAGGAAGCATTCCGGATGATTGGCGGTGATGGACTTGGCGATATTCTGCAGCAGCACGGTCTTGCCGGTGCGCGGCGGCGCGACGATCAGTCCACGCTGGCCTTTGCCGATGGGCGAGACGATGTCGATGATGCGCGCCGAATAGTCTTTCTTGGACGAATCCTCGAATTCCAGCTTCAGGCGCTCGTCGGGATAGAGCGGCGTCAGATTGTCGAAATTGATCTTGTGCCGGGTCTTCTCGGGGTCTTCGAAATTAATCGTATTGACCTTGAGAAGCGCGAAATAGCGTTCGCCCTCCTTGGGGCTGCGGATCTGGCCGTTGACCGTGTCGCCGGTCCGCAGGCCGAAGCGGCGGATCTGGGAGGGGGAGACATAGATGTCGTCCGGGCCGGGCAGATAATTGGCGTCGGGGGAACGCAGGAAGCCGAAGCCGTCCTGGAGCACTTCGACGACACCCTCGCCGATGATCTCGGTTTCGCTGGCGGCGAGCTGTTTCAAAATCGCGAACATCAGTTCCTGCTTGCGCAGGGTGCTCGCGTTTTCGACCTCGTTTTCTTCAGCGAAGGCGAGCAGTTCGACGGGGGTTTTGGACTTGAGATCCTGGAGTTTCACTTCCCGCATATGGGAAAGCCTCGAAATCTTGAATTGGGCCGGCGGCTTCGTGAACCAAAGCCGGGCAGATGGAAGGGCGGGGAATCGCAGATCTTCAGGAAACACCGGGATACCGGGATCTCACCTGACGTTCCGTGTCGGCCCCATGACGTGGCCGTAAAAACGAAACGCGCGCTGCCTGCGTTTAGGAAAGCCCGAGAACAATACCGGAATCGCGGGCCCTTATGCAAGCCCTGTCGCGGCCTGCCGGCTCATCAAAAGGGCTTAAGGATCACCAGGATCACGATGCCGATCATCAGAACCGTCGGCACCTCATTGGCGATACGGTAGAATTTGGCGCTTTTGGTGTTGCGGTCCTCGGCGAAGACCCTCGTCCATTTCGCGCATTCCCCGTGGAAAGCAGACAAGGCGAGGACCAGAACCAGCTTCGCGTGCAGCCAGGGCGAGGAGATCCAGCCGCCCTCATAGATCAGGAACGCGCCGGCCAGCCACGTCACGATCATGGCCGGGTTGGAAATCGCCTTCAGCAGGCGGCGCTCCATGACCTTGAACGTCTCGGATTGCGCTGAGCCCTTCGGCGCGTCGCAATGATAGACAAACAGGCGCGGCAGGTAGAACAGCGAGGCCATCCACGAGATGACCGCCATTACGTGCAGCGCCTTGATCCAGAGATAGAGCATCTCAGCGTCCGCCTCGTACGGCGTCTGTGCACCGGAAGATCACAGGCTTATCCGCACTTTTTCCACAAGGTTTTCCACATGCGCGAGCGGGGTTTCCGGCTTGATGCCGTGACCCAGGTTGAAGATGTGCCGCGCGCCCTGAAAATCCTTGCGGATATTGAAGATTTCCTCATCCAGCTGCGCCCCTCCGGCGATCAGCCGCAGCGGGTCGAGATTGCCCTGGAGTGCCACTTTATCCCCAAGCCGTTCCCGCGCAACGCGCCGATCCGCGCTCCAGTCGAGGCCAATCGCATTGAGACCCAGGTCGGCCAGCTTCTCCAGCGCCTCCATGGTCGCGCCCTTGGGGAAGGAAATGATGCGCGCTTCGGGATGCACAGCCCGCACCCCCGCGACGATCCGCGCCAGGGGCTTGGCGCACCAACGCTCGAACGAGGCCGGATCGAGCACGCCGGACCAGGTATCGAAAATCTGCACCGCGTCCGCGCCGGCGGAAATCTGCCCGTTGAGATGGGCGATGGACATCTCCACCAGCACGTCGATCAAGGATTGGAACAGCGCGGGATCGCGCAGCGCGAGCAAACGCGCCGGCCCCTGGTCGTCGGTGCCTTGCCCGGCCACCATATAGGTCGCCACGGTCCAGGGCGCCCCGCAGAAGCCGATCAGCGCGGTTTCACGGGGCAGGGCCGCTTTCACCAGCGAAAGCGCCTCATAGACCGGCTGGACGCGATCAGGGTCGAGCGCATCGCGCAGCGCCGCCACGTCCGCACCGCTCGTCACCGGCTCCAGCCGCGGGCCCTCGCCGGCCTCGAAGCGCACATCCACCCCGAGCGCGTGGGGAATGACCAGAATGTCGGAAAAAATAATGGCCGCGTCGAAGGCGAAGCGACGGATCGGCTGAAGGGTCACCTCGGCGGCGAGCTTGGGGGTGTAGCACAGGGTGAGGAAATCACCGGCCGTGGCGCGCACCGCGCGATACTCGGGCAGATAGCGTCCCGCTTGGCGCATCATCCAGAGCGGAGGGATCGCCTGGGGCACGCCATCGAGCACGGCGAGAAAGGGGGAAGGCTGCGCCGCGCTGTTCGTCATCCCGCTCCAACTATCTAAAAAGGAATCTTATTTAAGAGAGAGTCTTTTATGTCTTAACGGTTGATTAACTATTCGCAGCGCCGTCGACAACCGGTCCACAGGCTGACACGTCCGCGCACCCTGCCCGATGAGCCGGCCAACAATCGTTAACAAAAGGTAAATTGCCCCGCGTCGGGAGATTTCCCCACAAGCCCACAGAGGGTGCCTTTGAGTCAGTCCCCACGGGTTCAATTGTGGACGACGATGCCCATGACTCTTTCGCCGGCCTTGCATGACCCCCTTGGGCGTGCGTTTCTGCACCGACCGTCCACAGGCCGGTGGATAAGTGGCAGGATATGACGTGACGGCACCGCGCGTTCCCAACGAAAGCTATTTCCATCTGCACCTGGTGTCGGACGCCACCGGCGAGACGCTGATCAATGTCGGCCGCGCCGCCTGCGCCCAATATGCCAATGTGCTGCCGATCGAGCACGTCTACCCGCTCGTGCGCTCCATGAAGCAGCTGGAGCGGGTGCTCATCGACATCGAGAACAATCCCGGCATCGTGCTCTACACGTTGGTGGACAAGGAAGTCCGCGAACGGCTGAAGGAGCGCTGCCGGGAACTCGGCGTGCCGTTCCTCTCGGTGCTGGCGCCGGTGGTGCAGATGTTCCAGTCCTATCTGGGCGGCGAGCCGCAGCCGCGCGTCGGCGGGCAGCACGCGCTGGATGCCACTTATTTCAAGCGCATCGACGCGCTGAATTTCACCGTCATGCACGACGACGGCCATATGACCGACGATCTGGAACTGGCGGACGTGGTGCTGCTCGGCGTGTCGCGCACGTCCAAGACGCCGACCTCGATCTATCTGGCCAATCGCGGCATCAAGACCGCCAATATTCCCCTCGTGCCCAATGTTCCCCTTCCCGCGGGCCTGGAACGGCTGAAAAAGCCGCTGATCGTCGGCCTCGTCGCCAGCGCGGAACGGATCGTGGAAATCCGCCAGAACCGCCTTCTGGGCTTGAATGCCGCGAACCCGAACACCGCTTATGTGGATCGCGAGGCGGTGTCCGAGGAGCTCGCCCTTTCGCGCCGGCTGTGCGCGCGCCATGGCTGGCCGCTGATCGACGTGTCGCGCCGCTCTATCGAGGAGACGGCGGCCGCGATCATCGGCCATCTCTCCGAGCGCCGGCGCCGCGCCATCGTGGAAACCTGAGCGGAGGGACCTGGCCATGACCCTTTGGTGCGGCCCTTCTCCCCTCGTGCTCGCCTCGCGCAGCGCCACCCGGCGCGCCCTGCTGGAAGCTGCCGGGCTTCCAGTGGAACTGGTTGACGGCGAGGTGGACGAGCGCGCCATCGAGACCGCCGCGCCGGCCTGCGAGGCCGGGGCGGACGATGTCGCCCGCATGCTCGCCCGCGCCAAGGCGTTCGCCGGCGCCCGCAAGCTCGATGCCGACCGCCTGGTGATCGGCGCCGACCAAACCCTCGCGCTGGGCGGCGCGGTGTTCCACAAGCCGAAGGATCGTGCGAGCGCTCGCGCCCAGCTCGCCCGCCTCGCCGGCCGCACCCATGCGCTGCATTCCGCCGTGGCGGTGGTGCAGAACGAGGAGGTGGTGTTCGAGACGGTTCAAACCGCGCGGCTGACCCTGCGCACCCTCTCCGATACCGCGCTCGACGCTTATCTCGACGCTGCGGGGCCGGCTGTGCTCACCAGCGTCGGCGGCTACCAGCTGGAAGGGCTGGGTGTGAACCTGTTCGCGGCCATTGAGGGCGATCACTTCACCATCCTCGGCCTGCCGCTGCTGCCGCTGCTGGGATTCCTGCGCGACGAGGGCGTTTTGCTGTGAGCGTGAACCTGTGCATCAGCGGCCATCCCGTGGCCTATTCCCGCTCGCCCATGCTGCATGGCTATTGGCTGGAAAAGCACGGCCTCTCCGGCACCTATGGCCGTGAGGACGTCCCGCCGGAGGAAGCCGCGGCATTCTACGCGGATTTCGCCGCGCGGGGCTATGCGGGCGGCAATGTGACCGCGCCGAACAAGGAAATCGCCTTTCGCGCGGTCGCCGAGGCGGACGAGACCGCTCGCGCGCTCGGAGCGGTGAACACGCTGTGGTTCGAGGATGGGCGCCTCCACGGCGGCAATACCGACGTCTATGGATTCATGGCCAATCTCGATGCCGGCGCGCCGGGGTGGGACAAGAGCGGCGGCCCGGTGCTGGTGCTCGGCGCGGGCGGCGCGTCGCGGGCCATCGTCTATGGCCTGCTCGCACGCGGTGTGGAGAAGCTCTGGCTCGCGAACCGCACGGTGGAACGTGCCCAGGCGTTGGCGGACCAGTTCGGCCCCCGCGTGGTGCCGATTTCCCTTGGCGAGATCGCCGCGCCCCTGGCGGATGCGGCGTTGCTGGTGAATACCACCTCGCTCGGCATGAAGGGGCATCCGCCGCTCGAACTCGATTTTTCGCCCCTGAAGGCCGAGGCTGTGGTGACGGACGCGGTCTATGTGCCGCTGGAGACACCCTTGCTGAAGGCCGCGCGGGCGCGCGGCCATCGCATCGTAGACGGGCTCGGCATGCTGCTGCACCAGGGCGTGCCGGGCTTCGAGCGCTGGTTCGGCGTGCGGCCGGAAGTCGATGCGCCGCTGCGCGA
Organism: Roseixanthobacter glucoisosaccharinicivorans; assembly: GCF_043195095.2. NCBI lineage: Bacteria > Pseudomonadati > Pseudomonadota > Alphaproteobacteria > Hyphomicrobiales > Xanthobacteraceae > Roseixanthobacter > Roseixanthobacter glucoisosaccharinicivorans. The sequence goes on along the minus strand of NZ_CM195538.1, from coordinate 4,518,585 downwards.
GCTGATCGTCGCGGACCTGCGTGCCAAGGGCCAGCTGGAGGCCTGATTATGTGGATTCTCGGCCTCACCGGCTCCATCGGCATGGGAAAATCCGCCACCGCCGGCCTGTTCCGCACCGAAGGCGTGCCGGTGTATGACGCCGATGCCGCCGTCCATGCGCTCTATCGCGGCGCGGCCGTGGCGCCGGTTGAGGCCGCCTTTCCCGGCGTGACCAAGGACGGTGCCATTGACCGCCCCGCCCTTTCCGCCCGCGTGCTCGGCGACGCGGAGGCGATGAAGCGGCTGGAATCCATCGTTCATCCCCTGGTGCGGGGCCAGGAGATGGCATTTCTCGATCGGGCCCGGGCCGCCGGCGCGCGCCTGGTGGTGCTGGATATTCCGCTCCTGTTCGAGACCCATGGCGAACAGAGGGTGGATGCGGTTGCGGTGGTGAGCGCGCCTGCGGACGTGCAGCGGACGCGCGTGCTGGAGCGTCCCGGCATGACGGCGGAGCGTTTTGCCGCCATCCTGGGGCGCCAATTGCCTGATTCGCAGAAGCGGGCGCGGGCCCATTTCCTGATTGATACCGGGCGCGGGTTCGAGAGTGCCCGCCATCAGGTGCGCGGCATCGTGCGCGCACTGAGCGGGCCGGGCCGGCGGCCGGCAGTGCGGGATTGAACGGAAAAGACAATGCGGGAAATCGTCCTCGACACCGAAACCACCGGCCTCGACGCCAATAAGGACGACCGGCTGGTGGAAATCGGCTGCGTGGAGATGGTCAACCGCATCCTCACGGGCACGGTCTACCACGTCTATATCAACCCGGAACGGGACATGCCGGTGGAGGCGTTCAACGTCCACGGCCTCTCCGCCGAGTTCCTCTCCGACAAGCCGAAATTCGCCGAGGTGGCGGACGCGTTCCTGGACTTCATCGCCGACGATACGCTGGTGATCCACAACGCCGCGTTCGACATCGGCTTCCTGAATGCCGAACTGACGCGCTCCGGCCGGCCGGTGATCGCCCGCGACCGGGTGATCGACACGCTGGCTCTGGCCCGCCGCAAGCATCCCGGCGCGCAGAACAGCCTCGACGTTCTGATGAACCGCTATGGCATCGACAGCTCGCGCCGCGTCAAGCACGGCGCCTTGCTGGATGCCGAGCTGCTGGCGGAAGTTTATAGCGAATTGCTGGGTGGCCGGCAGGCGATGCTTGTCGGGCTGGTGGAGGAAAGCGGCAATGCCGCGCCGCGCCTTGTGGCCGATACGGTGATCGCCGCTCGCGCGCGCCCGGTGCCGCTTGCGCCGCGCCTCACCCCGGAGGAGCGCGACATCCATCGCGCCTTCGTCGAGCAGATGGGCGATAAAGCCTTATGGGCGCAATATCTCGTGGACGAAACGCGGGCGGAAGAGGCCGCGCGGGGCTGAAGAATTCGCGCGCGACCCCCCTCACCCGGCCGTTGCACGGCCCACCTCTCCCCCTCGGGGAGAGGTGGAGGGCCGTGAACCGCAGAAATCTCCCTCTCCCCCACGGGGAGAGGGGTGGGGTGAGGGGCGCCGCCGCAATCAGCGAAAGCCCCAACCCGCTTGGAAATCCTCAGGCCTGGCCGACCGGCTGCAGGCGCTGGGCTTCGGCCATCATGCGCTGCTGGTACAGGCTGGCGAAGTCTACGGGGTCGATCATCAGGGGCGGGAAGCCGCCGTTGCGCACCGCGTCCGCGACGATCTGGCGGGCGAACGGGAACAGCAGGCGCGGGCACTCGATCAGCACCACCGGCTGGAGGCTCTGCTCGGGAATGCCCTGGATGCGGAAGATGCCGCCATAGGTCAGGTCGAAGGCGAACATGGTGTTGCCCTGGACCGAGGCCTTGCCATCCACCTTCAGCTCGACTTCGAACTCATTGTTCGCGAGCGGGCGGGCGTTGACATTGATCTGCACGCTCACGTCCGGCTGGCCGGCCGGGGAGGCCAGGGAATTCGGGGCGTTGGGATTCTCGAACGAGAGATCCTTGATATATTGTGCGAGGACATTGAGCGAAGGCGCCACATTGTCCGCCGGGCTGCCATTTTGAGTCGCCATGCTCGTCTCCCTTGAGGCTGATCCTCGTCCCCATGCGAGGTGGCGGGTCGCTAGCATGCCTCAGGATCAGGGGCAAGGACGCCGGCGGGGATGCCTCATAGGCAGCCCCGCTTATGACATGAGGAAGACCAGCATGAGCGAAACCGAAACCCGGGCGCCGGCGGCAGCGCCCGGCAAGCCCCTTTCCCCGGCAGCCCAGCGCGCCTTGGCCGAGGCGGCCGAACGGCGCGCGGCGATCGACGCGGTGGCGAAATCCATGCCGAAGGAGGTGAACGGGCGCGGCGGCACCGAGCCTGTGCGCTATGGCGATTGGGAAGTCGGCGGCATCGCCTCCGACTTCTGAAGGCTAAGGCTCAGTGCACGACGGCGAGGCCGATCAGCCCGGCCACGCCCACGATAATCCGCCACCAGCCGAACACCGCATAGCCGTGGCGCGAGACGAAATCGAGCAGCGAGCGCACCACCAGCACCGCGGCGCAGAAGGCCGCGACGAAGCCGATGACGATCAGCAGCCCGTCGTCCAGCGAGAGCATGTTGCGGCTCTTGTAGAGATCATAGACGAACGCGCCGAACATGGTGGGCAGGGCGAGGAAGAAGGAGAATTCCGCCGCCGCCCGCTTGTCCACGCCCATCAGCATGGCGCCGACGATGGTCGAGCCCGAGCGCGACATGCCGGGGATCATGGCGAGGCACTGGAAAAAGCCGATCTTCAGCGCCAGCGGGAGCGGGAAGCCCATGGCGTTGTTGTAGCGCGGCTCCGGCACGATGCGATCCACGAACAGCAGCACGATGCCGCCGAAGATCAGCGTGAAGCAGATCAGCATCGGGCTCTCGAACAGCACCGCCTTGATGAAGCCGTGCAGCGCGGCGCCGATCACCGCCGCCGGGAGAAAGGCGATCAGCACGCCGAGCACGAAGCGCCGGGCGCCGGGGCTGGTGGGCAGCGCCATCGCCACTTTCAGGAACCGCTGGAAATAGACCGTGAGGATCGCCAGCACCGCGCCGAGCTGGATCAGCACCTCGAACGTCTTGCCCGTGCTTTCGAAGCCGAGAAAATGCCCGGCCAGCAGCAAATGGGCGGTGGAGGACACGGGGATGAATTCGGTGAATCCTTCCAGGAGGCCGAGGAGCAGGGCTTCGAGCATGGTGCCGAGGGTCATGGCGCGGGAGTCCGGGCGTGATGGGGGAATGGCCAGGGGCCATGAAGCGGCGGCATCCTGAAATTTTCGCTTAACCGGTGCAATGCAAAAGCAGCCGCGGGCGCTGGCGCGGACCTTGCGTCAGGCGTTTGGTTTGGTTCACCATGTGGCCCTATTGCCACAGCGCGGGCGGCCATTCGGTCTTGCGGCACTGCGAGAACCGATCTAGACCGGGTGCCAGCCGCAGCGGCGAAACCCCCCAGACATGCATCTGCACCATCATCCTTTCTGCCCTCATTCGCGTTTCGTGCGCCTCCTGCTTGCCGAATACGGCATCGAGCCGGAGCTGGTGGAAGTGCGCGTGTGGGAGCGCAAGCCCGAGTTCCTGACGCTCAACCCCGCCGGGGAGACGCCGGTGATGGTGGAGCAGCAGGCGCCTTCCGTTCCCGGCGCCAGCATCATCGCGGAATATCTCGACGAGACGCGCGGCCTTGCCCTCGCCGACCGCCGCCTGCTGCCGGAAGACCCGGCCGGGCGCGTGGAGGTGCGGCGTCTGGTGGCGTGGTTCAACGACAAGCTGTTCCTGGAAAGCACCGAGCATCTGGTGCGTGAGCGCATCTACAAGCGCTATATGAAATCGGACCAGGGCGGCGGCCCGCCGGACGCCCAGGCGCTGCGTGCGGCGCGCAGCAATCTGCGCTACCATCTCAAATATATCGGCTGGCTGGCGAAAGGCCGCAATTGGCTGGCCGGCGAGCGCATGAGCCATGCGGACCTTGCCGCTGCCGCGCATCTTTCGGTGGCCGATTATCTGGGCGACGTGCCGTGGGACGAGGACGAGGACGCAAAGGCCTGGTACGCGCGGCTGAAATCGCGCCCGACCTTTCGCGGCCTGCTGAACGATTCCATTCCCGGCATGCCGGCCTCCAGCACCTATGCGGACCTGGATTTCTGAGCGGACCGGCGGTGCGTGAAAATCCCCCTTTCCCGCGTGCGGGGGAGGGCTGGGGAGGGGGAATTCTCCTTCCCTCGCCTCCATGCCGCCCGTCATGAGCGGCACCTTTCCCCCGCAAACCCTTCCCCGCGCCCGGGAGAAGGCTTCGGCGGTGGATACGCCGCCGGATCGGGCCACCCTTAAGGACTACCTGCGCGCGCTCGCCCTTATCGAGGGGTTCGACGCCTTCGGCATCGCCGACCCCGATGCCGCCTCGGCCGCAGGGCCGCGCCTGCGCCAATGGGTGGCGGAGGGAAACCATGGCGACATGGGATGGATGGCGGACACGCTTGATCGCCGCGCCGACGCCCGCACTTTGTGGAGTGAGGTGCGCACGGTCGTCATGCTGGGCCTGAACTATGGTCCGGACGAGGACCCGCGCGCCGCGCTGGCCCAGCGCACGGGCGGTGTCATCTCCGTCTATGCGCGGGGCGAGGATTATCACGAGCTGATCAAGGCGAAGCTCAAGCGCATTGCCCGCGCTTTGCTCGCCAAGGCGGGGACCGGCGACGTGAAGGTGTTCGTGGACACTGCGCCGCTGATGGAAAAGCCCCTCGCCCAGGCGGCGGGCCTCGGCTGGCAGGGCAAGCACACCAATCTGGTATCGCGGGCGCGCGGCTCGTGGCTGTTCCTCGGCGCCATTGCCACCACGCTCGACCTGCCGGTGGATGCGCCGGAGGGCGATCATTGCGGGCACTGCCGCGCCTGCCTCGATGCCTGCCCCACCGCCGCCTTTCCCGCGCCCTATCGCATGGATGCCCGGCGCTGCATCTCCTATCTCACCATCGAGCATGCCGGGCCGATCCCGCGCGACCTGCGCCCGCTCATGGGCAACCGCATCTATGGCTGCGACGATTGCCTCGCCGCCTGCCCCTGGAACAAGTTCGCCCAGACCGGACGCGAGATGAAGCTCGCCGCGCGGGACGAAAATCGCGCGCCCGCCTTGGCGGAGCTGGCCGCTTTGGACGATGCGGCGTTCCGCGCGCGCTTCGCCAAAAGCCCCATCAAGCGCACCGGGCGCGTGCGCATGGTGCGCAATGTGCTGATCGCCATGGGCAATTCGAACCATGCCGGTTTCCTGCCGCAGATCCTCTCCCTGCTGGAGGATGACGCGCCGCTGGTGCGCGGGGCGGCGGTGTGGGCGCTCTCGCGCCTGATGCCGGCGGGCGAATTCGCGCGGCTCGCGGCATCGCGCCCGCAAGATCCGGACAGCGCGGTGCGGGCGGAATGGGAGGCGGCGGGCCGCCCCTGAGGAAGGGTCTCCCGGCAGAACGGCCGCTTTCGCCCTTGCCGGAAGCGCGCGCCTGCGTCATGACCGATGACATGAGCACGCTGCTGGCGGTGGGATTGGGATATTGCGGACGCGCCCTGCTGGCGCGCGATCCGGTGCCGTTCTCGCGCGTCATCGGCACCAGCCGTACGCGCGAAGGGGCGCAGGCGCTCGCTTCGCTGGCGCGGCCCGGCCTTTCGGTCACGGGCCTGCCGTTCGATGGCGTTCATCTGTCCGCCACGCTCGAACAGGCCTTGCGCACAGCCAACGTCCTGCTGCTTTCGGCGCCTCCCGGCGAAGCGGGCGATCCGGTTCTGGCGGTCGGGCGCGCGGCGCTGATGGCCAATGTCCATCTGCGCTCGGTGATCTATCTGACCACGCTCGGGGTTTACGGCGACCATAAGGGCGCCTGGGTGGATGAGCGCGCCGTGCCGAAGCCGGGTTCGCTGCGCCTGGAACGGCGCCTTGCGGCGGAAGCCGAATGGCTGAAGTTCGGTGGCGCGCGCGACGTGCCGGTGGCGGTCCTGCGCCTTGCCGGCATCTATGGGCCGGGCCGCAACGCTTTGGTGCAGGTGGCGCGCGGGGAGGCGCGGCGCATCGACAAGCCCGACCAGGTGTTCAACCGCATCCATGTGGACGACATCACCGCCAGCATCCGCAATGCGGTGAAGCGGCGGTTCCATGGCGTGGTGAATGTGACCGACGATCTGCCCACCGCGCCCGGCGAGCCGATCCTTGCCGCAGCAACGCTGCTGGGGGTGGAACCCCCGCCGGCCATCCCGTTCGACGAAGCGGCGCGGGACATGACGCCCATGGCGCTATCCTTCTGGGCAGCCAACAAGCGGGTCGCCAATTATCGGCTGAAGCACGAGCTGGGCGTCACCCTCGGCTATCCCACCTATCGCCAGGGCCTCGCCGCGCTCTATGCCGCCGGCGAAGGACGCGACCTGAAATAGCCGTCCCTTTGCGGGGCTATGGTTCCCGTTCCAGCCAGGATTTCAGCAGCGCCAGCTGGCGCGGGCCCTGGAGCGAAAGCGCGCGCGCGGGGCCGAGCTGCGCGGCATCGTCTGGAGCGTGTTCCACCTGGCGGGCCAGGTCGGCGGCGCCGGCAAGGCCGAACTGGCCGAGCAGGCCGGCGAGCGCATGGGCTTCGCGCCGCAGCGCGGCCCCGTCCCCCGCCTCGACCAGCGCGGCCCAGGTCTCAAATCGGCGCGCGGCATTCTCCATGAACCGCTCGGCAAGGCCCTGGAAGGCCGCCGGGCTCACCGCATTGCGCAGCGCGGCGACGCCGGACAGCTCGAGCCCATCCGCGTCGGCCACAGCGGGAAGATCGACGGCGCCTTGAGGCGGGACGGGTTCGGGCGCCGGGCCTGCGGGGAGGGGGGTGGCGCGATGGTCCGCAGCGCCGGCCGGATCAAGCGTTTGTGGGGCGGCCTCGCGGTGCGGTTCGGCGGGGATGCGAGCCGCCGGTGCCGGAGCGATCCCGGTGCCGGCGGGGTCGCTGCGCTCCAGCAGGATCAGCATCCAATCGTCCTGCGGATCGGGACCGAGGCGGGCCGAGATGCGCGCGGCGGTGCGCCCGGCGGCCGCCGGCAGGGGCAAAGCGGCGCGACTCTGCACTTCGCCCACCAGCCAGTCCGGGCAGGTCCCGCCGCTCGCCAGTTCCGCCGGGTCCAGCCCGTCGGTCGCGAGCAGCAGGCGTTCCCCGGGGGCGAGCGTCAGGCGCGTTTCCGCGTAGCGCGGCCGGTCGGCGAAGCCGAGTAGCGGCCCCTCGCAGGCCACAGCCCGCGCCGAGGTGGCGCTGAGGATCATGGGGTGGGGATGGCCGGCCGAGGCGATCTCGATCGTCCCGTCCGCCAGCAGGTCCACCACCAGGGCGGTGGCGATGGCGGCATCGAAGGCCGGCTCGCCAAAGATCAGGTCCGACCAGCGGGCCAGGAATTGCCCGGGCGAGAGGCTGGGGTCGAGATCCAGCGCGCGCACCATGGCGGCATGGGCGATGGCGCCGGCCTTGGCGTCTATGCCGTGGCCCATCACATCCACCATCACGATGCGCTCGCGCCCCGGCCGGGGCAGGTGCACCACCAGGTCGCCGCCGCCGATGTCGGCGGTTTCGTGCAGCAGCGCCAGGGCGAACGGGCCGAGCGCCTGCGGCAGGTTGGGCTGCACCAGCTGGCCGAGGGTGGTGCCGAAATAGCGGAACAGCCGCACCCGCTGGCGCAGGGCGCGGGTGAGCGCGAGCTGGATGGTCTCCAGCAGGGCTTCCGGCGTCACCGGCTTGGTGAGGAAGGTGTCGATGCCAAGCTCCAGGGCGCGGGTGCGCACGCTGGAATCCGCCGTGATCATGACGATGGGGATGGGCGGCCGGTCGCGGTCTTCCTCAAGCGCCGCCACGAGCGCGGTGCCCGGTTCGGCGCCGAGATGGAAATCGGTGAGGATCAGGTCCACCTTGGTTTCGCGCGTCAGCAGCAGGGCGCTGCGCAGGTCGCGCGCGGCGATCACGCGATAATGCGGCTCCAGCAGGCCGAGATAGGTCTCAAGAAGAACTTCCTCGTCCTCCACCACCAGCACCTGCGGCCGCCGGCGCGCCAGCTGGCGGCGCAGAACGAAGCGGTTGGGCGGGCCGGGCTGGTAGCGCGCCTGGTCGAGGAAATGCCGGGCCAGCGGCAGGCCGCGGCCGGATTCGGCATCGGGCGCCATGCGGGTGAGGCTCGCCGCCTCCCAGGCTGCCGCGAAGCCGAGGAACGGGCCGCCGTCATCCTCCAGGTCGAGGGTGAGCACGATGCCTTCCAGGCGCACCCGCACGGCGATTTCGCGCGCCGGCGGGCGGGCGTGCTGAACGGTGTTGGTGGCGAGTTCCACCAGCGCCAGCACCACCTCGTCGCTGATGTCCGCGCCGATGCGCAATTGCGCCAGCTGGCGGCGCAACGCCTTGCGGATCCAGGAGATGCTCTCCAGCGTGGCCGGCCTGCGCGCCTCGAACAATTCCAACGCCCGTCCCCTCCCGTTCCATCCCTTATGGCCTTGCGGCGCGGCGCTGTTCCCCCGGCCGCGTCAGGCGAGGGCGTCCAGCTCCTCGTCCGAGAGCGCGCCGGGCACGATCGTGACGGGAATGGGAAAGCGCGCCGCATGCGGCCCGGCGGCGGCCGCGACCAGGGGGCCCGGCCCTTCCGATCCGGTTCCGGCGGCGAGCACGAGAATGGCGATGTCGCGGTCCTCGCCGATCAAGTCCAGCAGAGCGGCGCTCTTGCCGCCCTCGCGGATCACGGTTTCCGCCTCGATGCCCGCGAGCTGGCGGGCACGGGCGGCATAATCGTCGAGATGCGCCTGCATGGCCTCGGTGGCTTCCGCGCGCATCAAATCGGCGATGCCGAGCCATTGCTGGCGCGCGCCCTCCAGTTCCAGGATGCCCAGCATCACGACCCCCGCGGCGGTGCGCGCGGCGCGGCGGCTGGCGTAATAGACCGCGCGGTCGCATTCCGGGGTTTCGTCGATCACCACCAGGAACTTGCGGCGGTGCCCCGGCTCGTTGATCTGCCGCTTGGGATTGGTGTTGGTGATGGGATGCATGATCCGGCCCTCTCCCGCCTCGCCGCGATGCTGCCACGCGCCGCCCCTGCCATCGACAAAAAACCGCGCCAGCGCAACCGCCTCCCGCGTTTCGCTGGCGTCTTTCCCCGGTGGCTTTCCCTGACCGCGGGCTTGTAATACTCCTCCTGCCGTCGCACGGGGCGGCACGGGAGACGCGCATGTCGGTTTTGACCCTCGACCAGGCCCAGACCATCCTGTCCACGGCGCTGCGCCAGGCAGCGGCTCAGAATCTCAGCCCGCTCGCCATCGTGGTGCTGGACGGACGCGGCGCGCTCAAGGCGTTCGCGGCCCAGGACGGCACCAGCCTGAAGCGCGGCGAGATCGCCATCGGCAAGGCGCGCGGCGCGCTGGCGCTGGGCATGGGCTCGCGCTCGCTGTTCCGCCGCGCCAAGGAGCAGCCCTTCTTCATCGCCGCGGCCGGCGAAGTGGTGGGCGATCTCATTCCGGTGCCGGGCGGCGTGCTGATTCGCGATGCGCAGGGCGCCATCTGCGGCGCGGTCGGCATTTCCGGCGACACCTCGGACAATGACGAGGCCTGCGCCGTCGCCGGCATCGAGGCGGCAAGCTTCCGCGCCGATCCCGGCCAGGACTGAGCGTGGGCGAAGGAAGCGGGACGGGGGCGCAAGCCCTGCGTCCCGCCGCGTTCCTGGATCGTGATGGCGTGCTGAACGTCGATATCGGCTATGCCTTCCGCCCGGCGGACCTGTGCCTGATGCCGGGCGCGGGGGAAGCGGTGGCGCGGCTGAATGCGGCCGGCTATCTGGTGTTCGTGGTCACCAACCAGTCGGGCATCGCACGCGGGCTGTATACGCTGGAACAGGCGCACGCGTTCAACGCAGCGCTGGCGGAAGCACTGTCCCGCCACGGCGGCCATGTGGACCGCTTCTATCTCGCGCCGTTTCACCCGGAAGGCAGCGTCGCGGACGATGCATTCGACCCTTTCGACCGCAAGCCCAATCCCGGCATGATCCTGCGTGCGCTCGCAGAATGGCCGGTGGATAAGGCCCGCTCCTTCCTCATCGGCGACAAGGACACGGACCTGGAAGCCGCCCGCCGCGCCGCATTGCCGGGGCATCTCTATGCGGGGGGAAACCTGGACGATCTGGTGCGCGAGATTATCGGCGGGGATTGAAACGAAAATTCCGCCCCAAGCTGGGGCAACGGGGGGCGGACCCGGCAGAAGGCCCCGCAAACCCTGTGTTTTCCTCAGAATGTTTCACGTGAAACATTCGGGCGGCGCAGACGAACGGCGGATTCGCAGGCGATCACGCCGCGTTTTCGGGCGATGAAACGGCCGTTTCGGCCGAATTCCGCGCGCCGAAGTTCGGTGAACGCGCGGTCTGCGGCGAGAGGCGCCTGGTGACAGGCGCCCCCCGCGAGCGTGGGGACGATCGACCGGTCGGCCGGGCGTGCCTCAGAGGATCTTCGCACCTTCCTCGAAGGGCAGGCGCGGCAGGCGGGGCATGACCTTCGCCGGGTCGCCATGGCCGAGGGCGGTGATGAAATTGGTCTTCACCTTGCCGTCCGGGAAGAATTCCGCATCCAGCTTGGCGGCGTCGAAGCCGGACATGGGGCCGACGTCCAGCCCCACCGCGCGGGCGGCGAGCATGAAATAGGCGCCTTGCAGCGCGGAGTTGCGGAAAGCGTGAGGTTCGACCATAGCGGGATTGTTCACGAACAGATCCTTGAAGCCCGGCGCATGGGGGAACAGCTGGGGGATCTTCTCGTAGAATTCCAGGTCATAGGCGATGATGGCGATGACCGGCGCGGCGAGCGCCTTGAGATTGCCTTCCATCAGCGCCGGCTTCAAGCGCGCCTTGGCTTCCTCGGACGCCAGGAACAGGATGCGCGCGGGCTGGGTGTTGGCCGAGGTCGGGCCATAGATGGCGAGATCGTAGAGCGCGCGCAGCTCGGCTTCGCTCACCTTCTGGTCGGTCCAGCCGTTCTGCGAGCGCGCCTTCAGGAACAGAGTGTCCAAAGCGGCCTGATCAATCTTATAGCTCATGGCATCACCCGATGGAGGAGCCGGGCCTCAAGCCCGGTAAGGCCTTCGACTTAAGCTTGCGAGGCAGCCCGGAATAGGGGGTCGCCATGCAAAGGCCATTTGCAAGAATGCAAATCACGCATCAAGAATGCTGATTGATGTGTCACGCCATTTGATGGGTGCTCACGGGCGAACATGAGTATGGTCGCCGCGCTTGCCCGCGCGCTTCACGCGGCGAGCGTCCCACCGCGCCGTCGCGCCCAAAGGCTTCTGCCCAGGCTGTCCCCTCATGACCGCACCCGCCTCCGCCTCCGCGTCCGTCGCTCCCTCGGGCGTTTCCGCCGCCGATCCCCTGCTGGACGCGGTGCGCGCCCATGTGCGCGCCCTGCCGGAGAGCGGCATCGTGGAAGTGATGAATTACGGGCGCAACCGCGAGGGCATCGTGCCCATGTGGGCCGGCGAGGGGGATATCCAGACCCCCGCCTTCATCTGCGAGGCCGCGGCGCAGGCGCTGCACGCGGGCGAAACCTTCTACACCTGGCAACGCGGCCTGCCGGATCTGCGCGCGGCGATCGCCGATTATATCGCCGGCCTCTATGACGTGCCCTGCGATCCCGAGCGCTTTTTCGTCACCGGCTCGGGCATGCAGGCGATCCAGATCGCCTTCGCGCTGGCGCTCGGAGCGGGCGACGAGGTGATCATCCCCTCGCCCACCTGGCCCAATGCGGCGGCGGCGGCGCTGAAGGCCGGCGCGCACCCGGTCTATGTGCCGTTTGCCTATGGGCCGGGCGGCTTCGCGCTGGATCATGAGCGGCTGGCACAGGCGGTGACGCCGCGCACCCGCGCCATCTTCCTCAATTCGCCCGCCAACCCCACCGGCTTCGTCGCCTCGCTGGAGGATCTCAAAGCCGTGCTGGCGCTCGCCCGCAAGCATGGCCTGTGGATCGTCGCCGACGAGATCTACGGCCGCTTCCATTATGGGGAAGGCGCGCGTTCGCCCTCGTTCCACGACGTGATGGACGCGGACGATCACATCCTGTTCGTGCAGACCTTCTCGAAGAACTGGGCCATGACCGGCTGGCGCATCGGCTGGATCGAGGCGCCGGCGGCGCTCGGGCAGGTGATCGAGAACCTGATCCAATATTCCACCTCCGGCGTCGCCGCCTTCATGCAGCGCGGCGCGGTGGCGGCGCTGACGCAGGGCGAGCCGTTCGTCGCCGCGCAAATCGCCCGCGCCCGCCACGGCCGCGACCTGGTGGCCGACGCGCTGCTGGCCACCGGAAAGGTCGATCTCGTGAAGCCGGACGGCGCCTTCTATCTGTTCTTCGGCATCGAAGGGGAACGCGACGTGCGCACGCTCGGCCTGCGGCTGGTGGACGAGGCGAATGTGGGCCTCGCCCCCGGCACCGCCTTCGGCATAGGTGGTGAAGGCTTCATGCGCCTGTGCTATGCCCGCGGCGAAGCGCAGCTGCGTACCGCCGCCGACCGGCTGGTGCGCTGGCTGGAGGCCCGCCCCCCGGGCCGGTGAAGCGTTCAGGCCGATCTCATGACCCTCACTTTCCCCTCGCGCCGGGGTGTCCTGGTGGCGAGCCTTTTCACCCTCGCCAGCGGCGCGCTCGGGGGGCTGGCCTTCTTCCGCATGGGCATGCCGGCCGCCTGGATGTCGGGCGCGCTGATCGTCACCACGGCGCTCGCCTTGTGCGGCGCGCGGCTGGCCGTGCCGACGCCGGTGCGGTTCATGGGCTTCCTGGTGCTCGGCGCCTCCATGGGCACCGCCATGTCGCCGGATATGCTGACCCATGCCGCCACCTGGCCGATTTCCATGGCTTTGCTCGCGGTCAGCGTGGTCGGGGTGATGGCCGGCAGCATGGCGTTCCTGGTGCGGGTGGCGCGGTGGGATGCCCAATCGGCCTTCTATGCCTCCGCGCCGGGCGCGCTCAGCACGGTGGTGGCCATGGCCGCGACCACGCCGGCCGACATGCGCAAGGTGGCCTTTTCCCAGGCGATGCGGCTGTTCCTGCTGGTGGCGGCCCTGCCCCATGTGATGGGCCGGGTCGGCCATCCCGCCGGCGCGCCGGCGGCGGCGCCGCTTTCGTCCTTGCCGGACGTGGCGATCCTGCTGGCGGTGAGCCTGGCGACCGGGGTGGCGTTCAACCGGCTGCGGGTGCCCGGCGGCATGCTGGTGGGCGCCATGACCGGGAGCGCGCTGCTGCACGCCTTCGGCCTGTCGCATGCCTTCGTGCCGCCGATCCTGCTGATTCCGAGCTATGTGGTGCTGGGCGCGGGCGTGGGCATGCGGTTCCAGGGCACCGACCGGGCGACCTTGCGCTCGTGCCTGTTCGCCTCGCTCGGCGCGTTCGCGGTGGCGCTGGTGGTGTCGGTGGCCTGCGCGCTGCTGGCGGCGCACCTGACCCATGACGATCCCGGCAAGCTCATCACGGCATTTTCGCCCGGCGCGCTGGAGACCATGACCGTGCTCGGCTTCGCCATGGGCTACGACCCGGCCTTCATGAGCGCGCATCACCTGTTCCGCTTCGCCGGAATTTCGGTGTTCCTGCCGCTCGCGGCTCATCTGATGTTCACGATTCGTCGACAGCACACGCCGGACTAGCGACGCGGGCGCGGTGTCACCGCATCGTGAGCGCGGCCGTGTTGCCTTGTGCCGGATGCGCGGCCCAAAGAGAGCCCATATCCTGACATGCCGGAGGGGCACTCATGAACCGTATCGACGATCTCGCATTGCTGGTGGGCCGCCTGCTGATGGCCGCGCTGCTTCTGCCCTCGGGCATTCGCAAGGCCACCAACCTTGGCGGAACCGCGCAATATTTCGCCGGGCTCGGCCTGCCCGCGCCGGATCTGATGGCGATCGCCGCCGCCACCACGGAGATCGGCCTGCCGATCCTTCTGGTGCTGGGCGTGGTGCCGCGCTTGACCGCGTTCCTTACCGGCGGCTTCGTGCTGCTGACCGGCTTGATCGCGCATCGCTTCTGGGATGTGGCGGACCCTGCCGCCGCCATGGGCCAGCAGATCCATTTCCTTAAGAACGTGGCCATCGTTGGCGGCACCATGTTCTATTTCGTCTCCGGCGCGGGCGCGTTCTCGCTCTCCGGCCGCAAGCGCTGAGGCTTCAACGGCCGGAGCTATTCGGCGCCGTAGCTGTGCAGGCCGGCGCCGTTGGCGCGCAGCCAGGCTTCCGCGATCTTCCGCTCGGGGAAAACACGCTCCACGGCGCGCCAGAAGCGCGGGCCGTGGTTCATTTCCAGCCGGTGCGCCACCTCGTGGGCGGCGAGATAATCCAGCACATGGGGCGGGGCGAAGATCAGCCGCCAGGAAAACGACAGGTCGCCCGAAGCAGCGCATGAGCCCCATCGGCTCGCCGTGTCGCGCAGCGTGAGCGCGCCGATCTCCACCTGAAGCGCGGCGGCGTGGCGGCGCACGGCGGCGGTCAGGTCCGCGCGCGCCTGGCGCTTCAGATAATCGGCGATGCGGCGCGCGATGTGGGGCAGGTCGCCGGACACGCACAGCAGGTGCATGCCGTCTTGCGGGTCGATCTCCACCGAGCAGGTGCCGCGCAGGCTCTCGCGATGGACGATGCGATGGGGCGTGCCGCGCACGGGAATGATCTCGCCGGGCGCGAACGGCACGCGCTGCGGCAGCCGCACGAGGCGCGTGCGCACCCAGTCGAGATGGCGCTGCACGAAGGCGTTGGCGGCCGAAAGCGGCACATGGGGCGGGGCGGTAAGGGTGACGTCGCGCGAGACGGTGCGCACCCGCAAGGTGAGCCGGCGCGCGGTGGGATGCCGCCGGACGCTGACCCGCACGGGTTCCCCATCCACCAGAAGGTCGATCCATTCGGCGCCGCGCCGCGCCGCCGGCGATGTATCCTGCCTGCGAAAGAGCATGGCATTCCGACGATTGGGTGGGCCAGGAGCGGCCAGGGACAAGCTTACCGCCGAATCTGAAAAGATTCGCCGCCGAAACGCTACCCCCCAGCCGCATCACCCCGGGGGAAAAGCCCAATTGGCCAAAGAGTGCCGACTCCCGCCCCGCCCTAGGACCGATCGACAATAATGGCTTGACGCCCGTGCAAGGGCGTCATCGCCTGCATGAGCCTATCGTCATGCACGGGCTTGTCCCGTGCATCCACGCGGCGCCGCTGGTGCCAGCCTTTCAAGACCGGCGGGGTCGGCGCGGCGTGCATGGCCGGGACGGGCCCGGCCATGACCCTGGTCGGGGCCGGCTTCAGCTCGGGAACAGCTGCGTTACATTATCGGCACTGGCGCGCGGGCCGGTCGCGGGGTGCGCGTCGGTGCGGGGGCGCTCCTGGTTCATGATGAAGTCGGAAATGCGCGGCGCGATCTCCGAGCGGAAGCGCGAGCCGTTGAACACGCCGTAATGGCCGACGCCGGGCTGAAGATAATGGGCGCGCTTGTCTTCCGGAATGTTGGCGCACAGGCGATGGGCGGCGAATGTCTGGCCGACGCCGGAGATGTCGTCCTTCTCGCCTTCCACCGTCATCAGCGCGACACTGCGCACCGCTTCCGGCCGAACCAGATGGCCGTGATGGGTCATCTCGCCCTTGGGCAGGGCGTGGGTGATGAAGCCCTTTTCAACCGTTTCAAGATAGAAGTCGGCCGAGAGGTCCATGACGGCGAGATATTCGTCATAGAACTCGCGATGCTTGTCGGCCGGCTCGCCGTCGCCCTTCACGAGGTCCTGGAACAGGTTGTAATGGGCCTTCACGTGGCGATCGAGGTTCATGCTCATGAAGCCGGTGAGCTGGAGGAACCCCGGATACACCTGCCGCATGGCGCCGGGATGGGCCCACGGCACGGTGGTGATGACATTGCGGCGAAAGAATTCGATGCCCTTGTCCATGGCCAGCCGGTTCACGGCGGTGGGCGCCTCGCGGGTGTCGATGGGGCCGCCCATCAGGATCATGGAGCGCGGCGCGTTGGGGTCCTGCTCCGCTTCCATGCGCGAGACCGCCATCAGCACCGGCACCGCCGGCTGGCACACCGCGAGCACGTGGCAGTCTCCACCGAAGCTGCGGAAGATGGAGATCAGATAATCCACGTAATCGTCGAGGCCGAAGCGGCCCTCGGCGAGCGGCACCATTTTGGCGTCGGTCCAGTCGGTGATGTAGACGTCATGGGTGGGCAGGAAGGCTTCCACCGTGCCGCGCAGCAAGGTGGCGTAATGGCCGGACATGGGCGCCACGATCACCAGCTTGGGCTGGGGCCGGCGCGGGGGATATTCGAACGCGCGCGAGAAATGCAGCAGCCGGCAGAACGGGCGGCTCCACACCGGGTTGATATGGACCGGCACCTTCATGCCGCTGACCGTGGTATGGGTGATCCCCCATTCCGGCTTTCCGTAGCGGCGGGTGGTGCGCTCGAACAGTTCGAAGCCCGCCGCCATGGACTTGCCGGCGGTGGTGTGGGACGCGGGATTCATGGGATTGGCGAAGAACATGCGGCTGGCATCGGCAAGCGCCCGCGAGGGGTTGAGCGCCGCATGCGTCATCTCGTACATCCAGTACAAAGGCGCGGACAGACTGCTTCCGTTCGCGGTTGGCTGGCGCGCGGCGCCGCCAAATTCACCGATAGCCATGGTCGTCCCTCACGTTCTTTCTTATCGCAGGAGAGTGTGGCCGGGTTTTCGAGCGGTCAATCTCGACAAAAGGTCTACTAAACGGTTGACCCATGTCATCCACCATTATGCTTGCGCCAGCCTAACGATATCCTGACGCCTTAAAGAGAACCCGGCATGCAATACGGATCTGCGACCTTCCCCTACGGAAGATCATTCGGACTTCGGCTCGACACGCTGATTCGTCTGCGCTGGCTGGCGGTGGCCGGGCAGGTTCTGGCCCTGTTGGTGGTCCATGGCCTGCTGGGATTTCCGGTTCCGCTCATCTCTTGCCTATTGGTGGTGTCGCTTTCCGCATTGGTTAACCTTCTGCTGCGGGTTCGGTTCCCGATCGCCCGCCGTTTGGAGGATGCCGCCGCCGGCCCGCTGCTCGCCTATGACGTGCTCCAGCTCACCGCCCTGCTCTATCTGACGGGCGGGCTGAACAATCCCTTCGCCCTGCTCTATCTGGCGCCGGTGACCATTTCCGCCACCGCCTTGTCCTGGAGCACCACGGTGGCGCTGGGCGTGCTGGCCATGGGATGCGCGGGGGCGGTGGGGCTGTGGCACCAGCCGCTGCCCTGGTCCGGCCCGGATGCTCCGGCCTTGCCGGACCTGTACCTGGCGGGGACCTGGGTCTCCATCGCGGTGTCGATCGGCTTCATCGGCCTGCATTCCTGGCGGGTGACCGAGGAGGCGCGCGAACTCGCCGACGCGCTCGCGGCCACCGAGCTTGTCCTGGCGCGCGAACAGCATCTCTCCCAGCTGGACGGCCTCGCCGCCGCCGCCGCCCATGAGCTCGGCACCCCGCTCGCCACCATCGCCCTGGTGGTGAAGGAGATGGCGCGCGGCACCGCGCCCGACCATCCCATGGCCGAGGACATCGCCCTGCTGCGCGATCAGGTGCAGCGCTGCCGCGACATTCTCCAGACCCTGACCTCGCTCGGCTCGGGCGACGCGCCGTTCGACCGCATGCCGCTGTCGCTCCTGCTGGAGGAAGTGGTGGGCCCGCACCGGGACTTCGGCATCTTCATTTCCGTGACCCTGCCCGAGGATCGCAGCGCCGAGCCGGTACTGGCGCGCAATCCCGGCCTCATCTATGGGTTGGGAAACTTGGTGGAGAATGCGGTGGACTTCGCAACCGCGCGGGTGGAGATCGAGGCGCGCTGGACCACCACCCGGATGGAAATCCTGGTGCGCGACGACGGACCCGGCTTCTCGCCCGAGGTGAGCGACCGCATCGGCCAGCCTTATGTGACCAGCCGCGCCCGCGATCGCCAGAACAGCGAGGAGGAAAGCGGGCTCGGCCTCGGCTTCTTCATCGCCAAGACGCTGCTGGAGCGCACCGGCGCCGCGCTGGTGGTGGAAAACCGGGCGATGCCGGGCCGTGGCGCCGAGGTGAAGATCTCCTGGCTGCGCAACACCATTGAGATGGACCCCGACGACGGCGGGACAAACCCATCTCCCGCCCCCTATGCTGAAGCCAAGCCGGGCTGAGGCGGCCGCAAGGTCACCCCGGCCGGAACAGGCGCCGCTGGAAGAACAGGCGCCCAAGAGGTAAACGAGATGATGCCTGAACCCACCTTGCCCGAGATCGAGGGCCCGCGCTCCGTCCTGATCGTCGATGACGATCGCTCGTTTCTCCAGCGCCTGGCGCGTGCGCTCGAGGCGCGCGGCTTCGAGGTGTCCACCGCCGAGAGCGTGGCCGAGGGCCTGGCCTTGGTGGAGAGCGGCGCCCCGGCCTATGCCGTGGTGGACATGCGGCTCGGCGACGGCACCGGGCTCGACGTGATCTCGGCGCTGAAGAAGAAGAGCCCGGGCGCGCGCGCCATCGTGCTCACCGGCTACGGCAACATCGCCACGGCGGTGACGGCGGTGAAGCTCGGCGCGGTGGATTATCTCGCCAAGCCGGCCGACGCCGACGATATCGTCGCGGCGCTGATGGCCAATGCCGATCACAAGCCCTCGCCGCCGGAAAATCCCATGTCCGCCGACCGGGTCCGCTGGGAACATATCCAGCGGGTCTACGAATTGTGCGGCCGGAACGTTTCGGAGACCGCCCGCCGGCTGTCAATGCACCGTCGCACGTTGCAGCGTATCCTGGCCAAGCGCGCACCGCGGTGATGCGGCCTTTGGTTGCAATCTGACTCTACGGTTGCAATAAGCGGGAACCGGCGCCGGCTTTCGGCGTTTCGGCTTCCGGCGCGGGTTCCCGCGATCCGTCCGCCCCGTGCCCGCGGGACGGCGCACCCTCATCGACGAAGCGGACTTCCGGCGGCATGGCAGGACCCACCCTCGTTCGCCTGGCCCTTGCGTTCGCCCTCACGGTGGCGCTCCAGGTGCCCTGCGCCGTGCGGGCGCAGACGCTTGATACCTATCGCGGGCGCGCGCCGGCGGTGTTCATCGTCGCGCCGGACAGCCACTCCCCGGAGCTTGCCGCGCAGGCGCAAAGCCTGAAGGCGGCGGTGGCGGGCGTGCTCGCGCGCGACCTCGTGGTGATCGAACTGGACGACCTCACGGACGACCAGCGGCAGCGCTTCGGCGTGGCGCAGGGCGCTTTCCAGGTGATTCTCGTCGGGATCGACGGCACGGTGCTCCAGCGCTGGGACGCGCCGGTGGCGCCGGCCACCTTGTTCGCGCGCATCGACGCGGCGGGCAAATAGCGCGGGTTCGGCGCCTAAAGCATGTTCGAGCGAAGCGGACACCGGTTCGCGTAAAGAAAATGCCATAACGCAATGGGTTAGAGCATTTCATCATTTCCGTAAAACGATGAAAGGCGCTAGGACCGATCGACCTCGGCGGTGCGGTGCCGCATCGCGGCGCCTGACGCCGGGTGCATGCGGTCTGGTGCGCGCGACTGTCTTTCTTTCACCGATTGTCATGGCCGGGCGCGTCCCGGCCATCCACGCCGGGCCGAACGTGCGGGCCTTGAAAAGCCGGTACCAGCGGTGCCGCGTGGATGCACGGGACAAGCCCGTGCATGACGATCTCTTCTGAACAGCGTCAAGCCATGACTGGCGATCGGTCCTAAAGGTCGCCCATGCCCCTCAGCTCGGGATCGTGCAGGGCGGCGAGGCGGCCTGCCCCTGCGCGGGCGAGGCGGATCAGCAGCGCCTTGCGGGTCGCAGCCGGCAGGGGATGGGCCGGCGCCGGGCGGATCACCGCCGCGCCGAACGCATCCCCCACCAGGATGCCGACGTCCGGGGGAAGCAGCTCCAGCGGAAACTCCACCGTCACCGCGAAATAGAGCCGGTCGCAATGGCGCCGGTACTCGGGCCATTTGGTGTCGGCGCGGAAGTCGGCGACGCTGGACTTGATCTCGACGATGCTCACCTCGCCCTTGAGATCGAGTGCGGCGATGTCCGCCCGCCGGCCCGAGGCGAGGCAGAATTCGGGAATGCCGATCAGCCCCATCGCCGCGAAATGGCGCAGCACGCCGCGCTGCAACGCCAGCGCCGTGGGGGACTGACGCCCGTCCGGCGGGGGAACCGGAGGGGCGAGTGCGTCCTCCGGCCTCACAGGTCCATCACCATCTGTTCGCGGGAGGCGGCGTTCTGGCGTGCGAGATGGCGCGCTGCCCGGGCGCGGGCGATGGCGGCGTTGAACTCGCCGCCGAACACGAAGATGGTGGCGGTGAGGTAGAGGAAAACCAGCGCGATCATCACCGAGGCGAGCCCGGCATAGGTGGTGACGTAATTGGCCGGGAATTCGGCGAGATAGATGCCGAACACGGTGGCCGCCACCAGCCAGAGCGTCAGCGTCATGACGATGCCCGGCGTCACCTCCCGCAGCGAGCGGTGCCCGGCCGGCAGCCAGAGATGCGCCACCAGCAGGCCGATAATGAGGATGATGGTGGTGGCGCCGAAGCGGGCGGCGGTGACGATGCCGCTCAGCGGCTGGAGCGCCGGCACATGATAGAGCACCGTGCGCCAGATCAGCGGCCCCAGCACCACCAGGAACGAGAGCGCCAGCATGCCGGCGGCGCCGATCACCACGAACACGATGGATTCCAGCCGCAGCCGGTACCAGGAGCGCGCCTCTTTCACCTGATAGGCGCGGTTGAGGCCGATGCGCAGGCTCTCGATGCCGTTGGAGGAGAAATACAGCGCCAGCACCACGCCGAAGGTGATGACATCGGTGCGCACGTGGCTCACCACGCTGCGGATTTCCTGGGCGATGGGCGCCGCCACCTGCTGCGGCCAGGTGTCGAGGATGAGCTGGATGGTCTCGTTGGCGAGCGGCCGCAGATCCAGAAATCCGGCCAGCGCGGTGACGAAGATCAGGAACGGGAACAGCGACATGAGGATCGACAGGGCGATATGGCTGGCGATGGCCCAGCCGTCGTCGGCGACGAAGGTCCACACCGCATCCATCACGATTCGGTAGGCACGCTTCACCATCCCCGGGCTCGTCTCCTATGGCCGCTCGCCGCGCGCCGGGTTGCCGGCGCGACGCGCATTCCTCTACGGCGCGCACATGATAAGGAGAAGCCTGTCACGGAGCCATCTGTCCAGAGGTAACTCCCTTTGCCGCATATTGATCCGGCCCATCTGCGCCTGGCCGTGCGCGCCACCGTGGCGGCGGCCGTCGCTTTCCTGCTGGCGTGGCTGCTCCATATGCCGAAGGGCTATTGGGCGGTGCTGACCGCCATATTGGTGGTGCAATCCTCCATCGGCGCGAGCCTCGCGGTGGCGGTGGATCGCTGCCTCGGGACGCTGGCGGGCGGCGCCCTCGGCGTGGCGCTGGCGATGCTCGCCGGCCCGTCCTTTAGCCTCACCTTCGCGCTGCTGCTGCTCGGCACCTTCCTCTCCGCCTTTCTCGCGGCCCGCAATCCCAGCTTCAAGCTCGCCCCGGTGACGGTGGTGATCGTGATGCTGGCGGACCCGACCCATGCCGAACCCTGGATTTCCGGCTTGGAGCGCGTATTCGAAATCGCGCTCGGCGGCGCGGTGGGCCTTGCTTGCGCCCTGCTGGTGCTGCCGGACAAGGCGCTCGGCTATCTGTTTCCCCATGTGGCCGATGCGCTGGAGGCGAGCGCGGACCTGCTGGAGGCCGGCATTGCCGCGCTGCTCGACGGCGGCCTCGATCCCGCGCGCATGGACGCCCTCAACCATAAGGTGCGCGTGACCCTGCGGGCGGCGGACGTGCGGGCCGGGGAGGCTCGGCGCGAGCGGCTTGGCCCGTTCAGCGCCGCGCCCGATCCCGGCCCCATCGTGCGCGGGGGGCGGCGGCTGTGGCATTCGGTGATCATCCTGTTGCGCGGGGCGGATCGGCCCTTGCCGCCGGCGGTGGCGGAGCAGGTGCGGCCCGTGCTCTCGGCGGCGGCGCAGGCGCTGGGACAGGGCGTGCGCGGCATTGCGTCCGCGTTGCGGGGCGGCCCGGCGCCGGTGCTTGCCGCAACCGATGCCGCCGTGGCCGCGCTCCAGGCCGAGCTGGAGCGACTGGCCAGTTCGGGCGCGCTCGCCGGCGAGGGGGCGAGCCTGATGCAGCTTTATGGGGCGGCGGCCGGCTGCGCCTATATCCACGACAATCTCAACGAACTGGCCGCCCGGCTCGCTGAAGCGCGCAAGGACGCCGCCTGACCCGGCGGGCCGCCCGGGATCGCAGCGGGAGCGGTGCCGGGCCGTCTTAGCCAAATCTCCCGTTGCGTCGCGGCGGTCGCGGGATAATCTGACAAGAAAATTCCGCACCGCACAACCAGAGGAATCCCGCCATGTCCAGCAGTGCCGCGCTTCAAGCGCTCGATGCCGCCCCCATCGACGCCGTGGCCCTCGGCCGGACGGCGACCAATGTCCTGCAGAGCGTGCTCGCGGAAGCCACCTCCCAGGTGCGCGCGCGCGTCAGCGAGGGCGGCAAGCTGTCGTCAAAGCTGCTGGACGCCGAGCAGCGCGCCTCCCACGGCCTCGCCTGGCTCGCCACCTACGTCTTCGGGGTGCGTGAGCTGGTGCATTATGCCGACAGCCTGACTGCCGCCGGCACCTTCGGCGAGACCGAGCGGCTGCTGGTGCAGATCGGCCTCGGCGAATATGTGGCGCAGATCCTCGGCGGCATTCCCATGAGCCAGGGCGAGATCGTGCGGCTGGAGGACCTGTTCCTCGGCGCTGAGACCATCGCGGCCCTGCGCGCCGAGCCGGCGATCGCCGAACTCGCCCGCGCCGGCAACACCGCCGAGAGCCGCGCCGCGCTGGCCGCCATCATCCGCGAGAGCCACAGCGGCACGGTGGGCGAAACTGGCCTCGACGAGACCATGGCGGCCATGCGCACGGAAATCCGCCGCTTCGTCGAGGCGGAGGTCGCCCCCCACGCGCATGAATGGCATCTGAAGAACGCCTATATCCCCATGGAGATCATCCAGGGGCTCGCGGACCTCGGCGTGTTCGGGCTCACGATTCCCGAGGAATACGGCGGCCTCGGCCTTTCGAAAGAGGCCATGTGCGTCGTCACCGAGGAACTGTCGCGCGGTTATATCGGCGTCGGCTCGCTCGGCACCCGCTCGGAGATCGCGGCCGAACTCATCCTCGGCGGCGGCACCGAGGAGCAGAAGGCCCATTATTTGCCCAAGCTCGCCTCGGGCGAGATCCTGCCCACGGCGGTGTTCACCGAGCCCAATACCGGCTCCGACCTCGCCTCCCTGCGCACCCGCGCGGTGAAGGAGGGCGAAGGGGAGGATGCGGTCTACAAGGTCAACGGCAACAAGACCTGGATTACCCACCCCGTCCGCGCCGATTTGATGACGCTTCTGGTGCGCACCAATCCGGCCGAGCCGGGCTATCGCGGCCTCTCCATGCTGCTCGCGGAAAAGCCGCGCGGCACGGACGAAGAGCCGTTCCCCGCCAAGGGCATGACCGGCGGCGAGATCGAGGTGCTCGGCTATCGCGGCATGAAGGAATACGAGATCGGCTTCGACGGCTTCGAGGTGCCGGCGGGCCAATTGCTCGGCGGCGAGGAGGGGCAGGGCTTCAAGCAGCTCATGAACACGTTTGAGGCCGCCCGCATCCAGACCGCCGCGCGTGCCGTGGGCGTCGCCCAGGCGGCCATGGAAACCGCGCTGCGCTATGCCGAGGAGCGCATCCAGTTCGGCAAGCCGCTGATCGCCTTCCCCCGCGTCGCCGACAAGATCGTGATGATGGCGGTGGAGACCATGATCGCCCGCCAGATCACCTATTTCGCGGCCCGCGCCAAGGACGAGGGGCGCCGCACGGATCTTGAGGCCGGCATGTCCAAGCTGCTGGGCGCCCGCGTCGCCTGGGCGGCGGCGGACAACGCCTTGCAGATCCACGGCGGCAACGGCTTCGCGCTGGAATATCCGGTCTCGCGCCTGCTGTGCGACGCGCGCATCCTCAACATCTTCGAGGGCGCGGCGGAGATCCAGGCCCAGGTCATCGCCCGCCGCCTGCTGGAAGGCGGGAACTGAGCTTTCCGCACGAAAAAGGCGGTCCCGACTTCGGCCCGGACCGCCTTTTTTCGTTTCAGCTTGGTTTCAGAGCGCCGTTTGCGCCCTTAAGCGCTCGGCAGCGGTGTCGTCACCTTGGCGCCGGCCGCCTCGCGCGCCCACAGATTGATGCCGATCAGCCCACCCATCACGCACACGGCCACCAGATAATGGGCGTGCGCCATGGGGTCGATCTGCAGCGCCAGCGTCACCAGCAGGGGCGTCAGGCCGCCGAACACCGCATAGGCCACATTGTAGGAGAAGGACACGCCCGAGAACGCCACCGCCGGCGGGAAAATGCGCACCATCACGAACGGCGTCGCCGAGATGATGCCGACGAAGAAGCCGGCCAGCCCATAGAGCGGCAGCAGCAGCCCCGGTTGCGCGCCCACCAGGGCATACAGCGCATAGACCGAGGCGCCGAGGCAGAAGCTGCCGAGCGCCAGCACCCGGCCTGCGCCGAACCGGTCACACATCAGGCCCGTGAGCACGCAGCCGATGGACAGCGTCAGCGTGGCGAGGCTGTTGGCGGTGAGCGCATCTGCGGCGCTGATGCCATAGCGGGTCTGCAGCAGGGTCGGCGTCATCAGGATCACCACCACGATGGCGGCGGAGAGCATCCAGGTGAGCGCCATGGACAGCAGCACCTGCGGCCCATAGCGGCGCATCACCAGCTTCACCGGCAGTTCGGCGGCGAGCGCCTTGCGCGCCTTCATCTCCTTGAAGATGGGGGTCTCTTCCAGCCAGGAGCGCAGATAGACCGCGCAGAAGCCGAAGATGCCGCCCAGCAGGAAGGGCACGCGCCAAGCCCAATCGTGAATCTCGGCCGGGGTGAAGCTGCGGTTGATGGCGGTGGCCACCAGCGAGCCCAGCAAAATGCCCGAGGTCAGCCCGCAGGTGAGGATGCCGCAGGCAAGGCCCACCCGCCCGGCGGGCACATGCTCGGACACGAACACCCAGGCGCCCGGCACTTCCCCGCCGATGGCGGCGCCTTGCAGCACCCGCATGGCGAGCAGCAGGACTGGGGCGGCGATGCCGATGCTCTGGTAGCTCGGCAGAAAGGCGATGCCCAGGGTGGAGAGCGCCATCAGGAAGATGGAGAGCGTGAACATGCGCTTGCGGCCGAGCGTATCGCCGAAATGGGCGAGCACGATGCCGCCCAGCGGGCGCGCCAGATAGCCGGCGGCGAAGATGCCGAACGCCTGCAATTGCACCAGCCAGTCGGGAATGCCCGGCGGAAAGAACAAATGCCCCAGCACAGTGACGAAGAACACGAAGATGATGAAATCGTAGAATTCCAGCGCGCCGCCGAGGGCGGACAGCACCAGGGTGCGATAATCCGAGGCATTCAGGCGGCGATGGCCTGAAGCGGCGGAGGGGGAAGCGGCCGAAGGCTTGGACATGGCGAACTCTTCTGGGCGCGGGGGCCGATGATGACAGTGCGTTGACAGCCCTTTGCGCTGCGATGCAGCAATATTCAAGCAGGAAAGCGCACCTTCCGGGTTCTTTGACGCATGGCGGACCCGCGTTTTCAGCAATGTTCGCAAAGCCTCGCCGGCCGCGGCCTTCTCCCTCCCCGCATTGGGTGCCCTTGACGGCCGGCGTTCGGGCCGCGAGGCTCTGTGCCTTTCCGGTCGCCCGCGGCCCTGAAGACGGAGTGCCCATGTCCGCCGCCCCGGCCGGAGCTTCCCCTGTCCTGAGATCGGTCCTGCGGTTGCTCGCCTGCCTCGCGCTGGTGGCCGTGGTGAGCCTGGTCGGCGGCCTCACCACCTATCCGCAGATCCCCACCTGGTACGCGACGCTGGTGAAGCCCGCCTGGACCCCGCCCAACGCCACTTTCCCCATCGCCTGGACCCTGCTTTACGCGATGATGGCGGTGTGCCTGTGGCGGCTGTGGGACAAGGTGCCGCCCTCGCCCGCGCGGCACCGGGCGATCGTGCTGTTCCTGCTGCAACTGGCGCTGAATGCGATCTGGTCGCCGGTCTTCTTCGGCCTTCACGCCATCTGGCCAGGCCTGCTGATCATCCTGGCGCTGCTGGTCACGCTCTTAGCGACGCTGCGTGCCTGCTTTCGGGTGGACGCCCTCGCGGGCTGGCTGCTGGTGCCCTATCTGATATGGGGCTGCTATGCCGCGAGCCTCAACGGCGCCATCGCCGTGCTGAACTAGAAGGCCGCCGGCGCAACAAGCGGTTTCCAAGCCGCATGAACATGCCATAGAGTACCCGACATGCTGCATTGGACCATCTATCTGATCATTCCGCTGGCGCTGGCCAGCGTCGCCGGGGTGCTCGTGCTCGGGCTGGTCAATCTGGCGGCCGGCGGGTCGCCGCAGCGCTCGCAGAAGCTGATGCAATTGCGCGTGCTGTTCCAGTTCCTGGCCATCGTGCTCATCATGATCACCATTTTCGCCATGGGCCGGTGACGGGGGCGCTGCGTGGTCAAGCTGAACAAGATCTACACCCGCACGGGTGACGACGGCACCACCGGGCTCGGCACCGGCGAGCGCGTGGCGAAATACGATGCCCGCGTGGAAGCCTATGGCACCGTGGACGAAACCAACGCCGCCATCGGCCTGGTGCGCCTGCATCTGGCGGACACGCCCGATCTCGACGCCATGTTCGCGCGGATCCAGAACGACCTGTTCGATCTCGGCGCCGACCTGTGCACGCCCGAGCGGCCCGGCGCGCCGCCGCCGGCCTATGAGGCCCTGCGCATCGTGCCGGCCCAGGTGGAGAAACTCGAAGCCGACATCGACCGGTTGAACGCGGACCTTGCGCCCTTACGCTCGTTCGTGCTGCCGGGCGGCACACCGGCTGCCGCCTATCTGCATCTGGCCCGCACCATCGCGCGGCGCGGCGAGCGGCAGATGGTGGCGCTCGCCCAGGCCCCGGGGGAAAAGGTGGGGCCGGCGGCGATCCAATATATGAACCGCCTGTCCGACCTGCTGTTCGTGGCGAGCCGTTATGTGAACGGGCACGGGGCGGGCGACGTGCTCTGGGTGCCGGGCGCCAGCCGCTAGAGCCGATCGCCGTTCATGGCTTGACGCCGTTGCAGCAGAGCATCGTCGTGCACGGGCTTGTCCCGTGCATCCACGTGGCGCCGCGGGCACCGGCTTTTCAAGGCCCGCGCGGCCCGGCGTGGGTGGCCGGGACGAGCCCGGCCACGACGCGCAAAAGACAACGGCTGGTGAAAGAAAGACAATCGCGCGCACTGCGGTCAGGCGCCTCGACAATGCACCCCGCCACTGATGTGCGGCGTTGACGCCCGGTGCGCGGGCGATCAGAGGGCGGCGGAGCGCAGCGGGTTCGGCGCGCTTTCGGCCTTGGCGGGCACCTTCACCCAGGCTTCGCCATCCAGCACCAATTCGTCGCCCACCTTGCAGGTGCAGGCGAGCCGCGCGCGGCGCCGCTCGGGAATAAGCTCGGCCACTTCCACCCGCACCACCACCACGTCGCCGATCTTCACCGGCGCGCGGAAATTCAGCGTCTGGGAAATATAGACCGCGCCCGGGCCGGGCAGGCGGGTGCCGAGCACCGCCGAGATCAGGCTGGCGGTATAGAGGCCGTGGGCGATGCGGGTGCCGAACGGCGTCTTGGCGGCGAAATGCTCGGAGAGATGGATCGGATTGCGGTCGCCGGTCACCTCGGCGAACCCCACCACGTCCGTGGAGACGATGGTCTTGCGCAACTCCTCCGACATGCCGACGGTGAGGTCCTCGAAATACAGCACGCGCAATTCGGGCAGCATGAACGACTCCTTGGCTGGGCTTGCCCTTCTTCCGGGGCGGGCAGGCATAAGGGTCGCAAAGCGCGCGGGTTTCAAGCGCGACCATCGGGGGAGAGCGGGGCGTGCCCGAACAGCCAGATGAGTGAGAGCGGAAAGGGCGGCGCGGGACGCTTGCGGGTCCCGCGCCGACCTTGTTGGCTCATTTGACGCCGACGCGCCCGACGGTGAAGATCTGCACCCGGCGGTTGATGGCCGAGGTGGGGTTCTTGGGGTCGAGCAGCACTTCTTCGCCGAGGCCCACCGCTTCGAGGCGATTGGGGCTGACGTTGAACGTGGTCTCAAGCGCGTTCACCACCGCATCCGCACGCGCCTGGCTGAGCTTGAGGTTGAGCTCGCGCGGGCCGGTCACGTCGGTATTGCCGGTGACGATGAACTTGTAGCCGTGCAGGATCGGGTTGTGCATCGCATCGGCGATGGAGCCGAGCGTCCGGTAGGACGAGGGCTCGATGATCGCCGAGTTGAGGCGGAACTGGATCTGCACGTTGATCTGCGGGAGCTTGTCGAGATGCAGGGCCAGCGAGGGCCGGGTGAGGGCTTCGCCGGGATACTGCACCATGTGCTGCTTGACCTGGTCGCGCATCTGCTGCGCGGTGATCACGGGTGCGGTGTCGGTGAGGCCCTGGAGGCCCTGGAGGATCTGGCCATCGTTCAGCGCGGTCTGGGCGAAGGCGGGAGCCGCGCCGAAGGTGAGCGCTGCCGCCAGCGCGAAACGGATCAGAGGCGACGTCATTGGGGTCGTCCTTGTCTTAGCGAGTGCGGGATTGGCGGACGATCACCGGTAGCCGGCGTCGGTGATGGTCTGGTTGCAGGCGGCCGAGACCACCTTGGTGGCTTCGAGCAGGCACGACAGCAGGTTGCCGTCCTGGGGCACCATGCCGGGGCACAGCCGCGCCACGTCCGCATTGCAGACCTTGATGATGTTCATCTGCGCGGCCTGGCGCTTGGCGATCGAGGCTTCGGCGGCCGCATAGTCCGCCTTGCACTGCGCGTTCACCTTGGTGATGTTCTTGTCCATGCAGGCCACCAGGGCGCCGCCGCCCAGATTGACGGTGGGACAGAACTTCTGAATGTCCTTGCCACAGCTTTTCGCCAGCATGCCGGCGGCGTCCGCGTAGCTCATGGTCTGCGCGCTAGCGCCGCCAACGGAACCTGCCAGCAGCGCAGCCGCCAGCATCACTCGAAAGCGCGTCATCCTTCATCCTCCCAGTACCCCAAGGGGAAGACTCGGCTTATCAGAAGCGCTCTACCCTCAAAAGGGCGATGGGGCCGATTTTGGCCGTGAATCGTGTTTTTTCATAAGGTTGCGCCGCACACTCGGCCGATATGGTTTACGCGGACAGGTGCCGGGACACCTCAAAACGGCGCCGTCAGCACACCTTCCGCCTGGAGAACCGCCTCCAGCGCCCTGACGCAGCGGCCATCGACGCTGGTGCCGATGCCGGCGCGCAGGATCGCCAGCGCCTGCTGCAACGGCATCGCCGGGCGATAGGGACGGTCGGCGGACAGCGCATCGAAAATATCGGCGACGGTGAGAATGCGGGTCTCGAACGCGATCTCGTCGCCCTTCAGGCCGAGCGGATATCCCTTTCCGTCCAGCCGCTCGTGATGCGCCGCCGCCATGGGTGCGAGCTTCGCGAAGGCCGAAATGCGGCTGAGGATCTCGCCGGTGTGGACCGCGTGCCGTTCCATCGTGGCCCGTTCGGCGGCATCCAGTTTGCCCGGCTTGTCGAGGATGACATTGCTGACCCCGAGCTTGCCGATATCGTGCAGCAGCGCCATGCGGCGCAGCCAGCGCCGTTGCCGCGTGTCGCATCCCAATTGCTGGGCGATGGCGTCCGAGAGCAGCGCCACGCGCTCGCTGTGCCCCGCCGTGAACGGGCTCTTGGCGTCGATCACGCTCGCGAAGCCGACCGCGATATCGTCCAGGAACGCATCGTCCATTACGGTGCAATGCTGCGCCGGGGCGAGGTTCAGCAAGCGCTGCTCCAGATCCGGCGCATCGAGCGCGCTCCAGAAGCCGGGCTCTCCGGCCGCCGCTTCCAGGGCGGCCGCGAGATCGGGATCGAACCAGCTTCCCGACCGCCGCCTGACCTCCGCAAGAGCCGCCTTGCGGCCGGCACTGAGGTGGAAGATATCGACCACCTGCGCCAGTAGCGCCACCCGCGCATAAAGCGGTATTTCGGAACCGCTGAGACCCAGCGGGAGGCCATTGCCGTTCCAATGCTCGTCGAGGGACTCGATGCCCTTGGCCACCGCGTCAGAAAAGCGCATGCGCCGGGCGATGGCACCGCCGCGCATGCAGCGGGTCTCGATGAGTTCGCGCGCCGCCGCCTTGCCGCCGCGCACCACGCGGGCAAACTGGCCCATCCGCTGGGTGAACGACGCGCGGTTGCCGGTGTGGCTCAGGAGGAAGGAGACGGTGTCGGGAAAGCCGGCGACTTTCTTATAATCGCGCTTAAAGGCGATGTCGTCGGTCATATAGAGATGGCTCAGGCGGGAGGCGTTGCTGCTGCAGCCGAGGTCCTTGAGCAGGGTTGTATAGTAAAGCTCCCACATGGCGGGGCGCGGCAGGCCGATCTGCCGGCCGACGGCCATGGCGATCCAGCATGCCCGCATGCAATGCCCTTGGGGCTGGCCTTCCGTAAGATCGAGCGCAAAGCTCAAGGCGCTGAGCATTTCCGACAGCGGCGCACGCGCACACTCCGTTTCGGGGACGGAGGCGACAGAGAACGCGTCTGACGTGTCGAGGAGCGCCTCCATGGGCGTATGCCTTTTACTTTAGGTCAATTCTAAGAAACCAAGCTCGGCTGTAAAGGTTCCATACGCCCCAAGGCCTCGGCGAGGCTTGCATGGCGATTTTTTTACGGACGACTGACTGACGAGTCAGTCATGTATATGATAGGGTGGCGGCATGAGTGATCCTCCCCCGCCGTCGAAATCCCGCAAGCGCCCTCGCGCCGCGGCAGCCAACGATCCGCACAGCCGAGAGGCGCGGCAGGCGGCGATCCTTGCCGCCGCCTTGGCGAAATTCACCGAGCACGGCTATGCGGCGACCCGGCTGGACGATGTGGCCCGCGCCGCCGGCATCGCCAAGGGTACGCTCTATCTCTATTTCCCCGACAAGCAGGCGCTGTTCGAGGCGGTGGTGAAAGCCACCGTGGCGCCGGTGTTGAGCGATGCGGCGGCCCTGCTGCCCGCCTATCAAGGCACCACGCGCGAGCTGCTGCACACGATTTCGGAAATCTTGATCTCGCGCATCGTCGAGGGGCCGCCACGGGCTATTTTGCTGCTGATGATCGCGGAGGGGCCGCGCTTCCCGGAGCTCGCAGCGTTCCATTATCGCGAGGTCGTCTCGCGGGGGGTGGCGCTGATCCGCGCCATTGCCGAGCGCGGGCTTGCCCGCGGGGAGATCACCTCCGACGCCGCCGTCCGCTTCCCGCAGATCGTGATCGCCCCCGCCATGACGTCTCTGGTCTGGAACAGCCTGTTCGCCCATATCGAGCCGCTCGACGTGCGCGCCTTCATCCAAACCTATCGGGACGTGCTGTTGCGCGGCCTCGGGAGCACCGACGCATGAGCCCCGCCCGTGTGCGCGCCGCCTGTGCGCGCCTGTCCCCGTTCGCCGTGCTGGCGCTGCTCGCGCTCGCCGGCTGCTCGGCACCGCCGGACAACCAGTTCACCGGCTATGTGGAAGGCGATCTGCTGTTCATCGGCCCGCAGGAGGCCGGGCGCGTGGTGACCCTGCCGGTCGCCGAAGGCAGCGCCGTGAAGGCGGGTTCGGTGATCGCGACCGTGGAGGACGATGTCCAGAAGGCGGACCTCGCTGCCGCGGTCGCCGCATTGGGCGAGGCCCAGGCGCGGCTCGACAAGGCGCAGGCGGCCCAGCAGCGGCCGGAGGAAATCGCCATTCTCGAGGCCTCCCAGCGCCGGGCGAGCGCGGCGCTCGATCTCTCGCGCATCGAGCTTCAACGCCAGAAGGCCCTGGTGCCGAAGGGCGCCTCCTCGCAGGCGAACCTCGACACGGCCCAGCACCAATACGACCAGAACCAGGCCAGCCTCGACGAGGTGCAGCGCCAGATCGACAATGCTCGCATCGCTTCGCGCGATGAGGACATCGCCGCCGCTCAGCAAGCGGTGAAGCAGGCGCAGGCCAATCGCGACGCCGCCCAGATCCGGCTCGACCGGCGCGCGCTGAAGACGCCGTCGGACGCCACTGTGCAGACACTCTATTATCGCGTGGGCGAACTGGTGCCGGAAGGGCGGCCGGTGGCTTCGCTGCTGCCGCCGGGGCTGGTGAAGGTGCGCTTCTTCGTGCCGCAGGCGGCCTTGGCCAAGATCGCGCTCGGCGCCCCTGTCGACGTCTCATGCGACAGCTGCCCTCAGCTTACCGCCGACATCACCTTCATTGCCGATGCCGCCGAATATACCCCGCCGGTGATCTACAGCCGCGAGGAGCGTGCCAAGCTGGTCTATCTGGTGGAAGCGCGCCCGCGCGATCCCTCCGCCGCGCGGCCGGGACAGCCGGTCACGGTGACCCTGGCGGGGCCGCCCCGGTGAGCGCGCCCGGTCCGACCGCCCCGGCGCCCGCGCCGCCTCCGGACGAGGCCAACGGCCGCGAGATCGTCATCGAGGTGGAGGGGCTGCGCAAATCCTTCGGCAGCCGGGTGGTGGTGGACAATCTCTCCATGCGCGTGCGCAAGGGGCAGATCTACGGCTTCCTCGGGCCCAACGGCTCCGGCAAGACCACCACCATTCGCATGCTGTGCGGCCTGCTGACCCCGGATGCCGGGCGCGGGACCTGCCTCGGGCTCGACATCCTCACCCAGGCGCGCGAGATCCGCAGCCATGTCGGCTACATGACGCAGAAATTCTCGCTCTATGCCGACCTCTCGGTGCGCGAGAATTTGGAATTCGTCGCCCGCCTCTATGGTGTGCCGAAGCCCGAGCGCGCCGCCCAGCAGGCGCTGGAGCGCCTGGGCCTGGAGGGGCGCGGCAAGCAGCTCGCGGGGGAATTGTCCGGCGGCTGGAAGCAGCGCCTGGCGCTCGGGGCCTGCATCCTGCCCTCGCCTGAACTGCTGCTGCTGGACGAGCCCACCGCCGGCGTCGATCCCCAGGCGCGGCGCGAATTCTGGTCGCAGATCCACGCGCTCGCGGCGGAAGGGCTGACCGTGCTGGTCTCAACCCATTACATGGACGAGGCGGAGCGCTGCCACGAGATCGCATACATCGCCTATGGCCATCTGCTGGCGGAAGGGCGCGTGCCGGACGTGATCGCCGCCTCCGGCCTCTCCACCTATACCGTTGAAGCGGTGGCTGGCGCCGATCCCGGCCGCACCATGGCGGTGCTGGCGCGCGAGCTGGAGTCCGCGGCCGGGGTGGACATGGTGGCGCCGTTCGGCAACCGCCTGCACATTTCCGGGCGCGACCTCAAGGCCCTCGATGCCGCGCTGGCGCCCTATCGCACGCGGCCGGACCTTGCCTTCCAGAAGGATTCCCCCACGCTGGAAGATGTGTTTATCGACCTCATGAGCCGGTCGAAGGACACGCTGCGATGATCGGCATTCCCGGCTTTGCCCGCCGCGTGTCGGCGATGGTGCGCAAGGAATTCATCCAGCTGCGGCGCGACCGGGTGACGTTCGCGACCATGATCATGATCCCGCTGCTGCAATTGGTGCTGTTCGGCTATGCCATCAACACCACGCCGCGCCATCTGCCGACGGCCGTGTTCAGCCACGAGAACAATGAGGTGACGCGGGCGATCCTTGCCGCGCTGCGCAACACCGCCTTCTTCGAATTCACCCGCGAGGCGAAGAGCGAAGCGGAGGCCGAGCATTTGGTGCGTGGCGGGGAGGTGCTGTTCCTGGTGGAGATTCCCGCCGGCTTCGAACGTGCGCTGCGGCGTGGCGAGGACCCGCAGCTGCTGGTGGCGGCGGATGCGACCGATCCCGTGGCGGCAGGCAATGCGCTCGGTGCGCTCGCCGGCATCGTCGGCACGGCGCTCAAGCAGATCCGGTACGTAGATGCGGCCGGGACGATGCCGTTCGAGATCGTCCAGCACCGGCGCTACAATCCCGCCGGCACCTCCCAGCTCAACATCGTGCCGGGCCTGCTCGGCACCATCCTCACCATGACCATGCTGATCTTCACCGCTTTGTCGGTGACGCGCGAGGTGGAGCGCGGCACGCTGGAGAGCCTGCTCTCCATGCCGATCCACCCGGTGGAGATCATGCTCGGCAAGATCATCCCCTATGTGCTGGTGGGCGTCCTCCAGGCGGTGCTGATCCTCGGCGCGGGGGTGGTGCTGTTCGGTGTTCCGGTGGAAGGCTCGCTGCTTCTGCTGTGCATCGTGACCTTGCTGTTCATCACCGCCAATCTCGCGGTGGGCTATACTTTCTCCACCCTGGCGCAAAACCAGCTCCAGGCGGTGCAGATGTCGTTCATGTTCTTCCTGCCGAACATCCTGCTCTCCGGATTCATGTTTCCCTTCGCCGGCATGCCAGTGTGGGCGCAGTGGATCTCCGAATGCCTGCCGCTGACGCATTATCTGCGCATGGTGCGCGGCATCCTGCTGAAGGCCTCCACCTTCGCCGACCTTCAGCTCGACATCGCCATTCTGGCGCTTCTCATGCTGATCGCCATGGGCATTGCGGTGGCGCGGTTTCGCCAAACTCTGGACTGATCCACGCCACTCTTTCGCCACGGGTGCGGCAATGCGGCCTCCGGGTGATCCCGTAGCTTTGACCTGTATCAAGGAGAAAGAGCGTTCGCGGCCCATTTTGCCCCCAAGGCTTGCAGGGCGGGTTTGCACCGCCCCCGCGCAAGGGGTGCCCAATGTCCATTGTCCAGACACCGACCACGAAGAGCATGACATTTGGGGAAGTTGGTCTCCTGGTCGTGTTTTCGTTTTTCGCTTTCTTCGCCGTTGTGGTGGCCGCCAAGGCCCACACGTCGGCTTATGCTTTCCACGCCTTCGTGTTCGCCGCGGCGAGCGTCGCCGCTGTGTTCGCCATCGGCAATCGCTACATGGACCGCGACGCGGTGCTGCCGCCGCAGACCATCGACGGGAAGCCCAATTACAATATGGGCCCGGTGAAGGTCGGCACGCTGCTGGCCGTGTTCTGGGGCATCGCGGGCTTCCTGGTGGGCGTCATCATCGCCCTTCAGCTGGCGTTCCCGCTCCTGAACTTCGACCTGCCCTGGACCTCGTTCGGCCGGCTGCGGCCGCTGCACACCTCGGCGGTGATCTTCGCCTTCGGCGGCAACGTGCTGATCGCCACCTCGTTCTACGTGGTGCAGCGCACCTCCCAGGCGCGCCTCGCGGGCGATCTTGCCCCCTGGTTCGTGATCTGGGGCTATAATCTCTTCATCGTCATCGCGGGCACGGGCTATCTGCTGGGCATCACCCAGGGCAAGGAATACGCCGAGCCGGAATGGTATAGCGACCTGTTCCTCACCGTCGTGTGGGTCACCTATTTCCTCGTGTTCCTGGTCACGGTGCTGAAGCGCAAGGAGCCGCATATCTATGTGGCGAACTGGTTCTACTTTGCCTTCATCCTCACCATCGCGGTCCTGCATCTGGGCAACAATGCCGCGATCCCGGTCTCGGTGTTCTCGCCCAAGTCCTACATTCTGTGGTCGGGCGTGCAGGATGCCATGGTGCAATGGTGGTACGGCCATAACGCGGTGGGCTTCTTCCTGACCGCGGGCTTCCTGGCGCTGATGTATTACTTCATCCCCAAGCGCGCGAACCGGCCGGTCTATTCCTATCGCCTGTCGATCGTGCACTTCTGGGCCCTGATCTTCCTCTATATCTGGGCCGGCCCGCATCACCTGCACTATACGGCGCTGCCGGACTGGGCGCAGACGCTGGGCATGACCTTCTCCATCATGCTCTGGATGCCCTCCTGGGGCGGCATGATCAACGGCCTGATGACCCTCTCCGGCGCGTGGGACAAGCTGCGCACCGACCCGGTCATCCGCATGATGGTGGTGTCCGTCGCCTTCTACGGCATGGCCACCTTCGAAGGCCCGATGATGTCGGTGAAGGCGGTCAACTCGCTCAGCCACTATACGGAATGGGGCATCGGCCACGTGCATTCCGGCGCGCTCGGCTGGGTCGCCTACATTTCCTTCGGCGCCATCTATTGCCTGGTTCCCTGGCTGTGGAACAAGAAGGACATGTATTCGGTGAAGGCCATCAACTGGCACTTCTGGATCTCGACGCTGGGCATCGTGCTCTACATCTCCTCGATGTGGGTCGCGGGCATCCTCCAGGGCCTCATGTGGCGCGCCTATACCTCGCTCGGCTTCCTTGAATATTCCTTCATCGAGACCGTCGAGGCGATGCATCCGCTTTATGTGATCCGGGCGCTGGGCGGAATCCTGTTCCTGATCGGCGCGCTGATCATGGCCTGGAACGTGATCATGACCATCCGCTCGCCGGAGACCGTCGCCGAGACGACTGGCGCCGCGCTCGCTCCCGCCGAATGACGGAGATAGAGATGTCGACCAAGACCGCTTCGATCTGGAGCAAGCACGCGATCTTCGAGAAGCACTCGCTGATCCTGCTCCTGGGGGTGCTGGTGGTGATCTCCATCGGCGGCCTCGTGGAAATCGTGCCCCTGTTCTACCTCAAGAGCACCATCGAGAAGGTGGATGGCATTCGCCCCTACACGCCGCTGGAACTGGCGGGGCGCAACATCTACTTGCGCGAGGGCTGCTACAATTGCCACAGCCAGATGATCCGCCCGCTGCGCGACGAAGTGGAGCGCTACGGCCATTATTCGCTGGCGGCGGAAAGCATGTACGACCACCCGTTCCAGTGGGGCTCCAAGCGCACGGGGCCTGATATCGCCCGCGTCGGCGGCAAGTATTCGGACCTGTGGCAGCTTGAGCATCTCAACAACCCGCGCTCGGTGGTGCCGGCCTCGATCATGCCGAGCTATCCCTGGCTCGCGCACAACAAGCTCGACGCCAAGCATATCGCCGACGACATGAAGGTTCTGCGGGTGGAGGGCGTGCCCTACACCGACGAGATGATCGCCAATGCGCAGGCCGACCTGAAGACCCAGTCCACCACCGACGCCGACGACATGGATGCGCTCCAGAAGCGCTATCCCAAGGCCCAGGTGCGCGATTTCGACGGCAATCCGGGTGAGCTGACCGAAGCCGACGCCCTGATCGCCTACCTCCAGATGCTCGGCACGCTCGTGGACTTCAAGCTCTACGACGACAAGGCGAATGTGAGGTGACCCATGCGTGACATCTACATGTTCTTGGCGTCATTCGCGCAGACCTGGGGACTGATGCTGTTCTTCCTCGGTTTCGTCGGTGTGATTGTCTACGCCTTCTGGCCTTCGAAGAAGATGCAGAAGAACTTCGACGAAGCCGCCCAAATTCCGCTGAAGGAGGATTGATCCCGTGAGCACCGCACACGAGAGCCACGACGCACACGTGGATCACGCACACGTGGACGCCGCCAGCGGGACCGCCACCACCGGCCACGAATGGGAC
Source organism: Roseixanthobacter glucoisosaccharinicivorans (assembly GCF_043195095.2). Lineage (NCBI taxonomy): Bacteria > Pseudomonadati > Pseudomonadota > Alphaproteobacteria > Hyphomicrobiales > Xanthobacteraceae > Roseixanthobacter > Roseixanthobacter glucoisosaccharinicivorans. The sequence continues at coordinate 4,481,189 of NZ_CM195538.1, read as the reverse complement.
GGCATCCGCGAACTCAACAATCCGCTGCCGCGCTGGTGGCTGTGGACCTTCTACGCCTGCATTTTCTGGGCGGTCTGCTATTGGATCGCCTTCCCCGCCTGGCCGCTGGTCTCCAACTATACCACCGGCGTGCTCGGCTGGAATTCGCGCAGCGCGGTCCAGGGCCAGCTCGCCGACCTGCGGGCGCTGCGGGCGGCAACGTCCGAACGCCTCGCAACGGCCTCCCTCCAGGAGATCGAGAAGAGCCCCGAGCTGCTGGCGCTGGCGCGGGCCGAAGGGCGGGTCGCCTTCGCCGACAATTGCGCGCCCTGCCACGGGGCGGGCGGCGGCGGCGCCAAGGGCTTTCCCAACCTCAATGACGATGACTGGCTGTGGGGCGGCACGCTGGCGCAGATCCAGGAAACCATCACCCACGGCATCCGCTCGGGCGACGATCTTGGCCACCAGGGCAACATGACGCCGTTCGGCGCCGTGCTCTCCAAGGCCGAGATTTCGGATGCGGCGGATTTCGTGCGCTCGCTGACCGGCCTGGTGCCGGCGGATACGCCGAGCGTGCAGAAGGGCGCGGCGGTGTTCAAAGCCAATTGCGCCGTCTGCCACGGTGAAAATGCCAAGGGGAACCAGGAGCTTGGCTCCAAGAACCTGACCGACGGCATCTGGCTCTACGGCAGCGACAAGGCGACCATCGTCCAGACCATCACCTACGGCCGGGGCGGCGTGATGCCGGCCTGGGGGGCGCGCCTCTCGCCCACGACCCTCAAGGCCCTGACCGTCTACGTTCACACGCTGGGCGGCGGCCAATAGCAAGCCGGCCCTCCGCCGGAGCCGGCCTGCGGGCCGCACGGCGGAGGGATCCCGCGTCGTCCACGCCTTCCCCCATGGGGGCGGGCAAAAGATCAGTGATGTGATGACCGTTCCCGCCGCCAAGACCCGCACGACCCCGCCGGCAGCACCGGACATCGACGCCGACGATGCGCCGCTGTATGCCGCGCGCCGCGCGATCTATCCCCAGAGCGTCCACGGCACCTTCCGGCGCATCAAGTGGATCGTGCTCATCGTCACGCTCGGCATCTATTACTTCCTCCCCTTCGTGCGCTGGGATCGCGGGCCGGATGCGCCCAACCAGGCGGTGCTGATCGACTTCCCCGCCCGGCGCTTCTATTTCTTCTTCATCGAGATCTGGCCGCAGGAATTCTATTATGTGGCCGGCCTGCTGATCCTCGCGGCGCTGATCCTGTTCCTGATGAATGCGGTCGCCGGACGCGTCTGGTGCGGCTATCTGTGCCCGCAGACCGTGTGGACCGATCTGTTCATGGCCGTGGAACGGCTGATCGAGGGCGACCGGCGCGAGCGCATCGCCGCCGACAACGCCCCCTGGACCATCGACAAGTTCGCCCACAAGGCGCTGAAGCATACGCTGTGGCTGCTCATCGCCTGGTGGACCGGCGGCGCCTGGGTGCTCTATTTCGACAATGCCCCGACCCTGGTGCGCGAGCTCGCCACCTTCCAGGCCTCGGCGACCGCCTATATCTCGATCGCGGTGCTGACCTTCACCACTTACGTGCTGGCCGGCCACATGCGCGAGCAGGTGTGCACCTATATGTGCCCCTGGCCCCGCATACAGGCGGCGCTGACCGACGAATACGCGCTCAACGTCACCTATCTCCTCGATCGCGGCGAACCGCGCGGATCGCTGAAGAAGGTCGCGCAGCTGCGGGCCGAGGGCAAGCCGGCGGGCGATTGCATCGACTGCAACCAGTGCGTCAACGTCTGTCCCACCGGCGTGGATATCCGCAAGGGTCTGCAGCTGGACTGCATCCAGTGCGGCCTGTGCATTGATGCCTGCGATACCGTGATGGACAAGATCCACCGCCCGAGCGGGCTGATCACCTATGAATCCGAGGCCAATCTGGAGGCGCGGGCGCGCGGCGAGGCACCGGTGCGGCGCATCGTGCGCATGCGCACCATTCTCTATGCGGCGCTGATCTGCGGCATCGGCGCCCTGATGCTGACGACGCTTGTGAACCGTTCCAGCGAGGGCCTCGCCGCCATCCATGATCGCAACCCGGTGTTCGTGCGCCTGTCTGACGGAGCGCTGCGCAACGCCTATACGCTGCGGCTGATCAACAAGAAGCTGTATGACCGCACGTTCGCGCTCTCGGTGTCGGGCGTGCCAGGCGCCAGCCTCACCGTGGTCGGCACCGACGCCGGATCGGAGCACGACGCCCTGCTCGTCGGCCCCGATACGACCCGCGAGGTGCGCGTGCTGGTGACCACCAAGGACAAGCTCGCCGCCGGCGCCTCCCTGCCGGTGACCTTCGAGATCCGCGACACGGCGACCGGCGTCGCCGCCCGTGCCAGCGATCATTTCATCGCGCCGTAGGGGAATAGACGATGGCACAGCTCGGCCTTGCTCAGAAGCCGCCGCGGGAACTCACCGGCCGCATGGTCCTGTTCATCACCCTCGCCTTCTTCGGCGTGGTGGTGAGCGTGAACGTGGTCATGGCAAGGTTCGCCGTCACCACGTTCGGCGGCGTGGAGACTGAAAGCTCCTACAAGGCGGGCCTTGCCTTCCGCAGCGAGGAAGAGGCGGCGGCCCAGCAGGCGACGCGCGGCTGGAATGTGGAAGCGGATGTCGAGAGCCAGGGCGCGGAGCGCCACATCGTGCTGATCGTGCGCGACGCGGCCGGCAAGCCTTTGAGTGGGCTTGAGGTGACGGGGCGTCTGTTCCATCCCACCGACGCGCGCGGCGATGTGATCCTGGCGCTCGCGGACCTCGGCAACGGCCGCTACAAGGGCGCCGCCACCGCCCATTCCGGCCAATGGGATCTCATGCTTGATCTTGCGCAAGGCGGGCAGCGCCTGTTTCGGTCCAAGAACCGGGTTCAACTGCACTAGCCGCGCCCGCCGTAGGGGCGCCGGTGCGGGGGTCGCGTGATTTCCGGGTGCTGCGCACATGGCCGAGGCCGTCGATTATTCCATCTTTCTCGCCCGTGACGCGGAGGGCCGCGCCGAAGTGAGTCTCGCCGTGGACGGGGTGGATTGCGCCGCCTGCATCAGCGACATCGAGAACGGCGTCAAATCCCTGCCCGGCGTGGTGCATGCCCGGCTGAACTACACCACCCACCGCCTGACCGTCGCCTGGAGCGGCGAGGGCGCGCCCGCGGAGGTGGTGCAGCGCCTGGAATCGCTGGGCTATCGCGCCCACCCGTTCGCGGGTCGGGTGGAGGAGGAAGAAGCGCGCCGCGCCCGCTGGCTGCTGCGCTGCATGGGCGTCGCCGGCTTTGCCGCCATGAACGTGATGCTGCTGTCGGTCTCGGTCTGGTCCGGCAACGTCACCGACATCACGCCCGAGACGCGGGATTTCTTCCACTGGCTCTCCGCTCTCATCGCCCTGCCCGCCGCCGCCTATGCCGGCCAGCCCTTCTTCCAGAGCGCGCTGCGCGCCGTGCGCACGCGCAAGCTGAACATGGACGTGCCGATCTCCCTCGGCGTGATCCTGGCGCTCGGCATGTCGGTGGTGGAAACCGCGCTGCATAAGGAACACGCCTATTTCGACAGCGCGGTGATGCTGCTGTTCTTTCTTCTGGCCGGCCGCTACCTCGACCATGAGGCGCGCCGGCGCACCCGCGCGGTCGCCGGCAATATCGCCGCCTTGCGCGGGGAGATGGCGCATCGCCTCGGCGCCGACGGGGTGCCTGTTCTGGTGCCGGTGCAGGCGCTGGTTGCGGGCGATACGATCCTGGTCGCGGCGGGTGAGCGCGTGGGCGCGGACGGGGAAGTGGTTTCCGGCGCCTCGGCGGTGGACGAGGCGCTGATCACCGGGGAGACCCTGCCTCGCCTCGTCGGCCCCGGCGCGCGCGTCTATGCCGGCAGCCTCAACGGTTCCGGCGCGCTGACCTTGCGCGTCACCGCCGGCGGCGAGGGCACGCTGATCGACGACGTGCAGCGCCTGCTGGACGGCGCCCTGAGCGCGCGCGGGGCCTACGTGCGCCTAGCCGACCGGGTGGCGCGCCTCTATGCGCCAATGGTGCATCTGACCGCGCTGGTCTCGGCCATCCTGTGGCTGGTGCTCGGCGCGAGCCTGCATGATGCGGTGATGATCGCCGTCGCCGTGCTCATCATCACCTGCCCCTGCGCGCTGGCGCTGGCGGTGCCGGTGGTGCAGGTGGTGGCGACCGGGCGCCTGTTCCGGGCCGGCCTGCTGGTGAATGCCGGCGACATGCTGGAGCGCCTCGCGCCCGTGGACACGGTGGTGTTCGACAAGACCGGCACCTTGACCCTGCCCGAGGCCGTGCTGCGCCTGCCGCAGGACGCCGATCCGCGTTTGCTCGCGCTTGCCGCGCGCCTTGCCCTGTCGAGCCGCCATCCGCTCGCCACCGCGCTGGCGCGCTCGGCCCAAGGCCCGGCCTTTGCCGAGGTGGAGGAAGTGGCCGGCGCCGGGGTCATGACCGTGCTTCCGGCGGGCGAGGCCCGGCTCGGCAGCCTGGAGTTCTGCGAGGCGCAAATCCCGGCGGACCTGCCGGCAGACTGCTCGCTGATCGCCTTCCGGCTCGGCGACGCGCGGCTCGTCATCGGCATCGCCCAGCAAGTGCGGCCCGATGCCCGCGCCGTGGTGGACGGGCTCAAGGCGCGCGGCATCGCCGTGCGCATCCTCTCGGGCGACCGGCCGGAGGCGGTCGCGCCGGTGGCGGCCCAGCTCGGCATCGCCGATTATCAGGGCGGCCTGCGCCCGGCCGACAAGATCGCGGTCCTCGAAAAGTTGAAGGTGGCGGGGCATCGCGTGTGCATGGTGGGCGACGGGCTGAACGATGCGCCCGCGCTCGCGGCGGCGGACGTCTCGCTCTCTCCCGCCAGCGGCGCGGCGGTGACGCAGGCCCAGGCCGACGCCGTCTTCATCGGCCAGCGGCTCGCCCCGGTGCTCGCCGCGCTCGACGGCGCGCGCGCCGCCGGGCGGCTGATGCGGCAGAATCTCGCTCTCGCGGTGTGCTATAATTTCATTGCGGTGCCCCTCGCCGTGGCGGGGTATGTGACGCCCCTCGTGGCGGCGCTCGCCATGTCCGGGTCGTCCATCCTGGTCACGCTCAACGCCCTGCGCGCCGGCACGTCCGCCGCCGGGCCGGTGCCCGAGGCGACGGTGGAGGAGGTGCACGCATGACGGTGCTGCTCTATCTGGTGCCGATCGCGCTCGGGCTCGGGCTGATCGGCCTGTTCGCCTTCCTGTGGAGCCTCAAGAGCGGGCAATATGAGGATCTCGACGGCGCCGCCTTCCGCGTGCTGAGCGACGACGACCTTCCAACCACGCCCCGCCCTCCCGCCAAGCGGGATCCGCGCCCATGAGGCCCGCGACGCCCTTGCCGGGACCGCGCGCCGGCATGCTGGTTTGCGTCTGCGATCCGCAGTTCGATCCGCCGGCCAATGACAATGCCGCGCGGCGCGCGCCGCCGTTCGGCCTTGCGCTGGGGTTTGCCTTCGCAGTTCTGGCGCAGACGCTGGCGAGCGGCATCCTGCCCCTGGCGGGCGCGGCGCTGGCGCGCGATCCCCATTACGCGACCGTGCCGTTCGCCGCCATGCTGGTGGGCGCGGCGCTGGCCTCCTTCCCTGCCTCGTTTCTGGGCGATGCCTTCGGGCGGCGCACCGGCTTTGCCCTCGGCGCCTCGCTCGGCGTCGGCGGCGGGGCCCTGCTGGCGGTCGGGCTGCTGCAGATGCAGTTCGCCTGGGTGTGCCTCGGGGCGCTCTGGCTCGGCATGGCCCAGGGCTTTTCCTTCTTTTACCGGCACGAGGCGGCGGCCACCGCCGGACGGCCGGTCGCCGCCGCCGCGGGCGTGCTCACCGGCGGCCTGCTCGCCGCCTTCGCCGGGCCGTTGCTGGCGATGGGCGCGGAATGGCTGTTCTCGCCCTTCTTCCTGGTGGGCTCGGCCGTGCTGGCCGCGCTCGCCCACACGCTGTCGCTCGCCGTCGCGGTGCTGATGGCGCCCGATGCCGCGCCGCGCTTCCGCGAAAAGGCGACCCTTCCGCTGGCCGCCATCGCGGTGCCGACGCTCTGCGGCGCGCTGGCCTGGCTCGGCATGAGCCTTCTGATGGCGCAGGCCCCCCTGGCGCTGCTCGGCTGCGGCATAGGCGAGGGCGCGGTGTTCGGCTTCATCGCCCTGCACGTGGCGGCCATGTACGCGCCGGCGGCCCCGCTGGCCTATTTCGGCGCCCGGCTTGCGCCGCGTCCGCTCGCGCTTGCTGGGCTCGCACTGGTGGCGGCGGCGCTCGCCCTGCCCGGCGCGAGCGCGCTTCTGCCGGCGCGGCTCTCAGCGGAAACCTGGGGCTGGACCGTGGCCTTGATCCTGGTCGGCGCCGGCTGGTCGCTCGCTACCATCGGCTGCACTGGCTGGATCTACCAGAAAGGCGCGCCGTCGCGCCTCGCCCTCGCCGTGCATGACGGTGTCCTGTTCCTGTCCGCCATTCTCGGCGCCTTGCTCGCGGGCAGATTGCTCTAGTCCCGGACCCGCGCCGATTGCGTCGCGGGTGCGATTCAAGGCGCGATCAACCCGTTTCTTTCAAGCTTTGAAGGGCGGTTCACCGCTCCTGAGGTGCCAATCGCGGCGCCGCAGGATGGGATCGGTCTTCAGCGCCGTCTTGTGATCGCGGGAGCGATCTGCCAAGGCTCGTGATTACGGTGCGTGGGAGCGCGGCATGTCTCAGCTTTTTTCGCTCGCCGGGCGCACGGCCCTGGTCACGGGAAGCGCGGCGGGCCTGGGGTTTGAAATCGCCAAGGGCATGGCACAGGCGGGGGCCCATGTGCTGCTGAACGGGCGTGACCGGTCCCGCCTGATTGCGGCGGCCGCCCGCCTCGCCGATTTCGGCAAGGTGAGCCTGTTGCCCTTCGACATATCCGACGCCGCCACGGTGGCCCTTGCGCTGGAGGATGCCCCGCCCGTGGACATCCTCGTGAACAATGCCGGTGCCCGGGACCGGCGCTCGTTCTTCGAGCTGGACGACGCGGCGTTCCAGCGCCTTCTGGAGGTGGACCTGATCGCCCCCGCGCGCCTGATGCGGGCGGTCGCGGGCGGCATGGCGGCGCGGGGCGAGGGACGCATCATCAACATCACCTCCATCGCCGGGCCGATCGCACGCGCGGGCGATGCCGCCTATACCGCCGCCAAGGGTGGCCTCGAGGCCCTGACGCGTGCGCTGGCGGCCGAGTTCGGGCCGCGCGGCGTCACGGTCAATGCCATCGCGCCGGGCTATTTCGCCACCGACGCGAATGCCGCCATGGTATCGGACCCCGCGATCGGCGACTGGCTTTCGCGCCGCACCTCTCTGGGAAGATGGGGGCAGCCGCAAGAAATCGCCGGGGCGGCGGTGTTCCTCGCATCGCCCGCCGCAAGTTATGTCACCGGGCATGTGCTGGTGGTGGATGGTGGATACCTCGCGCATTTCTAGAGATCCGCTTTGGCCTCACTATCCCTGCGTCACGTTTGAGAGATAAATTCATCGAAAAGGGGAGGCGACGGGATCACGATGGATGACGGACGACTCAACTCCTTGACGGGGGAATTCGTCGAGCCGATCCGCGAACAGATCTTCCGGAGCCAGCGTTTCGGCGAGCTGGTTCGGCACGCGCGCGTGCTGTTCGTTCTCTCCGCCATCCTCAACGCCCTCTTCCTGTTCAGCGATTGGCGCTTCGAGGGTCAATGGCATTTCTTCGAGGCGATTTATGCCCGATGCGCGGTGATCGTGGTGTCGCTGGCATGCGCCGCCCTGGTCAACCGCGCCGTGAGTTTCCGTGCGGCGCAGCGGATCATCATCCTCTGGCAATGGATCACGGCCATCGGGGTGGCCGTGCTGGTGCATTCGCGCACCGACATCGCCTTGTTCGTGGTGCTCCTGCTGCCGGCCATCTATTATCTCGTGGTGCCGGTGTCGTTCCGCTGGGCGGTCGCGGGCGGCGTTCTGTGCAGCATTCTGATGCTGGCGAGCTATCTCGGTGTGCCGCCGAAGACGGACACCGCGCTCGGGCTCGCGCTGGCGGTGGTGATGCTCAACGCCGCGCTGATCCTGGTGCTGGTGCGCAACAACCGCCAGAGCCGGCTCGAATGGGTGGCGACCCAGGACCAGAAGGCCGCCCGCGAGGTGCTGACGCAGAGCGAGCGCCTGCTGGAGCGCACCTTCATGGCGGTGCCCATCCCGCTGCTCATCACCGAACTGGAGAGCGGGCGCATCGTGCGCTACAACGCCGCCGGCGTGAGCTATTTCGGCGGAGAGCCGCACGAGTTCGGCGTCCAGTCGGTGTGGCAGATCTATGCCGACCTCGGCGCGCGCCGGGTCTTCCTGGAACGGCTGATCCGCGACGGCTCGGTGACCAATTTCGAGACCAAGATCCGTCTCGGCAACGGTGAGCTGCGCAGCGTCCTGGTGGCGGCGACCTTCATCGAGATCGACGGCGAGGCGTGCCTGGTCTCCGGCGTCATCGACATTACCGACCGCCTCGCCGCCGAGCAGAAGATCCGCTATGCGGCGAGCCACGACGCCTTGACCGGGCTGACCAATCGCGCCGCCTTCCAGGCCCAGCTGGATGCCGCGATCCGCGAGGCGCGCACCAAGCCCGGCGCGATCTTCCTGCTGCTGGTGGATCTCGACGGGCTGAAGGACGTGAACGACACGCTCGGCCATGCCGCCGGCGATGCCCTGCTGGTGGAGACGGCGCGGCGGCTGGAGCGGCTCGCGGGCGAGCGGGCGGTGGTGGCCCGGCTCGGCGGCGACGAATTCGTCATCCTGCTGCGCGGGGTGATCTCATTGGAGGAGGCGCAGGCCCTCGCCCAGGCGATCATCGCCGATTTTCGCCATCCGCTGGTCTATCAGGACCGCTCGCTTTCCACCAAGGCGAGCATCGGCCTCGCCGCCTGCCCCAATGCCGATTACGCCCCGGGCGAACTGATGAAGGATGCCGACCTCGCGCTCTATGCCGCCAAGCAGGAGGGGCGCAACCGCGCGGTGCTCTATGCCCCCGCCATGCGGCGGGCCATGAACGAGCGCATCTCGCTCAATCGTTCGCTCGCGAACGCGGTGGCCGGCAATGAGATCACGCCCTATTACCAGCCCAAGGTGTCGCTCATCACCGGCCAGCTGATGGGGTTCGAGGCGCTCATGCGCTGGAAGCGCTCCACCACCCAGGTGCTCCAGCCGCAAAGCTTCCTGACCGCGTTCGAGGATCCAGAGCTTGCCCTGCTCATGGGGGACACCATGCTGCGGCAGGTGGCGCGCGATGTGCGCAAATGGCTCGACCAGGGCTATCCCGTGGGACGGGTGGCGGTGAACCTCTCGCCGGCCCAGTTCACCCATCGCGACCTTGCCAACCAGATCCTGGACTTGCTCGCGGCGGAGGGCGTGACGCCGAGCCATTTCGACGTCGAGATCACAGAGACCGTGTTCCTCGGCCGCAATTCGGATTTCGTCGCGCCGATCCTCGGTCAGCTGCACGACGCCGGCATGAATCTCGCGCTGGACGATTTCGGCACCGGCTATGCGGCGCTCACCCATCTCAAGCAATTGCCCATCGACACCATCAAGATCGACCGCAGCTTCGTCCAGGACACGGAGAGCGATTCCTTCGATGCCGCCATCGTCTGCACGGTGATTGAATTGGGAAAGAACCTCGGCATGTGCGTGGTGGCCGAGGGCGTGGAGACGGTGGGCCAGGCGCGTTTCCTGCGCGAGCGGGGATGCGAGGTGGCGCAGGGCTTCCTCTATGCCCGCCCGATGCCGGCGGCCGCCACCGCCGAATTCCTCGCCCAAGAGACCCGCGACACCGCCGCCAGCCGCGTGTGCGATCTGTGGGGGCGGTGAGAGCGTCCGCTCAGGGAAACACCGCGCGCGCGGCGGCCACCAGCGCGGCGGCATCCCGCGCGATCGCCTCCACCGGCTTGCCGGGCTTGTAGAGCGCCGAGCCCAGCCCGAAGCCGTCGGCACCCGCGGCGTGATAGGCGGCCATATTGCTGGCATCAATGCCGCCGACCGGAAGCAGCCGCACGCCCAGCATCACCGCGCGCCAGGCCCTTAGCACCTGGGGTGGCAGGCCCTCCGCGGGGAACAGCTTGAGCGCGTCGGCCCCGGCGCGCAGGGCGGCGAACGCCTCGGTGGGGGTGGCGACGCCCGGCGTGCAGACGAGCCCGGCGGCCTTGGCGGCGCGGATCACCTCCCCGTCCGAATGGGGCATGACGATCAGCCGGCCGCCGGCCTGCGCCACGTCCGTCACGTCGGCCGGCGACATCACCGTTCCCGCCCCGATCAGCGTGTCCGTGCCGAAGCGCTCCGCCAGCAGCGCGATGGAGCGCAGCGGATCGGGCGAATTCAGCGGCACCTCGATGATGGCGATGCCGGCATCCACCAGCGCGGCACCCACGTCCAGCGCCTCCTCCGGCTTCAGGCCGCGCAGGATCGCGACCAGGGGGCAACGCGCCATGGCTTGGGTGAAGGTGATGGTCATCGAATGTGTTCCGGCACGGGAGGTCACAGGAGACCGGCGGCCCGCGCGATGGCGCATAGCCCGGCGGCGGCGCAATCGGGCGGCGCGCGGTCGTGCGGCAAGGCGAGCAGCGCGGCGGCGGTGGAATAATGTTGCGTCAGCGCGGCATTGGCGATGAGCGTAAAGGTCTCGCGGCCATCGGTGACGCTGGCCAGTTCCGCGCCGATCAGCAGGCCGGAGAGGAAATCCGCCGCATCGGCATCGGCGAGGCCGCCGGTCAGGCCGAGCGCGCGGATCGTGAACAGGCGCGATAGCAGCGCGCCGGGACCGTGCAAATCGCGCGAGGCGGCGACCCCGGCCCGGAAGCCGGCGGGCGAGGGCGCTCCTTGCCCCATCATGCGGCCGAGAATGGTGTGCCCCTTCAGGGCGGCAAAGATTTCCCCGGTCATGAAGGTGGCGAATCCGGTCACGCGGCCGGCTTCCACCAGCACCCATTTGGAATGGGTGCCGGGAAGCACGAACAGCCCTTCCGTGCGGCCCAGCATGGCGAGGGCGCCGAACAGCTCGGTCTCTTCCCCACGGATCACGTCCGGCGTCTTGGGATCGTCCACCAGCAGGCCGGGCACGATATGCACCGGGCCGACGGCGGCATCTTCCACCTGAAGCGGCATCAGCCCGGCGGCAAGATCGCCGAGGCCGGCGGGACAGGTGACGTAGGGGGCTTCCGCCCAGCCCTGCCGGCTGCCGATCATGCCCGACAGCAGGATCGGCAGGCGTCCGTGCGCCTGCGCCCACGGGCCGGCGATGCGCGTGAGAACCGGCGCGAAGGCCCGGTCCTTCACCGCCATCAGCCCTTCGGCGGATTCGATCCGGGCCAGGATGGCGCCGTCCCCATCCAGCAGATAGGCGCGCAGCGAGGACGTGCCCCAGTCCAGGGCGATGAGGGACGCGCGGCTCACGGCGGATCTCGCTTCTGCTGGGGGTGCGTGGGCTCGGGGTGCACGGGCTCGGGTGGGGGGGGCGGCGGCCGGCGCCGGTTCAGCGGTGCAGGATCTGGCCGAGGAAAGCGCGGGTGCGCTCGCTCTTGGGATGGGCGAAGAAATCCTCCGGCGCGCCTTCCTCCACGATCTCGCCCTTGTCCATGAAGATCACCCGGTCGGCGACCTGCCGGGCAAATCCCATCTCGTGGGTCACGCAGATCATGGTCATGCCGTCCTGGGCGAGCGAGGTCATGGTGTCGAGCACCTCCTTCACCATTTCCGGGTCGAGGGCGGAGGTGGGCTCGTCGAACAGCATGATCTTGGGGCTCATGCAGAGCGCGCGGGCGATGGCGACGCGCTGCTGCTGGCCGCCGGAAAGCTGGCCGGGATATTTCCCCGCCTGCTCGGGAATGCGCACGCGCTCCAGATATTTCATGGCGATCGCCTCGGCCTCCTTGGGCGCGAGGCCGCGCACCTTGCGGGGGGCGAGGGTGCAATTCTGGAGCACGGTCAGATGGGGAAACAGGTTGAACGACTGGAACACCATGCCCACCTCGGCGCGCACCTTGTCGAGGTTCTTCGATGAGGTGCCGACTTCCACCCCGTCCACTTCGATGCGCCCGCTCTGGTGGTGTTCCAGCGCATTGATGCAGCGGATCAGCGTGGACTTGCCGGAGCCGGAGGGCCCGCAGATGACGATCCGCTCACCGTGGGTGACGGTAAGGTTCACGTTCTTCAGCGCGTGATAGGTGCCGTAATGCTTCTCGACGGCTTCCATGCGGATCATCACCGGCCCGTTCTGCTTGGAGGGCGCGGCCACGGCCGGGTCCGGGCTCTGGCCTTCGCTGTGGCCGTGGCTCTGGCCTTCATGGGCGGTGTTCATGACGAAGTCTCCGAACGGCGGTGCCAAGTCTGGGAACGGGCCATGGGCGCGCGACGTCCATGGCCCCAGGGTCGGGAGGATCAGAAGGTGGGCATCACCGGAAGCGGGGTCTTGAACCACTTCTGGTTGATGGCGTCGAGCTCGCCGTTGTTCTTCACGAAATAGAGGAACGTGTTGATCCACTGAAGGAAGTCGGAAGAGCCGCGGCGCACGGTGATGCCGTTGTACTGGCTGCGCAGGGTGATCTTGCGCTCGATGCCCATGTCCGGGTTCGCCTCGGCGAGCTGCACGCCGATCAGATTGTTGGCGCCGAGCAGGTCCACCTGGCCCGAGATGAAGGCCTGGGCGGCGGTGGCATCGTCGTCGAAGCGCATGATGGTGGCGCCCTTGGGCACCGAGGCCGTCAGCGCGGTATCCTGCGTGGAGGCGCGGGCCACCGCGATCTTCTTGCCGACCGTCTGCTCGATGCTCTTGATGTCGAGCTTCTTCGGGCCGATCAGCTGGATTTCGATGGTGGAATAGGGGATCGAGAACTGCACCTGCTTGGCGCGCTCGGGCGTGATGCCGAAGGTGGCCACCAGCACGTCCACCTTGTTGGTGAGCAGGTAGGGGATGCGGTTCGGCCCGGTGACCGGGACGATCTCGACCTCGACGCCGAGATACTTGCCCATCAGCTTGGCGACGTCAGCGTCATAGCCCTCCGGCTTGCCCTCGGTATTGAGCAGGCCGAACGGCGGCAGGTCCACCAGCATGCCGACCTGGAGCTTCTTCTTCGACAGGATGTCGTCGATGCTCTGGGCCGAGGCGCCGTGCGGAAGGGCGCTCGCGGCCAGCGCCGCGAGGCCGAGGGCGGCGAAGGCGCGCCGCGTGGTGGTCAGGACGGACGTCAGGGACATGTGCTTTCCTCCGATTGGCCCCGTGCGGGGCAGGCGCGCCGATGAAGGGCGGCGCGGATTGGATCGATCTCGTTCGCCCCGCTCCTTCAGCGCGAGACGGTTCCGAACTTCTTCTCCAGATGGCGCGAATAAAGCGAGAGCGGCCAGCACAGGATGAAGTAGATCACCGCCACCACGCCGAACACTAGGAACGGGCGGAACGTGGCGTTGTTCACGATCTGCCCGGCGCGGGTCAGTTCGACGAAGCCGATGATGGAGGCGAGCGACGTGCTCTTCACCAGCAGCACCAGGAAGCCGACCGTGGGCGCCACCGCGATCTTGGCCGCCTGGGGCAGGATGATGTCCTTCATGCGGGTGAAATAATGCAGGCCCAGCGCGGTGGAGGCCTCCCACTGGCCCTTGGGGATGGCCTGGATGCAGCCGCGCCAGATCTCGCCCAGGAACGCCGCGCCGTTCAGCGTGAGGCCGATGGCGGCGGCGGCCAGGGGATCGATGTTGAGGCCGAGGAAGGTGGCGCCGAAGAACACCAGGAACAGCTGCATCAGCAGCGGCGTCCCCTGGAAGATCTGGATATAGCCGGCGGCGGTCGCCCGCAGCCAGGGCCAAGTGGAGGTGCGCGCGAACGCCACCAGAAGCCCGCCGGTCGCCCCGCCGATGAAGGCGATCAGCGAGAGCAGCAGCGTCCAGCGCACGGACGAGATGAGGAAGATGAGTTCCGCGGAGGTGAATTGACGGATCATGGCATCCTCCTCAGCGGGCCACATCGGTGGGCGCGAACACCACCTTGTAGATGAGCGCGAAAACGCCAGAGAACATCAGCGACATGGCGAGATACATGCCGGTCACCACCAGGTAGATCTCGAACGAGCGGAAGGTCTGGGATTGCAGATTGTTCGCGATCGCGGTCAATTCCTCCGCCGAGATGGCCGAGACCACGCTGGAGGTGAGCATCAGCAGAATGAATTGGCTGGTGAGCGCGGGGTAGATCGCCTTGAGCGCCGGGAAGATGACGATATAGGAGAACACCTGCATGGGCTTGAGGCCGAGCGCCTTGCCCGCCTCGATCTGGCCCTTGTGGATGGTCTCGATGCCCGCGCGCACGATCTCCGTGGCATAGGCGCCGACATTCACCACCATGGCGAGAAGCGCCGCCTCATTGGCGTCGAGCCGCACCCCGGCGCGCGGCAGGCCGAAGAAGATCAGGAAGATCTGCACCAGGAACGGCGTGTTGCGGATGATCTCCACATAGGTGTCCACCAGCCAGCGCACCGGGCGCGGACCGGCAGTCTTGCCGAGCGCGCCGGCCACCGCGACGATGAGGCCGAGCACCATGGCCATGGCCGAGAGCTGGATTGTCAGCCAGGCGCCATAGAGCAGGTCCTGCCAGGCGTTGAAGACTTCTCCGAACTGGAAGACGTAGTTCATGTCCCTGCGCTTCCCTTGAGGGCTTGAGGAGAGGAGCGGCGGGGCCGGCGGGCCTTTGGCGCTTCCGCTTCCGCTTCCGCTTCGGCAGCCGGTCGCGCGGTATGCGCCCGGCGCGGGCCGGCGCCGCCACAGGATTGGCGGATGATCAGGCGCGGCGGCACGATGATCTGCTCCGGCGGCCGGCTGGGATTCTCGATCCGTCGCAGCAATTGCTTGGCGGCCTCGCGGCCGACCACGCGCGGATCGGTGGTGAAGGTGGTCAGCGCCGGGCGGTGGAGCCCGGCTTCGGCGACATCGTCACAGCCCACCACCGCCACGTCGCGGCCGGGTTCAAGGCCCCGCTCGCTGAGAGCCAGCATGACGCCGAAGGCGACGATGTCATTGTAGCAGACGAGGGCGGTGGGCGGATTTTCCTCCGCGAACAGGTCGCGCGCGGCGGCATAGCCCGAGGAGCGGTCGAGCACCGGGCAGGGCACGATGGGGCCGATCTTCAGCTTGTGCCGGCGCAGCGCCTTGCGAAATCCACTGAGCCGCTCGCTCAAAGGCGCGATGCGCCGCACGCCGCCGATGAAGCCGATATGGCGATGGCCGAGGCCGATCAGATGCTCGGTGACGAGTTCCATGCCGGCGGCATAGTCCGGGCCGACATAATCCGCGGCAAAGCCGTCCACCCGGCGTTGCGCGAGCACGCAGGGCAGGCCGCCGCAATGGGCGTCCTCCAGCGCATCGGCGCGGGTCTCCTCCGCCGGCACGAGCACGATGCCGTCGACGCCATGCTCCTGCATGCGCACCAGCACGCGCTTCTGGCGCGCCGCGTCTTCCGCCGTATTGGTGATAAAGCCGACGTAGTTTTCGGCATCCAGCACATCGTCGATGCCGGCGGTGAACTGGGAATAATTCGGCGTGATGATCTCGCACAGCACTAGGCCGATGGTGCGGGATGCGCCTGAGCGCAGGTTCGCGGCGCGGCGGTTGTAGACATAGCCGAGGTCCGCCATCGCCTGGTCGATGCGCTGGCGGGTGTCTTCCTTCACCAGCGGGCTCTTGCGCAGCACCAGCGAGACCGTGGCGCGCGAGACGCCGGCATGGGCGGCGATGTCGTTGAGCGTGACGCGATGGGCGAGCGGAAGGGCAGCGCCGCCGGAGGCGGTTTCGCCCGGTGCGCGGGCGGGCGCGGACGCGCCTTTGCCTTTCCTCAGATCCACGCGGCGTTCTCCCCGCCGAGGCTGTTTTCGCGCTCGGCGGGGCTTCTCTAGGGGAGGCAAAAGCGACGGTCAACGAAAAATTAGATCGGTCTAAATCGGTCCTGCGCCACGTTTGCGGTGCAGCATGATGCAAGGGATTGGAGGCGCAGGGCGCTTGCCGCCGCGCCTCCGATGCACCGGGTCAGCTCTGCCGCGATGCGATATAGGCGCGCCATCCGCCGAGCGCGGTGATCTCCTGTGCGCCCGCCACCGCATGGGCCTCGCACAGGAAGCCGGGCACCTGCGAACCGTCCTCCAGGGTCATCTTGCCGATTCCGAGCGGCGCCGGGATGCGGGCGACGAATGCCCCGAACGCGGCGGCATCCAGCGTCCACACTTCCACATCCAGGCCCGGCCCGGAAAAGCCCGGCTCGCGCACCACGCCCGGCTTGGCGGGCACCGTGTCCGGCAGCACGAACAGGCGATAATCCGGCGCAGTGCGGCAGCGCTTGACGAGCGCGCCGCCGGCGCCCGTCAGTTCGCCATTGAGCGGCATGCCCGAAAGGTGGGCTCCGACCACGGCGATCGGCACTTGCCCGCCCGCGACGGCGTGCGGCTCGAAGGGAGAAACGGGCGCGGAAGGGAGGCCGCTGAGCGGGCTCTCGCTGAACTTGCTGGTCACGACATTGCCTCCAGAACGGCCACCACGTCCCCCGTGCGCACCGTGCGGCCGGGCACCATGCGCACGGCGCGCACGCGCCCCGCGGCATGGGCGGTGATGGAGATTTCCATCTTCATGGATTCGATGATGGCGATGGTCTCCCCCGCCGCCACTTCGGCATTCTCTTCCACCAGCACCTTCCAGACATTGCCCGGAACATTGGCGCTCACCCCGAAGCAGCCTTCGGGAATGGCCTCCTCCTCGCCACCCGCGACCCCCTCGTCGGCGACGAAGCTGTCGAGCCCTTGTTCCTTCCAATGGGCGCGCTCGGCATCGAACGCTGCCTGCTGGCGCGCCTTGAAGGCATTGATCTCGCCGGCATTGCGGGCAAGCTCCGCCGCATAGTCCGCATAAGAGAATTGGGTCTCCTCGATGCGCAGGGGATAGGCGCCGTGGGGAAAGGCGGCGCGCGCCTCCATCAACTCGGCGTGGCTCACCGGGAAGAAGCGGATCTGGTCGAAGAAGCGCAGCAGCCACGGCGTGCCGGGCTTGAACACCGGCGTGGTGCGCCAGGTGTTCCACACCTGGATGGTGCGGCCAAAGAGCTGGTAGCCGCCCGGCCCTTCCATGCCGTAGATGCACATATAGGCGCCGCCGATGCCCACCGCGTTTTCGGGCGTCCAGGTGCGGGCCGGATTGTATTTGGTGGTCACCAGGCGATGGCGCGGGTCCATGGGGGTCGCCACCGGCGCGCCGAGATAGACGTCGCCAAGACCGAGCACGAGATAGCGCGCATCGAACACCACGTCGCGCACCGCCTGCTCGTCTTTCAGCCCGTTGATGCGGCGGATGAACTCAATGTTCGAGGGGCACCAGGGCGCGTTCGGGCGCACCAGCTCCTGGTATTTGCGCATGGCGAGCTGCGCATCCTCATCGTTCCACGACAGCGGCAGATGGACGGTGCGGCTCGGTACCACCACGTCCTCGGCCGCAGGCAGGGACCGCTCGATCTCATCCAGCAGGCCGAGCAGCTTTCCGCGCGAGACCTGCGTGCCGTCATAATGGAGCTGGAGCGAGCGGATGCCGGGGGTGAGGTCGATGAGGCCGGGGATCTTGGCCTCTTCCACCGCCGCCGCCAGCAGATGGGCGCGCAGCCGCAAGGCGATGTCCAGCGTCATGTCGCCGAACTCGACCAGCAGGTTATCGTCGCCCTGCCGGCGATAGACCACCCGCACCGGCCCGTCGTCGCGCTGGGCGAGGATGGGGGATGCGGCCTCGGGCACGCTCTTCACCGCGGGTCCCGCGACCGGGTCGTGCGGCCGGGCCAGGGGATGGAAGCGCACTTTGTCGCCGGGCTTCAGCTGGCCGATCTTCCATTGCTCGTCCCGCGCGATCACCGCCGGGCAGACGAAGCCGCCGAGCGAGGGACCATCCGGGCCGAGGATGATGGGCATGTCGCCGGTGAAATCTATGGCGCCCACCGCATAGGCATTGTCGTGCAGATTGGAGGGGTGAAGCCCCGCCTCTCCGCCGTCCGTGCGCGCCCAGCGCGGGGTCGGGCCCATAAGCCGCACGCCGGTGCGGGCGCTGTTGAAATGCACCTCGTAGGTGGCTGCGAACAGGTCGGCGATGTCGTCGTCCTGGAAGAAGTCCGGCGCGCCGTGGGGGCCATAAACGACGCCGATCTCCCATTCGCGCGTCAGCGGCGCGGGTTGCGTCGATACCGTTTCCGGCAGGGGCGGGCGCGTGACGGGCGGGTTGAGGTGTAGCACGTCGCCGCCCTTCAGATTGCCGGTGGCATGGCCGCCGAACAGGCCGAGGGCGAAGGTGGCGCGCGAGCCCAGCACTTCCGGCGCCGCGAATGCCCCGCGCACGGCGAGATAGGCGCGCTGGCCGGCACCGGAAATGGCGCCGATCGCCAGCAATTGCCCCGCCTTCACGGCAAAGGCCGCATCGTGGGGCGCGGGCACGCCGTCCAGGGTTGCCGGCATATGGGCGCCGGAGATGGCGACGTCCGCGTCGGTGTGGAAGCGCAGGGTCGGGCCGTTCACCGTCATTTCCAGCGCGACGGCGGTTTCCGCATTGCCCACCAAAGCATTGGCGCGGGCGAACGAGCGCGCATCCATGGGGCCGCTCGGCGGCACGCCCACGTGCCACAGGTGCAGGCGCCCCGGCAGTTCTTGCAGGCTCGATTGCGCGCCGGGGCTGAGCACCTCGATGCTTTCCGGGCGGAAGGCGAAATCCCTCAGCGCCGTCGTCGCCACCTTGCCGGAGGCCAGCAGATCGGAGGCCGCAATCGCGCGCAGATAGGCAAGATTGGTCTCGATGCCGCTGATGGCGGTCTCTTCCAGCGCCGCGCGCAGGGCGGCGAGCGCG
The DNA here is from genome assembly GCF_043195095.2 of Roseixanthobacter glucoisosaccharinicivorans. Lineage (NCBI taxonomy): Bacteria > Pseudomonadati > Pseudomonadota > Alphaproteobacteria > Hyphomicrobiales > Xanthobacteraceae > Roseixanthobacter > Roseixanthobacter glucoisosaccharinicivorans. The sequence continues at coordinate 4,462,328 of NZ_CM195538.1, read as the reverse complement.
GCCGGGCGGTCGGCTCCGGAGACGATCACCTTGGCCAGCATGGGATCGTAAAAGGGCGTCACCTCCGTGCCGGTCTCGACCCAGGTATCGACCCGCGCCTGGGGGCCGAATTTCACCTGCGTGAGCAGTCCCGCGCTGGGCTGGAAATTGGCGTGGGGGATTTCCGCATAGACGCGCACCTCCATCGCCGCGCCCTTGGGCACGAGAGGGACGGCGGGGATCACGGTCTCGCCGGCGGCCTGGCGGATCATCCATTCCACGAGGTCGATGCCGAACACCGCCTCGGTGACGGGGTGCTCGACCTGAAGCCGGGTGTTCACCTCCAGGAAGTAGAAATCCTCTCGTGCCGGGTCATAGATGAATTCCACCGTGCCCGCGGAAGCATAGGACACGCTTTCCCCGAGCTTCACCGCCGCGTCGTGCAATCGGGCGCGTGTCTCGGGCGAAAGAAGAGGCGCCGGCGTCTCCTCCACAACCTTCTGGTTGCGGCGCTGGAGCGAACAATCGCGTTCGCCGAGCGCGATCACCTTGCCCTTGCCGTCGCCGAAGATCTGCACTTCCACATGACGCGCCTCGGAGACGAACCGCTCCAGATAGACGCGGGCATCACCGAAGGAGGCGCGGGCGGTGCGCTGGACGCGCGCGAACGTCTCCTTCAGCTCCTGCGGCGTATGGCACAGCTGCATGCCGATGCCGCCACCGCCGGCCGTGCTCTTGAGCATCACGGGATAGGTGATGGCGTCCGCCGCCTTCAGCGCTTCCTCCTCGTCCTCCAGCAGTCCGGTGCCCGGCAGCAGCGGCACGCCGCTCTTCTGCGCAATCTCGCGGGCCGTGTGCTTCAGGCCGAAGGCGGTGAGATGCTCCGGCCGGGGGCCGATGAACACGATCCCCGCTTCCGCAAGCCGTTGCGCGAAAGCGACATTTTCCGAAAGAAAGCCGTAGCCCGGATGCACCGCCTGGGCGCCGGTCGTGATGCAAGCGGCGATCACCGCCTCCACGTCGAGATAGCTCGCGCTGGCGGGGGCGGGGCCGACGCGGACGGCTTCGTCCGCGTCCAACACGGGCCGCGTGAAGCGGTCCGCGTCGGAATGGATGGCGACGGAGGAAATCCCCATCCGCCGCAATGTCTTGATGATCCGGCCGGCGATTTCGCCCCGGTTCGCGATGAGGACCTTGGTAAACAAAGCTCAGCCCTCGGTCGCGGCGAAGATGAGGACGCGGATCGGCGTCGGATTGAAGCCGTTGCAGGGATTGTTGATCTGCGGACAATTGGAGATGACGCACAAGACATCCATCTCCGCCCTCAGTTCCACATAATCGCCGGGCTTGGAAACCCCATCCACGATCGCCAGCTCGCCCGAGGGTTCCACCGGCACGTTCATGAAGAAATTAATGTTCGGCACGATGTCGCGCTTCGACATGCCGTGTTTCGTCACTTCTACGACGAAATTCTCGCGACACGCGTGCAGGTACTTCGTGTGATGGCCGAACCGCACCGTATTCGCCTCGCACGAGCACGCGCCCGCCGAAGTGTCGTGCCGTCCGCAGGTGTCGGCGGTGACGGTGAGCATCAGATGCCCCTCGTTGGAGATCAGCCGCGTGCCGGTGGAGACATAGGCCGAGCCTTGCACGCGCAGCGTGTCTTGGGAAGAATAGCGCTCGGCAAAGTCGTCGGCGCGGTAGAACAGGGTGTCCACCGCCTGCTGGCCGTCCAGGTCGATGATGCGGATGGACTGGCCGCGCTTGACGAGGCCGGACCAGGGCGCCTGGGCGGGGATGTCGTGCACCTGGAGGGCCTTGGCGGGGTCGTGCACGGGGGCGGCGAAGAATGGGGTGCTGTTCATGATCGCTCTCCCTCAGCGCGCGAGGTTTTCAAAGCCGCGCACGGCTTCCTGGGTGGCGGTGCGGCACAGATCGTCGGCGGCGGGGGCGGGCGCCTGGAAGCGCACCACTTCCACGGGCTTGGGGTCGTAGGCCGGGTTCGGATCGAGCGGATGGGGGCAGTTGGAGAGCGCGACGAGCAGGTCCATCTCCGCGCGCAGGTCGACGAAATCGCCCTGCTGGCGCTTGTCCTCCAGCCACACGAAGCCGCCCGCCTCATTGGTGCGCACGGGCGCGAAGAAGGTGATGCAGGGCGGGATGTCGCGCCGGTCCAGGCCGAGCTTGCCGGCGGCGAGAATGAAATTGTCCCGCGTGTTGCGCAGCGGTCCCGCGCCGTAACGGGTGCGGTTCGAGGCGGGGGTGGATCCGCCCATCAGGGCATCGTGGGCGCCGGTGGTGTCCTCGACGATGGAGAACATGACCTTGCCCATGTCGGAGAAGATCACCCGGCCCTTGCCCAAAGCGGCGGTCCATTGGACCTTCACCGTGTCGGCATAGTTCAGCCGCTCGGAGGTGTCGGCGGCGTTCCAGGCGATCATGGAAACGGCGGAAGGCCCTTCGGGAAGCGAAAGGCGCAGCGCTTCGCCCGCCAGCACCTTTACGGTCCAGTACCAGCCGCCGGGAATGGTTTCCCGATGGAGCGGCCCGGGCGGGAGCATGACGCTCCAGCGCTCGGTGGGGGGCGGCAGGGCGCGGGGGGCGTGGTCCTGGCCGGCGGCCTTCAATTCCTCATAGCGGCGCTTGTTCGCCTCGATGAGGGCGCGTGTCTCGTCATTCATCGTCATGCGTCTCTCCTCAGACCGATAGAAGCGCCGGGTCGTCCCGGCCGATGTCCTCGGGGCTGATCGGGCCGTCCCGATCGGAGGATGGAATGCGCGGCCGGCCGGCGATGCGCCGGGGCCAGACCTCGATGTCGTGGGCGATGGTGGCGCCGAAGCGCTCGCGCTCCTCGCTCCGGTTGCGCTTGCGCTCGAAGGCGATGACGCGGGTGGCGAGGGTGAAAGCTTCGCGCAGATCGTGGGTCACCATCACCACGCTCATCTCGCAGCTGTGCCAGAGCTTGAGCATCAGCGCATGGATATCGCCGCGAATGCCGGGATCGAGCGCGCCGAACGGCTCGTCCAGCAACAGGATCTTGGGCTTGCGCATGATCGCCTGGGCGAGCGCGAGGCGCTGCTGCATGCCGCCGGACAAGGCGGCGGGATATTTATCCTCCGCGCCGGTGAGGCCCACTTCGGCGATGAGGGCGCGCGCCTCCTCCTGCGCGCGCCGACGGGCGGCGCCGAACAGGCGGCCGGTGAAGGGGGCGCCGGGAATTTCGGTGGCGAGCAGCACATTGCCCAGCACGGTGAGGTGCGGGAACACGCTGTAGCGCTGGAACACCACGCCCCGGTCGGCGCCCGGTTCCCCGGCGAGCGGCTTGCCGTCGATCAGCACGCGGCCGCGCGTCGCCGTCTCCTCGCTCAAAAGGATGCGCAGGAAAGTGGTCTTGCCGCAGCCGGAGGGACCGACCAAGGCAACGAAGGAACGGGGCGCGAAATCGAGCGAGATATTCTCCAGCACGATCTGCTCGCCATATTCCTTCCAGAGATGCTCGACGCGGATCGCGGTCATTTCGCGCCTCCGAACCAGGGGAAGGCGGCATCGCGCAGCTTGGCGAGGGCGAAATCCATGAGCACGGACAACAGCGTGATCCACGCCACATAGGGCAGGATCACATCCATGGAGAGATAGCGGCGCACCAGGAAGATGCGATAGCCGAGGCCGGAATCCGCCGCGATCGCCTCCGCCGCGATCAGGAACAGAAAGGCCGGGCCAAGCGAGAGCCGCACACCGTCGATGAGGCGCGGCAGGATCTGCGGCAGCACGATGCGCAGCGCGATCTGCCAGGTGGTGGCGCCGAGCGTCTCCGCCTTGATGATCTGCTCGCGCGGCAATTCCTGCACCCGCATGGCGAGGTCGCGGATGAGGAAGGGCGTCACGCCGATGACGATCAATGCGATCTTGGAGGTTTCGCCGAGGCCCAGCACGATGAACAGGATGGGCAGCAAAGCGAGCGGCGGCACCATGGAGACCATGCCGACGAAGGAGGCGAGCAGCGCCCTCACCCCCGGCAGCAGGCCGATCAGCAGGCCCGCCACCAGCGCGATGAGCGTCGAGAGCGCGAGGGCGCTGGCCAGCCGCTCCAGGCTCGCGAGCGTATCGGCCCACAGAATGTAATCCCCGGTGCGGGCATCGGCGGTGAAGGCGACGCGGACGATGGCGTCGCCGATGGTTGCAAGGCTCGGCAGCAGCTTGTCCGCCGGGTTCTCCGCCAGGCGCTCGGCCGAGCCGAGCACATAGGCGAGCAGAACCAGGGCGAACGGCAGGATCGCGAGCAGAAGCCCCGCCGTGCGGTCCGGTCTGCGATTGATGAGACGCATGGAGGGAACTTCTCCGATCTGCCGTTGCCTCGTTTCCCTCCCCCACAAGGGGGGGGGGCTCCGCGAATCTGATTTATCCCTCCCCCCGTGTGGGGGAGGGCAGGGAGGGGGTGTCTCTCCGTTTATGCTGGTGAGGGAGATGCTTGCGGCACCATACCCCCCTCCCCAACCCTCCCCCGCAAGGGGGGAGGGGGAAGCGCGAGGCTAGAGCTTGCCGTCGGCGGCGGCGGCCATGTAGGTGTCGGTGAAGCGGAACTTCACGTTCTTCGCATCGCCGAGGATCTTGCCGTCTGCCAGCTCGATGCCCACCGCGTCGGCGGACTTGGCGTCATTGCCGAGCAGCTTCTTTTCGAACAGGAACTTGCGCACCCGGTCCATGGTGGTGCCAACGGCCGGAGACTTCACGAACGCCACGGCGTCGGAAGCCTTGTCGAACAGCTTGGTGGCCGCAAGCTGGCTCTCGAAGCCGGCAAGGTCGGTGCCGGAGGCCTTGCCCATGGCGGTGCGGGCGGCGATGCCGGCCTCGCTCTTGGCGGTGGTGAGCGCCATGGTCTCGTACCAGATGCCGACCAGCGCCTTGCCGAAGTCCGGATTGTCCTTGAGCGTCTCGGTATTGGCCACCAGCAGGTCCATGATCTCGCCGGGGATCTTGGAGCTGTCGAACACGTTGTGGGCGTTCTTGTCGGCGAGGATTTCGGAGACCAGCGGGTTCCAGGTGACGACGGCGGTGACCGCCTTGGTCTTGTAGGCGGCGACCATGTCGGCGTCGGAGGTGTTGGTCACCTTCACGTCGCGCTCGCTCATCTTGGCGGATTCGAGCGCGCGGGCGAGCAGGTAGTGGGAGACCGAGAACTCGACCAGATTGACCTTCTGCCCCTTGATGTCGGCCAGCTTGGTCTTGTCCTTGAGGATCACGGCGTCATTGCCGTTGGAGAAATCGCCGACGATCACGGCGGTGGTGTCCACGCCGCCGGCGGCGGGCACGGAGAGCGTGTCCATATTGGTGACGGTCAGGGCATCGAAGGCGCCGGCCGTGTATTGATTGATGGATTCGACATAGTCGTTGAACTGGGTGACGTCGATCTTGATGCCGTATTTGTCGGCCCACTTCTTGACGATGCCGTTTTCGGCGGCATAGCCCCAGGGCATCCAGCCCACATAGATCGACCAAGCGACCTTGAATTCCTTCTTCGGCGCGGCAAGCGCCGGGGAGGCGCCGGCAATCAGCGCGGCGGCACAGGCAAGGCCCAAGAATTTCGAGAAGCGAGAGCGCATATTCTATTCCCCTTCGTTAGGTCAAACGATGAGGAATTGGCGAGACTCCAGTGCCGCCAATTCCTTGGCCACCGAGGTCTCCCGGGCTTTTATCCCGCCGTGCACCCGGCCGGATGTCTCCCGGACCGGTGGCAGCTCTCGGACCAGCACATCGCGCGAGGCGATGCCGGAACCCTAGCCGCCAACTCTGCCCTTAAATCAGCAAATCGCGTGCCAATTGCCGCCGACGCAGATTCAAGGGGTTTCAACGATGTTCGCGCCAGGCCGTGCACGCAGGGCGAGCAATGTGGGTGGAAAATAGGCAAAACTAGCCCTTAAGAGCCGCCGTGCATGCAAAGGACAGCCGGCTTCAGATCGGCGTGCCGTTCCAGCGTATGGCCGCGCTAACCGCCTCAACCGATCGCCACATGGGTGTCGGTGGTCGCGCCGAGAAGCGTGGCCTGCGCATCCGCGGCCTTGTGCGCGGCGTCGAGGGTCGCGGCCCATTCGTCGATGATGCTGGAATCATAGCCGGTGACATTGGCGAGGCTCAGCTGATCCAGCGCCACGCCCTTCAGCGTATAGGTGCGCAGATTCTCCGGCAGGGCGATCACGGTGGACCCGTTGACCTCGCTCAGCACCACGCTGTCGGCCGGCACCCAGCCGAAGTTCAGCACGTCGGTCGAGGGCTGGAAGTCGGTGATCACTTCCTGCTTGCCCCAGTTCCAGGTGATGTCGATGGTCTCCGGCGCATGGGCGACCGGCGCGGCGGACACCACGCTGTCCAGCACGCCATTGCCGCCGATGATGTGGTCCGGCGTCAGGCTGGAGGCGCTGACGATGTCGGCGAACGACTTGCCCTGCACCCAGCTCTCATAGGCCGCCTTCACCAGGCTCTCCGCGCTGCCGGTGGCATCGCCCGAGAGATCGTAGAACATCATGCCGCCGAGGCCCTGGGACTGGGCCCATTCCGCCTTCATCGCCACCGAGGCGGGGGTCTCCACCGACGAGAAGATGCCGAGCTGGGCGTTATAGACATAAGCCGCCTGGGCATTGTCGTCCCAATAGAGCGACCAGCCGCTGCTCGGATCCTCGAGCTTGGCGAGGATGTCGGCATAGTCGTAATGGCCGACCGAGGAGCCCACGGGAAATCCCGTGCTGGCGGCATCGAGCCCGCCGTCCCCGCCGTCCGCCACCCCGCTCCAGGCGGCGGTATAGAGCGGCGCGCCGAGCACCATCTTGCCGGGGTCGATGCCCTGGACGAGATATTGCGCGACCGCGCTTTCGATGCCCGTTCCATCGGCGGAATCCACCAGCGGCGCGAGGTGGCCGGTGGTGGTCTCCCAGGTGCCGTGGAAGTCGTAGGCCATCACATTGAACCAATCCACATAGGGATCGAGGCCGGCGAGGTTGAAATTGGCGATCTTGGTCGCGCCCACCGGGGAGGCCACGGAGATGGTGTAGTCGCGCCCCGTCTCGGCCTCCAGCCCGTCGAGCGCGTGGCGCAGGTCCGCGACCAGCAGGGCGTAATTGGCGCCGTCGTCCGGGCGCACCGAATTGCCCGCCGCGCCTTCCCCGCCCGGAAACTCCCAGTCGAGGTCCACACCGTCGAACATGGGATAGGTCTTGAGGAAATCCACCACCGATTGGGCGAACGTGTCCCGCCCTTCCGCCGTTGCGGCAGTGTCGCTGAAATTGGCGGAGAGGGTCCAGCCGCCGATCATCATGGAGACCTTGAGGTCGGGATGCTCCGCCTTCAGTTCCACGATCTGGTTGAAGCTGCCCGCCAAGCCCTGGCCCGCCGTGTCGGCGATGCCGTCCACGCTGTCGGCGGCGGAGAACAGCATCTGCGTGTCGCTATAGGGATCCACCAGCACCATGTGGCCGTTGGCGTCGATATTGGCCGAGGCATAGATGAGATTGGTGAGCTGGTCGGCCGGAACGTCCGAGATCGTGTAATTGTGGTCGTAGACGGTCCAGTCGGCATAATAGCCGGCGAGGATCGGCCCCTTCGCCGCGCTGGCGGGCGTGTCCACGGGCGTGCTGCCGGAAGACGTCTCGGTGGGCGGCACCTCCGCCACCGGGGTTTGCGAGACAGGCATTTCGGTCACCGGCGTTTCCACCACCGGGGTCTCGACCACGGGCGTTTCCACCACGGGAACTTCGACGACGGGGATTTGGGCTTCTTGCGGCGTGGCGGGCACCGGCTCGGCCGGGAGTTCGGCGGGCGCCTGCGTGCCGCTCGCGCCGCCCGTGTCATCCTGGGCGGCATGGGCGGCGGAGAGCGCGGTGCTCCAGGCCGTCAGCGCGGAGACGTCGTCGGCCGTGATGTTGGACAAGGAGAGTTCGGCCAGCCCGACGCCGGCGAGCGTATAGGTCTGGTCGCTGGCCGGAAGCGCGATGACGGTCGAGCCGTCGACCTCCGACAGGGTGAAATTGGCGGCGCCGATCCAGCCGAAATTCAGGAGGTCGTGGGCGGGGTCGAAGGCGATGGTTTCGTGGGTCGCCCAGCCCCAATTGATGTCGACCTCCGTGCCGAGGCCCGCATTGCCGCCGAAGGCCCCGTCGCCGGGATCGAGGATGCGGCTCCAGGCCACCAGCGCGGAAGCGTTCAGGGCGGAGATATTGGCAAGCGAAAGCTCTGCGAGGGTGACGTCGCGCAGCGTATAGGTTTCGGCACTGGAGGGGATGGAAATAACCACCGAGCCGGCGACTTCCGCCACTGTGAACGTGTCGGCCGTGAACCAGCCGAAATCCAGCGTATCGCAGGTGGGATCGAAGTCGAGCACCGTATTCGTGCCCCACGCCCAGGTCAGGGCGGTAACGATGCCGGGGTCGCCCTGTTGGCGTTGCGCTTCCGCATCCCATTCGTCATCAGCTGGCGCGCTCGTGACGGTTTCAGTGTTGCCGCTCGACATGCCCGCCTCCTACCCTGTCACTGACGAATGCATAATGTTCTGAATCACTAACGCATTCGGGTGACGCCAGCATGGCGGAAGCGAGCGGGGGTTGTCGAGCGGCTTTTACAGGCGGGTTACTCAACCAATTGGTTCATTCTGCAAAAATGAGCCAATGAGTATTTTCCAAAGAACAGTAAAGGAAGCTATGCGACCGCCTGAAGACGCTCATTGAATGGAGGTAGCATGGTGTCCCTGCGCACCCCATGGCCACCCCAGGCGCCCGCGCAGAGTCCCCTTGACGCTGTGTGCCCGCCGCCGGAGATTGGCGCTCGGCAGCAGACAGGAATTTCATGTTCGATTCCATGAAGATCGAGCGCAGCCTCGACAAGGCGAGCTTCAAGGCCCTGGAACCCGGCTTGCGCGAGGGGCTGCTGGATCTCCAATCCGAGCTGATCGCGCAGAAGCGGCGCACCATCCTCATTCTTATCAATGGCGCGGATGGCGTGGGCAAGGGAGCGATCCTCAACCAGCTTTACGGCTGGCTGGATGCGCGCAAGCTCACGACCCTCACCTATGAGGCCCCCACCGACGAGGAACGGGCGCGCCCGGCGATCTGGAAATATTGGCGCGACATGCCGGCCCACGGGGAAATCGGCATCGTGCTCGGCTCGTGGTATCACGCGCCGCTCGAAACCAATGCCCTCGGCGGGCCCGATGGGGCGGAGCTGACCCAGGCGCTGGACGCGATCAATCATTTCGAGGCCATGCTGCATGCCGAAGGCGTGCTGCTGCTGAAATTGTGGCTCTATCTCGATCCCGAGGACGCGAAGGCGCGGCTGAAGGCGCTGGACGAGGGGCCTTGCGACCGGCCCGTGGTGCGCGAATGGGCGCTTATTTCCAGCAGGAAGAAGCGGCGCCGGCTGGAGGAGAGCGCCGCCGAGGCGTTCCGGCAGACTTCCACGGGCATCGCCCCCTGGACCATCGTGCCGGCGGCCGATCCCCATTATTGCGCGATCGCGGCGGGAAATGCGCTGATGGAGGTCTTGGCGCACGCCACCGCCGCGCCGCCCGCGGAATGCGCCGTCGAAGCGCCGGCCGCCAGCGAGCCGGCCCATCCCGCGCCGACCCCGGCGAGCCTTCCGGCGGTCAGCATTCTCTCAACGCTGGATTTCAGCCATAAGCTCGACGAGGCGAGCTATCGCGCCGAGCTCGACGTGGAGCAGCAGCGCATCACCCATCTCACCAATTCGCGCGCGTTCGCCAAGCGGGGCCTGGTGTGCGCGTTCGAGGGCAGCGACGCGGCCGGCAAGAGCAGCACCATCATGCGCCTGCGCGAGGCGCTGGATCCGCGCCATTTCCGCGTGCACCCCATCTCGGCGCCCACCGACGAGGAGCGTGCGCGGCCCTATCTGTGGCGCTTCTGGCGGCGCATTCCTGCGCGCGGCTCCACCGCCGTGTTCGACCGCTCCTGGTATGGCCGGGTGCTGGTGGAGCGGGTGGAGAAACTGACCCCGCAGGAGGATTGGGCGCGGGCCTATGGCGAGATCAATGATTTCGAAAGCCAGCTCTATGAAGGGGGCTATGTGCTGGCGAAATTCTGGCTCGCCATCAGCCCGGACGAGCAGGCCCGTCGCTTCGCCGAGCGCGAGCGCGTCGCCTACAAGCGCTTCAAGCTGACCCCGGAGGATTGGCGCAACCGGGAGAAATGGCCGCTCTACGAACAGGCGGTCACCGACATGGTGGACCGCACCAGTACCTTCTATGCCCCCTGGACCCTGGTCGAAGCCGAGAGCAAGCATTTCGCCCGGGTGAAGGTGCTGCGCACCATCGCCGACCGCCTGGAAGAGGCGTTGGGCTGAGGCCGGCGGGGCCAGCCGGGTGTGATCCCGGCGGCCTCGGCCGCGCCATGCGGCATCGCCGGCCTCAATGCATGTGCAGCCCGCCGTTCACGTCCAGCACGGCGCCGGTGACGTAGCTGGAGAGATCGCTCGCGAGAAACAAGCAGGCATCCGCGATCTCTTCCGCGCGGGCGAGCCGGCCCATGGGCACCGCCTCTTCCACAGCGCGGCGGCGCTCGGGGGTCAGCTGGCCCTGGAAAATGTCGGTATCCACCAGGCCGGGCGCGATCGCGTTGACGCGGATGCCGTCGGCGGCCAGTTCGCGCGCCATGGACTTGGCGAGACTGTGCACGCCCCCCTTCGCGGCGGCATAATGCGGGCCGCCGAACACCCCGCCGCCGCGCAGGGCCGCGAGCGAGCCGATGCAGACGATGACGCCGGCATGCTGTTCGCGGAAATAGGGCACGATGGCCTGGCTCATGTTGAACGTGCCGCGCAGGCTCGCATCCATCACCAGATCGTAATTGGCGCGGTCCACGTCCATGAGGCGGGTGGGCTGGCTGACGCCGGCATTGTTCACCACGATGTCGAGCGCGCCGAAATGGGCGAGCACCGCATCCACGGCGCGGGCGCACTGCGCCGGGTCGGTGACGTTGCAGGCGAGCCCGACGTGCGCGGCGCCAAGGCGCGCCGCCGCATCGGCGGCCGCCTTGCCGTCCAGATCGAGGATGGCGATGCGGGCGCCTTCGCGGGCGAAGCGGGTCGCGGTGGCAAATCCGATCCCGCGCGGGGTGGCCGCGCCGGTGACGACCACGACCTTTCGTTCCAGCAACATGATGGTGTCCCTTGGTTGTTGGGGGCCGGTGCCCCGCCCGCAGCCGGCGGTCCGCGCCCGTGTTCGCTGTCAGGCTGCGAACGGGCGCGGAGCGGGCGGCAGGCGAGGCACCGGCTTCTCGGTCCTCAGCCGCGCTTGACCAGCGGGCAGGAGCCCTTTTCCATGGACTGGAACGCCTCGTCGCCCGGCACCACGGCTTTGACGATCATGTCGTCCCACGGATACTTGGACTCTTCCGGCTTCTTCACCTGGAGCAGGTACATGTCGTGGACCATGCGGCCGTCGGCGCGGATGATGCCGTTCTTCGCGAACATGTCGTTGACCGGGGTCTTGCGCATCTGCGCCATCACCTTGTCGCTGTCCTTGGACCCGACGGCGGCGACCGCTTTCAGATAATGCAGCACCGAGGAATAATCCGCCGCCTGGGTGACAGTGGGCATGCGGCCGATCTTCTCGAAGAAACGCTTGGACCAGGCGCGGGTCTCGTCGTTGAGATCCCAGTAGAAGCCTTCGGTGTAGAGCAGGCCCTGGGCGGTTTTCAGGCCGATGGAGTGCATGTCGGTGATGTAGCCGCCGAGCACGGCGAGGCGCTGCTTGCCGTCCTTGGTGATCTTGAATTCCTCGGCCTGCTTCACCGCATTGATGGTGTCGCCGCCGGAATTGGCGAGCGCGATCACCTTGGCGCCGGAGGATTTGGCGCTGAGCAGGAAGGCGGAGAAATCCGGCGTGTTGAGCGGCGTCTTCACCGAGCCGATCACCTTGCCGCCCGCATCCTTGACGATCTGCGCGGTGTCCTTCTCCAGCGCCAGGCCGAAGGCATAGTCGGTGGTGAGGAAGAACCAGCTGTCGCCGCCGTCCTTCAGGATCGCCTTGCCGGTGACATTGGCCCAGGAAATCGTGTCGAAGGCGTAATGGATGGAATAGGGCGTGCACTTGTCGTTGGAGATGCGCGAGGTGGCGGCGCCGACGACGATGGCGATCTTCTTGAGCGAGGCGGCGATATCCACCACCGCGAGCGCGACCGCGGAGTTGGAAATGTCGGTGATCATGTCGACATGATCGGTCTCGTACCATTGCCGGGCGATGCCGGCGCCGATGTCGGCCTTGTTCTGGGTGTCGGCATAGACGAGGCCGATGGGCTGGCCGAGCACCTTGCCGCCGAAATCGTCGATGGCCATCTGCACGGCGGTGACGGACCCCTGGCCGGAAATATCCGAGAACAGGCCGGACATGTCGGTGAGCACGCCGATCTTCACGCCGTCTTCGGCGTATGCGGTGCTGAACGGCAGGGCCGCCGCCAGGGCCACCGCGAGCGCGGGAAGCGAGAACAGTTTCTTCATTTTGGGCATCTCCCCTTACGTTTTGTTTTTCTGGCCTGATGGCCAGTGCATACGTATGCATTCATAGGCATGCGCGCGTGTCAATGGGCCTTGTCCCGGCGCGCGCGGGGTTATTCCGCGGGATGTTTCGCGGCGATGAGCGCGGACGAGCGCACGATCAGTTCGCCCGGAAGCCGCTCGGTGATGGCCTTGCGCTTGGTCTTGCGCTCCGGATCGAACAGCAGCGCCAGGGACCGGTCGATCATGGCGTCGATCGGCTGGCGCACCGTGGTGAGCTGGTAGCTCGGCCAGGAGGCCGAGGGAATATCGTCGAAGCCGACGATGGAAAGGTCCTGCGGCACGCGCAGGCCCAGTTCGAACCGCGCTGCATCGAGCGCGCCCATGGCCATCACGTCGCTCACGCACACGATGGCATTGGGGCGCCTGCGGAAGCGCAGCAGCCGAAGGGCGGCGGCAAAGCCGCCCTCATAGGTGTTGTCGCCCATCTCGTCGCCCACCAGCGAAAGCCCGTGGCGCGCGAGCGCCTCCTCCAGGCCCTGCTTGCGCTCGATATGGGTCGAGGTATCGGCCCGCCCGCCGATGATGGCGAAGCGGTCGTGCTCGGCCTCGATCAGGCGTTCCGCCAGGTCGAAGGAGGCCTGCACATTGGCACAGCACACCGAGCAGACCGCCTCCTTGTAGGTGGCGCGGTTGAACAGCACGACCGGCGTCTTGTTGCGCTCGCACGCATTGGCCATCTTGCTGGACAGGGCGGAGGACGTGATGATCACCCCTTCCACCTGATATTGCAGGAGGAACGGCAGCACGTCGTCCACCTCCCCGCCCGGCGGCACGGTGAATAGCAGCACCCGCTTGCCGCGCTTCTGCAACGCCGCGACGAAGCCGTTCAGCACCGTCGGATAGAACGGGTTGAGCAGGTCACCCATCACCAGCCCGACGATGTTGGACTTGTTGCTCAGCAGGCTGCGCGCAAGCTCGTTGGGCGTATAGCCGATGCTCTGCGCGGTCGAGAGGATGCGCTCGCGCGTATCGCTGGAAATGCGCTCGTCGCCGGCCAGCGCCCGCGAGACCGTGGACTGCGAAACGCCCGCGGCACGCGCCACGTCGCGCGAGGTAATCTTGCTCATCCGTCCTCCGCACCGGCCTGGCGCTTGCGCCCGGCCACGTTATAGCCCGGTCCCTCGCCGCGCTCCAAACGGCGCGCCGGCGCCGTGGCCTGCGCGGGCGATGCCGCCGCCCGCCGCCAGGGCAGGGGAATATTGGCGAGCCGGTCCAGCTCGCCGACGATCCCGCGCCGGAACGCCAGAACGCAGACCACGAAGATCGCGCCCTGGATGATGGTGACCCAGGAGCCGAACTGGGCGAGATATTGCTGCATGCCGGTGACGATGAACGCCCCCATCACCGGGCCGGTCAGCGTTCCCGCGCCGCCGAGCACGGTCATCAGCACCGCTTCGCCCGAGGCCTGCCAGCTCACGTCCGTGAGCGAGGCGAGCTGGAACACCAGCGCCTTGGTGGCCCCGCCGAGCCCCGCCACCCCGGCGGAGATGACGAAGGCCGCCAGCTTCACGTGGCGCGTCTTGATGCCGAGCGAGGTGGCCTTGATGTCATTGTCCCGCACAGCCCGCAGCACCTGGCCGAACGGGGAATTGATGGTGCGGTAGATGATCAGGAAGCCGATCAGAAACACCCCCATGACGAAATAATACATCGCCATGTGGCTGCTGAGCGGAATCAGCCCGAACAGGTCCCCGCGCGGCACACTCTGGATGCCGTCTTCCCCGCCGGTGAATTCCGCCTGCAGGCAGAAGAAGAACACCATCTGCGCCAGGGCGAGCGTGATCATGGAGAAATAGATCCCCTGCCGGCGGATCGCCAGCCAGCCGAACGCCGCGCCCAGCACGATCGCGACACCGGTGCCGGCGAGGATCGAGAGCTCGGGCGTGAGGCCCCAGTATTTCGCCGATTCCGCCGTCACATAGGAGGCGATGCCGAAATAGGCGGCGTGGCCGAACGAGAGCAGGCCGGCGAAGCCGAACAGCAGGTTAAAGGAGCAGGCAAACAGCGCGAAGCACAGCACCTTCATGGCGAACAGCGGGTAGACCATGAAGGGGAACACCGCGAGCGCGGCGATGCCGAGCCCCCAAGCGAGGATCTGCCGCCGCCGCGCGGCGGCGGCCTTGGTGGCGAGGGACGAAGTGAGCGGGGTGGTGACGGGACTTGCCATGAGCATGGTCACGCCCTCCTTCCGAACAGGCCGGCCGGCTTCACCAGCAGCACGCAGGCCATGAGGACAAACACGACGGTGCTGGACGCGGCGGGATAGAACACCTTGGTCAATCCCTCCACGAACCCCACCAGGAAGCCGGAGACGATGGCGCCCGACATGGAGCCGAGGCCGCCGATCACCACCACCGCGAACACCACGATGATGATGTTGGAGCCCATGAGCGGGCTCACCTGGTAGATCGGCGCGGCGAGCACGCCCGCCACCGCAGCCAGCGCGACGCCGAGGCCATAGGTGAGATTGATCATCTTCGACACGTCGATGCCGAAGGCCCGCACCAATTGGGGCTTCTCCGTCGCCGCACGCAGATAGGAGCCGAGGCGGGTGCGCTCGAATACGTACCAGACCGCGAAGCAGATGGTGATGGAGGCCACCAGCACCCAGGCGCGATAGGTGGGCATGTACATGAAGCCGAGATCCCACCCGCCGCGCAATTCCGCCGGAATGGCATAAGGCTGGCCCGAGGAACCGAGCTTCTGGCGGAAGCTGCCTTCCAGCAGCAAGGCGATGCCGAAGGTCAGCAGCAGGCCGTAGGCCGGATCGAGCGCATAGACCCGCCGCAGCACGAAACGCTCCAGCAGCAGACCGAACGCGCCGACGATGAAGGGCGCAAGCAGCAGCGAGACCCAATAATTGATGCCGAGGGTCTGCAGCAGGATCCAGGCCAGCATGGCGCCCAGCATGTATTGCGCGCCATGCACAAAGTTCACGATGTTGAGCATGCCGAAAATCAAGGCAAGGCCCAGGCTCAGCATGGCATAGAATGCGCCGTTGATCAGACCCAGCATGAGCTGGCCCATGAAGGCGTCGATCGGCAGGTTGGAGAGGGTGTCCATTATATTATGCATATGGCCCTCCTAAGCGTGCAAATAGTTGGCGACGGCGCGCACTTCGTCGGCTTTCGCGGCATGGGGGATGTGCTCCACCACGCGGCCGTTCTCCAGGACGTAATGCTGATCGGCCACCTTGGCGGCGAACTTGATGTTCTGTTCCACCAGCAAGATCGTGTAGCCGAGCGTTTTCAGCTCGCGGATCACGGCACCGATCTGCTTGACGATGACCGGGGCGAGCCCTTCGGTCGGCTCATCCAGCAACAGCGTGTCGGCGCCGGTGCGCAGGATGCGGGCGATGGCGAGCATCTGCTGCTCGCCGCCCGAAAGCTTGGTGCCGACGCTCTTGGCCCGGTCCTTGAGGTTGGGAAACAAGCGGTAGATGGCGTCGATCCCCATGCCGCCGTCTCGGATCTTGGGAGGAAGGCGCAGATTTTCCTCCACCGAGAGGGTCGCGAAGATGCCGCGATCCTCCGGGCAATAGGCAAGGCCCTGGCGGGCGATCTGGTTGGCCTGGGCCGCGATGGTCTCCTTGCCGCGAAACAGGATCGAGCCGCGGCGCTTGTCCAGCAGGCCCATCATGGCCTTGAGCGTGGTGCTCTTGCCGGCGCCGTTGCGGCCGAGCAGCGTCACCAGCTGGCCGGGGCGCACGTCGAAGGCGACCGAATGCAGCACGTGGGAATCGCCGTACCAGCCGTGCAGGTCGCGCACGCACAGGACGGCGGGGCTGGCCTCATTCATCGTCATCCTCGTCCTCCCCGAGATAGGCGGTGATGACTTCGGGATTGGCGGTGACTTCCGCATAGGTGCCGCTGGCCAGAAGCTGGCCGCGCGCCAGCACCGTGATGGTGTCGGAGAGGGTCGCGACGACCGGGAGATTGTGTTCCACCATCACCACGGTCCGCCCCTTCGCCACGGTGCGGATCAGCTCGGTGATCGGGCCGATATCCTCCGGGCCGAGGCCGGACATGGGCTCGTCCAGCAGCAGGGTTTCCGGTTCCAGCGCGAGGGTGGTGGCAAGCTCCAGCGCCCGCTTCCTGCCATAGGCGAGGGAGCCGGAGGCGGTGTCGGCATAAGCGGTGAGCCCGACCATCTCCAGCAGTTCGTCGGCGCGGTCGTCGAAGCGGGCGAGCGCGGCGGTGGAGCGCCAGAAGCAATAGCTTCCGCCCTCCTTCCCCTGGAGCGCGACGCGCACATTGTCCCGCGCCGAGAGCTGGTCGAACACCGAGGAAATCTGGAACGAGCGCACCAGGCCGAGGCGCGACACCGCCGCCGGCTCCAGATGGGTGATGTTGCGCCCGCGATAATGGATCGAGCCGTGGGTCGGCTTGAGGAAACTGGTCAACAGGTTGAACAGCGTGGTCTTCCCGGCCCCGTTTGGGCCGATGATGCCGTGTATGGTGTTTTCCGCGACCTGCAGGCTGACGTCCTTGACGGCGAAAAAGCCGTTGAACTGCTTGCTCAGGTCACGCGCTTCGATCGCGTAGCCCATGTCCCTCCTCCGGTGGTGTGGAGACCGGGCGCGGTCCATCCTCCGGCCGCGTGACGCGGCGGAGGCAGGGCGCGGGGAGCGCGGAATCCTTGTGGGAAGTCCGCTTCCGTCGCACCGCGCAGGTCGTCCTTGGCGTTCAGCGTTTCCTCCTCCCCCGCCTTTTGTTTTATGGCGGTGGGAGACCTCGTCCGGTCTTAGACGGCGCGCCTCATGGTTTCGTCCTCGCCCGCGGCACCGGCCGCCGCGGCCTCGGGCACCTTCATCATCATCTTGATGATGCTGCCGTAATCGAGATGTCCGTTGCCGCTCTGGCAATGCAGCGCGAACAGGTCGCACGCGAGATCGCCGAGCGGGCTCAAGGATTTGTATTCCGCCGACAATTGCTTGGCCAAGCGCATGTCCTTGAGCTGGAACTCGGAGCGGAAGCCGCCCTGGTAGCCGTGGGAGGACGGCACGTTCGGCATGATGCCGGGATAGGGATGATAGCGCTCCAGGGCATAATTGGTGCCCGATGAATTGCGCATCACTTCCGAGAGCACCGCCGGGTCCAGGCCATTGGCGACGCCGAGCGCCAGCGCCTCGGCGGTGGCGGCCATGCAGACGCCGGAGAGCATGTTGTTGCAGAGCTTCGCGGTGTGCCCGGCGCCGTTGCCGCCCACATGGAAGATGCGCTTGCCCATGGCTTCCAGCAGCGGGCGGGCCCGTTCCAGGTCCTCGGCGCTGCCGCCCACCATGAAGGTGAGCGTGCCGGCTTCCGCGCCCGGGGTGCCGCCGGAGACCGGCGCGTCGATCATGCTCTTGCCGGCGGCGCGAGCCGCGATCGCGATTTCGGAGGACACGGTGCTCGAGATGGTGCTGGAATCAATCAGCAGCGTGCCGGCGCGGGTTTTGGCCACGAGGCCGTCGGGCCCGAGATAGAGGTCGCGCACATTCTGCCCGGTGGGCAGCATGGAGATCACCACGTCCGCCTCGGTTGCGGCGCCGTGGGGCGACACCGCCGCATGGGCGCCGAGCCGCACGGCCTCGTCAAGAGCGGACACCGAAAGGTCGTAGGCGAAGACGGTGTGACCGGCATGGATCAGGTTGCGGACCATGGGCCGCCCCATGTTTCCGATGCCGATGAAAGCTACACGCATGACGGGCTCCCTAGGCCGAAATATTCGGATTGATGATGGCGGTCTTCGACCAAGTGAAATGATGCAACATGCTTTCGAGGGAAAGCTCTTTCCCCATGCCGCTCATCTTGGTGCCGCCGTATTCGATGTTCGCTTCGGCCACCGCATATTGGTTCACCTGCACGAAGCCGGCGTCTACCTGCTCGATGAACTGGAAGGCCTTGGACAGATCATTGGTCCAGACCGTGGCGGCGAGGCCGAACTTGACGTCGTTGGCTTCCTTGATCACGACTTCGAAGTCGGTCCAGCGCGCGAGCGTCGCCACCGGGCCGAAGATCTCGTCCTGGCACACCTGCGACGAATGCGGGATGCCTTCGATGAGGGTGGTCTGGTAGAAATAGCCGTCCTTCAGGGCCGGGTCCTGTGGGCGCGCGCCGCCGGTGAGGATGCGCGCGCCCTCGGTCTGGCGCGCCATCTGCACATAGCGCTCCACGCGGTCGAACTGGGACTTGGAGATGATGGAACCCACTTGCGTGCGCTCGTCCAGCGGATCGCCGACGCGGAAAGTGGGGATAATTGCAAGCACCCGCTCCACCACGTCGTCATAGAGGGACTCGTGGATATAGACCCGCGTGCCGGCGGTGCAGGACTGCCCCTGGCGCTGCAGCCGCAGGCCGCGCACCACGCCGTCGGCGGCGGCCGCCGGATCCATGTCGGGCAGGAAAACGCTCGGGTTCTTGCCGCCAAGTTCAGCCGTGACGGGGGCGATCTTATCCGCAGCGTAATGCAGGATTTTCACGCCCACGGCGCTCGATCCGGTGAAGGTGACCTTGCGCACCTGAGGATGCTCGCACAGCAGGCGCCCGGCCTCCTCGCCAAGACCCGAGATGCAATTGGTGACGCCCGGCGGCAGCACTTCCTGCATCAGCTCGAAACAGCGCAGCACGGCCAGCGGCGCCTGTTCGGCGGTCTTGAGCACCACCGTATTGCCAGCCGCGAGCGCCGGGCCGATCTTGGATGCGAGTTGCATCAGCGGGGCATTCCAGGGAATGATGGCGGCGACCACGCCAAGCGGCTCGCGCTTGGTGAACAGCAGGCGGCCGTCCAGATAGGGAATGGTCTGCCCCTTCACCTCGCCGGCGAGGCCGGCAAAGAAACGCAGGATGTCCACCATGGTGGCGGCTTCGCCGCGAGTCTGGGTCGCGAGCGCGTTGCCGGTCTCGAATGCGGAAAGCTGGGCGATCGCTTCCGCCTCGCTCTCCAGCCGCGCGGCGGCCTTCACCAGGAAGGCGGCGCGGTCGCGGGCGGTGAGATGGCGCCAGCCCTGGAAAGCGGATTGGGCGGAGGCAACCGCGCGGTCCACGTCGGCGGCGCCGCAGCGCGGCGCGTGGCCGATGATACGGGCGGTGGCGGGATTATCGACGTCGAACGTGTGGTCGGTCAGCGCGGCCTGGAGCCGGCCTTCGCAAACCACCATGCCGGAAAGACGCTTCGCTTCCGCAGCCGCCGCTTCGGCGCGCTGGACGGGCGATATCGCTTCGCTGATATCGAGCATTGGCTTCCTCTCGTTTCCGCCCTGGCTCCGCTCTTTGGGTGTGCCGGCGGGCCATTCCGTTGCGCTTCGGCGTGGCGGGAGGGGGATCCTGCTCAGCTTGCGCATACGTATGCACTAGTGCTAATCGACGGCTAACAAGAAGTCAATCAGGTGATCGGAGACGCAAATGGCGCGTATTGGAATGATGCTCGGCGACCCCGCCGGCGTGGGCCCGGAAGTGGTTGCAAAGGTACTTTCAGCCAATCAAAACGTACCGGTGGCCCTGTTCGCGGATCCCGGCGTGTTCGCGCGCGCGCAGGCGATCGCGGGCGTGAGCATTGATGTTCAGCCGGTCGCCGACAGCGCCGCCAGTGCCGCCTCCGATGCGCTCGTGACCCTGATCGAGGTGCCGCTGGCGGAAGGCGAGAGCCTGCGGCCTGGCATCGCCTCGGCGCAGGCCGGGCGCCACACCCTCGCGAGCCTCCAGGCGGTGGCCGCGGCCGCAGCCGCCGGGCATGTGAACGGCATCCTCTACGGCCCGCTGAACAAGCAGGCGATGAAGCTCGCCGGGCATCAGGCGCTGGATGAGATGCATTATTTCCAGGACCTGCTGAACTGGCGCGAGACCTGTTTCGAGCTGATCAATCGCGGTCCGCTCTGGACCACCCGCGTCACCTCCCACATTCCCATGAAGGACGTCGCCGCCGCGATCACGGTCGAGCGCATCCTGGAGGCGACGCGGATCGGCGTGCGCGCGGCGCGTGCCGGCGGCATTGCCAAGCCGCGCATCCGCGTGGCCGCGCTCAATCCCCATGCGGGCGAAGGCGGGGCGATGGGACAGGAGGAGATCGAGGTGCTCACCCCCGCCGTGGCGCGGATGAAGGCCGACGGGCTCGACGTGGAAGGCCCCTTCCCCGCCGATACCATCTTCCGCACCGCCCTGCGCGGCGATGCCGACCTGATCGTCACCATGTATCACGACCAGGGCCAGATCGCCCTGAAGACCGTCGCGTTCGGCGAGAACGTCACCGTGCTCGGCGGCATGCCCGTGCCCATCGTGACCTCGTCGCAGGGCACGGCCTTCGACATCGTCGGCCAGAACAAGGCCGATCCCTCGGCGTTGCAGCACGCCTTCGATCTCGTGGTGCGCCTGGCGGGCGTCGGGCCGGCCTGGCGGGGAGAACAGGTCGCCGCCTGATCGCCGGTCCTCGCGGTCTCCCGGTTCAGGTCTCCCGGAAGCCCGCCAGCGCGCTCATTGCGAGGTGCCGTCGTGCACCGCGTGATAGCGCCGGCCGAAATAGATCAGCGCCTCCGGCGTTCCGCCGGCGGCGATGCCCACCACCTCGCAGAACAGCACGCAATGGGTGCCCACATCCACGGTGCGCGCCACCCGGCAATCGAATGCCGCTACCGCGTCCGCCAGCATCGGCGCGCCGGTGGCGCAAGGCGCCCATTGCGCGGCGGCGAAGCGCTCTTCCATGGGCGTCTTGCCGCCAAACAGGTTGGACAGGCCCTTGTGGCTCGGCGCCAGCGTGTTGACGCACAGCACTCCGTTGGCCGCGAAGGCCGGGCTGACGGACGAGCCGCGATTGAGGCACACCAGCAAGGTGGGCGGGCTGTCGGTGACGCTGCACACCGCCGAGGCGGTGAACCCCGCCTTTCCGCCCGGCCCGTCCGTGGTGACGACATTCACCGCCGCGCCCAAGCGGGACATGGCGTCGCGATAGCCCTGCTGGGTCACGGCCGGAGCTTCGGGCGCGCCGGCGTCGGCCGGCGGGGTGTGGCTGAGAGTCATGGGGGTCCCTCCAGGATGGCGGGGGTTGGCGGAAGGCGCGGCCGGGCTCATGCCAGCACGCAGGCTTCCGCGAAATCAAAGCGCGGCAACCGGCCGAACACGCCGGACGGGTCGCCATGGCCGAGATTGACCAGGAAATTCGCTTTCCAGGTCGTTCCCGCGAAAAAGGCCGCGTCAACCTTGGCCTTGTCGAAGCCGCCCATGGGGCCGGCATCAAGCCCCAGCGCGCGGGCAGCGAGGATCAGATAAGCGCCCTGCAAGGTGCCATTCAGAAAGGCCGTCTCGCGTGCCGCGTCCGGGCTTGAGGTGAACCAGGATTTGGCGTCGGCGTGGGGAAACAGCTTGGGCAAATGGTCGTAGAAAGCTTCGTCCCGCGCCACGATCACGGTGACCGGGGCGGCCATGGTCTTGTCGAGATTGCCCTTGGAGAGCGCCGGGCGCAGCTTTTCCTTGCCCTCTGGCGTGCGCACGAAGACGAAGCGGCCGGGTGAGCAATTGGCCGAGGTGGGGCCCATCTTCAGCAGGTCGTAGAGTTCGACCAGCGTTTCGTCGGAAACCGTGCCGTCGCGCCATTTATTGTGGGATCGCGCGGTGCGGAACAAGATGTCGAGACCATCCGGGCCGATGACCCCGGGGTGCGATGCTTCGCTCATGTGCCTCTCTCCAAGATGGGGGCGGCGGCGACACGGCCGCCGCCGGGTCGTCAGAATTCCAGCAGATTGTCGCGCAGCTTCTCGTGGGTATAGGCGGTGCGGGTCAGGCCCCGGCGCTGGAGCGCGGGAACGAGGCCGTCGGCCACCTCCATGATGTAGCGGCGCGAGACGCGCAGCACCGGCGTTGTGATGAGGAAGCCGTCGCCGCCCACTTCTTCCATCACCTCGCCCATGCGGTCCGCCACCTGGTCGGGCGTGCCGATCAGCTCCACCGAGGAGACGAGGCCGCCGCCGCCATCCACCACCAGCTCGCGCACGGTCTTGCCCGAGCCCCATTGCTGGAACTTGTCGAGCGTGCCCGACTCGCCATTGGTGACGAGCTTTTCCGGCAGGGGCTTGTCCACGTCGTATTTGGAGAAGTCGATCTCGGTGATGGCGGAGAGCGAGGACAAGGTGTCGTTGATGAAATGGGGCGAGGACACCAGGCGCTGATACTTCGCCTTTGCTTCCTCCTCGGTCTCGCCCAGCGTCGGGGTGATGCAGAACAGCACCTTGATGGCGTTGGGATCGCGGCCGAGCTTTACGGCGCGGGCGCGAATGTCGTCGCGGAATTTCTTCATCTCCGCGACGCCGCTGGCGACCGAGATGATGGAATCCGCGTGGAGCGCCGCGAAGTCGCGGCCGCGCGGCGAGGCGCCGGCCTGCACATAGACCGGCCGCCCCTGGGGCGAGGGCACCGTGTTGAGCGGGCCGCGCACCTGGAAATACTTGCCCTTGTGGTCGATGGTGCGAACCTTGGAGGGATCGGCATAGATGCCGTTCTCCCGGTCGAGCACGACGGCGTCGCTATCCCAGCTGTCGAACAGCTTGCTGACCACTTCCATGTATTCGTCCGCCATCTCGTAGCGGGTTTCGCGCAGCGGCAGCTTGTCCAAACCGAAATTCTGCGCGGCGAGATCTTCCGCCGAGGTGACGATGTTCCAGCCGAAGCGCCCCCGCGTCAGGCTGTCGATGGTGGAGCACAGCCGCGCCAGCAGATAGGGCGGATAGGCGAGGGTGGACATGGTGGCGACCACGCCGAGGCGGCTGGTGGCCATGCCCATGGCGGTGGCGAGGGGGGCGGGGTCGTGCTTCGGCACCATCATGGCGTTCTTCAGCGCGAAGTCGCGCGAGCCGCCGAAGGTCTCCGGCACCATGAGCTTGTCTTCGATCATGATGTAGTCGAAGCAGGCGCGCTCCAGCGTCTGCGCCATTTCCATGTAGAAACGGCCGTCCCAGGGATACCCGCCATTGCCGAACGGCTCGCGCCATTCGTCGGGCGTGAAGTTCATGAACCAGGCCAAGTGAAAGGGTTGCGCGACCATGAGGCGTGCTCCGAGGCGTTTGATGTTGAAGGCGGGCGAGGCTGTTAGGCGGCGCCGGCCTTGAGGGGGAAGGGGTGGATCACCGCCGCCGACGGAGGCGAGGCCCCGCTCTGGCCGTGGTCCTGCCGCGCCTTGGCGCGGGCGGCTTCGAAGCGCTCGGATTCGCGGACGATCCGGCACTTGGCTTCGAAATCGGAGGTGATCGTCGCCCCATAGCGCCCGGGCGCCTGGGGATCACGGCGCGGACGGTCCACGGCGATCACGCGGGTGCCGAGGGCGAACGCCTCGGCGAGATCGTGGGTGACCATCACGATGGTCATGGCGTGCTCTTCCCATAGGTCGCGCACCAGCACGTGCATCGCCTTGCGCGTGCCGGGATCGAGCGCGCCGAACGGCTCGTCCAGCAGCAGCACCTTGGGCTCCATGATCAACGCCTGGGCGATGGCCAGGCGCTGCTGCATGCCGCCGGAGAGCTGCTGGGGATATTTGTCCGCCGCCGCGCCGAGTCCCACGCGCTCAAGCAGCGCAAGGGCGTGCGTCTTCAGCTCGCGGTGCTTGCGGCCGAACAGCCGGCCGAGCACGGGCGCCTGCGCCCATTGCGGGCCGAGCATCACATTGCCCAGCACGGTCTTGTGGGGAAACACCGAGTAGCGCTGGAACACCACGCCGCGATCGGCGGTCGGCTCGCTGGCGATCGGCTTGCCGTCGATCAGGATCTCCCCGCGCGTCGGGGTCTCCTGGCTCAGCAGCAGGCGCAGCAAGGTGGTCTTGCCGACACCGCTCGGCCCGATGATCACCAGGAACTCGTGGTCCGGCAGCTCCAGGCTGATGTTTTCCAGCACGATGGTGTCGCCGTATTCCTTCCAGACCTTGTCGATCTTGATCGCCGTCACCTCAGCTCTCCTTCAGCGCGGCCCAGGGAAAGGCACGGGTGTTGAGGCGGCGCAGGCCGTAATCCATCAGGAAGGCCAGCAGGGTGATCCAGGCGACGTACGGCAGGATGACGTCCATCGCGAGATAGCGGCGCACCAGGAAGATGCGATAGCCCAGCCCGCCTTCCGCCGTGATGGCTTCCGCCGCGATCACGAACAGCCAGGTGGCGCCAAGCGAGAGGCGGACCGAATTGATGAGGTTCGGCATCACCTGCGGCAGCACCACATGGGTCATCATCTGCCAGGTGGAACCGCCGAGCGTCTGCGCCTTGATGATCTGCTCGCGCGGCAGGCTCTCCACCCGCAGCACCACATCGCGGATCAGGAACGGAGCGACGCCGAACACGATCAGCACGATCTTCGACACTTCGCCGAGGCCGAAGATGATGAACAGGATCGGCAGCACCGCCAGCGGCGGCACCAGGGAGAGCGCGGCCAGAACCGGCTCGAACATGGCGCGCAGATGGGGGATGAAGCCGATCAGGATGCCGAGCACGCAGCCCAACAGGGCCGAGATGCCGAGCCCGACGCACAGCCGCCAGAGGCTGAGATAGGTGTCGAACCAGAACAGGTATTGCCCACTGGACCGATCCGGCTGCGCCATCAGGCGCTCCATGGCGGCATAGAAGGACGCGAAGCCGGGGATGAGCTTGTCCCCCGGATTGGCCGCGAGGCGGGCCTCTGAGGCCATCAGATAAATCAGCAGGATGGCGATGAAGGGAAGGATGCCCAGGATCAGCTTCTGCCCGCGCGCGGGCGGATAATTGATGATGCGTCGCAAGGATCAGCCCTCCCTTCTCTCGCTGGGGTGTCAGAGCTTGCCGTCGGCCGCCGCCTGGGCGAACGAGGCGTTGACGCGCATCTTCACGTTCTTCGCATCGCCGAGCACGCTGCCGTCGGGCATCATGATGCCGATGGCATCCACGCTGCTCGCGCCCTGGCCGAACAGGCCGCGATCGAAGCAGAAGGTGCGGATATAGTCCCACGCCTTCTTGGTGCTGGCGGCGGTGAGGAAGCTCGCCGCCTCGGCGGGCGTGTAGAAGAAGTGGGTGGTCTCCACCTGCGACTGCAGGCCCGGGACGTCCGTGCCCATGGCGCTGGCCATGATTTCATTGATGGGCTTTGCCGCATCGCCGCCGGCCTTCAGCGTCGCGAGCGCCTCATACCAGGCGCCGGTAATGGCCTTGGCGAAGCTCGGATTGTCCTTCAGCACCTCGGTCTTGCCGATGAACACGTCCATGATCTCGCCAGGGATCTTGGAGCTGTCGAACAGAATCTTGGTGTCCTTGCTGCCGGCGAGCATGTCGGCGGTCATCGGCTTCCAGGAGACGGCGTTCTTCAGTTCCGGCTTGGTGAGATAGGCGGAGGCGATGTCGGCATCCGAGATATTGATGGTCTTCACCGCGCCGACGCCATGCAGGCCGTTCATCACCAGCGCGCGGTCGAGCAGATAATGGGAGACGCTGAATTCGAGCAGATAGACGTCCTGGCCTTTCAGGTCCGCCACCGACTTGGCGGATTTCGACAGCAACGCATCGTTGCCGTTCGAGAAATCCGTGATGAGGAAGATGGACGTATCCACCCCGCCGGCGGCCGGCATGGTGAGCCCGTCCATGCCGGCCACGCCGACCCCGTCGAGGTCGCCAGCGATGAACTGATTGATGGAGCCGACATAGTCGTTGACCAGAACAAGGTCGATATCAATGCCGTATTTGTCGGCCCACTTCTTGAGAATTCCGGATTGCTTCATGTAGGCGAGCGGCATGAAGCCGACATAGATGGAATAACCCATCTTGAAGGATTTCTTCTCGGCGGCCTCGGCGCGATTCGCGCCGGTGGCAAAGAGGGCGCAGCTGAGGAGGGAGAGCAGGACCACGGCGCGTAAAAAGCGGTTCATAAGCGAACTCCGACGGTCGAATGCGACAAGACGACGCTTATTAAGCGAGTGTTTAATACGCACCTGCAAGAGAGATTTTTGCGCCGCACAACATTTATGCAAAACCTTACGGCATAAGGCGCGAAAGGCCCTATCTTGTGCAATGGAAAGCCGGCGATGCCTGCGATATCAGCAGCGAGACCGGGGTTTTCGCCCTATGACCTACGGGATAACCCCAAGTGGCCGCGTCAGGCGGGGCGTGCGATGCTACGCCCGAAGGGAGAGTTTCTATGAATGTGAAGGCGGTGCGCCAGCGCCTCGATCCGGCCAAGCGGTCCGAACTGATCCTGGATGAAGCGCTGAAACTCTTCGGCACCTCCCACTACAGCATCGTCACGGTGCGAGATATCGCGCTGGCCTGCGGGATCAATGTCGGGCTGATCTACCATTATTTCGAGAACAAGGATCACCTGTTCCGCAGCGTGCTCGCCCACGCGCTGAACCAGATCATGGCCGGCTACGAGGCGCGGCGCGGGGCGCGCGACACGGACCCGCTCTCCGATATCGGCGCTTGGCTCGATATCCAGATCGAGATCGCGCCCACGGTCACGCGCATGGTGAAGATCATGGCCGATTATGCGGCCTTGAACGCCCGTGATGCGCAGGTCGACCAATTGATCGCGGATTTCTATCGCGACGAGCGCGTCCTGGTGGAAGAGACCCTGGCGCGGGGCATCGCCGCCGGCCTCTATCGGCCCGTGGACACGAGCAAGATGGCCCGGCTGATCGGCCTGCATCTCGATGGCATCTTCCATGCTTCCGCCAGCCGTGGCGATGACCGCATCGCCGCCGACATTGAGGAATTGCGCGAGTTCATCCTTCATTTCCTGGGCGTGCGGCCGGTTGCGGCCTGAGCACCATTTCCTCCCCGAACACGCATCCGACGGAGCGTCCATGCTGATCGCTTTATTGCAGATGACGCCGGTCGCCGCCGATCCGGCCGCCAATCTCGCCCGCATCGCGCAGGCGGCCATGGCGGCGGGGGCCTTCGGCTGCGATCTGCTGGTGACGCCGGAAATGGGCGTCACGGGGTACAATATCGGCGCCGACATCGCCCGCCTCGCCGAGCCGCGCGACGGCCCGCTGGTGGCCCGCCTGGGCGAGATTGCCGCGCGCGCCGGGCTGGCGCTGGTGGCGGGGTTTCCCGAGCGGGCGGACGGGGCGATCTATAACAGCCTCGTCCTTGCGCGGCCGGACGGCGGCACCGTGGTCTATCGCAAATGCCATCTTTACGGGCCGGACGAGAGGGCGGCCTTCACGCCCTCGAACGCCCTGCCCGACCTCGTCGAAATCGCCGGGCTGAAGGTGGGGTTCCTTATTTGCTACGACGTGGAATTTCCCGAGATGGTGCAGGGGCTCGCCCTCGCCGGCGCGGACCTGGTGGTGGTCCCGACCGCGCTCGCCGCCACCCCCTCCTGCCGGCGCATCGCGCTCAGCCTCGTGCCGGCGCGGGCGCTGGAGAACCACGTCTTCATCGCCTATGCGGACCTCTGCGGCAGCGAGCGTGGGCTGACCTATCAGGGCTGCTCAGTGATCGCGGCGCCGGACGGGGAGGATCTGGCGCGGGCGGGAGAGGCTGAGGCCCTGCTCATGGCGCGCATCGTGCCCGGCGCCTATGCGGCGGCGCGGGCGGAAAATCCCTATCAGGAAGACCGCCGGCCGGCGCTGTACGCGACGCGGCGCCCGGTCCCGGCGGAAGGATAGTCAGGAGGCCGGGACGGTCCCGGCCTTCGTGCGCGGCACGCGGGATGCGGCCTTGCCGCGCGCCGGCTTGGCAGGCGGTTCGCTTTCGTCCGCATCCGCGCCGACCGCGCTGGCGGTACCCTTGGCCGCCGCGCGCTTTCCCGCACCGCGCGGCGCGGGGTGTTCCTTGGCATCGAGGCCGGCGAGCGATTCGTGGACCATGCCGGCCTTGTGGCGCAGGTGGTCGCGCAGGATGCTGCCGAGCCGGGGGCCGTCGCGCTCCGCCAGCGCTTCCATCATGCGTTCATGGTCGTCCACCGCCTCGCGCCAGCGGGCGGGCGACTTCTTCGCGACGAACCGCACCGCATGGATGCGCACCATCAGATTGTTATAGAGCTGGGTCAGCGGCGCATTGTCGGCGATCTCGAAGAAGGCGGCATGGATCGCCTTGTTGAGGTTGAGATAGGGCGCAACCTCACTCGCCTGGTAATGGGCGACCATGGCATCGTGCATGGCCTTCAGCTTGGCGAATTGCGCCTTGGTGATGCGGGCGCAGGCGATTTCCCCGGCGAGCGCTTCGAGCGCGCCCATGATGGGGAAATAGGCGTCGATTTCCTCGTTCGAGATGCACGCGACCATGGCGCCGCGATTGGGCGTGAGCACCAGCAGCCCCTCGGCCGCGAGCACCTTCAGCGCCTCGCGCAAAGGCGTGCGCGAAACCCCGAAGCGGGCGCAGAGCGCCAGTTCCGGGATCTTGTCGCCCGGCTGCAATTCGTCGCCGAGGATCATGTCGCGCAGCAGCGGTACGAGTTCGCCGTGCAGGCTGCGCCGGGTAATGATGGCCTTCTCGGGCATGGAACGCGTCCTCTCCTTAGGAGAAGTGTCCCGGTCCGGCGCGGAATGCAAGGGGTCCCGCGCCGGGGTGATGCGCGCTATTCGGCAGCGACCGGCACCTGGTGGCGCGCGGCGGCGGCGAGATAGTCCATGGCCGCCTGCACGCCGCCCTTGCGATGGGGGATGCCGGCGAGCTCCAGGCCCATCTCCACGCCCGCCAGCGCGCCCAGGATGGTCAGGTCATTGGTATCGCCCAGATGGCCGATGCGGAACACCCGGCCCTGGAGCTTGGTGAGGCCGGTGCCGAGCGAGATGTCGAAATGCTCCAGCGCCACCTGGCGGAAGCGGTCGGCGTCATGGCCTTCCGGCACCAGCACGGCGGTCAGGGACGAGGAATAATATTTCGCCTCGCGGCACAGGACCTCCAGCCCCCAGGCGCGCACGGCGCGGCGGGTGGCTTCGGCATGGCGGTCGTGGCGGGCGAAGACATTCTCCAGCCCCTCCTCGTGCAGCATGTCGATGGCCTCGGCGAGGCCGTAGAGCAGCGTGGTGCCCGGCGTATAGGGGAAGAAGCCGTTGCGGTTGGGCCCCAGCATCTCCTCCCACGCCCAGAACAGCTTGGGCAGCTTGGAGGACTTGGTGGCGGCCAGCGCCTTCTCGCTCACGGCGGTGAAGGAGAGGCCGGGCGGCAGCATCAGCCCCTTCTGCGAGCCCGCCACCGTGACGTCCACGCCCCATTCGTCGTGGCGATAATCAATCGAAGCGAGGGAAGAGATGGTGTCGACCATCAGCAGGGCGGGATGGCCGGCGGCATCAATGGCGCGGCGGATCTCCGGCACCAGGGTGATGCAGCCGGTGGAGGTCTCGTTGTGCACCACGCACACGGCCTTGATCTCGTGGGCCTTGTCCTCGCGCAGCCGCGCCTCGATGGCGGCGGCATCCGCGCCGATGCGCCAGTCGGAGGCGATGAATTCCGGCTGGATGCCGATCTTCAGTGCCATGTTCTTCCACAGGGTCGCGAAATGCCCGGTCTCGAACATCAGCACCTTGTCGCCGGCGGAGAGCGTATTCACCAGCGCCGCTTCCCACGCCCCCGTGCCGGAGGCGGGGTAGATGATGACCGGGCTGCTGGTGCGGAAGATGGTCTTGATGCCGTCCAGCACCCGGCGCCCGAGCTTCTGGAAATCCGGTCCGCGATGGTCGATCACGGGCATGTCCATGGCCCGCATGATGCGGTCGGGCACCGGCGTGGGGCCGGGAATCTGCAGGAAATGGCGCCCCGCGACGCGGGCGGAATTGCTGGCCATCGGGTTTGGCTCCCCTTGGATCGTTTGGCGACCGGAAAAATCCCGCCGCGATTTAGCGCGCTGTTTCAGGCCATTGGCCCTCGTCGACCGGCGCCGGCCGGAAGCCGGACGCGGCGCGGCGACGGCAGCGCGCGAAACGCATCTTGCATGAAATGAATTATGAATGCAAAATCAGTTTCAAGTCCGGCGATGAGACCGGAACCGAAGGCGCCAGGGTGGGAGAAGCGAGGATGGCGGCACGTCTGATGCCCGGGCTGGAACGTCGGCTGCGCGCCGAGACCACCGGCGACGTGCTGTTCGATCGCTTCAGCCGCGGCCGCTATGCCACGGACGCCTCGGTCTACCAGATGATGCCCGTGGGCGTGGTCGTGCCCCGCTCGGTGGACGAGGCCGAGCGCGCCATTGCCCTTGCGCGGGAAGAGGGCGCCCGCGTCTTGCCGCGCGGCGGCGGCACCTCCCAATGCGGCCAGACGCTCAACGATGCGCTGGTGGTGGATTGCTCCAAGCATTTGACGCGCATCCTCGACCTCGACGTGGAGGGGCGACGCTGCGTGGTCGAGCCGGGCATCGTGCTGGATGAGCTGAATCGCCAACTGAAGCCGCACGGCCTGTGGTTCCCGGTGGATGTCTCCACGGCCTCGCGCGCCACCATCGGCGGCATGGCGGGCAATAATTCCTGCGGCGGCCGCTCGCTGCGCTACGGCACCATGCGGGACAATGTGATCTCGCTCGACGCCGTGCTAGCGGATGGAACGCCCGCGCATTTCGGCGCCGTCTCCCCCAATCTGCACGAGATCGAGACCGGCTCGCCGCTGCTTCCCCTGGCCCAGGATCTGTTGGCGCTCGGCGCCCGCGAGGCGGACGAGGTCGCGGCCCGCTTTCCCAAGGTCCAGCGCCGCGTCGGCGGCTATAATCTCGATGCCCTGCTGCCCGGCAAGCCGCTGAACCTTGCCCATCTGCTGGTGGGCTCGGAAGGCACGCTCGCCTTCTCCACCCGCATCGAATTGAAGCTCTGGCCCGTGCTCGGCAAGCGGGCGCTCGGCGCGTGCCATTTCGGCAGCTTCTACGAGGCGATGGACGCGGCCCAGCATCTGGTGAAGCTGAAGCCCATCGCGGTGGAATTGGTGGATTCCACCTTGCTCGCGCTCGCTT
Organism: Roseixanthobacter glucoisosaccharinicivorans; assembly: GCF_043195095.2. Lineage (NCBI taxonomy): Bacteria > Pseudomonadati > Pseudomonadota > Alphaproteobacteria > Hyphomicrobiales > Xanthobacteraceae > Roseixanthobacter > Roseixanthobacter glucoisosaccharinicivorans. The sequence goes on along the minus strand of NZ_CM195538.1, from coordinate 4,430,943 downwards.
CCGACATCGCCATGTTCCGCCCGACGCTGCGCCAGTTCGTGCGCGGCACGCCGGAAGCGATCCTGCTGGTGGAGTTCGCCGAAACCGAGGAGGAAAACGCCCTGCGCCTGGAGCGCCTGCACCAAATGATGGGCGATCTCGGCTTCGGCTGGGACCGCACCGGCGCCAAATGGGGCGGGGTGGTGGATGTGCTGAACCCGGCGCTCCAGGCGGCCATCGCCGATGTGCGCACGTCCGGCCTCAACATCATGATGTCCATGAAGGAAGCGGGTAAGCCGGTGTCCTTCGTGGAGGATTGCGCCGTGCCGCTGGAGCATCTCGCCGAATACACGAACCAACTCACGCAAGTGTTCGAGAAGCACGGCACGCGCGGCACCTGGTATGCCCACGCCTCGGAAGGCTGCCTGCATGTACGCCCGGTGCTCAACCTGCGCCAGGATAAGGATTTGAAAGCCATGCGCGCGATCGCCGAGGAGGCGTTTGCGCTGGTGAAATCCTACAAGGGGTCCCATTCCGGCGAGCATGGCGACGGCATCGTGCGCTCGGAATTCCACGAGACCATGTTCGGCACGCGCCTCGTGAACGCTTTTGCCGAGGTGAAGGACCGCTTCGATCCGCAAGGGCTCTACAATCCCGGCAAGATCGTTCGGGCGCCGAAGTTCGACGATCGCAGCGTGATGCGCTACGGCCCCGGCTATGCCGGCCTGCCCATGGAAACCCAGCTCGACTGGTCGGCCTATTCTGGCGCCGGCGGCGGGTTCCAGGGCGCGGTGGAGATGTGCAACAACAACGGCGCCTGCCGCAAGCTCGCGGGCGGCACCATGTGTCCCTCCTATCGCGTCACCCGCGACGAGAAGGACGTGACGCGCGGCCGCGCCAATACGCTGCGCCTCGCCGTCACCGGCCAATTGGGCTCGGATGCCTTCACCTCCGACGAAATGGCCGAGACGCTGAAGCTGTGCGTCTCCTGCAAGGGCTGCCGGCGCGAATGCCCGACGGGCGTGGACATGGCCCGCATGAAGATCGAGGTGCTGGCGGCGCGGGCGGCGAAATACGGCCATTCCCTGCGCGACCGGCTCGTGGGCTGGCTGCCGCATTATGCCCCGCTCGCGGCGAAGCTCGCGCCGCTGCTGAATTTGCGGGATCGCTTGCCGGGCGCGGCGAAGCTGTCGGAAAAGCTCACCGGCTTCAGCGCCCGCCGCACCTTGCCGCGCTGGCGGCGCGATGTGTTCGCCCCCAAGGGCGGCATGTTCGGCGATCCCGACGGGCGCGACGTGGTGCTGTTCGCCGATACGTTCAACCGGGCGTTCGAGAAGGAGAATCTCGACGCCGCGCTCGAGGTGCTCGTCGCCGGCGGCTACCGGGTGCATCTCGCCTTGCCGCCGGCCGGTGAGCGGCCCTTGTGCTGCGGGCGCACCTTTCTGTCCGTGGGACGGCCGGATCTGGCGAAGGCCGAGGCCGAGCGGGTGATTGCCGCGCTCGATCCCTTCATCTCGCGCGGCGTGCCGGTGGTAGGACTGGAGCCGAGCTGCCTGCTCACCTTCCGCGACGAGGTGCCGGCGCTGCTGAAAAGCCCGGCGGCGGAGAGGCTTGCCGCACATGCGCTGCTGTTCGAGGAGTTCCTGGCCCGCGAGCACGACCAGGGCCGGCTCGCCCTGCCGCTCGGCGCGATCGAGGGCACGGCGCTGCTGCACGGCCATTGCCACCAGAAGGCGTTCGCCGCCATGGGCGCGGTGGAAAAGACGCTCCGCCTCGTGCCGGGGCTGAAGGTGGAAACCATCGAATCCAGCTGCTGCGGCATGGCCGGTGCGTTCGGCTATGGGGCGGACACCATCGACGTGTCGCTCGCCATGGCGGAACTCTCGCTTCTGCCGGCGGTGCGCGCGGCGGGCGGGGACACCATTGTCGTGGCCGACGGAACCTCCTGCCGGCATCAGATCGCGGACGGCGCCAAACGTTCCGCGATCCATGTCGCCCGCCTCCTCTCCCGCAGCCTCGCGGCCGGCGTGGACCAGAACCAGGAGGCGCAGGAGGCCGCGCAATAAGTGCGTAACCGAACCATCCAAAGCCGGAACGAGCGCCGCAAAGGCGCCGGAAACCAAGGAGGAAGCCATGTGGAGTGCCGAGCTTAAACGCGGTGCCGTCGCCGCCATCTTCGCCGGCGGCCTGTGCGCCGCCGCCCCCGCCCTTGCCTGGGAGCCCACCAAGCCCATCGAGATCATCGTGCCGGCCGGCGCCGGTGGCGCCACCGACCAGATGGCGCGCATGATCCAGGCCGCCGTGCAGAAGAACAATCTGCTCAAGGTGCCCACCGTGGTCTCGCTGAAGGGCGGCGCCTCCGGCGGCGAGGGCCTCATGGACATGAAGGCGAGCGCGGGCGATCCCTACAAGTTCATCATCGCCCAGTCGTCGATCTATACTTTGCCGTTTTCCGCGAAACTGCCCTTCTCCTGGAAGGACATGACGCCGGTGGCGATCATCGCGCTCGATGAATTCGTGCTGTGGGTGAATTCGGGCTCGCCCTACAAGACCACGGCCGAATTCGCCGCCGCCGCCAAGAAGGCCGGCACCGAGACCCTGCGTATGGGCGGCACCGGCTCCAAGCGCGAGGACCAGATCCTCACCGCCGCCATCGAGAAGGCGACGGGCGCGAAGTTCGCCTACATCCCCTACAAGTCCGGCGGCGAGGCGGCGACCCAGCTGGTGGGCAACCACACCGAGGCCAACGTCAACAACCCGTCCGAGAATGTCGCCCAATGGCGGGCCGGTCAGGTGCGGGCGCTCTGCCTGTTCGACACCACCCGCCTGCCCTATGACGAGAAGGTCACGCCCGACATGGCGTGGAAGGACATCCCCACCTGCAAGGAAGTCGGGCTCGACATCGACTACACGATGCTGCGCGGCATCTTCCTGCCGGGCAAGGTCACGCCCGATCAGGTCGCCTTCTATCAGGATCTGTTCCGCAAGATCGCGCAGACCCCTGAATACAAGGATTACCTGAAGAACCAGGCGTTGAAGGCCGCTTATATCGAGGGCGAGGCCATGACCAAGTTCCTCCAGGAGGACGAGGCCCGCCACAAGGCGCTGATGACCGAGGCCGGCTTCATCGCCTCGCACTGAGGTGTGCGCGCGCCCTTTCCCGCACGCGGGAGAGGGCGCCATCGCACCCGGTGCGACGGGACGCCCCCGCGCCGCCCGCTCGCGGGAGCGCGCCATCGCCAGCTTCCCCGTCGGGGAAACCTTCACCCTTTTTCTTCAGCGGAGCGCGCCATGTCCGCCGACCTTCATTCTTCTCCCGCGGCCGACGACCGGGCCGTGATCTCCCGCCGCGCCGTCGATCTTTCGGTTTCGGTGCTGCTGTTCCTGGTGGCGCTCGCGCTGGCCTATGACAATTGGCAGGTCGGCATCGCCTGGGCCCCCGACGGGCCGGAGGCGGGCTATTTTCCGTTCTATCTCTGCATGATCATGGCGGCCGCCTCGCTGGTCGGCGTGGCCCGCAGCCTCACCGACGCCAGCGGACGGGACGGCTTCGTCACGCGCGGACAGGCGCGGCGGGTGATGCAGGTGTTCGTGCCGACCCTTGTGTTCGTCGCGCTGATCCAGGTGCTCGGCATCTATGTGGCGAGCTTCATCCTGGTGAGCGGCTTCATGATCTGGCTCGGCAAGGCGCCGGTGTGGAAGGCTCTGCTGACCGCCGCGATCTTCACGGCCTTCATGTTCTACGTCTTCGACGTGCAATTCACCGTCCTGATGCCCAAGGGTCCGCTCGAAGCGGCCTTCGGTCTCTGAGGAGTATCGACATGGACGCACTCCTCTCCCTGATGCACGGTTTCGAAGTCCTGCTGACGTTCGACAAGATGCTGCTGATGCTGGTGGGCATCACGCTCGGCATCCTGGTGGGCGTGCTGCCGGGGCTCGGCGGGCCAAACGGCGTCGCCATCCTGCTGCCGCTCACCTTCTCGATGGATCCGACTTCGGCCATCGTGATGCTCTCCTGCCTGTATTGGGGCGCGCTGTTCGGCGGGGCGATCACATCCATCCTGTTCAATATTCCCGGCGAAGCCTGGTCGGTGGCGACCACGTTCGACGGCTATCCCATGGCGCAGAAAGGGCAGGCGGCGGAGGCGCTCACGGCGGCCTTCACCGCCTCGTTCGTGGGTTCGCTGGTGGCGGTGCTGCTCATCACCTTTCTTGCGCCGAGCATCGCGGAATTCGCCATCTGGTTCGGGCCGCCGGAGTTCTTCGCGGTCTATCTGCTCACCTTCTGTTCGTTCGTCGGCCTGGGCCGGGAAGCGAAGCACAAGATCGTCATCTCGCTGATCGTCGGCTTCCTGCTGGCGGCGGTGGGCATGGATACGGTTTCGGGCCAGCTGCGCATGACCTATGGCTCGGTGGAGCTGCTGCGCGGGTTTGATTTCCTGGTGGCGGTCATCGGCCTGTTCGGCATCAGCGAAATCCTGCTCACCATGGAGGACCAGCTGGCCTTCAAGGGGCAGAAGGCGGTCATCCGCATGAAGGTGGTGTGGGAGACCTGGAAGACGCTGCCGCGCTATTGGGTGACGTTGCTGCGCTCGTCGGCGATTGGCTGCTGGCTCGGCATCACCCCGGGCGGGGCGATCGCGGCCTCCTTCATGGGCTACAATCTCGCCAAGCGCTTCGCCCGCGACAAGGAGGGCTTCGGCCAGGGCCGCATCGACGGCGTGCTGGCGCCCGAGACTGCCGCCCATGCCGCCGGAACCTCGGCCCTGCTGCCCATGCTGGCGCTCGGCATTCCCGGCTCCGGCACGGCGGCGGTGCTGCTGGGCGGGCTGATGGTGTGGGGGCTCCAGCCCGGTCCGCTGCTGTTCACCGAGCATGCGGACTTCGTCTGGGGGCTCATCGCCTCCATGTATCTCGGCAATATCGCGGGGCTGATCATCGTGCTCGCCACGGTGCCGCTGTTCGCGGCGGTGCTGCGCGTGCCGTTCGCCACCATCGCGCCGATGATCATCGTGTCGTGCGCGGTGGGCGCGTTCGCGGTGCAGAACGCCATGTTCGACATCTGGCTGATGCTGGCGTTCGGCGTGGTGGGCTATGTGTTCAAGAAGCTGGACTATCCGCTCGCGCCCATGGTGCTCGCCCTGGTGCTGGGCGACAAGGCGGAGGATGCGTTCCGCCAGGCCATGATCGGCGCGCGTGGCAATATGGGGGTGTTCTGGTCCAACGGGCTGGTGGGCACCATCACCACGCTCGCCCTGCTCATGTTGTTCTGGCCGGTGATCATGAAGCTGGTCGGCATGGTGCGGGGAGATCGTGCACCGCGCACCGCGTAATGCGAACGGCCCCGGTTTGTGACCGGGGCCGCGTTTTCGTTCAGACGTCGAGGATCGGGCCGGGTCAGGCTGCCCCGTCCAGCAAGGCCAGCGCGGTGCCGGCGCCGATCCGCTCGCGCTCCGCATCCGTAAGGCCGGGCACGGCGGCGAGGCTCTCCAGCGGGGTCTCGTCGCCCATATCGAACGGCGCATCGGTGCCGAGCACCACGTGATCGGCACCCACCACGTCCACCAGATGGCGCAGCGCCTGCGGGTCGAACAGGATGGTGTCGAAATAGAGCGTGCGCAGCAGATCGCGCGGCGAGGTGGTGGTGAGCGCCTTGGGTTCGGCGCGCACCTTCTGCCCGTGCACGAGGCGGCCGATCTGATAGGGCAGATAGCCCCCGCCATGGGCGACCAGCAGCTTCAGCCCCGCGAGTTCATCCAGCGCGCCCGAGAACAGCAGGTTCGCCAGCGACACCGTGGTGTCGACGGGGTTGCCCACGAGATTGGTGAGGTAATAGGCCTCCAGCCCCGCTTTCGCGCCCACATAATAGGGGTGGATGAACACCAGCACGCCAAGGTCCCGGGCCTTGCGCAGGAACGGGCGGAAGCGCGGGTCGGCGAGCTGCACGCCCTCGATGGTGGTGCCGATCTCGACCGCGCGGAAGCCGTGGGTCTTCACCGCGCGCTCCAGCTCGGCGACCGCCAGCTCGGGATGCTGCATGGGCACGCTCGCCATGCCGCGCAGGCGGTCCGGCGCGGTCGCGACCATCTCGGCGATGCCGTCATTGACGTGCCGCGCGGCGGTGGCCGCCAGCTCCGGCTCGGCCCAATAATAGAACATGGGCGGGGCGGTGGAGACGATGGAGAGATCGAGCCCCTTGCGGTCCATCACTTTCAGCTTGGCGGCGGGGTCGATGAATTCCTCGAACAGGGGATAGACATAGCCCTGCTCGTGCACCATCCGCCGCTGCGCGCCCGTGCCCTCGACGCGCGCCGCAAATCCCTTGGGATCGGCGGCGATGGCGTCGAGAATGCGCGGGGGAATGACGTGGCTGTGGATGTCGATACGCATCACGAATACCTCTTTTCGACACCGTCTTCCGCGTACCAGTCGAACGGCGCATCGGAGAGGTTGACGATCACGTTCTGGATCTGGGTGTATTCCTGGTAGGCGATCAGGCCGTTCTCGCGCCCGATGCCGCTCATCTTGAACCCGCCCCAGGGGGAGGAGGGGTCGATGCGGTGGTGGTCGTTGATCCACACGATGCCGCTCTGCATGGCGTGGGCGACACGGTGGGCGCGGGAGAGGTCGCGGGTCCAGATGGAGGTCGCAAGGCCGAAGATCGTGCCGTTGGCGAGCGCGATCGCCTCGGCCTCGGTCTCGAACGGCAGCACGCACACCACCGGCCCGAAGATCTCCTCCTGGGCGATCCGCATGTCGTTGGTGACGTCGGTGAAGATGGTCGGCGTGAAGAAGAAGCCGTTGTCGAACGCCGCGCCCTCCGGCCGCTTGCCGCCGGCCGCGAGCGTCGCGCCCTCGGCGAGGCCGATGTTCACATAGCGCTCGGTCAGCGCCCGCTGCTTCTCGGAGACCAGGGGGCCCATCTGGGTTGCCGGATCCTGGGGATCGCCGATGCGGATCGCATTGGCGCGAGCCACCAGCTTTTCCACCACCGCGTCGTGGATCGAGCGATGCACCACCAGCCGCGCACCCTGCACGCAGGTCTGGCCGGCGGCGATGAAGGAGGCGAACAAGGTGGCGGAGACCGCCCGATCCACATCGGTATCGCCGAACACGACCACCGAGGCCTTGCCGCCGAGCTCGGCGGAAACCTTTGTCAGGTTCTGCGCGGCGAGCGCGGCCACCGCCTTGCCGGTCTCCGTGCCCCCGGTCAGGTCGATCTTCTTGATGCGGGGATGGGTGGTCAGGGCATAGCCGGCGGTGCCGCCGAAGCCCGGCACCACATTATAGACGCCGTCGGGCACGCCGGCTTCCTTGAACACTTCGGCGAGCAGCAGCGGCGTGATGGGCGCCAGCTCGCTCGGCTTGACCACCATGGTGTTGCCGGCGGCCATGGAGGGCGCGACCTTCTTCACCAGGATCAGCAGCGGGTGGTTCCAGGGTGTGACATGCCCCACCACGCCGAGCGGCACCCGGCGCGTGTAATTGAGATAGCTGCCGCCGAACGGGGGCACCGTATCCTCATGGGTGCGGGCGACGGCACCGAAATAGCTGAACCATTCCGGCAGGCGGGCCAGCTGGGCGGTCATCTCGCGCCGCGCGCGGCCGATCTGGTCCACCTCGATGCCGACGATCTCGGGAAGGCGGGCCTTCAGGATCGCCGCGGCGCGATGCATGATGTCGCCGCGCTCGGCCCCGGTGAGGCCGGACCAGATGGGGAAGGCGGCTTCCGCCGCCTGCACCGCACGCTCGATATCGGCGGCATCGCCCTCCGCCACCCGGCCGACCAGGGTGCCGTTCTTGGGATTGCGCACATCGAGCACACGGCCCGAGGCCGAGGGCTCATAGGCGCCGTTGATGTAAAGGCCGAGCGGTTCCGCTCCACCGGGGGTGAACATGGCACTCTCCTCGATCAGGAATGGCGACGGGCTCAGAGCGGCCGCCGCGAGGCTTCGGTCATGATGTTGAGCACCGCGCTGCGGCCCGAGCGGACCGCCGCGAGCGCCTCAAGAAGCGCCGGCTCCACATCCTCCATGCGGGTGACGCGCCGCCCGAAGGCGCCGCACGCTTCCGCCAGGGTCTCGAACGCGGGCGATTGGGGCAGCAGGCTGCCCACGTGGCCGAACTGCTCCTGCGCGCCGTTCGGAAAATCCTGGCGCGAGGCGAGGACCACGGAATTGTAGCTCTCGTTGTTCAGCACGATCACCAGCAGCGGCACGCCATTCTGCCGCGCCGCCCACAGGGCCGGCGTCGGGGCGCCGAACATGAAGGCGCCGTCGCCGACCACGGTGACCACGAGCTGGTCGGGATCGCCGAGCCGGGCGCCGAACGATGCGCCGAGCGCCCAGCCCAGATAGGAACCACCATTGCGGAAATAGCTGCCCTCCTCGCCCGGCGTGAAGCCATAGGCGAAGGGATTGCCGGAGGTCACGGCCTCCTCGATCACCATCGCCTCGGGGGCGACGCGCGCGAGGATCGCGCCGACTTCCATGGGCGAGATGGCGCCGCCGGAAAGCGCCGCCGCGCGGCGCTGGTCACGGTCGACGACCATCTTGTCATGGCGCGCCGCAAGCGCGGCCTTGCGGGCCGCGATGCGCGGATCGTCCTGCCGCGTGCGGGCGAAGGCGATGAGGGCATCGAGCGCGCGGCCCACGTTCACGCTGTGCACGGTATCGCTGGGAAAGCCCCAGGTGGTCCAGCGCTGCATGATCGGATCATTGCCGATGTGGATGATGTGGACGTCGTCCTGCAGCTTGAGGTCCGCGGGCACGAACGGCACGTCGTGATCCACCACCACCATCAGGTCGGCATCCACCACCTGCTGCTCGGGGTTGAAGCCCAGGTGCTGCGGGTGCTCCAGCGGGGCGTTGAAGCGGCCGCGATATTCGGTGATGCCGGCGCCGGTGAGTTCCGCCAGCTCCACGAAGGCGCGCCGCAGTTCCGGCGTGCGTCCGACATAGGCGGTCACGAGCAGCGGGTTGCGGGCGGCGATGAGCCGCTCGACGATCGCCTCCGCCTCGTCCAGCGACAGCGTGCCCTGGCGCACCGAGCGGATGCGCGCCGGACCGACGAGCCCGCCGTCCTCCAGCTCGCTCATCAGCGTCTCGCGCGGGAAGGCCATATAGACCGGGCCCTGCGGCTCGCTATTGGCGATCTGGAACGCGCGGTCCACCGCCGGGCCGATGGCGGCCGGGACGGCGATGGTCTGCGTCCATTTGGTGTAATTGCGCACCAGCGCATGCTGGTCCGGCACGTCCTGGTGCCAGTTGATGAATTTCGAGCGCCCGCCGGGCACCGAGGAATCCAGCGCGGACGGCGACATGCCGGCGCACAGCAGCACCGGGATCTGCGAGGCGCGGGCATCGTTGAGCGCGCCGGCGGCATTGGCCGTGCCGACGTCCACATGCACCAGCGCCACCTGGGCGCGGCCGGTGGTGAGATAGGCCCCCTGCGCCGCCGCGCAGGCGATGACCTCGTGCGGGCAGGTGACGAGCTTGGGCAGCTTCACCTGCTGGTGGGTCAGGCTGGCATAGGCTTCCTGGAGCGCCGGGGTATCGGTGCCGGGATTGATGAAGATGGCGTCCACGTCATGGAGCGCGAGGCCCCGCAGGAACCATTCCGCGACTGTCGGCATGTTCGGTCCTTTAAAAATCAGAGCGTCTCGGCGGGATGCGGCAGGGTGGGGGACGCGATCGCGCGTTCGGCGGCCACCCGCTGCACCATGTCTGCGGTGTCGCGGAAATGTTCCGTCAGCACCCGTTGTGCCGCGCCCACGTCGCGGGTGCGGCAGGCTTCGTACAAGGCCCAGTGCTGGCGCTGGGGCGTCTCATATCCCTCGCTGTCGACCCAGATGCGCACGTAGCGCTCCACGTTCCGGCGCAGCACGTCGATCTGCTCGACGAGGCGCGGCCAGCCGCTGGCGGCGTTGATGATGGAATGGAAGCGCTGGTTCAGCTCGCGCCAGCGCTCCCGGTCCTGCGGGGCATCCATGGTGGCCAGGATCTCGCCCATCTTGGCGAGTTCCTGGTCGGTGAGGTTGGGGATCGCCCGCGTCAGCGCGAGGCATTCGAGGGCAGTGCGCATGGCGAACAGCTCCGCCACCTCCTCGGCCCGCAGCTGCGACACCTCGGTGCCGCGGAACGGGTAGCAGGTGACGAGGCCCTCCACTTCGAGCACCTTGAGCGCCTCGCGCACCGGCATGCGGCTGCATCCGAGGTCGGCCGCGATGCGGTCGGGCTCGAGGCGCGCGCCGGGTCCCAGCCGCCCCTCGATGATGGCGGCGCGCAGCACTTGCAGCACCGCATCCTTGCGGCTTGGAATGCTGCCGAGCAGCAGCTTTTCGCCGTCCGTCAGGCCCATGATGGTCGTCCTCGCTCCGGATTCATCCGCTCACTTCGCGTCAGGCGGGCGGTATCCCTGCTGGAGCGAAAAATCCACCGCCGCCTTCAGATCGACCGGAGACCGCAGCACCTTCCACTTGATCAGGTCGTCCTCGGTGAGTTTGAGGAAGTCCTCGGGAATGGTGCGCTGGTCCCAGCCCGCCTTGGCGTAGCCGAGCATGGCTTCGTCCACGGTGGTCTTGGCGCGGCGGGCGAGCACTTCGGCGGCGCGCTTGGGATCCTTCTGGATGATGTCGAGCGCGGCGAGGTGCGCCCACACCACCTTGCGCGCTTCTTCCGGGTGCGCCTTGATGAAGTCTTCGTTCAGCACCAGGGCGTTGCGGTAGATCTGGCCGTTCGCGAACACCTCGCGCCAGTCCCACAGAAGCTTCGCCTGGCCCTTCTCGATCATCTGCGAAGCATAGGGCTCGTAGACGTAATAGGCGTCGATGTCCTTGCGCTCGAGCGCGATGCCGGCCTCGGGCGGGGGCACCTGGATGAATTTCACGCTCTTGGGATCGATGCCGTGGCTCGGCAGGATGTGCTCGGCCGCCAGCAGATGCATGGTATCGAGCTGGCGCACGATGCCGAAATTCTTGATGTCCTTGTCGGAAGCGAGGTCCTTGCGGGCCACCACGGTCGCCGAGCCGTAGCTGGAGGCGCCGGCGATGACGATCGGCAGGCCGCGTGCGCGATAGGTGAGGGCGGTGGCGACCTGGGTATAGGCCGCGTCCCATTCCCCGGTCTGGAGCACCTGGCTCACGCGCTGGGAGGAGCCGCTGTCGAAGATCGGGTCGATGCCATAGGCTTTCCAGATGCCCAGCTCCTCGTCGAGGAAGGGCATCAGGTGATCCCAGCCGGGATAGCCGGCGAAGATGCGCGGGCGATAGGGCTCGGCGCTTGCCTGCGTCACGCCGAACAGCGTGGCGGCGCATAGCGAAAGGGCAGCGATCAACCGCCCGGGTCGGAACGAAAATCCGTGCCTTGTCATGTCGGCTTTTCCTGTTCTGCTCTGGAAGGGAGGGGTCAGTCGGTCCGCTGCATGCCCCAGCGCCCGATGGTGCGGCGTTCGAGCCAGTCGAAGAACACGGTCTCCACCAGCAATCCCACGATGCCGATGATGAGCATGCCGCCGATGACGAGGTCCGGGCGCAGCTGCCAGCGGGCATTGTCGATCATGAAGCCGAGCCCGTCGGTGGCGGCGAGGATCTCGGCGGAGATGATGACGCGCCAGCCGGTGCCGTAGCCGAGCCGCAGGCCGGTGAGGATGAACGGCATGGCGGCCGGGATCACCACCCGCAGGAAGGCGCGCAGCGGCTTGGTGCCGAACACCTTCACCACGCGGATATATTGCTCGTCGATGGCGGCGACGCCGGCAGCGGTGTTCACCAGGATCGGGAACACGGCGGTGATGAAGATCGCGAAGATGATCGACTTGAAGCCGAGCCCGAACCACAGGATGGCCAGCGGCACCCAGGCGACGCCGGGGATGGGATAGATGATGCGGATGGTGGTCTGCAGCGCGCTCTGCGTCCAGCGGGACCAGCCGACCACGAGGCCGAGCGGCAGGCCCACGATCACCGAGGCCACATAGCCGACCACCTGGCGCTCCAGGGAGCGCGTCACATTGTGGATCAGATCGCCGTCGTCGAACGCTTCGCGGACCGCCTGCGCCACTTCCATCGGGGTCGGCAGGAGATGGCGCGGATAGATGCCGCTGGTGGCCGCGAGGTGCCAGAGCAGGATCACACCGACCAGGAACAGATATCCCACCGCCGCATGGGCGAAGCGGGTGGCGCGCGGGCCGCGCAGGCGGTCGATCATGGAACGGGTGCCACGTTCCGTGACGGCGGAGGGGGTCGCATCAATTGGCGACATGGCTGGCTCCTTCCTGCGCCGGAGCCGGCACGCCGGCGCCGAGAATGTCCGCGAGGCCGCGATAGGTCTTGTGATGGCCGAGGCCCATCTCCTCGCCGAGCGAGTCGCGCACCTGATTGACGCGTTCCAGATAGGCCGGCGAGGTCACGTCGCGCGGCCGGGGCAGGTCGTTCTCCACCACCAGCTTCATGCGGCCGGGCCGCGAGGTCATGACGACGATGCGATCCGCGAGCTGGACCGCCTCGTCGATATTGTGGGTCACGAACAGCACCGTCTTGTTGAGCGCCTCCCAGATGGAGAGCAGTTCGTCCTGGAGCTGGGCGCGGGTGAAGGCGTCGAGCGCGGCGAACGGCTCGTCCATCAGCAGCACCTTGGGATTGACGGCGAGCGCCCGGGCGATGGAGACGCGCTGGCGCATGCCGCCGGAGAGCTGCTTGGGATGGGCGTCGGCGAACTTGTCGAGCCCCATGACGGCGAGGATCGCGCGCGCCCGCTCAAGCCGCGCGGTCTTCTCCCAGCCTTGGGATTCCAGGCCGAAGGCGACGTTCTCGGCCACCGTCAGCCAGGGAAACAGCGCATAGTCCTGGAACACATAGGCGCGGTCGGGACCCGGGCCGGTGACCTTGCGCTCGTCCACCCGCACCTCACCGCCCGATTGCTTGAGCAGGCCGGCGACGATGTTGAGCGCGGTGGTCTTGCCGCAGCCCGACGGGCCGAGCAGGCAGATGAACTCGCCGGTGGCGATGTCCAGGCTGAAGTCCTGGAGAGCCACCACCTGGCTTCCCCCCGGAGTCGAATAGGTCTTTCGCAGATTACGGATTTCGACGCGGGACATGTCATCCTCAGCGATATATCGGATCAGATATCTGTCCACATCAGAGGGAATGGCGCCGGCTTGGTCAAGCTCAAATTTTATGCAAGCTATTGATTATAAAATAGATTTCGCAAAACGCAGACGCGCCGAAGCGCGCCGCCTCCGCTTTGGAGGGACGTTCTTCCGGCGCGGACGGCGGGGAAGTCTCCCCGCCGCATGTGTTGGCGGCCGTGCCGCCGGTGTGGCTGGGCCGGATCGGCCCGAAACATTCGTTAGAGCACGCGCCGATCGACATTCAGCGGCGTGGTGCATCGTCGAGCCGCCTGACGGCACGTGCGCGCCATTGTCTTTCTTTCACCGGTCGTCATGGCCGGGCGCGTCCCGGCCATCCATGCCGGGCCGAACGTGCAGGCTTTGAAGAGCCGGTGCCAGCGGTGCCGCGTGGATGCACGGGACAAGCCCGTGCATGACGTTTCTCTCCTCAACAGCGTCGAGCCATGAAGGTCGAGCCGGCCTATAGCGCGCCGCAATCCGGCGGGATGCGCGTATGAAAATCGGTCCGGTGCTGATAGGCGTCGGCCGCGCGCAGCAGCACGCCCTCGGCATAGGGACGGCCAACCAGCTGGAACGAGGCGGGCAGGCCGTTCTGCGTAAAGCCGCACGGCACCGCCACCGCCGGCAGGCCCAGATAATTGATGCCGCGCGTGCAATGGGTGAGCTTGCCGAGCACGGTCGCGAAATCGGCCTGGGTGGTCTCCGCGATCGTCGGCACCGGAATGGCGAAGGTCGGGATATGCACCATGTCCGCCTCGCCCATGGCGGCGGCGAGCCATTCGCGGGCGATGGTGGCGCGCATCATCAGCGCCTCGGCGTAACGGGTCGCGGGGTAGGAGAGGCCCGGCATCAGGCGTGCGCGCACCTGGGCGCCGATGTCCTGCGGCCGCTCCACCAGCGCCTTGCGATGCAGGGTCGCCCCCTCCACCGCCATCACCAGCATGATGAGCGCATTGACCAGCGCCATGTCCGGCACGGCGGTCTCGACCACGCGCGCGCCGGCGTCCTTCATCACGCGCAGGCTTTCGTCCAGAAGGGCGTTGATCTCGGGCGTCGCGGCCTCGCGATAATAGGCCTGCGGCACCGCGATGGTGAGGCCGGCCAGATCGCCCGTCAGCGCGGTCTCGTAATCGCGCACCGGCGCGTTCACGCTGGAGGCGTCGCGGGCATCCGGTCCGCCGATCACGGAGAGGATGCGCGCCGCGTCCCGCGCGCTGGTGGCGAGCGGGCCGAGCGTGTCCAGCGAGGGGGCGAGCGGCATGGCGCCATACAGCGGCACCAGGCCGTGGGTGGGCTTGATGCCGGTGATGCCGCACATGCCCGCGGGATGGCGGATGGAGCCTGCGGTATCCGAGCCGAGCGCCGCCGGCACCAGCCGCGCCGCCACCGCCGCGCCCGAGCCGGACGACGAGCCGCCCGCGCCATAAGCGGTGTTCCAGGGGTTCAGCCCGTGGCCGTATTGGGCGTTGAAGCCGGTGGGCGAGAGCGCGAGTTCGGCGAGGTGGAGCGTGCCGAGATCCAGCGCGCCCGCCGCGTCCAGACGTTCCAGAGCGGTGGACGTGACGTCCGGCACGAAATCCTTGCGGATCAGCGATCCGCCGGTGCACACGCGCCCCGCCCGGTAATAGAGATCCTTATGGGCGAGCGGCACGCCGGCGAGCGGGCCGAGCGTCTCGCCCCGGGCCCGCGCCTGATCCACCGCGCGCGCGGCTTCCAGCGCGCTGTCGCGGGTGATCAGCATGATGGCGTTGAAGCGCGGACCCATGCGCTTCAGCCGGTCGAGGGCAAGGGTGGCCACCTGCTCGGCGGAAGCCTCACCCTTCGCGATGGCGTCGGCGGTCGCGACGACACCCCATTCCTGCATTTCGCTCATGGCTTGGCCTTCGTGTCGGGGGTCGGCGCGGTGAAGCTGGCGCACAAAGTCGCGAAGCTCCACGGGGCATCGGCGAGCGTGATCCGCTCGCGCGCGCCGGCTTCGATGGTCGCGTTGATCCCCAGCGCCACGTCGCGCGCCGCCGCCGCCTGGGCGGCATCGAGGGTCACGCCATTGAGCGCGCGCATGCGGCTCGTCCAATCATCTTCGGTCATGGTGAGGCCTTTCAGTGCACGCCGAGGAAGCGGGTGAGGGTTTCGGGCTGGCGGGCGATCTCGGCGGCGGGCGCCTCGTGTACCACGCGTCCGGTTTCCAGGATGTAGACCCGGTCCGCCACCGCCAGGGCGCTATAGAGGTTCTGCTCCACCAGCAGGATCGAGAGCCCGGCGCGCTTCAACTCCATCATGATGCCTTCCAGATGCTGCACCATCACCGGCGCGAGGCCCTCGGAGGGCTCGTCCATCAAGATCAGCTCGGGGTCGATCATCAGCGCGCGCGCCACCGCGAGCATCTGCCGCTCGCCGCCGGAGAGCTGGTTGCCGCGATGAGAGCGCCGCTCGGCGAGGCGGGGGAAGAATTCGAACGCCTTGGCCACCGTCCAGCCATGGGTGGCGCTGGCGGGCTTGAGCACGGTGAGGTGCTCGGTCACGGTGAGCGAGGGAAACAGCCGCCGGCCCTGGGGCACCAAGGCGATGCCGCTGCGGGCGATCAGATGGGGCGCGACGCCGAGCAGGCTCTTGCCCTTCCAGCGCACCGCGCCCTGCCGCACGTTCGGGGGCGAGAGGCCCATGATGGAGCGGATGAGCGTGGTCTTGCCCATGCCGTTGCGGCCGAGCAGGGCGACCACTTCGCTCTTGCCCACATTCAGGCTGGCGCCGTGCAGCACATGGGCGTCGCCGTAATAGGAATGGATGTCCTCAACCTCAAGCATTGTGGCGCGCCTTGCCGAGATAGACGTCCTGGACGTCGCTATTGCCGCGGATTTCCGACGGCGGCGCCTCCACCAGCAGCTTGCCGTTGTTGAGGCAGGTGACGTAGTCCACCAGCGAGAGGATCAGGTCCATGTCGTGCTCGATCAGCACCAGTGTCAGCTCGCGCGGCAGGGCGCGGATGATGTCGGAGACGATGACGCGCTCGGCCGGGGAGAGGCCGGCGGCGGGCTCGTCCAGCAGCAGCAGCTTGGGTTGAGCCACCAGCGCCATGGCCATTTCCAGCTGGCGCTGCTCGCCATAGGAGAGTTCCTTCACCGCCGCGTCGCGCCGGGTGTGCAGGCGGGAAATCTCCAGCGCCGCCCCCGCCCGGCGGGTTTCCTCCCCATCCAGCGCATCCTGGCCGAAGAAGGAAAACTTGCGCGGCGAGAGGCCCCGCACGGCGAGGCGCATGTTTTCCGCCACCGTGAGATTGGGAAACAGATTGGTGATCTGGAAGGTGCGGCTCATGCCGCGCCGGGCGCGCACGTGCACCGGCGCGCGGGTCACGTCCTTGCCGGAGAAGATCACCCGGCCGGAGGTGGCGGCGACCACGCCGGTGATGGCGTTGAACAAGGTGGTCTTGCCGGCGCCGTTGGGGCCGATGATGGCGCGCCGCTCGCCCTCTCGGACACGGATCGACACGTCATCGACGGCGCGCAACGCGCCGAACTGGACGGTGACGGAATCGAGTTGCAGAAAATCGGTCACGACGCGGGGCGCCTCGGTTCGATGCCGGCGAGCCTGCCGGCGAAGGGGAAAGCGAGAGGGGTCGGCGTCAGGGCTGAGCCCACCCCTCTCGCCAGCCGATGCGGAGCCTCCAAATGGGGAAAAGGTGGCTCCGCTGCGGCATCTCAGCTTTTCTTGATGCCCTGGAAGTCGCGCGAATAGGGCGGCTGCTTCATGTAGGTTTCCGGATCATATTTCCAGAATTGCGACACCTGCGGATAGGAGGCAATCGGCACGTTCCAATATTTGCCATCCGCATTCTTGACCACCTTGCGGATCGACACGTCGTAGATCGGATTGCCGAAGGCATCGAGCTTCACGGTGGTGCCGAGCGGCGAATTGACGAGTTCGGTCTTCATCACCGAAGCCAGGAACGCATCGCGGTCCGCCGTCGCGCCGTTGAGCGGCTTCAGCGCTTCGTCGATCCACATGGCGCCGGAATACATGGAGAAGCCGTAGAGCGAGGGCAGCTTCGAGAATTTCTTGCCGTAGGCCGCCACGAATTCCTTGGTGCGCGGATTGTCCGAGCCTTCCGCGAAATGCGCGGCGACCACCACGCCCTCGACCTCGTCGCCCATGGTGCGGATCACCGACTGGTCGGTGACGTTCATGGCGCCCACCAGCGGGATCTGGCCCTTCAGGCCGAAATTCGCATATTGCTGCATCAGCCGCGCGGCGTCGGCGCCCGTTTCCATGCAGAAGATCACGTCGGCGCCGAGATTGGCCAATTGGCCGAGATAGGGGCTGAAGTCCGAGGTGTTCAGCGGATGCCAGAACTGGCCCAGCACCTTGCCGCCGCCCTCGGTGAAGGTCTGGCAGAAGCCGCCGCACTGCTCGTGCCCGAACGTATAGTCCTGGCTGATGGTGGCGACCTTGCGATAGCCCTGCTTGAGGCACCAGTCGGCGAGCGGACGGGGGAACTGGCTCGCGGTATAGCCGGCCACCCGGATCACGTTCTTGATGCGGTGGCGCTGGGTGAGATCGTCGGCGGCGATGATCGGGATGAAATAGGGCATGCCGTTGCCCTTCACGTAATTGGCCACCGCAAGGCCGGTGTTGGCCAGCAGATTGCCGAACAGCATGTCCACATTGGCCTGTTCGACCAGGCGACGGGCCTTCTGGAGCGCGGTATCGGGGTTGGAGGCGTCGTCTTCCACGACGATCTCCACCTTGCGGCCGCCGGACTGGAAGCCGCGCTCTTCCCAATACATGTTGAAGCCGTCCACCATCTCGCGTCCGCCGGCGGCGACCACCCCGGTGAGCGGCGCCATGACGCCGATCTTGATCGGCCCGCTGGCCTGCGCGCGCGCCACATAGGGCATGGCCACGGTGCCGACGGCGGCCAGCGCGGCGCTTGATTTCAGAAACGTCCTGCGATCCATCTGTCCCGCTCCTGTCTGGAATTGATTGTTGTCGTCTTCAGCGGCGTCGTTGCGCCACAAAGCTGCGAATGCGCCCGAGGATGCCCTCGGGGGCGAAGATCATGATCAGCACGAACATCGCGCCGAGCACGCTCTGCCAGCGCTCGGTGTAGAGGCTGACGATGTTTTCCAGCCCGATGATGGCGAAGGAGCCGATGAACGCGCCGAACAGCGTGCCGACCCCGCCGGTGATCGCCATCAGCAGCCCTTCCACAGATTGGGAGAGGCCCACCGTCGAGGGGCTGACGAAATCGTTGAACATGGCGTAGAGCGCCCCCGCGATGCCCGCGAAGAAGCCGGAGACGGTGAAGGCCAGGAACAGATGCGCCGGTACATTGTAGCCGAGCGAGCGCATGCGGCTCTCGCTGTCGCGGATGCCGCGCAACGTCAGCCCGAACGGCGAGCGCACGAACCGCCACATCACAAAGGCGACCACGGCGACCGCCACGAACACCGCGTAATAGAAGGCAAAGCCATCGGCGAGGGCTGAGGGCCGCACCGCGCCGCGCAGGCCGTTCTCCCCGCCCGTGACGCTGGTCCAGCGCAGGCACACGCCCCACACGATCATGCCGAGCGCGAGGGTGAGCAGCAGGAAGTAAACCCCGGAGGTGCGGATCGCCAGCAGCGCGAAGATCGCCGCGACTCCGGTCGCCGCGAGGATGCCCACCATCGCGCCCACATAAGGCGAGCCGCCCATATGGGCGGTCCAATAGACCACCACATAGGTGGAGACGCCGAAGATGGCGCCATGGCACAGCGGCGTGCGGCCGGTGTAGCCGGCGAGAACATCCACCGCCATGGCCAGCACCGCGAAGATCAGCACCTCGGTCAGGATGCTCACCTGATAGGTGGGCAGGAGCAGCGGCAGCACCGCGAACACCAAGGCGCCCACCGCGACGGCGCCCATGGCGAGACGGGACATGCCGGTGTCCCGGGCGGGCAGCGGCGCGGGATTGGGAACCGGGGACGTCATCACGCCGCCTTTCCGAACAGGCCGAGGGGGCGGAAGGCGAGGATCGCCGCCATGGGGCCGAAGATGACGAAATAAGCGAATTCCGGGAACATCACCTGCCCCACCGTATTCAGCAGCCCGACGATCAGCGCCCCCACCGCCGCGCCGACGAGGCTGCCGCGCCCCCCGATGATCACCACCGCCAGCGAGAACACCAGGATCTCCGCATCCGCGCTCGGGTAAAGGGTGAGGAAGGCGCCGCCCACCGCCCCGCCGAGCCCGGCCAAGGCGGCGCCCAGCATGAAGGTGAGAAGGAAGATGCGGCGGATGTTGATGCCCATCGCCTCGATGGTTTCCGGATCGTCGACGCCGGCGCGGATCAGGGCGCCGAGCCGGGTCTTGTTGAGCAGCAGCCAGAGCGCGACGAAGATGAGGATGCCCAGCGCCAGCACGAACAGGCGATACTTGGGATAGAACAGCCCGGCGAAGCGCACCGCCCCGCGCAGGAATTGCGGCGCCGGGACCGTGTAGGTATCGCCGCCGAAGATCACCAGCGTCATGTCGTTCAGGATGAAGGCGACGCCCAGCGTCAGCAGCACTTGGCGCAGCTCGTATCCGCGCACGAACCGCAAAAGGCCCTGGTCGAGGACCAGCCCGGTCGCCGCCACCACCGCCATGGCGGCGAGGATGCCGAGGAAGAAATTGCCGGAGGCGCTCGCGGCGGCATAGCCCGCATAGCCGCCCAGGAGGTAGAGCGCGCCGTGGGCGAGATTCACGATCCGCAGCAGGCCGAAGATCAGCGTGAAGCCCGAGGCGACGATGAACAGCAGCGCCGCGAAGGTGAGCCCGTTGAGGAGCTGGAAGGCGTTGAGGCTGTTCATCCCGCATCCGCCGCGCTGAGGGCGTCCGGGCGCTGGCCGAGGTACCAGTCGTAGATCTGCTCGCCGGTCATGAAAGCGATGTCGTCCTTCGCCTTCATGGTCTCGAAGATCTTGCGGAAATGCTTCAGCCGGTGCGGCGCGCCCATGATGTAGGGATGCACCACCAGGGCCATGATGCGCGCGCTGTCGCGGCTGTCATGGTGGATCTGCTCGAACTGGTCGATGGCGCGATCGTAATATTCGCTCGCCTTGTGATGCTGGATCAGCATCATCGCCACGTCGTTGCATTCCTGGGTGTAGGGAATATTGACGATCGGCGTCGTGCGGGTCTTCAGCACCACCGGCTGGTCGTCCAGCACCCAGTCGCAGACATAATCATAGCCCTGCTCGACCAGGATGTCGGGGGTCTCCCAGGTCTCGGTCAGGCCGGGCCCCAGCCAGCCGCGCGGGCGCCGGCCGGTGAAGGCTTCGATCGCCTGGGTGGTCTTGGCGATGTCCTCGCGCTCGTCGGGCACCTTCTGCATGTTCTTCTGCGAGAAGCCGTGGCCCATGAATTCCCATTCGCGCTCCAGCGCGGCTTCCGCGATCGGGGCGTAGCTGGAGATGGCCGAACCGTTGATGGCCAGCACCGCCGGCAGGGCGAACTCATCGAACACTTCCAGCATGCGCCAGAAGCCGACGCGATTGCCGTATTCGTGCCAGGCCCAGTTCGGAATGTCCGGGGTCGGGGAGCCGCCGGCCGGCGGGGTGAGGACGGTGCGCGGCATGGTCTCGCGCGGGTTCCATTCCTCGATATTGACGATCACCCACACCGCCATGCGGGCGCCGCCGGGCAAGGTGAGTTTGGGCCGGCGGGAGATCGGGGAAAAGGCGATGCGCTCGGTGGGCAGCATGTCTCAGGCCTCCGGTTCGCCGATGGTCAGCGTCAGCGTGCCGAACCCGGCGATGGCACCGACGATGCGGTCGCCCGGCTGCATTTCGCCGACACCGGCCGGGGTTCCGGTCATGATGATGTCGCCCGGCTCCAGGCGATA
Source organism: Roseixanthobacter glucoisosaccharinicivorans (assembly GCF_043195095.2). Lineage (NCBI taxonomy): Bacteria > Pseudomonadati > Pseudomonadota > Alphaproteobacteria > Hyphomicrobiales > Xanthobacteraceae > Roseixanthobacter > Roseixanthobacter glucoisosaccharinicivorans. The sequence goes on along the minus strand of NZ_CM195538.1, from coordinate 4,409,981 downwards.
GGAGCGCGAGAGGTTAGCGACGATTTCCGGCACGTTCCAGATCATCTGCGCGAGGTCGCCGCGCTGGTGCTCGACGCCGTTGACGCTGAGCGTGATGGCGCCCCGCGCCGGATCCCCGCCCGTGCCGGCAGGATAGAGCGGGCCGCAGGGGGCGGAAAGATCGAACGCCTTGCCCGCTTCCCAGGGCAGGCGCTTGTCGCGGCAGTCGCGCTGGCGGTCGCGGCGGGTGAGGTCGATGCCGATGCCATAGCCGAAGATGGCGTCCTGCGCCCGGTCAACGGTGATGTTGCGGGCGCCGGCGCCGATGGCGACCACCAGCTCGATCTCATATTGGAAATCGCTGGTATCCGCCGGATAGGGGATGGTTGCGCCGTCCGCCACGATGCTGTCGCGCGGCTTCTGGAAGAAGAACGGCGGGTCGCGCTCGTCCTCGGCTTCCTTCATCTCGCGGATATGGGCGAGATAATTGCGGCCCACGCAATAGACGCGGCGCACCGGGAAGCGCGTCGCGCGGCCCACCACGGGCAGCGCGACGATCTCGGGGACGGGAACGGCAAAGGCGGTGCTCATGGATACACTCACGCCTTTGTCTTGGTCGCCTGGTACCAGTCGAGGATCTCTTCCCCGTTCCAGAACAGCACGTCGCCGAGGCTGGCGGCATAATCGTAGATCTGTTCCAGATACTTGATGCGGTGCGGCTGGCCGGAGATGTAGGGGTGGATGGCCACCGCCAGCACCTTGGCGCGGTCCGCGCCCTCGGCGTGCAGGCGGTCGATGCTGTCCTTGAAGCGCTGCACCCAATAGGGCGATTCATGATGGGCCACCGCCATCATGGGAATGTCGTTGTGCTCCACCGTATAGGGCAGCGTCACCAGCGGGCCCTTGGCGGTGGTGATGTCGCAGGGCTCGTCGTCCCACACCCAGTCGCCGATATATTTCACGCCAGCCTCGGCGAGATTTTCCGGGGTTTCGAGGGTCTGCGTCAGGCCCGGTCCGAGCCAGCCCTTGGGGCGCTTGCCGGTGAATTTCTCCAGGATGTCCATGGAGCGGAAGATCATGCCGCGCTGGTCTTCCTGCTTGTGGATCGGCCCCTGGTCATAGGCATGGCCCATGAATTCCCAGCCCGCATCACGCGCCTGGGCGGCCACGCGCTCATAATCCTCGGTGACGCGCGCATTGATGGAGAGCGTGGGGCGGATGCCGAGCTTCTCGTACAGCTTGAAGAAGCGCCAGGCGCCGACGCGCATGCCGTATTCGTGCCAGCTCCAGTTCGGCACGTCGGGCAGCAGGACCTGCCCGGTGGGCGCGGGGAGAACCTGCCGCGCCATGGGGCGGGCGATGTCCCACACTTCGAAATTCACGATGGTCCACAGAACCACGCGCGCCGTGCCGGGCAGCTTGAGCGGCGGGCGGTCCACAATGGCGGAATAGGGCGCGCGGTCGCGCGGCAGCATGGTCATTGAAACTCTCCGCGAAGTTCAGCGATGCGGGAAAAAAGCGCGTGGCTCATGCGACGGCCGCCTGCCGGATGGCGGCCAGGCCGGGCCGCAGCAGGGATTCGAGCGTCGCATAAAGGAAGGTGGCGCCGCGCCCGACCCAGTGCGCGGTGGTCTGCTCGGTCACCGGCAGGCCGAAGGCGCGGCCGGCGGCGGCGAGGCGCGTGGTGATGTCGTCCACCGCCGCCACCAGTTCGGGGCGGCTGGTATTGCCGAGGAAACCCATGGAATGGGCGAGGTCGTTGGGCCCCACCAGGATCAGGTCGATGCCGGGGGCGGCGGCGATGGCGTCCAGCCGGGCGTGGCCCTCGGTGCTTTCGATCTGGGCGATCAGCATCAGGTCGGCTTCCCGGCCGCGGGTGGCGGCGCGGGCGGTGGCATGGAGCATCGCGCAGGTTTCCACGCTCTCGACCTGCGGCAGCACCAGCCCGTCGATGCCGCAATCGAAATAGCGGGTGAGGATCGCGGGGTCCTTGGAAGGCGAGCGCACCACCGCGCTCATGCCGCAGGCCTGCGCCGCGCGGGCGAGCATGGGCACGCTTTCCACCGAAACCGCCGTGCGCTCGCAATCAATGAACAGGCAGTCGGCGCCGCAGGCGGCAAGCGCCTCGACCGCCGACAAGGAGACCCCGCCGGGATTCACCGCCAGGATCGGCCGGCCCGCGAGGATCGTCGCCTTGGTGCGCGGAAGGCTGACGCGGACCCTCATGCGCCCGCTCCGCCACAGCACGCAGCGGCGCCGTCCCGTCCCGCCGACGCGCGCGAAACGCGCCCGGGGGGCGTGGCTGATCCTGCGGAGGCGAGGGGGGCGGACATGGGCCGAAAGTCCTTCCTGGCACGATTGGATCTGTCAAAAATTGCGTACAATCCGGTGACCGTCAATAATTAATGTATACAATTTTTGCTCAAAAATTCACCCGCTTCTGCCCGCAATATAGGCTTGAAGCCGTTCATTTCCCGGTCCTAGCTGGAGCTGGTTCCGCTCCGGAGGCAGGCTTCGCTCATGGGTCGGATTGTATCCTCGCGCGGGTTCGGGTATGGCGGCTATGGCTGATCAAAAGGAGCGACCACCGGGCATGTCAGCGACCGTTTCCGACGCGTTCGGCGAAACCGCCCCGGACTCTTTCGCCGACGGCGTGGACACGGAGCGCGCGCCCACCCGCTCGCTCTCCGTCGCCGACCGGATCCGCGCCTCGATCCTCTCGGGGGATTTCGAACCCGGCGCGCGGCTGCATGAGGTGCGCCTCAGCGAGCGGCTCGGGGTGTCGCGCACGCCGGTGCGCTCGGCGCTGCAATCGCTCGCCAGTGAAGGGCTGCTGGAATATGCGCCGAACCGCGGCTATTCGGTGCGCCGGTTCCTCACGTCCGAGATCGTCGATGCCTATGAGATCCGCACCATGCTGGAATCGCTCGCGGCCCGGCTCGCCGCCGAGCGCGGCCTGAGCGACGCGGAGCGGGCGGTGATCGAGGGCGCGCTCGCCGATGGCGACGCCATTCTCGCCAAGGAGGAATTGGAGGAATCCGACCGCATCGGCTATGGCGCGGTCAATTTCGCCTTCCACGACACCATCCACGCCGCCTCGCGCTGCCGCATGCTGGGCGACATGATCCGCATGTGCCAGAGCGTGCCGCAATCCTCCCACCGCAATGTGGTCTCGTTCGAATATCTCGAGGTGCGCCGCCGCCACGAGGACCACCACCGCATCTATGACGCCATCCTGCTGCGCGATGCGTATCGCGCGGAAATGCTGATGCGCGAGCATGTGGCGAGCGTGAAGACCGGCCTCGTGCGCTCCATCAGCGGGCGCGCGCCCACCAGAAGCCGGCGCTGAGCGCGCGCGCTGGCGGGCCGCGCCGGCTTGTTCTAACCTCCGGCGCCCGAAAACACCGGCCGGAGACAAGGCGTGCAGATCGCATCCATCGACCATATCGTGCTGACGGTGGCGGACATTGACCGCACCGTGGACTTCTACACGCGCGTTCTCGGCATGCGCAAAGAGGTGTTCGGCGAAAACCGCGTGGCGCTCGCGTTCGGGGCGCAGAAATTCAATCTTCAGGACGGCCGCTCGAAGCAGGATATCGTCGCCGTCGCGGCCCATCCGACGCCCGGCTCGGTGGATCTGTGCCTGCTTTCGGCGGTGCCGCTGGATGCCGTGATCGCCCATCTCGCGGCCTGCCAGGTGCCGATCGCCGCCGGCCCCGTGCGCCGCACCGGCGCAACCATGCCGCTGCGCTCGGTCTATATCCGCGATCCCGATGCGAATCTGATCGAGATTTCCGTGCGCTGGGAAGAAGAAGAGCCGGCCGCGCAATGAGCTGGCGCCCCTCCCCGCGCAGGGAGGGGCGCTTTCATCCCCGCGTCAGCCGACCGACTTGATCTCGTTGCGGATCAGGCCGATGCCGGTAATCTCGGTTTCCATGACGTCGCCGGGCTTCATGAATTCCTGCGGCTTGCGCGCGAAGCCGACGCCCGGAGGCGTGCCGCTGGCGATGATGTCGCCGGGCTCCAGCGTGAGGCCGAGCGAGAGTTCGGCGATGATGCGCGGCACCTTGAAATACATCTGGCTCGTATTGGCGTCCTGCTTCACCACCCCGTTCACCCGCGTGACGAGGTGCAGGTCGTTCTGATCGAACGCGCCCTTGGTCACGATCCAGGGACCCATGGGGCCGTGCCCGTCCAGGCTCTTGCCCTTGAACCATTGGCCCCCGTGGCGCGCGTTCTGCACATCGCGGGCGGTGGTGTCGTTGATCACCGAATAGCCGAACACGTAATCCATGGCCTCGGCCTCGGGAATATTGCGGCCGTGCTTGCCGATGATCACCGCCAGCTCGCCCTCCCAGTCGATCATGGTGGAGACCTTGGGGTCGAACGGGATGGAATCGTAGGGGCCATTGATGCAATGGGTGCCCTTGGTGAAGAACACCGGATGCTCGGGATATTTCACGTCCGTGTTGCGCGCCGCCTGGCCTTCGGCGAAATGCTCCAGGTAATTCCAGCCGACCGCGTAAATATTGCGCCGGGGATCGGGGATGGGCGCGAGATAGACGATTTCGGTGAGCTTCGGCCGACCCGCCGCAGCGCCGCGCACCAGCTCGCGCACCTCGACGAGACCCGCATCGCCCGCCGCGATCAGCGAGACCATGTCGCCCGGATTAAAGGATAACGTCTTGCCGGTCCGCGCCGCCTCCGCCACCAGGTCGACCACGGTCCCGTCCGCGAGCGCGACGCCGACCCGCGCGGGCGCGCCGTTCTGAAGCTTAAAGCTCAACAGCTTCAAGGTGTTGTCGGCATCCGGCGCGGACGCGGGCTTGGCGGCGGGGGCATTGGCGGGTTGGGCCGGTGTGCTGGCCGCCGTCTGCGCATTGGCGGAGAGGATCAGCGGGGTGGTGGCGGCCGCAGCCGCCATCGAGGTGATGAAAGATCGGCGGGTCTTGTCCATGGCGTTCATCCCTACATTTATATGTAATTCTTAATTACATTATTGTAGCGGGACGTTATGGACGCCAGATGACAGTGTCAAATGCCTGGTGTGCGCTGCATATATGACCCTACGGAAGTATACCGCAAAGCAAAAGCCGGTTCGTCATCCATGCCAAAGCTTTCGCTGCCCGCGCCGTCGCGGCGATAAGCGCAAGCGAAAACAAGACCATCGGGGATCGAGCCGCCGGGCCATGGGCACCGGCGCTTGGCTCAGGCGTTGAACGGCCGCAAATTGTAGCCGGCCGGCTGGGTGCGGGCATAGGCGCAGGCGGCGCGCACCACATCCTCTTCGCAATAGGCGCGCGCGACGATCTGGAGTCCCACCGGCATGCCGTCGCCCGCGATCCCCGCGCACACCGCGCCAGCGGGCTGGCCGGTGAGATTGAAAGGATAGGTATAGAACACCCAGGACACGAGATTGCGGTCCGGCAGGCTGTCGGGAATGTTCTTGCCGGCGTCGAGCGAGGTCACGGGCAGAACCGGCGAGATCAGGATGTCGTAGCGCTCGAAGAAGGTCCGCAGCTTCTCGCGCAAGGCGTAGCGCTCGAACACGCTGGTGTAATAGCTGCGCATCTCCTGGGCGAGCGCGGGGGCGAGCACCTCGGCCACCGCCGGGTCCAGCAAATCGCGCTGATTTTCCATGAAGGATCGCAGGCGAATGCCCACGCCGGCATAGAATTCCGCGGTCCACAGATCGGCCGGATCGCTGTCGAACACGCTTTCGACCAAGTCCACCTCGCATCCGAGCGTTTCGAAGGTCTTCGCCGCGCGATCGGTGATCGCCACCACCTCGGGGTCGGGCCGGGCATAGCCGAGGGTCGGGCTGTAGGCGACGCGCATGCCGGCAACAGAAGCCTTGGTCGCTCCCATCACGTCCGGCACCGGGCCGGCGACGCCGAACGGGTCGCGCCGGTCGGGCCCGGCGATGGCCGAGAACAGCAGGGCCGCGTCTTCCATGGAGCGGGCGATGGGTCCCACATGGGCGAGCGTGGGCGTCGCCGAGGTGGGCCACACCGGCACCCGGCCGAAATGCCCCTTGATGCCGGCAAGCCCGGTGAAGGCGCAGGGAATGCGCACCGAGCCGCCGCCGTCCGTGCCGAGGGCGAACGGCGTGATGCCGGCCGCCACCGAGGACGCCGCCCCCGCGCTGGAGCCGCCCGGCGTCTTGTCGAGGTTCCAGGGGTGGCGCGTGATGCCGGTCAGCGGGCTGTCGCCCACCGGCTTGCAGCCGAATTCGCTGGTGGTGGTCTTGCCGATGAGGATGCCGCCCGCCGCCTTGGCGCGCTCCACGGCAGGCGCGTCCACGCTCGCGACATTGTCGGCCATGGCGCGCGAGCCGGAGGCATAGCGCTGGCCCTTCACCGCCATCAGGTCCTTGGCCGAGAACGGCAGGCCGTGCAGCACGCCCAGTGGCGCGCCCTTCATCACCGCATCTTCGGCGACGCGGGCGGCGGCCATGGCCTCGTCCTCCATCAGCACGAAGAAGGCGTTCAGCGTGCCTTGCGTCGCCTGCGCCTTGTCGAGCGCGCGCCGCGTCAGCTCCACGGGCGAGATTTCGCGGGTGCGGATGCGCCGGCGCAGCTCCAGCGCGCTCATGGTGTCGAATGCGGCGGACATGGGCAGTCTCCGGAGGCGAACGAAGATTCCCTCTCCCGCTTGCGGGGGAGGGTTAGGGAGGGGGTCTGCCGCAGGCCGGAAGGTGCGGGAAATGGGGAGATGGCTTTTGCCCCCTCCCCAACCCTCCCCCGCACGCGGGAGAGGGGGGCATATTGCGATTAAAGGGGGCGTTGTGCCCCGTTCAGTTGAGGATGGCGAACGCGCGCACCGGGGAGCCGGAGCCGCCCTTGAACTTCAGCGGCGCGCCGAAGAACTGGAACTCGCCCTTGCCCACCAGCTCTTCCAGGTTCACCAGCCATTCCCAATGGCTGACCCCGAGGTCGCGGCACAGCCGGTGCTGGGCGAAGATGTTGTCGGTGGGCTTGTCGGTGGAGGGACCTTCCACGCCGTGCATCTTGGAGCCGCGATCATAGAGCCACTTCGTGGCCTCGGCGGTGAGCAGCGGATTCTTCCAGACCGAATCCAGGCTCGGATAATTCCGCTTGTGGAAGCCGGTGCACAGCAGAACGATGTGGCCGTCCACCTTCACGCCGGCCTTCTTCTCCGCCTCTTCCATGTCGGCGACGGTGATTTCGCCGAGGTCGGGAATATGGCGCAGGTCGAAGCACACCGCCTTGCCCATGAACTGTTCGAGCGGCATCTCGTCCACCGGCGCGCCGTCCGGGTTCACGTGGCGATAGGCGTCCACATGGGTGCCCACATGGTCGAGCATGGCGATGAAATTGGTCTGGAAGGTCATGGCGTCGCCGGGCACGCCGAGGTCGAGCGCCTTGGAGCTCTCATGGCTCATATGGGTGGTGATGATCGGCCGCTGGAACAGCTTGTGGGCCGGCATATTGTCCTCGATGAGGAGGGAGAGGTCGATGACTTTGGACATGGTCGCTCCTTGGCGGGCTTGGTTTTCGGGTGAAGCGGGTGCGACGGCCGTCGTTCAGGCGGCTGTCTTCTTCTTGCCGAGGAAGGCCTCCATCACCTCCGGGTCGCGCGCGAGCTCCGCGCTCGGCCCGTGGCGCGCCACCCGCCCGTTGGCGATCACATAGGCGTGGTCGGCGATGGCGAGCGCGTAGGAGGCCAGCTGTTCGACAAGCAGAATGGTGAGGCCGGCCGCGTTGAGGTCGGCGAGGACCCGCATCAGCTGGTCCACGATCTTGGGCGCGAGGCCGAGCGAGAGTTCGTCGATGATGAGCAGCTCGGGCTCCGCCATCAGGCCGCGCGCGATGGCCAGCATCTGCTGCTCGCCGCCGGACATGGAGCCGGCCTGCTGGGGCAGCCGCTCCTTCAGGCGCGGGAACAGAGAGAGCACCTTCTCCAGCGTCGCCTTGGAGCGCTCGGATTTCAGCCCGCCATGGGCATAAGCGCCGAGGATGAGATTGTCCTCCACGCTCTGGTCGGGAAACAGCAGGCGCCCTTCCGGCACCATCACGAGGCCGCGCGCCACCTTCCTGTCGGCGGAGAGGCGGGTGGTGTCCTCGCCCTTGAACAGCACCTGGCCGCCCGAGGGGCGCACGAGCCCGGTGGCGCCGCGCACCATGGAGGATTTGCCGGCGCCGTTATTGCCGATCACGGCCACCAATTGCCCGCGCTTCACGCTCAGCGAGATGTCGCGCACCGCCACCGCCGCGCCGTAGCGCAGTTCCAGGCTGCGGATATCGAGCAGGATGTCGTTCTCGCTCATGCCACGTCCTCCGCCTTGGCGGCATCGAGGGGGGCGCCGAAATAGGCTTCGATCACGCGCGGGTCCTCCTGCACGATCGCGGGGGTGTCGCTGGCGATCACCTGGCCGTAGTCGAGCACGGTCACGGTGTCGGCGACCGCCATGATCAGCTCCACATGATGCTCGATGAGCAGCACCGAGATGCCGAGCGCGGCGATGCGCCGGATCATGTCCTCCAGCGCGTCGATCTCCTGGGTGGTGAGGCCGGCGGCCGGCTCGTCCAGCAGCAACAGGCGGGGCTTGGCGGCGAGCGCGCGGGCGATCTCCAGGCGGCGCTGCAGGCCGAAGGGCAGGAAGCGGGCCTGCTCGTTGGCATAGGCATCGAGCCCGACGAAGGTGAGCAGGCCGATGGCGGCGCGCCGGCTTTCCTTCTCTTCGCGCCGCAGGCGCGGGGTGCGCAGCAGCGCGTCGGCAATGCCGTAGGTCAGGCGCTGCTGATAGCCGACCATGACGTTTTCCAGCACCGTCAGCTCGCCGAACAATTCGGTGTTCTGGAACGTGCGGGCCAAGCCGATGCGGGCGATCTCGTGGGAGCGCTTGCCGGTGAGCTGGATGCCGTCCAGCTCGAACTCGCCCTCCGTCGGCTTGTAGAAGCCGGAGATGGTGTTGACGAAGGTGGACTTGCCGGCGCCGTTCGGTCCGATCAGGGCATGCACCTCGCCCGGCTTCACCCGCAGCGAGGCCTTGGAGAGGGCGGTCAGGCCGCCGAAGCGCACCGTGAGGTCGCGCGCCACCAGCTCCGCCTCGCCCGCGCGCACGTCGTGGCGCAGGCTCTGTTCGGCGCTGATCCCCTCGGCGGGGTCCGCCTCCCGCTTTTCGGGGTTGAGGCGCTGAACCAGCATCCACAGCGTGCCGACGATGCCGCGCGGCAAGGCGAACATCACCACCAGCAGCAGCGCGCCATAGGCGAACTTCTGCCAGAGCTGGAATTGCTGCAGGAATTCCGGGAGATAGGTGAGGATATAGGCGCCGATCACCGGCCCGAAGGTGGAGGCCGCCCCGCCCAGGATCACCATCAGCAGAAAGCGCACGCTGTCCGAGAAGGTGAAGATGTCGGGCGAGATGTAGGAATTGAGGAAGGCGTAGAAGCTGCCCGCGATCCCCGCCGTGACCGACGCCACCACGAAGGCGAGGGTGCGCATGGCGGTGGCATTCACGCCGAGCGCCCGCGCCGCCGTCTCGCTTTGCGACACCGCCAGCATGGCCCGGCCGTAGCGGGAGCGCTTGAGATTGTGGGTGGCGAGCGTCGCCAGGAACAGCGTCACCGCGAGCACGCCGTAGAAGGCAAAGCCGGAGATGCGATAGCCGAAGATGTTGGGGCGCGGGATGGAGGAGAGGCCCGTGGTGCCGCCGGTGAGCGACTGCCACTCGATGGCGACATTCTCCACGATGATGCCGAAGGCGATGGTGACGACGGCGAGATAAACCCCGCGCACCCGCACCGTGGGATAGGCCAAGAGCACGCCGAACACCCCGGAGACGATCGCGGCGGCGATGCTGGCGCTCAGCATGTCGAAGCCGAGCCGCACCGCGAGGATTGCGCCGGTGTAGGAGCCGAGCGCGAACAGGCCCGCCTGGCCGAGCGAGACGAGGCCGGTGAGGCCCACCAGCACGTTCAGGCCCACGGCGATGACGCCGTAGATCAGGAACAGCATGAACAGGCGCAATTCGTATTCATTGCCGGCGGTGAGCGGCACCGCGACGAGGATCGCGGCGAAGACGAGGAAGCCGAGGCTGGTGAGGTGTCTCATACCTTGAGCACCTCCCTTTTGCCGAACAGGCCCTGCGGAAACACCAGCAGCACCAGGATCATGGAGGAAAAGCCGATGATTTCGCGGGCGGCGGTGGAGATGTAGCCCTCGACGAATTTCTCCATCACGCCGAACAGCAGGCCGGCGATCACCACGCCGGGCGCGGAGGTGATGCCGCCGATGATGGCCACCGCAAATCCCTTCAGCCCCAGCAGCGTGCCCATGGTGGCGGAGACCTGGATGACCGGCGCCACCAGGATGCCGGCGGCCGCGCCGAACAGCGCCGCGAGCCCGAAGGAGAAGGCGACGATGCGGTTGACATTGATGCCCATGAGGGCGGCGGCGCGCTTGTCATGGGCCACGGCCTGCATGGCGCGGCCGACCAGCGTGTGCTTCTGCATGAATTTGAGGCCGACCATGGCGAGGATCGCGACCAGGGGGATCAGCAATTCCTGCGGATAGATTCCGGCGCCGAGAATGTGCACCGCCTTTTCCACGCCGGGCGAGGGCAGGGGCCGGGAGAAGCCGCCGAACTGCATGGTGGCGAGGCTCTCGATCATGATTCCGACCGCGATGGTGGTGAGCATCCAGCCGATGGAGGTGGTGCCGCCGGTAAACGGGCGCACCGCGAAGCGCTCCAGCAAGATGCCGAACAGCGCGCCGGCCGCGACGCCCAGCAAGCAGGCGAGCCACAGCGGCAGGCCCGCATCCACCCCCAGCACGGCGAGCACCGCGCCGATCATCAGCGTGTCGCCATGGGCGAAATTCACCGCCTTGGCGGCGGTCCACATGATGTGGAAGCCGAGCGCGACGAGCGCATAGATGCCGCCGATGGCGAGGCCCGAGAGGGTGTATTGAATGAAGGTGGTCATTGCGCTGCGGTGCCCATTTCACCCTCCCCCCTTGAGGGGGAGGGCAGGGTGGGGGGTGGGGTTCCGCTAGGAACCTGAAGCCGTTATCCCGGCGCTGCCGTACCCCCCTCTCCACCCCTCCCCCTCAAGGGGGGAGGGAGCAGGGCGCGCCTGGCTTCAATGTCGTGCCGAATTGAAGCCGCGGGACACGTCCCCTCTCCCGCTTGCGGGGGAGGGCTAGGGAGGGGGAAGGCCGGGGAGGACCGGGCAGGACCGAGTCCTCCGGAGGAGAACGACCAAGGGACCGGCAGGACCTCAGTTGGTCTTGCCGTACTTGGTCTGCTCGATGGGCAGCAGCTTGCCGTCCACCCACACCGTCAGCTTGTAGTATTTCGGCAGGATGGCGTCCTGGCGCTCGGGGTCCTTGGCGTCGAAGGCGGGCTTGTATTCGGCCACCAGCCCGTCGAGATTCACCGTGTAGAGCGCGTCGTGCACCTTCTTCCAATCGAAGGCGCCAGCCTTCTCGATGGCGGCGGCGAGGATATAGACCGCGTCATAGGCATTGGCGACGCCCGAGGGCATCTTCACGTCGGAGGGCTGCTTCAGGCCGTACTTGGCCTGGAGCTTTTCCCACAGCGCCTTCTTCTTGGCATCCATGTCGCCCATGAAGGTGTAGGTCTGGATCACTTCCACGCCGTCGGCGAGCGGCCCTGCCAGTTCGCCGAGATTGCCGGCGATGCCCCAGGCGCCGATGATCGTGGGCTTGTAGCCCACCTTGTCCATGGAGCGCAGGATCTGGTTGCCTTCGCGATCCAGGGCCCAGAACAGCACCACGTCCGCCCCGGCGTCGCGGGCGCGGATCACCTGCGGGCTCATGTCCTGGTCGTTCCAGTTGAAGGTCTCGGTGGCCACCAGCTCCTTGCCGGCCTTGGCCATGGCGTCCTTCACGTCCGGCAGGGCGCCGTTGCCCCAGCCGGTGTTCTCGTAGAAGAACGCGATCTTGCCGGTCTTGGAGGCCTTCAGCGCCTGTTCGACCAGGAAGCGCGCCACCCATTTGTCCTTCGCCGAGACGCGGAACATGTAATTGGGATTGGCGCCGTTTTCGATCGCCTTCGTGTTGGCGGCGAGCACGCCCACATAGGGAATGCCGATCTCGTTCACCGGCTCGGCCTGGGCGACCGCGACGGTGGAGTGATAGCCGCCGAGGATGGCGACGCACTTGTCGGCGAGCGCGATGCGGCGGGTGTTGTCAACGCCGCGCGGCGGGGCGCCGGCATCGTCATATTGCACGAAGCTGAGCTTCTTGCCGAGCACGCCGCCCTTGGCGTTGATCTCGTCGATGGCGATCTCGGCGCCCATCTTGATGGCGGCGCCGCCGAATGCGGCGGGGCCGGTGGTGGCGGCGGAATTGCCGATGCAGGGCTGCTGCTGCGCCATCGCCAGCGTGGACGACAGGCCGAGCATCACCGTCGCGGCCAGCAGCTGGCCACGTAAAAAGCTGTGTGAAGGCATGTATTTATTCTCCTGTTGTCTACAGGATGTGTGGGCATTTCGCCCCTGTTCCCATCTGCACAATAAAGCTACCGACAAGATCCGGCCATCGACAAAGATGATTTTCCAATCGTCGATATAGGGTGGGCCTATGAAGGCATTTTATAGGCAGAAGCGATGTTAGTGAGAATGATATAAATAATTGAAAAATATCAGATTTTTACAAAATGCTGCCCATAGTTTAAGCAGCTTGGCGCGTGGGAAGTCGTTTGACAAATCGAATCTGCTCGTGAGAATTCTGGGTCTGCAAAGGTGGTCCATGGATCTTCGCCAGCTCAAATACTTCGTCCAGATTGCGGAAAGCGGAAACTTCTCGCGTGCCGCGGAAATCCTGCGGGTCGCCCAACCCTCCCTCAGCCAGCAGATGAAAAACCTGGAGGATGAACTGGGCGTCGACCTTTTGGTGCGCCATGCGCGCGGCGTGACCCCTACGGAAATCGGCCAGCAACTCTATGATCATGCCCGCCGCATCCTTCAGGAGGTGGACCGGGTGAAGGACGTGGTGCGCTCGCAATCGGCGAACCCCTCCGGCCGCGTCTCCGTGGGCCTGCCCACCTCGGCCTGCCGGGGCCTGTCTATTCCCCTCATCAACGCCCTGGCCGTGCACCAGCCCAACATCACCTTGCACGTGGTGGAGGCGATGACCGGCTATCTGGACGAATTCCTCCAGCTCGGCCGGCTGGACGTGGCGCTGCTGTACGACCACAAGGCGTTCGAGCATGTGGCCTGGACCGAGATGATGGTCGAGGACCTGATGTTGTTCGTCCCGCCCGGCCATCCGCTCGCGGCGGAAGGCGAGGTTTCCTTCAAGCGCATGTTCGAATTGCCGATCGTGCTGCCGGGCCGCCCCAACGTGCTGCGCACGGTGGTGGAACAGTTCGCCGCCCGCCACGACGTGGTGCCCACAGCCATGGATTGCGACAGCCTGCCGGCGATCGCCAAGCTGGTGCGCCAGTCCACCGCGTTCGCGGTCATGCCCCATTTCGCCCTGACCGAGGAAATGGCGCGCGGCGAGATGGTGGCGGTGCGGATCGTCGATCCCACCCCGTCCTGGAGGCTCTCCGTGGTGGTCTCCCAGCGCACCATGAACGTGCGCGGCAGCGAGGCGGTGGCGCAGGTGATGGCCGATGTCATCGCCGGCATGGTGGAGGCCGGCGTCTGGCGCGCCCGGCTGCGGGCCGAGAAGACGCGCGGGGAGCCGTCCCGCGCGCTGGCAAAATAGCGGGCACCTCCCGCCGGGCGCGGTGGGCGATGCCGCGCTCCCGATCCGCCCGCCCCATCATCGCCCGATGCCTCCGGCGCGGTCGTCCGGCGCCGTCGGGCGGGGGCAGCAGCCGGCGCGGCAGCCGGCGGGGGATGCGCGCGCCGAACGTTTTTCGCAGGCCTTCGGAAATATGTGCCGAACCTTGGGCGAACTCGCGGTGTCGTCGCGCTGTGGAGCGCGGAAACGGGTCTTTAAACCGCTGTTCGTCTACGGCAAGTCCTTGGTTTCACGTGAAACATGTCCGAATGCGCGGCCCGCGCCCGGCGTTCGGCATTGCCGGTGTCAGGCCTGCTCCAGCGCCCGCCGTACGTGCTGGATCCCGAGTTCGGGGCTGGTGAGGATGGGGAGGGAAAAGCCGTTATCCCCTTGACCTTCCAACGCCCGCGCCATGGATGCCTGGGCCAGGACGACCACATCCACCTTGGGCGCCAGGGCGGCAAGTTCGGCCCGCACCAGCGCATCATGTCCGGCCCGATCCCCCGCCGCGAGCCGGTCGAACGCCCCCTCGCACACCCCACTGCTCAACGTCACCCGAACCCCCTTTTGCGCCGCATGCCGCTTCAGAAGATCGGTGGTGGGAACGAGGGTGGTGGAGAGCGTCGCCAGCACCCCGATGCGAGTGCCTTTTTCCAATGCCGCCAATGCCATGCCGTCATCGACCCGGAACAGCGGCACCGGGCAGAGCGGGATCGCGGCATCCACCGCCGGGCCGAGGGAGGAGCAGGTGACGAGCACCGCATCGGCGCCCGCATCGACCGCCGACCACACGTAGCCGGCCAGCCGGCGCATGGTGAGGCGGGAGAGTTCCCCCGTGCGGATGGTGTTCCGCAGCAGGCTTTCATCCACGATGTTGAAGGGTTCCCAGCCGGGCAGATGGCGCCGCGTGAGATCCTCGAACACCGGCACGAGGCCGGCGACCGTGTGGATGAGGGCCAAGGAGCGGGGCGCGGATGCGGAGGTCGTCATCGGTGGGCGGCTCTGGCTATTTGGGGAATGCGGTGTTCAGCTCGTCGATCTGCGCCGCCGTGAGCAGGCGCGGATTGCGATCACGCAGCAGCACCAGCAGCTTGGCGGTTTCCTCCAGCTCCTCGGCGGCATAGACGGCGCCCTGGAGGTCCTTGGCGGTGACCACCGGCCCATGATTGGCGAGCAGCACCGCCGCGCATTCCCCGTTCAGCTCCCGGATCAGCGTGCCCATGGCCGGATCGCCCGGCCGCACATAGGGCAGGAGCCGCACCTTGCCGACCCGCATCACCACATAAGGCGTCAGCGGGGCGATGCAGTCGGCGGGGTCGATCTCCGGCAAGCAGGAGAGCGCGGTCGCATAAGTGGAATGCAGATGCACCACCGCGCCGGTGCCCGGGCGGGTCTCGTAATAGGCGCGGTGCAGGAACACTTCCTTGGAGGGCTTGTCGCCCGACACGTGCTGCCAGTCCCGGTCCAGCTTGGAGATGCGGCCGGCTTCCAGGAAGCCGAGGCAGGAATTGGTGGGGGTGATGAGCACCCCGTCCTCGACCGCGACGGAGATGTTGCCCGCCGAGCCGACCGAATAGCCGCGCTCGAACAAGGAGCGGGACAGGCGCACCAGAAGGTCGCGGGTGGCGGCTTCATCCATGGGTCAGGCCTCCGCCGTGCCGGCGATGGCGCCGAGCGCCTTGCCGAAGAAGTCGGGCGCGCCGAAATTGCCGGACTTGAGCGCCATCCCAAGGCCGGTGCCATCTTCCGCCACCAGGACTGGTACGCCGGGGTCGATCTCCGGGCCGATGCGGAACGAGGTGACGCCGAGCGCCGAGACCACGGCGCCCGATGTCTCGCCGCCCCCCACCACGATGCGCCGCATGCCGGCGTCATAGAGCGCCTTGGCGGTCTGCGCGAAGATGCCGTCCAGCTTGTGGGCGACCTCGGTGCGGCCGTACTTCTCTTGAAGCGCCGCCACCTGCTCGGGCTTGGAGGAGGAATAGACCAGCGGCGCGTGGCCGGGGTTCGCCTGGATGAAGGCGACCAGATCGGCGGACGTGATGGAGCCGTCCATCACCTTGTCCACGTCGATGGCGAGCACCGGATGGTCCTTGCCGTGCACGTCGATCTGCTGGAGCGTGGCGCGCGAGCAACTGCCCACCAGCACCGCCTCCGGCCCGCCGATCAGGTCCACCGCCGGGTTGCCGCCCTTGGCGAGGCCGGCCTTGATGAAATTGCGCGGCAGGCCGAGCGCGATGCCCGAGCCGCCGGTCATCAGGCGGGCATCGGCGCAGGCGGCGGCGATGGCGAGCAGATCGGCATTGGTCAGGGCATCGACAATGACGAGCCGCTCGCCTTTCTCCGACGCGGCCACAAGGCCCGCCCGGATCGCCTCAGGCCCGCGCTGGAGCACGGGCCAATCCACCAGGCCGACCGGATCCTGGCATTGAAGCTGGAGCCAGCGCCGCAGATCGGCGTCGGTCATCGGATTGAGCGGATGATGCTCCATGCCGGAATCGTTCAGCAGCCGGTCGCCGACGAACAGATGGCCCTTGTAGATGGTGCGTCCGGCATCGGGGAAAGCGGAACAGGCGATCACGCCCATTTCGCCCAGTCGCCGCGCCAGGGCCTCGCCCACCGGGCCGATATTGCCTTCCGGTGTGGAATCGAAGGTGGAGCAATATTTGAAGATCACCTGCCGGCAGCCCTGGGCCTCCAGCCAGTCGAGCGCGGCCAGCGACTGCGCCACCGCCTCTGCCGCGGGAATGGAGCGGCTCTTCAGCGAGATGACGCAGGCTTCCACGTCATCCGCCGCCGGCACGGTCGGAATGCCAAGATATTGCACCGTCTTGAGGCCGCCTTCCGGCGCGATCCCCTTGGCGATGGTATTGGCGATGTCGCTCGCCCCGGTGAAGTCGTCGGCGATCACTCCAAGCAGCATGGCGGGCACTCTGTGAGAGATGGCGAGGGGCGGCGGATCGCTCCGCCGCCGGTCAGGCGTTTTCCTTCAGGACCGCGCGCTTGGCCTTCACCAGGGCGGCGAGGCAACGGTCGCGCCACGCCTTGCGGGCATCGAGCTTGTCCGCCGGGGTCTTCGCGCGCCGCTGCGCCTCGACCTGCGCGACCAGGGCTTCGCTCCAGGGGCGCGGGTCGGCCTGTTCTTTGGCGAGATCGTAATACATGGGGCCGAGCTTGGCGCAATAATCCGCGACCCCGCCCTGGGCATTGAGGTCGATCGTCTCGAACGGACCCATGAAGAACCAGCGCAGGCCAAGGCCCTCGGAGATGGCGGCATCCACGTCGGTGGCGGAGACGATGCCATCCTCCACCAAGCGGAAGGCTTCGCCCAACACCGCGCTCTGCAGGCGGTTGACCACGAAGCCGGCGATCTCGCGGTTGAGGCGGATCGGCACCTGGCCGACCTGCTTCATCAGCGCGTCGGTACGCTCGACGACGCTCGCGGCGGTCCAAGGGGCGGGGATGATTTCCACCAGCGGAATGAGGTGCGGCGGGTTGATGGGGTGGGCCACCACGCAGCGCTCGCGGCCCTCGATCTCGGCGGTGAAGGAGGAGGCGGGCAAGCCGGAGGTGGACGAGGCGATCACCGCATCCGCCTTCACCAGCTTGGCCAGCTCCCGGTAAAGCGCCTGCTTGATGGGAAGGCGCTCCGGCGCGCTCTCCTGGATGTAATCGGCATCGGCCACGGCTTCCGCCAGGCTTGCGGCGGGCTTGAGGCGGGCGAGCACGGCGGCGGGCGTCTCGCCGTTCAGCAGGCCCTGTTCGGCAAGGCCGGGCGCGGCGCCGGCGGCAAAGTCGAGCGCGGCCTGGAGGGAAGCGGGCGAGGGATCATAAAGCGTCACGTCAAAGCCGGCGCGCGCGAATACGAGGCCCCAGGAGCCCCCCACAAGGCCACAGCCGACAAGAGCGATTTTCGTCATCTGGGAATGTCCCGGTTGGAAGATGAAGCCGGCGGCGGGCCGTGCCGCCGGTTCGAGAGAGGCGGCGCGCCGCCGGACATCACGCCGAGGCCGCGAACCCGCCGAGATAGGCAGCGCGCACCTGGGCGTTGTTCCACAATTCATCCGGCTTGCCCGACACCAGCAGGGAGCCGGCCTCCAGCACATAGCCGCGGTCGGCGACGGAGAGCGCCATGTTGGCGTTCTGCTCCACCAGCAGCACGGTGGTGCCGCGCTCGCGGATCTGGGCAATGATGCGGAACACCTGCTGCACGATCTTCGGCGCGAGGCCGAGCGAGGGCTCGTCGAGCAACAGCAGGCGGGGCTTGGCCATCAGGCCGCGTGCGACTGCAACCATCTGCATCTGTCCGCCGGACAGCGTCCAGCTATAGGCATGCTCCAGGCGTTGCAGATCGGGGAAGAAGGCGAACATCTCGTCGGCTTCCCGCTCCAATTGGGCGCGGCTGACGCCCGAGCGGTTGGAGGAGCCGAGCAGGATGTTGTCGCGCACCGTGAGGCCGGGAAACAGGCGCCGGCCCTCCGGCACATGGGCGATGCCGAGGCGGGCGATGGCACCGGTCTTCATGCCGAGGATCGGCGCGCCCGCGAACAGGATCTCGCCCGACGTGTTGGGCATGAGGCCGGAGATGGAGCGCAGCGTGGTGCTCTTCCCGGCGCCGTTGGAACCGAGCAGGGCGACGATCTCGCCCTCGTTCACCGTAAGGTCCAACCCCTTGAGGACGTCGCTCGCGGTGTAGCGCGCGGTGAGCCCCTTGATCTCAAGCAGCTTCATTTTGCGGCTCCCCCAGGTAGGCGGCGATGACTTCGGGATGGCTGAGCACGGACTTGGGATCGCCGTCGGCGATGCCGCGGCCGAAATTCAGCACGGTGATGCGGTCGGCCACCTGCTCGATCAGCTTCATGTCGTGGTCGATGATGACGATGGTCAGCCCATGGCCCTTCAGGCGCTTGAGCAATTCCGCCATCTCGCCCTTTTCGGTCAGGTTGAGGCCGGCGGCAGGCTCATCCAGCAACAGGATTTCCGGCGAGCCGGCGAGCGCGCGCGCGATCTCCACATAGCGCTGGTGGCCATAGGGCAGATCGCCCACCGGCAGATGCGCGACGTTGCGCAGGCCGACGAAGTCGAGCGCGGCAAGCGCCCGCTCCACCGTGGCATCGGAGCCGGAAATGTCGTTGCCGGGCCGCTCGGCGCCGATGGTGACATTCTCCAGCACCGAAAGGCCGCGGAACACGCGGATGTTCTGGTAGGTGCGGCACATGCCGCGCCGGGTGCGCTCGTGGGGCGGCAAGGCGGTGATGTCATCGCCGAGCAGCTTCACCCGGCCTGCCGTCGCCACGTAAAGGCCGGTGATGACGTTGAGCATGGTGGTCTTGCCCGAGCCGTTCGGCCCGATCAGCGCATGCACCGAGCCCTTGCGGACCTTGAAGTCCACGCCGTCGAGGGCCTTGAGGCCGCCGAAGTGCTTGGCGAGCCCGGTCACCTCCAGCACCACATCGGACGACATGGTGCCGGTGCGGCTCAGCAGGGGCAGGGGCGTCACCGGACCCGTCTCGGCGGGTGCGGACTTGAAAAAGCGCTTGGTGAGAAGACCCCAGACGCCGTTCGGCAGGAAGATCATGATGCCGATCACCGCCGCGCCGTACACGGCGAGATAGGCTTGGCGCAGGAAGCGCAGCCATTCGGGCAGCAGCACCAGCAGCACTGTTCCGAGCAGGGCGCCGATGGGGGACTGCACCCCGCCCAGCAGTGCCATGGTGAGCAGAACGATGGATTCGTTGAAGGTGAACTGGTCCGGGGAGATGTAGGAGAAGGCACCGGCGAACAGCCCGCCGCCGAGACCGCCGAGCGCGGCGCTGATGCCGAAAGCCACGGTCTTGGTACGGAACACGTTGATGCCGCAGGTGGAGGCGGCGATCTCATTGTCGCGCACCGCCTGCATGGCCCGGCCGAGGCGGCTGGTCTTCAGCAAGGCGGCATACAGCGTGACCACCACCAGGAACACCATGCACAGGCCGAGATAGGTGGACCCGCCCGAAAGATCGAGCGGCCCGAGCATCGGCCGGGGCACGCCGGAAACCCCGTCCGGTCCGCGAGTCAGGCTGATCCAATTGGTCAGCACCATGGTGACGATCATCTGGAAGCCGATGGTCACCATGGCGAGATAATGCCCGCCGAGCCGCAGCGAGGCGAAGCCCAGGAACATGCCGCCAAGCCCGGTCACCACCACGCCCATGCCGAGCGCGACGAAGAAGGGCAGGCCGTAATCCACCGTGCCGAGGGCGACGCAATAGGCGCCGATGCCCAGGAACGCGGCCTGGCACAAGGCGAGCTGGCCGCAATAGCCGAGCACGATGACGACGCCGGCGACGGCGATCGCATAGGTCGCCGCCTGCATCATGATGTTGAGATAATAGCCGTGGGTCGGCGCCACGAAGGCGATGGCGATCACGGCCAGGATGGCGATGCCCCCGGACAGGAGCGCGCGGTTGCGGTGCGAGGCTGCGGTTTTCATGAATGCCTCCTCACGCCTTCTCGGCGATGCGTTCGCCGAACAGCCCCTGCGGGCGAACCAGCAGCACGGCGAGCAGCATCAGGAACGCGAAGGCGTCCTTGTAGGGAACGGAGATGTAGGCGGCGCCCAGCGTCTCCACGATGCCGATCAGCAGGCCGCCGAAGATCGCGCCCGGGATCGAGCCGAAGCCGCCGATGATATTGGCCGCAAAGGCTTTCAGCGCGATCAGCGGGCCGATGCCGACCGATACGAACAGGATCGGCGCCACCAGGATGCCGGCGAGGCCGCCGAGCGCCGCGCTATAGGCGAAGGTGCCGAGGATCATGGCGATGACCGGAATGCCGAGCAGGCTGGCCATTTCCTTGTCCTGCGAGGTGGCCTGCAGCTTCTTGCCGACCATGGTCTTTTCGAACACCAGATATTGCAGCGTCACCAATGCGATGGTGACCGCGATGATGGAGAGATACTGCGTGTCCATGAAGATGTTGCCGACCAGGAAGCCGGCGCCATCGAACAGGCCGGGCAGCACCTGCGGGCTCGGCCCGTAGGTGGCGAGGATCAGGTTCGACAGGAGGATGGTCGCGCCGATGGTGGAGATGATCACCGGGATCTGGCCGCGGTCGCGCAGCGGCCAATAGGTGATGCCGGCGAAGATCACGCCGAACACCGCCATCAGCACCACCGCCCCGATCAGGGCGATGGGATAGGGCACGCCGAAACCGGCGAACAGGATCACCATGAAATAGGCGCCGAGCATGGAGAACTCGCCCTGGGCGAAATTCACCACATTGGCCGAGCGAATGAGCAGAACGAAGCCGAGGGCGACCATGGCATAGATGCTGCCGATGCCAATCCCGGTGAATAGAAGCTGAGGAAGCAAGCTCATCGCCGATCCTGTGCGCGAGAAAATACGAGGACTGTCTGGAAGGGGGGAAAGCGGCCCGTCCGCGCCGTCAAACCGTTCGTCGGCGCCGGGTTTGCCCCGGCCATCCGCGCGGCACCGCCTGTTCCAGCCGTATCGGGTGTTCCGATGCAACCGTGTGGATGCCCGGGACGAGCCCGGGCATCACGGCTATTTCAGGCGTACGCCGTGCCCTTCAAAAGGGCCGGGCGATCACTTGTCGAAGGCGATGTGACGATCGAAGACGATCTTGCCGTTTTCGTTCTTGACGATGTTGTAGCCACGCAGGCCGTCACCGTTCTCGTCGAAGCTATAGGTGCCCTCGGTGCCCGGGAAGTCCTTGATGGACAGGAGCGCCTCGCGCAGCTTGGCGGGATCCGTGCTGCCGGCCTTCTTGATGGCTTCCGCCAGCACCATGATCGCGTCATAGGCCCAGGCCGAGGTGTAGTCGGGCGCGCGGCCGACCTTCTTGGAGAATTCCTCGAAATAGGCCTTCGCCTGTGCGTTGGAATCCGCGTTGAAGTCGGCAACGGCATAGGTGCCGTAGAGAGCGGGGCCGGCGAGCTGCATGGCGGTGGTCGAGGCGACCGAAGCCGAGCCAACCCACGGGGCCGTCACGCCGAACTGCTTGAGCTGGCGGGCCAGCACGGCGACGTCGTTCTCGAACGCGGTATAGGTGGCGATGATATCGGCGCCGGACTGGCGCACCGCGAGCACCACCGGGGTGAGATCGGCCTGGCCGTTGTTAAAGCCCTGCACCAGCACCGGCTCGACGCCCAGTGCCTTGAGGGATTCAACCAGCGCCTTGGCGCCATTGGTGCCGAACGCGTCGGTGGAATGCAGAATTGCCCACTTCTTCTTCTTCAGCTGGTTGACGCCGAAATCGGCGATCACCTTGGCCGAATAGCTGTCATTGGGGCGTGTGCGGAACAGCCAGGGATTGCCGGAATGGGTCAGCGTGGGGTCGGTGCCGCCGAAGAACACCGGGATGCCGGCCTTCTTGGCATCGCCGGAAATGGCGTTCACCTGGGTGGAGCGCACCGAGGAGAGCACTGCGACGAGATCGCCACGGCTGACCAGGCGGGAGAAGGCGAGCACGATGCCGGGATTGGTGGTCTGGTCGTCCTCGATCACCAATTCGAACTTCTTGCCGAGCACGCCGCCGGCGGCGTTCACCTTCTCGACGCCCAGCTTGGCGCCTTCGGTCTGGAGATGGCCGATCTCGGCGGCCGGGCCGGTGAGCGGCGCGGTGAGGCCGATCTTGATGGTTTCCTGCGCCGAGGCAGCGCCGAAGGAGCCCAGGAGGGCAGCGGCGGAAAGCAGGCCGATGGCCGTGCGGCGGGACAGGCCCATAATACGTCTCCCTATATCCGATCCGATTTGATATCGGAATTGATGGCCGCGAACATGGCTGCTATGATTTCCCTGAGTCAAGGGGATTGAGGTCCGCGAGCGGACATATCATTGCCTTTTTTACTGTTATTGAGAGAAAATGCCTCAAGATCGACGGCTGGGCGCCAAATGAGCAGTACTTATCAGATTTCCAAGCCCATCCGCTTGGGCAACGAAGTCTATGACATTCTGCTCAAGAAGTTGATGTCGCTGGAAATACAGCCCGGTGAGCGCATAGGTGTCGACGGACTCGCGCGCCAGCTTGGCGTATCGCAGACCCCGATCCGCGAAGCACTTTCTCAACTTGAGGCGCAGGGTCTGGTGGTGAAGATCCACCTCTCCGGTTATCGCGCCGCCTCGCAATTGACGCGCAGGCAATTCGACAATTTGTGCGAACTTCGCCTGTTGATCGAGCCGCCGGCGGCCGCCAAGGCGGCCGTACTCATGTCGTCGGAAGAATTTCAGGGGATAGCGGGGCTCGCCGCGCACATGCGCGACTCCAAGCCCGAGGACGCGCAATCCGCCTATAATGCATTCGCCCAGGAGGATGCGCGCTTCCACGCGGCCATTGCCAAGGCGAGCCAGAACGACCTTTTGCACGACATCATCACCCAGCAGAGAGTGCATCTGCACCTGTTCCGCCTGCGCTTCCATGCCCGCGTCACCCAGGATGCGATCGTTGAGCATGCGCGGATTCTGGACGCCTTCGCCGAGCGGGACGCCGAGGCCGCCGCCGCCGCCATGCGCGTTCACATCGAGAATGCGCACGCGCGCTTCAAGACCGTGTTCGACGGCTGAGCCGCCGCGCCGCGCACCTTCGGGCCGCACGCGTGGGGGGCGCGAAGGGAACATGTTTTACCGCCCGGCTGTCGCCCTGACCGCCGCTTAAGAGTTCGCGGTCGCATCCATACGCGGCCGGCAGCGCAGGCAGGCCCTCAAGCCGGCAGCTTCGGCGTCGATCGGATCGGCATGAAAGCTCACGTGCGCCCGCAGCGCCGGACCGGATGGGCAGGACGGGCGGCAGTAAATTCCGGTGGTCCGCACGCCATAGACGAAGGTGCCGTCCCGCGCGCGGTCCCGCGTCTGGACTGCGCGCCACATGGCCTCCGCGGTCTCGCTGCTGAAGGGTTCGTTCGGCATCGCCTGCTCCCGCACGGGTAGGTTCTGCTTTTCGATACGGCTTTCACCGCCGGGGCGCAGCCCGGTTTGAACGGAGCGGCGGTGCGTTCACGACCTTGCGATATCGACCCGGAAGCCCTCCCGCGCTATACCCCCGCCCATGCAGTCGATCCTTTCCATCAGTCATCTGTCGAAGACCTATGCGTCCGGCCACAGCGCCCTTAAGGACGTCTCCCTCGATATCCGGCGCGGCGAGATTTTCGCCCTGCTGGGCCCCAATGGGGCCGGCAAGACGACGCTCATCTCCATCGTCTGCGGTATCGTCAATCCGACCGGCGGCACGGTCACCGTGGACGGCGCCGACATCATCAAGAATTATCGCGCCGCCCGCAGCCAGATCGGCCTCGTGCCGCAGGAACTCACCACCGACGCGTTCGAGAGCGTGTGGGGCACGGTGAGCTTCAGCCGCGGCCTGTTCGGCAAGAAGCCGAACCCCGCGCACATCGAAAAGGTGCTGCGGGACCTGTCCCTCTGGGACAAGAAGGACAGCAAGATCATGACGCTGTCCGGCGGCATGAAGCGCCGCGTGCTGATCGCCAAGGCGCTCTCCCACGAGCCGCGCATCCTGTTCCTCGACGAGCCGACGGCGGGTGTGGACGTGGAACTGCGCCGCGACATGTGGCGGGTGATGCGCACCCTGCGCGAATCCGGCGTCACCATCATCCTCACGACCCATTATTTGGAAGAGGCGGAGGAGATGGCGGACCGCATCGGCGTGATCCGCAAGGGCGAGCTGATCCTGGTGGAGGAGAAGCGCACGCTGATGCGCAAGCTCGGCAAGAAACACCTCACCCTGCAATTGGCGACGCCGCTCCCAGCGATTCCGCCCTCCCTGTCCGCCCACCAGCTGGCCCTCTCCGCCGACCGGACGGACCTGATCTACACCTACGAAACCGATGGCGAACGATCCGGCATTGCCGATCTGCTGCGCGATCTCGCCGACGCCGGCGTCACCTTCAAGGATCTGCATACGGAGCAGAGTTCGCTTGAGGATATTTTCGTGAGCCTGATGAGAGACGCGCAATGAACATCCATGCCATCCGCGCGATCTACATCTTCGAAATGGCCCGCACCGGCCGGACCCTGCTGCAATCCATCATCTCGCCGGTTCTCTCCACCTCGCTGTATTTCGTGGTGTTCGGATCCGCGATCGGCTCGCATATGGCTGAGATCGGCGGGGTCAGCTACGGCGCCTTCATCGTGCCGGGCCTCATCATGCTGGGCCTGCTGACGCAGAGCATCTCCAATGCCTCGTTCGGCATCTATTTCCCGCGCTTCGTCGGCACTATCTACGAATTGCTCTCGGCGCCGGTCTCGGCGGTGGAGATCGTCATCGCCTACGTGGGGGCGGCGGCCTCGAAATCCATCATTCTCGGGCTCATCACGCTCGGCACGGCCTCGCTGTTCGTCAACCTGCACATCGTGCACCCGTTCTGGATGCTCTCATTCCTGGTGCTGACGGCGGTCACCTTCTCCCTGTTCGGCTTCGTTATAGGCATCTGGGCCGACAATTTCGAGAAGCTGCAACTGGTGCCGCTGCTGATCGTGACGCCGCTGACCTTCCTTGGCGGCAGCTTCTATTCCATCGACATGCTGCCGCCGTTCTGGCGCACCGTCACGCTGTTCAATCCCGTGGTCTATCTGGTGAGCGGGTTTCGCTGGAGCTTCTTCGGCATCTCCGACGTGGGTGTGGAGATCAGCCTGGCCATGACTCTGCTGTTCCTGTGCATATGCCTCGGCATCGTCATGTGGATGTTCAAGACCGGCTATCGCCTGAAGAGCTGACGCCGTATGGGGAGGTAGCCCGGTCGCGCGAGAGAATTACCCGAATAGGGCGACACGACCATTAAAATGGCGTCGCGTGCACCGGCGAAGTATGCAACTAAGGCGCCGAACGGGCCGGGGGCGGTCTTCAACGAACAAGAACAGAGCGCGCGTATGACGATCCTCGGCATTTCCGATTCGCACAATGCGGCGGCGGCGATTCTCACCCCCACCGGCACATTGGACGCCTTGCAGGAGGAACGGCCCCGGCGGATCAAGAACTTCCACCAGACGCCCACCCTTTCGATGGAATGGCTCCTCCAGCGGCACGCGCTGAAGCCGGAGCAGGTGGAGGTGGTGGCGCTCGCCGGCCATCTGCCCATTCCGCCGCTGGACCGCGAGGGTTGGATCCGCCTGTTCCGCAAATCCGGCCGCTGGCAGGGCAAGGCGCGCGACCTGCTGCGCCACACCCCGCTGCGGGCGATCGTGCAAGGCGAGAAGAGGCGCAAGCGGCGCGAGGCCTATCTGGCGCTCGGCTTCCGTCCGGATGCCATCAAGACCTACGAGCACCACGAATGCCATGCCGCCACGGCCTATTTCGGCCAGGAGGTCCGCGACGCTCCGGTGCTGGTGATCACGGTGGACGGCTCGGGAGATGAGCTGTGCTCTACCGTCAGCATCGGCCGCGACCACCGGCTGGAGCGCCGTTTCGCGACCCATTGGAGCCATTCCTTCGGCACCTTGTACGGGGTCGTCACTTACATGATGGGCATGGTGCCCAATGAGCACGAATACAAGCTCATGGGCATGGCGCCCTATGCCTCGCCCTCGGCCTCACGGAGGATCGCGGACCGGCTGCACGGCCTGTTCGCCTGGGCGGATGACGGCAGCCCGAGCTGGCAGCGCCGGCCCGGCGTGCCGCATACGATGCATATCCAGCCGGTGCTGGAGAAGCTGTTCTTCGAGCAGCGCTTCGACGCCATCATGGGCGGTCTGCAGCTGTTCACCGAGGAGATGCTGTGCGAACTGGTGCGCCGCGCGGTCAAGGCCACGGGCATCACGCGCGTGGCACTGGCGGGCGGGGTCTTCATGAATGTGAAGGCCAACAAGAAGATCATGGAGCTTGAGGAGGTGGAGCACCTCTTCATCTTCCCGTCCTGCGGCGACGAGACCAACGCCATCGGCGCCGCTTATCTCGCGCGGGCGGAACGATCCGGCGGGCCGAGCGTGCCGCCGCTCGGCAGTTTCTATCTCGGCCCGGACTGGAGCGAAGAGGAGATCCACGCCGATCTCGAACCGCACCTCGCGCGCGGCGAGATTCGCGTCGCGCGGCCCGATTCCCTCAATGAGGCAGTGGCGGACCTGCTGGTGGGGGGAGCCGTGGTCGGCCGCTTTGCCGGCCGCGAGGAATTCGGCGCGCGCTCCCTCGGCAATCGCGCCATCATCGCCGACCCGCGCAATCCCGAGGTGATCCGCACCATCAACGAGATGGTGAAAAGCCGGGATTTCTGGATGCCGTTCGCCTCCTCGATCGCCGACAGCCATGCGCCGGCCTATCTGGCGAATGCCAAGCAAGTGGCGGCGCCGCACATGATCCTGTCGTTCGATACCACCCAGCTCGGCGCCGACGTGCTGAAGGCCGGCATTCACCCCTATGATCGGACCTGCCGGCCACAGGTGGTGATGCGGGAGGCCAATGCCGAATATTGGGACCTGATCCAGTGCTTCGCGGCCCGCACCGGGGTCGGCGGGCTGTTGAACACGTCGCTCAATCTGCACGGCTTGCCGCTTGTGCATCGTCCGGCCGATGCCGTGCACGTGCTGCTGAATTCCGGCCTCAACGTGCTCGCCATCGGCCCTTTTCTGGTGACCAAATCCGAGGCCTGACAGGACGCGCGGCTCAGGCCGCCAGCTCCGCCGGGGTCGCGGTGTCGCAGAAGCGGGCGAGGATGCCGGCCAGCGCCCGCCCCGCCTCATCCACCCCGGGGGCGAGGCACAGGGCCAGCTCGCCGGGGGGCACATCGGGTAGGCCCTCCGCCGCGCCGAGAAGGCGGTGGGTCGTGGTGAGGCTGCGCCGCTCCAGCAACGCAATGCCGAGCCCTCCCGCCAAGGCCGCCTGGAGGCCCATGAGGTTGGGGCTTTCATAGGCGATGCGCCAGGCGAGCCCCGCCGCTTCCAGCGCATGGATGGCGCGGTTGCGATAAATGCAGCCCTGGGGGAAAGCCACCAGCGGCACCGGCGCCAACGCGGGTATGGGGTGATCGGCGGCGGCGATCCAGACCAGATGCTCCGGCCATACCGCCATTGCCTCCGCCGGGCCGGGCTCTCGCTTCAGCAGCGCGACGTCGAGATCGCCGCGGGCAAGGTCCGCCGCAAGCTCGCGCGACATGCCGCAGCGCACCGAAAGCCGCACATCCGGCCGCATCCGGGCGAAGGCGGCGACGGTGCGGGTCAGAGCGACCAGGGCAAAATCGTCGGGAATGCCGACCCGCACCAGAGCCTGGGGCGTATTCGGCCGGAGCGCGGCCTTGGCCTCGGTGCTCAGCGCCAGGATGCGGCGCGCATAGCCGATCAGCCGCTCGCCCTCCTCGGTCAGCCGCACGCCCCGGCCGGCGCGATGGAACATCGCGCAGCCGGCCGCTTCCTCCAGCCGGCGGATCTGCTGGCTCACGGTGGACTGGGTGCGATGGACGCGTTCACCGGCGCGGGTGAAGCCGCCGGCATCCACCACGCTGACGAAGGCCCGCAGCAGATCGAGATCCAGCATGGTCGGTCATTCATTCGATTTTCCACTATTAAAGATCATGACATTCCATTTTTCAATGCGCGCGGGGATCGCTAACAAGGCCGCGCGGCGCGGCTTCCGCCGCGCTCCTATCGCCGACTGAAGATCGCTGCCATGAAACCGACCACCGCTTCCCTCGCCGCTCCTCGCCCCGCCAGTGGCGCCCCGGCCGCCGCGACGCCGGCGCTGGTGGCCCTGTTCTGCGTGCTGTGGAGCTCGGCTTTCGTCTCGGCGAAGATCGCGGTGGTGGATTGCCCGCCCTTGCTGCTGCTGTCCGTGCGGTTCCTGCTGGCGGGTGCGATCCTGCTTGCCGGTTGCGCGCTCACGGGCAGGCTGAAGCCGATCCCGCGCCGGGAACTGGGGATGCTCGCGGTCTCGGGCGTGCTGAACAATGCGGTCTATCTGGGCTTTAGCTTCGTCGGCATCGCATCCGTTTCCTCCGGCTTCGCCGCCGTGATCATCAGCGCCAACCCGCTGCTGGTGGCGTTTCTGGCCGGGCCTGTCCTTGGCGAGCACCTCACCCGGCGCAAACTGCTGGGGCTGGTTCTCGGCCTGCTGGGGGTCGCCATCGTGCTGCGGTCGAGGATCGCGGGCGGGCACGAAAACGTGGTCGGAACGCTCTTCATCTTCGCGGCATTGATCGCGCTTTCGGCGGGCACGCTGGTTTACAAGCGGGTGCGCATCAGCGCCGACCTCTTCATGGCGAGCGGCGTGCAGAGCCTTGCCGCCGGGCTGGCGCTACTGCCCGTCGCCCTCGCCACCGAGAGCCTGAGCGCTGTAAATCTTACTCCCGCACTCGTCGGATCGTTCGCCTATATGGTGCTGGCGGTCTCCATCGGCGGATACAGCCTGTGGTATTTCATCCTCGGCCGCGCCAGCGCCACCGAGGCGAGTGCGCTGCACTTCCTCATGCCGCCGCTCGGGCTGCTGTTCGGCTGGCTGCTGCTGGGCGAGCATGTGCCCTTGCTGGATCTTGCCGGCATCGTGCCGATCGCGCTCGGCATCCGCCTCGTGACGCGGTGAGGCTCAGGAGAAGGCGGCGTCCGCCTTCGCGCCGATATCGTCCGCGTCGAGGCCAAGCGCCTGGAGTGTCTCGATCATATGGGCCGGAAGGGGGGCGCTGACGTCCAGCTTCGGCCCGTTCTTCGCCACCGGAAGCACGATGCGGCGGGAATGCAGGTGCAGCATCGGACCGCCGGGAAGGCGCGAGGCGCCGCCGTAAATGGCATCGCCCAGGATCGGGAAACCGAGATGGGAGAGGTGCGCCCGCAATTGGTGGGTGCGCCCGGTCACCGGCGACAAGGCCAGCACGCTCAGGCCGTCGCCACGATGGAGCACGCGCCAGTCGGTGACGGACTCGAGCGCACCGGGCGACCCTTTCGGCACCGCCTGCATCCACCAGCCGCGATGGGGCGAGCGCTTGGCGAGCGGCTGGTCGATGCGGCCTTCGTCCGCCTCCGGCGCGCCCTTGGTGAGCGCCACATAGGTCTTGTCCACCTGCCCCGTCGCGAACAATTTATTCAGCAAGGCCAGCGCCTTGGCGTGACGGCCGAGGACCAGGCAGCCGGAGGTGTCCTTGTCCAGCCGGTGCGCCAGCTCGGGCGCGCGCGGCAGGCCGAAGCGCAGGCCGTTCAGATGGTCGTGCAGCGTCTCCCCGCCCTTGGGGCCCGGATGCACCGGCAGGCCCGCCGGCTTGTCCAGCACCAGGACCATGCCGTCGCGATGCAGTATGCGGGCCGCGAGGGGAGAGGGGGTGTCCGCGGGGACGGCGGGAGCGGCGTTCATCGGCGGTGTTTCAAGCTGGATGCGATGCGCCCGCATAGCACGATTTCGCCCATGCGGGGCGCCCGGCTGCGCTCGACCTATCGCGCCGCAATAAAAACATACGCGATTCAAGGCGATTAGCTGTTGCGCGGTGTCATGACGGCGCGGTGAAGACGTGGCACTGTCGGCCATCGAGCCTGGGAAGAGGAGCGTCCGCCATGGCCCATACAAGAAAGAACGAGCGCCGCGTGCTGTCGGATGCCGAGCTGGCGTTCGTGGACAAGGCCCGCCATCCCGTGCTTGCCGAGATGCCCCATGCCGACTTGCACGCCCTCATCGGCCATCTGCGCGAGCGGCGGGACCGGGCGCAGACCATCGCTAACGGCCAGCGCAGGGCCTTGCGCGGCAAGGGACCGGGCGAGGTGCGCTATGACAAGGCCGATCTCGGCAACCGCCAGAAAGCCTCTGTTCTCACCGATGCGCTCACCCGCGCCCGCCGCGAGATGACCCGCCGCAATGAGAAGGCGGCCCGTGAGGAGCTGATGGCCAATGCCCGCCACGCCTTGGCGCTGAAGCAGGCGGCGGGCGGGGCGCATCATCCCGATGGCGGGCCTACCGCCAATGAGGGCATGCGGGCCAAGGCCCGCAAGCGGGTGGATTCGCTTGCCCGTCCGGCGGAAGCCGGCCGCGTGACCAAGTTCGTCGCCACCGCCCAGGCGAAAAAGGACAATCGCTGAGGCAAAGGGCGCTCCGCCCGCCGCCTTTTTTGGCGGAGCGCTTGGGATTGCGCCCGTTGCGCCCAAAATGTTTCACGTGAAACAATGGGTTGGCGCAGACGAACAGGAGTTTCGTGGCGCTGTACCGCGCCTTTCCGGGTGAAGAAACCGCCATTTCGGACGAAGCTTCGCCGTTGAATTTCGGCAAGCCGCGACGGCCGCCGCCGCGTCCGCTGGCCCCGAGGGTTCCTCGGGCGCCGAGATCGGGGCGAGGGCCGGGCGTGCGCATTCGGACGGGGCGGCCATGGAAAAGCGCGCCGGGCATTGCTACATTGTTTCATCAGATGCTGCCCCATGGGCGCATCCGCCCGCGGCCCGGCCTTTTCCGCCGGCCGCCAAAGCCAGGATGCAGGTCGAGATCCAGATGCCCGGTTCCGCCGCCTCGCCGCACCATCACCACGATCATGACGCCTGCGTCTCCGGCGCGATGGCGCGGATCGAACATTTGTGCAGCCAGAAAGGCATGCGCCTCACGCCGCTGCGCCGGCGGGTGATGGAGGCGCTGGCCCAGAGCCATGTGCCCCTCGGCGCCTATGAATTGGTGGACCGGCTCGGGGCTGCGGGCGAGCGGCCGCCGCCCATGTCGGTCTATCGGGTGCTGGATTTCCTGGTGAACGAAGGGCTCGCCCACCGCATCGAAAGCCGCAACGCGTTCCTCGCCTGCGGCCATGAGCACGACAAGGACGAGGTGGTGGTGTTCCTCATCTGCGAGCAGTGCGGCGACACCCGCGAGGTGCGCTCCCACGCGGTGGGGCGCGATCTCTCCTGGGCCGCGCGCGCCGAGGGGTTCGAGCCGCGCCAGCGGGTGCTGGAGATCGCCGGCAGCTGCGCACGTTGCCGCGAGTGAGATCGCGGCCGGCGCGTGAAAGATTGACGCTCGCCCGCGCGCGGCCTACCTGCTAGCCAAATCGCGCCGCCGTCTGCGGGACGGGGGTGCCGCCGCCCATTACAGGACGCTCCCATGACGCAGCAGCCCGTCGTGCCCACCGAATTGCTGGAAGCCGGCCCCGCGCTGCGCCGCGCCACCGTGGGCGTTCCCGTGGGCAAGGTCATGGTGGGCGGCAACGCGCCGGTGGTGGTCCAGTCCATGACCAATACCGACACCGCCGACATCGACGGCACGGTGCGCCAGGTGGCCGCGCTCGCCCGCGCCGGCTCGGAGATCGTGCGCATCACGGTGGACCGGGACGAAGCCGCCGCCGCCGTGCCGCGCATCAAGGACCGCCTGCTGAAGATGGGCGTGGACGCCCCGCTGGTGGGCGATTTCCATTATATCGGCCACAAGCTGCTGGCCGATCATCCCGCCTGCGCCGAGGCGCTGGACAAATATCGCATCAATCCCGGCAACGTGGGCTTCGGCGACAAGAAGGACCGGCAGTTCGCCGCCATCGTCGAGACCGCCATCAAATATGACAAGCCGGTGCGCATCGGCGCCAATTGGGGTTCGCTGGACAGCGAATTGCTGACCGCCCTCATGGATGAGAACGCCAAGCTGGATCGCCCGGCGGAAGCGCGCGCCGTGACGCGCGAGGCACTGGTGCGCTCGGCCCTGCTCTCGGCGCAGCTTGCCGAGGATATCGGCCTGCCCCGCAACCGCATCATCCTCTCCGCCAAGGTCTCGGCGGTGCAGGATTTGATCGCCGTCTATACCGAGCTCTCCCGCCGCGCGGATTATGCCCTGCATCTCGGCCTCACCGAGGCCGGCATGGGATCGAAGGGCATCGTCGCCTCCACCGCCGCCATGGGCGTGGTGCTGCAGGCCGGCATCGGCGACACCATCCGCGTGTCGCTCACCCCGGAGCCCAACGGCGACCGCACCCGCGAAGTGCAGGTGGCGCAGGAAATCCTGCAGACCATGGGCTTGCGCACCTTCGTGCCGCTGGTCGCCGCGTGCCCCGGCTGCGGACGCACCACCAGCACCGTGTTCCAGGAGCTGGCGCAGAGCGTGCAGGACATGATCCGCGAGCGCATGCCGGAATGGAAGAAATCCTATCCCGGCGTCGAGGCGCTCAACGTGGCGGTGATGGGCTGCATCGTGAACGGCCCGGGCGAGAGCAAGCATGCCGACATCGGCATCTCGCTGCCCGGCACGGGGGAAACCCCTTCCGCCCCCATCTTCATGGACGGCAAGAAGGTCGCCACCCTGCGCGGCCCCCACATCCAGAGCGAATTCCGCGCGATGGTGGAAGAGTACGTCGCCAAGCGCTACGGCGTCGCCGCCAGCCGCCCGGTCGCGGAGATCGACGCGGCGGAATAGCTCTAGAGCTGATCGACATTCATGGCTTGACGCTGTTTAGGAGAGAAACGTCATGCACGGGCTTGTCCCGTGCATCCACGCGGCACCGCTGGAGCTGGCTTTCGAAGGCTGGTGCGGTCGGCGCCGCGTGCATGGCCGGGACAGGCCCGGCCATGACGACCGGTGAAAGAAAGACCATCGCACGCTAACGTTAGGCGCCTCGACGATGCGCCACGCCGCTGAATGTCGATCGGCCCGAGGCGCGCCGCAGGCGCCTCACGCAGCCTTCATTTGAACCTTCCCCTGACGCAACGTAGCGTCGCCTTCTCCAGGCGCCGGCCGGCTGGCCGCGCCCCCACGGGACATTTCAGAATGAAGCTCGCGCGCCTTTCCGCCGCTGCCCTCGCCCTCGCCTTGATCGCCCTGCCGGCGCAGGCCCAGACTGCCGGCTCCGGTGGCGGCAGCACCAGCGATCCCGGCGCGGTGAAGGCCGGCA
This sequence comes from Roseixanthobacter glucoisosaccharinicivorans, assembly GCF_043195095.2. Taxonomy (NCBI): domain Bacteria; kingdom Pseudomonadati; phylum Pseudomonadota; class Alphaproteobacteria; order Hyphomicrobiales; family Xanthobacteraceae; genus Roseixanthobacter; species Roseixanthobacter glucoisosaccharinicivorans. The sequence continues at coordinate 4,376,515 of NZ_CM195538.1, read as the reverse complement.
CCTATGTTCTGGATCCCGGCCACAGCCGCGTCAGCTGGAGCGTGACCCATCTCGGCTTTTCCACCTACACCGGCCTTCTGCCCGCCGCCGAGGGCACGCTGGTGCTCGACCCTGCCGCGCCGGAAAAGAGCACGCTCACCGTGACCCTGCACACCGGCAAGGTCGGCACGCTCGATGCCGCGCTCGACACGCATCTGAAGAGCGCGGAATTCTTCAATGTGGAGAAATTCCCCACCGCCACCTTCAAGGCGACCCAGATCGTCGCCACCGGCAAGACCGCGAAGATCACCGGCGATCTCACCCTGCTCGGCGTCACCAAGCCCATCACGCTGGATGCCACCTTCAACAAGGCCGGCACCAACCCGCTGGACAAGACCTATTCGATTGGCTTCGACGCGAAGGCGGTGATCAAGCGCTCGGATTTCGGCATGAAGACTTATGTGCCGGCGGTGAGCGACGAGGTGACCTTGCAGATCGAGACCGAGCTGAAGGCGAAATAGCCGCCCCGCTTCGGCGGGTCGTCCCGGGGTGCAGCTGGCCGGGGCGGCTTGCCCCAGGGGGCACCTGGGGACACGCCATGGCGCGGCTGCGCACGTCGCGCTAGATTGGATGCGCCATGCTCAGCCCGGATCACACCCCTCACATGCCCTCGGCCACCGACCAGCCGGGCGCGCTGCCGCTGCCGCCTTTCCCCGTGGAGACGCCGTGCTTCGTCATCCTGGAGGAGGGCGTGCTCCATAATCTGGAGCGCACGGCGGCCCACGCCGGCGGCATTGCCCGGCTGATGCCGCACGTGAAGACCCATCGCGCCCCCTGGATCACCGAACTGATGATCGCGCGCGGCGTGCGCGCCTTCAAGGCGGCGGCGCCAGCGGAAGTGGAGATGGCGAGCGAAGCGGGAGCGGCGCTGGTGGTGTGGGCCTATCCCACCGTCAATCCGGTCGCGATCCGCCGCGTCGCCGCCGCCGCGCGGCACCATCCGGCGGTGCGCATCGAGGCTTTGGTGGATTCCCCGGAAGGCTTCGCCGCCTGGTCGCGCGAGCTGGAGGCGGCTCCCGCCGGGAATATCGGGCTTCGGGTGGATCTCGATCCCGGCTTCGGGCGCACCGGCATGGCGATCGGGCCGCAAGCCGTGGAACTGGCCGAGCGCATCGCGGCGGCCGGCCTGTTCGCCGGCTGGCACGCCTATGACGGCCATATCCACGAGGGGGATCGCACCGCGCGCGAGGGGCAGCTCGCGGACGTGATTCAGGCGGTGCGCGCGCTCATGGCGCTTGCCGCCGCGCGCGGCCTCTCCACCGATCTGATCGCCGGCGGCAGCTATTCCTTCAACCTGTGGCCGGAGGATCTCGCGCGCTGGGTTTCGCCCGGCAGCTTCACCTATTCCAGCGCCCAGCACGGCGCGGACCTTTCCGATCTCGATTGGCAGGTGGCGGCCTATGTGCTCGCGACCGTGCTCTCGGTGCGCGCGGAGACGGCGACGCTCGATGCCGGCTCCAAGGCGATCTCGCCGGATATTCCGCTCGCCAAGCGGTTCGAGGGCGGCGGTGCCATCCGCATGATGAAGGAAGAGCACGTGGTGGTGGAAACCAAGGCGCTCAGCGTCGGCGCGCAGGTGCCCCTGGTGCCGCGCCACGCCTGCACGGCGGCTTATCTTTATTCCCGCGCCCTGGTGCGGCGCGTCGACGGCAGCTGGGAATATCGCGACCAGCTCGGCGCCAACCGCTGAAGGGCTTGAGCTGAGTTGGAATTGGCCACGCGCGACCGGCGAAAGCCCCCTCCCTAACCCTCCCCCGCACGCGGGAGAGGGGATTTACCGTATGGGCTGAGAGGGCGTGTCCCATACGCGCCGCCCTGCTCCCTCTCCCGCGTGCGGGGGAGGGGTGGGGAGGGGGCAAACCGGCGTTCGGCGCGGCGGGTCAGCCCACCGTGCGGCGGTCCTCGATGGTCTTCGCGTCCGCCGGCAAAGTCCCGGGCGCGAGCAGGGCCAGGCGGCCGCGCAGCTTGGTAGAGGCGCGCAGATCCTCCAGCACCGCGTCCTGGGAGAGCGCGCCGGCGTCCGCCACTTCCACTTCCAGCAGCATGTCGTCGCCGTCGCCGGCGCGGTCCACCACCAGGCGGGCTTTCGCGATGGCGGGATGCTTCTTCACCGCCGCGCTCACCTGAACCGGGTGCACGAACATGCCGCGGATCTTGGTCACCTGATCCGCCCGCCCGAGCCAGCCGCGCAGGCGCGTATTGGTGCGCCCGCACGGGGAGATGCCGGGCAGCACGGCGGAGAGATCGCCGGTGGCGAAGCGGATCAGGGGATAGTCGCACTCCAGCAGCGTCACCACCACTTCGCCCACCTCGCCCTCGTTCTCCACCGGGTCGCCCGTGCCGGGCCGCAGGATCTCGATGATGAGGTCCTCGTCGGCGATCAGCCCCTCTTCCGCCTCGCTCTCATAGGCGACGAGGCCGAGGTCGGCGGTGCCGTAGCATTGGCGCGCGAGGATGCCGGCGGCCTTCATCTCCGCCCGTTGGCTGGGCAGGAACGCTTCGCCCGAGACCAGCGCCTTGTTCAGCGAGGAGATGTCGATGCCGCCCTCGCGCGCCTTGTCCACCAGGATCTTGAGGAAGGAGGGGGTGCCGCCATAACCGTGCGGGCGGATGTCGGCGATGGCGCGCAATTGCAGATCGGTCTGCCCGACCCCGCCGGGCACCACCGCGCAGCCCAGCGCATGGGCGCCGCTCTCCACCATCGAGCCGGCGGGGGTGAGGTGGTAGGAAAAGCAATTGTGCACGATTTCGCCGGCCCGGAAGCCGGCCGCGAACAAAGCGCGGGCGAAACGCCAGTAATCGGGGCGGCGGCCCTCGGGATCATAGATTGGCCCCGGCGACATGAAGATGCGCGCCATCTGCCCTGGCGCGGCGCCGTTGAGGCCGCCGAACGGCAGGCTTTTCGGCTGGATTTCCAGCAGGTCCGACTTGCGCGTGACGGGAAGCTGCGCGAGCGCGGCGCGGCTGGTGATGGCGCCTGCATCCACGTTCTTCAGGAGCGCGCCGAAATAGGCCGAGCGGGCCTTGGCGGTGGCCACCTGCGCGGCCAACGCCTCCATGAGGGCGGCTTCGCGCACGTGGGGATCGCGGGTTTCGGCGGCGTCGTAATGGCGGCTGCGGTCGTTCATCGTGCTTCTCTCATTCGCTTCGGGCCGTTACGCGTCCCTTCAAACCGTCATGCCCGGGCTTGACCCGGGCATCCACGCGGCGCCGCCGGGAATGACTTGACCGGTCGCGGCGAACGGTTGGCCGTGGGTCCCCGGGTCAAGCCCGGGGATGACGGCGGTTCTTTTGACCCGCGTTCGCCGGCAGACCGGGAACGCCTCACAGCCACCTTTTCCTGCGCTTGAACGATTTGAGGTTCTTGAAGGATTTGCGCTCCTCTCCGCCGCCTTGGCCGAGATAGAATTCCTTCACGTCCTCATTGTTGGCGAGCTGCTCGGCGGTGCCGTCGAGCACGATCTTGCCCTGCTCCATGATGTAGCCGAAATCCGCCACGGAGAGCGCCACGCGGGCGTTCTGCTCCACCAGCAGGATGGTCACGCCCAGGTCCTGGTTGAGCTGCTTGATGATGGAGAACACCTCCTTCACCATCAGCGGCGAGAGGCCCATGGAGGGCTCGTCCATCAGGATCAATTTGGGGCGCGCCATCATGGCCCGGCCGATGGCCAGCATCTGCTGCTCGCCGCCGGAGAGATAGCCGGCGAGCCCGGTGCGCTCCTTCAGGCGGGGGAAATAGCCGTAGACGCGCTCGATATCGTCCTTCACCCCATTGTCCTTGCGGGTGAAGGCGCCGAGCCGCAGATTTTCCAGCACCGTCATGTCCGAGATGATGCGGCGGCCCTCCATGACCTGGAAGATGCCGCGCCGCACGATCCTGTCCGGCTCGATGCCGTTGAGCCGCTCGCCGAGGAAGGTCACGTCGCCGCGCGTGATCTCGCCGTCCTCGGTCTTCAGCAGGCCGGAGATCGCCTTCAGCGTGGTGGACTTGCCGGCGCCGTTGGAGCCCAGCAGAGCGACGATCTTGCCCTCCGGCACTTTCAGCGACAGGCCGCGCAGCACCAGGATGACGTCGTTATAGACCACCTCGATATTGTTCACCGCCAGCATGGGCGCCGGCGCGGCCTCGGGGCGGATGTCGAGCTTCAAAGCGGCGTTGGACATGGGTCAGGTCCTGGGCGCAGAACCCTCTCCCGCTTGCGGGGGAGGGCAGGGAGGGGGAATGCCGGGAGGCGGCCCGCGTGGCCCCCTCCCCAACCCTCCCCCGCAAGCGGGAGAGGGCGCGCGTTGCGCAGGCCGTCAGATCACCAGCCGAGCAGTTCGATCTTGCGCGGCAGGTCGATGGTGGTGACCTTCTCCAGCTTGATGGCGCCGCTCTTCACGAGCTCCGACACGGTGCCTTCCGTCGCGCCGGAGACCACGGCGCGATAGAGATCGACCTTGGTGGTGGGGCGATGGTCGGTGGCGGTCCAGGTGGAGGGATTGCACACGCCCTCCGTGCCCTTAGGCACCCAGTTTGCCTTCTGGTACATGCCGTCGCGGATCTTCGGGCCGGTGACGCCGCCGTTCTTGTCGGCCCATTCCATCGCTTCCTTCATGTACATGACGGTGCAGATGGCGGCCATGTAGTGCACCGGGCGATAGGTGTTGCCGCTCGGGTCGGACATCTTGGAAATGTCCTTGAAGGTGGCCATGCCGGGCGCGTCCCCGGTCCAGGTCACGGCGGTGCGCACCGGAATGATGACGCCGTTCGCGGCGCTGCCGGCGGCCTTCATGGCATTCTCGTCCATGCCCCACACATTGCCGAAGAACTGCACCTTCACGCCCGCGGTCTCGCACGCCTTGAGCACCGAGATGTTGGAGCCGGCGGTGTTGCCGAGATAGGCGTAGTTCGCGCCGGACTGCTTCAGCGTCAGGCACTGGGCGGTGTAGTCGCCGGGGGTGAGGGCGAAGGTGATGGGGTCCAGCACCTCGAAGCCGAGTTCCTTGGCATAGGCTTCCGCCGCCGCCTTGGGCGAATTGGGGAAGGGATGGTTGGCGCCCATGTGCACCCACTTGGGCTTGCCCTGGCCGCCCTTCTTCTTCCAATCCTCGGCGGCCCACTGCACCTCGGCGCGGGCGGCATCCGAATAGGACGGGCCGTAGAAGAAATTATACGGCGCGGCGCGCTCGCTCTTGGGGCCGCCCTTGCCGGTGGGGTCGGTCAGGGTCGCGGCATAGGAGCCGGAATAATAAGGAATTTCTTCCTTGGTCACCATGGCGACCAGCGCCTCGGTATCGGCCGTGCCCCAGCCCTGGATGGCGACCACCTTGTCGCTGCCGACCCATTTCTTGAACGCCGCCAGCGCGCGCGGCACCTGGTAGCCGTATTCGGTGAAATCGGAATTGATCGGCTTGCCGTTCACGCCGCCGTTCTTGTTGATATAGGCGATGGCGTCCTGCACGCCCTGGCCGTAGGGCGTGCCCACGTCCGAGGTGCCGCCGGAATAATCGGCGAGATGTCCGATATTGATGGACTGGGCCATGGCCGGCACGGCCGCCGTGAGGGCGAGCAGGCTGGCGAAGGTGGTGGCGATCCGTTTCATGGGTGTCTCCTTGGGTGTGTGTCCGCGTTTCCTGGTGCGGCCGGCGCTCGTTGGTGGCGTCGGTCCGCGATCCCGCTCAATAGGAGAAGGGGTAGAGCTTCCAATAGGGCTTGATCTGCTTCCAGCGGTGGGCGAGGCCGTCCGGCTCGAAGATCAGGAACAGGATGATGGTGGCACCGATCAGCATTTCGCGCATGTAGGTGATGCCGTCCTTCAGGTGCAGCGCCTTGTCGATGGCACTGCCCTGGAGCGCGCCGGCCAGCGCGCCGGTCAGCTCCGGCAGGAGCACCATGAAGATGGTGCCCAGCAGCGAGCCCATGATGGAGCCCAGCCCGCCGATGATGATCATCGCCAGGAACTGGATGGAGAACAGGATGTCCAACCCCTCCACCGACATGTAGCCGATATAGTGCGCATAGAGCGCGCCGCCGATGCCGGCGTAGAAGGAGGAAATGCCGAACGCCATGGTGCGGTATTTAGCAAGGTTCACGCCCATCATCTCGGCCGAGAGATAATGGTCGCGCACCGCGATCAGCGCCCGCCCGTCGCGGGTGCGCATGAGATTGGCGGCGAACAGATACATCACCACCACGAACACCAGCACCACGTAGAAATACCGCGTGTCGCCGGACATGTCGAAGCCGAGGATGGTGAACGGCGCCGCCACCGCGCCCGAGGAGCCGCCGGTGAACCAGGCGGCCCGCACGAAGAAGTCCTGCAGGATGAACTGGGCGGCCAGCGTCGCGATGGCGAGATAGAGCCCCTTCACCCGCGTCGCCGGCAGGCCGAACAAAAGCCCGACCGCCGTGGTCCAAAGCCCCGCCAGCACGATGGCGATGGGCACCGGCACGCCATGTTCGGCAAGGAACGCCGAGGCGAAGCCGCCGAAGCCGAAGAACACCGCGTGGCCGATGGAGATCTGGCCGGAGAAGCCGACCAATATGTTGAGCCCCAGCGCGGCGATGCCGAGATAGCCGATCTGGATCATCAGGCTCAGGTAATAATTGCTGAGGACCAGCGGCGCCAGCGCCAGCAGGATGATGCCGCCGACGATGAACGCGAAGGTCAACCGCGTATCGAAGATGGTCTGGTCGGCGCGGTAGCTGGTGCGATAGTCGCCGCACGGGCGCATGGTGTCGATGGCCATGGCGCTAGACCCTCTCGATGTCGCGGGTGCCGAACAGGCCGTAAGGCTTGATCATGAGGATGATGATGAGGACGTAGAAGGGCACGATTTCGTACAGGTTTCCCCAGTGCAGGAATTGGCTGTCGAAATAATGCGCGATGTTTTCCAAGAGCCCGATGATGAGCCCGCCCACCACCGCGCCGAACACCGAATCGAGCCCGCCGAGGATCACCGCCGGGAACACCTTGATGCCAAAGAAGGAGAGGGCGGAGGACACGCCGTTGACGATGCCCACCACCACGCCGGCGACCGCAGAGACCGCCGCCGAGATGCCCCAGGAGAGGGCGAACATCTGGCGCACCGAGATGCCGAGCGATTGCGCCACCTGCTGGTTGAAGGCGGTGGCCCGCATGGCGAGGCCGATCTTGGAATATTTGAAGAACCAGGCGAAGCCCGCCATGATCAGCACGCTGACCCCGGTGGACATCAGATAGGCGCTCTGCACCTGGAGCCCGAATATATCCACCTTGCTGACCGCGAAGATCGGCGGGAACGGCTGAGCGAACGTGCCGAACATCCATTTCATCAGCGCCTGGAAGAAGATGGAGAGGCCGATGGTGACCATGATCACGGAGATCACCGGCTCGCCGATCAGGGGCCGCAGCACCAGCATCTGCAACGCCAGGCCGAACAGCATCATGAAGGCGAGCGAGATCAGGAAGCCCCAGAGAAACGGGATCTGCCAATAGGTCAAAAGCCACCAGCAGGTCCAGGCGCCGATCAGCAGGAATTCGCCCTGGGCGAAATTCACCACTTGGGAGGCCTTGTAGATGAGCACGAAGCACATGCCCACCACGCCATAGAGCGTGCCGATGATGAGGCCGTTGATGCAGAGCTGAATGAAGAGCTGAAAAGTCATTGCCGTGCGCCCGCAAAAGCCCTCTCCCGCGTGCGGGGGAGGGTGGGGAGGGGGAAGGACGCGGAAGAGCGAGCGGCGCTCGGGGCAGAGGCCGGCGAGGGCCCCCTCCCCAACCCTCCCCCGCACGCGGGAGAGGGAGTTATGCCGCGCTGGACTGAGCGCTGCCGTCGGATGCGCTCAAGCTCCCTCCCCCCTTGCGGGGGAGGGTTGGGGTGGGGGGTATGGCGCCGCCTGGGGTTGGGCGTTGCGCTGCGGGGCGTCGCCGTCTCCATCACGCGGCCCTCTTCTTGCTCGAACCGGCGGCGGGGGGCGCGAGCTTCAGGTCGACCACCTTGAGCGTGGTGCGGATGCGCTGCTTGGTGCCATCCTGGAAGGCGATGGTGGTGTCCACGTCGATGTTCGGATCGCCGCGATACATGGCGTCGATGATCTCGCCATAGCGCTCGTTGATGACCCCGCGCCGCACCTTGCGGGTGCGCGTCAGCTCGCCGTCGTCCGCATCCAATTCCTTGTAGAGCAGCAGGAATTTCGAGATGCGCTGCTTCTCGGGCAAGGTCTTGTTCACCTGCTCCACCTCGCGGCGGAGCATGTCCGTCACCTCCTGCTTGGCGGAGAGATCGGTATAGGTGGTGAACGAGATGCGGTTCTTCTCCGCCCATTTGGAGACGATGGGGAAGCGGATGCAGATCATGGCGGCGAGATGCTCGCGCCCATCGCCCAGGATCACCGCTTCCGCCACATAGGGCGAGAACTTCAGCTTGTTCTCGATATATTGCGGCGAGAAGCGATCGCCATGGGCGGTCTGCGCCATGTCGCGCACGCGGTCGATCACCACCAGATGGCCGCGCGGATTGACGAAGCCGGCATCGCCGGTGCGCATCCAGCCGCCGTCCACGAACGACTTCGCGCTTTCTTCCGGGTTGTTGTAATAGCCGGTGAATGTATTGCCGTGGCGGGTGACGATTTCGCCCAGGCCGTTGGGATCGGGATCGTCGATGCGGATTTCCACGCCGTTCATCGGCACGCCGACCGTGTCGAAATCCACGTCGCTGGCGGTGTGGATGGTATAGGCGCCCAGCAGTTCCGTCTGGCCGTAGAGCTGGCGCATGGGCACGCCGAGCGCGAGGAAGAAGCGGAACGTATCCGGCCCCAGGGCCGCCCCGCCGGTGGCCGCCGATTTCAGGTGCGAGAAGCCCAGGCGGTCGCGCAGCGCCCGGAACAGGATGAAGTCCGCGAACGCGGAGCGCTGCCCGCGATCGAGCGCCGCAAGGCCGATCTTCATGCCGAAGTCGAACATCGCCCGCTTCAGCACGGAGGCATCCATCATGCGCGCGCGCACGTCGGCGGCGATCTGCTCCCACACGCGCGGGGCGAACAGCACGAAGGTGGGGCCGATCTCGCGCATGTCGGCCATGGTGGTTTCCGGCTCCTCGACGAAGTTCACCTTCATGCGGGAGAGCAGGGCCTGACCGAACGCGTAGATCTGCTCCATGATCCAGGGCATCTGGAGCACGGAGACATATTCATCGTCCGGCCCGCGCATGTCGGCGGCGAGATAAGCCGCGCAATGGCGCAGCACGGCGCCGCCTGTGAGCATGGCGAGCTTGGGATGGGACGTGGTGCCCGAGGTGGTGCACAAGATCGCCACGTCGGCGCCGGAGCCCTGGTCCACGAGCCGCTGGTAGGCTTGCGGCTCCGCCGCCGCGCGCGCGGCGCCGAGCGCTTCCAGATCCGCCAGGGAGACCAGGCGGGCATCCTCATACTTACGCAGCCCGCGCGGGTCGGAATAGATGATGTGCCGCACCGTGGGGATGCGGTCTTCCAGCTGGAGCAGCTTGTCCACCTGCTCCTCGTCCTCGGCGAACAGGACCGCCACGTCCGCATAGGTGACGAGATAGGCGACCTCGTCCGCCAGCGCATCGCGATAGATGCCGAGCGATTGCCCGCCCACCGCATGGATGGCGATTTCGCCCATCAGCCATTCCGGCCGGTTGTCGCCGAGCAGCGAGATCACGTCGCCGCGCGCGACCCCAAGGTCGATCAGGCCGAGCGCCATGTTCTGCACGCGCGCATTCACCTGCTGCCAGGTATAGGCATTCCAGATGCCGAGATCTTTCTCGCGCAGCCAGGTATCCGTGGGGTGCTGGCGCGCATTGAGCGCGAGCAGCTTGGGGAACGTGTCGTAGATCGCCACGTCGGGCAAAGCGGAGGCGGGGGTATTCACGCTCATGGCTGCCTCACGCGGATACGGCCTGGAGAACGGGCGCATCTTCGACGACGAGGTCCTCCTCGCCCAGATAGGCCTTGCGGACATTGGGATTGGCGAGCACATCGGCGGGCAGGCCCTCGGCGATCTTGCGGCCGAAATCGAGCACCATCACGCGGTGGGAAATGTCCATGACCACGCCCATGTCATGCTCGATCATGATGATCGTCATGCCCCATTCTTCGTTGAGATCGACGATGTAGCGGGCCATGTCCTCTTTCTCTTCGAGGTTCATGCCGGCCATGGGCTCGTCGAGCAGGATCAGCTTGGGCTGCAGGGCGACGGCGCGCGCCAGTTCCACGCGCTTGCGCAGGCCGTAGGAGAGCGTGCCGGCGGTGGCCTTGCGCACGTGCTGGATTTCGAGAAAGTCGATGACATCCTCGACCGCCTTGCGATGCTCCAATTCTTCCTTCTGCGCGCCGCCGATCCAATAGATCGCGCCGGTGAACAGATTGTTCTTCAGCAGATGGTGGCGGCCGACCATGATGTTGTCGAGCACGCTCATGTGGTGGAACAGCGCGAGGTTCTGGAACGTGCGGCCGATGCCGGCGGCGGCGCGCTTGTTGGGCTTGAGGCGCGTGATGTCCTGTCCGTCGAACGAGATCCTGCCTTCCTGGGGCGAGTAGCGCCCGGAAATGCAGTTCAGCAGCGAGGTCTTCCCCGCTCCGTTCGGCCCGATGACCGAGAACAATTCGCCGCTGCGGACGGAAAACCCGACATTGCTCAGCGCTTTCAGTCCGCCAAAGCGCAGCGAAATGCCATCGACATTCAACAGCGACGAATCGGCGACGGATGCGCCAGGACCCTTGCCTGTCGACATATTCCCCTCCCGGAGTCCGCATATGAGCGGTTGGCTTCTTTGGCCATATCCCACATTGTGAGATGAATTGGTTTGATTATCTAGCGAGCGTTCGGTTCTTTCAAGGGTGATCGCGTGTCACGGTCCGAAATATTGCGGTGGGGCGCTTTTTGTCTCACATTGTAGGACATGAGCGATGACGAACTTGATCCGGCCGCGCCCAAGGGCGCGCAAAGCCTCGGGCGCGCCATTTCGGTGCTGCGGGTGGTGGCCAATGCCGCCCCGCACCCGGTGCGCCTCGCCGAGCTGATCCAGGGGACCGGGTTATCGAAGGCCACCGCCCACCGCCTGGCGACGACCTTGGTGTTCGAGACCTTGCTGGCCTATGATCCCCGCGAGCGATGCTATTCCCTTGGTGGCTTCTTCTCGAAGTTCGTGACCGGCAAAGCTCATGTCGCCTCCCATCTTCCCGTGGCCGAGACCGGCGCCCGCCCGGCGGCGCATCCGGACCGGTACAGCGGCAGCAAGATCCCCCTGGCGCACCTGCTGTGCGACCGGCACCTGGCCGTAAAACGCGCCCATCCCGCGATGATCCACGAGACCGTCTCGGGCCAGACCTCTGAATTGAGCTTTGGCAAGCTCGCGGAATATTCATCTCGATTTGCCCGTGTCTTGGCGGCGGCGGGCATCAGGAAGGGCGACCGGGTCGCCGTCCTTTTGCCCAAGGGCATGGAACTGGTCATCACGGCGCTTGCCATCTGGCGGATCGGGGCGGTCTACATGCCGCTCTTCTCCACCTATTCGCCCGCGGCCGTCGAAGCCCGGCTGAAGGCCGGTGGCGTCAAGGCCGTGGTCGCGAACCGGTTCCTCATTGATCGCGCCTCCCGCTACATCAACGAGAAGACCTTCGTCTGTCTGATCGAGGGCGACCAGATCAACCGGATCGACGGCAAGGTCACCCAGTTCTGGTCGTCCATCTATGCATCCGAGCCGCTCGAAGGGGTGGAAACCTACGGTGCCAACGACCCCTTCATCATGACTTATGCTCCAAGCTTCGTGGAGGCCCGGCTCGGTCTTCTGACGCCGGTGCGGGCATTGGCGGCGATCGAGCAATATATGCGGATCGGCATGGATGTCCGCGACGACGATGTCTATTGGAACATGGCCGACCAGGGCTGGGAATACGGCATCTATTACGGTCTCATCGGCCCGCTCCTGATTGGCTGTTCTATTTTGTTCTGCGATGGACCTTATGATGTGTCGCAGGGCTATCGCGTGCTGTCGAAGTTCCGCGTCACCAACCTCACGGCGGCCCCCTCCCAGATCAAGGCGTGGCGGCGCGGCGATCCGAACGATGCCACCTCCCCCTTCGCCATCCGGACGGTCACGGTGGGCGGCGAACCGCTGCCGCCCGACGTCATTTCCTGGGTCACGCAGAAGCTCGAGGTGCCGCTGATCAACCAATATGGACACCGCGAGACCGGGATGATCGTGGGGATGAAATACGATCCCCGCGACCCTGCCGCCTCGCGGCGGTCCTCGGTCGGCCGCGTCATGCCCGGCTTCGCGCTTGCGGTGCTGGACAAGCATGGCGCCGAACTGCCTGCCGGCGCCGAAGGCATCCTGGCCGTCGACGTGGAACGCTCGCCCCTGTTCTGGTTCCGGTCCTATTTCAAGGATGATGCCAGGACGAGGATGCGATTTGAGTTCGGTGGCGACTATTATATTCTTGGCGATACAGGTTTCATCGACGACGAGGGATGGGTCCACTACAGCGGCCGGGCATCCCATGCCATATTGATGCAGAAAGATTGAAGGCGCGTCCGTGCGCGGGTCATGCTTTCTCTCCCATAATGGCGGCCGTCTCGGCTGGCGTGGCGCGCGGTTCCCGATCATTCCGTCGGGTTATCTGGAAACAATCGAACGTTCTTTTTCTCTCCCGGTCAAGGTCATTTTTGGCCGCTTGCGTCTTGCGCCGCCGCCGCGCTGCGCCCACTCTAGGTCGGGCGCCGGGGTCGGCGGCCGCATCCATCACCCAAGGCTCGCGCGCCAAAGAGCGCGATCGCAAATTGAGAAGAAGATGGCGCGTACAGTCGGTTCCAACGGTGCCCGCACCGCCCATGCAATCCGCCAGGCGGGGGTGCTGCTGATCTACAAGCACGGCTACGAGGCCATGAGCCTGCGGCAGCTCGCCGCCGAGGTGGGGCTCCAGTCCGGCTCGCTGTACAAGTATTTCGAGAACAAGCAGAGCCTGCTGTTCGACATCGTGCGCGATCACATGGAAGACCTGATCGCCCGGGCGCGGGAGGCCCTGGAAGGGCTGGATGATCCGCTGGAGCGCCTGCGGGCTTTCACGGGCTTTCACCTGCGCTATCACATGACGCGGCGCGCCCATGTCTTCATCGCCAACATGGAAATCCGCTCGCTGGACGACGAGCACCGAGCCGTCGTGGTCGAGATGCGGCGCAGCTACGAAGGGCTGCTGGAACAGATCCTGCGCGAGGGGGCGGCGCAGGGCGTGTTCCGCGTGAGCGAGCCGAGGGTCTCCACCTACGCCATCATCTCCATGCTCACCGGAATCTGCATGTGGTACCGGCCCGATGGGCGGCTGAGCCAGGACGATCTGGTGGGCATTTATGGCGATCTCGTCACCCAAGGCGTCGCGCCGGGCGCACCGCAGGCGCCGGCGGCGGCTCTGGAAGCGCCGCGCCTTGCGGCAGAGGTGCCGCCCGCCCGCGCCAAGCGCAAGGCGCGCGCCTGATTTGCCCTTGCGGTTCTCATAAAAAAACGTACGATCGTTTCTAAGCCGACCGCGAGCGGCATGGGAGGAAACATGGTTCGAGGGCCCGCCCGCCTTTCCGGCGCGGGATTCGGGCGTGCGTCCTTCCGCAATCGACACTCAGGGGTGAGGCCTCATGGCAATCATCGAGGATGCGGTGGACCGCCGCTCCGAAGCCTATCAGCGCAATCGCGCCGCGCTGTTCGCCAGCGTCAGCGATTTGCGCGAGAAGGTTGAGCGCATCTCCCAAGGCGGCGGGGACGTCGCGCGCGAGCGCCATCTGAAGCGGGGCAAGCTGCTGCCGCGCGACCGCATCCGCACCCTGCTGGACACCGGCTCGCCCTTTCTCGAACTCAGCCAGCTCGCCGCCTATGACATGTACGGCGGCGATGTGCCCGCCGCCGGCATCATCACCGGCATCGGCCGGGTCTCGGGCCGCGAATGCATGATCGTCGCCAATGACGCGACGGTGAAGGGCGGCACCTATTTCCCCATGACGGTGAAGAAGCACCTGCGCGCCCAGGCCATCGCGCGGGAAAATCACCTGCCTTGCGTCTATCTCGTGGACAGCGGTGGCGCGAACCTGCCCAACCAGGACGAAGTGTTCCCCGACCGCGAGCATTTCGGCCGCATCTTCTTCAACCAGGCCAATATGTCCGCCGAGGGCATCGCCCAGGTGGCGGTGGTCATGGGCTCCTGCACCGCCGGCGGCGCCTATGTGCCGGCCATGGCGGACCAGTCCATCATGGTGAAGAATCAGGCCACCATCTTCCTCGGCGGCCCGCCGCTGGTGAAGGCCGCGACCGGCGAGGTGGTGACCGCCGAGGAACTGGGCGGGGCGGACGTGCACACCCGCGTCTCCGGTGTCGCCGATCATATGGCGGAGAACGACGCCCACGCGCTCGGCATCGCCCGCACCATCATCGGCGATCTCAACCTTATGAAGCGGCACGACCTCGACATCCGCCCGCCCAAGGCGCCGCTCTATGATGCGGAAGAGATCTACGGCATCGTCTCGGAAGACCCCAAGAAGCCGTTCGACGTGCGCCAGATCATCGCCCGCATCGTCGACGGCTCCGAGTTCGACGAGTTCAAGCCGCTCTATGGCCAGACCTTGGTGACGGGCTTTGCCCGCATCTTCGGCTATCCCGTGGGCATCATCGCCAATAACGGCATCCTGTTTTCCGAGAGCGCGCTGAAGGGCGCGCATTTCGTGGAATTGTGCTGCCAGCGCAATATCCCGCTGGTGTTCCTGCAGAACATCACCGGCTTCATGGTGGGCCGCAAATACGAGGCCGGCGGCATCGCCAAGGACGGCGCCAAGCTGGTGAACGCGGTCTCCTGCGCCAGCGTGCCGAAATTCACGGTGGTGATCGGCAATTCCTTCGGCGCCGGAAACTACGGCATGTGCGGGCGCGCGTACGATCCGCGCTTCCTGTGGATGTGGCCCAATGCCCGCATCTCGGTGATGGGCGGGGAGCAGGCGGCGAACGTGCTCGCCCAGGTGAAGCGCGACGGCATCGAGGGCAAGGGCGGCACCTGGCCGGCGGAGGAGGAGGCCGCCTTCAAGGCGCCGATCCAGGCCCAATACGACCGCCAGGGCCACCCGTATTATTCGTCCGCGCGGATCTGGGACGACGGGGTGATCGACCCCGCCGACACCCGCATGGTGCTGGCGCTCGCGCTCTCCGCCGCGCTCAATGCGCCGGACAGGGAGACGCGCTTCGGCGTGTTCCGCATGTGAGCGGCGTCGATTTCCGCTCCGCTCGGCGCTCTCCCTCCCCCCTTGTGGGGGAGGGGCGGGGTGGGGGGTATCTCTCCATTTGCACCGACGACAGCGTTCCTGGCGGGGCCATACCCCCCACCCTAACCCTCCCCCGCAAGGGGGGAGGGGACATGGAGCACGGGCGGAGAACAGGTCCATGAGCCTCATCGTTTCCCATGAAGACGGCATCACCACCCTCACGCTCGACCGGCCGGAGGTGCACAACGCCTTCGACGACGCCCTGATCGCCCTTCTGATCGCCGCCTATCATCACGCCGGCAACGATCCGGCGATCCGCGCCGTGGTGCTGCGCGCCAATGGCAAATCCTTCTGCGCCGGGGCGGACCTCAACTGGATGCGCCGCATGGCCGGCTATTCCCACGAGGAGAATGTCGCGGATGCGGGCGCGCTCGCCCATCTCATCCACGTCATCGACACCTGCCCCAAGCCGACGCTGGCGCGGGTGCACGGCTCGGCTTTTGCCGGCGCTGTCGGCCTGATCGCGGCGAGCGACATCGTGGTGGCCGTGCCGGAAGCGGAATTCGCCGTCACCGAGGTGCGCATCGGCCTCATCCCGGCGGTCATCAGCCCCTATCTGGTGCGGGCCATGGGGGCGCGGCAGGCGCGGCGCTATTTTCTCACCGCCGAGCGCTTCTCGGCGCAGACGGCGCTTGCCCTCGGCCTCGTGCACCAGGTGGTGCCGGCGGAGGAGCTGGACGGCGCCATCGCCCAGCATCTCAAGGCCTTGAAGGCGGCGAGCCCGGCGGCGCTCAAGGCGGCGAAGGAACTGGTGGCGGCGGTGGACCGGCCGCTGACCCCCGATCTGATCGCGGACACCGCAGAGCGCATCGCCCACGCGCGCGCCAGCGCCGATGGCCGCGAGGGCGTCTCCTCCTTCCTGGAAAAACGCAAACCCGAATGGGGGCAAGCATGACCCGACCCATCCGCACCCTTTTGGTGGCGAACCGGGGCGAGATCGCGGTGCGGATCATGCGCACCGCCAAAGCCATGGGGCTGAAGACCGTCGCGGTCTATTCGCAAGCCGACGCCCACGCGCTCCATGTGGAGAGCGCGGACGAGGCCTATCCCATCGGCCCGGCGCCGGCGCGCGAGAGCTATCTGAAGATCGACGCGATCCTCGATGCCGCGCGCATGAGCGGGGCGGACGCGATCCATCCCGGCTACGGCTTCCTGTCGGAGAATGCGGAGTTTGCGGACGCCTGCGCGCGGGCGGACATCGTGTTCGTCGGCCCGCCGGCCTCCGCCATTCGCGCCATGGGCTCCAAGAGCGCGGCCAAGGCGTTGATGGAGAAGGCCGGCGTGCCCCTGGTGCCCGGCTATCACGGCAAGGACCAGGACGAAGCCTTGCTCGCCCGCAAGGCCGGCGAGATCGGCTATCCCGTGCTCATCAAGGCGTCCGCCGGCGGTGGCGGCAAGGGCATGAAGGTGGTGCGCGCGGCCGAGGAGTTCGCCGAGGCGCTCGCCTCCGCCAAGCGCGAGGCGAAGAACGCCTTCGGCGACGATCAGGTGCTGATCGAGAAATACCTGACCAAGCCGCGCCATATCGAGGTGCAGGTGTTCGCCGACACCCACGGCAATGCGGTCTATCTGCACGAGCGCGACTGCTCCATCCAGCGCCGCCACCAGAAGGTGGTGGAAGAGGCGCCGGCCCCGGGCCTCACACCGGAGCGGCGGGCGGCCATGGGCAAGGCGGCCGTGGATGCCGCCAAGGCGGTCGGCTATGTGGGCGCCGGCACGGTGGAATTCATCGCCGAGGGCGACGACTTCTTCTTCATGGAGATGAACACCCGCCTCCAGGTGGAGCATCCCGTCACCGAGGCCATCACCGGGCAGGACCTGGTGGAATGGCAAATCCGGGTGGCGCGCGGCGAAAAGCTGCCGCTGGCGCAAGCCGACATTCCCCTCATCGGCCACGCCATCGAGGTGCGGCTCTATGCCGAGGACCCGGCGCGCGATTTCCTGCCCCAGGTCGGCCGGCTCGACCATCTGCGCCTGCCGTTCGATCTCGCCGGCCTGCGGGTGGACAGCGGCGTGCGCGCGGGGGATCAGGTGTCGATCCATTACGACCCCATGATCGCGAAGATCATCGCTTCGGGCGCCGACCGCACCGAGGCCCTGGGGCGGCTCGCGGCGGCGCTCGCGGCGACCGAAGTGGTCGGCCTGCCCACCAACCGCATGTTTCTCCAGGCGATCGTCGCCGAGCCCGCGTTCGCGGCGGCCGAGCTGGACACCGGCTTCATCGAGCGGCACCGCGCGACGCTGCTGCCAGAGCCGATGCCGGTGGGCGACCGGGTGCTGGCGCTCGCGGCGCTGTTCCTGCTGCTGGACGAGGCGCGGATTTCCGCCGGTGCGGCCGATCCCGCCGATCCCTGGTCGCCCTGGGGCCTTGCGCCCGGCTGGCGGCTGAACCGCTCCGCCTTCGTGGACCTGACCTTCGCCGACCATGAGACCCGCATCCCCGTGCGCGCCCATTATACCGACGGCGGCTTCCTGCTGGACCTGCCGGGCGGGCGCAGGGCGGTGGAGGGCACGAGCACGCAGGACGGCGGCCTGATCGCCCGGCTGGACGGCGTGCGTACCAAAGCGCGCGTGGTGCGCAGCGGCGCGCGGCTGACCATCTTCTCCGCCGGCACCGAGCGCAGCCTCGACCATATCGACCCGCGCCTCGCCAGCATCGAGGCCACCGGCACCGCCGGGCGGCTGGTGGCCCCCATGCCGGGCACCATCATCCGCGTCGCCGTGAGCGCGGGGGAAGAGGTGACCAAGGGCACGGCCCTGGTGGTGGTGGAGGCCATGAAGATGGAGCACACGGTCACCGCCCCGCGCGACGGGCGAGTGAAGAGCGTCGCCTTCGGCGTCGGCGATCTCGTGGACGAAGGCGCGGAACTGCTGGTGCTGGAGGATGTGGCGTGAGCCGGCCGGGGCGGGTGCGCATCGTCGAGGTGGGGCCGCGCGACGGCCTGCAGAACGAGCCGGGCACCGTTCCGCTTGCCGCCAAGGTGGCGCTGATCGAGGCGCTGGCCGATGCCGGCCTCACCACCATCGAGGCGGGCAGCTTCGTCTCCCCCAAATGGGTGCCGCAGATGGCGGATACGGCGCAGGTTCTGGCGGCGATCCAGCCGCGCGAAACCGTGCGCTATCCGGTGCTGGTGCCCAATATGAAGGGGCTCGAAGCCGCGCTTGAGAGTGGCGTCACCGAAATCGCTGTGTTCGCCGCCGCCTCGGAAGCCTTCAGCCAGCGCAACATCAATTGCTCCATCGCCGAGAGCCTGGAGCGCTTCGTGCCGGTCCTCACGGCGGCGGGTGTCGCCGGCATCGCGGTGCGCGGCTATGTGAGCTGCGTGCTCGGCTGCCCCTATCAGGGCGCGGTGCCGGTGGAGAAAGTGGTGGAGGTCTCGCGCGCCCTGGTGGAGATGGGCTGCTACGAAATCTCGCTCGGCGACACCATCGGCGTCGGCACGCCGGACAAGGCGAAGGCCATGGCGGGCGCGGTGGTGGAGGCCATCGGGGTGGAGCGCACGGCGGTGCATTTCCACGACACTTACGGACAGGCGCTCGCCAATGTGTTGGCGTGCCTCGATCTCGGCATCGGCGTGGTGGACAGCGCGGTGGCAGGGCTCGGCGGCTGCCCCTATGCCAAGGGCGCTTCCGGCAATCTCGCCACCGAGGATCTGGTCTATATGCTGAACGGGCTCGGCATCGAGACCGGTGTCGACCTGGACAAGCTGGCCGCCGCCGGCCGCGCCATCACCGCCGCGCTGGGGCGCGTTCCAGCTTCCAAGGTGGCGCAGGCGTTGGCGGCGAAGCTCTAGCGTGCGCCGAGGTCGGTGGATCTGGCCCAGCCGCTGATCTGGTCGATCCGGACCAATTCCCCGTCAGAAAACGGGCTATACCTCTCCGAGCGCTCGTCAATTCCCTCTCCCGCTTGCGGGGGAGGGTTAGGGAGGGGGAAGGGGCGGTGGAAAGGGCGGTGGTGTTAAACAGGCGGCCGTGCACGCTCGCTCCACAGGCCGTAGGACGGCGCGGGCGAAGGCCCCCACCCCAGCCCTCCCCCGCAAGCGGGAGAGGGGGCGGTCGGTGCGCGAAGGCGCCTCAGCCCCGCCCGCGCGCCGCGCGGGTGGGGAGCACGAGCTGTTCGATCCAGTTGCGGATTTCCACCGTGCGCAGATCCTTGGAGATCACCGCCCCGTCCACCCCGTGGCGCCAGACCAGGGGCTGGTTGCCGGGCTCGCGCTCCAGGGTTTCCAGATCGCCGATGAAGCTCTCCTGGGCCTCCTCGTCGGTGAAAAAGCCCTCCGCCACCAGCGAGGGGCTCAGCCGGCGGAAGATGGCGGCCATTTCCCGGAACGGATATTCGGGATGGTATTGCACGGCCCAGGCGGTGCTGGCGCCGGCCGGAATTTCGGCGGCCTGAACCTGGGAATGATCGTTGGTGGCGAGCAGGCGCGCGCCCTCCGGCAAGGTTTCCACCTCGTCCAGATGCACGGTCATGGCCTCGAACACGCGCGGCTTGCCGATGAAGATGGGATGCTGCGCGCCATGCTCGGTCATGCGGATGCGGCGGCCGAAGCCGACCTCCCGCCCGCGCGGATTGCGCCGCACCACGCCGCCGGCCGAAACCGTGATGAGCTGAAGGCCCCAGCAGCTGCCGAACACCGGCGTGCCGGTGGTGAAGGCGGTGCGCAGCAGTTCGATCTGCTGCTCGATGGGCAGGCCGCCATTATAGATGTTGAGCGAGGAGCCGGTGATGGCGATGCCGTCATAGCCTTCCAGGCCCCCCGCGTCGGGGAGATTGGCGCCGGGGTCCGCCGGATAGCAGATGTCGACCACGGCGCCGGGGCACAGGTCGCGCAGCAGGCGGGCATACCCTTCGCTCGCCGCTTCGCCGCCGAACTTCACCTGGCGGGCGCGGGCGTCTGCGGTATTTCCTTCAACGACGAGCAAATGGGGGGCGGGCATGGGGGCAAGGTCCGAACTCTGTGCCTTGCAGCATAAGGCCTATTTTGACGAAAGCGAGGAAGCGGCGGGACTTTTCCCTGTTTCCTCACTCGGGCGTCGTCGCATAGAGGGTCTTGCGCGCCCGGTCTTTTCGCTCCTGCAAGAGGAGATAGATTCCCGAACTCACCACCACCGCCGCGCCCGCCAGCGTCCATCCGCTCGGCAGATTGCCGAACATCAGCCAGCCGAGCACGATCATGGAAATGATCTGGGTGTAGATGAAGGGCGAGAGCGTCGCCGCCGGTGCGCGGGCATGGGCGAGGATGAGCAGGAAATGCCCGGCGCCCACCACCGCGCCCAGTTCCAGCATGGCGCCGAACACCATCGGCTCGCGCGGGGTCTCCCACACCCAGAGCAGCGGCACCGAGGCGACCAGCGCGCCCACCAGGGAGGAATAGAACAAGGTGGTCTGGGAGGCGTCGGTCGCCGCCAGCATGCGCGTGGTGATGCCATAGAGCGAATAGCACACCGCCGCCGCCAGCATCAGCAAGGCGGCGGGATGGATGCCGCCCACCCCCGGCCGCGCCACCAGGATGATGCCCGCGAAGCCCACCAGGATCGCCGCCCACCGCCGCATCCCGATCCATTCGCCCAGCATCGGCCCGGCGAACAAGGCGACGAAGAACGGCGTCGAGAACATGATGGAGACGGTCTGGTCGAGCTGGAGATATTGCAGGGCGCAGAAATTCAGCGCCGTGCAGGCGAACAGCAGGGCCGAGCGGAACAATTGCAGCCATGGACGGCGGGTGCGCATCAGGCCCGGCACGGTCCAGGGGTTGAACACCACAAGCGCCAGCACGAACTGCACCACATAGCGCGCCCACACCACCATGAACACGTTGATATGCCCGCTCAGCCATTTGGCGGTGGCGTCGCACAGCGCGAAGCAGACCACCGCCAGGCACATGAGGCCGATGCCGACGAGCGTCGAATCGCGTCGCCTTGAAACCTGCACCTTGTGTCCGGCGATGGTCATGAACGGCTTTCCGGCACCACGCGTCGGCGCGGCGCATCTGGTCAATAGGTGGCGCGACCCCCCGACAGGTCGAAGACCGCGCCGGTGGTGAAGGAACAGTCCGCCGAGGCGGCAAACGCGATGGTCGCGGCCGCCTCGTCCACCTGGAGGAAGCGGTTGCGGGGAATCTTGGAGAGCATATAGGCGATGTGCTGTTCGCTGATCTGGTCGAAGATGGCGGTCTTGGCGGCGGCGGGGGTGACGCAATTCACCGCGATATCATATTCCGCCAGTTCCTTGCCCAGGGATTTCGTCAGCGCGATCACGCCGGCCTTGGAGGCGGAATAGGCCGAGGCGTTGGGATTGCCTTCCTTGCCCGCGATGGAAGCGACATTGACGATGCGTCCGTAATTCTGGGCGATCATGCCCGGCACCACGGCGCGGCAGCAATTGAACGGGCCGTTGAGATTGATCGCCATCACCTGCGCCCAGGCATCGACCGGATAGTCCCACGTCTTATGATTGGGTCCGGCGATGCCGGCATTATTGACCAGGATATGGATCGCCCCGAGCGCCGCCAGGGTCGCGTCGCGGGCGCGCTCCACTTCGGGAAGGCTGGTGACGTCCACCGCCACGGGCACCACTTTTTCGCGGCCGAGGGTGTTGGCGAGGCTCTGCGCGAGATCGGCGTCGCGGTCCCAGATGGCGACCTTGGCGCCGGAGGCGAGGAAGCGCTCGACGACGGCGCGGCCGATGCCCTGCGCGCCTCCGGTGACGACGGCGCAGCGTCCGGCAAGATCAATGGCGTTGGACATGGCTCCCTTTCCGGCCGAAATGAAGTCTCGGCTCTTAATCGATTAGATTTCCAGCAATAGCGCGAGCTTGCGACGGGGGCAAAGCTCTAATCTTGCATGGATCGGGAAATCCCCCATGCGCGCGAAGCGCAGCCGCCCTCTCCCCGCCGGGGAGAGGAAGCCATCGCCGCGATATCGACGGTTTTGCCCAAAAGCCGCACCTTTGCGCGGCAAAGGGCCATGCGCCGCGACCCGCCCGCGCGCGGGCGGGCCCCTTCACCCAACGCTCTCCTCGCCGGGGAGAGGGGCGCTCGACGCTCAGTTATCGTCGTCGTCGTCTGCCGGCTCGGCCTCGTCATCCACGCCGCCGTCGGCGCCGAGGCGCAAGGCGAGGTTCTTTTCCACCTTGCGCAGCAATTTGCGCAGCCGCTTGCGCTCCTTGCCCTCGAGGCCGGCGACCATCTCGTTTTCCAGGGTTTCCCAGACATGGTCGATGGCGCCACCCTTGTCGCGGCCGGCGGCGGTGAGGAACACGCGCACCAGGCGCCCGTCGCCGTCGGTGGCGCGGCGTTCCACCAGGCCCTGGGTGGTCAGGCGGGCGATGGTCTTGGAAGCGGTGGGCGGGCGCACGCGCAACGCCATGGCCAAGTCGCCCATGGTGCGGCCATCCTCGTCGATCAGCAGCTTCAGCACCGATTCCTGCCCCGGAAACAAGCCGAGGTCCGCCAGCAGCCGCGCCGACAAGGCCTTTTGCAGCCGCGCCGTGTGCGTGAGGCGGTAGCCGATGGTCTTTGCGATCGGATCCTTCATCCCAACCCCCTGGCGCGCCCCAGCACAATCGTCCGCAGGCCGTCGATTGCCGCGCGCAGCCTACCTTATCCACGCGCCGGCTTACAATTTTGCGAAGGTCTTGTGCCGATTGGGAGACAAGTGTCGGCCGCCTGCTTGCGGCGCCGCAGGCGCGCTCCTAATGTCCGCGCCGAAATGCGGGCGCCGGGCCGGGCGCGCCCGCCTCGCGACCATGATGACGCCGGCATGACCGCACGGGTTTTTCCATGACACACCGATTCTGGGCCGCGCTGTCCTCGCCGGCGCTCGCGGCGCTGGACCGCGCGGCGGCGATCGCCATCCTGCCGGTGGCGGCGGTGGAACAGCATGGGCCCCATCTGCCGCTCGGCACCGACACCTTCATTTCCCAGGGCTATATCGACCGTATCCTGCCCTTGCTGCGTCCCGATATGACCGCCCTGTTCCTGCCGATCCAGGCGGTGGGTAAGTCCGACGAGCATCAATCCTTCACCGGCACGCTCACCTTGTCGCCGGAAACCGCGCTGCGTGCCTGGACGGAACTGGGCGATGCGGTGGCCCGCGCCGGCATCCGCCGGCTGGTGCTGCTCAACACCCATGGCGGCAACGTGCCGGTGATGGATCTCGTGTCCCGCACGCTTCGGGTGCGCCACAAGATGCTGGCCGTGAACGTCTCCATGCACCGTTTCGGCTATCCGGACGGCCTGTTCGCGCCGCAGGAGCGGGCGCACGGCATCCATGGCGGGGATATCGAGACCTCGCTGATGCTCGCCTTCCGCCCCGATCTGGTGGACATGGCGCAGGCGCGCGACTTCGCGCCCTGGAGCATCGCCATGGAGCGCGAGTTCGCCCAGCTGCGCGCGAACCATCCCGTCGGCTTCGGCTGGATGAGCGAGGATCTGAGCCCCGCCGGCGCCATGGGCGATGCCCGCCCGGCCAGCGCGGAAAAGGGCGCGGCGGCGGCGGAGTTCGGTGCCCGCGCCTTCGTGGCCCTGCTTGAGGATGTCGCCGCCTTCGACCTCACACGGTTCGATGCGCGGCCTGAAGGAGAAGACCCGTTATGACCGAGGGCCGCAGGCTCGATATGGACGGCGCGCGTGCCTATGCCGCCGCCGCGCTCCAGCATTTCAACACCAGTGCGGAAAACGCGGCCGTGGTCGCCGAGGCGCTGGTGGCGGCGGAAGCCGACGGCCTGCCCAGCCACGGGCTCGCCCGGCTGCCGAGCTATGGCCTCCAGGCGCTCGCCGGCAAGATCGACGGCCATGCCGTGCCCACGCACCGCAAGGCCGCGCCTTCGGTGGTCGGCGTCGATGCCGCCAACGGCTTTGCCTATCCCGCCGTACGGCTCGCGGAACAGCACCTCGTGCCGCTGGCGAAGGAAATGGGCATCGCGATTGCCGGCATCCGCCGCTCCAGTCATTTCGGCGTCGCCGGCCATCCGGTGGAGCGCATGGCGGAGGCGGGGCTGATCGCGCTCGCCTTCACCAATGCGCCCGCCTCCATCGCGCCCTGGGGCGGACGGCGTCCCGTGTTCGGAACCAATCCCATCGCGTTCGCGACCCCGCTGCTGGACCGGCCGCCGGCGGTGGTGGATCTGTCCGTCTCCAAGGTCGCGCGCGGCTATATCCTCGCCGCCGCGCAGAAGGGCGAGCCGATCCCCGAGGGCTGGGCGCTGGATACCGAGGGGCGCGCCACCACCGACGCCAAGGCGGGTCTGGCCGGCACCATGGTGCCCATGGGCGAGGCCAAGGGCACGGCGCTCGCCTTCATGGTCGAGGTGCTCTCCGCCGCGCTGAACGCGGCCACTTTCGCCATCGATGCCCCGTCCTTCTTCGACGGCGAAGGCCCGCCGCCCGCCATCGGCCAGACCCTGGTGGCGATCAATCCCGGCGCGCTGGGCGGGCCCGGCTATCTCGACCATCTGGCGCGGCTGGTGGAAGCCATCGAGGGCCAGGAGGGCGCGCGCCTGCCCGGCTCGCGCCGCATCGCCGCCCGCGCCCATGCCGCGCAGGAGGGGGTGCTGGTGAGCGCGGCCCTGGAGCGCGAACTCGCGAAACTCGGGTTTGCGGGCTAGAGCATTTTCGAGCGAAGTGGACACCGGTTCGCGGGAAGAAAATGCGGCATCACAATAAGTTAGAGCCTTTCATTGTTTCTAAGAAACGATGAAAGGTTCTAGGATCGTTCGTCATGCACGGGCTTGTCCCGTGCATCCACGCGGCCCCGCTGGCACGGGCTTTTCAAGGCCTGCGCGGGCGGTCCGGCGTGGATGGCCGGGACGGGCACGGCCATGACGAATGGTCAGACAAAGACACTGCCGCGCACCTGCAGTAGTGCGCCTCGACGAAATACTCCGCCGCTGACTGTCGATCGGTCTAGGGCAAGAGGGCGGCTCCAGGGGCGAAGCTCAGGCTTCGGCCCGGGCCCTGGCGGCGAGCTCGGCCAGATGCGGGCGGTTGAGCGCCAGCCATTGCAGCGCGATGCGGGTATAGCCGTTCATCACGCAGCCGGGGCTGAGCAGGCCGAGCGCATCATCCAGGCCGAGAGTGAAGGGCGCCGTGACCTCGTGCTCATGGGCGAGACCCGCGCGGACGGGCAAAGCGTGGGAATCCACGATGCCGAGGTAGAGCGTGCAGATTTCGTCGGTCACGCCCGGCGTCGGCATGAATTTGAACAGCTCTTCCAGGCGCGTCGGCGCGACGCCGATCTCCTCCAGGCATTCGCGATGGGCTGCGGCCGCTGGCGCCTCGCCCGTTTCGACCCGCCCGGCGACGATTTCCACCATCCGGCCGAGGCCGGTGGCGAGATGGGCGGCGAGGCGGAACTGGTGGATCAGCACCACGCGGTCGCGCGCCGGATCGAAGCACAGCACCCCGACCACCCGTCCCCCGACCACGATATCGCGTTGCGACGTCTCCGCCGCGCCACCCGGCTCGTGATGCAGCTTCACCTCATAGCGCAGATAGTCGCGAAACCCCTGGCCCAGCAGATGGGGCGGAGAGACCGCGACCTCGGCTGCGGCATCGCCATGGGCGCGCGGCGGGGCGGTCTTGCTCGGCTCGCTCATTGCGCGGTCACTCCCGGCTGGGCGGTTTCCAGATTGAAGGCAGCGGCGAACAGGGCCTGGGTATAGGCTTCCTTCGGGTTCTGGAACACCTCTCGCGCCGGGCCTTCCTCCACCATCTTGCCGTTGCGCATCACCAGGATGCGGCTCGCCAGCGCGGAGACCACCCGCAGGTCGTGGGAGATGAACATATAAGTGAGCGACCGGCGCCGCTGCAGGGCGCGCAGCAATTCCACGATCTGCGCCTGCACCAGCATGTCGAGCGCACTCGTGGGCTCGTCCAGCACCACGAACGAGGGTTCGAGCGCCATCGCCCGCGCGATCGAGATGCGCTGGCGCTGGCCGCCGGAGAATTCGTGCGGATAGAGGTGCCGGCTTTCCGGGTCGATGCCCACGTCGGCGAGCGCGGCGATGACCCGCTGCTCGCGCGCATCGGCGTCGAGCCCCTTCTGGTGCACGCGCAGGCCCTCGCCGACGATGTCCTCGATGGACATGCGCGGCGAGAGCGCGCCGTAGGGGTCCTGGAACACGATCTGCATGTCCGCCCGCAGGGGCCGCAATTGCTTGAAGCGCAGGCCGTCGATGCGGTTGCCGAGGAAGGCGATGGGGCCGCTGGAGGAGATGAGGCGCAGCAAGGCCAGCCCCAGCGTGGTCTTGCCCGAGCCGGATTCGCCCACCACGCCCAGGGTCTCGCCCTCGTGGATGTCGAGCGTCACCCCGTCCACCGCTTTCACGTAGCCAATGGTGCGGCGAAGGATGCCGCGCTTGATGGGGAAATGCACCTTCAGGTCCTGGGCGGAAACCACCACTTTCGCGTCCGGCGCGGCGGGGGCGGGATCGGGCTTGGGCTCCGCATGCAGCAGCGCCTGGGTGTAGGGGTGCTTGGGATGGAGGAAGGTTTCCTCCGCCCCGCCCTGTTCGACGATCTCGCCCTTGCTCATGACGCACACCCGGTCGGCGATCTTGCGCACGATGCCGAGGTCGTGGGTGATGAACAGCATGGCCATGCCCATGCGGGCCTGGAGGTCCTTCAGGAGCCTGAGAATCTGCGCCTGGACCGTGACGTCCAGCGCGGTGGTCGGCTCATCCGCGATCAGGAGATCCGGCTCGTTCGCGAGCGCCATGGCGATCATGACGCGCTGGCGCTGGCCGCCGGAGAGCTGGTGGGGATAATCCGACAGCCGCCGCTCGGGATCGGGAATGCCCACCTCGTGCAACAATTCCAGTGTGCGCTCGCGCACCTGCGTGCCGCCCATGCCGCGATGGAGGATGAGCATCTCGCCGATCTGCTGGGAGATGGTGTGCAGCGGGTTGAGCGAACTCATGGGTTCCTGGAACACCATGGTCACGTCATTGCCGCGCACGCCGCGCAACTCGCGCTCCGGCAAGGTGAGTAGGTCGCGGCCCTTGAACAGGATCTTGCCGGTGGGGTGGCTGGCGGCGGGATAGGGCAGGAGCTTGAGCACCGAGAGCGCGGTGACGGACTTGCCCGAGCCGGACTCGCCGACCAGCGCCACCGTCTCGCCGGGTGCGACATCGAACGAGACGTTCTTTACCGCCAGAAAATCGCCGCCCACCCGGCGGAAGGCGACGGACAGGTCTTGCACGGAGAGGAGGGGGGAGGGGGTCATACGGGGGCGCCCCTTTCAAGAAGCTTACGAATATTCGCTTCGTTCAAGCGAACCAAATCGATCTCAGGTGGTGGCTTGATCCGTTCATCCTTGGTCAAAAACACTCCACAGCCCAGCCCGAGGGCCGTTGCCAGGTGAATGGCGTCCGGAAGCTTGAGTGCTTTATCGCGTGCCCTCAAATCCGCAGCATCGCGTAACACGCCACGGAAGACTGGGATTACTTCGATATGACGGTTGGAGATTGTCCAATTGTCATAGATTTGAACGAGATCGAGTCGGCCCAGTTCGAGCGGTTTCACTAGGAGTTCACTGAGAGTGAGTTCGCTTGTTACCAAGGGCGGGATTTCGGCATCCCACCCGGCAAGCAGTAGGGACACCAGCATTTCCGATGTCGGTCCCCGACCTTCGAAAGCTTCGATGAAGATATTAGTGTCGAGGTAGATGCGCGAACGAGCGAGGGCGTCAGTCGTCCCATTCATCCCGCAGTTTCCTGATGCGTTCCACAGAATCGTCTCCGATGGGCTCGACGCGGCGAGCTAAGGCAAGCAGCGCCCGCAGTTTCTCCTCGGGCACGGAAGCCGGCACGCGCTCAATCACGACCCGAACGTCGGTATTGTCATTGCCGGTCACCCGCAGATCCTCCGGCAATTTCTCCACGGGATAATGCTCCCGCACGATCCTGTTCATGGCTTCGTCTCCATGGTGCGCATCCTACCACACCTCACCCGAAGGTCTTGCGCGGGTCGAAGGCGTCGCGCACCGCCTCGCCGATGAAGATCAGAAGGCTCAGCATCAAGCCCACGGTGAAGAAGCCGGCAAGGCCCAGCCAGGGGGCCTGGACGTTGGATTTGCCTTGCGAGAGCAGTTCGCCCAGCGAGGGCGAGCCGGGCGGCAGGCCGAAGCCGAGGAAGTCCAAAGCGGTCAGCGTCATCACCGAGGAGGAGAGGATGAACGGCAGGAAGGTGAGCGTCGCCACCATGGCGTTGGGCAAGAGGTGCCGCACCATGATGGTGAGATTGTTCACGCCCAGGGCGCGGGCCGCCTGCACATATTCGAAATTGCGCGCGCGCAGGAATTCGGCGCGCACCAGGCTCACCAGCGAGACCCAGGAGAACAGCAGCAGGATGCCCAGCAGCACCCAGAAGCCGGGCACCAGGACCGAGGAGATGATGAGCAGCAGGTAGAGCGAGGGGATGGAGGTCCATACCTCGATGAAGCGCTGGAACAGAAGGTCCACCCAGCCGCCGAAATAGCCCTGCACCGCCCCCGCCGCGACCCCGATGGCGGAGGAGACCAGGGTGAGCGCGAGCCCGAACAGCACCGAGATGCGGAAGCCGTAGATCAGGCGGGCCAGCACGTCGCGGCCCTGGTCGTCGGTGCCCAGCCAATTGTATTCGAGCCCCGAGCAGCCCGAGACCCCCTTGCGCTCGGCGACTGCCTTGCACTGCTCCTCGCTCAGCATCCAGGTGGGCGGCGAGGGGGCGGGGGTGGGCAGGTCGAGATTGTGGGTGGAATAGCTGAAATGCACCGGCGGCCAGAGCATCCAGCCGCCCTTCTCGGCGATCAGCTTGCGCAGATAGGGGTCGCGATAATCCGCCGTGGTCTCGAAATCGCCGCCGAACGTGGTCTCGGGATAGGCTTTCAGCACCGGGAAATAATAGGCGCCGTCAAGCCGCACCAGGATCGGCCGGTCGTTGGCGATGAATTCCGCGAACAGGCTGAGCACGAACAGGATCATGAACAGCACGAACGACCACCAGCCGCGCCCGTTGGCGCGGAAATTGGCGATCCGCCGCCGGTTGAGCGGCGAGAAGAACGGCCGCTTGGTCGGCTTCGCCGCCGGCGGGGTGGCGGGCTCGGTCTGGGGGAGGGTGGGCAGGGCCGTCATGGCTCAGACGTCCCGCGTCTCGAAATCAATCCGCGGATCGACCAGCATATAGGTGAGGTCCGACAGCAGGCCGACCACGAGGCCCGCCAAGGAGAAGATGTAGAGCGTGCCGAACACCACCGGATAATCGCGGTTCAGCACGCTCTCGAATCCCAGCAGCCCGAGCCCGTCGAGCGAGAAGATGGTCTCGATCAGCAGCGAGCCGGTGAAGAAGGCGGAGATGAAGGCGCCGGGAAAGCCGGCGATGACGATCAGCATCGCGTTCCGGAACACGTGGCGATAGAGCACGCTGCGCTCGGAGAGCCCCTTCATGCGGGCGGTGGTGACATATTGCTTGCGGATTTCTTCCAGGAACGAATTCTTGGTCAGCAAGGTCATGGTGGCGAAGGCGCCGAGCACCATGGAGGTGAGCGGCAGCACCAGGTGCCAGCCATAATCGAGAATCCGCTCGGGCCAGGACAATTGCGCCCAATTGTCCGAGGTGAGGCCGCGCAGGGGGAACCAGTCCAGGAACGAGCCGCCAGCGAACAGGATGATCAGCAGGATGGCGAACAGGAAGGAGGGAATGGCATAGCCGACGATGATCACCGCCGAGGTCCACACATCGAAGCGCGAGCCGTCGCGCATGGCCTTGGAGATGCCGAGCGGGATCGAGATGGCGTAGGTGAGCAAAGTCATCCACAGGCCGAGCGAAATCGAGACCGGCATCTTCTCGGCGATCAGGTCGATGACGCGGATGTCGCGGAAATAGGAGCGGCCGAAATCGAAGGTCGCGTAATTCTTGATCATGATCCAGAAGCGCTCATAGGCCGGCTTGTCGAAGCCGAACTGCTTTTCCAGTTCCTTGATGAATTTCGGGTCCAGCCCCTGGGCGCCGCGATATTTCGAGGCCGAGGCGTCGGCCCCGCCGCCGCCGGGCATGGCGGCGCCCCCGGCGAAATCGCCGCCCTGGCCGGAAATGCGCGAGGTGGCGGAGGCGCCGTCGCCGGTCAATTGGGCGATCACACGCTCCACCGGGCCGCCTGGCGCGAACTGCACCACCACGAAGGAAACCAGCATGATGCCGAGGATGGTCGGGATCATGAGGGCGACACGGCGGATGATATAAGCGAGCATCGGGTCTCCAGGTTCGCGCCGACGGTGCGGGCTCTCGCCTTCGGCGTCAACCGCCCTTTGCGGGCGGTGGCGAGGATGCCGGCTTCTGCCACCAGGTGTCGAGCACCCCGCGCTCATATTTCGGCTTCACGGCGGGCCGCTCAAACACATCCCAATAGGCGATCCAGTGGGATGCCTTGTTCCATTGCGGCACCCAATAGCGGCCCGAACGCAGCACCCGGTCGAGCGCGCGGGCGGCGGTGACCAGCTCCGGACGGGTCCGCGCGGCCAGCGCCACGTCGATCAGCCCGTCCACGGCGGTATCGGAAATGCCGGAGAGATTGTTGGATCCGCGCGTGCGCGCCGCCTCGCTGCCGAAATAGGCGCGCAATTCCTCCCCCGGATTGAGCGAGACCGAATAGCGGCGCACCACGATGTCGAAGTCGAAATCCTTCAGCCGCGCCTGATATTGGGCGGGATCGACGATGCGATAGGTCGCGTCGATGCCGAGCAGCTTCAGATTGCCGATGAAGCGGGAGGTGTGGCGCTCGAACGAACCTTCGTCGTCGAGGAACTCGATCTGCAGCGGCTGGCCCTTGCCATCCACTAGCTTGCCTTGCTGGATGGTATAGCCGGCCTCCTTCAGCAAGGCGGCAGCCCGGCGCAGCAGCGCGCGGTCCTGGCCCGAGCCATCGGTGATGGGCGGCGCATAGGCCTCCTCGAACACATCCTGCGGCAGGCGCTCGGCATAGGGGCGCAGCAGCTTTTCTTCGGCCGGCGAGGGCTTGCCCTGCGCCATCAGGTCGGAATTCTGGAAGAATGACCAGGTGCGCTCATACTGGCCGTACATCAGATTCTTGTTGGTCCATTCGAAATCGAAGGCGAGCGAGATCGCCTCGCGCACCGAGCGATCGAAGAATTTCGCCCGGCGGGTGTTGAAGAACCAGCCCTGCGCGCCCGAGGGGGTCTCGTCCGGCAGCACGTCGCGCTTCACATGGCCGTCGCGCAGCGCGGGGAAATCATATTGGGTGGACCAGGCACGCGAGGTGAATTCCTCGCGGAACAGATAGACGCGGGCCTTGAACGCCTCGAAGCCGACATCCCGGTCGCGGAAATATTCGAAGCGCACGGTGTCGAAATTGTTGCGACCCACATTCACCGGCAGGTCCTTGGCCCAATAGTCCGTCACCCGGTCGTATTCGATATAGCGGCCGGACTCGAAGCGGCCGATTTTGTAGGCGCCGCCGCCGAGCGGGGGCACCAGCGTCGTCTCCTCGAACTTGTGCTTGGTGTAATAGGCCTTGGAGAAGATCGGCAGGCTCGCGGCATAGAGCGGCACGTCGCGCGGACACTGGGCGGTGAAGCGCAGGTTCACGGTGCCCGTCCCGTCCGCCTCGGCGCCGGTGAACTCGCGCAGTGCCTGGCGGATCAGCGGGTGGCCCTGCGCCTTCAGCGTGTTGAGCGAGAAGGCGACATCCTCGGCGGTGAGCGGCGAGCCGTCGTGGAAGCGCGCCTGCGGGCGCAGGCGGAAGGTGTAGAGCTGGCCGCCGTCCCCGATCGCGACGCTCGCGGCGACGAGGCCGTAGAGCGAATCCGGCTCGTCATAGGCACGGGCCATCAGGCTGTCGAAAATCAGCGCCAGCCCCTGGGCGCCGTCGCCGCGCAGGATATAGCCGTTGAGTGAGTTGAAAGTCTGGAACGACTGGTTATAGGCCGCCGTCGGGCCGATCTGCGAAAACGTGCCGCCTTTGGGAGCGTCCGGGTTCACATAGTCGAAATGCGGGAAGGTGCTGGGATATTTCAGCTCCCCGAAGGACGAGATGCCGTGCCGCTCCGCGCCCGGCGCGGCCGATGCGCCGCCCTCGGCCTCCGCCGCGCTCTTGCCGTCGGGAACCGCCCGGGCCTGGCTGAACGCCGGCCGGGCGAGCAGCGTCGCCCCGCCGGCGGCGGCCAGGCGCAGCACCGCGCGCCGATCGAAATCGCTCATTGCCCGCGCGTCCCGATCTTGGCCGCCTTGGCCGCATCCCACCACCAGATTTCCGGGAAGGCATAGGAATAGCGCGGCAGCTTTTCCGGGTGGCCGAAGCGGTCCCAGCGGGCGGTGCGGGTATAGTGCAGCGTCCAGGCGGGGATGACATATTCGTTCCACAGCAGCGCGCGGTCGAGCGCGTGGGTGGCGGCCACCAGATCTTCGCGGCTGGTGGCGTAGATCACCTTCTCGATCAGCGTGTCGATGGCGGGATTGGCGATGCCGGCATAATTGCGCGAGCCGTCGCGGGTGGCCGAATCCGAGCCCCAATAATCGCGCTGCTCATTGCCCGGCGAGAGCGACTGGCCCCAGCTCGCGACGATCATGTCGAAATCGCGCGAGCGGATGCGGTTGATATATTGCGAGGTGTCCACCATCCGCACCGACACGCTGATGCCGAGCCGCTCCAGGGCCGGCTTGTAGTACAGCGCGACGCGCTCGAACGCGGGGCTGGCCAGCAGGAATTCGATGGAGAAGGGGGCGCCCGAGGCATCCACCAATTGCTTGCCCTTCACCTCGTATCCGGCCTCTTTCAGCAGCTCGGCCGCCTTGCGCAGATTGCTGCGGCGGTCCTGGTCGGTGCCGCTGACGGGGTTGGTATAAGGGGTGGTGAAGACGCCCGCCGGCAGCTTGTCCTTCAGCGGGGTGAGGATCTCCAGCTCGCGGCCGGTGGGCAGGCCGGAGGAGGCCAGCTCCGTGCCGCTGAAATAGCTGTTCACGCGCTCATACTGGCCGAAGAACAGGGTCCTGTTCATGCCCTCGAAGTCGAGCGCGTAATTCAGCGCGCGGCGCACGCGTGGGTCCTGGAACTTGGCGCGGCGCAGATTGGGCACGAAGGCCTGCATCACGCCCGAGGCGCGGTTCTCGAAGGTTTCGAGCAGCACATTGCCTTCGGCCTTGGCCGGGAAATCATAGGCGGTGGCCCAGTTCTTGGCCGAGCTCTCGACCCGGAAGTCATATTGGTCGGCCTTGAAGGCCTCCAGCTCCACCGTGTCATCGCGATAATATTCGTAGCGGATCTCATCGAAATTATTGGTGCCGACATTCACCGGCAGGTCCTTGCCCCAATAATCCTTCACCCGCTCGTAGACGATGGTGCGGCCGGGCACGAAGGACTTGATCTTATAGGCGCCCGAGCCGAGCGGGGCTTCCAGCGTGCCCTGGGTGATGTCGCGCTTGCGGCCGGTGCCGTCGGTGCCGGTCCACCAATGCTTGGGCAGCACCATCATTTCGCCGACGATCTGCGGCAATTCGCGATTGCCGCCCTGATCGAAGGTGAAGGTCACCTCGCGCTCGCCGGTCTTCTGCACGTCCTTCACATGGCGATAATAGAAGGCTTGGCCGGGATTGTTCTTGGTCAGGACGTCGAACGACCAGATCACATCGTCGGGCGTGATGGGGGTTCCATCATGCCATTTCGCTTCCGGCCGCAGGCGATAGGTGACGGAGGAGAAGTCCGGCGGGAAGCGCACGCCGTCCGCGATCAGGCCATAGGCGGTCGCCACCTCGTCGCGCGACTGGGTGGTGAGCGTGTCGTAGATCAGGCCGATCCCGGCGCCGGGCGTGCCGCGCGTGATGATGGCGTTGAAGCTGTCGAACGTGCCGTTCTCGGACAGGCGCACGGTGCCGCCCTTGGGCGCATCCGGGTTCACATAGTCGAAATGCTTGAAGTCCGCAGGATATTTCGGCGTGCCCATCAAGGAGGTCGCGGAGCGGAAGGGGCCGGCGTCCGCCGGCGCTGCGGGCGCCGAGGCGCCCTGTGCGGCCGCGTCGCGGATCGTCCCCGGCAGGCCCAGGACGGGCAGGAGGGAAACGAGGAGGGCGGCGAGGCGGACCTTCACATGCATCAGCGGCTCCGGAGGCTGGGATAAGCGAGCGTGCTTCAGCCAATATCCGATTATGGCACCTGCCGCGACGGCATAAAAATGGCGAGGCCGCGGGCCGGCGCCACATTCTCCCCAGCCGGCGTGCACGTTGCGGTGAGCGAGCGCGCGACGGGAAACGAAAAAAGGCCCTCCCGGTAGGGAGGGCCTCGTTCAGGGGCACAGGAGTGCGGGTCTCGGGCGGCGCACGATGCGAGCCGCGCGGTCAGCGCACGATGCGACCCGCGCGGTCAGCGCACGATGATGTTCTTGAACTGCCAGGGATCCTCGAGGTCGATATCCTCGGGGAACAGGTCCACGCGCTTGGTGAGCGGGGTCCAGTCGGTATAGGTGCCCTTCACCTCGCCCAGATAGGGCAACTGCACCTCAAGGCAGCGGCGGAAGTCCATCTCGTCGGCTTCGACGATGCCGGCTTCCGGATTTTCCAGCGCCCACACCATGCCCGCGAGCACGGCGGAGGTCACCTGCAGGCCGGTGGCGTTCTGATAGGGCGCAAGCTCGCGCGCTTCCTCGATGGAGAGGTGGGAACCGTACCAATAGGCGTTCTTGGCATGGCCATAGACCAGCACGCCCAGTTCGTCCCGGCCGTCGACGATCTCGTTCTCGTCGAGGATCTTCCAGGACGATTGCTGCACGCCGCCATTGCCGAACATCTCGTGCAGCGACAGCACCGCGTCGTTGCAGGGGTGGTAGGCATAATGGCAGGTGGGGCGGTAGAGCACGTTCGCCCCGTCCCGCACGGTGAGATAGTCGGCGATCGAGATCGCCTCATTGTGCGTGACCAGATAGCCGAACTGCGGCCCCGGGGTCGGGGTCCAGCTGTGCACGCGGGTATCTGCGCCCGGCCGCATCAGATAGATGGCGGCGCCGCAGCCGCTGGCATGGGTGCGCCCGTCCGGGGGAAGCTGCTTCTCGTGCGTGCCCCAGCCGAGCTCGGCCGGCTGCAGGCCCTCGGAGACGAAGCCCTCCACCGACCAGGTGTTGACGAACACGTCGGCCGGCTTGGGGTCGCGGGCGCGCTGGGTGTCGCGCTCGGCGATATGGATGCCCTTGACGCCGAGGGCGCGGGCAAGCTGCGCCCATTCCTCGCGGCTGGCGGGTTCCGGCCGGTCGAGCCCGGTATCGGCGGCGATGTTGAGCAGCGCCTGCTTCACGAACCAGGACACCATGCCCGGATTGGCGCCGCAGGTGGAGACGGCGGTGGGACCGCCGGGAGAGCGCCGGCGCGCGTCCAGCAGGCCTTCGCGTAGCGCGTAATTGGAGCGTGCCTCGGGGCCGAGGGTGTTGTCGAAATAGAAGCCCTTCCAGGGCTCGATGACCGTATCCACATAGAGCGCGCCGATTTCCCGGCACATTTCCATGATCGCGATCGACGACACGTCCACCGAGAGATTGACGCAGAAGCCGCGTCCGCCGCCCGCCGTCAGCAGCGGGGTGAGCAGGTCGCGATAATTCTCCGCCGTCACCTCGGACTGGATGAAGCGGATGCCGCGTTCGTCCAGCAGAGCGCGATCCTTGTCCACGGGATCGATAACCACGAAGCGGGATTTATCGAATTCGAAGTGGCGCTCGATAAGCGGCAGCGTGCCGCGACCGATCGACCCGAAGCCGATCATCACAATGGGTCCATCGATTTTCGCGTGAACCGGCCATTGGCTCATGATGGGGAATACTCCTCGTCAACGCCCAGATGTAAGCGCGGCCGCACCATGCGGACGGCGGGTCCCGCCGTCAACACTTGCCCGGTGAAAAGTGAAGAAACACAAGGCTTGGGACGGGATTTTGCGGGCGCAGCACGGGGCCGAGACGACATAAAAATGTCATGTGGGGCGCCGGTGCGGGCACACCGCCCGCGGCGCGGGAGAACCGGGCGCGGCCCTTCGGGAAGCTGCCGCAGCGTCGTGCGCGCGAGCGCCGCGCACCTCCGGCGCCTACGGGCGGGGCGGGGCGGGTCGGGTCGCGCGCGCCGCAGGACCGGTCGATGGCCCCAACGCGCGCGGCGTGGCGCTTTGCCGCCCGGATGGCGCGCCTGTGAACGCAGCTGGCCCGCGCTTTAAAAGGGGGCGACCGGCGGTCAGGCCCGATTCTGCATATGGGCGGCGAGCGCCTCCACGCGGGGCAGAAGCTCGGCGGCGGCGGTGCGGTCCGTGACGGTTTCGGCCAGCGCCTGGCGGAAGCACGCCAGCCAGCCGTCGCGCTCCGCCGGCCCGATGGCGGCTGGGAAATGGCGCATGCGCAGGCGCGGATGGCCGTTGCGGGCCACGTAGTCGGACGGGCCGCCCAGCCAATAGGTGAGATATTCCTCCAGCTTGCGCGCGCTGCCGTCCAGGCTCGCGGGGTGGATGGCGCGGCATTCGGCAGCTTCCGGCAGCGTGTCCATCAAATGATAGAAGCGCCCCACGAGCGCGTGCACGGCGGCGGCGCCGCCGATCCGCGCATAGAGGCTGGGCTCCTCGACGTCTGGCATGTTTCCTTCCCGTTTTTCGCTTGTCGCGACGAACCTAGCGCGGCCCGCGCGCCGGCTCATCCTGGGGCGATTGCGGAGCTTCCCGCGCCTTGAGCCGCGCCTGTTCGAGGTCCGCCGGGGTATTGACGTTGAAGAAGATCTCCGCCTCCGCCGCATAGGCGGCCACATCGGACGGCGGCAGGATTACCGCGTCGAGGGCGGCGACGAAGCCGTCCATGCGCAGCGTGCGGCGGGTGATGAAGGGCGCGATCAGCGGCGCGATGCGGCGGGCATAGATGGCGTGTAGGGGCTGGAGCCCGTAGCCGTCACGCGGCACGGCGGCGTCGTGCGCGCCGATGCTGGCATTGAGATGGTGGATCAGCGGCGGCGAGATGAAGGGCATGTCGCAGGCACATACGAACACCTTGTCGCCCCGCGCGTATGTCAGCGCCGCCTCTAGCCCGCCCAGCGCCCCGTTGCCGGGCGCGATGTCGGGATAGACCGCGAGCCCGCGCGCCGCATAGGGCTCGGGATCGGCGGCGATCACGATCAGTTCCTCGCACAGCGGCGAAAGGCGGGCGATCAGCCGGTCGATCACCGGCACGCCGCCTACCGTCACCAGCGCCTTGTTGACGTGGCCCATGCGCCGGGCCTGGCCGCCGGCGAGAATGGCGGCGCTGAGGCCGGAAATGCGCTGCTCACCCATCCGTTCCGCTCCACCCGCCCCCCCGTGGCCGGCCGGATATGGACGCGCCGTCCGCCCCTGGCAAGGCACGCGCCGCGCCGCGCGGCGCGGCTCGCGAAAAAGTGGAGCGGCTCGCGCTTGGTCATGCTGGACAGCTATAAAGATACTCTGTATCAAAACTCCCATGACATTGATTGATCCCAGCTCCCAGGCCTCCGCGCACGGCGCCCACCGCCATTCCGGCGCGCTGGCGCAGGCGTTGCCGGCGCCGTTCTCGGTGCTGCGCTCCTCGCTCGGAGCCCGGCTGGTTTTCGTGCTCGGGCTCAGCGCGGTGATGTGGGTGTTCGTCTTGTGGGTGATCGCATGAGCGCGCCGGTCCAGCTTCGCTTCCGCGATCTCACGCTCGGTTATGAGCGCCACCCGGCGGTTCATCATCTGGACGGCGCGGTGGAGGAAGGCGCGCTGCTCGCGGTGTGCGGGCCGAACGGGGCCGGAAAATCCACCCTCATGAAGGCGATTTCCGGCGCGCTGCGCCCGCTCGGCGGTGCCATCGAACGCTGCGGGCTCGATTCCCGCGACATCGCCTATCTGCCCCAGGGGGCGGAGGTGGATCGCTCCTTCCCCATCAGCGTCTATGACCTGGTGGCGATGGGGCTGTGGCGCCGTGCCGGCCTGTTCGGCGGCATCGGCAAGGCAAACCATGCCCGCATCGCCGACGCCATCGCTGCGGTTGGCCTCACAGGCTTTGAGCGCCGGCCCATCGGCACGCTCTCCGGCGGGCAGATGCAGCGCACCCTTTTCGCGCGCCTGCTGTTGCAGGACGCGCGGCTGATCCTGCTGGACGAGCCGTTCAACGCGCTCGACGCCAAGACCGTGTCCGACCTGCTGGACCTGGTGCGCCGCTGGCACGGGGAAAAGCGCACCGTGCTCGCGGTGCTGCACGATTTCGAACTGGTGCGCGCGCATTTCCCGCAGACCCTGCTTCTGGCGCGCGGGCCGGTCGCCTGGGGGCCGACCGCCGAGGTTCTGGCGCCGGACAATCTCCTGCTGGCGCGCCGCATGACCGAAGCGCCGCAGACTGGCGCCGCCCCGTGCAGTGCGGCGGCCTGAACCGTGAGCCTCTATGACCTGCTGGTCGGCCCGTTCGCGGAGTTCGAATTCATGCGCCGCGCCCTGGTGGGCGTCTTCGCCCTGGCGCTGGGGGCGGGGCCGGTCGGCGCGTTCCTGATGCTGCGGCGGATGAGCCTGACCGGCGACGCCATGGCGCATGCGATCCTACCCGGGGCGGCGCTGGGCTTCCTGTTCTCGGGGCTGAACCTTTACGCCATGACGGTCGGCGGCATCGCCGCCGGGCTGCTGGTGGCGGTGGGCGCAGGCGTGATCGCTCGGGCGACCGAACTGAAGGAGGATGCCTCGATGGCCGCCTTCTATCTGATTTCCCTGGCGCTCGGGGTGATGATCGTCTCGCTCAAGGGCTCGAACGTGGATCTCCTGCACGTGCTGTTCGGCACCGTGCTGGGGCTGGACGATCCGACGCTGATCCTGGTGGCCGGCATCGCGACGCTGACGTTGGTGACGCTGGCCATCATCTGGCGCCCGCTGGTGTTGGAATGCGTGGACCCGACGTTCCTCGCCTCGGTGAGCCGGGCCGGCGGGCCGAGCCATATCGCCTTCCTGGCGCTGGTGGTGCTGAATCTCGTGGGCGGCTTCCATGCGCTGGGCACCTTGCTTTCGGTGGGGCTGATGATGCTGCCCGCCGCCACCGCGCGCTTCTGGGTGCGCGACCTGACGCCGCTGGTGGCGCTCGCCACCTGCATCGCCTTTGCGAGCGGGGCTGTCGGCCTGCTCGTGTCCTACCATTTCGGCGCGCCCTCCGGGCCCGCCATCATCCTGGTGGCCGGTGCCGCCTATGCGGTGTCGGTCCTCATCGGTCCCGCCGGCGGCATCGTGACCGCCCGGGTGCAAAGACGGCATCTCGAAGCCTAACGGAGTAAACCATGCTCTCTCGTCGTTCCCTGCTCGCCGCGGCACTCGTGCTCGGCGTAACCCCGGCGCTCGCCCAGAGCGATGCCGGCGCGCCCGCCGCGAAGCTGCCGGTGGTGGCTTCCTTTTCCATCCTCGGGGATTTCGTGAAGAATGTCGGCGGCGACCGCATCGCCATGACCACCATCGTGGGCCCCAATAGCGATACCCACGTCTACCAGCCGACCCCGAGCGACGCGAAGAAGCTCGCCGCCGCCAAGGTGATCTTCGTCAACGGCCTCGGCTTCGAGGGCTGGATGGATCGCCTGGTGAAGGCCTCCGGCACCAAGGCGACGGTGGTGGTCGCCACCGTCGGCATCACGCCGCGCGAACGCACCGCCGACGAGCCGCAGGACGACGACGACAAGCCCAAGAAGGACGCCCACGCCGGCCACGACCACGGCCCGATCGACCCCCACGCCTGGCAGTCGGTGGCCAATGCCAAGGTCTATGTGGCCAATATCCGCGATGGCCTGATCGCCGCCGATCCGGCCGGCAAGGACGCCTACACCGCCAATGCCGCCGCATATCTCGCCAAGCTCGACGCGCTCCAGGCGGATGTGGTGAAGGCCGTCGCGACCATCCCCGACGACCACCGCCGCATCATCACCTCCCATGACGCCTTCGGCTATTTCGGCGATGCCTATGGCCTGAAGCTGCTGGCGCCGGAAGGCGTCTCCACCGAGAGCGAGGCCTCGGCCAAGGACGTCGGCCGCATCATCCGCCAGATCAAGGCGCAGAAGGTGCCGGCGGTGTTCCTGGAGAATGTCACCAATCCGCGCTTGGTCGACCGCATTGCCAAGGAAAGCGGCGCCAAGGTGGGTGGCACGCTCTATTCCGACGCGCTGTCCGATGACAAAGGCCCCGCCACCACCTACATCGACATGGTGCACTACAACCTGCGCCAGCTTTCGGCCGCCCTGGCGAGCTGATCGCGAGCGGGTGGGGGCAAAGGATTTTCATTGGTCCCGCACGGCCGGCTTCATCGCCGGCCGTGCGGCATGAGGCGGGGCCGAAGCCCGCGCAGGAGAAATCATGTCTGCAACCGCATCTGAAAAGATCCCGGTCACCGTGCTCACCGGCTATCTCGGCGCCGGCAAGACCACGCTGCTCAACCGCATCCTCTCCGAGCCGCACGGCAAGAAATACGCCGTCATCGTCAACGAGTTTGGCGAGGTGGGCATCGACAACGACCTGGTGGTCGGCGCCGACGAGGAAGTGTTCGAGATGAACAACGGCTGCATCTGCTGCACCGTGCGCGGCGATCTGATCCGCATCATCGACGGGCTCATGCGCCGCAAGGGCGGCTTCGACGGCATCATCGTGGAAACCACCGGCCTCGCCGATCCCGCCCCCGTCGCCCAGACCTTCTTCGTCGACGAGGAGATGGGCGCGCGCACCAAATTGGACGCGGTGGTCACGGTGGCCGACGCCAAATGGCTCACCGACCGGCTGAAGGACGCGCCCGAGGCGAAGAACCAGATCGCCTTCGCCGACGTGATCCTGCTCAACAAGACCGATCTCGTCACCCCGGAGGAACTGGCCGAGGTGGAGGCGCGCATCCGCGCCATCAATCCCTATGCCAAGCTCCATCGCACGCAGAAGTCGGCCATCGCCTTGGACCAGGTGCTGGACCGTGGCGCGTTCGATCTCGACCGCATCCTCTCGCTGGAGCCGGCGTTCCTGGAGCAGGACGACCCGGACCATGTCTGCGGTCCGGACTGCGGGCATGATCATGGACACGATCACGACCATGGGCACGACCACGGGCACGGCCACCATCATGGCCATGGCGGGCTGAAGCATTTCCACGACGAGGACATGCAGTCGGTCTCCATCTCGACCGACAAGCTCATGGACCCGGACAAATTCTTCCCCTGGGTGCAGGAACTGGTGGCGACCGAGGGGCCGAACATCCTGCGCTCCAAGGGCATCTTGGCGTTCAAGGACGATCCGGACCGGTTCGTGTTCCAGGGCGTGCACATGATCCTGGACGGGGATCACCAGCGCCCCTGGAAGCCGGAGGAGAAGCTGCAGAGCCGCATCGTCTTCATCGGCCGCAATCTCGACCGCACGAAGCTGGAAGACGGCTTCCTCAGCTGCGCGGCCTGAGCGAACGCGCACGTGTGCGCCGGCCGCTCCGCCGGCGCGCACGACCCTGAAGAGTGCGCAACACGCCGTAACGGTTTCTGATTACCATGTGGATTGCCTTGCAACTGCAAGGTGTTTCGCGTAGCGTGGGACGTCCAGAATTTGGATATTAAATTTCAGCTGGGTGCGCATTATGTCAGAGGCTTTACTTTCTGAGATTCAGTGCGTTTTGCTCCGCGGCCGGACATGGCGTTACCTAAGATACTTACATTTTCGCGATCTTATATTGCGAATTGGCTCTGAAATCGAGACAATTTGCGTGTGTGGCGGCGGGCATGGGTACGCAGAACTTGCTATCGCGATTGAGTTTCCCCATCTGAAGATCGTATTGACTGACATTATTGCTAAGGGATATCCAAATTACCATAAGACGATGGATTTATGCTTTAAAAATAGCATAGATAATCTAAATTTTTCTATATGGAATGTTCTGACGCCAGCAAAGCGTAAATTTGATCTGGTTTGCTCCACCGAAATGCTGGAGCATGTACCTGACGCTCCCCGCGCCGTCACAAATATGAGAAACGCCTCTTCGAATTACGTGTATTGCCTTGTTCCCTACTCCGACGACGAAACCAATAACACAGCGAGCAAACGGATCGCCGCTTGGGATAAATGCGAGCATTTCGTCTGTGGCTACGATGAAAAATCGCTGGCCTCGATGTTCGGCACCCCCATCTGGACAGCGGGAACTTATTGGAGAGAAACGGGCTTTCGCCTTAGAGAGCGCCTGATGACCGCCTCCGATGCTGAGATCACCGCCGAAATGGAAACCTTAAAGCGGGAAGCGCTTGAGGACATTTGCGACAAGGTTCCC
This sequence comes from Roseixanthobacter glucoisosaccharinicivorans, assembly GCF_043195095.2. Classification (NCBI taxonomy): domain Bacteria; kingdom Pseudomonadati; phylum Pseudomonadota; class Alphaproteobacteria; order Hyphomicrobiales; family Xanthobacteraceae; genus Roseixanthobacter; species Roseixanthobacter glucoisosaccharinicivorans. The sequence goes on along the minus strand of NZ_CM195538.1, from coordinate 4,333,954 downwards.
GTGAACTCGCGGGAAGCCTTCGGCATTAAAACGCTCACCCGCTGGGATGCGCCACGGCCCGCAAAGCCGCTTCTTCCGCCGGCGCTTGATTTGTTCATGCCAAAGGCCGAACTGGCGACGACCTGACCTGAGCCGTTTCCTTAACGACCGCCGGTGCGATTTTCATCCGGATGGTCAGCCGCGCGCGTGCGCCGGGCGCAGGCGCCGGAGCGGGGCGGGCAGGGTGCGGTCGATCCAGGCCGCGAAGGCCTGACGGCGCGGGTACAGCCACAGGCCCGCACCCATCACCGCCGCCCCCAGCACCGAGAGCGCGAACGGAAACAGCAGCGAATCCTGGAACACCTCGCCCACCAGGTGCCCGACATAGATGCAGATGCCGATCGCCCCGAAGACGGCATAGACGCGCCGCGCCAGGAAGATGGCGAGCAGCACCAGCCCCACATTGATCAGGCAATAAAGCGCCATCGCCCATTCGGTGCCGCCGTCGTGCAAGCTCAACCCGCCCCAGAAGGTCATCGCCGCGACCAGATGCAGCCAGAAGGCGAAATCGGCGCGCGTGGCGGCGAGATCCACCGCCCAGGCGATCGCCAGCACCACAAGGCCGAAATAGAGCGAGACGTCGCGCCGCTCCTCAAAGCTCAGGTCCGGCGCGTGGAACAGCACCGGGGCAAGGTCCATGGAGAGAAACCAGAGCGCGAATGCCATGATCGCGACGATGAAGGGAAAGCGGTAGAAATAAAGGGCGAGCGCGCCCGCCGCGAGGGTGGCGAACTCCATGGGCAGCCAGCTGCCGTGGATCCAGCGATAGAAATCCACATAGGTGCCCGGGGTCCCCCCCGGCCCCCAGGCATCGAGCGTGTCCTGGATGCCGAACACCGCGAGCGGCGCCATGCCGACCGCGACCGCGATCATCAATCCGCCCGGCGTGGTCAGCCCGCGCCGCCACAATTGCTCGCCGGCGATCAGGAACACCCCGGCATAGGCGATGGCGGTCAGCGCCAGGGCGGTCCCGCCCATCTGCGCGAAGGCGAGGGTGGCGAACAGGGTCATGGCGCCGATGATGGTCAGCGCCCCGCCGTACCAGAGCAGATGGGTCAGATCGAAGCGGGGCCGCGCCATCGCGGCGGCGTGGGGGGACGGGTCGGCCGGCAAGGCGGCCAGCAGCCGCGCCACCGCGTCCGGCGCGATCGCGGCGTCGGCGGCTGCGGCGGCGATCTGTTCGCGGGTGAAGGACATGGCTTCGCTCCGTCTTCTCCCGCCCCGCCCGGGACGGGAGAAGAGCCCGGTTAATCGCGGCAACGGCCCGGCGCGCCCCGGTGAATGCGTCCTCCCGGACGCCGGCGATACGGATCGTCTTCTAGATGAAATACAGAAGGGTGATGAGCGCGAAGCAGGGTAGCAGGAACAGGCAGGACCAGCCCATATAGCCGAAGAAGCTCGGCATCTTCACGCCGCGATGGCGCGCGATGGAGAGCACCATGAAATTGGGGGCGTTGCCGATATAGGTCATGGCCCCCATGAACACCGCGCCCGCCGAGATCGCCTCCAGCGTCACCTGCAATGGCCCCATGAGGCGATAGGCATCGCCGCCGGCGAGGTTGAAGAAGACGAGATAGGTCGGCGCATTGTCCAGGAACGAGGACAGGATACCGGTGAGCCAGAAGTACCAGACGTTCACCGGCTCGCCGTTCGGGTCGGTGACGAGGTCCACCAGGGGAGAGAGCGCGCCGGTGGCGCCGGCGCGCAGGATGGCGATGACCGGGATGATGGTGAGGAAGATGGCGGCAAACAGCTTCGCCACTTCCAGGATTGGCTCCCAGTCGAAGCCGTTGCGCTCGCGCACGAGGCGCGGCGTGATGGCGAGCGACACGAAGGCGATGGCGATCAGCAGCACGTCGCGCACCACCCATTGCAGCTCCACGCGGGTGCCGTAGACGTCGAAGCCGATGCCCGGCTTCCACAGCGCGCTCAAAAGGATGGCGCCGATGATGCCGATCAGCAGCGGCACGTTCTGCAATCCGCGCACCGTGACGTGCTCGGTATCCGGTGTGGGATCGACCAGCGGCGGCGGGGTTTCCTTGGAATAGAAATAGCGGTCGAGAAAATAGAAGGCCAGCAGCAGGAGGCCGGCGACCACCGCCGTGTCGTGCAGCAGATGGGTGGTGGTCCAGAAGAAGCTGACGCCCTTCAGGAAGCCCAGGAACAGCGGCGGGTCGCCGAGCGGGGTCAGCGAGCCGCCGATGTTCGACACCAGGAAGATGAAGAACACCACCACATGCACATTGTAGCGGCGGTTGTCGTTCGCCCGCAGCAGCGGCCGGATCAACACCATGGAGGCGCCGGTGGTGCCGATGAGGCTGGCGATCACGGTGCCGAAGGCGAGGATCGCGGTGTTGGTCAGCGGCGTGCCGTGGATGTTGCCGGCGATCAGGATGCCGCCGGACACCGTGAACAGCGAGAACAGCAAAATGATGAAAGGAATATATTCCAGAGCCGCCGTATGCACCACTTCGTGCAGGGTCAGGCTGGGTCCGTAGGTGAGCGCGAACGGCACCACGAAGCAAGCGGCCCAGAACAGCGCGACCTTGCCGTAATGATGGTGCCAGAAATGGTTGGCGAGCAGCGGAAACAGCGCGATCGACAGCAGCATGCCGGCGAACGGCAGGCCCCACAGCAGGTTCAGGTCGGCGCCGTTGATGCTCGCCGCGCCGGGCAAGGCGGCCTGGGCGAGCGAGGCACTCAGCAGGACGGGGAGGGCGGCCAGGGTGCCGGTGAGAAGGCGCAATCCGGCCCCCGTGCGGGGGGCATGCGGCCTTGCGGTTTCACGTTCCGGATTTGGCCCCACCATTCGTCCTCCCAGTTCGCCCCAGGCCTTTTGATGGACGATGGCGGCAGCTAACGCAAGCTGGGCCCTCCGCTTTCGGCACTGGAGATGCTGCGGCGTCAGGAGGGATCAGGTGCCGCGCGGTTTCGCCCGGTGCGTCGGCGGCGCGCTCGCCGGGTCCTCCGGCCAGGGATGGCGGGGATAGCGCCCGCGCATTTCGGCGCGCACGTCGCGCCAGGAGCCGCGCCAGAATTGCGGCAGATCCTTCGTCACCTGGATCGGCCGGTGCGCGGGCGAGAGCAAGGAGAGAATCAGCGGCACCTTGCCCCCCGCGATGGCGGGATGGCGGGTGAGACCGAACAGTTCCTGCACCCGCACCGCCAGCAGCGGGCCTTCGGGATTTTCATAGTCGATGGGCAGGCGCGAGCCCGAGGGGGCATCGAAATGGGTCGGCGCCTCCGCCTCCAGGCGGGCGGTGAGCGCATAGGGCAGCAGAGCGTGAAGCGCGTTGCCGAGATCACCCGCGCCGATCTGGGCAAGCGATGATTTGCCGTCGAGAAACGGGGCGAGCCAGGCGTCCGCCGAGGCGGCGAGGGTCGTGTCGGAAAGGTCGGGCCAGCCCTGCGCCTCGCCTTCCGCATGGCGCAGGAATTCCACCCGGTCGCGCCATTGGGCAAGCGCCGCCGTCCAGGGCAGGCGGGCAAGGCCGAGCGCGGCGATCCCCTGCGCCAGCACCCGCGCGGTTTCCGCACCCGTCGGCACCGGGCGCGGCCGGTCCGCCAGCACGAGCGCGCGCAGGCGCCGCGTCTCGCGCGCCCGCACGGCGGCGGCCTCGGCATCGAAGCCGATTTCGGTGCCGGTGCGGATCTCGCCCGCGAACAGGCGCTCCAGCTCCTCCTCGGACAGCGCGGCGGCAAGCGAGATGCGCGCCGCCTCCGCCCGGCCGGAGATCTCCGCGACCGACAGCAGCGGCGCCTTGGCGAGCGCGGCGGACGGCTCCATCACCCCGCCGCGCCCGTTCGCCAGGAGGAAGCGCGTGCCGTCGCCGCGCGCCTTCGCCACCCGGTCGGGAAAGGCCAGGGCCAGCAAGGCCGCGGGGGAGGGAGGCTCCACCGTCTTCGCCCCGCGTGCGCCGGCAAGATCGCCCCAGCGCTCCGCGAGGCGGCGGGCGTCGTCCGCGCGGCGCGAGCGGTCGCGGCGGAATTCCTCCAGGCGGTGGAGCAGATCGACGCTCTCGCCGCCGAGTCCACGCTCCACCAGGAGCGCGGCGATTTCGGATGCCAGCGCGGCCGCGCCGGCATCGGCGCCCATCACCACCATATGGGCGAGGCGCGGCGGCAGGGGCAGGCGGGCCATGCGCTGGCCGAGCGGCGTCACCGCGCCGTCTTCGTCGAGCGCGCCCAGCAGCCCCAGCAATGACTTCGCCTCGATGAGGGCGGGCAGCGGCGGCGGATCGAGAAAAGCGAGGCTGCGGGCATCGCGCACGCCCCATACCGCGAGATCGAGCACCAGGCCGGAGAGGTCGGCGGCGAGGATTTCCGGGGTCGCGAAGGGCTGAAGGCTCGCCGTCTCCCCTTCGCCCCACAGGCGATAGCACACGCCCGGCTCCGTGCGGCCCGCGCGGCCGCGCCGCTGGTCGGCGGCGGCGCGGGACACGCGCACGGTTTCCAGCCGCGTAAGCCCCACGTCCGGCTCGAAGCGCGGCACGCGGGCAAGCCCGCCGTCGACCACCACGCGCACGCCTTCGATGGTGAGGCTGGTTTCGGCGATGGAGGTGGCGAGCACCACCTTGCGCCGTCCGGCCGGGGCGGGCAGCACCGCGCGATCCTGCTCGGCGGCATCGAGCGCGCCATAGAGCGGCACGATATCGACGGCGGAATCGCGCACTTGAGCGCGCAGCAGGTTTTCCGTGCGGCGGATCTCGCCCGCGCCGGGCAAAAACGCCAGCACCGAGCCGCGCTCGGCGGCAAGCGCGGTCTTCACCGCGTCCGCCACCTGGGTGTCGATGGGGGAGCGGGCATCGCGGCCGAGATAGCGGGTGGTGACGGGAAAGGCCCGGCCCTCGCTCTCCACCACCGGCGCCGGCGCGCCCGCCCCGCCCAGCAGCGCGGCGACGCGGGCGCCATCCAGCGTCGCCGACATGGGCAGCAGGCGCAGGTCCTCGCGCAGCGCGCCTTGGGACTCGAGCGAGAGGGCAAGGCCGAGGTCGGCGTCCAGGCTGCGCTCGTGATATTCGTCGAACAGCACCGCCGCGACGCCGGACAATTCCGGATCGTCCAGGATCATGCGGGTGAAGACGCCTTCGGTGATGACCTCAATCTGGGTGCGCCGGGAGACTTCCGAGCGCAGGCGCACCCGGTAGCCGACCCGATCGCCCACGCGCTCACCGAGCGTCTGCGCCATGCGGTGGGCAGCGGCGCGGGCCGCGAGGCGGCGCGGCTCCAGCACCAGGATGCGCCGGCCCGCGACCCAGGGCTCGTCCATCAGCGCCAGCGGCACGCGCGTGGTCTTGCCCGCGCCCGGCGGGGCGACCAGCACGGCACTCACCCGCGCGCGCAGCGTCTCGCGCAGGAGGGGAAGCACATCGTCTATGGGCAGGCGGGTGTCGAACATAAGCGTGGCGACCGAGGGAGCCGCCCCTTAGGCCATCAAAACGCGGGGAAATCCAGAGCGGCGCCTTCCGCGCAGCCCAATGGCGGGACAAGCCGGCGGCCTTGGCTTATGAAGGCGGCATCCGACCGCCTTCATGGAATGTCGCCCGAAATGCCGTCCACGCCGTCCTCGCTCACCGACAAGGTGCGCACCTTCGCCCTCGACGGGGCGACCGCCGCCGCCGCCTTCCTGCGCGGCACCTGCGTCTTCATCTCCGAGGCTGGCGCCGCGCTGTTCCCGGCGACGGACAGCACGCTCGCGCTGCATGACGGCGTGGTGCTGTGCGCCGCCGGCGACGGGCAGCGCCTTGTCACCGGCGGGGATGACGGCAAGGTGAGGGAGGTGCTCGCCACCGGTGAAGCGAAGACCATCGCCACCCAGAAGGGCCGCTGGATCGACCGGATCGCGCTGGGGCCGGACGGCTCCGTCGCCTATTCCGCCGGCAAGAGCGCTTTCCTGGTGCCGGCGAAGGGCGAGGTGCGCAGCTTTGCCGCACCCTCGACGGTGGGCGGCCTTGCCTTCGCCCCCAAGGGGTTGCGGGTGGCGGTGGCGCATTATGGCGGGGTGAGCCTGTGGTATCCCAACGCCGCCGACGCGAAGCCCGAGGTGCTGGAATGGAAGGGCTCCCATCTCGGCGTCACCTATTCGCCGGACGGGCGCTTCATCATCACCACCATGCAGGAACCCTCGCTGCACGGCTGGCGCCTCGCCGACGGCGCGCACATGCGCATGACCGGCTATCCGGCGCGGGTGAAGAGTTTCGAATTCACCCATGACGGAAAGTGGCTGGCCTCCTCCGGTTCCACCGAGGTGGTGCTCTGGCCGTTCGCCACCAAGGACGGCCCCATCGGCAAGCAGCCCTCCATGCAGGCGCCCTCGGCGAGCGGCGGGCGCGTGACGGTGGTGGCGTGCCATCCCAAGGACCCGGTGATGGCGTGCGGCTATGACGACGGCATGGTGCTGATGGTGCGCCTGACCGACGGCGCGGAAATCCTGCTGCGGGCGCCCGACGCTTCCCCCGTCTCGGCCATCGCCTGGCGCAAGGACGGCGGCGCGGTGGCGTTCGGCACGGCGGGCGGAAGCGCCGGGCTGCTGGAATTCTAGGACCGATCGACCTTCAGCAGTCTGGTGCCGCGTCGAGGCACCTGACGGCGGGTGCGCGACATGGTCTTTCTTTTACAAGCCGTCATGGCCGGGGGCGTCCTGGGCATCCACGCCGGGCCGCCCGCGCGGGGATTGAAAAGCCGATGCCAGCGGTGCCGCGTGGATGCACGGGACAAGCACGTGCATGACGAGGTTCTGCTGCACGGGGGCGGGGTGAAGTTCGCGCCCTGCACCGCGGGGCCGCATGGATCGCGCCCGCGCCGCTGCCTGCTTGTGATCGTCGCGGGGCTGTCACGTCGAGCGGCTATCGGCTAACGTCAGCGTCATCTCGCAGGCGCGAGATGCACCATGCCGGTCGGAGATGCTCCATGAAGATCGAGGACGTTCGCCGCAACGCCTACTCCATGCCCCTGACGAATCCCGCTTATCCGCCGGGACCCTACCGCTTCTTCGACCGCGAGTTCATGATCATCACCTACCGCACCGACATCGAGGCCCTGCGCCGCGTCGTGCCCGAGCCGCTCGAGGTGTACGAGCCGCTGGTGAAGTACGAATTCATCCGCATGCCCGATTCCACCGGCTTCGGCGATTATACCGAGACCGGACAGGTGATCCCGGTGAAGCTCAACGGCGTGGAAGGCGGCTACGTCCATTCCATGTATCTGGACGACGAGGCGCCGATCGCCGGCGGCCGCGAGCTGTGGGGCTTCCCCAAGAAGTATGCCCACCCCAAGATGGAAGTGGAAAAGGACGTCCTGGTCGGCCGCCTGCACTATGGCAAGACCCTGTGCGTGGAAGCCACCATGGGCTACAAGCACAAGCAGGCCGACAAGGACGCGGTGCTCGCCGCCCTGAAGACTCCGAGCTTCCTCATCAAGATCATCCCCCATGTGGATGCCACCCCGCGGATTTGCGAGCTGGTGCGTTATTATCTGGAAGACATCCAGCTCAAGGAATGCTGGACCGGCCCGGCCGCGCTCGGCCTCTACCCGCATGTGATGGCGGATGTCGCCAAGCTGCCGGTGCTGGAAGTGGTTTCCGCCCTGCACCTGCGCGCCGACCTGACGCTCGGCATGGGCGAAGTGGTTTATGACTACATGGCCGAACCGAAATGATCCGGCCCGGAGCGCGCGCCGCCTTTTGGCGCTTGCGCTCCGGTGCCTGATTCTGCCTTCTTCAAACACGACGGCATGATCCGGCGCGGGGTGGCGCAGACGCCTCACCCCGCGCGTGCTGAACGGGCCGCTGGCCGGCAAGCTGATGGGGAAAGACATGCGCACGCGGATCTGTGAAAATCCAAACGATATCAGCGAGATCGTCAAGGATTACGACCGGGTCGCGCTGGTGTTCCAGGGTGGCGGCGCGCTCGGGGCCTATCAGGCGGGCGTCTATGAGGCGCTCTCGATCGCCGGCGCCGAGCCCAACTGGATTTCCGGCGTCTCCATCGGCGCCATCAATTCCGCGATCATTGCCGGCAACACGCCGGAAAACCGCATTCCCCGCCTGCGGGAATTCTGGGAAACGGTCTCCGGCCGCAAGATCTGGCCGTTCACGCCCGATGGCGACGTGTTCCGCGCGCTGCGCAACCAGATGAGCGCGATGGTCACCATGAATCTGGGTCAACCGGGCTTCTTCAAGCCGCGCTTTCCCAATCCTTGGCTGCTGCCCACCGGCTCGGCAAACGCCACCAGCCTGTACGACACCGAACCCTTGCGTGAGACCCTGGTGAAGCTGGTCGATTTCGACCTGATCAACAATGGTGCGAAGCGCTTTTCCGTGGGCGCCGCAAACGTGCGCACCGGCAACTTCATCTATTTCGACAATACCACCCACCGCATCGGTCCCGAGCATGTGATGGCTTCCGGCGCCCTGCCGCCGGCATTCCCGCCGGTGCGCATCGACGGCGAATATTATTGGGACGGCGGCGTGGTCTCCAACACCCCGCTGCAATGGCTGCTGGACCAGCCGGACCATCCCGGCGCGCTGGTGTTCCAGGTGGATCTGTTCTCCGCGCGCGGCGATCTGCCCCGTGACATGTTCCAGGTGATCGAACGGCAGAAGGACATCGGTTATTCCAGCCGCACGCGCTACACCACGGACCTGTTCCGCCGGGTGCAATTGCTGCGCTCCAAGCATGCGGAAGCGGTGCTGCGCATTCCCGAGCAGTTGCGCACCGAGGAAGACCTTCAGGTGATCTCCGATTACGAGAAGTCGGGCGCCGTCAATATCTGCCACCTGATCTATCAGGAGAAGGATTACGAGCGCGACTTCAAGGATTACGAATTCTCCGGCAGCTCCATGCGCGACCATTGGGCGTCGGGCTTCGAGGATACGGTGAAGACCTTGCGCCATCCGCAATGGCTGGTGAAGCCGGACAAGAGCACGGCCATCGTCGTCCACGACGTGCATCGCACCGACGACTGAGCGCGCCAAGGCGGCGCGGAAGCGCGAGCATCCGCGGCGCCGCGCCTTGGGGCTTTCATCCGCGCGGCGGGTGCCTCACAGGAGGAAGCCGCGCGCCAGCATGAAGATGCCGAGGCCGAGGAGACCGGCGAAGAAGCAGGTCTTGAACGTCGCGGGGGAGAAGGTCAGGCGCATGCGCCGGCCGACCTCCATGCCGATCAGCGCCGGCACCAAGGCGATCAGCGACAGCATCACCGCGTGCGGATCGGCGAGCGGCGCATCGCCTCCCGTGAGCGCGAAGGCGAGGGTGAAGTTCGCCACCGTGAAGGTGAGGCCGAGCGCCTGGATCAGGTCCTCGCGCTCCAGCGCGAGCGATTGCAGATAGGGCGCGGACGGCATGACCGTGACACCCGTGGTGCCGGTGAGAAAGCCCGAGGCGAGGCCGATCAGCGGCGAGAGCCACCCTTCCCACGCGCTGGGCGTGTGGAAATGGATCGCCCGCAGGCCGAGTACGCCATAGACCGACAAGGTCAGCCCCAGCAACGGCGGCGCCCAATGGGAGCTGAGCCCGCCCAGCCAATAGCCGCCGATCAGCGTTCCTGTCATGAGCGTGAGCAGCAGCGCCCAGAACCGCTTCGCATTGGGCAGCACGCGCGGACCGCTGAACAATTGCAGCACGTTGGTCACGGTCGCCGGAATGATGATGATCGCCGCCGCATGGGAGGGCGGCATGACGATGCTGAGCAGGCCGACGCCGATGGTCGGCAGGCCCATGGCGATGACACCCTTCACGACACCGGCGAGGACCAGCGCGAAGGTGATGAAGATGAGGATGAGCAAAGACCAGTCGGACATGGGCGCGAACATGCTGCTTCCGCCCGATCGCGGCAATGTGGAACTTCCGCTTCTAGCCTTCGGAAATTCCGTAGGATAAGCTCCTTCCATGCGCTTTGACCTCTCGGACCTGCGGCTGTTCCTGAATGTGGTTGAGGCCGGCAGCCTGACCGCCGGGGCCGCGCGCGCCCATCTGGCGCTGGCCTCGGTGAGCGCGCGGATCCGCGACATGGAGGCGGAGATCGGCACGCCGCTGCTGGAGCGCGGCCGCGCCGGCATCGCCGTCACCCCGGCCGGGGAAGCGCTGGTGCATCACGCCCGCCTGATGCTGGCGCAGAGCGAGCGCATGCGCGGCGAACTCGCCGGCTATGGCAAAGGGTTGAAGGGCCATGTGCGCCTGTGGTGCAACACCGCGGCCTTCGGCCATGGCCTGTCGGCGCAGCTGGCGCAATTTCTCGCCGCCAATCCCAGCATCGACATGGACCTGGAAGAGCGGCCGAGCTGGCAGATCGCCCAGGCGCTGGCCGAGGGGCTGATCCATCTCGGCATCACCTCGGACGCCGCCGACACCTCGGGCCTGCAGCTGACGCGGTATCGGGAAGACCAGCTGGTGGTGGCCATGCCGCGCGGCCATCCGCTTTGCCAACGCGCGCGCCTGCGCATCGCCGATGTGCTGGACGAGCCGTTCGTCGGCCTGCCCGAGGGAAACGGCCTGCAAAGCCTGGTGGAACGCAATGCGGTGCGGGCCGGCGGGGCACTCAAATATCGGGTGCGGGTGAACGGCTTCGCCGCTGTCGCCACCATGGTAGGGCCGCACATCGAGGCCCATGTGGGCATCGCGGTGATTCCGGCGGCGGTGGCGCAGCAATTGCGCGAGAGCCACGCGCTCGCCTTCGTGCCGCTGGACGAACCCTGGGCGCGCCGCACTTTGGTGATCGCCGTGCGGCGGGAAGACGTGCTGCCCGCTTATGCCCAGCGCCTGCTCGCCTATCTGCGGCCGGTGACGTGACGGCTAGGACACACGACATTCACGGCTGGCTTGGCGCTCTTGAAGCAGAGCTTTGTCATGCACGGGCCTGTCCCGTGCATCCACGCGGCACCGTTGGTGCCAGCGTTTCCAGGCTCGCGCCCGCGGCCCGGCGTGGATGGCCGGGACAGGCCCGGCCATGACGCGAGAGAGATGACAATCGGTCGATGAGCATCGAAGGCACCCGCCTCGACGATGCTCCATGCCGCTGAAGTCGATCGGCCCTAAAATTCGACGTCCAGCTCTTCCAGCTCTTCCGGCTCGGCCTTCGCGCCGGCGATCCATTCCTGCATGAGCGGATGGGCCATCATGCGGTCGCGATAGGCGGCGCAGGCGGCGTCGAGGGCGACGTCATAAGTGGAGAAGCGCGAGCACACCGGCGCATACATGGCGTCCGCGAGCGTGATGTTCGCGCCCATCAGATACGGCCCGCCATGGGCGGCGAAGCAGCCGCGCCAGATGGCGAGAATGCGCTCGATGTCGGCCTGGGCACCGGCCCACACCTTGAAGCCCGGGAAATGCGCCTTCATGTTCATCGGCAGGGCCGAGCGCATGTTGGCAAAACCGGAATGCATCTCGCCGGAGATGGAAAGGCAGTGCGCCCGCGCCGCGCGGTCGGCAGGCAGCAGCTGGGCTTCGGGGAAGACTTCGTTGAGATAGGAGGCGATGGCCAGCGTATCCCACACGGTCACGCCCTCATGCACCAGGCGCGGCACGAGGAAGGAGGGGGAGAGCAGCAGCAGTTCGGCCTTCGCGTCCGGATCGTCCACCGGCACCCGCTCCTCCTCGAAGGCGAGGCCCGCCATCTTGCACAGCAACCAGCCGCGCAACGACCAGGAGGAGTAATTTTTGCTCGAAATGGTGAGGGCGCTCATGAACGTCACCGCTGGCTCGAAGGCATCTGGAGCAATCTTAGCGGTTGTGTGTTGCAATGCACCACCCCCCGCTCCAATATCCTTTCTAGAAGTACATCCGAACGAGCGCGTAGGGAAGTGTAGAACAGAAATTGCGCCAAAGCCTTAGCTCTTTCGGACAGGTCGAATTGCGGGCCGGCCCGGTTGTCGGCGCGGCTCGCTCAGCGGGTATCCAGCGGGTAAAAGGCGTTCAAACGCGATGAAAAAGAACCTGTCTTCCAGGACCCAGCCCCCCTCTTGCCGGCAGCGAAGGGCATCATGATGTACCTCGCTTACCAGACCCAGTCCGATCTGATGGATCCCTTGCGCTTCGGGGCCCACATGGCCCGGCGCGCGCTCGACAATTCCTTCCTCTCCCTGTTCAGCACCGAGAGCATGCGCACCGGCATGCGCCATCTCTCGGCCGCGTTCGAGATGGTGGAGCGCGCCGGGCTCAGCCACGCGCGCCTGCCGTTCGGCATTTCCAGCACCATGGTCGGCAACCAGGAGGTGGAGGTCACCGAGGAGCCGGCCCATGTGCTGCCGTTTGGCACGCTGCTCCACTTCAAGAAGGACACCACGGTGCCGCAGCCGCGGGTGCTGGTGGTGGCCCCGCTCTCCGGCCATTTCGCGACCCTGCTGGTGGGCACGGTGAAGACCCTTCTGCCGGACCACGACGTCTATATCACCGACTGGCACAATGCCCGCGACGTGAGCCTGGAGCACGGCGCCTTCGGCTTCGATGATTATGTCGAGCACGTCATCAAGTTCCTGGAATTCATGGGCCCAGGCTGCCACATCCTCGGCGTGTGCCAGCCGTGCGTGCAGGTGCTGGTGGCTGCTGCCGTGATGGCGCAGGAAGGCAACCCCGCCTATCCGCGCTCCATGACGCTGATGGCCGGCCCCATCGACTGCCGCATCAATCCCACCAAGGTGAACGAGCTCGCCACCTCCAAGCCCATCGAATGGTTCGAGAAGAACCTCATCGCCACCGTGCCGATGGGCTTCAAGGGCGCGGGGCGAAAGGTCTATCCCGGCTTCATCCAGTTGACCGCCTTCGTCAGCATGAACATGAACCGCCATGTGAAGGCGCACATGGAGCTGTACGAGAACCTCGCCGCCGGGGAGCTGGAAAAGGCCGAGGCCACAAAGCATTTCTACGATGAATATTTCGCCGTTCTGGATCTCGCCTCGGAATTCTACCTGGAGACGGTGAAATACGTCTTCCAGGATTATCTCCTGCCGAAGGGCGAATTGACCTATCGCGGCAATCCCATCGACTTCAAGGCGATCCGCCGCACCGCTTTGCTCACCGTGGAAGGCGAGCGCGACGATATCTGCTCCATCGGCCAGACCATGGCGGCGCAGGATATCTGCTCGGGCCTGCGGCCCCATCGCAAGCGCCATCACATGCAGGCGGGCGTGGGGCATTACGGCGTGTTCAGCGGGCGCAAATGGGCCGGACAGGTCTATCCCCTGGTGCGTAACCACATCCTCGCCAGCGATTGACACCACTCCCCCCGGCCGGGCGGCCGGGGGCGAAGCGCCGCGCATGGGGCGGTTTCATTCAGGCAGGCATCGTCACGCCGCGCGCTGGCGGCCGTGTTTCCCCTCGGCGAATTCCTCGATCATCTTGGCGTTGAAGTCGGGAATATCCTTCGGGTTGCGGCTGGTGACGAGGCCCTGGTCCACCATCACCGATTTGTCCTCCACCTTCGCCCCGGCATTGGCGAGATCCACATGGATCGCCTTGTAGCCGGTCATCGACCGCCCCTTCACCAGCCCGGCCGAGATCAGCACCTGCGGGCCGTGGCAGATGGCGGCCACGGGTTTGTGATCGGCGAAGAAGGCGCGCGTGAAGGCGAGCGCCTTGTCATTGATGCGCAGCGCGTCGGGGTTCATGACCCCGCCCGGCAGCAGCAAGGCGTCGAAGTTTTTCGCGTCGGCCTGGTCGAGCGCGACATCCACCTTGATGCGGTCGGCGGGCTTGTCGTGATTGACGCCCTGCACCTCACCCTTCTCCGGGCTGACGATTTTCACGTCGGCGCCGGCGGCCTTGAGGGCCTTCACCGGTTCGGTCAGCTCCACATTCTCGAAGCCGTTGGCGACCAGGACTGCGATCCTGCGTCCGTCGAGACGGTTAGCCATGGAAATTCTCCTTTTTGCTCATTGGTGCTATCGGTGCGCTCAAGCCCTGTGGCGAGAGGACGAGCCCCGTCCGGCCCCGGGGAACAACCCGAGGAAGCAGCAAGGGGTTCCTGGCGCCGCCGGGAGCCCGAGGGAGAGACCCCATGTTGAAAACCGTCGCCGCCTTCGACCGGATCGGCGAGGAAAATGCGTTCGCCGTGCTGGCGCGCGCCACCACGCTCGCGAGCCAGGGCCGCGACATCATCAATCTCGGCATCGGCCAGCCCGATTTCCGCACCCCCGAGCATGTCGTCGAGGCCGCCATCAAGGCGCTGCGCGACGGGCAGCACGGCTATACGCCCTCGGTGGGCATCGCGCCGCTGCGCGAGGCGGTGGCGGGCGATCTCCACAAGCGCTACGGCGTGGACGTGGATCCCGGCCTTGTGATGATCGTGCCCGGCGGCAAGGTCACCATGTATGCGGCGATCCGCCTGTTCGGCGAGCCGGGCGCGGAAATCCTCTATCCCGATCCCGGCTTCCCCATCTACCGCTCGATGATCGAGCATACCGGCGCGACCCCGGTTCCCGTGCCGATCCGCGAATCGAATGCCTTCGCCTTCTCGGCCGAGGAGACGCTGGCGCTCATCACGCCTAAGACGCGGCTTTTGATCATCAATTCCCCCGCCAACCCGACCGGCGGCGTCACGCCCAAGGCGGAGATCGACAAGCTGGTGAAGGGCCTCGCCGCCCATCCCCATGTGGCGATCATGTCGGACGAGATCTACGATCATTTCGTGTTCGATGGGGAAACCCACCAGACCCTGCTCGCCTATCCGGACATCCGCGACCGGCTGATCCTGCTCAACGGCTGGTCCAAGACCTATGCTATGACCGGCTGGCGGCTCGGCTATTCCATCTGGCCGAAGGGCCTGTACGAGCAGGTGCGCAAGCTCTCCGTGAACGCCTGGAGCTGCGTCAATGCCGCGACCCAATATGCCGGCATCGCCGCGCTTCAGGGGCCACAGGACGCGGTGCATGCCATGGTCGCGGAGTTCGACCGCCGCCGCCACATCGTGGTGGAGGGGCTGAACGCGCTGCCGGGCATCTCCTGCGCGACGCCGGGTGGCGCCTTCTATGCCTTCCCGAACATCGCCGGCACAGGGTGGACCTCGGCCAAGGCGCTCGCCTCCGCTTTGCTGGAGGACGCGGGCGTGGCGGTGATCGGCGGGCCGGATTTCGGCGTCTATGGCGAAGGCTATCTGCGGCTGTCCTATGCCAATTCGGCCGAGAACATCCGCGCCGCCCTTGGCCGCATCGCGGCCTTCCTGGCGCAGCGGCAAGTAGCCTGAGTGGCAGGTCGCGTGAGCGGCCGGCGGGCGGAGGGGGAATGATACGCCGCGCCTTCGCCCGCAGAATGTTTGCCGGCCGTGCCCGGGCGCCCGTCGCGCCGGGGCAGGCTGGGGCGGCCTCTCTTGTGCTGGCGGCGGCGCTCCTGCTCGGCGCACCGAGCGCGCCGGCGCACGCCCAGCCGCCGGTACCGGCGCCGAAGACGATGGCGGCGGAGCCCTGGGCCGCCGCCCCCCGCTGCCGCAGCGGCGAGGTGCTGGCCCGCGAGTATAATCGCTGCCTCTACGATGCCATCCAGGTGTCCGAGAAGGGGATGGAAGCGGCGCTTGCCAATGCTTTCGCGGTGATCGAGGCACGCTCGGACCTTCTGCCCTCGCAACGCAACCGCTGGCGCCTGCTGCTCGACGAGGCGCAGATCCGCTACGGCATGTACCGCAATTTCGATTGCCAGAGCGTCGCGCCGTTCGAGGGGCCGCGCGGCATCGGCAATTTCGAGCAGCGGGCCTTGTGCCTGATCGCCAATAACGAGCGCCGGGCGGAGGATCTGCGCCGCCGCTATGGCGAGGTGCCGCCGCCCGCCGCCCCCGTGCCCGCCGTCGTGGTGGAGAATATCGGCACCCGCCCCGCCACCTGGCTGACCGCTGTGGCGCGGCCGCTGGATTAGCCGGGCGAGCTTCCAGAGTGAAAACCCCCTCTCCCCGCCGGGGAAAGGGCTGGGGTGAGGGGGCGCGGCTGGAGAACGGGGCCGGGCACGTTCCTGCCGAGGGTCCCCCTCACCCGCCCGCTGCGCGGTCGACCTCTCCCCGTCGGGGAGAGGTGAGGTTTCCAGAAAGTCAGATCGTCGGTCGGTTGAGAGAATGCCCCCTCTCCCCGCCGGGGAGAGGGTTGGGGTGAGGGGGCAGCCATCCCTCCGCTTAAATCCATTAGACTTGCGCCACCCCCTGCCTTTCGCCAAAGGTGCGGGCGGAAAGCGTTCGAGGAAGTACAATGGCCAAAGTGGTTTGCGTGGGCGAAGTGATGGTGGAACTGGCGCGCGGCAATGACGGCCGGTTCGGCCTTGCCTTCGGCGGCGATACCTTCAACACCGCCGTTTACCTGGCCCGTGCGGGCATCGAGACCGCTTATGCCACCGCACTCGGCGACGATGCCTATTCCGCCCAGATCCTCGACCTTGCCGCCACAGAGGGCGTTGAGCGCGATGCGGTGCTGATCGCCAAGGGGCGGGTGCCGGGGCTCTATCTCATCACCACCGACGACCGGGGCGAGCGCACCTTCCATTATTGGCGCGACACCGCCCCCGCCCGTTCGCTGTTCGAATTCGAGGGCTGGCAGGGCGTCGCCGAGATCCTCGTGGATGCGCGCGCAACCTATTTCTCCGGCATCACCTTGTCGCTCTATTCCAATGTCGGGCTCGGCCGGTTCCTCGCCGCGCTGGAGATGGCGGGCGAGCGCGGCGCCTGGCGCGTGTTCGACGGCAATTATCGTCCGCGCGGCTGGGGTGGCGACGTCGCGCGCGCCCGCCTGGTGTTCGCTGAGGCGCTGAAACGCGCCTCCATCGCCATGCCCACCTTCGAGGACGAGGCGGCGCTCTGGGGCGATGCCTCGCCGCACGCCACCATCGAGCGCATGACCACCTATGGGGTGAGCGAAGTGGTGGTGAAGAACGGCGCCGGCGGCGCGCTGGTCTATGCCGAGGGCCGCATCGTCGAGGTGCCGGTGGAGCGCGAAGTGCGGCCCGTGGACACCACGGGGGCGGGCGACAGCTTCAACGCCGCCTATCTCGCCGCCCGCCTGAAGGGCGCCAGCGCGGAAGAGGCGGCGCGCGCCGGCCACCGCCTCGCCGGCACGGTGATCCTGCATCGCGGCGCCATCATCCCGCGGACGGCGCAAGAGGGCGTGTCCGCGCATTGAGCGGCGGGGCGCTCCAGGCGCCCTGCTTTATTGCGGCAGAACCAGCCTCAGCCGAACTTCGCCGCGCGCGGCAAGGCGGCGGCGACGCTGGCGAGATCGCGGATGGCGGTGAAATCGCGGGCGCGGATCAAATCGGCCGGCACCACCCAGGAGCCGCCCACCGCCACCACGTTCGGCAGCGCGAGATAGTTCGCCACATTGGCCGGCCCGATGCCGCCGGTGGGGCAGAAGCGCAGATGCGGCAGCGGCCCGGCGACGGATTTCAGGAAAGCGACGCCACCCGAAGCCTCGGCGGGGAAGAATTTCAGCACCTCGAAGCCGAGGCCGGAGAGCACCATGGCTTCGCTCGTGGTGGCGCAGCCGGGCAGCACGGGCACCGGCGCCTGGGCCAGGGATTCGGCGAAACGGGGCGTCGTGCCCGGGCTCACCAGATAGGCCGCGCCGGCCTCGATGGAAGCTTCCACCTGCGCCTGGTCGGTCACCGTCCCGGCGCCAGCGAGCGCACCCTCCACGTCGCGCACGATATGGCGGATGGCTTCCAGCGCCACCGGCGTGCGCAGCGTCACTTCGATCAGCGGCAGGCCGCCCTGCACCAGGGCGCGGGCGAGCGGCACGGCATCTTCCAGGCGCTCGATCACCACCACCGGGATGACGGGCGCGCGGGCGACGAAGGGGAGCGGGCTTGGAAGGCTCATGATGTGTCTCTCTCAACCGAGCCGCCTTTGAACCCCACCCGCCGTCCGCTGTCGAGGGGGCATCGCGCGGGGGCGGGCGGCGCGGTCGTGGGCGTTGCGCGTCAAGGGGTTGAAACGATTTAAGAAATGCTCGACGGAAAATCGGCGGCCCGGCGCGCGGCGGGTCAGACCAGGGCGGTCATCAGGCTGGAGCTTGGGAACAGCGCCAGCCCGGCGCCGGCAAGCGCCACTCCGTAGGGCAGGCTTCCGGCCACCGCGAATCCGCGCCATCCGCGCCGCGCCCACAGCGTGACACCGCCCACCAGAAGCGCGCCGAACACGCCGCAGATCAGGGCGAAGGCCGGCAATTGGGAGGGATCGAGCCACAGCGCCAGCGCGGCGGCGAGCTTGGCGTCGCCCGCGCCGATCAGATCATGGGCGAACAGGCAGAAGCCGGCCGCCAGCACGCCGGCCGCCAGCATCGCCCGCAGCGGCAGGTCGCCCACCCGTCCCGAGGCGGCGAGCACGGCAAAGCCGCCGGCGAGGGCGAGGATGATGAGATTGGGGATGATGCGGCGCGACAGATCGGTGGCGATCGCCACCGCCAGGGCCGCCGGAAACAGCCCGAGCACCAGCAGATGGTCGAGCGGAAAAAGCACCACGCCGCTCAATTTCCCGCCGCTGCGGCGCCGGCCTTCAGGCGCGCCAGGGTGAGGCCGATCTGGGTCAGCACGGTGACGATGGCAATGGACAGCCCGGCGGCGATCAGCCCGTATTCCAGGGCCGTCGAGCCGTGTTCTTCCCTTACGAAGCGGGCCAGCAAGAGCTTCATCGCGCACCCTCGTCCGCGCTGTCCCGCGCGGCTGTCTCAGACGGTGTGAGATGCCGTCCTTGGTTCCGACGCTAGGGGATGCTCCTTTGCCGAGTGGTAAACGCGCCCCGCCCGGCACCTCTCGTGCCGGCACAGCTTGTGCGGAAGGTTAACGCTCCCTCAGCAGCCCTCGGCCGCGACCGGTTGCGCGCGAGCCTCCTGCCGCTGCGCGCGAGCGTCCAGCCGCTGGGAGACAAGCCCGAGGCAGAGCGCCGCGCACGCCAGCGCAATGCCCACGAACGGCAGGTTCTGATAAGGAAGGCCGTGGGTGATGGCGATGGCGCCGATCCAGGCGCCGGCCGCATTGCCGAGGTTGAAGGCGCCCTGGTTGAGGGTGGAGGCAAGGTTCGGCGCCGAGGCGGCGGTGTCCACCACGCGCAATTGCAGCAGCGGCACCAGCGCGAAGGCGAGCACGCCCCACACCGTGAGCACAGCGAGCGCGGGCGCGGGCAAGGTGCTCGCGGGCACGAAGACCACCAGCACCGCGATCAGCGCCACCAAGGTCCCGATGAGCGAGGGCATCAGCCGCCAGTCCGCAAGCTTGCCGCCCAGCATGTTGCCGGCGGTGAGCCCCACACCGAACAGCAGCAGGGCGCCGGTGATGGCGTTCGCGGAAAGCCCGGTCACCTGTGCCAGCAGGGGCGAGATATAAGTGAAGACGCTGAACAGGCTGGCCGAGCACAGCACGCTGATGAGCATCGCCAGCGCCACCTGGACATCGCCCAGCACGCGGAATTCGCTGAGGATGCGGCCGCTCTTCATGGGCAGGCCGCGCGGCAGCAGCACCACCAAGGCGGCGAGCGCTGCGGCCCCGATGACCGCCACCGCAAAGAAGGTGGAGCGCCAGCCGAGCCATTGGCCGAGCGCCGTGCCCGCCGGAACCCCGAGCACATTGGCGATGGTGAGGCCCGCGAACATCAGGGCGATCGCCTGTGCCCGCTTGTGGCGCGGTACGAGGTCGGAGGCGACCACCGAGCCGATGCCGAAGAAGGCGGCATGGCAGAAGGCGGTGACGATGCGCGCGCCCATCAGCAGGCCATAGCTGGGCGAGAGCGCGCACAATATGTTGCCGCCGATGAACACCGCCATCAGCCCCACCAGCGTGGTCTTACGCGGCCAGTTCGCGGTGAGGATGGCGAGCAGCGGCGCGCCCACCACCACGCCGAGCGCATAGCCGGTCACCAGAAGCCCGGCCTGGGGAATGGTGACGCCGAGGTCGCGCGCCACGTCGGGCAGAAGGCCCATCACCACGAATTCCGTGGTGCCGATGCCGAAGGCGGCGACGGCGAGGGACAGGAGCGACAAGGGCATGGGAACGTCCGCGCTGAGAGGGGCCGGGCGAAGCGTAAGATTTGACTTTGATCAAATTGATGCGCCGCAGCAAGTGCGCTGCGGTATGGCCAGCCATGCAGTGGCGCAGCACTGTGCTGTTTTGCCGACGCCCCTCATTCCCAATGGCGAAGCCTTCGCATCGCGACAGCGCGCTTGTGTCTGATATGTTGCTATGAAGCTGCGTTTGACGGGGCGGGAGACACGCGCCATGGGGCTGTGGTTCAAGGACGATCTGTTTGAGGCCCAGTTCCTGCGCACGCTCGGCCACACGTATTACGGCGGCGCCGATATCGGCGAATGCCTGGCGCTCGCCGCCCGCATTCCGCAGGGCGACACCGAGCGCTGGTATGGCGAATGGAATGCGCTGGCCGAACGGCTCTATGACGCCGGCCAGGCGAGCCTCGCCGCCGGCCGGGGCACCAGCGCGCGCCAGGCCTTTTTGCGCGCCGCCAATTATTTCCGTGCCTCGGCCCTGTTCCTTCTGGCGGCGCCTCTCGATCCCCGCGCGGTCAAGGCCTATGAGCGCCAGGCCGAAGCCTTTGCCCGCGCTTGCGCGCTGATGGCGCATCCGGTGGAAAGCGTGCGCATTCCGTTCGAGGACACGAGCCTCCACGGCCTGTTCCTGCGCCCGTCGGCGGACGACACGCCGCGCGCGACGCTGATCGTCACCGGGGGCTATGACGGCACGGCGGAGGAGAATTATTTCTTCAGCGGCGCGGCGGCGCTGGAGCGCGGCTATAACGTGCTGCTCTATGACGGGCCGGGGCAGGGCGAGGCGCTGTTCAAGCAAGGCCTATATTTGCGGCCGGATTGGGAAAACGTGCTGCGGCCGGTGGTGGATTTCGTTCTCGCCCAGCCGGGGGTGGATCCTGAGCGCATCGCGCTCTACGGCCTCAGCCTCGGCGGTCATCTGGCGGCGCGCGGCGCCAGCGGCGAGCCGCGCCTGGCCGCTCTGGTGGTCGATCCCGGCCAATATGCGCTGCTGGACGAGATGCGGGCGCGCCTGCCGCGCTGGCTCGGGCGTGGCCTGCCGAAGGGCAATCCCCTCACCCGCCGGGTGCTGAGCCGCATGATGGAACGCATGATGCGCCACCCCACCAAGGGTTGGGGCCTGCGGCGCGGCCTGCTCGTCAACGGCGTTGAGACGCCGTGGGATTATGTGCAGTCCATCGCCACCTACACCCTGGAAGGCCGCGCGCGGGAGATCGCCTGCCCCACCATGGTCTGCAAGGCGCAGGGCGACGCCATCGGCGCCTCGGCGGAAAGCCTGTTCGAGCATCTCGCCTGCACCAAGCGGCTGGCGCTCTTCAAGGCGGAGGAGGGCGCGGCGGCCCATTGCGAGGGCGGCGCCCGCGCGCTTTTCAATCGCGAGATGTTTGACTGGCTGGATGCCGTGCTCGCGCGCTGAGCCGCGCCGTCAGGCGGCGTCCCTTCGGCGCACGGCGAGGTTCAACAGCACCCGCTCGGTGATCGGCTGGGCCATGGCGGCAGTGCGCCGGCAGGCGAGAATGGCTTCGTCCACGGTGAGGATGGCGCGCAGGCAGCGCTCCGGCGTGAAGGCGCGCAAGGCCTTGTCCACCAGCGGCTTGCGGGAGAAATGCACGGCTGGACGGGCCTGGTCGATCACCCGCTCGATGCTGCTGCCGGCCTCCACCGCCAGCGCCATCTGGTGGAGTGCCATGAGCGCCCGCAGCAGCGCGCCGAGAATGGCATCGGGCCGCGTCGCCGCGCCCCAGGCCTTGGCGAGGGCGGTGGCGGTCTGCGCCGGCTGGCCGGCCAGCGCTGCGTCCACCACATCGTCCATGGCGAGGGCCGAGGCATCGCCCACGATCACCCGCACATCGTCCAGGGTCACGCGCCCGTTGCCCTTGGCGTAGAGCGCGAGCTTCTCGATCTCGCCGCGCGAGGCCAGGCGATCGCCGCCGATGAGGGAGACCAGCAGGTCGCGCGCGTCGCGGTCGATTGGCAGGCCCGCTTCGCCCAGCATGGTATCGACGAGGCGCATCAGGTCGCGCTCGCCGTCGGCATAGCAGGGAATGGCGAGCGCGTTCGGCGCGCCCTCGCACAAGGAGCGCAGCGGCGCGCCCTTCTTGAGGTCGCCCGCTTCCACCACCACCAAGGCGTCGCAGGGTTCGGAGAGCACCGGTTCGAGCGCGGGCACAAGGTTTCGGCTGCCGGCGCGCACCCACACCACGCGCTGCCCGCCGAACAGGCCGATGGTGCGCGTCTCGTCCATGAGGCGGCGCGGATCGGAGGAGAGGTCGTCGCCGTCGAGCCGCACCACGGCGAACGGGTCGCTCGCATCGGGCACGGCGCGGCGCACGAGGCCGGCCGCGCGCTCGCGCACCAGCCCCATGTCGGGGCCGTAGATCAGCACCACCGGGCGCTTGGGATCGCGGCGGGCGAGGGCGGCGTCGGCCTCGCCCGCGCGCACCGCGACCATGGGTCAGCGCGCCGGAGTGGTAGCCGGGGCGGCGGCCGGCGTTGCCGGAGCAGCTGCCGGCGGCGGCGCAACCGGCGGGCTGCCGGTCGGGGGGCCGCCGGGCGCGGGCGTGCCGGTCGGGTTCTTGATGAAGAAGGCCGCCAGCTGCACCTTGATCTGGTCCGCGACCACCTGGGAGGCACGGCTCTCCGCGTCGCGGGCGGCGCTGTAATTGGCGAAGCGCTGTTCGCTGACGTCGGTGGAGACGGCGGCGGCCGCCTTGCCGGAAGCGATCGGCGGCTTGGTCTCCTCGCCCGCGCGCACCAGCTTCCATTCGCCTTCCACGCGGAAGGTCTTGGCTTCCGGCAGGCCGGACTGGGTGTCGACGATGGCGAACGAGCTGGACGAGCGGACCGTGATGAACATCTTGTACGGCGCGTTGGCGGGATTTCCCGCGCCGCCGGTGAGATTGTAGATCAGGTCGTTGCGCAGATCGTTGCCGATGCGCCCGTTGATCTTGACGATCTCGATGTCCTGGAGCCGCTCCTGCAGGGCAGGCCCGGCGACGGTCGAGTTCGCCGCATACATGGGCTGGAAACAGCCGGCGAGCGCCCCGGAGAGGGCGCACACGAGGCCGAGGCGGGCGAGCAGCGCGGCGCGGTCAGGCGACAACATTCACGATCCTCTGTGGAACCACGATGATACGCTTCGGCGGCCGCCCGTCGAGGGCGCGCTGCACGGTTTCAAGGGCGAGCACGGCGGCTTCGATCTCCGCCGGCGTCGCCTCGCGCGGGACGATGATGTCGTCGCGCTTGCGGCCGTTGATCTGGATCGGCAGCGTGATGGTGTTTTCAACCAGCAGCGCCGGGTCCACCTGCGGCCATGCGGCCTCGGCAACCAGGCCCGCGTGGCCGAGCGCGGCCCAGCATTCCTCCGCCAGATGGGGCGTCATGGGGGCGATGGTGCGCACCAGCATCTCGGCCGCCTCGCGCAAGGCGAACGCCATGTCCGGCGCCACTTCGCCGGCGCGCACGCCGGCGATCGCCTGGCCGAACGCATTGGCGAACTCGTGCACATGGGCGACCGCCACGTTGAAGCGCAGGCGCTCCACATCCTCGGCGACCGTGGCGACCAAAGCATGGGAGGCGCGGCGCAAAGCGGTGGCTTCCGCGCCGAAGCTCTCCGGGCGCGGTGCATCGGCCGGCGCGCCGAGGGCGATTCCCTCGTGCACCAGGCGCCACACCCGCTGCACGAAGCGCCACGCGCCCTCGATGCCGGACTGGGTCCATTCGCTGTCGCGCTCGGGCGGGGTGTCGGCGAGCATGAACCAGCGGGCGCAATCCACGCCATAGGTGTCGGCCACCACTTCGGGGGCCACCACATTGCGCTTGGACTTGGACATCTTCTCCGGCGGGCCGACCACCACGTCCTCGCCGGTGTCGATCTTCACCGCCTTGCCGGTGCCGAGGAGCTTCACCTCCTCCGGGAACAGCCAGCGGCCGGCTTTGTCCTTATAGGTCTCGTGGACGATCATGCCCTGGGTGAACAGGCCGGCGAACGGCTCCTTGATGTCCACGCGGCCGCAGGCGTTGAGCGCGCGGGTAAAGAAGCGCGAATAGAGCAGATGCAGGATCGCGTGCTCGATGCCGCCGATATATTGGTCCACCGGCAGCCAGTGGCGCACCGCGTCCTTGTCGAGGGGCTTCGACGGGTCGTCGCTGGCGTAGCGCAGGAAATACCAGGACGAATCCACGAAGGTGTCCATGGTGTCGGTCTCGCGCTTCGCCGGCGCGCCGCACTTGGGGCAGGGCACGTTGCGCCAGGCCTTGGCGCGGTCCAGCGGATTGCCGGGCATGTCGAAGGTGACATCGTCCGGCAGCGTCACGGGCAATTGCTCGCGCGGCACGCCCACGGGGCCGCAGGTCTCGCAATGGATGACCGGGATCGGGCAGCCCCAATAGCGCTGACGCGAGATGCCCCAGTCGCGCAGGCGGAAATTCACCTGCCTTTTACCCTGCGGCTCGTCGCCGATGCGGAACCGCTCGAGCTGGCGGGCGACCGCTTCCTTCGCCGCGTCCACGCCCATGCCGTCGAGGAACTGGGAATTGAACAGCGTGCCCTCGCCGTCATAGGCGAGGTCCTGCACCGCGAAGGTTGCGGGGTCGGCGTCCGGCGGCAGCACCACGGGGGTGACGGTGAGGCCGTATTTGCGGGCGAAGTCGAGGTCGCGCTGGTCGTGCGCCGGGCAGCCGAAGATGGCGCCGGTGCCGTAGTCCATCAGCACGAAATTGGCCACATAGACCGGCACGGTGCGGCTGGCATCCAGGGGATGCACCACCTTCAGGCCGGTGTCGTAGCCCATCTTCTCCTGGGTCTCGATGGCCTCGGCGGTGGTGCCGCCCTTCTTGCAGGCGACGATGAAGGCGGCGAGCGCCTCGTCCTTCGCCGCCAGCGCCGCCGTGAGCGGATGGTCGGGCGAGAGCGCCAGGAAGGACGCGCCGAACAGCGTGTCGGGGCGGGTGGTATAGACCTTCACCGCAGCCGTGCCGGCCGGGATCTTCTCCCGGTGATGGGCCTTGGACAGCTCGAACAGCACTTCGAGGCCTTCCGAACGGCCGATCCAGTTGCGCTGCATGAGGCGCACGCGGTCCGGCCAGCGGTCCAGCGTGTCGATGGCGTCCAGCAGGTCCTGGGCGAAATCGGTGATGCGGAAGAACCATTGGGAGAGCTTGCGTCGCTCCACCACCGCGCCGGAGCGCCAGCCGCGCCCGTCGATCACCTGCTCATTGGCGAGCACGGTGTTGTCGATGGGGTCCCAATTGACCTCGCTCTCCTTGCGATAGGCGAGGCCCTTGTCGAAGAAGTCGAGGAAGATGCGCTGCTGCTCGACATAATAGGAGGGATCGCAGGTGGCGATCTCGCGGTTCCAGTCGAGCGACAGGCCGAGCAGCTGCAGCTGCTCCTTCATGGAGGCGATGTTCTCGTAGGTCCAGGCCTTGGGATGGATGCCGCGCTCGATGGCGGCATTCTCCGCCGGCAGGCCGAAGGCATCCCAGCCCATGGGATGGAGCACGTTGAAGCCCTGCATGCGCTTGGTGCGCGCGAGCACGTCGCCCATCACATAATTGCGCCCGTGGC
This sequence comes from Roseixanthobacter glucoisosaccharinicivorans, assembly GCF_043195095.2. Taxonomy (NCBI): domain Bacteria; kingdom Pseudomonadati; phylum Pseudomonadota; class Alphaproteobacteria; order Hyphomicrobiales; family Xanthobacteraceae; genus Roseixanthobacter; species Roseixanthobacter glucoisosaccharinicivorans. The sequence goes on along the minus strand of NZ_CM195538.1, from coordinate 4,308,395 downwards.
CGATATGGATGCGGCCCGACGGATAGGGGAACATCTCCATCACGAAGAATTTGGGACGCGGATCGTCGTTCCGCGTGCGGAAGATGCCGCGGTCCTTCCAAATCTTCTGCCAACGGGGTTCGGCGTCGCGCGCGTTGTATCGGTCTGTGGTCATCGAATATCTATGGTCCAGGGGCGGCGGGACTAGGACAGAAACCGCGTCACGGGTCAACCTTCGCGGCTGCGGCAGAGGGTGCGGGGCGCGAGTCGTTCTTGCTTCCCGGCCAACCTGCTTTCCGGCCAACTTGCTTCCCGGCCAAGCGGAGCGCCTCCGGCGCGGAGCGCGAGCCGGGACCCAGCGCAAGAAATCGCCGCAGGCGCTTCCCTCCTGGAAAAGGCGCGCGGCGCCGTGTGCCGGCTTCGCCGCTTTTTTCCTGGGTCCCGGCTCGGCGCTCCGGCTGCGCCGTCGCTGGGCCGGGACGCGAAACGCGCCCTCCCGCCGACGTGCAGGTCCGCCGGCCAATTTGCTTCCCGGCCAAGCGGAGCGCCTCCGGCGCGGAGCGCGAGCCGGGACCCAGCGCAAGAAATCGCCGCAGGCGCTTCCCTCCTGGAAAAGGCGCGCGGCGCCGTGTGCCGGCTTCGCCGCTTTTTTCCTGGGTCCCGGCTCGGCGCTCCGGCTGCGCCGTCGCTGGGCCGGGACGCGAAACGCGCCCTCCCGCCGCCATGCAGGTCCGCCGGCCGGCTTGGCCGCCGCCTGGCTTGGCCGCCGCCTTGGCCCCATGCTAACCAGCAAGGCCAAGGAGACCGCCATGCCGATCGTGATGCCCGAGTGCTTCGCCCCTGCCGCCATGTCTTCCGTGCCGGTGCGCCTCGTAACGCGGGACGGCTTCAAGACCGCGCCCTTGCCGCAGGCGGCGCGGCGGTTCGCGGAGGCGGCGGGCTTCAAGGGCGAAAACGGCAAATTGCTTGCATTGCCGGGCGCGGAGGGGGCGATCGCGGGCTTCCTGTTCGGCGTGCCGGGGGAAAAGGGCGATCCGTTCGCCGCCGGCGCCCTGCCGGGGCTCCTGCCGGAAGGCGATTATCATCTGGAGGGCGAGATCGGCGCGCTGGATGCGCTGGCGTTTGCGCTCGGTACCTATCGCTTCACCCGCTATCGGGCCAATTCCAAGGGGCAAGTGCGCCTGAAGCTCGGCGCGGGCGATGATGCGGCCGCGCTCGCGCGCACGTTCGAGGCGGTGAGCCTGGTGCGCGACCTGGTCAACACGCCGGCGAATGACCTCGGCCCCGCCGAGCTGGAGGATGCCGCCCGCCGCCTCGCCGCCCGCCACGGGGCAAGCTTCCGCTCCATCGTCGGCGCCGATCTCTTGGCGCGAAATTTCCCGCTGATCCACACGGTCGGCCGCGCCGCCACCCGCGCGCCGCGCCTGCTGGATCTCGCCTGGGGGCCGGAAGACGCGCCCAGGGTGACATTGGTCGGCAAGGGCGTGTGCTTCGACACCGGCGGGCTCGACATCAAGCCCTCCTCCGGCATGCTGATCATGAAGAAGGACATGGGCGGGGCGGCGACCGCGCTGGGCCTTGCCCATCTCATCATGTCGCGCGGCCTGAAGGTGCGGCTGCGGGTGCTGATTCCGGCGGTGGAGAATGCCATCGCCGGCGATGCCTTCCGCCCCGGCGATATTTTCGCGAGCCGCAAGGGCCTCACCGTGGAGATCGGCAATACGGATGCGGAAGGCCGTCTCGTGCTCGCCGATGCGCTCTCGCTCGCGGACGAGGACAGCCCCGACCTGCTGGTGGATTTCGCCACCCTCACGGGCGCAGCCCGCGTGGCGCTCGGTCCCCATCTGCCGCCGGCCTATACGGACGACGAGACGCTCGCCGCCGATCTTGCCCGCCACGCCCAGGGGCAGGCGGACCCGCTCTGGCGCCTGCCCCTGTGGCGGCCGTACGCGGCGATGATCGATTCCAAGGTGGCGGATATCAACAATGCCGGCGCGGGCGGCTTTGCCGGCTCGATCACGGCGGCGCTGTTCCTGTCGCGCTTCGTCGAGACCGCCAAGTCCTGGCTGCATCTCGACATCTACGCCTGGAACCCTTCCGCACGCCCCGGCCGGCCGGAAGGAGGCGAGGCGCAGACCATCCGCGCGCTCGATGCCCTGATTGCCGAGCGCTACGGCGCATGAGGCCCGTTTTATGAGCGATCTTCCGCAAGGCCGCGATCCGCGCCTCACGCCGGCGAAGGCCAATCTCGCCGCCGAGAGCCTGCGCGGCATCGTCGATGCGCCGTTCTATAATGAAGGCGTGAAGCGCCGGGTGGTGGAGCCGGTGGCGGCGGTGCGCCGCGCGCCGTCCTCCACCGCCGCGCTCGATACCGAGGCCCTCCAGGGCGAGATTGTCACCATCTATGAGGATGAGGGCGAGGGCTGGGCCTGGGGCCAGCTGGAGAGCGACGGCTATGTGGGCTATCTGCCGAGCGAGTCACTCGCCGCCCTCGGCCCGCAGCCGACCCACAAGGTGCGCGCGCAGCGCACCTTTCTGTTCCCCGGCCCGGACATCAAGCTGCCGCCGCGAGCGGCCCTGCCATTCGGCGCGCAAGTGGAGGTGCGCGAGCTGCGCGGCGCCTTCGCCGTGACGCCGCAGGGGTTTTTGCCCGCCGTGCATGTGGCGCCGCTGGATGCGCGGGAGGCGGATTTCGTCGAGGTGGCAGGGCGGTTCCTCGGCGCGCCCTATCTGTGGGGCGGGCGCTCGGCCTTCGGGCTCGATTGCTCGGGCCTGGTGCAGACGGCGCTGGCCGCCTGCGGCATCGCCGCGCCGCGCGACAGCGACCAGCAGGAAGCCGCCCTCGGCATGGCCCTGTCGCTGGATGCGCCGTTGCGGCGGGGCGACCTGCTGTTCTGGCCCGGCCATGTGGGAATCGTCGAGGATGAGGCGACCCTGCTCCATGCCAACGCCTTCGCCATGTCCGTCGCCCGCGAGCCCCTGGCGCAAGCGCTCGCCCGCATCGCCGAAAAAACGCCGCTGCGCAGCGTGAAGCGGCTGGGGGTTTAGGCGCCCCGCTCTCGCGTCCCGGTCCAGCGACGGCGCAGCCGGAGCGCCGAATCGGGACCCAGGGGCGGACGCGGCGAAGTCGTCAAAAGCGCTGTCCGCTTGAGGGATTGAAGCGCCTGCGGCGGTCTTTTGTGCTGGGTCCCGGCTCGCGGTCCGCGTCGGCTCTGCCGCCGCTTCCCTTGGCCGGGACGCGCATTTTTGCGGACCGCCCCGCAATGATTGGGAGATAGGGACATCATCCCCCACCCGCCGGAGAGGGAGCCCCGCGCCCGTCTCGCGTCCCGGTCCAGCGACGGCGCAGCCGGAGCGCCGAACCGGGACCCAGGGGAGAATGCGGCGAAGCCGTCAAAAGCCCTGCTCGCTTGAGGAATTGAAGCGCCTGCGGCGGTTCTTTGTGCTGGGTCCCGGCTCGCGGTCCGCGTCGGCTCTGCCGCCGCTTCCCTTGGCCGGGACGCATTTTTTGCGGCCGGCCCCGCAATGATTGGGAGATCGGGACGTCATCCCCCGCCCGCCGGAGAGGGAGCCCCGCTCTCGCGTCCCGGTCCAGCGACGGCGCAGCCGGAGCGCCGAACCGGGACCCAGGGGAGGATGCGGCGAAGCCGTCAAAAGCGCTGTCCGCTTGAGGGATTGAAGCGCCTGCGGCGGTCTTTTGTGCTGGGTCCCGGCTCGCGGTCCGCGTCGGCCCCGCCGCTGCTTCCCTTGGCCGGGACGCGCATTTTTTGCGGCCGGCCCCGCAATGATAGGGAGATCGGGACGTCATCCCCCGCCTGCCGGAGAGGGAGCCCCGCGCCCCGCTCTTGCGTCCCGGTCCAGCGACGGCGCAGTCGGAGCGCCGAACGGGGACCCAGGGGAGAATGCGGCGAAGCCGTCAAAAGCCCTGTCCGCTTGAGGAATTGAAGCGCCTGCGGCGGTCTTTTGAGCCGGGACGCTAGAGCCCGGCTGCGTCTGCCGCCTCCTTCTTCGCCAGCGATTTGAAATGGCCGCGCATCTGCAGCCAGGCCAGCAGGATCAGGCCGGGAATTCCGGCGAGGACGGTGATGACGAAGAACAGCGCCCAGCCGGTGGCTTCCACGATATAGCCGCCGCCGGAGGCGAGGAAGGTGCGGCCCACGGCGGTGAGCGCGGTGAGCAGGGCATATTGGGTGGCGGTGTGCGCCCGCGCGCCGCACAGGGCCGAGAGATAGGCGACGAAGATCACCGTGCCGATGGCGCCGGTGAAATTCTCCACCACCACGGTGGCGGTGAGCGCCGGCACGTTCACCCCAATCAGCGCCTGGGCGGAGAAGGCGAGGTTCGAGGTCATCTGCAGGATGCCGCCGATCCACAGGCAGGTGACGAGCGGATAGGCGCGCGCCAAGGCCCCGCCGGCAAAGCCGCCGAGCAGAGCTGCCGCAAGCCCCACGCCCTTCACGATGGCCGCGTAGGTCGCCTTGTCGAAGCCGATGGAGATGACGAACGGCGCCGTGAGCACGCCGGCGAGCGCATCGCAGAATTTATACAGCAGCACGAACAGCAGGATGGTCACCGCCTGGTCGCGCGAGAGGAATTCGCTGAACGCACCCACCGCCGTAGCGACAACCCGCTTCAGCGCGTTGCCCTCGCGGGTCGCGGTGTCACCATCGTGCCGCACCGGCGCGTCCGGCTCGCGGGCGAGGAAGGTGGCGGCGATGCCGACCCCCATGAACAGGGCGGCGGCCACATAGCCCCAGGTCCACACCTGCGCGCGCGGGACGCCATAGGCTTCCAGCCCCGCGACGATGGCGATGACCCCGGCGCCCGAGACCAGCATGCCGATGCGATAGGCCGCCACATAGCCCGCCATGCCGGCGGCCTGTTCGGACGTGTCGAGCCGCTCCACGCGGAACGCGTCCACCACGATGTCCTGCGTCGCCGAGACGGTGGCGACGATCACCGCCCCCAGCGCCACGGCGAACGGCGCCGCCATGGGATCCTGGAGGCCGAGGAACAGGATGGCGCCGGCGAGCACGATCTGCGTCGCCAGCAGCCACCCGCGCCGCCGCCCGAGCCAGCGCGAAAGCACCGGCACATCCAGCGCATCGACGATCGGCGCCCAGAGGAATTTCAGCGTGTAGGGCAGCCCCACCAGGGAGAACAGGCCGATGGTGGCGAGATTTACGCCGGCTTCCGTCATCCAGACCGACAGCGTGGTGCCGGTGAGCGCCAGCGGCAGGCCGGAGGAGAAGCCGAGCAGGATCACCACCAGCACGCTCGGCCGCAGATAGACCGCGAGCGCCGCGAAGGCGGAGGAGACGCGCGCATTGGCAGAGGTGAGGCTCATGGGGCGGTCTCCTGCCATGGGAGCCGGCGGGCGGGCGCGGGCTCGGATCTTCGGGCGTTCGGGTTCCGGCCGGCTCAGGCCTGCCCGTGGCTCCAGAGGCCGGATTCCACCTTGGAGACGGCGATGACGGCCTGGGTGCGGCTCTCCACCCCGAGCTTCTGGAGGATGGCCGAGACATGGGCCTTCACGGTGGCCTCGGACACCGACAATTCATAGGCGATCTGCTTGTTGAGCCGCCCTTCGGACAGCATCATCAGCACCCGCACCTGCTGGGGGGTTAAGGTGGAGAGGCGGGCGAGGATGGCGTCGGATTCGCTGTCGCCCCGGCCGGAGAGATTGATGTCCGGCGGCGCCCAGCTTCCGCCGGCGAGCACGGTCGCGACCGCATCGCGCATGGCGGTGACACCCAGGGTCTTGGGAATGAAGCCGGAGGCGCCGAGATCGAGACAGCGGCGGATGATCGGGGCTTCCTCATTGCCGGAGACCACCACCACCGGCACGCCGGCATATTGGGCGCGCAGATAGATGAGGCCGGAAAAGCCGCGCGCGCCGGGCATGGTGAGATCCAGCAGGATCAGGTCGAAATCCGCTTCCTTCTCCAGCAGGGCGTGGAGATCGTCGAACGTGCCGACCTCCGCGATCTCGCTCTGGGGATAGAGCGCGGCCAGCGCTTCGCGCAGCGCGCCGCGAAACATCGGATGGTCGTCGGCGATGACGAGCCGGAAGGCGTTGGCGTCTCCCAAATGGCTTCTCCCCCGGTCCCACCGGCTGTTGATTGCCCACCGGCTGTTGCGTGCCCACCGGCTTCTGCTCGAGGCCCGCGCGAATCGGAAGTCACCGAATCATTCGTCCCGTCGGCGCGCGTTGCAAGCCGGCTTATCCACCCGTGACTTGAGGGCATAGGGGCAGGTGCGGAGTCAAGCGGGCAGGTCAAGTCGCGGCGCAAATGGCGCGGACGCGGCAGGCCTCGCCGCGCGTCTCCACCCTGCCTATTCAGAGGGCAGTAATGCTTAACATTTAAGCATTTTTGGCGCTGGCGCGGGATGGGACGTCGCGCGGTCTTGCCGGGCCAAGCGGGAAAAGGATTTTGCGCGAGGCAAGGTGACGCGGGGGGCGCGGCTGCAAATAAAAAGGGCCGGCGCGTATGCGGGCCGGCCCTTAGATCATGTTCAAGTGTTTGAAAGACGAACGTGGCATGGGGTGCGTGAACGTCTTGAATTCAGCGCTTGCGCGGTGTCTCCGCTTCGCGAATTGCAGCTTCGTGATACCAGCTGCTGCTGAAATTCTGGGTCGCGATCTGCATCGCAATGAGGTCGTTCACCGGCTTGGCGGGGTCCTGCCGGCCGGAAACACCCGCGCGACCGCCGGCGGGAAAGGCATAAATCTTTGCAGATTCCGGATACTGACTCGTAGCCATTCTATCTCTCTCTCATTTTGTGCTGTGCGATAACGCATCAGACGTTGGGTGAGCTTAGCATGGTCTGCTCGCGTTTTATACAAGCTGCCTCTTTTAAAATCACCGTTTGACTACATTATCAGCACTTCGGTTTTTGCATCTTCGGCTAGCATTCTCCTCCTATGGAACGTGCGGTTACGCATGAAGTTCCAGCCGCGCCCTGCGGTGTCCCAAAGGGTTGCTGTCTAATGGAGCCTGTTCATTTCCTGGGCACGCCATTTGGCCTCATGCTGAGCCGCCTATCTTGTGCGGGCCTGAAGGAAACCGATGCCGCCGCAGATTGCGCGGCTGCATCCGCCCGGTCCGGCCGGTTGGCCGGGTTGGCATAGGAAATGCTTGGGGGAGGCCAGCCAGTTGGCGGCCGAGCACGCCAGTCGCTGCCGGTCCCTTTTCGGGGCCGCGCATCCGAACACGGTCAAACGTCGCGTCATCAGCTCACGAGAGGCTCGTAATGACAAAGTACAAACTCGAGTACATATGGCTGGACGGGTACACGCCCGTCCCCAATCTGCGGGGAAAGACGCAGATCAAGGAATTCGACCATTTCCCCTCGCTCGATGAGCTTCCGCTTTGGGGCTTCGACGGTTCGTCCACCAATCAGGCCGAAGGCCGCAGCTCGGATTGCGTGCTGAAGCCGGTCGCGATCTATCCCGACCCGGCGCGCAAGAACGGCGCCCTGGTGATGTGCGAAGTGATGATGCCGGACGGCGTCACCCCCCACGCCACCAATGCCCGCGCCACCATCCTGGACGACGAAGGCGCCTGGTTCGGCTTCGAGCAGGAATATTTCTTCTACAAGGACGGCCGTCCGCTCGGCTTCCCCGAGCATGGCTATCCGGCCCCGCAGGGCCCGTACTACACCGGCGTCGGCTTCAAGAATGTCGGTGATGTCGCCCGCGAGATCGTCGAGGAGCATCTCGAGCTCTGCCTCGAGGCCGGTATCAACCACGAGGGCATCAACGCGGAAGTCGCGAAGGGCCAGTGGGAATTCCAGATCTTCGGCAAGGGCTCCAAGCGGGCCGCCGACGAAGTGTGGATGGCGCGCTACCTGCTGCTCCGCCTCACAGAGAAGTATGGCGTGGACATCGAGTTCCACTGCAAGCCGCTCGGTGATACCGACTGGAACGGCTCGGGCATGCACGCCAATTTCTCGACCAAGTACATGCGCGAAGTCGGCGGCAAGGAGTATTTCGAAGCCCTCATGGCGGCCTTCGACAAGAACCTCGACGCCCACATCGCCGTCTATGGTCCGGACAACCACATGCGCCTGACCGGCAAGCACGAGACCGCGCCGTGGAACAAGTTCAGCTATGGCGTGGCTGATCGTGGCGCCTCCATCCGCGTGCCGCACTCGTTCATCAAGAACGACTACAAGGGCTATCTCGAGGATCGCCGCCCCAATTCCCAGGGCGACCCCTACCAGATCGCCTCGCAGATCCTGAAGACCATCTCCGAGGTTCCGACCAGCGTGTCGGCCGCGGCCTGATCTTTCTCATTCTGTGGATTGCAGTTTTAGCGGCGCGGGCCTTCGGGTCCGCGCCGTTTTCTTTCAAGGGTCTCAAGTGGGTCCGAGCTTCCGCGTTCAGTCCCGCGCTTCCCCGCAGAAACAGAGCACCAGTTCGCGCACATGCGGGCGGGCGCGGTGCTCGATGAGATAGAGCGCCTGCCAGGTGCCGAGCCGCAGCGCGCCGTCAGCCACGGGAATGGCGAGGTCGGTGGCGGTGAGCGCGGTGCGGATATGGGCGGGCATGTCGTCCGGCCCTTCCAGGTCGTGCACCCAGGGGTGATCCGCCGGCGCGAGGCGGCGCAGGGCGGTGATGAGGTCCACGCGTACGTCCGGGTCGGCATTTTCCTGGATCGTGAGGGAGGCGGAGGTGTGGCGGCAGAACAGATGCACCATGCCGTCGCGCGCGCCGATCTCGGCCAGGAAGGCCCGCACCTCGCGGGTGAGGTCGGTGAAGCCCTCGCCGCGCGTCTCCACTTCCAGCAGCGCCTGGGCGCAGATGTCGAGGGCCGTGATGCGCGGCCGCCCGCGGTGGAACTGGCTCATGCCGGCCTCCCTTTAAGCATTTTCGCGCGAATCGGATACCGGTTTGCGTGAAGAAAATGCGACAACACAATAAGTTAGGGCATTTCATCGTTTCTAATAATGATGAAATGCTCTAGAGCGCGACACCCTTCACCAAAGCGGTGATCAACTGCGCGATGCGACCCGAGGGCTCGGCCATGGTCTCCAATATGGTGAAATGATTGGCGTCGGGAATTTCCTCATAATGCAGCGGCAGGCCCTGTGCCGTGCGATGGGCGGCGAAATCGGCGGTCTGCTTGCGCATGAGGGGCAGCTCCGCGCTCCCCGCCACCAGGATCAGCGGCACCTCCCCGCGCCCCGGCAGCAAGGTGGGCGAATTGCGCGCCACCGCCGCTTCGTCGAGCCCGAGCTTGGCGTTGATATAGATGTGCCGCATGGGCTCCAGGTCGAACACGCCCGAGATAGCGAGGCCGCCCTTGATGAGGGGGTGGTCGAGGTTCATCGCCGCCAGATGTCCGCCGGCCGACCAGCCGGAGAGGAACACCCGGTCCACATCGCCGCCGAGCGCCGGCAATTCGCGCGTGAGATGGCGCAGGCCGGTGCGGATCTCCTGGCAGATCTCGTCGAGGGTGGCGTCGGGCGCCAGCGTATAGCCCATGAGCGCGACATTGATGCCGTGGGCGAGCGGCCCGGCGGCGCAGAAGGTGAAGTCCTCCTTCGCGCGCATCTGCCAATAGCCGCCATGGATGAACACCAGGGTGGGGGCGTTCTCGCCCGCTTTGAGGAAATCAATGCGATTGCGCGGGCCGGGGCCATAGGGCATGTCGAGCGTGAGGGCGCATTGGGCCCGCAGGGCCGCCGAGCGTTCCGCCCAGCCGCGCAGGATTTCGGCGCTGTCGGCGACCGCGGCCGCATTGTTGAAGGCGCGGTCGCGAGCCTCCTGGTCGAGGGCGCGCCAATCGGGCGCTTCAATCGCGATGTCCATCCCCAAGCTCTCCCGCCCGTCGAATCCGTTGGTGTCCGTGGCAGAGCCGACACCGGATCGGCGCGGCATTCAAGGGGTGCGCGCCCGGCGGGGCGTCGCCGGTTCCATGGTTGCTTATGGGAAAATATGCGCCGCTAAATGAAGTTGGCGATCCGGTGAGGGTGGTTTTGGGCTCGACGAGCCTTGCCATCGGGCGCTGGGCGACGATCCGGATCTAATTTCACATATGGGAGTTGGTTTTCGCGGCTTTCATTGGAGACGACATGAGCCCTCAAGGGAAATGCAAGGCCTGTCAGGACGGCGCCGGCTTCGATCTACCGATCACCATGGCTTTCCAGCCCATGGTGAACATTCAAACCCGCACTGTATTCGCATATGAGGCGCTTGTGCGGGGTGCCGCCGGCGAAGGTGCCGGCCAAATCTTGCATCAGGTTTCCGACGAAAACCTGTATTCGTTCGATCAGACCTGCCGCGTGAAGGCGATCGAACTGGCAACGGGCCTGAGGGTGGGGCAGGCGGGGGAATGCCTGTCGATCAATTTTCTGCCCAATGCGGTGTATGAGCCGCGCGCTTGCATTCGTGCGACGCTTGAGACGGCGTTGAGATGTCATTTTCCTCTTCATCAGATCATATTTGAATTCACCGAAGTCGAGAAGCTCGACACCGATCATCTCCTAAATATCCTGACCTCCTATAGAAGCATGGGCTTTAAGACAGCCATTGATGATTTTGGCGCTGGATATGCAGGGCTGGGCTTGCTTTCAAAGTTTCAGCCGGATCTCGTCAAGATAGACATGGGCCTGGTGCGGAATATTGATGTCGAGCCGGTGAAGCGCACGATTGTAAGGGGCACGCTTCGCATTCTGGCGGATCTTGGAATTACAGCCCTGTGCGAGGGCGTCGAGACGCAAGCCGAGTATGAGGTGCTCGGAGAGATGGGCGTCGCGCTGATGCAAGGCTATCTCTTCGGCCAGCCCGCGCTCGCGGCGGTTCAGCCCCCCATCTGGCCCGAAGGGTCCGGTCTGCGCGCATTAAGCCCTTCGCCGTAGGGCGTGACGAGGCACCGCCTGTACCGGCTACGCTCGAAAACGCGCCCGGCGCCAGATGCTCCCGGTCTCAACGTCGGCAGACCGCCTTATCCCATCAGCGCCATCAGCCGCGCCCCGTCGAGCGCCGCCACGTGCCGCCCGCGCTTGCCGGTGACGGGATCAGCCGCGAGCATGGCGTTCACCACCGCCTCCTCCACGCTCTCCACGGCGGCCAGGAAAATCGGGTCGAGATCGTCGCTGGAGAGCGCCTCCAGCTTCAGGCGCGGCGGCTCGGGCAGCGGGCCGGGGGAATTGGCGGTGGTGAAGGCCAGGAAGATATCGCCGGAATTATTGCCGGAGGGCGTGCCGCCCCGCCCGATGCCGATCGCCGCCCGCTTGGCGAGGCGCTGCATCTGGGTCGGCAGCAAGGGCGCGTCGGTGGCGAGGATGACGATGATGGAGCCGCGCTCGCGGGTCCACAGCAGCGCGTCGGTGAGGCTCGCGCCAACCCGCCGGCCGCACACGGTGAGCCAGGGCCGGATGCCGTGGTTGGCCTGCACCAGCGCGCCGACTGTGAACATGCCCGTCGGGGTATGGGCGATGCGCGAGGCGGTGCCGGTGCCCCCCTTGTATTCATAGCAGATCATGCCCGTGCCGCCGCCCACCGAGCCCTCGGCCACCGCCCCGCCGGTCGCGCCGTCGATGGCTGCGGACACATCTTCTTCCGTGATGTGGAAGCCGGAAATGTCGTTGAGATATCCGTCATAAGTCTCGGCGACCACCGGCAGTACCCACAGGTCCTCGCCGATCACCGGGCCAAAGGTGCGGCACATCCAGCGCGCCGTCGCATGATGCGCGATGCCGAGCGAGAGCGTGTTGGTGAGGACGATCGGCCCGGTGAACCAGCCGGCCTCGTGGATCCAGTGCACCCCGGTCATCTCGCCATTGCCGTTCATGGAGAAGGCGCCGGCCCAGATCGGTTCGAGCAAAGCGTCGGGGGCGCGGGGCAGAATGGCGGTGACGCCGGTGAGGATGCCATCCCCGGGGGACGCGCGGGTGGTCATCCCCACCGCGACGCCCGCCACGTCGGTGATCGCATTGTAGGGGCCCGGCGTGCCCGGCAGCTTCAGCCCGAGCCCTCGGGCGCGCGGCCGGCCGCTTGCCGCATGGGTCGCCGGGGCGAATCGGATGTGGGGTTCGCTCATGGGTCGGCCTTCGAGATCGCGCGGGAAAGGCGCTTTTCCGGACATCGGGCGAAATCGGCGTGAAAAGACCCGAACAGCGGTTTCATGGCACGGAAACCGGCCATCAAACCGGCGTTCGTCAGGTGCGGTCGCCGCTCGGCGTGCCGTTCACCAGATCGCGCAGGCGACGGAACGCGCGCTCGGCATAATCGAGCGCAGCGTCGAAATCCGACTGGTTTGGAAGGTATGATGATCCCGCATTCGGGGCTGTGGCGGGCTTTCCTTCCAGCGTGGCGATGCGGGCCTGAAGGCGGGCGATCTCAGCTTCATAGGCATCGCGCGAATCCGGCACCGCCTCGCAGGAATAGCCCGCCGAACCCTTGCCGCAGAAGGAAACCTGGCCGGTCTGGGTGTCGAGCTTCAGCGCCCCTCCCTCGACCGGAGAAAAGGTATAGCGCGGCCCCGCCGGTGCCGGGGCACCGGGTGCGGCCTGCTCCGCCGCCTGCGCCGCTGGCATCAGAAGAAGGGCCGCAAATCCAATGCCCGCAAGGGTTGGTCGGCCCATGTAAGCGCGTTGCATTGTGCGTCTCCCGTCAGGTGGTGTGGCTTCAACTCTCGCAGGGGAAAGGGGCCGAACAGCGGCGCTCAGGCCCGCTCCACCGGACCAAAAGGCGCCCGGCCGCTGGCCAGGGCATCGGCCAGCAACTCGATCCGATCCTGACCCCAAAACACTTCCCCCTCAAGCACATAGGCGGGCGCGCCGAAGACGTCGGCGGCCAGCGCCTGCTCTCGATTGGCGAGATAGGCGGCATCCACCTCGGCGGTTTCGGCGGCGGCGAGCAGGTCCGCGCCCGGCAGGCCAGCGGCCGCGCACATGGCGGCGATCACCTGCGGGTCGGCGAGGTTCTGCTGCTGCTGCCAGATCCCCGAAAAGATAAGTGGCAGAAGGGGTTCGATGTTGTGGCCACGGGCCAGCGCGGCGATCAGCACCTTGTCGGCGAGCGCCCCGTTGAACGGCCAATGCGCCGGGTGGAGGTGGAAATCCACCCCCAGCTTCACCCGCCAGCGCTGGAGTTCCAGCAGGCGATAGCGCTGGCGCTGCGGCGCCCGCCGCGCCAATGGCAGGCCGCCGGATTCCGCGAACACCGATCCAAGTTCTACCGGAATGAACCGCACCCGCGCGTCATGCCGGGCCGCCACCGCCATGAAGCGGGCATGGCCGAGGAAGGTCCAGGGACTGACGACGGAAAAGAAATAGTTGATCTGGCGCGGTGTTGCGGACATGGGCTCCTCCGTTTGCGCGTGTTCTAGCACGATCGGCCGGATTGGAACGCCCCGCGCCGCCCCTTTGCGATGTTGCGCGCACCCGCGATTGATACGGGTCAAGGCGCGCAAGCCGCGCAGGCGCATGGTTTGAGGGGTATTTGCCCGGTGGGGACAGTGCGTCTAAGCTGAAGCGAGACCGTTATTCCGGCCGCTGATTTGGAAGGCCAGCCATGGCTACTCGCCGTCCCGAACTCGACGCCCTCAAGGCAGAACTGGCGGCGCAAGCCCCGGCCGATCCCGCGCCCGCCGCCCCCCACGCGGCGCGGTCGCGCGCCAGGCCGGCCGCAGCCCCCGCCCCCGACGAAACCCGCCAGGGCCAAGCCGCGCCGCCGGCGGAGGATGCGCCCGCTGCCGGGGCCGAAGCGGCACCGGAGCCGAGCCTTTCCGAACTCCAGGCTTTGGTGCGCGATCTTCAGGCGGCCGTCACAGACGCGAAGGCGGAGGCCGACGCCACGGTCTCCGCGCATCCGGCGGTCTCCGTCGCCTCGGCTTTTCTTCTCGGCGTCCTGGTGGGACGCGCCTGGGGACGTTCGTCATGAAACTCGATAATGCCGTGCGAAACCTGCGTGTTCTCTGGCGCGCGGATTCTATCATCGCGGATATTCATCTGCGCACGCTGCTCGCGCGGTCCGGCATCTTCGTCTTCGCCGCTTTGATCGCGTCCGGGGGCGTGCTGATGCTGGGCGTCGCCGCCTATCTCGCTTTGTCCGAGCTGTGGGGGCCGATCTGGGCGGCCGTTGCGGTGGGTGGAGGCAACATCGTCGTCGCCGGGATTGCGGCGCTCATTGCAGGCGCCATCAAGCCGGGGCGCGACCTGGAATTCGCCAATGAAATCCACAAATCGGCCATCGAGGCCCTGGCGGCGGACTTGCGTGAGGCGGAGGGCGAGGTGAAGGCGATCGCCAATGCGGTGCGCCACCCCTTCGATTCTGCCTTGCCTGCACTGTTGGTGCCGGTGGTGGGATCGCTGCTGAAGGGGCTGCGGTCCGACCGGGGAAAATAGCCGCAGGCCAGGGGTTATGCCTTGCGCACCCAGCGGCCGTTTTCGTCCTGCTGCCAATAGGTGAGGGTGTGGCCGGCGGCCTTGGCCTCGCGCCAGCGGTCGCGGGCGGCGGCGACGGCTTCTTCATCACGGCCGTTGAACATGTGGACCACCCGCACATAAGGCGTCGCATCAGCGAGGATGGCGCCATCCACCAGGAAGCGCACCTGCGCCCCGTTGGGGTTCTCCTCGCCGGTGGTGATCAGGATGGGCTGGCGTTCCACCTGGGGTTGCGCGTCCGTGCCGTGGGGCAGGAACGAGCTCTCGTTATAGGTCCACAGATGGGCGTCGAGCGCATCGCGCCGCTCGGGCGAGGAGCATTGGACGACGCAGCGCCACCCCCGCTCCAGGCTCTTTTCGAGCAAGGCGGGCAGGGCGTCCTCCAGGGGGCGCCGCTCCAGATGATAGAAGACGACTTCGCTCAACGCCCATTCCTTCGCCGTGCCACCTTGCAGGGCCCAGCGCCAGATGTGCGGTGCCCCGCGTGCCCGGTCAAGCGGCGCGCGCTCAGACGAATTCCTCCAGCACCGCCGTCAGCCGCTCCAGATCCTCGGGTCGGGAGAGCCGATGGTCGCCATCCTTCACCAAGGAGAACACCACGTCGTCCTCGGCAAGGCAGGACACGAGGCGCATGGCGTGCTGCCAGGGCACGTCTTCGTCCTGCGCGCCCTGGAGAATGCGCACCGGGCACCCCACCGCGAATGGCGCGCCAAGAACACGATGCCGCCGCCCATCCTCGATCAGGGCGCGGGTGATCACATAGGGCTCGGCGCTGTATTCGGAGGGCCGCTCATAGCGGCCGGTCTCCAGGATCGCCGCCTGCGCCTCGAGCGGGAAGCGCGCCCACATGAGGTCCTCGGTGAAATCGGGCGCGGGGGCGATGAGCACCAGGGCCTTCAGCCGGCTCTCGCCCCGCGCGGCAAGGGCGCGAGCGAGCAGCAGGGCCATCCAGCCGCCCATGGACGAGCCGACGAGGATCTGCGGGCCGCTGGTCTCCCGGTCGAACACGGCGAGCGCCTCCTCCGCCCAGGCGGAGATGGTGCCATCCTCGAACCGGCCGGCGGATTCCCCGTGGCCGGAATAATCAAAGCGCACATAGGCCTGCCCGCGCTGGGCCGCCCAATGGGCGAGGGTCTGCGCCTTGGAGCCCATCATGTCGGACTTGAAGCCGCCGAGCCACATCACGCCCGGTACCTGCCCAGGCAGGCGGCGCACCGCGATGGCGCGGCCGTTCACGTCGAGATGGGAGAGGATTTCCGCGCCGGGCGTGCTCATGGGTCGGTTCCGAACGGGTCAGGCCGCGAACGCGGCGAAATAGCGCGCGATCATCAGCTCATAGATGCGGGTGAGGTCTTCGAGGTCGCTGACCGGGGTGGATTCGTCGACCGCATGCATGGTGCGTCCCACCAGGCCGAATTCCACCACCGGACACAGGTCCTTGATGAAGCGGGCGTCCGACGTGCCGCCGGAGGTGGACTGCTCCGGCACGCGGCCCGTCACCTCGGCGATGGCGCCGCTGACGAGATCGACGAACGGGCCGGGCGCCGTGAGGAAGCTTGTGCTCGCGCCGGTCTGGAAGCTCACGTCATAGGAGCCGGTGTGGTGTGCCGAGGCGAGACGCCGGGTGATCTCGGCCTTCAGGCTGTCGAGCGTGAACTGGTCGTTGAAGCGCACGTTGAACCTGGCTTTGGCCTCGGCGGGAATGACGTTGAACGCGGGATTGCCCACATCCACCGAGACCAACTCCAGATTGGACGGCGGAAAATGCGCCGAGCCTGCGTCGAGCGGCTGCGCCGTCAAGGCCGACAACAGCCGGAGCAGGCGCGGCACCGGATTGTCGGCGAGATGGGGATAGGCCACATGCCCCTGCTTGCCATGCACCTGGATGACGCCTGACAGGCTGCCGCGCCGGCCGATCTTCACCGCATCACCGAGCGCCGCGGGATTGGTCGGTTCGCCGAGGATGCAATGGTCCACCCGCTCGCCGCGGGCCTTGAGCCATTCCACCACCTTCACCGTGCCGTCGAGCGCGGGGCCTTCCTCATCGCCCGTGATGAGAAAGGAAATCGCGCCCGTGTTCGGCCGGCCATGGCGCAATGCCGCCGCCAACGCCGCCGCCACCGCGCCCTTCATGTCCACGGCGCCCCGGCCGAACAGCTGTCCGTCCACCACTTCCGCGCCGAACGGGGGATGGCGCCAGGCGGCTTCATCGCCCGGCGGCACCACGTCCACATGGCCGGCGAAGCACAAATTGGGATGGCCGGTGCCGATCCGCGCATAGAGATTGGCGATCGGTGTGCCGGCGCTATCGAAGGGCAGAAGGGTCACCGCATATCCCGCGCCCTCCAGGATCTGCGCCACCAGGGCCACCGCGCCTTCGGCATCCGGCGTCACCGAGGGGGCGCGCAGCAGCGCCTTGGCCAAAGCGAGGGGATCGTGCACCGCGATGGCGGCTTCGCTCTTGACGGGAAGGGGGCTGCTCATGGAGGTAGGTCCGCGTCGAGGTTTTCCTGTTCTTAGTGCGCTTCGCCCGCGAATGGAAACGTTCGCGCGGCCTACCGCCGGCTTTGCATGCGTCGCTGGCATTTCCCGGCGGCCATCAGTCCGCCGCCTTCGCTTTCCTATAAGGCGCCTTCTTTACGGGCGCCCCCTGGAGGTTTTCCCATGTCGCGACCCATCGCGCGTGCCGCCATTCTGGCCGGATTTTTGATCGCTGCCGTACTCGGCGGCCTGTCCGCGCCCGGCTTCGCGGCACCGGCGAGCGATCCGGCGGTGCAGGCCGCGCGCGAGAAGGTGGATGCGACACGCTCCTCGCTCGACAGCATCGAAGGCGCGCTGTCGGTGGAGGGCCTGCGCGCCGACGATCTCGACGAGCTGCGCAACCGGCTCGACCCGGTGCGGCGCGAACTGGCCCAGCGCACCGACGCCCTGGTGCCGCGCCTGGCGAATGCCAAGACCCGCGCACAGGAACTGGGCGAGCCACCGGCCGCCGGAGCGCCGCCGGAAGACCCCTCCGTCACCGCCGATCGCGAGAGCATGCAGAGCCTGATCACGGAGCTTGATGCCGTGATCAAGCAGAATCGCGCGCTGCTGGTGCGGGCGGACCAATTGTCGGACCGCCTGTCGAGCCGCCGCCGCAGCTTGTTCACCGGGCAGTTGCTCGACCGTTCCATGAGCATTCTCGACCCGAGCCTGTGGGCCGGGGCGGCGAGCGGGCTTGGCAGCGAGGGGCGTTCGCTGCGGTTCCTCGCCAACGACTGGCTGGCCTTCGCCTTGCAACGCCAGGGTGGCCCGGTGCTGATGGCGATCACCGCCGGCGCGGTGTTGATCTTCGGCCTCGTGTTCGCCGGCGGCCTGTTCCTGCAGCGCAGGTTCGCCTGCCCGCCGCCGGAGGAAGGCGTGAGCTATTCGCGGCTGCGCTCCGCCCGCGAAGCGGTGAAGATGGGCGTGTTCAACGCGCTCACGACGCCCCTGGCGGTGATCGCCGCCTTTTCTTTCCTCGCCGGCTTCGACGTTACGCCGCCGCGGGCCGCCGATGTGATCCACGGGCTGCTGGTGGCGGTGTTCATCCAGTCCATCGGCCTTGCGGTGGCGCGGGCGGTGCTGGCACCGGACCAGTCCTGGCGGCGGCTGCCGCCCCTGTCGGACTATGCCGCCAGCCTCGGCTTCCGGTATTTCAGCTGGATGGTGTGGACGCTGTCGATCGCGGCCTTCCTCAATTCCATCCATCGTGCCCTGTTCGCCCCGGTGGCGCTGACGGTGGCGACCAGCGCGGTGATGGCGCTGCTGATCGGCCTGTTCATCTCGCGCATGCTGGTCGTGCTCGCCCGCGAGGGCGACGAGGACGCCGCCGGAGGAACCACCAGCGGCGGCATTCCTTGGGTGCGGTTCCTGATGTGGGTCGTGCTGGCTGGGCTCGCCGGCGCGCTGGTGGCGGGCTATGTCGGCCTCGCCGCGTTCGCGGTCGCGCGCATCATGGTCGCGGCGACGGTGATCGCCTGCCTCTATGTGCTGAACGCGCTGATCGAAGCTTTTTTCGGCAGCCTCACGCCCGAAGCCCCCCATGCCCGCCAGCTCGCGCGCACCCTCGGCCTGCGGCAGGAGCGCCTCGACCTGCTGGGCACGCTGATCGCCGCATTGCTGAAGCTGATGCTCCTCGCCGTTGGCTTGTTCGTGATCGCCGGCAGCGCAGGGACCTCCACCGCCGACGTGATGGACACCATCGAGCGCGCCTCGTTCGGGGTGCGCATCGGCGCGACCACCATCACGCTTTCCAACGTCATCTATGCCGTCGCCCTGCTGATCGCCGGCATCTTCATCGCCCGCGCGATCCAGCGCTGGGTCTCGACCAAATTCCTGCCCCGCACGGGGCTTGAACCGAGCCTGCAATCCTCCATCGCCACCATTGTCGGCTATATCGGCACCATCGTCGCCCTGATGATCGCCATGGGGGAGATCGGGCTCAACCTCGAGAACATCGCCCTGGTGGCCGGCGCGCTTTCGGTCGGTATCGGTTTCGGCTTGCAATCCATCGTCTCGAACTTCGTGTCCGGCCTGATCCTGCTGGCGGAACGGCCGATCCGGGTTGGCGACACCATCAATGTGAAGGGCGAGGAAGGCTATGTGCGCCGCATCAGCGTGCGCTCCACCGAGATCGAGACCTTCGAGCGGGCCACGGTGATCGTGCCCAATTCCGACCTGATCTCGGGCATGGTCAAGAACTTCACCCATTCCAACACCACCGGGCGGGTGATCGTGGCGGTGAACGTCACGTATGACGGCGACCTGGAGGAAGTGCGGGACATTCTTGTCGCCTGCGCCTGCGACCATCCCCAGGTGTTGCAATCGCCGCCGCCGCGCGTGTTCCTCACCAAGTTCGCCGATGCCGGCCTCGGCTTTGAACTGCGCTGCGTGGTGGCGAATGTGGATTACGGGCTGACGGTGAAGAGCGATCTGCACTTCGCCATCCTCACGCGGTTCCGCAAGGCGGGCATCGGCCTCGCGTGCCAGCCCTGGGCGGCGCTGGCGCGGGCGCCGGCCGACATGGTGCCGCCTGCGCGGCCCGATCCGTCCGTGCCCGCGCCGCAGGAGATCGCCCCTCCGCCGCCCGCTCCGGGTCCATCTTCCGCGGCTTCAGCAGCTCCCGTCGCGGCTTCCGCGGGGGATGAAAAGCCCGCGAAGCCCGGCATTCTCGGCGCGGCACAACAGCCGGAGGGCGCCTGAGGGCGGGGATGCTAACGCTTCCTAAACCTCGCCGCCCTCACATAGCGGGCCGAAACCTTTCCTGTCCTGGAGGCCGCATGCGCGCCGCTCCCCTCATCGTGCTCCTCTCTTTCCTGCTCGCCGCCTGCGGCACGACGGAAGTGGAGCCGACCAAGCCCGCCTTTTATGACGATCTTTCCAAGAGCGGGCAGCCCGTGGACCCGGCCGCCGCCGCCTCCATCATCAGCGCCTATCGCACCGGGAAAGGCCTTTCCGCCGTGGCCATCGACCCCGCCCTGAGCCGGCTCGCCCAGGAGCAAGCCGACGCCATGGCCAAGGCGGACACGCTCTCGCACGAGGTCGGGGGGCGCACCTTCGTCATGCGCATGAGGGCCTCGGGCTATGACCCGGCGATTGCGGTTGAGAATGTGGGCGCCGGCTATCACACGCTCGCCGAGGCCTTCTCCGGCTGGCGCGACAGCCCGCCCCACAACAAGAACATGCTCACCCCGGGCGTGACCCGCATGGGCATCGCCACTGCGTTCAATCCGCGCTCCAAATACAAGGTCTATTGGGCCCTGGTGCTGGCGCAGCCGGAGAAGGTCCGCTGACACGGCGTTCGTGTCCGTGTCGGTGCATCGCACAATGAGGATGGACGCGGACGCAACAGAGCTTTAGCTTGCCTTCCTGCCTAAGCTTTAAGCAGGAAGGTGACGTTGTCCGCATCGGGTGAGTATGAACGCCGTCGTGCCGCGTTCCAATGGCACGTTCCTGCGCGCTACAACATCGCAATCCACGCCTGCGACAGCTGGGCCGAGCGCGAGCCGGATCGCCCCGCGCTGTTCCTGCCGCGCGAGAACGGGTTCGCGCCGCTGAGCTATGGCGCCGTAGCGGCCGCTTCGAACCGGCTGGCGCGGGCGCTCGCCCGGCGCGGCATCGGGCGCGGCGACCGGGTGGCGATCCTGCTGCCGCAAGGGCTGGAGGTGCTCGCCACCCATCTTGCCACCTATAAGCTCGGCGCCATCGCCGTGCCGCTGGCGGCAGTGTTCGGCATCGATGCCATTTCCTATCGCCTGGAGGATTCCGGCGCCGCCGCGCTGGTGAGCGATGCGGCGGGGCTCGCCAAGCTGCCGGTGCGGCCTGCGGGCCTCTCCCTGGTCATCTGCACCGACGGGGCGGGGGCGGGCGTGGCCGGCTTTGCCGAGATCTGCGCCGGCGAGAGCCCGGCCCCGCTCCCCATCGACAGCGGGCCGGACGATCCCGCGCTGATGATCTACACCTCCGGCACCACGGGCCAGCCCAAGGGCGCGCTGCACGGGCATCGGGTGCTGCTGCCCCATGTGGCGGGCATGCAATTCACCCATGACGATCTTCCCAAGGCCGGCGACCGCATGTGGACGCCTTCCGACTGGGCCTGGGCCGGCGGGTTGTTGAACACGCTCTTCCCTTCGCTGGCGCTGGGCGTGCCGGTGGTGGTCCAGCCGCCGGGCAAGTTCGATCCCGAGCGGGCGTTCCATCTGATGGCGCAGGCGCAGGTGCGCAATGTGTTCATTCCGCCGACGGCACTGAAGATGATGCGGGCCGTGCCGCACCCCAAGGAGCGCTTCGGCTTCGATCTGCGCACCGTGGGGTCGGCGGGGGAGGCGCTGGGGGCGGAGACGTTCCAATGGGGGCGCGAGGCCTTGGGCGTTCCCATCAATGAATTCTACGGCCAGACCGAATGCAATTACGTCATCGGCTCCAATGCTGCCATGGGGGTCGCGCGGGCCGGCGCCACGGGCAAGCCTTTGCCTGGCCATGACGTGGCGGTGCTGCGGGCGGACGGTGTGCCCTGCGCGGTCGAGGAGATGGGGCAGATCGCCATCCGCGCGCCCAACCCCGTGATGTTCCTGGAATATTGGAACCGTCCCGAGGCGACGGCGGAGAAATTCTCCGGCGATTGGATGCTCACCGGCGACCTCGCCCGCCAGGATGGCGATGGCTATATCCATTTCCTCGGCCGGGATGATGATGTCATCACCTCCGCCGGCTATCGCATTGGCCCGGCGGAGATCGAGGATTGCATCCTGCGCCATCCCGATATCGCCATCGCCGCCGTGGTCGGCAAGCCGGATCCGGTGCGGACCGAGGTGGTGAAAGCCTTCCTGGTGCTGAAGGATGGCGTGGTGCCGAGCGAGGCGTTGAAGGCCGAGGTGCAGGCGCTCGTGCGCAACAATCTGGCGGGCTATGAATATCCCCGCGAGATCGTGTTTCTGGAGGAAATGCCGCTCACCAGCTCCGGCAAGGTGATCCGCCGCCTGCTGCGGGAGCAGGATTAGGTTTTCCCGGATTTTCCCGGCAAACGGGGTGGTCCCGGGGAAAATGTTTCACGTGAAACAATAGCTTAGCGCAGACGAACAGGGGTTTTCTGGCACGTTTCCGCGCCTCTGCGGGCTTCTCAGCGCCACCGAACCGGAATTTCGGTAAAGATTCGCCTTGGCGAAATTCGCCGGGCGCGATCAGGCGCGGGCGCGGGCACTCGGCGGTCCCGGCCACACCGGCATGCGGGCGATGAGGGCGCGATAGGGGCCGAGGAACAGCAGGATCATCGCCAGCTTCACCGCATAGTCGAACACCGCCCAGGTCTGCCAGGGCAACTCGGTGCCGGCGAAGGCGAGGGTGAAGAAGACGATCGTGTCGATGGCGCTGGAGATCAGGCCGGAGACGAAGGGCGGCATCCACCAGGCGCGGCGGCGCAGGCGGTCAAACACGCTCGCGTCCAGCAATTGGGCGGCCAGGAAGGCGGTGCCCGAGGCGAGCGCGATGCGCGGCGTCGCCAGCACGGCGGAAAGCGCCACCGCCAGCGCGAACCCCACATAGATCACCCGCCGGGTGCGGGCCGGGCCGAGGCGCCGGTTGGTGAGGTCGTTCACCAGGAAGGTGACGGGATAGGTGAAGGCGCCATAGGTGAGATAATCCGCGAGGCCGAACGGCTCGAACGGAAACTGCACCAGGATGTTGGCGGTGAGCACCGCCGCGCACATAAAGAAAACCGCGAGCGCAAACGCCCGCGGTTCGGATTGCAGCGGAAACAGGCGCGCCATGGCGGACCGCCCAGACCGTCGATCGCGAGACGCGATCAGGCGGCCGGCTTCGCCTCGGCGAGGGCCTTGACCACGAGACGCTTCAGCTCGAGCGCGCGCTGGGAGAGTTCCTCGTCGCGCGCCTTCTTGAGGAAGCCGTCGAGGCCGCCGCGATGATCGACGCTCTTCAGCGCGTTGGCGCTGACACGGAAGCGCACCGAACGGCCGAGCACTTCGCTCTCGAGCGTCACGTTGCAGAGATTCGGCAAGAACCGGCGCTTGGTCTTGTGGTTCGAGTGGCTCACGAGGTGGCCAGTCAGAACCCCCTTGCCGGTCAGGTCGCACCGCCGGGACATGGCAGAAGTCCTTCAAATTCGTTGATCACGGACGCGGAAGCCCAGGGCCGAACCCGACCCCTCGTCTCACACCCGCATGTATCGGGAAGGCGCTCGTATAAGGGGAGCCGGCTTCCGCGTCAAGGTGCGCGCCGTCCAATGTGGCGGCGCGCGTCGTGTCAGCGGAGCGGCTCAGGCGTTCGCGCCGCCGTCCACCACAAATCCGGCTCCGGTGATCTGGCGGCCGGATGGACCGGCGAGAAAGGCGACCATGGCCGCGATATCCTCCCCGGTGCCGTAATGCTTCAAGGACATGCCGGCAAGCATGCCGTCACGGTTGGGGCCGTCGGCCGGGTTCATGTCGGTGTCGGTGGCGCCGGGATGCACCACATTCACCGTGATGTTGCGCGGCCCGAGATCGCGCGCGAGCCCCTTGGTGAGGGCCACCAGCGCGGATTTGGTCGCGGAATAAAGGCTGATGCCGGGGAAGGGGACACGCTCGGCGAGGCAGCTGCCAATATTGATGATGCGGCCGCCATCGGCGAGCAGGGGAATCGCCGCGCGGGTGGTCAATACGACGCCGCGAATGTTCACGCCGAGCAGCGCGTCGATATCTTCGAGGCTCATGGTCTCCAGCGCGCCGGCCCGGGCGATGCCGGCATTGTTCACGACGATATCGAGCCCGCCGAGCGTCGCGGCGGCTTGCTTCACCGCCGCCTCGCTCGCCGCCGCATCGGCGCTGTCGGCATGGATGGCATGGCCGCGCCGGCCCAGCGCCTCGATCTGGCGCACGACGGCGCCGGCCTTGTCCGCCGAGCGCTCATAGGTAATGGCGACGTCCGCTCCAGCCTTAGCGAGGGCCAGGGCGATGGCGGCGCCGATGCCGCGGCTCGCGCCGGTGACGAGGGCTTTCTTGCCGGCGAGATCCTGTGCGCTTTCGGTCATGGTGGACTCCTGTGGGGGAGATAAATATAGTGACCGCTACATAAATAGGTTGGCCAAAGACGGTCAAGACATTATTTAGTGATTGATACAAAATAGGAGCGGGAGCCGGAGATGGCGGCACGCGGCAGGCCCAGGGCGTTCGATCGGGACGCGGCATTGAATGCCGCCATGGAGCTGTTCTGGCGCAAGGGATTTTGTGCCACTTCCGTGGCGGATCTGTGCGCTGCCATGGGGATCAATGCGCCCAGCCTTTATGCCGCTTTCGGCAGCAAGGAAGCGCTCTATGAGGCGGCGCTTCACCATTATGGGCAGGCCGCCACGCCGCACATCTGGGGGCGGTTCGCGGCGGCGCCCACCGCGCGGGACAGCATTGCCGTCCTGCTGATGGCCTCGGCGGCGAACCTGCCCGGCACGGATCACCCGGCCGGCTGCATGGTGACGCTTTCAACCGCCGGCCAGGAGGGTGGCGCCCGCCTCGCGGCGCTTGTGATGCAGGCGCGCGCGGAAGGCGGGGCCATGATCGCCGAGCGTCTGCGACGCGCCCGTGCGGAGGGGGAATTGCCGCCCGGCACCGATGTTGCCGCCGTCGCCGCTTTCTACGCCTGCGTCCAGCACGGCATGTCCATCGAGGCGCGGGACGGAGCAGACCGGGAGAAGCTGGAGGCCATCGCCCGGTGCGCCCTCGCCGCATGGCCGGCGCTCACCGATGCGGGCGCACACCCGCCCGCAGAGCAAGCGTGCACGCCGCTTGACCCGCGCGGGACCTGAGCCGCCCCTCCAGCCACGCGCGGACCACCGCTTCCTGCTTCTCCCTTCCCACTTCCCCCTTCCCATTTCCCCCTTCCGACTTCCCCCTCCCCAACCCTCCCCCGCACGCGGGAGAGGGAGTCCGCCGCACATTGCGGCCTGAACGGCTCTTGCCGCCCGCGCAAAACGCCCCCTCTCCCGCTTGCGGGGGAGGGCCGGGCGGGCGCCGGCTCTAGCAGACCTGCCGTTCGGCCAATGCGGCGAGCTGGTTCGCGACCGTGCCCCAGCCGTCGTGAAAGCCCAGCTCTTCGTGCATGGCGCGGTCGGCGCCGTTCTTGTGCATCACATGGGCGGCATAGGTGGTGCCGTCGGGATGGTCGCGAAAGGTGATGATGGCGGTGATGAAGCCTTTTTCCGCAGGCCGCCATCCCCCCAGCAGCACGTTGGTGAAGACGATCCGCTCCTGCGCCACAACGTCCAGGAAGCAGGCGTCGAGATGGGGCACGAATGGGCCGCCCTCTTCGCTCATCCGCGTCACGAAGGCGCCGCCGGGGCGAAGCTCCATGTGCGCCACCTGACAGAGGGTGGGGGCAGGAATCCACCATTGCGCGAATTGCGCCCGGTCGGCCCAGGCGTTCCAGACCACGGATCGAGGCGCCCTGATGACGCGCGAGAGGGTCAGGTCGAGATCGGAATTCACGCTTGGGCTCATTCTGGTGTTTCCCGGTGGGCGGTGGTGACGAAGCGTTCCAGCCGGTCGGCACGGCCTTCCCAGAGCGCGCGCTGGCCGCGCAGCCAGGATTCGGCGAGCGCAATGGATTGGCCCTCGATGGCGCAGGTGCGCACCCGCCCGGCCTTGTGCGTGCGGATCAGGCCCTGGCCCTCCAGGAAATGGATGTGCTTCATGAACGAGGGCAGGGCCATGGCGAACGGCGCCGCCAATTCGCTGATGCTCGCCGGCCCTTGGCCGAGCCGATCCAGCACGGCGCGGCGCGTGGGGTCGGCGAGAGCCTGAAAAATGCCGTCCAGGCGATCGGAATACTGATCCATACGGCTAAGTATCATGAGGCAATACTTAGTGCAACGGCTAAGCGTTTGTCTGCGGCCCGACCGGCAGAAACACTGCCTGCGCCTCCCGCGCCGCCTTGGCGATGAAATCGGCGGCGACTTTCACGCGGGCGAGGTCGCGCGTGTCGGCATGGGTGAGCAGCCAGAAGCTTCGGATCAAGGACACCTCCTGCGGCAGGATGGGCACCAGAGCATCGTCGGTATCGCCCATGAAATTGGGCAGCACGCACACCCCCGCCCCGCCGCGCGTCGCCATGAATTGCGCCACGAGGTTCGAGCTTTTCAGGCGCGGCCGCAGCTCGCGCGAGACCGTCGGCACATAGTCCAGCTCGGGCGCATAGATCAAATCGTCGATATAGCTGATGAAGGGATGGCGCAGCAGCGCCGCCCGGCTCTCGATGGGGCCGTGGCGGGCGAGATAATCGCGCGCGGCATAGAGGCCGAGGCGATAGTCGGTGAGCTTCCTCGCATGCAGGCGCCCTTCCTTCGGCCGGCTGATGGAGATGGCGATGTCCGCCTCGCGTTTCGACAGGCTGAACAGGCGCGGCATGGCCAGCAATTGGATGTCGAGCGCGGGATGGAGCGCCGCGAGCGCGCCGATGCGCGGGGCGAGGAAGAAGGTGCCGAACCCATCCGGCGCGCCGATGCGCACCGCGCCGGAAACGCCGAGATCGGCCCCGCCGATCTCCTGCTGGGCGCCGGCGGCCAGCGTCTCCATGGCTTCGGCCGTCGCCATCAGCCGTTCGCCGGCACTGGTGAGCACATAGCCGGCCGGCTGGCGGTCGAACAGTTTCGCCCCGAGGCTATGCTCGAGGGCCGCGAGGCGGCGGCTGACCGTGGAATGCTCCACCCCCAGCAGGCGCGCCGCCGTGGTGAGCTTGCCGGTGCGGGCGATGGCCAGGAAATGGCGCAGGTCCGCCCAGTCGAACGCCGCCGATGGCATGTGAAAATCCGCACAGTTACCGTGCGATAATAGCCCTGGATGTGCAAAAAATGATAGGCCATTGTGCCGGCCAATAAGCGACGCCAAAATCTGGGAAACGCTTTAAAGCTAGGGAGGCGCATCATGCGCGATATCGGCCATTTCATCGGCGGCAAGCACGTCGCGGGCACGTCGGGACGCTATAGCGACGTATGGCAGCCCATGACGGGCGAAGTGGTGGGCCGCGTGGCGCTCGCCTCGGCCGCCGAAATGCGCGCCGCCGTGGAGAATGCCAAGGCCGCGCAGATCGGCTGGGCCGCCACCAATCCCCAGCGCCGCGCCCGCGTGATGATGAAGTTCCTGGAACTCGTGCAGCGCGATTATGATGCGCTCGCGGACCTGCTCGCCCGCGAGCACGGCAAGACCGTTCCCGACGCCAAGGGCGACATCCAGCGCGGCCTGGAGGTTATCGAGTTCGCCTGCGGCATCCCGCACCTGCTGAAGGGCGAGTTCACCGACGGCGCCGGCCCCGGCATCGACGTCTATTCAATGCGCCAGCCGCTGGGCGTGGTGGCCGGCATCACGCCTTTCAACTTCCCGGCCATGATCCCCATGTGGAAGTTCGGCCCCGCCATCGCCTGCGGCAATGCCTTCATCCTCAAGCCGTCCGAGCGCGATCCCGGCGTGCCCATGAAGCTCGCCGAGCTGATGATCGAGGCCGGCCTCCCGGCAGGCATCCTGAACGTGGTGAACGGTGACAAGGAAGCGGTGGACGCCATCCTCGACGACCCGGACATCCAGGCCGTGGGCTTCGTCGGCTCCTCCAACATCGCGCAATATATCTATGCGCGCGGTGCGGCGACCGGAAAGCGCATCCAGGGCTTCGGCGGCGCCAAGAACCATATGATCATCATGCCCGACGCGGACATGGACCAGGCCGTGGATGCCCTCATCGGCGCCGGCTACGGCTCCGCCGGCGAGCGCTGCATGGCGATCTCGGTGGCGGTGCCGGTGGGCGAATATGCCGCCGAGAAGCTGCTGGAAAAGCTGGTGCCCCGCGTGGAGAGCCTCAAGATCGGCCCTTCCACCGACGTCACCGCCGATTTCGGCCCGCTGGTGACCCGCGAGGCGCTGGAGCGGGTGACCAATTATGTCGACATCGGCGTGCAGGAAGGCGCCAACCTGCTGGTGGACGGCCGCGGCTTCAAGCTCCAGGGCTATGAGAACGGCTTCTACATGGGCGGCTGCCTGTTCGACAACGTCACCGCCGACATGCGCATCTACAAGGAAGAGATCTTCGGCCCTGTGCTGTGCGTGGTGCGCGCGCCGGACTACAAGGAAGCCCTGCGCCTGCCGACCGAGCACGAATATGGCAACGGCGTCGCCATCTTCACCCGCGACGGTGATGCCGCCCGCGACTTCGCCTCCAAGGTGCAGGTGGGCATGGTGGGCATCAATGTGCCGATCCCGGTGCCGATCGCCTACCACACCTTCGGCGGTTGGAAGCGCTCGGGCTTCGGCGATCTCAACCAGCACGGGCCGGACGGCGTGCGCTTCTACACCAAGACCAAGACCGTCACCTCCCGCTGGCCCTCGGGCGTCAAGGACGGCGCGGAATTCGTCATCCCAACCATGGGGTGATGCCAAACCGGCGCGCCGTGCCTTGCGCGGACGCGCCGTTTTGCTCAAACCGCTGTAAGCGGAGACGCCTCAGGCGCATGACGCGGCCGGTTCCAGCGCCATGCGCCTTCCTTCGGCACGCCGGGACAACCGGCGGCCGGTTGTTCGCATTCGGGAGGGTGCCATGTTTGAATTGACGGAAGACCAGCAGGCCATCCGCGCCATGGCGCAGGATTTCGCGCGCGAGGAAATCGCCCCCCATGCCCAGGCGTGGGACGAGGCGGCGCATTTCCCCATTCCCACCCTCAAGGCCGCCGCCGCGCTCGGCATGGGCGGCATTTATGTGCGCGAGGACTTCGGCGGCTCCGGCCTGTCGCGGCTCGACGGAACCTTGATCTTCGAGGCCTTGGCCACCGGCTGCCCCGCCACCTCGGCTTTCCTGTCGATCCACAACATGGTCGCCGCCATGATCGACCGCTTCGGCGACGATGCCCAGCGCCTCGCCTGGCTGCCGGGCCTGTGCAGCATGGAGCGGGTGGCGAGCTATTGCCTCACCGAGCCCGGCAGCGGCTCGGACGCGGCGGCGCTGAAGACCCGCGCGGTGAAGGACGGCGATCATTACGTGCTCGACGGGGTGAAGCAGTTCATTTCCGGCGCCGGGGTCTCCGACCTCTACGTGGTGATGGCGCGCACCGGCGGGCCCGGCCCCTCCGGCATCTCCGCCTTCCTGGTGGAGGCGGGCACGCCCGGCCTCTCGTTCGGCGCCAATGAGAAGAAGATGGGCTGGAAGATCCAGCCCACCCGCGCGGTCATCATGGAAGGCCTGCGGGTGCCGGCGCAGAACCTTCTGGGCAAGGAAGGCGAGGGCTTCAAGTTCGCCATGGCCGGGCTCGACGGCGGCCGGCTGAACATTGCGGCCTGCTCGCTCGGCGGGGCGCAGAGCGCTTTCGACAAGGCCCTCGGCTACATGCGCGAGCGCACCGCCTTCGGCAAGGCGCTGAACGAATTCCAGGCGCTGCAATTCCGTCTCGCAGACATGGAGACCGACCTTGAGGTCGCGCGCACCTTCCTGTGGCGCGCCGCCGCCGCCTACGACCGGGCGGACCCGCAGGCCACCCGCCTGTGCGCCATGGCGAAGCGCGTGGTGACGGACAGCGGATTCGAGGTCGCCAACCAGGCGCTGCAATTGCACGGCGGCTACGGCTATCTCGCCGATTACGGGATCGAGAAGATCGTGCGCGACCTGCGGGTGCACCAGATCCTGGAAGGCACGAACGAAATCATGCGGGTCATCATCTCCCGCGCTCTGGTGGCGCGGGCGAACTGATCCGGCAACAAGAAGAACGGGAGGAAGAGATGGCCAGCATCGGTTTCATCGGGCTCGGCAACATGGGCGGGCCCATGGCGGCCAATCTGGTCAAGGCGGGGCACGCGGTGCGCGGGTTCGACCTTTCCCCGGCCGCGCTGGAGGCCGCGAAGGCGAAGGGCGTCGTCATCGCCGCGACTGCCGCCGAAGCGGTGGCGGACGCCGACATCGTCGTCACCATGCTGCCCAGTGGCAAGCATGTGGTGGGCGCCACCACGGGCGAAAACGGCCTGTTCGCGGCGGCGAAGCCCGGCACGCTGTTCATCGACAGCTCCACCATCGACGTCGCTTCCGCGCGCGCCTTCCATGAGGCGGCGCTGGCGGCCGGGCATGAGCCCCTCGATGCGCCGGTCTCCGGCGGCGTGGGCGGGGCGGAAGCCGGCACGCTCACCTTCATGGCCGGCGGCACGGCCGAGGCGTTCGCGAAAGCCGAGCCGATCCTGGCGCTCATGGGCAAGAAGATCGTCCATTGCGGCGATGCCGGCGCGGGGCAGGCGGCGAAGATCTGCAACAACATGATCCTCGGCATTTCCATGATCGCGGTCAGCGAGGCGTTCGTTCTCGCGGAGAAGCTCGGCCTCTCCCATCAGGCGCTCTACGATGTTGCCTCGACCTCCTCGGGGCAATGCTGGTCGCTCACCACCTATTGCCCCGTGCCGGGGCCGGTGCCCACCAGCCCGGCCAATCGCGGCTATCAGCCGGGATTTGCGGCCGCGCTGATGCTGAAGGATCTGCGCCTCTCCCAGGAAGCCGCCGGCCAGGCCGGGGCGGCGACCGCCCTCGGCGCGGCGGCCACCGCGCTCTACACCGCCTTCGAGGAAGAGGGGAATGCCGGCAAGGACTTCTCCGGCATCATCGAATGGGTGCGCACCCGCGAGGGGTGACGCGCAGACCCTTCAGGCGCGAGATCACGACATGCCCCGGCTGGTCCGGGGCTTTTTTTTGCGCGCCGCTGTTCCTCAGCGTGCCGGCGCGTTTTCTACACGCGCCCGGCTTCCCCATCGTTCGAGACCGTTCCGGCCGATCAACGTTGAGACGTGTGGACAGAGTTGAGCCGTGCGAAAGCAGTAGCGGCCCTGTCTGTCCTTGTTCGTTCGTCATGGCCGGGCATGTCCCGGCCATCCACACTCCCCCGCTCGCGCGATCTTTGAAACGCCAGCGCCAGCGGTGCCGCGTGGATGCACGGGACGCGCCCGTGCATGACGGCGTCTCCTGTGAGACCGGGCCCGGCTGCCGCCCCGGCGTGGCCGTTGGCATTCCACAAAGAAGGGGATTGGGAGGCGAATGGTAGCAGCGGGCGGATTTGAACCGCCGACCTCCGGGTTATGAATCCGGCGCTCTCACCAACTGAGCTACACTGCCACATCGCACGCCGCTCGGTGCCGGGCACGCGAGCTTGCGGAGGACGGGATATAGGGGAGCGGGCGCGGCGGTGTCAAGAAAGCGCGTGCGTTCTTCAACCGCTCAGCGCGCCCCCTCAGGCGCGCGCTTTCTTGATGCGCACCAGCTTGAAGAAGCCCACCGGGAAAACCGGCGAAATTTCCACCACTTCCATGTCACCCTGGCGGGCCGCCCAGGCGCCGAGGCGGCTGGCTTTGAAGGCGATGCTCCAGCCCACCTTCTTCACCAAAGGGGCGAGGGCGGATTCCACATGCATGGCGGCACCCGCATCGGCGCCGAGCTTGGAGGTGATGATGATCTCGCCATTCGGCTTCAGCACGCGGCGCATCTCGTCGAGCGCGCCTTCCGGGTCCGGCACCAAAGTGATGACGAAGGGCACGGTGACGGCGTCGAAGCGGGCATCGGGAAAGCCGAGTGCGCAAGCGTCCATGGCGGCCAGCAGCGACACCTGCTTGAGGCCGCGCGCCGTGGTCTTCTGCACCGCCTTGCGCAGCATGTCCGAGGACAGATCAATGCCGGTCACGCGGCAGGAGCGGGGATAATAAGGCAGGGTCAGGCCGGTGCCGACGCCCACTTCCAGAATGTCCGGGCCGCAGCTTGCGGCGGCATTGGCCGCCTTGCGCTGGGCGTCGGCCAGCAGCTTCTCATACACGGTGTCATAGATGGGCGCCCATTTCGCATAAGCGCGCTTCTGGCCTTCGAGATCGTACTGGACCGCCATGTCTGCCTCTGCCCCAGCCTGTGCATCCCGGCGGTCGCCCCGCCGGGACGTCGTGTCATGCGGCGTGCGGGCCGCGAAAAGATCGTCCGCTCAGGCGACCTGCGCCTGAAACGCGTCGCGCGCCGCCGAGCGGGTGCGCAGAATGGTGCCGCCGCCCAGAAGGCGGGCGCCGCCGTCGGGAGCATCGTAGAGCACGCATGCCTGCCCGGGCGCAACGCCTTCTTCGCCGAGGTGCAGATGCACCAGCGGCAGGCCCTGGGCGTCGAGCCCCAGCCGGCCGGGTGCGGGCGCGCGGGTGGAGCGCACCTTCACGAACACCTCGCGCCCCGCCGCGCAGGCCTCCGCGAACGGCTCGTCGCCCAGCCAGTTCACGTCGGCGATGCGGATGGCGTGCACCGCCAGCGCCTCGCGCGGGCCCACCTTGACCTCGCGCCGCGCGGCGTCGATGCCGATGACATACAGCGGCTCCGGCGTGGAGATGCCGAGGCCCTTGCGCTGGCCGATGGTGTAATGCATTACGCCGCGATGGCGGCCGAGCAGGCGCCCGTCCAGATGCACGATGTCACCGGGATCGCCGGCCTCGGGGCGCAGGCGCTGGACGATTTCGGCATAATCGCCGCCGGGCACGAAGCAGATGTCCTGGCTGTCGGGCTTGTCCGCGACCACGAGGCCGAGCTCGGCGGCGAGCGCGCGCACCTCGCTCTTCTTCAGGTGGCCGAGCGGAAAGCGCAGCCGCGCCAGCTGCGCCTGGGTGGTGGCATAGAGAAAATAGCTCTGGTCGCGATTGTCCTCGGCGGCGCGATGGAGCGCGCGGCGCCCGTCCGGCAAGGCACGGCTGGAGACATAATGGCCGGTGGCCAGCACGCTGGCGCCGAGATCCTCGGCGGTGGCCAGCAGGTCGCGGAACTTGACCGTGCGGTTGCAGTCCACGCACGGAATGGGGGTGACGCCGGAGGCATAGCTGTCGGCGAAGCGCTCGATCACTTCCTCGCGGAAGCGGCTTTCATAATCGAGCACATAATGGGGAATGCCCAGCTTCTCGGCGACCGTGCGGGCGTCGTAAATGTCCTGCCCGGCGCAGCAGGCGCCCTTGCGCAGGGCGGCGGCGCCCTGGTCGTACAATTGCAGCGTTACGCCCACCACGTCATAGCCGGCGTGCGCCAGCAGCCCCGCCACCACGGAGGAATCGACGCCGCCGGACATGGCCACCACCACGCGGGTGGAAGCGGGGTCCGCGCCGATATCGCCGATCTGGTCGAGGAGGCTGGGGGTCAAAATCATGGGGCGGTGTCACCGGCAGAAGGACGGGCGCATGGCCGGAACCTGCGCGACCACGCCCCTTTAGTATAGGTTGCCGCCGCGAGTCTGCAATTGCGACGCAACACAACGTCCATGTGCGCCAAGCAGGGCAGGACGCGCACCGGCGCGTGAGGCGCTCAGCCCGGCCCCGCCGCGCCGGCGAGATGATGCAGAACGATGCCGCTGGTGGTGGCGACGTTCAAGCTGTCGAATCCCGCCGCCATGGGGATGGAAACGGTGCGGGTGCGGGCGAGCAGGTCCGCCGGCAGGCCCGGCCCCTCGGTGCCGAACAGCGCCGCGACCCGCGCGCCGCGCTCCAGGCGCGACAGGGGAAGCGTTCCCGACGGGCTGAGCGAGACGATGTCGAAGCCGGCCCGTTCCAGCAGCGCCAGCATGTCCGCGCCACTGGCGACCCGCGCATAGGGCACGATCAGGCTCGCCCCGACGGAGACCCGGATCGCCTTGCGATAGAGCGGATCGCAGCTCGCCGCGTCCAGCAGCACGGCGGCGGCTCCGAAGGCGGCGGCGTTGCGGAAGATGCCGCCCATATTGTCATGGTTGGAAATGCCCACCAGCCCCACCACCAGCGCGCGCGCCGGCAGGGCAGCGAGCAAGGCGGCCGGATCGGGCGGGGGCGGCGGTTCCACCAAGGCGAGGATGCCGCGATGGATGTGGAAGCCGACGATGGCGTCCATCACCGGCTGGGCGGCCACATGCACCTCGACATGGTCCGGCAAAAGGGCGAGCACATCGGCAAGGCGCGCGGCGCTGGCGGCGGAGAGCAGAAGCGCGCGGATGCGATGATCGGCGCGCGGCGCCAGCAGGCGCAGCACCACTTCGCCCTCGGCGATGAAGCGGTTCTTCCGGCCGATCAGGTCGCGCTCGCGCAGCGCAACGAAATCCGCGATGCGCTCATCCTGCGCATCGGTGATCGTGACGATGTCCGGCATCTCAGCGTGCGGGACGGGCCGGCGGGGGACCGGCGGAGGCGCGCACCACCAGCTTCGGCTCCAGCACCACGCGCTCCACCGGGCGGGTGGGCGCGGCGATGCGCGAGAGCGCGAGGGCGGCGGCGGCGCGGCCATATTCGGGAATGCGGGTGTAGACAGTGGTCAAGGCCGGGTGCCAGAGCGCCGCTTCGCCGATGTCGTCATAGCCGACGATGGAGAAATCCGCGCCCACCTCCAGCCCCGCCGCCTGCACGCCCATGACCGCCCCGAACGCGCACAGATCGTTGAAACAGACCGCGGCGGTTGGCGGATGTTCCAGCGCCAGCAGGCGCGCGACGCCCTCGCGGCCGTATTCGCGCAGGCCGGGACCGGGCGCATGCAGCTCCGGCTCGAACGGCAGGCCCGCCTGCGCGAGCCCGGCCTTGTAGCCGGCGAGCCGCTTGCGGCCGGTGGAGGTTCCCTGCAGCCCGCCGATCATGCCGATGCGGCGATGGCCCAGCGCCACCAGATGGGCAACGCCCAGGCTGACGCCGGTGGCATCGTCGGAGCCGGCGAAATCGAAGCCCGATCCCTCCACCTCGCGCGTCACCTGCACCACGGCGATGCCGCTGATGGCGAGCGCGCGCAGGTCGGCGACGGTGCTGTCCAGGGCCGGGGAGATGATGAAGGCGTCCGGCCGGTATTCGGCGAGCGTGCCCAGCGTGCGGGCCTGGCGCACCACGTCTTCCTGGCTCACGCCCAGCAGAATGGTCTTGCCGGCGCCGCTCAGCGCATCCTCGAGCGCGGCGAGCAGCTCGGTGAAGGAGGGATTGACGATATCGTGCAGGCCGACGCCGATGATGTTGGTGCGGGCGGTGCGCAGGGAGGCGGCGCCGCGATTGGCCACATAGCCGCGCTCGCGGGCCATGTCCTGCACCCGCTGGCGGGTGGCCTGTGCCACCACCGGGCTGTCGCGCAGCGCGAGCGAGATCGTGGCCGTGGACAATCCCAGTTCCGAAGCCAGGCGTTGCAGCGTGACCCTGCCGAGGCTTACCGTCTCCGTGTCGTCCATAATCCCTCCGTGCTGCCAAGTCTTAGACGCTTCGCTTGCTCACTTCATCCATGCTAAACGATTTAAGCCCCGCGACCAAAAGACAAAGTCACCCGGAGGGAACGGAAATGGAAAAAGCGCGCATCGGCTTCATCGGCGTCGGCCTCATGGGCCACGGCATGGCCAAGACCCTGCTGGAAAAGGGATTTCCCCTCACGGTTCTCGCCCATCGCAACCGCGCGCCGGTGGAGGATCTCCTGGCGCGCGGCGCGCGCGAGGCCGAAAGCGCGGCGCAGATGGCCGCCGCCTGCGACATTATCTTCCTCTGCGTCACCGGCGCGCCGCAGGTGGAAGCGGTGGTGCGCGGTCCCGGCGGGATCCTGGAAGGCGCCCGCGCGGGCCTGCATCTCGTGGATACGTCCACCTCCGAGCCGGCGCTCACCATGGCGCTGCATGCCGAGCTGAAGGAAAAGGGCATCGCCCTGGTGGATTCCCCGCTCGGCGGCACCCCCGCCAATGCGGCCGAGGGCACGCTGATCGCCATCGTCGGCGCCGAGGACGCGGCCTTCGCTACCGTGAAGCCGGCGCTGGAGGCGATCTCCGCGCGGATCAACCATGTGGGCGGGCCGGGCGCCGGCCACACCATGAAGCTGCTCAACAATTTCCTCTCGCTGGGCTATGGCGCGCTCTATGCCGAGGCGCTCTCGCTCGCGGCCAAGGTGGGCGTCTCGCCGGAGACCTTCGACAGCGTCATCCGCGGCTCGCGCATGGATTGCGGCTTCTACCAGACCTATTTCAAATATGTGCTGGAGCGCGACGTGAACGCCCACAAGTTCACTTTGTCCAATGCGCACAAGGATATGCGCTATGTGAACAACCTTGCTTCCGCGACCGGGGCGGCGAATTTCATCGGCGCGACCATCAAGAATGTCTATGCCGCCGCCGAGGGGCTGGGCCGGGGTGATTGGAACGTGCCGCAGATTTCCGACGTGGTGGCCGAGATGAACGGCGTCTCGCTGGGCGAGATCCCGCAAATGAAGGCGGCGGCGGAATAGGGCTTCTATTCCACCTCGCTTTCCACCGGCCCGCCCTCCATCAGCCGGCGCAAGGTCAGCAGCGCCTCGCGCAGAACGGCGTGGGAGGGGGGCGACAAAGCGAGCCGCACCGCGTTCGGCGCATGGCCGGGGGTCACCGCGAAGGCGCTGGACGGGGTGATGGCGATGCCCTGCCGCGCCGCCGCTCCGGCGAAAGCTTCCGCGCGCCAGGGCTCCGGCAGTTCCAGCCAGGCGTGATAGGCGCGCGGGTCGGCCTTGAGCATGGGGCCGTCGAACACGCCGCGCACGATCGCCTGGCGCGCCTGCGCATCCGCGCGCTTGGCCGCCACGAGGCGGGCGACGACGCCATCGGCCATGATGTGCAACCCCATCGCCAGGGGCAGGCCCATGACCGCCCAGGCGCCCGAACGCACCGCCGCCACCAGCCGTTCGCTCCAGGCGGGCGGGCCGGCGATGAAGCCGAGGGTGAGGCCCGGCGCGACGCGTTTGGAAAGGCTGTCCACCAGCAGCACATGGTCCGGAGCCCGCGCGCTGAGGGGATCGTCGTCGCATAAAAAGCCGTAGATCGCGTCTTCCACCGCCATCAGGCCTTCGGCGCGCAGCAGATCGGCAATCTCATCGCGCCGCGCCGCGTCCATGGAGACGCCGAGCGGATTATGCAGGCTCGGCTGCACATAGATGCCGCGCAGCGGTGTCGCGCGATGGGCGCGCAGGATGGCGTCGGGCTTGAGGCCCTTCTCGTCCATGGCGAGCGGCACCAGGGTGATGCCGAGGCGGGCGGCGATCCATTTCACGGCCGGATAGGTCATGGCCTCGACGCCGATGCGCTCGCCGGGGGGCGCGAGGGCCGAGAAGGTGGCGGCGATCGCTTGTCGCCCGTTGGTGGTGAACGCAATGCCGGCGGGATCCGGGCGCCAGTTCGGCCCGGCGAGAAACTCCGTCACAGCAAGGCGTGCCGCGCGCGTTCCCGCCGCGCCGGTGGGCCGGAAGGCGGCCGAGAGCGCGCCCTGCCGGGTAAACCCCGCCAGGATCTGTTCCAGCTCCGCATCCTGGGTCGGCAGGATCGGAAAATTGAGCTGCAGATCGACCGGCGCATGCGTGGGCTCGCCCAGGCTGGCCGTGTTCCCCTCTTCGATGCTGCGCACATAGCTGCCCCGCCCCACTTCGCCCGTGATCAGGCCCCGGCGCACCAGCTCGGCATAGACCCGGCTGGCGGTGGAGGGGGCAATGCCGACCGTATAGGCGAAGTCCCGCTGGGTGGGCAGGCGGCTGCCGGGGGCGAGGCGCCCGGACGCGATATCGGCGGCGAGCATGTCGGCGAGGGCGCGATAATCAGATGCAGGCATTATTGATCCGAGGGCAATATAATAATTGCACCGATACACCATCGGCGCAATGAATGCGAGCAATTCATGAGGATCTTACCATGACGCCGCGCATTCACCAGATTACACCGACTGAAAGCCGGGTCCGGCCCGCGCTTCCGCTCCCACGGCCGACCGCTCCTGTCGCGGCGCGGGGGCGTGTGGCCGTCGGCGAGATCTTTGGCGAGACGATTGCGAGGCGCTCCGCCACGCCACTTGATCGCCTTGTCTGGCTGGTGGGCATGCTGCGCGTGTGGATGCGGCGCGCACGCGAGCGGCGCGAACTGGCGGATCTGGACGACGACCAGATGCGCGATGCGGGCATTAGCCGGGAGGCGGCGCGCCGCGAGGCGGAAAAGCCGTTCTGGCGTGCGTGAGCGCGGCGCGGCTCAGCGCTTCACGCCATAGGCGCTCAGGAACATGCGCACCGCGCGGCCGACCACCGCCTCGATCTGGTCGCGCTGGATGGTGGCGGCGGCGCCGAACAGCACCGGGGCGAGGATGGTGTCCTTGGAGAGGGAGAGGAACTGGCTCGCCGCCGCCTCGGTGTCGTCGATGTCGAGCACGCCCTGGTCCACCTTCGCCTGGAGGAAGGCCGACAGGCGCTGCGTGCCGGCGTTCGGCCCCGCTTCCAGGAACCGCAAGCCGATCGCGGGAAATTTCTCGGCGATGGCGATCACGCTGCGCACGGTCGCCACATGGCAGGGGCGCAGCATGGCCTCGATGAACGAAATGCCGAGCTTGGTCAGCGCCGCTTCCAGATCCGGCTCGTTGGCGTCGAGCACGAACAGGCGCTCGGCGGTTTCCGCGCATTCGCAGCTCACGAGGCTGGCGAACAGATCCACCTTGTCGTGGAAATACACATAGAGCGT
Source organism: Roseixanthobacter glucoisosaccharinicivorans (assembly GCF_043195095.2). Taxonomy (NCBI): domain Bacteria; kingdom Pseudomonadati; phylum Pseudomonadota; class Alphaproteobacteria; order Hyphomicrobiales; family Xanthobacteraceae; genus Roseixanthobacter; species Roseixanthobacter glucoisosaccharinicivorans. Next base: position 4,270,060 of record NZ_CM195538.1, on the reverse strand, counting down.
GCCCTTGGAGACCCCCGCCGCGCGCGCGATTTCGCCCATGCTGGCGGCGTCGAAGCCCTGGTCCAGAAACACTTCGCGTGCGCCGGCCAGGATTTGCCTGCGTTTTTCCGGGTCCTGGCCCGCCACTGCTTCCCTGGTTTCCACAACCGACAAAATCCGCTCCCTAAGCTGGCGCAGGCGCGCCAATGCGCTGCCATTGCAGCATTACCCTTCGACGAAAGCGCCGCCGCGTCAATTGTCTGCACGCCGACAATGGTTAAAACTTGACCGAACCGTTCGGTTCCGCTTGCGCCCGTCGAAAAGCTCCGCTAGAAGGGGAATGTCTTGACCGAACCGTTCGGTCACTTCCGGAGCCGCAACCCGGTGGTGATCGGCGTTGAGGGAGGAGAGCACCGCCCCCGCTCTCCTCCCTCATTCTTCCCTCAAGCCCTCTTCCCCATTTCGCGCCGCCCGGTTCGCTCGCCCATCCTCGCGCAGGATGGTTCGTTGCGGGCGCGCGTTTGCCATCCCTATCGTTGCTGTCGAGATGGCGTGCCTTCGTGCGGGGGCGCTGGCGTCGGGCGCGCGTTCAGCGCGTCGCCAGGACCGGCAGCTCGACTGGCAGGTCGAGCGGTGGCGCGACGCTGAGACGATTGTGGCCCTCGCGCTTGGCCTCATAAAGCGCGCGGTCGGCCGCGTGGAGCAGCATGTCCATGTTGGCCGCCGAGCCGGCGCGGGTAGAGGCGATGCCGGCCGAGGCGGTGCACAGGCTCTCGCACCCTTCCACCATGCTGGACAGATGGGTGAAGGTGACCATGATGCGCCGCGCCGCGATGGCCGCCTGCTGGCCATCGGTTTCCGGCAGCAGCACCGCGAATTCCTCGCCGCCGATCCGCCCGGCCATGTCGCCGGCGCGCAATTGCGTGGTGGCGGCGCTGGCGAACGCCAGCAGCACCGCATCGCCCACCGGATGGCCGTAGGTGTCGTTGACGTGCTTGAAGCGGTCGAGATCGAACACGATCACGGCGCTCGGCCGCGCGCGCCGTGCGTCCCGCGCCAGGGCCGATACGGCATGGACGAACAGGGCGCGCCGGTTCGGCAGGCCGGTCAGGGCGTCCGTGTCGGCGGTCTGGCGCAGGTCCGCCGCGATCTTCTCCTTGGTGAGGGTCACCATGAGGAAGGCGAACAATTGCAGCATCAGTACGTTTTCGAGCGCAAGCGGGACGAACCACGGATTGGCGAACATGAACACCGGCCCCTGCGGCTGGGCGAGCGCGAGCGGAATGCGCAGCAGCAGGCCGATGCCGTGCACGATCAGCAGGACGGCGAGGAGAATGCGGCTCGGCAATCCCTTGGCCCGCAGGAATTCAAAGGCCGCGGCCGCGCAATAGGCCGCAAGCAGCACCGAGGCCAGCGTGACGCGGTTGGTGACATTGGCGTAGAAATCGGGAAATTGGCAGGCCACCAGCCACATCACCGCGCCGGACACCGCAACCAGGGGCTCCATCTGGCGGCCGTTGAACCCGCGCGCCGCGGCATAGAGCAGGCCGCCCCCATAGATCACGAGCCCGGTTCCCAGCATCTGCGAGAACATGGCCGGCAGCGCCTCGCGCGCCGCGTTCAGCAGGATGCCGAGGGTGACGCACCCATAAGCGATGCCGCCCCACAGCAACAGGCGTTCGCTCCGCGCCTGCGCCCACGCCCAGATCTGGAGACCGGCGCCGATCGCGGCGGTCAGCACCAGCAAGGCGAAAAGGGTGTGGGGCTCGGTCTGCATCTGGGTTTCGTGGCCTGAGGCGGAAGGTCTGCGCGCTCATCGCAGATAGCCTTATAGCACTGCCCAGGGTTGACGTCGCGCGGCCGGCGGCCGGCTCACAAACCGGGGATGCGGCCCCGCCGCGGGGCTTTGGCGCGAGACCCTGGCGCCGACCTCGGCGGATCGGGTAATGTGCGTGTTCCTGCCGTCGCGTGCGCCTTAGGCGTGCCCTTCCCGGACGCCTCGATGACCCCTCAGGCCCGCCCCGACACCTCCTTCTCCCGCCAGGCGTGGGACGCGAACGCGCCGCTTTACGATGCCATCCGCACCATGCCGTTCAACGCCGAGCTGGCGGCCGGCACGCTGGATGAGGCCCGGTTCAAGCATTACATCGTGCAGGATGCGCATTATCTGATCGGCTTCGGCCGCGCCCTGGCGCTGGCGGCGGCCAAGGCGCCGACTCCGGACCGGATCGTGCAATTCGCCAAGGGCGCGGAGGTCGCGATCATCGTCGAGCGCGAATTGCACGGCTCCTTTTTCCTCCAGTTCGGCATCGGGCCGTCGGCGTTCGCGCGCACGCCCTTGTCTCCCGCCTGCCACCATTACGTGTCGTTCCTGCTGGCGACCGCCCATGGCGAGCCCTACGAGGTTGTGCTCGGGGCATTGCTGCCCTGCTTCTGGATCTATGCCGAGGTGGGGCGCGACATTCTCGCCCGCGCGGCGTCCTCAAATCCCTATCAGGCCTGGATCGACACCTATGCCGGCGAGGAGTTCCACGCCGCCGTGCGGGAGGTGATCGCCGCCACCGACGAAGCGGCGGCGCAGGCCTCCGCCGGGGCCCGGGCGCGCATGCACGAGGCGTTCTCCCGCGCGACCCAGCTGGAATGGATGTTCTGGGACTCCGCCTATCGCCTGGAAGCCTGGCCGGTGTGAGGCCTTGCCGGTGTGAGGCGGCCGCCCCGCCGCCGGGCGCATGCCAAGGGCGAATGGCAAAAGGGGAAGGGCGGCCGCGCGCAATTCACGCGCGGCATGGTCTTCACGCGCGGCATGGTCTTGCCGCCGTCGCCGGAGATGGACACACTCCGCCGCAAATCACCCCGGAGCCGCGTCGCGAGCGGCTGCACGGGCCGCGCATATGGAGCCCTCATGACCGCCCACCCCGCTTTCGCCCGCACCGTGGTTGCCCGCACCCTCGTCGTCCGCACTGCCGCCGCCCGCGCCACCGGCGCCTGGGCCGTGGCGGCTGGCCTTCTGGCTGCCGTGGCGGTTCCGTCGGTGTCCGCGCACGCGGAAACCTGCCTGGAACAGATCGTCGCCCTTCAGAAGCGCGTGGATGCGGTGCAGGGCAAGCCGGCGGCTCCGCGCCCGGAGCCGCAGAGCGTCGGCGCGCAGCTCGATCAGCAGCCCACCCCGGGTTCGGTCGCCGCCGCGAGCGGCAACCTGCCGCCCCCGGTCGGGCCCGCCGCCGCGCTCAATGCGGCGGAGAATTTCCAGGCCGCCGGCGATGAGGCCAAGTGCCTGAAGGCGGTCGGCGAGGCGCGTGACATGCTGGAAGGCCGCTAGATCCTTCGGCGCCGTGGCGCCCTTATCGCTTCACCCCCTCGCCCGGCGCCGCGCGGAGGACGAGGGGATGGTCACGTCTGCACCGCCTGGCGGCCTTGTCCGCCTTATCCATTTGGCTAAGGTGGCGCCATGATTGATCCCTTCCTCGCGGGCCGCCTCACCTTCACGCCTGCCGCCCCCACCAAGCCGCCGCTTCCTCCCGGCCGCAACGCGCTCGGTATCGCAGACGAACGCGACGCCGTGCTGTTCGTGCCCCCCGGGCTCGATCCGGCCAGGCCGGTGCCGCTCGTGGTGCTGTTTCACGGCGGCGGCGGCAGCGCGGAGAAGATTCTTCCGGTGCTGGAAGCCCAGGCGCAAATGCATTCCTTCCTGCTGCTGGCGCCGCAATCGCAGTTTCCCACCTGGGACATCGTGATCGCCGGCAACGGCCCGGACCGCGAGCGGCTGGATCGGGCGCTGGCCGAGGTCGCGGCGCATTTCACCGTGGACCGCAGCCATCTGGCCTTCGCCGGATTCTCCGATGGCGGCAGCTATGCCCTGTCCCTCGGCCTGACCAATGGCGACATCGTCAGCCATATCATCGCGTTCTCCGCCGGCTTCATGTCGGTGCATGTGCAGGAGGGCGCGCCGCGGGTGTTCATCGCGCATGGCCTCCAGGACGAGCAATTGCCCATCGCCACCGCCGGCCGCGCCAATGCCGCCAAGCTCCAGGCGGCCGGCTACGACGTGCAATATGTGGAATTCAACGGCAACCATTCGGTGCAGCCGCCGATCGTGTTCCTGGCCATGAATTTCTTCCTCGGCGCAGGCGGGGCGGCGTGAGCCCGCGTCAGGGCTTCACGTTGAGGAATTTGATGCGGGCGACCGCCGCGATCAGGGCGGCGATCAGGCGCGGGGCGAAGCGCTGGTAGCGGCGCGCCTCGCGGGTGATTTCGTCCGCCACGCTCTGGTTGAAGCGATCGTTCATCACGATGCCGCTCACCGGCGCGTGGGCGGTGCGCAGGGCGGCGGCGGCGCGGGAGAGCGCGATGCGCGCATCGCGCCCCGGCATGCACAGCACCACGACGCTGTCGCATGCCGCGGCGATGCTCGTCACCGGCACGGCGACGCGTTCGCGCGGCTCCACGGCAGCGAGATCGAGCACGATCGCGTCGTAGGAGGCCAGCAGGTGGTCGAGCATGGCGCGGATCGCCGGGGCGCTGCGAAAGGCGAAGCTGGCCTCCGGCAGGGGCGCGGCGATCAGCGTATCGAAGCCGCGCGGGTCGGATTCGACGAAGGCGAGCAGATCGGGATCGGCGGGGGTCCAGACGGTGGCCTGCGCCGGCACGGCGGCGGTTGGGTCCGCAAGGCCGATCAGCAAGGTGCGATTCTGGCGCTGGGACCGCACCGCCAGCGCCCCCGCCAGCGCCGACACGCCGCTGTCGCTGTGGACGCTGGTGATGCCCACGGCGCGGGCACCCTGCCCGAAGGTGGAGAGATAGACGGATTCGACCTCGCGCAGGCTGCGTCCCCTCACCCTAGCCTCCCATCGCGAGAATGAGCGAGATCACCGGCAGGATGTTGCGCATGGAATCGACGAAGATCTTCCATTCGCTCTGGGACGAATTGGGCACATAGACGGTGTCGCCCGGTCCCACCACCGGCAGCATGGTGATGTCGCCGGTGCGGGCGAATTCCACCAGATCGAACACCCGCGCCTGCTCGCGGCAGCAGCCGAGATTCACCACCACGATGCGCTGCTGATAGGCATCCGCAGTCGGCCCGCCGGCCTCGGCGAGCAGATCAAGCAGCGTCATGTTGGCGGCGAAGCGATAGCGTCCGGGCTTGCCCACGGCCCCCAGCACCCGCACCGTGTTCTCGGCGGGATCGTCGAACCAATCCTTGTTGGTGCGGTCCGGCACGAAGATCACGTCGCCGGTGCGCACCTTCGGCAGCAGTTTCTCGTCGCCGGTGGCGAAATATTGCGCCAGATTGACCTGGGTGACCTTCGAGCCCGGCTGGTTGCGATGCGACACCCGCACGTTGCGCAGGTCGGCGTTGGAGGTGGGGCCGTTGGCGGCGGTGAGAATGTCCATGAAGGTCATGTTCTTGTTGAAGGCATAGCGGCCGGGGGTGCCCACCTGACCCATCACATAGATCGCGTCTTCCTTCGGCAGCTGAACCCATTTGGCCTTGTTGTCGATGGGCGAATCCGGCAGCGGCGGCACGCGGATGACGTCGCCGGCCTCGATCTTCGGCAGGTCCGATATCTTCCCGCCATTGGTGATGAAGGCGCCGAGATCGAAGCTGATCGCCTTGCCGCCCTGGCGCGCCTTGAGAATCTGCAAATGGGCGATGTCGCCGTTCTGGCTGGGGCCGCCGGCTTCGCCCAGCAGATCCAGCAAGGTCATTTCGTCGGACCATTCGTAGCGGCCGGTGCGCTGCACGGCGCCCATCACCTCCACCGCCCGATTGGGCGGGACCTTGAGCCAGGACGGGCGGTCCGAGGCCTCGATCTTTTCCGGCACGAACACCGCATCGCCCGGCAGGATCTCCGGCAGGGGCTTCTTGTCGCCCTCGGTATAGGCGAACAGGTTGAATTGCTGGACCGTGCCGTCGGCTTTCAGGATCTTCACCCGCGTCGTGTCGGCGAAGCGGGTCGGGCCGCCGGCATTGGCGAGGATCTCCACCAGACGGGCCTCGGGCGGGGCTTCGAGCGAGCCGGGCCGAGCCACCTCGCCGATGACATAGACGGTGCGCACCGAGCGGCGGATCTCGTCTTCCTGCTTGGGGATGAAGATGGTGGCGCCGGGCTTCAGCGGCGGCATCAGCTTGGCATCGCCGGTATCGAGATATTTGCGCAGGTTGAAGATCTTCGGTTCGCCGCCGTCGATCACTCGCACCTGGTCGATGGAGGAAAAGCGGGTGACGCCGCCAGCGCGCATGATCATGTCGACCACGCTGAGCCCCTCCTTATAGGCGAAGGAGCCGGCGCGGCTGACCTCGCCGAACACCTTCACGGCGGAGGGGGATTCGGCGGCATCCCCCTGCTCGGCGAGGGTGCGGCTGTCGAAATTGATCTGGACATTCCCGGTGGCCGGCGAGGCGGGCACGAAGATGATGTCGAGCGGCTGCAATTGCGGCAGCAGGCTGGTATCGCCCGTGTCGAGATAGCGCTTGTAGTTGAACACGGTGGTGCGGGTGCCCCGGCGCACCTGGAGGCGGTCGAGTTGGGCGCCCTGGAGCACGCCGCCCGCCGCCCCGATGGCCTGCTGCACGTTGGACTCCCCCGGCAAGTCCACTTCGCCCGGCTTGTCCACATAGCCGAGCACGGTGATATAGAGCCGCCGGTCCTTGAGCGTCACCGCGAGGCGGTCGAGGTCGCGATAGGCCCGTGCCAGGGCAGTGCGGATCAAGCTGGAGGCTTCCGCGAGCGTGCGGCCCGCGACATCGAGGGCGCCGACTTCCGGCAGCGTCACGCGGCCGCGCCGGTCCACGTTCAGGTCCTTGTTGAGCGCCGGTTCGCCGGGCAAAGCGATGGCGAGCACGTCGCCGATCCGCAGCCGGACGTCCTCGCCCGCGCCGGCGGACTGGGCGCGCGCCGTCCCGCACAGGCCGAGCACGAGCGCGATCAGCGCGGCGCAGACCCAGGCGAGGAGGAGGCCACCAGAACCGGCACGGGGCGCGCAGGGGCGTTGCATGTCACGGCGCCCGCTCGCCTTTTGGCCCGGGAAGAGCGCGCTCGATCTGGTCGAGCTTGCGCTTCAGGCGGGCCATCTGGATTTCCGCATCTTCCGGCAGCCCGCCTTCCGAGAGGCGGCGCAGGGTGATGAGCATCATTTCCGCATCGGCATAATCGGCCGCCGCATAATAGCGTGCGTTGCGCTCGGTCAGCACCATCAGCCGGCGTTGCAGCGCGTCGATCCGCGGGTCTTCGGAGGGGCGCCGTTCCGCCATCCCCCCGGTTCCCTTGGGAGGCCACGGCACATGGGTGACCGTATCGCAGGCCGAGGTGAGCAGGCCAGCGACGATCACAAGCACGATTGGATCGTGCGCAATCCTCATGAGGGGTAGCTCTCTTCCGTCAGATCGGCGAGCCGCAAGTGATTGATCAATCGCCGGGGCTGGCCGCTGGCGCCGCGCAGGCGCAGCGTGCGGCCGGCGATTCGCAGGCGCTTGTAGAGGTAGACGATGCCGCCGATGCCCGAGGAATCGATAAAATCCACCGCGCTCAGGTCGAGCGTCACGTCGTCGGTGGCGGCTCCCAGCTCCTCGAACACAGGTTTGAGCTTAGCCATGGACGCCGCGTCCATGTCCTCGACGATCTGAACCAACTTTGACATTGATTGCCCACCCGGTTGGTCTTCCACGATTCCACGAACACCCGTTTCGCCGTCCCGGCGGGCGCAAGCGCACACCGTCCCCTGCCGTGCGAATCGAGCATGCTGTGTCGCAGCATCGGTTGCTCGCAACAAGGAACCATTTACCTTAATGAGTGGTGAATAATGGCCGATTGCGGGGGGGATTCGTGTCCGCTGGACTGGTGCAGATTGTGCAGCGCCTCGCTCCGGGCGGTATCGAGATATTAGCGCTGGAACTGGCGCGGCGCTTGCCCGGAACCAACCCCATTTTCAGCCTCGATGGAGACACCCAGAGCCTTGTCGGCGCCTGGTCGGCCCTGGCGCAGGCGGGGCCGGTGGAAGGGCTCGCCAAGCCGCCCGGCCTGCGCCCGGGCCTCGTCGTCTCGCTCGCCGCACGCCTGCGCGCCCTGAAGCCGCGGGCCGTCCTCGTGCATCATATCGGCCCGCTGCTCTATGGCGGCCTTGCCGCGCGCCTGGCGGGGGTGCCCGTGCTGGCCTATGTGGAGCATGATTCCTGGCATTATGATGCGCCGCGTCAGCGCACCCTCACCGCTGCCCTCGCGCGCATCGTGCGGCCGCAGGTGGTGGCGGTGTCGCGCGCGGTGGCGGAGGTTTCGCGCACAATCATGCCCGGCGCCCCTGTGCGGGTGATCGCCAATGCCGTGGATACCGAGCGCTTCCGGCCGGCCCCCCGCGCCGTGGCGCGGGCCGCTTTGGGACTTCCCGCCGAAGGGGCGCTCGTGGGATCGGCGGGCCGGCTGGAGCCGGTGAAGGGTCACGACGTGCTGCTGCGGGCCATGGTGGAGGTGCCCGACGCGCGGTTGGCGCTGATCGGCGAAGGAAGTGCGCACCACGCCCTGCGCCGGCTCGCGGACCAGCTCGGCCTCGCGGACCGCATCCATTTTCTCGGGCATCGCGGCGACATGCCGCAGGTTCTGCCGGCGCTCGACCTGTTCTGCCTGCCCTCCCGCAACGAGGGCCTGCCTTTGTCGGTGATCGAGGCGCAGGCTTGCGACATCCCGGTGGTGGCGAGCGATGTCGGCTCCTTGCGCGAGGCGGTGTGCCCGGCCTCCGGCCGGCTGGTGCCGCCGGAGGATCCCTCGGCGCTGGCTGCAGCGATCCGGGCCGGGCTCGCCGCGCCTGTCTCGGTCGCGCCGCGCGATTTCGTGTGTGCGCATTTCTCCTGGGAGCGGATGCTCGACGCCTATCGCGACCTGATGGCGGGCCGCCCGCCATGCTGATGCTCCAGATCCTGTTCTGGGCGAGTGTCGCGGCCGTGGTCTATCACCATGCGCTCTATCCCGTGGCGCTGCGCCTGCTGGCGCGCCTGCGACCCGCGCGGCCGGTTCCTCCCGTCCCTGCCGATGCCGCGCTGCCCGTCGTCACGCTCGTCATTCCGGCCTACCAGGAGGCCGCCTTCATCGCGCTGAAGCTGCGCGACTGCGCGCGCCTCGCCTATCCGCGCGACCGCCTGCACGTGATCGTCGCCTGCGACGGCTGCACCGACGACACGGTCGAGATTGCCCGCGCCGCGCTGTCGTCCCCCGACTGCGCGGGCCTCAGCGCGGAGGTGCGTGCCTTTCCGGTCAATCGCGGCAAGGTCGCGGTGCTGAACGAGGTGATCGCCTCGATCCCCGACGGCATCGTCGCGCTGTCCGATGCCTCGGCCACCCTCTCCGCCGATGCCCTGATGCGCGCCGCCGCCCATTTCTCGCGGCCCGAGGTGGGGGTGGTGGCGGGCACTTATGCGCTGAAGGCGGCGGGCAGCGCGGGGGAGGCGGGCTATTGGGCCTATCAGACCGCCATCAAGGCCGACGAGGCCGCGCTTAGCGCGCCGTTCGGCGTGCATGGCGCCTTCTATCTGTTCCGCCGTGCGCTCTGGGCGCCCTTGCCGGGTGACACCATCAATGACGACGTGGTGCTGCCCATGGCGATCGTCGCCGGCGGCGCGCGGGCGGTGTACGACCTGAAGATCGTCGCCACCGAGGAGGAGACGAGCCGGCGCGGCCAAGAATTTCGCCGCCGGGTGCGCATTTCCTCGGGCAATGTGCAGCAGGCGGTGCGCCTGTGGCGGCTCGCGGACCCGCGCCGCCCGGGCCTTGCCTTCGTGTTCCTTTCGGGCAAGGCGCTGCGGGCGCTGGTGCCGCTGTTGCTGGTGGGGGCGTTCCTGAGCAATCTGGTGCTCGCGTTTGCGGGCATTGCGCTGTACCAGCTGCTGCTTGCCGGCCAGATCGCCTTCTATCTGCTGGCCGGCATGGCCATGACGCATCGTGGCAATCTTCCCCGCGTGGCGCGATTCGCGGCCTATTTCGTGGAAGGACATGCGGCGGGGCTGGTGGGCGGGATGCGCCAGATCGCCGGGCGGGACAAGGGACGCTGGCATCGGGCCGGGGGAGCGCAGCCGTGAGTTTCGACGAGGATTTCACCCATCCCATGGTGCGGCTGGGCAAGCGCGCGTTCGATATCGCTGTCGGCCTGGTCGCGACGGCGGTGCTCGCGCTGGCGTTCCTGCCGGTGGCGCTGGCGATCAAGCTCACCTCGCGCGGCCCGGTGCTCTATCGCCAGCTGCGCGTGGGCCAGGCGACGCCCACCTGTACCCGCCTGTTCTATCTCTACAAGTTCCGTACCATGTATGTGGACGCGGAAGCGCGCACCGGCGCCGTGTGGGCCAGCGTCAACGATCCGCGCGTCACCCCGGTCGGTCGCTTCATGCGCAAGACCCGCATCGACGAGCTGCCGCAGGCGCTGAACGTGCTGAAGGGCGAGATGTCGATCGTCGGCCCGCGCCCCGAGCGCCCGGCGTTCTTCGCCAAGCTGGAGACCGAGATCCCGTTTTATACCGAGCGCACCTTCGGCCTGAAGCCGGGCATCACCGGCCTTGCCCAGGTGAACCAGGGCTATGACGCCTCCATCGAGGATGTGCGATCCAAGGTGTCGTACGACCACGCTTATGCCATGCGGCTGCTTGACCCGCTGGACTGGTTCAAGACCGACGTCTGGATCATCCTGCGCACCGCTTCCACCATGGTGCTCGGCAAGGGCCAATAGGCCGGGCGCAACATAGCTTTTGATCTTGCCGCGTTCTGGGGGTAGAGGATCAGCCCGATTGTGAGCCCCATGAATTCATCAGCGCCCCCTCCCGTTCTCGCCGACCTGCGCGCCGAGATCGACCGCATCGACGAAGCCATGCACCGCCTCCTGATGGAGCGCGGCGAGATCATTGATCGCCTCGTCGCGGTGAAGCGCAACCAGAGCGAAGGCTCCGCCTTCCGCCCCGCCCGCGAGGCCGCGATGATGCGTCGGCTCGTGGACCGGCACGCCGGCCTGCTGCCGCTCGACACCGTCGAGAGCATCTGGCGCGTCATCATCTCCACCTTCACTTATGTCCAGGCGCCTTATGCGGTGCATGCCGATTTGTCGGTGGGTGAGCCGCAGATGCGCGACAGCGCGCGCTTCCATTTCGGCTTCACGACGCCGTTCGTGACCCATATGGGGCCGCGCGGCGTGATCGAATCGGTGGTGGCCTCCAAGGGCGATCTCGGCCTGCTGCCGGCTTCCGCGCTCTCCGGCGGCGATGCCTGGTGGACCGCGCTCGAGGGCGACCACGCGCCGAAGATCATCGCGCGCCTGCCGTTCGTGGAGCGGGCGGACCATCCCGCCGGCCTGCCGGTGTTCGTGGTCTCCCATCCCATCAACGATGCCGCGGTGACCGAGGTGGAGACCTGGAGCCTGCATGTGTCCGGCTGGAGCGCACGCGCCGCTGGCGCGCTGGGTGGGCAGGGCGACATGCTGGTGGCCGCCGATCGCGCGCCGGGCCAGGCCGCCGTTCTGCTGAGCGTGCCCGCCGGCACCCGCGATGCGGCGCTGGACGCCCTGCGGCAGGCCGGGGCGCAGATCGCCGCCGTTCTTCCCGTGGGCAGCCATGCTGCCCCCTATCGTCTCGGCGCGGACAGCACCCGGCGTCCGTGACCTGTGGAGTTGAGTATGTCCACCCCCGCGCAAAGCCCCCGTGTTTCCCTCCGCCCCGTGCCGCGCCCCGGCGTGCTCGATATCCGCGCCTATGTGCCGGGCAAGAGCCATGCGCATGGTGTCGAGAAGGTGTTCAAGCTCTCGTCGAACGAAACCCCGGTGGGTCCGAGCCCGCAGGCGATGACGGCGTTCGCGGAAGCCGGCTCGCATCTGCAGGATTATCCCGATGGCACCTCCGGCGTGCTGCGTCGGGCCATCGGCCACACGTTCGGCATTGATCCCGACCGCATCATCTGCGGCGCGGGCTCGGACGAATTGCTGAGCATGATCGCCCACACCTTTATCGGACCGGGCGACGAGGCGATCTACAGCCAGTACGGCTTCCTGGTCTATCCCATCGCGACCATGGCGGCCGGCGGCACGCCCGTGGTGGCGCGCGAAACCGACCATACGGCGAGCGTGGACGCCATGCTCGCGGCGGTGACGCCGCGCACCCGCGTGGTGTTCCTGGCCAATCCCAACAATCCCACCGGCACCTATTTGCCGTTCGAGGAGGTGCGCCGCCTGCACGCCGGCCTGCCGGGCAATGTGCTGCTGGTGCTGGACGCGGCTTACGCGGAATATGTCCGCCGCAACGATTACGAGACCGGGCTCGAACTGGCGCTGACCGCCGAGAACGTCATCATGACCCGCACCTTCTCCAAGATCCACGGGCTCGCGGCGCTGCGGGTCGGCTGGGCGGTGGGGCCGGCGGCGGTGCTCGACGCCATGAACCGCGTGCGCGGGCCGTTCAACATGAACACACCGGCGCTGCTGGCCGGCGCCGCCGCGATCGCCGACACCGCCCATGTGGATCTCGCGGTGGCCCATAATGACCGCTGGCTGCCCTGGCTCACCGCCGAGATCGAGAAGCTCGGCCTGAAGGTGACGCCGTCGGTCGCCAATTTCGTGCTGATCCATTTCGACGAGACGCCGGGCCGCACCGCCCATGACGCGGACGCCTTCCTGAGCGCGCGCGGGCTGATCCTGCGCTCGGTCGCATCCTATGGCCTGCCGAACGCGCTGCGCATGACGGTCGGCACCGAGGAAGCCAACCGCCTGGTGGTGGAGGCGCTCGCCGCCTTCCTGTCGGGGACGGAGCGTTGAACGCGCCGCTCGTCGGCCGTCTCGCGGTCATCGGCGCGGGGCTGATCGGATCTTCCGTCGCCCGCGCCGCGCGCGAGAAGGGGCTGGCGGGGGAGGTGGTGGTGTTCGACGCCGATGCCGGCGTGCGCGCGCGTGTGCGCGCACTCGGCTTTGCGGATGCGGTGCCGGAGAGCGTGGCGGAGGCGGTGCGCGACGCCGATATCGTGATTGCCGCCGTGCCGGTGGGTGCCTCAGGCGCGGTGGCGGAGCAGGTGGGGCCGCATCTCAAGCCCGGCGCCATCCTCTCCGATGTCGGTTCGGTGAAGGGGGCGGTGGTGGAGGCCATGGCGCCGTTCGTGCCCGCGCACGCCCATCTCGTCCCGGCCCATCCCGTGGCGGGCACGGAATTTTCCGGCCCCGAGGCGGGGTTTGCCAGCCTGTTCGAGAACCGCTGGTGCATCGTCACCCCGCCCGAGGGTGCCGATCCGGCAGCGGTGGAAAAGCTCTCAGCGCTCTGGCGCGGCTTCGGCTCCAACGTGGAGCAGATGTCGGCGCAGCATCATGATCTGGTGCTGGCCATCACCAGCCACGTGCCGCACCTGATCGCCTACAATATCGTCGGCACCGCCGAGCACCTGGAGCAGACGCTGACCTCCGAGGTGATCAAATTCTCGGCCGGCGGGTTTCGCGACTTCACCCGCATCGCGGCGTCCGATCCCACCATGTGGCGCGACGTGTTCCTCTACAATCGCGAGGCGGTGCTGGAGATGCTGGCCCGCTTCAACGAAGACCTCATGTCGCTGCAGCGGGCGATCCGCTACGGCGACGGCGAGGCCCTGTTCGCGCATTTCACCCGCACCCGCGCGATCCGCAAATCCATCATCGAGCAGGGGCAGGAAACCGCCGCGCCGGATTTTGGACGACGCGGCGGCGAGGGCGGCGGCGCTCAATAGAGCGGCGGAATGATCCCCACCGGGAATTTGCCGAGCTGAAGCGTGCCTTCCTTCAGCAGCAGCGAGAAAGTGGCCCCGCGTCGCCCGGCGACGTCGCCGGGCTTGCCGGCCAGCGCCAGCGCGCCGACGATGGGGGCCATCTCCGGGGGAATGACGCCGCTGCGCGACAGATTGCGCGCCAGGTCCTCGATGCCGGCGAAGCCCACGTTCACCGCGCCGTTGAGGCGGCCCGCGGCATCCAGGGCGAGGGCGCCGGAGGCGCTCACGGCGGCCTTCGGGGTGGTGATGGTGAGGGTATCGAGCTTCAGGATGCCGCCCGCGGCCGCCCAGGCGCGCAGGCGCTCAGTCACGGCCATGGGGCGGAAATCCTCGGCCGCGGTCACGGTGCCTTGCAGGTTCAGGTTCAGCGGGCCGGTGGCGCCCGCGGCGGCCAGCATGGCGCTTTCCCCGCCTGCGATGGAGGCGGCATAGTCAACGCCATCAGGCACGGCGGTGGTGGCCGGGTTGCGGCGGGCGTGGATCTCCAGATGCGTGGCGGAGAGCACCGGCAATGCGTCCGCGCCCGGCGTGGGCACCCATTTCACATCCGGCTGGTCCACCACCAGGGCGAAGCGCTGGGGCCGCCCGCTGGTGTCGCCGATGCCGCTCATCTGGAGCAGGCTCCAGTTCGCCTCATAGATACGGCCGGTCTTGGGGTCTTCCACGCGCGCGGGGGAGGCGAACTCGGCGACGATATGGTTCGGCGCCCACACCTGTGCCACCGCATGGGCCTTGGCCGCGCTGATGCGCAGCGGATCTCCGCCCTGGGTTTCCAGCGTCGGCGACTGGCACAGCAGCTCGAAGCGGAAGGGGAAGCCACCGAGGCTACGCTCGCCGCAATTCCAGATCCGGCCGAGGGTCTTCTCGCGCACGATCCAGGCGTCGATCTCCCGTTCCGCCCGGTTGGCGGCATAGAACCACAGGCCGCACCAGCCGATGGCGAGAATCATCACCAGACCGAATGGGATGGCGACCATCCAGCTCTTGCGGCGACGCGGCGCGGGCGAAGTATCGGTCATGGGCGTTCCTATGAGCAGTCCGGACAAAATGCCTGCGCGAAGGGCCGGAAATACGGCCTGCCGGGGGGCCGTGGCGCGGCGCACCCTTGCAGACGGTTAAAGACGCTGTTAGGCGACGATGAACGTTCCGTGTCAATGCCGGCCCGCGCCGCGATGATTTCCCCCGCACCAACGCCACACGACCATTGGGTGTTCGCCTATGGTTCGCTGATGTGGAATCCCGGCTTCGCCTTCGCGGAGAAGGCGGAGGCGCGCCTGCTCGGCGCGCACCGGGCGCTGTGCGTCTATTCCTTCCATCATCGCGGCACGCCGGAACAGCCGGGCCTGGTGCTGGGGCTGGATCTCGGCGGTTCCTGCCGGGGCATCGCCTATCGCATCGCGCCTGAGGATTGGGCGCAGACCCACGCCTATCTCACCGCGCGCGAGCAGATTTCGGGTGTTTATCGTGAGCGCGTGCGGCGGGTGCAGATCCTGGACGGCTCGCGGCGGGATGTGGCGGCGATCGCCTATCTGGTGGATCGCGGCCACGCGCAATATGCCCGGCGGCTGGAATTGGAGGACCAGCTTCACCTGGTGCAGCGCGCGCATGGGAAATCCGGCCCGAATCGCGATTACGTGCTGTTCACCGTCCATGCGCTGGAGGCGATGGGCATCGCCGATAGCGGCCTTGCCTGGATCGCCCACCGGCTGAATGCGGGCCGCGACTAAGCTGCGGCGAAGGCGCGTCGCCGGTGTCGCCCTGTAAGGCCGCGTTTGGGGGCAGGGGCCTCCTGCCCCTTAAGCCTGCCCCTTAAGAAGACTGCCCCGTAAGGATGCTGTCCCTCGGGGCTCCGGCTCCCTTGCCGCTCAGGCGGCCTGGCGGCTTTGGTTCGCAAACATCGGCGCCATGGAGGCGGGCGCGGGCAAGGCGAGGCATTCGCTCGGCGGCTGGTGGGGTTGCAGCAAGCGGGCCAGGGTTTCCGGCACATCGTCGCCGAAGACGTGCACATGCACTTCCTCCGCCTTCATGCGCCGGGCGGCCCGCCGCGCCGGCTCTCCGGCCGGGCCCGCCCACATGGCGATGGGACCCGCCGGCGTGCGCCGCGCGACGATGGCGAGCGCGTCCGGATAGTCCGGCACCGCATCGGCGTCGTAGATGGAAAAGATGTGGCGTTGCCCGTCCGCGTCGCGCCAGAATCGATAGCGCGGGCCCAAAGGACCACCCGTCAGCCCGGAGAGCCGGCCGGCATCGAACAAGGGGATAAGGAGCGAATCAGTCGCGTTCATGAGAACGAAACTAGAACAGCCCGAATCCGCGATCAAGAGTTTTCCACAGGACCGAATTATGGGGATAAATCGTCCCCTGCAGCGGCCGCGCTGCGGTCGATTTTCGGCGCGTTGGGGCCAAGCTCCTGCAATCCCTCTTCCAGCAGGCGATCGGAGGCGGTTTCGATGACCTCCTGCATGCGTTTGAGGAACACGCCGCGCGGCAATCCCGTGGGGATAACTGGCAGGATCTCGACCCGCACCGTGCCCGGGCGGCGGATCATCTGGTTGCGCGGCCAGAACAGGCCGGAGTTGAGCGCGATCGGCAGGCAGGGCGCTTTCAGCGTGGTGTAGAGGTGCGCCACGCCGAACTTATAGGCCGGCGGCGCACCGGGCGGGCGGCGCGTGCCTTCGGGAAAAATCAGGATCTGGCGGCCCTCGACGATCTTCTCCAGCGCCGCGTCGGTCATGCCCCGCAGCGCCGAGGACCCGGCGGCGCGGTCGATGGGAACCATCTCGGCCTTGGCCAGGAACCAGCCGAACAGGGGCATCGACATCAGTTCTTTTTTCAGGATGAACACGGGATCCGCGAACAAAGGCAGCAGGGCGATGGTCTCCCAGGCCGACTGGTGCTTGGCGACCACCAGGAGCGGTCCCTCTGGAATATTCTCCCGGCCGGTGATCTCCACCTTCATGCCCACCACCACGCGCAGCAGCAGCATGACGATGCGCACCCACAGCATGATGAAGCGGTCCCACAGCACCCGCCGGGGGAGAATGGCCATCAGCGGCAGCAGCAGAAGCATGACGATGATTGTGATGCCGTAGAACAGCACCTGAAACAGGATCGACCGCAGAACAATCACGCTTCGTCCCCTGGCCCCGTCGTGCGTGCCTTTCGGCGGATCAGCGATTGGCCGAAACCTGCGCGGGTGCGGGCGGCGGCGAATCAAGCGGCGCAACCGCCTGGGCCGGGCGGATCTTGGCCTTCGCCATCATGTACTTCAAATATTCCTTCACGAGGAGCTTCACCATCGCCGGATCGCTCCACCATCCCCGTTCGCTCATGCGGTCGCTCACCACGGGATAGGCGACCAGCTCCACATCCGGCAGGGCACGCGAGAGTTCGAACAGGGCGCGCGGCATGTGCCAGGTGGAGGTGACCACCATGAGCGAGCGGAAGCGCTTCGCCCGCGCCCATTCCGCGGCCTCGATGGCATTGCCCCAGGTGTTCAGCGCCTTGTGGCCGAGATCGACGCAGCATTCGAGCAAAGCTTCGCTCACCGGCAGCGCGCGGCGCAGCTCGCCGGCCGAAGTGTTGCGGTTCACGCCGGTGATCAGCAACCGCTTGCCGTGCCCTTCCGCGAGCAATTGCACGCCGTCCGATACCCGCGACTGGCCGCCGGTCAGCACCACGATGGCATCCACCGGTTTCAGCGCGACCGGCTCGCGGCCGGCGATGCGGGCGGTGAACAGAAAGAAGCCGCCGGCCAGCGTCAAGGTGGCGCTGCCGATCACCAGCCCGACCGCGAGCAGCGCCATGCGCCGCCGCGAGCGCCGCCGCCTTCCCTGCGAAAGCGGGCCCATGCTGGAGTCTGGCACTGCTTCAGAAGCCATCATCAGCGCAGCATGTCTGTGGAATAAGGCGTGGGCGAGGAGAAATTTTGAGCCGCCTCACTGGATCGTCCTCAACGTCCGGTAAACGGTCATGCGCGAGGTCAAGGCGGTGACGCCCGCGACCAGCAGCACCAGCACCGCGATGCCGGCGAATCCCAGCAGGCCGGGATAGAGCCAGGTGAGGATCGAGGGGTTTTCCGGATCGCCGCCAAAGCCGAGGCGCGGCAGGCTGGCGATGGCCAGGAATACGGCGGTTGCGGACAGTCCGCCGAGCAGGCCGCCCTGGGCGCCGATCTTCAGGAAATGGCGCTGGAACTGGGCGGCGATGAAGCCGTCTCGGGCACCGACGAAATGCAGCACCTCCACGATCGTGCGATTGGTCGCCACCGCCGCGCGGGTGGCGAACACCACCGACAGCACGGTGGCGATGGCCACCAGCACGAGAAGGCCGATGCCGGTCGCCATCACGCCTTCGGCCATGGAGCCAAGCCGCCGCGACCAGGAGCGGTGGTCGTCGAGGCTGGCGGTGGGAATCCTGTCCGTGAGCGTGCGGCGCAGGCGGGCGAGGTCCGGGGTCTGGCTCGGATCGAGCCGCAGCACGATGATGCGCGGCACCGGGAGGTCCGAAAAGTCGAGCCCGGTTCCGAGCCAGGGCTCCAGCAGGCGTCCCGTCTCGTCCTGGCTCAGCACATGGACTTCGGCGATGCCGGGGGTGCCCTGGGCGATGTCGGTGGCGGCCTTCACCTGGGCATCGACCGCCGCCGCATCGCCGGCGCGGATCTGGATCGTCACCTCGCGTGCGACGTCGGAGCGCCACATGTCGGCGGTCGCCCGCACCGCGAGGACGGTGCCGAGGGTGAGGCTGGCGAGGAACGTCATGATCGCCACCACCGCCACCAGCGCGCGGCCCGCGACCGTGGCGCGCGGCACGATGGAGCCCTGAGCCTTGCGGCTCGCCTTCTTGCGTGGCGCGGCGGCGGCCTTTGCCTCCGGTGCGGCGGGGGGGAGGCTATTCATAGACATAGAGCCGCCCGTCCGCGATCACGAGGCGCCGCGCGTCGAACTGATCCATGAGCGCGATGTCGTGGGTGGCCAGCAGCACCGAGGTGCCGGATTTGTTCAATTCCACGAACAGGCGCAGCAGGCGGCGCGCCAAGGTGGGGTCCACATTGCCCGTGGGTTCGTCGGCCAGCAGGAATTCGGGCCGGCCGATCAGCGCGCGGGCGATGGCGGCGCGCTGCTTCTCGCCGCCCGAGAGCACGGGGGGCAGCACGTTCATGCGGTCGCCGAGACCCACCCAATGCATCAATTCCGTCACTTCCGCGCGGTAGCTGGTCTCTTCCTTGCCGAGCACGCGCAGCGGCAGGGCGACATTCTCATAGGTGGTGAGATGGTCCAGCAGGCGGAAATCCTGGAACACGATGCCGATGCGCCGGCGCAGCACCGCCACCTCGTCGGGATCGAGCGAGGAGACATCGCGCCCGAACAGGGTGATGAGCCCCCGCGTCGGCTTCAGCGAGAGGAACAGCAGGCGCATCAAAGTGGTCTTGCCGGCGCCCGACGGCCCGGTGAGGAATTGAAACGAATTGGGCTCGATGCCGAAGGTCACGTCCTTCAGCACTTCGGGACCCATGCCGTATCTCAGGCCGACATTCTCGAAGCGGACCAAAGCCCCCACCTTAAGCGAATCGGACGTCTTGCGCCCGCCAACCATAGACCGTGCCGGCGCGCGAGGCGAAAGGCCCCGCCGCATCCGGCGCTTGCAGGCCGAGTCTGGACGCTTGCCCGCGCCCGGTCCATGCTCGCACGAAATGAGAGGAACCATGTCGCTCCCTACGGTTAAAGTTCTGTTCGATGAGAACCGCATCGCCGCCCGCAATCGCGAGCTGGCGTCTGAAATCGCCGCTCTGGAGCCGGAAAAGCTCCTGGTGGTCGCGGTGCTGAAGGGCTCGTTCATGTTCGCGGCGGATCTGCTGCGGGCGCTGCATGGCTCGGGCCTGACGCCGGAAATGGAATTCGTGCACCTCTCCTCCTATCGCGAGGCGACGGTCTCCTCCGGCCAGGTGCAGATCCTGCGCGATGTGGAAAGCGATGTGCGCGGGCGCGACGTGCTGCTGGTGGACGATATTCTGGAATCTGGCCGCACCCTGGCGTTCGCGAAGGACCTGCTGGTCGCGCGCGGGGCGCGGCGGGTTCTGGTGTGCGTGCTGCTGGAAAAGCCCGGCAAGCGGGCGGTGCAGATCGAGGCCGACCTCGTCGGCTTCGAGTGTCCGGACGTGTTCGTGGTGGGCTATGGCATGGATGTCGCCCACGCGTTCCGGCAATTGCCATTCATCGGCCATATCGAGGGGCTGGAATGACCGCTTCGCCTTCGCCCGCCGAGAGCGAGGCGGTGCGCAAGTTCGATCCCGCGCGGGCCGGCGAATACCAGGCCCAGAGCCGGATCGCGCTGGCGGGCTATGACGCCTGCCACGAATTGTCCGCCTGCATGCTGGCGGCCGCCATCGGCACGGGCGGGGCGGCGCACATTCTGGTGGCGGGCGCGGGCGGCGGGGCGCAGGAGGTGCTGAGCGCCGGCGCGCTGGAGCCGGCGTGGCGCTTCACCGCCATCGACCCCTCCGCGCCCATGCTGGAGCTTGCGGTGGCGCAGGTCGCCCAGGCCGGGCTGACCGGCCGCACCGATTTCAAGCTTGGCGTGGTCGCCGATCTGCCGGCCGAACCGAAGTTCGACGGGGCGACCTTGATCGGGGTGCTGCACCATCTGCCGGGGCAGGAGGCCAAGCGCGCGATCCTGGCCGACCTCGCCCTGCGGCTGAAACCGGGGGCGCCGCTGATCCTCGCAGGCAACCGCTTCGCCTATGCCGAGCATCCCCTGTTGCTGAAGGCCTGGGGCGAGCGCTGGCGCATGCATGGCGCATCCGCGCTCGAGGTGGAGGCGAAGCTCGGCAAGATCCTCCAAGGGGCCGACCCGCCGCATTCGGAAGCCGAAGTGGCGCAACTGCTGGACGAAGCCGGGTTCGAACCGCCGACCTTCTTCTTCTCCAGCCTGTTCTGGGCCGCCAGCCTCTCGCGCCGCAAGATGTGAGCAACCCCGCGCAACGCGTCGGGGACTTGCGGAACGGCACTCCTCCCTCACCCGTCCGCTGCGCGGCCGACCTCTCCTCGTGGGGGAGAGGTGAAGGGGCGGCTCAGCTCGGGACGTGGACGGCGAATCCGGGAAGAGTCCCCCTCTCCTCGGCGGGGAGGGGGCTGGGGTGAGGGGGCAAGCGGCCTCCCCTCAGGCGCGGGTCAGAAATTCTCCAGCAGGCGCTCGATATAATCGAGTTCGAGCTGGGGCCGGTTGGTCTGCTCCAGGCGGCGGCGCAATTCCTCCAGCACCTGGCGCGCGCGCTGGACATCCACCTCCTCGGGCACCTTCACGGTGTAATCGTCGCCATAATCCTGGCTGCGCAGGGGCCGGCCCATGGGATCGGTGCGCTGGGCGCCCTGGCCCGACGGGCCGCCGGGACCCTGGCCGTTGGGATTGGACTGCTGGCCTTCCGCCATGGCCTGGGCGCCCTGACGCAGGGCCTGGAGCGCACGGCCCTGGGAATCCAGCGCGCCCTGGGCATTGCCCTCGCCGAGCGCGCGCTCGGCATCGCGCATGGCCTGTTCGGCCCGGCCGAAGGCGCGGCCCGCGCGGCCGGTGGGGCTCTCGCCGCCCTGGCCTTCTCCACCCTGGCCTTCGCCCGCCTGACCCTGACCTTCGCCCTGACTCTGCCCCTCGGCCTGATCCTGGCCTTGTCCCTGGCCGCGCTGCTGTTCCATGCGGCGCATTTCGTCGAGCATCTGGCCGAGGCGGCGGCGCAGGCCTTCCTGGCCTTCCTGAAGCGGGCCGAACGTGCCGTTCTCGCCTTGCTGCCCCTGCTCGCCGTCCTGCCCTTGCTGCCCCTGCTGCTGGCGCTGCTTGTAGGTGCGGTCGCGCAGGCGCTGCTGCTCCTGGATCATATTGCCCAGCTCGCTCTGGCCCTGCTGCCCCTGCTGGCCGGCCTGGCGATTGCCCGGCTTCAGATTGTCCATCATGGCCTGGAGTTCATCCAGAAGCTGCTTGGCGGCATCCTTGGCACCGCTGCGGGCAAGGTTCTCGATGCGGTCCAGCATGCGCTGGAGGTCCTGCGGGCGGATGACGCGGCTGTTCTGGTCGAGCGGGCGGGCATCGGCATTGCCGTTGCGCTGCGCTTCCTCGGCCAGCTGGCGCATCATCTTCTCCATCGCGGCGCGCAGATCCTGCGTGAGGCGCTTGATCTCCTCGTCGCTGGCGCCGCGCTCCAGCGCATCGCGCAACGCCTGCTGGGCATCGCGCAATTCCTTCTGGGCGGCACTCAGATCGCCGTCCTCGATGGCGAGCGCCATTTCCCACAGATAATCCACCACGCCGCGCAGGTCGTCGTCGCCACGGGCATTATGCAGCCGCCAATAGGCGCTGCGCAGGCCGAGATATTGCCCGGGCGGGATGCCGAACTGATCCGGCGCGAGCGCCAGGGCGGAGAGGATGTCCTGCACCTGCCGGCTCGCCCCGGCATCGAGCGCGAGATGCTGCCGCTGCTCGATCAGCGCGCGGGCCAGCGGCTTGGTGAAGGTGCGGGCGGGCAAGCGGAAGGTCTTGGTTTCACTCTCGCCGGTGTTGCCGGCCTCGTCTTCCACCTTCAGCGTCAGGCGCACCAGGGCGCCGGCCCAGGGATGGGCGACCAGGTCCTTCTGGGTCTGCGCCGCGCCGGTCTTGCTGCCGGCGCCGGGCAAGGCGAGGTCGAAATCGGGTGCTTCCACCAAGGGCTTGGTGGCCACCGGGGCGGGTGCGCCGGGGCGCGGGAAGAATGGCGCGGGCGGCGGCGCGGCCTGAAACACTGCGCGCGCGGACTTGGCACCGTAATCATCCTCGATGCGATAGGCGAGCACGAGCTGGTTGCGCTGGCCGCCCTGGGGCTCCTTGGCGAAGGCGATGGTGGGCTTGGTGTCCGCCAGCGCGGTGAACTTCCACGTCACATTGCGCCCGTCCGGCCCGGCCAGCGAGACTGTGCCCGCCTGGCTGATCGTAAACCGCCGCTCCGGCGCCGGGGCGGCGGTCGCGGGCGGCTGCTCCGGAGACTTCTGGGATGCATCATCCTGGGGCGCCAGCTCGGCGATCCCGCCGTCAATCTTGAGCGCGGAGGCATCGAGCCCCACGGCACGCACCACAAGCACGCTGCCGGCGGGCACCGAAAGGGCGGCGGCCTGGAACGTGGTGGGATCGTCCGAACGCAGGCCCGGCAGCACCACCGGCGGGCGGCCGGTATAGGCCGGCGGGTCCACCCAGGCATCCAGGCGGTAGGGCGTGCGGGTGACGGCACCCGACCAGTCGAACGCGCTTTCGATGCGGCTCCAGCGGTCGCCGCCGGCCAGGAAGAAGGTTGCGAACAGCGCCAGCACGGCGAGGGCGCGGAACGCGCGGGGATCGCGCGCGGCAAGGCCCGGCGCGGGCAGGCCGGCTTTCAGATTGCGGGCCGCCGCCAGCGTCTTCGCAACATGGGCGCGCCACAAGGCGGCGCTGACGGGATCATCGGCGCGGGTAGCCAGCGCATCGGAAATCGTGGTCGCCGGGCGATGGGCGAGATGACTTTCGCGGTCAAGGCGCGTGAGCGCTTCTTCCCGGCGCGGCCAGCGCATGCGGATGAGGGGCAGGAGGCTCGCCAGCAGGAAAAGCGCGAACAGCGCCACGCCGATCAACCGCACCAGCGGTGGCACGGAGAGCCAGAGGCCCGCCCAAGATACGGCCAGGAAGGCGGCGAGCACCACCAGGGCAGTGGCGATCACGGGCCAAGCCCGTTCCCACGCCAGAACCCTGCGGGCGCGCAGCACCGCACGATCCAGAAACGCCGTCGCGCTGCCGTCCGCCTCGGGTCGCGCGGGTCCGCGCGGCTTCTTCACTTCCGGTGTCCCGCTCACGCGACCTCCGAACACCAGCCCCAAAGGAAAGAGCTTAGCACGGCTGTCGGCTCTGGCCAGCGGGAGCGCCGCACCCGGTGCTCACGTCTCGTTCAGATGGGTGGCCGCGACGGATCAGATGCCCCAGCGCTCCGGCGGGGCCGGCCGCGCGGCGCGTTCGGCGGCGGCGATGTGGCGCACGGCCTGTGCCCGATTGAGGAACGGGCCTTCCAGCGGGGCACCCTCGGCGGACATTACCCACCAGCCGGCATGCGCCTGCGGCCCGTGGCGAAAACGGGGATGGGAAAAGGCGAGGCTGCCCATCGGCGGCTGCACGGGGCGCGGGTGCATGGCTCACACCCCCCAATAATAAGGCGCGCGATAATAATCGTGCACGCGGGTTTCATAATCGCGATCCCAGGTCGGCTGGTCCTCGACCCCATAGGTCGGAGCGCCTTCCATCTGCGCACGGCTGAGGTTCACCACATAGCCGGACTGCGCGGGGTCGTAATCCAGGGTCGACCATGGGAGCGGATGGTATTTCTCGCCAATGCCCAGGAAGCCGCCGAACGACATCACCGCATAGGCCACCTGGCCCGAACGCTTGTCGAGCATGAGATCGTGGATCGAGCCGAGATGTTCGCCCGCCGGATTATAGACTGCGGTCCCGGAGACCTTGTCGCCAGCAATCAGGGATGTGGTTTCATCGCGAATGTCCATGACATATCTCCTTGAAGACATTTCTTGTTTATGAAACGTCCTGTGTCCCTCAATGTTCCGTCGCGGCACCGGCGAAGAGGTGGCGCTGCCCAAAAGAAAAACCCGGCGCGTGGGCGCCGGGTTGTTCGGATCGAAGCGGATCGTGGGTGTTCAGCCGACCCAATAGCCTTGCAGGCCGTAATGGCCATGCAGCCGTTGTTCCCCGGCGCGGCGCAGTTCGACGTCCTGTTCGTCCGGCCAGGGCGGGGCGTCCTGCAATTGGTCGATGGTCACGCCGGTGACGTAGCCGCCCTGGCGGGTATCATATTTCAGCGCGGCCCAGGGCACGGGCTGATGGTCGCCCCCAAGGCCCAGCACGGCGCCGATGGTCAGCACCGCATAAGCGACCCGGCCCGAGCGCTTGTCGATCATGACGTCGCTGATGAAGCCGATGTGCTCGCCCTCGGTATTGTAGACGTCGGTGCCGCCGACCTTGCTGGTGGAGATCAGCGACGTGGTTTCTTCAACCGGAATGTGGCGCGTACCCATGGGGTTCTCCTTTGCCGATGTCTTCCCCAGGGAACACCGCAGCCGGCACGGGAGTTCCGCTCTCCCTCACGCCACACGGGACACGTGATTGTCAAAGCGCGGGCCGCCGGTGTGCCGGGCGAGGATGCGCGGGCTGCGATCCTCCACCGCGATCAGGACCACCTCGCCATAGCCGCTGGTGGCCAGGAACCGCCCCGCCTCGGCGGTCGGCGCCAGGCCGCAGCCGTCGGCAAATGGCACGAAGCCGAGATAGCGCCCCGTGCGCTCCCAGAACGCGACCCGCCCGCCGCGCGGGCTCGCCGCCGCCGCGATCCGCCCCGAGGCATCGAGCGCCACCGAGCCGATATAACCGCGCAGGCCCATCCAGGCCTCGTCCGGCGCCTCATAGGCGGTGAGGCCGCGGGCTTCGTCGATGGCGAAGAGGAGCGGCTTGCTGGAGGGCACCAGGGAGATTTCCTGCGCCGCCACCACCGCGCCTGCCGCATCGCGCGCCAGATGGCGCAGCGAGAGCGAGGCGAGATCGCCGCCGGGCGCGAACACCGCGCGCGTGCTGCCGTCGGGGCCGAGGAGGGCGAGATTGGCGCCGGTCTCCTCGCAGCCCACGGCGGCCGGCGTGCCCGGCTCGACGCCGCCATTGGCGATGATCAGGCCGTCGCCCATGTGCAGCATGTCGTGCGGGCCGGGGCCGCGGGTGGGCCATTCGGCGACGATCTCGAAATGCCCGGCGATGCGGCGCAGGGCCAGTGTGCCTTCGTCGTTCGCGGGGTCGATTTCCACCGTGAGGAAACCCGTGCCGTCGGGCGTGAAGCGGCCGTGGCCGGAGAACACGCGGTCCCCGCCGGGGGCGAAGCGCGCCACTTCCGTTCCGGCCGCGCGATCCAGCACCAGCGCCACCTTGCCGGGCCGCCGGCCCACCGCCACCGCGAGCGGGCCGTGGGCTGCGGGTTCGATGGCGTGCAGGCGGGTCGGGCTGAGCGCCAGCGGGTCGGCCTCGAAGGCGCCGTCGAGGGCGAGCGGCGCGAAGCCGCCAGCCACCTGCCCGGTGGCGAGCCATCCTTTGGTCAGCGTGTCCTGCGCGTGCGAGAGTTCGTGTGCGCGGGCAAGGTCCAGGCGGGAGGCGGCGGCGAGCGCACCGGCCCCGAGCAGCAAAGTGCGGCGGGAGATCATGGCTCAATCCCCGTCCAGCGCATTGAAGCCGAGCGGCACGCCGAGCTTGGCCGCGAGCGGGTCCACCACCGCCTTCTGCGCCGCCTTCACCTCGGCGACGGCGGTTTCCAGCAGCTTGCGGCGTTTCGGATCGGCTGCGGCGGCGCCGAGATCGGCGGGCAGGACATCCACCGCCTTTTGCGCGGCGGCGAAGCGGGCGAGCACCTGGCCCTTCGCCGGTTCCTGAAGGTCGGCGGCCAGCAGCGTGCCGAGCGCATTGGCGCTCTTCACCATGTGCTGGAGAATAGCCGCCTCGCGGCCCGAGCGGCGGCCCTCGCCGGATTGGGGCTTTGCCTCCTCCAGCGATTTGCCGAGCACTCCGATGAGGCCCTGGTCCACCACGCGCTGATAGGCGCCGGCGAGATCTGTGAGAATGAGGCTCGGCACCTGGGCGGGATCGGGCAGGAACACCTTGTCGCCGGTGCCGCTCTTCACCTCCGCCAGCAGGCCGGAGGTCTCGGAGCCCCAGCCGGCGCGGATCTCCTTCGCGATGGTCGCGAGATTGAGGGCGATGGCCGCGCCCAGCTGGCAGCGTCGGGCGGCCTGTGGGCCGCTGACCAGATCCTGCGCCGCATTCGGCTCGAACAGCACCCGCTCCAGGGCCGGCAGGCCCTGCACGGCGGCGGAGAGGCGCGGGAAGCGGTCCGTCTGAAGGCGGGCGTCGTCCGGGTCGGCGAGCAATTCGGGAATTGAGCGCGACACCGCGTTGCGCTTGTCGGGGAACATGTTGAAGCGATCCGCGCGCAGCGCCAGGATCACCGGGCCGAAGGTGACGAAGCTCACCTGCGCCCAGGCATCGCCGGCCGCGCGGAAGTCGCTGGTAAGGGTGGCGACTCCCTCGGCGCTCGGCTTGGCGCAGAAGGCGCGCCAATCCTCGTCCTGCCTGGCCGTGGCGGCGGCGAGCGCGTCATAGCGCGGCAGCAGCCAGGTTTCGATGATCGGCACAGCATCGGGCGCCGCGCGGGCGGGCAGGCTGGCGGCGAATATGGCGCCGAGGGCGACCATGCCGAACATGAGAGGTCCGCGGATGCGGGACGGGAGGGACGTTCGGAGCATCGGCGCACCTTCGGGCAGAAATCGGCGGAGCGAGGGTCTTGTCCCGGACCTGCGGAACCTAGAGACCGGAAACATAGCGGATCAGGGCATCGCGGTCGCGCGCGGGCAGCTTGCCATAGCGTGCGAGGGCGCTCGCGGCCTCCCCGCCATGCCAGGCGAGCGCAGCCTCAACGTTGGCCGCGCGGCCGTCGTGCAGCAGGCCGGTGCCGCGCGCGAGCGCCTGCGAGAGGCCGGCGAGCGGGGCGGTGCGCCATTCCCGGCCGGCGGCCGCGGGTGTGTCGAGCCCGTCGTCGAGCCCGGGTCCGAGATCGTGCAGCAGCACGTCGGTGAACAGGGCCGCCGTGCCGCCGCCCTCCAGCGGCAGGGTCGGCCGGTGGCAGGCGGCGCAGCCGGTGGCGGCGAACAGACGGGCGCCGGCCGCATCGGCCCGCGCGCCGGGCACGGGAAGGTCCGCCACATAGGCGACGAGGGCATTGAACAAAGAGGGGGAAATCTCGCTCTCCCCCTCGTGCGTCACGCCATGGGGCGCGGCGCGACACACCGTCTGCGCGGGGGTGCAATCGCCCCAGGGCTCCGGCAGCAGGGGCGTCGAGAGGCCGAGATCCAGGTGGAACGCCTCGGCGATCTGCCCGGAAAGCGTGGGCTGGGCTGCCTTCCAGCCGAACCGGCCCAGGGTTTCGCGCCCGTCCGCGCCGATGACACGATGGGCGCGGCCGCGCACGCCGTCGTCGTCGCGGTCGTCCGGGTCCTCCAGCGCCAGGATGGCGGCCTGCGGCACCTGTTCCAGCAGCCCGCGTCCGCGCAGATCCGGTGCTACGCGCAGGCGTGGCAACGTGTCGGGGGCGAGCGGGCCATAGGCGAGCGCGCTCAGCACCGGCGCGCGGGTGGTGCGCCCGGCCTCGTCGCGGCCCTCGCGGATGCGCACGATCGCCTCGGCATCCAGGCCCTGCACCGCTTCGGTCTGCAGCCGAGCGCCATAGACCGGGTCGGGCGCCCCGCCCGTCCGCGCCAGCGCCACCACCAGCCCGTGGCCGAGCGGCGCGCCATCGGCGCCGAGGCGCGCCGTGCCGCGCCCGTCCTTGGGGTGGCAGGCGCTGCAGGAGCGGGCATCGAACAGTGGGCCGAGCCCGTCATTGCCGCGCGTGGACGAAGGCGCCGGCACCCAGGGCCGGTCGAACACGGCTTTTCCCACCGCGATGTCGAGCCCGTCGGCAAGGCCTGTGCCGGCACCGAGCAGGCAGAGCGCGGCCGCGACCAGGGCGCGGGGCAGCGCCCGGCGCATCAGGCGATGCTCACATAGCCCATCATCCCCGTCTCCATATGATCGAGGATGTGGCAATGGAGCACCCAGTTTCCCGGCGCCGCGACGAAGGCGATCTCGGCGGTCTCGCGCACCGCCAGCAGCACGGTGTCGGCATAATGGCGCGGCCGCTTGGACTTGCTGGCCGAGATCACGTCGAACACATGCCCATGCAGGTGGATCGGGTGCAGATGCTGGGTGGGATTGGTGAGGCTGATCACATAGGAGCGGCCGGCCACCAGGCGAAGCAGCGGGGGCGGCATGGGCTTTGTGCCGCCGGTGGGCCAGGAATTCTGGCTGATGGCCCAGAAGGTGCGCGGGCCGGTGCAATATTGGTCCACCAGCGCCTTGGCGAGCGGATCGTCCGGCGGCAGGCCGTCGAGCACGGTGGCGGCATCGTCGGTCGCCTGCTGGAGGCTGAGCGAGAACCGCTCGGCCTTGCGCAGGTCCGCCTTTGGCACGTTCGGCGGCGGCAGGGCGATGGGCTTGAACGGGCGCTTGCGGAAATTCGAGGCCGTGGCCTCGATGCGCGCCAGGAGGAACGGGTCTCCGCCGGTGCGATAATCATAGATCGAGACGCTCTGTCCCTCGGCGGGCATGCGCACATGCAGGTCCAGCCGTTGGGAGGAGCCGAGGTCGCAGGTCTCGAAATCCAGCGGCGGCACGGCATGGCCGTCATAGGCGATGATGTAGCCCTCCGCCTCGCCGGTGCCGACCTGCACGGTGCGGGTGGAATCCAGATTGAGGATGCGCAGGCGCAGGTCCGCATGGGCGGGCGCGGACAGCATCGCCGGGCCGACCCCGTTGACGCCCCGCACGGTGCCGAAGGTGCCGGCCTTGGAGGCGCCCTCCTCGGTGAG
Organism: Roseixanthobacter glucoisosaccharinicivorans; assembly: GCF_043195095.2. NCBI lineage: Bacteria > Pseudomonadati > Pseudomonadota > Alphaproteobacteria > Hyphomicrobiales > Xanthobacteraceae > Roseixanthobacter > Roseixanthobacter glucoisosaccharinicivorans. The sequence continues at coordinate 4,240,845 of NZ_CM195538.1, read as the reverse complement.
GAAGGGCAGGAAGCTGCCGTCCGGCGCCAGCCGCCAATCCTTGATGACGAGCACGTGCTCGGCCTGGAAGGGAAGCTTCTCCTCGTCCTCCACGATCAGCACTCCGGCGAGCCCGCGTCCCACCTGGCCGGTCTCATCGCAATGGGGGTGGAAGAAATAGGTGCCGGCGTCCGGCAGCGGCACTTCATAGGTAAACTGCCCGCCGTTCGCGGGGATCAGGTCCTGCGTGAGCCCCGGCACGCCGTCCTGCGGGTTCGGCAGGCGGATGCCGTGCCAATGCACGGTGGTGCCGACCGGCAGGCGATTGTCCACGGCGACCTTCAGCCGCGTGCCGCGCCGGGCGCGCACGATGGGGAAGATCGTGTCGTTGAAGAGATAGAGGTCCTGCGCCTGCGTGCCCGGGCCGAGCAGGGTGCGCGGGCTGATCCGCGGGGTCAGCGCGAGCGGCTGGACCGGAGCACGCGGGTCGGTCGCGGCTGCGGCCTGCCCAAGGCGCTGCGGCAGGAACCCGGTGAGGGCGCCTGCCGCAAGGCCGGTCAGAAGGGTGCGCCGCGTGACCATCGCGCTCAGTTGGTCTTCACCTTCGAGGGATCGTCGAGGCTCTTGGAGCCTTCCACCTTGATCTTCACGCCGAGGGCGGCAACCGCTTGTTCCAGCGCGCGGGTCTGGGCCACCAGGGCGTCGATGCCGGCTTGCACGCGGGCATTGCCCTCGGTGTTCCCCTCACCGATCATCTGGTCATAAGCTTCCTTGCCGCTGTCGGCGGTGTCCTTGATGGCCTTCAGGGCGGCGAGGGCGGCGTCCATGCGCTCCTTCACCGTGGCGGCCACCTTGGGGTCCTTGGCGGCGACGAGATCGGCCACCGAGGGGCCCTGCACCACGCTGCCGTCGAGGCGGGTGTAGCGGCCGTTATAGATGCCGGTGATGCCGACTTCGTCGTAATAATGGGAATTGTGGGTGTTGTCGGAGAAGCAATCATGCTCCTCCTCGGGGTCGTGCAGGATCAGGCCGAGCTTCATGCGCTCCCCCGCCAGTTCGCCATAGGAGAGCGAGCCGAGCCCGGTGAGGATGATGCCGAGCCCGGCCTTCTCCGAGGTCTTCAGCACCACGGCGCGCGCCTTGCCCTTGGGACCCCATTGCGTGACGATCTCCTGCAGGTCGCTCACCAGCAGGTCGGTGGCGGCCTTGAGATAGGCGGCGCGGCGGTCGCAGTTGCCGTTGGTGCAGGCCTTCAGATCATAATCGCTGGCCGGGCGATTGCCGGCCCCCGCCTTGGTGCCGTTCAGGTCCTGGCCCCACAGCAGGAATTCGATGGCGTGATAGCCGGTGGTGACATTGGCCTCCACGCCCGCCGCCTCGGCCAGCGAGGCGATGAGCTTGGGCGTGATGGTCGAGGTGTCGACCATCTTCTTGCCGACCCGGATCTTCTTGTTGGCGATGATGTTCGCCTTGTAGAGCGGGTTCTCGTCCGAGGTGTCGCCATAGGCGGGCGCCACATAGTCGATCAGGCCCTCGTCGAGCGGCCAGGCGTTGACCTTGCCTTCCCAGGCATCCACCACCGGATTGCCGAAGCGGAAGCCCTCGGTCTGCTGGTAGGGTACGCGGGCGGCCTTCCAGGCGTCGCGCGCCTTGGCCAGGGTCGCGTCGGTCGGGGCGGCGAGGAAGGCGTTCACCGCGCCTTGCAGCGTCTTGGCGGCGATCAGGCTGTCGCCATACATGGCCTCGGCCAGGTTGGCGTAAGTGGAGAGGACGTCCTTAACCTTGGGCGCTGGCGCGGTCTCGGCTTTTGCGACAGTAATTGCGGACAGAGCCGCGCACCCTAAGGCAAAGATGAAAGTCTTGGCGCGTATCACAGCAAATGCTCCCGCGTCGCCCGGCAGAAATCGCCGGGCCACCCCGCATCAGCCATAACCGAGGGGGAGATATCCCGCAAGTTGAGCGCAGAAAATTGGAATGACTACAGGCTGGATGCTTGGAGGCCGAATTTGGAACGCGAGGGAAGGCGTCAGGCGCGGCGGCGCAGGATTTTGAGGCGCCCCAGCAGCTCGGCCACCGCTTCCGGCGGCAGGACGGCGATTTCCTTGGCCAGCAGATTGGCGAGTTCGGTCGCCTCCGGCGTCAGGCCGGCGGTATCCACGGTGACGCGGGGGTGGGAGACCTCGGCGAGCCGCTGGAGATCCTCGGCCTCGTCCCAGATCACGTTGAAATAGGCGATCACCCGCTGCACCAGCGGCCAGGTGGGACGCCCGCGCTTGCCGTTTTCCAGCGCCGAAAGATAGGTCGGCGTCACGCCCACGGCATGGGCCATCTCGCTGAGCGTCACGCCCTTGCGGGCGCGCAATTCGCGCACCCGGCGCCCGAACGGGGTCATGCGGATATCCTCATGCGCGCCCGCTCACGGCTGCGGCGCGCGGGTGCCGCGCCGCCGCCGGATGCGGACATAGAGCGCGCCGTCGCCCCCATGGCGCCGCGCCGCGCTCTCGAAGCCCACCACATAGGGCCGCATGGTCGCATCGCAGAGCCATTGCGGCACCGCCCGGCGCAATATGCCGCGCTCGGGCGTGCCAGTCATGAACACGGTTTCCGGGTCTCCCTTGCCGGTGATCACCAGCACCAGGGCATGGCCTGCGGCCTGCGCCTGCGCCACGAACAGCAGCAGTTGACGATGGGCGGCCGCCTGGGTGAGGCCATGCAGATCGAGCCGGGCATCCACCTCGCCGCCGCGCGTCAGGCGGCGCCGCACCTTGGGATCCAGCACCGAGAGCGGCGGCGGGACGGGCGCCTCCAGCGCGCGCCGCGCAGCCGTGCTGCCGGTGGGCTTGAGGACGCGCGCCTTCGCAGCGGGTGCTTTGGGCATGGGCGCCGCCGGTTCGCTCACGGCAGGCTCCGGCACCGGCGCGGCGATCGGGGCGGCGATCGGGGCAGGAGGTGGGGCGAGGGGACGCGGGGCCGCGCGCAGCGGGGCGACCGAGCGCACCACATGCTGCCACAGCGCACGCTCTTCCTCGTTCAGCACCCGCCTGCGGCCCCGCCGGCTCATGGCGCTTTCGCCCGCGCCGGCTGGAGGCGCGGCACCAGCAGGGTAAAGGCGCCGGGATGGCGGATGCGCCCGGCCACCGCCGCCGCCGCGTCCCCGGCACCGAAGAACAGATCGGCCCGCGCCGGCCCGACGATGGCGGACCCGGTATCCTGCGCGATCATCAGCCGGCGGAAGGGGTCGGCGCTGGTGGCGCGTGCCAGCGGCAGGGTGGCGTTGATGAAGATCGGCATGCCATAGGCGTGCAGCGCGCGGTCGATGGCGATCGAGCGACCGGCCGTCAGCGGCACGCCCTGGGCGCCGAGCGCGCCCGCGTCGGCGGCGAGCGGAACGGCGCGGAAGAACACGAACGAGCGGTTTTCCCGCATCAGCTCCGCGCCGGCCTGCGGGTGCTGCTCGATGAAGGTACGGATCGCGGCCATGGACATGGCCTCGCGCGCGACCAGCCCGCGCTGGATCAGCAAGCGGCCCACGGGCGTATAGGGATAGCCGTTATGGCCATCGTAATTGAGCCGCAGCGCTTTGCCGTCGGGCAGGCGGATGCGCGCCGAGCCCTGGATCTGCATGAAGAACAGGTCCACGGGATGGGCGATATAGGCGATTTCCAGCCCGCGCCCGGCGAGCGCGCCATCCTCGATCTGGGCGCGGTCGTAATAGGGAACGAGTTGGTCCCCGGCGCGGCGCACCGCGCCCCCCTTGTTGCTGCCCGCGGGCCCGGTGGGGATGAGATCCGCCGGTCGGCCATAGACCGGCACCTTAAATTCGGGAGTGGGGGTGAGCGCGCCGTCCAGCTCGGGCTCGTAATAGCCGGTGAGAAACCCGGGCGGGTTCTTCTCCGGCACGATGGTGTAGGGGCGGAAATTGGCCTCGAAGAACAGCCGCGACACCGCCGCCGAGACGGTTTCGGGCGCAAGCACGCGCACCAGCTGGCGGGCATTGTCGCAGGCGATGCGCAGCCCCGGCACCAGCGCGGGATTGTCCGGCGGGCCGACCTGCGCCGGGCGGGCGCGCAGCGCGCCACAGCTGGCGAGGAAAGCGGAGAAGGCCGCGCCCTGGTCGTCCTGCCCCCAGCCCGGCAAGGAGGCATAAGCCGCGCCTTCCAGCCGTGCGCCGGCGATCTCCGGGCGGGCCACGGGCGTGAAGGCGGGCCCGGCCGGGGTGCTCGCCAACGCCGGCGTCGCGCCGAGCCATGCCGCCAGGAGCAGGCCGGCGCATGCAAGCCGCCTTATGGAGGGATAAGCGCCTGCGACGGCATTTCGTCCTGGGGGGCGGCGCGCCCCTGATTGTGGACCGCCGGGCGTCTTTCTGTGCCCACAGAAAAGAATGGTTTTGCCGGCCGACGGGATTGTCCCTTGCCCGCTCTTGCCCCGCAGACCCTTCTCCCGCAAGCGGGAAAGCGGACGTGGGGAGGGCGCGCCCTGGGCCGGACTTATGTCGGCGCCGCCCGATTTGCCGCCCTGCGCCGCTCCGCCCAGGAGGGCGAAGGCGCTGTGCGGCGGAACGGGCGATGGGCGCGCGGGCGCCATGTGTGCCCCTTACTGCGCTGCTTCGGTGGCGACCAGCTTCCAGTTCGGGTCGCGGGTGCCGAGGTCGCGCGCGAAGGTCCACACGTCGGTCACGTCGGACACGCTGTCCGGGCTGCCGTCCGCCACCGAGCCATCCTTGGCGCGGGTGACGGAAATCAGCTTGGAGACGAAGCGCACCGTGACCTGGGCGGTGCGGTTGCGCACGCTCGCGTCCACCAGGTCCGCCGTGTCAATGGAGACGAAGCGCGATTCCATGGTCTCGGCCCGGCTCTCGCGGTCGGCGATCGCGGCGACGAAGCCGTCATAGACGTCCTTGGCCAGAAGGTCCTTGAGCTGCCGGCGGTCGCCGTTCGCGAACGCGAGCACGATCAACTCATAGGCGCCCTTGGCGCCGGAGAGGAATTGCTTCGCGTCGAAATCCGGCTCGATGGCGACGATCTGGTCGAGCGCCACGGCCACCGGGGACCCCTCGGTCGTTACGCCCTGCCAGCGGAAGCCGGGCGGGGTATCATCGTTCACCGGCGCGCGGGCAGGCAGGTCGCTGTTGCGCTCCGGCAGGGTCACCACATTGTCGGCTGGCGCCGGTGGCGGGCGCGTGGCATCGCGCGAATAGGGATCATAGGGCGGCCGTTCCTTGCCGGTGCGCTGGCCGAGCACCGAGCGCAGACGGAAGAAGATGAAGACCGCGAGGGCCAGGAAGATGATCGTGTAAATGTCGAGCACTGCGCTTCGCCATGCCTCCGGCCGCGCGGACAAGCCGCCACCGCCTCTGTTGCCGCCGCTTGAGGCCCCTTGCCATCCCCAAGGACGCCAAGCGACCCCACCCCTGGGACACGACCGATCCTCGGTTAGATGGATATCCTAACCGGTCGCATTCCGAAACCCGCCTCATCGGCCGAGACCCACCCCGCGCGGGCGATCAACCGATCTGTCCCTATATGTACGTGGTCCGGGCGCCGCCGCCACCCCCCGGAGCGGCGCGGACCGCGAATAACCTAAGGTTAGGGGTGTGGGAACGCCATATGCGCCACCGCGCCGCATGCTCCGTTGACCGGTGCCGATGGGTCACATAAGCTGTTTCAAACGATTAAAAGAATTTGCCGCCCCCACCCAAAGGCCACGCCAATCAAGGCCGGGGGAGGCGGCAAAGGGGCCACAAGGGCCTCACAACGGGAGGAATGCATGAAACGATTGCTCGTCGCCGGGCTCAGCCTCGCCATGTCCGCACTGCTGCCGTTGGGTGCCGCCAAGGCGGCTTATCCTGACCGGCCGATCACGCTGATCGTGCCCTGGGGCGCGGGCGGCGGCACGGATGCGGTGGCGCGGATCATCGGATCGCTGATGGAGCGCGATCTCGGCCAGCCGGTGGCGGTGGTGAACCGCACCGGCGGCCAGGGCGTGGTGGGCCACCAGGCGATCGCGGATGCGGCACCGGACGGCTACACCATCGGCCTGCTGACGGTGGAAATCGCCATGATGCACTGGGCCGGCCTCACCAAGCTCGACCCCTCCTCCTATACCCCGATCGGCCTCGTGAACGAGGATCCCGCCGGTCTCCAGGTGCGCGCCGACGCGCCCTACAAGACCGCGCAGGAGGTCATCGACGACGTCAAGAAAAACCCAGGCAAGTTCAAGGCCTCCGGCACCGGGCAGGGCGGCATCTGGCATCTGGCGGTGGCCGGCATGCTCTCCTCGCTGAAGGTGGACCCGGCGAGCGTGCCCTGGGTGCCGAGCGCGGGGGCCGCGCCCGGATTGCAGGACCTGATGGCCGGCGGCGTGCAGATCGTCACCTGCTCGCTGCCCGAGGCGCGCTCGCTGATCGACGCTGGCCGGGTCAAGAGCCTCGCCATCATGGCCAAGGAGCGCTCCAAGCTGATGCCCAACATCCCGACCCTGAAGGAAGCCACCGGCAGCGACTGGACGATCGGCGCGTGGCGCGGCATCGCCGGGCCGAAGGGCCTGCCGAAGGAGATTTCCGACAAGCTCATCGCCTCGGTGAAGAAGGCGTACGAAAGCAAGGAATACCAGGACTTCCTGACCAGTCGCGGCTTTGGCGGGAAGTGGGCGGAAGGTCCCGCGTTCGGCGCCTTTATGGCCCAGAGCGACGCCGCTTTGGGTGCGGTGATGAAGGAAGTGGGGCTCGCGAAATAGCGGCCTGCCGCTCACGGGTTTGTTTCGCCCCTCACCCCAACCCTCTCCCCGGCGGGGAGAGGGGGCGTCGAAAGAGTCCTTTGCTGCAAAGGCGGGACGCTGGGTTCACCTCTCCCCGCCGGGGAGAGGTGGGCCGCGAAGCGGACGGGTGAGGGGTGCCGGCCGTGCCGCTAAGCGCGCGCCCCCGTCAGATGGGCCGGAGCGCCTTTAGTCCCCCGCAAGAGGGGATCAGCCCAACCTACGTTTCAGTGCACCCAAGGACTGCACCATGCGCGTCAATGATTTGATCCTCGCCATCGCCGTGATGATCGGGGCTGCGGCGCTGGCCGCCGCGGCCTCGACCCTGCCGCCCATTCCCGGCCAGAAGTTCGGCGCCGACGTCTTTCCCATGGCGATCGCCGGCGGCCTGTTCCTGTGCGGCCTCGTGCTGGCGGTGCAGAGCCTGCGGGCCGGGGCGGGGCCCGCGCTGATGCTCGGCTGGGCGCGGGAACTGCCCGCCCTGCTGCGTGCCGGCGGCGCGCTGGCGGCGGTGGTGCTGTACCTGGTGTTGGCGCCGCTGACCGGCTTCATCATTGCCTCCACCCTCATGCTGCTGGCCCTGTTCCTGATGCTGAAGGTGCCGCCCCTTGCGGCGGTGCCGGTGGCGTTGATTGCGACGCTGTGCGTCTATTATTCCTTCGCCCACGGCCTGCGCGTTCCGCTGCCGCGCGGCCTGATCGAGGGCATGCTGTGATGGGCGCCATCGAAGCCGGCATCGGCCTCGTGCTGCATTGGCACGTCATTCTCACCATCTTCATCGCGGCGGCGTTCGGGCTGGTGGTGGGGGCAATTCCCGGCCTCACCGCCACCATGGCCATTGCCCTGCTGGTGCCCATCACCTTCTTCATGGATCCGATCTCGGCGGTGGGCGCCATGATCTCCTGCTCGGCCATGGCGATTTTCGCCGGCGACATTCCGAGCACGCTGATGCGCATGCCCGGCACGCCGGCTTCCGCGGCCTATACCGACGAATGCTATGCCATGACCCGCAAGGGGCAGGCCGAGGTGGCGCTGGGCGCCAACGTGCTGTTCTCCGCCCTCGGCGGCCTGTTCGGCACGGCGGTGCTGATCGTCTCGGCGCCGCTGCTGGCGGAGGTGGCGCTGGGCTTTTCCTCGTTCGAATATTTCTGGCTGGCGCTGCTCGGGCTGACCTGCGCCATCTTCATCGGCTCCGGCTCGCCGGTGAAAGGGCTGATCTCCCTGTTCCTGGGCCTGTTCGTGGCGTGCATCGGGCTCGACAATCCCGCCGGCATCCCGCGCTTCACCCTCGGCAATACCGACCTCATGAGCGGGGTGGACTTCATCCCCGCCATGATCGGCCTGTTCGCGGTGTCCGAGGTGATCCGCGCCATGGCGTCCGGCGCCAAGGACTGGGACGTGAAACAGACCTCGCTCGGCAATCCGCTGCGCGGCTGGGGAGCGATGTTCCTCAAATACTGGCCGCAGCAGATCCGCGGCAACATCACCGGCACCGCCATCGGGATTCTGCCCGGCGCGGGGGCGGATATCGCGGCCTGGGTCTCCTATGCCATGAGCCGGAAATTCTCCAAGACCCCGGAAAAGTTCGGCACCGGGCACGTAGAAGGCATCATCGAGAGCACCTCGTCCAACAATGCCGCGCTCGCCGGGGCCTGGGTGCCGGCGCTGGTGTTCGGCATTCCCGGCGACAGCATCACCGCCATCGTCATCGGCGTTCTGTATCTGAAGGGCCTCAACCCGGGCCCGACGCTGTTCCTCAACAATCCCGAATCCATCTATGCGGTATTCTTCATCTTCATCATCGCCAACCTCGCCATGATCCCGCTGGGGCTCGCGGCGCTGAAGGCGGGTACGGCCCTGCTCAAGGTGCCGCGCCGCATCCTGATGCCGGTGATCCTGCTGTTCTGTGTGGTCGGCGCGTTCGCGGTGAACAATTCGATCTACGGCGTCATCCTCATGCTGGCGTTCGGCGTGCTCGGCTTCTTCATGGAAGAGCACGACGTGCCGATCGCGCCCTGCGTGCTCGGCATCGTGCTCGGCAAGATGCTGGAGGAAAGCTTCGTCACCTCCATGATCAAGGCCGACGGCGACCTGCTGGGCTTTTTCTACCGGCCGATCTCGGCGGGGCTCGGCATCGTCACGCTCGCGGTGCTGCTGCTGCCGCTCTTTGGCGTGCTGCGCCGCCGGCTGGGGGCGCCGCGTGCCGCCTGACGGCGCATCTTCCGGCCGCGCGTCCGGATTCTTGCCTTGAATAGACCGGAAAGGCCGCCCACTTCTAGGATTGCGACCTTTCCTGCCATGGATGCCTGATGCCCGCGACGCTCCTTCTTGCCGATATCGGCGGTACCTCCACGCGCATCGCGCGCGCCGGCCGAGACGGCACCTTGTTCGACCTGCGGGTGGAGGCGAACGATTCCTATGCCAGCCTGGAAGACCTGTTCGGCGTCTATCTGTCCAACATCGGCGGGCCGCGTCCGTGCGCCGGCGTGTTCGCGGTCGCAGGTCCGGTGGACGGCGACGAGGTGAAGCTGACCAACCGGGCCTGGCACTTCTCCCGCCCGGAGCTTGCCCGCACCCTGGGGCTCGACGAACTGACCGTACTCAATGATTTCGCGGCATTGGCCCATGGGGTGGTGGGCCTTGGGCCGCAGAACCTCGTGACAGTGGGCACCGGCAAGGCGGTGGAGGGCGCCCCGATGCTGGTCTGCGGTCCCGGCACCGGGCTCGGCACCGCGCTCGTGCTGCCGCGCGGCGAGGGCTATGATGTGCTGCCGGGCGAGGGCGGGCATGTGCGGTTCGGCGCCGTCACTTCCGAGGAAGCGCGTGTGCTTGCCCATCTGGTGCAGGATCTCGGGCCGGTGAGCGTCGAGCATGTGCTTTCCGGAACCGGGCTCGTGCGGCTGCATCGCATCCTCAGCGGGGAGATTGCTTCCTCCCATTCGATCATCACCGCTGCGCTCTCGGGCCAGCGCAACGAGCGTGAGACCTGCCACGTGTTCCTACGCCTGCTGGGACGCGTGGTGGGGGATTTCACCCTGCTGACCCTGGCGCGGGGGGGCGTGTTCATTTCCGGCGGGGTGGGGGCGGCGATGGCGCAATTGTTCGCCGAATCCCCGTTCCGCGCGGCGTTCGAGGATCATCCGCCGTATCAGGCCCGCCTTGCCGCCATCCCGGTGCGGGTGGTGGTGCATCCCACGCCCGGCCTGGTCGGCGCGGCGGAAGTGGGCCGGCGCCTGCTGGCTGCCCTCGAACCCGTCTGAGGGCGCGCACGCGGGTCGCCCGCTCCCTCAGACGCGTCCCGCCATCTGCCGCCAGCGCAGGAATTCATGCACAGCGGGCGACTGCTCGCGCCGCCGGTAGATCATATAGACATCCGCCACCAGGGCCGGGGCGATGGGCACGAACACCACGTCGTCGCTGGTGAAAGCGGCGGTGGAGGCCGGCACAAGCGACACCCCGAACCCCGCCGCGATCAAGCTCGGAATGGATTGGGAATCCACCACCTGTTGGGAGATGCGCGGCAAAAACCCCGCATCCACGCAGCAGCGCTGGAGATAGCGGGCGAATTCCGAGGAATCCGGATGCAGCATCACATGCTCGTCCGCGCTCAATTCGGCGAGGCCCACATGGGGCCGCCCGACGAGGCGATGGCCGCGCGGCAAAATCACCGAAATGGCTTCCTGCCACGCCAGCGTGCTCGCCAGCTCCGCGCTGTCGGCCACCGAGCGGTTGAAGCTGATGTCCGTGCGCAGCTCCAGCACCGCCTTGACCTGGAGCGCGGGCGCCTGCTCGAAGATCACCGTGCGCACGTCCGGGGCGTGTCGGCGATAGGCCGAGAGCCATTGGGCAAGGCCTCCGCGCAGAATGGTGCCGGTGGCGCCGATGGCAATGGTGCCGCTGCGCCCGGCGCCGATGGCCTTCACGTGTAGCCGCGTGCGCGCCGCCTGTTCCAGCAGGGCGCGGGCCTGCGCCTCCAGTTCCTGCCCGGCGGCGGTCAGTTCCACCCTGCGGCTCGTGCGGGTGAAGAGCTTCGTGTCCAGCTCCGCCTCAAGCTGAGCGATCTGCTGGGACAGCGGCGGCTGTGAGATGTTCAGCCGCGCCGCGGCGCGCGTGAAGGACAGCTCCTCGGCGACCGCGAGGAAATAGCGAAGCTGGCGCAGATCCATATTCAAAACATATCTATTAAGTCCAACGATATATTGGACCTATGCCTGTTGCGGCGCAACACTGCCCTCAATAACCGGACCGGGCTGGGTGCGTCCCAGGCTGAAGCACCGGTGGGGAACAATCGCAAAACAGGAACTTCCAGATGACACGGGTTAAAAGTTTCCGTCTCGGGTGCGCCGTCGCGGCGCTTGTGGGTGTGTTCGCGGCCGGCGCCCTGCGCCCCGCTTCGGCCGATACCTTGGCCGATATCGAAAAGGCCAAGGTCATCAAGATCGCGGTGCCGCAGGATTTCGCGCCGTTCGGCTCGGCCGGGCTCGATCTGAAGCCGGTGGGCTATGACATCGACATGGCCAATTACATCGGCCAGCAACTGGGCGTGAAGGTCGAGATCGTGCCGGTGACCAGCGCCAACCGCATCGCTTATCTTCAGACCAAGAAGGTGGACCTGGTCATCTCCAGCCTCGGCAAGAATGCCGAGCGCGAGAAGGTGATCGATTTCTCGGTTCCCTACGCGCCGTTCTTCTCCGGCGTCTATGGCCTGAAGGGCGAAACCTCGGCCAAGTTCGACGATCTCGCCGGCAAGACCGTGGGCGCGACGCGCGGCTCCATCGAGGAGCAGGAATTGACCAAGAGCGCGCCCGCCTCGGCGACCGTGAAGCGCTACGAGGACAATAACGCCACCATCTCCGCCTTCATCTCCGGTCAGGTGGACCTGATAGCAACCGGCAATACGGTGGCCGCCGCGATCGCCGAGAAGAGCCCGGCCCGCAAGCCGGAGCTGAAGTTCATCATCAAGAACAGCCCGTGCTATGTGGGCTTGAACAAGGACGAGCCGGCCTTGCTCGCCAAGGTGAACGAGATCATCGCCAAGGCCAAGGCCGACGGCACGCTCGCCAAGTTTTCTGAGAAGTGGCTGAAGGCGCCGCTGCCGGCCGAGTTCTGATCCCCGCCGCAGTCTCAACAGCCAGCGGGGGGCGGTCGCATGACCTATCACATGAGCTTCGGCGACCTGCTGCCCTATTGGGGCGTCCTGGCGCGCGGATTGCTCTACACCATCATCCTCACGGTCGTTTCGACCGTCACCGGCCTCGCCGTGGGAACGGCGGGCGCCTGGGCCCGGAGCTTCGGGCCGAAATGGGCGGGGTACGCCGTCGGCGCCTATGTGGAGTTGATCCGCAACACGCCGTTCATCGTGCAGCTGTTCTTCGTATTCTTCGGCCTGCCGGCGATCGGCGTGAAGATGACGGAATCGCAGGCCGCGTTCCTCGCCATGGTGATCAATCTCGGCGCCTATTCCACCGAGATCATCCGCGCCGGCATCCAGGCGGTGCCGAAGGGCCATCTGGAGGCGGCGGCATCGCTCGCCATGAGCCGGCTGGAGACGTTCCGATACGTGGTGCTGAAGCAGGCCTTCATGAAGGTCTACCCGGCGCTCTCCTCGCAGATCGTCATCGTCATGCTGGGGTCGGCGGTGGTTTCGCAGATCTCGGCCGAAGACCTGACCTACGCGGCGAATTTCGTGCAGTCGCGCAACTTCCGGGCCTTCGAAGTCTATCTGGTCGCCGCCTTTCTCTACTTGCTGCTGGCCATCGCCATGCGCGCCCTGTTGCGTGGCATCGGCCGGGCCCTGTTCCCGAAGGCCTGAGCCATGATCGAATTCAGCTTTGCGATCATCCTTGAAAACCTGCTGCTGGCGACGCGCTGGACCATTCTCCTGTCGCTCATCGCCTTTGTCAGCGGCGGCCTGGTGGGACTGCTGGTCCTGTTCGGCCGCGTCTCCAAGCACGAAGTGCTGCGCCTTCTCACGGCGGGGTACATCGAATTCTTCCAGGGCACACCGCTTCTGATGCAGCTCTTCCTGCTGTTCTTCGGCATTGCCTTGTTCGGCATCGAGGTCAGCCCCTGGGTTGCAGCCTGGCTGGCGCTGACCTTCTGGACCAGTGCGTTCTTGTCGGAGATCTGGCGCGGCTGCGTGGAATCGGTTCCGCGCGGCCAGTGGGAGGCCTCCGGAACGCTCGCCATGAGCTATCTGGAACAGATGCGCTACGTCATCCTGCCCCAGGCCATGCGCATCGCGGTGGCGCCCACGGTCGGCTTCTCGGTGCAGGTCATCAAGGGCACGGCGCTCGCCTCGATCATCGGCTTTGTCGAACTGACCAAGGCCGGGACCATGCTCAACAACGCCACCTTCCGCCCGTTCCTCGTCTATTCGCTGGTGGCGCTGATCTACTTCTGCCTCTGCTTCCCTCTGTCCTGGTGTTCCAAGCGCCTGGAGGCTCGTCTCAATGTCGCTCGTTGATATCCAAGATGTCCGCAAGAGCTTCGGTCCCCTCGAAGTCTTGAAGGGCGTATCCATCGAGATCGGTCGCGGCGATGTCGCGGCGATCATCGGCCGCTCGGGCAGCGGCAAGAGCACGCTGCTACGCTGCATCAACGGGCTGGAGGAATTCCAGGCCGGTGCCATCACGGTCGACGGCATGGCGGTGGGCAAGACCGATCTGCGCATCCTGCGCCGCCATGTCGGCATGGTGTTCCAGCAGTTCAATCTCTTCCCCCACCTCACGGCGGGCGAGAACGTGATGCTGGCGCCCACCGTGGTGGCGAAGCTCCAGAAGGGCGAGGCGCGCGAGCGGGCCGCCGCCTTGCTGGAGAAGGTCGGCCTTGCCGGCAAGTTCGATGCCTATCCAAGCCAGCTCTCGGGCGGCCAGCAGCAGCGCGTCGCCATTGCGCGGGCGCTCGCCATGGAGCCGACCGTCCTGCTCTGCGATGAGATCACCTCCGCCCTCGACCCCGAGCTGGTGAACGAGGTGCTCCGCGTGGTGGAGCAACTCGCCAGCGAGGGCATGACGCTGATCCTGGTGACCCACGAGATGCGCTTTGCCCGCGACGTCGGCACCAAGCTCATCTTCATGCACCAGGGCCGCGTGCATGAGGAGGGCGCGCCGAAGACGCTGTTCGCCAATCCGCAGACGCCGGAACTCGCGCAATTCGTGACCGGCGCGCACTGAACGCCATGCGTTTGCGCAAGGCTATAAAACGAGAGGCCGCACTCATGGAGCCTGCGCGCGAGGCGCTGCCCGAAGCGTTGCCCGAAGCCATGGCGACCCGCATCGTGGCGCGGATCGACGAACTCGCAGCCATCTCGCAGGATGACGGCGCGATCACCCGCGTGTGCTTCTCGCCCGAGCACCACCGCGCCGCCGATCTGATCCTCGGCTGGATGCGGGGGGCCGGCATGACCGCCCGCATGGACGAGATCGGCAATGTGTTCGGCCGCTATGAGGGCACCTCGCAGGGCATGCCCTGCCTGATGGTGGGCTCGCATTACGACACCGTGCGCGACGCCGGGCGCTGGGATGGGCCGCTCGGGCTCATCACCGCAATCGAATGCGTCGCGCGCATCGCGCAGGCGGGAACGCGCCGGCCCTATGCGCTGGAGGTGATCGGCTTCGCGGACGAGGAGGGCGTGCGCTTTTCCTCCACGCTGCTCGGCAGCCGCGCGGTCGCCGGCACGTTCGATGAGGGCGTGCTGGAGACGCGCGACGCCGCGGGCGTGAAGGCGCGTGACGCCATCGCCGCGTTCGGGCTCGATCCCGCCCGCATCCGCCGCGCCGCCCGCCGCCGCGCCGATATCCTCGCGTATCTGGAACTGCACATCGAGCAGGGGCCGGTGCTGGAGGCGCAGGATTTGCCGGTGGGCGTCGTCACCGCCATCAGCGGCGCGAGCCGGTTCGCGGTGGATCTCACGGGCATGGCCGGCCACGCCGGCACCGTGCCCATGGGCCTGCGGCGCGATGCGCTCGCCGGGGCCGCGGAATGCATCCTCGTCATCGAGGCGCTGTGCCGCGATGCCGGCGCGGGCGTGGTGGGAACGGTGGGCCAGATCCAGGCCGCGCCGGGCGCCACCAACGTCATTCCCGGCGACGTGCGCTTCACCATCGACTTGCGCGCGGCCACCGACGCCCAGCGGCGCACAACCGTCTCGGCGGTGGTGGAGGCGATCGACGAGATCGCCGCGCGCCGCCAGCTCAAGGCGCGCATCACCAAGACCCACGACAATTCCACGGCGCAGTGCGCGCCCTGGTTGTGCGCGCAGCTCGCAGATGCCATCGCGGCGTCGGGCTATCGCGTGCATGCGCTCCCGAGCGGGGCGGGGCATGACGGCATGGCGATGATCGACATCACCGACATCGCCATGCTGTTCGTGCGCTGCCGCGGCGGCGTCAGCCATCATCCGAGCGAGCATGTGGAAACGCGCGACGTCGCCGCCGGCGCGAAAGTGCTGCTGCATGCCATGGAACACTTCACCCCAAGGGCGTCATGACCGACCAATTCAAGACAGCGATCATCGAAAGCCTCGCCGCCCGAAAGGAGGCCGAGATCCAATTCCTGGCCGCGCTGGTGCGCATGCCGTCCGACAATCCGCCGGGCGATTGCGCGCCCCATGCGGCGCTGGCCGCGCGGCTGCTGGAGGACCTGGGCTTCGTCGTGGAGCGCCATGCGGTGCCCGACGCGATCGTGCGCGACGGCGGCATGGTGAGCGTCACCAATCTCGTGGTGCGCGAACGGTTCGGCGAGGGGCCCACCATTGCGCTGAACGCCCATGGCGACGTGGTGCCGCCAGGGCTCGGCTGGACGTTCGATCCCTACGGCGCGGACGTCTCCGACGGCTTCATGTATGGGCGCGGAGTGGCGGTTTCCAAGTCGGATTTCGCCACCTATGCCTTCGCCCTGCTCGCCTTGCGAGATGCCGTGCGGGCCGGCGCGCGCTTCGCCGGCACGGTGGAGCTGCATTTCACCTATGACGAGGAGATGGGCGGCCTGCTCGGCCCCGGCTGGCTGCTGGCGCAGGGCATTTCTAAGCCGGATTATGCGCTCTCAGCCGGTTTCTCCTACGACATCGTCACCGCCCACAACGGCTGCTTGCACCTGGAGGCGGAGATTCTCGGCCGCTCGGCCCATGCCGCCATGCCGGAAACCGGCGCCGACGCGCTGGAGGCGGCGACCGGCGTCCTGGCCGCGCTCTATCGCCTGCGGCACCAATTGCGCGAAAACGTCTCCTCCCTGCCGGGCATCGGCGCACCGGGCCTGACGGTGGGGCTGATTTCCGGCGGCATCAACACCAATGTGGTGCCGGACAAGGTGACGCTGCGCATCGACCGCCGCATCACCCCGCAGGAGGACGCGGCGGCGGCCGAAGCCGACCTCAGGGCGCTGATCGAGCAGGAGGCCGCCGGCTTCCCCGGCATCTCCTGCCACTTCCGCCGCCTTCTGCTGGCGGAACCGTTCGTGCCCATGCCGGGCCAGGATCGCCTGGTAGCGGCGATCCAGCGCGCGGCGTCGGGGGTGATGGAGCAGCCGGTGGGAACGAAGGGCGTGCCGATCTACACCGACGCACGGCTCTATTCGGCGGCGGGCATTCCCACCGTGCTCTACGGCGCCGGCCCGCGTACCCTGCTGGAGGCGAACGGCCATCGCGCCGACGAAAAGCTGTTGCTCGCCGACCTCGAACGGGCGACCCATGTCGTCGCCCTGGCGTTGGCGGAGTTGCTCGAGGTCCGGTGAGCGCCCCGCCGGCCTTGCCGGTGGATGCCGCTAGCGCCTGTAGTCGCCGAGGAATTTCGTCAGGCCCTTGGCATCCAGCGGCGGGCTGAACAGATAGCCCTGGATCTCGTCGCAGCGCAGTTTGCTCAGCAGGTCCATCTGCTGGCGGGTCTCCACGCCTTCGGCGATCACCTTCAGCCCGAGTGAATGGGCAAGCGAGATGATGGCGTCCACGATCATCATGGTATCGCGCCGCGGTGTCATGCCGGAGACGAAGGAGCGGTCGATCTTCAGCGCGGAAACCGGGAGCTGGGCCAGATATCCCAGCGAGGAATGGCCGGTGCCGAAATCGTCGATGGCCACCTGAACGTCGCGCGCGCGCAATTGCTGGAGCTGCGCCACCGTGCGCTCGATATCCTCCATGGCGGCGCTTTCCGTCAGCTCGATCTCGAGCCACGGCGCGGGCCAGCCGGAGGCGGGCGCGGGTGCCATCTTGTCGAGGATGGCGAGCACCTCCTCGACGAAGTTCGGCTCGCGCATCTGCACCGCCGACACGTTCACCGCCACCGGAATATAGGGCAGCCCCGCCGCGATCCAGGCGGATTGATCCTCCATGGCGCGGCGGATCACCCACAGCCCGACATCGACGATCATGCCGTTTTCTTCCAGCAGCGGCACGAACTGGCTCGGCTGCATCATCGTTCGCTCGTCGTCCTGCCAGCGCAGCAGGGCTTCCAGGCCGATGATGTTGCCGGTGGAGATTTCCAGCTTCGGTTGATAATGGAGCGTGAACTCCTCACCCGAAAAGGCCTGGGCAAGGCGCATTTCCACTTGCATGCGCCGCGCCATTTCCTCGTGCATGCGCGGCTCGTAGAACGAGATCCGGGTGCCCGTATTGCGCGCCCGGCGCAGCGCGGTCTCCGCATTGGCCAGCAGGGCGTCGGCGTCGTCGGCATCGACGGGATAGATGGAGACGCCGGTCTGGAAGGTGAGGGTCACCTCGTGCGTGCCCACCTTGAACGGCTCGGAGAAGGCCTCGTCCAGGGAATGATCCATGCGCAAGGTTGGTTCGCTCGCGGTGGTCTTGTTGGGCAAGAAGCTCGCGAACAGATTGCCGGAGATGCGCGCCACCCGGTCTGGAAACCGCGAGGCCGCTTTCAGCCGGTGCGCCACCTGGCGCAGCACGTCGTCGCCGGCGGCGCGGCCCAGCGTGGTGTTGATCGAAACGAAATTGCGCAGGTTCCCCACGACGACCAGAAGCTGCTCGCCGTCATCGCGGGCATTGTGCATCGCCTGGCGCAGGCGTTCGAGGAACAGGGCGCGGTTGGGCAGCCCCGTGAGGCCGTCGTACTGATTCAGCTGCGTCAGCCGCTTCTGGGTCGAGAGATGGGTCAGCGCGAACGAGATGTCAGCGACCAATTGCTTGAGGAGGAGCATTTCCTCGGCGGTGAAGAAGCCGCAGACGCGCGCCCGCAGCACAAGCACCGCGATCAGCCGCGTGCCTTCCGCCAAGGGCAGCGCGACGCACGAGGCCTTGCCCCCGAGCGCGTCATTGTCGATGGCCGGGGCGGCGGTTGCGATCGCCGTGGCGATCAGCTCGGCGGTATCAATCGGCGCAAGGCCCGTGCCCGGTAGCGTGGGCGGCTCGCCCTCCCCATAGGTGGCGACCCGGAGCACCCGCGACCCGCCGTCCGGCGCGGCACCCTCCAGCAGGACCACCTCAGCCTTGACGAACTCGCCCTCCTCCACCGCGATCTGGCAGGCGCCCTCCAGCAAAGCGGCACGATCGTCCACGCGGACGATCAGGGAATTGATGCCGCTGAGCACCGCCCGGATGCGGGAGAGTCGCACGAGGCGCAGTTCCTGCCCGCGCCGGTCGATGAACTGTCCCACCTGGCTGCCCATGGCCGTGAACAGAGCGCTCAGCGCCGGATCGGAGGTGTGCGGCCCGGCACCGAAGAAGCCGAGCACGCCGATCACCTTGCCACCGGTGACGACCGGAAACGCCAGCGCGCTATCCATGCCCAGGGCGCGGACCGCACTCGCGCGACGGCACACCAGGCCGAGATTCGCCGCGTCGAGCCAGACCGGGGCGCCGCTCTCCCAGGCCCGGCCCAGCAGGCCTGAGCCCTTGGGAAAGTCATAGGCGCTCGTGCGGGCGAGAAAATCGGCGGCCGCCGCGCCGTCGGCATGCCAGGTGGCGACATGGCGCAGGCGGGCCGCATCGGCATCCACCTCCCAGAGCTCGCCCAGCTGAAAACCGGCGAGGGCGCAGATGGTGCGCAGGATTTCCGGGGCTGCCTGATCAATGGTGGACGTTTCCGCCAGCACGCCGGCGAGGGCATATTGGCTCTCCAGCCGCCATTGCGCCGCCGCACGCTCTGCAACTTCCCCCTCCAGCTGCCCAGAGCGTTCCGCCAGCTCGCTGAACAGGCAATGATTCTCGAAAATGCGCCCGACATAGGCGGCGAAGATGGAGAGCAGGCGCTCGTCGTCGGGCGAGAATCCGTTTCGGCCGATCTTGTTCGAGGCGCAGACCCAGCCGAACGCGCGGGTGGCCGAGCGCACCGGCACGAACAGCAGCGAGCGCACCCGCGGAAAGGCCACCGGCAGGCCGAGGTTGGACGCGTCCGTGGGCTCGCCGAGATGGCGTGCCGCACCGTTGGCGCCGATCGGAATGGGCTGCGGCCCGTTGCGCAGGAGCTGGCTTTCCACCTCGCCGATCAGATCCTCCGGCAGTCCGCTCGCCGCCGCATAGCCGGCCCCCGGATGGTCTGGTTCCCACAGCCCGACCACCGCATGGCGCGCGGCGACGAGATCGCGGGTCCAGCGGCAGAACACGCGCGCGATGTGCAGGGGCTCGCGCTCTGCCGCGATCTGGAGGCTCATTTCGATCAAAGCCATCAGGCGGCTGGTGGTCCATTCCAGCTCCTCCGTGGCCTGCACCAGCTTGTCGGACACCAGCCGAAGGTGCTTGCGGTCGAAGCCCGGATGTTCTTGCTGCCCGGTCGGAGCGATCGTGCGCTTGCGCGTCAGCACGTCGTTGACCACTTCCAGGATGAGCGCGGGGTCTGCCGGCTTGGTCAGCACATATTGAACGCCGCACGCCTGGGCGAGGGTGAGCGCCTCGCGCTCATTGTAATGGGCGGTGTAGAAGATCACCGGCACATCGGCGAGCCCGCCCGCCTGCCGCAGGGCGCGCACAAGCTCGTAACCGTCGCCCGACGGCATCAGGATATCGGAGATGACCAGATCGGGAAATTCCGCCTGCGCGATGGCCAATGCGGTCGTGCCGTCGGCGGCCTCGATCAGCCGGTGGTCGCCGTACTTGAGCAGGGTAACCAGGAATTCGCGGTTGATCGCATGATCGTCGACGATGAGGATGGTCGCCATGTCATCGGCTCGATCGCTGAGGCGCCAGGTGACGGCCGATCTGCTGTGCAAATGTCTCCGGGTCGATGGGTTTGGAGAGATAGTCGTCGAACCCTGCGGCGATGATGTTTTCGCGATCCCCCGACATGGCCGAGGCGGTCACCGCCACGACCGGGATCCCGGCAAGGTCAGGGTCCTGCTTGATCGCGGCGACGATTTCGAAGCCGTTCATGCCGGGAAGCTGGACGTCGCTGATCACAAGATCCGGCCGCTGCCCGCGCGCGAGATCAAGACCCACCCGCCCGTCGCCGGTTTCAATCACCTCGTGGCCGTTGCAGCGCAGAATATAGGTCATGAGCTCGCGGCTGGTGGGGTGGTCTTCGATGACCAGGATCTTGGTCATGATACCGATCCTGCCGGCAAGATGAGTGTGAAAGTCGAGCCCTTGCCATATTCGCTTTCCAGCTTGATGCGTCCTCCCAGGTGTTCCGCCAGCCGGCGGCTGATGTGCAGGCCGAGTCCGCTGCCTTCGCGCGGGCCGGTTTCGGATTCGAAGCGCGCGAAGGCGTCGAACACGGTCGGCATGTGCTCGGCGCGGATGCCGACGCCGGTGTCGGATACGGTGAATTGCACCTCGTCCGCTGCGCCGTCCAGCGCCGGGCCGAGCCCGACATGAATGCTGCCGTGGTCGCAGAATTTCACCGCATTGGCGCACAGATTGGTGAGGATCTGCGTCAGAGCGCGGCGGTCGGTGCGGGCGATCAGGTTCGCCTCGGGCATGTCGAGGCCGAAGCGAAGCCCCTTCTGCTCGACCTGGTGCAGCAGAGCGCCGAACACGCCGCGCAGCACCTCCTGGCACACCACCGGCTCCATGCTCAGCTCGAACTTGTCGGCCTCGATGCGGGCCAGGTCCAGCAGGTCGTTGATCAGCGACAGCAGGTGGCGCCCGCTGCTCTGAATGGTCTTCAGCTGGCGCTCCTGATCATCGTTGAGCGGACCGGGCAGGCGCATCAGCAAGGTGCCGGTAAAGCCGATGACGGCATTCAGCGGTGTACGCAATTCGTGGCTCATGGTGGCCAGAAAGCGATCCTTGGCTTGCATGGCGCTGGCGAGCTGCTCGTTCTTCTCCCGCAGCGCCGCCTCGAAGCGCTTGCGCTCGGTGGCGTCGCGGATGGCGCTGAGCACCAGCGTGCCTTCCGGCGTCTGGAGCGGGCTCAGGCTGATGTCGACCGGAAATTCCGAGCCGTCGGCGCGCCGTCCATGCAATTCGAGCCCGACGCCCATGGCGCGCACGCGCGGCTGCGCCACATAGCCTGCGCGATGGCGCAGATGGGCCGCGCGCAGGCGCTCCGGCAGCAGGCGTTCCACCGGCTCGCCGATCAGGCTTCCCATCGCATAACCGAACAGCTCCTCGGCCTGGCTGTTGATCAGCACGATGCGGCCGGTGGCGTTCAGCACGACGATCGCGTCCGGCATGAGTTCGAACAGGTCACGAAAGCGGGTTTCCAGCAGCTTTGCGTCGCGCTGCACGCGCAATTGCGTCACATCCTTCTCGCCCAGCACGATCAGCGGGGCGCCGTCGCCGGTGCCATTGGTGTGGGTGATGCGCTTGGCGGTCACGTCCACATACATCAGCACGCCGTCCTTGCGACGGCGCAGGGCCTCATAGGTGCTGGGGCCGCGGGCGGGCAGGTGGTTGAGCGGGTCGGCGGCGCCGTTCGGCGCGTCGCTGGGCAGAACCAGTTCGCGCAGCCGCCCGCCGATCGCCTCGCGCTGGGCATAGCCATAGAGCCGCTCGGCGCCGCGATTCCACACCAGGACGCGCTGGTCGGCGTCGATGGCTATCACCGCGTCGGGTGCCTCCTCGAGGATCAAGGCATCGTAGCCACCGTCGCTGTCCATCGTGCGAGGGTCTCCGCTCGGGTGCGTATATGACCCGAATTAGCGTGCAGCTAACTAACGGGCCTTTTCACTGAGCGTGCCGGCACGCTTCGTCAGCGAGTATCATTCACCATTATAATGATCTCGCACAACTTGCGATAGACGTTCTGGGCGGAAATCACTTCCCTATTACTGAAATACCACGCCGATCTGTTCGCCAGTGCGAAATCAATGGGGTGCGGCACGGGAAACTTCCGCCGCCCGGCTTGCCGCCCCGGCCGAGCAGCTGTGATCGCGGGCGATTATTCTGGCACGACGGACTTCACGCGGGTTGCGCACATGGGCCCGGCGGAAGCGCCGGACCCTGGAGCGCGCGCCGACCGGGCTGGATCCGCCCGATCGGCCTCAGGTTCAGCGCAGCGCGCGGGCGATCAGCCGGCCGAGCCGGGCGGAAAAAGCGCGCGGATCGCTCGGGCGTTCGCCATCGGCGATCTGCGCCTCATCGAGCAACAGGCGCGCGGCGTCCTCGCGGAAGGCGGCCTCGTCCTCGCCCAGCTCTGCCAGCTTCACCACCAGATCGTGGCGTGGATTGATTTCCAGCACCGGCTTGGCGCCGGCACCGCCGCGCCCGGCGCTGGCCAGCAGTTTTTCCAGCTGCCGATCCATCCCGGTGTCGGCGGCGACCAGGCACACCGGGCTTTCGGTGAGACGGTCGGATGCGCGCACGTCGGAGACCGCCTCGTCCAGGGCCGTCTTGAGATAGGCGATGAAGGCCGAAACCGCCTCGCTCGCTTCGGCGGCGGGCTGGTCGGCGCCCTCCAGCAGCGGGATCAGCTTCAGGTCCGCCGAGCCCTGGGTGACGGATTTGAACGGCTTGCCCTCATAATCGAGGCCGGCCGTCACCCAGAAGCTGTCCACCTGGTCCGGCAACAACAGCACCTCGATGCCGCGGGCGCGGAACCCCTCGAGCTGCGGGGAGGCGGCGATGCGCTCCAGGTCGGTGCCGGTGGCATAATAGATCGCGGTCTGGTTCTCCTTCAGGGCCGCGACATAATCCTTCAGCGTGCGCCACGCGCCGCCGGCGGCCGTGGTCTTGAAGCGGGCGAGGTTCAAGAGCGCGCTGCGGCGCTCGTAATCCTCATAGAGCCCTTCCTTCAGCACCGGGCCGAAATTCTCCCAGATGGCCGCATAAGCGTCGGCATCGTTGGCAGCGAGCTTTTCGAGTTCGCTGAGGATGCGGTTGGAGACGCCTTTCTTGATGGCGGCGAGGATCGGGCTTTCCTGGATCATCTCGCGCGACATGTTGAGCGGCAGGTCGGCGGAATCCACCAGCCCGCGCACGAAGCGCAGGTAGCGCGGCAGCAATTCGGCTTCGTCGGTGATGAACACGCGCTTCACATAGAGCTTCATGCGCCCGTGGCGGTCCGGGTCGAACAGATCGAAGGGCTTGCTGCCAGGCACGAAGGCGAGCACCGCATATTCGTGCCGTCCTTCCGCGCGATAGTGGAGGGTCAGCGCCGGATCGTCGAACTGGCCGGCGACGCTGCGATAGAAATCGGCATATTCCGCTTCGCTTACCTCGGACCTGGGCTTGGTCCAGAGCGCCGCGCCGTCGGCGATCTCGGAGGGCTCTTCCTCGCCGGTGCCGATCAGCACGATCGGCACCGGCACATGACCCGATTGGGCCTTGACGATGCGCTCCAGATTGTAGCGTTCGCAATAGGCGAGGGCGTCTTCCATCAAGTGCAGCACCACGCGGGTGCCGCGCGCGGGCGCTTCCGCCAGATCTATCGGGGCGATGGTGTAGGTGCCCTTGCCATCCGAGGACCAGAGCGCGGCCTGTTCGGTGCCGGCGCGACGCGAGATGACGTTCACCTTGTCCGCCACCATGAAGGCGGAATAGAAGCCGACGCCGAACTGGCCGATGAGTTGGGTGCCTTCCCCGCCCGCATTGGCGGCGATGCGATCCATGAATGCCTTGGTGCCCGAGCGCGCGATGGTGCCGAGCGCCTCCGCCATGTCGATCGCGCTCATGCCGATGCCGTTGTCCTCGATGACGAGGCGGCGCGCCTCCGCATCGGGATGCAGGGTGATGCGCAGCTTCGGGTCGTCGCCGAGAAGGGTGGGCTCGCTGATCGCCTCGTAGCGCAGCTTCTCGCAGGCATCGGCGGCGTTGGAGATCAGCTCGCGCAGAAACACGTCCTTGTCCGAATAGACCGCGTGCACCATCAGGTGCAGCAGCTTGGCCACATCGGCCTCGAAGGCGTGGGTCTCGGGGGCGGGGGCGCTTGGGGCGCTCTCGGTGGTCATGGCGGCAGCTCTCCAGTTGAAGGCGACGACCAGATGGCGGATGCCCCCGCCGATTTCAAGGGCGCGCCCGGGCGGGCGTCGTCCGCCAGGGCAATGTCTCGCCGATCACGCCCCGCTCTCACGGTGCGGTCTGATGGCGCGGAATACCGGCCTCGTCTGGCAAGCAGCCGATGCCCGCGAGGGTCTCGCGCACCGCCGTGACGAGAGGTGTATGGGGTTCCGCACCAAGAACCGCTACGAGGCGGGCATTGTTCATGCGCAGCGGCACCCGCCAGAGATAACGCATCTCGCCCATTTCCCGGAACGTGGTCACGAACGGCGCGGCGAGCGGGACCAGCCACCAGGGAAAGGGCCGGATCTTGAGATCCGGCCGGCCGCAAGCCGCGCGGATAGCGGCGCTCATCGCGTGCCCGTCGGCGTCCCAATGGCCGTCCATGTGGAACACCTCGAAAGCGCCGAGCGCGTCGCCGCGTTCCGCCAACTGCACCATGGTCCGCGCCACGTCGGGCAGATAGGCCCATTGGTGCCCGATGCCCGGCCGGCCCGGCACGCTGATGGCACGCAGCGGCCGGCCGGGCCGCACCAGGCCTTGCGAGAACCAGTTGTTGCCGGCATGGGGGCCGAAGAAATCACCTGCCCGCACGATCAGCGCCCGCACTCCTTCGGACGAGACCGCGCGGAGCCGGCGTTCCATGGTGACGCGAATCGCGCCCTTGCGGGTGCTCGGGTTCTGCGGGGCGTCTTCGCCGGGCGCGAGGAAGGCGTCGGGGCCGAAATTATAGACCGTGCCCGGCAGCAGGATTCGCGCGCCGCTTGCTCGCGCCGCCGCGATGGAATTCTCCAGCATGGGTATTACGAGCTTATCCCAGTCGCGATAGCCGGGCGGGTTGACGGCGTGGACGATGAGGTCCGCGCCCCGCGCCGCCGCCACCACCGCGTCCGCATTCATGGCATCGCCCTTGATCCAATGGAGGCCGCGCTCCGGCCGGTGCCAGCGCGGGGCGGCGGTTTCGGGATCGCGGGCCAGCGCGTTCACCGTCCAGCCCCGACGCAGCAGCTCCGCGGCCACCTCCCCGCCGATGCCGCCCGTGGCGCCCAGCACCAGCGCCGTCTTTTCCAGAGTGTCCGTCATGTTGGTCTCCCGTTCGGCGGGATAGAACGGCGTTTTGGGCTCATATGGAATTGTCAAATCTGGCGTCATAGCTAGTATGAAATATATGAGCCTGTCTTCCGCCGACTGGGAAAACCAACGCGCGTTTCTCGCGGTGCTGGAGCATGGCAGCCTCTCTGCCGCCGCGCGGGAACTCGCCGTGGCGCAGGCGACCGTTCGGCGGCGGCTGGAGGCGTTGGAGCGCGGGCTGGGGCAGGCGCTCTTCACCCGCTCGCCCTCCGGCCTTACGCCCACCGAGGCGGCGCGGGCCCTCGGGCCGCATGCACGTGCCATGGCGGCGGCTGCCGCCGCATTCGCGCGCACGGCCTCGGCGGACGCGGGCGCCGTCGCCGGCAGCGTCCGCATCACCGCGAGCGAAATGGTGGGCGCCCACGTACTGCCCGCCATCCTGGCCGAATTGCTGCAGCGCCACCCGCGCCTGCGGTTCGAGACCCATCTCAGCAACCGCACGCAGGATCTGCTGCACCAGGAGGCGGACATCGCCGTGCGCATGGTGCGGCCGGTGCAGAGCGCTCTGGTGGTGAAGCATGTGGGTGCGGTGAAGCTGGGCCTGTTCGCCGCGCCGGCCTATCTGGAGCGCGCGGGCGTGCCGCGAGATGTCGCCGATCTCGCCCGCTTCGCCATCGTCGGCCCGGATCGCGACGTGGATTTCCTGCGGGCCCTGGCGGCGCTGAGCGATGGCGTGGTGCCCGGCGCGCTGGCCTATCGCACCGACAGCCATTTCGCGCAGCTGGAGGCGATCCGCGCGGGGGCGGGCATCGGCGTGTGCCAGATCGCGCTTGCGGCGCGAACCCCGGTGCTGACGCGCGTTCTGCCCGATCTGTTCACGCTGCAGCTGGAAACCTTCGTCGCCATGCACGAGGACCTGCGGCAGGTGCGCCGGGTGCGCGCCACCTTTGACCATCTGGTCGCGCGCCTTCAGACCTATTGCGCCCTGACATGAGGCCGCAAGTTCGTGAGTCGCGCTGTCACGGCACTGTCATGAAACGCGTCGACACCTCCGGTTCGGATCAGAGCGGGTGCCCAGATGGATTATTTCAAGCGCTTCAATTTCCTGTTCGCGACCCCGGTCTTCGACGCCGAGGACCTGGAAGGCGCCCGCTACAACCAGATCGTCAGGGAGATTGAAAGCTCCGGCTTCGAGGTGGTGAAGGCGCGCAATCTGGAAGACGCGGAGATCGCCGTTCAGACCGATGCCGCCATCGGCTGCATGCTGGTGGACTGGGGCAAGAAGGGCCTGGAGGGCAAGACCGCCTCCCTCATCAACCTCATGCGCCGCCGCGGCCTCGATTTCCCGATCATCCTCCTTATCCGCCGCAAGCGCTTCGAGGATGTGCCGGTGGAGGTGCTGGACTTCATCGACGGCTATGTCTTCCTCTCCGAGGAGACCCCCGCTTTCATCGCCAAGAACCTCATCAGCCGGCTGAAGCAATACGCCGAGACGCTGAAGACCCCGTTCTTCGGCGCCCTGGTGGATTATGCGGAAGAGGGCAACCAGCTCTGGACCTGCCCGGGGCACAATGGCGGCGTGTTCTATTCCAGAAGCCCCATCGGCCGGGTGTTCATGGAGCATCTGGGCGAGGCGGTGTTCCGCGACGATCTCGACAATTCCGTGCTCGATCTCGGCGACCTGCTGACCCATGAGGGACCGGCCCTCCAGGCGCAGAAGGAAGCGGCGAAGATCTTCGGCGCAGAGAAGACTTATTTCGTGCTGAACGGGACTTCCACCTCCAACAAAGTGGCACTCACCGCTTTGGTCACCGACGGCGACCTCGTGCTGTTCGACCGCAACAACCACAAGGCCGCCCATCATGGGGCGCTGCTGATCGCCGGGGGCATTCCGGTCTATGTGCCCACCGTGCGCAATGCCTGGGGCCTCATCGGCTCCATGGAGTTCGCGGCGCTGGACGAAGCGGCCCTGCGTGAGCGCATCCGCACCCACCCCCTGGTGAAGGACCCCGAGGCGTGGAAGAAGCCGCGCCCGTTCCGCGTCGCCGTGGTGGAGCAGTGCACCTATGACGGCACGATCCACAATGCCGAGATGATCCTGAAAAAGATCGGCCACCTGTGCGACTACATTTTGTTCGACGAGGCGTGGGCGGGCTTCATGAAGTTCCACCCGCTCTATGCCGGGCGCTTCGCCATGGGCCTTGCCGATCTTGGCCCCGACGCGCCGGGCATCATCGCCACCCAATCCACTCACAAGCAGCTGGCGAGCTTCTCGCAGGCCTCGCAGATCCACATGAAGGACCGGCACATCACCGGCCAGAAGCGCCGCGTGGAGCACCGGCGCTTCAACGAGAGCTTCATGCAGCACGCCTCGACTTCGCCCTTCTATCCCCTGTTCGCCTCACTGGACGTAGGCGCGCAGATGATGAAGGGCCGCTCGGGTGAAGTGCTGTGGGACGACACGATCCGCCTCGGCATCGAGCTGCGGAAGAAGATCCGCGCGGTGCGGCGCGAGTTCGAGGAGAAGGAGCAGCGGGTAGAGCGGCGCTGGTTCTTCGAGCCATTCGTGCCGGATCGCGTGGCGATCCCCGACGTGTCGAGCCCCGGCGCGGTGCACGATGTGCCGTGGGAGAGCGTCGCCACCGACCAGCTCGCCACCAACCCGGCCTTCTGGCATCTGACCCCCGGCGCCGCCTGGCACGGGTTCGCAGGCATGGCCCCCGGCTTCGCCATGACCGATCCGAACAAGCTGACCCTCCTCACCCCCGGTTTCGACCGCGCCACCGGCGCTTATGCCGAGCACGGAATTCCCGCGCCGATCGTGGCG
This sequence comes from Roseixanthobacter glucoisosaccharinicivorans, assembly GCF_043195095.2. Lineage (NCBI taxonomy): Bacteria > Pseudomonadati > Pseudomonadota > Alphaproteobacteria > Hyphomicrobiales > Xanthobacteraceae > Roseixanthobacter > Roseixanthobacter glucoisosaccharinicivorans. Next base: position 4,212,892 of record NZ_CM195538.1, on the reverse strand, counting down.
CAATATCTGCGCGAGAACCGCATCGTTGCCGAGAAGAACGACCTGAATTCCCTGCTCTTCCTGCTGACGCCGGGGGTGGAGGCGAGCAAGGCGGGCACGCTGATCAGCGGCCTCGTCGCCTTCAAGAAGCTGCACGACGACAATGCGCTGCTGGAGGAGGCGATCCCGGAATTCTTCCGCCGCCGGCCCGCCCGCTATGCCGGGGTGCGGTTGCGCGATCTGTGCGGGGAGATGCACCGCTTCTTCCGCGCGGCCAATGTCAGCGCGCTCCAGGCCATGCAGTTTTCCGCCGCGCACCTGCCCGATATCGCGATGTCGCCCCATGATGCGGCGCGTGCCCTGGTCCGCAACGACGTGGACTTCCTGCCCATCGACGCCATTTCCGGCCGCATCGCGACGACGCCGTTCGTGGTCTATCCGCCGGGCATCGCCACCATCGTGCCGGGCGAGCGGCTGACCGAGCGCGCGCAGCCGATGATTGATTATCTCAAGATGTTCGAAGCCTGCTTCAACACCTTTCCCGGCTTTGACGTGGAGATCCAAGGCGTCTATCGCCAAAACGATGCATCGGGCCGCGTGCGGCTCCACACTTATGTTGTCGCCGAATAGGGCGGGGAATGTCGGGTTCGTCCATGGAGCAGGAGCAAGCTGTCGTCGTGCGCCCGTCGCGGGATGCGGATGTGGATGCCATGCTGGCGATCTATCGCCGCCATATTCGACGCGGTGTCGAGGAAGGGGTGGACGACGGCGAAACCCCGCAGCCGGACGATCTGCGCGAGCGGCGCAAGAACCTGAAGAGCCGCCGCTTCCCCCACATCGTCGCGGTGAAGGACGGCGTGGTGCTGGGCTATGCTTATGTGGTGCTGTTCCGCAAGCGGCCGGCCTATCGCTACAGCGTCAAGCACTCGATCTACGTGCACCACGAGCATCTCGGGCAAGGTATCGGCCGCCTGCTCATGCGCGGGCTGATCGACGCCTGCGCGGCCGCCGGCTTCCGCCAGATGATCGGCTATATCGACGCCGACAATATCGCCTCGCTCACCCTGCACGAGCGGTTCGGCTTCGTGCGCGTGGGGCTGTTGCCGGGGGTCGCCTATCGCTATGGCCGTTGGTCCGACAGCGTGATGGTGCAGCGCTCGCTGGGTGCCGGCGCCACTGCGCCCCCGCCGCCTTTGCCGCTCTCCACCCGCTGACGCAAGGCGCCGGCGCGGGAATGTGCGCCCGGAGAGTGCAAGAGCGCCCTCCGGGCCAGGGCCATCAGGCGTCGACGCGCTCGGGCACCGGCAGGCCGAGCCAGTCCTTGTAGAAGGTGTCGATGTCCGGTTCGAAATCGCGGATCACCGGATACCAGGGGGTTGGCGCTTCCACATCATGCAGCGTGCCGCATTCCGGGCAATAGAATTCCCGCAGCACCTGCCAGGAGGAGGTCGGCGTCATCAGGCGCGGATAGATCTCCTCCATCTTTTCCGGCGTGTCGCGCACATGCACGCGGGCGAACAGCTTCCAGTTTTCCCGCCAGTCGCAGAAATCATGGCCGCATTCGCAGCGGATCTTCCATTGCTTGGTATCCTTGCGCTGGACCATGAAAAGTTTCGGACCGAGCGGCAGGATGATCTTGTCATCCCAGGGCATGCGTTGCTGAAGGATCTCCAGATAGATGGAGAAGCGCTCCGGGTCCTTCGGTGTGGCGAGCATCTGGTGCAGCGTGTCGTGGTCGATCTTTCCATCGACGAGGTCGGCGATCTTGGCGCGTGTGTAGGCCATGGGTGTCCTCCTGAATTTTGATGATTGAGGCGGAAGGCACCGGCGCGCGGCCGGTGCCCGGCGCGCTTATTGTTCGACGAATTGCACGGTCTTCACGTCGGGCAGCTCGGACACGTCCATGTGGTAGTGCGAGCCGTAGTGAGGGATGCCGATCTCTTCCTCCAGCAGCGTCCAGTCCGCCGGCAGATCCCAGAACGTCTGGAAGTCCTTGAAGAATTTCGGCCCGAGCTTGAAGGACGAGGCGAACATCTGCTTGACGTGGTCGCCCGCGTCCTTGGCAAGGATCTTCTCGCGCTCACCCTTCATCCAGTCGCGGGTGGGCACGGACTTGGCGAGCCGCTCGGCGCGGATCTCCTTGCGCCGCGTGGCGGTGGCGGGCGCATCCACGGCATAGGTACCGTCCGCGCCCTTTTCCGCCACGACGCCATAGACCTGGAGGGCGAAGCGCTCCACCAGATAGCCGCCATTGATGTCGGCCACCACGCTCTGCGGATCCCGGTCGATCGGATCGCCGAAGCCGGGGCCGCCGCGCATGTAGTTGAGGTAGAGATCGTAATCCTTGAACATCTCCTCGGTGGTGATCGCCTGCTTGTCGCGCTTGATCCTGGCGTCGGGCATCATCGCGTCCCACACCGGGTTCTGCGGATCGGTATCGCCGCCGAACGGGATCGGCGCACCGGAGGCGATCAGCTCCTTCAGCCCGGTGTCATGGGCGGCGAAGCGATAGCCGGAGGCGGCCGGATAGCCGCCCATCAGCCCCCAATCGGAGGAGATGTGGCCGTTGCCCATGAAGAACATGGTCCAGTCCTTGGCGTTCCAGACCATGCGCAGGCTCTCGAACCCGCACCCGCCGCGATACTTGCCGGCGCCGCCGGAGGAGGCCTTGATCTGCCGGCCGAGATAGACCAGCGGCTCGGCCAGTTCCCAGATCTCCATGTCGCCCATGTCGCCTTCCGGGTTCCAGATGGCGGCGGCATGGGAGAGGCCGTCATGCACCGCCGTGGCGCCGGTGCCGTTGGCGGCGCATTCGAACGAGTTCACCGCGTGGATCTCGTCATATTGGTTGAAGCCGCCGCCCTGCAGCCAGTTGGAGGTGTTGGCATTGCCCGCATTCACCTCCTCCAGGTAGCCGCGCCCGAAATAGGAGCGCGACAGGCCGCGCCAGAGCGCCGTCCAGGTCGAGACGAGGAAGTGCCAGGAATAGGAGAAGGCGACGCGGCGGTCGTCCGGGTTCATCCAGGTGCCCTTGGGCAGGCGAAACTCGGTGCCGTAGGCCGCCCCGTCATTGATCATTTCCGAGGGGATCAGGGTCTGGGTCATCATCACCCAGATGCCCGAGGTGAAGCTCACCTGATGGGCATTGTAGGTGTGCCAGCCCCAGCGGCTGGAGCCTTCGAAATCGAGCCGCCAGGTGCCGTCGCCGCGGATCGTGATTTCCGAGGGCGAGTGCATGATGGTGTCGAGCTTGGCGAAGTCGGAGGGCACCCGCACGTCCTCATGGGCGTAGGGCACGTCCACGAAGCCCACCTGCCGGTAGGTGCCGGGAATGGTCATGGCCTTGATGCGGTTCTGCAAGCCCTGCCGGCCGTGCTCGACCGCCTCATAGGCGAACTTCCAATAGGCCTCGATGCCTTCTTCCGCGACCACCTCTTCCACCAGCTTGCGGATCATGTGGCAGCCCGCGATGCGGGTGCGCTCGTCCAGCATCCAGTAGCGGGTGGTGCGCACCATGCGCTGGCTCTCGTGCAGCCAGTCGCGGAACAGCGTGTCGTCGGCGCCCACCTTGCGGCAGGTGATCTGGTAGCCGTCGCCGAAGCGCTGCACCTGCCCGGTGGACATGGAGCCCGGCCCCACCGAACCGGTGTCGATGACGTGGGTGACGCCGCCGACCCAGCCGATCAGCTCGCCCTCCCAGAAGATCGGCACGATGGTGTGGATGTCGCAGGGATGGACGTTCCCGATCAGGCAGTCGTTGTTGCAGAAGATGTCCTTGTCCTTGATGCCGGGATTGCTCTCCCAGTCGTTCTCGATCATGTATTTGATCGCCGCACCCATGGTTCCCACATGGATGATGATGCCGGTGGAGGTGAGGATGCTGTCGCCCGCCGCATTATAGAGGGTGAAGCACAGTTCGCCCTCCTGCTCGACGATGGGCGAGGCGGCGATCTTCTTCGCCGTTTCGCGCGCATCCACCACGCCGGCGCGCAGCCGGGAGAACAGCTTGTTGTAATGGATGGGCTGGCTGTCGCGCAGCTCCATCTTCTCAAGGCCTGCGTAATGCTTGGTGCGTTTGGTCGCCTCCATGAGGCGGTCGCGATGTTCCTTCAGGGTTTCCCCGCCGCGCACGATGCCGCGTGTGGCGCCTTGCGCGCCCTGGGGCCGAACATTGATGTTCATCTTGGCGTTTCCTTGATTTGATTGGAAAGGACGGGCGGGGCTCAGACTTCCTTGAGGTGGAAGAGGCGGTGGCCGTCGAGGAAGGTTTCGAAGCCGTCGGGCACCACGAAGGTGGTGGCGTCGGATTCGATGATGGCCGGGCCGGCGATGCGATTGCCGGGGCGCAGACTCTCCATGCGATACAGCTGCGCATCCACCCAGCGCTTCTTGCGATAGAATTTGCGGGTGCCGAGGAACGCGTCTGCGGGCGCGGTTTCGCCCTCCAGCGGCTCCTTGGGGATCTTCGGCTTCTGAATCGGCACCGACCCGCGCATGATCGCCCCGGTGACCGAATAGCCGAGTTCCGGCGAGCGGGCGGAGGCGGCGTAGACGCGGCCATAGGTGGCGTTGAAGGCGTCCACCAGCTTAGCCCAATCCTCCGCGCTGGCGGCGGCGGGCAGGGGCGATTCGATCTCCAGGTCGTTGAGCTGCCCGCGATATTGCATGCGGTAGCCGGGCTGGAGCGTCACCTGGTCGGCGTCGTAGCCATTGAGCTTGAACTCCTCCAGCACATTGTGGGTGAGTTCGTCCCAGGCCCCCTGGAGCGTCTTGGAGGCGGCCTCGCACAAGGCGTCGGGCGCATCGGGGGCAAGGTTGATGTCGAGGGACTTGTCGTAGCGATATTCGAAGTCCGCCGCCGCGCAGCCGAAGGCGGAGAAGCCGGCGGCCCAGGCGGGCACGATCACATCCTCGAAGCCGAGCCCTTCCGTATAGCCATAGGTGTGCACCGGGCCGGCGCCACCGTAGGAGAAGCACACGAAGCTCGCCGGGCTGTAGCCCTTGGCCGAGATCATCGAACGCAAGTAATCGCGCAGGTCGGAATCGAGCAATTCGATCACGCCCGCCGCCGCGTCCTCCACCGAGAGGCCGAGCGGATCGGCGATCTGCGCCTTGATGGCGTCCACCGAACGCTGGCGGTCCAGCTTCACCGCGCCGCCGAGGAAATTGTCCGGGTTCAGATAACCCAGCACCATGTGGCAGTCGGAGATGGTCACGGTCTCGATGCCGCTCTCCTTCCAGCACACGCCCACTCGGTAGCCGGCCGAATCCGGGCCGAGCTTGATGGCCTTGGTGTAGGGATCGAGACGGATGAAGGAGCCGGCGCCGGCGCCCACGCTGTCCATGGCCACCAGCGGCAGCGACAGGACGAGGCGGGCCATGTCCGGGTCGTTCTTGATCGTCAGCTCACCCTGGGTGATGAGCGCCACGTCGAACGAGGTGCCGCCGATGTCGGAACAGGCGATATTGTTGTAGCCAAGCACCTCGCCGAGGTATTTCGCGCCGATGACGCCGCCGATGGGGCCGGAGACGATGGTGCGGGCCAGCTCCTTGGCCTTCCAGGAGATGGTCCCGCCATGGGTGGCCATGACGCGGAAGTCGAACTTGGTGCCGTGATCCTTGAAGGCGTCTGAGATCTTCTTCAACGTCTGCCGCGAGGGCTCGGCCGCATAGCCTTCCAATATGGTGGTGTTGGTGCGGTGGGTTTCCTTGCGCACCGGATAATAATCGGCCGAGGCGAATACGGGGATCTTCTTGCCGCTCTTGGCGATTTCCTCGGTGACGATATCGCGCACGCGCCGCTCGTGCGCCGGGTTCTTGTAGGAGTGCAGCAGGCTGATGACGATGCCCTCCACATCCGCCGCGATCAGGTCGCGGGCCGCGGCGCGGGCGGTGTCCTCGCGCAGCGGGATCACCACCTTGCCGAACATGTCGATGCGCTCGGCGACGCCGCGCGTCAGATTGCGCGGCACCAGCGGGGGATCGTAGCGATGGGTGTTGAGGTGGATGCGATCCTCATACGCATAGCCGAGATAGCATTGGATCGCCCGGCCCATGCGGTGGAAGTCCTCCATCCCCGCATTGACGATGAGGCCGCATTTGAGCCCCTTGCGCTGGACCACGCGGTTGAGCATGGCGGTGCCGGAATAGACGCCGGTCTGGAGGCCTTGGAGGCCCTCGGCGAGCGAGAGGCCCCAGCTGCCGAGGCCGTCCTCGCTCGAGGCGATGAGGCCGAGCGCCTCGTTCTGCGGGGTGCTCTGCGCCTTGCCGACGACGAAATCGCCATCGGAATCGACGAAGAAAGTGTCGGTCATGGTGCCGCCGGCATCAATGCCGAGCACCTGGACGCTTCTGACGTGCCGTGCCTGGATGTTCACGCGTGTCCTCCTGTCCGAGCCGGCTTCTGGTGAGCCGGGCATCGAGCAGGGTCGCAGGAGACGTGCCAGTTTTACTTGCAAGGGGCAGAATGAAATCTGCCAAGCTCTTACCGCGGTCGCTCAGGTGGTGTGTTGCGTCTGCGAGCGTCCGAAAGCCGGACTGTCGTCCGAGCGCGCCGCACGGGCATCGAACAGTTCGCCCACCTCAGCTCTTGGGCGCGCGACCGTCGCCATATTCCGCGAGCCGCACATAAAGGGTGGAGCGGGCGATGCCGAGCCGGCGCGCCGCCTCCGTGAGATTGCCGCCACACGCCTGGACCTGGGCGAGGATCGCCGCGCGTTCGGCGGCCTTGAGGTCGGCGGCGGGGATCGCGGGCGCAAGGACGCGCGGGGCGTCCTCGGCCGTGAAAGCTGGCGCGCCTGGGGGCGCGGGTGCGCGCAATTCCAGCGGCAGGTCCTCGTCCTCCAGCCGGTCGCTTTCCGCGAGCGCCACCATGGTATCCACGACATTGCGCAATTCGCGGATGTTGCCGGGCCAGCCATAGGCCTGCATTACCTGAAGCGCCGCCTGCGAGAAGGCGGGCGCCGGGCGGTCGAGGCGACGGGCGGCGGCGGCCGCGAATTTCTCCGCCAGCGGGGCGATGTCCTCGGGCCGCTCGCGCAGCGGAGGGATGCGCAGGCGCGCGGCGGCGATGCGATAATACAGGTCGCGGCGGAACCGCCCCGCCTCCACTTCCGCCAGCAGATCGCGATTGGTCATGGCCAGGATGCGGATGTTGACGCGGCGCCCTTCGTGCTCGCCCACGCGATAGACGACCCCGTCCTCCAGCACGCGCAGCAGATAGGATTGCAGATCGAGCGGCATTTCGCCGATTTCATCCAGGCACAAGGTGCCCCCGTCGGCCTTCTCGATCTTGCCGGCGCGCCCGTGCTCGTCGGCGCCGGTGAAGGCGCCCTTCGCATAGCCGAACAATTCGCTGGCGATGAGGTCGCGGGCCATGCCCCCGCAATTCACCGGCATGAACGGGCCATGCGCCACCGGGCTTGCCCCCTTGATGGCGCGGGCGAACAATTCCTTGCCGACCCCGGTCTCGCCCTCAATGAGAATGGGCAGCGCGTTCGCCGCGAGCTTGCGGGCGCGCTCGCGCACCGCGCGGATAGCCAGGCTCTCGCCGATGATCTGGTCGAAGCCCACGACCGCCTCGGCGGCGGCCGACGAGGCGGGAGGCGGGGCGGGAAGGGCGCGGCGCCGTCCGCCATGCATCACGAGCAGGCAGCCGACCACGGCATTGTCGTGCTTCACCAACTCCAGGCTGGCATTGGGGAAGCGCCGCCGGCAATTCTCCTCCCATGCCTCCAGGCCGGCGCTCCCGATCATCCGGCGCATGTCGGCCGCAAGGCTCTCCGGGCCGATGGCATCGAGGGTCTTTTGCGCCGCGTGCACGAGAAAGCCGTGCCGGTCCACCACCAGCATCTGCTCGGTGAGCCAGATGGACCGCTTGGAGACGAAATGACGGAGCAGGATTTCGTGCTCCATCTTGGCGGTCTTGCCCAGCGAGGCCTCGATCTCCTGCCCGATGGCGACGGCGAGCGCGAGGCTCTGGGGATGGAAGGATTCGGCCGGGCCGGAGATGTCCACCACCCCCAGCAAGGCGCCGTCGATCGGATGACGAACCGGCACCGCCGCGCAGGTCCAGCGCTGCACGTCCTCGCAATAATGCTCCGCCCCGCAGATCTGGATCGCGCGCCCGTCGGCGAGGGCGGTGCCGATGGCATTGGTGCCGATGGTGCCTTCCTCCCAGCTGCCGCCGGTCTGCAAATGATTACGGCGTCCGGTGTCGACCACGCGCGGGTCCCCGGCAGTCTCGACGATGAAGCCGCTCGGATCCGCAAGGATCATCATGGAGGCGGCTTCGGCGAGGAACACGCCCGAGCGCTGGAGCGCGGGCCGGGCGGCGGCCAGAAGGGCGGCACTGCTGCTGCGGCGGCGGAAGATCTCGGGTTCGCCGGCGAGCGGCGCCTCGGTGCGGCCCGCCCCGACCCCGGCCACATGGGAGCGTTCCCACGACGCTGCGACAGCCGCAGGAATGCCGCGGGGCTTGCGACCTTCGACCTGGAAGGTCTCCCAGGCTGCGCGAATCTCGCCCTGCTCCATATGCGTCCTCCCCGACGTCGACCGGACGGCGCGCGATGCGTCGCGTCCGGTGGTGCGGAGGGCTTGAGCGGTGCGCCGTCTTCCTCGCCACGAAGGGCTTCGCTGCAAGGAGCTGCCGACCGCAACGGCGGGCGATGCCCGGTGTGCCTTAACTCCGCCTGCGTTTCCTCTCGGCGGGCTTCTGTGGCCCGCACGTGGCGTGCAGTTAAGGCGTTATCGCGCACCTCTGCAAGCGCCGCGCGAGCGCGGGCTGGGTCGCAGGGGGAGCGAACAGGCTGACGCGCCGGCGCGTCAGACCACGTCGGCCTCGAAATCGGCGGGGATGGCACCGGACAATAGGCACGGTGAAAAGAACAGGCTGCGGTCGATGGCCCCCCGCAGGGTGCGATAGGCGATGATCGCCCACAGGATCATAAGGCAGATCGCCAGCGCGCCGCCGATCACCAGCAGGAAGCTCAGATGGGTCTGCCGGGCGAGCGCCAGCGTCGCCACCGCATAGACGCCGAGCGGGAAGGTGAAGCCCCACCAGCCGATGTTGAAAGGCAGCCCTTGGGCGAGATAGCGCATCGTCGTCAGCACGGCGAGCGCGAACCACCACGCCCCATAGCCCCACAGGATGGCGCCGCCGACGAGGCCGATGCCCGCCGCGACATGGCCCATGTCGGCCATGCCTACGGCTGCGAAGACCTGCGGCGCGGCCGCCCCCAGCAACAGGAGCCCGAGCGCGCCAGTGCCGATCGGGCCCAGCGACAGCCAGCCGGAGGCCGCCATGTCTTTCGGCGGCAGCTTGTGGAGCACCAGGCGCAGCAACAGGATGACCAGGATGCTCATGGCCAGCGGCACCGAATAGGCCCAAAGCGCATAGGCGAGGATCAGCAGCCGCCAAGCCGCTTCGGGATCTGAAATATGGGGCACGATCAGGCCGGCGGTGGCGGCCGCGACTTCCGCGGCGACGATCGGCAGCAGCCAGACGGCGGTCATCTTCTCGATGCTGTGGTTCTGCCAGGTGAACATCAGGAACGGGATCAACACGCCGCAGGCGATCGACAGGGCGGCGTCGATCCACCACAGCGCCAGCGCGATGTCGATCGCAACCGGTCCCCACAAGGGCAGGCCGAAGGCCACGAAGCCGTTGATGATTGTGGCGAGTCCCATCGGGATGGCGCCGAAGAACATCGACATCACCGAATGGCCGAAGATGCGCCGAGCCTCAGCCGGGTACAGGATCCAGCGCGCCGTATAGAGCGCTGTGAAAATGGCGAAGAACCCGATATTCGCCAACCAGATCATGGTTGCGATTTCATGCTGGCCGGGAAAGGACAGCGGAAACTGATTGACCGCGACGGCTAGGATGCCGGTGCCCATGGTCGCGGTGAACCAATTGGGCGTGAACTGGCGCACCACCTCGCGGAGCGTGCCGGGCGTCTTCTTCGGATCGCTGCCGACCACGGCTGCGGGGGAAGGGGAATGGGCCAAATCCTGCTCCGACTGGATCTCGTGCTGCTTTGCACGACGCCCCGGGCCGAGCCGCGCGCGTTGCGCAGCGCAATGGCCGGAGGGAGGTCGCAAAGCCTTGATATTCATATCATGCGTAGCCCGGTGCCCGTAACGGGAGAATGACTGTCGGCGCGCCGCTCGCCATCTACGCTCTGCGGCAGGATGAAGGGGCCGGCAGGGACCGTGTTGACCCGCACGTTCACGCCAAACCCCCGCGCCAGGACCGCATCGGTGAGCACCTGCGCCGGCGGTCCTTCCGCCAGAACCCGGCCCGCCGCGAGCAGGACGAGATGGTCGGCGACCATGGCGGCGAGGTTGAGGTCATGCAGCACCGCGAGCACCCCGCCGCCCGAGTCCGCATGGGCGCGGGAAAGCCGCAGCACCAGCAATTGATGCGACAGGTCCAGGCTGGAGGTGGGTTCGTCCAGAAGCAGATAGCGCGGCGCGCCGGTTGCCTGCGTGGCCAGCTGGCCGAGCACCCGCGCGAGATGGACCCGCTGGCGCTCGCCGCCGGAGAGGGAATCGTAGCGCCGCTGGCTGAATCCGGGCAGGTCCACCCGCGCCAGCAGGTCTTCGATTGTCGCCCCCGCCCGCCTGGTGCCATGGGCACCAAGCCCGATGCCGACCACTTCGGCGACGCTGAAGGCGAACGCCACCTCGGCGGCCTGCGGCAGCACCGCGCGCCGGCGTGCGAGACGGGCGGGAGCGAGGGTGCCGATGTCGGTGCCGTCCAGCGTCACACGCCCGGACGTGGGGCGACGCTCGCCGGCCAAAAGCTTCAGCAGGCTGGATTTGCCGGCCCCGTTGGGGCCAACCACCACCGTCACCGCCCCGGGTATCACCGCGAGATGAACGCCTTCGAGCAAGGTCCTGCCCTGCAGGTGCAAGGTCAGATCGTGCGCTTGGTACATGCTTCACCCGATCGCCGAACGGCGGCGCAGCAGCCACAGGAAGAAGGGCGCGCCGACCAATGCCGTCACCACCCCGAGTGGAAGTTCCGCCGGCGCCGCGATCAGCCGCGCGAGGATGTCGGCGCCGAGCAGGACCGCGGCGCCCAGCAGGGCGCAGGCCGGCAGCAGGGCGCGATGGCCCGGCCCGATGGACAGCCGCACCAAATGCGGCACCACGAGGCCGACGAAGCCGATCACACCGGCGGACGCCACCGAAGCCCCCACACCCGCCGCGACCAGAAGCAGGGCGATGCGCTTCAGGCGTTCCACCCGCAGGCCCAGGTGAAAGGCCTCCGCCTCGCCGAGAGCCAGGGCATCGAGCCCGCGCGCCAGGAACGGCCCGGCGGCCAGCAGCACCATCACGAACGGCGCCGTCAGCCCCGCCTTCATCCAGGTCGCGCCGCCGAGGCTGCCAAGGGTCCAGAACAGGAATTCGCGCGATTGCTGTTCGCTCGCCATGAAAACCAGGACGCCCGTGCCGGCGCTCGCCAGCGCGCCGAGCGCGAGCCCGGCGAACAGGAGCGTCGCCATGGAGGTGTGACCCTCGCGCATGGCAAGGCGGGCGATCAGCAGTGTGGTGGCGAGCCCGCCGGCGAAGGCGGCCAGCGGCAGGCCGAGGCTTCCCGCTTGCGCAGGAAGAAGGCCAGCCGCCGCGCCGCCGAGTACGATCCAGGCCACGGCGGACAAGGCCGCGCCGGGGGAAACGCCGATGAGGCCAGGATCGGCCAGGGGATTGCGGAACACGCCCTGCATGATCGCGCCCGCCGTGGCCGTGCCTGCGCCCACCAGCGCGCCGAGCACCGCGCGCGGCAGGCGGACATCCAGCACGATGACGGTGTCGCGCAGGCCCGCACCCGCCTGTTCGCGATGCCCGCCGATGCCATCGAGCAGCACCTGGACGACCCGCCCGAGGGGTATTGTCACCGGCCCCAGGGCGAGTGCGGCGAGAAAGGCGAGAAGCGCCAGCGCCGCGAAGCCGACGAGGCCGGCGCCCGCGGGCCAGAGACCGGAGCCGGACACGCCGGTGCGGTGCGCCTGCGCGCTCATGGCATCGCCTCGCCTGCCCAGGGGCGCGGCGGCAGGGGCGCGAGCGTCGCGCCGGGCCGCAATGCGAGGGCGAGATCACGCACCGCTTGCGGCGTGCGCGGGCCAAAGCCCAGCAGATAGGAGCCGGGCAGCGCGACGAAGCGGTTCTCCCGTGCTGCCGTGGTGCCGGTGAAGGCCGGAAGCGCGAAGATCATGGGTGCCGTGAGCACTTGGCCGGCTCCGCTCATCACGACCACGGCTTCGGGATCCGCGGCGAAGGCGGCCTCATCCACGGCGGGCTTGTAGCCCCTGATGGCGGACAGGGCGTTCTGCGCGCCAGCCAGCCGCAACATGGCGTCGGCGCTGGTCTCGGCCCCGCCCACAACGGCGGTGCCGCCGGAAGCGGAGAGCACGAAAGCCGCGCGCGGCCGTCCCGGCAGATGCGCAACGCCGTCCGCCACCTGCGCGAAATCAGCCTTGAGGGCGGCGGCGAGCCGGGCACCCGCCTCGCTTGCCCCCACCGCCGCGGAGACCGCCTCCACCTTGCGGATCACCCCCGCCGCATCGTGCCCGTCCGGGATCATCACCACCGGCACGGCGGCGGCCTTCAGCACCGCGAGGGCCTCGGGCGGCCCAGACCCTTCGATGGCGAGGATCAGGTCCGGACCGACGGAAAGCACGCCTTCCGGTGTGAGGGTGCGCGCATAGCCCACATTGGGCCGGGCACGTGCGGCGGCGGGATACGTGCTGGTCTGGTCGACGGCGATGACCCGGTCGCCGAGCCCGAGGGCGAACAGGATCTCGGTGACGGCACCGCCGATGGAAACAATACGCCGCGCCTGCGGCTCACCCGGCGATCGCGCTTCGGCGCCAGCGGCCCCTTGCCCGAGCGGTGCGAAAATTAGAGTTAGAGCTAGTATAAATATAGTTCTCTTTTCTCGCATTCGATTCGCGGCCTGACTGGTGATTCGATTCATTGCATTCGTGCCTTAGATTCGTAACTTGTTGGCGGATTAGATTTTTAATCATTCAAATTTCAGCGGATTTTGGTATGTCGAGATTCAAATAAGCTCATGCGCCATGTTGGTATACATTGCAATATTAGAGCTAATCCACTTGACCATATGGAAGCGAGTGCTTAGGCGGGACGGAAGCGCCCGATTGCGCGCCGGAGCCCGCAAAGCCCGCTTGGGTGGTAGCCAGCAGCTAATTTTCAGGAGCTTTGAAATGACTCGCACCCTTGCGGGAGAGCGGACGCGCGCCATTTTGCGTCGCGCCTGGTTGTCCAGCGTCGCGGTTGCGGCGATGTCCGCCTGCGCCGGCCTTGGCTCTTCAGCCGGCGCCCTGGCGCAAGCCGTTTCCGAGGCCGCGCACCCGGGCGTGCCCGTGCAGATCGTGCAGCCGGGCCCGGACGATGCGCTCGCGCTCGATACCATCACGGTGGTTGCGACCAAGACCGAGCAACTCGCCATCGACACGCTGGCCGGTGTCAGCGTGCTGCGCGAGGACCAGCTGGAGCCACTGATGGCGAGCCGCATGTCGGATCTTTTCACCGGCATGCCCGGAACGACCGCGCTCCAGAACGCCAATTCCTCCGGCACCTCGATCAATATCCGCGGCTTGCAGGATTTCGGCCGCGTCGCCGTGATCGTGGACGGCGCGCGCCAGGATTTCACCCAGCTCGGCCATGCCAATCAGGCCGGCAGCTTCTTCCTGGAGCCTGGACTTGTCGCCGGCGTGGACGTGGTGCGCGGTCCGGTCTCCAACATCTTCGGCTCGGGCGCGATCGGCGGCGTGGTGACGCTGCGCACCAAGGATGCGAATGACATCATCCTGCCCGGCAATACCTGGGGTGTGGAGGCCAATTCCGAATTCGGCTCCAACGGCCCCATGGGCTTTGGCTCGCTCTTCGCGGCCACGCATATCGGACAGAATGTGGATGTATTCGCCGGCGGCACCTATCGCAGCCAGTCCGACTATAAGGACGGCAATGGCGACGTGGTGCAGAATTCGGGCTACGATACCTGGACCGGCATCGCGAAGGTTACGGTGCGCCCCGCCGATTTCCATGAAGTGAAGGTGACCGCGCTCAATTACGACAGCAGTTACACCACCAGCGATGGCGTCGTTACGCCCACCTCGACGCAATACGCCACCGACGTGACGAACCGCACGGTGACCGGGAGCTGGAAATATTCGAACCCCGACGACAATCTGTTTGATTGGCGCAGCAGCATCTATTGGAACCAGGTCGCCCTCGATCAGACCAAGGTCGCGGGCAGTTCCAATCTCATCACCGGGGCCGTGGGCAATCCGCGCAGCTTCACCATTGATACGGTGGGCTTCGATGTGAACAATACGTCCCGCTTCGATTTGGGTGTGGTGCGCAATGCCGTGACCATCGGCGGCGATTACTTCCATGACGACGTCAGCAACATCGACAATTACGGCTTCGGCGACGGCTACAACCCGTCGGGCGAGCGCGGGGTCGGTGGCGGGTTCGTGCAATGGCAGGCGAACTATTCCACCTGGTTCCAGGCCATCGCCGGCCTGCGCTATGACAGCTACGAACTGAGCGGCGACGGCACCACCAATAGCGGCGATCATCTCTCGCCAAAGCTGACGATCGGCCTCACGCCGCTGCCATGGTTCACCTTTTACGGCACTTATGCCGAGGGTTACCGCGCCCCAAGCGTGACCGAAGCGCTGGTCGCCGGGCCGCATCCCGCCGTATTTCCCGGCGGCGCCGCGCCGTTCAGCTTCGTGCCAAATCCGAACCTCCAGGCGGAAGTCGGGAAGAACAAGGAGCTTGGCGTCAATATCAAGTATGACGACCTGCTCACCAAGGGGGACAAGGTCCGCATCAAGGCGAACATTTATCGCAACGATGTCGAGAACTATATCGACCTCGTGACCTATGGCCCGGCCTCCTGCCTGGTCACGCTGCCCTCCTTTGTGCGATGCCCGGCGGCGCTTCAAAATCCCTATTCGCTCGCGCAATACCAGAATGTCGCCGAGGCGCAGCTGGAAGGTTTCGAGTTCGAAGGCACTTATGATGCCGGCATCTGGTTCGCGGGCCTTTCCGGCCAGACCAGCAGCGGCAAGGCGACCGCCGGCCCCACTGCCGGACAACCGCTGGCCTCGGTGCCGCCGGACCAGATCACCTCCACGGTGGGCCTGCGCTTCCTTGAGCGCAAGCTCAGCCTCGCCCTGCGCTGGACGGCGGTTGCCGCCAAGACGGCCGAGGATCTGCCGACCAATTCGGTCTATGACCCGTCGCCCAGCTTCAATCTGGTCAGCGCCTATCTCGGCTATCAGCCCTCGGAAAACGTGCTGATGCAGCTCTCGGTCGAGAACCTGCTGAACGAGCAATACACCCAGTTCGAAAGCTTCCTTCCGAGTGCCGGGCTCACGGTAAAGGGCGGCCTCACGATCCGCTTCGGCGGCGGCGCCGTGGCGGCGAATGCACCCGCGAGGATCGTGAAATGAACGCCTTTTCCCAATCGCGCGCGCGGGCGGCCGCGTGCGGCTTGAACCAGCGCAAGGTCATGGAGTGCGGACGATGAGCGTTGATGGGGATGTGCTGGCGCCCAGCCGGATCTTGCGGTTTCGCGCGGCCTCCAGCGCGCTGCACCAGCGCGTGGATGACAGCGTGATGCAGGCGGCGCCCTTTGCCAAACGGGAGAATTACGCCCGCTTCCTACGGTTCCAATATCGGCTGCATCTGAGGGTCGCACCGCTTTATGCGGCGCCGGCGTTCCAGGCGCTGCTGCCGGGCCTCGCCAGCCGCGAGCGGCTGTCGCGCGTGGAGAACGACCTTCTGGATCTCGGCCTCGCCCGCCCAGACATCGCCCGCCCGGATGTCGCCGATCCGGCGGTCGCGCTGCCGCTGCCGGAGGCGCTCGGCTGGCTCTATGTGGTCGAGGGCTCCAACATGGGGGCGGCGTTTCTGCTGAAGGCGGCGATCAAGCTTGATCTCTCCGAGCGCTTCGGCGCCCGCCATCTCGCCGCACACCCCGAGGGGCGGGGCCTTCACTGGCGCCGCTTCACCGAAGCGCTCGATGCGATCGCGTTGACCCCCGAGGAGGACCGCCGCGCGGAGGCGGCCACCATAAGCGCATTCTCTCATGTGCAGGATCTGGTGCGCGAGGAGCTTGCCTGATCGGGTTCGGGCGCGGTTTGGCGCGGCGGCCTTTTGGAGCGCCGGGCCGGCGGGTGTCGCACGCGATTTGGCGGTGGAAGCGGTCAGCTGAGGGGATGCCCATGCGCACGTGGTGGCGACGCATCGCAGCGCCGCCACGGCAGGACGAACTTTTCGCCGGCGCGCATGCCGGTTTCCACTGTGACGCCATAGGCCTTCGCCACCCGGTCAGGGGTAAGCACCTCCGCGGGGGGCCCGGCAGCCAAGAGGGTGCCGTCGGTCATCAGCGCCAGGCGGTCGCAGAAGCGGGCCGCGAGCGTCAGGTCGTGAATCACCACGATTACGGTGGTGCCGGCGCGGGCAAGGCCGCGTAGCAGCTCCATCGCCTGGAGCTGGTGATAGGGATCGAGCGCCGCGACCGGCTCGTCCGCCAGCAGCACCGGCGCTTCCACCGCCAGGGCACGCGCCAGCAGCACCCGGGCGCGCTCGCCGCCGGAGAGGGTGCCGGCCGTCCGGTCCCGCAGATGCATCACGTCCGCCGCCGCCATGGCGCGAACGGTCGCGGCATCCACCTCAGCCGCGCCATGCGGCAGGCGGCCGAGCGCCACCACCTGTTCGACCCGCACCGGCCAGTGGATTCGTCCGCCCTGCGCGAGATAGGCAAGGGTGCGGCCACCGTCGCGCCTGCCGATCTCGGCCAGGGTGCGTCCGCCATAGGTCACGCGCCCGCCGGCGAGCGGTTCGAGCCCGCACAGCGCGCGCAGCAGCGAGGTTTTTCCCGCGCCATTCGGGCCGATGAGGCCCAGCACTTCGCCCGGCTGCGCCTTCACGGAGAGGTCGCGCACCACGCGGGCCGTGCCGCGCGCCACGCTGACCTGGAGCGCTTCGAGGATCATTCGCCCTCCATTTTCAAGCGCCGGAGCATGGCGAGGAAGAAGGGCGCGCCGATAATCGCCGTGACCACACCCAGCTTCAGCTCCGGCCGGGTCGGGATGAGGCGCACGGCGATGTCGGCGCCCAGCGTCAGCGCCGCGCCGGCAAGCCCGCTCAGCAGAAGCAGGCGGCCGGGCCGGTTTCCCGCCAGCGGCCGCATCAGATGGGGCACCACCAGCCCGACGAAGCCGATCGCGCCCGCCACCGCGACGCTCGCGCCCACCGCCGCAGCGGCGCCCCCCACCACCAGCAGACGCGTGCGCGACAGGGAAAAGCCCAGGCTGGTGGCCGTGTCCTCGCCCAAGGTCAGCGCATCCAGGGCGGGGCCGGTGGCGAGCACGAGGCCCCATCCCGCCATCATGAACGGAAGCGCCAGCGCCACGTGCACGAGGCTGCGGTCTGACAAGGAGCCCATGAGCCAGAACACCACCTCCAGCGCCGCATAGGGGCTTGGCGCGAGATTGAGGGCGAGCGCGGTGAGCGCTCCGGTCAGGCTGTTGAGCGCCACGCCGGCGAGGATCAGGGTGGCCGTGCCCACCCCCCGGCGCGCCAGCATCAGCAGGAAGGCGGTGGCGATGCCCGCGCCCATGAGGCCGCCGAGCGGAAGCGCGAGGGCGAAGCTGGCCGACAGGCCGAAATAAAAGGCCACCACCGCGCCGAGCGCCGCCGCGCCCGAGACGCCCACCACGCCGGGGTCGGCCAAGGGATTACGCATGAGCCCCTGGAGCGCGGCGCCGGTGATGCCGAGGCTGAAGCCCACCGTGGCGCCGAGGATGGCGCGCGGCAGGCGCAGTTCCGAAAGAACCAACGCCGGCAGGCTCGCGCGCCCGGCGAGCAGGTCGGCGAGCGCGGCGGAGATGTCGAGCGTCGTATAGCCGATTGCCGCCGAGCCCGCGAACAGCGCCAGGACCAGGAGGGCGAGCGCGGCGACAAGCGCAGCATGGCCGGGATGCGGGGACGCGCTCATCGCGCCATGCCGATGCGTGCGCCCGCCAGGCGCTTCGCCGCCAAGCGTTGTGCTGCCTGCGCGAGCTCAGGGCCCGCGCAGGTCCACAGGCGGGTGGGGAGAGACAGCGTGCGCCCGTCTGCTGCGAACGGGGCGAGCGCAGGATGGTGCAGGAGGTCGTCGGCCAGCGAGGGTGGGGCATCCGCGCCGCCGTTGATCACCAGCAGGTCCGGCTGGGCCTCGACGATCTCCTCCAGATTGAGCTGGCCGAGGCGATCGGTGGAGAGCCGCGCGGCAAGGTTCGCATAACCCGCGCGTTCGAGGATCTCATCGACGATGGAGCCGCGCCCCGCGGTGAATCCGTTCGGCCGCAGCACGATGGCCGAGGCGCGGTGAACGGGCACGGGCGGCAGGCCGGCGAAGGCCTGCTGCATGGCGCCGATCATCGCTTCCCCCCGCGCCGGTTCGCCGATCTGGTCGGCGACCGTGCGGATCTGCGCATAGGCCTCCTCCAGGCTCGACGGCACGCCCAGTTCCAGGATCGGAATGCCGAGATGTTTCAGCATGGCGGTGGTGGTGCGGGTGGTGAAGGCACCGACGATGACGAGATCGGGCGCGAGCGGCACGATCTCTTCGGCGATGCCCCGGTTCACCGGCACACGTTTTGCGAGATCGGCGACATTGGAGCTGCGCGGGTCGCGGGCCAGATAGGTCACCGAGGCGACCTTGTCCGGATCCGCGAGGCGCAGCACCAGTTCGTCGGCGCACAGATTGAGCGAGGCGATGCGTATCGGCCTCTGCGCCTCCGCGGAGGCGGGCGCGCAGAGCAGCAGACAAGCGAGCAGGCCCGCGACGCGTTTCATTCCGTCCGCCTTAATAGGTGAATTTGAGGCCGCCATAGGCCCCGAAGCCGGGTGCAAGGTAGCCGTTCGGGTTCTGGTAGGTCTGGTCGAACAGATTGTCGATGCGTGCGAACACGGTCGCCTGGGGCGTGAGGGCATAATTTGCCGCCAGGTTCACCACGGTGTAGCCCGGCTGGTCGATATAATCGCTGGTGAGGCGCACGATATCCCACCAGGCGGACGCGTAGATCAGCGTGGCGGAGAGATTGAGCTGGTCCGTGGGGTTCCAGTCGGCTCTGACGCTCACCTTGTTGTTCGGCCGCCGCAGCGGCGCGCAGGAAGTGTCGGTCAGCGGCGCGCAGGCCGCCCCGAAGGAGGTGTCCGGCGGCATGTAGCCCACCGCTTCGGTATAGGTGTAGTCCATCCTCAGCTTCAGCCGGTCGGTCACAGCGAAGGCCACGAAGGTTTCCGCGCCCTGTGTCGTCGCGCTGGAGATGTTGATGTTCTGGTAGGTCACCGGGTCGTAGCTGATGAGATTGGTGATGTCGTTGTGGAAATAGGTGGCGCCGAACGTCACCCGGCCGCCGAACGCCTCTTGCTCGAAGCCGATATCATAGCCCGTGCTTTCCTCCGGCTTCAGCTCCGCATTGCCGTAATAGGGGGCATAGAGCTGGTACAGCGAGGGCGCTTTGAAGCCGGTGCCGTAGCTGCCTTTCAGCGTGGTTCCCGTCTCGGGGATGAGGAAGCCCGGCGCGAGGCGGAAGGTGGAATGATCGCCGAACGTGTCGTCGCTGTCGAAGCGGATATTCGCGGCGCCGAAGAAGCGATCCCCCAGCTTGCCCTGGAGTTCCGCATAGGCGCCGGTGTCGCCGGTGCTGGCGGAAAGATCGGTATATTGGGTGGAGGAGGTCATCGCCTCGTTGCGCCGCTCCACGCCAACCAGCAGGTTCTGCCCCGGCGCAAAGGCGAGGTTCGAGCGCAGATAATAGGTCTGCCGGTCGCCCTCATACTGGCCGTTCACGTCGCTGTTGGGCCCGGTGGTGGGGTTGGACGAGGTCGTGGCGCTCACTCCGAACGTGGTGTTGAGCGCGCCGTCCAGCGCCGTCCACACGCCTTCGCCCTTGGTGAAGAACATGCTGGCGAGGCTGGTGGAGCGCTCAGCCGCCGGCAGCCCTTCATACAGCGGGGGCGGGTAGACATCCGGCGTGTAGGCAAGCCGGCTGTCGATATAGCGGGCGACGAAATTGACCGCGAACGCATCGCTCATCTGGAAATCGAGCCGGGTCGAATAGGTCCAGTTGTCATAGGCGTTGGGATTGATCGGATAGCCCGGCGGGACAATGGAGGGCGGCGTCACTGGGATCTCGGTCGAAGAGAAATGGGTGACGTTGAAGGAATAGCCCACTTTGTCCGTTGAGCCGCTCAGCGCGGCCGCCTGGTTGAAGGTGCCGAGCGCGCCGCCTTCCACGTAGCCGAACACCTTGGCCGGCCCCTCGCCCTTCTTGGTGGTGATCGAGATCACGCCGCCGATCGCATCCGAGCCGTAGAGGCCGCTCTGGGGACCGCGCAGCACCTCGATGCGGGCAAGGTCGGTGGCGAGCAATTGGCCGAAGTCGAAGGCGCCGGTGGGACTGGACGGATTGCCGGCGTCGATGCCGTCCACCAGCACCTTCACATGGTTGGAATTGGTCCCGCGGATGAACACCGAGGTCTGCCCGCCCGGCCCGCCGGTCTGCACCACATTGAGCCCCGGAAGCGACTGAAGCACTTGGGGAACCGTGCGCAATTGCTGGCGGTCGATCTCCTCGGCGGTGACGACGCTGACGGAGGAGGCGACCTGGTCCACTGGCGTCGGCATGCCGGTGGCGCTCACCACCACCTCGGGCAGGTCGATGGATTGCGACGCGCCATCGGCGGGGGGCGCCGACTGGGCATTGGCGACGCCGGAGGCGAAGGAGAGAATCAGCGCGACGAGCATGGGACGGCGCGCGGCGCGGCGAACGGGGAAAATCAAGGCGGACGGCATTTGGGCCTCAGCGGGACGAGTGGTCCGTCACCGCGAACGAGGCCTCCCCACGGCCCGGGAGCCGCCTGGATCAACCACCATCAGGACACCCCGCCCAATGTGCACGCGCGTGACCACGGCTGACGGCAGGTCTCCTGGCTCGCGGGTCAGCGTCCATTTCGCCGCCTTCCCAGGCCCGAAGGCCCAGTGGCTGATGACGAAGGACTCGCCGCTTACAGTTGCGGGGGCAGCCGCGGCTTCGCCAACCCCTGTTTCCAGGCGCCGACTCACCGCGTTCCCTTTTGATCCCCTGGGGGAACCGTCGCCTTGACGCTAGCCGCAGGGCGCGCGCACCGTCAAGCGGCACGATCTCAGTGCGGGCCGCTCGATCGCTGGACCGGCCGCTCAGCCTTGCGCGCGTCGGTTCTCATACAGCTTCAGCGCGACGCCCACGGCTTCCAGCAACGGCGTCGGTATCCCGAGGGCTCGGGCGCGCGCGGCGAGATCGCCGATGATCTGGTCGGCTTCCACCGCATTGCCCTGGCTCAGATCGCGATACAGCGACGAGGTCATGGGCGAGCCGTCGCTCGTGAGTTGCGCCTGGGTCCAGGAGAGCAAAGCCGGTCGCGGGCCGTATCCAGAAGCCTCAGCGATGGCGGCGCATTCGGCGACGATGGCGAGGGCTACGGCCTTGCCGCCCGCCGCGGCCACGTCCCCGATGCTGCCGCGCAGCAGGCAGGTGGTGGCGCCAAGGCTCGCGAGGAACACCCACTTCTCCCACATGTCGAGCAGGATGTGATCCGAGAGCTGCGCGTCGAAGCCCGCGCCCTGCATCACGGCGTCAAGGGCTTCGATGCGCGCCGAGCGCGTGCCGCCGGTTTCGCCATAGGTCAGTTCCTGCAGCGGGCTCATCTGCACGATGCGTCCCTCATCGTCGATGCGGCCCATGATCTTGCAGACCCCGCCGAGGAGCCGATCGGCGCCGAAGCGGTCGGCCAGCAGATCCATGTGCTTCATGCCGTTGAGCACGGGCAGGATCATGGTTTTGGGGCCGATGGCGGGCGCCACGTCGACGAGCGCGGCTTCCAGGGCGAACGCCTTCACCGAGACCAGGACGAGGTCGTACGGCCCGGTGATCTGGTCGGCGGTCACGATGCCCGGGTGAAGCGTCACGTCGCCGAGGGGGCTGACGATCTCAAGCCCGCGTGCCCGCAGGCGGGCTGCGCGGTTGGGACGGACGAGGAATGTCACGTCGCGGCCCGCCTGAGCCAGGCGACCGCCGAAATAGCCGCCGGTGGAACCGGCACCGACCACGAGAATACGCATCGCTTGCTCCGATAAACCGATCCGAGTCGGTGGGGTGATCGAAATGTTCTAGCGAAACCAGGATCCCGAGGCGACCGACACGCCCACGACGGCCCCATAAGCGAACAGGCCACAGGCATAGACCGCGAACAGCCAGTACAGCGAACCGGTGGCCGAGAGCACCAGCGCGCCACCGCCCGTCGCGATGATCATCCGCAGCAGGCTGGCCAGAAGCGGCCAGCCGAGGCGCCCCGCGCCTTGCGAGGCGAAATACAGCGTCATGCCGAGCCCGAAGAAGCCGAAGAAGGGTCCGACGATGCGCAGATACACCGTTCCGACCTCCAGCATTTCCGGCGTCGCGTCGAACAGGCCGAGCCATGCGGCCGGCCAGAGCGCGGCAGCAAGGCCCACCGTTTCCGTCAGCGCAAAGGCAAAGGCGCCGCCGATCAGCGCGATCCGCAGCGCGCGCCGGTTCTGCCCGGCGCCGATATTGGTGCCCACCAGCGCCACCAGCGGCCCGCCGAGCCCGAATGCGAGCGGCGGCAGCAGATATTCGAGCCGGGTTCCGGTGCCGAAGCCGGCCACCGCACCGGGTCCCGCATGGGCGGCCACGAGCCCCATGGTGACGGCGATGGTTACGTTCAGCTGGATCGTGTTCACGGCGGCCACCGCGCCGACCTTTAGGATATTCCAGGCATAGGGCAGGTGCAGCCGGGTCCAGGCGAAGCGCGCCACATTGCGCCCGCTGGCCACGTACCAGCCCAGGATCGCGGCGCCGATGGCGTAATAAAGCAGCATGGCGATCGCCCCGCCGGCGATGCCAAAGGAGGGAATCGGGCCAAGCCCTAGGATCAGCGCATAGGAGAGCGGCGCCAGCAGAACCGCGCCGCCGCAGATGACGATGCCGGGTACCAGCATGTTGCCCGTGCCGCGGATGATGCTGGCCAGCGCATTGAATATCCAGAGCAGCACCATGCCCGCGAACAGGATGTGCGAATAGGTGAGCGCGGCGTCGAGAGACGCGCCGCTGCCACCGAGCACGGCGAACAGGGGCCGGCCGAAGAGCAGGACCAAAGCGGAGAAGGTGAGGCCGAAGCCGGCATTGATGAGTAGCGCATGCAGCACGAGGCTGTCCGCCTCGGCCCGCCGCTGTCCTCCGAGGGCGCGGGCGATGGCCGAGGAGATGCCGCCGCCCATGGCGCCCTGGGACATGTTCTGCATCAAGATCAGCACCGGTAGAACCAGCGCCATGCCGGTGAGCGCATCTATGCCGAGACGGGCGATGAAGGCCATTTCGATCAGGCCGGTGCTCGATTGGGCGAGCATCACCAGGATGTTCGGCCACGCAAGGCGCAAGAGCAGGGGCACCACAGGGGCGTCCAGAAGGGCGCGGGTGCGCGACGACATGGCGGCGGCACCCCCGGCCGGGTGCGATTGCGTGGGGGCGGGGCTGGCCGGATCGGTCTGGAGTTTGAGCATGTCTCTGGCTCCAATCGGCCGGGAGCGGTTGCGGAAAACACCGGCGGGATCGCAAGTAGGGGCATATGCCCGTAAATTTGAAAATAGGGGCATATGAGAGTATTCGTCAATTGACGGCCCCGTGAGGAGTTAAGGACATGGCAGGGCGCAAGAACGCGTCGACCGGGGCGGGATGTGAGCCCGCAACGTCCGCCGGCGCTTATCCCAATGCCGGGCGTTGCAACGGCACGGCTTTGCGCAAGGCCACCCGCCGGGTGTCGCAACTGTACGATTCGGTTCTGGCGCCGTGCGGCCTGAAGGGTACCCAGCGCTCGCTGCTGATCCACATCGCGCGGGCCGGATCGCCGACCATGGGCGAGCTTTCCGCTGCGCTGGTGCTCGATCGCTCGGCGCTCGGGCATAATCTCAAGCCGCTGGAGCGCGACGGCCTCGTGATGCTGGTGCCGGATGAACAGGACAAGCGCAGCCGCCGGGTGGTGCTGACGCCGCTGGGCAAGGCGAAGCTCGATGCCTCCATGGCCCTGTGGGCGCAGGCGCAGGCGCGATTCGAGGCGGTGTTCGGGCTCGCCGAGGCAGAGGCTCTGCGCGCATCGCTGGAGCGCATCGCTTCGCCCGAATTCGCCGCCGCGTTCGCAGGCCGTGACCCCCCAGAATAGGCGTTCGCGCGGGCCGCCTCGGACTCAGTCCCGGCGCCGGCATTGCAACGTGATTTGACGCGACAGGGCAGGCATCCTTCTAAGGAAGCGTTCCCGCCCGAACCGAGACTGCTCCCATGACGAAAGCTCCCTTCCGGACCTGGCTCATCACCGGCTGCTCAGCCGGTTTCGGCCGCGTGCTCGCAGAGGCCGTGCTGGCCCGCGGCGATCGCGTGATGCTCACCGCCCGCGATCCGGGAAAGCTCGCGGACCTCGCCGCCCGCTATCCCGAAACCGCGCGCACGGCGCCTCTCGATGTCACCCGTGCCGGCGATGCGACGGCGGCGGTGGCCGCCACCCAAGCGGCTTTCGGCGTGCTGGACGTGTTGGTCAACAATGCCGGCTATGGCTTTCTCAGCGCGGTGGAGGAGGCGGCGCCGGAGGAATATCGCGCTCTATTCGACGCCAATGTATTCGGGCTCATCGAGACGACGCAGGCCGCCCTGCCCCTGATGCGCCAGGGCACGGGGGGCCGCATCGTGCAGTTCTCATCCAACCTCGGGCTCCAGTCGCGCGCTGGCTATGGCTATTACAGCGCCACCAAATTTGCCGTGGAGGGCCTCTCCGAGGCGCTCGCCGCCGAACTGGAGCCGCTTGGCATCTCGGTGATTCTGGTCGAGCCCGGCGCCTTCCGCACCGATTTCCTCGGTCGCTCCATCACATTCGCGGCGGACCGGATTGATGCCTATGAGGAGACCGCGGGCGTGGTGCGCGCGGCTGTGCCCACCCGTGCCGGCGCGCAGCCGGGCGATCCCCAGCGGGGCGTCGCGGTCATCCTTCAGGCGGTGGATGCGGAAAACCCGCCCTTGCGCCTCGCGCTCGGACCGGATGCCCATCGCAACATCCGCGCCAAGCTCGCGCGCGTGGCGGCCGATCTCGACGCGTGGGAGAGCGTGGCCGCCGACACGGATTTCCGCGAATAGCGAGAGCGCGGGCGGGCGCCCCGCTGCGCCCGGCACGGTGCGCCCCTCCCCGCGTGCGGGAAGAGGCGGCTCGGGCACCCGTCAATGCGTCGGGGCTCAGCCGCGGCCGACGAACGGCATCTTGGTGGCCATCACCGTGATGGTCTGTACGTTCGCGCTCAGCGGCAAGCTCGCCATATAGACCACCGCGTCGGCCACGTGCTTGGCGTCGATCATCGGCTCCGGCTTCATCGAGCCGTCCGCCTGGATGATGCCGTTCTTGATGCGCTGGGCCATATCCGTGTCGGCATTGCCGATGTCGATCTGGCCGCAGGCGATGTCATAGGCACGGCCGTCCAGCGAGGTGGATTTCGTGAGCCCCGCGATTGCGTGCTTGGTGGAGGTGTAGGGCGCCGAATTGGGGCGGGGGGTGTGTGCCGAGATCGAGCCGTTGTTGATGATGCGCCCGCCCATGGGGGTCTGCGCCTTCATGATGCGGATCGCCCGCTGGGTGCACAGGAACGGGCCGGTGAGATTGGTGTCCACCACCGTGCGCCATTGCTCGTAGGTGAGATCCTCCATCGGCACGCCCGGAGCGCCAGTGCCGGCATTGTTGAACAGCAGGTCGAGCCGGCCATAGGCCTCCTTTACCGCCGCGAACAAGGCGGCGACGGAGGCAGGGTCGGTGACGTCCGTCGGCACCACCAGCGCGGGCGCGTCGCCAAGCGAGGAAGCGGTCGCCTCAAGCGCCTCGCGGCGGCGCCCGGCGAGGGCCACGCTGTAGCCGGCGCCCGCGAGGGCTTGCGCGACGGCGCGGCCGACGCCGGAGCCGGCGCCGGTGACGAGGGCGATCTTGGTGGTGGCGGTCATGAAGTCTCTCTCCCGAGTGGTCTCGTTTCTCTTTCCGCCGTCCTCGGCCAGCGCCGGACACGGCGGCGCGGACCTTAAGCCGCGCACAGAGTGGCCCGCCATGGAAAGCCCAAGCGGGGAGAGATTTCAATCGTTTTGATTTGGCCAGACCGCCCAGCGCCCCGTGCCGGCGCTCAATCCGGCGCGCGGGCGGCGAGCACCTCGAAATCAATGTAATGGCCGGCGCGGTCGCGTTTGGAGGCGAGGTAGCGCACATTTTCCACCGTCGGCCGGCCGAGCACGCGCTGTTCCGCCACCACGTTCAACCCGGCGGCCTTCAGGGCCGCGATCTTCTGGGGGTTGTTGGTGATGAGCTGCACCGCCGTCACGCCGAGCTGACGCAGCATTTCGGCGGCGAAGTCGAACCGCCGCTGGTCGAGCCCGAAGCCGAGCACGGCATCGGCGTCATAGGTGTCATAGCCCTCGGACTGGAGCTTGTAGGCACGCATCTTGTTGGCGATGCCGTTGCCGCGCCCTTCCTGGTCGAGATAGAGCAACACGCCGCCGGTGCCGCGCGCCATGCGCTGGACCGTATCGCGCAATTGGTCGCCGCAATCGCATTTCAGGCTGCCGAACAGATCGCCTGTGAGGCAGGCCGAATGCAGCCGCACCGGCACGGCCTGGGAGAGGTCCGGCTTGCCGACGATGATCGCCACCTGATCGCGCAGGCCCTCGCCGCCCCGAAACACCACGAATTCAGTCTCTGGCGCGCCTTCCAGCGGCACTGGGGCGCGGCCGACGATGGTGAGGCTGGCGGCCTGGTGGGCGCGGAAGGCTGCGATGTCGGCGCCACCCACCCGCAGCACCTGGTCCAGTCCGATGCCGTCGCTGGGCGCGAGGATCGCTGCGGGCAGCACCAACGCAAGGCCGAGCAAGTCGAGCGCGGCCAGGTCGAGCGCGGTCGCGGGGGCGACCGGCGCGTCGATACGCGCATCCACCTTGAGGGTCAGCATTCCCACCCGTTCCGGGTCCATCTGGGGTAGGGAGATCGAGCCGTCATCTTCGCGTGGAGCGCCGAGGCGGGACAGGCGCGGCCCCGGCAGCACGAGGCGGCCGATGCCCTGGACGTGTTCGGCGAAAGCAGCGGCCATTGGCGCGTCAAAGGCTTCGGCGCCGATCACAAGCGCGCGATCCTCGCCCTGCGACAGCAGGACCGGCCGGCCGGAGCGCAGTTCGGAAATGGCGCGCTCAACAGCGGTGATACGTGGATCCGCACGACCGAGAATATTCAGACTAGGGGACATTACAGCCTCTTCACCCACTAACATGTGCCACGGCCGCGTTTCTGCAAGCCCCGTCGTGCCATCCGGCCGCCCGCCGCGCCACGTCCCGAGGGATGCGCGTGCTGCCGTCGTCACCAAACGGTGCCATT
The DNA here is from genome assembly GCF_043195095.2 of Roseixanthobacter glucoisosaccharinicivorans. Classification (NCBI taxonomy): domain Bacteria; kingdom Pseudomonadati; phylum Pseudomonadota; class Alphaproteobacteria; order Hyphomicrobiales; family Xanthobacteraceae; genus Roseixanthobacter; species Roseixanthobacter glucoisosaccharinicivorans. The sequence continues at coordinate 4,185,379 of NZ_CM195538.1, read as the reverse complement.
GCCGTTGCGTTCCCAACCATTCTTGCCCGGCGCGATCCTATCGCGCGATACGCCGGCCCCTGCATCCGGCAGCGCCCGTTTATGCTAAGTCGGGGGCGATGCAGAACTATGACCCATTCCTGAGCTTGAGCGCGAGTGCCCAATGCGCGGATCGCTCCCTCGTGATCGGCCAGCTCGGCCAATCGCTGGACGGGCGTATCGCCACGGTTTCAGGTGAATCCAAATACATCAGCGGCGGGTATGCGCTGGACCATCTGCACCGGCTGCGCGCGAGCGCCGATGCGGTGCTGGTGGGGGTCGGCACGATCGTCGCCGACGACCCGCTGCTGAACGTGCGCCGGGTGCCGGGCAAAAATCCTGCCCGTGTCATCATTGATCCGTCCGGCCGGCTCGATCCCGCAGCCCGCTGCCTGGGCGCGGACGGGGCCCGCCGCCTCGTGCTGCGTCGTCCTGAAGTGACGGGCGCACTTCCCGCCGGGGTGGAGGCGGTGGCGGTGGCCGCCGACGCCTCTGGACGCATGACGCCACAGGCGATCCTGGAGGCGTTGCGGGCACAGGGCCTGTTCCGCATCCTGGTGGAGGGTGGCACGCGCACATTGTCGTCATTTCTCGATGCCGGCTGCATGGACGGCTTCCATGTGCTGGTGTCTGCGGTCATTCTCGGCTCCGGCCGTGCGGGCCTTGAGCTTGCGCCCATCGCCGCGCTGAAGGATGCGCTGCGACCGGCGAGCCGGGTCGAGGTGTTTCCCGACGGCGACGTGCTGTTTGCGTGCGATCTGCGCCTGCCGGCGGCCCGGGGCGCTGAAGTTTCAGACATCGGCACCGGGGACGGCCGCTCCCCCCATGAGGACGGGACGCGCGACCATGAGCGAGCCGCAGGTCATTCCTTATTCTCCGCCGGCTAGGTGGATTCACTGGATCACGGCGGCGGCGGTGCTGCTGGTGATTCCGTTCGGCTTCATCATGCTGCGCCTGCCGGACGGCCCGGCACAGGACCGGCTTTTCGATCTCCACCGCTCCATCGGCTTCACTATCCTGTGCCTCGCCGTGCTGCGGGTGGCGGTTCGGGTGGTGAAGGGCAAGCCGCCCCGCCCACCCGGCCTGCCGGATTGGCAATGGGCCGCCTCGAACGGCGTCCATCACCTGCTCTATGTGCTGATCTTCGTGATGCCGCTGCTCGGCTGGGCAGGCTCGTCCGCCTATGGCTCGGCGGTGAGCGTGTTCGGCCTGTTCACGTTGCCGGCCATCGCGCCGAAGAATGACGGCCTCTCCGACCTCTTGAACGGCGCCCACCAATATCTCGGCTATTTCACCGCCGCGCTGGTGACGCTCCACATTCTCGCCGGTCTCTACCACGGCATCGTCCGACGCGACGGCGTGCTGTCGCGCATGCTGCCGCAGCTCAGCCGGGGCTGAGCGGGGGCGCCGGGTGCGGCCAGGCGAGCAGATCGGCGTGGCCGATCTCGCAACTGGCATGTCGGCGCGCGTTCAGCCAGGCGGACACGGTTTCTTCCGCCAGCAGCCCGGTCTGCGCGACCGCACCGGCCGTGCCCTCGGCGAGGGCGGCCACCAGCTGACCCTCGCGCGGGCCGAGCCGCCAGGGGCTACTCTCCTCCCGCGTGCCATAGCCCTGCGCCTGAAAGGCTTCGGCCAGTAAAGCGCTGGCCTGTGGACCGGCGGCCGGGCCGAAGCCCTTGTCGCGGGCCTGATGGGCCTGGAAGGCGCGGGCGATCTCGCCATCGGCCGCATGGCCGGGATGCCACGCATCGCGGCCGTCGCAGGTCAGCACCGTGTAGAACAGCGCGCCGCGCTGCGCGACCTGCGCCGCGAACCGGGCGATCCAGTCGGCGGAGACGAGGTCGAAGAAGGCCGAGGCGGTCACGAGATGCGGCGCCGCCGCCCCGATGGAATCAAGGCCGACGGCGGGATCGGCGGCGAGGTCGGCCTGGGCGAAGGCGATGGCGATGCGCCGCTCCGGCCCTTTCAGAACCAGCCGGGCGCCTGCGGCATGGGCCGCCATGCCCTGTTCGGCGCCCCAGGCGGCCAGGGCGGCGCGTGCCGCCTCCAGCAGGGTGGGATCGTGATCCAGCAGCCGCCAGCTCTGGCGCGGGCCGAGCAGCGGCGCGGTGGCGCGCAGGTTGGAGCCGGTGCCGGCGCCGAGATCGACGATGCGCTGTTCGCTTTCCGCGCCGCCCGCGTGCCGGGCCAGACGCAGCGCGAGATCGGCGGTGAGGCCAGCGTGGCGCGCGGCCATGTCCGCAGGCTCGCGCAAGGCCAGCCATTGGGTGGAAAATCCAGTCATGACAAAGTCTCCGGCGCTGCGGCGCTCTTGAGCGCGCCGGCGATGAGCTGGGCGGTCTGGTCCCAATCGGGCAGCATCTGCCCGGCGGCGAAGGCGGCATCGGCGAGGCGTCGGCGCTCTTTTGGAGAGAGCAGGCAGATGCGCAGGGCGCCGGCGAGGGCCTCCACGTCGCCCGGGGGCACCTTCAGCGCGGCGCGGTCCGGCACGGTCTCGTTCGCCGCGCCGCCGGTGGTGCAGACAATCGGCAGGCCGTGGCGCATCGCTTCCGCCAGCACCATGCCATAGCCCTCGAACAGCGAGGGATGGACGAACAGGTCGCTCGCGGCGAACGCCTGCGCGAGCTTTTCCGGCGGCTGCGCCCCCGCGAGGGTGATGCGCGCATCCAGACCATGGGCGGCGATGAGGGCGCGCACCTGCGCCACTGTCGCGGGGTGCAGGTCCAGGCTGCCGATGATGGTCAGGCTCCAGGAGACGCCCTTCAGTCGGCCGAGGGCCTCAAGGAGCACGTCATATCCCTTGCGCGGGATAAGGGAGCCCACGGCCAGCAGGCGTGGCGGGTTGCCGTCTGCCGGCGCCCGTGCGGTCGCCGCGGAGCCCGGCAGCGCGATGGTCAGGCGCGCGGGATCGATGCCGAATTCATTGCAGAGCGTGCGCCCGGTTGCCGGGCTGGTGGCGATGACATGGACGCACTGGGCGAGGGCCGCGCGTTCGCTCGCCGCGAGGCGCGCGCGCTCTTCGGCCGAAAGGCCCGCCTCCAAAGCGAGCGGATGGTGGATGAGTGCGACGATGCGCCGGTTCAGCGCCGCGAGCCCTTCCGCCGGCAGGGTGCCGAGGGCGAGACCGTCGATCAGCAGCAGGGTCTGTGGCGCGGTGGCGGCGACGGCGGCCAGGGCTTCGCCCACTTGCGCGTCGGTCGGGGCGGGAAAGCCGGCCGGCAGGGCGAGATGCGTCAGCGAAAGGCCGTCCATCGGAAAGCGGCTCAGCACCGCGCGGTCATAGGCATAGCCGCCGGTCGGCAGATCGAGGTCGCCGGGGATCGCGAAGGCGGCCGCCATCATGCGGCGATATCGCCCTCGTACCAGGCCCGCGCCACATGGGATTCATGCAGCGTCACGCGCAGCTTGGCGAGCGCATCGCCGCCCGTGCCCAGGGCGCCGGTGCGCGCCGCGTCCGCCATGCGGTCGAAGATATGGCGGCACAGCACTTCGGTCGTGGTGTTGCGACCGGCGAATTCCGGCAGGTCGTCGAGATTGCGATAGGTGAGGGGCCCGAGCACCGCTTTGAGCGCATCGAGGGCGCGGCCGATGTCCACCACCACGCCCTCGGCGGTCAGCTCGCGGCTGAAGAACGCCACGTCCACCACGAAGGTGGCGCCGTGCAGCGCCTGGGCCGGGCCGAACAGATCGCCCTTGAAACTATGGGCGATCATGATGTGGTCGCGCACTTCCACTGCATACATGGGACAGATCCTTGCCGTTCAGGCGCTATAGCGCACCACGGTGGCCACCGCATCGGGCTGGGCGCCGAGGATGCGGTCGAGGGAATGGGGCAGATCGGCGAAGGCCACCTCGTCGGTGATCAGCGCATCGAGCCGGGGGTCGGCGAGCAGGTCGAGGGCCTTGGCGAGCCGGCGCTTCAGGGTCCAGCGCGGCTGACGCTCCGGCGGCACGGCGCCGACCTGCGAGGAGAGCAGGCGCAGCCGCTTGGCATGGAACGGGCCGCCCAGCTCCACCGTCACCGGCTTGTCGCCATACCAGCTCACTTCCACCAGCGTGGCCGAATGTCCACAGCAGCCGATGGCGGCGGCGAGTCCCGCAGAGGTGGCGCTGGCATGGAACACCACGTCCGCTTCGGCGATCGGATCCGGGCAGGCGGAAAACCGTGCCCCGAACGCTTCCACGAGCGCGCGGCGCTGGGCGCACGGGTCGAGGGCGGTGACGTCCGCGCCCGGCAGGCGGGCGGCGAGATAGACAATCAGCAAGCCCACCAGTCCCGCGCCCACGACCACGATCCGGTCGCCCGCGCTGGCGCCGCTGTCCCAGAGCGCGTTCAGGGCGGTTTCCATATTGGCGGCGAGGGTGGCGCGGCGGGCGGGCACATCGCGCGGCACCAGCATCGCCTGGTCGGCGGCGATCAGGAAGCGGTCCTGGTGGGGATGCAGCGCGAACACGTCGCGGCCGAGCAATGGGGCAGGGCCGGCGGCGACGCGGCCGACCGCGCAATAGCCGTATTTGACCGGGAAAGGAAAGTCGCCGGACTGCATGGGCGCGCGCATGCAGCCGCGATGTACGGGGTCGGTGAGGCCGTCATAGATCAGGCGCTCGGTGCCCCGGCTCACCGCGCTCCAGGAGGTTTCGATCAGAAGCTCGTCACGTTCGCGCGGGCGCAGCGTTTCGCCCTTGAGGCGGGCGCAGCGCGGAGCGACATACCAGAGCGCTTCGGCGTGGGCCGGGTCCGAGGCCTCGCATTCGGTTTGATCGAGAGGTTTCACGTCCCTGGCATCTCCGGTCCGCTCGCGCGCTTGTTCCTGGCTTTGGCGCGCAGCACGTTGTTCGATCATCGCAATTCCGCCGATCTCCCGCATTGATTCATCCCACCCACCGGAGCCTTCATGAACGTCCGGCCTGAGCCCTCCGCCTTGCTCGCCGACCTCCTGCCCGCGACCGCCGCACGGTTGCGGGCGATGCGCCGCCGCCGTCTGGTGATGCTGGCCCTCAATCTCGCCACCCTTGCGCTGGTCGCTGTGTTCGCGGCCCGGCTCGCGTCACAGAACGGCTGGCGGGCTGTCGATCTGGTTTTGCTGGCCTGCGTGCTGGTCGCAACGCCCTGGAATGCGATTGGTTTCTGGAATGCCTCGGTCGGTCTTTTTCTTCTGCACGCACGCCGTGACGGTGTGATGCAGGCGGCGCCGTTTCTGGCTCGCATGCGCGATACCCCGGTCTCGACGCGCACGGCCATTCTTATGACGCTCCGCAACGAAGATCCCGAACGGGCTCTGTCACGTTTGCGTGCGGTGAAAGCCGGGCTCGACGCCACCGGATTGGGCGGGCAGTTCGATTATTTCCTGCTCAGCGACACCAATCGCGCGGACGTGGCGCGGGCGGAGGAAGAGGCGGTCGCCGGCTGGCAGGCGGAGGAGGGCGGACGCATTCTCTATCGCCGCCGCCCGGTGAACACCGGCTTCAAGGCGGGCAATGTGCGGGATTTCTGCCTCACCTGGGGCGGCGCCTATGATTTCATGCTGCCGCTCGATGCGGACAGCCTGATGGGCGCGCCGGCGGTGCTGGACCTGGTGCGGATCATGGAGGCGAACCCGCGCTTCGGCATCCTCCAGAGCCTGGTGGTGGGATTGCCCAGCGCCAGCGGGTTCGCCCGCCTGTTCCAGTTCGGCATGCGCCACGGCATGCGTTGCTACACGCTCGGCGCCACCTGGTGGGCGGGGGATTGCGGGCCGTTCTGGGGGCATAATGCGCTGATCCGGGTGCAGCCCTTCACCCTCCATTGCGAGCTGCCGCTCCTGCCGGGGGAGCCGCCGCTGGGCGGGCCGATTCTCTCCCACGACCAGGTGGAGGCGGTGCTGATGCGCCGGGCTGGCTACGAGGTGCGGGTGGTGCCGGTGGAGGGGGAGAGCTTTGAGGAGAACCCTCCCACCGTGCTGGATTTCATGGCCCGCGACCTGCGCTGGTGCCTGGGCAACCTGCAATATACCCGCCTGCTGTCCCTGCCCGGCCTGCCGCCCATGAGCCGGTTCCAGCTGGTGTGGGCGATTCTGATGTTCGCCGCCATGCCGGCGGTGCCGCTGGCGCTGCTGCTGCTGCCGTTCGCGGCGATGGATGCCTCGCCCGAGGTTGGGGCGGGAACGGCGGGGCTTTATCTCGGCCTGCTGTTCCTCTCCCTGTCGCCGAAGCTCGCCGGGCTGCTGGACGTGGCGCTCACGACGGGGGGCGCGCGACGCTATGGCGGGGCGGGACGCTTCGCGCTCTCGGCGCTGGCGGAACTGGTGTTCGCCTTCCTGCTGGCGCCCATCATGGCGCTGTCCACCACACGCTTTCTGGCGCTTCTCGCCTTCGGCCATGTGCACGGGGTTTGGAACGGGCAGGCGCGCGATGCCCATGCGCTGTCCTGGCATGTCGCCGCGCGGGCGCTGTGGCTGCCCACGGCGTTCGGCCTCGGGGTGGCGCTCGCCATGGCGCTGATGGCGCCGGTGCTTTTGCTGTGGACCGCGCCGCTGATTGCCGGGTGCTGGCTGGCGATTCCGTTCGCGGTCTTGACCGCCGATCCGCGTTTCGGCGCCTGGCTCGCCGCCCGGCGGCTGTGCGCGACGCCGGAGGAAGCCGCGCCGCCGGAGATCTTCTCGGCCCTTGCCCCGCCTGCACCCGTGCGGCACCGCACTGCGGCCTGAGGGGCGTTCCGGCGCGGGGGAAAAGGCCGGCGGGACAGGAAATGTTTCACGTGAAACATGGACTTAGCGCAGACGAACAGTGGTTTCGTGACGCCTCTCCGCGCCGTTTCGGCCGATGACACCGCACGTTCGGCCAAGATCTTCGCCATGAATGAATCCGGCCCGCGCCGGCCGGCCCCGAACGCCGCGGCCGTTCAGCTGGCGCGGCGTTCGCGCTGATCGGCGAACTCCAGATAGGGGCGCAGGGACATGGCAGGCTCGCATGGGGGCCGGCGCCAGCCTCGGCCGGCCGCCCGGACATGAAACGGGCGCCCCGAGGGGCGCCCGCGATCCTCTCAAACGGTCATTTGACCTGAAAAGCTCGGCGGACCCGCAAAGCTCAGCGGCGGAAGCCGCCGCCGCCGAAGCGGGCGCCGCCGCCGAAGCCCCCGCCGAAACGGTCCGCTCCGGCATTCACCCGCTCGTTGCCCCACTGGCGCGCCTGGCGCTCCTGGTCGAGATTGGCGGTCGCGGCATTGTGGTCCACGGACTGCCAGCCGGACGAGGTGGCCTTGTTCCACCCGGTGTCCGAGTGCTGGTAGACGTTGCCGTCATGGTCGGCATAGACGTTGCCATTGTTCCAGCCCACCGTATTGCCGGTGCGCTGGTTGGTGGCGACGCCCTTGCTGTCCACGTCCACATGGCCATCCTCGCGGCTGACCGAGGTGGTGGAGGCGTGGGCGGTGCCGGCGGTGGGATTGTAGCCGGTGGATTCGCGCGTCGCTTCCTTGTTGCCGGTATAGGCATTGCCGGTCACCGACGCGCTCGATTGGCCGCGTGCCCCCGTGTACGGGTTGTAGCGGCTGTTGTCGCGGGCGGCGCCGTAATTGCCGGTATAGGGATTGAACGCCGCGGCCGAGCGGCCGGCGAAGTCGGTGCCGCGGGCCGTGGTGCCGGCCCAGGCGCGCGAGGACCAGCCGGTGCCGTTGGCGGTCACGCCCCAGGAATGGGCCACCACCGCGTCCCCGCCCCAGCGGCCGTAGATGTTGGTGTAGTTGAGATTGGTATAGCCCCAATGGCCGCCCCAGGGGCCGGCGCCCCAATAGGGACCCCAATAGGGGTTCACGGCGGCGCCCCAGGCCCAGCCGGCGGCGAAGCCGAAGCCAAAGCCCACGGTGGCGCCGAGCGCGAAGCCGGCGCCATAGCCATAGGTCGCCGGGCAGCCATACCACCAGGTGGCCCCGGCATAGCCGGTGCAATAATAGCCGCTGCCATAGACCACGGTGCCGCCGGGCGCGACCATCACGCCCATATAGCCGGGGGTGTAGCCAACCACGACGGTCTCCGGCTGCACGGAATAGATCCGCACATAGGTCACGTAATGCACGGGCGAGGAGACCGGGATCGTATAGATCACGTCCGGCACCGCGTCGGCCACGCGCCAGGGGCCGGTGGGCGAGGCGGAGACGAACCACACGCCCTGCGAGACCATGTAGAAGCGGTTGGAGGAGACCTGGATCACCGGCAGCGGCGTGTTGACCGCATATTTCAGGCTGGTGCCGGTGATTTCCACGAATTGCGGCGCGCCCTGATAGGTGACGCTGCCGGCGGTGGAGCGCTTGACCGTCGCGGTCTGGGGAATGGTGGCGGCGATGGCCGCTTCCTTGGCCTGGGGCGTTCCGGCGACCGAAACCAGCACATTGGCCTTCGGGTCCTGCGGCGAGATCTTGGCGAAGTCAGCCGGCAGCGCGTCGGAGGCGACGAACGCCCAGGGCCCGCGCAGATCGGTGGCGCGGAACCAGCGGCCCGAGATCAGCACGTAATAGGCGTTGTTGGTCGGGTCCATGAACACCGCATGGTCGGCATTGCTCATGGAGAGCAGTCCGGTGCCGGCCACCGGCAGCATCTGCGGCTGGCCGTTGGTCTGCACCAGCTCGGTCGGGGTGGCCGAGACATAGATCGCCGGCGGCGGGGTGATCGGCTTGCCGTCCTGCCCCAGCAGCGGGTCGGGCGCATTCTGCTTGGTGGCGATCTTGGCCGCGTTCTGGAGCGCGCTCGCCGGCTGGGGCGTCACCACCCAGGTGCTGTCGAGGCTAGCGGTCTCATACCAGGTGCCGGCGGCCTGGAGGTGATAGACGCCCTTGTCGTCGCGCAGCATCAGGGGCCGCGTGTTGATGACCCGCTGGAAGTCGTTCACTCCGGCGATCGGCTTGAGGTCGGGGTCGCCGGAGATCAGCACCAGCACCGTGAGTGTGTCGGTGAAGACGATGTGCGGCGGGGTATTTTCCACCGGCTGGGTCTTCAGCGCGGCGATCTTCTGGTTGACGGCGTAGCTCGCCTGGAGATGGTCCAGCGCCACGGTGATGCCATTGGGCGGCAGGCGCTTGGTGAGCGCCTCCTGGATCGCGCCGACCTTGTCGGGCGCGGTGGGCACTTCCACCTTGGTCACGGCGATATGGTCCAGATGGACCAGCCCCTCGGCCTTGTCGACCGTGGTGATGGCGGTGAAATCGGCGAAGCCATAGGTCGGCGCGCCCTCCTTGGGGCCGATGGCGACGGCCGCGCGGCCGCCGATCTTATTGCCGTCCCAGCTGTTGATCTGCGGCTGGTAGAGTTCGAGCCGGCTGTCGCCCACGTCGAAGTCGCGCGGCCAGGCAAGACCCGCGCCCGGCGCCTGGGTCTGCTCCTGGGCGGGCGGCTGCTGGCCATAGGCAAAGGGCGCGGAGAGCATGGACGCGATGGTCAGCGCGGCGATCGCGCTGGTGCCCTTAAGCCGGACTCTCAACATTTGGCGTTTCCTCTTGCATCATTGCCGCCCCGCACGGTGAAGACCTAGCATCTCCGACCGCTTTCGTCAGCCGTCCGGCGAGGCGCGCGCACGCTTGACGGGTGTGTAAAAACGGCCCGCAATGGATGTGCGCCGCCACGTCCCGGCGGCGATGCGGGGATGCGCGCTGCATCCGGGCAGGGAGAAGACGACGTGAAAAAATATGTCGCGGAATGTCTCGGCACGGCAACGCTCGTGCTGTTCGGGTGCGGGGCCGCGGCGGTGACGACCGCGGGGGGCGGCCATCTGGGACTCCTGGCGATCGCCTTCGCGTTCGGCCTTGCCGTGACCGCCATGGCCTATGGCATTGGCCATGTGTCCGGCTGCCACATCAATCCCGCCGTCACGCTGGGAGTCTGGGCGGCCGGGCGGCTGTCCCTGTCGCAGGTGCCCAAATACATCCTCGCCCAGCTCATCGGCGGCATTCTCGGCGCCGGCATCCTCTATGGGCTCATGTCGGGCCGGCTTGCCGGCTTCAATGTCGCCACCGAAGGCCTGGGGCAGAATGGCTGGGGCGAGGGCTATCTGGGCGGCTACGGGCTCGGCGCGGCGGTGATGGCGGAACTGGTGGGCACCTTCATCTTCCTGGTGGTGATCCTCGGCTCGACCTCGCGCGCCGGCATCACCCAGGCGGCCGGCCTCGCCATCGGCCTGTCGCTGGTGATGATCCATATCGTGTTCATCCCGGTGACCGGCGTCTCGGTCAATCCGGCGCGCAGCATCGGCCCGGCGCTGTTCGTCGGCGGCAAGGCGCTGGCGCAGCTCTGGCTGTTCGTCATCGTGCCGCCCATCGGCGCGATCCTGGCGGGATTGCTGTTCCGCTTCCGCGTGCTGGAAGACTGAAGGCGGGCAAAGCGCACGGGCAAGGGCACGGGAAGGGGAAGGGGAAAGCGCGGGCGGTGCGCGCGCGCTGCGCTCGCAGCTTGCCCACAGGCTTGAGGGGCGGCCGCGCGGGCGGGCGCGGTACTCGCGCACGGCCTGCGCCGCCTTGTGCCGCCCCGCTCCGCGCGCAGGGGTGCCGTGGGCGTCCACGTGCCATGCACCGCCATGCCGCGCCTGAGCCTTGCCACCCGCGCGGTTCGCGGCTAAGCCCGCTGAAAGCGTGAGGATAGAATGGCTCAGGACGGTCTCAATTATCGCGACGCCGGGGTCGATATCGATGCCGGAAACCGGCTCGTCGATCTCATCAAGCCGCTGGTGAAGGCGACCGCCCGGCCCGGCGCCGAGGCCGATATCGGCGGATTCGGCGGCCTGTTCGATCTCAAGCGCGCCGGCTTTCTCGATCCGCTGCTGGTCGCCACCACGGACGGCGTGGGCACCAAGCTGAAGATCGCCATCGAGACCGGCAAGCACGACACCATCGGCATCGACCTTGTTGCCATGTGCGTGAACGATCTGGTGGTGCAGGGCGCAGAGCCTTTGTTCTTCCTGGATTATTTCGCCACCGGCCATCTGACCCCGGATGTCGGGGCGCAGATCGTCGCCGGCGTGGCGCGCGCCTGCAAGGAAGCGGGATGCGCGCTCATCGGCGGGGAGACCGCCGAGATGCCGGGCATGTATTCGGAAGGCGATTACGACCTCGCTGGCTTCTCGGTGGGGGCGGTGGAGCGCTCCGCCGTGCTGCCCCGCCCGGACGTGGGGCCGGACGATGTGATTCTCGGCCTGGCCTCTTCCGGCATCCATTCCAACGGCTATTCCCTGGTGCGCCGGATCGTCGAGCGCGCGGGCCTCGCCTGGGACGTGGAGGCGCCGTTCGCGCCCGGCACCGAGCTCGGCGTGGCGCTGCTGGAGCCGACCCGGCTCTATGTGCGCAGCGTGCTGGGCGTGGTGCGCCAGACCCATGCGGTGAAGGCGCTCGCCCATATCACCGGCGGCGGCATCACCGAGAACCTGCCGCGCGTGCTGCCGAAGGGCACGATTGCGCGCATCGACCTTTCCAATCTCATCGTGCCGCCGGTGTTCCGCTGGCTCGCGAAGGCGGGCGGCGTGGCGCCGGAGGAAATGCTCCGCGCCTTCAATTGCGGGATCGGCATGGCGGTGGTGGTGGCGGCCGAGGACGCGGAACGGGTGGCCGATGCGTTCGCCGACATGGGCGAGAGCGTGGTCCGCCTCGGCGTCATCGAGCCCGGCGAGGGCGCGGCCCATGTGGTCTATGACGGCACGCTGGGCCTCGACGCGGGCGAGGCTGGCGCCTGATGCACAAGAAGCGCGTCGCCATTCTGATTTCCGGCCGGGGCTCCAACATGGCGGCCCTGGTGAAGGCCGCCGAGGCGCCCGATTTTCCGGCCGAGATCGCCCTCGTCGTCTCCAACCGGGCGGATGCGGCCGGCCTGCAATTCGCCGAGGAAGCCGGCATCCGCACCATGGTGCTGAGCCATCGCGATTTCGCCGACCGGATCGCCTTCGACGCCGCGCTCGACGCGCATCTGCGCATCGAGGGTATCGAGATCATCTGCCTCGCGGGCTTCATGCGCATTCTCACCCCCTGGCTGGTGGAGCGCTGGCGCGACCGCATGATCAACGTGCACCCTTCGCTGCTGCCGAGCTTCAAGGGCCTCGACACCCACGCCCGCGCGCTGGAAGCCGGGGTGCGCTTCCACGGCTGCACGGTGCATCTGGTGCGGCCGGAGATGGACGACGGGCCGATCGTGCTCCAGGCGGTGGTGCCGGTGCGGCCCGACGACACGCCGCAGACCCTGGCGGAGCGCGTGCTGACGCAGGAACACATCATCTATCCGCGCGGGCTGGCGCTGCTGGCGGGCGGGCGGATCCAGGTGAAGGACGAGCGCGCGCTCATTTCCGGCGCGCGCACCCCGCTCGATGTGCTGATCGCCCCGCGGGTGTGACCGGGGAGGCGGAGGGGCGGGCAGCGGCGCGGTCCGGCGGCGCCTCGGCCTTTCGGTGTCTTGACCTGCCGCGAAGGAACAGGTGGGCATGAGCTCTTCGCCGTCGAAGCCGGGCGCCGCGCGCTATCCCCTGGTGCTCGCAACCCTGATGACCGGGGCGGCCGGCTATGTGGACGCGGTGGGCTATGCCCAGGCGGGCGGGCTCTATCTCTCCTTCATGAGCGGCAACACCACCCGCCTCGGCACCGCGCTCGCGGCGCTGAACCTGCATGTGCTCCTCGGCACGGCCATGGTGATCTGCGCGTTCGTGATCGGCGCGGTGGCGGGCACGCTGGTGGTGGAAGCGCCGGTGCGCCGGCCCATGCTGGCGGTGCTCGGGGTTGAAATCGCTCTGCTGTGCGGCGCGCTGGCCCTGGTGGCGACGGGCAGCCTGATGCCGCCGCTGTTCCTGATTTCCATCGCCATGGGCATGCAGAATTCCGCGCACCAGGTGGTGCTGGGGGCCGACGTGGGCAAGAGCTTCGTGACCGGGGCGCTGTTCAGCTTCGGCCAATCCCTGGTTGCGGCGGCCAAGGGCCGGGTGCGGCCGATGGAATGCGCGATCTACGGCCTCTCCTGGCTCACCTTCATCGCCGGCGTGGCCCTGGGCGCCCTGACGGTGAATGCCTTCGGCCTGTTCGAGGCGCTGGCGATCCTGGTGGCGGCGCTGGCGGTGGCGATGGTGGGGATTTGGAGGGGGTGGGTTTAGGGGGGCTTTTCTGCGCGGTTTCTTGTGAGGGGAGGTTGGGCCGGCGGAGCGACGTCCCTGCCTACCCGGCGACTCTCAACCTATTTTTAATAAGGCGCATCTGCATCTTTTCTTGACTGCGGCAATCGGTGTGCATCTATATTTTTTAGATGCAGTGTCTCTGTAAACCGGCTTAAAAATTATGCAAAAAAAAGACATAAAATGCATACTTTGTTTGTGCGCGATCTTAGGCGAGACAAAGCCGGAGCATATCCTCCTAAATGCGCTTGGGGGTAGGGTAGCCGTTAAAAATATTATTTGCTCTGAGTGTAACGAGGGCATGGGGCGAGGGCCCGATCGCGATCTAGCCGATAGCGTTGCCATGCTGAGAAGTATTGGACACTTGCGTTCTGGCAATGGTGATGCGCCACCCACTATCCGTGGAGTCAAGAGCGAGGGAATGACATTCAATCTTGAACCAGGGATGCGTGTTAAGCCGCGCTCCGAAGGAAAGCAGGTCAACGTTAATGTAAAAGATAATGACGTAAATATTTCAATTTCAGCTCGTAATGAGAAAGAGCTTGAATATTTGATGAATAGCGCAGCTCACGCCGTTGCTAAAAAATTAGGCTATTCCGAGCCAAAGGTGATCGAGGCGATCCGAGCCGACATTCTTTCAACTCACACACGTAGCGATACCATCGTCCCTGCGCCATCAATAAAGGGTGATTTGCAATTTGGTCTAGGGCAATCACAACAGTCTATGGCCAAAGCAGCTCTGGTTCTATGGGCGCGTCTCGTCGGCAGCGAGGAGATCACTCGGCCCTCGTATGATCAAATCAGAAATTTCATTTGGAATGGAGATAAGCCAAATGATCCAACCGTATTAGTGAAATTAGACTATCGAAATATTTTAGAAACACCGCCAGAATTCGGCACAAATCCGAATATTATTCAAGTAATAAGTGATAAAAATGGCGCCGTATATGGATATTTTAGATTGTATGGCGCAATCGGATGGCGATTTTTGCTGTCTTCATCCGGGGCTCCTCCAAGAAGGGCGTGCTCTCTTATCTCAAATCCTTTCCAAAATGAGGTTTTTAGCCTAGATAAAGACGAAAAGGCCATTCTGCCTGCAGAATGGATTTTGGCCGACTGGAGTCTAGATCTTGACAATATGAACCCTGCCATGGACCGACTTGGCTTCTTGATCGCTCATGGACAAGATCTATCTCAGCGGTTAATGATTGAAGATTGGTTCAAAGAGGCTTGCGCACAATGCGGGTGCAAAGAAGGTGAAGTATTTACCGAAGAGCATTTAAAATTCATTTCTGAATACGTGTCGAAGCGGGCAGTCGTACACCTCACCCGAAGATCGGTTAGCTGGAGTTCTGCTCGCAGTTAAATTCGTACCTAGCGGTTTTTTTGAAGCTGTGAACCAATTCCACCTCCCCCCTCACACCTTCCCCACCCCCACCCGATTGTCATGAAACGCCGCCCCGCCCACCGGGGCCACCGGGTAGGCCGCTGACGTGGCGCTGGGCGCCCTGACGGTCACCGCCTTCGCCCTGTTCCACGCCTTGCTGATCCTGGTGGTGACGCTGGCGCTGGCGATGACGGGGATTTGGATGGGGCGGGTGGGAGGAGGGGACTGTTGGAGGACATCGTTAGCCTACCAAGGCAACACGCTGTCAAGAAAGGCGACTATGGCTCCTGACTTGAGCACGTAAAAATCCTCTCGACCGGCCCGGAGGACAATGCCAGCGAAAAAGGCGCGAGGCCCACCCTCTGCGTCCTGGATTACGAATGCGGGCCCGCCGCTCATCCCGTCTGGACTGATCTCTAATGCCCGCGTTGGCGTAACCCGCAATAATGCTTTGTCCGTCGGCTGTTCCTCATGTGGTAAGCAAGCAACATGGAGACGGTAAAATCCTAAGCGATTGTTTTCATAAAGGTCATAATCCTGCACGGCCGATGGAAAACCCACAATAAGCGCTGCCAACGTAATGTCTGCCTTGAGGTGCGCGGGTATTGTGGTCAGATCAAAAAATCGCGGCTTCAGCTCTGGAATATTTGCGACTGGGTCTGTGAAATTGAAGGCGACAACATCGTTTGCATCGCTTTCTGAGGTTGGGTGATAGCCTCGGCGGCCACTTGATGTGATGACCCGGCTGCCGTCATCTGTCAGCATCCCCACCCGACTTTCATCGACCCCTTTCAGTTGGTGTTGTGCGACGAGCAAGAGGTGATGGCCGCGATAATGGATGGCCGTCGCAGACCCAGGCAGCGAGACTTTAAACGTCTCGTCTCCCTCATTATAGATCACGAGGCTCAATGCGTGCCGAGCGAGCACGCCCTCAATTGAGCGGCCAGGAATGATCACGCCATTCAGGCTGATGCCGAGCCTCACGAAGCTATCAAGGAGAGTCACAGTCTTTCACAAACTCCTTGGTATTCGCTTTAGCGGGAAATTCGCGTCTGCCTTAGATGATCGGCCAAACTCTACTATCGCCCCCTCACACCTTCCCCACCCCCACCCGATTGTCATGAAACGCCGCTCCGCCCACCGGAGCCACCGGGTCGGCGCCGGTCAGGGTGTTGATGCCGCGGCCGCCTTCATGGGCGGCGTTGGGGTGGATCTGCTCGGCCACCACCACGCCGCGCCGCACGCCGTCGAACAGGCGGGCGGTCAAGGTCACGCGGCCGCGCGGGTTGGAAACCTCCACCAGATCCCCGGTTGAAATGCCGAGCGGGGCGGCGTCTTCGGGGTGAATGAGCAGGGTCGGCCCGCCCTCCTTCTTCGTGGAGGTCGCGGTCTGGTTGAAGGTGGAATTGAGGAAATTGCGCGCCGGCGCGGTCACGAGGCGGAACGGGTGCTCCGCCGTCGCCTCCTCGATCACCGCCCAATGGTCGGGGAATTCCGGCATGTCGGCGACGCCGAATTTTTCCGGCGCGGCGAACGGCACCTTGTCCCAGCGCGGCTTCAGGCGGAAGCGCCCGTCGCGATGGCCGAAGCCGTTGAGATAATGGGCGGTGGCGAAATCCGGCTGCACATCCTTGAAGCGCGCGGCCTCCAGCTCCTCCAGCGTGCCGCGCTCCGAGGCGCGCAAGGTCCAGTCCACCAGTTCGCGCGCGCTCATCTCGAAGCCGCGATGCTGCGCGCCGAGGCGCGGGGCGAGCGCGCGCAGAAGATCGTGGTTGGAGCGGCATTCGCCGGGCGGCTCCACCAGCTGCGGGCCCATCTGGATGTGCTGGTGCCCGCCGGAGAGATAGAGATCGTCATGCTCGGTGAACATGGTGGCGGGAAAGACGATGTCCGCCTGCCGCGCGGTCTCGGTGAGGAAATGCTCGTGCACCGCCACGAACAGGTCTTCGCGCGCGAACCCGCGCTTCACCGCCTCCTGGTCGGGCGCGACGCTCAGGGGATTGGTGCTCTGGATCAGCATGGCGTGCACCTGCGGCCCGTCATAGAGCGCCGCGCGGTCGCCGGTGAGGATGGCGCCGATGCGGGATTGGTCCAGCTCGCGCGTGGTGCCGTCGCGCACGTCCAGCCCCTCGATCAGCGTCTTCTTCAGCCGGTAGATGCCGGAATTGGAATGAAACGCGCCGCCCCCCTCGTGCTGCCAGGCGCCGGAGACCACGGGAATGCACGAGGCGGCATGCATGTTCACCGCGCCGTTGCGGCTGCGCGACATGCCGTAGCCAAGGCGGAAATAGCTTTTCGGCGTTAAGCCCACCAGCGCCGCGAACGCCTCGATCTCCTCAA
This sequence comes from Roseixanthobacter glucoisosaccharinicivorans, assembly GCF_043195095.2. Taxonomy (NCBI): domain Bacteria; kingdom Pseudomonadati; phylum Pseudomonadota; class Alphaproteobacteria; order Hyphomicrobiales; family Xanthobacteraceae; genus Roseixanthobacter; species Roseixanthobacter glucoisosaccharinicivorans. The sequence continues at coordinate 4,168,530 of NZ_CM195538.1, read as the reverse complement.
CGCTCAGCCCGGTGATGGCCGCCGCCCAGGCGGGCGTGCGGGTTTCGAGATGGGCTTCCAGCTCTTCCGCATCATTGGCATAGCGGGCGAGATAGGCGCGGTCGGCGCGATTGTCGCGGAACAGCACGTGCATCACCGCGCAGGCGAGCGCGCCGTCGGTGCCGGGGCGGATCAGCAGGGGAATGTCCGCCTGCTCCATGGTGGGGGTGCGATAGACATCCACCACCGCGATCTTCGCGCCGCGCTCCTTGCGGGCACGAATGGCGTGGGTCATCACATTCACCTGCGTCGCCACCGCATTGGTGCCCCAGATGACGATGAGGTCCGCCGCGCGGCTGATCTCGCGCGGGTCGGCGCCGGCGAGCCGCCCGGTGCCGGCCATATAGCCGCTCCAGGCCGGGTTCACGCAGATGGAGGAGAAGAAGCGCGAATAGCCCTTCACGTGGGTCAGGCGGTTGATGCCGTCGCGCATCACCAGCCCCATGGTGCCGGCATAATAATAAGGCCACACGCTCTGCGCGCCGTGGGCGTGCTCGGCGGCGAGCAGGCCTTCGGCGGTGCGGTCCAGCGCCTCGTCCCAGGAGATGGGGGCAAACTGGGTGGAGCCCTTGGGCCCGGTTCGCTTGAGCGGCGTCATCAGCCTTTCGGGATGGTGCGCGCGCTCGGCATAGCGGGCGACCTTCGCGCAGATGACGCCGGCGGTATAGGAATTGTCCGCCGCCCCCCGCACCCGGCCGATCCTGTTGTCCGCCAGCACCTCCACCTCCAGCGCGCAGGTGGAGGGGCAATCGTGCGGGCAGACCGAGGCGCGCATGCCGGATGCGGGCAAGGGCGAGCGGACGTGATCGTTCATGGGCGAAGCAACTCCTCCGCCTCCTTATAGCGGCTCCGGCAAAGCGTATCGAGCCGGCGCGGCATCCCGGGCCTGAAACGAAATCGCCCCCGGCGTTGCGGCCGGGGGCGATGGGAACGGGACGTGCGGCCACAGGCGGGCGCGTCAGGCGGCGTGCACCTTCTCCTTGCCGCGGCCGCGCAGCAGCAGGCCGAGAAGCACCACCACCACGGCGCCGACGGCGCTCGCCAGATAATGCGGCAGGTTGGCGGGCTTGAGCCCATTGGGCGCTTCGGAATCGGGCTTCACCCATTCCGGATTGACGCTCTGCATATATTGCAGGGACATCACATCGCCGACCACCATTTCCCCCGCGATCCAGCCCAGCAGGGCCGCGCCGGCCCACACCAGAAGCGGCAGGCGGGTGAGGATCGCCATCACCAGCTGCGAGCCGGCGATGATGAGCGGAATGGTGAGCAGCAGGCCGAAGATGAACAATTCGGGATGGCCGCGCGAGGCGGCGGCGATGGCCACCACATTGTCCAGGCTCATCACGGCGTCGGCGATGGCGATGGTGCGCACCGCCTTCCACAGGCTGTCGGAGGCGGCGACCTCGTGCGCCTCGCCCTCATTGTCGGTGACGAGCTTCACCGCGATCCAGATCAGCAGCAGGCCGCCGGCGACCTTCAGTAGCGGAATGCCGAGCACATAGGAGACCGCGAGGGCGAAGATGATGCGCAGGCCAACCGCCGCGCCCGCGCCGAGCAGAATGCCCCAGCGGCGCTGGCCGGGCGGCAGGGAGCGGCAGGCGAGCGCGATCACCACCGCATTGTCGCCCGACAGCAGCAGGTCGATCCAGATGATCTGAAGAAGCGAGACCCAAAAGGTCGGATCGGAAAAATCCATGCGACAGTCCTTCTGCCTGAATCCGATGGGCTTTCGCGCGGGCGGCGAAAGCGCCGAGAGACGCGCCGTATTGTCATGACGTTACGGCAGGTATGGGGCGCAAAAAAGGGGGCGGCTGCCCCCTTCGTCATTCGAAATGGCTCAGTTGTGCGAAGCCGCCTGCCGGGCATGGCGCACCCGGCCGATGATCCAGGCGATGGCGACCACGAGCACGGCACCGGCCGCCGCGGCCGGCAAATGCCAGGCTTCGCTCACGTCATGCCCGCCGATTCGGTCGGTGATCGCGACGTCGCTGAGCAGCATCTCTCCGGCAACCCAGCCGAGCAGGGCCGCGCCCGCCCAGATGAGGATCGGGAAGCGGTCAAGCACCGCCATGACGATGGAGCTGCCGGCGACGATCAGCGGAATGGAGATGGCGAGGCCGAAGATCAGCAGGGCCCAATTGCCGTTGGCGACGGCGGCGACCGCGACCACATTGTCGAGGCTCATGACGATATCGGCGATCGCGACGGTGCCGACGGCTTTCCACAGATTGTCGCTGGCGGCGACGGCCTCGTCATTCTCTTCATTGGGAAGAGCGAGATCGACGGCGATGTACATGAGGGCCAGGGAGCCGACCACTTTGAGCCACGGCAGGGCCAGCAAGGTGGCGACGAGGCCGGTGAACACGATCCGCAGGGCCACCGCCACGCCCGCGCCGAGCACGATGCCCCAGCGGCGTGTTTTCTCCGGCAGGGACCGGCAGGCCATGGCGATCACCACGGCATTGTCGCCGGACAGCAGGATATTGATCCAAATGATCTGTAGCAGTGCGAGCCACAGCACCGGAGAGTCTAGCGACATCGTAACCCCACCCCATCCTGGATTCAGCGTTCCCTGCGGGTATGCTGCGTCTGGTGCGCCGTATTATGCATTCCCTAACGGGAAGCTAATGGAGACGCGCTGGGTCCACAACCAAAACCGGACGCCGCGCCGCGCAAAAAGCGTTGTGCGCCGCGGCGTCCGTAGAGGAAACGTCTCAGCCGACGATTTCGTTGCCCGAGAAGAACTGGGCGATTTCAATGGCGGCGTTCTCGGCGCTGTCGGAGCCGTGCACGGAATTCGCCTCGATGGATTCGGCGAACAGCTTGCGCAGGGTGCCTTCGGCCGCATTGGCCGGATTGGTGGCGCCCATGACTTCGCGATACTTGGCCACCGCGTTGTCGGCCTGAAGCACCTGCACGACCACCGGGCCGGAGGTCATGAAGGCCACCAGATCGCCGAAGAACGGGCGTTCGCGGTGCACGCCGTAGAAGGTTTCGGCCTGTTCGCGCGTGAGCTGAATGCGCTTCTGGGCGACGATGCGCAGACCCGCAGTCTCGATCACGGCGTTGACCGCACCGGTGATGTTGCGACGCGTCGCGTCGGGCTTGATGATCGAGAAAGTGCGCTCGATCGCCATGGTGACCGTCCTGTCGTTATGAATGAAAATGGCCCCGCGATTTGTCGCGGACGCGCGGGCTTTAGCAGCGATACCGCTCTGCGGCAAGGGAAGCGGCATCCGAATGGGCCGAAGACCAGCGCCGGGGCCGCGATCCGCCCTCCCGACGCAAACGGCCGGCGCGATCCCCGCGGGGACCGGCCGGCCGGATGGAACGCGGGGCGTCGCGCCAGCGCGGGCGGACGCGCGGCGATCAGCTCGCGCGGGAGGCGGGACGGGTTAAGTGCGGCTGATGGCTCGCGCTGCGAACGGCGTGCGGCCGCACGGCATGCTGCTGGTGCAGCGCCGCCGGCATCGTCATGGGCGCGTGGCTCATCTCATAGTCGCGCTCGTTCACCGCATATTGGTCGCGGTTTTCCTGGGACACGTATTCATCCGCCCAAGCCGCGCTGGCGAGACCCGTCACGCTCATCACCGCGCCGAGGCCGAAAGCAAGAATCTTGGTATTCATGGTAATGCTCCACGCCGCCCCAGCGATGGAGAGGAGATATTGCGCTGCAGCAGGTAACGCAAATCCCGATTTCGTGAGTAATGACCAAAGTAAATAAGTTATTTTGTTCCGTTTACGAAAGGTCATTTCTCACGAATGTGTAGTTACCCAGCGGAGTCATCGCTGCACGCGCATCACGGGCGCGTCACTTGCGTAGGATTTCGGTGATCGCGCGGTCCGTGACCATGTCGATGGAAAAGCGGATTGGGTTTCCGAGCACGCGCGGCCAGAACAGCGGCTCCTTGATGGCGCCGAGGAATTGCGCGGCGGCAAGGCCGGTGTCGAGCCCCGCCGGCAGCTTACCGGCGGAGCGCAGCGTCTCCAGATAGGCGGTGAGATTGCGCAGCGTGGGTTCCTTGCCGGTGCGCGAGAAGGCCTCCGAGAGTTCGGGAAAGCGCGGCGCTTCCGCGATGATCAGGCGGAGGATGGGGATGACGTCCGGCTGGTCCCAATGGACGCACATGCGCGCAACGAACTCGCGCAGCACCACGCGCGGGTCGTCCTCTGCCGTATCCGGCAGCACCGGGCCGCCGATGAAATGCGCCCAGACCTCGGCGATGATCGCGCCGAAGAGCTCCGCCTTGCTGGGATAATGCTGATACAGCGTGCGCTTGGACACGGGCGCGGCGGCGGCGATGGAATCCATGCTCGTGTTGCCGTAGCCGCGCTCGAGAAACAGCCGCCGCGCGGCCGCGCGGATGCGTCGGCCGGTGCCGCGTGGATCGCGCGCCGCCAGCTTGGCTTGGGGCGCTGGACTTGCGGTCTTGCCCGGGCGGGCGGGGGGCGGTTTGCCGGAGTTCATGATTGACAATGTAAACTATACGGTGTAGTTTACATATGGTGATTGAGAGCGCCCCGCCAGACCGGTGTCTGCGGCCCGCCTCTCGCCGCCCCGGCGCCGCGTCCTCTCCCGGCACGCCCGCGCCGCCTTTTTTCTGTCCATCGACCACTCTCTCTCTCCCGCGAGGTCTTTCATGAACCGCCGCTTCCTAGGCCGTTCCGGCCTGTCCGTGTCCGCCATCGGCCTCGGCTGCATGGGCATGTCCGAATTCTACGGCACCAGCGACGACGCGCAATCGCTCGAAACCCTCGATGCCGCGCTGGAACTTGGCGTGACCTTCTTCGACACCGCCGACATGTATGGCGTCGGGCACAATGAGCGCCTTCTCGGCCAGTTTTTGAAGGGCAAGCGCGACCAGGTCGTGCTGGCCACGAAATTCGGCCATATGCGTGGCCCCAACGGCGAGCGGCTCGGCGTCAACGGCAAGCCGGATTATGTCCGCACCGCCTGCGATGCCAGCCTCGCCCGCCTCGGCACCGATGTGATCGACCTTTATTATCTCCACCGGGTCGACCCCGCGACCCCCATCGAGGATACGGTCGGCGCCATGAAGGGGCTGGTGGAGGCCGGCAAGGTGCGCTTCATCGGCCTTTCCGAATGTTCGGTGGCGACGCTGAAGCGGGCGAATGCGGTGCATCCCATCACCGCCGTGCAGAGCGAATATTCCCTGTGGAGCCGCGAGCCCGAGGACGGCATGCTCGCGGCCTGCCGCGAACTCGGCACCGCCTTTGTGGCCTACAGCCCCCTCGGCCGCGCCTTCCTGACAGGGACCGTGGCGGCCAGCACGCTGGAGGCGAGCGACTTCCGCAACCACAATCCCCGCTTCCAGGGTGAAGCGGCGGCGCAGAACGGCCGTCTGGTCGCAGCCCTGGCGCAGATCGCCGAAGCGCTCGACATCACGCCCGCCCAGCTGGCGCTGGCCTGGATCCTCAACAAGCAGGACAATGTGGTGCCGATCCCCGGCACGCGCCGCATCAAATATCTCAAGGAGAATATCGCCGCGACCGAGGTCAAGCTCACGCCGGCGCAGGTCGCCGAGCTGGATGCCCTGTTCGCGCCCGAGGCGGTGGCCGGCACGCGCTATCCGGAAGCCGCCATGGCGGGCCTCAATCTGTGATCCAGACGGGCGGGCTCCGGCCCGCCCGATGCTGGGACCAATCGCCATTCATGGCCTGACGCCGTCACGGCGGAGCATGGTCGTGCACGGGCCTGTCCCGTGCATCCACGCGGTGCCGTTGGCGTCCGCATTCAAGGCCCGCGCGTTCCGCCCGGCGGGGATGGCCGGGACAGGCCCGGCCATGACGGCTGTGAAAGAAAGACAATCGCACGCACCTGCCGTCCGGCGCCCCTCTCCCGCGCCGGCGGAGGGGGTTCGCGCGCTCAGGGGTGGCGCTGCACGAATACCCGGCTCTCGAAATCGAACACCAGCACGCCATCCTGGTTGGTGCCGGTGTTGTAGGCGATCAGCATGCCCCAGTCCGGCCGGCTCTTGGGCAGGATCTTCTCCCGCGCCTCGGTGGCATAGGTGATGACGTCGCCGGCATAGACCGGCTTCAGCCAGCGCAGGTTCTTGAAGCCAGGGGAGGGACCCGTCACCGGCACAGCGACGCCCTTGGCCACCCGTTCGGCGGCGGTGCGCTGCTGGTAGGCGACGAAATATTTCATCCAGGTGGCCGCCGTATGCCAGCCGGAGGCGCACAGGGCGCCGAAAATGCTGCGCTTGGCCGCCTCTTCGTCCACATGGAAGGGCTGCGGATCGTATTTGCGCGCGAACGCCACGATCTCGTCGCGGGTGAAGGTGTGGGTGCCGAGGATTTCGCGGTCGCCCACCTGGATCTCGTCGAAGAAGTTCATGCGAGGCGCGCTCCCGGATTGCGGCGGTTGAACAGCACCACGCATTCCTGTTCCAGCGCCACGCTGCCCGCCGGCTTCAGCAGCTCCAGCTTCAAGGTCACCAGCCCGAGGTCGGGACGCGACTTGGAGCTGCGGCTCTGGAGCACCGTGCGGCGCAAGGTGACGACATCGCCGGGAAAGATCGGCTCGCGCCATTTGGTCTCGGTCACGCCCGGCGAGCCCTGGCCGGCCGCGCGCAGCAGAAAGCCGTCGCACATCAGGCGCATCATGATGGCGCAGGTGTGCCAGCCGGAAGCGGCAAGGCCGCCGAGCATGGAGGCCTTGCCCGCCGCCGCATCGAGATGCATGGGCTGGGCGTCGAACTCGCTGGCGAAGGCGATGATCTCGTCTTCGGTGACTTCGTAGGAGCCGAAGGTTTTCACCTCCCCCTCGACGAAGTCCTCCCAAAAGATGTCGGGCATCCCGCCTCCTCCTGCTGTTTTTCCAGATGAGAGGGGAGGCGCGGGGCGCGGTCAAGCCACGCTTGCGCCATCCTCATCGGTGCCGCGCGCTAATTGGCGAAGCGGAAGTGCAGCACGTCGCCGTCCTGCACCACATATTCCTTGCCTTCCAGGCGCAGCCGCCCCGCATCGCGCGCGCCGGATTCGCCCTTGTATTGGACATAGTCCGCGTACGCGATGGTTTCCGAGCGGATAAAGCCCTTCTCGAAATCGGAATGGATCACGCCCGCCGCCGCCGGGGCCTTGGTGCCCTTGGTGATGGTCCAGGCGCGCGCTTCCTTCGGGCCCACGGTGAAATAGGTCACGAGGTGCAGCAGATCGTAGCCGGCGCGGATCACCCGGTTGAGGCCCGGCTCGTCGAGCCCGATGGCGTCGAGATAATCCTTCTGGTCCTCGGCCGGCAGCACGGCGATCTCGCTCTCGATCTTGGCCGAAACCACAACCGCCTTGGCGCCTTCCTCGGCCGCGCGCTTGAACACCTCGGCGGAGAGCGCATTGCCCTCCAGCGCCGAGGCTTCCTCGACATTGCAGACGTAGAGGACCGGCTTTGCGGTCATCAGGCCGAGCATGGAGAAGGCCTGCTCTTCCTCGGGCTTGCGCTCCACGAGGCGCGCCGGCTTGCCCTCGCGCAGCAACACCAGGGCGCGGTTCATCAGGTCCAGGGTTTCCTTGGCTTCCTTGTCGGCGCCGTTCTTGGTTTTCTTCTCCAAAGCGGCGGCGCGCTTTTCCAGGCTTTCGAGATCGGCCAGCATCAGCTCGGTCTCGATGGTCTCGATGTCGTCCACGGGGGCGATCTTGCCTTCCACATGGGTCACGTCGCCATCCTCGAAGCAGCGCACCACATGGGCGATGGCGTCGCATTCGCGGATATTGGCCAGGAACTGGTTGCCGAGCCCCTCGCCCTTGGAGGCGCCGCGCACCAGGCCCGCGATATCCACGAAGGTGAGGCGGGTGGGGATGATCTGGCCCGAGCCGGCGATGGAGGCCAGCGTGTCGAGGCGCGGATCGGGCACCGCCACTTCACCCACATTGGGCTCGATGGTGCAGAAGGGATAATTGGCCGCCTGCGCCGCGGCGGTCTGGGTGAGCGCGTTGAAGAGGGTCGACTTGCCCACGTTCGGCAGGCCGACGATGCCGCATTTGAAGCCCATAGCTCAGCGATCTTTCAGCGAAGAGAAGACGGTCTCGATGTCCGTCGTGAAGGGATTGATCACGGTGGTGCGCTCGATGGCGAGGCCGTCTTGCAGGTCCTCGCTCAGCAGCAGCCGGCAATCCGCAAGGAGCGCGGATGCAATCATCAGGCAGTCCCACCATTCGAACTTGAAGCGATCCTCGATGTGGAAGGCCCGCCCCATCAGCTCGCTGGGCGAGGCGGAGTGGCAGGCCGGCATCAGATCGCCGAGGAAGTCCCGTATGGCATGGCGCGGCACGAAGGGAAACCGGTCGATGGCGAGCGCATAGAACTCGCTCGCCACCTGGGGCGTGATCACCAGCTCGCCGTGGCGGCGGATCGAGCGCAGGCTATGCCTCGTCAGCGCCCGCTTGCGGGCCGCGCTGCGGTCCTGGAGATAGATCAGCATCCGCGCGTCCACGAAGCATCGCAGGCTCATTTCTGTCCTCACGCATCGGGAGTGGGGGGCCCTGCGGGTCCCAGCCGGGGCCGGCGAGCCAGCGGTCGAACGGGGCGAGCGGATCGGAATGGCCACCGAGCGCCCGGCTCAGGCGGTCGGCGATGAATTTGGACAGGCTCTTGCCCTCGCGCGCGGCGGCAAGGCGCACCTGGACCGTCAGCTCGTCGGACAAGGTGATGGTGATGTTCTTCAAGGGCGGCCCCCGCATGCGCCGGCCAGGATGCCCGCGCACAGTGCGGTCAGGCGCGCGGATCGCCAATGGTTTTCTTGTCGCCGAAGCCCTGCGCATCCAGGTACAAATGCGCGCGGTTCTGGAATTCCTCGGGTTTTCCGACCACCAGCTGCTCGGCGAAGTCCGCGCATGCCTCGCACACCCCCTCGACCCAGGGCTTCTCGCTCTTGGCGAAATCGCCCAGGACGTAAGGGTGCACCAGCGTCTTGTCGCCCGGATGACCGATGCCGAGCCGCACCCGCCAATAGTCGTTGCCGCACTGTGCGGTAATGGAGCGCAGGCCGTTGTGGCCGGCGTTTCCGCCGCCTTTCTTGGTGCGGATCTTGGCGGGCGGAAGGTCCAGCTCGTCGTGGAACACGAACACCTGCTCCAGCGGGATCTTGTAGAAGCGCATGGCTTCCGCGACCGCGCGGCCGCTTTCGTTCATGAAGGTCTCGGGCAGCAAAGCGAGCACCTTCTCGCCGGCGATCTCGCCCTCGGCGACGGCGCCCTGGAAGCGGCGGCGCCACGGGGACAGCCGATGGCGGCGGGCCAGGGCCTCCACCGCCATGAAGCCGATATTATGCCGGTTGCCGACATATCTCGGGCCGGGATTGCCGAGGCCTGCGAGCAGGATCACGGTGCAACTCCGGCCCGAGAGGTCGATCAGGACTTGGTGGAGGTCGCGGCGGCGGAAGCGGCGGCGGCAGCCGCATCGTCCGCTTCAGCGTCCTTCAGGCCCGACGGGGCCACGACGGTGGCCAGGGTGTCGTCGCCATGCAGCGCCGAGACCACGCCTTCCGGCAGGGTGATCGACGACAAATGCAGCGACGCGCCGAGCTGAACGCCGGTCATGTCCACCGAAACGTGATCGGGAATGGATTCGGCCGGGCAATCCAGCTCCACCGCATGGTGCACGATGTTCAGCGTGCCGCCCGCCTTGAGGCCGGGCGAGGCTTCCTGCTTCACGAAGTGCACCGGCACTTCCACCGTGACGCGCGCACCGGCGGACACCCGCAGGAAGTCCACGTGCAGCGGCAGATCCTTCACCGGATCGAGCTGGTAGTCGCGGGGAATGACGCGGTGCTTCTTGCCATTCACTTCGATGAGGAAGAGCGTGGTCAGGAAGTGGCCGGCGTAGATGGTCCGGGTGATCTCCTTGTGTTCCAGGGAGATGGTGATCGGATCCTGCTTCTCGCCGTAGATCACGGCGGGCACGCGTCCGGCGCGGCGCTCTTCACGGGCGGCCCCCTTGCCGGCCCGTTCGCGCACCACGGCCTTCAATTCTTTGATGGCGGTCATGGCACTTCATCCTAATGTAGACTGGTTCCAGAAAGGCCAACGGCCGCTCGCGCGGCCGTCCGGCTTTCGGATCGGCACGCCTCCAGGGGGGCGCATGCCGAAACGAAGGCGGGCTTATAGCTGCGTTGGCCCGCAAAGGCAATAAAGACGGGGACGGGGAGGGAAGGATGGAGCGGCGCAAGGCGCGCATGGGTCTTCTGGCGGGGCTCTTGTTCTTAACGGGCAGCGTAGCGGCATGGGCGCAGGGCGTGCCCACGGCGGCTCCCGCGCCGGCACAGGGCGCGCGGATCGTCGAATGGGATATTCCTCAAATCAGCACCTTGCCGGATGATGACTTCGGCCGCCTCGTGCGGTTCGGCCGCTCGGTGCTGGAGGCCACCTATGCCCATGTGGGGCCTGCGGTTGCCGATCCCGCCCTGCGTTTTGCCGGCAACAACCTCGCCTGCGCGAACTGCCATCTCAATGACGGGCGCAAGAAGTTCGGCCTGCCGCTGGTGGCCGCCGACGCTGATTATCCCGCCTATTCCGCCCGCACGGCGCGCGAACTTACCCTCGCGGACCGGGTGAACCAATGCATGATCCGCTCCATGAACGGGCGTCCCATGCCGGCGGACGCGCGGCCGATGCAGGCTTTGCTGGCCTATCTCACGGTACTGTCCACCAACATTCCCGAGGATGCCAAGATCTCCGGGGGCGGGGCGGGCTCCATGCCGGAGCTGGATCGCGCCGCCGATCCGGCGCGCGGCGCCGGCATCTTCCGCAGCCAATGCGCCGATTGCCACGGAGCTTCCGGGCAGGGCGTACGGCGCAATGTGGCCGACGCCGCGCTCGGCTATGGCGTGCCGCCGCTGTGGGGGCCGGACAGCTTCAATGACGGGGCGGGGATGAGCCGGCTCATGACCTTGGCCAATTTCGCCCACAACAACATGCCCAACGGCACAGATTGGCTGCTGCCGCAATTGAAGGTGGAAGACGCCTGGGACGTGGCGGCCTTCGTCGAATCCCAATCCCGCCCGGCCCTCGCCGGCCTGGAGCGCGACTTTCCGGACCTGCTGTTGAAACCGATCGACGCGCCCTATGGGCCTTATGCGGACGGCTTTTCCGCCGCCCAGCACAAATATGGTCCCTATGGACCGATCCGGGCGGAGATCGCCCGGCTGAAGGCGGAAAAGGGCAGCGTGCCCAATCCCAACCTCAAATAGGCTACTTGGGCAGCGGCTCGGCGGAGCAGGCGTGCGTGGGCGTCACCTTGAACCAGTCCCCGCACTTGTCGCAGCCGGCGACGCCGAGGCCGAAGCCCACAACGAGGGCGATCTGAAGAAAACGGCGCATGTCGCGCTCCCTAATCCTGCATCGCGGCGCACCATAAAGCAGGGCGCGCCGCTTTCAACCGGCGCGTTGGGGAAGCGCCCCGGCGCGCGTCACAGAAAGCTCAGCGGGTCCACGTCGATGGCCACCCGCACATTGCCCGTGGGCTTCGGCGCGCTTTCGCGCCAGCCCCGCAGATAGGCGGACAGATCGAAGGCGCGAGGCGAGCGCACCAGCAGCCGCCAGCGATGGCGTCCGCGCAGCAAGGCGAGGGGCGCTTCGGCGGGGCCGAGCACGCGCACGTCGGCATGCAGGGGCGCGCTCGCGGCAAGCCGGCGGGCATGGCCTTCGGCGGCATGGGCCTCGCTCGCCGAAACGATCAGGCTGGCCATGCGGCCGAACGGCGGCAGCTGGGCCTCCGCGCGGGAGGCAATCTCGCTTTCATAGAAGGCCGCGCGGTCGCCCAGCATGAGCGCCTTCATCACCGGATGCTCGGGCATGTGGGTCTGGATGAAGCCGCGCCCCTCGGTGGAACCGCGCCCGGCGCGCCCGGCCACCTGATGCACCAGCTGGAAGGTGCGCTCGGCCGCGCGCGGATCGCCATGGCCGAGGCCCACATCCGCATCCACCACCCCCACCAAGGCGAGGCCGGGGAAATTGTGCCCCTTCGCCACCAATTGGGTGCCGACGATAATGTCCACCTCGCCCTTGGCCACGGCGTCCAGTTCCGCCCGCATGCGCTCCACGCCGCCGGAAAGATCGCTGGAGAGCACGAGGCTGCGGGCGGCGGGGAACAGGGTCTGCACTTCCTCTTGCAGGCGCTCGACGCCGGGTCCGCAGGGGATCAGGCTGTCCTTGGCATTGCAGGCGGGGCAGGTGTCGGGGATCGGCGCCTGATAGCCGCAATGGTGGCAGGCGAGCCGGCGGCGGAAGCGATGCTCCACCAGCCAGGCCGAACAGGAAGGGCAGCGCATGCGATGGCCGCACGCGCGGCACATGGTGAGCGGGGCATAGCCGCGCCGGTTGAGGAACAGCAGCGCCTGCCCGCCCGCCGCCATGGTGTCGGTGATCTCGGCTTCCAGTCGCGGGGCGATCCAGCGGCCGCGCGGCGGGCCTTCCTTGCGCAAATCGATGGGCGAGAGCCCCGGCACCTTCGCGCCGCCGAACCGCTCCGGCAGCGCAAGCCGCTTGTAGCGACCGCGCCGGGCATTCACCTCGGTCTCGATGGAGGGGGTGGCCGAGGCGAGCACGATGGGCGCTTTCGCGAGCCGCGCGCGCACCACCGCCATGTCGCGGGCATGATAGGCGACGCCGTCGTCCTGCTTATAGGCGGGGTCGTGCTCCTCATCGACGATGGTGAGGCCGAGATCGCGGAACGGAAGGAACAGGGCCGAGCGCGCGCCCGCGACCACGGAAACCTCCCCGCTCGCCACGCCCCGCAGCACCCGCGCCCGGCGCTTTGTGGAAACGCCGGAATGCCATTCCGCCGGCTTCACTCCGAACCTCTTGGTGAACCGGTCCATGAAGGCCTGGGTCAGGGCGATTTCGGGCAGCAGGATGAGCGATTGCCGCCCTTCCATGATCGCCTGGGCCACCGCCTCGAAATAAACCTCGGTCTTGCCGGAGCCGGTGACGCCATCCAGCAGGTGAACGCTGAAATCGCGCGCCGCCACCGCTGCGCGCAGCGCCTGGGCCGCGCCCGCCTGCTCGGGCGAAAGCTCCGGCACGGCGTAAGACGCGTCGGGCGGATAGGCGGCGGGCTCGGGGGGAAGGACCAGGGTTTCCAACGCCCCGTCGTCCACCAACCCATCCACCACGGAGGGGGAGACGCCGGCCTCCCGCGCCGCCTCGCCCTTGCCGCGCACGAAGCCGTCCGCGAGGAAGGCGAGCAGGCGCGCGCGGGCGGCGGTCATGCGCTCCGGAGTGCGGCCGGTGGCACGCACGCCCACGCGCTCGCGGCCGGGACCGGGGCTTTCGTCATGGCGCAGCGCCATGCGCAGAACCATGCCCCGCGGGGCGAGGGTATAATCGGCGATCCAATCCACCAGCCGACGCAATTCCTCCGGCAAGGGGGTGTGGTCGAGCTTGGCCTTGACGCTTTTCAGCTTGGCGGCGTTGACGCCCCCCGCGTCCGTGCGGATCGCCCACACGCACCCCACCATGCCGCGCGAGCCGAGCGGCACCTGCACGAGATCGCCCGGCGCGAGCGTGAGCCCATCCGGCACGGCATAGGAATAAGGAGCGTCGAGGCCGAGCGGGAGCAGGACATCGACGAGGCGTTGGGTCATGTTCGCTTTTTGGTCCGAGCGGGCGGAAAGGTCAAAGGGGGGCGGAGGAAATGCCAGCCGGCGCGCGGCAAGGCCGTGCGTGCGTCCACCGAAACCACGAAAACATAGCGTTCACGCCGTTCCGGCCTTGCCTTCGCCATCACGCGCGGCTACCTGCAAGCCATGAAATTCCTCGATCAAGCCAAGATATATGTGCGCTCCGGTGATGGCGGGGCGGGGTGCGTCTCGTTCCGGCGCGAAAAGTTCATTGAGTTCGGCGGTCCAAACGGCGGCGACGGCGGGCGCGGCGGCGACGTGTGGGTGGAGTGCGTGGACGGGCTCAACACCCTGATCGACTATCGCTACCAGCAGCATTTCAAGGCCAAGAAGGGCGAGCACGGCATGGGCGCCAACCGCACCGGCGCCAAGGGCGCCGACGTGGTGCTCAAGGTGCCGGCCGGTACCGAGATCCTGGATATCGACGAGGAGACCGTACTGGCCGACCTCACCGAAGTGGGCCAGCGCATCCGCCTGCTTTCCGGCGGCAATGGCGGCTTCGGCAATGCCCAGTTCAAGACCTCCACCAACCAGGCGCCGCGCCGGGCCAATCCGGGCCTGGAAGGCGAGGAGAAGTGGATCTGGCTGCGGCTGAAGCTGATCGCCGACGCCGGCCTGATCGGCCTGCCCAATGCCGGCAAGTCCACCTTTCTGGCCGCCACCACCGCTGCCAAGCCGAAGATCGCCGATTATCCGTTCACCACCCTGCATCCGGGGCTCGGCGTGGTGCGGGTGGATGACCGCGAATTCGTGCTCGCCGATATTCCCGGCCTGATCGAGGGCGCGCACGAGGGGCATGGCATCGGCGACCGGTTCCTGGCCCATATCGAGCGCTGCCGGGCCCTGCTGCATCTGGTGGACGGCACCTGCGAGCATGCCGGCAAGGCCTATAAGACCGTGCGCGCCGAGCTTGCGGCCTATGGCGCCGGGCTCGACGAGAAGCCGGAGATCGTCGCGCTCTCCAAGATCGACGCGCTCTCGCCCGAACTGCTCAAGCAGCAGAAGGAGCGGCTGCAGCGCGCGGCGAAGAAGAAGCCGCTTCTGCTCTCCGCCCAGTCCGGCCAGGGCATGCAGGATGCGTTGCGCATGCTGTTCAAGGTGGTCACCGACGGCCGCGTGGAAGAAGCGGAAGCCGCTCCCAAGCCCGAGTGGCGGCCGTGAGCGTCGCCCGGGCCTTCCAGGGCACAACACAGGCGGGCCGATGATGGCGGGAGAACGCTTCGAACGCCATCGTCAGCCCTGGACCTCGGACGAGATCCAGAAACTGCACGCCTGCGCCAAGAAGGGCATGTCGCTGAAGGGCATCGCCCAGGCGCTGACCCGCAGCGAGGAATCGGTGAAGATCCGCGCCAAGGCCGACGGCCTCACCATCGCCAAGCTGCGCTGACCCCGCCCGGCGCCGGACGCGCGGCAGCCTCGCCGTTCCGCCTCTGGCCCGAAGAGCCGGCTTGGGATATCTGAGGCGGCTCCCGCCCCTGCGCCGCCGACGGGCACCCCCGGACGCCGGCTGAAGTGAAGACCCGATCCGTGACCTCTGCCGTTCCCTCCCTCGCCGATTTCCGCCGCATCGTCATCAAGGTGGGCTCGGCCCTGCTGGTGGATTCCGCACGCGGAAAAGTCCGCCTGCCGTGGCTGACCTCGCTGGCCGAAGACATCGGCGCGCTGCATGCCGAGGGCAAGGATGTGCTGGTGGTCTCCTCGGGCGCCATCGCGCTCGGGCGCACGGTGCTCGGCCTGCCGCGGGGCGCCCTGAAGCTGGAGGACAGCCAGGCCGCCGCCGCCGTGGGACAGATCGCGCTGGCCCGGACCTGGTCGGAAATCCTCGCCCATGAGAATGTCACGGCGGGCCAGATCCTCCTGACGCTGCGCGATACGGAAGAGCGCCGGCGCTATCTCAATGCCCGCTCCACCCTGGCGCGGCTTTTGGAATATCGCGCGGTTCCTGTCATCAACGAGAACGACACCGTGGCCACCAGCGAAATCCGCTATGGCGACAACGACCGCCTCGCCGCCCGCGTCGCCACCATGGCGAGCGCCGATCTCCTGATCCTGCTCTCGGACATCGACGGGCTTTATACCGCTCCGCCGGCGCAGAATTCCGACGCGCGCCATATCCCCGTCGTGCCGCGCATCACCGCCGAGATCGAGGGCATGGCGGGCGCGGCGGGCTCGGAACTCTCGCGCGGCGGCATGCGCACCAAGATCGAGGCCGGCAAGATCGCCACTTCCGCCGGAACGCACATGGTGATCGCGTCCGGCCATGTGAAAAACCCGCTGCGGGCGATCCTGGACGGTGGGCGCTGCACCTGGTTCCTCAGCGGCGCCACCCCTGCGCGCGCCCGCAAGGCCTGGATCGGTGGGACATTGGAGCCGCGCGGCATCCTGCACCTGGACGAGGGCGCGGTCGCGGCCCTGCGGCGCGGCGCAAGTCTCCTGCCCGCGGGGGTGACGCGGGTGGAAGGCCTGTTCGAACGGGGCGACGCGGTGCTGCTGCGCGGCCCGGACGGCGGCGAGATCGGGCGCGGGCTGGTCGCCTATGACAGCGACCATGCCGAGCGCATTATCGGCCGCGCCAGCGCCGAGATCGAGGCCATCCTCGGCTTCCAGGGCCGCCTGGAGCTGATCCATCGCGACGACATGGCCGTGGGCGCGGAATAGGCGCCGCCCTCCGGCGGTCTTTGCGCGGGTCCGTCTTAGCGCGGGTAAGCCACCGTTACATGACGCCCGCCCGGCAGGCCCACGATGACCGCCGGCGCGCCACCCTCCTGCGCCAGCTTGAAATTGGTGGTGGCGGCCTCGGCCAGGGGCACGCGCTTCAGCACGTGCGGTCCGCCGGCAAAGGAAATGAACAGCAGGCTGCGGCGATCGAAGGACGGGAGCGCGAGATCGGCGATGCCGTCGCCGTCGAAGTCCGCGACCGCCGACATGCCCTGCTGGTTCGATCCCGCCGCATGATTGGACACGCCTGGAAGCGAAGCGATTTCCTTAAGCGCGCCGCCCGAGAGGGTGAACACCCGCAGCAGGCCCACCGCATGGGGCTGCTGCACATAAGCGACGTCGAGCCGGCCGTCGCCGTTGAAATCCGCGATCCCGGCCGGGTTCAGCCAGCGGTGGGGACCGCCGGTGCTCGGCGATTGGGCGATGATGGCGAGGTGCGCGCCCTGCTGCGCGATCACCACCAGGGACGTGCCCTGGCGCGCGGAGGTCCGCACCAGCACGATCTCGTCGCTGCCATCGCCGTCGAGGTCGGCGAGGCGGGGGATCCGGTCCTCGAACACTTCGTCGTCCGGCAGGACCAGCTTGAGGGTGCGCCCGTCCGTGAGGCGCACCACCAGGCTCGCGGCCTCATATTCGGCACCAAGGACGAAATGGCGATAGCGCCCGGTCGGATCGGCCAGATAGGCCTCGGCGATGTTTTTCCCCCCGTGCGCCACCTGGCCGACCACGGCCGGCGCGCTCGGCGTTGTCGCATGGACCGGGCCGGCGGCGGCCAGGAGGGCGAGAAGCGGCATCCAAGAGCGCAAGCCTGTCATGCGGAGCAAGACCCGATGGGAGCCGCGAAGCGCGCGACATGGCCCAGCCCTAGCATGGTGGCGGCCGGCACCGGCTCACATCTGCGGGAGGCCGGGGCGCCGGGAGCCCTTGCGTTAGGGGCTGTCGCCACGCACATAGGGCATGCTAATGAAACGCAGTCCCACGGCGCGTGCGAAGCCGGGATATTGCGTGTTCCGTCCGTGAGTTGAAGCCATGTCCACGTCCAGCGCCGCCCGAGTGAACGCCCCCGCGATCGGCGATCGTGCGGTGCCGCCGTCGGATCTGGCCGGAACCATGCTGGACATGGGCAAGCGCGCCCGCGCCGCCGCGCGTATTCTCGCCGTCGCGGACGCGGAGACGAAATCACGTGCGCTTCTGGCCTCGGCGCGCGCCATCCGTGCCGCCACGGGCGAAATCCTCGCCGCCAATGCGGACGACCTGGTGCGCGCGCGGGCCGACGGCATGTCCGCCGCGTTCCAGGATCGGCTCGCCCTCACCGAGGCGCGGGTGGAGGCGATCGCCGCCGGCATCGAGGCGGTGGCGGCCTTGCCCGATCCCGTCGGCAAGGTCACCGAACGCTGGACCCGCCCGAACGGCCTGATCATCGAGCGCGTGCGCACGCCGCTCGGCGTGATCGGCGTGATCTATGAGAGCCGGCCCAATGTCACCGCCGATGCGGCGGCGCTTTGCGTGCGTGCCGGCAATGCGGTGGTGCTGCGCGGCGGCTCCGACAGCCTGGGATCGAGCGGCGCCATTCACAAAGCGTTCGTCGCCGGGCTCGTGGGAGCCGGCCTGCCGGCGGATGCGGTGCAATTCGTGCCGTTCGCCGATCGCGGCGCGGTGGGCGAGATGCTCAAGGGGCTCGGCGGGAACCTGGACGTGATCGTGCCGCGCGGCGGCAAGGGGCTGGTGGCGCGGGTGCAGAGCGAGGCGCGGGTGCCCGTGTTCGCCCATCTCGACGGCATCGTCCATGTCTATGTGCACGCGCCGGCCGATCTCGCCATGGCCAAGACCGTGCTGCTGAACGCCAAGATGCGCCGCACCGGGATCTGCGGCGCGGCCGAGACGCTCCTGGTGGACGAAGCCAGCGCGCCGACCCATCTCAAGCCGCTGATCGAGATGCTGCTCGATGCCGGCTGCGAAGTGCGCGGCGATGCGGCGGCGCAGGCGGCCGATCCGCGCGTTTTGCCGGCAAACGATGCCGATTGGGACACGGAATATGAGGATGCCATCATCTCGGTGAGGGTGGTGGCGGGGCTGGACGAGGCCGTTGCCCATATCGAAGGGCACGGCTCGCACCACACCGATTCCATCATCACGCAGGATGAGGACGCGGCCCGCCGCTTCCTCAGCGAAGTGGATTCGGCGATCGTCATGCACAATGCCTCCACCCAGTTCGCCGATGGCGGCGAGTTTGGCTTCGGCGCCGAGATCGGCATCGCCACGGGGCGCATGCATGCCCGCGGCCCGGTGGGAGCGGAGCAGCTGACCTCGTTCAAATACCGCGTGCACGGGGCCGGGCAGACCCGTCCGTGACCTGCATGACACGCGCGCGCGCCCCGGAAACACAGCCGGCCGCGCCGCTCGGCGAGCGCGCCGCCACGCGCCAGCCGCTGGCCACGGCGGGCATGCGCATCGGCTTGTTCGGCGGCAGCTTCAATCCCGCCCACGGCGCGCATCGCGCCGCCAGCCTGCTGGCGTTGCGGCGGCTCGGCCTCGACCGGGTATGGTGGCTGGTGACGCCGGGCAATCCCTTGAAGGATAATCGTAATCTCCCCTCGCTCGCGGCCCGGGTGGCCTATGCCCGCACGGTGGCGCACCACCCGCTGATTGATGTCACGGGCATCGAGGCGCGGCTCGGCACGCGCTATAGCTATGAAACGGTGGCGGCGCTGCGGGCGCGCCTGCCACAGGTGCGTTTCGTGTGGCTCATGGGGGCGGACAACCTCGCTCATTTCAGCCGCTGGCAGCGCTGGCGGGATCTCGCGAACCTGCTACCCATCGCCGTGGTGGACCGCATGGGCGACAGCCTGGCCGCCACCGCCTCGCTCGGGGCGCAGGCGCTGGGCCGATTCCGCATCGACGAGAGCGACGCGGCCATTCTGCCGACCCTCGCTCCGCCCGCCTGGGTGTTCCTCCACGGAATGAAATCTCCCGTTTCCTCAACGGGAATTCGCGCTGCACAACAAGTCTCGGAATGGCCGGCGCGCGGGCCGCTCGGCCACAAGTCTTGATTTTCCGTTGATTTGAGCGCATTTTGACTATGTGGCCTCAGGGTTCGGCATCGCCTGCCCCAGGAGTCCGCGTTAATTTTCGAGAGGATTTGGACCACTGTCCACGACGGCTCTCATGGCGGCCGCCCCCAACCCGGCGCCCGCATCGATTTCCGAAGCGCCCGACGCTGAGGAAGTCCTCGCCCTCGTTACCGCCCAGCTGGACGACGACAAGTCGGAAGACATCGTCTCCATCGACCTGCGGGGCAAAACATCCATCGCCGACTATATGGTGGTGGCGTCCGGCCGCTCGCAGCGGCATGTGGGCGGCATCTCCGAGCACCTCATCGAGGCGCTCAAGGCGGCCGGTGTGCGCGACGTGCGCGTCGAAGGCCAGCCGGCCTGCGACTGGGTGCTCATCGACGCCGGGGATGTGATCATTCACGTCTTCCAGCCCGAGGTTCGCAGCTTCTATTCCATCGAGAAGATGTGGTCCGGGACCGCGCGCGCCTGATGGCGCGCGGCGTTTCCCGCTCAGGCTGAACGCGCGGTGCGCATTTCGCTGGTATGTATCGGCAGGCTGAAAGCCGGAGCCGAGCGGGACCTTGTGACACGTTATGTCGAGCGGGCGCGGGCCAGCGGCCGCGCGCTCGGGCTCGCCGGTTTCGAGACCCTGGAATTTTCCGAATCCGCCGCACGCCGCGCGGAGGACCGCATGAGCGAGGAAGGCGCGGCCTTGCTCGCCGCGATTCCGCATGGGGCCATGGTGGTGGTGCTCGATCCCCGTGGCCGCGCGCTCTCCAGCGAGGATTTCGCCACCCGCATCCAGACCGCGCGCGACAGCGGCACCGCCGCCTTGTGCCTGGTCATCGGTGGGGCGGACGGTCTGGCCGAATCGCTGCGCGCACGGGCGCAGCTGATGCTGGCGTTCGGCGCCGCCACCTTTCCCCACCAATTGGTGCGGGTGATGCTGGCCGAACAGCTCTATCGCGCCACCACTATCCTCTCCGGCCACCCCTATCACCGCGCCTGAAGGCTCCTGAAGGCTATTGACCTGTCTGGGCGCGTGATTTCGCCATGTCCGGGGCGAAGCCGTGCGATGGTTTACACATCCTCAACTTCGCGTGCTTAAGTCTGCGTTCATGATGTTTCGCCCCGGGCCCTTCTTCTGCGTGGTGGCGGTCGGCTTTGCGCTGGCGCAGGCCGGGCCCGCGCGCGGCCAGATGTCATCCCCCGGATCCGCCGCCCCGGTGCCGGTGCCCCGCGCCGCCAAGCCGGTGCCGCGCCCGCCTACGGTCGATACCGAGGCGCTGCAGAACGATGTGCGCCGCAACGCCGCCTTCCAGGCGCAGCTCCAGGCCGATCTCGCCAGCGCCAGCGGCGACCGGGGCAAGCTCTCCCAGATGCTGGTGGACACCACCACCCATATCCGCGAGGTCGAGCAAAAGCTGACCGACGTGGAAAGCCGCATGGCCGAGCTGGACCGCAGCCGCTCCGCGCTCGCCGCCTCGCTGATGAGCCGGCGCGAGGTTCTGGCCGACGTCCTCGCGGCCCTGGTCCGAATGGGTCGCAATCCGCCGCCCGCCCTGCTGATGCGGCCCGACGATGCGCTGGATGCGGTCCGCTCGGCGATCCTGCTCGGCGCGCTGCTGCCGGAAATGCGGGTGGAGGCGGAAACGCTCGCCTCGGATCTCGCCGAATTGAACCGAGTGCGAACCGAGCTGACGCGCGCACGCGACACGCTCGCCACCTTGCGCGGCTCGCTCGGCGAGGATCGCACCCGCATCGCCGCGCTCGTCACGGAGCGCCAGCGGCGCCAGGCCGAGAGCGGGACGACCCAGCCGGGCGACAAGGCCCAGGCCGATTCCCTCGCCAAGGCCAGCGGCGACGTGCACGATCTCGTGACCCGCCTGGAAACGGAAGTGGCTCCCGCCGCGCGCGCCGCCGATGCCGCCCGCGCCGCGCCGCAGGATTCCGGAGCGGCAGGAGGGGCGGGGAAGACACAGGTCGCCGCGCTCACCAACCCGGCCCGGCTTGCGCCGGCGATCGCCTTCAGCGAGGCCAAAGGCTTGCTGCCATTGCCGGTTGCCGGCGTGCGCCTGCGGGAATTCGGCGCGCCGGACGGGCTCGGCAGCACCGAAAAGGGGTTGACCATCGCCACGCGGGCGGGCGCGCAAGTCGCAGCCCCGAGCGACGGCTGGGTGGTCTATGCTGGCCCGTTCCGCTCCTATGGCCAACTCTTGATCATAAATGCGGGCGGGGGCTACCATATTCTGATGGCGGGAATGGAACGCATCACCGTGGACCTTGGTCAGTTCGTGCTGACGGGGGAGCCGGTGGCAGTGATGGGAAACGGTCCAAGGGCAGCGAATTCGGCCTCGGGACAGCCCCATTTGTATGTCGAGTTCCGCAAGGACGGAATATCAATCGATCCCGCCCCCTGGTGGGCGGCAACGGACAGTCAGAAGGTGCGCGGATGATGCGTCGTACGTCTCTATTTCTCTTTGGCGTTGCGGCCGGTGCCCTTGTGGCCGTCGCGGCAACCCAGCCAGGTATGCTTTCGACCATGACCGCGCAGGCGGCGGCTTCCGACACCTACCGCCAGCTCAACCTGTTCGGTGACGTGTTCGAGCGCGTGCGCTCCGATTATGTCGAGAAGCCCGACGACGCCAAGCTGGTGGAAAGCGCCATCAACGGCATGCTCCAGGGCCTCGATCCGCACTCGTCGTATATGGACGCGAAAAGCTTCCGCGACATGCAGGTGCAGACCCGCGGCGAGTTCGGCGGCCTCGGTATCGAGGTCACCATGGAAGACGGCCTCGTGAAGGTCATCGCCCCCATCGACGATACCCCGGCCGCCAAGGCCGGCGTGCAGGCGGGCGACATCATCACCAAGCTCGACGACGACCAGGTGCAAGGCCTCACCCTGAACCAGGCGGTGGAGAAGATGCGCGGCGCGGTCAACACGCCGATTCGCCTCACCATCGCCCGCAAGGGCCAGGACAAGCCGATCGAGATCAAGGTGGTGCGCGACACCATCAAGATTCGCGCGGTGCGTTCGCGAATCGAGAATGGCGACATCGCCTATCTGCGCATCACCTCGTTCAACGAGCAGACCTTCGACAATCTGAAGAAGGCGATCGAGGACACCACCGCCCAGATCGGCGCCGACAAGATCAAGGGTTATATCGTCGACCTGCGCAACAATCCCGGTGGCCTGCTCGACCAGGCGATCGCGGTGTCGGACGCGTTCCTGGACAAGGGCGAGATCGTCTCCACCCGTGGCCGCAATGCCGACGAAACCCAGCGCTTCAACGCGCGTGGCGGCGATCTGACCAAGGGCAAGCCGGTGATCGTGCTGACCAACGGCGGCTCCGCCTCGGCCTCGGAAATCGTCGCCGGCGCGCTCCAGGATCACAAGCGGGCGACCATCCTCGGCTCGCGCACGTTCGGCAAGGGCTCGGTGCAGACCATCATCCCGCTCGGCGGCAATGGCGCGCTGCGGCTCACCACGGCGCGCTATTACACACCGTCGGGCCGCTCGATCCAAGCCAAGGGCATCGAGCCGGACATCATCCTGATCCAGGATCTGCCGGACGACCAGAAGGCCAAGCTCGGCGCCGCCGCAGGCGACACCACGCGCGGCGAAGCCTCGCTGAAGGGCCATCTGAAGAACGGCGACGACGAGCAGGCGGGTTCGCCCTCCTACGTCCCGGCCGATCCGAAGGACGACACCCAGCTGAAGATGGCGGTGGAACTGCTGGAGGGCACCATCAAGAACGCTGCCTTCCCGCCGAACCCCAACAAGACCACCTCCGCCAACTGAGGCGAATCCGGGCGGGTCCGCCATTCCGGATCCCCTCAAGCATTCAGGACCCGCCGGTTGTGCCGGCGGGTCTTTTTTTGCCGGAAAAAGACTGTTTCCGTTTTGCAGCGCACGCGCGTCGCGATTGCTTGCCGGCGATGCGTTTTGTGGGCAAAGCTGCGGTATAAAAGGAAAATTTCTGCCCTAAGGGCAGGGAATTGCGGGCTTTGCGGGGCCGCGGTGCGTCAATGCGGCACTGTGCCCTTCACTCGGTCGTGTTGCCGCTTCGCAAAGCCTGTGTTAGGCAACCCCGACTTCCGGAGACCGGCCTTGTCGGCGTTTCGGGGGTGAGCATGGATATTCCCAACAGATCAAGGGTTTGGGTCTCCAATCGCGCGGATCGCGCGGCGGAGGTTGCGGACCCGAGAGAGGCGCGGGTGGCGGAGACGATCGTGTCAGGCATGGCGGGGCGCTATGCGACCGCACTGTTCGAATTGGCGAACGAGGCGGGAACCCTCGACGCCGTGAAGGCAGACCTCGGCACGTTGTCGGGCCTGATCGCGGAGAATGCCGACCTCGGCCGTCTCGTGCGCAGCCCGGTCTTCGGCGCCGAGGAGCAATCCCGCGCCATTGCCGCCGTGATGGCGAGCATCGGCATCACCGGCATCACCGCGAATTTCGTCAAGCTCGTGGCCAGCAATCGCCGCCTGTTCGCGCTGCCGACCATGATTTCCGCTTTCAACGCTCTGGTCGCCGCCCATCGCGGCGAGGTGACGGCGCAGGTGACTGCCGCCGAGCCGCTGAGCGACACCCATATCGCCGCGCTGAAAGAAGCGCTGGCTCAAAAGACCGGCAAGGACGTGAGCCTCGACGTAACCGTCGATCCGTCCATCATCGGTGGTCTGATCGTGAAGCTCGGCTCGCGCATGGTCGATGCTTCTTTGAAGACCAAACTCAATTCTATCCGGCATGCGATGAAAGAGGTCCGCTGATGGACATTCGAGCCGCTGAAATCTCTGCCATCCTGAAAGAGCAGATCCAGAATTTCGGCCAGGAGGCGGAAGTCTCGGAGGTCGGTCAGGTTCTCTCCGTGGGCGACGGCATTGCGCGCGCTTATGGTCTCGACAACGTCCAAGCGGGCGAGATGGTCGAGTTCGAGAACGGCACCCGCGGCATGGCGCTGAACCTCGAAATCGACAATGTCGGTATCGTGATCTTCGGCTCCGACCGCGAGATCAAGGAAGGCCAGACCGTCAAGCGCACCGGCGCCATCGTGGACGTGCCGGTCGGCAAGGGTCTGCTGGGCCGCGTCGTGGACGCGCTGGGCAATCCGATCGACGGCAAGGGCCCGATCGAATACACCGAGCGCCGCCGCGTGGACGTGAAGGCGCCGGGCATCATCCCCCGCAAGTCGGTGCATGAGCCCATGCAGACCGGCCTGAAGGCCATCGACGCGCTGATCCCGGTCGGCCGTGGCCAGCGCGAGCTGATCATCGGCGATCGCCAGACCGGCAAGACCGCCGTCGCGCTCGACACCATTCTCAACCAGAAGCCCATCAACATGGGTACGGACGAGAAGGCCAAGCTCTATTGCGTCTATGTGGCGGTGGGCCAGAAGCGCTCCACGGTCGCGCAGTTCGTGAAGGTGCTGGAAGAGCAGGGCGCGCTGGAATATTCCATCATCGTCGCCGCCACCGCTTCCGACCCGGCCCCCATGCAGTTCCTGGCGCCGTTCTCCGGCACCGCCATGGGCGAGTTCTTCCGCGACAACGGCATGCACGCCCTGATCGTCCATGACGATCTGTCCAAGCAGGCGGTCGCCTATCGCCAGATGTCGCTGCTGCTGCGCCGCCCGCCGGGCCGCGAAGCCTATCCCGGCGACGTGTTCTATCTCCACTCGCGCCTGCTGGAGCGCGCGGCCAAGCTGAACGACGCCAACGGCGCCGGCTCGCTGACCGCCCTCCCGGTGATCGAGACCCAGGCCAACGACGTGTCGGCCTATATCCCGACCAACGTGATCTCCATCACCGACGGCCAGATCTTCCTGGAATCCGACCTGTTCTACCAGGGCATCCGCCCGGCGGTGAACGTCGGCCTCTCGGTGTCGCGCGTCGGCTCCTCCGCCCAGATCAAGGCGATGAAGCAGGTGGCGGGCAAGATCAAGGGCGAGCTCGCCCAGTACCGCGAACTGGCGGCCTTCGCCCAGTTCGGCTCCGACCTCGACGCCTCCACCCAGAAGCTGCTGAACCGCGGCGCGCGCCTGACGGAACTGCTGAAGCAGGGCCAGTTCTCGCCGCTGAAGGTCGAGGAGCAGGTGGTCGTGATCTTCGCCGGCACCAACGGCTATCTCGACCCGCTGCCCGTCTCCAAGGTCCGCGAGTTCGAGGCCGGCCTGCTGCTGGCGCTGCGCTCGCAGCACCAGGACATTCTCGACACCATTCGCACCTCCAAGGAAATGTCCAAGGAGACCCAGGAGAAGCTCACGAAGGCCATCGACGCCTTTTCCAAGAGCTTTTCCTGAGCCTTTCCTCGAGATTGATGGACGGGCGCAATGGCGAGCCTGAAAGAACTTAGAAACCGGATCGCCTCGGTCAAGGCGACGCAGAAGATCACCAAGGCGATGCAGATGGTCGCCGCGGCGAAGCTGCGTCGCGCCCAGACCATGGCGGAGGCCGCGCGCCCGTTCGCCGAGCGCATGGATGCCGTGCTCGGCAATCTGGCGTCCGGCGTCACGGTCAGCGCCGATACGCCCCTTCTTCTCGCGGGCACGGGCAAGGATGAGAAGCACCTGCTGCTCGTCTGCACCTCCGAGCGCGGCCTGTGCGGTGCCTTCAACACCCAGATCGTGCGCTTCGCGCGCGAGCGGGCCTATGCCCTGATGGCCCAGGGGAAGGACGTGAAGTTCTTCTGCGTCGGCCGCAAGGGCTACGACCAGCTGCGCCGCACCTTCCCGAACCAGATCGTCGAACTGGTCGACCTTCGGTCGGTGCGCACGCTCGGCTTCGTGAATGCCCAGGACATCGCGGAAAAGATCATCGCCCGTTTCAACAAGGGCGAGTTCGACGTCTGCACCCTGTTCTTCTCGCACTTCAAGTCGGTGATCTCGCAGATCCCGACCGCGCAGCAGATCATCCCCGCCACCTTCGAGGAGAAGGGCGGCGAGGCGAGCACCTATGATTACGAGCCGGACGAAGGCGAGATCCTCGCCGACCTGCTGCCGCGCAATCTCGCGGTCCAGGTGTTCCGCGCCCTGCTGGAAAATCAGGCGTCCTTCTATGGCTCGCAGATGAGCGCCATGGACAACGCCACCCGCAACGCGGGCGAGATGATCAAGAAGCAGACCCTCATCTACAACCGCACGCGCCAGGCCATGATCACGAAGGAACTCATCGAGATCATCTCCGGCGCAGAAGCGCTCTGACGGCAGCGCGGTCGAGACACAAGGACGACGAACTATGGCCAACCCCACCGGACGCATCTCTCAGGTCATCGGCGCCGTCGTCGACGTGCAGTTCGACGGCCACCTGCCGGCAATCCTCAACGCCCTGGAGACCACGAACCAGGGCAACCGCCTGGTGCTGGAAGTGGCCCAGCATCTCGGCGAGAACACCGTGCGCACCATCGCCATGGACTCCACCGAGGGCCTGGTCCGCGGCCAGCCGGTGACCGATACCGGCGCGCCGATCCAGGTGCCGGTGGGCGAAGCCACCCTCGGCCGCATCATGAACGTCATCGGCGAGCCGGTGGACGAGCTGGGCCCGATCGTCGGCGAGATGGTCCGCGCCATCCACCAGGAAGCCCCGACCTATGCCGAGCAGTCCACCGAGGCCGAGATCCTCGTGACCGGCATCAAGGTGGTCGATCTGCTGGCGCCCTATTCCAAGGGCGGCAAGATCGGCCTGTTCGGCGGCGCGGGCGTCGGCAAGACCGTGCTCATCATGGAGCTGATCAACAATATCGCGAAGGCGCACGGCGGCTATTCCGTGTTCGCCGGCGTGGGCGAGCGCACCCGCGAGGGCAACGATCTTTATTACGAAATGATCGAGTCCAAGGTGAACGTGGACCCGCACGAGCATGACGGCTCGGCCGCCGGCTCCAAGTGCGCCCTGGTCTACGGCCAGATGAACGAGCCCCCGGGCGCCCGCGCCCGCGTCGCGCTGACCGGCCTCACCGTCGCCGAGCATTTCCGCGACCAGGGCCAGGATGTGCTGTTCTTCGTGGACAACATCTTCCGCTTCACCCAGGCCGGCTCGGAAGTGTCGGCGCTGCTCGGCCGCATTCCGTCGGCGGTGGGCTATCAGCCGACCCTGGCGACCGACATGGGCGCGCTGCAGGAGCGCATCACCACCACCACCAAGGGGTCGATCACCTCGGTGCAGGCCATTTACGTGCCCGCCGACGATCTGACCGACCCGGCGCCCGCCGCCTCGTTCGCCCATCTGGACGCGACCACCGTTCTGTCGCGCTCGATCGCGGAAAAGGGCATCTATCCGGCGGTGGACCCGCTGGACTCCACCTCGCGCATCCTCTCCCCGCTGGTGATCGGCGACGAGCATTACAACGTGGCCCGTCAGGTTCAGCAGACCCTGCAGCGCTACAAGTCGCTCCAGGACATCATCGCCATTCTCGGCATGGACGAGCTGAGCGAAGAGGACAAGCTGGTGGTGTCGCGCGCCCGCAAGATCGAGCGCTTCCTCTCCCAGCCGTTCCACGTGGCCGAAGTGTTCACCGGCTCGCCCGGCAAGCTGGTCGACCTCGCCGACACCATCAAGGGCTTCAAGGGCCTGGTGGAAGGCAAGTACGACCACCTGCCGGAAGGCGCCTTCTACATGGTGGGCACCATTGAGGAAGCCATCGAGAAGGGTAAGAAGATGGCGGCCGCCGCCGCCTGATTTTAACCGCCGGAGCCTGCGGGCCTGTAGGTTGACAGAGGCCGATCCCAAATCCGCAACCTGCGGGCACGGGGTCGGCATCGCATGCATCAAGGGCCCGCGCGGTCGGAGACATACAGATGGCCACCTTCCCCTTTGAGCTTGTCTCGCCCGAGAAGCTGCTCTTTTCCGGCCAGGTGCAGGAAGTGGGCGTGCCCGGCAGCGAAGGCGATTTCGGCGTCATGGCCGGCCACGCGCCGTTCATCGCCACCCTGCGCCCGGGCATCCTGACCATTCACGCCGACGGCGGCGCGAAGCGCCTGTTCGTGCGCGGCGGTTTCGCCGAGGTGAACCCCACCGGCCTCACCGTGCTCGCCGAGCGCGCGGTGCCGGTTGAGGAGATCAAGCCGGAAATGCTGCGCCAGCTGATCAAGGATGCGCAGGAAGACATCGCCGACGCCCGCACCGACGAAGCGCGCCAGCGCGCCGAGGCGCAGGTGACCGACCTGAAGCAGGTGCTGGATATCCTGGTGCCCGGCGAAGCGCCGCTGCCGCACTGAGGCGCGCCGTTCGCGATCGGCCCACCCATTCATCCAAATAAGAAAAGGCCGGGCAAGCGCCCGGCCTTTTCTTTTTCGTCAGCCTATGCGGCTGTGATCTGGTGATCCGCGACACCATGCTTCCGGCGGTGCCGGGGCGGCTCAGGCGCGCGTTGCGCGGCCGTCCCGCGAGACGGCTCCATACCCTCGCGAGGTCCGCGCGCGAATCGCGATCAGGGCGCCGCGAAACGGCGGAAATCGTGGATGACCCGCTCATAGACGGGGCGCTTGAAGGGCACCACCAGCTCGGCCGCGCGCTCCAGGCTTTCCCAGCGCCAATGGACGAACTCGGGCTTGTGCTGGCCGCCGCCGGGCTTGAGAATGTTAATCTCTCCCTCCACGCCGGTGAAGCGCAAAGCGAACCAGCGCTGCGTCTGGCCGCGATATCGCCCCTTCCAGGCCTGGCCGGCGATGCGGCCGGGCAGGTCATAATTCAGCCAGTCTTCGACCTCTCCCAGAAGGGTGACAGAGCGGATCGAGGTCTCTTCGTATAATTCCCGCAGGGCCGCCGCGAACGGCTCTTCGCCCGCGTCGATCCCGCCCTGGGGCATCTGCCAGGAATGCTCCATGTCCACATGTTCCGGGCCGCCGGACCGCTGGCCCATGAACACCTGGCCCGCCGCATTGAACACGGCGAGGCCCACGCATCGGCGATAGGGCAGGTCTTCCTGGCGTTTCATGGTGCACCTCGTATGGCCGCGTTCTGGGGCATGTTTGCGCCCTGCTTAGCAAATCCGCGCCCTGCGTGCGCGGGGCGCGGCGGCCGGGCCGCGTGGAAAAACCGCGCAGGGCGAGCCCGCAGCAGGCTCACCCCCGCAGCAAGGCCACCCCGCAGCAAAGCGAAGGCTCACCCGCATGCCCCGTTCGCCCGAGCCCCGATGTCTGCCGCGGCGGGAAGGTTCAGTGGGCGCGCATGCCGCGCGGCAGGGCGCTCGCGGCCCAGGCCCGCAGCGAAACCCAGGTGCGGCGGTCGAGCAGGAAGCGATCCACCGGAACCGAAGCGGCCAGTGCCTTCACCCGGCACAGGCCGGCGCCGCACCATTGGAAGGCGCACTTCTCCAGCACCCGCCGCGAGGCCGGATTGACCACCCGCGCGGCTCCGGCGATCTGCACGATCGCGGTTTCGGAAAAGGCATAGTCGATCACGGCGCGGGCCGCCTCGGTGGCGATGCCGCGGCCCCAGAAGGGTTCGCCGATCCAATAGCCGAGCTCGGGCGCGGGTTCGCCGGGCCGGCGCGCGAAGCCGCACATGCCGACCAGCACAAGCGCGCCTTCCTGCTTCAGGAGCACGGCGAAGGTCGCGGCGTCCTCGCCCTGCGGTGCATTGGCGATGAAGCTTAAGGCGTCGGCGGCGCGATAGGGATGGGGCAGGTTCGCGGTCATTTCCGCGATGCGGCGGCTGTTGGCCAGGGCCGCGATGGCGTCCACGTCCTCGATCTTGGGCGCGCGCAGCACCAGCCGCGCGGTCTCGAGGACGGGAATACAGCTTTCCTGTAAGGCGACTCCGGGTGGCGTCTCGATGATGGTCATGGCGGGCTCCAGGCCAAGGCAAAAGAAAACCGGGGAGACGTGCCCGTCTCCCCGGCTTATCGGAGCCCCAGCTTCCTGGTTCAGGCTCCCTCCGGTTCGACGAGACCGGCGGGATCCTGCATTTTCAGGTCTCGCCGGTTATTCAGCCGCCTCAAGGGCGGGGGTAGCGACAACGGATACAAACGTGCGGTCGTTGGCTTTGGTGCGGAACTCGACTCGGCCTTCAATAAGCGCGAACAAGGTATGGTCCTTGCCCATGCCGACGTTGAGGCCGGGATGCCATTTGGTGCCGCGTTGACGCACGATAATGTTGCCGGGAATCACTTCCTGGCCGCCGAAGCGCTTCACGCCAAGGCGACGGCCGTCGGAATCGCGGCCGTTGCGGGACGAACCGCCTGCTTTCTTATGAGCCATTTGCGCTCTCCGTTCTCAGATCAAGCTTCGGCCGAGGCCTGTTCGGCCGGCGCAGCTTGGGTTGCGGGGACGACGGCCTTGCCGTCGGTGCCGAGAATCTCGGTGACGCGCACGACGGTGAGGTCGGCGCGGAAGCCGCGCTTGCGGCGCGAGTTCTGCCGGCGACGCTTCTTGAACGCAATCACCTTGTCGCCGCGGGTCTGCTCGACCACTTCCACGGTAACGGAGGCGCCGTCCACGAGCGGGGCACCGATCACGGTGGTCTCGCCTGCCAGCATGAGCACGGGGAGCGACAGGATCTGGCCGGCTTCGGCGTCGATGATCTTGTCGACCGTGATGACATCGTGTGGGGCGACGCGGTACTGCTTGCCGCCCGTCTTGATGACCGCGAACATCTTTGTCTCGCTTTCGTGTTCCACCCGCCTCGAAGGGAGGGCTTCTTTCGGTCGATTGGGAATATGGGCGCAAAGGCCCACGCGAAGCGGCTCGTGTACCCTTTGCCGGGTCGGTTTGTCAATGTGCCAGCCTGCGCAAAAACGCGGAGCTGCGCCGGTTTGCGTCCGGCGGCGTGGTGTCTTAACCCTGCGTCTGGAACACCTCCAGGCGGGCTTCGCACGCAGGCCCGCCGCGCCCAGATGCCAGGTTCGATTCGCAAGGGTCCCATCATGCACGACAAGCAGGCCGACATTCCGGACGGCGTGCCCGCCATCCGCACCATCGCGATGCCGGCGGATACCAATCCGAGCGGCGATATTTTCGGCGGCTGGCTGATGTCGCAGATGGATCTGGCGGCCGGCAACATCGCCGCCCGCCGCGCCCGTGGCCGCTGCGCGACGGTGGCGGTGGAGGCCATCACCTTTCTCGGCCCGGTGTTCGTGGGCGACGAGGTGAGCCTGTTCGCCAACATCCTGTCGGTGGGCCGCACATCCATGCGCATCGAGGTGGAGGCCTGGCGCCGCGCACGCGAGGGCGAGGACACGCGCAAAGTGACGGAAGCGGTGTTCACCTTCGTCGCCATCGACGCCAACGGCAAGCCGCGGCCGGTGGGCGACGCAGCCTGAGGCACGCGCGGCACCGATGCGGTCGCCCGGCGCGCGGCATCTGCGTGGCGCCGGATGACGTGGAAAGCCTGCGCGGGGCGTCTTGTGCTTGTTTCCTGGCTCGGCTAGAAGCGCAGAACCACAAACGGGCGCGACGCGCCCGTGCCCCGGATGGAGAGGTGGCAGAGTGGTCGAATGCACCGCACTCGAAATGCGGCATACGGGCAACCGTATCGGGGGTTCAAATCCCTCCCTCTCCGCCAGTCACCGCGATAAGTCATTGAAAATAACGATTTATATCTCAGGCGGTACCTGTCCCACATTGCGCCCCATATTCCGAACGTGCTGCTCTCGCGTGCGCGAGGCGATCATCTCGAGTCGATGAACACGTTCTGCGCCTCTGTCAAATAGTGCGGCCAGAACGGCGCCTGTCGTGCAGCTGATTCCGAAGGCCGCTGAGGCCAAGGCGACGACGACAGGGCCGAGCTCGACATGGAGGTGCGCTTCGAGCGCCGCGCGCGTGCTCGACATCAAGTCGTCTCCCACTGTCAAGACGCCGTTCCAGCTCATCGCGATCCTGGAGGTCTCCTGCGTGTCGTTCCTCGAGCTGGAAGCCATAGCCGCGGTGTCGTTCCAGGATGCCGGCGATCGCTCCGCGCCGATGGATCGATCCAGGATGCGCTGCGCTTCCGCGTCTTCGGAGACCGGAGACTCAGCTGTTCAGTGTTCGGGCGACGTCGACCAGCATCTCAGTCCTGCGCGCCCAGCGGGATACGTCCGACGCGCGGTTCACGAAGGCCTTGTTCGATGGAAAATCACGCGGAACGGGGCGCCTGACTTTCGATGCGCATGAAAAATTGTGTGCGCGGAATAAAGATTCGTTGAAATGAGCCAAAATTAGCTGGGTTGGCGGAACTAAATATTTCTACCACCATGCCAATCGTCTTGGCGGATACGCCGATCTTCGAACAGATATTGCGTGGCAATTGCTCGATGCGGATATCGTAAGTCATGCGCTGGACATTCAAGTTCAGCTCGCGCCGCAGATTGATTCCTTCGAGGGCGCCCGTTTTGTCCTTGCGGGCTTGGTCATAGACGCGGGCGTCGACGATGAACTGGCTGTAAACTAAAAACTCGTGCCCGATGTCGACGATGCGATCAATCTGCACCAATTCGTCCTCGACCCACTGCAGGTGCAGGCTCCAAGAACCACGGTTGCTGTGTCGGTGTACGCGATCGACCTGGGGAAACACCGGAAAGAAGTTTTCGCGCCGTTCGTCACTGAACAGAAAGTGCCAGACCGTATCGACCGGGCGCGGCTCGCGATTGACAAAGCTCCCCGCGCGCCCTTGCCGGCGATCCACCACCCCATCCTGCACCAGTTCGCGATACGCCTTTTGCACCGTGCCGAGGCTGAGCCCGGTCGCCAGCGCGAGGTCCTTTTCTGCCGGTAGCCGATCGCCAAGACTCCAGAAACCTTCGCGAATCCCGGCGAGCACGGCGTCGCGGAGCTGAAGATATTTCGGCGCGTGCCCGGGATGCTTGGGCGCGAAACGGCGCCAGAAAGCGCTTCCCGCTTCCGACGCCGGAGCCTTGGCGACGGTATCTGCCGTGTCGGGGTCCGAGCGTACGGCTCGAGGCTTCATCATGGGAGATCCGAACGCAATAAGGGGAGATGTGTTACTGACATTCCAACTGTGGAGCAAGACGGTACGGCGCTGTGTGCGCCGCACGTCCCAGCCCTTCAGTCGCCGGGCAGATCATGCACATTGCTGAAAAATACCTCCTTCCATGAGCTCGGAAGATTTTTCAGTAGACCTGTCTTGTGCATATATTCGGCGAATACCATAACTTTATGGGGGGTCGGAGAGAAACTCATCATGTCAGGATTGTTGAGGATCGCCACCACCTCGGACACGCTGAGCTTCGAAGTGTCGTATTTCTTGAAGGCTTTCGCGGCCGCCACCTTGTCGGCGGCGATCAGCGTCATCGCTTCCTTTAGCGCAGTGAAAGTGGCGTCGTAGAGTTTGGGATTATCGCTTCGCCATTTTTCATTAGCATAGGCCGTGATGAGGGTATTCGGCCCTTTGGTGACCTCATAGGAACTTAAGATCGTGTGCACATTTGGATTTGCGAGTTCCATCTGAATGAACGGCACCGTGGTGACGTGCGTTGTCGCGCCCGCGCCCCCCGAAAGCAGCGCGGCTACGCCATCGGGATGGGACATGGTGATGGCGAGCGTATCGAATTTGTTGCGCTGATCGAAACCGTAAGCTTGGGCGGTTGCCATCTCAAGGATCAACGCATGCTGGGTGCCTTTGCCCGATGCCATCGCGATCCGGTCGGTGGGCTTGAAGTCCTTGATGGATTTGATTTTAGGGTCGATCGTATTGAAATAGATAGGTGAATCGCAAATCGCCATCATGCCTTTTACCGGCGCGAACTTCACCGTCTTGTCCCATAGGTTCAGCATCACCGAGGTGCCGGCCATGGCAATATCCGCATTGCCGGAAATCAGCGCATCGGTGATGGCCGGGCCGCTCGTCAATTGGGTGTAGATGACCTTGACGTCGGGCATCCCGAGGGCCGCCGCATGTTTTTCGATCAGCCGATTTTCCGCGGCGACGATCATGGGCAGGTAGCACAGACCGAGGCCGCTGACGACGCGCACCTCCGCGGCGTCAGCCGGCCGGGTCAGCGGCGGTGCAAGACTGGCGGCCAGAAGGACGGCCAAGGCGGCCGTCCGAACAAGTGGTTTCATGTTAATCCCCTGTTGCCTGGAAGGTTCCGCGCCGTTTCGGCGTCTCGTTTATTGGTTTAGAGCAAGCGGTCGTTCTGCGGTCCCTTCAGCGGAATCTCCATCAGATCCTCGCCGAAGAAAATATTGCCGCCATAGACCCGCGAGATATCGGCGACCACGCGCTCCCGCAGGCCGGGCCGGTCGAACTGCTCGGTAATGTGGGTGAGCACGAGGTTCTTCACTTTGGCCGCGTGCGCCAGCTCCGCCAGTTCCATGTGCCCCATGCAACTGTGCGAGAAATCGGGGCTGTAATTGGTGCCAGAGAGATAGTGGCACATGTGCACGAGCACGTCGCAGTCTTTGGCGAGCACGTGCATGCTTTCCGCAGGGCCGCTGTCCCCAGAATAGACGAAGACGCCTTCGGGAGTCGTCAGCCGGAATCCGAGGGTGACAAGGAAGGGCTGGAAATGGTTCACCTGGGTCGTTTCCAGTGTCCAGCCATTGCCCTCGATGACGTCGCCTGGCGATAGGACGGTGACCTCGGGAGCGGGCCGCGGGCGGGGCAGCGTGCCGCCGCGCGCTTGGAACAGATCTAGGCTCGAACCATGGGAAGTGCGCGCCACCAGATCGGCATTGTAGACACCATCGACGCCGAACAATCGCTCGGTGATCTCGGCGATGGGCGCGGGCCCGAACACTTTCAGCTCCGGGATGCGGTCGGCGCCCTGATCCCAGCGGGTCAGCAGCAGGCGGCCATAGTCCCCGCAATGATCATAATGCAGATGGCTGAAGAAGAGGTGGGTCACCTTGGTGGCTGGGATGCCAAGCTCCAGCAGGCGATGATGGGCGCCGAAGCCGTGGTCCATGACAATCACGTCGTTGCCGGTCTCGATCAAATATCCGGAGGACATGCGGCGCAGAGAGGGCGTGGGCGTGCCCGTGCCGAGAAGGCGAATACGCATGGGACTGCTCTTTTCCTTGGGTTTTGGTGCGGGGTGAGATCAGCCGGCCCGGCTCATGCCCCAGCGGCGAATGGTGCGGGCCTCGATGGTGCGGAAGATCAAGCCTTCGACCAGAAGTCCGATGATGATGACGCAGGTTAATCCCGCGAACACCTGATCGGTCTCCAGCTGGTTTCGCTTCTCGAACAGGAACCAGCCGAGGCCTCCGGAGC
Organism: Roseixanthobacter glucoisosaccharinicivorans; assembly: GCF_043195095.2. Lineage (NCBI taxonomy): Bacteria > Pseudomonadati > Pseudomonadota > Alphaproteobacteria > Hyphomicrobiales > Xanthobacteraceae > Roseixanthobacter > Roseixanthobacter glucoisosaccharinicivorans. The sequence continues at coordinate 4,132,931 of NZ_CM195538.1, read as the reverse complement.
GCGACGACACGCCGAACACCAGTTCCGCCGCGATCAGGGTGCGCCAGGCGAAGGCCCAGCCGATCTTCAAGCCGGAGAGGATGGAGGGGAATGCGGCGGGGATCAGGATCAAAGCCACGTAGCGCACGCCGCGCAGACCATAGTTCTGACCGGCCAGACGCTGGGTTTCCGAAACGCCCAGAAAGCCCGTCAGCGTGTTCAGGGCCACCGCCCAGAGCACCGAGTGCACGATGACGAAGACCAGGCTGGGCACGCCGAGTCCGAACCACAGCAACGCCAGCGGCAGAAGGGCGATCGCAGGCAGCGGGTTGAACATGGCGGTGAGAGTCGCCAGCAAATCAGCCCCGAGCCGCGAGGAGACGGCAAAGGTGGTCAACATGGCCGCAAGAGCGATGCCGACCGCATAGCCGGTCATCAGCACCTGAAGCGTTGCGCCAATCCTCTGCAGCAGGACCCCGTGCGCGAGGCCGTCCCACAATGCCCGCAGCGTGTCCGTGAGGGTGGGAAACATCAAGGGATTGGAGAGCCAGACGGCATAGATCTGCCAGGCGACCATCAGCGTGACGACGATCGCTCCGCGGCGCACGCCTTCCATGTTTGCAAGGTGTTCCCAGAGCGAAAGCGGACGCTCGATCGCGCCGTCGTCCCGCGCGCGCGGCGCCGTGCGCTCGAATTCGGGGCGGATCGGAGGCGAGAGCCGGGCGGTCGGCGCGGTGGACATTTCAGCCATGGGGACCCTCGGCGAAAAGCATGGTGTTGATCTTCTGGGCGAGGGTCATGAAATCGCCGCCGCCGAGATGGGTGTGATCGAATTGGTGGGAGTTCAACTCCGCCTTGACTTCGCCGGGATGCGGCGTGAGCACGAGGATCCGCGAGCCGACCACGATCGCCTCCTCGATGGAGTGGGTGACGAACAGCACGGTGAAGCGGATGTCGTCCCACAATTGCAGGAGTTCATCCTGCATCTGGCGGCGCGTCAGGGCATCGAGGGCGGCGAAGGGTTCATCCATGAGAAGGATGGCGGGCTCCATGGCCATGGCGCGGGCAATGGCCACGCGCTGCTTCATGCCGCCGGAGAGCATGTGCGGATAAGCATCCGCGAATTTGCTGAGCTTGACTTTCTCGATGCTGGCCAAGGCGCGTTCGCGGGCGACGGCGCGGGGGAAACGGCGGCTCACCAGGATCGGGAACATCACGTTTTCCACGACGGTCTTCCACGGCATCAATTGGTCGAAGTCCTGGAACACCATCATGCGGTCGGGGCCGGCGCCGGTGATCATCTGGCCGTTCAGCCGCATGAAACCCGCGACCGGCTTCAGGAACCCGGCGACGCCTTTCAATAGGCTGGATTTTCCGCAGCCGGACGGTCCGAGCAGCACGAAGCGGTCGGCCGGATAGATTTCAAAGCTGACATCGCGGGTCGCTGTCACGAGCAGATCGCGTGTCTTGTACTGAAGCGTGACCCCCGACACCTCCAATAACGGTTTGGGCTTTGGGGATGCATACACTTGCTCTTCGGGATGCTTTGCAACCGCGTTCATCTGCCCCTCAATTGTTCCGGCTCTGGCTGCGCCTTCACGGCGCCAGAAGCGGCGGCCGCGCGGCTGTTTTCATTGGTTTTTAGTATGTAGCGCAAATATGAATGCTACATAGTTTAAATGTCAAGCGGCATCGCCGCCACGCCCTGGAAATCCGCCGCGAGAGTTTTCGGGGGGCGCTTTCATCGACCTGTCGCACGCCCACGGCGTCGCGCTTGTCCCTGTCGATACGGTGGCGTGGCCTCGGCTGATGGATCTGACCGCCGACTATGCCTATTGCCGCCTGCATGGATCGCGCGAACCGTATCGTTCGCGCTACGAACTGGCGGCGTTCGATCTCTGGGCAAAGCGCGCGAAGACCTGGGTCACAGAGCACGCGATGACCGATGGCGCCTTCATTGGCGCGCCCAACGCGCTCAACCAATACACCAGCGTGGGCGCGGTGAGCCCGACCTATGACGCCAACGGCAACCCGACCTTCGACGGCACTTTCACCTTTGGCTATGATGCCGAGAACCGTCTGGTCTCGGCGAGCGGGGCCGGCACCAGTGCCAACTATGCCTACGATGCATTGGGCCGGCGCAAAGCGAAGACGGTCAACGGCGCAACGACGGTTTTCGTTCAGGATCCGCAGAGCCGCGCGCTGCTGGATTACGCCGGTGCGAGCGGCACGGTTCTGAACTGGTACGCCTTCGGATCGGGACCGAACGACGTGCTGGCCCGAATGAACGCCGCAGGGACCGCGCTCACCACCTTCATCCCCGACATCCTGGGCTCGGTGGTGGGGCGGCTCGGCGCCGGCGACGGCATACTGACGAAGGCGGGCTTCCAGACCTTCGGCGAGAGCACGTCCACCGCCGGCACATTTCTCTACACCGGCGCGCGCATCGATGCCGAAATCGGCGGGCTCTATGATTTCCGGGCGCGGATGTATTCGCCCAGACTGGGGCGGTTCATGCAGCCGGATCCCGTCGGAATGGAGGACCTCACTGCATGAGAAAGGCCTCAGTTCGGACCAGATCGAGGTGATGACGACGAAATTGCCCGAACAATTACGCGGCATCGGCCCGGCGGCTGCGCCTTCGCGCCCGCCTTCGTTCGCCTGAGCCCGGGTCAGCCGCGCGGATACGGCCTTCTGCGCCAAGATGTGCCGGCGCTGTCGTGCGTCGGCGCATGGAGTGGGAAAGGCCCCCGCCCGAGGCCCGTCTCAGCTTGAGGGAGCCTCAATGGCGCTGCGGCTTCAGGCCTTGAACGACTTCGCCAGTGCTTCCGATCCCCGGGCGAGAATGCCCGCGTCGGAGCCGACGGCGGTGAACACGCATCCGGCCTTGATGTAGCGCCGCGCCAGGGCCTGGTCGCTGGTGAGAATGCCGGCCCTGTTTCCCGCCGCGCCGATGCGCCTCACGAGATCCTCGATCAGGGTGACCACGGCCTCGTTGTTCTGGTCGCCCAGATAGCCGGTGGCGGCGGAAAGATCGCCGGGTCCCACGAACAGCCCGTCCACGCCCGGCACGGCGGCGATGGCTTCCAGATTGCGCATGCCCTCCTCCGATTCGATCTGGACCAGGACGCAGATTTCCTCATGGGCGCGCGCGTAATAATCCTTCACACGGCCGAACCGAGAGGCGCGCGAGGCGGCCGCAAATCCGCGCACCCCGTGCGGGGGATAGCGGGTGAAGGCAACCGCCGCCGCCGCCTGTTCGGCGGTGTCGATCATGGGAATGAGAAAGGTCTGAACGCCCGCGTCGAGATAGCGCTTGATCAGGGTCTGGTCACTCACCGGCGGGCGCACGATGGGATGGGCGGAATTCTCCATGCAGGCCTGGAGCTGGGAGAACACCATGGGCAGTTCGTTCGGCGAGTGCTCGGTGTCCAGCAAAAGCCAGTCGAACCCTGATCCGGCGATGATCTCGACCGTGATGTGGCTCGCAAGGCTGCTCCACAGGCCGATCTGTTGCTGGCCGGCATAGATGCCGCGCTTGAACGTGTTGATTGGCAGTTCCACGGTTTTGTCCTCAGCTCAGAAGATGTCGGGCTCGCCGGCGGGAGTGCCGAACGAGGTTTCCAGGAAATCGAAGTCGCAACCCGCATGGGCCTGGCCGATGTGGCGGGAGAACATCCAGCCATAGCCGCGCTCGAAGCGCGGTGGCGGGGGCACGAAGCCGGCGCGTCGCCGCGCCAGTTCGTCCGGGGAAACCAGCATGTCGATGGTGCGCGCCTCCACGTCGATCTGGACCTGGTCGCCCGTGCGCAGCAGAGCGAGCGGGCCGCCGACGAAGCTCTCGGGCGAGACATGCAGGATGCACGCGCCGTAGCTGGTGCCGCTCATGCGCGCATCCGAGATCCGGATCATGTCGCGCACGCCTTGCCGCACCAGTTTCTTCGGGATCGGCAGCATGCCCCATTCCGGCATTCCTGGGCCGCCTTGCGGGCCGGCGTTGCGCAGCACGAGGACATGGTCCGCCGTGACGTCGAGGGTCTCGTCGTCGATCGCCGCCTTCATGGCGGGGTAATCGTCGAACACCAGGGCGGGGCCGGTATGCTTCAGCAGATGCGGCGCGCAGGCGCTTGGCTTGATGACGCAGCCCTCCGGCGCAAGATTGCCCCGCAGCACAGCGAGCGCGCCTTCCCGATAGATGGGATTGTCCAGCGTGCGGATGACATCGTCGTTGTAGACCTCCGCGTCCGCGATGTTTTCGCCGACGCTCATGCCCGTCACCGTGAGCGCATCGAGATGCAGCAGGTCGCCGAGCCGCTTCATGAGCGCGCGCAGGCCGCCGGCGAGATAGAAATCCTCCATCAGATAGGTGCTGCCGCTCGGCCGCACATTGGCGATGACCGCGACGCGGCGGCTGGCGCGGTCGAAATCCTCAAGGCCGATGTCGCATCCCGCCCGGCGCGCCTGGGCGATGAGGTGGATGATGGCGTTGGTGGAACAGCCCATGGCCATGGCCACGGTGATGGCATTCTCGAACGCCGCCCGCGTCTGGATGCGTGCGGGCAGGAGATCCTCCCACACCATGTCGACGATGCGCCGCCCGGTCTGCGTGCTCATGCGCATGTGGTTGGCGTCCGCCGCAGGAATGGAAGAGGCGCCGGGCAAGGTCATGCCGATGGCCTCCGCGATGGCGGTCATGGTGCTGGCGGTGCCCATGGTCATGCAATGGCCGTAGCTGCGGGCGATGCCGCCTTCGATCTCCTGCCATTGGGCAGCGTCGATAGTCCCCGCGCGCCGCTCGTCCCAGAACTTCCAGGCGTCCGAACCGGACCCGAGCACCTTGCCCTTCCAATTGCCCGGCAGCATCGGGCCGGCGGGAAGATAGATGGCCGGAACCCCCGCGCTGGTGGCGCCCATCAGCAGGGCCGGCGTGCTCTTGTCACAGCCGCCCAGCAGCACGACGCCGTCCACGGGATGGGAGCGGATCACCTCCTCCGTCTCCATCGCCAGCATGTTGCGATAGAGCATGGATGTGGGCTTGAGGAAGGTTTCGGACACCGAATGGACCGGCAGCTCCAGGGGAAAGCCGCCGGCCTGCAGCACCCCGCGCTTTACGTCTTCGATCCGGTGCTTGAAATGGGCGTGGCAGGGGTTGAAGTCCGACCAGGTGTTGAGCAGCGCGATCACCGGTTTTCCGACCCAGTCCTGCGGGTCGTATCCCATCTGCATGGCGCGGGACCGATGGCCGAAGCCGCGTAGATCGTCCGGCGCCAGCCAGCGCGCGCTGCGGAGCGTTTCAGCTGTTTTCAGATGCGGCTTCATGGGGCCAGCCTTGCTTGAAAGGGCGGGGGTGTGCCGCTCAAGGGTGGAACGCGGTGTGGCGGCCGCCCCGCGCCTTGAGGGGAGCGGGACGCTTGGGCGGCAATGCGGCCGCAAAGGGGCTGCCGGAACGGCCTGCGCTTGGCGTCTTCATGGGTTCCCCCTCGACGAGGCCTAGGGGCCCCGTCTCGATTGGATGCCGGTGCAGCTCATCCCCGCTCCCGCGCCTTTGCGCGCAGCGCCGAAATCGTGGTCCCCGGAGAGATCGCCTCGGTATCGAGCTTCACATGGATGAGCGCGGCGTTCTTCGATGCGAAGGCGGCCTCCATGACCGGGATCGCGTCCCGGTCGTCGGCGATGGTGAAGCCATCGGCGCCGAACGCGCAGGCGTAAGCGGCGAAATCGGGATTTCTCAGGTCGGTGCCGAAGACGCGGCCGGGGAATTCGCGTTCCTGGTGCATGCGGATGGTGCCATAGGACCCGTTGTCGATCACGAACACCTTCGGCGCGAGGCCGTATTGGATCGCGGTCGCCAATTCCTGCCCGGTCATGAGGAAATCGCCGTCGCCGGCAAAGCACAAAGCGGTGCGGCCGGGGTTGAGCCGCGCCGCCGCGATCGCGGCCGGAAAGCCGTATCCCATGGTGCCGGAAATCGGCGCGAGCTGGGTGCCGAAGGCCGGATGCCGGTAGAAGCGGTGCAGCCAGATGGAGAAATTTCCCGCCCCGCTGCACATCACCGTGTCGGCGGGCAGGTTCTGCCGCAGCCAGTGCATGATCGTGCTCATCTGCACCGGCCCGGGCACCTGGGGCAGCGGTTCCGACCAGGCGAGATAATCCGCGTGCGCCGCTTCCCGCCATGCCCGCCGGCGGGTGTCGGCCGGAGGCTCCAGATCGTCCAGCGCCGCCGCGAAGGCCGCCGGGGTGGCGTTGATCGCAAGGGTGGGCTGGAACACGCGGCCCAGTTCCTCGACGCCGGCATGCACATGCACGAAAGGGACGCCGGGATTGGGAATCGGGATCAGGCTGTAGCCTTGGGTCGGCATTTCGGAGAGGCGGGCGCCGAAGGCCAGAACCAGATCGGCATCCTTGACGCGCTGCACGAGCTTGGGATTGGCGCCCGGCCCGAGGTCCCCGGCATAGGCCGCATGATCGTTCGGAAACAGCATCTGGCGGCGGAAGCTGGCGGCGACGGGACTATCGAAGCGCTCCGCGAACCGGACAAGCGAGGACACGGCCTTTTCGTTCCAGCGCGAGCCTCCGACGATCACGAACGGTCGCTCGGCCGCTGCGATGAGCGCGCCCAGCCGCGCCATCTCGTTTCGCCCCGGCGCGATCTCCAGGGGCTCGAAGGCGGGCACGTCCTCGACCATCACCTGTTCGTCGAGCATGTCGTCGGGCAGCGTCAGCACCACCGGGCCCGGGCGCCCCTGCGTCGCTACGCGCACGGCCCGGGCGACGAATTCGGGGATGCGGGCGGCATCGTCGATTTCGATCACCAGCTTCGCCATGGTGCCGAACACGGCGCGCGGGTCGATTTCCTGGAACGCCTCGCGGTGGCGGAAGCCGCGCGAGATCTGTCCCGAGATCAGGATCATCGGCGTTGAATCCTGTTGCGCCACATGCACGCCCGCGCTGGCATTGGTCATGCCCGGACCGCGCGTGACGAAGCACAGGCCGGGCAGGCCCGTGAGCTTGCCCGCTGCCTCGGCCATGAAGGCCGCCCCGCTTTCCTGGCGGCACACGACGAAGTCGATGCGCGAATCCGCCAGAGCGTCGAGTACCGGCAGATAGCTTTCCCCCGGCACGCCAAAGGCGTGGCGCAGCCCGTGACCTTCGAGCGCATCAACGAGGATTTGAGATGCCGCACGCGCGCGGCTGGAAGGCTTGTGCATGATGTGCCTCTGCACTCCGATGAAACCGCCTCTTGGCGGGATGCGTTAGTAAAGATGCCGGCCAGAATCCGTTTGCATGAGTTCTCCCGTCATCGTGGTTGCGTCCGCGACAAGAAAGATGACCTGACGCGCCACATCGGAAGGCCAGACGCCCCGTTTCAACGGGAAGCTCGTCTCCGCTTCATGCAATTTGCTTCTGTACATGTCTTCCGACATGAGTTTTTTGGTCCAATTGCCGAACAGTCCGCCCGGGCAGATGGCATTGACGCGTACCTGTGGAGCCAGCACGCGGGCCAGGGAAAGCGTCAAGGTGTTCAACGCGCCCTTGGACGCGGCATAGGCGATCGAGCTTCCGTTGCCGGTGATGCCGGCCACCGAGGAGATGTTGACGATCGCCGCGTCGCCCGTGGCCCGCAGGTGCGGGGCGGCGGCGCGGGCCATCTGGAACGGGCCGATGAGGTTTACGTCATAGAGGCGGTGGAACTCTGCGGCGTCGAGATCCTCCAGCGCGCCGAGCGCGATCGGGCGGGTCACCGCGGCATTGTTGATGAGAATGTCGAGGTGCCCCCAGCGCGCGTGCGCGGCTTCCGCCAGTCTGCGGCAATCGGCGTCGCGCGCGACATCCGCCTCAAACGCGAAGGCGTCGACGCCGTGGGCGGCGCAGGCCGCGACCACCGCATCCGCCCCGGCGCGATTGCGGGCATAATTCACGGCCACATTGCAGCCGCGCGCCGCAAGCGCCTTGGCGGTTTCGCCCCCGACCCCATCCGGCGAGCTGGCGCCGGTCACGATGGCTGTCTTGCCCTGAAGGTTCATCTCTCACCTGCCAACAAATCGAGCGGGACGCTTCTCGAAAAAGGCGGCGATGCCTTCGAGATAATCCTGGGTGCCTTCGAGCGGGCGCCGCAGCGTGTCGTTCAGCGCGTTGGCCTGCTCGAACGGAAGGTCGGTGCCGAAATTCATCATCTGCTTGATGGCGGCGAGTCCGAGCGGGCTGGATTTCTTGATTGCGGCGGCGATCTCGTGCGCTTTGGCGAGCAGCCGGTCGGGCGGCACCACATGCTCGACGATGCCGAGGGAGAGAGCTTCGTCCGCCTTCACGCGCCGGGCGGTGAAGAAGATTTCCTTGGCGCGCCCCCGGCCGATGAGGCGCGGCAGCACCACGGCCGCGCCGGCGCCGGGATAGGCGCCGAGGGTCATCTCGGGAAAGGAGAAGACGGCATCGTCCGCCGCGATGCGCAGATCGCAATAGAGGGCCAGTTCGAACCCGCCGCCGAGGCAATAGCCATGGACCGCGGCGATCACGGGCTGCGGCATCCGCCAGATGGCCTCGTTCACCTCCCAGCCGCGCGTGCGCTGCTCCCATTTCTCGTCGGCGTTCAGGGCGCGCCGCTCCTTGAGGTCCGCCCCGGCGCAGAAGGCGCGCGCCCCGGCCCCTGTAATGATGACGACCCGCACGTCATGCCGCTGCGCGAGCGCGTCGATCGCCGCGCGCAGTTCGCGCGACAAGTCGCTGGAAAGCGCGTTCATGGCTTCCGGCCGGTTGAGGGTGAGCACGACGACGCCGTCCGTCTCGTCCTGAAGCAGAATGCTCATGGCCGGCTTCCGATCATCCGACATAGGTGCGAATATTGGTGGCGACTGCGACCAGCTCGCCGCGCTGATTCGTGCAGGTCACGTCGGCGAACACGCGCTTCTTCTCCATGTCGTAGCGCGCGACCTTGTATTCGGTGCGGATGGTATCGCCGAAGAACACGGGATTGATGAAACGCACCCGGTCATAGCCGAGGGAAACGGTGCGCCCCAGATAGAGGTTGGCGGAGCTCGCCGACATGAAGCCGAGCAGCAGGGTGCCGTGGGCAACGCGGTGGCCATATTTGCCCCCGCTCATATATTCCTCGTCGATATGGTTCGGCGAGAAGTCGCCGGAGATGCCGGCATAGAGATAAACGTCCGATTCCGAGACGGTCTTGGTGAAAACGGAGGAAGTGCCGAGCGGCACCTCCTTGAACGCGGTATCCTCCATGGTCCACCCTTGTGCTGGGAGCCCCGCAGGGCCTCTTCGCTCTGTCTTGCCACATTGGTATGACAAGTGGACTTTTCCCGCAAGCTGTTCCATGATGGATCCATGACCGAAAGCGCACAGACCGCCATCCCCATGTCGACCGAAACCTTGACCCTCCTCGCGCCGAAGCCGGTGAAGCTGAGCGACCAGATCTATGACCGGATCTTCGAGCTGATCGTCAGCGGGGAATTCCCCGAGAAGAGCAAGCTGCCGACCGAGGTGGAATTGTCCGACCGGCTGAATGTGTCGCGGACGATCGTGCGCGAGGCCTTGGCGCGACTGCGCGACGACGGGATCGTCATCTCCCGGCAAGGGGCGGGTACCTTCGTTCAGCGCCAGCCGAGCAAGGCGATCCTAGGGTTCGCCCCGGTGGGCAGTATCGCCGATGTGCAGCGGTGCTTTGAGTTTCGCGTCGCGCTTGAAGGGGAGGCGGCCCATGTCGCGGCCACGCGCGGGGATGCGGCCAGGATTGCCGAGGTTGCACGGGCCCTGGAGGTGCTTGAGGAGATCGTGAAGACCGGCAGCCTCGGGGCGGCGGCGGACTACGATTTCCACCTTGCGGTGGCACGGGCAACCGGCAACCAATTCTTCGCCTCCGCGATGGAATTGCTGCGCCCGCATATTGATTTTGGCATGAATCTGGCGCGCAGCCTGTCGCTTCAGAAGCCCAAATCGCGCGTCCGCCAGGTTCAGGACGAGCATACGCTTGTCTATGAGGCGATCGTGAAAGGGGATGCGCAAGGCGCGCGGGACGCCATGCGCGCGCATATCGAAAACGCCCGCCGCCGCATGTTCGAGGGCATTTCCGCTTAGGAGATTTCCGCTTGGCTCGAGGCCCGTTCCGCGGCGGGAAACGACTTAACCTGTGGGCGGGCGGAAATGGTTGCCCGGATCTCCCCGCGCACAAAAGGACTCTGCGGCCTTCGGCAAACGCCAATCCGCCGAATAAGGCCAAGCCTTTGCGTATCAACGATTTCGCATGCCGGGCCGGAATGCATTCTCCCGGAAATTGCGCAGGGAGCTTCGAAAAAGGTGTTGAAGTTGTCTAATCATTAGACAACTATGTCCGAAGAGATGCGCACAAGCGCACAACATCGGGGAGGAGAGAAGATGAAGCTCACAGCCGGGTTTCGTCGCGATGGCCTGACGCGTCGCCAGTTGCTCGCTACGGGCGCAGGTGGCGTTCTATGGTCCGCGATGCCGCATCTGGTGTCTCGTGCGCATGCCGAGGCCACCCAGCCGCCCAGCGTGGAGGCGGCCAAGGCCGAGGGGCCAGTGGTGGTCTGGCACGCGGACCAGGAAGCCGATGTCGTCGAATTCCTGCGTATCTTCAAGGAAAAGACCGGTGTCGATGCGGTTCAGCAGCGCCTGCTGCCGGGCGCCGCCCTGCCCAAGCTGGAGGCGGAATTCCGCGCCGGCCAAACGACTGGAGATGTCTATATCACCTCCGATTCCGGGATCATGGAGAATTTGCGGCTCCAGAATCGGCTGTTGCGATATATTCCCAAGGACATCGACGCCTATGCGCCGGAATATCGCAGCGCAGAGCCCGGATATTGGACGACATACTACGTCAACGTCGGGCCGATGATGTATGACCCGCGTTATGTAAAGAAAGAGGTCGGCCCGAAAACATGGACTGACTTGCTCGATCCGCAATGGAAAGGGCAGATCGGGTTCCAGAATTCCGCCGCGGGAACCTCCTATGGCTTTTGGTTCGCCATGAAGGATGTCCTGCCGAAGGATTATTGGGACAATCTGGGCAAGAACAATCCACGCGCCTACGCATCCTCCACTCAGATTTCCCAGGACATCGAGCGGGGAGATCTGAAGATCGGCGGTCGGGTCAGCATCTTCCAATATGTGAAATCCGTGCGAAACAAGCAGTCGGTGGAAGCTGTCTTCCCCGAGATCGGCGTCCCGGCGGTGAACCAGGTCATCGGCATCTTCGGAACCACGAAGCGCCCGAACGCCTCCAAGATATTCACCGAATTCATGCTGTCGAAGGAAGGTCAGTACCTCTGGAACAATATCCAGGGATCCTACTCGGCGCGTAAAGATATCCATATCGAACACTTGCCCGACATCAATACGCTGCACCTGCGGCTTCCCGTGGACTTCCAGGACTACATGCGGCCCGAGCGGCGGCGTGAATTCGTGGCGATCTGGAACAAGATGACGGGTCTGTAATGTCGGTTATGTCCGAACAGGAAGCGCAGCGCGCGGCATTTGCCCGCGCGTCTGCCTTCGATCTTCGCCCGGAGGTATGGATTCCGCTGGTCCTGCTGACAGGAACCCTCGGTTTCCCCTTCTTCCTGCTCGTCACGAGCGCGTTCAACGTGGGAGACCCGGAGGCATTTCCGGCCAAGGCCTACGGCATCGACAATTTCATCGCGCTGACCGGCCATCTCGACTGGATTCGCAACACGCTCGTCGTCGCCGGCGGCGGGACGGCCCTCGGCCTGGTGATCGGCGTGGTGCTGGCGTGGATCATCCACCGCACCACCATGCCGGGGCGAAAGCTGTTCGAATTGCTGATCGCCATACCCTATCCGCTGGGGCCGCTGGTCGGGGCGCTTGCCTGGAGCCAACTCGGCGCGCCGCGCGATGGGCTCATCAACCGGATGTTCAGCGCGATCACCGGCATCGAGACACATCTGATCAACATCTATACCCCGATGGGAATCATCTTCGTCGAGGCGATCTTCGAAGCGCCGGTTGCTGTTCTCATCATCGGGGCAGCGATGCAGCGCATGGATCCGTCGCTTGAGGAATGCTCGTCGATCTTCGGTTCGGGAAAGCTGCGAACGGCGTGGAAGGTCACGCTGCCGCTGATGTTGCCGGCGGTCGCGAGCGCGGCGCTGTTCATGTTCACCTCGATGATCGGTTCGTTCGCAATCCCGACCATGCTGGGCACGTCCTCGCGCTTTTACGTCGCGACCAATGCGATGTATGTGCTGCTGCAGGGCTATCCGCCCAATTATCCGCTCGCCGCCGCCCTCGGCCTGGTGCTGATCTGCATGACGGCGCTGGCCGTCTGGCTGGTTCAGCGCGTGCTGCGCGGGAAGTCCTACGCGGTCATCTCCGGGAAGAACTATCGCCCCCGGCAGGTGAATATGGGCTGGCTGACATGGGTGCTGTTCGCGATCGCCGCCCTCTATGTCCTGCTGTCGCTGATCTTGCCGATGGGGACCCTGCTGGTGGCCTCGTTCCAGTCGAGCAACGCCATCAGCTTCAATTTCCCGGCCTGGACGCTGGGCAATTACAAATATGTGATGTTCGACTTTCCCACGACCCAGCAGGCGATCATCAATAGCCTGTTGCTCGGAGTGGGCACCGGGGTCATCGGCGTGCTGCTGGCGACGTTCGTCGCCCTTGCCACGCACCGCTCGCGCAGCGACGGGCGCCGGCTCCTGGAGCAGGTGGCGATGCTGCCGCAGGCGTTTCCGCGCCTCATATTCGCGATCGGCTTTCTCTGGATGATCCTGGCGTTGCCGCTCAAGCTGTACGGCACCTTGTTCGCCGTGCTGCTGGCTTACGTCATCGTCTTCCTGCCGCTCGCCTATCGCGGCATGAGCGGCGTGGTGGTGCAGATCGACATCGCCCTGGAGGAGGCGGCCCGCATCAGCGGCGCGGGGGCGTTCCGCATCCTGCGGACGGTGACCCTGCCGCTGTTGCGGCCGGGCCTGCTCGCCACCTGGGCGCTTTTGTTCATGGTGTCGGTGCGCGAGATCAGCGCCTCCCTGTTCCTCTCCGGGCCCGGCACGCAGGTGCTGGGGCCGGCCATCTTCAGCTTCTGGGATTCCGGTGGCATGCCGCGCGTCAGCGCGCTCGCTGTGGTGCAGGCCTTGATCATCCTGATCGCGCTCACCCTCGTGCGCTCCATGGCAAACCGCGGCGCTAACGTCTGACAGGAGAAAGCATTATGCTTGCCTTACACCGATCCGCGCAGCCTCTCTCCTTCGGCGAGACGCAGCCGCGCTCCGCACCGGAACCTGCTTACATCGAGGTGCGCGATCTCGTCGCCGCGTTCGGCGCGAAGATCGTCGTCAAGGGGGTCTCGTTTTCCGTCGGGCGCGGCGAACACCTTTCCCTTCTTGGGCCGTCGGGCTGCGGGAAATCCACGACCCTGCGCTGCATCGCTGGGCTTGAAACGCCGGTCTCCGGCGAAATCGCCATCGACGGAAATCTGGTCTTTTCCTCGTCCAAGCGCATCAACGTGCCGACCGAGAAGCGCAAGCTGTCGATGGTGTTCCAGAGCTACGCGATCTGGCCGCACATGACGGTGTTCGAGAATGTCGCCTATGGGCTGCGCGTTCAACGGGTCGCAGAAAGCGAGATCAAGCAGCGGGTCGTGGAGATGCTGCGGATGGTGGGCATCGAGGATTATATCCATCGCCCGGCGACCGATCTCAGCGGCGGCCAACAGCAGCGGGTGGCGCTCGCGCGCGCCTATGCCTCGCGCCCGAAGGCGATCCTGCTCGATGAACCGCTGTCGAACCTGGATGCGCGGCTGCGGGTGCGCATGCGCGACGAGATCAAGGAATTCCAGCACAAGTTCGACCTCTCGACGATCTATGTGACGCACGATCAGGAAGAGGCGATGGCGATTTCCGACCGCATCATCGTCATGCGCGACGGCCATATCGAGCAATGCGGCAAGCCGCTCGATATCTACGATACGCCCTGTACCCGCTTCGTGGCGGACTTCATCGGCGCGGCGAACATCCTCGTCGGCACGGATGCGGGAGAAGGACCTTCGGGCGCGCCGGTGCTGAAGGTGGGCGACGCCCTGGTGGAGTGCGCCGCAGGCCCGCAGTTATTCCCGGCCGATAAGAGCGGCATGCATCTGGCCGCACTGCGCACGGTCTATCCGGAAATGCGCCGGGAGGCGCCGCCGCGCGCCAACCAATGGTCGGCCACCGTCACCCGCCGCGTGCTGCTCGGCGATGTCGTCAACTACACCCTTGCCTGGCCGGGCGGCGACCTGCGCGTGCACGCTTTCCCCAACGCCCTGTTCGAGGAGGGCGAGCGCATTCAGCTCCACATTCCGCCGCAGCGCACGGTTCCGGTCCGGGCCGATTGAGCGCTTGTCGCGCACAGCAAAAGGGTGGCTCGTGGACATTTCGAAGCTTCAAACGGACGTGCTCGTGCTGGGTGGCGGGCTTGCCGGCTATCGGGCGGCGGTGGCCGCGCGCGAACAGGGGGCCTCGGTCACCCTCGCTTATTTCGCCCGTGGTGCCTCGCCTTATGTGATCGGCTGCAATGCGCCGATTGCCCATGCCGATGCGCGCGACAGCCCGGACATGTTTTTCGCGGACATGGTGCGCGGCGGATACGGGCTGAACGACCGCCGGCTGGTGCGCGCCCTGGCGCAGGGCGCGGTGGACGCGCAGCGCGAGCTTTCCGCGCTCGGCGTGCCGTTTCCGGTGGAACAGGACCGCATCATCCAGCGCCATTTGTCGGGCAACACCTATCCCCGGTCCCTGTTCATCCCCGAGGGCACCGGGCGCATCGTGCTCGAACATCTCGCCGCGCACGCGGCAACGATCGGCGTGCGCATCCTCACCGGCCAGAAGGTGGTCGATCTGCTGAACGCGGACGGCGAGGTGGCGGGCGCGCTGCTGTGGGATCGGCGGGCGGGGACCTTCTCCGCCGCCTGTGCCCGCGCGGTGGTGCTCGCGACCGGCGGCATCGGGCGCATCTATGCCGACAGCACCTATCCCGCCGATGTCGGAAGTGATTCCTACGGCCTCGCGCTGAAGCACGGGGCGCATCTGATCGACATGGAATTCGTGCAGTTCGAGCCGGTGGTCACCGTCTGGCCAGAGGCCTGCCGCGGCATGGAGATGCCGACCGCGATGCTCGGGGACGGCGCCCACCTGCTGAACGCGCAGGGGGAGCGGTTCATGTTCCGCTACAACCCGGTGCATGGGGAAAAGCAGATCGAAAAGGCGAAGATGGCGCTCTGCGTGCAGACCGAGATCGACGAAGGGCGCGGAATGCCCGACGATACGGTCGTGTTCGACACCACCGTCCTGCCCGCCGAGCGCCTTGAGAGTTACAAGATCCACGTCCGGCGCCTGCGCAATGCCGGCGTCGACCCGCTGACGACGCCGCCCCGCGTTCGACCCGCGTCCCACAGCCAGATGGGCGGGATTCTGATCGACGATAAGGGATGGACCGGCGTGCCGGGCCTTTATGCCGGCGGCGAGAGCGCAGGCGGCGTGCATGGCGCGAGCCGGCTTGCCGGCAATGGCTGCGCGGATACGCTGGTGTTCGGCGCGCTCGCGGGCCGTGGCGCCGCAGCCGGCATGCTCTCGGCGCAAGCGCGCGATTGGGATGGCGTGGTCGCGGCTTCGGTGGGCACCGTAACCGGCCATGCCAATGAGACGGGGCAGGCGCGCGCGGCGGACCTCAAGGAGGCGGTGCGCCATTTGATGCTGCGAACCGCGGGATTGTGGCGGCGTGAGGAGGGTTTGCGCGAGGGCCAGGAGGGCTTGCGCGATCTTGCCCGAACCGCCGCCGCCGATACGCGCGCGCGCGATATCGACGAGATGATCGAGGCGCTCGAGCTCGGCCACATGCTCGCGACCGCGCGCATGATCGTGGAGGCCTCCCTGCTGCGCACGGAAAGCCGGGGCGCGCACCAGCGCCGCGATTTTCCCGCGCAGGACGATGCCAACTGGCTGAAGCACATCGGCTTTCGCACCGACCGCGTCGGCGGGTTCGTGCGCGCGGATGCCCCCATTCAATAGACAGGTGAAGACATGCCAGCTCAAAAGCCGCTTGCCGGCATCAAGGTTCTCGACTTCACGCGGCTTTTTGCGGGTCCCTTCTGCACCATGCTGCTTGGGGATCTCGGCGCCGACGTTGTGAAGGTGGAGGCGCCCGAAGGCGACCCGATCCGCTACCAGGGCCCGCCGTTCCACAAGGACCACGCCTTCAGCTTCCTCGCGGCCAACCGCAACAAGCGCTCCATCCTCATCGACATGAAGACGCAGGAGGGGCGGGCGTTGGCGCGCCAGCTTGCACGTGCCGCCGACGTGATCGTGGAGAATTTCCGGCCCGACGTCATGGGGCGGCTGGGGCTCGACTATGAAACCCTGGCGGCGGAGAATCCTCGCCTGATCTTTGTTTCCATGTCTGGGTTCGGCGCCAACGGGCCCTACAGCGAGAAGGGCGCGTTCGATCTCACGATCCAGGCCGAGGGCGGCTATATGAGCCTCACCGGCGAGCGCGACGGTGAACCCATCAAGCTCGGCACCTCGGCGTTCGATCTCGTCTGCGGTCAGTATGCCATGGGGGCGGTGACGACGGCCCTGTTCGATCGCGAACGCACCGGCAAGGGCCAGCGCATCGAGACCAGCCTGTTCGAGAGCGAGATCTCCTTCCTCGTGGACGCGGGCATCGAATATCTCACCACCGGGGTGAGCAAGGGCAAATGGGGGTCCGAGCATGCCCAGCAGGTGCCCTACAAGGCGTTCGAGGCCGCCGATGGCTGGGTGGTGATCGGCGCCGGCGTGCAGAATCTGTTCGAGCGCTTTCTCAAGGTGATCGGCCGCACCGATTTGCTGGCGGACCCACGCTTTGCCGACCTCTCCGGCCGGGTCGCGAACCGTGATGCGCTCCACGCCATTCTCGATGCCGAGGTCCGCCGATTCACGGTCGATGACCTCGTGGCGCAATTGAATGCGGCGAAGGTGCCCTGCTCGCCGATCAACGATATGGAGCAGGTCTTCAACCACCCGCAGGCCCTGCATCGCGCGATGGTGCAGAAGGTGGAGCATCCCCAATACGGCCCCCTGTCGGTGATCGGGCCGGCGGTGAAATACAGCGGCTTCGACGTCGCGGCCGGCTGGACGGCACCCCCCTTGCTCGGCGAACACACACAGGCCGTGACGACCGACTGGCTGAGCTGACAGGACACCCCATGGATTTCGAGCTTTCCGAGGACCAGCGCCTGCTGCTGGGCGAATGGCGCAAGGCCATCGACCGCGACATCGCCCCGGTGACGCGCCAGCATGCCGACAGCTTCATTCCGAAGGCGGCCGCCCATGCGCTGTTGCGCAAGACGGGGGATTTCGGCGTCGGCAACGGTTGGGTCCCGGAGGAGGGCGGCGGCCTCGGCCTCGATTTTCTGACCAGCGGGCTTCTGTATGAGGAGCTTTCACGCACCTCCCCGGACCTCGCCGGGCTTGCCTTCGTGGCGGAAGGCGCGGCGCTGAAGCTGTTTCGCACGGGATCCGAGCCGCTAAAGGCGCGGTATCTGGCGAAGTTGCTATCGGGGGAATTGATCGGGTGCTCGGCCATCAGCGAGCCGGGCATTGGTTCGAGTGTGCGCGAGATGCGGACGCGGGCCGTGCGGGACGGGAAGTATTTCCGGATCTCGGGCGAGAAGCTCTGGATCTCAAACGCCAGCATTGCCGACCTCGTCATTCTCGTCGCCAAGACCGGGGACGATGAATTCACCATGTTCCTCGCGGATCGCGCGGAGCACGGGTTCAAGACCGCCGAAATTTCCAAGCTGGGCTTGAATGGGTGGTCGCTGGGCCAGGTCAGCTTCGAGGACATGGTGGTGCCCGAGGAGAATGTCCTCGGCGGCGTCGGCGGCGGGCTGCGCGAGACCATGAAGGGTTTCGAGCGCTCGCGCTGCTTCATCTCAACGCTCGCGCTCGGCATCGCCCAGGCGGCGCTCGACGACAGCTTGGTTTATGTCAAGGAGCGTCAGTCCTTCGGCAAGCCGATCGGCGCGCATCAATTGGTGCAGGGTCTGCTGGCGGAGATGGTCAGCGACATCGAGGCGTCGCGGCTGTTGCTCTATCGGGCCTTATGGATGCTCTCAAAGGGCGGGCGCTGCGCGACCGAGGCGGCGATTGCCAAGTCCTTCGTGACCGAGGCGGCCCAGCGCGTGACCTCGAAGGCGATCCAGATTCACGGCGCCTTCGGCATCAGCCGCGAGTTTCCGCTGGAACGGCATTTCCGCAATGCCCGCATGCTGACAATTCCCGATGGGACAACCCAGATCAATCACCTGATCATCGGGCGGAACCTGACGGGGTTCGACGCCTTCAAATAGCCGGGGCCGCGCGCACGTTGAAAGCCGACGTGTCGTTCATTGACGAGGCACCGGCTGCAGGTCGTCCGGCCTGTGGGATCGCCTTGGACATCTGCAGCCGGTTGGCTGGTGAGGCCGCAGGCCCGGCTTTCGCCAGGCCTGCCATCCCTCAGGACGGCTTTCCCGTGCCGGCTTCGACCGCGCCGAGGTTCGGGACGCTGGAGTGGTGCCCCAAATTGCCTTCCAGTTCCTCTAGCCGCCGATTGCGTGGCTCGATGCCCAGCAGCGCCACCACCGCGATCTGCAGGATCAGCAGGCCGATCATCAGCACCATCACGCCGGAGATCCCGTGCGTCTCGAACAAGGCCACCACGATGAACGGCGTGACGATGGTGGCGCCGCGGCCGAACGTGTTGCAGATGCCGCTGGCGCGCAGCCGGACTTCGGTCGGGAACAGTTCGGGGATGTAGATGCCGAACAGCAGCGCAACCAGAACATAGATCGGAACCGTCAGGGCAAAGCCGATCACGGGCAGTAGCATCGGGTCGGAGACATTCGGATAGATCAGCCCGAACAGCACGGCCAGGGCCGAGGAGGCGATGATGGTCGGCTTGCGGCCCCAGCGGTCAGCGGTGAGGGCGCCGATGGCTGAACCAATCGGCGCGCCCAGCCCCATCATGAGCGAGTAGCCGAAGGAGGTCGCGATGCTCAATCCCTGCTTGATGAAGAAGGTGGGCAGCCAGGTGATGAAGCCGTACAGCAGGGTATTGATCACGATCAGGCAGATGCAGCCGACGATCATGCGGGAGAGCAGCGGCGGGCGGAACAGGGCGGCAAGTCCCAGCCGGACCGGGGCCGGCGCAGGCGCCGCCGGGGGCGGCAAGGGCTTGCCGCGGGATGCCTCGGTCTCGATCTGCTTCAGCAGCCGCTCGGCCTCCTCGGTCCTGCCGACGGATTCCAGCCAGCGTGGCGATTCCGGCAGCTTCTTGCGCATGTACCATACCACGAGGCCACCGAGGCCGCCGACGATGAACATGGCGCGCCAGCCGAACTCGGGGATGATCAGATAGCCCAGCAGGGACGCTGCGGGCAGGCCGGTGACCACGAACACCGCCATCAAGCCGAGCCAGCGGCCCCGCGAGTGCGCGGGCACGAACTCGGTGAGGGTGGAATAACCCACCACATTCTCCGCGCCGAGCCCGACGCCAATCAGAAAGCGCAGGCCGATCAGCACCCCCATATTCGGCGCGAAGGCCGCCGCCAGCGAGGCGAGGCCGAACAGGAGGAGATTCGCCTGGTAGGTGAAGCGCCGGCCGTAGCGATCGCCCAGGAATCCGGTGAGGAACGATCCCACCATCATGCCGACGAAGGTGGCGGAGACGAACAGGGCATTCTGCCCGAAGGTCGAGAAGCCGCTTTTCAGCGTCGCTCCCAACACAGTGGCCGCGATGTAGATATCGAAGCCGTCAAAGAACATGCCGATGCCGATGAGCCACATGATCCGGTAATGGAACGGGCCGATCGGGAGCCGGTCCAGGCGCGGACCGGCATTGACGAGGGATGACATGGCGCTTCCTCCAAGGAGCGGTGTGACGTTGGCGCGCGCCCGGTCGACGGCGCCCGAGGGGGCGCCGGCTCCAGGTTCTTGTTGACGTGCCGGTTGGGTCAGTCGGTCGAAATCAGTTCAATCGGGTCTGGGTGGACGTGTCGCGGTACCAGTCGAAGCGGCGGTCGACGGTGGGGAGCATCACGCTCTTGACGTCGAAATGGTCGTTGAAGCTTTCCAGCCCGAACTCCCGGCCGATGCCGCTGTCGCCGACGCCGCCCCAGGGCGAGGCCGGATCGAGGCGGTGGTGGTCATTGACCCAGACCAGGCCCGCTTTCACCTTGGCGGCGACGCGATGGGCGCGGGTCACGTCCCGCGTGCGGATCGCAGCGGCAAGGCCGAAGGGCGAATCATTGGCGAGGCGCAGCGCTTCTTCCTCGTCGCTGAAGGGCGTGACGGAGGTGAAGGGACCGAACACCTCTTCCTGGAAGATGCGCATGTCGGCGCGCACGTCCGCGAAAACGGTGGGCTGAACGAAGAAGCCGCCTTCGAGGCCGGGAAGCATGGCGGCCTCTCCGCCCGCCACATTGCGCGCGCCCTCCTGCCGCCCATAGCCGGCATAGGTGAGGACGCGGTCGCGCTGCTTGGCCGAGATCACGGGGCCGAGCTGGGTCGCCGGGTCGAAGGGATCGCCCATGCGGATGGCGCGCGCCTTGGCGCCGAGTTTCTCTACGAATTCGTCGTAGACGGAAGCCTGCACCAAATGGCGGCTGCCGCACACGCAAGTCTGGCCGGCGCCGATGAAGGCGCCGAAGGCGGCAAGATCCACCGCCTGGTCCACGTCGAAATCGTCGAACACCATCACCGGGGTCTTGCCCCCCAGTTCAAGGGTCTGATGGGCGAAGACCTTGGCCGCGGCACTGCCGGCGATACGCCCCGCCTCGGTCCCGCCGGTGAGCACCAGCTTGTTGATGTCGGGATGCTCGGCGAGGAATTTGCCCGCGCCCGGGCCGTAGCCGTTGACGACGTTGAAGACGCCGTCCGGCAGGCCGGCCTCGGTGAAGATCTGCGCCAGCTTCAGCGTGGTGAGGGGCGTGTATTCGGAGGGCTTCACCACCGTGGTGCACCCGCTGGCGAGCACGGCGGCCAGCGATTTGCACATGATCATGAGCGGGTGGTTGAACGGCGTGCAATTGGCGACCACGCCAATGGGCGTGCGCAGGGTATAGTTCAGATAGGCGCCCTCGACCGGGATCACATCATCCCGGCGCGCGAGGGCCAGGCCCGCGAAATAGCGGAAGAAATCGGGCAGGCGGGAGAGCTGCGCCCGGGTCTCATTGATGGGGCGGCCGTTGTTCAGCGTCTCAAGCCGATAGAGCAGTTCGAGATTGTCCTCGAACGCATCGGCGAGCCGGTTGACCAGCCGCGCCCGGGGACGCACGTCCATGCCGCCCCATTCCTTGCTCTCGAAGGCGGCGCGTGCGCTTTTCATGGCGCGGTCCACGTCCGCCTGCGTGGAATTGGGGATGCGGGCGATCACCGTGCCGGTTGCCGGATTGCGCACGTCGATGAGCGTGCCGTCGCCCGCCTCGATTTCGCGCCCGCCCACATAATTGCCGCGCGTCTCAACCTCGAGCGTGGGCTTTTCATAAGAATTCATCGGGAGGCTCCTTCAGAGTCTGACAGCGCTGCGGCTGAGTGCGGACAGCACGCGCTTCTCGGCGCTGGCGACGTGGGTCTTGATGAGGCGGCGGGCGGTGCGCACATCGCGCCGTTGGATGGCGTCGATGATGGCGACGTGCTCGGCCACGAGCTGCCTCGGGTCCCGCCCCTTGATCGCTCCGATGGACACGCGCACGAGCCGGTCCGCCTGCTCGATGAGGTCGCAGGCGGTGGTGGACATGCGCGCATTGCCCGAAGCGCGGGCGAGCGCGCAATGGAACGCACGGTTGTATTCGATAAATGGCTGTTCGGGATCGAAGGCGCGGAATGCGTCGAGGGCCTGGAGCACGTCGTCGGGCGCGCTCTCGATGGCCTCCGCCGCGCAGGCGGGCTCGAGGGCCAGGCGAAAGCGAAACAGGTCGCGTGCGTCGCTCACGGATATGGGATTGACCTGATATCCCTGACGCGGGTTGACGATGATGAGCCGCTCGCGCTCCAGCCGCAGCAGGGCTTCCCGCACCGGCTGGCGGCTCACCTCATAGCGCGAGGCCAACTCCTGTTCCCGCACTTCCTCGCCCGGCATCAGCCGGCACGTGAGGATTTCGTCGCGGATCGTCTCGTAGAGATTGTCACGGAGGAGCATTTTTTGATCGACCTTTTATCAATGGATTCCATATCGTGATATTTCACGCAATCAGAATTTTTGACCCCTGAGCAGGATTGCCGCACTTATTGGTGACGCATATAACGTTTCGAAACGCGCGGAGAGGAAGCATGAAATTGGCTCTGTCGAATGGACGGGTGAACGCGTCGGTGGTCGGAAGCGGGCGCACGCTGGTGCTGTTCCATTCGCTCCTGGCGGATGGTGAGAGCTTCGAGCGCATTGTGCCCGAATTGGCGACGCGGTTTCGCGTGGTGGTGCCGGAGTTGCCCGGCTTTGGTGGCTCCGAGGCTGTGAGCGGTGGCCTTGCGGCGGTGGCGGACCGCATGGCGGACGCACTGCGCGATCTCGACGATCCGGCCGGCCCCATCGTGCTCGGCAATGGCTATGGCGGATTCGTCGCCCTGCAGATGGCCGTGCGCCACCCACGCCTCGCAAGCCGGCTGATCCTCGCCGGGTGCGGGGCGCGGTTCTCCGAGCCGGGGCGCGAGGCGTTCCGCGCCATGGCCCGCGCGGCCGCCGCGAACGGGCTTTCCGCGATCGTCGATGTCGCCATGCGGCGGCTATTCGCGCCCGAGTTCCAGGCCGCCAATCCCGACCTGATGGCCCAGCGGCGGGAGGGATTCCTGCGCACCGATCCGCAGGTTTTTCAGGACGCTTGCCATGCGCTTGCGACGCTCGACCTGTCGGCCGATCTTGCGCGGCTCGAAACGCCCACGCTCGCGCTGGTGGGCGAGCATGACGAGGCGACGCCGCCCCCCATGTCGATGGAGCTTGCCGGGATCTTGCCGAACGTCAAACTCAAGGTGCTGCCCAATTGCGCGCACGTGCCGCAACTGCAGAGCCCCAAGCTGTTCCTCGAAGCGATGTCGGACTTTCTGGCGGACGCGGTGCCCGAGCTTGCGGGCCAGCGGGCCTGAGGCTGCCCCCTTCGGGGGCTCATGGTACGGGGCTCGCCGGGGCGCGTCGGCGCGCCCCGAAGTACAACCCTGATTGCCCGCGCGCGGCCATGGCCCGGCTCCATGAACCGCGAATGCCCGGCGCGGCCGCGAGAAGGCTCGGCTAAGGCTCCACCTGCTCCATCCAGTCCGCGAGCCGGGAGGCTTCGTCCGCGGCATGGGAGAAGGGCAGGCCATGGCGCACACCCGGGACCACCCGCAGCCGCGCGTTGGGCAGGATCTGCTGTAGTTCGGCACCATGCAAAGCCGGAACGAACGGGCTTGAATCCGGCAGCACGATCGAGACGGGGAACGGCGCCGATCGCAGCGCCTCGCTGAGATCCGACACGGCGAGCACGCCGCCAAGCCCGAGCGCCACATGGGCCCGGGTCTTCGCCTGCTCCTCCTGGAACCAGGTGAGTGCTTCCGGCTCCCCGGCACCCGGCAGGAAGCGGTTCGCCATCATGCGCTCGCTCCAGCCGCCCGGGCCTCCGGCCGCGAACTGGTCGCGCCAATAGCCAAGCTCGCCGATCCCCTTGCCCTTGTAGGAGGCGTTGGAAATCGTGACGGAGGCGACGCGCGCGGGGTGTGCGGCCGCGGCGGCCAGAACGATGGTGCCGCCCATGGATTCGCCCACCAGATGAACCGTCTTCGAGCCCGCCTGTCCCGCGACGTCCCAGAAATCCTCGATCAGCTCCGCCATCGACCAGGCATGGTCTTCCGGCGGGATGACGGATCGGCCGAAGCCGCGCATGTCGAAGCGGACCATCGGGCGGCGCGCGGCGATGGCGGGCACCCATCCGGCCCAGATGTCGTGCGTCGTGCCGATGCCGTGGTTGAACACCACCGGAATGCCGCCCCGCACCCAGGGCGGGCGAATGTCGTCGATCACATAATGCAGGCCTCGGGCGGTCTCAGGCATGTTCGCGCGCCTCCAGGTCAACCACGTCCCGCGTATCCTCCTGGAGCGCGCGGCGCTGAATTTTCTGTGTCTCCGTGCGCGGGATCGCCTCGACGAACTGCACGTAGCGCGGCAGCATGAAATCGGCCACGCGGCCCTTCAGGAAACCGCGCACCTCGTGCGCCGCGAACGGCCGGCGAGCGACAATCACCGCCTTGATCTCCTCGCCGAAGATCGGGTCCGGCACCGCCACCACCGCCGCATCCTCGATCTGCGCGTGGTGCAGCAAGGCGGTCTCGATCTCGAACGGCGAGATATTCTCCCCGCCCCGGCGGATGATCTCCTTCAGACGGCCCTGAAAATAGAGATAGCCGTCCCCGTCCATCATCCCGGAATCTCCGGTGTGGAACCAGAAATTGCGAGAGGCATCCCACGTTGCTTTCGGGTTGCCCCAATAGCCGAGGAGCAAGGTGAACGGCGCCTTCGGCCGCACCACGATCTCACCGGCGGTGCCGGCGGGAAGCGGATTGTCCTGCGCGTCCACCACGGCCACCTCCACGTCCGGGCGCGCTTGGCCGCACGAGCCGAACCGGTAGGCGCTGGCGCTGTTGCCGGTCACCCAGCCGCCGACCTCGGTCATGCCATAGAGTTCGTGCGGCTTGATGCCGAACCGCTCTTCGACGGCTCGCCACACCTCCTGGGGACAGCCGCCGCCCACGCAGCGGGTCAGCGGATGATCGAAATCCGGCTCCGTGCGCCGCGCCATGATCATCGCCAGCACCGTGCCCACATAGGTGAACATGGTGCAGCCGAAGCGTCTCGCATCGTCGAAGAAAGTGCTGACGGAGAATTTCGGGCGAATGACGAGCGTGCAGCCCACTTCCAGCGCCGACATCACCGCATACATCTGCGGATTGGTATGAAACAGCGGCAGGAACACCATGATGCGATCGCTCTCGACGATGTCGAGAAAGCGCGTCATCCACCGGCCGCTGGAGAGGAACGCCGCGTGGCAGTTCAGCACGCCCTTCGGCAGGCCGGTGGTGCCTGAGGTATAGATGATGCTCATGGGATCGGAACCGAGCCCGTCATAGGGCGCGTCGGGCGCATGGGCGCCCGCGGCGGCGAACAGGTCCTCCTCGCCCTCGAAGACGATCAGGGTGCGCCCTTCCAGCGCCGGTTCGAGGTCGGCGCGCTTCGCATCGAGGATGGATCGCTCGATCAGCACCGCCTTGGCCTCGCACTGGCGCACCGAATAGCGCAGGCCCTCGCCCACGAGCCCTGTGTTGAGCGAGACCGTGACGGCGCCGATGTTCGCCAGGGCGAACCAGGCGACGAGAAACGCCGGACGATTGCCGCACAGCAGGGCGACATGGTCGCCCTTCCCGATGCCGTGCCCGCGCAGGAAAGAGGATGTGCGCAGCGACAGGTCGCACAGGTCCGCCCATGTCAACGAGACCGTGTCGGACACCACGGCCGGGGCGTTGGGGCGCGTCTGCGCCTGGTGGATCAGCTTGTCAGTCAGGGTGGTCATCACGCGGACTTCTTCAAGCTGTCCGCACCGGAGGCAGGAATCAGGAATTTGGCGATGGTGTTCTTCAGGATTTCGTTGGAGCCGCCGGCGATCTCATAGGCCTTGGCATCGCGCAGATAGCGGCCGAAGGGGGCATTCTCCATGATGCCGTAGGCGCCGCAGATCTGCGCCGCCATGGCGGCCACTTGGGTTGCGACGGTGCAGGCCTTCAGCTTGGCTTCGCTGCCCCAGCGCGGAACCTGCTGCTTGCTCTCGAGCGCTTCGGTGGCGCGGTAGATCAGCAGCCGCGCCGCGTCGATCTCCGTGAGCATATCGGCGAAATACCATTGGATGCCCTGGAAATCGAGCACGCGCTGGTCGAAGGCGATGCGGTCGCGGGCGAACTGCAGCGCGCCCTCGAACGCCGCGCGGGCAATGCCGAGGCTGATGGCGCCGGCGAGCGTGCGGGAATGGTTCAGCACGCTCGCCGCCTGGCGCACGCCCTTGCCTTCCTCGCCGATCAGATGGTCCGCCGGCAGCCGCACGTCATCGAGCACGACATTCATGTGCGGCCCGTTGCGCAACCCGAACGTCGCGGAATTCTTCCCCTCATAGATGGAGAGCCCCTTGGCATCGCGCGGCACGGCGAACACCGAGACGCCCTTGTCGGTCTCCGCGAGTATGACGAAAAGCTCGGCGGCCGACCCTGAGGTGATGAAGTGCTTCTCGCCCTTGATCACCCATTCGGCGCCCTCGCGACGCGCTTTGGTGTCGAGCTTGCGGATATCGCTGCCGTGGCTCGCCTCCGTTAGGGCATAGGAGGAGAGCAGGCCCTGCGCAAATGCCGGCAGATAGCGCTGCTTCAGGCTGGCCTCGCCGAACAGGCGGATCATGGTCTGGGCCTGGAAGATGGTGATCAGCGAGACCCCCACCGCGGCGCTTCCCACCGCGACCTCCTCGCAGATGGCGGCGGCATGGAGATAGGTGAGCCCTTGTCCGCCGAACTCCTTCGGCATGACGACCGTGCTGTACCCCTGGCGGGCGAGATCGCGCATGATCTCGACCGGGTAGACATCGTCCCGGTCGATGGCGTCGCCGGCGGGAAGGATCATGCGGGCGACGTAGGAGCGGAGGCCCTGCACATAGGCTTCATCCACATAGGCGGGCCACAGGGCGCCGCTGTCCACGGGGAGCACCTGGTTCATTTTCCGTATTCCATCGTATGGGGAAGCCAAGTCGCAAGATCTTGCCAGTAAACCACCAGGTACATCATCGTGATCATCAAGACGACATACGGAATGATCGAGCGCGCCATCTGCTCGAACGGGATCTTGCCGATCTGCGAGACCGTGAACAGGTTGATGCCGACCGGCGGCGTGATCTGCGCCACCTCGATGGCCAGGACCACAAAGATGCCGAAGGCGAGCGGATTGATGCCCGCCGCCTGCGCCACCGGGTACAGGATCGGGATGGTGATCAGCATCATCGACAAGGCTTCGAGGAACATGCCGAGGATCAGGTAGAAAACCACCATCACCGTGACGATGCCGAAGAAGCTGAGGCCCGAGCCGGCGATCAGCTCCGTAAGCACCTGGGGCATGCGCGTGACCGTAAAGAAATTGGTCATCAGCGCGCCGAAGCCCACCAGCATGAAAATCATCACCGAGGCGTGGGTGGCGGTGAGGCCCGCCTGGTAGAATTGCTTCCATCCCAGCGTGCGCGTGAGCAGGCCGACGATCACCGTATAAGCCACAGCGAGCGCTGCCACTTCGGTGGCGGTGGCGACGCCCGAATAGATGCCGGCGAAGATCAGGATCGGCAGAAGCAGGATCGGCCCGGCGTCCAGCGTCGCGCGCACCACTTCGCGCGCGCTGACCGGCTGCGCCTTGGGATCCTTGGGATTGATGATGATGGTATAGATCGCCATCAGGACGGCGAGCAGGAGACCCGGGATCACGCCCGCGACGAACAGCGCGCCGATCGACTGGTCGGTGAGCACGCCATAGAGCAGCAGCGCGATGGACGGCGGAATGAGGATGCCGAGCGTGCCGCCGCCGGCGATCAGGCCGCCGGCGCGCGCCAGCGGATAGCCGTTGCGCGTCAGCACCGGAATGGCCACGAGGCCGATGGTGGCGGCGGTCGCGACGCTCGATCCGGAAATGGCGGCGAAGATGGCGCAGGCGATGACCGTGGCTACGCCAAGCCCGCCGCGGATGCCCGACACCAGCGAGGCGGCGAAAGCGAACAGGCGGTCGGAAAGACCCGTCTGCTGGAGCAGCGTGCCGGCGAGGATATAGAGCGGCACCGCAAGCAGCACGAAGCTGCTGAGCGCGTTATAAGCGGTGAGCGCCGCTTCCTGGACCAGGTCGCTGCCGCCCAGCAGGTAATTGCCGGCAAGCGCGCTCACCGCCATGGCCACGAACACGGGCACGCTGGTTGCGAGCAGCACCAGGAACAGTGCGATGATGGCAAGCGTGATCACCATGTCAGATCACCTCGCCCGAGCCGGACTGGTCGCGGAAGGCCGCACCGAGCGTGAACACCATCAGCAGATCCCGCAGCACCGCCAGGACCAGAAGGACGCCCCCGAGCAGCAGCAACCCCTGGAGAAGCCACATGGGGACATGAAGGATGGTGGAGGTGGTGAAGTTCAGCATCCACGAGAACGACACGAGCTGCCACGCGCCCCAGGTGAAGGCGAGCGCAAAGCCGAGGGAGACCAGCAGCGCGAAGATGTCCAGGCCCGCCCGCACCGGCGGCGGGCACAGGTCCCGCACGAAAGTGACGCGGAAATGCCCATCCACCTGCTGGGTCGCCCCGATGCCGACGAAGGCCATGGCGATCATCAGATAGATGCTCACCTCGGAGGCCCAGAGCGTCGGCACGCCGAAGGTGCGCAGCACCACGTCATAGGTCACCGTGATGGCAAGCAGCCATATGATCAGCGTGGAGAGATACCCGCCGAGGTCGCCCAGGCGATCCAACGCCCACCCCACGGCGCCGGGCGCCGCGGTTCGTTTGGTTTCGGGCATGGGACGGTCAGTCCTTCGGCTGCACGAGCTTGGCGATATCCGGGCTCAGCTTCGCCACCGTCGCCTTCAGCAGCGGCGCGGTGGCCTTCTGCCAGGCGGCGAAATCCGGCGTCCCAGGCTCCAGGAAGGTCACTTCCAGGCCGCGGTCGCGATAGGATTTCGTCAGGTCGCCGATCTCCGCGATGATCGCCTTGCGATTGGAATGGCTGGCCTCGTCGACCGCAGTGATCAGGGCCTTGCGATCATCCGGCGGCAGCTTGTCCAGCCAGGGCTTGTTGGCGGCCCAGCCCATCATGGTCGTGCCGAGGAAGGACGCCGGCACCAGGACGTATTTGGAGACCTCGTACATGCGCTGGCTGTCCACGCCCTGGAAGCCCAGGATCGCGGCATCGACGGTGCCGTATTGCATCGCCGAATAGACATCGGCGAAGGGAATCGTGACCGGCGATCCGCCGAAGGCGCGCACCGCTTCCGCCTGTCCTTCCGAGAAAACGCGCACCTTCTTGCCCGCGAAGTCGGACGGCACCTTGAGCGGCACCTTCGAAACCACGGCCGGCGGCCCGAGATCGGCAAGGCCGAGGAGCACCGAATTTTTTTCCTGGAATTTCTTCTGCAGCGCCGACATCAAACCGTTCGGCTGATCAATCAGGGTGTCGAGCTGGGCCATGGTGAGCCCGGTCGGCGCGTCCATGACCTTGGTATCGGGCACCGTGCCGGACCAGCCGTTCACCGTGATCCAGGCGAACTTCACCTGGCCGGTGGGGATGCCGACCGGCATATCCTTGTCCTGGCCGAGCTGGCCGCCGGGGAAGTGCTGGAGGGTGATCGTGTTCGGCTGCGCTTTCTTGAGCGCCTCCTCCAGGGCCGGGACGAACTGGCGGACGCAGATGTGGTTGGCGCCACCCCATGTGGCGAGCGGCACGACGGTTTGCGCGACCGCGCCCTGCGCCGTCATAATCGCACCGAGCGCAATCGCGGGCAGACCGATTTTGCGTAGAAAATCCATGTATTTCCTCCTTTAATTCTTCATTTAATGAAGATTATTGATTGGTCTCTTCGAAGCTCTTGACCATTCGCGTGGCCGTGTAGGCAAGAACGATTTCGTTCCTCTGGTTCACGACGTTATTGAGCGCCGTAACGATGCCGCGGCCGGGCTTCGAAGTGGGGCGGGCTGCCGTCACCTCGCATTCAACATGGATGGTGTCGCCCGCACAGACCGGGCTGTTCACCTTCAGCTCCATGCCCAGGAAGGCGAGGCCGGTGTGCTGCATCACCGACTGCATCAGGAGCCCTTCGGCAAAGGCATAGACCAGCGCGCCGGGCGCGAGGCGGCCTTTGATCAGGGATTCCTTCTCGAGATAATCGACATTGGTGAAGAGGACCTCGAGCATGCCGGTCACGCATACGAAATTGGTGATGTCGGCTTCCGTCACGGTTCGTCCAACCGTGCGAAATCGACGTCCTAGGGTCCATCCCTCATAGGGAATTCCGAGCCCGACATACGGCAGCTCACGCTCTGAAGCACCCATACCCGCCTTCGCTCCCATATGTATTGTTCAACTAATTGGACATAACACACACATACATGAACACGAAAGCCGAGACAACGCCTCTCGCCCGCCCGCGCCACGGATGGTGGAGAGGCGGAAACAACAATGATATTTCAATATATTAGGCGTATTTTTCGGGGGCTTCCTCACGTAGGAAGCCGCCGATCTCGGTGCGCATGACCCTGGCCAGTTCGTCGGTGCGGTCGGCGAGCCGATACGCGGGGCCAGCGATCAGGAGGCAGACTTGCCGGTCGTTCAGGTCCAGGGGAATGGCGACGCCGAGCAGCCCCGGCGAATAGCCGTCGTTGTTCAGGAACCAGCCGCGCGCAGCGGACGCCTGGATTTCCCTTTCCACGGCTTCGGCGGTCATCAGCGTGGCGGATGCGTACCGCTCGAACTGAGTTTTCTCGTAGATCGCGCCGCGCTCCTTGCGCGACAGGAGTGACAGCAGGGCGCGGCCGGAGGCGGTGGTATAGAGTGGGACGCGCTGCCCGACATGGGCGAAATAGCGGATCGGATTTGTGGATTCGACCACGTCGATGAAGACGGCGCTGGTGCCCGAGAGGGCCGCGAGGATCGCGGTTTCGCCCGTGAGTACCGCCAGGCGGGCCACCAGGTCGCGCTGCGCTTCCGAGACCGGCCCGTCCGTGACGATGGCCTGAGCCAGCTTGAGCAGGCGCGGGGTGGGATAATAGCCGGAGCGGTGCCGCAATTCGTAGAGGAAGCCTGCTTTGCTCAGGGTCTCGATCAGGTTGAAGGTGCTGGAGCGCGGCCAGCCGAAATGGTCGGATAATTCTGACAGGGTGGCAGGGGCCTTGCGTTCGGCGAAAAGCTCAAGAATCTGCAGCGCATAGGCAACCTGCTTTACAATCATCGCTTACGTCCCACCAGGCCCGGGTCCACTTGACGTGGGACCATAACCCATGGTCTCAATCTTTTTCAATCTTAGAGAAAAGGTAATTTGAACGGCTATTTTTGATATAAATTTGAAGAATAGAATTTATATATGCTTATATAATATCTTTAGTTTGGTCGAATATGATGTGGAATACTTTTCGCCTTGCCGATTTGGGCGGAATCATCCCGCGGCGTCCCAGCCTGCGCGATCCGGCGCCGTACGCCGCCGGCCGGAATGGCTGGCCCCCAGAAGGGGTCCACGTTGCGCCCACCTCGACCCGCGTCGATAGAGGTGGTCAGGCTGGGGCATAGCGTTTAAACGGTGGACGGATCCCTTCTCAGCCGCGTCGCCCGCCCATGATCATCGCATCTCCCAACGACTATCGCGCCGCCGCAAGGCGCAAGCTGCCGCGCTTCCTGTTCGATTATGTCGACGGGGGCGCCTATTCCGAGCGCACTTTGGCCAACAATGTCCTGGACCTCCAGGGCATCGGCCTGCGGCAGCGCGTGCTCAAGAATGTCGAGAAGCTCAGTCTGGAGACCGAGTTGTTCGGACAGCCGTGCGCCATGCCGGTCATCCTGGCGCCCGTCGGGCTGGCGGGCATGCTCGCCCGTCGCGGCGAACTCCAGGCGGTTCGGGCGGCGGCGGCCAAGGGCATCCCCATGACGCTTTCCACGGTCTCGGTCTGCCCGCTCGAGGACGTGGTTCCGGCGAGCCCGCGGATGCCGTGGTTCCAGCTTTATGTCCTGAAGGACCGTGGCTTCATGCGCAATGTGCTGGAGCGGGCGCAGGCGCTTGGGGTCACGACGCTGGTCTTCACCGTCGACATGCCGACGCCGGGCGCGCGGTATCGCGATCTGCATTCCGGCATGTCGGGGCGATTCGGTCCGCAGCGGCGCATACTGCAAGCCATGTTCAAGCCGAGCTGGGCGTATGATGTCGGCCTGATGGGCACGCCGCACGATCTCGGCAATGTCTCGAAATATCTCGGCAAGCCGACCGGCCTTGCCGACTATATGGGCTGGATCGGGGCGAACTTCGATCCCTCCATCAGCTGGTCCGATCTCGAATGGATCCGCGATTTCTGGCGCGGCCCCATCATCATCAAGGGGATCCTCGATCCCGAGGATGCGCGCGAGGCGGTCACGTTCGGTGCGAGCGGCATCGTGGTGTCGAACCATGGCGGCCGGCAGCTGGACGGGGCGCTCTCGAGCGCCCGGGCGCTGCCTCCGATCGCCGATGCGGTGGGCAGCGACCTCACGGTTCTTGCCGATGGCGGTGTGCGCTCGGGCCTTGACGTGGTCCGCATGCTGGCGCTCGGCGCGAAAGGGGTGCTGCTCGGCCGCGCGTTCGCCTATGCCTTGGCAACCGCTGGTCAGGCGGGCGTGGAGAATATGCTCGATATCGTGGCAAAGGAAATGCGCGTGGCGATGAGCCTGACGGGCGTGGACCAGGTGTCGCGGATCGACGGCTCGATCCTGACCAAGCTCTGAGGGGGCGCCGCCGCGCCTCGACGAGCGCCTGCGCGTTTATGCCGGTTCCGCGTGGCCAGGGGTCAGCCCCTGGCACCGGACGCCTCGTGCCTCAATGGTGGAGGATCTTCGAGAGGAAGTGGCGGGCGCGCTCGCTGCGGGGATCTGCGAAGAACTCTTCCTTGCGGGCGTCCTCCACGATCTCTCCTGCGTCCATGAAGATGACCCGGTGCGCGACTTTCCGCGCGAAGCCCATTTCGTGGGTCACCACCATCATGGTCATGCCTTCGCGCGCCAGTTCCACCATCACGTCCAGGACTTCATTGATCATTTCCGGGTCGAGCGCGGAAGTCGGCTCATCGAACAGCATGCACACCGGGTCCATCACCAGCGCGCGGGCGATGGCGACGCGTTGCTGCTGGCCGCCGGAGAGTTGACCGGGATATTTCTCCGCATGGTCCTTGAGACCCACCCGGTCGAGCAGCGCCATGGCTTTCTCCATCGCCTCCTCGCGCGAACGCCCAAGCACCTTCTGTTGCCCGAGGCACAGATTGTCGGTGATGCGCAGATGGGGAAACAGCTCGAAATGCTGGAATACCATGCCCACCCGCGCCCGCAGCTTGGGCAGGTTGGTCTTGGGCGAGGTGACCTCGACCCCGTCCACGATGATCTCCCCGCCCTGGATCGGCTCCAGCGCATTGATGGTCTTGATCAGCGTTGACTTGCCGGAGCCCGAGGGGCCGCAGACCACCACCACCTCGCCGGCCTCCACGCTGGTGGTGCAGTCCTTCAGGGCCTGGAAGTGCGCGCCGTACCATTTGTTGACGTTGCTGATGGAGATCATGGGCATGGGACGAACCTGCAATAAGCTCAGCGCGCGATGGCGATGCGGGTCTGGAGCCGCTTCACGAGCGTGGAGGCGGTGAGCGATATGATGAAATAGACCACGGCGGCGAACAGGTACATTTCCGTCAACCGGCCGTCACGCTGGCCCACCTTGGAGGCTGCGCCGAGAAAATCGGTGATGGAAAGCACGTAGACCAGCGACGTATCCTGAAACAATACGATCATCTGCGTGAAGATGACCGGAAGCATGTTTCTAAACGCCTGCGGCAGAACCACGTATCGCATCATCTGCGGGTAGGTGAGGCCGATAGCATAGCCCGCCGCCACTTGTCCGCGCGGGATCGACTGGATGCCGGCGCGCATGATCTCGGAGAAATAGGCGGCTTCGAAGAGCGTGAAGGTGATGATGGTGGAGGAGAGCGCTCCCACCGTAATCGGCCGGTCCGCGTGCAGGATCCATTGGCCGATATAAGGCATCAGGAAATAGAACAGGAAGATCACCAGCACCAGCGGCAGCGCCCGCATGACATTCACGTAGCTCGCCGCGACCGCCGGAAGGACCGGCAGGGAGGACAGGCGCGCCATGGCGATCAGCGTGCCGAGCAGGACCCCGCCGATGGTTGCGATCGCCGTCAGCATCAGCGTGAAGGTCATGCCCTCCCGGAACAGATAGGGCAGGGAGCGGATGATGATGTTGAAGTCGAAATCGCTGAACACGCTCATTTCCCCGCGTTGAAGCCGGGCACCGACACGCGCCGCTCCAGCATCCGCATGCCGATGGTCACCACCGCGTTCAGCAGCAGATAGATCACGGTCGCCGCCGTGAAGGCTTCGAACACCTGGAACGAGAATTCCTGCATGGCGCGCGCGCTGCCGGTAAGTTCCATCAGGCCTATGGTCAATGCGACCGAGCTGTTCTTGATGGTGTTCAGGAATTCGGACGTGAGCGGCGGCAGCATGATCCGGTACGCCATGGGCAGAAGAATATAGCGATAGGTCTGCGCGGGTGTCAGGCCGATGGCCGTGCCCGCCATGCGCTGGCCGCGCGGCAATGTGTTGATGCCGGCGCTGACCTGCATCGCGACGCGCGAAGACATATAGAAGCCGATTCCCACAACGGCGGTGAGGAAGGGGCCGTAGCGCAATTGCTTCACCCAGGTGCCCCAATCGTGGGGGAGCAACTCGGGGATGACGAAGAACCAGAGGAAGAGCTGGACCAGCAGCGGAATGTTACGGAACAGCTCGACATAGGCATCGCTCAGGCGCACCAGCCACCGGAACGGCAAGGTGCGCGCCACGCCCACCAAGGAGCCGAACACCAGCGCCATCAGCCATGCGCACACCGAGGTGGCGATGGTCCATTTCAGGCCGTCCATCAGCATGTCGAAATAGGTGCCGTTGCCGTCCGGTGACGGTGCCCAGAGGATGGCCCAGTTCCAGTGGTAATCCACGCGCACCTCGCTTGAGCAGGTCTTTACCGGCGCCGCCCTGACGGCCGGGATGGCGCCATCCCGGCCGTCAGGGGCAATACGCGTCCTCAGTAAGCGGCGGGATCGCCGCTGTCGGTGGGATTGGCGAAAGCCTTCTTCAGCGGTGCGCTGATGGGCACGTTCAGGTTGAGGTTCTTCGGCGGGATCGGCGACTGGAACCACTTCGCATAGATGGTCATCATCTCGGGGCTCTTATAGAGCGTGGCGGTGGCCTTATCGACCACCGTCTTGAACTCCGGATCGTCGCGCCGCAGCATGATGCCGTAGGGCTCCGGCTTGGAGAAGGCGTCCTCGGAAATCACATAGGCGGACGGGTCCTTGGAGCCGGCGACGAGGCTGGAGAGCAGGATATCATCCATCACGAACGCCACCGCCCGGTCGGTCTCCACCATGAGGAAGGCCTCCGCATGGTCCTTCGCCGGCACGATGTTGATGTTGAGCTTGCGCTCGGTGTTCGCCTCGGTGAGCTGCTTGATGTTGGTGGTGCCGGAGGTGGAGACCACGGTTTTTCCCGCGAGATCGGCGATCGAATTGATCTTGCTGGATTTTTTGGAGACGAACCGGCTCGCGGTCAGGTAATGGGTGTTGGTGAATGCCACCTGCTTCTGGCGGTCGAGATTATTGGTGGTGGAGCCGCATTCCAGATCCACCGTCCCGTTGGCGATCAGCGGGATGCGGGTCGCCGAAGTCACGGGCGTATAGCCGACCTCGAGCTTGTCGAGCTTCAGCTCTTTCTTCACGGCCTCGACAACCTTGGCGCAGAT
Source organism: Roseixanthobacter glucoisosaccharinicivorans (assembly GCF_043195095.2). NCBI lineage: Bacteria > Pseudomonadati > Pseudomonadota > Alphaproteobacteria > Hyphomicrobiales > Xanthobacteraceae > Roseixanthobacter > Roseixanthobacter glucoisosaccharinicivorans. The sequence continues at coordinate 4,097,348 of NZ_CM195538.1, read as the reverse complement.
GTCCATGGCAAAGCCCACCGGCTTCTGATTGTCGTCGAGATAGGAGAAGGGAATGGAGGATTCCCGATAGGCAAGGGTGATCTTACCGGTATCCTTGATCTTCTTGAGAGTCCCCGTGAGTTCCTGCGCCCCGGCGGGCAACGACAGACACGCGGTGAAACAGCCGGCTATCAAGATTTTGCTGACGTTCATGTCGTTCTCCTGTGGTGGTGGGAACCGGGCGCCCGGCTAAAACAAGGACGCGTTTGCCCGATAAAAGGGCACGCTGATCGGATCAGCGCAATCGCGGCGTGCGGCACGCGGGCTATTCCCCCCTGTTTATGTGCGACCGTACCGGGTCGGCGCGATGCTACCGCAGTCCTCGCGGAAATCGAGTGCCGTCCCATGCACGCGCCGTGCCGGATGCCGTCATGCGTTGCCCGTGGCGGATCACAGCACACGGCGCCGAGGCTCGCGGCGAAAGGGGCGCCCAGGGATTTTCGCAGAAGTGCGGGGGGAATTGCGGGGCGTGCGCGCTGGCGCACGTGGGCGCCTTTAAGCGGGCACCTTTGGAAATCGGGGCGATGGCGGTCGGTTTCGCCGCACCATCCGCCGGTGACCCGCGAGGTCATCAGCCGCGCCGATGTGGCGCCCAGCACTTTATCGCCTGCACCATCGCCGGAGCGGAGGTGTTCATTCCAGGTCCTTGCGGATGATCGAGCCGGCGCGCAGATCATGCGCGGAACGCCAACGGCACGGGCGACGCGCACTCCCCTGTTGCCCCATACATCGTCCCGGTTCGGTGGAAATGGGCGCGGCGGCGCCTGATCTGGGCCGCCGCGGCCCCGTCAGTTTCTTGCCGGGAAGCTCAGGGGGCTCATTTCCTCGGCGGTGCGGCCGTGCGGGTCCCACTCCTGCCAGCCGGCCCAGACCCGCTCGCCCGCGGCCTGGGCGCCAGCCCGCAATTCGGCGAAGGAGATTCCGGGAATCTTCCCGCCTTCCATGCGCACGATGCCGTCGACGATCACCGTGTCCACATCGTCGCCGATGCCGCAATCCACGAGGCTCTTGATGGGATCGCGCACCGGCCCGTAGCGCAGGCTGTCGCGGCCCGTGAGGTCGATGGTCACGATGTCCGCCTTCGCGCCGGGGGCGAGGCGCCCGAGGTCCGCGCGTCCCACCGAATGGGCCCCGCCCAGCGTCGCGGCCGAGAACACTTCGGCGGCGGTGGCGGCCTTCAGATTATGGCTAGCGATCTTGCCCATGTAGGAGGCGTTGCGCATCTGGAGGATCATGTCGCGCGGATAGGTGTCCGTGCCGAGCGCGATGTTCACGCCGGCCTTGCGATAGGATTGCCAGCTGTTCAGGAAGCGTCCGCGCCGCGCCACGTTCACCGGGCAATGGGAAATGGAGCATTGGTGGCGGCCCATGATTTCCAGGTCGTGGGATCCCGAATAATTGGCCAGCGGATTATCGGCGGTGAAATTACCATGGCCGATGTTCAGCGTGGACGACATCAGCCCCACATGCTCCAGAAGCTCGATCGACGTCATCTGGTGCTCGCGGATGATGTCGAAGACTTCATGGATATTGTAGGCCGCGTGGATCGCCACCGGCAGCTTGCGTTCGCGCGCCGCCATGGCCGCCTTGCGCATGAGGTCCACGGTGCAGGTCTCGATCTCGCGCGGCACGAGGATGCCGCGCACCCGCCCGTCATGGGCGCCGTCATTGCGGGCGATGAAGTCGAGGGCGAGCTCGAATTCCCGCTCGCCGGCCGCCTCGTCGATGACGCGGACGAGCTTTCCGTTCTCCCCACCGATCCAGCGGCCGCTGTCGAAGCCGGGGCCGAGATAGGCCCGGTTGCCGATCGTGCCGATCTCCTCGAGCAGGGCTTCCTGCACCTTCAGCTGGCTGCCGAACTCCACGAAGGTGGTGATGCCGTTGCGCAGCAGTTCGGCGGCGGTGAAGCGGGCATTCAGCGTCAGGGCCTCGGATGCGGCCTTGTCGTCGGGCCGCACATAGCGCACGTCGCCGCCGACGCGGGTGCCTTCCCGCGCCACGCTGATTTCCAGGAACGGCTGGCCGAAATAATCCGGCCGGCCGATGTCGCTGATAAGCCGGTGCGAGGCGCGATGGCCCGAATGCACGTGCGTATCAATGAAACCGGGCACCACGAGGCGGTCGCGGGCGTCCATTTCCACATCGACGGTGCCCTCGAAGCGCGCGCCGACGAACAGGATCGTATTGCCTTCCCAGACCAGTTCGCCGTTCCGCCACAGCGTGTGGCCCGTGCCGTCATGACCCACGAGCCAACCGCAGGTCATGCGGGACCGTTTCTCACCCATTGATCAGCTTCCTTGTTCGCTGGTGACTTCCGGAAAAAACAGGTCCTTCCAGCTCGCGGGGCGCTGCTTCAGCGTGCCGATGCGGGCGAGGAAGTCCGAGAGCGCGCCGCTGTTCTGGGGGGCCGTGTTGTAGGCCATCGACGGGTCCTTGATGCATTCGACGATGAGGTCGAGCGGCAATTTGGACTGCTCCGCCTTCAGATAGATCGCCGCCGCCTGGTCGGGATGCTCGGCGATGAAGCGATTGGCTTCATGCATGGCGGCGAAGAAGGCGGCATAGGTTTTCGGGTTCTGGGTCCGGAAGCGCTCCGTGGTCCAGGTGGCGAGCGCGGTCGTCGGCGTGCCGAACACGTCGGTGCTGGACCAGACCTTGTGGATGCCGGGCTTGCCGCGCAATTGCTGGATGAAGGGCGCGGCGAACGTATAGCCGTCCACGACCCCATTATTGGTCAACAGCGCGGTCGCGCCCTCGGGTCCGGCGAGGCCAACCGTCATGGCGTTGAGCCGATCATGCTTGCCGGCGCCGAATTGCCGCTCGGCGGCGATCTGGAGCATCACCGCCGGGAACGAGACCTTCACCGCCGGCAGGCCGATCCGGTCCTTGTCGGTGATGTCGGCGAGCGTCTTCATGTCCGGATTGTTGGTCAAAAGCTCGTACGGCATGGCGGAGAGGGCGACGATGCCGCGCATGGACCGCTCGCCGGCGCTTTTGGTCTTGTCCCACGCCACCATCATGGCGGTGATGCCGCCGCCGCCGATGTCCAGCGAGCCGGAGAGCAGGCCGTCACCGATATCGGGCGCGCCGGTGAAATTATGGATATCCACGGGGACAGGAGGAAGTCCGGCCTTCTTCAGCTCCGCATCCAGCAGGCCGGCGTCACGCATGACGTAGACCGGCAGATAGCCGAGGCCGAATTGCACGCCGACGCGCAGCGTCTGCACCTCGGCACGGGCCGGCAGCACCATGGCGGCCACCAGCAACGCACTCGCCAATACTCGCTTCATCAGCTTTCCCCTTTGCGGTCACATGCCCCAGCGGCGGATGGTGAGGTTTTCCGCGGTGCGAAACACCACGCCCTCGAAGAACAGGCCGATCAGGATGATGGTCATCAGGCCGGCGAAGACGTTGGCCGTGTCCATCTCGGCGCGGCTCTGGTAGATGAACCAGCCGAGCCCGCCGGAATGGGAGGAGACCCCGAACACCAGTTCGGCGGCGATCAGCGTGCGCCAGGCGAACGCCCAGCCGATGCGCAGCCCGGTGAGGATGGACGGCACCGCCGACGGCACGAGGATGTGCGCCACGAGGCCCACCCCGTGCAGGCCGAGATTGCGGCCCGCCATGCGCTGGGTCTGCGGCACGGCGAGAAAGCCGGTGTGGGTGTTGAGCGCCACCGCCCACAGCACCGAATGGGTGATCACGAACACCAGGCTGAAATTGCCGATACCGAACCAGATCAGGGCCAGCGGCAGCAAGGCGATGGCGGGCAGGGGGTTGAACATCACGGTCATGGTGCCGAGCACGTCGCCGCCGCCGGGCACTGTCACGGCCAGCGTCGTCAGCACCGCCGCGCAAGCGACGCCGAGCGCGTAGCCGCTGGCGAGGACCCGCAGGCTGGACCACACCCGCGCCGGCAATTCGCCGCTAAGGCAGGAATCGATCAGCGCCTCCAGGGTCCGCGAGAAGGTCGGCACGAGCAGCGAATCGTTGAGATAGCGCGCATACACCTCCCAGATCACCGCGAAGGCGATCACCACGAGCAAGCGGCGGACCGGGGCATGATCGAGGGCGCGCCGCCACCACGGCAGAGCGCGGGCCACGGGCATGTCGTCCGGCAGCGGAGCCTGCACGTCGTTCAAGATGTCCGGCCGGGCCGGGGGTTCGATGGGGTGCCGCATGTCAAGCATGGGTGCGTTCATGGGTGCGTTCCCCGAACAGGAGGGTGTCGATGCGCCGGCGCATGGCCTCGAACCGCTCTCCGCCGCGGTCCGCTTCCGTGATGTCGCGGCAGTCGATTTCGGCGCGCACGCGGCCGGGATGGGGGGAGAGGACAATGATGCGGCTGCCCACCAGGATCGCCTCGTCGATGGAATGGGTGACGAACAGCAGGCTGAAGCCGATCTCGCGCCACAGGCGGATCAACTCCTCCTGCATCTGCTGGCGGGTGAGGGCGTCGAGGGCGGCGAAGGGCTCGTCCATAAGCAGCAATTCGGGCTGCATCGCCATGGCGCGGGCGATGGCGACGCGCTGCTTCATGCCGCCGGAGAGTTCATGGGGATAGGCATCGCGAAAGCCGGTGAGCCGGACGGCGTCGATCGCCTCCAGAGCGCGCGCCTTCGCCGCATCGGCGGTGAGGCCGGCGCCCTTGCGCAAGGCAAAGGCCACATTGCCCAGCACCGACTTCCAGGGAAGCAATTGGTCGAATTCCTGAAACACCATCATGCGGTCGGGTCCCGGCCCGGTGATGGCGCGGCCGTTCAGGCGGATGGCGCCCGACAGCGGGCGGATGAAGCCGCCCACCGCCTTCAGCAGGCTCGACTTTCCGCAGCCGGACGGGCCGAGCAGGACCGCGCGTTCGCCGCGATGCACGTCGAAGCTGACGCGATAGGCTGCGGTCACCTCGCTCCGGCGGGTCCGGTACCGGATGGTGACATCGTCGATCTGGAGCTGCGCTCGCATGAGAGGGTCAGCCCCTATTTGTAAGTGCACTTATCATATGCTGACTTAAAGCAATATTTATGCCAAAACGAATGGGATGGGGCGCGGGGATTCGATGACGACAAGCGTACGAGGCGGTTCGATGCGTGCGGAGCAGGGTGCGCGGACGCGCACGGAGATGGGCGCCGAAAAGGGCGCCGAAAAGGGCGCGGAACTTGGCGTGGGCGCCGGCGCCGGCGCTGAACTGACGGAACGGCCGGGATTTCTCATCCGCCGCCTGCACCAGATTCATCTCGCGATGTTCTATGAAGCCTGCTCGGGCCTGAACATCACGCCGGTGCAATCCAGTATTCTCAGTGTCCTTGCCCGCCGGCAGGGTCTGGACCAGGCGGGGCTGGCCGCCATGATCGGCGTGGATCGCGCCACCGTGGGGCAGGTGATCCGCAGGCTCGCCGCGCGCGGCTTGGTCGAGCGGGGAAACAGCAGTGAAGACAAGAGGTTGAAGCTGGTTCAGCTCACCGAGGACGGGCGGGCGCTGCTGGATCGCATCGCGCCCTTAACCGCCGCCGCGCATCGGCGCACCCTGGCCGCGCTCTCGGACGAGGAGCGCACGAATTTCATGGCCTATCTGAAAAAGCTGGTCGAAGCGGACAATGCCCACGGCCGCGCGCCGCTACGCTGGGGGCCGGCTCTGCCCGAATAATAGGCGAATGCTGGTTGGTTTTTAGTCTTTCCGGTGTGCGAGCGGGGAGGGCGACCCTTCTCTCGCGTGGTGTGCGGCCCCGGGTCGGGGCCACACTTCGCGCCTCAATACAGGCCGACGCTGACATTGTTGCGCGCCGCGTTCGCGGGCGACGCCTGGGCCGCCGAGGGCTTGGGGGCCGGCCGGGTCTTCTTCTTCGCCGGTGTCGGCGCGAGGGCGGCGACCTGCTTCGGCGCCCCCGGCTTGTTCATCGCGATCAGTTCGGAGACGGTGACGAACTTGTAGCCCTTCGCGATCAGCGCATCGAGCACCCGCGGCATCGCGGCCACCGTGGTGGCGTGAATGTCGTGGGCCAGAATGATGGCGCCGGGGCGCACCTGCTTCATGACCTGATCATAGATGCTCTGGGCATCGCGGATCTTCCAGTCCAGCGGGTCCACCGACCAAAAGATCATGGTGATACCGTACTTCTGAACCAAATGCTGCTGGAGGGCAGGCGTCATGGCGCCGTAAGGCGGGCGCAGATACAGCGGCTTCTTGCCGATCGCCGCCTCGATCGCCGCCGATGTATCCTCGATCTGCTTGTCGGCGGCGGCGATGGTCAGCTTCGGCAGCTGGGGATGGTTCCACGAATGGTTGCCAATCTCGTTGCCGCCTGCCGCAACGGCGCGCACCACGTCCGGATAGGCCGAGGCATTGGTGCCGAGCATGAAGAACGTCGCCTTGATGTTCCGCGCCTCAAGGATTTTCAGCAGCTTCGGCGTCGTCTCGGGATTGGGGCCGTCGTCGAACGTGATGGCGATATAGGGGCCATCCACCTCCATGAAGCGGTAGGAGGTGGGGGGCGGCACCGGCGCCGCGGGGGCGAAGACGGGAGCGGCGGCAACCGGAAGTACGCCCGGCTGCGCCTGCGCGGCCTGCGGGACGCCGGCAACGGCCGGGACGGCGGCACTCACGGGCTGGATCGGCGGCAGGGCGGGCAGGGCCGGCAAGGTGCCTTGCGCCTGCGCCACCACGGTCGCCGGAGCCGGCGCATTGGCTTGCGGTAGCGCGGGAAGCGCCTGGGACGCGGTCGTCGCGCTCGCACGCGACGTGATCGAGCCCGTGGTGATCGGCGCCGGAGCAGCCGCAACGGAAGACGCCGCCTGCGCCACGGGGGCGGGCTTGAGCATCTGATTGGCGGCGAACCCGAGACAGAGCGCGCCAGAAACCACGAGTGCGGACAATGCCAAAAGCCGTTTCACGGCGCCGACTTTCTAAGTTTGAAGAGCTTTATTCTAGCAGTGTCACTCTTCTTGTGTGGATAAATCGTGAAGCGCAAGAGGCCGCGGTGTGTCGGCATTTGGCCAAGCCGCAGCTCGGGCCCGGAAAATTCAGCCGGCACATCGCTTTGGCGGGATGCGCACGCCTCCTTGAAAATGCTCGCTTTTTTCAATGCTTCGGTGGCTGGCGCGCGCTCGGCGGCGTTCGCGGAACACACCGGACGCCGCGTCATGGCGCCACCCTGGCATGCGAGCGGCGTGGGTCTCTTGCGCGCGTGGATCGCAGGTATGCCGCAGGAGTGCGCGCCTAAGGCACGCGTTTTTTCTCGAGTTTTCGCGCCAGGGTGCGGCGGTGCATGCCCAGCCGCCGCGCGGCCTCCGAGATGTTGAAATCGGTCTCGACCAGGGTTTCGTGGATGCGCTCCCATTCGAGATTCTTCAAGGATGTGGGGCGCGCGCTGACGGCGATTGAGGGATCGCCATCCACCTTGTCGAACGCGGCCTCGATGTCATCCGTGTTCGCGGGCTTCGCCAGGTAATGGCAGGCGCCAAGCTTGATCGCCTCCACCGCGGTCGCGATGCTGGCGAAGCCGGTGAGCACGACGATCTTCATCCCGCAATCGTGGTGATGCAGCGCCTTCACGCATTCAAGGCCGGACCCGCCCGCCAGCTTGAGATCGACCACCGCATATCCGGGCGATTGCGCCGCCAGAAGCGCCTGCACGCCCTCCAGGCGATCGCTGACATGGACCTCGTAGTCCCGGCGCTCGAACGAGCGGCGCAACGCCTTCGCGAAGGCGGCGTCGTCCTCCACGATCAGCAAGACGCGCTTATCGTCCATCACTCACTCCAAGCGAGAGCGCGGCCAGCGGCAAGGTGACGGTGACCGCCGCGCCCCCATCCGGATCGTTCTGCGCGGTGACGCTTCCGCCGAGCTTGCGTACCACATTGACCACCAGGAACAGGCCGAGGCCGCCGCCCGGCCGGTTCTTGCTGGACCGGTAGGGCTTGCCGAACGCGGCCAGCATGTCGGAGCCGAATCCCGGTCCGGCGTCGCGTACCGTTATGAGAAATTCGCTGGCCCGCTGAAGCACCGTGACGCCCACCCAGTTCGGCGAAGCCTCCAGCGCATTGTCGAAGATATTGAAAATCACCTGCTTCAGCGCCGGGTCGGAAATGATCGCCGCGTCCGACACGATGGCGTTGCGGTAGTCGAGGTGCGGGGGCGAGCGGCTGGAGCGCCATTCCTCCACCAGTTCGTCGAAGAAAGCGCTCGCGGTGGTGCGCACCGTGCCTTCCCCGCGCGCCTCGCCCGACGACATCAGGATATCGGAGACGATGGTCTTGCAGCGGTCGAGCTGGCTTTGCATCTCGTCGAGTTCGTCCACCAGCTCCGGATCGGCCTTGAACGCCTCGATCCGACGCCAGTCGTTCAAGATCACGGACAGCGTCGCAAGCGGCGTGCCGAGCTCATGGGCGGCACCGGAGGCCAGAAGGCTCAGCCGCACGATGTGATCCTCCTCCGCCGACCTCTGGCGCAGGTCCGCAAGGTGGGCGTCCTGCGCGCGCAGATTGAAATTGATGCGGGTGATGAACAGCACCAGCAGGCATCCCGCCAGCAAGAAGCAGACGAACATGCCCTGAATATGGAGCTCGAACAGGCGCATATGCGGCTCGTGGATCGCCAGTTCCAGCTTGCGATAGGTGGTGGTCAGCCAGAGATACCCGCCGCAGGCCAGCGCCACGAGGATCCAGGCGGTCCAGGCCTCCAGCAGCACCGCGCCGAGGGTAATCTGCAACAGATAGAGCGACACGAAGGGGTTGGCGGCGCCCCCGCTCAGATAAAGCTGGGCCGTGAGGGCTGCAACATCGAGCACCAGTTCGAGAAATAGCTCGGTATTCGTCACCGCCTCAGATTTGAAATGGCGCAGCACGCTGACCAGGTTGAGCCCGATCAGGAACAGCATCACCGCCGTCAGTTCCGCCAGCGGCAGGTGGATGTTGAACCAGAATTTGACGATGAGGATCGTCACCACCTGCCCGATCACGGCAAGCCAGCGCAATTGAATCAGCAGCAGGAGGTTTTGCTTGTTGGCCGTATCGCGGATGGAGCCCGTCATGCTGCTGACCGAATGCCCTTCGTTCCGGGGTCTTCAGATGAAGACGAGCCCGGCCGTCACCATTACCGCCAATCCGAACCAGGTCAGCGCGTAAATCAGGTGATTGTTCGGAAAGTCGATGATCGTCAACCCGCCCTGCGGCCCGCCGCCGCTGGCCTCGGCGTCGATGAAATAGGGCGCGGCATCCGGCACCCCGCGCTTCTGGGCGATGGCGGGCACGTCGCGCGAGTACCAGCGATCCCCGGCCGGGTCGTTGGCGCGCAGGAAGCCGCCCTTGGGCTCGCTCATGCGCATGAGGCCGACCACCACGGAGGGATCCGAGGTGCGCCGGGCGGCCCGCGCCTCGTCCGGCGGCACGAAGCCGCGGTTGACCAGCACGGTGAACCCGGCGTCGGTTTTCAGGGGCGTGACGACCCAGAACCCGCCGCCACGCTCGGTCACGGCCTTCACCAGGGTTTCGCGATCATTGAGGAAGGTGCCGGTCGCCCGGACCCGTCGATATTCGTCGCTGGCTGCCGAGATGCCGGTCCAGGCCTGCGGGCCGGGCGCGGCGACCGGTGGCGCGTGGACGCGCGCCTCGATGCGCGCGATCAGGTCGAGCTTCCAGGCCCGCCGTTCCAACTGCCAGATTCCGAGCCCGACCAGCAGCGCGCTGAGCGCCACCGCGAGAAGCCGCAACACGAGTCGCGCGCTCTGGGAGCGGGGAGGATGGGGAACGGCTGTCGTTCCGTAACCCGGATCCCGCTCGCCAACCTCCTGTCCCCGCACGGCCGATCGCTCCTTCGCGCCGGCCCTCCGGGTCACGGCATCTGACGCATGTCGTGGACCGGCATCATGTTGGCATTGAGATGGTACATGACCCACAGCGAACCGCTGAGGGCGATGACCACGATGATGATCGTGAACATCAGCGCCATCATGCTCCAGCCGCCTTCCACCCGCGTGTTCATGTGCAGGAAGAAGATCATGTGCACGACGATCTGCACCGCCGCGAACGCGGTGATGGCGATCGCGGTCAGCTGGTTGTTGCCGAGCGCGCCGCTCATCACCAGCCAGAAGGGAATGGCGGTGAGGATGACGGACAGGCCGAAGCCGATCCCATAGCTCGCCAGCGAGCCGTGGGCGTGATCGTCATGGTGATCCGCGCCGTGGCCGTGGTCTGCGGCGGCGCCCGGTTCGTGGTGCGCTTGCGCGGTCATCGCAGCATTCCCATCAGATAGACAAAGGTGAAGACGCCGATCCAGACCACGTCCAGAAAGTGCCAGAACATGCTGAGGCACATGAGGCGGCGGCGGTTGGCGGGGATCAGGCCGCGCTGGCCCACCTGCACCATGAGCGTCACCAGCCAGACCAGGCCGAACGTCACGTGCAGCCCGTGGGTGCCGACGAGGGTGAAGAAGGAAGAGAGGAAGGCGCTGCGCTGCGGCGTCGCGCCTTCATGGATCATGTGCGAGAACTCGAACAGCTCGATGGACAGGAACGCCAGGCCGAATAGGGCGGTGACCGCCAGCCAGAGCTGCACCTGCCCGATCCGCCCCCGCGCCATCGCCAGCATGGCAAAGCCATAGGTGATGGAGGAGAGCAGCAGCATCGTGGTGTTCAGCGCGACAAGGTTGAGGTCGAAGAGATCCTTCGGCGCAGGTCCCGCCGCGTAATTGCCGCCCAGCACGCCATAGGTGGCGAACAGCATCGCGAAGATGAGGCAATCGCTCATCAGATAGATCCAGAAGCCGAGGGACGTGCTGCCCCCGTCCGGATGGGCGTGCTCGTCGACTTCGTAGAAGATCGGCGCGGTGGCGCTGTCCGAAGGTACTGCGAGCGTCATGGCGTCACCTGCGCGGCGAGGAGGCGGGTGCGCGCATCCTCGGTCCGGATCACGTCTTCAGCGGGAATGGAGAAGTCGCGATTGTAGTTGAAGGTGTGGGCGATGGCGATGCCGAGCAGGGCCACGAAGCTGACCGCCGCCAGCCACCAGATGTACCAGATCAGGGCGAAGCCCAGCGCGACGGCACATCCGGCGAGCAGAATGCCGGTCGGCGTGTTGCGCGGCATGTGGATGGGCTTGAACCCTTCCAGCGGGCGGGTGTAGCCGCGCTGCTTCATGTCCCACCAGGCATCGCCGTCGTGGATCACCGGGGTGAAGGCGAAATTATAATCCGGCGGCGGGGAGGAGGTGGCCCATTCCAGGGTGCGGCCGTTCCACGGGTCGCCCGTGGTGTCGCGCAGCTGCTCGCGCTTCAGGATGCTGACGCCGATCTGCACCAGGAAGGAGAGGATGCCGAGCAGGATCAGGAACGCTCCGAAGGCGGCGATGATGAACCAGATCTGCAAGGAGGGGTCGTCGAACACCCGCAGGCGGCGCGTCACGCCCATCAGGCCCAGCACGTAGAGCGGCATGAAGGCGAAATAGAAGCCCACCACCCAGAACCAGAACGACATCTTGCCCCAGAACGGATCCAGCTTGAAGCCGAACGCCTTGGGCCACCAATAGGCGATGCCGGCGAACATGCCGAACACCACGCCGCCGATGATGACGTTATGGAAATGGGCGATCAGGAACAGCGAGTTGTGCAGCACGAAGTCGGCCGGCGGCACCGCGAGAAGCACGCCGGTCATGCCGCCGATGACGAAGGTGAGCATGAAGGCCACCGTGTACATCATGGGCAGCTCAAACTTGATGCGCCCGCGGTACATGGTGAAGAGCCAGTTGAAAATCTTCGCGCCGGTCGGGATCGAGATGATCATGGTCGTGATTCCGAAGAAGGAATTCACGCTCGCGCCCGAGCCCATGGTGAAGAAGTGGTGCAGCCACACGAGGTAGGACAGGATGGTGATGACCACCGTCGCATAGACCATGGACGTGTAGCCGAACAGCCGCTTGCCGGAGAAGGTGGAAGCCACTTCCGAGAACACGCCGAAGGCCGGCAAGATCAGGATGTACACCTCCGGGTGACCCCAGATCCAGATCAGGTTCACGTACAACATCGGGCTGCCGCCGAAGTCGTTGGTGAAGAAGTTCATGCCGAAATACCGGTCGAGCGCCAGCAGCGCCAGCACGGCGGTGAGGATCGGGAAGGAAGCGACGATCAGGGCATTGGTGCACAGCGAGGTCCAGGTGAAGATGGGCATCTTCATCAAGCTCATGCCCGGCGCGCGCATCTTCACGATCGTGCAGATCAGGTTGATGCCGGACAAGGTTGTGCCGACACCGGCCACCTGTAGCGCCCAGATATAATAATCCACGCCCACGTCCGGACTGTAGGAAATGCCGGAGAGCGGGGGATAGGCGAGCCAGCCGGTTTTCGCGAATTCGCCGACGAACAGCGACATCATCACCAGGATCGCGCCGCCCACCGTCATCCAGAAGCTGAAATTGTTCAGGAACGGGAACGAGACGTCGCGCGCGCCGATCTGCAGCGGCACCACATAGTTCATCAGCCCCGTCACCAGCGGCATGGCGACGAAGAAGATCATGATGACGCCGTGGGCGGTGAACACCTGGTCGTAATGGTGCGCGGGCAGGTAGCCGTCCGATCCACCGAACGCCAGGGCCTGCTGGAGGCGCATCATGATGGCGTCGGCGAAGCCGCGCAGCAGCATGATGATGCCCAGCACCATGTACATGATGCCGATCTTCTTATGGTCCACGCTCGTGAACCATTCCTTCCAGAGATAGCCCCAGAGGCGGAAATAGGTCAGCGCGCCGAACACCACGAGGCCGCCCAGGGCCACCGCGGCAAAGGTGGCCACCAGGATCGGCTCGTGGAACGGAAAGCTCTCCAGCGTCAGCCGCCCGAAGATCGGACTGACGGGCGTCGAGAACGCGGACATGGCGGATTGAGACACGGCGGATGCAGACATGGCGTCTCGCGTCAGGAGTTTGAGGGCCGGCGGGCGGCGGGCGCGAGAAGGTCCGCCGGGGCGCTGATGGGCGTGAAGGAAGGCGCGGGAAGCCCCGCGCCGAGGATGCGCGCGGGCCCGTTCCCCTGGCGGGGCGCGAAGGCGTCGACGCTGGTGGCGGCCGCCGCGAGGTCTTCCGGCGAACAGATGCCGACCACCATTGCGGGAGCGCCGCCGAACACGGTGCCGCGGCGGGCGAACTTGTCATAGGTCAGCGGCAGCACATTATTGATGCCGGCCATGCCCAGCCCGCCCTTGGCGTCGATGGCCATCATCTCGCTCATGCACATCTTGCCTTGCTCGACGCACAGATTGAGAATGGCGTTGAACAGCGCCGGATCGACATGGGCGTAGCGGGTCACGGGCACGTTCTGGCTCGGCTTTTCAAGCTCCAGATAGGACGCGCGCGTCAGATCCCCGCCGCCGGCCTTGGCGCTGGCCAGCCACGTATCGAAATCGGCCGGGGATTGGCCAAGGAAGCGGAAATGCATGCCGGAGAAGCCGGCGCCGCTGTAATTGGCGGAGAAGCCGCGATAGGACCCGGCCTCGTTGATCACCGCGTGCAGGCGCGTCTGCATGCCCGGCATGGCGTAGATCTGCCCGGCCAGCGCTGGGATATAGAACGAATTCATCACCGAGGAGGCGGTGATGCGGAAGGAGATCGGGCGATCCACCGGCGCCGCGAGCTCGTTGACCGACGCGATGCCGTATTGCGGATAAATAAACAGCCACTTCCAGTCGAGCGCCACCACCTCCACCTCGAGCGGCTGCGCGTTGGCGGGAACCGGCTGGTCCTCGGCGATGCGCTCGATGGGACGGTAGGGATCGAGCAGGTGGGTGCCCATCCATGTCAGCGCGCCGAGGCAGATGATGATGAGCAGCGGGGCGGCCCAGATCACCAGCTCCAGATGCGTGGAATGATGCCATTCCGGCTCATACCGCGCCTCGGTGTTGGACTGGCGGTAGCGCCAGGCGAACAGCACGGTGAGGGCCATCACCGGAATGATGATGACCAGCATCAGGACGGTCGAGATGATGACCAGGTCGCGCTGCTGCCAGGCCACATCGCCCGCCGGATGCAGCACGGTAAAGTTACACCCGCTCAGGAAGGCCATGAGCGGCAGCAAGGCGAGGACGCGGAAGCGACTCAATACAGCACCTGTCACGCACGTGGTGGGCTCGCCGCATCGCTAGCTGCGCTGCAACACGAGGGACATTGGACAATTTGCCCAATGCCGCAACGCACACTCGCGAGGGAATAAGGAGCCTGCGGCAGGCTGCTTCCCAGCGGGGCGGGACTGGCGTATGAAAAGCAACTCCATATTGGTGCGAAGATCATGGCGAATGCGTCATCGACGATTGAACGGGACGCGAGGCAGATCCATGCCGGCCATGGCGACGTGGACCCCGGCGAGATTGCCATCGGGGTCATCATTGGCCGAACCTCAGAGTTCTTCGATTTCTTCGTTTACGCAACGGCGGCCGTACTGGTCTTTCCGAAGCTGGTGTTTCCCTATGTGGATGCCCTGACGGGAACACTCTATTCCTTTGCCATTTTCGCCCTCGCGTTCATCGCGCGGCCCTTCGGCACTGCACTCTTCATGGCCATCGACCGGGCCCATGGGCGCGGCGCGAAGCTCACCTTGGCCCTGCTTCTGCTGGGCACCTCCACCGTCGCCATCGCCTTTTTGCCGGGTTATGAGCACATCGGCTCGGCTTCCGCCTTTGTGCTCGCGGCGTGCCGCATCGGACAGGGCCTGTCCTGGGGCGGCACCTGGGACGGGCTGGCGCCGCTGCTGGCGATGAACGCCCCGGCGGAGCGGCGCGGCTGGTATGCGATGATCCCGCAATTGGGCGCGCCGCTGGGCCTCATCGTCGCGAACGGGCTGTTCGCCTTCTTCGTGGCCAATCTCTCCCCGGAGGATTTTTTCAGCTGGGGCTGGCGCTATCCCTTCTTCGTCGCCTTCGCGATCAATGTGGTGGCGCTGTTTGCCCGCCTGCGCATGGCGGTGACGCCGGAATATACCGAGCTGTTCAAGCGCGGCGAGCTTCGCCCGGCGACGGTGACGGAGACGGTGCGGGCGGAAAAGCACGGCATCATCGTGGGCGCCTTCGCCCCGCTCGCCACGTTCGCGCTGTTCCACATGGTCACGGTGTTCCCGCTCTCCTGGGTGTATCTGTTCACCAGCGAGGGGCCGGCGCGCTTCCTGCTGATCGAGATCGTCGGCGCGGTGTTCGGCATCGGCGCGATCGTCGCCTCGGGCTTCGTGGCGGATCGCGTGGGGCGCCGCAACCTGCTCGGCGCCACTGCCGCCGCCATCGCGGTGTTCAGCGGCTTTGCCCCGCAATTGCTCAATGGCGGCGTGGTGGGCGAAACCGCGTTCATGGTGCTCGGCTTCGTTCTGCTCGGCCTGTCCTTCGGCCAGGCGTCGGGCGCGGTGGCATCCAATTTCGGGCGCAATTATCGCTATACGGCGTCGGCCCTGACCAATGATTTTGCCTGGCTGTTCGGCGCCGGCTTCGCGCCGCTGGTGGCGCTGGCCCTGTCCAGCAGCTTCGGCCTCATCTCGGCGGGCGCCTATCTGCTTTCCGGCGCCATCTGTACCTTGCTGGCGCTGCAGTGGAACAAGAAGCTGGAGCTCGGCGGCGGCTGAACCTGCCCTGCCGGGCGCTTTTCCGGGCGCTTGGGCTCAGGCCCGGAGCGCGTCCACGGCGCCCTTCAGGATCGCGGCCACGGCGTCGCGGAAAGGCGGAAACACCGCCGCGACGCTGGCGTCCGTCCCGGTCCAATTGACCGTGAAGCAGAAGGTGACGCGTGCGGCGCCCACCACCATCTGGCCCGGCAGGCAGAAGCAGTGGAAATCGCCCCAGTCGATGCTCCCGCCCTTCGCATAGGCCGCGATGCCGGGCGGCACCACCTGGGCGATGGCGTCGGCCATGGACTGGATGCGCATGAATTCCGTGAGGCTTTCCGGCTTTGAGAAGAAGGCGCCGGTGAGCGCCGTCTGATACCATTTCACCAATTCGTCAGCGCTGCTGACCATGGTTTCCTGGTCATTGACGGGCGCACGCGGCGGCCCGGGCATCCAGCCGGTTTCCAGCTTCTTCACGCCCTCCCAGCCGATATCCGTGCCGAGCGGCGCGCCGGCGATGTAGGAGAACAGGCGGCGGGTCGAATCGGGAATGCGTGTGTTCTTAAGCCCGGCTTCGGCGATCAGGGCGCGCACCTTGTCCGGGCCCACTTTCGCAAGCGCGATGTCGGTGGCGGTGTTGTCGCTGTGGGCGATCATGGCCTCGAGGATACTGCGTGCCTGGGTGGTGCCGGTCAGGTTGAGAAGCACCGGGCTGCTGGCGGAGCGCACAGCGTCATCCACTGTCCATTGGTCGGTCTCGGACAACAGACCGGATTCCGCGGCGCGTAGCGCCTGGGCGAGGATGAAGGTCTTCACCGCGCTGCCGATGAACAGCGGAACCTGCGGATCGCGAGCGTCCTTCCAGCTCTGGCCCGGTCCCTCGCAGACGATGAGGGCGCTTTTCGTGGCCGGGATCTTGTCGAATTGACTCAGTCCGGCGCGCACCGCCTCAGGCGTTGAGGCCGCGAGGGCGGGCGTGGCGAGGGCCATTGGCGCGACCGCCGCGCCGGAAAGAAACAATCGACGATTCAGGCTCATGACGCACCCTCCGTAGAGGATGCACGCTACATGAACCGTGCGACCGCCCCAATACGCCCGCCGCGCGCGGCGGGCCCTCAGATGCCGGTGGGCCAGAGATCTACGGCTTCGAAATAGGGCAGCAGGCCTGTGCCGGGATGGCAGTTCACATATTCCATGTGCGTTCCCTCCAGCAGGGCGAATACCTCGTGCCAGGTGACGACCTCCCGCTTCTCCTTGTAGAGGCGGTTCATCGCGATGGCGTGGCGATAGATGTCCAGATGGGTTTCGTGGGATTTCGCCCAGCGCTCCAGGTGCTCCAGCGAGATGAAATAGCCGTGCACCGAGGTTTCCCGGCGCGGCGCCCCCTGCGGATCGAGATTGGTCATCACGCGGAGCGACAGCGTGCCGGTCTCGACCGGATTGTCCACGAGATGGCCCATGCCGCGCATCAGCTTGGGCTGGAGATTGTCGTGATAATCCGCGGTCTGCTCGTTTCCCGCGCCTTCCCAATATTGGCCGGAGCGGATGGCGATCATATTGTGGGGCGAGGTCACCCGCAGCCGACGGCCGAGGCTCGCCGGCGTGCGGCGCGCCGGCATGCCCTGTCCATAGGGGCTTTCCAGCGTGTCGATGGCGGACACCGGCATGCGGTCGCGCGCGGCGCCGAAATAGCCGTTCATGGTGATGGGTTGGAGGCTCGCGCCCGGCGTGCGGGCAAGGCCGATGGGATAGTTCTGCGCCGAATAAATGGTCTCGTGCCGATCATAGGGCACGCAGATGGTTTCCCGCCACAGGCCGCGCGGTTCCGCGTGCCGGGCGGGGTCGCGGAACCAGGTCATGAACGGCGAGGCCGCGCTCCAGCGGGCATGGGCCGTCGCGTCCAGCCAATAGGCGACCAGGATGGCGTTGACCGCGCCGGTCTCGTCGGTGGTGCGCATGATTTCGTGTGCGCACGGGCCGTCCAGGTCGAAGCTGGCGGTGAGGCGGGCGAAGAAGTCCGCCTGCTCGGCCCAGCTGAGCCCCTCGCCCTGAAGCGCGAAATAATCGCTGACCAGTAGCCCGACGGGTTCGCTCCAGCGCAGGGAGAAGCGGGGCGCCGCCGGTTCGTGGCCGGGCGGGCGGCGTTCCGGGACGATGCGCGGATAGGTGATGTGGAAAACCATGGCGGGCTCGCGGGACGGGAACAGATCGGGCAGGGACAGGGGCCGCGGCGCGGAAAGGCGTCGCGGCCACCGGCATCAGTTGAGGGTCTTGTCGTTCCAGCGCGCGGCGGCCTTGGCGGTTTCGAAGGGATAGACCGTGGCAAGATCGGCGCCGCGCCATTCCACGAAGATGGGATAGGCGGTGCTTGAGAGCCCATTGGCATCGAAGGCGGTGCAGCCGCCGGGAATGCCCTTGGCGAAACCCTCGCCGCACAGCTTCAGCGCGGCGATGGCGTCGCGGATCTTGTCGGGATCGCGCGACTTGGCGGTGTCGATGGCCTTCGCCATGTGTTCGAGCGCGGCGCCATACATGATCACCTCATGGGTCATGAACGTCCCGTACTTTTCCTTGTATTTGGCGGCGAGCGCCGGGGCGAGGTCGTAATTGGCGGGGGCGATGGAGAACACCCCGTCGGCATATTCGCCGAGCCCCTTGGCGAAGTCGGGAATGATGTATCCGGCCGCGCCGCCGACGATGGGCATCTCGATCTTCTGCTGGCGCATGGCGCGGATGATTTGAAGCGCGTCGTTGAAATAGGACACGGGGAAAACGATGTCCGCCCCGGACGCGCGCAGCTTGTTGATCAGCGGGGATACATCGGTGATGCCGAGGGGATAGGCCTCGTCCACCACCAGGGGAATGCCGGCCTTGTTCGCCGCTTCGCGCAGGCCCTTGGCCTGGGCGGTGCCATAGGCGGTGTCCTCGTAGAAGATGGCGACCTTGGTGACGGGCGCGCCGGCCTTCTTGGCCAGCGCCGCGGCATAATCGAATTGCGCCTGTCCGTAGGTGGTCGCCTTGGCCGAGACCTGGAAGATGTATTTGTAGCCGCGCGACGTGATCTGGTCGGCGAAGGAATGGGTGATCATGGGGATGCCCGCGCGCTCCGTGACCTCGGAAGCGGCCAGCGTCACCGATGAGACGAACGCTCCGAGCATGCCCACCACCTTGTCCTGGCTGAGCAGGCGCTGGGTGGCGGCGGCCGCCGTCGCCGGGCTCGGCACGTCGGCATAGACCAACTCGATCTTCGCGCCGCCGAGGCCCTTGAGGCCGCCGGACGCATTGATGGCCTCCGCCGCCATTTCGATGCCGTTGCGGCTGTTAACGCCGAACTGGGCGTTCGGGCCGCTGAGCGGCAGGACGACGCCGATCTTCACGCTCTCCTGTGCGGCGGCGGGGGTAAGGGCGGCCAGGGAGACGCCGACGGCGATCGCTGCCGCCCGGCTCCCGCTCCAGATGTCGCGCATATGCATGTTCCCGTCTTTTTTGAAGGCGGGCCTAGAATGAAAACGAAGTGAGACAGTTGTCAATTTTTTCCGACGACAGGAGATATTTTTATCCCAACGCCCTTAGATAAATCAGCATTTGAAAGGATTTTTCCAATTTTCAATGAAGTCGGCATAACGCGACAAAGAGCCGGATTCGATTTTTATGGACGGTATTGGAAGGCTCGAAGCTGGGTCTCAGAGGGATCAATGTTCGTCTGAAAATTCCGACACCGATTAGTCCGGATCATAATCGGCCTCATTGAATATTTTTCAGGCATATTAAAATGTTAAAAATCAATATGTTAAATGATATTGATGCTTTCTTGACCGCGAATGCTGAATTTTCGACATATGGGAGAGATTGACGAAAATTTCCGACATGCCTTAGGTTCGCCCGCATCGGGTCCGCAGAGGCCCTCTCCTGCGAGGTGAGCACCATGTTCCAAGCGATCGTCCGCCGCCGCCTTGTTCTGGCCGGCCTCATGGGCCTGGCGATGTGCGGCACAGCCGCGGTGACGCGCGCTGTGGCTGCGGAAGACGTGGTGATCGGCGTGATCCAGCCGCTCAGCGGTCCCAATGCGCAGTTCGGCATCGGGTCGCAGCGCGGCACCGAGCTGGCGGCGGAGATGATCAATGCGGCCGGCGGCATCAAGGCGCTGGGCGGAGCCAAGATCAGCCTCGTCACGGCGGATGTTCCCACCCCCGCGACGGCGGCGGCCGCAACCCAGCGCCTGATTTCCCAGAACAATGTCAGCGCCGTCATCGGCGCCTTCGTCTCCTCCATCACGCTTGCGGCGTCCGAGGTCACCGAGCGCGCGGGCATCCCGCTTGTCACCTTCGCGTTCGCCGACCAGATCACCGAGCGCGGCTACAAATACGTGTTCCAGGTGTCGCCCAAGGGCACAGTGTTCGGCGCGGCGCAATTCGATTACGCCGCCGAGATCGCCAAGGCGGCGGGCGAGAAAATCGAGAAGGTGGCCATCCTCTATGAGGACACCGCTTATGGCACCGCCCAGGCGAAGGGCCTGCGGGCCGCCGCCGCCAAGGCCGGCGTCCAGGTGGTGCTCGACGAGGCCTATCCCCTCGGCATCACCGATGTGTCCCCGCTGGTGAACAAGCTGCGCGCGTCCGGCGCGCAGATGGCCTTCCCGGTCTCCTATCTCAATGACGGCCTGCAGATCATCCGCGCGCTGCGCCAGCAGCAGATCGACATTCCCGTGGTCGGCGGCGCGGCCGGCTACATCATCCCGGACTTCAAGAAGGGCCTCGGCGAATATGCCGAAGGCGTGCTGTCGGTTGCCGCCGCCTCGGGCGACCTGATCCCGGACCTCGCCGCCAAGTACAAGGAAAAATACGGCACCTTCATCACCCAGGAGGCGCTGATCCATGCGGCGGCGCTGGACGCGGTGGTGCAGGCCATCGAGAAGGCCAAGTCGAAGGATCCGGAAAAGATCCGCGACGCGCTGGCCACCCTGGATTATTGCGCCGGTTTCGCGCGCGGCGTGCCGGGCGGCTGCGTGAAGTTCGACGCCAACGGCCTCAATGCCTCGGCCTTCCCCATCATGGTGCAGTGGCGCGGCGATGAGCCGGTCACCGTCTATCCCCCCAAGTCGGCGAAGCAGAAGCCGGTGTGGGCCGGCAAGCCGGTGCCCTGAGCCGCATCCCCGTCGCCGTGCCCTCTCCCGCGGGAGAGGGCTTCTTCCTTCCCATCCCGGTGGACATCATGCTGCAATCCTTGGTCGACGGCATCCTTCTGGGCGGGGTCTATGGCGTCATCGCCACGGGCCTGTCCCTCGTGTTCGGCGTGCTGGGCGTCGTCAATTTCGCCCAGGCCGAATTTTTGATGCTCGGCATGTATGTGGCCTGGTTTGCCTGGCGCTATCTGGGGCTCGACCCGCTGCTGGGCTCGGTGCTCTCGTTCATCGTGGTGTTCGTGGTCGGCTATCTGGTGCAGCGTCTGCTGATCGCCCGCGTGCTGAAGGCGCCGCCGGCGGCCCAGGTGTTTCTCACCGTGGGGCTGCTGATCGTGCTGGAAAATGCCGCGCTCATGCTCTTCGGCTCGGATTTCCGGTCTGTCAGCGTGCCTTACCAAGTCCAGGGCTTCCGGCTGGGCGATATATTCGTCGGCGCGCCTTATCTCTATGCGTTCGCCGCCGCGCTGTTCCTCTCCGCCGCCTTGTGGCTGTTTCTCGACCGCTCCTGGACCGGACGCGCCATCCGTGCGGTGGCGCAGGATCCCATGGCGGCGACCCTGAACGGGGTGGATACCCGCCTCACCTACGGGGTGGCGTTCGGCCTCGGGGTCGCGCTCACCGCCTTCGGCGGCGCGGTCATCCTGCCCTACATCACGGTCAGCCCCACCATCGGCGGCCAATTCGTGGTGGTCATGTTCACCGTGGTGGTCCTGGGCGGCCTCGGCAGTGTCGCGGGCGCGCTGGCCGGCGGGCTGGTGGTGGGGATCGTGCAGTCGGTCTCCACCCTGTTCTTCCCCATCCACCTTCAGAATCTCTGCCTGTTCGTCATCTTCATCGCCGTTCTCGCCCTGCGTCCGCAGGGCCTCATCAAGGGCGCCTGAGCCATGCGCGCGAAACTCACGCCGGGGCTAGTGCTCCTCCTCCTGTTCTTCGTCGCGGCGGCCCTGCTGCCGTTCTATCTGGACCCGCGCAGCCATGTGCTGCGGATCGCCGCCATGGCGCTGCTGTTCGCGGCGCTCGCGCAATCCTGGAACATCGTCGGCGGGCTCGCGAACCAGGTCTCGCTCGGCCATGCCGCGTTTTTTGGGATCGGCGCCTATACTTCGAGCCTGCTCTATCTGCGGCTCGGCATTTCGCCCTGGCTCGGACTGGTGGCGGGGGCGGCGCTTGCCGGCCTGGCGGCGGCGCTGCTGTCGCTGCCGACCTTCCGCCTGAAGGGGCATTATTTCGCCCTCGCCACTCTCGCCTTTGCCGAGGTGATGCGGGTGATCGCCAATTCCTGGGCGTCCCTCACGGGCGGGCCGGTGGGGCTGTCGATCCCCTTCGTGGGCAGCCAGCCGCTGAACTTCGCGTTTCGGGCGGTCTCCTCTTATTACTGGATCATCCTCGGCCTGCTGGCCCTGGTGTGCCTGGTGTTCGGCCTGCTGGCCCGCGGCGCCATCGGCTATCGGCTGCGGGCGGTGCGCGAGAACGAAGCGGCGGCGGAAGTGGCGGGCGTGGATACGTTCCGCGTCAAGCTCACCGCCAGCGTCATCTCGGCGGCGCTCACCGCCGTGTGCGGCTCGGTGTTCGCCCAGTTCACCTTCTTCTTCGATCCGGATTCCATCTTCTCGCTGGCCGGAGTCTCGGTGCGCATGGCGATGATCGCCATCGTCGGCGGCCTCGGCACGCTCGCCGGGCCGATCATCGGCGCGCTGTTCCTGATCCCGCTGGAGGAGACGGCGAACGCGTTTCTCTCCTCCAAGGCGGCGGGCCTGTCCCAGCTGGTGTTCGGCGCCATTCTTATTGCCGCCATCCTCATCCAGCCGCGCGGGATCATGGCCTATTGGCCGAAACGCTGGAGCCGCAGGGCCCCGCCCGCGGTGGCTCCACAGGCCGAGCCGGCGCTTGCCAAGGGAGGCCAGTGAGATGAATGCGCATACGCCCGTGCTGGAAGCTGAGGCCATCGCCGTGACGTTCGGCGGGCTGAAGGCGGTGGACGGCATTTCCTTCACCCTTAAGGCCGGCGAGATCGTCGGGCTGATCGGCCCCAACGGCGCCGGCAAGACCACCTTGTTCAATTCGCTGGTGGGGCTTCAGCGCCTCACCGCCGGCCAGGTGCTGTTGGGTGGCGAGAAAGTCTCCGGCCTCAAGCCGCACCGGGTCGCCGGCAAGGGCATGACCAAGACCTTCCAGAACGCGGCGCTGTTTCCCGACATGAGCGTGCTCGAGAATGTGTTGACCGCCGCATTGCTGCGTCATGATCTGGCGAGCGCCCGGACCCACGCCCGCGCGGTGCTGGAACGCCTCGGCCTGGGCGCGATCGCCGAAACCGATGTCGCCGACCTCACCTTCCCCCAGAAGGCGCTGGTGGAGATGGCCCGCGCCCTCGCCACCGAGCCCAAGGTGCTGCTGCTGGACGAGGTGATGGCGGCGCTCACCCCGAGCGAGATGGACGAGGTGATGGCGGTGATCCGCTCCTTGCGCGACGAGGGGCTGACCTTCCTGGTGGTGGAGCATCACATGCGGGCCATCATGGCTCTGTGCGACCGCCTGCTGGTGGTGAATTTCGGCCGGCTGATCGCGCAAGGCACACCGGCGGAGGTGGCGAACGATCCTCTGGTGATCGAGGCCTATCTCGGCCAGGGCGCGGCGCACGGCACCGCGACCGGCGGCACGGCAGCGGCAGGAGGCGCGCATGCTTGAGATCCGGGGCCTCAGCGCCTCCTACGGCGGACCGAACGTGCTGGAAAATGTGGCGCTCGATGTCGCGCGCGGCGAGACGGTGGCGGTGCTCGGCGCCAATACCGCCGGCAAGACCACTCTGCTGCGCAGCATCTCCGGGCTGGTTGCCAAGGCGCGCGGCAGCATCATGTTCGAGGGCGAGAGCCTGCTCGGGCGCCTTGCGCATACCATTCCCGCGCTTGGCATCGGCCATGTGCCGGAAGGCCGGCATGTGTTCCCACGCATGTCCACCTCCGACAATCTCATGATGGGCGCCTATGGCGACCGGCGCGCCCGAGACCTCGCCGTTCGCATGGACCGGGTGTTCGCTTTGTTCCCGCGCCTTGCGGAGCGGCGCACGCAGATGGCCGGCTCCATGTCCGGCGGCGAGCAGCAGATGGTCTCCATCGGCCGCGCGCTGATGGGCAATCCCAAGCTGATGCTGCTGGACGAGCCGAGCCACGGCCTCGCGCCCATCGTCGTGGAGGAACTGCATGCCGCCATTGCCGCGATCAACCAGCAGGGCGTCTCGGTGCTGCTGGTGGAGCAGAACGCCGTGCTCGCTTTGTCCGTCGCCCATCGCGGCTATGTGCTGGAAGCCGGCCATGTGGTGCTGAGCGGCAGCGCGCAGGACCTGCAGGCGGACCCCGGCGTGCGGCGCGCCTATCTCGGCGTCTAGCGGCGCCCAATCTTTCAAATGGAGCGTGTCATGATTGTAAAAGCCGGCGTCGCCCAGGTGGGCGCGGTGCCTTTCGATGTCGAAGCCTCGATCACCAAGGCCGAGGAGTGGATCGCGAAGGCGGGTGAAGCGGGATGCCAGATCGTCGTGTTCCCCGAGGCCTTCATCTCGGTCTATCCCAAGGGATCGGACTTCGACATTGCCATCGGCGTGCGCACGGTGCGCGGTCGCGATGAATTCCGCCGCTATCTCGATGCCTCCATCACCGTGCCGGGACCGGAGACCGACCGGCTCGGCAAGGCGGCGGCGGCGGCCAATTGCTTCGTGGTGATCGGCGTGATGGAGCGCGAGCTCGGTACCATGTATTGCACCGTGCTCTATTTCGGCCCCGACGGCACGCTGGTTGGCAAGCATCGCAAGCTGATGCCCACCGCCGGCGAGCGGCTCGCCTGGGGCTTCGGCGATGGCTCCACCTTGCCGGTCTTCGACACGCCCATCGGCAAGATCGGCGCCGTCATCTGCTGGGAGAACTACATGCCCATGCTGCGCATGACCATGTATGCCAAGGGCGTCTCGCTCTATTGCGCCCCCACTGCGGACGACCGCGAGAGCTGGATGCCCACCATCCGCCATATCGCGCTGGAAGGCCGCTGCTTCGTGCTGTCCACCTGCCAGGTGGTGAAGCGCGGGGATTTTCCGGCCGAGTATCGCTGCTCCATTGATGTCGACCCCGAGACCTATGTGATGCACGGCGGGGCCGCGATCATCGGCCCGCTGGGCCAGGTGCTCGCCGGACCGGTGTTCGACGAGGAATGCCTGCTGACGGCGGACCTGGACACGGACGAACTCGGCCGTGCCAAGTTCGATTTCGACGTCGCCGGCAATTATGCCCGGCCCGACGTGTTCTCCCTCACGGTGAATGAGGCGCCGCAGACCGCCGTGGCCCTGAAGGGCTGAGCGGCCGGGTTCGTTTCCCCTTGCAATCCGCCATATTTTGCCGGCGCCGCCGCGCCGGCCGCGGCGGATTGCGGTAGGGTGCCGGCAAGCACCTGAATCGCATAGGGCATCATGGATATCGAGGAAAAGCTCGCCAAGATCGGCATCACCGGCAAGCTGTTCAAGCTGTATATGGCCGCCGTGGAACTGGGCGAGGCGCCGGTGCAGGAGGTGGCGGCGCGCGCGGGCCTTGCGCGCACCACCGCCTATGACGTGCTCGCCCGCCTGGAACAGGAAGAACTGATCCGGGTGGAGGAGCGGCAGGGCCGCCGCTTCATCGTCGCGGAGGATCCGGTCGGCATGTTGCAGCGGCTGGAGCTGCGCCGGCAGGTTCTGGGCGATCTGATGCCGCAGATCCGCTCACTCTACAATCGCGCCAAGGGCAAGCCGCAGATCCGCTTCTACGAAGGGGAAGAGGGCGTGCGCACCGTGCTGTGGGAGACCCTCTCCTGCCAGAGCAAGGTGCTGCGCGGCATCCTCTCCATGGATGAGCTGATCGAGACGCCCGGCCTCGAGGAGATGGACAGCTACATCGCCGAGCGGCTGAAGAAGGGCATCAAGCTGCAGGTCCTGCGTTCGCGCCACAAGGACACCGAGCGCATCTGGCCGTCCACGCCCCAGGAGCTGCGCGAACTGCGCTATGCGCCGGAGAGCATCACCTTGTCGGTGACGCAATATGTCTATGACGACAAAGTCGCCATCATCTCGTCCAAGCGCGAGAATTACGGCCTGGTGATCGAGAGCGAGGATTTCGCGCGGCTCCAGACGGCGCTGTTCGAAACCCTCTGGTCGCTGAGCGCGCCGGCGGAGGAGCCGCCGCGCCCCAACGGCCGGCGCCGCAAGGGCGCCTGAGCCTAACTGAAAAGTTCACGCGGGCGCGGTGCCCGCGTGCGCGGCCTTCAGCGCGGCGATGTCGAGCTTCACCATGCCCAACATCGCGGCCATCACGCGCTGGGCTTTGGCGGGATCGGGATCGCCCAGCAATTGCGGTAGCACGCGCGGCACGATCTGCCAGGGCACGCCAAAACGATCCTGCAGCCAGCCGCATCGCTCGATCCGCCCGCCCTGCGCCAAGGCATCCCACAGGTGGTCCACTTCCGCCTGGTCCGCGCAATCGATCTTGAACGAGACCGCATGGGTGTGTTCGACCCGCGTGCCGCCGTTCAGCGCCATGAAGCGCTGGCCGGCGAGGGTGAAATCCACCACCAGAACCGTTCCGGCCTTGCCGCCCGGCGAATCACTCACATTGCGCTGGACATGCTCGATGCGCGAGTCCGGCAGCAGGGAGACGTAGAAATTCGCCGCCTCCTCCGCCTCCCGCTCAAACCACAGGCAGGGGGAAATCTTGGACATGGCCCATCCTTTCGCTGGCATGCGGGCGAGGCCCGCGCAGGCGCGGTTCAGCCCTGCACGAGCTGGTCGGCGGCCATGGCGGCGGTGGCGGCTTCCATGTCCATCCACATGATTTCCCAGATGTGGCCATCGGGGTCCTCGAAGCTGCGGCCGTACATGAAGCCGTAATCCTGGGTGGGGGTGGGATCGGCGGTGCCGCCGGCGGCCTGCGCCTTGCCGACCATGGCGTCCACCTCGTCGCGGCTGTCGGCGGAGATGCAGATCAGCACCTCGCAGCTGGTCTTCGCATCCACGATCGGCTTGGCGCAGAAACTGCGGAACTTGTCGTGGGTCAGCAGCATGGCGTGGATGGTCTCGGAGAACACCATGCAGGTCGCTGTGTCGTCGGAGAATTGCGGGTTCTTCTGCGCGCCGACCGCCTCGTAGAAGGCGTTCGCGCGCGGCAGATCGGAAACGGGCAGGTTCACGAAAATCATCTTCGGCATGGCGGTCTCCCTCGGTCGTCGCTCAAGGACGATGCGGGAAAACGCCGGCCGACAACAGGGCTGAAAAAAGCCGCAGGGCCGGCGCCGCCGCCGATCTGTCGCCGGGGGAAAGACGGGCGCGCCGCGCGCAAGGCCCTGTACGCGGGGCCGGGAGTGTGACCACCTCATGCCACAGCGAAACATCGCCCCGGGCGCGGGCGCACAAGGAGACGCCATGGCGCGCGAGACGGTTTACATCGTCCAGGGATTCAAGGCCGGCAAGGGCAAGCGCTTGATCGCCGAGGCCCCGATTTCCTGCAAGTCCGCCGGCGCCGCCGAACGGCTCGCCGAGCGGCTGGCGGAGACCCGCGCCGGCGTCGTCGCCTTCTCCTCCTCCGGCGATGCCGAGATGGGTGATTATGACGACGAGCCGACGATCCTGTTCAAGACCGGCCAGCTGCCGCCGCAGTTCGCCGGGCAGGACGGCTAGGGCGGATCGACAGCCAGCGGCGCGGTGCCTGACGTTTGGTGCGCGGGATTGTCTTTCTTTCACCGGTCGTCATGGCCGGGCGCGTCCCGGCGATCCACGCCGGGCCGAACGTGCAGGCCTTGAAAAGCCAGCGCCAGCGGTGCCGCGTGGATGCACGGGACGAGCCCGTGCATGACGTTTCTCTCTTGAACAGCGTCAAGCCATGAATGGCCATCGGTCCTTAGCCCAACACGGCTACTCCAACACGGCTGCGCCAACCCGGCTGAGCGGTCCCGGCGCAGCCGGGCCGCCTTCGCCCGGCGTGCGGCGTCAGTCCTTGTCGGCGGTGAGCCGCGCGAGATAGCGATAGATCTCGGTATGGTCCGCCCCGCGTTCCAGCCCCGCCTTCGCCTCGTCCCACAGATCGGCGGTGGACTGGATGACCGGAATCGGAAGGTCCAGCTGGTCCGCCAGCTCGGCGGCCGTGCGCAGGTCCTTCGCCATCAAGGCGAGCGAGAAGCCCGAGCCGAAGGTTTCCGAGATGATGAATTGCTTCATCTTCACTTCGGTCGAGTTGTTCTTGCCCGTGGAGGCGTTGAGCACGTCCACCGCCACGTTCGGGTCGAGCCCGAAGCGCTTCGCGACGATCACCGCCTCGGCGGCGGCGGCGAGGCCGGCGGCGGAAACGTAATTGTTCAGAGCCTTCATGGCGTGGCCGGAGCCTAGCGGCCCGGTTGCGAAGATCGACTGGCCCATGGCCGCCAGCACCGGGCGGGCGCGCTCCACATCCTCCAACGGTCCGCCGGCCATGATGGCGAGCGTGCCGTTCACGGCCCGGCGCACGCCGCCGGAGACCGGCGCATCAATGAAGCGCAGGCCCCTGGCGACCAGCTCTTCCCCGAGCTTCGCCGTGCCGAGGGGCGCGGAGGAACTCATGTCGATGATGAGGGTGCCGGGCGCGAGGTGGTCCGCCAGGGCGTTCGCGCCCACCAGAACCTCGCGCACGATCTTGCCGTCGGGCAGCATGGTGATCACCACGTCCGCGCCGCGCACGGCCTCGCGCGCATCGGCGAAGGCCGATCCGCCGGCGGCGGCGAACGCGTCGCGCGCGGCGGGGGAAAGATCGGCGCCGCGCGTGTCGAAGCCGGCCTTCACGAGGCACGCCGCCATGGGCAGCCCCATCATGCCGAGGCCGATGACCGCGACCACCGGTTTGGATGTCGCCGGATCAGTCAAGACCCATCTCCTTGAGCACCTCATTGGCGGTGCGGAAGCCGTCGATGGCGGCGGGAATGCCGCAATAGACGCCGACCTGGAGCAGGATCTCGACGATCTCCTCCTTGGTCAGCCCGTTGTTGAGGGCGCCGCGCACGTGCAGCTTCAACTCGTGCGGGCGGTTCAGCGCGCAGATCATGCCGAGGTTCAGGATGGAGCGCGAGCGGCGGTCGAGGCCGGGCCGGTTCCAGATATTGTCCCAGCAATATTCGGTGGTCAGCACCTGCATGGGCCAGTTGAAGTCGGTGGCATTGTCGACCGAGCGGTTGACATACTCCTCGCCCAGCACTTCGCGGCGGGTCTTGAGGCCTTTTTCGAATTTTTCGGAACGCGGACGCGTGTTGGCCATGGGAATAGCTCCTTGAATAAGCGCGCGCGGCCCCGCCATCACCAGATGGAGGTGCCGCCGTCGATGGTGAGGGTGGACCCGGTGGCGAACGCCGACTTGTCGGAGGCGAGCCAGAGGATGGCTTCGGCGATCTCCTCCGGCCGGCCCATGCGGTGCATGGGCGCGCGGTCGTCGAGCGCCTTCTTCATGCCGGCGGGATCGGCGGATTGCGCGAACATGCGGTCGAAATAGGGGGAATGGACCGTGCCCGGCGCAACCGCGTTCACCCGGATGTTCTGGTCCACATGGTCGAGCGCCATGGCGCGCGTGAGCGCCACAACCCCGCCCTTGGAGGCCACATAGGCCGCGCGATCCGCGATCCCGACGCCGGCGGTATAGGAGCCGGTGTTGACGATCGCGCCGCCGCCCTGGGCGGCCATGACCGGAATGACGTGCTTGGAGCACAGGAACACGCCCTTCAGATTGACCGACATCAGCCGGTCCCAATCCGCCTCGGGGATGCTCACAACGGTGCCGGTGAAGCCGAACCCGGCATTGTTCACCAGCACGTCGATGCGCCCGAACTGGTCCAGGGTGAAGGCCACGAGCGCCCGCACGTCGGCATCCTTGCTGACGTCGGTGCGGAGCGCGCGGGCGTTCGGCCCGAGGGCGGCGGCGGTCTCGCGCGCTGCGTCCTCATTGCTGTCGGCGATCACCACCTTGGCGCCGTCGCGCACGAACAGCGCGGCGGCGGCCCGCCCGATGCCGCTCGCCGACCCGGTGACGATGACGACTTTTCCGTCCATTGACATGGTCTTGTCCTTACGTTTCGTGGAGGCGCGGGCCGGCCGCGCGCGGGCTCAGTGCTGGCCGAGGCCGGCATCCTCGAGCGAGGAGCCGGGGAGGCTGTCGAGGGTGGAAACCTCGCCGCGCTCGATCACATAGATCCGGTCGGCGAAGGCGCGCAGCAGGCTGGGATTGGATTCGGTGATCAGCAAGGTGATGTCGCGATCCGCGTCGCGCAGCGCCCGCAGCGCGGTGCCGTAGCGGATCGCCAGCACCGGCGCGAGGCCCTGGAACGGCTCGTCCAGCAGGATGATGCGGTTACCGGCCATCAGCGCGCGGCCGAGCGCCACCATCTTGCCTTGCCCGCCGGAAAGGCCCGCCGCGGGTCGCTCGCGCATGTCCTTCAATTCCGGCAGCACGCTGTAGACCCGTTCCAGGCGGCGGGCGATCTCGGTCTCCGGCAGGCGCATCACCTCGGCGGGAAAGCGCAGGTTCTGCTCCAGGGTGAATGCCCCGTAGAGCCGGCGGTCTTCCGGCGCATAACCGATGCCGAGATAGGGCCGACGATGGGGCGGCACCTGCGCCAGGCTGTTGCCGTCGAGCGTGACCTGCCCGGCGGTGATCTTCATGAAGCCCATGATGGACCGCAGCAGGCTGGTCTTGCCGGCGCCGTTGCGGCCGATGAGGGCGACGGTGGAGCCCTGGGGCATTTCGAGGTCCGCATGGCGCAGCACCTCAATGCCTTCGATCTGGGCGGAGAGCCGTTCGATCTTGAGCATGTCAGACCCCGATCACGTTCTTGCGCACGTCGGGATCGTTGAGCACATGCTCGGGCGTTCCCTCCAAGGCGATCTTGCCGCCGGTCCACACCGCCACGCGGTCGGCGTAGCGGGAGACCACATCCATGTCGTGCTCGACGAAGATGGCGGTGGTCGCGCTGTGATCCAGGGCGCGCACAAGGGTATCCATGATGGAGAATTTCTCCCGGCTGGAGACGCCGCTGGTCGGCTCGTCCATGAACACGAGGCGCGGCTTCAGGGCGAGCGCGAGCGCGATGTCGATCAGCTTGCGCATGCCTTCCGGCAATTCGCGCACCGGCCGGTCGCCCACCTTGCTGAGGCCGATCACCTCCAGCATGTCGCGCATCTCATCGGCCTTGGGATGGCGGTCGAGCCGCATCCAGGGCCGCCATGAGCCTTCGCGGGCGGAGAGCGCGAGCAGCAGGTTTTCAAACACCGTGTTGTCCAGGAACAGCTGCGGCAGCTGGAACGAGCGCCCGATGCCGCCGCGCGCGATGGTGCGGGGGGGAAGCGGAGTGATGTCCTTGCCCTCGAAGATCACCGCCCCCGACTGCGGCTTGAGATAGCCGGTGCAGATGTTGACGAAGGTGGTCTTGCCGGCCCCGTTGGGGCCGATGATGGCGATGCGCTCGCCCGCATAGGCGGTGAGCGAGGCACCGTCGGCGGCCACCACGCCGCCGAAGCGCAGGCGCAGGTTGTCGGCCTTGAGAACGATCTGCTTCACGCGTCGGTCCTCCTCTTGCCGAAGCGCAGCTGGGTCAGGCCCTGGGGCGCGAACATGATGATGGCGATGAGCGAGACGCCGAGAATGGTCTGCCAATAGTCGGCAGCGAAGGCGGCGGCGTAATTGCGGACGATCTCGTAGACGATCGAGCCGGCGAACGCGCCCACCACATTGCCCGCGCCGCCGAGGATGGCGATGAAGACGAATTCGCCCGAGCGCACCCAATAGGCGAATTCCGGCGCCACATGGCCCGTGACGATGGCGATCACGCCGCCGCCGAGGCCAGCAAGACAAGCCGACACGCCATAGGCGATGTGCAGGATGCGCGCACTGGACACGCCGAGATATTCAAGCCGCGTCTCGTTCGACTTGATGGCCTCCAGCCCCTTGCCGAGCGGGGAGGCGAGATAGCGCCCGACCACCAGCGCCACCACGACTGCGAGGGCGAGCGTGGTGTAG
This sequence comes from Roseixanthobacter glucoisosaccharinicivorans, assembly GCF_043195095.2. Lineage (NCBI taxonomy): Bacteria > Pseudomonadati > Pseudomonadota > Alphaproteobacteria > Hyphomicrobiales > Xanthobacteraceae > Roseixanthobacter > Roseixanthobacter glucoisosaccharinicivorans. The sequence goes on along the minus strand of NZ_CM195538.1, from coordinate 4,065,532 downwards.
AACATCCAGAATTCGAACGACACGCGCCCGAGCTTGAGGCCCGCGAGCGTCGGCCGCGCCACGTTGAGCCCGTCGCCGCCGCCGGTGATGGAATAGAGCTTTTCCAGCAGCGAGAAGGCGACCATGGACACCGCGAGGTTGATCATGGAGAAGAAGATGTCGCGATAGCGCACGGCGAAGAAGCCGAACGCCACCGCGATCACACTCGCCACCAGCGCGCCGGCCGGCAGCAGCAGGAGCGTGTCGAGCCCGAGGCGCGCCTGCACCAGGAACGCGACCGTATAGGCGCCGGCGGCATAATACAGGCCGTGGCCGAACGAGATCTGCCCCGCCCGCAGCAGGACCACGACGCCGAGCACCGCGAGCCCCACGCCGAGCGCGATGGTGAGCATCACCGTCGCCCATGGGATGAAGAAGGGAACGCCCGCGACCGCGCAGAAGGCGATCGCGCCGAACAGGAGGTCGAAGCGCATCACACCTTCCTCGTCTGGATGGTGCTGAACAGGCCCTGCGGCTTGAACAGGAGCACCACGAACATGATCAGATAGGGCATCAGCACGTCGAATTCCGGGGCCAGATAGACCGCGATGGAGCGCCCGAGGCCGATCATGAGCGCCGCCACCGCAGCGCCCTCGATCTGGCCGAGGCCCGCCGTGGCGGCCACCGCGAAGGAGAGAATGATCATGCCCGAGCCCATGCCGGGCACGAGCGAAGTGGAACCCGAGGCCAGCGCCCCGCCGAAGGCCGCGAGCGCGGCGCCGGCCATGAAGGTGAAGAGATAGACGCGGCTGGAATCCACGCCCATGGCCATGGAGGCCTCGCGGTCCTCGGTCACGGCGGTGACGATGCGGCCGATGCGGGTGTAGCGCAGGATGAAGCGCAGACCCACCAGCACGCACAGCGCCACCAGCGGGATGACCGCGAGCTGATAGACCGAATAATTGATGCCGAGCACGTTCACCGTGCCGAGCAGGCTCAGCGGCGTGTTCACGAAATAGGGCTTCACGCCCCAGGTAACCTTCTGCACGTCTTCCAGGATCATGAAGACGGCGAAGGTGACCAGCAGCTGGAGCACCTGCTCCTTGCCGTAGATGCGGCGCAGAAGCGTCGCCTCCAGGAGGCCGCCCACCACCACGCCGACCAGGATCGCGGCGACCAGCATGGCGGGATAGGACAGCCAGGGGCTCCAGCCCGCCGTTGCGATCCAGATGCCCAGCGATGCCGCCACATAGGCGCCGATGGCATAGAAGCTCCCATGGGCCACGTTGACGATCCGCAGGACGCCGAAGATCAGCGAAAGCCCCACGGCGACCAGGAATACCTGGGCGCCATAGGAGAGGCCATCGAGCATGGCCAGAAGGATGATGTCCAAGGACATGCGGACGGCCTCTCCGATCCCTTTACTTCGCCGCGGCGAAGGTTTCGATGGACGGGTCGCTTGCCATCGCGGGCTTGATCTTGCTCAGCCACTCCGCCGACTTGTCGCCGATGGGGGTGGTGACGAGCGCGCCGGGATAGATCGAGATGTTGTCCAAGATGGCGAAGGGATATTGCGGCACGCGGATGGTGGTGCCGATGAGCTGGTCTTCCAGGCCCTGGTGATCCTCGCGGATGGTCACGTCGCTGGTGAGGCCGTGGAACTTCAGGTTCTGGAACGCGGCGAGCAGCTGGTCCTTGGAGGGCCACTGGCCGTTATTGTCCTTCGCGGCCTTCTCATAGGCGTCCTTCAGCGCGGCCATCGCCTGCGCCATGTGGAACACCGGATAGATCGGATAGGCGCCGGTCTTGTCGTGATAGCGCTTCACGAAGTCCTGGAACGCCGCGTCCTTGAGATGCTTGGGATGCAGGAAGTAATGATCGCCGCGTCCGCCGATGATGACGCCGGCAGGCATCGCGTCGCCCAGGCGCTCCAGCGAGCTTTCGCCGAGCGGCATGACGAAGGTGCTCTGGGTCATGAACCCACGCGCCGCCGCCTGCTGGACGAAGGTATCGAGGTCGCCGCCCCACGAGGTGTTCACCACCACGTCCGGCTTCAGCGCCTGGAGGCGGGAAATCTCGGTGGAGTAATCCGGTGCGCCGAACTTCGGGAACAGCTCCGCGACCACCTGGATATCGGGCTTGAGCGCCTTGAGCGCGGTGAGGAACAGGCCCCACTGGTCGCGTCCGGCGGCGTAGTCCTGGTTCACGCCGGCGATGGTCTTGAAGTTCGGCTTGTTCTTCACGAGATACAAGGCAGCGGCAAGCATTTCCGCGCCGGTGTGCGCCTGGGTGCGCACGGAATATTTGTATTTATTGTCCTCGAAAATGCGGGGCGAGCTGCAATCCCACAGGATGTTGGGGACTTCCAGATCTTCCGCCACCGGGCTCAGCGCAAGGCAATTGGCGCTGGAGACCGAGGCCAGCATCACCTGCGCGCCCTCGTTCAGCACCACGCGGCGATATTCCGACATCAGCTGGTTGGCGCCTGCGCCTTCGTCGATGACGATGGCCCGGACCGGCACGCCGAGGATGCCGCCCTTGGCGTTGAGATCGGCGATCAGCATGTCCGCCGCATTCTTTCCCGGAACCCCGAACACCGAGGCGGGACCTGACAGGAAGGTGGTGATGCCGATCACCAGCTCCTTGGGTTTTTCAACCGCGGATGCCGGCGTAATCGCGAGTACGGCGGCGCTGAGCGCAGCCATGGCGGCTTTTGCAATCATGAACGTCTCCTCCAATAAACCTGCAGCTTGTCGCTGATGTTGTGGCAAGATTGCCTGCTATCAGACAATCCGTCAACACGACAAAACAGGTTTCCGAAGCGGCAAGGCGTCGCCGCTCGGAGGCTTTGGGGAAACGGCGCGAAATCAGATGGGAATGCACCGGCGACACGCGCTCAAGGCGGCGCGCGCAAGGGGGCGCGAACGCGCGAATGCCCGGCGCGCGGCCGGGCATCGCGGGCGATCGCGATCAGCGTCGATGAGAACCGCCAGGCGGCCCTTAGAAGGTGATGACGTGGCGCACGACCTTGCCCTGGTCGAGCAGGTCGAAGGCCGCGTTGATCTCCTCCAGCGGGCCGGTGCCGGAGAGCAGGCGGTTCACCGGCAGCTTGCCGCGCTCATACAGGGCGATGAAGCGCGGGATGTCGCGCGAAGGCACGCAGCTGCCCATGTAGCTGCCGTGGATCGTGCGCTCCTCGCCCACCAGGTTGACCGGGGGCAAGGTGATCTGGGAATTGGGATTGGCGAGCCCCGCCGTCGCGGTCTTGCCGCCGCGCCGGGTGATCTTGTAGGCGAGATCGAACGCGCGCACCGAGCCGGCCATCTCGATGGCGTGGTCCACGCCGCCCTTGGTCGCTGCCTTCACTTTTTCCACGATGTCCGGATCGGTGGCGAGGAAGGCGTCGGTGGCGCCGAGCTCCAAGGCCAGGTCCAGCTTGTCCTGGGCAAGGTCGATGGCGACGATGCGCGTCGCGCCGCTCGCCGCGGCCCCGAGCACCGAGGACAGGCCGACGCCGCCGAGCCCGACCACGGCCACCGAATCACCGGGGCGCACCTTGCAGGTGTTCACCACCGTGCCCACGCCGGTCATCACCGCGCAGCCGAACAGCGCCGCTTCCACCAGCGAAATGTCCGAATCGATCTTCACCACCGAGCGGCGGGAGACCACGGCATATTCCGCGAAGGCGGACACGCCGCTGTGGTGATAGGGCTGCAGGCCGTCGTCGCAATGGAATCGCCGTGCGCCGGACAGCAGCGTGCCGCGCCCGTTGGCGGCGTGGCCCGGCTCGCACAATTGGGCGCGCCCGTCCATGCACGGCATGCAATGGCCGCAGGTGGGCAGGAAGCTCATCACCACCTTGTCGCCGCGCTTGAGGTCGCTGACGCCCGTGCCGACCTCCTCCACCACGCCGGCGCATTCATGGCCGAGGACCATGGGGGTCGGCCGCAGGCGGTCGCCGTTGATCACGGAAAGATCCGAATGGCACAGGCCGGCGGCGGCGATCTTGACCAGCACTTCGTCCGCGCCGGGCGGATCCAGCTCGATGGTCTCGATGCTCAGCGGCTTGTTCACGGCATAGGGGCGCTCGACGGGCGAGGCGCGCAGGACGGCGGCGCGAATACGCATGGCTTCCTCAATGAGTGTTTCCGTAAAGAGGGCTGACCCCGGCATTTCGATCTGGCTTGCTCGCCGGCTTGGTGCCGCCGCGGGTGGCCGGTGCGGGAAAATTATCGACGCCATATCTATCAGTCAATCAGACAAAATATTTCGATCCGATTGACAGCGGTTTGAAGGCCATGCCTGTTATGTCAAAACGGGACCGCACGTTTGTCAGGCCGGGCGATGGACAATCAGGATCTACACATCACACGCCAAGCGGCAACGCTGCGCCTCATGGTCGAGGAAAAGCTGCGCGCCGCCATCGCGAAAGGCCTGTTCAAGCCTGGCCAGAGGCTGGTCGAGCGCGAGCTGTGCGAGCTCATCGGCGTCGGGCGTACCTCCATCCGCGAGGCGCTGCGCCAGCTCGAGGCGGAAGGGCTGGTGCAGACCATTCCCCACCGCGGCCCCATCGTCAGCAGCATTTCGGCGCAGGAGGCGCGCCAGCTCTATGAGATCCGCGCCCTGCTGGAAGGCTATGCCGGCCGCCAGTTCGCCGAGCGCAAGGATCCGCAGGCGGTCAAGGCGCTCGACAAGACCGTGAAAGCCCTGGTGAAGGCGGTGAAGGGCAACGAGCAATTGGCGCTCATCGAGGCGAAGAGCGATTTCTACAAGGCGCTGATGGGCGGCGCCGAAAATGTCTTCGTCACGCAGATGCTCACCAGCCTGCACAATCGCATCACCCTGCTGCGCCTCACCTCCATGACCCAGCCCGGCCGGCTGGCGCGCAGCATCATGGAAATCCGCGCCATCTATGACGCCATCGCCTCCGGCGACGGGGACGCGGCGGAAAAGGCCTGCCGCCTGCATATTCAGGAAGCCGCGAAGGTCGCGCTCGCGGTGCTGGACGGCAGCTATGCGCAAACGCCCGCCGCCGCGCCGAAATCCCCGCGCCGGGCGGCGCCTGATGCGCTGGCCGAGGATAAGCCGGTCAAGGCCGCCTTGGCCAAGGCCGCATTGGCGAAGCCTGTGCCGCCCAAGCCCGCATCGCCCAAGCCGGCCATGGCGAAGGATAAGTCGGCGGCCGTCAAGGCCGGCGCCGGACCTGCGGTCCGCCGCTGACGCTTTATCGGGCGAAGTGAAAGCCCTTCGCGTCGGCACTGGCCTAATGAGGGGCCGCCGGCAGGCCGGACCATTTGGGAAACAGGCGTTCCAGCAGCATTTTCGGCAGGATCAGGCCGAATGCCATGGCGAGCAGGATCGCCGCCGCCGTCGTGCCGTCCTGGATCGGCGGCAGCAGCAGGGCGGGGGCGGCCGCGGGGCCGGCCTCGAGCAGCGTGACCATGCCCGCCGCCATGCGGAACAGGAAGACGCCGGGAATGAGCGAGACCACCGAGGCAAAGGCGAAGGCGGCGAACGGCAGGTGCAGGCGGTTCGCGATCGGGGTCACCAGGGTCGCGGCGATCAGGCAGGCCACCAGCGCCCCGCCCGCAAGGCTCGCGCCGTCGGCGATCGCCAGCCAGCGGCTGGCATGGGCGATCATGCCGATCGCCACCGGAATGGGCAGGGTGCGCCACGGCATGGAAAAGAACGTGCCGAAGGCGGACACGGCAATGCCGGCGGCGATCACGTCATAGGCCAGCGGAACCGGCGCCGATGGCCCGGCCATGGGCAGCCCCGCCACGCCGAGCGCGAGGCCGGCGATGAGCCCGACCGAAATCAGCAATATGATGAGCCCGGCGAAGCCGAAGCGGGCGCCGCCGAGGCCGATGCGCATATGGGCCAGGTCCAGCGCGCCATTGAGCAAATGCGGGCCCGGCACCAGCACCATGCAGGGGCACAGGGCCACCAGATAGAGATTGGCGCCCGGCAGGAGATGGGAGGCCGCGGCCGCGATGACGCCGGCGAGCAAGGCGGCGCACAAAGGCTGGGCCAGGAAATTCTTTGCGACATGCGCCAGAGCGCGCCGCAGCGCCGCGCCCGCTCCGGCGCTGAGCGCGATCAGCGCCAGGGTCGTGAGGTCGGCCGCGCCGAAGATGACCGAAAGCGCCGCCGCCCCGGCCGCCGCCAGCACCACGAAGCGCAGCGTGGAGGCCGGCGGCAGGCCGGCGATCGCCTCCAGCGCGTCACGGGCGCGCGCCGCATCGAGACGGGCATCGCACACCTGGTCGATGACGCCGAGCGTCAGCGTCACCTTGTTCATGTCCACCCCCGCCGGCGCGGCGGCGATGGCCTCCACGCGCGAGAGGCCGGAGGCTGAGGTCGCCTCCCGGCGGATCACCAGCTCGCCCCAGGTGGGAAAGACCGTGACGCTTATGCCAAGCGCGCGGGCGAACCGCTCCGCGTTCTGCACCGTGCGCTCGGTGGTCTGCCCATTGGCATAGAGGAGTTTCGCGGCCGCGCCGACGAGCGCGAAGGCGTCATCGGGGGATGGCGCCGGAGCGGATGGCATCATGGGGCCTCAGACCGGGGGATAAGCGGGGAGATAGGCGAGCGCGGCGATATGCGCCGCGATATCGGCCGGGCGCTGAACCTGCGCGAGGCCGTTGTCGAATACATATTCCGCGATGCGCACCGCCACATGGAGCGAGGCCTTGCGGATGTCACTCTGCGGCGGATAGATCAGGCCCTTGTCGAGATCCGCGTCGGTCACCTGCTCGGCCACCGCCTTGGCGGCGACGATGAACATGGCCTCCGTCACGCGGCGGGCCTGCGTGGCGAGCACCGCCATGCCCATGGCGGGGAAGATATAGACATTGTTGCCCTGGCCGGGGACAAAGGTCTTGTCGCCCAGCGTCACAGGCGCAAACGGGCTGCCGCTGGCGAAGATCGCCTTCCCCTCCGACCAGCGATAGGCCTCGTCCGCCGTGCATTCCGAGCGCGAGGTCGGATTGGAATAGGGGAAGATGATCGGCCGCTCGTTGATCTTCGACATGGCCTGGATGACGGCCTGATTGAACAGCTTCGGCACGGTGCTCACCCCGACGATGCCGGTGGGCCGGATCGCCTCGATCGCCTCGACGAACGAACTCACCGGCGCATGGTCGTGGGCGAACGGCTTCTGGAAGCCGGCGATATCGGTGCGGGAATTCACCATCAGGCCGTTGACGTCGAACAGCCAGTTGCGCGCCCGCGCCTCTTCGATCGTCGCGCCTTCCAGTACCATGGCCTGGCTGATCAATTCGGCGATGCCGGTGGCCGCCGAGCCGCCGCCGAGGAACAGGAAGGTCTGGTCGGTCAGCTTCTGCTTGGAAATGCGCAGCGCGCCGTAGATGCCGGCCACCGCGACCGCCGCCGTGCCCTGGATATCGTCATTATAGGTGCAGATCTTGTCCCGGTAGCGCTCCAGGATCGGCACCGCGTTGATATTGGCGAAATCTTCCCATTGCAGGCAGCAGCGGGGATAAAGCTCGGTCACGGCGGTGACGAATTCGTCAATGAAGGCGTCATATTCGGCCCCGCGCACGCGGTTCTGCCGCAGGCCGAGATAGAGCGGATCTTCCAGCAGCGCCGAAGTGTTGGTGCCCACATCGAGCGTGATCGGCAAGGTCAGCTCCGGCGGCACGCCGGCGCAGACCGTATAAAGGGAGAGCTTGCCCACCGGGATGCCCATGCCGCCGACGCCGAGATCGCCGAGCCCGAGGATGCGCTCGCCATCGGTCACGACGATGAAGCGCACGTCGCTCTGCGGCCAATGGGAGAGCACCTCCTTCAGGCGGCCCTTCAGCGTGATCGGCAGATACATGCCGCGCGTGGCGCGCAGCACATGGTCGAACTTCTGGCACGCCTCGCCCACGGTCGGGGTATAGACCAGCGGCATGAACATCGCCGGGTCGGACATCAGCACCGCATAGAACAGCGTTTGGTTGCGGGCCTGGAGATCGCTCAGCAGCAGGTATTTCTGCAGGTCGTTGTCGAGCTGCGCCAATTGCAGGTGGACGCGGGCGATTTGGGTTTCCAGCGTGTCCGCCACCGGCGGCAGGAAGCCTTCCACGCCGAGCCGCGCCCGGTCCTCCACGGCGAAGGCGCTGCCGCGATTGAGGATGGGATTGTGAAGCAGTGCGACCCCTTTCGGGGTGGTCTGGTCGCTCGACGCGGTCATGGCGGAACCTCCGGAAGGGTGGATCTTGTTGTTTTTCGAATGGGCACGCGGCGGTGGCGCGGCCTGCGGCGGCACCGCCCGGGAAGGACTTTACGGCGCAGCGCCCGGCTTTGCCGTCGAGGAAAGCCTCAGTGGCCTTCCTCCTTGGCGACATAGGGCTTCACCATCTTGGCCGGGTCCACCACACGCAGGAATTCCTCCTCGGTGACGAATTCGAGCGCCATCGCCGCTTCCTTCAGGGTCAGGTCATTGTCCATGGCGTGATGGGCGATCTTGGAGGCCTTGTCATAGCCGATGACCGGGGCGAGGGCGGTCACCAGCATCAGCGAGCGATCCACATATTCCTGGATCTTCCTGCGATTGGGCTTGGTGCCTTCCACCAGGAACTTGCGGAAATTGGTGCAGCCGTCGGAGGCGATGGTGATGGAATGGGCGATGTTGAAGATGATCAGCGGCTTGTAGACGTTCATCTCCAGATAGCCGCTGGCGCCGCCGAAGCCGACGCTGACATCATTGCCCATCATCTGCACGGCGATCATGGTGAGCGCCTCGGCCTGCGTGGGGTTGACCTTGCCGGGCATGATGGAGGAGCCGGGCTCGTTCTCCGGAATGATCAGCTCGGCAAATCCCGCGCGCGGGCCACACGACATGAGGCGGATATCGTTGCCGATCTTGTAGAGCGAGGCGGCGAGCGTGCGCAGCGTGCCGGAGAATTGCACCAAGGCATCATGGGCGCCCTGGACCGTGAACTTGTTCGGCGCGGTGACATAGGGCAGGCCGGTGAGGCCCGCGATCTCGTCCGCCACCGCCTCGGCAAATCCCGGTGCGGCGTTGATGCCGGTGCCGACCGCCGTACCGCCGAGCGCGAGGCGATAGACCCCCTTCAGCGCGTCCTGAAGGCGCTCGATATCGTCCGCCAGCATGCCGGCATAGCCGGACCATTCCTGGCCGAGGGTGAGCGGGGTCGCATCCTGCATGTGGGTGCGGCCGATCTTGACGATATCCGCCCAGTCCTCGGCCTTGGCCGCAATCGCGTCATGCAGGGCCTGCACCGCCGGGATCAGCCGCTGCGTGGTGTTCACGCCCACCGCGATATGCATGGCGGACGGGAAGCTGTCGTTCGACGATTGCGACATGTTCACATGGTCGTTGGGGTGCACCGGCGCCTTGCTGGCGAGCGGCGTGCCCGCGAGCTGGCAGCAGCGGTTGGAGATCACCTCATTGACGTTCATGTTGAACTGGGTGCCGCTGCCGGTCATCCACACGTGCAGCGGAAACATGTCCTGGTGCTGGCCGGCGAGCAGTTCGTCGCACACCTGCACGATCAGCTTGTAGGGCTCGTCCGGCAGGCGCCCGCCCGCATGGTTCGCCCGCGCCGCCGCCTTCTTGAGGAGCGCATACGCGGTGATCATTTCCCGCGGCATCAAATCCGTGCCGATGCTGAAATGCTCCAGCGAGCGCTGGGTCTGCGCGCCCCACAGCTTGTCCGCCGGGACTTCGACTTCACCGAGGCTGTCGGTTTCCTTGCGCATGTCAGTCACGTGAGGACCTCAAATAGGAGTGCGAGGGGCATCGGCCGGAAAGACGGACCCGCCGCGCGGCGCGGTCAGGCCCGCCGGAGGAAGGGTGAAACGCAGGACCTTGTCGGAGAGGCGGGCGAACGGGAGCGCTTCGTCCCGGGGGCTGCGGCGTGGATCGCCGGCGCATCGTGCGCGGGCCTCGCAGCGGCGGCGAGTCCGTCGGTTTCCGCAGCTGGAAGGGCGCGTCTCATGGGGCGATGATCCGAACGGAAAAGAAAAGCCGAACAAAAGACGTTATAATGGACGCTATCCCCAGCGCCGTTGTTTTTCAACACGCTCCGCAAAAAAGCTTATGGTTAACAAATTGTGTGGCGCGGAAAATAGTCATTGCGGCGATGCGTGATTGGGCGAAACGAAATTTGTGCGCCGCCAAACAAATCCGGCCCGCCGCTCTCCCGCCTGTGGGCGGAGCGGTCTCCTAAAACCTCCTGTTAACGCCGCACTCCGTATCCCTGGAGACAACAAGGCCGGCTCGGCCGGCCCTCCGGGTCATGGACGATCATGCCTTCTTCAAACCGCCCTCCCAGAACCTACGAGCCGTCCTTTTTCAACCCCGCGCAGGCCGGTGCCGCGCTGCCGGCGGGCCGTCCGCTGCTGCCGAAGGAGGCGCGCGACGCCGCCTTTTCGCCCTGGGTCGCGCTCGAACTGGTGCCGAGCTGGCTGCGCCCCTTCACTTTGGATGAGAACACCCGCTTCACCCGCACGCCGGACCATTTCCTGCGGACCCGCCATGGCATGGGCGAATCGCCCAAGGTGACCTCTGCCCCGCCCGTGCCGCCGCCCGCCGCGCGTGATGCGGCGGCGATGCCGCAGGCGGATACGCCCTCCGCAGCCCCGCCGTCCGACCTTGCCTCCGGTTCCGCCTCAGCCCCCACTTCAGGACCCACTTGGCGCTTTCTGGTGGAAGAGACCGAGCCCGAGACCCAGACCGCCAGCATGGCGTGGAGCGATGCGGCGGAACCGCCCGTGGCCCTGGAAACCCTGCGCGCGGCCGTCGGCGAAGTCAGCGCTGTCGCGGGATCCGACCTTCGGCTAGCCGCCGCCGCGTCGCTGGCGCAGGGCGAGATGGCGCCGGCGGAGGCTGCGCCCACCGATGAGGCCGCAGGTCTGAACACGGACGTTCGCGCGGGCGAGATCGGGGACGATGCGGACCGGGACGGGCGCGCGGACATCGCGGCGCAACCCGTCGAACCCGGTGCGTCCGGGACCGGACCCGGCGCAATCGAGGCGCCGGAAGACTTGGCGTCGCAAGAGCATACCGCCGCCGCCATCGGCGCGGCCCCGCCCGTACCCGCGCCGGAGGGGGAGGTGCCCCCGGATGGGTCCGGGGATGCGGCGGATGATCGGATCGCGGCCAATGCCGCCGGGCAGGCGATGATGCCGGCAGACCCTTGCGAGCCGGACGGGCCTTTGCCCGAGGCTCTCCCGCCGCAGGCTCCGGTGCAGCAGGTACCTTTGCAGGATGCCCTATTGCAGGATGCCTTATTGCAAGTCGCGCTTTCGTTGGAAGGCTCGCAAGAGCCATCTGACCCGCGTCCCGCGCCTGACCTGCCCGAGACGCTGGTGAAGCTCGGCCGGCTCATTTGCCTCGGCCAAGGCTTCAGCCCGCGCGTCGCCGTGGAACAGGATCTTTTGCCCGCGCCCATTCCGCGCGACACGGCGCCGCAAATCCTTGCGCCCGAGGACCTTGCTCCCGAGGACCTTGCTCCCGCAGATCGGGCGCCCGCAGATCTGGCACCCGCAGACTTGGTGCCCGAAGGACCGGGCGTCGCGCTACCGGCGCCCGAGGAACCAGCGAGCGAAGGTCCGGCGAGCGACGTGCTTTCGGAAGAATCGCTTTCGGAAGAGCCGCTTTCGGACGCGGCATTCGCGCCCCTTGCGCTTCCCCCGGTCGCGCTCCCGCCCGCCGTCATCGAACCGCAGATCGCGCGCGTGGCAGCCGCCACGACGGCTGCCCCCATGGCCCTGGAGCCTTTGTCTGCCATTGTCGGCGCCTCGTTCCATTGGGCGTTCCAGGGTCTGAACTTCCGCCCCGAAATGGAGATGCCTCCCTCGCCGGCTCCGTCCGCCGCCGCCTCCGCGCCCAGCGTCCCCGCATCGCCCGCCCTGCTGGTCCCGGCCGTGCCGGCGCCGATGGAGGAGGATGGGGACGCGGACGATGCCTATGAGCTGCCCGCACTCGCGCTGCTGCGCGAACCGCCGGTGCAGGAGCCGGATTTCGAGCTTTCGGAAGAATTCCTCGACCAGAGCTCGGCCATCCTCCAGCAGACGCTGCGGGATTTCGGCGTGCGCGGCGAAGTCATCGACGCCAATCCCGGCCCGGTGGTGACGCTGTATGAGTTCGAGCCCGCGCCGGGCACCAAGTCCAGCCGCGTCATCGGCCTCGCGGCCGATATCGCCCGCTCCATGAGCGCGGTGTCGGTGCGCGTCGCGGTGGTGGAGGGGCGCAATGTCATCGGCATCGAGCTGCCGAACCGGCGGCGCGGCACCGTGTGGCTGCGCGAATTGCTGGAGGGCCCGCATCTCGACGAGGCCCATGCCAAGCTCGCGATCGCGCTCGGCAAGACCATCGGCGGCGAGCCGGTGATCGTCGATCTTGCCCGCATGCCCCACCTGCTGGTGGCCGGCACCACCGGCTCGGGCAAGTCGGTGGCCATCAACACCATGATCCTCTCGCTGCTCTACCGGCATACGCCGCAGGCCTGCCGGCTGATCATGATCGACCCGAAGATGCTGGAGCTTTCGGTCTATGAGGGTATTCCGCACCTGCTGACGCCGGTCGTCACCGATCCGAAGAAGGCCATCATCGCGCTCAAATGGGCGGTGCGCGAGATGGAGGACCGCTATCGCAAGATGTCGCGGCTCGGCGTGCGTAATATCGACGGCTTCAACGCCCGCATGGCGGAAGCGCGGGCGAAGGGCGAGATCATCAAGCGCCAGGTCCAGGTGGGCTTCGACAAGGAGACCGGGGAGGCCCTGTTCGAGGAACAGGACATGGACCTGACCGCCTTGCCGTTCATCGTCATCATCGTCGACGAGATGGCGGACCTGATGCTGACCGCCGGCAAGGAGATCGAGGGGGCGATCCAGCGCCTCGCCCAGATGGCGCGTGCCGCCGGCATCCATCTGGTGATGGCCACCCAGCGCCCCTCGGTGGATGTCATCACCGGCACCATCAAGGCGAATTTCCCGACCCGCATCTCATTCCAGGTCACCAGCAAGATCGACAGCCGCACCATTCTCGGCGAGATGGGCGCCGAGCAGCTGCTGGGCCAGGGCGACATGCTCTATATGGCGAGCGGCGGCCGCATCACCCGCGTGCACGGCCCGTTCGTCTCCGACGGCGAGGTGGAAAAGGTGGTGGCTCATCTGAAAGCCCAGGGCGGGCCGGAATATCTCGATGCCGTCACCAGCGAGGATGACGCCGAGGGCATAGGGGAGGGCGACGAGGCGGTGTTCGACAAGGGCGCGCTGGGCGAAGCCAGCGGCGATCTCTACGAACAGGCCGTCGCCATCGTGCTGCGCGACCGCAAGGCGTCCACCTCTTATATCCAGCGCCGGCTGCAGGTGGGTTACAACAAGGCGGCAAGCCTCATGGAGCGCATGGAGACCGAGGGCATCGTCGGCCCGGCCAATCACGCCGGCAAGCGGGAAATCCTCACCGGTGCCCGCACGCTCTAGGACCTATCGCCATTCATGGCTTGATGCTGTTCAGGAGAGAAACGTCATGCACGGGCTTGTCCCGTGCATCCACGCGGCACCGCTGACACCGGTTCTTCAGGGCCCGCACGTTCGGCCCGGCGTCATGGCCGGGACGCGCCCGGCCATGACGCCCAGTGAAAGAACGACAATCGCGCCGCTGGACGTCCTCAGGCGACCTCGTCGCTGATCACCTGGAAGCTCGCCAGCGTGCACGGGCCGAACGAGGTGACGATGGCGACGTCGGTGGCGTCGCGTCCGCGCGCCATCAGGATGCGGCCGATCCGCGGCTTGTTGTGCCGGGCATCGAACGTGTACCAGCGGTCCCCGAGATAGACCTCGAACCAGGCGCTGAAATCCATCGCCGAGCCGTCATAGGGCACGCCGATATCGCCGAGATAGCCGGTGCAATAGCGCGCCGGCACGTTCATGCAGCGGCACAGGGCGACGGCGAGGTGGGCGAAGTCGCGGCACACGCCGCATTGCTCGTTATAGGCCTCGAACGCGGTCTTGGTGGGGCGTGCATGGGCGTAGCCGAAGGTGATGCGCTGGTGCACGAAATCGCAGATGGCACTCACCAGCGGCCAGCCCTTGGGCACCTGCCCGAATAGCGACCAGGCGATGTCGGACAAGCGGTCGGTCTCGCAATAACGGCTGCCGAGCAGATAGAGCAGCACGTCCACCGGCAGGTCGGACAGCGCATGCTGCTCGGCGTGCGGGGCGTAGACGTCCGCCTCTCCCCCGTCCATGATCGTGAAGTCTGTGTACATGGTCAGCCGGCCCGCCGGGGCATTGATGACATGGCAGAAATTGCCGAAGCTGTCGTGATAGGTGTTGGCGGGAATGGGCGGATCGAACATCGCCCGGTCGGGATTGAGCAGGTCGCCGACCCGGGAGGGATGCACGCTCAGCGTCAGGATCATCGGGGTCGGCTGGGGGCAATCATAGGCGATCCGGTAGCCGGCGTGAATTTTCATGAAAAATCTCCGGCATCGGCGCGCGCAGGGCCAAGAGGGCCGCTGCCCGGCGCGCCGGCAAGTTGAAATGCCAAGTGGAATGCAGTCTCGTCGTGTCCTGCGATGTCATCGTCTTCAGCGAAGTCGTCTTGTTCCGCGAAGCCGTCGTGTTCTGGATGTTCGTCGTGTTCTGGATGTTCGTCGTGTTCTGGATGTTCGTCGTTCTGGGATATTCGTCGTTCTGGGATGTCGTCTCGGCGGGAGATCGCCGCGCCTCGCCCGCGCACGCAAAAACCCAGGCGCGCGCCCGCGCCTGCCTGTCCGTCACCCCATGTGTTACCCGGCAAGACTAGCATTATCCCGCGCGGATGTTTGATGTTTGTCGTGGCCGGCAGGAAAATGACTGAACAAATATCGGGCAGGCGCTGCATGGGAATTGAAAATCCCCGCCCAGAGCTGACGATGTGCCCGACAATAGTCTATAGCTGTGCGGAAGGACCTGAGGAGCCCGTCCGCTTCTCTTTGTTAGCCACCAGAAGAACCCGGGAAAAAGATGGCGCACACGCTCCTGGCCGCAGACGAGCCGACCCCCGTCAGCACCTATAACGCGCAGGCCCCGTCGCGGTTCCTGCTCGTCGCCGATCATGCCGGAAACCGCATGCCGCGCGCGCTCGGCCAGCTCGGAATCGCCGACGCGGACTGCCTGCGCCACATCGCCATCGACATCGGGATTGCGGGCGTATGCCGGCACCTGTCGCAGGCGCTGGACGCGACGCTGATCCAGCAGGATTATTCGCGCCTGGTCATGGATTGCAACCGCCAGCCGGGAACGCCCACCTCCATCCCTGTGCTCAGCGAGAGCACCGCGATACCAGGGAATATCGACCTCGACGCGCAGGATGCGGCGCGGCGCGAGCGCGAGATCTTCCGCCCTTATCATGATCGCATCGCCGCCGAGCTGGACGCGCGGCAGGCCGCCGGCCGCCCGGCGGTCCTGATCGCGATGCACAGCTTCACGCCGGTCTATCTTGGAATGGCGCGGCCGTGGCATGCGGGCGTGCTCTACAATCGCGACCCGCGCCTCGCGCGCGCCGTGTTCGCCGCGCTGGAGCGCGAGGGGGATCTCGTGGTCGGCGACAACGAGCCCTATTCGGTCAGCGATGACTCGGATTACACGATCCCGGTCCATGGGGAGCGGCGCGGCCTGCTCCATCTGGCGGTGGAGATCCGCCAGGACCTGATCGGCGATGCGGCGGGGCAGGCGGCATGGGGCGCGCGCATGGCGCGTGTGCTGGTGTCTGCCCTTGCGGCCCTTGGCGAGCCGGCCCCGGCGGTCGCTGCCTCCTGACGATGCGGCATGCTGCGGCGCGAATTTTTGCGCCTGCCGGCCCGCGCGCATTGACCCTCGCCTCGCCCGCTGCCATGTGCGCGGCGGGAGAACGCGCATGCGGCTGCTGCTGGTGGAGGACAATCGGGAACTCGCCGCATGGCTCGCCAAGAGCCTGCGCCAATCCACCTATGCCGTGGACGTGGTGCATGACGGGCTCGATGCCGAGCATGCGCTGGAGGTCGCCGAATATGCCTTGGTGATCCTGGACCTGTCGCTTCCCGGCCTCGACGGGCTCCAGGTGCTGCGGCGGCTGCGGCGGCGCGGCAGCACGCTCCCGGTCATCATCCTCACCGCCAACGCCAGTCTCGACGGGCGGGTGGCCGGGCTCGACGAGGGGGCCGACGATTATCTCGCCAAGCCCTTCGAGATCGCCGAGCTGGAGGCGCGCATCCGCGCCCAGCTGCGGCGCGTGCACCGGCAGGCCGACCCGGTGGTGGTGTTCGGCGATCTCTCCTTCGATTCGCGCACCCGCCTGTTCGCCCTGCGCGCGGCCGAGCTGGCCCTGACGCCGCGCGAATATGCGGTGCTGGAGCAATTGCTGCTGAAGAGCGGGCGCACGGTGAGCAAGGCGCAGCTCTCGCAGAGCGTGTTCGGCTTCGAGGACGAGGCCGACCCCAGCGCCATCGAGATCTATGTCCACCGGGTGCGCAAGAAGCTGGAAGGCTCCAACGTGCGTATCGTCACTTTGCGCGGCCTCGGTTATCTTCTGCGGCATGAGGATTAGAAGCCTCCGGCTGCAATTGCTCGCATGGCTGGTCCTGCCCCTGGCGGGCGTGGTCGCCGTCAATGTGTGGACGAGCTACGGCACCGCGGTCTCAACCGCCGACCTCGTCACCCATCGCATGCTCACCGCCTCCGCCCGCGCCATCGCCGAGCCGAGCCGCGCCGATCGCGGGGTGATCGAGGCCATCGTGCCGCCGGTGGCGCTGGAGATGTTCGCCACCGGCCACCAGGACCGGGTCTATTACCGGGTGGAAACCGCCACCGGCCGCCTGCTCACCGGCTATCCCGACCTGCCCGTGCCCCCGCGCGCACCCACCGATTTCGAGCCTTTGTTCTATCAGGCCGGCTATCGCGACCAGCCGCTGGACCTCGTGATGATGCAGCATCCCCTGGTGGGCGCGGGGGCGGAGGGGCCGATCCGGGTCGTGGTGGGGGTCACGCGCGCCGGCCATGGCGACATGGTGCGGCGCTTGTGGATCGGCGGCTTCGGCCAGCAGGTGCTGCTGCTGGTGGCGGCCGCGATCCTGGCGCTCATCGGGCTCAATCGCGGCCTGACGCCCCTGCTGCGCCTGCGTGATGCGGTGCAGCGCCGCTCCCAGGAGGATCTGGCGCCATTCTCCGCCGAGGCTGTGCAGACCGAGCTGCGCCCGCTGGTGGGCGCGCTCAACCAATATATGGACCGGGTGCAGAAGCAGATGGCGGCGCAGCGCCGCTTCGTCGCCAATGCGGCGCATCAATTGCGCACGCCGCTCGCTTTGCTCAGCACCCAGGCGAGCTATGCCTTGCGCGAGAACGACCCCGGCGAGCGCACGCTGGCGCTCAAGGCGCTGCAGGCCAGCGCCCGCCAATTGGCGCGCCTCGCGGCGCAATTGCTCACCCTCGCCCGCGCCGAGCCGGGCAGCCGCCGCCCGCGCAGCGAAAGCATCGATCTGGCCGCCGCGGCGCGGCTGGTGACCGCAGAATTTGCGGAAGGCGCGCTGGCGCGGGGCATCGACATCGGCGTCGAGGCGGAAGGCGCTGTGCCGGTGACCGGCGACGGCACCATGCTGCGGGAGATGATCGTCAATCTCGTGGACAACGCCACCCGCTATGCCGGGGACTGCGGCATCGTCACGATCAGCGTCGCGCGTGTGGGGCAAGAGGCGGTGCTGCGGGTGGCGGACACCGGGCCGGGCATTCCGCCGGCCGAGCGTGAGCGCGTGTTCGAGCGCTTCTATCGCGTCCTCGGCACGAGCGCGGAGGGCAGCGGGCTCGGCCTCGCCATCGTCAAGGAAGTGGCGGAGGCGGCCGGGGGGAGCGTCGCGCTGCAAGATGCGGAGGGCGGCGGCCTGGTGGTCGAGGTGCGCCTGCCGCTGGCACAGGAAACGGCCGCCGCCGCATAAAAAAAGGCCCGGAGCTAAGCGCCGGGCCAGTCTGGGAGGACTTTGAAACAGGGGGCGGCGGCGGAAATCAGCCGTGCGCGTCGTTGAGCGGAGCGGGGCGCCATTTCACCAGGCGGTTCTCCACCAGCGTGATGATGAACTCGACCACCAGCGCCAGCACGGCGAGGATCACCATGGCGGCGAATACGCCATTGGCGTTGAACGCGCCCTGGGCGGTGGAGATCATGAGCCCGACGCCCTTCTTCGCGCCCAGGAACTCGCCCACCACCGCGCCCACCAGGGCGAAGCCGAAGGAGACGTGTAGGGAGGCGAGGATCCAGCTCATGGCCGAGGGGATGATGACCGTGCGGGTGATCTGCATCGGCGAGGCGCCGAGGATCTGCGCATTGGCGATCAGCGCCCGGTCGGCCTCGCGCACGCCCTGGAAGGCGTTGGCGAACACCACGAAGAACACCATCACCACCGCCAGCGCCACCTTGGAAGCCATGCCGAGGCCGAGCGCGATGATGAAGATGGAACCCAGCACCACGCGGGGAATGGAGTTCGCCACCTTGATATAGACGCTGAACACGTCTGCCAGCAGCTTATTACGCCCCAGCAGGATGCCGCAGGCCACCCCGCCCACGGCGCCGATGAAGAAGCCGAGGGTGGTTTCCTCCAGCGTCACCAGGATCTGCTCCCAGAGCGGACCCTGGGAGGTGCCTTCGGTCATCCAGATCCAGATCTGGTCCCAGATGCCGGAGGGGCTGGCGAAGAAGAACGGGTCGATGAAGCCGGTCTGCGCGCCGAGCTCCCAGCCGCCCAGCACGCCCACCAGGATGGCGATGCGCAGGGTGATGACGAGTGCGTGCCGGCGGCGCATGGCGCGCTGCGCGGCGGCGGAGACGGATTCGAGGGTCGGAGCCGCGTGGGCGGCGAGCGGTTCGGCCTGGACGGTCATGGCGTCTCCTCCTCTCAATGCCCGGCCGACATGGCGCGGGCCTGGCCGATCTGCACTTCCTCGCGCAGGTCGTTCCAGATCACCCGGGCGATCTCGACGAACTGGTGATCGTAGCGGATTTCCGACATCACGCGCGGGCGCGGCAGGTCGATCTGATAGACGCTCTTCACCGTGGCGGGGCCGGCGGTGAGCACATAGACCTTGTCGGCCAGCGCCACGGCCTCCTCCAGATCGTGGGTGACGAACACCACCGAGGCGCCGGAGCCCGACCACATGGCGAGCAATTCGTCCTGCATCAGCGTGCGGGTCTGGATGTCGAGCGCGCTGAACGGCTCGTCCATCAGGAGGATCTTCGGCTCGTTGATGAAGGTTTGGGCGAGCGCCGCGCGCTTGCGCATGCCGCCGGAGAGCTGGTGGGGATAATGGCCCTCGAACTTCGAGAGGTGCACGCGGGCGATCCAGTCGCGCGCCTTCTCATAGGCCTGCGCCTTCGGCATGCCGCGATAGAGCGGGCCGGCGGCCACATTGTCGAGCACGCTGCGCCAGGGGAACAGCGCATCGGTCTGGAACACGAAGCCGATGTCGCGGCGGATGCCGGTGACTGGCTCGCCCATCACCCGCACCTCGCCGGCGCTCGGCGGGGCAAGGCCGGTGACGAGGTTGAGCGTGGTGGACTTGCCGCAGCCGGTGGGCCCGACCACGCAGGCGAATTCGCCCGCCTTCACCGACATGGTGAAATCGCGCAGCGCGGTCATCATCTTGCCGTCGGGCGTGACGAAGCGGCGGGTGACGTTGACGAGGTCGATGGCGGGCGGGGCGGCGGTGGCCGCGGCCGGCGCCGGGCGGGACGCGAGAAGGGTTTCGGACATGAGTCTCTCCGTCCGCCGCCCTGCGGGCGCCGGCTGCTTGAGGACAAGGGAAAGCGCGGACGAAAGGGAAAGCGGCGCCGCAAACCGGCGCCGCGCCTTATCAGTTGCTGGAGCCGAGGCTCTTTGCGGCGGCGTCCACGAACTCGGTGGTATAGGTCTTCGACAGGTCGATCTGCTTGCCCTGGACGTTCTTGCTGAAGCTCGAAAGCACCTTCAGCACCGTCTCGGGGCCGCCATTGGGCATGCGGCCGTCGGGGGTGAACTGCGCCTTGCCCTCGGCGAGGCCCTTCACATAAAGGCCCTTGTCGCCGACGTAATAATCCTTGGGCATCTTGTCGGCGATCTCTTCGGCGCTGTGGGTGGCGATGAAGCGCATGGTCTTCACGAACGCATTCGCCAGCTTCTGCGCCTCCTCCTTATGGCCATCGGCCCAGGATTTCTGCACATAGAAGGACGCGGCGGGATAAAGCCCACCCAGCGCCGCGATGGTGGTGTCGGGGGTGCGCAGGTCCACCAGGATCTTCGCATCGCCGGTCTTCAGAAGCTGGCTGATGGTCGGCTCGGTGGTCATGCCGGCGGCGATCTGGCCCTGCCGCATGGCGGCGATGAAGGTGTTGCCCGCGCCCACCGGCAGCAGGGAATATTCGCCCGGCTTCAGCCCGGCATTCACCACCAGCGACTGGGTGAGGAAATCGGTGGAGGAGCCGAGGCCGGTCACGCCCAGGGTCTGGCCCTTGAGGTCGGCCGGCGACTTCACCTTGTCGGCGAGCTTGGTGGAGAGCATCTCCGCCTCGCCCGGCGCCTGGCTGAACTGGACGATGGACTGGAGGAACTTGCCCTTGGCCTGGAGGTCGATGGTGTGGTCGTAGAAGCCGACCACGCCCTGCACGGCGCCGGCCAGAAGCTCGTTCTCGGCCTCGACGCCCGCGCGAGTGCTGATCAGCTCGACGTCGAGCCCCTGTTCCTTGAAATAACCCAGCTGCTGGGTGAGCACGGCGGGCAGGTAGATCTGCTTTTCCATGCCGCCGACGATGATGGTGATCTTGTCGGCCGCGAAAGCCGGGCCACCGGCGGGGATCGCCAGCGTGGCGACGGCCAGCGAAAGGATGAGCGGGCGCACGGCCGCTTTCATCGCACGGATCATAGGTATCTCCTCGGGGCGCTGAGCGCCGGTTTCCTCGATTGACGGTGCTTGGCGACACTCTTGTGCGGGACGTTGCCCTGCGGTTGCCGTAATTGATAAGCCCGCCAAGCTTTCACTTCGCTTTCGCCGCGGCGTGCCGCATGTCGCCGGCTCGGGCTTGACGATAAGCCGGCGCGCCTGCGCAGATGGGGTGCGCAGCAGACGCGCTGGCTGAACGGCGCGTGCTCTGAGGGGAACCCAAGCACGATCTTCGCCGTTGGTGGCGTGTTTCCCAGCCTGGAGGGCAGCATGGGCGTCTTGTGGACCATCATCATCGGCTTTGTCGCCGGCATCGTTGCAAAACTGATCTATTCCGGCCCGAACGAGCCGCAGGGCTTCATCCTCACCACCGTGCTCGGCATCGTCGGCGCGCTGGTTGCGACCTATCTGGGCCAGGCCATCGGCTGGTATCAGGCAGGTGAGGGGGCCGGCTTTATCGGCGCCGTGGTCGGCGCCTTGATCGTTCTGTTGGCCTGGGGCCAGCTCGCGCGCCGGGCCTGATCTTTACTCCTCCGGCAAGCGCCGCAGCGGCCGGTCCGCGAATGAGGGCGGCGCCGGCGGCGCCGCCAAGGAGCGGATTCCAAGCGCATCGGTGGCATCCGCCGGGCGCCCCGGTGCCGTCGGGGGCGTGGCGGTCGTCGCGTCATTTTCCGGCGCGCCTTGCGCCGGCGCGGCCGGCGGCGCCTGAGGCCTGGCGGGAGGGGCCACGCACCGGGCCGCGAAGCGGGCGCGGACATCATTCAGGCCCCGATACGCGAAGTTCGCCTCGAACGCGGTGCGAGCGCGGCCCTCAGCACGAATGAACAAGGTCCCCTGGTCCGGCAGGGCGCGCAGCAGCCCTTCCGGATCGGGGGCGAACAGATCCTGCCGGTTGGCGGCCACGTGCCATCTGCGCGTGACCTGCCCGGCGCCCTCGATGCGGTAGGTCACCTGGGCCGTCGCATCGGGCAGCACGAGGGTCGGGGACGACACCATCATCTCCAGCCGGCCGTCGAAGCAGCGCAGCGCCAGGATGGCCTGGTCTTTCTCCACCCAGATGGAAGCCGAGATCTGGGGGCGATCGTCGCCCGGGGAGCGCGAGTCCGAGGATCGTGATTCGATGAGGGTCCAGTTCTGCGGAACGGGTGGCAGCGGCCGGGCGGGTTCGGCGCAGGCCTGTTGCGCGCCCGGGCTCGCCACAGGCACGCACGGGGCCTGAGGGCCTGCGCCGGTGGGCTGGGCGAGGGCGCCCGTGCTGGCGAGTGCGGCCACGAAAATGGCGCTCCAGACCCGGGACAGTGACACGCTCCGACTTGCTCGCGGTGATGTTGCAAGGCACTCATAGAGCGAACCGCGCGCGTTTCCAATCCGAGAGCGCTCCAATCGAAGCGTTCCAATCAGGTGCGCGGCGCGCCGCATCGTTCGAAGAGAAAAACGTGATTCCCTGGCTCCTGCTCGACACCGCCGAAGTGCCCGATGGCGGCGGCACCTTGCGTCTGATGCGGCGCGGGGCCGAATTTTCCATCATGGCCGGCGCGACCGAGCTGATGAACAGCCGCCTCAGCGGCTCGGAGGAAGCGCTGGCCGCCCTTGCCAGCGCGCGGCTGCTCGCCTGCGCGGCGCCGCGCATCCTGATCGGCGGGCTCGGCATGGGGTTTACCTTGCGGGCGGCGCTCGCGGCCTTCGGCGCGCAGGCGCAAATCGTCGTCGCCGAGCTGGTGCCGCAGGTCATCGCTTGGGCACGCGGACCCATGGCGGCCCTCTATGGCGATTGTCTCGCCGATTCCCGCCTTGAGTTGTGGTCCGGCGATGTGGGCGCGCGCATCCGCGCCGAGGCGGACGGGTTCGACGCCATTCTGCTCGACGTGGACAATGGGCCGGATGGGCTGACACGGGCCGCCAACGACAGCTTGTACGATGCGGCCGGGCTGCGCGCGGCCCAGCGGGCGCTGCGGCCCGGCGGGCTGCTCGCGGTCTGGTCCTCCGGGCCGGATGCGGGCTTCACCCAGCGGCTGAAGCGGGGCGGGTTTGCCGTCGAGGAGGTCCGGGTGCGGGCGAACGGCAAGCGGGGCGGCGCCCGTCATGTGATCTGGGTCGCCACCAAGGTGGGCAGCCGGGGGTGAGCGCGGACCGCGTGGGTCTCGGCCGCCGGCGCCTCGGGCGAAGCCGCGCGTGATCCGGAGTCATTCATGGCGCGATATCGCGCGAAATCGTGGGTTTCTTCCGCCGGAAAGGCGCGGAGGCGGGTCAGTAAACCGCTGTTCGTCTGCGCTAAGTCCATGTTTCACGTGAAACATTTTTCGCGCGCCGGAGCGAAGACAGGAACCGGGGCCGACCTTAAGGCGCTTTCATGACCCGCAGCAGCACCCAAAGCAGGGCGCCGCAGCTCCACAGGATGGCCCCCACCACCGCGATAAGGACGAGGAAGTCCACATTCATCATGCCGGGAAGGCTGCGGCCGATCGATCGGCAATTCAACTGAGGCGGGGCCATCAGTCAAAAATTCACAGGCCAGCCTAAAGTGGCAGGAAGATCGGGATCAGGAACACGCTGACGATCATGGCCACGATGGTGAAGGGCACGCCCACCTTCACGAAGTCTCCGAAGCTATATTGCCCCGGCCCGACCACCAGCGTGTTCACCGGCGAGGAGATGGGTGTCATGAAGGCCGAGGACGCGGCGATCGCCACCACCATGGCGAACGGATAGGGCGAGGCGCCGAGATCCTTTGCGATGGCAAGGGCCACGGGCGCCATCAGCACGGCCGTGGCCGTGTTGGAAATGAACAGGCCGAGCAGGGCGGTGATGACGAAGATGGTGCCGAGCACGAGGTGCGGCGCGGCTTCTCCGACCAGGGCCACCACCGCATTGGCCGCGAGATCCACGCCGCCGGTGCGTTGGAGGGCGATGGAGAAGGGCAGCATGCCGACGATCAGGATCAGGCTTTTCCAGCTGATCGAGCGATAGGCGCTGTTGAAATCCACACAGTGCAGCAACCCCATGAGCAGGCAGCCGATGATCGCCGCCTGCACATTGGGAATGACGCCGCTCACCATCAATGCGACCACCAGGGCAAGCACGCCCAGGGCCTGCGGCGCGCGGCTCGCGGCGGGGAGCACCTCCTCCAGTTCCGCCGGCATGTTCAGCACGATGAGGTCCTCGATATGGTCCTGGAGCGCGCGGATGTCGGACCAGAACCCCACCATCAGCAGCGTATCGCCCAGCTTCAGGCGCTCGTGCAGCAGGTCGCTTGAGGCGACCTTCGCGCCGTGCCGCAGGCCGATGACGGTGAGCCCATATTCCGAGCGCACCCGCGCCTCCAGCACCGTGCTGCCGATGAGGCGGGAATCGGCCGGCAGCATCACTTCCACCATGCCCAGCTCTTGGGACCGGTCGGCGAAATAATCGCCCTCGCCCAAGGGAATGCGCTCCACTTTCCAGGTGACCCGCAGGGCATCGAGCTGCTCGGGGGTGGTCAGCACGTCCACCAGCAGCACGTCGCCGGGCTCGATGCGGGTGCGCGCGCTCGGCCGGATGACCTCAAGGGTGCGGCCGGCGCCGCGCTCGATGGCGAGCAGGTTAACACCCGAGGCGCGCAGCGATATTTCCTCCAGCCGCCGCCCGGCCAGCGGCGAGCCGAGCGCAAGGCGCACGCGCTGCGCCCGCTCGGCGAGGCCATAGCGCTCCACCCAGTCGCGCAGGCTCGGCCGGCGGGTCAGGGGGGCGCCCGGCCCGCTCTTGCTCCCCAACATCTTGCGCGCGAACAGCATGTAGAAAATGCCCAGGATCAGCAGCGGCAGGCCGAACGGGGTGAAGCTGAAGAAGCCGAACCCGGCGAACCCCTGCCGGATCAGTTCGGCGTTCACCACCAGGTTGGGGGCGGTCGCCACCAGGGTCAGCATGCCGCTGATAAGGGCGGCGAAGCTCAAGGGCATCATCAGCCGGCTCGGCGAAGTGCCCCGGTTCTGCGAGATCCGCAGCACCACGGGAATGAAGATGGCGACCACGGCGGTCGAACTCATCAGGGCGCCGAGCCCGCCCACGGCGGCCATCAGCAGAACCAGCAGGCGCGTGTCACTGCCGCCCGCCCTGGTGTCCAGCCAATCGCCCAGCCGCCGCGCCACGCCCGTGCGCACCAGCCCCTCGCCGATGACGAACAAGGCGGCGATAAGCACGATCGAGGGATCGCTGAAGCCGGCCAGTGCTTCGCTCATGGTGACGATGCCGGTGAGCGGCATGGCCACGATGACCAAAAGCGCCACCGCATCCATGCGCGGCCGGTTGACGATGAACATCACCACGGCGGCGGCGAGCATGAGCAGGACGGTGGCGAGTTCAGCGTTCATCAAACGTCCTCAAGCCCCTCCCTTGTGGAAGGCGGCGCGGCATCTGCGACTGGGGCAAGGCACCATGGCCAAGCTTTTCCTTTCTTTTCCCCGGATCGCCCCGAATTGCAACCTTGACGGCACGCCACCTGCACGACACAGATTCTGCGAAAGCATCGGCAGCGGTCGAGCTTCCTCCCGGAGGTTTCCCTGCGACACGGCGCCTGATCGTTCCCCATGGCGCGCCTCGCAAGCCGCGCCGCGTTTTCTCATTCGGATTGTTCGGAATAGTCGGCACACGCTGCCGCACGAGGGCAAATGGCACGGATCAGCATCGTCCACACGACCGAATACACCTACCGCAATCCCGTGGGCCTGACGCGCCACCGCATGATGCTGCGGCCGGACGACAGCCACGACCTGCGCCTCCACAGCGCAAGCCTGCGGGTGGAGCCGGAGCCCGCGAGCATCCGCTGGGCGCACGATGTGTTCAACAATTCCATCTGCTTCCTCGAATGGCCGCAGGATTTGCGCACCGATCGGCTCAATATCGTTTCCACGCTTGATCTGACGCATCATCCCGAAGGACCGCCTTTGCCGGTCTACAGCTTGGAACCGGCGGCGGAATTGTTTCCCTTCTCTTACGCCGCGTCCGAAATCGCCGACGTCGCCCGGCTGGCGGAACGTCAGCAGCCGGATCCGAACAACACCGTGGATCAATGGGCCCGCCGCTTCCTGGGCGATGGGGGCAAGGGCCGGACGCTGGAGGTGATGGAAGCGATCACCCACGCCATCAAGGCCGAATTCCGCTACGGCGCCCGCCACGAGGCGGGAACCCAGACCGCCGCCGAGACGCTGGCGCTGGGATCCGGCACCTGCCGCGACTTCGCGGTGCTGATGATGGAAGCGCTCCGCAGCTTCGGCCTCGCCGCGCGTTTCGTCACCGGCTATCTTTATCCCGACAGCTTCGGCGAGACGGTCGGCGGCGGCAGCACGCACGCCTGGTGCAGCGTCTATCTTCCGGGTGCGGGCTGGGTCGAATACGATCCCACGAACGGGCTGGTGGCCGGCGCCAATCTGATCCGGGTCGGCGTGACAAGATCTTCCGAGCAGGCGATCCCCATCTCGGGCGGCTTCATCGGCGATGCGAACGATCCGCTCCCGATGCTTGTGGACGTGGCAGTGCGTGCGGTTGCAGCCGCCTAGCGCCGGTCCAAACCGCCTGAGCCGAGAGCCGTCGATGCTCCACCTGCGACGAGGACACGCCATTCACGATCGGGCCTCCGCCTTCCCGTAGGGACCCGCATCTTTTTGAGGCGCGCAATTCCATCCCCGGGAGTGCGCGCCCCATGGCGGCGCCGATAGTCCGGATCTTTCCGCAGCACTGAGGCCAGAAGCCAAGCCGAGGCTTGGTGAAGGTTTTCACGACGAGACCGCGTCCTGCCGCGCCCAAGCGGACGGGCGGGCGCAGATGCCATGAAGCGCTCAGGTCTCATGCGTGCGCAAATAATGGGCATGCGAAGCTGAAAAATTCACGTTGACGATCGGGCGAACTGTCAGCACGCTGAATATCGGCGAGCGGGAGCCCGTGGGAATATCCATATGATCAGTATGCTGATTATATGGAGATGCCCGTGGGGTCCCATACGCCGATTGAAAAAAACCGCGCACGCTTGCAGGTAAAGAACAATAATCCAGAGTTTTCACAGTCCACGGTCAAGCTGTTCAGGCGTCCGTCGATACTCGTGATCGAGATGTGGACGTCATTTCGGCGAGACTCATATTTATCAGAGGGGATATGGCGATGTTGAAGCGCATCGTGCAGACGAGCGTAACGCTTGCTGCTCTTTTAGTCGGAATGCAGGCTGCGAATGCGCAGACGAAGATCAGGTTCGCGCTTGACTGGATTCCTGGCTCCGCCCACGCGCCATTCCTGATCGCGCTCCAGAAGGGCTATTACAAGGCCGAGGGCCTTGATGTGACAGTCGATCCCGGCAAGGGCTCCACCGAGGTGGTCCGTCAGCTCGCGGCCGGCGTCTACGACATGGGCTTTCCGGACATCAACGTGCTGGCCGAGTTCAATGCCCGCAATCCCGACCAGGCATTTCCGGTCGTAATGAGCGGCTATGAGCAGGCGCCGGCCGCGATCTTCTTCCTGAAGTCGAAGGGGATCAAGGAGCCCAAGCAGCTCGACGGCAAGAAGCTCGGTTCCGCCGCGCACGATTCCACGTTCAAGCTGTTCCCCGTCTTCGCGCAGATCAACGGTATCGACTTGCCGTCGGTGCAGATCCAGTACATTGAGCCGAACCTGCGCGAGGCGATGCTGGCGCGTGGTGAAGTGGATGCCACGCCGGGCCAGCTCTTCAATGCTGTGATGCAGTTGAAGTCAAAGGGTGTGCCGGAAAGCGACATTGGTTATTTCATGTACAGCAAGTACGGCCTGCCGCTGTACAGCAATTCCATTGCCGCCAACAAAGCCTTCTTGGAAAAGAATCCGGAAGCGGTGCGCGGATTTCTGCGCGCAACCGTGAAGGCGGTGCGTGACATGGTGAAGGACCCGGAGGAGGGCGTGAAGGCAGCGCTCATCTACCAGCCGCTGCTCAATGCCGACATCGAGCGCGAGCGGCTGAAGCTTGCCATGGATTGCTGCCTCATCACGCCGAACGTGCTGAAGGATGGCTTCGGTGTCATGGATACCGACCGGCTGAAGAAGGACATCGAGTTGATCGCGAAGTCCAACAATCTGCCCCGCATCCCGGCAATTGCCGAGGTTTATGATCCTTCCTATCTGCCGGCCAAGAAGGACCTGATGGTCAAGTGACGCGGTCCGGCGGCCGGATTCTGGCCGTGTGAAGATCCTGCCGGGCGGTGGTTACGCTGCCCGGCATATCCGCGTGTTCAAGCCGCGCAAGATCGCGGGCGTCGCCAGGCGCCGTTCCATCGGCGGTCCGGCTGCCGCGCTGAAACTTTCGAACATGCATGCCCGCGAGGCTCTCCATGACTGATGTCGCCCAGGTCCCTTGCTTTATCGCGGGTCGCGAGACTTTCGGGGCCCGCTTCTTCGACAAGCATTATCCCGCCACCGGCCGCGTTGCGGCGCAGGTGGTGGAGAGCGATGCCGACCTGGTGGACCAGGCGGTCAGCGCCGCCCGCGCCGCGCTCAAAGGGCCGTGGAAGAACACCACCCTGGAAGATCGCCTCGCCCTCATGGAGCGGATCGCGGTTCTCATGGACGCCCGCCTGCACGAGATTGTCGCGGAAGAGATCGCGGACACCGGCAAGCCCATCACCATCACCACGAACATCGAGATTCAGCGCGCCATCGCCAATTTCCGCGCCTTCGCCGACATCGCGCGCAAGGCGGATGCGGCAGGCTTCGAGACACCACTGGCCAATGGCGGGCGGGCGCGCAACCGCATCATCCGCAATCCGGTCGGCGTGGTGGGCATCGTCGCCCCCTGGAACCTGCCGCTGCTGCTGCTGACCTGGAAGGTCGCGCCCGCGCTCGCGTGCGGCAACACCATCGTCGTGAAGCCGTCCGAACATTCTCCTCGCACCGCAGTGCTGCTGGCGAAGATCGCCAAGGAAGCCGGCTTGCCCGATGGCGTGCTGAACATCGTGCACGGGCATGGCGCCGGGGCGGCCGGGAGTTTCCTCGTCTCCCATCCCGGGGTGAATGCGCTCGCCTTTACCGGCGAGACGCGCACGGGCGAAGCCATCATGCAGGCGGCCGCCCAGGGGCCGCGCCCGGTTTCGCTCGAGCTTGGCGGCAAGAACCCGGCGCTGATCTTCGGCGATTGCGATCTTCAAGCCGCCATCGCCGGCACCGCGCGGTCCATGTTCGACAATTGCGGGCAGGTCTGCCTCACCACCGAGCGAATCTTCGTGCACCGCTCGGTGCTTGAGCCGTTCGTCGCCGGCATCGCCGCGGCCGCAGGGGCGTTGAAGCCGGGTGACCCCATGGCGGCCGAGACGACGCTCGGCCCGGCAATCAGCGCCGCGCAGCGCGACAAGGTGCTTGGCTATTATGCCCGCGCGAAGCAGGCGGGTGCCGAGGTCATCGCCGGCGGCGGCGCGCTCGACATGCCGGCGCCGTTCGCGAACGGCTATTGGGTCGCGCCCAGCATTTTCAGCGGCTTGCCGGACGATGCGGAGATCTGCCGCCGGGAAGTGTTCGGGCCTTGCGGCCATGTCAGCGTGTTCGACGACGAGGACGAGGTGATCGCCCGGGCCAACGCCACCGACTATGGCCTCGCCGCCACCGTCTGGACCCGCGATGAAGCGCGCCAGGACAGGGTCGCGACCCAGCTCCAGAGCGGCACGGTGTGGGTGAATTGCTGGCGCGTGCGGGATGAGCGCGCGGCGTTCGGCGGCTTCAAGCGCTCGGGCGTCGGAAGGGAAGGCGGCGCCTGGTCGCTGGACTTTTATTCCGAGCTGAAGACCATCTGCGCGCTGGAACCGGCGCGCTGACCGCAGGCTTGATGAGGAAACATCACCCATGAACACCCATAGCCCGGCGCCAACGACCCCGGCCGCGACGGCGACCCGCAATGGCGGGCAGATCCTGGTGGATGCGTTGCGCATCCATGGCGCCGACCGCATCTTCGGCGTGCCGGGCGAAAGCGCCCTGCCGATCTTCGATGCCATGCACGAAGGCGAGCATGGCGTGCGCTTCATCGTCTGCCGGCATGAGGCGAATGCCTCGCACATGGCGGAAGCCGACGGCAAGCTGACCGGACTGCCGGGGCTGTGCCTCGTCAGCCGGGGGCCGGGCGCTATGCATGCGACCGTGGGCGTGCATACGGCCTGGCAGGATTCCACGCCGATGATCCTCATCGTCGGCCAGGTGCCCCGCGCTACGCGGGGCCGCGAGGGCTTCCAGGAGATCAATTACACCCGCGTGTTCGCGGACATGACGAAATGGGTCGGCGAAATCGAGAGCCCCGACCTGATCCCGGAATATGTCAGCCGCGCCTATCATATCGCGACCCAGGGGCGGCCCGGGCCGGTGGTGCTCTCCATCCCCGAGGACGTGCTGAGCAGCACCAGCGCGGTGGCAGATGCACCGGCCTTCCGGCCGACCTTCGCCGCTCCCGCGCCTGAGGACATGGTGCGGCTGCGGGACTTGCTCCAGCAGGCGCAGCGGCCCTTGGTCATCATCGGCGGCAGCACCTGGACACCGGGTGCGGCGGCGAAGGTCAGCGCTTTCTGCGCCGCCAATGCCTTGCCGGTGGTGGCGGGGTTCCGTTCCCAGGATCTCGTGAACAACGAGCAGCCGCATTATGTGGGGCACCTCACGCTCGGCTCCAGCCCTGCGCTGACCGAGCGGGTGAAGGCGGCCGATGTGCTCCTCGTCATCGGCGACCGCCTCGGCGAGATCACCAGCAAGGCCTATACGGCGCTGGACGTCCCGGCGCCGAAGCAGACCCTGGTCCATGTCCATCCCGGCGCCGAGGAACTGGGCCGGGTCTATAATGCCGATTTGCCCATCCTCGCGGGCATGGAGCGTTTCGCCGACGCGCTGACCGAACTGGAACTGCTCGACGCTTCCCCCTGGCGGGCATGGAGCGCCGAGGCGCGGGCGTCGTTCGAGGCCTACCAGCAGCCGCCGACCCGCACCGCCGGCTTCGATCTCGGCAAGATGATCCTGCACCTGCGGGAAACGCTGCCGGACGATGCGATCATCGCCAATGGCGCCGGCAATTACACCGTGTGGCTGCACCGCTTCTTCCGCTACCGGACCTTCGGCACGCAGATGGCGCCGAAATCCGGCAGCATGGGCTATGGCCTGCCGGGCGCCATTGCCGCGCAGTTGCGCCATCCCGAGCGCACCGTGGTTGCGCTCGCGGGCGACGGCTGTTTCCAGATGGCCTCGCCGGAATTCGCCACCGCCGTGCATCACAAGCTGCCGATCGTGGTGATCGTGGTGAACAATGCGATCTATGGGTCGATCCGCATGCACCAGGAGCGGCATTTCCCTGGGCGGCCGAGCGGCACCTTCCTGACCAATCCCGATTTCGCCGCCCTGGCGCAAAGCTATGGCGCCCATGGCGAAGTGGTGAATGAGGATGGCGAATTCCCCGCCGCCTTCGCCCGGGCGCTGGCGGCGGGTGGCCCCGCCATCGTGGAGGTGCGTGTGCCCTCCAATCAATTGACGCCGGATATGATTATTTGAATTTCTTGGAATTAGCGGGCGGATGGCCCGTCGATCCGGCCCTGGATGGGCTAAAAAGCCTGTGTTTGCAACGAATGTTTCACGTGAAACATAAAAGGGCTGCAGACGAACATCGGTTTATTAGCGCTTCTCCGCGATCTTTCGCGGACTAAACCGGCCCATTCGGATGAATATTGTCCAATGGATGAATCCGGCCCGGCCGATGTCGCCCGACATCGGCCGGAAACCCTCGTCGCCCCGTCTCGGGGTCCCTCTTCCGCCCCCTACCGTCCCTGGCCCATGACGAGGTCGGGGAGGCCCGTCGCGATCTGCGGGAACAGGCAGAGCAGGACCACGGCGAGCATCATCAGCAGCACGAACGGCACCGTGCCCCAGATCACGTCCTTGAGCGGGATGTCGGGGGCGATGTTCTTGATGACGAAGATGTTCAGCCCCACCGGGGGATGGATCAGCCCCATTTCCATGACGATGGTCATCACCACGCCGAACCAGATCAGGTCGAAGCCGGCGGCCTTCAGCGGCGGCAGGATGATGGGCGCGGTCATCAGGATGATCGACACCGGCGGCAGGAAGAAGCCGAGCACCACCACCAGCACCAAGATGGTGGCCAGCAGCAGCCATTTGGACAGGTGCAGCGCCACGATCGCCTGCGCCGCCGCCTGGGAGATGTGCAGATAGCTCATCACATAGGAATAGAGCAGGGACATGCCGATGATCAGCATCAGCATGGTGGCCTCCCGCAGGGTGGAGGTCAGGATCGGCTCCAAGTCCTTCGGCGTCCACACCTGGTAGATGAGGGCGATCAGCACCAGGGCCAGGATCCCGCCGAGGCCGGCGGTCTCGGAGGGGGTGGCATAGCCGCCATAGAGCGCCACCATGACGCCGGTGAGCAGGATCACGAACGGCAGCACCCGCGGCAGCGCGGCGAAGCGGTCGCGCATGGTGAGGTGCTCTTCGTGCAAGATCGCGGAGGCTTCGCCGGTCTGTTCGTAGAGCAGCTTGGCGCGGGCGAATTCCTGGCGGAAGCGCACCATGGCATAGGCGGCGAACAGCATCACCAGCAGCAGGCCCGGCCCGAGGCCGGCGAGGAACAGGCGGCCGAGCGACTGCTCGGCGGCGACCGCATAGAGGATCATGGTGATGGAGGGCGGCAAAAGGATGCCGAGGGTTCCGCCGGCGGCGATGAGGCCGGCGGCGAAGCTGCCCGAATAGCCGCGCTTGCGCATCTCGGGAATGCCGGCGGAGCCGATGGCCGAGCAGGTGGCGGGGGAGGAGCCGGCCATGGCGGCGAACAAGGCGCAGGCGAACACATTGGCAATGCCGAGGCCGCCGGGGATCTTGTGCATCCAGGCATGGAGCGCGGAATAGAGATCCTGCCCGGCGCGCGACTTGCCGATGGCGGCGCCCTTGAGGATGAACAGGGGAATGGAGAGGAGGGTGATGGAGGCCATCTCCTCATAGACATTCTGGGTGACCGTATCGAGGGATGCGGCGGGCATGAAGCCGAGCATGAACAGCACGGCCACCGCCCCCAGCGCGAAGGCGATGGGCATGCCGATGAACATGGTCAGCAGGGTCGCCCCGCCATACATCAAGCCGACGACGAGCGTGCTCATGGGCGATCTCCGTTCCGGCGCGGCGCCGGCGCCATGGCGCAGGCGATCTGAAGCGCGATCTGGAGCGTCAGCAGCGCCATTCCAAGGGCCATGGTCGCATAGGGGATCCAGAGCGGGGGCGCCCAGGACGAGGAGGAAACCTGCCCTTCGATCCAGGCCTCTTCCAGCAATGTGAAGGACTTCCAGGTGAAGAAGGCGCAGAAGGCGAAGCTGGCGATATCCACCAGCAGCAGCCGCACGGCATTGACCCGCGCCGGCAGAAGCGCGCTCAGCGCCTCGATCGCCACATGGCCCCGCCGGCCCTGCACATAGGCCGCGGTCATGAAGGTGGCGCCCACCAGCAGGAATACCGAGGCCTCGTCCTGCCAATAGCTCATGGCGCCGAAGGCGAGCCGCGAGGCGACGCTGTAGGACAGGATCAGCCCCGCGAGCACGAGCACGATCGCGGCCAGCAGCACGATGGCGCGATTGAGCAGGGCCATGGCGCGGACAAGGGCCGCGAGGCCCCCGCCGCCGTGCGTCTGCGCCGCCATGCCGGCCGTGGCGTCGGGCGCGGTGTCCAGCGCCCCGCTCATGCGGAGGCCGCCAGCGCCAGCAGCTTGGCGCAATTCTCGTTCTTGCCCGCGAAGTCCTTCCAGGCGGTTTCCTTGGAGATGGCGACCCATTTGGCGATGATTTCGGGGGTCAGGATATGCACCTCGCCGCCCGCCTTCTTATAGGTCTCCTCGACGCGCACGTCGTCGGCGAGCGCGCCCTTCAGGCCGAACTCCTGCATCTCCAGGCCCACCGTGGTGAGGATCTGCTTTTCCTTGTCCGAGAGGCTGTCGAAGACGATCTTGGAGATCAGCAAAGGCTGGAAGGTGAAGTGGTAGGACTTGCCCCGCCCGGTCGCGAGATGCCGGGCCACTTCCTCGGTGCGGAAGGAAATCATGCTGGTGGAGGAGGTGATGGCGGCTTCGCAGATGCCGGTCTGCATGGCCACATAGAGTTCGTTGGAGGGGAAGGTCACGACGGTGCTGCCGATGCGCTGGAACACGATATCCATCTCGCGCGAGGCGCCGCGCACCTTCATGCCCTTGGCATCCTCCGGCGCGACCAGCGGCTGGGTCTTGCTCACGCAGCCCGCCGCCTGCCACACCCACGTCAGGATCATCACCCCCTTGGCGGCCAGCGCGCTTTCCAGCATTTCGCCCACCGGCTTGGTGCGCCAGGACAGGCCGTCCTCGTAGGTGGTCACGACCCCGGGCAATTGCCCGATGTTGCATTCGGGAACCTCACCCCCGGCATAGGCGATCGGGAATAGCGACATATCCAGTGCGCCCTTCCGCAAGGCAGAGAATTGCGCATTGGTCTTCATCAGCGAAGAGCCGGGATAGACGTTGAACTTCAAGGCGCCGTCGGAGCGCTTCTCGACCTCGGCGGCGAATTTGTTCACCAGCTGGTCGCGGAAATCGCCGTCCGTTCCGGTCGAGCCGGGAAACTGGTGCGAAATCTTCAGCGTGCGGGCATCGGCCCGTGCCGCTCCAGCGCCGCGGATGACGAACGGCGCGGCGATGGCGCCGGACACAAAAAGCCTGCGACTGATCTTCATGGCGTTTCTCCCAGTATTTCCGACATTGCGGAGCGGGCGGGATTTTCCGCGCCCGGTTCTTCTCGCGCGGGGCCTTGGCTCAGCCCCGCGCCCGAGTGTTTCGTGCGGCGGTCAGGCAGCGTCCTCGCCGGTGGCGGGCGCCGCCTGCGCCACCACGCCTTGCGCTTCCAGCTCCTGGATCTCAGCGGGCCCATAGCCGTAGGCCGCCAGCAGCTCGCGGGTGTGCTGGCCGAGCAGTGGGGGAACGCGGCGGATCCATCCCTCCTCGGCACCGGCCATCTTCAACGGGCTGGACAGCTGCGCGAGCGGGCCGAGGGTGGGGTGGGGCAGGGTTTCCACCAGGCCGAGATGGGCCACCTGCGCATCATTGAGCGCATCCGCGATGGTGTTGATGGGCCCGGCGGGGATTTCCGCCGCCACCAGAAGGGCGGTCCAATGGGCGCGGGTGCCGCGCGCCAGCTCTGCCTCGATGATCTCGCGCAGCAGCTGGCGATGGTTCATGCGGCACGCATTGTCGAGGAAGCGCGGATCGCTCTTCAGGTCCGGCCGCTCGAGGATGTCGCACAGCTTCAGCCACATGTCCTGGGTGGCCGCGCCGATGTTCATATCGCCGTCGCCGGCGCGGAACACGCCATAGGGGGTGATCACTGGATGCACGTTGCCGGTCGGCTCCGCCACCTCGCCGAGGCTGAGATAGCGCTGGCCCTGCACGCTGAGCAGGCTCACCAGGCTGGAGAGAAGGGAGGTTTCCACATGGTCGCCGCGGCCCGTGTCCTGGCGCGCGATCCAGGCGCCGAGCACGCCGATGGCGAGCCACATGCCGGAAGTGAGATCGCCGATGGCGATGCCGACGCGGGTCGGCTCGGTGGTGCCGGTCACGCTCATGAAGCCGGAATAGCCCTGGGCGATCTGGTCGAAGCCCGGGCGCGCGCTCAGCGGGCCGGAGGAGCCGAAGCCGCTGATGCTGGCGATGATCAAATCGGGCTTGAGGGCGCGCAGTTCGTGCGGATCGAGGCCGAGCTTCGCCATCGTGCCGGGCTTGAAATTCTCGATGATGACGTCCGACTTCAGGGCCATCTCGCGCAGCAGCGCCAATCCTTCGGGCGAGCGGAAATTGAGCGCGAGGCTGCGCTTGTTGCGGTTGCCGGAGAGATAATAGGCGCTCTGGTCGCGATCGAACGGCCCCCAGGTGCGGATCATGTCCCCGCCGCCCACCGGCTCCACCTTGACCACGTCGGCGCCGAGGTCCGCCAGGATCATGCTGCAGAACGGGCCGGACAGGGCGCGGGTGAGATCCAGGACGCGCATTTTCTCAAGGGGCAGAGGCATGGTCGCAGGTCATCTTGCTGGGGTGTCGGGCGTTGGGATCGCCGGGTTCGGGATCGCCGGGGTCGGTGCGCCGGTCGCGGCGCGCTATTTCACGACCGCGAGATAGGATGCGGGCAGGTGATCGAGCAGCACCGAGACCAGTTCGGTCTGCAGCGTGAGGTGCTGCTTCATGAGCGCGTGGGCGGCTTCCTCGCGGCATTCAAGGATGGCGTGCGCCACCTGTTCATGCTCGCGGCTGGATTTGCGCAGGCGCGCGGGGGTCGTGAGCCAATAGCGGCGATACGGCGCGAGGCGCTTGCGCAGCAAGCTCGTCTGCTCGTGGAGGAAGTCGTTGTGGCTGCCGCGATAGACGATCTCGTGGAAGCTGAAATTGGCTTCCGCATAGTCCTTGCCGGCGTCCGGCCCCTCCTTCTGCGCGAGGTCGAGGCAGCGCGCCATGGCATGGGCGAGGGCGTCGCGCTCCACCGTGGTCATGCGCGCGGCGGCAAGGGCGGCGCACGTGCCTTCCAGCTCCGCCATCACCTCGAACATCTGCACCATGCGCTGAAGCGACAGCGGGGAGACCACGGCGCCGACCCGCTGGCGGATCTGGACAAAATCAATCGCCGCCAGTTGCAGGAAGGCTTCGCGAATGGGGGTCTTCGACACGCCGAAGCGCTTGGCGAGGCTGACGTCGTCGAGCTTCTCGCCCGGCTCCAGCCGCCCCGAGACGATCTCCTGCTCAAGGTAGCGGTAGATGGCGTCGGCATGGGTGCCGGAGCCCCGCAGGAGGCCTTCCTCCTTGCCGTCCGCCGGCTTGGCCGCTGTCTCTTTGCGCACGTGCCGCACTCCCGTTTGAGGCGATCTTGTCTAAGAAAATATTATTTGCAACATAAAAAATATTATTTCTTCCCTGTGGCGCTGCACCATCATTGGAGGGAGCGCATGGCGGCGTTCAGGCTTCGAAAAGAAGCGTTGTTCTATAAAAATATTTTTTATAGTGAGATTGGCATATTATAAAGGAACAAATCGGCTGGTCGGCCGGGCAGAACAAGGGGTGAGACGCACCACATGAGCGGCGAGATCAAATTTGAGATGCAGGGGGCCATCGGGGTGGTCACCATCGACAATCCCGGCAAGCGCAACGCGCTCACCGTCGCCATGTGGACCGGCCTGCGCGACCTCTTCCTGCGGCTCGATGCGGAGCGCGCGTGCCGCTGCCTGATCCTGACCGGCGCCGGCGGGGCATTCGCGGCGGGGGCGGACATCAGCGAATTCGAGCAGGAGCGCTCCACCCGCGCCCAGGTGACGCGCTATCACGAAGTGCATGTGGGGCCGGCGCTGGAGGCCATTCTCAGCTGCGGCATTCCCATCGTGGCGCAGATCCGCGATGCCTGCATGGGCGGCGGACTGGAGATCGCCGCGCTCTGCGACCTGCGCATTGCCAGCACCGATGCGAAATTCGGCATTCCCATCAACCGGATGGGCTTTCCCCTGGCGTTCGGCGAGACGGAGCTTCTGTTCAAGCTGTTCGGGCGTGGCGTGCTGGCCGAGCTGGTGCTGGAGGGGCGGGTGTTCGAGGCCGGGGAGGCGCTCCAGAAGGGCATCGTGCAGCGCGTGGTCGCCCCCGACGCGCTCGATCAGGAAGCGATGGCGACCGCCACGCGCATCGCCGGCGGGTCTCCGCTCGCCCATCGCAGCACCAAGGCCCAGTTGCAGCGGCTCTTGCGCGACTGGACCCCGGTCTCGGCGCAGGAGCGCGCGGCCTTTTATGATTTCGCCGACACCCAGGACTATAAGGCGGGCTATGCGGCGTTCCTGAAGAAGCAGCGCGCGGTGTTCACCGGGGCCTGAGCGCACCCGGCGCGCCGCGCGCCGGCTCGAGATGCCGCGCGCGCAGACGCCCGCGCGCGCTTCTACCGGTTGGGCCGGTTCATTTCAGGCCGAGCAGGCCGCGCATCTTGGAGAGATCCTCCGCCAGCGTATTGACCGGTCCGGCCAGGGCCTTGCGATCCTTCTTGCTGAGCTTGTCATAGCTCTCGAAGCCGTCGGCGGTCTTGTACTTGACCAGGATGGCATCCACGGATGCGAAGTTCGCGTCCACCTTCTTGAGGAAGGCCTCGTTCTTCGCATCCTTCGCCAATAGCGGCTTGAACAGGGTGTAGACTTCCTGCGCTCCGTCGATATTGGCCTGGAAATCCATCAGGTCGGTGTGGCTGTAGCGGTCTTCCTCGCCGGAAATCTTGGTGGCCGCCACTTCCTCCAGCAGCGCGGCCGCGCCGCCCACCACCTTTTCGGGCGGGAAGGTGAGGCCCTTCACCCGCGTCTGGAGATCGGTCACGTCGGTCATCAATTTGTCGGCGAAGGGGGCAAGGCCGTCGGTGCTGTTGGTGACGAACAGGCCGTATTCGATGCGGTGATAGCCGGTGAAGGTCGGGTCCTTCTCCTTCTTGGCATGGTCGTCGGCGCGCGAATCGATGCTGCCGTCGAGATCGCTGAACAATTCGGCGATCGGCTCAATGCGCTCATAATGGGCGCGGGCCGAGGCATAGAGCGCCTTGGCCTTGGCGAGATCGCCCGCCTTCACGGCATCGGTGAAGTCCTTGGTGGCGGTGACGAAGGCATCCAGCTCCTTGGTCACATAGACCTTGTACTGGGCGATGGGCCCGACCAGATCGAGCGGGGAGACCGCGGCCTGCGCCTGGATCGCGCCGAGGGACAGCGACAGCGCGGTCGCGAGCATGAGAACAGAGCGCTTCATGGGAAAGACTCTCCGGTAGGAAACGGAATTGATTTGAATGTTCAGGTGGGCTCGCCGGGCGCGAGCAGGGCGCTGCCGAGAAAATCGGACGGGCCGGAAACACCCGGGAGGGCGAAGAAATAGCCGCCGCCGATGGGCTTGATATATTCCTCGAGCGGCTCGCCGTTCAGGCGCTTCTGAACCGTGATGAAGCCCTTCTCGAGGTCCGCCTGATAGGCGATGAACAAAAGGCCCATCTCCAGTTGGCCGGATTTCGAGATGCCGTTGGAATAATTGAATGGGCGCCGCAGGATCAGGTTCGCCTGCGAGGCGCTGGTGCGCGGATTGGCGAGGCGGATATGAGCGTCGAGCCGCGTCAGCCGCCCCTTCGGATCGGCGGCGTAATTGGGCACGTCCTGTTCGGTGTGCCCGCCGAACGGCGCGCCGGTCGCCTTCTTCCGCCCGAAGATTTCCTCCTGCTCCAGCAGGGGCGTGCGGTCCCACCGCTCGACGAAATTGCGGATGATGCGCACAACCTGGTAGGAGCCATTCGCAGCCCAGGCCGGCTCCTCCCCGCCCTTGACCCACACGATGCGGTCCATCGCGGCGGCGTCGGCGGAGTCCGGATTCGCCGAGCCGTCGCGAAAGCCGAGGAAATTGCGCGCGCTCTCCGCCTTTGCGCCGGGGCGCGCGGCGATGACGGGAACCGAGCCTTCCTGCTTCCAGCGCACCAGCAGCAGGTCCGGCAGGTTCTTCACGATGTCGCGCAGCGCGTGGATGTTGGTGTCGGCCGTGTTGGAGCAGAACTGAAGCAGAAGGTCGCCGTGGCACAGGTCCGGGTCGAGGGCGTCGTTGGGAAACTGGTCCATCGCGGTGAGATGGCGCGGCTTCTTCGTGGCGAGCCCGAAGCGCTCGTCGAACAGCGAGGCGCCCAGCGAGACCGTGATGGTGAGATTGTCGGGCACCACCACCGGGCCGAGAATGCCGGAATCCGCCGGCGGCAGCTTGGGGTCGAGCCGGGGCGGGGCGCCGCCCTGCATGAGAAAGGCGATGCGTTCCGTCAGGGTGCGGAACAGGCGCTCCAGCTCGGGACGCGTGGTGGCGAGCACGTCGAACGCCACCACCATTCCGGTGGCCGGGCGGGGCGTGACGATGCCGCTTTGGTGCGCGCCGTAGAAATCCACGCGCTCGGCGGTGCGGTTGCTTTCCGGCGCCGTGGTGACGGGGCTGGACGTGTCGTCCGCGCGGGCGACGGCACTGCCGCCGAGCATGCCGGCTGCGGCGCCGCCGAGCGCGCCGAACCCCTTGAGCAGGCTGCGGCGATCGAGCGAGGAGGGGCGAGGAGGGGAAGAGGGAAGGGATGTCATGGTGCCGAACGTCCTGAAGTGGTCAGGCCAAGCGCTGCCCCCAGCGTGTCCATGTCGTCGCCGAGCCGAGTGAGTGCGGCGGCGATCGCGGCGCGCTGGTCCGCCGCGACGGTTTCGAAGGAAGAGAAGCCCGCGCCGTCGCGATGCGCGGCGAGCAAGGCAGAGAGCGCGGCGCCATCGGCCTCGATGCGGGCGGGCAGGCCCGGCGATGCCTTTTGCGCCAGCGGGCCCAGAAGCTTGGCGATGCCG
This sequence comes from Roseixanthobacter glucoisosaccharinicivorans, assembly GCF_043195095.2. NCBI lineage: Bacteria > Pseudomonadati > Pseudomonadota > Alphaproteobacteria > Hyphomicrobiales > Xanthobacteraceae > Roseixanthobacter > Roseixanthobacter glucoisosaccharinicivorans. Next base: position 4,025,281 of record NZ_CM195538.1, on the reverse strand, counting down.
AGCACGGCGTCCGCCTCGGCCTGGATGTCGGCGAGGTCGGAATGGGCATATGTTTCCGCGCCGCCCGCAGCTTCCAAGCCGGCGGCCCGGCGCATGAGGCGGGCCGCGCCGGACACCATGCGCTCCGGCTGGAGCTGGAGCGTCGCCATGCGCTGGTCGAGTTCGCCCGCATCGGCCGCGAGCGTCTCGGCCGGGGCGCGCAGGCCCGCCGTGGAGCCCTGGGCGAACAGGCCATATTCCACGCGATGCAGGCCCGTGAACAAAGGATCCTGCTCGCGCCCGCCGAAATCGGCGGCGCGGGCATCTAGGCGGGTATCGAGATCTGCGAACAGGTCCGCCGCCGGCGCGAGGCGGGCATAGGCGAGCCGCGCCGCGCCATACAGCGCGCGGGCGCGCTCCAGATCGCCCGCTTGCACCGCCTGCGCGAGGGTGGCCGTCGTTTGCGCGAACGCCCCGGCATTGGTGAGCAATTGCACCTGATATTCCGCCAGCGGGCCGATGAAGGCGAGCAGGGCGGGCGCCGCCGGCTCCGCGTCCCCCGCCGTCGCGGGCGTCACATGCAGCTTGCCGCGCGGGTTGCTGAGCAGGCCGCAGGTGATGTCATAGGTGCCGGCGGCGAGCCGCGCGGCGATGGTCTGGGTGATGCCGGGGGCGATGTTCTCGCGCTCCTCCACCACCATGACGCCGTCCAGGATCTCCCATTCCATCACCCGGTTGGAGCGGTTGGTGATGGCGAAGGTGGTGCGCCCGGCCGGTACGGTGAGGTCCATGGGCTCGCAGGCGCTGTCGGTGACGATAACCGCCACCGCGCCCACGTTTTCAGCGGCCTTGCGGCGGGCGGCGAGGCTGGTCGCCCAATAGAAGGCGGCGAACGCGATCACCAGCAGCAGGCCGGACCCGGCGATGGCGAGGCGCATGGCCTTGCGCGAGGGAGCCGGCGGCCCGCCGGCCGGCGATGCCGCCTTTGGGGCTGTGTCCGCGACGCCGCTCATCGCGCAGCTCCGCGCTGGGCCACGGAATGGGCGGCCGGCGGCTTGGCCGGCGGGGCGAGGAACAGGGTCAGCGTGATCCCGAGAAAGGCCACATAGGCGATGACGGCGGTGAGGCTCGGCGCATCCTGATAGCCGAGCAGGCCGGCGATGACGGTGCCGAGCGGTCCGTCGGCGGGCAGGATGGCGGACAAATCGAAGGCGGTCTGCTGGAGGTGGTTCCACAGGCCCGCCTCGTGCAGCGAGCGCACCGCGCCGGCGAGGATGCCGGCGGCGACGACGAGGATGAAGATGCCGGTCCAGCGGAAGAAGCGCCGCAGATCGAGATGCACGCCGCCGGCATAGATGCCGTAGCCGAGCGCGAACGCCACGCAAAGGCCGAGCACCGCGCCGGCCGGCGCCCCCATGCCGCTGCTCTGCTGGAAGGTGGCGAGCAGGAAGAACACGGATTCGACGCCCTCGCGCGCCACCGCGAAGAACACCATGGCGATCAGCGCCAGGGTCTGGTTGCGCTCGCTGAAGGCGGCGTCGATGGACGCCTGCAATTCGCCCTTGATGGAGCGGCCCATGCGGCGCATCCAGAACACCATGGAGGTGAGCACGAACACCGCCACCAGGCCGACGGCGGCCTCGAACGCTTCCTGAAGCTTCTGGGGAAACTCGGCGCTGGCAAGCTGAAGCCCGGCGCCGACGAACAGCGACAAGGCAGCGGCAAGCAGAATGCCGACCCAAATCGCCGGCATCCAGGCCTCGCGCCCGGTCTTCTTCAGGTAGCCAGCAATAATGCCGACAATGAGGGCTGCTTCGATGCCCTCGCGCAGCATTATCAAGAAAGAAACGAGCATGCTATTCAGATCCGGATCCAGCTAACCTAGCGTAATATTCGCCATTGATATCCATCTGGGAATACTGTTACCTCGTCTGATCAAGACGTGCCATGGATCGCGAAAACTTAATAACTCGAATAATTCCAATGTTTATGCGTGACCTTGCGGAAGGTGTTTGACTTTCATCCGCGACGTCGCGGATGATCGTCCCCGGCGGGAATCGGGCGTATCGAAGGCGAATGTGCGCGGGCGGCACGGTGATTCCCGGCCCGGCGAGACGAGAGCGAGTAATGGCGCGTCGCCGGCCGCGAATATTAAGGTTTGTTTCTGGTTTTATTTCCGTCATTCGGAAATGGCAGGGTATGCGACACGGCGCGTTTCAAATTTGCAACAGTCGCGACCGATCGGCGATCTCGGTGCAGATAGGGCGCGACACCGTTTTGGGTGCCTGATAAGACGAGTTGATTGCAAATGTGACATTATCACATCTGGCCTGCGGCGAGGGTTTGGGACCCTGCCGCCAGGGGCGGATGGTGGTTCGGGGAAGGGGAAAACATGACCGGTTCGGCTGCAGATCGTCTCGTCGCGCGCGGATCACACAAGGGCGCGCCCATGATGAGATCGCTCCTCGCCGGCGTCGCGGCGGTCGCTTTGCTTGGCACATCGGCGCTCGGCACATCCGCGCTGGCCGCCGACATGGCGACCAAGGCTCCCGCGGCCGAAGCGCCCGCGGCGGAGGAAGCTGCGCCCTCCATCGCCTCCCAGCTCGGTTGGCTCGGCGACTGGGGCGGCGCCCGCACCAAGCTCGCGGATGCGGGCATCCAGTTCGGCGTGAACTACATCGGCGAAGTGTGGAGCAACACCCACGGCGGCCTCGGCACCGGCACCGCCTATAACGGCCGCTTCCTGTTCACCATGGATGCCGACCTCGGCAAATTGTTCAACTGGAACAACGCCACTTTCCATGTGAGCGCGCTGCAGATCCAGGGCTCGGGCTTCTCCGGCCAATATCTCGGCAACATCATGGGCGTGAGCAATATCGACGCCCTGTCGACCACCCGCCTGTTCGAGCTGTACATCGAGCAGGGCTTCGCCGACGGCAAGGCGAACCTGCGGTTCGGCCAGCTTTCGGCGGATTCCGAATTCGCCATCAGCGACAATGGCAGCCTGTTCCTGAACTCCACCTTCGGATGGCCCGCTTTGTTCGCCGCCGACCTGCCGAGCGGCGGCCCGGCCTATCCGCTCGCCACGCCCGGCGTGCGGTTGAAGGTGGCGCCGACCGACAATTTCTCGGTCATGCTCGGCCTGTTCAACGGCAATCCCGCGCCCTGCTGCGGCGATCCGCAGGAGGAGAACAAGTACGGCACGAACTTCATCGTCGACCAGGGCGTGTTCGTGATCGGCGAGGCCGCCTACAGCTATAACAAGGAAGCCGACGCCAAATGGCTGCCCGGCACCTTGAAGGTGGGCGGATGGTATAATTCGAATTCCATGCCCAATCAGCGCTATGACATCTTCGGCCTGTCGCTGGCGGACCCGAACACGCTCGGCATTCCCCAGCAGAGCAATGGCGATTATTCCTTCTATGCGATCCTCGATCAGATGATCTATCGCAAGCCCGGCACCAAGGACCAGGGCATCGGCATTTTCGGCCGGGTGACGGCGGCGCCCAACGCGCAGAATTCCATCAGCTTCTATGCCGATGGCGGCATCAATTTCAAAGGCATGGTGCCCGGCCGCGACGCCGATTCCTTCGGCGTCGCCTTCGGCACCTCGCGCGTTTCCTCCTATGCGCGCGGCCTCGACCAGGACATCGCCCTTTATACGGCGTCCTATTATCCCGTGCGCAGCAGCGAAACCGTGCTGGAAGCCACCTATTCGTTCGAGGTCACGCCCGGCTTCACCATCCAGCCGGACTTCCAATACATCTGGAATCCCGGCGGCGGCGTGCTCAATCCCAACGATCCGAACGGCCTGACCACGATCAAGAACGCGGCCGTGTTCGGCGTGCGTACCACGATCAACTATTGAGGGAGCGGGGCGGCCAGGCGCCGCCCCCAATTCCTCCGGCGGCGTGCCGCCTCAGATCTTGTATTCGTACAGCAGCCGCGCCCGGATGGTGCCTTCAAGCGCGCGGATCTCGTCCAGAACGCTCTGGCTGTCGGTGGCGGATGCGTCGGCATCCAGCACCACATAGCCGACGTCGGCATGGGTCTCGTAATATTGCGCGGCGATGTTCACCGAATGGCGCGCAAGCACCTCGTTGAGCCGCCCGAGCATGCCCGGAACATTGCGCTGAACCTGGATGAACCGCGTGCCCAGGGGACGCGCCGGCAATTGCACCTGCGGGAAGTTCACCGCGCCCATGGTGGAACCGCTGTCGCTATAATCCACCAGCTTACGCGCCACCTCGGCGCCGATGCGCTCCTGCGCCTCTTCCGTCGAGCCGCCGATGTGCGGGGTCAGGATGACATTGTCCAGGCCCTGGAGCGGGGAGACGAAGCGCTCGTTGTTGGAGCCGGGCTCGACGGGGAACACGTCCACCGCCGCCCCGCGCAGCTTGCCGGCGCGCAGCGCGTCGGCGAGCGCGTCGAGATCGACCACCGTGCCACGGCTGTTGTTGATGAAATAGGCGCCGTCCTTCATGGCCGCGAGTTCCGTGCGGCCGATCATGCCGTGGGTCGCCGGCGTCTCCGGCACATGCAAGCTCACCACGTCGCTCTGCGCCAGCAGCTCGTTCAGGCTGGTGGTGGATTCGGTATTGCCGTGCCGCAGCTTGTCGGTGTGATCGTAGAACAGCACCCGCATCCCCATGGCTTCGGCGAGGTTCGAGAGCTGCGAGCCGATATTGCCATAGCCGATGATGCCGAGCGTCTTGCCGCGCACCTCGTGGCTGTTGTTGGCGGACTTGTCCCAGCGCCCCTCGTGGGCGGCGTGGGAGCGCGCCGGAATGCGGCGCAGCAGCATGACGATCTCGCCGATCACCAGTTCCGCCACGCTGCGGGTATTGGAGAACGGCGCGTTGAACACGGGAATGCCGTGCGCGCGCACCGCATCCACGTCCACCTGGTTGGTGCCGACGCTGAAGCAGCCGATGGCGATCAGCCGGTCGGCGGCTGCCACGACATCGGCGGTGATCTGCGTGCGCGAGCGGATGCCGAGAAGGTGAACGCCCTTGATGGCTTCCTTGAGCGCATCGCCATCGAGCGCCTTCGGCAGGCGCGTCACGTTGGAATAGCCGGCGGCGGTCAGCATCTCCACGGCGCTGTCGTTCACGCCTTCGAGAAGCAGTACCCGGATCTTGTCCTTGGCCAGCGAGAGTTGCGGCGAATGGGAAAGGCTTGCGTCCACGATCTCGGCGTCCTTCAACGATGAATGAGCGATCAACCGGAAACGGGGCGGCAAACGGCGTCGGCGCTTTCGGCTAATCTGTCCGAGGGCGGGCCCTCGGGCGGCGCGAACTTAATCCTTTTGCCGCCCGCGTCCAGGCTTGGCAGCCATGCCGGAAAAGCGTCGCACCCCGGCGTGGGATGTCGCGCCGGCTCAGCTGCGCAGGCCCGGCGCCTCCTGCCCGGTGCGGGCGACATATTCGCTATAGCCGCCGCCATATTGGTGCACGCCCTCCGGCGTCAGCTCCAGCACGCGGTTGGAGAGCGCGGCGAGGAAATGCCGGTCATGGGAGACGAACAGCATGGTGCCCTCATAATCGGCCAGGGCTGAGATCAGCATCTCCTTGGTGGCGATGTCGAGATGGTTGGTCGGCTCGTCCAGCACCAGGAAGTTCGGCGGGTCAAACAGCATGCGCGCCATGACGAGGCGCGCCTTCTCGCCGCCCGAGAGCACGCGGCAGCGCTTTTCCACATCGTCGCCGGAAAAGCCGAAGCAACCGGCGAGCGCGCGCAAGCTGCCCTGCGCCGCCTGGGGGAAGGCGTCCTCCAGCGATTGGAATACGGTGCGCTCGCCCTCCAGCACCTCCATGGCATGCTGGGCGAAATAGGCCATCTTCACGCTGCCGCCGACGGAGACGGTGCCTTCGTCCGGCTTGGTCTCTCCGGCCACCAGCTTCAGCAGCGTCGACTTGCCGGCGCCGTTGACGCCCATGATCGCCCAGCGCTCGCGCCGCGCCACGTGGAAATCGAGCCCCTCATAGATGCGCCGGGTGCCATAGCTCTTGTGCACATTCTTGAGATTCACCACGTCGTCGCCCGAGCGCGGCGGCGCCTGGAATTCGAACGCAACGGTCTGGCGGCGGCGGGGCGGCTCCACGCGCTCGATCTTGTCGAGCTTCTTCACCCGGCTCTGCACCTGCGCGGCATGGGAGGCGCGGGCCTTGAACCGCTCGATGAAGGCGATCTCCTTGGCCAGCATCGCCTGCTGGCGCTCGAACTGGGCCTGCTGCTGCTTTTCCGCCAGCGCCTGCTGCTGGGCATAGAATTCATAATCGCCGGAATAGGTGTTCAGCGCGCCGGCGTCGATCTCGACGATCTTGGTGACGACGCGGTTCATGAAGGCGCGATCATGCGAGGTCATCATCAGCGCGCCGTCGAAAGTCTTCAGGAACGCCTCCAGCCAGATCAGGCTTTCCAGGTCGAGATGGTTGCTCGGCTCGTCGAGCAGCATCACGTCCGGGCGCATGAGCAGGATGCGCGCCAGCGCCACGCGCATCTTCCAGCCGCCCGACAGGCGGCCCACATCGCCCTCGATCATCTCCTGGGTGAAGCCGAGGCCGGCGAGCACCTCGCTGGCGCGGCCCTCCAGCGCATAGCCGTCCAGCTCCTCGAAGCGGCCCTGCACCTCGCCATAGCGCTCGATGATCGCGTCCATCTCGTCGGCGCGGTCGGGGTCGACCATGGCCGCTTCCAGCGTCCGCAGCTCGGCCGCGATGGTGCTCACGGGGCCGGCGCCGTCCATCACGGTGTTGAGCACGCTCTGGCCGGCCATGTCGCCGACATCCTGGCTGAAATAGCCGATGGTGATGCCGCGATCCACCGAGACCTGCCCTTCGTCGGGGGCCTCCTCCCCGTTGATGAGCCGGAACAAGGTCGTCTTGCCCGCGCCATTGGGGCCGACGAGGCCGATTTTCTCGCCCTTGAGAAGGGTCGCGGAGGCCTCGATGAAGACGATCTGCTTGCCGTTCTGTTTGCCGATGGAGTCGAGCCGGATCATGCGCGCTGGGAACCCTGGAATGAAGCTGCTGCGCGCTTAGGCCATTTGGCCGGCCGGGGGAAGGCCACAAACGGGACGAAGGCCGCAAACGTGAACCGGCCCCGCCGTTTCATCGACGGGGCCGGCGCGCCCGCGCAGGGCACGGGGACAGGAGGTCAGGGAAGGGGACGCGCCGTCCTCACCGGCCGGGCGTCGTGCCCTGCGCCTTGCGGCGCTGGGTGTCCTCCTCCATCAGTTCGAACCACATGGCATTGAGCACCGCAAAGGCCGCCGCCAGCGGCAGCCCCAGCATCCAGGCGAAGTACCACATCGTGCATTCTCCTCAGTATGCGTGGCCGTTTTTGTCGGTGACCATGGCTTCGTCCACCTTGCCCCATAGGACACGGTAGACCCAGGTGGTATAGGCCAGGATCATCGGCAGGAAGATCACCGTCACCACCAGCATGATGAACAAGGTGAGGTGGCTCGAAGACGCATCCCACACCGTCAGGCTCGATTGGGGATGGATCGACGACGGCAGGATGAACGGGAACATCGACACGCCCACGGTGGAGATGATGCCGAAGATTCCCAGCGCCGAGGCCAGGAAGGTCGGCACCTCCCGCCGCGCGCGCAGGCCGAGGAAGGCGCCTGCCGCGCCGAGCACGCCGAGGACGGGCGCCAGCATCAGCACCGGATAGGCGGCATAATTGGCGAACCATGCGCCGCGCTCCATGGCCACCGACTTCAGCAGCGGATTGGACGGGCCGAAGGGGTCCATGGGGGCGGTGAGGCGATAGCCCTGAACGAACAGGTACAGGGCAACGCCGGCGAGGACGAACAAGGCGATGGTGGCCAAGGCCGCCACGCTGCCGATGGCCCGAGCCCGCGCGGCCACCGGGCCGTCCGCCTTCACCATCAGCCAGGCCGAACCATGGGTCACCAGCATGGCGACCGAGAGCAGCCCGCACAGCAGGGCGAAGGGGTTGAGCAGGGCGAAGAACGTGCCCTCATAGAAGATGTGCAATTCGCTGTCGAAGCGGAACGGCACGCCCTGGAGCACATTGCCCACCGCGACGCCGAAGATCAGCGCCGGCACGAAGCCGCCGATGAACAGCGCCCAGTCCCAGCAGGTGCGCCACACGACGCTGTCGCGCTTGCTGCGATACTTGAAGCCCACCGGCCGCAGGATCAGCGCCGCCAGAATGGCGAACATGGCAAGGTAGAAGCCGGAGAAGGACACCGCATAGAGCGGGGGCCAGGCGGCGAAGATCGCGCCGCCGCCGAGGATCAGCCACACCTGGTTGCCTTCCCACACCGGGCCGATGGTGTTGATGACGATCCGCCGCTCCATGTCGGTGCGCCCGACGAACGGGAGCAGGGTCGCCACGCCTAAATCGAACCCGTCCATGATGGCGAAGCCGATGAGCAGCACGCCCAGCAGCACCCACCAGATGAGCCGCAGGATTTCGTAATTGATCAGGTCGCTAAGGATCATGGCGCATCACTCCGCAGGAGCCAGGCGGGCTTCGAGCAGCCCCGCCTCGGGCTTGGTGTCCGGCGTCGGACCCTTGCGGATCGCGCCGACCATGAGGCCCATTTCGATGATGATGAGGACGGTATAGATCAGCGCGAAGCCGCAGATGGTCAGCAGCACCGTGGTCGCGCCGAGGTTGGAGACGCCGGCGGCGGTGGGCAGCATGCCTTCGATCATCCAGGGCTGGCGGCCGAATTCCGCCACCACCCAGCCGAACTCCGCTGCGATCCAGGGCAGCGGGATGGACAGAACCGCGAGCCGCAGCAGGATCGGGTAGCGGTCCAGCATGCGACGCGCCGAGAGGATGAACATCAGCGCCATGAAGGCGATGAAATAGAAGCCGAGGCCCACCATCACGCGGAACGACCAGAACATGGGCGCGACGCCGGGCACGGTGTCCCAGGCGGCCTTGCTGATCTGCTCCGGCGTGGCTTGCCGGGGGTCGTCCACATAGCGCTTCAGGAGCAGCGCGTAGCCGAGGTTGCGGCCATTGTCCTCGAACGCCTTCTGCACGTCCGGGGCGACCGCCGCGCTGCCCGCGGCGCGGATCTTCTGGAGCGCGTCATAGGCGATGATGCCCTGCTGGATGCGGTCCTTGGCATGGCCGACCAGTTCCTCGATGCCGGGGATGACGGTGGTCAGCGAGCGGGTGCCGATCAGGCCCATCACCCAGGGAATGCGCACCGCATAATGGGTCTCGCGCGCCGCCTGGTCGGGAAAGCCGAACAAGGTGAAGGAGGCGGGCGCCGGCTCGGTCTCCCACATGGCCTCGATGGCGGCGAGCTTCATCTTCTGGTGCTCGGTGTCGAGATAGCCGCTCTCGTCGCCCAGCACGACCACGGAGAGGGAGGCCGCGAGCCCGAACGAGGCCGCGACCGTCATGGAGCGCTTGGCGAGCTCGATATGGCGGCCCTTCAGCAGGTACCAGGCCGAGACGCCGAGCACGAAGAAGGATGCCGTCACATAGCCGGCGGAGACCGTGTGCACGAACTTCGCCTGCGCGACCGGATTGAACAGCACCGCATAGAAGTCGGTCACCTCCATGCGCATGGTCTGGGGGTTGAAGGCCGATCCGGTCGGGTTCTGCATCCAGCCGTTGGCGATCAGGATCCAGAGCGCGGAAAGGTTGGAGCCGAGCGCCACCGCCCAGGTGGTGACGAGGTGCCCCACCTTCGAGAGCTTGTCCCAGCCGAAGAAGAACAGGCCGACGAAGGTCGCTTCCAGGAAGAAGGCCATGAGCCCTTCGATGGCCAGCGGCGCACCGAAGATGTCGCCGACATAATGGCTGTAATAGCTCCAGTTCATGCCGAACTGGAACTCCATGACGATGCCGGTGGCCACCCCGAGCACGAAATTGATGCCAAACAGGGTGCCCCAGAACTTGGTCATCTGGCGCCAGACGACCCGCCCGGTCATCACATAGACCGTTTCCATGATCGCCAGGAGCACGGAAAGGCCGAGCGTGAGCGGCACGAACAGAAAATGGTAGAGCGCCGTCATCGCGAATTGCAGGCGCGATAAGCTTACGATGTCGAATTCCATGTCATCGCTCCGGGCAGGCCCGGCCTCCAGTCGCAAGGGTCCGGCGCCACGGCGCCGTCAGGGTGATGGCGGGCACGTTCAGTCCGGGCGCAGCGTGGCAAGGGCGGCCTCGAAGGCCGGCGTGCCACGTTCCGTCCGGGCGCGGATGCGTCCGTCGTCGATGAGGATGAGGCGGTCGGCGATCGCGGCCTCCCGCCGGATGTGAGTGGCGATCACAAGCGTGCGGTCGCCCACATGGTCGGCCACGCGGGCCAGCACATCCCGGGCGGTCGTCGCGTCGAGCCCCTCTGTGGGCTCGTCGAGCAGCCAGAGCGGGGCGGCGCGCAGCAACAGTCGCGCCAGCGCGAGGCGCCGGCTCTCGCCGCCGGAAAGGCCGAGCCCGCCTTCGCCCAGCCGGGTGTCGAGCCCGCGTGGCAGGGCGCGCACCGCGTTCGCGAGGCCCGCCGCCGCCAAGGCATCCCAGAGTTTTTCGTCCGTGGCCTCGGGGGCGGCGAGGCGCAGGTTGTCGCGCACGCTGTCCTGGAACAGCTCGGTGCGCTGGGTGAGCAGTGTGGAGGGGCAGGCTTCCAGCGTGCCGGCGGCCGGGGCCATCTCGCCGCCGAGCAGCGCCAGCACGGTGGATTTGCCGGCGCCGCTGGCGCCGATGATGGCGAGGCGTGTGCCGCGCGGCAGGTCGAGGGTGAGATCGTGCACGGCATCGCGCTGCGCACCCTCATGGCGCGCCGAGACGCCGCAAAGCCGCGCTGCAGAGTCGGCGGGCGGAAGAGCGGGCCGCAGCGCCGGCGGCTGGGGCCGCAGGCGGGGCGCGATGCGCCGGGCGGCCAGCAGGGTGCGGCCGAGTTCCAGGGCGCCGCGCCTCAGGCCGGCGAAGGGTTCGGCGGCCGCCAGGGCCACCAGCAGGCCGAGCACGGCCAGCGGCGTGCTGATCACCCCGTCTCGCGCCAGCAGGCCGACCGCGAGCAGCGTGCCTGCCAGCACCACCGTGCCGGTGAGAGCGAAACCCGCGCCGACGGCGGTCTCGATCCGGTCTAGGGCGTCGTCCGCCTTGGCGGCGTCGGCATCGGCGCGAGCGATCGCCGCGCGCTGGCCGGCGAGGCGCCCGGCCAGGATCAGCTCGGTCTGGCCCGCCACGAGATCAATGGCGCGGGCGCGCAACGCTTCCAGGGCATAGGCGCGACGCCGGGCCGGCTTTCGGGCGACGCGCGCGGCGAGTGCCGGCAGGCCGAACCCGGCGAGGAGCAGCAGCCCCGCCACGGCGATCCCGAGGCCGGCATTCAGGGTTCCGAGCGTGATGCCCGCGACGAGTGCGGCCGCCAGCATTGCGCCTGCCGGCACGAGGATGCGCAGATAGAGCGAATCGAGCGCGTCGATGTCGGCGGTCAGGCGGAACAGCAGTTTCGCCGGCCGCGCCAGCAGGCTCCGCGCCGCGCCCGGCTGGGCGAAGCCGCGGAACAGCCGCGCGCGCAGCATCGCCAGGATCGAGAGCGCGCCGTCATGGGTCGTCAGCCGCTCGCCATAGCGCGCGGCGGTGCGCGCCAAAGCCAGAAACCGGATGGCGGCGGCCGGCGCGAACACGTCGAAGGCGAGCGCGGTCGCGGCGGAAAGGCCGGCGAACGCGGTCGCGGAAATGAACCAGCCGGACAGGCCCAGCAGCGCGATGCCCGCCAGCACCGTGGTGGCGGCAAGCGCCAGACCCGCGAGCAACATGGCGCGGCGGGTGGTGAAGAATAAGGCCAGGACGGTGCCGAGATCGTCCATGCGGGAGGTCCGGGCGGGAGCCCCCGCCGGATGCGGAAGGGTCCGGCGGCTCATGGGCGTGGCTCCGGGATCATCGCGCGGTCCAAGATCATCGCGCGGTCCGAGACGGTCGCGCGGTCCAAGACGATGACGCGATCCATGCGCGCGATTAGCGCGGGATCGTGAGTCGCGACCAACAGCGTGCGTCCCTCGGCCAGCCGCAGCAGGCCGTCGGTGACGTCGCGCGCGGTCGCGCCATCGAGATGGGCGGTGGGTTCGTCGGCAAGGATCAGGGACGCATGCGGGTTCGCCGCCGCGCGGGCGAGGGCGAGGCGCAGCGCTTCGCCGCCGGAGAGGCCCGACCCGCCCTCGCCGATCTGCCCGGCGTGATCGTTGGCGACACGCTCCAGCGCGGCGAAGGCGAGGGCACGGTCCACCTCGGCGGCGCCGATGCCGGTGCGCCCGAGCGCGATGTTGGCGCGCAGCGAGCCGGCGAAGAAATGAGGCGTCTGGCCGATCCAGGCGATACGGCGACGCAGCTCCGCAGCCGTGTCGGCGGCGAGAGGAACGCCCGCAATCGCGATCTCGCCGGCCTGCGGCGGGGCGAGGCCGGCGATCAGCGCCAGCAGAGTGGACTTGCCCGCGCCGCTGGCGCCGACCAGGGCGACATGTTCGCCCGGTGCCACCGCGAAGCTGAAATCCGCGAGAACCGGGGCTTCGCCGCCCGCATGGCAGAACCCCAAGCCCGAGCCCCGCACCGCGGGTGGCGGGCAGGGACCGTCGGTGGGGAGATCCACCGGGGCCGCGACGGCCGCGTCCGCCAGGGCAAGCCCTTGGTGCGAAAGGCGGTCGAGCGCTTCCAGCGCGGCCTCGCCCGCCGCCCGGTCGTGCCAGACGGCGGAAAGATCGCGCAGCGGCTGGAAGAAGGCCGGGGCGAGCAGCAGAATGAACAGGCCCTCGCCCAGGGAGAGCCGGCCGCCCCAGGCGCCGAAGCCGAGCGGGCCAAGGAAATGAAAGCCGATATAGACCGCCACCATGGCGACCCCGAGGGCGGAGAACAGCTCCAGCACCGCCGAGGACAGGAAGGCGATGCGCAGCACCGCCATGGTGCGCGTCTTCACCGAAAGGGCATTGGCCAGCAGGCGTTGCGCCGTGAGGTCCACCGCATCGAGCGCGCGGATGGTGGCAAGGCCGCGCAGCCGATCCAGCAGGAAGGCATTCATGCTTCCGGTCTCGACCATCTGCGCGGCGCTGGCTTCCTTGGCGCGCCAGCCCACCAGCGCCATGAACAGGGGAATGAGGGGCGCCGCCACCAGCAGCACCAAAGCGGCCACCCAGGACAGGGGCAGCACGACGGCGAGGATGGCGAGGGGCACGAGGGTCGCCCGCTGGCGGGCGGGCGTATAGCGCGCAAGATACGGCACCACCGCCTCGGCCTGCTCGGCGATGGCGCTGGCTGCGGCGCCCGAGGCGGGCTTTGTGCTGTCCAGCGGCGAGCGGGCGGACAGGGCCATGGCGGCGCGGGCCCGCATCTGCGACAGCGCCGCTCGGGCGGCGCGGAAGGCGAGCCGCGAGCCGCAGGCCTCGAGCCCCGCGCGCGCCACGCCCAGCACCAGCACGAGCAGCGCGGCCCAAGTCACGTGCGCCATAGTCACGTGCGCCATATTCACGTGCGCCATATCCCTGGGCATTATGTCCAAGTGGTCTGCGCTCGCGCCGGCGGCGATGGCTTGCACCGCATAGGCGAGGGCGGCCGCCTGCGGAAGCCACACCAGGGCGGCCGCGGTCTGCAGAAGGCTGCCGCGCCGAATTCCCGGAGCAGAGGGCGCCTTGGCGCGGCGGGAGCGGCGGGACGTGGACGGGCCCTGCGAAGTCTCGGAACCCTGCCGCGCCGCGCCGCAATCTCGTGCGGCTTCCCGCGCAACGGGGCCTTGCGCGCCAGCTTGCGGCGCGTCCGATCCTTGCGCGCCAGATCCTTGCGCATTGGATCCTTGCGCACCGGGACCCTGCGCTTGCGGTCCTTTCGGGGACGGGGCGGGGCGGGCGGCCGGGACGGGAGACAGGGCGACGTACATGGTCATCCTCCCGGCTTTTCCGTGCGCGACCGCCGGGGGCGCCCCAGGGCCACCACCTTGTCGGTCGCTTCCAGCAGCCGGGTCACCTTGGCGCCCATGGCAAGCAGGCTCGCGAGCCGCGCGGTGTCGAGCCGCTTCACATCTTCGTACCAATTGGTGAGCTGTTCGATGAGGGCGTGCATCTCCCCGAGCCGGGCCTGGGCGTGGCGCTCCTCCTCGGTGGCGGGTTCCTGCATCAGCAGTTCGCGCAGCACCGACAAGGTGGGGTCCACCTCACGCTTCTTGCGCTCCTCGGCGAGGGTTCGCAGGATCTGCCAGGTGTCGTCGGGCGTGACGAAGAAATCCCTGCGATCGCCGGGCAGGTGCTTCAGCAGGACCAGGTTCCAGGCCTGGAGTTCGCGCAGGCTCATGGACACGTTGGAACGGGAGATGCCCAGCGCCTCGACGATCTCGTCCGCGCACAGCGGCCGGGGGGAGACGAACAGCAGCGCATAAGTCTGGCCGACGGTGCGGTTGATGCCCCAGCGGCTGCCCATTTCGCCGAAATGCAGCACGAAGGCCTGGACCATGGCGGGCAGCTTCATTTGATTTCTCGGAAAACTGAATTTTCAGAAAATTCTGAAAATTGCATACTGCAACCCGCTCATGGCAGCAAGGGCCATGCACCCCCTGGAGCTCCAGGGCGGCCTTCCCGACCGGCATCGGTCGCACACGATTCCGCCGGCCTCCCGGACCCGGGTGCCGACGCCGGCTTTATCCGCCGTCGGAAACCGCGCGTCCTTGATCCGGCGCAATCCGATTGGAATGCGGCCTCAGGCCGGCGCGCAATAAATCCCGTAGAGCGTCTCCAGCACCGCGCGCACCTCGTGGCTCGCGAGGCTGTAATAAATCGTCTGGGCCTCGCGCCGTGTTGTGACCAGACCTTGCAGCCGCATCTTGCCCAGATGCTGGGACAGGGCGGATTGGCTGAGCCCGGCCAACATCGCGAGGTCGCCGACCGATCGCTCGCCCTCCACCAGATGGCACAGCACAAGCAGGCGCTTGGCATTGGCCATGGAGGACAGGAGCGCGGCCGCTTCCTCCGCGCGCGCTTCGAGCACGGGGAGCGGCAGTTTTGTGGATGCGGGCGGTGAAGAGGGGATTGACATATTAGAATCTTCGAATATACGTAACTAATAACTTATATCAGGAGGCCCCCCATGGTCAATGTGGGAACCGTCGATAGGGCCGTGCGGGCGCTCGCCGGCATCATATTGCTTCTGCTGCCCTTTCTGCCGGCGGTCGCCACCGCGCTCGCGGGCCTGGGGGCCTGGATTTGGATCCTGTCCGCGATCGGCGCGGTGCTGCTGCTGACGTCCGTGTTCCGCTTCTGCCCGGCCTACACGCTGCTGGGCATCCGGACCTGCGCGACCAAGTAGACCTGCGCGACCAAGTAAGGAGGCGCATGACCATGACTCCCTTCACCCCACTCGCCTCCCTGTTCGGCGGGATGTTGATTGGCCTGTCCGCTGTTCTGCTGATGGCGGGGCAGGGGCGGATCGCGGGCATCAGCGGCATCGCCGCGCGCCTGTTGCCGCCTTATGAGGGGAGCGGGTTCCTGGGCCGGCTCGGCTTCGTGGCCGGCCTGGTGGCGGCCCCCTTGCTCGTGGCCGCGCTCACCGGCGCGCCGGTGGTGCAGGCGGTGTCCGGCAATCTCCCCCTGATGGTCGGCGCCGGACTGCTGGTGGGCTTTGGCTCCGTGTGGGGCAGCGGCTGCACCAGCGGCCACGGCGTCTGCGGCATCGCCCGGCTTTCGCCCCGCTCGCTGGTGGCGACCCTGGTCTTCATGGGCGTCGCCGGCCTCACCGTGTTCGTTGTGCGTCATGTGGCGGGGGGCTGAGATGGGCGTCATCGTGAATGTGCTCGCGGGCGTGATCTTCGGCCTCGGCCTGGTCGTGTCCGGCATGGCCAATCCGGCGAAAGTGCTGAACTTCCTCGACATCGCCGGAAGTTGGGACCCGAGCCTCGCCTTCGTCATGGGCGGGGCGGTGGCGGTGGCCGCGGCCGGCTATCGCTGGGTCCTCGGCTGGCCGAAGCCGCTGTTCGCCGCAAAGTTCCAGGTGCCGACCCGGCGTGACATTGATGCGCGCCTGCTGGTTGGCCCGGCGCTCTTCGGGCTCGGCTGGGGCCTCTCCGGCCTATGTCCGGGCCCGGCGCTGACATCGCTCGCGCTCGCGGCGCCCGGTGTGCTGGTGTTCGTGCCCGCCATGTTCGCGGGCATGGCCGCCGCCCGCTGGCTCGCCCAGCGGCAGGATGCGCGCCCGCCCGCGCACCCCGCCGGATCCGCCCCGCAGAAATCCTGAACCTAGACCCGAAGGGAGGTTCCCATGTCCCCCATTCCCCATGCCGTGGATCTGACCGTGAAGCCCGAGGTGACGGCCTTTTTCGACGCGCCCACCAATACTGTCAGCTATGTGGTGAAGGACCCCCACTCGCCCGCCTGCGCCGTGATCGACAGCGTGATGGACATCGACTATGCGGCCGGGCGCATCGCCTATCGCTCGGCGGACGAGATCATCGCCTTCATAAAGAGCCACGGGCTCCAGCTGGAATGGCTGATCGAGACCCATGTCCATGCCGATCATCTCTCGGCCGCGCCTTACATCCAGGGCCAGCTGGGCGGCAAGCTGGGCATCGGCGACAAGATCACCGTGGTGCAGGACACGTTCGGCAAGATCTTCAACGAAGGCACGGAGTTCCAGCGCGACGGCAGCCAGTTCGATCGCCTGTTCGCCGATGGCGACACCTATGAGATCGGCACCATGACCGCCTTCGCCATGCATACGCCCGGCCATACCCCGGCGTGCATGACCCATGTGATCGGCGATGCCGCCTTCGTGGGCGACACGCTGTTCATGCCCGATGGCGGCACCGCGCGGGCGGATTTTCCCGGCGGCGATCCCGCCGTGCTCTACCGCTCCATCAAGCGCGTGCTGGCGCTGCCGCCGCAGACCCGCCTGTTCATGTGTCACGATTACGGCCCGAACGGCCGGCGGATCCAGTGGGAAACCACGGTGGCCGAGGAGCGTGCTCACAATATCCATGTGCGCGACGGCGTCACCGAGGCCGAGTTCGTCGCCCTGCGCACGGCCCGCGACGCGACGCTGGATATGCCCCGCCTGATCATCCCCTCGATCCAGGTCAACATGCGCGCCGGCGACCTGCCGCCGCCCGATGCGGCAGGGAAGCGCTTTCTGAAGGTGCCCATCAACGGGCTCTAGCAGGATCCGAGCCGAGGACGCGCGCCCGGGCGGCGATGCCCGTGGGACCGGAAGGAATGTCATGCCGGAGTTTTTCGTGTGATCACGCTTACCGATACCTTGGCCGGCGGCTCGGGCATGTTGGTGGGCTTCGTGCTCGGCCTGATCGGCGGGGGCGGCTCGGTGCTGGCGGTGCCGCTCCTGGTCTATCTCGTGGGCGTGCCCTCGCCCCATGTGGCCATCGGCACCAGCGCTGTGGCGGTGGCGATCAGCGCGCTTGCCAATCTCGTGGGCCACGCGCGCGCCGGCCATGTGAAATGGCCCTGCGCCATGGTGTTTGCCGCGGCCGGGGTGATCGGGGCGGCGATCGGCTCCACCATCGGCAAGGCCATGGATGGGCAGAAGCTGCTGCTGCTGTTTGGCCTGCTCATGGTGTTCATCGCCATCGCCATGATGCGGCGCAAGGGCGATGCGGACGATGCCGGCGTGCGGCTGACGTCCGCCTCCGCGCCGGTCTTGCTGCCGCGCCTTCTGGCCTATGGCTCCGGTGTCGGGGCGCTATCGGGCTTCTTCGGCATCGGCGGTGGGTTCCTGGTGGTGCCCGGCCTGCTCGCCGCCACCCGCATGCCGCTGCTGTTCGCCATCGGTTCGTCGCTGGTGGCAGTGACCGCCTTCGGCGTCACCACGGCGGTGAATTATGCCCTGTCCGGCTTCATCGACTGGCGGCTGGTGGCTTTCTTCATCGGCGGTGGCATTTTAGGCGGCCTGTTCGGCGGACGGCTCGCGGGCGCACTGGCGCCGCGCAAGGCTGTGCTTTCCCAGGTGTTCGCGATGATCGTCGCTGTGGTGGGCATCTATGTCATCGTCCGGGGCGCGATGGTGCTTCTGGGCTAGAGGTTCAAGCAACCCCCACCAGGGCGGCGAGGAAAACGTGCCGGCTCGGCCGGACGCAGGGTTTTTGCCGCTCCCATGACACGCCGGGGCGAAAACCGCCCACCGCGCCGTGCCGCGCCGATCCCTCGGGTACGCGCCACGCGATCGCGCGCTTTATCGTGCGGCCACGTTCCGTGCGCGCACTGCACCCGGCGATTGACGCCATCCTCCGGTCGCGCGGGATCCTTCAGTCGGCTCTTGCCGCGACCTTCGGCCTCCAGATGGCCGGTATCCATTGCGGGAAGCGGGGGATTTCCGGGCGCGGGGCTGCGGTCTCGGTCGGGTTGCGGGCCGCAACTGGTGCGGGGGCGAATAGCTGGGTGCGCTTTGACCGAAATCGCACGCTGAAATTGCGCCTGTCGCCGTCGCCGCCCTTGTTCGCGCGCGGCTTCGAGGGCCGCCCATGGGCGATTGCCGGAGGGGCGCAAAGACTTGTGTTGAGCCGGGCAGAAAGTTTCGCCGACCGGCTTGTCTCAGGCGCGCGAGCCGCTATATTCCGCCGCCTTGCCAGAGCGTGGCGCTTCAACCGGCGCCGCATGTTTCACGACAGCTTCGGCGGGTATGCCGTGCATGGCGCCTGTGTTCGGTCCGTCACAACGGGCACGACCGGGCGATGCATGCAGGACAGTGGGCCCGGGACGGCTGAGAGCATGGACATGCTCCGCTGCCATCCCGTCCGCTCCCGTGCATAAGGTTCCGCGCGCGCCTTAGGGCCGCGCCGTGGAGAGGTGGCCGAGTGGTTGAAGGCGCACGCCTGGAACGCGTGTATACGGGCAACCGTATCGAGGGTTCGAATCCCTCTCTCTCCGCCAATCATTGCGATAAGTCATTGAAAATAAAGATTTATCTCTCTCGAGCGATACCTCTCCCCACATTGCACCCCACATTTTGAGCGTGCTGCTCGCGTGCGCGCGAGGCGACGATCTCGAGTCGATGAACACGTTCTGCGCCTCGGCCTTGAGCAGCGATCTCGATTGTATCGGGCGTCATGCCTGCCCAAAGCCGCTCTCGCGGGCAGGTCAGATACATCGCCGCCTTGAACCGCTGAGGGGCAAATACTCAAGCACGATGCGCGATCCTAATCGAAGCCAAAGCCTCCCCTCAGCACGAGTTTCTTGACAAATAGACAGTAATATGATACAATGCAGAGGCGGAGACTGCCGCCAGTCTCAGGAAAGATCGCATCATGACTGTCAAATCTCAGGCCGCTTCCTCCGGCATTCTCGTGCTCTTCAATGCCACGCCGTCCCAGGCCGCAAAGTTCGAAGGCGAGGCCGCCGAAAAGGCGCGCGCTGCTGCCGAGGGCCTCGGCCTTCGCAGCGTCACGCTGAGCCCGGCGAAGGACGCCAAGCTCATCGCGAGTCTCGCGCGCGGCGCCTTCGACAAGGAGGGTGCTCCCCTGCTCGGCGCGGTCACGCCCCGCATGGTCAGCGAGCTCGCGGCCGTGGCCGAGAGCGCGGCCAAAACGGCGCCTGTCGTGCAGTTGATTCCGAAGGCCGCTGAGGCGAAGGCGGCCGCGAATGCGACGACGACAGCGCCGGCCGTCGAAACGGCCGCAGAGGCGGCCTCGGGCGCCACGGACAAGCCTGTCTCTGCCGTGGCCATTGCATCGCAGAACATGCTCGACGGCGGCAATCTCGGTGTTGTCAGTAAAGAGGTCGCCGTGGGGCTCTGGCCCGAGATTGCCAGCGGCCATTTGGTGCTGGCGCCGGACTATGAAGACGGTGCCTTCAACGGTTGGTGGCCGGCCGAGGTGATCAATCGCGATGCGACCCGGGCCACGCTCAAATGGCACGGCTTCGACGATCTGCCGGTGATCACGCGGCCGATCAGCCAACTCGCCCTCATGCATCCCGATTGCAAGGCGTGAGCGGAAAGCTGGGAGGCCTCAAGGCCTCCCAGCACTATTATCCGGTAGGCTTCCGACGAGGTGCCCGCTTTCGGATGGGGGGCGCCGGGTCGCTCGCCCCAGCGGCGCTTACTAATGTCGACATCTCAACGCCCAGAGCCTGCGCGATCGCCCATATGGTGGTGAGGGTGGGATTTCTGCGCCCGCCTTCTAAGCCGCTGACGTAAGCACGATCGACGCCCATACGTTCAGCCACCTCTTCCTGAGAGAGGCCGATCGCCAGACGGCAGCGTCGAACGTTTGCACCAAGCACATGTTGCGCATCCACCATGGTGCGATGGCGCGTCATTGTGCACTAGTGTGCTACGCATTATAGTGCACGTTACGAAATTCATCTCCGTCGATGCCCAATTTTCCAGGGCTTCGCCCCCTCAGAAAGGAACCCCTCCGATGGCCTCTCCCAGGCTGATCAGGACGCTTGCGCTGTGCGGCAGCCTCGGCCTGCTCGCCAGTCCCGCCTTGGCCCGCTCCGAGTACGGCTACAAGGATCGCATCTTCGAGCAGAAGTACGTCCTGCCGGAAAAGCTCAGCGACGATGAGCTCGTAATGCTCCGCCTGCTGTTCATGACGATCGGCACCACCCCCGCGCAGATCGAGGCGTTCTTCGGCGCGGAATTGGCCCAGGCCATGGGCGGCGCGTGCGACACGGTCGTGATTTTGAAGAAGGCGGTCTCCGCGCCGCCCCTCTCGCCGGCGCAGGACATGATCGCCAAAGCCGCCCAATCTTCGCCGGCCCCGACATCGAAGCCGCAACAATCCGGATTGTCCGTCGACGAGCTCTGCCTGGCGCAGACGGTTCTGTTCAAGTTCGCCTATGCCGACAGCCTGTCGACCGACCGGCAATTGAGCGATCTGGCGGCCGCGACCCGCAGGCGCTTCGCCGCCAACTGGATGTCGCTGGCCGAGTTGCAAAAGGCGGACATGCAGACCGCAGCCGGCAGGCTCACCGATATCCGGTCGCGTGTGACGCGCCTCGCCGCTGTCGGTGTCGTCGTTTCCGCCGCCGATGGGGGCGCCATGCAGGACAGCCCCATCAAGGAGACCCTGAAGCAGCTGGCGGGAGATGAGCCCTACACCATCATCGATCGCCGCCTGACCGAGATCGAAGAGGAGACGGCACGTGCCCTTCAGGCGCGCGAAGCGGCGCGCCGACAGGAAGAAGTGCGGCAGCAAGAGGAAGCCCGCCTTGAGCAGGAAACGCGGCGCCAGGATGAGGCGCGGCGTGAGGAAGAAGGCCGCGCAATGCGCGATGCGGAGGCGCGCGAGAGGCAGGCACAGGCCACTGCCACGGCTGCCGCCGATGCTTTGGATGCCGCTCAAGCGCGTGTCGCGCGAGCACGCCAAGCCGTGCAGGCGGCCGAGCGGCGCTTGCAGGAGCGGTCCGCCGCGATACAGGCCGATCAGGCGCGCCGCATGCTGAGCCTGGCCATGGGCATGGCGCGGGGACCGTCCGGCATGGCGCAGGCGTTCCAGGATCTGGCGGGCGGCGGCGGTCCCGATCCCCTGGAAGGAGTGCGGCGCGAGCGAGCACAGGCACAGCGCGAGCTCGATCAGGCCATGGCCGCGCTTGCCACGCTGCGGTCAGCCCCAAAGACGGCTTCGGCGTCGAAGGCCGCACCTGGCGCGCAGCCGGGGGAAGAACGCTGCGTCGAAGGCGGCCGCTGCACCATCGTCGAGCGCACGGTCTTCTGCCGCACCCCGCAACAGCTCACAGCCATCCTGTCGGAGCGGCCGGGAGCGGCGCGGCGCAGGGTGCGCGATCTCTTCGCCAGCACGGGCGACTGCACCATCCTCGACGTCGGCGACACGCTGCAATGGGTCGACGCCCTCGTCGTCATCCAGCCGAAGGGCGAGGCGCCGGCCGAACTCATCCCGGTCGCACGCGCCGACGGCCAGCGCGGCTTCGTGCTCAGCGGCGGCGTGGGGATGGCCCCGCCCGCCACGGCGCAGCGCTGAGCCGCGATCTGACGCGCGTTTCCATCACGTCATCAAACATCGCTTCATCACATCATCGCTTCATTATGGGGGAAAGCATGAAAGTTCTGATGAAAAACCCGAAGACGGGCGAGCTCAAGCGCATCAAGGTCGGCTGGAGCTGGGTCCTGTTCTTCTTCTCCACCTTCTTCGGCATCCCGCTGTTCCTGCGCCGCCTCTATGTCTGGGGCATCCTGATCAATGTGATCAACTTCTCCACGACCATCAGCCAGAGCCTGGCGGACCTCGAGCCGAAGGACGTGGCCCTGGTCGCGCTCGCGACCTGCATCCTCGATCTGACCTTGATGATCTTCTTCGGCGTCAAGGGCAACGAGCTGACGGCCAAGAACTATCTGGAGCACGGCTGGGTGTTCGCCGATCCGGATTCGCAGGAGACCTGGTACGCCAAGACCCGATGGAGCCTCGCCATCGACCGGCCGCCCCATCGCTCCGAGCCGCATCCCATCGAGCCGAACCGCACCGAGCCGACCCTGCGGAGCGAAGGATGATTTTTCGCGAGAAACGCATCTTCGCAAGCATTGCCGCCGTCGCCATCCTGGCGGTGGCGGCTCCCTCCAGCCGGGCGCAGGCGGAAGAGCCGGATTGCGAGGCGCCGGACTATCGCCCCGCCGATTTGCGCAAGCCCATGCGCTTCTTCTCCCCGCCGAACGCCGCCTGCCGGGGCAATGCGCTGGAAAGCGCGGACCTCGCCGTCGGCATGATCACGCCCGACACGCCGCAGGCCTTCGCCGCCTTCGCCCGCGACAATCCCGATGGCGGCATGCTGCAGTTCGTCTCGCCCGGCGGGGATCTTGCCTCCGCCGCCAAGCTGGGCGAGCTGATCCGCAAGGCCGGCTTCGGCACCAGCCTCGGGGAGATCTGCGTCGGCGCCTGCGCCTATGCCATCCTCGGCGGCGTGAAGCGCTACATGATCGCGCAAGATCCCGGCGCCGAGGACCAGGGAGACCAATACGACCGCTTCGAGGGCGCCACCGGCACCCGCCTCGGCGTGCATCAATTCTCCTTCTCGGGCACCACCGCCTATGCCCAGCAGATCATGGGGCGGTTGATCGACTACACGCTGGCCATGGGCATCGATCCGCGCTTCCTGGCTCTGGCGGCCAAGACGCCGGAGGGCGCACCCCACTGGCTCACACCGGACGAGATGCGCGCCTGGAACGTCGACAACACGGCGCGCCACTATGCACCCCTCAGCCTAGAGGCCGCCGGTGGCATGGGCAGAGACATCGGCGCCACTGCCGAAGTGGCCACCAGCCGCTTCGACGATACCACCCGCCTGCGCCTGTTCTGCCGCAAAGGCCGCAAGACCCCCCTCGTCGCCTTGGTGTTCCAGCCGGGCTCGCGCGACACGGCGCTGGGCCAAAAAACCAGCCGGCCGGAGGATGTGCTGAGCATGCTCGAAAACCTCGACATGGAGGTGCGCTTCGAGCGCGGTGGCACGCGCAAACTCGCCGCGCGTGTGCTCGACATCAAGCCCAGCCCCACCGCCGAGGCGCCGTTCCAACTCATCGCCGTTCTGGAGGTCTCTGGCGTGTCATTCCAAGAGCTGGAAGCCATAGTCGCGGTGTCGTTCCAGGACGCCGGCGATCTCTCCCGCGCCGACTGGTCGATCCAGGACGCCCTGCGCTTCCGCGTCTCAGGAGACAGACGTCTGATCCACCTCGCCATGGCCAACTGCACTGAGTGAGCTGTCGTCGATCAGGAGGTCTGAGCCCATGGGCCAAGGGGGGCGGTGTCCGAGATAAGGGGGTAGGAGCTTTCTCCAGACGAAGGAGCAGCAAGTGCCGACGATCCAATGGCCTCTGCGCATCATCGATTTTGAGGCGAGTTCTTTGGAGGATGGCGGATATCCCATCGAGGTGGGCGTTGCCGCGTGGCCGGCTCCGGAGGAGCCCATCCATGTGTGGTCGGCGCTTATCCGGCCGACGCAGGATTGGACCGACTTCGGCCATTGGAGCGAACTGTCGCAAGAGGTGCACGGCATCGACCGGACCGAGCTTGCCACGGCCGAGCCGCCGATGGTTACCGCGAGGACCCTGAATCAGCTCCTCGGCAGCGGTCCAGTCTGGTGCGATGGCGGCCCCTTCGACGCCTATTGGATGAATGCTCTGTTCGAGGCGGCGGGCATAAAGCCGAGCTTCACGATGTGCAGTTGGGACGGCCTGCTTCGCGAACTTGGCGATGAAGTCAGCGAGGGGATACGGGATCAGCTTGAACACGCCACAGTGCGGCACCGGGCCGGCGAGGATGCTGCAATGCTGATGGAAGCGCTTGCGGCTGGATTGAGGCAAGGGCGCTGACCGGTAGGGGTGCCACGGATCTGGACAGCGAGTAGCGCAGCGCAAATGAGTCGGTTTGACTCATACGTGCCCCTCGACTGCCCTTTCAGGGACGTCCGCTTTGCGCCCGATTCCGTTGAAAAAGTCGGCCTGTGAGGCGCGCCGGCACGAAGCCGGATTTGGCGGCCGGACGTCGTCTCCGGTCATGCTGGCCTGACCTGCGGCCCGCTCGGGAGGAGCTTGGCGAGCTTCCTGAGGTTCTGAGCAGTGGCGGCGAGGTGGAACTCGTCCCGGGCGCCGTTTGGGCCGCGTAGTCGCAGACGGTCGAGCCTGAGGATGCGCTTGAGGTGGGCGAACAGCATCTCAACCTTCTTCCGCTGTCGGCGTGAGGTGACGTAGTCGTCCGTAGTGGCAATGTCTCGTGCCATGTCGCGGGCCCCTTCGTGGATCGAACGCGGGATCTTGCGGGCGGGTGTATTGGGACAACACCGAGGCTTCGACACGCAAGCCTCGCAGTCCAGTTTGCTGGCGCGGTAGCGCATCACGCCGTCATCATCGACAAGCGGGCGCGGCATCCGGTAGGCCTTCTGCCGCTGCCGCAACGGCTTGCCGGCCGGGCAGATATAGGCGTCCGCATCGCGATCGTAGGTGAAGTCCGACCGGCTGAAGGTGCCGTCCTGGCGTTCGGATTTGTCGAACACCGGGATGTGCGGCTCGATTCCGCGCTCGTGGACCAGCCAGGCGAGGTTCTCCGCCGAACCATAGGCGCTGTCGGCGGCCAGGCGCGCTGACTAGAGGCCGAAGCGATCTTGTGTGCGCTCGATCATGGTGCGTGCCGCCCCGACCTCCGCCTGCCGGATGACGCGGCATGCTTCCACATCGACGATGACGGCGTGATCGAGGTCGATCAGGTAGTTGGTGGCGTAGGCGAAGAAGGCATGGCCTTTCAGGGCGCCGGTCCATTGCGCCGCCGGATCCGACCTGGAGACGAACTTCGGCTTCACCTCGCTCGCGGCGCCCCAGGCGGCCTCGTCGAGCGTGTCGAGATATTCCCGGACCGACCGGCGCGTCTCGGCGAGCCCCTCCCAGTCCACCTGCTCCGAGGCGGCGGCGGACCGCTGCTTGTTGGCATCCGCTTTGATCAGACTGGCATCGACGGCGAAACCCTCGCCGCCGACCAGCCCCTCTTCGATGCAACACCGCACCGTGGTTTCGAACAGCTCCCGCAGCAGGTCACTGTCGCGGAGCGTCCGTGGCGGTTCTTGGAGAAGGTGGAGTGGTCCGGCACCGCACCTTCCAGTCCGAGCTGGCAGAACCAGCGATAGGCAAGGTTGAGATGCACTTCCTCGTACAGCCGCCGCTCCGAGCGGATGCCGAAGCAATAGCCGGTGAGCAGCATCCGGATCATCAACTCAGGGTCGATCGAGGGGCGCCCGGTCTCGCTGTAGAACGGCCTGAGGTGCGCCCGGATGCCGGAAAGGTCGACGAACCTGTCGATGGCCCGCACGAGGTGGCCAGCGGGGACATGGGGCTCCAGGCTGAACTCGTAGAACAGCGCGTCCTGCACCTCCGTCCGCTCGCCCATCATCGGCCCATCCTCCATCAACAAGGACGACTGAATCAGGACTTCAGGCCGACAGCAACGCCGACTTTTTCAACGGAATCGACCCTTAGCCGTCTTTTGAAATGCCCACTTTCGAGCTGTCGCTCAAGCTTCGAGCTTAGAGCAGAGAGCCACTCTTTAAGGTTGCAGTGAATGTCTCTGCCGTTCAGTTCGCCAGTGGCGACGTGCTGGCACGGGTCCTGGAGGTTCTGCACGATACGCGTCTGCCGGTCGACCGGCTGAAACTGAAGCTGACGGAAACGGCAATCTCCAAGGGTCGTAGCGTTTGCAGCGGAACAGGCAGCACGTTAACCAGCGGATGACTGGCGAGGCGGATGCTAGGGTGGACATCCCATAATCACACTTTCACCATTTTGCTTTCAGCTTGAGTTTCCGCTGAGGAATATTAATCTTGCTCGGAAGATCGACCACAGCGCATCCGCTGAATTTCGAGAGGGGACGGCAAGATGAAGAGCATCGCGCGAATTCTTTTGAACGGTGTGTTCTCTGCGCTCGGGGCGTTGGGGTTGACCGTCGACATGTCGAAAGCCGTCCAAGCCGAAAGTCTCGGGAAGCAGTCCCTTGGCGATGCGGTGCGGTCTTTGCCGCGCTACCCAGGGGCAGAGCGAGGCGATCAGGGGGGAGTGGAAACCTACCTCAACACACCAATGATCCTCACGGCGGAGCAACAGGCGGACTCGCTGTTCGGGGGCAACCGGGCCTGGCGCGTGGACAAAAAGAGCGCAAATCCCGTTACGCCGCAAGCCACTACTCCAGGTGCACAGGGCAGCAAGAAAACCGGAACCATCCCATCGCAGACCACCCCTGGAAGTAAATAGGCTGGCCGATTGCCCTCCGGCGTTAAGTTCAGGGGCCGGCTCAAAGAGAACGTCGTGCCACGAATACGTTTTCCTGGGGGATCAGTCCAAATACATTCTGCGCGCCCCCATACCGTTCCGGCTCCGATCGCCAGCTGAAGATCTCGACCGTGAACCCCGCTTCTCCCAAGCGATCGGGAAAGTCCGCCCCATAGAGGCGCACGTGGCCCCGCTGGCCAAAGGCCATCCGCTGCTCCTCTGCGCAGATGATGGAGGGATCTTCATACGTTGCGCCATTGGCTGCGATCGGAACTTGCAGGATCGCCCATCCCCCGGGGCGCAGCACGCGGAAAAGCTCCGACAGCGCCCGGCGGTCGTCCGGCACATGCTCCAGCACATGACTGCAGATGACCGCATCGACACATGCATCTGCCAGAGGCATGCGCATCAGGTCCATGATGAGGTCGACGTCCGGCCTGTCGATGTCGGCGGTGACATAGTGAAGGTCACTCATCCGAAGAAAGCAGGCTCGCAGATGCGGCTCGGGCGCCACGTGCAGCAGACGGTGCATGTCCGCCAGCAGATCGGTGCGGTTTCTCAGGAACAGGTAGAGCAGCCGGATCCGGTCCGGGCAGCCGCAGATGGGGCAGATGGCGTGCGGTCGCCTGCCGCCGCCAATGACCCTGCGCTCTGCGAGCACCGGTTCATCGATCCCGCCGGGCAGGAAGGACGGCAGTCGAGCCTCGCACACGGGGCAGCGCAGGCGCCAGCCAAGGTGCTTCAGCCAGCCCGCGCGCGGACCGCATGCAGGGATCAGTCTGTCGATGATGCCGAGAGACATGGATCCTATCCTCTCGTTCTTCCGATATGCTTCGCTGCCCGGCCGCGGACGCGGAGATAAAAGTCGAGCGTGCGCCGGGCGACCGCGTCGGGATCGAACGCGGAAAGGTCAGGAGACCCCGGTCGGGATTGCGTTGCCCATGCGAGAGACTCCGAGAGGAGTTGGGGCGTCAGTTCGCCCTCATAGGTCATCACCCACTCCCGTCCGATGTCGTTCCGCAGCTCCAGACTGGATGGCGTCGATGGCAGGAGGACCGGCCGGTCGAGGGAAAGGGCCAGGATGGCGACGCCGGAATTCAGCAGGTCCCGATACGGCAGGACCACCACCGCAGAGGCGCCGAACAAAGCAGCTATCTCCCCTTCCGGTACCCAGCCGATCCGAAGATCGATCCGTTCATCTGCGGCGGCAAGCTGCGCGATCCAGCTCATGTAGTCAGGATTCGCGAATGCGGCTCCGGCACAGACGAGGCGCGTGCGCGGAGCCGCCAGCGCGCTGAACGCCGTCATCAGCCGGTCGAGGCCCTTGTAGGGCCGAATGACGCCGAAGAACAGGAACTGGTGGCCGTCCGGCTCGCGCGTGCCTGTCTCCGCGACATCGGCGAAGATCGAGCGTACATTCGCGGCGGGAATGACGGCCGAAGCGGCTGAGCGGCATCGCGGATGCCTTCGATAGAACAGATCGCGCGAGGCTTCGTTGAGGAAAATCAGCCCATCCAGCATGCTGAACAGGATGAAATAAAAGAGCTCCATGGACCTGCGCGGCGACGTGTCGTGCGGATAGACGTTGTGCGCGGTCCAGATAAGTCGGGCGCCATGCATCTTCATCCATGCCAGCTTGCCGAAGAACCGCCCCGCGTCGACCATACGCCGCCATGGTCGATCCGCTCCCATCGCATATTCGGGCCAGTGCATGTGGCAGATGTCGACATCCTTGCGATCCGCTTGTGTGGCGCCGTCGACAACCGCAATACCGAGCCGTTCAAGAGCCTCGTACAGAACCCAGATGGCAGCACCACCGTCGCGGGTTCCGCGAGGGGCCGGCAGCACGCGCAGGGGTGGAGCGCTGCGCGAGCCGGTGCTGTTCAATCCTGTTCCTCGTCCCGGCATGGCGGATACCTCGTCTGCTGGGATCATGACGAGAGGCCCAGCTTAATCCCCTGACCCCAAAATTCCCCGGCCCAAAATTCTCCGGCCCAAATTCCGTGGCCCAAATTCCGTGGCCCCGGGCTATAGCGAAGGTGTGTGGACCTGCCGTCACCGCCGCAAATTGCTATCAACCAGACACTTTACCTTGCCGTATGGGGCCTCCTAAGATTGCCACGCCGTGGCCGGAGGCAGATGGTGGATCGGCTGAAGGGATAACTCGCCATGATCAAGCATGTGCTTCTGCCCGTGGTTGGGAGTGGGGCGCTGGTATTCGCGCTCGCCACAGGGGCCTTAGCTCAGTCCGGTTCGACCGCCCCGGCATTGGGCAGCACAGTCAATGCAGGCGCCAAGGTGACCACCACCCAGCCAGCCGATTCGGCAGCGCAGAAGAAACAGTCCAAGACCGGCCAGTCCAAGACCGGCCAGTCTAAGACCGGCCAGTCCAAGGCTTGGGAACCCATCTGCCCGCCGGACTGCGGCACCTCCTCCAAGAAGTAGCGTATGGAGCGCTCGGGAGACAAGCGGACGCCGATCGACATGATCTACGTCGCGGCGTGCGATATCGATTCCCGCTTCACGCGCATCTGCATCGCCAGCATCCGCAGATATTATCCGACAGTCAGGATCCAGTTATTCGTCGGGGCGCCCCTGGTCAGTGGCCTTGCGCGAGAGCTCTCCAGGTATTGGGATGTGGGTATCGCCGACATTCCCTCCGGCAACTATAGCTGGGGATATGTGAAGCTGGAGGCGCTGTTCGGGAAGGATGGCGAGCGGTTCCTGATGCTCGATTCCGATACGATCATGACCGGCCACGTGCTCGATCGGCTGGCGGGAAGCACGGCTCCCTTTCTCGTCGATGACGAGCCGCTGCCGGACGAATATGCCCGGCTGCTCTATTACGATTGGGAGAAGTTGGAGGCCGCCGGTCATGGCGCGACGCCCCGGCCGGCTTTCCTGTTCAATTCCGGCCAGTGGATCGGCACGGCGGGTGTTTTGACACGCGCCGATTTCGATCCATGGCTCGAATGGTCCATGCCGCGCCGGCTGCGCCACCCGCAATTCTTCAAAGCGGGGGATCAGGGGGTATTCAACTTCATCCTGAACCGGAAGGTGGAACGGGAGGATCTCCAGGTGGACCGGAATAAGATCATGCGATGGCCGGGCCGTTCCCTGGATGGGCTGGACGCCGTCTCGGTTGCGCGCGGCACCGCCGATCCGGTGATCGTACACTGGGCCGGACTCAAGAAGCTGCGCCAACGCGAGATGCTCGGCGCGGATCTCCTAGCCTATTTCGAGCATCAATATTACCGGCGCATGCCCTTCGGTGCACTGTCTCGTTTATACGACATCTGGCGCGCCTGACCTCAGCGTCTCTCCCACGGTGAAACGGGCGCGGCACGCGCGCAGCAGCTGGTCGACCGCCCCGGCCCAGTCTCCCCGCCTCGGCTGGCGGAACAGGCGAACTGTCGGATACCAGGGACTGTCCTCCCGGTTCAGGAGCCAGCGCCAGTCGGGCGTATGCGGCAGCAGCACAAAGGTCGGCGCCCCGAGCGCGCCGGCAAGATGGGCGATAGACGTGTCGATCGTGACGACAAGATCCATCAGCGAAATAAGGGCCGCTGTCTCGGGGAAGGGGACGCCGATGTTGCGGATGTCGGGATGGGAATCGAGGATCCCCTGGTCCTCGGGCCGGACGCTCGTCTGCAGGCCGAAGAGGTCGGCATCAAGTGTCCGCAGCGGCAGCAGGCGTTCAAGGCCGATGGTCCGATCCAGATGGGCGGCGTTCCTGCCCCAGACCAGGGCAATGCGCGGCCGGCGCTTGGGTCCGAGATGCTGCGACCAGGAACGCACCAGATCGAGTGAAGCCTTCACATAGCCGAGCGGAGCGGGGATCGTATCCAGCCGTGTTCCGAAGGCCAGGGGTAAGCTCATAAGGGGGCAGTGGAAATCAATCCCGGGTTCAAGCGTATCGCCCACGGCGACGATGTGGGATACGCCGCTCACGCCCGCCAGTACCTCGGCCAGGGGCCGGGGCACTTCGAGAATCACCCTGGTACCGCGCTCCGCCAGCAAAGCGGCGTAGCGGGAGAACTGGATGGAATCACCCAGGCCCTGTTCTGCGTGAATAAGGACGGTTTTGCCGGCAATGTTTTCTTCTCCCGTCCAAGCAGGGCCGTGGAAGGTGCTCTGAAGTGCGGGCATCTGGCCGGTCTGCCAGCGCCATTCATATTCGCTCCAGCCGCCCGCCAAGTTCCCCTGGAGTAGGCGGCAAATCCCAAGGTCGAGGTGGGCGTCTGCGGACGCCGGGTCTAGCGCTACCGCTGCTTCGAAGCTCGCCGTTGCCTCATCGTACCGGGCCAACGCCTTCTGCACCCTGCCACGCTCGGCATGTATCGTGGCGTCCCCGGGGGTTCCTTCAAGCGCCTTGTCGAGGGCGGTGAGCGCCGCATCGAACCGGTACTGCGCGGAGAGCACGTACGCGAGATTGTGCAGGCAGCCCGGATCGTCCGGGTCCACCGCGAGAGCGGCTTGCAGCAGACGCTCGGCACCGGCATGGTCATGTCGCTGTCCCGCGATCACGCCGAGGAGGTGCAGGGCATCGAAGTCCGCGGGAGCCTTGGCCAGGATCTGACGATAGATCCCTTCCGCCGCAGCAAGGTCCCCGGCGCGGTGGAGTAGAAGAGCCTGATCGATCAGCGACATGGGCGATCCCATCGGGGAGCGCGGGGAACCGGAGTGTTAAGCTCACGCGCAGTTCCGATTACAATAATTCAGAGCTGCGACGGGTCCACGCCGAACCTGCAGGAAAACATGCTTTTGGAGACGATCGACGAGGCCATCGCCGCCCATCGTTCCGGCGACCTGATACTGGCGGAGAGCCTGTATCGTCGCGTGCTGGAGCGTGAGCCCCTGCACTTCGATGCCCTGCACCTCCTCGGCGTGATCGCGGCGCAGCATCGGCGGTACGAAGAGGCGGAGTACCTCATGCGCGGCGCCCTTCACATTGAACCGGATGACCTCACGTGCCTGAGACACCATGGCAACGTACTTGCGCGGCTGGGCCGAAACCGGGAGGCCCAGGAGTGTTTCGACCGGGCGCTCGCCTTGGCACCCGACGATCCGGCCGTACTTTCGGACCGGGGTGCTGCGCTGCATGTGCTCGGTCGCTACGCGGAGGCCGCCGATGACTTCAGGGCGGCGCTTCGGTGCGACCCTAGCCACGGCGATGCCCATCTGCGCCTAGGCGCCTCCCGACTGCTGCATGGTGATTTTGCCGGTGGCTGGGTGGCATTCGGCTCGCGCCGATGGGACCAGGAGGAGCGGCGGGTTCAACAGGCGGGGGGTATCGATGCACCGATATGGCGTGGCGACGAGCCACTCATGGGCAGGACCATTCTGCTGCAGGGACGGCACGGCTTTGGCGACACGCTGCAATTTTGCCGATACGTCCCTATGGTCGCAGCCCTTGGCGCGCGCGTGATCCTGGAAGTGCCCCCCTCGATCGCCGGCCTTATGGCCAGCCTCGGTGGTGGTGCCATCGTCTTGCCGGCGGGGGCAGAGCGGCCTTCATTCGATACGCACTGCTCGCTACTGAGCCTGCCCTTCGCCTTCCGAACGATGCTGGACACCATTCCAGTCAGCATTCCCTACCTGTACCCCCCTAGCGCACGTATTGCAGCGTGGGCGCGGGCACTGGGCAGGAAGCGCCGCCCGCGTGTCGGCATCGCTTGGTCGGGCGGCGGGAACCGCAACGACCCCCGTGCGGCGGATTTGTCGGCGTTCCTGTCTCTGCGCTCACTCGATATTGACCTGGTCGTCCTTCAAAAGGATACGACCCCCGCCGAGCGAGAGGTCCTGGCCGTACATCCAGATGTTCTGTATCCGGCGGGGGATTTTTTGGAAACGGCGGCACTGGGGTCCCTGATGGATCTGGTCATCTCCGTCGATACCGCCATCGCGCATCTCGGGGGAGCGCTTGGGGTGCCGACATTTGTGCTGCTTCCCGTGATCCCAGATTGGCGCTGGCTGCTGAACCGGGAGGACAGTCCCTGGTATCCGACCATGCGCCTGTTTCGTCAGCGCGAGGCTGGGGACTGGGACAGCTCGTTCGCAGCCATAAGGCATGAACTTTCCGTGCGCTTCGGATTGATCTGAGACCCTTCTCTGTTCCGGTTTAGGACAGAGTTCTGATACTTTTGTGGCTTCAGGCGGCTTCGGTTTCCAGTGTGGTCTTTGCGGTAAATTCGGCGAGCGATTGGGAGGGGGTGTTCCAGACCATTGCAGAGATGGTCCGCCGCAGCATGGCGGCCCGCTCCGCGTTATCGGGGGACAGTCCATGAGCGCAGCCGCATCCTCGCCAGAGGTGCTCCAGATACTCGTGCCCATCGCGGCGGGCCACTGATCGACAAGATCACCATCCTGGAGATCAAGGCCGAGCGTATCGCCGACCCGGCCAAGCGCGCCAACGTGGTCACGGAGCTGGAGGCCCTGAACGCGCTGCGCGACAGGCACGGCCTCGACGCGCTTACCCGCCGACCTGAAGGTGGTGAACGACACGCTGTGGCAGGTGGAAGACGAGCTCCGGAGCGGAGGCGGAAAAGCGATTCGACGCCCGCTTCATCGAACTGGCGCGGGCGGTCTATGTCACCAATGACCGGCGCGCGGCGCTGAAGAAGGAAATCAACCTCGCTGTGGGCTCGGCCATCGTCGAGGAAAAATCCTACGCGGGCAGCTAAGGTGTTTGGTCCCACAGTGTGATGGCATAAGTTTATCGCCATGGGAAAGGGACGCGCTATGGGGCAGGTTCTTCATGGGAGCGCCAAGACCACGCACGCCGTACGAGCAGAGCTACAGCGATCGAAAGCTCCGGTCGCGGAACTCGCCAGACGTTACGGGGTCAACGAGAAGACCGTGAAGAAGTGGCATTCCCGGCCGACGGTCGAGGACGCGCCGATGGGCCCGAAAGAGCGTCGCAGTTCCGTCCTGTCAGCCATCGAAGAGGCGCCAATCGTTGCGCTTCGGGTGCAGGCTCACCTGCCGCTGGATGACGTGTTCCTGGCCCTGAAGGACGTCATCCCGCATCTCACACGATCGTCGCTGCATCGGTGCCTCCAACGCCACGGCATCTCGCGCCTGCCCAAGGCGGATCGCGAGAAGCCCAAGCGGTTCAAGACCTATGAGATCGGCTACTTCCACATCGACATCGCCGAGCTTCACTACGAGGGTGGGAAGGCCCATCTCTTCGTCGCGGTGGATCGGACGTCGAAACTCGTCTTCGCCAGGATATATCGGAAAGCAACCAAGCTGGTGGCCTCGGGCTTCCTCAAGGTCCTGGTCGGGGCCATTCCTTACCGGATCCATACCGTGCTGACCGACAACGGCGTGCAGTTCGTCCAGCACGACCGGAAAGCCGTGGAAGGCTTCGTCAGTCACGTCTTCGGCAGGGTCTGCGCTGAGCGCGGCATCGAACATCGTCTGACCAAACCCTATCACCCGTGGACCAATGGCCAGGCGGAGCGAATGGTGCGCACCATCAAGGAGGCGACTGGGCGCTCTTTCTATTATGCCACCCTGATCGACCTGAGGCGCCATGTCCGCGACTGGCTGCTGGCCTATAACTATGCCAAGCAGCTCAAGGCGCTGCGCTTCAAAACCCCGTTCGAAGCCATCCGGCAGATGGCCACGCAAAGGCCCGAACTCTTCGTTCGCCAGCCAAACCATGACATCCTGCGACCAAACACCTAGCTGCGCGCCCCGGTTCGGACAGCAGGCCTCGCTCATTTTCACCAAGTCGTCATGGATATTTCGAGAGCTTAGACCTTGCCGCTGCCACTCCAGGCCTCCTTGATGAGCTCGATCTGCCGCTCATGCGGTTGCAGAGCTTTCAAGGTCGGGTTTCAGGTGAAGAGCGAGAGTCCGGAAATGGCCCAACGGCGACTCGGATGCTCCTTCGATCATCGAGAGAGACTATGTCTCACAAATCAAAATATATGAGACGATATTTATGTTCTGAAATTTCAACGCGTTGACTGTCTCATAATATAGTCTCATAATGCACAAATGATTATTGGCTACGCGCGCGTCTCAACTGATGGGCAGACTTTAGATAGCCAGATCGAACACCTCAGGACCGCCGGCTGCGAAAAGCTCTTTCAAGAGACGGCAAGCGGCGCCAAAACGGACCGCCGACAGTTGCGAAAATGCTTAGCGGCGTTGCAAGCCGGTGATACGCTTCTCGTCGTTCGGTTGGATCGCTTGGCGCGCTCGACGCGTGATCTGCTCAATATTCTCGCCGAGATCGCCGAGCGCGGTGCCGCCTTCAAGTCTCTCGGCGACGGCTGGGCCGATACGACCACGCCGCATGGCCGTCTCATGCTCACCGTGCTTGGTGGTCTTGCCGAATTCGAGCGTGAGCTGATCAGAACACGCACGGGAGAAGGCCGCATGCGCGCCAAGGCGCGCGGCGTGCGATTCGGCCGAAAGCATGTGCTTTCGGCCGATCAGCGTGCCTTCGTTGCCCGGCGAAGGGCGGAGGGAGAGAGCGTGCGCGAACTCGCGCGAATCACAGGCGTGAGCAAAGCCACCATCAGCCGTATCGGACCCATGGAGTGAGGTCGTGGCGCCAATGGCGGACATGCTCCGGCCGCCGCAAATCAAACTCTGACACCCTCGCTCTAGGGCGCTCTTTCGGAGCGCCCGTTCGAATCTTGAAAGCGACCTGTCAGCGGGCTTCGGCAAGCACTATGGCATCCGCACCTGCCGGGAATCTGAGTTGTCCTGTCTTGTCGTGGACGGCGGCCCAAATCGCCTCCGCGACATCGCTTTCGCGCGTCGTCAGCGCCGGCGTTGCGAAGGATGCGAGGATCGGCCGGGCGAACTCGGCATACTCGCCCGGCAGCAGGTCTTGAACCGGGATAATGGCGTTCGCACCAAACCGCGTTGTTGGGGCATAGCCCGGCTCAACGAGCTTCACGCCGACGCCGAAATAGCCAAGCTCATGCGCGAGAGAAGCGCTGAAGCCTTCGACCGCCTGTTTGGACGCCGTATAGGCGGCGGCGAGGGGGAATTCGCCAAGCGTGACGCTCGATGTCACGTTGACGATCATACCTGACCGACGCTGCCGCATCTGCGGGATGATCGCCTGACACATCGCCATGACGCCGATCGCATTCGTCGCGATGAGTTGGCGGATGAGTGCCATCGGCATGGCTTCAAAGGCGCCGACACCGCCAACCCCTGCATTGTTGACCAGAACGTCGATCTGGCCCGCCGCATCGATCAGAGCAGCGATGCTTTGCTCACAGGTGACGTCCAGCGGCATCACGCGCAGGCGCTCGGTCGGGGCCTCGAAAATATCGGGATCCGGGCGCCGCATTGAAGCAATGACCGTCCACCCATTCCGCAGGAAGTGCTCCGCCGTCGCCTTGCCATAGCCCGACGAGGTGCCGGTGATGAGGATCGTCTTGCTCATGGTCTATCTCCTTCCGTTCGATGAAAGGAGGATGGACGAGACCGCAGAGACGATACATAATTAAAGCTCCGAAAATCATTATAGATCGTCCGAAAATGGATCCTTTGAGCGATACCATCAGCCTGCTCCGACCCAAGGCCGCCGTCTCGAAGCCGATTTCCGGGCGCGGGCAATGGGGGGTACGGTACGAGGCCCATGATGCTCCGGGATTCACCCTCGTGTTGGCAGGAGAGGCATGGCTGACCTTTGACGGCAAAATGCCCATCCGGATCGCCAAAGGCGACTTCATTCTCCTTCCCACGACGCCCGCGTTTGCCCTGAGCAGCCAGCCCGGAGCCGCCTGCGTGCCCGTAGAACCAAGGAATGAAGCTGTCCGCCACGGTGAGCAGGATGGTGACGCCGACTTCGCCGCGCTGGGTGGCAGCTTCACATTCGACAAAGTGAATGCCGCCCTGCTGCTCAAGCTGCTGCCTGATCTCATCCACATCCCGGCTTCCGAAGGCAGGGCGACACGCTTTGGTCGTTTCATCGATCTTCTTTCCGAAGAATGCGCCACCGATTACCCAGGACGGGACTTGATCATTGAACGGCTGCTGGAGGCCCTGCTAATCGAGACGCTTCGCTGGCGCGGGAGCGGCGCAGCTGTCATGTCCGAAGGCCTGCTATGCGGCTTGGGCGATCCTGCCATCGCACGTGCGCTTCAGGCCATGCACGGCGATGTGCGTGCGAACTGGACCGTCACGCGTCTGGCCGGTATCGCGGGAATGTCCCGCTCCAGCTTTTCGGCACGGTTCAGCGCGTTGTTGGGGTGCGCCCCGATCGAGTACCTGACGCGATGGCGCATGGCGATGGCCAAGACGGCCCTTGCACGCGGGACTAAGACGCTGGATCGGATCGCGGCCGAAATCGGCTATGAGTCTGCCAGTGCCTTCAGCACAGCATTTCGCAAACGGCTCGGCTGTCCGCCGGGACAATTTGCACGAGACGTAGCTTCGTCGCCGTAGTCTCTGCTGCGCTAGGACGGGAAGTTTGCTGCTACAGCGACAAATGGCCGGTATGGGGCCGAGGCTGTGTGAGAACTCTGCGCGGCTGATCGGTCAAGCTGCCTTTTCCATGGTGCGCGTCGGCTCCGGTCACCCGGCTATCGCCTTGAGTGTTGGGGCCACGCCGGCCACGGCAATGGCACGCTTCATGTTGTAAGCCAGTATCGCCAAGCTGGCTTCGGTGGCGACGTGCTTGAGGCCGCGCGTTCGGAAGTGGGTGGCCCCCATCCATCCTTTTATGGTGCCGAAGACGTGCTCGACCGTGCAGCGGCGGACCGCCATGGCTTCGGGCATCGCTTGAAGCCTGCGCTCCATGGCATCGAGCACCGCTTCGTGCTCCCATCGTCGGATGCGCTTCTCTTTGCCGGCCGTGCACAGGGAACGCGATGGGCAGGCGCTGCAGGCCTTCTGGTTGAAGTAGACGCTGATGAGCTTGCCGCCCTCCACCCGGGCAAAGCGTTTCTGCAGCTGTTGACCGGCGGGGCAGCGATAGGCGTCAGTCTGCGGCTCGTGCACGAACCTAGCCTTGCCCCAGAAGCCGCGCGCCTGAGCCGGTGAGGTATTTGGCTTGGGCACTATCGGGATGATGCCAGCTTCGGCGCAGGCGCGGATTTGCTCGCCCTCATAGTATCCACGATCTGCCAGGGCGATCATTTCGGCAGCGCCGGTCTCGGCCTGGGCGGCTGCGGCCATCTCCAGCAGATGCGAGCGGTCATGACCGCGGTTGGTTACCGCATTGGCGACGACGATGTGGTGTCGGGTATCGACGGCCGCCTGGACGTTGTAACCGACCACGCCGCGATGATCGCTGCCGGTTGCCATGGCGCGGGCATCCCGATCGGTCAGCGATATCTGCTCATCAGGGGAGGCTTCCAACTGCCGGCCGATCGCCTCGAGTTCGCCAAGGCGCCCGCGCAGCGACGCCA
The DNA here is from genome assembly GCF_043195095.2 of Roseixanthobacter glucoisosaccharinicivorans. Lineage (NCBI taxonomy): Bacteria > Pseudomonadati > Pseudomonadota > Alphaproteobacteria > Hyphomicrobiales > Xanthobacteraceae > Roseixanthobacter > Roseixanthobacter glucoisosaccharinicivorans. The sequence goes on along the minus strand of NZ_CM195538.1, from coordinate 3,987,227 downwards.
GTCGCTCGGTCAGGTGCGCGACGCGCGGCGTCGCCGGGCCGGTCTCCGCCCTGTCGGTCTCCTCAAGCTCGGCGAGATAGCGCGCGATGCTTTCCTCGACATGGGCCTTCCGGCGCGCCAGCTTGCCCTTGGTGTAGTTCTTCTCGTGCGTGTTCACTGCGCGCAGGCGTGATCCGTCGATCGCGACCATGCCACCACCGACCAAGCCAAGGGCACGACAGATGGCGACGAAGCGCTGGCACGCGATCTGGATAGCGCTGGCATTGTCATGGCGGAAGTCCGCGATCGTCTTGAAGTCGGGTGCCAGCTTGCCGGTCAGCCACATCAGTTCGATGTTGCGGCGCGCCTCGCGCTCCAGCTTCCGGCTCGAGGTCAGCTGGTGCAGATAGCCATAGACATAAAGCTTGAGCATGGTGCCCGGGGCATAGCCGGGTCTGCCGGTCGATGCCGGCTGCACGCGAGCAAAGCCGAGTTCGGCCAGATCGAGTTCATCGACGAAGGCGTCAATGATGCGAACCGGGTTGTCAGCATCCACATAGTCTTCCAGGCACGTCGGCAAAAAGCTTGCTTGGCGGCGGTCAGCAGCTTCAACGAAACGTCCCATATGGCACCCCGAAGCACTGCCAGATCATAGCATCATCAGGGGTTTTCACACAGCCTCGGGCCGCATCCGGACTGTCAGCTATCCGGTAGCCAGTGCCGTGTAGCTGCCCTTCTGGACCCGCCGGCATGACGGACATTCTCGACCCAACTTACCGCAACCGAAAGCCGTCATCTATTCATCGGCAAGGGCTGGCGCGTCAAATGCCTCGCTTGTGATTGGAATGGATCGGGAGCAGAAAGTAGGCCGCCCGCCTCGACAAGGTCAATTCTGAGCACTAGACAAATTCGTGAGAGGAAGCGAGTGATGCGGAGAGAGGCGCCGATTTGAGAAAATCGCTATTCCTATGCTCCGCATCGACAATAAATGCTGCCACCCTGCCAGCCATGACTTATGGGTCTGTCCCTTTGGCGACAAGGACAAAATGATCGGACCGAATTTTCCTGTTTTGGTCGGGACTTTACCTCTCGGGTTCTCATGACGAAGACCTCAATTTCAACGCCCACAAATGTCGACTATGCACTCCACACTTTGGGTTGGAAGGCCTTTCAAGATCTTTGCATGGCCGTCGCCTCTGATGTGCTCGGATTGCCGGTTCAAACCTTTTTTACTTCCAAGGACGGCGGACGTGATGGCGCGTTTATCGGCACGTGGGACGGCGCCAAGCCGACCGAACGCTCGACTATCCAATGCAAGTTTACGGGCAAACTGGGAGCGTCTCTGACTTTGGCTCAACTCAGAGACGAGTTGTCTAAGGTCGGACGCCTCGCGAAAAAGGGGCTCTCACACGACTATATAATCCTGACCAATGCGGGTGTCTCCGGTTCGGCTGAGGAGAAGATCGCGGAGGCCTTCGAGAAGGCCGGCGCCACAAAATGCAGGGTCTTTGGTGGTGGCTGGATCACCGAGGAGATCAAGAAACGCCCGCGGCTGCGTATGATGGTTCCTCGGCTTTATGGGCTCGGGGACCTGTCTCAGATTATTGATGGCAGATCTTACGCCCAGGCCAAGCGGATACTGAGCTCCATGGGGGACGATCTTGCCTGCTTCGTGACGACGGAAGCCCATAGGCAAAGTGTCCGTGCAATCAATGACCATGGATTTGTGCTGCTTCTCGGCGACCCTGCGTCGGGGAAGTCCACCATCGGAGCGAGCCTTGCGATCGGTGCGCTCGACGATGGCGCCATAGGGACCATCAAAGTCACTTCTCCCGAAGCCTTCGAACAGCATTGGAATCCGGAAGAGCCTAACCAGTTTTTCTGGATCGACGACGCTTTTGGCCCGACGCAGATCCAAGGCAACCTTGTCAACGGTTGGAATTCGCGGCTCAAGCTCTTGCGCGCAGCGGCGAAGAGCGGCGCGCGAATCCTCATGACCTCAAGAACCTACATCTGGAACAGTGCCCGGCATCAGCTGAAGGCGGGGGATTTCCCCTTGTTTGAGAACAGCAAGGTCATTATCGACGTGCAGGGACTTCAGCCCGTCGAGCGCGCCCAAATTCTCTACAACCATGTGAAACGAGGCGATCAGCCTCACGCTAAGCGAAAGGCTCTCAAGGAGTTTTTGCCGGCGGTCTCTTTGAACGAGCGTTTCCTTCCCGAGACGGCCCGGCGGCTTGGATCGAAATTCTTCACGGGCGACCTCGAGATGTCGGCAGACGGAGTCGAGAAGTTTGTCGAGGAGCCTTTGGTCTTCCTGCTCGACGTTCTTCGTGGCCTTGATGATGGCGCTCAGGCCGCCATTGCACTGATATTCCTTCATGGGGCTGAAGGGGTACCATCCCCGGTGCAACCATCGGAGGCGCTTAATACTGTCCTACGCCTTACCGGAGTGGCCGCCCCGACAGTAACGCGTTCGCTGGAGGCTCTACGTGGCAGCTTGACGCTGCTGGTGGAGAGTGAGGACGGCCTCCGATGGACCTTTAAGCACCCAACGATCGCCGATGCTTATGCAAGGCTGATCGCAGAGTCACCTGAGATGGTCGAGCTCTACGTATTGGGCGCCAAAGCTGAGCGACTCATGGCTGAAATCGTGTGTGGAAATGTTCAGCTCCAAGGTGCCAGCGTGCATGTGCCACCCATTCTCTATGATAGCTTGTTGGCGCGTCTGACGCCGCTCTCTACACGAGCCCGTAATCTCATCTTGTTCCTGACCAACAGGGCGGACAGAGCATTTTTGGTGGCCTATTTTCAGACCTTTCCTCAAATCGAACATCTCGTAGTTAACATTGCCTCGGATCTCTGGATCGATCCCGAGACCGCCTTGTTCGTACGCCTCCACACCGAAGGTCTCTTACCCGAAGCTACCCGCCTTCAGGTGGCGGCAAAGATCGTAGAGTTAACGATCGACAATGCCGATGGGACTGTGTTCGGGAATAGCAAAGTTCGGTCGCTACTCACCGACCAGGAATATAACCAGCTGGTGGCACGCTTCCGAAAAGAAATCGTCGAGGTCTACGCCGACGATCCGCTAAAATGGGAACGATCAGTCATCACCAGTGATAAGCCCGGCTATCTTCGCCAATTGAAAGACGGCCTTGAGCTGTTCTGTGCTGAAGTTGAGGACGATAAGACGGAAAGGAGAATTCAGAGCGCCATCCAGCAGCTGGAGGAGCGTGCGCTCGATCTTGAGGTCGAAGATGAAGATAATGATTCTGGGCTTGTCTCTGCTCCGGCACAGCCCGCCGACCCGGAGATCGCTTCCATTTTCACGGATGTAGATGCCTGATCGGGCCCACAGTTTTCGCCAACATTTCCGTCATTCCAGAGCCGAGAATTGTCCCCCAAAGCAGCCGCTTGATCCGACGCAGGCTGGAGGCGGCGACGGGGCCGTAAGCGGTCTGACCGCTTTGGGGGCAGCTCTCAGAACGCGGACATTCGGACAAGAATGCTCGTCACTGGCAAATTGGGGCTGGCAACGGGCCATCGCGCTCCTAGAGGCCGGGATCACGATCAGAACAAGCTTAATGCAGGCTACGTAATCCCGCCGAGGCGCTTAATTCTCGGGCGACTTCTCTCTCGACTACGAAAGTGACTGAGTTAACGGAACCCCGAGTCAGCTCGCATTCATTCGCTTCGGGATTAATTCCCAATTCCGATAATCTGGACCGGCGCTCCGTGATCAGCACCCATCACCCTCGCCAATTGTCGGCACGCTTCTTGAAATCGATCTTCTTCCACTGCTCCTTCCAGAGCGTGAGATACTTCACGTCAGTGGACGATGGCTCTGGGTCGCATTTCTCTACATACACAACGCACGGCATAATGACGGCGTCTCCGATGAGAAGCGCTTCCCCTTGCTCAAGCGCAGGCATGCCCTCGGTCAGATTGCCAAGGGTATCCGGCAATAGTCGGCGGACATAGCTTTGATCATCGGGATTGGTAAGACGCATTGCCAGGAAATTGGAGCATTGCGAAAAGATAGTCTCAGAAATTTCAGACGGTCGCTGGCTCGAAATCAGAAGGCTGATGCCGTATTTTCGGCCTTCTTTGGCTATGCGTTCAATTGCAGCCAGTGAAGCTTTGTAGCGTGCAAGACCGCTCTTTGGCGCGTATTTGTGCGCTTCCTCATACACCATCAAGAATGGCTGTTCGGTTTTGCTTTCAACGCGCCGAGCATAATAGCAAAAATCGAACATTAGACGGGAGATCAGCGAGACGGTAATGCTGAGCAGTTCAAAGGGAATTCCGCTTAGGTCGATAATCGTGACATTAGTCTCGCCCGCGTCATTGTAGCCAGTGAACTGCCTGAGCACGTCCTCCAATGAGGCCTTCTTAGCCTTTTCACCGAAAATGAACTCTAGCCGGGTGTTCGCGATTTTTGATCTGACCCGTCGTTCGAACTTGTCGATAGTACCGTCGGCATATGGCCCTTTATTAATCTCACTACGTTTGGTCGGCGCGAATTCGCGCAATTCCATGCAGTAGTGCTCGATCTGGGCATCGACATCAGTGAAATCGATTTCTGTGTTATCCTTGAACTTTATTAGCAAAGAATTGTCAGCGTTCTTCGTCTCTCTGGTGGGATTTCTGAACGCATTTGCGACATGATCGATCTCATATGGAATCGGGCTGTCGAAATTGACCTTCTCTACGTCGGGATTACTGATCCTTTTTGCAATGGTGACAACCTGCCGGAGCAATGCCTCCTGGTTGTAGTTGTTGTTGTCCCCGGACTCCAGGAACATGTCCTCCATCTCGTCTTCGTTCAGAAGCCAATATGGTAGGACGAGGTCATCAACGGTGATGACATTCGCCTTCGGAAACGCCGTGGCATATTCGGAATGAAGATCGAATATCACGATATGGGAGTTGTTAAGGCCCTGGTATTCGCCAGATTTGGTAGATATCGCCTTCTGCAGAATTGACGACACACTCGACGATTTGCCCGATCCCGAAGCGCCAACAACGGCAATATGTTTGTTGAAGAACCGGTCGCCGTGAACAGGCACAACGATATCACGTTGCCTCGTCAGTGAAGAAAAGCAAAAGCGGTCTTCAGCCGCATAGCAGTCGGCATAGATGGCCGCGATTTCCGCTTTCGACGCCGGGATGACCTTCTTTGGTGGAATGGCCAGTTCGTCACCGCCGCGATTGAATTTTCCGTCTTTAAGAGTCCCAAGAGGATACGCATCGATCATATAAACGCGCTTGTAGTCACTGCCACCGTCGCCTTTCACCTCTTTCATCTCGATTGAAAAGCTTTCGATGATGCATATGAGGGAAACGTTGTCATTGTCCGACACTTTGAGAAAAGACCCGACGCGAAGAGATTCACTCGCTGTCTGGAAGTTCAAAAGATCATCGACTGCCACTCGAACTTTGTTGGGGTAAACGGCGACAACCTCGGCATTGGCGATTTCCTCAGTCATTGTTCGTCCTCAGACAATTTTTGTGATTGTGGAGATGCTGCTGACGGGGATGGAATACATCCGACTCTTTGGCCCCGGCAGAGCCATGGCTGCAGGGCGTTCAAGGAAGAAGTCGTAGATGTGGCACAACTTCCGTCCCACCCCATCGAGGGCCTCCAGCAACTGGTCAACGTCATCGACAAAACGAATTTCGATCTGGTGCTCTTGGGTCTGGGGGCTCAGAACGTGATCGTTGCGGAAGGACGATCCGCGATATGGGTAACCGTCTACGAAAACGGTTCCAGTATCGAAAAGCTCGTTTTTGACTTGCATGATGAGTTTTTCATCCGCGCCGCGCAGCACGATGAATGGCGCGTAGCGCTCGAGATTCCGGATGCGGCGCTTCTTAGCCGAACTCCAGTTGTTGCCGATTGCCCTGAGTTGTTCGCAGACGACCGAACCGTCTGTTGCCGCATCGCATTCAACAATGAAAGCACGTACGATTCCTGCGCCGTTTGTGGGCGAGAAATACAGGCGTTTCATATGCTTCGCGTACTCGCTCGCTTCCTTCTCTCGGAGAAGCCAACGATTATGGACAGCTTGGGTACCCTTGAGCAGTTCCTGCAGGTCACGACGGGTGGTCGTGCGGTCGTTGTGATCTTTTTTCGTGGCGAGTGTGGCAATGTAATCGAGGGCCATCGGATAGTGAAAGCCTTCGGCCTCAAACGCGGAGACGTTTTGGTTTTTCCGTATCGCCTCGATGACGAGGTCGCGATGTTCAGAAAATTCCTTCGAGATTTGTATTTTGAAACTCTTGCAGAATGTCTCGATTAGTCCATCTGGCGCGGCCATGCCGTCTAGTAAGGACTTTTTTTCGTAGGATTTCGTACCGTCAGCGGCCTTTACTTCCTTCCGGTATTCCATCACCGATTTAAAGCGCCCGACGGAAAGCTCGCTAATATCAATCTTAACTTCCGAAAAGTGCCCGTACAACAGGTATTTTCGGCCTGCGCGTTGTGTTTCTTCAAGCCCGTAAAAGTGAACAAAGAGCTTATGGAGGGGATCGCGCAGCACCGAGTCTGTCAGGTTCTGCTCTGCGTAGTATTTTACCTGCCCGTAAATCACGCCTTCATCGGTGTAGCGGTCGAAGTCCTCAATGCCCTCGATGACGACGTTGTCGTCCAAGCCCGCATTTAGGATTTCAAGCAAGGCGGCATCGAGCTGGTAAAAATAGCCCCTGATTGAAGCAGTCGCTTCACGTTTCTTGTCGACTTCCAGCATGCCGCCCCCGAATCAATCCGCGATTGACATTATACGAGAGAGTAAGCGCGGCGCGCGATTAACTGCATTTGCGCCGACGGGAAACGTCAGCAAGGGTCCATTAAATGACCTACTGGATTAAGCTGATGTATATCGAGGAATTGAGATCCTTGCAGGATGCAATCACTGAGCGGACTGTCACAGCAATGGGCAGCGTCAGCATATCCTTCGCTCGCGTTGAACATGGAGATATCAAAGGGCTATCTAATTTGATTCAGCTAATTGAGCTGAAACTCATTGCCAACCCTATACGAGAACAATATTTGATTGCGCGTGGTTGTTAGCGTGTAAAGGCTTGAACGACCCCATCGGACAGGGAACTCAACGGGCACCATATTTACGAACGGTCAATCGAATACAACAGCTCATTAGAAGCTCATTATCGGAACTCAAATTATCTTCATTGAACGGCAGCTTTTGGTCAATCAATGTCGGGGCCGAACGACCGAAATGGGGGCGCAAAGCGGCCGTTTACAACGTTGCGCTGAGAGGGCCGCTTTGGGTCGACAGTACCAGTTGCGCCTTGATCGCCAGGCATCGCTTCCGGCAGGCCAATGGTCTCAACTTGAGACCATCCACCATCCCTCAGAAGGGCTTCCAACCGGTTCGCATCAGGCTGGAGCCTCCTTCACGACGGCAAACCTCATCATAGCCGCGAGCCGTCATATCTCGACCGCCATTTCTCTCGCGTGGAAGCAGCAGGAGGGAATCAGAGGAAAGCCTGGTCCCAACCGCCTTCAGGGCATATTGGGTCATGTGATCAGGGGTTACGAATACGCGCCCGACCCAAATGCGCCGCACCCGCGTATCTCTAATTAGTGCAGCATTATTTTCAGTCGCCCAGAGATGGAATTTCTCTCGAAAGCGAGAGACAGGCGGCTGCAGAAAGATTGCATGGCAATGCAGGCCGTCATTCAGAGTGACGTCATTGAGCTCAATTTTGGTGTGTTTTGGAACGGGTAGATCCGGCGCGACAAGCATCAAGGGCAGCTTGTGGCGCTCTTGATGGGAATTCGGTCGGCGAGCAAAACGCGTGATGATCCGAGAATATATCCGTTCGATATCGGCGTGCATCTGATCGATTTTTTTCGCTTTAAGCGAAAAAGTGAGAGGGTGGAACATGAAGCTCATGAAGAAGGGCCTATACCCTTGCTCAACTTGATCTGAGACCCACTCCCCATAGGCGAACTGAAGCTCCTTCGCAGGCGTATAAGGCACTCCCTGATGCCCGAGATTAGAAGTCATGATACACACCTCATATAAGCAGATAATTGATACACCGCATAATTGACAAATATCTCATCATCGAATGTCTGTATTTGTGATATAGACAATTGATGATATTGATAAGCGTCAGAGATGCAGATAGTCATGTCTAAAGAGGCATGTATTTCATTGCCATTTAGACATGAATATTCATATGCAGTGCGATTTTGCACCACATTGAATAGGCCTGAGGTCGTTGCGATTGCGTTCGGGAGTGCCACGGCGCCCGCTGGCGACATGAATAATTAACAATATTGCAAAATCGTCGAATTGCGATGCGAGGGGCAGATTTCGGCATGCAATTCCGGGCGAAACCATAGCTTCGGAGGGCATTAGGTGTCGAAGGCGCCGATTTACTGCTTACCTACTCCGGCGCGCTCTTGCAGCAAGCGAAAAGCCACCAACAGATAGGCGGAGCACTAAGCAAGACCTTCATGCCGAACTCCGCGGAGATCACGCAAGGCATCGTATTTTGGTGGTGCTTAAAGGCCGCTTACCTTTGCCCAAGCCACTGCGATTTCATCGAGTTAGCTGCTCTCGAAATGCCTGTAGAGGCACGCGAGATTGGCCTCCGAAGTAGCGGGCTTATACTGAAATAATTGCTCAAGGTGAGCAGATAGGCTGGCCGAAACAGGTCATAGTTTTGAGGCTCTGCGCCGAGTTCGCACGAGGGGAAGGCCCTGTGCCAGCGTAACCGGCCTGAAAACGTATCCCCGAAAAGTGCCGGCGACCCGTGTGATCACTCTGCACCTGCGCGTTCGAAGAGGTCAATTTTGCGCGATCTAGTTTCAGTTGATTAATCTGTTTATTAACAAGAGTGAGAGCGACAGATGCGGTCGAGACGGATGACTGCCTCGACCCTGCCATTTCAAAGCCAAACCTTTCCGGGTCAGCCTGCGTTAGACGTGGTGCTCATTTATGCGCAGCAGCGCTTGCTTTCGACACCTCGGCCGCGAGTTCGAGAAGCCCCTCATATCGAAGGCATAGTACGTATGGCTTCATGGTCGAGAAGCCCTTCACCTTCACTTGGCGGACATGATGCAAGGCGTCCTTCCCGGGCATGAGCACCCCGCGCAGCTGCCACTGCCGCAGGATTTCCTTCTGTTCAGCAGGGGCGACGAGGTCGTCGAGGCGGTGTCGGAAGATAGCCAAGACGCGTTGGTTGTTCGACTTTCTTCGGAAGCCCAATGCGGAATCTCTTATGTCCGAAGGAAAGGCGTCGCCTTCTGCGACGACGGGAAATTTTTCAGAATCAAGGCGTGCTGCCGCCACACGGCGTAGTACGGCCTCGGCCCTTTGCTCCGCCGTCGGCTTCAGTGCACGCTTGAAAACTCTAAGAGCGCAGCGCGCAAGATGCTTTGCTGTAAAGGGGACCACGTTATACTCGGCCGCCAGGCTTCCGGCTCCTACTAGAAGCGCGAAGGCCTTGGTCATCTGCGCCCCCTCTTGCCCCACATAGGGCTGGGTCTTGGCCTCGAAGGCGGCCATCGCCGCCTCGACCGTCTGGCGCGCGCTGTCGTCCGCCACGACGGCATGAACGAATTCACGAACCAAATGGCCGTGGTGGGATCGAATGGTCTTCGCTGCGCGCCGCAGAAGCTTCGCGCGGGCCTTGGGGCCCTTCTGGAAGTCGAAAAAACCCTTGCCCTTTGCCAGCGTCAGAAAGGTCATGCCGGGGCTCGGTCGATCTTGGAGTGCTTCCGGGTCGTGCGAGTCGATCGATAATAGCTGGGCCGGGGCATCGCTTGCTTGCTGAACGTGATCACCGGTCGAGCCCTGAACCTTGGTCGCTGCTGCGGCTGCTGCGATCAGGGCACGGCGTCGGACTTTGGGATCTCCCCCGACGTGGCGCGTGGAAACCGCTCGGATCAGAGTGGATCCTGAACCGGCAGAGAGGCGCCCCCGCTTGGTCAGATCGGTCACCGGCCAAATGTTCGCCTCCGAGGGATTTTCGACCATGGACAGTGCCCACCGCAGGCCGAGCTCTCTTTCATCAGCTGTACCTCCGCTGAGGTGCAGAAGACCGATATCGTGCCCATCGATCAGGTCGAGAAGGGGTGCGGCGCAGGCCGCCGCAGCCATCAACGTCAGCACGCTGGAGGTTGCGAAAATCTCCTGCGTCGACGCCTTCCAGCCCTCGAAGGAGCCCGCAACCGGCGGCATGGCGACGCTCGCGGGGCCATCGAATTTCAGTTCATTTGGATCACGCCCGATGGTCATGTCGGGCAGGACAAAGCAGGTGCCATGCCAGCCGATCCGCCGGGTGACGTTGGTGATGGGTGCGCTCGTCCCCGTGACACCTTCTCGACGTCGGACCGGCACAGGCGCATATCCGTTGGCATCGCCACCCCCTTGGCGAGCAGATGCGCCAGGACTTTTCCGGGTGTTGCCGCCCATGATCGCGGCATCGAAATACGCAACGCTTCGCCGTCGGTGGACGCGCATCCCAAAACGGCGGTGAATTCGCTCGTGTGGAAGTCCCTGCGCAACTCGACGAGCGTGAGCCAATTGGGCTGAGAATTTGGAACATACATTTTCGTGATCCGACGTGAGCACGTGAAACGTGCGTTGAAAAGGAATGCAGGGCGAGGCGCCGCTGCGGGTGGATTAACAAGATCGGCAAAAGGGGATGCGCACGCGCATGCTTCGCGGTGGGCCCGCGCGCGCGGATTAAGGACGATCGGTCCAGCCACGTTCCATCAGCAACCGGATATCCTCCGTGCGCCACGCTGTGATGCGGGGGCCAAGCTTCGTGGGTTGAGGATAACGCCCGGTCTTCACACCCAGCAGCCACGTGCTGCGCGATACCGGAATAGGCCCGTTCGGAGCGATTATATCAGTGAGGCGAACGAAGCCATTTTTGGAAAAGTCGATGCTCATATGAGCCTCCTCGTTTGGGGACGAGGGGGTTCACAAGATTCAAAAAAGAGGTCTCAAACGGCCTCGTAGATGCGTCTAGAGGGTCTCTAGACGCGAATTGGCCAAAAAATGACTAAATTTGAGATCGCATTCTGCACGACGAATTAAATCAAATAGCCCGCAAAAGGGGCTCATCCTTAGGACCCGTTTTTTGCTATGGACCGTTGCAGCGCGCGGGACCTTAAGGATCCCATTTTCGGTGCAGGGTGCTCACGTGCTCACGCTGACGGCAAGAAGGACGTTTGCAAAGGCGAAGAGCGAACATGAGGCATTGGTTCACGCTTGCGAAAGCGCATGGCGTCAGTTGGAATGAAGCCGATAACCGATGGGCCCGTCCGGTATCCTCTATTGAAAGGCCGGATAATTGCCGTCGCCTCTCAGTTGGAGGCGCGGGGAATGTCTGTCGCAAAGGTGGCCCAGTCGTTCATCAGCGCACGGCGCTTCTCGAAAAGATCGCCGCGCCGATAGGCAGCCTCCACCTTGCTTTCGATCGTGTGGGCCAATGCCATTTCGCAAACCTCGCGCGGATGGCTCGTAGCTTCTGATGCCCAATCGCGAAATGCGGACCGAAACCCGTGCGCCGTGATCTCAAGCTTGAGGCGGCGAAGCACCATCAGGAACGCCATGTTTGACATCGACGCTCCAGGCGAGCGGCCGGGAAAAATAAATCCCTCACTTGTCATTTGAGCCGCCTGTTCGAGAATTTCAACGCAGCGCGCGGAAAGCGGCACGCGATGGATGCGCTTCGCCTTCATGCGCGCCGCTGGCACGGTCCATACTTTCTCATTGAGATCGATCTCGCTCCATTCGGCGCCGATCACTTCGCCGGTCCTAGCAGCCGTCAGGATCAGAAACTCAAATGCTAGCCGCACGTGCAGGGCGGCATCGCACGTGCTCATTCTAGTGATGAATGCTGGCACCTCAGAGAACGGAAGAGCGGCATGATGCTCCTTCTGTTTGCCCTGTTTCGGAAGCCCGCGCTCGACCCCTTCAATCGGGTTGTCTCCGGTCCGATAACCGGAGGCCTTAGCCCAGTCGAAGACAGTCCCAATTCGCTGCTTTAGCCTCCGGGCCGTTTCGGGCTTGGCCAACCAGACGGGCGAGAGAACCCGGAGCAATTGCGGCGTTCCAATCGTATCGATCCGGAGGCTGCCAATCTCTGGAAAGGCATAGGTCTTGAGTGTCATCAGCCACTGGGCAGCGTGCTTCGGATTCTTCCATGAGGGCGCATGCTCGGCATGAACTCGCTCCGCGGCTTCGGCGAAGGTCGGAGCTACCGTTCTCGCCTTGCGCCTCTCCGCCAGAGGATCACCTCCCTCGCGCGCGAGCCTACAGAACCCGAGAGCCTTTTCTCGCGCTTCGACAAGGCTAACTAAGGAGGCGCTTCCCAGCCCCATATCACGACGCCGACCTTGGACCACAATGCGCAGCAGCCAGCGCTTGGCTCCACTCTTATCGACCTCAAGGTACAGCCCGTTGCCGTCCGCATATCGCCCCGGTGTCTTTATCTGGCGCACCTGTAGAGCAGTCAGCGCCTTTTCCGGATGCCTACCACGCTTTTTCATCCGCCCAATTCAAGCCCCACATTTCACCCCACATATTGACTCGGATCTAGCGATATTTCAAGACACGTCGCCGAACAATAAGATTTCGTAACTCATTGACTCTTAAGGGTCAATTTGCATGCCAACGAACATCGTCGGACGCTAGTTTGGCTGCCTCTCTCTCCGCCACTTCAGTCCGCTTCTGGGCACGCCAATCGCCGCCGATTTCCCCCCTGTCGCGGCAACGAGCGTCCGTAGGAGTGCCGTCTTCGATCCCATGATGCGGATCGCATCGTCCCCGACCTCGACGCGCTGCGCCAACGCGCGCAGATGATCCCGCCGATAGCCCACCTCACCGCTACGAATGCGCTCGCGGGCATGGCGGGCGAATCCTTCGATCATCGCCGGGGTGACGGCACTATGGCCGGGGCTGTCGAGCAAGGCTTGCGCCCGGTCTGCATCGGCTCTCGCCTGATCGCGGATGACCTTGAGGCCGACGATGCGCTCCTTGAGCGCCGGATCGTCAAGATCGGCCACACCCGCCTCGATAGCGTCGTAGAGGCGCTTGAGGCGCATGTCCGATTCGACCGCCCGTCGCTCCAGTTCCGCGATATGCTGCCGGCGACGCTCTGCCTGATCGTCACGACGGCCGAGCACGGTGGCGAGCAATTCCTCCAGCCGCTCGGGATCGAGCAAGCGGTCCTCGATATGGCCGATGACCATGCGGTCGAGCTTGTCCATCGGGATCGCCCGGCCTTTGCAGCCGGTTTCGCCCTGCCGCGCCCGGATCGAACAGGCATAATAGCGATAGCGTCCGCCCTTGCCGGTGCGGATCGTCATCGCTCCCCCGCAATTGGCGCAATAGCAGATGCCGGTCAGCAGCGTCGGCCCGATGACGACGCGCGCCGGCAGTTCGGTCTTGGGGTTGCGGGCCTGTAGCAGCTCCTGCACCGCATCGAACGTCTCCTGCTCAACCAGCGCCGGCACCTGAACGGTGATGACCTCTTCATCGGGCTTCACCTCGCCCTTGTTGGAGCGGCGATTGAACCGATGCTCGCCGATATAGGTGCGCCGGGTCAGGACGCGGTGAACCTGGCCGATGCCCCGCCGGCCGCCGTCGCGGGTGAAGATGCCCTTGCCATTGAGATATTTGACGATGGCCTTGACGCCCATCTGGCCAGACGCGCCATCGCCTTCCAGTGCGAGGCGGTAGATGAGCCGGATCGTGTCGGCGTGCAGCGGGTCGATCTCCAGCTTCTTCTTGACCTTCGCGCCGCGCTGTTCGGCCGCGACCACGGGGTAGCCGATCGGCGGCAGCGAGCCGTTCCAGAAGCCCTGCCGGGCATTCTCCTTCAAGGCGCGCAGGACGTGCTTGGCGTTCTCCTTTGACTGATATTCGTCGAACAAGGACATGATCCGCCGCATCATGTCGTGGATCGGGTCGTCCCCAAGCTCCTGTGTGATCGAAACCAGCTTGACGCCGTTCTTCGCCAGCTTCCGGTAGTAGAACTCCATCTCGAATTCATCGCGGAAGAAGCGCGAGAAGCTATGGACCACGACGACATCGAAGGCGGCCGGCTTGGTCGTCGCCGCCTCGATCATCCGCTGGAACTCCGGGCGGCGGTCGTTGGTGGCGCTGTTGCCCGGCTCGACGAAGGTTTCGACCAGCTCGTAGCCGCGCGTCTCGCAATAGGCTTCGCCCTGTCGCTTCTGGTCGGGGATCGACACGTCATGCTCGGCTTGCCGCACTGTCGAGACGCGCAGATAGAGGGCGGCGCGCAGCCTGACATTGGGATTGCGGAGGCTGGAATGCTGCACCTTCATAGCTGGCCTCCTGCCGCCTTGCGAGGCCGCTCGGTCAACGGCAGGTCCAGTTCAACCCTGCTATAGAGCACCTTGGGCGCGAGCCGGCGGCCTTCTCCCTTCTCCATCCGCACCAGCCCGTAACTCGCCATGCGTTTCAGGGTGCGCGACAGGTTGGATTTCGCGCGGCCAGTAATCTCGGCCAGTTCTTCCAGCGATCCGGGGGCTTGCTCGTGGATGACGCAGAGCAGTTCACGATTGCCCGTCGACAAAATTTTGACGAAAGATTCCATGGAAGTGAACCACACCCTCGGGTCGCCGGGCGCGGGTTTCTCCTCGCCCCTGGCGATCCGCATCGTGCGGGCTTTCATTTCCTCATAATCGGCAATCCCGACTTTCAATGTGGTCATAACACGCCTCGCTCCTTCAACACCGCGTCCACCGCCTGCCAGAAGTCGGCCAGCAACGTGGCCGCATCTGCCCAGCCGTAAGGCTTCACGGTCTGGAGACGGTGCCGATGGTTCATCGGCTCGCCGCGTCTGCCCCGGCCGACGGGATGGGCGTTGTCGAAACCGACCAGCCGTTCTCCCGAAGGGCCGTGAAGCGTGAGCGAGTAATCGAGACCGTGCGGCTTTTCCGGCGACACCGGAATGCGGGTGACAACGAATTTCACCCAATGGCCACCATCGGGATCGACAACGAGCACCTGGCCGTCGAGGTCCAGAAGCATGTCGAGGTTCGGGTCACGATCCTCGCTCATGGCTTTTCGTTATCATACGAAGATAACTTTTTCAAGCCCGGAATGTCGGGAATGCCGCCGAACATCTCGTCGAAGACATCGCCGAACCAACGCTCGAACACCTGAATCTCGGCCTCGGTGATCGGCACCTTGTCGGGCCACTCGTCGATGACGGGCAGTTTCTCCACGTCGAAGGCATCGGGCGAGTTTTCACGGCGCGGGCTGACACGCGGCGCGGGATCGTCATTATAGTCGTAAAGATCGTCGGGGAGCGCCCTTGGCGCTGCATGGCGGTGCCGCCCTCTTGGGGCGCGGCGTCGTTGCGCGGGCATGGAATCCTCCGTGGTTCGCGGCTGGATTCCGGGCGCGGGTCAGCCCGGAATGAGGCGAACCTTGGAGGGGGAATGGCGGCCTGTAGCGTGCCGCATTCGCGCTCACGCGCTGGCGGCACCCCGTCATTGCTGACTAGACGGTTTAGCGTTGATGCGTGTGCGACAGCGAGAATACGTTGGAGGGCAATGTCGTTTACCGACTAGCGAGCCTTACTCGCCAATTCGATTTCGACGATTCTGTCTGCATGGAGCTTTGCTGTCGCGCGCGACTCTTCGAGTTGTTTGGGCGCAGAGATGAAAACGGAGAGGTTTCCTGCCCACGGCCCCAGCCCTTCAATGTCGAATTCCACCTCGATTGATAGGTGTTGATCGACCAACTCGAATGCCGGCACTTCAACACGATTGACCCGATTCACGCAGGCGAGCGGCGTGGCATTTTCCTTGGCATCCCTGCGAAAGCTGGGAAGGCATGAAAGCCGGATCATCTCTTTCATCGCCAAGCGAGCAAACCATGGGGAATTTTCGTATCGCCAGTACAAATCGGATAGGTCGCTGCCGCCTTTGAGATTAGCAAACCACGTTCCGCGCGCCATACCCAAAGTGCGCTCGAAGTTTTGAACAAACGCATCCATCCCAGAGATCAAGCGCCCAGTCCTGGCGCATATTGTACAGGCATTTGATGCCGCGCTGCTGCGGGTTAGATGCTCCCGCAGAACAAACTCGACCTCCAAGAGTCCGTTCACGCGCTCAACCAACGGCGTGCCTACAAGCCGATTGCCGTAACCAAGTTCGCTGAGAAGGATATACCGATCCTCCTCGATCAAGCGATCAAAGCCTTCGGCAAAAGAAAACAGATCACGGCCATTTCCTTCAACAAAATGCGATAATTGGATTCGTGTTCCAGCGGGGCCGGTTCGCAGGACGGAGCCTACAGAAATTATTGATGAGCCAATTGCGATGATGTCTCCATCGCCCTGTGCCGAGGTATTACCGGCCCTGCGCGATTGCTCATGTTCGATCTTGGCCCGTCTCAATACGTCGGCCGTAAACCGGATTTCATCTTTGTCTACAAGGTCTGCGCAGTTCGCACATAGCCAGATACCATTGCTGATGTCAGATCGCTGCGCTCTTGTCATCGCGGGATCGTGGCGTCTGGCACCGGGACCGGATGATGCAGCACAAATATGCGCTGCTTTTCCGATCATGGTGACAGCAGTTGGTTTTTCGTCACTCGGCCCCACCGTGGAAATTTTGCAGAGCGAGCAGTGATGACTTGCCCTCAATGCGAGAGAGCGTTTTGTTGCTGCTGTGAAATCGTCACGGGACATTCAGGCGGATTTTTCTTGATGGCACCATTTCATTCGAGAATACTAGCGTGCATCAACAATGTCATTGCTGATGGACCAAAAACACGGTCCCTCTAGGCAGCGGACTCATTACGCATTGATCCATATGCGAGCTGCGGCGAGCTTTAGGGCAGCGAGGAAGTTTCTGGGCGGCGGTCGTAGCGCGTGGCGAGACCGCGCATCTGCTTGATGCGATTGAAGAAGCGTTCGACGAGGTTCCTTTGGCGGTAGAGCCACGGACTGAAGGCGAAGGTGCGCTTGCGGATCGTGCGAGGCGGCACATTGGCAAATCCGCCGCGCTCCGCCGTCTCGGCGCGGATGGCGTCTGTGCCATAGGCCTTGTCGGCGAGGAGGATGCCGCCCCGTGCGAGCCGCACCAGCAGTTCGCGCCCGGCCGGCGCGTCGCCCGCCTGCCCGGCGGTGAGCAGGAGGTGGATCGGCCGGCCTTCAGCATCGACCAGAGCGTGGATCTTGGTGGTCAGCCCACCCCGGGAGCGTCCCATGCAACGATCGTCATCGCCCCCTTTTTGATGGCGGCGCCGTGCTGGTGAACGCGAACGCAGGAGCTGTCGATCATCACGATGTCGCCGTCATAGGCGGCGGAGACCGCTTCCAACAGTTTGTCCCAGACCCCGGCCGCCCGCCAGCGAACGAAACGGTTGTAAAGGGTTGTGCGCGGACCGTAGCGCTCAGGAACGTCCCGCCACGGCGCCCCGGTGCGGAACCGCCAGAGAATGCCGTTGATCACCCGGCGGTTATCCACCCGCGCGACACCGCGCGGCTTGTTCGGCAATAGCGGGGCGATGATCGCCCATTCCTCGTCGGTCAATTCGTGCCGGCGCATTGCTCTCTCCCTATCGAGAGAGGTTGAATCACGCCGCTAGCCGGCCGGCAAATTTATGGGGCCACTGCCTAGCGGGGGAGATATGGCTTTGAGAGATGCGCACCGCCAGTGCCGTCGCGAACCCTAAGCTTTCGCTTCTTGATCCCGCCGCGCTGTGTGGGCTGGCTTTTAAAGGGAACTTCTCACACGACGTAAATGCTGCTTTACGCGGGAGCGATGGAAGAAAAAACCGAAATTACGGTGAGTAAATATCCTTATCGTTTCAAACAATTTTCTGAAAAAATAAGCCTCAATCTCAATGAAAATCTTGTAATTTTGGTATTTACGCTTACTTTATGTAATTGGATATCGGAACTTTCGGGTGCGTTTTTTCGTTAGATAGATGGATGCCGGAAAAATATAGCAGATGCGCCTGTGTGCCAGCCCTCGCGTACCGATCTTTCCTGATTCTGGTGCCTTTTTTGGAAATCGGACGTGCGGTAGAGCGGCGCTGCATGGATCGGCATCGAGAAAAGCGATGTCCTATCCGTAGAATAAGAAATATATCAAAAGTATTAGAGGTTTTATCATGCGCTATATCGGTGGAGTTGCAGGCGAGGGTGTGCTGAAGTGCGACGGGCAGGAAATAGGCCGAGCGACCTATGACTTCGACAGCTTCTTCAATGCACCCGTCGGTATCACCAGTTCCGGAGAAATCCGGCTTTCGCCGGTGGCCCTGCGTGGGGTGTTCGGTCGTCGGGTGGTTCAACTACTGACCGATGACGGGCGCCTGTTGAACCTGACCTTTTCCGATAAGGAGCTGCGTCTGGAGAGCGATGCAGCCCATGTGGACGTCACCGGCGACATTGCGTCCGCTCCGCAAAACCGGCGTCACTGACCACTGCGGCTGGCGCATCGCGCCAAACGAATGAACATGTCCGGTCTCAGATCGTCCCGATCTCAGCGGCGCGGTCGAGGAGACGATCATGGCAATCGAGCAGGCCTGCGTGCGCGTGGTTCGCAAGCCATGGGGCAGCACTGACCTGTTGCCGTGGCGCACCATCGCCCCTGTCGACGGCGCCGTTGGCGAACTCTGGTTCGAGCGTGCCGATCCGGATGCGCCCGAGACGGCCCTGCTTCTCAAGCTGTTGTTCACCACTCAGCCCCTGTCGATCCAGGTCCATCCCGATGATGCGTTCGCGCGTACCCTCGGCCAGGAACACGGTAAGACGGAAGCTTGGTACATCCTTTCCGCCAGGCCCGGCGCGCAGGTTGCCGTTGGCCTGAACGGTCCACTTACGCCACCACAATTGCGCACTGCGATCGAAGATCACTCGATCGCCGAGCGCATCCAATGGCGCGACGTGCTCAAAGGCGACGTGGTCTGTGTTCCCGCAGGAACCATCCACGCGATCGGAGCAGGTCTCGTCATCGCCGAAATCCAACAACGCAGCGACGTGACCTTTCGCCTTTTCGATTACGGGCGCTCGCGTGAGCTGCATGCCGACCAAGCTGTCACCGCAACGCACATGGCGCCCCTCCCCCCGCAAGCGGCGCCGCATGCACTGGGTAACGGCCGGACTTTGCTTGCGGCGACGCCTTATTTTGTCCTTGAGCGGGTCGATCTTGCACCCTGTGTGGCCTGGTCTCTGGACGCACCGCACGAGACCTGGATGCTGATGCTCGAAGGCAGCGCCTGTGTCGGCGGCCTCGATGTGACGGTCGGCGGCGCGATCTTCCTGCAGGGGGAGTGCGCGCCGGTGAAGGCCGGTCTCCGCGGCGCGAAAGCCTTGATCGCTTATGCCGCCGATGCGCCGCCCCCGGATCTGCTGGCGGCGCCCGACCTCTCCGAGGCACCGGCGCGGGCCGCCGGTTTCCCCGCCCCGACCCAAGTTTTCCCTTCACCAGCGGACCCATCCTTCCGCTCTCCGGAGATGCGCCCGTGACCCAAATCAAGCATGTTGCCTTCATCGGCAATTCCCTGCCGCGCCGCTGTGGCATTGCCACATTCACCACCGATCTTCAGCATGCAGTCGCGGCAGGGCCGGCGCACATCACCACCTCCATCGTCGCCATGAACGACCATGATCAAGCTTATGATTATCCCTCCACCGTGCTGGTGCAGATCAATGACGACCGGATCGAAGATTATATCCGAGCGGCGGAGACATTGAATCGCGCCAAGATCGATGTTGTCAGCCTGCAACATGAATTCGGCATCTTCGGTGGGGAGGCGGGCGCCTATATCGTGGCATTGCTGTCGCGGCTGAACATGCCAATCGTGACCACGCTTCATACCGTGCTCGCTGAACCCAATGCCGCTCAGCAGCGCGTGATGGAGCGCATCATCAACCTGTCGTCGAAGCTCGTCGTCATGGCAGAGAAGGGGCGCGACCTCCTGCTCACCGTCTATCGCGTGTCGGCCGACAAGATCGAAGTCATCCCCCATGGGATTCCCGACTTTCCCTTCATCGCGCCCGCCGCGGCAAAGGCAAGACGCGGGTTCGCCGGCCGTTCGGTCATCCTCACTTTCGGCCTTCTGTCTCCCAATAAGGGGATTGAGGTGATGATCGATGCCATGCCGGCGGTTCTCACGCAGCGGCCGGATGCGGTTTATGTGGTGCTTGGCGCGACCCATCCCAATCTGGTTCGCACGCAAGGCGAAGCCTATCGCGAAAGCCTGGTGGCGCGGGCACAGGCCCTCGGCGTCGAGAAGCACGTGGTGTTTCTCGACCAGTTCGTAGACCAGCCGACCCTGCTCGACTTCATCTCCATGTGCGATGTCTATGTGACGCCGTACCTGAACGAGGCGCAGATGACCTCGGGCACCTTGGCCTACAGCTTCGGCCTCGGCCGGGCGGTTGTCTCTACACCCTATTGGCATGCGCGAGAGCTTCTGGCAGCGGGGCGGGGCGCACTCGTGCCGTTCGGCGATTCCACTGCCATCGGTGCGGAAATCGCCGATCTTCTGACCGATGACGCGCGGCGTGAGGCCATGCGGCAGCGCGCCTATGCGAGCAGCCGTTCCATGACCTGGGAGCGCACTGCCGAACGCTACATCGCCACCTTCGAGGGTGCCCGGCGCGGATACCGCCTCGGCGTCATCGCCCGGCGCACGCATGGTGCGCCGGCGCGTGTGCGCCCGCCCCTTCCCAATCTTCAGCTCAGTCATTTTCTGTCCATGTGCGACGATACCGGGCTCTACCAGCATGCCGTGCATTCGGTGCCCGACCGCTCCCACGGCTATTGCGTGGACGATAACGCCCGCGCTCTCCTTCTGGCCTGCGCCCTCAATGCCCCGGGCGAGACCCCCTTGCCGGAGGTGATGACGACGCGTTTCGCCGCGTTCGTGCAGCACGCCTGGAATCCGGATGTGGCGCGCTTTCGCAATTTCATGAGCTTCGACCGCCGCTGGCTGGAAGACCGAGGCTCCGAAGACAGCCACGGGCGGACCCTATGGGCGCTCGGCAACTGCGCGCGCCTGGACGACAATGCCTCCCGCCGGCGCTGGGCGGCCGATCTGTTCGCTGTGGCGCTCGGTACCGTCGAAGGCTTTTCCTCCCCGCGCGCCTGGGCGTTCACGCTGCTGGGCCTCGATGCCTATTGTGCGGCACAGGAAAACGATGCGGAAGCACGGAAAATGCGACTTCTGCTGGCAGACCGGCTGATGGCGCTTCTGAGGCGGGTGGAGACCAAGGACTGGGTGTGGTTCGAGGAAGGGCTCTCGTACGACAATGCCCGCTTGCCCCAGGCGCTGATCCTGACCGGCGTTTCCAGCGGCACGCCGGATTATGTGCAGGCAGGCTTGCGGGCGCTGCGCTGGCTGGTGACGCTTCAGACCTCGGCGACCGGTGTTTTCCGCCCCGTGGGGACCGAGGGCTTCGCCAATGTGCGGGCGCGGCCGGAGGCTTTCGACCAACAGCCCGTCGAGGCCGCCGCGACCATCTCCGCTTGCCTCGCGGCATGGGATGCGGATGGCGACCCGACATGGCGGGAAGAGGCCGCGCGGGCCTTCTCATGGTTTTTCGGCAGCAATGATCTTTCCGTATCGCTCGTCGATGCAGAAACGGGCAGTTGCCGTGACGGCCTGCATCGCGACCGGCCGAATGAGAACCGTGGCGGCGAATCCGTCGTGTCGTTTGCCCTGAGCGTGGTAGAGATGCGTCAGCTTGCCCAGCTGCGCGGCGAGCAAACACAGGCAGCCCCGTTTCGCGCCCTGAGCGCCTGATCGCCCGAAAGCGACCCATCAACCGAACCGAGGCCGCCGTGTCCCACCCCATGTTTTTGAACCGGCAGGCGCTCTATCTGCGTCCGGACCCAGCGCGCGTGGTCGTGCGGCCCTTCAAGCCGGCGACCGAGCCGCGCGACTTCAACCCGACCGACAAGACGCGAGCAAATCATATCGTCGATCGGGTCCTCGCCCTTGATCCTGAGACCGCGGACAGCCAACTCGCCGATGTGCTGGAGAACTTCCAGGGCCGGCACCGCAACCTGCTGGCGACATTCGAGGCCCGCGCCGACGAGATGGAAGAGGCACTCGCGGCGCACGAGATCTTCACGGCCACCCAGCGGCGCTTGGTGGGCGCCTATTTTCTCCACGAATATTCCTTCGAAGCCTCGGCCTTGTTCAATCCGAGCATCGTTGCCCATCCCGACCAGTCGGGGGCGCCGGAAGGCGGGCGGCGCTTCATCCTCAGCTTGCGCGCGGTCGGCGAAGGGCACATTTCCTCCCTGACATTCCGCTCGGGCGCCATTGCCGCCGACGGCAGCGTCAGCATTGATCCGACCGTGCGCCTTGCCTCCACTCCGACCATCCGTGCGCGGATGCCCGGCCCCGATGGCGAGCATGTGGAGGTTCTGTTCGGGTCAGAGGAGGACATCAGCGAGCGGGTGATCTTCCCAGTGACCGACGCTCAATCCAACGGGATCGAGGATGCGCGCTTTGTCGAGTTCGAGGATGAAGGGCAGCGAACCTTCTATGCGACCTATACGGCCTACAGCGGCAAGGCGATCCGTTCGGAACTGCTGAAAACCACGGATTTCGCCTCGTTCCACCTCACCCCGCTGCGCGGGAGCGCATCATACAACAAGGGCATGGCGCTCTTCCCGCGCAAGATCGATGGCCAGTACGCCATGATCGGGCGGCAGGACAATGAGAACCTCTATCTCATCAAGTCCGACGATCTGTGCACCTGGGATGGCGGGCGATTGATCTTGAAGCCGAAGTTTCCTTGGGAATTCGTCCAGATCGGCAATTGCGGCTCGCCGATCGAACTCGACGAGGGCTGGCTGCTGTTGACCCATGGGGTCGGCCCAGTTCGCAAATACGCCATCGGCGCGGTGTTGCTCGACAAAGCCGATCCCACCAAGGTGCTGGCCCGCTCGCGCGAGCCCCTGGTGCGGCCGGAGCCTTCCGAACGGGAGGGCTATGTGCCCAACGTGGTCTATACATGTGGGGCGATGCGGCACAAGGACCAGATCATCCTGCCTTATGCGGTTTCCGACACGTTCTCGAATTTCGCGACCATCAAGATCGCGGACCTCATGCACCTGATGGAGGAGTGAAGTCCTGCGCGGGTCGGCTTTTAGAAATCCGCTGCCGATAAGCGATAATGGCTCTGGCGGCGCTTTGAATAGGCGCTGCTGGCGACCTTCTGAATGCGAACGCGATTACCGTCGAACACCCGCAGCAGGGAGTCTTCATCCTCCTGCACATCGGATTTGATCCGGCGAAGCGCGCCTGTTTCCATCTGGAAGGCGACTTCGAATGCGCCGTCATAGCCCCAGAAGCAGACACAGTTCCGCGCCATATCGAGGCAACGGCTCACATTCGGGAAATTAAGCGCCATTGTCGCTTCCTCGCGGTCAGGGCTTGCCGAGAGTGCGGCATCACACCGTTTGGTCACGGTCCTTCGTCAGCGCCGCGTCGAGATCGCTCTGGCTGACCGGGACAAGCTGGCCTGGCCTGCGCAACGCCGAGTCGACAAGCAGGTGCAGGTGCAGGTTGGTCGCCACACGCCGATCGGCGGCATGGGAAACGCCAGAAATCTGCTCGTTTTCAGTTTCCACGATTTAGGTCCCGGCGACCTAAACACCATCACTGCCGCGCGCTTCGAACGTCTGAGAAAATGATATCGCCTTTTACTTCACGAATGAACTCGTCGCATCCTTTTTCAGAAAATTTTTCTTATCTTAAAATGGGGTAAAATGCAGTTAATGTTAGATGCTATAAAAATAATAGTTTATTCAAAATTCAGGCTCGAATTTTGGCTGGGTAGAAAGTGGGGGCGGCTTCGTGCGATCTTGAGAATTTCGCATGCACGCGGCCTTCCGCGGAACCATTTTTTGGAGGGGCCTGGCACTGTTTGCGACGGCATGCCAGCACGCAGTGCCCAGGCCTCGCCGAGGCGCCGGAAGCGGCCATTGAAGCTTTCGACAAAGTCGTTTGGATTGGCTTGCCGGGAGCGATTTAGTGTCATTCGATGTCGGTCTTCTGGTACCATTTAAGAACCGCATCGAGGTCAGTTCGGTGCCGTAGCACGTCAGGAAGGAGCCTCAGTGTGCGCGCGGAGCCATCGCGTCGCGCAGCACGCCGGCTGAGGCGGTCAAGGTCAGCAGGTCTCCAAAATGACGGTGTTCAAAGCCTCATTCCGGAGACGAACCCATCATGACCACTTTGCATTCTTTGCCCGATGACGTCGTTCTCGTGGCGATTGATATCGCCAAAGTGTGGAACGAGGCGCTGATCGAAGCGCCCGGCCAGAAGCGGCGGCGGCGCATGACCGTCCTGAACACGCGCGCCGAGCACGATCGGCTGATCGTGCTGTTGTACGCCGGTAGCCGAAGCGGCGGCGCTCACCGGCCACGGCCCGCACGGCTACCCGCAGGCTGGCGCCATCGGGACGTACACTCCGGTAGCGCACGCTGGTGCGATCGACCCCCAGCGTCTGGCACGCCCGACGCTGGCTCACCCCGTGCGCGGCACAGGCATGAGCCACGGCTTTGCGCATTGCATCGGCGTCACCATTTTTTTGAGCTGAGATCCCTCAGGATCGCATTGTCGAGCATCTGCTCGGCCAGCAGCTTCTTCAGCCGCGCGTTCTCATCCTCGAGCGCCTTCAGCGGGGGGCATCGGACACATCCATGCCCCCGTACTTGGCCTTGAACTTGTAGAAGGTCGCTGAGGAGATGCCGTGCTTGCGGCAGACGTCAGCGGTCTTCGCGCTCACCTCCTCACCATTCCGATGATCTACTCCTCTGTGAACCGTGAGGCTCCCATCGTCCGTCTCCATGATCGACGGACTCTACCTAAATCTGGAGGAGGATCAGGGGCTCAGGTCAATCCTGGGGTCGGTACAACCCGGCCGCCTTTGCTGTCTCAGGCTTCCCGGGGGGCTATAGCGAACGGACCGAAGGCTTGCTGCACGGGCATGATCTGAAGACGGTTGACGTTCAGATGGCGCGGCAGGGTGCAGGACCAGAAGATGGTTTCTGCAATGTCCTCCGCCGACATGGCGGTGATGCCCTTATACAAAGCCGCCGCTTTCTCCGCGTCGCCGCCTGCGCGCACGAGGGAGAATTCGGTCTCCGACATGCCGGGCTCGATATTGGTGACCCGCACCTGCGTGCCGAGCAGGTCCGCGCGCAGGCTGAGGCCGAACTGCTTCACGAAGGCTTTGGTCGCACCGTAGACGTTCGTGGTGGGTCCAGGATAATCGCCGACCACCGAGCCGAGCAGGACGATATGGCCTTCGTCACGCTGCACCATGCTTGGGAGCACCGCACGAACCGTGTTCAGGGCGCCGTTGATGTTGGTGGAGACCATCTGCTCCCAGGCCATGATGTCCGCGTCCTGCGCGCGCGCGGTGCCCACGGCAAGTCCGGCGTTGACCACGCAGACGTTGGGCTTGTCGAAGGGCGCAGGCAAGCTCTCAAGGGTACGGAACACGCTGTCGCGGTCGGTGACATCCAGTTCCGCGACATGGCAGCGCGCGCCGAGTTCCGCCTTCAGCGCTTCGAGGCGTTCGCGGCGGCGGCCGACGCCGATGACCCGTGCGCCCGCCCCATGAAACTGCCGGCACAGCGCCGCTCCGAATCCGGCGGTGGCCCCGGTGACGAAGACGGTCAGATCCTTCGGGTCGATGGTCGATATCATGGGTGCCTCCGGCAATGGGGGGAATGCGAGGGCTGCGGCGGTCACATGCCGAGCAGGTCCTTCACGCCGTCGGGGGTGACGGGGGTGCGGTCATATTGGCGCGCCAGCTCCACCACCTTGCGCACCACGTCCACGTTGCGCGGCGTGCCGAGCTCGCGATAGCCGTAATCTCCAAGCCCGATGGAGATGTGACCGCCATTCTCAAGGATGTACGGCACGAGGCCGAGCAGATCGCCCTCCTTGCAGCCGACCGACCAGACCATGGGCACCGCCGGGTCCAGCAGTTCAATGAAGGGCTTGAGGCCGGCGACCGTGCCCGGATGCCCGCCGAGGATGCCCCCTTCCGTGAGCAGGAAAGTCTGGTGCACAGGCGATTTCAGAAGGCCCATGCGATAGAGCGCCTGGCCGGTGCGCAACATGGGGACGGTCCAGGCAAACAATTGTTCGCGCATGCCGAGATCATGGGTCCAGCCGATGAAGCGCTCCACCGTCTCGGTGGTGTTGAGATAAACCTTGTGCTTGGTGTCGAACGTATTGGTCGAGGAGTCGAAGCGGTCGATATTGGTCGTTCCGGTGTCGATGGGAACGAAATCAGGCTTCAGCCCCATTTTTTCCAGGGCGACATAATGCTGGAAGCGCGTGGCATCGCCACTCACGTGGATCTGGCCCATGGTCGGCGCGATCAGGATATCGGAGCCCGCACGGATTTTGCGGATGGATGCGGCATAGCTCTCCGCGTCGAAGGCCGGAGACCCATCTTCCTTGCGCGCATGGAAGTGCACGATGGCGGCGCCGGCTTCGCGGATCTCGTTGCAGTCGCGCGAGATTTCGTCCGGCGTCCAGGGCACGTTGGGGTTGGAATGGCGCATCGCATATTCGTTGACCCGAACCTCGATGATCAGTGGACGCCCCACGGCAGATCTCCCTTGGATTCTTTTTGAAGCAAACTACGGCGCCAGCCGGTGATCTCGGATGGGGCGCCTCAGGACGCTGCCACCAAATTTTCCGTCGCGGGCTCGCTGAAGAAAATGTCGTCCTGAAGCCGCCGCAATGCCAGCAGCTCGGACTCTGGCGCGATGACCAGATGGTCGAAATTGACGGTCTCGCCCTTGGCGACAGGCCTGACGAGGCGCCGGTTCGCGGCGAGATAGAAGGGCGCCGGCCGGCCCGCACCCAAAGGCGAAGCGGGGACCAATTCGGCCGTGACGCCGTCGATGGTGTGGTGATGACCACCCATGTCGAGCAGGGTTCCTGCGGGCAGGTCGCGGTCTGCGCGGGCGATCAGATCGAGATGGGGGCGCGGGGAAAGCCCGCCCGATGAGGCGCCGAGAAGGGCAGCCTCCAATATGCTGGTGGTCGCCTCCAGGCCCAGCAGGTGCCGCGGCAGGTACAGCAGCGCGTGCTTCAAGTCACGGCTGACCACATGGCCCTTTTCCGCGAGCATTTCCCAGCTGACCTTGTCGTCGCAACGCACGATGACGAAGACGCCGCCGGCAAAGCTGATCTCTTCCGGACGTCGCAGGCAATGAAAGACGTCGAGACGTCCGCGACCGGCCAGCAGGCCGCCATCCTCGATCTCGCGCAGGATATCCGGCACTTCGCAGATACGGGCAATGGGCGCGTGGAGAGTCGCCACGTCCGGCGCAAAGCCGGTCGCATTGCCGACCACCAGAAGCTCGCACAGATCCGGCACCGCCCGCTGCGGCAGGGCGCTGGCGAGGCTCGACCGCAGCTTGGCGATGTCCGCGGCGCTGCGGTCCCCGCGGTCCCAGGCCTGCGCGAAGCCGGGCGCCGGAATGGTCATGCCATTGCTGGTGAGGGTTTCGGCCTTCGGATCGAATACGAAATCATATTCGCTGGACTTGCCCACCGCGACGATCTCAAAGCCGAGCGTCTGAGCCCAGCTGATATGGCCGATCAGCAGGCTGGGCTGGTCGCCGTCGACGGGCGTGACCACCCGACCTCGCCGCGCCGCCATATGCGCAAGGCCGCTGCCGACGACGCTATCCACTTCCTTTGAAACAAGAGCGAGATGCTTTCCGGCCTCGACGGCCATGCGGGCATGGCGCGCACCGGCCTCCGGATGTCCGGTCGCCTCGACCAGCACGTCGAATGGCAAGTCGATGACCACGGCGAGATCGGCCGCGGCGATGAAATCGCCCGCGGACCAGGCCTGCGCCGCTTCCTGCGGATGGGTACAGACACGAATGCGATCGGCCGGAATGCCGATGTCGCGCATCGTCTCCGCAACCGCATCGGCATCGAGGTCGACCCCGACCCGTACATTCATCAGGGGAACATGGAGCCCTTGCGCAAGGAAGCTGCGACCAAACCCACCCGTGCCGACGATGCAGGTTTCGACCGCTTTGGCGGACGGGAAATAACGATGGTAGTTCATCGCGTTGGCCGTATCCTCTCCGTGCTGGCCCGGCACTGCGGGCAAGCCCGACCCGCACCGCCTGGAAAAAGGGCGTCGGTCGTTCATTTTCTTAATGAAGATTGCATGCGATAAAGAGCCTTATATGTCAAATCGAAATCGCGGAACGCAAAAATCAAACGTTTTGCATGCAAACGAGGAGGCGACGATTCCTGCCCTTTTCCCGGATGCGGAAGTCGGCCCACGGGGCCAGCGGGCTCTGGCCGTGGTGGAGCGGATTCGCGATCTGATTGTCGCAGGCGAGCTGGCTGCGGGCAGCCGGATCGCGGAGCGTACCATCATCGAGCAGATGGGCGTCGGCCGCACGCCCTTACGCGAAGCCTTCAAGATCCTGGAGGCGGAGGGGCTGGTCAGCATCGTTCCGAATCGCGGCGCGGTGGTCACGCAACTGACGCCGAGTGACGTCGAGGCGGTGATGACCGTGCTCATCGGCCTCGAAGGCGTGGCGTCCGAGCCCGCCTGTGCGCAGGTGACGCCGGCGCAATTCATGTCGATCGAGAATGACCATCTCAAGATGATGGACTGTCATCGACGGGGCGATCTGATGGGCTATTTTCATTTGAATCAGTCGATCCACCAGAAGATCGTCGATTGCGCGGGCAATGCGCCGCTCTCGCGCATCTACAAGGCGGAGTGCGCGCGTATCGGCCGCTATCGCCTGGCTGGAAATCGCAATGCCACGCGCTGGGCGACGGCTGTGAGTGAACACGAGCAGATCCTGGGCGCGATCCGCAACCGCGAAGGCGCGTTGCTGCGTGAACTTCTGCGCGTCCATCACCTCAACGGATGGCGCAAGACCAGGGAAGTCCTCGAGGCCGAGCTTGCGTCCACGTCACACGGCACCGCAGCGGCAAAGGCGCCCGCTGCGGGGAAGCGCGGCGCCTCCGCCAGGAAGAAATCTCCCGCGCCTTCGGCCTGAAGGCGAATCCAATTCGCAGCTTCGCCGGATGGCTTGTTCCGGGTGTGCCCCGCTGGAGCGGAGGGCATTTCGATTGCTGAAGTCCGATATTGCATTCAAAAATGACGATTCAAATTTCTGAGGAGCCTGTACCGCTGCGCGTGCTTTAAATAAATCAATAATATCAATAATTTGAAATGATGTCATAGATCTGTTGCTTCCGTCACGTGATTTCGTAATAAAAATTGCATTCAAAAACAATCATGGCTATAAAGTCCCAAAAGCGCCGTCGAGAGCGCGTGGGAGGATCAATCTTGAAGACGCAATTGCTGCTTGCTGCCGCTCTGTCGCTCGCTTCTGCCAGCGCAGCTTCCGCCTGGGAGCCGACCAAGCCCATCGAGTTCCTGGTGCCCTTCGCCGCCGGCGGGGCATCCGATCAGATGGTGCGGGTGATGCAGGGCATCATCCAAAAGCAGGGCCTGACGTCCCAGCCTGTCGTGGTCGTCAACAAGCCCGCAGCGGCGGGTGGCGAAGCCATGCTCGAGCTTCAGGCTTCCTCCGGCGACGCCTACAAGCTCATGGCTGGCTGGTCCGGCATTTATCTCATTCCGCTCACGACGAAGCTGCAGGTCAGCTGGCGCGACTTCACGCCCGTTGCCTTGATGGCGCAGGATGCCTTCCTGCTCTGGGTGGGCGAGAAGTCGCCCTACAAGACCCCCGCCGACTTCATCGCCGCGGCGAAGGACGCAAAGCCCGCCCTTAAGGTGGGCGGCGCCGGCTCCAAGCGGGAGGACCATCTGCTGGCGATCGCCATGGAGCAGGCCGCAGGCATCAAGCTTAATTACATCCCCTATGCAGGCGGCGGCGCCGCATCCACGCAGCTTGCGGGCGGGCATATCGAAGCCAATTTCAACAATCCGTCGGAGGATGTCGCGAACTGGCGCGGCGGTCTCACCCGCCCGCTTTGCGTCTTTTCGACGAAGCGCATGCCCTACCAGGCCAAGGTGACCGCGACCATGTCGTGGGCGGATATTCCCACCTGTCCGGAAATGGGATTGGACGTCACCTACCAGATGCTGCGCGGCATTTTCCTGCCGAAGGATGTCACCCCCGAGCAGCTCGCCTTCTATGTCAACTTGTTCAAGAAGGTATCGGAAAGTCAGGAGTGGAAGGACTACGTCACCCAGAATGCTCTAGTGCCTGACTTCCGTACCGGCGCCGAATTCCTGGAATTCCTGAAGGCGGACGATCAGAAGCATCAGGATCTGGTGACGAAGGCCGGATTCCGCATCGCCAACTGACGCGCGGCGTCACGAAACGCAACGGAGCGATCGAGCCGCGCTGGCCGATCGCCGATGCACAGCGCGCGGTAGGCTCGCTCCGTGTGCTGTGCCAAGCGCCTCCGCCGCGATCATCTGAGGAGACACCTATGCCCAGCATTCCCGAGGAGACCGTCTCCGAGCTGGAGCCCGCGACGCCCGCGGACGAGCGCGGCATTTCCCGTCGCGCCGCGGAATATGTGGTCGCCGCGATCTTGATCGCCATCGCCGGCCTTGTGCTTTGGGATTCCTATGGTCGCGGCGCCGGATGGGATATGGGCCCCGAGAACGGCTATTTTCCCGCCCGCGTGGGTTGGATTTTTCTGGCCAGTTCCATCTTCATCCTGGTGGATGCGTTTCGCCGTCCGCCCGAGATCTTTGTGACCTGGGTGCAATTATCCCTTGTTGCCCGCGTCTTCCTGCCGTTGCTCGTCTATGTCGCCTTGATCAAGCCGCTCGGCATCTATGTCTCGTCGGCGTTGTTCATCGTCTGCTTCATGCTGGTCGCCGGATCGCGGAACGTCTTCTCCATCCTGGCGACGGCGATCCTGGTTCCGGTCATCTGCTTCTGGGTGTTCGAAATCCAGTTCCTCGTCTCCCTCCCAAAGGGGCCGCTTGAAGCGTTCCTCGGTTATTGAGGTCCAAGGATGGCCGATCTTTCTTCGCTCTTCGCAGGTTTCGAGCTGGCTTTGTCCTGGCACAACATCCTGTTCATGGGGATCGGGGTGCTGCTTGGAATTGTGGTCGGCGTGCTGCCCGGCCTGGGCGGGCCGAATGGCGTGGCGATCCTGCTGCCGCTGACCTTCGGCATGAATCCCACCTCGGCCATCATCCTGCTGTCGTCCATCTATTGGGGCGCGTTGTTCGGCGGTGCCATCACCTCGATCCTGTTCAATATTCCAGGTGAATCCTGGTCGGTGGCCACCACCTTCGACGGCTATCCCATGGCGGTGCAGGGCCGGGCGGGCGAGGCGCTGACCGCGGCCTTCACCGCATCCTTCTTCGGCGCCCTTTCGGGCGTGATCCTCATCACCTTCGTTGCGCCACTGGTCGCGCAGTTCGCGCTTCGGTTCGGGCCGGCTGAGTTTTTCGCGGTCTTTCTGCTGACCTTTTGTTCCTTCGTCGGCATGGGCAAGGAGCATCGGGCCAAGATCGTCGCGGCCTTGTGCCTCGGCTTCCTGCTGGCCGCTTGCGGCGTCGATACGGTCTCCGGCGATATTCGGCTCACCTTCGGCGTCACCGCCTTGATGCACGGCTTCGACTTCCTCGTGGTCGTCATTGGATTGTTCGGCGTCGGCGAAATCCTTCTCACCGTCGAGGAAGGACTACAGTTCAAGGGGAAGCGGGCCGACATCGACCTGAAGGTGGTGCTGCGAACCTGGGCCGGATTGCCCCGCTATTGGGGTACGCTGGTGCGCTCCTCCATCGTCGGCATGTGGATGGGTGTGACACCGGGCGGCGCGGTTGCCGCATCCTTCATGGGCTACGGGCTGGCCAAGCGCTTTTCGAAGCACGGCAACAATTTCGGCAAGGGCGAGATCGAAGGCGTGCTCGGCCCCGAGACTGCGGCCCACGCCGCTGGAACCTCAGCCCTGCTGCCCATGCTGGCGCTCGGCATTCCAGGCTCGGCGACCGCCGCCGTCCTGCTGGGGGGATTGCTGATCTGGGGACTTCAGCCGGGGCCGCTGCTGTTTGTGGAGCACAAGGAATTCGTCTGGGGCCTGATCGCCTCCATGTATCTCGGCAATGTCGCCGGTCTCATCATCGTGCTGGCGACCGTTCCGCTGTTTGCCGCGATCATGCGCGTGCCGTTCACGCTGGTCGCGCCGATCATTCTCATCATCTGCGCCATCGGTGCCTACACCATCTCCAATTCCATCTTCGACGTCTGGTTGATGCTGGCCTTCGGCGTGGTGGGCTATGTCTTCAAGAAGCTCGATTACCCGATGGCGCCCCTGGTGCTGGCCCTGGTGCTGGGAGACAGGACCGAAGAGGCCGCGCGCCAGGCCCTCATCGGTTCGGAGGGGGACCTCAGCGTCTTCTTCGCCAATGGCCTCGTGACAAGCCTCATCCTCCTTGCCTTTGCGCTGCTGCTTTGGGGTCCGATCTCGGATCTGGTCGCGCGGCTGCGTCGCAAAATGGTGCCGCAGATGGGCTAGGATCGTTTGATATGGATAGCAAGGCTCATAGCCGTCAAGTGACCAAGCGCAAAGCTAGAGCAGTTTTTATGGACTTCCATGAGGTGGGCGACAGCTCTGCGCTCGGCAGCGGACGTCGCCACTTCTTTCCCGGGAGATCCTTCAGCGCGACATGTCCAGTATGGCGTCGGCGCGCATGTGCTTCAGCTTTGCGTTCTCGTCCTCGAGCGCTCGCAGCCGTTTGATCTCCGGCACGTCCATCGCGCCGAAACGGGCCTTCTACTTGTAGATGCTGGCGTCACTGACCCCGTGCTTGCGACAAAGGTCTGAGATCGGCACCCTGGCCTCGTGCTCCTTCAGGATGCCGATGATCTACTCTTCCGTGAATCGGTTGCGCCTCATGTCCTGGTCCTCTTAATGGGCCAGAACGAACTCACAGCTGGATAGCAGTTCGGGCGACCTCAAGCCTGATGGATCACGGCCGTAGCTTCGATCTCGACGAGCCAGTCCACATTCGCCAGGCCTGAAACCACCACCGCGGTTGCCGCCGGAAATGGGTCTTTGAAATACTTGCGCCGCACCTCCATCACCGTCGGCAGATATTCCCGGGCGGTGAGATAGATGGTGAGGCGGCAGACGTCCGCGAGGGAGCCGCCTTCCGCCTCGACGATCGCCTTGATGTTCTGGATGACCTGCTCGGCCTGAGCCCGCACATCCCCGGGCCCGACGTTCACGCCGGCTGCGTCCTGGGGCACCTGCCCGGAAATGTGGAGAAGGGCGCCGCCCTCGGAACGCACGGCGAGCGAGAACGGCGCGGTCGGGGATTTGAAGACGTCCTTGGGCTTCACTTCTTTGATTGTCATGATTTCACTTCCCTTTGGGCTTTTCGGGAAACCGCGATCAAAGGACGGCCTCAGCGCCGCTCACGGCAGGAGATGGCGCGCGGAGAGGTTTCGCATCAGCTGGCGCGTTCCGAAATTCCACGGCGGACACGCATCCGAGGGGCGAACTGTGTTCCGCAGTTCACCCAGCAGCGGATCGGAGATGACGACCACGTCACCCCAATGGTGCGTGAATCCCTGTCCGGCCTCGCCCCTGTCCTGGACCGGCGTGAAGAGCGTGCCGAGGAACAGGACGAAGCCGTCCGGATACTGATGATTGGGTCCGATCGCTTGAGCCACCAGATCGACGGGGTCGCGGCTGATCTCCGACATGGAGCTGCCGTCTTCGAGGACAAAGCCATCCTCGCCTTCCACCCGCAGCTTCACCTCGGACCGGCGGACCTGGTCGAGCCCGTAGCCCTCGTCGAGGAGGCGGACGAAGGGGCCGATCGCGCATGAGGCATTGTTGTCCTTCGCCTTGCCCAGCAGCAGAGCCGAGCGCCCCTCCACGTCTCTGAGATTGACGTCGTTCCCGAGGCTCACACCCTTGATCTCGCCACGGCTGTTGACGAACAGCACGATCTCCGGCTCGGGATTGTTCCAGTGCGACATGGCGTGGACGCCGACCGCCGCGCCCCAGCCGACACAGGACATGGGCTGGGCCTTGGTGAAGATTTCCGCATCCGGCCCGATGCCCACTTCGAGATATTGGGACCACAGCCCCTCTTCGATCAGCGTGCGCTTCAGCGCGTCCGCCTCGGGCGAGCCAGGGACGAGGTTCTTCAAATTGCCGCCAATGCTCGCCTCGATCTTCTGGCGGAACATCAAAGCAAGCGACGGGTCGCCCGCGACCTTCTCCTCGATCACCCGTTCCAGAATGGACTGGGCAAAGGTGACCCCGCTCGCCTTCACCGCCTGGAGATCGCAAGGGGCTAGCAGATGGATCTGCGACGGGTCGGCGGCCTGGGAGGAGGCCGCGATCGCCGCCAGCGAGCCGATGTGGCGCTTGTCCACCGCCCGAAGGAAGCCGGCGCAGTCCTCCAGTTCCAGGAGGTCCGTCATGGTGGGGGCGGTGGGGGAGGTTATGTCGTAGACTTCACCATCGCGCACGAGGACCACGGCGGGACCGGCGACGTCCGGAAGCCAGACGCGGCCGAGGAAGGTTCCTTCGGGAGGAAGAGACAGGGTAAAGCTCAAGGCGTGCCTCCTTTGCCACCAGCAATGTCTGGTCCGCACTCGCGTTCGGGGCGAGCGGTCTCATCGGTCCAGGCGGTCGAAGAGCCGATTTTGTTGGACATGAATGCCGGTCTAGGGGTTAAGGGTATTTAGGGCGGTGTCAATCCGAAATGTTGGACAAATGGATCAAGCTGGAGCGAAGGCCGTGAGCGTCGGAAACAAGGGAAAGCTGGCGGGCCAAGCCGAGAGCGAGATTGCGTCCGGCTCCGCCGTAGACCAGATCATCGACGCGATCCAGCGCCTCATCGACGAGCGGGGCCTGGCGGTAGGAGACGCGCTGCCCGGCGAGATCGAGCTCGCGAGGCTTTTCGGCTCCAGCCGCAACACGGTACGTGAGGCGATGCGGACCTTGCGCGCCTACGGCATCGTTGAGGCGCGCCAAAAGAGCGGCGCGATCTTGATCGACGACCGGCATGCGGCGGCCATGCGGCTTTTCTCCTTCGGCTTCCGCCTGTCCGCCGACATTTTCACCGATATTCAGGAGTTTCGCCGGCTGGTGGAGGAAGGCATTCGCGAGCGCGTCTTCTCCAATGTGACGCAACAGGATCTCGAAACCCTGGAGGCCCTCACCTGGAAAATGGAAGAGGCGACCTCGGTCGCGGACGCTGCGGAATTCGATTATGCCTTCCACAGTCAAATTGTTAGAATGTCCAACAATAAAACGACTGAAGACGTCTATCTGATCATGCGCCCCGTCATCCAGAAACTTATGGAGAGCGGCAAGAGAGAGCGCACGCAGCGACGGGACATCGCCGCCGAGCACCGCGCCATCATCGACGCCATCCGGCAGAAGGACGGTGCGGCCTATACCTATTGGGTCGGCCTTCATCTCAGGTCCGGCCTGAAGTTCATTCCCGAGGCCGGCGCCAAGGCCAAGGAGGCGCTGCCCGAAGGGTGAGGACCTTGATCCGCCGCCCTAGGGCATGAACGGGCCGCCATTCACATCGATGATCTGGCCCGTGATGTAGCCCGACATCTCCTGCGAGGCGAGGAAGGCGAAGATCCAGGCGCAGTCCTCCGCGGTGCCGAGGCGCCCCATGGGGATGGTCTTGCGCACGGCCTCTTGCGTGTCGAGAGGGGTCGCGGCGTGAAAGGGCGTTGCGATGAAGCCGGGAGCCACGGCGTTCACGCGGATTGCGTCCTTGGCGAATTCCTTGGCCATGGAGCGCGTCAGGCTGTGGACCGCGGCCTTCGCGGCGGCATAGAGGCCGGAGCCGGGAGCGCCACCGTTGCGGCCCGCGATGGAACCCACATTGATGATCGCCGCATGCGCGCTGCGGCTGAGCGTGGGATGGGCCGCCCGGGCCGTCTCCAGCACAGCGCGCACGTTGAGCGTTGTCACTTTGTCCCAAATGTCGTCGTCAAAGGCGTCCAGCGGCGTGCGTCCCACCAGGGAACCGGCATTGTTGATGAGCACGTCGAGGCCGCCCAGCTTTTCCACCGCGCTGGAGACGATGCCGGGAATCGCGCCCGGCACCAGAAGGTCTCCGCCCACGACTTCGGCCGCCCCGCCGGCACGGGCGATCTCCTCGGCGAGCGTCTCCGCGCCCTGCCGGTTGGCATTGTAGTGCAGGCAGACGCGCGCGCCGCAGGCGGCGAGGACGCGGGCCGCCGCCGCGCCGATGCCCGAGCTCGAGCCGAGGAGGAGGACACGGTGGTCGGTCAAATCAATATGCGAGGTCAATTCGGATCTCCTCTTGCCGCCGGCGGCGCAAACTGGCCAATGCCGCCGGCCCCAGACGGGCCTCAGATCGGGGGAAGGGCAGGGTCCTGATGGGCGAGGGCGATCATGACGCCACGCAGTTCGGCGAGGCCCTTCAGGCGGCCGATGCAGCTGTAGCCGGGGTTCACTTTCTTCCCGATATCGTCCACCAGCACATGGCCGTGGTCGGGACGCATGGCGATCTGCCAGTCCGCGCGCCCCGCCGCCTTGCGCTTTGCTTCCTCTTCCAGGAGCGCGCGGATGACGGCCACCATGTCCACGCTGCCGTCGAGATGATCGGATTCGTGGAACGATCCATGGTCCTCGCGACGGACGTTGCGCAGATGGACGAAATTGATGCGCGGCCCGAACTCGCGGATCATGGCGACGATGTCGTTGTCGGCCCGCACGCCATAGGAGCCGGTGCAGATGACGATGCCGTTGGCGGGACTGTCGACGGCGCTCAGGATGTGCCGCAGATCCGCCGCCGTTGAGACCACGCGGGGCAGGCCGAACAGGGAGAAGGGCGGGTCGTCCGGATGGATGACCAGCTTGACGCCGACCTCCTCGGCCACCGGAACCACTTCCTTGAGAAAGCGCACGAGGTTCGCCCGCAGCTTGTCCGGCGTCACGTCCCGGTAGAGGTCGAGCTCGCGCAGGATGCCGGCGCGGTCGTATCGCCCTTCGCCACCGGGCAGCCCGCAGATGATGTTGTCCTCCACCTGGCGGATATCATCCGGAGTCCAGCCGGCGTGGCGCTGCCGGGCCTTCGCGACCACGGCGGGATCGTAGAAGCCGGCGGCGGCGTCGCCGCGAAGCACACACACGTCGTAGGCGACGAAGTCGATCATGTCGAAGCGGAGCGCGCGGCCCGTGCTCGGCATCTCATATTCGAGGTCGGTGCGGGTCCAATCCACCACTGGCATGAAGTTGAAGCAGATCACCGGAATGCCCGCCCCGGCGAGGCTCCGCAGGCTGGTTTTCCAGTTCTCGATGGCGCGCTCGGCGCCCGGTCCGCCGGTTTTCACATCGGTCAGCACCGGAATGCTCTCGCAGACTGACCAGACCAAGCCTTCCTTTTCGATGAGCGCCTTGTGCGCAAGCACATCGTCCAGGGACCAGGGCTCGCCATTGTACTTGTGGTGCAGGGCCGTCACCACGCCCTTGGCGCCCGCCTGGCGAATATGTCGGAGCGTGACCGGGTCGTTCGGGCCGTACCAGCGCCAAGCCTGCTGCATCGCCATCGCCTCGTTGTTGGACATTTCAGTCTCGTTTCAGGGTAATTACGGAGGTAACCCCCGTCCGTCAATTAAAATGTTGGACAAATGAATTGTCGTCGGATTAATTGAACTCCGGCCGCAGACTGAGAAAGCGATGAATAATCGATTTTCGATTTTTCACTGGCGATGAACGGCCCAAGCTTTAAGATCCGAGAAAAAGTGAGGAAACGCCGATGAGCACACCGCAGCCGGACATTGGTTTGCGTTTCCCCTCGCGGGAGCAGATGGCACGCGGTCTCGATGCGGGTGATGTCCGAGACCTCATGGTCGGCGGCATCGACGTGCACATTCACACCAATCCGCACGTCTTCCCGCTCAGCCATTCGCAGGACGTCATCGCTTTGGCGCAGGACGCCCATGCCGCGGGCATGCGCGCGCTGGTCATCAAGGACATCGGGCCTTCGACCACCGGAACCGCCTATGTGGCGACCCGCCTCGGGCCGGGTATCCCGATCTATGGGGCGCATGTGATGAATCTCGCCAGCGGCGGCGTGAACCCGCGCGCTGTCTGGGTGGCGCTAACCCATGGCGACGGCGCCCGGGTGGTGCACTTCCCCACCGGCGACAGCCGCAATCACTATGAATACCGCAAGCGTTACTATGCGGGCGTGAACCTGCCCCTCGGCGAGGAGGAGGCGATCACCGTGCTTCGCGACGGGAAGCTCATCCCCGAAGTCCGCGAAGTCATCAGTCTGGTCAAGGAATACGACGCCTGCCTCGCCACCTGCCATCTATCGGCGGAGGAAAGCCACCACGTGGTGCGCGAGGCCAAGGACCAGGGCCTGAAGCGGATCATCGTCAGCCATTCTCAATGGGCCATGACGCGCCTGACGCACGCCGACCTGAAGGAGTTCGCGGCGCTCGGCTGTCTGATCGAGTTCGATTTCGGCCTGATGATGCCATTCATGCACTTCGTCCATGGCGAGCCCACCAAGAATCCGCAGGATGTTGCGGCCGCCATGAAGGACATCGGCATCGAGCATTGCTTCATGAGTTCCGATCTGGGTCAGCTCTATTCGCCCGTCCCCGTGGAAGGCATGCGCACCTACATCGCGATCCTGCTGAAAGTCGGGATTTCCCCTGAGGAGATCCGCACGATGTTTCACCGTAATCCCGCCCGCATCATCGGGCTGGAAGCGTGGTGATTTGCGCCGCGGCCGATTGAAATCCACCGGCAGAGGACTTCCGGGACGCCATGAAGCCTTCGACATCGCCCCTGGGCCAGCAACTGACCTTTCAAAGCGGCACGCCCGGGAGGCGCAGGCGCATTTTTCGCAATGAGAATTACAAGGGCTATCTGTTCGTCGCCCCGGCGGTGCTTCTGCTGCTGCTCTTCGCGGCCTATCCGCTGGTCTCCTCCCTGTGGTTGAGCCTGAACAGCGTCGAGGTCCTCAGCACCGAGCGCGCGTTCGTCGGGCTGGAGAATTACCGCGAGTTGTTCTCCACGGAAGATTTCTGGGATGGGCTCTGGAACGGCCTCGTCTTCAGCTTTTTCACCGTCGTGCTGCAGCTTCTGGCCGGCATCGCCACGGCGCTGCTTCTCAACAACGCCTTTCGAGGCCGGGCGCTGGTGCGCGGCCTCATCCTGTTTCCCTTCGTTGCGCCGACCATCGTGGCCGTGCTCGTGTGGAAATGGATTCTCAATGACCTCTATGGCGTCGCCAATCTGGCACTGCTGGATCTCGGCATCATCAGCGAAGGCATCGCCTGGCTCGGCTCTCCCGAATTCGCCATGCCGAGCGTCATCCTCATCAATGTCTGGATGTTCTTTCCCTTCATCACCATCCAGGTCCTGGCGCGCCTGCAGGTGATCCCGAGCGAGCTCTATGAGGCGGCGCGGGTGGATGGGGCGGGAGCGTTCCAGCGGTTCTGGTACGTCACGCTTCCCGAGCTGCGCTCGACCATCCTGCTGGTGGTCTTCATTCGCGGCCTGTGGATGTTCAACAAGTTCGACACGGTGTGGCTGCTCACCCAGGGCGGCCCGGTGGGCAAGACCAAGACCTTGCCGATCCTCGCTTACATCCAGGCGTTCCAGGAATACCAGCTCGGAGCCGGAGCCACGACCTCGGCCTGCATCTTCATGCTGCTCGCGTTGTTCGGCTTCTGGTACGCGCGCAAGCTCAAGACGGAGAACGGCCGATGATTGCGGCGTCGCGCGTCCTGCTCTGGGCGCTCATCATTCTCACCGTCTGCATCGTGGGCTTTCCGCTTTACTGGATGCTGATCTCCTCGGTGAAGCCGTTCTCCGATCTTTTCAGCCGCAGCCTGTCCCTGCTGCCCAGCGAGCACTTCACGCTGGCGAATTATGGCCGGCTGCTACGCGAAACCATGTTCCCGCAGTATTTCCTCAACAGCCTGATCGTCTCAACGCTGGCCACCGGCGGCTGCATGGTGGTGGCGGTGTTCGCGGCCTATGGCATCACGCGCTTCAAGTTCTTCGGCCGCGACCTGATCGCCAGCAGCGTCCTGTTTACATACATGTTTCCCCCGATCCTGCTGTCGATCCCGCTTTTCGTCATGCTGAAGAATATCGGGCTCATCAACAGCCTCATCGGCCTTTCCCTGGCGCACGTCGCCTTCACGCTGCCGCTCGTGATGTGGCTGGCCATCATCTTCTTCGAGGCCATCCCGCTGGACCTGGACGAGGCCGCGATGATCGACGGCGCCAGCCGCCTGAATACCCTGTGGCTGGTGGTGCTGCCGGTCGCCCTTCCGGGCCTGGTGGCCATGGGCGTGTTCGCCTTCATCATCTCCTGGAACGACTACCTCTTCGCCCTGGTGCTCATTGTTGACGAGAGCAAGAAGACCCTCCCGGTGGGGGTCGCGGGCTTCGTCGAGGCGACCAGCGTCGAATGGGGGCTGCTGATGGCGGGCGGTGTGCTCATCACCCTGCCCGTGCTGGTCGGATTCGCCTTCGTCCAGAAATGGCTCATCCAAGGCCTCGCGGCCGGCGCCGTGAAGGGATGAAAGACTTCGAGAGGGAGGACAATATGAAGAAACGACTGAACGTCCTTTACGCCGCAGCAATTTCGCTTTCGTCCCTGGTCATGGGTACTGCAGCTTGGGCCGGGACGGTCCGGATCATGACTACGGAAACCAATCCGGACACCAAGCAGGTGCTGGAATCGGTCATCGCCGACTATGAGAAGGCCAATCCGAACACCAAGATCGAAGTTCAATATGTCGGCTTCCAGGATCTGACCCAGAAGCTCATGGCGGCGGTGGCCGCCGGTGACCCGCCCGA
Organism: Roseixanthobacter glucoisosaccharinicivorans; assembly: GCF_043195095.2. Lineage (NCBI taxonomy): Bacteria > Pseudomonadati > Pseudomonadota > Alphaproteobacteria > Hyphomicrobiales > Xanthobacteraceae > Roseixanthobacter > Roseixanthobacter glucoisosaccharinicivorans. The sequence continues at coordinate 3,946,395 of NZ_CM195538.1, read as the reverse complement.
GGTGTTCAACGTCCAGAACCAGTACGAGACTTTCGAACTGGCCCGAAAGGGCATCATTCGCCCGGTCGACTCGATCATCGATCACGTGGGCCGCAAGGACTATTTCGACCGTGTGCTGAAGGCGATGACGCTGGACGGCAGCGTCTGGGCCGTGCCCTTCAGCATCGGCGTGAATGTGCTGTGGTATCGCAAGGATCTCTACGACAAATACGGCCTCAAAGAGCCCAAGACCTGGGATGAGTACCTCCACAATCTTGAGGTCCTCAGCAAGTCGGAAGGGCAGGGCGGCGGCAAGTTCTACGGCACCGCCATGTCGGTCGGGGACACCTGGCTGACCAATGACATCGTTCAGAACTGGATGTGGTCCAACGGCGCGACCGTGTTCGACAAGGACGGCGCGGTGACGCTCAACAAGCCCAACGCGGTGGACACCTTCACTTTCCTGGCCAAGGTCACCTCCTTCGCGCCTCCCGGCGTGAACAACTATTCCAACAATGAGATGATGAACGCCTTCGCGACCGGGGCGGTGGGGCACACGGACTATCCCTTCCGCTTGCTGAGCTATCTCCAGCAGTTCAACCCCAAGCTCCTCGATGTGGCGGTGCCCATGCTTCATCCGGCCGGAAACGGGCCGGGCGCGCATCCCTCTGCGCTGCTCTACCTCAAGAGCTGGGCCTTCTCGAAAGGCGCGAAGAACCAGAAGGAGGCGGAAGACTTCATCTCCTATCTTGAGACCGGCGACCGGAAGATCCGGATGATGAAGACGGTGCCGGTGCATTACTGGCCGCCGCTGAAGAGCGTCTCGGAGAATCCGTCCTTCCTCGACCAGCCGCTCTTCAAGACGCCGGCCGGCGAGAAGTCCCTGGCGGTTCTGAAGCACGCCATTGATGTGGGGCAGTTCCCGCTGAATGAAGCCGGCGAGCCGCAGCTCAAGCTGGGCCCCGTCCTCCAGAGCCACTCGCTGGCGAAGATCCTGGAGCAGGTGGTGATCCGCAAGACGCCGGCAGAGACGGCGGTGGACGCCGTAGCGAAGAAGCTGAAGTAGCCGCTCCATCGGCGCCGCTCTTTGCGAGCGGTGCCGGACAGCTTCTCCGGCGTGCGGTGCGCTTGTGCTTCCTGGCGAAGAGATGGTTGAGATGCGTGTAATCGATTTTCGGTCCCGCCCAAATACCAAGGAGTATCTGGTCGCGTTGGACTCCCCCATCCAGCAGACCGTGATGCGCAGGCTCGGCTCTCCCGTGCCCCCGCCGGTTACGCTCGATCAGTGGATCGAGAATTTCGAGGCGGATGGCGTCGAGCGGGTGGTGTTCACCGGCCGCCAATCCGAAGGCACCACAGGGCACGATGTGACCAACGAATATGTGGCGAAGGCGGCGCAGCGTTTCCCGGGCAAGGTGATCGGATTTGCCGGCATCAATCCCCTCCAGGGCATGCGCTCGGTCCGCGCCGTGGAACATGCCATCAAGGTCCTGGGCTTGAAGGGCGTTTCGGTCGATCCCTATGGCGGGCTGGTCGCCGCCAACGACCGCCGGCTCTATCCGGTCTATGCGAAGTGCGCGGAACTGAACGTGCCGGTGGTGATCACCTGCGGGCCATTGCCGTTTCCAGGACCGCGCCTTGCCCATGGTGACGTGCGCGCCATCGACGACGTGGCCTGTGATTTCCCGGAGCTGACCATCATCGTCGACCATTCCGGCTGGCCCTGGGTGACGGAGACCATCGCCATCGCGTTCCGGCACGAGAATGTTTTCATCGACACCTCGCTCTACTCGCACCTGCCAGGCGCGAACCTCTTCGCGGAGGCGGCGAACACCATCATCCCCGACCGCATCCTGTTCGCGAGCTGTTTCCCCGTGGTGCCGGTGAAGACCGCGATCGCGCGCGTCTCGGCCCTGCCGTTCACGCCGGAGGCGCTGGAGCGGGTGCTGCATACGAATGCCGAAAACCTCCTGCGCAAGTGCGGCTGCATCTGAGGCGGCCGGACCGCGAAAGGACCTGGACACCCCAATGGCCACCATCGACAAGATCGTCACCCATCACGTCTCGATCCCGTTCGAGCGTCCCCTGCAGACGGGCAATCATGTCTATCGGGACCTGGAGAACGTGTTGATCGAGATCCATGCCGGCGGGCTCGTCGGCATCGGATATGCGTTCAATTTCGCCTTCCGCCAGGCGGCGGCGATCCGGTTGATCGTGGAGGATCTGGCGCAGCCCCTCGTCGGCAAGACGATCGCGGACCGGCACGCTCACACGCTCGCCATGTGGCGGCAGCTCAACTTTATCGGCCAGACGGGTCCCTCCGCCATGGCGATGAGCGTTGTCGATACCGCGCTGTGGGACCTGTTCGCCCAGTCGCTGGCGACGCCGCTCCACCGGTTGCTCGGCAGCGTGCGCTCGGAGATCGAGCTCTATCCCACCGGTGGCTTCCTGGCCGATCCCATCGAGGCGGTGATCGAGGAGGTGGAGCGGCATCGCGCGGCGGGCTTCCGGCGCTGCAAGATCAAGGTGGGCCGTCCCGACTGGCAAATCGACGTGGCGCGCGTCGGGAAGCTGCGTGCGGCGGTCGGCGACGACTTCGGCATCATGATCGACGCCAACCAGGCTTGGAGCGTCGCGGACGCCATCGCCGCGGGGCGCCGCTTCCAGGACCTCGGCGTGTGCTGGTACGAGGAGCCGGTCTCGGTCTACGACGTTGCGGGCACCGCGCGCGTGGCGGACGCGCTGGACATGCCGGTCGCCGCCGGGGAATCCGTGTTCACGCGCTACGGCCACCTCGAGCTGCTCGACGGCAAGGCCTGCGACGTGCTGATGCCCAATCTGATGCGGTGCGGCGGGCCGACCGAGTTCATGGAAGTGGGCGCCCTTGCCGCGGCCCGGCATGTGCCCGTCTCCGCCCACACCTTCACGGAGATTTCCGCGCATCTCGTCGCGGCCATGCCCAACGCCACCTTCTGCGAATATCTGCCTGGCTGGTGGGAGAAGCTCTTCAACGAGGAGCAGAACATCGTCGACGGCATGTTCCACTTGCCGGACCGCCCCGGGCTCGGCCTCTCCTTCTCCCGCGAGATCATCGAAAGGTACGGGAGCCATGGCTGACGATCACGCACACGGCGCCTCGGCATTCGAGGGCCGAATGGACATCTCGGACACGCTCTTCTGGGACATGCTCGTTGCGGCGGCGGCGGATGATGCGGACCTGCGGGGCAAGGCGGCCCACGCCCGCGCCTGCGCCTTCGCTATCAGGATCGACGACGCGCAACATCTCCTGGAATTCCACCGGGGCGATCTGGTGCGGCTGGAGGGGCGGGAGCTTACCGGAATTCGCTTCTCCATCAGCGGGCCCAGGAGCGAGTGGAAGAAGGTGATCACTGGCGCGGTCCCTTATGCCCACGCCATCAACGTGTTCCATGGGCTGCTGCGGGTCGAGGGCGACGCGCTTTCCGCCATGTGGATGACGCCGGCGCTCTGGCAGCTCTGGCGCGTGTCGGCCCGGCTTGTGGGAGGCATCGGACATGGCTGAGATTCTCGGGCGCTACGTCGAGGTGCGCGGGCGCCAGACCTATTATGAGGCGTGCGGCGAAGGCCCGGCGATCGTCGCCATCCACACCGCGGGGCGGGAGGGGCGGCAGTGGCACGGCGTCATGCAGGCGCTCGCTGGCCGTTATCGCGTGATCGTTCCCGACCTGCCCGGCCATGGCAAGAGCTGGCCGCTCGCCGGCAATGCCTGCCTCCAGGACGCCCATGAGATCGCGCAATGGCTGCGGGATTTCGCGGCTGTCGCTGTCGAGGACAGCTTCATTATCACCGGCTGCTCGCTCGGCGGGAACCTGTCGCTGCTTCTGGCGGCGGTCGCGCCCGAGGTGCGGGCCGCGGTGGCGCTGCAAGGGTGCGACCACACGCCGACCTTCACCGAGACCGCGCTGGACCTGATGACCCATCCCCAGGTGAGCCTGATGCACGCGAACATGGATTTCTCCATGAGCCTTGTCGGCTCCGCGGCGACGCCCGAGGGGCGGGCTTTCTCGGAATGGGGTGTCCTGTCCATCATCCCCGTGGCCCAGCAGGGCGATTTGCGCGCCTATGGCCGGTGCGACATCCGCCCCCTGATGGACAAGGTAAAGGTGCCGGTGCTCCTCGCTCATGGGTCGGACGACTGGCTGGCCTCCCGCGAGATGGTGGAGGCGACCCGGGGTCGCCTCGTCAACGCGCCGCTGGTGCGCCTGGTGCCGCTGCCCGGGCTCGGCCATTTCCCGCATCTCGAAGCCCCGGGGCGCGTCGCCGACATGATGCTCACTTTCTTCGACGAGGCGGGGCTGTGATGCCGCGAGGCGTCGAAATCCTTCCCGTCGCATAACGAACAGGTCTCTCCATGGCACCCGTGCTGATCGATCAAGTGAAGAAGGCCTATGGCTCCGTCGCCGTGCTTCACGGCGTCTCCATCGACATCGCCGATGGCGAGTTCGTGGTGCTGGTGGGGCCGTCCGGCTGCGGAAAATCCACGCTCCTGCGCATGATCGCGGGGCTGGAGAACATCACCGGCGGGCGGATGATGATCGGCAACCGCGTCATCAATGATGTCCCTCCCAAGGAGCGGGACATCGCCATGGTGTTCCAGAATTACGCGCTCTATCCCCACATGACCGTGGGCGCGAACATGGGCTTTTCGCTGAAGCTGCGGAAGGCGCCGAAGACCGAGATCGAGGTGCGGGTGAAGCGGGCGGCGGAAATCCTGAGCCTCTCCCACCTGCTGGACCGGTTCCCGCGCCAATTGTCCGGCGGCCAGCGCCAGCGCGTCGCCATGGGCCGCGCCATCGTGCGCGATCCGCAGGTGTTCCTGTTCGACGAGCCGCTCTCCAATCTCGACGCCAAGCTGCGCGTGCAGATGCGCACCGAGATCAAGGAATTGCACCAGCGCCTGAAGACTACGACGGTCTATGTGACCCACGACCAGATCGAGGCCATGACCATGGCCGACAAGATCGTGGTGATGCACGACGGCGTCGTGGAGCAGATCGGCGCGCCGCTCGACCTCTACGACAAGCCCGCAAACCAGTTCGTCGCCGGCTTCATCGGCTCGCCCTCGATGAATTTCATCAAGGGGCGGATCGAGAAGGACCGGTTTCGAACCGACAACGGGATCGTCCTGCCTTTGGCCGGCGCGCCGGAGAGCGATATGGGCCGGCCCGCCGTCTACGGCATCCGTCCCGAGCATTTCCGTGTTTGCGAGGGTGCCTTGCCCATGGAAGTGGCTGTGGTAGAGCCCACGGGATCCGAGACTCTGGTCGTCATGCGCGCCTCGGGGCAGGAAATGACCTGTCTGTTCCGCGAGCGCATTTTGCCCAAGCCGGGCCAGATGATCCAAGTGCAACCGGATATCGATCTGGTGCATCTGTTTGACGCCGACAGCGGTCAAAGGTTGCATTATTCATGAACGCGACCTTTCGTTCGCATCAGGGTACGCCATGATATCAAACGCCCCCTCCGATACGGACGTTTATGCCGGACAGGATCTTTTTGAGGGGCGGCGGCCGCGCTCGCTGACGTCGGCGATTTTCGACCGGCTGCGGGCGGATATCCTCACCTGCCGGCTGAAGCCCGGGGAGAAGCTTCCCATCTCCGCCCTCGCCCAGGCGTTCGACGTGAGCCTCGCGGCGGTGCGCGAGGCGCTGTCCCGCCTCGTGGCGGATGGCCTCGTGGTGGCCGAGGACCAGCGCGGCTTCCGTGTGAGCCCCATATCGGAGTTCGACCTCGAAGACCTGACCCGCACTCGGATCGAGATCGAGGTCCTCGCCCTGCGCCGCTCCATGGAAGAGGGGGGCGACGCCTGGATGGCGGACGTGCGCCAAGCCTGGGACGATCTGCGCCACGCGCCCTATATGAACCCTTCGGACGCGAGCCAGCATAACGAGGGGTGGAACACCCTGCACGACCGGTTCCACCGCACCCTGACCCAGGCGTGCGGGATGGTGTGGCTGCTGCGCTTCCGCGACTCCCTGCACGAGCAAAGCGAGCGCTACCGCCGTCTCGCGCGCCCGGCAGGCCTCTTCACACGCGATCCCTTCACCGAACACGCCAACATCGCTGAAGCCGTGTTCGCCCGGGACGCCGACACCGCGGCGCTGCTCTTGAAACAGCATTTCACCAAGACCATGGAACTGGTGCGTGCTGCGGGCAAAGCTGAGAATTCGCCTTTTCACCTGCCTGAAAAGGTTGATGTTGCCGACGGCAAGCGGCGAAAATCAATACGCTCATGACATGAGATCGAATCTCTATCGCCATTCATTTCAAAACGCTGCGAACAGCCTGCCTCAAAAGCTTGAGGCTTATTTTTCTGACCAAAGATCGCACGCGAAGACGACCGGTAAATACGAGCGCGCGAGCGTCCACGGCAGAAGCCCCGTATGCGGTTTGGGGTGGAGCGAGGGCTGCCCCGGGAGCAAACCCTCGCGTGCGTTTATTGCGCAGCCTCGACCGCGCGCGTGTCTGGCCCGAATTCCCGCTCCATCTCGCGGCGCAGCCGGACCACCGGGTCGGCGGCATCAATCGCCACGTCGTCCCAGGTGACGCAGGCGCCTTCCGACACATCGCGGATGAGACTGACATGCTGCGCGAGGCCGAGCGGCAGATAGCCTTCGCGCAGGGAAATTTCGGCGGGCACCTGCTTGCCCCACACGCAGAAGCCGCCCTCGCCATCCAGCACTTCCCCCGCCCGCAGCGCGCGCTTGGCGGTGGCAGATACGTCCGCATTGAAGCAGATCGGTACGCCCGTCGGCTCATTGCGCAATGCTGCCGAGGCCGCCGAAATGCCAAGCTCCATGCCGTTCAGATGGATCGGCCGGTACAGGGTCGCATAGCGTCCCGTGCTGTCGGGCAGGGCATGATATTCCCGCAGGCATTCGCGGCTGTAGGCATTGTCCTCCGCCGCCTCGAACACGACGAACGTACCGTGGCTCAATTCATGCGGGATCGGCGAGCCGTCGCGCCGCACCGAGGAGACACATTCGGTGACGCCGGCTTTCTCCAGGCTTCCGCCATCGCTGCGCGGGCGGCAGACGTTGGAAATCTCGAAGCGCGAGGCGGGCGGGAAGGACAGGCCATTGGTCTGCGCATGCAGGCCGGTGGCGTTGCAGATGGCGGTCATCTCGATGCCGGACTTGGTGCCATCCAAGAAGCTGTTGAACATCTTCGGGTTGATCGTGGAGCGATCCGAAACGTCGATGAAGCCTTCCAGGATGTCGTAGATGGTCTCCGGCGTGGATTGGTGGAAATGCGGCAGGTAGCGCGTGCCCTTGCCGGCCGCGACCACCTTGAAGCCGCTCGCCCGCGCCCAGTCCACATGCTCGCACACCACGGCGGGCTGATCGCCCCAGGCCAGCGAATAGACGACGCCCGCCTGCCGCGCCTTGCGGGCGAGAAGCGGGCCCACGAGCACGTCCGCTTCCACATTCACCATCACGATGTGCTTGCCCGCCGCGATGGCGCCGAGGGCGAGACGCACGCCGGTCTTGGGGTCGCCGGTCGCTTCGATCACCACTTCGATCTCGGGCGCCTGGACCAGGGCGTCGGCGTCGTCGGTGAGATAGGTGCTGCCGTTGCGGGCGGCATCGGCGAACGAGGTGGCGGCATATTGCTCCTGTGGCCAGCAGGAGAGCTTGAGCTGCGCGGCGGCACGGGAAACATTCAGATCCGCCACCGCGACCACATGCATGCCCGGCGTGGTGCGGGCCTGGGCGAGGAACATGGTTCCGAACTTTCCGGCGCCGATCAGGCCCACCGTCACGGGGCGCCCGGCATCTTGGCGTTCGAGCAATTTGGCGTAAAGATTCATCGGCTTGGCCTTTGTCTTTGTATTCCGAGCAAAAAGTCCGCGGCGGCCCGTGTCAGGCGCGTGGCGTGGGCGGCGGGATGGTGAGGCTCACGTTCACGCTCTTGGTCTCAGTGAAGCTGTCGAGCATGCCTTCCAGGGACATTTCTCGGCCGATGCCGCTTTCCTTCACGCCGCCGTAGGATTGCCCGAGCGCCTGCCCGCCGCCCTGGTTCACCTGCACCCACCCCGCCTCGATGGCATGGGCGGTGCGCAGCGCGCGGCCGATGTCGCGGGTCCAGACATAAGCCGCGAGGCCGTAATGGCTGTCGTTCGCCATGCGGATCGCCTCGGCCTCGTCGCGCCAGGGTATCGCCACCAGCACCGGCCCGAAGATCTCCTCCCGCGCCAGCCGCCATTCGTTTGACGTGTCGGCGAAGATCGTCGGGAGAGCGAAATAGCCTTCCGACAGAGGACCCTCGCGCGGCGGCAGGCCGCCCATCACGAGCCGCGCCTCGGAGCGGCCGAGCCCCTCCTCCACATAGCCGCAGATCTTCTTGAACTGGCGTTCGTTGATGATGGCGCCGATGTCGGTCGCCTCGTCCAGGGGATCGCCGATCCTGAGTGCGGAAGTGCGGGCCACCAGCTTTTCGAGGAACGGCTCGAAGATGTCGGCATGGAGAAACAGGCGCGAGCCTGCTGTGCAGGACTGGCTCTGCCGGGTGAAGCGCATGGACGCGATGATGCCGTCCACCACCCAATCCTCGTCGGCATCCTCATAGACGACCGACGGGCTCTTGCCGCCGAGTTCAAGCGATACCGGCGCAAGGCGATCGGATGCCGCGCGCATGATTGCCTTTCCAACCCCGGTGGACCCGGTGAAGCTGACCTTGCGCACCAGCGGATGGCCGGCGAGGGGAGCGCCGCACTCCTCCCCATAGCCGGTGACCACATTGACCACGCCCGGCGGCAGATGCTCCTGGCAGACTTCCGCGATCAGAAGCACTGCGAGCGGCGCGTCCTCCGCCGCCTTCAGCACGATGGTATTGCCGGCGCAGATCGCCGGGGCGATCTTCAGCGCCGCGAGCTGGGCCGGCGCGTTCCAGGGCACGATGGCGCCCGTGACGCCGATGGGCTCGCGGCGCGTGTAGCTCAGCACGCCTTCGCCGAGGGGAATGGTGAGCCCCTTCAGTTCGCCCGCGAGGCCGCCGAAATAGCGGAACGCGTCCGCCACCATGCGTGCCTCGCCGCGCGCCTGCGTGCGCAGGGCATTGCCGGTTTCCGCCGAGATGGTGCGGGCGAGCTCCTCGAGCCGCGCCTCCAGCGCCTCCCCGATGCGCGCGAGCAAACGGCCCCGCTCGCGTGCCGCGATCCGCGCCCAGCCGGGGAATGCGGCCGCCGCCGCCTGGACGGCCCGGTCCACATCGACCGCCCGCGCGCGGGGCACCTCGCCGATGGGCGAACGGCGCGCGGGATTTTCGACCGTGATCGTTTCCCCGGAAGCCGCCGCCTGCCAGGCTCCGCCGATCAGCATGGAACGGGTTTGGAAGGCGACTGCGGCCGGGGTGGCGGGGTTATGTAAAGTATTCATGATGTCTTCTCTTTCGGAATCATCAGCTCACGCGTCTGATGTCCGCACACCATCGCCCTCGATCAGCTTGATGATGGCGGAGTAATCGAGCTCACTGTTGCCCGCCTGGCAGAACATTCCGTAGAGCGCCGCAGCGAGGCCGCCCAGGGGCAGAGCCGTGCCGGACTGGATCGCGGCCTGCTGGGCCAGCTTGAGGTCCTTCAGCATCAGCTGGGAGGCGAACCCGTTGCGATATTCCCGGCTGGAAGGCACGTTCGGCACGAGGCCGGGCACCGGCGGGTAATTGGTCAGCGAGAAGCACCCGCCGGTCGAGACCGCCGAGATTTCCTGCATCTTGCGCGCATCGAGCCCGAGGTGCCGCGCCAGCGCGAAGGCCTCAGACACGGCGATCATGGAAATGCCCGCGAGCAGATTGTTGCAGAGCTTGGCGGCCTGCCCGACCCCCGGCTCGCCAGCGTGGAAGATGCGGCGCCCCATGGCCTCGAGCACGGGGCGGGCCCGTTCCAGATCCTCCGCGCTGCCGCCGACCATGAAGGTCAGCGTGCCCGCTTCCGCGCCCATGACCCCGCCGGACACCGGGGCATCGAGCACTGCGATGCCGCGTTCGCGCCCCGCCGCATGAAGACGGCGCGCATCCGCGGTGTCGATGGTGGAGGAATCGATGGCCATGCTGCCCTTGGCCATCTTCGCAAGCACGCCGTCATCGCCCAGGAAGATTTCGAGCACATGGCGCCCCGTCGGCACCATGGTGATCACGAAATCCGCCCCTTCCACCGCCGCGTCGACGCGCGAAGCCGTCTTCAAGCCGGCCTCCGCAGCCTTGCGGCAAACCTCATCGCTGGGGTCGAAGACGTGAACGTCATGCCCTGCGGTCGCGAGGTTGCGGGCCATGGGAAAACCCATGCGCCCCAACCCGAGAAAGCCAACCTTCGCCATCGATAACCTGCCTTGTGTGAGAAGAAAGTGCGGGCCGGATCAGTTCGCGGCCTTCGTGACGAGCGGGCAGCCGCCGGCGCCCCATGCGTTCGTGACCCAGGGCAGGGGCAACACCATGCCGATGCGTAAAAAATTACGCCGTACCATTGGCTTAACCTCCCAAAGATGACGATCGGTCTGATGCCGAACTTGTGCCTCGCCTCCATCAATCTGATTGGCTCGGGAAAAATCGATGGGATGAGTGCGTGGGGATTAAGGAACAAGGCGGGCGGGTGATCTATGTTAAATTTCGCACAACCGGTGCGATGGGATTGACACATGGCCGCGACCTTCAACTGGGACGATCTGCAAGCGTTTCTGGCCATCGCCCGCACCGGGCGGCTGACGGAAGCGGCGCGTTCCATGTCGATCGAGCACACGACCCTCAGTCGCCGCATCACGCGGCTGGAGGCGGCGCTGGCGATGAAGCTGTTCGACCGGCGCCCCACCGGCTACAGCCTCACGGCCGATGGCGAAGCGCTGGTCGTACGCGCCGAAGCCATTGAAGCCACAGCCGTGGGCATCCTCTCCAACCATGCCGACCCGCGCATCGCGCTGACCGGCGTGGTCCGGCTCGGGGCGCCCGAGGCTTTCGGCACCTATTGCCTGGGTGGGCGCATCGGCGAATTGTCGCGAAGCTACCCGGGCCTCATGATCGAACTCGTGGCGATGCCGCGCGCGTTCAGCCTGTCGCGGCGGGAGGCGGATGTGGCGATTGCGTTGTCCCGCCCTCCAAGCGGTCGCCTGCATGCCCAGAAGCTTACCGACTACGAACTCGGCCTCTATGGATGCACAGCCTATCTCGAGGCCCATGGCGCGCCGAAGGACCGCGCGGATCTGATCCATCATCGTTTCGTCGGCTATATCGACGACCTGGTCTTCGCCCCGGAGCTGGATTACTTCTCCTCGACCTTCCCGGGAATTGACCCCTCGGTGAAGATATCGAACGTGATTACACAAATGTCCGCCACCCTCGGCGGGGCGGGACTCTGCATCTTGCCCTGCTTCATGGCGGACCGAGAATCAAGTCTGCGGCGCGTTCTACCGGATACGGTGCGGATCATGCGGACCTATTGGATCTTGTGCCATTCCGACATGCACAATGTCCCGCGCATCAAGGTGATCATGAAGTTCATCTCAGAGGTCGTGCGCGACAAGCGATCGATGTTTCTGCCCGCGGCACCAATGCCGGCTTTCGGATGAGCGCCGATGTCCGCTGCTGGTGCGGAGGCATCGTTTCCGGGGACAACATCGCCGCTGTTTGCCACCCCTAAACCATAGGTGGGACATGTTCAGCGCGGTCCAGCCGGAGGCGCGATGTGGAAACGTCCCTTTATGAGCCCGTCAAACGCTTCCTTGAGCAGCTTGGCTACACCGTAAAGGGCGAGGTCGGGCCCTGTGACATGGTTGGCTTGCGGGATGATGATCCGGCGGTGGTGGTGATCGGCGAACTGAAGCTGGCGTTCAACCTCGAACTCATTCTTCAAGGTGTCGATCGGGCAACCTGCGGCGATGAGGTCTGGCTGGCGGCGCGCCTCTCCGCCAAGGGCAAGGGGCGGGAAAGCGACCCACGCTATCGCAATCTCTGCCGTCGCCTCGGCTTCGGCTTGCTGGGCGTTTCGGCATTGGGGCATGTCGACGTCCTCGTTTCTCCGGCCGCGCCAATGCCACGGAACAACGCCCGCCGACGATCGAGACTGGTGGAGGAGCATAAGCGACGTCAGGGGGACCCCGTTGCAGGCGGAGGCACACGCAAACCCATCATGACGGCGTATCGGCAGCAGGCCCTTGCCTGCGCTGCAGCGATGGCATCCGCGCCGCAGCGTCCGCGCGACCTGAAACACGCATGCCCTGATGCCCAGAAAATTCTTCGCCGCAACGTGTACGGGTGGTTTGAGCGTTCGGAGCGCGGCGTCTACGCGCTGACCGATCTGGGGCGGAGCGCATTGGCGTCGTGGCACGCTGCAGCCCTCCCATGAAGGCGAAGGCGTTCCCACCAGGAATGCGAAAGAGGCAAAGCAGATACGGCGTCAAGGTTGCGGGCCGGCTGGCGGCTTGAAAGCCTATGGCGGGGCCTCGCCACCGCTCAACTCTCGCTCAGCCCCGCAAGCACAAGGAAGAAGGCGGTGTGGGCGATGGCGAAGGAGAGAATGCCGACGCTGCTGAGCGTGTTGATGCCGGCGAAACCTTGACCGAGGGCCGGGAGTACGACCGCCGCATTGACCACCCAGACCAGCAGCGCATAGAGAAGGCCCTTCTCGGGCGCCGAACCTGGCAGAAGCGGCTGGATCCACACATAGATCACCGCGAACGCCAAGCCTACGGCGACTTTGAAGCCATTGGTGAAGAGCGCGCCATTGGGGTCCGGGAGGTGAAGCGCGATCCAGATGCGGTCGACGCCAAGCCTGTGCAGCACGGGCCCGGTCCACAACTTCACCAGCCGCTGGAAGCCCCCGCGCGCGGTCACGATCCAGAGTCGGTCGGCGAGGCCCAGCAGGGCAAAATTGACCACCAGCGCGACCATGCCGGCGAGCAGCGCCCTCGCGTAAGTAGCAAGTGTCATTCTCACCCCTCAGGCCTCGCTGCGGATCTGGCGGCGAACCTCGTCCGCCAGCGGGTGCAGAAGGTTCGGCGACACGGCGCCGACCAGGCTGTAGCCGAGGCCCTGCTCGGCCCAGGCGAGGCCGTTGAGGTCGCCGTCCACGTGCGGCGCCATCGGCATGTCGGGCGCGCCGCGCATCGGCCGCGCCAGCATTACCAGCCGTGTGCCGCGGTCGTCGTCATACATGAACAGGGCGGCCGGCCCGTGCTCGGTCGGCACGACGCGCCCGCCCATGAGCCGGTAACCGGCCGTGGTCAGGTCCGGAATGGCGACCGGGCGGCCGATGCGCTTGCTCGTCCAATTGGCGAGCACGTCCCGGTCGATGGCGCGGATCTCGACCGGGCGGACCTGATCGGGCGCATAGGCGGCATAGCTCGCTACCGCTTCCCGCGCGAGCGCCTGCACGCCTTCCGAGGGCGGGATCACCATGTCCCGCAGCGACCAGCCGCCGAGGCCGCCGGCGCAGACGAGCAGAACGGCCGCGGCGGCCATCGCCCAGCGCGGGATCGGCCGCGGGCGGCGGCGGTCCTCGATCATGCGGGACAGGTCGAGCTCGGTGGGCACCGGCTCCTCGATCACCGGCGCGAAGGCGGCGCGCAGCATGTCGCCCTGCTCGGCATAGGTGGCGATGCGCCCGGCCACCTCGGGATGGGCATCGAGATAAGCGCCGACCTCGGCCTGACGTTCGGGATCGAGCGTGCCGTCGATGAAGCCGTTGAGATCGTCTTCAGTGATGGGGCGAGGGGTCATTTCACGCTCCGAAGGTAAGGCGGCGAGACATGCGCACGCGGTTCGGCTGACATCAGCTTGGCTAGGCGCTCGCGGGCGCGCGACAGCCGCGACATCACGGTGCCGATCGGCAGATCGAGCACCCGCGCCGCATCTGCATAAGAGAGCTGCTCGACGGTGACCAGCAGGAGCACGGTGCGTTGTTCATCGGGCAGTTGGGTCAGAGCATTGAGGAGGTCGCGGTAGCGCAGGCGATCCTCCTGCGCGGCCGCAGATGAAAGGTTCGCGGCCTCGGCATCGTCGAGCGCGACATGGATCGGGCGCTGTGCCGCCCGGCGCAGCCGCGTCATGGCGAGGTTATGCAGGATCGCGAAGATCCAGGCCCGCGCATCGTCGTCCTGGCGCCTCTGGTGCCAGCGGCTGATCGCGCGCTCCAGGCAGTCCTGCACCAGATCATCCGCCGCCGCCCGCTCGCGCATCAGCGCGCGGGCATAGCGCCTGAGCGCGGGAATGAGCGGTTCGATGAGGCGCACCATCTCGTGGTTCATGACATCTCCTTCCCGGAAGGCGGGCCTCTCCTGCGAGAGCGGCCCGCCTTCTCCTCCGTTCTGGGCCCGGAGGCGTCAGTCGAGCGTCTGGTGCTGGACGACGGCGCCGGTGTGCGCGGTCGTCCCTTCGGCGATGACGAGATAGCGGCGCTGTGCCTTCGCATCGTTCTGTACGATCTGCCGGATGGGTCCGGCGGCGTTGACGATAGCGGAACCTGCGGGGTTGGTCATGAACGTCGAGAGCGGCTCCAGCGTGCCCTTGCCGTCCGGCTGGCTGGCGAGCGCCAGCACATAGGGCTTCTTCGGCGTCAGCCCGGTGACGGAGGCCTGCAGGATCTGGATCAGCCCCTGATCGAACAGCGAGATGCTGGTGGGCGCCTTCGCCTCTCCCTTGCCGTCCGGGCTGAGGGTGAGATGCACGGTCTGCCCCGCCACACCGAGCGGCTGGAGGTTCTGCATGCCGTCGCCCTCGGGCACCGCGCCGGGGACATAGTTCACCGCCTGCGGCGCCTGGCCGATCGGGATCGTGGCGATCACGGTGTTGGTCAGCGTGTCGATGGCGGCGAGCGCATCGGCATTTTCAAGCCCGACATAGACCCGCGAGCCATCGCCCGACGGCCAGATGCCGTGCGGCAGCTTGCCGACCGGGATCGTCGCGACCTGCGAGAAATCGTCGGTGCGGAACACCTTCACCTCGTTAAGCCCGCCCACCGTCACATAGGCGAAGCTGCCGTGGGCGTTATGGGCAAAATTGACGTGGTTGGTGATGGGGCCGGTCTCGATCGTCTTGATCACGTCGAAGGGCGGCTGCGCGTTGAACACCTGGGTCTTGCCGATGTCCTTCAGCGTGAACCACACCTGCTTGCCGTCGGGTGACGCCGCGATGTTCGGGCAGAAGGGGCTCTCCTGCTTCACATGGCCGACGATCTGATGGTCGGCGGTGGAGATCACCACCGTCTCGGGCATGAAGGAGGAGCAGACATAGCCGTATTTTCCGTCGGGCGAGAAGATCTGCATGCCCGGGCCGTTGGGAACCTTGATGCGGGTCTTCTCCTCATAGGTCGCCCCATCTAGCACGGCGATATAATCTTCGCCGCGCACGGTCACCCAGACTTCCTTGCCATCCGGGGTGAAGAACGCCTCGTGCGGCGAGCGGCCGACATAAGTGGTGTGCTTCACGGCATTGGTCGCGGTGTCGATGAAGGTGACGGAATTCGAGCCGATCGACACCACGGCGAGGGTTTTGCGGTCCGGCGAGAAGCCCATGCCGTGGACCAGCACCTGCCCCTTGTAGAGAGGGCTGAAATTGCCCGGCTGCGGATCGCCGAGCCGGATGACGCCGAGCAGCTTGTTGGTGGCCGGATCGGTGACCGAGACGGTGTTGGAGAACTGTTCCGCCGCATAGACGCGGTCATGGCTGCTCACCGCGATCGCCGGCGCGGAGGCGGCGAAGGGGGCTTCACCGGCAAAGGCCGGAACCGCGCACGCCAGAATGGTGCTGGCGAGCAGCACACGCAGGATGGTCTTGTTCATCGGTGGTCTTTCCTATTTCGCCGGAGCGGCCGGCTGCGTCATGGGGGCGTCGTGCGCCATGGGCGCATTGCCCTGGGCGGGATGAGGCGGGGCGGAAGCGGCATCCGGCTGGGTCTGTGCCGGCGCGGAGGGGGGCAGGGGCTGGCCAAGCGCGAGGCGCATCGCGACGATTTCCTGCTGCTGCTCGACCACGATTTCCTGCGCGATGCGCCGCAGCTGCGGGTTCTTGCCGTAGCGCAGATAGGCCACCGCCATGTCGATGGCGCCCTGATGATGGGGGATCATCATCGCCGTGAAATCGGCTTCGATATCGCCGGTCGGCTTGACCTCCATGTCCGCCATCATCTTGTCCATGGCGGCCGCGTTCTCGGCGAGGAAGGGCGTTTCATCGCTGGCGGGGGCCGTGCTGGCGACCGCGGCCGCGTCGGGATGGACGTGGTCATGGGCCTGTGCGGCGGCGCCGGCGAGGCACGCGGCCAGCACTGCGCCGACACAGACGAGATGTCGTTGTCGCATGGACTCTTCTCCTTCGGCGCGATGGCGCCTTCAGGAGGTTGGACACCCCGGAAGCCCGATTATTCCGGCGCGGCACGAAATTTTCTCTGGATTAGCCCCGGGCGTCCGGCGTCGGCAGCTCGCGTGGGATGCCGAAAAGAGAAAAGCGAAAATCATGCGGCAGGCGGGAATAAACCGTCGCGCGGGGAGTCTCCGACTACATAGCCACTCCTGGAGACACCACACCATGCGCCTTCCCATCCTTGCCGCCGGTCTCGCTCTCCTCGCCGCCTCCGCCTCCTCGGCGATGGCCGGCCCCGCCGAGGACCTCGCCAAGACCCGCATCGCGGCGATCGCCAGCGGTGATCTCGCCTCCGTCACCTCCGCCTATGCTCCCGCCGCGACCCTGCACTGGGTCGGTGGCCCGCTCGACGGCACTTATGGCCAGGCCGACAAGATCAAGGAGGTCTGGACGAAGTTCTTCGCTGCGCAGGGCAGCCAGAAGGCGACCATCGCCACGACCACCGAAGCCGCCAACCCCAAGGGCGGCACGGTGACGGCAGACGTCACCTTCGCCGGCAAGAACACCGTCAAGGTGCGCTACATACTGCTCTATCGCGACGGCAAGCTCGCCGACGAGATCTGGCAGGTCAATCCGGCCGCAAGCTACTGAGCGAGCCCGTGGGGCGGCGATGCGCCGCCCCCTTCGCGGGCTGCCGCGCCCGATGTGTCACCCGAACGTCCCGCTGCCCGGCGCGACATCGACAAAGCGCGATCGCGGCTCCGCGCAAGGGCCCAGATTGTGGTTGAGGATCCAGAACATGAAACGTCCGATTGCCCCCGTGCTCGCCCTCGCCTTCAGCGTCCTATCCGCCGGCGCCGCCCTCGCCCATGCCCATCTCACAACGCAGACGCCCGCCGCCAACGATGCGGTGGCGGCCTCGCCGAGCACCCTTTCGCTCGGCTTCTCGGAGGGCCTTGAGATCGGTCTCAGCGGGGTCACCCTCAAGGAAGCGAGCGGCCAGCCCATCCCGACCGGCAAGCCCGTGCTCGCGCCCGGCGACGACAAGCAGATGAGCGTTCCGCTAAACGCCCCGCTTGCTGCCGGCAGATATACCGTCGAATGGCATGCGCTTTCCAAGGATGGCCACACCACCCACGGTTCCTACTCGTTCACCGTAAGCCCGTGATCGCGCCCGAGACAGCACTGGCCCTCTGCCGGCTGTTGTTCTCGGCGGCGGCGATCGCCCTGTTTGGTGCGGGATGCTTCATCGCCTGCCTTGCGCCGCCGCGCCTCGGCCGTGAGATCGGCTCTGTAGCGGGCGCCGGCCTGAGGGCCGCGGCCGTTGTCGCCGTCGCTGCCAGCATCGCCTGGCTGCCGATTGAAGCGGCCGTCATCGGTGGTGGCTGGCCGTCGGCCATTGACGGGGTGACGCTATTAACGCTCGCCTTCGGCACGATGATCGGCTGGGCATGGATGCTGCGCATGGGTCTCGCACTGCTCACGGCGACGGCCTTCGCCATGCGCTCGCGCCCGGGCAGAATACACGCCGGGCTCGCCGCTCTGCTGCTGGCGAGCCTCTCCCTCTCCGGCCATGCCCAGATGGACGAAGGTGCGCGGCGCACGCTGCATATCTTCAATCATGGCCTGCATCTGTTGTCGGGCGGCTTCTGGATTGGAGCGCTCCTCCTCCTGCCGGCGTGCCTCGGGCGATTGCGGGACCCGCTCCTGAGGACGGAGGCGACGACGGCGCTCCGCCGCTTCTCATGTCTCGGGCATAGTGCCGTGGCAACGGTCATCGCGACCGGGATTGTCAATACCGCACTCATCCTCGGGCGATGGCCGGTCGATCCGGCCTCGCCGTATCAGCGCCTGCTCGATGTGAAGATCGTTCTGGTCCTCGCCATGACCGCAATTGCGGTTCTCAACCGCTATGTCTTCGTGCCGCGCCTTCGGGCCGGGCCCGAGCGCGCCGTCGCAAGCATCCGTATCGGGACATTCGTTGAGATCACCCTCGGCGCGGGTGTGCTGGCATTGGTGGCGGTGTTCGGTCTGATGGATCCAAGCTGAGCTATGTGCTGGCTGGACACCCCCGTGCCAAGGGGGGCGCGGCGATGACAGCGATCAAACGCCGCCAAACCCCGCCGCCCCGCGAGGCCACGGAGGCAGGCTTTCAGCCCCTACCAACTATTGCAAAGCCGCATCCAATGGCGGTGTTCGCGGGGAATGCGGCCCGCCTCGCAGTCGCGCCGTGCGTCGCCGTCGAGCGCCATCATACAGGATTTGCCCTCCCGCAGGTGCTGGCACCAGCCGCGATCGACCGAAGAGTTGAAGGCCATGAAGCACGATTGCCCCTCGACATAGGCCTGGCAGAAGCTTCGGTCCGGGCCGTCGAAGGTCATGAAGCAGGATTTCTTCTTTGAGCAGATTTCGGGAAGCGGCTGAGCTTGGGCGGAAAGGCTGCCGAGCACCGATAAAAGCACCAGCAGTCCGAAAAGCGGTTTCATGACATCCTCCTATCTACGCGTGTTCGGGCGGCGCGTGCGCCGCCATTGCCAGAGCGGGCACCGTGCTTATGCCTTATGGCGAATCTTGCCGTTCATCATGGTCAGCTCCACCTTCGCCTTGTGGATATCGCGCGGGTCGCCTTCGAGGATGTTGCGATCGAGAATGATCAGGTCGGCAAGCTTGCCCACCTCCAGCGATCCCACCTTGTCCTCCATGCGGATCTGGTAGGCGGCGCCGAGCGTGTTGGCGTGAATGGCCTCGGCCACCGTCAGTCGCTCGTCGGCCGGCGCCAGCACGGGGGCATCGGCTTTGCCGATCAGCTGCCGGGTGACGCCCACCTCGATGGAATCGAGCGGCTTGTAGGTGGAGAAATAGCCCGCCGCAGGCCAATCGGTGCCGAACGACACCCGCCCGCCTTGGTTGAGAATGGTCTTCGTCCGGTACATCCGGCTGGCGCGCGGCTGCCCGTAGCGCGCGGTCATGTTCACCAGCGTGTCCGGATCGGCCGACGACCAATTGGCGGAAAATTGAGCCGTCACGCCCAGCTTTGCGAAGCGCGGATTGTCGCTGTCCTCCACATAGACCAGATGGGCGATGGCGTTGCGGCGGTCGCGCTTGGGGTTCACGGCGATCGCCTTCTCGATCGAATCGAGGGCCACGCGCGCCGTGCGCTCGCCGCAGGCATGAACATGCACGTCAAAGCCAGCGGCATCGACGGCGCCGATAAGCTGGTGCCACTGCTCCTCGGTGAAGGGCGAGGCGCCGGTCGAGCTGGGCATGTCGGCATAGGGCTCGATCAGCCATGCCGTATAGCCGCCTTGCGAGCCGTCGCCGACGATCTTGACGATATCCACATGGACCAATTCGCTCGAAACCCGGCTGCGCACGTCCTTCATCTTCTCGACCACATCGTCGATGGGCAGGCTCTTCACCGAATAGGAGGCCGAGACCCGGAACGGGAGGACGTCGCGCTTCTCGGCGTCCACATAGAGATTGATCACGGCGGCCTGGTCGGAGCCGATGGGTGGAACGCCGGCGTCGAAGATCGAGGTGATGCCGGCGGCGGCGGCCTTGGGCAGCCAGCCCTCCAGCAGCTTGCCCAGGGCCGCGGCAGTGATCGGCTCCACCGCGTTGACGAGGGAGAGCACCGCATTCACCTCCAGCACGTAGCCGGTTGGCTCGCCTTTCTCGTCACGGGCGTAATAGCTGAAGCGCGGGATGGGGTCCGGCGTGTCGCGGTTGACGCCCGCCATCTCCAGCGCCTTGGAATTCACCCAGAGGCTGTGGCCATCGATGGCGAAGAAGAAGGCCGGCCGATCGGGCAGGATCCGGTCGAGTTCGGCGCGGCTCGGGCCCTCGGGCGGGAACATGTCGACGCGCCAGCCGAAGCCGCGGATCGGGCCGGTGGGGTTTTCCTTCGCATATTGCTCGATGGCGGCGAGCGCATCCTTCAGGGTCGGCAGTTGGAGATCAATGCCGGACGTGAGGAAGGCGCCAAGCAAGGGGTGGGTGTGCCCCTCGACGAAGCCTGGCATGAGCAGGCGGCCCTTCAGGTCTATGATCTGCGTCTTCGGGCCGGCGAGCGCCATGGCGCCGGCCTCGTCGCCCACATGGATGATGGTCTTGCCGCGCACCGCGACCGCTTTCGCCCAGGGCTGCGTGCCAGAGAGCGTATAGACCGGGCCGTTGCGGAACACGAAATCGGCTGCGCCATCGCCGGCAGCGGTCGCGCGGGTGTCTTGCGCCCTCACCTCGGTCGCGCGGAAGATGGGCGCGATGGCTGCCGCTGCCGTCATCGCCATGCCGGCGCTGAGAACCGACCGGCGGTTCAGGCCGCTCGCCCGGCCGAACGCCTCGAAATAGGGTGCCCAATCACACGCGATGCACATCCTGCAATCCCCCTTCGGTTTTCGGCGATGTGCAACTGTGCGATTGGCCACCTGGCACCGCAAATCACCCGCCTTCCAGCAGGTTACGTTATGCGCGGGCGGTAAAAATCGTGTCAATTCGCTCAGTCGGAGTGGCGCCTTGCCAAGCGCGCGCTTCCCGTCGCCGGACGGTCGGGGGGCGCTGTCCTTGCAGGCCGATCCGGCCCTAGAAGCGATAGGTGGCGCCGAGGATCGGGCCCTGCATCAGCACGTCATAGCGGAAGCTGCCGTTTTCATAATCGACCGAGAGTGCGCGATAGCCGGCGCGCAGGGCGAGCTTCTCGTTCCACTGGTAATTGACGGTGCCGATCGCCTGCCAGGTTGATTGCGAGCCCACGCCAAAGCCACCGATGTCGCCGAAGAGCGTCACGCTCCACGGACCGCCGAGCCGGGCCTGGATGCGGCCGGCGATCACCGGATCGACCCAATTCTCCGTCTGGCTGTAGCTGATCGAGGTCGGCAGGACGAACGGGTCGATGGTGAGCCTGTTGCCGAGGCGCCAGTAGCGCAGGCCCGCGCCGGCATCGACGTTCAGCGTGTCGGAGTCGTAGAAGCGGTAGAGCGCGTCCGCCGATAAGGTCAGGCTGCGCGAGCGCACCGACACGTCGGACTGGAAGGGGCCCGGCAAGGTGCCGGTGGGCGTCACCTGGGTGAACATCACGTCGGCGAGGAAACCCCAGCGTCCGACGCGCATTTCTCCCGCGCCCATGATGGCGCCGTTGAGGTCCTCCAGCACATCCTTGAAGCTGAGGTCAATGTGTGTGGCCGGCAGGGGCGGCAGGGTCGAGGTGGTGCCGGCGAGCGAGCTGCCCCAGAGATAAAGCGTACCGAAAAACACCGGTGCATCGGGATTAACCCCCGTGACCAGGGGAGGAGGAGCCGGCACCGGGGCCGGCAGATCGGCCGCGCGCGCCGGTGCGGTGCCCGCGAGCGTCAGCAAGGACGCGACGCCGAACAGACCCGCGGCGCAGAAAGCGCGAGCGGCTGGAAAACGGGGCGCGCGCATCAGTCGTTCTCCAGGCCCATCTCGTAGAGCGCTTCGCCGGGCGTCGACAAGGGCGCGGAAAGGGTCGACTTCAACGCGGCGCTGTAGAAGAGCGGGGGCGCCATGGTGCGTGCGAACTCCACCACGCGCTGCTGCATCTGCGCCACCTTGTCGGGGTGGGCGGCGGAGAGGTCGGTGCTTTCCGATGGGTCCTTGGCGAGGTCGAACAGCTCGACCTTGGGCGGCAGCGCCACATGCCAGACGAGCTTCCAGTCGCCCTCGCGCACCGCGCCCTGGGTCGGCTCGACATTATAGAGCACTTCGGCGCGCCCCGGCCGTCCCGTCGCAAGGGCGGGCCAGACATCGGCGCCGTCGAGCGGCTTGGCTTTGCCGAGCTGGGCACCGGCGAGCTTGGCCAGCGTCGGGAGCATGTCGACCACATGCATAACGCCGTCCGCCGTGCCCGGCGCGATGCGGCCGGGCCAGTTGGCGAGCGCCACCACCCGGGTGCCGCCCTCATAGAGGGAGCCCTTGCCTTCGCGCAGCGGCGTGTTGTTCGGGGGCAGGTCGCCCGCGACCGCGCCCTCGCCGGCGAACAACTTGTTGCGCGTGCCGCCATTGTCGCTGTGGAAGACGATCAGCGTATTCTCCCGCAGACCGCGCGCCTCCAGCGCCGCCATCACCTTGCCGATCTGCGTGTCCATGGCTGTGATCATCGCCGCATAGGCCCGGCGCTGCGGATCGGCAATGCCCGCATATTGGTCGAGATAATGTTGCGGCGCCTGGTACGGCGTGTGCGGGGCGGTGAAGGCAAGGTAGAGGAAGAGCGGCGTCTTCGGGTCGTGCCCGCCGATCAGGCGGACCGCGTCGGCGCCGAACAGCTCGGTGTCGTAGCCTTCTTCCTTCAGCAGCGCATTATCGCGATACCAGTCGGTGACGCCGTGCGCCTCGTGCTTGAAATGCTCGATCTCGCCGACCAGCGGGCCGTAGAAATAGTCGAAGCCGCGCTGGCGCGGCCAGTATTTCCGGTCAGCATGGCCGAGATGCCATTTTCCGACCAGCGCCGTGCGGTAGCCGACCTCTCTCAGCGCCTGCGGCAGCAGGAATTCGTCGGTCGCAAGGCCATAATGGGCACCGGAGGGGATTACACCCACCTGAAGGCCGTAGCGCATCGGGTAGCGTCCGGTCATCAGCGCCGCGCGGGTCGGCGTGCAAAGGGGCTGGGTGTAGAATTGGCTCAGCTTGGCGCCGCCCGCCGCCAGCGCGTCGATGTGCGGCGTGCGGATGTCCGAGCCGTGGAAGCCGACATCGGCAAAGCCCAAATCGTCGGCCATGATGTAGAGAATGTGCGGGCGCGGCGCGTTCTGCGCACGGGCGCCGGAAGCGAGCAGGGAGAGGCCGGAGACGGCGGCCAGGAAGCCGGCGCCGCTGGCCAGCACATCTCGTCGGCTCGGGGCGAAGGAAAGCGCGGGCGGGGAAGAGGCATCACGATCGGTCAAGTCAGTCCTCGATATCGGATCGTCCAAAGGATGGGCTCAGGGGGGGGGGCGACACGGCGGATGCAGCGAAAACCGATATGCACCGAGGCCGTGTCGAGGGTCTGTGGCTGGCGGGCGGCGGGACGGTAGCGCCGGCAATAGCTGGGCGCGCACAGATGCGAACCGCCCTTCAGCACCTTGCGCGGCGCGCCGGGGCTGGCCGGATCAAGGCTGTCCTGCGGCCGGCCACCACGCGGATTGCGCGGCAGGCAGCAGGCTTTCGCGGTATCAGCGAACGGATGGGGAGCGTACCAGTCGTCGGTCCATTCCCAGACATTGCCGATCATGTCGAAGAGGCCGTAGCCATTGCGTGCAAAGGCGGTGACCGGCGAGGTGCCGACATGGCCGTCCTCGGCCAGGTTCTGGTACGGAAACGCGCCCTGCCAGGTATTGGCGCGGTGAACGCCGCCCGGCACCAGCTCGTCGCCCCAGGCGAACTCCGCACCCTCGAGGCCGCCGCGCGCGGCGAATTCCCATTCGGCCTCGCTCGGCAGGTCCTTGCCGCGCCAGAGCGCATAAGCGCGCGCATCGCCGTGGCAGACATGCACGACGGGGTGATCTTCACCGCCGGACAGATCGCTGCCGGGTCCTTGCGGATGGCGCCAGTCGGCGCCGGGCATGAAGTGCCACCAGCCCATCGGGTCGGCGTGCGATGCTGCTTCTTGTGGCGGCGCGAAGACCAGGGAGCCCGCAACAAGCAGGCGCGGATCGGCTTCGGGATAGTCCTCGGCACGCGGCGTCCGCTCCGCCAGCGTCACATGGCCGGTCGCAGCGACGAAGTCGGCGAAAGCACGGTTGGTGACGGGCGTGCGGTCCATGAAGAAGCCGTCGACGAGGACGCGATGGGCCGGCGCTTCCTCGGGATAATGGTGGTCTGAGCCCATGGTGAAGGCCCCACCGGGAATCCAGATCATGTCAGCGATCGCGGCGCTTGCAGGATCGGCCCCGGCTTGGAGCATAGATGTCGCCTGCATCGCGGCTCCGTTGCCATCCCGCCTTTGCGCCGCCCCACGGGTCGTAGCATCGAGGCGTCACGGCCGATGGGCCGCACAAGGGCGAGGTTTATAAGGCGCCGCCATTCCTCTCAATTGCCATTTGGCGCCACGGCGGCGCGGCGCCAGGCGAACGGCGTGTGCCCTTCCCAGCGGCGGAAGGCGCGGATGAAATGCGCGGGATCGCTGTAGCCCAGTTGCCGGGCGATGGAGGCGATCGGCATCGCGCTTTGCGCGAGGTGCTGCCGCGCCTGCTCCCGCCGCCACTGATCCACCAGCACCTCAAATGAGGTGCCGAGGCCAGCCAGGCGCCGCTGAAGCGTGCGCGGCGGCAGGCCGAGGCTGCGCGCCGCATCCATGAGCGAGAGCGTTCCGGCGAGCGCGGCCACCGAAATCAGGCGTTCCAGCATGGCGAGCAGCGCCGCATCGTCCCGTCCGTCCCACGGCATGACAGGGATCGCCGTGCCTTCCATCTGCGCCCGTGCGGCGTCGAACAGTGGATTCGGCCGGTCGAGCCAATGCGCGTCGAAGCTGATGACGAGGCCCTGGCCGGTGCCGAATGTGACGTCCGCCGCCAGCTTGTCCTCATAGGCGCGGACCGGCGCGCGCCGCAGGTGCGGCAGGCTCACCTTCAGCGTGCCGCCGTCGGGACCGGCAATGGCGCGCAAGGCACCGACCATAAAACCTGCAACGCCCTCATTGAGCACGTCGCTATGGCGGGGGTCGCTGTCCTCGAAATATTGACGCCACGAGGCGCGTCCGTCGCGCTCCTCAAGCGCGAGACGCACCCCGCCCTGAAGCGTCGGCATATGCCAGGCCTGGGCCGCAAGGCATTCGCGCAGTGTCCGTCCCGAAAACAGAGCACGCCCGGATGGGCCGAGCCGCATGGGGTCCGCGCTGGCCGCAAGATCGAGGCCGATCGAAGGATCACCGGCTTGGCGCGCGGTTTCCTGCAGCAGGGTCGATATCTGCGCGCGCGCGACAATCCCGTCCGGCTCCAGCGCGCCGGCAATACCGGCCCTCGCCAGCAGGGGTGCGAGCGCGATGCCACGCTCCTGGGCAACCTGCGGCAGCATGTGAACGAGCGCCAGGCGGATCGGATGTCGGTCCCACATGCACGGTGATCCAAAGTCCGCATCTGACGCGGCCGGCGGGGCGGCTCAAGTGGCCCCCAGCCGGATTTCTATCATTCCGCCCGCGGACCCGCATAGCGCATCGCGGCGTGGGGATACGGCCCGGCAGCCCGCGCGGAGGCGTCGATCTCGCGCCGGGCGGCAGGCTTCGCCCGGGACAATTTGGGGCGCGCGGCGGGGTCGGGGGAGGACGCGGGCACCGGGATCGGCGCCCGCACCCGGCTCAGTCGCGCAGCAGGTCGTTGATGGAGGTCTTGGCGCGGGTCTTTTCGTCCACGCGCTTCACGATCACCGCGCAATAGAGCGAGGGGCCGGGCCGGCCGTCGGGCAGCGGCTTGCCGGGGAGGGCACCGGGCACAACCACGGAATAAGGCGGAACCTCGCCCACGAACACTTCGCCGGTCTCCCGGTCGATGATTTTGGTGGAGGCGGAAATGAACACGCCCATGGAGAGCACGGAGCCACGCCGCACCACCACGCCTTCCACCACTTCCGAGCGGGCGCCGATGAAGCAATCGTCCTCGATGATCACCGGGCCGGCCTGGAGCGGCTCCAGCACGCCGCCGATGCCCACGCCGCCGGAAAGGTGCACATGCTTGCCGATCTGCGCGCAGGAGCCGACCGTCACCCAGGTGTCGACCATGGAGCCTTCGCCCACATGGGCCCCGAGGTTCACGAACGAGGGCATGAGCACCACGTTCGGCGCGATATAGGCCGAGCGGCGCACGATGGCACCGGGCACCGCGCGGAAGCCGGCGGCGCGGAATTCGCTCTCGTCCCAGCCTTCGAACTTGGAGGGCACCTTGTCCCACCAATGGGCGCCGCCGGGGCCGCCGGGAATGGCTTCCATGTCGTTGAGGCGGAAGGAGAGCAGCACCGCCTTCTTCAGCCATTGATTGACGTGCCAACTGCCATCGGCGAGCGGCTCGGCGACCCGCATCTTGCCGGCGTCGAGCAAGGCAAGCGCCGCGTTCACCGCATCGCGCACGGGGCCGGCGGTGTCGAAGCCGATCTCGGCGCGGGCCTCGAAGGCCGCGTCTATGATCAGTTCGAGATCGGGATTGGCGGCGGCGACGGCAGGCACAGACATGACCTAACTCCAATTACCATCATTCGTTTGCGGAATAGCGAAGTACGTTAATATCTACCAAGTCGCACATCAGCTAATTTTATCGGCAATAATGCCAAGCATTATCGCAATGAACCCTAAGACAAAGACCAGGAGCTTCAAATCTTGGCGTATATGAAGCAGGAGAGGCCCATAGTCTGTGCCTTCGCTTTGATTGTAGGTGGGGCGGTCGGAGTTATTGGCTTTGTTCGCAGCCCATCCGATAAGCCCTAAAATAATGAAACTCATCAGAGTGAACATATGCCCCCCTTCGTTTCGCTCAGCCGCGCTCTTTCACCGAGACGAATTTCAGCTTGGGCCATTCCTCGATGGCGCGATCGAGCACCCATTGGCTGCGGGCGAGATAGACCGGCGCCTCGTCGCGGTCGCGGGCGATGGAGGAGCGGCTGGTTTCGATGAAGCGCTCGATCTCCAGCCGATCGCCGATGATCCAGCGGGCGGTCACGAAGGAGACGCTCTCATAGCGGATGGGAACGCCATATTCCTTTTCCAGCCGCGAGGAGAGCACGTCCAATTGCAGCGTGCCCACGACGCCGACGATGGGGGAGGGGTCGGAGATCGGCCGCAGCACCTGCACCACGCCCTCTTCCGCCATGTCCTGCAGCGCCTTGGACAGCTGCTTGGCCTTCATGGGGTCCGCCAGCAGCACCCGGCGCAGGATTTCGGGGGCGAAGTCGGGAATACCCTCGAAGCGGATCACCTCGCCCTCGGACAAGGTGTCGCCGACGCGCAGCATGCCGTGGTTGGGAATGCCGATGATGTCGCCCGCCACTGCCTCGTCCACCGTCTCTCGCTCCTGGGCGAAGAAGAAAATGGGGTTGGCGATCGCCATGTGGCGTTTCTCGCGGGCGTTGTAGAGCTTCATGCCGCGCTTGAAGGTGCCCGAGCACAGGCGCACGAAGGCGACGCGGTCGCGATGGTTCGGGTCCATATTGGCCTGAACCTTGAAGACGAAGCCGGACACATTGTCTTCCTCCGGCTGCACGATGCGGCCGTTGGCGCTGCGCGGCAGGGGGCTCGGGCCGAAGGTGCCGAGCCCGGCGAGCAATTCGCCCACGCCCGCCTCCTTGATGGCGCTGCCGAAGAACACCGGCGAGAGATGGCCCTCGCGGAAGCTCTCCAGATCGAACGCAGGCAGCACGCCGAGCGCGAGCGTGAGGCCTTCGACCGACTCGGCGATGATGCGCGGGTCGATGCCCTCGACCTCAAGCAGGTCTTCGGGCTGCTCGAAAGGCACCAAGCGGGTCAGCAGGCCGCCGCGCTCCTCGGCGAAGCGGGCGCATTTGTTGGGCACGTCGATGAGGCCGCGGAAATCCGTGCCCATGCCTACCGGCCAGGTGAAGGGCGTGAGATCCAGCGCCAGGGTGGCGGCGATGTCGTCCATCAGGCCGAGCGGTTCGAGGCCCTCGCGGTCCACCTTGTTGATGAAGGTGAAGATGGGGATGTCGCGCAGGCGGCACACTTCGAACAGCTTGCGGGTCTGGCTTTCGATGCCCTTGGCGGCGTCGATCACCATCACCGCCGCGTCAACGGCCGAGAGGGTGCGGTAGGTGTCTTCCGAAAAGTCCGAGTGGCCGGGCGTGTCGAGCAGGTTGTAGACGATCCCGTCGCGCTCGAAGGTCATCACCGAGGAGGTGACGGAAATGCCGCGCTGCTGCTCGATTTCCATCCAGTCGGAGCGGGTGCGGCGGCGGTCGCCGCGCGCGCGCACCTGGCCGGCCATGCGGATGGCGCCGGAGGCAAGCAGCAGCTTTTCCGTCAGCGTGGTCTTGCCCGCGTCGGGATGGGAGATGATGGCGAAGGTGCGCCGGTGCGCAAAATCGGGGGCGTCGGCGGAAGGCGCCGTGACATGGGCGGTGGGATCGAGCATGCGCGCCTTATAATCCGAAATGCCGGCGCGAGAAACGGTCTCGCGTGCGCCTCCTTTTCCTTGGGCGATATGCGGCGGGAGGGGCCGGAGAACCCGGCGCCGATCCGCTCCGCGCGGACGATCTGTGCCATGCCATGGTCGCGCGGGGTCGCTATGATCGTGTCCGCGCCGCAAAAAGCCGCGCAGAGGGGGGCGGAGCATGGCGGGCGTGGGCATGAGGCGGCACGGCGGCGCGGGTTTTCCCGCGGCGGCGGGCTTCGTGAAGGCGGGCATTGCGGCGTTAATGCTTGCGGGGCTCTCAGCTCCGGCCCAGGCGCTGCTGGCGCCGCAATATTATGAGCAGGCGCGGAAGGAAGCGGCGAGCGTCATCGTGATCGCCGTCAATGCCGTGACGCCGCCATCGGAGGGGTATGGCGCCTGTCAGGTGAACGGGCAGGTGAAGGCGGTGGAGCGGGGCGCGGCCTATGCGGTGGGCCAGGACGTCACCCTCGCCGTTCCCTGCCGCAAGGCGGGGGCGCAGCCGCCCTTGGGCGGCACGATCTATCAGGATGTGGATGCGCTGCGCGCGGCGCCGTTCGGCCGCGCTTATCTCGATGCGCAGGGCGCGCTGGCCCTGTCGCAGTATGAAATGCTGAAAACCTGGCCCTGAGCCGAGGAAAACCGCTCAGTCGCCCTGCCCGGGCTCGGGGGAGAACAGCTCTTCCTTGCCGGGCTTGCCGTCCCATTCCTTGGCGTCCGGCGGGGCGTCGCGCTTCAAGGTGATGTTGGGCCAGCTCTTGGCGTAGTCGGCATTCAGCGACAGCCATTTCTCAAGGCCCGGCTCGGTATCGGGCTTGATCGCCTCGGCCGGGCATTCCGGCTCGCACACCCCGCAGTCGATGCATTCGTCGGGGTGGATCACGAGCATGTTCTCGCCCTCGTAGAAACAGTCCACCGGGCACACGGAGACGCAATCCATGTACTTGCAGCGGATGCAGTTCTCGGTGACGACATAGGTCATGGCTTATCCCTTTCGCGCGCCGGACTACTCCAGCCCGGCGCAGCGTGCAAGCGAGGCGAACGCCGCACACACGCTTTTTACTTTGTCAGGATGTTATTTCATCAAATAGCTCACGCGCGGATGTAGCATCTCCGCGCCGATCAATAAAGGCGCGGACGCGCAGCACCCGCACGCCGTGATCAAGGGCAACGGTCACCACCTGGCCCTCGCGCACGGAATAGCCCGCGCTCAGCACGCGGGCGCTATCCACACGCACATGGCCGGAGCGGATGAGGCCGGCCGCGTCGCTGCGCGCGCGCACCACCCTTGCGTGCCATAGCCAGCGGTCCAGCCGCTGACGCTGGGGCGCGCCGGCTTCGGGAAACTGCCCACCCGGCGCGTCCTCGTCGCGAAAATCGTCCTTGGCCACTCAGCCGCCTTTCTTGTCCGCCTCCATGCGCGCCTTCAAGGCGGCAAGCGCGGCGAACGGGCTGTCGGGATCGGCGGGCTTCTCGCGGCGGCGGTCCGAATGCACCTGCACCCGCTCCGGGCGCGGCCCGCGCGGGGCATCGCCCTCGCGTGGCGGGCCACGGAAGGGGCGGTCGTTGCGCGGCGGGCGCTGGCCCTGCCGTTCACCCTGGCGCTCGGTGTGCGGCTCGCCGGCATTGCTCTCGGCGCCCGGCGCGGCGGCAGTCACGTCCGTCCCGCCCTCGCGCGGACGATCGAAGCGGCGATTCGGCGGGCGCCCTTCGCGACGCTCACCCTCGCGACGTTCGCCGCCGGAGCGCTGGCCTTCGCGCTGCCCATGTCCTTCACGCTGACCTTGGCCCTCGCGCTGGCCGTGCTGGGGCCGCTCGCGGCGCGGCGCACCGGGCGGACGGCCGGGACGCCACACTTCAATCAGTTCCGGTTCGCCGGTGATCTCGGCAACCGCCGCTTCCACGGCGTCCCCGGTGATCTCGGCGGTGGCCTCGGCGCCGGTGGCGGCGTCCTCGCCGACCGGAAGCTCGCTGGTGGCGAGCGCGTCGACGAGCGGCGCTGCCTCCAGGGCCGGGCTCGCCTCGGCTTCGACGGCTTCTTCGCTCGCGGCGTCGGCGGTCTCGGCCGCAGCCGCCTCGACGACCTCGGTCTCGATGGCTTCGGCTTCGGGCGCCGGAGCCTCGCCCCCCTCGGCGGTCACCTCCACCGGCGCGTCGGCCGGCGGGGCGGCTTCAGCTTCGGCGGCGCCATCGTCAGGTCCGAACAGGAGATCGGCCTCGATGGCACCTTCCGGTGCCGGCGCCAGCTCCAGGGCAGCCGCGGCCGCGGCGACCGGCACCTCGGCCTCCGCCGGCGGGGCTTCGCGCTTCTCCATGCGATAGCCAAGCGAACGCAGGATGGAGGCGAAATCCTCCCCCGAGCAACCGGCCAGCGAAGTCATGCCGACGGTCACGGTGAAGCCGCGCCCGTCCACGGCACCGGCCGGCTTGGGACCGGGCGAATTCGGCCGCCAGGCCAATGCCGGGCGAATCAGATCGGCGAGGCGTTCGAGAATGTCGACGCGCACGGCCCGCTCGCCGCACACGCGAAAGCCGACGGCGCGATACAGGCTCTTGTGGATCTCGTGGTCCACGGGAATGGACGTTCGGCCACTGGCGGCGAGATGGGGCAGCTCGTCGAGCCCCTTCTGGGCGAGGCCGCCATGCTTGAGAGCGAACAATTCCGCCGCCAGCGCGCGGGGCGCGGGCTTCAGCAGGCCGGGCAGGTAGATGTGATGGGCGCCGAACCGCACGCCATAGCCGCGCAGCGTGGCGCGGGCGGCCTGGTCGAGGGTTTTCATCTCCTCCGCGACGCGGCTGCGCTCCAGCACGCCGAGCGCCTCGACGATCTGGAAGGCGATGCCGCGCGCGATGCCGGTGATGTCCTCGGCCTCGCCCAGCTTCAGCAGCGGGCCGAGCAGCTTTTCCACATGGGCCTTGAGCCACAACGCAAGGCGGGCTTCCACCTGCTCGCGGGCCGGGCCGGTGAGATGCTCGTCGGCGATGATCTTGAAGCGGGGCTTGAGCACCTCGTCGCCGGGGATCAGCTTGGCGATCGGCTCGCCGGTCCAGCGGATGGTGCCGTCGGCGGTGAGCACGAAGGCTTCATCCACCGCCTGACCGACCCGCGTCGCGCGGGCCTCGATCTCTCCCGCGAGCGCCTTCTGGGCGGCGGCGCGCAAGGCCTTCGCTTCCTCTCCCCCGGCGGCGGGGTCGGGCGCGAACTGGAATCCCTGGAGGTGGCCGATCACATGGCCCTCCACTTTAACATCGCCGGTCTTGCTGATCTCAGTCTCGAGCATCGTATTCTCTCGCAGGCGTCGCATGAGCACGCTGGTCCGCCGATCCACGAACCGCTGAGCCAGCCGTTCGTGCAATGCGTCGGAAAGCTTGTCTTCGACCCCTCTTGTGACGCCTTGCCAGTGCTCCGGATCCGTGAGCCAGTCGGGGCGGTTGGCGACGAAGGTGAGTGTCCGCACCTGGGCGATCCGTCTCGACAGCGTGTCGATGTCTCCTTCCGCGCGATCGGTCAAGGCGATTTGACGCGCGAACCACTCATCTGGGAGTCGTCCCCCGTTTCCGACATGGCCGAAAATGGTCGAAACCAGCTCCGCATGGGCGCCCGGAGAGATCTTGCGATAGTCCGGCACCTGGCATGCGTCCCAGAGCCGCGCGATGGCGGCAGCATTGGTTGCGCGTGCCGCTACGTCCGCGTCACGGCTCATGATTTCGAGCACTTGCACATCGTCCGCCGTCGGCGCGCGGGTCAATCCCTCCTCGCGTGGCGGTACCGAAAGGCTCTCCATCAGGGATTTCAGAGAGGTGAAATCCGGCACCGCGTTGCGCCATTGCAACACTTTTGCCGTGTCAAAAACATGACTTTCCAGCCGTTCGACCAATTCCGGCTCGAAAGGATCGCAACGCCCGGTGGTGCCGAACGTCCCATCGCGGGTGGCGCGGCCGGCGCGACCGGCGATCTGCGCCATCTCCGCCGGGTTGAGGCGGCGGAACTGCCAGCCGTCAAACTTGCGGTCGGAGGCGAAGGCGACGTGGTCCACGTCGAGATTGAGCCCCATGCCGATGGCGTCGGTCGCCACCAGATAATCCACGTCGCCGCTCTGGTAGAGCTCCACCTGGGCATTGCGGGTGCGCGGAGAGAGCGCACCCATCACCACCGCAGCGCCACCGCGCTGACGGCGGATCAGTTCGGCGATGGCATAGACCTCTTCGGCCGAGAAGGCGACGATGGCCGAGCGCGGCGGCAGGCGGGTGATTTTCTTTTCGCCGGCAAAGGAGAGCGTCGAGAGGCGCGGGCGCACCGACACTGTCACGCCCGGCAGCAGCTTTTCCACCAGCGGTCGCATGGTGGCCGAACCGAGCAGCAGGGTTTCGAACCGCCCGCGCCGGTTGAGAATCCGGTTGGTGAAAACGTGCCCGCGATCGAGGTCGCAGGCGATCTGGATCTCGTCGATGGCGACGAACGCCACGTCGAGATCGCGCGGCATGGCCTCGATGGTGGCCACCCAATAGCGCGGATGGGGCGGCTTGATCTTTTCCTCGCCGGTGACGAGGGCGACCTGCTCCGGCCCGACCCGTTCGACGATGCGCTGATAGACCTCGCGCGCCAGCAGGCGCAGCGGCAGGCCGATGAGCCCGCTTTCATGGCCGAGCATGCGCTCGATGGCGAGATGGGTCTTTCCGGTATTGGTCGGCCCGAGCACCGCGGTCACGCCCCGCGCCCGGATCGAGCGCGGCAAGACGGCCAGCTTTGTCACATCGTCCATCAGCGCGTGGCGTCCGCAAATCTTGGGAAGGGTGTTCTGGAGCGCCCTCTCGATGAAGGCTCTGTACCATATCGGGGCAGGAAGGCCAGGATGCTAGAGCGCGAAGGAACAACGGCGGAACAAAGGCGGAGCGAATCGCTCCGCGGCCGATGCCGCCCGATGTTCTCTATTCGTCCCCTGTTCCAGGGCGGGACAGCGGCGCGTCCTGGAAGGAACGGATGCGGGTGAAACCCGGTCCGAATCGGCAATCGCCATGCCGGCGCCTTTTGTTCACGGGTAAGTAGGAACCGCCTCGCATCCGCCTGTGTTATGGCTTTTGAGATTCGGCGCGGCCTTCCGCGCCGGGCGTGGGAGGGAAATATGCGTAGGGCTCAATCGAGGTTCGCCGTCGTCCTTGCCTTCGGCCTGGTGCTGGCGGGGGGCATCGCCCCGGTGGCCGCGCAGACAACCAATGCGCCGCTCGACGTGCGTCCGGCGCCCCAGGCCACCGTGCCGGGTGCACCCTATGATGCGACGGGGAGCGTGCGCGCCCCCGCGCCCGAGACGGGAGTGATCGTGCCGCGCGGCGCGCCGCAGGGCATCAGCACCGTGCCGCCGGAGCCAAACCCCTCGGTCAATCCCGGCCGCAACGCGCTCGGCTGCCCGGACATGGATCCGCTCTGCCAGAACGGCCGCTGAGGCACGGCGAAACCATCTCGGCGCAAGCCCGGGCGCCCGCGCGCCTTCACGCCTGCGTGCGCGTGCTTGACACGGGGATGGGGCCGTCGCTTCTAGGCGGAATGGAAAATTTGGCCGAACCAACGGCTCCGACCACAGAAGCGGAAGACGCCCTCGCGCGGCGCGAAGCCGATCAGCCCCATTCCCCGGTGGTGCGGTTCGGTCCTGATCGCCCCCTGCGCCTGGACGCCGGGGTCGCGCTCGATCATGTGCAGATCGCCTATCAGACCTATGGCGAGCCCAATGCTGCGCGTTCCAACGCGGTTCTGGTATGCCACGCCCTGACCGGCGACCAGCATGCTGCCAACGCCAATCCCGTCACCGGCAAGCCCGGCTGGTGGGAGACCCTGGTGGGGCCGGGCAAGCCGATCGACACCGAGCGTTTCTACGTCATCTGCGCCAATGTGCTCGGCGGCTGCATGGGCACCACCGGGCCGGCCTCGCGCAATCCGGCAACCGGCCAGCCCTATGGGCTCGACCTGCCGGTGGTGACCATCCGCGACATGGTGAACGCCCAGGCCATGCTGCTCGACCATCTCGGCATCGAGCGCCTGTTCTGCGTCGCCGGCGGCTCCATGGGTGGCATGCAGGTGCTGCAATGGGCGGCGAGCTATCCCGAGCGTGTGTTCGCGGCCCTCCCCATCGCCACCGCCGCGCGCCATTCGGCGCAGAACATCGCCTTCCACGAAGTCGGCCGCCAGGCGGTGATGGCCGATCCGGAATGGCAGGGTGGCCATTATCTCAAGCAGGGCCACACGCCCCATCGCGGGCTCGCGGTGGCGCGCATGGCCGCGCACATCACCTATATGTCGGACCAAGCCCTGCACCGCAAATTCGGCCGCCGGCTCCAGAACCGGGCGCTGCCCACGTTCGGCTTCGACGCCGATTTTCAGGTGGAAAGCTATCTGCGCCACCAGGGGGAATCGTTCGTCCAGCGGTTCGATCCCAATTCCTATCTCTATGTCACGCGGGCCATGGATTATTTCGATCTCGCGGCGGATTACGACGGCGTGCTCGCCAATGCCTTCCGAGGCTCCAAGACGAGGTTCTGCGTGGCGTCATTCACGTCCGACTGGCTGTTTCCCACCGAGGACAGCCGGGCGATCGTGCATGCGCTGAATGCCTCGGGCGCGAGCGTGTCGTTCACCGAGATCGACAGCGACAAGGGCCACGACGCCTTCCTGCTGCACGAGCCGGAATTGTTCGCCATCGCCCACGGCTTCCTCGACAGTGCCGCGAAGGCCGCCGGCCTGCCGGCCGCGCGCAGCCGGTGAGGATGCCATGGCGGTGAGGGAATTGAGTTCGGACGAGGCGACCGTGCGCTTCTCCTCCGTGCGCGTCGATCTGATGGTGATTGCCGACATGGTGGCGCCCCACTC
Organism: Roseixanthobacter glucoisosaccharinicivorans; assembly: GCF_043195095.2. Taxonomy (NCBI): domain Bacteria; kingdom Pseudomonadati; phylum Pseudomonadota; class Alphaproteobacteria; order Hyphomicrobiales; family Xanthobacteraceae; genus Roseixanthobacter; species Roseixanthobacter glucoisosaccharinicivorans. The sequence continues at coordinate 3,911,157 of NZ_CM195538.1, read as the reverse complement.
GCGGGTGCTGGATGTCGGCTCCGGCGACGGGGCGCTGCTGGATCTGCTCGCCACCACGCGCGGCTGCGATGCGCGCGGCATCGAGCTGTCGCGCGAAGGGGTGAATGCCGGCGTGGCGCGCGGGCTTTCGGTGGTGCAGGGCGATGCGGACGTGGACCTCGCCCATTATCCCGACGACGCGTTCGACTATGTCATCCTTTCCCAGACCCTCCAGGCGACCCGTCGCCCGCGCTGGGTGATGGAGCAGATGCTGCGCATCGGCCGGCGCGCCATCGTCTCCTTCCCGAATTTCGGCCATTGGCGCTCGCGCTTCGACCTTCTGATCTATGGGCGCATGCCGATTACCGACAACATGCCCTATTCCTGGTACGACACGCCCAACATCCATTTCTGCACCATCCGCGACTTCGTCGCCCTGGTGGAGGTGCTGGACGCCCGCATGGAAAAAGCGGTGGCGCTGGATTCCTCCGGCCATCCGGTGCGCTTCAACATGCCGTGGTGGGTGTGGAACCTGCTGGGAGAGCAGGCGGTGTTCCTGCTGAGCCGGAACGATTGAGGATCGCCCGGCCCGCCGGCACCCCCTGGCCGAACACCGGTTCGAGCACCGGCACCAGCGCGGAACGTTTCACCGGCGTCGGGCGATAGAGCTGCTTTGTCGCCTCGACGACGTGCACGCCCGCGAACGGCAGGGACAGGCGGCCGCCGGCCCGCTCCCACGCCACCGCCGTGCGCAGCAGCCAATTGTTGGAGACCGGCGGGAAATACAGCGCCTCGTCCCAGCCCGAAGGGGTGAACAGCGCCTCGCGCAGCAGCCGCACCACCTGCCCGCGCGAAAACGGACGGCCGTTGCCGAACGGGGTGGTGTCGAGCCGCGCCCACACGCCGCGCCGGTTGGGCACCACCGCCAGCAGCCGTCCGCCCGGCGCCAGCACGCGCCAGACCTCGCGCAGCATCTCGGCCGCGTCCGGAGTCATCTCCAGCAGATGCACCGCCACCACGCGGTCGATGGAGGCGTTGGGCAAAGGCAGGGCGGTCTCGTCCGCGAGCGCGGCGAGGGTCGGGGCGGCGGAGGGCCAGCGCACCACGCCCTGGGCCGCCGGCATCACGGCGATGCACCGCTCCGCCTCGCCCCGGAAGACCCCGAGATAGGGTGTCGCATAGCCGATCCCGAGCACCGAGAGGCCGTGAACATTATTGAAACGGGCGCGCACCGCCCGGCTGACCAGCCGGCGCGTGACGACGCCCAGGGGCTGGGCATAGAAACTGCGCAGGTCCACGACGTCGAGATACATGGCGCCCCTTTCGCGATGGCCCCTTATAGCATGGCCGCGGGGCGGCACCGCATGGCTGGGCTGCGCCGGCCGGCGCGCTGCGACCATCCGGCCGGCTTGCCCTTGCTGACGGGCGTGATACTCAAAAGCGGACAGGCGTGCGCGGTATCGGCGCGCGCAGGACATTCCCCGCAGGGAGGGCGCCACCCATGTCGGTCGAAATCCGGATCATCCCCTGCCTCAGCGACAATTACGCGGTGCTGCTGCATGATCCCGCCACCGAGGCCACGGCGGTGATCGACGCGCCCGAGGCGACGCCGATCCTCGAGGCCCTGGATCGCGAGGGCTGGCACCTCACCCACATTCTCGTCACGCACCACCATGCGGACCATGTGGACGGCGTGCTGGCGCTGAAGGGCCAATATGGCGCCACTGTCGTCGGCCCGAAGCGCGAGGCGGCGGGCATTCCCGGCATCGACGTGGAAGTGGTGGACGGCGATCCGGTGGCGGTCGGCTCGCTCATTGGCCGGGTGATGGAAACGCCGGGCCATACCGCCGGGCATATCGTCTATCTGTTCGAGGGCGAGCGGCTGCTGTTCGCCGGCGACACGCTGTTCGTGATGGGCTGCGGGCGGCCGATCGAATGCGATGCGCCGGTGCTGTGGCATTCGCTGGTGCGCCTGCGCACCCTGCCGGACGATCTCGCGGTCTATTGCGGCCACGAATACACCGTCACGAACGGCAAGTTCGCGCTCTCCGTGGACCCCGAGAATGGCGCGCTCCTCGGCCGCGTCGCGGAGGCCGAGGCCGCCCGCAAGGAGGGGCTGCCCACCATTCCCGCGCTGCTCGGGGACGAAAAGCTGACCAATCCGTTCCTGCGGGCGGACGATCCGGCCATGGCGGAGCGTCTCGGCCTCGGCGAATCCGACCCATCGGCGGTGTTCACCGAACTGCGGGCGCGCAAGAACGTGTTTCGCGGATGAGCGCCGGCATGGCCGGCCTTTCGGCGGAAGACGTGATCGCGCTCCTGGGGCTTGAGCCCCATCCCGAGGGCGGGCATTTCCGTGAGACCTTCCGCGAAAGCGCACCGGATGGCGGGCGGGGCGCTTCCACCGCCATCTATTTCCTGCTGAAAGCGGGCGAGCGCTCCCACTGGCATCGCGTGGACGCAAGCGAAGTGTGGCATTGGCACGCCGGCGCCGCGCTCACGCTCGCCATCGCCCCGCCCGGCGGCGGCGGGGTGCGGCATCTGCGGCTCGGGACGGACCTGGGCGCCGGGGAACGGCCGCAAGGCGTGGTGCCGCCCGGCCACTGGCAGGCGGCCGAAAGCCTCGGCGCCTGGACGCTGGTGGGCTGCACAGTCGCGCCAGCTTTCGATTTCGCCGGCTTCGAACTGGCGCCGCCGGATTTCGAGCCCTGAGAGGGCGGCCCGCGCGTCCTAGTCGCGCTCGAAATGGCCGGGCGTGAACACCCACACCACCAGGCCCTTGATTTCCCATTTCGGCGGCACCCATCGCGGGTTCAACGGCGCCGATGCCTCGGCCTGCGCGGCCGTTTGCGCCCGCACGGTCTTCTGAGGGTTCGCCTTCGCGCTTGCGCCAGGGCCTTCCTGGCCTGCCAGGGCCGGGCCTGCGGCAAGCGCGAGGAGCACCGGCAGAAGCATCGGCAGAGGGTTTCGGATTTCGGATCTCATGATCGGCACTCCCACGCTTGGGGGCGGCCAAGCGATCCTTGCGTCCGTCGGACCGGGGCCCATCTCATGCACCGTCCGGCTGAAGGCGGCGCAATAAGAAAGTTTTGTAACTGACCCGTGGACCCCCTCTCGTACCTCCAGCACTTTACGCTACGATGCTGGGCCGTTCACCCACTCTGGCCCCAGAACACGGAGACGTGTGAACCATTTCCTTCGATCTCGCTCGCCGGGATTTATCGGCGGGGCATGGTGCAGCCTGAGGACGCACGATGGGTACCTCTCTTGCGCAAAAAATGGATCGGGCGTGGGCCATCCTGCGCTGGCGTTATCTGCAGTCCAGCGCATTTCCCTATCATGAGCGCAGTTTTCTCGGCCGGATCGGAAATTGGGACGACAAGGGCATGCGCCCGCTCATCATGGTGCAGTCGCACCGTCGCTCCGGCACTCATTTTCTGATCGACGAGATCCGCGCGCGGTTTCCGGTGGCGCGCGAATGGATGCACCTCGACGGCGATTTCTTCGCCCGCCTCATGCAGGTGCCCGTGGTGGTCAAGAGCCACGACGCCTATTTCGGCGAGAAGCTGAAGGAGCGGCGGCCCTGGCATTCCTACATGCACTGGGTGGCGGCCTCCACGCTCTACACCAATGCCAAGCATGTCTATATCGTGCGCAACCCACGCGACGTGCTGCGTTCGCAATTCTATTTCGACCTGAAGGGCCATGAGCCGGCCTATCGCATCGACCCGGACACCAGCTTCGCCGATTATGTGAAGGCGCCTTCCGCGCGCGATCCCGCCCGCCGGCTCAGTCAGATCGGCTATTGGTGCGCCCATGTGAAGGCGTGGCACGACCGGCCCGAGGCGCATGTTCTGCGCTACGAGGATCTTCTGGCCCACCCGGACGCGGAGATGGAGCGGCTCTCGGCCTATCTTGGCCTGGATTTGCAGAAGCCGCGCCGGGTGAAAAGCTCGGCCATCGGCCGCAAGACCACCGAGCGCCGCTCCAAGGAACGGCTGGCGGTCTGGGGCGCGGACGAGGAACGCCTGCTGGAAATGGAGTTGGCGCGCCAGGGCCTGCCGGACTTCGGCTATGGCATCGCCACCGCGCCGGCCGTGCGCCGTGCCTCGGAAACGGCCGCGCGGCCCGCGCGCGCCTATTCCTCCCCCTTCGCGCACCGCGTCCAGTCCTGAGCCGCCGGATCCGAAGGTCGGCACGGACCGGTGGCGATGACGGGCGCGCGGCAGGACGGCGGCGGGAGCCGCCGTCTTCAGTCTCCGCGCGGCCCGCAGGCCTCAGGCGCGAACCAGATCGCCCAGCAGATTGGCTGCCAGCGTCACCTTGGAGAGGCTGAGGCCGGAAGCGACGATGTCCTGCACCGTGGCGCGGGTACGGTCGATCTCCTTGCGGCGGCGCTGAACAAATGCCTCCACGGCCGCTTCACCTGCACCCTCGCCCGCCAGGATCCCCGCGCTGACCTGCCGCACGAAGGTTTCGATCTGGCCCAGCGCCCGGTCGAGGGCGAGGCGGTCGTAATAATCGGCCGCGGCAATGTTGCGCGCCGCGCCGGCGATCTCGTCCACCGCGAAATAACGGCCGGCGGCGAAGAAGGTGGCGGCGACATCCTCGATCGACCGACCCGTGGTCTGGGACAGGAGGGCGATGTCGGAAGCGGCGGCCAGGGCGCGCAGCAAGGTGATGCGGCGGGCGAGATCTTCCGGCACGCGCTTTTCCACCAGCGCCGCGGTCTGCCGCTCGCCGCGCAGGCGCCACACCTCCGGCAGGCTGGTGTCGAGGGCGCCGGCGACATCCGCGATGGCGCCGCGATAGCGTTCCACCACCGCGCCAAGGCCGATGCCGAGGTCCACATTGCGCAGGAACCACACGGTGCGGCCCACGGCGAGGTCCTGCACCTCGGCATAGAGCTGCAATTGCACGGCGCCGTCGATCTTGGTGTCCAGCGCGTCGATGGCGGCATTCAGCGCGCCGAGGTCGAAGCTGTCGCGCACCGCCGCATAGGCACGCACCACGCTCGCCGCATCCATGCCGGTATGGTCGCTGATGCGCGCGATGCACGCCGGCCCGCCTTGGTTGATGATGGCATTGGCGAGGCCGGTGGCGATGATCTCGCGCCGCAGGCGATGGGCGGTGATGGCGTTGGGGAAGCGCTGCTCGATGGCGTGCGGGAAATAGTGCTCCAGCTCGGCGGCGAGATAGGCATCGTCCGGCACGTCGGAGCCGAGCAGTTCTGAATAGAGCGAGATCTTGGCATAGGCGAGGAGCACCGCCAGCTCCGGCCGGGTGAGCGCCTCGCCGCGTGCGCGACGCTCCTGGAGTTCCGCGTCGCTCGGCAGATATTCCACGGAGCGGTCCAGCTCGCCGCGCAGCTCCAGCATCTGCATCAGGCGCTGCTGGAAGGCGAGATCCTCCACCCCGCGCCGCTCGGCGAGCGAGATGGCGAGGGTCTGGAGATAATTGTTGCGCAGCACCAGCAATCCGACGTCGTCGGTCATCTCGCCCAGCAGCGCCGCCCGGTCCGGCGGCGAGAGCAGGCCATCGGCCACCGGGATCGACAGGGCGATCTTGATGTTCACCTCCACGTCGGAGGTGTTCACGCCGGCCGAATTGTCGATGGCGTCGGTATTGAGCCGCACGCCGGCGCGGCCGGCCTCGATGCGGCCGCGCTGGGTCATGCCGAGATTGGCGCCTTCGCCCACCACTTTCACCCGCAATTCGCGGGCGGCGATGCGGATGGCGTCGTTGGCGCGGTCGCCGGCCTGGGCGTCGGTCTCCGTGGAGGCGCGCACATAGGTGCCGATGCCGCCGAACCAGAGCAGGTCCGCCTTGGCCTTCAGGATGGCGCTCATCACCTCGGTCGGGGTCGCCTCCAGCTTGTCGAGGCCGAGCAAGGCCCGCACTTCCGACGACAGAGCGATGCTCTTGGCGGTGCGCGGATAAATGCCGCCGCCCGCGGAGATCAGGGCCGGATCATAGTCCGCCCAGCTGGAGCGGGCGAGATTGAACAGGCGCTGGCGCTCGGCGTGGGAGGTGGCCGGATCGGGATCGGGATCCAGGAAGATGTGGCGATGGTCGAACGCCGCCACCAGCTTCAGCGCGGTGGAGAGCAACATGCCGTTGCCGAACACGTCGCCGGACATGTCGCCCACGCCCACCACGGTGATCGGGGTGGTCTGGATGTCCACGTCGATTTCGCGGAAGTGGCGCTTCACCGCTTCCCAGGCGCCGCGCGCGGTGATGCCCATGGCCTTGTGGTCGTAGCCCACCGAACCGCCCGACGCGAAGGCGTCGTCGAGCCAGAAGCCGTGCTCCTGCGAGAGCCCGTTGGCGATGTCGGAGAAGGTGGCGGTGCCCTTGTCGGCCGCAACGACGAGATAGGGGTCGTCGCCATCCACACGCACCGTAAGCGGGGGATGCACGACCTCGCCGCCCTTGAGATTGTCGGTGATTTCGAGCAGCGCGGTGACGAAGATCTTGTAGGCGGCGATGCCCTCGGCCTGCACGGCGTCACGCGAGCCGCCGGCGGGCAGGTGCTTGGGCACGAAGCCGCCCTTGGCGCCCACCGGCACGATCACCGCATTCTTCACTTGCTGGGCCTTCACGAGGCCGAGCACTTCGGTGCGGAAATCCTGTGGCCGGTCGGACCAGCGCAGGCCGCCGCGGGCCACGTGGCCGAAGCGCAGGTGCACGCCTTCCACGCGCGGCGAATAGACGAACACCTCGTACATGGGCCGGGGCAGGGGCAAGCCTTCCACCTTGGCGCTGTCATATTTGATTGCGATCGCGCCCTTGGGCCGGCCGTCCGCATCCAACTGGTAGAAGGTGGTGCGCAGCGCGGCATCCACGAGATTGACGAAGCGGCGCAGGATGCGGTCCTCGTCGAGCGAGGACACGTCCGCGAGCGCGGTCTCGATCTCCTCGCGCAGCGGCGCGGCGCGGGCGGCGCGGGCTTCGGGGCTGGCATCGAGGCGTGGGTCGAAGCAGGTGTGGAACAGCTGGACGATGCGGGCGGCGACGTCCGCGTGGTTGGTCAGCGTGGTCCACAGATAGTCCTGGGAATAGGGAATGCCGGCCTGCCGCAGATAGCGTGCGAGCGCGCGCGCCAGCGCCACGTCGCGCCAGGCGAGGCCGGTGTCGAGCACGAGGGCGTTGAAGCCGTCGTTCTCCGCCGCTCCGCGCAGCACGGCGGTCAGCAGGTCCTCGAGCCGCGTGGCTGAGCCGGACACCTCGATGGTGCCGCCGTCCACCCGTTCCAGGGTCATTTCATGCAGCCAGGAGCGGCGGGTCTCGGTGTCGGCGCCGCACACCGGCTCGATGTGATAGGTGCGCTCGTTGATCGCCTTCAGCCCCATGTTCTCCAGCATCGGCACGCGCTCGGAGAGCGGGAGCGGACGGCCGAAGGAGAGCAGGCGCAGCGAGATGCGGTTCGCGGGATCGCCGGGGCGGCGGTAGAAGTCGAGGGCGATCGGCCGCTCGGGAAAAAGGCGCTCCAGCCGTTCGATATCGGCCACCGCCGTCTCTATGCCGTAGGCGGCGATATAGCCGGGATCGAACGCCTTGCCGTAGCGCTCGAACAGCATGCCGGCGTCGCCCGCGCTGGGCGTTTCGCGCAGCGCCTGGCGCAGGCGGTCGTTCCAGGAGAGTACGTCCTCGGCCACGGCGGCTTCCAGCGCCGCGCGGGCCACCTCGGGGGTGCGGCCTTCGCGCCGGCCGATGATGTAATGGACGCGGGTCAGCGGCACGTCGGAGAGGAAGACCGGGGACGCGGCCGAGACGTGACCGCCGAACGCGGTCGCGAGGCGGGCGCCGACCTTGTCGCGCAGCGCCGCATCGAAGCGTTCCCGCGGCAGATAGACCAGCACCGATACGAAGCGGTCGAAGGCATCGACGCGCGGCAGCACCCGCACGCGCGGGCGATCGTAAAGCGAGAGGATGTCGCGGGCGAACTCCAGGAGCGTCGCCGGGTCGATCTGGAACAGCTCGTCGCGGGGATACGTCTCCAACACCGTGCCGAGGGCCTTGCCGGAATGGCTTTCCCGGTCGAGGCCGGCATCCTCGACGACCATTTCCACCTTGCGGCGCAGATAGGGGATCTGGCGCACGGAATCGGTATAGGCCGTGGAGGTGAACAGGCCGATGATGCGCAACTCGCCGAGTAGGCGGCCGTCGTCGGCATGCAGCTTCACGCCCACATAATCGAGGAAGGCGCGGCGGTGGACGCGCGAGCGCAGCGACGCCTTGGTCACGATGAGCGGCAGCGGCCCGGCCAGGAACTGGCGGATTTCCGGCGTGGTCACCACCGCTTCCTCGCCGAACCGCAATTCGTGCACGTCGCGGTCGCGCAGGATGCCGAGCCCTTCCTCGGCGACTTCCAGGCCGCCGTCGGCGGCGAGCGCATAGCGCCGCACGCCGATGAAGATGAAGTCGTCATTGGCCAGCCAGTCGATGAAATCGGCGGCTTCCTTGCGATCGTCCTTGGAATAGGGCTGGGACTTGCGGCGGAAGCCTTCGGCCGCCTGCCGCACCTCGGCGCGCATGGCGAGGAAATCGGCATTGGTGGCGCGCACGTCGGCGAGCGTTTTGTCGAGCGCGATCTTGAGCGCCTCGCGCGCCTCGGCGGTCTCCAGCGCCTGGATGTGAATGTGGATCAGGCTCTCGCGGATGGAGCGCTTGCGGCCCTGCGACAGGTCGGTCTCGATGCCGGTGACCTGTCCCGTGCCGTCGCGCTCGACGGCGAAGATGGGGTGGGTGACGAACTTGGCCTCATAGCCCTGGTCCGCCAGTTCGCCGGCAATGGAATCGAACAGAAAGGCCATGTCGTCATTGACCGTCTCCACCACCGTGATGGCGGGAGCGCCGGCCCATTGCGGGTTGAACACCCGCACGTCGTGCAGGCCCGGCACGCGGCTGGCGAGATGGGCATGGGCCTCGCGGCACAATTGGGCGAGGGCTTCGGGCAGAAGCGCGGCCACATCCTCCGGGGCGGCGCCGGCGAGGAGGGCGCGGGCGAAGAAGGCGGGCACCGGACCGTCGGCGAGCAGGCTCACCGCGTCCTCGATGCGGGCCTGGGCGCCAAATCCGAGTTCCGAACCTTGAAATCCTTGGACGTTCATGGCCTCTCCCCCTTGGCACCCGCGCGCAACGCGGGGCCCCGCCGTCCCGATCGGACGTTCTGCACTGTGGGTTTCGCTCAGAGCCGCGACGGAACGATGACGGGGACCTATTCGAAGGGGGATCAAGATGAACGCGCCGAAGAGCACAGGCAAGCCCAAGAAACTCAAGGGAAACGCTGCCGAAAATACAGGCGAGCCCAAGAAAGGGGCGGTGCAGGCGGCCGTTGAGGCCGTCACGCGCGCAGCGAAGACGGTTTCCGCGAAGACTGCGCGGGCCGGCAAGCCCACCGCCAAGACGCCCGCCGCCCCGCCGCCCCGGCCAGCGGACGATACGCCCCGGATCGCGCTCGATCTGCCGCCCGCGCCGCTCGATGAGGCGAACCAGGCCTATTTCGACAAATGCATGGAGAAACTCGGCTTCGTGCCGAACGTTCTGGCCGCGTACAGCTTCGATCTCGCCAAGCTGAATGCCTTCGCCGGCATGTACAATAATCTGATGCTGGCGCCCTCCGGCCTGTCGAAGCTTGAGCGGGAGATGATCGCGGTCGCGGTTTCCAGCGTGAACCGCTGCTATTATTGCCTTACCGCCCATGGCGCGGCGGTGCGTGCTCTTTCGGGCGATCCGCTGCTCGGCGAGCAATTGGTGATGAATTATCGCGCCGCCCGCCTGGAGCCGCGCCAGCGCGCCATGTTGGACTTCGCCGTGAAGCTCACCGAGCGGCCCCACGAGGTGGAAGAGGCGGACCGGGCGGCGTTGCGCGCGGTCGGTTTTTCCGAACAGGACATCTGGGACGTGGCGGCCGTGACGGGCTTCTTCAACCTGTCGAACCGCATCGCCAGCGCCACCGACATGCGGCCGAACCCGCAATATCACGGACAGGCGCGCTGACCGGGAGCCATCGCACGGCGGGCTCACGCCGAAATCATCGCATTGCGCCGGCCTTCACGTTATATTTTCAGGAATATAATTTGGAAGGCCGGCATGCAGCACCCGATCCCACCCGTTTCCCACCTGTCCGCACCCGTCGGGAAGCCCCGTCGCCCGGTGGTCAGTAGAGTGATCATCCTCGGGTTCCTCCTCGCGAGCCAGGCCGCGCGCGCGGCTGAGGGGGAGGGATGTGCCGGCGGCGCATGGCCTCTGGATGCGGCCCGCGCTGCCCTCGCTGCGGCGCAGACTCATGTGGCGAACGGCGCCCAGCTGCCGGCGGCGGAAGGGGCGTTCCTGGTTGATCTGGTTCCCCTTGCCGACGCCGGATTGCCCTCTCCGCCCACGCGCCTCCCGGCTGAGGGTGTAAAGTTTGCCGGCTTTCTTCTTCTGCCGGCGCCGGCCGTCGCGGGCCGCATCGAGGTGAGCCTGTCGGAAGCCGGTTGGGTGGATCTTGTGCAGGATGGCAAGAGCTTGCCCGCCGTCGCTTTCACCGGTGTGAAGGGATGCCCCGGATTGCGCAAGAGCGTGCGCTTCGAGGTGACGCAGCGCCCGCTTGTGCTTCAGCTCAGCGGTGTTTCGGTGGACCGCCTGAAGGTGGCCCTCGCGCCGGTGCCCTGACATGTCAGCACCCGACCTGGGGTCACTCATACTGCTCAGACTTTAGGCGCAGGATGACCCTATTGACGGCAGCCAAGTTTACCGTGCTAGGTTGCGGCGCAAGATCAAAAGCATCGCCAAAGATGCGGTCTCAGGGGGAGTCGGGCGGGCGCACCAGCGCCGCCGGCCGAAACAAGCGAGGGCACAGAGCACGATGACGGACACTGTCTCAGACGTGCCCTACATCGTTGAAGCAGAAGGTCTCACAAAAGAGTTCAAGGGTTTCGCGGCGGTCAAGAACGTCAACCTGCGGATTCGGCGGCACACGATCCATGCCCTCATCGGGCCGAACGGTGCCGGTAAGACCACGTGCTTCAACCTGATCACGAAATTCCTGGAGCCGACCCGTGGCGTCATCCGCCTGAACGGGAAGGAGATCACCCGCACCAAGCCGGCCGACGTGGCGCGGCTGGGCATGGTGCGCTCGTTCCAGATCTCGGCGACCTTCGGCCACCTGACGGTGCTGGAGAATGTGCGCGTCGCCTTGCAGCGTGCGCTCGGCAATTCGTTCCATTTCTGGCGGTCCGAGCGCTCGCTCGAAGCCCTGAACGAGCGCGCCATGCAATTGCTGGAGGAAGTCGACCTCACCTCTTATGCCAAGCATGAGGCGGTGGAGCTGCCCTACGGCCGCAAGCGGGCGCTGGAAATCGCCACCACGCTCGCGCTCGAACCGGAAATGCTGCTGCTCGACGAGCCGACCTCCGGCATGGGCCGCGAGGATATCGCCCGCACCGCCGATCTCATCAAGCGCGTCTCGGCCAATCGCACGGTGCTGATGGTGGAGCACAATCTCTCCGTGGTCGCGGATCTGTCGGACGCCATCACCGTGCTGGCGCGCGGCGAGATCCTCACCGAGGGGCCGTATTCGGAAGTCTCCAAGAATCCGCAAGTGATCGAGGCCTACATGGGAACGGGGCATGGCCATGGGTGAGGCGGCCTCCGCCGCGCCGCTGCTCGCGGTGCGCGACCTGCATGGGCATTATGGCGAAAGCCATGTGCTCCACGGCATGAGCTTCGACATCCACAAGGGCGAGGTGGTGACGCTTCTGGGCCGCAACGGCGCCGGCAAGACCACCACCATGCGCGCCATCATGGGCCTGCTGCGCAAGCGCACCGGCTCCATCCGCTATGAGGGCAACGAGACGGTCAAGCTCGCGCCCAACCATATCGCGCGCTTGGGCATCGGCTATTGTCCCGAGGAACGGGGCATTTTCGCCAGCCTGAACGTACGCGAGAACCTGCTGCTTCCCCCGGTGGTGCTGCCTGGCGGCCTCTCCGTGGACGAGATCCACGAGCTGTTCCCCCGCCTGGAGGAACGGCGCAACAGCCAGGGCACGAAGCTGTCCGGCGGTGAGCAGCAGATGCTGGCGATCGCCCGCATCCTGCGCACGGGGGCGAAGCTGCTGCTGCTCGACGAGCCGACCGAAGGGTTGGCGCCGGTGATCGTGCAGCATATCGGCGACATCATCCGTGCGCTGAAAACCAGGGGCTTCACCGTGCTGCTCGTGGAGCAGAACTTCCATTTCGCCTCGACCGTCGCCGACCGCCATTATGTGGTGGAGCACGGCAAGGTGGTGGACATGGTCCCCAACGACAAGATCGCGGAAAACGCGGCGCGTCTCGAAGCCTTTCTCGGCGTCTGACGCCGGGTTTTCGGAACAACGCAACCGGCTGCCTTGCCGGAGGAGGAAACAAGATGCGTCTTGCAACCATGTTCATGGCGGCCGCGAGCCTGTTCGCCGTCACCGCCGCACAGGCCCAGACTACGCCGATTCCGGTCAAAATCGGCGTACTCAACGACCAGTCGGGCCTCTATGCCGATCTCGGCGGACCCGGCTCGGTGTGGGCCGCCAAGAAGGCGGTCGAAGATTTCAATGCCGCTGCGAAGGGCTTGAATGTGGAGGTCGTGTTCGCCGACCACCAGAATAAAGCCGACGTGGGCACCTCGATTGCCCGCCAATGGTACGATGTGGACGGCGTCGACGTGATCGTCGACGTGCCCAATTCCGGCGTTGCCCTGGCCGTGAACCAGGTGACGAAGGAAAAGAACAAGGTGTTCATCAATTCCGGCGCCGCCAGCTCCGACCTCACGGGCAAGGCCTGCACGCCCAATACCGTGCACTGGACCTATGACACCTGGGCGCTGGCCAACGGCACCGGCAAGGCGATCACCAAGAACGGCGGCGACACCTGGTTCTTCCTCACCGCCGACTATGCCTTCGGCCATGCCCTGGAGCGTGACACCTCGGAAGTCGTGAAGGCCAATGGCGGCAAGGTGGTCGGCAGCGTGCGCGTGCCGCTGAACAATTCCGACTTCTCCTCCTTCCTGCTCCAGGCCCAGGGCTCCAAGGCCAAGATCATCGGCCTCGCCAATGCCGGCGGCGACACCATCAACTCCATCAAGCAGTCGGCCGAATACGGCATCGTCGATGGCGGCCAGAAGCTCGCGGGCCTGCTGATCTTCCTCTCCGACGTTCACTCGCTTGGCCTCAAGACCGCGCAGGGCCTGAACCTGACCTCCGCGTGGTACTGGGACATGACGGATGCCAACCGCGCCTTCGCCAAAGAATTCGCGGCGGCCAACCGCGGCGTGCATCCGACCATGGTGCAGGCCGGCGTCTATAGCGGCGTGACCCATTATCTGAAGGCCGTCGCAGCCCTCAAGTCGGCCAAGGACGGCGCGGCTGTGGTGGCCGAGATGAAGAAGCTGCCCACCGACGACAAGCTGTTCGGCAAGGGCGAAGTGCGCGCCGATGGCCGCCAGATCCACCCCATGTACCTGTTCGAGGTGAAGAAGCCGTCGGAATCCAAGTATCCGTACGATTATTACACCTTGAAGGCGACGATCCCCGCCAACGAGGCGTTCCGTCCGCTCGACCAGGGCGATTGCCCGATGGTCAAGAAGACCTGATGGCGTCCGCGGGCCGGCGTCACGCCGGCCCGCTCTCTCCTGTTGCAGAGACCGATCCATGTTCGAGCTAATCGGCATCGCCCCCCAGGCCTTGTTCGGCCAGTTGCTGCTGGGCCTGATCAACGGCGCCTTCTATGCCATGCTGAGCCTCGGGCTCGCGGTGATCTTCGGCCTGTTGAACGTCATCAACTTCACCCACGGCGCCCAATATATGATGGGAGCGTTCGGGGCCTGGATGCTGCTGAATTATGCCGGCATCCCGTTCTGGGGCGCGCTGGTGCTCGCGCCGATCGTGGTCGCGGTGATCGGCATGATCATCGAGCGGCTGCTGCTGCGCCGGCTCTATCATCTGGACCATCTTTACGGGCTGCTGCTGACCTTCGGCCTGGCGCTGATCCTGGAAGGGCTGTTCCGCCGCCAATATGGCGCCTCCGGCCTGCCGTATAACAATCCGCTGCCGGGCGGCACCAATCTCGGCTTCATGTTCCTGCCCAATTACCGCGCCTTCGTTGTGGTGGCCTCGCTGGTGGTCTGCATCGCCACCTGGTTCGTGATCGAGCGCACCAAGCTCGGCTCCTACCTGCGCGCGGCGACCGAACGGCCAGACCTCGTCCAGGCGTTCGGCATCGACGTGCCGCGCATGATCACGCTCACCTACGGGTTCGGCGTCGGCCTTGCGGCGCTCGCCGGCGTGCTCGCGGCGCCCGCCTATCAGGTCAGCCCCACCATGGGCTCCAATCTCATCATCGTGGTGTTCGCGGTGGTGGTGATCGGGGGCATGGGATCCATCATGGGCGCCATCGTCACCGGCTTCGGCCTCGGCCTCGTGGAGGGCCTCACCAAGGTCTTCTATCCCGAAGCCTCGTCCACGGTGATCTTCGTCATTATGGCCCTCGTGCTTCTGGTGAAGCCCGCCGGCCTGTTCGGCACGGTGAAGTGAGGCCATCATGACTTCCGCGTCCTCCCCCGCCGTCGCTCCCGCGCCCGCCACCGCCAATGCATTCACGCCAGCCCGCATCGCCTTCGCGATCGTGGTGCTGGGGCTGCTGCTGGCGGCGCCGTTCGCGGTCTATCCCGTATTCCTGATGAAGGTGTTGTGCTTCTCGCTGTTCGCCTGCGCCTTCAACCTGATGCTGGGCTACACCGGGCTTTTGTCCTTCGGCCATGCCATGTTCTTCGGCGGGGCCGCCTACATCACGGCCTATCTGGTGAAGATGAAGGGCTTTCCGCCCGAGTTCGGCATCCTCGCGGGCACGGCGTTCGCCGCGTTCCTGGGTCTGCTCACCGGCGTGCTGGCGATCCGCCGGGTCGGCATCTATTTCGCGATGGTGACGCTCGCGCTGTCGCAGATGTTCTTCTTCTTCTGTCTCCAGGCGCCGTTCACCGGCGGCGAGGACGGCCTGCAGGCGGTGCCCCGCGCGACCATGTTCGGGTTCCTGGACATCTCCAAGGACGTCAATCTCTATTATGTGGTGTTGGGGATCTTCCTGATCGGATTTGCGATCATCTACCGCACCATTCATTCGCCGTTCGGGCAGGTGCTGAAGGCGATTCGCGAGAACGAGCCGCGCGCCATTTCCCTGGGCTATCGGGTCAACCAATACAAGGTTCTGGCCCTGGTGCTGTCTGCCGCCCTCGCGGGGCTGGCGGGGTCCACCAAGGCGATCGTGTTCCAGCTCGCCTCGCTCACCGACGTCGCGTGGCAAATGTCCGGCGAGGTCATTCTGATGACGCTGGTCGGCGGCATGGGCACCGTGCTTGGTCCGGTGGTGGGGGCGACCATCATCGTCACCATGCAGAATTATCTGGCCACGTTCGGCGAGTGGGTGCTGGTGATCCAGGGCGTTATTTTCGTGGTGGTCGTTTCCCTGTTCCGTCGCGGCATCGTCGGTGAAGTGCTCGCGCTGGTTCAGACGCTCCGCGAGCGCGGGTCGAAATAGTCGAAGCGCCACGCCGCCGTTCAAGGGGCCCCGGTGGGGCCCCTTTTTCTTTGGGGGCCCTTGTCTTTGGGTGGGACCGGGGCGTCGCGTCGCGCGGCTGCGCCGGTCCCTGCACTTGAGCCGAGCGCAGCGCCGAGCCATGCGCGCTTTCGTATTGAAGCGAAAACATCTTTCCTTCATAGAAACATCACGCAAAGCGGGACGCCGAGGAGAGGGCATTGGAATGAACGTGGCCAGCGAACGCAGCTTCCGCACGGCGCCCACAGAGGCGACGACCTTCTATTCCCGTATTTTTGGCCGGCGCGGCGTGGTCGCCTCGCACCATTATTTCTCCTCTGCCGCCGGGATTGACGTGCTGAAGGCGGGCGGCAATGCCATCGACGCGGCGGTGGCGGCGACCCTGGTGGAGGGCCTGCTGAACCCGAACATGCACACCATCGGCGGGGAATGCCCGATCCTCATCGCCCCCGCGGGATCGGGCGAGGTGATCTGCATCAACGGCAATATGGTGGCGCCGGGCCGGGCGACGCCGCAGGCGTTCCGTGACCGCGGCCATGAGGTGGTGCCGGCCGAGGGGATTCTCGCCGCGGGCGTGCCGGGCGCCTTCGGCGCGCTCATCGTCGCCGCCCAGCGCTATGGCCGCATGAGCTTCGCCGACCTCTCCGCCCGCGCGCTGGATCTCGCCCGCACCGGCTTTCCGGTCCATGCCGGGCTGATCCGCCAGCACAAGTTCGGCATCGCCGACAACCGCGAGAAGTTCCTCGCCCAATGGCCCGGCAGCGCGGCGCTCTATTTGCGCGACGGCGCCTTGCCCGCCGAGGGCTCGGCCATGACCAATCCCGCCTTCGCGGGCATGATCGACTATCTGATCTCCGCCGAAAAAGCCGCCGGCGGCACGCGCGAGCAGGGGCTCCAGGCGGTGTTCGATGCCTTCTACAAGGGCGATGTCGCCGCGCAGATGGTGGCGTTCTCGGATGAAAAGGGCGGCCTGCTCACGCGCGCGGATTTCGATGCCTTCGAGGTGCCGGTGGAGGCGCCGGTCTCCGTTGATTATGCCGGTGCGCGCATCCACAAGACCTCGGCCTGGACCCAGGGCCCGGCGCTGCTGCAGACCCTCTCCATCCTGAAATCCTTCGATCTGCCCGCGCTCGGTCACAACAGCGCGGACTATGTGCATCTGGTGGTGGAGGCGATGAAGCTCGCCTTCGCTGACCGCGAGCAATATTACGCCGACACCCGCCAGGTCTCCGTGCCGGTGGAAGCGCTGTTGTCGGATGCTTACGGCGCGCTGCGTGCCAAGCTCGTGGACATGCGCCAGGCCAGCGCCGAGATGCGCCCGGGTGATCCGGTGGAGGATGTCGCCTTGCTCGCGGTGTCGCAGCGGCGTCCGCTCACCAATTGGGGCGCGGGCACGGTGCATGTGGACACCATGGACGAAGAGGGCAATGCCTGTGCCTTCACGCCCTCCGGCGCCTGGATCAAGTCGGCCGAAGTCATGCCGGCGCTGGGCTTTCCGCTCGGCAACCGCCTGTCGAACTTCCACATGGGCCCGTCCAACCATCCCAATGTGGTGGCGCCGGGCAAAAGGCCGCGCACCACCATCAGCCCCACGCTGGTCACTGTGGACGGGCGCCCCACGATCGCGTGCGGGAGCATGGGCGGGGACCAGCAGGACCAATGGCAGGTGCAATTCCTGCTCAATCGCCTGGTGTTCGGCATGCCCGTGCAGGCGGCGATCGAGGCGCCGAAATTCTCCAGCGAGCATTTCCCCGGCTTCTTCGCGCCGCACGATTTCTTTCCGAGCCGCCTGCGCATCGAGGAGCGGTTCGGGGAAGCGGTGTTCGAAAGCCTCTCCGCGCGCGGGCACGAACTGTCCGTGGGGCCGGATTGGACCGAGGGATTTCTGCTGGCCGCCGAGCGCCATGCCGACGGCATGCTGGAAGCCGGCTGCGATCCGCGCGGCAGCAAGTCCGAAGTGTTCCCGGCCTCCGCGCAGGCGTGGTGACGGCGGGCCGCTTCAGGCCCGGCCCGCCTGCGCGGGTTCGTCCATCAACCTCGCCTGCCCCTTCCCGCGCCTCGTCCGGCCTTCCTCCTCCCTAACCCTCCCCCGCAAATTCCCCCTCCCTAACCCTCCCCCGCAAGCGGGAGAGGGAATTCGGGTGGTTTGGGGGTGGGAGCAGATGCTTCCCTCACGCGCCGGCGCGCCCCGTCTCCCGCGTGCGGGGGAGGGGGCCGCCGAAGGCGGAAATGGCGCCGTCCATAAAAAAAGGGCGCCCGCGGGCGCCCCTTCTCACTCTTGAGACCAGCCCCACTCAGGACAGCGTGGTCAAATCTTGGAACCAGTGCTGCGCCTGGGTGTAGGTCTTCACTTTCGGCGAGAGCGCGTGCGGATATACGTCGTGCACCACCCACACCTGCACGGCATCGTCCACCACCTTTTCATGCGCCTTGGCCAGCAGCTTGTCCTGCTCGGCCGGATCGAAGGTGGCGGTGATCTGGTCGCACAGCGCGTCCACCTCGGGGTTCTTGTAGTGGCTCCAGTTCACGCCCACGGGCGCGATCTGCTTGGAGCTGTAGAAGCGCACGATGGCGTAGAACGGGTCGCTGGTGACATAAGCGACGTTGGAGCCGGTGATGCCGGCAAGGCTCGGGTCGGCCGCGCCCTTGCGCCATGCGGTATAGGCGACTTCCTGCTCCACCGGCTGAAGCTCCAGCGCGATGCCGATTTCCGCCCAGCTCTGCTGCACGAATTCGTTCATCGGCATGGACAGCATCTGCCCGGTGCCGCCGGTGGGGACGATGAACTTGACCTTCAGCGGCTTGTCCTTGGAATAGCCGGCCTCGCTGACGAGCTTGCGGGCCGCATCCATGTCGTAGCGGATCTTGAAGGTCGGATTGCCGAACCAGGGGCTGGACTGGGGCACCTGACCGACCGCCGGCACGGCGAGGCCGTTCATCAATTCCACCACCGCGTCACGGTCGATGGCAAGGTTCGCGGCGCGGCGCAGGCGCACATCCCGCCAGGGCGAGCCTTCCACCATGGAGAGATGATAATTCCACACGTGCGGCACCACGTTGGTGGAAAGGCGCATGCCGGCCTGCTTGAGGCGCGCGACGGAATCCGGCGCGGGGGATTCGATCAGGTCCACCTGGTTGGACAGCAGGGCGCTGGCGCGCGAGAGATCCTCGGGGATGCAGGTGAGGGTGAGCTTGTCCACCTTCGCGAGGCGCTTCTTGTCCCAATAGTCGGGGTTCTTCAGCAGCTCTACGCGCACGCGCGGCACCAGTTCGCCCATCTTGAACGGGCCGGTGCCGGAGGGCGCCATGGCGAATTTCGCCCAGTCGCCACCCACCTTCTGGAACTGGGTGGGAGAGGAGATGAGGAACCACATCATCTGATAAGGGAACAGCGCGTCCACGCCCTTGGCGGTGATCTGCACCGTCATGTCGTCGAGCTTCTTGTAGGACGCGAGCGAAGGCAGGCGCGGCTTCACCTGCGCGGCCTGGCGCGCGTCGAACTGCGGCGCCTGGGTGTTCATGATCTTTTCGAGGTTCCAGATCACCGCGTCGGCGTTGAACGGCGAGCCGTCGTGGAATTTCACGCCCTCGCGCAGTTTGAAGATCCAGTTCTTGCGGTCGGTGGGGTCGGCTTCCCAGGAGGTGGCAAGGCCCGGGATCATCTTGCCGGGGCGGTCGGCGACATCGAGTTCCCACGCCACCAGCGGGTCATAGAGGGTCAGGCCGGTGAACTGATAGGCGCCGGCGCCGCGATCGGGCTGGCCGGTGGTGAGCGGCACGTCCGTCATGGAGATGCCGTAGTTCAGGCTGGAGGCGGCCTGGGCGAAGACCGGGCGCGGCAGCCCGCCGAGGGTGGCGGCCGCCGCCGTAACGGCGGTGCCGGTGAGCAAGGTGCGGCGCGTCAAATCGAATGGTGGCATCAAGGACTCCTGGAAGGTTCGTGTGTTCTTGGTTCGTGTGTCTTTTTGAAATCTTCGCTCGTCCGGTGCGTCCTGCCCTGGTTCGCCGGTCTGCGCCGGCTCTTGCGTGATTTACCGCACCGTCATCCCCGGGCTTGTCCCGGGGATCCACGCTTTGCCGCTAGAGCTTCCGCGAAAGCCATTCCCGGCGGCGCCGCGTGGATGGCCGGGACAAGCCCGGCCATGACGGGTGGCAAGAGAGGTGCGGCTGTTCATGTCCGGGCTAGTTCTTCACCTCCATGGCGCCGCGCAGTCCGTCGCTGACCATGTTGAAGCAGATGGAGGTCACGAAGATGCAGATGCCCGGCAGCATCGTCAGCAGCGGCTTGCTGTAGAGCGCGGTGCGCAGCGTATTGAGCATCAGCCCCCATTCCGCTTCCGGCGGGCGGGTGCCGAGCCCGAGGAAGGACAAGCCCGCGCCGAGGATCATGGCGACGCTGATGAGCCCGGTCGCATAGACGAAGATCGGCCCCATCACGTTGGGCAGCACATGCACGCGGATGATGGTGAAGGGCGAGGCCCCGGTGGCGCGCGCCGCTTCCACATAATCGAGCGCCCGCACGCCCGCGGTGGTGCTTTCCGAGATGCGGATCAACGGCGGGATGAACACTAGGGTCAGCGCCAGGATGGCGTTGAAGATGCCGGGCCCGAGCGCCCCGCTCACCGCCACCGCCAGCAGCACCGAGGGGAAGGCATAGAACACGTCGGTGGCGCGCATGATCAGCATGTTCAGCCAGCCGCCCGCGAACCCCGCGATGACGCCGAGCGAGGAGCCGATGACGAAGGCGATCGCCACCGGCATGATGCCGATGAACCAGGAGAGGCGCCCGCCATAGAGCAGGCGGGTCAACATGTCGCGACCGAGTTCGTCGGTGCCGAGCAGATATCCCGGCGTGCCGATGGGCTTCAGCCGCCGCGCCATGCTGCCCACATAGGGGTCATAGGGCGCGATCAGCGGCGCGAACACGATCGCGAGGAGCATGAGCAGCAGCACCAGCAGGCAGAACATGGTGGCCTTGTCGCGCAGCACGCGCTTGGCGACGCCATGCCAATATCCTTGCGGCTGCTCGGCTTTTTCGGGTGCGCTTGTGTCCTTCGCGCGGGTGTCCTTGGCGGCAATCAGGGTCATCACCGTTTGATCCGGGGGTCAAGGAGCGCCTGGCCGAGATCGACCACGAGATTGAGCGCGACGAACAGCAGCGCCAGCACCAGGATGGTGCCTTGCAGAAGCGGGATGTCGCGCTGGAAGATGGCGCTGTTCAGAAGAAAGCCGGTGCCCGGCCAGGAGAACACGGTCTCCACCAGAATCGAGCCGCCCATGAGGTAGCCGAGCTGCAGCCCCATGACCGCGAGCACGCTCGGCGCCGCGTTCTTGGCCACATGCAGCAGGATGCCGCCGTTCCGCAGGCCCTTGCCGCGCAGGGTGGTGATGAACTCCTGGTGCAGGATCTCGATTACCGTGCCGCGCACGGTGCGGGCGACCAGGCCGAGCGGAATGGCGCTCAGCGTCACCATGGGCAGGATGAGGAAGGGCAAGTGCGCCCAATCCCACACGAAGGTGCCGCCGGGCCCCGCCCCCATGGAGGGGGCCAGCGGATAGGTGACCGCGAACACCGCCACCAGCAGCATGCCGAGCCAATAATGCGGCACCGAGACGCCGGCGACGGCGACGGTCATGGCGATGCGGTCAACCCAGGTATCGCGGAACGCCGCCGCAAGCCCCCCGAGCAGCATGCCGACGGCGAATGCCAGCGTGCAAGCGGCCACCGCCAGCGAAACCGTGTTCTTAAGCGCGACCGAGACCTCGCCCCACACCGGCCGGCCGGTGGCGAGCGAGCGGCCGAGATCGCCCTGCACCACGCGGCCAAGCCAGATCAGGAATTGTTCGGGCAAGGGCTTGTCGAGCCCATAGTCCCGGCGCAGCTGGGTGATCATCTCCGCCGGGGCGTCGGGCGGGGCGATGGCGCTGATGGGATCGCCGGGCGAGATATAGACCAGCATGAAACACACCAGCCCCACCGACAGGGCGATGGGAATGGAATAGAGCACGCGGCGGACGATGTAGAAGATCATGGGGCGCGCTCCTCGGCCGCGAGGGCCATGGCGGGCGGCATCGGCGGGCGCAGGCCGGCCGGGTGGATGCAGCGCACGGTGCGATCCGGCGCGATGGCGCGCAGATCCGGCACGGCGGCGCGGCAGGCGGGCTCGACGGATGGGCAGCGCGGCGCGAAGGCGCAGCCCGTCGGCAGGGTGCGCAGGTTGGGCGGCGATCCGGGAATGGCGGTGAGCCGCCGTCCGCGCGAGGCGGGGGTGACGGTGGCGCCCAGCAGCCCTTCCACATAGGGATGCTCAGGCGCCTCAAGAAGCGGCTCGGCCGGCGCCTCCTCGATGAAGCGGCCGGCATACATGACGGCGATGCGGTCGGCGATCTCACCCGCCACCCCGAGATCGTGGGTCACGAAGATCACGCCCATGCCCAGCTCCGCCTGGATGCGCTTCAACAGCAGCAGCACCTGGATCTGCACGGTGGCGTCGAGGGCGGTGGTCGGTTCGTCCGCCAGCAGCAGCTTCGGCCGCACCGAGAGCGCGACCGCGATCATCGCACGCTGACGCAGGCCGCCGGAGAGTTCGTGCGGATAGGCATCGAGCCGCTGGCGGGCGGAGGGGATCTGCACCAGCTCCAGCAGGTCGAGGGCGCGGCGCTGCGCCTCTTGCTGGGTGACACCCTCGTGCCGGCGGATGGTCTCGGTGATCTGCTTGCCGATGGTGAACACCGGGTCCAGCGCCGTCATGGGCTCCTGGAAGATCATGGAGACGAGCCGGCCGCGGATGGAGGACAGCTCGCGCTCGGAGGCGGCGACGATGTCGGTGCCGTCCACCTCGATGGTGCCGGTGATGCGGGTGCGCTTGGGCGGATGCAGGCGCATGAGCGAGCGTAGCGTCACCGACTTGCCGGAGCCGCTCTCGCCGAGAATGCAGAGCGTCTCCTTCGGGGCGAGGTCGAAATCCACCCCGTTCACCGCATGCAGCGTTGCTTCCTTGGAGACGAAGGCGACGTTCAGGTCGCGCACCTTCACCAAGGGCTCGGATTGGGGCTGGGTCTGGGGGAGCGCGCTCATGTCAGGCGGCCTTCGGCGCGCGGCTGTGGCCGCTGCCCGGCTGGTTGATGAGGCAGGCGGCCAGATGCTCCGCTTGGCGATCTGGAACCGCGACCGGCAGCAGCGCCGGACGGGTGGTGGCGCACACCCCTTCGGAAAACGCGCAGCGGGGATGGAAGGCGCATCCCGAAGGTGGGTTCACGGGGCTCGGCGGATCGCCCACCAGAGGCGGCGCCTCGCGGCTGCGTCCGGCGACCGAGGGACGGCTTGCCAGCAAGGCGGAGGTGTAGGGATGGGCGGCGCCGGCGAAAATGGCCTCGGCGGCGCCGAGTTCCACCACGCGGCCGAGATACATCACCAGGACCCGGTCGGAAATGTACTGGACCACGTTCAGGTCGTGGCTGATGAAGATGTAGGTGAGGCCGAATTCGGCTTTCAGGTCCATCAGCAGGTTCAGCACCTGCGCTTCCACCGATTTGTCGAGGGCGGAGACCGGCTCGTCCAGCACCACGAGGCGAGGCCGTAGGGCGAGGGCGCGCGCAATGTTCACGCGCTGGCGCTGGCCGCCGGACAGCTCATGGGGAAAGCGGGTGGCATATTGCGCCGGCTGGAGCCCCACGGCGGCGAGCATGTCGCGGGCGATGCCGATCGCCGCCTTGCGCGCCATGCCATGGACCATGGGCGGAAAAGCGATGGATTCCTCGATGGTGAGCCGCGGATTCAGGGATGAGAAACTGTCCTGGAACACCATCTGCACTTGCCGGCGATAGCGCCGCAGCCCCGCCGCGTCGCGCCCCAGCGGCTCGCCGTCGAACACGATTTCCCCGGCGGTCGGCTCCAGCAGGCCCATGATGAGCTTGGAGGCGGTGGACTTGCCGCAGCCGGATTCCCCCACGATGCCGAGGGTTTCGCCCTTGCGCACGTCGAACGACACCGCGTTCACCGCCTGCACCGCGCCGGCGCGCCCGCCGAACAGCGTGCCGCGTCCGGCGAAGGTCTTGGTCAGCCCGGAGACGCTCAGCAGGGCCTGGGCCGGACCGCCCACGTCGGGCAGCGGCTGCAACGGGCTCTCGGCAAGCGGCGCCGGCAACGGGTCGGTCATCAATGGGTCCCAAGCGAATGCTGCCCCGCAGCAAGGTGCCGGGGGTAATTGTGCAGACGCTAACAACCTGTCTCCGTGGGAGGAAGAATGTTTTCTAGGCAGTAAATGCGCAAAATATCAGCGTTTCTGAATGCAAAATTAAATATGCACGGCGGCGGCGGCCATGCTGTCGCAGCCGGGCGCGCCGGAATGGCGGTTTCACACCGTTTTCCGGCCTGTGCCCGGCGGCGCGCGCCGCGGCGGCTGCGCGCGATATCCATGCACATCACAGGGGCGTGACGCTGGGTCCGCACGCCAGACGGCGGGACTTCTCCCCGCAAGAAGCCCCGCCGCCCTCGCGGTTCGACCGAGGCAGAGGGAGTCCCTCTGGCCCGCATGGTCGAACCACAAGCCTTGAGTGCGAGGATCACGGCGGGAGATCCCCGCGAGCGCGTCCCGGTTCATGAAATCGGAAAACGCCCTGTCGCCGGATGCCGGCCCCGGTTTCGCCAGCCGTGCCGGGACCCGCCGCGCTCGAAGCCGCTCTAGGTTGCCGGTGCGTCGGCACCGTGTTCGGCAACCGGGGCGGGGGCGTGCGCCTCCGCGCGCTTGGCGGCCGCGCGTTCCCGCCGCCCTTTCCCCAGCCAGAGCTGTAGGCGGTTCATGTAGAGATAGACCACCGGGGTCGTGTAGAGGGTGAGGACCTGGCTCACCAGCAGCCCGCCCACGATGGCGAATCCGAGCGGCCGCCGCAGTTCGGAGCCGGTGCCGGTGCCGAGCATCAGCGGCAGGCCGCCCAGCAGCGCGGCCATGGTGGTCATCATGATCGGGCGGAAGCGGGTGAGGCAGGCCTGATAGATGGACTGCTCCGGCGCCATGCCCTCTTCGCGCTCCTTGGCGAGGGCGAAGTCGATCATCATGATGGCGTTCTTCTTCACGATGCCGATCAGCAGCAGGATGCCGATGAGCGCGATGACGCTCAGGTCGAACCCCGAGAAATACAGGATCAGCAAGGCGCCGAGCCCGGCCGAGGGCAAGGTGGAGAGGATCGTCAGCGGGTGGATGTAGCTCTCGTAGAGCACGCCGAGGATGATGTAGACGGCGATGATCGCGGCGAGGATCAGATAGGGCTGGGTGCGCAGCGAATCCTGGAACGCCTGCGCCGTGCCCTGGAACGTGCCGATCAGCGTCAGCGGCTTGTTGATCTTCAGCTCCGCCTGCTTGATCGCATCCACCGCCTGGCCGAGCGCGGTGCCGGGGCTGAGGTTGAAGCTCAGCGTGACCGCCGGGAACTGGCCCTGGTGCGAGATGGAGAGCGACGCGCTCTTGGAGGTGTCCACCTTCACGAAGGCCGAGAGCGGGATCTCATCGCCGGTGCGCGGCGACTTCACATAGAGCTTGTCGAGCGCGCCGGTATCCACCTGGAGCTTGGGGTCGATCTCCAGCACCACGTGATATTGCGAGAGCTGGGTGAAATATTGCGCCACCTGCCGCTGGCCGAAGGCGTCGTAGAGCGTGTCGTCGATCACCTGCGGCTGAATGCCGAACCGGGCGGCGGTGTCGCGGTCGATCTTCAGTGACACCGTGGGTGCGTTGGTCTGCTGGTCGGTGGCAACATCCTGGAGTTCCGGCAGCGCGCGCAGGGTCGCCAGCATCTTCGGCGCCCACGCGTTCAGCTCGGCGAGATTGGCGTCCTGCAAGGTGTATTGATATTGCGTGCGGGACGGGCGCCCGCCCACATTGATGTCTTGCGAGGCCTGGAGGAACAGGGCGATGCCCTCGACCTTGGCGAGTTGCGGACGCAGCCGCGCGATCACCTGGTCGGCGCTGGCGTCGCGCTGGTCGCGCGGCTTGAGCGTGATCCAGACACGGCCGGTGTTCACGGTCTGCGATCCGCCCGTGGCGCCCACCGATCCCGCCACGCTTTCGACGGCGGGATCGCGGCCGACCACGGCGAGAAGCGCCATCTGCTTCTGCGACATGGCGGAGAAGGAGATGTCCTGCGCGGCCTCCGAGAAGCCCTGGATGAAGCCGGTATCCTGCTGGGGGAAGAAGCCCTTGGGAATCACCACATAGAGATAGCCGGTGGCGGCCATGGTGCAGAACAGGGTCATCAGGGTCGCGAACTGGTGGCGCAGCACCCATTTCAGGCCATGGTCATAGGCGGCGAGCAGGCCGTCGAAGAAGTTCTCGAAGGCCATGTAGAGGCGGCCGTGCTTCACCCCGTGATCGCTTTTCAGGAACAGCGAGCACATCATGGGCGTGAGCGTGAGCGAGACCACCACCGACACCAGGATGGTGATGGTCACCGTCACCGCGAACTCGCGCAGCAGCCGGCCCACGATGCCGCCCATCAACAGCACCGGGATGAACACCGCCACCAGGGAGAGCGAGATCGAGATGATGGTGAAGCCGATCTCCGCCGAGCCCTTGAGCGCCGCCTCGAACGGCGCCATGCCCTCCTCGATGTGGCGATAGATGTTCTCCAGCATCACGATGGCATCGTCGACCACGAAGCCGACCGCGATGGTGAGGCCCATCAGCGAGAGATTGTCGATGGAATAGCCGAGCGCATACATCACGGCGAAGGTGCCGATCAGCGCCATGGGCACGGTCACGCTCGGGATGATGGTGGCCCAGACGTTGCGCAGGAAGGCGAAGATCACCGCCACCACCAGGCCGATGGTGAGCATCATGGTGAATTGCACGTCCTCCACCGAGGCGCGGATGGTCTGGGTGCGATCGGAGATCACCAGCACGTCGATGCCGGGGGGCAGGGCGGCTTCCAGGCGCGGGATCATCCCGTGCACCCGGTCCACGGTCTGGATCACGTTGGCGCCGGGCTGTTTGAACACGATCAGCTGGATGCCGCGCTTGCCGTTCTGCCAGGAGGCGAGGCGCACGTTCTCCGGCCCGTCCACCGCGCGGCCGATGTCGCGGATGCGCACCGGGGCGCCGTTCTTATAGGCGAGGACCACGTCGTTCCACGGCGAGGACGCGAGCAATTGGTCGTCGGCATAGATGGTGAAGCTCTGGGCCGTGCCGTCGAACGAGCCCTTGGGGGAATCCACGGTGGCGGCGGCGAGGATGGCGCGCACGTCCTCCAGGCTCATGCCGAGCGAGGCGATCTTGGCCGGGTCCACCTGCACCCGCACCGCCGGCTTCTGCTCGCCAGTGATGGCCACCTGGGCGATGCCGGGAATCTGGCTGATCTGCTGGGCGAGGATGGTGTCGGCGTAATCGTCCAGCTTGGTGAGCGGGTAAAGATCCGACTGCACGGCGAGGATCAGGATCGGCGCATCCGCGGGGTTCACCTTGCGATAGGTGGGCGGGGTGGGGAGATTCTTGGGCAATTGGCCGCTGGCGGCGGTGATGGCGGCCTGTACGTCCTGCGCGGCCGCGTCGATGGCGCGGTTGAGATCGAACTGGATGGTGATGGAAGCGACGCCGAGCGCGCTGGTCGAGGTCATCTGGGTGACGCCGGCAATCTGCGCGAACTGGCGTTCCAGAGGGGTCGAGACCGAGGAGGCCATGGTTTCCGGGCTGGCGCCGGGCAGGCTGGCGGAGACCTGGATGGTGGGAAAATCCACCTGCGGCAGCGGTGCCACCGGCAGCAGGGGATAGGCGACGCCGCCGATCAGCACCAGCGCCAGCATCAGCAGCGAGGTGGCGATGGGGCGCCGGATGAAGGGGGCGGAAAGGCTCATGCCCGCTTCTCGGCGCTGGCTGTGGAGAGCGGGGCGGCCTGCGGCTTGGCGTCGGGCGCCGCGCTCACGCTGACATGGGCGCCGGGTGTGAGCTTGTACTGGCCGTCCACCACCACGCGCTCGCCAGCGGTGAGCCCGGTTTCCACCACCATCTGCCCGGCGCGGCTCGGCCCGACGGTGACGGCGCGCTTTTCCACCGTGTCGTCGTCGCGCACCACATAGACATAGAACCCGTCCGGCCCGCGCTGCACCACCTGCGCCGGCACCAGGATGGCATCCTTGCGGGTGTCCACCAGCACCTGGGCATTCACGAACGCCCCCGGCCAGAGCTTGAGATCCTCGTTCGGGAAGGTGGCCTTGATGCGGATGGTGCCGGTGCTCTGGTCGATCTGGTTGTCGATCAGCGTCACGGTGCCGGCGCCGAGCTGGGTCACGCCGTCGCGGCGGAAGGCGAGCACCGTCACCGGACCCTGCCCCATGGCCGTGACCACGTCGTCGCGGCGGTCCTGCGGCAGGGAGATGATCACCGAAATCGGCTTCAGCTGGGTGATCACCACCAGCCCGGTGGTGTCGGCGGCGTGGACGATATTGCCCTCGTCCACCAGCCGCACGCCGGTGCGGCCGGAAATCGGCGCGCGCACCGTGGTATAGCCGAGCTGCACGTTCGCGCTGTCGATGGCCGCATCGTCGCCCTGGATCGCCGCTTCATATTGGGCGACGAGGGCGTTCTGGGTGTCGAGCTGCTGCTGGGAGACCGCGTTCTTGGTCACTAGCTGCTTGAAGCGGTCCTGGTCCAGCTTGGCATTGGCGAGCTGAGCCTGGTCCTTGGCCTTGGCGGCCTGGGCCTGGGCGAGGGTGGCCTGGAACGGGCGCGGGTCGATCTGCGCCAGCACGTCGCCGGCCTTCACGTCCTGCCCTTCGGTGAAAGTGACCTTGTCCAGCTCGCCGTCGACGCGCACCTTCACGGTCACGGAATTGAAGGCCTGCACCGTGCCGAGGCCGGTGGCATAGACCGGGAAATTCTGTTCGCGGACCGGCCCGGCCAGAACGGGGATGGGCGGCGGGGCCTTCTTGGCATTGGCCTGGGGCGAGGCGGGCGCGGCGAACCCATAGTGCCAAGCAAGCGCGCCGGCCACCAGAATGGCCGGCGTTACGACCCACACGAGACGCGGCATCAGCCCAGTTCCCTTCGTCCGTTACGGCCTTTGAACACATCATGTCCGCGAACCCTGCGCGGCCGCGTCGCGCCTCACGCTGCCGTGAACATCGCGCCCGGCGCGAGCGGCATCGCGGCGCAGGGGTGGCGGGCGAGCGCAGGGTTTTGGCCCGTCCCGTGTTGAATCAGACAGGTCCCGCGCCCCGGGCTGGTCGCAAGGCCGTGGGGGATGCCGCTTTTTGGCCGTCGGATTGAGGAGACCTGCATCATGATGGCATGCTGCGGCAAGCGGGGGCAGGTTCGAGTACCCGGATGGGCGAAGCGAGCGACGAAGACCTCATGGCGCGCGTCGCCCGAGGGGATGCGGCAGCGTTCCGCGCGCTCACCGAGCGCTATGCGGTGCGCGCGGTCGCGCTCGCGCGCCGCTTCCTCGGCAATTCCGCCGATGCCGAGGATATCGTCCAGGATGCCTTTCTGCGCGTCTGGCGGGCGGCGCCCCGCTGGCAGCCGACGGCCGCATTCGGCACCTGGTTCTACCGTATCGTCGTCAATCTGTGCCTCAACCACCGCCGCCGCCGGGAATTCGCGCCACTGGAGGATGCCGCCGACGTCGTCGACCCGTCGCCCGACGCCCTCGCGCGCCTCGCGCGGGGGCACGAGGACCAAGCGCTTGCCCGCGCCATCGCCGATCTGCCGGAGCGGCAAAGGGCGGCCGTGCTGCTTACATATTGGGAAGGGCTGTCCAATGCCCGCACCGCTGAAATCCTCGACGCCTCGGTTTCCGGCGTCGAGACGCTGCTGGTCCGTGCCCGGCGTGCCTTGCGCGCCCGTCTCGGCCCACGGCTAGGGGAGGAATGAAAAAATGACCCAGGACGAATTCGAGCATCTGCTCGTCGCACACGGGGCCGATGTTTCGCTCTGGCCCGAGCCGGCGCGCCGGCGGGCTCGCGACTTGATGGCGCGCGACCCGTCGGTGGCCGGCCTGCTGGCCGCCCATGCCGCCCTTGATGTCCGCGTGGCGCGCGCGGTCGCGGCCGGGCCGGCGGCGCAGGATCTCGCGGCCGGCCGGCGGATCGCCGCGCGCCTTGCCGCCTTGCCGCTGCCCCCGCAGGGCACGCGGGCGCCGGTGCGATGGCTGCCCTCCTGGCTGCTGGCGCTCGATCTGCGCCCGGCCTGGCCGAGCATCGCCGCGCTGGCGGGCATGGCGGCCCTCGGCTTCCTCGCCGGCCTCAACGTGGTCGATCCGAGCCCCCTCGACGCGACGATGCCGGCCCTCACCCATCCGCAAATGACCGCCGATCTCAGCACGATCGTGTTCGAGCCCGGCCCGCCGGAGGAGAGCGCGCTATGAGTGGGGGCGCGATCCGCATGGGCACGTTCCCGCCGCAGCGGCTGCTGCTGGTGGCCTCCCTTGCCCTGAACCTGTTCTTCGTCGGCCTTGCGGTCGCGGTGACGATCCAGGAGACGCGCGAACGCGCGGCGGCGCCGGTGCCGGCACCGCTCGACCGCAGCCCCGCCGCGCGCATCGACCGGCTCGCGGCGGCCCTGCCGGCGGCGGATGCGCAGGCGCTGAGGACGAGGTTCCAGGGCGCGCTCGGCGTCATAGATGCCGCGCAGGCGGCCTCGCGGATGGCGCAGGACAAGGTGCGCGCCGCCCTGGCGGCGGAGCCGTTCGACAGCGCCGCCGCCGACACCGCCCTGATGCAGCTGCGGGAGGCGCGGCGCGCCCTGTGGCGCGCGCTGCACGGCGTGATCATCGCTGCCGCCGGCGAGATGTCGGCGGAAGGCCGCGCGCGGCTTGCGAGCTGGGTTCCCCCCGACGAGGTCGAGCGTGGCGCCTCGCCCCAACCACAATCACGGTGATGATGCCGGGCGCGAGCGCGCGGCCCTCCCAAGCTATCTGGTGTTTCCATGAACGACCCACGCCCGTTGCGCGATTTGCGCGGCGAACCCATCACTCTCGCATCCGAGCCGGCGCCGAAGCGCCGGCGCCGGTTTGCCTGGTCGTTCCTGATCTTCATCGCCCTGCTGGCGCTGGTGGGGGCGGGATTTCTGATCCGCCCGCAGGAAACGCCGCAGGCCGGACGGCGTGCCGGCCTCGCCGGCCTGCCCGTGCCGGTCGCCACCGCGCTGGCGCAGACCGGCAGCATGCCGGTGACCCTCACCGCGCTCGGCACGGTGACGCCGCTCACCACAGTGACCGTGAAGACCCAGATCAGCGGCCGCCTGATCAATCTGTTCTTCACCGAGGGACAGGAAATCCAGGCCGGTGCCCCGCTCGCGGAAGTCGATCCGCGCCCCTATGAGGCGGCGCTGAAACAGGCCAAGGGCCAGCTGGCCCGCGACCAGGCGCAATTGAAGAATGCCCAGCTGGACCTCAATCGCTACACCCAGCTGGTGGCCAAGAACGCCGCCTCCCAGCAGCAGGTCGATACCCAGCAGGCGCTGGTGGAGCAGTTTCAGGGCACGGTGGAGATGGACGAGGCGCAGGTGCGCACCGCCGAGCTGAACCTCGAATATTGCCACATCACCGCCCCCGTCACCGGCCGCGTCGGCCTGCGGCTGGTGGATCGCGGGAATTACGTCCAGGCGGGCGATTCCACCGGCATCGCCGTGATCACCCAGATCAAGCCAATCACCGTGCTGTTCTCCTTGCCCGAGGACAAGGTGCCCCAGGTGCTCCGGCGCCTGACGAGCGGCGCCGACCTGCCGGTGGTGGTCTATGACCGCAACCGCCGCGCCTCCCTCGCCACGGGCAAGCTCGTGACCATCGACAACCAGGTGGATGTCACCACCGGCACGGTGAAGCTGAAGGCCCAGTTCGACAATGCGGACGAAGCCCTGTTTCCGAGCCAGTTCGTGAATGTGGACCTGCGGGTGGATACGCTCACCAACGTCACCGTCATTCCCTCGGCGGCGGTGCAGCGCGGCGCGCCGGGCACTTATGTCTATCTGGTCCATCCCGACAATACGGTGAGCGTGCGCAAGATCACGCTCGGCGCGTCCGACAGCAGCCGGATCGTCGTGACGGAGGGGCTCGCGCCGGGCGACAAGGTGGTGGTGGACGGCGCGGACAAATTGCGCGAGGGCGCCAAGATCAGCGAGCCCGATGCGGCGGCCGGCGGCAAGCCGGCGTCGGTCGCGGGCGATGGATCGGAGCGCCGCCAGCGCCGCAACCCGGAAAACCGTGACCACGGCAAGGGCGAGGTGGCGATTCCCGCCACGCCCGGCCCGGCATCGTCCGACGCCGATCCGGCGGCCCCTGCTGCCCCGGCGGCCGCGCCCTCCGCGTCCGCAC
This sequence comes from Roseixanthobacter glucoisosaccharinicivorans, assembly GCF_043195095.2. Lineage (NCBI taxonomy): Bacteria > Pseudomonadati > Pseudomonadota > Alphaproteobacteria > Hyphomicrobiales > Xanthobacteraceae > Roseixanthobacter > Roseixanthobacter glucoisosaccharinicivorans. The sequence continues at coordinate 3,879,312 of NZ_CM195538.1, read as the reverse complement.
CGGTGACACCAGCGCCAGCGGCCCAGAAGCCCGCCACCTCGCCGCCCGCAGGCACGGTGCCGGCGGTGGGGCCGAGCATCGTTCCCGATGCCGGTCCCGGCGCGGCCCCTGCGGCAGCGCAGGGCGGTGGCGCGCCGCCGGCCCCGGGCGGTGTGAAATGAGGCGGCCGCAGCCCGCGCCGTCCGCGTGCGCGGCGCAGACGAGTGCGACGACGAGCGCGAAGACGGCTGCTCCGACGAAGGCGCGGGAGGGGGCGGCGTGAATCCCTCCCAACCGTTCATCGTGCGGCCGGTCGCCACCTTCCTGCTGATGGCGGCGCTGCTGCTGGTCGGCATCGTGGCGTTCCGCTTCCTGCCGCTCTCGGCCTTGCCGGAGGTGGATTACCCCACCATCGCCGTGCGCACTTTCTATCCCGGCGCCAGCCCGGAGGTGATGACCTCCTCGATCACGGCGCCGCTGGAGCGCCAGCTCGGGCAGATGCCGAACCTCAAGCAGATGTCGTCTTCCTCTTCGGCGGGCGCCTCGGTCATCACGCTGCAATTCGGCCTGGAACTCTCGCTCGACGTGGCGGAACAGGAAGTGCAGGCGGCGATCAATGCGGCCGGCAACCTGCTGCCCTCCGATCTTCCGGCGCCGCCGATCTATGCCAAGGTGAACCCCGCCGACGCGCCCATCCTCACCCTGGCGGTGACCTCGAAGACGCTCGCGCCCACGGAACTTCAGGACCTCGCCGACACCCGCGTCGCGCAGAAGCTGTCCCAGGTGGCCGGCGTCGGCCTCGTGAGCCTGTCCGGCGGCCAGCGCCCGGCGGTGCGCATCCGCGCCAATCTCTCCGCGCTCGCGGCCTACGGCCTTAATATCGACGATCTGCGCACCAGCGTCGCCAATGCCAATGTGAACACGCCCAAGGGCAGTTTCGACGGCCCCATGCGGGCCTATTCGGTGAATGCGAACGATCAGATCCGCGATCCGGCGATCTATAGCGACCTCATCATCGCCTATCGCAAGGGCGCGCCGGTGCGCCTGTCCCAGGTGGCGGAGGTGATCGCCGGGGCGGAGAACGACAAGCTCGCCGCCTGGATGAACACCACGCCGGCCATCATCCTCAACATCCAGCGCCAGCCGGGCGCGAACGTGATCGCCGTGGTGGACGAGATCAAGGCGCTGCTGCCGGAACTCACCGCCAACCTGCCGTCGAGCGTGGATGTTGCCGTGCTCACCGACCGCACCACCACCATCCGCGCCTCGGTGCGCGACGTGGAGCTGGAACTGGTGCTCGCCTTGGTGCTGGTGGTGCTGGTGATCTTCGTGTTCCTGCGCGATATCCCCGCAACCGTCATCCCCAGCCTCTCGGTGCCGCTCTCCATCGTCGGCACCTTCGCCGTGATGTATCTGGCGGGCTTTTCGCTGAACAATCTCTCGCTCATGGCGCTCACCATCGCCACCGGCTTCGTGGTGGACGATGCCATCGTCATGATCGAGAACATCGCCCGCTATATCGAGATGGGGATGAAGCCGTTCGACGCGGCGCTGAAGGGCTCGGCGCAGATCGGCTTCACCATCGTCTCGCTCACCGTGTCGCTGATCGCGGTGCTGATTCCGCTGCTGTTCATGGCGGACGTGGTGGGCCGCCTGTTCCGCGAATTCGCCATCACGCTCGCGGTAACGATCCTGATCTCGGCGGTTGTCTCGCTGACCCTGGTGCCGATGCTGTGCGCGCGCCTGCTCAAGGCGCGGCCGGTGGAAGACGGGCCGCGCAAGCGCACCTGGTTCGACGGTGTGATCTCCACCTATGGCGCCATGCTGCGCGTGGTGCTGCGCCACCAGGGCGCGACCCTGCTGGTGGCGGTGGCGACCCTCGGCGTGACGGTGGCGCTCTATGTGGCGATCCCGAAAGGCTTCTTCCCGGTGCAGGACACGGGGCTGATCTCCGGTGTCTCGGAAGGCCCGCAATCCATCTCCTATGCCGCCATGGCGGAACGCCAGCAGGCGCTGGCGGCGGCGATCCTGAAGGATCCCGACGTCTCCGCGCTCTCCTCCTTCATCGGGGCCGACGGCACCAATGCGACGCTCAACAGCGGCCGTTTCCTCATCGAGCTGAAGCCCAAGGGCGAGCGCACGGCCACCGTCTCTCAGGTCATCCGCCGCATCACGGCGGACGTGGCGCATTTGCCCGGCATCGCGCTCTATCTCCAGCCGGTGCAGGATCTCACCATCGACGCGACCTCCGGCCGGGGGCAATACACCTTCGTGCTCCAGGATACCGACCCGGCGGAGCTGTCCCTTTGGGTGCCGCGCCTGCTGGATCGCCTGTCCCGCAGCCCGGAACTCGCGGACGTGACCAGCAACCAGCAGGATCAGGGCCTTGCCGTGGACATCACGGTGGACCGCGACACCGCTGCCCGGTTCGGCATCACCATGGCGACGGTGGACAATGCGCTCTACGATTCCTTCGGCCAGCGCATCATCTCCACCATCTTCACCCAGACCAGCCAGTATCGCGTGATCCTGGAGGCCGATCCCAAGCTTCAGGCCACGCTGAAATCCCTCGATACGGTCTATCTGCCCGGCTCGAACGGCGCGCAGGTGCCGCTGTCCGCCATCGCCACCATCACCGAGCGGCCGGCGCCGTTGCAGATCAGCCATCTCAGCCAGTTTCCGGCGGTGACGGTCTCCTTCAACCTCGCGCCCGGCGTGGCGCTCGACGCGGCGGTGGCGGCGGTGCAGCAGGCGGAGCGTGACATCGCCCTGCCGGCGAGCGTGGTCACCTCGTTCCAGGGCGCCGCGCTCGCCTTCCAGGCGGCGCTCGGCAATGAATTGCTGCTCATCCTCGCCGCCATCGTCACGGTCTATATCGTGCTGGGCGTGCTCTATGAGAGCTACATCCACCCCATCACCATTCTCTCCACCTTGCCCTCGGCCAGCGTCGGCGCGCTGCTGGGTCTGATGGCCATGGGCGGGGAGCTCGACATCATCGGCATCATCGGCATCATCCTGCTGATCGGCATCGTGAAGAAGAACGCGATCATGATGATCGACTTCGCGCTCGATGCGGAACGCAACCAGGGCCTTCCGCCCGCCGAGGCGATCTACCAGGCCTGCCTGTTGCGGTTCCGGCCGATCCTCATGACCACCATGGCGGCGATCCTCGGCGCGCTGCCGCTGATGCTCGGTTCGGGCGCGGGGGCGGAACTGCGCCAGCCGCTCGGGGTCGCCATCGTCGGCGGCCTGGTGGTGAGCCAGGTGCTCACCTTGTTCACCACGCCGGTGATCTATCTCGCGTTCGAAAATCTGGCGCGGCGCTTCAGCGGGCGGCCCCGCATGGCGGCGGAACCGGCGGAATGAACATTTCCGCGCCCTTCATCCGGCGGTCCATCGCGACCACCCTGCTGACGCTGGGGTTCGCGGCCGCCGGGGCGCTCGCCTTCTTCTTCCTGCCGGTCTCTCCGCTGCCGCAGGTGGACCTGCCGACCATCCAGGTCACGGCTTCCATGCCGGGCGCCAATCCCGAGACCATGGCCTCCACGGTCGCGACGCCGCTGGAGCGCCATCTCGGCCAGATCGCGGACGTTTCCGAGATCACCTCCACCAGCACGCTCGGCTCCACCCGCATCACCCTGCAATTCGGCCTCGACCGCGACATCGACGGCGCGGCGCGCGACGTGCAGGCGGCGATCAACGCGGCGCGGGCGGACCTGCCGGCGGCGCTGCGCAGCAATCCCACCTATCGCAAGGTCAACCCCGCCGACGCGCCGATCATGATCATGGCGCTGACCTCCAAGACCCTCAGCCGCGGCCAGCTCTATGATTCCGCGGCGACCGTGCTGTCGCAGAAGCTCTCGCAGGTGAAGGGCGTGGGGCTGGTGACGGTCGGCGGCTCCTCGCTGCCGGCGGTGCGGGTGGAGATCAATCCCCATGCCCTGTTCCAATACGGCATCGGGCTGGAGGACATCCGCGCCGCGCTCGCCTCGGCCAATGCCAATGCGCCGAAGGGGGCCATCGAGCAGGGCGACAAGCGCTATCAGATCTACACCAACGACCAGGCGCACGAGGCCGCCGCCTATCGCAATCTGGTGGTCGCCTATCGCAACGGCGCGCCGGTGCATCTGTCCGAGGTGGCGGACGTGCTGGATTCGGTCGAGAACGTGCGCAACGAGGGCCTCGCCAACGGCAGCCCCTCGGTGCTGCTGATCCTCTCGCGCGAGCCCGGCGCCAACATCATCGAGGCGGTGGAGCGGGTGAAGGCGGTGCTGCCGGAGCTGCGCGCCTCGATTCCCGCCGACATCGACCTTGCCATCGCCATGGACCGCACCGGCTCGATCCGCGCCTCGCTGCACGATGTGGAGCGCAGTCTCGTTCTGGCGGTGATCCTGGTGGTGGGGGTGGTGCTGCTGTTCCTGCACGATCTGCGCACGGCGATCATTCCGAGCGTCGCCGTGCCGGTGTCGCTGATCGGCACGTTCGGCTTCATGTACCTGCTGGGCTACAGCCTGGATAATTTCTCCCTCATGGCCCTCACCATCGCCACCGGCTTCGTGGTGGACGATGCCATCGTGGTGCTGGAGAACGTGACGCGCCACGTGGAAGCCGGCATGACGCGCATGGAAGCCGCGCTCCTCGGGGCGAAGGAGGTGGGCTTCACCGTCCTCTCCATGAGCCTCTCGCTGATCGCGGTGTTCATACCGATCCTGCTCATGGGCGGCATCGTCGGGCGATTCTTCCGGGAATTCGCGGTCACCTTGTCGGTGACCATCCTGGTGTCGCTGGTGGTGTCGCTGACGCTGACGCCCATGATGTGCGCGCGGCTCATCGCCCCGCCCTCGAAGACGCCGCCGGGCCGCCTGGGGCGGTTTGGCGCGCGCGTGTTCGGCGCGGTGCTGTCGGGCTATGATGTGACGCTCGGCTGGGCGCTGCGCCATCGCCTGTACGTGCTGGCGATCCTGGCCGCCACCGTGGCGCTCAACGTGCACCTGTTCACCGTGGTGCCGAAGGGCTTCTTTCCCCAGCAGGATATCGGCCAGATCATGGGCGGCATCCAGGCCGACCAGAGCATCTCCTTCCAGCTCATGCGGGAGAAGCTCGGCCGCTTCGTCGCCATCGTGAAGGAAGACCCGGCGGTGGATACGGTGGTGGGCTATACCGGCGGCTCACAGACCAATTCGGGCTTTCTGTTCATCGCGCTGAAGCCGCTGGAGCAGCGCGACGCCTCCGCCGACCAGGTGATCGCGCGCCTGCGCCCCAAGCTTGCCAAGGTGCCGGGCGCGACCTTGTTCCTCCAGGCCATGCAAGACGTGCGCGCCGGCGGGCGGCAGAGCAACGCGCAATATCAATACACGCTGCAGAGCGACGATCTCGACCTACTGCGGGAATGGACGCCCAAGATCACCGAAGCGCTGCGCAGCGTGCCGGACATCACCGACGTGAATTCCGACACCCAGGAGAAGGGATTGGAGATCGACCTGAAGATCGACCGCGACACCGCGGCCCGGCTGGGGCTCTCCATGGCCCAGATTTCGAACACGCTCTATGACGCGTTCGGCCAGCGGCAGGTCTCCACCATCTATGCGCCGCTGAACCAATATCATGTGGTGATGGAGGTGGCGCCGCAATATTGGCAGGACCCGCGCACCCTCGACGACATCCGCATTTCAACGTCCGGCGGCGCGCTCGCGGGCAGCGCGGCCACGGCGGCGGTGGCGGCGGTCTCCACCCAGCTCACCGGCTCGGCCGATGCGCTCTCGGCGGACGCGGTGCGCAACGCCAATACCAACCGCATCGCCAACACCACCAAGTCGGGCGCCTCCACCGGGGCCGCGGTGAGCACCAAGTTCAATCTCTCGGTGCCGCTCTCCGCCTTCGCCACCTTCGGCCCCGGCACCACGCCGCTGGCGGTGAACCACCAGGGCCTGTTCGCGGCCAGCACGCTCTCGTTCAATCTCAAGCCCGGCATCACGCTCGGCGAGGGGCTGGCGGCCATCAACCGGGCCATGGTGGAGCTTGGCGTTCCCGCGAGCATCCACGGCACCTCGCAGGGCACGGCCAAGCTGTTCCAGCAATCGCTGGGCACCCAGCCGCTGCTGATCCTGGTGGCGCTGCTGAGCGTCTATCTCGTGCTCGGCATCCTGTACGAAAGCTTCGTGCACCCGCTCACCATCCTGTCCACCTTGCCGTCGGCGGGGGTGGGGGCGGTGCTGGCGCTGATCGTGTGCAAGAGCGAGTTCAGCCTGATCGCGCTGATCGGCGTGATCCTGCTGATCGGCATCGTCAAGAAGAACGCCATCATGATGGTGGATTTCGCCCTGGAGGCGGAGCGTGCGCGCGGCCTCTCGCCCGAGGCGGCGATCCGCGAAGCCTGCCTGCAGCGCTTCCGGCCCATCCTCATGACCACGCTCGCGGCGATCTTCGGCGCCGTGCCGCTGGCGCTCGCCTCGGGCACGGGGGCGGAACTGCGCCAGCCGCTGGGCATCACCATCATCGGCGGGCTCATGGTGAGCCAGATCCTGACGCTCTACACGACGCCTGTGGTCTATCTGCTGCTCGACCGCCTGCGCCGCCGTCCGGCGCGCGCATCGCGCGAGGAGAGAGGCGGCGCCGCCCCGCCGCTGGCGCCGGCGGAATAGGGGTGCGCACGGGCGGCCCGTGGCTCGGGCGCCATCACGGCTGGGATGCGGTGCGGCGGAAGCACGCAACGGCGCAAGGCCGCGTGCATTTCAGGCTTGACCTTGGCCGGGCTTAACCTTCCGTTACGCACGGGCCGGCAGGACCGGCTCGCCGTCTTCGAAGGAAAGCCCATGAGAGGAATTGTCCGTCCCCTCGCCTGCGTCCTGTTCCTCGCGGCCGCGCTGCCAGCCGCCGCCGATGCGCTCGGCGATTATGTCGCCGCCCGCGACACGGCGATCGCCGCATCGGTCGCTGCCGCCAAGGCGGGCAAGAGTGGGGATGCGGCGGTGGTCATGCGCGAGCAGGCCGCCTTCATGGATCTCGGCAAGCGGCTGGCGACCGCCCTCGGCCCGCTCAAGTTCAAGGGGCTGGGCCCGCCGATCTACACGCTCTTAACCTTCACCTATGACGAGAGCAGCCCCACCCACCTGCTCGACGGGCTGGACTTCGGGAACAAGGATGTCAGCACTCGCCTCGTCGTCACGCCGCAGAGCGTGTTCCAGACGTGGCTGGCCGCGCGCGCAAAGGATGACGGGGCACCCGCCGCGCTCGCCGGTGGCGTGAAGACGGCCATGGCCACCGCTGAATTCTTCCAGGATGCGCTTGCCTTCGACGGCGGCTATTACCAGCCCTATGTGGACTTGCCGGTGGCGGCGGCGCCTGGGGAAACCGCGCTCGCGGTGCTCGGCCTCCAGGCCGACGAGCCGCCCGGCAATATCGCCCCGAACCAGATCGCCATCGTCCGGATCGCCGACGGCAAGGCCATGGTCGGCCTGACCATGGCGAAGCTGAACATCAAGCCCATCGCGGCCTGCGAGGCGATCTGGAAGCCCTACAAGGCCAAGGCCGAGGCCCTGCAGAAGGCGATCGAAAAGGACAATAAGAGCGAGGATCCGCGCTGGGAGGAACTGACCCGCATTAATGACGCGGGCTCGCAGGCCTTCCGCGCCTGCTTTGCCAAGGAGGCGCCGGCACAGCCCTTCTTCCCCGTGGCGGTGAAGCGCGCGGACGCCCTGCTCGATATCGCCCGCGGCAAATGAGGGGGCATTGGGGGGCGTGTCGGCCCGCGAACCTCGGGAGACCCTCTTCCACCCGACGCCGGGGATACCGTAGAGGAAATTGTTTGCCGGCCACGTAGATAACAAAAAAGCCCCGCTGACGCGGGGCTTCCTGTCTCAAGCTATGCTTCAGGGCCGGAGTACATCCGTCCGTTCCCCAAGTCGCCGTTTCCGGCGCCGCTGCTGAGGACTGCACGTATAGAGGCTTATTGCGGCGAGAGGAAGGCGTCGCGCGCGACAGATGCATCCAATATGGACGGAACGGCCCGAAATTCTTGCGCGGGCTAGGGTCGCTCGACGTTCCCGGGTCTGTCCAGTGCACCCACGCGGCACCGCTGGCCCTCGCTCTCCAAGGTGCGCGCGGGCGGCTCGGCGTGGGTGGCCGGGACGAGCCCGGCCATGACGATTGGTGAAAGAAGACAAACGCGCGCACCGTCAGACCATTCGACCTTCATGCCCTGACGCCGTTGCAGCAGAGCCTCGTCATGCACGGGCTCGTCCCGTGCATCCACGCGGTGCCGCTGGTGGCGGATTTTCAAGGCGTCCACGTTCGGCACGGCGTGGATGGCCGGGCCGAGCCCAGCCATGACGGCGGATGAAAGAAAGACAAGGGCGCGCCCTGCCTGCCCTCCCGATGCTGGGCCGTCCACCCAGCCCCGTGCAAGGTCGCATGCCCAGGATCGTATCGGAGCGTCTCGCGGCGGGCCGGAACGAACGCATCTGGCGCGCCCGGGCGGAAGAAGGGCATCGCATCATGGGCAGGCAGCAAAGGGCACGGACCGCGCAGGGCCGTCCGCAGGCGCGGGTGAGCGCGATCGCATCCGCGCTCGGGCTCATGGCCCGCGCCCGTGCGGCGTGCCAGGCCGGCGATGGCGCGGGGGCGGAAGCTTTGTATCGGCAGGCGCTCGCGCAAGATCCCAAGCAGCCCGACGCCTGGCTCGGCCTTGCCACGGTGCTGGTGGGGAAGGGGGATCCGCGCGCCGCCCACGAAACCCTGCGCGCCGCCATCGCGCGCGGCGTGCTGGTGGCGGAACATCTCGGCCAGCAGGCCATCGCGGCCTATAATGAGGGGCGCGATGCCGACGCCCTCGCCTTGCTGGAAGCGGCCTGCGCCGCCAAGCCCGGCCTTGCCGCGCTGCATGCCGACCGGGGCTTGGTGCTGTTCGAGATGCGCCGCCTCCCGGAAGCGGTGGCGGCCTTCAATGCCGCGCTCGCGGCCGATCCCGACCATGTGGAAGCCTATATCAATCTCGGCAGCATCTGTGCCGAGGGCCGGCAGGTGCAGCAGGCGATCCAATTCTTCCGCCAGGCGCTGCGGCTGCGGCCGCGCGATCCGGTGGCGCTCTACGGCCTTGCGATCCAGCGCCGCCATGCGTGCGAATGGCGCGGCGGGGAGGCGGAGGAAGCGGAACTGACGCGCGTGCTGGAGACCACCGGCGCCCGCACCGGGCCTTTCATGCGCCTCGCCGCCCGCGTCCCCGCGCGCGAGCATCTGCGCGCGGCGCGGGTCTGGAGCCAGGGTGTGCGGGTGAAGCCGGAAGACATCCTGCCCCCGCTGCACGAAGTGCCCGCGCCGGGCCGGCGCATTCGCGTGGGCTATCTCTCGCGCGACCTGTTCGCCCATGCCACGGCGTTTCTGGCGGTGGAACTCTTCGAGCGGCACGACCGCGCACGGTTCGAGACCTTCGCTTATTCCTACGGTCCCGACGACGGCTCCGATATGCGGCGCCGGCTGGTGGGGGCGTTCGACCATTTCGTGGAAGTGGGCGATCTCAGCAATGAAGCGGCGGCGCGCCGCATCCGCGCCGACGGCATCGACATATTGGTGGACCTGAAGGGCTACACCTTCGGCTGCCGCACCGAGATCATGGCCCTGCGGCCCGCGCCGGTGCAGGTGAATTATCTCGGCTATCCCGGCACCATGGGCGCGCCGTTCATCGACTACATCATCGGCGATGCCTTCGTGACGCCGCTGGAGGCCGCGCCGCTCTATGACGAGAAGATCGTCCAACTGCCCGGCACCTACCAGCCCAACGACAGCCGCCGCGCCATCGCGGCGCAGGTGCCGTCGCGCGCCGCCTGCGGCCTGCCGGAGGCCGGCTTCGTCTTCTGCTGCTTCAACAATACCTACAAGATCACCCCCGACGTCTTCGCCGTGTGGATGCGCCTGCTCGCGGCCGTGCCGGGATCGGTGCTGTGGCTGTTCGAGGCGAACGACGTGGCGCGGGACAATCTGCATTATGAGGCGGGTGCGATGGGGGTCGATCCCGGCCGCATCCTCTTCGCGCCGCGCGCCGAGCCGGCGGACCATCTGGCACGCCAGCGCCATGCCGATCTGGTGCTCGATACGTTGCCCTACAACGCCCACACGACGGCGAGCGATGCCCTGTGGGCCGGCGTGCCGCTGGTGACCTGCGCGGGGGAGAGCTTCGCCAGCCGGGTCGCCAGCAGCCTGCTCCATGCGGTGGGCTTGCCGGACCTCGTCACCCATACCCTGGCGGACTATGAGGCCCTGGCGCTCGCCCTGGCGCGCGATCCCCAGCGCCTGGCCGACCTGCGCGCCCGCCTCGCCGCCAACCGCGCCGCCGCCGACCTGTTCGACGCGACCCGCTATGCGCGTGGGCTGGAGGCGGCCTATGAGCGGATGCACGCCCTGCGCTGCGCCGGCAAGCCGCCGGAGGTCATAAGGATCGCGCCGGAGGCCATAGAGGTTTCGCCGGAGGCGTGAGGGGTCCCGCCGGAGGGTGAAACCGCGCGTTCGCCGAAATCTTCGCCGAAAGCGTGCGCGAACCTCCCCCGAAATGCCGGTGTCTTCCGCCGACATGCCGCGGAGAAGCGCCACGAAACCTGTGTTCGTCTGCGCTAACTCATTGTTTCACGTGAAACATTTTGCGGTAAGATCGCGCATCCACGCCGGTCACAGGCGCTGCAGGAAGCCGTCCGGAGCCGCCGTGATGGCGAGCTTGTGTTCCAGAACCTTGTCGATTTCAAACCGCAACCGCTCCCCATCCTCGCCATGGCGCGGATCATTGTCCAGCCGGCGCAGATAGTCCCATACGGCGGTCTTGGGATTGTCGCCCTTGCCCCAGGGCCGGTCGGCGCACATGCCGGCGGGCAGATCCTCCACCCCGGTGTCCCACACCACCACATAGGACCCCTGCGAGACCATGGGGGCGTAAAGCTCCAGTTCGCTCAGCACGTGGTCGTGGGTGTGGTTGGAATCCAGGAACACCATCACCGTTTGCGCCTGTGCCGCCGCCGCGCGGATGCGCGCGACGATGCCATCGTCGATCGAGGAGCCCTCGATCATCTCGATTTTGCGGGCGAGCGGGTGGGCCGCGATGCCGGCGCGATTGTGCGGGCGGATGTCGATGTCGACGCCGATCACCTTGCGGCCGGCGCCTTGCGGATCGAGCGGCGTGCCGCGCTCCATCGCCTCGCAATAGTCGATCAGCGCCAGCATGGAGGCACTGAGGATCAGCGAGCCGCCATGGGCGATCCCGGTCTCGATCACGAGATCCGGCTTCACCCGCCAGATCAGCTCCTGGATCGCATAGGTGTCCTGCGGCACCTGGATGATGGGCCGGCCGAGCCAGGTGAAATTCTGCGCATAATTGTGCCGGATGCATTCGCGCACCCAGATGTTGGACAGGCCGAGGAAATCACGGTCGGCGCCGATGCCGGCGATGTTGCCGGCGACGTATTTGGCGAAGGTCTGGTCCGGCGTCATGTCGGCGAGCCTTTGTATGGGAGCGTGCATCTGGATCTGTCGGCTGGCGAAAAGGGGGGTCAGCGCTTGGTGGCGTGGATGTCCCACCAGCGGGTGCGCGGGGCGAGGCGGGTGCCGGCGCGGTCCCGCACGGTGCGGGCATAGACGGAGTGCATGTCCCGCCGGCTCAGCCATTGGCCGGGAAGCGCGCGGCCAAACGGGCCGGACGAGCCGGCGGGGAATTTGTATCCGATCGCCTCATCTTCCAGCTCGTGGACCGTGGATTGGTCCAGCAGCTTGAAGCCGTCATATCCGGCGGCAGCCAGCATCTCGATATAGTCGAAGCCGAAGCGGCAATCCTCGATGCTCACATACAGCGGCTTGATGAGCTGGCGTCCGAGCTGGGCCAGGATCTCCTTGTCCGCGCCCTCGACGTCGATCTTCAGATAATAGGGAATGCCGAAGCGGTCGAAGATCTGGCCGAGGGTCAGGGCTTCCACCTCGATGGCATGGCAGGCGCTGTCCTCGCGGCCCGCCCACCCCTTGTCCATGCTGCTCCAATGATCATTGTCTTCATTGATGAAGAAGCTCACGCGCCCGGCCTTGCCGGCCACAGCATTGGGCAGGATGGTGACGCGCTTGGCCGCGATCTCGGCGGCGAAGCGGGCGCTTGCGGCCTCAGCCAGGGCGGGGTTGGCTTCCACCGCCACCACGTTGAACCCCTTGGCCAGATAATAGGCGGTGTCGTCGCCATTATTCATGCCGAGGTCCATGATGAACCGGCTGTCGCTGACGAAGATGCTCATTTGCGCGTGCGTTCCTTGGGAAGGGCGTAGATCACCGCGCCGGTGCCGCACCAGGCGTGGGCGCGCATGATGAGCTGATAGTTTTCAAGGTTCCGGGCCAGCCACAGCGGCGTGCGGGCGAGGCCGTCGGCGTTGTGATAGACGGTGAGCGCGAGCGCCGGCCGATGCTGGCGCAGGGTCTCGCGGGCGCCCTCGAGCGCCGCCAGTTCGCCGCCTTCCAGGTGCAGCTTCACATAGGTTGGGTCGAGGCCGAGCGCGTCGATGGGCAGGCTTTCGCGCTCGGACTGGCCGGTGGACGAGATCTGCGAGGCGTAGCCGAGCCCGTGGTGGAAGCGCACGCTTGCGCGTCGCGCGCCGACCACGTGACCGAGCACCTCGACGCGGGCGCGCACCTGCCAATCCAGGCCCGCCGCGAAATCACGCAGCACCGCGGCATTGGCGGGGTCGGGCTCGATCGCCCATACGGCGGAAACCTGTCCCCGCACTTGTTCCAGCAGCCTTGCCGTGACGCTGCCGTGGTGGGCGCCGCCATCCAGGAAACGGGCGCCCGCCCGCAAGGTCGCGGAAAGCTCGGGAATGAAGAAGCGTTCGGCGGGAACCACTGGGGCTTGGGCGAACTCCCATTCCTCCCGCGCCATGTGCCAGGCGGCAAAACGCAGGTAATGGGCGCGCGAGGCATCGTCGGCGAAGAGTTCCAGGGCGGTGGTTGCGGCGGCGAAGGCGGATAGGTCCAGCGGGCCGCTGAACCAGCCGTTGCTCAGCGGGTGGCTGGTGCGGAAGCCCTCGGCAAGATCATAGAATGGCACGCAAGCCGCCCAGCCCTGCCGTGCCAGTTCGGCCTGAATGGGCGCGTACGGGCTATTCGCGATGGAGATCGCGAGCAGGGCCTCGCGCCGCACGTGGGGCGCCACGTCCTCGGGCGCCAGGATGGCGAGGCCGTGCCAGTCGGGATCCGCGCGATGATGCGCGGCGTCCGCATCGACCACGAACGCGATGGGCTGGCCGATGGCGTCGAGATGCCCGCGCGCCAGCTTGCCGAGGTTGCCGGCGCCATAGAGCACGAGCGGCCGTTCGCCGACCGCGACCGGGCGCGGCGCGATGGCGCGCGCGTTGAGATGCTGCAACAGGGCGATGGCGGCGCGCCGGTCCGGCAGCGCCTCAAAGCTGCGGGCGCGCACGGGCGGGGGCGCCCGCATGCCATCTCGGCCCATATTGGGAAAGGCGGTCATGTGGATGCCGCCAGCTGCGCAGACGCCGGACCGCGCGCGGACTCGCGCACTTGCACTGAGACTCTCATGCCGCTCCTCCTGTCGCGCGTGTCTGCGCCCCGGTCGGCTTGTCCCGGTGCCTTGCCCCGGTGCCACCATTGACGAGAGCGTGCCGCACGATGCTTTCGCCGGGCTTGTGACGACCTGCGGGCGGCGCGTGTTGGCGGCGGCAGGGAGGTCAGCCTGGCGCAATCGACCGCTGGTTGAGTGGTCTCATCCTTCGGCATGCGCCGGAACAACAGACAAAGGCGCTGGCGCGGCGCGGCTCGGCATGTCCCTGCCGGTCCTCGACCAGGCGCCTTCAGGCTCGGGTGGGTGGAGAGATCATGAAGGCACAGGTGAAGCCGCGCATTAATCTGGAAGGCCGCACGGCGCTGGAGACGGTGATTCCGCTTGCGACCCCGTTCGTGGTGTTCGTGGACCCCGCCAGCGCGTGCAATTTCCAGTGCACCTTCTGCCCCACCGGCCATCGCGACCTGATCCGCGAGACCGGCCGCTACCAGGGCGCCATGAAGTTCGAGGTCTTCACCAAGATCATCGACGATCTCGGCGCCTTCGACGACAAGATCAAGGTGCTGCGGATGTACAAGGACGGCGAGCCGTTCCTGAACCGGCGCCTCGCCGACATGATCGCCTATGCCAAGGCGAGCGGGCACGTGGACTATATCGACACCACCACCAACGGCACCTTCCTCTCGCCCGAGCGGCTCGCGCCGGTGATCGCGGCGGGGCTCGACAAGATCAACATCTCGGTCGACGGCATGACGGCCGAGCAATACCGGCGGTTCACCGGCTTCGATTTCGACTTCGAGGCCTTCGTCGAAAATGTGAAATGGCTCTATGCCAACAAGGGCCAGTGCGAGGTTGTGATCAAAATCCCCGGCGAACTGATCACCGAGGCGCAGCGGGCTGAATTCTACGAGACCTTCGGCGATCATTGCGACCGCATCTTCATCGAGAATTTCGCCCCCTGCTGGCCGGATTTCGACGTGGAAGCGCGCAGCGGCGTCAAGATCACCGGCGGCATCTACCAGCAGCCGGTCGGCAAGACAGACACTTGCCCCTATATCTTCTACGGCTATTCCGTGAACGCGGACGGGCAGGTCAGCTCCTGCTTCCTCGACTGGGGTCGCAAGCTGATCATCGGCGACGTGCGCCAATCCTCCATGAAGGAGATCTGGACCTCGGAAAAGATGAACGCGCTGCGCCTCCAGCATCTGGAGGGGAAGCGGTGCGAGAATGGCGTGTGCCACGGCTGCGGCCAGCTCAGCCACTGCCTGCCGGACTCGATCGACGCCCATCGCCCGCAGATCCTGGAGACTTTCAAGGCGAAGATGAGAGTGAACCCCGCCGTTCCAGCTCCCGGCGGAAGCCCCGCGCGCCTGCCGGCTGAGGCCGAATGAACATCCTCCACATCGCCCCCCATCTGGGCGGCGGCGTGGGGAAGGCGCATGCCGCGCTGGCCGAGGCGGCTCTCGCCCGCGTGGACGGCGCAGGGCGGGGTGCCGCGCGGCACTGGTTCGCCCTGCTCGAGCGCCCGCGCGACACCCATTTCGTGGAGCGCGTGCGCGCCGCCGGTTGTCCCGTCATCATCGCGCCTGACCCGCGCGAACTGGCCGGCCTGGTCGCGGGCGCCGATATCGTGCAGGTGGAATGGTGGAACCATCCCCGCCTTTATGCCCTGCTTGCGACCAACGCCCTTCCGGCGATGCGCCTGGCGGCGTGGGTGCATATTTCCGGGCTGGCGCCGCCCCTGATCCCCGCCGGGCTCGCGACATGCGCGGACAAGGTGCTGTTCACCTCGCCCTGCTCGCTGAAGGCGGCCAACCTCGCGGCGGCGCTTTCGGCGCGGCCGCAGGCGTTCGGCGTGGTCAACAGCGGGTTCGGCTTCGATGCCCCGCCGCGCCCGCGCCATCCGGCGCCCACGGTGCGGATGGGCTATCTCGGGACGCTCGATTTCATCAAGCTGCATCCCGGCTTCTTCGACATGGTCGATGCGGTGACGCACGACATCCGGGTTTCGCTCTGGGGCACGCTTGATCCCACCGGCGAGGTGGCGGCGCGGGCGGCGGCGATGCGCCATCCCGAACGGGTGCGCTTCGAGGGCTATGCATCCGACCCGCGCGCGGTCCTCGGCGCGATCGACCTCTTCCTCTATCCGCTCAATCCGCAGCATTACGGCACCGGCGAGAACGCGCTGGTGGAGGCCATGTCGGCCGGTGCGGTGCCGCTGGTCTGGGACAATCCGGCGGAGGCGGCGATCGTGACGCATGACCGCAACGGCTTCATCGCGAACAGCATCGAGGCCGGCGCGGCGCTGATCGAACGGGCCGCCGGCAATCCCGAGCGGCTGCTGCGCATGGGTGCGGTGGGCGCGCGGGACGTGGCGCGCACGCATGCTCCCGCAACATCCCTGAACCAGTTCGCGCGTCATTATACCGACTTGATGGAAAAGCCGCCGCGGCAGCGCGATTTCGCCGGCGCCTTCGGCACCGACGGGCGGGCCTGGTTTCTCTCCACCCTGCGCGCGCGCACGGACGCGGCGGGCGGGGAGGACGCGGCCGCGTCGCGCTTTTTCTGCGGGCGTGCGGAAAAAGGCAGCCTCGGGCATTTCCGCAGCTGCCTGCCCGACGATGCGAGCCTGGACACCTTCGAGGGAGAATGAGGCAACCGGTCCTGCTCAGCCGAGCAGGATGCTGCCCCGCAGTTCGCGCTCGCTCACAATCAGTCCCGGCAGATAGCCCTCGTCGAGAAAGTGCTGGCGCGCGTCTTCATTGTGAATGAACACAAGGCTGGAGCGCTTCGCCGCCGCATCCAGATGGGGCACCGCCGGGCTCACCAGGATGCGGCGCTCCAGCCCCATCTCCCGCAGCAGGCCGGCGACCGATTGGCCGTCCTCGACGCCGTCGAGCTGGATGCGATCCAGCCCCGCGATGCCGTTCGCGAGCCACGCAAGGGTCTGGGCGAGGATCAGCAGCGGCAGCTTCTCGATCTGGTCGATCGCGCCGACGCCCTTTGGGTCGAGATAATGGATGCGGCAGATCAGTTCATAGGCCCGCAGGAAGTCGCCGCGTCCCAGCCAGAGCCGCAGCGCCACCCGCATGCGGGTTTCGACGAAGATGTCGATCATGTCGCGGAAAGCGCGCTTCTGCTCCAGGCTCAGCGTGGTGCCGGCGCGGCGCAGCAGGGCATAGACGAAATATTCGAGCCCGCCACGATAGCAGTCCCAATCGTTCATCGTCTGCTCGTGGCCGGCCTGGATGCGCGCGGCCACGGGGCTTGCGGTCACCGAGCGATAATAATGCTTTCGGCGGAACGCCACCGGCCCGTGCTGCACCACATGGGCAAGATAGCTGAACGCCCAATAGCAGAAGCGCGAGTCGCTGGAGATGTCGCGCACCGCATCCGCACGATAGATCACGGTTTCCGGGAAGATGTGGGTGTTGATGATGTGGCCGAGCAGATCCAGTTCCTGGCCGGGATGGATGACGAAATCCTCCGGCAAATCGAAGAACAGCGGTCCCGGTTGCTTGGTCACGTCGTCATAGAGTTCCCACGGCGTATAGCAGGCGCGGATCTCCGGATTTGCGCGCAGATAGGCGATGGTTTCCGCCAGCGCCGGGGCGTCGATCAGGTCATCGTCCGCGAGATACATCACATAGCGCCCGCGCGCGCGGCGGAAGGCGGTCATGAGATTGGGCATGCCGCCCTTGTTTTCGTCCTGCCGGACGTAGGACAGCGCGAGCCCGCCCCCCTGGTGCCGGGCGACGATCTCGGCCGTGTTGTCGGTCGAGGCATTGTCCGAGACCACGACCTCGAAAGGAAACGCGAAGGCGCAGTCGCGGGCCAGGCTGGTCAGCAAATAATCCAGGAACGGCGCACGGTTATAGGTCGGGATGCACAAGCTGAGGATGGGCTGGTCGCGGATGTCCTCGGGTGCATCCGCAGGCCGGCTCACGGGCGCCGCGATGGAGATATGTCCGGGAAAATTCATGAGTTTAGCTCCCGCGCCGTGGCGTCCTTGGAGGAGATGATGCGGGGGGCGGCCGGCCATGCGATGGCGAAGGCGGGATCATCCCAGCGATAGGTGCGCGCAAGACCGGCGTCGTAGGTTTGCGACATCTGGTAGAAGACCTCGCAGCCGGCCTCCAGGGTCAGGAAGCCGTGGGCGACCCCCTCGGGAATATAGATCGCGTTGCGGCGGGCGGCGTCGAGCTCGAGCCCGGTCCAGGCCAGGTAGGTGGGCGAGGCTGGGCGCAGATCCACGGCGACGTCGAACACCCGCCCGCGCGTGGCGCGCACCAGCTTCGCCTCGCCCTTGGGCTCCAGTTGCAGATGCAATCCGCGCAAGGTGCCGCAATGGGGATTCCAGGATGTGCTCGCCTGGGGGAATGAGGTCGCCAGCCCGTGGTCGGCGAACGCCTCGGCGCAGAAGGTGCGCGCGAAAAGGCCGCGCGCATCCGCATTCGGGCTCACATGCACATGCATGACGCCGGCAATGCTGGTCGGCGCGATCCTCACGGCAGAACCGCGAGATCCGGGACCGCCACCACAAAGCGTCCGCCCCAGTCCCGCACCAGGGCGTTCGTGGCCATCACCTCGTTCTTGATGTTCCACGGCAGGATCAGCACGAAATCGGGCTTGGTCTGCGCCAGCTTTTCCGGCCCGTGGATCGGCAGATGGCTGCCGGGCAGCAGGCGGCCCTGCTTGTGGGGATTGCGGTCCACCACATAGTCGATCTGGTCCGGCCCGACGCCGCAAAAGTTCAGCAGCGTGTTGCCCTTGGCGGCCGCGCCATAGGCCACGACATGCTTGCCTTCATTATGGGCCTGATGGAGGAACGCATGCAGTCCCGCGCGGATCGGCGCGATGCGCTCCTGGAAACTGTCGTAGACCGCGTCCGCGTCGAAGCCGGCGGCGGCTTCGTCCGCGCGCACCTTGGCAACGCCGGGCATCTCGGCATGGCCATGGGAGGCGGCCGGGCAGGCGAGCACCCGCAGGCTGCCGCCATGGGTCGGCCATTCCTGGACGTCGAAGACTTTCAGCTTGTGCGCGGCGAAGATCTTCTCCACCGCCAGCAGCGAGAGATAATAAAAATGCTCGTGATAGATCGTGTCGAACTGCACGCTTTCGATAAGGCGAAGCAGATGGGGGAATTCGACGCTCACCACCCCATCGGCCTTCACCAGGCGTGCGAGCCCGGCGACGAAGTCGTTGATGTCCGGCACATGGGCGAGCACGTTGTTGGCGACGATCAGGTCCGCGCGATGGCCGCGCGCGGCCAAGCCCACGGCCACGTCGGCGCCGAAGAAGCGGGTTTCCGTGGGCACGCCCGCCGCGCGCGCCGCCTGCGCCACGTTCGCGGCCGGCTCGATGCCGAGGGCGGGAATGCCGGCGGCGATGAAATGGCGCAGCAGATAGCCGTCATTGCTCGCCACCTCGACCACCTGCGACGCGCGGGTCAGGCCGAAGCGCGCGGTGGCGTAGGTGGCGAAGCGCTGGGCGTGGGCCACCCAGGAATCGCTGTAGGAGGAGAAATAGGCGTAGTCGCTGAAGATGTCCTTCGGCTCCACAAACGCGTCCGCCTGGACCAGGCGGCAGGAGGGGCACACGCTGGCGCGCAGCGGATAGCGCGCCTCCTTCGTGTTGCGCCGGTTTTCCGGCACGTAGGCGTTGGCCAGCGGCATTTCGCCGAGATCGACGAAGCGCTGGCGCAGCGGCGTATCGCAGAAGCGGCAATGTCCGGGCGTCATCACCCGCCCGGCGGTCATGCCCGGCCTCGCGGAGCACCCGGTGCGCGCATGCGGCCGTCAGCCCCGGTGCGGGGATGTGTGCAGATCTCTTTCATAAGGGCCTCCGCCAACCGTTCAATCGGATGACGGATGGCAGCTAAGGCCCGATGGCTTGTGCGAGGCTGAAGCAGCGGGCACGGCGTCTCGTTGCCGTCTCGCCGCAGCTTAGATCATCGGCGCAAAATCATCAGCGGATCACGCCCTTTGCCGCGAGCGCTTCCAGCTCGGCCGCGCTGTAGCCGAGCCGCTCGGCGAGCAGGGGGGCGCTGGAGGATCCGAGCGCGGGCGGCATGCGGCGCACCGGCACGCGTTCCCCGTCGAGCCGATAGGGCGGGGCGAGGACCTGGGCGCTGGTTTCCCCTTCGCCTTCGGCGTGCGGAACATCCTGCGCCTGCACCACGAGGCCTGAGGAGCGCGCCCGCGCGGAGGTCAGCGCCGTATGCAGGCCCAAGACCTCGCCGCAGGGAATGCCGGCCTGTTCCAGGCGCGCCAACAGTTCCGGCCGGTGCCAGCGGGAGAGCTCCTCCTCCACCAGGGGGATCAGGATGGCGCGGTTACGCGCGCGATCGAGATTGGTGGCAAAGCGCGGATCCTCGAACAGGTCCATGCGCTGGATGACGGTTTCGCAGAACCGCCGGTATTGGGCATTGTTGCCCACCGTCATCACGATCGGCCCGTCGAGGGTGGGGAACACGCCATAGGGCACGATGGAGGGATGGGCATTGCCCACCGGCGGCAGGTCCGCCTGTCGCGCCAGGGCTTCCAGGCCGTAATAGGAGGTGAGCGCGATGCCGCAATCATAGAGCGCGAGTTCCACCTCGCGGCCCTGCCCGGCGCGCTCGCGGGCATAGAGGGCGGCGAGCACCGCCTGGGCGGCATATTGGCCGGTGAACAGGTCCACCGCCGCGACACCGAACTTCAGCGGGGGGCGGCCCGGCTCGCCATTCAGCGCCATCAGCCCGGTCTCGCCCTGCACCACGAGATCATAGCCCGGCCGCGACGCTTCCGGCCCGCGGGAATCATAGCCCGCGATGGAGCAATAGATCAGGCGCGGGTTTTCCGCGCGCAGCTGTTCGTAGCCGAGGCCGAGCTTGGCGGCGCCGCCGGTCTTGAAATTCTGCACCACCACGTCGCTCTCGCGCGCCAGCGCCTTGACGATGGCGAGCCCTTCGGGCGTTGCGAGATCGACGCCGATGGAGCGCTTGTTGCGGTTCACGCTGTCGAAATAGGAGGTGTTGGTGCCGGCGGTGCGCACGCCCCAGTCCCGCGTGTCGTCGCCGCGGCCGGGATGCTCCACCTTGATGACGTCGGCGCCGAGATCGCCGAGCACCATGGCGCACCATGGCCCAGCAAGGATGCGCGACAGGTCGAGAACCCTGATGCCCTCAAGCGGCAACGCGCCGCGCTCCCCTGCACTCATCGGCCAACTCCGTACGTGAACCCGCGCCTGAGGCGCGCCTCCCCTTCCACCAGTTTCCGGGGGCTCAGTTCAAGCACGAAATGCGGGGCGGGCGCATTCAGCGCGGCGCGGGCGCCCGGCGGGTGAAGATATCGGCGAGGCGGGCGCCGTCCGCCGCGCGGGTGAGCACGCACCAGTGCAGCAGCTGGTCACCCTGCACCCGCTGCGCCTTCACCGCGATGCGCACCGCCTCCCCGATCTCCACATTGGAATGGAACACCATGTCCCGCGCCACCGTGAACAGGCCGGCGGGCGCCTGCAGCGCCTCCCATTCGGCGCGATCCACGAAAGCCTGGAAGGATGCGAAATACAGGAAGTCGGCGCCGTTGAAATCCTGCGAGGGGCAGGGGCGCACGGTGAGCGAAATGCCGCTCTCGCCGTCCGAGTTCGGAAAGCCGAAGTGCTGCGCGAACCGGCCGGCGCGGATGGTGGCGGCAAGCGCGGCGGTGCGCGCGAGGCTCGGCTTGGCCGCCGGCGCGGAGAAGCCGGGAAGACCGACCCGCGCCAAGGCCCGGTTTCGCCCCTTTTCCTTGCGCTTCACGAACACGGAGGTCATCTCCACGCTGCCCATGGGGACGCCGTCGCGCAGCAGCTCGTGGCGGCTCGCGAACTGGGTGCGCGAGATGCGTTCCAGGCGCGAGCGCAAAACGAGGCTGTCATGCTCGCGGAAGGCACCGAGCGTCGCGTCGGTGACCTGCACCGCGATGAAGGCGGCATAGACGGTGGCGCCGTCGACATCCCGGAAGTCCGGCACCTCGCGCCCGGCGCCGCGCGCCAGCAACAGCCAGTGGCGATGGCCGAGTTCCTTCAGCAGCCAGGTTTCCGAAAGCCCGCCATAGGCGAGGTGCGGCATGCCGAGACGGATTGGCTCGGCCAGCGGGTCGCTCGCGCGGAAGGCGGGCAGGGAGAGGCCGGCCGGCAGCAGGCTGGCCGCGGAAGGCAGGCGGAAGGCGAGGCTCATGAGGGTTCTCCGCGTCGCGTCGCTCACACCGCAAGATCGAGTTTCACGGGCGCGCGTCCCCGCACGCCGAGATGCTCGCCGATGCGCGCGGCGAGATAGGCGGCGTCGCGCCCGACCCCCACGAACCGGCCGGAGCCCCAGGAATGCAGCCAGGGCAGGCCGAGCACATAGAGCCCGTCCATGCTGGTGACGCCGCGCTTGTGGGTGGGATAGCCCGCGCCGTCGAACACCGGCAGGTCCACCCAGGACCAGTCGGAATGAAAGCCCGTGGCCCAGATGACGGAGGTGATACCCGCCGCCACGGGATCGAGCTCGCGCACCGCTTCGCCCGGCTGCCAGAGCGGGCTGTAATGGGTGCCCGCCGGCGCCGCGATCTTGTTCTCGGCAATGTGCTTGTCGATCAGGCCGCAGATGCCGTTATAGACCGCGTCGGCGGAATCGAGATTCTGTTTGAGGTCGTCGCGGAACTGCAGGCGCCCGCCGCTGATCGCCTCCAGCCGGCCGTAGAGCTGCATGCCTTCCAGGGCGAAGCGGCGCAGATCAATGTCGCGCCCGCCGTCGCGCCCGGTAAGATAATGGTTCGCCTTTTTGCGCACCTTTTCCTTCAGCGGGTGGTTTTCCACCGGCAGGTCGTATTGGCCGAGGTCGGCGAGCCAGTCCACGCTGTCGCGGCCGCGATAGACGCGCGGGCAGCGCGGCGCGCTGCCGACGATGAGGTGCACCTTGCGCCCCGCGAGGTGCAGGTCCTCGGCGATCTGGCAGCCCGACTGGCCCGAGCCCACCACCAGCACCTCGCCTTCGGGCAATTGGCCGGCATGACGATATTTGGAGGAATGCACCTGCACGATGCTTTCCGGCAGGCGCTCGCCCATGCGCGGCACGTTCGGGACATGATAGCCGCCCACCGCCAGCACCACCGCGCCGGCGGTCACGGCCCCGTCCGCCGCCTCCACGAGAAAGCGGCCGTCGTCCTGCCGGGACAGGCGGCTGACGCCGACGCCCTCGCGCACCGGGGCGGCGATGCGCTTGGCGTAATCCTCCACATAGGCGACGATCTCGTCGCGCTTCATGAAGCCGTCCGGCTCGCTGCCGGGATAATCGTAGCCCGGCAGCTTGCACTGCCAATTGGGCGTGACGAGGCAGAAGCTGTCCCACCTTTGGTCCCGCCAGGCATGGGCGACGCGATGCTTCTCATAGATCACATGGTCGATGCCGCTTTCGCTCAGATAAGAGCTGGCGGAAAGGCCGGCCTGCCCGCCGCCGATGATGACGACGCTGTGGTGCGGAAGGGAGTTGTTGGTCATGGGGGGGCTCCGATCAGTCTTCGAAGGCGTCGATGCTGACGCGGGCGTCGGGATGGTTTGAAAAGGTGCGGCCGGTCGCCTCGATGCGGGCGAGCTGGCCCAGCGCGAGGGAGCACGGCATGCCGTATTTCGCCCGCACCCGTTCGCTGGCGGTGGTGAGGGCGTCGCGGCTCTTCGCGAGGAAATCGGCGAGGGCATAGCTCTCGCCGGGGGCGAAATGGTCCTTGATGACGAGGGAAGGCGAATAGCAGGCCTCCTTCGTCCCGTCGGGCCAGCGGATGTGGAAGCGCATTTCAGGCATGGGTCGCCTCCAGGGCGGTCGGCGCGGTTTCGGTCGGCTCGATTTCGGCCGGCGCCGCATCGGCGGGGTCCAGAAGCCGGGCGTAGGTGGAAAGGTGCGCCTGCGCGGTGCTGTCCCAATCGTGGCGGGCGGCGACGCGCGCGCCGTTCGCCGCCAGGCGAGCGCGGGTCGCGGCGTCGAGCGTTGCGTCCAGCGCGGCGGCGATGGAGGCGACGTCCAGCGGGTCGCACCAGGCGACGTCCGCGGCACCGAGATATTCGGTGAAGGGCGCGATGCGCGCGGTCGCCACCGGCACGCCGCTCGCCATGGCCTCCAGCACCACGAGGCCGAAGCCTTCCTTCAGCGAGGGGAAGGCGAGCGTATCGGCGAGGCGGTAGAGCGCCGGCATGTCCGCCTGCGCCAGCGGACCGGTGCGGATCACCGCGCCGTCGGGCAGGGTGAGGCGGGCGAGGGCGAGGTCGAACGCCTGCTGCACCGTGTGATGGTCCAGCAGGGAGGCGCCCCCCGCGATCACCAATTGGGCCGTGGGCCGGCGGGCGTGGACGCGGGCGAAGGCCTCCAGCAGGCGCACGCTGTTCTTGCGCCCCTCGATCCCGCCGACGGCGAGGAACACCGGCCCGGCGCCGAGTCCGAGGCGGGCGCGCAAGGCGTCCTCCCGCCCGTCCGGCGCCGGCGAGAAGCGGCGCGTGTCGACGCCGTTGCCGACGATGTCGGCGGGGCGTCCGAGCCGCGCGGAAAGCTCTTCCTGCCAAGTGCGGCTCACCACCAGCAGGCGGTCGGCGTGCACCATGGCGCGGGTCTGAAGCGCCATCAGCGCGCGATCGGCGAAGGCGTCCACATGGTGCACCGTGCGGGCGAAGGCGCGGATCAGCCCGCGTTCCTTCAGGGTCGCCAGCGCATTGCCGGAAATGCCGTCCTGGGCGTGGAAGACATCAAACGCCCGGTGGGCCGTATCCTCGAAATGGCGCACATAATCGGCGATGCGGATGCGCACCATGTCCGTCATGTCGGCGCCCACGGGGGAGGCCGGCACGCTCAGCGTGCCGCACAGGCTGGTGCGGAAGAAGCCGGCGCCCTTCGTGTCGGGCGCGTGCACCACCACGGAATGGCCGAGGCGCGCCAGCGCATCGCCCAGTTCCAAAGCGTGCACCACGCCGCCGCGCGGATTGGTGGAATGGGCGAGGATCGCGATGCGCAGCGGGCGATTGGGCGGGAGAACATGCGCGATCATGAGGCGATCTCCAGTGGCGCGCAGCCGATGAGTGGGCTTCGCGCGAAATCCCAGATCAGTTCGCGTGCGCCGCGATGGTTCAGCGCCACCTCGCCACCCGCGACCGCCGTGCCGATGGCGGCGGCAGAAATGCCGCGCGCGGCGAAGCGGGCGGTCACTTCCGCCACGTCGGGCGGTGCTACGCTGAGCAGATAGCCGAAGCTCGGGAAGCTCAGCAGCCAGCGCGTCAGGTCCACGCCCTCCGGGCGGGGGATGGCGGCAAGCTCGATCTCCAGGCCGATGCGCGAGCATTCCGCCAGCATGGCGGCGGTGCCGATCATGCCGGCCTGGCTGATGTCCTTGGCGGCGCGCGACAGCCCGGCCTCGGCGATTTGCGGCAGCAATTCGATGTCGCCGCGCAGGCGGGCGGGCGGCGCGTCGCTGGCCGCCTCCCAATTGGAGAAGGGTTCGCGATAGCGCCCGCGCAGGTCCACGGCGGCGACCAGCGTTTCGCCGGGCCGCGCGTCGAAGGAGGTGAGCAGCTTTTTTGCCCGCCCGAGGATGGCGACCGAGAGCGCGCCGGCCTCGCTCTTCAGATTGGAATGGCCGCCCACGAGCGGCACGCCGAACGCCTGCGAGGCCGCGCGCAAGCCCTCCAGCACGGGGGCCGCGCCGTCTTCTCCGTTCGCCCATACGGCGTCCACGATGGCGAGCGGGCGCCCGCCCATGGCGGCGACGTCGGAGATGTTCACCATCGCCCCGCACCAGCCGGCGAACCAGGGATCGCCGGCCACGAACGCATTCATGAAGCCCTCGATGGCGAGCAGCAGAAAGCCGTCGCCGTCCGGGATCGCCGCGCAATCGTCGCCCACCGGCACGGCGGAGGCGGACAGGCCGAGCCTTGCGGCCACCGCGCCGATGTCGCGCTTCGCGGCAAGGCCGGCGCCCGCCCGCAGGCGCTGCGCAAGTTCAGCGAAGGCGCGGGTTTCGATCATGACGCGGCCCGCCGGGGCAAGGCGACGAAGCCCGTCGCGCCGGTGGAGATCGGCGGGTAATAGGCAAGGTCCGCCTCCATGCGATGATGGGGCCGCCCGTGCAGATCGAATTCCGCCACGCTGCGCCAGCGCATGCGGCGGAACAGCAGCAAATTTTGCGCCTGCACATTGGCCAGGAACTTCACGCATCCCTGGGCATGGGCGGTGGAGACCGCGAGGCGGATCAGGGAGGCGCCGAGCGCGCCGACCTTGCGATAGTCCTCCGCCACCGCGAGCCGCGAGCCCCACCACACGCCGGGCGTCTCTTCGTGGATGCGCACCGTGCCCACCACGTCGTGCGCCGCGATGCCGAGGAAGGAGACCGCGACGATGGGTGTCGCCACGTCGTCGATGGCGTCGCGGTCGTCGCTGCCGAACAGGCCCTGCTCGCCGCAGAACACCGTGCGGCGCAGGCGGGCGGCGCCCGCGCGCTCCCAGGCTTCGGTCGCGTGCTTCACCTGGAATTCGGAGGCCAGGAACGGCTTGAAGGGCTCGAACATCACGCGCATCCTCCCCGCTCATAAGTGGAGAGGGCCGAGCAGGCGCCGCACTTGCCGCAGCCGGCCTTGATGTCCACGGACTTCAGCCCGCTCTCCACCAGCATGCGCGCCAGCGGCTTCAGGATGGCGTGCATGAAGGCGGGCGGCGGGGTCGGGTGGCTCTCCAGCGGCGTGCCGGAAATGGGCACGAACGGCACCACGAAGGGATAGACCCCCATGCCGACCAGCTTCGCGCACATGGCGAGGATCTCGTCCGCCGTGTCGCCCAGGCCGGCGAGGATGTAGGTGGAGACCTGCCCGCGCCCGAACACCGGCACGGCGGCCTCGAAGGCGGAGAAATAGCGCTCCAACGAAACCTGCGCCTTGCCCGGCATGATGCGTTCGCGCACGCCCTGCGTCACCGCCTCCAGATGCATGCCCAGCGCATCGACGCCGGCGTCCCGCATGCGGGCGAACCAAGCGTCGTCGTCCGGCGGCTCGCACTGGGCCTGGATCGGCAGGGCGACCGCCGCCTTCACTGCCGCCGCGCTCTGCGTGAGGATCGCGGCGCCGCGATCCTTGCCCGGCGGGGTGCCGGTGGTCATCACCATATGCTTCACGCCGTCCAGCTCCACGGCCGCCTTGGCGACCTCTGCGAGCTGGGCGGGCGTCTTGCGCTCGATGGTCCGTCCCGCCGCCAGCGACTGGCCGATGGCGCAGAACTGGCAGGTCTTGGTGCGGCTCGCGAAACGGATGCAGCTTTGCAGAACGGTGGTGGCGAGCACGTCGCGCCCGTGCAGCACGGCGATCTTGGAATAAGGCACGCCGTCCGCCGTCACGCGGTCGTAAAAGCGGGGGCGCACCGGAAAGCTCACCTGCGCGATCGGCACGCCGTCGCGGCTGATGCGGCTGTTGCCGAACGCGTCCGGCTTCTCCACCAGATAAGGGCTCTCGAAGGCCGGCGCGGTGTGCACCGGCACCATCACAGTCATGCCGTCGAGGGTGAGCGCCTTATGGTCGGAGGGACCCGCCCCGCCGCGCCGGCTGTCCGCGCCGGCCTTGGGATCAACGAGCCGCACCCCCAACGATTGCAATTCGTTGATCAATTGCGCCGTCGGCAGGGGCGCCAGGGCGGCGGCGTTGGGCATCGTCTGTTTCATCGCTGGCGCTCCCGAAGGCGGGGAAGGACGAGAAATCCGCGACCACGTGCATGGGCACGGCGGGCCGGTTGTCGAGGTTGAGGCTGAGCAGTTCGGGGCGGGCGTAATGGCCCACGCTATCCATCATCCGCTTGCGCTTGGTGATGAGGGCGAGGTCGATGTCGGCGATGAGGATGCCCTCGCCCGAGGTGAGCGGGGGCACCACATGGGCGCCCTCGGGGGAGATGATCGCCGTCATGCAGCCGCCCATGAGGCCCTTGCGGAGCTTCTCCTCCGGCGAGATGCGGGCGATCTGCTCTTCGGTCAGCCAGCCGGTGGCATTGACCACGAAGCAGCCGCTCTCCAAGGCGTGGTGGCGGATGGTGACTTCGATCTGGTCGGCAAAGATCGGCCCCACGAGCGAGCCGGGGAATTGCGCGACGTGGATTTCCTCGTGCTGCGCCATCAAAGCGTAGCGGGCGAGGGGGTTGTAATGCTCCCAGCAGGCCAGCGCCCCGACCCGGCCGACAGCGGTGTCGACCACCTTGAGGCCGGCACCGTCGCCCTGGCCCCAGATCATGCGCTCGTGGAAGGTCGGGGTGAGCTTGCGCCGCTTGAGCAGCAGCGTGCCGTCGGCATCGAAGACGAGCTGGGCGTTGTAGAGCGAGCCATGGTCGCGCTCGTTGACGCCCAGCACCACCACGATGGCGTGCCGCTTCGCTGCGGCGGCCACCGCATGGGTCACCGGGCCGGGAACGACCACGGCGTTGTCGTAGAGGCGAAGATGCTCGGCCCCCGTGAGCACCGGCGGGTGCACGAAGGAGAAATAGGGGTACCAGGGCAGGAAGGTCTCGGGAAAGACCACCAGCCCGGCGCCCTTCTCCGCCGCCTCCGCGATGGCGGCGAGGACGCGCGTGAGCGTGCCCTCCAGGGTGTCGAGATCGGGTGCGATCTGAACCGCGGCCACGCGGACCTTGGTCTCTTTCGGCATCTTCGCCTCCATCGTGCGTGGGTCGAGACCGGGCCTCAGAGGGTCCAGGTGTCGAGGATGAAGGCGTTATCCCGGCGGTGGAGCAGCACCAGGTCGAGCACGTCCAGCGGGCTGATGGGGGTGATGCCGGGGATCAGCGAGGGCTCGCCATGGCCGTAGAGGGCCTGGAGCGCGAAGCGGCAGGCATAGACCTTGCCGCCTTCTTCCATGAATTTTGTGATCTGGTTGTTGAAGTTCTGGTGGCCGGGGAAAGCCTCGTCGCCGAGCTTGGGAAAGCCGCGCTGCACGCCCAGCGTCACGCCGGGGCCATAGAGCAGGATCGAGGTCTCGAAGCCCTTGCGCTTGAGGCGGGTGGCCTGGAGCAGGTTGACGAAGCCGATGGAGCCTTCGAACGCCACGGTGTGGAAGGTCACGAGCGCCTTCTCGCCGGGCAGGGCTTTGACGTCCTCGAACTTCTTGTCCTCGTAATCGACGAAGAAATCACCCTTCTGGTGGGCGGGGGCGGTTACGGCGGGCATGCGGAACTCCTCGTTGGGTGGGCCCCCTTGGCGGTGCGGGGCTGACGAGGAGTTTTGCAATCAATGTGCCAATTTGGCTGTCTTTTGAAACAGTCAATAATATCAGCGATACGCAGTCAATTATACATTCAATTATGAGATTGGGGCCGCCGGTCAGATGCTTAAGCCCTGGGCGCCGTGCGCAAGTTGCAAGCGTGCCGTGCACAAAAGTCCAGCAAACACAAGGCGCGAGCCTAACCGTAAAATCCGCGCTCCCGGAACATCCCGGAGGTGACAAGGCCGTGATGCAACACTATACAGTCAATTTCCGGGGGACGCAAAATCAACGCGTCGCGGCACGAGGGATTGAAGACGCATCGCCATGGTTGACTGGACGCCGGACCTGACGCGCAGCGACAAGCCGCGCTATCTCGCCATCGCCGACATCATCGCCGAGGACATCCGCGCGGGTCGCCTCTCCGTGGGCGATCGCCTGCCGCCCCAGCGCAAGCTGGCCGACCGGCTGGCGGTGGATTTCACCACCGTCGCACGCGGCTATGTGGAGGCGCAGAAGCGCGGCCTCGTGGAATCCCGCGTCGGGCAGGGCACGTTCGTGCGCGCCCCGAGCCGCCCGGCGCCGGCCCCCGCGCGCCACAACCGGCCCGAGCCGGCCGACCTTTCCATGAACCTTCCGCCCGAGCCGGACGATCCCGACCTGATCGCGCGCATGCAGGAGGGCGTGGCGCAGGTGAGCCGCGATCTCGTCTCCCTGCTGCGCTACCAGGGCTTCGGTGGCGCCCCCGCCGACAAGGATGCCGCCTCCGCCTGGCTGAGCCGGCGCGGCCTGGTGCCGGCGCAGGAGCGCATCTTCGTGACGCCGGGCGCCCATTCCGCGCTCATGGGCATATTGGGCCTGCTGGCGAAGCCGGGCGACACGGTGCTGTGCGAGAGCCTCACCTATCCCGGCACGCGCTCGATTGCGGCCCAGCTCGGCCTGCGGCTCACCGGGCTGCCGATGGATAGTGAGGGCATAGATCCCGATGCGTTCGCGGATGCCTGCGCGCGGCTCGCGCCGAAGGCGCTCTATCTCAATCCCACGCTCCAGAACCCGACCACGCTGACCATTCCCGAAACCCGCCGCGCGGCGATCGCGGCGGTGGCCCGGCGCTTCAGCGTGCCGATCGTGGAGGATGACGCCTATGGCTTCATCCCGGTGCAGCGCATCGCCCCGTTCGCGGCGCTGGCGCCGGACATCACCTGGCATATCGCCGGCCTTGCCAAATGCATCGGCGCCGGTTTGCGCGCGGCCTATGTGCTGGTGCCGGACGTGCGCTCCGGCTGGCCGTTCGCCGCCGCCATCCGCGCCGGCAATGTCATGGCGTCCCCGCTCACCGTGGCGCTGGCCACCCGCTGGATTGAGGACGGCACGGCCGATTCCATCCTGCGCTTCATCCGCGCCGAGACCGCCGCCCGCCAGACTCTGGCGACCCAGATCCTGCCCGCCGGCACCTTCCGCGCCGATCCGCTGAGCTTCAACCTGTGGGTGGAACTGCCCCAGCCGTGGACCCGCTCAGCCTTCGTGGGCCACATGCGCTCCACCGGCATCGGCATCGTGGCGAGCGACGCCTTCGCCGCCGACGGCAATCCCCCGGAGGCCGCGCGTGTGTGCCTCGGCGGCCCGGTCAGCCGGGAGAAGGTGCGCGGCGCGCTCGAATATATGGCGCATGCGCTGAGCCATTCGCCCGAGCATGCCTCCACCGTTCTGTAACGGCGTTCACCCGCGCCGCTTGCAGCCGGCGCCCAGCCGGTAGAGCCGCGCGTCCGGCCGGCGCGACACCGTTCCCACCTGCGGGCTGCTCAGCGCCCCGGTGATGGCGAACGGATAGCCGAGGTCGTTCTCCCGTCCGTTGAGCGGGCGCGGCTCGGCATAGATGTTGATGGTGTTGCGCGGCAGGTCGATGGTGCCGCGCCCGACCACGCGCACATGGTCGGTCTCGATCACCAGGGCCGGCGTGGTGCGTGCCACGCCGGAGGTGAAGGACAGGGGCACGCTGACGCAGCGCAACGCCGTGCTGTCGCTGCGCACCGCCTCGTTGAACAGGCCGGCGATGATGCCGAGGCCGGCGAGGTCCAGCTTGCCGGTGGCGAGCCGCCCGCCGGTGAGCCCCACCGATACGGTCCCGTTCAATGTGCGCATGAGTGCCGCGTCGGATGTGGGATCCACGGACATGTCGAAGGCAAGCTTCAACCGCCCCTGGGTGGCGAAGCCCACGTTGGAGGCATTGAGGAAGGTGGAGAGCGGCCAGCCGTCCACTGTGCCCTTGGCCCGCACCAGCATGGGGCTGGCCGTGAGGTCGCTCTGCACCGCCGCCTTGATGCGCCCGCCCATGTAGGAGGCGCTGAAGGGATCGAGCCGCGCCATGCCCTTGTCCAGCGTCAGCCGCGCCTTGAGGCCGCTCGCGCTATCGCCGGCGCTGTTCAGCCGGTTCGCAGAAATGTCGAGATCGAGGTCGACGAGGCGCGTCAGGTCGATCTGGGGCTCGGTTTTCGGGTCGGCCTTGTCCTGCGTGGCGGCGCTGCGGCGGGCGCGGTCCGCCTCCACCGCATCGCGCGAGGCTTCCGCGAGCGCGGCAAGCTCGTCCACATAGACCAGCGGCGAGGTCAGCTTGCCCTCCAATACGGTCCGGCCCGGTCCGAGCGAGCTGGAGAGAACCCCGGTGATCTCGGTGCGCCCGAGGCTGGCCTTGCCCTCCGCCTTCAGGCTCTCCGCGCTGGCCGAAAGCAGGCCGGAGAAGGTGACCGGCGCATTGGACGCGGAAGAGGCCCCCATCTGCGCCGCGAAGGCGCCGAAATCCGGGACTTCGAACGTGCTCGCGAGGCGGATCTCGTGGGGCGCGCGGGGGCCGGCGGTGTCGTCGCGCACCAGCGAGAGCGTGCCGCTCATGACGCTGCTGTCGGCGATCCGGCCATCGAGCGCGTCGACGCCGATGGTGCCGTCCGTGTCGGACACGTCGAGCGTACCCACGATGCGGCCGAGGCCGGTGCCGGGCGCCGACAGCAGATCCGCCACCGGCAGGTCCACCGCGCCGGAAAGAACCACTCCGTCCAGTTGCAGCACGTCGTCCACCGTGCCCTTGAGGCGGAACACCGGGCGGTCCCGCGGCCCGGCCTGCAGGGTGATGCCGCGCAGGCGCACCTGCCCCTTCGCCGTACGCTCCACCGCCCGCACCGAGATCGGTCCCACCTCGCGGATCGACTGCTCGAAGGCATTGGTCTGGATCAGCATGTCGCGCAGAACCAGCTTGTCGAGGTCGCCTTCCAGGAAGCCGGACAGGCCGGTGATCACGATGTCCCGCAGCCCGTTCGCCACCGGCGGCGTGGTGCCGGGCGCCAGCAGGTCGGAGCGGAAGGAGAGCGACAGGCCGGTGCCGGCCTGCAGGTCCGCGAGCGCGCCGGCGATGGTCAGGGTCTCGCCCTCGGCAAGGGTGGCGGCGAAGGACAGGTCCTTGACCGCCAGTGCGCCGGGATCGCCGGCCAGGGTGAAATCGAGCCGGGCCGTGCCATCCTCCGCACGCGCCAGCGAGAGCAATTGCAGCGCGTCCCCGATGCTGGCGGAACGGGCTGTAACCTGCAGCGCGAGGTCCCGGTCGAACGCCGCCGAGGCCGCGGAGCCGGCAAGGTCCAGCTCGAGCCCGCGGGTGACGAGGGCGATCTGCGTGCCGAAGCGCCCGTCCGCCGGCTTCGCTTCGCGGTCCAGCGTGCCGTTGAGGGTCACGGCTTCGCCGTTATAGGTGCCGGTGGCCGAGAGGCGTTGGGCGCCCGCCACCGAATCATAGGTGCTGGAGAGGCTGTCCACCCGCAGGGCGAAATTCCAGCCCTGGGGATGGTTCGCCTCTTCCAGAAGCAGGTCGCGGATTTCCACTGTGGGAACGGCCGTGAGCACGCCGACGATGCGGGCGGTCACCGGCTGGGAGGTGGGATCGACGGCGTCCAGCGGGGCGTCGGCGGCGGGCAAGGCAAGGGGCGCCGCGCCGGAGCCTGAGTCCGGGCCGGAGGCGGGGCGCGAAACCATGGGCAGGAGGATGCGCACACCCTCCACCTCCGCCGCGTCCACGGCGAATCCACCCAGCAGCGCAGGATAATCGGTGAGGGTCAGCGCGACCGTCTGCAGGTGCAGCTCCACGCCGGCGCCGGCCACATCGAGCACCGTGACATCGCCGAGCCGGGCGGTGAAGCGGGGAAACAGATCCACGCTCACCGCGCCGCGCACTTCCACATCGGGGCCCACGCTGGCGCGCAGGAAGCGTTCCGCCAGGTCCTGCCGGCGCGCCGCAAAGCCCGGCAACTGCGTGAGCGCCACCACGGCCGCCACCATCAGAAGCAGGGCCGCCGCCGCGACGGCCGCAAGCCTCACCAGCCAACGCATCCCACGCTCCCTGTTCGATGACCCGCCGCGCCATCCATTTCCCGCGCCTCTTGTGTCACGCTTTTGGGATCGGCGTCACCTGCGCCGGTCGCCGCGAGGAGGTGCGCTTCTCGTCCGCCCGTGGCACCATGGGGAAAGCGAAAACCGCGTGCTGGAGCTGCCTATGAGCTGGATGCCGTCCTCCGACCCGGTGCTTGGCGATGCGCCATCCTGCGATGCGCTCGATCTTGTGATCGTGCCGCGCGTGCGCGATCTCGGCGACGGCTTCTCCGTGCGCCGGGCCCTGCCGCACGGCAAGCGGCAGATGGTCGGCCCGTTCATCTTCTTCGACCAGATGGGGCCGGTGCAGTTCGTGGCCGGGCAGGGGCTCGACGTGCGCCCCCATCCCCATATCGGCCTTGCCACCGTCACCTATCTGTTCGACGGCAAGATCATGCATCGCGACAGCGAGGGCAATGCGCTGGAGATCACCCCCGGCGCCATGAACCTCATGACCGCCGGGCGCGGCATCACCCATTCCGAGCGCTCGCCGCTGGAGGCGCGCCAAGGCAATGCCGCTGGCAATATGTACGGCATCCAGAGCTGGATCGCGCTGCCCGCCGCCCATGAGGAGACCAACCCCTCGTTCCAGCATTTTTCCTCCAGCGACCTGCCGGTGATCGAGGATACGGGCGTATGGGCGCGGGTGATTGCCGGCTCGGCCTTCGGCCAGCGCTCGCCGGTGGGCATGCTTTCCGACTGGCTCTACGCGGAAGTGACCCTGCAGCCGGGCGCCAGCGCGCCGCTCGACGCCGACACCGAGGAGCGGGCGATCTATGTGGTGTCGGGCGAGGTCGAGATCGCCGGCGACGTGTTCGAGGGCCCGCGCCTTCTGATCTTCCGCCCCGGCGACCGCATCACGGTGCGCGCCCGCACGCCGGCCCGCATGATGTTCCTCGGCGGCACGGCGCTGGAGGGGCCGCGCTATCTGTGGTGGAACTTCGTCTCCTCTCGCAAGGAGCGCATCGAGCAGGCGAAAGAAGACTGGAAAACCGGCCGCTTCGCCGCCGTGCCGGGCGAGCACGAGTTCATCCCGCTGCCGGAGTGAGGGGCGTTTCCGAAGCGCCGTGCGTAGGCCTTTGCCGCGTCGAGGCGGCGCCCGGGGCGCCGTCCTGTGACGAGAGAGGGGCACCTGCCCTCCCTTGCATGCCCGGATCAGGGCAAGCTAAATTTCGCGCGACCTGAAAAATCCAAGGCTGTCTGACGTGCGTGTTTTGATCGCCACTAACCAGCTCGAAAGACTATCCGGGTCCGAAATCGTTGCACTTGAATTTGCAGAGTTCTTTAAACAAAAGGGTCATCAGGTAGATGTATTTGCGAATTATCGGGGGTTACCGATAAGATTATTATTTAAAGAATCTGGAATTATAATCGAAACGGATCCGAAAAATATTCGGCCTATGTGCTATGATTTGGTATATTTTCAGCATCATGTAGCCGGTCTGTTCTCATACGAGGCCCACGAGAACGATGTTGAGTCTTCGATATTCGCGTTCGGGCATCTTTCTCCGACGGGTTTCTTTGAATCTGGAGGATGGGCGCATGAATCGATATTGGCAGATGTAACCTTGGCCAATTCTCCAGAGACCGCCACGGCATTGGCGCAGACCGGCCTGACCGTCCCGGTTCGGGTCTTCCATAATGCCGCTCCCGATACCTTCCACGCAAAGAGGACCGGACTTCGCGCAACGCCGGGAAAGATACTCTTCGTCACGAATCACAGCACACCGGTTTGCTTGGAAGCGATTGAAATATTGAAAGCCGATTTCGATGTCTTGCACATCGGTCGTGGCGGAGACAAGGTCGCTCGCGTGAATCGCCGAATGATACGTGAAGCCGATATTGTTGTGACGATCGGAAAGACTGTCCAATATGCGCTCGCGGTCGGTACGCCAGTCTATGTATACGACCATTTTGGCGGACCGGGATATCTTTCGGAAGAAAACTTCCAATGGGCCGCGGCTTTTAATTTTTCTGGGCGGTGCCACGGTCGAAAGCTGAGCGGAGAGGCGCTGGCGGCGGATATCCTTGCCGGCTACGGGGGGAGCAGGAAGTTCACGCTCGCCATGAGCGAGGAGAAGCTTGCGCCTTATCGCCTGTCATCGCACCTGGAGGCGCTGCTGGCGATTCGGCCGGGATCGAACGCGGATCGGCGCGCCCGCCTCGCTGCGCGTTTGCCCGAGGTGGAGCGCGAGCGCCTGTTGGCGAGCCACGTCCGCACGGCCTACAATCGAGAGCGTCGTCTTTCGGCCGAGATCGATAAACTCACTGCCGGCGCGCAAAATCGGGCTTAACCGGGCCCTAAAGCCGGTCCCGCAGCGCGTAATAGCTCAGGCCCGCCACCAGCAGGGGATAGCGCAGCAGGGTGCCGCCGATGAAGGGCGGCACGGGCAGACGTTCCAGCAGATCGAGCCGGCCCACCTGGCCGCGCACCGCCTCCGCCAGGATCTTGCCGAACAAAGGCGCCAGCACTACCCCTTGGCCGGAATAGCCGGCGGAGGCCAGCACATAAGGCGAGAGGCGGCGCACGAAGGGGTTGCGCGTCATGGTGATGCCGAGCGTGCCGCCCCAGCCGTAATCGAGCTTCACATCGGCCAGTTGCGGGAAGATGCGGGCGAGGAAAGGTCGCACGAAGTCCATCACCTGCGGCCGCAAGGAGCGGCGATAGCTCTCGCCGCCGCCGAACAGCAGCCGGCGGTCCGGCGTCATGCGGAAATAATTCACCACGAACCGGCTGTCGGCCACCGCCGCCTGTCCGCGAATGATGCCGTCCGCGCGGTCGCCCAAGGGTTCGGTGACGGCGATGTAATTGTTGATGGGCATGACGTGGTGATCCACCCGCCGGTCCAGCCCGTCCATCAGGCCGTTGCCGCACAGCAGCAGCAGGTCCGCCGTCACGCGCCCGCCGTCAGTCTCCACGCTCACGCCGGTGCCCTCGGCGATGCGCAGGGCGCGGCTGTGCTCGATGATGCGCGCGCCTGCCGCAAGAGCCGCCGTGGCGAGGCCAAGGGCGAAGTTCAGCGGGTGGAGATGGCCCGCCCCATGGTCGATGAGGCCGCCATAATAGCCCGGAGCGCCGACCAAGGCGTGCATCTGGTCGCGATCCAGCGGCTCGGTCTTGTCGTAGCCATAGGTCTGCGCGAGATGGCGGCCGTAGGCGTGGCTTTCGGCGACATAATTGGGCTTGTGGTCGGCAAGGATCAGGCCGGGCGTCAGATCGCAGGCGATGGCGTGGCGCGCGATGAGGTCGGCCGTGAGCGCCTTCGCCTCCTCGGCCAGATCCCAGAGCTTGCGGGCGTCTTCAAGGCCGAGTGCCTGTTCGAGATAATCCTGGTGGCGCCGCTGGCCGCTGTGGATCTGCCCGCCGTTGCGGCCCGAGGCGCCCGAGCCCACACGGCCGCCTTCCAGCACCACCACGTCCACGCCGGCTTCCGCGAGATGAAGCGCGGCGGAGAGTCCGGTATAGCCGCCGCCGACAATCACCACGTCCGCGCGCACCGCGCCGGAGAGGCGTGGCAATTCCGGGAACGGGGTGGCAGTCGCCGCATACCAGGATTGGGGGTGGCCGCCAAACGTCATGACTGTCCCTGTGTGGTGAGGCGGGAGGCGTTGCGCCTCCAGCTCTAAGCGGCTTTCTTGTCGGCACGCTCTCGGCAGCTGCGCCCTCACACGTTCAGCAGCAAATATTCCCGCTCCCAGGGCGAGATCACCCGCATGAAGGTCTCGAACTCCGCCTGCTTCACCGCCGCATAAGTGGCGATGAAGCTCTTGCCGAGCACTTCGGCCAGATCCTCGTTTTCCTCGAAGGCGGCGACAGCCTCCAGCAGGCCGCGCGGCAGGTCGAAGTCCAGGTCCTTGGCATCGCCCTCCAGCGGCTCGGTGGGGCGCAGGCCCTTCTGGATGCCGATATAGCCGCAGGCCAGCGACGCCGCGATGACGAGATAGGGATTGGCGTCGGAGGAGGGGACGCGGTTCTCCACCCGGCGCGCGGCCGGCGGGGCGGGTGGCACGCGCAGGCCGGCGGTGCGGTTGTCATAGCCCCATTGCACATTGATGGGCGCCATGGAATCGCGCGTCAGCCGGCGGTAGGAATTCACGTAAGGCGCCAGGATGCACATGACCGAGGGCAGGTATTTCTGGTGTCCGGCGAGGAACGAGAAGAATTCCGGGGTCGGATCGCCGTCGTCGTCGGAGAAGATGTTTTTCCCCGTCTCGGCCGAGACCACCGATTGATGGATGTGCATGGCGCTGCCGGGCTCGTTGGCGATCGGCTTGGCCATGAAGGTGGCGTAGATCTTGTGGGCGAGCGCGGCCTCGCGGATCGTGCGCTTGAACAGGAACACCTGGTCGGCGAGCTCCAGCGGATCGCCGTGGCGCAGGTTGATTTCCATCTGCGCCGCGCCGTCCTCGTGGATCAGCGTGTCGATCTCCAGGCCTTGGGCCTCGGAATAATCGTAGATGTCCTCGAACAGGGCGTCGAACTCGTTCACCGCCTGGATGGAATAGGACTGGCGGCCGATCTCCGGCCGGCCCGAGCGGCCGACGGGCGGCTTCAGGGGATAGTCGGGGTCCACATTGGGCTCGACCAGGTAGAATTCGATCTCCGGCGCCACCACCGGCTTCCAACCGCGCTTGGCATAGAGCGCCAGCACGTTCTTCAGCACCTGGCGTGGCGCCAGCTCCACCGGGCGGCCGTCGCGATGATAGGCATTGTGGATGATCTGGGCGGTCGGATCCTGCGCCCAGGGCACGGAGCACAGGGTGGAGAAATCGGGCTCCAGCACCAGGTCGGAATCCGCGATCACGGAATCCACCAGCCCCTCATAGGAGGGGTATTCGCCGGAAATGGTCTGGAAGAAGACCGAGAGCGGCAGGTTCATCACCGGCGAGGAGAGGAATTTCGAGGCCGGCATGATCTTGCCCCGGGCGACGCCCGCAAGGTCCGGGACGGTGCATTCGATTTCGGTGATGCCACGGGACACCATCCAGGCTTTCGCCTCTGCCAGGGATTTGACGCCGCGCGGTAGCGCCAGATGTTCCGATTCGCCCGCTTTGCTCCGTTTAGCCATGATGTCCTCTCGCGTGACCGAACGCACGCCAGGCCAGGGAACACCTGCCCATAGGGCGAAGTCAACGCGGGCTGCGCCGCAACACGGGAAAAGCGCAAAGGAACGGGAGTGGAACGAATCGCGGCCGAATCGAGAGTCGGGGAAGGTTCGTGTTTTGCCCCGTACTAGGGCTAGTGGGACTCGTCGCGTGGTAACCGATTCCGCCGAAGAACGTGGGCGCGGCTATTGTGGCTTGGGTGTATTAACCGGAACGGTATTTTCCTTCACCGTGGTCTCGAAGGCGGTCGCCTCCAGGATCGCGGTGCCGATCATGGTGGCGACCGAGACCTTGAAGGGGGCCAGCAGCCGGGTGCCCGCCACCGGCACCAGCCACACGTACATTTCTTTGTTTTCCTGCATGTATTTGACGGTGTAGCGGGTCGGCCGGTGGCCGGCGACGGGGGTGTAGCCGGCGCGGCACACCACGGCGGGGCCGCTGTAGCCCTTGGGGATCTTCACCTGTTCCACCCGCAGGTAGCTCAGCGAGATGTCGTAGCGCTGGCGCCCGTCGAACACCGGGATCGAGCGGTCGCAGGCGGCGGCGGAGAGCATGTCCACCGTGCCGGGCACATAGACGAAGGCGCCGCTCATGGGGTCGATGATGTTGGTGAGATGGGCCTCGGTGATTTCCACGCGATCCGGCAGCGGCTTGATGGGCGGCTCGACCACCAGCTCCTTCACCGTGTTGTTCGCCACCGCGAAACGTACCCCTTCGGCCTTGCCGTCGGCCTCGGCCGCCACCGCGAATACCTGGGGCACCACCTTGCCCATGCCGATGGCGCCGCGCGCGGCGACGCTGCCCTTGCCGGAAGAGACCGCGCGCAGGACGCCGGTGATGCGGCCGGTGGCGGCGATTTCATAGCTCGTGCCGGTGGCCTCGGCCACCAGGGTGGCGCGGCCGATCTCGACCCCACCCACGGTCAGGGAATATTTAGCATCGAGCCGCCCATCGGCCCACGCGGCGCCGATCGCCGCCGGCAGGGCGGCCCCCAGGCACAGCGCGGCAGCCGCGAACGGCCCCAGGCGGTGGAGGAGGCGACCCACGGGGGAAGCAACGTCGATCATCATCGGGTCCTGGAAAGGCGGAGGTTCGGCACCCGGCGGAGCGTCCGGCCCTGCTGCTGTCTCCCGAATGCCGGGCGAAGGCGGCTGAACTGTGGCTCCCAGGCATGGGACATGGCGGCGATTCGGGCCGAAAAATGACCCGCAGCGTCGCTCGACAGGTGTTGGTTATTGACTTCCCGCCTCGGAGTCACGATCTTCTGTGTCCGCTCTTGGTCGGGGGCTTCTGGCTGCGCGCTTCCGCGTGAAGTTGCGCGCCGATTCCCTAAGCTGCGTGCGTTCCAATTTAATGGCAGAGGAGATTTTCGCCATTCGTCGCCCCATGAGACCCGTCGCGCCGGAAAAGGATGGACCGCGCGTCAATGAGGAAATCCGCATCCGCGAAGTGCAGCTGATCGATCAGGATGGGCAGAACCGCGGTGTGGTGGCAATCCGCGATGCCCTCCAGCTCGCGCAGGAAGCCGGCCTCGATCTCGTGGAGATCGCGCCCAATTCCGCCCCGCCCGTCTGCAAGATCCTCGATTTCGGCCGGTTCAAGTATCAGAACCAGAAGAAGGCCAGCGAGGCGCGCAAGAAGCAGAAGGTGGTCGAGGTCAAGGAAATCAAGCTGCGGCCCGGCATCGACACGCACGATTACGAAGTGAAGATGCGCTCCATGCAGCGATTCTTCGAAGAGGGTGACAAGGTGAAGGTCACCTTGCGCTTCCGTGGTCGTGAAATGGCGCACCAGGATATCGGCTACAAGCTGTTGCAGAAGCTGCGCGACGACGTCGCCACCATCGCCAAGGTGGAGGCCGAGCCGATGCTGGAAGGCCGGCAGATGATCATGATCCTGGCGCCGCGCTGAGCGGCGACGCGGACATCATCCCTACCGTAATCGACCAAAAAGCCCGGATCTTTCGATCCGGGCTTTTTGCGTTGGCCCCGAGAGCCGGCGCACCTCTCGCCTCACTCTCCGAGGCGCCTCCCGCGTCAGGGGCAGGAATGGCGCGCACCGTCATAGCCGAGATAGGTGCCGCTGGCGGGGTCGAAGGACCGGTATTTGGA
Source organism: Roseixanthobacter glucoisosaccharinicivorans (assembly GCF_043195095.2). NCBI lineage: Bacteria > Pseudomonadati > Pseudomonadota > Alphaproteobacteria > Hyphomicrobiales > Xanthobacteraceae > Roseixanthobacter > Roseixanthobacter glucoisosaccharinicivorans. The sequence goes on along the minus strand of NZ_CM195538.1, from coordinate 3,838,962 downwards.
CGAGCAATAGGCGATCCAATTGCCCTGCGGCGGGGCGGAATTCGCAGCATTGGCCGCGCTCGCCGCAGCCGCGCCCAGCATCAGCCCGCCGACCACACCGGCCGCAACCGCCGCACCATTGTTGTTGTTGCAGCCGCCCCAGCCGCAATTGCGGTAGCCATAGCCATAGCCATAGCGCGGGCCACCCCAACCGGGTCCATAGCCCGGACCGCCCCAGCCGGGACCACGACCACGCCACTGCACACTCGTGACCGGGGATTCGCCCGCGACTCCGATCGAAGCGGGGCGCAGCGGCTGCGCCTGGGCGCCGGAAACCGCGAGAGCCGCGGTGAGACCTGCGGCAGCGAGCAGAGAGAGAGATTTACGCATCGGGTGCTTCTCCTTTGGGAAGGAAACGCCCCGGGAGCCGAAAAGGTCGCCGCCCTCACGCGTGTGTGAAGGCGGCGTGCCGGATCGGCACCGTCGCCGCGTGATCGGAGCCCGCCTCAGGGGCAGGGATGCCGTCGTCCGTCATAGCCGAGGAAGGTGCCGGTGCGCGGATCGTAGGAGCGATAGCGCTGCGAGCAATAAGCCACCCAATTGGTGCCGGGGCCAGGCCCCTGGTTCGCCGCCAGCGCCGCCGCCGAGCCGATCACCACGCCGGTGGCGACCGCGCCGCCATAGCCCCAGCCGGGACCCCAGGCGCCCCAGCCGGGACCCCAGCCCCAGCCTGGTCCGTAGACCGGCGCATAGCCCCAGCGCGGACCCCACGCCGGCCGGCCCCATCCAGGACCCCAGCCGGAACGGTTCCAGCCCGGGCCGGGACCCCAACCGGGTCGTCCCCATCCGGGCCGCCCGGCCCATCCCGGGCCGCCCCATCCGGGTCGCCCGCGCCATCCAGGGCCGCCCCATCCCGGGCGTCCGCCCCAGCCGGGCCTGCCGCCCCAGCCGCGGCGATATTGAACCTGTTCGATGGGGAAAGCGGCCGTGGTCGCGGCCTTCGCGCTCAGGGGCTGCATGGCCCCGAGTCGCAAGGCCTGCGCGCTGGCCGGCGCCATACTGAACGCAAAGCCCGCCACCGCGAGGGCGGCGGTGAAGACTGAAACACGCAAAGGCGTCCTCATCGTCATCTCCTGCCCGGATTCCCGCCGGGCGCAAGGCACGAGGCCCCTAGCCTCAATTTGGCAACAAAGCAGAGCGAACAGGCGCAAAGATGGCGGCTTGAGCCTTGGCGGAGACAGACGCGTGTTTTGCAGCGCACGGTTTTGCAAGGGGAGCCGGCTTGCGTTTCGCGTGACAGTCCTGTAACGAGTGCGGCCTTCGAACCGGCCGGCGACAAGGGCTGCCGTGTTGGTTCTTTTCGCTCATATCAACAAAAGGCTGAATGCCCCGTGCGGCAACGTGCGGCGGATGGCGGTCACGGAGAGCAAAATGCCCAAGATGAAGACCAAGTCGGGAGCGAAGAAACGCTTCCGTCTGACGGGTACCGGGAAAGTTATCGCCGCCCAGGCCGGAAAGCGGCACGGGATGATCAAGCGGACCAATGCCCAGATCCGCAACCAGCGCGGCACCACCATCCTCAGCGAGAGCGATGGACGGGTGATCCGCAAGTCGTTCCTGCCGAACGGCTGACGCACTGCGATCTGAAGGAGATCATCCATGGCCCGCGTGAAACGTGGCGTAACTTCCCACGCCAAGCATAAGAAGGTCTTTGAAGCCGCCAAGGGCTTCTATGGCCGTCGCAAGAATACCATCCGCGCAGCGAAGTCGGCCGTCGAACGGTCGATGCAGTATGCCTATCGCGATCGCAAGGTGAAGAAGCGCACGTTCCGCGCGCTCTGGATCCAGCGTATCAACGCCGGCGTGCGCGAACTCGACCTCGGCCTCACCTATGGCGGCTTTATCAACGGTCTCGCGAAGGCGGGGATCGAAGTGGACCGCAAGGTGCTCTCGGATATCGCCATCCACGAGCCCGAGGCGTTCAAGGCCCTGGTGGAGAAGGCCAAGGCCGCTCTGGCCTGAGGCTTTTCCCAGGCGCGACCCGCCCAGCGAGACTGAAAGCCCCGAGCGGAGACGCTTTCGGGGCTTTTCGCTTTGCGCGCGACGCGTCTATAACCGGCGCCGAATTCATCCCGTCCCGGCCGGGCGTCAACCGGCCGTCCACGCGACTCCGCCAGCGCCCGCCTCTCGGGGCCACGCCGGCGGACCGGCGCGGATCCTCCCGGGCCACGCCGGGGGATGACGGCACACCACTTGGCTGCATCTGAAGGCCCGACCCATGTCCGAGCTCGTTTTGACCGATCATCCCGGCCTCGATGCCCTGGAGCGTGAGGTCTCCGCCGCCATTCTCGCGGCAGGCGACGAAGCCGCGCTGGAAGCGGTGCGCATCGCCGCCCTCGGCAAGAAGGGCAGCGTCTCCGAACTGCTGAAATCGCTCGGCGGCATGAGCCCGGACGAGCGCAAGACCATGGGTCCGGCCATCAACGGCCTGCGCGACCGGGTGCAGGGGCTGCTCGCCGTGCGCAAGGAAGCGCTGAAGGCCGCCGCCCTCGAAGCGCGCCTCGCCACCGAGCGGGTGGATGTGAGCCTGCCGGTCCGCGAGCCGCGCGCCGAGATCGGCCGCGTGCATCCCATCACCCAGGTCACCGAGGAACTGACCGCGATTTTCGCCGACATGGGCTTCTCGGTGGCGGAAGGGCCGGACATCGAGACCGATTTCTATAATTTCACCGCGCTGAACTTCCCCGCCGGCCATCCGGCGCGGGAGATGCACGACACCTTCTTCCTGCCGCCCAATGCCGAGGGCGAGCGCAAGGTGCTGCGCACCCACACCTCCCCGGTGCAGGTGCGCACCATGATGAGCAAGACCCCGCCCATCCGCGTCATCTGCCCCGGCCGCACCTATCGCTGCGACAGTGACCAGACCCATACCCCCATGTTCCATCAGGTGGAGGGGCTGGTGATCGACAAGGGCTCGCACATGGGCCACCTCAAATGGATCCTGCAGGAATTCTGCAAGGCGTTCTTCGAGGTGGAGAACGTGACGATGCGCTTCCGCCCGTCCTTCTTCCCCTTCACCGAGCCGAGCATGGAAGTGGACATCCAGTGCGACCGCTCGCGCCCCGGCGAGATCCGCTTCGGCGAGGGCAATGACTGGCTGGAGATCCTGGGCTGCGGCATGGTGCATCCCAACGTGCTGCGCAATTGCGGGATCGACCCGGACGTCTACCAGGGCTTCGCCTGGGGCATGGGCATCGACCGCATCGCCATGCTGAAATACGGCATGAGCGACCTGCGCGCCTTCTTCGAGGCGGATGTGCGCTGGCTCTCCCACTACGGCTTCCGCCCGCTGGACTTCCCGACCCTGGCCGGTGGGTTGAGCGCGTGAGTGCGGCCGAGGTGGCGCAATTGCCCCCTCCCATCCCTCTCCCGCAAGCGGAAGCGGGCTTTGCCCCGGCGTATCCCGAAAGACTCCCTCTCCCGCTTGCGGGGGAGGGCTGGGGAGGGGGAATGCGCCGCTTCCGGCAGGAGCCTGGCATGGGAGAGGACGAACACAAGCCGCGCTGGCGCACCGGCCGCGTTCTGCGCACCCGTGCCCGCGATCTGCGCGTGAATTCCACCGACGCCGAGCAGAGGCTCTGGTTCGAACTGCGGGCCCACCGCTTGAACGGCCTGCGGTTTCGCCGACAGCATCCCCTTGCCGGCTATGTCGCCGATTTCGCCTGCCTGTCCGCCCGGCTAATCGTGGAAGTGGACGGCGGCCAGCATTATCAAGATGCCGGGCGAACCCGCGATGCGCGGCGCGATGGCGTCTTCATCGCTAAAGGCTATCGGGTGCTGCGGTTCAGCAATCTGGACGTGCTGAAAAATCTGCCCGGCGTGCTTGAAAGCATTGTGGCGTCGGCCTCGGCCGCTGTGCCCCCTCCCCAACCCTCCCCCGCAAGCGGGAGAGGGGGCGCAAGTGCTGGAGTGAAGCTCTCGCCCGCTTGCGGGGGAGGGGCGGGAGCGGGAAAAGGCACGGACCTGACAGGACAAGGAACAGACCGATGAAATTCACCTTCTCCTGGCTCCAAGAGCATCTCGAACCCACGGCCTCCTTCGAGGAGATCGTCGATCGCCTGTCCCTCATCGGCCTCGAAGTGGAGGGCGTGGAGGACAAGGCGAAGGCGCTGGCGCCGTTCGTGGTGGGCGAGGTGCTGACCGCGCAGAAGCATCCCAATGCCGACAAGCTGAAGGTCTGCACGGTCTCCATCGGCAAAGGCGAGCCGATCCAGGTGGTGTGCGGCGCGCCCAACGCCCGCGCGGGCCTCAAGACCGTGTTCGCGGCGCCCGGCACCATCATTCCCGCCACCGGCACCGAGCTGAAGATCGGCAAGATCCGCGACGTGGAAAGCCGCGGCATGCTGTGCTCGGCGCGCGAGATGGGCCTCTCGGAAGAGCATGACGGCATCATGGAATTGCCGGAGGACGCGCCGGTCGGCGCCCCGTTCGCCCAGGTGCTGGGCCTGAACGACCCGGTGGTGGAAATCGCCGTGACGCCGAACCGCGCCGATTGCCTCGGCGTATCCGGCGTCGCGCGCGATCTTGCCGCTGCCGGGCTCGGCGAGCTGCTCGCCCCGCGCATCGCGCCGGTGGAGGGCAAGTTCCCCGCGCCGCTGAATGTGACGCTGGATTTCGGCGAGACCCCCCCGCTCTGCCCCGCGTTTGCGGTGCGGGTGGTGCGCGGCGTGAAGAACGGCCCCTCGCCCGAATGGATGCAGGAGAAGCTGCGCGCCATCGGCCTTCGCCCCATCAATGCGCTGGTGGACGTGACGAATTTCCTCACCTTCGATCGCAACCGGCCGCTGCACGTGTTCGACCTGAAGAAGGTGAAGGGCGATCTCGTGGTGCGCCGCGCCAAGGCGGGCGAAACCCTGCTGGCGCTGGACGGGAAGACCTACACGCTCGACGAGAGCATGTGCGTGATCGCCGACGACAAGGGCGTCGAGAGCCTCGCCGGCGTGATGGGCGGGGAGGAGAGCGGCTGCGACGAGGCCACCACCGACGTGGTGATCGAAAGCGCGCTGTGGGAGCCCATCAACATCGCCCAGACCGGCCGCAAGCTGGGGCTGAATTCGGACGCCCGGTTCCGCTTCGAGCGCGGCATCGACCCCGCGTTCACCGTGCCGGGGCTGGACCTCGCCACCCATATCATTCTCGATATCTGCGGCGGCGAGCCCTCCGAGATGGTGCTGGCCGGCGCGATCCCGGACACCACGCGCACCGTGGATTTCCCGCTCAGCGAGGTGAAGCGCCTCTCGGGCCTTGAGGCGAGCGAAGCGGAAATCCGCGATGTGCTCACACGCCTCGGCTTCGCGGTTTCGGGCACGGCGCCGGTGGTTCAGGTGGTGCCGCCCTCCTGGCGCGCCGATATCGAGGGCAAGGCGGATCTGGTGGAAGAAGTGGTGCGCATCCTGGGCCTCGCCCGCGTGCCCGCCACCGAATTCCCCCGCACCGAGGACGCCCGCCGTCCCGTCCTGACGCCGCTTCAGCTGCGCGTGCGCAAGGCGCGCCGGGCGCTCGCCGCGCGCGGCATGGTGGAGGCGGTGACCTGGTCGTTCGTCTCCAAGGAACAGGCGGAACTGTTCGGCGGCGGCGCGGCGGAGCTGGCCTTGTCCAATCCCATCGCGTCCGATCTCTCGGATATGCGGCCGAGCCTGCTGCCCGGCCTCATCCGCTCGGCCCAGGCCAACGCGGACCGGGGCTATGGCGACGTGGCCCTGTTCGAAGTGGGACAGGTGTTCGCCGGCGACCAGCCGAAGGACCAGCGCATGTCCGCGACTGGCATTCGCCGGGCCACCGCAAAGCCCGAGGGCTCGGGGCGCCACTGGGCCGGCGCGGCGAAAAGCGTGGATGCTTTCGACGCCAAGGCCGATGCCCTGGCCGCGCTCGCCGCGGTGGGGGCGCCGGTGGGCAATCTCCAGGTCACCACGGATGCGCCCGCCTGGTATCATCCCGGCCGCTCGGCGAGCCTGCGGCTCGGCTCGAACGTGCTCGCCACCTTCGGCGAGCTGCACCCACGCGTGCTGGAAGCGCTGGATGTGAGCGGACCGCTGGTGGCGTTCGAGATCATTCTCGATCGCATCGCGGAACCCAAGGCCAAGCCCACCAAGGTGAAGCCGCCGCTGGATCTTTCCGCTTTCCAGCCGGTCAAGCGCGACTTCGCCTTCCTGGTGGATCGGCAGGTGGCGGCGGGGGATATCCTGCGGGCCGCGCAGGGCGTGGACAAGAAGCTGATCACCGACGCCTCGGTGTTCGATGTCTATGAGGGCGTCGGCATCGAGGAGGGGAAGAAGTCGGTCGCCATCGAGATCACGCTCCAGCCGCGCGAGCGCACGCTCACCGACGGGGAGATCGAGGCCGTGGCGGGGAAGATCGTCGCCGACGTGGCGAAGAAGACCGGCGCCAGCCTGCGCGGTTAGACGGGCTGCGGGATCGGGCCGCCCTTTTCGCACGCGCTTGCGCGCGCCCCCTCCCCAACCCTCTCCCGCACGCGGGAGAGGGGGCGCGAAGGGCGAAGGCGCGCTTTACGAAGTCGAGAGCAACGGTGCGACATTGCCCCCTCTCCCGCTTGCGGGGGAGGGGTTGGGAGGGGAAAGGGGAGGATGGGAAGATACCCCTCCTCCATGCCAACCCCCGCCCTTCCGCGGCTTCGATGAAGGCAAATAATCCTACAAGGAATAAATTCCTTGACATTTTGCACCACCCGTTTATCCTGACCCCGCCTTGCACCAGGAGGGGCGCGTCCGGAGCGGCCTGATGTGTGGTGCAGGGGCGGTTGTCCGGCGGGTCGGGGCTTAACGCACTCCGCCCGTCAAAAGAGGAGGCCCAAAGCGTGCGTCCCGGACCGGAGTTCGTTTGGCCGGTCATGTTGGGAGAGCGAGAACGACCCACGCAGCGCACGAAGCGAGCCATAAATCACCGCGCGGGAGCGGACGGAGCAACGGCTCCGACGTCACCTGTTGCTTTTCCAAGGCGCGCCTTAGCCGGCGCGCCGTCCGCTCCCGCCGCCCTCCCCCTCGCGCCAGACCGGCGCGGGGATGAAGGCGCTGGAGGGCCTTGCCGTGCCGGCCCGGTGCGCCTTACCCTTGTAGGGATTCTGAGAGAGGGCGGAAAATGCGTGCGACCGGGGGCTGTTTGTGCGGCGGCGTGCGCTATGAGATCCACGGCGCGTTGGCCGAGCCCATCGCCTGCCATTGTTCCCAGTGCGCCCGCACCAGCGGCCATTTCGCCGCCATGGCCTGCTGCAAGAGCGACGATCTCACCCTCGTCGCATCCGAGACCCTCACCTGGTTTCGATCCTCCGAAGCCGTCGCGCGGGCCTTCTGCGCGCGCTGTGGGGGAAATCTGTTCTGGCGCGCGGACCCTGGCGTCGAGACCTATGTGACCGCGGGAACGCTCGACCGGCCGACCGGCCGAAAGCTGGCCGGACACATCTATGTCGGGTCGAAATCGGATTATTACGAACTGGCCGATGGTCTGCCGCAAAAGGAAGAATGGTCGTAGCCCGCCGCCGGAGTGGAGCGCGATGTCGCCGCCTATTGGGACATGCTCGCGGCGCCGGTCACGCCCAGCACCCGCAGGGCCTGGGTCGCCGCGCGCTCGCCGGAAAGCCAGGCGCCGTTGACCGTGCCCCAGAGCGTCTCGTGGGCATGTTCGCCCGCGAACATCAGCCGGCCGTTGACCACTTCCGTGAAGGCGCGGCGCAGATTGCCGCTGCCGGGCAGGGCGCAGGAGAAGGCGCCGAGTGCCAGCGGCTCCTTGGTCCAGCGGGTCTGGTGCACCTTGCCGACGCGCGCCGCGATATCGGCGCCGAACTCGCGTGTGAGGGCCTCCTTGAGGAAGGCGGCGCCGGAATCGGCCGGCCCATTGGCCAGCTCCAGGGCGAACTTGCCCCCCACGTCCAGCATGTGCAGGTCGCTGCCGCCCATGCGGGCGATGAGCGCGAAGGTGCGCGGGCTGTCGGCCTTCACGTGCACGGTCTCGTCGGGCGAGAGGCGCAGCGGATTGCCGGGCAGTTCGAAGGCGATATGGTCGTACGCGCCGAGCGTGATGCGCTCGACCGCGCTGCGATAGCGCAGCGGCAGGCCGGGATTGACGCGGACCTTGCCCGCGAGCAGCAGGCTGGGCGGCACGGCGAGGATCACCGCCCGGCCGGAGAGCGTGCCCTTGTTGGTGGAGACCTGCACCAGCCGCCCGCCCATGTCGACGCTTGAAGCGGCGGTCTCGAACCGCACCGAGAGGCCCTCGGCCATCTTGGCGACCAGCGCGCCATAGCCCTGGCGGCAGAACAGATCCTCGCCGCGCTCTTCGGAGCGGGAGAAATCCACGCTCGACACTTGGTCGAGGTCCTTGGCGCAGCTGAACGGCCCTGCCACGAAGGCGGCGCTTGGCCCCCACGGGCCGAGGTCGGGCAGCACCCGCGAGGCTGCAAGGTCGCGCCCGGCGTCCCCAGCGGCGCCGATGGCGCGCTCGCCGCGACGCACGGCCGAGACGAAATCCTCATAATCATTCTGCGAGGCTTCGCGGCCCTTGATGTAGAGCCGCGCGCCCTCGGGCGCGGCATAAAGATCAAAGCCCGCCTGCGCGCCGAGCTCGGCCAACGGATTATTGTCGGGCGCGTGCAGCCAGTGGGCGCCGCGATCGAACGGCACGCCGAACAGGCTGGTATCGGTGAAAGCCCGCCCGCCGACGCGCTTGCTGGCCTCGATCAGCGCATAGCTGCGCCCTGCGGCCGCGATCTTGCGGGCAGCGGAAATACCGGCGGCCCCTGCGCCGATGATGACCACGTCCACCTGCCCAGAGGCCGGCACCTGCCCGAGCGCGCGGGCGGCGCCAAGCGGCGCCACGGCCAAGGCGGAGGCTCCGGCGATGAAGGTCCGGCGGGTCATGGGGGAGGGGGGCGGTCTGCGTGTCACGATGGGGCGGACGCTAGCATGGCGCGGCGCGCCGCGCGACCGGGCCGGCCCGGCGCGGGTCTGAGGCGGCGATCAAATCTTGCGGGCCTGGGGTGCGCCCGCTCAATTCTTGCGCTCGGCGACAAAGCGCGCCGCCTCCGCCAGGATCGTGCCGCGCGCGCCGAACGGGGCGAGGGCAGCTTGCGCCTCGGCCACCAGATCGGAAAGAAGCCCGCGCGCCGCGTCCACGCCGAGGCTTGCCACCAGGGTCGCCTTGCCGGCGGTCACATCCTTGCCCGCGGTCTTGCCGAGATCGGCGGTGCTGCCCTCGATGTCGAGAATGTCGTCGGCGATCTGGAAGGCCGCGCCGAGCGCCCGCCCGTAGGAGGCGAGCGCCGCGCGCTCCTCGCTCGTCGCGCCGCCGAGCAGCGCCCCCGCATCCACCGAGACCGCCAGCAGGGCGCCGGTCTTCATGGCCTGGAGATCGCGAATCTCGTCCATGGACAGGGCAAGCGGAACGCCGTCGGCGAACCGGCCCTCGGCGGCGAGGTCGAGCATCTGCCCACCCACCATGCCGCCCATGCCTGCCGCACGCGCCAGGGCCGACACGAGCGCGATGCGCACGGCCGCGTCGGGGTGGGCGTCCGCGCCCGCCAGCAGGTCGAAAGCGAGGGTGAGCAGCGCATCGCCGGCGAGGATGGCGGTGGCTTCGCCATAAGCCACATGGACGGTGGGCCGGCCGCGCCGCAGCACGTCATTGTCCATGGCGGGCAGATCGTCATGGACCAGGGAATAGCAATGCACGCATTCCACGGCCGCTGCCGCCGTCACCGCCGCATCCGGCGCGAGGCCGAACAGGGCGGCGGTCTCGATGACGAGGAACGGCCGCAGGCGCTTGCCGCCGTCCAGGCTGCCGTGGCGGATCGCCTCCATCAGGCGCTTCGGGCGCAGCCGTTCGCCGGGAAGCGGAGCATCGGCGAGGGCGCGTTCGAGCCGCGCCTGGGTGAGGGCGGCTGCAGCTTCGAGGCGGGCGGGAAGGGACAGGGACACCGGGCGGGCCTTCGGGCTGGAGCGCGTCGGGGGAAAGCGCGGTTGACGCGCACCTCCCGGTGCCCCAACCAGAGCTGCCGGTCAAGCCGCCGGGGGAACCGAAGCTCGACCTTCGCACTTCCCTTATGATCTTCTCTCGCCCCGCGGAGCGGCCATGTCCCTGTTCAGGCGGTTCGTGATCCTCGTCCTGGTGCTGGCCCTCGTCCCGTTCGTGCTGTCGGTGCTCTATATGGTGGTCACCCCCGTCTCCACCCTGATGCTGGGCCGCTGGCTCACCGGGCAGAGGGTGGAGCGCGTCTGGACTCCGATCACCGACATGGCGCCGATCCTGCCACGCACCGTCATTGCCTCGGAGGATGCGCGCTTCTGCCAGCATTGGGGCGTGGACATCACGGAAATCCAGGCCGCGATCGCCCGCGCCGACGACGAGATCGAGGATGCCCGCGGCGCCTCAACGATTTCCATGCAGGTGGCGAAGAATCTGTTCCTGTGGCCCGGCCGCTCGTTCGTACGCAAGGCGATGGAACTGCCCCTCGCGCTGTGGCTCGACCTGGTGCTGAGCAAAAGGCGGATGATGGAGATCTATCTCAATATCGCCGAGTGGGGGCCAGACGGGGAATTCGGCGTCGAGGCCGGCGCGCGCCGCGCGTTTGGCAAGGGCACCGCCAATCTGACCTCGGAGCAGGCCGCCTTGTTGGCCGTCATGCTGCCCAATCCCCACCGGCGCGATGCCGGCAAGCCGTCCACCGGGGTGCGCCGGCTCGCCGCGCGGCTTCAGGGACGGGTGGTGTCGGAGGGGCCGGAGATCGTTTCCTGCCTCAGCCTGCGTGACTGAGGCGCGCAAGCCAGGGGCGAAATCCGCAGCCGGCCTTGATTGCGCCGCGCAGGCTCTGCAAAAGGGGGCCGGAAACGAGGATCAGATGACCGAAACCGCCGCAGCCGAAACCACCGTTCGCCCCAAGATGAAGCCGGGCCTGAAGCTCGCCCTGGAGCTCGGTCCGCTGGTGCTGTTCTTCATCGGCAATGCCTATGGCGGCATCTATGTGGCCACCGGTGTGTTCATGGTGGCGACGCTTGCCGCGCTCGCGGCCATGTGGGTGCTGGCGCGCCGCATCGCGGTGATGCCGCTGGTGTCTGCGGTGGTCGTGACGGTGTTCGGCACCCTGACCCTGGTGCTGCAGGACGATCATTTCATCAAGATGAAGCCGACCATGGTGAACGCCTTGTTCGGCGTTCTGCTGCTGGGCGGGCTGCTGTTCCGCAAGCCGCTGCTGCCCTATGTGCTGGACGGCATGGTGCGCCTGACCGATCAGGGCTGGTGCATCCTGACCTTGCGCTGGGGCGTGTTCTTCCTGGTGATGGCGGTGCTGAACGAACTGGTGTGGCGCAATTTTTCCACCGACACCTGGGTCAATTTCAAGACCTTCGGCTATCTGCCGCTGACCTTCCTGTTCGCCTTCGCCCAGGCGCCGCTGATGGCGCGGTTCGAGGACAAAAGCGAGCCGAAGGACTGATCTTCGGTCTCAGCCCGACTTGCCGGAGAGCTTCGCCACCATCGGCAGCAAGGTGGAGCGGACCGTCTCCTGGCTGAGCGGGCCGACGAATTTATGGGCGATCGCCCCATCCGGCCCCACCAGGAAGGTCTCGGGAACACCATAAACCCCCCATTCGATGGCGGCACGCCCGTTGGGGTCTATGCCAACCGCCGCAAACGGCAGGCCATATTGGCCGAGGAACCGGCGCGCGTTGTCGGGCGTGTCCTTATAATTGATGCCGATCAGGCGCAGGCGCGGGTCGCGCGCCAGTTCCATCAGGAGCGGATGCTCCTCCCGGCAGGGAGCGCACCAGGACGCCCACACGTTCACCAGCGTGACCTTGCCCTTGAAGTCCGTGCCAGTGAGCCCTGGTACCGGGGCGCCGGCGTCCAGCAGGCCCGCCAATGGGGGCAGGGCGAGGGTGGGCGCCGGCCGGCCCACGAGCGCGGAGGGGATCTGCGAGGGATCGCCGGCGAACAGGCGCACCAGGAACAAGGCGGCGAGCAGGCCGAAGGCCACCACGGGCAGCAGCACCAGCAGCGGGCGCCGGCGCTTGGGCACCGGGGCGGCGGCGGCCGGCGGCGGGGGAGGACTATCGCTCATGGCCGGTTCCGCTCCGAGCGGCGGCGCACGCCGCGCGCCTCGAGGTCCGCCAGGGCCCTGGCCTGGGCGCGATAGTCGAGCATCAGCCACAGCGTCAGCACGCCGAGCCCGAGCGCGGCGGCGCCATAAGACGCATAGATGAACAGCGCGTGCTCCATCAGGCCACGGCCTCCGCTGCGGCACGCGCTTCCAGCACCTGGACGCGTCGGCGCAGGATCTCCGTGCGCATGGCGATCATGTGCAGGGTTAGGAACAGCAGGGTGAAGCCCAGCGCGCAGATGAGCAGCGGCCACAGCAGGCTGCCGTCGATGGTGGAGCCGCCCATGCGGAACACCGAGGCCGGCTGGTGAAGGGTGTTCCACCAATCCACCGAGAACTTGACGATCGGCACATTGATGAAGCCCACCAGGGTCAGCACCGCCGCCGCCCGTCCGGCGCGGCTGGGCTCGTCGATGGCGGCGCGCAGGGCCATCAGGCCGAGATAGAGCAGGAACAGCACCAGCACCGAGGTGAGGCGCGCGTCCCACACCCAATAGGTGCCCCACATGGGCCGCCCCCACAGGGCGCCGGTGAGCAGGCACAGGAAGGTGAAGGTGGCACCGATTGGCGCGGCCGCCTTGTGCGCGACATCGGCCAGCGGATGGCGCCAGACCAATATGCCGAGCGAGGACGCCGCAAGCATCGAGTAGCCGAACATGGAGAGCCATGCGAACGGCACGTGAATGTACATGATCCGCACCGTCTCGCCCTGCTGGTAGTCCGGCGGGGCGAGGAAGGCGAGGGTGAAGCCGAGCGCCAGGGCGAGCGCCGCCGCCCCCGCCGTCCAGGGAATGAGCCGGGCGGAGAGGGAGAGGAAGCGGGTCGGATTGGCGAAGTCGAGAAGCGCCATGGCTGGCGTTCTAGACCATCTCGCGACGGCAGGGGAGCGCCCCGGACGCGCGATTGTGTGAAACGGGGTGCGGCGGAATGAGCAGGCCCGGCGTTCCCGCGCGCGTCAGGCGCCTTCCGGCACCGGCACGTCGAAGCCGTTGAGAATGACCGAGACCAGGCAATAGAGCCCGACCAGATAGATCAGCTCGGCGGCGGCATATTCGCCGAACGTGTCCACTGCCTGGCGGTACACCAACTCCGGCAAGGTCGAGCCGCGCACCAGGGCCGAGGCGACGTCATAGGTCACGGCCTCCTCGCCGGTGAGATCGGCCGGGCGCTGGCCGGCGACGATGGTGGCGATCTTCTCGTCCGGCAGGCCGCGCGTCTCGGCCACCAGGATGTGGGCGTAAAGCTCATAGGCCGAATGGAAATGGGCGCCGGTCACCAGGATCGCCACCTCGCGCACGGGCTTGGGCAGCGTGGGGCTGGAGGACATGGCCTTGGTCAGCTCCCACACCGGGCCGCCGAATTTGGGATAGTGAATCCAGGGGTTCCAGGGGCCGATCAGCGCACCGTCGTCGGCGATGGCCTTGAAGCCCTTGAAGCTGGTCTCGATGCCGGTGCGCATGTCGTCATAGAGCGGGCGCTGCTCTTGCGAGAGATCGGCGGGGGCGGTGAGGGGCACGCGCATGGGGATATGCCTTCGATGCTAGGGTTGCCCAAGTAACGCAACTGGCCTTCGCTGCGCCGCATCACGATTCCTTCAGCGTATGACGCTGCCGTGTCGCCCGATCGCCCAGCTCAGCCGCGCGCCGCCCGCAGCGCCGCCGCCGCCGCCACCGGCCCCAGCACCAAAGCGAACAAGGTAAGGCCGATGAGGATGCGGAACGGCGTGCCGAACGGGACCGGGCCGGTCACCGCCGCGCCGGTGGCGGAGACCGCGAAGATCAGCACGGGGATCGCGAGCGGCAGCACCAGGACCGCGATCAGCAGCCCGCCCCGGCGGAAAGCGCCGGCGAAGGCCGCGCCGATGAGGCCGAGCGCGGTGACCGCCGGCGTGCCCACCAACAAGGTGAGAACCACCGCGCCGATCGCCGCCGGTTCCAGATTGAGCATGAGCGCCAGCACCGGCGCTGCCACCACCAGAGGCAGTCCGGTGGCGATCCAATGGGCAAGTCCCTTGGCCGCCGCCACCAATTCCAGCGGCAGGGCGGAATGGGCCAGGGCATCGAGCGATCCGTCCTCCACATCCGCCGCGAACAGGCGCTCGAGCCCGATGAGGCTGGCGAGCAGCGCACCGATCCACAGGATCGCCGGGCCGATCCGCGCCAGCAGCACCATGTCCGGCCCGACCGCGAACGGCACGATGGTAATGACGGAGAGAAAGAACACGACGCCGAGCCCGGCGCCGCCACCCGAGCGCAGGGCGAGCGCCATGTCACGGCGCACCAGCGCCAAGAACGCCGCCATCATGCGCCGGCCTCCAGTTTCGGGCCGAGCTGAAGGGTGCCGACGCGAGGGCCGAAATCCAGCGGGGCATGGGTCGCGGCCAGGATCGCCCCGCCCGAATCGAGATGCGCCCGGCCAAGTTCTGCGAACCGCGCCTGGGCAGTCACGTCGAGCGCGGTGGTGGGCTCGTCCAGGATCCAGATGCGGCGGCGCGACACCAGCAGGCGGGCAATGGCGAGGCGGCGCTTCTGGCCGGCGGACAGAACCGCCACCGGCAGCCGCCCGAGGCCGCCGAGGCCCACCTCTTCCAATGCGTCCGCGACCGGCAGGCCGGTGGCGCCCAGCATGGTGCGCCAGAAGGAAAGATTTTCGGCAACGCTCAAGGCGGCTTTCAGCGCGTCGTCATGGCCCAGATAGTGCATCTCTTCCGTGTAGGGCCGCTCCGCTGCGCCCTCGGCCCGCGTGACGCGGCCGGATGTCGCGGCAAGAAGGCCGGCGACGATGCGCAGAAGGGAGGATTTGCCGGCGCCGTTGCGCCCCACCACCACCAAGGCGTGGCCGGCTCTTAGCTCAAAGTCGAGCTTGTCGAACAGCAGCCGCACGCCTCTTTGGCAGGACAGGCCCTCGGCCTTCAGGACCGCGGCGGGCGCTTCCCCAGCGTGCGGGAATGAGCCTTGCGGGTGAATTTTGGATGCATCGCACATTGAACGTTCTTATCGCATGACCGCCGTTTGAAATCGCTCTATAAAGCGGCTGAACCGCACCCCTAGGTGGCCCGGCACCTCCTTAGCCCGGTCCTCTAGGCGTGTCGCGTCGGTCGATCATCGAACCGGAGAAAACGCGCCGTGACTTCTTCTTCCCTCGACAGCTTCCAGTGCCGTACCACCCTGACGGTGGATGACAAGGAATACACCTACTACAGCCTTGAAGCGGCCGAGAAGAACGGGCTCCCCGGCATCTCCCGCCTGCCTTTCTCCATGAAGGTGCTGCTGGAAAACCTGCTGCGCTATGAAGACGGCCGCTCGGTCACGAAGGAAGACGTGATCTCGATCGCCGACTGGCTGACCTCGCGCGGCAAGGCCGAGAAGGAAATCGCCTATCGCCCCGCCCGCGTGCTGATGCAGGACTTCACCGGCGTGCCCGCCGTGGTGGATCTCGCCGCCATGCGCGACGCCATGGTGACCCTGGGCGGCGACCCGGCCAAGATCAACCCGCTGGTTCCTGTCGACCTCGTCATCGACCATTCGGTGATCGTCAACTTCTTCGGCACCGACAACGCCCTGAAGAAGAACGTCGACGAGGAATACAAGCAGAACCAGGAGCGCTACCGCTTCCTGAAATGGGGCCAGAGCGCGTTCGACAATTTCCGCGTCGTCCCCCCCGGCACCGGCATCTGCCACCAGGTGAACCTGGAATATCTCGCCCAGACGGTGTGGACCCGCAAGGAAGAGCTGAACGGCAAGACCGTCACGGTCGCCTATCCGGACACGCTGGTGGGCACCGACAGCCACACCACCATGGTGAACGGCCTCGGCGTGCTGGGCTGGGGCGTCGGCGGCATCGAGGCGGAGGCCGCCATGCTCGGCCAGCCGATCTCCATGCTGATCCCCGAAGTCATTGGCTTCAAGCTGGACGGCAAGCTCAAGGAAGGCATCACCGCCACCGACCTCGTGCTCACCGTCACCCAGATGCTCCGCAAGAAGGGTGTCGTGGGCAAGTTCGTGGAATTCTTCGGCCCCGGCCTGGAGCATCTCTCCCTCGCCGACCGCGCCACCATCGCCAACATGGCGCCCGAATATGGCGCCACCTGCGGCTTCTTCCCGGTGGATCGCGAGACCATCGACTATCTGGAAGAGACCGGCCGCAAGGAAAGCCGCGTGGAACTGGTGGAAGCCTATTCCAAGGCGCAGGGCATGTGGCGCAACAAGAACACGCTCGATCCCGTGTTCACCGATACGCTGGAACTCGACCTCGACACCGTGCTGCCCTCCATCGCCGGCCCCAAGCGCCCGCAGGACCGGGTGCTGCTGAGCGATGCCAAGGCCGGCTTCCTCGCCGCCCTCGAGGGCGAATTCAAGAAGCCGGGCGAAGCCGCCAAGCGGATCGACGTTGAAGGCGCCAATTTCTCCGTCGGCCACGGCGACGTGGTGATCGCCGCCATCACCTCCTGCACCAATACCTCCAACCCGAGCGTGCTGATCGCAGCGGGCTTGCTCGCCAAGGCGGCGGTGAAGAAGGGCCTGAAGTCCAAGCCGTGGGTGAAGACCTCGCTCGCGCCCGGCTCCCAGGTGGTCGAAGGGTATCTGAAGGCCGCCGATCTGCAGGAATATCTCGACGCTCTCGGCTTCAATCTGGTCGGCTTCGGCTGCACCACCTGCATCGGCAATTCCGGTCCGCTGCCGGAGGCGATCTCCGAGGCGATCAACAAGAACGATCTGGTCGCCGGTGCCGTCATTTCCGGCAACCGCAACTTCGAAGGCCGCGTGAATCCGGATGTGAAGGCGAACTACCTCGCCTCGCCTCCGCTGGTGGTGGCCTATGCGCTGGCCGGCTCGCTTCAGGTCGATCTCGCCACCGAACCGCTGGGCGAGGACAAGGACGGCAATCCCGTCTATCTCAAGGACATCTGGCCCTCCAACAAGGAGATCGCCACTTATATCCGTGAGAACATCACCAAGAAGATGTTCAAGGAAAAATATTCCGACGTCTTCAAGGGCGACGCCCATTGGCAGAAGATCGCCATTCCCACCGGCCAGACCTATGCCTGGGAAGACGGTTCCACCTATGTGCAGAACCCGCCTTACTTCGTCGGCATTTCCTCGACGCCCGACCCGGTCACCGACATCGTCGATGCCCGCATCCTCGGCCTGTTCCTGGACAGCATCACCACCGACCACATCTCGCCGGCGGGTTCCATCAAGCAGGCCTCGCCTGCGGGCCAGTACCTGATCGAGCATCAGGTGCGCCCGGTGGACTTCAACCAGTACGGCACCCGCCGCGGCAATCACGAAGTCATGATGCGTGGCACCTTCGCCAACATCCGCATCAAGAACCAGATGGTGCCCGGCGTCGAAGGCGGCGTCACCCTGCACCAGCCGGACGGCGCCCAGCTGCCGATCTATGACGCGGCCATGCAATATAAGGCCGAGGGCGTGCCCCTGGTGGTGTTCGCCGGCAAGGAATACGGCACCGGCTCCTCGCGCGATTGGGCGGCCAAGGGCACCAAGCTGCTCGGCATCCGCGCCGTGATCGCCCAGTCCTTCGAGCGCATCCATCGCTCGAACCTGGTGGGCATGGGCATCGTGCCGCTGGTGTTCGAAGAGGGCACCTCCTGGCAGACGCTGGGCCTGAAGGGCGATGAACTCATCACCCTTCGCGGCCTGGAAGGGGATCTGAAGCCCCGCCAGAAGATGACCCTCAACATCGCCTATGCCGATGGCCGGGTGACCCAGGTGGAACTGATCTGCCGCATCGATACGCTGGACGAGCTGGATTATTTCCGCTCGGGCGGCATCCTGCCCTACGTCCTGCGCCACCTCGCGGCGTGAGGCGTGGCGGCCCTGCCGCCACCAGCATTTAACACCAGGACAGCCGCCCGTGGAGACCCGCGGGCGGCTGTTTCATTCAGGGCAGGCCCGCGCGTCTCACTGCGAATTGACTGGCATCAAGGACGGGGCGCGCCTAAGCGTGTGGCAATCACTCTTCGCCATTCGCAGGTCCCGGTGCATTGAAGAGCCGTCTCCCGTTCCGCCTTACATACCTCGGCATGATCGCGCTCACCTGTGCGTTCGCGGCAGGGGGTGCGGGTGCGCAGGAGCCGGCGCAAGTCGCCGCCCCCCCGCCGGCCGCGCCCAAGGCGGTGCTGGAATTGTTCACCAGCCAGGGCTGTGCGTCCTGCCCCCCCGCCGATGCCCTGCTGACGGAGCTCGCGGCAGACCCGCAGATGATCGCCCTGACGCTCGCGGTGGACTATTGGGATTATGTCGGCTGGAAGGATACGCTCGCCAAGCACGGCCATTCGGTGCGCCAGCGCGCGTATGCCGAACAGCGCGGCGACCGGATGATCTATACCCCGCAGATGGTGGTGGACGGGATCGCTCCCGCCAAGGGCAGCGACAAGGCGGCGGTCGAGAAGGCCGTCGTGCGCGCGCACGATGCGGGCTCGACCTTGCTGGTGCCGGTCGCGTTGCGCCGCTCCGGCGAGAATCTGGTGGTGGACGTGGCCGCGGGGGGAGACCCGACAAAACCCGGCCATGTGCCGAATGCCGCTGAAGTCTGGCTCTGCCCCATTCTGAGCACCCATACGGTGGCCATCGGCCGCGGCGAGAACCAGGGCAAGAACGTCACCTATACCAATGTGGTCCGCGCCTGGGTGAAGCTCGGCAATTGGACCGGCGGCCCGGCGCGCTTTTCGGTGCCGCTCAGCGAATTCTGGAACGATGGCGTGGACGGCGCGGCCGTGCTGGTGCAGCGCGGGTCGTTCCAGGCCCCTGGCCCGATCCTCGGCGCCGCCAAGATCGATCTGAAATAACAAGATCGACCCTGAAATCATCTGAATTGACGAAGCTCAGTCCACGCGTGCGTGCGTCGTGGCTCGACCTGCATTGCCTGCTCGTCGGTGCGCGGGCAATAAAAAAGGCCGCTTTCGCGGCCCTTGAAAGTTAGAAACTTGAAGGATGCGTAGCAGTGGCCGGTTCGCCTGTCACCCCGGGGGGCTGGGGGGCTGGGATAGACCGGAGCGACTGCGAACCGGCCCTGCTACGTTTATGAATTTGCTCCCCCCGCTTGTCGAGGGAAGGGCCGAATTCCGGCGAGACTGTGATGGTCGTTGACGACCCCGTGATCGCGTTTCCGGTCTTTTCCGGTCTCGCCAGCCGGCTATTCAATCCCCTTGAACCGGGCGGCGATGAAAGCGATCATGGGTCGTTCGCACCTTGGAGGTCCGATGGGAATCGTTGAACCCATACGCCCCGCCCGCGCGCCGGCGCCGACACCGCCATCTCCCCCCGCTCTCGTCACGTTCGACAGGCGGGAGCTCGACCGCATTCTCGATCTTTACGGGCGCATGGTCGCCGCTGGCGAGTGGCGCGACTATGCGATCGACTTTCTGAAGGACAAGGCGGTGTTCTCCGTCTTCCGCCGCTCGCTCGATGTGCCGTTGTATCGCATCGAGAAGGATCCGAAGCTGGCGCGCAAGCAGGGGGCCTATTGCGTGGTGTCCCAGACAGGCCTGATCCTGAAGCGCGGGCACGAGCTGCCGCGCGTGTTGGCGGTGCTGGAAAAACCGCTCGCGGCGATCTGACTTTGAAGGGGCGGCCGCGCTGAGGGTTGTCGACGGGAAGGCGCTCGGGCATCGTGCGCGCCTTGTCATTGGATGCCCGGATGTCACACGCTCCCAGCCCGCTCAAGCCCGGCGATCACGTTTTCCTGGTGGATGGATCGTCCTTCGTCTTCCGGGCCTATTTCCAGTCGATCAATCAGGACCGGAAGTATAATTTCCGCTCCGACCGGCTGCCGACGGGGGCGGTGCGTCTGTTCTGCACCAAGCTGTTCCAATTCATCCGTGAGGGCGCCATGGGCATCAAGCCCACGCACCTCGCCATCATCTTCGACAAGAGCGAAGACTCGTTCCGGCGTGAAATCTATCCCGCCTATAAGGCCAACCGCTCCGAGCCGCCACCGGAACTGATTCCCCAGTTTCCGCTGATGCGCGAGGCGGTGCGGGCGTTCGGCCTCATTCCGGTGGAGATGGCCCGCTTCGAGGCGGACGATCTGATCGCCACCTATGCCAGGCAGGCCGCCGCCGCCGGCGCCGACGTCCTCATCGTCTCCGCCGACAAGGATCTGATGCAGGTGGTGGGCGATCGCATCGGCATGTACGACCCGGCCTCCGGCGAGGCGGGCGGGCGCGGCGCCCGGCCGGAGCGGCGCATCGGCCTTGGCGAGGTCATCGAATATTTCGGCGTGCCGCCCGAGAAGGTGACCGACGTCCAGGCCCTTGCGGGGGATTCCACCGACAATGTCCCCGGCGTGCCCGGCATCGGCATCAAGACCGCCGCGACCCTGATCCAGGAATATGGCGACCTCGAAACCCTGCTGGCGCGGGCCGGCGAGATCAAGCAGGTGAAGCGCCGCGAATCGCTGTTGAATCCGGAGAATGTGGAAAAGGCCCGCATCTCCAAGCAATTGGTGACTCTGGATTGCGCCGTGCCGGTGGAGGTGCCGCTCTCCGACCTGGTGCTGGAGCAGCCGGACGGCAAGCGCCTCATCGCCTTTTTGAAGGCCATGGAATTCACCACCATCACCCGCCGGGCCGCCGAGGCGTTTGGTGTGGAGGCGGGTGCCATCGAGGCCGACCCGGCGCTGGCGCCGAGCACGACGGGCGGCCTGTTCGGCGCGGAAGAGGATGGCGCCGCGATGCCGGCCCCTGCGTCGGCACAGGCCCCCGCGCCGGCGAACGGCGCAGGTTCCGCAGACGGGCGGCCGAACGTGCTCAACCCGGCCGATCTGGTGGCGGCGCGGGTACAGGAGGCGCGCTCCAACAAGGTGGACCGCAGCCGGTACCGCATGTTGACGGATCTGGCCGAACTCCAGGCCTGGTGCGCGCGCGCCATCGACCAGGGTTACGTCGCCTTTGACACCGAGACCACGTCGGTGGATCCGCAAGCGGCGGACCTCGTGGGCGTCTCGCTCGCGCTTTCGCCCAACGAGGCCTGTTATATCCCACTGGCCCATCGCGGGGCCGGCGACGGCCTGTTCGAGGAAGGGCTCCTGCCGGGGCAGATCCCGTTCCAGGAGGCGCTCGCCGTCCTGAAGCCGATGCTGCAAGACCGCGGCACGATGAAGATCGCCCACAATGCCAAATATGACGTCGCCTTGCTGGCCCGCCATGGCATCGAGGTTGCCCCGTTCGACTGCACCATGTGCATGTCCTATGCGCTGGATGCCGGCAAGGGCAACCACGGCATGGACGACCTCTCGGTGCGCCACCTCGGCCATACGCCCATCGCCTTCACGGAAGTGGCGGGCAAGGGCAAGGGGCAGGTGACGTTCGACCGGGTCGCGCTCGAGCCCGCCACCGCCTATGCGGCGGAAGACGCCGACGTGACGCTGCGCCTATGGCGCGTGTTCAAGCCGCGCCTCGTGGCGGATGGCATGAGCACCGTCTACGAGACGCTGGAGCGGCCGCTTATTCCCGTTCTGGTGCGCATGGAAGGGCGCGGCATCGCCATCGACCGGCCGATCCTCGGCCGCCTGTCCAGCGAGTTCGCCCAGGGCGCGGCGCGGATCGAGGACGAAATCGCGGAAATCCTGGGCGGAGAGCGGCTGAACATCGGTTCGCCCAAGCAGATCGGCGACGTCTTGTTCGGCCGGCTCGGGCTGCCCGGCGCCACCAAGACACCCACGGGCGCCTGGTCCACCAAGGCCAATGTGCTGGAGGAACTGGCGGAGGCCGGCCACACCCTGCCGCAGAAGATCCTGGACTGGCGCCAACTGGCGAAGCTGCGCTCCACCTATACCGACGCCTTGCCCAATTATGTGAATGCGCGCACGAAGCGGGTGCACACCTCCTATGCGCTGGCGGCGACCACCACCGGGCGGCTGTCCTCCTCCGAGCCCAACCTCCAGAACATCCCGATCCGCACCGAGGAAGGCCGCCGCATCCGCCGCGCCTTCGTGGCGGAGCCGGGGCGGCTGCTGGTTTCGGCCGATTATTCGCAGATCGAGCTGCGGCTGCTGGCGGAGATCGCGGATATTCCGCGCCTGCGCGAAGCGTTCCAGGAGGGGCTGGACATCCACGCCATGACGGCATCCGAAATGTTCGGCGTGCCGGTGGAGGGCATGCCTGCCGAGGTGCGGCGGCGTGCCAAGGCGATCAATTTCGGCATCATCTACGGCATTTCGGCGTTCGGCCTCGCCAACCAGCTCGGCATCGGGCGCGAGGAGGCGGGACTCTATATCCGCCGCTATTTCGAGCGCTTCCCCGGCATCCGCGCCTATATGGACGAGACCAAGACCTTCTGCCGCGAGCATGGCTATGTGGAAACCCTGTTCGGCCGGCGCTGCCATTATCCCGATATCGCGGCGTCCAACCCCTCCATTCGCGCCTTCAACGAGCGCGCCGCCATCAATGCCCGCCTCCAGGGGACGGCCGCCGACATCATCCGCCGCGCCATGGTGCGCATGGAGCCGGCGCTGAAGGCGGCGGACCTTTCCGCGCAGATGCTGCTTCAGGTGCATGACGAACTGGTGTTCGAAGTGCCGGAAGCCGAGGCACAGGCAACCCTGCCGGTGGTGAAGCATGTCATGGAGCAGGCCGCGCTTCCGGCTGTGGCGCTTGCCGTGCCCCTGAAGGTGGAGGCCCATGCCGCCGCCAATTGGGAAGAGGCACACTGAATTTCAACGTAATTTGAATGTTGAAATGATAAAACCACATTTCAGACGTTGAATGCATCGGAGGCTTGCGCCATAAAAGGCGCGACGCCTATCGCTTGGCAAAACCGGACGATGGGCACAAACTGAACGCCCCCCGGCCGCAGCCCGAAGGTGCAGCGCCGGAGGTTCCAAAGCGACGGAGTTCCAGACCCATGGCCTCTGGGCCTATCGACAAGCCATCCCTCTCCGGCCGCGCGCCCCGCGAGCGCAACGGCGCCCGCATGGACAAGCTCGCGCGGCTGCCGGTGTTCTTCGCCCTCGCCGGCAAGCGCGTGGTGGTGGTCGGTGGCACCGAGCCGGCGGTCTGGAAGGCGGAACTGCTCTCCGCTGCTGGCGCCCATGTGGAAGTGATTGCCGCCGCGCCGTGCGAAGAGATGCGCGCGCTCGCGCAATCCGCTCCGGTCGGCCCCATCGCGCTGGTCGAACGGGCGTGGAACGAAACGGATCTGGCCGGCGCGGCGCTCGCCATCGCCGACGCGGAGGATGAGGCGGAAGCCGCCCGTTTCGCCGCCGCCGCCCGCGCGGCCGGCGTGCCGGTCAATGTCGTGGACAAGCCGGCCTTCTGCGATTTCGCCTTCGGTGCCATCGTCAATCGCTCGCCTCTGGTGGTCGGCATTTCCACCGATGGCGCGGCCCCCGTGTTCGGACAGGCGGTGCGGGCCAAGATCGAGGCGCTCTTGCCGCCGGGCTTCAAGGCCTGGGCGCAGGCGGCGCAGTCCTGGCGCGGGGCGGTTTCCGCCCTCGGCCTCAGCTTTCACGGCCGCCGCCGCTTCTGGGAACAGTTTTCCGCCCGCGCCATGTTCGCGCCCGACCAGCCGCCGGGCGAGGAAGATCGTGCGGCCCTGCTCGCCGACGCCGAAAGCACGCGCGCCGCGCCCGACAGCGGCTCGGTGGTCCTGGTGGGCGCGGGGCCGGGCGATCCCGAACTGCTGACCTTGAAGGCGGTGCGGGTGCTGCAATCCGCGGAAGTGGTGCTCTATGACGACTTGGTCTCCCCGCAGGTGTTGGATTTCGCGCGGCGGGAGGCGAAGAAGATGCTGGTGGGCAAGACCGGCTATCGTCCGTCCTGCAAACAGGACGACATCAACGCGCTGATGGTGCAGCTCGCCAAGGAAGGCCGGCGGGTGGTGCGGCTGAAGGGCGGCGACCCCATGATCTTCGGCCGCGCGGGCGAGGAGATCACCGCTTGCCGCCTCGCCGGCATTCCGGTGGAAGTGGTGCCCGGCATCTCCTCCGCCCAGGGGGTGGCGAGCCGGCTGACCACATCGCTCACCCATCGCGACCATGCGCGGCGCCTGCAATTCGTCACCGCCCATGCGCGCGACGGCAAGCTGCCGAAGGATCTGGATTTCAGCGCTTTGTCGGACGCGGCCGCGACCACCGTGGTCTACATGCCGCGCCGGACCTTGCCGGAGCTGGTGGAAAAGCTCGCCGCCGCCGGCACGGATCTCGCGGTGCCCGCTTTGGCGGTGTTTTCCGCGACGCGGCCCGACGAGCGGGTGGTGCAGGCGCCTCTCGGCGGCCTGTCCGCGGCGATCGACGCCGCCATCGAGGCCGGCGCCCAAGGGCCGTGCCTCGTCCTCTATGGCTATGCGCTCAGCGAAGGCATGGCCGCCGCCGTCGCGCCGCGGGCGGCCTCGGCCGGCTGAACGGCCCGGGCCGGCATTGGGCAGGCGCGCCCGGCCTCCTATCTAGGAGTGAGGACGGTGGGACGAAGGACAAGGTAAATGGCGTTTTCCACGGACGAGATCGAGCGCTATGCGCGCCACATCGTGCTGCACGACGTGGGCGGGCCGGGCCAGCAGAAGCTGAAGGCGGCGCGGGTTCTGGTGGTGGGCGCGGGCGGGCTCGGCGCGCCGGTGCTGCTCTATCTCGCAGCGGCCGGCGTGGGCACGTTGGTGCTGGTGGATGACGACGAGGTCTCGCTCTCCAATCTCCAGCGGCAGGTCATCCACCGCACGCAGGATATCGGCCGCCCCAAGGTGGAGAGCGCGCGCGATGCCGTGGCCGCCCTCAATCCCCATGTGCAGATGGTGCTGCACCAGGGCCGGCTCGACGCCGGCAATGCGCTCGATCTGATTCGCGACGTGGACGTGGTGGTGGATGGCTCCGACAATTTCGCCACCCGCTATCTGGTCTCGGACGCGTGCGTATTGGCGGGCAAGCCGCTGGTGACGGCGGCGCTCGGCACCTTTGATGCGACCCTCACCACCATCCGCGCCCATGAGAACGGGTCGGACGGCACGCCGAACCCCACCTATCGCTGCCTGTTCCCCGAGCCGCCCCCGCCCGGCACGGTTGCGCCCTGCGCGGAAGCCGGCGTGCTTGGCGCCTTGGCGGGGCTCGCCGGTTCGCTGGCGGCCCTGGAGGTGATCCGCGCCATCGTCGGGTTTGGCGAGGGGCTGGTGGGCAAGCTGCTGATGATCGACGCCCGCTCCATGCGCTTCGAGACGCTGAGCTATGCCTATGACCCGGAAAACCCGCTCACCGGCACGGGAACGCGCATCACCGATCTGTCGGAGCATGTGAAGGCGGCGTGAGGGGCGGTTATTCCGGACTCCGGCCGTCCTGAGCTTGCCGCCGCGAATTCCCCCTCCCCAACCCTCCCTCGCAAGCGGGAGAGGGGGATCGCGGCTCTGACCGGATCGGCAGGGGATAAGCGGCGCCATCATCAAGGACCCGCCAGGCGTCAACTCAACGCGTGGCCATGCCATCTACTCCCTCTCCCGCTTGCGGGGGAGGGCTGGGGAGGGGGGAGTCCAAGCGATAACGAGCGGGCCAAGAGTGCCGCGCGCAGCCACCCCTCACAGCATGGAGGGAAGCACGCGGTCCGGCGGACGGTGGCCGTCCATGAAGGTCTTGATGTTGACGATGACCTTCTCGCCCATGTCGATGCGGCCTTCCAGCGTCGCCGAGCCCATGTGGGGCAGCAGCACCACCTTGCCCTGGCGGGCGAGCTTGACGAGCTTGGGGTTCACCGCCGGCTCGTGCTCGAACACGTCGAGGCCAGCACCTGCGATCTCGCCGGCTTCCAGCATGCGGGTGAGGGCGTTCTCGTCGATCACCTCGCCGCGCGCCGTGTTCACCACATAGGCGTCGGGCTTCAGCAGCTTGAGGCGGCGGGCCGAAAGCAGATGATAAGTGGCCGGCGTATGCGGGCAATTGACGGAGACGATGTCCATGCGGGCCAGCATCTGGTCCAGGCTATCCCAATAGGTCGCTTCCAGCGCTTCCTCGGTGGCGGCGGGCAGGTGGCGGCGGTTGTGATAGTGAATCTGCAGGCCGAACGCCTTGGCGCGACGTGCGACCGCCTGGCCGATGCGGCCCATGCCGACGATGCCGAGGCGCTTGCCCCAGATGCGCCGGCCGAGCATCCAGGTGGGCGCCCAGCCGTTCCATTCCTCGGGGTCCGAGGTGATGATCTGCGCGCCTTCGGCCAGCCGGCGCGGCACGGCGAGAATCAGCGCCATGGTCATGTCGGCGGTATCCTCGGTGAGGACGCCGGGGGTGTTGGTGACGGTGATTCCCCGCGCCAGGGCGCTGGCCACGTCGATGTGATCGACGCCGTTGGAGAAGCTGGCGATGAGGCGCAGATTCTCGCCCGCATGCGACATCACGGCCGAATCGATCTTGTCGGTCACGGTCGGCACGAGAACGTCCGCGGTGCGCACGGCCTCAATCAGAGCGGCGTGATCCATGGGCACGTCATCGACATTCAGACGCGCGTCGAACAGTTCGCGCATCCGCGTCTCGACCGTGTCAGGCAGCTTCCGCGTGACGACAACGAGGGGTTTGCGACGCGCCATAATCTTCCCCGTTCCCGGTTTTTTAACCCTTCTCGTCCCGTCTAGCAGACAGACGAGGAAACACAAAGGGTATGCACGCGGCGACCCTTGACGATGTCCGGGTGCAGGCGCACTTCAGGCACGCGTTTTCACTGAGCGGAGAGGATCAGCGGATCATGCAGGCGAGCAAACGTCAGTCCCTTCCGGCACGCGCGATGGC
This sequence comes from Roseixanthobacter glucoisosaccharinicivorans, assembly GCF_043195095.2. Lineage (NCBI taxonomy): Bacteria > Pseudomonadati > Pseudomonadota > Alphaproteobacteria > Hyphomicrobiales > Xanthobacteraceae > Roseixanthobacter > Roseixanthobacter glucoisosaccharinicivorans. The sequence goes on along the minus strand of NZ_CM195538.1, from coordinate 3,812,099 downwards.
TCTCTTGCTGGTGTTGGCCGCCACATCTCTCGGCAGCACGGCCTATGCGGCGGACGATTCCGGAAGCGGCCTGCCGGTGCCGCGCTTTGTCTCGCTGAAGGCGGACAAGGTGAATGTGCGCACGGGGCCGAACAAGGATCAGGACGTGTCCTGGATCTTCTCGCGCGCCGGCCTGCCGGTGGAAATTACCGCCGAGTTCGAGACCTGGCGCCGCATCCGCGACGTGGATGGCTCGGAGGGCTGGGTCTACCATTCCATGCTGTCTGGCCGTCGCACGGCGCTGGTGTCGCCCTGGCTGAAGAGCGGCACGGCGGTGCTGCGGGAGCGCGCCGATGCCAGCGCCCGGGCCACCGCGCAATTGGAGCCCCGCGTTCTTGCCTCGGTGAAATCCTGCGATGGAAAATGGTGCCGCATCACCGGGCCGGGTTTCGACGGCTTCATCGAACAGGGCGAATTGTGGGGTGTCTATCCCGGCGAAAAGGTGGAGTGAGGCGGCTGCGGGGCGCGTTGTGCGGCCTGCGGGACCTGCGTTCGTCTCAAACGAAAAAGCCCCCGGAGCGGGGGCTTTTGATCTGGAGCAGACGAGAGGAGCCCGGGCGTTCAGCCCTTGCCGATCGCCTTGCGGCGCAGGCGCACGACCACATCCACGCGGGCAACCTCGAAACCTTCCGGCGGCTCGGGCAGGCGGTCCACGCCCACATGGGCCGTCGGGATATCCACCAGCTCGTTATGGCCTTCCACATAGAAGTGGTGATGGTCCGAGGCATTGGTGTCGAAATAGGTCTTGGAGCCGTCCACCGCCACCTCGCGCAGCAGGTCCACTTCGGTGAACTGGTGCAAGGTGTTGTAGACGGTAGCGAGCGAGACCGGGAAGCGGGCGCGGATGGCCTCTTCATGCAGCATTTCCGCGGTCACGTGCCGATCGCCCTTGGCGAACAGCAGCCAGCCGAGGGCGAGGCGCTGGCGGGTCGGCCGCAGGCCCACTTCGCGCAGCATCTCGCGCACGTCATGGAACGGGCACCCGGTGCGACGCGTGGATGAGATATCGCGCAACTGGGCCACCGGCAGCACCGCGTCACCATCCTCCGCCGTGCCGCGGGGGGCGACGGCAGGGCTCGTGAGGCTGGCTCTGAAGCGGGACATGTCGGACATCGGCGGTTCTGCACTCTTCAAGGAAACACATGGCCTTAACGGCAGCGGTACAAGGCTCCGGAAGGCGCTGATCAATCTCAATAGCGGATCGCGCCGCGAATTGCCACTATTATAGATTGTAGCTGTACTAATGTAAGTCAATGACACCAATGCCTTGCTTGTGACTTGCGCCCCTGGCGCGCGCCAATGCATGGCTTCGCGGCGGCGATCTCCGCGATCGCCCAATGACATGAGGACCACGCATTTGATCGATCTGCGCGCGCCGATCACGGCTTGCCTGGTGGTGTCCGCCGGTGCGGCGGCGGCCCTGGCCGCGGCCTGGTATTTCCAGCTGGTGGTGGGACTTGCCCCATGCCCGCTCTGCCTCGACCAGCGTCTGCCCTATTACGCTGCGATACCCATCGGCCTGCTTTCGGCCTATGCCGCCCATCGCGGATGGGAGGGGCTGGCGCGGGCCGGGCTCGCGGTGCTGGCGCTGCTGATGCTGGTGGATGCGGGAATCGCCATTTTCCACGCCGGCGTGGAATGGCGCTTCTGGCAGGGGCCGACCGCCTGCACGTCTGGCACGCCGCTGGTGGTCAGCGACATTATGTCCGCCCTCAAGACGGCCCATGTGCCCCGCTGCGACGAGGCGGCGTGGCGCCTGATGGGGATTTCCATGGCGGGCTGGAACGCGCTGATCGCCCTCGGGCTGGCCGGGGTCGCGCTGATCGGCCTGCGCGGGCGAGGGGCAGGGCGGCGCACGATCGCCGCCTGAGCGGGCCTACGGCTCCAGTTCGGTATCCCAATAGAGATAGTCGAGCCAGCTCTCGTGCAGATAATTGGGCGGGAAGTGGCGGCCGTTCTGGTGCAAATCGTGCACGGTGGGCTGGAACGGCACCTGATGGGGCCACATGCCCGAATGCGCCGGCATGTCGCTGCCCTTGCGCAGATTACATGGCGAGCATGCTGTCACCACATTGTCCCAGGTGGTCTGGCCGCCGCGGGAGCGGGGAATGAGGTGATCGAAGGTGAGGTCGTCGCGCGAGCCGCAATATTGGCAGGTGAAGCGGTCGCGCAGGAACACGTTGAAGCGGGTAAATGCCGGATGCCGGGCAGGCTTTACGAAGGTGCGCAACGAGAGCACGCTCGGAAGCCGGATCTCTATGCCCGGACTTCGGACCGCCTTGTCGTAATATTCGACGATGTTCACGCGGTCGAGGAACACCGCCTTGATGGCATCCTGCCAGCACCAGACAGACAGGGGATAGTAGCTCAGCGGACGGTAGTCCGCATTGAGCACCAGTGCCGGCCAAGCCCCAGATGGTAACGCAGCGGTCAAGGATCGAACTCCTCGCCCTCCATGGCACCGAATCAAACCAAGCCAGCCCGGTGCGCCGCGATACTCTATATTCTCCGTGTCATTCTTGTGAAGCCGTCTGGTGCATCGCCTCAGGCGGTGGCGAGCTGCTGGGCGAGGAACAGGCCACCCTGGGCGAGGCCGGTTTCGTCGATCCCATGGCCGAGGCCGTGGCTGAGATGCCATTCCACGGGAACGCCCGCGCCCGCGAGCCCGAAGGCCGATTGGAACAGGGCCTGGGCGGGGATCAGCGTGTCGTCGGTGCCGTGTACCAGCAGGATCGGCGGGGCGGAGGTGCCCGCCGGCTCCTTCGGCTCGGGTACCCATAGTCCCGAATAGCCCACCACGGCGGCGGGCGGCTGCGGCATGGCCAGCGCCACCGACAGCGCCATCATGCAGCCCTGGCTGAAGCCGACCAGCGCCAGCCGGCTCGCGGGCAGGCGGGCGCGCTGCAACTCGCTCTGGATGAGGCGGTGCAGGCCGGGCGCAGCGCTCGCCACGCCGCGCACCATATCGTGCGGGTCCATGTCGCCGAGCGGAAACCATTGCCGCCCCATGGGCGCGCCCTCGCACGGGTCCGGGGCGTGGGGCGAGACGAAGGCGGTGTCCGGCAGCAACTCGGCCCAGGCGCTGCCGAGGTCGATCAGGTCCCGCCCGTCGGCGCCATAGCCGTGCAGCATGATCACCAGGGACTGGGGCGCGCCGCCTGAATGGGGCGGGAGGCGGGGGCTGTCCAGGACGGGCATGGGCGGGAGGCCTCGGTGGGAAGTCGCGTTGGGAAGATCGTGGCGGGAAAGTCTCAGGTGGGCACACCGGTGCGGGCGCGCCGCGCGCCATAATAGGCCCACAGCACGTGCGCCGCCACGCCGCGATAGGGCCGCCAGTCCTCGGCGATCGCCCATAGCCCCAAGGGGGAGGCGCGGCCGGGCAGCGCAAACGCTTCGCCGGCCGCGACTTGCAAGGCCAGATCGCCGTGCGGGAACGCGTCGGCGCGGCCGAGACAGAACAGGAGATAGATGTCCGCGCTCCACAGGCCGATGCCGGGCAGCTTCGTGAGATAGGCCGCCGCCGCGTCCGCCTCCATATGCGCAACGGCATCGAGGTCCACCGCGCCGGATACGAGGTCGCGGGCGATGCCGGTGAGGGTGCGGATCTTCGGCGCGGAAAGACCGGCGGCGCGCAGGCTGTCCGCGGGCGCGGCCAGCAACGCCTCGGGGGTCGCCGGCCCGCCGAACAAAAGCTCCAGCCGCGCGGAGATGGAGCGGGCGGCGGCGACCGACAATTGTTGCGCGACCACGATCGCCACCATTCCCGCGAACCCCGGCGCGCGCCGCCGCAGGGTCGGGCGGCCGGCGAAATCCACCAGCGGAACAAGGCGCGGATCCAGCGCCAGGAGCCGGTCGAGCGCGCGGTCGAAATCCGCCTGCTGGTCTAGGCGCGGTTCGCTTTCGGATGCCGCGGACGGGTCGAGGAGAGCAGGGTCGGTCATGGCGCCGTGGTCCTCAAGCGATCCGGCTGCGACGGGTTGGGCCGGGATGAAATCATCGCGCCGCCGGTTTGACCAGCGGACATGCGCATCGGCATGGCCGGACGGCGTTCGCGGTGCGCGACAGGGTGGAAATCCTGCGTCATAAATCCCGCCCCATGGGTTTCACCTGCCGCTTCGCTCCCAGCCCCAATGGCCGCCTGCATCTCGGCCATGCCCTCTCCGCCTTCGTCAATGCCGATGCGGCGGTCGCGGCGGGCGGCGATTTCCTGTTGCGCATCGAGGATATCGACGCCACCCGATCCCGCCCCGCTTTCGAACGGGCGATCGCGGAGGACCTGAGCTGGCTCGGCATTCTTCCCGCCGCGCCGCCTCGGCGGCAATCGGAGCATCTCGCTTTCTATGGGGAGGCGTTGGACCGGCTGGAGCGCGAGGGGCTGCTCTATCCCGCGTTCGAAAGCCGGGCCCAGATCGCCCATGCGGTGGCGCAGAAGGAAGCCGAAGGCCCCTGGCCGCGTGATCCTGATGGGGCGCCGCTCTATCCGTTCTCCCGGCATGCGATGACGCAAGCGGAACGCGACCGCCTTCGCTCGGAAGGCGCCCCGTTCGTGCTGCGGCTGGACATGGCGGCCGCCCTGGCACGCATCGGCGCGCCGCTGGTTTGGCGCGAGGCCTCCGAGACGCCCCTCGGCCCGCCGGTTCTTCAGCCGGCGGATCCGGCCGCCTGGGGTGATGTGGTGGTGGCGCGCAAGGATGTGCCGGCGAGCTATCATCTCGCCGTGGTGCTGGACGATGCGGCCCAGGCCATCACCCATGTGATCCGCGGGCGTGATCTGTTCGCGGCGACGTCGGTGCACCGGATGTTGCAGGCATTGCTGGGGCTGCCCGCGCCGATCTATCACCATCATCGCCTGGTGCTGGGGGCAGATGGCCGCAAGCTCTCGAAAAGCGAGGGGGCGGCGAGCCTGGATGTTCTGCGGCGGGCGGGCGAGGGCCCGGCCGATATCCGCCGGCGGCTCGGCCTTTCCGCCTAGCGCCGGTCTCGTGCGGAAATCCCCGCCATGCGCCGGGTTTCTCGAAAATGTTTCACGTGAAACAATGGCTTGGCGTAGACGAAATGGGGTTTGGTGGCCCGCCTCCGCGCCTGTTTCGTGGACCAAGCCGCGATTTCGGGCGAAGCTCCCTGCATGAATTTCGGCGAGGCGGCCGAGCGACCGATTCCGCGCCCTAGATCCAAGCCCGAACCCCGAGCCCGCGCTCACGCCGGACGGCGTTTTCCGCGCCACCCCGGCGCCGCGTCCTCTCAGCCGACGCCGAGCACGTAGAGCCAGAAGGCGATGGTGAACAGGCCGAGCACGGTGGAGAGCGAGACGGCGCTCGCGCTGGTATGCACCCCGATCCCATAGCGCTGGGCCAGCAGATAGGCATTGATGCCGCACGGCATGGCAGCGAACAGCACCGCCACCCCCGCCCAGACCGGCGGCATGGGCAACACCAGGGTCAGCAGATACACCAGCAGCGGGTGGATCATGAGCTTCATGAAGGAAATGAAGGTGCTCGGCCCCATGTCGCCGGAAATGCCGTAGCGGTTCAGCGCCAGCCCGAGCGAGACCAGGGCGCAGGGCGAGGCGGAGGCGGCCACCAGATCGAGAATCTGCTTGATGACGCCGGTGGTCTGGATGCCCAGCACCCGCCCGAGCCCGCCAGCATAGATGCCGATCAGGATGGGATTGAAGGCGAGCGTGCGCACGAGCCGCTTGCCGGTGGCCCAGGTGAGGCCGGAGCCGCCCTCGGCCAGCACGGTCGCCGCCACCAGCATGATCGGCAGGTGGATGGCGATCAAAAGGAACAGCGGCACCGCGCCTTCCTCGCCATAGGCCTTCAGAATCAGCGGCACGCCGAGAAAGACGGTATTGGCCTGCCCGGCCGAGAAGCCGTGGATCACCGCCTCGGTATGGCTGCGGTGGAACACAAAGCGCGCCACCCCCATGGCGATGCCGAAGACGACGAAGGCGCCGGTGAAATAGGCGATCCAATAGCCCCAGGGCTGAGCATCCGGCATCTTGGATTCGCTCAGGGTCTTGAAGATCAGGATCGGCACGGCAAGGCCGAACACATATTCGGCCAGGCCGTCGGAGGCCTTGTCCGAGATCAGCCGGGTCTTCGCGGCCACAAAGCCCATCGCCACGATGCCGAACACCGGCAGGATGACGATGGCGATATCGGCGATAATGCTGCCCATGCCCGATCCGTCAGGCCGCGACGCCGGCGGCGCGGCGCTGGGCGAGGGGCACGGCGCGTTCGCACAGGGCGTCGCGCACGCCGACCATGGCTTGCATGCGCGCCTCCAGCCGTTCGGCGACGGCCTCCGGCGCGTGGAACAGCACTTCCACGCTGATGCAGTCCTCCAGCCGCGCCACGTCGAGATGATCGGGCAGCACGTTATGGATGACGAAGGGTTCGAGGAGGCGCAGGAGCACGTTGGACTCGGGTTCGGCCTCGAGCACGAGGCGATACATCGCGTCGCCGGCCGGCGCGCAGCAGGGAGAAGTCATGGAAGTCGATTCCGAAGAAAGAAGAAGAAGCAGGATGCGCGTTATCGTGCCCGGCCGATGAGATCGACCGGGCGGAGAATTCGCAGCATCGCCGCACCGGCGGGCCGGTTCTTGCTCTCCGAAAAAGACATGGCGGCAAACTAGGCGGGCCGGTGCAAGGCGTCAACGGTGCGGCCGCGCGCGACCGCGCGGGCGCGCCGCGGCGCGGGCACACAAACCTTTGACATTGCTTGTCTTGGCGCGGGGCCGTCTGCGCTGTAGGCTTATCTTGCTCCGGTAGCCATGCCGGGACAGGGACGGTATTGCACCATGATGAGAGCGAGCGAGGGGGCAAGCGGCGGCACTTTGATGGCCGCGACCCGTGTCGCGCCCGTCTCTGGCGCGCCCGTTTCCACCGCGCCGCGTGAAGGGCGGGCATGGGGCGGGCAGACGCTGGCCCTCGCGGCCATGGTCGTGGTCGCCCTGGCCTTGCTGGCTGGGGCGGGCTTTCTCTGGGTGGTGCACGGGCCGGCGGTGTTCTTCGACACCCTCGCCAGCGGCTTGAGCGGATGCCTGTGAGCATGGGCCTCGTGAACATGGGCCTCGTGAGCATAGGCCTCGGCACGCGGCGGCGGGCGAAGCGCGCCCGCGGGCGCGGGCTTCAAAAGGTGCGCATGGTGCGTCTGGCGCTCCTGCGCCCATCGGTCCGATGGACCTTGGACCGCGCCGCGCCTAAATCCTGCCGGCCAGGTTTCACCGCGCCCGGTCCATCCGCATCCGGTTCCTTCCTGCTTGGGCCCATCCGCGCCTAATTCCATCTGTCCCGCCGCGGCCGTGTCCGGCGTCGCGGGCCGGGCCTGAAACGAGGTCGTCATGTCCCCGCGCACCAAGCTCTTCGTCCTGTTCGCGAGCTTCCTCGCGGGCGCCGCGATCCTGGTGGCCGTGACCACCGCCCTGCTGCCCACGCGGCCGGAAAATCAGGTCGCCGCCATCACCACCATCGGCGGGCCGTTCCAGCTCGTGGACCAGACCGGCGCGGCGGTGACGCAGGATGTGCTGAAGGGCAAGCCCTCGCTGATCTTCTTCGGCTTCACCCATTGCCCGGACGTGTGCCCCACCGCTTTGTTCGAGATGTCCGAGGTGTTCGGCGCGATGGGGCCGGATGCGGATAAGCTGCAGGCCTTCTTCATCACGGTGGACCCGGAGCGCGATACACCGGAGGTGATGAAATCCTATCTGTCCAGCTTCGCGCCCCAGCTCAAGGGCCTCACCGGCACGCCCGCGCAGGTGGACGCGGTCAAGCGCGGCTATCGCGTCTATTCCAAGAAGGTGCCGCTGGAGGGCGGCGACTACACCATGGACCATACCGCCGTGGTCTATCTGATGGACAAGACCGGGACCTTCGTGGCGCCGTTCAATCTCAAGCGGCCGCCGGCCGAGGCGGTGGCCGACCTGCGCCGGTATCTGTGATCTGGTGCTGAGGCACCCCCGCGGCGGCGCGGCGCGCGCGCCTGCGGGCGGAGAGGCCGTGCTCGGTCTTATTCCATTGGTGCGGCGCGCGGATCAGCTCCACCATCGCCAGCACGGTTGCGAGGGACAGCAGCAGCCAGTAGAGCGGCAGCAGGGGCAGCACAAAGGCGCTGGCCAGCAGGCCCCGCCGTCGCGCCCCGCACACCGCCAGCACCGCCGCCCCGCCATAGCCGAGCGTGAGCGTGGTGTAGCTGAGCGTGGAGATCAGCAGTTCCGTGAGCGTGGAGACCGTGCCGCCCATGGCGCCGCGCGCGAGATCCCAGCACAGCACCGCCACGCACAGGGGATGCAGCAGCGCGGCCATGAACGGAAAGGCGACCAGCAGGATCGCCCCCACCGTGCGCGCCGCGCCGAGTTCGCGCACCAGGCGGCGCGGATCGCGCCCATGCACCAGCAGTGTCTGCGCCCAGCCCTTCATCCAGCGCGTGCGCTGCCGCAGCCAGGTGCGCACATGCACCGGGGCTTCCTCATGGGTGGTGGAGGCGATCACATCGGTGCGCCAGCCCTTGCGCGCCAGGCGCAGGCCGAGATCGGCGTCCTCGGTCACATTGTAGGGATCCCAGGCCCCGACTCCTTCCAGCACGCTGCGGCGGAAATGGTTCGAGGTGCCGCCGAGCGGCATCGGCAGGCCGAAGGCCGCGACGGCGGGCAGGATCACGTCGAACTGGGCGGCATATTCCAGCGCGAACTGGCGGCTGATCCAGCTGTCGCCGCCATTGTCGATGGCGAGGCGCGCCTGGACGCAGGCGAGACGCGGCCCGCCTTTCTGGAACGCGGCGAGCGCGGCGCGCAACTGCCCGGGCTCGGGAACATCCTCGGCATCATAGACAACGAGGAATTGCCCGCGCGCGAACGGCAGGGCCGCGTTCAGGGCCTTCGGCTTGGTGCGCGGGCCGATGGCGGGCACGGGGATGATCTCGAACCGCGCCGGCAGCGCCATGCGCTTGAGGGCCTCGCGGGTCTGCCGGTCGTCCTCCTCCACCACCAGCTTGATGTCCAGCTTCTCGGGCGGATAATCCAGCCCCGCGAGCGCCGTGACGAGGCGGGGCAGCACCGCCGCTTCCCGGTAGAGCGGCACCATCACCGTATAGATCGGCAAATGATGGTCGGCGAGCCGGCACGGCCGGTCCGGCTCGGGCGTGATGAAGCAGGCGGCGAGGCGCAGGGCGATCGCGCCGAGGAACATGATCGCCAGCACCCCCTGGACCGCCAGGAAGGTCGCATGCGGCGTGGCGAGGAATCCGGTGGCGAGCAGCGCGGCCGCGAGCAGCAGCGGTCCCGCCAGGATGCGCATCGGCGAAATCAGAGCGGCGGAGAAGTGCGGCATGCGCCGGCGCAGGTCGAAGGCGGACTGTCGCGTCAGGGCCGGGCCCGCGTGCCGCGCGAGATAGGCGCGCAGGCGCTCGGGCGCGAGGATGGCGGCACGCGCGGCGAGGGAGGGGTCCTTCGCGAGCGCGCGCGCCAGCCGTCGAGCGCTGTGCCCGCGCGGGCAGAAGGTGAAGACCGCGCCCCGCAGGGGATCTTCCTGCCCCAGCATGCCGGTGCGCAGCGCGCCGCGGGCCCCGTCCGCATCCAGCGGCAGGCGGCGCGGCAATGTCGCGCGCGGCAGGCCGAGATGGTCGGCGAGGGCGGCGCTTGCGGCATCGGGATCCATCAGGCCGGCGGCGATCAGTACCTCGTCGCCGCCGACACCCAGATGGCGGGCGCGGGCGAGCGCGGCGGCGAGCGTCGTGTCGGGCAGCAGGCCGCGCAAGGCCGCGAGTTCCGTCGGCAGGCGGAGGTCGTCGGAGATTCCTGCACGCGCGCGGGGCGGGGGCGCGACCGGCGGGCTTGCCGGCGCCGGTTCAAATGGCGCCGCCGCATCGGCGTCGGCGGCCGCGTCGATCGCCACGCCTTCCGGCCATTGCCGGTCGCCCTCTTGCGTCCGGGTCCATCCCGGCGCAAATCCGTCATGCGCATGCGTCTCATGCGCCCGGGCCATGTGGCTCCGCGCGTCCTTGCCCACCCAGAGTTCCCCCCGCAGCCCCCTGCAACTGAGCAGAACGGTACGATGAAACAGAAGCAAGGGCCAGTCACCGCAATCTGTGATATTTTAGTCCTCGCACTGCTTTTCGCGGCCCTTCTGTGGCCCGCGACGCCCGTGCGCGCGCAGAACGCAGCCACCCCGGCCCGCGCGAGCGCCCTGGTGCCGAGCTTCTGGAATCCCGCGCGCCGGGTGGAGCGCCCGGATGCCACACGCCTGCCGAGCAATCTGCGCTTCCTGACCACGGACGATTATCCGCCGTTCAATTTCCTCTCCTCGGACGGCGCGCTGATGGGATTCCACGTGGATCTCGCGCGCGCCATCTGCGCGGAACTCGCCATTTCCTGCACCATCCAGGCGGTGCCGTTCGACACGCTGCTGGACAGCCTCGACCAGAACAAGGCCGATGCCGCCATCGCCGGCATCGCCGCGAACGCCACCAGCCGCCAGCGCGCGGATTTCACCGAGCGCTATCTCGGCACGCCCGCGCGCTTCGTCGCGCGCAAGGGGCACGGCCTTGCCGAGGCGACGCCGGAGCAGGTGGCGAACAAGAGCGTGGCGGTGGTCGCCGGCACCGCGCACGAGGCCTATCTGCGGGCCTTCTTCAACGAGGCGGCGATCCGCCCCTATCCCGACGCCCAGGCTGCCCGCGAGGCGCTGCGCACAGGCAAGGTGGACCTGCTGTTCGGCGACGCCATCGGCCTTGCCCTGTGGCTGAACGGCTCGTCCTCGCAAGGCTGCTGCGCCTTCACCGGAGGGCCGTTCACCGAGAGCCGCTATTTCGGCGACGGGCTGGCGGTGGCGGTTAAGCCCGGTAACGATCAGGTGCGCCGGGCCATCGACTATGCGCTCCAGCGGCTGTGGGAGAAGGGCGTTTATACCGATCTCTACCTGCGCTGGTTCCCCGTGGGGCTTTATTAGCGGCGCGCGGCGCGGCCTTTCGCGGCAAGGGGCGGCGGCGGGGCCGCAGGGTGCCCGCGCGGCCTTCCGTAAGGGGCGTTGACGCGAGCGTGTAATGCATCCGGCGCGGAACGGGCTTCACATGCGGGGCATGTCTCACGGGTCATGGAGACCTTCATGTTCCGATATGCTCAGGGCCGCTTGCCCGCCCTTACCCGCTCGCCCGCCCGTTCCCGCCGGTCCGCCGGCGCGCTCCTGCCGGCGCTGTCCCTGGCGCTCGCGCTGCTCGCCGTGCCCGCGCAGGCGCAGCAGCCGCCCGTGTCGATCGTGCGCGGCACCATCCTGGCGGTCGAGGGCCACGACCTCACGCTGGACACCAAGGACGGCGCCACCAAGGTCGCCCTGGCCGACTCCACCGTGCTGACCGGGGTCAATAAGATCACGCTCGCCGACATCAAGCCCGATGCCTATGTGGGCGTGGTCTCCGTGCCCGCGTCCGACGGGGTGGAGCATGCGGTTTCGATCCATGTCTTCCCGGCCGATCAGCGCGGCACGGGCGAGGGCTCGCGGCCGTGGGACCGGCCCGGCAGCACCATGACCAATGCCGCCATCGCCCAGGAGGTGACCGCCAAGGACGGCGAGATGCTCACCCTCAAATACGGCTCCGGGGAAAAGAAGGTGCTGGTGACGCCACAAACCTCGCTGGTCCGCTTCGAGCCGGGCGCCACCACCGCCGAGCTGAAGCCCGGGGTCAAGGTGATGGCCTTCACCAACGGGCCGGCCGAGGGCGAGCGGCAGGTGCGGCGCCTGCTGGTGGTGCGCGGGGATTTCATTCCCGCGCTTTGAACCGGCCCCGCTCCGGCGGCAGGCAGAGGCGGAGGGACGCGGATGCGCACATCGGCGCTTCCCTCCGGCGGCGTCGCGCACTAGTGTCCGCGCCTTCCCGCTCTGCGCGCCCACCGGAGACACGTCATGACCCTGGCGCCCGCCCCGACCGATACCCTTGCCGCCGAACTGCATGCGTTCGCCGAAACCGCGACCGCCTGGCCGTTCGAGGAAGCGCGCAAGATCGTCGCGCGGCTGAAACGCCAGCCCAAGGACGAGGTGCTGTTCGAGACCGGCTACGGCCCCTCGGGCCTGCCGCACATCGGCACCTTCGGCGAGGTGGCGCGCACCACCATGGTGCGCCACGCCTTCCGCGTGCTGACGCAGGACAAGATCAAGACCCGCCTGCTGTGCTTTTCCGACGACATGGACGGCATGCGCAAGATTCCCGAGAACGTGCCGGACCGCGCCGCGCTGGAGCCCTATCTCCAGATGCCGCTGACTTCCGTGCCCAATCCGTTCGGCGGGGATTTCGCGAGCTTTGGCGACCACAACAACACCATGCTGCGGCGCTTTCTCGATACGTTCGGCTTCGATTACGAATTCGCCAGCGCCACCGACTATTACAAGTCCGGCAAGCTGGACGCGGTGTTGCTGCGCGCGGCGGAGAAGTACGACGCCATCATGGCGGTGATGCTACCGACCCTCGGCGAGGAGCGCCAAGCCACCTACAGCCCGTTCCTGCCCATTTCGCCCATCAGCGGGCGGGTGCTGTATGTGCCGCTGAAGGCGGTGGACGCCAAGGCCGGCACCATCACCTTCACCGACGAGGACGGGGTGGACAAGACCGTCCCGGTCACCGGCGGGCATGTGAAGCTGCAATGGAAGCCGGATTTCGGCGCCCGCTGGGCCGCGCTCGGCGTCGATTTCGAGATGTTCGGCAAGGACCACCAGACCAATGCGCCAGTCTATGACAAGATCTGCGAAATCCTCGGCGGCACCGCGCCGGAGCATTATGTCTATGAGCTGTTTCTCGACGAGAACGGCCAGAAGATCTCCAAGTCCAAGGGCAATGGCCTGACCATCGACGAATGGCTCACCTATGCCAGCCCGGAGAGCCTCGCGCTCTACATGTTCCAGTCGCCGCGCTCCGCCAAGAAGCTGCATTTCGACGTGATTCCGAAGGCGGTGGACGAATATTTCAGCTTCCTCGGCCGCTATCCCGCCCAGGATTGGAAGAACCGGCTGGGCAATCCGGTGTGGCATATCCATTCCGGAGAGCCGCCGGCGATCGAGATGCCGGTCTCCTTCACCATGCTGCTGAACCTCGCCTCGGCCTCCAATACCGAGGATGCGGCGGTGCTGTGGGGCTTCCTGAACCGCCATGTGCCCGGCGTATCCGCGCAGACCCATCCCAAGCTCGACGAGCTGGTGGGCTATGCGGTGAAGTATTTCCATAGCTTCGTGAAGCCGAACAAGGTGTATCGCGCCCCCGATGCTGTGGAGCGTGAGGCCCTGGAAGCGCTCGACGCCGCGCTCGCGGCCCTGCCCACGGGCGCCGCCGCCGACGACATCCAGACCGCGCTCTATGATGTCGCCCGGCCCATCGCGCGCTATCAGGACCTCAAGGCCAAGGGCGCGACGCCGGAGCGGCCGGGCGTCTCGGTGCAATGGTTCAACACGCTCTACCAGGTGCTGCTGGGGCTGGAAAAAGGCCCGCGCTTCGGCTCCTTTGTGGAGATCTACGGCATTCCCGAGACCCGCGAGCTGATCCGCAAGGCCCTGGCGGGCGAGATGACCACGGCGGCTGCATAGGTGTTTACTGAAACGCGGCGTGTTGCATCTGCAGATGCGCCGCGCTGGGGAGAGACATGACGGGCGTCGAATTGGTTTCGGTTCATGTGCCGAAATGCGCCGGCACCTCCCTGCGCCTGGCCCTTCAGCGCGCCTATGGCGAGGCGGAGGTCTTGGGGGACTATGCCGACGGCGTGCTAAACCCCGCCGCCGCCATGAACATCGACCCGGATCGCTTTTTCGCCCGCTGGGCGGCGGCGGATTGGACGCGCTTTCCCTATCGGGCCGTGCACGGCCATTTCCACCCCAACAAATACCGCACCTTGCCCGCCAGAGTGCGCGCGACCTTCCTGCGCGATCCCCTGACCCGCCTCATATCTCATTATCATTTCTGGCGGCGTGCGGGGGAACCGGGACAGAATCCGGTGCGCGACTACATGTACGAACAGAACCTCTCGCTGGAAGATTTCGCGCATCTGCCGAGCATGCGCTATTTTTATACCGGCTTTTTCTTCCGCGACGTGGACATGGCGTCTTTTGACGTCATCGGCTTTTACGAGACCGCCGCGCAGGACATGGCCCGTCTGGAAAAGGCGCTCGGCGTGACGCTGGATCTCGGCCGCGAAAACACCAACACGGCGCCGGAGTATGCGCGCGCCATCGAGGAGCTGCGGTCCGACCCGGCGCAGACCGGACGTTTGCGCGCGCTGCTGAGCGCGGACATCGCATTCTACGAAACGCTGCGCGAACGCGCCGCAGGCTGATCCGACCCGGGGTTCTTCACATCTCGCTTAAAATGGAAGTACAATATATTTAATAACTTATTTTATTTGTATTTAAGGAGAGCCGTCATGTCGCTTCGCTTGGGAGACGTGGTTCCCGATTTCACCGCCCAGACCACCGAAGGTCCGGTGCGCTTCCACGAATGGCTGGGAGACTCCTGGGGCATCCTGTTTTCGCACCCCAAGAACTTCACGCCGGTCTGCACCACCGAGCTCGGGCAGGTGGCGCACCTGAAGGGCGAATTCGACACGCGCAACGTGAAGGTCATCGGCCTCTCGGTCGATACGCTCGAAAACCATCCCCAATGGGTGAGCGACATTGCGGACGCGACCGGCGCGCAGCTCAATTTTCCGCTGATCGCCGACAGCGACAAGACCGTCTCCGGGCTTTACGACCTGATCCATCCCAATGCCAGCGACACCGCGACCGTGCGCGCGGTGTTCATCATCGGGCCGGACAAGAAGCTGAAGCTGACCCTGACCTATCCCGCCAGCACCGGCCGCAATTTCCAGGAGATCCTGCGGGTGGTGGATTCGCTGCAACTCACCTCCCAGCACGCCGTCGCCACGCCGGCGGACTGGAAGCAGGGCGAGGATGTCATCATCGTGCCCTCGGTCTCCGACGCGGCGGCACAGGAGAAGTTTCCCGAGGGGTGGAAGACCGTGAAGCCCTATCTGCGGGTGGTCCGCCAGCCCGGCACCTGAGCCGCGCCTCCCGGGGCTGCGCCGGATGCGCGCCTCGCCCTTCGCCGCAGCGCGGGAACAGGTTCCCGCGCCTCGGCCGTGCGTGCTAAATGGGCGCTCGTTCCGATCCGGGAGTGCGCCATGGCCGAGGGAAACAACCAGCTGACCCGCTTCTTCGGCGGCTCGCCGGCTTTGGTGCTGGTGCGGCTGATCGTGCTCTCGGTGGTGGTCGGTGTGATTCTCGCAGCGCTCGGGCTCGACCCGCGCAACCTGCTCTCCAGCCTGCGGCATCTGGCCGAAAATCTCTTCACCTTCGGCTTCGACGCGTTCGAGCGCCTGTGGCGCTATTTCCTGTTGGGCGCGGTCATCGTCTTCCCCCTGTGGCTGATCCTGCGCCTCGTGCGCGGCAGCCGGTGAGCCCGGCGCGGGGCCGCGCGCAGGGAAAGCGCGATCATGACATCCGCTGAAATCCAGGCCCCGCCGCGCGCCGCCGCGCCCCGGCCCGAGGAGGCGCCGCGCCCGGTGGAGGTTTCGCACCGCCGCGTGCTGGCGATCGCCTTGCCCATGACGATTGCCCATCTCACCACGCCGCTGCTGGGCGTGGTGGATACGGCGGTGGTGGGTCGGCTCGGCGAGCCCGCGCTCATGGGCGGGGTGGCGCTGGGCGCGGTGATCTTCGATTTCCTGTTCTGGGGCTTCGGTTTTTTGCGCATGGGCACGGTGGGCCTCGCCGCCCAGGCGCTGGGCCAGGGCGATGCGCGGGAGACGCGCGCGGTCGCAGCCCGCGCGCTGCTGCTGGCTCTGGCCTGCGGGCTCGGCCTCATTGTGCTGCAATGGCCCATCGGCCTTGGCGCGCGGGCGCTGGCGGGGGCAAGTCCGGCGGTGGATGCGGCGGTCGCCTCCTATTTCCACATCCGCATCTGGGCGGCGCCGTTCTCGCTCGCCAATTATGCGCTGGTGGGCTGGCTCACCGGCATCGGCCGCACCGGCCACGCACTGGGGATCCAGGTCGGCATCAGCCTGGTGAACATGGCGGCGACAGTGGTGTTGGTTCTGGTGTTGGGCTGGGGCGTCGCGGGATCGGCGGCGGGAACGCTTCTGGCGGAAACCCTTGGCGCGCTCGCGGGACTCTTGCTCTGCGCGCGCCTGCTGAAATTCCGCCTCGCGGTGCCGAAAGCGGTGCTGTTCGACCGCGCGCGGCTGATGGCGACCTTCGTGCTCAACCGCGACATCATGATCCGCACCGCCGCGCTTCTGGCCGGCTTCAGCTTTTTCGCGGCCCAGGGCGCGCGGGCGGGCGATGTGGTGCTCGCCGCCAATGCCCTGCTGAACAACATGATTTTGCTGGCCGCTTATTTCCTCGACGGGTTCGCCACCGCCGCGGAGCAGATCTGCGGGCAGGCGGTGGGCGCGCGCAACCGGCCGGCGTTCAGGGGGGCGGTGCGGCTCGTGCTGATGTGGGGCTTCGGCTTCTCGCTCTGCGTCTGCGCGCTCTATCTGACGGCCGGGCCGGCGATCGTCGACCTCATGACCACCAGCCCGCAAGTGCGCGTGGCGGCGCGCGAATTCCTGATCTTCGCTGCGATTCTGCCGGTGGTCGGCGTGGCCGCCTATGCGTTCGACGGCATCTATATCGGCGCGCTCTGGTCGCGCGACATGCGCAATCTCATGCTGCTCTCGCTCGCGCTCTATCTCGGGTCGTTCTTCGTGCTGCGCCCGCTCGGAAACGAAGGGCTCTGGCTCGCCTTCCTGGTGTTCCTCGGGGCGCGCGGCGCCCTTCAGGCGCTGCGCCTGCCGGCCTTGCTGAACCGCACGTTTTCCGCTTAAGGCGCGGCCATCTCAACGGGGAATATATGCCCGCCGTCGGCGCCAAGCGGCAGCGGGCGGACCCAGGCTACGGCGGAGAGGGGGAGTGCGGCATAAAGATGGGGAAACAGCGCGCCGCCGCGCGAGACCTCCCATTTCAGCGCCTCCCCGAGTTTCCCCGTCTCGACCGCGACCAGGAGCAGATTCTCCTGTCCCGCGAAGTGCTTGGCGGCGGTCTCGCGGGCCTGGGCGGCGGTGGAGAAATGGATGTAGCCGTCGGCATGGTCCACCGGCGCGCCATCGAAACGGCCGGCGGCTTCCGCAGCGGTCCACAAGGTGGTCGAACAGATCTTGAAGATGAGGCGGTCGCGTTGGATCATGCTGCCATGTAGCGCGCAGACGGTCGGCGCGCCAGCCAAGATCTCGCCGGTTCCGCTGACGAATCGGACTTAATTCCTGGACTTTTGCGACTTTTGCACTTATTTTCCTAGTGTTCGGGCGTCTTTCGGTTCAAGTCTGGTTTCTAAAGTGTTCGGTCAATCGGTTTCAGGCGATGCGGAAGGAAATACCTCCTTTTGCGTCGGATGAGACTCGTTTGCGTCCACGGGATGCGCATGCTCACTCATGGTCAAGTCTGGGGCGCCCTCGACCGCCTCGCCGCGCAGCATGGCCTTTCCGCTTCGGCGCTTGCCAAGCGGGCGGGGCTGGATTCGACCGCCTTCAACCGGTCGAAGCGGATCACGCCGGACGGGCGGCCGCGCTGGCCCTCCACCGAGAGCCTCGCCAAGGTGCTCGCCGCCACCGGCTCCAGCATCGACGATTTCACCGCCTTGCTGGATGGCAATGGGGAAGCGGCCCTGCGCCATTCCGGATTGTCGGAGGACCCGCTCCCGCCGCCGCGGCTGGCGCGGACCATTCCGCGCATCGGCTTCGCCCAGGCGGGCAAGGGCGGCTTCTTCGACGATGCCGGCTTCCCGGTGGGCGGGGGATGGGACGAGCTGCTGTTTCCCGAGGTGGGCGACGAGCATGCCTATGCCTTGGAGATTTCCGGCGATTCCATGCAGCCGCTCTATCGCGAGGGGGACATCGTCATCGTCTCGCCGGCCGCCAAGCCGCGCCGGGGCGACCGGGTGGTGGTGAAGACCCGCGACGGGGAGGTGCTGGCGAAGGAACTGGTGCGCATGACCCCGCGCACGGTGGATCTGCGCTCCCTCAATCCCGAATATGAGGACCGCCAGATCCCCGCCGCCGATGTGCTGTGGGTCGCCCGCATCATCTGGGCGACGCAATAGCGCCGCCGGCGGCGGCTCACCCCTCCGGCCCCAGCAGCTTTTCCAGCGTCTCCAGCCGGTCGGCCTCGCGCGGCGGCTTGTCCCAGCGCAGGCGGGCGATGCGGGGAAAGCGCATGGCGATGCCCGAGCGATGGCGAGTGGAACGGGCGAGCCCCTCGAAGGCGATCTCCAGCACCAGCCCGGCGTCCGGCTCGTGCAGCACCTCGCGCACCGGGCCGAAGCGGTTCACGGTGGCTTCCCGCACGAATTTGTCGATGGCCAGCAATTCCTCATCCGTGAAGCCGAAATAGGCCTTGCCTACGGGCACCAGGGTTTCGCCCCCCTCGGCCTGCGTCCACACGCCGAAGGTGTAGTCGGAATAATAAGACGAGCGCTTGCCGTGGCCGCGCTGGGCATACATCAGCACCGCGTCCACCGTGTGGGGATCGCGCTTCCACTTCCACCAGGGGCCCTTCGGCCGGCCGGGCAAATAGGCGCTGTCGGCGCGCTTCAGCATCACCCCTTCCACCGCTTCCGCATCCACCCCCGCGCCTGCCGCGGCGGGGTTGGCGCGGGCGGCGGCCAGGTCCTCCCAGCTGGTGAAAGGCACCAGGGGGGAGAGATCGAGTCGGGACGCGGCGGTGCGGGCGATCAAGGCGGAAAGCCGCGCTCGCCGCTCGGCGAACGGGCGCTCGCGCAGGTCCTCGCCCGCCTCCACCAGCAAATCATAGGCGCGCATGTGGGCGGGATAATCCCGCAGCATCTTCGGCGTCACGGTCTTCCGGTTCAGCCGCTGCTGGAGCACGTTGAACGACTGCACGCGCCCCTCGCGCACCACCAGCAATTCCCCGTCCATGGCGCCCTCGAAATCGAGCGCGTCCACGAGGTCGGGAAAGGCGGGGGAGATGTCCTCGCCCGTGCGGCTGTAGAGACGCACGATCTTCTCGCCCTCGGGCGAGCGCCCGGCCACCGCCTGGATGCGGATGCCGTCCCATTTCCATTCGGCGGTGAAGGCTGAGGGATCGAGGGCGAGGAAGTCGCTCGCCTCGATGGCGTGGGAGAGCATCACCGGGCGGAACGGCGCGGGATCGAGGTTTTCCGGGCGCGGCGCGCGCCCCTCCACCCAGGCAAACAGGTCGAGATAGGGCGGGGCGAGGCCCGGCCACACCAGCTCCACCTCGTCTGGCGCGATGCCGCCGAGCGAGGCGACAGCGGTCTTGGCGAGGCGCGCCGAGGCGCCGACCCGCAGCGCGCCGGTGATCAGCTTCAGCAGCGCCCAGCGGCCGGTATCGTCGAGCCCGTCCAGCCAGTCGGCGAGCTGGCCGGGCAAGGCGCGCTTGGGCAGGGTTTCGAGGCCATGGACGATGTCCGACAGCGAAGGCGCATGGTCCGGCGGCGCGGCGCCCTCGGGCAGCGGCCACATGAGGGCGACGGTCTCCGAAAGATCGCCCACATAATCATAGGACATGGCGAACAGCACCGGGTCCGCCCGCTCCTGGATGAGCGCGCGCACGAGGCCCGGCTTGGCATTGGCGAAGGAGAGCGCGCCGGTGAGCGCGGCGAGCGCGATGCCGCGCTCCGGGTCCGGCGTGGTGGCGAAATAATCCGCCATCAGGCGGATCTTGGCATTGCGGCCGCTCTCATAGGCGAGGCGATCCAGCAAGGCGGCGAAGCGGTTCATGGCGCCGCCTCCGGCGCGGGGGCTTCCGGCGGCCCCTCGTTCTCCTCCTCGCCATAGCCCACCATGTGCAGCGGCTTGGCGCGCAACTGCCGGGTCATCGCCCAATGCACCAGCGCGTCCTCGGCGCCGTGGGTCACCCACACCTCCTCGCAGCCGGTGGCGGAAATGGCCGCGGTCAGCCCGTCCCAATCCGCATGGTCGGAGATCACCAGCGGCAGCTCGATGCCGCGCTGGCGGGCGCGGGCGCGCACCCGCATCCAGCCCGAGGCAAACGCGGTGACGGGATCGGGAAACTTGCGCGACCAGATGTCGGTGATGGAGGTGGGTGGGGCGATCACCACCGCGCCGGCGAAATCGGCCTTCTTCGCCTCCTTCGCCAGGCGAATGTCGCCCAACGCTATGCCGCGCTGCTGGTAATAGGCGCTGATCTTCTCCAGCGCGCCGTGGATGTAGATCGGGGCCGAATGCCCGGCCGCGCGCAGCAGCGCCATGACGCGCTGCGCCTTGCCGAGCGAATAGGCGCCGACGATGTGCGCCCGCTCGGGAAACACATGCAGCGAATTCATCAGCTTTGCGGTCTCGGCTGCGGCATCGGGGTGGCGGAACACCGGCAGGCCGAAGGTCGCCTCCGAGATGAAGACATGGCAGCGCACGGGCTCGAAGGTCGCACAGGTGGGGTCGCGCGCATCCTTGTAATCGCCGGACGCGACGATGGTGCAGCCGCGCCAGGAGAGTTCGAATTGCGCCGAGCCGAGCACATGGCCGGCGGGATGGGCGGTGACGGTGACGCCGCCGATCTCCACGCGCTCCCCATAGGCGATGGCCTGCGTCGCCCCGGCGAAATTCGCGCCGTAGCGGATCGCCATCAGGTCCAGCGTCTCGCGGGTGGCGAGCACATGGCCGTGGCCGGCGCGGGCGTGATCGCTGTGCCCGTGGGTGATGAGCGCGCGCGGCACGGCGCGCGTCGGATCAATGAAGAAATCCCCTTTGGGACAATAAAGCCCACCCGGGGCGGGGTGCAGAAGTTCGTCCGGACGCATGGTTGTGCGTTATATGGGGCCGAACGGCGCGGGCGCGAGGGCTTGGCGCCGTGTTTCCGGCGCTTCGGTTCGAAGGGAGCGGGTTTCAAGGTGTCGATCGGTCCCATTCCCATTCCCGTTCCCATGTCCGGCGATCCCGTGCTGTATCGCCGGCTCGATTGGGCACGCGCCTATCTCGATGACGGCGAGGCGCAGGCGGCGGGCGACATGCTGGCCGACCTCGTCGCCGAGGCGCCGCATTTCATCGCCGCCTGGTTCCTGCTGGGAGAGGCGCGCGCGGCGGGCGGCGACAGGGCCGGCGCGATCGAGGCGTATGAGAACGTGCTGGCGCGCGATGGCGCCGACATGCTCGGCGCCGGCCTGCGGCTCGCGCGGCTCGGCGCACGCGGGGCGCGGGACGCCATGTCGCCGGCCTTCGTGCGCACCTTGTTCGACCAATATGCCCCGCGCTTCGATACCGCGCTGCGCGAGGGCCTCGCCTATCGCGGGCCGGAGGTGCTGGACGCGGCGCTGCGCAGCGCCTGCGCGGCCGCCTGCGCGCCGTTCCGGTTCGGCCGGGCGCTGGACCTCGGCTGCGGCACCGGGCTTGCCGCGCCGCTCCTGGCGCCCGCGTGC
This sequence comes from Roseixanthobacter glucoisosaccharinicivorans, assembly GCF_043195095.2. Taxonomy (NCBI): domain Bacteria; kingdom Pseudomonadati; phylum Pseudomonadota; class Alphaproteobacteria; order Hyphomicrobiales; family Xanthobacteraceae; genus Roseixanthobacter; species Roseixanthobacter glucoisosaccharinicivorans. Next base: position 3,790,637 of record NZ_CM195538.1, on the reverse strand, counting down.
GACGCGCTGGTGGGCGTCGATCTCTCCCCGGCCATGATCGAAAAGGCGCGGCAGCTCGGCCTTTATGCCACCCTTGAGACGGGCGAGATGGTCGCCTTCCTCGCGGATCAGCCGCCGGGCGCGGCGGACCTCGTCCTGGCGGCGGACGCGCTGTGCTATCTCGCCGATTTCGACGACGTGTTCCGCGCGGCTGCCCGTGCGCTGGTTCCCGCCGGCTGGCTCGCCTTCACCGTCGAGACCCACGACGGCGCGGGGATCATCTTGCGCGACACCCTGCGCTATGCCCACGGCCGCGCCTATCTGGCGGACGCGCTCGCGGCGGCGGGCTTTACGGCGCCGGTGCTGGAACCGGTTTCGACGCGCACCGAGAAGGGGGTCCCGGTGCCGGGGCTGGTGTGCGTGGCGCGGCGCGCGGGCTCTCTGACCCCCTTACCTTAGCCCTCACACTTCTCCCTCACCCTGACCCTCTCCCCGGCGGGGAGAGGGGAGTCTGTGGGTGGAATGGCGGAAGTTGGTTCTTCCCCCAAGCGCACCCCTTCCACCGGGCGATGCCCCGTGCCGCGCATGCCCCCTCTCCCCGGTGGGGAGAGGGTTGGGGTGAGGGGGATGGCAGGGAGCCTGTTCGGGTAAGGGGCCGCCGGGCCGGGAAACCAACCTCAGTCGAGCACCAGCTGGAACGGCTCGCCGGCCATGCAGTCGCGCCCGCGGCCGATGGCGGAAATTGCCCGGATCATCCGTCCGTTGCGGTTGAGCGCGGCATCTCCCAGCGACACGATCTTGGCATTGGGCGTCGCTGTGGGCGAGGCGGAGCGCAGGCGGACCGCCAGTTCGAACTCGTCGCGATGGGGCAGCAGCGCGCACAAAGTCACATAGGCCGCCGCGGTGGAGCGCGAGACCCCGGCATAGCAATGGATCACCAGCGGCGCGGTGCGCGGCCAGGCGCGCACGAAGTCCAGCAGGTCGCGCATATGCGCCTCGCCGGGCGTCACCATGCCCTCGACCTCGCTGACGATGTCGTTGATGGAGAGGAACAGATGGTTCGCGGCGTCCACATTGTTGGGACGCGTCAAAAGGGTCTCGCGGCCGACCAGCGTGATGATGTGGCGCGCGCCGGTCGCCTCCACCGTCTCGTGCAGCTTTGCGAGGGAGCACACATGGATCATGGCGTTAGCTCCGCGAACCGGGTGAGGAACCGTTCTTTGGCGGTTTCAGCCGGCCAAGGCGTGAGATAATCCTTCTCCGCCTCCGCGTCGAGGTGGATCGGGCGGCCGAAGAAGGCCCGCGCCTCCGCCGCCGCGAAGCCGGCGAGATGGGTCGCCTCCAAATAGGCGGAGGCGCGGTCGGCGGTCTTGACGATCCGCGTCAGGGCCTGCGGCCATTGCGCCGGCAGGCCGAAGCGCAGGCTGATGGCGGCGAGCAGGCGCGCTTCCACCGCCTTGTAATCCCCGCCGATCATGGCCTTGAAGGGCGAGATCATGTCGCCGATCACATATTCGGGCGCATCGTGCAGCAGCACCGCGCGCCGCCAGCGCACATCAATGTCGCCGACCGCGCGGCGGGCGAGGGTCTCGGTCAGCAGGGAATGCTGGGCCACGGAAAAGATGTTCGCCCCGCGCGTCTGCCCGTTCCAGCGGGCCACGCGGGCCAGGCCATGGGCGATGTCCTCGATCTCGATGTCGAGGGGCGAGGGGTTCAGCAGGTCCAGCCGCCGGCCAGACAGCATGCGCTGCCACGCGCGCGGCGGGCCTTTCGCCTTCGAGGGGGGGCCGGCTCCGGGGCCGGTGGAAATCGCCGCCATGACGAATCGCGTGCTCCTTTGAATCCGAGAGCGTAAGCTTCCCGCATCGCGGAACAACCCGATGGTTTCCCTTATGGCCGATGCCGTCCGCCCGACCCTCGCCGCCAGCGCCGCCGTGTTTCGCGGCCCGCTGGTTCTGCTCGCCCAGCGCGGCTATGCGCCCGGCAAAGGCCTGTGGAGCCTGCCCGGAGGCCGGGTCGAGCCCGGCGAGACCCTGGCCCAGGCGGCGGCGCGCGAGGTGATGGAGGAAGTCCAGGTCGAGGCCGAGATCGTCGGCCTCGCGGCCGCGCTGGATTTCATCTCCCATGACGCGGACGGCACGCTGAAGAGCCATTTCGTGGTGGCGGCCCATGCCGCGCGCTGGCGCGCCGGGGAACCGGTGCTGAGCGACGAGGCGGTGGCCGTGGGCTGGTTCCATCCCGACGCGGTGGCGGGCCTTGCCACCACCCACGGTCTCGCCGACGTGGTGCATCGCGCCGCCTGGCTTCTGGCCGCCGAGGAGGCGGTGGAGGATAAGCCGCAGGCCCTGGCGCACGCGGGCTCGTGAGCGCGGCCATCTTGACCGCGCGGGCGCCGCGCGGCACGAGTGACGCCATGTCGCCTCTTTCCCTTCGCCGTTCCCTGTTCGCCCTTGTGCTGGCCGCCGTGCTGGGCATCGCGGGCGGCGTCGCGCGGGCGGCTGACGGCTCGACCCCGCCCTATGAGGGCGACATGCTCAAGCTCGCGGAGCTTCTGGGCGGGCTGCATTATCTGCGGCCGCTGTGCGGCATGACGGCGGAAGGCCAGAGCTGGCGCATGCAGATGCAGGATTTGCTGGAGGCCGAGCAGCCCTCGGACGAGCGCAGGGCGAAGCTGATCGCGGCCTTCAACCAGGGCTATTCCAGCTATGCCCAGGTCTATCGCGCCTGCACGCCGGCCGCCGCCGCGGCGGTGCAGCGCCAATTGAGCGAAGGCGCCAAGCTCGCCCACGACATCGCGGTGCGCTTCGGGGGAAATTGAGCGGGGGACAGGCGGTCCCTTCCGGTGCGGCGGTTAACCTTTCGTTTAGAAGTTCCGCGACAGCGCCCCGGGACGTGGTAGGTATGTGTGCCGCCCTGGCCATGGGGCGCGGCGCGGAGGCCTCTCTTGTCCAGCACGACCCTTCCTCATCAGGACATCGCCGAACTGGGCTCGGACGAGCGCCATGTCGCCTTCAGCTATCTGGACGATGCCTGGACCGAGGCCCTGCGCGATGGGCTGGATGAGGATTGCCTGGTGCAGGCGGCCCTGTTCACGGCCCTGCGCACGCTGGTCGCGGTCTATGGCGAGGAAGCCTGCGCCACCTATGTGGAGGGCCTTGCCGGCCGCATCCGCCAGGGCGAATACACCATCATCGGCCAGCGCCAGTAAGGCGCGGGACGGGCGCGCGCCCAAGTTCGCAGCGTTTGCCCGGCTAGCTTCCCCATCGCTCTCCCGCGCCCTCCCCAACCCTCCCCCGCAAGCGGGAGAGGGGGCGATCTGGCGGGGGCGGGGAGGAGCGCTCCATCCGTAAGCGCGGGGCGAATAGGCGCGGGGGACGGGCACGCGCCCAAGTCCGCAGCGCTTGCTCGGCTAGCTTCCCCATCGCTCTCCTGCCCCCTCCCCAACCCTCCCCCGCAAGCGGGAGAGGGAGCGATCTGGTGGGGGCAGGGGGAGCGCTCCATATGTTAAGCGCGGGGCGAATAGGCGTGGGACGGGCACGCGCCCAAGTTCGCAGCGCTTTCCCGGCTAAGCCTCCCCAGCACTCTCCCGCCCCCTCCCCAGCAAGCGGGAGAGGGGGCGATCTGGTGGGGGCAGGGAGGAGCGCTCCATCCGTTAAGCGCGGGGCGAATAGGCGTGGGGCGAACCCTCTCCCGCTTGCGGGGGAGGGCAGGGAGGGGGCCGCGCCCAGGGCGCGGCGTGGTGCGCTCTCAGCCGCCGGGCTGCAGGGTCTCCAAAAACCGCACCGGGGCGCCCTGCGAGGGGGCGATCAGCTCGCCTTCCCACATCACCTTATTGCCGCGCACGAAGGTGCCCACCGGCCAGCCCGTGACCTCCTTGCCGTCATACGGCGTCCACTGGGCGCGCGAGGCGATCCAGGCATTGGTGATGGTGGCGCGGCGCTTGAGATCCACCACCGTGAAGTCGGCGTCATAGCCCAATACGATGCGGCCCTTGCAGGCGATGTTGAACAGCCGCGCCGGGCCGGCGCTGGAGAGATCCACGAAGCGCTGCAAGGAGAGCTTGCCGTTCGCCACATGGTCCAGCATCACCGGCACCAGGGTCTGCACGCCGGTCATGCCCGAGGGGCTTTCGGGATAGGTCTTGGCCTTCTCTTCCAGCGTGTGGGGCGCGTGGTCGGAGCCGAGCACGTCCACCACGCCGTCGGTCACCGCCGCCCAGATGGCATCGCGATGGCGCGCGCCGCGCACCGGCGGGTTCATCTGCGCCAGCGTGCCGAGCCGCTCGTAGCACTCGGGCGCGGCCAGGGTGAGGTGATGGGGCGTCACCTCCACCGAGGCGACGTCGCGCGCGCCCGCGAGAAATTCCATCTCCTGCGCGGTCGAGACATGCAGCACATGCACCCGCGCGCCCACTTCGCGCGCCAGCGTCACGAGGCGCTGGGTGGCGATGAGGGCGGCGACATCGTCGCGCCAGATCGGGTGCGAGGCCGGATTGCCCACCATGCGCATGGACCGGCGCTCGGTGAGGCGCGGCTCGTCCTCGCAATGGAAGGCGGCGCGGCGGCGGATCACTTTCAGGATCTCGCGCACGCCGGGATCGTCCGCCACCAGCAGCGAGCCGGTGGAGGAGCCGATGAACACCTTCACCCCGGCCGCGCCCGGCAGGCGCTCCAGCTCCGGCAGGTCGCGCACATTCTCGTGGGTGCCGCCCACATAGAAGGCGAAATCGCAATGCATGCGGTTGCGCGCGCGGGCGATCTTGTCTTCCAACGCGGCCGCGTCCGTGGTCTGGGGATTGGTGTTCGGCATCTCGAACACGGCGGTCACCCCGCCCATCACCGCCGCGCGGGAGCCGGTTTCCAGATCTTCCTTCTGCTCAAGGCCCGGCTCGCGGAAATGCACCTGGGTGTCGATGACCCCGGGCAGAATGTGCAGGCCGGTGCAGTCGATGGTTTCGCCCGCCGCGCGCGGCGAGAGGCGGCCGAGGGCGGCGATGCGCCCTTCGCTGACGCCGACGTCCAGCATCGCTTCGCCCGCCGGGGTCACGACGCTGCCGCCCTTGAGGATGAAGTCGAAGGTATCCGCCATGTGGGGGCTCGCTCTAATCTGGAGGGGCCGGCTCTAATGTACGGGGCCGGCCCTTGAGGGGGCTGCTGCGCGGCTTTAAGTATGTCTGTAACATCTGACAAGGACATGGCCATGCCGATTGCCCCTCTCGCCGACCGGTCGGTGATTCACGTCGGCGGTCCGGACGCGCGCAAGTTCCTCCACAATCTCATCACCTGCAACGTGGCGGGGCTGGAAACCGGCGGCGCACGCTTCGGCGCATTGCTGATGCCGCAAGGCAAGATCATCGCCGATTTCTTCCTCTATGCGCCGGCCGGCGAGCCGGAAGCCTTCCTGCTGGACGTGCCGCGCGCGCTGAAGGACGACCTGCTCAAGCGCCTGAAAATGTATCTGCTGCGGGCGAAGGCGGAGTTCACCCTGGACGAGGATCTCGCTGTGGCGGCACGCTTCGGTGAAGATGCGCCGGCCGCGCCCGCTTCCGCGCAGGCGTTCACAGATCCGCGCCTGCCGGCGCTCGGCGAGCGCCTCGTGCTGCCGCGCGCCGAGGCCGAGGCGCTGGACGGCGATGCCAGCGCCTATCACGCCCACCGCATCGCGCTCGGCATTCCGCAGGGCGGCCTGGACTTTACCTATGGCGACGCCTTCCCCCACGAGGCGGACATGGACCAGCTCGGCGGGGTGGATTTCAAGAAGGGCTGCTATGTGGGCCAGGAAGTGGTGAGCCGCATGCAGCATCGCGGCACCGCGCGCACCCGGTCCGTGCAGGCGCTGTTCGAATTCGCCCCGGAGGAGGGCTCGGAGATTCGCGCCGGCGAGAAGACCGTGGGCCATATCGGCTCTTCCGCGCGGGGCCACGGCATCGCCCTGGTGCGGCTCGACCGCGCGGCCGATGCCAGCGCCGCCGGCTTGCCCTTGGTGGCGGGCGGGGTCGAGATCACCTTGCGCCGGCCGGACTGGGCGACCTTCCCGATGGGGGATGCGTGAGCCTTCTGACCCCCCACGCCGACGGCAAGTGCCGCTGCCCCTGGTGCGGCACTGATCCGCTCTATGTCGCCTATCACGACACCGAATGGGGCGTGCCCGAGCGCGACGACCGGGCCTTGTTCGAAAAGCTGCTGCTGGACGGCTTCCAGGCCGGGCTCGCCTGGATCACCATTCTGCGCAAGCGCGACAATTTCCGCCGCGCCTTCGACGGCTTCGAACCGGAAAAGATCGCACGCTATGATTCCGCCAAGGTGGAGGCGCTGATGGCGGATGCCGGCATCGTGCGCAACCGCGCCAAGGTGGAGGGCGCGGTGCTCTCCGCCCGCGCCTATCTGGACTGGCAGGCGCGCGGGCGCTCCTTCTCCGATCTCATGTGGAGCGCGGTGGACGGCGAGGTTCAGATGAACCGGCCGAAGACGCTCGCCGACATTCCGGCGCAGACCCCGGCCTCGGTGAAGCTTTCCAAGGAGTTGAAGGCGCTCGGCTTCAAATTCGTCGGCCCCACCATCGTCTATGCCGCCATGCAGGCGTGCGGGCTGGTGAACGATCATCTGGTGGACTGCCACCGGGCGGATCTCGGGGCATAGGCGCGGGCGGGCCTGGATCGTCTCGGGGAGGGGCCTTCGCGCGGCACCTTCATGCGGGCGACGTGAGGGCATGGGTATACTCTCCGGTGAGTCCATGTGACCGGGAGGTTCCGTGTCCCGCACCGAGAGTCCCGCCCGCAGCCGCATCCTGGAGGCGGCCTATGCGCAATTCTACACCCATGGCTTCAAGCGCACCGGCATGGAAGCCATCGCCGTCGCGGCGGGTCTCACCAAGCGCACGCTCTACCAGACGTTCGAGAGCAAGGATGCGCTGCTGACGGCGGTGGTGGACTATGCCGCCGCGCTCTCCCTGCCGCGCATCGCGCGCTGGATCGCGGCCCTGGAGGCGGACCCGCTCGAGGGCATCGACACGATCTTCGCGGATCTCACCCAATGGACCAGTGCGCCGGGCTGGATGGGCTCCGGCTTCACCCGCGTCGTCACCGAAATGGCCGATTTGCCGGACCATCCGGCGAACCGCGTCGCACGCGCCCACAAGGAAGCGATCGAAGCGCGATTGGCGCACGCCCTTGGCTCGGCGGACCTCGCGTCCGAACTCATGATCGTGCTGGAAGGCACGCTCATCCTGTTCCTGATCCGCCGCGAGAAGGCGCTGATCGCCGCCGGGGCGCGCGCCGCGCGCACCCTCGTCAAGGCCGCCCGGCGCTCCTCCAAGCCCTTGTCGCTCGAGCATTTCGCCGTTTCACGGAAACGCTGAAATGCTCAAGGGCATTGGGGCGTCGCGCATCGTCACGCGCGCCGGCGGTCCCGTCGCTCAAAAATGGGCTACCGCTGATCCGCGCTCGGCAGCACCCATTTGCCGTCCTTCAGGGGCAGAAAGCTGCCGTCGTCGCGGCCCACTTCCTCGGCGATGCGGGCGTTCAGCTTGGTGTTCATCGCCATCACGAGATCGCGGTTCGCGCCCTGGTGGGCGAGGTTGCGCTTCTCCTCCGGGTCCTCGCGAAGATCGTAGAGTTCGAGGTCGTTGAGGGCGAGAAGGTCCTCATAGGCGGCCGGGGTATTGAAGGAGAGCGGGGAGAAATAGCGCGAGAAGCGGTAGCGCCCGTCGAACAGGCTGCGGATGGCGCAGCGCTGGGCGAAATCCGGCTCGTATTGCTGCAGCCACGCGCGCTTCTGCGCGATCGTGACATTGGGCGAACGGGTGATCGCCTCCATGCGGGTGATCCATTTCGCATCCTGGAACAGGAGCATGTCGTAGCAGAACAGCGCGCCCGGCCGCAGCGTATCGGCCGCCGCCTTGGCCGGGGTCTTGAGCAAGGGCGAGAAATCCCGCCCCGCCAAGCCCGCGCCCGCGGCCTTCAACTGGTCCTGCGGCAGCCCCGTGAGGGCGAGCAGGGTCGGCGTGAGGTCCACCTGGGAGGTGACGGCCTGGCAGGTGGTGCCGCCGGGATAGGCGGGATGCAACACGATCAGCGGCAGATGGTTCTGCTCGCGATAGGTGGAATTGCCCTTGCCGCGCATCTGGTGCGCGCCGCCCAGTTCGCCGTGATCAGCGGTGAAGACGATGATGGTGTTCTCGTCCATGCCGGTCTGGCGCAGGGCGGTCAGCACCGCGTCCACCTGCCGGTCGCAGTCGCGGATGCAGTTGAAATAATAATCCCGCAGCACCCGCCAGCGCCGGTCCTCGTCGGGCCATGCGCCGACCAGCGTGTCCTGCACGTCCTGATAGATCAGGTGTGCCGGTGGGCGGCCGGGCGCGTCGAAGGGCTGGCTGCGGGTGGACGGCAGCGGCGCGTCCCACTTGGCGGCATAAAGATCGTCCTCGGGCGGCCGGGCGATGGCCATGGCGGATTTCTTGCCCTGCACGGTTTCGCCCGGCAGGTCGGAATTCACATACATGACGTCGTGCGGATTGACGAAATTGACCGCCAGGTACCAGGGCGTCCCGGCTTCCTTCAGCTTCAGGCCCTTGGTGCGCATCCAGCGCTCCACGAAGGCGGAGGTGGTGGCATCGTAATCATAACCGCCGAGCGTGGTGTCGGTGATGTCGCCGAACCCGAAGAAATCCTGGAAGCCGTAGGTCTCCATGGTCTTGCGATATTCGGCCATGGGCGCCTCGTCGGCGTGCTTGGCCTGGTCGAGATTGTAGGAGAGGTGCCACTTGCCCTGATAGGCGGCATGATAGCCGAGCTGCGCCAGGCGATGGCCGATGGTCTTGATGCTGGTCGCCATGTCCGCCTGCCAAGGGGAATTGGCATTGTCGAACACGCCGGTATGGGGAATGTGCAGGCCGGTATAGATGGTCGAGCGCGCCGGCGAGCACACGCAGGAGGCCGCCTGATGGTTCGCGAACGAAATGCCGTTCGCCTTCAGCCATTCGCGCGCCGGCACCGGGAACGGCCATTTCTCGAAATAATGCTCCTGGTCCACCAGGATGAAGAGAATATTGTAGCCCGCCGGCGGGCGATCAGGCGCCACCGTCACCGCCGGGCGGGACGCCGCCTTGGCCGGCTGGGCGGCCGCGAGATCGGGCAGGAGATGGGCGCCGAGCAAGGCCGCGCCGCTGCCCACCAGAAGGCGGCGGGCGGGATTTTGCGGGCGGGTGTCGTCGCCCGAAGCCGGTGATGGGGATGTCGGATCCTCGGCCACGTGCCCCTCCCGGCGTCCGCCTTGGTTTTGCCGGGCGGAGCATGCCGCACCTTGAGCCGGGCGGGAAGGGGCGGGCCGGCTATTTTCCGTCGAGCCGCTTGGTGAAGATGATGCGCGGCTCCTCGATATAGCCGCTGGCGGCGTAGAAAGCGCGCACCTGCTCGTTTTCCGGCCGCACCAGCAGCATCAGCTTGGGCACGCCGCGCGCCTTGAGCCAATCCTCGGCGGTCTGGGAGAGCGCGCGGCCGAGGCCCTGGCGGGCGCGCGCGGGCTCAACGGCGAGATAATAGATCCAGCCCCGGTGGCCGTCGTGCCCCACCATCACCGAGCCCACCACCGCGCCGGCCGCGTCGCGCGCCACGAGAATGGTGGAATGGGGTCCGCGCCGGGCGAGCGCGATGTCGGCGCGCGGATCGTTCCAGGGGCGCACCAGGCCGGCGCGTTCCCACAGCGCGACCAGGGCGTCCACATCGTCGTCGCGCATGTGGCCGATGGGAAGGGCGTGCACGTTCGCGCGGAGCGTCTCTGCGGTATCGGCCATGTCAATCGTCCTCGAAGGAGAGCGGGCGCGGGGCGGCGGCGCGGCCGAGCCGGTCGGCGATGGCTTCCCCGAGGCCGTCGCGCGGCAGGGGTACCACGGCGATGCCTTGGGCGCGAAGGTTGTCGAGATGGCGCAGCGCGCCGTAAAGCCGCGCGGCGGCTTCCACCACATCGCCCGCCGGGCTGAGATCGAAAATCGCCACGGCGTGGTCCGCGCCGGGCGGGCGGGCGCCGGCGAAGGTCAAAAGCGCCTCGCCCGCCTTCACCTCGCGCGCGTCGAGCCGCACCGGGGCGTGCGGGGCGTAATGGGAGGCGAGGCGGCCCGGCGCGGAAGGTCGCTCGGCCTCGTCATGGGCGGCATCGGGCAAAGCGACGCCCAGCACCGCCGCGATGGCGCCGCGCGAGAGGCCGCCGGGCCGCAGCAAAGCGGGATGGGCGCCGGTGCAATCGACGATGGTGGATTCAACGCCCACCGTCGTCGGTCCGGCATCGAGAATGGCGTCGATGCGCCCGTCGAGATCGGCGCGCACATGGGCCGCGTCGGTGGGCGAGACATGGCCGGAGAGATTGGCGCTCGGCCCCACCACCGGCACGCCGGCGGCACGCAGCATGGCGAGGGTGGTCTCGTGCGCCGGCACCCGCAGCGCGATGGTGGGCAGGCCGGCGCGCGCGAGATCGCAGACCGCGCCGGTGTCGCGATAGGGCACCACCAGCGTCAGCGGTCCCGGCCAGAAGGCGGCGGCGAGCGCCTGCGCGGCCGGGGAGAACACGCCCAGCCGCTCCGCCGCCGCGCTGTCGGGCACGTGGGAGATGAGGGGATTGAAGGCGGGGCGGCCCTTGGCGGCATAGACCTGCGCCACCGCCTGGGCATTGCCGGCGTCGGCGCCGAGGCCATAGACGGTCTCGGTGGGGAAGGCGACGACGCCTCCCGCCCGCAGCACGCGTGCCGCCTCCGCCGCCTCAGCCGCGCCCGATCCCGTGGCGTCGAGCATCTGCGTGCGTTTCGGGGCGAAGCCGGTGGCGGTCATGGGTGCTGCTCCACGGTCCCTACGACGAAAGCGGGTAGGACCGGGTCTTGACGGGGGATCGTCGAGGCGCCGAATTGGTGCCCAACGTTCGCCGCACGGCTTAAGGCCGGCATGTGCGGGCGGTCAAGGCGCATGTGGCGCCGCAACAGGTTTCGGAGGTGATGATGCCCTATCGTGCGCCCGTGGAGGATGTGTCCTTCTTCCTCAAGCACTGCACCTCCCTTCCCCACCTCATCGACCAGGGCGAGGTGGACCTCTCCTTCGACCTCATCGACAGCGTGCTGGAGGAAGCCGGTAAGTTCGCCGCCGCGGTCATCGAGCCGCTGGACCGGGTGGGCGACACCAAGGGCAATGTGCTGAAGGACGGCGCGGTTACCACCGCCCCCGGCTGGCGCGAGGCCTATGCGGCGTGGACGCAGGCCGGCTGGAATGCGGTGGCGGCCGAGGAGAAGTTCGGCGGCCAGCATCTGCCGAGCGTCGTGACCTCGGCGCTCAACGAATTCTGGAACAGCGCCTCTCCCGCCTTCGGCATCGGCCCGGTGCTGACCATGGGCGCCATCGAGGCGCTGACCACCCACGGCTCCACGGCCTTGCAGGGGCTCTTTCTGGAAAAGCTGGTCTCGGGCACCTGGACCGGCACCATGAACCTTACCGAGCCGCAGGCCGGTTCTGACCTCGCGGCCCTGCGCGCGCGGGCCGAGCGGGCGGCCGATGGCAGCTATCGCATCTTCGGCACGAAGATCTTCATCTCCTACGGCGAGCACGACATCGCCGAGAACATCGTTCATCTGGTGCTGGCGCGCCTGCCCGACGCGCCCGCCGGCACGCGCGGCATCTCGCTGTTCGTGGTGCCGAAAGTGCTGGTGAATGCCGACGGAACGCTCGGCGCGCGCAACGATGTGAAATGCGTCGGCCTGGAGCACAAGCTCGGCCTGCACGGTTCGCCCACCTGCACCATGGTGTTCGGCGACACGGGCGAGGGGGCGGTCGGCTATCTCGTGGGCGAGGAAAATCGCGGCCTCGCCTGCATGTTCACCATGATGAACAACGCCCGCCTCGCGGTGGGCATCCAGGGCGTGGCGGTGGCCGAGCGCGCCACCCAGCGCGCCATCGCCTTTGCCCAGGAGCGCCGGCAGGGCAAGGCGCAGAGCTGGTCCGGCGAAGGCATGGCGCCGATCATCGCCCATCCCGACGTGAAGCGCATGCTGCTCACCATGCGGGCGGAGACCGATGCGGCGCGCGCCATCTGCCTGATGACGGCGGACGCGCTCGACCGCGCGCGGCGCACCGACGACCCCACCGCCAAGGCGGCGGCGACGGCCGAAGCAAGCCTGTTGACCCCGGTGGCCAAGGCCTTCTCCACCGACATGGGCATCGAGGTCGCCTCCACCGGCGTGCAGGTGCACGGCGGCATGGGCTATATCGAGGAGACGGGCGCCGCCCAGCATCTGCGCGATGCCCGCATCTTCGCCATCTATGAGGGCACCAACGGCATCCAGGCGATCGACCTCGTCACCCGCAAGCTGACCCAGCAGGGCGGCGACGTGGTGGCGAAGCTGATCGCCGATTATCGCGCGGTCGCGGAAGCGGTGGCAGCCTTGAACGCGCCGGAATTCGGCCGCGCCGGCGAACAGCTCGCCGCTGCCGTGGATGCGCTCGGCCGCGCCACGCGGGTGATGCTGGATTGGCTGTCCGACGAACAATCCGCCAACGTCCTGGCGGGTGCGACGCCCTATCTGCGCCTGTTCGCCCGCGCCGCCGGCGGCGCTTATCTGGCGCGCACTGCCCTTGCCGCCCATGCCGCCATCGCGGCCGGCGAGAGCGATCCACGCCATGCCCGGCGCGTGCTGGTGGCGCGCTTCTTCGCCGAGGACCTGTGCCCGCAGGCGCAGAGCCTGGAGGCGGCGGTGGTCACCGGCGGCGAGGCGGTGCTTCAGAGCGAGGCGGCGCTGGTGCTGTGAGGCGAAGCGGGTTGGGCTCGGGGGGTAGGACCGCTCGAGATTCAGCGGTGAGGTGCCTCGTCAAGGCGCCTGACGTTGGGTGGGCGCGGTCTGGTGCGCGCGACTGTCTTTTTCTCATCGGTCGTCATGGCCGGGCGCGTCCCGGCCATCCACGCCGGGCCGAACGTGCAGGCCTTGAAGAGCCGGTGCCAGCGGTGCCGTCGATCGGTCCTAAACTTCCCGCCCCCGGGTCATCCAGATGCCGTGAACCGCATCCCAGGACGGGCGGTGATCGGTCTCGAAGCCGCAGGTCTTGCCGGTCGCGATCGCGCGAAAGGCGCGCAGGGCGGCAAGATGGGCGCCGTTCGTCAGATAAGCGCGCATGGCGGCTTCGTCCTGCCAGACCGAGAGGGTGTGGTGGATGCCGTTGATCCGACGCGCTTCGACGCTGATGTTGCCGGCGGCTCCGTTCGCCTGAGCGAGGGACCGAATGGCGTGCCACCAGAAGGCGGGCGCGCGCCAGGCCGATTTCAGCTTCAATCCGGTGATGGAGACATAGATCATCTGATCGTCCTGCAGGTGCGGTGCGCACGGAACCGTCGCGTTCACCGCCGCATGTTCATTGTAACGCGCGCGTCTATCGCCCCGGCAGCACCAGCACCGTGGGCTTCGCCGGCAAGGTCTCGCGCGACAGTATCACGCTGGGCGAGGCCTGGCGGGTGATCGCATAGTCATTGCCCAGGCGGGAGAGGAAATTGTCCAATCCCCATGCGCTGAAATAGTGCATGGGGATCACCAGCGGCGCGTTGATCGCCTTCAGAGTCTCCTTCATCCCCTCGATATCGAGCGTGTAGGAGCCATCCACCGGCGCCAGCACCACGTCGATACGCCCGAGCGCTTCCAGATGGTCGGGGGTCAGGACGTGGTGCAGGTGCCCGAGATGGGCGATGCAAAGGCCCGCCACCTCGAACACGAACATGGAATTGGCGTCGTAATCGGTGCCCGCGCCGTGGCGGATGTTGGTGGGCACGTTGCGGATCCACACGTCCTCGACGGTGAGGTCGTAATGCGCCGGCTGGCCGTTCTCGCCCCAGCCGCGCAGCACATAGGCGATGCCGGGATCGGGATGGTTCGTATAGTGGGTATCGTGCGCCCGGTTCATGGTGGCGATCATCGGCACGACGGCGGGACGGACATAATCATTATAATCGGTGGCGATGGTCACGCCCGCCGGGCTCTCGATCAGGAAGGTGGAATGGCCGACGAATGTGAGGCGCACCTGCCGCCCCGCGTCCGTGGGTTTTGCCTGCGCGGTCTGCCGGAAGGCGGCGCGCCACACGCGCGGCGTGGTTGTCCAGGGCTGATTCTGCGCCACCATGCGCGGGCATTTTTCCGGCGGCTCGGCGGCACGCGCCAAGTTGCCCATGGGGAAGGCGATGAGCGCAATGGCTCCGAAAAGCGCCGCGATCTGCCGCATGGATCTCGCCCCTTTCGCCGGTTGTGACCGCAGATGACCGCATACAAAGGGCCAGTTCCGCAATCCGCCGGCCTTCACACCGGCGTGACGCGGCGTCCGCCGTTTGCTGCGACGCGAAAGCAGGGGTGGAACAAGGTGCCCGGTTCTGGTCTTTCTAGCGCGAGCGCTGCCGATGCGGCGGCGCGTGAACGAGGTGCGAACATGACCTTGGATTTCGTGATCATCCAGCCGATCGTCGCCCTCGTGGCCGGCATCCTGATTTTGCTGTTTCCCCGCCTGCTCAACATGGTCGTGGCGATCTATCTGATCGCAATCGGAATTCTCGGATTGATGCCGCATTGAAAGGCAAAATGATGAGCTGCGCCTAAGGGTGCAGTTGAAGGCGAGAGCTGAGCGGGCTAAAGCATCCGCGCTCTTTGAAATGCGCGTCACCCTAAGGGATCTCCAGATGACGAAATGGGTCTACTCCTTCGGCGATGGTAAGGCCGAGGGGAAAGCCGAGATGCGGAACCTCCTTGGCGGCAAGGGCGCGAACCTTGCCGAAATGGCCAATCTGGGCCTGCCTGTTCCTCCCGGCTTCACCATTCCGACCGAGGTCTGCACTTATTATTACGCGCATGGCGAGACCTATCCCCCGGAGCTGAAGGCCGACGTGGACGCCGCCCTCGCTCACGTGGGCGCGCTCACCGGCCGCACCTTCGGCGATCCCGAGAACCCGCTGCTGGTCTCCGTGCGCTCCGGCGCCCGCGCCTCCATGCCTGGCATGATGGACACGGTGCTGAACCTCGGCCTCAACGATCAGACCGTGGAAGCCGTCGCCAAGTCCTCCGGCGACCGGCGCTTCGCCTATGACAGCTACCGCCGCTTCATCACCATGTATTCCGACGTGGTGCTGGGCGTGGACCACCACCATTTCGAAGACCTGCTGGAATCCTACAAGCTCAAGCACGGCCACACCCTCGACACCGACCTTTCGGCGGACGATTGGGCGGCGCTGGTGGTGCAGTACAAGGCCAAGGTGCAGCAGGAGCTGGGAACCCCCTTCCCGCAGGACCCGCATGCCCAGCTCTGGGGTGCCATCGGCGCCGTGTTCGGCTCCTGGATGAACCAGCGCGCCATCACCTATCGCCGGCTGCACTCGATCCCCGAGGCCTGGGGCACGGCCGTGAACGTACAGGCCATGGTGTTCGGCAACATGGGCGAGACCTCGGCCACGGGCGTCGCCTTCACCCGCAACCCCTCCACCGGCGAACATGCGCTCTATGGCGAATTCCTGGTGAATGCGCAGGGCGAGGACGTGGTGGCGGGCATCCGCACCCCGCAGGACCTCACCGAGAAGGCGCGCAAGGAAGCCGGCTCGGAAAAGCCCTCCATGGAATTGGCGCTGCCCGAGGCGTTCAAGGAATTCGAGCGCATCTCCAAGGTGCTCGAGACCCATTACCGCGACATGCAGGACCTGGAGTTCACCGTCGAGAAGGGCAAGCTCTGGATGCTCCAGACGCGCTCCGGCAAGCGCACCGCCAAGGCGGCGCTGCGCATCGCGGTGGAACTGGCGGCCGAAGGGCTGATCACCCAGGAAGAGGCGGTCGCCCGCGTCGATCCCGCCTCCCTCGACCAGCTGCTGCACCCGGCCATCGACCCCAAGGCCGAGCGCAAGGTGGTGGCGAGCGGCCTGCCGGCATCGCCCGGCGCCGCCTCCGGTGCCATCGTGTTCTCCGCCGACGAGGCGGAAGCCATGAAGGAGCAGGGCCGCAAGGTCATCCTGGTGCGGGTGGAAACCTCGCCGGAAGACATCCACGGCATGCACGCCGCCGAAGGTATCCTCACCTCGCGCGGCGGCATGACCTCGCACGCGGCGGTGGTCGCGCGCGGCATGGGCAAGCCCTGCGTTTCCGGTGCCGGCTCGCTGCGCATTGATTACGCGGCGCAGACGCTCACCGTTTCCGGCCAGACCTTCAAGAAGGGTGACATCCTCACCATCGACGGCTCCACCGGCCAGGTGCTGGCGGGCGAGGTGGCGATGCTGCAGCCGGAATTGTCGGGCGAGTTCGCGACCCTCATGGGCTGGGCCGACAAGGTGCGCCGCCTGAAGATCCGCGCCAATGCGGAAACCCCGCTCGACGCCCGCATGGCCCGCTCGTTCGGCGCGGAAGGTATCGGCCTGTCGCGCACCGAGCATATGTTCTTCGATGCCGGCCGCATCCTGGCCGTGCGCGAGATGATCCTCGCCGACGACGAAGCCGGCCGCCGCTCCGCGCTCGCCAAGCTGCTGCCCATGCAGCGGGCGGATTTCGTCGAGCTGTTCGAGATCATGAAGGGCCTGCCCGTCACGATCCGCCTGCTCGACCCGCCGCTGCATGAGTTCCTGCCCCACACCGACGAGGAGGTGGCGGAAGTCGCCAAGAGCCTCAATGTGGATGTGGAGCGCATCGAGCGTCGCCAGAAGGAGCTGCATGAGGTCAACCCCATGCTCGGCTTCCGCGGCTGCCGCATCGCCATCGCCTTCCCGGAAATCGCGGAAATGCAGGCGCGCGCCATCTTCGAGGCGGCGGTGATCGCCGCCAAGACCACCGGCGAAGCCGTGGTGCCGGAAGTCATGGTGCCGCTGATCGCCACCAAGGCCGAGTTCGACATCGTCAACGCCGTGATCCAGAAGACCGCCAAGGCGGTCGAGGCGGAGACCGGTGCAAAGCTCACCTTCCAGGTGGGCACCATGATCGAGCTGCCGCGCGCGGCGCTGCGTGCCGAGGAGATCGCCGAGACGGCGGAATTCTTCTCCTTCGGCACCAACGACCTCACCCAGACCTGCTACGGCGTCTCGCGCGACGACGCGGGCACCTTCCTTGGTCCCTACGTCCAGAAGGGCATCATCGAGGTGGATCCGTTCGTCTCCATCGACGTGGAGGGTGTGGGCGAATTGGTGAAGATCGGTGTCGAGCGCGGGCGCAAGTCGCGCCCGGACATCAAGCTCGGCATCTGCGGCGAGCATGGTGGCGATCCGGCCTCGGTCGCCTTCTGTGAAGAGGTGGGGCTGGATTACGTATCCTGCTCGCCGTTCCGCGTCCCCATCGCCCGCCTCGCGGCGGCGCAGGCGGCGCTCGGCAAGAAGGCCGCCAGCCAGGCGTGATCGCCCGCACGGCCCTGCACGGCTTGGATATGGAAGGCGGGCTTCGGCCCGCCTTTTCTTTTTCGCCGGCCCGCCAAGCGACCCCATCCAGCGACCCGCCGAAGCGTCGCAGCCATCTGTGCCGGCCGTGCGGTGCGCACATCCGCTGGGGAAAGAGACGCGGATGGCCCATCCCGAGCCATCCGCAAGTTCTCCCGGCTGACGAGAGCACCGGCCGGGAGATGTCGCGGGCGTTAGGAGGAGCCGTAACCTCGCCTGGGGGGATGACGCGCGGCGCCCTGGCGCCACGGCGGCACGACTGCACCACCCGCAACGCTTCAGATGGAACCGCAGATGACGTTCGGCGCCCTTGATCGGGATCAAGGGCGCGGGCATTTTCGGTGCTTCCTGCCTTAAAGTTGCAAATGGCAGGTTCCAGGATGCGAGCGGGTCTCGCGCGCCCCGCCTCAGGCCAGCAGATCCCGGACCATGGGAATGACCTTCGTGCCGTACAGCTCGATGCAGCGCATCAGCCGGTCATGGGGAATGGGGCCGGCGGAATATTTCAGGTCGAACCGGTCGAGGCCGAGGGCCTTCGCCGTTGAGGCGATCTTGCGGGCGACGGTCTCAGGGCTGCCCACATAAAGCGAGCCGTGGTCGATCTCGTGCTCGAACTCGTCCCGCCCCATGGGCGACCAGCCGCGCTCCGCCCCGATGCGGTCGCGCATTTGCTTGTAATCGCCGAACAATTCTTCCCGCGCCTGTTCGTCCGTGTCGGCCACATAGCCGGGGGAATGGGCGCCGATGGGCAGCGTCTCCTTGCCGAGCTGCGCCAGCGCGCGATGGTAGAGATCCACATAGGGACGGAAGCGCTTGGGATCGCCGCCGATGATGGCGAGCATCAGCGGCAGGCCGTAGCGTGCGGCCCGCACCACCGATTCCGGCGTGCCGCCGACCCCGATCCAGGTCTTCAGCGTGCCGTGCTCGATCGGCGGAAATACCGCTTGGTCCTTCAGCGCGGTGCGGTGCGTGCCCTGCCAGGTGACCGGCTGGTTGACGAGCAGCGCGGCGAACAGGTCCAGCTTTTCCGAGAACAGGGTCTCGTATTGGTTCATGGGAAAGCCGAACAGCGGGAAGCTCTCGGTGAACGAGCCGCGCCCGAGAATCACCTCGGCGCGGCCGTTCGAGACCGCATCCAAGGTGGAGAAGCGCTGGAACACGCGGATCGGATCGTCGGAGGAGAGCACGGTGACCGCCGAGCCGAGATGGATGCGGGAGGTCTGGCCGGCGATTGCCGCCAGCACCACGTCCGGCGCGGAAATGGCGAAATCCGCCCGGTGATGTTCGCCAAGGCCGATGAAATCCACGCCGACGCTATCCGCCAGCACCGCTTGGGCGACAACTTCGCGGAGCACCTGGGCATGGGGCGTCAGGGTGCCGTCAGACACGCGGGTGACGTCGCCGAACGTGTCGAGGCCGAGTTCAAGATGGGGCACGGGAGAAAGCTCCGATAAGACTTTGCAGCTTCATATCAGAGTTCGCGCGCGGCCTGCCTTGCCCCAGTGCAAGGCGCATTTGCACCCTTGCCCGCGCCGCTTGCGACGAGGCCGGGCGCATCCACATCGACGCTGGGCAGGCCAGCGCTCAGGCGCTGAGTTCGCTCCGCATCTGCGCGAAAGCCTCGCGCAGATGGTCGACCATGGGGCGCTGCCCGCCGCTCGCGCTCCAGGCTTCTGCCGCCAGGCGCAACGCGCCGATACTGACCATGGCGACCATGCGCAGGGCCCCGGCGCGCGCGGGATCGGGCCAGCGGGCCATGAGCGCGGCATGCAGCGTGCGCTCCTGGCGCTCGTATTTCCCCTGTTTGCGCGCGCGCAGCGCCTCGGTGGAGCGGAGCAGCCTGTCGATCGCGATGGCCTGGTCGCTCTCATAGCGGGCGATCACCGCCTCCAGCGCGAGCCGAACGGTTTCAAGCGGTGTCTCCGCCTCCGGCTGGGCGGCGAAGGCGGCGAGGAACAGGTCGTCGACGCCCGCCTCCCAGGCCAGCAGGATGGCTTCCTTGCTGTCGAAATAATGAAAGAACGTGCGGCGCGAGATGCCGGCGGCATCGGCGATGGCATCGAGCGTGGTGGCCTCGAAGCCCTGCGCCACGAACAGGCGAAGCCCCGCCTCCGCGATGCGGGCGAGGGTTTCACGGCGTTTGCGCGCGCGCAGGCCCCCGGTGGGCGTGCCTTCGGCGGCTTTGCCCTCGGGAGACGACACAGGCGCCGGAACACGCGGCACGGCGGGAAGCGGATCGCTCATCCCTTGCTCATCGCACATCGGGCGGCGGGCCTCATCTGATAAATTTACCCCCTTTGCAAATATGCACTCAGTGCATATTATTCGGGTATCGAACCAACAGCGAGCGTTTCATCGTGTCAGACTGGTCAATCAAGGATATCCCGTCTCAGGCGGGCCGCATCGCGGTCGTCACCGGGACCGGCGGGCTCGGTTATGAGACGGCGCTCGCGCTGGCGGCCAAGGGGGGCGAAGTGATCCTCGCGGGCCGCAACGCGCAAAAGGGGGCCGCGTCGGTGGGGCAGATCCAGGCGGCCGCGCCCGGAGCCGCGATCCGCTTCGAGATGCTGGATCTTGCCAGCCTCGCCTCGGTCGCCGCCTTCGGCGCGCGGATGATCGCCGCCGGCCGGCCGCTCGACCTCCTGGTGAACAATGCCGCCGTCATGTCACCGCCCGACCGGCGGGAAACGGCGGACGGCTTTGAACTGCAGTTCGGCACCAATTATCTCGGCCATTTCGCCTTGACCGCGCATCTGCTGCCGCTGCTGCGGCAGGCGCCGGCGCCGCGGGTGGTCAATCTCTCCAGCCTCGCCCATCGCGGCGGGCGGATCGACTTCGCCGACCTGCAGGGCGCGCATCCCTACAAGCCGTGGAAGGCCTATTCCCAATCCAAGCTCGCCATGCTGATGTTCGCGCTGGAATTGCAGCGCCGCAGCGATGGCGGCGGCTGGGGCCTCATGAGCAACGCCGCGCACCCCGGCTATGCCCGCACCGATCTCATTCCCAACGGCCCCGGCACGGATCGTTTCCTGTGGCAGATCAACAGGGTGCTCCAGCCTTTCGTCAGCCATTCCGCTGCGGCCGGCGCCCTGCCGACCCTGTTCGCGGCCACCGCGCCCGAGGCGAAGGGCGCCGCCTATTACGGACCGGACGGTTTCTATGAGCTGAAAGGGCCGCCGAAGCCCGCCAGGATCATGCCGCAGGCCGAGGATCAGGAGGTCGCGCGGCGCCTATGGCAGGTCTCGCAGGATCTGACGGGCGTTCGCTTCCCGGGCTGAAAATCGGCAGATAGAAGAGCGGGCAGGGCGAACCCTGCCTGCCGTCAATGGGCCGCTGCCGAGGCGCCGCCGGCCCCGCCCTTGCCGGTGAGCAGCACCGCTGCCGCCGCGATCAGCAGCATCACGCCGATGATGGCGAAGGTGTCGCTATAGCTCATCACCAGCGCCTGGCGCTTGACCAGATTGCCGAGATAGATGATCGCCTGGTGGTGGGCCGCGTCCATGTCCGGGATGCCGTGCTGCAAGAAGTAATTCTGCATCACCGCGATCCGCTCGCGCACCACGCCGCCGAATTCCGTCACCGACTGGCCGATGATGTTGGAATGGAACTGCTCGCGCTTGGTGACGATGGTGGCGAGCGCCGCCGTGCCCACCGCGCCGCCGAGATTGCGCAGCATGTTGAAGATGCCGGAGGCTGCGGCGCTGTCCGCCCGGGCGATGTTGCGCATGGCGATGCCACTCAAAGGCGCGAGGATCACGGCCTGGCCGATGGCGCGCACGATATTGGGCCAGAACAGCTGGTCGCCGCCGTAATTGACGCTCATGTGGGTGTTCATGAAGCAGCTGATGGCGAAAATGGTCAGCCCGCCGAACACCACATAGCGCGCGTCCACCCGCTTGAGCAGCATCGGGACCAGCGGAATCAGGATCAATTGCGGCAGGCCCACCCAGGCCATGACCGAGCCGATCTGTTCGGAATTATAGCCCTGCACCTGCCCGAGATATTGCGGCAGGATGAACACAGAGCCGTAGAGCGCAAATCCCACCATGACGTTGGCGACCGTGCCGAGTGCGAAATTCCGGTCGGCGAGCACCCGCAGGTTCACCGCCGGCTTCTTCACCCTGAACTCGATGATGAGGAACAGGGCGAGGAACACCACCGCGACCAAGGCGGTGCGGGTGATGAAGGGCGAGCCGAACCAGTCGTTCTTGTTGCCCTCCTCCAGCACGGTCTGCAGCGCCGCAAGGCCGATGGCCATGGTGCCGATGCCGAACCAGTCGCCCTCCTTCAGCAGCGGCAGGTTCATGGGCTCGCGGTCGAGCGTGAAGAACAGCGCGGTCAGCATGGCGGCGCCGGGCACGAGGTTGATGAAGAAGATGTATTCCCACCCGTAATTCTCGGTGAGATAGCCGCCGATGGTCGGGCCGATGGCGGGCGCGAATGTCGCGGTGAGCGCGAACATGGCCATGCCCACCGGCTGCTGGGTCTTCGGCAGCTTGGTGAGGGTGTAGGTGAACGCCATGGGAATCATGACGCCGCCGCAGAAGCCCTGGAAACCGCGCAGCACGATCATCTGGCTCAAATTCTGCGCGAAGGCGCAGGCGGCCGAGAAGGCGAGGAACAGCGCGGCGTTCGCCATCAGGAACAGGCGGAAGGAAAACACCCGGCTGAGATAATCGGTCAGCGGGATGACGATGATCTCGCCGATCAGATAGGCGGTGGAGATCCACGCGCCATTGTCCGCGCCGGTGCCGATGCCGCCCTCGATATTGGCGAGGGAGGAATTGGTGATCTGGATGTTCAGCACCGCCATGAAGGCGCCGAGCATGGTGCCCATCACCGCGATCCAGACGCGGGCGGAAGCTTTGTCCTGCATCGGGGCAGGGGCGGGTGTTGCGGTCTGGGACATGGAAATCGTCCGGCGGCGCGGCGGGCGCGCCTTAATTCGAATGCACGCGATCCCGCGCGCGGGTCCATAACGCGCGGCATCGCGCGGGGTTGCGATCGAAGCGGGTGCGCGGTTGTGCGCCGGGCCGGCGCCTCAGGAGGCGTCGGCGGTGGACTGCTGGACCGGCTTCACCGTCACGGTGGGCACCACCGACATGCCGGGGCGCAGCCGGCCGGCGAGCGGGCTGTCCGGATCAATGGTGATCTTCACCGGAATGCGCTGGACGATCTTGGTGAAATTGCCGGTGGCATTGTCTGGCGGCAGCAGCGCGAACACCTGCCCGCTGGCGGGCGCGACGCTGTCCACATGGCCGGTGATGTCCGCGCCGGGGAAGGTGTCCACCTCGATCGAGACCTTCTGGCCCTTGCGCACGTCGGTGAGCTGGGTTTCCTTGAAATTGGCAATGATATAAGCGCCTTGCAGGGGCACGAGCGCCATCAGCTGGGTTCCCGCCTGGACGAACTGGCCGACCCGCAGGCTGCGGTTGCCCACCACGCCGTCCTCGGGGGCGACGATCTTCGTATAGCTCAGGTTAAGCTGCGCCTGCTGGAGCAGGGCCTCATTATGGGCCAGCGTCGCCTTGGCCTTGTCCAACTGGGCATTGAGCGTGTTCACCTGCTTCTGGGAAGCCACCAGGGCGGCCTCGTCTTTCTGCACGGTGGCTTTCGCGGCGGCGATCTTGGCGGTCGCCTGCTGGGCGTTCTGCAAGCTGCCGAACCCGCTCTTCGCCAGGGTGTTGTAGCGGGTGCTGTCCTGCTCGGCGAAGGTCTCGTTCGCCTTGTCGGTGTCGAGCGTGGCTTGGGCGCCGTCGATCACGGCCTTCTGCTGGTCGAGCAGGGCCTCGATATTGGCGATGTCGGCCCTCGCGCCGGAAACGTCGGCCTGGGCCTGATGGAGCGCCACCTGATAGTCGCGATCGTCGATGCGGGCGAGCACCTGTCCCTTGTGGACGGTCTCGTTGTCGCCCACCAGGACGGCGCCGATATAGCCACCGACCTTGGGCGCCACGGTCACCACGTCCGCCTGCACATAGGCATCGTCGGTGGATTCCTGGAACCGTCCGACGGTCCAATAATGCCAGCCGAAATAGCCGCCGCCCGCCAGGACGGCGAGAAGGGCGACGCCGGCCAGCAAGCGCTTGCGGGACCGGCGCGGCGGGGCCGTGCCGGTGTCGGGATCTTCATCGACGCTGGTCCCTGGTGCCTGCGCGGCAAGCTCGGGAAGCGCCTCGGCTTGCGGAACCGGGCGCTCGGCCTTCAGCTCCGACATGGGGGTCTGGCGGGTCATTTTGGTTTGCTCCTCACCGCGCGAGCCTCGTTTGGGTGGCGCGGTGGTGTAACGCTTTACGAAACGAATTCGTTTCCTATATATGCCCAAAGTAATCTGGGCTTCAAGTCGTGAGGAGCTGAATCTTTGTCGAAAGCCAACGCCGCGCGGGCCGGGGGCGCCGAGCCGGAGCGCGCGGAACCGGAGCGCGCACTGTCAAAGCGCGCCGCTTCGAAGCGTGCCGTGCCGGCCCCGCCCGATGCCTGTCCTGGCGAGGGTGCGGCGTGCGGGCGTCCGCGCGGACGGCCCCAGGTGCGGCCCGATGCGGAAACCGCCCGTCTGGTTCTCGAGGCGGCGGAGCAATCCTTCGCCGAACGCGGCTATGCGGATACCACCATCGACGAGGTGGCCAAGGCCGCCGGGGTGGCGAAGAAGACCATCTATCGCCTGTTTGGCGGCAAGGCCGATCTGCTGGGCGGCATCATCCGAGCGCGCGCCGATACCTTCACCATGAGCATTAAGGCCGAGAGCGAGGATATTCCGCTCGACGAGGCGCTGTTCGACATATTGGAAAAGTTCACGCGCCTCGTGCTTTCGCCCGACGCCATCGCCCAGAACCGGCTGAGCATGGCGGAGGCGCAGCGCTTCCCCGAGGTCGCGGCCGCCTTTTACGAGCATGGCCGACTGCACACCACGAAGGCGCTGGCGGAATGGCTGGCGCACCAGTGCGCGCGCGGGCTGATCGTGCTCGACGATCCCCTTACCGTCGCCAGCATCCTCCTGAGCATGGCCGCCGACGAGCCGCTGCGGCGGACCTCGCTCGGCATCGCGCCGCCGCTCTTCGACGCCGCGAGCCGCAAGCGCATCGCCACCTGCGTCTCGCTGTTTCTCGACGGCTGCCGCAAGCCGGGCTGAAGCCGCAGCGCCCGGCCGCGGTCGGTTTCGACCGGAAGGGCGGTGGCGGCGGCGCTGGTGGGCGCGGCTGCATCAGGGGTAATTACAACCCTTGAGCCGTCTCAAAATGATTCCGTGGTTCCGTGAATATGGTATGGCAGGGAAGAAACAATCTTGGACCTGACGCCAAATGTCCACGCTGCTGATCACGCACCCCGCCGGCCTCGACCATGTTACGCCCCCTGGGCATCCTGAACGCGTGGACCGCCTGAAGGTTCTGGATCGCATTTTCGAGCAAGAGAAATTCGCCACCCTGCTGCGTGAACTCGCCCCGCGCGGTGAGCGTGAGGACATCATCCGCGTGCATCCCGAGGACTTCGTGGACGGTCTCGCCGCCGCCTCTCCCGAGAGCGGGCTGGTGCGCCTGGATTCCGATACGGTGATGGCGCCGGGCAGCTGGGAAGCGGTGCTGCGCGCCGTCGGCGGCGCCTGCTATGCCGTGGACGAGGTGATGGACCGCAAGGTGGACAACGCCTTCGTCGCCATGCGCCCGCCTGGCCACCATTGCGAGACGCGCCGGCCCATGGGCTTCTGCCTGCTGAACCAGGTGGCCATCGCCGCGCGCCATGCCCAGGCCAAATACGGCCTCAAGCGCGTCGCCATCGTCGATTTCGACGTGCATCACGGCAACGGCTCGCAGGAGATTTTCTGGGCCGACGACAGCGTGATGTATTGCTCCACCCACGAAATGCCGCTCTATCCCGGCTCCGGCGCGGTGAGCGAGACCGGAGCCGCCAACACCATCGTCAACGCACCGCTCCGCTCGGGCGACGACGGGGTGAAGTTCAAGGAAGCCATGGAGACGCGCATCCTGCCGCGCCTCAACAATTTCGCCCCCGAGCTGATCCTGATCTCCGCCGGTTTCGACGCCCATGTGCGCGACCCGCTGGCCTCGCTGCGCCTCGTGGACACCGACTTCGCCTGGATCACCAAGCGCCTCATGGAGATTGCCGACAAGCGTGCCGGCGGCCGGCTAGTCTCGGTGCTGGAGGGCGGCTACGATCTGGAAGGCCTCGCCACCTCCGCCGCCGCGCATGTCACGGCGCTGATGCACGGGTGAGGGCAGGGGCCGATCGGCCCCCGCTCCAGACGCTTTTACGCCGCGTGCCGCTCCGCCTACCGCCGCTCGCCGCTCGGCAGATAGGGCTGGAGTACGTGCGCGAGCTTGGAAGGCGTGAGCGATTGCAGCCACACCTTCCCTGGCCCGGTCAACTCGGCCAGGAACAGCCCGTCGCCGCCGAACAGCATGTTGCGCACGCCGCGAATGGTGGTGATCTCGAAGCCGACGCCTTCCTCGAACATGCCCACATGGCCGGGATGCACCAGCAATTGCTGCCCCGCCTCTAGCGTATAGGCGACGATCTCTCCGCCCAGTTCTACGAATGCCGCGCCCTGGCCGGTGAGGCGTTGCAGGATGAAGCCATCGCCGCCGAAAATGCCGGCGCCGAGCGATTGCTGGAAGCCCATGGCGAGTTCCAGCCCCTGCGCACCCGCCAGGAAACCGTGGCGATGGATGAGGAAACCGCGCCCCGGCGCGACATGGATCTCGACGATATTGCCCGGAACGGTGGCGGCGAAGGCCACCAGCGCATCCCCGCCCTGGGCGGTGAATTCGGTCATGAACAGGCCGCCGCCGGAGATCGCCCGCCCGATGGCGCCGAACAGGCCCGACGCGCCGCCGGTGGCGGTTGTGGTGTGCAGGGCGACGTTGGACGTCATCCAGGACAAGCGATCGGTTTCGGCGATCAGGGTTTCGCCGGCGGAAAGGGTGACCTGGAGAACGGGAAGGGTCGAGCCGGTAATTTCCGTGCGCATGCGTCTGCTCCGAAGCCGATGCTTGATCGTGCCTGCAGGAAGAGGCAAGTCTGCGTGCGAGGCAAGCGTTCCGGCGTGCGGAAATTATCTTCTTCAGCCCCTGGACGCCGCCACGCGGGCAGGTCGGCCAGGTGCCGGGCCTGATGAGGTGCCAAGGAGCTTCGCCGATGGGGTCCCGGTCTTGCGTTTCCTCCCTGCGCTTTCCGCACCCGCGCGGGAGAGGCGGTTTCGGGATGCGCCGCTTCGCCTTTCTGGCGCTGCTTGCGGGCCTGAGCGCCCCGGCCGGGGTGCGCGCCGCCGAGGCGCCGGACCTTGCAGCCTACACCACCGCCACCTTTCTGCCCTATCTCGACGCGCCGCTTTCCGGCGCACCGATGACGCGGCCGCCGTCTCTCGGCCTCTCGTTCGGCGGGCGAACGGTGCGGGCGGTGATGGATACCGGGTCCACCGGCATCGTGGTGGCGGCGCGCGCGATCCCCAATCTCGCGAGCCTGCCGAGCCTCGGGCCGGGACGGC
This sequence comes from Roseixanthobacter glucoisosaccharinicivorans, assembly GCF_043195095.2. Lineage (NCBI taxonomy): Bacteria > Pseudomonadati > Pseudomonadota > Alphaproteobacteria > Hyphomicrobiales > Xanthobacteraceae > Roseixanthobacter > Roseixanthobacter glucoisosaccharinicivorans. The sequence goes on along the minus strand of NZ_CM195538.1, from coordinate 3,763,760 downwards.
TGACCTATACCAGCTCGGGCCGCATCATGAGCGGCACCTGGGTCGTGACCCCCGTGCGGATTTCCGGGACGCAGGGGGCAGAGGTGACGACCCGTGCCATGCCCGTGCTCGCGGTGACGCGGGTGGAATGCCTGAAAAGCGCGCGCAATTGCCGCCCGCGCCAGGATCCGCGCGGCATCGCCATGCTCGGCGTCGGCTTCGCCCGTCAGGGCGACCATCAGGCGCAGAGCACGCCCGACCGCAATCCGTTTCTCACCGTCGAGGGCATGGGGGACGGGGAAAAGCCCGGCGCGGTGCGGCGCGGCTATGTGGTGATGAAGCGCGGCGTGCAGGTGGGCCTCACGGCGCAGGATGCCGCCGGCTTCACCTTCACCAAGCTTGCCCGCAGCACCGAATTCGCCGATTGGGCGGCGGCGCCCGCCTGCCTGTCGCTGAACGGGCGCGCCCCGCCGGCGTGCGGCACGGCGCTGGTGGATACCGGCGTTTCCACCATGTATGTCACTTTGCCGCCGGCCCAGCAGCAGGGGCAGGTGACGCGTGACGCACGCGGAAAGCCCGTCCTGCCGGCGGGTGCCACGCTTTCGGTGAAGCTCGGCACCGATGGCACGGGGGCGGCCTATAGCTTTGTGGTGGGGGATGCGGCGAACCCGCTGGCACCATTGAATGTGGTGCTGGTGCCGCGGGGCGCGCGCACGTTCGTCAACACCAGCCTGCGCTTCCTCAACGGTTTCGATTATCTCTATGACGCCGATGGCGGGTTCGTCGGCTATCGCGCGCGGCAAGGCCGCTGAAGTGCCCGCCAAGGGGCCCGCTCAGGCCACCTTGTCCGGTTCGGCGCACCGCTGATCGAACGCGGCCTGGGCGCCGGCGATTTCCTCCATATGGGCGGTCGCCCAGCGGGCGAGCGGCGCGAGGGTTTCCGCCAGCGAGGCGCCGAGCGGGGTGATGGCATATTCCACCGTCACCGGCACGGTGGGGAAGGCGCTGCGGGTGACGAGGCCGTCGCGCTCCAGGCTCTTGAGGGTCTGCGACAGCACTTTCTGCGAGAGCCCTTCCACCTGCCGGCGCAGCGCGTTGAAGCGGGTCGGCCGCGCCGCGACGATGCTGAGGATGAGCACCGTCCATTTGTCGGCGATGCGGTCGAGGATGCGGCGCGTGGGGCAGTCGGCCTGAAACGGATTCCCGTCGACATGGTCGTGCAGCATGGTTTCTCGCTTCCGGTTTCGTCAGGGTAACCTGATGACTTGAAAGTGCCTTCTTTCGCCTAGGGTCCGATTATAGCATCTAGTTCCCATTGGATACCGGGTTCAACCGGGCAATGGAGACATGAGAATGAAAATCGCTCTGGTGGGCGCCTCGGGCGCGGTGGGTTCGCGCATCCTTCAGGAATTGGCCGCGCGCGGCCATCAGGTCACGGCCATCGCGCGGGACCCTTCCCGCATTCCCGCCGCGCCGGGCGTCACGGCCGTGGCGGGCGATGCGCGCCGCGTCGAAACGCTGGCGCCGTTGCTCAAGGGGCATGACGCAGTGGTCAGCTCGATCCACTTCAGCGATTCGGACGCGGCCGTCCTGATCGCCGCCGTGAAGGCCGCCGGCGTGCGGCGCTATCTGGTGGTGGGGGGCGCCGGCAGCCTGGAGGTCGCACCGGGCGTCGCCCTCTACGATATCCCGGAGTTTCCCGCCATCTATCTCACCGAGGCCAAGGCCGGCGGCGCCTTCCTGGATCTGCTGAAGGGCGAGGCCGAATTGGAATGGACCTTCCTCTCCCCGTCGGCGGAATTCGTGCCGGGAGAACGCACGGGTGTCTTTCGCCTGGGGACGGACGCGCTTTTGACGTCGGCGTCCGGCCGCAGCTTCATCAGCTATGAGGATTTTGCGGCGGCGCTGGTGGATGAAATCGAGCACCCGCGCCACGTGCGGGCGCGCTTTACGATCGGGTATTGAACGGGGCGGAGCGCTTGCGTCCCTCTCCTCAGCCCCTTCGGTTATTCCCCCTCCCCAGCCCTCCCCCGCAAGCGGGAGAGGGGGTGCGCCCGCTTTCACGCTTAGGCCGTTCCCCTAAATCCCGGATCCGCCCCGCGCCTCTGCCTGCTCCCCAGTTCCCTCTCCCGCTTGCGGGGGAGGGCTAGGGAGGGGGGAGGTTCGGAGAGGTCAGGGAGGGCAAGGGGGAGGGGGATGGGCAGGCGCACCCGTTCGGCGCAAGAAAAAGGGCGCGGCTTGCGCCACGCCCTTCTCCCTTAAACCCTTGGTCGGCTGGACTTCCTCGGAAGTCCATGCCGTCCGGAAGCCGGCGCTGCCGGCTTCCCACCTCAACGTTTTGGTCGGCTGGACGTCCTCAGAAGTCCATGCCGCCCGGAAGCCGGCGCTGCCGGCTTCCCACCTCAACGTCTTGGTCGGCTGGACTTCCTCAGAAGTCCATGCCGCCCATGCCACCCATGCCGCCGCCGGGCATGGCGGGCATGCCGCTGTCCTTCTTGGGCAGCTCGGCGATGAGGGCTTCGGTGGTAACGATCAAAGCGGCGATGGAAGCCGCGTCCTGCAGGGCGGTCCGCACGACCTTCGCGGGATCGACGATACCGGCCTGGATCATGTCCACATATTCTTCCGACTGGGCATTGAAGCCGAAGTTGGCGTCGTTGGACTCCAGCACCTTGCCGACCACGATCGAGCCTTCCACGCCGGAATTCTCGGCGATCTGGCGGATCGGGGCTTCAAGCGCGCGCAGCACGATCTTGATGCCGGCGGTGATGTCGGAATTGTCGGAGGTCAGCGTCTCGACGGCCTTCTTGGCGCGCAGGAGAGCGATGCCGCCGCCCGGAACGATGCCTTCTTCCACCGCAGCGCGGGTGGCATTCAGGGCGTCGTCGACGCGGTCCTTCTTTTCCTTTACTTCCACTTCGGTCGAACCGCCGACGCGGATGACGGCGACGCCGCCGGCCAGCTTGGCCAGACGCTCCTGGAGCTTCTCGCGGTCGTAGTCCGAGGAGGTTTCCTCGATCTGCGCCTTGATCTGGTTCACGCGGGCTTCGATATCGGCCTTCTCGCCGATGCCGTCCACGATCGTGGTCTTTTCCTTTTCGAGGATGACCTTCTTGGCGCGGCCGAGCTGGGCCAGCGTCACGTTCTCAAGCTTGATGCCGAGATCTTCCGAGATCACCTGGCCGCCGGTGAGGATGGCGATATCCTCCAGCATGGCCTTGCGGCGATCGCCGAAGCCGGGGGCCTTCACGGCCGCGACCTTCAGGCCGCCGCGCAGCTTGTTCACCACCAGGGTGGCGAGCGCCTCGCCTTCCACGTCCTCGGCCACGATCACCAGCGGCTTGCCGGACTGAACGACGGCTTCGAGCACGGGCAGGATCGGCTGCAGACCGGAGAGCTTCTTCTCGAAGATCAGGATGTAGGGGTCTTCGAGGTCGGCGATCATCTTCTCCGCATTGGTGACGAAATAGGGAGAGAGATAGCCGCGGTCGAACTGCATGCCTTCGACGACTTCGAGCTCGGTCTCGGCGGTCTTGGCTTCCTCGACCGTGATGACGCCTTCATTGCCCACGCGCTGCATGGCGCCGGCGATCATCTCGCCGATGGACGAGTCGCCATTGGCGGAAATGGTGCCGACCTGCGCGACTTCGGCGGAGGACGACACCTTCTTGGCGCGGCCCTTGATGTCGGCGATGGCGGCGGCGACGGCGAGGTCGATGCCGCGCTTGAGATCCATCGGGTTCATGCCGGCGGCGACCGATTTGGCGCCTTCCTTCACGATCGCCTGGGCGAGCACGGTGGCGGTGGTGGTGCCGTCGCCGGCCAGGTCATTGGTCTTGGAGGCGACTTCGCGCACCAGCTGGGCGCCGAGGTTCTCGAACTTGTCTTCCAGCTCGATTTCCTTGGCGACGGTCACGCCGTCCTTGGTGATGCGGGGGGCGCCGAAGCTCTTCTCGATCACGACGTTGCGGCCCTTGGGGCCGAGCGTCACCTTCACTGCATTGGCGAGGATATCAACGCCGCGCAGCATCTTCTCGCGGGCATCGCCGGAAAATTTTACGTCTTTGGCAGCCATGTGCCGTCTCCTGAATAATTAATGCGAGGGAAGCGAAAGGGCGAACCTTCAGGCGATGACGCCGAGGATGTCGCTTTCCTTCATGATGAGCAGGTCCTGGCCGTCCACCTTCACTTCGGTGCCGGACCATTTGCCGAACAGAACGCGGTCACCCGCCTTCACGTCGAGCGCGACGACCTTGCCGCTTTCGTCACGGGCGCCGGGGCCCACGGCCACGACTTCGCCCTCCTGGGGCTTTTCCTTGGCGGTGTCGGGGATGATGATTCCGCCGGCGGTCTTCTGCTCGGCTTCGATGCGCTTCACGACCACGCGGTCATGCAAAGGGCGGAAGGACATGGGCATGATCCTCTTGGTATTGGAGCGGGCCGGTGGCCCGCGGTCTTTGGCACTCGCGCAATGGGAGTGCCAATCCCGGCCGGAGATAAGGAGCCGCCGCCCGCGCGTCAAGGCAGGCGGACTTACCAATGTGTAAGAGATCGCCGCATAAAGTGACGGTGGCAGCGTGTCGGGGCGGCGACAACGTGAATTTGTGTGCAGGGCCAAGCATCGACGCCGCGCCGAACAGGCTTTATGGTTGCGCCTCGCCCTGTTTCCCCGACGGGCGCGGTGCCGCATGCGGGTTGCCGTATTCAGTTAAGCTCTCGCCTCGGAGTGTGTGAATGTCTCAGTCCGCAGTTCGGTCCGTCGCCGGGGAATCCTGCGACACCGGCCGTGTTCGCCGTTCCGCCGTTTCTTTCTATCGCCTCGGCATGGTTGCGGCCGTCATCGGAGGCCTTGGCCTCGGCGCCTGCTCCACCACTCCGACCGAGCCGCCCCCGCCGGCGGCGCCGCAATATACCAGCCCGATTCCCGCCGCGAGCCTCGTCGGGCGCTACGGCCTCGCCGCATACCATCGCCCCGAGGATGCCGCCCGCACCGAGACCCAGGCGCGCGCCCAATGCAGCAATCCCTATGTCATCACCGCCGGCCCCAATGGCGGCGTGATGATGTATCTCGCCGACGACAACAAACTCACCGAGCTGGTGTCCAAGGCGGCCGGCGGCCCCACCTTCATCGGACCGCCCGAGGATCCCGCCGGCGGCCTGCGCGATCGGCAGGTCCTGCGCTGGGATGGCCAAGTGCTGGTGCTCAAATGGGTGGACCCGGAAGTCTCCAAGCGCTACGGCACCATGGTGTACGTGCGCTGCAGCTGATCCGGCACGTTCCGGAGGCGGCCTCGGCCGCCGCCGCGCGTACACCGTTTGCACTGCCGCGTTGCGCGCGCAAGGGGGGTGCGCGCAACACTTGAGGACCGGATGGATCGTTCACAAAAGCTGCTTCACGGCATCGACAAGAGTATGCGCATACTCGAGATCGGGCCTTTGTTCCGTCCCGTGTGCAGCCGGGAGGATGGATGGAATGTCTATTCCATTGATCACGCCAGCGAACAGGAATTGCGCGAGAAATATCGCAACCACGTGGACGTCGATGTCTCACGCATCGAGCGCGTGGACTTCATCTGGCGCGGCGGCTCGATGGCGGACGCCATCCCCAAGGTCTATCACGGCACGTTCGATGCCTGCATCGCCAGCCATGTGCTCGAACATATTCCAGATCCGATCGCCTTTCTGAGCTCGCTTGCGGTGCTGCTGAAACCGGGCGCGGTCGTTGCGCTCGCCGTGCCCGACAAGCGCTGGTGCTTCGATTTCTTCCGTCCGCTCAGCACCACGGCCGGCTGGCTGGAGGCCAATCGCCTGGGCCTCACCAAGCACAGCCGCGCCACCCGATTCGAATATGAGACCTCCGTCGTCAACAGCGACGGGCGCGTGGCCTGGGGTCCCGGCCCCCTGGGCACGCCGGGCTTTTCAGGCTGTCCGATCTGGCAATCCTACACTGTGTTCCGGCCGCAGAGCGACCTCGAGAACGAGGACTATGTGGACTGCCACGCCTGGTGCTTCACGCCCAGCAGCTTCGTGCTGATCATCGAGGAACTGCACGCCCTGGGCGCCGTGGATTTCCGCATCAAGCACACCTTTCCCACCGTGGGACACGAGTTTTTCATCGGTCTCGAACAGAGCCGGGAGCGCGAGACCGACGTCGCCCGCATGCAGAAGAGGCGCATGCGGCTGATGCTGGCGACCGCGCACGAAGTGCGCGAGCAATTGGAGATGCTCCCGGTTCACGTGGATCTGGATTAGGACCGATCCGCCTTTCATGGCTTGACGCCCTTGCCGGAGGCATCGTCATGGCCCGGCCATGACGCGCGAAAGACCCCTTGGGCCGCGCCACGCGCTGGGAAATGCTGCAATACGGCGGATGCCCGCTTCCCTCGGTGGACAACGCGCTTTAGATGGGTCCGGACACCGCACAGCCTCAGGCGCCGCGGCCCAATCCTGCGCGCCGGGCTCCGAACGCTCCGGCCGCGCCAGCGCTGTTGAGTGACACGATGGAATCCGCCGCGACCACCTATGATCCCCTGACACCGGTACCCGCGCGCCGACGCGTGTTTACCGGCTCGGATGCCTTCGCCCTCTGGTTCAGCCTCGGCATCGGCCTGCTGGTGCTCCAAGCGGGCGCGCTGCTGGTTCCCGCGCTCAGTCTCGGCACGGCGTTCCTCGCGATCATCGCCGGAAGCGTGCTGGGCGTGGTCCTGCTCGCGGGCGTGGGGGTGATCGGCGCCGATTCGGGACTTTCCGCCATGGCGAGCCTGCGGCCCACGCTGGGCCTGCGCGGGGCGATCCTGCCGACGCTGATCAATATGGTGCAATTGGTCGGCTGGGGCGCGTTCGAGATCATCATCATGGGCGAGGCGGCGGAAGCCTTGTCCAAGCAGGCCTTCGGCTTCTCGCTTCCGGGCGTGTGGACCTTGCTGTTCGGCGTGCTCGCGACCGCGATCGCGGTGATGGGGCCCGTGTCGTTCGTGCGGCGCTTCCTGCGCGCCTGGGGCCTCTATCTGCTGCTCGGCGCGGCGGTGTGGCTCACCTGGCGGCTCATGGCCAATTATGATCTCGCCGCGCTCTTCGCCAAGCCCGGCACCGGCGAAATGAGCTTTGGCGGCGCCATCGACCTGGTGGTGGCCATGCCGCTGTCCTGGCTGCCGCTGATTGCCGATTACACCCGCTTCGGCAAGTCCTCCGGCAGCGTGTTCCGCGGCAGCGCGCTCGGCTATCTGGTGGCCAACATCTGGTTCTACGGGCTCGGCGCCGCCTATGCCCTGGCCTCGGGCGGGGAGGGCACCATCGTGGTGGCGCTCGCCACAGCCGGCGGCGGCTTCGCACTGCTGCTGATCCTGATGGACGAGACCGACAATGCGTTCGCCGACATCCATTCGGCGGCGGTGTCCACCGGCACGTTGGTGCCGGTCGCGGTGCCGCATCTCGCGCTCGGCTTCGGCGCCCTGTGCACGCTGATCGCCTTGCTGGTGCCGCTGGCCCAGTATGAAGGCTTCCTGCTGCTGATCGGTTCGGTGTTCGCGCCCCTGTTCGGCGTGGTGCTGGCGGACCATTTCATCGTGCGCAAGCGCCGCATCGCGGCCGACGAGATCACCCGCGTGCGCGGCGCCTATTGGTTCTCCGGCGGCTGGAACATCGCCGGCCTTCTCGCCTGGGGCATCGGCATCGCCACCTTCCACGCGGTGACGGCCTATCTCCCCGACCTCGGGGCGACCTTGCCCGCGCTGGTGACGGCGGGCGTGCTGTTCGTGCTGGCGCGCCGCGTGATGCCGTGACGGCCGGCGGGCCGACGCGCCCGCCGCTTCGGCCGTTGATCAGGCACCTCAGGGTCGATCGACCTTCAGTGACGGGCTGGATCGTCGAGGAGCCTGAGCACAGGGGCGCGCCATTGTCCTTCTTGACCCATTGTCATGGCCGGGCCTGTCCCGGCCACCCACGCCGGGCCGTTAGCGCGGGCCTTGAAGAGCCGGTGCCAGCGGTGCCGCCGTCATGCACGGGACATGCCCCTGCATGGCGGTGGATCCTGCACGGGCGTGAAGACCCTGAATGCCTTTCGCGTCAGACCACGGTGCCGAAGAGCGCGCCGATGCCGGCGGTGGCGGCCATGGCGATGGCGCCCCAGAAGGTGACGCGCGCGGTGGCGCGCACCACTTCCGCGCCGCCGGCCTTCGCCGCGATGGCGCCGAGCACGGCGAGGAACACCAGCGAGGCGCCAGCCACCACCGGCACCTGGAGCCCGGCGGGGGTCACCGCGGCCATCAGCAGCGGCAGGATGGCCCCGACCGCGAACGAGGCGGCGGAGGTGAGCGCCGCCTGGATCGGCCGGGCGGTGGTGAATTCGGAGATGCCCAGTTCGTCGCGCGCATGGGCTTCCAGCGGGTCGCGGGCCATCAATTGCTCGGCCACTTGGTGGGCCAAAGCCGGCTCCAACCCGCGATTGATATAGATGGCGGCAAGCTCGCGCCGCTCGGCGATGGGGTCTGCCTTGAGCTCCGCGGTTTCCCGCGCAAGGTCGGCCTTTTCCGTGTCCGACTGGGAACTGACCGAGACATATTCGCCGGCCGCCATGGACATGGCGCCCGCGACCAGCCCCGCGACGCCGGCCACCAGGATATCGGAATGGGTGGCCGAGGCGGAGGCGACGCCCACGATCAGGCTGGCGGTGGAGACGATGCCGTCATTGGCGCCGAGCACGGCGGCGCGCAGCCACCCGATCCGCTCGATGAGATGACCTTCGGTATGCGGACCGGCCATGGAAAACCTCGAACTTAAAGGAGCGCCAGCGCCGGGCGGGGCCGCCGGACGCTCCGGACTGGGGCGGGTATGTCGATCCCGGCGGCCGCCGGCCGGGCGCACGAAAAGCGTTCCCCACCCACAGGCGCGGGCAACTCCCTTCCAGACGTCCCGGACGGCCGGCCCCCAGCGACCCGCCGCACCTACCATCGCGGCGTGACATTCGTGCGTCCGCAGCACCCCCCTGTTTCGGAGGCGTTTTCCCGTGCGGGTCGCGGGCGCCTAGAGACCTGGGCCTTGCCGCGTCGTCGCGGGCGCCGTGGTCGTGTCCTCCACCTTGGCGTCCGGCACATTCTTCTTGATGGATTCGATGGCGGATAGCGCGGAGGCCTTTGCCTTATAGCCCTCGGAGGCGAACATGACCTCCCCATTCGAGGCCTTGTAGCGGAAGCGGAATTCGCCCGCCTTGTCCTTGTAGATTTCGAACGTCGCCATGGCGTCCTCCCGTCGCCGGGTTGTTCCCGACGCCGGAACGGTGCCTTATTTCCCTACGTAAAGCAAAGCCGTGTGCAAAAGGAGACCTCAGTCGTCCATCTTGAGCGCGGCGATGAAGGCTTCCTGGGGAATTTCGACGCGCCCGAACTGGCGCATCTTCTTCTTGCCTTCCTTCTGCTTGTCCAACAGCTTGCGCTTTCTGGAAATGTCGCCGCCGTAGCATTTGGCGGTCACGTCCTTGCGCAGGGCCTTGATGGTCTCGCGGGCGATCACCTTGGCGCCGATGGCCGCCTGGATCGGGATGTTGAACAGATGCTGGGGGATCAGGTCCTTCAGCTTCTCGCACATGGCGCGGCCGCGATGGTCGGCGCGGGTGCGATGCACCAGCATGGAGAGCGCGTCCACCGGTTCGGCATTCACCAGGATCGACATCTTCACGAGGTCGCCCTCGCGATAATCCGTGATGGTGTAGTCGAACGAGGCATAGCCCTTCGAGATCGACTTCAGCCGGTCGTAGAAATCAAACACCACTTCGTTCAGCGGCAGATCATAGGTGACCATGGCGCGCGCGCCCACATAGGTCAGCTCGATTTGGTTGCCGCGCCGATCCTGGCAGAGCTTGAGCACGCTGCCGAGATAATCGTCCGGCGTGAGGATGGTGGCGCGGATCCAGGGCTCGCGGATTTCCTTGATCTTCACCACGTCCGGCATGTCGGCCGGGTTGTGCAGGTCGATGGTGGTGCCGTCGCTCATCTCCATCTCGTAGATGACGGAGGGGGCGGTCGCGATCAGGTCGAGGTTGAACTCGCGCTCCAGCCGTTCCTGGATGATCTCCAGGTGCAGGAGGCCCAGAAACCCGCAGCGGAAGCCGAAGCCCAGCGCCGCCGAGGTCTCCATTTCGAAGGAGAAGCTGGCGTCGTTCAGGCGCAGCTTGCCCATGGCGGCGCGCAGATCCTCGAAATCCGCGGCGTCCACCGGAAACAGGCCGCAGAACACCACCGGCTGGGCCGGCTTGAAGCCGGGCAGGGGCTCGGCGCAGGGGCGCTTCTCATCCGTGATGGTGTCGCCGACGCGGGTTTCCGCAACTTCCTTGATGGAGCCGGTGAGGAAGCCGATCTCGCCGGGGCCGAGGCTTTCCATGGCCACCATTTTCGGGGTGAACACGCCGACGCGGTCCATGTCATAGGCGGCGCCGGTGCGCATCATCTTGATGCGCTGGCCTTTCTTCACCACGCCGTCGACCACGCGCACCAGCACCACGACGCCGAGATAGGTGTCGTACCAAGAATCCACCAGCAGCGCCTTCAGCGGCGCGTCGCGGTCGCCCACCGGGGGCGGCAGGCGGGTGACGATGGCTTCCAGCACTTGGTCGATGTTGAGCCCGGTCTTGGCCGAGATGCCGATGGCGCCGGAGGCGTCGATGCCGATCACATCCTCGATCTGCGCCTTCACCTTTTCCGGCTCGGCGGCGGGCAGGTCGATCTTGTTGAGCACCGGGACGATGTCGTGATTGTTGTCGATGGCCTGATAGACGTTGGCCAATGTCTGCGCCTCGACCCCCTGGGAAGCGTCCACCACCAGCAGCGAGCCTTCCACGGCGGCGAGCGATCGGTTCACCTCATAGGCGAAGTCCACATGGCCCGGGGTGTCGATGAGGTTGAGGATATAGGTTTCCCCATCCTTGGCCTTGTAGGAGAGGCGCACGGTCTGCGCCTTGATGGTGATGCCGCGCTCGCGCTCGATATCCATATTGTCGAGCACTTGCTCGGTCATCTCGCGTTCGCTCAAGCCGCCGGTGAGCTGGATCAGCCGGTCGGCGAGCGTGGATTTGCCATGGTCGATGTGCGCGACGATGGAAAAATTGCGGATATGGGTCTGCGGCGTTGCGGTCATCCGCGCCGCATAGCACCGGCATTCGGCAGCCACAAGGCGCGTGCGGCTTTTGTACCTGCCACACCGGGAGCGCGCGGGGCCGGCGCGGCGGTTCCGGGACGCCGGGAAGCTTCCCCAGGGGCGCCGGCGCGTGCGCTGCGGGTCCGTGCGCTCTCCCCCTCACCCCAACCCTCTCCCCCTCGGGGAGAGGGGGCCTTTTGGCTTTGGGGGTAAGTGAAGCGCCCACCCGCCGCATCGCGGCCTCCTCTCCCCCCGGGGAGAGGGCCGGGGTGAGGGGGACCCCGCAAATGCAAAACCCTCAGGACGCGCGGAGCCGCGCGCCTTCAAAACCATCGAATAGTGCCAGCAGAGCATCCAGCCCGTCGGTGAGGGCGGCGGGGCCGGGTTGCAGGATCAGGCTCGACTTGATCTCGTGCAGCCGCCCCGCGCGCACGGCGGGAAGATCGGCGAAGCCCGGACGGGCGGCGAAGCGGGCGGGATTGAACTTCTTGCCGCACCAGGAGCCGATGACTATGTCGGGCGCCTGCGCGATGACCTCCTCCGCGCTAACGAAGCGTTCGCGGGCGGCTTGGCCATGGGCGCGGTCGGCGAAAATGTCGAGACCGCCGGCGATTTCCACCAATTGCGACACCCAGCTGATGCCGCAGATCATCGGCGCGTCCCATTCCTCGAAATAGACCCGGGGCCGCACCTCTCGCGCCGCCGCACGGGTTCGCGCGGCAGCCAGCCGCGCGTCCAGATCGGCGGTGAGCGCGGCCCCCTTTTCGGCCGCGCCCACAAGGGCCGAAAGCGTCGCGATCATGGCGAAGATGCCGTCGATGCTGCGCTGGTTGAAGACATGCACCTCCAGCCCGGCGCGGGCGAGATCGGCGACGATATCCGCCTGGAGATCGGAAAAGGCCAGCACCAGGTCCGGCGCGAGCGCGAGGATCTTGGGCAGGTCCGCCGAGACGAAGGCGGACACGCGGGGCTTTTCCTTGCGCACGCGGGGCGGGCGCACCGCATAGCCGGACACGCCGGCGATGCGGTGGTCCTCGCCCAGTAGATAGAGCGTCTCCACCGTCTCCTCGGTGAGGCAGACGATGCGGCGGGGATAAGGATCGCGTCCCACCCCCGCCTGCTCACACGCCGCTGGGACGCGCGCGGGGCGCGAGCGCCTCTTCGTCGTCGAGCTGCTCCGGGCCGGGATCGTCCGGCAGCGGCGGCAGCGCGACGAGGGGCTGCGCCTTGGGCGTTTCCACCTTCGCAACTTCGCTCTTGGTTGCCTCGGGTGTATGGGCCGGTGCGGTGGTGCCGTTGGTCGCGGGCTCGGCCGCCGCATCGTTGCTTTCGGCCGGCGGCGCTTCGGGCGCGGCCACGGGCTTGGGCGGAATGGCGGCGATGGCGGCGCGCACGCGCTCGGCCTCATGCTCCAGGATCGGGGTCGCGGCAACGCCCGGCGGCACGGCCCACACATAGGCGTCGAGCTTGCCGGTGACCGGCGAGAGCGGCGCCCATTGCTCCGACACCACGCCATCGGCGATCCAGGCGGGGTCGCGTGCGGCGCGGACCGCCCGGGCGGCCCATTCGCGCGCCTTGCCGATATCGCCGTGTTCGCTTGCTTCCAGCTCCGCCATCAGCAGGCAGATGCGCTGGGTCGGCGCGGCCGCGAGGGGCTGGAGCACGGCGCGCGCCTCGCCGAATTCCAGCGCGTCGATGCAGGCGTGGGCAAGCGCGATCGCGCTTTCCGGGTGCGCCGGCGCCTTGGCCGCGAGCAGGCGGATGCGCTTCAGCCGGTCGAGCGCGGCATCGCCCGGCCGCAGATGGGCGGCGACTTCGGCCAGTTCGGGATGGGGCGTCGTGGCATAGGCGGCCTCGACGATCTTGAGCGCCTTCTTCAATTCCCCGCTCGATCCCAGCAGCCGGCCGGCCACGGCGGCGGCGGGCACCAGCGTCGGGGCGAGGCGCACGGCTTCGAGCGCGCGTTCCTTGGCCACCGGCGGATCGGAGATTTCCACCGCCATGGCCTCGGCGGCGAGCAGGATCGCGCGGCGGCGGCGGTGCTGCACCTTGTCGATGCCCTTCGCCGCCATCTGCTTTTCCAGCACCGCGCGGGCGCCGGGATAATCGCCTTCCGCGCAGCGCGCCTCGATCACGGCATCGGCCGCCCAGGCGAGCGCCGGGGCCTGTTCGGTCGCCTGTTCCGCCAGCAGGCGCGCGGCGGCAAGATCGCCGGCGCGGCGCGCTTCCATATGCAGGCCGCGCAGGGCGAGCAGGCGGGTGTCGGGGGATTCCAGCATCAGGCGGAAGCTCGCCCGCGCCAGTTCCGGGTCGCCCTCGAACTGGGCGGTCTGGGCCGCCAGAAGATGGGTGAGCGGCTCGTGCGGCAGCAGGCGGGCGGCGTCCTGGCTGGCTTTCTTGGCTTCCGTGCCATTGCCCGCGCCGATGGCGAGCAGGCCACGCGACACGGCGGCCCAGCCCTTTTCCCGGCGCCGGCGGCGCGAAAAGCGGGCGATGAGGCGCGGCGAGGACAACAGCAGCGAAATCAGCCGCCACACCAGCAGCAGAACGCCGCTGAACAAGGCGAGCGCGGCCAGCGCCACGGGCACGCTGGTTTCCAGGCGCCAGCCTTGCCAGACCATGGTGATCTCGCCCGGCCGGTCGGCGAGCCAGGAGGCGCCGAACGCGACGGCGGCGAGCAGGGCGAGGAGGATGACGAGACGGATCACGGCACTTTCCCTGAAATGGCGGCGAGGGCCTGGAGATAGAGCGCGCCGACCGCATTGGCTGCGTTCCGGCGCTGCTGGATCTCGGCGATCAGGGACTTGAGCTTGTCCTTCGTTCCCTGCGGCAGTGCATCGAGCCGCGCGAGCGCGGTGTCGAAATCCCCGGCGCGCAAAGCGGCGAGCGCCTGGTCGAGTGTCGCCTGGACCTCAGGCGTGGGCGCGGTGTCGGCGGGGCGCACCTTCACCAGGCTTTCGGCGCTGGACAGAAGGCGATTGACCACGCTCCCGGCCGTGGATGTCCCTTCCGCCGGGGCTCCAGATGCCGCCTCGGCGGCGACCTGCTGCAGCCGGCTCGCGAGCTTCGCCGGCGGCGAAAAACCGACGCTCGCCACTTCGGCGAAGGGGTCGAGCGTGCCCGCGGTGGCGCCGAGCACGGCGCGTGCGGCGTCAAGCTCGGCGGCGAACGGACGGCCGGAAACGATGGCATCGTTCAGCACCGCCAGCACCGCGATGGCGGCGGCCGCGCGGCTGGTGGAGGCCGCGGCGGCGGCGGACTGGTCGATGCGGGTGCCGAGGGCGGTCACCTGCTGGGCGGCGCCGGCGGCGGCGGTCGCCGCGTCCTTCACAGCGCCCTGCAGGCTCTGCTGCCCGGTACGCAAGCTGGCGATGTCGGCCTGCACCTGGGCGGTCGCGGCGCGCTGCTGTTCCGGCGAGGGTTGCTGGGCGGCTGCCGCCTCGATCTTGTCCACCCGCTGGGTCAGGGCCGCAACGGCGCGCGGATCGGCGGCGCCGCGCGCTTCGAGCGTGGAAATGCGGGCGGTCAGGGGTTGAATCTCGTCGCTGACCTGCACCGTTCCCAAGCGGGAGGCCAGGCCATAGACCACCAGTCCGGCGACCACGGCGCCGCCGACCATGCCGAGCAGCAGCGCGAGCCAGGGCGATGCGCCGCGCGCGGCGGGAGCGGGCGGCGGGATCAGCATGGGCTGGGCCGATTCGAAGGCAGCCTCGTCGGCGGTCTCTTCGGCGGCCTTGGGCGCATCTGTGCCCGGCGCGTCCGCGCGCGCTTCTTCGCCGGGTTCTGGCGGCGCGGGGGGCAGGGGATCGTCCATGGTGCCGTCGGGCGCGGCGCGGGGCGTGGCCTCGGCGCCAGGTCCGCTCGCGGAAGGCGTCATGGGCGCGTCGACGTGCGCGTCGACCTGCGCGGGCGGCGGGGTCTCGTGCGCGGCTGCGGGGCCTGCGGCGCCTTCCGCCGTCGCCAGCGCTGCGTCCCCTTCGGCGGGGCCGGTCGCGGGAGAGGCGATGGCCGGGTCCGCCTTCGGACGGGCCGTATCCTCGCGGGTCGGATCGTCGTGCGCCATGGGCCTCCTCGTATTCTTGGTTCCCGGCGGGCCGGTGACAATGTTTGACCGCGATCGGCCGGCAGCTTGCCTCTGCCTTACAGCAAAGTCAGCAGCGCGTCCTCTTCGGCCGCCTCGGCGATCTGCACCGTGCAGCCGGCAGCGGCCAGCGGCGCGGCGATGGCCGACGACAAGCACAAGTGCCTTAAAGCCCGTAAGAGTTCCTTAATGCCGTCCGTAGCGACGCAATGAAGCAGGGTTTGGGCGCTGCGCGTCGAATAATGCAAAGCGGTGTCGAGCCGGCCCTCGATCAGCGCCTGGCGCGTTGCATCCGCAAGCTTTTGCGCCGGCCTCATCGCGTAGAGCACGCACAGCGCGACCGCCAGATGGTGCCGGCCGAGCAAGGTGGCGAGATCGCCCGCGCGGTCGGCGCCGGCGGCGTGGAGGATGCGGGCGCCGGGCGCGAGGCGGGCGCCGAGGAGGGCGGCGAGCGCCTCCACGTTCCCCTCCGCCTCGATCACATGGGTAAAGCCCGCTGCCCGCGCCTGCGCGCCGGTGCGCGCGCCCACGGTGAATACCGGCAAGCCGCGCAGCGCGCTCGCCTGCGGCCGCGCGGCCAGCGCCCGCACCCCATGGGAACTCGTGAAGGCGAGGGCGGAGAACGGCCCGCGCGGTAGCGGCGCGCCGGTTTCCTGCAACCGCAGCATGGGATCGACCACCACATTGTGCCCCATCGCCTCGAGCCGCGCCCGCGTGCGCGCCGCGCCGGGTTCCGGGCGGGTCAGCAGGATGCGCCGGGAACCCGAGGTGGGGGGCGGGGTGGCGGGGAGGGACATGCGCGGGCGCGCTTTACAGGCCGAGCGCCCGCGCAGGCGCGCTGGTGCGCAATCGCGCGCCCAAATCGGCGCCCAGCCGCGCGGCGTCGGCGGCGGGCGCGCTGGAATCGGCCTCGGCGGCATCGCGCCCGTCGGGCGAGAGCACCAGGCCGCGCAGGCGCACGCGCTCCCCGTCCAAGGTCGCGAGCGCGGCGATGGGCGTGCGGCAGGAGCCGTCCAATGCGGCGAGGAAGGCGCGCTCGGCTTCGAGCGCGATGCCGGTGGCGCGGCAGGTGATGGCGGCGATGGCGGCATTGGTGGCTTCGTCCGAGATCCGGCACTCGATGGCGACCGCGCCCTGGCCCACGGCGGGCAGGAAATCGTCCGTACCGAGAATCACGCTCGCCTCATGGGCGAGCCCGAGCCGGGTGAGGCCGGCGAGCGCCAGCAAGGTGCCGTCGAACGTGCCGGAGCGCACCTTGGAGAGGCGCGTCTGCACATTGCCGCGCAGCAATTGCACCTGGAGGTCCGGCCGCTTGCGCCGCAACTGCGCCTCGCGCCGCAGCGAGGCGGTACCGATGATGGCCCCGGGCTTGAGGTCGGACAGGCCCGCGCCCTCGCGCAGGATCAGCGCGTCGCGCACGTCGGCGCGGGGCAGATAGCCGGCCAGATGCAGGCCGTCGGGCAGATAGGTCGCCACATCCTTGGCCGAATGCACCGCAAGGTCGATGCGCCCGTCGAGCAGCGCTTCCTCGATCTCCTTGGTGAACAGCCCCTTGCCGCCGGCTTCGGAGAGCGCGCGATCCTGGATCGCATCGCCCGAGGTGCGGATGATCTCGATGGCGATGCTGTCCGCCGGGCGGCCCAGGGCCGCGGCCAAGGCGTCGCGCACGGCATGGGCCTGCCACAGCGCCAGTGCGCTGCCACGGGTGCCGATGGCAAGGCGGGGCGCGGGGGCGGACGACGCGGCGGAAGAGGACTCGGATGAGGACATGGGGGAGGGGTTCGTCTCTTGTGTCATTGGCGCGTACAATGATAGCCGGAATCGCGATGGCATAGAGCGGCGTGGCGGCGCAGGCCGCGCGACCCCCGGCGCAGGCGCCGGTCTGGAGGATAAAGTGGCGGATCTGCTGGTGCTCGGCATCGAGACCACGTGCGACGAAACCTCGGCGGCCGTGGTCGCGCGCTCGCCGTCCGGGGCTGGCCACGTGCTCGCCAACGTGATCCGCACCCAGGTCGAGGAGCATTCCCCCTATGGCGGCGTGGTACCGGAAATCGCCGCCCGCGCCCATGTGGAAGTGCTCGATGTCGTCATCGCGGAGGCCATGCGCGCGGCGGGGCTGAACTTCGCGAATCTCGCCGCCGTGGCTGCCGCCGCAGGTCCCGGCCTGATCGGCGGCGTCATCGTCGGCCTCACCACCGCCAAGGCCATCGCCTTGTCCACGCGCCGCCCGCTGGTGGCGGTGAACCATCTGGAGGCGCATGCGCTCACCGCGCGCCTCACCGACGGCGTCGCCTTTCCCTATCTGCTGCTGCTGGTCTCCGGCGGGCACACCCAATTGCTGGCGGTGGAGGATATCGGCCGGTATCGCCGGCTTGGCACCACGCTCGACGATGCGGTGGGCGAAGCCTTCGACAAGGTGGCGAAAATGCTGAGCCTGCCGTATCCCGGCGGGCCGCAGGTGGAGCAGATGGCGCTGCTGGGCGATGCCCACCGCTTCGCCTTTCCCCGGCCCATGCTGGGCCGGCGCGAACCGGATTTCTCCCTGTCGGGCCTGAAGACCGCCGTGCGGCTGGAGGCCGATCGCCTCGCCCCCCTGTCGGACCAGGATGTGTATGACCTGTGCGCCTCGTTCCAGGCGGCGGTGGTGGATCTGATCGCCGACCGGGTGCGCGCCGGCGCGCGGGCGTTCCGCGATCTGGTCGGCTGCGGGCCGACCGCGCTGGTGGTAGCCGGCGGAGTCGGCGCGAATGCCGCGATCCGCGAGGCGCTCCAGCGCACGGCGGTGGATCTCGGCACGCGCATGGCGGTACCGCCGCCGGAATTGTGCACCGACAACGGCGCCATGATCGCCTGGGCGGGGGCCGAGCGGCTCTCGCGCGGGCTCACCGATCCTTTGAGCATCAGCCCGCGCGCCCGCTGGCCGCTCGACCCCGCCTCCACCGGCGCCAAGGCCTGAGAGAGAGGCCTGAGAGACATGGCGCAGGCGACAACCGCTTTTTCCCGCATCGGCGTGGTGGGGGCCGGCGCGTGGGGCACGGCTCTCGCCAATGTGGCGGCGCGGGCCGGGCGCAGCGTAACGCTCTACGCGCGCAATGCGGATCAGGCGGCGGACATGGAGGCGCGGCGCGAGAATGTGCGCGGCCTGCCGGGCATTGCGCTCGAACCGGGCGTGCACGTGACCGCGCGGCGCGACGATCTCATCGCCTGTGACGCGCTGCTGCTGGTGGTGCCGGCGCAGGCGCTGCGGGCGGTGCTGGCGGAGCTTGGTCCGTCAATCGCGGCGGGAACGCCGCTGGTGTCCTGCGCCAAGGGGATCGAGCGCGGAACCGGCGCCTTCATGAGCGAGGTGATTGCCGCAGCCCTGCCGCACGGCCGCGCGGCGGTGCTCTCCGGCCCGAGCTTCGCCCATGACGTTGCGGCCGGGCTGCCGACGGCGGTGACGCTCGCCGCCGCCGATGCCGCATTGGCGGAGAAGCTGGCGGATGCGCTGGGCGGGCCCACCTTCCGCCTCTATCATTCCACCGATGTGCGGGGCGTGGAGATCGGCGGGGCGGCCAAGAACGTGCTCGCCATCGCCGCCGGCATCGTCGCCGGGCGCCGGCTGGGCGCGAGCGCGGGTGCGGCGCTGACCGCGCGGGGCTTTGCTGAACTGGTGCGCTTCGGCCGGGCGTTCGGCGCGCAGGCGGAGACGCTGACCGGACTCGCGGGCCTCGGCGACCTCATTCTCACCGCCTCCGGCCCGCAATCGCGCAATTTCGCCCTCGGCTTCGCGCTCGGTGAGGGCCGCGTCGGCGAAGGCAAGCTCGCGGAAGGGGCCTATACCGCCGGCGTGCTGGTGGAAATGGCGGCCGCGCGGGGCGTCGACATGCCCATCTGCGCAGCGGTCGATGCGGTGCTGGCGGGCCGGCTCACCATCGCCGGGGCGATTGATACGCTGATGGCCCGCCCGCAGCGCGCCGAGACCGGCAGGGGCGCGCCCGACGGCCGATGACGAGGCCGCCGGCGGTTTTGGCGCCCGCGCGGCCTCGGGTCGGGACGCGGGGTGAAAAGATCAGAAGCCCTTCACCACCGTGTGGCGATGTTCCATCTGCGGGCCGGACACGAAATAGGGGCTCACAAGCGCGCGCCATTCCTTGAAGGCGGGCGATTCGCGGAAATGGATCATGTGGTCGTCCACGGTCTCCCATTCCACCACCAGCGTATAATGGGTCGGCGACTCGATCGAGCGGTCGACGCGCATGCTGCGGCAGCCGCGGGCGTTCTGGAACAGGGCAACGGCTTTGGTCGCGCCGGCTTCGAAATCGGCTTCCTGGCCGGGCTTAACTTCGATGTGAGCGAATTCGTAGACCATATATTCCTCCCAAAAGGGAGGCGACGGTATCAGGCGACAAGCCGTGCACAACTGCCCCGCGCGGAAAAAATGCCGGGCGCTGCACGCGGCGCGCGCGGCCTTCCGCCGGCTTGCCAATCGCCCCACGCTCTCGCTAGAGCAGAAGCGTGCGCATTCAGGCGTCTGGAGTTTCGCGATGGCCCACTGGCTCTACAAATCCGAGCCGTTCAAATGGTCGTGGGAGATGCAGGTGAAAGCCGGCGCGAAGGGCACCCATTGGGATGGCGTGCGCAACCATTCGGCCAAGCTGAACCTGCTCGCCATGAAGCTGGGCGAGCAGGGATTCTTCTATCATTCCAACGAGGGCAAGGAGATCGTCGGCATCGTCGAGGTGATCCGCGAGGCCTATCCCGACCCCTCCGACCCCACGGGCAAGTTCGTGATGGTGGACCTGAAGGCGGTGAAGCCGCTCAAGGCGCCGGTATCGCTGGAAACCATCAAGGCCGATCCCCGTCTCCAGGAGATGGCGCTGGTGAAATTCTCCCGCCTCTCGGTGCAGCCGGTGACGGACGAGGAATGGGACTTGGTGCTGGCGCTCGCGCAGGATTGAGTGGACCTCCGTCGTCACCCCGCCGCTTCAAGCCGCGAGGTGGCGACGATCTGCGCCAGCACCTCGGCGCGCCGGGCGGGTGAACGGCAGCCCTTCAAGGTGGCGGAGAAGCGCTCCAGCACACCGTCCTCGAAGGCGGTGACGATGGTGCCGTGCACATAGCTCTTGCGGCAGACGGTGGGCGTATTGGCGAGCGCCTCGGCGGCGTCGCGCACTGCCTCCAGCACCTGGGAGCGGCGGGCGCGGGCGCTGCCGGCGGGCACCGCCCGGGCGAGAGTCTCCAGCACGCTGGCGGAGGCGACGAGGGTGCGGAAATCCTTCAGCGAGATGGGCGCGCCGGACATCGCCTTCAGTGCCCGGTTCACATCGCCGGCCCGCACCGGTCGGATCGCCCCGTCTGCGTCGCGATATTGGAACAGCCGGCGCCCCGGCAGGCGGTGCAGGCGGTCGATGGCGCGGGCAAAGCGCGGGACGCACACCTCCTTCTCCACCTTCTGCCCGCCCTTGGCCTTGAAGCGGATGACGACTTTGTCGCCGTCGCGGGTGACGTTTGATTTCAGCAAGGTGGTGGCGCCGCGCGTGCCGTGCGCGCGGGCATAGGCCTCGCCCCCCGCGCGGATGGCGGTGAGGGCGACCAGCTCGATCACCGCGGCGAGGGCGAAGTCCTTGGTGGGGTCCTGGTCGGCGTCCGCCTCCGCGAGCGCCCGGCCGAGCGCACGCCGCAGGGCCGGCAGGGCATCGGCCAGCTTCGCCAGCCGCCGGGCCTTGAGCACCTCGCGCACCTGTTCCCAATCTTGATGGTAGCGATATTGCAGCCGTCCCGCCGCATCGCGGCCGATGGCCTGGAGGTGGGCGCGCGGATCGGGCGCATAGCGCACGTCCCGATAGGCGGGCGGCACCGCCTGGGCGGCGAGGCGGGATACGATCTCCGGATCGCGGATCGGCGCGCCGGTCTCGTCGCGGTAGGAGAAGCCGGTCCCGGCCTTGCGGCGCGACCATGTGAGGTCATCGGGACCGACGAGCACGAGTCCGGCTTTGCGGGCAAGGCGGGTCATCTGGGAGGGACGGCGGTTCATGGCGGCAACCCGGCAGCCGGCGGGCGCCGGCTTTCCCTTTGAAAATGCGGGGGATGCCGCGAAGTTCCCGGCGTTCGCCAGCGGTTTTCCTTGTGGCGGATGCCGCGTGCGGCCAAGGTCGGCGGTGTGACCGATCCCATCTCCCCCTCTCCCGCCGCCCGCGATCCCGCCACCCGTGATCCCGCCGGCTTCGTGCGCGCGGAGACGCGGCTGCGCCTGGTACCTCTGGTGCCCGAACTCTCCCTCCATGTGGCCGACGAGGCGGTGCCGCTCTGGCAGCGCACCGAGGAGGAGCTTGGCGCCATGGGCCTGCCCCCGCCGTTCTGGGCCTTTGCCTGGGCGGGCGGGCAGGCATTGGCGCGCCATGTGCTCGACAATTCCGAACTGGTCGCGGGGCGGCGGGTGCTGGATTTCGCCTCCGGCTCCGGCCTCGTGGGCCTGGCCGCCGCGCGGGCGGGGGCGGCGCACGTGGTCTGTGCCGACATCGACGCCTATGCGCTCGCGGCCATCGCGCTGAACGCGCAGGCCAACGGCGTCGCGGTGGAGGTGCGCGGCACCGATCTGGTCGGCACGGACGAGGGGTGGGACACGGTGCTTGCCGGCGACATCTGCTATGAGCGCGACCTGGCGGAGCGGGTCTTCGCCTGGCTCAAAGCGCTGTCGCGGCGCGGCGCAATCGTGCTGATCGGCGATCCCGGGCGATCCTACCTGCCCAAGGCGGAGCTGGAGCAACTGGCGGAATATTCCGTGCCGGTGACGCGCGAGCTTGAGGACATGGAGATCAAGCGCACCTGCGTGTGGCGGCCGCGCTGAGGGCGCGCCAACGCAAGTGCCGCGGGAACCCCCTGCCGCCCCTATTCGTTGGCCCTGGAGCCCCCAAGAGGAGATGCACCATGGATAGCCACGAGCTTTGGGAAGAAATGGCCGATCGCCATTCCTGCATGCTGATCGACCGCGACGGTTCCCGCCTGCGCGCCCGCCCCATGGCGCCGGTGGCGCGGGAGGAGGACCATGCCATCTGGTTCGTCACCGATGCCCGCGCTTCGAAGGACGAGGAGATCCGCGCCGATCCGCAGGTGTGCGTCGCGTTCGCCGATCCGGGCGATCATTTCTACCTGTCCGTTTCCGGGCCGGCGGAGGTGGTGCGCGACCCGGCCAAGCTGAAGCAGATCTGGAACAATGCCATGGAGGCGTATTTTCCCGGCGGACCGGATGATCCCAATGCCGTGCTGCTGCGCGTGCGGCCGGAACAGGCGGAATATTGGCAGGGCGATTCCACCCTCATGACCGGGGTGAAGATGGCCGCCGCCATCATCGGCGAGAAACGCGCCGATCTCGGCGAGAATGCCAAGCTGCGGCTCTGAGCTTCAGCGCCTCGCCCCAAGCTGAGGCTCTCGCCTCAGCGCCTCGCCCCAAGCTGAGGCTCTCGCCTCAGCGCCTCGCCCCAAGCTGAGGCTTTCGCCTCAGCGCCGCGCCCTAAGCTGAGGCTCTCGCCTCAGCGCCTCGCCCCAAGCTGAGGCTCTCGCCTCAGCGCCTCGCCCCAAGCTGAGGCTTTCGCCTCAGCGCCGCGCCCTAAGCTGAGGCTCTCGCCTCAGCGCTTCGGCCAGGAGGCCCGCGCCCCGCCGATGGCGAACACCAGCCAGCCGGCGATCATCAATGTGCCGCCGGTGGGCGCGGTGCCCCACAGCAATTTGACCTCCATCAAGGCCCTTAGCGCGAGATCGCCGGAAAACAGCAGGGTGCCGAGGCCGATGGCCGAAGCGCCAACGAGAATGGACGTGCGCCCGCGCTCCAGCTTCGCGCAGAGCGCCGCCGAGCACGCAAGCGTGAGGGCGCCGAACAGCAGGAATTGGGCGGCGGTGGCCAGCGAGGCCCCGCCCGCCAGATGGGCCGCCACCGCGGAGGCTCCCACACCTGCGGCGCCATAAAGGCCGGAAACACAAAGCAGGGAGCGAAGCCACAGGGTCATCAATGCCATCCTAGGATCATATGGCCGGTTTATAGCGATCCGCGCTGCGCGCCGCACTGCGCGCGGCGACGCAGGGATATGGCCCGATGCCGGGTGCGCGAAGCGGAATCGTCGTCTAGAACCAAAGTATTCTTGGTCCAAAGTCTGCCTCGCCCCAGCCTTGTGAAGGGCCAAGCCGCTCACCATAATCGCGTCAAGCAAACACAAATCCGGCGCCGCGCGGCTCTGATGTGGCGCGCAAGACGCCAACGCACGAAGGGGAGGTCAGCACCATGTCCGACGCTATTTATCAGGTCCCGTCCGAATGGCAGGGACGTGCCTTCGTGGACGCCGCCGAATATGCGGCCATGTACAAGGCCTCCGTTTCCGACCCCGACGCCTTCTGGGCCGAGCACGGCAAGCGCATCCATTGGTTCGAGCCCTTCTCCACGGTGAAGAACACCTCGTTCGAACCCGGCGCGGTCTCGATCAAATG
Organism: Roseixanthobacter glucoisosaccharinicivorans; assembly: GCF_043195095.2. NCBI lineage: Bacteria > Pseudomonadati > Pseudomonadota > Alphaproteobacteria > Hyphomicrobiales > Xanthobacteraceae > Roseixanthobacter > Roseixanthobacter glucoisosaccharinicivorans. The sequence goes on along the minus strand of NZ_CM195538.1, from coordinate 3,740,113 downwards.
GTTCGAGGACGGCATCACCAACGTCGCCTATAATTGCGTGGACCGGCATCTGGCCGAGCGCGGCGACCAGGTGGCGATCATCTGGGAAGGCGACGACCCCTCCGAATCCCGCACCATCACCTATCGCGAGCTGTCCGAGCAGGTGAACCGCTTCGCCAACGTGCTGCGCAATCGCGACGTGAAGAAGGGCGACCGCGTCACCATCTACATGCCCATGATCCCCGAGGCCGCCTATGCCATGCTGGCCTGCGCGCGGCTCGGCGCGATCCATTCCGTGGTGTTCGGCGGCTTTTCGCCCGACAGCCTCGCGGGCCGCATCTCGGATTGTGAATCGCGCTGCGTCATCACCGCCGACGAGGGCTTGCGTGGCGGCCGCAAGGTGCCGCTGAAGGCCAATGTGGACGCCGCCATCGCCCGGATCGAGGGCGGGGTGGACCATGTCATCGTGGTCAAGCGCACCGGCGGCAAGGTGGACATGGAGCCGGGCCGGGACGTCTGGTATCACGAGGCCGCCGACATGGTGACCGACGAATGCCCGGCGGAGCATGTGAACGCGGAAGACCCGCTGTTCATCCTCTATACGTCGGGCTCCACCGGAAAACCGAAGGGTGTGCTGCACACCACCGGCGGTTATCTCGTCTATGCCTCCATGACGCACCAATATGTCTTCGATTATCACGAGGGCGACGTCTATTGGTGCACCGCGGACGTCGGCTGGGTGACCGGCCATTCCTATATCGTCTATGGCCCGCTTGCGAACGGCGCGACCACCCTGATGTTCGAGGGCGTGCCCAATTACCCCAGCAACTCCCGCTTCTGGGAGGTGATCGACAAGCACAAGGTGAACATCTTCTACACCGCCCCCACCGCCATCCGCGCGCTGATGCAGAGTGGCGAGGAGCCGGTGAAGAAGACCTCGCGCGCGTCCTTGCGCCTGCTCGGCTCGGTGGGCGAGCCGATCAATCCGGAAGCCTGGGAATGGTATCACCGCGTGGTGGGCGAGGGCCGCTGCCCGATCGTCGACACCTGGTGGCAGACCGAGACCGGCGGCATCCTCATCACCCCGCTGCCGGGCGCGACCGCGCTGAAGCCCGGCTCGGCCACCAACCCGTTCTTCGGCGTCCAGCCCCAGGTGGTGGATGCGGAAGGCAAGGTGCTGGAGGGCGCCTGCGAGGGTAATCTTGTGATCGCCGACAGCTGGCCGGGGCAGATGCGCACCGTCTATGGCGACCATGAGCGCTTCGAGCAGACCTATTTCTCCACCTATCCCGGCAAGTATTTCACCGGCGACGGCTGCCGCCGCGATGCCGACGGCTATTATTGGATCACCGGCCGCGTGGACGACGTGATCAACGTGTCCGGCCACCGCATGGGCACGGCGGAAGTGGAAAGCGCGCTGGTCGCCCATCCCAAAGTGTCCGAGGCGGCGGTGGTGGGCTTCCCGCACGACATCAAGGGCCAGGGCATCTACGCCTATGTCACCTTGATGGACGGGGAAGTGCCGAGCGAGGAATTGCGCAAGGAACTGGTGAATTGGGTCCGCCGGGAAATCGGCCCCATCGCCTCGCCGGACCTGATCCAGTTCGCGCCCGGCCTGCCGAAGACCCGCTCCGGCAAGATCATGCGCCGCATCCTGCGCAAGATCGCCGAAGACCAGTTCGAGAGCCTGGGCGACACCTCGACGCTGGCCGATCCCACGGTGGTGGACGATCTGGTGCACAATCGCCAGAACAAGCGCACCGCCGCCTGATTTCTCCTTCTGCGCCTGAGATTTCGAAGTGCCCGGGCTTGGCCCGGGCATTTTCGTTTGTGCCGGGGATTTGAAGGCGGGGGTGTTTGCCCTCGCGGAAGCGTGTGCTACATAGGCTCACGTGAAATTACATATTTCACACAAAAATAAGTTTTATGGAGAGCCCCATGCTGACCCGCCGCGCCTTTTCCGGCCTGAGCCTCGCCGCCTTGCTGGCGCCCGGCGTCGCCTTCGCCCAGCAGCCGGGGCCGAACTCGATCCTGAATGTCTCCTACGACATCGGCCGGGAATTGTTCACGGCGGAGAATGCCGAGTTCGTGCCGTTCTGGAAGCAGAAGACCGGGCAGGAGCTGACCGTCAACCAGAGCCACGCCGGCTCCTCGCGCCAGGCGCGCGCCATCCTGGAAGGGCTGGAGGCGGACGTGGTGACCTTCAACCAGGTGCTCGACGTCGAGGTTCTCGCCAAGGCCGGCTATGTGGCGAAGGACTGGCAGAAGAAATTCCCCAACAATGCCTCGCCCTATTATTCCTTCCCGGCCTTCCTGGTGCGCGACGGAAATCCGAAGAACATCAAGGATTGGAACGATCTCGTCCGCGACGACGTGAAGGTGATCTTCCCCAATCCCAAGACCTCGGGCAATGCGCGCTACACCTATCTTGCGGCCTATGCCTATGCGCTGGAGCAGAACAAGGGCGACACCGCCAAGGCCGACGCCTTCGTGAAGAAGTTGCTTGCCAACGTGCCGGTATTCGACACCGGCGGACGCGGCGCCACCACCACCTTCGTGGAGCGCGAGACCGGCGACGTGCTGGTGACCTTCGAGGCCGAGACCCGTGCCATCGAGGGGCTCTACAAGGACAAGAAGCTCAAGACCATCGTGCCGTCCGTGAGCCTGCTGGCGGAATTCCCGGTGGCCGTGGTGGACAAGGTGGTAGACAAGCGCGGCTCGCGCCCCGCCGCCACCGCCTATCTCGAATTCCTGTATTCGCCCGCCGGCCAGACGGTGGCGGCGAAGGCCTTCCATCGCGTCGTCGACAAGAGCGTGGAAGCCCAGTTCAAGGACCAGTTCCCGCCGGTGCGCCTGGTGACGGTGGAAAACGTGTTCGGCGGCTGGGACAAGGCGAATGCCGATCAGTTCGTCTCCGGCGGCAAGCTCGACCAGGTGTTCGGCGCCCGCTGAGCCCCCTTTCTGGGGTACATGCGAAGGGCCGCCCTGTCCGGGGCGGCCCTTTTGCGTTGCGCCTTTTGCGCGGGGCCCGGGACCCATCGACAGGTATGGATTGAGGCCGCTGCAGCAGAGCATCGTCATGCACGGGCCTGTCCCGTGCATCCACGCGGCACCGCTGGCACCGGCTTTTCAAGCATCCCACGGGCGGCCCGGCATGGATGGCCGGGACAGGCCCGGCCATGACGCGCGAAAGATGACACCCTGTCGATGGAAGACAATCGCATGCGACCCGCCGTCAGCGCCTCGACGATCCACCACGCGCTGACTGCGATTGGTCTCAGCGTCCGCCGGCGGCGCGACACGCGCTGTCGGATTCGTGCCGCGGATGGGGCTCGTGTGTCGCAATCGGCCGCACAAGGGCCGGCGCGGCGCGCTAAACCGCGCTCGGAAGTCGTTGCGAATGAGAGAATTTCCAAACGAGCGCCGGCGGCACGCTCCTTGAAAGGCGAGGGGATGTTCCGCACAGGGGTCCCAGCACCGCCATGACCGACACCACGATTGCGCCGACCGAAGCTCTTTCCCTCAGCGACGTGCCGCAGGTCTATCGCCGCCACGTCTTTGCCTGTTTCCAGCAGCGCCCGCCGGGACATCCGCGCGGCAGCTGCGCCAATTCCGGCGCCAAGCCGTTGTGGGATCGCCTGGGCCAGAAGATCGAGGCCACGGGCCAGCGCGATATCGCCATGACCGCGTCCGGCTGCTTGAGCTTCTGTTCCGCCGGCCCGCTCATGGTGGTCTATCCCGAAGGCGTCTGGTACGCCCCCAAGAGCGTCGAGGACGTGGACGAAATCGTGGACACCCATCTGGTCGGCGGCGCGCTGGTGGAGCGGCTGATCATCGTGCCGCGCGTCTGAACCGGCGCGCCACGAAAAAAGCCGGGCCAAGGGGCCCGGCTTGAAAACAATGGGAGCCCGCGGGACCCCGTCGCGGTGCCGCTCAGGCGGTTGCCTTGTCCAACTCGGCGAGGATCGCGTCGCCCATCTCCTCGGTGCCGATGATGGCGGCGCCGGGGGTGCGGATGTCGCTGGTGCGCTTGCCGGAGGCCAGAACCCCCGCGATCGCCGCCTCGATGCGGTCGGCCACCGGGCCGAGGCCGAAGGAATAGCGCAGCGCCATGGCGAGCGAGCCGATCATGGCGATGGGATTGGCGATGCCGCGCCCGGCGATGTCCGGCGCCGAGCCGTGCACCGGCTCATAGAGCGCCGCGCGCTTGCCGGAAACCGCATCCACCGCGCCCAGCGAAGCGGAGGGCAGCATGCCGAGCGAGCCGGTGAGCATGGCGGCGATGTCGGAAAGCACGTCGCCGAACAGATTGTCGGTCACGATCACGTCGAACTGCTTGGGCCAGCGCACCAGCTGCATGGCGAGCGAATCCGCCAGCTGGTGCTCCAGCTCCACGTCCGCATAATCCTTGGCGTGCAAAGCGGTGATGGTCTCCTTCCACAGCACGCCGGAGCGCATCACATTGTGCTTCTCGCAGGAGGTCACCTTGTTGCGGCGGGTGCGCGCCAGCTCGAACGCCACGCGGCCGATGCGGTCGATCTCATAGGTGTCGTACACCTGCGTGTCGATGGCGCGGCGCTGGCCGTTGCCGAGGTCGAGAATGGTCTTCGGCTCGCCGAAATAGACGCCGCCGGTCAGCTCGCGCACGATCAGGATGTCGAGCCCCTCCACCACTTCGCGCTTGAGCGAGGAGGCGTCGGCCAAGGCGGGATAGCACAGGGCCGGGCGCAGGTTGGCGAACAAGGCGAGGTCCTTGCGCAGGCGCAGCAGGCCGGCTTCCGGGCGCGCCTCATAGGGCACATCAGCCCATTTCGGGCCGCCGACCGCGCCGAGCAGGATGGCGTCCGCCGCCTTGGCCTTTTCCATCGCGCCGTCGGAAATGGCGACACCGTGCGCGTCATAGGCGCTGCCGCCCACCAGATCTTCTTCCACCGCGAACGACGCGAGGCCCTGCGCGTCGAGCCAGGAGACCACGCGCTTCACCTGCGCCATGACTTCCGGGCCGATGCCGTCGCCGGGGAGAAGAAGAAGCTTGTGCGTGGCCATGAGACGTTCCTGTTATCGAAAAACCCCGGCTCCTCGGGCTTGGATGGGGGCGGTTCTGGTTGGCGCGGAGTGCTAATGCCTTCCGCCGTCCAAGACAAGCTTGGCGTTATGATCTGGCATATTGTCGACCAGCGCGCGTCGCGATCCAGGCGCCGCCGACGATAAGCAGGCAGGCCAGTGCGAGGGGCCATCGCGCGGCGGCAAAACCCGTTGCCACCAGCAACAGGGTCGAGAGCACCGGCGCGGCATAGGAGGCGACGCCGAGAAGGCCCACGTCGCCGCGTTTCATCCCGATGTCCCAGGCATAGAAGGCAATGCCCACCGGGCCGATGCCGAGGGCGATCACCGCCGCCCATTGGATCGCACCGGCCGGCCAGACGGTCTCCTCCCAGGCCATGTGGCAGACGGCCGCCAAGAGCGCGGTGGCGAGGCAGAAGCCGGAAACCGCCTGCGTCGGCACATCGGCGAAGCGCGCCGCCGTCACCGAATAGATCGCCCAGATGAAGGCGCAGGCGAGCGCGGCGAGATAGCCCGGCAGGAAGCGCGCCTCGAAGCCGGAAAAGCCGCCCTTCCCCGCCAGCAGCACGATGGTGCCGGCAAGGCCGAGCAGGGCGCCGAGCACGTGCGCCCGCTTCAGGCCGGCGCCCGGCAGCATCGCCGCGAGCAGCACGATCAGCAGCGGCCAGAGATAGGCGATCAGCCCGGCCTCGGCCGGCGGCGCCAGCTTGAGGGCGGTGAAATACATGAAATGATAGCCGAACAGGCCGCCCACCCCATGCAGCCACGCCGTCGGCCGCTGGCGCAGGACCTTCAGCCCCGGCCCGCGCAGGGCGGCGATCAGGCCCACCAGGCCGCCGATGGCGAAGGTGAGCGCGGTGAGCTGGAACGGCGGCACCCGCCCGGTGGCGGCGGTGGAGAGCGCGAGCGTCGACCACAGGGCAATGGCGATGAGGCCGATGCGGGTGGCGCGGCGGGAGGGCGAGGGGGTGGAAAGGGGCGATGCGGGGCGCGACAGCGGCGGCGCGGAATTCATCGCGCCGAACTTCGCCCGAAATTTCGGCGTCATACGCCGTCGAGCCGCGGAGAAGCGGCCTCAAACCGATGTTCGTCTACGCTAAACCATTGTTTCACGTGAAACATTTTCGGAAGAACGCGGCTTGGGGGCGCTTCTGCGGGCCACCTGGAGCGGCCCGCAGAAGGAGGATGGAGTGGCGAAAAGCCGAAGGCGGCGCGTGAAGTCCGCCCTCAGCAGATATATTGCGCGCCGTTGGCGGTCAGCGTCGAGCCGGTGATGAAGCCGGCATCGTCTGCGGCCAGGAACACCACGCAGCGGGCGATATCCTCCGGCTCGCCGAGGCGGCCGACCGGGATGGTGGCGACGATCTTCTCCAGCGCGTCCGCCGGCACCGCCCGCACCATTTCCGTGGCGATATAGCCCGGGGCGATGGCGTTGACGGTGACGCCGACCTTCGCGCCTTCCTGCGCCAGCGCCTTCACGAAACCGATCTCGCCGGCCTTGGCGGCGGAATAATTGGTCTGGCCGAACTGGCCCTTCTGCCCGTTGATGGACGAGATGCAGATGACGCGCCCGAACTTGCGGGCGCGCATGCCCTCGATCACCTGGCGGGTCATGTTGAAGAGACTGTTGAGATTGGTGTTGATGACCGCCTGCCACTGCTCCAGCGACATGCGGTGCAGCTGCCCGTCGCGGGTGATGCCGGCATTGTTCACCAGCACGTCCACCGGGCCGACCTCGGCCTCGACCTTGGCGACGCCGGCCTTGCAAGCCTCGAAATCGGAGACGTCCCATTTGAAGGCGGGAATGCCGGTCTTGGCGGTGAAAGCCTCGGCCGCGGCATCATTGCCGGCATAATTGGCGGCCACCTGATAACCCGCCGCCTTGAGGGCGATGCAGATCGCTTCGCCGATCCCGCGGGTTCCCCCAGTCACCAGTGCGACACGCGCCATGTTCATCTCCCTCTTCGTTCGTCTTCTGCCGAGGCCGCGTTGGTGCGGCCTTTCTGAAACCTGGCCGGGCCGCCGACGGCGCCACACCGACCGTTCGCACATTGCCCCGCTTCGTTCGACCCTTTCCGCCGCGTCTTGCTGCCGCGTCCGAAACCGGGATCGAATCGGTGCTCTCTTTCCTTACGCCGCCAACCGTGACGGATGAAAGGAACAGGAACCATACCCTTAGCGGGGATTGCTTCCGCTAGGTTTGATTCATCCCAAGGGAATTCGCTTCAAACGGGAAGAATGTCGGGGTGCAACGGGTCTGGCGGGATCATGATAACGAAAACGCCCGGACACGGGTCCGGGCGTCATCGCGATCAGAAGGGGCGGCGGTCCTTAACCCGGCCGCGCGCCTCCGTTCAGTCGCGGGCGATGCACATGGCGATTCCCATGCCGCCGCCGATGCACAAGGTGGCGAGGCCCTTCTTGGCGTCGCGCTTTTCCATCTCGTGCAGCAGGGTCACCAGGATGCGCGTGCCCGAGGCGCCGATGGGATGGCCGATGGCGATGGCGCCACCGTTCACGTTCACCTTGCTGGTGTCCCAGCCGAGTTCCTTGTTCACCGCAATGGCTTGCGCGGCAAACGCCTCGTTGGCCTCGATGAGGTCGAGGTCGTCGATGGTCCAGCCGGCCTTTTCCAGCGCGGCCTTGGAGGCGGGGATGGGGCCCGTGCCCATGACCTTGGGATCGACGCCGGCCTGGGCCCAGGAGACGATGCGCGCGAGCGGCTTCTTGCCCTCGGCGGCTGCGCGGGCAGCGCTCATGAGCACCACGGCGGCGGCGCCGTCATTGATGCCCGAGGCGTTGCCGGCGGTGACCGTGCCGTCCTTCTCGAACGCCGGCTTCAGTTTCGCCATGGCGTCGAGGGTGGCGCCGTGGCGGGGATATTCGTCGGTGTCCACCACCACGTCGCCCTTGCGGGTGGAGATGGTGACCGGGACGATCTCCTCCTTGAAGCGGCCAGCCTTCTGGGCGGCTTCCGCCTTGTTCTGGGAGGCGACGGCGAAGGTGTCCTGGTCGGCGCGGGTGATCTGATACTGGCGCGCCACGTTCTCGGCGGTATTGCCCATGTGGTAGCCGTTGAAGGCATCCCACAGGCCGTCCTTGATCATGGTGTCCACGAAGCCGAGGTCGCCCATGCGGGTGCCGTTGCGCACGTGCGCGGCATGGTTCGACAGGCTCATGGATTCCTGGCCGCCGGCCACCACGATGTCGCTGTCGCCGGTCTGGATGGCCTGGAAGCCCAGCGCCACCGAGCGCAGGCCGGAACCGCAGACCTGGTTGATTTCCCAGGCCGGGCTTTCGATCGGAACACCGGCCGCGATGGAGGCCTGGCGCGCGGGGTTCTGGCCCTGCGCTGCGGTCAGGACTTGGCCGAGAATCACTTCGCTGACCTGCGCGGATGGCACGCCCGCGCGCTCCAGCGCGGCCTTGATGGCGATCGCGCCCAATTGATGGGCAGGCAGGGTGCTGAGGGCACCGTTGAACGAGCCAACCGGGGTGCGGGCGGCTCCGACGATGACGACGTCGTCTGGCATGATGATCTCCTGCGGGCGGGCGGCTTTTGCGCCGCACTCGGATGCCGCGCATCGTGGTTTCGTGCGCCCGCCCGTGTCAATGACCCATGTCGTCGTACGGCAGTGCGCAAATACGAAACAGGCCTAAATGTTGCGCACTATTTGCGCAGCAAATTCGACGCCCGCGCTGCACAAAAGGGTGGCACAACCCTCGGAAACGACTTAACCTCGGCACAGTTGAGGAAACGGATGACCGGACAATGGCCAAGACGCAAGAGCCAGTCACCATCAAGAAATACGCCAATCGCCGTTTGTATAATACGGGCACCAGTACGTATGTGACGCTCGAAGACCTCGCCACTATGGTGAAGGAAGGCGAGGATTTCGTCGTTTACGATGCCAAGAATGGGGACGACATTACCCATTCGGTGCTCACGCAGATCATCTTCGAGCAGGAAAACAAAGGGCAGAATCTTCTGCCCATCGCGTTCCTGCGGCAGATCATCCGCTTCTACGGCGACAGCATGCAGATGATGGTGCCTCGTTACCTGGAGATGTCGATCGACAGCTTCACGAAAGAACAGGGCAAGTTTCGCGACCAGTACGCGAAGACGCTGACCAATTCGCCGCTCACCGGTTCGCCCCTGCCGGGCACGCCGTTCGGCGGATTTGACGAGCATGTGCGGCGGAACATGGAAATGTTCGAGCGCGCCTTCAACATCTTCCTGCCCTTCCCGAAGGGGGAGGCCGGCGAGCCCCCGGCGCCCGCCGCTCCGGCCGCTGCCGAGACCGCCGCGGACGATCTGGAAGCCCTGAAGCGGCAGATGCTGGACATGCAGCAGAAGCTGGAAAAGCTGGTGTCCAAGCCGGATACGTCCGGCAATTCCTGACCCCCATGGCCCGCGCGCCGTGACCCGCGAACCCATGGCCGGCATGCCGCAAGGCGTGCCGGTCTCGTCGGCCGGCAGGATCGTCCAAAAGAAAGCGACTGCGTTCCGGACGTATGAGCCCTGGCCGGCTGGATTATTCCCAGCCCGGTGCGTCACGGTGGCTTTCAGCCGATCTGCGGCTCGAATGGCGAGGGAGAGGCGGGCGACCCGCTTCCCCCTTTTCGGTTCCGTCACCAGAAGCTGGGCAGCGCCATCGGCTTCGCGAGGCCCGTGAGTGCGCCTTGGATGAGATCGCAGCCGGCGGCGGTGAGCATGCCCGCCGTATCTTCGTCCTGAACCCATTCCGCAACGGTGGTGATGCCCAGCTGGCGCGCAAGCTGGATCAGGGCTTCGACGAACGCCCGGTCGTCGGCGGATTGCGCCATGTGCATGATGAAGCTGCCGTCGATCTTCACCATATCGACGCCGAGACTGCGCAGATTTCGAAATGAGGTGGAGCCGGCGCCGAAATCGTCGATGGCCACCTTCGCGCCGGTTGAGCGGGCGAGCTCCACGAACGTGCGGGCGGCATTCAGATCGTGAACCGCGACCGATTCCGTCAGTTCGAGCACCAGCCGGGCGCCGATGTCCGGCGTCACCTCCGTCGCGAACAGGCGCATCCATTCCCGATCGGCGATGGAGGAGGGCGACACATTCACGGACAGGTTTAGGCCGGGATCCGCGCGCATCGCCGCCGCCACCAGGCGCAGCACGCGCCGGTCGAGCACGCCCATCAGGCCCAGCGCCTCGGCGGTCGCGATGATGCTGCCGGTCTCATGGGGATTGTCGTTCGGGCCGGGCGAAATGCGCGCCAGGGCTTCGTAGAACACCACCGCGCGGGACTGCGCATTGGCCACCGGCTGGAGGGCGATGGTGACGCGCTTTTCGTTCAGTGCCTTGACGATGTCCTCGGCGATTTTCAGATTGGTACGACGGCGCCCGTCGCGGACGGCGTCCCGCTCATAGATATGAACCGAGCCGCGCTCACGCTTCTTAGCGCGTTCATGCGCCTCCTGGGCCCGCGCCACCATGTGCGCGCCGGTTATGGCGCGCAGCGGCGCCACGGCCGCGCCGATGGTGATGCTGACGGGTATGGGTCCCGCATTGGTATCAATGGGCGTATCGCGCACATGGGCGATCAGGGCCTCGCAGAGATCCAGCAGGGTCTGCGGGTCGATGCCGCGCGCGAGCAGGGCGAACTTGTTGCCGGAAAAGCGCGCCAGCACATCCGAACCGCGCACCCGCGTGCGGAGCCGCGCGGCCACCTGGCCGATGGTCTGGTCCGCGATCTCGAAGCCGAAGCTGTCGTTCATGCGGCCGAGATAATCAATGCCGATCAGGATCAGCGCCCAATTGGTGTGGGTGGCCTCCACCGCCTTGATATGGTCGGAAAGGATGTCCATCAGCCGGCTGCGGGTCACCAGCCCGGTCAGCGGGTCGATATGACCGCCGTGCAGGGCATGGGTACTCTTGGGCACCTCGCCGATGACGTGGAGCGTGCCGAGTGCGTGGCTCGGGCGTCCGTCCGGCCCCCCGAACCAGCGGCCATTGTCCACCACCCAGATCAGGCGTCCCTCGGGACCAGAGCCGAGCTGGAGCTGGTACGAGGAATCGTAGGGTGCGCCGTCTCCCACCTCTCGGAACGGGGCGTGCAGCAGGGACTTGCGGCCGGTGGCGGCACCCGCGGCGGCCCGGCAGTATTCGTCGAAAACGCGGCCGGTGGAAAATAGTCGTACCGCCTCGTCCCCAAGAACTTTGGTTGTGTTTTCGCTCCAGACCAGATCGTCAGTTGCAATGTCCCAGCGATAGCCAACGCATTCGATGGCACTCATGAAATCAATGATATCGGTGGGGGCGGGTCCCATGCCTGCGGAACCATCCTCGTCGTTGCAGGACACCCCGGCCTCGTCGTCTTGTCCTGCCACGGTTACCCACCTCTGCCTGGCCGAACCCTCAAGGGTTGCTCTGCTCAGGTCAACCCCGCGATCACCTAACCGTGTCCGGTGACTATCACACGACACTTTTCAGTTTGCGCGCGGCTCGACGCTGAAATCACGCTGCGCGACGCGCACCGAAACGGAAAACCCAGCCACCACGTCCAGCAGCATGATGCATAGCAAAAGTGCGAAAACCGAAGTTCCTGCCTGCGGCACCAGCAAAAATTCGACCAAGCCACCAACAAACACCAGCATCGAGAGCATGTGGTCCACCAGAGACCGGGAAGAGACTCGGGTGGACTTGAGGATCTCGAAAAACAGGATGAACAGGCTGAATGCGATAAATGCGTCGGCGACGGTGATCTGCCAGACCGCGCCCGACATCATCGCGAAGGCGCCGACGTTGGCGTGCCAATCCAGGCCGGGGGTCAGGAAGCAGAGGATGTTGTAGATGGCGAGTGGGACAATCAGCAGCGGAATCGGTGTCAGCATTGCTTGCTCCTCCACCCGGCGTCACCGGGCGGTGAAGCTGCACTGGCCCGGCTGAGGTGGGATGGGTCGCATATTCCCACGCAAATGTCACCGTCCCTCGCCACGAAGCGATAGCGACTTCTTTGCCCGATCAACGGCTTGGCTAAGAATAGCTTGAAATCGCCGCTCCTGGGGCGCGACCCTGGCAAGGTGCGGCACCCGGCTCCAGGATGGTGCACGCCGTAATGTCGGCGCCACCAAATGCCGCAGGCGCGCGCCTCGGCGGCGTCCCGGCCCAGAGCGACTGGAGATCACCTTTCGCCAAACCGGCCGTCGCCAGGCAGTCTTCCGCCAAGCGACCATTTCCGGCGGGCGCGCCGTGCGAATATCGCGCCGTGCGCCCTTCTGGGGCCGGCCGTCTTTCCGGGCGGGCTTATCTTTCAGGGCAGGCCGTGCCAAGCGTGCACGGCCGTGTGTGCTGGCGGCACCCGCGAGCGTCGCGCGCGCCAGCCTGCCGGGTGATCAGGCTTCAGCCTTGGGCTTCAGGATCTGACGGCCGCGATACATGCCGGTCTTCGGGTCGAGGTGGTGCGGGCGGCGCAGCTCACCGGAATCCTTGTCCTCGACATAGGTCGGCTGCTTCAGCGCATCGGCCGAGCGACGCATACCGCGACGGGACGGCGAGGTTTTTCTCTTAGGGACGGCCATGTCCAAACTCCGGGGAAAACGACCAAACTCATTGCGCCTGCAGCGAAGGTCCGCGCAGACTAGCGAAACCAAAATCTCGATTGGAGGCGCGCCTTATACAGGCTTGCGCGACGGAGCGAAAGGCCCCCGCCGGCAAATTCTGGTGGGCGAGATTTCTCTTAATTGGCACGCCCGTGCCGCACGAATGCCCACTTGCCACGCGAAGGGACCTGGGCGAGGGTGCGCGCCGCTTCGGGCACCCGCAAGATTTTAAGGACTTCGGACATGATGCGTTCCGCTCCTACCGCCGCAATGGCGCTCGCGCTGACGGCCTTCGCCTTTGGCGGCGTGGCCTCGGCCCAGACGCCGGCCCCGGCGCCGGCCGCTGCTGCCGCCGCCGCCGCTCCTGCGGTTGCCGCCGGGACGCCCGCCGGTGACGCGATCGTCGCGACCGTCAACGGCACGCCCATTCGTGCCAGCGAAGTCGCCATTGCCGAGGAAGACATCGGCCCCGGCCTGCCCCAGGTCCAGGGCGAAGCCCGGCGCGAATATGTGCTGTCCTTCCTCACCGACATGACCCTGCTCGCCAAGGCCGCCGAGGCCCAGAAGCTCGATCAGACCGCCGATTTCAAGCTGCGCATGGACTATTCGCGCACCAAGGCCCTGATGGAGGCGCTGATGGGCGCCGAGGCCAAGAAGGCCGTGACGGAAGAGGCCAAGAAGGCGACCTACGAAGAGTTCGTGAAGGCCAGCAAGCCGGAAACCGAGGTGCGCGCCCGCCATATCCTGGTGGATAGCGAAGCCAAGGCCAAGGAAATCGCCGCCAAGGCCAAGGCCGGCGAAGACTTCGCCAAGCTCGCCAAGGAAAACTCCAAGGACAGCGCGGAAGACGGCGGCGACCTCGGTTATTTCACCAAGGAACAGATGGTGCCGGAATTCGCCGACGCCGCCTTCAAGCTCGAAAAGGGCCAGATCTCCGATCCGGTGAAGAGCCAGTTCGGCTGGCACATCATCAAGCTGGAAGACAAGCGCACCAAGCCGGTGCCGACCTATGACCAGGTGTCCGACCAGATCGACCAATATCTGATCCGCAAGGCCCAGGGCGATCTCGTCACCAAGCTGCGCGCCGAGGCGAAGATCGAGCGCACGACGCCGCCGGCCGCGCCCGCTGGGGCCGCGCCTGCCGCGCCCGCAACCCCTGCTCCCGCAACGCCTGCGCCCGCCGCCAAGTGAGCGGGGCCGGGTTGGCCCGGCGGTTTTAATGCAAGCGAATCGCGCGCCGTCCGGATCTTCCGGGCGGCGTTTTCTTTTGTCCGCACCGCCTCAGGAGTGGGCGTGCGCGCTCAGGCCTGGATTCCCAGCGCCTTGCGCAAGGCGAGGCTGCGCGCCGTGCGTTCGGCCGCGGGCAGGGGCGTGCGCGTGCCGTGGCCGAACACCGGGCCGGGCCAGGCTGCATCTCCGGGGTTGCGGCCGACCACGTGCACGTGAAGCTGCGGGACCACATTGCCCAGCGCCGCCACATTGAGCTTGGCGCAGCCGCTGATGGCCTTGAGCGCTGCGCTGGCGGCGGAAATCTCGTCCATCAGCGCGCGCCGATCTTCCGGCGGCAGGTCGATGATCTCGCTCGCGCCCGCACGGCGGGGCACCAGAACCACCCAGGGGAAACGGGAATCATCGACCAGGCGCACGTGGCACAGCGGGAGATCCCCGAGGGCGGGGCCGTCGGAGACGAGCCGGGGATCAATATTGAAGAGGGATCTGGACATGCCCACACTTGAGCTTGCGCCCCCGCCAAGGGCAAGCGATCAGGAGATGTGCACGAAAAGGTGAACAGCCGCAGTGCCCCCTGTGGTGCGCGCGCGGCCGGCCGCGCGGGGTCGGAACGATCTTCCCAGGCCCCGCCAGGGCGTCGTCCGCAAGAACCCGCCAGGGCGTCGTCCGCAAGAAAGAGAGCCGGCGCGCTTGCCAAGCGGCGCGGGGCCGACGATATAGGGGCCGGGAGGTTGGCGGTGGACGAGCCACTCGCCAACCGGGTCAGGTCCGGAAGGAAGCAGCCCCAACGAGACCGTCTCGGGTTGCCGATCAGCCTCCCACCTTTTCTTTGCATCGCCTGAAGTTCCGCGTCGCCGGATGCCCATGGCCCGGCCCGTGGCCGGGTGGGGAGGCGCCTATGTGGGCTATCGCGGTGATCCTGCTGGGCGCCTTGTCCGGCCCGGAGGCGCATGTCGTCACCAAGGCCGGCCTGTTCACGAGCGAAGACAGCTGCAAGGCGGGGCTCGCCGCCGGGGTGCCGGCGCGGCTGGAAGGCGAGGCGGTCCAGCAATTCAAGGATGGCTATCGCCGTTTCGTCTGCGTCCGGGTGGGCGGGGCGGAGATTTTTCAGCGGGCGAAATGATTTTCGTTCCGCCGCCCCGGTGGTCGCGCGGCCCGCAGAAGGGGCCGCAAAGCCTGTGTTTTCCGCAAAATGTTTCACGTGAAACAATGGCTTAGCTTAGACGAACAGAGGATTCGTGGGTCTTCTCCGCGCCGCCTCGCCCGATGAAACCGCCTTTTCGGACGACGTTTCGCCCATCAATGTTCGCCGACGCCCCGGCTGGGGGCGAACCGACCGCGCGCGCCAAAAATCGCTGCGCCGGCCGCCCGGAATGCTATGAAGAGGCATGAGCGCGGATCTTCCTGACGACACCCCCGGCTTCGACCTCGGCGCCCCCCCGGCGACGGCGGCGGCGACGCCCTATCGCGTGCTGGCGCGCAAATACCGGCCGCAGAATTTTGACGACCTGATCGGCCAGGAGGCGATGGTCCGCACGCTCTCCAATGCGTTCGCCTCGGGCCGCATCGCGCAGGCCTATATCCTTACGGGCGTGCGGGGCGTGGGCAAGACCACCACCGCCCGCATCCTTGCCCGCGCGCTCAATTACGAGCCCATGGAGGGCGGCGGCGGGCCGAGCCTCGACCTTTCGGTCATGGGCCGGCATTGCCGCGACATCATCGAATCGCGCCATGTGGACGTGATGGAGATGGACGCCGCGTCCAACACCTCCATCAACGACATTCGCGAGATCATCGAAGGCTCGCGCTACCGCCCGGCCATGGCGCGGTACAAGGTCTATATCATCGACGAAGTGCACATGCTCTCCACGGCGGCCTTCAACGGCCTGCTGAAGACGCTGGAGGAGCCGCCGGAGCATGTGAAATTCATCTTCGCCACCACGGAAATCCGCAAGGTGCCGGTGACCGTGCTGTCGCGCTGCCAGCGGTTCGACCTGCGGCGGGTGGAAGCGGGCGTGCTCGCGGCCCATATCGCCGGCATCTGCGCCAAGGAAAACGTGACGGTGGAGGCGGAGGCGCTTTCCACCATCGCCCGCGCCGCCGAAGGTTCGGTGCGCGATGCGCTCTCCCTGCTGGACCAGGCGATCGCCCATGGCGGCGGCAGCGTGGGCGCGGAAGAGGTGCGCCGCCTGCTGGGCCTCGCCGACCGGGCGCGGGTGATCGACCTGTTCGAGGCGCTGATGAAGGGCGATGTGGCGCGCGCCCTCGCCGAATTCCGCGATCAATATGACGGCGGCGCGGACGCGGCGGTCATCCTCACCGATCTCGCCGAATTCACCCATCTCGTCACCCGCCTCAAGATCGTGCCCGACAGCGCGGAAGATGCCGCGCTCGTGGAAGCCGAGCGGGTGCGGGGCGTGGAGATGGGCCAGGCCCTTTCCATGCGGGTGCTGTCGCGCACGTGGCAGATGCTCTCCAAGGGCATCGCCGAGGTGCAGCAGGCGGCCAAGCCCGCCCAGGCCGCCGAAATGGTGCTGGTGCGCCTCGGCTATGCCGCCGATCTGCCGACGCCGGACGAGGCGCTGCGCCGGCTGAAGGACATGCCGGCATCGGAGGGCACGGCCCCCACGCTGCCCGGTGGCGGTGGGGGCGGCACCGGGGGCGGCTCGCGCCTCGCGCTTGCGCCCCGCGCCGAGCGCGCGCCGGACCCCGTCATGGCGCGCGCCGCCCCCGCGCCCCAGGACGGGCCGGTTCTTGCCTCGCTCCAGGATGTGGTCGCGCTCGCCAGCGCCAAGCGTGATCTTCTGCTGAAGCATGCGGTGGAAACCCAGGTCCGCCTCGTGCATCTCGAAGAAGGGCGCATCGAGTTCGCCTTGGTGCCGGACGGAAATCCGAACCTGGTGCAGGACCTTTCGCGCAAGCTCACCGAATGGACCGGCCGGCGCTGGCTGGTGTCGCTCACCTCCCGCGCGCCCGGCGCGCCGACCCTGGCGGAGGCTGCCCACGCCGTGCGCCAGGAGCGCGAGGAGGGCATCCGGGCCGATCCGCTGGTCTCGGCCGTGCTGTCGCGGTTTCCGGGCGCGCAGATCGTCGACGTGCGCACTCGCGAGGACATCGCCGAGATCGCCCTCGCGCCGGCGGACGAGGATGCTTATATGGGCACGGGATTCGACGACGAGAACGAGCCCTGATCCCCGACACGGAGAGACCTGATGCGCGACCTCATGGGCATGATGAAGCAGGCGAAAGAGCTTCAGGAGCGCATGCAGCAGATGCAGCAGGAGATGGAGAGCACCGAGGTGGAGGGTGCCTCCGGCGGCGGCCTCGTCACCGTGCGCATGACGGTGAAGGGTGACACCAAGGCGGTGCGCATTGATCCGAGCCTGCTGAAGGCCGATGAGGGCGAGATCCTGGAGGATCTCATGGTCGCCGCCCTGGCGGACGCCCGCCACAAGGCGGAAAAGATCATGCAGGACAAGATGAAGTCCATGACCGGCGGGCTCGCTTTGCCGCCCGGCCTGAACCTGTTCTGAGCGCCGCCGCCTTCTGAATGCAGCGCCCTCCGGGCGCGGCGTCTCCCGGTCTGGCCTCCCGCCTGTGGGGGGCGGGAGAAGGGCGGAAGGCGTGACGGCCGCAACTCAGGCGCTGGGCTCGCTCATTGCGGGCCGGCGGGTGGCGGGCTCCAGAATGTGGCGGCCTCCGGCGGAAGCGTGCCCAGCACGGCCGTGAAGGCGGCGGGGTCTGTGGCGCGCCGCAGCGCGGCGGCGACATCGGCGATGCAGGTGTCCGGCGCGAAATTATGATGCTGGCGCAGGCCCTGAACCTCGCGGGTCAGGCGCGCGCGGTCGCAGAACGGCACGGGCGCAAGCTCCAGGTCCCAGTCCGAAACGAAGATCGCCCGCAGCACCGGCGGCAGCACTTGGGCGAAGCGGATCGCCTCGGACGGGGAGAGGCGCGCGCGGAAGGTCCGCAGCACCCCTTCCACCATGGTGTAGGTCTGGTTTCGGGTGGTGAGGCCGGACGTGTCCCGCGCATCGGCGAGAAACCGTTCAAAATCCGCGCTGGCGTGCTGGATGGCCATCGGGATGGGCATGCGGGCCCGCCGGTCAGCGCCGCCGCGCCGGCGGGCGCATGGGCGGCTCCAGCTTTTCCCGGCGCAGGGTGTCGAGCGCGCCCAGCGTCGCCTCCAGCCGGCCGGCGAACACCGCGCGCAGATGCACGGCGGCTTCCGGGAAGCCTTCCAGCACGCGCAGGAAGGTGGCCCGGGGAATGCGCAGCAACGTCGAGGCCTCCAGCGCCCGCGCCGTAGCCGGGCGCGGCAGGGCGATGACCAGGGCGCTCTCGCCCACCAGCGCGCCTGGAAGCACCTCGCACAGCACGCGGGGGCGCGCGGCTTTTTCCTCCACCATCTCCAGCCGGCCGGAGGTCAGCACATAGCCGGCGTCCGCCGTGTCGCCTTCCCGGAACAGGGTATCGCCGGCGGCAAGGCGCAGCTGGTCGGCGCTGATGGCGAGCGTGCGCAGGGCGTCCGGCGTGAGCATGTCGAAGGTGGGGACGTCCTGAAGCAGGGCGACGTCCTGTTCGAGGCTCACGGGCGGTCCCCTGCGTGGATCATGCTCAGGGCACCAGCTTGTAGCCGCCGGCCTGGGTCGCCAGCAGAGTGGGGGCGGAGGGATCGGGCTCGATCTTCTGCCGCAGGCGGTAGATGTGGGTTTCCAGCGTGTGGGTGGTGACGCCGGAATTATAGCCCCACACTTCCTGCAGCAGGGTCTCGCGCGCCACCGGGGATTTTCCGGCGCGGTAGAGATAGCGCAGGATCGCGGTTTCCTTCTCCGTCAGGCGGATCTTGGAGCCGCGGTCGGTCACCAGCATCTTCGCGCCCGGGCGGAAGCTGTAGGGGCCGATGGCGAACACCGCGTCCTCGCTCGCCTCATGGCTGCGCATCTGGGCGCGCAGGCGGGCGAGCAGCACCGCGAAGCGGAACGGCTTGGCGATATAGTCGTTGGCGCCGGCCTCCAGCCCCAGAATGGTGTCGCTGTCCGTATCATGCCCGGTGAGCATGATGACGGGCGCCTTGAACCCATTCTTGCGCATTTGCCGTACGGCGTCGCGCCCGTCCATGTCGGGCAGGCCCACGTCCATGATCACGAGGTCGACCGCGCCGTTCCGGGCCGCCTCGATGGCGCCCTGGGCGGTTTCCGCCGGCACGGGTTCGAACTCGTCCTGAAGCGCGAGCTGCTCGATCAGGGCTTCGCGCAGCTCCGGGTCGTCCTCGACCACCAGGATTTTCCACGCATTGGCCATTCAAAACCTCCGTTACCCTTGCGGGAACGCGAATCGCGCAAGTACATCATGCTGCGGCGATCCTGCAAATTTGCCCGCGAAAGAATGTTGAAAACTGGTATTCAGGTGGGGTGTATTCGTGCAAGTTCCTGTGGGGATCGGCAAAATCACCGTGCGGCACCTGCCCGGCGCCCCGCATCGGGGCATCCTGCATGTGGCCGGGCGGGCGATTCCCGTGGCCTTGGGACGCGGGGGAATCGGCTTTGACAAGCGCGAGGGCGACGGGCGAACCCCGGCGGGCCGCTGGCGCATCATGCGCGCGCTCTATCGCCCGGACCGGGGGCCTCGCCCCGTCACCCGTCTTCCCGCCAAGCCCATCGCCGCAACCGACGGCTGGTGTGACGATCCGCAGGACCGCCGCTACAATCGCCCCGTGCACCTCCCGATTCCCGTATCGCACGAACGCATGGCGCGCGCGGATGCGCTCTATGACCTTGTGCTGGTGCTGGATCACAATACACGTCCGCGTGTGAAGGGGCGGGGATCGGCGGTTTTCATCCATGCGGCGCGCCCCGGCTTCACGCCGACCGAGGGCTGCATCGCCCTTGAGCCGCGCGAATTGCGCCGGCTCGCGGCGCGGTTGAAGCCGGGGGCGCGGCTCATCGTGCGGTGAGGAACAGGCGGGAAAGACGCTCACATGCTTGAGGAAATCCCGCCGCCCGAGGGCGTTGCCGACCGCGCGGCGATCGAGGCGGTGTTGCGCGCGCACGGCGCGCCGGTGCGCTTCACGGGCTGGAGCTTCGCCGGCGCGGACCTGCGCGGGCTGGATCTCGGCGGGTGCGAATTCGCCCGCTGCCGAGGCGGGCGCGCCGATTTCTCCGCCGCAGATCTGACGGAAGCACGCTTTTCCGGCTGCGATCTCAACAATGCCCTCTGCCGGGGCACCGCTTTGTCGGCGACGACGTTCGTCGATTGCAAGATGACTGGGGTGCAGATCCACGGCGCGCGCACGCTGGGCCTCGTCTTCGAGCGCTGCCTTCTGGTGAGCGCGGCCCTGCACGGCCTCTCGTTTCGTCGCGCCCGGCTCGACCAGCTGGATTTCGCGGGCGCCGACCTGACCGAGGCGGATTTCCGCGAGGCGATCTTCCAGGGCTGCAATCTGCGCGACGCGAACGTGACCGACGCGCGCTTCGAGGGGGCGGACCTGCGCGGCGCCGACCTCGGCGCCCTGCGACTTGGCGACGCGACACGCTTCAAGGGGGCGATCATCTCCCGCCAGCAGGCGGCGGCGCTGCTGAGCGGGCTCGGGCTGAAGGTCGCGTGAGGCCGCCGCGCCCGTCCGGCGCGGGCCGAGATGTCGGGGGCGGCGTGAGACCGGGCGCCGGGTTGCGCGAGGTGCGGCGCGCGGGTGCGCTGCTTTCGTTTGAAGACATTCCAGTGTTATGACACTGGGGCGCGGATGGTCTCGCGTCGGCGGTCGAAACAAGTATCGGCCCCCATTGTCGGTCCCTCATGCGTGACGTCCGCGCCGGCTTCGGCGGGTGCGGTGCGCACCATCTGGAATGATCTCAGGGCAAATGTCTGCTTCCCCCCCCACGCGCCCCATATCGGTCGGGCTGTTCGCCACCTGCCTGGTGGATACGCTCCGCCCGTCCGTCGGGTTCGCGGCCGCGCAGTTGATCGAACAGGCCGGATGCGAGGTGAGCGTGCCGCGCCAGACCTGCTGCGGGCAGCCGGCGTTCAATTCCGGCGACCGCGTCACCACCCGCGCTTTGGCCGAGCAGATGATCGCCGCCTTCGAGACCTTCGATTATGTGGTGGTGCCTTCCGGCTCCTGCGCCGGCATGATCAAGACCCAGTATCCCGAGCTGTTCGCCGGCGAGCCGGACTGGATGCCCCGCATCGCGCGGTTCTGCGACAAGGTCTACGAGCTGGTCTCGTTCCTGGTGGACGTGCGCGGCATGAAAAGCGTCGCCGCCGCCTATGACGGCACGGTGACCTATCACGACAGCTGCTCCGGCCTGCGGGAATTGGGTATCCAGGCCCAGCCGCGCACGCTGCTGGCCTCGGTGGAGGGGCTGGAGCTGGCCGAAATGGCGGACAGCGACGTGTGCTGCGGCTTCGGCGGCACCTTCTGCGTGAAATATCCCGACGTTTCCAATGCCATCGTCGAGAAGAAGGCCGCCAACATCATCGCCAGCCATGCCGATACGCTGCTGGCGGGCGATCTCGGCTGCCTCATGAACATGGCCGGCAAGCTCCAGCGCATGGGCCGCGACATCAAGGTGCGCCACGTGGCGGAAGTGCTGGCCGGGCAGGGCGGCGACCCCGCCATCGGCGAACCCGCGCGCAAGGACGCCGCGCGCAAGGAAACGGCGGGCACGCAAGGGGCGGGAGCATGAGCGTCCAGATCACCTCGCCCCAGTTCAAGGCCAACGCCCGCGCGGCGCTCGCCGACGCGCCGTTGCAGCAGGCGCTCTCGAAGGTTGGGACAAGCTTCATCGGCCGGCGCGCCGCCGCCGCCGCCAAGCTCCCGGAATTCGAGGCGCTGCGCGACAGCGCGCGCGACATCAAGAACCACACGCTGGCCCATCTCGATTTGTATCTGGAGCGCTACGAGCAGCAGGTGACCGCCGCCGGCGGGCAGGTGCATTTCGCCGTGGATGCCGCCGAGGCGCGGGACATCGTGACCCGCATCTGCCGCGAGGCCGGCGCGCAGACGGTCACCAAGGGCAAGACCATGATCGCCGAGGAGATCGGCCTCAACGATCATCTGGAGGCGGCGGGCATCCAGCCGGTGGAGACCGACCTCGGGGAATATCTGATCCAGATCCGCGGCGAGGCGCCGTCCCACATCATTGCCCCGGCGATCCACCTCAACAAAGAGCAGGTGGAGGAGGACTTCCGCCGCGTCCACGCCCACCTGCCGCCCGAGCGCAATCTCTCCGACCCCACCGCGCTGCTCGCCGAGGCGCGCGGCGAACTGCGGGCGAAATTCCTGGCGGCGGACGTGGGCATCACCGGCGCCAATTTCCTGGTGGCGGAAACCGGCACCTCGATCATCGTCACCAACGAGGGCAATGGCGACCTCACCCAGACCTTGCCGAAGACCCACATCGTGCTCGCCTCGCTGGAAAAGCTGGTGCCGACGCTGGAGGACGTGAGCCAATTGCTGCGCGTGCTCGCGCGCTCGGCCACCGGGCAGGAGATGAGCGTCTACACCACCTTCTCCACCGGTCCGCGCCGGCCCGGCGACGTCGACGGGCCGCAGGCCTATCATGTGGTGATCCTCGACAACGGCCGCTCGGGCATGCTGTCGGGTCCGTTTCGCGAAATGCTGCGCTGCATCCGCTGCGGCGCGTGCATGAACCATTGCCCGGTCTATCAGGCGGTCGGCGGCCATGCGTATGGCTGGGTGTATCCCGGCCCCATGGGCGCGGTGCTCACCCCCTCGCTCATCGGCATTGAGAAGGGCGCGAACCTGCCCAATGCTTCCACCTTCTGCGGGCGGTGCGAGCAGGTGTGCCCGGTGCGCATTCCGCTGCCGAAGCTGATGCGCCATTGGCGCGAGAAGGAATTCGAGCGCCACCTCACCCCGGCGCCGCAGCGCTATGGCCTGGCGCTCTGGGCCTTCTTCGCCCGGCGCGGCTGGCTCTACCGGCCCGCGACCCGGCTCGCCATGGGGGGACTTGCGCTGCTGGGCCGGGCCAAGGGGCGGTTCGCGGCCCTGCCGCTGGCGGGAGGCTGGACCAAGCATCGCGATTTCCCCGCCCCCCAGGGAGATACCTTCCAGGCCCAATGGCAGGCGCGCCGCAAGGCCCAGGCCCAAGCGCACGCCCAGTCGCAGGCCCAGGCGCAGCGCGGAGGCGGGCGCTGATGGCCTCTTCGCGCGACATCGTGCTCGCCTCCGTGCGGCGCGCCCTCGGCGCCACCGGCCAGGAGGCGCCCCGCCGCCAGGCCGTGGACGACCGCATCGCCGGGCACCCGCGCGGCATCGTCCCCGCCCGCGCCGACCTGCCGCCGGCGCAGAAGATCGACCTGTTCAAGGACATGGTCCGCGCCGCCGACGGCACGCTGGATCATCTGGAAAGTGCCGCCGACGTGCCGGCGGCGGTGGCGCGCTATCTGCGTGAACGCAACTTGCCGCCCACCATCCTGCGCGGCGCCGACCCGCGGCTCGCGAACCTGCCGTGGGGGACCGCGCCCAATCTCGACGTGTGGATCGGCCCTTCCGACGGGCGTCAGCTGGCCGGGCTCTCCCACGCCTTCGCCGGCATCGCCGAATCGGGCACGGTTGTGATGCTCTCCGGGCCGGACAATCCGAGCACGCTGAACCTGCTGCCGGACCATCATCTCGTGGTGGTGGACGCCGCCGACGTGGCGGCCGATTACGAGACCGTGTGGACGCGCATCCGCGCCGCCTACGGGGCGGGCTACATGCCGCGCACGGTCAATTGGATCACCGGCCCCTCGCGCTCGGCGGATATCGAGCAGACCTTGCTGCTGGGCGCCCATGGCCCGCGCAGCCTGCACGTGCTTCTGGTGGGCGGGCCGCTTTGACATTGCGCCACCGGCGGGTGCAAATCTGCGCCGCGGGATGATGGCGAACGCGTGACGCGGGAAGAGTGCGACCATGCAGGGGCTTGAGGCGACGGACGATTACCCCGAGGGCCCGCGCTGGTGGCTGGCGCTTCTGGCCTGCGTGCTCGTCATCATGGGCGCCAAGCTGACGCTGATCCTGTTCTACGGATCGCCCGTGCCGTTCTGGGACCAATGGGACGCGGAAGGCGGGCAGATCTACCAGCCCTATCTCCAGGGCTATGTGCCGCTGGGCAATCTCATCGCGGCCCATAATGAGCACCGCATCCTGATCCCGCGCCTGCTGGCGCTGGGCGAGCTGGAATTCGCCGGGCGGTGGGATCCGATTCTGCAAATGTGCATCAACGCCATGCTTCACACCGGCTTCGTGGTGACGCTCATGGTGCTGCTGCGCCGCATGGTCAGCGCCACCGCCGCCGTCGCGCTGACGGCCTTCGTCGCGCTGCTGGTGTCGGTCCCGTTCGCCTGGGAAAACGTGCTGGCCGGCTTTCAATCCCAATTCTATCTCGTTCTCCTGTTCTCGATCATCAGCCTCACCCTGCTGGCGGTGGCCCCTGCCTTCGATGTGCGCTGGGGCGTCGGAATCCTGTTCGCGGTGCTGGGGTATTTCTCGCTGAGCGCGGGCGGCGGCACGCTGGTCATCGCGGGCGTTATCGCGGCGGCCCAGGTGGCGATCGGCCGGCGCGCGGGCCGGCGCGAATGGGCCGGCATCGCGGTTCTGCTGGCGTCGGGCCTGGTGCTGCTGGCCCTGGTGCCGCAGCCTCCCTATCACGCGGCGCTGAAGGCGCAGTCGATCGGGCAGTTTTTCCTGGCACTTCAGAGCGTCGCGAGCTGGCCCCTGAAGTCGATGCCGTTCGCGCCCTTCCTGTTGAATGCGCCGCTGGTCTGGCTCGCGGTGTGCGTGCTGCGGGAGCGGCGGCCGCTGAGCGATCCGGCGTGGCTGTGCATCGGCATCGGCGGCTGGATCGGCATGCAGGAGATTCTGCTGGCCTACGGCCGCGCGCCGGACGTGCGGGCCTCGCGCTATCTCGACCTGATGGTGGTCCTGGTCTCTGTGAATTTCGTCGCCACGGCGGCGTTGCTGAAGGGGCTCGTGCCCACCGGCACGCGGCGCACGGCGGGGCTCGCCCTCGCCGCCGCCTGGCTGCTGATCGTCACCATGGGCATCGGCTACAGCGCCATGAAGAACGTGGCGGCAGACGTGATCAACCGCGGGCAGACCGGCAAGATGCAGGTTGAGAACGTGCGCAATTATCTCGCCACCGGCGACATGGCGCACCTTAAGGGCAAGCCCTTCCTCCAGGTGCCCTATCCGAACGCCGACCGGCTGGCGAGCCTGCTGAACCTGCCGGAGATCCGCGGCATCCTGTCGCCGGAATTGCTGGACGACCCGGCGGCCCGCGCGGCCATGCAGGCGCGCCTCAGCTCCGGCGGCATGTTCGCGCCGCTGGCCTGGAAAATACGCACCTGGCTGCCGCTGGCCGGGCCCTACATCGGATTTGCCGGGATCGCCTTCTATTTCCTCGCGGGTCTCGCCGGCCGGCTGCGCGCGAGGCGCGCGCTCCCGGCCCCGGATGCCGTTTCGCACGCCGAGGAGCGGCCGCCGGCCGCCGCGCCGAACCTTGCGTAAGGCGAGGCCGCCGCGCCTTCACACTGATGCAATCGCGCAACGCCGTCGGCGAAACTGCTCCGATCGTGACGAAATTGTGCAACCCGGCAGCCTCTGCTCCGTTGCTCGCGCGGGGAATGTTAGGCAGAACACAAAAGAAAATTGACGGTGACCTCATGACGTCTCGCCCGCGGTTTGTCCTGTCTCTCCTCGCCGCGTTCTGCGTGCTGATCTCCACCGCCGTCGTGCCGGCCCACGCCCAGAACGGAAACGTCCGCGTCTACCTGATGCGCGGCCTTGCGAACGTCTTTTCCCTCGGCATGGATGACCTGGCCGGGAAGCTCCAGGCCAAGGGCATTTCAGCCACCGTTTATGAATATGGCCAGTGGCCGCAGCTTGCCGAGGATGCGGTGGAATGGTCGAAGGCGCACCGCAAGGCGCCGGTGGTCATCATCGGCCATTCGCTGGGCGCCGATGCCGCCATCGAGATGGCCGAGCGCATGACCGCCCTCGGCGTGCCGCCCCGCCTCGTGGTGACCTTCGATCCGGTGGGCGTGACGGCGGTGGCCAATACCGGCGGGCGCTTCGTGAATTATTTCCAGAACAACAACGGCTTCGGCAAGAGCCTGGCGATCGGCGCCGGCTTCAAGGGGTCGCTCGCCAACCGCAACCTGGACAACACCGCCTCGCTCGACCATTTCAACATCGAGAAGTCGCCCACCCTGCATGCCGAAGTGATCAAGATGATCCAGGCGCTGGCGGTGCGGCCCAAGCCCAAGCCGGTCGCCCCGCCGAGCCAGCCGGCCCCGAGCGTGACGCCTTCGCCTTCGATGGCGGCGCCGGCGACATCCGACCGGGCGGAATCCACGGTCGCCACGGCGCCGCAGCTGGTGCGCTGAACACCGGCGCGTCGCCGGTCGCCGCTCGGGATTTGCCGCGTGGCATCGTCGCCTGCGCCGGCCCGTGCGTTCGCGGCCTGAGGTCACGGAAGAAGAGGCCCCCCGATGGAGCTCGCCGGCCGCCTCCTGGCCTATCTGCTGTCCGTGGGCGTGCTGGGCGGGCTGGTGTTCGCCATGATCGCATTCGGTGCGCGCAGCAAGGCGCTCAAGGCCACGGGCTGGCGCACGGTGCCAGGAATCGTGACCCGGCCGCCGGGGCGTTTGCGGGCCTTGGGCACCCTCGGCGCCGGATTACGCTACCAATATGACATGGATGGCCACACGCTGATCGGCAGCCGCGTGCGGCTGCTCGACTGGCCGGCGCTGCTGTTCGCCGATGCCGCCGTTCTGCACGCGCGCCTCTCCAAGGCCGGGATCGTGGAAGTGCGCGTCAATCCGAAGCTTGCCGACGACAGCGTGCTCGACCTCGCGCCGCCGCCCGCCGCCCTCGGCTGGACCGGGCTCGCCTTTGCCTGCGCCTGCGGGCTGCTGATGATGCTGCGGCGGCTGCTCTAGGCGCCGAAATACCGCAGCATCGCCCCCACCAGCACGGCGGCGAGCACCGCGAAGAAATCGCTGCGCGTCAGCTTGGTGACGACAAAGGCGACGGCAAGGCCGGCCGCCATGGCCTTGTCGCCATGCACCGCCGCCGGCGCAACGATGGCCACGAGCACCGCGCCGGGCAGCGAATCGAGGATCTTGCGCACGCGCGGCGTCACCGGCACCAGCCGCATCAGGAAGAAGCCGGCGGTGCGGTTGAACATGGTGGTTCCCGCCATCACGCAGATGGCGAGCACGGTGCCGGGGTCGAGCAGGCTAGTCATCGGCAAATCCGCCCGCGAGCGCGCCGGACACCGCGCCGATGACGATGAACCACCAGCCCGGCACCAGATAGGACGCGGCCACCGAGACCAGTGCCGCGACCCCCCAGCTGACCGCCTCGCGCCGCCCCTTCCAGTTCGGCACCAGCATGGCGATGAAGAAGGCCGGGACCACGAGGTCGATGGCGAACGCCTTGGGATCGGGGATGCCGCCGCCGATCACCTGGCCGGCCACGGTCGAGAGCAGCCATATCAACCAGGTGATGAGGCCCGACCCGACGAAATAGCCCGCATCATTGCCGCCGTGGGCATGATAGCGCATGGCCGCGGCCCAATTATTGTCCGCCAGGAACAGCAGCGAGCCATAGGCCTGCCAGCCCGGAAGCTGCCCCAGCCACGGGCGCATGGAAGCCGCCATGAGGAAATGGCGCATGTTCACCGTGAAGGTGAGCATCGCCAGCGCCAGCAGGCTCGCCGGGGTCCAGCTGTGGGTCCAGCCCTCCAGCGCCACCATCTGGGCGAGGCCGGCGAACACCAGGCCGCTGGAAAGGGCGGTCTCGGCGGCGGAAAACCCTTTCTGCGCGGCCGCCGCGCCGAAGGCGGCGCCGAACACCGCGATGCCCGGCATGAGCGGCCACATGGCGGCAATGCCCATGCGCACGCCGGTCGCGGTGATGCGGACCTTGGAGGACGGAAGCTCAGTCATGAATCGCGGCGGCGTGGAGCATAAAACTCTTATGCCGAACGCCAGGGAACGCACCAACCCGATTTCGGCATGCACGCTGCGGCAGCTATGCGCGCGCTTTGGGGCCGCCCCCGGCGTCCACCGGCGTGGCCTGCCTCTGGCGTCCATCGACATTCACGGCTTGACGCCTTTGCAGGGGCCAAGGTCCTGCATGGGCTTGTCCGGGCATCCACGCGGACCCGCTGGCATCGGCGTTTCCAAGGTTCGCGCGCGCGCCCCGGCCATGACGACCGGTCGATGAAAGACAATGGCGCGCACCGGCCGTCAGGCGCATCGACGATGCACCACGCCGCTGAATGCCGATCGGACCTAGGCCGGCACCGTCGCGCCATCCTTCACCCGCACCGGAATGGTGAGATAATGCACGCCATTGGCCGAGGCGGGCGGGAACCGGCCAGCGCGCATATTGACCTGGATCGAGGGCAGCAGCAGCACCGGGGCGGCGAGCGTCGCGTCGCGGGCGGTGCGCATCGCCACGAACGCATCCTCGCCCACGCCTTCCCGCACATGCACATTATGGTCCCGCTGGTCCGCCACCGTGGTTTCCCAGGCATAGGCGTCGCGGCCCGGCGCCTTGTAATCGTGGCACATGAAAAGGCGGGTCTGCGGCGGCAGGGCCAGCAGGCGACGGATCGAACGATAGAGCTGGTGCGCATCCCCGCCGGGGAAATCGGCCCGCGCGGTGCCGTAATCGGGCATGAACAGCGTGTCGCCCACGAACACCGCATCGTCGAGCTTGTAGGACACATCGGCCGGCGTGTGGCCGGGCGTGTAAAGCACCTCGACGTCGAGCGTGCCGATGGCGAAATGGTCGCCATCCGCGAACAGTTGGTCGAAATCGCTGCCGTCGGCCTTGAGGTCGGTGGCGTTGAACACCGGCCGGAAGATGCGCTGCACCTGGATGATCTGCGCGCCGATGCCGATCCGTGCGCCGGTACGCGCCTTGATGAAGGGCGACCCAGAGAGATGGTCCGCATGGACGTGGGTTTCCAACGCCCAGGCGATTCGGTAGCCCTGGCGCGCCGCCGCCGCGAGCACCGCCTCCACCGAGCGGGTGTCCACGGTTCCTGACTTGTGATCATAGTCGAGCACCGGATCAATCACCGCGGCCTCGCCCGTGGCGGGATCGGCGACGAGATAGGTCACGGTGTGGGTCGGCTCGTCGAAAAACGCCTGGATGATGGCAGGGGTCGCGTTGGTAGGAGTCGGCATGGCATCCGTCCTTTCGCGGCTTTGGCCGCAGGTTATTTTACGGTCTGAAATGTGAAATTTCGGAGGCGACGTGCGGCGGGCGGGGCGGCGGAGGAAATCTTTGCCGGGTCGCGCCCTCGCCAAATTGCCGGCATAAGGGTAATTCTGAAATTCGCGCCAACGCCCGGCGCCCGCAGGAGAAACGAGTGACGCACCGCGCGCCTTCCCCACCCCCTGTGGCTTCCCCTTCTCCCGAGGCGACGCGCCGCGAGGCGCTGATCCGGGGATTGCGTCTTGGCGGAGGGCTCGCCTCGGCGGCGGCGCTGGCGGCATGCGCGGGGGACCTCGGCGGCAAGGCGGTGGATCTCGGCCCGCAGCCCGGACCCGCCAATGTGCCGCCTCCGGTCGCGAACGGCCCGGCGGTGGCGCTCATCCTGCCGCTCGGCGCCCAGGGCAATGCCGGCCTGGTCGGCCAGTCCATGCGCAATGCGGCCGAACTCGCCATTGCCGAGGGCGGGGCGCCGATTTTCCAATTGATCGTGAAGGACGACGCCGGCAACAGCCAGGGCGCGCGCGCGGCGGCGGAAGCGGCGGTCAATGAAGGCGCGCGCATCATCCTCGGCCCGCTGTTCGCCCATTCGGTGGGTGCGGTCTCCCAGGTGGCGCGGGCGCGCGGCGTTCCGGTGATCGCCTTTTCCACCGACACCAATGTCGCCGCCCCGGGCGTCTATCTGCTGAGCTTCCTGCCGCAGAGCGATGTGGACCGGATCGTGCGCTATTCCGTCTCCCAGGGCCGGCGCTCGTTCCTCGCCATGATTCCCGAAAATGCCTATGGCTCGGTCACCGAAGGCGCGCTCCAGCAGGCGGCGGCCGATACCGGGGGGCGCGTCATGAGCATCGAGCGCTTCACGCCCGCCAAGCTTGCCGACGCGGCGCGCCGCATCGCTACCGTGGCGCCCCAGGCGGACGCGGTGTTCATTCCCGATTCCGCCGACCAGGTGGCGAACGTGGTGCAGCAGCTTGCCGCCGCGGGCGTCGATTTGAAGAAGGTGCGTCCCCTCGGCACCGGGCTGTGGGACAATCCGACCCTGATCGCCGATCCGCGCATGGATGGCGGCCAGTTCGCGGCGCCGGACAGTTCCGGCTGGCGCAGCTTTTCCCAGCGCTACCGCCAGCGGTTCGGAAGCGACCCGGTGCGCACCGCCACCTTGTCCTATGACGCGGTCTCCCTGGTGTCGGCGATCCTGCGCACCCAGGGCCCGGAGGGCCTCAGCGCGGCCACGCTGACCAATCCCTCGGGCTTCAACGGGGTGGACGGGCCGTTCCGGTTCCGGGCCGACGGCACCAACGAGCGCAGCCTCGCGGTGATGGAGATCCGGAGCGGCAGCGCCCAGGTGGTCAGCCCGCCGCCCCGCACCTTCGGAAGCTGAGACGCGCCACCCGGGGCCGGCGTCTCGCCACGGCACGGTTTTCTCGCCGCCATTTTGCGCTATAGCTGCGCGCGCGTCCGCTGGGCGCGGCCAACGGGCACTAGGAAGGACGAACGGGCCATGAAAGTGATTGCACCTTTGGCGGGCCTTATTCTCGCCGTTTCGGGTTTCGCGGCTCTGGCCCAGGCGCCGGCTCCCGCCCCGTCGGCGCCCGCCGCCAGCGCGCCTGCGGCGCCCGCCGCTCCCGCCCCGCTGGCCGGTGACAAGGGGCCCGGCACCACCACCGCCGGCACGCCGCGCCGGCCGGAAGTGCAGATCTCCCGTCCCATCGAGATGATGCTCACCCAGCAGGCGGTGAGCATGAGCTATGACGGCAAGTCCTTGGTGCTCACGGGCGTCGCGCCGCTCACCACCTTCGCGGTGGACCGGCCCGAGCGCATCGGCGGCACCATGACCACCGAGCAGTTCGCCAAGCTGTGGAACGTCACCGCCGACATCTTCAAGAATGATCCGCCCAACGCCGCGCTGACCATCCTCGGCGATACGCCAACCCAGGTGGTGGTGGAATTGTCCCATGTGACCCAGTCCGGTTCGACGCTCACCTTCGAAGTGGGCCTGCTGGACGGCGATCTGCCCGCCAAGGGCGGCCCGGTGACGCTGGTGATGGCGCCCACCGTCTATCGTCCGCTCAATCATGCCGGGCCGTTCCTGCGCTGCTGGTGGAGCCCCTATTGGGTGCAGCGCGTGTGCCGCGCCGCCTGGTGAGCCTGCGCGATCCGACCTCTGAGTGAAACGGCGCCTTCGGGCGCCGTTTTCGTTAGAGCACTTCATCGTTCTGAGAAGCGCCGAAGTGCTCTAACTTATTGTATTATCGCATTTTATTTACACGACCCGGTGTCCGCTTCGCTCGAAAATGCTCTAGGCGGCGAGGCGCGCGCGCAGCACGCCGTCGTGCCATTGCTCCATTTCCAGATGCGCGCCGTCGTCGCTGATCACCCGCCACGCGCCGTTCGGATGCGGCAGGCCGTGCAGCGCCACCGGCAGGGCGCGGCTTTTCAGGCGAATCACGGGGGCGGCATGGGCATAGCCGGCATGGGGCAGGCCCAGGACATGGTGCGCGATCGCCTCGGCCTGCTTGGCGATGGGCTCGATGAAGCGGCAGGGCGCGCCCGCGATGCTGACGCAATCGCCCAGGGCATAGATGCCCTCGACACTGGTGCGCAGGCTGACCGGGTCCACGGCGATGCCGCGCTGAAAGGCGAGTCCGGCTGAGCGCGCGAGCCGGCCCGCCGTCGCAAGCCCGGTGGCCGAGACCACGATATCGGCGCCGAGCACTTCGCGATCGCCGGCGGCGTTCTTCGTGAAGAGGATGGGGTTGCCGTGATGGCCCCGTTCGGCGCGCTCGACCGAAATGCCGCCGAGAAACCGCACGCCGAGCCCCTCCAGCCGCAGGCGCAGCCGCTCGGCCGCGAGGGGCGGCAGCAGCGCGGCGAGCGGCGCGACCTCCTTGTCCAGCAGCGTCACCGTGTGCCCCGCGCGGGAAAAATCCTCCGCCAGTTCGCAGCCCACGAGGCCCGCGCCGACGATCAGGATCGCGCGCGGCGCGCCGTCGAGATGGGCGGCAAGTCCGCGCCAGGCGTCCAGATCGTTCACGCGCCAACACAGGTCCGCCGGCAAGGCGGCCGGCAGCGCGGGCCGCGCGCCCTGGGCGAGCACGAGATGGTCATAGGGCAAGGGCCCGGATGTGGTGCGCAGGCGCCGCCGGACGGGGTCGATGCCCATTGCAAAGGTCCCGGCGCGCAGATGCACACCCAGCCGGGCCGCCATATGCGCCCCGCTCTCCTTGCGCAGTTTCTCCACGGTCAGCCCGCGCTGGAGCGCGATGGAGAGTTCCGGCTTGTGATAGACGTCGCCGGCGCAGGACGTGACCAGGGTGATGGGCACGCGTGAATCCAGCGCGCGCAAGGCTTCCGCCACTGCGCGGCCGGCAATGCCGGCGCCGACGATGACCACGCCGGGCGTGCGCGCGCGATGCACCACGGGGGTCGCAGGCGCCGCGAGGGGCGCGGCGTGGACATAGGGCTCGAAATCGGATTTGCGCACGCCGCAGATCGGGCATTCCCACTCCTCGGGAATATCCTCGAACCGCGTGCCGGGGGCGATGCCGCTGTCCGGGTCGCCCTCCTTCTCGTCATAGATCATGCCGCAGGCGCGGCAGATATATTGGCGCCAGACGATTTCCGAGGTGTCGGTCGCGCTCATGCGGGCATCTCCTCGCGCGAGAGGCGGGCCATTTCCCAGCGCAGATGCTTGATGGCGGGGGTCACGATGGCGATGAAATGCGCCTCGCGCACCCGCCGCTGGGGAGCGGAGGACATCAGATAGCCGCGCGCGCCCTGATGCAGCAGCGCCGATTGCGTCGCCCGCAGCGCCAGCTCGGCGCCCTGGGCGCGCGTGTCGAGCACGTCGAGGAAATAGTCCGGATCCTGCTCGAATGGGGTTTGCGCCAGCATCAGCGCATGGGCGGTCAGTTCGTCCAGCTCGGCCTGGATCTCGTCCGGGCGGTCGGAGAGGTGGCGATTCACATGGCCGAGGGCCGGTTCCACCTCGCGCATGGAATCCACCGCGCCCTGGATCACGCCGACCGCCATGCCCGCCTGCAGCAGGATGAACGCGCCACGGATGCGCTTGATGAAAGGTCGCGCGGGATCGGCCACCAGATCCTGCTCGGCGACGAAATAATCATCGAGCCGGATGCCGAAGGTGGAGGTGCCCTCCATGCCCGAGAATTGCGGGCATTGGCGCAGCTCCACCGGCGGGTCGCAGCGCAGGATGAACATGATCTCGTGCGAGGGCGTATCGTCGTCGCGATAAACGCGCGCGATGGCGCCGCAATATTGGCCGGGCGCGATATGGCTGACCCAGGGCAAGGTACCGCTCACCAGATAGCCGCCCACGGTCTTGCGCGCCCGCAGCAGCATGGGCTCGATTTCGGCGAGCGCCTTCATGGGGTTGGACAGGGCCGTGCCGCCAAACGTGCGCCCCGCCGCATGGTCCTCCAGCATCCGCCCCATGAGCGCGGGATTGTCCGACTGCTCCATGTAGAGCCCGCACACGTCGTGCGCCCACATGAGGAAGCCAGTGGCCCCGCAGACCCGGCTCGCGGCGCCCATCGCCGCGAGCGCGGTATCGAACCGCGCGCCGTTGCGGGCCAGGTGCGCGCCGAGGGCCCCCGCCCCGCCGAGTTCGGCCAGGATCTCCAGCGGATAATGACCATGGTCGATGCGGTTCACCGCCGCCCGCAGCGGCCCGCCGGCGATGGCGGTGGCGCGAGAGAGGATATCGTCCCCATGGCCTGCCTCGGGTCCGGCAGGGGGATGCGACTGGGCAAGCGTCATCGTGGCCTCCGGCGCAGGGGCGGTTTCGGTCAGAGTGTGGGGGAGGGGGGGGCGGAGCGTGCGACGAAGGAAAGGTCGGCGCGAGGCGGGCCAGGGCAGGAGCCTCGCGCCGACCCCCCCTTCAGTCAGCGAGGCCGATACTGAAGGGGATCGGATTGCGCATGGTGTTGGCGACGGGCGAGAAATAATTCGCGCGCTTGACGATCTCGTCCAGCTCCTCGCGGCTCGCGTCGCCTTCGATGGTCACCGTCACGCGGATTTCCTGGAACCCCATCTGTGAGGGGTCGCGGTCCGCGCCGCCGGCACCCCAGGCGGCGGTGTTGCCGATGTCGCCTTCAACCCGCAGCTCCAGCTTGGAGAGCTTGACCTGCTTCCAGGTGGCGACGGCGGTGATGCCGACCGCAAGGCACCCACCGAGCGCCGAGAGGACGATCTCTCCCGGGGCGGGGGCGGTGTTCTCGCCGAACAGATGCAGCGGCTCGTCCACCACCACCGGCTTGTGGTCGCCCACATAGTTCAGGGTGCGATACTGCCCTTCGACCACGGTGTGCACCACATTGGTGCCCCGCCGCTCGGGGTTCTCGCGGCCCTTCGCGGCGAAGCCGAGCAGGCCCTCGCGATCAATCGGGCGCAGATAGGTCGTCACGGTCTTCACGGCATTGGTCGTGTCGTTCACTGGGAGCTTCCTTTCGAAAGGGGTCTGAGGCCCGTGCCGCGGACGGCATTCACGAAGACAACAGCAAGCCCTGTGCCACTTTCCTGCGCACCGGAAAAATGGGTCAGAACATCACACGCCGCAACACATTTTATCAGAGAGTGGTGCTCCAGAACCGTTTCTTAACAGGGATAATGAGGTCGACATTGTCGACATTGTTTACAATGTAAGCACCTCAGATCTCGCCGAGTGCCCCGTCTTCGCCTTTCATCCCCGCCTTCTCCCACCGATAGGCGAATTGCCGGGCGGTGAGGCCGAGGCTCTGGGCGGCGCGCGATTTGTTGCCGCCGCTCTGCGCCAGCGCCCGCCGCAGGTCTTCGGCCGAGTGGGAGCCGGCCCGCAGATAAGGCCGGAAGGCCGGCCCGCCGCGCCCAGCGACGAGGCCGCGCGGTGCCGCATCCTCCTCGCCACCCTGGCTGGAGACATGCGCCATGGCCGAGAGGAACGGCGCGAGGTCGCTCCCGGTGAGGGAGGGCTTGTCGGCCAGCAGGACCAGGCGCTCGATGAAATTGGACAATTGGCGGATGTTGCCCGGCCAGGGGTGTTCGCGCAGCCGCGCCATGGCGTCGGCGGTCAGATTGACGTTGCGCTGGTTCGCCTCGTTGAACCGGCTGACGAAATGCATCGCCAAGGCGGGAATGTCGTCGCGCCGCTCGGCGAGCGTCGGCAGGCGGATCGGGATCACATTGATGCGGTAATAGAGGTCCTCGCGGAACCGGCCGGCGGCGACCTCGCGTTCCAGGTTGCGATTGGTGGCGGCGACCAGGCGCGCATCCACCTTGATCTCCTTCTTGCCGCCGAGCCGCGTGACGGTGCCTTCCTGGAGGGTACGCAGCAATTTGGTCTGCATGGCGAGCGGCAATTCGCCGATCTCGTCCAGCAGGATGGTGCCGCTGCCGGCCTGCTCGAACCAGCCCGCGCGCGCCTCGCTCGCTCCCGTGAAGGCGCCGCGCTCGTAGCCGAACAGCTCGGATTCGAACAGGCTCTCGGGAATGGCCGCGCAATTGACCTTGATGAACGGCCGGTCGCGGCGCGGGCTCGCCAGATGCAGCGCGCGGGCGAACACCTCCTTGCCGGTGCCGGATTCCCCCAGCAGCAGCACGTTGGCGTTTGCGGCCGCCACCAGTTCCAGTTCCGCGAGCGCCTTGAGCAAAGCCGGCGCGGTGCCGATGATGCCATAGCGCGCGCTGTGGGTTTCGAGCGCGCGGGCGAGCATCTGGTTGTGCGCCTCCAGCGCGCGGGTCTTGCGGTCGAGAATCTCGTTCAGCTCCAGGACCTGGCCGGCGAGGGTGGCACAGATGCGCAGGATGGTGATGTCGTCGGAAAACGGCCGGCTCCGGTTGCGAATGCGGTGGCAGCCGAGCACGCCCACGGTGCGCCGGTCCACGCGGATGGGGATCACCAGAAACGCCACCGGCTCCTGGGGCAAGGTGGTGCGATCCACCGCGCGGAACAGGAAATCCGGCTCCTGGTCGATATCCTGCACGATGATCAATTGTTCATGCGCCAGCGCCCGCCCGGTGATGCCTTCGCCGGCCCGATAGACGCCGCGCGCCTTCTCGGGCGCAGTGAGGCCATAGGCATACTGGATCTTGAAAAGCGCGCTCTCGGCGTCCCACAGCACGATGCGGCCGCGGTTGAGGCCCAGCATCTCGGACAGGAGATGCAGCATCTCGTGGAGGATATTCTCCACCTGCAGCCCCTTGCCGATCAGCCCGATGATTTGCTGGATCAGCAGCATTTCCTGCGCGCGCCAATAGGCCGGGGGCTCATCCTCGTGCACGCCCTGCGCCGGCGTGTGGGCCTGGGCGGGGCTGCTGGCCATGCTCTGCAGCGCGCGCCCCCTCGGCTTTCCGCCCGTGTTCCTGCCCTCGTTCATCGCCCTTCCCGTCGCGCGCAAGTGCTCATCCTATCAGGGCGCAGGCGGGGATTTCCATGGAAACAGGCGCCACCCCTCGCAATCGAGGGCTTGCAATGCCATTTTGTTCTCACGAGAGAATCAGAAGGCGCCGCGCGAGCGGTGCCGCGAGAGCGAGCGCGTGTCCATTCCAGTCGAGCATAAGGGCCTGCGTCCCGCAGGCGAAGGCGTCGAGGCGCCGGCGTTGCGACCCGGCGGCATTGCCGCGCGTGCGCGCGCCGGCGGCGGGGCCGCGGCGCCCATGCCCAATTATTTGAACGGCCTCAATGCCGAGCAGCGCGCGGCGGTGGAAACCATCGACGGGCCGCTGCTGGTACTGGCCGGCGCCGGCACCGGCAAGACCCGCGTGCTCACGACGCGCATCGCCCATATCCTCAATCTCGGCCGTGCCTTCCCCTCCCAGATCCTCGCCGTGACCTTCACCAACAAGGCCGCGCGCGAGATGAAGGAGCGCATCCACTCCATGGTGGGGGATGCGGTGGAAGGCATGCCGTGGCTCGGCACCTTCCATTCCATCGGCGTGCGCATCCTGCGCCGCCATGCCGAGCTGGTGGGGCTGAAGAACGGCTTCACCATTCTCGATACGGACGACCAGATCCGCCTGCTCAAGCAGTTATTGGCAGCCGAGAATATCGACGACAAGCGCTGGCCGGCGCGCCTGCTGGCCAACACCATCGACGGCTGGAAGAATCGCGGCCTCTCGCCCCAGAACGTGCCGCCCGGCGAGGGATCGGCCTTCGCCAACGGCAAGGGGCAGATGCTCTATGCCGCCTATCAGGCGCGGCTGAAGGCGCTGAACGCGGTGGATTTCGGCGATTTGCTGCTGGAAGGCATCCGCCTGTTCCGCGAGAATCCCGATGTGCTGGCGGATTATCACCGCCGCTTCAAATATATCCTGGTGGACGAATACCAAGACACCAACGTCGCCCAATATCTGTGGCTGCGTCTCCTGGCTCAAGGGTCGCGGAACGTGTGCTGCGTCGGCGACGACGACCAGTCCATCTATGGCTGGCGCGGCGCCGAGGTGGACAACATCCTGCGCTTCGAGAGCGATTTCCCCGGCGCCACCGTGATCCGCCTGGAGCGCAATTATCGCTCCACCGGCCATATTCTGGCCGCGGCCTCCCATGTCATCGCCTTCAACCAGGGCCGTCTCGGCAAGACCTTGTTCTCCGAGGGCGAGATGGGGGAGAAGGTCGCCGTCACGGGCTCGTGGGACAGTGGCGAGGAAGCCCGCGCCATCGGCGACGAGATCGAGACCTTGCAGCGCGCCGGCCACCCGCTCTCGCAGATCGCCATCTTGGTGCGCGCCTCGTTCCAGATGCGCGAGTTCGAGGACCGGTTCGTCACGCTCGGCACGCCCTATCGCGTCATCGGCGGCCCGCGCTTCTATGAGCGCGCGGAAATCCGCGATGCGCTCGCCTATCTGCGCTGTGTGCTCTCCCCCGCCGACGATCTCGCCTTCGAGCGCATCGTCAACGTGCCCAAGCGCGGCATCGGCGATGCCACCTTGAAGCAGATCCACGATGTCGCCCGCGCGGCCGGCGTGCCGCTGCAGGAGGCGACGCGCGCGCTCACCGAGAGCGAGGAATTGAAGCCCAAGGTACGCGCCACCTTGCGCGGTCTGCTGGAGGCGTTCGAGCGCTGGCGCCGGCAATCCGGCGAGATGCCGCATACGGAGCTGGCCGAAATCGTCCTCGACGAGAGCGGCTACACCGAGATGTGGCAGAAGGACCGCTCCGCCGAGGCGGCCGGGCGGCTGGAAAACCTCAAGGAGCTGGTGCGCTCCATGGAGGGGTTCGAGAACCTGCAAGGGTTTTTGGAGCACATCTCTTTGGTCATGGATGCCGACAAGGGCGCCGGCGAGGATGCGGTCCAGATCATGACCCTGCATTCCGCCAAGGGGCTGGAATTCGACACCGTCTATCTGCCCGGCTGGGAGGAGGGGCTGTTTCCCCACCAGCGCGCGCTCGACGAGCAGGGCAAGGCGGGCCTGGAGGAAGAGCGGCGCCTTGCCTATGTGGGCATCACCCGCGCCCGGCTGTCCGCGCGGATCTATTTCGCCTCCAACCGGCGCATCCACGGCATGTGGAATTCCACCGTGCCGAGCCGGTTCCTGGACGAACTGCCCGACGCCCATGTGGAGGTGCAGGAATCCAAGGGCGGCTTCGGCTGGGGCGGCTCCAGCTATGGCGGCGGGTCCTATGGGGAAAGCCGGTTCGACCGCGCGGCCAAGGTGGAGCCTTTCTCCTCCACCTATTCCACGCCCGGCTGGCAGCGGGCGCAGAATGCCCGCGCGGCGGGTCATTCCGGGTCCGGGCAAGGTTCCAGCGGCGGCGCGTTCGGCGCGGGGCGCGGTGGCCGCGGCGCGGTGATCGAGGGCACCTTGCTGGCCTCGTCCACCGGTGGGTCTTCCAGCTTCAAGCGCGGCGAGCGGGTGTTCCACATCAAGTTCGGCTATGGCGAGATTTCCGGTATCGACGGCAACAAGCTCACCGTCCAGTTCGACAAGGCGGGTGAAAAGCGGGTGCTGGAGAGTTTCGTCGAGAAGGTGTGAGCCTTCCTTTCGGCAGATGCCGGGCGCAGACCTGTGCGCAGGGCACGGATTGCGCGGAAAAAGTGCGTCAAGCCGCTTCACAGCATCCCGGGTGGCGGTATTGTGAGGTTCGACCGCGTCTTGATGCCGGCGCACATTCCGGCCTGCTCTGATCAGCCGAGCCATGCCGATTGCCAATATTGCCCTGCTGCTGGTGGAGATGGCCGTCTATGGCAGCCTGATGCTCGGCCTGTTCCGGGCGCGGTTCCAGATCGGCCTTGGTCCATTTTTCTGCGCCATCGGGGCGATTCACGTGTTCGCCGTTTATCTGGCGATGTGCGTGTTCCTCACCTTGCCGTTCGGCCTCTCCGCCTCACCGGGATCGGTGGTGTTCTACACCGGCACGCTGAGCCTGCTGCTGATGACACACATGGTCGAGGGGCCGGATGTGGCGCGCCAGCCGGTGCTCGGCCTGTTGCTCGGCACCGTGGCGGTGGTGATCGCGGTCGCCTTTCTCGCGCTGGAGCAGGGGCGTGCGGGCGCCGCGCGGGCGGCGGACCTGACCGTGCTCAACCAGATGGGCATGCTCATGCTGTGGAGCACGCTGCTGCTGTTCCTGGAGAGCCTGGTCATCTTCCGCCTGTACGATCGGCTGCTGGTGGCGCTGCGCCGGCGCAGCCTGGCCGCCTCCTGGCTGACCCTTGCGCTGGTGTGCACCTTCGACCAGGTCTTCTTCTTCGGCGCCGTCTATCTGGTGTACGAGGTTCCGCTCTCGGCCGGTGTCGGAGGATGGATCGGCAAGCTGGTTGCTTCCGGCTTCTATTCGACCCTGATCTGGCAGTATCGGCGCCGGCTGGACGGCCCGGGATTGGCGACGGCGCTGCGGCGGGCCGGCGCGCCCCAGGTGCGGTTGCGGCACGATCCGGCCACCGGGGCGTTCCATCGCGGCCGTCTGGAGATGCTGTTTGCCGACCTGCTGAGCATCACCGGCGCCACCGGACGGCCCGTGAGCCTGATGGTGCTCGTGGTGGATGGCTTAAGAGCGCGAGGCGAGCCGCAGGACGCGGAACGGGCCGACAAGGATCTGCGCCGCATTGCCGATGCGCTCGCGCAGGGATTGCGCAGCGGCGATTATGTGGTGCGCTACGATGGGGATGCCTTCGCCATTCTCGCGCCCGGCCTTCCGCACATGGCGGCGACCCAGGTGGCGGAGGCGCTGCGCCAGCGGGTCGCTGCCCTCGTGATGCCGCCGGGCATCGAGGTTTTGCTGGCGATCGGGCTCGCCACGGCGCCCATGGACGGGGAAAGTGTTGCCAAGCTCTTGTCGGTGGCCGATGAGCGGGTCTATGCCGCACGGCAACTGGGTCGCGACCGCGTCATTGGCGCGTACGGGGCCTGAACCAAAGCGCCTCGCCGGAAAGTTCTCGATGTTTGAAGGTCTCCTCCCCAGCGACGCCACCCATTTCATGCGGGTCTCCGCCCCCGAGATGCAGGCCCGCCGCATCGCCGACCTGCTGGCGGAAAGTTTCGATCCGGCCGAGGTCGCGGTCGCCAATTTCGAACAGCCGGACGGCAGCTGGGCGGTCGAGGTCTATGCCGGAGAGGCGTTCGATGCCGATCGCCTGCGCGATCTGGTGGAAGTGGCCGCCGGCGCCGATCTCGCGGCGCAAGTGACATTCGGGGAATTGCAGGAAAAGGACTGGGTGGCCGCGAGCCTGGAAGGGCTGGCGCCGGTGCGGGTGGGGCCGTTCCATGTGCACGGGTCGCATGACCGCACACGGGTGCCGCCCAATGGCATCGGCATCGAGATCGAGGCCGCGCTTGCCTTCGGCACCGGCCACCACGGCACCACCCAAGGCTGCCTCGCGGCGATCGTGGATGCGGCGCGAATCGGCCGTCCGGGCAAGGTTCTGGATGTGGGCACGGGCACGGGCGTTCTTGCCATCGGCGCGGCGCGCCTCTTCCGCGTGCCGGTGGTGGCGAGCGACCTCGACGAAGTGGCGGTGCGCACCGCGCGCGAAAATGCCCGCGCGAATCTCGCCGGGCCTTATATCCGCATGGTGCTTGCGGCTGGCGCGGGCGCCGCGGCGGTGCGGCGGCCGGGTCCCTACGATCTGATCCTGGCCAATATCCTGCTGCCGCCGCTGAAGCGCCTCGCGCGTCCGCTGCGTCCGCTGCTGGCTTCCGGCGGAATAGTGGTTCTGTCCGGCCTGCTGCCGTCGCACGCCAATGCGGCGCTGGCCGCCTATCGGGCGCAGGGGCTGCAACTGGTCCGCCGCCGCGACATCGACGGCTGGACTACACTGACGCTCTCGGCATCCGGCGCGAAGCCGAAGCGCGTGTGGGCGGCATAGGGGGCGGCCTGCATCCACGGCACCGCGAGGCGCCTAGGCGCACTGACACGGGATCAGGCCGGGTCCGCGATCAGCGGATCAGGGGCGGAATGCGGCATCGGCCGGGGAGCAGATACGGCATTTCGCGCCGCGCCTTGGGGCGCAGCGGCTTCGGGCCGGTTCAATGAATGCCAGGAAAATCATAGACGTGGAGCACTTCTCCGATTTTGTTAAACGGAGAAGTGCTCCAAGAGGCCGTCATCGGGGGGAAGATGGCCGGCCTGAAT
This sequence comes from Roseixanthobacter glucoisosaccharinicivorans, assembly GCF_043195095.2. Classification (NCBI taxonomy): domain Bacteria; kingdom Pseudomonadati; phylum Pseudomonadota; class Alphaproteobacteria; order Hyphomicrobiales; family Xanthobacteraceae; genus Roseixanthobacter; species Roseixanthobacter glucoisosaccharinicivorans. The sequence goes on along the minus strand of NZ_CM195538.1, from coordinate 3,698,459 downwards.
GTTCGGTGTCCCGCCGTCGGTGGCGAGCGGTGCTCGGGAGAGCAACCCAGGGCGGCGGGTGTCACGCGCCCGGCGCCGGCTCACCTCTGGCGGATCACCTGCATGCAATCACTTGCGCGGGTCGAACCCGGTGCGCTGCATATAGGTGATGAAGTCGCGCTCGGCCTGGGCGGCGCGGGCGGCGACGATGGCATCGAAAATGCGCGCGAAAACGCCCTTGCGGACCTCGGCCGGCTTGGCGGCAACGGCGTCAGCCGTCTGGGAGGTCGAGAAGGAATCGGTCGAGAAAGTAACGGCGCCCATGACAGGCCTCCAACGCTTGGCCGCAACCGCGCGGCCCTTGATGCGATGCAATATGGGCTCTGTTGCATCGCACTAGAAGCGTTGTGTCAGCATGGCTGACCTGCATGGCATGCAGCGTCGGAAATAAGCATCCTGCAAGGAAATCGTGCATTCGGCCCCCGACGCCCATTGCCGAAGCTTGAGCCGAGCGGGCGGCGGCGTGCACTCAGCAGCGGGCGTCGAGGCCGATGCTGCGGCCGATGCCGTCCGGCTGGGGCAAGGCGGCATGGACAGAACGCATACCCGCCACCCGTTCCAGCACATCGTCCGCGAACGGTGCGGCGCGCTGGGAGACCCCGTCGATCTGCAAGGTCACTTGCTCACAGGTGGCGGCGACCCAGCCCTCGGTGCCGTGGTGAAGCGACAGGAACAGATGCAGGCGCTTCGCGTCATAATCCAGCAGGCGCATGGTGACCCGTACGTCGCCCACGGCCGGCAGCGGGCGCAGATAGAGCATATGAGCTTCGGCGGTGAAGAAGGAGACGCCGCGCGTGCGTACATATTGCGGACCGAGCCCAAGCAGCGCGAGGGATTCGGCAAAGGCGCGGTCGAACAGGACATTGTAATAAGCCATGGAGAGATGACCCTCGCCATCAATCCATTCCGGTTCGATCTTCATGGCGGAAGATACAAACGGAGCGAAAAACACCGGTTCGAAGTCGATCCTGTCCCACATGGCGCTCTCCCTGGTCGAGAGGGGGCACGGAATTCAATGAATTGCCTGCTTGCTGCGCAGTGTGCCGCGAGTTTTGACATTGGTCACTGTCGAAATGGCATAAGATTGGCGCCGATGCGGAGAGATCGTGCAGCCGTGCCGCACGGCGCTACCAACCGGCCCTCTTGCCGAATGCGCCCGGCCCGCTAATCTGCTGAGCCCGCTGGGGTCATGCGGCTTGATATTAAAGGATTCTTAAATGTTTGCTGCCGATGCCACGGTCACGCGCGACTCGATGCCGGGCCTGCGGGCGGCATTGGACGCATTGCAAGCGACGCTTGGTAACAAAGTCGTGACCTCGACTGCTGTTCGCGAGCAGCATGCAAATATCACCACTTATTTGCCTAACGAACCGGCAGACGCGGTTGTTTTCGCCCAGAGCACACAAGATGTGCAAACCGTTGTCAGCATCTGCGCGGCCCATCGAATACCGATCATCCCTTGGGGAACCGGGACCTCGCTGGAAGGTCAGGTCAACGCGCCGCAGGGTGGAATCTGTATCGACCTGTCTGGCATGAACCGAATTCTCGCAATTCACGCCGAGGACCTCGATTGCGTGATCGAGCCCGGCGTCACCCGCAAGCGGCTGAACGAAGACCTGCGCGATCAGGGCCTGTTCTTTCCCATCGACCCGGGCGCGGACGCCTCGCTCGGCGGCATGGCCTCCACCCGCGCCTCCGGCACCAATGCGGTGCGCTACGGTACCATGAAGGACAATGTCCTGGCGCTGAAAGCGGTGCTGCCGAATGGCGAGATCATCACCACCGCGCGCCGGGCGAAGAAATCTTCCGCCGGCTATGATCTCACCCGCCTGTTCGTGGGCTCGGAAGGCACGCTCGGCATCATCACCGAACTCACGCTGCGCCTCTACGGCATTCCCGAGACCATCACGGCGGGCGTGTGCCCCTTCGCCAGCATCGAGGATGCCTGCAACGCCGTCATCGCCACCATCCAGTCGGGCATTCCGGTCGCCCGCATCGAATTGCTGGATGAGGAGCAGGTGAAGGCCTCCAACGCCTATGCCAAGCTCGATCTGCCGGAAACGCCGCATCTGTTCGTGGAATTCCACGGCACGCAGGCCGGCGCCCATGAACAGGCGGACCAGTTTGGCGAGATTGCCGCTGAGTTCAACGGCGGCCCGTTCGTGTTCGCCGCCAAGGCCGAGGACCGCAGCCGCCTGTGGCAGGCGCGGCACGATGCCTATTGGTCGGTGCTGCCCATGCGGCCCGGTTCCAAGGCGGTGGCGACCGATGTGTGCGTTCCCCTTTCGCGCCTCGCCGAATGTGTCATGGAGACCAAGCGCGACATCGTCGAGATGGGGCTGATCGCCCCCATCGTCGGCCATGTGGGCGACGGCAATTTCCACACCACGCTGATGGTGGACGTGGAGGACCCCGCCGACCTCGCCAAGGCCAAGACCTTCATGTCGCGCCTGGTGGACCGGGCGCTCGCCATGGAGGGCACCTGCACCGGCGAGCACGGGGTGGGGCAGGGGAAGATGAAATATCTTTCCGCCGAGCATGGCGAAGCCACGCTGGACGCCATGCGGGCGATCAAGCGGGCGTTCGATCCGCAGAACATCATGAATCCGGGCAAGATCCTGAAAATCTGAGGGGCGCGCGCCACCGCGTCCATTGGATCGCCACCATCCCGACGTTACCATTCCGCGCTAGACTTCCCCAACGCGCCGGCTGCGGCGCGCCCCATGAAGCGAGGACCGGCTGGTGCAGGGCGTCCTGATCACGATTGCCTCGGCGGTGATCCTTGCCATCGTGGCGGCTTTCGCGGCGCCGTTCGTCGTGGATTGGACGGCGTGGCGCGGCGCGTTCGAAAGCCAGGCCAGCCGCACGCTCGGCGTGCCGGTGGTGATCCGCGGCAATATCTACGCCGACATCCTGCCTACCCCCCGCATCATCCTGCGCAATGTCTCCATCGGCGCGGACGCCGTCTCCACCGGTGCCGTGGCCGATGAAGTGCGGGCCGATCTCTCCCTCGGCGCGCTGGTGCGCGGCAGCGTGGAGGCGAAATCCCTCACCCTGGTGCATCCCCGCATGCGCCTCGTGCTGGACAGCGCGGGCCGGGTGGCCCTGCCGACGGGTGCCGCCGCGCCGGGGGGGCTCTCCATTTCCAGCCTCGTCATTCAAGGCGGCACGCTGGATGTGCTCGATCGCGGCGCCGACAGCACCCTGGCGTTCACCGGGCTCGAGCTGAAGGGCGAGGCCCGCACGCTGACCGGCCCGTTCCGGCTGGAAGGCGAGGTTGCGCTGGGGAGCCGGCGATACGGCACGCGGCTCAGCCTCGGGGCGTTCGGCGCCGAGGGCAGCCGCATGCGCCTGATCGCCGAGGAGCGGGCGCGGCCGCTGACCATTGATCTCGACGGCACCTTGCACCTCGACGGCGGCGCGCCGCGCTTCGAGGGGCGCGGCAGCCTCGCGCGTCGCCCGGCGGGCGCGGACAGCGGCACTCCTCCCGCGCCTGTCGGGGCGCAGCCGGTCCCGGCGGCGGAGCCGTGGCACGAATCCTGGCGTCTGTCCGGCGCGCTGCGCGCCAGCCCGCAGGCGGTGGTGGCGGAAACGCTGGACCTGTCGCTTGCCGATAGCGCCCGCCCCGTACAGCTCGCCGGCTCGGCGCGCCTTGCCCTCGGCCGCTCGCCGAGCCTGGAGGTGGTGCTCAACGCCCGCGCCCTCGATGCCGACGTGCTGCGCGCGCCGGCCGGGGCGGCCCCGCAGAGCGCGGCGGATTCCCTGGCCGCGCTGATGGCGGCGTTCGATGCCCTGCCGGCCCCCGATGTCCCCGCGCGCATCGGCGTGGCAGTGGAGCAGCTCACCTATGCCGGCACGGTGCTGCGGGATGCGCGGCTGGATCTTTCGGGCGCCGATGGCGGCTGGCGCATCGACGCGGCCGAGGCCAAGCTTCCCGGCCAGTCGGCCCTGCGCCTTTCCGGCGCGCCGGGGCGCGCGGGCGGGGCCGGCTTCACGGGCGATCTCGCCTTTTCCAGCGAGGATCCGGCCGCGTTCCTGCGCTGGGTCGCCCCGCGCGGCACGGCGGATGTCGCGGCGGCGGTCTCCGGGCCGGTCAAGCTCGTGGGGCAGATCACGGCGGGGGCGGGACGCTATGGGGTCCAGAATCTGGATGCCAGCTTCGGCGCCGCCGCGGTTTCTGGATCGGGACAATTTACCGACGGCGACCGCCCGCGCCTCGATCTTTCGTTGGCGGTGAGCGGGCTCGATCTCGATCCGCTGCTGGAGGGGCTGCGCCAGGGGCTCGCGCTGGCCGGCGGGGCGGTGGATGGCGGCATCGCGCTGGAGGGTCGCACCCTGAAGGCCGGTGGCCTTCCGCTCGGCGCCCTGTCGCTCGCCGCGGAGGGAGCGGGCGGCACCTGGACGCTCTCGCGCCTGACGCTGGACGATCTCGCGGGCCTGCATCTGGAAGGCAAGGGCAGCCTCACCCGGCTCGCGGCGCCGCTTCAGGGGCGGCTCGATTTTTCCGTCGCCGGCCCCAAGGCGGACGGCCTCGTGCCGCTGGCGCGGCTGCTATCGGGCGAGCGGGCGAGCGAGATCATGACGCGCCTGCTGCCGGTGGCGGCCCCGGTGACACTCACCGGCTCCGCCAGCTGGGGCGATGGCGGCGCGGCCGCGATGCGCCTGAACGGCACCCTCGGACAGCTCTCCGGCCATGCCGCCTTCGCGCCCGGCGTGGCCGGCGACGTGCCGCGCGTGGAGCTGACGCTTTCCGCGAGCGATGGGGCCCGCGCGCTCGAAGCGGCCGGGCTATCGGGCCTGCGCCCCGGCCTCGGTGCGGGACAATTGAATCTTACGCTCGTGCCATCCGGTACGGACGGCGCCGATCTCGACGCGCGCCTCGCCCTGGCCGATACGGTGGCGAGCGCCAAGGGCCCGGTGAAGATTGTCGGCGGGGTGCTTCAGCCGCGCCTCGCCATGCGCCTCGACGGCGCGGACGTGGCGAAGCTGTTCCTCGCCGCCGCGCCCGCCGCCGAGGGCGGTCCGGTGCCGGCCGCGCTGGGCTTCACCGTGTCGCGCGGCGGCGGGGCCTGGCAGCTGGAGGATCTGAAGGGCCTGCTCGGCGGCGCGCCGATCTCCGGCGCCCTGGCGGTCGAGGGCGGGGAGGTGCCGCGCGTCACCGGCCGGCTCGATCTCGATGCGCTCTCGCTGCCGCGCCTGATCGGCCTGTGGGGCGCGCGCAGCATCGGCCCGGAGGTGGGCAACGGCCCTTGGTCCGCCGCGCGCTTCGCCCCTGCGCCGGGTTCTCCGGTGGCGCTGACGCTGGATTTCACCACCCGCCAGCTGGATCTCAACGGCACCTATGGCCTGCAAGACGCTAAGGGGCGCGTGCAGGCACGCGACGCGACGCTGGAATTGCGCGATCTGTCCGGCGGCATCGGCGGCGGCACGCTCAACGGCTCGCTTACCTTGCGCCGTCGCCCGGAGATGGTGGCGGCGGAAGGCCATCTCGGCCTGGATGGCGTGGACCTCGCGGCCCTGGTGCAGCCGCTGGCGCCGCGCGCGCCGCCGGCCGGGCGCCTGACCTTGTCCGTCGACATGGGCGGCGTCGGCCGCTCGCCGCTGGCGCTCGTGCAGAGCCTGTCGGGCCAGGGCACGCTCAGCGTCCAGTCCCTCGCGCTTCCCGCCGCCGATCCGCATGCCATCGAAAGCGTGCTGGCCGATACCGCAGCCGGCGCCCCGCCCGACGAGCGGCGGGTGGTGCAGATGTTCGATCGTGCCCTCGCGCGCGGCCCGCTGAAACTGGCCGCCGTCGACAGCACGCTCAGCCTCGTGAACGGCGTGGTGCGACTCTCCAACGCGCGTGCCCCGGCCGATGGCGCACGCGCCACCTTCTCCGGCACCCTGGACCTGGCCCGCCTGTATCTCGACGGCACGCTGGATCTGGAATCGGCGGAAGCCGGCGGGGCGGTGCCCGGCGGCACCGTATCCTGGCGCGGACCCATCGCCGCCCCCGAGCGGCGGGTGAGCGCGCCGGCGCTGGTTGCCGCCATCTCCATGCGCGCCATCGAGCGGGAAACCCGCCGGCTGGAAGAGCGCCAGGGCCTCGTGCCCGCCCCTGCCGCCGGCAGCAGCACCACGCTGCCCGCATCGGCGCCGCCGGCTCCATCCTCGCCCGCGCCGACGCCGATCTCCGCGCCCAATGCTCCGCCTCCGGCGGCGCCCCTCCCGGCCGCGTCCGCGCAGCCGGCGCCGGTGCAATCCGCCCCCGCGCCATCCCCGGCGCAGCCGTCTTCCGCCGCAGCGCGCGAAACCGCGGAGCCCGCGAATGGCGAGGAGACGCGCAGCCGCGCGCCGGCCCATTCCAACCCGCCACGGCAGGCCAGCGAGCGCAGCCGCGCGGCCGCTCCGCCGCTGGCGCCGCCCATCGAGATCGGACCCACGGGTCGAACGCGTCCCGTCCGTCCCTCGCTGCCCCCGGATGGCGGGAGCTTTGCCGCGCCGACGCCCGGCTTCGGCAATCTCACGCGCCCGCCGGCCCTGGTGCCCGGCGAGTGAGGCCTTGGCGCATGTGCGTCCTGAGGTGCGACCGCCTGGGCCGGATCAGTCCCGCGTCAGCGTGATGTAGGAGAAGGGGAAATCGTCGTTCGTCCCCTGCATCGGGCCGTCTCGCTCCGCCTCGCGCCACTCCGCCGGATCATAGGGCGGCAGCAGCACGTCGCCGGCCGGGGCCGCGTGGACGCGGGTGAGATGGATGGTGCTCGCCAGCGGCAAGGTCTCGGCGAACACGCGCCGCCCGCCGATCACCATGATGTCCTCGGCGCCGAGGTCGCGCGCCGCCGCTTCCGCCAGGGTCAACGCCTCCCCGAGATCGCGGGCGACCCGCACACCGCCTTCCGCCGTGAACGCCGGATCGCCGGTGAGCACCACCGAGATCCGCCCCGGCAACGGCCGGCCGATGGAGAGAAAGGTGTTGCGTCCCATCAGCAGTGGCCGCCCCCAGGTGAGGGCGCGGAAGCGCTTGAGATCGGACGACAAATGCCAGGGCAGGGACTGGTTTTTGCCGATCACCCCGTTCTCGGCCACGGCCACGATGTGCGCGAGGGGAAGCATCAGGCGGGGCCTTTCAACAAGGAGATCGCGGACCGCGCCGCCGCCTGTCCCGAGAGGTGCGCGCCGTGGCAAGTTGAGAAGGCATGCTCCGAGACGGCCTCGCCGGCAAACAGGATGCGCTCCGCCAAAGCCGCGAACAAGCGCCCGCGCAGGTGCGCCTTGCCCGGCAGCGCGCAGGAATAGCCGCCGCCGATATGCGGATCGCGCGCCCAGGAGGTGCTGCGCCAGGCGGTGACGCGCGCGCGGATGTCGGCGCCGAACACGTCGGAAAGTCCCGCCAGGGCGAAATCGGCCATGGCCTGCGGTCCCGCCTCCACCAGCGCCCGCCCGCTCGCACCGCCGAGATGGGCAATGGCGAGCGGCCGCGCGCCGGGGATGATTTGGAAATTCACCGGCGCCCGTTCGGGCCGCGTGAAATCAATCGTATTGATGCCGGCCCTTTCGGAAAAGCCGAACACATCCCGGTCGAAGCCGAACGCGACCTTTTCCGAGACCCCAAGCGGCAGCGCCGCCATGGCTTCGGCCAGCTCCGGCGGCAAGGCGGGCGCGAAGCGCAGATGCCCCTTCGCCATCACATCGGTGGAAACCGCGATGATCACGGCGCGGGCCGTCACATCGCCCTTCGCGGTGGCGAGCCGCACGCCCGCCCCTGACCAATCCACAAGATGGACCGGACAGTTCAGCGTCACCTTCAAACCGGAGGCCTGCGCCGCCACCAGCGCGCCATAGCCTTCCACCACCGGCCAGTTTTCGCCGCCGTCGTGATATCGGGCGAAATCGAGGGTGGAGATATCCTGCGGGGTGGCGGCCGTCATCAGCGCGATCCAATGGCGCACCAGGCGGTTCCATGGGCCGGCATCGGGGATCACGTCGGATGCGGGGATATCGCGCCCGGCCAATCCAGCCGCAGCAATGGCCTCGAAGGCCGCCTCCACGGCGCGGACCGCCGCATCGCGCTCGTCGTCGTCGGCCCAGCGCGTGCCGAGATGCAGCTTGCGGATATAATGCTGGGTGGACCGGCGATAGGAAAAGCCGAGCCGGTCGGCGATCGCGACAAAGGGATTGTCGAGCGCCGAATGCATCCAGTGGCACCCGAGGTCCCACGGCTGCGCGAAGCTGGCGGTATCGGTAAAGGCGCGTCCGCCGATCCGGCCGGCGGCCTCGAGAATCGTGACCGAAAGGCCGCTGCCCTCCAGGGCCCGTCCCGCCGCAAGACCGGCCACGCCGGCGCCGATCACGGCGACATCAACCATGCTCATGGGCCGATCCGCGCGCGAAAGAGGACGCAAAGCAGGAGGGAAGGCGCGTGCGGCGCGGGGCGTATCGCCTCACTTCTTGCGGAAGACGTCGAGCCGGACCACTTCGGCGCCGCCGGATGGGCGCTCATCCTTGGGGGTCTCCTTGGTGGCGTCCTTGCCGCTGTTCCCGCCGTCCTCGGCGCCGCCCTTGGCCGCATCCGGAGAGGTGTCCTGTGCGGACACCTTGCTGGTGGCGCTGGCGATGTCGGGAGAGATGGACTTCATGGCCAGCACGCCGTCGTTGTGCTCCCCGTCGCCCTTACCACCGATCTTGGCGGTGGCGAGCGCCGGCTCGGATCCCGCGCCGCGCAGGGGGCGCACCGAGGCGCCCGCGCCCGGCAGGCGGGTGGGGGCTTCCGCCGGAGCATTTTCGCCGCTCGCCTCGATCTCCTCGCCGCCCGCCAGCTCGAACTGGAGGCCGAAGCTCACCGAGGGGTCGAAGAAGCCCTTGAGCGCGGAGAAGGGCACCAGCAGCCGCTCGGGAATGCCGCCGAACGAGAGACCCACCTCGAAGGCGTGCTCGCTCACGTTCAGGTCCCAGAACTGGTGCTGGAGGACGATGGTCATCTCCTCGGGATATTTCTCGCGCATGCGCTGCGAGAGCCGCACGCCGGGGGCGCGGGGATCGAAGGAGACGTAGAAATGATGGTCGCCCGGCAGGCCGTCGCGGGCGACGTCGGAAAGCACGCGGCGGACGACGCCGCGCAGCGCTTCCTGCGCCAGAAGATCGTACCGGATATGATCGACCGAAGACATGGGGTGCGATGCTCGCGGCCGGTGCCCGATGCAAGACGAGACTTAAGCGCTACGGAAGGCATGTCGCCCGTCCGCCACGGTCATGAGACCCATCCCTTCCCCGCAGGTCCGGCCGGCCCTTGGAGGAAGTGGAGGCTTCTGTTGCCAGGTGCCTCCGAACCCCGCCTAGCCAGTGCTACCCGGTAGGACTTTTATTTCGGTACCTTTACCGCTCACGCGGCAACGGCAACCGGAGCATAGTTGTCATTCGCAACTATAGGTCGGCCCGATATCGGCGGAACCATGCCGAGCGAAAGAAAGCCCTTTACACCCTCGTCGATCCTATTTCGCCCCCGCCGCAACCCGCAAAGCCTTGCGAAATCACGGGTTCTGGTGGAGGCGCCGGGTACTGCCCCCGGGTCCGAAAGGCTTATTCCGACAACCATTTATCGCCATATCTGGCTTGCGCCAGCGCGATGAATATAGGCGCCGGCCCGGCATGATGAAAGAGGCAAGCCGGGGTTTTCCCGCCACGGCGGCACAATGCCCCGTGTCTGGGACGGATCGACATTCAGTGAAGGGCTGGGATCGTCGAGGCGCCTTAAGGCAGACGCGCGCCATTGCCCTTCTTTGACCCATTGTTATGGCTCGGCCTGTCCCGGCCACCCACGCCGGGCCGCCCGCGCGGGAATCGAAAAGCCGGTGCCAGCCGAGCCGCGTGGATGCACGGGACGAGCCCGTGCATGACGATCTTCTGCTGCAAGGGCGTCAGGCCCTGAATGTCGATCGGCCCTAGCCGTCCGAGAGCGGGTGCAGGTCGCGCACCATCTCCTTCAGCCGCTCATCCAGCACATGGGTGTAGATCTGGGTGGTGGAAATATCCGCGTGACCGAGCAGGGTCTGCACGATCCGAAGGTCCGCCCCATGGGCCAGCAGATGGCTGGCGAAGGCGTGGCGCAGCACATGGGGCGAGAGCTTGGCCGGGTCGAGGCCGGCCGCCACCGCGAGGTCCTTGAGTTCGCGCGCGGTCTGCTGGCGGGTGACGTGGCCGGATTTCGCAGCCGTGGGAAACAGCCATTTGGAGGCGTCCAGCCCGGCGGCGCGGCGCGCGTCCAGATAGGCCGCCATGATCGCCTTCGCCGGTCCGCTCAGGGGCACGAGCCGGTCCTTGCCGCCCTTCCCGGTGACGATGATGGCGTCTGAGCGGCTGCGGGCGGCGGTTGCGGGAAGGGCGGTGAGTTCGGAAATGCGCAGGCCGGTGGCATAGAGAAGCTCGATGCAGCAGACGACCCGCAGCCGGCGCAGCGCCTCGCTGTCCCCCTCGGCCTCGGCGACGCGGGCATGGGCGGTGTCGATCAGCCGGCCGACCTCCTCCACGCTCAGCACCTTGGGCAAGGGGCGCGCCCGCTTGGGCCCTTCCAGCACGGCGGCGGGATCGCCGCTGCGGTGTCCCTCGGCATAGAGGAAACGATAGAGCTGGCGGATCGCAGAAAGCCGGCGCGCCACCGTGGTGGTCTTGAAGCCGCGCGCGGAAAGATCGGCGAGATAGGCCCGCAGCACCGGCGTTGCGGCATCGGCGACGGTTTCGCCCCGCGCGGCGAGGAAAGCGGAAAAATCTTCGAGGTCGCGGCGATAGGCGTCGAGCGTATTGGCGCTGGCGCCGCGCTCCACCGCCTGCATGTCGAGAAACAGGGCCAGCGGCCCGCTGCCGGAAATGCCGGTGCGGGAGGTGCCGGCCTGCGTCATCGCCCGCGTCTCATTTCTGGAAACGGTCGTTGGGGACGGTGATGGTTACATCCCGCGTCACGGGTTCCACCTTGGTTGCGAGCCAATAGGCGCCGCCATAGACCAGGGCTACGAGGACGGCGATCGCCGCCAGGAGGCGGATCAGACTGGGCACGGTGCGATTTACCTGCTGCTGCCTTACCTGGGTTCCACGCGAATCGCCGGCCGGCGCTGCGCTCTGCACAGGTGACATGCGCGCGCGGCTCTTTCAACCGCCATTGCCCCCCCGCCACGGCAATGCTAGTGCGCTTTTTTCGCGCTTCGCGCCCATTTTGAAGCCATGCGTGCGGACGGAGGTATCTTTGACCAGCGAGAGCGAGCGAGAGTCGGGAGCGATGCCGGAGCCGGCGCCGAATGGCCCGCTGCTGGCCCTGCTCGGCCGCCGTTCGATCGTGCTCGTGGGCATGCCGGGCGCTGGGAAATCCTCCGTCGGCCGTCGCCTCGCCAAGCGCCTCGCCCTGCCGTTCGTGGATGCGGACGAGGAAATCGTGCGCGCCGCCGGCATGAGCATTCCGGAAATCTTCGCCCGCCGCGGCGAGGCCGAGTTTCGCGAAGGCGAGCAGCGCGTGGTGGCCCGCCTGCTGCAATCCGGGCCCATGGTGATCGCCACCGGCGGCGGCGCCTTCATGAGCGCGGATACCCGCGCGGCCATCGCCGCGTCCGGCGTCTCGGTGTGGCTGGAGGCGGACCTCCACACGCTGCTGCGCCGGGTGAAGAAGCGCAACGACCGACCGCTGCTCGCCCAAGGCGATGCGGAGGCCAAGCTTGCGGCCCTGCTGGCCGCGCGCGGCCACATCTATGCCCTTGCCGATGTGCGCGTCGAATCGCGCGACGTCGTTCACGAAACCGTGGTGGAAGACGTGATCGCCGCCGTGACGCGCCATTTCGCGCCGATCCAGGACCAGACCCCATGACCAGCCTTTCCCTTGCGTCTTCCCCCACAGCCTCCGAGGCCGGCGCGCGCGTCGTGCGGGTCGATCTCGCCGGGCGGCCGTATGACATCGCCATCGGTCCGGGCCTGCTCGCCGGAATCGGCACGCGCATCGCCGCCTTGCGGCCGGGGGCGCGGGTGGCCATCGTCACCGACGAGAATGTGGCTGAGCAGCATCTCGGCACCGTCGAGGCGGCGCTCGGGGAGGCGGGAATCGCCCATTCCGCCGTGATCGTGGCGCCGGGCGAGAAATCCAAGAGCTACAAGGGCCTGGAGCAGGTCACCGAGGGGCTGATCGCGGCCCGGATCGAGCGGCGCGACCTGGTTCTGGCGCTCGGCGGCGGCGTGGTGGGCGATCTCGCGGGCTTCGCGGCCGCCGTGGTGCGGCGCGGCGTGGATATCGTCCAGGCGCCGACGACCTTGTTGTCGCAGGTGGATTCCTCGGTCGGCGGCAAGACCGGCATCAATTCTCCCCAGGGCAAGAATCTGGTGGGGGCGTTCCATCAGCCGGTGCTGGTGGTGGCGGACACCGCCGCGCTCGATACGCTGCCGCCCCGCGAGGTGCGCGCCGGCTATGCGGAAGTCGCCAAATACGGCCTTCTGGGCGATGCGCCCTTTTTCGGCTGGCTGGAGGCGCACGGCGCCGATGTGCTCGCCGGCGGCGATGCGCGGGTGGAGGCGGTGGCGGCGAGCTGCGCGGCAAAGGCCGCCATCGTCGCCCGCGACGAGAAGGAAACCGGCGACCGAGCCCTGCTCAATCTCGGCCACACGTTCGGCCACGCGCTCGAAGCCGGCGCCGGCTTCTCGAACCGCCTTCTGCATGGCGAGGCGGTGTCCATCGGCATGGCGCTGGCGTTCGCTTTCTCGGCCCGGCTGGGCCTGTGCACCGGGCAGGACGTGGTGCGCGCCACCCGCCACCTGGAAGCCCTCGGCCTGCCGACCCGCATCGCCGACGTGCCGGGCGACCTGCCGGACACCGACGGGCTGATGATGCTGATCGCCCAGGACAAGAAGGTGAGCCGTGGCGCGCTGACCTTCATCCTGGTGCGCGGCATCGGCGAAGCGTTCATCGCCAAGGATGTGGACGGCGCGGAGGTGCGCGCGTTCCTGGAGCAGATGCGCAAGGCATAGAGAACAAAGGGCGCGCGGCGCCAGGGCGCGGAAAACGCCGGAGTTGCCCGAAGCGTGCGGGAGCGCTATGGAGGCGGCCACTTTTCAAGAACCCGTGTCGTTCAACCGGGCGCGGGGAGGGTCAGGGAATGTGCCAGACGGCCGCCATCATCTGTGTTCCACACTGCGCCCCGTGGCGCGGCCTGGGCAAACGCGCACGAAAATGACGCGCGCCTGACCGCGAGACCGGCGCACCTGTCCGCTTTCGCCGATGATGGCCCCCGGCGGTTCGGCGCCGGCTGAACCCTGATCTACAGCCCCTGTTGAGAGAGAATGCGAGCCATGGCTCGGCTTGTCATGAAGTTCGGCGGTACGTCCGTCGCCAATATCGAACGTATCCAGAACGTCGCCCGCCATGTGAAGCGCGAGGTGGAGGCCGGCTATAGCGTCGTGGTGGTGGTGTCCGCCATGTCCGGCAAGACCAATGAATTGGTCGCCTGGTGCCGCGAGGCCTCCACGCTGCACGATGCGCGAGAATATGATGCTGTCGTTGCCTCCGGCGAGCAGGTGACCTCGGGTCTGCTTGCCATCGCGCTCCAGGCGAAGGGGCTCAGCGCCCGGTCCTGGCAGGGCTGGCAGGTGCCGATTTCCACCGACGACGCCCACGGCTCCGCCCGCATCCTGGAGATCGACGGCGCGGCGCTGGGCGCGGCGCTCGACGCCGGGGAGGTGGCGGTGGTTGCCGGCTTCCAGGGCGTGCACCTGCCTTCGGGCCGCATCACCACGCTCGGGCGCGGCGGCTCGGACACCAGCGCGGTGGCGCTGGCCGCGGCCATCGGCGCGGAGCGCTGCGACATCTATACCGACGTGGACGGCGTCTATACGACCGACCCGCGCGTTGTGCAGCGCGCCAAGCGCATGAAGAGCATCGCGTTCGAGGAAATGCTGGAAATGGCGTCGCTCGGCGCCAAGGTGTTGCAGGTGCGCTCGGTGGAGCTGGCCATGGTGCACAAGGTCCGCACCTTCGTGCGCTCCAGCTTCGAGGACCCCGACGCCCCGCACATGAGCACGGTCGAGGCGGCGGGCACGCTGATCTGCGACGAGGAGGAAATCGTGGCAAACCAGATGGAATCGCAGGTGGTGACGGGCATCGCCTTCGCCAAGGACGAGGCGCAGGTGTCCATTCGCCGCGTGGCCGACAAGCCCGGCATCGCCGCCGCCGTGTTCGGTCCGCTGGCCGAGGCCCACATCAATGTGGACATGATCGTGCAGAACGTGTCGGCGGACGGCTTCACCGACATCACCTTCACCGTGCCCTCGGCGGATTACGACCGAGCCCGCGCGGCGCTGGAAAATTCCCGTGATTCCATCGGGTTCGAGGTGCTGGAGGGCGCGACCGACGTCACCAAGGTGTCGGTGATCGGCATCGGCATGCGTTCGCATGCGGGCGTCGCGGCGGATGCGTTCCAGGCGCTGGCGGGCAAGGGAATCAACATCCGCGCCATCACCACGTCGGAAATCAAGATCTCGATCCTGATTGATGCCGCCTATACCGAACTTGCGGTGCGGACTCTCCATTCGCTATACGGTCTCGATAGCTGATAATCGAGACTGCGGGGGCGGGTCATCGGCGGTCATACGAGGTGAGAACGCCTCGCAACTCTTGAAGGATGCGGCCGATGCGTGGCGCGCTTGGCGGGCCTCGGGTGCTGTTAAGACGTCTCCGCGAGGTCATGGCGGAGCCGGTCAGCGCCCAGGACCGCCTGGATAAGATCGTTGTCCTGATCGCCGCCAACATGGTGGCGGAGGTGTGCTCGGTCTATGTGCTGCGCGTGGACCAGACGCTTGAGCTGTACGCCACCGAAGGTCTGAACCGTGATGCGGTTCACTTGACCGTCATGCGGGTGGACGAGGGCTTGGTCGGCCATGTGGCGCGCGAGGCGGAATCCCTCGCGCTGTCCGACGCCCAGCATCACCCGGAATATTCCTACCGCCCGGAAACCGGCGAAGAAATCTACAATTCCTTCCTCGGCGTGCCGATCCTGCGGGCCGGCAACACGCTGGGCGTTCTGGTGGTCCAGAATCGCGCCCGCCGCACCTATGCGGAAGAGGAGATCGAGGCGCTCCAGACCACCGCCATGGTTCTGGCGGAGATGATCGCCTCGGGCGAGCTCACCGCGCTCGCCAAGCCGGGCGCGGAACCGGCGGTGCGCCGGCCGCTGCATCTCACCGGCATCCCGCTCGCGGATGGCCTCGGGCTCGGCCATGTGGTGCTGCACGAGCCGCGCATCGTGGTCACCAATGTGATCGCCGACGACGTGCAGAAGGAAGTGGTGCGGCTCGATGGCGCCATCGGCAAGCTGCGCGCCTCCATAGACCTGCTGCTGGAGGATGACGGCCTCTCCAAGGCCGGCGAGCATCGCGAGATTCTCGAAGCCTATCGCATGTTCGCCCACGACCGGGGCTGGATGCACCGCATGCGCGAGGCCGTCATGTCCGGCCTCACGGCGGAAGGCGCGGTCGAGCGGGTGCAATCCGATACCCGCGCTCGCATCATGCGCGCCTCCGACCCCTATCTGCGCGAGCGCCTGCACGATCTCGACGATCTCGCCAACCGCCTGTTGCGCGAATTGACCGGGCGCGGCCGCGCCTCCGACCGGACGGACCTGCCGGAAAACGCCGTGCTGGTGGCCCGCAACATGAGCCCGGCGGCGCTGCTGGATTATGACCGCAGCCGCATTCGTGGCCTGGTGCTAGAAGAAGGCGGCACCACCAGCCACGTCACCATCGTCGCCCGCGCGCTCGGCATCGCGGCGGTCGGGCAGGTGGAGAATGCCGCCGGCCTCGCCGATCCCGGCGATCCGGTGATCGTCGACGGGCAGGCGGGCGAAGTGCATCTGCGCCCGCCCGGCGATGTCGAGGCGGCCTATGCCGAGAAGGCGCGCTTCCGCGCCCGCCGGCAGGCGCAATATGCCGCGCTGCGCGATCTCCCCTCGGTCACGCGCGACGGGGTGCAGGTGGACCTGCATCTGAATGCCGGCCTGCTGGTGGACCTGCCGCATATCGCGGAAACCGGCGCCTCGGGCATCGGCCTGTTCCGCACCGAACTCCAGTTCATGATCGCCTCCACCTTCCCGCGCATCTCGGAACAGCTGAACCTGTACCGCGCGGTGCTGGATGCCGCCGCCGGACGGCCGGTCACCTTCCGCACGCTCGATATCGGCGGCGACAAGGTGCTGCCCTACATGCGCACGGTGGAGGAAGAGAATCCGGCGCTCGGCTGGCGCGCCATCCGCCTCGGGCTGGATCGGCCCGGCCTGCTGCGCAGCCAGCTGCGGGCGCTGCTGCGCGCGGGCGCGGGGCGGGACCTGCGCATCATGTTCCCCATGATCGCGACCGCCGGCGAGTTCGACCAGGCGAAGGCGATCCTGGAGCGCGAGCTGACCCATTTGCGCAAGCACGGCCACGTGCTGCCGGAGCGGGTGTTCGTCGGCGCCATGGTCGAGGTGCCCTCGCTGCTGTTCGAGCTGGACGAGATTCTCTCGCGGGTGGATTTCCTCTCGGTCGGCTCCAACGATCTGGTGCAATTCCTGTTCGCCGCCGACCGGGCCAATGTGCGGGTCGCGGAACGGTTCGATCCGCTCTCGCCGGCGGCGCTGCGGGCGTTCCGCATGGTGGCTGAGGCTGGCGCGCGCCACGGCAAGCCGGTGACCTTGTGCGGCGAGCTTGCCTCGCGGCCGCTGGAATCCATCGCCCTGGCCGCGCTCGGCTATCGGGCCCTGTCGCTGTCTCCGGCCGCCATCGGCCCGGTGAAGTCCACCATGCTGCGGCTCGACGTGGAGGCCGCGCGCGCCGTCCTGCTGCCGCTGCTGGCCGACACCACGGGCACGGTGGACGTGCGCGG
The DNA here is from genome assembly GCF_043195095.2 of Roseixanthobacter glucoisosaccharinicivorans. Lineage (NCBI taxonomy): Bacteria > Pseudomonadati > Pseudomonadota > Alphaproteobacteria > Hyphomicrobiales > Xanthobacteraceae > Roseixanthobacter > Roseixanthobacter glucoisosaccharinicivorans. The sequence goes on along the minus strand of NZ_CM195538.1, from coordinate 3,681,565 downwards.
GGCCCTGCGGGCCTTCGCCGAGCAGAGCGGATTGCTGCTTTGAGCGGGTTTCTCCTGTCGTGCGGTGTGCCTTGTGAGTGATCTGCCCCTCGCCAAGCTCGAACAATTGGTCTCCCGCCACCGCGAGGTGGAGGCGTTGCTCTCCGCCGGTGCGGAAGGCGATGAATATGTGCGGCTCGGCCGCGAGTTTTCCGATCTCACCCCTGTGGTCGAGCAGGTGCAGGCGCTGAAAGCCGCCGAGCGCGGCCTTGCCGAGGCGCGCGACCTTGCCGCCGAAGCGGGCGGCGACCCGGAAATGCGCGCGCTCGCGGAAAGCGAGCAGGAGCGTCTGACGGGCGAGATCGAGCGGCTGGAGAAGGCGGTGCGCCTGGCCTTGCTGCCCAAGGATGCCATGGACGAGCGCGGCATCATCCTGGAAGTGCGCGGCGGCACCGGGGGCGACGAGGCCGCGCTGTTCGCCGGCGACCTGTTCCGCATGTATTCGCGCTATGCCGCCGAAAAGGGCTGGACCGTGGAAATCCTCTCGGAGAGCGAGGGCACCATGGGCGGCTACAAGGAAGTGATCGCCGCCATCCACGGGCGCGGCGCCTTCGCCCGGCTGAAATTCGAATCCGGCGTGCACCGCGTGCAGCGGGTGCCGGCGACCGAGACCTCCGGCCGCATCCACACCTCGGCAGCCACCGTCGCCGTGCTGCCCGAGGCGGAAGAGGTGGATGTGGAGTTGAACGAAAGCGACCTGCGCATCGACGTCTATCGCGCGCAAGGGGCCGGCGGCCAGCATGTGAACAAGACCGAGAGCGCGGTGCGCCTCACCCATCTGCCCACCGGCCTCGTGGTGGCGGTGCAGGACGAGCGCTCCCAGCATCGCAACAAGGCGCGGGCCATGGCCCTGCTGCGTTCGCGCCTGCTGGACGGTGAGCGCCAGCGCCAGGAAGCCGGCCGCGCGGCCGACCGGCGCGGGCAGGTGGGCTCGGGCGATCGCTCCGAGCGCATCCGCACCTATAATTTCCCCCAGGGGCGCGTGACCGACCACCGCATCAACCTCACGCTCTATAAGCTGGAGGAAGTGATCGCAGGCACCGCCTTGGACGAGATCATCGACGCCCTGGTCACCGAGCATCAGGCCGAGCTGATGGCCTCGGCGGACAGCAATTGAGCAGGACTGCGGCCGCCGGCGCCCCGACCCGCGCGGCGGTGCGCCGTGCGCTCGCGGCGCGGCTGCGCGCCGCCGGCATCGAGAGCGCCGATCTCGACGCGCGCCTGCTGCTCGCCGATGCGCTCCAGGTGGCGCCCGCCGATCTGCTGCTGGCCGGCGACGCGCCGGTGGAGGCGTCCGCCCTCGCCGCCCTTGAGGCGCGGGTGGACCGGCGCCTCGCCGGCGAGCCTGTGGCGCGCATCCTGGGCGAGAAGGAATTCTGGAGCCTGCCCTTCCAGCTGTCGGACGAAACGCTGGTGCCGCGTCCCGATACCGAGACTTTGGTGGAAGCGGCTCTGTCGGCGCTGGGTGCGCGACGCGGTGAGCGGCTGCGGGTGCTGGACCTCGGCATCGGCAGCGGGGCGATTCTCGCGGCGCTGCTGAGCGAGCTGCCGCAGGCGTTCGGGGTCGGGGTGGACCGCTCCGCCGGCGCTGCGCGCACCGCCCGCGACAATCTGGCGCGACTGGGTCTGGCGGCGCGCAGCGTGGTGCGGGTCGGCGACTGGGCGCAGGATCTGGAGGGTCCATTCGACCTCGTGGTCTCCAATCCGCCCTATATCCCCAGTGGCGACCTGCCTGGGTTGCAACGCGAGGTGCGCCTGTTCGATCCTGCGCCGGCACTGGACGGCGGGGCCGACGGGCTTGATGCCTATCGCGCGATTCTTGCTGCACTGCCACGCTTGCTGGCCTCGCAGGGGGTCGCGGTGCTCGAACTGGGCATCGGGCAAGAAAGCGAGGTGGCCGGTTTGGCACGGGCGCAGGGGCTGGTCGCGGAGGCTCCGGCGCGGCCGGACCTCGGTGGCATTCCGCGCGCTTTGGTGCTGCGGGCGCCCTGAACCCACCCGCCGGCCGCTCCCGGCCCATCGCGCGCCAGCGGGGATTTGAGGCGCCGCCGCGAAAAAACCGCTTGGAAGGGCTAAGCGAACTGGCTAGTGTCCTTGGCAGGAATCGTACCGGGGCTTCGGTCCGCATGGTTGAGGCCCGCGCCTGAAACTGGAACCTTGTTTCGGGGGTGTGGCAGGCGAAAGTTGATGACGCACCGATGTTGCGTCACGGCATTCCTTCACGGGACGATCGAATACCCACTGTCTCGCACGCATGCCGAGAACGGTTGCGCCGCTAACGGTAGCGTCGAGAAATGGCTTGGCTGGCCGCGCGTTTTGCGCGGAACGGGGCTCATGGTCGAACAGATCCGAACTGACATCCGGTGTGGATTTGGAAGGAATGCGGGCGCAGCTCGCGTTCGTGGTTGACGACACCCCGACGGATTTGAACCCGGCCGCGGCGGGCGCCTTTCCGGCACCCGTCCGAGCGGACCGGACGCAAAACGGCGATGAGCGCCGAGCGAGTAGAGAACGATTCAGATGAGAAATGGTCAGCAGAAGCGTCCGCGCGGCCGTAACAACAATAACAATAACAACAATAATAATAACAATAATAACAATCGCCGCGGCTCCAACCCCCTGACGCGGGTCTATGAGTCCAACGGCCCCGATATGAAGGTGCGCGGCACCGCCCATCACATTGCCGAGAAATATCTCCAGCTGGCTCGCGATGCCCAATCCTCGGGCGATCATGTGGCTGCGGAAAACTATTTCCAGCATGCTGAACATTACATCCGCCTGATCGCCTCCCTGCAGGGCCAGTTCGCGCCCCAGCCGCAGCCCGGCTTCGGCAATGAGGACCAGGAGGACGAGGACGGCGAGGAGAATGCGGCCGGCGAGGGCCAGCAGCCGCAGGCCCAGCCCCAGCAGCAGCCCTATGCGCGCGAGGCGCAGTTCCAGCCGCGCCCGCCGCGCGACGACCGTTTCCCCCGCGAGGATCGCCAGCCCCGGGACGATCGCCAGCCGCGTGATGATCGCCAGCCGCGGGACAATCGCCAGGGCGGCTATCAGCGTCGCAGCGAAGAGGGCGGCGAAGGCTATCAGCAGCCGCCGCGCGATTATCGCCCGCGTTCCGACGAACAGGGCTATGCGCCGCGCCCGCCGCGTGCGCCCCGCGCCGAGGATGAACAGGGTTATGCGGCCCGTCCGCCCCGCGCTCCGCGCGGCGAGGAGGAAGGCCAGGGCTATGCCCCGCGTCCCCCGCGCACGCCCCGCTCCGAGGATGAGCAGGGCTATGCGGCCCGTCCGCCCCGCGCTCCGCGTGGCGAGGAGGAAGGCCAGGGCTATGCGCAGCGCCCGCCGCGCGCACCCCGCGCCGAGGATGAGCAGGGCTATGCGGCCCGTCCGCCCCGCGCCCCGCGCGGCGAGGAGGAAGGGCAGGGCTATGCCCCGCGTCAGCCGCGTGTGCCCCGCACCGAGGATGAGCAGGGCTATGCGCCGCGTGCGCCCCGCGCTCCGCGCGAGGAACGCCCCGAGGCGGCCGATCTCGGCTTGCCGTCCTTCATCACCGGCGGCTTGCCGCTGAAGGAGGCGCGGGAGCGTCCGGTCCGTGCGGAACGTGCGCCGCGGTCGGCAGAGGAGGCCGCGCCCGCCCCAGCGGAACGTCCCGCCGCCGAACTGCCGTTTGAGGAAGTACCTGCGGCGGCCAAGCCGGCGCCTGTCGCGCCTGCCGCCGCCGCGCCGGCTGCACCCGCGACCGTGGCCCCGGCAGCGGATCCCGCTCCGGCTCCGGCGGCGAGCGTCGCACCCGAGCCGGTCGAAGCGACCGCTGCGCCGGCTGCGTCCGAGGGCGCCGCCGCTCCCGAAGCGCCCGCTGGTACGGACGAGGAAGCCGCGCCCTTCCGCCGCCGCCGCCGCTATCGCACCCGCGCCGAGCGCGCCGAGGAGGCCGCGAACCAGGCCCCCAACGACGTGGAGCCGAGCCTCGGCGAGTGATCTATTTGCCGCGGCACTGAAACGCGAAAGGCCCGGCAATGCCGGGCCTTTTTATTGGCGTGCGGGGTGGCGCGGCGACGGTGCAGACATCCCTTGCCGAAGGCTGACCGTCACGCGGCTGCGAGAGGATTAAGCACCCGCCGTGCGCCCGGGGGCCATGAGGCAGGACTCATGGCCCGTTGGCCTATTCGGCCGGGGTGCCGGCAAGCACCGCCCCCTTGCCGGGAAGCGTGGCGGAGAGGGCAGGAATCGGCCGCCGCACCAGGATCCAATAGATGATTGCCGCCGCGAGGGCGACCACGGAGCCGGTGATCAGCGCCGGGGTGAAGGTGCCGGTGGACTGGACGATGAAGCCCGTGACGGTTGGCGCGAGCGCGCCGCCGATATAGCCGCCGAAATTCTGCACCGAGCCGATGGAGGCGGTGCAATTGGCCGGCGCGGCCACCGAGGCCATGGCCCAGGCGGACGAGGAGCAGGAATAGACCAGGAACAGCGAGGCGGAGATGCAGGCGATCGCGAGGATGTCGCTCGGCGCCTCGGCGGCGATCAGGGTGAACAGCGCGGTGAGCACCAGCGCGCCCGCCATGGGATATTTGCGCGCCATCATGGGATCCACGCCGCGCCGCGCCAGCACGTCGACAATGCGCCCGCCCGAGACCGCGCCGAGCACACCGAAGGCGAAGGGGATGGTGGCGACCCAGCCGGTCTTCGAGATGGTGAAGTGCCGCTCAATCTCCAGATAGCCGGGCAGCCAGGCGGTGTAGAGCCAGGTCACATAGATGCAGCCGAAATAGCCGGCGATCATGCCCCAGGTGGTCTTGAAGGCGAACAGGCGCTTCCAGTCGGCCCAGGTGACACGGGCGGGTGCGTCCAGCGGGTCACCCTCCTTCAGGAAGGCTTTTTCCTCGGCCGTCAGATTGGCCTGTTCCGGATTGCGGAACACCAGGAAATATACGCACGCCAAGGCCAGGCCCGCGACGCCCATGGCGACGAACATCCAGCGCCAGCCGAAGGAAAGCATCAGCAAGGTCAGCAGCGGCACCGCGATGGCCGTGCCGAGCGAGGAGGCGCTGTTCCAGATGCCGGTCGCGGTTCCGCGCTGGCGGATGTTGAACCAGTCGCGCGAGATGCGGGCGCAGGTGGGGAAGTGCGGTGCTTCCCCCATGCCGAGGATGAAGCGCGCGCCGGCGAACTGCCAGAAATTCTGCACCAGGCCGCCGAGCATCTGCCCAAGCGACCAGCAGGTGAGCCCGACCGTGAGCGAGAGGCGCGGCCCGAACCGGTCGATCAGCGCACCGGCGGGCAATTGGGAGAAGGCATAGGCCCACAGGAAGGCGGAGAGCAGCAGCCCCATTTCGCCGATGGAAAAGTGCAATTCCTCGCGGATCAGCGGGTTGGCGACCGCGAGCGTGGCGCGGTCCACGTAATTGACCACGCCCGCCGTTACCAGCAGGGCCAGGGTAAGGGTCTGGGTGCGCTTCAGGCGCGCGGTGCCCTTGGACTCGAGCATTCACTTCCTCCCAATTCGGTTTTTTTCGATGCTAGGGCCGATCAGGACGGTGTAAATGCCGCGCTGCGGCATGCCGCTGGGTGAGCCGGAGGCCCGTTCAGGAGCCGGCTTGGCGTCAGGAAAATGTGACGTTGGGGGAGGGGTGCCAGGCTCTTCGGACGTTTCTTTTGAAACGATTGAATTTTGTCGCGAAGAGAGGGCGTTGTGCAGCGCAGTAAAGCGCTCACACGAATTCCTCTCACCTTTTCGTGAATTTACCTAGGGGTATGAAGGTAGCGAGGGTTGCAGCCCCGGGCTTCGGCAGCTGACCGCCGCCGGTCCGCCGCTACAGCTTGCGCAGGGAGACTTCGGCGATCTCATGATCGCCCGCCTTGCGCAGAATCAGGTCGGCGCGCTGACGGGTGGGCAGGATGTTTTCCTGGAGGTTGGGCAAATTGATGCGCTGCCAGATGGAGAGGGCGGTGGCCTTAGCCTCGTCTTCCGTCAGCTTGGAATAGCGATGGAAATAGGACATGGGGTCCATGAACGCCGTGGAGCGCAGGCGCATGAAGCGCTGCACGTACCATTGCTGGAGAATGTCGTCGTCCGCGTCGATATAGACCGAGAAGTCGAAGAAGTCCGAGACGAACGGGATTTCCTTGCCGTCACGCGGCAGGCGCCCGGTCTGGAGCACGTTCAGCCCCTCGACGATCAGAATGTCCGGGCGGTCCACTTCCACCCGCTGGTCGGGCATTACGTCATAGAAGAAGTGGCTGTAGAGCGGCGCGCGCACCGGCCGGCGGCCGGCCTTGATGTCGGTGAGGAAGCGCAGCAGCAGCGGCAGGTCGTAGCTTTCCGGGAAGCCCTTTTTCTCCATCAGCCCCTCGCGTTCCAGCACCGCATTGGGCAGCAGGAAGCCGTCGGTGGTCACGAGGTCCACCTTGGGGGTGTTGGGCCAGCGGGCGAGCAGGGCCTGGAGCACGCGCGCCGTGGTGGATTTGCCCACCGCCACGGACCCGGCGACGCCGATGATGTACGGCATCTTGCCGTCGCCATTGTTCCCGTGGTCCAGGAAGTGGCTCATGGCGCGAAACAGCTTCTGCGTCGCGCCCACATAAAGCGAGAGCAGGCGCGAGAGCGGAAGATAGATCTCCTCCACCTCGCTGATGGAGAGGCGGTCGTTCAGGCCCTGGAGGCGGACGATCTCCTCCTGCCGAAGCGGCATGGGCGTGTCCTGGCGCAGCACCGCCCATTCCTCGCGGGAGAAGGTGCGATAGGGCGAAAGGCCGGGATCGACCTGCTGGTCCATCTGGCGTCTCCTTGTCGGCGAAGCGTCAGCCGCGGGGTCGCGCGGCCTTTTCGTCGTGACCGGATCGAGCGGTGCGTCGGGCGAGTTCGGCGTGGACGTCATCGAGCGGAACGCCCCGTGCGTGGAGAAGGACGGCGAGATGGTAAAGCAGATCGGCGCTTTCCGCGACGAGCGCGGCCGGCGGCTCGGAAAGCGCGGCGATCACCGTTTCCACCGCTTCCTCGCCCAGCTTCTGGGCGCACTTGGCCACCCCCTTGTCGAGCAGGGAGCGGGTGTAGGACGCCTCCGCCGTCGCGGCGGCGCGGGCGGCCACGATCTGCTCCAAATCGACGAGGGTTACGCGCGCGTCAGTCATTGTCGTGTCCAGTGGAACGCCGGCCACCTCAGGCATCGAGGCGCACGGGAAGGCCGGCTTGCGCCAGATGGGCCTTGGCCTCGCCCACGCTGAAGGTGCCGAAATGGAAGATGGAGGCGGCGAGCACGGCGGCGGCACCACCATCGCGCACGCCCTCCACCAGGTGATCGAGCGCGCCGACCCCGCCCGAGGCGATCACCGGCACATGCACCGCGTCCGAGACCGCGCGGGTCAGCGCGACGTCGAAGCCGATGCCGGTGCCGTCGCGATCCATGGAGGTCAGCAGGATCTCGCCCGCGCCCAGGTCCACGACCTCGCGGGCATATTGGATGGCGTCGAGCCCGGTGGGCTTGCGCCCGCCATGGGTGAAGATCTCCCAGCGGTTGGCCTCGCCGGGGGCGCTCACCTTCTTGGCGTCGATCGCTACCACGATGCACTGCTCGCCGAATTTCTCGGCCGCCTCGCCCACGAAGGCGCGGCGGTTCACGGCGGCGGTGTTGATCGAAACCTTGTCGGCGCCCGCATGCAGCAGCGTGCGCACATCGTCCACGGTGCGCACGCCGCCACCCACGGTGAGCGGCATGAAGCATTGCTCCGCGGTGCGGCGCACCACGTCGAGAATGGTGCCGCGATCCTCGTGGCTGGCGGTGATGTCGAGGAAGGTCAATTCGTCCGCGCCGGCGGCGTCATAGGCGCGCGCCGCTTCCACCGGATCGCCGGCATCGCGCAGATCGACGAACTGGACGCCTTTGACGACGCGGCCGTCCTTCACGTCCAGGCAGGGAATGACGCGGACTTTGAGCATGGTGGAACAACTCGAGCGTGCGGCGCAGACCTATGGCCGAATTCAAACCTGATGTCATCTTTTGCAGGCAAAATGGGACCTCGCGCCGGCGATTTCCAGTCTGTCGCAAGGGTAGGCGCCGGGCTCAGTGCCCGGCCATGAGTTGCAGCGCCTCGCGCGCATCGAGCCGCCCGTCATAGAGCGCGCGGCCGGAAATCGCGCCGGCGAGCTTTTTCGCCCGCGGCTCCAGCAGCGCTTCCACATCGCTCAGCGAGCCGAGGCCGCCGGAGGCGATGACGGGAATGTTCACCACGTCCGCGAGCGCGATGGTGGCGTCGAGGTTCAATCCCTTCATCAGCCCGTCGCGGGCGATGTCTGTGAAGATGATGGCGGCAACCCCGGCATCCTCGAACCGGCGGGCGATGTCCTCCACCGACACGTCGGAGCTTTCCGCCCAGCCCTGCACCGCGACGCGGCCGTCGCGCGCGTCGAGCCCCACGGCCACCCGGCCGGGATGGGCTTTCGCCGCTTCCTTCACCAAATCCGGGTCGCGCACCGCGGCGGTGCCGAGGATGACGCGGGTGACGCCCTTCTCCAACCAGGCTTCGATGGTGGCATGGTCGCGGATGCCGCCGCCGAGCTGCACCGGGATCGAAACCGTCTCCAGGATCCGGTCTACCGCCGCCGCATTGACGGGATGGCCGGCGAACGCGCCATTGAGGTCCACCAGATGGAGATAGCGGAAGCCGAGCGTCTCGAACTCGGCGGCCTGGGCGGCGGGATCGCGGCTGAACACGGTCGCGCGGTCCATGTCGCCTTGTTCGAGGCGCACGGCGAGGCCGTCCTTCAGGTCGATGGCAGGAAACAGGATCACGGGCGCCACTTCAGGAAATTGCCGAGCAAAGCGAGACCAAGGGTCTGGCTCTTTTCGGGGTGGAATTGGGTTCCCGCCACATTGTCCTTGGCCACCGCCGCCGTGATCGTGCCGCCGTAATCGGTGGTGGCAACGAGATCGGCGGGGTCGGCGAGGACGAACTGGTAGGAATGGACGAAATAAGCGTGCAGCCCCTTTTCCCCGGTGGGAATGCCATCGAACAGAGGATGAGGCCGTGCGAGGGTCAGGGTGTTCCAGCCCATGTGCGGGATTTTCAACGCCGGATCTGAAGGCGCGATGCGGTCCACCTCGCCCTTGATCCAGCCGAGGCCGGCGGTGACGCCGTGCTCCAACCCGCGCTCGGCGAGCAATTGCAGGCCGACGCAAATGCCGAGGAACGGCCGGCCGCGTGCGTGCACCGCCTCTTCCATCGCCGCCACCATGCCGTCCACCGCATCGAGCCCGCGCCGGCAATCGGCGAAGGCGCCGACGCCCGGCAGCACCACGCGGTCGGCCGTGCGCACGATATCCGGATCGCTGGTGACGATCACCTCCGCGCCGAGGCCGGTGGCGGCACGCTCCAGCGCCTTGGCGGCGGAGTGCAGATTGCCCGAGCCGTAATCGACGATGGCCACATTCATGATGCGCGCGGCTCCGGGAACGAACCGATGATGGGGGCGCCGAAGCCCGGCGCGGCATAAGCGGCCTGCGGCCGGATCGCCGGGCCCTGGAGCTGGGGCGGGCGCGGCGGGGTCCAATGCTTGAAGAAGCGCCGCTCCGCTTCGTCGATATCGCGGGCGACCGTGGTGCCGGCCTCCAGATAGCCGATGCGGCGCAGTTTCCAGATCCGCAGGTCGGCGAGCTGGAACGCCACCAGAACGTTCAGGCCGACGCCCAGCACGAAGCTCACATCCTCCGGCAGGCGCAGCAGCGTTTCGGCAAGGCCGATCGCCAGCGAGGCGAGGACATAGGCGCCGAACGCGAGCCACAGCCGGTGGCCGAGCAGCACGAAGGGCGCGAACAGCAGCGCCGTCCAGGAGAATTTCTCCCGCACGAACACCACCCGGTCGGCCGCCGCGAGCGCGGTATCGCCGGCCGTTTCCTTGGTCAGGACGGTCCAGATGGCCATGTTGCGTGCTCCGTCGCCTGCCTCAGGTGCCAAGGGCACCTTTGGTGGAGGGAATTTCACCGGCCGCCGCGGGGTCGATGGCCACTGCCGCGCGCAGGGCGCGGGCCAGCCCCTTGAAGCAGCTTTCCGCTATATGGTGATTGTTGTCGCCATAAAGAGTCTCCACATGCAGCGTCACGCCGGCATTGGAGGCGAACGCCTGGAAGAATTCGCGCACCAGCTCGGTGTCGAATTCCCCGATCTTCGGCGCCGAGAAGCTGGTGCGGAACACCAGGAACGGCCGGCCGGAAATGTCGAGCGCCACGCGGGTCAGCGTCTCGTCCATGGGCAGGTGCAGGTCGGCATAGCGGGTGATGCCGCGCATGTCGCCGAGCGCGCGCTTCACCGCCTGGCCGAGCACGATGCCCACGTCCTCGGTGGTGTGGTGGAAGTCCACGTGCAGGTCGCCGTCGGCCTTGATGTCGAGGTCGAAGCGGGCGTGACGCGCAAGCAGGTCCAGCATGTGGTCCAGGAACCCGATGCCGGTTGCAATGGCGGCCTTGCCCGTTCCGTCCAGATCGACGGAAAGGCGCACCTTCGTTTCCTTCGTTTCGCGAACGATCTCGGCCTGACGCATGGAACTCCTCCAAGGCCGCGCCTTCTAGCAGGTAAGGTGCTGCAAGGCCATATGGCGAAGGTGTGACAGCCCCGGCGCGGACGGGCTGCGCCGTCCGAAACAAATCGCGCCGCGCGGGCCCGCCCGTCTTCATCCTGTGCCGCAAGGCCGGCTATAAAGCGGGCTGCATCATTCCCCTACCGCCGCGCGCGGACCCATCAAGACATGGCGGAGAGGCCCATGGTCGCCGACCACGACCCGCAGCTTTATTTCCATGTGCGCATCGTCATGGGTATGATTCTCGGCCTCAGCGTCACACGCCTCCTCGGTGGCTTGGCGAAATTCGTCCAGCATCCCTCGGTGAACGAGATCGCGCCGCTGCATCTGGGCTGGGCGGTGATGGTGCTGCTCAACGCCCTCATGTTCTGGTGGTGGGAATTCCGCCTCATCAACGTCGCGCGCTGGACGTTCGAGCTGTATCTGTTCCTGCTGACCTATTGCAGCGTGTTCTATTTCATGTGCGTGCTGCTGTTTCCCGACACGCTCGGGGACTACCCCAGCTATCGGGACTATTTCGCCGCCAAGCGCAAATGGTTCTTCGGCTTTTTCGCGCTCTCGCAGGTGCTCGACCAGATCGACAGCTGGATCAAGGGATCGGATTATTTCCTCACTTTGGGCTGGCCCTACAGCGTCTCCACGGGGCTTCTGATTCTGCTGAGTATCGTTGCCATGTTTTACCGCAACGGGCGATTTCAGGCGGCGTTCCTGGCGCTCGGGCTCATCAACGAGGTGGGCTGGATCTTCTGGCTGCTGCATACGGTGAATTAGCCGCGCCCATCTTTCGCGCCTTCTGCCCGCCGCTTGACGCTGCGGGCGGCGCGGTTTCCATTCCCTGTGTTCCCGTTCTCCGGCCGACAGGCACGCCATGACCCGCTTCGCCACCCGTGAGGGGCTCAAGCTCGCCTATGATATCGCGGGCGAGGGGCCGCCGCTGTTGATCATCGGGGGACTTTCCGCGGACCGGGTGTTCTGGGGCCTGGCACGCCCGCTGCTCGGCGGATTGCGCACGCTTGCGTTCGACAATCGCGACATCGGCGCGAGCGGGCGGGCGCAGGGGCCCTATGACGCCGCCGACATGGCGCGCGACGCGCTGGCGGTGATGGATGCGGCGGGGGTCGAACGGGCCCATGTGCTCGGCCATTCGCTCGGCGGGGTGATCGCCCAGGAACTGGCGCTGCTTGCCCCCGAGCGGGTGGATCGGCTGGTGCTCGCCAACAGCTTCGCCCGCAACACGCCTTATACGCGCGAGGTGATGTGGCTGCTGAAGCGCCTGCGCCGCGAGATCGCCGATCCCGTCACCTATGTCAGCGCGCTCGCCACCTTCACCCTCGGCCGCGCCACCATTGATGCGGTGCCGCTGGAGGCGATCGCCCGCCAGGCGCTGGCCGCCGGCCCGCTTCAGGAGGCGGACGCCTTCGCCCGTCAGGCGGATGCGGCGGCCCTTGCCCATACATTGGAGCGGCTCGGCGCGATCCGGGCGCCGACGCTTGTGCTCTGCGGTGCCGATGATCGCATCTTCGCCCCGGCCCTGGCGCAGGAACTGGCAGGGGCGATCCCCGGCAGCATGCTGGAGGAAATGCCCGCGGTGGGGCATTGCCCCATGGTCGAGGCGCCCGGCGCGTTCGCGGCCGCGGTGCTGCGCTTCCTGCTCTGAGGGTCTTTCCTCGTCCCTCTTGTTACCCGCCTGCCGCGAGACACCCGCGCGGCCGGCGCCTCGTCCCGCCCAAGGGCTTGCACCCGGTCACAAGGACGCCGCATGCAGATCTCTTTGTTCCGCAGCCATGGTGCGCTGTTTCTCGCCGTGTTCCTGGATATCTTCTCGTTCGGCCTGATGTATCCGCTGATCGTCGGCCTGTTCGACGGCGCGGGCGCCGGCGGGCACGGATTTGGGGGATTTGGCGGGCAGGTCACGGCCGCCAATCGCGACCTGATGATGTCGCTCGCCTTCGCCCTGTTTCCCATCGGTGCCTTCTTCGGCTGCGCGCTGCTGGGCGATCTCTCCGACGCGCTCGGGCGCCGGCGCACATTGGTCGTGTGCATGGCGGGGCTGGCGGCCGGCTATGGGCTGATGTGGCTGTCGCTGGAACTCGCCCATGTGTGGCTGTTCTTCGCCGGCCGCATCGTGGCGGGGCTCATGTCCGGCACGGCGCCCATCGCCCAGGCCAGCATGGTCGATGCGGTGGCGCCCGCTGCGCGCGGCGATGCCATGGCGCAGGTCACCGTGGTGAATACGGTGGGCTTGATGGCGGGGCCGGCCATCGGCGGCGTGCTTGGCCATTATGATTTTCGCCTGCCGCTCGGCGTGGCGCTGGTTTTGTGCGCTTTTAATGCTGTGCTGCTCGCCCGCTCGCGCTTCGGCGAGGAGACGCGCCGGCGCGCCTTTCATTTCGACTGGCGCCAGCCGTTCCTTTTGTTCGCGCGCCTGAAGGCGCGTCCGCAGGTGGTGCCGGCGCTCGCCTCCTTCTTCCTGTTCCAGCTGGGATTCCTGATCTATTACACCTTCATCCTGGTGGTGATGCAGCGCGACCACGGCTTCAGCACCGCGCAGATCGGCTTGTTCTCGGTGGCCATGGGCATCGGCTTCATGCTCGGCTCGGCGCTGGGCTACGCGCCGGTGGCGAAATGGCTGAAGCACGAGCGGCGCATCGCGATTTTCGGCGAGGCGACCTGCGGCGGCCTGCTGGTGCTCACCGCCTTGCCGGTGGGCGCGGCGGGGCAAGTGGGGCTCGCCGTGCTGATCTGCATCGCCAATGTGTTTTCCTATGTCTCGCTGCTCTCCGCCATGTCGGGTGCGGTGGACGAGACCGAGCGCGGCTGGGTGATGGGGCTGTCCAGCGCCAGCGTCGCGCTCTGCGTGTTCATCGCCGGCCTGCTCACGAGCCTGCTCGCCACGCTGCCGGCGGGGGTGTTTCTTGCCGCGGGCGGGGTCCTGGTCCTGCTCGGCATCGCTCCGGCGCTGCGCATCCCGACGCTGGGAGCGCCGGTTCAAGCGTAAGAGTTGCGCTCGCGCTGGAACATCATAAGTAAGGCTGCGTCACCGGAGCCCCTCATGCATTCCCCAGATACCATTTACGGCACCACCATCGTCTCCGTCCGCAAGGGCAACAAGGTCGCCATCGCCGGAGACGGGCAGGTGACGCTCGGCCAGACGGTGCTGAAATCCAATGCCCGCAAGGTGCGCCGCCTGGGCAAGGGCGATGTCATCGGCGGCTTCGCCGGGGCCACCGCCGACGCCTTCACCCTGTTCGAGCGCCTGGAAGCCAAGCTTGAGCAATATCCCGGCCAGCTCCAGCGCGCCGCCGTCGAGCTGGCGAAGGACTGGCGCACCGATCGCTACCTGCGCCGGCTGGAGGCGATGATGATCGTCGCGGATGCGCAGATTTCCCTGGTCCTCACCGGCACCGGCGATGTGCTGGAGCCGGAAGCCGGGGTTGCGGGCATCGGCTCGGGCGGCTCGTTCGCGCTCGCCGCAGCCCGCGCGCTGCTGGACCGGGAGGAGGATCCCGAAGTGATCGTGCGTCGCGCCATCGAGATCGCGGCCGACATCTGCGTCTATACCAATCACAACATCGTCGTTGAGACCGTCGGCGCCTGACGTCCGCGCCGAACACCAAGAGACCTCCGAGATCATGAGCGATTTTTCCCCCCGCGAGATCGTGTCCGAGCTGGACCGCCACATCGTCGGCCAGACCAAGGCCAAGCGCGCGGTCGCCATCGCGCTGCGCAATCGCTGGCGGCGCCAGCAATTGGAAGGGCACATGCGCGAGGAGGTTCTGCCGAAGAACATCCTCATGATCGGCCCCACCGGCGTCGGCAAGACCGAGATTTCCCGCCGCCTCGCGCGGCTGGCCGGCGCGCCGTTCCTGAAGGTTGAGGCGACCAAGTTCACCGAGGTCGGCTATGTGGGCCGCGACGTGGAGCAGATCATCCGCGACCTGGTGGAGGTCGGCATCGGCCTGGTGCGCGATGTGAAGCGCAAGGACGTGCAGGCCCGCGCGCATCTCGCCGCCGAGGAACGGGTGCTCGACGCGCTGGTGGGGCAGGGCTCCTCCGCCGCCACCCGCGAGAGCTTCCGCAAGAAGCTGCGCGGCGGCGAGCTTGATGAAAAGGAAGTGGAGATCGAGGTCCAGGCCGGCGCCCCGGGCCTTTCCATGTTCGAGATTCCCGGCATGCCCGGCGCGCAGATGGGCTCAGTCTCGCTCGGCGACATGCTGGGCAAGGCGCTCGGCGGCGGGCGCACGAAGACCCGCCGCGTGCTGGTGCGGGACGCCCATCCCCTGCTGGTCACCGAGGAGGCCGACAAGCTGATCGACCAGGACGCGATCACGGTGGAGGCCATCTATGCGGTGGAGAACAACGGAATCGTGTTCCTGGACGAGATCGACAAGATCGCCGGCAAGGAAGGCCGCTCCGGCGCCGACGTCTCGCGCGAAGGCGTGCAGCGCGATCTGCTGCCGCTGATCGAGGGCACCACGGTTTCCACCAAGCACGGGCCGGTGAAGACCGACCACATCCTGTTCATCGCCTCCGGCGCGTTCCATGTCTCCAAGCCCTCCGACCTCCTGCCGGAACTCCAGGGCCGCCTGCCGATCCGGGTGGAGCTGGAGGCGCTGACGCGCTCGGATTTCGTGCGCATCCTCACCGAGACCGAGGCGAGCCTCGTCAAGCAATCGGTGGCGCTCATGGGCACGGAAGGCGTGACGCTGGACATCACGCTCGATGCGGTGGAGGCGATCGCCGACGTGGCGGTGGAGGTGAATTCCACGGTCGAGAATATCGGCGCCCGCCGGCTCCAGACGGTGATCGAGCGTGTGCTGGACGATCTGTCCTTCACCGCGCCCGACCGCTCCGGCGAGACCATCGTGATCGACGCCGCCTATGTGCGCGCGCGGGTGGAGGACCTGGCGAAGAATGCCGATCTGAGCCGCTATATTCTCTGAGCGCCCGGCTTTAGGGCTTGGGACGGATCGACATTCAGCGGCGTGGCGGATCCTCGAGGCGCCTGACGGCCGGTGCGCGCCATTGTCTTTCATGGACCGGTCGTCATGGCCGGGCTCGTCCCGGCCATCCCCGCCGAGCCGCCGGTGCGAGCCTTGAAAAGTCGATGCCAGCGGTGCCGCGTGGATGCACGGGACAGGCCCGTGCATGACGATGCTCTTCCCAGAGCTGGGCGCCTCCACGGCGCCCGTCCCCTTCACCCGCGCGAGGCGTCGGCGAGTTGCGGCAGGCCGGCGGCTTCCAGCGCGCCCATGACGCGATCGTAGGAGTCGGCGATCGGCAGCAGATGGTGCACCAGGCGCGACACGCCGGCCGGGCCACCGGGCGTCTCGCGCGCCAGCAGCGCCACGACGCCGCGCTCCTCCTCCTGCCGCCCCAGCACATGCAGCGTAAGCGCCAGGGCGATGCGGCCCTGGGCGGAGGGATGGGCTTGCAAGGTGGGCAGCAGGCCGGTTGCGGCGATTTCATCCTCGCGCATGAAGGCGGCGATGGCGAGATAGACATCCTGGATCGGCGTGCGGGCGGCGCCGTGCCCGCGCGCGAAGGTCAGCACCGCCTCGCCCTGCTCGGGCTTGCCGAGGCCGATCATGATGGTGCCGACGGTGGCGGCCACGTCATAGTCGAGCGGATTGAGCGCGAGCGCCCGGTCGGCCGCGGCCAGGGCGGCGTCCTTCTCGCCGCGGAAGAATTCCACGCTCGCCAGCACCTTGGCGGAATAGGCGCTGTTGGGCGAAAGATCGGTGGCCAGCTCGGCCTCGCGCTGCATCTCGTCGAGCATGGCGGGGTCGAGCGGCCGGTCGGAGGAGCGCTGTGCCTCGTCCAGCAGCAGCATGGCCCGCACCGCGTGCAGGGTGCCGAAGCCGTTGTCGCGCGTCACCCATTGGTCGAGGCAGCTGCGCGCCTGGGCGGCGGTGGTGCTGTCCTCGCTGCGGATGACGGCGAAGCTCTGCGCGATGCAGCCAAAGCCCGAGCCCGGTGCGTCTGCGCGCGCCTGGGCGCGGGCCCGGGTGGGCAGCACGCCGTAGGATTGCATCACCGCAGAGGCGATGTCGCGGACCACACGATATTCCGAGGCCGGCAGTTCCGCGCCGCGCCGCAGGTCCTCGAAGGCGGTGGACCAGATGATGGTGCCGCCGCACCGGTCGGTCAGGCGCACCAGCAGAGAGAAGGTGCCGCCCTGGTGCGCTTCGGCAAGGCCGGTGAGCGAGAAGACCGAGCGGGGCGGATTGCCGCGGCATTGCCGGGCCGAGCCGTCTTCCCCGGCCGACATGACATCGACGAAATCGAAACGGGCCATGGCGTCGCGCAGGCGCACCTCGAAGGCGTGCACCTCGCTCGCGCCGAAGCCGGTGGGGCCGGCCGCGCCGGCGATCTCGAACGGGCGAACCTCCAATTGCGGCATGCCCATGCGGTCGGCGATCTCGCTCGCCGAATTGACGCTCTCAAGCCCCAGCAAGCTCGCGATGGGGCCGGAGCGGTTGGAATCGGTCAGTTCCACCGTGCCCCAGACGAGCGCGGCGGCGGCCACCAAGGCAAGGGCGGCCCACGCGACGCGCGCACGCGCACGGGTGTGCGACGGAGCGGAAAAGACACCGGGGGCGAGAGGGATTGCCCCCTCGCCGTCGCCGGTCGCCGCCTGGCCGGGGGCCTCGCCCGCGCCGCGCGGCACGAAGCGCGGCACGTAGACGCCCTTGGGGATGACGATTTCCAAAGTCTCGTCGGGGCCGGCCGAGGTATAATAGCGCTCCAGCGCGCGGCGCAGGCGCGTGGCCTCCACCCGCACGATGGGGTCGGTCTGGGGGTCGAAGGTGGTGGGACGGCCCAGCGCCTCGACCGCGATCGTATAGCCCTTGATGGCGTCGGCCCGACCGCCAAGCGTCGCTTCCACCACGAACCGCAGGAAATCCGCGAGGCGGGGCGAGGAGACGAACTCGTCGGAAGCCAGAACGCGCGCCAGCGCGGCGCGGGCCTTGTCGGCCTGCACATCCTGCGCGCTCGGCAGGGCCGCGAGTTCGGCCGGGTCCTGCACCTCTTCGCCGGGCAGGACGGTTTCGTCCGTCACGGGGTCGGCATCCGACCTCGGATCGCTCGTCGAGCCGGTCACGGACGCGCGCCGGCACGGGCGGACGCCTGAAGCGCCGTTCCGGTCCCCGTTTCAGCCATGCCGTGGCCCCGGCGCGCGTGTTTCGCGCGCGCGTCCGCGCGCCGCGCCAAACCGCCGTGGCCCCCTGCCGCCGGGCTCGAATGAAAATGACCCATCGTCATGGCCCTCTTTTGTGCCAGTCGGGCGCATGGCGCAAGAGGCAGGGTTGCGACCTCTACGGTTCCCTCCCCGCGTGGCCGCTGATAGCTTCCCCGCACAGGCGGCAAATGTGAGGCCGCCACGCGCCGGTTGGGCGATGAGGAGAGGGATGATGGCACTGGACGAGATCGCGGTTCGAGCAACGGGCGACGCGGCGCCGAATGATCTGGACGCATTCTGGATGCCTTTTACCGCGAACCGCTCTTTCAAGAAGCGCCCGCGTCTGATCGCCCGCGCCAAGGACATGCACTATTACACCCCGGAAGGCCGCGCGATCCTCGACGGTGTCGCAGGCCTGTGGTGCACCAATCCCGGCCATAACCGGGCGCCGGTGGTTGAGGCAATCCGCAATTCCGCGACCGAGCTGGATTTCGCACCCACATTTCAATATGGCCACCCCAATGCTTTCAAGGTGGCAAGCCGCATCGCGGCGCTTGCGCCCGGCGATCTGGATCATGTGTTCTTCTGCAATTCCGGCTCGGAAGCTGTGGATACGGCGCTGAAGATCGCGCTGGCTTACCAGAATGTGATCGGCCAGGGCGCCCGCACCCGCCTCATCGGCCGCGAGCGCGGCTATCACGGCGTGGGCTTCGGCGGCATCAGCGTTGGCGGCATCGTGCCGAACCGCAAGATGTTCGGATCCCTGCTCGCCGGCGTGGACCATCTGCCGACCACCTATGACCGCGCGCACCAGGCCTTCACCAAGGGCGAGCCGGAATATGGCGCCCATTTCGCCGACGAGCTGGAGCGCCTGGTCGGCCTGCACGACGCTTCCACCATTGCGGCGGTGATCGTGGAGCCCATGGCCGGCTCCACCGGCGTGATCCCGGCGCCCAAGGGCTATCTCAAGCGCCTGCGCGAGATCTGCGACAAGTATGGCATCCTGCTGATCTTTGACGAGGTCATCACCGGCTTCGGCCGCCTCGGCTATGCCTTTGCCGCCGAGCGCTATGGCGTCGTTCCCGATCTGATCACGTTCGCGAAGGGCGTGACCGCCGGCGCCGTGCCCATGGGTGGCGTGCTGGCGCGCGCGGGCATCCACGATGCCTTCATGCGCGGGCCCGAGCATGTGATCGAGCTGTTCCACGGCTATACCTATTCCGCCCATCCGCTCGCCTGCGCCGCGGCGCTCGCGACCCTGGACCTCTATGCCGAGGAAGACACCTTCGCGCGTGCCCGCAAGCTGGAGCCCATGTGGGCGGATGCGGTGATGAGCCTGAAGGACAAGCCGGGCGTGCTGGATATCCGCACGGTGGGCATCACCGCCGGCATCGATCTTGCGCCGCGCGACGGCCAGCCCGGTTTGCGGGGCTATTCCACCCTCGACGGGGCGTTCCATGATCTGGGCATCATGGTGCGGGCCAGCGGCGATACCATCGCGCTGACCCCGCCGCTGATCATCTCGGAGGATCAGATCGGCGAACTGATCGAGAAGGTGGGCAAGGCGATCGAGCTCTACGCGTAACGAGCGCACCGCGTAAAATGCGAGGAGCCGCGCGGTTCGCGCGCGGCTCGTCATCGCGGTCTGTGATTGTAAAATCTGGAGCACGACAGAGCGGCGGCACCCGGATGGTGCCGCCGCTCTGTCGTTGGCTCAAATTCGCCCTGTGAGCGCCAGCACAACAACGATGATGAGCAGAACGCCCACGATTCCGCCGGGGCCATAACCCCAGCTGCGGCTATATCCCCAAGTCGGCAGGGCGCCGACCAAAAGCAAAACCAAGATGACAAGCAGAATTGTGGACATGGCGTTGTGGTCTCCCGGCCTCTGAACTGCTACGACAACGCCTGATTTGAAGAATGGTTCCCGGTTTCGCGCGACGAAGGACTATAAAGCCGCGGCATCCTGGGCGATGGGCGAAGTCGCGCGCAGCAGCCAGGCGCAGGTCTCCGCCTCCAGCAGCGGGCCCACCTGGACAGCCACCTCCGCGTGATAGGAATCGATCCATTCGATCTCAGGTTTCGTGAGCAATTCCAGCGCCAGGAGCCGCTTTTCAAAGGGCGCGAGCGTGAGCGTCTCAAAGCCCAGGCTCGGCCGGTCTCCTCCCTCGGGATGGCGCGGCTCCACCAGGATGAGATTCTCCAGCCGGATGCCGTAGGCGTTCGATTTATAATAGCCCGGCTCGTTCGAGAGGATCATGCCGGCCTTCAGCGGCACATGGCCGAGCTTGGAGATGCGCGCCGGCCCTTCGTGCACCGACAGGCCCGCGCCGACCCCATGGCCGGTGCCATGGTCGAAATCGAGCCCGTTCGCCCACAGGAACTGCCGCGCCAGCGGGTCGAGCTGCGCCCCGCTGACGCCCACCGGAAACACCGCGCGGGCGAGCGCGATGTGACCCTTCAGCACCAAGGTGAAATGCCGCCGCATCTCCGCCGTCGGCTCTCCCGCCACCAGGGTGCGGGTAACGTCCGTGGTGCCGTCGGGATATTGCGCGCCGGAATCGAGGAGAAATAAGTCTCCCGCGTTTATCAGCCGGTTGGTTTCCCGGGTGACGCGATAATGCACGATCGCGCCATTGGGGCCGGCACCGGCAATGGTGGGGAAGGAAACATCGTTCAGCGGCCCGCTGCGCCGCCGGAAGGTCTCCAGCGCCTCCACCGCGCGGATCTCGCTCACCGTGCCGGTGGCGGCGACTTCTTCGAACCAGTGGAGAAAGCGCGCCAGGGCCACCCCGTCGCGCAGATGGGCGGCGCGCATGCCCGCGATCTCCGCCGCATTCTTCACCGCCTTCAGCAAAGCGATGGGATCGGCGCCCTTGGAAACGCGTCCACCCGCCTGTTCGATGGCCTGCGCGAGCGCGACCGGGGCGGTCGCCTGGTCCACGCGGATCGTGCGCCCGGCCGCGAAGGTCGCGAGTTGACCGGCCAGCGCGGCGTCCTCGGCAATGTCGGTCACGTCCTCCAGGCGCGCGCGCACCGCATTGGAAAGCTTTTCCCCCGCCACGAACAGGTGCGGTCGCCCTTCCGCCGGCACCAGCGACCAGGCGAGCACCAGCGGCGTATGGCTGACGTCGGCGCCGCGCAGATTGAACAGCCAGGCCGTGGCGTGGGGATCGGAGATCAGGGCGCCGTCGACCTTTTCCGCCACCAGCGCCGCCTGCACGCGGGCCAGCTTCTCCCGCGCGCTGGCGCCGGCCTGGGCCTCGTCCAGCAGGCGCGCGGGGGCGCGGGGCGGGGCCGGGCGGTCGGTCCACAGGCGGGCGATGGGATCGTCCGCGACCGCGACCAGGATGCCGCCGGCTTTCGCGACCGCCTGCGAGAGCTTGTCTTTCATGTCGAGGGTGGACCGCCAGGGGTCGAATCCGAGCGAGGCGCCCTTGGGCAGATGGGATTCGATCCAGCGTTCCGGGGTGATCTCGGCCAGCGGCACCACGGTGAAGGCGGTGCCGTCCACCTGCGCCGGGGCCTGGAGGGTGTAGCGGCCGTCGACGAACAGGGCGGCCTCATCCTTCAGCACCACGCACAGCCCTGCCGAGCCCGTGAAGCCGGTGAGCCAGGCGAGGCGCTCCTCGCCCGGCGTCACATATTCGTTCTGGTGCGCATCGGCGCGCGGAATCACATAGCCGTCGAGCCCGCGCGCGGCGAGTTCGGCGCGCAGGGCGGCGAGCCGCTCCGGTCCTCGTCGACCGTCGGCGGTATCCTCAAAGGTCTGATAGTGCGCCGAAAATTCAGCGGCATCGGCATCGGCGGCGGCGGATTGGTTCTGGGGCATGCGGTATTTTAGGAGCGAAGCGGCGCGCCTGCAATTCGCCCCGGGAGGCGGGTGGGCTTATTGGGTCTGGCCGGCCACGAAGCAGCGGTTGCGCCCGGCCTTCTTGGCGGAATAGAGCGCGACGTCCGCGCGGGCGAGCAATTTGCGCAGCGGCTCCGGCGGGCGATATTGGGCGATGCCGAAACTCGCGGTCACGACCCGCGTATCCGGCACGGATTCGAAATGCGTGCTCTCCAGCAGCGCGCGCACGCGCTCGGCGAACTGGCGTGCGCCTTCCACGTCCGCCCCGGTCAACATGATGGCGAATTCCTCGCCGCCGATGCGGCCGATCACGTCTTCCCCCCGCATGGTGTTGAGCAAGAGGGCGCCGAATTCCTTCAGCACCGCGTCGCCCGCGCCGTGGCCGTAGGTGTCGTTCAGCGATTTGAAATGATCAATGTCGCAGGAGATCAGGCTGACCGGCCGTCCCGCCGCGCGGGTCATGTGCGCGCCGGCGATGCGCTCGAAGCCGCGCCGGTTCAGCAGCCGGGTCAAGAGATCGGTGTCGCGGTCGCGTTCCATGTCGCCGAGCAGGTCGGCGACGCAGGCCGCGAGCAAGGTCAACGCCATGACCGCCCCGAAGATGGCGAGGCTCACCTGGAGCACGAGCCAGAAAACCGAGCGGCCGAATGTGCCGGGCACGTTCCCGAGATCGGGATCTATGGTGACGGTGGTGCGGATGAAGAAATGGAACGCGAACGCCACCAGAACCCAATAAAGGAAGCGATCAATGAACGGGCCCAGGGCCATACCCACCAGGCGGACGCAAATATAGATAAAAACAAACCCATAGCCGAAATTCAAAATATAGACGCGCGCGATCAGGCTGGGTTCGATGTAGAAGAAATACCAGATCGGAACCATGATCATCGTGAAGATGACGATCGTGGCCAGCGGACTCATATTCTGGCCGGCGCGTTGAAGAACGCCGGTGGCGATCATCACCACGCTGGTGGTGTAAAGCAGCGCGGAGAGAATGGTGTTCTGGCCGGTATCCGCGGGCCAGAAGGCGATCTGGACGATCGCGGCCAAGCTGTAGACAAAGCATGCGGCCGAAAACAGCAGGATATAATTGCGGGAGCCGCCGAAGGCCCACAACCCCAGAAAACAGAACGAAAACAGCGCCAATATTGCCGGCCCGATCAGTGCTAATGCAAAATAGGTATCGGGAGCGGGGGGCATCTGGGGGTAAGGCTCTGACTGTTCGCTGGCGGGGCCTTATTCTGTACCGGGTTCGCTTCGGCGGGGGAAGTGGCCCTCGTGTATCGGTTTGAAGCTGCAACCCGGGCGTAGCGGGGTCCGGCGGGGGCGCTGGCCCTCGCGCCGGACCCGGCGCATCAATAGGATACGAACGCTCCGGCGAAGAGGCCCTCGCCACGGCTGTCCCCGGCCAGCTTGAAGCGATACTGGGCCGTCAGGTCCACATAGGACATGGGGGCGGTGTATTTGTCTTCGCGGAACCACCAGCGCAGGTTGACGCCGGGGCCGGCGCCGAGCGTGCCCGGCGTGTTGAGGACCGAATCATAGGCCCCGCCGACCGCCAGGAACGGGGTGACGATGAGATTGTCGTTCACCGGCTTGACCCGATAGGAATGGCCCCAGCGGAATTCGAAGCTGCTGACGGATTCGGGAAGCTCCACGTAATAATTGGTGTCGGCGTAGAACTGCCAGTAGTTCCAATCGTTCACGTCCACCCGCAGGTCGCTGCCCTCGCCGTTTGAATAGGCGGCGCGCAGCAGCCAGTCGTTGCGGGAATAAGTGCCGATCGGGAACAGGCGGCTCGCCTCCAGCACCAGGTTCTGGTCCTTCAGCGGCTTCCACCGCACGCCCACGCTGCCCTGCATGGTATCGACGCCCGTCGGCCCGCCCTTTTCGTCATAGAGGGTGGTGAAGACGCGTCCGAACACCTCGAAGATCGAGCCGTCGCGATAGCCGATGCCGGGCGGGCGCCAATAGACCTCGCCACCGGACTGGATCGTGTGGCCGCCGGCGCCCGGCGGCGGAGCCAGCGGGGAGGCGGGCATGACGCCGACCGCCCCGTAGCTGACCGAGGCGTAGGCACCCCAGGTGCGCTCCAGCTCGCCCACTTCCCGGCGCAGGCCGAACACGGTCTGTGCCGGCAGGGGCAGGGCGCCGTCCGCATGGGCGTCGATGGCCCGCTTGAACAGGGCCGCCGATTCGGCATTGTGATATTCATGCTTGGCGGCGTAGGCGGCATCCACCAGCACCATGCCGCGCCGCAGCCCGGTGGTGGAATCCACCTGGTGGAAATATTTGTAGGCGGTCGCCGTGTCGCCGGCCTGGTTGGCGAGATAGGCGACGTCGAGCGGCTGCATGGCGCGCAGCTCGCCGCTGGCGAGCGCCTGCTGGAAGCGCGCCTTGGCCTCGTCCTTGCGGCCGAGCGCCACCAGCTCGCCGATCACGGCGCTGGCGATATTGGCCCGGTCGGTGGGCGTGCGCGCCAGGCGATAGGCGAATTCGAAGGTTTCCAGCGCCTCCTCGTGGCGGCCGAGGGCCTGCAAGGCGAAGCCGCGCCGGGCGACCACGTCGTAGCTGCGCTCGCGGCCGAGGGGGGCGAGGGCGTCGAGAGCCGCTTGCGGGTCCTTCGCGCCCATATAGGCGTCCACCAAAGCGAGCCGCACGCCGCGCACGTCCGCCGGCGGCAGGCGCCCGCTGCGCAAAGCGGCGGCGAAATCGGAGGCCGCGGCGCCGTAGCGGTTGAGCCGCTGGCGGATATAGCCGCGCTGCACCACCAGGGTGACCTCGCCGGGGAAGGCGGCGATGGCCTGCGTGGATGCGGTCTCCGCCTCGCCGGTGCGGCCGGCGGTGGAGAGCGCGTTGATCAGGAACTGGCGATAGGTGATGTTGCGCGGCGAGAGTTCCACCGCGCGGCGCGCCTCGCTGATGGCGAGGCTATAATTGCGGGCCTTGAGGGCACGGATCGAGGCATCGGCGGCTTCATAGCCGGGGTCGCTCGGCACGCCGGTGCCGGCATTGGTGCCGCCGGCGAACACCGAGCAGATGATGCCGTAATTGGTGGATTGGCACAGCGGCACCGGTGCCACCAGGGCGGGGCGCTGGCGGTTCGGATTGGCGAGCATGGCCTCGGCGGTCTTGCGGAAGCTTTCCACGTCCGCATTCTTCACATCGTCGAGGGTCTTGAGGATCTTGAGGGCATCGTCCGGCTTGCCGGCGGCGAGCGCGGCATTGGCGGCGATCAGGCTGTAGTTGAGGATTTCCTGGTCGGTGAGGACGTTGGAGGCCAGCACCTTGTCGAAATCCTGCACCGCGCCGGAGCGGTTGCCGGTGGCCTGGAGCAGATAGGCGCGCAGGATGCGGGGCAGGACGTCGTTCTCATCCTCCTGCACCGCGCTCGCTGCGGCGGCGGCGGCTTCCTTGGTCTGGCCAGCGGCCATCAGCGCCTGGATCAGAACGATGCGGAACACCATGGCGTGCGGCGCCTGCTGCACCGCCTTCTTGGCCGAGTCCACGGCGGCCTTGGGATTTTTCTCCGCCATCTGCTTCAGCGCCAGAATGGCGGACGGTTCGCCGAGGCGCGTCTGCGCCATGCTGCGCAGACCGAGCAGGGCCGGATCGTCCTCGCCCGCCGCGATCGCCTCGCCGATGGCGGCATCGAGGGCGGCGAACTGGTTGGAGCGTTCCAGCGTGTCGATCAGCAAGCGGCGCCAGGCGGCGTTCGAGGGGCTGACCGCCAGCGCCTCGCGGATGCGCTTTTCCGCCAGCACGTAATTGCCGTCCGCATAGGCCTTATAGGCTTCGTCGGCGGCCTTGAAGCCGGGATTGGCGACCCCGCCCGCGCCCGGCGGCGTGGTGGCGGGCACCAGCGTGCAGGCCGGTCCATAGGGCGTGTCGCGGCACTTCTGATAGGGCACCGGCAGCGTCTTGAAGGCATCCTTCGGCACGATGCTGGGGGTTGCGTCCTGGGCGCTCGCGGCATCGCGGCGCGCCTTGACGGACGGATCCTGGGTATCGCCGAGCGGATCGAGGATCTTCAGGGCGCGGCGCGGATTGCCGGCGGCGATGGCGGCGTCGGCGATCACCAAGCGCACATCGCGCGCGTCGGGACCGGTGAGCACCTCGTCGGTCAGCGCGCTGTCGAAATCCTGGTTCGCCTCGTTGATGCGGCCGAGGCGCTCGCGCAGATAGCCGCGCAGCACCTGGGGCAGGAAGGATTTGGGATCGACCGCGATGGCCGCGGTCGCCGCCTGCTCCGCCGCCTCGATCTGGTCGTCGGCGATCAGGGCATAGATCAGCAGCACGCGATAGCTGAGATCGTCGGGCACGAGCGCGATGGCCTTGCGGATCTCGGTGAGGGCGGCCTTGGGATTGCGGGCCTCGAGCGCCTTGTTGGCGGCGAGCGAGGGCGCTTGCGCGAGCACCTTGCTCTGGCTGCGCAGGCGCGCCGTGATCGTCGGGTCCTGGACCCCGGCGGCGATGGCGTCCTTCGCCGCCGCGACCGATTCGGCGACATTGCCCTGGGCGTCGAGCGCATCCATGAGCAGAAGCCAGAGCCGGGCGACATCGGGCCGAAGGTGCAGCGCCTCGCGCGCCTGGGCGGCGGCGGTGGCGTAATCCTTGGCCTGATAGGCCGCATAGGCCTTGTCGGCGGCGGTCCATGCCGGCCCTACCAGGGCCGGTTCCTGGGCGAGCGCGGGCGTATGGGCGACCAACGCTATGCCGCTCACCGTCATCGCCAGCATGGCGGCGGCGGTAACCCTGCGCATGCGCCCCATCGCCTGAAAGCGCATGGGGCGGCTGATCTCGGAGAGATGAATCGCGGTAGTCATGTGCCTACCGTCGATTATTAAGGTTAAATCGTAGTTAAGGCTGTTTTCAAAACTACGATCAGCGTTATTTTCCTTCTGTTAACTTTTGTTGAATTCCAAATACTTTACAGGGGATCAATATTTACGGAATTTAAAGGTCTCGTTTACAGTGCGTAAACCAATATTTACAAATGATGAAGGTGGCCGCCGCCTTATTTGGCGATGGCCGCTGTCATGCGGTCCCGCCACGTCTGCGGGGCGATGATCGAGGGGGCATCCCATTGTCCGGTCGCGTCCGGGCCGCTGTGGAACTGCCCTTCGTTGAACTGCCACACGACCACCTGCGGCGGCTGCTTGGCGAAGCCGGGGGAGCCGACATATTGCAGGAAGGTGAACCACGGCCCGATATTGCCCACGTTCCAGGTCAGCGACACCGGCCGGTCGAGCGCGTTCGAGAGCTTCTGCGGGAAGCCGAGATAGGGCTGCACGAAGCTGTTGCCCACCACATGCACCGGCGCGGGCCCGGCATCCAGAAGGCCCTTCTTGTCCTCGGGGGGAACGCGCACGGTGTACAGGTCCGGCCCCACGGCCTTCTGCTGGTCGGGTGAGAGGAAGCGCTGGGCGAGGTCGCCGAGATTGCGCTGGGTGACCCATTCGCCCAGCTTGTCCCCCGTGCCGGGCGCGCCGGAGAGCTTGACGCTGGCCTTGATCACCTGGGCGACCGCCCCGGCCGCCGCTTCCGCCGACCAGGCGGTCCAGTGATAATCCGCCCGGAAGAAGATGGTCTGCTTGCCGGTCTCCACCGATTTCAGCGCCGGCCGCAGGTCGATCGCCTCAAGCCCGCTCTGCTTCAGCTGCGCGAGGATGAAATCATAGCGGGCCTTCACATCGGCGGAAACGGAGGTGCCGTCGGGCAGCTTGTCGGCATAGAAGGTGGCCTTCAGCGGCACCACCAGCGGCACCAGCAGGATGTTGCGTGCCGCGAGACGGTCCTTGGTGTCCTTGATCAGCTGGACCACCTTCTGGATGCCGGCGGTGTCGGAAGTGGTGAGGCTTTCCCAGCCGGGAAACAGCCAACCGCCCTTGCCCATGATGATGATCGGCCCGTCGGCGGCGCGGGCCGGCAAGCCGGGCAGGGCGGCGCCTGCGAGCAAAGCGGCGGCGGCGAGGAGGGCGCGGCGGCGCGTCACAAGCATCATGGAAGGTCCCTTTCGAGATAACGCCGTTCGGCATCGGTGAGCGGCTGGGTCAAGGCGCGAACCGGCCATTCCCAGACAACAAGCTTGGTGCGCGAGAGCAGGTCGGCATGGCGCTCCAGCAGATCGAGGATCGCGCCGGCAAAACCGCCGCCCGCGAGACTGCGTTGGACCACTTCGCGCCCAAGCGCGGCCTGCAACTGGTCGATGAACCCCGCGTTCAGGGAATAGGATGAGCCCGCCAGGATTATGGCGGGCACCGGGACATCGTCGAGCAATCCGCCGGAACGGGTTACGGTCGCGGTGATATCGCGGACTTCGTCGGGCGCCGGGCCGAAAATCCTGGCGGTGCTCCGCAGGTTGGCGAGCCGCATGAGATCGCCCGGGCGTGGATGAAGCGGCCCTTCGGCCAAAGTCACCGGCGTCGTTCCCGCGCCCAGAATGGACTTGACGATCGCCGCCACTTGCCCGGCGGCGAAGCCGGCGCCCGTGGTGTTCCAATGGGTGTCGGTGCGCAGGAAGCCCGGTGTCGGCCAGTTCAGCGCGAGGTTGGCCTGTCGCAGCCCGTTGCCTTCCGAATAGCCGCGCCAGGAGGCGAACCGGTTGCGCGCTTGCTCCGCCACTGGCAGGCCGCAGGTCTCGGCCCGCTGCAGAGTGACTTTTTCCGGCACCGGGAGCAGCACCAGGGCGACCCCGCGCTTGGTAAAATCGGCGGCGATCTTGCGCGCGAGTTTCACGCGGTCGGCGAGGAAGGTGTCTCCGCCGCGCACTTCAAGGGTTTCCTCGGCGAGGAACAGCCATCCGGGACAGCCCGCGCGCACCAGCGGGCCGGCATCGCCGATCAAGGCATAGAGCGCACCCGCCACCGCGCCGTCCAGCGCCTCGCTGTGCGGCATGCCGGTCGCGAAGGTGCGGTCGAACGCGGCGGTGAACTGCCCGTTGAGCAGCGTGGAGGCGGTGAGCGGGGCATAGGCGGCGCGCGCCTTTTCGCTCCACAGATGGGGCAGGCCCGCCGCCATGCCGCAGAAACACACCAGCAGGAAGGCCGCGGCATAGAGGAGATGGAGTTTCGCGCGCATGGCCGGCTCCCCCTCAGAACTGGAAATACAGGAAGGGCACGACGATGCGCCCCTGCAACACCCACACCGCCAGCAGCCACAGCGGCAGCGCCGACCACAGGCGCACCGCGGCGCCGAAACGCGCGGCCGGTTCGCTGAAGCGGCCGATCAGGGGTACATAGACCATCACGATGCCGAGCAGCAGCGTCGCGATGATGGTGGGATGCAGGGTGGCCAGGAATTCCTGCGACGGCGCCATGCCGTTCGCCCCGGTCAGGCCGTTGAGCGCGACCGAGAATTCGTCCCAGGTCTGGGCGCGGAACAGCAGCCAGCCGAACATCACGAACGCCAGCGTCGTCACATGGCCGATCACCGCCGGCGCCTTGGGCAGGCCGGCCGCCGACGCCAGGCGCAGGGCCATGAGGCCGAGCCCGTGCCACAGGCCCCATACCAGGAAGGTCCAGCTGGCCCCGTGCCACAGCCCGCCGAGGCCCATGGTGATCATCAGGTTCACGCACAAGCGCCACAGCCCGCCGCGATTGCCGCCGAGCGGGATGTAGAGATAGTCCCGCAGCCAGGTGGACAGGGAGATGTGCCAGCGGCGCCAGAATTCGGCGAGCGTGACGGAGAGATAGGGATTGTCGAAATTCTCGTGGAATTTCAGCCCCACCATCAGGCCGAGCCCGATCGCCATGGAGCTGTAGCCGGCGAAATCGAAATAGAGCTGCAAGGTATAGCCGAGCACCGCCAGCGCCACGTCCGCCGCGGTCGGATGGGCGAGCGCATAGCCCGCGTCCACCATCGGCGCGAGCGTGTCGGCGAGCAGCACCTTCTGGGCGAAGCCGAGCATGAAGCGCTCCACCCCGATGGCGAATTCCGCCCGGTCGAAGGCGCGCGCGTGCAGGCGGTCCGCCACCCATTGATAGCGCACCACCGGACCCGCCACGAGGTGGCCGAACATGGATTGGTAGGTGGCGTAATTGATGAAGCTGGTCTCCGCCGGCACGGTGCCGCGATAGACGTCGACCGAATAGGAGATGGCGCCGAACACGAAGAACGACAGGCCGATGGGCAGCACGATGGCCTGCCAGCCGGTGAGCGGCGCGCCGAGCGCGATGGCGGTGCCGGCGAACAGATTGGCGTATTTGAACCAGATCAGCGCCGCCAGCGGCCCGGCGATGGCGACGAACAGGGGCCAGCCGCGCTCATGCTCCGCCCGCCGGGCGATCCACAGGCCGGTGACCCAGGACCAGAGCGCGATGCCGACGATGAGGGGGAGGAAATCCACCCGCCACCAGGCATAGAACAGCCAGGAAAAGCCGAGCAGCGTCAGGTTGCGCCAGCGCGCCGGCGTCAGGCCGTAGGCGACCAGGAACACCGGCAGGAAGAGGAAGATGAAGCTGTCGCTGGCGAAGACCATTGCGGACCGACCGTCCTTTCGCGATCAGTTGGCGGGGCCGCGATAGGGTTCGGTCTCGTCATTCTGGCCGGCCAGCACGGGCGCCTGCGCGGTTCCCACGAGAAACAGGCTGTAATGATCCCCGGCCTTCAGCGGCGGCAGCTTGAGCGGCGCGGAGACCGCATCCCCGCAGCGTCCGACAAGGCTGGCCTCGACCGGATTGATCGCGCGCTGGCGGCTCGCCATGGGGGGCACCGCATCGAACACGGTCGGCCCGTCCGCCACGGCGAGGGTGGCCGTGCAGCCGGGCGCGAGCGCGTAGAAGCGCAGCATGGCTTTCAGATCGTCGCGGCCCTCGGTGGAATCGGCGAGCGGCTCGAGACGGAAGCCAGCGCCCTCGGGCAGCAGCACCAGGGTGGAGAAGCCATCGGGGGCGGGGCTCGCGGTGCCGGAGACCGGCTTGCCATCCACGCTCACGGAGACCGGCTTGCCGCCGGGCACGACGCGATAGACGCTGGCGCGCGGACCGCCGGGCCCGAGGGTCGCCTTGGAGCCCTCTGCCAGCCCCACCACCACCGGCGCGTCGGTGGGATTGAGCACGCGCACGAACGCCGAGCCCGCCGGCGGCTTGGCCGCATAGAGGCGGGTCAGCGGCGTCGCCTGGGCGAACGCCTCGCCGGCGACCAGGCTGAACAGGGCGGCCGCAAGGGCGATGGTCGGAACACGGGTCATCGAACGACATCCCACCTGTTGGGGCCGGTCATACGGCGGCCAATTGCTCGAACCGCCGCCGCTGCTCCGCCTGCGCGGTCTCGACGGCTTCGCGGGTGACGACGCCACGTGCGACCAGATGGTCGCCGATACGGCCGTCGCGCTCGGGACGATAGTCTTCCATGGCCGCGTCGAAGGCGGCGCGCTGCAACAGGCCCTGCTCGATCAGGAGATCGCCCAGCAGCGGCACGCTGCCCTTTTCGCTGGTGTCGAAGGTATCGCCCTGTTGCGTCAGCATTCGCAGGGCGGCCGCGATTTCGCTTTCGCGGGCGATCATCTGCTCGGGCGCGCCGCCGAGGGCGGGCGTGAGCAAGGTGAGCACTTCCGGCTTCAGCGGACCACCCACCGCGATGCGCGGCACGCCGTCCTCGGCGCCGAGGAAGATGAAGCGATGGCGCACGCACAGCGCCAGGTCCACCTGCCGGCCGTACCGCTGCACGGTGGCGGCATCGAGATGGGCGCGGGGCAGGTCCGATTGCGCGGAAATGGCTTCCGCCAGGGTCTCGTCGTCCAGCCAGCCCTGGAAGATCAGGAGGCGGCCGAGCGGGATGTCGCGTTCGGACTGGAGCGTCAGGGCGTGTTCGAGGCGGGCTTCATCCAGCACCTGCCAGGACATCAGAAGGTCCCCCAGCCGGCGCCGGCGCAGCAGCAGTTCGTCGGCGGTGGGGAAGGCGTGCATGGTCTTGTCCCATGTCACGGGCTGCCCGAACAGCGAGGTCTGGATGAAGATGCGCCAGGCGCGCAGGGTCGCCATGAAGTTCACGGCATTGCACACCACGAGGCGCGGCACCGAGAGGATCGCCTGCTGCCAGCCGTACAGGCGCCAGACGAAATATCCCCGCTGGCAGATGCGCAGCAGCAGCGCGAACGTGTTGAACCACAGGATGTACAGGATCCAGCTGTTCTCGGTGAACAGCGGCGGATAGCGCAGGGTCCATACGCCAAGCTCGGCGGCGATGTAGAAGCCGACGAAATTCAGCACCAGGAAATAGGCCAGCGTGCTGACGATGGAGGTGATGATCGACTTGCGGTCGCGCACCAGCAGGTATTTCGTCGCGAGCGATCCCGGCCAGCCCTGCTGGCGCCAGCTCTGCAAGGCGATGCCGAGCGTCCAGCGGGCACGCTGGCGATAGGCGGCGCGGAACGTATCGGGGAAATATTCCCGCACGCACAAAGGCATGTCGAGCGTGGTGGTGTGCACGCCGGTGCCCAGCCAGGAATAGCGCTTCACCTGGTATTTTACCGGGAAGCGCACGAAGATGGAGCGCATGCCGAGGCGCGACAGGCGCATGCCGATGTCATAGTCCTCGGTCACGCTTTCGGTGTTGAACGGCCGGTTGTTGTTGGTGTCGCAGAGCGCGAGCAGGGCGCGGCGCGAGAAGCCGGTGCCCACCCCCGCCGAGGGCACCATGCCGGAGATGCTCTCGCGCACCGGCAGGTCTTTCGCGTGCCATTCGGCGAACTCGTCCATATAGGTGCCGGCGACCAGTTCGAACCATTCGCGTTCCAGCGAGATCACCGGCAGCTGGATCAGG
The DNA here is from genome assembly GCF_043195095.2 of Roseixanthobacter glucoisosaccharinicivorans. Classification (NCBI taxonomy): domain Bacteria; kingdom Pseudomonadati; phylum Pseudomonadota; class Alphaproteobacteria; order Hyphomicrobiales; family Xanthobacteraceae; genus Roseixanthobacter; species Roseixanthobacter glucoisosaccharinicivorans. The sequence goes on along the minus strand of NZ_CM195538.1, from coordinate 3,649,159 downwards.
TCCTTGCGCGGGATCAGATAGTTGAACAGCCGCATTTCCAGCGGGTGGGTCACGTCCTCGCTGTCGTGCAGGATCACCCCGGTGAATTCGATGCCCTTTTCCTGCTCGTAGAGGAAAATGGCCTGCACCACCCAGTTCAGGCAGTCGGCCTTGGAGGTCGGGCCGGGATGGGGCACTTCCACGCGCTGCAATTGCTTGATGCGCCGGCGCATGCGCTCGACTTCCACGATGGTGGCGGCATCGTTGGGATAGGTGCCGACGAAAATCGTGTAGTCGCGATAATCGAGCGTATCGACCAGCGTCTCCAGCATGCCGGCGATCACGTCCGCTTCGAGCCACGCCGGGATCATGATGGCGAACGGCTGCTCCGGCCGTTCCAGCAATTGTTCGACGGTGAGCGGGCGGTAGACGCGCTTGATGGTGAGCGCGCGATAGGTTTCTCGCACCCAGAAATAGATGTCGATGAACAGGTCATCCAGACTCGAGATCAGGATGATGATCGCGACCACGGCCGCGACCCATTCCAGGGCGGCGTAATAATCCGCCGCGCCATAGGTGAGGAGGTACGACATCACGCAACGCCGCGTTGGTCAGGCATCACGGTTCCTCTCGCGTACGCCGGCGCGCCCGTTGGGCAAGGACCACGAACAGCAGGAACAGCAGGATCGCGACGCCCACGGCGGCCGGGCCCCAGGCAGGGCCGCGCTTCAGCAAATTGCTGAACGCGTCGTTCTCGCCGGCTGTGTCCCGCGTCAGCGTCGCCGAATTGGTGTCGAGCGTCACCACCGGTCCCGCGGAGGACAAGAGGCTGATGTCGCCCGCGCTCAGCAGGAACGGCTTCTTCCACTCCGGGGCGTTCGCGCCGATGGTCCGGTAGACGAGGCCGATCTGGTGGCCCGACGTCACCGCCTCGATCACCCCGAGATTGGTGAGCGAACCCACGTCCAGCATGGTCTGCTGGTTGCTGCCGGTGATGGCGAGGCGGCTGCCCTCCACCTTCGCCTTGCTGGTCACGTTGCCGATGCGCGTGTCGATGGCGAGGAATGCGCCGTCCGGGGTGATCTCGGCGCCGTCGCCGGCCACCGTGAGGATCGCGCGCTCGGGCGTCACGCCGGAGGCCACGGCGAGCGCAATCACCCGCCGCAGGGTCGCGGGATCGCGCAGATAGGCTTGCGGGATGATCACGTTGGCGCGGGTGGCGAGGCGCGGCATGGCGCCGAAGAAGTCGACCGTGGCGGGGGCATCCACCAGCACCGCGCGGCTCGAGGGCAGCACCGCCACCGGGAACGCCTGGGGCGTCTCGCGGCAGCGATCGCTCATGGGCTGGCGCTGGAACGAGATCTTCAGCACGTTGCGGGCCGCCAGCGCATAGCGCGGCACCTGCACCGGAATGCGCTCCGTGATGCCGTTGGCGGAGAGCCGCCGGGCGCCCAGCAGATATTCGTTCAGCATGATCGAGGCGATGGGCGAGGAATCGCCGGCGCTCGGTGCGGCGGAAACGTCCACCAGGAATTCGGAGGGCACGCGCCCGCCGCCCAGCAGGGTGCCGAGATCGAAAGTGGCGCTCCAGTCGCCGCGGGCCAGCACGTCGAAGGTGCCGGTGCGGCCGCCGAGGCGCGAGAGGTCGATGGAGGTGACGCCGGAGAAATCCGGCGTCGTGGCGACGCGCACGTTTGCCGCGGGCACCACCAGCATCTGCCGCCACAGCTCCGACAAGACGCCGGACGCCTGCGCCGCCGCCTGGGCGGAAATGGCGATGACCGGCTTGCCGGCGATGGTCACGAGGCGCACGTTTTCATCGCCCTGGGCCGCATTCGCCATGAGCTGGGCACGCAGCGGCGCGAAGGCGCTGGCATTGTCGGGCGAGCCGGCACGCAGATCGTCTTCCAGGGCGCGCACGGCCTGGTCCATCTGGTCGCGGATGCTCGGGTCCTCGATCACGAAATCGGCCGAGAAGCCACCCTGGCGGGCGAGCGCGATATAGGCGCCGAGTTCCGCCCGGCTGGCGATGCGATGGCGGCCGCCGCCGGAGAAGGCGGCGAAGGCCGGCACGGCGGCGAGGCCGGGCGACAGCACGATGCCGGAGGTGTCCACTTCCTGCCCGACGGTGGGCATGACGGCGATGCGCGGCAGCTTGCCGGCCTGCTGGAGCACGGCGCCGATGCGCCAGGCCGCGTCATAGGTGGCCTTGGAGAGTTCTCCCGGTGGGATCAGGATCACCGGGCGGGGCGGCAGGGCGCTCCAGGCGGTGGCGAGATCGCGGATATCCGAGGCGTTATAGGTATAAGTGAAGCGCGTGGCTGGATTGAATTCCAGGATATTGCCGATGGAGCGCTCGTCGCCGCACAATTCCTGCGAGATCGCCGAGGACCAGGCGAGGTTGAGATTGACGAAGCCGGTGGGGCGGATGTCGCCGGAAATCGGCAGGATTTCCGAGACGATGCCCTTCTCGCCCTCCACCGGCCGGGAGAATTGCGGGGTGCCGTCCACCGAGACCACATAGGTGGTGTGGCCGCCGTCGCCGCGCAGATAGCGGCCGTCGAGCTTGATCTGGGCGTCGCGAATGCGCACGCCGGCGGGCACGGGCAGGAAGATTTCGCGCCGCGCATCCATGCCCCAGAGCGAGATCGGCCGGTCGATGCCGAGGTCTTCCAGGTTCAAGGACACGGTGATCGCGCGGTCGCTCGCGAGGCGGGCGAGGGCCGCCGCGGGGGTCTCGGGCACCGGCGCGGCCTGGGGCGCGGCGTCTTGAGCCTGGGGCGCGGCGCCCGGAGCCGGCTGCGCCTGCGGCGCTTGCCCGGTTTGAGCTTGCCCCGTCTGGTTCTGGGCCAATTGGAGTGAGGCCGGTCGGGCACGGGTCATCTGGGCTTGGGCGTCGCGGGCCGGTGCCGGCGGGGTCTGCGCGTGCGCGTGTGACGCGGCAAAGGCCGGTGCCATCGCGGCGAGCGCAAGCAGGACCCGTAAATGACCTTGGTGCTTAATCATCGTCATGTCTCGAAAAGGAATTGTTCGGGGCTTCTTCTTGTATCGGTCCGCCTGCGCTGGGGGATTGACACTGGAAATCCCAGACCGAAAACCACGAACGCTGCGTTCTGCTTCTCGGGCAATGGTCGGGAAAAAGTTGGATATCCTGTGGATAGCTAGAGCGCAAGAAGAATCAAACTTACTATAATACCGTTTTACTAGGCTTTCCGCTTGCGACGCCGCGAATTGACCTGACGTCGCGGCGATCACGTGCGTGAAAACGCCCGGCCGACCGGTTTCCCGAGGTCCCATCCCTGGAGTGGTGGAACACATCTCTTCGCCCCCCGGTGCCTGCGCGGCGACGATGCCTCGGCATTCGCCCCACAGCCGCGTTTTCGTCCCACATCCTGCCCAAGCGGCGGTCGATGTCGACCAGCCAAGCGGACGTCCCGCTTCCTCTATTGCATCCCTTGGTTAAATTTTTTCCGCGTCTGCACGTATTTGTCCCCGTTTCCGCCCGGCATTCGCCCTGCGCGGGCAGCGCCGCCGCAGGCTATGGACAGGGGCGGGCGGCCTTTGCTAAAGGTTGAGGCCCCGGCCGCGCTTCGCGATCCGGGCGGCGCTGTTTTCCCCCAAGGACGATTGCTCAAGGTCTTTTCAAGGGCCTTGTTTCACTCCTTGCGGCGTTGCGGGCGTAGTTCAGTGGTAGAACGACAGCTTCCCAAGCTGTATGTCGTGGGTTCGATTCCCATCGCCCGCTCCAATTCCCGGCCGCCACGCCGCATGCGGCGGTGAAGGGACGGGCCGCGCGAGACCTGCGAACATGGCCAAGCCCATCACGAGGCCCAAGCTCATCATGCGGATCGACTTTCCCCCCGAGGATCGGCTCGGGCGCGGCAAGATCGAATTGCTGGAGCAGATCCGCAGCGAAGGTTCGATCACCAGCGCCGGGCGGGCCATGGGCCTGTCCTACCGCCGGGCCTGGATGCTGGTGGCGGCGATGAACCGCATGTTCTCCACGCCAGTGGTGGAATCGAAGCGCGGCGGCGGCGGGGGCGGTGGGGCCGCGCTCACCGCGTTCGGCGAGGAGCTGATCACCCGTTTCCGCGACATGCAGGCCAAGGCGCGACAAGCGCTGGCGCAGGATCTTTCCTGGCTCGAAGCCCATTATGTGCCGCCGGCCGAGACGGATGAGACAGACGACACCGGCGAGGCGGGGCGGGGCCCGGCCTTGCCCTAATCATTCATCGGTTGACGCCGTTGAAGCTGAGTATCGTCATGCACGGGCCTGTCCCGTGCATCCCCGCGGCCCCGCCGGCATCGGCGTTTCAAGGGTCGCACGGGCGGCTCGGCGTGGATGGCCGGGACGCACCCGGCCATGACATCCGATTACTGGCAGACAATGGCGCGCACCTCCCCCGGCGCCCCGACGATCCACCACGCTACTGCACGTCGATTGGCCCTAGCGCTCCGCCAGCGCCACGGATTTCACCACCGCGCACACCGCCAGGCCCGGACGAAGGCCGAGCATCTCGCACGAAAAGGTGGTCAAGCGCGCCAGCAGCGATTGCCCGCCGCACGCCAGGCGGATGTCGACCATGCCGTCGACCGGCTGGCCGATTTCCGCGATCTGCCCGTCCAGCACGTTCAGCGCGCTGAGGCCCTGCGGCGGGGTGAGCGCGATCATCACGTCGCGCGCGGGAACGCGCACCCGCACGCTCGCGCCCGGCGGCTGATCGCAGAACGGCACCCGCATCAGCCCGCTGCCGGTGTCGAGGACCGTCATGTGGTGGGCGGGGTCGTGGGCGGCGACCTTGGCCTCGATCACCGCGCCGCTCTCCGCGCGCCCGGTGGCCGCCACGAGATCGGGCTGGGTCAGCACCTGGTCGGCGGGCCCGACGGCGCGCGTGCGCCCGTCCGCCAGCACCACGATGGTGGAGGCGAGGCGCGAGACCTCGGCCAGGGAATGGCTGACATAGACGATGGGAATGTGGGTCTCGTCCCGCAGCCGTTCGAGATAGGGCAGGATCTCGGCCTTGCGCGCCTCGTCGAGGGCCGCCAGCGGCTCGTCCATCAGCAGCAGGCGCGGCTCGGAGAGCAGCGCCCGGCCGATGGCGACGCGTTGCTTCTCCCCGCCGGAGAGCGCATTGGGCCGCCGCTCGAGCAGATGGCCGATGCCGAGCAGGTCCACCACCTGCGCGAGATTGCCCGCCCGCAGGGAAGCCGGCGCGAACCAGCGGCCGAACAGCAGGTTGCGCCGCACCGAGAGATGGGGGAACAGGCGCGCTTCCTGGAACACATAGCCGAAGCGCCGCTTGTGCTTGGGCACATAAATGCCGCGGGCGGTATCCACCAGCACCACGTCGTCGAACACCACCCGGCCGGCATCGGGCCGGATCAGCCCGCCGATCACATTGACCAGGGTGGACTTGCCCGACCCCGACGGCCCGAACAAAGCGGTGACGCCGGCGTGGGAGGCGAAGTGCGCGTCGAGGGTGAAGTCGCCCAGCTTCAGCCTGGCTTCGACCAGCAGCGTCATCGCAGATCCGCCTTCTGGCCGGCAAAATGGGCGAGGATTTCCGAGGCGACCAGCGCCGCCATGGAGATCGCCACCGATATCAGCGTCAGGCGCAGGGCGCCGGCATCGCCGCCGGGCACCTGGGTGAAGCTGTAGATGGCGGCCGAGAGGGTCTGCGTCTCGCCGGGAATGTTCGAGACGAAGGTGATGGTGGCGCCGAACTCGCCCATGGCTTTCGCGAACGAGAGGATCATGCCGGCGATCACGCCCGGCAGGATCAGCGGCAGCGTGACGGTCAGGAATACCCATATCGGGCTCGCGCCGAGGGTGCCGGCGGCATCCTCCAGCTTGCGGTCCACCGCCTCGATGGAGAGGCGGATGGTGCGCACCATGAGCGGAAAGCCCATCACCGCGCAGGCCAGCGCCGCTCCGGTCCAGCGGAACGAGAACACGATGCCGAAATGCGCATCGAGAAAGGCGCCGATGGGGCCGCGCCGGCCGAACAGCAGCAGCAGGATGAAGCCCGTGACCACGGGCGGCAGCACCAGGGGCAAATGGACGATGCCGTTCAGCACCGATTTGCCCCAGAAGCGGCCGCGCGCCAGCGCGAGCGCCATCAAGATGCCGAACGGCAGGCTGGCCAGCATCGCCACGGTGGCGATGCGCAAGGTGAGAACGACCGCCGTCCATTCGTCGGCGCTGAGATGCAGGAAATCCACGCGGGCCTTCCGGACGTCGGAGAAGGGGCGGCGCGCGCGCGGCGCGCCACTCGCCTCACTTTAGGATGGTGAAGCCCTGCTTCTCAAATGCCGGCTGTTCCTTCGCCGCGCGCATGAAGGCGAGGAAGGCGGCGGCGTCGGCGTTCTTGGAACCCGCGACCAGCGCCACCGGATAGATGATGCGCGGGTGGCTGTCTTCCGGGAAGGTGCCGACGATGGCGACGTTCGGGTCGGCGGCGGCGTCGGTCTGGTAGACGATGCCGTAGGGCGCTTCGCCCCGCGAGACCAGCAGCATGGCGGCCCGCACGCTCTCCGCGCCGGCGACCTTGGCCTCCACCGAGGGCCAGATGTCGAGATAGGTCAGCGCCGCCTTGCCGTATTTGCCGGCCGGCACGCTGTCCACCGACCCCATGGCGAGGCGCCCGCCCTTCAGCAGGCCGGCAAGGTCGAAGCCCTTCTTGATGTCGACCGGCTTGGCATTGTCCTTGGGGGCGATCAGCACCAGGCGGTTGCCGAGGAAATTGAACCGGCTTCCCTCCTGGAGCAGCTTGTGGCTGGCGGCATAGTCCATCCAGTCGAGATCGGCGGAGATGAAAATATCGGCGGGCGCCCCGGCCTCGATCTGCTTGGCGAGCCCGGAGGAGGCGGCATAGGAGATGCGCGTGGTCTTGCCGGTTTCCTTGTGCCAGTCGGCCGCCACCGCATCGAGGGCGTTCTTCAGGCTGGCGGCGGCGAAGATGGTGACCGGCTCGGACTGGGCATGGGCCGCGCCGGCCAGGGGCATGGTGCCAAGCCAGGCGCCGCTCAGGGCGAGGCATGCGATTTTCAGCCAGGTGCGGCGAGCCAGGTTCATTGTCCCTCTCCGGTACGGTGCTTGGTGCAGCGCGATATATTTTGAAATATAGCGCCGCGACGATTTTCGCTAGCGATATATTTTCTAAAATATGTCGATGTGCGGCGTGGCGGACGGGAGCCCACCGGGCTCCGCGCCAGCAGTGGAGGGTGATCATGAAGATCAGTGCGCGGAATGTGTTGAAGGGCAAGATCCTGGAAATCACCAAGGGCGCGACCACGTCCCACGTGCGCCTGGACCTTGGCGGCGGCGCCACGGTCACCGCCTCCATCACCAATGAGGCGGTGGACGAGCTGAAGCTCGAAGTCGGCCAGGACGCCGCCGCCATCATCAAGGCGTCGGACGTGATGATCGCCGTCCATTGAGGTCAGGCGGGAGCCGCCGGGCGTGGCTCCCGCCCCTCGTTCCACCCGCCCGTCCGGTCCGCCTCAGGCGTCGGGCGGAGGGTCCAGGGGCTGGCCCAGGGTGCGAAGGGTCCAGCGCCGGCCGTCGGTGCGCAGGTCGCTGCGGGTGAGCGGCGCCACGTCGATCTGCCAGAAGGCGCCAGGCGGCGCCTGGAGAAGGCCGACCGCGATCGCCCGGACGTTCGCCGCATGGGTGCAGGCGATGACATGGCCATGGCCCTCGCGCTGGCGGTCCAGCCAGGCCTCCATGCGGGCGATCAGCGCCGCGAGCGATTCGCCGCCGTGCGGCGCTGCCTGCGGCTCGCCGCGCCAGAGGGCGAGCGCGCCAGGATAAGCTGTGTCCACCTCGGTGAAGGTGCGGCCCGCCCACAGCCCGCAGTCCCAATCGCGAAGATCCTCGTCGTTCTCCGCCTCAAAGCCGAGCGCGCGTGCGGTCTCTCTCGCGCGCTCGGCTGGCGAAGTCCGCACGCCGTCGGGCCGCCGCAGCCGGCCGCGCCACGCCTGGGTCTGCGCCAGGGCGAGCGGCTCCAGCGGTTCGTCGCGCGGAAAGGCGCCGGCCCGCAGGGCGGCGGTGGCACCGTGGCAGATCAGCGTCAGGCGGTTGGCCATGGCGATGGGGCACCCTTGCGGCAGCGGGCGGAGGAGATCGGCCGGCGCGCCGGCGCGCGTCTGTTTTCGCCAGATTGTTCGTTTGACACAACCGGCTTCGCGCCAATAGTGTCGATGCTTCGCTGCGGGTGAGGAAGTCGGTGAAAATCCGACACGGTCGCGCCACTGTAAGCGCCACGCCATTCCGGCCGTGCCGCAAGTCAGACCCGGCCCGCAGGACGATGTTCGATTTCGGGACGCGCAATCCCAGGAGACTGACCATGGCCGACACCGTTCTTTCCGGTTCCTCCCTCGGCGTTGCGGCCGGCACGCAGACCATCTCGGTCAGCGAACTTCTGCCCTGGGCGGTGTTCGGCGGCCTGCTGATGCTGCTCGCGCTTTATTTCGTCGGCGCCGAACAGGGCGCGACTTCCCTCATCCCCGGCATGTATGTGCATGAATTCCTGCACGACGGCCGCCACCTGCTCGGCTTCCCCTGCCACTAAGGGGCATGCGACATGGTTGGGTCTCTCCTGCTTCGCGGGATGCTTGTTGGCGTCCTCGCGGGCTTGCTCTCGTTTGGATTCGCGCGCGTCTTCGGTGAACCCGCGGTCAACCGCGCCATCGCCTTTGAGGAAGCGCATGCGGAAGGGCCGGCGCCCGCCGCCGCGCCCGCATCCCCGGCGGCGACGCCGCATGTCCATGCCGACGGCAGCACGCACATGCATGCCGCCGCCCCGGTACCCGCCGCGGCCGAAGGCCATTCCCATGGCGGCGAGGAGGAATTGGTCAGCCGGTCCACCCAGGCCGGGCTCGGCCTGCTGACCGGCACATTGGTCTATGGCGCCGCCATGGGCGGCATTTTCGCGCTGGTCTTCGCCTTTGCGCTCGGGCGGGTGGGCCCGTTGTCCCCGCGCGCGACGGCGGGGCTGCTGGCGCTGGGCGGGTTCTTGGCCATCGCCCTGGTGCCGGGGCTGAAATATCCCGCCAATCCGCCCGCCGTAGGCGACGGCGCGACCATCGGCTTCCGCACCCAGATGTTCTTCCTGATGCTCGTGGCCTCGCTGGCCGCGCTCACGGGCGCGGTGCTGCTGGCCCGGCGGCTCGCCGCCCGCCACGGTGTGTGGAACGGGGTCGTCGCGGCGGCGCTTGCCTATGTGGCGGTGATTGCCCTGGTGCAGACGATGCTGCCGACCATCAACGAGGTGCCGGCCGAATTCTCGGCCTCGCTCCTGTGGGAGTTCCGCATCGCCACGCTCGGCATCCAGGCGGTGCTGTGGGCAACCCTCGGGCTGGCCTTCGGCCCGCTCGCCGAGCGCAGCCTGCGCGCCCATCGCGGCGCGCGCCTCGCTCCCGCCGGTGCCCTGCGCTGACGGGCTTTCGCTGAGGCGGATCGGTGAGCCGCGGGGGGGCGCTTTGACGGACCCCTCGGGTGCGGCGCCGGTGGGGTCCTCGTGGTCGCCGTCGGCCCACGCCGATCACTTGGAAGCGGGCGGATGCGGCGTGCCGAAATTCAATGCGAAATATTCGCCCGAAAAGCCGGTGTGATCGGCTGGAAAAGTGCGGTCAAGCGCCAGTAAACCGATGTTCGTCTGCGCTAAGCCATTGTTTCACGTGAAACATTTTCTGTCACCCGGAGCGATGCCGAGGACCGGTGCATCAGGAGAGCCCGCGCTTTTCCCGCGCGCGGGCGGGCTTGCCAGTGGCGGCGGCTTTGTCCTGCCGGCCTGAAGCGGAGGTGTGCTAAAGGCTCGCGGCCGCCCGGGCCGCCTGGTCGTAATGGCCGGAAAGCGTGCGCAGCAAGGCCGCGATCTCCGACAGCTTTTCGGGGGGAATGCCTGTCGCGGCAACGGTTTGCGTCAGCAGCGCCTCGCGCACCTCGCGGTAGCGCTGGCAGGCGAGGCGGCCTTTCTCGGTGGCGTTCAAGGTCTTCTCCTTGCCGCGCCGGCCGCTGGACACCAGCCCCAGGGCCTGGAGCTTCTTCGCGGCATAGGTGACGAGGTGGGTATCCTCCACATCCAGCACCAGGCACAGATCGGCGATGGTCTTCGCCCGGTCCCGATGGGCCACGTGGTGCAGCACCAGCACATCCAGCGACGACAGATCCGGCAAGCCCGCCGCCGCCATGCAGCGGACCATCCAGCGCTGGTAGCCGTGGGTGATCATGTTGAGGCCGAATTCCAGCTCCGACAAGGCCGGCAGGGCGCCGTCGGCAAGATGGGCCGAGGAGACGATGGAGCCGAGCGGACCGGACGAGATGGGGCGATCGGTTTCACCGGCCGGTGCGGGAGAGGCGGGGCGTCGGGTCATACGGCTTGGCGTCCGGCTGTTCTTGCGGGCGGAAATGCTCCGGCCCGAGAAGCCGGGGCCGGAAGCGGGGAGCGTCGGCAAGGCCTGCCGCTCCGGCGGCGTGGCCGGCCCTGCGCGGGCCGGCCGATCGCGTCATGTTACGCCACCGCCCTCACTTCTTGAAGGCGGCGAGGGCGGCTTCCCCGTCCGGGCCCGCCTTCTTGATCCAGTCGGCGGTAAGCTGCGCGCCGATCTTCTCGAAGCCGGCCCGCAGTTCGGCGGAAGGCGCTTCCACCTTCATGCCCTTGGCCTGGAGCTGCTCCACATACCATTTGCTCTTCTCGATGGAGCTCTTCCAGCCGCGTTCCTCGGCGGCGGCAGCAGCCTTCAGCACGGCCTCCTGGGTCGGCTTGTCGAGGGCATCGAAGGCGGCCTTGTTCACGAACACCATGTTCTTCGGCAGCCAGGCCTGGACGTCGTAGAAATAGGGGATGCTTTCCCAGATCTTCACGTCATAGCCGGTGGCGGCGGAGGTGATGAGGGCGGTCACCACGCCGGTGGCGAGCGCCTGCGCCAATTCGGCCTGCTGCACGGTGACGGACTGGGCGCCGAGCAGATCGCCGATGCGCGAGGTGCCGACATTATAGGCGCGCCACTTGGCCCCCTTCAGATCCTCGACTTTGGTGACGGGGTTCTTGGAGAAGATGCCCTGCGGCGGCCAGGGCACCGCGTAGAGCACCATCAGGCCCTGCGCTTCCATCTTCTTTTCGACGAACGGGCGCGAGGCCGCCCAGAGCTTCTTCGAGCTTTCGTAGGAGGTTGCGAGGAACGGCACCACGTCGATGCCGAAGATCGGATCCTCGTTCTCGTGGATCGACATGATGACCTCGCCCGCCTGGGCCTGGCCGGTCGCCACCGCGCGCTTGATCTCCGGCGCCTTGAACAGGACGGCGTTGGGATGCAGCGTGATCAGCAGCTTGCCGCCGGACAGGGTTTCCACGTCCTTGGCGAACTGGGCGATGTTTTCCGTGTGGAAATTGTCCGCCGGATAGGCGGAGGGAAGGTTCCACTTGGTCTGGGCGAGCGCTGGGGCCGCCGAGAGCGCGGCGATGCCGGCGGCGACGAGCACCGGTGCGAGGAAACGCGAGCGTGCCATTTAGTATCCCTCTTCTGGTTGGCTGTGACGGCGGTTTTTCACCCGGGGAAGGCCCAGCGCGGCAGCACCAGGACGATCTCCGGGAAGGTCGTGATGATGATGACCGCGACGTTGAGCAGAATGAAGAATGGAAAAGCGGCCTTGGCCACCGAGAGCGTGTCGCGCCCGCTCATGTTCTGGAGCACGAACAGGTTGAAGCCCACGGGCGGCGTAATCTGCGCCATCTCGACGTGAATGACGAGATAGACGCCGAACCAGACCAAGTCGAAACCCGCCTGCTTCACCATCGGCAGCACGATCACCGCCGTCAGGACGATCATCGAGATGCCGTCGACCAGGCAGCCGAGGATGATGTACATGACGGTCAGGGCCAGGGCGAGCTTGCCGGGGGTGAGGTTCAGCCCCTGCACCCATTCGGCCAGCGCCACCGGGATGCCGGTATAGGCCATGGCAGCGGTGGTGAAGGCCGCGCCGGCGATGATCAGCATGATCATGCAGGACAGGCGGGTCGCGCTCATCACGCTCTGGAGGAACGCCGACCAGGTGAGCGTGCCGCTCCAGGCCGCCAGGGCAAGCGCTCCCATCACGCCCCAGGCCGCGCATTCGGTCGCCGTGGCGAGGCCGAGAATGAGCGAGAGAAACACCCCCGCGATCAGCAGCAGGCACGGCAACAGCCGCGCCGACTGGCGCATCTTCGCCCGGAAGGGCATCGGCGGGTCGCGCGGTGGCGACTTGGACGGGTTCAGCAGCGACCAGATGATGATGTAGCCGCTGTAAAGCGCCATCACCAGCAGGCCCGGCAGGAAGCCGCCCAGGAACACCTGGAGGACCGAGACATTGGCCGTAACCGCATAGACCACCATCGGAATCGATGGGGGAATGAGCAGCCCCAGCGTGCCCGAGCCGGCCAGCGTGCCGATGCTCATGCCCTTGTCGTAGCCGCGCTTGTCCAATTCCGGCAGGGCGATCTTGCCGATGGTGGCGCAGGTGGCGGCGGAGGAGCCCGAGACGGCGGCGAAGATGCCGCAGCCGATCACGTTCACATGCAGCAGCCGGCCCGGAAGCCATTGCAGCCAGGGGGCCAGGCCGCGAAACATCTCCTCCGACAAGCGCGTTCGGAACAGGATTTCGCCCATCCAGATGAACAATGGCAGCGCGGCCAGGGTCCAGGAGGCGGTGGCGCTCCACACGGTGGTGGCGAGCACCTGGCCGATGGGCACGTTGGTGGTGAGGACCATCGCCGCTAGTCCGACGATGCCGAGCCCGAAGGCGATCCACACGCCGCTCGCGAGAATGGCGACAAGCAGCAGAAGCAGCACGATGGAGAGCTGCGCCAAGTCGAAATGCGTCATGGCTCAGACGCCTCCGCCGGCGGCGATGCGCTCGACCAGTTCATCGGGCGAGGTGGCGGGTTCCTTCTCGTAGCGCGGCCGGTTGCCGCCGGCGACATGGACGAATTCGTCCACCATCGCGATCAGCAATATCACCAGCCCCGCCGCATATCCGCTCTGGGGAATCCACAGCGGCACCGCGATCACGCCTTGCGACATGTCTTTGAAGAGCATGGATTCATACGCTAGCTGCACGGCGTGCTTCGCGAAAAAGGCGAGGAACGCGATGCCGATCGTGAGGGCCACCAGTTCCGCCACCTGCCGGGCGCGGCCGTGGAGCCGTTCGAGCAGCAGGCCGACGCGGATCATGTCGCCGGCCTTGAAGGTATGGGCGAGGCCGAGAAAGGCCATGGCCGCCATGCACCAGGCGGTGAAATCATCTCCGGCGGGAACATTGAGGCCAAATTCGCGGCCGGCGGAAAGCGCGATCATCAGGCCGAAGATCGCGAGCAGGAAAAGCCCGGCCAGGATGCCGGAGAGAAAATAGAGCCCGTCGAGCGCCTTGCGGATCATGCGCGCCCTCCGTAGCCCGGCTGGTGGCGGCGAGCGGCTATGTCCGGAACCTTCGCGGCGTCCCGCGCACACGTCTTCGGCCGCCGTCGCTGGCGGAATTCTTCGCTGGTCATTTGAACCCCTCAAAGGTCTGTGCGGCCCCCTTCGGGCAAGGCCCTGGGTGCTCTCGAAACATATGCTGGCCTGACGCTGTCATTTCGTCAACAAAATGTTGACGTTTTTTCTCCGTCATGACTTCATTCATCCCGCAGCCCGACGCTTTGCGGCGTCCAAGCATGCGCGCGATGCCGCAGAGTGGGGCAGAAGGATCGAGAATAAGAAATTCTAATTTTGAGCCCATTCATGCCGAAATCGATATCAATTTCCGGTTGGGTGCGAGGGGGCGGATTCAGCAGCACGGACCGCTCGGGCCGTGCAGAAAACGGGCCAGCCGGAAAACGCGCGATGCCCGAGACGATCAGACGATGCAGGGGACAGACATGACGATGACGGCGGATGCGGAGGTTTCCTCGGGCAAGCGCGGGGCTTGGGAGTTCTGGATCGACCGGGGCGGCACCTTCACAGACATTATCGGCCGCCGCCCGGATGGCACGCTGGTGGCGCACAAGGTGCTTTCGGAAAATCCTGGCGCCTATCGCGACGCCGCCGTGCACGGAATTCGCGAACTGCTCGGTCTCGCGGCGCAGGACCCCATCCCCGCCGGCCTCGTCTCTGCTGTCAAAATGGGCACCACGGTCGCGACAAACGCGCTTCTGGAGCGCAAGGGCGATCGTACGCTGCTGGTGACAACCCGCGGCTTCAAGGATGCGCTGAAGATCGGATATCAGGCCCGGCCGAAGATCTTCGCCAAGAAGATCGTGCTGCCGCACATGCTGTTCGAGCGCGTGCTGGAGGTGGGCGAGCGCGTGCGGGCCGACGGCACCGTCGAGGCAGCACCGGATCTGGACGCGGTGCGCGCGAGCCTCGTGGAGGCGCGCGAGGCCGGCATCGTGGCGGTGGCGATCGCCTTCATGCACGCCTATCGCTTTCCCGAACACGAGCGGCAAGTGGCCGCTCTGGCGCGGGAGATCGGTTTTCCGCAAGTGTCCGTGTCACACGAGGTGTCCCCGCTCATCAAGCTGGTGGGGCGGGGCGATACCACGGTGGTGGATGCCTATCTCTCGCCGATTCTGCGCCGCTATGTGGGGCAGGTCGCGCAGGAGCTGGGCGCGGGTGATCCCGACGGCGCCGATCCCATCCGCCTCATGTTCATGATGTCATCGGGCGGCCTCACCGCCGCCGACCTGTTCCAGGGCAAGGATGCGCTGCTTTCGGGTCCGGCGGGCGGCGTGGTCGGCGCGGCGGAAACCGGCGGCATCGCCGGGCTTGAGCGCATCATCGGCTTCGACATGGGCGGCACCTCCACCGATGTCTGCCACTTCGATGGAGAGCTGGAGCGCGCTTTCGATACGGAAGTCGCCGGCGTGCGCATTCGCGCGCCCATGATGCGCATTCACACGGTTGCGGCAGGCGGGGGGTCGATCCTGCATTATGACGGCGCGCGCTTCCGCGTCGGCCCCGACAGCGCCGGTGCCAATCCCGGCCCCGCCTGCTACCGGCGCGGCGGGCCGCTCGCGGTCACCGACGCCAATGTGATGCTCGGAAAGCTCATCCCGGATTTCTTCCCGAAGATCTTTGGGCCGAATCAGGATCAGGCGCTGGACGCGGACGCGGTGCGCGAAAAATTCGCGACGCTGGCGGCCGAGATCGGCGACGGGCGCACCGCCGAGGCCGCCGCCGACGGCTTCATCACCATCGCGGTGGAGAATATGGCCAATGCCATCAAGAAGATCTCGGTGGAGCGCGGCTATGATGTCACGCGCTATGCGCTGACCTGCTTTGGCGGGGCGGGTGGGCAGCATGCCTGCCTGGTCGCCGATGCGCTCGGCATGAAGAGCGTCCATATCCACCCCTTCTCGGGCCTGCTGTCGGCCTATGGCATGGGCCTTGCCGCGATCCGCTCCCATCGCACCAAGGCTGTCGGCGTGCGTCTTGCGCCGGAGGGGCTGTCCGCGCTCGGGCAAACCCGCGACGCGCTCGCGGGCGAGACGGTGGCGGAACTCGTCGGGCAGGGGATTGCTGCTGGTGATGTCGAGACGCAAGCCAAACTGCACCTGCGCTATGAAGGCACGGACACGCCGCTTTCCGTGACGCTCGCCGACGTGCCCGCCATGCTGGGAGAGTTCGAGGCCAAGCATAAGGCTCAGTTCGGCTTCATCTCACCGGAAAAGCCGGTGGTGGTGGAGGCCATCGAGGTGCAGTCCTCGGGCGGCGGCGCGGGCATTGCCGAGGCCGACCACCCGCTCAGCGAGGGCGCCCCCCAGGCGGACCGAACCGCACGCTTCTATTCGCGCGGCGAATGGCACGAGGCGCCGGTGGTGCTGCGCGCCGCCTTCCGGCCGGGCATGGTGCTGCAAGGCCCCGCCATCATCATCGAGCCCAACCAGACGGTGATCGTAGAGGCCGGTTGGCGGGCGGATGTGACGGTGAAGGATCATCTCCTGCTGACCCGCGCCGTGGCCCTTAAGCGGGCCGAGGCCGTGGGCACGCATGCCGATCCGGTGATGCTGGAAGTGTTCAACAATCTCTTCATGTCGATCGCCGAGCAGATGGGCGTGACGCTCCAGAACACCGCCTATTCGGTGAACATCAAGGAGCGGCTGGACTTTTCCTGCGCGGTCTTCTCCGGCACCGGGGAACTGGTGGCGAATGCGCCCCACATGCCGGTGCATCTCGGCTCCATGGATCGCTCCGTGGAAACGGTGATCCGCGAGAATGAGGGCGCTATTCGCCCCGGAGACGTGTTCGCGCTCAATGCGCCCTACAATGGCGGCACCCATCTGCCGGACATCACCGTGTGCTCGCCGGTGTTCGACGATGCCGGGAAAGAGCTGCTGTTCTGGGTCGCTTCGCGCGGCCATCACGCCGACGTGGGTGGCGTCGCGCCCGGCTCCATGAGCCCGCGCGCCACGATTATCGAGGAGGAAGGCGTTTATATCGACAATTTCAAGCTGGTGGACCAGGGCCGCTTCCGCGAGGAGGATCTGCTGGGCCTGCTTTCCGGCGCGAAATATCCCGCCCGCAATCCAGTGCAGAACGTGGCCGATCTCAAGGCGCAGATCGCCGCCAATGAGAAAGGCATCCAGGAACTGCGCAAGATGATCGCAATCTTTGGGCTGGATGTCGTGACCGCGTATATGGGCCACGTGCAGGACAACGCAGAAGAGAGCGTGCGCCGCGTGCTCGACCGCCTCAATGACTGCGAATACAGCTATGAGATGGACCAGGGCACGGTGATCAAGGTGAAGATCACGGTGGACAAGGCGGCGCGCCGCGCCACGGTGGACTTCACCGGCTCCTCGCCCCAGCAGGAGACCAATTTCAACGCGCCGGCCCCGGTCACGCGCGCGGCCGTGCTCTATGTGTTCCGCGTCATGGTCGAGGATGAGATCCCCATGAACGCCGGCTGCCTGCGGCCCATCGACATCGTCGTGCCGCAGGGCTCCATGCTCTCGCCGGTCTATCCCGCGGCGGTGGTGGCTGGGAATGTGGAGACCTCCCAGGCGGTCACCAATTGCCTGTTCGGCGCGCTGAAGGCCATGGGCGCGTCCCAGGGCACCATGAACAACCTCACCTTCGGCAATGAGAAGATCCAATATTACGAGACCATCTGTTCGGGTTCGCCGGCCGGCCCGGGCTTCGACGGCACGGATGCGGTGCACGTGCACATGACCAATTCGCGCCTCACCGATCCGGAAATCCTGGAAACCCGCTTCCCGGTTCTGCTGGAGGATTTCCACGTGCGGCCGGGCTCGGGTGGGCGCGGGCAGTGGAATGCCGGTGCCGGCACTTACCGGCGCATCCGCTTCCTGGAAAAGATGGACTGCGCGCTGCTGTCCTCGCACCGCCGCGTACGCCCGTTCGGCGTGGATGGTGGCGAGTATGGCGCTGTGGGCGAAGGCTTCGTACGCCGGAACGATGGTTCCTATGACGTGCTGGAGGGCTGCGACCAGACCGTGCTGGAAGCCGGCGAGGCGGTGATCGTCATTACCCCGACGGGCGGCGGCTTCGGAAATCCCGCACTGCGCAAGGGGTGAGAGAAGGTCGGGATGGCACCGCCTGCGATGCGCGGGCGGTGCGGTCTCGCCTTTTGATCCCGATCAATAACGGTACCTCCGCGGGGGATAGACTGAAACGCCAAAGCTTGGCGTGCGTCGCGATCCGCGGAGAAATCCCATGGCTTCAAAATGGCCGGCCCGTTTGCTGTTTGCCGCCGCTGTCGGCGGGCTCGCACTCATGCCCTTTGCGGCCTTTACGCAGGTGAACGCGCCGGCACAGAAGCACGAGTCCTATGTTCCCCATCTCGGCGACATCATGGAGACCATGCAGCTGCGGCACTTCAAATTGTGGTTCGCGGGGCGCCTGGGCAATTGGGAACTTGCCGATTACGAGCTCGGCCAGATGCGGGCGAGCTTCCAGGACGCGCTGACCCTCTATCCCGGCATTCCGGTCGCGGACATGAGTTCCATGACCGAGCCCGCCCGCCTCATCGGCGAGGCGATCCAGGAAAAGAACGGGCCGAAGTTCGCCACCGCCTTCAAAGACATGACCGATGCTTGCAACGCCTGCCATCAGTCGATCGGGCGGGGGTTCATCGTCGTGCAGGTGCCCACGTCCTCGCCCTTCAGCAACCAGTCCTTCGCGCCCCCGGCCAAATAACGGCCGCGCGTCAGACCGAGAGCAAGGCGTCGCGGCGCGCGGGGTCGGCCGCCAGGGCCGCAAAACTGCCCTCGAACACCATGCGGCCGCGCGCCATCACACAGGCGCGGTCGCAGATCAGCCTCGCGAAATGGAGGTTCTGCTCGCACAGCAGGATCGAAAGTCCTTCGGTTTTCAGGGCCATGACCGCAAGCGCGATCTGTTCGACGATGCGCGGTGCCAATCCTTCGGATGGTTCATCCAGCAACAGCAGCAGCGGGTTGCCCATGAGGGTGCGCGCCAGCGTCAGCATCTGCTGCTCGCCGCCGCTCATCTGACCGCCGCGCCGCTGGCGCATTTCCGCGAGATTGGGAAACAGCGCGAACAGGCGATCGACGGTCCAGGGCGCATGGCCGGGCCGGGGCGGGCGGCGGCCGACCTCCAGGTTTTCCATCACGGTGAGGTCCGTGAAGATGCGCCGGTCCTCGGGCACATAGCCGATGCCCGCCTGCACCAGCTCGTGCGTCTGAAGGCGGGAGACGTCTCGGCCTTGCAAGCGAATCTCTCCGGTGCGGCGCGGACCTTGCGCCATGATGGCACGCAGCGTGGTGGATTTTCCCGCCCCATTGCGGCCAAGGAGCGCCAGCGCCTCGCCGGCGCCCACGTGCAATCCCACCTGATGCAGGATCTGCGCGCGGCCGTAGAAGGCGTCGAGACCGGCGACGTCAAGCATCCGCATCCCCCGCGAAGGTCGAGCCGGTGCCGAGATAGACGGCGCGCACCCGTTCATCGGTCCGGATGGCGGCCGGCGGCCCTTGCGCGATCAGTGCGCCGCGATCCAGCACCAGCACGCGGTCGGCATGCTCAAACACCACGTCCATGTCGTGCTCGGTGAACAGGATGCCCATGTTCCGCTCGCGGGCGAGCCGCGCGACGAGCCGCATGAGGGCGATGCGCTCGCCGCTCGCCATGCCGGCGGTGGGCTCGTCCATCAGCAGTAGGCGGGGCGCATTGGCGAGGGCGAGCGCGAGTTCCAGGCGCTTGATGTCGCCATAGGCCAGTTCGCCGCTCGCGCGCCCGGCTTGGTCCGCAAGGCCCACGAGCTCCAGCAGGGTGTCGGAGTCCTTATCATGGCGGCGCGCGGCGTGACCGAAGGGCCGGGCGAGCGCGCGGTGGTGCGACAGGAGTGCCACCGCCACATTCTCCCGCACGCTCATGGAGGCGAAGGTGGCCGCGATCTGGAACGTGCGTCCCACCCCGAGGCCGAACAGCCGGCGCGGCGGCGCGCCTGTGATGTCCTGACCGGCAAGGCGCACCATGCCGGCATCCGGCTTCACCTGCCCGCCGAGCAGGCCGAAGCAGGTGCTCTTCCCCGCGCCATTCGGGCCGATGAGGGCGAGGATCTCGCCGGCTGCGAGGGAGAAGGAGACCCCGCGCACCGCCGCGACTCCACCATAGCTCTTCGCGAGGCCCTCGGCCTCCAGCAGCGGCGGGCTCATGCGGCGGATCCCCCAAGGCGGTCCCGCAGGCGGGTGAAAGCGCCGCCGATGCCGTGGGGAAAGGCGACCACCAGCAGCACGATCACCGCACCCAGCACCAGCTTGGAGTGCTCGGTCTCGCTCATCAGAGCGATCGACAAAAGCTTGTAGGCGATGGCCCCGACAACCCCGCCGGAGATCGTCTCGACCCCACCCAGCAGCACCATGGCGAGCGCGTCCACCGACAGGGGAATGCCCAGCGTATCGGGGAAGACGCTACCCTTCAGGAAGGCAAACAGGGCTCCGGCCACAGCCGCGAACAGGCCGGCGAGGGCGAACGCCGCCCATTGCACGCGATGGCGGTCAATGCCCAGCGCCTCGGCGCGCGCGGCATTGTCCCGCGCCGCGCGAAGGGCAAAGCCGAAGGGCGAGAAGATCAGCATCCGCAAGGCTGTGACGCCCAGAATCGCGAGCGCGAGGGCGAGCCAATAGAAGCCGGCGGGGGTGGCGGCGAAGCCTTGGGGCCAGATGCCGAGCAGGCCGTTGTCGCCGCCGGTCACCTCCACCCATTGGAAGGCGACCGCCCAGGCGATCTGGGCGAAGGCCAGCGTCAGCATGGCGGAATAGACGCCCGACAGGCGCACGCAGAACCAGCCGAACAGCGCCGCTCCGGCGAGGCCCAGCAGCGGGCCGAGCAGGATCGCTCCCGCCATGGAGAGCCCGGCGCCCTTCAGGGCAAACGCCGCGCCATAGGCGCCGAGGCCGAAATAGGCCGCATGCCCGAACGAGGGCAGGCCACCGGCCCCCATCAGGAAATGCAGGCTCGCGGCGAACAGCACGAAAACCGCGATTTCGGCGGCGACGTTGAGTTGATAGGCGCCGGCTCCCAGCGGCAGCAGGGCCGCGAGTATGACGAGGACTGCCACCAGCGCGCGCTCGCGCGCCGTGAAGGGGCGCCATGGGGTGATGAAGGTTCCGATAGCCGGACGTGCGGCACCGTCGGCGCGGCCGAGCAGGCCATAGGGCCGCAGCACCAGCACCAGCGCCATCACCGCAAACACCAGCACCAGCGACACCTGGGGCAGGACGAGGATGCCGAAGGCATTCAGTTCGCACACCAGGACGGCGGCCAGAAAGGCGCCGGTCACGCTGCCCAGCCCCCCGATGACCACCACCACGAACACCTCGACGATGATCTTCAAGTCCATGGAATGGTTCACGGCCTCGCGCGGCAATTGCAGCGCCCCGCCGAGCGCCGCCAGGAACACGCCGAGGGCGAACACGGAGGTGAACAGCCATTTCTGGTTCACGCCGAGCGCGGCCACCATGTCGCGGTCCTGGGTCGCGGCGCGGACCAAAATGCCCCAGCGTGTGGTGTGGAATGCAAGCCAGATCGCCCCCAGCACCAAGGGCCCGAGCGCCACCAGGAACAGGTCGTAGGCGGGGATCGCCTGGCCGAGGATATCCACCGCGCCTTTGAGGCCCGGCGCGCGTGGGCCGAGCAGGTCTTCCGGGCCGAAGATCAGCACCACCAGATCCTCAACCATCAGCGTGACGCCGAAAGTTGCGAGCAGTTGGAACAGCTCCGGCGCGCGGTAGATGCGGCGCAAGAGCAGAATTTCCATCGCCACACCGAGCAAGGCTACGACCGCGGCGGCGCACACCAGGGCGCCCCAGAAGCCGAGCGCCCCGGAAAACCGCTCCGTGAGGCTGTAGGCCACATAGGCGCCAAGCATATAGAAGGCGCCGTGAGCGAAGTTCACGATGCGCGTCACGCCGAATATGATCGAGAGCCCGCTCGCCACCAGGAACAGCGAGCAGGCGCTGGCGAGCCCGGTGAGGAACTGGGCGACGATGAAATCCAAGAGTCGCGTCTCCTCGCCTCGGTTTGACAGACCCGTTCACGTGCCTCCCCGGGGGAGGGACCGGCCGCGCGGGAGCGCTTCACCCTTCACCCCAACCGTCCCCCTCCGGGAGCGCGGCCGTTCGGGCGAAGAGACAAACCTATTGCGCCGGCCGCAGTTTCGCCGCCTCGTCCTCGCTCGGCAGATAGGCGGCGCCGTCGCGATAGACGAAGTCCACCATCCGCCCCTGGCCGTCCTGCACCTTGGTCTTGCCCACGAAGGCGCCGAGGGTCGATTGGTGATCCCCGTTGCGGAATACGATCGGGCCGAACGGGCTGACCAGGGATATGCCCTCGGCGGCGGCGATCAGCTTGTCGGTGTCCGTGGAGCCCGCCTTCGCGATGATGGCGGCGGCGGCCTTGATGGTGGAATAGCCCACCACCGAGCCGAGCCGGGGATAATCGTTGAACCTCGCCCGGTAGGCTTTCAGGAAGGCGTCGTGTTCGGGACTCTGGATCGCGTACCAGGGGTATCCGGTGACGATCCAGCCCTCCGGCGCCTCGTCCTTGAGCGGATCGAGATATTCCGGCTCGCCGGTGAGGAAGCTGACCACCGTGCGATCCTTGAACAGGCCGCGTGTGTTGCCCTCGCGGACCAGCTTGGCGAGATCAGGGCCAAAGGTGACGTTGAGGATCGCATCGGGCTTTGCGGCGGCAATGGCCTGCACCACCGGGCCAGCGTCGATCTTGCCCTGGGGCGGCCATTGCTCGGCCACCCATTCCACATCGGGCCGCTTGGCGGACAGCAGCTTCTTGAACACCGCGACGGCGGACTGGCCATATTCATAGTTCGGCGCGATGGTCGCCCAGCGCTTGGCCGGCAGCTTGGCCGCCTCTTCCGCCAGCATGGCCGCCTGCATGTAATTGGAGGGGCGCAGGCGGAAGGTGTAAACGTTGCCCTTGTCCCAGGTGATGGCGTCGGTCAGGGGCTCGGCAGCGAGGAAGAACACCTTCTTCTGCTTGGCGTAATCGGCCACCGCAAGGCCGATGTGGGAAAAGAAGGTTCCCGCCAGCATCGCCACCTGGTCGGAAGAGACCAGTTCGTTGGCGGCGGTCACGGCATCGGCGGGCTTGCCGGCATCGTCCTTGGAGATGACCACCAGCTTCTTGCCGAGCAGGCCGCCAGCCGCGTTAACCTCCTCGACCGCCAATTGCCAGCCCTTGCGATAGGGCTCGGTGAAGGCGGGTAAGGTGGAATAGGAATTGATCTCGCCGATCTTGATCTCGCCCTGCTGGGCGCGGGCCGCCGAGGCGAACAGGGCGGCGCCGACGGCGATGGCCGCAACGGAAGCGGACAGCGTGCGCATCCTCTACCTCTCCTTCGCAGAGCCGGCGCGCCGCGGGTAATGCCCCGTTCGAAAATGGCGGCGCCGATCCCTTGCGGATACGCGAGGCGAGGTCGGAAGTCGAGCGCGTAAGGTCGTCCGCTGCCGGCGATGGCGCGCGCCAGCTATTGGGCGCGCTTGGCCTGTGCTGCCAGGAGAGCGGTGCGGCAGCCTTCGCTGACCTGGTCCGCCTGTTTTTGAAGGCATTGAGCGATGCGGCCGCCGCCCGGCTGCACGCCGGCGCACAGCTTCTGCACGTCGGCACGACAGGCCTGTTGAGCCGCCTTCGCGGCTGCGGGGGCCGCCTCTTGCGCCAGCACCGGCGGCGCGGCGAACACGCACTGGATTAGAAACGAGAGTGCAAGCCGCGACAAAGCGCGGTGGGGAAATGCGATGGCAGGCACGCGAAGGCTCCGGTCGGCGCGGCGCCACCGGGCCGCCGCTTCACCGTCGGCACCATGACGACCGGCGGTTGCCCGCCGATGTCCGTATGTTTCCGGGCCGTTCGCATATGTGAGGTTTTGTAACGTGCGAAGACTCAAGGGCGTTCGAGCCGGCACCGCGCGCCGGCTCGCTTACGTACCGTTCGGCGGCTCAGCGGCGCAGGCGGTTCAGCACGTCGGCATTGGGATAGCCGTCCGGAACCATGCCGCTCTTGATCTGGAAATCCTGCACGGCAACACGGGTCTTGCTGCCAAGGATGCCGTCGGCATTGCCGATATCATAGCCGCGCTGGAGCAGGAGGGATTGCATCTCCACCCGCTCGGCGCGCGTGAGGGTGCGTTCGCCGGCCGGCCAGGAGGCGACGAACGGGCCGCCGCCACGCAGCCGGTCGGAGAGATGGCCGATGGCGAGGGCATAGGCATCCGCCGGATTATACCGGAGGATCGAGCCGAAGTTCGGCAGCATCAGGAACGCCGGTCCCTTGGCGCCGGTGGGCAAAAGCAGGAAGGCGGTGTCCGTGGCGCGGGGAAACGCCCGGCCGCCCGGCCGCGTGATGCCGAGAGAGGTCCATTGGGCAAGGCTGTAGCGCTTGGAGCGATCCACATAGCGATAATCGAAATTCGCCGGCAGAACCACCTCATAGCCCCAGGTCTTGCCGAACTGCCAGCCATCGAGCTTGAGGTTGTTGGCGGTGGAGGCAATCACGTCCGGGATGGAATCCACCACGTTGCGATGGCCGTCGCCGTCGAAATCCACCGCGAAGCGCTGGAAGCTGGTGGGCATGAACTGAGTCGGCCCGAACGCGCCCGCCCAAGAGCCTTTCAGATGGTCGGCCGGGACATCGCCCTTGTCGAGAATCTGCAAGGTGGCGATGAACTCGTCCCGGAAATAATCCTGCCGGCGACCGATGCAGGCCAGCGTCGCAGTGGAGCGCAGGACCGAGCGCGAGCCCATTCCGTTCGGATTGCCATAGTCGCTTTCGATGCCCCAGATGGCAGCCACCGTATAGCGGTCCACCTTGTAGGCCTTTTCGACAGCATCGAAGATCGGCTTGTACTTGGCCAGGATCTCCTTGCCCTTGGCGATGCGCTTTTCGCTCACCAGCATGTTCACATAATCGCCCAGCGCGCGGGAGAATTCCGGCTGGCTGTCGAGATAATCCATGATCTTCATGTCGGGCTCGAGGCCCGCAGTGAAGCGCTCGAAGCCGCGCTGCGACACGCCCTTGGCTTGCGCCAGCGGCCACATGCTGGCGATGCAATTGGGAAAATTGGCCTGCGCCTGGGCGATCGCCTCAGGCGTCATGAGGGGATGGCTCGCCGGGCGGGTGGCCTCCGGTGTCGGATTGGCGGGAAATCCGAAGATCGAGCCCGTCACCTGAGCCTGAGCCCCGGCGGGTGCAAGTCCCGCAAGAGAAAGGCCGAAAGCGATGGCGAGCGCTCCGCCGGTTGTCTTCAGCGCCATGACTGCCCTCTTCGCTGCGGCGGCGCGCAGATGTGCCCCGCGGATTCCATGACCGCTAATGGGAGGTGCATATGGTTGCTCTGTGGTTAACGTAGGGCAACTTTATCCGCGCGGCAGGGGCGAGAGGGACTAAATAGGTCCCCGCTGGGCGAGGCTGCGCTCCCAATCGAGCGCGTGGGCAACGATGGTGGACAGATCGTCGAGCTTGGGGGACCAGCCCAGCTGCGCCTGGATGCGATCTGACGCTGCCACGATGGCGGCGGGATCGCCGGCACGGCGCGGGGAATAAGTGACGGGGAAATCCACCCCGGAAACCGCCTTCACCGTCTCCACCACTTCCAGAACCGAATAGCCCCGGCCATAGCCGCAGTTGAAGATGCCGCTCTCGCCTCCGGCCCGCAGATGGGCGAGCGCATCGAGATGGGCCGCGGCGAGATCGCTTACGTGGATATAATCGCGCAGGCAGGTGCCGTCGGGGGTCTCGTAATCCGTGCCGAACACATGCAGGCCTGGGCGCTTGCCGAGCGCCGCCTCGCAGGCGACCTTGATGAGATGGGTCGCGCCCGCGGTCGACTGGCCCGATCGGCCGTTCGGATCGGCGCCCGCCACGTTGAAATACCGCAGCGCGACATAATGCAGCGGGAAGGCCGCCCCGGCGTCCCGCATCATCCATTCGCTCATCAGCTTCGAGCGGCCGTAGGGCGAAATCGGATTGAGCGCGGCATGCTCGTCCACAGGCTCGGTGCCTACCATGCCGTAGACGGCGGCGGTGGAGGAGAAGATGAAATGCGGCACGCCCGCCGCCACCACAGCTTCCAGCAGAGCGCGGGTCTTCACTGTATTGGCAAGATAATAACCGAGCGGATCGGCCACGGAATCCGGAACGACGATGCGCGCGGCAAAATGAATGACGGCGTCAATGCCATGTTGCCGCACAATTTGCGTGACCAATGCGCTATCGCTGACATCCCCTTGCACGAAGACTGCGGCATCGGGCACCGCCCAGCGAAATCCGGTGGAAAGATCGTCTAGCACCACGACCGCCTCGCCCGCGTCGAGAAGCGCGAGCACCATGTGGCTGCCGATATAACCCGCCCCACCCGTGACCAGAATCGCCATGTCCCCGTCCTTCTCGCCGCGCTGGCCCCCCGCAGGCCCCCCGCAGGCCGACGTCGAAGTTCACGCGCTTATTGTGCGGTGCGTCATCGCCCAGGTCCACACCGCGCGAACCAATTCGATGGGGATGCGTTACCGCTCTGGACCAAGCTCGGTCAAAGGCAATCGTGCGATGCGGCAAGGCCAGGGCGTAAAGACGTGCCCTGGCGTGGCGATCCGACAATCGAGTGCTTTGCCGGGCGCGGGACCTGCGTGCTAAAAGCCCCGATCTCCAGAAACTGAATGGTGCCCATTCCATGCCGAAGCCTCTGCGGAAAGCCATCCTGCCGGTTGCCGGCCTTGGTACGCGCTTCCTGCCCGCCACGAAGGCGGTGCCGAAGGAAATGCTGACCGTCGTCGACCGGCCGGTCGTGCAGCATGTCGTGGACGAGGCGCGTGCCGCAGGCATCGAGCACATCGTGTTCGTCACGGGCCGCAACAAAGCGGTCATCGAGGATCATTTCGATCGCCAGTTCGAGCTCGAAAAGACGCTCGTGGATCGCGGCAAGACGGCGGAGCTGGAACAGCTGGACCGCGACACGCCGAAGGCCGGCACCACTTCCTTTACGCGCCAGCAACTGCCGCTCGGCCTCGGGCATGCGGTGTGGTGCGCGCGCGACCTGATCGGCGACGAACCGTTCGCCCTGCTGCTGCCCGACATGCTGCACCTGCCCAAGAACGGCAAGGGCTGCCTTGCCAAGATGGTCGAGGCCTATGAGCATACCGGCGGCAACGTCATTTCGGTCTATGAAGTCCCGGATGACCAGACCCATCAGTACGGCATCGTCGGCACCTCTTCTGCTGCGAGTTTCGTGCCGGAGATTACGCAGATGGTGGAAAAACCGGCCCGGGGCACGGCGCCGACCAACCTTGCCATTTCCGGACGATATATTTTGCAGCCAACCATTTTCGATCTGCTCGCCAAGCAGGAGCAGGGCGCCGGTGGGGAAATCCAGCTGACTGATTCGATGTTGAAGCTGATGGAACGGGAGCGTTTCTTCGCCGTGACTTTCGACGGCGCGGTGTATGACTGCGGCTCCAAGATCGGCTTCTTGATGGCCAATGTCGCTTACGCGCTGATGCGGCCCGATATCGAGCCGGAATTTCGCTCGGAACTGACGTCTTTCCTCAATCTCTGACGTTACGGAGGCTCGGCGCGATGCTATCAGGATACCAGTGTGCCCATCGCGCCTTGCCTTGACCCGAACTCTTTTCCCGTCTAATCGCGGTGCCTGAAGACTTATCTGGCCCAGGCGCGGAGCCCGCGAATGCTGCAGTCCCAAAACCATGGCGGCGAATTGCGCAAGCCCCGCATGAATGATGAGCTGCGGTTCCTTCAGTCCTGGTTCCAGAATCCCTTGAAAACCGGCGCCGTTTCGCCCTCGGGCAAAGCCCTCGCCCGGATGATGGCGGGCTATCTGGATCCCGCGATTCCCGGCCCCGTGATCGAGCTTGGACCCGGCACCGGCCCGGTGACGCGGGCGCTGCTGGCAAAGGGATTCGCGCCCGAACGCCTGTTTCTCATCGAATATAACCCGGAATTCTGCGCTCTTCTGCGCCGTCGTTATCCGGGCGTCACCGTGATTCAGGGTGATGCCTATGAGATGCGCAAGACGCTGAACGGGCTGCTGCCCGGTCCCGCCGTCGGCACCATCTCCTCCCTGCCCCTGTTCACCCGCTCGCCTGAGGATCGCGACCGCATGGTGAACGAGGCGTTCGACCTGTGCGTGGGCGGTGCGCCGTTCATCCAATTCACCTATGCCGTGGTGTCGCCCGTGCCGCTCAAGAACGGCCGCATCAATGGCGAGCGTTCGCCGCGTGTGTGGTTGAACCTGCCGCCCGCCCGCGTGTGGGCTTATCGGCGGCCGTGACGCCCTTTCTTTATGTCAGCCATCCCCAGGTGAAGGTGGATGCGAGCCTTCCGGTTCCGTTGTGGGGGCTGTCTGACACCGGCATCACGCGCGCGCGTGCTTTTGCCCACGATCCGGCGCTGCTGGGCTTCGGCCGCATCGTCTCCAGCGACGAGGTGAAGGCCAAGGAGACCGCCGCCCTCCTGGCAGAGGCGCTTCGCCTGCCGGTTGAGGTGCGCCCGGCCATGCACGAGAACGATCGCTCCTCCACCGGCTATCTCGCGGAAGCCGAATTCCAGGCGGTCGCCAACCAGTTTTTCGCCCACCCGCTCGAGAGCGTGCGCGGATGGGAGCGTGCCGTCGACGCCCAGGCGCGGATCGTAGGCGAAGTTGAGGCCGCGCTGGCCGATGCGCCGCAGACGCCGCCGATCTTTGTCGGCCATGGCGGGGTCGGCACTTTGCTTTTGTGCCATCTCGCGGGCTATCCGATCTCCCGGGCGCACGACCAGCCGCCCGTGGGCGGAGGCTGTTGGTTCCAATCCGCGCCGGATCGCACGCCCGACCGCTGGCGCGCCATGGAGGAGGCTCTCACCCCATGACATCCGGATCGACATCCAACATCGAAGCGGTGCGCGAAAAGCTCATCGTCGCCCTGGACTTCCCCAATGTCGCGGCGGCGGAAGCGCTGGTGTGGCAGTTGGGCGACACGGTCGATTTCTACAAGATCGGCCTTGAGCTCACGATCGCCGGCGGCCTCGATCTCGCGAGCGACCTGATCTCTTCCGGCAAAAAGGTGTTCCTGGACCTCAAGCTCCATGACATCGCCCACACCGTGGAGCGCGCCACCGCCGCCGCCGCCGCGCGGGGGGTCACGCTGCTCACCGTGCACGCCTATCCCCAGACGCTTGCCGCCGCTGCCGAAGGCGCCCGGGGCAGCGCCTTGAAAGTGCTGGGCGTGACGGTGCTCACCTCCTACGACGATGCCGATCTCGCGGCCGCCGGCTATGGCGGCGGGGTCGGCGAGACCGTGCGCTTGCGCGCGCTCCAGGCGCGCCAAGCCGGCGTTGCCGGGGTCATCTGCGCCCCCACGGACGCGGCGACCGTGCGCAGCATCCTCGGGCCGGACGGCCTGGTGGTGACGCCCGGCGTGCGGCCGAGCGGCGCGGATGTGGGCGACCAGAAGCGCATCGCGACCCCCGCCGCGGCCATTGCGGCGGGTGCGAACATGATCGTGGTCGGTCGCCCAATCATCGCCGCGCCGGATCCGGTTGCTGCGGCACAG
The DNA here is from genome assembly GCF_043195095.2 of Roseixanthobacter glucoisosaccharinicivorans. Lineage (NCBI taxonomy): Bacteria > Pseudomonadati > Pseudomonadota > Alphaproteobacteria > Hyphomicrobiales > Xanthobacteraceae > Roseixanthobacter > Roseixanthobacter glucoisosaccharinicivorans. Next base: position 3,620,126 of record NZ_CM195538.1, on the reverse strand, counting down.
GCGATTTTGAAGGATATCGCGGGCGCCTGATCCCTCGACGGGGTGGGTGGTGCTGTGGGATGGTCGCCGGCGCGCACTGCGCCTAGACGGTCGGGATGGAAGGGGCAGACGAAATGGCCAAGGGCTATTGGATCGCACGTGTCGATGTGGTCAATCCGGTCGGGTACGCAGAATATGCCAAGGCGAATGCCGAGCCCTTCGCGGCCCACAAGGCGCATTTCCTGGTGCGGGGCGGCGAGATCCATCCGAAGGAAGGCATTTCGCGGGGCCGCAACGTGGTGATCGAATTCGAGAGCTTCGAGGCCGCCCGCGCCTGCTATTTTTCGCCCGAATACCAAGCCGCAGTGGCGCTGCGCCAGCCTTATTCCATCGCTGACGTGATGATCGTGGAGGGCGTCGAGCCCCCGGTCGAGGCGCCGTCCTCGGTCGAGACGCCGGCCGGTTATTGGATCATGGGCCTCGATATCATTGATCAGGACGCTTATCGCGCCTATGCGGCCGCAGGCGGCACGGCGGCGTTCAAGCCGCGCTTTCTGGTGCGCGGCGGGCGGCAGGAAGTGCTGGAGGGCATCGGCCGCCAACGCACCGTGGTGCTGGCCTTCGACGATGTGCCGACCGCGCTCGCCTGCTACGATTCGGACGATTATCAAAAGGCGGTGCGGCTGCGCGAAGGCGCCGCGGACGTGGACCTCATCGTCGCGCCCGGCTATAGCGGCCCGCAACCCGCATAAGACAATAAAGCCCGGATCGCCGGGGGGAGCCAAGCCAAGTGTCGGATCTGCGTGTCGTCATCACCGGGGCCAGCGGCCGCATGGGGCGTTCGCTCCTGCGCGCGGTACTCGAAACCGAGGGGTTCGCTCTGGTCGGCGCGCTGGAGCACGCCGACAGCCCCCATCTGGGCGAAGATGCTGGCCTGCTGGCGGGCATCGGCGTCTCGGGTGTCACGGTGCGCAACGATGTCTCGCGGGTGCTGAACGGCGCCGACGTGGTGATTGATTTCACCACCCCCGCGGCTTCGGTGCGCCTCGCCGAGACTCTGGCGGAAGCCGGCATCGCCCATGTCATCGGCACCACCGGCTTTTCCTCGGCCGACCTCTCCACCATCGCGGCCGCGGCGCGGCGCACGGTCATCGTCCGCTCGGGCAATATGAGCCTTGGTGTGACCCTGCTGGCGGCGCTGACCAAGCGCGTGGCGGCGACGCTGGGGCAGGAATTCGATATCGAGATCGTCGAGATGCACCACGCCCGCAAGGTGGATGCCCCCTCCGGCACCGCGCTGTTGCTGGGCGAGGCTGCGGCGGCCGGACGAAACGTGGATCTGGAGGATTACGGGGTGCGCGGCCGTGACGGCGTCACCGGTCCGCGCCGGGCCGGGGCCATCGGCTTCGCCAGCCTGCGCGGCGGCTCGGTGATCGGCGAGCATCAGGTCATCTTCGCCGGCCCGGCTGAGCGCATCGAGCTGGTGCACAAGGCCGAGGACCGCTCCATCTTCTCCCACGGCGCGCTCACCGCCGCCCGCTGGACCCGGGGCCGCGAGCCCGGACTCTACAGCATGGCAGATGTGCTTGGATTGGCGGATTTCTGACCCCTCCGCAGCACCATGACTTTTGAGTTTGCCGGGGCGGACGTGCTATCAGTCGCGCCGACAAATCATTCGGCCACACGGCGGCTCACTCCCAAGGCCAGGTCACTCCCAAGGCCAGGCCGCGGCTCTTCGCTCAAGGAATGCGTCCATGGAACGGCTTCTCGTCCTCGTCCGTCACGGACAGAGCGAGTGGAACCTCAAGAACCTCTTCACCGGCTGGCGCGATCCGGGCCTGACCGAGAAGGGCGTCGCGGAGGCGCAGCGCGCCGGCACCTTGCTCGCGGCGGAAGGGTTGAGCTTCGACTTGGCTTATACGTCCGCCCTCGGCCGCGCCCAGCGCACCTGCTCCCTGGTGCTGGAAGAGATGGGGCTGAGCGGCATCGAGACCATCGCCGACCAGGCGCTGAACGAGCGCGATTACGGCGATCTCTCGGGCCTCAACAAGGATGAGGCACGCGAGCGCTGGGGTGAGGAGCAGGTCCATATCTGGCGCCGCTCCTACGACACGCCCCCGCCCGGCGGCGAAAGCCTGCGCGACACGGTTGCGCGCACGCTGCCTTATTACGTGAAGGAAATCCTGCCGAGCGTGCTGCGCGGCCGGCGGACCCTGGTGGCGGCCCACGGCAATTCGTTGCGGGCGCTGGTGATGGTGCTGGAACGCCATACGCCGGAGAGCATCATGAAGCGCGAACTCGCGACCGGCGCGCCCATCGTCTATCGCCTCGCGCCCGATGCCACCGTCGAAGACTATCGCGACCTGATCGTCTGACCAGGCCGGCCCGTCCTACGGGCCGGGATGAGACGGGGCGTCCGCGCTCAGCGCATGGCGGGCGCGGACGGTTCGGAAGGCGCGCCGGCGTTCGGCTTCGCGGGACGCGGCGCCTGCGCAAGACCGGAGGCGAGCCGCGCCGCGACGGCTTGCGCGAAGCATTTATAGCTCCAGTCCGTCAGGTGCAGTCCGTCGAGGATGATCATCTGCGACATCGAGATGCCGTCGCTCTCCTTCCAGCGCTTCATCATGGCGTAGCGGGCGATCACCGGCACATTCTCCTGCTGCCCGACCTCGGCGATCAGCTTCAACATCGGTCCGGTGTCGGCGTCGATATTCACCCAGGGCGAATATTGCAGGTCGATCAGCACCGGATCGGCGCCATAGGCGCGGATGGCGCCGATGCCGGTGCGCAACTGCGCGCCGAAATTGCCCAGGCCAAAGCTGCGCAGCACATAATTGGTGCCCACCTGCCAGAGCACCACATCGGGCTTCAGCGCGCCGACGTCGCGGTCGAAGCGGGTGAGATTCTCCGGCACGTCCTCGCCGTTGCCGCCCTTGTTGACCACCCTGATCTGCGTTCCGGGGAAGCGCGCCTGCAGTTCCGCCTCCAGCACCGCGGGATAGGTGCGGGACGGATCGGAGGCGCCGACCCCGGTGGTGGAGGAGGAGCCGATCGCCACGATGGTGATCGCCTTGGTGCGCGCAAACGTAGCTGCCGCGCGCGGCACGCTGAGGGCGGCTTGGGGCGGCTGGGCGGGGCAGGCGGTGGGCTGCGCCAGGGCGGGCATGGCGAACAGGCCCAGCAGCGCGACGCCGCAGGCGCTGCGCGCGATGCCGGAAAACAACGCGGCCATGCCGCTCTCTCCTTTTTGGTGGCCTACACCGCCTTCTGGCGCAGCGCGACCCCGAACAGGACGGTGGTGACGCCGTTCACGATCAGGTCGATGCCCAGGAACAGGCCCAGCAGGAATACCGAATTCACCGGCCAGCCGGCAATGATGATCACGCCCAAAAGGAAGGTGATCACGCCAGAGAGGGCGAGAAATCCCCAGCCGGCCGCCGGGCGCGCGCCGATCGCGGCGAAGATGCGGAACCCGCCGCCGATCACCAGCGACACGCCGATCATCAAGGTGATGACGCCGGCCGCGAGCAGCGGCTGATACATGATGAGGCCGCCGGCGACCACATAGAGCACGCCGCCCAGCAGCCAGAACAGGAAACGCCCCCAACTCTGCACGCGGAAGGCATGGAGAATCTCCACGATGCCGGCCACCAGCACCAGCGCGCCCACATAGAGCGCGGTGACGAGGGTGGAGGTGAGCAGATGGGCGAGCGCGATGAAGCCCAGCACCACGAAGGCGACGCCAAGGGCAACGAACCAGCCCCAGCTGGTGCGGATCTCGGTGATGTGAAGCTTGGCGGTGGGGGAGGGAAGGCTGGTGGGCATGAGGGGTGCTCCGGCAGCGGAATGCCGTTCGCAGGCGATCATATCCGCCCCCCCGGTGCAATGCTAAGACGCAATGGGGCGGCGCCGGGGGGCGCATAATTCACCGGCGCGATTCGCCGCAGGCTGGAAACCGGTTGATGACGCAGACCAAACGTTCGAGCCGCGCCACCAAGGAGCAAGCGCAAGCCCAGCGCCGCGCGGCCGAGATCGCCGGGCTCTGGGTCGGCCACCGGGTGGTGCGGCTGCATGCGCGGCTGTTCCTCTCGATCCTGATCGGGCTCCTCACCTTCGCCGTCCTGATCCGGACCGGCTGGGCGGAAGGGGTGATGGGCGCGCTCATCTCCTGGGATATTGCCATTTTCATGTGGCTCAGCCTCGTGGGCGTGCTGGTGGTGCGCACCGACGCCACGATGTTGAGCATCCATGCGGGCATCGACGACGAAGGCGGGCCAGTTATTCTGATCGCCTCGCTTCTGTGCGCCGGCATCAGCTTGGTGGCGGTCATCATGGCCAGCGGCCATCATGGGACCGACGGCAGTTCATCTCCGGAGCGGGTCGGGCTGGCGGTGGGCACCTTGCTGCTCTCCTGGCTGTTCCTCCACACGATTTATGCGCTGCATTATTCGCGGGAATATTATTCCTCCCACCCGGATGCCGCGCCCATGCTCGTATTTCCCGGCGATGCGCAGCCCGATTATTGGGACCTGCTCTATTTTTCGTTCAATATCGGCACCGCCTCGCAGACCGCGGACATCACCATTCCCTCGCCCCGGATGCGCCGGGTGGTTCTGGGGCACCAGATCGCCTCCTATATTTTCAATGCGGCGGTGATTGCCCTGGGGGTGAACGTCGCCGCCAGCCTCGTCTGAGCGCGCGCGGGAGCTGTGAAGAGTATCTAAAGTTGTTTTTATATTTTTAAACAACCTTTGGTTACTTAAATGCAGCCATAGATGCCGGCTTCCCGCCAGCACATTTTTTTATTAAGCTTGATTAGAAGGTGGCCGCCGGCCCCGATCGGGCGCAGGGATATGCGCGGGGGTGGAGAAGCAGGTGCCACGACGCATCTCGGCATTTGTGTGCGGTGTCCAAAAAGGCGGGACCACCAGCCTGTTCGAATATCTGAGCGCGCATCCCGACATTGCATCTCCAAACCGCAAGGAGCTGCATTTTTTCGACAATGAGACGAACAATTGGCGGCAACCGGACTACGGCATCCTCGAATCGGCATTTCCGGAGGCCGATGGGCGCCTGCGATTCGAGGCGACGCCGATCTATATGTTCTGGCCGCCCGCAATGGCCCGGATCCGGGCTTATAATCCGGATGCCCGGCTGATCTTCCTGTTTCGCGACCCTGGCGAACGCGCCTGGTCCCAATGGTGCATGAACTACGCCCGTGGCGTTGAGCAGATGATGTTTGCCGATGCCCTCCGCGCGGGCCGGGCCCGCCTGTCGCAGGATGCGCTGCTGACGCGGGCATGGCGGGATTTCAGCTATGTGGAGCGCGGCTTCTATGGCTCCCAGGTCCAACGGGCGCTGGCGCATTTTCCCGTCGACCAATTGCTGTTCCTTCGCTCGCAGGATCTGGCGCGCGATCCGCAAACCACATTGGGGCGCATCGCCACCTTCCTTGGCCTGGACAGCTTTCCGCCCATGGCCGCTAAGCGCGCATGCGCGCGCCCCGACAGGAGTTGGCCGTGCCATCCCACGCAGGCGGACAATGCGCTGATCTCCAGCCTGCTGGCGACGGAGTTGGACACATTCACGCGCATGACCGGCCTCGACATATCGGACTGGCCAGTGATCACTTCGGCCTCTTCCCGCGACTGCGCCGCTGGGGCTTCGGTCTGTGCGGGGGCGTAGCGGCGGGCTCAGGCGAGCGGCACGCAATAGCGCACGAATGCGTCCGCCAGAGTGAACGTATCGTAAAGACGACGCGCCGTGGCGTTGCTGGCCTTGGTGTGCCAGTACACCTCGGTCCAGCCTTCGGCCCGACCGCGCGTTATGAGATCCTCAATCAAGGCCCGGCCGATGCCGCCGCCGCGCACCCTGGGATCGACGAAAAGATCTTCCAGATAGCAGCGCGGCCCGTGGCCCCAGGTGCCGGGATGCAGCACGCTGACGGCAAAGCCCACCACCTCACCCGCGCGCTCGGCGAGGCGGCAGGAGATGGGCGAGGCGGGATCGAGGATGCGCGCCCAGGTGTGCGCCGTGACGTCTTCGGGCACGTCGGTTTCATAGAAGGCCGTGTAGCCTGCCCATAGATCGCGCCAGCGCGCTTCATCGGGTGGCGCGGCATTCCGAAGCGCAATTGCAATCGGGGACGACGCCGTTTGCTGTTCCAGGTCCATGATGCCGCCCCGTTCGGTGAAAGCCACCGGGCGGCGCGAGGCGCCCCAGTTGGGCACGCGCCGGCGACGTGTGGCCGTCATTCAAAAGAAAAGCGCGCCTGAGGGCGCGCTTTTCGTTTTATTTCAACTCCAGGGCCTAAGTCCCAAGGGACTTAGCGTCAATGACTCTGGGAATTGGATCCGGCATTGGCCTGCGCGCCGCCGGTCTTGGGCATGATGACAACCTTGGTGCCAACCTTGACCCGGTCGAACAGATCTTCCACGTCCGCGTTCAGCATGCGGAAGCAGCCGGAGGAGACGAACTTGCCGATGGTCTGCGGCTCGTTGGTGCCGTGGATTCGATACACGGTGCCGCCGAGATAAAGCGTGCGCGCGCCGAGCGGATTGCCGGGGCCACCGGCCATGAAGCGCGGCAGGTAGGGCTGGCGGGTGATCATTTCCGCCGGCGGACGCCAATCGGCCCATTCCGCCTTGCGGGTGATCTTCTCGGTGCCGGCCCAGGTGAAGCCATCACGGCCCACGCCGATGCCATAGCGGATGGCCTTGCCACCCCCCTGCACCAGATAGAGATAGGTGTTCGAGGTGTCGATAACGATGGTGCCGGCCGGCTGGGTGCTCGGGAAGTCCACCGTCTGGCGGCGGAAACGCTCAGGCACCGGCTCGGTCGGATCGACATCTTCGATGCGCGGGCCGGAGGGCGCTTCCTGCGTGCCGGGAACAACGGCGGCATTGGCCCCATAGACGCCGGAGGGCGGCGCGACCGAGCCCGGAGCGGCGCCGCCATAGGACGCCGTCTGCGGCTGAACATAGCCTTGCTGGGGTTGGACATAGCCCTGCTGAAGCGCCTGCGCGCGCAAGGCGTCCTGCTGCGCGGAGGTCGGCGGTTCGCCGGAGGCCTGCGGCTGCACATAGCCCTGGGGCTGCTGGGCATAGCCTTGCTGGGGCTGCACATAACCCTGCGGGTTGCCTTGGGTGGCATAGCCGCCTTGCGGGGCATAGCTGCCTTGGGGCGCAATCGAGATTGGCTGGTTGCTGGGCGCTGCGGCCTGAACGGGCGCACCCTGCGAATACCCTTGCTGCGGTGCCGGCTGGGCATATCCAGGCGCGGCATAGGACGGCGCCTGAACGCTGCCCGGCGGCGGCGCGATGGGCGCGCTCTGCACGGCGTCGTTCCGCGTCGCGGGACGGGCATAAGGATCATTGTAGCCAGGGACAGTTCCCGCAGGCTCGGGAGCGATGGCGCCGGTCGCGTCGTCCTCGTCCACCGCCGCGGCGGCCGCGGGGACATAATACTGGCTCTGGAGGGGCTGAGCCTGCGCCGAAACGGCCAGGACAGAGATCCCGAGGGCGGAGAGGAGTGTGTTGCGCAGCGTCATGGGATTCGTTGTTAATCCTGAAACGTGACGAAATTGGAAACGGTCGGAATTTTTTCACCCCACCGTTTTGCCAAGCTTGCATGCCGGAGCGTTAGACGCTCATGCGATGGATCAAGCCCGCGAAACAATGGTTCCCCGCCGCTTCCATAACCACTTGAGGGCACCTTATGTTCCGTTGAACTCGTAGCGCTCGCTCGACCGCGGCGCAACGCAAAGACGCATTGGTAACCCAAACGTGGTGCAATCCTGGAATGCGTTGCAGGAGGGTGACGGTCGCGCCGCTTGAAAACGGCGCGGGATCAATATAAAGATATCTTTATGTCTTTAGTTGGTCACGATCTCACGGCGAAGCCACTGTCCTATGCCGTCCTTCTCGAAGGGCTGAAGGCGGCGGGCGAGGATACACGTCTGCGCCTGCTCGCCGTGCTCGGCGAGGCGGAGCTGACGGTGTCCGACCTGACGGAGATTCTCGGCCAATCCCAGCCCCGCATCTCGCGCCACCTCAAGCTGCTGGCGGATGCCGGCCTGGTCGAGCGCCATCGCGAGGCCAGCTGGATGTTTTATCGCCGCGCGGCGGAAGGGCCTGGCGCACGCCTCGCCGGCATCCTGCTCCAATTGCTCGATCCGATGGACGATGTGGCGCGGCGCGATCTCGAGCGCCTCGCCGAGGTGCGGGCCGCCCGTGCCCAGGCGGCGCAGACCTATTTTGCCGCCCATGCCGCCCAATGGGATGCCATCCGCAGCCTTCATGTACCCGAAACGGCGGTGGAGGCGGCGGTGCGCGAGGCCTTGTCCGAGCGGCCCATTGATGCGCTGCTCGATCTCGGCACCGGCACCGGCCGCATGCTGGAGCTGTTCGCACCCGAGATCGGGCGCGGTGTGGGCGTCGATCTGTCTCCCGACATGCTGGGCATCGCGCGCGCCCATCTGGAGCAGGCGGGCATCCGCAATTGCTCGGTCCGCCAGGGCGACATCTACAATCTTGCCATGCCGCGCGAGAGCTTCGATGCCGTCATCATCCATCAGGTGCTGCACTTCCTCGACGATGCCGGCCGCGCGGTGCGCGAGGCCGCACGCTTGCTGCGTCCCGGTGGACGCCTGCTGGTGATTGATTTTGCGCCGCACGATCTGGAATTCCTGCGCGAAGCCCATGCCCACCGCAGGCTCGGATTCTCCGCCGAAGCGGTGGAGGCTTGGCTGAGCCAAGCCGGCCTCGTGCCGACGATGCATCGCCTGCTCGCCCCCGAGCGCAGCGGCGGCGATGCGCTGACCGTATCCTTATGGCTCGCCCGCGACTCGCGTGTCGCCGAAGCCCAAGAACAGAGAGAGGTTGCGTGATGGCCGGGCCGATCCGTGCGAGCCGGGAAATTGGCAAGGCGCCGGTGGGCGTCTCGTTTGAATTCTTCCCGCCCAAGAGCGAGGAGATGGAGCGCAACCTGTGGGCCAGCGTTGCCCGCCTCGCGCCGCTCGCGCCGCGCTTCGTTTCCGTCACCTACGGGGCCGGCGGCTCCACCCGCGAGCGCACCCACGCCACCGTCGAGCGGCTGGTGCGCGAGACCGATCTTGCCCCCGCCGCCCATCTCACCTGCGTCGCCGCGACCCGCGCCGAGATTGATGATGTGGTCCGCGCCTATGCCAAGGCGGGCGTGAAGCACATCGTCGCGCTGCGCGGCGATCCCACCAGCGGGGTCGGCACGAAATACGAGCCGCACCCGGACGGCTATGCCCATGCCTGCGATCTCGTGGCGGGCATCCGCAAGCTTGGGGATTTCGAGGTGTCCGTCTCGGCCTATCCGGAAAAGCATCCCGAAAGCCCGAGCATAGATGCCGACATTGATTATCTGAAGGAGAAGGTGGACAACGGCGCGACCCGCGCCATCACCCAGTTCTTCTTCGATAACGACGTCTATTTCCGCTATCTGGACAAGGTCCGCGCGCGCGGCATCGACATTCCGATCCTGCCCGGCATCCTGCCCGTGACCAATTTCAAGCAGGCCGCGAACTTCGCCGCCCGCACCGGCGCGAGCGTGCCGGACTGGCTCGCCAAGCGCTTCGAAGGCCTCGACAATGATCCGGAGACGCGCAAGCTGATCGCTGCCGCCGTCGCCGCCGAACAGGCGACCGATCTGGTTGATCGCGGCGCGGGCGATATCCATTTCTACACCTTGAACCGCGCCGACCTGGTCTATGCCATCTGCCATTTGCTCGGCCTTCGGGCCAAGGGTGTGGACAATGCGGCGCCGCAGGCCATCGCCGTGTGATGTTTCGCGATTAATGGGGCGGCGTCGCCAGATGGCGTTGCCGGCCCGCGCGGTCCGGGCCGCTTTCCCGAGCAGACGAATCAACGCTTCCCAGACGGGATCAGTGGTGCACCATGACCGACACCCGAAACGAAACCACCGCCGCCCTCCATGCCGCTGCGCGCGAGCGCATCCTGGTGCTGGACGGGGCCATGGGCACCATGATCCAGGGCCTGAAGCTGGACGAGGCCGGCTATCGCGGCGCGCGCTTCGCCGCCTGGCCGCGGGACGTGAAGGGCAATAACGACCTGCTGAACCTGACCCGGCAGGACGACGTGCGCGCCATCCACCTGAAGTATTTCATGGCTGGCGCCGACATCGTCGAGACCAACACGTTTTCCTCCACCACCATCGCCCAGGCCGATTACGGCATGGAGGAATTCGCCTACGAGCTGAACCTGGAGGGCGCCCGCCTCGCCAAGGAAGCAGCGGCGCAGGCGCAGGCACAAGATGGACGTCCCCGCTTCGTCGCCGGCGCCATCGGCCCCACCAACCGCACCGCCTCGATCTCGCCGGACGTGAACGATCCCGGCTTCCGCGCAACCTCGTTCGACGAACTGGCCGTGGCCTATGGCGAGCAGGCGCGCGGCCTTCTGGCGGGCGGCGCGGACCTCCTGCTGATCGAGACCATTTTCGACACGCTGAACGCCAAGGCGGCGATCTTCGCCATCGAGGGGCTGTTCGACGAACTGGGCTATCGCGTGCCGGTGATGATTTCGGGCACCATCACCGATCTGTCCGGCCGCACGCTCTCCGGGCAGACGCCGGCGGCCTTCTGGTATTCGCTGCGCCACGCCCAGCCGTTCTCCATCGGCCTCAATTGCGCGCTCGGCGCCAAGGAGATGCGCGGCCATATCGCCGAGATCGGCAAGGTCGCGGATACGCTGGTGTGCGCTTATCCCAATGCCGGCCTGCCCAATGAATTCGGCATGTATGACGAGAGCCCCGAGGCCATGGCGGCCCTGGTGGGCGAGTTCGCCGCCTCGGGTCTGGTAAATATCGTCGGCGGCTGCTGCGGCACCACGCCGGACCATATCGCCGCCGTGGCGAAGGCGGTCTCCGTCCACAAGCCGCGCCTCGTGCCCGACCTGCCGCCCATGCTGCGCCTTTCGGGCCTGGAGCCGTTCGAGCTGACGCCGCAGATCCCGTTCGTGAACGTGGGCGAGCGCACCAACGTCACCGGCTCGGCCCGCTTCCGCAAGCTGATCACCAATGGCGATTTCCCCGCCGCGCTCGATGTCGCCCGCGATCAAGTGGAAAACGGCGCCCAGGTCATCGACATCAACATGGACGAGGGCCTGCTGGACAGTCAGAAGGCCATGGTGACCTTCCTAAACTTGGTCGCCGCCGAGCCCGACATTTCCCGCGTGCCGGTGATGGTGGACAGCTCGAAGTGGGCGATCATCGAGGCCGGGCTGAAGTGCATTCAGGGCAAGGGAATCGTGAACTCCATCTCCATGAAGGAGGGGGAGGACGCCTTCCGCGCCCAGGCGCGCCTCGTGCGCCGCTATGGCGCCGCCGTGGTGGTGATGGCGTTCGATGAGCAGGGACAGGCCGACACGTTCGAGCGCAAGACGCAGATCTGCGCGCGCGCCTATAAGATCCTGGTGGAGGAACTCGGCTTCCCCCCCGAGGACATCATTTTCGATCCCAATATCTTCGCTGTGGCCACCGGCATCGAGGAGCACGCGCCCTATGGCGTGTATTTCATTGAGGCCACGCGCTGGATCCGCGAGCATTTGCCTTACGCCCACATCTCGGGCGGCGTCTCGAACCTGTCGTTCTCGTTCCGCGGCAACGAGCCGGTGCGCGAGGCGATGCACGCCGTGTTCCTCTACCACGCCATCAAGGCGGGCATGGACATGGGCATCGTCAATGCCGGCCAGCTCGCGGTCTATGACGAGATTCCCGCCGAGTTGCGGGAGGCGTGCGAAGACGTGGTTCTGAACCGCGATCCCGATTCCACCGAGCGCCTGCTGACCCTGGCCGAAGGCTTCAAGGGCGGCGCCGGCAAGGAGAAGAAGGAGGCAGATCTCGCTTGGCGGACCTGGCCGGTGGAGAAGCGCCTCGCCCATGCGCTGATCAATGGCATCACCGAATTCGTCGATGCCGACACCGAGGAAGCCCGCCGGCAGGTGGCGCGGCCGCTGCACGTCATCGAAGGCCCGCTGATGGCGGGCATGAACGTGGTCGGCGACCTGTTCGGCGCCGGCAAGATGTTCCTGCCGCAGGTGGTGAAGTCCGCCCGCGTGATGAAGCAGGCGGTGGCCTATCTCATGCCCTTCATGGAGCAGGAGAAGCTGGACAACGGCACCACCGAATCTTCGTCCGCCGGCAAGATCCTGATGGCGACGGTGAAGGGCGACGTGCACGACATCGGCAAGAACATCGTTGGTGTTGTGTTGCAGTGCAATAATTTCGAGGTCATCGACCTCGGCGTCATGGTGCCCACTGCCAAGATCCTGGAAACCGCCAAGCGCGAGAATGTGGATGTGATCGGCCTCTCCGGCCTCATCACCCCCTCGCTCGACGAGATGGTCTCCGTCGCCTCCGAGATGGAGCGCGAGGGCTTTGTCGTGCCGCTGCTGATCGGCGGAGCCACCACTTCCCGCGTCCATACGGCGGTGAAGATCGCCCCGCAATATGAGCGCGGGCAGGCGGTCTATGTCACCGACGCGAGCCGCGCAGTCGGCGTGGTGGCGAACCTTCTGAACCCGGAAACGCGCGCCTCCTACATGGCCGACGTGAAGGCGGAATATGTGAAGCTGGCGGATGCCCACGCCCGCGCGGATGCCGCCAAGCAGCGCGTGCCGCTGGCGAAGGCGCGCGAAAACGGGCTGAAGCTGGATTTCACGGGCTATCTGCCGCCCAAGCCCGCCTTCCTTGGCACCCGCGTGTTCGAGGACCACGACCTCGCCGACCTCGTGCCCTTCATCGATTGGACGCCGTTCTTCCAATCTTGGGAATTGTCCGGCCGCTATCCGGCGATCCTGGAAGACCCCACGGTGGGCGAGCCGGCGCGCAACCTGTTCAAGGATGCGCAGGCCATGCTCGCGCAGATGGTGGAAGAGAAGTGGGTGACGGCGAAGGCGGTGGTGGGCTTCTGGCCCGCCAACAGCATCGGCGACGACATCGTTCTTTTTCGCGACGACACGCGCAAGACGCCGCTCGCGACCCTGCACACGCTGCGGCAGCAGCTCGCCCGGCGCGAAGGGCGCTACAATCTGGCGCTCTCGGATTTCGTCGCACCCTTGGAAACCGGGGTGCCGGATTATGTGGGCGGCTTTGCCGTCACAACGGGGTTCGGCGAGCAGGCGCGCTCCGATGCCTTCAAGCATGCGAACGACGATTATTCCGCGATCATGGTGAAGGCGCTGGCGGACCGGCTGGCGGAAGCTTTCGCCGAGCGCATGCACCATCTGGTGCGGACCCAGTTATGGGCCTATGCGCCGGACGAAGGACTCTCGACCGAAGACATCATCCTGGAGAAATATCGCGGCATCCGCCCCGCGCCGGGCTACCCGGCGCAGCCGGACCATACGGAGAAGGGGACGCTGTTCTCGATCCTGGATGCCACCGACAAGATCGGCCTGGAACTGACCGAGAGCTATGCCATGTGGCCGGGCGCGGCGGTTTCCGGCCTCTATTTCTCCCATCCCGAGAGCGCCTATTTCGGCATCGGCCGGATCGAGCGCGACCAGGTGGAGGATTATGCCGCCCGCAAGGGGTGGAGCGTGGAGGAGGGCGAGCGCTGGCTGGCGCCGATCCTCAATTACGATCCCACCCGGCGCGAGGCCGCCGAATAGGGCAGGGCCAGAGCGAAGGCGGGGCGACCCATACGCGCTTAAGCCCACGTCATCGCGCAATAAAAAAGCCGAGGCATGCAGCCTCGGCTTTTTTCGATTCAGAAAGCACGATCGCTGACGCGGCAGGCCCGTCAGCGCGAGCGCGCTTTCCTCAGATCCCGCTCATGGGATAGTTCGGGCTCTCGCGGGTGATCGTCACGTCGTGGACGTGACTTTCACGCAGGCCGGCGGAGGAGATGCGCACGAAGCGCGCCTTCTCGCGGAATTCGGTCAGATCCGCGCCGCCCACATAGCCCATGGCCGCGCGCAGGCCGCCGGAGAGCTGGTGCAACACGGCCGAGACCGGGCCCTTGTACGCGACCTGCCCCTCGATGCCTTCCGGCACCAGCTTCAGCGTGTCGCGCACTTCCGCCTGGAAATAGCGATCCGCCGAACCGCGCGACATGGCCCCCACCGAGCCCATGCCGCGATAGGATTTGTACGAGCGGCCCTGGAACAGGAAGACTTCGCCCGGGCTCTCGTCGGTGCCGGCCAGCAGCGAGCCGATCATGGCGCAGGAGGCGCCGGCGGCGAGCGCCTTGGCGAGGTCGCCGGAATATTTGATGCCGCCGTCGGCGATCACCGGGGTATTGGTGGCCTGGGCTGCCTCCACCGCATCCATCACGGCGGTGAGCTGGGGCACGCCCACGCCGGCGACGATGCGTGTGGTGCAAATGGAGCCGGGGCCGATGCCGACCTTGATGGCGTCCGCGCCGGCGTCGATCAGGGCCTTGGCGCCGTCGGCGGTGGCGATGTTGCCGGCCAGGATCTGGGTGGTGTTGGACATGCGCTTGATGCGCTCCACCTGGTCCAGCACCTTGCGGGAATGGCCGTGGGCGGTATCGACCACCACCAGATCCACGCCGGCGTCGATGAGGCGCTCGGTGCGCTCGTAGCCGTCCTCGCCGACCGTGGTCGCGGCAGCGACACGCAGGCGGCCCTGCTCGTCCTTGGCGGCATTGGGATTGGCGACCGCCTTCTCGATGTCCTTCACCGTGATCAGGCCGACGCAGCGGTAATCATTGTCCACCACCAGCAGCTTCTCGATGCGGTGATGATGCAGCAGGCGCTTGGCTTCGCTCTGGTTGACGCCCTCATCCACGGTGATGAGCTTGTCCTTGGTCATCAGCTCTGCGACCCGTTGGGTGGGGTCGGTGGCGAAGCGCACGTCGCGGTTGGTGAGAATGCCGACCAGCTTGCCGCCGCGCCCGTTGGTGCCGCGCTCCACCACCGGAATGCCGGAGATGGAATAGCGCTTCATCAGCGCCAAAGCGTCGGCGAGCGTATCGTCGGGATGGATGGTGACGGGGTTCACCACCATGCCCGATTCGAACTTCTTCACCTGCCGCACATGCTCGGCTTGGATTTCCGGCGTGAGGTTGCGGTGGATGACGCCGATGCCACCGGCCTGGGCCATGGCGATGGCAAGGCGCGATTCGGTCACCGTGTCCATCGCGGCGGACAGGATCGGGATGTTGAGCGTGATGGTGGAGGTGAGGCGGCTGATCAGCTTCACATCGCCGGGCATGACTTCCGACGGGCCGGGCAACAGCAGCACGTCGTCGAAGGTCAGCGCTTCGCGAAAGGGCGAACCGGAAATGGGGTGGATCGAGCCGGGCACGCTGGGCGACGACATGGCCAACTCCTTGATATGAGCGCGGCCGAAGGTCGGCCGGGAAGAAGGAAACGCGGCGGAAGAGCTCGTCCCGGCTGCGTTATCGAGTTGGCGGTGGCGCATACCATGGCCGGGCGACGATTCAAAGACCCGCCGGCACGCTTCCCCCATGCGTCGGGCGCAGGGGCGCCCCGCGAGCGATGCCCGTTCGCGCGCCGTGCTGCCTGAAACCTTGGCCCGCACGCCACGCATTTAGAATATATATAGCGATATCAATATCTTATATGGGTGCGTTCCGATCAATTCCTGATCGACATTTCTTGGGCATGCTCTAATGTCGCCACGCCCAGCGCGAAGGCACGTCCGTGTGAGCGGACGTTCGGTGCGTCACGGGCGGGTGTCGGGCAAGGAATGCGCGTATGTACATGATGCTGTTCGGGCTCGTCGTGTTGCTGGGCGTCCATGTGCTGGTCAGCCTGCGGGGGATGCGGGCCCATCTGATTGCCCGCCTCGGCGAGGGACAGTACAAGGGCTTTTTCTCGCTGCTCGCGGTCAGCGGCCTCCTGCTCACCGCCTATGGATTCGGTTTGTGGCGGGCGGCCGGCTCGGCCCCGGTGTGGGATCCGCCGCTGTTCATGCGTCACATCACCGTGCTGCTGATGCTGTTCGCCGCCATTGCCGGCGTCGCGGCCTATGTGCCGAGCCACATCAAGGCGAAGCTCAAGCATCCGCTGCTGGTCGCAGTGAAGATCTGGGCGCTGGCCCATCTGCTGGCCAATGGCGATATCGCCTCCATCGTCCTGTTCGGCTCGGTGCTTGCCTGGGCGGTCTATGACCGCATCTCGCTGAAGCGCCGCGGCGCACCGCTGCCGGTGGCGCCGCAGGGCTATCGGGGAGACATGCTGGCGGTGGCGGGCGGCCTCGTCCTCTATCTCCTGCTCGCCTTCGTCTTCCATCCCTATGTCGTCGGCGTGCCTGTCATGGGATGACTTTTCGGACGGGGCCGCGCGCCGGGTTCCCGTCCAGCCAAGCTTCAAGCAAAAACATATCGAGGAACGCGTCATGTCCATCCAAGCCGACGCCAAGCGCGTCACCGCGCCGGAAATCTTCGCGCGCAAGAGCGGGGACCCCATCGTCTGCCTGACCTCCTACCATGCACACACCGCCCAGCTTCTGGATCGCCATGTGGATGTGATCCTGGTCGGCGACAGCCTGGGCATGGTGATGCACGGGCTGGAAACCACCGTGCCGGTCACGGTGGAGATGATGATCGTGCATGGGCGCGCGGTCGTGCGCGGTACGAAACGGGCTCTGATCGTGGTGGACCTGCCGTTCGGCAGTTATGAGGCGAGCCCGGTGGAGGCGTTCCACACGGCCGCCCGCGTGCTCAAGGAAACCGGCGCCGGCGCGGTGAAGCTCGAAGGCGGCGTGCGCATGGCCGAGACCGTGCGCTTCCTGGTGGATCGCGGCGTGCCGGTGATGGGGCATGTGGGCCTGACTCCCCAGGCCATCAACACGCTCGGCTCCTTCAAGGCGCGCGGCCGCGACGATGCAGAGGCGGCGTCCATCGTCGAGGACGCCCGCGCGGTGGCCGAGGCCGGCGCCTTTTCCATCGTGCTGGAGGCCATGGCCGAGCCGGTGGCGCGCCGCATCACGCAGGAAATCGCGACGCCGACCATCGGCATTGGCGGCAGCCCGGCGTGCGACGGCCAGATCCTGGTGCTGGAAGACATGCTCGGCCTCGGCCAGCGGGTGCCGAAGTTCGTCAAGAAATACGCCGAGCTGGGCCCCGCCATCGAACAGGCGGTGGCCACTTATGCCGACGAGGTGCGCGCCCGCACTTTCCCTGGCCCGGAACACACCTACGCGCCCAGGGCGCAGAAGGCGTGAGCCGGCTGGCAGGCGGGGGCGCAACCTGTGTCGAAACCTTAGCTTGCCCCCCCTCCCGCTTGCCGGGCAGGGGCGCTGCGCGGCTCGTCGTGCGCGTGTTCGGAGGGCAAGCGCTCCGCGGGGTGTGGGCGCTGGCCGCGCTCGCCCTGCCGCTCCTGCTCGCCCCGGCGGCTTGGGCGGCCGAGGATTGCCTTCTCGTCACCGAGCTGAAAAGCGCCCAGGTGGTCGCGAAGCAGGGGCTGTGCGCCAGCCGCCATTCGCCCGCTTCCACCTTCAAGATCGCTTTGGCGCTCATGGGCTATGACAGCGGCATCCTGAAGAGCGCGACGGTTCCGGTGTTCACCACCGAGCCGGGGCTCGCGGAGGGGGAGGGGGCGCAGAAGGAGACCTGGGCCGGCCCACAGACGCCGCAGAGCTGGATGAAAAATTCCGTCGTCTGGTACTCACAGGTGCTGACCCGAAAGCTCGGGGCGGAAAAGTTCGCCGGCTATGTGAAGGCGTTCGCCTATGGCAACGAGAACCTCTCCGGAGATCCCGGCAAGGACAATGGGTTGATCCGCGCCTGGCTGTCCTCCTCGCTCCAGATCTCGCCGCGCGAGCAGGTGGAGTTCCTGCGCAAGATGCTGAAGGGCGAGCTGCCGGTCAGCGCCGATGCGGTGGACCAGACCATCGCCCTGCTCAAGGCGCCCGAGGAGCCGGCCGGCTATTTGCTCTATGGCAAGACGGGCTCGGGATTCTTGCAGCTCAATGACGGCCGGCTGGACCGCACGCGGCCATTCGGCTGGTTCGTCGGCTGGGCGCAGAAGGGCGGGCGGACCTTCGTGTTCGTGCGCTTCATGTCGCTCGACTTCGCGGTGGACGAGCCGCTCGGCCTGCGGGCGCGGCGGCAGGCGCTGATGGCGCTGGATCCGGTCCTGCGGGCTCAGGATCGCTGAGGCGGCCGTGGACGCGCCTGTCGAAACCCATCCGCATGGGCAAGGTGAAGGGCCGGCGCTGCGCCTGTCGGTGGTCATCGCCGCGCTTGTCGCGGCGCTGGTGGGGTTCGGCGGCACCGTGCCGCTGGTTCTTTCGGCGGCGGCGGTCCTGGGCGCCACGCCCACGCAGACCGCATCCTGGGTCGCGGCGGTGTGCCTTGGGGCGGCGGGAAGCACGCTCTATCTCAGCCTGCGCCATCGCATGCCCATCGTCACGGCATGGTCGACCCCCGGCGCCGCGCTGATCGCCGGTTTTGGTGCCGGTATCGGCATGCAGGCGGCGGTCGGGGCGTTTTTGCTCTCGGCGGTGCTGGTGATGCTGTGCGCCGCCATCCGCCCGCTCGGGCGTCTCGTGGCGCGTATTCCGGTAAGCGTCGCGGCGGCGATGCTGGCCGGCGTGCTGGCGCGATTCGTCATGGCGGTGGCGGACCATGCGGCGGCAAGCCCGGCTCTGGTGCTGCCGCTGCTGGCGCTGTTTTTCCTGGTGCGGCTGTTCTCGCCGAGCTGGGCGGTGCTGGCGGTTCTGGTGGCGGGCGGCGCGGGCGTGTTCGCCTTCGGCCTCAATGCGCCGCTGGCCGGCGGGTGGGAAATGCCGCAGCTGACGCTGGTTTCGCCGGTGTTCGACCCGGCGGTGATGCTCGGGCTCGGCCTGCCGCTGTTCCTGGTGAGCATGGCGGCGCAGAATCTGCCCGGGTTCGCCGTGCTGCGAGCCTCGGGCTATCAACCGCCCACCGGTTCGATCCTGGCGGCGACAGGGCTGGCCTCCCTGGTGCTGGCCCCGGTGGGCTCTCATTCGGTAACGCTGTCCGCCATCACGGCGGCGATCTGCACCGGCAAGGATGCCCATCCCGATCCGACGAAGCGGTTTCTCACCGGTCCGTTCTACGCGCTGTTCTATTTCATCCTGGCTGGATTTGGCGCCACCATGGTCGCGGTGTTCGCGGCCCTGCCGCCGGCCCTGATCGCGACCATCGCCGGGCTTGCTCTGCTCTCTCCCCTCACGGGCGCGCTCACGGCCGCGCTCGCCGAGGAAAAAGGACGGATCGCGGCGGTCGCGACCTTTACCACCACTGTGTCCGGCGTCTCGGCCTTCGGCCTCGGGGCGCCGGTCTGGGGGCTTTTGGCGGGGCTGCTCCTGCTGTTCCTGGATCATGTCCGGGCAAAACTTTAGCCGGTCCGGCCCTCGACTGCCCGGAAGGGTTTGCCACGATGCAGCCGCATGGCTAGTTTACGCGCCCTTGGCCTGGGCTTTGTCCGGCCCCTTTCGGCGCGTGCCTGTTGCGGACCATTCATGACCGACATTTTCCACGAGATCGAAGAAGACCTGCGGCGCGACCGACTGCGCCGGGTATGGGATCGCTTCGGCATCTATTTCATCATCCTGGTGGTCGCGATCATCGCCGCCGCCGGCGCCTATAGCGCCTATCGCTATTACGCCCTGCAGAAGGCCCAGGCCGCAGGCGCCCGCTATGAGGCGGCCAGCACCCTCGCCGACGATGGCAAGGCGGCGGAAGCGCAGGCTGCCTTCGAAGCGCTCGCCAAGGATGGCCCGGCCGGCTATCGCACCCTGGCGCGGTTCCGCGCGGCGGGTGAACTCGGTGCCAAGGACAAGCCGGCCGGTGTCGCCGCCTTCATGGCGCTGGCCAATGACGGCACCTTGTCGCCCGTGCTGCGTGACCTTGCCAGCGTGCGTGCTTCCCTTCTGCTGGTGGATACGGCGCCGCTGGCCGAGATCAAGGCGCAGCTCCAGCCGCTCGCCGACGGCACGGGCGGCCTGCGCCATTCCGCGCGCGAGTTGCTCGCTTTGGCTCAGTTCAAGGCCGGCAATCTGGCCGACGCCAACAAGACGGCCCAGCAAGCCATCGACGATCCGGAAGTGCCGCTCGGCGTGCGCAACCGCATGGAACTGATCCGCACCCTGACCGCCTCTGCCGCCCAACCGGCACCCGCTTCGGAAGCCGCGGCCGCTGCCGCCGAGGCGAAGGCCGCCAAGGAAGCGCCTGCCTCTGCGGCAGTGCCGGCTCCGGCCGCAACTACTGCCCCGGCCCCGGCCGCCGCTCCCGCGCCCGCCGCTCCCGCGCCCGCCGCCGCCGAACCGGCTCCGTCCGTCCCCGCATCCGCCGCCCCGTCCGAACCGGCGCCCACCGTTCCGCCCGCTGCCGTTCCCGGCCCGGCGGAAAGCGGCGGCGCCACGAAATGAGGAGCTTTCCCATGAACCGGATGCTGCGCCTGCTTCTCGCCGGCTCTGCCCTGCTCGCCCTGACCGGCTGCGAGAGCTTTGATTTCGACAAGATCAACCCGTTCCAGGAGCGCAAGACCCCGCTTTCGGGAACGCGTCAGCCGGTGTTTCCCAATGGCGTGCCGGGCGTAACCGCCTCCGCGCCGCTGGATCAGCCCTCCAATGCCAATGTGTCGCTTGACGCGATCTCAGCCGCCAAGCCAAATGCCTCAACGGCCGCGCCGGGCAGCAACTGACTCTAGGGCGCGCATGCGCCGAGCTTAAACAACATGTCCTTTACCCTCGCCATCGTCGGCCGGCCCAATGTGGGCAAGTCGACCCTGTTCAATCGTCTCGTGGGCAAGAAGCTCGCGCTGGTGGACGACCGCCCCGGCGTGACCCGCGATCGCCGCGAGGGCGATGCACGCCTGGGCGACCTGTCGTTTCGCATCGTCGATACGGCGGGGCTGGAGGAAGCCGACCCGGCGAGCCTGGAAGGGCGCATGCGGGCGCAGACCGAGGCCGCCATCGGCGATGCCGACGCGCTGCTGTTCATGGTGGATGCGCGTTCCGGCCTTACGCCCACCGATCGCGCCTTCGCCTCTTTGGCACGCAAGTCCGGCAAGCCGACCATCCTCGTCGCCAACAAGAGCGAGGGGAAGGCCGGGGAGGCGGGCTCGATGGAAGCCTATGCGCTCGGCCTCGGCACGCCGATCCCGCTCTCGGCCGAGCATGGCGAGGGCCTGTCCGACCTTTACGACGCGATCTGCGACGCGCTTCCCGCCCATACGATGAAGCCAGAAGACGCCGAGGACGACCGGGAGGAAACCGACGAGGAGCGGGCCAAGCGCCCCATCAAGGTTGCTGTGCTCGGCCGTCCCAATGCGGGCAAGTCCACGCTCATCAACCGTCTTTTGGGTGAAGACCGGCTGCTGACCGGGCCGGAAGCGGGCATCACCCGCGATTCCATCTCGGTGGAAGTGGAATGGCGCGGCCGCCGGCTCGACGTGTTCGACACCGCCGGCCTGCGCAAGCGCGCGCGCATCGACGACAAGCTGGAGAAGCTTTCCGCCGCCGATGCCCTGCGCGCCATGAAGTTCGCCGAGGTGGTCGTGGTGCTCATCGACGCCACCCGCCCGTTCGAGGAGCAGGACCTGCGCATCGCCGACTTGGTGGAGCGCGAGGGCCGGGCCATCGTGATCGGCTTCAATAAATCCGATCTCGTGCCCGATACCGGCCTCATGAGCCGGCTGCGGGAAGAGGCAGACCATCTGCTGCCGCAGATCAAGGGCGTGCCGATCATTCCGATTTCCGGGCTTACGGGACGCGGGCTGGACCGGCTGGTGGAGGCGATCGCGGAAACCTACCGCGTGTGGAACATCCGCATTCCCACCAATCCGCTCAACCGCTTCCTGCAGCAGGCCACCGACACCCATCCGCCGCCGGCGGTCTCGGGCAAGCGGCTGAAGATCCGCTATATGACGCAGGCGAAGGCGCGTCCGCCGAGCTTCGTCATCTTCTGCTCGCGCACCGACGCGGTGCCGGACAGCTATCTGCGCTATCTCTCGAACAGCCTGCGCGAGGCGTTCGACCTGCCGGGCGTGCCGATTCGCATGACCTTGCGCGAAAAAGCCAATCCCTACGCCTCCTGAGGCAGCGGCAGCAGGATCGTGTCCTGCGGCGCCAGGGGCTTTCCCGTGGCGTCACGCACTTCGAGCGGGGCGAGGGGCTTGCCGCAGGCGGCGTCCACCAGCGGCGGAAAGTGCTCGCCGCTGGAGAAGCCGTGCTTCTCGCCCCATTGGCGCAGGGCGATGACCACGGCAAACAGGTCGCGACCCTTCTGGGTCAGCACATAATCGTTGAACGCACTGCCGTCCGAGGCGGGAACGCTGGCGAGAATGCCGTCGGCCACCAGCGTTTTCAGCCGCGCCGAGAGAATGTTCTTGGCGACCCCCAGGCTCTTCTGAAACTCCCCGAACCGGCGCTTGCCCAGGAAGGCATCGCGCACGATCAGCAGCGACCACCAGTCGCCGACGACGTCCAGCGTCCGGGCGATGGGACAGCTCGCTTGGTCCATCCGCGTGCGTTTCATGGCTTCCTCTCACCCCCCGCTGGAATGCATTTTCCATGACGTTCATCATCAAATTGGTTGCATCATAAAACTGATAGAGCTAAACGTCCATCCAGTTTCAATATGCAACCAATAGATGGAGTTTCAGATGCGCCTCTCAGGCAAGCGAGCCCTCATCACGGGCGGCAACAGTGGCATCGGGCTGGCCACCGCCCGCCTTTTTATTCGGGAGGGCGCGAAAGTCGCGATCACCGGTCGCAACCAGGAGACCCTGGATGCCGCTGCAGCTGAGCTCGGCCCCAACCTGCTGGCCTTGAACGCCGACGTGGCGGATTTCGCGGCCACCGCCGCCGCCGTGAAGCAGGCGGCCGAAGCCTTCGGCGGGCTGGACATCGTGTTCGCCAATGCCGGCATCGGCGGCTCGACGCCGCTCGGCCAGACGAGCGTGGAGGCCTTCGAGAGCATCCTCAGCACCAATCTGACAGGCGTGTTCTTCACGGTGCAGGCGGCCGAACCCTTCCTCGCCAAGGGCGGGTCGGTGGTGCTGAACGGTTCGGTGCTGGCCGTGCTCGGCGCGCCCAACTGGTCGGCCTATGCGGCCAGCAAGGCCGGCGTGCGGGCCATGTCGCGGGTTCTGGCGTCGGAACTCGCCCCGCGCGGGATCCGGGTGAACGTGGTGGTGCCCGGCGCGGCGCGCACGGCCATCTGGTCCCCCTTGGCGCCCACGCAGGAGGCGCGCGAGGCCCTCGACGCCGGCCTTGCTCGCCAGATCGCGCTCGGCAGGGTCGGCGAGGCGGAGGAAGTGGCGAACACCGTGCTGTTCCTCGCCTCCGATGAGGCGTCCAACATCACCGCTGCCGAGATCGTGGTGGACGGCGGCACGACGGGTGCTCCCTTCGGTGCGCCCATCTATCGCGGCTGAGCGCGCGCGGGTACGAGAACGCGCTTAACGAACGGTGAACTCCGCTCCCTTACCTTCCTGCCCAAACCGACGAACGGGATGGATTCTATGGGTGCGGGGATGATCATCAACCGGAGGGCCGCCCTGCGCGCCCTCTGCGGTGCGGGCGTGGGCCTCATGTCCACGCCCTTGTTTCCGGTTCGCGCGGCGGACGATCCCGACGAGGTCGCGATCCGCGATCTGAAGCCGGGGACCTTTATCTGGTATCCCGAGCGCGCGCCCGACGGGCTGGTCGCGATCGTGGTGTCGCTGCCGGAGCAGCGCTGCTTCGTCTATCGCAACGGCGTGCGCATCGGCATATCCACGGTTTCCACCGGGCGCGAGGGCCATGACACGCCGACCGGGGTGTTCACCATCCTCAACAAGGACGTGGACCACCATTCCTCGGTCTATAACGATGCGGCCATGCCCTATTCGGAGCGGCTCACCTGGTCGGGCGTGGCGCTCCACGCGGGCGGGCTTCCAGGATACCCGTCCTCGCACGGTTGCGTTCACCTGCCGCTTTCCTTCGCCAAGCTGCTGTTTTCCATCACCCAGGTGGGAACGCCGGTGATCATCGCCGACAGCCACAGCGGGCCGACCGATGTGCTCGATCCGGGCCTGGTGCTGCCCGCCGACGTGGACAAGATGTTTGATGCCGACGCCAAGCCGACCCTGGTGGCGGCGGCCGGCGATCCGGTTTCCCTGGTCGCCAGCGGCGCGGACCGCAAGCTGATCGTGCTGCGGGGCGGCGTGCCGGTGCTGGAAGGGGCGATCACCGTGCAGGATCCCACGAAGCCGCTGGGCAACGTGGTGTATCTGCTTGCCGCCGACGGTGTCGGGCGCACCCCGCGCTGGATGGCCGTGAGCTATGAAGGAAACGGCGGCCGGCCCGGCCTTGCCCAGGAGGCGCTCTCGCGTATCGTGGTGGATCCTGCGATCAACCGCGATCTGAGTGCCATGTTGAGCCCCGGAGCCACTTTGTTGGTCACTGACCTGCCGGCCCATCCGGGAACGCGCACCGACAAGGATTTCGTCATTCTCACCCGCAAGGGCACGGTATGACGGCGCGCCGCACTGCGATCGCCGGATTGCGATTAGCGGGTATCGCGGCCGCACTTGGTCTCGCCGTGGCGCTGGTTGCGCCCGAACCCGTGCGGGCGCAGAGCCCCGCCCCGGGTGGGGCGGGCGCAGTGCCGGCACGCGAGTTGTTCGGTGCGGCCAGCGGTCCCGCGCCGCTGGCAGCCAGGGCGGTGGGCTTCTATTCCAAGGGCTGTCTTGCTGGTGGTGCCGCTTTGCCGGTCACCGGCGCCACGTGGCAGGTGATGCGCCTGTCGCGGAACCGCAATTGGGGGCATCCCGACCTCATTGATTTTCTTGAGCGTTTCGCGGCCGTCGTGCCGACCGTCTCGAACTGGCGCGGCATCCTGGTGGGCGACATGGCGCAGCCCCGCGGCGGGCCCATGCGCACCGGCCACGCCTCCCACCAGGTCGGCCTCGATGCCGACATCTGGCTGACGCCAAGCCCCGGGCACGAGCTGACCCGCGCGGAGCGGGAAAGCCTCTCGGCCACCATGGTGGTGCGCCCGGACCGGCTGGACGTCGACCCCAAGGTGTGGACGCCGGACCATGTTGCCGTGATCCGCGCCGCCGCCCGCGATCCGCGTGTCGAACGCATTTTCGTGAATGCGGCGATCAAGAAGGCGCTCTGCCGCGATGCCCGCGGCGACCGGGGGTGGATGACCAAGGTGCGTCCCTATTGGGGGCACGATTATCACATGCATGTGCGCCTGAGCTGCCCGGCCGACAGCCCCGATTGCCGCCCCCAGGAAGCCCCGCCCCAAGGGGATGGGTGCGGCGCGGACCTTGCTTGGTGGTTCACGGACGAGGTGCTGCATCCCAAGCCCCCGAAGGTTCCGCCAAAGCCCACCCCGCCTTTGCTTCTGGCGGATTTGCCGCCGGCCTGTGCCGCCGTGCTCGGGGCGCATTAACTTGACCATGGCCGATTGAGGTCGCCCCGACGCCGCTCGCCTGCCGCATTTGCACCGCAGCGTGGAAGCCGCTATCCAGGAGCGGTTCCAAGGTGAAGCGTGACGGGGCGGCGATCACGCGTCTGACGAGGATGTATGGGCCGTCTCGATCGTTACATTTTCCAGACTGCGGCGGTCGCCTTCTTGGGCGTGACCATCGTTTTGACGGCGATGATCTGGTCTACGCAGGCGCTGCGCCAGCTGGACCTGGTGACCAGTCAGGGCCAGACGATCCTGGCCTTCTTCGCCATCACCTCCCTGTCGGTGCCGACCCTGATCCTGGTGATCGCGCCGGCGGCCCTGTTCATCGCCACCGCTTACACCTTGCTGAAGCTGAACGGCGATTCCGAAATCGTGGTGATGGCGGCGGCCGGCATGAGCCATTGGCGGGTGCTGCGCTCCATGATTCTCCTCGCCACCCTGGTTTCGCTCTTTTGTGCCGCGCTTTCGATTGACCTGGTTCCGGCGAGCCTGCGCTTGTTCCGCGATCAGGTGTCGCGGGTTCGCGCGGACGTTGTGTCGTTCGTGGCGCAGCCGGGCCGATTCGTGAACCTGGCGCAGGGGCTGGTGTTCCATGTGCGCGAGCGCTCCGCCAATGGCGTGATGCACGGGGTTTTCATCAATGACGCCCGCGAAAAGGAAATCTCCACCTATCTCGCGGATCGTGGGCAGATCGTCGAAACTCCCAACGGTATTTTCCTGGTGCTCGAAGACGGCTCCATCCACCGGCGGACCTCCGGCTCGACCAGCAACGGATCGGTTGTGGCGTTCCAGCGCTACGCGTTCGGGCTGTCCGAACTCGCGCCGGGCTCCCAGGCGGTGGATATCCGTCCGAACGAGCGCTCGTTCGAATATGTGCTGAATCCGCCCGCGAACGATGTCTACCGCATCATGGGGCAGGGCGGTCGCTTCCGCGAGGAGATCCACAAGCGCCTGTCGTCCGGACTTTATCCCTTTGCCTTCTTCGCGGTGGCGGCGGCCGCGCTGGCGCGACCGCGCACCACCCGCCAGGGGCGCGCGCTGGCGCTCACGGCGATCATTCCCATCATGGTGGCGCTCCAGATCGCGAACTTCGTCGTGACCGGCCAGTTGCGGACATCCGCGGTGGCGGTGCCCATCGCTTATCTGCTGCCGATCACATCCATCATTTTATGCGCGCTCGCCCTCGACGGACGGATGAGAATCGCCGTGCCCGCCTTCATAACCCGCATCATCGACGCGATCGCGCTGCGCGTTTCCCGGCTCTCGGCGACCTGAGCCATGATCGGAAAAACCCTCGGCTTCTATTTCGCGCGGCGCTTCTTTGCCTCCGTGGCAATGATCTTTTTCTCCTGCGTCGCGCTGATCATGCTGGTGGATTTCCTCGAGATGACCCGCCGGACGGCAGATCGCGACGAGGTGACATCGCTGGTCGTGGGTTTGCTGACGATCTACCGCACCCCCGCCTTCACCGAGCAATTGCTGCCGTTCGCAGTGCTGTTCGGGGCTATCGCGACCTTCGTGACGCTGTCGCGCAAGCTTGAGCTGGTCGTTGCCAGAGCGATCGGGCTTTCCGCGTGGCAGTTCATTTTTCCGGCGGTCCTCGTCGCCTTTCTGATCGGCGTCGTCTCCACCACCCTGTTCAATCCCGTCTCCGCGGAATTCAAGGAGCGGGCGAATCGGATGGAAGGAGAGATCTTCAATACCACCGCCGGCCTCATGGCCCAGGGCAAGGCGGGCTTCTGGGTGCGTCAGCAGAGCGTCGACGGGCAGGCCATCATCCAGGCGGGCTCTTCCCAGCAGGGCGGGCGCGAACTGGTGGGCGTGACCATGTTCGAGTTCGATCGCAAGGACCGCCTTGTGCAGCGCATCGAGGCGCGGTCTGCGGTATTAGAGGATGGTTTCTGGCGGTTGCAGGATGTCCGGGTGCTGGTTCCGGGGTTCGAGCAGCAGACCTATTCCGTTTACCTTGTTGCCACGAATCTGGATCCCTCGCAGGTCCAGGAGAGCCTGATCTCGCCCGATACCGTGTCTTTTTGGCAACTTCCGGCGGCGATCGAGAGTGCGGAGCAGCAGGGCTTCGGCGCAAACCGCTACAAGCTTCAGCTGCAAAGCCTTTTGGCACGGCCATTTTTGCTCGTGGCCATGGTACTTATCGCCGCGGTGGTCGGCCTGCGCGTGTTCCGCTTCGGGGGAGTCGGCCAGACGATTCTCGGTGGCGTCGTGGCGGGCTTTCTGCTTTATCTGGGAACCAAGCTCGCCGAGGATTTAGGCGAGGCGGGCGTGGTGCATCCCGTTGCTGCTGCATGGTTTCCAGCGGTAGCGGGGATATTCCTGGGGATTCTCGTATTGTTGCACCGGGAGGACGGATGACGGTCGGGTTTCCCCCCGCCGAATGCCAAGGAGCTGCAACCGGCCGGCGCGCCTCGCGCCGCAGCGGGCGCGGCTGGTCTTTTGCCGTCGGCTTCCTGTGTGCTGCGCTCGGTTTTGTTGCGCTGCAATCCAGCGCGGCCGTCGCGCAGACGGCGAGTTTTGCCAACACCAAGCTGCCCAAGGCGGACCCCAACAAGAAGATGCTCGTGACCGCCGACGAGCTGGTCTACGACTACGAGAACGACAAGATCTCCGCGGTCGGCAACGTCCAGATTTATTACGACGGCTCCACCCTGGAGGCGAAGCGCGTGACCTTCGACCGCAAGGCGAACACGCTGCGCGCCGAGGGCGACGTGCTGCTGAAGCAGCCGGACGGCAAGGTCCTGACCGCCAACACCATGCAGCTGACCGAGGACTTCCGGGACGGGTTCCTGGATTCCCTGCGCGTGGACACCCCGGACAAGACCCATTTCGCGGCAACCCGCGCTGACCGCACGGACGGCAATATCACGGTGTTCCAAAACGGCGTCTATACCGCCTGCGAACCGTGCAAGGACCATCCGGAAAAGCCGGTTCTCTGGCAGATCAAGGCCGCGCGCATCGTTCACAATCAGAACGAGCAGATGATTTATTACAAGGACGCCACGCTCGAGTTCTTCGGGCTGCCGTTCGCCTATTTCCCTTATTTTTCCTCGCCCGATCCCACGGTGAAGCGCAAGACCGGCTTCCTGATGCCGGAGTTCTACAACAACAGCATGCTCGGCGTCGGCGCCGGCGTGCCGTTCTTCTGGAACATCGCGCCTGATCGCGACCTGACCTTCGATCCGCTCTACTTCTCCAAGCAGGGCCTGCTGGCCAAGGGAGAGTGGCGCCAGCGGTTGATCGACGGCTCATACAACATCCGCGCGGCCGGCATTCAGCAGCAGGATATCGAGCAGTTCGCCGGCTTGCCGGGCTATCGCGAAAACCGCGGCATGGTGCAGAGCTCGGGCAATTTCGTCATCAACAGCCAGTGGCAATGGGGCTGGGATGGCACGCTGACGTCCGACCGCACCTTCCTGCGTGACTATGGGCTCATCGGCGCTGCCGAAACGGAGAAGATCTCGCAGGCCTATTTGACCGGCCAGGGCGATCGCAGCTTCTTCGACGTGCGGGGAATGTATTTCCTCGGCCTGTCCGTGACCGACAACCAGGATCTCATTCCGGTGGTCGGAACGTTCAATTACAACTACGTCTTCGGCAAGCCCGTGTTCGGCGGCGAAGCGGGCGTGAAGGTGAATTTCAATTCCGTGTCGCGCAACGAGGCCGACTTCGTCGGCACCTCGGCGGCCACCTCGTGGGTTGGCGGCGCAACCGGAATTCCGCCCGGCTCCTGCCTGCTGAGCAATCCCAATCCCACCCAGTGCCTGCTGCGCGGAGCGCCCGGCGATTATCAGCGCCTGAGCGGTGAATTCTACTGGAAGAAGACGCTGACCGATGCCGCCGGCCAGATGTGGACGCCGTTCGCCAGCGCCCGCGTGGACGTCGCCCATGCCAGCATCAGCGCGCTGCCCACCAGCTATACCGACGGCCCCACGCTGGCGGGGCAGAATGTGCTTCAGTCGGGCAATGACGATCTGATCCGCGCCATGCCGGTGATCGGCCTCGATTACCGCTATCCCTTCATCTCGGTGGAAAATTGGGGCACGCAGACCATCGAGCCGCGCGCCCAGCTGATCATTCGCCCGAACGAGACCGACATCGGCAAATTCCCCAACGAGGATGCGCAAAGCCTCGTGTTCGACGATGCCAATCTGTTCTCGGTGAGCAAATATTCCGGCTGGGACCGGGTCGAAGGCGGTAGCCGCCTCAATGTGGGCGTCACCTATACCGCCGCGCTCAACGGCGCCGGCGTCATCTCCGCCGTGGTCGGCCAGTCCTACAGCTTGTTCGGCAAGAACTCCTTCGCCTATGGCGACATGGCGAACACAGGCCTGGAATCGGGCCTGGAGACGAGCACGTCGGACTATGTCGCGCGCTTCAGCTACTCGCCCACCAACAATCTGGAGTTCATCTCCCGCTTCCGCTTCGACGAGTCGAACTACACGTTGCAGCGGCTGGAACTTGAGGGACGCACCAGCATCGACCGCCTGTCGGTGTCGGCAACCTATGGCCGATACGAGCCCCAGCCCCTGCTCGGCTATTACCAGGAACGAGAGGGTGTTCTGACCACCGCCAGCTACAAGCTGACGGACGTGTGGTCGGTCAGCGGCGGCATCCGCTACAATATCGCCCAGGCGAGCATCGACATGACGACCGCCGCCATCACCTATGCGGATGACTGCTTCACCCTGGCGCTGACCTATCTCTCCGATTATTCGATCAACGGGCCGAACAACGGGCCGAACAACACGGTCATGCTCACCATCGGGCTCCGCACCCTGGGTGAAACCAAGGTCAAGTCGGCCATCGGCAGCAGCTCGACTCAGTGAGGTTCGCGCGCGGCCTTTGCGGTGCGCGCGGCCCCATTGCCGCCACAGGAGGCGGCAACAAGCATTTACAAGCCGACGGGCGCGGGTTAAGCGCGCAGGGAGGCCTTCGTCTCCCGCCCCTCGCCGAGCCAATCCGGGTTGATCGATGCAGTCCTGCCGCCGCTTCCTGTTCCTCCTGAGCCTTGCCGTTGCAGCCCTTTCCAGCGGGGTGGCCAGCGCGCAACAGATCCTCGCAATGGTGAATGGCGCGCCTGTCACCAGTTTTGACGTCGGCCAGCGGCAGCGAATGCACACGCTGCTGGAGCGCAAGAACGTCAGCGCGAAGGAAGCGCTCGAAGAAGTGATCGACGATCGCCTCAAGATCTCTCAGGGCGCGAAGCTGGGCATCGACCTTGATAAAAAAGAGATTGATGACCTGTTCGCAAGCGTCGCCTCGCGCTCCGGGCGCACGCCCCAGCAATTGACCGAAGGGTTGAAGCAGGGCGGCATCGAGCCGAGCGCCTTCAAGCAGAAGCTGCGCGCCGACAACATCTGGCAGCAATATGTGCGCGCTCGTTCGCCCAGCGTCTCGGTGCGGGACCAGGATGTTCTCGCCGCCATCAATCAGAGCGGCCATGCCTCCATGGTCGCAACGGAATATACCTTGACGCCCATCGTGCTGGTGGTGCCGCGCGGTAGCAATGCCTATGCGGCGCGGCTTGCCGAGGCGAATTCGCTCCGCGCGCGCTTCAATGGGTGCGACAGCGGTCTGGCGATGGTGAAGGCCATGAAGGAAACCGTCGTCCGCTCCCCGGTCCTGCGCCTGTCGTCGGAGATGCCTGCAGCGCTGCGCCAATTGCTCGACAAGACCGAAGTGGGCCGCCTGGCCCCTGCGGAGGTCACGCAGTCCGGGGTGGAAGTGTTCGCCGTCTGCGCCAAGCGCGAGGTGCACGGCGAGGCCGCCAATAAGCGCGATGTGAAGGACCAGTTGGCAACCGCGCAATTCCAGGCGGAATCCAAGCGGCTCCTGACGGAGCTGCGCAACAGCGCCTTGATCGTCTATCGTTGATGTCCACGGCGCTCGCGCTCACCCTTGGTGAGCCCGCCGGCATCGGGCCGGACCTGACCCTCGCCGCCTGGACCTTGCGGGTCCAGAGCGGGTGCCCGCCGTTTTTCGCGGTCGGCGATCCGGCCTTGCTGGAGGATCGCGCCCGGCGCCTGGGTTTGCGCGTGCCGATTCGCGTGATCGAGCCGCAGGCGGCGACCGGCGTCTTTGATACCGCGCTTCCCGTCGTCGCCGCCGGCCCGCGTGCCACGGCCGAACCAGGCGTGCCAGACGGCACCAGCGCGGCCGCGGTGGTCCAGAGCCTGGATTGCGCTGTGGACCTGGTCGCCTCAGGCGCCGCCCGCGCCCTGGTGACGGCACCGCTCGCGAAATCGGTAGTCTATGCGGCCGGCTTTCCCTTTCCCGGGCACACCGAATATCTCGCCGCCCGTTGCGCCGCGGCCGATGGCACAATCCCGCATCCGGTCATGATGATCTGGTCGCCGCTGCTCGCCGTGGTGCCGGCCACCATCCATATTCCCCTTGCCCAGGTCCCAGGCCGGGTGACGCAGGATCTGCTGGTTCAGACCGGGCGCATCGTCGATCACGATATGCGCACGCGCTTCCGCATCGCCGCACCGCGCCTCACCTTTGCCGGGCTCAATCCCCACGCGGGAGAAGAGGGAACGCTTGGCCGCGAGGACGAGGATGTGGTGCGCCCCGCCATTGCCGCTTTGCGGGCGCAAGGAATCGATGCCCGTGGGCCGCGTCCCGCCGACACGCTTTTTCACGAGGAAGCGCGCGCCGGTTATGATGTCGTGATCGGCATGTATCACGATCAGGTGTTGATTCCGGCCAAGACCCTCGCGTTCCACGATGGGGTGAATGTGACCCTCGGTTTGCCCTTTGTGCGGACCTCCCCGGACCACGGCACCGCATTCGATCTGGCGGGGACCGGCCGGGCCAATCCTACCAGCCTGATGGCGGCCCTGCGGCTTGCCGGGCGCCTGACCGAGCCGGGCCGCGCGGCATGAGCGCCATCGACGAGCTTCCACCGCTGCGCGACGTCATTCGCCGCCACGGGCTTTCGGCGCAAAAATCGCTGGGGCAGAACTTTCTTCTGGATCTCAACCTAACGTCGCGGATTGCGCGGGGGTCGGGCGCCCTGGAGGGCGCGAACGTGCTGGAGGTCGGGCCGGGGCCTGGGGGCCTGACGCGGGCGCTGCTGGCCTTGGGCGCGGCGCGTGTGGTGGCGGTGGAGCGCGATCATCGCTGCATAGAGGCCCTCGCCGAGGTCGCCGAAGCCTATCCTGGTCGGCTCCAGGTGATCGAGGGCGATGCGCTGAAGGTGGACGCGGGGCCTTTGTTCGGAGGGCAGCCGGCGCGTGTGGTGGCAAATCTGCCCTATAATATCGCGACCGTCCTGCTGGTGGGCTGGCTCTCGTCCGATCCCTGGCCGCCCTGGTTCTCCTCGCTCACCTTGATGTTCCAGCGCGAGGTGGCGGAACGCATCGTCGCCGAGCCGGGCTCGAAGGCCTATGGGCGCCTCGCCGTCCTGGCCGGGTGGCGGACCGAAGCGCGCATCCTGTTCGATGTCGCCCCATCCGCCTTCGTGCCGCCGCCCAAGGTGACGTCCTCCGTGGTCCATCTGGTGCCGCGCGCCGCCCCCTTGCCGTGCCGCCTCGCGGTGCTGGAGAAGGTGACGGAAGCGGCCTTCGGCCAGCGCCGTAAGATGCTGCGGCAGAGCCTGAAGTCCCTGGGCGTCGATGCCCAGGCCTTGCTCGCCGCCGCCGAGGTGGAGGAAACCCAGCGCGCCGAGGAAATCGACGTGGAAGGCTTCGTGCGCCTCGCCAATTGCTGGGAAAAGCTGCGCCAGCCGGCCTGAGCCGCGCGGGTGGCCGCTCTCAGAGGCCGCCGATCAGAGTGCTCACAAAATGCGAAAGGCCGGTCAGCCGTTGGCGCCGCAGTCGTTCGGCCTGAAGAATCGCCTTGAGCTTGGCGAGGCAGGCCTCCACATCCTCATTGATGAGGATGTAGTCGTATTCGCTGTAGTGGCTGATTTCGGCAGCCGCCTTTGCCATGCGCTCGTGAACCACGTCTTCGCTGTCCTGGCCGCGCCCGCGCAGGCGCTCCGCCAGGGCGGCGGCGGAGGGGGGCAGGATGAAGACTTTGACGAGGTCGTGCTTGGCGGCCTCGCTCTCCTCCAATTGCTGCGTGCCCTGCCAGTCGATGTCGAACAGCACGTCCCGCCCCTGGGCGAGGGCGTCCTCCACCGGCTTGCGGGGCGTGCCGTAGAGATTGCCGAACACGGTGGCATGTTCCAGCAGCGCGCCCGTGTCGCGCATCTGCCGGAAGCCGTCTGGATCGGTGAAATAATAGTCGATGCCTTCCACCTCGCCCGGCCGCGGTTTGCGGGTCGTGAGGGAGACCGACATCGTGATGCGGCTGTCCTGCGCCAGCAGCAGCCGCGAGAGCGTGGTCTTGCCGGCGCCGGACGGCGAGGAGAGCACCAGCATCAGGCCCCGTCGGGCAAGCCCCGAACGACCGTGCGGCGGGGCGGAAGGGGCGCTCGCAGCGTCCATGATGGGGGCGGCCTTACTCGATGTTCGCGATCTGCTCGCGGAACTGATCCACAAGCAGCTTCAGGTCAAGCCCGATCTGGGTGAGGGCAACCGCATTGGACTTGGAGCAGAGCGTATTGCTCTCGCGGTTGAACTCCTGGGACAGGAAGTCCAGCCTCCGCCCCACCGGGCCGCCCTGGACGAGCAAATCCCGCGCGGCGGCAAGATGGGCCGTCAGCCGGTCCAACTCCTCGCGGATGTCGGCCTTTGTGGCGAGCAGGGCAGCTTCCTGGTTCAGGCGCTCGGGGTCGAGCGGCGTGCCGGTCTCCAGCAGCGCGCGCACCTGGTCCCGCAGCCGCGCCTTGATGGCCTCCGTGCCGCGCTCCGGGCGGGCTTCGGCTTGGGCGACGAGGGCCGCAATGGCGTCGAGCCGCTCCAGCAGCACCGCCTTCAGTGCCGCGCCCTCGGAATGGCGCATGGCGATCAGCCCATCAAGCGCCGCTTCGAAGCCGGCGAGAGCGGCGGCGGAGACTGCCTCCTGGTCCTGGGTCGTGAGCTCGGCTTCGATGATTTCGACGATGCCCTTCACGGCCAGCAGCGAATCGAGCGTCGGCGGCGTCATCGCATGGCGTTCGGCGGCCGCGCGGGCGGCCATGATCAGCGCTTCAAGAGCCGGTTGGTTGACCGCGACGGCAACGCTCTCCCCCTCGCGGGCCAGGGTGAGGGTGCCGGATACCGACCCGCGTGCCAGGGCGCGCGCGGCGGCGGCGCGGGCGGCTGCATCGAGGGCTTCGAAGCCGGCAGGAACGCGCAGGCGCAGGTCAAGCCCCTTGGCATTCACCGAACGCACCTCCCAGGCCCAGCGCCAGCCCGCCGTGATGCCCTGGGTGCGGGCAAAGCCAGTCATGCTGGCCAGGGCCGAGCGCGCGGAAGGAGCGGAACCCGCAGGGGACATCAAAAGCCTCGTAAGGCCGGCATCCGCCGGCCCGTTCAGTTGGAAGGAGCGCGCGGAGCGACCGGCGCCGAATCACCGGTGCCGACGCCGGTGTTGGAGGTGGGAGCGGCGTTCTGCGCCTTGGTGCGGGCTTCCGCCTCGATTTCGCGCCAGCGCGCGACGTTGCGATTGTGCTGCTCCAGCGTCTCGGAGAACACATGGCCGCCCGTGCCGTCGGCGACGAAATAGAGATCCTTGGTCTTTGCCGGATTGGCCACCGCCGCCAGCGAATCGCGCCCGGGATTGCCGATCGGGCCCGGGGGAAGGCCATCAATGGCATAAGTGTTGTACGGCGTCGGGTTCACGATATCCGCGCGGGAGATCGGCCGCCCCAGCACGCCCTTGCCGCCGGCGATGCCGTAGATGATGGTCGGATCGGACTGCAGCCGCATCTTGCGAGCGAGGCGATTGATGAAAACCGCTGCAACCTTCGGCCGCTCGTCGGGCTTGCCGGTTTCCTTCTCGACGATGGAGGCCAGCACGACCATTTCCTGCGGCGTCTTCAAGGGCAGATCGGGCGCACGCTTGGCCCAGAGGTCACGCACCAGCTTTTGCTGGTCGCTCGCCATGCGCTTCAGCACCTCGTCGCGGCTGGTGCCACGGACGATGTTGTAGGTTTCCGGCAGCAACGTGCCTTCCTGCGGCATGCGCGGCGTGCCGGTGAGCAGGTCGTTGTCCATCAGGCGGGCCACGATCTGCTGGGTGGTGAGGCCTTCCGGAATGGTGATCTGATGCTGGATCACGCGCCCGTCGGCCAGCGCATTGAGCACTTTTTCCAAGGAGACGCCGGGCTTGAAGATATATTCGCCGGCCTGAAGCGGCTGGCCGCGATGGGCCAGCTGCTGCGCCACCATGAACAGCAGCCAATTGTCGATGACGCCCTGGCGCTCCAGCAGGTCGGCGATGTCGCGCGAGCCCTGGCCCCGGGGAATAAAGACGTTCTTCTCCGCCGGGAGCGGGCCGGGCGCGGCATATTTCAATTGGCCATACCAAGCCATCAGCCCGCCGCCGACGGTGAGAAACAGAAGGATCGTGAAGATGGCGCTGCCGATCACCACCGCCGGGTGGCGGGCGCCGCGCGACGGACGTTTCTTCTCGGCCGCCTTGGCGGCGGCGCGCGGATCGCGGGCGAGGCGTTCCGCGCGCTTGCGGGCTTTCGCCTGCCCACGGGTTTCGCGCGGCGGCTTGGCGGGCTTGGCTTTCTCTGGCTGCGTCGTCTCCGGGGCGGCGTCCGCGGGATCGCTCGCAAGGGGGACTGCGGACGCAGAAGCTGGCGCGGCAGGCGAGGCCGCTGAAACGGAGGGTGTCTCTTCGATCATGCGACCGTCCGGCGCCTTCACATCTGGAGCCGCGGACCCCGAGCCCGCAGGAGAATCTATGCCGACCCTGGGCTCGGGTGCCGAGGCGGTGCTGCCCGGCGATACAGGACTGACCAAGGGCGCGGCACGGCTTTCGCCCGCCGCAACCGCAGGCGTGCCCAGCACAGGCTCCTGGCGGAGGTCGTGGCCGGGACGGCCCTCGTGCGCCGGAGGCTCGGACGTCGCCATTCAGGGGTCTCCCATCGCGTTCGCTGCGCCCAAGGAACTCCGCGCACCGCACGGCCCGGACCGGAAAGCCCACCCGCGCAGCTTCATGCGAAGAGGTGCATGATACCTATCACGCGGAGAAGGCCAATGGCGCGCAGGCTAACGTCAAATATGGCGATAAGGCGTATCGCCGCCGACAACCGGCGGCATTCGCGGCCCGCACAGTGAACGGGCCGCAAAAAATCGCGTGCTCAGGCCTCGGCGCGGCGGAAGACCACCGAAGCGTTGGTGCCGCCGAATCCGAAGGAATTGGACAGGACCGTGTTGATTTCCCGTGGCCGTGCCGTGTGGGGCACGAGGTCGATCGGGGTATCCACCGAGGGATTGTCCAGATTCAAGGTCGCCGGGGCGATCTGATCGCGAATGGCGAGCACCGAGAAAATGGCTTCCACCGCGCCCGCCGCGCCGAGCAGATGCCCGATGGAGGATTTGGTGGAGGACATGGAGGTCTTGGCTGCCGCATTGCCCAGCAGCCGCTGCACCGCGCCAAGCTCGATTTCGTCCGCCATGGTCGAGGTGCCATGGGCATTGATGTAATCGAGTTCGGAAGCCGGGATGCCCGCACGCTTCAGGGCGGCGGTCATGCAGCGGAAGGCACCGTCGCCGTCGGGCGAGGGGGCCGTGATGTGATAGGCGTCGCCGGAGAGCCCATAGCCGATGAGTTCGGCATAGATCTTCGCGCCGCGCGCCTTGGCGTGCTCATATTCCTCAAGCACCACAATGCCGGCGCCTTCGCCCATGACGAAGCCGTCGCGGTCGCGGTCGTAGGGGCGTGAGCCCTTTTCCGGCGCATCGTTGAAGCTGGTGCAGAGCGCCTTGCAGGCGGCGAAGCCGGCCAGAGAGAGACGGTTTACGGTCGATTCGGTGCCGCCGGCCACCATCACATCCGCATCGCCGAGGGCGATCAGCCGTCCGGCATCGCCGATGGCGTGGGCGCCGGTGGAGCAGGCGGTGACGACGGCGTGGTTCGGCCCCTTCAGCCCGTGGGCGATGGAGACATAGCCGCCGGCCAGGTTGATGAGGCGTCCAGGAATGAAGAAGGGCGAGATGCGGCGCGGGCCGCGCTCCTTCAGGATATGGGCGGCCTCGGAAATGCCCTCGATGCCGCCGATGCCGGAGCCGATGAGCACGCCGGAGGCGATCTGGTCTTCATAAGAGGTCGGGTGCCAGCCCGCAT
Source organism: Roseixanthobacter glucoisosaccharinicivorans (assembly GCF_043195095.2). Taxonomy (NCBI): domain Bacteria; kingdom Pseudomonadati; phylum Pseudomonadota; class Alphaproteobacteria; order Hyphomicrobiales; family Xanthobacteraceae; genus Roseixanthobacter; species Roseixanthobacter glucoisosaccharinicivorans. The sequence continues at coordinate 3,582,550 of NZ_CM195538.1, read as the reverse complement.
CGTCGAGCGCCTGCTGGGCCGCGGCCATGGCGAAGACGATGAATTCGTCAACCTTGCGCTGCTCCTTGGGCTCCATCCAATCGTCGGGATTGAAGGTGCCATCGGTGCCGTCTCCACGGGGGATCATGCACGCGATCTTGCAGGCGAGGTCCGATACGTCGAAGCGTTCGACGAACTTTGCGCCGCTCTGGCCCGCAATCAGTCGCCGCCAGCTTGGCTCGACGCCGCAGCCGAGCGGCGTCACCATGCCGAGGCCGGTGACGACAACACGTCTCATGAGGGGAACTCCGGAACTAGGAACGCGACGGCCGCTATCCTGGACGGATCCATGGCGGGTGCGACCGTCGCCGTCGCTGACACGGCTCAGGCCGCGTTCTTCTCCAGGAACTTGATCGCGTCGCCGACCGTCAGGATGGTCTCAGCCGCGTCGTCCGGGATCTCGGTGTTGAAAGCTTCCTCGAAGGCCATGACGAGCTCGACGGTGTCGAGGCTGTCGGCGCCGAGGTCGTCGATGAAGCTGGCGTTTTCCGTGACCTTCTCGGGCTCCACACCCAGATGCTCCGCGACGATCTTCTTCACCCGCTCGGCGATGTCACTCATCGATGCACCCTCATTATCTGAAAAATTGTCTCTATGCCGTACGGCGGCTGTGAGAGGGCATAATGCCTTTCTTCCGCCGTGCCCAGCCCCCATGCTCATTCCGGCGGGTCTTGAAACCAAAGACGCACCGGATGCGCGTTTTTATCCCGGTCCGGAGCTGGATTTCCAAGGCCGGGACAGGACGGTGCGGGTCGGTATCATACTTCCTGCGCCTATGCCAGCAAAGCCCGCTGCGCCGGCCCGATCCCGCACGGTCTTCAGATCATCGCCATGCCGCCGTTCACGTGCAGGGTCTGGCCCGTGACATAGCCGGCTTCGTCCGAAGCCAGATAAACGCAGGCGCTGGCAATGTCTTCCGGCGAGCCGAGCCGCGCCGCCGGCACAGCCTTCAGAATCCCCTCGCGCTGCTTTTCGTTCAGCACGTCGGTCATGGCGGTGGCGATGAAGCCTGGAGCCACGCAATTCACCGTCACGCCGCGGCTGGCCACTTCCTGGGCGAGGGACTTGGACATGCCGATCATGCCCGCCTTCGCTGCGGCATAATTGCCCTGGCCGGCATTCCCGGTCACGCCCACCACCGAGGTGATGGAAATGATCCGGCCCGACCGGCGCCGCATCATGGAGCGCACCGCCGCGCGGGAGAGGCGGAAGGTGGCGGTGAGGTTCACCGCAATCACCTGGTCCCAGTCCTCGTCCTTCAGGCGCATGAAGATATTGTCGCGCGTGATGCCGGCGTTGTTCACGAGAATGTCGAGCTGGCCGAGCGCCGCCTCGGCGTCGGGAATCAGCTTCTCCACGTCCTCGGTGACGCCGAGATTGCACGGCAGCACGTGCACGCGCTCCTTGAGTTCGGCGGCAAAGGTTTCCAGCACCTCGCGGCGGGTGCCGGAGATGGCGACGGTCGCGCCCTGGGCGTGGAGCGCCTTGGCGATGGCGCCGCCGATGCCGCCCGTGGCGCCGGTGACGAGGGCGGTCTTGCCGCTGAGATCGAACATGGGGGCTCCTGAAACGAAAGAGGGGAGTGAGCCGGGGCGGCTCAGGCGGCCGGTGTCTGGCGCGCGGCGATGAAGGCCGCCACGTCTTCCGGCGTGCCGACCGCCGAGACCGCGATTTCCTTGGCGATGCGGCGCGAAAGGCCCGAGAGGACCTTGCCGGCGCCTACTTCCACCGTGCGTGTAACGCCGGCGCCCGCCATGAACAGCACACTTTCGCGCCAGCGCACCGTGCCCGTTACCTGCTGCACCAGCAACGCGACGATTTCCGAAGGGTCGCTGACCGGGGCGGCCCGCACGTTGGAGACCACCGGCACCACCGGCGCCTTCACCGTGCTTGCGGCGAGCGCGATCTGCATGGTGTCGGCGGCCGGCTGCATCAGGCGGCAATGGAACGGGGCGGACACGGGCAGGAGGATCGCGCGGGAGGCGCCCTTGGCCTTGGCGATCTCCATGGCCCGTTCGACCGCAGCCGTGGAGCCGGACAGAACCACCTGGCCGTTGGCATTGTCATTGGCTGCTTCACAGACATCGGACCCGGCGGCCTCTTCGGCGACGGCGCTGGCCTGCTCGAAATCCAGACCGAGAATCGCCGCCATGGCGCCCTGGCCCACCGGCACGGCGTCCTGCATGGCGCGTCCGCGAATGCGCAGCAGGCGGGCGGCGTCCGTGATGGAGAGCGCGCCGGCGGCGGCGAGCGCGGAATATTCCCCCAGCGAATGGCCGGCGACGAAGGACGCATCGCGGGAAAGGTCGAGGCCGGCTTCGGCCTCGAGCACCCGCATGGCGGCCAGCGACACCGCCATCAAGGCCGGCTGGGCGTTAGCGGTGAGGGTCAGTTCCTCGATCGGCCCGTCCCACATGGTGCGGGAGAGGGCTTCGCCGAGCGCGCCGTCCACCTCGTCGAACACGGCCTTCGCGACCGCGAAATTCTCCGCGAGCGCCTTGCCCATGCCGACGGCTTGGCTGCCCTGGCCGGGAAAAATAAAGGCTGTGGTCAAGGGGTATCCCTCCGCTTAATTTTGGGGAGGGCAGAGACACCGGGACGCAAGGGGAGTCAAGCTGGGCGGGGGAGGCGGGCCATTGTGGCGTGGCGATATTGCGCTGCAATCGTGCCTTCGGCGCCCGGTCCCTTGGTGGGAATCCTTGCGCATCCTTGCCTTCAGCGGAAAACCTGCTATACGCACCGCTTCCGTTGCCCCGGCCGGGGGCTGAACGGACGGCCATCTGTTGCTTCAGCGCAAGTTGAAACCCCGGGTGGCAGGGCCACAAGGTCCGTCGTCCCGTGTCCCCGCCTTCCGAGCAAACGAGCCTTTCCAAAGGTTCGAAAGGGCTTGGCGCCGGGCGATGGAGCAACAGGAAAGGCATTAGGACACATGGCGCTCTATGAGCATGTGTTCCTCGCGCGCCAAGACGTAACGGCGCAACAGGTCGAGGAACTCGCCGCCCGATTCAAGGGCGTGATCGAAGCGAACGGCGGCCAGGTCACCAAGACCGAGGCCTGGGGCGTGAAGACGCTCACCTATCGCATCAACAAGAACCGCAAGGCGCACTTCACCCTCATGAACATCGACGCCACCCCGGCGGCGGTTCAGGAGATGGAGCGCCAGATGCGCATCGACGAGGACGTTCTGCGTTTCCTCACGCTGCGTGTGGAAGAGCACGAGGAAGGCCCCTCGGCCATGCTCCAGAAGCGCGACCGCGACGATCGTGATCGTGGCGAGCGTGGCTTCGGCGGCGATCGCGGCTTCGGTGGTGGCGGCGGCTTCGGCGGCCGTGACCGTGAAGACCGTCCGCGCCGTCCGCGCGACCGTGAAGAAACCGCTGGTGAGGAGGCGATCTGATGGCATTCGCTCAAGCTGGTGGCGCCGGCGGCGGTCAGCGCCGTCCGTTCTTCCGTCGTCGCAAGACCTGCCCGTTCTCCGGCCCCAACGCGCCGAAGATCGACTACAAGGACGTGCGTCTGCTGCAGCGCTACATTTCCGAGCGCGGCAAGATCGTGCCGAGCCGCATCACCGCGGTGTCCGCCAAGAAGCAGCGCGAGCTGTCGGCCGCCATCAAGCGTTCGCGCTTCCTCGGCCTGCTGCCGTTCGTGATCCGCTGATAGATCAAGGCGCCCGCTCCCCAAGAGGGGGCGCCTTTATCATTTAAAAAACATGCGTACCGGGGCCACGGCCTCGGGTTTGGCTGGGGCAGGCGACGACCTGCCTCTAACCGCTTTTGCGGGACAGCGAGCTGATGGCACAGTTTCTCATGATCGGCCTCGCCGCCGGAGCGGCGTCGGCGCTTCTCGTCGCGGGCATCGCGACCGGGGGCATCTGGGCCGTGCCGTTCTTCTATCTGGCGCCCTTGCCCATCATGATCGCGGGGCTTGCCTTCTCGCACATCTCGGCCCTGGCCGGCGTCGCCGTCGCGAGCATCGCCCTCGGGCTCTATTTCAATTCTTCTTTCCTCATCGCCTACCTTGTCGGCATCGGCGGTCCGGCCTGGGCGCTGTCCTATGGCGCGCTGATGGCGCGCAGCGATGCGGCCAATCCCACCAAACTGATCTGGTTCTCCATCGGCGGGCTGGTGCTGACCGGCGCGGCGCTCTCAAGCGTCAGCGTCATCACCGCCGTGCTCTCCGTGGCCGGCGATTTCGAGACCTATCGCACGGCGGTGGCGGCCGCCTTCGAGACCTTCATCCAGGTGCAGGGACAGACCGGACCGGCGAGCGCGGAGACTGCGCGCATGGGCGAGCTGGTCGCGAATATCCTGCCGCCCATGGCGGGCGCGCTCGCCATGGTCACACAACTGTGCTGCCTGTATCTCGCAGGCCGGGCGGCGCTGGTATCGGGCCGGCTGGCGCGTCCCTGGCCCCATCTCGCTGCGACCCGTCTGCCGGCCTCCACCTCGCTGGTGCTCGCGCTGATCGTCGCCGCCTCCGTGGTGCCGGGCATGGTCGGCCTTTCCGCCTCGGTGGTCGCGGCGACGCTGGTGACCGCTTATGCGGTCGCGGGCTTCGCGGTGCTGCATTTCCTGACCCGTGGCCGCAACGCGCGGGTTCTCATTCTCACCGCCGTTTGGCTCGGCACCCTGGCCTTGGGCTGGCCGGTGCTGGTGGTGGCTCTGCTTGGCGTGGTGGACGCCATGTTCGATCTGCGGGCCCGCTCGGCTCCCGGCGGGCGACCGCCGGCCGCCAACGACCGCTGACAGAAATTCCCCGACCCCCGAAACATCGAAACAGGAGACACGAAAATGGAAGTCATTCTTTTGGAGCGCGTGGCCAAGCTGGGCCAGATGGGCGAAGTGGTGAAGGTGCGTGACGGCTATGGCCGCAACTTCCTTCTGCCGAACAACAAGGCCCTGCGCGCCACCAAGGCCAACAAGGCCAAGTTCGACCAGATGAAGGTTCAGCTGGAAACCCGCAATCTGGAGCTCCGCAAGGAGGCCGAGGGCGTGGCCGAGAAGCTGAACGGCCAGAGCGTGGTGATCCTGCGTCAGGCGGGCGAGAGCGGCCAGCTCTACGGCTCGGTTTCGACCCGAGATCTCGCCGAGGCTCTGGTGAAGGCCGGCTTCACGGTCGACCGCCAGCAGATCGAGCTGAATCATCCCATCAAGACCATCGGCATGCACACGCTTCCCGTGCGCCTGCATCCGGAAGTCGAAGTCTCCGTGACCGCCAATGTCGCCCGCAGCGTCGAGGAAGCCGAGCGCATGGCGCGCGGCGAGGACCTGCGCACGCGCCGCGACGAGGACGAAGAGGCTGAGGCCGAAGCCGCCGCCGAGCGCGACGCCACCCTCGCCGAAGCCGAAGAAGCGGCTGCGGAACTCGACGACGCCGAGTGAGTTAATCCTCTTCGGCTTTTCTCACACTTTGGAAACGCCCGGCCATGCGCCGGGCGTTTTCTTGTTTTTGGTCAATTTTGGTATTGCCGTAGCGGTCATGTGGTGTTCAGATTTACATGGCTTCTGCTGGCCGTAAGAGCCCGCAAGGACAGCATGACTGCGGATCGGGCCGAATCCCGCTTCCGTTAAGTCATGCGCGAGCGCCCTGACGATTGCATCACATGTGTGTGCTTTGGTGCGCGGGGACAGAAACCAAGAGGAGGGGCAACCCAGGCGGTCATCTTAGGATGGAGGCGGCCCAGTGGATCGGTTGCTTGAATCTGTTCTGCGTCGTGTTGTGAAGCACGGCGGTCTTAAGGTCACCACGGCATCTGGCCGCACCTTCGCGGCGGGGCCGGGCGAACCTCTCGTTCATGTCCGCTTCGCCAGCAAACGGGCGCAATTGCTGCTGCTGCTCGATCCGGAAATGCAGCTCGGCGAGATCTATACCAATGGCGATCTGGTGATCGAGCAAGGCTCGATTGCAGAGCTTCTTGAACTGGTGATGTCGCAGGACGTGCTTCAGCCCACGCTGACCTCGCGCCTGCTTTATTTCGCGCGGCGCGTGCTGCGGCGCCTCGACCAGTTCAACCCACGCGGCCGCGCCCGGCGCAATGTGGCCCATCATTACGACCTGGACGGGCGGCTCTATTCCCTGTTCCTGGATGCGGACAAGCAATATTCCTGCGCCTATTTCGAGCATCCCGGCGAGCGGCTCGACGATGCCCAGCTGGCCAAGAAACGGCATATCGCGGCCAAGCTGGTGCTCGACAAGCCGAATCTGAGCGTGCTGGACATTGGCAGCGGCTGGGGCGGGCTCGGACTCTATCTGGCGGAGATCGCCAAGGCGCGGGTTTCCGGCGTCACCTTGTCCACGGAGCAACTCGGCGTTGCCCAATCCCGCGCCCGGGAAAAGGGGCTGGAGGGGCAGGTCTCGTTCGCGCTCCAGGATTACCGCGACGTGCCCAGCCCGTTCGACCGGATCGTTTCGGTGGGCATGTTCGAGCATGTGGGCGTCGATCATTACGCCGAATTCTTCCGCAAGGCGCGCGCGCTGCTGGCGCCCGACGGGGTGATGCTGCTGCACGCCATCGGCCGGTTCGACCCGCCGGGTTTCACCAATCCGTGGATCGCCAAATACATCTTCCCGGGCGGCTACATGCCGGCGCTCTCGGAAGTGACACCGCACATTGAGCGGGCGGGGCTGGTCGTGACCGACATCGAGATCCTGCGCCTGCACTATGCCGACACGCTAAAGGCATGGCGCGCGCGGTTCCTCGCGCGGCGGGAGGAGGTGCTGCGCCTCACCGACGAGCGGTTCCTGCGCATGTGGGAATTCTATCTCGCCGGATCGGAAATGGCGTTTCGCTACCAGGGCCTGATGGTGTTCCAGATCCAGCTCGCCCGCAAACAGGAGGCGGTGCCGCTGACCCGCGATTATATCGCGCAGGCCGAGGACAAATTGCGGGGAATAGAGAAGCGCAGCGCCCCGCCGTTGCGCCTCGCCGGCGAGTGAGCGCGGCCTTCGAGGCCGCGCATATGGTCTTCTCCCGGCGGGATGAACAGGCCCGCCCGGAGGAAACCTTCGGGCGGGTTATCCCCGTAATGCCCAGAAGTCATGCACAGGGAAAATTCCTCGTCGGCGAAGAAAGCAAGGGTGTCCGCTGAGGCTGCGCCTTCTGCTAAACAAGGGCTCGTCCACCAAACCGGCCTTGCCTCATGCTCGACCTTTCCGACCAGAAGGGGGATCTCGACCCCTCCTATCGTCAGGCGCCCCACAATGTGGAGGCGGAGCAATCGCTGCTCGGCGCGATTCTGGTCAATAACGACGCCTTTTACCGGGTCTCGGATTTCCTCAAGCCCGAGCATTTCTTCGAGCCCATCCACGGCCGCATCTTCGAGCTGGCCGGGGCGCTGGTGCGCGCCGGGAAGGTGGCGACTCCTGTCACCCTCAAGACCTTCCTGCCGGCCGACCTGGATGTGGCGGGGCTAAGCGGCCCGCATTATCTCGCCCGCCTCGCGGCGGAGGCGACCACCGTCATCAATGCCGAGGATTACGGCCGCGCCATCTATGATCTCTCGGTGCGGCGCGAGCTGATCCGCATCGGCGAGGAAATCGTCAACGACGCCTATGATGCGCCGGTGGAGGCGACCCCTCAGGACCAGATTGAGGAGGCGGAAAAGCGCCTCTACGCCATCGCCGAGAGCGGGCGCTATGACGGCGGCTTCCAGCGCTTCGGCGAGGCGCTGCGGGAAGCTGTGGACATGGCGAGCCGCGCCTTCCAGCGCGAGGGCCATCTTTCCGGCATCGCCTCGGGGCTCGACGATCTCGACCAGCAGATGGGCGGGCTCCAGCCCTCGGACCTTGTGATCCTTGCCGGCCGTCCCGCCATGGGCAAGACCGCGCTCGCCACCAACATCGCCTTCAACATTGCCGCCGCCTATCGTGGCGAGCAGCGGGCCGACGGCTCCATTGAGACCCAGAGCGGCGGCATCGTCGGCTTCTTCTCGCTGGAAATGTCAGCCGAGCAATTGGCGACGCGTATTCTCGCCGAGCAGGCGGAGATCGCCTCCTACAAGATCCGCCGCGGCGATATTTCGGAAAGTGAGTTCTCCAAGCTGGCTGCCGCCGCCCAGACCATGCAAGTGGTGCCGCTCTATATCGACGATACCGGCGGCATCTCGATCGCCCAGTTGGTGGCCCGCGCGCGGCGCCTGAAGCGCCAGCGGGGGCTGGACTTCATGGTGGTGGACTATCTGCAATTGCTGTCCGGCTCCTCGAAAAGCTCGTCGCAGAACCGCGTGCAGGAAGTCACCGAGATCACCACCGGCCTCAAGGCGCTGGCGAAGGAGCTGCAAGTGCCGATCATGGCGCTCTCGCAGCTTTCCCGTCAGGTGGAAGCGCGCGACGACAAGCGCCCGCAACTCGCCGACCTGCGTGAATCCGGCTCCATCGAGCAGGACGCCGACGTGGTGATGTTCGTCTATCGCGAGGAATATTACCTTAAGAGCCGCGAGCCTAAGCCCGGAACCGAGGAATGGTTCAAGTGGGAGGCGGACATGAAGGCGGCCGAGGGGGTGGCGGAAGTCATCATCGGCAAGCAGCGCCACGGCCCCACCGGCACGGTGAAGGTGCATTTCGAGCCGCAATTCACGCGCTTTTCGAATCTGGCCCGTGAAGATCGCCTGCCCGACCGCCACTGACCGCCCATGATGGGCGTGGCGCGCGGATCTGCCCCGCGTCCGGCGCTGCCGAGGCGTCACGGGTAAGGTATAGACAGGACAGCGAATCCAGCCGCATCCAGGGAAAGCGTTTCGATGCAGCCCGCGCCCGTCCCGTCTTCCGCTCTGTCCCGCGCCGTCCTGACCATTGATCTCGGCGCCCTGGCCGATAATTGGCGCACCCTCGCCGCGCGGGTCGCGCCGGCGGAATGCGCGGCGGTGGTGAAGGCGGATGCCTATGGCCTCGGCCTCGCGCAGGCGGCGCCGGCGCTGTGGAAGGCGGGCGCGCGCACCTTCTTCGTCGCCTTGGTGCAGGAAGGCGAGGCGCTGCGGGCGCTGCTCCCCGAGGCCACCATCTATGTGCTCGGCGGCCTGCTGCCGGACACCGCCCATTCCTATTCCGCCGCCGATCTGCGCCCCGTTCTGGGAAGCCGGCAGGAAATCGCCGAATGGTCCATTCACAGCCGGGCCATGGGCGTGAGCCAGCCGGCCGCCTTGCATGTGGACACCGGCATGAATCGCCTTGGTCTCAGCGTGGATGAGGCGCTCACCATCGCTGGCGAGGGCGGCCCGTCGTTCCGCCCGTCGCTGATCATGACCCATCTCGCCTGCGCGGATACCGCGCACCACCCGCTGACCCAGGCGCAGCACCATCTGTTCGCGAAAGTGGCGGCGGCATTCCCCGGCATTCCTGCCTCGCTTGCCAATTCCGCCGGAACGCTGGGCGGGCCGGAGATGTATTTCGACATGGTGCGGCCCGGCATCGCGCTCTATGGCGGTGCGCCGATTTCCGGCGGCACGGCGTTGCGCAGCGTGGTGCGGCTGGACGTGCCGATCATTCAGGTGCGCGAAGCGCGTGCCGGCACGACGGTGGGCTATGGCGCCGCCCAGCGCCTGCAGCGCGACAGCCGCATCGCCATTCTTTCCCTCGGCTATGCCGACGGCTTCCTGCGCGCGTTCGGCGGCAGCGATGCCCGGCGCGGCGCGGATGCCATGATCGGTGGCCTGCGCTGCCAGCTGGTGGGACGCATTTCCATGGATCTCACGGCCGTGGACGTCACCGACGTGCCGCACGAGAAGGCGCGGCGTGGGGACCCGGCCGTGCTGCTGGGTGAGGGAATCGGCATCGACGAACTCGCCGCCCATGGCGGCACCATCGGCTATGAGGTGCTCACCAGCCTGGGGCCGCGCTATCACCGGGTCTATGTGGGCGGCTAGACTGCACGGGTGAGTCGCGCCCCTGCGCGCCCGGAGCCCTCCCGATCCATGGCCAAGAACAGCCCCACCTTCGTCTGCCAGTCCTGCGGCGCGGTCTATAACCGCTGGCAGGGCAAGTGCGAGGCCTGCGGGGGATGGAACACCATTTCCGAGGAGGCCAATGTCGCCGCCTCTGTGCCGGCCGCCCAGCGCTCCGGCCGCAAGGGACGGGCGGTGGTGCTGGAGAGCCTCCAGGGCCAGGGCAAGGCGGCACCGCGCCTGATTTCCGGCATCGGCGAGCTGGACCGGGTGGCCGGCGGCGGCTTCGTGCCCGGCTCCATCGTGCTGCTCGGTGGTGATCCCGGCATCGGCAAGTCCACCTTGCTGATCCAGGCCTCCGCCGCCCTCGGGCGGGCAGGGCATCGCATCGTCTATGTCTCGGGCGAGGAGGCGGTGGACCAGGTGCGCATGCGCGCCGGCCGGCTCGATCTGGCCGACGCTCCGGTCGGACTTGCCGCCGAGACCAATGCGGAAAACATCATCGCCACCCTCTCCGCCGGGCCGCCCGTGCAGTTCGTGGTGATCGATTCGATCCAGACCATGTGGAGCGATTCGGTGGAATCGGCGCCGGGCACCGTCACCCAGGTGCGCACCTCGGCCCAATTGATGGTGCGCTATGCCAAGCAGACCGGAGCGGCGGTGATTCTGGTGGGCCATGTCACCAAGGACGGGCAGATCGCCGGCCCGCGCGTGGTTGAGCACATGGTGGACGCGGTGTTCTCCTTCGAGGGCGACGGGGGACACCAGTTCCGCATCCTGCGGGCACAAAAGAATCGATTCGGCCCCACCGACGAGATCGGCGTGTTCGAGATGACCGGCAAGGGATTGTCGGAGGTCGCGAACCCCTCCGAGCTGTTCCTCTCCCATCGCGATGCCGGGGCCCCGGGCACGGCGGTATTCGCCGGCATGGAGGGCACGCGCCCGGTGTTGGTGGAGATCCAGGCGCTGGTGGCGCCCTCCACCCTCGGCACGCCGCGCCGGGCGGTGGTGGGCTGGGATTCCAACCGCCTCGCCATGGTGCTCGCGGTGCTGGACGCGCGCTGCGGCGTGCGGCTCGGCGGCCATGACGTATATTTGAATGTGGCCGGCGGCCTGCGCATCGGCGAGCCGGCGGCGGATCTCGCGGTGGCGGGAGCGCTGGTCTCTTCGCTCACCGGCGCGCCCTTGCCGGCGGATGCGGTTTATTTCGGCGAGGTAAGCCTCACCGGGGCCGTGCGTCCGGTCTCCCAGGCGGCGGCGCGGCTGAAGGAAGCCGCGAAGCTGGGGTTCGCGCGCGCCGTGATGCCGAGCGGCGCCGCCGAGGGAATGGACGGGGCCATATCCATCGAGGGCGTTGCTTCCCTTGCGTCGCTGGTGGCGGGAATTGCGGCCCGCGCGCCACGCAGGGCAGCGTTACCGAAAGAGGGGTGATGACGCGGCGGGCACTTGAAGCTATACGTCCGAGCCACGCTGCGGATTTATGACACGCAGTGTTCCGCCGCACGCCTCCGGGCGCCGCATGAAGGACCCGCCGCGCCCATGCCCGTGACGCTGCTCGATCTCATCGTTATTTCGGTGATGCTGCTTTCCGGCCTTCTGGCCATGGTTCGCGGTTTTCTGCGCGAAGTCTTCAGCATCGTTTCCTGGCTGGCCGCAGCCGGCGTAACCTTGTTTTTCTATCCTCAATTGCTTCCGATCACCAAGCAATACGTGTCGCAGGACACGGTGGCGCTTGCCGTGACCGTCGGCATCCTGTTTCTGGGAACACTGCTGATCGTTTCCATCATCAGCGCCCGCATTTCCGATGCGGTTCTGGACAGCCGCATCGGCGCGCTGGACCGCACCTTGGGCTTCGCCTTCGGTCTCGCACGCGGCCTGCTTGTGATGGTTGTGGCGTTTCTTTTCTTCAACTGGCTGGTCCCGGACAAGAGCCAGCCGCCGTGGGTTCTGAACGCAAAATCCCGTCCGGTGCTGCAAAACACCGGGGATTGGATTATGTCCCTGTTGCCGGACGATCCGGAGAATACCATTCTTAAGAGACTGAAGCGGTCCCCGGCGACAGATGAGGGCGATGCGCCCGCCACGCCGCCTGGCCCGCGTACGGAACGTGGGGGCACCACGATTACAGTTGCGACGACCGCCGGAGCGGCGGCTGGAGAAACCGGATACCGCCGCGGTGAGCGGCAAGGGTTCGAGCAACTGCTTGAGAGCGCGCGCGGCACCGGCCAGTGAGCCGCGTCGAGCGGAGGTAAAGATGGACATGGAGAGCGAGGAGTCCCACGCTCCCGACGCCCAATGGGCGCGGGATGGCTTTGCGCATGGTGGGGTCGCACGGGAGATGGGCCAGATGAACCTGGACGAAGATCTGAACGGCGACCGCCTGCGCGAGGAGTGCGGGGTTTTCGGCGTCTTCAACCATCCGGACGCCGCCGCCATCACGGCCATCGGCCTCCACGCGCTCCAGCATCGCGGGCAGGAAGCCGCCGGCATCGTCACCTATGACGGCCGCCGCTTCCATTCCGAGCGCCGCCTCGGCCTCGTCGGAGATACCTTCTCAGACGCGCGGGTGATCGAGCGGCTGCCGGGCCATATCGCGGTCGGCCACGTGCGCTATTCCACCACCGGCGAAACCCTGCTGCGCAACGTGCAGCCGCTGTTCGCCGAGCTCGACGCCGGCGGCTTCGCCGTCGGGCACAATGGCAATCTCACCAACGGGCTCACGCTGCGCAAGCAATTGGTCCGGGACGGGGCCATCACCCAGTCCACCACCGATACCGAAGTGATCCTGCATCTGGTCGCCCGCTCGAAGAAGGCGCGCTTCGTCGATCGCTTCATCGACGCGCTGCATTTCTTGGAAGGCGCCTATTCGCTGGTGGCGGTCACCAACAAGAAGCTGATCGGCGCGCGCGATCCCCTCGGCATCCGCCCGCTGGTGCTGGGCATGCTGGACAATTCGCCCATCCTCGCCTCAGAGACCTGCGCCCTCGACATCATCGGCGCGCGCTATGTGCGCGACATCGAGAATGGCGAAGTGGTGGTGATCGACGAGGACGGCATCACCTCCTTCAAGCCGTTCCCCTCCATGCCGGCGCGGCCCTGCATCTTCGAATACATCTATTTCGCCCGGCCGGATTCGGTGGTGGGCGGGCGCTCGGTCTACCAGGTGCGCAAGACCATGGGCCAGGTGCTGGCGCAGGAAAGCCACCTGCCGGCCGACGTGATCGTGCCGGTGCCGGATTCCGGCGTTCCGGCCGCCATCGGCTATTCCCAGGTGTCCGGCGTGCCGTACGAACTCGGCATCATCCGCAACCACTATGTGGGCCGCACCTTCATTCAGCCGACCCAGACCGTGCGCGACCAGGGTGTGCGCATGAAGCATTCGGCCAATCGCTCGGTGGTGGCCGGCAAGCGCATCGTGCTGGTGGACGACAGCCTGGTGCGTGGCACCACCTCCGTGAAGATCGTGCAGATGATGCGCGATGCCGGCGCGAGCGAAGTGCATTTCCGCATCGCCTCGCCCCCCATCACCCATCCCGACTATTACGGCATCGACACGCCCGACCGTGACAAGCTGCTGGCGGCCACCCACGACCTGGAAGGCATGCGGCGCTATATCGGCGCGGATTCGCTGGCCTTCCTGTCGGTGGACGGCGTCTATCGCGCCATGGGGTATGAAGGCCGCGATCCGGTGCGTCCGCAATTCACCGACCATTGCTTCACCGGCGATTACCCGACCTTGCTCACGGACAAGTCCGGGGCGGTGGGGGCACAGCAATTGTCTCTGCTCGCCGAAGCCAGCTGAGTCATCTCGCCGTCGCGCCCGAATGGGGGCGGCGGACGTGGCGTCCCGACGCGGCCGCCCGGCGCCGGCTCGCCGGGGGATGATTTCCCGGATATCGCGCCTGCCGCCCTTGCGCTTTTGCCCACATGGCGGGATTGTCGCGCCCCTTCTTCCGATCTGACAGAGACCCTGCCATGACCGACCGGCCGCTTGCCGACAGGATCGCCCTCGTCACCGGCGCCACGCGCGGTATCGGCGCGGCCACTGCCCTCGCCCTGGCGAAGGCCGGCGCCCATGTGATCGCCGTCGGCCGCACCGAGGGTGCGTTGGAAGAAGTGGACGACGCCATCAAGGCCGCGGGCGGTTCTGCGACCCTCGTGCCCATGGACGTGACGGATTACGAGGCCATCGACCGGCTGGGCGGGGCGATCTACCAGCGGTGGGGCCATTTGGATGTGTTCGTCGGCAATGCCGGCATTCTCGGCCCCGTGACGCCGCTCGGCCATGTGGACCCGAAGGATTGGGACCAGGCCCTGAGCGTGAATCTCACGGCCAATTACCGTTTCGTGCGCTCGCTCGATCCCCTGCTGAAGCTATCCACCGCTGGCCGCGCTGTGCTGGTCTCCTCCGGCGCGGCCCATAAGGCCCGCGCCTATTGGGGGCCTTATGCGGTGACCAAGGCGGCGCTCGATGTGCTCGGCCGCACCTGGGCGGCGGAAAGCGTCAGCGGCAACCTGAAGGTCAATCTGTTCAACCCAGGGCCGATTCGCACCCGCATGCGCGCCAAGGCGTTCCCGGGCGAGGACCCGCAGACCCTGCCAACGCCCGAGGAAGCGGCCGAGGCGCTGCTCTCCTTGTGCCTGCCGAGCTGCGAGGAGACCGGCAAATATTACGATTTCCCCTCGCGCACCTTGCTGGCCTTCCAGCATCCGGCCTGATGCCGCCGCGCGCGCAAAAGCTTCTTTGCGGCGCGGCGTATGTCGGTATTCTGTATCCATGGCGATACCGATAACATATCATTTTACCGCTGGACCGACCGGAACCTGGTGTATCGACCGGCTGACCCCGGTGGTGGGCGAGGGATTGGCGGACGCCTCCCGCCTTACGGTTCACGATTCGGCGTCCAGCCTGCCGGATCCCACATGGGTTTTGCGCGGCACGACCAGTAATACGCGCTATTCCCAGCGCGCCGAGATCGACGCGCTGACGGCGCGCCAGGAGGGGCTGGGCCGGGCGAGCGCCACGCGCGCGGCCCTGATCCCGATTCGTAAGACCCAAGCCTGGTGGGATCTGGCGCAGGACGAGCGCCGCGCCATCTTCGAGGAGCAATCCCGCCATATCGGGATCGGCCTTGACTATCTCCCCGCCGTCGCGCGGCGCCTGCACCACAGTCGCGAACTGGGCGAACCGTTCGATTTCCTGACCTGGTTCGAATATGCGCCCGAGGACGGCGACAAATTCGAAGACATGGTGCGCAAGCTGCGGGACACGCCCGAATGGCGCTATGTCGACCGGGAAGTGGACATCCGCTTGCGGCTGGCGTGAGGGGTGGCCTGCGCTTCGGGCATTTGTCGCCGGTGCGCGATGGGGCTAGAGAAGTGTGAATAGCCCATCATCCGTTGCGCCGATCCAGGCTGTACCTCCCGGAGTATCCATGGCCGAACCCGTCACCATCCGTTTCGCCAAGCACGGCGTCGCCCCGAAGGGTGTGCTCATCGTCCTGACCGATGACACGCTCACATTTGGCCGGGAAGCGCAGAAGCAGTTGAAGCCCGGCCTCGACGGGGTAAAGCGGGCGATCAGCGCGGATCAGTTCAAGGGCCGCCTCTCGTCCACGCTGGACCTGGTCGCTCCCGCGAACCTCGAAGCCTCCCGTCTTGTGATCCTGGGTGTCGGCAAGGGCACGGATCTGAAGGCGGCCGATTATCTCAAGCTCGGCGGCGTTGCGTTCGGCAAAATTCCCGGCGGCGCGCGCGAAGCCACGATCCTTGTCGACCTGCCCGGGTTGAAGGTGAGCCCCGACTTCGTGGCGGAGATGGCGCTCGGCGCCCGGCTGCGCAGCTATGTGTTCGATCGCTACAAGACCAAGCGCAAGGAGGGCGAGGCCGAGCCGGTGGCCCTCACCTTGACCTTCCTGGTTGCGGACGAGGCCGGAACGCGCCGCGCCTGGGCCGCCGGCGAGGCACTGGCCGACGGCGTCGTGCTGGCGCGCGACCTCGTCAACGAGCCCTCCAACGTGCTCGATCCCCCGGAGTTCGCGCGTCGCGCGCAGGAGCTGACCTCGGTTGGCGTGGACGTCGAGGTGCTGGGCGACGCGGAACTCGCAGAACTCGGCATGGGCGCGCTGCTGGGCGTCGGCCAGGGCTCCATCAAGGAAAGCCGTGTCGTGGTCATGCGCTGGAACGGCGCGGACGCGAAGACCCAGCCGGTGGCCTTCATCGGCAAGGGCGTGACGTTCGATACCGGCGGCATCTCCATCAAGCCCGCGGCCGGCATGGAAGACATGAAGGGTGACATGGGCGGCGCCGCCTGCGTCACCGGGCTGATGTATGCGCTGGCGGCCCGCAAGGCCAAGGTGAACGCGGTCGGCGTCATCGGCTGCGTGGAGAACATGCCCGACGGCGCGGCCCAGCGGCCCGGCGACATCGTCACCTCCATGTCCGGGCAGACCATCGAGATCATCAACACCGATGCCGAGGGCCGGCTCGTCCTCGCCGATGTGCTCTGGTACACGAAGGAGCGTTTCAAGCCGCGCTTCATGGTGGACCTCGCCACCCTCACCGGGGCCATCCTGGTGGCGCTTGGCCATGAATATGCCGGCCTGTTCTCCAATGACGACGAACTGGCGCAGCGCCTTTCGGCCGCCGGCCTGGAGACCGGCGAGCGCGTCTGGCGCATGCCGCTCGGCCCGGAATATGACAAGCAGATCGACAGCCGCTTCGCCGACATGAAGAATACCGGCGGCCGCAATGGCGGCTCGATCACCGCCGCGCAATTCCTCAAGCGCTATGTGGACAAGACCCCCTGGGCGCATCTGGACGTCGCCGGCACAGCCATGTCCTCGCCGGCCAGCGACATCAACAAGAGCTGGGCCTCGGGCTGGGGTGTGCGGTTGCTGAACCAACTGGTCGCCGACCATTACGAGGGCTGAGTTGCAACCGGTGTGAGGCGGGGTGCCGACTCACACCACCTTGCGCTCCACCAGGGGCGCCTTGCGGACGATGCGCCCGTAGCCGAGCGGTGACAGGTCCAGCGTCACATATCGCGCATGGATGATCAGTTCGCTCAATCCCCGGCCGACCGCCGGGGATTGTTGCAGGCCGTGGCCGCTGAAGCCGTTGGCGAGCAGCAGATTGGCGCAGTCCGGCGCGCTGCCGAGTATGGCGTTCTGATCGAACAGGTTCATGTCGTAATGCCCGGCCCAGGCGCGTCCCGGCCGCAGCCGCTCGAACGCGGGAATGCGCCGCGCGAGCGTCGGCCAGATGACATCCTCGAACAATGCATGATCCACGTCGAAATCCGTGCTGTCGGGATCATCTTCGGGCGCCGGTGCGGTCCCGCACAGGAACCCTGCTCCCTCGGGCCGCACATAGACGCCGCTCGGGTCGATTAAGAGCGGGCAATCCGGCACCGCATCCGGGCAGGTGAAGGTGAAGATCATGCGCTTCTTGTTCGCGACCGGAAGGTCAATTCCGGCGGTGCGGGCAAGGGTGGCGCCGCCTGCACCGGCCGCATTCACCGCCCACCCGCAGGCGATGCGCGTGCCGTCCGCAAGCTCCACCGCTACGATCCGATCCCCGACGCGCTCGAGCCTCACCGCCGTCGCCGCGCGATATTCGACCCCGAGGCTGCGTGCCTTGCGACGGAACGCCTGCATCAGGCCATAGCCGTCGAACCAGCCTTCGCCCGACAGGCCGAGGCTGCCCCGCGCGATGCCTTCGGTGTTCAGCCAGGGAAAGCGTGCGGCCAGAGCGTCCGGCGACAGAAGCGCGATATCCGCCCCAAGGCCGGTCTGCACCGCATGCGCCTCGGCCAGTTCATCCGCGCCCGCAGCGCTGGCAAGGAAGAGATAGCCGCCTTCGCGCAGCGCGACGTCGGGCGTGTCCCCGTCGACGGCGAGCCGCGCCCCGATTTCGCGCAGGAAGGCGATGCCGTGAAGCGAGATCGCGACATTGATGGGAGAGGAATATTGCTGGCGGATCGAGGCGGCCGAGCGGGCGGAGGCGCAGGTCTGATAGCTCGGGTCCTGTTCCAGCACGAGCACGCGGCCGGCGAAGTCCGGATTTGCCGCCAGGTGAAAGGCGGTCGAGCTGCCGGTTACCGCGCCGCCCACAATCACCACATCGAAAGACTCGTCCGCCATCTGAAAACTGGCCCGTGCCGAAGGTCATTGCTGCAATGGCCCGGCCGCACCGGGGGCGCAAGGCGGGAAAGGGCAGGACCATGCGAATCAACGCGCCCGATTGAGTAGGGCGGACCGGTGCAAAGATCCCGGTTGCGGTTTCATCGCATTTTCTTCACGTGATGCGGTGCCGATTTCGCTCAAAAAAAGCTTCAGGGAGACGATTCACATGCCCAAGGTGTTCAGCGCCGCGCAGATCCATGGGGCGCTTGATTATCCCTCCCTTGTCGAAGCCCTGCGCGCGGCCTTCGCGGCGCAGAGCGTGGAGGCGCCGGTGCGTCAGGCCTTCGATGTGGGCACCGAGGGGGCGAGCGCCCATCTGCTCACCATGCCGGCCTGGGAACGCGGCGTCGCCATGGGCGTGAAGCTGGTGACGGTCGTGCCCGGCAACGGCGCGCGGGGCCTTGGCGCGGTCAATTCCATCTATACCCTGTTTGATGGGGAGACCGGCGCGCCGCGCGCGATCCTGGATGGCGACGCGCTCACCAACCGCCGCACGGCGGCGGCCTCGGCGCTTGCCTCCTCCTATCTGTCGCGTCGGGAGAGCCGGACGCTTCTGCTGGTGGGCACCGGCCATCTCGCGGGCTATCTCGCCGCCGCCCATGCGGCCGTGCGGCCCATCACGCGCATCCTGGTATGGGGTCGCTCCCCGGAGAAGGCGCGCTGCGTCGCCGATCGCCTGAAAGGGCAGGGGCTGGATGCGCACACGGTTTCCGACCTGCGGGGCGCGCTGGCACAGGCGGATATCGTCTCCTGTGCCACCACCTCCACGCAGGCGATCGTGCGCGGCGCGGATGTGCGGCCCGGCACCCATGTGGATCTGGTGGGCGCCTTCACCCCTGCCATGCGCGAAAGCGACGATGCCCTTATCGCCAAGAGCGCGGTGTATGTGGATACGCGCGCCGGGGCGTTGGCGGAGGCGGGCGATCTGCGCTTTCCCATGGCATCGGGCGCCTGGTCCGAAGACCTCATGAAGGGCGACCTGTTCGAGCTGTGCGCCGGCCGCGTGCCCGGCCGCGCGCACGACGACGACATCACCGTGTTCAAGTCGGTTGGCGCGGCGCTGGAGGATCTCACCGCCGCCCGGCTGGTGGTGAAGGCGGTGGGCTGATCGCGTCAGCCGAGCGCCAGCAGCGAGGCATTGCCGCCGGCCGCCGCCGTGTTGGTGCTGATGGTGCGTTCGCGCAGGAGCCATTCCACGGGATAGGCGGCGCCGGCGGTGAGCGCGGCGGGGGAGAGGCCGTGCACGGCGACGATGGGGCCCTCGCGCTGCGCCATCTCCTGTTCGAGCGCGAGAAGGCGGTCGCTTTCTCCCTCGAACAGCACGGCGTCGAACAGACCCGTGGCGCGGTTCTCCGCCATGGCGACGCGCGCTTTCAACTCCGACGGCAGATTTGCCAGCGCCGCCCCGAGCGCGGCGGGGGCGTCGACCAGCACGCGATTGCCGGCGGCAAGGGCAGTCGCCATCTGTACGGAAAGGCCCAGTGGCGTTGCCGGCACCAGCAGGACTGTGCCGCGCGGGTGCCAGGAATAGAGATTGCGCTCGCCGACCGGTCCCGCCATTTCGCGTTCCGCTCCCGCGAGGCCCACGCTTGCTAAGCCGGCGCAGCGGGAGGCATGAGCGCTGTGCCCTTGCGCCGCGAGATGGTCGATCCACGCGCGCGCCGCCGGATCAGCCGAAACCGGGGCGAGCGGTTCCAGCGGCGGACATTGCGCCAGGAGGCGCCGCAGATAGAGCGGGCCGCCCGCCTTCGGCCCGGTTCCCGAGAGGCCGTGCCCGCCGAAGGGCTGCACCCCCACCACGGCACCGATGAGATTGCGGTTGATATAAAGGTTGCCGACGGAAATCCGCCCCCGCACCTGGGCGATGGTCTCATCAATGCGCGTGTGCAGGCCGAACGTGAGGCCGTAGCCGGTGGCATTGATGGCGTCGAGCAGGGTGTCGCGCTCGTCCCGCCGATAGCGCAGCACATGCAGAACCGGGCCGAACACCTCGTGCGTGAGATCGTCTACTTGGTCGATCTCGATGACGGTCGGCGGCAGGAAGGTGCCATGGCGGCAGGCTTCCGGCAGCGGGGCCTGCGTGACCTTAAAGCCGCGCGCCCGCATGGCCTCTACATATGCGGCGATGGCGGCGCGTGCCTCGGCGGTGATGAGCGGACCCA
This sequence comes from Roseixanthobacter glucoisosaccharinicivorans, assembly GCF_043195095.2. Taxonomy (NCBI): domain Bacteria; kingdom Pseudomonadati; phylum Pseudomonadota; class Alphaproteobacteria; order Hyphomicrobiales; family Xanthobacteraceae; genus Roseixanthobacter; species Roseixanthobacter glucoisosaccharinicivorans. The sequence goes on along the minus strand of NZ_CM195538.1, from coordinate 3,562,285 downwards.
TGTCCGTGGACAGCAAGGCGGGATCGCCCACCTGCCACTGGGCGAGCGCGCCGCGCAGCATGGCGAGCACGTGGTCGGCGGTTTCCTCCTGAAGGCAGAGCAGGCGAAGCGCAGAACAGCGCTGGCCGGCGGAATCGAAGGCGGAGACCAGCGCATCGGCAACCACCTGTTCCGGCAGGGCCGAGGAATCCACCACCAGCGCATTCTGTCCGCCGGTCTCCGCCACCAGCGGCACCGGCCGGCCATCCGGGCCGAGGCGGGCGGCAAGCTGCGCCCGGATCAAGCGCGCCACATCGGTGGAGCCGGTAAACAGCACGCCGCACGTGCGCGGGTCCGCCACCAGGGCCGCGCCGACACGGCCGTCGCCGGGCAAGAGCTGCAAGCCGGCCGGTGGTATGCCGGCTTCACGCAGGATTTTCACCGCCTCGGCGGCGATCAGCGGGGTTTCCTCCGCGGGCTTGGCGACCACCGGATTTCCGGCCGCGAGCGCGGCGGCGACTTGTCCGGTGAAGATGGCGAGCGGAAAGTTCCAGGGGCTGATGCACACCACCGGACCCAGAGGGCGGTGGGTGTCGGCCGCAAAGCCTTCCGCCGCGCCGGCATAATAGCGCAGGAAATCCACCGCCTCGCGCACCTCGCCAACCGCATTGGGCAGTGACTTTCCAGCCTCGCGCACGATCAGCCCGAGCAGGGATGGCATGCGCGCCTCGAGAAGATCGGCTGCGGCGCGCAGGCAGCGGGCACGCTCACGCGCCGGGGTCGCGGACCAGACCGGCCCAAGCGTCGCGGCCTGATGCAAGGCGAGGGCGGCAACAGCGGGGTCGGCATCAACCACCTGTCCCACCGTATCGCGCAAATCGGCGGGATTGCGCACCGCACGCGCCGGCGGCTCGCTGCGGCCGCTGTCTTCGTCCGCCATCATGGGGGCAGCGCGGGGCGTTGCCTGCTGGCTTGGGAGCAGCGCGGCGGCCAGGGAGGCGAGGCGCTGCTCGTTGGAAAAATCCAAGCCCGTCGAATTTGGCCGGTCCCCGAACAGATCGCGGGGCGCGGCAATGCGCGGGTTCGGTGCGCCGAGTGGCGTGATCGCCCAGGCTTCGGCCACGGGATCGGCGGCGAGCGCTTCCACTGGAACAGTCTCATCCGCGATGCGGTGGACGAATGAGGAATTGGCGCCATTCTCCAGCAGCCGCCGCACCAGATAGGCGAGCAGGGTCTCGTGCGGCCCGACGGGCGCATAGATGCGGCAGGGGCGGTTCAGTTTTTCTAGTCCGACCACCTCCTCATAGAGCGGCTCTCCCATGCCGTGCAGGCATTGGAATTCATATTGGCCGGCATAATAATTCTCACCCGCGAGCGCCATGACTGCCGTGAGCGTCTGCGCATTGTGGGTGGCGAATTGCGGAAACACCGCATCGGGCGCGCCGAGCAGGCGGCGGGCGCAGGCGAGATAGGAGACGTCCGTGTGCACCTTGCGGGTGAACACGGGAAAGCCCTCCAGCCCGTCCACCTGGGCGCGCTTGATCTCGGCATCCCAATAGGCGCCCTTAACGAGGCGCACCATGATCCGGCGGGAAGTGCGGCGGCCGAGATCAATGATGAAGTCCAGCACCGCCATGGCGCGCTTCTGATAGGCCTGGACCACGAAGCCGATGCCGTTCCAGCCCGCGAGGTTTGGATCGAGGCATAGCGCCTCAAGCACGTCGAGGGACAGGTCGAGCCGGTCGGCCTCTTCGGCGTCGATGTTGAGGCCGATGTCATAGGTGCGGGCGAGGCGCGCGAGTTCGTGCACACGCGGCAGCATCTCCCGCATGACCCGCGCGCGCTGGGCGCGCGAATAGCGCGGATGCAGGGCCGAGAGCTTGATCGAAATGCCCGGCCCGTCATGGATGCCGCGCCGGCCCGCCGCCTTCCCGATGGCGTGGATCGCCTGGACATAGGCCTCCATGTAACGCGCGGCGTCTTCGGCGGTCATCGCCGCCTCGCCGAGCATGTCGTAGGAATGGCGGAAACCCTTGACTTCCATGGCGCGGCTGTTGGCGAGTGCCTGGGCGATGGTCTCCCCGGTCACGAATTGCTCGCCCATCATGCGCATGGTCATGTCGACGGCGGCGCGGATCAAAGGTTCGCCGCCGCGCGCCACCAGCCGGGTGAGCGCGGAGGCAAGGCCCGCCTCGCTGCTGGTGCCGGTGAGGCGGCCGGTGACGAGGAGCCCCCAGGTGGCCGCGTTCACGAAAACCGAGCGGCTATGCCCGAGATGGGCCAGCCAGTCGCCCTGGCCGATCTTGTCGCGGATCAGCGCATCGCGGGTCGGCCGGTCGGGGATGCGCAGCAAGGCTTCCGCCAGACAGAGCAAGGCGACGCCCTCCTGGCTCGAGAGGTCATATTCGTGGATCAGCGCCTCGACGGCACCCTTGCCGGCCTTGGCGCGCAAGGCGCGGACGAGGTGTTGCGCCCGTTCGGCCACGGCCTTGGCCTGCTCGGGCGGCAAGGTGGCGTCGGCGATCAGCCGGGGCAGGCATTCTTCCTCGGGTGCGCGATAGGCGGCGGTGATGCGGGCGCGCAGCACGCTTTCGGGCTGCACCGCTTGGGCGAAGGGCAGAAAAGCGTGGCTTTCCCGCGCATGTTCAATCATTTCCGGCAGGCTTGAAGCGGCACCAACGAAGACTTCGGCGGCGTTCTCATCCAATTTGTCGAGCATGGCGATCAGCGCCTGCGTTGCGAGCCAGTGCGGGGTGCGACCAAGCCGCGCCGCCGCGACCCGCAGGCGCGTGCGCAGTGCATCCTCCAGCTTGATGCCAAGGACTGGTCCCATCCGCGCGCCTCCGATTGCATCCAGTCAGCCACAAAAGGTGCAACCCGGAAAGGCGGACGACGCGCGGCGGGCGCGTGCGTCGTGGCAATGGGCAAGGGATTGCCCCCCGATCGGAACCTTCGCCGCCGCCGGGCATTGGACAGGGAAGGCGGAGCGTCCTCATTTCCTATGCTTGAGCGGTGCCTTCCATCCCGATTTCATGCTATCGGCAGCCGACCAACCAGAGCCGTTGCGGAGAAGCTTTTCATGTTTCCGACGCCGAAGCCCGCATTGACGCCCAATACGTACGCCTATGAATCGGAACCCATGGTGAAGCCCACCGGCTTCCGGGAATACGACGCCCGCTGGTTGTTCCAGAAGGAAATCAACCTGATGGGAATCCAGGCGCTGGGCATGGGCCTCGGCACCTTGATGCACCAGATGGGCGTGAAGCCCGAAATCGTCACGGGCCACGATTTCCGCGGCTATTCCTCCTCCATCAAATACGCGATGGTCTCCGGCCTCATGGCCGCCGGCGTGAAGGTGCACGACATCGGCCTCGCCATGTCGCCCATGGCCTATTTCGCCCAGTTCGCGCTCGATGTGCCGGCGGTGGCGATGGTGACCGCTTCCCACAACGACAATGGCTGGACCGGCGTGAAGATGGGCGTCAACCGCCCGCTCACCTTCGGACCGGACGAGATGACCCGCCTGAAGGAAATCGTCCTTTCCGCCGCTTTCGACCTGCGCGGCGGTGGCGCGTATCATTTCGTGGAGAACTTCCCCGAGGTCTATATCAAGGACCTCACCGACCGGCCCAAGCTGAAGCACCCCATCAAGGCGGTGGTGGCCTGCGGCAACGGCACGGCCGGCGCGTTCGCCCCGCGCATCCTGGAGGCGCTGGGCGTGGAAGTGGTGCCGCTCGACACCGAGCTGGACCATTCCTTCCCCAAGTACAATCCGAACCCGGAAGACATGGAAATGCTCCATGCCATGCGGGACGCGGTGCTGGAGCACAAGGCGGACGTGGCGCTCGGCTTCGACGGCGACGGCGACCGCTGCGGCGTGGTGGACAATGAGGGCGAGGAGATCTTCGCCGACAAGATGGGCGTGATGCTGGCGCGCGACCTCGCCAAGATCTATCCCGGCTCCACCTTCGTGGTGGACGTGAAGTCCACCGGCCTGTTCGCCACCGACCCGGAGCTGATCAAGCTCGGCGTGAAGGCGGATTATTGGAAGACCGGCCATTCCTACATGAAGCGCCGCGTCAACGAGACCGGCGCGCTGGTGGGCTTCGAGAAGTCCGGCCATTACTTCTTTAACAAGCCGATCGGCCGGGGCTATGACGACGGCCTCGTCTCCGCCATCGCGGTGCTAGACATGCTGGACCGCAATCCCGGCAAGAAGCTCTCGGAACTGCGCCTCGCGCTGCCCAAGACCTGGTCCTCGCCCACCATGTCGCCGCACTGCGCGGACGAGGCCAAGTACGGCATCGTGACGGAAGTGGTGAAGCATTTCGAGAAGCTGCAGGCCGAGGGCGGCAGCGTCACCGGCCAGCCGATCCGCGATCTCGTGACCGTCAATGGCGTGCGCGTCACGACCGAAGACGGCACCTGGGGCCTGGTGCGCGCCTCCTCCAACAAGCCGGAGCTGGTGGTGGTGGTGGAAAGCCCGGTTTCCGAACAGCGCATGCGCGACATGTTCAAGGAAATCGACGGCGTGCTGCGCACCCATCCGGAAGTCGGCGCCTACAACCAGACCATCTGACCCTGACCGCGGGCGCCTCGTGCGTCTTCTGGTTGTGGATTTGAGCCTTTAACCTAAACTGCGGCCCATGCGCGACCCGCGCGTGGGCCGCATACGTATGGGCGTGCCTCGGGGGATGGTGATGCGGCTGCTGTCGGTCCTGCGTTTGTCGATCCTCGCCCTCGCCGGCCTGCCGCTCGGCTTCGCCCTGCCGGCGATGGGGCAGGAACCCTTGCCCGCTGCGCGGGTGGAGGTGTTGACGCTGCCACCGCTGCCGCTCGCGCGGGTCGATATCCCCCATGGAAAGACGCTCGATCTGAATGTGGGGCTGGGCTCCGGCCTGTTCCGCGCGGCATCGGACCCGGAAGGCGTGATCTGGGCGATCACCGACCGTGGGCCGAACATTGATTGCAAGAAGCCGAAGGACATCACCGGCCTCGGTACCAAGGAGATGTGCCAGGGCGACAAGGACGGGAAAATCTTCCCCCTGCCGGCCTTCACCCCCACCATCTACAAGCTGCGGATCGGCACGGACGGGAAGGTCGAGGTGCTGGAAACCTTGCCCCTCAAGGGCCGCTCCGGCCAGGCCATCACCGGCTTGCCCAATGATCTGAACTCCACCGAGGCGGCCTTCAGCATCACCGGCGCGGAGCTCGGCAAGGATCCCTCCGGCCTCGACACCGAGGCGCTGGTTCGCTTGCCGGACGGCAGCTTCTGGGTGGGCGAGGAATATGCCCCCTCGCTGGTGGAAATCGCCCCCGACGGTACGATCCGCCGTCGGCTGGTGCCGGAAGGGCTCGCAGACCGATTGAAGGGCGCGGATTATGAGGTCGTGCCGGCGCTGCCCGCGATCCTGGCCCTGCGCGATCTCAATCACGGCATCGAAAGTCTCGCGCTGTCGCCCGATGGGGCCTTTCTCTACGCTTTGATGCAAGGCGCGCTGGCCAATCCCGACACGGCGGCTGCTGACAGCTCGCCGCTGGCGCGCCTGATCAAGCTGGATCGCAAGACCGGCGCGGTGGTCGGCTCCTATGCCTATGGCGCCAGCGCGCCGGGCGACTTCAAGGCCGATGCCACGGGAAAGACGCAGGACCAGTCGGACGTGAAGATGAGCGAGATGGTGGCGGTTGGCTCGGACCGTCTGCTGGTGCTGGAGCGGATCGACAAGACGACCAAGCTGTTCCTGGTCGATCTCGCGGGCGCCGCGCCCCTTCCGGCCGACTTCACCACCGGCGCCGCTCACCCCACCCTGGAGCAATTGGCGCCGGGTGATTTCCCGCACGCTGGCGTGGTGCCGCTCGTCAAGACGCCGATCCTCGACAGCGATCGTCTGAAAGGACTGCCCGCCAAGATCGAGGGCGTCGCTGTGTTGAATGAGCGTGAACTGATTCTCGTCAGCGACAGCGACTTCGGCATCAAGGGCGATACGACGGAGATGCGGCGGGTGCAGTTCGAGGCCCCGATCCTGAAATGAGGGCGTGGGTCTGGGGCGAGAGCGCTCCGCCAGGTGCCCAGCGGCTTCGCCTCATCCGGCGGAGCTCACGCGGCCGGCGCCGCCGCCGGCCTGTGACCGCGTGCCTTCTCCAGTCGCACCGCAAAGAAGGCGGTTGCGATGGCGCCGAGCGGTACCAGCGCCGCCACCCAAGGGATTGCGCCAAGGCCCGGCCCATGGTCGATCACCACGCCACCAAGCCACGCGCCGATGGCATTGCCGAGGTTGAAGGCGGCGATGTTGAAGCTGGAGGCGAGGCTCTGCCCGGCGCCCTGCGCCTTTTCCAGCACCCACATCTGCAGCGGCGCGACGGTTGCGAACGCCACCGCGCCCAGCAGGCCGACGAAGGCGACGGCGGCGATCTGGCTGCGCAGCGCGAAGGTGAGCAGCACCAGCACCACCGAGAGCGCCAGCAAGGTGGCGAACACGGTGGGCACGAGGCGCCAGTCCGCGAGCCGGCCGCCGAGCAGATTGCCCACCACCAGCCCGCCGCCGAACACCAGCAGGATGGGTGAGACCGCGCTTTCGGAAAAGCCGGTGATGCGCGTCAGCATGGGCGCGATATAGGTGAAGGCGGCGAACACGCCGACCCAGCTCAGCACGGTGGTTGCAAGGCCGAGCAGCAAGGGCGCGCGGGTGAGCACGGCGAGGTCGTGCTTCAGGCTGGAGGGTGCCTCCTCGCCCTTGGCGTTGGGGACCAGCAGCGCGATCACCGCGAGCGCGATCACGCCCACCACCGTGACTGCCCAGAAGGTGGAGCGCCAGCCATAATGCTGGCCGAGCCAGGTGCCGAACGGCACGCCCAGGATGTTCGCGACGGTGAGGCCGGTGAACATGATGGCGATGGCCGAGGCCTTCTTGTTGGGCGCCACCAGCCCGGTCGCCACCACCGAGCCGACGCCGAAGAAGGTGGCGTGGGCGAAGGCGGTCACCACGCGCGCGGCCATCAAGGTGGCATAGTCCGGCGCGAGCGCGCAGGCGGCATTGCCGAGGGTGAACACACCCATCAGGCCGAGCAGCACGGCCTTGCGCGGCCAGCGGGCGGTGAGCACCGTCAGCACCGGGGCGCCCACCACGACGCCGAGCGCATAGCCGGAGATCAGCAGGCCGGCGGAAGAGAGCGTCACCCCAAGGTCTGCGCTGACATCCAGCAGCAGGCCCATGATGACGAATTCGGTGACGCCGATGCCGAAGGCACCGGCGGTCAGGGCATAGAGGGCAAGGGGCATGGCACGTCCAGCAGAAGGGTATTGCGTTGCAGCAAAAATGGACGTTTTGTCCCGCGCCAGCTAGATTGCCCTAAAGCAAAGCATTTATGAATTGAATTCATCATGGCCCGGTTGGACGTCAATCGCTCCGGCGAGATGGAAGTGTTCGTGCGGGTGGTGGAGCAGGGCGGCTTTTCGGCCGCCGGCCGGGTCTGCCACATGACCCCCTCCGCCGTGAGCAAGCTCATGGCGCGGCTCGAAGCGCGGCTCGGCGCGCGGCTCATCAACCGGTCCACCCGGCAATTGCAGCTCACCGCCGAGGGGGTGGATTTCTACGAGCGCGCGCTGCGCATCCTCGCCGACCTGGAGGAGGCGGAGCGCAGCGCCTCCACCAGCGAGATCGCCAGCGGCCGCCTGCGGGTGAATGCCAATGTGCCGTTCGGCACCCATTATCTCGTTCCCGCCTTGCCAGAATTCCTGGAGCGCCACCCCGCCGTCTCGTTCGACATCGTCCTGACCGACAAGGTGGTGGACATGCTGGAGGAGCGCATGGACGTGGCGGTGCGCGCCGGGCCGCTGAAAAGCTCGCTGCTCATGGCGCGCAAGCTCGGCGAATCGCGCATGGTGATCGTCGGCTCGCCCGCATATCTCGCCCGGAACGGCACGCCGAAGGTGCCGGCGGACCTGGAGCGGCACAACCGCAGCGGCTTTTGCTACCTGCGCCAGATCGAGGGCTGGCCGCTCAGGACCGAGGCGGGTGAGATGCGGTTCGCGCCGGTGGGCAACGCTTTGGTCAGCGACGGGGAAACACTGCGCCATCTCACGCTCGCCGGCGTCGGGCTGGCCCGCCTCTCCATGTTCCATGTGGCGCACGATATCGCCGCCGGCCGCCTCGTGCCGGTGCTGGAGGATTTCAATCCCGGCGACACCGACCCGACTCACGCGGTCTATGTGGGGCAGGGCGGCCATTTGCCGGCGCGGGTGCGGGCCTATCTGGATTTCCTGGTGGAGGTGGTCGCGCCGCGCTTTACGCAGACCGCGATGGCGGACCCGCGGGAGTTGGCGCGCCGCGCCGCCCTCTGATTCCCCGCCGTGGCCGGGCATGGCCCGGCCACCCCCGCATCGCCGCCGGCCGCGTGCGGGGGCACGACCTTCGGGTCCGCGTGGATCTCCGGGCGGGGGCCCGGAGATGACGATGTGAAACGCTAAATTTGATCCCGCCGGGCGGGCCGCCGCGTCAGGCGGTGCGCTTCATCGCGTCCGACCGGGCGATGAGATCGGCGAGCGAGGGCTTGGCCTCCATTGCGCCGGTGGGGCTGATGAGGCCGTGGGCGCCGTCCAGCGCGCCGGGCTGAAGCTCCAGCGCCAGCAGCCGCTTGCGATCATAGCGGCCAGGCATCCAAAGCCCGCCGGTCATGCGGGCGGAAAAGCCGAAGCGCTGGTAATAGGGCGCATCGCCCACCAGCAGCACGGCGCCATGGCCGCGCGCCTCGGCCTCAACCAGCGCCGCGCGCATCATATCGCCACCGAGCCCGCGCGCGCGGAACCAGGGATGGACCGCGAGCGGGCCGAGCAGCAGCGCCGGCTTGCCGGGGCCGGCCGTGATGTGCCACAGGCGCACGGTCGCGGCGAGGCGCCCGTCCGGCCCGTGGGCGACCAGCGACAATCCCTCGGCCGGCAGACGGCCTTCCCGCAGCCGCTCCGAGGATTTCTCGAACCGGGCCGGTCCCATGCACAGGTCCAGAAGCGCCTCGCGTGCGGCGGCCTCTTCCCATTTTTCAGCAACGATCTCAGTCATCAGCACCTCCCGTGCCACAACCGGAAAGCCGAAAGACGCCGACCCGCGCGCAATCGCGTCCCCCTCGGCGGGGCGCGGCGCGGCTAGAGCGCGATCCGATCAGATTGAATCAATCTGATCGGTGAATCGCTCTCTAATCATTGATAGAGAACGCGTGGTCCGATCAGATGCGATGCCATCTGATCGGCGCGTGCTCTAAGCCGCCCTCTCAGGCGAGGGCAGCGGGTCGGTATGGAAGCGTGACGATCAGATCACGTAGGACTTCAGCGGGGGGAAACCGTTGAAGGACACCGCCGAATAGGTGGTGGTATAGGCGCCGCAAGCCTCGATGAGGATCTTGTCGCCGATGGCGAGCGACACCGGCAGGTGCACCGGGGTCTTCTCATACAGCACGTCGGCCGAATCGCAGGTCGGGCCGGCCAGCACGCAGGCGGCGGTGTCGTCGCCGTCGCGCGGGGTGCGCAGCGGGTAGCGGATCGCCTCGTCCATGGTCTCGGCGAGGCCGCCGAACTTGCCGATGTCGAGATAGACCCAGCGCAGCGTGTCGTTTTCGGCCTTCTTGGAGATCAGCACCACCTCGGTCTCGATCAGGCCGGCATTGCCGACCATGCCGCGCCCGGGCTCCATGATGGTCTGCGGGATTTCGTTGCCGAAATGCTTGCGCAGCGAATCGAAGATCGCTTCGCCATAGGCGGCGGCGGCCGGCACGTCCTGGAGATATTTGGTCGGGAAGCCGCCACCCAGATTGACCATGGACAGCGAGATGCCGCGCACCGCGCACTCGCGGAAGATGCCGGCGGCCGAGGCGAGCGCCTGGTCCCAGGCGTTCACATTCTTCTGCTGCGAGCCCACGTGGAAGGAGACGCCGTAAGCGGTGAGGCCGAGGCGATGGGCGTGCTCCAGCACGTCCGCGGCCATTTCCGGCTCGCAGCCGAACTTGCGGGACAGGGGCCATTCGGCGCCGGCGCCGTCGCACAGGATGCGGCAGAACACCTTGGCGTTCGGCGCGACGCGGGCGATCTTCTCGACCTCTTCGTAGGAATCGACGGCGAACAGGCGCACGCCCAGCTTGTGGGCGCGCTCGATGTCGCGTTCCTTCTTGATGGTGTTGCCGAACGAAATGCGCTCGGCGCCCGCGCCGGCGGCCATCACCATGTCGATCTCGCCCACCGAGGCGCAGTCGAAGCACGAGCCCAGCTCGGCCAGCGCCGCGAGAATGGCGGCGTCGGGATTGGCCTTCACGGCGTAGAATACGCGGGTGTCCGGCAGCGCACGGCTGAACGCCGCGTAGTTCGCGCGCACGACATCCAGATCGACAACGACGCAGGGTCCGTCTTCGCGTCGGGTCTTGAGAAATTCGCGGATGCGATCGGTCATGGTGTCCTCCGTGACCTGAAGCCTCGTGAAGCGCGGTTGCCCGCGCGACGACAGGACGGGAAGGCCTTTTCCGCGGCGACATCGCCGCTGTCGGGGCCTGCCCGGGGCACGCACACGTGGGACAAGGGCGGTTTGGACGCGCCATTCTCCCAACGGGCCGTACCCGCTTCGCCGGTCACAAACCGGCCGCATCATCGAACCGAACGGCATTTCCTTCCCGGCCATGGCGTGAGCCACGACAAGGGTGCGATGGAAATGCGCGCGCTTGGAGAGGGGAATCCCACTCCGTACGGCCGGCAAGATGTAGTGCCTCTTCAGTAACGCCGACCTTTGGAGGGCCGACCGAGACCAAAAAAGCCCTTACGTCGTTGCTTCAAGTCACGTCCCCTGCTGAGAGCAGGGTGGGCCGGTTCCCTCCGGCTACCGATCGTCCTGGCAGCTTTCCGGCCTCTTGTCCGGACTTCCGCCGATCGGCACGCAACCACAGGCACGTGCGAAATTGGGCAGGGGTGGATTTATGAGAATTCGGCCGCCTTCGCAAGCGGCATTTTGATGATTTTTGATCCAATTTGGGCCGCATTTATTAGGCGACTGAGTGTTTCCGCGCCAACGGTTTGCAGCATGCGAGCCCGCGACCCTCTGTGTTCACGGGATCGCGAGCGAAGCTGCCAAAATGAATGCATAAAATGCGTTGGATCGCCGCGCGTCAGGCACACCCCTTGATCGAGGTCAAGGGAGGGAGCAATGTGACGATCTAAGATTAGACGAATTCGCGTTCGCGGGTGAGCTTCGCCCTGTGTTGCACCCCTTGACTGGGTTTTCCATGGACTACGATCAATTCTTTAGCGTCGCTGTCGACGCCCTGCGTCGCGAGCGCCGCTATCGGACCTTCGCCGAGATCGAGCGCAAGGCGGATCGATTCCCACGTGCCACCTGGCATTCGCCCGGCGGTCCGCGCGAGATCGTGGTGTGGTGCTCCAACGATTATCTCGGCATGGGCTGCCATCCGGTGGTGATCGAGGCGATGCGCGAATCGGCGTCGAGACGCGGCGCCGGTGCCGGCGGCACGCGCAACATCTCCGGCAACAGCCACGAGATCGTCCAGCTGGAGCGCGAGCTTGCCGACCTGCACGGCAAGGACGCGGGCCTCGTGTTCACCTCCGGCTATATCTCGAACGAGACCGGCATCTCCACCATCGTCAAGCTGATCCCCGATTGCGTGGTGATCTCGGACGAGTTGAATCACAATTCCATGATCGAGGGCGTGCGGCGCGGTGGCCGGCAAAAGGCCATCTTCCGCCACAACGACCTCGCCCATCTCGAAGAGCTGCTCCAGGCGGCGGGCGATCGGCCGAAGCTGATCGTGTTCGAGAGCGTCTATTCCATGGACGGCGACATCGCCCCCATTGCGGCCATCTGCGATCTCGCGGAGCGCTATGGCGCCATGACCTATCTCGACGAAGTGCACGCGGTTGGCATGTACGGCCCGCGCGGCGCCGGTGTCGCGGAGCGCGATGGCGTCATGCACCGGGTGGACGTGATCGAGGGCACGCTGGGCAAGGCCTTCGGCGTCGTCGGCGGCTATCTCACCGGCAAGCGCGTGGTGATGGATGCGGTGCGCTCCTACGCCCCCGGCTTCATCTTCACCACCGCGCTTCCCCCGGCGGTCGCCGCGGCGGCCACCGCTTCCATCCGCCACCTCAAGGTCTCCCAGGCGGAGCGCGACGGGCAGCGGGCGCAGGTCGCCAAGGTGAAGGCGGCCCTTGCCGCCGCCGGCCTGCCGCAAATGGATACGCCCACGCACATCATCCCGCTGATGGTCGGCGACGCGAAGGCCTGCAAGGCGGCGAGCGACGTGCTCCTGGCCGAGCACGGCATCTATATCCAGCCGATCAATTATCCGACCGTTCCGCGCGGAACGGAGCGCCTGCGCATCACCGCGACCCCCCATCACGACGACAAGCTGATCGCCCAATTGGCGGAAGCCCTGAACGACGTGTGGTCCCGTCTCGATTTGCCGCGGGTCAACACCACCGTCGCCGAGCGCCCCCTGCGGGCCATGGCGGGTGCCGCGCCGATCCCGCTGCCCATCGCCGGCGGCTGATCGGACCCAACCTTTTGCGAAAGCGCGTTCCATCGGCCGGGCTTGTCCCGGCCGATCTGTTTTGACGAACCTCTCATCCGCCCCCTCGTCCCGACCCAGGGGGCGATTCACCTCTCCCCCATGGGGAGAGGTCGGCCGCGCAGCGGACGGGTGAGGGCCGCGTCGCAGAAGAAGACGTTCGCCGGCCCCTCACCCCAACCCTCTCCCCGGCGGGGAGAGGGGGTACGGAGGTTTGCGCGGCGCCGGCGCCTCTCTCTATGAGGGCACATTACCTCTCTACGACTCTCTCCCCGGCCCGAGGGGTTCGGGTCCTTCACCTCTCCCCCACGGGGAGAGGTCGGCCGCGTAGCGGACGGGTGAGGGGCGCATCGCAGAAGAAGACGTTCGCCACCCCCTCACCCCAACCCTCTCCCCGGCGGGGAGAGGGGGTACGGAGGTTTGCGCGGCGCTTGCGCCTCTCTCTATGAGGGCACATCACCTCTCTACGACTCTCTCTCCGGCCCGAGGGGTTCGGGTCCTTCACCTCTCCCCCACGGGGAGAGGTCGGCCGCGCAGCGGACGGGTGAGGGCCGCGTCGCAGAAGAAGACGTTCGCCGGCCCCCTCACTCCAGTCCTCTCCCCGGCGGGGAGAGGGGGTATGGAGGTTTGCGCGGCGCCTTGGCTTTCGTGAGCGGACCCGACCGCAGCCTCAGGCGGGGATGGCGCGGCGGGGCGGCTCTTCCTCGTCGAACGAACCTTCGAACACCGTGATCAGCGCGCGCCGGATTGCCGACTGGCGGGCCGCACCCGTGATCTTCGCGCCCATCAGGTCGGTGACATAGAACACGTCCACCGCCCGCTCGCCGAAGGTCGCCACATGGGCCGAGGCGATGTTGAGGTTGAGGCGCGACAAGGTGTTGGTCAGCTCGAACAGCAGGCCGGGCCGGTCGAGGCCGGAGACCTCCACCACCGTGTGCCGGTTCGACCAGGCATTGTTCACCGTCACCTCCGGCTCCACCGAGAAGGTGCGGCGCGCCTTGGGCAGCTTGCGGGCCATCACTTCCGGCAGGCGCACTTCCCCCGTCAGCGCCTTTTCGATGGAGACGCGGATGCGCTGGGCGCGGCGTTCCTCGTCCTCGTCGCGGTCGAAGGCGCGACGGATGGCGATGGTGTCCAGCGCCAGCCCGTCGGTGGTGGTGGAGATCTGCGCATCCACGATGTTCGCGCCCGCCGCAGCGCAGGCCCCGGCGATCACCGACAGGAGCTTGGGATGGTCGGGCGCGAGCACCGTCAGCTCGGTGATGCCGCGGGCCGGCTCCACATCCGCATGGGTGGTGAGGGTCTGCCCGGCGGCTTCCATTTCGGTGATGAAGCGCGCGTGCCGCACCTTGGTGTCCAGGTCGGTGCGCAGCCAATAGGAGGGGTAATGGCGCGCCGAATAGGCGTTCACATCTTCCTCGCTCCAGTCGCTCAGGGCGTGGCGTAGCTGGGCCTGGGCCACCTTCACGCGCTTGCCGCGATCCACCTCCGAGAACCCGCCGGTGAGCATGGGCTCGGTTTCATAATAGAGCGTGCGCAGAAGCTGCGCCTTCCAGCCATTCCAGGTGCCCGGACCCACCGCGCGGATATCCGCCGTGGTGAGGATGGTGAGCAGCTTCATGCGGTCGAGATTCTGCACCACGGCGGCGAAATTCTCGATGGTCCGCCGGTCGGAGAGGTCGCGCGACTGGGCGACCGTGGACATGACCAGATGCTGCTCCACCAGCCAGGAGACGGTTTCCGTCTCGGCGGCGCTGAGGCCGAGTCGCGGGCACACGCGCCGCGCCACGCGGGCGCCGGCGATGGAATGGTCCTCGGGCCGGCCCTTGGCGATGTCGTGCAGCAGCAGCGCCACATAGAGCAGGTGGCGCTGGGGCTTCAGGGTCAGCATCAGCTCGTTGGCGAGCGCGTTCTCGGGATTGGTGTTGCGCTCGATCTCCGAGAGAATGCCGATGCAGCGCAGCAAATGCTCGTCCACCGTATAATGGTGGTACATGTTGAACTGCATCATCGCCACGACCTTGCCGAACTCCGGCAGGAAGCGGCCCAGCACACCCACCTCGTTCATCCGCCGCAGCACGGTTTCCGGCGTGTTCTTGGAGCAGATGATCTCCAGGAACAGGCGGTTCGCCTCCGGATTTTCGCGCAGCTTCTGGTCGATCAGCGACAGGGAGCTTGCGGCCAGGCGCATGGCATCGGGATGGAGCGCGAGGTTGCGCTTGTCGGCGATGTGGAACATGCGCAGGAAGTTCACGCCGTCACGCACGAACACCTGGTCGTCCGCGACGTTGAGGCGCTCGGTGTCGATGACGAAGTCGGCACTCTCCTTCAGCTTCGTGCGCTTGGTGCCGCTGCGCAGGCGATCCACCATGCCCTTGAGGCCGGGCACCGGCTTTTCGTGCCGCGCCTCAAGCCCGGCGGAAAGGATGGCGGTGAGATCGCCCACGTCCTTCGCCACCAGGAAATAATGCTTCATGAAGCGCTCGACGTCGCGCTGGCCGGGATGCTCGGTATAGCCGAGGCGCTGGGCCATCTCGCGCTGCAGGTCGAAGGAGAGGCGCTCCTCCGGCCGGCCGGTGAGAAAATGCAGGTGGCAGCGCACCGACCAGAGGAAATCCTCGCAGCGGGTGAACAGGCGCGCCTCATCGCGGGTGAACACGCCCTTGGAGACGAGTTCGCCGGTGGAGCGCACGCGGTAGACGTATTTGGCGATCCAGAACAGCGTGTGCAGGTCGCGCAGGCCGCCCTTGCCGTCCTTCACATTGGGCTCGACCAGATAGCGCGACTGGCCCGCCTTGCGCAGGCGCTCCTCGCGCTCGGCCATCTTGGCGGTGACGAATTCGGTGGCGGTGCCTTCCACCACTTCCTTGTCGAAGCGGGTTTCCAGATCCTCGAACAGGGCCTTGTCGCCCACCAGGAAGCGCGCCTCCAGGATCGAGGTGCGGATGGTGATGTCGGCACGCGCCTGGCGCAGGCATTCTTCCACCGAACGGGTGGCGTGGCCCACCTTCAGGCCGAGGTCCCACAGCATGTAGAGCATCGCTTCGGCGACGCTCTCGCCCCAGGCGGTCTGCTTATAGGGCAGAACGAACAGGATGTCGGTGTCCGAGCCCGGCGCCAGCATGCCGCGCCCATAGCCGCCCACCGCCACTACCGCCATGCGCTCGGCGCGCGAGGGATTGTCGATGGGATAGAGCACTGTGGTCGCCACTTCGTGAACGGCGGCGATGATGGCGTCCTGAAGCGAGGAGAGGCGCACCGAGCAGCAGCGCCCGCAACCGTCCTCCATCAGCAGGCGCTCGGCCTCCACATTCCCTTCAGACAGCGCCTGCTTCAGCCGGGCCACCACTGCGCGGCGAAGGTCCACCTCGCGCCCCGCATGGGCCTTGGCGATGTCGAGGACCTCGGCCTTCATGAGGCGGCCCAGGAACGGTTCGCCGATGGTGCGATGACCCTTGGGAATGCGGAGTGTGCTCATGCCAGATACCGGATGGCCTGAATTCTTGCGGCCCAAAATCGAGCCGAGCTTTCCGCTTTATCGCAATCGCGCGGCGCCGTCACGGCGCGCTGCGGGGATAAGGGCGGAGGTTTTTCGCCCCTGCCATTAACCGCCCCTTAAATGGCCGCAATCGAAGGTCGTTTAGGTCTGCTCAGAGAGCGGCGGACGGAACATTCATGGCGTGGAGAGGCAAAGGCGAAGGGGAACGGCGGGAGCCTCTGTTGGAGCGCCCGGAGAGCCTGTTCGACATTCGTCTCGACGCGACCGACCGGCCCGGCGGCATTCCCCATGAGGAAAAGCCGCGCGGCGCGCCGGGAAACCGCAAGACTCGCGGGCGCACAGAGCCGGGCTTTGCCCCAGGTTTTGAGGCCGGTGAGGAAGAGCTCGAGGAGGACAGCGCCGTCGCCCGTCGCCCGTCCCGCGCCGCAGTCGTCCGCGGCGAAAGCCGCCATGAACGCGCCGCCGAGCCCGCGCGCCGGGCCAGTGCGCGAGCCAAGCCGCGCAAGCGCCGGCGCGGCTTCTTCTCGCTGTTCGGCCTCATCAAATGGGGCCTGATTCTCGGCTTGTGGGCGCTGCTTGCCGTGGCCGGCGTGGTCGCCTACGAGGCCTCCAAGCTGCCGTCCATGCAGACCCTCATGGTGCCGAAGCGCCCGCCCACCGTCATGATCCAGGCGGCGGATGGCAAGCCGCTCGCCACGCGCGGCGACATGGGCGGCGCCGCGGTGCCCTTGAAGGAACTGCCCGCCTATCTGCCAAAGGCCTTCATCGCCATCGAGGACCGGCGCTTCTATGACCATTGGGGCATCGACGTGATGGGCCTTGCCCGCGCGATGTTCACCAATCTCACCTCGGGGCGGGTGCGCCAGGGCGGCTCGACGCTGACGCAACAACTCGCCAAGAACCTGTTCCTCACCCAGGAGCGCACCTTCTCCCGCAAGATCCAGGAGGTGGTGCTGGCGCTGTGGCTGGAGAAGAAATTCTCCAAGGCCGAGATTCTCGACCTCTATATGAACCGGGTCTATTTCGGCTCCGGCGCCTATGGGGTGGAGGCGGCGGCCCAGCGCTATTTCGGCAAGTCCGCGCGCAATGTGACGCTCTCGGAGGCCGCCATGCTGGCCGGCATCGTCAACGCGCCCTCGCGCCTTGCGCCGACACGCAATCTGAAGGCCGCGCAGGATCGTGCCGCCCTGGTTCTCGTTTCCATGCGCGAGCAGGGACTGATCAGCCCCGACATGGCCAAGATCGCGCTCGCGCGCCCGGCGACGGTGGCCAAGCCCACGGGCCCCGAATCCATCGGCTATGTGGCCGATTGGGTGATGGAGCAGATGGATTCCTACGTGGGCGAATTGTCCGGCGACGTGACGGTGCGCACCACCATCGACGCGAACCTGCAATCGGTCGCCCAGGCGGCGGTGAGCGATACGCTGGCAAAGTCGGGCGCGAAATACGGCGTCGGCCAGGGCGCGCTGGTTTCGCTCGATACCGACGGGGCGGTGAAGGCGCTGGTGGGCGGGCGCTCCTATGAGGACAGCCAATATAATCGCGCGGTGACCGCCCGCCGCCAGCCGGGCTCTTCCTTCAAGCCCTTCGTCTATCTCACGGCCCTGGAGCGGGGGCTCACGCCCGATACGGTGCGCGAGGATGCGCCGATCCAGCTCAAGGGCTGGCGGCCGGAAAATGCCAGCCACGAATATCGCGGGCCGGTGACGCTCCAGACCGCGCTCGCCTTGTCGCTGAACACCGTGTCGGTGCGGCTCGCGCTGGAGGTGGGGCCAAAAGCCATCGTTGCCACCGCCAAGCGCCTCGGTATTGCCTCTCCGCTCGATCCGAATCCCTCCATTGCGCTCGGCACGTCGGAAGTCTCGGTGCTGGAACTCGCCGCTGCCTATACGCCGTTCGCCAATGGCGGCATCGGCGTCATTCCCTATGTGATCGACAGCGTGAAGGGCGCCGACGGCAAGGTGCTCTATGCCCGCACCACCTCCGGGCCGGGCCGGGTGGTGGCGCCGGAATATGTCTCCATGATGAACCACATGATGGAGGAGACGCTGATCTCCGGCACCGGCCGGCGCGCCGAGCTTCCCGGCTGGGACGCGGCCGGCAAGACCGGCACCTCGCAGGATTATCGCGACGCCTGGTTCGTTGGCTATACCGCGCGCTTCGTCACCGCCGTGTGGCTGGGCAACGATGATTCCTCGCCCACCAAGAAGGCGTCGGGCGCGAACCTGCCGGCGGAAATCTGGAGCCGCTACATGAAGGTGGCGCACCAGGGCGTGCCGATCACCGAACTGCCCGGCGGCGCCCGCTCGCCCGGCTTCGGGCTGCCGCTGCCTCCGGGGGCGGTGCCCGACGAGGCGCCCCCCGCCGTGGTCGGCCAGATCCCCCAGCAGGGCCCGCCCCCGCAGCAGCAGGACGAGCCCATGACGCTGGACCGCTGGTTCGTGGATACATTCCTGGGCGGGCGGCGCTGAGCGGCGGCTATCGAACGGCAGTCTTGTCGGGCGGCGTCTTGTCGGGCCCGAACATGAGCCCGGCCTCACGGAAGCCGCCGTCCACGTTCAACGTATGGCCGTGCACGTAGCGGCTCTCATCCGAAGAGAGGAACACCGCTGCGTCGGCGATCTCCTCCGGCGTCCCATACCGGTTCATGGGGATCAGATAGGTGTAGGCGGCACGGGTGGCGGCGTCATGGGCGTATTTCGCCATCTCCGTCTCGATGGCGCCCGGAGCGATATTGTTCACGTTGATGCGGTGCTGGGCGAGTTCCACAGCCATCACCTTGGTCAGCAGTTCCAGCCCCGCCTTGGCGGCGCCATAGGCCGCACGCCCGTTTCCGCCGCGCTGGCCGGAGAGCGAGGCGATGTTGACGATCTTCCCGCCACCGCTCTTCACCATCTCCTTGGCCACCGATTGCGCGACGAAGAAGGCGCCGGTGAGATTGATGCCGACGATGCGGCGCCATTCCTCCAGGGACGTCTCCAGGAACGGCGTGTTGCCGCCGATTCCGGCATTGTTGATGAGGATATCGATCCGGCCGTGCGCCTGAA
Source organism: Roseixanthobacter glucoisosaccharinicivorans (assembly GCF_043195095.2). Classification (NCBI taxonomy): domain Bacteria; kingdom Pseudomonadati; phylum Pseudomonadota; class Alphaproteobacteria; order Hyphomicrobiales; family Xanthobacteraceae; genus Roseixanthobacter; species Roseixanthobacter glucoisosaccharinicivorans. The sequence goes on along the minus strand of NZ_CM195538.1, from coordinate 3,543,205 downwards.
CCAGATCCTGCACCATGGCTGTCACCGACGGCGGATCGGCGACATCGACCGTCATCGCGCCGGACCGCCCGCCTGCCGCCTCGATGGCTTGCGCGGCGGCCTTCGCGCCGTCCAGATTCTGATCGGCGATGATCACTTTCGCCCCTTCGCGCGCAAGGGCTTTGGCCACCGCAAAACCGATGCCGCGCGCGCCTCCCGTCACGAGCGCTATCTTCCCATCCAAACGCATATCTCAAATCTCCGCGCGACACGGGGATGGCATCCCATCCCCGTTCGCTGAATTCGAAAGGATCAGGAGAGCTTTCCGACGCTCTTTTCGAGGATGCCCCACAATTCATCGCCGTACTTGGCGCGCCATTCCTTGTAGAAGCCGGCATCGCTCAGCGCGGCGCGGAACGGAGCCGTGTCCGGCTCGTTGAAAATGAGCCCCTTCTCGGTGAGCGTGCCCTTGAGCGAGACGGCAAGTTTCGCCATGTCTTCGCGCTCGGCCATGGCCGCCATGTTGAGGTTCTTGGCGACGATGTCCCGTGCGTCCTTCGGCAAGGCTTCCCAGTTGCGCTTGTTGGCGACGCAGAAGAAGGCGTCCCACATATGATTTGTGATCGCGCAATATTTCTGCACCTCGAAGATATTCGCAGTGTAGATATTCGCGAGCGAATTTTCCTGGCCGTCGACCACTTTGGTCTGGAGCGCGGAATAGATTTCACTGAAATTGATGGACGTGGGCGCCGCGCCGAAGGCCTGGAACATCGAGGTCCACAGCGCACCGACTGGAACGCGAATCTTGAAGTTCTTCAGATCCGCGGGCGTGGCGATCGGCTTCGTGCTGGACGTAATCTGGCGGAATCCGTTGTCCCACATCTTGTCCATGGGGACGAGATTGGCCTTGGAGATGCGCAGGCGCAGGGCTTCGCCCAGCTCTCCGTCCATGGTCTTCCAGACCGCCGCATAGTCCGGGAACAGGAAGCCGAGGCCATAGATGGAGGCCGACGGCACGATGGTCGAGAGCACGTTGATCCCGGAATTCAGGAACAGGTCGATGCCGCCGGCGCGTACCTGCGACAGCATATCCGTATCGCCGCCAAGCTGGTTATTGGGATAGACCTGCAGGTCCACCTTGCCGTTGGTTTCGGCAAGGATGCGCACAGCAGCTTCCCTGGCGCGGGTCGTAATGGGGTGGGATTCCGCGACATTGAAGGCGAACTTCAGCGTGAAGTCTGCGGCGGCCTTAGCCCGGCGCACGGGCAGCCCGAATGTGGCCGCCGCGGTGCCCGCGGCGAGCCCTGCCGTGAACGTGCGGCGTGAAAGACGTATGGTCATGGTTTTACTCCCTGAATGTTTTGTTTGTTGTTGGTCGTGCGGTGATTAATCTTCGACTTCAGAGGAAGCCGATGGAAATCCATGGAACGAGCGCGACGATGACGAGGCCGATCAGCATCGCCACGATGTAGCCCACGATCGGTCTCATGCCGTCGTTGGGATGGATGCGGCTGATGGCGCAGGCCGCGTAATATCCGACCCCGAACGGCGGGGCGAAAAGGCCGATGCCCATGGCAAGCACCACCACCATCGCATATTGCACCTGGTGGATTCCGAGGGCCTGCGCGATCGGGAACAGCAGCGGCCCGAACAGCACGATGGCGGGAATGCCTTCCAGCACGCTGCCGAGGATGATGAAGGCGACGATGGACACGGCCATGAAGGTGCCCGCGCCGCCCGGCAACCCGGTCATGGACTTTGCCAGCGAGTGCGAGAAGCCGGACTGGGTCAAGCTCCACGCCATGGCGGTTGCGGTGCCGATGATCAGCAGGATCGCCCCCGACAGGCTGGCGGTTTCCACCAGCATCGGCTTCAGCCGCCGCCAGTTGAACTGGCGGTAGAGCAACAAGCCGGCGACGATGGAATAGGCGATGCCGATGGTGGACACCTCCGTGGCGGTTGCCACGCCCTCGATGACCGCGGTGCGGATCACGAAGGGCAGCGCCAGCGCCGGCAGGGCGACGACGAAGGCGCGGCCGATTTCCCGGGCCGTGGCCTTCTTGACGTGGCTCAGGTCCTCCCCGCGATAGCGCCACCAGACCAGCCCGCACAGGGTGATCGCCAGAATGACGCCGGGCAGCAGGCCGCCGGTGAACAAGGCGGCGATCGAGACCCCGGTCACCGAGCCGATGGTGATGAGGACGATGCTTGGCGGGATGGTCTCTGTCTGCGCGCCGGTTGCGGCGAGCAAGGCGACGAGATCGCCTTCCTTCGCGCCCCGCTTCTTCATCTCGGGGAACAGCACCGGCGCAACCGCCGCCATGTCGGCGGCCTTGGAGCCGGAGATGCCGGAGACCAGATACATGGCCCCCACCAGCACATAATGCAGGCCACCCTTCACGTGGCCGAGCATGCTGGCCAGGAACTGCACCATGGCCTTGGCCATGCCGGTCATCTCGATCAGCTGGCCGAGGAAGACGAACAGCGGCACCGCCAGAAGGATCAGATGGCTGACCCCCTCGTCGATGCGGCCGACGATGACCAAGGGCGGGGTCCGCGTCGTCAGTATGAGATAGCCGAATGTGGCGAGCCCGAAGGCGAACGCGATCGGCACGCCCCCGAATACGCAGGCCGCGACGACGCCGACGAAGAAGATGAGCAGGTTGAGGTTGCCGAACGGCTTCAGAACCGGGCCGAGCAGCCAGAACAGGCCGATGACGAGTGCGGTCGCGACCAGAGCGCCGAGCACGAGACGCAAGCTCGCGAATTGCAGAAGCCGCAGGATCGCGAAAACGGTCATCAGGCCGAGTCCCACCGGCATGGCCGAGGCGCGCCAGGAATTCTGCAGGTCGAGGGCCGGCGTGCGGACGATCGCTTCCTCATGCGCATAGTCGAACGCAGCGGGAAGGATAAGCAGCAGGAAGGCCAAGGCGGTGGACACCGCGACCACCTCGATAAAGGCCCGCCCGCCAGGCGGCAGCGCACCCACGAAGGCGGTCATGCGCATGTGCTCGCCCCGCTGGAAGGCGATCGCCGATCCGAGCATGGCCAGCCAGAGGAAGAGCATGGACGCCAGCTCGTCGGACCAAACCAGCGGCTGGTGGAAAACGTAGCGGGCCAGGACGCCGGAGAACAGGATCAGGATCTCGGCGCTCACCAGAATGGCGACTGGAACCTCGAGGATCCGGGCGATGACGATCTCCGTCTGGCGGGCAATGGCAGCCACGGAGGAGGGTGGCGCGGTAGGCGCCGCTGCCACGACCTGATCGGTGTGCATGGCCGTCATACCACGTGTACGCAGCACGAGGCCGCGAGATGCGATGCGCCGGGCAAGAAGATGTTCGTCGCGCGGAACGAAGCGAAATGTTGGCGTTGACCTCCCGAGATCATAGGCGTCTCCTCCCTTTTTGTGTTTATGCGTTGCCGAGCTTTCCCCTTTCGAAGAAATGCTCTCCTCCCATCTGGCCGCCCTTCAGGGCGATCTCCAATCCGTTCATGGCGTTCGATCGCGACAGCGCCCGGCACAGCGGCGCGCCGGGCGCAAGCCGCGCGGCAATCTCCAATGCATCCGGCCCGAGCATCTTGGTGACCTGGCTCGACGTATCGCCGCCCGAGAGCAGAAGCCGCTCGATGGGGACGCGCGCGAGGATGCTGCGGACGACCTCGCCGAGGCGCTGGCCGAGAATTCTTCCGCCGGTGTGCTTGGCGGCATGATGCGAGAAGCCGCGCGCCGTCAGGGCATTGATCATGGCGCCGATGCGCGGATCGTCCGCGCCCCGTGCGGTGTGCAAGATGACGCTTCGCCCTTCGTTCAGCAACGCGATTGCGCGCTCGGCGATATTGGTGTGCGCGGCCGGCCATTGCGCGTCGTCCACGAGGGCGCTGGCGTCAACGGGCACGTCGCTGAAGCCGGCCTGGATGGCCGCCTGGATCTGGAGCGCGGTCAGTTTCGAGGCGCTGCCCGAGACCGCGAGCACCCGATCGACCGGCGCGAAAGTTTCATATTCTGGAGTGCCTTGGAGCGCCCCGTCGCGCTCGCGCCACCATTGGGTCAGGGCATATTCGACCCCCGATGACCCGACCACGAACAGTGGGCCTGGACCCAGCGCCTGATGTTCGAGATGGCGGCCGACTTCGGTGAGATGCTGCGGGGTACCGGCGTCGAACAGAACCGCGTCCGGCTGTGTCTCGAGCACCTGCCTGAGGGCGGCGTCGGCGGCGGGGCGCGCGGTTTCGTAGGAGGGAAAAATGACCTTCCCGATCCGCAATGGGGCCTGCCGGGCGATGTGCACGGCAAGGTCCGCCTCCGCCATGGGGGTGACGGGATGCACGCTCATGATGGGATGGCGGTCAATGCGGAAGACCTCGCCTTCCGTACCGAAGCGGGCGAAGAGATTGCCGAACAGGCAGTAGCGGCCAAGCGCCGGCGTGCCCGCCACGATCGGCACCGGCGCGCCGGGAAAGGCGCCGCGCGATAATTCGATCACCTTGCCGATGCTGCCGATGGTCGGCGAGCTGTCGAAGGTGGAGCACACCTTGTAGTGAACCAGCGGTGCCCCAAGCTTGGCGAGTGCGTCGAAGACCGCCGGGAGATGGTGGTCCATTTCCTCGGGCGACATGGCCCGGCTGTCACCCGCGACGCCGACCACGTCGAGATCCGGGAAGCGCTCCAATGTCTCCGGCGTCGGCGGCGCCAGGAACAGGGCACAGCGATAGCCGGCAAAGGCGAGCACTTCCAGGGCGTCGGTGGAGCCCGTGAAATCATCGCCGTAGAAGGCCATCCTGTAACGGGCGCGTGCGGTCATCCGGAGGCTCCGAACTGGGCGAGCGCGCCGCTCAGGGCGGGATGGGACTTGGCATATTCGGCGAGGCTGACCCCGGAGGTCGCCGCTTCCCATGCTTCGCGCAGGCTGGCGACGCCGGCGGCGATGCCTTGGGGATGGCCGATGATGCCGCCCCCGGCCAGGTGCATCAGGTCTGTGCTGCCGAGTTGGGCGTAGGTATCGGCCGCTTGGCCGGCCCACTGGCCCGAGGAGAAGATGGGCATGATGGGTGCCAGCCCGCCGAATGGCGCAAGGCAGGACTGGGCGGAGGCGATGACCGTGTCGTCCGGTTCCCAGAACTTGTTGCGCAGCCCGTTGACATGCAGATGGTCGAGACCGGTCAGGCGCCAGAGCTTCTGGAAGGCGGCGAATTCGAAGCCGAGCCAGGGATGACGGGTGAGGATGCCCCAGCCATTGCGGTGGCCGTGGATCGGCAGCTGCGTGTGCCGGCGCAAATGCTCGACGGCGGCAAATCCGGTCCAATTCGCGCTGACCATGATGCAGGTGCCGCCGGCGGCGAGCACCGCATCGTGCCGGCGCAGCATGTCGTCGATGGAGCCCGAGATATTGATGGCATACATGGGCTTGCGGCCCATCCGGTCGGCGTGCCGCTCGATCACCGGCATGACCGCCTTGAGCCGATCCTCGAAGCGGGCATAGGGCGGGTCTGCCAGGAGCTCGTCGTCCTTCAGGAAGTCGATGTCGGCGGCGCAGAGCACATCCACCAGATCTGCCGTCTCGGCCGCGGTGAGCCCGATGCTCGGCTTGATGATGGTGCCGATCAACGGCCGGCCGTAGACGCCCGCTTTCTCCCGCGTGCCGGCAACGCTGAACCGCGGGCCGGGGAATTGCTGCGCATAGGGGTCCGGCAGGTCGATATCCAGCAGGCGGATGCCGGTGATTTCCCCAAGCTCGAACAGGTTTCCGGCGATGGTCGCGAGCAAGGTGGGGATGTTGGCGCCCACATTGGCCACAGGAAACGCGATCTCGATCTCGCCCCGGTTGTAGCCGGCGTCGGGCCGTCCGTCCCGTCGCCGACGCTCCGCGTGAGCGCTCCGCAGGGTCGGGGTGGGTGACGGCGGCAGGGGCGTGATGGAAGCGACGCGGGCACGGGAGCGTTCCTTAAGCTCCGCCGTCTCTCCGGCGAGCGACAGGAAGGTGCCGCTCGATTGCTCGCCGGCGATCACCTCCGCCGCCCGTTCCAAGGGCTCGGGACTCTCGATCAGATAGCGGGCCGAAAATTCGGCGCGTGGGATTTTACTGCCCACGGCCGTCTCCAGCGCATGCGGGAGTGCCAAAGACCATGCCAAACTCCTGGGGTTTCCTCGATGATCTTCTTCTTTTCTTTCCCTTCATCGTTATGACCGGGCAACGGGCCTGGCAAACGAGTTTTACGAACCGTAATGTGAGAAAAACTCACAGAGAGGCTATGGCGCGGCGGCCGGTGCTGCGCCGCGCGGGTGGATGCGGGAGCCGCGGCGGGCTCATGGCGGCACAGATGTCAGCTGTCTTCTTCAGCTCGGTGGAAAGCCAGTTGGCCATGGCCTTGGTGTCGGGGCGCGCGCCGAGATGCGGGGCGATCCACAGCACCAGCTTGCGGGGTCCCGGCACGAAGCCGAACGGCGCGACGAGCCGGCCGGAGCGAATCTCGTCCAGCACCATCATGGCCGGCACCACCGCCACGCCGAGGCCGCACAAGGCCGCCTGGATCAGCAGATAGAAATGCTCATAGGATTCCTGCGAATTGGGCTTGATGGCGGGGGTTAGCCCGACGAGCGCCGACCAATCTTCCCAGCCTTGCGGGCGGGTCTTCGTGGAAAGCAGCCGCGCCGCGCGCAGATCCTCAAGGCTCCGGAGCTTGCGCGCATCGCCATAGCTGGGCGCCCAAACCGGGCCGACCCATTCCGTCATCAGCTCGCGGATGAGCACGTCGCGCGGTGGTGGAATGACGCTGTTGCGGATGGCGATGCTGACCTTGTCGCGCACAAAGTCGACCTGGTCGTAATTCATGTTGAACTGGACCTCGATCTGCGGGTGCGCGGCATGGAAGCCGGCAATGCGCGGGATCAGCCAGTGCATCATGATTGTGGCCGAGCAGGAGACGGTGAGCGGCCCCGGATTGAGCTGCTCGACGCTGGCGTCGATCAGGTTGAAGGCCGTCGTCAGCCCCTCCGCGAGCCTTGCGCCCTCGGCTGTCGTCTCCATGGACTGGTGCTCCCGCCGCAGCAGCGGGAGGCCGAACGTCTCTTCCAGCGCGCGCACATGCCGGCTGATCGCGCCATGGGTCACGCACAGCTCGGCGGCGGCCGCTGTCATGCTGCGCAACCGTGCGGTGGCCTCGAAGGCGCGCAATGCATTCAGGGACGCTTTGGGGATGCTCATGGCTGCTCCTCACCGGACAGGTCGGAGCGCAGACCATATGGGTTGTGAGCTTTTCTCACAATGAAGCCCGAAAAGGTCATTTGCGATGGACGGCGCGGCCCATTAGCGTCCTTGGGGCAGGTCGCTGGGAGGCGGCCCGCCCTTGCGGACGTTCGAGAGATCCCAAAATGCAAAAAATGATCATCGAGGCGCGCGTCAACGAATATGCCATGCGGGATCGCAATCCTCACGTGCCATGGACCGCCGACGAAATTGCCGAAACTGCAGCCCGCTGCCGGGAAGCGGGCGCATCCATTCTCCACTTCCATGCGCGCGCGCCGGACGGGGCTCCGCGCCACACCGTGGAGGAGAATGCCGACGTCATCCGCAAGGTGCGCGCCAAGTGTGACATCCTCATCCTGCCCACGCTGGGCTTCATCGCCAGCGACGACGACCCTCACGGGCGGATGGACTGCATGATGGAACTGGCGAAGGATCCCGCGACCCGGCCGGACATCGTCCCGGTCGACACGGGCACGGCCAATCTCGAATCCTACGACGCCGCCAGCAGGACCTTCTCCCACGCTGACCGGGTCTATAAAAACCGGACCGACGTGGTGGTCTCTTATGTCGAGCGCCTCAAGGCCGCGCATATCAAGCCGAAGCTCGTCTGCTGGTCGGTGGGCTTTATGCGCCGGGCGGAGGCGCTGATCGACATGGGGCTTGCGGCCGAGCCGGCCTATTTCCTGCTGAACATGACCGACGCGCCGTTCATCACCGGCCATCCGGGTACGGTGGACGGCCTGGACGCGCATCTGCGCTTCCTGCCGTCGCGCGCGCGCCATTACTGGACCGCAAACATCGTCGGCGGCAACCTGCTGGATCTGTGCGATACGGTGGCGCGCCGCGGCGGCAACATCGCCCCTGGCATCGGCGACTTCCCCTACGTGGAACTGGGGTGTCCGCGCAACGAGGAGGTCATCCATCGCGCGGCCCAGATCGCGCGCGCGGCGGGCCGGGAGATCGCCACGCCGCAGGATGTCCGGGAGATGCTGGAGCTCTGATACGTGGGGCATCGTCAACACAGCCGCCGGGCTTTCCATTCCTCCGTGTCGGCCAGCGACAGCAGCGTGTCGACGGCGGTCTGTGCCACCGCCATGGTGGCACGGGAGGATGGACGGTTGAGGGGCGTGGCGAGATAGACGGTGCGCGTGACGCCGGGATCGACCAGGCGGAAGGAGTGCAGCTTCACGTCTTCCGCGGCGTTGGCGTTGGCGCTGGCATAGCGGGCGGCCAGCGAGCCGATGGTGACGCCGTGGCCGCGTCGCACCATTTCGAAGATCTGCGGCGAGGCATCAAGCTCGATCGCCACATTGAGCGGAATGGCATGGCGGCGGGCCGTGGCCTCAAGGAGGCTCCGCAGGCCGTGTTCAGGGCCGGGCATGACGAGGCGAAGGTGCTGGACATCGCGCAGGCGGATTTCCCCTGCGGGTGTGAGGTGCGGGGCGACCACGCGCGGGTCGTAGGTGCTGACGTAAAGGTCTTCCTCGGCGATCGGCTGGAGCGACGCGCTCTTGTCCGTCGCCGCGCCGCCGCCGAACACCAGCGCGGCATCCAGCGTACCCTCGCGCAGCCAGCTCGCGATGTAGCCGGACATGCTTTCGACCACACGCAGGCGGACCTGCGGGTGGTTCTTCTGGCAGGTCTCGATCAGCCGCACCGTCAGCAGGCCCACCAGCGAGCCCGGGACGCCGAAGCGCACGTTGCCGACCGGCTCCCTGCCGCGGCTCAGCATGCTGGCCTTGGCGTCCTCCGAGAGTTTCAGGATCGCATAAGCGTGCGAGAGCAATTCGCGCCCCTGGTCGGTCAGCGCCAGTCCGCGCGCCTGGCGGTCGAACAATTGCGTGCCGAATTCGCCCTCCAGATCCTTCAGCCGCGCGCTCAGGGAGGGCGGGCTGCTATGGAGAATCTTCGCGGACGCCACCAGGGAGCCGGTCTCGGCTATCGCAACGAAGATGCGCAGGTCGCGAAGGTCCATGGTGTCCTCGGGCTCGACGGCCGAATTAAGATCTTGGCTTGCGCATTTTTTCCACAGCCTCGTGTCGCGCAAGAATGGCGCGGGCACGATCGGCGACCGGCAGGTCCAGCATGGCCCCCCGGAAGGTCACCGCGCCGACCCCCTTCGCCAGTGCCTCTTCGAAGGCAGCAAGCGCGCCGCGTGCCCAGTCGATCTCGTTCGTCGAAGGTGCGAACACCTCGTTCATGATCGGCACCTGGCTCGGATGGATGCAGAAGCCGCCAGTGAAGCCCATCTCGCGGGCCTGGGTGATGGTCCGCCGGAAGGCGGCCGCGTCGGCGTAATCGGCAACGCTGCCGACGAAGCCGATCGGCTGGATACCGGCGCTCCGCGCGGCGACCACGGCCTGGGCATTGTGCACATAAAGGGTGTCATATGTGGGCGAAGCGCCGAGCGAGACCGCCAGATCCTCCGCGCCCACCGTCATGCCGGCGATGCGGGGATGGCTTGCCGCGATGGCCGGCATGTTGAGCAGGCCCTCGGCGGTCTCGATCATCACGATAAGGCGCGTGTGGCCGCGCTCCAACCCGCGCTCCGCCTCCAGTTCGTCGAGGATTTCCGAGATGGTGCGCACGTGGGACGCATCGGGCACCTTCGGTAAGGTGAGGCAGGATACGTGCTGGCCCACCGCGGCCTCCATATCCGCCATCGCGTCCCGCCAGGGCCGGTTGATGCGGACGATCACGTCGAGCTGCTGCTGCGCGAGCCGCGCGGCGGCTGCTGGAAGGGCGCGGCGCGCGTCCGGCTTCTGGCTGGGGGGCGTTGCGTCTTCAAGGTCGAGCTGGATCGCATCGGCATCCCGCTCGGCGGCCCGGGCAAGAAAGCGCTCATTCAGAACGGGAATGAACAACAAGGAGCGCCAGGCGGGTGCGGGCCTATTCATCGGGAAATCTCCACGGCGGATCCGCGCGCCGGTACGCCGAGCTCGCGCCGGATTTCTTCGTTGTGCTCACCGACGGCGGGTGCGGGGCGGCGGAACACACCCGGCGTGGCCGAAAAGCGGGGAATGATGTTGGGCATTGGTATTGAGCCGAGGTCACGGTCCGCGACCTCCACGATCGCCGCGCGGCCGAGGACGTAAGGATGGTTCACAAGGTCCGCCACCGAGCAGACAGGGCCGACGGTGACCCCTGCGGCGTCGAACAAGGCGAGGTTCTCCGCCTGGTCGCGGGTGGCGACGAAAGCACCGATGATGGCATCCAGCTCGTCGCGATTGGCGACGCGCGCGTCGTTGTCGACGAAGCGGGGATCGCTCTTGAGCTCCGGCCGGCCGATGGTGTCGAGGATGCGTTCCGCCATGGATTGCATGGATCCGGACATCGCCACATAGGCCCCGTCGGCGCAGCGATAGACGTTGCGCGGGGCGGTGTGGGAGGATTGGTTACCGGCCCGTTCCGTGGGGCGCCCGGTGATGCGCAATTGCGCCGCTTCCGCCCCGATCATGGCGTGGATGGGCTCGAACAGGGACAGATCAATCACCTGTCCCGGTGCGCCGTTGAGCTCGGTGGCCCGCAACGCGGCGAGGATCGCGGAAGCGCCGTAGAGGCCCGAGATCATGTCGGCCAAAGCGAGCGGCGGCAAGGTCGGCGGCTTGTCGGGATGGCCGTTCATGAAGGCCCAGCCGGACATGGCTTCCACGAGCGTGCCGAAGCCGGGGCGCTGGCTCCAGGGACCCGTTTGACCCCAGCCGGAGACGCGCAGGACGATCAGGCGCGGGTTGCGCGTGTGCAGGACGTCCGGGCCGAGTGCCCAGCGCTCCAGCGTGCCCGGCAGGAAATTCTCCACCAGCACCTGCGCGGTGTCGATCAGGCGCAGCAGGAGGTCGCGCCCATCCTCGGAATGGATGTCGAGCGCGACGCTGCGCTTGTTGCGCGAATAGACCTTCCAGAAGACCTCAATGCCGTCGACCTTCCAGCCGCGCAGATCGTCGCCCTTGCCGGGACGCTCGATCTTGATGACGTCGGCCCCGTAATCCGCGAGCACATGGGTGGTCATGTTGCCGGCCACCAGGCGCGACATGTCGAGCACGCGCACCCCGTCGAGGGGGCCGGGCCGGTCAGGCGTGAACTGCACCGTGTCTGTCATGGCCCGTCCTCACGTCATCACGATGAGCGGCTTGATCTCCTCAAGCCGATGCATGCGTTCCAGCGCGATGTTGACATCCGCCAGGGCGAAGCGACCGGTGATCATCTTGCCGAACGGGATGGTGTCGATATGGGCAGACGCGAACTGCAGCGCCTTCCAATAGGATTTCACGTCGCCCGAGAAGGAGCCGATGACGCGGATGTTCTTCTTGACGATGGTCGAGGGGCTGAAGGTCGTGGTGCCGCCGCCCAATTGGCCCACCGTGAGATAGCGCCCGCCCTTGCGTACCAGGTCCAGCCCTTCTCCGAACGCATCCGGATGGCCGGTGAACTCCATGACGATGTCCGGCCCGCGTCCGTTCGTGAGCGCGCGCAATTCCGCGGCACGGTCCGCATGGGTCGTGCCCTCGATGGTGAACACGTGGGTGGCGCCGAACTCCTGGGCCAGGGCGAGGCGCGGGGCCGGCGCCCCGATGACGCTCACGGTGCGTGCGCCGGCGACGCGCGCCACCGCCGCCGCCAATATGCCGAGCGGCCCTGCCCCCTGGATCGCCACGTGCTCGGACGGGTCGATCGGCCCGAGATTGTCGAAGGCGTTCATCACTGAACGAAAGGCGCAGGAACATAGGCTGGCGACCGCATCGTCCAGATTATCCGGCACCCGCACGCGGCCGGACTGGGGCAGCACATAGCCATATTCGGAGAAGCCGCCGAGCAGATACGGCGGCTTCTCGATATTCTCGTACATATAGGCGCGGCGGTTCTCGCACAGGGTCGGCTGGCGGGCGACGGTGCAGAAGAAGCACTGGCCGCAAGCGGTGTGGGTCCAAAGGATGCGATCGCCGATGGCGAGCTTCTGGCCGACGCTGTCGCGCTCCGCCCCTTCGCCGATGGCAACGACCCGCCCGACCATCTCGTGGCCGAGGATAATCGGCAGGTCCACCGTGAGCGAGAGGTTGCCGCGCGAAAGGTGCACGTCCGTGCCGCAGATGGAGCAGGCGGTGGTGCGCACGATCAGGGCGCCCGGCTCCGGCGCCCGTGGGATGGGGACGCATTCGATTTTCACCGGTTCTCCGAAGCGGCGCACCACCGCAGCGTGGGAGAATTCAGGCAGCTCGGCCAGGTTGGGGGCAGTGCCGGTCATGGGCAAGAACTCACAGGATTTGAGAGGGCAGGGGGCCGGCGCCTTGCCGGTCCCACGTCACGCCGCGCTTTGGGCAAAAAGGCTTACCGGCTGTGGTCGATCACCACGGTCTTCGCCACCGTGTATTCGTGCAGCGCCTCGAACCCCTTCTCGCGCCCGTGCCCGCTCTTGCCGAAGCCGCCGAACGGAAGCTCGATGCCCCCGCCGGCGCCATAGCCGTTGATATAGATCTGGCCGGCGCGGATGCCCTTGGCCATGCGCATCTGGCGGCCGCCGTCGCGGGTCCACACGCCGGCGATGAGGCCGTAATCGGTGCCATTGGCGAGGCGCAGGGCATCGTCCTCGTCGTCAAACGGCAGGGCCGCGAGCACCGGGCCAAACACTTCCTCGCGGGCCAGCTCGTGGGTGCGCGGCACGAGGCCGAACAGCGTCGGAGGCACGAAATACCCGTCCTTGGACGCCTGGGGATGGATCTTGCCCTGGGCGGCGATCTCCACATTGTCGGTGGCGGCGCGTTCGAGGAAGCCGGTGACGCGGTCGCGCTGGACCGCATTGATCACCGGTCCGCAATCCAGGTCCTGGCTGGGATGTCCCACCTCGACCGCTGCCATGCGGCGGGCCAGGCGGCCCATGAAGGGTTCGTAGATGGAGCGCTCGATCAGCACCCGCGAGCCGGCGGAACAGGTCTGCCCGGTGTTCTGCACGATGGCGCCGATGATGATTTCCACCGCCTTGTCCTGGTCGGCGTCGGCGAACACGATCTGGGGCGATTTTCCGCCCAGTTCGAGCACGCAGGGCACATGGTTTTCCGCCGCGGCCCGCTGCACCAGCGTGCCGACCTCCGGCGAGCCGGTGAACGACAGGAAATCAATGCCCGGATGGCATGCGAGCGCCGCGCCGGCTTCCTCGCCCAGGCCCGTCACCACATTGATGACGCCGGCGGGAAAGCCGATCTGGCGGGCCAGTTCGGTGAGCCGCAGGCAGGAGAGCGAAGCTTCCTCGGCAGGCTTGAGGATGGTGGTATTGCCCGCCGCAAGCGATGCGGCGAGCGTGCGGCCGAACATGGAGGCGGGGTAGTTCCAGGGAATGATGTGGCCCGTGACACCGCGCGGCTCGCGCAGCACCATCACCTGGTAACCGGCCAGGAACGGAATGGCCTCGCCGTGGATCTTGTCGGCGGCGCCGCCGTAATATTCGAAATAGCGGGCGGTCACGCGGATATCGTTGCGCGCCAGCTTCATGGGTTTGCCGGTGTCGGCGGCTTCGACCTCCGCCAATTCCTCAAGATTATCGAGGATCAGCAGGCCGAGGCGGCTGAGCAGTCGCCCGCGTTCCAGCGCCGGCGTGGCGCCCCACACCGTCTGGAAGGCATTGCGGGCGGCTTTTACAGCAAGGTCGATATCGGCTGCCCCACCGCGTGCGATATGCCCGATGCTCGCCCCGGTGCTCGGATCCAGGACCGGCACGACGTCACCCGAAACAGGGGCGGTCCATTGGCCGTCAATAAAGACCTGATCCTGGTTCATACGCATCCTCCCGCGTTCTCATTCTTGCGTTTTGCGGATGCTCCTACGGCCGGGAGGTATTCGACAATGCTGAAAAATAAGAAGGACCATTCGGAAAACCTGAATGGTTCGCTTCCCGTGCCCTGGCTGATTCCACTCGGACGATCTCGTGCCTCTCGCGCGGGACGGAACGGTTGCATCGGGACGAGCCTTCGCGCAGCCGAAGCCGCTGCGCGAAGGCCATCAGGGCAAAGTTGCTGCCTGTCGGGCGGGGCGCCCGTTCTCGCTTCGCTCTGCCGTCAGCTGCCCTGAAAGCGCGGCGGGCGTTTTTCCGCGAAGGCGGCCATGCCTTCCTTCTGATCGTGCGTCGTGAACGCATGGCGGATCGCCCGGCGCTCGACCTGCAGGCCGGCTGCGAGCGGCGTCTCATAGGCCGCGAGAACCGCTTCCTTCACCAGGCGTGCGGACATTGGCGGCTTGGTGGCGATGATGCGGGCAAGTTCGCATGCGCGTTCGACCGCCTGCCCGGGCGGAACGACCTCCGCCACGAGCCCGGCCGCCAGCGCTGTGGCCGCGTCGATGGGCTCACCGGTCAGCATCATCTTCATGGCGAGCGACTTGCCGGCCACCCGCGTGACACGCTGGGTCGCGCCATCGCCGGGCAGAATGCCGATATTGATTTCGGGCTGGCCGAAGCGGGCGCTTTGTGAGGCGATGATCATGTCGGCCAGCATGGCGAGTTCGTGGCCCCCGCCGAAGCAAATTCCCTCGACGGCTGCGATCAAGGGTTTAGGGAAGGCCGCGATGGCATCCCAGGCCGCCTGGCGCCCTGCATGTTCCAACGCGGCAAAGCCCCAGGCCTGCATTTCAGAGATGTCCGCGCCGGCGCAGAAGAATGTGGGTGCTCCTGTCAGCACCACGCAGCGGACCTGCGGGTCGGCCGCGGCATCCGCGCAGAGTCCGGCGAGCTCGATCAGCAGCGCACGGCTGAGCGCGTTGCGCTTGTGCGGGCGGTTGAGGGTGACGCGCATCACCCCGTCGCGCGGCGGTTCCGCCAGCACCAGCGGCTCGGACGGATTTAACGGGAGGGGAAGCGTCTGGGGCATGGCCGGCCTCTGGCATCGTTTTATGAAAACGTTTTCTGAGGCTCATATATCAGAAGAGCCGACCCAAGGTATAGTCGCGTCATGCCCGCGTGAGGCGCTTCGGATTGGAAGTGCGAGCTTTGGCGGTGGTGCCGCGGATCACGATCCGGAACGGCAGATCGCTCACCAAAGGTATCGGCAGGCCGGCGATGGCGTTGATCAGGTGGTCGGCGGCCCCTCGGCCAATCTCGGCGGCTGGAACGCTCACCGTCGTCAGTGGCGGATCGAGCTGGGATGAGAGCTCGATATCGTCGAAGCCGGTGATGGAGAGGGCGGCGGGAACGGGGATGCCCATGGCCCGTGCCTCGGTCATCGCACCGACTGCCAGCGTATCGGTGGTGCAGATGACCGCGGTGATCTGCGGATGCGATTTCATTAATTGTTGCAAGCCCATGCGGCCTTGGACGAGGGAGTGTTCGGCTTTGATGAGGCGGCTTTTCGGCAGTGTGACGCCGGCTTCCTCCAAGGTCTTCAGGATGCCGGAGAGGCGGGCGCGGGAACGGTCGTTGGCGGCCGGAACGTTCGCGATGACCCCCACCTCGCGATGCCCGAGGCCGAGGAGGTAGCGTGTCATCTCCCGCGTCGCGCCTTCGTTGTCGATGCCTATGGCTGGGGTTCCGCGCTTGGACTGGGCAACGTAGGTAATGACGACGGGGATACCGTGCTTCTTGATGAGGGCATGAACCTCATTGGAAGATGAATCGCCCACGAGGACAATGGCGTCCACACCGCGCTCGATAAGGGCGCGGACTTCTTGCAGTTCTTTCTTCATATCGTACTGAGAATTGGCAAGAAGCAAAGTATATCCGTGCTCGCTCAGGCGATTTTGTAGGGCCTCTACGCCCTCGGCGAAGATGCTGATGCCAAGCGTCGGCACGACCGCGCCGATGGTGTGGGTCCGGCCGGACTTGAGGGCCCGCGCGGCGGCATCACGGGTGTAGGACAGGCTGGCCACGGCTTGCGATACTTTATCGCGCAGTTCGGGGCGCACGATGTTCGGATGGTTGAGCACCCGCGAGACGGTTGCGAGCGAAACTCCGGCGAGCTTTGCGACGTCTTCCAGCTTCGTCTTGTGCTTGATCAAGGAATACGCCCCTTAAAACCGGAGTTTCCGCCGAATTTTCAAAAACTTTCGAGATTCGATTATGCCGGAACCTTCGCCTCGAGGTCCATAAGGGTTGACAGCCTCTCAACCCATTTCTATCCTGAAATCGTTTTCAGAAGTAGCCCCGATGCGAGGGCGCAAAAAAATCAAGTGGGAGCGAGGCGTTGGACCACCTCAAAGGCATTCGAATCCTCAGCTTCAACCATTTCCTGATGGGGCCGGTGGGCATCCAGCAGCTCGCAGACCTTGGCGCCGATGTGATCGCCGTGGAATCCACGGAGGGTGCCTTCCAGCGCAAATGGGGTGGCGCCAACAAGGATGTGGCGGGACAGACCATGCTGCTGCTCGCCGGCAATCGGAACAAGCGCAGCCTTGCCTTGAACCTGAAGGATAAAAAGGGCCTCGCCATCGCCCGTGAGCTGATCGCCACGGCCGATGTGGTGGCGGAGAATTTCCGCCCCGGCGTCATGGATAAGCTGGGTCTTGGCTATGAGGCCGCCAAGCGGATCAAGCCTGATATCATCTATGCTTCGGCCTCCGGCTATGGCGCGGACGGGCCCTATGTGAACAAGCCGGGGCAGGATCTCATCATCCAGGCCATGTCCGGCCTTGCCACCATTACCGGCACCCGGGAGCACGGCCCGCGGGCGGTGGGCGTCTCGGCGGTGGACCATCACGGCGCGGCCCTGTTCGCCAACGGCATCATGGCGGCTTTGCTCGGCCGCATGCGGACCGGCAAGGGCTGCAAGGTGGATGTCAGCCTGCTGTCCGCCGCCATCGACCTGCAGCTGGAATCCTTCACCTGCTATCTCAATGGCGTCCGCCCGGATGATGTGCGCCAGCCGGGTAATATCTCCGGCTGGTATTACGGTGCACCCTACGGCATTTATCCGACGCAAGACGGCCACATCGCCATTTCGCTCGGTTCGCTCGATGCCCTCAGCGCGGCGCTGGAGATCCCTGCGGACCAGCGGGTGGCCGATGCCCAATGCTATACGCATCGCGACCAGGCGACGCCGGCGATCGCGGCGGCGCTTGCCGCCCGCACCACCGCGGATTTGGTGGCCATTTTCGATGCTGCAGGCATCTGGCATTCGCCGGTGAACGATTATCCGGCCGTGGTGGACGACCCGCAGGTGCGCCACAACCAGAGCTTCCAGACCATCACCGGCGCCACCGGCGATCCGATCACCCTGGTCACCCATCCGATCCGCTATGACGGGCAGGCGCCGCAGATCAAGCTCCCGCCGCAGCCCCTCGGCGCGCAGACCGCCGATATCCTGGAAGAGATCGGCTACGACGCTGCCGCGATCGCGGATCTGCTGGCGCAAGGCATCGTGGGCGCGCCCGCGAAAGTCGAAACGGCGGAGCCCGCCTGCGCCTGAACCGCCGCGCATCGCTTCACAATAACGACGTCACACGACCGGGAATCCGGCGAGACACTTTGGCTTCGGGGAGGAGCAAACATGAGTATATGCAAATCGTTGCGCCTATTGGCCGGACTCGGGCTGGCGGCGGGCCTTTCGGCCCTCGCGCCCAGCGCGGCCTCGGCCGCGACGGATCTGACCATCTGTTACATGAACCATCCGGTTCAGACCGCAAATCTGGCGATCCTGGAAAAATGGGCCAAGAAGCAGGATATCAACCTGACCAAGACGCCCATGTCTTATTCGATCTACCTGCCCAAGATCACGCAGATGCTGGCGAACAACTCGACCGGGCAATGCGACATCATCTGGCACAATGACGATTGGGGCCAGGATTGGGCTCAATACCTCGTCTCCACCGACGATATTCCCGAGATCAAGAACGTGGCTGAAGGCCAGCTCGAGCCCTTCTTCAACGAGAAGGGACAGCCGACCACCGTGCCGATGGCCACCACCGCCGGCATCTTTTTCTATCGCACGGACCTTGTCTCCGAAGCGGAGGTGCCCAAGACCTGGGATGATCTGGTGAAGGTTTCCCAGAAGCTTCAGAAGGAGGGGAAAGTAAAATGGGGTTTTGTGGGCGGAATGTCGTTCACGAACACCTTCTTCAGCTTCTGGTGGTCGCTCTGGAACAATAATTGCGACGTCTATGCGCCCGCCTATGAGCGCGACAATGCCGTGCTCTCGAAGAATGGCTGGAAGCCCATGACCGCCGACGCCTGCCAGGTGCAGACCGCCGAATTCTGGTGGGATGCCCTGCACAAGAACAATATCAGCCCGCCCGGCATGTCCACCTATTCGCGCGATGAGGCGAATGCCATCTTCCAGGCTGGCGATGCCGCCTTCACGGTGGCGGATTCCACCTTGCTCGGCACCTATAACGATCCGAAGAAATCGAAGGCGGCCGGCCATGTGGGCATGGCGCGCTTCCCCCAGGGACCCATGTCGAAGGAACACCGCTCCTGGATCGACATCTGGGGCTGGTCGATCCCCAAAAGCGTGCCGCCGGAGAAGCAGAAGGCCGCCAAAGCCCTGCTCGGCGCCATGATGACCGATTACGACGGCCAGATCGCCCAATGGGAACAGACCGGCGGCCCCCCGCCCAACAGCAAGGTCTGGGCCATGCTCGACAAGTCCGACCCGGTGTGGCGGCAGGTCAAGGGCATTCTGTTCGACTCCGCCCATGTGCATGACGCTTATTACTTCCGCAACTGGGCGGTGGTGCATAAAACCTATTCGGATATTCTGGTCAAGGCCGTCACCGGCGCGCGGGAAGACATTCCCAAGGTGCTCACGGAAGGCGCGCCGGCGATCCATCAAGGGGCCATGCGATGAGCATGGCGCCGGCCAGCGCGGCCCATCGGCCGCGCCTGCTCGCGGAGAAGGAGCGCTTCATGCTCCTTCTCATCGCGCCTGCCGCTTTGGTGCTGCTGTCATTCGAGGTGGTGCCGATCCTCATCGGCATGAATGCCTCGTTCCGCGACTGGTCGCTGGTCAATCCGCAGAAGACCTGGGTGGGCCTACGCCATTATGTCGAGGTCTTCACCGACCCGGTGTTCCTGAAGATCGTGCTGCCGAATACCTTCATCCTGATGGTGTCGTCGGTCTCCTTGTCTCTGGTGTTCGGGCTGGCGCTCGCGCACCTGCTGAAGAGAAAGTTCTTCGGCCACTTCCTGATCCAGACCGTGGTGCTCCTGCCGCTGACCATCGCGCCGGTGATCACGGCGACGATGATGCGCTGGTCGTTCAACGATCAGTTCGGCATCCTCACCAATCTGCTGGCGGTGATCGGCGTGCCGCAGATCGGCTGGCTCTCCGAGCGCTGGCCGAGCTTCATCATCATCATCCTCACGGATGTCTGGATCTGGACCCCCTGGTTCACCATCATCCTCCTGGCGGCGCTCCAAGGCCTGCCCAAGGAGCCCTATGAGGCGGCGCAGATTGATGCCGCGAGCAAATGGGGCATCTTCACCCACGTCACCTTGCCGCTGCTGCGGCCAGTGATCGCCGTGTGCGTGCTGATCCGCGCCATCGATGCGTTCCGCACCTTCGATCAGGTGTGGGTGCTCACCGGCGGCGGGCCGGCGCGCAGCACCGAGGTGTTCTCCGTCTATGCCTATGTGGAGGCGTTCGTGAATCTCGATCTCGGTCGCGGCGCCGCGGCGGCGGGCGCAGGCGCCATCATCATGCTGGCGGTGGGTCTCGGCCTCTATGCCATCGTCAACCGCGCCATGGAGGTTTCCCGATGAGCCTGTCGTTCGCCGTCTCCTCCACCGGCCCCCGCGCCCAGGCGAGCGGCTTTCTGGGCCTGCTCGGCGTCGCCGGCCGGCGGGTGTTCTTCGCGCTCGTGGTGATCGCGATCCTGATGATTTTCATCGGGCCGGTGGCGATCCTGCTGCTCACCTCCGTGCGCCCGCCCTCGGGCGTGTATTACATCTGGCGCGGATGGGAATTCACGCTCGATAATTTCGCCGAGGTGCTGGCGCAGCCGGTGGTGCTGCACTCCATGTGGAACAGCTTTGTCCTGTCCTCCATCGCGACGGTGGCTTCGCTCGGCGTCACGGTGGGCAGCGGCTACATGCTGTCGCGCTTCACCGGACCCATTCAACGCAGCTGGTTCGGCATTATCTATGTCTTCCGCACCGTGCCCTATATCTCCTGGGTGCTACCGCTCTATTTGGTGACGACCAATCTCGGCATCTACGATACTTATCTCGGACTGCTGCTGCCGCACGTGGCGGTGCATGTGTGCTTCTTCTCCTGGATCATGAAGGGCTTCTTCGACAGCATCAGCCCCTCCATGGAGCATGCGGCGCTGATCGACGGCTGCACCCGCTGGGGCGCGTTCCGCCGGGTGGCGCTGCCGTCCGCCATGCCGGGCATCGCGGCGCTCGCCATCCTGTCCTGGCTGTGGACCTGGAACGAGTTCCTGTTCGGCCTCATCCTCACGGCGCAGCGCACGCCGGTGATCACCGTCACCATGGCGCAGTTCGTCACCGAGACCGGCACCGAATGGCATCTCATGAGCGCGACCGCCGTGCTCGCCATGCTGCCGGCGCTGCTCATCACGATCTTCGGACAGAAATACGTCGTCCGCGGCCTGCGCATGTAGGCCGAACGGGCGCATCAGGGAGGATTTTTCCAATGGCCGAAGTCATTCTGAAAGATGTCTGCAAGACCTACGGCTCGCTGCATGTGGTGAAGGACGTGAGCCTGCATATCCAGGATCGCGAATTCCTGGTGCTGGTGGGCCCCTCGGGCTGCGGCAAATCCACAACCCTGCGCATGGTGGCGGGTCTGGAGGGCATCAGCACCGGCACGATCCAGATCGGCAGCACGGTGGTCAACGACCTGCCGCCGAAGGACCGGGACATCGCCATGGTGTTCCAGAACTATGCGCTCTACCAGCACATGACGGTCTACGACAATCTCGCCTTCGGCCTGCGCAACCGCAAGGTTTCCGAAGACAAGATCAAGCAGGAGGTGATGCGGGCCACCGAGATCCTCGGCCTCGGCCCGCTGCTGGCGCGCAAGCCGCAGCAATTGTCCGGCGGCCAGCAGCAACGGGTGGCGCTGGGGCGCTGCATCGTGCGCCACCCGCAAGTGTTCCTGTTCGACGAGCCGCTCTCCAACCTCGACGCCAAGCTGCGGGCGCAGATGCGCGTGGAGCTGAAGCGCCTGCGCGAGCGGGTGGAGACTACCTCCATCTATGTCACCCACGACCAGGTGGAAGCCATGACGCTCGGCGACCGGGTTGTGGTGATGAAGGATGGCTGCATCCAGCAGGTGGGAACGCCGCTCGACATCTACAACCGACCGAAGAACCGCTTCGTCGCGAGCTTCATCGGTGCGCCGGCCATGAACTTCCTGCCGGTGGATATCGTCCAGAAGGGCGATTTCTTCCACGCCGAGGCGCAGGACTTCTCGATCCGCCTGCCGCCGCAGCGCGCCGCGATGTTCGCCCGCACCAACCGCCGCCCGGTGACGCTCGGGGTGCGGCCGGAGCAGGTGTGCTTCGGCCAGTGCCCAGCCGGGCATGAGACCGCCTTCTCAGCTCCGGTGGAAGTCACCGAGCAACTCGGCGCGGAAATGGTGATTGGCGTGCGCGCGGGCGACACGCTGATGATGGCCTCGCGCATCGCCCCCGAGGCGCCCATCGCCGTGCACGACCATGTGCCGCTCTGGCTCGACCCGCGCGGCCTGCATTTCTTCGATCGCGAGAGCGAGGAAGCCATCAACTGACGGGCGCTCGCTTGAGGGCCATTCCCGCCGCATTTCTTATGGTTGAGGACCAAGACATGACTGTGATGCACGCCAAGGTGGGCGACAAGGTGAAGTTCTCCAAGACCGTCGGCGAAAGCGACGTCTATCTGTTCGCCGGTATTACCGGGGATCTCTCCGGAAACCATGTGGACGACGAGTTCATGAAGAACTCCATGTTCGGCCAGCGCATCGCCCATGGCGCGTTGCTGGTGGGCTACATGTCCACCGCATCCACACGCATGATCGAGAAGAGCCTGGAGCAGGGCATCGATTCGACCCCGGTTTCGCTCGGCTATGACGGCATCCGCTTCATCAAGCCGGTGTTCTTCGGCGACACGATCCACGTCGCCTATACCATCAGCGAAGTGGATGCCGAGCGCCGGCGCACCCTCGCCCAGGTGGATGTCACCAACCAGCGCGGCGAGACCGTCGCGGTCGGCAAGCACCACATGAAGTGGACGCAGAACGCGCAGAGCGCAGAGCGGGCCGCGTGATGGCCGAAGGCGAGCAGGCGCGGCCGCTGGCGGGGCGCGCAGCCATCATCACCGGCGGCGGCGCGGGCATCGGGCGCGCCATCGCGCTGCGTCTGGCGGCGGATGGGGCACGCGTCGGCGTGGTCGATCTCGATCCGCAGGCGGCCGCGCACACCCGGGATCTGATCGTCGCAGCGGGCGGCGAGGCAGCCTCCGCGCGCGCCGATGTCGCCGAAGCGCAGGACATCGGCGATGCCATCCATGCGCTGCGCGATAGCCTCGGGGGGCTCGACGTGCTGGTGAACAATGCCGGCATCATGCGCCTCGGCGCCATCGCCGATCTGCCCAAGGCCCATTGGGAGGCCATGTTCCGCATCAATGTGGACGGCATCTTCCATGCCTGCCAGGCGGCGGTGCCGCTCCTCACGCAGGAGGGCACCGGGCGCATCATCAACATGTCGTCCTGGCTCGGAAAGTCCGGCAAGGCGTTCTACGGCGGCTATTGCGCTACCAAGTTCGCCATCCTCGGCCTCACCGAGAGCTTGGCGCTGGAACTGGCGCCGCGCCGCATCACGGTCAATGCCATCTGCCCCGGCATCATCACCGACACCGCCATGCGGGCGCGCGGCGAGGAAGACGCGCTCCGGCTCGGCCTTGAAGGCTCGGACAAGCGCGTTGCGGCGATCCCGCTCGGCCGGCTCGGCATGCCCGAGGATGTGGCGGGCGTCGCAGCGTTCCTGGCCTCCGACGCGGCCGCCTACATGACCGGACAAGCCCTCACCGTCGCCGGCGGCCTCTGGCGCCATTGAACCCACTCAAACCTCCACAGGAGTGCCGAACATGCCCCGTTTCAAGGATTACGTGCCCCAGGGCGTCATTCCCGCCACCTTGCTCGCGCTGAACGAGGATTTCTCCATCAATGAGGGCGAGACGCGCCGTCATCTGCGCGACGTCGCCGCCGTGGACGGGCTCTCCGCCATCACGGTCAATGGTCATGCCTCCGAGGTGCACGCCTGCTCGTTCGAGGACCAGAAGCGCATCCTCGCCGTCTCGCTGGACGAGATCGGCGGGCGCCTGCCGCTGATTTCCGGCGTCTATGCGGACGGCACGGCGGAAGCGGCGCGCCTCGCCCGCATGGGCGCGCAGGAAGGCGCGTCCGCGCTGCTGGTGTTCCCGCCGAACACGCTGTCCATGGGCGGGCACCTGCGCCCGGAAATGGCCATCGCGCACTACAGCGCCATCGCCGATGCCGCGCCCGACCTGCCGATCATCTGCTTCGCCTATCCTGAGGCCTCGGGCGTTCACTACCCGTTCGACACTTTGCTGAAGCTGTTCGAAAAGGTGCCGAGCATCCGGGCCATCAAGGATTGGTCCAACAATCCCATGCTTCATGAGCGCCATATCCGCACCTTCCAGGCGCTGGCGAAGCCGGTGAACGTGCTGACCACGCACTCCTCCTGGCTGATGGCCTCGCTGACCATGGGCTGCAACGGCCTGCTCTCCGGCGCCGGCAGCGTGATCCCGGACCTTCAGGTGGCTTTGTGGCGGGCCGTGCAGGCCGACGATCTCGCGCTCGCGCAGGAGATCAACGACCGCATCTATCCCCTGGCGCAGGCTTTCTACGCGCCCCCGTTCCTCGACATGCACAACCGCATGAAGGAATGCCTCGTCATGCTCGGCCGGCAGGAGCGCGCGGTGGTGCGCCCGCCGCTGATGAAGCTGCCGCAAGCCGAACTCGATCGCCTGCGCCGGGCGCTCACCGAGGCGGGTGTCACCCGCGAAGGTGCCCTTGACAGAGCTGCGTGAGCGCATGCGACCTTGCCGGCCGGGGCGCCCCTCCGCGCCTTGGCCGGCAAGACTTTTTCAGACGAGGACACCATGGGTCGGTTGAGCAACAAGATCGCCGTCATCACCGGCGGCGGGTCCGGCATCGGGGCGCGGGCCTGCCTTCTGTTCGCGCACGAAGGTGCCCATGTGACGGTGGTGGACCGCGATGAAGAGGCGGCCTTCGCCACCGCGACCCGGATCGCGCAGGACGGCGGCACGGCCCATGCGGTGCGGGCCGATGTCTCGAACGCGGCCGACATGCGCGCCGCCATCGACGGCATCGCCGCTGCTCGGGGGCGCATCGACATTCTGGTGAACAATGCCGGCTATGGCATTCCCGGCAGCGTTGTCGAGACCGAGGTGGAGGATTTCGACGCGCTCATGGCGGTGAATGTGCGCGGGGTGTTCCTCGGCTGCAAATACGCCATTCCCCACATGGTGCGGCAAGGCGGCGGGGTGATCGTGAACACCGCCTCCGCGGTTTCGACGGTGGGCATCCGCGACCGGGCGGCCTATGTCACCTCCAAGGGCGCAGTGGCGGCGATGACCCGCGCCATGGCACTCGACCATGTGGACCAGGGCCTGCGCATCAATGCGGTCGCTCCCGGCACGATCGAATCGCCGTTCTTCGACGAGATGTTCCGCACCAGCCCCGACGCCGCCGCGCTGCGGGCGGGCCTTGAGGGGCGCCAAGCCATGAAGCGGCTCGGCCGGCCGGACGAGATCGCCAATGCGATGTTGTTCCTCGCCAGCGACGAATCCAGCTTCTGCACCGGCACCCTGCTGGCGGTGGATGGCGGCTGGACCGCCCAATAGCGCACCGCCGCCGAAGCCCGCCGTTCGCCCCCCGCGCGACGGCCGCTGAATGATCACCTCTGTGTGATCGTGCGGCTGGCCGGCCCTGCCACGTGGCACCGATCCACCCGGTCGCCCGCAGGCGAAGCAAGGGCTGGCGGGACATCGGCTGCCGGGTCGATCCCAGGGCAGGGCGCCTCGCGCAAGCCATGCAAAAATGTGCCTTGTGCGCGATGGGACGCAAGGGCTCTTTTGCGCCTGCCGCAGGCTCAGCGCCCGCGCCATATCCATAAGCCTTTGAATTGAAGCGCCCGATTTCCTGCGTTCGATGGTCGCGTCCGAGCCGTTGCGTGCCGGCGACACCTCCCGTTCTCGAACCGGGCTCGGGCATCCTGTTTTTCGCGAGCTAAGATCGCCGATGTCCGTCGAAGTTCCTCAGAGCCACCGCGTCTATCTCGTCGCGTCCATCCTGCTCAGCACGTTCATGGTGGCCGTCGAATCGACCATCATCGCCACCGCCATGCCGAGCATCGTCGGGCAATTCGGCGGGTTCGGCCATTACAGCTGGGTGTTCTCCGCCTTCCTGCTGGCGCAGACCACGACGACGGTGATTTACGGAAAGCTCGCGGACATTTTCGGCCGCAAGCCGGTGCTGATCGGCGGAACCCTGCTGTTTCTCGTCGGCTCGCTGCTGTGCGGCTTTGCCTGGTCCATGGTTTCGCTGGTGGTGTTCCGCCTGCTGCAGGGCATCGGCGCGGGGGCGATCCAGCCGCTGACGATCACCCTGGTCGGCGATCTCTATCGCCTGGAGGAACGCGGCCGGGTGCAGGGCATGCTGGCCAGCGTGTGGGCCGGCTCGGCTGTGGTCGGCCCGCTCGTCGGCGGCCTGCTGGTGGATTATGTCTCCTGGGCCTGGATCTTCTGGATGAACCTGCCCATCGGCCTTCTCTCGGTGGCGGGCTTTGCCTTGTTCCTGCACGAGAAGGTCGAGGCCCGGACCACGCAGATTGATTATCTCGGCGCAGGCCTGTTCAGCGTGTCCATTGCCTCCCTGCTGATCGTCCTGAGCGAGACCGATGGCGCGCTCTCGATCATGGCGGGTTTCGCTGCATTGTTCGTGGTGTTCGGCGTGCTGTTCCTGTGGCAGGAGCGGCGTGCCGCAGAGCCGATCATTTCCTTCGATCTGTGGAAGCGGCGGCTGATCGCCACCTGCAACATCACAGCGCTGCTGGTGGGCATTCTGCTGATCGGCCTCACCACCATCCTGCCGCTCTATGTCCAGGGCGTGCTCGGCTATTCGCCGGTGGTGGCGGGCCTGGCGCTGACCATGCTGATCCTCGGCTGGCCGCTGGCGGTGAGCCAGTCGATGCGCCTGTACCGCGTGTTCGGGCTGCGCCGGGCGCTGCGGGCGGTGAGCCTGATGCTGCCCGCGGGGTGCGCGATCCTGCTGTTCCTGACCCCCACGAGCCATCCGGTGCTGGCCGGCATCGGCTCCTTCGTGGTCGGCATCGGCATGGGCACCACGAGCTTCACCTGCATCGTGCTGATCCAGGAGAGCGTGGAATGGTCGATGCGCGGCAGCGCCACCGCCTCGAACATCTTCGCGCGCAGCCTCGGCAGCGTGCTCGGCGCCACCGTGGTCGGCGCCATGGTCAACCTTGGCCTACTGCATTTCTCCAGCACCGAACTGGCGCAGCGGGTCCATGCGGTGCTTGGCCAGACCACCGGGCTACTGGCCGTGCATGATGATGCGCAGGTCATGGCGGTGTTCGAGCGGGCGCTGCACGTGTCCTTCTGGGGGGTGTTCCTTGTGGCGCTGCTGACGGCGGCGGTGACGTGGCTCATCCCGGTCCGGGTGACGCAGGTGGGCGAGCCGCACGCTGCCGCCGCGTCCCTCGGCGAGCTGGCGGGCGAGTGAGCGTGTGACGCTCCGCCTGTTCCTCACCCGGCCTGCGGCCGCGTCATGAGGGCGGGGTCCACGAGCCGGTCGTAATCCTCGCCCGAAAGATAGCCGAGGGAGATGGCGGCCTCGCGCGGCGTCTGGCCCGCATCGAGCGCCCGGGTGGTGATCTGGGCTACCTTGTCATAGCCGATCACCGGATTGAGCGCGGTGACCACCAGCAGGGCATTCGCGACGTTTTCCGCAAGCCGCGCGCGGTCCACGTCGAGATCTGCAATCAGGCGGGAGGCGAAGATGTGCGCGCTGTCGGCCAGAATCCGGATCGACTGAAGCACATTGTAGATCAGCACCGGCTTGGCGACGTTCAGCTCGAAATTGCCGGAGGCGCCGGCGGCGGTGACCGTGGCGTGGTTTCCCATCACCTGGAACGCCGCCTGCACCACAACTTCCCCAATGGTCGGGTTGCGCTTGCCGGGCATGATGGAGGAGGTCAGCCCGTCGTTGGGTATGATGAGTTCGCCGAGCCCGCAGCGCGGCCCTGAGCCCAGCAGGCGGATGTCGTTGGCGATCTTCATCATGGAGACCGCGACCACGTTCAGCGCGCCCGAGGCTTCCACCAGCGCGTCATGGGCCGCCATGCCCTCGAACTTGCTGGGATTGGGCGAGAAAGTCACGCCGGCAAGGGCGCTCGCTTCCGCGCAGAAGGCGGCATCGAAGCCGACCGGGGCATTGAGCCCGGTGCCGACCGCCGTGCCGCCCTGGGGCAGCACGCACAGGCGGGGCAAGGTGCTTTCGATGCGCGCCATGCCGTTGGCGATCTGCCGCGCGAAGGCATCGAAGGCCTGGCCCATGGTCATGGGCACGGCATCCATCAGATGGGTGCGGCCGATCTTGAGCACGTCCGCGAACGCCGCTGCCTTGATGGTGAGCTGGCCATGCAATTCCGCAAGCGCGGGCAGCAGGCGTGCCCGCAGGTCCTGCACCGTGGCGATGTGCATCACGGTCGGAAAGCTGTCATTCGAGGATTGAGAGCGGTTGACGTGGTCGTTCGGGTGCACCGGCGCCTTGGTGCCGAGCGGCTGGCCCAGCAGCTCGTTGGCGCGGTTGGCGATCACCTCGTTGGCATTCATGTTGGTCTGCGTGCCGGAGCCGGTCTGCCAGATGCGCAGCGGGAAATGGTCGTCGAAGCGGCCCGCCAGCACTTCGCTCGCCGCCGCCTCGATGGCGTCCGCGAGCGCGGGGTCCAGCACGCCGAGGCCGCGATTGGCGCGGGCGGCGGCGATCTTCTGCAGGCCGATGGCGTGGATGAGACTGGCCGGAAACCGCTCCTCGCCGACATCGAACACCGCAAGCGCGCGCTGGGTCTGCGCGCCCCAATAGCGGCCGGCGGGAATCTCCACCGGCCCGAAGGCGTCATTCTCGATACGGGCAGGCTGGGACATGGTGCGACGATTCCGGAAGGGGCGGGGAGACGCGCGGCCTCCCCGATCGTGATGTTTCAGAGAGCGGCTTCGGCGGTGTCGAGCCGGCTGCGCGCCGTTTCGTCGAACTCGCCGGCGAGCTTGGCCACCACCACGGTCGCGACCGCATTGCCGATGACATTGCAGGTGGCGAGCGCGATGGAGAGGAAGCGGTAGACGCCGAAGATCAGCGCCAGCCCATCCACCGGCAGGATGCCCGTTGCCGTCACGGTCGCCGCGAACACCACGAACGAACCGCCGGAGACGGTGGCCGCGCCCTTGGAGGTGAGCAACATGATGGCGAGGATGCCCAGCTCCTGCTCCCAGCTTAGCGGCACGTTGTAGGCGTTGGCGAGGAACACGATGCCCATGGACATGAACAGCGACGTGCCGTCCAGGTTGAAGGCATAGCCCGTGGGCAATACCAGGCCCACCGTCTGCTTGGAGGCGCCATAGAGGGGCAGCTTTTCCAGCAGGCGCGGCAGCACGCTTTCGGACGAGGCCGTGCCGAGCATGATGATGATTTCATCGCGGATGAAGCGCAGCAGATGGAACAGGTTGATGCGGAACAGCGCGCACACCGCCCCGAACACCACGATGATGAAGCCGATGATCAGGACGTAGAAGGCGGCCACGAAATAGGCGAGCGAGATCAGCACCGCCGTGCCGTTGGCGCCGACCGCATAGGCCACCGCGCCGAACGTGCCGATGGGGGCAAGGCGCATGATGATGTGGATGAACTCGAAGAAGGCGGTGGAGATGGTGTTGAGTCCCGCCTCGATGGGCGCGCGCTTTTCCGGCTTCAACGCCATCAGGCCGAAGCCGAAGATCAGCGCGATCACCAGCACCTGGAGCAGTTCGCCGCGGGCAAAGGCGCCGAAGAAATTGTCGGGAAAGATGTTCAACAGGAAGGTGTTGAAGGTGGTATGCGAGCCTTCTGCCGCCTTTGCCGCCGCAGCTGCGCCCTTTGCCGCCGCGGCCGGTGCCGCGATGTGGCCGAGGTTTTTCCCGACGCCGGAGAGATTGCCGAAGATCAGGCCCACTGCGAGCGCGATGGTGGAGACGATCTCGAAATAGATCATCGCCAGCAAACCAACTTTGCCAACCCGCTTGATGTCGCCGGCGGCGACGATGCCGACGACCACCGTGAGAAACACGAGCGGGGCGACGGCAGTCTTGATGAGGCGCAGGAAGATGTCGCCCAGCACTTTCAGCGAGGCGCCGAATTCCGGCCAGATGAGGCCGACGCCAATGCCGAGCACCATGGAGATGGCAACCTGGAAGCCGAGGTTGCCCCAGATGGATTTCTTCGTCTTCGTCGTGGTTCCTGGGGGCGGTGAAACCGTGCCGTCGGTGGTTGCCATCGTGGCCATTGGCGTCTCCCTGAAGATCTGAATTTTACGGTGCGTGGCGTTCTTGTGAGGCCTTGGCGAAATTCGCGCGCATCGCCCTCAGGCGGCGTCGCGCTTCGCGGGTAAGGGGCCGGCGAGCACCCGGTCCACCATGGCACCGGACAGGCCGAGATAATTGGCCGGGTCGCAATGCGCGCGGATGGCCTCCACGCCGCCCAGCGCGGCGACGATCTCCGGCACCTGCGCGAGCAGGTCGGCGAGGTCCTCTCCCCCTTCGATCGCTTTGCGGCAGGCGTCATAGACCACGTCGTGGGCATGCTGGCGGCCGAGCTTGGGCGCCGCCGCCATCATCACCGCCTCGGCCACGATCAGGCCGTGAGTCAGGCCGAGATTGTGCCGCATGCGGTCCTCGTGCACGACGAGACCCGCGAGCATGAATTTCGCGTTCGACAGCGCGGAAGCGGTCAGCAGGAAGCTTTCCGGCAGCGACACCCATTCCAGGTGCCAGGGGCCTGTCGCCCGCTCGAAATCGTGGATCATGCCGTCGAGCATGGTGGCGACGTGCTGGCGCACCGCCTTGGCGGCGGCGAGCATCAGCTCGCTGGAGATGGGGTTGCGCTTCTGCGGCATGGTGGAGGACGCGCCGCGCCCCGGCACGAAGGGTTCGGAAACCTCGCCGAACTCGGTCGCCGCCATGAGCATGACGTCGGTGGCGATCTTGCCCAGCGTGCCGGTGATGAGGCCGAGCAGGCTCACCGCCTCGGCGATGCCGTCGCGCGCCACGTGCCAGGTGATGGCGGGCTGGGCGAGACCCAGTTCCTCGCAATACAGGCGCTGCATTTCAAGCCCGCCCTCGCCGATGGAGGCAAGGGTCCCGGCGGCGCCGGAGAATTCGCCGAGCAGGATGCGCGGGCGCGCCTGGGCGACGCGCTCGATGTGGCGGTCGATCGAGGAGAGCCACACCGCCGCCTTGTAGCCGAACGTCACCGGCAGGGCTTGCTGGAGATGGGTGCGCCCCGCCATGGGCGTGTCGCGGTATTTTTTCGCCATGTCCGCCAGGATGTCGCGCACCGCGCGAAGGTCGCGGTCGACGATGTCGAGCGCGGCGCGGATCTGCAGGACATTGGCGGTATCCATGATGTCCTGGGTGGTTGCGCCCCAATGGACGAAGCCGCCTGCGGCGCCCGCCGCAGCCGCGAGCTGGTGCACCAGCGGCAGAATGGGATAGCCGACGATCTCGGTTTCTTCCCGCAGCTTTTCGAAGTCGATCTGGATGGTGCGGCAGGCGGTGTCGATGGCCTGTGCCGCATCCTTGGGGATGGTGCCTGTGCGTGCCTGGGCGCGGGCGAGCGCGGCTTCCGCTTCCAGATAGCGGCCCACCAGGGCTTCGTCTGTGAACACCGCCCGCATTTCGGCGGTGCCGAACATGTCGCGGAACAAGGCGGAATCGAAGACCGTGCTAGCCAAGGGGCATCCTCCGAAGATTTTATGTTCGTACATAATTTATTGTACCAACATAAAACGGGTGTCAATCGTCTGGCTTGACGAAGGCGGCGCCGGTCGGGCTTTCATGACGTTCCCGAGCAACAAGGAGATTCTCCCCCTTGGAGACGCGATACGCCTACGTCGCCCGTGCCCTCGCGGAAGCGATATCCAGCGGTCGCCATCCCGTGGGGTCCTTCCTGCCGAACGAGTTCGAGCTTGCGGACCAGTTCTCGGTCAGCCGCTCCACGGTGCGGGCCGCCATGCGCGAACTGGAGGCCTCCGGTCTCGTCAGCCGCCGCAAGAGCGCCGGCACGCGGGTGGAGGCAGCGGTTCCAGTCAGCCGCAGCGGCGGTTTCGTTCAAACCCTCGCGACAGTCGAGGCGGTGCAGCAGTTTGGCGTGGAGACGCAGCGCCACACCCAGGACGTGGCGGACGTGGTGGCGGACGTGGAGCTGGCCCAGAAGCTCGGCTGCAAGCCGGGCCAGCGCTGGCTGCGCATCTCCAGCCTGCGCATCGTGCCCGGGGATGTGCTGCCGATCTGCTGGACCGACGTCTACATCGACGGCGCTTTCTCTGACGAGGTGCGAGCCAAGATGGCCGGCCACGCCGGCATCTACAGCACGCTGGTGGAGGAGATTTCCGGCCGGCGCATGCGCGAGATCCGGCAGGATATCAAGGCCGGGGGCATTCCCGAACGTGTCGCCGGCCCCCTAAAGGCGCAGGCGGGCGCCCATGCGCTGGAAATCCGCCGGCAATATATCCTGAGCCCGCAGGACATGGTGGAGGTCTCCATCAGCGTTCATCCCGCCGACCGCTACAGCTATTCCACCCGCCTCACGCGGCAGGAGGCGGGGCCGGCCTGACGGCTTTGTGCTGGGAGCATCGCGTGAAGCGGTCTACAAGTCCGCCCATCAGTCCCCACACGATCAGGCATACGCCATGACAGCACTGTCCATGTACCAAGCCTCGGTTCCGGTTTTCCTGCGCGGGCTCAATGCCCTGCTGGTGGAGCTGGACAAGGGCGCCGCCTTCGCCGAAGAGCGCGGCTTCAAGGCCGAGGCCCTGCCGGCCACCCGTCTCTATCCAGACATGCTGACCCTGGCGGGTCAGGTCCAGCGGGCGAGCGACACGTCCAAGCTTTCCGGTGAGCGGCTCTCCGGCACGGCCGCGCCGAAGTTCGACGACACCGAAACCACCATTCCCGAACTGGTCGAGCGCACCCGCAACACCATCGCCTATCTGGAGAGTCTCGATCCGGCCGCATTCGTCGGCAGCGAGAGCAAGGCGATCACCGTGCGGACCACCACGTTTACCGGCGGCGACCGTTACCTGCTGGACTTTGCCTTGCCGAACTTCTTCTTCCACCTCGCCACGGCCCATGCCCTGCTGCGGCACGTGGGCGTGAACGTGGGCAAGCTGGATTATCTCGGCCCCATTCCGGCCTGAGCCGAGACCACTCTGAGCGCCGCTTCGGCGGCGCTCAGAGCCGATAGGCGGTGCGGAAGCCGCCCCAATGGCGTCCCGCCACATGGATCGGCACATCCACTTCCCGCATCACGACGACCGTGTGGCCGAGGTCGCGGGCATAGACTTGGATCAACTGCGGGTCGGTGTTGCGGGCCGCGAGCAGGCCGGCGCGATCGTCGAAGATGCGCCGGTTCCGGGCGTGAGCCATGTTCCAGGCCCGGTCGCCACGGCGCTGAGGCTGGGCATATTGGGCATTGTGCACCGGCAGGTAGCCGTTGATGTCGACCGCCGCCGCGAAGGAGAGGCTCGTCTCCTCCTTCAGGATCGGCTCCTGGATCGGCGGCAGGATCTGTTCGAGCACGCGCAGGGCACGCACCTCATATTGCACCGGATCGCTGCCCTCGATCGCGCAATAATCGGTGTCGAACAGCGCATCCAGCGTTAGCCGGCCGGTCTTCACGCAATTTTCCAGCGCCCCCGAGATCGCCGCCGCGCCGCGCTGGGCCCGGGCGATGATGGTTTCGTAAGATTTCGCGACCAGGGCGAGATGGGCCGTGATCGCGGGCGCGCCGACCTCCTCGAACGCCAGATGGCAGCCGAGCGGGCTCAGCGCCGCGACATGGCAGGCGAGGGGCGAGAGCCCGGTCAGTTCCAGCACGCAGGCCTGCCCCGCGCGCAAAGTCCCGTCCTGCAAGGCCACCAGCGCTCCGCCGAGGGACAGGTCCACGGTCTTGACGCGCAGGTTCGTTGCGCCGGCGATGATGCGGCCGGGGATTTCCACCGGCCAGCGCGGATGCCGGCGGCGGTTGCCCATCGAGGTCTGCCGCAGCACCGTGAGGAGGTGGCGCGACATTTCCTCGACGCCATGACCCATCGCACTGCTGGCGGCTTCGATGGTCGCGCCGGTTGCGGCGGCTTGGGTCGTGGCGGCGCGGATCGAGCGAGCGCCGGCATCGACATCGTCGGCGAAGCTGCGCGCCAGGTCGGCGGCGTGGCCGATATCGGCGATGCTGTCGGCCTGTCCTGCGACCGCGTCCGCGACCGCCGAGGCAACAGGGCGGATTTCGCCCACCGCCTCAATGACCTGGCTCACGGCGCCGGTGCTGGTTTCGGCGGCCCGCATGAGGCGCTCGATCTTGGCGCCGATCTCGCCGGTGGCGCGGTGGGTGGCGGAGGCGAGGCCCTTGACCTCGCTCGCCACCACGGCGAAGCCCGCGCCGGCCGCTCCGGCCCGGGCGGCTTCGATGGAGGCGTTGAGGGCGAGCAGGTTGGTCTGCCCTGCGATATCGGCGATGAGCGACACCACGGCCTTGATCTCGCCGATGGCGGAGCGCAATTCAACAATTGCCTCAGAGGCTTGGGATGCGGCTTCGCCCGCGCGATTGGCGAGCGTGTCAGAGGTGTGGGCCTGCCGGCCGATCTCGTCATTGGTCGTGGCGAGGGCGCTCAGGGCTGCGGTGAGCTCCGCCGCGCTGGTCCGGGCCTGTTCCGTTTTTCCCGCAAGATGGTCGCTGTCGTGGCGGATGGCCTCGGTGCCGCTCACGCCGTCGGCGCAGGCGCCGGCCATCTGCCCAGCGGTCTCGGCGAGGCGCGCGCGGGCTCGCCGAATATCGGCCTCGATCAAGGAGATAAGGCTATCGGAGGGGGCAGCCTCCGGTGCGGGTTCGGGGGCGGGAGGCGCGATTTCGAGCGGCCGGACGGGTTCGTCCGCATCCGCCGAAAGCTTACGGAGCAAGGCTCCAAACATCGCATGCCCCTTCCGCGCTAGGAAACGCCGGCACCGGAGAGCGGCAGACTCCCGGGGATGGCCGACGATGATCGTCCCGATTGTCCCGGGGCCGGCTTGCGCGGACATTGCATTGCGCCATACGGCGCCCAAAAAATTCAATAAACCTTTGTATTAAAGAGAGTTATGGCACGAGGGCTGTTCGCGCTTTCGGGCGTCCGCCTAGCCGAAGCGGCCGGTTATGTAGCGACGGGTGCGTTCGTCGACCGGGGTTGTGAAGATCTGTGCCGCAGGTCCGAATTCGATAATCTCACCCAGATACATGAAGGCCACGTATTCGGAAACGCGCGCTGCCTGCTGCATATTATGGGTAACGATGACGATCGTATAATCCGCTTTCAATTCGTCGATGGTCTCCTCGATCTTCGCCGTCGTCAGCGGATCGAGCGCGGAACAGGGTTCGTCCAGAAGGATGACTTCCGGTTTTACCGCGATGGTTCGCGCGATACACAGGCGTTGCTGCTGGCCACCCGAGAGGCTCAGCCCGCTTTGGGGGAGGATGTCCTTGACCTCTTCCCATAAAGCCGCCCGCCGCAAGGCGTCTTCGACCCGGCCATCTAATTGAGATTTCGAGAGATCTTCGTTCAGCCGCAGGCCGAGGGCAACGTTGTCATAGATCGACATGGGGAACGGGGTCGGCTTCTGGAACACCATGCCGATCTTTGCCCGCAAAGCGATGGGATCGACCGCGTGGGACAGGATATCCTGCCCATCCATGAAGATGGACCCGGTCACGTGCTGGTCCGGGTACAGATCGTACATGCGATTGAGGATGCGCAACAGCGTCGATTTCCCGCAACCGGACGGCCCAATGAAGGCCGTCGCCTTGTGTTTATAGATCGGAATACTGATGTCCTTGAGTGCAGGATCCTTTCCATAGCGAAAATTCACATGGCTGATCTGAAGCTTTGCCTCCAATTTCACGCTTGGCTCCGGCGCCGGGGGTACGGACGTCGCCACAGCGTCGAGCGAGGACAGGGCGCGGGGGGCGGCTTTCGGGAAGAGCGGGGGACGGGCGTGTGAAGACATGATTTCGATACCATCGCGAGGTCTGGGGCAAAGGTTACCCCGCGTGCCGCTCCGATGTCTTTGCGCCATGTCACGTCATAAAAATGCAATATAATGGCGTTGCTTCGCCGCTTCTAACTTGAATTTCCGAGACATTACGCCATTTCAACGCGCGATTTCGCCCAATATTCCGCGCGCCATATTTCGGCGAGCCGAAGAGTGCGGAAATCCACGGTCATGTTGCCGATTTCGGCGCGAGGCACGCCACGGCTGCCTCCCATGCGGCGAGCCGGACGGCGCGGGCGGCTTCGCTCATCTGCGGGGCGAAGCGCCGGTCCAGCTGCCAGCGCGCGGCGAACGCCTCCGGAGTGGGGAAGAGGCCGCAACCGAGGCCGGCGAGATAGGCCGCGCCCAGCGCTGTGGTCTCCTGCACCACCGGCCGGTCCACCGGCGCGCCGAGCAGGTCGGCGAGCCGCTGCATGGTGAAATCGGAGGCGCTCATGCCGCCGTCGACCCGCAACACGGTCTCCTCGCCATGCCCGCTCCAGTCGGCACGCATGGCGGTGATGAGGTCCACGGTCTGGAAGCACACGCTCTCCAGCGCCGCGCGGGCAAGCTCCTTTGGCCCGGTGGCGCGGGTGAGGCCGAACAGGGCGCCGCGCACGTCCGGTCGCCAGTGGGGCGCGCCGAGGCCGACGAAGGCCGGCACCAGGATCACGTCCTGCTCCGGGTCGGCGGCGGCGGCGAGCGCGCCGGTCTCGTGCGCATGGGCGATCACCCCGAGCCCGTCGCGCAGCCATTGCACCGCCGCGCCGGCGACGAAGATCGCCCCCTCCAGCGCATAGGTGCGCCGCCCCTCCAACTGATAGGCGATGGTGGTGAGCAGGCGGTTGCGCGAGGCGACGGGCGTCGCCCCGGTGTTGAGCAAAGCGAAGCAGCCGGTGCCATAGGTGGATTTCACCATGCCCGGCGCGAAGCACGCCTGCCCCACCATGGCCGCCTGCTGGTCTCCCGCCATGCCGCAGATGGGAATGGCCGCGCCGAACAGGGCGGCGTCCGTGGTGCCGAACAGGCCGGAGCTGTCGCGCACCTGCGGCAGCAAGGCGGCGGGCACGCCGAACAGGGCGAGCAGGTCCGCATCCCAGGCGCCGGTGTGGATATCGAACAGGAGGGTGCGCGCGGCATTGGTGGCGTCGGTGGCGTGCACGCGGCCGCCGGTGAGGCGATAGAGCAGGAAGGCGTCTACCGTGCCGAAGGCCAGTTCCCCGCGCTCGGCCCGCGCCCGCGCGCCGGGCACCTCATCGAGCATCCAGGCGATCTTGGTGGCGGAGAAATAGGGGTCGATCAGCAGGCCGGTCTTCGCGCTCACCATGGGCCCGTGGCCTTCGGCCTCCAGGCGCGCGCACACGGGCGCGGTGCGGCGGTCCTGCCAGACGATGGCGCGGTGGATGGCTTCGCCGGTGGCACGATCCCAGATCAGCGTGGTCTCGCGCTGGTTGGTGATGCCGATAGCGGCGATATCGCCCGCCCCGGCGCCGGCTTGTGCCAGGGCCGCGCGGCACACCTTGAGCGTGGTGCCCCAGATGTCCTCCGCCTCCTGCTCCACCCAGCCGGAGGCGGGATAATGCTGCGGCACCTCCTCCTGCGCCATCGCGGCGACGGAGGTGTCGGGCCGGAACAGGATCGCCCGCGAGGACGTGGTGCCCTGGTCGATGGCGAGGATATAGGTGGCCACGTGCGCTCCCCCCGGGGTCTTCTGGTTCCCGCGACCCTAGGCGACTCGCGCCGGTGGAGCCACCGCCCGACCAGCTCGCGACGCACTGCCCCTGCCGTGCGCCGGAACTCGCGGGTCTCCTCCCTCCCCCCTTGAGGGGGAGGGGTGGGGAGGGGGGTCTGATGCCGCGAACACCCTATCGCCGGTCGCGCGGCGCGATACCCCCCTCCCTGACCTCCCCCGCAAGGGGGGAGGGGATACGGCAAGGGGCGAGGGGTGGCAGGGCGCGGCGAGGGGGGAGGGAGGTCCGCTGCCCGAACACCCCCTCGCCGGTTGGGCGGCGCGATACCCCCCTCCCTGACCCTCCCCCGCAAGGGGGGAGGGGACGCGGCAAGGGGCGAGTTCAGGGCGAGGAGGCAGGGCGCGGCGAGGGAAAGCTTAAGGGCAAGCGTTGGAGGGGGCGGCGAGGGCGTTGCATCGCCGGTGAGGTGTCGCCGCTGCATGTGGTCGGAACGCGAAGGGTCTCCTCCCTCTCCCCTTGTGGGGGAGGGTGGGGAGGGGGGTCTGCTGCCGCGAACACCCCATCGCCCGGACGGGCGGAGAGATGCCCCCCTCCCTGTCCCTCCCCCGCAAGGGGGGAGGGGACGCGGCAAGGGGCGAGTTCAGGGGCGAGGAGGCAGGGCGCGGCGAGGGAAAGCTTAAGGGCAAGCGTTGGAGGGGGCGAGGGCGTTGCCCCGCCGGTGGGGTGTCGCCGCTGCGTGTGGTCGGAACGCGAAGGGTCTCCTCCCTCCCCCCTTGAGGGGGAGGGGTGGGGAGGGGGGTCTGCTGCCGCGAACACCCCATCGCCGGTCGGGCGGAGAGACACCCCCCTCCCTGACCCTCCCCCGCAAGGGGGAGGGGACGCGGCAAGGGAAGGGACAGCTCAAGGGAAAGCGTTGGATGTCTTCAGCGGGAGAGGCGCTGCCTTGCCGTGGAGCCGGATCTCACGCCTCCCGCCGCGCCAGCATATAATCCTCCAAGGCCCCCGCCTGCTCGGCCGAGACCCGCAGCCCGAGCTTGGAGCGGCGCCAGAGGATGTCGGCGGCGCAGCACGCCCATTCCGCGTCCATGAGGTAATCCACCTCTCGGGCATGAAGGTTCGCGCCGAAGCACGAGCCAAGGTCCGCCGGCGTGGCGACGCCCTCCAGCAGGCGATCGGCGCGGGTGCCATAGGCGCGGGCGAGACGGCGCAACAGGGCGGGGTCGAGGGCGGGATGGCGCCGTGCGAGGTCCCCCACCAGGGCATCGAACCGCGTCTTTTCGAAATCGCCACCGGGCAAGGGCGCGGTTGCGGTCCAGGGGTGCGCGGTCCAGGGGCGCGCGTCGCGCGCGGGGGTGGGCAGATGGGCGTGCAGCTTTGCCAGCGCGCTTTCCGCCAACCGGCGATAGGTGGTGATCTTGCCGCCGAACACGCTCAGCACAGGGGCTTCACCATGCGGCGCATCGAGCACCAGCACATAGTCGCGGGTGGCTTCCTGCGCCTTGGTTGCGCCGTCGTCATAAAGCGGGCGCACGCCGCTATAGCTCCACACCACGTCCTTGGGCGAAACAGGCGTGGTGAAATATTCGCTCGCCGCCGCGCACAGATAGGCGATCTCGGGCTCGCTCGCGTGCACGTCCTCCGGCGCGCCGGCATAATCCTGGTCCGTGGTGCCGATCAGGGTGAAATCGCCCTCGTAGGGGATGGCGAAGATGATGCGCCCGTCGGCATTCTGAAAGATGTAGCAGCGGTCATGGTCGAACAGGCGCGGCACCACGATGTGGCTGCCCTGGACCAGCCGCACATGGGCGCGCTCGTGGAGGTTCAGGGTGTCGAGCACATGGGAGACCCACGGCCCGCCGGCATTCACCAGCGCCCGCGCCCGCACGCGCTCCCGCACGCCGCCGCGCTCGGTCTCGATCACCCACAGCCCGTCCGCCCGCGCCGCGCCCACCACCCGCGTGCCGGGGCGGATGTCGGCGCCGCGCTCTTGCGCATCGAGGGCGTTGAGCACCACGAGGCGGGAATCCTCCACCCAGCAGTCGGAATATTCGAAGGCGCGGGTGAGAGCGGAGCGCAGCGGCGCGCCGGCCGGGTCGCGCGTGAGATTCAGCATGCGCGAGGGCGGCAGCAGCTTGCGGCCGCCGAGATGATCATAGAGGAACAGGCCGAGCCGCAGCATCCAGGCCGGGCGCAGGCCAGGCAGATAGGGCAGCACGAAGCGCAGCGGCCAGATGATGTGGGGCGCGAGGCCCCACAGGATCTCCCGCTCCATCAGCGCCTCGCGCACCAGGCGGAATTCGTAATGCTCCAGGTAGCGCAGCCCGCCATGGATCAGCTTGGTGGAGGCACAGGAGGTGCCGCTGGCGAGGTCGCCCTGCTCGAACAGCACCACCGATGCCCCGCGCCCCGCCGCATCTCGG
Organism: Roseixanthobacter glucoisosaccharinicivorans; assembly: GCF_043195095.2. NCBI lineage: Bacteria > Pseudomonadati > Pseudomonadota > Alphaproteobacteria > Hyphomicrobiales > Xanthobacteraceae > Roseixanthobacter > Roseixanthobacter glucoisosaccharinicivorans. Next base: position 3,503,583 of record NZ_CM195538.1, on the reverse strand, counting down.
GCGATGCCGCAGCCATTGATCCCGCCGCCGATGACGGCGACGTCGAACGGGGCGTTGGCCTCTTCCATGGCGGGGCGGCGATCAGCGGGCGACGTCGATGACGATGCGTCCGCGCACCTGTCCGGCCAGGATCTCCTGCGCCAGCTCCGGCAGGCGCGACATGGGTTCCACTCGCGTCATGGCGGCGAGCTTGTCCCGGTCGAGGTCGCGGGCAAGGCGCGCCCAGGCGTTCGCGCGCCGGGCGGCGGGGGCCATGACGCTGTCGACGCCCAGCAGCGCGACGCTGCGCAGGATGTGCGGCAGCACCGTGCCCGGCAGGTCGGCCCCGCCGGCGAGGCCGCAGGCCGCCACCGCGCCGCCATAGACGGTCTGGGCGATCACGTTCACCAGGGTCATGGAGCCGACCGAATCCACCGCGCCTGCCCAGCGCTCCTTCTGCAACGGCGCGCCCTTTTCGGCGAGGCTCGCCCGGTCGATGAAGGCGCTGGCGCCGAGGGCGGCGAGATAGTCATGGGTGTCGGGCCGGCCGGTGGAGGCGGTGACGTTGTAGCCCGCCTTCGCCAGCAGCGAGACGGCGGTGGAGCCGACGCCGCCGGCGGCGCCCGTCACCAGCACTTCCTTGCCGCCGGGCTGGATGGCGCCCCAGGCCACGAGCGAATCCACGCAGAGCGCCGCCGTATAGCCGGCGGTGCCGATGGCCATGGCATCCTGGAGGCTGAAGGCCTCCGGGAGGCGCACCAGCCATTGGCTCTTCACGCGCTGGAAGCGGGAATAGCCGCCCCATTCGGTTTCCGAGAGGCCCCAGCCGTTCACCACCACCTTGTCGCCGGTGCGCCATTCGGGTGAGCGCGATTCCACCACCGTGCCGGCAAGGTCGATGCCGCCGACCAAAGGCGGCTTGCGGGCGATGCGGCCCTTGCCGGAGACGGCGAGGCCGTCCTTGTAATTGAGCGTGGAGAAAGCGATCTCCACCAGCACGTCATGATCCGGCAGGTCGGAAAAGGTGAGCTGCTTGAAGCTGGCCTTGGGCTTACCGGCCTCATCCTCGATCACAAGGGCGGTGAAGGTGTCGGTCATGACGCTCTCTTGGCTGTTTCCCGGTTGGGGATTTATGGGCGGGCCGGGCGGCGGGCGCCATCCCCTTTCTTGCGGCCACGCTCCGCTTTTGCCTCGGAAAACAGCGTCGACGGCCCGCTGCGCGGGTGCGCATTTCCCAACCCTCCAGGCCATGCGCGCGCGATCCGGGGCGTGAACAAAAGCGCCTCCGGCAGCGGGTGCGGCCGGAGGCGAAGGGGAAGCGGCGTGCGTCGATCAGGGCAGAGCGGCGTGCGCCGCGCCGGGCGCGGTCAGCGGCGGTCGATCTTCTTGCGTTCCACTTCCGGGAACACCCACATGGCGACCACCATGAAGAGGCCCAGGAACGCGACCGCGTATTTCGGCGTGGTCTGCCCGAGATGGGCCTGCAAGGCATAGCCCGCAGCCGTCACAAGCAGCACGATGATCGAGAGGCCGAACTTGATGTGAAAGGGCATGGCCGTGGTCCTTCGAGGAAAGCTCTTGGTTTTGCGGCGTGCACATGGCCGTCAGACCAGCGGGGCGCCGGTCAACTGGGCGCCGGCCTGGCTGATCGCGAGCCACACCGCAAGGCCCGCCACCTGCACCGCCAGCAAAGCGGCGAGCCCGCGCCGCCCGTCACGCCAAATAGCCGGCATGGCCTCGAACGGGGCGGGCGCGAACAGCATGACGAGGCCGCCGACCACGATCAGCGTCGTGAGGCGCAATTCGCCATAGCCGAAGGCGAGCGTGCCGGCGGCGAGCGCCAGCCACAGGGCGCTGTTGAGCACGATGAGGGGGAGGGCGCCCGATTTGCGGGCGGCCTTCGGGCGGGTGTGCATGGGATACATGCCGCACAGGATGAGGAAGCCGAGGCAGGTGGTGGTCCACAGCAAGGCGAACCACACCAGCGCGGCGACATTGGGCTCGATGGCGCTCATTCGGCGGCGACCGAGCGGGAGGTGGCCTGCGGGCGCGGGGTGCGCGCGGTGCGGCGCATGTTGGTCTTCACGCGGCTGGTGTCATAGCCGTTGAAGATATGGCCGATCAGCCCGCGATCGAGGTCGGACGTGCCGAACAGCCAGTCCATGATGGGGAAGGTGAGGTTCATGTTGCGCTCCATCATGATCGACTGGTCGTGATGGGCGGTGTGGTGCCGGCGGATCGTATTCACGAACGGCATGTTGCGCACGAACCAGCTCTCTTCCACGTGGCAGCAGAAGTGCATGAATTCATAGACAAGATAGACCGAGGTGGTGGTGGTGATGAACAGCCAGCCGACGTTCGGCGAGATCAGCCACGACAGGATCACCGCCCCCGGAATGGACATCAAGGTAAAGGTGACGAGGGCATAGGGCGGGAAGAAGGTGACGCGCCAGTCGTGATGGTCGGCGAAGCGCATTTCCTCTTCGGTGAAGAATTGGTGATGCATCAGCGTGTGGCGGTTATAGACCGCGCGAAACAACGGGATGCGCGAGGGCCTGTGCATGATGTAGCGATGCAGCGCCCATTCGAAAAAGTTGCAGAACAGGAAGACCACCGGGACGGTGAGCCATTCCCACCATTTCACGGCATGGATATTGGACCCGTACACATAAAGCGCGGTGAAGCCGATGGTGTAGATGATCAGCATGTGCAGCCAGCCATTGTACCAGCCGGTGACCCGCTCGCGATAGGTCGCGCGATATTTGCGCTGCCGGTCCGACATAACGCTTTGCGTCAGTTCCATCGGAATTTTCCTTCTCTCGGTGCGGGATCATCCCTGGCGTGACCGCCGCATCTGGGCTGTTTTAAAAGTAATATATGACTAACATATCAGACGCAAGGGGTGCGTTGAGCCCCTGGTGCGCCTCGCTTTCGCATGCCGGGTGGCGCGCTCAGGCGGCGACGGCCATCAGCGCCGTGTCGATATCGTCGGAGGTCATCTCCCATTCATTGGCGAAATTGGCCACCACCTCGCGCATGAAGCCGCGATGCAGGGCAAGTGCCCGCTTGGGGTCTCCCAGATGATCGGCCAGAAGCGCGAGCGCGAGCTGGGCCGGCGCCTCGCCCTCATAGCTCCATTCGAAGCCGTCGCGGCTTAGCACCGCGATGTCCTCGCGCACTGGCAGAGGGGCATCGTCCACGGTAACCTGGACGCCGTCGATGGTGCGATCTCCCCGGTATGTTTTCATTGCGCCTGATCCCCTGGATGCAATTGATATCGAACTAATATGTTATAGAGTCATCAAGGCGTCCGCAAGGTCCGGACCCCTTGCCAAACCACAACAATGGCGCGATTTCGCGCGGGGCAAACAGCATGTTCGCGGTGATTTTCGAAGTCCGGCCCCGGGCCGACCAATGGGAGGCCTATCTCGCCCTCGCGCAGGAGCTGCGGCCCCGCCTCATCGAGATGGACGGCTTCCTCTCGGTGGAGCGGTTTTCCGCGCGCCGCACGCCCGGCCTGCTGCTCTCCTTCTCCCTGTGGCGGGATGAAAAGGCGCTGGTGCGCTGGCGCACCGAGGGGCGCCACCACGCGGTGCAGGAATTGGGGCGCACCAAGACCTTCGAGGATTATCACCTGCGCATCGGCGAGGCGGTGAGCGACAGCGCGCGCGACACGCCGCCGACGCAGCAGCGCTTCGATGCGACCCAAGTGGGCAGCGCCAGGAGCGTTGGCATCCTGGAGGTGGCGATGACCGCATCCGCCGGCGCGTTCCTGGCGGACGAGGAATTGTCGGGTCTTCTCGTCGGCTCCAGCATCAGCCTTGCGGATTGCGAGATCTACGACAGCATCTACGCGCCCGGCAAAAGCCTGCTGCTTTTCCCCTTGGAGGAGGCCGCGCCGCTTCCGGCCTGGACGCCGGCGCAGGGCGAGGAGCGCCGCGCGTTGCAGGTCCGCATCATCCGCGATTACGGCATGTTCGACCGCCGCGAGGCGCCACAATATTATCCCGAAGCGCCGTCCGCCTCTTGAAGAACGTGTCCCGGCCCAGCGACGGCATGCCGGAGCGCCGAGCCGGGACCCAGGGGAGGAGGCGGCGCAGCCGTCAAACGCGCGGCGCGCTTTTCGAGTGAAGCGCGGCGCATCTGGATTGAAGCGGTTATCGAAGCGCCTGCGGCGGTTTTTTGCGCTGGGTCCCGGCTCGCGCTCCGCGCCTGCGGCGCTGCGCTTGGCCGGGACGCGAACAGGGGCCGCCGGATATTATTCCGAGCGCCACGCCGGATGAAGAATGTGTCCCGGCCCAGCGACGGCATTGCCGGAGCGCCGAGCCGGGATCCAGGGGAAAGGCGGCGCAGCCGTCAACCGCGCCGCGCGCTTTTCGAGTGAAGCGCCGCGCATCTGGATTGAAGCGGTTATTGAAGCGCCTGCGGCGGTTTTTTGCGCTGGGTCCCGGCTCGCGCTCCGCCTGTGGCGCTGCGCTTGGCAGGGACGCAGAGGGCGGCGCCGGCTATTATTCCCGCCCGCCTCTTGAAGAACGTGTCCCGGCCCAGCGACGGCATGCCGGAGCGCCGAGCCGGGATCCAGGGGAAAGGCGGCGTAGCCGTCAACCGCGCCGCGCGCTTTTCGGTAAGTCGCACCGCATCTGGATTGAAGCGCCTGCGGCGGTTTTTTGTGCTGGGTCCCGGCTCGCGCTCCGCGCCTGCGGCGCTGCCCTTGGCCGGGACGCGAACAGGGGCCGCCCCTACATCTCGATCACGCTCCGGATGGTCTCGCCGCGCTTCAATGCGGCGAAGCCTTCGTTGATGTCGACGAGCGCGATGCGCCGCGAGATCAGGCCCTTGAGATCCAGCCGCCCCTCCAGCGCCGCGCGGGCGAGGAAGGGGAAATCGCTGTGCGGGCGCGCCCCGCCATAGGAGGAGCGGCGGATGCGCTTTTCCCCCATCAGCGACCCCCAGCGGAACGCCACGTCGTGCGCCACGTCGATCTTGCCGAGCCAGATGACTTCGCCGCCCGGGCGCACCGCCTCCAGCGTGGTGCGAAAGGCGATGGGCGCGCCGGCGGATTCCAGCACCACGTCCGCGCCGCGACCGGACGTGAGAGCGCGTGCGGCCTCCACCACGTCGCCGGTGCGCGCGTTCACCGTGTGGGTCGCGCCCATGCGCCGGGCGAGTGCCAGCTTTTCGTCGCTGAGATCGGCGGCGAGGATCTGCTCGGCCCCCGCGAGCCGCGCGCCCTGCACGGCGGCGAGCCCCACCGCGCCGCAGCCGAGCACGAGCACCGTGTCGCGCGGATGGATGCGCGCGACATTGAGCGCCGCGCCCACCCCGGTCATTACCCCGCAGCCGATGAGGCACGCTTCATCGAACGGCAGGTCGCGCGGCACCGCGATCGCCTGCTGGTCGCTCACGATGCAATAGTCGCCGAACGCGCCGAGGAACATGAGCGCGCCCAGCTCCCGCCCGTCGGCGAGGTGCGCCTTGGCGCTGCCGTCCAGCGCCCGCGCCTTCGGCCCTTCCGCCAGATAGCCCTCGCACAGGATGGGCAGCGACCGGTCGCAATAAAAGCAGGTGCCGCAATGGGGATTCCAGGAGAGCACCACATGGTCCCCCACCTTCAGCCCCTGCGCGGCGTCGCCGACCGCTTCGACGATGCCGGCAGCCTCGTGGCCCAGCACCAAGGGCGAGGGATAGCGCAGGCCGCCCTCCATCACTTCCAGATCGGTGTGGCACAGGCCGGCGGCCTTCACCCGCACCAGCACGTCGCGCGGTGCGAGGGCGCGCGCCTCCACGGTTTCGAGGGCAAGCGGCGCATGGGGCGCGTGGAGCACCGCCGCGCGATAGCGCAGCGGGAAGGTGGGGGAGGGGGACATCAGGCGGGATCCAGCTCCACCTCGCCGGCGATCACGCTCATCACCGCCTTGTCGCGATGGGCTGCGGCCACCGAGCCCGAGAAGATCAGCTCGCCGCGCTCGATCACATAGAGGCGGTCGACATCCTCCGGCAGATGGTGGACGTTGGATTCCGCCATCAGCACCGCCTGTCCCATGGCGCGGATGGCGGCGATGCCGGCACCGATGATCGGGATGATGGCGGGGGAGAGCCCCTCGAACGGTTCGTCCAGCAGCAGCAATTTGGGATCGAGCGCCAGCGCGCGGGCGACCGAGACCATCTTGCGCTCGCCGCCGGAGAGCTGCATGCCGCCGCGGTGCAGATACTGCCGCAGCTTGGGGAAGACGGTGAGCGCCCGCTCGATGCGCGCCTCGCTGCCCGCGCCGCCGGGCCGTGTCCAGGTGGGCAGCGCGATGTTCTCGGCCACCGTGAGATCGCCGAACACCTCCGACTCCTCGGGCGAGAAGCCGATTCCCATCTGGGCGATCCGATGCGTGGGCAGGCGCGTGATTTCCTGCCCCATGAAGGCGATGGAGCCCGCCACGGGCGCGCGATAGCCCATGATCGAGCGCAGCGTCGTGGTCTTGCCCGCGCCGTTGCGGCCGATGAGGCACACCAGCTCGCCCGGCGCCACGGTGAGGTCGATGCCATTGAGGATGCGGCTTCCGCCGATATCCACCTTCAGCCCGGACAAGGTCAGCATGGGCGGGCCTCCGCTGCGGATTTATGGGGAACGCTCGGCGGGCGCGTGCCGACCACGGCGGCGATCAGCGCGGGATCGCGGAAGAAGGTCGCCGGCGGCTCGTTCGCCAGCACCGCGCCGCCCTGAAGGGCGATGATGCGGTCGGAATAACGCGCCACCAGGTCCATGTCGTGCTCCACCTGGATGATGCCGCGCACCCCCGCCCGGCGGGCCGCGCTGACCAGCAATTCCATGATGGAATGCTTGTCGCCGGTGGAGACGCCGGAGGTGGGCTCGTCGATCAGGATCAGTTGCGGCTTCAAGGCGAAGGCGCTCGCCACGTCGAGCAGCTTCTTCTCGCCCTGGGAGAGTGCGCTGGCCGGCTGGTCGAGCCGGTGGCGCAGGTTGAAGATGTCCGCCACCTCCTCCACGTCGGCGCGCACCTCGCGGTCGCGGGAGAGCGAGCGGAACGGGTTGGCGATGCGTTTCAGGCGCGAGGCGGCGGCCACCGCCAGGGTCTCGCGCACCGTGAGAGCGGGGAAGATGTTCACCAGCTGGAAGCCGCGCGCCATGCCGCGGCGCGCCAGCTCCACCGGGCCGATGCCGGCGATGTTGGCGCCGTGGAAGTGCACGTGGCCGGCGGTGGGCTTCAGCAGGCCGGTGAGCACGTGCACCAGCGTGCTCTTGCCGGCGCCGTTCGGCCCGACGATGGAGATGAACTCCCCGTCCGAGATGGAGAGGGACACATCGCGCAGCGCCTGGAACGCGCCGTAGCTCTTGGAAACGCCGTGGGCGGCGAGAAGGGCGGCCATGGGTCAGTTCCCCTTCCTGAAGCGGGCGACCACATCGCCGGCAATGCCCGCGATGCCGCGCGGAAAGAAGATCACCAGCAGCACCAGGATCGCGCCCATGACGAAGCGCCAATATTGGGTCGCCGCCATTACGGTGTCCTGGAGCAGCACGAAGGCGAGCCCGCCGATCACCGGCCCGACGAACGAGCCAGAGCCACCCAGCACTGCCATGAAGACGAGATTGCCGGACTGGGTCCAATAGACCATCTCCGGGTCGGCAAGGCCGATGGACACCGCCAGGATCGCCCCGCCCACCGCGCCATAGATGGCGGAGACGACGAAGGCGGCAAGCCGCGTGCGGGAGACCTGCACGCCGAGATAGGACGCTTTCTGCGCATTCTCGCGGATCGCCTGCAGATGCAGGCCGAACGGCGAGCGCACGATGCGCCACATGACGAAGCCGAGCACCGCCAGCAGGCCGAGCGCGTAATAATAGAACGGCCCGGTGAGAAAAGCGGTCTTGCCGCCGGCGCTGTCCATGCCAAACAGCAGCGGCCGCACCACCCGCATGCCCTGGTCGCCGCCGGTGAGGCCGTAGAATTTGAACAGGACGGAATGGAACAGCATGCCGAACGCCAGCGTCAGCATGCCGAAGAAGATGCGCGTATAGCGCACGCACAGATAGCCCACCGGCAGGGCGATAAGCGCCGACACCGCGATCGCGGTGAGCAGGATCAGCTCGAACGAGCGCACGCCGAGTTTGCTGGTCATCACCGCCGCCGCATAGGCGCCGATGCCGAGGAACATGGCGTGGCCGAACGACAAAAGCCCGGTGTAGCCGAACAGCAGGTTGAAGCCCAGCAAAGCGATGGCGAAGCCGAAGAACGGCACCATCAATGTGAGGGTATAGGTGGAGGCGATCAGCGGCAGCGCCGCCATGGCCACCACGATCACCAGCAGCGCCCACAAGCCCTTGGGGCGGGAGATCGGCGTGGCGGCGGGGGGCGCCACCGTGCGCACCGAAGTTTCAATTCTCACGCGACCGCCCTCCCGAAAAGCCCGGCCGGACGCAGGATCAGCACCGCGATGACGACCACATAGATGGACAGGATTTCCGCTTCCGGCAGCACCATGATGGCCGCCGCGCGGATCAGCCCGACGATGAGCGCGCCCGCGAGCGCGCCGCGCATGGAGCCGAGCCCGCCGATGACCACCACCGCGAACGCCTCCACCACCAGTTCCACCGCCATGTCGAGCGAGGAGGCGGAGGCCGGCACGACGAGCGCCCCGCCCACCGTGCCGAGCATGCAGCCGACGGTGAAGACGGCGGCGAAGATGCGGTTGGAATCCACGCCCATGGCTTCGGTCATGTTCCGGTTCTCCGCCGTGGCGCGGATAATGCGGCCCATGCGGGTGCGCTGGAGGAACAGGCCGAGCCCGAGCGCGATGGCGATGCTCGCCGCGATCACCAGCAGATTATAGGTGGGCACCTGCACGCCCAGGAATTCGGCGGTGCCGTAGACGAGATAGGCATTGTCCAGCGTGCGGGGCGTCGCGCCCCAGAAGAAGCGGAACACATCCTGGAATATCAGCAGGAAGCCGAAGGTGATCAACAATTGGTAACTTTCGTCCCGATTGTAGATCGTGCGCAGCACCCGTTCCACCGGCAGGCCGACCAGGCCGATGGCGAGGCCCGCGAGGATCAGCACCGGCAGCACCAGGATGCTCGGCAGGCCGAGCTGGGCCGCGAAGCCGACGGCCGTGATGCCGAAATAGGCCCCGAGCGCATAGAAGGAGCCGCAGGCGAGATTGACGATTTTCTGGACGCCGAAGACCAGTTGAAGGCCAGCGGCCACGAGGAAAAGAATGGCGGCGTGAAACACGCCGCCGAGGAGCACGTCGAGGAAGACCGTCATAATGCGCCCGCCCCTCAGACCGGCAGCTTGGAGGTCTTGATCCAATCCCAGAAATCCACGCCCGGCGGCTTCTGGAGCTGGTCGGCCGTGAAGCTGTCGACGGTGGAGAGGGTGGGGAAGTCGTAATTATTCTTGTTGGTGGAGAGGCCCTGGTAGAAGGTCTGCTCGGCGATCTTGTCTTTGCGGAACTGGCCCGGCCCGCCGAGGCTCTGCACCTTCTGCTCGGGAATGGAGGCGATGATCTCGTCGAGCTTGGGCCAGCGGCCGGTGGCCTTGTTGGCGGCTTCCACCCCAGCCTTGTAGGCGGCGAGGGCGAAATAGGCCCGGTCCGCCTCCCAATGGGGCGCTTCCTTGTAGCGGCCCATGTAATCGTCCACGAACGCCTTCTGCAGCGGCGAGGCGGTGGGCAAGGCGAAATACAGCGTGTTGTGCCCGAACACGACATTCTCGGGCATGAATTCCTTTTTCAACTGGTTGATCTGCCAGCCGGCGGCGGGAAGCGCGATGTTGACCCCATCGAACAGACCGGCGGCCGAGCCCTGCTTCATGAACACCGGCAGATCGGCGAACAGCATGGAGGAGAAGATGAAATCCGGCTTCGCCGCCTTCAGCGCGGCGACATGGGAGGTGAGGTCCATGGTGCCGACTTTGGGCCATTGCTCGGCCACCACTTCCGCCTCGATGCCGGCACGGCGCAAGATCTGCTGGAAGGCTTCCCAATTGTTGCGGCCGTAGGAATAGTCCGGATTGATGCCGGCGATGCGCTTGATCTTGCCTTTGAAGTATTTGATCGAAAGCAGCGAGGCCATGACCGCCTCGCACTCATTGTCGGTGGAGCGGAAGACATAGTTGGATTTCGGCATGGCCTCCTTCACGCCGTCCTGGGTGGTGCCGTCCCACATGATGAGGAGCGCCTGTTCCTCTTCCGCCGTGGGCGCGACGCCGAGGCTGACGCCGGTGGAAATGAGGCCCTGCACACAGTCCACCTTCTCCTGAAGCACCAGGCGGCGGAAGCGCTCGATCGTATCCTTGGGCGAGGTTTCCTCCTCGATCACCAGTTCGATCGGCCGGCCGGCGATGCCGCCGTCCTTGTTCATGCGCTCGGCGGCCCATTGCACGGCGCGGATGCCGCATTCGCCCACTGTGCCCATGGCACCGGAGCGGGGCGCGAGGATGCCGATGCGGACGGGCTTCGCCTGGGCGATGGCGGGTGCGAAGATGCCGGGAGCGGTGGCGGCAAGGCCAGCGACCCCAATTCCGCGCATGAGCGCGCGGCGGGTGATGTTCATTTGGCGTTTCTCCCCTGCGGGCTATGCCCGTCTTTCGTTCTGACATATCATAAGTATATGATTTGAATGTCTGCAAGAGGCAATTTCCATCTTGCGAAAGGAGGGCTTGCCTTGACCACCGACACCGTCCGTGATGACACAGGCCAAACGCATCACGGAGTAGAGTCCATGGCGAAAAAGGCGACGCAGCGCACGCCCCTCCCATCGCAGGATGAGCCCGTGGGCACGGCCCGTGCTGCCGGGCGGCGTGTGAAGGCGGCGCCGGCGCCCGAGCCAGAGCCGCTGCTCGCGGCGGCCGCGCCGGTCCCGGTCGATCCCGAGGCCGGGGACGAGACCAGCCTGACCGAACGCGCCTATCGCATGCTGGAGGAATTGATCTCCACGCTTCAGCTCCCGCCCGGCTCGGCGCTGTCGGAACTGGCCCTGTCCCAGCGGCTCGGCATCGGCCGCACGCCGATTCGTGAGGCCTTGCAGCGCCTGGTGCGCGACGGGCTGGTGGTGGTGCTGCCGCGGCGCGGCGTGCTGGTATCGGAAATCAATCTGCGCACCCAATTGCGCCTGCTGGAAGTGCGCCGGGTGCTGGAAAAGCTGATGGCGGGCCTCGCCGCCGAGCGCGCCACCGAGGGCGAGCGGCGCGAATTCGCGCAGATCGCCGCCGCCATGCGCCAGGCCGGCAATGAGGAAGACGACATCGCCTTCATGCGCCTCGACGGCACCTTCAACCAATTGATCGCCCAGGCCGCGCGCAATGAGTTCGCCATGCGCTCCATGGGCCTGATGCACGGGCTCTCGCGCCGGTTCTGGTATCTGCACTACAAGCAGGTGGCGGACCTGCCGCTGGCCGCGCGCCTGCATGCGGACGTAGCCGACGCCATCGCCCGGCGCGACGCCGAGGCGGCGGAAACCGCGGCCGCGCGCCTCGTGGACTATATCGAGAGTTTCGCCCGCAAGACGCTGGACGCGTGATTCGCGCCCGCGCGCGCGTCGAGACCGGCGCGCGCGGGGCAACACATTCCGGCGTGCCCTGGCATCACACCATGGCGCGCGAGGCTTCCCGCACCTGCCGCGCGGCCGCGTCGACCAGCTTGGTGGAATTGGCGATGGCGAGCATGTTGTTCATCACGCCCTGCACGCTGCCCGCCGCCACCTGCATGTTCTGCGACATTTCTCGCGTCACGGAAGATTGCTCCTCCACCGCGGTGGCGATGTGAGCGGAGATTTCGTTGATCTGCGAGATGGTGGCGGAGGTCAGGTTGATCGCGCTCGCCGCTTCCTGCGTCGCCGCCTGCACGGCGGAGATCTGAACGCTGATTTCGTCGGTCGCCTTGGAGGTCTGCGAGGCGAGGCTCTTCACCTCGGTCGCCACCACGGAGAAGCCGCGCCCGGATTCCCCCGCGCGTGCCGCCTCGATCGTGGCGTTCAGGGCGAGCAGGTTGGTCTGTTCCGCGATGGTCGTGATGATGCGGGTGACCTCGCCGATTTTTTGCACCGCGCCCACCAGCCCGGCCACGATGCCGGTGGTGGTCTCGCTGTGCTGCACCGCCTGCGCCGACATCCGGTGGGCTTCGGTCACACGCGTTCCGATTTCGCGCACCGAGGCGGCCATCTCTTCAGCGCCCGTGGCCACGGCCTGGACATTGTTGGAGGTCTGCGTGGACGCGGCCGCGGCGATCGTCGCCTGGTCGTTGGTTTCCGAAATGGCGGTCGAGATGCGCTCAAGGTCCGCGTCGATGTTGACCACGAGTTCGCCACGGCGCATCCGTTCGTTTACCGCCGCGGTGACGTCGGTCGCGAACTTCACCACCTTGAAGGGCCTGCCGCTGGCGTCGAGGATCGGGTTATAGGACGCCTGGATCCAGACGATCTTGCCGGCCTTGCCGATGCGCCTATATTCGGCGCTCTGGAACTGCCCGCGGGCGAGCGCCTCCCAGAAGGCGCGGTATTCGGGACTGGCCCGCTCGGCGGGCTCCACGAACATGCTGTGATGCTTGCCGACGACCTCGTCGAGCCGGTAACCGAGCGCATGGAGGAAGTTCGGGTTCGCGGAGATGATCTTTCCGTCCAGCTCGAACTCGATCATGGCCTGCGACTTGGAGATGGCGTCGATCTGCCCGCGATAATCCGCGTTCTTCATCGTCTCCGCGGTAATATCGGTCGCAAGCTTGACGATCTTGAACGGGCGGCCGGCGCGGTCGAGAACCGGATTATAGCTGGCTTGAAGCCAGATTTCCCGTCCACCCTTCGCAATCCGCTTGAATTCGGCGGCCTGGAATTCGCCGCGGCCGAGCGCCGCCCAGAATTCACGATATTGCGGCGTAGCAACATAAGCGGGATCAATAAACATCGAATGATGCTTGCCGACGATCTCATTCTCGGAATAGCCGATGGCCTTTAGGAAATTCGCATTGGCGCGAATAATTTTGCCATCCAGCGAAAATTCAATCATCGCCTGCGAATTTTCTATCGCATCGAGGGTACTCTGCGCACCGCCCTTGCCAACCGCGAACATGGATTTACCCTCACTGCGCACAATGAACATGCTGCATCGTGGCCGGGTACGCTTGCGTCAGGCTTGCGGGGCTTTGCAAATGCTCGCTCGGAGCGGGTTCATGGATCCGTTTTGACGCGCAATCGGCATAATGTTCATCCACCGCGTTGGCGAGGCCTGCCCGGTCTTGCAGGAGTTTCCGCCGGCCGGCCGGCGAAGAACCAATGCCGGCGGCTTGATTGCCGCGGCTAACGCCATGACCCGTCGCGCGTGACCATCAATCTGTGACGCGATGAGCCTCATCCACAACGAGCGCACAAAGCTCACGGCCAATGCGCTGGATCGCGCGTCCACCGCCTGTTTGACGGTGGGGGCCTTCGGTCCGGCGGTGGCGTCCCTATATGGGGTGGGAAATGCCGGGGCCGCGTCCCATGGCGTTCTCATCGCTGTCGGAAGCATTTTTTGCTGATGGCGGCTGCCGTGCTACGTTTCATGGCGCGAAGCGTGCTTGAACGACTGATATGACCGGCCTTTGGCTCTATGCCTATGTGGTGCTCCCCGTCGTGGTGATCGCGATGGGCTACGCCGCCGTGCGTCTGACCGCGCCGAATCCTCCCCACGCCGGCCCGGCGGAATAGGATCGCTCCATCGCGAACGTCCGGATCATTGCGGGCTGCTCTCCTGTGTACCAGTGGAGCGGCCTGAGGTCCCTGTCGCGCAACGATTTGAGGCGGGTCAACGCTTTGAGATGGTGCTGCGAGAGAGGATTGAACTCTCGACCTCTCCATTACCAATGGAGTGCTCTACCACTGAGCTACCGCAGCATCCTGGCGGTTCCGGCCGAAGCGACCTCGAGAGGAGGAGGCCTTGGGACCATACGCGCATGGCGCGCACAGGTGGCGAAACCGAACCGGCGGCGGAGTGGTCCGCCGCGAGTGGGGGGTTCCTTGCCACAAGCCGGCTGAGGGTGCAAGCCCATGGGCCATCGGATCTGTGGTCAACCTTGCATACGGGGCACAAAGCGGCGGAAAACCGTTCGGGCCGCCGGCCATCGTTTCCTCCGGGCTGGACAGGCGGGGGAGAGCGAAGGCGGTCGATCCGCTCGGTCAGATTGCCGTTTCTTTGGGCGCCGTTCTTCTGTTTTTTGCGCGTGCACAAGACTTGAGCGGCGCGGGATTGATGCTAGCCTTCGCACAGACATGGGCGGACCGGGGGAGCCGATGGCAACCGAGAAGGCGCGTACTCAAACCATCGGCGCGGTGCGGCGCGCCTTCGCGCCCTGGGCCGATCCGGCGGCAACGCCGCTGATCCGGTTCGACAATGTGGTCAAGCGCTTCGGCGAATTCACCGCGATCGACCATGTGAGCATCGACATTTACGAACGCGAGTTCTTCGCGCTGCTCGGCCCCTCGGGCTGCGGCAAGACCACCTTGATGCGCATGCTCGCGGGCTTCGAGGAACCGACGGAGGGGCGCGTCCTGCTCGCCGGGCAGGATCTCGCCGGCGTGCCGCCCTACAAGCGGCCGGTGAACATGATGTTCCAGTCCTACGCGCTGTTCCCGCACATGAGCGTCGCCGACAACATCGCCTTCGGGCCCAAGCAATTGGGCATGCCCAAGGGCGAGATCGCCGGCCGCGTCGCCGAGATGCTGAAGCTGGTGAAGCTGGAGAAATTCGCCCAGCGCAAGCCGCACCAATTATCCGGCGGCCAGCGCCAGCGCGTGGCGCTGGCCCGCTCGCTCGCCACCCGTCCAAAAGTGCTGCTGCTGGACGAGCCGCTCGGCGCCCTCGACAAGAAGCTGCGCGAGGAGACGCAATTCGAGCTCATGGACCTGCAGATGGACCTGGGCATGACCTTCCTGATCGTGACCCACGACCAGGAAGAGGCCATGACGGTCGCCGACCGCATCGCCGTGATGAACAATGGCGTGCTGGTGCAGGTGGCGCCGCCCTCCACCATCTATGAAGCGCCCGCCACACGCTATGTGGCCGACTTCATCGGCGACGTGAACATGCTGGAATGCAAGGTGGAGAGCTGCGCCAATGGCGAGGTGCGCCTCGCCTCCAGCACCACGCCGGCGCCGATCGAGATTGCCCAGAGCGTGGAGGCGGCGGCCGGCGACACCGCCTGGCTCGCCATCCGCCCCGAGAAGATGCGGATCTCGCTGGACGCCCCGGCCGACATGAGCCGCAATTGCTTTACCGGCGAGATCTGGGACATCGGCTATCTCGGCGACCTTTCGATCTATCACGTGGAACTGCCGTGCGGCACGCGCATCAAGGTGTCGCTGCCCAACCAGTCGCGCGTGGTGGAGCGGCCGATTTCCTGGGAAGACAAAGTCTTCGTCACCTTCGCGCCGAGCGCCGGCGTGGTCCTGACCCGCTAAGGAGACGCACCATGCCCATGGCCGGCGAAAAGGGAAGCGGACGGCTCATCGTCATCGCCATCCCCTATCTGTGGTTGCTCGCGCTGTTCCTGGTGCCGTTCCTGATCGTCGTGAAGATCAGCCTGTCCCAGGACATCCTCGCCTCGCCCCCCTATACGCCGCTGCTGGATCCTTCCCAGGGCTGGGCGGGGCTGAAGGATTATGTCTCCCAGCTGTCCTTCGCCAATTACTTCTATGTGCTGAGCTTCGATAACGAATTCATCGGCGCCTACGGCTCCAGCCTGGTCATCGCCTCCATCTCCACCGTGCTGCTGCTGCTGGTGGGCTATCCCATCGCCTATGCCATGGCGCGGGCGCCGCGCTCGATCCAGCCCACGCTGCTGATGCTGGTGATCCTGCCGTTCTGGACCTCGTTCCTGATCCGCGTCTATGCCTGGATCGGCATTCTCTCGCCGGAAGGGCTGCTGAACCAGGCGCTGATGGGCATGGGCGTGATTGATACGCCGCTGGAGATTCTCAACACCGATCTCGCGGTCTATATCGGCATCGTCTATTCCTATCTGCCCTTCATGGTGCTGCCACTCTATTCGGCGCTGGAAAAGCTCGATCCCACCTTGCTGGAGGCGGCGGAGGATCTCGGCTGCCCCTCGGCGCGGGCATTCTGGCTCATCACCTTCCCGCTCTCCCTGCCGGGCGTCGCCGCGGGGGCGCTTTTGTGCTTCATCCCGGCGGTGGGCGAGTTCGTCATTCCCGACCTGTTGGGTGGATCCGACACCATGATGATCGGCAAATCGCTCTGGACCGAATTCACGGTCAACCGCTCCTGGACCTCGTCCTCGGCGGTGGCGGTGCTGCTGCTTCTGCTGCTGGTGGTGCCGATCGTGATCTACCAGAACATCCAGGCGCGCCAATTGGAGGCGGGGAAATGAACAAGAACCTCTCCTGGTTCAACGTCACCTCGCTGGTTCTGGGGTTTGCGTTTCTCTACATCCCGATCCTGCTGCTGGTGATCTATTCCTTCAACGCCTCGCGCCTCGTCACGGTGTGGGCGGGCTTTTCCTTCCAATGGTACGTGTCGCTGTTTGAGAACGAGCAGCTCATCGACGCCGCCTGGGTCACGCTGCGCGTGGCCTTCATTTCCTCCATGGCGGCGACCGTGCTCGGCACCATGGCGGCGCTGGCGCTCACACGCTATGGCCGGTTCTTCGGCCGCACGCTGTTTTCCGGCATGACCTATGCGCCGCTCGTGATGCCGGAAGTCATCACTGGCCTGTCGCTGCTGCTGCTGTTTGTGGCGATCGGCTTCGAGCGCGGGTTCTGGACCATCACGCTCGCCCATATCACCTTCACCATGTGCTTCGTGGCGGTGGTGGTGCAATCGCGCCTCGTCACCTTCGACCGCTCGTTGGAGGAAGCCGCACTCGATCTCGGCTGCCCGCCGTTCAAGACCTTCTTCACCATCACTCTGCCGCTGATCCTCCCCGCGGTGCTCTCCGGCTTCATGCTGGCCTTCACGCTCTCGCTGGACGATCTCGTGATCGCGAGCTTCACCACCGGGCCTGGGGCGACCACCTTGCCCATGCGCATCTATTCCCAGGTGCGCCTCGGCGTGACGCCGGAAATCAACGCCGCCTGCTCGATCCTGATCGGTGTGGTCACGGTCGCAGTCATCATCGCCTCCATCGCCACCAAGCGAGCCGAAAAGCTGCGCGCGGCGGAAGAGCGGGCGGCCGTGCGGGGGTGAGGGAGATGGTCATCGCCGAGCGGATCCTCCAGATAGAAGGAGCGGACGGATTGACCCGGGTGGCGGTGCGCCTCCATGCGCCGGAACCGCGCCAAGGCTATTGGGCGTGCCGCTCCGAAATTCATTGGCCGGAACGCGTGCGCACCCTGGAGACGGGCGGCCATGATGCTGTGCAGGCGCTGTACCTCGCCATGCAGATGATCGGCACCGAACTTTACTTCAACGCCCACGACGAGCCGGGCCGGCTGGCCTTTTGGGGGGACTGGAAGGGCTACGGCTTCCCTTTGCCGTCCAATCTGCGCGACGACGAGATCGGCGCGGATGATCGTTATTATCTAACGGGCACGGGAGCGCCGAACGAAGCGGATTGATCGGCGCCGGTCTCCGCGATGGGAGGGCCGCAAGCGGGCGGTTTGCGTCTTTCGCCACCGCCTCGGGACCACCGCTCACCGCCCCTCCCGCACCCAGGTCGCCGCAATAAACCCGAGCATCAGCAGCAGGCCGGAGAGCCCCGCGAACAGCGGGAACAGGCCGATGCCGCGCACCACCGAGACGTCGCGGGTGCGCAGCCCCATCCAGTCCTCGCCGGCGAGGCGCTCGCCAGTGCTCATGGTGACGACGCGCGGCACACCGCCATTGAGATCGGCGAGGCGCCAGATTCCGCCGCCGGTGGCAGCGGAGATCGGCGCCACCACCTCGCGGGTCGAGGTGACCTCGGCGAATTCCTTCGGGTTCAGCGGGCCGATGTTCACCAAAGCGTTGAGGGTGCCGTTGGCGGCGCGCCACAGGCCCAATTGATCGGCCGGCGTGGTCGCGCGCCACAGGCCCGGCTCCACCTGCGAGAGGGTGAGCGTGCGCGGTGCGCCGGTGGGCGGGGTGACGAGGGCCGCCGGCACGGTGTCGCCCATGGTCTGGCGCTCCACCACCAAATCGCGGCCGGAGGTGGAGAGCTTCAAGCGCTCTTCCTCCAGGTCCGGCTCCTTCATCAGCCAGTGGGAGAGGCGGCGCAAAAGGTCGATATAGGGGCCGCCGCCCTCATAGCCGCGCGCCCAAAGCCAGATGTGATCGGAGAGCAGCAGAGCCACGCGCCCTTCGCCCACCCGGTCGAGGATCAGCACCGGCTTGTCGCCGGGCGCCGCGAGCACGGAGGTGCCCGAGCGCACGCTGGAATCGATCACGCGGAAGAAATGGCTCCATTGCGGCGGCTCGGTCTGCGAGCCGGGCAGGGCGCGGGTCACCGGATGGCGCTTGCCGGGCTCGGTCAGCGCGGCGCGGAACGGCGCTTCCGTGGTGTTGCCGGTGGGAATGCCGGGCAGGATGGCTTCCAGCGGCGTGTTGTAGAGCGAGCCGGGATCCACATAGTCCGTGCCCGCCGCCACCAGCACGGCGCCGCCGCCGCGCACATAGCGGACGATATTGTCGAAATAGACCTGCGGCAGCACGCCCTGCTGGGAATAGCGGTCGAAGATGATCAGGTCGAAGTCGCGGATCTTGGTCTGAAACAACTCCCGCGTCGGGAAGGCGATCAGCGAAAGTTCGTTGATGGGCGTGCCGTCCTGCTTCTCTGGCGGGCGCAGGATGGTGAAGTGGACAAGGTCCACATTGGCGTCGCTCTTCAGCAGGTTGCGCCAGGTGCGTTCGCCCACGTTGGGCTCGCCGGACACCAGCAGAACGCGCAGCTTGTCGCGCACGCCGTCGATGGACACGGCGGTGCGGTTGTTCACCTGCGTCAGTTCGTCCGCGAGCGGGGGCACCTCGATCTCGATGATGTTCGCCCCCGCATGGGTGATTTCCACCTCCATGCTGGCGGTGCGGCCGGCGGTGACGATGGGGGTGCCGATGACCTCGCCGTCGCGCCGCACGGTGGCGGGAACGCGGGCACCGGCGGGCGCGCCCTCGTCGGTGACGCGGAAGGTGATGGTCTGCTTCTGGCCGACGATGCCGAAGCGCGGCGCCTTGTCGAAGGCGACACGCCGGTCGCGCTCGCCGGCCTTGCCGGTGATCAGCGCATGCACGGGCGCGGAAAATCCGAGCGCGGCGACATCCGCCGGCACGTCGTGCACGCGCCCGTCGGTGATGAGGACGGCGCCGGCCACACGCTCGGGCGGCACGTCCGCCAGGCCCGCCGAGAGGGCGGAGAACAGGCGCGTGCCGTCGGTCTCGCCGTTGCGGGCATCGGCCTCGATGGTGCGGACTTCCAGATTGGGGATGCGGCCGAGGCGCTCGGCGAGCGCGGCGCGGGCCGCTTCGGTCTGGGCGTTGCGATCGCCGAAATCCTGGCTGGCGCTCTTGTCCACCACCATGGCGACCACGGAGGAGAGCGGCTCACGCTCCTCGCGCGTCAGCGAGGGATTGGCGAGCGCGAGCAGCCCCACCAGCAGCGCGAGCGCGCGGAACGCGGCGCCACGGGTGCGTGAGGCCAGCAGCAGCCCCGCGAGCACCACCGCCGCCACCGCGAGGGCAAGCAGGATCGGCAGCGACACGAAGGGTTCGAAGGCGAGGCCGTAGCTCATGCGGCGTCCTTAAGGTGGCGGGCGCGGTAGGCTCCCTCCCCCGCAAGCGGGGGAGGGCTGGGGAGGGGGCATATGCAGCCTCTCCTCTTTCCCAGCCTTCTCCGGCCTGTGGTCGGCCCCCACGCTAACCCTTCCCCGCAAGCGGGAGAGGGGATGGCATCGCGCGTAACGGAAAGGAGCGCGCTCATTGCCCCAGCCGCTCCAGCAGTGCGGGCACATGCACCTGGTCCGCCTTGTAGTTTCCGGTCAGCACATACATGGCGATATTGGCGCCGGTGCGGAAGGCGAACTCGCGCTGGCGCGGCTCGCCGGGGGTGAGCGGCAGCAGCGGGTCGCCATCCGGCCCCACCGCCCAGGCGCCGGCCAGATCGTTGGAGGTGATGATGACGGGGGAGACCCCGTCGCCTGCCCGCGCGGGGCGGTCCTCGCCATCCTGCGCGGCGGGCAGCGCTTCCACCCAGGTCGTGCCTCCGGTGAAGCGGCCGGGGAAGTCCTTCAGCAGATAGAAGGCCTTGGTGAGCACATGATCGCGCGGCACCGGCTCAAGTTCAGGAATATCGAGGCCGGACAGCAATTCGCGCAGGCGCGCGGCGGCCGGCGAGAGCGGCGCGCCGGGCCCTTGCGGGCTTTCCAGCGCGTCACGGGTGTCGAAGATCACCGTGCCGCCCTGCTTCATATAGGCGTCCACGCGCGCCAGCACGGCGGCGGAGGGCACCGGGGTATTGGGCAGGATGGGCCAATATAGCAGGGGGAAGAAGGCCAGTTCGTCCTTGGCGATGTCCACGCCCATGGTCGGCCCGGCCTGGAGCGCGGTGCGCGCGCTGAGGAAATTGGTCAGGCCATCGAGCCCGGCGCGGCTGATTTCGTCGGTTTCCGCGTCGCCCGTCAGCACATAGGCAAGGCGCGTCTGGGACGTCGCTTTCAAAGCGAAATCCTCATCGGCGGCGAAAGCAGGACCGGGTTGGGCGACCAGGGCGAGGCCGCCGAACGCGGCCAGAAACGCGAGCAGCGCCGCCGTGCCCGCTTTCGCGGAGGTCTTGTCCGCGCGCGTGCCCAACCCCCCGCCTGCGCCCGAACGCGGACCGAGCCGGCTCAGGCCGCGCCCGAGCATCAGCACGGCCAGCGCATCGAGCAGCAGCAGCACCATAGCGGCGATCAGGATCGGCCCGCGCAGATCGTGTGGCGCGCTTTCCCGCAAGGGTTCCACCGTTCCGCCGAAGGCCGAGAGGTCCAGCGGCGCGAGGCGGTCTGCCGGCAGAAGGGCGTTGACCGCGATCAGCCCGTCCGGCGGGCCATAGAAGCCGGGCGGATGATCGGCAGAGGCGCGGCCGGAGAAGGCGGCGGGGATCGGCCGGGCCGTCGCGCCGGGAGGATGGAAGGTGCCGAAGCCGTCCAGCACCCGGCTGGGCGGCACGACGGTGGGCGCGGGCGTGCTGCTGGCGCTGCCGAACGACGCGCCAGCAGTGGCCGGCTCGACGGGCGGGGCATTGGTATCGGCGAGTGCGAGCACGCGGCGCAGCATTTCCACGAAGGTGCCGGAGAGGGGAAGATTGGACCAGGACGTATCCGCGGTGACGTGGAACAGCACGATTTCTCCCTTGCCCCAGCGGGCACCGGTCACGAGGGGCGTTCCATCCTTGAGCGCCGCCCAGGTGCGCTCGCCGAGCGCGCCGTCCGGCTCTGCGAGAACCTGGCGCGTGACCACCACGTCGTTGGGCAAGGCAAGATCGCGGAACGGCCCGTCGGGGCTGAGGCTGCCGAGCGCCTGCGGCGTTTCCCACGAGAGCGAGCCGCCGAGCACGCGTCCGCCCCGCCGCAGATGGACCGGCAGCAGGTCGTCCTGCGCATTGGCGAGGCGCGGGCCAGCAAAGCGCACCAGCACCCCGCCGTCTTCCACGAAGCGGGCGAGCCGCGTGCGTGTGGCGGGCGGGATGGTGCCCACGTCGGTCAGCACGATCACCGGCAGCCGCTGGTCGAGGAAACGGTTGATCGCCTCTGCCGGCGCGCCGCTGTCGGCAAGGCGCACGTCCGCGAACGGGCCGAGCGCGCGCGACAGATAATAGGTCGGCGCCAGCAGCGGCTGGCTGGTGTCCGTGCTCGCGCCGGAAACCACACCCACGGTGCGGCGGCGCCAGCGCTTGTCGAGCAATTGCACGGCACCGGCCGAATGCTGGCCGACGATTTCCAGGCGCGCGATGTCATTGCGCATCTCCACCGGAAGATCGAACCGCGCCTCGGTCTCCGTGGCGTCGGGCGCGAAGGCGAAATTCGCTTCGCCGAGGCTGAGGCCCTTCAGGTCGCGGGCCTCCACCCGTCCCGCGCGGCCGGCACCGGCGCTCGCGCGCAATACCTTGACCGAGAGGGCGCCCGCGGCATTTTCCGGCGCGGCAAGCGCGAGCGGGGCATCGACGCCGCCGGAAATCACCAGCGGCGGATGCGCCGGCTTCAGGGCCGCCAGATCGGCAGAGAGGGTTTCGTCCGCCTTCAGGTCCACGCCGTCGCTGATGAAGATCAGGCCCGCCTCGGGCTCGGCGGCGAGATGCCGGCCGGCCAGCGCCAGCGCCTCCTTGCGGGGCGGGGCATAAGGCACCGGCTCCAGCGAGCGCAGCTTGTCGCGCGCTTGTCCCGGGCGCAGCAGCGTCACGTCCTTCGGCACGTCGGCGGTGGGGATGAGCGCGACCCCGCGCCCGCCGCTTTCCGCCTCGTCGATGAAGCCGGCGGCGGCGGCCTTGCGCGCGTCCCAGCTGGCGGCGGCGGGCCAGCCCTGGTCGAGCAGCAGCACCATCGGCCCGCTGGCGGAGGGGGTGGCGGCGGGCGGGTTCCAGATCGGCCCGGCGGCCGCGAAGATCACCAGCGCCGCCAGCGCCAGCCGAAGCGCGGTGAGCCACCAGGGCGTGCGGGCCGGTGTCTCTTCCTTCGGCTTGATGTCGAGCAGCAGGCGGATGGGCGGAAACACGATTTCGCGCGGCTTCGGCGGCACCACGCGCAGCACGAACCACAGCAGCGGCAGCGCCAGGAACGCGGTGAGGATCAGCGGCGCGGAAAAGGCGAGCGGCAGCCCCATCATGGCGCGGGGCTCCTCGCGCTGTCGGCCTTTGCAGGGGCGGGATTGAGAATCTCTCCGCTCCCCATGCGCGAATGCAGGGTCAGCAGCATCTCGCTGGCCGGGCGATCGGTGCGATGAACCGCGAACGCCCAGCCCATGCCTTCCGCTGCCGCGCGGATGGCGGCGCGATGGGCGGCAAGGCGGGTCTCATAATCGCCGCGCCAGGTTTCCGCGCGTCCCACCGTGAGCGAGAGAGCCTCGTCCGCGCCGTGAAATTCCACGCGGCCGGAGAACGGGAAAGTCTCCTCCGCTGGATCGACCACCTGAACAACATGACCGTGGGCGCCGGTTCCCGCGAGGTGGCGGATGCGCGTGGTCACGTCCTCTGTGGGGCTCCAGAAATCCCCCAGCAGCACGATTTCGGACAGCGGGGAGGGATTGAAGGCGGGCGGCAGGGCAGGGTGCTCGGGGGAGTGGAGCACCGCTTCCGCCATGCGCTCGACGATGCGGCGATTGGCGGAGGGGCGCATGAGATTGGGCATGCCCACGCGCTCGCCGCCCTTCACCAGCAGATCGGCGAGGGCAAAGGCGAGCACCAGCGCGCGTTCGCGCTTGGGCGGCAGGCGGGGCGAGGCATAGTCCATGGAGGGTGAGAGATTGGGCCAGATCCACACCGTGTGGGCGGCTTCCCATTCGCGCTCGCGCACATACAAGAGATCGTCGCGGGCAGAGCGGCGCCAATCCACCCGCGCCGCCGGTTCGCCGTCCGTGAAGCGGCGGTACTGCCAGAAATTCTCGCCGGTCCCCACCCGCCGGCGGCCGTGCAGCCCATGCTGGACGCTTGAGGCGATGCGGCGGGCCTCCAGCACAAGGCGGGGCATGGCCGCCGCGAGCGCTGCGGAATCCTGCGAGGCGCGCTCGACCGAGCGCTGGGTGGTGTCCTCCACGCGCGGCGCCTCAGCCCAGCCGGCCGGCGAGCCGGCGCACGATGCGCGGCACGGTTTCGCCTTCCGCCCGGGCGGAGAAGGTCAGCGCCATGCGGTGCTTCAGCACCGGTTCGGCCAGCGCCATCACATCGTCCACCGAGGGGGCATAGCGCCCGTCCAGCAGCGCGCGGGCGCGCACCGCCAGCATCAGCGCCTGGCTGGCGCGCGGGCCGGGACCCCAGGCGATCAATTTCTGCTCCGGCCCCTCGGCATTGGGGCGAGCGGAGCGCACCAGGGTGAGAATGGCTTCCACCACCGAATCGCCCACCGGCAGGCGGCGCACAAGGCGCTGGGCGGTGAGCAGGTCTTCCACGCTCATGGCGGCGCGGGGCTTGGTTTCTTCCGCGCCCGTGGTGTCGAACAGGATGCGGCGTTCCGCATCGCGGTCGGGATAATCCACGTCGATTTCCATCAGGAAGCGGTCGAGCTGGGCTTCCGGCAAGGGATAAGTGCCTTCCTGCTCCAGCGGATTCTGGGTGGCCAGCACGTGGAAGGGCTTGGGCAGGTCGTGCCGCTCGCCGGCGACGGTGACATGGTATTCCTGCATGGCCTGCAGCAAGGCGGACTGGGTGCGCGGGCTGGCGCGGTTGATCTCGTCCGCCATCAGAAGCTGGGCGAAAATGGGCCCTCGGATGAAGCGGAACGCGCGCTTGCCGCCGGCGCTTTCCTCCAGCACCTCGGCGCCGAGGATGTCGGAGGGCATCAGGTCCGGCGTGAACTGGACGCGCCGGGCATCGAGGCCGAGCACGGTGCCCATGGTTTCCACGAGCTTGGTCTTGGCGAGGCCCGGCACGCCCACAAGAAGCCCGTGTCCGCCGGCGAGGATGGTGATAAGCGCATGGTCGATCACGGCTTCCTGACCGAAGATCACCGAGGCGATGGCGGCGCGCGCGGTGCGCACGCTGGCCGCCGCGGCCTCCGCATTGCGGATGATCATCTGGTCCAGATCGAACGTCTCGCTTGCTGCCGACATCCACGCTTCTCCTTTGGCGAGGCATCTTCCCGCCCAAAGACGGCAAGACGAGGCCCGCAAATCCGCCTTTCCCACGCTAAAGTTCGCGGAGGCCGGAACGACCAGCTTACGATATGTTCGCGCCGCGTCGAACCACAGCTTCGCATACGCACATATTCGCATGCTCAACTCATCGCGAGGAGCCCATGACAGACAGCCGCGATGCACCGCCCCAAATGCCATCCCAAGCGCCGGCGCAGATCGCCTCCGCGCCCGGCGAGTCGGGGCGGCTCGACGCTCTGATGGCGGCGGCGTCCGCTGCCGGCGGGCGGGGGCCGGCCCCGGTTGAGCTTTGGAATCCGCCCGATTGCGGCGAGATCGACATGCGCATCGCCGCCGACGGCACCTGGTTCTATGCCGGTACCCCGATCGGCCGACCGGCCCTGGTGCGCCTGTTTGCCTCCGTGCTGACGCGCGAGGACGGGCGGTTCGTGCTGAAGACGCCGGCGGAGAAGGTGGGGCTGACGGTGGAGGATGCCCCGTTCCTCGCGGTGGATTTCGCGGAAGAACAGGCCGAAGAGGGCAAGGTGCTGGTGTTCCGCACCAATCTCGACGACATCGTGCGTTGCGGCCCCGGTCATGATTTGCGCTTCGCACCCGGCGCCGGGGTTGGCGAAGTGCGTCCCTACCTCCATGTACGGCGCGGGCTGGAGGCGCGCCTCACCCGCGCCGCCTTCGTGGATCTGGTGGAGCGGGGCGAGGTGCGCGACGTCGAGGGCGTGCCCCTGTTCGGGATCGCTTCCGGCGGCTGCTTCTATCCCATGATGGCGGCGGCCGAACTGGACCGGGCCTCGACATGACGGAGTTGCTGAAGACGCGCATGGATACCTTCGATGATTTCGCCGCCCGGGCGCGGACCCGGCTGCGGCAGGCGCCGCCGCCGCCCTTTTCCGAGGAGAGCGCAGCGGGCCTCAATGGGGACCACGCGCTGGCCGCCGATCCCGCCGCCGTCATGCCCCGGCGCGCGCCGCGCCACGCCGCCGTGCTGGTGCCCATCGTCGCGCGGGCGGAGCCGAGCGTGCTGCTGACCTTGCGCTCGCCCCACCTCTCCCACCATGCCGGCCAGATCGCCTTTCCCGGCGGGCGGGTGGACCCGGAGGACAAGGACGAGGTGGCGGCGGCGCTGCGCGAGGCCAATGAGGAAGTGGGCATCGCCGCGCATTTCATCGAGCCCTTGGGGTTTCTCGACGGCTATCTCTCCAGCACCGGCTTCTGGATCGCTCCCGTGGTGGCGCGGGTCGACCCGGATTACCAGATGACGCTCAATCCGGGCGAGGTGCAGGAGGCGTTCGAAGTGCCGCTCGCCTTCCTGATGACGCCCGCGAACCATCTGCGGCAATCCGGCGAGCGCAACGGCGTGCTGCGCCATTTCTATGCCATGCCCTATCGCGAGCGCTTCATCTGGGGCGCCACGGCGGGAATCCTGCGCAATCTCTACGATCGGGTCTATGGCTGATGCTGCGCACGCTCCTCATCGAAGGCGGCCTGTTTCTCACGCCGTTCGTTCTCTATGCCCTGCTGCTGCTGGTGACGCGCGGCTCCATCCTGCCGGCGGAATGGTCGCCGCGCATGATGGGGGTGCTCTCGGTCATCGCCATCGCACTGATGGCGCTCGGCCTGCTCGCGTTCGAGCACGGGCGCGGCGCGCCGCCGGGCACGCGCTACGTCCCCGCCGAAGTGAAGGATGGGGTGCTCGTTCCGGGCCGCTTCGAATGAGCGCGGCTTCGCTCGCCGATGCGCCCTGGTTCACCGCTGCGCCGCTGCGCCGGGTGCTCGGCGTGCTGGATGGCGCGGGCGAGGAGACGCGGGTCGTCGGTGGAGCGGTGCGAAACGCCTTGCTGGGGCGGCCGGTGAGCGAAGTGGATCTCGCCACCACCGCCGTGCCGGAGGAGACCATGCGGCGCGCCCGCGCCGCCGGGCTGAAGGCGGTGCCCACAGGCCTTGCCCACGGCACGGTGACCGTGGTCGCCGACGGCACGCCGTTCGAGGTGACCACCCTGCGCGAGGACATCGAGACCGACGGGCGCCACGCGGTGGTGCGCTTCGGCCGCGACTGGCGGGCCGACGCCGCGCGACGCGACTTCACTATGAATGCGCTTTATGCGGACGCGCAGGGCCGCGTGATCGACCTTGTGGGCGGGCTCGGCGATCTGCGGGCCGGCCGGGTGCGCTTCATCGGGGATGCGCAAACGCGCATTCGCGAAGACCATCTGCGCATCATGCGCCTGTTCCGCTTCCATGCCGCCTATGGGCGCGGGCCCATGGATGAAGCCGCGCTTTCCGCCGCCATTCGCCTGCGAGCCGGCATTCTGCTCCTGTCGCGCGAGCGGGTGGGGAGCGAATTGCTCAAGCTCCTGGTGGTGCAGGGCGCCGCGCCGACCGTGCGGCTGATGGGCGAGACCGGGTTTTTGCCGACCATCTTGGGCGGCGTGCCGGACCTGATCTCCTTCGAACGCCTCGCCTCTTTGGACGTTGCCCTCGACCTGACGCCCGAGGCCGTGCGGCGGCTCGGGGTTCTCGCCGTGCGCATCGTCGAGGATGCGGCGCGGCTGCGCGAGCGGCTGCGCCTTTCGAACGAGGCGTTCAAGCGGCTCCAGGGCATGGCGGGCGCGACGGGTGCGGCGATGGATGCGCGGCAAGCCCGCGCGTCGATCTACCGGCTCGGGCGCGCCATGTTCGAGGATCGCCTTCTGGTGGGCGCGGCGCGCGGCGGGCGGGGAAATGATGAGGTGGCGGCGCTGCTGGACCTGGCTCGCGTCTGGACGGTCCCGGCCCCACCGTTCCGCGCAGCTGATCTCATCGCCCAGGGGCTCAAGCCAGGGCCGGCGCTTGGCGCTGCGCTGGCCCGCATGGAAGACGCCTGGATCGCGGCGGACTTCGCGACCGACGCGCAGAGCCTGCACGCATTGATGGCGCTGGCGCGGCCCTGAATCAGAAAAGGCCCTTCCGGGGAAGGGCCTTCCATGTGGAATGGCGCGGCATATCGAAGGCAGCGCGGCCTCCGGCATGCCGGCGCGCCGAAACCCGCGACGTGCCCGAAACAGGCGCGCGACCTTATCCCCGCCGGGCGCAAGGCCCGCGGGCCGGATCAGTCTTCTTCGTCTTCTTCTTCGTCTTCGTCGAGGTCGAATTCCTCGATCTCCAGCGCGTCGAGGGCGACGGCGGGAAGCTTCTGGGTCCGGAATTCGACCACTTCCTCGGCGAACCACAACACTTCGACGGTCTCGCCTTCGACGGCGATGACGGTCAAGGCAGGGCTGCCGGACTTGAGTTGAACGATTTCACCGGGCGCGAAGGCCATTGCAGCATCTCCTCAACAGATGCTTCCGCCTAAACGGCTTGTATGACAGTGCCATCACACAGCTGGGGCGAAGCGCTGCAAAGCGCAATTTAGGGCCATTTTACCTCTGGCGGCATGGAGGAGAGGATGGAGGCGACGTTGCCGCCGGTCTTCAGGCCGAAGATGGTGCCTCGGTCATAAAGCAGGTTGAATTCCACATAGCGCCCGCGCCGCACCAGCTGTTCCTCGCGGTCGTCTTTGGTCCAGGGGGTCTGGAAATTGGCTTCCACCAGGCGGGGATAAATCTCCAGGAAGGTGCGCCCCACATCCTGTGTGAAGGCGAAATCGGCATTGAAATCGCCGCTGTCCAGCCAGTCGTAAAAAATGCCGCCGATGCCGCGCGGCTCGTTGCGGTGCTTGAGGAAGAAGTATTCCTCGCACCACGCCTTCAGCCGGGCATAGTCTGCCACCACATGCGGGGCGCACGCGGCCTCCATCGCCGCATGGAAGGCGACGGTATCAGGATCGTCTTGGGTGCGGCGGCGATCGAGCACCGGGGTGAGGTCCGCCCCGCCGCCGAACCAGCTCTTGGTGGTGACGACGAAGCGCGTGTTCATGTGCACAGCCGGCACATGGGGGTTCGTCATGTGCGCGATCAGCGAGATGCCCGAAGCCCAGAAGCGCGGATCTTCCGCCGCGCCGGGGATCTGGGCGCGGAACTCGGGCGCGAATTCGCCGAACACGGTGGACGTGTGCACGCCCACCTTCTCGAACAGGCGTCCGCGCATCATCGCCATGGTGCCGCCGCCCCCCGGCGCGCCGCTGTGATCGGTGCGGCTCCAGGGGGAGCGCTCGAAGGTCGCGGCCGGCCCGGCATAGAGCGCGGCGGGCGCCCGCGCCTCCAGCGCCTCGAAGGCGGCGATGATCCGGCCCTGCAAATCCTCGAACCAAGCGCGGGCGCGGGCTTTGCGGTCCTCGATATCGGATGGGAGCATGAATGATCCTTGCGCGGCGATGTCCCGTTCTGCGCCACAGCCGCCGCAAGTTCAACGCGCCGCCTTCGGGCTGGGCTTTAACAGGCGGCTTTGCCGGGCCCCACCCAAGGCGTGCCGTGGTCGCACGGGGCGCGCAGCGACGGTGTCTAAGGCGAACCAGCAGGGCGCGCTCGCGTCCGTCCCGTGAGCGTCGTCCACAAGGCTTCGACCGCCGCGTTCTGGCGAGCACGCGGGCGGAACAGGCGGATCTCCATGGCCACCTCGTCGCCCGCGCCGCCGGCGCGAACCAGGCGCGCGGCGTCCAGGTCGGCGGCGACGAGGCTCAGCGGAACCCAGGCGATGCCGCGCCCGTCGCGCGCAAGCGTCGCGAGCACGCCCGCCAGATGGGAGGTGAAGGCGGGTTCCCCGCCATCGCCGCGCGCGACGCCCGAGGCGGCGAGAATCCGTCCCATGCCGGATGTGGGCGCATAGGCGAGATAAGGCCCGCCCGCCCGCACCCGCGTCGGCGTGCCCACGGGCACCAGCCGGTCCTCGCCGATGGTGGCGGAGAGAAACGCCGGTTCCTCCAGCCGCGTGCGCGCCGCCGGATGGTGGTGGCACAGAAGCAGATGGGCCTTGCCCTCCACCATCAGGTTTTCGCACGCGACCATATGGTCGGCGGTGAGTTCGAAGGTGGCCGGCGAATCGAGCCGGGCTTCCAACTCGCGCAGCCAGGGCGGGAAGAAGGTGAGGGAAAGCACGTGGGTCGCGGCAAAACGAATGGCCGCGCCGCTCGCCTGGGCGGCGACGAGCGCCTCATGCCGGCCCTGGTGAAGCCGCCGCAGCGTCTCTTCCGCCACCGGCCGCAGCCGCTCTCCCGCCGCCGTCAGGCGCACCGAATGGGTGGTGCGCTCGATCAGCGGCACGCCGACCCAGTCCTCCAGCGCGCGGATGCGCCGGCTGAAGGCGGACTGGCTGACCGCGCGCTTGCCCGCCGCGCGGGAGAAGCCGCCTTCTTCCAGCAGCGCCAGGAAATCTTCGAGCCAGATCGTGTCCATGCCGCACCGGGTGAGCCGGGGATCAAACTAGCGGATGTCGCGGTCCCGGCTCAATCGCGTCGTCTCACCCCTTCGCATCCGCCTTGATGAGGTCGGCGGCCTTTTCCGCGATCATCATCACCGCCGCCTGGGTATTGGCCGAGACGATGGTGGGCATGATGGAGGCATCCACCACCCGCAGCCCGTCGAGCCCGTGCACCTTCAGGCGCGGATCCACCACGGCGGCGGGGCCGGTGCCCATCGCGCAGGTGCCGATGGGGTGATAGATGGTCTGTCCCGTGGTGCGGGCGAACTCCAGCCATTGCGCGTCGCTCTGCACATCGGGGCCGGGGTTCATCTCATAGGCCCGATAGGGGTCCATGGCCTTCTGCGCGATGATGGCGCGGGCGATCTTCATGCCGCCGACGAGGCTGTCGCAATCTTCCTGCACAGCCAGGAAGTTCGGGCGGATGGAGGGCTGTGCGAACGGATCGGCCGACTTCACGTGGATCGAGCCGATGGATTGCGGGCGCAATTGGGTGACGCCGATGGTCATGCCCGGCAGGTGGTCCAGCGCCCGGTCGGCGGCGTTGGCATAGCTTGCGTGCATGAAGAAATATTGGATGTCGGGGGTTTCCAGCTCCGGCCGGGTCTTCACGAACCCATGGGCGAGCCCGGTGCCGAGGGTGAGGATGCCGGTGCGGGTGAGGAAATATTGCGCCACCGCGCGGGCCAGCTTCAAGCCGCGCGTCTGCTCGTTGAGGGTGATGGGCAGCTTCACCCGCCAGTTCATGCGGGTGGCGAAATGGTCGCGGTAATTATTGCCGACGCCGCTCAGCGCGTGGAACACCGGCAGGCCGGCGGCTTTGAGCGTGTCGGGATGGCCGATGCCGGAAAGCTCCAGCAATTGCGGCGACTGCACCGCCCCGGCGGTGAGGAGGATTTCGCCGCGCGCCCGCGCCACCAGATCCTTGCCGCCCAGCCGATAGCGCACGCCGCTCGCCCGGCGGCCCTCGAATTCCAGCTTCAGCGCATGGGCGTGGGTGACCACCTTCAGGTTCGGCCGGCCCAGCGCCGGGCGCAGATAGGCATCCACCACGGTCCAGCGGCGGCCGTCCTTCTGGTTGACCTGATAATAGCCGAAGCCGGCCTGGTCGGGGCCGTTATAGTCCGGGTTGCGGGAATAGCCGGCTTCCTCGGCGGCTTCTATGAAGGCCTCCGAGAGCACTGGCCGCTCGGCCACCCGCACCACGTTCAGCGGCCCGGAGGTGCCGCGCGAGGGGTCGGCGTCCGGCGCGACGAAGGTCTCCATTTTCTTGAAATAGGGCAGCACGTCCTCGGCGCTCCAGCCGGTCGCACCGCGCTGGGCCCAGCCGTCATAATCCTGCGGCTGGCCGCGCACATAGATCATGCCGTTGATGAGCGTGGAGCCGCCGAGACCCTTGCCGCGCGGCACCACGATCTCGCGATTTCCGGTGTTCTCTTCCTTTTCGGTGGTGAAGCGCCAGTTGAACGCGGCACCGCTCAGAAGCTTGGAGAAGCCGGCGGGGATGGGGATCCAGAAGCCGTTGTCCGGCCCTCCCGCCTCCAGCAGCAGCACGCTGTGCTTGGGGTCTTCCGAGAGGCGCGCGGCGAGGATGCACCCGGCGGTGCCGCCCCCGACGATGATGTAGTCGAACGTTTCCATGCCATCCCCCTTTGGGGTCTCTTCTTGATGGGGCCCCGGCCCGCGCTCAGGGCGCGCGGACCGGCAGCACCTTTCCGGGATTGAGCCGCTGGTGCGGATCGAGGGCGCCCTTCAGGGTCGCGCAAAGGGCCGTCTCCTCCGCCGAGCGGCGGCGCAGGAGTTCCTCGACCCGATACTGGCCGATGCCGTGCTCGGCGGAGATGGAGCCGCCGAAGCTGGCGACCACATCGTGCACGAGGCGGTTGATGGCGGCGCCGTCGTGGCTCGAATCCACCAGCACGTTGTAGTGCAGGTTGCCGTCGCCCACGTGGCCGAACACATTGGCCCGCGCGCCGGGCGCGCCGGCCGCGAGCGCGGCATCAGCCGCTTCCAGAAAGGCGGGAATGTCGGTGATGGGGACGGAGACGTCGTGCTTCAGGCTCTTGCCCTCGCGCGCCTCGCCTTCCGAAATGTGCTCCCGCAGCGCCCAGAGTTGCGCCGCCTGGGCGCCGGATTCCGCCACGACGCCGTCGAGGGCGATCTCCTGTTCCAGCGCTGCGGAAAGCGCGGTCTCCGCCGCCTCGCGCAGGCCGGAAAGGCTCGCGCCGGCCTCGATCAGCACGAACCAGTCACCGGCCGCGATCGGCGGCGTCAGGCCGGCGTGACGGCGTACCAGATCGAACGATTGGGCGGAGATCAGCTCGAAGGCGGAGATGGAATCGCCCAATTCGTCCTGCGCCAGCTCCAGCAGGTGCAGAGCGGCCGCCGGTGAGGGCACGCTCAGCAACGCCGTCACCGTGTGCTTGGGGCGCGGCACGAGGCGCAGGATCGCGGCGGTGACGATGCCGAGCGTACCCTCGCTGCCGATGAAGATCTGCTTCCAGTCGTAGCCGGCATTGTCCTTGCGCAGGCGCCGCATGCCGTTGACGATGGTGCCGTCGGCCAGAACCACTTCCAGGCCCAGCACCAGGGCGCGGGTCATGCCATAGCGCAGCACGTTCACCCCGCCGGCATTGGTGGAGACGATGCCGCCGATGGTGGCGGAGCCTTCCGCCGCAAGGCTCAACGGCAGCAGGCGGCCGGCGTCAGCGGCGGCGTCCTGCCCCACCTTGAGGATGCAGCCGGCCTCCGCCTCGATCGTCATGCCAATGGGGTCGAGCCCACGGATGGCGTTCATGCGGGTGAGGGAGAGCACCACCTGGGCGCCCGAGGCATCGGGCACCGCGCCGGCCGCAAGGCCGGTATTGCCGCCCTGGGGCACAAGCGCCGCGCCCGCCTCGGCGCAGGCCCGAACAACCTCAGAGACCTCGGCCGTGGATGCGGGGCGGACCACGCACAGGGGTTTGCCGGGAAACTGCCGCCGCCAGTCGATGGCGTAGAGTTCCATGTCGGCTTCGCCGGTGATGAGCCCGGCGGGGCCGACGATCTGCGAAAGGCGCGTCAGCAGCGCGGCGTGGGTGTCGTTCGCATTGCTCATGATGCGGCCTGCGCCAATGCGGCCGGCGAAAGCGGCGTGCCGCGCGCGGCCATGGTCACGGCCAGTCCGTCCATCACTTCCGGCGTGCCGGCATAGGCGGCGCGCTCCAGCACCTTGGAGATGGTGGGGGAAGCCTCCTTGCCGGTGACGCGCTGGATCGGCTGGTCGAGCCAGTCCATGTAGCGGCGCTGGATCTCATCGGCGAGGAAGCTGCCATAGGAGGTGCCCACCGAGCCCTGCTCGACGATCAGCACGTTGTTGGTCTTGCGAATGCTCTCGCCGATCGTGTCCCAGTCCAGCGAGGCGCGGTCGAGGGTGCGCAGATCGATGATCTCGGCATCGACGCCGAGTTGCTCGACGGCTTCGCGGCTGCGCGCGACCATGGCCGAATAGGTGAGAATGGTGAGGTCGTTGCCTTCCCGCACCACCCGCGCCGTGCCGAGCGGGATGATGTAGTCGAGGTCCTCGGCCGGGATCGTCCCCATGGTCTGGTAGAGGTCCACATGCTCAATCACGAGCACGGGATCGTTGCAGGCCAGGGCCGCATTCATCAGGCCCACATAGTCGAACGGGGTCGAGGGGGCGACGATGCGCCAGCCGGGCGAGGTGGCAAACATGCCCGCCGGGTCCAGCGAATGCTGGGAGCCGTAGCCGGTGCCCATGGCGATCTTGGTGCGCAGCACCAGCGGCACGTCAACATCGGCACCGAACATGTGGCGCGCCTTGCCGATCTGGTTGAACACCTGGTCGGCGGCGACCCACATGAAGTCGGGATACATGAATTCGATGATCGGCCGGTAGCGTCCGTCCATGGCAAGCCCTCCTGCGAGGCCGGCGAATGCGCCCTCGCTGATGGGGGTGCCGAATACACGGCCGGGAAAGGCGGCGGCAAGGCCGCGTGTGGCGCCATTGGTGCCGCCCTTCAGGCGATGGATGTCCTCGCCCATGATCACCAGCTTGTCGTCGGTCTCGAAACGGCGGTGAAGCACGTCGGCGATGGCATCCACGAACTTGCGCTCGGTGGTGGCGCCGGTGAAAGTCGAAGCTTCTTCCGCGCGCTTGTCCTTCAGCTCGGACAGGTCGCCGCGAATGCCGGTATCCACGAAGCCGACATCGGGCCAGAGCGCCGCCTGGATGCGGCGCCGGTTGCCGTCCGGCTCCACAAGGCGGGCCGCGACCTCGCCCATCAGCGCCTTGCAGCGCTCGCGCAGCGCGTCCAGATCGCCTTGGCTCAGCTCACCCCGCTTCACCAGGGCGCGGCCGGTGCGGTCGATGGGATCGCGGGCGCGCCAGGAGGCTTCCTCCTCCTTGGTGCGATAGCCGAAGGCCGAGCCGGGCAAGGGGCCGTTCTGGTGGAAATAGCGATAGACCTCGGCCTCGATCACGGTTGGGCCCTGGCCCGATCGCATGACGGCAAGGGCTTCCTGGGTCGCGAGATGGACCGCCAGCGGGTCCATCCCGTCCACCCGCCAGGAGGGAATGCCGAAGCCGGGCCCGCGGCCGGAGAGGCGCGGGTCGCGCGTCGCCTCGGCCACCGTCGTCGCGACCGCATAGCCGTTGTTCTCGATGAAGAACATCAGCGGCAGGTTCCAGGCGGCGGCGAGGTTCATGGTCTCCAGCACCGCGCCAATGTTCACCGCGCCGTCGCCGAAATAGGTGATGGCGACGTCGCCCGTGCCGGCGAGCTTGTGGGCCATGGCCGCGCCCGCCGCGAGCGGCACGCCGCCGCCGACGATGGCATTGGTGCCGATGGCGCCGGCTTCCCCCCAGCGCAGGTGCATGGAGCCGCCGCGCCCGTGGCCGAAGCCCGGCTCCAGCCCGAGGATCTCGGCGAGCGACTGGTAGAGCAGCGGCTCGGTGCCTTCCGGGAAATCCGCCTTCGGGTCGATGCCCGGGGCGATATAGGCGAGGGCTTTCGCGAGGAATTGGTGATGGCCGCGATGGGAGCCGTTCACCTGGTCGCCGGGCCGCAGACCGACGATGGAGCCGGCGGCGCCGCCTTCCTGGCCGACCGAGGAATGGGCCGGGCCGTGCACGAGCCCCTCGCCGGCCAGCTCCAGCACCGTTTCCTCGAAGGCGCGGATGAGGTTCATCTGGGTGAGGAGTTCGCCCAGGAGCTTGGGGTCTGCCTGCTGCCAGTCGGCTTCGGTGGTGCGCAGCTCAATCCAGGGTGCCGCGGCTTGCAGCTCGATGCGGTCCGGCATTGTCATTCTCCTCAAGACCGGCCGGTCGGGCCGTTCTCTGCGTCCAAATCTTCAGAGATATCCGTAGGCGGCCCAGCCGCCGTCGACGCCGAGCACTTGCCCGGTGATGGCGCCGGCGTGATCGCTGGCGAGGAACACCGCCGCCTGCGCCACCTCGTCGGGGGTAATCAGCCGGCCGATGGGGGTGCGCTTTTCCAGGCGGTCGAGATCGAGCCGGCCGCGCGCGGCGAGATCGTCCAGGAACGGGGTGCGCACATAGCCCGGCGCGATGGCGTTCACGCGCACGCCGCGCGCCGCCCATTCCACCGCAAGCGCCTTCGCCATCATGACGACGCCGGCCTTGGAGACGCAGTAGCCGATGCGCTCCGGTGCGGCGACGACGCCGTACATGGAGGCCATGAGCAGGATCGAGCCGCGCCCGCGCGCCAGCATCCGCCGGCCCGCTTCCTGCGCGGTGAGGAAGACGCCGGTGAGGTTGATGTCCATCACCCGCTGCCAGTCGGCGTCGGTGACGTCGAGCGTCGGCTGGTTCGAGGATATGCCCGCGTTCGCGACCACGATGTTGAGCCCGCCGAAGGCGTCCGCCGCGTCGCAGGCCCGCGCCACGTCGGCGCGGCTGGTCACGGAGCCGGAAACCGCGACGGCCTCGCCAAGCTCCGCCGCGACATCGCCCGACTTCGGATCGGGGTCGAGCAGCACCAGGCGCGCGCCCTGGGCGCGCAGCGCCCGGCTGATCGCAAGGCCGATGCCCGAGGCGCCGCCCGTCACCAGCGCGCAGCGATCCTTCAACAGGCCGACGGCCGGGAGCGCGGGGGAGGGGACCGCGTTCACGGTTCCATTCCGACGAACTTCGCCATCAGCTCGAGCTGGCACTCCAGCATCGGCCGGCCGGGCTGGGTGCGGCAGCCGCGCGCCTGCGCCGCCGCGAGCAGCGCGGTGGTGACCGGCTGCATGATGATCTCGGCGACGATCTGGTCGGGCGTCAGGCTGGCGGCGTCCAGGGGCAGCGGATCCCCCGCCTTCAGGCCGAGCGAGGTGGCGTTCACCACCAGGTCGTGGCCGGACGGGTCGGGCGTGCCGATGTCCACCTGAAGGTTCGGGAATGGGCCGGCGAGGCGTCCGGCGAGATCTTCCGCCTTGGCGCGCGTGCGGTTGGCGATGGTCAGGCGCGAGATGCCCGCCTGGGCCAAAGCGAAGGCGATGGCATTCGCCGCACCGCCGGCGCCGGCGAGATAGGCGCTGCGGCCTTCCGGCTCGATGCCGTTTTGCCGCAGGCCGGCGACGAAGCCGTGCCCGTCCAGCATCTCGCCCACCAGCCGCCCGTCCGCCTCGCAGCGGATGGTGTTGACGGCGCCGATGAGACGCGCGCTCTCGCTCACCTCGTCGCACAGATCGACGATGGCGGTCTTGTGCGGAACGGTGACGATGAGCCCGCCGAGATTGCGCAGCAGCCGCAGCCCGCCGACCACGGCGGCGAGGTCGTCGGCGCTGGCGTGAAGGGGCACCAGCACGCCGTCATAGCCGACCCGCTCCATCAGCGCGTTGAGCGCCTGGGGCGTTTTCACATGGTGGATGGGATCGGCCAGGATGCCGAAGAGGCGCGTATGTCCGGTGATCTCGCTCATGTCATCCCGCCAGCGTGTAGGCGGTCTTCACCGCCGTGTAGAATTCGCGGGCATAGGCGCCCTGCTCGCGCGGCCCGTAGGACGAGCCCTTCCGGCCGCCGAACGGGGCGTGATAATCCACCCCCGCGGTGGCGAGGTTCACCATCACCATTCCGGCCTGGGAGCGGCGG
The DNA here is from genome assembly GCF_043195095.2 of Roseixanthobacter glucoisosaccharinicivorans. Taxonomy (NCBI): domain Bacteria; kingdom Pseudomonadati; phylum Pseudomonadota; class Alphaproteobacteria; order Hyphomicrobiales; family Xanthobacteraceae; genus Roseixanthobacter; species Roseixanthobacter glucoisosaccharinicivorans. The sequence goes on along the minus strand of NZ_CM195538.1, from coordinate 3,466,431 downwards.
CGGAAGTCGCTCGCATGCTTGAGCGAGGTGGTGCAGATGCCGGAGGAGAGGCCGAATTCGGTATCGTTGGCGACCGCCAGCGCTTCCTCGTAATTGCGCACGCGGATCACGCTCGCGACCGGTCCGAAGATCTCCTCACGGTTGATGCGCATGGCATTGTCGGTCTCGGTCATCAGCGCCGGGGCCATGTAATAGCCGGGCGTGCCGCGCTCCAGGCGCTCGCCGCCGATCACCTTGGCGCCTTCCGCCTTGCCGATGCCGACATAGTCCAGGTCCTGGTCGAGCTGGTCCTGGCTCACCACCGGGCCGATATCGGTGCCGGCTTTCAGCGCATCATCCACCGTCAGGGCGGCGAGGCGCTCGGACAAGGCGGCGACGAACCTATCGTGGATCTCGCTCTCGACGATCAGGCGCGAGGAGGCGGTGCAGCGCTGGCCGGTGGAATAGAAGGCGCCGTTCACCGCGGCTTCCACCGCCGTCTTCAGGTCCGCATCGTCCAGCACCACGAGCGGGTTCTTGCCGCCCATCTCCAGCTGGAACTTGGCGCCGCGCGCCACGAGGTCGCCGGCGATGCGGCGGCCCACCGGCACCGAGCCGGTGAAGGAGATGGCGCGCACCTTGGGCGAATGCACCAGCGCATTGCCGACCTGCGAGCCGGGCCCCATCACCAGATTGAACACGCCTTCCGGCAGGCCGGAGCGGGCGATGATTTCCGCCAGCGCCCAGGCCGAGCCGGGCACCAGTTCCGCCGGCTTGAACACCACGCAATTGCCGTAGGCGAGCGCGGGGGCGATCTTCCAGGCGGGAATGGCGATGGGGAAATTCCAGGGCGTGATGAGCCCGACCACGCCTTCCGGCTCGCGGGTGATCTCCACTTCCACGCCCGGCCGCACCGAGGCGAGCTTGTCGCCGGTGAGGCGCAGGGCTTCGCCCGAGAAGAATTTGAACACGCGGCCGGCGCGCGTCGCTTCGCCGATCCCCTCGGCCAGCGTCTTGCCTTCCTCGCGCGACAGCAGGGTGCCGAGCTCTTCCCTGCGGGCGAGGATTTCCGTGCCGATGCGGTCGAGCGCGTCGGCGCGCAGTTCCGGGCTCGCGGCGGCCCAGGCCGGGAAGGCGGTAAAGGCGGCATCGATGGCCGCTTGCGCCTGCGCGGCGTCGGCGAGGGCGTATTCGCCCACGACGTCATCGAGATTGGAGGGATTGATGTTGCGGTTGACCCGCGTGCCTTCGACCCAATCGCCGGCAATGAAGTTCTTATGCAGCATGGCAAGGATTCCGGGGGTTCAAATGCCGAGATAGACGGTCTTGATATGCGGATCGGCGAGCAGGCCCGGGCCGGTGTTCTCGATGGCGATATGGCCGTTCTCGATCACATAGGCGCGGTCGGCGATCTTCAGCGCGTGGAAGGCCTTCTGCTCCACCAGCAGCACGGTGGTGCCCATCTTGCAGATGCGGTCGAGCACATCGAACATCTGCTGCACGATGATGGGGGCAAGGCCGAGCGAGGGCTCGTCCAGCATCAGCAGCTTGGGCGCCGCCATCAGGCCGCGCGCGATCGCCACCATCTGCTGCTCGCCGCCCGAGAGCGAGCCGGCCAGCTGGCTGAGGCGCTCGCGCACGCGGGGGAAGATGTCGAGCACTTCCTCGAACCGCTGGGCGGCACCCGCGCGGGCTTTGGGGTGGTAGCAGCCCATCAGGACATTGTCCTTCACGGTCATGACCGGGAACAGCTGGCGCGCCTCCGGCACCATGACGAGGCCGCGCCCGACAATCTCCGCCGGGTCCAGCTTGTCGATGCGCTGGCCGTCGAAGACGATCTCGCCGCGCCCCGGCTTCACCAGCCCGGAGATGGCGCGCAGCAAAGTGGTCTTGCCGGCGCCGTTGGCGCCGATGATGGTGACCACCTCGCCGCGCCCGACGCGGATCGAGACATCTTCGAGGATGACCGTGCGGCCGTAGCCGGCCGAAATCTCAGAGACCTTGAGCATCGGCATAATCCTCCCCGAGATAGGCTTCGATCACGCGGCGGTCGCGCACCACCTCTTGCGGCGGGCCCTCCGCGATCAGCTTGCCGGAATCGATCACCGCGATCCGGTCCGACAGGCTCATGATCGCCTGCATGTTGTGCTCGATGGCGACCACGGTGACGCCGTGGTCGCGGATGGTGCGGATGAGCTGCACCATGCGCTGGGTGTCGGCCTGGCTCTGGCCGGCCATCACTTCGTCCAGCAGCAGAATGTTGGGCTCGGTGGCGAGCGTGCGCGCCACTTCCAGGCGCTTGAGACCGCCGATGGGCAAGGTGCCGGCCTCGATATCCTTCACATCGTCGAGCCCCACCACCTTGGCGACACGCAGGGCGGCGGCGCGCGCGTCCTCCACCTTGGGATGGCGCAGGAAGGCGCCGATCATGATGTTCTCCAGCACGGTGAGCTTGCCGAACGGCTGGACGATCTGGAACGTGCGGCCGATGCCGCGCCGGGCAAAGCCGTCGGCCGTGGTCGGCGTCACGCCCACGCCGTCCGCGCCGATGACGGACACGGTGCCGGAATTGGGATGCAGGAAACCCGACAGCTGGTTGAAGAACGTGGTCTTGCCGGCGCCGTTCGGCCCGATGATGCCGAGAATCTCGCCGCGCTTGAGGGTGAGCGAGATATTGTCGGTGGCAACGAGGCCGCCGAAGGTCTTCATCAGGTTCTTGGCGATCAGGATCGGCTCGCCCGGCGTGCCGGTGATGGCATTGAGCGCGGGCGCCTCGCGCACCGGGGTCGCGCGGCCGCCGCCGGGCAAGGCGTCAATCCAGCGGCCGACGCGCTTGCCGAACGTGCCCACCAGGCCGCCGGGCAAGGTGAGGGTGATGATCACCAGCACCGTGCCATAGACGAAGCCGTGCAGGCCGTTGGCCGAGGCGCCGAGCCAGCCGCGCGCGAGTTCCGCCAGCGGCACCACCAGCACCGTGCCGAGCAAAGGTCCCGCCACTGTGCCGAGGCCGCCGATCAGCGAGAACATGGCGATCTCGATGGAGGTGGCGAGCGAGAACATGGTCGCTGGTTCGAGGAACGTCATGTACATGGCGTGGAACGCACCGACGAGCGCGGTCAGCGCCGCCGAGATGGCGATCGCCTGCAGCTTCACCCGGGTATTGTTGACGCCCGCCGCCAGGGCCGCTGGATCGCGCTCGCGCACCGCCGTCAGATAGAAGCCGAGGCGCGAATTGCGGATCAAATAGGACACCGCGATGCACAGCAGCAGCAGGCCGAAGGCGATGTAGAGATAATTGATCTTCTCGCGGAAGATCATCCACGTCCAGCCGAGCTTCAGCGGCACGATCAGGCCCGCCGAGCCGCCGGTGACCTCGTGGAAATGGATCGACAGCAGCCGCACCACTTCCAGGAACGCGATGGTTGCGAGCGAGAAGAACGGGCCGCGCAGGCGGAAGCAGGGATAGCCGATGGCCAGCCCGACGATCGCCGCCAGCGCCGCGCCCACCAGCATGCCGAGCCAGGGCGTGAGGCCGAAATGGGTGATCAGCAGCGCGGTCGTATAGCCGCCGATGCCGTAGAACACCATGTGGCCGAGCGAGAGCTGGCCGGCATAGCCACCGACGATGTTCCAGGCCGTGGAGAGCGCGGCGAACACGCAGATGGTGACGAACACATGCACCACGAACGGCGAGCCGGAGACCATTGGAATGATCAGCAGCAAGGCGAGCGCGATCAGCGAACAATAGACGCGCGGGGTGGTGAGGGCGGCGAGCAGGCCGGGGCCCTTCTGCTGCGCGGCGGGTGCGGAGGTGGCTTTCACGGTCATGGGATCACTCCGTCCCGCGGCCGAGGCCGAACAGGCCGGTCGGCTTGAAGATCAAGATCAGGATGAAGATCACGAAATAGACGACCTCCTTGAGGTCGGGCGCGATGTAATATCCCGAAAGACTATCCACGATGCCGATGATCATGGCGCCGAAGAAGGCGCCGTACATGGAGCGCATGCCGCCGAGCACCACCACCACGAAGGCGGTGAGCACGAAATAGGTGCCGATGGTGGGCGTCACGGGATAGAGCGGCATCACCAGCGCGCTGGCGAGGCCGACGCAGGCGGCGCCGAGACCGAAGGCGATCACATAGATGCGGTCCACGCGCACGCCCATCAGCAAAGCGGCATTGCGGTTCTGCGCCGTGGCGCGGATGGCGCGGCCGAGCGGGGTGGATTGCATGAACAGATGCAGGCCCGCAACCAGGGCGAGCGCGCACACGAACATCACGATCTGGCCGATCACCAGGGTGAAGCCGCCGATGTTGATGGAATGCTGCACCACCGAGGGGGGAACCGAATAGAGGTCGGCGCCGAAGATCATCAGCGCGAGGTTCATCAGCGCGGTGGACAGCCCGACGGTGGCGAAAATCTGGATATGCTCTTCCGCCGACAGCAGCGGCTGGATGATGAAGCGCTGCACCAGGGCGCCGAACGCGAACAGCAGCAGCACGATGGGAATGGCCGACACATAAGGATGCAGGCCGAATTTCGCGGCGAGCAGATAGGCGCCGTACATGCCGACCATCAGGAACTCGCCATGGGCGAAGTTCACCACCCGGACGATGCCGAAGATGAGGGTCAGGCCAACGCTGATGATCGCGTACATGCTGCCGAGCAGGATGCCGTTGATCAGGAGCTGAATGAAAACGTCCATCGCGCGGACTCCAGGCGGACGGGGCGGGCGGAAAGCGCCGTGGGCAACGGCACGGCGAGCGTCAGCCATCCCTGAGGGGGCTGGCGGCGTCTTGTTGAAAAACGGCCGCCGCTTTGGGGCGGCGGCCGCAAGGTGCAAGCCGGGAGGCTCAGTTGGTGCCGACGCCGACCTTCATCTTGGCGACGGCGGCGTCTTCCGGGAACACGGTGACGAGTTCGCCACCCTGCCACTGCATCAGGAAGGGAAGGGCGCGGGTGTTCTGGCCCTGCTCGGAGAATTTGGCGCCCCAGCCGGTGGCGGTGCTGCCGACCGGCAGGTCCACCTTCAGCACCTGGGCGCGGATGTTGTCGGCAGTGAGATCCTTGGACGCGGCGATGGCGTCGAAGAACACCTTGGCGCCCATGTAGTTCGCAAGGCTATGGCCCGAGCGCGGATCGGTGCCGTACTTGGCCTTGTACTTGGTCACGAACTGCTCGATGCCCGGGGCCGCCTTGGGATTGGTGCGATACTGGGTGAAGTCCACGTCCAGCGCGCCTTCCATGTTCTCAGCGCCGACCGCAGCTACGGTGTCGCGCAGCGAATAGCCGCCGCCGGCGCCGATCACCGCCTTGGGCTTGAAGCCCTGGTCCTTCATCTGGCGGAAGAACAGCACCGTGTCGTTCTGGTAGGAGGTCTGAAGCACCACATCCACGCCCGCGCTCTTCAGGCGCAGGATCACCGGGGTGAGGTCAACCGATTTGGCGGAATAAGCGAGCGCTTCGACAACGTTGAGCTTCTTCTCGGCCGCGCGGGACTTCTGATAGCCCGACATGGTCTGACCATAGAGCGAGTCTTCGTAGATGATGCCGATCTTCAAGTCTTCCGGCTTCTTGCCAAGCGCCGGGGCGATGGCGTCGGGAATCGAATCGACCATGCGGACCGAGAAATCCTTGGCGGTCGCATTGGTGCGGAACACATTCTTGAAGCCGCGCTCGGTGATCGGGTCGGAGACCGCACCGAGTTCGAAATAAGGCACCCCGGCCAACTCGGCCACCTGGGTCGCCGCGAGCGACAGGGACGAGGAATAGGTGCCGAAAATGGCGGAGACATTGTCCACCGAGGTCAGGCGGCGGGCTTCGCCCACGGCCTGGTTAGGGTCCACCGCATCGCCCTTGATGAGGGTGATGGTCTTGCCGTTGATTCCGCCGGCGGCATTGCGCTCCTCGACGGCGATTTCCAGGCCGCGGAAACTCTCGTCGCCGAGCAGGGCGAGCCCGCCCGAGAACGGGTAGAGGGCGCCGAACTTGATGGTCTGCTGGGCGGCGGCAGGTGCGAGGCCGGCAAGCGGCGCCGCTGTCAGAACCATAGCGGCAGCCAGCGCTGCCCGCGCAATCTTCCTCATCATTTCCTCCAGTAACGCGCCGTAGGCCGACGACATCAGCGGCCGCTCGGGAGCGACCTTCCCGCTAACTTTGCAGATAACCAAGTTGCCTGACAAGTGGGAAATTGCTAACTTCATATCCGAGTTGCGGCCCGCCATTCTACAAGAGCCGCACGGAGGAAATTGCCCATGCCAGATTTGCCCACCACCATGCGCCAGATCCGTTTTGAGGGATCGGGCGGGCCGGAAGTCATTCGCGTGGAGACCGCGCCCGTTCCCGTGCCCGGCCCCGGCCAGGTGCTGGTGGAAGTGGTTGCGGCGGGCGTCAATCGCCCCGATTGCCTCCAGCGCGCCGGCGGCTATCCGCCGCCTCCCGGCGCGACCGACATCCCAGGCCTGGAGATCGGCGGGCGCGTGGTCGCGCTCGGTGAAGGCGTCACGTCCCCGAAAATCGGCGATGAGGTCTGCGCCCTGGTGATCAGCGGCGGCTATGCCGAATACTGCGTGGCGGAGGCGCCCTTGTGCCTGCCGGTGCCGAAGCCGCTTTCCCTGCTGGAAGCCGCCGGGCTGCCGGAGAATTATTATACGGTCTACGACAACATCTTCACCCGTGGCCGGCTGGTCAAAGGCGAGACGATTCTGGTCCATGGCGGGTCGAGCGGCATCGGCTCCACGGCGATTCAGCTCGCCAAGCACGCCGGCGCCACCGTGTTCGCCACCGCCGGCTCGCCGGACAAGTGTGAATTCTGCCTCTCCCTGGGCGCGGATGCGGCCATCGATTATCGCGCCGTCGACTTCGTCGCCGAGGTGAAGCGCCTGACCGACGGCAAGGGCGTGGATGTGATCCTCGACATGGTCGGCGGCCCTTATATCGCCCGCAATCTCTCCGCGCTCGCGCTCGAAGGCCGGCTGGTGCAGATCGCGTTCCTGCAGCCGAGCCGGGTGGACATAGATTTGATGCCCGTCATGTTGCGGCGCCTCACCATCACGGGCTCTACTCTGCGCGCGCGTTCGGTGCCGCTGAAGGCGGCGATCGCCGATCATCTGCGGCGTGATGTATGGCCGCTGCTGGAGAGCGGCGCGGTGCGGCCGGTGATCCATGCCACCTTCCCGCTGGAGCAGGCGCAGGCCGCCCATGCGCTGATGGAATCGAGCGCCCATTCCGGCAAGATCATGCTGGAGACGGGCAAGTGAGTGCGCAGGCCGGCACCCATAGCGGCCGCGTCGTTCTCGTCACCGGCTCGGGGCGCGGCATCGGCCGGGCCATGGCCGATGCCCATGCCGATGCCGGCGCGGCGGTCGCCTATCTCGACCATGATCCCGCCCTCGCCCAGGAAGCCGCCGAGAGCGCGACGGCGCGCGGGGTGAAAGCGGTCGCGGTTTCCGCCGATGTGGCGGATTACGCCGCGGTCGCCGCCGCCGTCGCCATCGCAACGGCGGCGCTCGGCCCCATCGACGTGCTGGTGAACAATGCTGGCATCTCGCCCAAGAGCGGCGCCGACAAGCGCCGCGTGGACGCCTTCGCCATGGACCCGGCGGAATGGCGGCGGGTGATCGACGTGAACCTCACCGGCGCGTTCAACTGCACCCGCGTGGTGCTGCCGGGCATGCGGGACTTGGGACGCGGGCGCATCGTCAACGTCTCCTCGGTCGCCGGGCGCACCTATTGCGACATCGTGGCGGTGCATTACGCCGCCTCGAAGGCCGCGCTCATCGGCTTCACCAAGCATCTGGCGGGGGAACTCGGCCCGCTCGGCATCACCGTGAATGCGCTGGCGCCGGGCCGCATCGACACCCCGCTCATGCGCGGCACGGCGCCCGAGGCCAACGAGGCCGCGCGCATGGCGACCCCGCTGCGCCGCCTCGGCTCGCCGGAGGATGTGGCGGACACGTGCCTGTTTCTGACCTCCGAGCAGGCGCGCTTCGTGACCGGGCAGGTGGTGGACGTGGCCGGCGGCTGGCTTCTGACCTGACCTGCGCGCAAGAAACGGTTGATTCCATGTTCGATTTTACCGGCAAGACCCTGTTTCTCACCGGCGCCAATGGCGGGATCTCGCGCGCGGTGGCGCAGACTTTCTTCGAATGCGGCGCCAATTGCGTGCTGACCGACCTCGATGCCGAGGGAATGGAGGCCTTCGCCCGGACCCTCGACCCGAGCGGGGCGCGTGTCCTCGCCACGCGCCAGGATGCCGCCGATCCGCAGGACGCCGACCGCGCGCTCGCCTTGGCAAAGGAGCGGTTCGGGACGCTGGATTTCCTCGTCACCTCCGCCGGGCTCTACCGGGCGCGGCAGGTGGCGGAGATGGACGATGCCTATTGGCGCCAGGGCATCGCGGTCAATCTGGACGGCGTGTTCTACACCTGCCGCCGGGCGATCCCGCTGTTTGCGGAGGGGGCGGCGATCGTCAATCTCGCCTCCATGGCGGGGCATCGCGGCAGTTTTGCCCATGCGGATTATTCCGCCGCCAAGGGCGCCGTGCTCGCCTTCTCGCGCTCGCTCGCCATCGAGCTTGCCCCGCGCGTGCGGGTGAATGCGGTCTCGCCGGGCCTGATCGACACACCCATGGTGCGCGGCCTGATGGACGCGAAGGGCGCCGCGCTTCTGGAGCAGACGCCCATGAAGCGGCTCGGCACGGTGGAAGAAATCGCCCGCGTGGTGGCGTTCCTCTGCTCGGATTGGGCAAGTTTCGTCACCGGCGAGACGGTGCACGTGAATGGCGGGCTTTATATTGCAAGTTGAGGCGATGGCGCGCGCCATCTACACATACCGGAGCATTGAAATTGGCGTGCTCGCTCAGCGGGCGCCGCAATATTTTCGATCTATCCGCTCTCGGCACGGAAGACCTGACGGCGCGAAGCAATCGTGCATGCGATTGCTTCGCCACAGGTCCGAGGGCGCGGGGCGCACGGGGCAGCGGGAGTGAAGAGGATGGGCCGGACCCACGACATTATCGGACGCGGTCCCTCGCTGGCGGATACCCTGGCGCAGCGCTTGCGCGAAGAAATCTCCTCGGGCCGCCTGCGCCCCGGCGAGCGGCTGCCGACCGAGCAGCAGCTGGCCGGCACCTATGGCGTCTCCCGTCCGATCGTGCGCGAGGCCGTGGGGCGGCTGAAGCATGACGGCTTGGTGCTGACGCGCCAGGGCGCCGGCGCCTTCGTGGCCGAGCCGGGAGCGGTTTCCACGTTCCGCATCGATATTTCCGACTTCCACAACGAAGACGAGATCCGCCACATCGTGGAATTGCTGATGGCGGTCGAATCCACCGCCACCGCCCATGCCGCCGTGCGCCGCACGGCGCACGACCTGGAGCAGATCCAGCTCCAGCTCGACGCCATGCAGGCCGCCATCGACCGCGGCGACCCGGGCGTCGACGAGGATGTCGCCTTCCACCGCGCCATCGTCGAGGCGACCGGCAACCCGTTCTTCCGGGATCTTTCGGACTTTCTGGACCGGCGGGTGCGCACCTTCATCCGCGCCGCGCGGTCGAACACGGCGCGCATGCAAGGCCTGACCGAGGCGGTTCAACGCGAGCACCAGGCAATTTTCGATGCTGTGGTGGCCGGCGAGCCGGAGCGCGCCCAGGCCGCCGCCATCACCCATCTGGAGAATGCCGCCGCGCGGCTGACGCTCTACCTGGCCCCGCGGGGCGGCAAGCCCGCAACCGATTGAAGCCCTAGCTTTGCTCGCGCAGGAGGGCGTGGAGGGGGCCGATGATGCTTTCATGATCGAACGCATCGCCCCAGACCGGGATATCGGCGAGCGAGGGCGGCACGCGCGCGATGCCGAGCGTCGCCACGAACAGCAGCGGCACCTTCTGCGCGCGCAGCTGCGCGGCGAGCGGTTCAAGAAGCGGCTGGTGGAGATGGATATCAATCACCGCGCAATCGGTCTGCAAGCCCCTGCGTATGGACTCCTCGGCCGCCGCGAAGGTGAGAGGGCCGATCACGTCGAACGCGTGACGCCTGAGAATGGCGGCGATGTCGCTCGACAGAACATATTCGTCGCCGATCAGCAGCACCCGATGCCGAAGCCCGTTCAAAACCCGCCCCATGTCCTGCGTGATCTGCGTTTGCATGCGCTGGTGTGACAGAAGCGCGAGCACCGCGAGATAACGCAGGTTAACTTGGCCGGGAAAAATACCGTTCGCTGTCCCGGGCGGCGGGTTCAGCGCGGCTCCTTCGACAGGCTGAGATAGGTGGGGTCGAAATTGGCGAAGGCGCAGATCGCGTCCCAGTCGGGAATGGTCAGGCGATCCTCCTCCCAGATGATGAGACCCCTTGCGCGCAATTCCTTCATGGTGCGGCTCATGTGCACCTTGGAAATGCTCAGCGCGTCCCCAAGATCGGCCTGGGTGATCGGCAGGAAATAGCTGTCGCCGGAGGTGAGGCCGACCGTGCGCTTGCGCAGCAGCAGTTCGCAGAACAGATGCGCCGCCCGCTTGACGGCGGAGGCGTGGGAGATGGCGAGCCATTGCCGGTGCACGGCGGCGTCCACCAGGGTGCTCAGCCAGAACAGGCGCGTGATATGGGGATGGCTGCGCGTGATCTCCTTGACCACCGCATGATCGACACAGGCGAAGGTGCAGTCGGTCAGGGCGCCGACGCTATGGTCCATCTTGCGCAGCACGAAGCCGTGCAGGTCCACGAAATCGCCCGAGATGTGAAGGGCGGTGATGCGCCGATGCCCGTCCTCGGTGAGATTGTAGCGCGCGCAATGGCCATCCAGCAGCAGCGTGCTCACGCTCGGCCGGTCGCCGTCCTTCACCGCGTCGGTGCCGGCGGGCACCGACATGACGTGCGTGGTGATGCTCTCGAGGAATTGGCGTTCCTCGCTCGACACCTGATCGTAATGCTCAAACCTGCGGACGAGTGGATTTGACATCGAGTGCCCTTCGTCTTGGCCTTTTAGCGGTCAAAGGCGAGGGTCACAAGGAAAGGCTTACGCTCCGGTGGCCGCGTGCGCCGCCACGTGTTGCGGCATTCTCGCCTGCATAAGGAACTTGCCGCCCCAGCTCCCGTTTCTCTCCCGGATACGCAAGGAGCGAACCATGACCGAGAATACGCTAAAGGGCGCGGCCACCGAGACGGGCGGACGCATCAAGGAAGCTGCCGGAGCCATCGTCGGCGACGGATCGCTGAAGGCCGAGGGCGTTTACGACCAGATGGCCGGCTCCGCCCAGCGCGCCTTGGGCGATACCGCCGACGCGGTGCGTGCGGGCGGCCGCAAGATCACGCGGCAGGTGGAGGACCAGCCCGTTCCCGCCCTGCTGGTGGCCGGCGCCGTCGGCTTCGTGCTGGGATATCTCGCCGCGCGGTGAACCTTCGCGCCCGGCCGGAGCGGGCCGGGCGCGTCTTATTTCGTCGGCTTTATTTGCCGCCAAGCTGGAACGGCCCGCGACGCGCCTTGGTTGATCAAGCGGGGAGCAGTCCTCTCAACCATAAGGAAACGTCACATGGGCAATCCCAACGACCGTAATCCCGAAGATCGCAACCAGACCGACCAGGAGCGCCAGCGCGCCCAGGACGAGCGCAATCGTCAGCAGGGCGGGCAGAAGCCCGGCGCGGGCCAGCAGAGCCAGACCGGCGGCGGCCAGGGCCAGCATGGATCGGACCCGCAGCGGCCCGACCAGAAGCGCAATCCGGACCAGCGCTGACCCACACATTCCCGGCGTCACGGCAGCCCCGCCCCTCGCGTGAGAGGCGGGGCTTTTTCGTGTGAAAAACGCAGCGGAGACGCGGCCGCGTGGACGGAACCGGAGCGGTAGTGGTGCGTTTACCAATCGGCCGATGCGTGTCGCGCGGCGATCGGAATGGAAGGAACCACGATGGGCTCGTTTTCCCGTATCTCCCCCGCCCCCTCGTCCCTGCGCCTGGTCATCGGCACCAAGGATCGCGAAGTCGCCTCGCTCGATGAAGCCATGGGGTTCCTGCATGAGCAGGATGCCGATGCCCTGGGTGAGTTCCTGCTGTCTGGCCTCGATGCGGACGCGCCCGAAGCGCTTGTCGCCTTCCGCAATCGCCTGGAAATGATGCGCGCCGCGCTGTGAGGACGTCCTGCGCCGCCCACGCCTGTTGGGCCGGCAGCGTCATGGGCATCGGCTGCGCGAAGTGTGCGCAATCACGGTGCAACCAATAGGCATCGGGCGCGTTCCTCTGGCATGGCCAATTGGAATCGAAAGCTCGCCCTGCCCATCTCCGTCGCCGGCAGCGACGGCGACGAGACATTGGTGACATTGCACGATGCCGCGCTCTTCATAATTCGCCAGTTCGAAGGCGTGCGCTCGCAGGCGGTGCGACGGACGGTGGAAAGTCTGGTGAAAGCCGCCGAGCTGGACAGTGCCGCGGCGTCCGAGGAAGCCTCCCGACAGCTTGAAATGTTCCTGGCGTCCCTCATGCGCGAATGAGGCGGGTTCGCGCCTGATACGAGCCCGCGCGCGGCGGATTCACCCGCGGCCGGTTCGCCATTCGCCTTCGGCAGCTTCGCGCGCGGCAGGATCTACGCGGCAGAAGGGTGGCCCGACCCGACGAGAGCACGCCGGTTCGCCGGAGCAGGGTGAGAGAGCGGCGTCAGGGCCATCGCCCGCACGTGGCGGCGATGACCCCGGTTGCCTTATCTCGACGCTACCAATTGCAGACGCGGCGCGGTCCCCACGGCGTGGCACGCCACCAGCAATGCCGCACGGCATTGGGGCGACAGCCACCATAAGGCCCGCGGTGCCAGCCGACACCGCAGCCTTGCGCGACGGTGATCACGGGGCTCGGACCGGGCTGGGCCGGCTGAATGGGAAACGCCTCGGCCTCGACGCTGACGCAGCACAGCGCCAGAGCGGCAGCGAAAAGAGCTTTACGCATCGCAGTCACATCCCTGTTGATTGGATGCCGGAACAATGCATCGCGTGCCCGCCGCGTTCCAGCAACCAGGGCTAAGTTACTGTTGCTTACCGGAAATGAGCGCGTGCACGCCACCGCGTGGGAGCCCGCGCCTCGTCCCGGCCATAACCTGGAGATATCCGCCGCTGCGCCAAACTGTATCCCAAGGGCCGGGCGCAGGCGGCTAAGGTTGGCCTCGGGTTTCGCGCCGGGCGCCGAACCCTTTGTGTCCTTCCATGCCAGGAGCCCTCCATGCCGCTTCGCACGATGCTTTTCGCGCCCGGCAATCACGCCCGCCGAGTCGAAAAGGCCTTCGAGGTGGGAGCGGATGCGGTGATCCTCGACCTGGAGGACGCGGTCGCGGTAAGCGAGAAGAGCGCGACGCGCGCATTGGTGGTGGAGGCACTTGGCCGGCCGCGCCGCTGCGCCGGCTATGTGCGTGTGAACGCCATGGACACCCCGTTCTGCTTTGGCGACCTCGCCGCCGTGGTGCGCCCCGGGGTCGATGGAATCATGCTGCCGAAAATCGAATCGGCGCGGCACCTGTTCGCGGCCGACTGGATCATCGCCCAGCTGGAGCGCGAGCGTGGGCTGCCCGAAGGGGGATTCGACCTGCTGCCCATCGTCGAGACCGCGAAGGGGTTCGCCAACCTCGCGGACATCGTGAGTGCCGGTACCCGCGTGCGGCGCTTCGCGTTCGGCGCGGGCGACTTCGCCCTGGACACCAATATGAACTGGACCGCTGGGGAGCGCGAACTGACCCAGGCCCGTGCGAGCCTCGTAACCACCTGCCGTGCCGCCGACCTGGAACCGCCCATAGATAGCGTGTGGGTTCGGCTTGATGATGCGGACGGGCTGAAGCATTCCGCCGAATTCGTGGCCGGGACGGGATTTCAGGGCAAGATGTGCATTCACCCGGCGCAAATTCCCGTTGTCAACGCAGTGTTCACGCCGGGCGACGCCGAGATCGCCATGGCCGAGCGCATCGTCGCGGCGTTCGCGCAAGCCGAGGCGCGAGGAGAGGCGGCATTCCAGCTCGACGGCAAGTTCGTGGATTACCCCATCGTCTTCCGGGCCCGTCGCGTGCTCGCGACAATCCAGGCGATCCGCGACAGGGAGCAGGCGGCGTGATGCTGGGCGGGATCCGGCCGTGCGGGGGCACGGCGATCGCAAGTAAAGCGAAAATAACCCGCATTCAGATGGGCAATGGGGCCGCCGGTATATTTTTACGTCGCGGCCTATACTTCGCCGCCCCCATACCCATGTGCGGGCCGCGAGACCGATGCACATGCGGAGGTTTTCGGGTATATGGTGGGGCCTAGACAGACAATCGGTTTGTATTCGCGGGTTCTGGACAGGCGCCCGTGGGGACGCCAATATTTAAGTCATCGCGCCTTGGCGCCGGGGTTGGTCCCGGTCACATGGCACGAGGCAAGAGAAAAGCACGGCGGATGAGTGAAGCAAGGGAATTTGACAAGGAATTCTTGGTCGCGCGGCCGGCGGCGCTGCTGCGCCACAGTGTGACCGAGAGCATCCGCCAGGCGATCGCCGCGGGCCGGTTCCGTCCCGGCGAGCGCATGCCGGAGCGCGATCTGTGCGAGATGACCGGCGTCAGCCGCACCTTGGTGCGCGAGGCGCTGCGCCAGCTGGAATCCGAAGGCCTGATCGAGGTGGTCGCCCACAAGGGTCCGGTGGTGGCGCGCATCACCGCCGCGCAGGCGATCGGCGTCTATCAGGTGCGCGAGGTGCTGGAAGGGCTCGCCGCGCAATTGTTCGCCGCCCACGCCACGGAAGAGCAGCATCGCGACCTGCGTGCCGTCTTCGAGGAGGTGAAGAACGAAGAATTGGCGGTCAAGCGCGTGACCCTGAAGAACAGATTCTATGAGTGCCTGATCGCCGGTTCGGGCAATGACGCCCTGGGCAAGGCGCTGTTCATGCTGAATTCGCGCACCATGCTGCTGCGCGCCCAGTCGCTCCAGGCGCCCAACCGCTGGAGCCAGAGCCTGAGCGAACTCCAGGCGCTGCTTGACGCCCTCGACGAGCGGGACCCTGTGAAGGCCCGCGCCATCGCCATGGACCATGTCCGCCGGGCGGCTTCCGCCGCCATGCACACGTTCTCCATGGACGGGCGCGAAGACAAGCGCCGCCGCCGCACGCCCGCCGCCTATGCGTGAGCGCGCCGTGGCGCGCAACGCGGCTCGGCGCGCTCTGGGGATCGCGCATCTGCGGGCGAAAACAGCGGCGCCCGGGCAAGATTAGAATAATATTGTATGATTGTAATATTGCTATTTCGCCGCGCGCCGGGGTAGGTGCTCAATCTGCGGCTGCAAGCCTGGGCCGTGATCCTTCAGAAACGGTGACTGGGTCCGCCTCCGCCTCGGCCCTTGCCGGCGCGCGCCGTTCAGATGGCGACGCCACCTGAACGGAAAAGCATTTTATAGCAAGCCTTTAGGGGCGACTTGGTCGATCGGCCTTCGCCCCGCTCTTGCCCGTTCCTAGGAGGCGCTGCGCACCTTCACGCCCGCCTCGTCCTCCACCAGGGTGACGATCTTGGTGAAGTCCGAATCAAAGCCGAGCTTCTGCACCGCTTCCGCCCAGAGCTTGGCCACCACGTCGCATCCTTCCAGGGAAAGACCCATGGCCTTGGCCTCTTTCATGAACAATTGCACGTCCTTGTTCATGAGCCCGGTCGAGAAGCCGAAGTCGAACGTGCCCGGCAGGATGGACTGGGGAAATTTCTGGAGCGTGGCGGTGTTGCGGCCGCTGCCGACATTGATGACATTGACCATGACCGAGGCGTCGATGCCCGCCTTCGCGCCCATCACCAGGGCCTCCGAGCTCAGCGCCATGGCGGCTGCGGACAGCAGGTTGTTCACCAGCTTCATGGTTTGGGCGAGACCCTGCTTCTCGCTGATATAGAAGGGTTTTCCGATCACCGTCAGCTCGGGCATCAGGTCGTCGTAATCCGCCTTGGGGCCGGAGAACATGACCGCGAGCGTGCCCGCCTTGGCGCCCCCGACGCCGCCGCTCACCGGGGAATCCATCCATACGATGTTCTTCGCCTTCATCCGCTCGGCAAGGCTTGCCGCCATGTCCGGGCCGGTGGTGGAGAGGTCCACGATCCGCTTGACGCGGGTGCCGGCGGCAAGGCCGTTTTCGCCCATGGCCACCGCCTCGACGATCGGCGGGGTCGGCAGGGAGAGAAAGATGGTCTCGGCCTTGGAGGCGACGTCCGCCGGGGAGGTGGCGCGCACGGCGCCGCGATCGACGAAGGCTTGAACCGCGCTCTCGCGCGAGTCGAACACGACGAGCGCGCAGCCGGCGTCCAGAAGGCGTCCCGCCATCTGCATGCCCATGTTGCCAAGACCGATGAAGCCGAATGTTTTGCTCAAGATTTCCTCCAACCCGATTGTGGCCGCACGCCGCCTTCTGGCGATCGTTGTCGCACGGGGAAGAATGCTCCGCCGGGGCGAGGGACCGGCCGCCGGTGCGGAGCTGTGTGTGACGCAGGCACAATATCGACCTTATTTCAGTAATACAATCATATTGACATCATGGGGGAGACGTGATGAGTTTTCCTCAGTTCCGCGAGGGGGCGCACCATTTTGCGCGGCTTTCGTCCGTGCGGTGGAGCGCCTCAACGTCTTCGACCGAAGCGCTTGCCTGCCGGAATTGGTTCGCCCCGTCGCGGTTCCATTCTCACCTCCGCGCCCGCCCGGGGCAGTTCAGGGCCTGCGCGCGGCAATGATCAGGCGGGCGCCCGAATGGGTGCCCCGTCCCAAAAAAACAAATTGCGTGAAGACATTCACGAGGAGGAAACATGAAGCCGATCGTCTTGGCCGCAGTCGCGGCAACGCTGCTGTGCGGCAGTGCCATGGCCCAGGAACAGTGCCAGCCTGGCGAGATCGTGGTGAAATACAGCCACGTCAGCGCGCCCACCGGAAATCCAAAGGGGGAGATGGCGGTCGCCCTGGCCAAGCGCATCAATGCCGAGATGGACGGCAAGCTGTGCATGCAGGTCTATCCCAGCTCCCAGCTCTACAATGACGACGAGGTGATGGAGGCGCTTGCCATCGGCGATGTCCAGCTTGCCTCGCCCGATATCGGCAAGCTTGGCGCCTACACCAAGAAATTCGACGTGTTCAACCTGCCGTTCCTGTTCCAGGACACCGACGCCGTCTCCCGCTTTACCCACGGGCCGGTGGGCAAGAAGCTCCTGGAGTCCATGGAGAGCAACGGTTTTGTCGGCGTGACCTATCTGTATAACGGTCTGCGCGCATGGTCGGCCAATCGCCCCTTGCTGGAGCCGAAGGACCTCAAGGGCCTGAAGATCCGCGCCACCACGTCCGACGTGTCGATCGCCATGATCAACGCCCTCGGCGCCACGGCGCAGCCCCTGGCCTGGAGCGAGGTGTTCGGCGCCTTGCAGACCGGCGTCGTCGATGGACAGGAAAATACCTGGTCCAACATCTATACCGGCAAGCTTTATGAAGTTCAGGACGGTATCACCGAGACCAATCACCAGTTCCTGACCTATATCCTCGTGACGTCCAAAAAGTTCCTGGACAAGCTCCCCCCGGATGTGCGGGCTCAGTTCCTGAAAATTTCCAACGAGGTTGCGGAAGAGTACAATAAAAAAGCAACCGCGATCAATGAACAGAGCAAGCAGCGCATCATAGATGCCGGCGTGAAGGTGCGTCAGCTGTCGCCCGAGCAGCGCCAGCGGTGGGTCGAGGTCGTCAAGCCGGTCTGGAAGAAGTTCGAGAGCGGCATCGGGGCCGATGTGATCCAGGCGGCCGTGGCCTCCAACACGCCCTGAACGGGGGCGGTGCGCCGCCCTCGCGGGCGGCGTACGCGGCGCGGCTGAACGGAGGCTGCGTGGCAGTGCCTGCCCACGCGTCGTGCACCTGCCGCAGCGAAAGCCGACATCGCTTGAAAAAAGTCCGCCTGCCAGTCCCGGGGCGCCGTCCCGGGGCCTTGGTGGTGCGTGCGGCGCTACCTGTATTCCTGAGGATACGACAGATGGGCAGGTTTGGTCAGAGTGTCGATCGTGCGGAGCGAATAATCATCGCGTTCCTGATGGGCGCCATGGTGCTCACTTCATTCGCGCAAGTTGTCGCCCGCTATGTGTTCAATACCGGCTGGCTCGGGGCTCTTGAGTTCACCCGCATCCTGTTTGCCTGGCTCACCCTGTTCGGCATGTCCTATGGCGTGAAGATCGGGTTTCACCTTGGCGTGGATACGTTCGTTCGGGCCTTTCCCAAGCCGATATTCCGGGCTTTCGCCATCTTCGGCGCGCTGTGTGGCGTGCTTTACGCCGCCATCTTCTTTGCCGCCGACTGGCTCCAGCTGTTCGGTCTTCCCACCAGCGGCGGGGCCTACAGCTATTGGCTGCGAACCTTCAACACCGGCATCGGCCTGCATGAATTGCGCTATCCCGAATGGGCCCAGCACGCCTTCGGCATTCAGGCCCGCGTCCATCGCTGGGTGGTCTATTTCATCCTGCCCCTGGGCCTCGCGCTGCTGGCGTTCCGCTGCGCGCAGGCCGCGATCCAGATCTGGCGCGGCGAGCGGGAGATGATCACCATCTCCCACGAGAGCGGCGAACTGATGGACGAGGAGACCTTCGCGGGCACCCACGAACCTTCGCCGGCATCCGAACGCGATGCGGCCGCGGCCCAGCGGGGGAAGTGAGAAATGGTCTCGTTCTTCCTCTGCGCCTCCCTCCTCGCGCTGCTGTTCGCCGGGGTGCCGGTGGCCATCAGCCTGGGCCTCGCCAGCGTGCTGTCGCTCGTGCTGTTCTCGTCGGACAGCATGTCGTCGGTGGCGCTGAAGCTGTTCACCGCCTCGCAGAGCTATACCCTTCTCGCCATTCCCTTCTTCATCCTGGCCTCCTCCTTCATGTCCACCGGCGGCGTGGCGCGGCGGATCGTGCATTTCGCGGTGGCCGCGGTGGGGCACATCCGGGGCGGCCTCGCCATCGCCTCGGTCATGTCGTGCATGCTGTTCGCGGCCCTGTCCGGCTCGTCCCCGGCGACGGTGGTGGCGATCGGCAGCATCGCCATCACCAGCATGCGCGAGGCGGGCTATACCAAGGAGTTCGCGGCGGGCATCATCGCCAATGCCGGCACGCTCGGGATTCTCATTCCGCCGTCCATCGTGATGGTGGTCTATTGCGCCGCCACCGACGTGTCGGTCAGCCGCATGTTCCTCGCGGGCATCCTGCCGGGGATCGTGGCGGGTTTCCTTCTGATGGCGACCATCTACGTGTTCGCCCGCTTGCGGAACATGCCGAAGATGCCGTTCAGCGGCTTTCTCGTCATCCGCGATGCGTTCCTTGATGCCTCCTGGGGCCTGTTCCTCGTGGTGGTGATCCTGGGCGGCATCTATGGCGGCGTGTTCACGCCCACCGAAGCTGCCGCGGTGGCGGCGGTCTATTCCTTCCTCGTGGCGAATTTCATCTATCGCGACATGGGCCCGCTCAAGGGCGAGCCGTGGCACCGCCCCGGCGAGACACTGGTCCATACCGTGCAGCGCAATGTGCGCGTCATGGCGATGCGCGCCGTGCCCGCCCTGTTTCACCGCGACACCGAGCGTGTCCTGGTGGAGGCGGGGAAGGCGACGATCATGCTCATGTTCATCATCGTCAACGCCATGCTCTTCGCCCATGTGCTGACGGCCGAGCGGGTGCCGCAGACCATCACGGAATGGATGATCGGCGCTGGGTTCAACTGGTTCACCTTCCTCTTGGCGGTCAATCTGATCCTGTTGCTGGGCGGCCAGTTCATGGAGCCGTCGGGGCTGCTGCTGATCGTCGTTCCGGTGGTGTTTCCGATCGCCATGGCGCTCGGCGTGGATCCCATCCACTTCGGCATCATGATCGTCGTGAACATGGAGATCGGGCTGATTTCCCCACCCATCGGCATCAATCTGTTCGTCACGGCGGCGGTGGCCCGCATGAGCGTGGTGGACGTGGTGAAGGCGGCGCTGCCGTTCATCGTCGTCCTGTTCGTGGTGCTGATCATCGTCACCTACGTGCCGGTGCTGTCCACCATCGTGCCTTACACGCTGATGGGACCGGAGCCGATCGGCTTCAAATGAGCGGCGGCCTGCGCGCCGCTCAACGTCTTTCCCCGCTGCGGCGGGGCGCCCGGGCCGGGTGGAAGCGGCCTTGACCAACAAAGGGAGTTCACTTCGATGGAGATCAAACGTGGCGGGTCCACCCCCTCGCGCAAGGCGCCGGCGAAATCCTTCACCGGCACGGTGTGGCAGGACCCGATCATCGAGGCGCCGGAGCCGGCCCTGCTGAAGTCCAACGTGGTGATGTTCGAGCCCGGCGCCCGCACCGCCTGGCACACCCACCCCATGGGCCAGACGCTCTATGTCACCGCCGGCATCGGCCTCTGCCAGTCGTGGGGCGGTCCCATCCAGGAGTTCCGCGCCGGCGACGTGATCTGGATCGCGCCGGGCGAGAAGCATTGGCACGGCGCAACGCCCACCAACATGATGACCCACATCTCCATGCAGGAAGGCCATAATGGCGTGGTGGTGGAATGGCTCGAGCATGTGAGCGACGAGCAATATAACGGCACGGCCTGATCCGGCGGCCGGGCGCGGCGGTGTTACCGCCGCGAACCCGGCCGCTGCCCGCATGTGCCCGCCATGAGTGAGGAGGAAAGCGGTGGCTCGATTTCCCGACGCCGACTGGATGGCTGCCTTCGGCAGAAGCGTGGCTGAGGATCGCGAACTGTCCGTCATCGGCGGCAAGTTCGACGTGGACATGGGAATGACCTTCGGCGCCTTGCGCTATGTGCTGAAAATCCGGCGCGGGCGGGTGGAGGAGATCATCGCTTCCCCGCGCTTCGACGTGCGCACCCAGTTCGAGATGCGCGCGCCCCTGGAGCTGTGGGAGCGCTTCCTGAGCGAGACCCCGCCGCCGCTCTATCACGACATTTTCGCCATGATCATGCGGGTGCCCGAGTTCCGGCTGGAGGGCGACACGCTCGTCGCCATGCAGAACGCGCGGGCACTGCACCGGATGATGAACGTCATGCGCAGCGTGGGCTACGGCAATGCCTGATTTCGAACCCATCCTCGGACGCTACCTGAAGGTGGCCATCAAGGGACGCGCGCACCGGATCTTCGTGGAAGAGGCCGGCGCGGGCATTCCGCTGATCTGCCTGCACACCGCCGGCGCCGACAGCCGGCAGTTCCGCCATCTGCTGAATGACGCGGAGGTCACCGACCGCTTCCGCGTCATCTGCTTCGACCTGCCCTGGCACGGCCGGTCCGATCCGCCGGCCGACTGGTGGCTCGACCCCTATGAACTGACCACCGAGGATTATCTGGCCGCCATCGAGGCGGTCTGGATGGCGCTCGGCGTCGAGTGGCCGGTGTTCATGGGCTGCTCCATGGGCGGGGCGATCGTGCTGCGGGTGGCGAGCGACTTCCAGGGGCGGATCCGCGGGGTCATCGGCCTCGAAAGCGCGGCCTTCGCGCCCGGGCGCTACAATGACTTCCTGCTGCATCCGGCGGTTCATGGCGGCGAGCTGGTCGCCACCTATACGTTCGGCCTCAACGCCCCCCAGAGCCCGGAACAGGGCAAGCGGGACAATTGGTGGTACTACGCCCAGTCCGGTCCGGGCGTCTATCGGGGCGACGTGATGTTCTACAGCATGGATTTCGATGCCCGTGCGCACGTCAAGACCATCGACACAAGCAAGTGCAAGGTCAGCCTGCTCACCGGCAGCTATGATTATTCCTGCACGCCGGCCATGACGGCGGAGGTGGCCGCCGCGATCCCCGGCTGCCGCCATGCCGAGATGCCGGGCATCGGGCACTTTCCCATGATCGAGAATTACCCGCTGTTCCGCACCTTTCTGCTGCCGGAACTGGAGGTCATGGCCAACGACTGATCCCGTCGCCGGTCCGCGACGTGCGCGGCGGCGGAAACCAATGCTCACCAGACAAGAGCAGCAAACAAGGGCGGGCCGCGCATGGCACTGCCCATCATGGGAGGAGCCGAATGGCGCTCGAACCTTACGAAGTCTATGCGGTGCATTACGCGCACAATCCCGCGGCCACCTCGGCGCACAATTTCGTCGGCGGCGATACCCATGACGTGCCCATGCCGCTCGACTATTTCGTGTGGGCCATCAAGGGCAACGGCCGCACCTTCATTCTCGATACCGGCTTCGACGAGGCCATGGCGCACAAGCGCAAGCGCGAGTTCCGCCGCTCGCCCGGCGCGGGCCTCAAATGCATCGGCATCGACCCGGACACCGTCGAGGACGTGATCATCTCGCACATGCATTACGACCACTGCGGCAATTACGATCTGTTCCCCAGGGCGAGGTATCATCTCCAGGATATCGAGATGGGCTATTGCACCGGCCGCTGCATGTGCCACGGCGCGCTGAAGATGCCGTTCGAGGAGGAGGACGTTGTCGCCATGGTGCGCAAGGTCTTCGCCGGCCGCGTGCAGTTCCATGACGGCACGGCGGAAGTGGCGCCTGGCATCAGCCTTCACCACGTGGGCGGCCACAGCAAGGGGCTCCAGGTGGTGCGCGTGTGGACCCGGCGCGGCTGGCTGGTGCTGGCCTCCGATGCCAGCCATTTCTACGCCAATATGGAACAGGGCCGGGCTTTCCCGATCCTGCACAGCCTGGCCGATACGCTGGAGGGTTACGACCGGCTGCGGGCTTTGGCGAGCGACCCCTCGGCCATCATTCCCGGGCACGATCCCATCCTGTTCGACCGCTATCCCGCGCCCGCTCCGGGCCTGGAGGGCGTGGTCCTGCGTCTCGACGCCGACCCGAAGGGGTGAGCCCATCCGATGACCGGGCCTGAGGCGGGTTCACGCGCCCCAGGCCCGGCCTCCGCTGTCGCAGCGCCCCCCCAGCACCGCGCGCCGGCGGGTCACAGGCCGAGATAGGCTTCGCGCACCTTGGGGTTTTCCTCCAGCGCCCGGGCGCTGTCGGCGAGCACGATCCGCCCGGATTCCAGCACATAGCCGCGCGAGGCGACCGACAGGGCGAGCGCGGTGTTCTGCTCCACCAGCAGGATCGAGGTGCCCTGCTGGTGGATCTTCACCAGCGCATCATGGACCTCGTCCACGATGATGGGCGCGAGGCCGTGGCTCGGCTCGTCGAGGATCAGGAGCCGCATGCCGAGCATCATGGCGCGGCCCAGCACCACCATCTGCTGCTCGCCGCCGGAGAGGGTGCCGGCCCGCTGGTTGCGGCGCTCGCGCAGGCGCGGGAAGAGCGCGAAGCTCTCCTCCAGCCGCTGCTTGTAGGCCGGGTCGTGTCGCACGCAATAGGCGCCGAGCAACAGGTTTTCCTCCACCGTCATGTCGGGAAAGACATGCCGGCCCTCGGGCACATGGGCGATGCCGAGCTTGGGCACGTCGTAGGGCGCGGTCGCCATCAGGTCGTGCCCGTCGAAGGTGATGCGCCCGCGCGCATTGCGCACCAGGCGCGAGATGGTGCGCAGAAGCGTGCTCTTGCCGGCCGTATTGGCGCCGATGACGCAGATGAACTCGCCTTCGTTCATCTCCATGGAAATGTCGTGCAGCACGTCGTTGCCGTCATAGCCGGCGTGGAGGTGCTCGATCCGCAGCAACGGGGCTCCAGTCATGGTGTTGCGCCTTCTCACGCGTATTCGCGGCCGAGATAGGCGCGCACCACCTCGGGGTCTTTCGCGATGTCCTGTGGGGTGCCATCGGCGATCTTGCGGCCGAAGTTGAGCACCACGATGCGCTCGCACAGGGACATGATGGCATGCATATGGTGCTCGACCACGATGACGGTCAGCCCGTCGTCCCTCAATGAGCGGATCAGGGCCATGATCTCCTCCATCTCCACATGGTTGAGCGCGGCCATCACCTCGTCGAGCAGCAGCACCTTGGGGCGGGTGGCGAGGCTGCGGGCCACTTCCACCCGCGCGCGCTCGGGAAAAGACAGGTCGTTCGCGGTCTTGCCCGCGATCTGCACGAGGCCCACCCGGTCCAGGCACGCCATGGCGGTCTTGCGCGCCTCGGCGACGCCGTCGCGCAGCAGGGCGCCGATGAGCACATTGTCGAGCACCGTGGCTTCCATGAACAGCGCCACGTTCTGGAACGTCTTGGTCAGGCCGCGCGCCGCCACCTTGTGGGGCTTGAGGCCGGTGATGTCCGCGCCGGCGAAACGCACCGCGCCGCCGGTGGGCTTGTGCAACCCCACCAGGGTGCTGAACAAGGTGGATTTGCCGGCGCCATTGGGCCCGATCAGGCCGATGATGTCGCCCGCGGCCACCTCGAACGAGACGTCGTCGAGGGCGAGCAGGCCGCCGAAGCGCTTGGTGATGCCGTCCACCTGGAGGATCGGTCCGTTCATCCCTTCCTCCCCTTGCGCAGGCGCGCGATGCCGTTGGAGACCAGGACCAGCAGGCCGCGCGGCTCGATCAGGATGATGGCGATCAGCATCAGGCCGAACACGAGCTGGGAGAGGCCGGCCGCCCGCGAGGAGAGCGCGGCATTGGCGAACTCCTCCAGCGGCACGATGACGAAGGCGCCGATGAGGGGACCGGCCAGCGTGCCCGCGCCCCCGAGGATTGCGATGATGGCGGCGCGCACCGAGATGGCGACGATGCCGAACACCGCTTCGGGGTCGAAGAAATAGGTGAATTGGGCATAGAGCGTGCCCAATATAGCGGTGAGCGCGGCCGAGATCACGGCGGCGATGATCTTCACCCGCGTGGTATCGACGCCCACCACCTCGGCGGCATCTGGATTTTCCTTCACCGCCCGCAGGCGATAGCCCAATGCGCTCTTCTGGATCACCAGGAAGATCACGCAGATCACCGCCAGAGTGCCCAGGATGATGTAGTAATAGGGCGTCGTCCCCTTGAATTGCAGCAGCGCGAGACTGTCCGCCGCATAGGGCACGGAGAGGCCCGCCGGGCCGCCGGTCACCGAGGTCCAGGAGCTTGCGATGACGCGCAGCACCTCGCTGAAGGCGAGGGTGGCGAGGGCGAAATAATGCCCGCGAAGCTTCATGGTGGGAAAGCTGAGCAGGAAAGCCGCCAGCGCCGCCAGCGCGGCCCCCGCCAGCATGCCGATCCAGGGCGACAGGTTGAAGTTAATCAGCAGGATGGTGGAGGTGTAGGCGCCGATGCCGAAGAACGCCGCGTGTCCCAGCGAAATCTGGTTCGCGAGGCCGCCGACGATGTTCCACGCCTGGCCGAGGGCGGCGAACAGCAGCGTGAGCGCCAGCACGCGGATCGGATAGCCCGCCGGATCGAGGAAGGACGGCACGACGGCCGCCGCGATGAGCGCCGCCGCGCCCCAGATCCAGGTTTTCATCGCGCGGCTCCGATCAGGCCGGTGGGCCGCACCGCGAGCACGGTGATGAACACGAGGAACAGGACGAGGTTCTGCAGCTGGATCGGGAAGAACAGGGTCGACACCGACTGGATCACGCCCACGACCAGCCCGCCGACCACCGCGCCGGCCACGCTGCCGAGGCCGCCCAGCACCACGACGGTGAACATGAGCACCACGAACTGATGGCCGACCGTGGGATGGACGGTGAAATAGGGCAGGATGACCGCGCCGCCGAACGCGGTCATGCCCACCCCGAGCCCGAAGGCGATCTGGCGCATGCGGTCGGCATTGATGCCCATGAGATGCGCCGCCATGGGATCCTGGGCGGTGGCGCGCATGGCCCGCCCGTACCAGGTCTTGTTGGTGAACAGCCAGAGCGCCAGCCCCGACAGCAGCGACATGCAGAAGGCCGCGAGATAGGGCACGCTGATGAACAGCGGGCCGAGCCGCAAGGCCGAGGTCTGATAGCTCGTGGTCACCGATCGGAAATCGGAACCGAAGGCGATCAGCGCGAGATTCTCGATCACGATGAGCAGGCCCACCGTGACGAAGATCTGCGCCACCGGCGGCGCGTTCAGCACCCTCTGGATGATGGTCATCTGCACGACGACGCCGAGGCCGAAGATCACCACGAAGGAAATCAAGGATCCGATCAGCGGGTCGATGCCGAGATACTTCCAGGCGAAGAAGGCGACGAACATGCCGAGGGTGAGGAATTCGGCCTGGGCGAAGTTCACGATGCCCATGACGCCGAAGACGAGGGTCAGGCCGATGGAGATGACGGCATAGACGCCGCCAATCATCAGCCCGTCGATCACGGCTTGAAGGAAGGCCACGAAGCGCGCTCCGGGAGGCAAATGTGAGGGGCGGGTGGAAGGCGGGGCCGGCTATGCGCCGGCCCAGATGGCCTTGCCCTTCGCGTATTCGTCCGGCCACACCGTGACGAGATTGTCGCCGCGCCATTGCACCATCAGCGGCTTGGCGAGCGTGTTGAGGCCGGTCTCGTCGAACTTGACCGCCCGTCCGGTCATGGCATTGCACCAGCCGCCTTCGAAGCGGGTGCTGTGCAGGGTTTCGCGCACCGCATTGGGATCGGCCTTGCCGGCCTTCTCCAGCGCCTTTGCGAGCACGTCGAGGCACACCGCATGTTCCAGGGCCTCGTGCACCATGAAATAGCCGTAGCGCTTCTTGAAGGCGTCGGTCAGGCTCGGGTCCTGGTCGTAATTGCCGGGCGCGATCGACATGACGTTCTCGGCATATTCGCCGAGGGCTTTCTTGAAGTCCGGGATCACATAGCCGCCCGCGCCGCCGATCACCGGCAGCTTGATGCCCTGCTGGCGCATGGTGCGGATGATCTGGAGGCCGTCGTTCAGGTAGGAAGCCGGAAACACCGCCTGGGCGTTCGCCGCGCGCAGCTTGTTGATGAGGGGCGTGACGTCGGTGATGCCGAGCGGATAGGCCTCGTCCATGGCGACCGTGATGCCGAGCGCCTTGGCGGTGGTGCGCAGGCCGGCGGCCTGGGAACTGCCATAGGCCGTGTCCTCGTACATGATGGCGATGGTCTTGAGCGTCTCGCCGCCCTTCTGGGCGATCTCGGCGGTGCCCTTCAGCTGGGCCTCGCCCAGGGTGGAGGCCTTGGAGATGACCTGGAATATGTTCTTGAAGCCGCGCCCGGTGATCTGGTCGGAGAACGACATGGTCATGAGCGGAATGCCGCGCCGCTCGGTGGCCTCGGACAGGGCCAGGGAGAGCGAGGAGGCATAGGCGCCGAGGATGGCGACCACGTCGTTCTGGGCAATGAGCCGCTGGCCGACGGTGGCGGCGGAGGTGGGGGTGGAGGTGGAATCGGCGATCACCAGATTGATCTTGGCGCCGCCGAGCGCCTTGATGCCGCCCGCGGCATTGATCTGGTCGGCCACCAGCTCGATGCCGTTGCGCGAGTTCACGCCGAACTGGGCGTTGGCGCCCGACAGGGGTACGACGACGCCCACGTTCACGTCCTTGCCCGCCGCATAGGACACCCTGGACAGGTACGGCATGGCAAGCGTCGCGGCGCCGGCGGCCAGAACGGTGCGCCGGCTTGGCGTGAAGCCGCTCTCGGGACGGTTGGCGCGACAAGCGGAAAGGGTCTTATGCCCCTTGGATTCGCTCATGATCCTCTCCCTATTTAATTATTGTCTTATTGCCCCGACTCTCAGCGCCCCGGTGTGCGATGTCAAGGAAAACTGATCATACAATATGACATGGACGGGCGGGCTGGTTTCTGCCACCCTCCGCCGCTGCAAAGCCAAGAGGGACAGGGAGAGACCATGCAGCGCTATGGCCATTTCATCGGCGGCGCCTTCACCGCGCCGGCCGGCGGCGAGTATTTCGAAACCCGAAATCCTTATAGCGGCGAAGCCTGGGCCGAGATCGCCCGCGGCACCGCGGCGGACATCGAAAAAGCCGTCGTCGCGGCGCAAGAGGGGTTCGAGACCTGGCGCGCCATGAAGCCGTCCGCGCGCGGCAAGATCCTCTACAAGCTCGCCGAACTGATTGAGGCGGATGCTTCTCGCCTGGCCGAGATCGAGGTCCGCGACAACGGCAAGCTCTATGCCGAGATGCACGCTCAGACCAAATATCTGGCCGAATGGTACCGCTATTACGGCGGCCTCGCGGACAAGGTGGAGGGTGCCGTCATCCCCACCGACAAGAGCGGGATCTTCAATTTCACCCGCTACGAGCCGATCGGCGTGGTGGGCATGATCACGCCCTGGAACTCCCCCTTGCTGCTGCTCGCGTGGAAGCTGGCCGCGGCACTGGCGGCGGGCAATGCGGCGATCATCAAGCCGTCGGAATTCACCTCCGCCTCCACCCTCGAATTCATGACGCTGTTCGAGAAGGCCGGCTTCCCCGCCGGCGTGGTCAATACCGTCACCGGCTTCGGCGCAGAGGCGGGCGCGGCGCTGGTGGATCATCCCGCCGTGAGCAAGATCGCCTTCACCGGCTCCGACATCGGCGGCCAGAAGGTGTATGAAACGGCGGCCAAGCAGATCAAGCACGTGTCCCTGGAACTGGGCGGCAAGTCGCCCAACATCGTGTTCGAGGACGCGGACCTGGAGGCGGCCGTGATGGGCGCGGTCTCCGGCATCTTCGCGGCGACCGGCCAGACCTGCATCGCCGGCTCGCGTCTGCTGCTCCAGCGCTCGATCCACGACCGCTTCATGGAGCGTCTGCTGGAGGTGGCGGGCGCCGCCAAGATCGGCGATCCCATGCAGGCCGACACCAATGTGGGGCCGGTCACGACTCCGGCGCAATACCGCAAGGTGCTGGACTATATCGACATTGCCCTGGCGGAGGGCGCCCATTGCGCGCTCGGCGGCAAGCCTTATGCGGACGCGCCCGGCGGCCAGTTCGTCGAGCCCACCATCTTCACCGGCGTCACCAATTCCATGCGCATCGCCCAGGAAGAGGTGTTCGGCCCGGTGCTGGCGGTGATCCCGTTCGACACCGAAGAGGAAGCGGTGCGCATCGCCAATGACGTGGCGTTCGGCTTGGCCTCGGGGGTGTGGACCAGCGACATGGGGCGCGCGCTGCGCCTGTCGGAGCGCCTGCGCTCGGGCACCGTATGGGTGAATACCTATCGCGCGGTGAGCTACACCTCGCCGTTCGGCGGCTACAAGCGCAGCGGCATCGGCCGCGAGAGCGGCCTGGAGGCCATCAAGGAATATCTCCAGGTCAAATCGGTGTGGATCGCAACCGAAACCACGGTGGCGAACCCGTTCATCATCCGCTGACGATCGGCGGCCCCTGGCGCATCACAGGGCGATGCGTCAGGGCACGGTTTCTATGATCGTATGATCATATGAGAAGATGATTGAAATCATTGCCTGCGCTCAGCCAGTGCCCGTCCAGCGCCCCGAGGCGCGCCCCGCGGCATGGTCCATGGAACGGCCCGTCGCGCCATCGCTGGAGCGTTCGGGCGGGCTATGGCGGGCGGGCTATGGCGGACGGCGGCGGGATCGCACCGTGCGAGGGGGCTCTGCCGAACGCGGATGGCCGCTAAAGGTCGGGCGGCTGGGGCTTTTCTTCGGGTCATGTATTGCGCCAGAACGTATGATTGTATTATCACTTAAGGTGTTCGAGTGCTTCGGAAAGCGGGGCGCCCGCACGGGAGGAAGCTCCCGCCGACGCTGGCACCGCCGGGCGGGGTCCAAAGAAAGGTGATGTGAGACATGACTGAGATGTTCGAGAAGGGGCTGGCCAAGCGCAAGAGCACGCTCGGCGCCGAATATGTGGAGAAGAACCTGGCCAACGCCGACGACTTCTCCCTGCCGTTCCAGGAAGCGATGACCGCCTGGTGCTGGGGCTTCGGCTGGGGCGACGAGACCATCGACGTCAAGACCCGCAGCATGATGAACCTCGCCATGCTCGGCGGCCTCGCCCGCTGGCACGAATGGGAGATCCACTGCAAGGGCGCCCTCACCAATGGTGTGACCAAGGAAGAGATCCGCGCCATCATCCATGTGGTCGCCATCTATGGCGGCGTGCCCTGCGGCGTGGAATGCTTCCGCATCGCGCGCAAGGTGCTCCAGGAAGCCGGCCAGCTCTGAGGCCGGCGGTGCGCAGGGCCGCCAGGGAACCGAACGGGTTCCGGTGGCCCGCTCTGCCCGGCAGCCCGGTCGGCCGGGCAGAGCGCGCGCCGGAGCGGGAAGACATGTCGCGGGGAGCATCATAATGGATTTGGGACTGGCCGAACGGCGCGCCCTCGTCACCGGCGCGGGCAGCGGCATCGGCCGCGCGGTGGCGAAGGTGCTGGCCGCCGAGGGCGCAAGGCTCGTGATCGCCGCGCGCAATGCCGCGCCGCTGGAGGAACTCGCTGGCGAGATCGCCGCCGCCGGGGGCGTGCGCCCCATCGTGGCGACCGCCGATGTGGCGGGCCCGGACGGCATCGCCCGGCTGGCCGACGCCGTGACGCAGGCGCTGGGCGGCATCGACGTGCTGGTCAATAATGCCGGCGCTTCGCGTCCCCTGGGCGAGCAGGCGGGGGATGCGGAATGGGCCGAGGCCTTCGCGCTCAATTTCGACGCGGCGCGCCGCCTCACCGAGGCCTTCACCCCCGGCATGAGGGCGGCGGGCTGGGGCCGGGTGGTGAATATTTCCGGCGCGGTGATCTCCAAGGTCATGAACGCCGCCATTCCCGCCAAGGCGGCGCTGGAAAGCTGGTCCAAGTCCGTCGCCGCCGAGCTTGCGCCTCACGGCATCACGGTGAACTGCGTGGCGCCCGGCCGCATCAAGTCGGTTCAGATCATGACGCGGCTTTACCCCACGGATGCCGCGCGCCAGACGTTCATCGACCAGAACATCCCCATGGGCCGCTTTGGCGAACCGGAGGAACTGGCGGATCTGGTGGCGTTCCTCTGCTCGAAGCGGGCGAGCTTCGTCACCGGCACCACGATCCCCGTCGATGGCGGCGGCCTGCGCTTCGCCTTTTAGGCGCCGCGCCGGCGCCCCGGCGCGGACCGGGCGCGCGCCGCGCGCGCGGTCCGCGCCCACCATGCCGGTCGCCGCCATGTTTCCTTGCCCGCCGCGCGGGAGTGCGCGCGCCGGCTCAGCGCACCGCGGCGCGCGCCTTCAGCTCGCGGATCCGTTCCGCGCTGTAGCCACATTGCTCCAGGACCGCGTCGGTATGCTGGCCCATGACGGGCGCCGCGAACGGCGCCGGGCCCGGCGTGCGGGAGAAGTGCAGCGGCTTGGTCATGCCCCGATAGGTGCCGATCACCGGATGCGCGTAGGTGGTCACCAGGTCCTGCGCCAGCACCTGGGGATGGTCGAACAGGTCCTCGATGGGCTGCACTGGGGCGTTGGGCACCTTCTCACCGAAAATCTGCGCCCATTCCACCGCGGTGTGCTTGCGCAAGGCGGCGTGCAGGCGCGGGAGGATGACGTCCACATGGGCGATCCGGCTCGCCATGGTCGCCATGCGGGGGTCCTCCTTGAAGTCCTGCATGTCCAGCATGTCGCACAGCGCGTCCCAGAAGTGCTTGGAATGGGACGAGATGTAGAGATACCCCGCCTTGGTGGGATGGATGCCCGTGAGCGGCGCGAGGCGGATGTCGCGATTGACCGCGCGGTCCTCGCCTTCCGCCCAGACGAAGCGGGCCGATTGCATGGTGATTGCGCTGCGCAGGAGCGAGGAGCCGATATATTGCCCTTGCCCATCGCGCTCGCGCTGGAACAGGGCGGCCGAGATGCCGAAGGCGACCAGGGCCGAGGTGTAATAATCCACCACCGAGCCCAGCACGATCTCGGGTTCCCCGTCCGGCCCGCCCTGGAAGGTGCACAGGCCGGTCAGGCATTGGAGCACCTGGTCGAAGCCGGCATTGTTGGCCATCGGCCCATGGTCGCCGAAGCCGGTGATGGCGCAATAGATGAGGCGCGGATTGATCGCCTTGAGGCGTTCATAGTCGATCTTCAGGCGCGGCGGCACGGCGGGGCGGAAATTGTGCACCACCACGTCGGCGGTGCGCACGAGGTCCAGGAAGGTCTCGAGCCCGTCTTCCTTCTTCAGGTCGATGACGATGCCGCGCTTGCAGCGGTTCGCCCCCACGAAGGAGCGGCTTTCATCGGGCAGCGTCGAGGGGTAGCTGCGCATCATGTCGCCGCTCGGTGCCTCCACCTTGATGACGTCCGCGCCGAGGTCCGCCAGCAGGGTGCAGCCGTAGGGGCCGGCGAGATAGCTTGTGAGGTCCAGAACCCGGATGCCCGAGAGCGGCCCGCGCGGCTCGCTCATGCTTGCTGGGCTCTCGCTATCGCAGAAGGTGTGTTCGCGCGCCTCGGCCATTCGTCCCGTCCTTCGTTTTTGTTTGCCGCACGGATCGGCGCGACGTCGCGTCCCGGCCCGGCGGAGCGCCGCACGGCGCACCATCTGCGGATCGCTCCGGGTGCGAGCGCGCGCCGACATCGCCCGTCTCGTGGTGGCGCGTGCGCGCCGGATCGGGCGAAGAGGGTCTGCCGCGCCCGCCGCCCGGGGCCCATCCACGCACTGCTTCCCTATGGGGCGGCGCGCACGACCAAAAATAGCGTTGGGGCCTACCGCATATATCCCCCTGGTATGGTCGGAGGAGGACCTTGAGATGAATGCTTCGTTCCGGCCATCGGTGGCGACCTTCAGAAGCGAACGGTTCGATCTGCGGAAGCTTCATTATTTCGCGCGCATCGTCGAACTGGGCAGCATCTCGCGCGCGTCGGCGGAATTGCATGTCGCCCAGCCCGCCTTGAGCAAGAGCATGCGATGCCTGGAATTCGATCTGCGCACCTCGCTGCTGGAGCGCTCCTCCAAGGGCGTGCGCCCCACGCGCGCCGGCGAAAAGCTCTATGCGCACTGCAAGATCGTGTTTCATCAATTGGAGACCGCGCGCGCCGAGATCCAGGGCTCGCTGGAGGAGCCGACCGGCAGCGTCACCATCGGCATTCCCTACAGCGTCAATCTCATCCTGGCGGCGCCGCTGCTGCGCGAGACCCTGGTGCGGTTTCCGGCGATCGAGCTGCAGATCGTGGAGGCGCACAGTTCCAGCATCGCGGTGCACCTCATGTCCAATTCCATCGACGTGGGCATCATGGTGCGCGAAGGCAATCTCAACCCCGCCATCCATGCCCTTGACCTGGTGGAGGAAGAATTCCTGCTGGTGCGCTCCAGCCAGGGCGCGGAACGGCAGGACGAAGCCATCCGGCTCGAAGACGTGGTCGATCGGCCGCTGATCCTGGCGAAGGGCCAGCTGCGGACCATGGTGGAGGAGCGCTTCGCCCGCTGCGCCCTGAGGCTCGCCGCCGTGCGCGAGATCGAGACCTTCAGCATGATCCCCCAATGCGTGGAGGCCGGCATCGGCGAGGCCATCCTGCCCGCCGGCTGGATCAGCGCCCTCGGCCAGACGCGGACCATATGCACCAGCTTCGAGGAGGCGACGATGAACCGTCGCCTCGCCCTCTGCCACACCGCCTCGCGGCCTCTGAGCTATGCGGCGCTGTGCGTGAAGGATCTGGTGCGGCAGATCGCTGCCGGGCTGATCGAAACCGGCCAATGGCACAGCGCCCGCATGATGGCCGGCCCGGCGGCACAGGCGCGCGCCTGACCGGCACGGCCGCCCGCGCGGGCGAGGTCTCGCCGTCGCTTCTCCCTGGCCGGATGTAGCATGGGGCTCGCGCCTGCGTGCCCTGACGGCCGCGCAATGGGCCGGCACAGGCGCAGGCGTCGCGTGAGCGAAAAGCTGGAACGTGAAGGAGAAACCGGGTGCGCGAGGGGGAACGCTCCCCAATCTACTGCTAACCCTTTGAAAACAATGGCGCGCCCGAAGAGATTCGAACTCCTGACCCCCAGATTCGTAGTCTGGTGCTCTATCCAGCTGAGCTACGGGCGCTTTGTTTTCCCATTGTCGATCCGAAGATCGCCCGGGGCCGAGGCCCCAAGGGCTCGAAGCGGCGACCCGCTTGCGAGGAAGTGTGAGCTACAGCTTTTATTTTGCCCTGGCAAGGGCAAAGTGCGGTGCGCCATTTTCGGCCCTGTGGATATTTCCCCCGCGCACCGGCGTCGGATCGGGGGCGATGGCGGGTCGCATGGCGGGTGGCTGGGGCGGGAGCCGTCGGTCCGGCGGGGGAGGTTTTGCGGGGCTCCGGTGGGCGCTGGGAAAGAAGAGTGAACCTTCGCGGGAATTGCGGTGTCGTCGGCCGAAAAGGCGCCGAATCGTGCCGCTAAACCGTGATTCGTCTTCCGCGCGGCGGGGTTTCACGTGAAACTTCAGCCGGCCCGCAGCCGCTGGCCGCGCGGACGCGCTTCCTGCGCCCGGTCTGGGATGGTGATCAGGAAGGTGGCCCCGCCCGGCCGATCCAGAAGGCGGATCTCGCCGCCATGGGCTCGCACCAGCTCTTCCGCGATGGGCAGGCCGAGCCCTGTCCCCCCAGCCCGCGCGGAGGCCTGGAAGGCCGAGAACAGCCGGTCCCGCCGGGCGGGCGGGATGCCCGGCCCGGTATCGGAAATTTCGATCTCAACCATATGCTCGTGCCGCCGCGCCGCGACGCGGATCTGGTCCCGCCCGGCCGGCCGCGGCTTGCGGCCTTCCAGCGCCTGGAGCGAATTGCGCGAGAGGTTGAGGATCACCCGGAACAGCTGGTCCGGGTCGGCATCGGCGGTCAGCGGGCGATCGAGGGTCACCACCCAGTCCACCTCTCCGTCGGCGCCGGGATGGAGCCCGAGCATGTCGCGCACCTCGTCGAACAGCGCACCAAGGTCCACGTCGCGCCGGTCGGGCAAAGGTTCCTGGGCGCGGCCGTAGGACAGGGTCTGCTCGCAATAGGCGATGGCGCGGTCGAGCGCCGCCACCAGCTTGGGCGCGAAGCGCTGAACCGCCGGATCGGGCAGGGAGAGCAGGCGGTCCGAGATCAGCTGCGCGGAGGCAAGCAGATTGCGCAAATCGTGATTGATCTTGGAGACCGCGAGACCCAGCGCCGCCAGCCGGCTCTTCTGCGTGAGGGTGTGGGAGAGTTCGCGTTGCAATTCTGCAAGCGCCTCCTCGGCGATGCCGATCTCATCGCCCCGGCCGCTGGGCGTGATGATGCGCGAGGCATCCTCGGGGGCCTCGCGATAGGCGCTCATGCGTTCGGTCAGGCGCCGCATGGGACGCACGAACAACAGGTGCAGGCTGATGTAGACCAGGGCGCCGGCAAGGCCGGACACCAGCAGCGAGATGGTCAGCACCGTGGTCGCGAAGCGCCACATGGCGCGTTGGAGCGGTGCTTCGGAGAGCACGATTTCGAGGAATTCCTCCCCGCGCGGCGCCTCGGCCACCACACGCAAGGTGCGCTCGCGGGTGGCCAGCAGCGTGCCGAAGGCGTCCCACACCGCCTGCCAGGGCGTGATGTCGCGCATGTCCAGATGCTGGTCGACGGTCGGCGGCATGTCGGACATGGCGAGCAGGCGGCGGGTATCCTGCGCTTTCACCACCACCAGCTGGGCCCCCACATTGGCGAGCAACTGGCGCGTGAGATCCGGGGGGATGGTTTCCTCTGGCGCGGCATCAAGTACCAGGGCCGCGGTACGCGCCGCCGCCACCCGGTCGGACAACCAGGAGATGCGGAAATTGGCCATGGTCGGCACGAAGATCGCCAGTTCGGCCGCGGTCACGAACACCAGGGTCAACAGCAGAAGCTTGCCGGACAAGCCGAAGCGCACCCGTCTTGTGGGTGTGCGCGATTCGGTATCCTGCGGCGCGGTGCTGTGCGTGAGCATACTCGACTGACGAAAAGGCGCGGCGCGCCTAGGCGAGGCGCCGACGAATGTTATCTCTGTTCACGCAAATGTGCCCTTCGGAAGGCGATGGGAAGGGCAAGCCACGGAATTGCCGCGTTATTCACCCTCGCCGAAGCGGTCGGCCACCAGCTCCTCCAGGGCCTGGAGCACGCCGAACGCCTCGTCCCCATATGCCGTTACCGTCACCGCCGTGCCCGGCGCGGCGGCGAGCATCATGAGGCCCATGATGGAATTGCCGCCCACCGCCTCGCCGTTGCGGCATACGGTGACGGTGGCGTTGAAGCGCTCCACGGTCTGAACGAACTTGGCCGAGGCACGCGCATGCAGGCCGCGCTTGTTGACGATGGGAAGCACCCGCACCAGGGCGCCCGCGGGCGCCGGCGCGCCGCAAGCCTCGCTCACCTGCTCGGTCTCGGAGGCTTCATTTTCCGGCAAGGACGCGGCTCGCGATGTTGATGTATTTGCGCCCGGCTTCCTGGGCCACGTCCACGGCCTCGGAGAGGGGCATCTCGCCACGAACCTTTGCGAGCTTGACCAGCATGGGCAGGTTGATCCCCGCGACCACTTCCACATCCGGCGCATTCATCACCGAAATGGCGAGATTGGAGGGGGTGCCGCCGAACATGTCGGTGAGGATCACGACGCCCTGGCCCGACTGCACCCGATCCACCGCATCGATGATGTCGTGCCGCCGACGTTCCATGTCGTCGTCGGGACCAATGGTGACGGCTGCAATCTGGGCCTGAGGGCCCATGACATGCTCCAGGGCGGAGCAGAATTCCGTGGCCAAGCGGCCATGCGTGACGAGTACGAGACCGATCATGTTGCCTCCGCCTCCACCATCAAAGCGATGGAGGCCTCCCGCGCTGCGGGGTGGTCATATTCAGAGCGGCTCAAAAATTACGCAAGGGGTGCATCGCACAAAAGCACAGGACGAATCAGTAAGAGAATGTCCTAAATGCCGCCGCGATCATCAATGCGACGTCAGTTTCATGCGAAAATGCAATGCGAGGAAGGGTGACGCCGAGAAGCTGGGCACTCAAATCCGAGGCAGCGGGCAAGCGCGGCGGCTCGGGCGCCCCAAGATCGACGATCAGATGCAGCCGCGCTGCATCAATGTGCGGCAGGCGGCGGATGCCGAGCCGGCGCACCTCGATGAGGCCGGCCAATTCCGGCGGTGGCGCCGCAACCAGGCCGTCCGCCTGCTTCGTGAGCATCACCCGGTCGTCGGCCACCAGTTCGGCCTGCGGCAGCGCGCGGGGTGGGTCCAGGATCAGGCGCAGGGCGAGCGTGGATTTTCCGCTGCCCGACGGGCCGCGGATCAGCACGCCCCATTCGCCCACCCGCACGCAGCTCGCATGAATGCTGGCCGGTGCGGTCATGGGCTAGCCGTTGGGCAGGCGCACGACGAAGCGGGCGCCGGTGATCGTCTCCTCCGCGCCGTCCTTGCCGGGCGCCGAGCGGTTCTCGGCCCAGATCTTGCCGCCGTGCGCCTCGACGATCTGGCGCGAGATGGAGAGGCCGAGGCCGGAATTCTGGCCGAATCCGTGGTCCGGCCGGTCGGTATAGAAACGCTCGAAGATGCGGGCGAGAGCGTCCGGCCGAATGCCGGGGCCGCGGTCGTCGACGACGATTTCCGCGCCATCCTTGAGCCGGCGGCAGGTCACCGTGACGGTACCGCCCGGCGGGGAGAAGGAGCGGGCGTTGGAGACGAGATTGTCCACCACCTGCCCGAGGCGGGAGGCGTGGCCGACGAGGGTGAAGTCGGCGGCGGCGCCGGGCGCGCGCTCGAACTTGAGCGCCACCTTCACCCCATCGTCCTTGCGCACGTCCTGCGCCATGCCCACCACCATCTCCAGCAATTGCTTCAAGTCGACCGTGACGGCTTCCTGCCGCTGAAGCTCGGCATCGAGCCGGCTGGCGTCTGAAATGTCGGAGATGAGGCGATCGAGGCGCTTCACGTCGTGCTGGATCACCTCCAGCAGGCGATTGCGGGAATTGTCGTTGCGCGCCAGCGGCAGCGTCTCCACCGCTGAGCGCAGCGAGGTGAGGGGATTTTTCAGTTCGTGCGCGACGTCGGCGGCGAAGCTCTCGATCGCCTCGATGCGATTGTAAAGCGCGCTGGTCATGTCGCGCAGGGCGCCGGAGAGATGGCCGATCTCGTCCGAGCGCGAGGTGAAGTCGGGGATTTCCACCCGCGACTTGATGCGCCGGCGCACCCGCTCCGCCGCGTCGGCAAGCTTGCGCACGGGATCGGCGATGGTGCCGGCGAGCAGCACCGAGAGCAGCACCATGACGGCGGCGGCCACCAGGAACACCCGCACGATGACGAAGCGCTCTGCCTCCACCGCCTCGTCGATCTCGCCGCCCTGGGTGGAGAGCAGCAATTCCCCGAGAATGGCCCGGAAACGCTGGATCGGCACGGCGACGGAGACCACCACGCGGCCGCGCTCGTCCACCCGCACTTCGCTGGATTTCTGGCCGAGCGCGGCGGAGGCGACTTCGGGATAATCCTTGCCGCTCTGCGGTCCCAGTTCCTTGTAGAGCGGCAGGTCGCCGCGCCCGATCCAGCTTTGCAGGCCGCGCCAGGTGCGCTCCAGCAGGCCGGGCCGCGGCTGGGTGGGCGGCGGCAGGTCGAAGCGCAGGATTTCGCCCTTGGAATAGAGCGAGCGGGTGTCGAGCAACATCACCCCTTCGCGGTCGTAAATGCGCGCGCGGGTGCGCGTCGGCCCGACGAGACGGCGCAGCACGGGGGCCACGCGCTCGGGATTGATGGGGAATTCCAGCGGCGCGAACCCCTCCTCGGACGGGCCGTAGCTTTCGCCGGCCTGAAGCTCGAGCAGCCGCTCGGGGTCGATCGTGATGGCATTGGTCTCGACCTGCGCGGAAGCGGCGATGGCGCCGGCGATGATCTCGCCCTGCACCAGCAGGCTCTGCACGCGGGCGTCAATCAGGCCGGCACGGAATTCGGAGAGATAGAGAATGCCGGAGACGAGCGCGCACAGGCCCGCCAAGTTCAGCAGGACGATGCGGCGCGTGAGACTGGAGAAGCTCTTGAACGCAACGAAGCGCGGCAGCCGGCCGAGATTGGCGAGCAGGCTGCGCGGCTTCGGCGGTGCGCCGTCGGCGGAGAGGTCGCCGACGCCGGTATCATCGCTGCGCTTGCGCCCCCGCGCCTCATAGACGCGCATCTCCTCTTCCGCCTCATCGGCAGCCGGAGAGGGGGGCGCGGCCTTGGCGGAGGCCGTCCGCTTCTGGAATATGCTCATGGCGCGGGGCGCCGGGCGGCGCCCGACCTCAGCTTTCCTTGAACCGATAGCCGACTCCGTACAGGGTTTCGATCATCTCGAAATTGTCGTCGGCGGATTTGAACTTCTTGCGCAGGCGCTTGATGTGGCTGTCGATGGTGCGATCGTCCACATAGACCTGGTCGTCATAGGCCGCATCCATCAGGGCGTTGCGGCTCTTGACCACGCCGGGGCGCTGGGCGAGCGCCTGGAGGATCAGGAACTCGGTGACGGTAAGGGTCACCGGCTCGCCCTTCCAGGTGCAGGTGTGGCGCTCGGGATCCATGCGCAGAAGGCCGCGTTCCAGCACCTTGGCGCTGTCGGTTTCGCGCGGCGCGGTGCCGTCCTTGGCGCCGACGCGGCGCAACACCGCCTTCACGCGCTCCACCAGCAGGCGCTGGGAGAACGGCTTTTTGATGAAATCGTCCGCGCCCATCTTGAGGCCGAACAATTCGTCGATCTCCTCATCCTTGGAGGTGAGGAAGATCACCGGCATGTCGGTCTTCTGCCGCAGGCGGCGCAGCAGCTCCATGCCGTCCATGCGCGGCATCTTGATATCGAGGATGGCGAGGTCGGGCGGCGAGGTCTTGAAGCCGTCGAGCGCGGATGCCCCGTCGGTATAGGTCTCGATCCGATACCCCTCCGCTTCCAGAGCGATGGAGACCGAGGTGAGAATGTTACGATCGTCGTCGACGAGGGCGATGGTGGGCATGACACCTCTTTCAAGGTCTTGTGGGCCGTTGTGCGACCGTCTTGGGGGTGAACCCGTTTCCCGTGGCCGAAATGTGACACCATGTCAGAATCTCCACCCAAAATAGCGGGAAAACTAGGAATTTCCAAATGGATCGCGTCCGCGCACCCGGCACGGGGTCGGAGCTTCCCGGGCTTGACCGCGACCGGCGGGCGCGGAACATGCCTCACACGGAGGAAACAGCCCGATGAGCAGCGAAATGGACACCGACGCGCGCGCGGTCCGCATGCTGATGCACGAGGCCGGCTTTGCCACGCTCGCCACGCTCGAGGACAGTGGAGCCCCTCATGCTTCGCTGGTCGCCATGGCACTGGATGAAGAGGGGCAGCCGGTGCTGCTGCTGTCGCGCCTCGCGCGCCATACCCGAAATTTTCTGCGGGACCCGCGGGTGTCGCTGCTGGTGACGGCCCCCGCCGGCGCCGACCCCCTGGATGCCGGGCGCGCCAGCCTGCTCGGCCGCATTTCCCTGTGCGACGACGCCGATGCGCGCGCCCGCTTCCTGGCGCGTCATGCGAGCGCGGGAGGCTATGCGGATTTCGGCGATTTCGCGTTTTATCGGGTGGGCGTCGGAGAAGCTCATCTGGTGCAGGGCTTTGGCCGCATCCTGACGGTGCCGGGACCCGCAATTGTCACCGATTGGACCGGGGCCGAGGCGGTGCGGGCGGCGCAAACCGGGATCATCGCCCATATGAATGCCGACCATGCCGATGCCATCGCCTTATATGCGCAGAAGCTTGTCGGGGCGCAGGGCGAGGGGTGGAGCATGGCCGCGCTCGACCCCATGGGATGCGACCTCCGGCGCGGCGCCGCCGTGCTCCGGCTGGAATTTCCAGAGCGCGTCACAAGTGTTGCTGCGGTGCGGCAAGTTCTTGTTGCGCTTGTCGAGCGTGCTCGTAACGCAGCATAAATCCGATTTAATCGTTTCGATCGCAAAAGAAGTGAGTTCACACACGCGGAACACCGATTTAGTCTGCGCGCTCCCGCGGTAATAAAGTCCGCGGTGGAAAGGCCCCCAGCATCATGCTGCGGAAGAGGAGACGTTCGGTGCTCGAAACTGGATTTCGCAATAGCGCATGCGGCGCCGACAGCTTCGGCCTGCGCCATCTCACGGCGGTGCACTGGAACCTGAACGCGCCCGCGCTTTACGAGCACGCGCTGGAACGCCTGGAAGGGCGGCTTGCCGCCGGCGGCGCGCTGATGGCCGAGACCGGGGTTCATACCGGCCGCAGCCCCAAGGACAAGTTTGTGGTGCGCGACGCGGCCACCGAAGGCGAGGTTTGGTGGGACAATAACGGCGCCATCACCCCCGCGCAGTTCGAGACCCTGTACCAGGACTTTCTTGCGGCGGCCGAAGGCAAGACCCTGTTCGCGCAGGACCTTTACGGTGGCGCGGACCCAGCCTACCGCATCCGCACCCGCGTCTATACCGAGTTTGCCTGGCACTCGTTGTTCATCCGCACCATGCTGCGGCGGCCCGAACACGCGGAGCTGGCCGACTTCGTGCCCGAGATGACGATCATCGATTTGCCGAGCTTCAAGGCCGATCCTGCGCGCCACGGCGTGCGCAGCGATACGGTGATCGCGGTGGACTTCGCCCGCAAGATCGTGCTGATCGGCAATTCCTCCTATGCCGGCGAGATGAAGAAGTCGGTCTTCACCTTCCTCAACTATCTGCTGCCCGCCAAGGGCGTGATGCCGATGCATTGCTCGGCTAACGTCGGGCCAGACGGCGATGTGGCGGTGTTCTTCGGCCTCTCGGGGACCGGCAAGACCACGTTGTCCGCCGATCCCGCCCGCACCTTGCTGGGCGATGACGAGCACGGTTGGGGCGCGGACGGCGTGTTCAATTTCGAGGGCGGCTGCTACGCCAAGACCATCCGCCTCTCCAAGGAGGCCGAGCCGGAGATCTTCGCTGCCTCCGACCGCTTCGGCACGGTGCTGGAGAATGTGATCCTCGATCCCATCACCCGCGTGCCGGATTATGACGACGGGCGGCTGACGGAAAACACCCGCTCCGCCTATCCTCTGGACTTCATCCCCAACGCCAGCCCCACCGGGCGGGCGGGCCAGCCCAAGAACATCATCATGCTGACCGCCGACGCATTCGGCGTGATGCCGCCGATCGCCAAGCTGACGCCGGCTCAGGCCATGTATCACTTCCTCTCCGGCTATACCGCGAAGGTCGCCGGCACCGAAAAGGGCGTGAAGGATCCGGAGGCGACTTTCTCCACCTGTTTCGGCGCGCCCTTCATGCCGCGCCACCCGTCGGTCTATGGCAATCTGCTGCGGGATCTCATCGCCGGGCACGGTGTGGATTGCTGGCTGGTGAATACCGGCTGGACTGGCGGCAAGTTCGGGGTCGGCCGCCGCATGCCCATCAAGGTCACGCGCACCTTGCTGTCGGCGGCGCTCGACGGCTCGCTGAAGGATGTCTCCTTCCGCACCGATCCTTATTTCGGTTTTGCCGTGCCGACCTCGGTGCCGGGCATTGAGCCGCACGTCCTCTATCCCTCCAAGACCTGGGCGGACAAGGCCGAGTTCGACGCCACGGCGCGCAAGCTGGTGGCGATGTTCCAGGACAATTTCGCCAAGTTCGAAAGCCACGTGGACGCCGCCGTGCGCGCCGCCCAGCCGGAAGTGCGCCTCGCCGCCGAGTGAAGCGGACTATCCGAGTGACGATCAACGGCTCGCCGCAAGGCGGGCCGTTTTTATATGCGCCGCGCCAAGACGGCGGGAACAAGCTTGGCCCTCGCAATATTGTAGCCATGCCGGGACGGCGCTTCCGCCGATCGGGCCGGTTCGCGACCAGAACGGACGCGAACGCTGCGGCGGCTATGGGATCATACGAATGATTGCGGTTCCCGGTGCTTCAGGTGGTCCCGGCGCGCGTCGGTCGACGCGCGCCCTTTCGGCGGTCAATTTCTTCCTCGCCGATGTGCGCGACGGCCTCGGGCCGTTCCTCGGCATTTTCCTGGTGGGGCAGGGATGGGCGCCCGATACCATCGGCTATGTGATGACCGTGGGCGGGCTAGCCGGGATGCTGGCGACGACGCCACTTGGTGCCCTGGCGGATGCCACGCGCCATAAGCGGGCGCTGATCGCGGCCTGTGCGCTCGCGGTCATGGTGGCCTCCCTCGCCTTGCTGGCGGTTCCGAGCTTCTGGCTGACCGCGAGCTCGCAGGTTGCAACCGGCATCGCCGCGGCGGCGATCGGCCCGGCGATCGCGAGCCTGACGCTCGGCCTCGTGGGGCAGGCCGGCTATGCCCGTCAGCTCGGCCACAACGAAGCCTTCAATCATGGGGGCAATCTCGCCGCGGCGGCGCTGGCCGGAGGCTTCGGCTATGTGTTCGGCGTCACGGCGGTGTTCGTGATCATGGCCGTGATGGCGGTGGGGTCGCTGGCCGCGCTCGCTTTCATTCGGCCCGAGGATGTCGATTATCAATCGGCCCGGGGGCTCGAGTCCGGGACGGGCGCGCCGGGGCCGGCGCCGATCCGCGTGCTGCTCACCTGCCTCCCCCTCCAGGTGGTCGCGGCAACCCTGCTGCTGTTTCACTTCGGCAATGCCGCCATGCTGCCGCTGCTCGGGCAGGCGATTGCGGCGAAAGGCGGCGCGGACCCGAGCGCTTATACCGCCGCCACGGTGGTGATCGCGCAATTGACCATGATCCCCATGGCGCTGCTGGCGGCGCGCCTCGCAGGAACGCGCGGCTATTGGCTGGTGCTTCTGCTGGCCTTGCTCGCCTTGCCGGTGCGGGG
This sequence comes from Roseixanthobacter glucoisosaccharinicivorans, assembly GCF_043195095.2. Taxonomy (NCBI): domain Bacteria; kingdom Pseudomonadati; phylum Pseudomonadota; class Alphaproteobacteria; order Hyphomicrobiales; family Xanthobacteraceae; genus Roseixanthobacter; species Roseixanthobacter glucoisosaccharinicivorans. Next base: position 3,423,077 of record NZ_CM195538.1, on the reverse strand, counting down.
ATTGATCGCCGGCCTCTGGCAAAGCCCCTATGCGCTGGTGCCCGTGCAGATTCTCGACGGGGTGGGGGCAGGGCTGCTCGGCGTTGCGACACCGGGCCTCGCGGCGCAGATCTTGCGCGGCACGGGCCATGCGAATATCGGCCTCGGCGTGGTGCTCACCTGCCAGGGGCTCGGCGCGGCGCTGAGCCCGGCGCTCGCCGGCTTTCTCGCCGCGCGGTTCGGCTATGGCGTCGCTTTCCTGGCGCTGGCCGGAGTGGCGATCGCCGCGCTCGGCCTATGGGTCATCGCGTCCGGATCTATCCGTGCCGCCATCGGCGCGATGCCGGGGCACACTCAGCGAAGCGCGCAGGCGGAGGTGGCGTCGGAGGCATAGGCCCCCTGGTCGAGGAAGCGAAGCGCCGTCGCCCGCGATGTGCCGCAGGGATCGTCGCCGGCAAGCCCGGCGGGCGGCGTAAGCGCGGCTGCGGAGGCTGCCGGCGGGATTTGAGCCTGTATATCGGCCTGTTCGGGGGCTGCCGCCCGGCTGAGATCGCCGAATATGGTCGCACTCGCCGCAACCATGAGGGCGCTCAGGACATAGCCTTCCAACCGCATGATCCTCTCCGTCCGGTCCTTCGCCCGCATCGCCAGCGCCCAGGCAATACCGATTGCTGCAGCGCAGCAATAGGCCTGTGCTCATGGCTGGATCTCCGGCTCTGAGGGCGATGCAGATCTGCACGGTACCCAGGAATGGGCGCCCATCTCGCAGCGCAGCGTTCAGCGCATGGCTCAGTCCATTGTCGCGCCACGCTGGAACTGCTAAAAAAGCGCCATGAACCGTTCCGATCTGTCCTGCATGCGCCTGTCCAAGGCGGCGTTCTGCGCCGCTGGACCCTTCGCGCGCACGACCATCGAATTTGCGGCGGTGCCCGATCATGTGCGCATGCCGGGCCGCTTCTTTGGCCGGTTCACCACCGCCGCCCTGGCCGCGCTCGGTCGCTGACCTTTTCAATTTTCGTCATCGAACCGGCTTGCCGCGCCTGCGCGGACGAGCGCCCGATCCTCAGGACATGCCCATGACCGAGCCCACCAGCGCCCCGCGCACCCTCTACGACAAGATTTTCGACGACCACGTCGTGCACCGGCAGGAGGACGGCACCTGCCTGCTCTATATCGATCGCCATCTGGTGCATGAAGTCACCAGCCCGCAGGCGTTCGAGGGCTTGCGCATGGCCGGCCGCAAGGTGCGCGCCCCGGCCAAGACGCTCGCCGTGGTGGATCACAATGTCCCCACGACCGACCGCAGCCAGGGCATCGACGATCCCGAGAGCAAGATCCAGGTCGAGACGCTGGCGGAGAACGCGGCCGAGTTCGGGGTGGAATATTTCGACGAACGCGACGTGCGCCAGGGCATCGTCCACGTGGTGGGTCCCGAGCAGGGCTTCACCTTGCCCGGCACCACCATCGTGTGCGGCGACAGCCATACCTCGACCCACGGCGCCTTCGGCGCGCTGGCCCACGGCATCGGCACCTCCGAGGTGGAGCACGTGCTGGCCACCCAGACGCTGATCCAGAAGAAGGCCAAGAACATGCGGGTGACGGTCGACGGGCCGCTGCCCGAAGGCGTCGGCGCGAAGGACGTGGTGCTCGCCATCATCGGCACCATCGGCACCGCCGGCGGCACCGGCTATGTGATTGAATATGCCGGCGACGCCATTCGCTCGCTCTCCATGGAAGGGCGCATGACGGTCTGCAATATGTCCATCGAGGGAGGCGCGCGCGCCGGCCTCGTGGCGCCGGACCAAAAGGCGTTCGACTACATCATGGGCAAGCCGCGCGCGCCCAAGGGCGCGGAATGGGACGCGGCGATGCGCTTCTGGCAGACCCTCTACAGCGATCCCGATGCGCGTTTCGACAGCGAGATCCGGATCGACGGCGCTAACCTGCCGCCCATCGTCTCCTGGGGCACGAGCCCGGAAGACGTGATCTCGGTGGAAGGCCTGGTGCCCGATCCGGAGCTGATCGCCGACGAGGTGAAGCGCGACGCCAAGAAGCGCGCGCTCGCATACATGGGCCTTTCGGCCGGCACGAAGATCACCGACATTAACGTAGATCGCGTGTTCATCGGCTCCTGCACCAACGGGCGCATCGAGGATTTGCGGCAGGCCGCGAAGATCGTCGAGGGGCATCACGTCAACGCAAATGTGAATGCCATGGTGGTGCCCGGGTCCGGGCTGGTCAAAATGCAGGCCGAAGCCGAGGGGCTGGACAAGATCTTCCGCGCCGCTGGTTTCGACTGGCGCGAGCCGGGCTGCTCCATGTGCCTCGCCATGAATGCCGACCGGCTGTCTCCGGAGGAGCGCTGCGCCTCCACGTCCAATCGCAATTTCGAGGGGCGCCAGGGCCATAAGGGACGCACGCACCTCGTTTCCCCCGCTATGGCGGCGGCGGCGGCGATTGCCGGCCATTTCGTGGACGTGCGCCACTGGCCGAACGGCTGATTCGCGAAAAAGGGCCGGCCCTCATGAGGCCGGCCCTTAACCGTACGCAGAACAAAAATCCGACAGGCCTGGTAAAATAAGACCTGTCAGAGAATAATCGCCGAGGCCGCGATGGTCGCCGCATGGGCTTCCTGCGGGGCCAGATACGCGGCAACGCCTAAAATTGTCACCAGACCCACGGTGACCGCCAATTTGCGCAGCATGGTCACTCTCCTGAATGCTTCTGGTGGTTAAACATCCCGGCGGCGTTAATGGTTCCGAAACTATAGTCACGGCTTCGAGACCCTCGGTGCAGCTTCAGGGCACATGCCGGCGCCGCGTCGGCAAGAAGGAGCAGAAAAGCGATGCCCAACGGGTCCATTGCCAGAACCAACGCCATCGCCTGGCGCAACCGCGAGGCACCGTCGCTGGAGGCCTTCGAGATCCTGGCGGAGGATGCGTTCGCGCGTCTGCCGGAGAGCTTCCGGGCCCTATGCGGCGGTGTGGTGCTGCGGGTGGAGGATTTCCCCGAGGACGATGTTCTCGAGGAATTGGAAGCCGAATCCCCGTTCGACCTCCTCGGCCTCTTCCAGGGCGTGGGGTTGGCGCAGGCGGGGGCGGTTTCGGAAACCGGGCGACTGCCCAACATGGTTTTTCTCTACCGGCGTCCGATTCTGGACTATTGGTCGGAGAATGAAGAAACCCTCGGCGAGATCATCGCCCATGTTCTCATCCACGAGATCGGCCATCATTTTGGCCTCTCGGACGCAGATATGGAACGGGTCGAATCGCAGGTCGAAGACTAGCTAGGCGCTGGACGCGGCGAATAGCGCTCGGTACACAGGCTCGGCTTTTACAGGAATGGTGCAATGCGGGATCTTGTTGCTCAAAGTCGCTATACTGTGATGATGCGATCGTTGCATTGGCTCACCGTGGCGCTCGTCCTGACAGTGTATGGTCTTACCTACGTGGTGGACCTTTACGCCCGCGGCACGCCGGAACGCGGCGCGGTGTGGGGGCTGCATATTTCGTTCGGTCTGGTCCTGCTGGTGGTGGTGCTCGCGCGACTGCTGGTCCGTGCGGTGGGACCGCTTCCCGCTCCGTCGGAAGCCTTGTCGCGCGTGATGTCGATCGCCGCGCACGTGGTCCATATGGCGCTTTATGTGCTGCTGATCGCGACCCCGGTGCTCGGCATTTCGATGACTTTCCTGCGTGGACAGAGCATCTCGCTGTTCGGGCTGCTGACGATCGCCTCGCCGCTCACGCCGGATCGGGAGTTCGCGCGGCAAGTGCTCTGGGTGCATGAAAATAGCGCGAACCTGTTGATGATCGTGGCGGGGCTTCATGCGCTCGCGGCGCTCTATCATCACTTCATCCGCAAGGATGACGTGCTGCAGCGCATGTTGTTCACCATGGGCCGGCGCTGAGGCGCGGGCGCAGGCGCGGCGCATGTGAGCCGCCAGGACAAGCGGGCCGAGGGCCCTGAAGGGAGCCGGAAGGCAATGGAAAAGTTCACCACGGTCGAAGGCGTCGCGGCGCCGCTGAAGATGGTCAATGTCGACACCGACATGATCATTCCCAAGAATTATCTGAAGACCATCAAGCGTACCGGCCTCGGCAAGGGCCTGTTCGCCGAGATGCGCTATAAGGACGACGGCAGCGAGAACCCGGATTTCGTGTTGAACACGCCCGCCTATCGCACGGCGAAGATCCTGGTGGCGGGCGATAATTTCGGCTGCGGCTCCTCGCGCGAGCATGCCCCCTGGGCGCTGCTCGATTATGGCATCCGCTGCGTGATCTCCACCTCGTTCGCGGATATTTTCTATAACAATTGCTTCAAGAACGGCATTCTGCCGGTCGTGGTCTCCCAGGAGGACCTCGACAAGCTGTTCGACGATGCCAGCCGTGGCGCCAATTCCACCCTCACGGTGGACCTGGAAGCCCAGGAGATCCGCGGGCCGGACGGTGGCACCGCGCGGTTTGAGATCGACCCCTTCCGCAAGCGCTGCCTGCTGGAGGGATTGGACGATATCGGCCTCACGCTGGAGAAGGGCGCCAGCATCAACACCTATGAGGCAACGGCGGCGGAGCAGCGCTCCTGGCTGTGAATTGATCGCAAGTGTCGATCAGGCGCCGCCGGCGAGCGGCGCCTTTTTTATGGCCAGTGCCGATTTTTTCGCACGCTCGTCCCTGTGTCGCCATACCGTTTGGGCTAAGTTGAAGGCGGGCCTCTTCCAGGCCCTTCAATGCCGTCCGTTCGGGCGGCCTCTCGCTCATTCAATGCCTTAGCGCCGGAGCCTGATCGTGCCGCACGCCACTCCTTTGATCGCAACCATCGTGATGGCCTTTGTCCTGGCCTTCATCCTGGGGGCGGTGGCGCAGCGCCTGCGGGTCTCGCCGTTGGTCGGCTACCTGCTTGCCGGCATCGTGGCCGGGCCGTTCACTCCAGGCTTCGTCGCCGACCAGCACCTGGCGACCGAACTGGCCGAAATCGGCGTCATTCTGCTGATGTTCGGCGTCGGCCTGCATTTTTCGCTGAAGGATTTGCTGTCTGTGAAGGCCATCGCCATTCCCGGCGCGGTGGTACAGATCGCGGTGGCGACCGTTCTCGGCATGGGGCTGGCGCACCTGATGGGCTGGAGCCTCGGCGGCGGCCTGGTGTTCGGCCTCGCTTTGTCGGTCGCCAGCACCGTTGTGCTGTTGCGAGCGCTCCAGGAGCGCCGGCTTCTGGAGAGCGAACAGGGGCGCATCGCGGTCGGCTGGCTGATCGTCGAGGACCTCGCCATGGTCCTGGCGCTGGTTCTGCTGCCGGCCATGTCCGGCGCACTCGGCGGGCGCAGCGTGGCGAACAGCGAGGCGCTGGCGCTCTTCGGCTCGTCGAATATCGAATACACGCTCGGCCTGACCATCGGCAAGGTCGCGGCGTTCGTGGTTCTGATGCTGGTGGTGGGTCGGCGCGTCATTCCCTGGATCATGCACTCGGTGGCCCACACCGGCTCGCGCGAATTGTTCCGCCTTGCCGTGCTCGCGATCGCGCTGGGCGTCGCCTATGGCTCGGCCCTGCTGTTCGGCGTGTCGTTCGCGCTCGGTGCCTTCTTCGCCGGCATGGTCCTGAGCGAATCGCCGCTGTCCCACCGCGCCGCCGAGGAAACCTTGCCTCTGCGCGATGCCTTCGCGGTGCTGTTCTTCGTTTCCGTCGGCATGCTGGTGGATCCCTCGATCCTGCTGCGCGAGCCGCTGGAACTGCTCGGCACCTTGCTGGTCGTGATCATCGGCAAGTCGGTGGCCGCCTACATGATCGTGCGGGTGTTCGGCTATGAGAAGCTCACGGCGCTGACGATTTCGGCGAGCCTGGCGCAGATCGGCGAATTCTCCTTCATCCTCGCCGCGCTCGGTGTCGACCTCGGGCTGATGCCGGCCGCCGGCCGTGACCTGATCCTGGCGGCGGCGATCCTTTCCATTCTGATCAATCCGTTCTTCTTCATGGCCCTGGACCGGCTGCGGCCGCGCCTGACACGCAAGACCGCCGAGCCGGCGGTGGAGCGCCAGGCCAAGGAACAGCCGGCCGCGCTCGTGCCCACGCTTCAGAGCGGGCACACCGTGCTGGTCGGCTATGGACGGGTCGGCCGGCTGATCGCCGAGGGGCTGCGCGGCGGCGGCATTCCATTCCTGGTGATCGAGGATGGTGGAGACGCGGTGGAAGCGCTGCGCCGCGCGCAAATCGAGGTGCTGCCCGCCAACGCCGCCGCGCCCGAAGCGCTGGCGGCGGCGAATCTGCCCGGCGCCCAGCGTCTGATTCTGGCGATTCCCGACGGCTTTGAGGCCGCGAGCGTGCTGCGCAAGGCGCGGGCGCTCAATCCGGGCCTCGAAATCATCGCCCGCGCGCATTCCGATGCGGAGGTGGAGCACCTGCGGCAGGGTGGGGCAGGCTTTATCATCATGGGCGAACGGGAAGTTGCGCGCGGCATGCTCGCTTATGTGCTGCGCGACGGCACCGCCGATGCCCCGTCCAGCATCGGCCCGTTGCCCGCCGGCCCTGCGGGGCCAGCCTCACCCCTTGAGGGCGTTGGGGAAAATCCCGCGGCGAAGCCCGAAGTGCCGGTCGAGGACGGCTCCGCGCCCGAGCTCCGGGAGCCGGCGGGGGAGGGTGCGGCGGGCCCCGCCGACGCTCACGAAACCTCGGCCGATGTCGTGTCGACAGCCGGGGACAGCGCCGGCCAATCAACCCAAGGGCGTTGACGCGCGGCCCTTCGCCGCCTATAAGCCGACCCCGAACTCGGGCGGCTCCGGCTCCTGGGACCTTGCTTTATTCCCGATTGATATCGGGTTGGGCGCCAAAGGCTTCGGCCGATGGAAAGGGTTCAGGATAGCGGATGTCGCCGTCAAAACTCCGGAGACAAGAACCGTGAAGCGCACCTACCAACCGAGCAAGCTCGTGCGCAAGCGTCGGCACGGCTTCCGTGCGCGCATGGCGACGATGAATGGCCGCAAGATCATCGCTGCCCGCCGGGCCCATGGCCGCAAGCGCCTTTCGGCGTGACCTGCGCCTGCGGAGCTGTTCATCTTGGATCGGCTCCTCAAGCGGCGTGATTTTCTAGCCGCGGCAAAGGCAGAACGTGCCGGTGTCGCGGGCTTCCTTCTGCAGGGGCGTGACCGCAAGGACCAGGGCGAAGCCCGGATCGGCCTGACGGTTACCAAGAAGGTTGGCAATGCCGTCGTGCGCAACCGCATCCGCCGCCGACTGCGGGAAGTGGCGCGGCAGGTGTTGCCGGCAAAGGCCCGCCCGGGCTTCGACTATGTGATGGTGGCGCGGCTGCACGCTTTGCACGCGCCCTTTCCGGATCTGGTGCGCGATCTTGAGCGCGCCGTGTCCCGGCTGCATGGCGCCGGAAAGCCAAGAACCAAAGAAACGTCCGCCCCCGCCGACGGAGCCCGCCAGGCATGACCGACAATCGCAATATGTTCATCGCCATCGGCTTGTCCCTGGCGATCCTCCTCGGCTGGCAATATTTCATCGGCATTCCGCAGGCGGAGAAACAGCGGCAGGTCGCCGAGCAGCAGCGCGTGCTTCAGCAGGCGCAGCAGCAGGCCGATCAGCAGAGCCAGACTCCCGCCGCCTCGGCGACCCCCGGCCCAGATGGCGTGACCGCGCCGGCGAGCCACGCGGCCGGCACCCCCGGGCGGGCGCTGACCCGCGAACAGGCGCTCGCTCTTTCGCCCCGCGTCGCCATCGACACGCCCCGCGTGAAAGGCTCCATCTCGCTGAAGGGCGGCCGGGCGGATGATATCTCGCTCGCCGAATATCACGAGACCGTGGACCCCAAGAGCCCGATCATCGTGCTGCTCTCGCCCTCGGGCGCACCCAATCCCTTCTATGCGGAATTCGGCTGGACCGCCGCGCCCGGCGCCTCGGTGGCGCTGCCTGGCCCGGACACGGTGTGGACCGCCCCTGCCGGCGCGGCCCTGACGCCCAACACGCCCCTGGTGCTGACCTATGACAACGGCCAGGGCCTGATCTTCAAGCGCACCTTCGCCATCGACGAATTCTATATGTTCACGGTGAAGGACGAGGTGGTGAACAACGGCGCTGCCGCCGTGACGCTCTATCCCTACGCGCTGGTGTCGCGCCACGGCGTTCCCCATACCCAGGGCTTCTACATCCTGCACGAAGGCCTGATTGGCGTGCTCGGCGATGCCGGCTTGCAGGAAGTCACCTACGCCAAGATGGACGCGGCCAAGCCGAACCTGTTCAAATCCACCGGCGGCTGGCTCGGCATCACCGACAAATATTGGGCCGCGACCGTTATTCCCGACCAGAGCGTGGCCGTGGATGCCCGCTTCTCCACCTCGACGGTCGGCAATGTCCCGACCTTCCAGGCGGATTATCTCGCCGCCGCCAAGACCGTCGAGCCCGGCACGAGCGTGGCGTCCCAGTCCCGCCTGTTCGCCGGCGCCAAGGTGGTCGCGGTGGTCGACGGATACGCCACGCGCTACGCCATCGACCGGTTCGACCGGCTGATCGACTGGGGGTGGTTCTACTTCATCACCAAGCCGCTGTTCCAGGTGATCGACTGGATCTTCCATGTGGTCGGCAATTTCGGCGTCGCCATCCTGATCGTGACGGTGATGCTGAAGGGGATTTTCTTCCCCCTCGCCAACAAGTCCTACACCTCCATGGCCAAGATGAAGGCCTTGCAGCCCGAGATGGCCGCCATTCGCGAGCGTTTCGCCGACGACAAGGTGAAGCAGCAGCAGGCCACCATGGAGCTGTACAAGAAGGAGAAGATCAATCCGATCGCCGGCTGCCTGCCGATCGTGATCCAGATCCCGGTCTTCTTCGCGCTCTACAAGGTGCTGTTCGTCACCATCGAGATGCGGCACGCGCCGTTCTTCGGCTGGATCCGCGACCTGTCGGCGCCCGACCCCACCACCGTGTTCAACCTGTTCGGCCTGATCCCCTGGGATCCGAGCAGCGTGCCGGTGGTCGGCTCCTATCTGATGCTCGGCGCCTGGCCGCTGATCATGGGCGTGACCATGTGGGTTCAGATGAAGCTGAACCCGGCCCCGCCGGATCCGACCCAGCAGATGATCTTCAACTATATGCCGATCATCTTTACGTTCATGCTGGCACATTTCGCGGCCGGACTGGTGATCTACTGGGCCTGGAACAACACACTTTCGGTGCTTCAGCAGACGGCCATCATGAAGCGCAACGGCGTCAAGATTGAATTGTTCGACAATATCCGCAATGCCTTCAAGAAGAAGGCACCCGCCAAAGGGTAGGCGCCAAATCCTTCAAGCAAGGTTTTCGTGTAAAAGCTGAAGCGCTCCATCTGACGGTGGGGCGCTTCACCCATGTTTGATGCCGATCCACGCCAATCCCACGCTCCCGCCTTAGTTCCGCACGCGGGAAAGGTAAGGTCCTTCCATCGAAAATGAAGGACATGACGATGCTGCGGGTTCTTGGATGTATCGGCCTTCTGCTCTGCGCGGCACCTGCGGCCGCGGCGCCCGTGTCCTTCGCCGTGGACCCGTCGGCGACGCGGATCGGCTTCGAGGTCGGTGCCAAGGGTTATCCCGTGACCAAGGGGATGTTCCGCAGCTTCTCCGCCGATCTCGACATTGATTTCGACATGCCCGCGCGCAGCAAGGTGATGTTTCGCGTGGGCTCGAACTCGCTGGACACGCAGGCGCCCGTTCTGGACGATTATGTCCGTGGCCCTGGCTTCCTGGATTCCGCACGCTACCCAGACATCACCTTCGTCTCCACCCGCGTGCGCAAGCTCGACGACAAGACGGTGGAGGTGGTCGGCAATCTGACGCTGCTGGGCGTGACGCGCGAGGAGGCGTTCGATGTGAACGTGGCGCAGCATCGCGCCGGGAGCCGCGATGGCTTCGCCTTCCAGGTGGTTGGGGCGATCCATCGCTCGGATTTCGGTATGACCGGCGGCCTGCCGCTGGTCTCGGATGATGTGCGCATCACCGTCTATGCGCAGGCCGCCGCGCGATGAGCGGACAAGGGGTGTCAGCAGGGCTGCCCGCGCGCTGGAGCCTGCCGCTGCGGTGGCTGCATTGGGCCATGGCGGCTTTGCTGATGGCGTTGCTCGGGCTCGGGCTGGCCATGGCCTATGGCACGTTCGATCTCGGGCAGACTTTCGCTCTTTATCAGTGGCACAAGTCGCTCGGCGTTCTGGTTCTGCCGCTGGTGGCGCTGCGGCTCGCGCTGCGCGTGGGAACGGCGCATCCCGTCTCGCCGCCGGCGATCGGCCGCCGCGCGCGGCTTGAGGCGGCTGCGGCACGGATCGTCCATGCGCTGTTCTATGTGCTCATGCTCGCCCTGCCGTTCACCGGCTGGCTGGTGGTGTCTTCATCGCCGCTGCATCTGCCGACACGGCCGTTCAATCTTTTCACCTTGCCCGATCTCGTGGCGCCTGACGCCGATCTGAATGCGGCCATGAGTCTGGTGCACGCGACGCTGGCCTATCTGCTGTTGGCGGTGCTGGCCCTGCATGTGGCTGGCGCGGTGAAGCATTGGCTGGTGGACCGCGATCGGACAGCGCAGAGGATGAGCCTGTGGCCCGCTCCGGCGCCGCGAGGCGAACAAAGGTAGGGCGCAAGACGCCGGTAGGGCACGGACCGCACTCGCTTCCACCGCGTCGGACTTGCGAAACCCGCCGGTCCGGCGGATAAGCCGTGCATGACCGAGCTTTCGACAGACCTGGACGCGCAATTCCTCGAACAGGGGCGGCTTCTGTTTGCCGCGGAATGGAACTTCCTCACCGCCGCCCCGACGGTGGAGTTCCTCCCACCCATGCTGGGGCTCGAGATTGCCTTCGCGGGCCGTTCGAATGTGGGCAAGTCGAGCCTGGTGAATGCGTTGACCGGACGCAAGACGCTGGCGCGGACCTCGGTGACGCCGGGGCGTACGCAGGAGCTGATCTTCTTCCGCGTCGGTCCCCAGCTCACCATGGTGGACATGCCGGGCTACGGTTTCGCCAAGGCCCCCAAGGAGAAGGTCGAGGCCTGGACGCAGACCATTCTCGACTATCTGCGCGGCCGCGTGAATCTCGCCCGCGTGTTCGTGCTGATCGACGCGCGCCACGGCATCAAGCCGGTGGACGAGGATGTGCTGAACCTGCTGGACAAGGCGGCGGTGTCGTACGCCATCGTCCTTACCAAGGTGGACCAGGTGAAGCCGAGCGCCTTTCCCGAGCGGCTGGCGGAAACCGAAGCGAAAATCCGTAAGCGCCCGGCCGCCTATCCGCATGTTTTCGCGACGTCCAGCCACACCGGTGCCGGACTTCCGGACTTGCGCGCTGCGGTGGCGAAGCTTCTGGTGGAGCGGGCGAGCTGAAGACAGGCGCGGCTGCGGCGCGGGCCTCGCTCGGATAAGGGCGGGGCGAACGATGCGGCCGGAGCATGGGGCGATGCCAGGCACCGCGATCCCGATGCCGGGGCGGCGGAGTAAGGGGCGGGAAAATCCAAGCCCGCGACGTGCGCAATGAGGCGCGTGGCGCCACAATCTAAGGATTGGCGGGAAGCAGGAGGCTATCCGCGCGTAAAGGCCGCGCAACGCGGATCGGCCTTTTCTGTTCGTTCAACGGGCTCGCAGGGGAATGGGGCTTTTGTCGGCCTGTCCCGGTCGGGCACACGCGGGGGTGCCCGATGGCCGTGCGTCCATCGCCCGGTCAACGTCTGGGCATGGATTCCTGAAGAAGCGCTTCGGTCGCGGCGATGGCGCCTTCCAATTCGGAAATCTTGCGCAAGGCGCCATCCGAGGGGAAAGTCGCGGACCGAGCGGCGTTGAGGAGAAGCTCGCGCTGGGCCTTTTTCAATTTATCGAGGAGCCCCTGGAGATCTGCCTCGGCTTGCTGCGCCATTTTTACGCTGTATCCCTGATATATGCGACGACGGGCGCGGCCGCGGAGGCCACGCCCGTCTCGAAAAGCGAGGCGGGAAATCCCGCCTCAAATTCTGTGATCAGTCGGCGACTTCGATGCCGCGGGCTTCGGGACCCTTGGGGCCCTGACCCACCTGCACCACGACGCGCTGGCCTTCGGCCAGATCGGCCAGGCCGGAGCGGGACACGACGGTGACGTGGACGAACACGTCCTTGCCGCCGCCTTCGACCGCGATGAAGCCGAAGCCCTTATCGGGATTGTACCACTTCACGGTGCCGACACGCTCTTCCGTGGGGCCGGAGGCCGCACGCGGACCAGCACCGGCGCCAGCGCCGAAGCCGCCGGAACGGGGCGCGCCACCAAAACCGCCCGTGCGTTCACGGCGGGGAGGGGCTGCCTCGGCGGTCGAGGTATCGACTTCGAGCACTTCGGTGACCTGGCGGCCCTTCTGGCCCTGGCCGACGCGAACGCTCAGCTTGGAACCCGGAGGAACGCTTTCCTGGCCGGCGGCCTCGAGGGCACGCGCATGCAGGAACACGTCGCCGGAACCGTCGGAGAGCTCGACAAAGCCGAAGCCCTTCTCAGGGTTGAACCACTTGACGGTGGCGTCGATTGGCGGACCAGACGGAGCCGGAGCACTGAAGCTGCTGCTCGGCGAAGAAAAGGGGCGGTCGCCCCCTCCAAAACTGCTGCGCGGCGGGGCGGCGAAGTCGTCATCAAAGCCACGACGGCGCGGCTCTCGGAAGTCTCGGTTACGGCTCATGTGTATTTCCGTTGAGGTCAGGTCGCCAATACTGGCTAGGGCCATCCACCATTGCTAAACTTGCTGATGCGTGCTGAACACGTTTTGGAACAACTCAAAAGAAGTTTCAAAACACCCTCAAGTCCGCTACCCGTTTCTCGCCTCGCAGCCTAATGGACACAGCCAAATTGCTTCACGGATCGTTCTAGATGCGCGCTACAAATCGGCATTCTAAACACTAACACACTTCTGTGACGATTTGGTACATGAATGTTTACCCCACCGCGCCCAAACTTAATGCTAGGGAGCCGTGTTCCTGCCTGGGCCGCGCTTCGCGGCCTCGACGGGCATTGATGTTGCCCTGGTTTCACGTCCGCGTGCGTTCGTTTTCTCGCATGCCGGCGCCGGGGCCGATATGGGGAACATGAGATGACCGATGTGGCAGGGCCGGTGGCCGGCCCGGGGCGGCGATCCCTGAGGCAGGGCTTCGTTCCAAAGCTCGTGACTGCGCTCGCGCAGGGCTATCGGCTCAGCGACCTGCGCGCCGACGCCGTATCCGGCCTTACGGTCGCGATCGTCGCGCTGCCGCTCGCCATGGCGCTGGCCATCGCCTCCGGCGCCAGCCCGGACAAGGGCCTGATCACCGTAGTGGTGGCCGGCTTCATCATTTCGGCCTTCGGTGGCAGCCGGTATCAGATCGGCGGCCCCACCGGCGCGTTCGTGGTGGTGGTGGCGAATGTGATCGCGACCCATGGCTATGACGGGCTCATCCTCGCCACCCTCATGGCCGGCGTGATCCTGATGGTGGCGGGGTTTGCCCGGCTCGGCAATTTCATGCGCTATATTCCAGAGCCGGTGGTCACGGGCTTCACCGCCGGCATCGCGGTCATCATCTTTTCCAGCCAGGTGAAGGATTTCTTCGGGCTCACCATCGCCCATCTGCCGGCCGAGTTCATCGGTCAGTGGGAGGCGCTGATAAAGGCCGCCCCCACGGTCTCGCTCGCCACCGCCGCCTTGTCCGTCGCGGCGCTCGCCCTCATCCTCGTTCTGCGGCGCGTGGCGCCCAAGGCGCCGGGCTTCCTCATCGTGGTGCTGCTCGGTTCGCTCGCGGTGATGTTCCTGAAACTGCCGGTGGATACCATCGGCTCGCGGTTCGGTGGCATTTCCGGGGCGCTGCCCACGCCGAGCTTCCCGGAAGTCACATTTGCCCGCATCGGCGATCTGCTGCCGAGCGCGCTCACCATCGCCTTCCTCGCCGGGATCGAGAGCCTGCTCTCCGCCGTGGTGGCGGACGGGATGACCGGCGGGCGGCACAGGCCCAATGCGGAACTGGTGGCCCAGGGCCTCGCTAATTCCGCATCCGCGCTCTTCGGTGGCCTGCCTGCAACCGGGGCGATCGCGCGCACCGCGACCAATATCCGCGCCGGGGCCCGCACGCCGGTGTCCGGCGTGATGCATGCGGTGTTCGTGCTGGCGGTGATGCTGCTTCTGGCGCCGCTCGCGGTCTATGTGCCGCTGGCCAGCCTTGCCGCCATCCTGATGGTGGTGGCCTGGAACATGAGCGAGATCGGCAAGATCCGTCATCTCATGAGCGCTCCCATTGGCGACCGCCTGCTGCTGCTTTCCACGCTCGGCCTGACGGTCGCGGTGGATCTCACGGTGGCGATCGCGGTGGGCGTGGTGCTGGCGGCGGTCATCTTCATGCATCGGATGGCGGCAATGACGCGCGTGGAGGTCTTCTCCACCGGCGAGGACGGGGAGGGCGACGTGCGCGCCCTGCTGCCGCCGGGGGTCGAGGCGTTTGATGTCAGCGGCCCGCTGTTCTTCGGCGCGGCGGCGCATCTCTCCGAGGTCCTGGACCAGATCGGCCAGATGCCGCGCGTGTTCATCCTGCGCATGGAAGAGGTGCCGATGATCGACGCCACCGGGGTCGGCGCCATCGTCGAGTTCGTCCGGCGCTGCCGGCATGGGGGGACGCAGGTGATCCTGTGCGGGCTGGCCCCGCAGACCGAACAGGTCCTGCGCCGCATGGGCCTTGGCCCGGATGGCGACGCCGTGCGCTGGGCGGCGAATTTCGATACGGCCCTCGCCTTATCTCAGCCGGTGGCCGTCGCGGCCTGAAAGGGTGGACGGCGGGGCGTGCCATGCGCTCCGCTGCAGGGGGATGCCTGCATCTTGGGCGTCCCCGCATCTAGGACCAATCGCCATTCATGGCTTGGCGGGAGTGCATCGGAGCATCGTCATGCACGGGCCTGTCCCGTGCATCCACGCGGCACCGTTGGTGCCGGCGTTTCAAGGCCTGCGCCGGCGGCGCGGCGTGGATTGCCGGGACGCGCCCGGCCATGACGACTGGTCGATGAATGACAATCGCGCCATCTGCCGTCAGGCGCCTCGATCATCCCCCATGCCGCTGAATGTCGATCCGTCCTCGCTCTGCCGTGCCTGCTGTTCGAAGCGGGAGATGAGCCACGCGCCTGCGGGGCCCGGCGGCGTATCGGTGCGGTAGATGGCTTGCAGGGCATAAGGCGAGCCTTGGGCGTCGGGCATGTGCAGCTTCACCAGCCGGCCGGATTCCAGATCCTCCTGGACGAGCGGCAGGGGCATGTTGCCCCAGCCGATGCCCTCGCGCAGCAAGGTGTGCTTTGCACCGAGATCGGCCAGACGCCACGTGCGGGTGCCGATGACGCCGAGGTCCATGCCTTCGGTCAGGGGTGAGCGGTCGGTCAGCACCAGCTGGATATGGTCGCGCCCGGCGCCGGGCGGATTGTGCGGCGCCAGCGCCAGCGGGTGGCTGGGCGATGCGACCGGAACCAGTTCCACGGCGCCGATGCCGATCCGTTCCAACCCGTCGAGGCCGAAGTCGAGCGGGCCGCTGACGCCGATGCTCGCCTGCCGGTGGAGCACCATCTGCGTCACGGCGCCGAGCGCCTCCACATAAAGGCGCAGCGTCACGGTGGGAAAAGCCTCGTTGAAGGCCTTGAGCGCGTCCACCACCCGCGCGGCCGGCAGCATGACGTCGAGCGCGAGATGGATTTCCGATTCCAGCCCATGCAGCAGGCCCTTCACCTTGGCGCGCAGGGCATGCATGCCATTGGCCAGCGCCCGCGCTTCGCCGAGCACAGTGCGCCCGGCTTCGGTGAGCCGCGGCTTTTTGGTGGTGTCGCGATCGAACAGGGAGACGCCGAGCTGGGCTTCCAGATTGGCGATGGAATAGCTGATGACCGAGGTGGCCCGGCCGAGCTTGCGCGCGGCGCCCGCGAAGCTGCCGGTTTCGACCACCGCCAGGAAAACCGCCAGCTGATCGAAGGTGGGCGTTCCGGGATCGGCCATCCGAAGGTCCTCTAACGGGTATCACGTGACCCCGCGAAGCCGCGCTCCGCCGGCCGCGCGCGCGGATATCTATTCGAAAATCTCGATCATTATCGTTCAGATTATTCGGCTAGATCCAGATGTTTTGCGGTGCGAGTGTGCGGCCACTTTCCGCGGCGCCTGCCGCTTCCCGCCCTGGAGGCCGAAATGGCTAAGGTTCTGGTTCTGTATTATTCCTCGTACGGCCATATCGAGACCATGGCCAATGCGGTCGCCGAAGGCGCCCGCGCGGCCGGTGCGCAGGTGGACGTAAAGCGCGTTCCCGAAACCGTGCCGGACGAGATTGCGAAAGGCGCGCATTTCAAGCTCGACCAGGCGGCTCCGGTCGCCAACATCGCCGATCTCGAGCATTATGACGCGATCATCATCGGCACCGGCACGCGGTTCGGCCGCATGTCGTCGCAGCTCGCGGCGTTCCTGGATCAGGCCGGCGGCCTGTGGATGCGCGGCGCGCTGAACGGCAAGGTGGGCGCGGCCTTCGTTTCCACCGCCACCCAGCATGGCGGCCAGGAGACCACCTTGTTCTCCATCATCACCAATCTGCTGCATTTCGGCATGGTGGTCGTGGGCCTGCCCTACAGCCACCAGGGCCAGATGAGTGTGGATGAGATCGTCGGCGGCGCGCCCTACGGCGCCACCACGATCGCCGCCGGCGACGGCTCGCGCCAGCCGTCCGAGATCGACCTGGCCGGCGCGCGTCACCAGGGCGAGATCGTCGCCAAGACTGCGGCCAAGCTGTTCGGCTGATGCACTGAGGGGGCGGCCGGGCCGGCCGCCCCCTCTATTGGCAGACTATTGGAAGCCGGCCACCCGGTGCGGCACATAGGGCGCTTCGAGCGTCGCGATCTCTGCCTCGGTGAGCGCGAGCGAGAGCGCCGCCACCGCGTCCGTGAGGTGGTTCGGCTTCGACGCGCCGATGATGGGCGCCGTCACCGGCTTCTTCTGCGCGACCCAAGCCAGCGCCACCTGGGCGCGGGGAACGCCGCGCGCCTCGGCGATCGCCGCGACCGCCTCCACCACCTGCCGGTCCGCCTGGGCGGTGTGGGCATAGAGATTCTTGCCGACCGCATCGCTCTCCTGGCGCTCGCTGGTCTCGTCCCAGGAGCGGGTGAGGCGGCCGCGCGCCAGCGGGCTCCAGGGAATCACTGCGATGCCCTGGTCGGCGCACAGGGGCAGCATTTCCCGCTCTTCTTCCCGATACAGCAGGTTCAGATGATCCTGCATGCTGACGAACTGGGTCCATCCGTTCGCCCGCGAGGTGTAGAGCGCCTTGGCGAACTGCCAAGCATGCATGGAGGAGGCGCCGATATAGCGCGCCTTGCCCGCCTTCACGATGTCGTGCAGCGCCTCCAAGGTTTCCTCGATGGGGGTCGTGTAGTCCCAGCGGTGGATCTGGTAGAGGTCCACATAATCCGTGCCGAGGCGGCGCAGGCTGGCGTCGATCTCATCGAAGATCGCCTTGCGCGACAGGCCGGCACCATTGGGGCCGGGGCGCATGCGATTATAGACCTTGGTTGCGAGCACCACGTCCTCGCGACGCGTGAAATCCTTGATGGCACGGCCCACGATTTCTTCCGAATGACCGTCGGAATAGGTGTTCGCCGTGTCGAGGAAGGTGATTCCGAGTTCCAGCGCCTGGCGAATGAGCGGGCGGCTCTGTTCCTCGTTCATGGTCCAGGCGTGGTTGCCGCGATCGGGCGCGCCATAGGTCATGCAGCCGAGGGCGAGGCGCGAGACCTCAAGTCCCGTGCGTCCGAGTTTTACGTAATCCATGGTGCCGCTCCTGTCGCCGCCGTGCTTTTTCGAAGCCGGCCGGCGGCGATCCTAATCTGATGAGCCACGAAATTCGGGACACCCTTGAAGGCGTGCCGACAGAGATCGTCGACAGCGCCGGCACCTTCCCAGACTGAGGATTGGACCAGGAGAGGTGTTCAGTCCCGGCATGTGATGGGGTGAGGCGAGTGTGAATCGCCGTTGAGCGATTGTCCATTATGCCGTTGCGGCAAGGCGCATGCGCCGAATCGGGCTCGCCTGGGTTTGCCCCAAAAGAAAAGGCCCGGCAGAAGCCGGGCCTTGATGTTCGATACACGGGCTCGAACGGAAGCGATGCAGCCGCGCTCAGGCGGCTTCTTCGGCTTCGAGATCGGTCTCGGCGTCGGCTTCGACCTCCGCATCGGCTTCCTCGCCCTTGGCAGCGCCGCGGCGGGGGCCCTTCTGGAGGTTCTGCTCGATCAGCTTCACCGCCTCGGTGTCGGTGATGTTCTCCACCGCAGACAGCTCGCGCGCCATGCGATCCAGAGCGGCTTCATAAAGCTGGCGCTCGGAATAGGACTGCTCGGGCTGAGCGTCGGAGCGATAGAGATCACGCACGACTTCGGAGATCGCCAGCAGGTCGCCGGAATTGATCTTCGCTTCATATTCCTGGGCGCGGCGGCTCCACATGGTGCGCTTGACGCGCGCGCGACCCTTGAGAATGTCCAGCGCCTTGGCGACAACGGGGGCTTCGGACAGCTTGCGCATGCCCACCGTGGCCACCTTGGGCACCGGTACGCGGAGCGTCATTTTGTCCTTCTCAAAAGATATGACAAACAGCTCGAGTTTGAAGCCAGCGACTTCCTGCTCCTCGATGGCCATGATACGACCGACGCCGTGCGAGGGGTACACGATGTGCTCGCCCGTCTTGAAACCAAGGCGGGCCTGGGCGCTCTTTTTTGTCGACATGCTCTTGACCACTCCTGACCCGGCCAGCGGCCGGATCGTGTTGGCGCGCGAGCGCTCGTTTCCGGTATGACCCGGGCGATGGCGCACCTTGCGCTGGCGACTGGGCCGCGGCCGGTTCGCCCGACGGCCCGCTCATGTCAGTCGATGACTACAACCACGCGTACACACCCAAACCGCCTTCGCGGCCGGATGCCTGATGTCTCGCCCCAATGTTCCCGAGAATGCGCTATTAAGTGCACGCGCGACGCGGCTGGTTGGAAAAGCAATCGACTGTAAAGGCTTGTATAACACAAAAACCGATGAAATCAAAGCGCTGCGCCGGCTTCGCGAGGCTGCTCCGCGCAAGGCTGACCTGCGATGACTTAAAGTGGTGGCCAATCTGGCTTTTCTCACATATAAGCATTTCTTTATATGTTGATTGCCCATCGGTGGCGCCCGTGCTAGAGGGCTGGCCATAAGATGAGATGCCTGCACCGGCAGGCCGCAGCACCAGGACGGAGAGACGACATGACCGCCGATTATGTGGTGAAAGACATCAATCTTGCCGACTGGGGCCGCAAGGAACTGGATATCGCCGAGATCGAAATGCCCGGCCTAATGGCCACCCGCGCCGAATACGGCCCGAGCCAGCCTCTCAAGGGCGCGCGCATCGCCGGCTCGCTGCACATGACCATTCAGACCGGCGTGCTCATCGAGACCCTGAAGGCGCTCGGCGCCGATGTCCGCTGGGCCTCGTGCAACATCTATTCGACCCAGGACCACGCCGCCGCCGCCATCGCCGCGGCCGGCACCCCGGTGTTCGCCATCAAGGGCGAGAGCCTTGAGGAATACTGGGAATACACCCATCGCATCTTCGAATGGGCCGACGGCGGCGCGCCGAACATGATCCTGGACGACGGCGGCGACGCCACGCTCCTGGTGCATCTCGGCAAGCGCGCGGAAAGCGGCGACACCGCCTTCCTCGAAGGCGCCACCAATGAGGAAGAAGAAGTGCTGTTCGCGGCCATCAAGCGCCGCCTCAAGCACAAGCACGGCTGGTACACCACGCTCGCCAATTCCATCCGCGGCGTGACGGAAGAGACCACCACGGGTGTGCATCGCCTCTATGAGATGCAGAAGAAGGGCACGCTGCTGTGGCCCGCCATCAACGTGAACGACAGCGTCACCAAGTCCAAGTTCGACAATCTCTACGGCTGCCGCGAGAGCCTGGTGGACGGCATCCGCCGCGGCACCGACGTGATGATGGCCGGCAAGGTCGCCATGATCGCCGGCTTCGGCGACGTGGGTAAGGGTTCGGCCGCTTCGCTGCGCAATGCCGGCTGCCGCGTGATGGTCTCCGAAGTCGATCCCATCTGCGCGCTGCAGGCCGCGATGGAAGGCTACGAGGTGACCACGATGGAAGACGCCGCCACGCGCGCCGACATCTTCGTGACCGCCACCGGCAACCTCGACGTGATCACCGTGGACCACATGCGGGCCATGAAGGATCGCGCCATCGTCTGCAACATCGGCCATTTTGACAGCGAAATTCAGGTCGCAGGCCTGAAGAACTTCAAGTGGCACAATGTGAAGCCGCAGGTCGACGAGGTCGAGTTCACCGACGGCAAGCGCATCATCCTGCTGTCGGAAGGCCGCCTCGTGAACCTCGGCAACGCCACCGGCCATCCGAGCTTCGTGATGTCGGCTTCGTTCACCAACCAGACCCTGGCGCAGATCGAGCTGTTCACCAAGCCGGGCGTGTATGAGAAGAAGGTCTACACGCTGCCCAAGACCCTGGACGAGAAGGTGGCCTCGCTGCATCTCGAAAAGATCGGCGTGAAGCTCACCAAGCTGTCGGACCAGCAGTCCGCCTATATCGGCGTGCCGCAGGAAGGCCCGTTCAAGCCCGAGACCTATCGCTACTGAGGCCGGCGCGGCCGGGTGTCCGGCCGCGGTGCCTGCGTGATGCGGTGCCTGCGTGATTCTGTGCCCCGGCGCTCGCGAGAGCCCGGGGCACAGCCGTTTAGGGGGCTTTGCGCCATCTTGTCGCCGCCGCCCGGCACGCCGCGCCCGGCACGCTTGCTCCAAATGGGATTTATTCGCGGCCCTTGGGGCAGAGACCCGCATTGTCATCATTCGCGAAGAGAGCTAGGTGTGAAGCGGCTGCGGCTCGCTGCGGTCGCGCGCTGCTGGGGGGCTGCCTTGGACGGTTATGACCATCAATCGCGGCGCGCGGGATGGCGCCGAAGCGACCTGCCGGGTCGTTGTCTGCGCCGCTGCTCCCTTCTGTCACGGCCCCCTCGTTAAGCGCGCGGATCCAGCGACATGTCCCTGAGTGTGAGCCGCGATCGAAAACGTATTCTGCCCTTTGCCGCCGAAATCGGGGCGCTGGGCGTGGTGTTCGGAGACATCGGCACCAGCCCGCTCTACGCCCTCAAGCAAGGTGTGCTGGCGGTGGGCGGCACCAATTTCCTGCCCGAAGACGTGCTCGGCCTGCTGTCGCTCATCACCTGGAGCATCATCCTCTCGGTGACCATCAAATACGTGATGCTGGTGCTGCGCGCGGACAATGACGGGGAGGGCGGCATTCTCGCCCTGGTCACGCTGTTGGACCTGCATCGCAGCGCGCTCGGCATGCGGTGGTATCTGCTCGCCGCCGGCCTGCTGGGCGCGGCGATGCTGATCGGCGACGGCGTGCTGACCCCGGCCATGTCGGTGCTCTCCGCCATCGAGGGCCTCGGCGTCATCGCCCCGCAACTGAATCAATGGGTGGTGCCGCTCACGGTGGCGGTTCTGCTCGGCGTGTTCCTGTCGCAGCGCGCGGGTACCGACAAGATCGCCAGTTTCTACGGCCCGATCATGCTGCTCTGGTTCAGCGCCATCGGCATTATCGGCATCTACGGCATCGTGAAGGCCCCGGAGGTGCTGGTGGGGCTCGATCCGCGCCACGGCCTGCGGCTGCTGATCGACCATCCCGGCCTTGCGGGCGTGATCCTCGGGGCCTGCTTTCTGGCCATCACGGGCGGCGAGGCGCTCTATGCGGATCTCGGCCATTTCGGCCGCAAGGTGATCGCGCGCGCCTGGCTCGCGGTCGCCATGCCGGCGCTGCTGCTGAATTATTTCGGGCAGGGCGCAATGCTGCTGACCGATCCGAGCGCGGTGCGCAATCCCTTCTTCGACTTATGCCCGGACCCGATCGACATCCCGCTGCTGCTGCTCGCCACGGCGGCCACGGTCATCGCCTCGCAATCCATCATCACCGGCGTGTTCTCGCTGGCCAAGCAGGCGATCGAGCTTGGCTACCTGCCGCCCATGCGCATCCGCTATACCAGCGAGCACAATGAGCAGCACATTTATGTGGGCCGGCTGAACTGGCTGCTGATGATCGCCTGCATCGCCGTGGTGCTGGGCTTCGAGGCATCGGATCGCCTCGCCTCCGCCTATGGCATCGCGGTGGCGTTCGCCATGGTGACCACTTCCATCCTGTTCATCGCCCAGGTGAGTCGCGCCTGGGGCTGGCCCAAGCCGGCGGTGATCCTGCTCGGCGTCTGCCTGCTCTCCTTGGATGCCGCCTTCGCCACCTCCAACCTCACCAAGCTGCATGATGGCGGCTGGCTGCCGCTGACCATCGCCGGCATCGTGATTTTCGTCATGGTGAGCTGGCGGCGCGGCCTGGAAAGCGTGGTCGCCCAGCAGGTGCGCTTCACCGAGCCGCTCGACGGCTTCGTGGCGCGCAAGGAGCGCGCGAGCGACGGGGTGAGCCCGCGCACCGCGATCTTCCTCTCCCGCGCCGGCGCCATGACGCCGGTGGCGCTCTCGCGCATGGCCGATGTGATGAAGATCCGCTTCAACAAGGCGGTGGTGGTTTCGGTCTGGATCGTGGCGCGGCCCCGGGTTTCGCTGGAAGAGCGCGTGCGCGTGACCGTGCTGGATGGAACCTTCGTGCAGGTGGACCTGCGGTTCGGCTATATGCAGCAGATCGACGTGCCCTCGGTGCTCGGCCCGGCGCTGAGCGCGCGCGGCATTGATCCGGACGAGGCGATCTATGTCATCGGCCACGAGCGCATCATCCCGCCCGATGAGATTTTCCGCCTGCGCGACGTGGTGGCCCATGTGTTCGCGTTTCTGGCGCGCAATGCGGAACGTTCGGTCGACCGCTTCGGCCTACCCCGGGGCCGCACCATGGAAATCGGCTATCCCGTGAAATTGTAAGCGTGGCTTTGGCTTGCCTTGGACCGGCCGTGTTGCCGGGTTAGGAAATGCATGCCCGCGCGCCAAACTCAGCAACGAGGCATAGCCGCGAAACGCGTTCCGACGTAAGGGAAAGAGGCCTCAAAGAAACGCACCACGGGCTGGCGCCCCGAGGATGCGGGACAAGAAGCGGCCGGCGGGGAAATGGTGTTTCATGTTTCATGTGAAAATCTGGCGTTTCCTTCGGGACAAAGTGGGCCTGCACGGGCTCGGCTTGATCGCGAGCCTGGTGGTTATCGGATTTGCCGCCGTCGTGCTGTACCGCATGCTGCACAAGCTGCGGTTCGACCAGGTGGTGCTGGCGTTGAAGGAGAAGGACCCCCGGTTCGTCTTCGCCGCCTTCGTGCTGGTCGCATGCGCCTATCTGACGCTCACGCTGTATGATTTCTTCGCCCTGAAAACCATCGGGCGCACGCGCATCCCCTATCGGGTGGCGGCCATGGCGGGCTTCTGCTCCTATTCGGTCGGCCACAATGTCGGCTTCACGGTGTTCACCGGCGGCTCGGTGCGCTACCGCATTTATTCGGCCTGGGGGCTGACGGCGGTCGATGTCGCGAAAATCTGCTTCATCGCCGGGCTGACCTTCTGGCTCGGCAATATCGCGGTGCTCGGCCTCGGCATCCTGATCCATCCCGATGCCGCCACCGCCGTCGACCAATTGCCGCCGTTGGTGAACCGGCTGATCGGCGTGACCGCGCTGATCGGCCTGTTCGGCTATATGTATTGGGTGAGCGCCGCGCCGCGCAAGATCGGCCGCTCCACCTGGTTCGTGACCTTGCCGGCGGGCAAATCGACCGTGATCCAGGTGGGAATCGGCATTCTCGATCTCACCTTGTGCGCGGCGGCCATGTACATGCTGATGCCGGCTTCGCCCTATATCGACCCGGTCTCGCTTGCGGTGATCTTCATCACCGCGACCCTGCTCGGCTTTGCGAGCCATGCGCCCGGCGGGCTTGGCGTGTTTGACGCGGCGCTGCTGATCGCACTGCCGCAGTTCGACAAGGAGGAGATGGTCGGCGCGCTGCTGCTGTTCCGCCTGTTCTACTATATCGTGCCGTTCGCCATCGCCCTGACGATCCTGGGTTCGCGCGAACTCTGGCTCAGCACCCTGCGCCGGCGCCTGCGCCGGGATGCGGAGGCGCAGACGGCCCATACCCGCCTGCCCACCGGCCTGGAATCCCACGACGGCTGACCGCGCCGATGGTGTTGAGCGCCGGCGGCCCCACTGCCGGCTGACAGCGACGCCCCGCGCCGCGCCTCAGGGCGTGGGGCTTATGCCAATTGAGGGCAGCAGGCCTGCCCCATTCGGCACCTTCATCGTCCGCGTCCCTGGCGGCAGGCGGAAGAGTTCGGGGTCCTGCGGGCCGCGCTTCAGCGAGAGAACCTCGAAGGTGAGGTGGGGCTTGCCCTGGATCTCCACCATCGTGTTCAGGACGATGCCATCCTCGGTGATGCACGCGGTGGTGGGCCCGGCGAGCTGGGCGGCCTTCTCCACCTGCCAGAGGGTGCACGGTTCTCCAGCGACCTCGGCCGTTCCCGCGCGCGTGCCCTCGCCAGCGAGGGAGGCGATCTGGAAATCCGCCGGCAGGTCGGTCTCTATCCCCATTTTCGGCAGGCTGGGGGAGACCAGCACGACCTTGCGGGTGTCGATATTGAGGAAGCCAAGCAAGGTCCCCGGCACCGCCGGATTGCTGATTTCCATCCGCATCCGATTGCCCTGGCGGGACATATCCACCAGCACCCGTCCGCCGAGTTTGGCCTTCAGCGCGAAATCGGCGCTGGGCACGGGCAGGGGCTCGGCTGCCGCTGGGGTCTTGCCCGCCACAAGGGCGGCAAGCGCCATGGTGATCACCGTGGCGATCGCGTGGACCGGCACGTGGGGCGTCAGCAGGGCGCGGATGGCGGACCGGGGGTGCGGCTGGGCCGGAGTGGTGCCGTACCGCTTGACCAATTTCATAAGAACTCGACCCTCCTCGGCGCTGCGCGAGCGCACGCGATACCATTCCACGGCACGCGCGTGAAGGCGCCCGCCGATCCCGAGCGCATCGGCCTCATAAAGCCAAAGAAAAACCTTGAGGAATGCGCTGGAAGGCGTCTGCATGCCGGCACTGTCTTATTGTCTTCGTGCAGGCGCTACAGCATATGCCAAAGGGGCCGCTGCGTCGGATCTCAAAAATTGCTGCACGCAAATGCTGCTGGAGGAAATGCGCTTCATGTCTGGTCTGCCCTTGCCGAGACTTTCGGTGCCTTTCCGCCCGTTGTGGCCGGCGGTCCTGTCCGGGGCTGCCCCGTGCTCGTCGCGGGCGTGGCACGGCGCGGGCGCGCGGCCCATCCGGCGGGCGGGCTTATGATGGGCGGCGCAGTGCCGGGTCGCGCGGGCGCGGCATCCTGGCTCACCTTGCTCGGCGCGCTGGTCGCGCTGTGTGTGCTGTTCGGTGTGGGCGTGGCCTTCGATCTGATCGCGCCGCCGTTCGCGGCGCTGCTGGTGGTTCTGTTCTCCGCCTGTGCGTTCCTGGCGCTGCGGGGGAGCGAGGCGCAACCGCCGGTCAACCCGGAACCGCTGCGCGACGAGCCGCCGCCAGCCCCACGAGTCGATCCCCGGGTGGAAGCGGTGGTGGCGGCGCTCCCGGAGCCGGCGCTCCTCCTCACGCCGGGCGGCGAGATCCTCACGGCGAACCAGCGGGTCGCCCTTTCGGTGGGGCCGGCGAAGGTGGGGGATCCCCTCTCGTTCCTGGTGCGTGTGCCGGAAGTGCTTGAGGCGGTGCGCGCCGGAGCGCAGGACGGAATCCCGCGCCGCGTTGAATTCGGCGAGCGGGTGCCGCTGGATCGCTGGCTGGAGGCGCACGTGGTCCCGCTCCGGCTCG
This sequence comes from Roseixanthobacter glucoisosaccharinicivorans, assembly GCF_043195095.2. Taxonomy (NCBI): domain Bacteria; kingdom Pseudomonadati; phylum Pseudomonadota; class Alphaproteobacteria; order Hyphomicrobiales; family Xanthobacteraceae; genus Roseixanthobacter; species Roseixanthobacter glucoisosaccharinicivorans. Next base: position 3,397,291 of record NZ_CM195538.1, on the reverse strand, counting down.
AGCCGGTGCGCCGTGGCCCGACCGCGCGCGACGATCGCACCCCGGATACGGTTCTGCTCACGTTCCGCGATCTCACCCACCAACGCCGGATCGAACAGATGCGGGCCGACTTCGTGGCCAATGCGAGCCACGAGCTGCGCACGCCTCTGGCCTCGCTGCTGGGCTTCATCGAGACCCTGCTCGGCCCGGCCCGTAACGATGTTGCGGCGCGGGAGCGGTTTCTCGGCATCATGGCCGCGCAGGCGCGCCGCATGTCGCGCCTGATCGAGGATCTGCTCTCGCTGTCGCGCATCGAGCTGAACGCCCATGTGCGGCCGGAAACCCCCTTGGAATTGGGCGGCATCGTGGCCCATGTGTGCGACACGCTTGGCCCGCTCGCGGCCGACCGCGACGTGGCGATCGAGATCAGCCGGCCGCAAGAGCCGGTCTATGTCCTTGGCGAACGGGATGAATTAATTCGCCTGTTCGAGAACCTGGTCGAGAATGCGCTGAAATACGGGGCCAATGGGCATCGGGTGGAGGTGGCGGTTGGCATCGAGCGGGGAGGAACGCCGGCGGCGGTGGTGTCGGTGCAGGATTTCGGTCCCGGCATTTCGCCCGAGCACCTGCCGCGTCTCACCGAGCGCTTCTACCGGGTGGATGTGGCGGTAAGCCGGGACCAGGGCGGGACCGGCCTCGGCCTTGCCATCGTGAAGCATATTGTGGCGCGTCATAGAGGGCGCCTGGGGATCGAGAGCCGGCAAGATGCCGGTGCAACTTTTACGGTCCGGTTCGACCTCGTGGATATGCCCGAAAAAGTTCCTTCAAAATCAAAGGTATAAATCGTCATCGCGCTGTCACGTTGGGGTCATAGAACCGTGGCGCCGGACCGTTACAGTTAACCGGCCCAATGTTGCGTCGCGGCAGATAGCCGACGGGCGACACCTATTGGTCAAGGAGAGAACCCCGTGAAGCTCACCACCGCTCTTGGCGCAGCGATTGCTGTTGCCAGCTCCCTTTTCGCTGGCGGCGCTTTCGCCATCGATATCAATGGCGCTGGCGCGTCGTTCCCGGCCCCCGTCTACCAGACCTGGGGCGCCAAGTATAAAGAGAAGACCGGCAACGGCCTGAACTACCAGTCCATCGGCTCCGGCGGCGGTCAGAACCAGATCGTCAACCGCACCGTCGATTTCGGCGCTTCCGATGCCCCGATGGCGTCCGACAAGCTCGCTTCCGCGAACCTGCTGCAGTTCCCGGCCGTGATCGGCTCCGTGGTCGCCACCGTCAATCTGGACGGCATCGCCACCAACCAGCTCAAGCTCACCGGCCCGGTGCTCGCCGACATCTATCTCGGCAAGATCACCAAGTGGGACGACAAGGTCATCGCCGACCTGAACCCCGGCGTGAAGCTGCCCTCCACCGCGATCGTTCCCGTCTATCGTTCGGACGCCTCGGGCACGACCTTCATCTTCACCAGCTACCTCTCGGACGTCAGCCCGGAGTGGAAGTCCAAGGTCGGCGCCGCCACCTCGGTTCAGTGGCCCACGGGCGCTGGCGCGAAGGGCAATGAAGGCGTCACCGGCAACGTGAAGAACACCAAGGGTGGCATCGGCTACGTGGAGTTCATCTACGCCGCCGCCAACAAGCTCGTGGTGACCCAGCTGCAGAACAAGGCCGGCAAGTTCCTGTCGCCCGAAGTTCCCGCCTTCATCGAAGCCGCCGCTGCGGCCGACTGGGCCGGCTCCAAGGACTTCGCCGCTTCCATGATCAACACCGCCGGCGCCGGCGCGTGGCCGATCGTGAGCCCGACCTACATCCTCCTGCCGAAGAACCCCACCAATGTGGATGCTTCGCGCGAAGTGATGAAGTTCTTCGAGTGGGCCTACGGCAAGGACGGCAGCGAGATGGCCGAGAAGCTGCACTACATCCCGCTTCCCGAAGCGGTTGTGGAGCGCGTCAAGGCGGCCTGGAAGTCTGAAGTGAAGACCCCGGACGGCAAGCCCGTTCTCTGATCCCTGATTGCGAGGCCCCCGCCTTCTCTGCAAGGAAGAGGCGGGGGCCTTGCCCAGTTCTGGTTGCCGATACGGCAGCCCTCGCGACGGCGCTGCGGCGTGGGGCGCGGAAGGTTCGCTGCGGGTTTTCCCCGCGCGGATGGTTCGCAGGCGAAGGGTTCGCGGCGTGTCCGCCGTGGCGGCCCGGGCCTCGACATAAAGCAAATTCGATCGGGGTCCGGCATCCGGCCGGCATCCTGGAAGTGATGGGTCTCGGGGGCGATGGTGCGCGCGGCAGCCGTGCGCGGATCGGCTGCGCGATCTGTTTTCATGAGCGCGAGCTGTGCGGCGCGCGGGATTTGGGGATCATCGGGCGATGGACGCAACGGTCGATAAACTGAGGTCGGACGGGATCATTCCCATCGGCGAGGCAAAGGGTGTCGGGGCAATCGCCGACCGCGTCTTCGTCGCCGCCCTGTGGGCGAGCGGCTTCTTCGTCCTCATCCTGCTGGGCCTGATCATCGCCCAATTGTTCGAAGGCGGCCTGCCGGCGCTTCGGCATTTCGGCCTGGACTTCCTCTGGTCGCCCGCCTGGAACCCGGTGACCGAGAATTTCGGCGCCCTGGTGATGATCTACGGCACCATCTTCAGCGCCGTGATCGCCGTCGTCGTGGCCTTGCCGCTCTCGTTCGGCATCGCCTTCTTCCTCACGGAAATCGCGCCGCAGCCGCTGAAGCGCCCGATCGGCGTCGCGGTGCAGCTGCTCGCGGCTGTGCCTTCGATCATCTACGGCATGTGGGGCTTCTTCGTGATCGTTCCGCTGGTGGCCGCCTATGTGCAGCCGCCGCTGATCGAATGGCTTGGCCCGCTGCCGGTCATCGGCGCCCTGTTCCAGGGACCCCCGCTCGGCTCGGGCATGCTCACCGCCGGGGTGATCCTGGCCGTGATGATCATCCCCTTCATCACCGCCATGTTCGTCGAAACCCTGGAATCGGTGCCCCCGATGCTCAAGGAATCCGCCTACGGCGTCGGCGGCACCACCTTCGAGGTCTATAAGAACGTCTCGGTGCCCTACGGCAAGACCGCCATGGTCGGCGCCGTGATGCTGGGCCTCGGGCGCGCGCTCGGCGAAACCATGGCCGTCACCTTCGTGATCGGCAATGCGACCCGCCTTTCGGCCTCCCTGTTCGCGCCCGGCGCGACCATCGCCTCCACCATCGCGAACGAGTTTCCCGAAGCTTCGATCGGCTCGCTGAAGCTGACCTCTCTGCTTCAGCTGGGCTTCATCCTGTTCGTGATCTCGTTCATCGTCCTTGCCCTGTCCCGTGCGCTCGTGCGCTCGCGGCTCGATTGATCCGGGAGGCAAACGTCATGGCATCCCTCGCAGCACGCCGCGCCAAGGACTATACGGTCAAGGTCGTCTCCACGGGGTTCGCGGTCTTCGCGATCTTCCTGCTGGCCTGGATCCTGTGGACCCTGATTTCCCGCGGTCTTCCGGCCCTCAACCTCAATGTCTTCACCAAGGTGACGGCGCCTCCCGGCCAGGGTGGCGGCCTTCTGAATGCGATTGTGGGATCTCTGATCCAGATCGGCATCGCGCTGGCGATCGGCGGTCCCATCGGCCTGTTCGCCGGCACCTTCCTGGCCGAGAACGGCAAGGGCACGAAGATCGGCTCCGCCGCTCGCTTCGTGAACGACATCCTGCTCTCGGCGCCGTCGATCCTGGTGGGCCTGTTCATCTACCAGTTCCTGGTGGTGCCGTTCGGCGGCTTCTCCGGCTGGGCCGGCGCGATCGCGCTGGCGATCCTGGTGATCCCGGTGATCGTGCGCACCACCGAGGACATGCTGAACCTGGTTCCGGTGGGCTTGCGCGAAGCCGCCTTCGCGCTCGGCGCGCCGCAGTGGAAAGTGGTCATCATGATCACCTGGCGGGCGGCCCGCGCTGGCATCGTCACCGGCATCCTGCTGGCCATCGCCCGCGCGGCGGGTGAAACGGCGCCGCTGCTGTTCACCTCGCTGGGCAATAATTCCTGGTCGACGGATCTCAGCAAGCCCATGGCCAGCCTGCCGATCGCGATCTATCAATATGCCGGAAGCCCGTTCGACGATTGGGTGTCGCTGGCCTGGGCCGGCGCGCTGCTCATCACCGTGGGCGTTCTGGTCCTGAACGTCGTGTCCCGTCTGGTGCTGGCGCGCACGCGCTGAACCGGCACCCTGAGATCACCGCCCCGAGGGCGCCCAAGATCACCGCCCGGGCCGGCAGCACGCCGGCCCACCGGGCGACCAGAGACCGAATGAGGCTGACATGAACTCTGCAGTGGATCCGACCTTCAATATTTCCTCCTCCGTCTCGGCCAAGCCCGATGCCATTCAGGCGCCGACCAAGATCAAGGTGGAGAAGCTCGATTTCTATTACGGGCAGAACCACGCGCTGAAGAACATCAATTTCGAGATCCCCGAGAAGCGCGTCACCGCGATGATCGGCCCCTCGGGCTGCGGCAAGTCCACCTTGCTGCGCGTGTTCAACCGCATGTACGACCTCTATCCCGGCCAGCGTGCCGAGGGCGGCGTCATGTTCGACGGCGTCAATATCGTCGGCAAGGAACTGGACCCCACCGTGGTGCGCACGCGCATCGGCATGGTGTTCCAGAAGCCGACGCCGTTCCCCATGTCGATCTATGACAACATCGCCTTCGGCGTGCGCCTGCACGAGAATCTCAATAAGGCGAAGATGGACGAGCGGGTGGAAAGCTGCCTGCGCAAGGCCGCCATCTGGGAAGAGACCAAGGACCGCCTGCATACCTCGGCGCTCGGCATGTCCGGCGGCCAGCAGCAGCGCCTGTGCATCGCCCGCACCATCGCCGTGCAGCCGGAAGTGATCCTGCTGGACGAGCCGACCTCGGCGCTCGATCCGATCTCCACCTCGAAGATCGAGGATCTGATCGACGAACTGAAGCAGGATTTCACGATCGTCATCGTGACCCATAACATGCAGCAGGCGGCGCGCTGCGCCGACATCACCGCCTTTTTCTACCTGGGGGAACTGGTCGAGGTCGCGCCATCGGACGTGATCTTCACCAATCCCAAGCAGATCAAGACCCGCGATTACATCACCGGCCGCTTCGGCTGACCAAGCAAGGATCTGCCAGATGCCCGACCATACCGTCTCGGCCTTCGACGCCGAGCTGAAGGAGATCGGCCGCAAGGTCGTTGAAATGGGTGGCCAGTCGGAGCGCATGGTGGCTGACGCCGTCAATGCCCTGATCCGCCGCGACACCGCTGCCGCCCAGCGCGTGATCCTGCTCGATACGAGCGTCGATCTGCTGCAGCGGGAGATCGAGGAGAAGGCCATCGTCTGCATCGCCAAGCGCCAGCCGGTGGCGAGCGACCTGCGCGACGTGGTGGCCTCGATCCGCATCGCCTCCGACCTGGAGCGTATCGGCGACCTCGCCAAGAACGTGGGCAAGCGCGTGCTCGCCATCGAAGGGGAATATCATCCCCAGAAGCTGGTGCGCGGCGTCGAGCACATGTCCGATCTGGTGCTGGAGCAGCTGAAGGAAGTGCTGGACGCCTATGCCAGCCGCGACCAGGCGAAGGCGGTGGATGTGTGGGTCCGCGACAGCGGCATCGACACCATGTACACCTCGCTGTTCCGCGAACTCCTCACTTATATGATGGAAGATCCGCGCAACATCTCGGTGTGCACGCATCTGCTTTTCTGCGCCAAGAATATCGAGCGCATCGGCGACCACGCGACCAATATCGCGGAGACCATCTATTATATGGTGTCGGGACAGATGTTGTCCGAAGAGCGCCCGAAGGCGGATGTCTCCAGCGAGACCACCGTCGCTTTCCCGGGGCATAGCCTTCAGGGGTAAAATCCGTGCCTGCGCGTATCTTGATTATCGAGGACGAGGAACCCCTGACCCTTCTGCTCCGCTACAATCTGGAGTCAGAAGGTTATTTCGTGGAGAGCGTCGGACGCGGCGATGAAGGCGAGACCCGGTTGCGCGAAAGCGTGCCGGACCTCGTCATCCTCGACTGGATGCTGCCGGGCCTGTCGGGCATTGAACTGTGCCGCCGCCTGCGGACCCGCCCGGAAACCGAGCGTCTGCCGGTCATCATGCTCACCGCCCGCGGCGATGAAACGGAACGGGTGCGCGGCCTCGCCACCGGGGCCGACGATTATGTGGTGAAGCCCTTCTCCGTGCCCGAGCTTCTGGCGCGGGTGCGGGCACTGCTGCGGCGCGCGAAGCCGGAGCATGTGGCCACATTGCTGCGGGCTGGCGACATCGAGCTGGACCGGGAGACCCACCGGGTGCACCGCTCGGGGCGCGAGGTGCACCTTGGGCCGACGGAATTCCGCCTGCTGGAATTCCTGATGCAGAGCCCGGGACGGGTGTTCTCGCGCGAGCAATTGCTCGACGGCGTGTGGGGACAGGACGTTTATATCGACGAGCGCACGGTGGACGTGCACGTGGGGCGCCTGCGCAAGGCGATCAATCGGGGGCGCCAGTCGGACCCGATCCGCACCGTGCGCGGCGCCGGTTATTCGTTCAACGAAATGTTCGCCCGCGTGCATTGAGCGCGGGAGGGCCTGCGCGCTCGAATGCGGGGGTGCTGCGGGGATTGGTGGCTGGGCCCGCTGTATGCGGGCTCATGCGCCATGGTGCGGAGCCAGCGTGCCGCCGCATCGTGCAGCGCCAGCGTCACGAGCAGGCTCCCGCGCAGGCCGCGGCGTATGGTGCAAAATTCAGATGTCTTGGCGGAGCGGAACCCGCGGGAGATATTCTTTCCGGGGATAGGGCCTGCTCGCAGCCCAAATGCCCTTACGGGCTCGCACATGGCCCCGGGCGGTTCGGGCGCCGAGCCTCGGTGCATCAAGGCCCGGACGCCATGCGCGCGCGGCCTTCCCATTCGAGCGACGCGGCAATGTCGCCCGGCGCCCGACCTTTGGCACAATCCAAGATGTCGTCGCGTCGCCCCGGCGAGGTCTGCGCAGCCGGCGCAGCCCCAAGCGCGGCGGCGGCGGTCAGATGCGGGCGACGCGCCGGTCGCGACGGCGATCCTGCGTGGGCTGGTAGGCCATCCGCGCATGGGTGGTGCAATAGGGCATGCCGGTGACACTGCGGCCGCCGCAGAAATAGAAGTTTTCCGTGCCCGGCTCGCCGATCGGCCAGCGGCAGGTGCCCTCGGTCAGGTTCATGATGGTGCAGCGCTGGCCCATGGCGACCACATTGCCGCCGGTTGCCGGACGCGGCGCGGGCTCGGGCGCCACGAAAGCCTCCAGGGCGGGGGCGAGCGCGGTGTTGCCCATGGTTTGCGGCTGCGGCGCGGGCTTGTTCGCGGGCGCTTCAGGCCGGGCCTTGCGCGGGCGTGCGGCGGGAACCGTTGATTTCGCTCGGCCGGAGAGGCCGAGGCGGTGCACTTTTCCGATCACCGCATTGCGGGTGATGCCGCCCAGCTCGCCGGCGATCTGGCTTGCGGAAAGCCCTTCGCCCCAGAGCTTCTTCAAGAGTTCGACGCGCTCGTCGTTCCAGCTCATCGCTCTCCTCCTTCGACTCTTCTCCCGCACCCAGGCGCGCCATTGCACGCGGGTTCGCAGGGCCCAACGTCACTTGGGGAACAGGCCTGCACGAGATGTCGTGGTCAGCCACGAGCAAACTACAATATGCACGCCCGCCCGCACAGAGTCGGAATGCATTCCCGTGCCGTTGTCCCCAAGTCGTTACGATCAGGTCAACGGCTGCGCTCTGTTGACCTCCCGCGCGCGATCATTAGAATCCCTTTTTGTCGGGCCGCCCCGCGAGGGCGGCCTTTGGCGTTTCTGATGTCCGGCGAGACGCAGCGCGTTTCGCCCCACCCCAAGAGGAGGGGTTCCGTGATCACCCCCGTTCTGCCGACCTACGCGCGCATCGACCTCGTTTTTGAAAGGGGAGAGGGCTGCTGGCTCGTCACGACGGACGGGCGACGCTATCTCGATTTCACCGCAGGCATCGCGGTCAACATCCTCGGGCATGCCCATCCTTATCTGGTCTCGGCGCTGACCGAACAGGCCGGAAAGCTCTGGCACACCTCGAATTTGTTCCGCATCGTCGGCGGCGAGCGCCTGGCCGAGCGGCTGAAGGCCGTGACCTTCGCCGATACCATGTTCTTCACCAATTCGGGTGCGGAAGCGCTGGAGTGCGCCATCAAGATGGCGCGCCGCTACCAATATGTGATCGGCGCTGAGGCGAAAAACCGCATCATCGCCTTCGAGGGCGCATTCCACGGGCGCACGCTCGCGACCATCGCGGCGGGCGGCAACCCCAAGTATCTGGAAGGCTTCGGCCCGAACATGCCGGGCTTCGACCATGTGCCGTTCGGCGATATCGAGGCCGTCAAGGCGGCCATCGGACCGGAGACCGGGGCGATCCTGGCGGAGCCGATCCAGGGCGAGGGCGGCGTGCGCGTGCCCTCGGCGGATTTCCTGCCGCAGCTGCGCGCCCTGTGCGACGAGCATGGCCTGCTGCTGATCCTCGACGAGGTGCAGTGCGGCGTCGGGCGCAGCGGCAACCTGTTCGCCTACCAGAGCTCGGGCATCGTGCCCGACATCATGGCGGTGGCGAAGGGCATCGGCGGCGGCTTCCCCATGGGCGCGTGCCTCGCCACGGAGAATGCGGCGCGCGGCATGACGCTCGGCACCCACGGTTCGACCTATGGCGGCAACCCGCTCGCCATGGCGGTGGGCAATGCGGTGCTGGACGTGGTGCTTGCGGACGGCTTCCTGGAGCGGGTGCAGGCCATGTCGGCGCTGCTCGTACGCACGCTGAACGAGATCAAGGACCGTCATCCCGCAGTCATCGCCGAGGTGCGAGGTGAAGGACTCCTGCTGGGTGTCAGGGCGCAGGGCCCCGCCGCCGAGCTGGTGCTCGCCCTGCGCGACGAGGGCCTGCTGGCCCCGGGCGCCGGAGACAATGTGGTTCGACTTCTGCCGCCTCTCATCCTCACCGAGGAGGAGATCGCCATTGCCGCCGGAAAAATCGAGGCCGCCTGCCTGCGGATCGAGGACGGCCTTGCACGGGCGTCGGCGAAGGGAGCCGCCGAATGAAGGACACAGGCGTGCGTCATTTTCTCGATCTGTCCGATATCCCCGCGGTGGAGCTGCGGCGGGTTCTGGAATTGTCGAAAGATCTCAAGGCCAAGCGCAAGGCCGGTTCGGCCGAGCGACCGCTTGCCGGCAAGTCGCTGGCGATGGTGTTCGACAAGCCGTCCACGCGCACCCGCGTCTCGTTCGATCTGGCCATGCGCCAGCTCGGCGGCGACACGGTGATGCTCACGGGCGCGGAAATGCAGCTGGGGCGCGGTGAGACCATCGCCGACACTGCCCGCGTCCTGTCGCGCTATGTGGATGCCATCATGATCCGCATTCTCAGCCATGAGGATCTGATGGAACTCGCCACCTACGCCACGGTGCCGGTGATCAACGGCCTTACGCGCGTGTCCCATCCCTGCCAGGTCATGGCCGATGTGATGACCTTCGAGGAGCACAAGGGCCGCATCGCCGGGCGCAAGGTGGCTTGGACCGGGGACGCGAACAATGTGCTCGCCTCCTGGATCCATGCCGCCCACAGCTTCGATTTCGAGTTGAACGTCGCGACCCCGAAGGAATTGTCGCCGCGCCAGGCGCTCAAGGAATTCGTCAAGAAGACCAAGGCGCGGGTGAAATTCACCCGCGATCCCGAGGCGGCGGTGGAGGGGGCGGATTGCATCCTCACCGACACCTGGGTCTCCATGGGCGACAAGGAAGCCGAGCGGCGCCACAATCTCCTGAAGCCCTATCAGGTCAACCGCGCCCTGATGGCGCGCGCGGCCCCGGACGCCATCTTCATGCATTGCCTGCCCGCCCATCGTGGGGAAGAAGTGACCGATGACGTGATGGATGGGCCGCAATCGGTGGTGTTCGACGAGGCGGAAAACCGCCTGCATGCCCAGAAGGGCATTCTGGCCTGGTGCTTCGATACGCCGGCAGCCTGAGCCGTGGTGCCGGGAGAAGGTGACGCCATCCTCCCCCGGCCGGGCCTGCGGCGCGCGAGACGATGCCGCGGCGGCGGTCGAAGGCCCGGCCCTCGGGCCGGGCGGTTGGAATGAGGTATCATGACCAAGGAAACACGTCCCGAGCCCCGCCAGGAAGCGCCTGATAACTCGGTGCTTCCATTCCAGGTGGACGCGCTCGACATTCGCGGCCGCGTCGTGCGCGTCGGCTCCATGCTCGACGCGGTGCTGGTGCATCACAATTATCCCAACGCCGTGAAGCGTGTCGTCGGCGAGGCGGTGGCGCTGACCGTTCTGCTGGGATCGTCGCTGAAATTCGAGGGCCGCTTCATCCTCCAGACCCAGACCGACGGTCCGGTGGACATGGTGGTGGTGGATTTCGTCAGCCCCGACAAGGTGCGCGCCTATGCCCGCTTCGATGCCGAGGCGGTGGCGCAGGCGGAAGCGAGTAATGCCGCCGCGCCGGCGCTGCTGATCGGGCGCGGGCATCTCGCCATGACCATTGATCCGGGCCTGTCCGCCAATCGCTACCAGGGGGTCGTCGCCCTGGAGGGCGACGGGCTGGAGGCGGCGGCGCATCAATATTTCCAGCAATCCGAGCAGATCCCGACCCGCGTGCGGCTCGCCGTGGGCGAGGAGATGCGGCCGGGCGGCGAGCCCTCCGCGTGGCGCGCGGGCGGCCTGCTGGCGCAATTCCTGCCCGCCGAGGCGGGCCGGGCGGCGCAGGGCGACCTGCATCCCGGCGATGCGCCCGAGGGCGTGGAACAGCCGGATGTGCCGCTCGACGATGCCTGGATGGAAGCGCAGTCGCTGGTCGGCACGCTGGAAGACGTGGAATTGCTGGACCACGCCCTGCCCAGCGAGGCGCTGCTCTATCGCCTGTTCCATGAGCGTGGCGTGCGGGTGTTCGAACCCCAGCCGATCGTTGCCCATTGCACCTGCTCGCGCAGTCGGGTGTTAGGCGTGCTGTCCTCGTTCAGCCGCGAGGAACGCGCCGGCATGGTGCAGGCGGACGGGCGGGTCTCGGTCACATGTGAATTCTGCGGCCGCGCCTATGGGTTTCGCGCCGATGAGGTCCTGACGGACAATGCGCCGGCGCAAGATTCCGCCTCGCAAGATCCCGTCAAAGACGATGCCGCCCCTGGCGGTCCCGCCTCGGACGACGGCGCGCCCTGAGCGCGCCGGTCCAGCGGCGCTCAGGCGGCGCGTTCAGCGCACCCAGAAGCGCGGCAGCAACAACACCAGCACGGTGAGGATTTCCAGCCGGCCGAGCAGCATGGCCGCGGTCAGCAGAATGATCGCGCTCTCCGGCAGGCTGGCATAATTGCCGGCGGGCCCGACGATCGGGCCGAGCCCGGGCCCCACATTGGCGAGGCAGGCAATGGTGGCGGAAAGCGCGGTGCGCACATCAAGGCCGATGCAGTTCAGCGCCGCCGCGATGAGGATGAAGGTCGCGAAATACAGGAAGACGAAGCCGAGCACCGAGGCGACGATATCGTCCGCCACCGGCGCCCCGCCATAGCGCAGGGGAAACAGCCCGTTCGGATAGGAAATCCGCTTGAGATGCTGGCGCACCGCCTTCGCCGTGATGGCGATGCGCAGCGCCTTCACCCCGCCGGAGGTGGAGCCGGTGCAGCCGCCCACGAACATCAGCACCAGGAACAGCGCGTCGGAGAGCGGCCCCCAATTGGTATAGTCCACCGCCATGAAGCCGGTGGTGGAGATGAGCGAGGCGACCGTGAACAGGGCGCCGCGAAACGCCGTCTCCCCATGGGCCACGCCCTGGATGGTTTGCTGGGCGAAGGAGGCGAGGGTGAACACCGCGACGATGGCCAGGAACAGGCGCACCTCGGGATTGGTGAACAGCCGTGTCACGTCGCCCGAGAGCGCGCGGATATAAAGCGGGAAGGGCAGGCTCGCCAGGAGCATGAAGACCACCGCCACATAATCCACCGCCGGGTCCGCGAAGACCGACAGCGAGGAATCGGAATTGGCGAAGCCTCCGCTCGACATGGTCGACATGCCGATGGTGAAGGAATCGAACAAATCGAGGCCCGCCAGCTTGTAGCTGGCGATGCACAGGAAGGTGAGCAGCACATAGGCGAGCAGCAGGCCCTTGGCGACGGCGCCCGCGCGCGGCAGGAACTTTTCCGATTTGTCGGAGGATTCCATGCGGAACAATTGCATGCCGCCGACGCTCAGCATGGGCAGCACGGCGATCGCGATCACCACGATGCCGACCCCGCCGAACCAGTGCAGCAAGGCCCGCCACAGCAGGATGCCGGGCGTCTGGTCGTCCAGCCCGGTCATCACCGTCGCGCCGGTGGTGGTGAGGCCGGACATGGCCTCGAACATGGCGTGGACCGGCGTCAGCCCGGCCTTGCCCCACATGAAGGGTAGGGCGGCGAAGATGGTCAGCACGATCCAGACCGAGGAGGTCAGCAGGAAGGCCTGGCGCAGGTCGAGCCGCCGGAAGTTCGCGCCGCGCCCGATGACGCTCAGCAATACCCCGACGAAAATGGTGACGGCCGAGGTGCCGACGAACACATCCTGCTCCCCCGAGCGGGCCGCATAATCCACCAGCGCGGGCAGCAGCATGCTCACGCCGAGGATCACCACCACCGCGCCGAGCGCGGCGGCGATCGGCCGGGCATCGAGCGGCTGGCCGGCTTCGGCGTGGATGGCGGGTGCCTTGGCCGCTTGCATGGGGGCTGCCAACTCAGTTGAGAACGCGGCGCATGTCCGGCGTATCGAGGGAGAATGCGGGGATTTCCACCGAGAAGGATTCGCCGGTCTCGGTCAACATCTCGTAATGGCCGCTCATGATGCCCATGGCGGTCGCAAGCGGAACGCCCGAGGTGTATTCGAACCGCCCGCCGGGGGGAAGCACCGGCTCCTCGCCCACCACGCCGGGTCCGCGCACTTCCTCCACATGGCCGTGGGCGTCGGTGATGACCCAGTGGCGCGCCTTGAGCTGCACGACATCGCCACCCAGGTTCACCACCTCGATGGTGTAGGCCCAGAAGAAATTGCCGTGCTCCGGGTCCGAGCGCTCCGCCACATAGCGCGGCGTCGCCGTCACCTGGATCTGGCGCGTCGTCGCCCGATACATTCGATCCCCCTTATACTTCGCTGCGTGCGCGCACAGTGAACCCGCGATGCGGGCAAGGCGCAATGGGGTCGGGGCAAGATCACTCAAGCTTCGGCGTCACGGGTTCGGGTGACGGCGGGAGAAGCCCTTCGAACTGCTGGTTCATCTGGTCGGTGGACAGCGGGGCTTTCTGCGTCGCCGCCGCCGCCCAGGGCCAGTGCGGATGGGTGAGCGCGGGCACGGCGAACACGCTGGCCAGCACCGCAATCTGCACCAGGAGATAGGGCGCCAGCCCCGCCATCATGGTGCGCAGCGGCGCATCGCCCTTCATCAGATCCCGTGTCACCACCACTGCATAGCCGAGCGGCGGCAGGAGGAAGCTCATCTGCAACGTCAGAAGGACCAACACGGCGACCCAGCTTGCATCCTCCACCCGCAGCAGCAGGGGTGGAATGACGATCGGCACGATCACGAATACGATCTCGAACGCATCGAGAACCAGCGCACTCAGCGCGATCATGGCAAGGACCAAGGCCGTGACCGGTAGCGGGCCGCCGGGCACCGCCGTGATGAAGGCGGCGATCAGCCGGTCGGTGCCGAACAGGCGGAACACCAGTGTGAGCGTCGTGGCGGCGGCGAGCAGGGCGAATAGCGCCCCGGTCATGCGCATGGCCTCGTCGAGGATCGGGCCGAGGGTTGTACGGGTCACATGGCCGCTGGCGAGGCCGGCCAGGAACAGCACCAGCGCCCCGAGCGCCGCCGCCTCCACCGGATAGACATAGCCGAGGGTCACGCTGACCAGCAGGCCGCCGACGAAGGGAATCGCCAGGGCACTGATCACAGCATCCCGCACGCGCAGTTGCGGCCGCCCCGGTGCCGGCGAAGAGGCCCGGCGCGCCGCCAGCACGGCGACCAGAAGCGCCCCGATAATGAACAATGCGGCCGGTATGAGGGCGCCCTGGAACACGTCCTGCGTATTGACCACGCGGCCGCTGCGCCCGAGCGTGTTGAGCGCGATCGTGTGGGCGTTCAGCATGGCGTCGCCGAGCAGGATCAGCACCAGGGACGGCGGCACCACCACGCCAAGCGTCGCCGCCATGGCGCTCACCGCCTGCACCTTCGGCAAGGGCATGCCGCGCGCCAGCATGGCCGGCGCGATGGTCCGCGCAAGGGCGACCGCGCTCGCGCCCACCGAACCGTTCATGGGGCCGATGAGGGTGCCGATGGCGATCCCCATGACCGGCGCGCTGGCCTGGGCGCGCGGCAGAAGCGCCAGCCCGGTGTCGAAGATGGACGAGGCGATGGGCAATCGGTTCAGCAAAGTGCCCATCAGCACGAACAACGGGAGGGCTTGGAGCAGGTCGCTGCTCATGAGATCGACGATCCGGCCCGGCAGCGCAGCGAACAGGTTGGGCGAGATGACGCCGGTGAGCAGGCCGACGCACATGCCGAACACAGCGGTCGCCAGCAGGACCATCACATTGGGTAGGCCGGTGAACACCGTGCCGCAGCCGATCAACAGCAGGAGAACGAGGCCGAACGCGCTCATGCCGTCTCGCCCGCACCCGGCGCGAACAGATCTATGGCGGCCTGGACGAAGGCGAGCAAAGCGAGCAGCCACATGGCCAGCTTCACCAGGAAATAGCCGGGATTATAGGTTTCCGGAAACGCCTCCAGGCCGAGCACGGACAGCCGGACCATGGGATAGCCTGCCACGATCAGCCAGATCGACCAGGGCAGCAGGCTGATGGCGACGCCGACGCGGGCAATCCCGGCGCGGGTGCGTGGGCTGAAGCGGTGGGCGAGGATGTCGCTCGCCAGATGCGCCCGCGCCCGCGTCGCGGCCGTCACGGCCGCAGCGACATAGAGCGCGAACATCCATTGGCCGATGTCGTTTGCTTCGCGCGAATAGGCCTTCACCAGTTCGCGCAGCGGCCATTGCAGGAACAGCAGGAGCGAGAGTGGAAGAATCAGCCACCGCGCCGTGTCGAGCACAGCTGCGATGGCCGAGGATGCGGCTCGCATCGCGTTTCGCCCCATCTCTTCCTCCCGCCCGACCACGGCCGTGCTCAAGACAGAACCTAGTGCCCCCGCGCGCATTGTCCAGTTGCCGCTACGCAGGGGCGCCGACGCGCGCTGTGCTCACACTTTTTCGAGCGCCTGGGTGAGGTCGGCGAGGAGGTCGCCGGCATGTTCGAGGCCCACGGAGAGGCGCACCAGCCCGTCGGAAATCCCCATCTCGGCCCGCGCCTCGGGGGTGAAGCGCTGGTGGGTGGTGGTGCCAGGATGGGTCAGCAGGCTCTTGGAATCGCCGAGATTGTTGGAAATGCGAATGAGCCGCAGCGCATTGGCGAAGCGGAACGCGCCCTCTTTGCCGCCACCCACCACGAAAGTGGTCAGCGTGCCGCCGCCCTTCATCTGCCGCCGCGCCAATTCCGCCTGGGGATGATCCGCGCGGAAGGGATAGATCACCTTTTCCACCTTCGGCGAGGTGGCGAGCGCATCGGCGATGGCGGCGGCGCTCGCCTGCTGGCGCTCCACGCGCAGCGCCAGGGTTTCCATGCCCTTCAGCAGCACCCAGGCGTTGAACGGCGAGATGGAGGGGCCGGTCTGGCGCAGATAGGTCTGCAAACCCTCGTTGATGAAGGCTTCCGAGGCCAGGATCACGCCACCGAGGCACCGGCCCTGTCCGTCGATATGCTTGGTGGCCGAATAGACCACCACGTCGGCACCCAGCTCGAACGGCTTCTGGAGCAGCGGGGTCGCGAACACATTGTCCACCACCAGGCGCGCGCCGGCGGCATGGGCGATGTTCGCCACCGCCGCGATGTCGATGATTTCCAGCGTCGGGTTGGTGGGGCTCTCCAGGAACAGCACCTTGGTGTTGGGTTTCACCGCCGCCTGCCAGGCCTCAAGATTGGTGCCATCAACCAGCGTGGTCTCCACCCCGAAGCGCGGCAGGAATTCCTCGATGATCCAGCGGCAGGAGCCGAACAGCGCGCGGGCGGCCACCACATGGTCCCCGGCCTTGAGCTGGCAGATCAGCGCGGCATTCACCGCCGCCATGCCGGATGCGGTGGCGCGGGCGGCCTGCGCGCCCTCCAGCAGGGCCATGCGGCTTTCGAACATGGCGGTGGTAGGGTTTCCGTAGCGCGAATAGATGAACCCCGGATCCTCGCCCTTGAAGCGCGCCTCGCAGGATTCCGCATCGTCATAGACGAAGCCCTGTGTCAGATAGAGCGCTTCCGCCGTTTCCCCATAAGGCGAACGGGCGGTGCCGCCCTGAACGAGCAGGGTGTCGGGATGCAGGGTGGAGACGTCCGGGGGGATGTGGGCCAAGGTCTTCGAGCCTCAAGTGAGGCCGAGGACGCGTAGGAATGGGCGAAGACGCCCTTTACGATCCCCGGCCTTTTAGCGATTTGTTTAGCGTGGCAGCAAGCCGGCCGGCTCAAATTCACCACGGAACGATAAGAGTTAAAGCGCGTCGCACCCTTGGCGTCAAGGGACGCGTCCGTTAAACCGAACGCCGGGACAGGGAGGCGGAGTGCAGGTGGACCAGCTCAAACCGGGCATCTTGCCGTCACAGGCCATTGCCGCGTTGCACGAGGCCGGCGGCATCGTCACGAAGCGCGCATTCGACGACGATCAGATCCAGCCGGCCAGCCTCGATCTGCGGCTCGGACGCACCGCATGGCGCATCCGCGCCAGTTTCCTGCCGGGCGCCGGGACCAGCGTGAAGCAGCGGCTGGAGGATCTCGCGCTCCACAAGCTCGACCTCGCCGATGGTGCGGTGCTGGAAACCGGCTGCGTCTATCTGGTGCAATTGTTCGAGAAGCTGCGCCTGCCGGCCGATGTCTCGGCCGCAACCAATCCCAAAAGCTCCACCGGCCGGCTCGATGTGTTCACCCGCGTGATCACCGACGGCGCCCGCGCCTTCGATGCCATCCCCGCCGGCTACGAGGGCCCGCTGTTCCTGGAAATCTCGCCGCGCACCTTCCCGATCCTGGCGCGCACCGGCTCGCGCCTGTCGCAGGTGCGGTTCCGGCGCGGCGTCTCACGCCTCTCCGATCTCGAACTACTGACCCTCCAGACCGCCGAGCAACTGGTGAATGCGGAAAAGCCCGACGTGGTGGGCGGCGGCATCGCGGTCGGCGTCGATCTGGCGGGCGAGGCCTGGGGCGGGCTTCTGGGCTTCCGCGCCAAGCGGCATACCGGCGTCGTCGACGTGGATCGCCGCAACGCGCTCGATGTGGAGGATTTCTGGGAGCCGATCCGGGCGCGCGGGCGCACCAGCCTGGTGCTCGATCCCGACGCGTTCTACATCCTGGCCTCCCGCGAGGCGGTGCAGGTGCCGCCCGCGTTCGCCGCCGAGATGGTGCCGTTCGATCCGCTGGTGGGCGAATTCCGCGTGCATTACGCGGGCTTCTTCGATCCCGGCTTCGGCCATGCGGCGGCCGGCGGCAGCGGCGCGCGCGCGGTGCTGGAGGTGCGCTCGCGCGAGGTGCCGTTCATCCTCGAACACGGCCAGACCGTGGGGCGCCTCGTCTATGAGCGCATGGCCGCGCGGCCGACGGCGCTGTATGGGGAGGGGCTTGGCTCAAACTACCAGGGGCAGGGGCTGAAGCTCTCCAAGCATTTCCGCGCCTTCGTACCGGAGGGCTGAGAGGACGGGCCTCCGGCGGGCGGGATCCTAAGGGTCGATCCATATTCAACGGCGGGGTGCATCCTTGAGGTGCCTGACGGCAGGTGCGTGCCATTGCCTTTTTCGACCGTTCGTCATGGCCGGGCTCGTCCCGGCCATCTACGCGGGGCCGCTGGCACGCACCTTGAAAAGCCGGCACCGGCGGTGCCGCGTGGATGCACGGGACAAGCCCGTGCATGACGATTGTCTTTCGCAACGGCATCAGGCCATGACTGTCGATCGGCCCTATGCCGCCTCCAGCTCCTTATGGGCGGCGGGCTTTGGGGCATGGGCCTGGGCGGCGGGATTGAGCAGGGCGCTGAGGTCAGCGAGCGGGCGCAGCACCGCTTCGGAGAAGCTGAGATAATCCGCCACGAACGGCAGCAGGCGGCGGGTGCCTTGGTTGGTGGCCATTTCCAAAGCCACCGATACCGCCGCGTCGAGTTCCGGCGCCGCGCCGGGATTGGCCGCCGGGGTCGCCAGCCCGAGGGCCTGGTCGAAGGCGGCGAGCGTGCGGGCGCGCGCGGCCTCTAATATGGTCACGGTCTCCGGCGGGGGCGAGAGCGTGTCGAGCCGGTGCGCCACATCCTCCAGCAGCGCCAGATAGGTGATGAGGATTTCCAGGGTGGACACCAGCGTCACCACATCGCCCGCCGAGCGATGGCCGAGCGAGGTTTCCGCCCCGATATGCGGCAGGCGTTCCGACAATTGCCGCAGGTCGGCGGACAGCGCGGCCGTCACATTGCCGATCTCGCCGGGAACGCTGCCCTTGCGGGGCCAGCAATTGGCGAAGGCGGCG
Source organism: Roseixanthobacter glucoisosaccharinicivorans (assembly GCF_043195095.2). NCBI lineage: Bacteria > Pseudomonadati > Pseudomonadota > Alphaproteobacteria > Hyphomicrobiales > Xanthobacteraceae > Roseixanthobacter > Roseixanthobacter glucoisosaccharinicivorans. The sequence continues at coordinate 3,378,716 of NZ_CM195538.1, read as the reverse complement.
CGGCACTGGCTGACCATGCCCACCACCTGATTGCGGATCTGATCGGCCACATAGACCGGAAACACCACGAACGAGACCACCAGCGCGATGATGGCGCCGATGGCGGTCTCGTAGATGCGCGCGATCATGCCGTCGGCGCCGAGCCCGGTAACGAGGTGCAGCCCCACGATCACGGACAGGCCGGTGGCGGCGGAGGCGACGTCATAGCGGTCGCGCTGGGTGACGAGGCCGATCATCTGCGCGATCAGGCAGGCGGCGGCGAGCAGCCAGATGTTGCGGTCCAGCCCCACCACAAGGGCGATGCCGATGATCGCGCCGGCCAGGGTTCCCACCGTGCGATAGCGCACCCGCACATAGGTTTCGCCCAGGCTGTTGCCGAGCACGAACATCACCGTCATGGTCGCCCAATAGGCATGGTCCAGCCCCACCACCAGGTCGAGCGTGGTGGTGATGGCGGTGGCGACCAGGCCCTGGATGGCGACCTTGACATAAAACGGCATGCCCTTCGGCGCGGCCGGGGCGGTGGGTCCGCCGGGGGGCGGCGGCCCGGGCGTGATCAGGCCGGCGGCGGATCCGGGCGCCACGTGCCAGCAAGCGGTATCGACGCTTTCCAGGCGCGAGAGATCGGTGACCACCAGGAACAGCCGGTCGAAGGCGGTTACGGCGCGCAGCAGCGCCAATTGCTCCTGGGCGGCGATATCGGGTTCCATCGCCGCCTCGCGCAGCCGGCTGATGGCCTTGCGCATGCGTTCGGATTGCTCGAACGGCTGGCCGAGCCCGCGCTCCAGGTGACGGGCGAGCTGATCGGCACAGGCGGCGAGCGGCGCGCGCCAGGCGCCGTCCGAGGCCTGCGGATCGGGAATGCAATCGCCCAGCAATTGGGTCGCCACCCGCAGCCGATACACCAGCGAACGCACCGCCTCGATATATTCACGGGCCTGCGGGTCCTCGGCGGCGGCATTCACCAGCGCCGCGCGCACGCGGATCTTGATCCGCTCCAGCATGTCCGCCGGGGGCGGGGGAACGCGGACGCCCGCGCGCACGCTGGCGCCCAACAGGCGAAGGTATTCACCCACCGTTTCACCGGCTTCGATCACGCAGGTGGAATAGACCTTCAGCGCCGAGGGCCGCGCCAGGGTGAAGCGGACGAGGAAGGCCACGATCCCGCCCTGCACCGCCGCGAGCAGCAGCCAGGCGGCTTGAATGCGGGTGGGGTGCAGCACGGCGGCGACGGTGGCGATGATGATGAGCGCGATGCCCATCCGCTGGCCTTCCATGCCGAAACGCCGCAGATACAGCGCGATGCAGGTGAGCGGCACCAGCATCAGCTTCATGCCGAGTTCATTGGCCGGCGCGTTACCGGGCGCCACGATCACCACGGCGATCAGCAGGACGATCGTGAGCGCGAACAGTCTTCCGAAGCTGATGGCCTCCGCCCTGCGGCTGGCGGAGGGCGTGAAATTGATCAGAACCAGCGCCGTCATCGCGCCCGCCATGGGGAATGTGACGTCGAGGTTCAGATCGAACGTGCGCGAGGTCGCGTAGCCGAGGCAGATGACGAGAATGAAGGAGATCGCGAGGTGCAGCGCGCGCGTGCTGTCGATGCCGCCGGGGTCGTGGTCCGACAGCCAGCGCGCGAGCCGCCCGACCAGCGTCGGTTCCGCAGCGCGGCCGGAATCGTCGAACGCGCCGACTGGCGGATCCTGCATCGCTTTACCCCTTCGCGATTCAAACCGTCGGATCGCAAAGGTTCATGGCACGCGGCAAATGTCCAGAGACCAGGCGCCGGTGTCCCCGCATGGCGCCGCCTCGCGATATGCCGTCTCCCGTGCATGGGTCCCGCGTGGCGTGCCGGCGCGGGACCCTGCGGGGGAGACGGTGCCGGCGGGGGCGCCCATTATGGCTGTGGCGCGAATTATTGGACCATGTAGCCGCCCTGCGGGGCCACCATCACGGGGGCGCTTTCGATCTGGTACTGATAGGCCGGCACATAGACGCGCGGGGCCGGCATGATCATGGTGGAGTTGCGCCCGCCGACCGCCTGGGACTGCTGGTCCTGGATCAGCATGTAGCCACCGTGGGCACGCAGATAATCCATCTGGCGCAGCTGCACCTGGCTGTCATTGACCTGATTGATGGAATCGTCGGCACGCGCGGCTGCGGACATGCCGGAGGCCGCCGCAAGGGTCAGCGCGACGAGGGCGGTGCCGGTGGTGATGAACTTGTTCATGACGAACTCCTTCAAACGGGCGCACCCCCTCGTTCGCGAGGGATCGCGCCGTTGCGGGGCGTGGCCCGCAGATTGCGATGTGATGTGGCCCGGGAGGACGCGCGGTGCGCTCAGCCTCGGGCCGGTCTGTCAAGGAAACGCACGAGCACGCGCTTGGTTTCCTCGCCGCTGTGCATTTCGCCGTTTCCCCGCGGCGCGGCGCACCCTGCCGGTCTTCCGCGATGCAAAAGGGCGTGCGAAAATCGTTCAAATTTCCCCGCGCATGCTCTAAAGCGGCGCACGGTGCCGCGCGTCACGCCCGGCCCTGGAGGAGACATGATGGCGGCTGGCGCGCGCGTTCTTTCCCGCTATGAAGCCATGGTGCGCGCGGGGGAGATCACGCCCGATCCCGCGCAGGCCGCCGTGGTCCAGGCGTTCGCCCGTTTGGAACTGGAACTGCGCGATCGCCTGCTGGCCCGCAAATCCTCGGCGCTGGGCTGGCTGTTTCACCGCCGCACCCCCACCGCCCCGCGCGGCCTCTATGTTTATGGCGAGGTCGGGCGCGGCAAAACCATGCTCATGGACCTGTTCTTCGAGAGCGTGGAGGTGCGCGCCAAGCGGCGCGCACATTTCCACGAATTCATGGCGGACGTGCACGATCGCATCTTCGCCGAGCGGCAGGCGCAGAAGCGCGGCGAGCGCAAGACCTCCGACCCGCTCCAGCCGGTCGCCGACGATCTTGCCCGCAACGTGCAGCTCTTGTGCTTCGACGAATTCCACGTGACCGACATCGCCGACGCCATGATCCTCGGCCGGCTGTTCCAGAAGCTGTTCGCCGACGGCGTGGTGGTGGTGGCGACCTCCAACGTGAAGCCGGACGATCTTTATGCCGGCGGCCTCAACCGCGCGCTGTTCCTGCCCTTCATCGCCATGATCGACGAAAAGATGGAGGTGCTGAACCTCGACGCGCGCACCGATTATCGCATGGAGAAGCTGGAGGGCCTGCCGGTGTGGTACGAGCCGCTCGGCCCGGCCGCGCACGAGGCGCTGGATCGCGCCTGGGCGAAGATCGCCGGGCCCGAGGGCGGGCGCCCGACCAGCATTGCCAATCACAGCCGGCAGATTGCGGTGCCGCGCGCCGGCAACGGCGCGGCGCGCTTCTCGTTCGCGGACCTGTGCGCGCAGCCGCTGGGGGCAGGGGACTATCTGCGTATTTCCCGTGCCTTTCATACCGTCGTCATCGAGGGTATTCCGGTGATGGATGGCGACCATCGCAACGAGGCCAAGCGCTTCATCTCGTTGATCGACACCTTCTACGACGGCGGCGTGAAGCTGATCGCCTCGGCGGCGGCGGAGCCGGAACAGCTCTATGTGGGCACGGAGGGCGCGGAAGCGTTCGAATTCGCCCGCACGGTCTCGCGGCTGCATGAGATGCGCTCCACCGAATATCTCGGGCGCACCCACGGCCGGGGAGATTCGGCGGCGTCCGGCAATACCACCGGACTGGTGGAGACCTGAGGGCGGCGTCATCATCGTGTCGCGCGCATCGGCGAACACTGCCGGCTGCTTGTTCGCCCTTGGACCAATTGGCAGTTTCCGCGCGATGTCTATAAGCAGAGCCGGGGCTCGGGCCGCGATTGTGCAGTGCGCGCGTCTTGAACCCCCTGCCGGATGGGAGTAGTCAAGCCCCGCTCGGCCTTGGCCGCTCGCTTCGCCCGTATCCGAGGATCCTCTCCATGGCGCGCAACAAGATTGCTTTGATCGGAGCCGGCCAGATCGGCGGCACGCTCGCCCTTCTCTCGGGGCTGAAGGAACTGGGCGACGTGGTCCTGTTCGACGTGGCCGAAGGCACGCCGCAGGGCAAGGCGCTGGATCTCGCGGAACTCTCCCCGGTGGAAGGTTTCGACGCCAAGCTTTCGGGCGCCAATTCGTACGAGGACATCGCGGGCGCGGACGTGGTGATCGTCACCGCCGGCGTCCCCCGCAAGCCCGGCATGAGCCGCGACGATTTGCTCTCCATCAATCTGAAGGTGATGGAGCAGGTGGGCGCCGGCATCGCGAAATATGCGCCGAATGCCTTCGTGATCTGCATCACCAACCCGCTCGACGCCATGGTGTGGGCGCTGCAGAAATCCTGCGGCCTGCCTAAGGAGAAGGTGGTCGGCATGGCCGGCGTGCTGGACAGCGCGCGCTTCCGCTATTTCCTGGCCGACGAGTTCAAGGTCTCGGTGAAGGACGTGACCGCCTTCGTGATGGGCGGCCACGGCGACACCATGGTGCCGCTGATCCGCTATTCCACGGTGGCCGGCATCTCGGTTCCCGACCTGATCAAGATGGGCTGGACCACCCAGGAGCGCATCGACGCCATCATCCAGCGCACCCGCGACGGCGGCGCGGAGATCGTGAACCTGCTGAAGACCGGCTCCGCCTTCTATGCTCCGGCCGCCTCCGCCATCGCCATGGCCGAGAGCTATCTGAAGGACAAGAAGCGCGTGCTGCCGGCCGCCGCCTATCTCTCGGGCGAATACGGCCTCAAGGACCTCTATGTGGGTGTCCCGGTGGTGATCGGCGCCGGCGGCGTCGAGCGCATCGTCGAGGTCGAGCTGGACCGCACGGAGCGGGCGAATTTCGACAAGTCGGTATCGGCCGTTCAAGGCCTTGTGGATGCTTGCCTCAAGATCGCGCCCGATCTGAGCAAGTGAATGAAGTGCGCGACGGCGGTCCTCGGGCCGCCGTTTCCCTGTCGGGCGGGTTCAACCGCCGGCTTTGACACTCCGAAATGTTCCACCCCATCCGGGGTGGGTCACTTCGAAACCCTTAGGGACGAAGCCCCATGAACATCCATGAGTACCAGGCGAAGGCGCTGCTGAAGAGCTACGGCGCGCCGGTTTCCCGCGGCATCGCGGTGTTTAATCCGGACGAGGCCGAGAAGGCCGCGACCGAGCTCGGCGGCCCGCTCTGGGTCGTGAAGTCCCAGATCCACGCCGGCGGGCGCGGCAAGGGCAAGTTCAAGGAAGCCGCCGCGGGCGAAAAGGGCGGCGTGCGGCTCGCCAAGTCGGTGGAGGAGGTGAAGGCCTTCGCGTCCCAGATGCTGGGCAACACCCTGGTCACCATCCAGACCGGCCCGGCCGGCAAGCAGGTGAACCGCCTCTATATCGAGGACGGCTCCGACATCGAGAAGGAATTCTACCTCTCGCTGCTGGTGGACCGCACCACCTCGCGCGTCTCGTTCGTCGTGTCCACCGAAGGCGGCATGGACATTGAGGACGTGGCCCACAATACCCCTGAGAAGATCGTCAGCTTCTCGGTCGATCCGGCCACCGGTGTGCAGCCGTTCCACGGCCGCAAGGTCGCCGACGCGCTCGGCCTTGCCGGCGATCTCGCCAAGCAGGCGGGCAAGCTGACCGACGTGCTGTTCAAGGCGTTCGTCGCCACCGACATGGAAATGCTCGAGATCAACCCGCTGATCGTCACCAAGGACAATCGCCTGGTGGTGCTCGACGCGAAGGTGAGCTTCGACGGCAACGCCCTGTTCCGTCATCCCGACCTGGTCGAACTGCGCGACCTGACCGAGGAAGACGCCAAGGAGATCGAGGCCTCCAAGTATGACCTCGCCTATATCACGCTCGACGGCACCATCGGCTGCATGGTGAACGGCGCGGGCCTTGCCATGGCGACCCTCGACATCATCAAGCTGTATGGCGAAAGCCCGGCCAACTTCCTCGACGTGGGCGGCGGCGCCACCGAGGAGAAGGTGACGGCGGCGTTCAAGATCATCACCGCGGATCCCAATGTGAAGGGCATCCTGGTGAACATCTTCGGCGGCATCATGAAGTGCGACGTGATCGCGCGCGGCGTCCTGGAGGCGGTCAAGGCCGTCGGCCTGGAAGTGCCCCTGGTGGTGCGCCTGGAAGGCACCAATGTTGAACTGGGCAAGCAGATCATCCGCGAGAGCGGTTTGAATGTGATCCCCGCCGATGACCTCGACGACGCCGCGCAGAAGATCGTGGGCGCGGTGAAGAAGGAAGCTGCGTGATGTCCGTGCTTATCGACGCCAATACCAAGGTCATCACCCAGGGCTTCACCGGCAAGAACGGCACCTTCCATTCCGAGCAGGCGATCGCCTACGGAACGAAGATGGTCGGCGGCACCTCGCCCGGCAAGGGCGGCACCACCCACCTCGGCCTGCCGGTGTTCGACACCGTGATCGAGGCCCGCGAGGCCACCGGCGCCGACGCCAGCGTGATCTATGTGCCGCCTCCGGGCGCCGCGGACGCGATCCTGGAAGCCATCGACGCGGAAATCCCGCTCATCGTCTGCATCACCGAGGGCATCCCGGTGCTGGACATGGTGAAGGTGAAGCGCGCGCTCTCCGGCTCCAAGTCGCGGCTGATCGGGCCGAACTGCCCGGGCGTGATGACGGCCGGCGAATGCAAGATCGGCATCATGCCGGGCAATATCTTCAAGAAGGGCTCGGTGGGCGTGGTCTCGCGCTCGGGCACGCTGACCTATGAGGCGGTGTTCCAGACCACGCAGGAGGGCCTCGGCCAGACCAGCGCGGTGGGCATCGGCGGCGACCCGGTGAAGGGCACCGAGTTCATCGACGTGCTGGAGCTGTTCCTGGCGGACCCGAAGACGGAGTCGATCGTGATGATCGGCGAGATCGGCGGCTCGGCGGAAGAGGACGCGGCGCAGTTCATCGCGGACGAGGCCAAGCGCGGGCGCAAGAAGCCGATGGTGGGCTTCATCGCCGGCCGCACGGCGCCTCCGGGCCGCCGCATGGGCCATGCGGGCGCGATCATCTCGGGCGGCAAGGGCGGTGCGGAAGACAAGATTGCGGCCATGGAAGCGGCCGGCATCCGCGTCTCCCCCTCGCCCGCGCGCCTCGGAAAGACCCTGGTCGAAGTCCTCAAGGGCTGATCGACACCGGCCCGGCGGCGGCGCTGCCGGGCCATTTGCTCCTTTCGCGGGCCTGCCGCTCATTTCGCCACGGCGGCGTGGCCTGCGTGGGAGGCAGTTCGGCCCTGCGGATAAAGCTGCCAAAAGGACGCGGATTGTCCCTTCCGTGCACCCTGCGGCAGGTTTATGTACGGGGCGTTGACTGTCGTGTCGCCGGCTGAGCCGGGGCATTTCGGTCGAAGGACTGGGATCTTAGCCGTCTCAGTCTCAATTTGTGGCAGCGCTCGGCTCTTGGGGCTTGGTTTTCGGGGCGAGTTGCGCTCTTAAAGCCACGGCGCCAAGGCCATCCGGGATTAAGCCCATGTCGCGTGCGGACCAGAACGAACAGCTTCTCGCCACCTCCTTTTTGTATGGAGGTAACGCTCAGTGGATCGACGATCTCTATGCCCGCTACGAAGCTGATCCAGCTTCGGTGGATGCGCAGTGGCAGAGCTTCTTCGCCGCCCTGAATGATGATCCCGCCCAGGTACGCAAGAATGCCGACGGCGCCTCCTGGAAAAGGCAGGGCTGGCCGGTTCATGCCAATGGCGAACTGGTCTCGGCCCTCGACGGAAACTGGATCGAGGTCGAGAAGAAGGTCGCGGACAAGGTCCAGGCCAAGGCCCAGAAGGCCGGCATCGAGTTCTCCTCCACCGACGTGCAGCAGGCGACCCGCGATTCCGTGAAGGCGCTGATGATGATCCGCGCCTATCGCATGCGCGGCCATCTGCACGCCGATCTCGACCCGCTCAAGCTCACCCCGCCGCGCGAGGCGCCCGAGCTCGACCCGGTGTCCTACGGCTTCTACGAGGCCGATCTCGACCGCAAGATCTTCATCGACAACGTGCTCGGGCTCGAATTCGCGACCGTGCGCGAGATGATCGCCATCCTGCGCCGCACCTATTGCCGCACCATCGGCGTCGAGTTCATGCACATCTCCTCGCCCGAGGAGAAGGCCTGGATCCAGGAGCGCATCGAGGGACCGGACAAGGAAGTCAGCTTCACCCGCGAGGGCAAGCGCGCGATCCTCAACAAGCTGGTGGAGGCCGAGGGCTTCGAGAAGTTCCTCGACGTGAAGTACACCGGCACCAAGCGCTTCGGCCTGGACGGCGGCGAGAGCCTGATCCCGGCGCTGGAGCAGATCATCAAGCGCGGCGGCAGCCTCGGGGTTGAGGACATCGTGTTCGGCATGGCCCATCGCGGCCGCCTCAACACGCTGACCCAGGTGATGGGCAAGCCCCACCGCGCCCTGTTCCACGAGTTCAAGGGCGGCTCCTGGGCGCCCGACGAGGTCGAGGGCTCGGGCGATGTGAAGTACCATCTCGGTGCCTCGTCCGACCGCGAGTTCGACGGCAACAAGGTCCATATCTCGCTGACCGCCAACCCCTCGCATCTCGAGATCGTGGATCCCGTGGTGCTCGGCAAGGCGCGCGCCAAGCAGGACCAGCTGAAGGACAGCGAGCGCGTCAAGGTGCTGCCGCTGCTGATCCACGGCGATGCCGCCTTCGCCGGCCAGGGCGTGGTCGCCGAATGCCTCGGGCTCTCCGGCCTGAAGGGTCACCGCACCGGCGGCTCGATCCACTTCATCATCAACAACCAGATCGGCTTCACCACCAATCCGCGCTATTCGCGCTCCTCGCCCTATCCTTCCGATGTGGCGAAGATGATCGAGGCGCCGATCTTCCATGTGAACGGCGACGATCCCGAGGCGGTGACCTTCTGCGCCAAGGTGGCGATCGAGTTCCGGCAGCGCTTCCACAAGCCTGTCGTGATCGACATGTTCTGCTACCGCCGCTACGGCCACAACGAGGGCGACGAGCCTTCGTTCACCCAGCCGCACATGTATAAGGTGATCCGCCAGCACCCGAGCGTGCTCGACCTGTATTCCAACCGCCTGGTGGAAGAAGGCGTGCTGGAAACCGGCGAGGTGGACAAGCTCCGCGCCGCCTGGCGCGACCGGCTGGAAGGCGAATATGAGGCCGGGCAAGCCTACAAGCCCAACAAGGCCGACTGGCTGGACGGGCGCTGGGCCGGCTTCAAGGCGATCCACGAGGACGACGATCCGCGCCGCGGCGACACCGGCGTCGCGCTCGATCGCCTGAAGGACATCGGCGAGAAGATCACCCGCGTGCCGGAGGGCTTCACCGTCCACCGCACCATCCAGCGCTTCCTCGACAATCGCCGCAACGCGATCGAGACCGGCGAGGGGATCGACTGGGCCACCGGCGAGGCGCTCGCCTTCTGCACCTTGCTGGAGGAGGGCAACCCGGTCCGCCTGTCCGGCCAGGACGTCGAGCGCGGCACCTTCTCCCAGCGCCATTCGGTGCTGACCGACCAGAACAACGAGGCGCGCTACAAGCCGTTCAACCATCTCACGGCCGACCAGGCCAAGTACGAGGTCATCAATTCGATGCTCTCGGAAGAGGCGGTGCTGGGCTTCGAATATGGCTACACCCTTTCGGAGCCCAACACGCTGGTTCTGTGGGAAGCCCAGTTCGGCGACTTCGCCAACGGCGCGCAGGTGGTGTTCGACCAGTTCATCTCCTCGGGCGAGCGCAAGTGGCTGCGCATGTCGGGCCTCGTGTGCCTGCTGCCGCACGGCTATGAGGGCCAGGGGCCGGAGCATTCCTCCGCCCGCCTGGAGCGCTATCTGCAGATGTGCGCGGAAGACAATATGCAGGTGGCGAACTGCTCCACTCCTGCCAATTACTTCCACATCCTGCGCCGCCAGATGAAGCGCGAGTTCCGCAAGCCGCTGATCCTGATGACGCCGAAGTCGCTGCTGCGCCACAAGCGGGCGGTCTCCAGCCTGTCGGAGCTGGCCGAGGGCACCACCTTCCACCGCATCCTGTTCGACGATGCCCAGTCGCATCCGACCGCGGATTCGGTGAAGCTGGTGGCGGACGAGAAGATCCGCCGCGTCGTGCTGTGCACCGGCAAGGTCTATTACGACCTCTATGAGGAGCGCGAGAAGCGCGGAACCAACGACGTGTATCTGATGCGCGTCGAGCAATTGTTCCCGTTCCCGCTCAAGACCCTGGTTCAGGAACTCTCGCGCTTCAAGAACGCGGAAGTGGTCTGGTGCCAGGAAGAGCCGAAGAACCAGGGTGCCTGGGCCTTCGTGCAGCCGTATCTGGAATGGGTGCTGGAGAATATCGGCGCCGCTTCCAAGCGTCCGCGTTATGCCGGCCGTCCGGCGTCCGCGGCCACTGCCACCGGGCTCATGTCCAAGCATCTCGCGCAGCTGAAGGCGTTCCTCGAGGACGCCCTCAGCTGAGGACAGGCTCTCTCGCTCGACAACCCGCCCCAACGAAAGAAGACGATCCCCATGGCCACCGAGATCCGCGTTCCAACGCTCGGCGAATCCGTGACGGAAGCGACCATCGGCAAGTGGTTCAAGAAGCCGGGCGAGGCGGTGAAAGCCGACGAGCCGCTGGTTGAGCTTGAAACCGACAAGGTCACCGTGGAAGTGCCGGCGCCCGCCGCCGGCGTGCTGTCCGAAATCGTCGCCAAGGATGGCGAGACGGTCGGGGTCGGCGCGCTGCTCGGCATGCTCGGCGAAGGCTCAGGCGCTGCTGCGGCGCCCGCTCCGAAGGCCGACGCTCCGAAGGCCGAGGCGCCCAAGGCCGAAGCGCCGAAGGCTGCTGCCGCGCCTGCGAAGCCCGCGCCCGCCAAGGCGGCTGCCGCCGATGCCAACGGCCCCGCCGTCGCCCGCCTCGCGGCGGAGAGCGGCGTCTCGCCGGCCGGCGTGGACGGGTCCGGCAAGGATGGCCGCGTGACCAAGGGCGACATGCTCTCGGCCATCGCCGCCGTGCAGGCCGCGCCTGCCCCGGTCGCCGCCCGTGCGCCGTCCTCGGCGAACGAGGCCGCGCTCGAAGAGCGGGTGAAGATGACCAAGCTGCGGCAGACCATCGCCCGCCGCCTGAAGGACGCCCAGAACACCGCCGCCATGCTCACCACGTTCAACGACGTGGACATGAGCGGCGTCATGGGCCTGCGCGCCCAGTTCAAGGATGCCTTCGAGAAGAAGCACGGCACCAAGCTCGGCTTCATGGGCTTCTTCACCAAGGCCGTGATCCAGGCGCTGAAGGACATCCCGGCGGTGAATGCCGAGATCGACGGCACCGACCTCGTCTACAAGAATTATTACAACATCGGCATTGCCGTGGGCACCGAGAAGGGCCTCGTGGTTCCGGTGGTGCGCGACGCCGACCAGATGTCGGTCGCCGAGATCGAGAAGGCCATCGCCGGCTATGGCCGCAAGGCGCGTGACGGCAAGCTCGGCATCGAAGACATGCAGGGCGGCACCTTCACCATCACCAATGGCGGCATCTACGGTTCGCTGATGTCCACCCCCATCCTCAACGCGCCGCAGTCGGGCATTCTCGGCATGCATCGCATCGAGGAGCGGCCGGTGGCCATCAAGGGGCAGGTGGTGATCCGCCCGATGATGTATCTCGCGCTCTCCTACGACCACCGCATCGTCGACGGCCGCGAGGCCGTGACCTTCCTGGTGCGCGTGAAGGAAACCCTGGAAGATCCGGCGCGCCTCGTTCTGGATCTGTGAGGGCGGCTGGAACGAGACAATGCCCACGATCGCCATCGTGGAGGGGATGAAGATCCTCGTTTATAGTAACGAACACGGTGTCCCGCATTTCCATGTGCTTTATGCGGAGCACCGTGTCGTGATCGAGATTGAGACACTCGACGTTCTCGAAGGTGACCTGCCCCGCGCCAAGTTGCGGACGATCCTGGAGTGGGCGCAGCCACGAAAGTCACAGATTTTTCTCCAGTGGACCAATGCCACCACGGGGCTGCCGACCGAGAGGATTCCATGACGACGTTGCCACGTATCCGGACCGCGGAGCCCGTGATCAACGGCGTCATGAAGCTCGTGTTTCTCGATGGCTATGAAGGCGTCGTCGACCTGCGTCCCATCATCGCGCGCGGCAAGATCTTCACGTATCTCCAGAAGCCCGAGAACTTTGCGAAGGTTCAAGTGGAGGACTACGGGCACCACGTCTTCTGGACGGACGACAACGGCAACGAAATCGACTTCGGTGCCGACCAGCTTCGCAAGGATTGCGAAAAGCAGGCGCAACTGCACCTGCTTGCCGCAAGCTGATCAATCGAGAGCAATTTCCCCATGTCCTACGATCTCATCGTCATCGGCACCGGTCCCGGCGGCTATGTCTGTGCCATCCGCGCGGCCCAGCTCGGCCTGAAGGTCGCGGTGGTGGAGAAGCGCGCCACCCACGGCGGCACTTGCCTGAATGTCGGCTGCATCCCCTCCAAGGCGATGCTCTACGCCTCCGAATTCTTCGAGGAAGCGGGCCACAAGTTCGCCTCCATGGGCATCGGCGTCGGCACCCCCACGCTCGATTTGCCCGCCATGCTCGCCTTCAAGGACAAGGGCGTGGACGGCAATGTGAAGGGCGTCGAATTCCTGCTGAAGAAGAACAAGGTGGACGTCTATTTCGGCACCGGCAAGATTCTCGCCGCCGGCAAGGTGGAAGTCACCCTCAATTCCGACGGCTCCAAGCAGGTGGTGGAGACGAAGAACATCGTCATCGCCACGGGCTCGGACGTGGCGCAGCTGCCCGGCGTGACGATCGACGAGGAGCGCATCGTCTCCTCCACCGGCGCGCTGACCTTGGCCAAGGTGCCCGGCAAGCTGGTGGTCGTGGGCGCGGGCGTGATCGGCCTTGAGCTCGGCAGCGTGTGGCGCCGCCTCGGCGCGCAGGTCACCGTGGTGGAATATCTCGACCGCATCCTGCCCGGCATGGATGGCGATGTGGCGAAATCCTTCCAGCGCATTCTCGCCAAGCAGGGCTTCGACTTCAAGCTCGGCAGCAAGGTCACGGGCGTGGATACGTCCGGCAAGACGCTGAAGGTGTCCATCGAGCCCGCCGCCGGCGGCGCGGCTGAGACGCTGGAAGCGGACGTGGTCCTGGTGGCCATCGGCCGGGTCGCCTACACCGCCGGGCTCGGCCTCGCCGAGATCGGGGTGGAGACCGACAAGCGCGGCCGCGTGGTGACGGATCAGCACTTCAAGTCGAGCGTGGACGGCATCTATGCCATCGGCGACGTGATCGCCGGCCCCATGCTGGCCCACAAGGCCGAGGACGAGGGCGTCGCGGCGGCGGAGATCCTGGCCGGCAAGGCGGGCCATGTGAATTACGACGTCATCCCCGGCGTGGTCTACACGTTCCCGGAAGTGGCCTCGGTCGGCAAGACCGAGGAAGAGCTGAAGGAAGCGGGCATCGCTTATAGCGTCGGCAAGTTCCCCTTCACCGCGAACGGCCGGGCCAAGGTGAACAACACCACGGACGGGTTCGTGAAGATCCTGGCCGATGCCGCCACCGACAAGGTGCTCGGCGCCCATATCATCGGCCCCGAGGCGGGCGAGATGATCCACGAATGCGCCGTGCTGATGGAGTTCGGCGGTTCGTCCGAGGATCTGGCCCGCACCTGCCATGCCCATCCCACCCGCTCGGAAGCGGTCAAGGAAGCGGCCATGGCGGTGGAGAAGCGCTCCATCCACATGTGAGCCGAAGGGCTGGCCGCCGCATCCGGTGGCCGGCCCCTTCGCGAAAGGTGTCCCCGGCGCGGCTGAAGGCGCGGCTCAGGTGCGCTTGCTTGGGATCGGCGCGGAAACCGTGACGGTGGAATCCGTGGTGCTCACATCGGCCGCGGCTTCGGGCGGGCAATTGGCGAATGCGGGACCCGTCGGGGCCAATGCGACCGCGCCCACGCTCGTGAGGGCCAGGGTCGAGACGGCCAGGATCGAGAACGCCCGCCGGGCGATTGCAGTCGGTGTCATTGGTCTCACTCCCGTTGCATCCACGGTGTGAGGCTACCCCCGCGATTGCGAGCCGGCGAAGCCCGAATAAAACGCACTTGCCCGAGAAAGCGGCAAAACACCTCGCCCGTCGCTTCCCATCACGAAAAGGTGAGATCAACGTGGGGTTGTGCCCCCGGTGGCCATAAAATGCCGGCTCCCAACGGAGCCGGCTGGTCTCCGCCCGGCGGCGCGCGCCGGCCTCACTCCGGGCTGAAGGTCACGGCCTCGATCCGCCAGCCGTCCGGGTCGGTGAGGAAGCCGGCATAATAGTTCGGGCCATAGGCCGGGCGCGGTCCGGGCGCGCCGTTGCAGGCACCGCCTGCCTCAAGGCCCGCCGCATGGAACGCGTGCACGCCGGCACGCTCCGCCGCCTTGAAGCACAAATGCGTGCCCGCCGGACAGGAAATGGCCGCGCCCTTGCGCTCCTCCAGCCAGAAGGGCGGTGTTTCGTCGGGTCCCGCCGTCGCCGGGCCGAAACCGGCCGAGCGGGTGCCGGTTGGCTCGTCGTAAAGCACGGCATGCACGAAGCCGAGGGGCGCGAGCGTGCGCTCGTAGAAGGTCAGGGAACGGTCGAGATCGGTAACGCCGATCGAGATATGGTCGAACATGAAAAAGCGGTCTCCGGAAATGCCACGACGGAGGCTGCATCCCGGCGATGCCCCGTGCACATGCCCCGTGCACATGACCCGCGCGCCGATGCCCGGCCGCAGCCCCCCGCGAATGAGTTGCAATCCGCGCGCCAGTTGCCGGCTTTTCCCGCGCGGCCATTGAAACGCAATCGGCGATGGGCCATGTCTGCGCCATGGTCCAATCCCCCCCGCCACCGGCGCGCAGCCGCCTGCATCCGCTGTTCGTGGTGCTCGCCGTCATCTTCCTTGTGGAGGCCTGGCTGTGGCGCAAGCTGGCGCCCCTGGTGCGCTGGTGCGCGGACCTTCTGCCGTTCGAGGCCTTCAAGGCCGCGCTGTCGCACTGGGCCCATCGCCTGCCGCCTTATGCCGCGCTCGTGCTGTTCGTGGTGCCGGTGCTGCTGGTGGAGCCGCTCTATATCGTCGCGCTCTGGGCGTTCGCGCATGAGCGCTGGATTCTCGGCAGCTTCGCCGTGCTCATGGAAAAGCTGGTGGGCGTCGCGCTCATGGCGTTCCTGTTCGATGTGTGCCGGGCGCAGCTTCTGTCCATCGGCTGGTTCGCACGGCTGTTCAATTGGTTGGTCCGCGTCAAGAACTGGGCGGAGGCGGAAGTCGAGCCGGTGAAGCGGCGCATCCAGGAGATGATGGCGCGCATTCGCGCGGCAACGCCCGGCGGCGGCATCTGGATGCGCGTGCGCGCCCTACGGCGCCGGGCCTTCTCCTCGCGGTCGTAAGCGCGATCGACACTTAGCCAGGTGCATCGCCGAGATGCCTGACGATCAGTGCACCCGATTGTCTTTTTCACCAGCCGTCGTCTTTTGCGCGTCATGGCCGGGCTCGTCCCGGCCATCCACGCCAGGCCGCCCGCGCGGGCCTTGAAACGCCGGGACCAGCGGTGCCGCGTGGATGCACGGGACAAGCCCGTGCATGACGATGCTCTGCTTCAGGCGCGGGGATGGGCGGCGCGATAGGCCGCCATCAGATGGCTTTCGTCCAGCGCCGTATAGATCTGCGTGGTGGAGAGCGAGGCGTGGCCGAGCAATTCCTGGATGGCGCGCAATTCTCCGCCCCGCGCCAGCAGATGGGTGGCGAAGGAATGGCGCAGCGCGTGGGGCGTGGCGCTATCCGGCAGGCCGAGCGCGCCGCGCATGCGCTCCACCGCGAGCTGCACGATGCGGGGTGAGAGCGGGCCGCCGCGCAGGCCAACGAACAGCGGGTCGTCGCCCTCCAGCGGGTGGGGACAGGCTTTCACATAGGCGCGCACCGCATCCACCACTGGCGCGATCAGCGGCACCATGCGCGTTTTGTTGCCCTTGCCGGTGACGATGATGTGGTCCACCGGCCCCTCGGGCGGGATTTGGCCGGCGGTGAGGCCGAGCGCTTCGGAGATGCGCAGCCCCGCACCATAGAGCAAAGCGAGCACCGCCGCGTCGCGCACCAGCACCCACATTTCTTTCTCATCACCCGCGCGGGTTTGCGGATCGGTGAGCGCGCGGGCGGCATCGACGCCGACCGGCCGTGGCAGCGCGTGCGGCACCTTGGGCGCGCGCACGGCGGTGAGGGCGCCCACCGCGCCCTGGCCCTCGCGTTCCAGATGGCGCGCGAAGGAGCGCGCGGCGGCCAGCAGCCGCACCAAAGTGCGCGGGGCAACGCCCTCGGCCTTGCGGCCGGCGATCACCGCCCGCACGTCGGCGGGGGTCAGCGCCGCAAGATCGGCGAGCGCGGGCGCGCCGCCGAGATGCAGCGCGAGCCGGTTCAGCACCAAAGCGAGATCGCGCGCATAGGCTTCCTGCGTCTTGGCGGAAAGGCGCCGTTCATGGGCGAGGCGCGCCAGCCAGGCTTCCACGGCGGCGCGCATCTCCGCGCTCAAGGGCTTGAGCAGGCCCTCGATGGCGCGGGCGGCCTTCTGCGCATCGGTCATGGCCATGGCGGCGTTGTCTCCCTGCCTGTCCGCAGCATCCTAACTTGCGCCCTTTAACGAACGGCTGCACCCCCTCTTGCGGAAAAGATATATCTAACGATATAAAGAGGCGTGAACCTATCTTTAGATATATCTCAGGAGTCCAAAATGTTTGGATGCAGACACCACGGCGGCGGACACCACGGCGAAGGCCGTCGTTTCGAAATGGCGCGCGGCGATGAAGGCGGCTTCGGCCGGGGCGGCGGCCATGGGCGCGGCCGGGGCGGCGGCGGCGACATGTTCCGCCTCGGGCGCATGCTC
The DNA here is from genome assembly GCF_043195095.2 of Roseixanthobacter glucoisosaccharinicivorans. Taxonomy (NCBI): domain Bacteria; kingdom Pseudomonadati; phylum Pseudomonadota; class Alphaproteobacteria; order Hyphomicrobiales; family Xanthobacteraceae; genus Roseixanthobacter; species Roseixanthobacter glucoisosaccharinicivorans. The sequence goes on along the minus strand of NZ_CM195538.1, from coordinate 3,361,878 downwards.
GCCCAGGGCGACCTCAAGCTGCTGGCCCTCGCGCTGATCGCCGAGCAGCCGCGCCACGGCTACGAACTCATCAAGCTGATCGAGGAGAAGACCGCCGGCTGGTATTCGCCGAGCCCCGGCATCGTATATCCCACCCTCACCTTCCTGGAGGAGGCGGGCTATGTGACGGCCGAGAGCGAAGGCGCCAAGAAGCGCTACGCCATCACCCCCGAGGGCCAGGCTTATCTCGCGCAGAACCGTGATTTCGCCGATGCCCTGCTCGGCCGCCTCGCCGAGATCGGCAACAAAATGAGCCGCTTCCGCCGCTGGATGGGCCGGGGCGAGGGCGAGGGCGCGTCCCACGCCGAGCTGCCGCGCCTGGTGGAAGCCGCGCTGGAGAATCTGCGCGAGGTTTCCGGCCAGCGGCTGGAAGCCAATCGCGGCGCCGAGACGCGGATCGTCGAGATCCTCGCCCGCGCCGCCGCCGACATCCGCGAGGCGTGATCGCCGCCTTGCTTCCCGTGTGTGAACCGGATGCCAGTTCGCGCGCAAATGCGGCCCTCCCGGCATCTTCGCCGGGGTGGCCCGTGGGATGCGGATTCATCCGCGCCGGAGGTTCGGCCGAAATTGTGGTTAAGAGCGCCGCAGACCCACGGAGAAGTGCGGAGATGCGCCAGAAAATCCCTGTTCGTCTACGCTAAGCCATTGTTTCACGTGAAACATTTTTGGCGCGCCACGTCGCGGCCGCACGGTTTCGGGGGTTATTTGGGGCCGCCCACCCCATAGCCGGCGCGTTTCAGCCGCACGATCGCAAGGTCCAGCGCGGACAAGAATTGCGAGCGATCGCGCGGGGAAAACGGCGCCGGCCCGCCGGTGGTCGCGCCCGCGGAGCGCAATTCGTCCATGAGGTTGCGGGTCGCCAGGGCCATGCCGATGCTGTCGGTGGTGAAGGGTCGCCCCGTGGGGCTGATCACATCCGCCCCCGCCTTTACACATCGGCTTGCGAGCGGCACGTCGGCGGTGATTACCACGTCGCCCTTCGACACCCGCTCGGCAATCCAGTCGTCCGCCACATCCGGCCCGCTCGGCACCAGCACGCGCTCGATATTCTCAAGGCGGGGCAAGGCGATGGGGCTGTTGGAAACCACGAACACCTTCACCCCGTGGCGCTCCGCCACGCGGTAGATCTCCGCTTTCACCGGGCACGCGTCGGCATCCACATAAAGCGCGATGGGTGCTTCCCTTGGGGCGGGTTTCGCTGGCACGATCATGGCCGCTGCATCGCATCCTTCCCCGCCCGCCGCAACCCGCCGCCCGTCGGCGCATTGACCGGCGGAGCGAACTTCTGCATGGGACAGCCATGAACCCGCTGCTGAGCGCCATGCGCACCCGCCTTAAGTCCATTCCGCTGCTCGGGCCCGTATTCACGCGCGTGAGCGAGCTGGAACGCACCACGCTCGCCATCGTCGGCCTCACCGCCGCCGCGCTCTATTTCTTCCTGGCCCTGGCGGGCGAGGTGACAGAAGGCGAGACGCGCGGCCTGGATGAAGCCATCCTGCTCGCCCTGCGCAATCCCGCCGACAAATCGGATCCGCTCGGTCCGCCCTGGCTCGAAGAGAGCATGCGCGACCTCACCGCGCTCGGCGGCACAACGATTCTGGTGCTGGTGACATTGGCGGTCATCGCCTATCTGCTGCTGGTCCGCCGGCGGCTGACCGCGCTGATGGTGCTCGGCTCCATCGCCGGCGGCGCGGTGCTGAGCAGCACCGTGAAGATCCTGTTCGACCGCGCGCGCCCGGATTTGGTGCCGCACGGCATGGCGGTCTATTCGGCGAGCTTTCCAAGCGGCCATTCCATGATGTCCGCCGTGGTCTATCTCACGCTCGGGGCCTTGCTCGCCCGCGCGCAGGCGCGCCAGAGGGTGAAGGTGTATCTGCTGGGGCTTGCTGCCTTTGTCACCGTCATCGTCGGCCTGAGCCGGCTGTATCTCGGCGTGCATTGGCCGACCGACGTGCTCGGCGGCTGGGCGCTGGGCGCGGCCTGGGCCGCCGCCTGCTGGCTGGTGATGCTGTGGCTCCAGACCCGTGGCGAAATGGAGCCGGAAGCCCCGACCCCGGAGGAAATCCCCAAGTCTGACGCCTCCTCTCGGGCCGAACCCTGAGGGGCGCCCCAAAACAGCAAGGGCGCCCGCAGGCGCCCTTTTCTCATCGAGGCTGCTGCCGGTCAGTCGAACAGGCTGGAGACCGATTCCTCGTGCGCGGTGCGCGCCACCGCCTCGCCGATCAGCGTGCCGATGGACAGCACGCGAATGTTGCGCGCCACCCGCACCGCCTCGGTGGGCTGGATGGAATCGGTGATCACCAGTTCCTTGAGCTTGGAAGCGGTGATGCGCGCCACCGCGCCGCCCGAGAGCACGCCATGGGTGATGTAGGCGTGCACTTCCTTGGCGCCGCGTGCCAGCAGGGCTTCCGCCGCATTCACCAGCGTGCCGCCGGAATCGACGATGTCGTCCACAAGGATGCAGGACCGGCCTTCCACATTGCCGATCACGTTCATGACCTCGCTCTCGCCCGGCCGTTCGCGCCGCTTGTCGACGATGGCGAGCTGGGCGTCGATGCGCTTGGCGAGCGCGCGGGCGCGCACCACGCCGCCGACGTCCGGGGAAACCACCATGACCGTGTTGAGGTCGAACCGGTCCTTGATGTCGCGCACCATGACCGGCGCGGAATAAAGATTGTCGGTGGGAATGTCGAAGAAGCCCTGGATCTGGCCGGCGTGCAGATCCAGCGTCATCACGCGGTCGGCGCCCGCATGGGTGATGAGATTGGCCACCAGCTTGGCGGAAATGGGCGTGCGGGGACCGGGTTTGCGGTCCTGGCGGGCATAGCCGAAATAGGGCAGCACGGCCGTGATGCGCTTGGCCGAGGCGCGGCGCAGCGCATCGGTGATGATCAGCAATTCCATCAGGTGGTCGTTGGTCGGGAACGATGTGGACTGCAGGATGAACACATCCTCGCCACGCACATTCTCCTGAATTTCAACGAAAATCTCCATGTCGGCGAAGCGCCGCACCACCGCCTTGGTGAGGGGCGTGGAGAGATAGGCCGCGATGGCTTCGGACAGCGCGCGGTTCGAATTTCCAGCCACAAGCTTCATGGATGCGTTCTCGGTCGACACTGGCACGCCGCCCGCACGATGCAGTGGCCGCCTTAAGAATTCGGGCAACCTGTAGGCACCCGCCACGGCTTTTGTAAAGCCTGCGAAACTCAGTGCTGCGCGAACGCCAGCGTTGTCGTCGGCTGCGGCGCGTCCTGCGGTTCCGCCTGCGCGATCGGCGGGCCATCGGTGCCGATGGGCGCGCCGGCGGGGGCGGCCGGTGCCGCAGCCGGGGCCGGATCCGCCGCGGCAGGCGCTGCCGCAGCAGGCGCCCCCGCCTGGCTGGGCGCCGCGGGCAGACCGGCGGAAACCCGGCCGCTGGCCGTCACGCCGAGGCTTTCGGCGAGGCTCGCCATGGACTTGCCCGCGATCTTGGCGACCACGGCGTCGTCGCACACCGCCCAGGCATCGCCCTTGACGCGCTTGGTGGTCTCTTCCCCGGTGATGCGGGCGACATGCTGCTTGTCGGCGTCGAACACATCCCAGGCATAGGCGACCGAGGTGGTGGCCTTGTCGGAATGGACGGCGAGATAACCGCGCACCCGATAGGTGGCCTTTTCGGTGCGGGAAACCACCGCGACCTGCTGCACGTCGGCTTCCGCGCTGAGTCGCGTCACCAGCTTGTCGAAGGTGGGCTTGGGCGGGCCGTCGATGGATTCGAAGGAGAGGGTGCGGCTGCCCGAGGCGGCGGCGCCGCCATCGGTCTGGCATCCGGCGAGCGCAAGTCCAACACCCAGGAGCAGAAGGCGCGAACCCCATCGCACCGTGTTCCAGCGTGTGTTGGTGCTTGCGTCCGACATGCGGCGCTCCCCGTCTGTGATCCACAGGAGGGTTAGCGGCAATCCGGCATCAGGTCCAGAGAAACGGTTAAGGCATCGTTAACGGGCGCAAAAATCCTGTGCGCCGGCTCAAATCAGGGCGATCGCCGCCACCATTCGGCCGTAATCCGCCTCACGCCGATGGGTCGAGCGGCGATAGCTGAAGAAGCGCTCGGGGTCGCTATAAGTGTCGAGCTTCAAATCCTCCACGGCACCCACGCCGGCTTCGGCGAGGCGGTGGGCGATGAAGCCCGGCAGGTCGAACAGGGCATGGCCCTGCCGCTCCGCCGCGATGAAGAAGCGCGCGAAAGACCGGTCCGCGTCGATGAAGCGGGTGATGAAATCCTCGCCGACCTCATAGCTCGGCTGGCGGATCAAAGGGCCGATGGCGGCGCGGATGTTGCCCCGCTTGGCGCCCAGTTCCTCCATGCGGCGCAAGGTGGATTCGAGCACCCCGCCGAACGCGCCCTTCCAGCCGGCATGGGCCGCGCCCACGACCCGCGCGTCGGGATCGGCGAACAGCACCGGGCCGCAATCGGCCACCGTGATGGTGGCGCCGAGGGCGGGCACGGCGGTGACCACAGCGTCCGCCTGGGGTGCATCCTCGCGGGTCCAGGGGGTGGTGAGGATCACCGCTTCGGGCGAATGCATCTGCCAGCAGGCTACAAGCGCTTCTGGGGCAACGTCGATCTCGCGCGCCATGCGGGCGCGGTTCTCCAGCACATTGGCGGGATCGTCCTTGGAACCGAGCCCGCCGTTGAGGCTGTCGTAGAGCCCCTGCGAGACCCCGCCGCGCCGGGTGAAAAAGCCGTGGCGGATGCCGGGGAGGGCGGCGAGGGAGGGGGCTTCGACCTTCATGGGATGTTCTCCGCATAGGCTTCGGACGGGGCAAAGCCCGGCGGTGGATCGAGCGGCGCGGCAAAAGCCGGGCCCGCGAGGCAGAGCACCTTGAACAGGGCGCCCATCTCCTTCTCCCCCGTGCCGGAGAGGCGGGCGAGGGCGGCGGCGATCGCGTCAGCCTGGACGGGAGATGCGGTCGCCTGAAGGCGCTCGGCCCGTTCGCGCAGACCGAGGCGCAGCAGAAATTCGCCCTGCGGCACCGCTCCGAACGCTCCCGCCCCGGCGGTGATCGCGGTGCGGGCGAGGGCCGCGAAATCCACATGGGCGGTGAGGTCCGCTTCCCCCGGCTCGGCCAGGGGGTCGACGAAGGCATGGGCCTTCATGGCCTGGAGCGTATCGCCGAAGCCGCTTCGCGCATGGCCGTAATCAATCACCAGCGCCGCGCCGTCCTGGGCCGCCAAGCGGGTTGCGAGCGTGGCCGCGGCGGGGCTTTCGAGCCGCTCCAGAAGGGCGCCGGGCGGATGGGGCGGCGGAATGTGGCGCGCCAGCACCTCCACCAGGCGGGCGGGGTGGGGGTCGACGCCAAAGGTGAGTTCGCCTTCGGCATCGAGGCCGACCCGTCGCTCGTGCCAGCCGGCGCGGCTTCGGATGAACTGGGAGATGGGCAGCGCATCGAAAAATTCGTTGGCGAGCACCAGGACCGGGCCGTCGGGCACGTCCTCCAGCCGCGTGTGCCAGGAAATCGGATGCGCCGTCGCGGCATCTGCCAGCGTCGCCTGTTGCCGCGCCCGCAGCACCGGGCTGATCTCGACCAGATGCACCCGCACCGCGGCGGCAAATTCCGGCAGCAGGCGGGTGGCGCGCAGGGCATCTGCCATCAGCGTGCCCCGGCCGGGACCGAGTTCTACGAGGTGGACGCCATCGGGGCTGCCCATCTGCTGCCAGGCGGCCAGCACCCACAGGCCCAGCAATTCCCCGAACATCTGGCTGATCTCGGGCGCGGTGGTGAAATCCCCCGCCGCGCCGAACGGGTCGCGCGTCATGTAATAGCCGTGGCGGGGATGGCCGAGGCACAGATCCATGTAGCGCGCGAGAGACACGGGCCCCTCGCTCGCGATCAGGGCCTTGATCTCCCGTGCGAGCGGGCTTGTCACCTCTGCGGGCCCGGATCGAAACCGTGCACGGGCCGGCTCAAGGCATAGATCAAGATGGCGAGGCCCGCGATCACCACCGGCAGGGAAAGGATCATGCCCATTGTGGTGCCATAGGCGAGATAGCCCACTTGCGGGTCCGGCTCGCGGAAGAATTCCCCGGTAATGCGCCCGATCCCGTAGCCGATGCCGAAGATGCCCGCCGCAAGGCCGGGACGGCGCAGGCCGCCGAGCCGCACCACCAGCAGCATGATCAGGAACAGGAGCAATCCTTCCATCGCCGCTTCATAAAGCTGGCTCGGGTGGCGCGGCACATTGCCGCCGGTGGGAAAGATGACCGCCCAAGGCGCGTCGGAGGGGCGGCCCCACAGCTCGCCATTGATGAAATTGGCGATGCGGCCGAAAAACAGCCCGATCGGCGCCACCACGCCCGCCACGTCCAGCAGCGAGGGCACGGGGATTCGCCGCGAGCGCGCGAACAGCACCAGCGCCAGTATGGTGCCCGCCAGCCCGCCGTGGAACGACATGCCGCCCTTCCACACCATGACGATCTCGGCCGGATGGGCGAGGAAATAGGGCAGGTTGTAGAACAGAACATAGCCGACGCGCCCACCGAGGATGACGCCGAACGTCGCCCAGAAAAGAGCGTCGTCGAGATCCACCGGCTTCATGGGCGGACGCCCGCCCCACAGGGCATTGCGCGTCACCAGCCAGCGCGCGAGCTGCCAGCCGATCAGCAATCCGGCGATATAGGCCAAGGCATACCAGCGGATGGCGAGCGGGCCGATTTCGATCAGCACCGGGTCCAGGGCTGGGAAGGGAATGGCGAAATTGATCATGAAACCCCCAGCAGGAGGTGGGCCGGACGGGCGTTCACCACGGGCGGGTGGTTGCCCGCCGACCCGTGGCATGTGCCCGCCGGCGCGCCGTCCGTCAAGGTGACGCAGAGGCGGTCTTGCGGAGCGGCGCGCCTATGCCCATTGTCTTTTCAGGTATAAGGCTTGCGCCAGACGCGCAGTGGAACGAGAGTTTGCCACCATGACCCAGACCACAGGCCGGATTTTCGACGAAATGGCGCGCCTGGTGAATGACGCAGCCGGCGTTGCCCAGGGGATGCGGCGCGAGGCCGAAACCGTGGCGCGCTCGCAGATGGAGCGGTTCCTGCGCGACATGGACCTCGTGAAGCGCGAGGAATTCGACGTCGTGAAAGACATGGTCGCCGCCGCCCGGCTCGAGAATGAGCGCTTGGAAAAGCGCTTGTCGGAGCTGGAGGCAAAGCTTGCCGCGCAGCCTTCCCCTGCGCCGGGCGAAGGCGGCTTTTCCGGCACGCCGGGCGCCGGTCCCGGCCCGGTGTGAGCAAGGTTCTGGCAAGGTGTGAAGCCTAAACCACAATCTGTCGTAGCGGTGCCACGTTGCGCCGCGATATAGTGGGTTCTAGTGGCGATTCGTAGCCGGATCGTCGCGCATGGCGCGACGGGGCGCAGCATCGTCAAGGCAAACCGGTCTCAGGCGGCCGGTGCAGCCGCCGGTACGCTGCGTCGCGCAAATCCTGGCTGGCTTTGAGTGCCCTGGCTTTGAGTGTCGTTGCTGCCGTAACCGACCCTCTCCGCGTCCCTCAAACCGCGAGGTCGAGGCATGTCTCTCATCGACATCGAAGCTGAAGCTCCGGCTAATCCCGTGGATCTGGTGGAACGGCTCGCCGCCGTGCACGACTGGTCCTTCGAGCGTTCCGACGAGGACGAGATCACCCTCTCGCTCAACAGCCGCTGGACGGACTGCCATGTCTCGTTCCAATGGATGGATGATATCGAGGCGCTGCATCTCGCCTGTGCCTTTGACTTCAAGGTGCCGAACAACCGCCGCACCGAGGTGCTGAAGCTGCTCGCGCTCATCAACGAGCAGATGTGGCTCGGCCACTTCGACATTTGGTCGCAGGAGAGCGTCGTGATGTTCCGCCATGCCTTGGTGCTGACGGGCGGCGCGACCGCGAGCGACCGCCAGTGCGAAGCCATTCTCGGCGCCGCCATCGACGCCGTGGAACGCTATTATCCCGCGTTCCAATTCGTGGTCTGGGCCGGCAAGACCGCCCGCGAGGCCATGGACACGGCGCTTTTCGATACGGTCGGAGAAGCTTAAGACTGGGTCACCCACGATCGCGCGCGGAGCCGGGCACCGGCTCCCGCGCCCATTCAGGTGTGCTCATGTCGGTCGATCTTTTGAAGTCTCTGAACGGTCCGGTCGTCCTCGTGGGCGCCGGCAAGATGGGTGGAGCTCTGCTCGACGGCTGGTTCCGTCTCGGCCTTGAACCCGCCAAGGCGGTGGTGCTGGATCCCAACCTGCCGGGCCCAGCCGCAGCCGCGCTTCTTGCGCACGGGGCGCATCCCAATCCCGACCTCTCGCAGATCGCCGATCCCGCCGTGCTGGTGCTCGCGGTGAAGCCGCAGGTTGCCCCGGCGGTGCTGGCGACGGTGCGCTCTTTGGTGAAGCCAGGTACCGTCGTCGTCTCCATCATGGCCGGTCGCACCCTCGGCTTTCTTCAGGAGGCCCTGCCGCGCGGCACCGCGATCGTGCGCACCATTCCCAATACGCCCGCCGCCATCGGACATGGCATCACCGTGGCTGTTCCCAATGCGGCGGCGAATGCGGCGCAGCGCGAGGTCGCGGCCGCGCTGCTCGGAGCCGTCGGCCCGGTGGAATGGATCGAGGATGAGGATCTGATGGACGCGGCGACGGCTGTCTCCGGCTCCGGTCCCGCTTATGTGTTTCTGCTGGCCGAAACCCTCGCGAAGGCGGGTGTCGCCGCCGGCCTGCCGGCGCCGCTCGCGGATCGACTCGCGCGCGCGACCGTCTCCGGTGCCGGCGCGCTGATCGCCCAATCGGGCACCGAGCCTTCGACCTTGCGTGAGAACGTCACCTCTCCCGCCGGCACCACCGCCGCCGCGCTGGGCGTGTTGATGGATCCCGAAACCGGCTTCGCGCCACTGCTGGAAAAGGCGATCGCGGCGGCGACGCGCCGCTCGAAGGAGCTGGCGAACTGATTCTCCGCGCCGCTCCCCTTGCCGCGCGCCGGTGGAGGGGCCACCTGGATTTGGGGTCTTGAACGGGGCCTCAAGGAGCACGCCATGACTTGCGAGACCACACGGGACGCGTGCCTGCGGGCGTTTCTCGACCTCCTGGCGGACCGTCCTTTCGAGCGCATCGCGCTCGCCGACGTGGCCGAGCATGCGGGCGTTCCGCTCTCGCAACTGCGGGTGGAATGCGCGTCCACCCATGATCTTCTGGAAGCCTTCGCCCGCGCTACGGATCGCCGTGTGCTGGCGGAAAGCGGCGCCGACGAATCCGGGCCGATCGAGGGGGAAAGCCCCCAGGAGCGCCTGTTCGAGGTGCTCATGCGGCGGCTCGATGCGCTGGAGCCGCATCGCGAGGCCGTACGTTCGCTCCTCGCCTCCGCCCGCCGCGATCCGCTGCTGGCGGCGCATCTGCTGAAGATCGGCACCCGTTCCCAGCACTGGATGCTGGCGGCCGCCGGCATCGACACGACGGGCCTTTCCGGCGACCTGCGCGCCCATGGTCTGGCGCTGCTGTTCGCGCGCCTCCTCGATACCTGGCTGAAGGACGAGGATCCCGGTCTCGCCCGCACCATGGCGATGCTGGACCGCGAATTGGGCACCGGGGCGAAGATGCTGGACATGCTGGATGATCTTGCCTTCATCGCGCTGCCGTGGCGCAAGCGCCGGCGCTCGGCGGTCGCGCCGCCCGCTCCTGGCGCAGAGGCGGGTTCCGCTTGACCCAGCTTCGCCGCGCACTCTTTAGTCAGCGCGCACAGGAGAGCGGCGATGAGCGACGACACGGCGACCGGGACAGCGCCGATCACCTATGACGATTTCCTGAAAGTGGATATCCGCGTCGGCACCATCGTCGAGGCCGAGCCGTTTCCCCAGGCGCGCAAGCCGGCGATCAAGCTGCGCATAGATTTCGGGCCGCAGATCGGCATCAAGAAATCCTCCGCCCAGATCACGGTGCATTATGCGCCCGAGGAATTGATCGGCCGGCAAGTGGCGGCGGTGGTGAATTTTCCCCCGCGCCAGATCGGCCCCTTCATGTCGGAAGTGCTGACGCTGGGCTTTCCCGATCCCGACGGTGCCGTGGTGCTGATCGGTCCGAGCCATGTGGTGCCGGACGGGGGGCGCCTCTTCTGAAGAGGCCGGCAGCCCGGCGGACCGGGCTGCCGCGAGGGCTGGGACCCGCGCCTCAGGAGGCCGCGAACGGGTGGTGCGCGGTCTTCGCCTTGGCCACCACGTCGGCCGCCTTGGGCTCGCCGCTGACCGCGCGCGCGATGGCTTCCTTGGTGGCCTGGTAGTTGAACTGCTGGATTTTCGCGTCGTCCGTGGCTTCCCAATGGATGAACACGCCGACGCAGATGAAGATGTCGTCGGCTTCCTCCGCGGGAATGGTGCCGTCCTCGACGGAATCGATCACCGCCTTGGCCACAGCATATTGGGCGGGGCCGAACATCTGCACCGCCTGGCGCGCGTCCTTGATGGTGACCTTGTTGAACAGCACCGTATTGGGCTTGGCCAGCAGGTTCGGTTCCACCACCGCGAGCAGGGTGGTGAAGCCGTCCTTGTTGTTGGTCAGCGCATTGACGAAGGCGGTTTCGGCCGAGGAGCCGCGCGGGCCCATGATCAGGTCGATGTGCGCCACTTCATTGCCGTCGCCGACAAGAGACTCGCCGACCAACAGCTTGTTGATCTTCGCCATGAGAGCTTTCTCCGTGCGTGAAAAGACCGAGACGCCGCGCCTGGGTGCGCGGTCCGTTGTGCCTCGGCTATCCTTGTTGCGGCGTTCGGCGACGCGTCGAACCGGTTGGCCAGATAGCGCTTTGACCCGGCGAGCCTAAGCCCGCCGCAGGTGTGTGTGCAAGCGGCGCACAGGCGCCGCGCACCGCACCGCGCATCGGCGCCGCGCGGCGCGGGATCTATCTGACCTCGAAAGGAATATTCCCGGTGGCCGCCGCGCCGCGCCCGTCGCGCAAGGTCACGAACAGGCGATATTGACCGGCGCCGAGCCCCTGGATCCGAACGCTGTTCAGCGTCGGATCGTGCAGCCCCTCGGGAAACAGCGGGGGCACCGGCTCGGCATCGCCACCGACGCCGCGCACCGTGGTTTCGCCCATGATCTGCCATTCCACCTTCAGCGGGTCGCCGTCCGGGTCGGTCGCGGTCAGGGTCACCTGCACGGCGCTCGTGCGATCGAAGCTATTGGGGCCGCGCAACTGAAGGGAGAGGATGCGCGGCGCATGATTGATGCCGATCGGAAGGCTGCCGTCCAGCTTGCCCTTCGGATCCGCCGGCGGCTGGCCGCCCCAGGCCTCGGCCATGGCCTCCACCGTTTCGGTCCATTCGCCGGAGGGCAGGAACAGGCTGTGCCAGGTGGGCGTCACCTCCTGCTTCTGGCCCCAATAGAAGGGCAGGGCGCCGGTATGGCTCTGCTTGAGTGCGGTCAGATACTTGCGCACCTGGTCGGCCTTGGCGGTGGAGGTGGGCTCGAAGGGGGCCCCCCATGCGGTCTTGCCGGCCTGCCATTGGCCGAGCGCGCCGAGCTCGGTGACGATGATGGGGCCGGTCCATCCCTGCGTGCGGGCGCGGCCGACGATGGTGAGGAGGCTATCGCCGTAGGCGTTGAGGCCGAGCACATCAATGCTTGGGGCCAGCCGCTTGAGGGTCGCGACCTTGTCGGTGCCGGTATCGGCCAGAACGGCCATCACCGGATGGGCGGGGTCCAGCGTCTTGACCAGTTTCGCGGCCTGCTCGATCGCCGGCCACACCGGCTCGGCCTCCGCCGGGGTCAGCTCGGTCTCGACCTCATTGCCGACGCCCCAGAGCAGCAGGGCCGGATGGGTGCGGTAACGCTCGACCATGCGCTGCAACTCGGCCAGTTGCCCTTCCGCCGCGGCGCGATCGCCATAATTGAAGCCGCGCCGGGGATGCTCCAGCCAGAAGCCGACGATGACCTTCAGCCCTGCGCGCTGGGCGCTGTCGAGGATGTCGCCGGGGTCCTGGCCGTAGGTGCGCACCACGTTCGCGCCGGTCGCCTTGAGGTCCGCCAGCCGTTTCACGCCGGCCGCGCCATTGGGCACGAAGGGCACGCCGTCCAGCAGCAGCTCGGTGCCACGAACGGTGACGCCGCTCGCCATCACCGGGGATGCGCCCGCGAGCGCGAGCAGAAACGAAAGGGCGGACGCAAGGGTAAGACGCACGGGCGACTCCTGAGGAACGGGCGCTGACTGCAGATAAGATCCATGACGCAGAGGAAGACAAGCGAAGCACGCTCACCTTATTGTGGCAAAGGCCGCTCTGCGCGCGATGCAGACAAGACGGCAAAGGCTCGCACCGAGCCGAATAACAGGAGGACGCCCGCATGAATCTTGCCCGCAAACTCAAAGCCCGTGCCGCCGAAGGCCGCCCCGTGCGGGTCGGCCTCATTGGCGCCGGCAAGTTTGGTTCGATGTTTCTGGCCCAGGTGCGCACGACTCCGGGCATGCATCTGCTCGGCATCGCCGATCTGTCTGGGAGCCGGGCCCGTGCGGCCTTGACGCAGACCGGCTGGGACGTGGAGAGCGCGGTCGCCGCCGATTTCGACACCGCCCGCCGCACCGGCGGCACGGTGATCACCGAGGACGCGAATGCGCTGATCGCCGCCGACGGGCTGGAAGTGATCGTGGACGCCACGGGCAGCCCTTCTGCCGGCATCCGCCATGCGCTCGCCGCCATCGAGCACGGCCGCCATGTGGTGATGGTGACGGTGGAGGCGGACGTCCTCGCCGGTCCGCTGCTGGCGCGCCGCGCCGATGCGGCCGGCGTGGTCTATGCGGCCGCTTATGGCGACCAGCCGGCGCTGGTCTGCGAGATGGTGGACTGGGCGCAGACGTGTGGCTTCCGGGTGGTGGCGGCGGGCAAGGGCACGCGTCATCTGCCCATTTTTCACCAATCCACCCCGCAGACCGTATGGAAGAACCTCGCCATTTCCGAGGAGATGGCGCAGGCCGGCGGGATGAACCCGCAGATGTTCAACTCGTTCGTGGACGGCACCAAATCCGCCATCGAGATGGCCGCGATCTCCAACATGACGGGATTAAAGGCGCCGCGCGACGGCCTGCTGTTCCCGCCCTGCGGCGTCGACGACCTGCCGCGCGTCCTGTGCCCGCGTGCCGACGGGGGAATCCTGGAGGAGGCAGGCATGGTGGAAGTGGTCTCCTCGCTGGAGACCGACGGGCGGCCCGTGTTCCGCGACTTGCGCTGGGGGGTCTATGTGGTTCTGGAGGCCGACCCCTCGCAGCGCGGAGATTATTCGCGGCGTTGCTTCAAGGAATACGGGATGATTACCGATCCCTCCGGTCGCTATACTGCGCTTTACCGTCCGTTCCATCTCATTGGCATGGAGCTTGGCGTTTCGGTGGCGGCGGCGGCCTTGCGGCACGAGGCGACGGGAAGCGCCATCGGCTTCTTTTCCGATGTGGTGGCCACCGCCAAGCGTGACCTGAAGGCGGGCGAAATGCTCGACGGGGAGGGCGGCTATACGGTCTATGGGCGGATTATGCGGGCAAGGGATTCCCTGCGCGACGGCGTGTTGCCGATCGGCCTCGCCCATCATGTAAAACTCAGACACGACGTTGCGAAAGGACAGGCGGTGCGCTGGGCGGACGTGGAGATCGCCGACAGCGACACGGTGCGGTTCCGCCGCCAGATGGAGGCCGAATTCGCGGCTGCAGAGCCGCTTCCGGCCTGATTTTCCGGAACTTTCCACCGCCGGCGCGAGTCCTGCTCGCGCCGGCTCCAGCGATGGTTTAAGCAGGGCGCCGCAAGGATCGGAAGGACCGCCCGCAATGTTCGTGCTCGCCCATCTCTCCGACCCGCACCTTGGCCCCATCCCCGAGGCGCGGCTCTCCGAAATCCTGGGCAAGCGTTTTTTCGGCTTCATGAATTGGATCGGCGCCCGGCGGCGGAACTTCGGCGCGGCCACCCTCGCCGGGCTGATGGACGACCTCAAGCTCCAGGCCCCGGACCATATCGCCGTCACCGGGGACCTGGTGAATCTCAGCCTGCCGAGCGAATTCGACACCGGCGCGACCTTCCTGGCATCGCTCGGGACCCCGCAGGACGTTTCGGTCATCCCCGGCAACCATGATGCCTATGTCCGCTCCGCCTTGAGCTATCATCTCGAACGATGGGCGCCATTCCTGGCGGGCGACGATTCCAGCCCGGATACGCCGCTGGATGTGGGCTCCTTCCCTTATGTGCGGCGGCGCGGGCCGGTGGCGCTGGTGGGGGTCTCCACGGCGATTCCCACGGCGGTGTTCCTGGCCAGCGGGGAAGTCGGAGAGGCGCAGTTGGAACGCCTGCGCGCGCTCTTGATATCGTTGAAGGAAGAAGGCCTGTTCCGGGTGGTGATGATCCATCATCCGCCGGTCGGCGAGCGCCATTATCACCGCGATCTGCGCGATGCGGCGGCGTTCCGGCGGGTGGTGGCGGAGGTGGGCGCCGAACTCGTGCTCCATGGCCATGACCACCGCGCCTCGCTCGGCGTCATAGAGAGCGTGGACGGGCCGGTGCCGGTGGTGGGGGTGCCTTCCGCGTCAGCCGGGCCGGAGGACGGGCGGGGGCCTGGCCGCTATAATCTCTATCGCATTTCCGGCGCGCCCGGCGCCTGGCAGTGCGAGATGGAAAGCCGGGGCTATGCTGCGGGCGACACCGCTGTCGCCCGGCGCGAGTTGCGCCAGCTCGTGGGCTCCGAAACCCAAAGCTGACCGCGCGCCTGGGGCGCGCCTTTCCAAAGTGTAATGTTGATGAACATGTATTCAGTAACGTCTTAAGCAGAGCTATATTTAAGTTACCGAAGTTTAAGTTGCGAAATTACGCTGCGAATATAAGAATCAAGTCATCCCAGGAGGATGACATGAAGACCTCGATTATCGCCGCAGCCACCGCCGCCGTTCTTGCAAGCTCGCTCGCCGGTTTCGCGACCAGCGCTTCCGCACAGAACGCCGCGCCCGCGACCCAGGCGACGCCCGCTTCCCCCGCCCCGGCGGCCAAGGGCCCGGCGGGCGGTTCGGAAGATCATGGCGGCTGGCGTCCGAGCCCGGCCGACCGCGCCGCGCTGACCGACGCCCGCATCGCCGCCATCAAGATCGGCCTGAAGCTCACCCCCGAGCAGGAAAAGCTTTGGCCGGCGGTGGAAACCACCTTGCGCGACGTCGCCAAGGAGCGGGCCGCCCGGTTCGCCGCGTTCCAGGCCGAACGCAAGCAGGGCGCCAAGCCGGACGCGATCGAGCGTCTGCGCGATGCGGCCAAGGGGCTCAATGCCCGTGCGGCCGATCTGGTGAAGATCGCCGATGCGGCCGATCCGCTCTACAAGACCCTCGACGAGGGCCAGAAGCGCCGGCTCCAGATCCTCGTGCGCCAGGAAATGCCGCGTGGCCCGGGCCACAAGATGCACGAGGGCCGGCCGCATCAGCGCGGTTGATCCCGCACCCCATGGCGGCGCCGTGCGTGGCCGCCATGGGCCCTAAGGGAACAATCAAGACCGGTAGGAACGCGCGAACGCCAGCCTTCAGAGGCTGGCGTTTTTCTTTTGCGTACGGGAGGGAAGCGCCGGGTCAAGGCGTGCTCGGTCCCCAGCGGCTGACCCAAGGTGCCCTCGGTCGTCATCGCCGGAGAACCGCACGCAGGCACCACTCATGAACGTCACGCATGGACGACGTGACGAAGATTGATTTTTCGTTGGTTCCGCTCGGTCATAGTCTGCGTTAATCGGAGGCTGGCTTCCCCTGTCGGCGCGCTGCCAGGGCCTCTTGTTTGATTTCCGGGGCGGGACAATCCGCTCCGCGCCCCCAGGTGACCGGCAATGCGTTCTTCCATGGAACCCCACCCTCCGGCGCATGGTCTCGCCGCCGCCCCAGAGCCTGCCGCAGAATCACCCGCCGCCGAAGCGGCCGGCGCTCCGCGCAAGGGCGGCGCGGCGGTGCCGGTGCTTCTGGTGCTGTGCGCCGGATGCCTCATCGCTCTGATTTCGTTCGGGCCGCGCGCCTCCTCCGGCTTTTTCCTGCTGCCCATGTCGAACCAGTTCGGCTGGGGCCGCGACGTGTTCGGCTTCGCGCTGGCCTTGCAGAACCTGCTCTGGGGGCTCGGTTCGCCGTTCGCGGGGGCGATCGCCGACCGCTTCGGCATCGTGCGGGTGATGTGTGCCGGCGCGCTGGTCTATGCGGCCGGCCTTGCGCTGATGTCGGTCGCGATCACGCCCGGCCTGCTCAATCTCAGCGCCGGCGTGCTGGTCGGCTTCGGTCTTTCGGCCTGTTCGTTCAATCTCGTTCTCGCGGCCTTCGGCAAGCTGCTGCCGGAGCGCTGGCGCTCGCTCGGCTTCGGCGCCGGCACGGCAGCGGGCTCGTTCGGCCAGTTCCTGTTTCCCCCGCTCGCCACCGGGCTGATTTCCCAGGTGGGCTGGCAGGAAACGCTGATGGTCTTTGCCGCCGTGCTTTTGCTCGTGGTGCCGCTCGCGTTCGCGCTCTCGACCCGTGGCACCGAGGTGGGCCGGGGCGGGCCGGTGGCCGCTCCGCGCCAATCCATTCGTGGCGCATTGGGCGAAGCCTTCGGCCATCCGAGCTATGTGCTGCTGGTGCTGGGCTTCTTCACCTGCGGGTTCCAGCTTGCCTTCGTCACGGTTCACATGCCGGCTTACCTTGCTGACCATGGCATTACCGCCGGAGTCGGGGCCTCCACCCTGGCGCTCATCGGCCTGTTCAACGTGGTCGGTTCGCTGAGCGCGGGTGCGCTTTCGAACCGCTTTTCCCGCAAGTATCTGCTGGCGGCGATCTATGCGGCACGCGGCGTCGCCATTGCCGCCTTCATCCTGTTTCCGATCACCCCGCTGAGCTGCCTGCTGTTCGGCGCGGCGATCGGCCTGCTGTGGCTCTCCACCGTTCCGCCCACGTCCGGACTGGTGATGCTGATGTTCGGGACGCGCTACATGGCCATGCTCTATGGCTTCGCCTTTTTCAGCCATCAGGTGGGCGGCTTCCTAGGCGTTTACCTGGGCGGTGTGCTTTATGAGGCGTTCGGCTCCTATGACGTGGTGTGGTGGCTCTCGGTGGCGCTTTCCTTTGCGTCGGCGGCGATCAACCTGCCGATCCGCGAGCGGCCCGTGGAGCGCATGGTACCCAGCGGCGCTTAAGCGCTGGTCGCGCAAATTCCGGGATCTCCCGGTGGTTTCAAGACCTTGCGCGCCGCCGGCGGGTCGGGCGGCGGTGCCGGCCGGCAAAAGCCGGCTTTGCATCCTTGCTCCGCCCGGTGAGTCCGGTGCATGGTCTTTGTTAACCAAAATCGCTTATCGAAGAGTCATGCGAAGCATTTTCCTTGCGGCCGCCGGGTGGACCTTGATCGGGATAGGTTCGGCTGGCGCTCAGAGCCTCAATCCCGATCAGGCGCGCGCCTTCGTCGTGGGGCGGACGTTCGCGTTCAATTGCTTTGAAGGCACGACCGGTGCCGGCCGTATCTTCCCTGACGGTTCCGTTGCGGGAACCATTACGCTGCGCGCCCAGGGGCCGGCGCGCTATGTGCGGTTGCCGCCCAACACGGTGCGCGTGCGGGGCGAGAATGTGTGCGGCTTTATCGAGGGCATGACCTTCGAACCGTGCTTCGAGGTCAATAAGACTGGCGCCGCCACCTTCCGTGGGTCGCTCGCCGGGGTTGAGACCATGTGGTGCGAATTCACGCGCCTCGGCGCGGACACGCCGCAGGTCGCGACCCGCCGCCGACCCAAGGCGCGGGACAATGCGGTGGCGCAGACCTCCGCCGAATAGGCGGCCGGCAAGGCCGCTATCGCCGGGGGAATCGCGCAGCGTCAGTCTGCACCCGCGGTGGTGGGTCCCTCTTCCACCTCCTGGCCCAGATCCTATGCACCCGTTGCGCGTGCCGCAGAGGATCGGCCTTCGGCCAGCTCGCTCTCCTGCGGGCGGGCTTCTTCCTTTCCCTCGATGGCGGAGCGGTGGCGCATCAGTTCGCGTCCCACGTGATCCATGAAAGCGCGCACCCGCGCCGTTGCGCGCAGGTCGGGGTGGGTGACCAGCCAGAGGCTTGCGACCATCTCCGCATCCGGCGCCACCAGGCGCACCAAGCCGGGGGTCGCCGCGCCGATGAAGCACGGCAGCACCGCAAGGCCGATGCCCGCCGCCGCGGCTTCCGCGAGACCGAGCACCGTATTCACCCGATAGACGATGCGCTCGTCCCCGGCGCGCTCGCGCAGCCATTTCATGGCGCCGACTTGGGCGAAATTCTCGCTGAGCCCGACCCATTGGTAGGCCCGCAGGTTCGCGGCATCGAACGGGGCCTGGCTCAGCAGGTCCGGCCGGCCGTAAACGCCCCAGCCGATGGTTGCGATGCGCCGCCCCACCAGCGTGTCGCCGGGCCGGTCGCTGGCGCGGATCGCGATGTCCGCGTCGCGCTTGGTCAGGCTGAGGGATTGGTTGGAGACCAGCACTTCCAGCCGGATTTCCGGATAGGCGGCATGGAACGAAGCGAAGATCGGCGTGAGCAGGTGCACCAGCAGCGTATCGTTGGTGGTCACCCGCAATTCGCCGGAGGGTCGCAGGTCCTGACCTGTGATCCGCCGTTCTACGGAGAGGATGTCTTCCGCCATGCGATCGGCAAGCCGCACCATCTCTTCGCCGGTGGGGGTGGGGGCATAGCCGCTGCGCGCGCGCTCGAACAGGCGTGTGCCGAGCGATGCCTCCAGCGTCCCCAGGCGGCGAAACACCGTGGAATGATTGACGCCGAGCATCTCCGCCGCCCCCGCAAGCGAGCGGGTTTCGGCTACGGCTTTCACGAGGCGAAAGTCATCCCAGGCGATCATGTGTGCATCCGTGCAAACGAAACCAGGCAATTCAGAGTATGGCTGTGCGCGGGAGGAAAAGCTACCTAGGGACCAGTCCAAATCTCTGGAGGTTCAAATGATTGATCTTCGTACCGCTCCCTATGGCCTGTTTCTCCTGCGGCTCGCCCTCGGGGCCATGTGGGTGTCCCATGCCCTCATCAAGTATTTCGTCTTCACCGTGCCGGGCTTTGCCGGCTATCTCACGAACGTGGGAATGCCCGGCTTTCTTGCGCTGCCGGTGATCGGGGTCGAGCTGATCGGCGGGTTGTTGATCATCGCGGGCGTCTACGCCCGGCCGGTGGCGCTGCTGCTGATCCCGGTGATGCTGGGGGCGATGTCGGTGCACGTGGGCAACGGGTTCCTGTTCTCCAGCGCAGGCGGCGGCTGGGAATATCCGGCCTTCCTCGTGATCGTTTCGGTTGTGGTGGCGCTGGCCGGGGAGGGCGCGTTTGCGCTGCGGCCGGCGCAGGCGGGACGACGCCTCCATTTCGCCAGCTAAATGAATCGGGGTACTCAGCTAAGGGGAATCGCTTGCGGGCAGATCCCGCAATTTGATCCAAAATGGCGCGCTTTCACCCGGGTGGGTGAAAGCCGCCGTCGCCGATGGAGCGCCTTCAAAGGGCAAGAAAGTTATATGGTACCTAACTTTCGGTCCATTTTGATCGCCTTTTGCTCCAATTTGGCCGTTGCTGGAAAAAGCGGCAAAAAAATCACACGCACAATTAACGGCCTCTGGCATGAAACCTGCCGTCATATTTTCTTCCTTCGGCCTGCATCCGGAGGTGTACTTCAGCGGCGACGCCAAGTGCGGACGACAATTATTTCCCATTTTATTATATCAGTTTAGACAACTACGAGTAAAATATCGGAAGCAACATCACAATCCGAATTAAGGCGAAATATATTTTGCATCGTATATATCTATTAATAAAATATGCCACCGCTATTACATATTTTAATGAGCCGATTGAGCAAAAACACACGCCGTCTTGTTAAGCTTGTGCGCTGCCGCGAAGCATTGGGCGATTGACGCCAGCCGGGCCGACGGGCATAATTCAGGCTAGAAATTTCCAGGATTTTTGGGGGCTTTCGTGGCGGCTGAAGGCGACATCAGAGTGTCGAGCGTGAATGTGGAGCCGGGACTCTACATTCTGCGCTATGCCTCCGGCGCCGCTACCCGGCGGTCCCCGCTCGTAGAAGTTGCGTGCGACCCGCGCACTCAGAAATTCGTTTCCATCATATCCGATCCGCGCACTGCGGGCGGTGTGCTTTCGGGGCCCGGTGCGGCGCTTGTGGTTCGGGCTGTGGCTCCGGCCACTTTACGGCTGGCCGTCCGCGCCGCAGAGCCGGGCGGCTCCCTGGAAGCACGGATTACGCTGGATCCGGTGTCTCGGGTCGCTGGATCTTTGGCGCCTGCGGCCGAGCCCGCCGAGCGGGTGCCGTTTGGTGTCGAGCCTGTCGCTGCGGCGTCCGCGGCCACGGGTTCCTCGGCAATTCAGATTCTGGGCCACCTCGCACGGCGTGGTGATGTTCGGGTTGGTTCAGGCGAATGGTTGGGCGGGCCAGCGGCTCCGCTCCCCATCGAAGGCGTCGCGATTGCGGGCGTGCCGTCTTCGTTCGGTCTTGAATATCAGGTACGGAGCGGCGTGCGTAAGGTGCAGTGGTCCCCCTGGGTGCCGGCGGGCAGCTTTGCGGGGTCTCGCGGCCGAGCCATGCCTCTTTTAGGAATTCGATTCCGTCTCGGGTCTACCGGAGCGGAATTGCGGGCGGAAGCCCTGTTTCTCGGCTCACCTGTTGTGTCGCGTAGCGGGTCTGAGGTGGAGCTGGTTGGATTGTCGGATCGTGATCCGATGGTTGGACTGTCTTTGTCCTTGTCGGACGCTGACTTGAAATACGCGGGTGATGTTTCACCCGTGACGCGAGATGCGGCAGCCAAGGTTCGTGTATTTAGGGCTGGTGCTCTTTAGAAATTCAATTTCTTGATTTCGTCACGCTGAAGGCGAGCGGCGTGGTGGGGGTGTTTCATGGCAATATATAATCTGACCGAAGCGCAGTTGGTGGATGGAGCCTCCGATCAAGGGTGGGAGCCTTTGACCGATAGCGGAGTTATTACCCCAGAGCAGCAGGAGCAGATCATTGCCGCGCTGACACAGGCCGGCGTCTATAGTGATACGGATCCTACCGCCACGGCAACTATCGAAGCGCACACCTCCGGCGGTACGGGCGAAATCCCGACGGATCCTGATGTCGATGCGGTCATCTATGAGACGACCGATAGTGTGGAAGTGGACATTCCGGACACCAATTCCGCGGCCGGCCTGATCTATGTGACCGGTAGCGGCGACGATGTTCTGGTCACCAGCGCCAGCTCGACGGTGCTGATCGCCGGCTCCGGCAGCGACTTTCTCGATGCCTTCTCGACCGGCAATGTGCTTTACGGCGACGACGGCGACGACGGTCTTATTTCCGAGGTCAGCGGCAACACGCTTTATGGCGGTGGGAATGACGACTTCCTCGCCACCACGATCGGGTCGAACCTGGTTTATGGTGACTCCGGGAATGACAGCATCACTGGCGGCTTGCAGGGTGAAGCCGGCGTCGGCGTCGACACGCTTTATGGTGGCGACGGTGCGGACTCCATCACCTCGATTGGCACCTACAGCCTGATGTATGGCGACGCTGGCGCCGATGACCTGACCGGCTATAGCGGCCAGGACACGCTTTACGGCGGCGCCGACAATGACGTGCTGACCGTCGCCTCGGGTAACAACCTGCTGTACGGCGACGCGGGCAATGACACGCTGAATGGCGGTACCGGTGCTGGCACGGATACGCTGTATGGTGGCGATGGCGCCGACGAGCTGAGCGCCATTGGCAGCCACGGCTTGCTGTATGGCGACGCGGGCGCGGATGTCCTTCAGGGCTTCAGCGGCCAGGACACGCTGTACGGCGGTGCCGACAACGATTCACTGACGGTGTCGACCGGCAGCAACGCGCTGTATGGCGATGAAGGGGACGACACGCTCAATGGCGGGTCCGCCGGCGGCGTGGACACCCTTTATGGCGGTGACGGTGCGGACTCCCTTACCGCGCTGGGCACCGCTGGTCTGCTGTACGGCGGGACCGGCGCGGATTCGCTGCGGGGCTTTAGCGGTGCGGACACCCTCTACGGCGGTGACGATGCCGACACCCTGACGGTGGATTCCGGCTCGAACGTGCTTTACGGCGATGCCGGCAACGACAGCCTGACCGGCGGCACGGGCGCCCTCCCGGGCGTTGGAAGCAATCAATATTACGGTGGCGAAGGTGATGATCAGATCATTTCCGTCAATTCCTACTCCTCCCTCTATGGTGGAGCGGGCGCCGACGACCTGACCGGCTTCAGCGGCAGGGACACGCTCTATGGCGGTGACGATGGCGACAGCCTGGTCGTCGCAAACGGCAGCAATCTGCTCTATGGCGATGCCGGCGACGACACCATGTCCGGCGGCAGCTCTGGCGGCACGGACACGCTTTATGGCGGTCTCGGCAACGACTCGCTCTACGCCGTCGGTTCGCATGGATTGCTGTACGGTGACGCTGGATCGGATGTGCTGGTCGGCTATAGCGGGCAGGACACCCTCTATGGCGGCGACGACGGCGACAACCTGATCGTCGGAGCGGGTAACAATTTCGCCTACGGCGGTGCCGGCGGCGATACGATCCTGGGCGGCGTCGGTGGCGTGTCCGGCGGGAGCGTGAACCAGCTCTACGGCGATGACGGTGCGGACAGCATCACGACCGTGAATGTCTATGCCTCCGTGTATGGCGGCAGCGGAAACGACACGATCGTTGGCTTCAGTGGCCAGGATACGCTCTACGGTGGCGACGACGACGACACCATCTCGGTCGCCTCCGGAAACAATGGCCTGTACGGCGATGCGGGCAACGACGTGCTGACCGGCGGCAGCGGCGGCGGGACGGATACGCTCTACGGCGGCGCCGGTCTGGACAGCCTCTATGCCACCGGTTCTCATGCGCTTCTGTACGGCGATGCCGGCAACGACAGCCTGAACGGCTTCAGCGGCCAGGATACGCTCTACGGCGGCACCGAAAACGACAGCCTGACGACCTTCGACGGCAATAACCAGCTGTACGGCGGCTATGGCGACGATACGCTGGTCGGCGGAACGGGCGCGGCCGCCGGCATCGGAACCAATCTGTTCCACGGCGACGACGGCAACGACACCATCACCTCGGTCAACTCGTATTCGCTGCTCTATGGCGATGCCGGCAACGACGTCCTGAACGGCTTCAGCGGCCAGGATACGCTTTATGGTGGTGCGGACGACGACAGCCTGACCGTCGCCTCCGGAAACAACCTGCTGTTTGGCGATGCCGGCAATGACACGCTGAACGGCGGCAACGGGGGCGGTACGGATACGCTTTACGGCGGCGCCGGTATCGACAGCCTCTATGCGACGGGATCGCATGCCATCCTGTACGGCGATGCCGATGCGGACAGCCTGAACGGCTTTAGCGGCCAGGATACGCTCTATGGCGGCACCGATGGCGACACGCTGACGACCTTTGACGGCAACAACCAGCTGTTCGGCGGCTATGGCGACGATACGCTGGTCGGCGGAACGGGCGCGGCCCTTGGCGTGGGAAGCAATCTCTTCCACGGCGACGATGGCAACGACACCATCACCTCGCTCAATTCCTACTCGTTGCTTTATGGCGACACCGGGAATGACGTTCTGAACGGCTTCAGCGGCCAGGATACGCTCTACGGCGGTGATGACAGCGACACGCTGACGGTGGCCACGGGCAACAACCTGCTCTACGGCGACGGCGGCTCCGATCTCCTGTTCGGTGGCGATGGCATCGGCATCAATACGCTGTTCGGCGGCCTGGGCGATGATCAGCTCTACAGCGGCGGATCCAATGGCCTGATGTATGGCGATGCCGGCAATGACGTCATCCACGGCTTTAGCGGCGCGGATACGCTGTACGGCGGCGACGACAATGACAGCCTCCAGGTCATCACAGGCGGCAACCTGCTCTATGGCGATGGCGGCAACGATACGCTGACCGGCGGCACGGGCGGCAGCGTCGACCATCTGTTCGGCGGCGCCGGGTCCGACTATCTCACATCGCTTGGCACCCATGCCGAACTCTATGGCGATGATGGCGCCGACACCCTGACCGGCTATTCGGGCCAAGACACCTTGTTCGGTGGCGCCGGCAACGATCAGCTGGTGGTGGTGAGCGGCAACAATCTGCTCTACGGCAACGACGACAACGATTTCCTGACGGCCGGCTCTGGCAATGACACGCTGTACGGCGGCTCCGGCAACGATCAGCTGAACGTGCTTGTGAACGGTACGTCGAGCCTCTACGGCGGCGATGGGAATGACGCGTTCTTCTTGGCCTCCCACACCGGTGACCATACCATTGATGGCGGGATCGGCAGCGACACCTTGTATCTCTTCGGTCGTGACTATAATCCGAGCGACGTCAGCACCAATCCGTCCACGGGCCAGACCACGATCACCTTCTCGGATACGGGTCAGGTCATCACCGTGGACAATGTCCAGGATGTGTACTTCGTGGGTTCGACCACCCAGCACATCACCTTGCCCGGCAGCTGAGGCGCAGACGCAGCTGCTTGCACTTGACACTCTCAAGACGCCCCGGCATTGCCGGGGCGTTTTTGTTTCCTGAAAGACCGCTGTATGTTCGAGGGCCTTTATTCGCGCCTGTTACGACTGGAAGGCGATGTGGGAAATCGCCGGATCTTCTCGCCGTGGGCTTACCAGGTGGTCCGCGAGCAGCAGATGGTGCCGATCGTGCACATGGAGGCGCTTGACCTCGCGGCCTGGTATCCCCTCGTGTGGTTGCGAGACGAAAGGGGCGCCGAGCTGTTTGCGCTCCGCTCGTTTTTGACCCGGGGCGAGGGGCACGCACCCAATGCGCTGCGCATCACCCGTGCACTGCCGCTGCTCCTCCAGGCCTATCCTTTCGCCAGTCCGCCAGACCAGCCGGCCAGCAGTGTGTTTGTGGATGATGCGGTCGCCGACGAACCGGATAATAACGGGGCGACGATACTGGCGCCAAACGGAACTCCAAGCAAAGCCAGCACGCAGCGCATCTATGCCGCCGCCTATTTTCGCTCCGCCTATGACGTCACCCGCGAAATGAGCGCGCATCTGGATGGCGCCGGCTTGCTCGAGCCTTGGGTGATGGGATTGCCCGAGAATCCCCCCCTCGGCCCGTTTCCCGCATTCCTCATCCTGCGGCCGAACGCCTTTGCCAGCGATGCGTTCCGGCCGTTCGTGCAGACCTTCGGCCTTGCCGGCATGCGCCTGCTGAACGCGCATGCTCTCTCGCTCTATCGCGCGAGCGTGCTTTACCAGAATGCGCGGCGGGCCCTCGCGCCGCGGCAGCTTGCAGGCCTCGCCTCGGCGTGAGAAGAGAAATCGTGGATCAGGATATCTTCGCCTTTCGGCCCATTCGGCAAAGTGAGACGAGCCTCTGGTCTCGCCCGCGCAGTTTTGGATTCACCGAGGCGATGGAGCGCGTCGCGCTGGCCGAATCCGAGCTGCTCCAGGCCAGCCATCACCTGCCGATCCTGGTGGAAACCACGCGCCAGAAGGTTCAGGTCGTGGCAGGCTTGGCCGCGCGCCTCCTGCGGCACCCGCTCATGGATGGCGAGGGGCGGTGGTCGCGTCCCTATGTGCCGCTGCGGCTGCGCTGCCTGCCGTTTACCATTGCCCTGACACCGGGCGAGGGCGAGCCCAAGGTGACGGTGCTGGTCTCCGACATGCTGTTGTCGACCCAGATGCAGCCGGAAGGTACGCCAATCGTTAATGAGGACGGCAGTCTGGTTCCGGCGGTGGTCGAGCTGATGCGGCTGCTGTTGCGCGCGGAAGCCGGGAACGCAGCCCTCGCTCTTGCGGCGGAACAATTGATCCTTGCCGACCTGTTGTTGCCCGTTGGCCCCACACGCGAAGGGGGTACGCTCTGGACCGTCGCGACAGAGCGCCTCGCGGCGGTCACGGCGGCGCGTGCGGCGCTGCTGGCGAAACCCACGATGCTCGCCGCGCAACTGCTGTTCTGCCTGCTGTTCTCACGCAGAATGCTGCATGCGAATCTCGGGACCGAGGTCCACCGCATTGAGACGCAGGAGACCGGAACGTCGCAGGCCGTTCCCGCCGCCGATTCGGCTAATCTCAGCGCCCTGAATTTTGCGATGGACGAAAGCGATCTCGTGCCCCTGGATGCCTTGGCTGCAAACGGGGCGGAGTCGAACTGAGCATGCCCACCGCCCTGTTCGTGCACAATAGTTTCCCGGCGCAATATCGGCATCTGGCGGCCGCGTTGGCAGCCCGGCCGGGGTGGCGCGTTTTCGCCTTCGGTTCGAACACGGCTCTGCCCATGCCGGGCGTGACCTTGCTGAAGTATAATTTCGAACCGGAACTGCACGGCGCCGAGGGCGTCCATCCGTTTGCGCGGCGCTTCAATAGCGAATGCTATCGCGCTGAACAATTGATCTATCTGTCCAATGCGGTCCTCAGTACCGGTGCCGAGCCGGATATTATCTATGCGCATCCCGGTTGGGGCGAGACCTTGCCATTGCGGACCATTTTCCCGCGCGCGAAGATCGTGATGTTCTGCGAATTCTTCTATCACGCGCACGGCGCGGATGTTGGGTTCGACACGGAATTCCCGCAGTTCGGAATGGACGGGCTGGTGCGCATCGAGATGAACAATGCGACCATGGCACTGTCCTTGCTCCAGGCGGACGTGGGCGTGGCGCCCACCGAATGGCAGCGCAGCGTCTATCCGGCGGAAATGCATGGCAAGATCAAAGTCATTCATGATGGCATCGACGTTGACGATGCCATTCCCGACCCCAATGCGCAGCTTGTACTATCCGGCGGTGCGGGCGCGCTACGGGCGGGTGAGAAGATCATCACCTATGTGGCGCGCAATCTTGAGCCCTACCGTGGTTTTCATATCTTCATGCGATCCTTGCCCGAAGTACTCGATGCCCACCGCGATGCACGGGTGTTGATTATCGGCGGCAATGAGGTGTCTTACGGCCGGCGCTCGGTGGACGGGCGAAGCTGGCGCGACGTGTTCGCGGCCGAAGTTGCCGGGCGCCTCGATATGTCCCGGGTATTCTTTCTTGGTCCCGTGCCGCGCAAAGCCTTTCTGAAGGTGCTTCAGGTCTCCGCGGTGCATGCCTACCTCACCTATCCGTTCGTGTTGTCCTGGTCCCTGCTTGAGGCGATGTCCGCCGGGTGCCTGGTGGTGGGCTCGGATACGGCGCCGGTGCGGGAAGTCATACGCGACGGTCGAACCGGCCTGCTGACGCCGTTCTTCTCGCACCACTTTCTCGCGCAGAGGATGATCGAGGTGCTCGACAATCCGCGGGCGTTCGATGGTATCCGGCGCGAAGCGCGGGCGAGTGTGGTGCGCCGCTATGCGGTAGCCGATTGCGTTCAGCGTCAATTGGCGCTTGCCGATGATCTGCTGGCATTACGATAGGTTAACGGTCTTCAATGGGCAGATGACAGCCCCCTGACCGCAGCGCAGCAATGTGCTATGCTGGGTGCGTCGAAATCTGGGATTGCGTATGACCCGAGCGAATTCCCCAACGTTTATTGCGATCCGAGATCTCATTCCGGCGTATGTCGGATTGTTTCTTTTGAGTGCTTTTATCCCGATCTTTTTTCTTGTCGGACCCATGTTTGGTTATCTGGTGAGTTCGCGTGTTCTGCCAAGCCGTAGCCTGAACTCGCTAGTTGTTCTTGTAATTATTGCGCTGTTCTTAATGGCGATGGGCGCCATCATCGACCATATCCGGGACAAGGCGCTCGGCCGCATCGGCATTGCGCTGGATGCGCGTCTGAGCAAGACGTTCTTCGCTACGCTGCACCGTGAGGACGCGGCGAACAGATTGACGCCGACCACCCTCGCCGACCTGGATTTCGTACGGGAGTTCCTGACGGGCCGGGTGGTGACGGGGCTATTCGATGCCCTGTGGTCGCCGGTTCTCATCGCTTGCCTGTTCATGATTCACTGGCTCTTCGGCGTCCTCGCGCTGGCCGCGCTGGCTACCCTGAGCGGCTTGTCGCTGTTCAGCCAATGGGTGGTGCGCGAGGATAGCACGCGCTACGTCAAGGTCGCCGGCGCCGCCAACGAATTCGGCGCTGCCCTGTCGCGCAATTCGGAATCGGCGCGTGCACTGGGCATGATGCCCCCTTTGCGCGATCGCTGGCATTTGATGCATTCGGCGATGCTCGGCTGGCGTGAGGAGGCGGGACGGCGCGCGGGGATCATTCGCTCGGCTTCGCGTTTCGTGCACACCACCCTTTATGTTGCGGTTTTCGCCATGGGCGCCCTGCTGGTGATGGACGAGCAGGTGGAGCAAACTGCCATGTTCATCGCTCTGATGCTGATGTTGCGCGGCGTCTATCCCGTGGAGGCCCTGATCTCCAGTTGGGAACAGATCAGCCGGTTTGCGCCCGCCCGTCACCGCCTGGACGAGGCGTTCCTGGGAGCCGAGCGCGCGCAGCGCATCTCCCTGCCGCGCCCGGAGGGGCCATTTATCGTATCGCGCATCTGGGGCGCCGCGCCGGGGAGCGACAAGGTCATCATCAGCGATGTGTCGTTCACGGTTTATCCGGGCCGCGTGCTCGCGATCGTCGGTCCGTCGGGCGCGGGCAAATCCTGCCTGGCGCGGCTGCTGGTGAATATCTGGACCCCGCGGCGCGGCACCATCTCGCTCGGCGATCACGATTTCACCCATTGGAACCCGGACGAACTCGGGCGCCTTGTGGGATATGTACCGCAGGACGTGGATTTCATGCCCGGCACCGTGGCGCAGAACATCGCGCGCTTCGATCCGGTGCAATGCGAAGACACGCAGATGCTGGTGGAGGCGGTCGAAATCGCCGGCGTCCAGGATTTGATCCGCAGCCTGCCGGACGGTTTCAACACCCCGATCGGTCCTGGCGGATATGTGCTCTCAGGCGGCCAGCGTCAGCGCATCGCCATGGCGCGGGCGGTGTTCGGCAATCCCTATCTGATTGTCATGGACGAGCCGAATGCCAATCTCGATTCGATGGGAGAGCAGGCGCTCGGGAGCGCAATCCAGCGCCTGCGTTCTGCCGAAAAGGTGGTGATATTGGTGACCCACCGCATGAGCTTGCTCGCGTTCTGCGATGACCTCCTGGTGCTCAACGGGGGCGCGGTTCAAGCGCATGGGGATCGGGACAATATCGTCAACCGCCTGCCACGCCTGAAGGCCACGCCTGCCTTGACGGTGATCGGCGGCGACCGCGACAATCGGGAAGCGGAAGCCTGATGCTCGACAATTCCTATCTCCTGAAGGCGCCGGTGGCGCCGAGCGACTGGAAGGCCGTGCTTTCCTGGGGTTACCTGCTCGTGGTCGTGTCGCTGGCGGGGACCATTGGATGGGCCACCTTCGCCCGCATCGACAGTGCGGTGATCGCCAACGGCGTGGTCTCCGTGGAATCCAACCGCAAGACCATCCAGCATCTTGAAGGCGGCATCGTCGGCGAGATCCTGGTGCGGGATGGCAGCGTCGTGAACGCTGGCGACGTGCTGCTGCGCCTTGATCCCACCCGTTCCGAGGCGACGGTGCAGCTTTACCGCAAGCAATTGGCGCAGGCCCTGGTGCTGGAAGCACGCCTCGAAGCCCAGAGCAACATGGCGGACAGCATCACGTTCCCCCCCGAAGTCACCGCCATGATGAGCGACCCGATCGTGATGGATGCGGTGAACGACAATAAGAAGCAGTTCGAGGCCCGCCGGGATTCCCTGCGCGGAACCCTCAATGTCAACGCGTCGCAGGCTCTTCAGGCGCAGCGGGATATCGAGCAGGCTCAGATTCAGCGCACCAACAACCAGGAACAGCTAGTGACCGTGAACCAGGAACTGGAGGCGCTCCGCGAGTTGAAGGCCAAGGGGCTCGTCTCCGTGCCCCGGGTCGCGGCCACCGAGCGTCAGCAGCTCACCATGCAGGGCCAGATCGACGCCGCCACCGTCGCGGAGGCCAAGGGCCAGGAGCGGCTTCGCGAGCTCAGCGCCCAGGCCGAGCAATTGCGCAAGGATTACCGTCAGGAAGCGGCCAATCAGATTTCGGACGTGCGCAAGACCATTGGCGATGCGCGTCAGCAGATCGTCGTGGCGCAGGACGCCCTCACTCGCATCGAGATCAAGGCGCCGGTTTCGGGCGTGGTGCAGCAGCTGAAGGTGTTCACCATCGGCGGCGTGATCCGCCCGGGCGACCCGATTATGGATATCGTGCCCGCCTCCGACACGCTGGTCATCCGCTCCAAGGTGCTCCCCGTCGATATCGACCGGGTGCTCATAGGCGAGGACGTGCGGATTCAGCTGCCGCAGTTCCGGTCCTATGGCAGCATGTCAATGAAGGGCAAAATCCGCACCGTCAGCGCCGATGCGCAGCAGGATTCGCCGACAACCGCCTCCTATTATGCGGTGGAGGTGGATGTGGATCGCAAGTCTATCCCCGAGGAGATCAACGACAAGCTCATGCCGGGCATGAATGCAACCACCATCATGCCCACCGGCCGGCGCACGGTGATGCAATATCTGCTGAGCCCGCTGATTGATCGCCTGTCGACCGCCCTGCGCGAGCGCTGAGCGCGCAGGGTAGTCTCCTCTGTTCAAGCTGAGGGGTTTGTCAGCACCGGCGCTCCCGCGGGACATCCTCCCGCGGTTCAGTCGCAGGCTACGCGGGCGCGTGCCCATACGCGACCGATCGCCCGCAACCGGCCGGAGCGATCCGCCGCCGGTTGAGAGCCATTCCCGATCTCAAAGACGGGCGGCGGCGCCTTAAATCGCACTGGGGCTGTGCATTTCGGTCATGTGTCGCAGCCGCCGCCCGCTCGCGCATGCCGGCATCAAAGGCCGGCCGGCCAGTTCCGCGGCGGCTGGGGTTCGGCAATCCGCGGGATGGGGCGCACCGGCGGCCAGCACAAGGCGCTGTAGGGTTCCCCGTCCCGGGTCAGGATGGGATTATAGAGCAGGTCATGTGCAAGCGCGGCGCTCCAGCGCGCGCGCAGGCTGCGCAATTCCCGAGCCCGGGCGGCCGCCAGCGGCGAGCGGCCGAGCGCGGCCGTGCCCATTCGCCCCGGCGCGAGGTCGCGCACCACGGCGTTCGGCGTCATCACCAGGCGCTGGCCGCGGGCTCGCAGCCGCAGGCTGGCGTCGATGCCGGCGAAAAAGGTCGGGAACCGCAGCCCGTCCAGCCCGCCGAGATCGCGCAGGAGCGCGGGCCGCAGGGCCACGCAATCGAAGCTGAGGGCCGAGACTTCGTGCGCCACGCGCAGCAGGTCGCCATAGCCGGGGTCCGAGATTCGCCGGCCGGCAAAGGCGCGCACCACATCCAGATTGGGGCCGAGCACATAGCCCGCGTCGCAGACATTGTCTTCAGCATCGATCACCAGCGGGGCCACGGCGCCCGCGTCGCGCCCTTCCAGGCGGCAGCGCAATTCGTCAAGCCAATCCTCATTGAGCGGAGCCATGGCGCCGGACAGGAAGATCACCGACTGGCTCTGCGTGCCCGCCACCACCGCATTGAAGGTTTCCGCGCCGCGCGGATTGGCCCGTTGCAGCACCTTGACCTTGGGCAGCGGGGACAGAAGCGGTGCCAGGGCTGGATTCACCTTTCCGGGCGGCAGGATGATGATCAATTCCCCGTCGATGCGGCGCAGGGCCGGCAGCGCCGCCCGCAGGCAGCGTTCCGCCAATGCGGGATAGGAGGCCGCGTCCACAACCAGCTCGACGCGGGTGCGTGGAGGCGCCCGGGCGATGCGCACGGCGGGCAGGCATTCGCCGATCGCGATCGCCTGCCGGGCGATCTGCTTGGTGGCGGCGAAATGCTCCGCCGTGGCGCGGTTCAGCGCCGCGTGTCCCCGTCGCAGGCACGCCGCCGGCACCCGCGCCAGTGCGCCCGGCAAATGAACGATAGCGCCCACCGGCAAGGGATGAAAATCGTAAAGGAAATTGGCCAGCCGGAACACGGAATTGGCGCCGCGCTTCAGCGCCGTGCGCAGGGCGGCCGTGCGCAGCACGAAGCAGCGGGCGGCGAAGCCCTGTTCCAGGCTGCGTTCATAATCAGCAGCGGGCAAGGCGAGCGGCCACACCGTGCCGTCATCCTCTTCCACGTCCACGTCGGCGAACAGCATGATGGCGCGGGGATGGTCCGCCAGCGCCTGTTCGATCCGTGCCACCGCGCCGGGCCGCAGGCGCGCGCCGGCGGGGAGAAAGGCGAAGGCGGTGCTGTTGTGTGCCTCGCCGGTCATGAAGGCGCCGAGCGGCGCGGGATCGAAATTCGCCTTGGCGCTGTCGCTCGGCAGTGCGCCCGCAACCCATTGCCCGCCTTCGTTCTGAAGTGCGGCGAACGAAACGTCGAGCGCGTCCTCCCCCAGAAAGAGCAAAGCGATCTGGTCCGCTGCCGCGCCTTCGGGCCGTACGAACGCCGGTGCGGCGGGCTGCGCGGCGCACCAGTCCTCGTATCGGGTGAAGGGGAGGGCGCGCGGAAACAGCGTGTCGTAAAGCTCGACGCGGAGCGCTTCGGGATGCCGGTCCGATCCATCTGCTGGAAATTCGCGCTCGATCAGGGCGCGCAGCGGATCGGCGAAGGCCAGGAAGGGCACCGCGCCGCCGCCCACCGGCTGTCCATTGCCCACGGCTTGCCCGGCACCAAGCCCCTGTCCGGCAGCCATCTCCTGCGCGCTGCCAGCCGATGGGCCGGCAAGGGTGAAGACGGCCTGATGCAGGCGCCCGTCGGCGAGACTGTCCGGCAATTCCAGATCAAAGCCGCGCACCGGCTGAAGCACACCATCGGCGAAGGCGCCGGCCCAGCGGTCCGCCGGCACGTCCATCACCGCCGCGCCATCCACCGTCACCGAAATGCGCGGGGTGGCGGCATCCTCGCCCGAGCCGGGCTGGCGCACCCAGCCGCGGAACCTCAGATGGCCCAGCCATTCCACATGGCCGCGCGCGGCCTCGCCGGTTGGCTCGACGGGCTCGGTGAGGGGCAGCACTTCGTCCACATTGGCGAGCCGCGCCTCAAAGCGAGTGGCGCTGGCATGGACCGGGGCGGGCACCACAAACTGGAATCCGTAGCAGCCATCTCCGATGCCGGCTTGCGAGAGCAGGGGGTGGAACAGGTCCGCACGGGTGACCTGGAGCGGCACGCCGTCCACCAGCAATTCCACCACGTGGCGCCGCGTGAGGTCTTCCGGATCCAGGACGAAGCCCGAAAATCCGGTCTCGCCCGAGGCGCCGAATGCCGCCCGCACGCCGCACGCCATGGGCACGCCGATCGCCGCCAGCTCGGACGGGGCAGGGAGAGCGGAATTCATCGCGGGGGCAGGCTCCTGATCCAGTCGAGGATGTACTGGACAGCTTCGGAATTTGCCATGTCCGGCGCAAGCACCAGATCGCCCACGGCGCCGGTGCCCACGCCGAAGAAGGCACATGGTAAATCACTTCGCCCCGCCGCCATGGCGAGCGGATGGCCGAGGCCCTCGCGGTCGGCGATGACAATGCGGCCGATCTCGAGCGCGGCCATCAGGTCGGCAGCCTCGTGGGCCGGCACGCGGCCCAGCACCACCAGGTCGGAAAGGCTGCCAAGGGCCCGGTCGTCGAGGCTGGAGCCGAACACGAACATGGCATTGCCCGCGCCCGCCGCGGCCAGAGCCAGGGCAAGCGCCCGCACAAGCCCATGGGCGCGGGCTTCCGGATGGGGCAAGAGGAGACCGACCGGCGCATCGCTCAGCGGCACGGTCGCCCGCGCGATGGTCCGGAACGGGCCGGCCGCGTCCTTCACCTTCCACGGCAGCACGAGGCGCTGACCGCGCACCGCCGTCGCGATCTGCTCATGGGCCGGCAGCACGGCCGTGATGGCCGGCTCGGCGAAGGCGGGCCAGAACCGGGCGGTCGTGCCAGGGCGCACCCGCAGCGCATGGATGCGCACCTCGATCGCAACACCGAGGCCGCAGAGACTCTGCCACAGCGCGTCCGGCAGCGCTTCCTGGCCGAGCACCTCGATGCGGGCGAGCGGGCGCCGCGCGAGATCGGCGGTGAGCGCCGACATCCCCTCGGGGCGCATCAGGTCGAAACGCAGATTTTGCGGAAAGCCGCTGTCCGAGGCTGAAAGCCACAGGTGCCATGCGCCGGGCCGGCCCTTCAGCTCGGCCCGCAGCACCGGGCCACCCTCGGCTTCGGCCCGCGCGCGCAACAGGGCGTCCGCGGCGTCGGCAAGGTTCGGCCCGTGCACCAGCAGGCGCACCGGGCGAGGGTCCGGGGGGAGGTCCGCTTCGATGGCGGCGCGGACACTGCGCAAGGGATCGGCGGCCACGAAGCTGCCGCACGCGGCCTCATAGGTGGGAAACGCGGCGCCGAGGCGCTTGAGGTTGCGCACCACAAGGCCACGCTTCTCGCCTTTGAAGGAGCGCGTGCCCTCGTGCCCCACATAAAGGTCGGCCGCGCAGACATTGCGCCAGCCGAAGGCGCGGGCGCGCAGGCAGAAGTCGGCATCTTCCAGATAGCCGCGCCCCCAGCCTCCCGACAGATGGCCGACATCGTCGAGGCAGCGGCGGGTGATGTAGAGGCAGAAGCCGATGCCGCTCGGCAGGTCGATCACAAGGCCGCCATTGGCGCGTTCGGCGCTCGCGTCGATGCGCGCCAGTTCCTTGGGGTCGGGCAGGGGATTGGTGCGGAACGGAACAGGCAGGCTCACGAACTCTCCATTATTGGAGAGCGGCACCACGGTTCCGATATCGTCGGCGCCGTAGGCGGCGGCGCGCAGCCGTTCGGCAAACCGCGCGGGCAGCACCGTATCGGCGTTCAGCAGCAGGATATCTCCGTGCGGAATCGCGGCGATGCCGCGATTGACCGAGCGCACGAAGCCGAGGTTGAGCGGGTTGTCCAGGATCTCGAGATGGGGCGCCGAAAGCTCGGCCAGATAGGCGCGCAGCCCCGCGTCCGGCGGATCGTCCGCGACCAGCACAATACGGGTGTCGTGCGTAGGGCGATGCGCCAGCACGCTTTCGATGCAGCGCTGCGTCGCGGCCGCATCGTCATGGACCGGAATGAGGATGGTGAGGCGGTCGCCCCGTCCATCCTGCGGGGCGGACACACGGCGGGTCGGGATCGGCTCCGGCGCGGTCTGTCGCAGCAGGCCGAACTGCTGGTGTCCCACGCGCACGAACACATGGGCGTCCGCCGGCGGCAGGGAAAGGTCGACCGTGGCGGCGCGGCCGAACGGCGTGGCGAAGGGGTGGTCGTCCTGCGGGTCGAGCGCCCAGCTTTCCTGTCCCTCCGGGGTGAGGAAGACCAGGGTGGCGGTTGCGCCCGCCGGCCAGGTGGCGAAACCCTGCAGGCGGCCGGCGGACCATTCGAGATGGGAGAATGCCGTGTGGCCGAGCGCCCGCAAGGCGCGCAGCGCGGCGCCGCGCAAAGCGGGATCGGTGGCCGTGCCCGCCAGGTGCATCGCGGCCTGCTCACGCTCTGCGGCCGTGCCGTGGCTGAACAGAATGGCCGGCGCGGTGCCCTCTCGTGGATCGAGCGCGATCAGCCGGCGCGCGACGCGCACGGCGCCTTCGGGCCGGCCCAGCATCAGATAGGCATGGGCGAGGCGCAGCAGGTCGGCCGGCGTGTCCACCGCTTTGCCGCGCGTGTCGCGCTCGGCCTCCGCGAGGGCGATCAGCGGACGTGCTGCCGCCTCGGCGGCATCGGCTTTCAGCCCGAGCAGAAGTGACGCGCGTGCGGTGTGCGGGCCCGATCGCGGCGTGCGCTGGTCCACGGTCCCGGTCACCGGCGCGGACCCATGGGCCGGGCCTAGGCCGTGCGAGCGCGGGGCGCGGTTTCGCGCGGATCTTGCAACAGCGTGGCTTGCGGGGTGCCGGACAGGCAATCCCTGGCCAGATCCATGCCGCCGACGAGCGCCAAGACCCACAAATCGTAGGAGCCGCCCTTCATGGCGCGGACTTCGCGGAACCCGGCGGCCACCAGCTTGTCCGCCAGCCGGCGCAACGTGAAGCCGGTGTTATGGGCCATATGGCCCTGGCCGGCGGCAATCGAGGCGGAATGGCCGAACAGCATGTCCAGCGCCGTAATCGGCCCGGCGGGAGAGACATAAGCGACCTCTTCCAGCCGGCCATCAACCACCAGCTTCGCGATGCTGGCGATGTCGGGGCAGGTGATCAGGGCGAAGCCGTCGCCGCGCAGAATCCTGCGAAACTCCGCCATGGCCAGCGGCACTTCGTGGGCATGCAGATGCTCCACATTGTGCGAGGACCAGACGGCATCGAAGCTGCCATCCTTGATCTGCGGCATGGAGACCATGGTGCCGACGATGTCGGGTGACACGCGTGGCTCGATATCAAGACGGATCTCGGTCCATTCTTGGCGATGAAATGCCGGGTGAAGCCCCTTGCGTGACGCAGGCCCGGATCCGACGTTGAGGACCCAGCGCTGCAGGCGCTCATTCACATCCGCCGGCAATTATCGCCTCCCTTGCCGCCATTCCGGCGGCTCATGGTTGTACCACAGTGGGCTCTTACGCCCCGGTTTCCATCGCTCGGAGGTAGAAATGCTCGGAGGTAGAAATTCGTTCCAGAATAACATGATGCGCCTCTTTCTGCCAGCGGAGGGCGCGCCTTAGCGGTGTCATCGCGACGTTGCGGATTGTGAGGTACGGTGTTGGGGGTTTTACGCGTGCGGGCCTGAATGAGCGCTCGGTAAGGCTGCATCTCATTCATGATGCAATGAAAAATTGCCGGGCAAAAAAGAATCAGGCCCATAAAAAAGGGGCCCTATGCGGCCCCTTTTTTTCGTTCCATTCGCAAAACTTTGCGTGAGCGGTGCCCTCAATTGCTCTTCTGCCCGTCCGCCTTCGGGACGTCCGCCTTAGGAGCATCGCCGGGTGCCGGCGCATCCGCTTTCGGGGCGTCAGTCTTCGGGGCGTCAGCCTTCGGGGAGTCCGCCTTCGGGGCATCCGTCGGGGGAGCATCCACCTTGGGAGCCTCCACCTTGGGGGCATCGGCGGGGGCAGGAGACTCCGGGGCTGGCTTGTCCGCACTGGCCTTCCCGTCGGCGGGCGTGGCCGGAGCCGGGTTTGCCTGCGCGGGCTGGGCCTCCGCCGGCTTCACATCTTCCGCCTTCTTCTGCGATCCATCGGCGGAGGGGGCGGCTTCCGGCGTCGAGGTGTCGAGGCCGTCCTTGATCTTCTTGACGATCTTGTCGAGATCTTCCGGCTCGGGCTTCAGGTCGCGGGCGTGGTTCCACTGGAAGGTGGCTTCCAGCCGGCGCCCAACCTTCCAATAGGCATCGCCGAGATGGTCGTTGATGGTCGGGTCCTGCGGCTTCAGCTCCACCGCGCGCTCAAGGTCCGAAACCGCGTCGTCATAGCGGCCGAGCTTGAAATTGGCCCAGCCGAGGCTGTCGACGATATAGCCGTCGTCGGGCCGCAGCTCCACGGCCTTGCGGATCATGGCGATGCCCTGGTCGAGGTTGGTGCCCTGATCGACCCAGGAATAGCCGAGATAGTTCAGCACGTGGGGCTGGTCGGGATAGAGCTGCAGCGCCTTCGTCAGGTCGGCCTCGGCCGCCGGCCAGTTCTTGCTGCGCTCATTGCAGATGCCGCGGAAATAATAGAGCGCCCAATTCGCGCGGGTCGGGTCCGGCAGCAGGGCGATCGCCCTGCTATAGGTAGCCGCGCATTCGGCGAACATCTTGCGGCCGCGCTCGATGCCGGCCAGCGCGACCAGCGCCTCCAGATCCTTCGGATTGCTCTTGATGAGCGCTTCCAGGTGCTTGCGGGCCTCGGCCGTCTTGTCGGTGGCGTCGAGATTGATCGCCAGCTGCACCTCGGCATTGCGCTTCAGCGGCGAGGAGGCGGGGATCTTGTCATAGACCTGGATCGCCTTTTCCGGCTGCTTGAGCTGCTCGTAGAGGTCCGCGAGCGACAGGCCGGCCAGCGGGTGGTCGGGATCGAGCCAAAGGCCGAGTTGCAGATAGACCAGCGCGAGGTCCTCGCCGCCCTGGCGCGCGAGCGCCGCGCCGAGCCCGTAGAGCACTTCGGCCGCGCCCTCCTGGGGCGTGCGCACGAGCGGGGGCAATTGATGCCCGGCCTCAAGCTCCTTCAGCGCGGCTTCCACCAGCGGGTGGCGCGGCATCAGCTTGTCGAAATTTTTATAGGCCGCGATGGCCGCCTCGGTCTCGCCATTGCGCGAGGCCCAGCGGGCATAGGCGTCGATCGCCCGCAGCGTGACCGGCTCGGTCTTGATCGCCAGTTCCAGGCGCTTGCCGGCTTCCTTCTTGTTGCCACTGGCGTCGAGGATCAGCCCGGCATGCAGGTTCTTGAAGCTGGCGTACCAGTCCGGCCCCTGCAGGCGGTCGATCATCTCGACGCCGGCCTTGGGCGTGCCGGAGCCGACCATGGTCCAGGCAGCAAGCAAAGTGGCGGTGAGATCGCCGATCGGGCCGCGCACCGACAGGGACAGATTGGTCCGCGCGGTGGTGTATTTCGCCGCCTTGATGGCGCGCGTCGCCAGGGCGAGGCGGGCGATGCGGTGGGAGCGATCCACCTTCACCAGCCGGTCCGCGAGCGGCATGGCTTCTTCGACGTCGCCGTCCACCAGCATGGCGAAGAAGGCGCGTTCCACCACCTCGTCATTGCGCGGATCGAGCTTGAGCAGCGCGCGCAGATAGGCCACGGCGGCCTCGGTGTCGCGTTCCGAGCCGGCGAGGCGCGCGGCCAGATAGCTGCCGGAGAGCGTGGCATCGGAGATGGGCGGGAAATCGGCCCGCGCGGCGCCGGGCGCCACTGCCACCAACGACACGCAGAAAGCGGCCGCGATGGCCAGGGGCGAGCGAATGAGCGAAATCTTCACCGGGCAGAAATCCTGGAAGGAGCGTGGGGCTGAGAGAAACCGCGCCACATGGCGGGAGGATGGCGACTTTCCACGAACCTCGCAAGTTACGTCAGCGGTTCTGTCTTTCGACACCGCTTGCGGTCCGCGGGCCGCCGCGCCATAAGCCAAAATCATGCAAAAGCTTGTGGCGCGCGCTCCGGCAAAGGTCAATCTGACATTGCGCGTCCTGCGCCGGCGCGCGGACGGGTTTCACGATCTCGCGAGTCTCGTGAGCTTCGCAGGGGCAGCTGACCTGCTTTCCCTAGCGCCAGATGCGGCGTTCGGCCTCGAAGTCACCGGGCCAACGGCGCCGGCCGCCGGTCCCCAGGGCGAGAATCTGGTGCTGCGCGCCGCCGATGCGCTTCGCCAGCGGGTCGCGGGGCTGCGGCTCGGCCGGTTTCATCTCGTCAAACGCCTGCCGGTTGCGGCCGGCATCGGTGGCGGCTCCTCCGACGCGGCGGCGGCCCTGCGCCTGCTCGCCCAGCTCAATGCCCTGGACCTTGGCGATCCGCGCCTCGTCGACGCTGCGCGGGCGGTGGGCTCGGATGTGCCGGTGTGCCTCGCGCCGCGCGCGCGCATGATGCGCGGGGTGGGCGACCAGCTCTCGCCGCCGCTCGATTTGCCGCCGCTGCCGGCGGTGCTGGTGAATTGCCGGGTGGCGGTGCCCACCGCGCCGGTGTTTCGCGCGCTTGGCCTGCAACCGGGCGAGGACCTGCCCGGTGCGCCCCATGGCGCGTGCGTGCCGGCCGAACGGGCGGCATTGCTGGATTTCCTCGCCTGCACCCCCAATGATCTGGAGCCGCCCGCGCAAAGCGTGGCGCCGCAGATCGGGCATGTGAAGGCCGTGTTGCAGGCCGATCCGCGCGCCCGCTTCGTGCGCATGTCCGGATCGGGCGCGACGGTCTTCGCGCTCACCGACACCTGCCGCGATGCCGCCGCCCTCGCCAAGGCCGTGAGCGCGGCCCATCCCGAGTGGTGGGTGCGCCCCACGGTGCTGCGATGACCCTGCTTGCCTATATCGTCGCGGCGCTCGCCGAGATCGCCGGCTGCTTCGCCTTCTGGCACGTGGTGCGCGCAGATGGGTCCCATTGGTGGCTGATACCCGGCTTCGCGAGCCTCGCGGTCTTCGCCGGCGCGCTGACGCTGGTCGATGCCGCCGCCGCCGGGCGGGCGTTCGCGGCCTATGGCGGCATTTATATCGTCGGCTCGCTGGCCTGGATGTGGGGCGTGGAGGGGGTGCGGCCGGATCGCTATGACACCGTCGGCGCCGCGCTGTGCCTTGCCGGCGCGGCGGTTATCGTGTTCGGGCCACGCGGCTGAGGGATCAGATCAGCCAGCCGTCGCCGCTGGTGCTGGTGAAGTCCAGCTGCACGATCAAATCATTGTAATCGTGGTCGCCGCCGCCCTTCAGATCCTCCCAGCCCCAGGTGTTGAGCCCGTAGCTCCACAGATGGGTCACGCCCGCGCCGTCCACCTGCTCATTGGCCTGCGCGAACCCCCAGAAGGTGTTCGCCCCATTGGTGAGCTTCATGGCGATGATATCGCCGGCATTGACGCCGGTGATTTCGGTCTGGGCGTAATTGCCCCAGCCGGGGCCGTCGATGGCGGTCTGGCCGTCGACGGTGTGATAGGCGCGGGCTTGCGCCGCATCGGCATAGCCGGCCGCGCCCGGGGCGAGGCCGCCGATGTCGCCGTTGAGATCGTCCACCTTGTAGAAGGTCACATGGGTGGCGTCGGCGCCGTTCTGGCGCAGGCGCACAACCACCTCCTGGCTATTGGCGCCGCCGGCCGTATCGGCGATGGCGACCGGGCGCGCCAGGGTCACGCTGCTGTCCTGGTCGCCGAAGGCGGCGAAGCCGAAGGCCGAGGTCAACGCCGCCTGGTACAGGGCCAGCGCGTCGCCGCCGGCGGAGGCGGAAAGAGCGGCCCCGTTCGCCGCATGGATCGAGCCGGGGGTCGCCTGGGCGATCCCGTCGAATGCGCGCACGAGGTCCGGATCGAAGTCGCTTTGCAGGGATTGCTGGGCGAGCCGGCTGGTCCAGGCCAGATCACCGCCGCCGCCCATGCCGGTGAAGCTCTGCCCCCCGACCGAGAGCGAGAAGCTGCCGTCCAGCCCGGTGGATTGCACCAGCAGGGTCTGCGTCGCATCGCTTACGGCGTGGGTGGCATCGACGATGCCGAGCAGGGCCGGCGCGTCGGAATAGATCTCGGTGTGGGCGATGGCGGTCAGCGCGCGCGCCAGCAGCAGCCCGTTGGGCGAGCCGAGCCCGGTATTGTAGTCGTATCCGGTGGCGGCGGAGAAGCCGAGGCCGGTGGGCAGGACATAATCCCCGGCGGCATAATCATAGACCGCGCCCGGCGTGCCTTCGGGCACCACGTAATAGGTGGAGATGTTGTCGCCGAGCGAGATGTCGTTGAACGATCCCGGCGCGATGGCGGCGGCGATGTAGAGCAGGTCGTTGTAATAGCCGAGCTGCGGCAGGTGCTGATTCTGGAAGATGGCGTCGAACTGCGCGGTCAGCGAGGCCCAGAGCGGCGTCGCCGCACTGGTGCCGCCATCGCCCTTGGTCAGATGCCCGGAACTGGGGTCGTTCACGTAATCGGCGTTGAGCACGAAATAATAGGCATTGCCCGAAGCGAGCGCGGACACGTCCGGCGCGCCGCGCCCGGCCTGCACGATCGCCCCGATGCTGGTGGGCGTGAGGCCGAAATCGCTTTGATAGGTCGGCGTGCCCTGGGTGATGTCGACGCCGCCGGTGCTGGCATTATTGGTCGAGTACGAGGGATCGAACGTGCCGGCCCCATGCGCGTCATAGCTGATGTAATAGGCGTTCCAGGTGGTCTCGAAGAG
Organism: Roseixanthobacter glucoisosaccharinicivorans; assembly: GCF_043195095.2. Lineage (NCBI taxonomy): Bacteria > Pseudomonadati > Pseudomonadota > Alphaproteobacteria > Hyphomicrobiales > Xanthobacteraceae > Roseixanthobacter > Roseixanthobacter glucoisosaccharinicivorans. The sequence goes on along the minus strand of NZ_CM195538.1, from coordinate 3,320,195 downwards.
CCGGAGCAAGGGATCCGTCGGGCTCTCGTCCGGATTGGCGACCATGTTGGTCGGCAAGGTCTTCAGGCCGGCCGCGGTCATGGCCATCAGCAGGTCGAGGTTCGGCGTGTCGCTCATCACCTGCGCCAGGAGGTCGGTCGCGGGATCGCCGGTGGCAAGCGTCGGATCCGACTGCGCCGACGCCAGCGTGCTGATGGAGGTTCCCCCCACCACGATGGCCGTCGACACCGTGTGCGAGGTGCGCATCAGCGGGTTGCCGGTGCCGTATTCGCTCTGCGATCCGCCGTCGCCGGAGGACAGGAACACGGACATGTTGCGCAAGGCGGCGTCGGTCAAGAGATCGGAATAGGCCAGATAGAACGGCGAATCGGGCGAGGCCTCGGTCACCTCCGGGAAGGAGGAGGTGAGGATGCCGGGATTGTTCACAAAGTCCCAGATCGCCTGCTGATAGGCGGTGTAATGGGTCGAGCCGACGAAGCTGTAGAGCAATTGCGTGCTGTTGGGCGCGGCGGAAGCCACCACGGAAATGTCCAGCGTCGTCTCGTCGATGACGCTCGACCAGCCGTTGGGATCGGCGCCGGGCAGCACCTGGAACTGCTCCGCTGTCACAGCCGGCAGGCCGATCGAGACCCGATAGGCGTTCAGGGCGTTAAAGAGGGCGGTCGGGTCCTGCGTCGAGGGCTCAACCAGCGCGATCGCCGGCGTGGCCTGGTTCTTCAGCGGGAAATTATAGGCATCGGCGACGGTGCCCGGCGTGGAGATCACCTCGTTGCCGCCATTGCCCGTGCCCTGGTAGCCGGCGGGCGGATGGTAGGCCGAGACACCTGGGGCCACCGCGGGCGTTGCGACGGTCACGTCCTGGTCGACCCATAGGCCGCGCACGTCCCCGGCGATGTCGTTCGGCAGCGAGAGGCTGCCTTCCCAGGCATAAAACGTCTCGCTCCCCACGCTCACCTTGAGCAGCGGCGTGTCGAACAGGGCCTGGAACTGGGCCGGGTTCAGCTGCAGCCAGAGGGTGCGGGATTGCGCCGAGGAATCGTAGCCGAGGCTGGTCAGCAGCGCGCTCGCGCCAATTCCGTTGGTGGGGTCGGTGATGTAATTGCTCACCGCCTGGTAGGTCAGCGGGTTCGCGCCATAGGTGTTCCAGACTTCCGTCTGGTCCGCGAGAGCGACCTGCCGCTCCGCCCAAGAGCTTCCCAGCAGCGTCTCCGGGTCGGTCATCCGGTTCAGCGTCAGGGCAATCTTTACCAGCGGATCGGTGCCGGTCGCGTCGACGATGGAGGTGGCGCCGAACAGCGAACTGAAGATGCTCGCGGTGTTGAGGCCCGCCCGCGCGTCCTGGAATTGCTGGTCGGTGGCGAGCTGGAAGGCGTTGGTGTCGAGGAAGCTCGAATCCCCGACCGGATCATAGACGGTGGCGGTCATGAATCGCGTGGCCCCATGTCCCCGGATGCAATCCCATCTTACCATTCGCTCCGCCGTCGCGGAACTGCGTTCTCCAATAAACCAAGGGTGTTACGCTGCGGAATCCCTACGCCGGCCGCCGGTCGCGGCAGGGCTCTCGCTCACGCGCCGACGCGGGTCAGCACGTGCAAGATTCAGTGCGCGCGGGAAATGCAGAAATCCACGGCTTCCATCAGCGCGTCCTTGGCCCCGCCCGGCGGGAACAAGGCCAGCGCGTCCTTGGCGATGGCGCCGTAATGACGCGCCCGCTCGATGGTATCCACCAGCGCGCGATGCTTGGTGAGCAGGCCGATGGCCTGGTCGAGCTGGGCATCGTCGCAGGCGTTCTGTTCCAGGCTGCGCTGCCAGAAGGCGCGCTCCTGCGCATCGCCCCGCCGGAAGGCGAGCACCACCGGCAAGGTGATCTTGCCCTCGCGGAAATCGTCGCCGACATTCTTGCCGAGCTTAGCCTGGCTGCCGCCGTAATCCAGAGCGTCGTCCACCAGCTGGAACGCGATGCCGAGGTTCATGCCGTAGGAGCGGCAGGCGCTCTGTTCCGCTTTCGGCCGGGCGCCGAGCACCGCGCCGACTTCGCAGGCGGCGGCGAACAATTCCGCCGTCTTGCCCCGGATCACGGCGAGATAATCGTCTTCGGAAGTCTCGGTGTTCTTGGCGGCGGCAAGCTGCATCACCTCGCCCTCGGCGATCACGCAGGCGGCATTCGAGAGGATGTCGAGGCACTGGAGCGAGCCCACCTCCACCATCATCTTGAACGCCTGGCCGAGCAGGAAGTCGCCCACCAGCACGCTCGCCTCATTGCCCCAGAGCTTGCGGGCGGCGAGCTTGCCGCGCCGCATGTCGCTCTCGTCCACCACATCGTCGTGCAGCAGCGTGGCGGTGTGCATGAACTCCACCGAGGCGGCGAGCTTCACATGCCCTTCGCCGCGATAGCCGCTGAGCGCGGCGCAGGCGAGGGTCAGCATGGGGCGCAGCCGCTTCCCGCCGCCCGAGATCAGGTGGTTCGCCACCTCGGGAATCATCGCCACGTCCGAGCCGGTGCGGGCCAGAATAGTGGCGTTCACGCGCTCCATGTCCCCCTTCACCAGGCGGACGAGGGCCTCGATGGATGGGTCGGTCGGCTCGAACGGAAGGACGACGGCCAAGAAACGCTCCCGCTTGTCATTCTGTGGGTGGCACCATAGGGATGGCGGAGGGTGCCGTGCAAGCGTGAGGCGTACCCGGAACGCCGCCGCGGCGCAAATCCGACGGAGAATTGATGCGCGATCTGGTGCGGACCAATGATCTGGTGCTGATTTCCGCAATCGAGGCGCTGCTGACCGCGGCCGACATCGGCCATATGGTCGCGGACAGCTATGTGAGCGCGCTGGAAGGCTCCATCGGTGTCATTCCCCGCCGGGTTCTGGTGCTGGACGAGGATCTCGCCCAAGGGCGCCGCCTGCTGAAAGAGGCGGGCCTCGGCGACGTGCTGTGCGATTAGCCTGTCGGCGCGCGCAGCGGATGCCGGTTTGCTGATTCCACGAACCTGGAAAACGCTCTAGGCTCCGCCGCCATGACCCTTTCGGCGCCAAGACCGGCTGTGACACAGGACCGCGTGCTGGGCGGGCGGCTCGTGCTGTGCCAGCCGGAAAAGGGCCATCGCGTCGGCCATGACGCCATCCTGCTCGCCGCCGCCGCGCCGCGCGCGGCGCGCCGCTTCGCCGATTTCGGCGCCGGCGTGGGCAGCGCGGGCCTCGCCGCCTTGCTACACCTGCCGCACGCCGAGGCAGTGCTGATCGAGATCGACCCGGCGCTCGCGGACCTGGCCGAGCGGAACGCGGCGGCGAACGGCTTGGAGGGCCGCTGCGCTGTCGTATGCGCGGATGTGCTGGCCCTCGCGCGGCCCGGCGGGCCGCCGCTTCCCGCTGCCGAAAGCCTCGACCTCGTCCTGGCGAACCCGCCGTTCAATGCCACGGAGGCCCACCAGACCTCGCCCGACGCGGGCCGCGCGCGCGCCCATATGGCCAATGCGGACACGCTGAGGGATTGGACGACCGCCGCCTATCGCTGCCTCGCGCCGGGCGGCATGCTCGCCATGATCCTGCGACCGGAGGATATTTCCGCGCTGCTCACGGCGCTGGAGGGCCGGTTCGGTGCCGTGCGGCTGTTGCCGGTCCATCCCCGTCCCGATGCGCCGGCGGTGCGCCTGATCGCCCGCGCCATCAAGGGACGCCGCACCGGCCCGGCGATCCTGCCCGGCCTGATTCTGGCGGAGGCTGACGGCGCATCCACATCCCGCACACAGGCGATCCTGCGCGACGGCGCGGCGCTGGACATGGGATAGGGGCGTCCCGCATCGAATGCCGCTAGCGCCGCTAGCCCGATCTTGCGGCAAGAGGCACGATTGCCCTTGCTGGCGTGACCGCGCACCATGAATTCACCGGAATGTGCCGCGACACAGGTATTCATGGACGATTCCTTTCTTGCTTCCCTGCAAAGCGGCGTTCGCCGCCTTCTGCCTGCCCGCTGGCGCAATGACCTGACGACGGTGCCGGTGGTCCGCCTTTCCGGCACCATCGGCATGAGTGCGCCGTTCCAGCAGAGCCTGACGCTCGCCGGCGTCGCCAAGACGCTGGATCGCGCGTTCGCGGTGAAGAAGGCGCCCGCCGTCGCGCTGATCATCAATTCGCCCGGCGGCGCGCCGGTTCAGTCCCATCTCATTCACAAGCGCATCCGCGCCCTGGCCGAGGAAAAGGAGAAGCACGTCTTCGCCTTCGTCGAGGATGTGGCGGCCTCGGGCGGCTATATGATCGCCTGCGCGGCGGACGAGATCTATGTCGATCCCTCCTCGGTGGTCGGCTCCATCGGCGTCATCTCCGCCGGCTTCGGCTTCGACAAGCTGATCGAGCGCATCGGCGTCGAGCGGCGCGTGCACACCGCCGGCACACGCAAGATGATGCTCGATCCCTTCCAGCCCGAGCGGGAAGAGGATGTGGAGCGGCTGAAGGCGCTGCAGCGCGAGATCCACCAGATGTTCGCGGACCTGGTGCGCCGCCGTCGCGGCCCGGTGCTTTCGGGCGAGGACGAACTGCTGTTCTCAGGCGAGTTCTGGGCCGGCGCGCAGGCGCTCTCGCTCGGGCTCGCGGACGGCATTGGCGATCTGCGGGAGATTCTCCAGGCGCGCTACGGGCGCACCGTGCGCACGCCGCTGGTCACGGCGCCGGGCGGCTGGCTCGGCCGGCGCGTGCCGGGTGTCGGCAGCGCGCTTCCCTCCGCCGGCGCCGTCGGCGCGGGGCTGGCCCAGGGGCTCGCGGGCGTCGCCGAGGAGCGCGCCTTGTGGGCGCGCTACGGGCTGTGATCGTCAAGCAAGGGGAAAGGCCATGCCTGCGTTTCTGATCGTCCTTCTCGGCGCTGCCGGCGCGGTGGCCGCGGCCCGCTTCCTGGCGCGCGAGGGGCGCCGCGTCAGCGAGACCATGGATGCCCATCGCGCGGCCGGCGGCCAAGGCCCCGCTGTCCCGAAGGGGGAGCAGGAAAAGGTGCAGGTGCTGGTGCGCGATCCCAAGACCGGCACCTATCGCCCCCGCCAAGGCTGAGAGCGCCCCCGCCAGGGGCGGAGGAGTCAGGGCCAAGGCGCCAGGGCTGAGGCGCCCGGGCTGCTGCGGCGCCTGGAAATGCCCGGAAACGTTTCTGTCCCAATGTTACAGGGAATTCACTGAACCCTACGTCACCCGCCCTTTATTCTTGCCGCCAGTGAGATTTGGGGCCGCGTGGCGGATCGGTGATGCTTCAGACATCGGAACAGGTAGGGGTGTTCGCATCCCCAGCCGGAAAAAGGCGCGGTCGGCGTGCCTGGTGGATCGCGGGAGCGGTCGCGGTGCTGGTGGGGGCGGGCGGCTATTATGCCTATGGCCTCAATGCCGCCACGGCGACGCCCGGGCTCGCCACGGTACCGGTGGTGCGCGGCGACATCGAGCAGACGGTGACCGCGCTCGCCACCATCAAGCCCAAGACCTATGTGGACGTGGGCACCCAGGTGTCCGGCCAACTGCGCAAGGTGATGGTGGCGATCGGCGATGGGGTCGAAAAGGGCCAGCTGGTCGCGCAGATCGACCCCACCGTCTACCAGACCAAGGTGATCGGCGATCAGGCGCAGCTCGACAATCTGAGGGCGCAGCTCGCCCAGCAGCGCGCCCAGCTCGATCTCGACAAATTGCGGGACGACCGCGCCTCGCGCCTGCTCGCGGTCAAGGCCGGCAGCCAGGACACGGCGGATGCCGCCGCCGCGACCGTGCGCATCGGCGAAGCCAAGATCGCGGCGCTGGAAGCCCAGATCAAGCAGACCCAGGCGACCCTGGACGGCGACCTCGCCAATCTCGGCTACACCAAGATCTTCGCGCCCATCGCCGGAACCGTGGTGTCCATCACCTCGGTGGAAGGCCAGACGCTGAACGCCAACCAGACCGCCCCCATCATCCTGCGCGTCGCCGATCTCGACACCATGCAGGTGTGGGCGCAGGTGGCCGAGGCCGACATTCCCAAGGTGAAGGTCGGCATGGAGGTGTATTTCACCACCCTCGGCATGCCGGACCGGCGCTTCACCGCGAAAGTGGTGCAGGTTCTGCCGACGCCGGACACGGTGAACGACGTGGTGCTCTACAATGTGCTGATCGACGTGCCAAACACCGAGCGTCTGCTCATGAACTCCATGAGCGCGCAGGTGTTCTTCATGCTCGGCGGCGCGAAGGATGCGCTGCTGGTGCCGCCGAGCGCGGTGCGCCCGGTGGCCCGCGGCGGCAGCAAGCGCGAGGTGCGCAACGAGGCCACCGTCCGCGTGCTGGCGAACGGCGAGGTGCAGACCCGCGCCGTGAAGACCGGCCTCTCCAGCCGCACCCTGGTGCAGATCACCGAAGGGCTGAAGGAGGGCGAACTCGTCGTCACCTCGGCCGATCCCTCGGCGCCGCGCATGACGCGTGGCCCCGGCATGCCCCCGCCGCCGTTTTGAGCGCCCGGTCGCGCGCCGGCGCTCCGGCAGGATCCCTTGAAGCGGCCCAAGACGCGGCCGCGTCCGACCACGATGACCTCACGCCCGCGCCCGTCGGCGAAAGCGCGGGAGAGCCGGTGCTGGCGCTGTCCCATGTGAGCCGCATCTATCCGAGCGGGGAGAGCGTGGTGCGAGCCCTGGACGACATCTCGCTCGCCATCCGGCCGGGCGAATATGTGGCCATCATGGGCCAGTCGGGCTCGGGCAAATCCACCTTGATGAACATCATCGGCTGCCTGGACCGGCCGGATCGCGGCAGCTATCGCGTGCTCGGCCGCGACGTCGCGGAACTGGATGCGGACGAGCTTGCGGCCCTGCGCTGCCGCACCTTCGGCTTCGTGTTCCAGCGCTACAATCTCCTGCCCGCCATCTCGGCGGAGGAGAATGTGGAGATTCCGGCCATCTATGCCGGCCGTCCCAAGGCGGAGCGGATCGCCCGCGCGAAAGCCCTGCTGGCACGGCTCGGGCTTGCGGAGCGCGCGGGCCATCGCCCCTCGCAGCTCTCGGGCGGGCAGCAGCAGCGGGTCTCCATCGCCCGCGCCTTGATGAACGAGGCGCCGGTGATCCTCGCCGACGAACCCACGGGCGCGCTCGACAGCCATTCGGGCGAGGAGGTGCTGCGCCTTCTGAAGGACCTCAACAAAGAGGGCCGCACCATATTGCTGATCACCCACGATCCGCAGGTGGCCGCCCATGCGGACCGGGTGGTCCGCCTCCAGGACGGGCGCATCCTCTCCGATGAGCGCAGCGCGCCGCCGCCGGTCGAAACGTCGCGCCCAAGCCATCGCATGACGGTGCGCAACCATTTCCTGCCCGACCTTGGCGAGGCGGTGAAGATGGCGTTCCGCTCCATGCACGCCAATCTGTTCCGCACCCTGCTGACCTTGCTGGGCGTGATCATCGGGGTGGCGGCGGTGATCGCAATGCTGGCGATCGGCCAGGGCAGCAAGCAGGCGGTGCTGGATCGCTTCGCCTCCATGGGCACCAATCTGCTGGTGGTGCGTCCCGGCGCGCCGGGGGTGCGCTCCACCGGCTCCAACGCCTCGCTGACCTATGAGGACGCGCTCGCCATCGCGGCCGATATTCCCAATGTGCTGGCGGTCTCGCCCGAGCGTTCCACCACCGCCACCGTGCGGGTGGGTAATATCGATTATGCGACCCAGATCCAGGGCACCGGGCCGGGCTATGTTGTGGCGCGCGACTGGGGGATGCGCGACGGCGCCATGTTCACCGAGGCGGACGTGGAGGGCTATGCGCCGGTGGTGGTGCTCGGTGCCACCGTGGCGAAGGTGATGTTTCCCAGCCTCGCCAATCCCGTTGGCCGCTATATCCTCATCAAGAACGTGCCGTTCGAGGTGGCGGGCGTGCTTGCGCCGCGCGGCGCGAACGCCTTCGGCATGGACCAGGACGATCTCGTCCTGATGCCCATCTCAACGGCTTTCATGCGGGTGTTCGGCCGCAGGTTCCTCGGCACCGCGACGGTGGCGGTGGAGGATGTGGCGCGGATCGACGAGACCCAGGAGGCGATTTCCGTGCTGCTGCGCCAGCGCCATCGCGCCGAGGATTTCCAGATCCGCAACACCTCCTCGATCCTGGAGATGGCCACCGCCACGTCCGATACCTTCACCCGCCTGCTCGGCTCGGTGGCGGCGATCTCGCTGCTGGTGGGCGGCATCGGGGTCATGAACATCATGCTGGTGAGCGTCACCGAGCGCACGCGCGAGATCGGCATCCGCATGGCCACCGGCGCACGGCGGTCCAACATCATGCTTCAGTTCAACACCGAGGCGCTGGTGATCTGCGGCGCCGGCGGGCTCGTCGGCGTGGTGCTGGGGCTCGGCACGGCGGTCCTCTTGAAGAGCTTCGGGACCCAGGTGGGGTTCTCCGCCGGGCCGCCTCTGCTGGCGTTCGGCTGCGCCTTCCTCACCGGCCTGCTGTTCGGCTATCTGCCGGCGCGCAAGGCCTCGCGGCTCGATCCCGTGGCAGCCCTCGCCTATGAGTGAGCGCGGCGCAGACCCGCGGCCCCTGACGGCAGGTGTGCGCACTTATCTTTCATCTGCCGGTCGTCATGGCCGGGCCCGTCCCCGCCATCCACGCCGGGCCGCCAGCGCGGGCCTTGAAATGCCGAGGCCAGCGGTGCCGGGTGGATGCACGGGACAGACCCGTGCATGACAATGCACTGCTTTAGGAGTGGGGACACTCGCGGGTGATGGCGGCGCTCTGTGGGGCACCGCCCTTGGCCTTGGCGGGCGGGGCATCGTCATTGGCCGGCGGGGAGAGCCGGGCCGCGACGGCGCTTCCGGCCGCCGCCGGGATGGGCGACGCCACTGGCGGCATCACCGGGGCCGTATCGGTTCCCGCCTGCGCGGCCTCGCGCGCCTTGGCTTCCTTGCCCGCCTTGCGGCCGCGCGCGGCCTCCTGCTGGATCGAATAGAGGCCGGCGCCCACCACCAGGATGGTGCCGATGGTGGCCCAGCTGTCCGGCACATGGCCGAAGATGAAAAAGCCGTAGATCAGCGCCACCGGCACCATCACATAGCGCAGCGGGGAGACCACCTGCACCGGGGCGTGGCGGAAGGCGTAGACCAGCATCAGATTGCCGAGCGCGAAGGTTGCGCCCGTCGCCACGATGAGGGCGCCGCCCGCAAGCGTCGGGACGCTCCAGGGCTCCCAGAGCGCGAAGCCCGCACCGGTGACGCCGAGCGCGACCGTGCTGGACAGCACCACCACGCCGCCCGGCACATGGGCGCCGATGCCGCGGGTGACGATATCGCGCAGCGCGCCGCAGGTGGCGGCGATCAGCGGCAGAATGGCGAACAGGGAGAAGGTCGCGGGATCGGGATGGGCGACGATGACCGCGCCGGAAAAGCCGATGGCGATGGCGATGGCGCGCTTCAGCCCCACCTTTTCGCCGAGCAGCGGCACCGCGAGCGCGGTGGTGATGAGCGGGGCCGCCATATAGATGGTGGTGGTGGTGGAGATGGGCAGCACCGCCAGCGCGATCACATAGATGAAGGTGGTCGCCGAATCGAGGCTGGAGCGGGCGATCACCTTGGGCCGGAACGCGCCCAGCGCATGGCGCAATTCCCCGGTGAAAGCCAGCAGGATGAGCACGAACAGGGTCGCGACCACCGAGCGCGCGCCCAGCACTTCGCCCACCGGCAGATGCTGGGTGGCGAGCTTCAGCATCATGTCGTTGGTGATGAACAGCAGCATGGCGGCGATCATGGCCGCGATGCCGCGCAGGGTGGGGGACATCAGGCGCAGGCTCATGCCGCGTCTCCCGCAAGGCGGGGCGGTCGCGCCGCGCGGGGCGCGGAGCTGGCGAAGGCGCGGGCAGTCTCGGGGCGGGTCGGCATTTCTGCCTCGTTCGTGGGCATTGCCCCACAGACCTAACCGATTTGACCTTTCCGCGCCGTTGCCGATTGCGCGGAGCGCCGCGTCAAGTCCCTCGCCCCCGGCATGGGTGCGCCATGCGGGTGCCGCAATGTAAAACGAAGTCTAACCGCCGGTGGTGCTCATATGCCGGTGGACCGCCGGCTGGCGGGTTTTGCGGTCGATGACGAAGTCATGGCCCTTGGGCTTGCGGAAGATCGCCGCGTCGATGGCGGCCTGGAGCACGCCGTCGTCCGGCGAGGCGCGCAGTGGCGCGCGCAGGTCCGCGGCATCTTCCTGGCCGAGGCACATGAACAGGGTGCCGGTGCAGGTGACGCGCACGCGGTTGCAGCCTTCGCAGAAATTGTGCGTCAGCGGGGTGATGAGCCCGAGCCGGCCGCCGGTCTCCTTCACCTCCAGATACCGCGCCGGGCCGCCGGTGCGATAGTCGATGTCGGTCAAGGTGTAGCGCTGCGCCAGCTGCTCGCGCACCTGCGAGAGCGGGAGATACTGGTCCACCCGTTCCGCGCCCACTTCCCCGAGCGGCATCACCTCGATCAGGGAGAGGTCGTGGCCCTCGCCGTGGCACCATTCCATGATGGAGGCGATCTCGTGCTCGTTCACGTCCTTGAGCGCGACCGCGTTGATCTTCACATGGATGCCGGCGGCCTTGGCGGCCTTGACGCCCTCCAGCACCTTGCCGAGATCGCCCCAGCGGGTGATGGCGCGGAATTTTTCCGCATCCAGCGTGTCGATGGAGACATTGATGCGCTTCACCCCGCAGGCGGCGAGATCGGCGGCATAGCGGGCGAGCTGGGAGCCGTTGGTGGTGACGGTGAGTTCTTCCAGCTGGCCGGTGTCGAGATGGCGCGAGAGCGAGCGGAACAGGGTCATCACGTCGCGCCGCACCAGCGGCTCGCCGCCCGTGAGGCGCAGCTTGCGCACGCCGCGCGCCACGAACGCCGTGCACAGGCGGTCCAGCTCCTCGAGCGTCAGAAGATCCTGCTTGGGCAGGAAGTTCATATGCTCGGACATGCAATAGACACAGCGGAAGTCGCACCGGTCCGTCACCGAGACCCGCAGATAGGTGACCGCCCGGCCGAAATTATCCACCAGCGGCCCGAGGGCACTGCCGGCGGCATTGCCGCGGTCGCTGACATCTCTCAAGGCTCGGCTCACGCTCTGCTCCATTTCCCCACGGCTTTGTGCTTCGTCGGTCTGACGCCGGACTGAACCTCCATTATATCGTATGCCCAGCACCAATTCATAGGCCCCGGCCATCACAGCCGCGACACGGCCCGCGACAGGAGAGCGACATGACATCGGCTGACCCGGCCGCGCCGGAGATCTGGCCCACGGAAGTGCGGCTGATCCACGACAAGCACGCCCTTCAGGTGAGCTTCGACGATGGCTCCAGCTTCACCTTGCCGGCGGAATACCTGCGCGTGGAAAGCCCCTCGGCGGAGGTGCAAGGCCATGCGCCGCACGAGAAGATCACCGTGCCCGGCAAGCGCGCGGTGCGCATCGTCGCGGTGGAGCCGGTGGGCAGCTATGCGGTGCGCCTCGGCTTCGACGACGGCCACGGCACCGGGCTTTATACGTGGCCGTTGCTGCGCACGCTGGGCCTGGAGCAGGAGACGCGCTTCGCAGCCTATCTCGAAGCCTTGCAGGCGCAGGGCCTCTCGCGGGGATAGGGCGCTCTCGCGGGTGGACTTTGCCTTGAGGCTGATTTCGTCATGGCCGGGCGTGTCCCCGCCATCCACGCCGGGCCGCCCGCACGGCCTTTGAAAGCCAGTGCAGCCGGTGCCGCGTGGATGCACGGGACGCGCCCGTGCATGACGGTGCTCTGCCGGACACCCGCCGCGCTAGGGTGCGGATTGGTCCTAGGGCGTCAGGAGAGCCCGCCGATGACGCCGTGCGCATCCACGAAGATGTGTTCGGCCGCCGGCACCGAGGGCAGGCCCGGCATGGTCATGATGTCGCCCGCCAGCGCCACCACGAAGCCGGCGCCGGCGGAAAGGCGCACCTCGCGCACCGGCAGGGTGTGATCGCTCGGCGCGTTGCGCGCCTTGGGGTCGGCCGAGAAGCTGTATTGCGTCTTGGCCATGCACACCGGCAGGCGGCCGAAACCGGCTGCTTCCAGCTCGGCGAGACGCGCGGCGGCGGTGGCGCTGAAGCTCACGCCGCCCGCATGATAGATGCGCTTGGCGACCGTCTCGATCTTCTGCGCCAGGGGCATCTCGTCGGGGTAGAGCGGGCTGAACGCGTTCGGGCGCGCGGCGAGCGCCACCACCTCGTGCGCCAGGGCTTCCGCGCCGACGCCGCCGTCCGACCAATGGGTGCACACGTGCACGTTGACGCCGAGCGCGGCGAGGGTGGAGCGCACCACCTCTACCTCGCCGGGCGTGTCGGAGGTGAAGCGGTTCAGCGCCACCACCACCGGCACGCCGAAGCCGCGCATGTTCTCCACATGGCGCACCAGATTGTCGATGCCGGTATGGACGGCGGCGAGATTCTCGCCGTTGAGTTCCTTCACGGCGACGCCGCCGTGCATCTTCAGCGCCCGGATGGTCGCGACCACCACCACCGCGTCGGGGGCAAGGCCGGCCTGGCGGCACTTGATGTCCATGAATTTTTCCGCGCCGAGATCCGCGCCGAAGCCGGCTTCGGTGACCACGTAATCGGCCAGCGCCAGGGCGCTGCGGGTGGCGATCACGCTGTTGCAGCCGTGGGCGATGTTGGCGAACGGCCCGCCATGCACCAGCGCCGGGGTATGCTCCATGGTCTGCACGAGGTTCGGCTGGAACGCGTCGCGCAGCAGCGCCACCATGGCGCCGACGCCCTTCAGTTCGCCCGCCGTGACCATGCGCCGGCCCCGGGTCTGGCCGATGACCATGCGGGCGAGGCGCTCTTCCAGCTCCGGCAGAGACTTGGCGAGACAGAAGATGGCCATCACCTCGCTCGCCACCGTGATGTCGAACCCGTCCTCGCGCGGAAAGCCGTTGGGCGCGCCGCCGAGGCCGGTGACGATTTCGCGTAGGGCGCGGTCGTTGAGGTCCAGCACCCGCCGCCAGGTGATGCGCCGGGCGTCGAGGTCGAGCGCATTGCCCCAGTACATGTGATTGTCGATGAGCGCCGAGAGCAGATTGTGCGCGGCGCCGATGGCGTGGAGGTCGCCGGTGAAATGCAGGTTGATGTCCTGCATGGGCACGATCTGCGCCCGCCCGCCGCCAGTCGCCCCGCCCTTGGAGCCGAAGCAGGGACCGAGCGAGGGTTCGCGCAGGCACACGGCGGTGCGCTTGCCGATGCGGGTGAGGGCATCGCCGAGGCCGATGGTGGTGGTGGTCTTGCCTTCGCCCGCCGGCGTCGGGCTGATGGCGGTGACCAGAATCAGCTTGCCCGGCTTTGCGCCCGCGCGGCTCGGGGCGATGGCGCCGGCCCCATCGGTGAGGGTGCGCACGAAATCCTGGGAGAGCTTGGCCTTGTGCGGGCCGTAGCGGAACAGCGCATCGGCGGGGATGCCGAGCTTTTCGCCCACCTGCTCGATCGGCAAGGGCACCACGCTGGCGGCGATGGCGGCATCGCTGGCGGGGTCGATCTGGCGTGCCGTCGTCTGGTGCATGCGGGTGTTTCCCGGTTTTACGTCACAAGCGCTCTAGCCGGGAGTTGCAGAGGCGGCAAGCCTTGGCCGGATGCAGGTGCACCAATGGCGCCTTATTTTCCGCACGGCCCGGCGCTATCCAGGGCGAAGGCGGCCCTGCCGGGCCGTGCCGGCGCGCACGCCGCGTCTTGTTATGTGGCCTCGTGTCTCGCCATGTGCCTCCTCCCACATCATCGCCTTGTTTGCATTGCACCGCGGCGGCGGAGGGAGCAAGGTCGCGGCGCGAGGACCATGAACGCCGGCGTGACGCCAGCGTCACACCGCCCCGCTAAACCATCGCCATCGGCCCCCGTTCTGCGTGCGGGTCGCATCGAGCTTGAGGGATAGAACCATGCTGAAGGGTAAGGTCGCCGTCGTTACCGGGTCCACCAGCGGTATCGGGCTCGCTTATGCGCGCGCCTTCGCGGAGCAGGGCGCGAACGTGGTCATCAACGGCCTCGGCGACGCCGCCGCCATCGAGGCCGAGCGCAAAAAGATCGAGAGCGACTTCGGCGTCAAGGCGCTCTATTCCGACGCCAACATGCTCAATGCGGAAGAGATCGGCGGCATGGTGAAGCTCGCCGAGACCGAGTTCGGCGCCTGCGACATCCTGGTCAACAATGCCGGCATCCAGCATGTGGCGCCGATCGAGGAATTCCCGATCGAGACCTGGAACATGATCATCGCGATCAATCTCTCCGCCGCCTTCTTCGCCACCCGCGCCGCCATCCCCGGCATGAAGGCGAAGAAGTGGGGCCGCATCATCAATACCGCGTCCGCCCACGCGCTGGTCGGCTCGCCCTTCAAGTCGGCCTATGTGGCGGCCAAGCACGGCATCGCCGGCCTCACCAAGGTCACGGCGCTGGAAACCGCCACCTTCGGCATCACCTGCAACGCCATCTGCCCCGGCTATGTGTGGACCCCGCTGGTGGAAAAGCAGATCCCCGACACCGCCAAGGCGCGCGGCATGACGGAAGAGCAGGTCAAGAAGGACGTGCTGCTCGCCGCCCAGCCCACCAAGGAATTCGTGACCGTGGAAGAAGTCGCCGCGCTCGCCGTGTTCCTCGCCTCCGACAATGCCCGCTCCATCACCGGCTCCATGCAGCAGATCGACGGCGGCTGGGTCGCCGAGTGATCCCGGCGCTGCCGGAGGCCGCACGATGAACTTGCGCGGCGGCGCCAAGGCCGGCGGGCCCGCGGCATCCGACACCACGCCTCCGGGGGAAACACCCCCGGGCGGCATGGCTGGCGGGGCCGGGGGCACGAAGGCCGAGGGCGCGAAAGCCAAGGGCTCCAAGGCCAAGGGCACCGGCAAGGCGGCGGGGGCGAAGGCCTCCGCCAAGGGTGCCGGCGGCACGTCCAGCGTCAAGCAGATTTCCCTCGCGCTCCAGGGCGGCGGCGCCCATGGGGCCTTCACCTGGGGCGTGGTGGACCGCATCCTCCAGGAAGACCGGCTGGTCATTTCCGGCATTTCCGGCACCAGCGCCGGGGCGATGAACGCGGTGGTGCTGGCCTCGGGCCTTGCCAAGGGCGACCGCGAGCAGGCGCGCGGCGCGCTGACCCAGTTCTGGCGCGATGTCTCCCGCGACGGGCGCATGTCGCCGATCCAGCGCTCGGCGTTCGACCGGCTGATGGGAAACTGGTCGCTCGCCAAGAACCCGGCCTATCTCGCCATGGAAGTCGCGGCCCGGTTCTTTTCCCCGTATGATTTCAACCCGTTGAACATCAATCCGCTGCGCGAGATCATCGACGCCCATGTGGATTTCGAGGCGATCCGCGCCTCGGACGTGAAGGTGTTCATCTCCGCCACCAATGTGCACACGGGGCGCGCGCGCGTCTTCGGCCATACGGAGATGACCGCCGACGCGGTGATGGCCTCGGCGTGCCTGCCGTTCCTGTTCCAGGCGGTGGAGATCGACGGCGTGCCCTATTGGGACGGCGGCTACATGGGTAATCCGCCGCTGTTTCCGCTCTATGAGAAGGTGGATGCGGACGACATCGTGCTGGTGCAGATCAATCCCGTGGTGCGCGAACAGACGCCCCGCACGGCGGCGGAGATCCAGAACCGCATCAACGAGATCACCTTCAACGCCTCGCTGCTCTCCCAATTGCGCGCCATCGACCACGCCACCCAATTGATCGAACAGGGGCTGCTGACCCGCTGGACTCTGGGCGGCTCGGGCTATCGGCGGGTGCGCCTGCACCGCATCGGCACCGACCAATTGGTGGATTTCGACCTCTCCTCCAAGCTCAATGCCGAATGGGCGTTCCTTCAGCATTTGCGGGACGTGGGCCGCAAGGCGGCGGAGGATTTCCTCGCCGCCCATTTCGACGACCTCGGCAAGCGCTCCACCCTCGATTTGCGGCTTGAACTGGCGGACTAGGACGGATTGCCGTCAAGCGGTCCGGGCGGCGCCACGTCGAGGCGCCGGACGTCGGGTGCGTGCGATTGTCTTTCTTTCACCAGCCGTCATGGCCGGGCTCGTCCCGGCCATCCATGCCGGGCAGCCGGCAGGGGCCTTGAAAAGCTGGCGCCAGCGGCGCCGCGTGGATGCGCGGGTCGAGCCCGTGCATGACGAGGATCTGCTGCAACGGCGTCAAGCCAGGAAGGCGATCCACGGGGGGACCGAACGCGGCTCCCCGCCCTCAGCCGGGATCGCGGAAGCGGTTGGTGATGGGATAGCGGCGGTCGCGGCCGAAATTGCGCACCGTGACCTTCACGCCCGGCGCGGCCTGCCGGCGCTTGTATTCGGCAAGGTTCAGCATGCGGTCCACCCGCTTCACCAGCGCTTCGTCGAACCCTTCCGCCACCAATTGCGCCACCGAGGTTTCCGATTCCACCAGCCGGGCGAGGATCGCGTCGAGCACCTCGTAGGGCGGGAGCGAATCCTGGTCCTTCTGGTTCTCGCGCAGTTCGGCGGTGGGCGGCTTGTCGATCAGGCGCGGGGCGATCACCTCGCCGTCCGGGCCGAGCGCGCCCACCGGCTTCCAGCGGTTGCGCAGGTGGGAGAGGCGGAACACCTCGGTCTTGTACAGATCCTTGATGGGATTGTAGCCGCCGTTCATGTCGCCATAGAGCGTGGCATAGCCGGTGGACATTTCCGACTTGTTGCCCGTGGTCACCACCATGGGGCCGAACTTGTTGGAGATCGACATCAGCAGTGTGCCGCGCACGCGGGACTGGAGGTTCTCCTCCGTCACATCCTTCTCGCGGCCGGCGAACAGGGGCGCGAGCACGCCTTCCAGCGCCTCGACCGCCGGGGCGATCGGCACGATATCGTAGCGGATGCCGAGCTTCTCGGCCACTTCCGCCGCATCGGCGAAGCTGTCGGCCGAGGTGTAGCGATAGGGCAGCATGATGCAATGGACCTTGTCCGGCCCGAGCGCGTCCACCGCCATGGCGGCGCAGATGGCGCTGTCCACGCCGCCGGAAAGCCCGAGCACCACGCCGGGAAAGCCGTTCTTGGTCACATAGTCCCGCAGCCCGAGTACGCAGGCGGCATAATCGGCCTCGTCGCCCTCGATCCGGTCGGCCAGCGGCGCCTCGCTGCAGCGCCAGCCATTGGCGAAGCGCTCCCACACGGTGAGGCGCACCCGCTCCTGGAAGCCGGGGAATTGCATGGCGAGCGTGCGGTCGGCATTCAGCGCGAACGAGGCGCCGTCGAACACCAGCTCGTCCTGCCCGCCCACCTGGTTCACATAGAGCAGCGGCAGCCCGCTCTCCACCACGCGCGCGACGGCGATGTTGGCGCGCTCGTCATAGACCGACCGGCGATAGGGCGAGCCGTTCGGCACGATGAGGATTTCCGCGCCGGTCTCGGCGAGGCATTCCACCACGTCCGGCCCCCAGATGTCCTCGCACACCGGCACGCCGAGCCGCACGCCCTTGAACGGGATCGGGCCGGGCAGGGGGCCGGGTACGAACACCCGCTTCTCGTCGAACACGCCGTAATTGGGCAGGTCCACCTTGTAGCGGATCGCGGCGATGCGCCCGCCCTCCAGCAGCAGCACGGCATTGTGGAGCCGGCCGTTGTCCATCCAGGGCGAACCCACCAGCAGGGCCGGGCCCTCGGCGCTCTCGGCGGCGAGCGCCTCGACCGCCTGCCGGCAGGCCTGCTGGAACGCCGGCTTCAGCACCAGATCCTC
The DNA here is from genome assembly GCF_043195095.2 of Roseixanthobacter glucoisosaccharinicivorans. NCBI lineage: Bacteria > Pseudomonadati > Pseudomonadota > Alphaproteobacteria > Hyphomicrobiales > Xanthobacteraceae > Roseixanthobacter > Roseixanthobacter glucoisosaccharinicivorans. The sequence continues at coordinate 3,302,553 of NZ_CM195538.1, read as the reverse complement.
AGGCGGATAGCCGCACAGGAACAATTCGCTGAACACCACGAGGTCGGCGCCCTGCGCCTTGGCCTCGTCGCGCACGGCGCGGATGCGCGCGGCATTGCCCGCGACATCGCCGACCACGGGATTGAGCTGGGCGGCCGCGATCAGCAGCCGGTCTGCGGGAACGGAGGAAGCAGGTTCGATCATGGCACCGCAGCTTTAGCCGCCGCGGAGCGCGGGCGGAAGGGGTGAAGGGTCAGGACGAAGCGGGAAAGCCGTGCGTCTGCCGCAACCCCTCGGCGAGTGCGATGCCTGCGGACACGGCCACATTGAGCGAGCGCAGGCCGGGACGCAGGGGAATGACCAGCCGTGCATCGGCGCTCGCGTGCACCTCATCCGGCACGCCGGCCGACTCGCGCCCGAACAGCAAGACATCTTGCGGGGAAAACGCGAACTCAACGTAAGGCATTGCGCCGCGCGTGGTGAAAAGCACCAGCCGCCGTCCCTCCGCGCGCCGCCAGGCGTCGAACGCCGCGAACGAATCGTGCCGTACAAACTCCACATGGTCGACATAATCCATGCCGGCCCTGCGGAACGCGGCGGCGCCGAGCGGGAAGCCGGCGGGCTCGATGAAATGAACGGGCACACCAAGGCATGCGCCGGTGCGCAGGCAGGTTCCGGCATTCTGCGCAATATCCGGACAATAAAGGGCGAGGATCATGTGGACGCGGTCTCCGCGGGACAAATATGGCTACATCGTGCCAGTGTTCGGGCAGAAGCAGGACCGCGTGCCGCATGGCGGCGATCTGGACAAGGGCAAAAGAGGGTGCAATTAGAGGCACTCGAAGGTGGCTCTTTGCGTAAGCGGAGCTGTCACATTCGACCTCGCGTCGCGCGCGGCCCGTTTGGGGATTCCCGTGCAACGATTATCCCGCAGGAACTGCGCGCCGCGATGGTCTGATCGGACAGACGAGTGAGGACAAGCGCCGTGGCACATACGGAGACGTCGGGAACCAACCGCCGGGACTTCCTTTATATCGCGACCGGCGCTGTCGGCGCGGTGGGCGTCGCCGGCATGATCTGGCCGTTCGTTTCCCAGCTGCAGCCGGATGCGTCCGTGCTCGCGCTCTCCACCACCGAGGTGGACCTGTCGCCGATCCAGGAAGGCCAGATCGTCACCTTCATGTGGCGCGGCAAGCCGATCTTCGTGTTCAACCGGCTCGCGAAGGACGTGGAACTCGCCCGCGCGGTGCCGCTCAACCAGCTGATCGACCCGCAGACCGACCAGGACCGCGTGAAGGCCGGCCACGACAAATGGCTCGTGGTGATCGGCATCTGCACCCATCTCGGCTGCGTCCCGCTCGGCCACCAGGGCAATTACGACGGCTGGTTCTGCCCCTGCCACGGCTCGCAATATGATTCTTCGGGCCGCGTGCGCGTCGGGCCGGCGCCGCTGAATCTGGCGGTGCCGCCGTACAATTTCGTTTCTGACTCCAAGATCGTGATTGGCTGACGCGCGGTCGTCGCCCGCTCAAAAAAGGTTGGACCCATGGAAGGACATTCCACCTACCAGCCCCAGGGAAAGATCGCGCGCTGGTTCGAGAGCCGGTTGCCGATCATGGGGCTCATGCATTCCTCGGCGGTGGCCTATCCCACGCCGAAGAATCTGAATTATTGGTACACGTTCGGCGCCATCCTAACGATGATGCTGGGTGTGCAGATCCTGTCCGGCGTCGTGCTGGCGATGCACTACACCGCGTATGCGCCGATCTCCTTCGCCCGCGTCGAGCACATCATGCGCGACGTGAGCTTCGGCTGGCTGCTGCGCTACATCCACGCCAACGGCGCCTCGATGTTCTTCATCGCGGTCTACATTCACATCTTCCGCGGCCTCTATTACGGCTCCTACAAGGCGCCCCGCGAAGTGCTGTGGATCCTCGGCGTGATCATCTACCTGCTGATGATGGCCACCGCCTTCATGGGCTATGTGCTGCCCTGGGGCCAGATGTCCTATTGGGGCGCCACCGTCATCACCAACCTGTTCTCCGCCATTCCGCTGGTCGGCAAGGTGATCGTGGAATGGCTGTGGGGCGGCTATTCGGTCGGCGACCCGACCCTGAACCGCTTCTTCGCCCTGCATTATCTGCTGCCCTTCATGATCGCGGGCGTCGTGATCCTGCACATCTGGGCGCTGCATCACGTGGGCCAGAACAATCCCGACGGCGTGGAAGTGAAGAGCGTCGCCAAGGACACCGTGCCGTTCACCCCGTACGCGACGGTGAAGGACATCTTCGGCATGGTGGTGTTCCTGCTGTTCTTCTCCTACTTCATCTTCTACATCCCGAACTACATGGGCCATCCGGACAATTACATTCCGGCCAACCCGCTCTCCACGCCCGCGCACATCGTGCCGGAATGGTACTTCCTGCCCTTCTACGCGATCCTGCGTTCGATCCCGGACAAGCTCGGCGGCGTGCTCGCCATGTTCAGCGCCATCGCGGTGCTGGCCTTCCTGCCTTGGCTTGACACCTCCAAGGTGCGCTCGGCCCGCTATCGTCCCCTCTACCGCCAGTTCTTCTGGATCTTCGCGGTGGTGGCGGTGGGCCTCGGCTATCTCGGCTCGCAGCCGGCGGAAGGCGGTTTCGTCATCGCCTCGCGCATCCTGACGGCCTATTACTTCATTCACTTCCTCGTCATCCTGCCTCTGCTCGGCCTGTTCGAGCGCCCGAAGCCGCTGCCGGCCTCCATCGCGGACGCCGTCCTGGCGCGCAATGGCGCCACGGTGGTCGCGGGCGCGGCCGCCCCGCAGACCAAGGGCTGAGCGAGCACGCGGAGAGAGAGATGATCAAGCGCAGTATCCTCTTCGGTGCCGTCGCGGCGGCCCTCCTGCTCGGTGCGCCGGCACGGGCCGCCGAAGGCGGGCACGACGATCTTCCCCACCGGGAATCCTGGTCGTTCGCCGGTCCCTTCGGCAGTTTCGACCAGGGGCAGCTCCAGCGTGGCTTCAAGGTGTTCCGTGAAGTCTGCGCCAGCTGCCACTCGGCCAATTTCTTCTACTTCCGCAACCTGGCGCAGCCCGGCGGCCCCGGCTTCAGCGAGGCCCAGGCCAAGGCGGTGGCGAGCGAATATCAGATCACCGACGGGCCGAACGACCAGGGCGAGATGTTCCAGCGCCCCGGCCGCCTTTCCGACCATTGGCCGGCGCCGTTCCCCAACGATCCGGCGGCGCGCGTCGCCAATGGCGGCGCCCTGCCGCCGGACTTCTCGGTGCTCGCCAAGGCGCGCGCCAGCCACGTCGGCTTCCCGGGCTTCATCCTGGACGCCTTCACGCAGTATCAGGAAGGCGGGGTGGACTATATCCACGCCTTGCTGAACGGCTATGTGGACCCGCCGGAAGGCATGAAGGTGCAGGCCGGCCTGCACTACAACAAATATTTCCCCGGCCACCAGATCGCCATGCCCAAGCCGATCAGCGACGGCCAGGTGGAATACACCGACGGCACGCCCGCGACGCTGGATAATTATTCCCGCGACGTGGCCGCCTTCATGATGTGGATGGCCGAGCCCCATCTCGACGCACGCAAGCGCATCGGCTTCCAGGTCATGATCTTCCTGATCGTGTTTTCCGGCCTGCTGTACTTCACCAAGAAGAAGGTCTGGAAGGATGTGGCGCACTAAGCGCCGCCGCCCGCTCCAAGCCGACCGAAGGGCCCCCGCGTGGGGCCCTTTTCTTTGGCGGCACGCACCCTGGGGACGCGCTGCCGCCGGTGGCGACGGCCATGTGTGCACGGGGCGACCTGCTCGTCCGGCGGCACGGGCGCGTGGTCGCCAGTGCATGTGCGGTCGCCGAATTTCGGATTGGGGAAGATCGCCGGAAATGGCGGTTTCGTTTGCGTGACACGCCCAGAAAGGCGCGGAGATGTGCCATCAAACCGCTGTTCGTCTACGCTAACTCATTGTTTCACGTGAAACATTTTGCTCCCGACAGGGCCTCGGCGCACCGCGCCGGCGCCGATTTTCTCTAGGTTTCGGCGCCGAACACCCGGTAGCGGCGCGGCACCAGGCCGACCTGCGACCCGATCTCCAGCCCCGCCCCAAAAGGCACCGCCACTTCCACCACCACATGGCCCGTCGGCACAGCGATCTCGATATCCGCCCGCCGGATCGGCCCAAATGTGCGCACCGCCAGCACCTTGCCGAAAAAGGGCGCGTCCGCCGGATCGGCGAGGTCCACCTCGTGCGGCCGCGCCAGAAGGCGGGCCGGCCCTTCGCCGGCGCCTTGGGAATCCAGCGCGATCGCCCGCTCACCCAGAAACAGCCGGCCGCCCCGCACATCGGCCGGCAGCGCCAGACTTTCCCCAATGAAATCATGCACGAAGGCTGTGGCTGGGGCCTCATAGACCTCGCCGGGCGTGCCGATCTGCTCGATCCGGCCCTTGCCCATCACCACCACCCGGTCGGCCAATTCCAGCGCCTCTTCCTGGTCGTGGGTCACGAGCACGGAGGTGACAGGGAGTTCCTCGTGCAGGTGCCGCAGCCAGCGGCGCAATTCCTTGCGCACCTTGGCATCCAATGCGCCGAACGGTTCGTCCAGCAGCAGGATGCGCGGGGAGATGGCGAGCGCGCGGGCGAGTGCCACCCTTTGGCGCTGGCCGCCGGAGAGCTGGGCGGGATAGCGCTCGGCCAGCCAGTCGATCTGCACCAGGGCGAGCAACTCGTTGACCTTGGCGCGGATCGCGGCATCGGGAAGCTTCCCGGCCCCCTTGCGCACCCGCAGGCCGAACGCGACGTTCTCGAACACGCTCATATGGCGGAACAGGGCATAGTGCTGGAACACGAAGCCCACGTTGCGCTCGCCCACCGAGCGATTGAGCGCATCCGCGCCATCGAAGCGGATCTCCCCGCTATCCGGCCATTCCAGGCCGGCGATGATGCGCAGCAACGTGGTCTTGCCCGAGCCGGAAGGGCCGAGCAGCGCCACCAGTTCGCCGGTGGGAATGTGCAGGTTCACCCCATCCAGGGCCGCGAAAGCCTTGTAGGTCTTGGAGATATTGACGACGTCGATGCTCATCGGGGTTCCTCCTCCGCGAGCCGGCTTTCCAGAAGGGTCTTGGCGATCAGCGTCACCAAGGCCAGCAGGGCGAGCAGCGAGGCGACCGCGAACGAGGCGCCGAACTGATACTCGTTGTACAGAATCTCGATGTGCAGCGGCATGGTGTTGGTGAGACCGCGCACATGGCCCGATACCACCGACACCGCCCCAAACTCGCCCATGGCGCGGGCGTTGCAGAGCAGCACGCCATAGAGCAGCGCCCATTTCACATTGGGCAAGGTCACCCGAAAGAAGGTGGAGAGGCCCGAGGCGCCGAGAGAGATCGCCGCCTCCTCCTCCGCCGTGCCCTGTTCCTGCATCAGCGGAATCAGCTCGCGCGCCACGAAGGGAAAGGTGACGAAGATGGTCGCCAGCACGATGCCGGGCAAGGCGAAGATGATCTTCACGTCCCACGCCTGGAGATAGGCCGCAAACAGGCCCTGGCTGCCGAACAGCAGCACATAGATCAGCCCCGCCACCACCGGCGAAACTGAAAAGGGCAGGTCGATCAAGGTGATGAGCAGGCTCTTGCCGGTGAAATCGAACTTCGCGATGGCCCAGGACGCGACCAGCCCGAAGATCAGATTGGCGCTCACCGAGATCGCCGCCACCAGCAGGGTGAGGCGGATCGCGGCGAGCGCGTCAGGATCGGTCAGCGCAGAAACATAGGCGGAAAAACCGCGCTTGAAGGCCTCCACGAACACCAGCAGCAGCGGCAAGCCGATGAACAGGCCGAGAAAAGCCAGGGCGATCACGGTGAGGGCGATGCGCACTGCCGCCGGCTCGGTGCGGGCGGGGCGGTGGCCCGATTGCGCCGCCGCCTGCCGCGCCAGCGTGGGCGGCCCGTCGGAGGCCAGCGACGCGGCGAGGGTGACCGGCTCCCGCGCGCTCACCTTTCCCTCCCGCCGCGCGATTGTGCCCAATTTTGCAAACGGTTGATGATGAAAAGGAGGACGAAGGCAGCAAGCAGCATCACGCTGGCAATGGCGGTGGCGTCGGCATAGCGGAACTCTTCCAGCCGAATCACGATCAGCAGCGGAGCGATCTCCGACACGTTCGGCAGGTTGCCGGCGATGAAGATGACCGAGCCATATTCCCCGACCGCACGAGCGAACGCCATGGCGAATCCGGTGAGCAAGGCCGGCCAGATGGAGGGCAGAACCACCCGCCAGACGGTCTGCGCCCGTGTCGCGCCCAGGCTCGCGGCGGCGTCTTCCAGCTCGGCATCGAGATCGGCCAGCACCGGCTGCACCGTGCGCACCACGAACGGAAGGCCGATGAAGACCAAGGCAACAAGGATGCCCAGTGGCGTGAACGACACCTGGATGCCCAGCGGCGCCAACAGGCTGCCGATCCAGCCGTTTTCGGCATAGAGCGTGGTCAGTGCGATGCCGGCGACCGCCGTGGGCAAAGCGAACGGAATGTCGATAAGGGCATCCATCACCCGCTTGAAGGGAAAATCATAGCGCACCAGCACCCAGGCCACGAGACCGCCGAACACGAGATTGATGGCGGCGGCGGCGAGCGAGAGGCCGAACGAGATCTGCAGCGCATGCAGCGTGCGCGCGTTGCTCATGATGGTCACGAGCCGGTCGAAACTCAATTCGCTGGTCTTGAGAAACAACGCGGACAGCGGCAGCAGAACGATCAGGCACAGCCACGTCAGCGTCAGGCCGAATGTGAGGCCGAAGCCCGGAATGACGCTGGGCTTGCGGAAGGTGAGCCGCGATGCGGTGGCAGTGGCCATCGTGTTCTTTCGGTCAAATCCCCGATACGGGCGATCCTGATCCCATGAGGACGCTGGGGAAAGGGGGGAAGAGAAGGCGAGGCCGCCGCAGGCGCCACATGCGCCGCGGGTTGGGCCCTCCCACCCCCGCGATGAGGGGCGGGAGATGTTCGGCCGTGGTCAATTGGAATAAATCTGATCGAAGACGCCACCATCGGAGAAATGGGTCTTCTGCGCTTTCGCCCAGCCGCCGAACACCTGGTCGATGGTGAACAGCTCCACCGGCGCGAATTTGTCTTTGTATTTCGCTGCCACGGCCGGATTTCGGGGCCGGTAATAGTTCTTGGCCGCGATCTCCTGGCCTTCGGGCGAATAAAGATACTTCAGATAAGCTTCGGCCACCTGCCGGGTGCCGTGCTTGTCCGCGACCTTGTCCACCACCGCCACCGGCGGCTCCGCCAGGATGGAGAGCGAGGGGGTGATGATATCGAACTTGTCCGGGCCAAGCTCGTTGATGGAGAGATAGGCCTCGTTCTCCCAGGCGATCAGCACATCGCCGATGCCGCGCTCGACGAAGGTGACCGTGGAGCCGCGCGCGCCGGTATCCAGCACGGGCGCATTCTTGAACAGGGCGGCGACGAAGTCCTTGGCCTTGGCCTCATCCCCGCCATTGTGCTTGAGGGCATAGCCCCAGGCGGCAAGATAATTCCAGCGCGCGCCGCCCGAGGTCTTCGGGTTCGGCGTCACCACCTTGATGCCGGGCTTGATCAGGTCGTTCCAATCCTTGATGCCCTTGGGATTGCCCTTGCGCACCAGGAAAACGATGGTCGAGGTGTAGGGCGCCGCATTGTCCGGCAGGCGTTTTTGCCAATCCGCCGCCAACAGGCCTCGCGCCGCGATGGCGTCGATGTCATAGGCGAGGGCGAGGGTCACGACGTCCGCTTCCAGCCCGTCGATCACCGAGCGGGCCTGCTTGCCCGAACCGCCATGGGACTGGCGCACCGTGAGCGTGCTGCCGAGCGCATCTTTGGCCAGTTGCGCCGCAAACGCCTTGTTGAATTCCACATAGAATTCGCGGGTTGGATCATAGGAAACGTTGAGCAGCGTCACATCTGCGGCGCGGGCAGGTGCGGCGAGGGAGAGGGCCAGTGTGGCCGCCGCGGCAAAGCGGGGAAGCGAGAAGCGAGCGGACATGGTACCTCCGGCTGGCACATCCCTGACGCAACGGAAGGTACGACGCCGGGGACGAGGGATCGTTCGGATTTAAGAACGATGTCATCGCTTTCCCGGCCGGTCAATATTTTAATTCAATAAAATCTATAGAATTTATGTGTGAGCGTCAGGCTTATCCGGCGCGGCGCAGATGAATGCCGCATTCGGTCTTGGCCGCGCCGCGCCAGCGTCCGGCGCGCGAATCTTCGCCGGGTGCGACGCGGCTGGTGCAGGGCATGCAGCCGACAGAAGCGAACCCGAATGTCTTCAGCGGGTGCTCCGGCAGCCCGTGGATTTGGATCCAGCTTGCGATTTCCCCCGGGCCGAAGGCCGCGAGCGGGTTGAACTTGATGTGCCGGCCGTCCGCTTCCACCACGGGGATCCGCAGGCGCGTCACGGCCTGGTACCGCTTGCGTCCGTTTAGCCACGCGTCGAACGGCGAGAGCGCGCGCGCCAGCGGCTCCACTTTACGCAGCGCACAGCAGGCGTCGGTATCCGAGGCCCAAAGATCATTGTCGCCGTCCCGCACCGTGCGCTCGGCTTCGTCCGGATGGGAGGTCAAAACCTGCGTCAGTCCCAGGCGGTCGATGAGCTGGTCGCGATAAGCCAGCGTCTCGGGAAAGAGGTGGCCAGTGTCGAGAAAGAGCACCGGCATAGCGCGGTCCACCTGCGCCACCATGTGCAGCAGCACCACGGATTCCGCGCCGAAGGAGGACACGCTGGCCACACGGCCGGAGAAGTCTTCCTGGGCGGCGGCGATGATCGCGCGCGGGTCGGCATCTTCCAGCCGCGCATTCAGCTCGGCGGCCCGGCGCGCGAGCACGGTTTCAGGCTCGAGCAGCGGTGAGGGATTGCTCATGACAAGGTCCTCAGTCCTGCCGCGCGGCGGCAAGGCGAGCCCGCAGGGCGACAGGACGCCCATCGGCTGTCGGCTGGTAGAACACGGAATAGGTCTTCAATGCGTCTTCCAGGGCGCCGGCATCGGCGGCTTTGGAAATCTCGAACGCATTGAAGCCGCAGCGCACCATCATCAGCAATTGGTCGCGCAGCACATCGCCGGCGGCGCGCAGTTCGCCGGTGAAGCCGAGCCGCTCGCGCAACAGGCGCGCCTGGGTATAGGCGCGGCCATCGCGAAACTTCGGAAAAGTCAGCACGATCAAGGCGATCTGGCGCAGATGCGGTTCAAGGGCGCGCACATCGGCATTATTGGGCACCAGCACGCCCACTGGCTCGTTCCGGCCGGCGAGTGCCTCATGCTCGGCCAGGAAGCGGGCGAGCGGGATCAGCACCGGGCCGGAGGGGAGGGGCGCGCCATCTTCGACGCGCACGAACGGGTCGGTGGCGGCAACGCCGTTCTTAACCAGCGACATAGGCGCGCTCCTTGAAGGGCTCGATGCCGAGGCGCTGGACCACGGAGATGAAGCTTTCGGATTTGTCGTGGCGCAGGGCGAGATAGGTATCGACGATCCGCTCCACCACATCGACCACCTCGGTCTCGGACACCGCAGGCCCCAGCAACTCGCCCAGGCGCGCCTTGTGATTGGCCTTTCCGCCCAAGGTGATCTGGTAGAATTCCTGGTCCTTCTTCTCCACCCCGAGAATGCCGATATGGCCCACATGGTGGTGGCCGCAGGCATTGATGCAGCCGGAAATATTAATGTGCATGCGCCCCACCTCTGCGATGCGGTCATTGTCCGCGAACCGCTCGGTGATGCGCTGGGCCAGCGGGATCGACCGGGTATTGGCGAGCGCGCAATAATCCAGGCCCGGGCAAGCGATGATGTCGGTCACGAGACCGACGTTCGGGGTCGCCAGCCCCTGGGCGGAAAGCTGCTGCCACAGGGTGTAGAGATCCTTCTGCCGCACATGGGGAAGGGTCAGGTTCTGCTCGTGGGCGACGCGGATCTCGCCATAGCCGTAACGCTCTGAAAGATCGGCGATGGCGTCCATCTGCTCGGCCGTGGCATCGCCCGGCGGCTTGCCGACGGGCTTGAGCGAAATGGTGACGATGGCGTGTCCCGCCACCTTGTGGGCGTTCACGGAATTCGCATGCCAACGGGCAAATTCGCGATCCTTCGCCAGGGATTCGGCGAGTTCCGGCGATTGCTCGGGCAGAATTTCGAAATCCGGCGTCTGGAAATGCGCGCGGATGGTGTCGAGCGCCGCCTCGTCGAGGGCGAGGGCGCCGTCCTTGATCTGCGCCCACTCCTCCTCCACCCGGCGGGTGAATTCCTCGGTGCCGATTTCGTGCACCTGGATCTTGATGCGCGCCTTGTAGATATTGTCGCGCCGCCCACCGGAATTATAGGTGCGCAGGATCGCTTCCAGATAGGAGAGCAGGTCGCGCCTGGGCAGGAACTCGCGCACGGTCTTGCCGATGAAGGGGGTGCGGCCGAGGCCGCCGCCGACGATCACCTCGAAGCCGATTTCCCCGTCCTTCTTGTGCAGGCGCAGGCCGATGTCGTGCACGCGGATGGCGGCGCGGTCGTGCTTGGCGGCCGTGATGGCGATCTTGAACTTACGCGGGAGATACGTGAATTCGGGATGCAGCGTGGACCACTGGCGGATGATTTCCGCATAGAGGCGCGGGTCCTCGATCTCTTCCGGCGTAGCGCCCGCCCATTGGTCGGTGGTGGTGTTGCGGATGCAATTGCCCGAGGTCTGGAGCCCGTGCATGCCGGCCTTGGCGAGATCGTCCATGGCGTCCGGCAGTTCGGCGAGCTTGATCCAGTTGAACTGGATGTTCTGCCGGGTGGTGAAATGCCCGTAGCCCTTGTCGTAGCGGCGCGCCACATGGGCGAGCGCGCGCATCTGCGGAGCCGAGAGGGTGCCGTAGGGGATCGCGATCCGCAGCATATAGGCGTGCAATTGCAGATAGACGCCGTTCATCAGCCGCAGCGGCTTGAACTCTTCCTCGTTCAATTCGCCGCTCAGGCGGCGCTCGACCTGGTCGCGGAACTCGCGGACCCGCTCCTGGAGGAATGTACGGTCGAACTCGTCATAGACATACATCGTAGGGATCCGGTACGGGGCGCTCAGGCGGCGCGGTCCAGGGAGACGGTGGGGCCGTTGACGCGGATGCGCTCGCGCAGATTGACCGGCGCGGGCTTGCCGTCGGCGCCGAGCGTGGCGGCGGCGGCATAGGCGCCTACCGCGCGGTTCTCATCGCCATGGGCCGTCGTGAGCAAGGCCAGCGCCTGCTCGGAGGTGGTGGCCACCGCTGCGTCGGCGATCCGCTCGGACCAGTCGTGGGACGGCGTCAGCCACACGGAGACGCCATCCGACAGGCGATTGGCGGTGACGACCGTCGGGCCGTTGATCTTCAGCTTCTGCTGTAGCGGGGAGGTCATGGTCCCTGTCCGGTCGTCCTTGCCAGGCGCGGAAGTGCGCCTAAATAACAACGAATAATCGTGTAATTAGAGGATTATCGCTTAGACGGATTGTAAAATAGGTTGGTTCACGGTGCAATCGAGAATTCTCACATGCCGCGTATGTGAGAAGGATTGATTTTACGTTAGCATGATTGCAGAAATGATGCAGTGCAGCACAGCGCGCTTCAGGCGCGGGCGGCAACCTTGGCGCGCGTCTCACCCTGCGCGGCGGCGGATGTCGTCCCGGAAACCGCCTCCGCCGCTGCCGTCTTGGCGGCTTCACGGGCACTTTCGTGCATCAGCAGGTCCAGTAGGCCGGGGAACCTCTGGTTCAGTTCGGTACGGCGCAGGCTGTTAAGCCGGCCGTTGCCGCGGTCCACCTGGAAGATCAGGCCGGCCTCGCGCAGCACGCGAAAGTGATGGGTGCGGGTCGCCTTCGCCACCGGCATGCCGAAGGTGCCGCATGCGCGCGGCGTCTCGCCGTCCTCTTGGAGAAGGGTCAGCACCACCTTGCGCCGCAACGGATCCGCCAGGGCTGCGAAGATCTTGCCCAGTTCCATGTCCTCGGGGGCGGGATGGCCTTCGGCGTCGGGCACGCTTTCTCCTTCAATTGCACCGCCGGATCACTTGCACCGGCGGGATGACTTGGTTGGCGGGATCCCTGGGGCGGAGCGCGAGGCCCGCGACATGCGATCTCCCATATAGGTACGACTTGCATCGTACCTCAACCCAGTTTAGGTACGATGGAAAGCGTACCTCATAAGGGGCGCGGAGCAAAGGGCATGAGCATGACGCAAGCGCGTGAGGTCAAGATCGCCGCGTTCGGGGCGGCGGATGTGATGGGGATCGAGACGCGGGACCTGCCCGCGCCCGGACCCGGCGAAGTGCAGCTGCGCCAGAGCGCCATCGGCTTCAATTATATCGACGTCTACCAGCGCTCCGGCATCTATCCCTTGCCGCTGCCGTCGGGTCTCGGCCACGAGGCGGCCGGCATCATCGCGGCGGTGGGCAGCGATGTGCGCGATCTCAAGGTGGGCGACCATGTCGCCTATATGAATGCCGGCCTCGGGGCCTACGCCGACCTGCGCAATGTGCCGGCCGAGCGGCTGGTGAAGGTGCCCGCCGGCATCAGCGACGAGCAGGCGGCCGCCTTGATCTTCAAGGGCCTGACCGCCCAGTATCTGGTCAAGAAGACCTATGCGGTGCAGCCGGGCGACATGGTGCTGATCCATGCCGCCGCCGGCGGCGTCGGGCAGATCCTCGCGAGTTGGACCAAGGCGCTGGGCGCCTTCGTGGTCGGCACTGCCGGCTCGCCGGAAAAGGTCGCCACGGCGATCGCGGCCGGCTGCGACGTGGCAGTGGATTATTCCAAGCCCGACTGGGTCGAGAAGGTGCTGGAAGCGACCGGCGGCCGTAAGGCGCGGGTGGTCTATGATTCTGTGGGCAAGGACACGCTGCTGAAGTCGCTGGACCTCACAGCGCCGTTCGGCCTCGTGGTCTCCTATGGCGCCGCGTCCGGCAAGCAGCCGCCCATCGACCCGGAGATGCTGAACAAGAAGGGCTGCCTGTTCCTGACCCGCCCGTCCGTGTTTCCCCACAATGCCGATGTGGCGACCTTCCGCGCCAATGCGGCGGACCTGTTCGATGCGGTCGCCGCAGGCATGGTGAAGGCCACCATCGGTGCCCGCTTCCCGCTCGCCGACGTGGTGAAGGCGCACGAAGCCGCCGAGGCGCGCACAACCCAAGGCGCCATCCTGCTCATTCCCTGAAACCCCGATCGTACGGTCCCGCGCCCCTGGGTGCGGGATGCCGCCTGCGTCCTTCCATCTGGAACCCCCTCCATGAGCCAGCTCTTCACGCCCATCTCCCTGGGCAATCTGACGCTTGAGAACCGCATCATCATTGCGCCCATGTGCCAATATTCGGCCAAGGACGGAGCGGCCACCGACTGGCACCTGATCCATCTCGGCAATCTCGCGCTTTCCGGCGCCGGCCTGCTGATTCTGGAAGCCACCGCCGTGGAGCCGGACGGCCGGATTTCCCCGGACGACCTCGGCCTGTGGTCGGACGAGACCGAAGCCGCGCTCGCCGACGTGGTCGCCCGCGTGCGCGCGCAGTCGCCCATGCCGCTCGGCATTCAGCTCGGGCATGCCGGACGCAAGGCTTCCGTGAACGTGCCTTGGGCCGGCGGCGGCGCCGTGCTGCCCGCGGCCGGTGGATGGGTGCCGCACGCGCCTTCCCCCTTGCCCTTCAACCCGGCGGACCAAGCTCCCATCGCGCTCGATGAAGCCGGCCTTGCGCGGGTGAAGGAGGCTTTCGTCGCCGCCGCCCGGCGGGCGGATCGCATCGGTTTCGAGCTGATCGAACTGCACGGTGCGCACGGCTACCTGCTGCACCAATTCCTGTCGCCGCTCTCCAACCAGCGCACCGATTCCTACGGCGGCAGCCTGGAAAACCGCATGCGCTTCCCGCTTGAAGTGTTCGAGGCGATGCGGGCGGTATGGCCGAAGGAGAAGCCCATCAGCGTGCGCGTCTCCGCCACCGACTGGGTGGACGGGGGATGGGACCTGGAGAGCACCATCGCCTTCGCCAAGGCGCTGAAGGCGCGCGGCTGCGAACTGATCCACGTCTCCACCGGCGGCCTTTCGCCCAAGCAGCAGATCCCGGTGAAGCCGGGCTATCAGGTGGAATTCGCCGAGGGCGTGCGCAAGGCGACCGGCCTTCAGACGATCGCCGTCGGCCTCATCACCGAGCCCCAGCAGGCCGAGGACATCATCGTCTCCGGGCAGGCGGACATGATCGCCCTGGCGCGCGGCATCCTCTACGATCCGCGCTGGCCCTGGCATGCCGCCGCCGCCCTTGGCGGGCAGGTGCATGCCGCGAACCAGTATCTGCGCTGCCAGCCCTCGGGCCTGCGGTCGCTGTTCCGCTGAGCGGCGGGCCTTACAGAAGCCGCGCGGCGCTGTCCCGCGCGGCCAGAAATTCGCTGATCAACCGGCGGCACAATTGGGCCGCCGGCGGCTCATCCAGCACCGCGCCGACGCCTTGGCCGGCGGACCAGATGTTCTTCCAGGCCCGCGCCTCATGCTCCAGGTCGAGCTTCTTGCCTTCGGGCAGGTTGTCCGGATCGAACCCGGCCGCCTTGATGCTGGGGCGCAGGAAATTGGCGTTGATGCCGGAAATCGCGGCGGTGTAGACCACGTCCGCCGCATGGGCCTGCGCGATCATCTCCTTATAGCCATCCGGCGCGGCGCTCTCGCGGGTGGCGATGAAGCGGGTGCCGAGATAGGCGAGGTCCGCCCCCATGATCCGCGCCGCCGCCACATGGGCGCCGGTGGACATGGCGCCCGACAGGATGATCGTGCCGTCGAACACCGCGCGGATTTCCGGGATCAGGGCGAATGGGCTCAAATTGCCCGCATGGCCGCCCGCGCCCGCGGCAACGGCGATGATGCCATCCACCCCCGCCTGCGCCGCCTTTTCCGCATGGCGGCGGCTGATCACATCGTGAAACACCAGGCCGCCGTAGGAATGCACCGCCTCCACCACCTCGGGCACCGCGCCGAGCGAGGTGATGACCAGGGGCACCTTCTTCTCCACCGTCACGGCGATGTCCGCCTGGAGGCGCTCGTTGCTGCGGTGGACGATGAGATTGACGCCATAGGGCGCGGCTTCCGCTTCGCCGGCGAGGCGGCCTTCCACTTCGTCGATCCAATCACGATACGCTTCAGTCGAGCGCTGGTTCAGCGCCGGGAAAGTGCCGAGCAGGCCGGAGCGGCAGGTTTCCACCACAAGGTCCGGGTTCGAGACCAGGAACATGGGGGCGGCGATGATCGGCGCCTTGAGACGACCCTCGAGGGCGGCGGGCAGGGACATGGGCGGTCCTTCCTGGAGCGATGTCTTCCGCGTACGGGTGCGGTGATGTCGCGGTTCGTTGCGTGCGCGGCTCTCCCGTCCATGCGGGATGTCGGGCCGTCGCGACCGCCAGTGTGTGTCACCCTTTCCAATGGGGCAAGGGGTTGCCCTATGCGTTGACCTTGCCGAAGCCCCGGTGCAGCCTGCGCTCCAAGCCGCCCGAAATGCGGCACCAACAGGGAGACGCAACGTGTCCGAGAGCGAAACCATTCTGCTGAGCATTGCCGACGGCATCGCCCGCATCCGCTTCAACCGGCCCCAGGTGCTGAACGCCCTGAACGAACAGATGATCCTCGCCTTCCGCGACGCCGCCGTGAAGATCGCGGCCGATGCCAGCGTGCGCGTGGTGGTGATGTCGGGCGAGGGGCGGGCGTTCCTGGCGGGGGGCGACGTCGGGCGCTTCCACGCGGCAGGCGCTTCCGCGCCGGATGTGGTCAGCGACCTGATCGTGCCCTTTCACGAGGCCATTACCGTGCTCAACGGCCTGGCCCAGCCGGTGATCGCCTCGGTGAAGGGCGCGGTGGCGGGCGGCGGCCTCAGCGTCGCCATGGCGGCGGACCTCGTGATCGCGGCCGATGACGCCCGCTTCACCCTGGCCTACAGCCGCATCGGCACCAGTACCGATGGCTCGGCCAGTTGGAGCCTGCCCCGCGTGATCGGCCTGCGCAAGGCGCTGGAGCTCGCTTTGCTGTCGGACGTGATCGACGCGCAGGAGGCCTTGCGCATCGGGATGATCAACAAGGTGGTGCCGCTCGCCGAGCTGGAGGCGCAGACCGACGCGCTGGCCGGCCGCCTCGCCGCCGGCGCGACCGAGGCGCTCGGGCGCATCAAGGCGCTGATGCGGGGGTCGTTCAACAACACGCTGGCCGAGCAGTTGGAGGCGGAGCGTGCCGCCTTCGTGGCGTGCGCCGGCACCGCTGATTTTGCCGAAGGCGCCGCCGCTTTCGTGGAAAAGCGCGCGCCGGTTTTTACCGGGCGATGAATGGCGGCGGGCTTCGGGTGAATAATAACAGAATAAGCATGTTATATTGACTTATATTCCAGAATGCGAATAGATAAATCTATCACGCAGATGGAATGAGTTGAATGAGTGTCTCTGGCCCCCGTTTCGCTCCCGCTCCCCGTGCCCGTTCCTGGCGGGACTGGGCGCTGTTCGGGGCGGCGTATGCGGTGATTCTGGCGCTGCTGCTCGGCGGCCTTTCCGGCGTGCGGGACACCGCCGACGCACGTGTCGCGCCTCACGCCGCCCTGCAGAGCGCATCCGTCCGCTGAGGCGGAGCGCAGCCTATACATTGAAATCCGAATGTCCCGATCTGTGCCGGGGTGGTCCGCCTCGCCGCGCGGGCGCTTGAAGCGCGGGCTGGGGCGGTGGGCTTGGCCCTCGGGGAGGCTATGGCCTCAAGAGCGAAAGGCGGCGGCGGGTAGAGCGCCGCGGCGGGCCGCGTGTTGCGCCTTAGCGGGTCAGAACGATCGGCTGGTTGTTGTCGGCGATTACGCCCACATAACGGTTGGCGCCTGAGGGTTGGAGCCGGGCGGTGATCTTGCCCACGTGATTTTGCAGGACGATATCCGAGCCCAGCACATCCCAGCCCTTGGTCATGAAGATTTCGCTCGGGCAGGAAATATCCGCCTGGGCCGCAAGCCCGCTCGCGCCGCGCACCGTGGACAGTGTGACCGGGCAGCTGTGCTGTCCCCCGTCCCAAGCGAAAGTCCAGGCGCCCGCCAGCTGTTCCTGCTCATTGCTTGCGGCATAGGCTGTACCGCCCGGATTGACCGGCGGCGGGGTGAGGGGGACCGAACTGGCGGTGGAAACCGCCGTGGGCGTGACCGCTGATGCCGCCGTGGTGGCATTGGCGCCGGACGGACGCGGCGCGGAACTGGCGGCGGTGACCGGGGCCGGCATCGGCGCGCTCTCGACCGAAGCGGTCGGCGCGGACAGAACCCGATTGGACTCCACGGCGCTCGTCTTCGTTCCGAAGCCATCCAACTCGGTGCTGCACCCCCCAAGAGCCAGCGCTGAGGCGAAGACCGCCGAAGCGGACAAGAACTTCATCAAATCTCTCTCCGGACCTAACCGCAACTTACCGGCACCTGTTTTCTCACGCCACCGTCCAGCTTACGCAAAAAGCGTTAATGCCGGCTCAAAAACAGGCTGCCATGGGCTCCCCCGGAGGCGGAGACCGTAAGCCGGAACAATTTATCGAGAACATGGCGGGAGCATGACCCAGGGGCGCCGCGACAAGATGCCGTCGCCCTGGTGCATGCCTCGCGCTGCCGTCCATGCCGCGTGCACGCTTGATTATGCGGCCCCCTTCTTTCTCTATGTGCTGCCAAATCGCGCGGAGTGACCCATGTACCAGATGCTCGACCCCAAGACGCTGACCGTCCTCATCACCGGCGGAACTTCGGGCATCGGCGCCGCCACCGCCCGGCGGTTCCTGGCCGCTGGGAGCAAGGTCATCGTCACCGGCCGCCGCGCCGATCGCCTCGCAGCTCTCGCCGCCGAGTTCGGCGATGCCATCCACACCCTGGAACTGGACGTGCGCGATTTCGAGGCGACCCAAGCGGCCTTCGCCGCTCTGCCGGAGCCGTTCGCAAATTATAACGTGGTGTGCGCCAATGCCGGCCTCGCCATGGGCCTGGAGCCTGCCCAGGCCGCGAACATGAGCGACTGGGAAGAGATGGTCGCCACCAATATCAATGGCGTGCTCTACACGGTGCGCGCGAGCCTGCCGGCGATGATCGCGCGGGGCGAGGGGCATGTGGTGTTCACCGGCTCCGTGGCGGGCGATTTCCCCTATCCCGGCGGCAATACCTATGGGGCGACCAAGGCGTTCGTGAAACAATTCGCGCTCAATGTGTGGGCGGACGTGGTCGGCACCGGCGTGCGCGTCACCAATGTGGAGCCCGGCCTGACCGAGACCGAATTCTCCATCGTGCGCTTCAAGGGCGACGAGGATCGCGCCGGCAAGCTCTATGAAGGCGTGAAGCACTTGACCGGCGAGGACATCGCCGAGCAGATTTTCTTCTGCTGCACCGTGCCGCGCAACGTGAACATCAATCGCATCCAGGCCCTGGCCGCGGACCAGAGCTTCAGCGCACTCTCCATCAAGCGGAAATGAGGCGGCGCGCACGCGCGGCCACGGATGAGAGGGCGCAGATGTGTCACACGGAGCCCGGCCGAATGCGCGCCCGGCCGGATGGGGGAGGGGCGGTGCGGTGAGCCTGCCCAACCTCATCACGCTCGCCCGCATCCTGCTGGTGCCGATCCTGGTGTGGTCCATCGCCTCAGGCGAATTGGAACTGGCCTTCTGGCTGTTCGTGTTCGCCGGTGCCTCGGATGCCGTTGACGGCTTCCTGGCCAAGCGGTTCCACATGCAGACCGAGCTTGGCGCCTATCTCGACCCGCTGGCCGACAAGGCGCTGCTGATTTCCATCTACGTCTCGCTCGCCGTGGTGGAACTGATTCCACGCTGGGTCGCGATCGCTGTGGTGACGCGCGATGTCATGATCATCGGCGCGATCCTGCTTTCGGTGCTGCTGGCCCAGCCGGTGACGATCCGCCCGCTGGTGGTGTCGAAGGTGAACACCGCGGTGCAGATCGCGTTCGCCGCCCTGGTGCTGGCCAGCGCCGGGCTCGACCTCCAACCCGGCCGGGCGTTCGAGGTGGGACTGGTGGCGGTGGGGCTCTTGACGGCGCTTTCGGCGGCTGCGTATCTCGCGGAATGGATGCGCCACATGGCGCGCTGACCGCCAAGCGCGGCGTACCGGCGCGGGGCCCGGGAGGAGCGATGGCCATTCAGCTTCAGCTTCGCTTCTGGATTGGCGCGCTGTTTGCCGTCATCATCGGCCTGTGGCTGCTGCGCGGCATCCTGTTACCCTTTGTCGCGGGCATGGCCCTGGCCTATTTCCTCAACCCGGTGGTCGAGCGGGTATCGCGCATCGGCCTCGGCCGCACGCCGGCGAGCCTGGCCCTGGTCGGGATTTTGGTCCTGGTCGTGGTGCTGCTGCTGCTCGTGGTGCTGCCGCTGCTTTCCAGCCAATTGTTTGAATTCATCACCAATCTTCCATCCTATGTGACGCGCCTGCAAAACCTGGTCACGCTGGAAAACCGGGAATGGCTGAATCGCTTCTTCGGTGATCGCCTCCCGGACGTTCAACGCTCTCTCGCCGACCTGATGTCCCAAGGCGTCAGCTATCTGCTCGGCCTTTTGACCTCCCTGTGGTCCGGCGGGCAGGCGCTGCTGTCGGTGTTCGCGCTAGTGGTGGTGACGCCGGTGGTGGTGTTCTACGTGCTGTGCGACTGGAACCACATGCTGATGACCGTGGACAGCTGGATTCCGGTGCATCAGCGCCCCATCATCCGCCGGCTCGGCCGGGAGATGGACATGGCGGTCGCCGGCTTCGTGCGCGGTCAGGCCCTGGTGTGCCTCATCCTCGGCACCTTCTACGCGGTGGCGCTGACCATGTCGGGGCTGAATTTCGGCCTGCTGATCGGCATCGTTTCCGGCTTCATCACCTTCATTCCCTATGTCGGCTCGCTCACCGGGCTGATCCTCGCCATGGGCGTCGCCATCGTGCAGTTCTTCCCCGACTGGGCCATGATCGGCACAATCCTGGGCATCTTCCTGGTGGGCCAGACGGTGGAGGGCTACATCCTGTCGCCGAAGCTGGTGGGCGACAGCATCGGCGTGCACCCGGTATGGCTGATGTTCGCCCTGTTCGCCTTCGGCTATCTGTTCGGCTTCGTGGGCCTGCTGCTGGCGGTGCCGCTGACGGCGGCATCCGGCGTCCTGGTGCGCTTCGCCTTCAGCCAATATTTCCACAGCCCTCTCTATACCGGCGAGGAAGACGCCGATCCCTCGCCGCGCGAGACGGTCTGACCCCATGGCCGGGCGCGATCCCTCCGTTCGCCAGCTTCCGCTCGATCTGCCCAGCCGGCCGGCCCTGCTGCGGGAGGATTTCCTGCCCGCGCCGGGCAATGCCGCCGCGCTGGCGCTGGTGGATTCCTTTCCCGACTGGCCGGCGCGCGTGGTGACGCTGGTTGGCCCCGCCGGTGCGGGAAAGAGCCATCTCGGGGCGATCTTCGCCCGCAAGGCCGGCGCGATGACCCTTTCGGCGGCCGAGCTTTCCAGCGCCGGGGTGCCGCAGGCACTCGCCCAGGGCGCCCTGCTGCTGGAGGACCTGGCGGCCGGAGGCTTCGACGAGGCGGCGTTGTTCCATCTGCTGAATCTCGCGCGCGAGCAGAACGCCTTCGTGCTGATGACCGCGCGCACGCCACCGTCGGCCTTCACGCTCGCCACCGCCGATCTCGTCTCGCGGCTGCGCGCGGTGCCGGGCGTGGAAATCGCCCCAGCGGACGACGCGCTGCTGGGTGCGGTGCTGGTGAAGCTGTTCGCGGACCGGCAGATCGCCGTGGATGAGGCGACCGTGCAATATCTGCTGCTGCGCATGGAGCGCACGGTGGAGGGGGCGCAGGCCCTGGTCGCCGCCATCGACCGGGCAGCTCTGGCGGCGCGGCGGCCGGTGACGCGGGCGCTCGCCGCGCAGGTGCTGCGCGCGGAAAAAGACTTGCGGGGAGAAAGTACAAGCGATTTCAGCGACGAGGACGACGCGGAGGCGCCACCGTCATAGAGTGGTCATGCAAGACGGCCATGTTCCGCCGGAAAATGGGGGTCTATCGATGAACGCGAATGACACCGTCGCCTTGGCCTTGGTCGAGGATTTTGAACCGGAGGCCAGTGTGGATACCGTTCTCGAGCTTGCGGGATCCCCGCAGCGCTTCATCAACCGGGAGGTCTCCTGGCTTCACTTCAACCGTCGCGTGCTGGAAGAAGCCTCCAACAAGAACCATCCCCTGCTCGAGCAATTGCGCTTCCTTTCCATCTCGGCGAACAATCTCGACGAATTCTTCATGGTGCGCGTGGCCGGCCTGAAGGAGCAGATCCGCGAAGGCGTGACCGCCCTCAGCCCCGATGGCCTCACCCCCGCCGAGCAGCTCGCCACCATCATGGACGGCGCCGGCAATCTGATTTTCGACCAGCAGGCCCGCTGGCGTGAACTGCGCGTCGAGCTGGCCGGCGTCGGGATCGTCCTGGTGGACGGCTCGGACGTCACCGCCGCCGACATCGAGCGCCTGGAAGCCCATTTCCTGCACCATGTCTTCCCGGTGCTGACGCCGCTCGCCATTGATCCGGCCCATCCCTTCCCCTTCATTCCCAATCTCGGCTTCTCGCTGGCGCTGCAACTGGTGCGGCAGAGCGACGGGCGCGGCATGAATGCGCTGATCCGCATTCCCGCCAAGGTCGAGCGCTTCATCCGCCTCGCCGACGGCGAGAGCGGAAGCCTGCGTTTCATCACGCTGGAGCAGATGATCGGGCTGTTCATCGCCCGCTTGTTCCCCGGCTATGCGGTGAAGGGCCAGGGCGTGTTCCGGGTCATCCGCGACAGCGACCTCGACATCGAGGAAGAGGCCGAGGATCTGGTGCGCCTGTTCGAGAGCGCCCTCAAGCAGCGCCGCTACGGCTCGGTGATCCGCATGGAAGCGGATTCGGCCATGCCCGACGAACTGCGCAATTTCGTCGCCCGCGAGCTGAACGTGAAGGACGAGGAGATCTTCGTCGTCACCGGCGTGCTGGCGCTGAATGAATTCTCCCAGCTGGTCTCCGTGGACCGGCCGGACCTGAAGTTTCCGCCCTACAATGCGCGATTTCCCGAGCGCATCCGCGACCATGGCGGAGACTGCTTTCTGGCAATTCGCGAGAAGGACATTCTGGTTCACCACCCTTATGAATCCTTTGACGTGGTGGTTCAGTTCCTTCGACAGGCCGCCCGCGACCCCAACGTCGTCGCCATCAAGCAGACCCTCTACCGCACCTCCTCCGACAGCCCGATCGTGAAGGCGCTGGCGGAAGCGGCCGAGGCCGGCAAGTCGGTGACCGCGCTGGTGGAGCTGAAGGCCCGCTTCGACGAGGAAGCCAATATCCGCTGGGCGCGTGACCTGGAGCGCGCCGGCGTGCAGGTGGTGTTCGGCTTCATCGACCTGAAGACCCATGGCAAGTTGTCCATGGTGGTGCGCCGCGAGGGCGGTGCGCTCGCCACCTATTGCCATGTGGGCACCGGCAATTATCACCCCATCACCGCCCGCATCTATACCGACCTGTCGTTCTTCACCGCCGATCCGGTGATCGCGCAGGACGTGGCGCGCATCTTCAACTTCATCACCGGCTATGCGACGCCGGGCGAGCTGGACGTGATGGCGGTGTCGCCCACCACACTGAAGCCGCGCATCCTCCAGAACATCGCCGAGGAGATCGAGCACGCCCGGTCCGGCCGCCCGGCCGCGATCTGGCTGAAGTGCAATTCGCTGGTCGACCCGGAAATCATCGACGCGCTTTATGCCGCCAGCAATGCCGGCGTGAAAGTGGACTGCATCATCCGCGGCATCTGCTGCCTGCGGCCGGGCATTCCCGGACTTTCGGAGAACATCCAGGTCAAGTCCATCGTCGGGCGGTTCCTGGAACACAGCCGCATCTATTGCTTCGGCAATGGCCATGCGCTGCCGCACCCGCACGCGCTGGTCTATATTTCCTCGGCCGATCTGATGACCCGCAACCTCGACCGCCGTGTTGAGACACTGTGTCCGATCACGAACCCCACCGTGCATGAGCAGGTGCTGGATCAGATCATGGTGGCCAATCTTATCGACAACGAACAGAGCTGGCGGGTGTTGCCCAACGGCTCTTCGGAACGCATAGTCCCGGCGCCGGGTGAAGAATCGTTCAACGCCCATCGTTATTTCATGACCAATCCGAGTTTGTCCGGCCGTGGAAAGTCTCTCAAAGATTCTTCGCCGCGCAGCCTCTACGTCCGCCGCTAAGGGCGGGGGGCCCGCGTCGCACACGAGCGACCACATGACGGTGGCGGCACCTGTTGCCGTCATCGACATCGGGTCCAACTCCGTGCGGCTCGTGGTGTATGAGGCTCTGAATCGCGCGCCGACCCCGATCTTCAACGAGAAGGCGCTCTGCGGTCTCGGCCGGGAAGTGCTGTCCACGGGGCGGCTCGCCCAGGACGCGGTGGAGCGCGCCCTTTCCGCGTTGAAGCGCTTCCGCGCCTTGTGCGACGCCATGGGGGTGGGGGTGGTCTATGCCCTCGCCACCGCCGCCGCGCGCGACGCGGAGAACGGCCCCGCCTTCATCGGCGAGTGCGAAGCGATCTGCCGGACGGATGTGGAAATTCTCTCCGGTCGCCGCGAGGCGGAACTGGCGGCGTTCGGCATCGTCTCCGGCGTCCACGGCCCGGACGGGGTGGTGGGCGATCTCGGCGGCGGCTCGCTCGAACTGGTGGACGTGAAGCGCCAGAAGGTCGGCGCTGGCATCACCTTGCCGCTCGGCGTGCTGGCGCTGCAGGATCGCTCCGGCAAGTCGCTGCGCAAGTCCGAGAAGATCATCCGCGATGCCATGCGCGAGGTTCCCGTGCTCGCGGGTCTTGCCGGACGCACTTTTTATGCCGTGGGCGGCACGTGGCGGGCGCTGGCCCGCTTGCACATGTTCCAGAAGGGCTATCCGCTGCACGTGATGCACGGCTATGTGCTGCCCGCGAAGGAAGCCATCGACTTCACCCGCATCGTTCATCGCGCGGACGCAGAAGCTCTGTCCCATATCGACGCGATCTCGGATGCGCGCCGCTCCCTGCTCGCCTATGGCGCGCTGGTGCTGGAAAACGTGGTGCGTGAGGGGCGGCCGTCGGAGGTCGTGATCTCCGCCCTCGGCGTGCGCGAAGGCTTGCTGTATTCGCTGCTCGATGCCGAGCAGCGCAAGGAAGATCCGCTCCTTGCCGCTGCCCGCGAACTGAACGAATTGCGGTCGCGTTCCCCGCAGCACGGCGAGGAACTGGTGCAGTGGACGGATTCCTTCTTTGAATCCTCCCGCGCGCTGGAAGAAAGCGCCGATGAACGGCGCCTGCGGCAGGCGGCCTGTCTGCTGGCGGATATCGGCTGGCGGGCGCATCCCGATTATCGCGGCGAGCAGAGCCTCAACATCATCGCCCATGCGGCGTTCGTGGGCCTGGACCATCCCGGCCGGGCCTATATCGCGCTCGCGGTCTATTTCCGGCACATGGGCCTCTCCGAGGACGAATACGCCCCGCGCATCCTGGAACTGGTCTCCACCGGAATGCTCGACCGCGCCCGCATCCTCGGGGCCTGCATGCGGGTCGCCTATCTGCTCTCCGCCGCCATGCCGGGCATTCTGCCACGCACGGAACTGGAGGTCCGGGGCGAAACCGTGGTGCTCCACGTGCCGCAGGATCTCGCCGACCTGATCAATGATCGTGTCCACAGCCGCCTGCGGCAGCTCAGCAAACTCATCGGCCGCGAACCCGTGGTGGTGACGGTCTGAGGCAAGGGCACCGTCGTGGTGCCCGCGACCGTGGGGTCCAGGGACCGGGAAGGCCCGTGTGTCGCCGGCCTCTGACGCGGGACCTGCCGCTGCGCCCGGTGTATGGCGAATTTATCGTTTCGCTACATTTCTAAACCGTGTAATTGCATCCGTACGCGGTGCGGCTGCGGAGAGAGCTTGTTTTTACTCTTACCTGCGTGCGGGGGTCGAATGGTCGATGTTCAAGAAATTTATCGGGCGAGATTTCTTGAGACCGGTCTGAAAAAGCGTTCAGAAGTGTGGCGTATTCTTTGCCGTGAATTCTTCAACCCGTTGATTGGCGAGCAGAAAGATGTCCTGGACCTCGCCTGCGGATATGGCGAATTTATAAATAACGTATCTGCTCGTTCCAAAACGGCGATTGATATCAATCCCGACGCGCCGAAATATCTCAATCCAGACGTGCGCTTCGTCATGACGCCGGCGACCGAGCTTGCCCCGATCGAAAGCAACAGTCTCGATGTTGCCTTTACGTCGAATTTTCTCGAACACTTGCCCAATAAGGAATGCTGCGATCAGGTGATCGGCGAAATCCTGCGCGTCCTTCGTCCTGGTGGACGGTTCGTGATCATGGGGCCGAACATTCGCTATGCCTATCGCGAATATTGGGACTTCTACGACCACTATCTTCCCTTATCTCATCTCTCACTGGAAGAGGGATTGAAGAAGAGCGGGTTCGAGGTGGTGCGCAACATTCCCCGCTTTTTGCCTTATACGATGAAATCCAGCTTGCCGACGGCGGGGTTTCTGGTTTCCGCCTATCTGAAAATGCCGTTTGCCTGGCGTTTTTTCGGCAAGCAATTCCTCGTCGTCGGGCAGAAGCCGGCGCGCTGAGCGGCGCACGGCTGCGCCAGCCTAGTCTGGGCTCTCTCAAGCGCAGCAAAAGCTAGTCGCAGCGAAAGCCATTGGCAGCGAAAGCTATGCAACGAAAGTCGGGCGCGGGAACATCCCCGCGCGGCCGTGCGACAGCGGCTCGGTTCAGCCCGTGACCTCGGCGCCGGCGCGCTCAACGGCCACCACGCGACCGCGATCCACCGCCAGCGCAAGCTGGCCGGCTTTCAAAGCCAGGGCCCGATTGCCGAACAATTCGCGGCGCCAACCGCTCATTGCCGGCACATCGGCCTCGTCGCTCACCGCGATCCGCTCCAGATCGTCGGTCGTGGCGATCACCTTGGCCGCCACCGCGTGCTGTTCGGCGGTCATGCGCAGCAGCACTTTCAGCAGTTCGACCGTCGCCGAGGCGCCATTGGGCAAGGGCTTGTCGCGTTCGATGCGCGGCAGCGTCTTGGGATCGCGAGCAAGCCCCTTGCGTACGGCCTCCAGGACGGCCTCCCCATAGCGCGAGCGCTCGAAGCCCTTGGGCAAGGAGCGCAGCTCCGCCAGCTTTTCGGGCGTCTGCGGCTGCTGAAGCGCGATCTCGCCGATCACATCGTCCTTGATGATGCGGCCGCGCGGCTGGTCGCGGGCCTGCGCTTCGCGCTCGCGCCACGCCGCAAGTTCCACCAGCACCGCCAGTTCGCGCGGCTTGCGCACGCGCGATTTCAGGCGCTCCCACGCATTCTCCGGCTCCTGGCGATAGGTTGCCGGCGAGGTGAGCACCTTCATCTCCTCGCCCACCCATTCGCTGCGCCCGCGCGCCTGCAGGTCTTGCAGGAGCTTGAGGTAAATGTCGCGCAGATGGGTGACATCGGCGATGGCATAGACCAGTTGCGCCTGACTGAGGGGGCGGCGCGACCAGTCCGTGAAGCGCGAGGATTTGTCGATGGCGTGACCGCACAGGCGTTGCACCAGCTGGTCGTATGAAATGCTGTCGCCGTAGCCCAGCACCATGGCCGCCACTTGGGTGTCGAACACAGGATGCGGGATGATGCCGGCGAGGTGCCAGACGATTTCGATATCCTGGCGCCCCGCGTGAAACACCTTCATCACCCGTTCGTTCGCCATCAGCGCGAAGAAGGGCGACAGGTCGATGCCATCGGCGAGGGCGTCGATGATGATGGCCTCGTCCGGCGTGGCAGCCTGGATGACGCACAATTTCGGCCAGAACGTCGTCTCGCGCAGAAACTCGGTGTCGACGGTGACGAAATCGTGACGGGCCAGGCGCTCACAGGCCGCTGCGAGCGCCTCGGTGGAGGTGATCGGATCCATGTGACAAACCATAACGGAAGGCATGTGGGCGGCGAAAGACCCTCGCGTGCAGAGAGGTCAAACCTTTGCCTCTTTTGCCATGCGCATGGCGTTCTCGGCCGTTCCCGGATGGCCTAGAAAATAGCCCTGAACATAGGTGCAGCGTTCTGCCCGCAGGATTTCCAGCTGCTCCGCCCGCTCCACGCCCTCCACGATGGTGGAGACCGATATCGCGTCGGCCAAGCCTTGCATGGCGCGGATAATGGGCAGGGAATGGGTATCGTGGCCCAATCCGTTGACGAAGGTCCGGTCGATTTTGATTCGATCAATGGGCAGCGTGCGCAGATAGCCGAGCGAGGAATAGCCGGTTCCGAAATCGTCGATGGCGACCCGGATGCCGCGGTTGCGGAAGTTCTGGAGGATCTCCCGCACGCTCGCGCCTTCCTGGAGCAGCGTCGTTTCGGTAAGCTCCAGCTCCAGCCGGCGCGGAGCAAGGCCCGAGCGCCGCAGGGCGCCGTTTACTTGTGCCTCCACCTCCCCGGCGCGGAACTGGATCGGCGAGAGATTGACCGAAACGGACAGCGGTGCCGGCCATGTGGCGGCCACGAGGCAGGCCTGTTCGAGCACCCAGGCGCCGATGGGCACGATGAGCCCGGTATCCTCCGCGGCGGGAATGAAGGTGGAGGGCGCGACGATGCCCCGGGTCGGATGGCGCCAGCGCAAGAGCGCCTCAAACCCGACGAGGGCACCGCTCTGGCAGACGAAGATGGGCTGGTAGCACAGGAAAAACTGCTGCTCGCGCCAGGCTTCGTCCAGATCGAGCTGGAGCGTGCGGCGGGCGATCGCGGCATGCTCCATTTCGCGCTCGAACAATCGGCAGAGGCCGCGGCCGTCGTTCTTGGCGCGATAAAGCGCGAGATCCGCGTTTTTCAGCAGCTCCATACCCAAGCGCGCATCCTGCGGCGCCAGCGCGACGCCGATGCTGCCGCCGGCGATGACCCGGTGGTGGTTCAACGTGAACGGCTCGCGAATGGCGGCGATGATCTGCTCGGCGAGGGTGCGCGCGTCGACCGCGCCGCCGCCCCGCTGGAGGATACCGAATTCATCACCGCCGATCCGGGCCAGCATGTCGCCCGGCGCGAGATAGTCTTCCATCCGCCGGGCGACCGCGCACAGCAGATCGTCGCCGATGGCGTGGCCGAGCGTGTCGTTGACGGACTTGAAATAGTCGAGATCCAGGAACAGCAGCGCAAAGCCATGTGTGTCCATGTCCTCGCCGAGGAGCGCGTCGAGCTGCTCCAGGAAATGCAGGCGGTTCGGCAGGGCGGTCAGTTCGTCCTGCCGCGCGGTGCGATATGCGTTCTGGGCGAATTCCTGCTGCGCCCGCAGATGGCGCACAGCCGTGATGACGGCCACCGTAATGGCAAGGCAGATCAGCCCGGATGCCACCAGGATCGGTAGGATCTGCGCCCGCACCGAGCGCGAGACGTCGTCGGAGGTGTCGCTGACCATGATGGCCAGCGGGAAGTGCGCGAGGTCCTGGAACGCGGCAAGCCGCTCTTGCCGATCCACGAGGCCTGGCGGGATCTGCCGCTCCTGCGCGCCGGCCATGTTTGCTGTCGCGATCAGGTGGCGCAATAGCGCGCGCTGCGCCGCCGGATCAATATTGTCCGCTACGGGCGGATAACTGGCGAGCACCACGCCATCCTGCCGGCACAGGGCGATGAACCCGCCGGATCCCAGATCAATGCCGCCGTAAAATTTCTCGAAATAGCTTTGCCGCATGGCGGCCAGAATGAGGCCGAGAAAATTGCCGTCCGGCGCGGAAAAGCGCTGGGCGAGGTAGATGGTGGGCGTTCCCGTGCCCCGGTTGAGCACCGGCGTACTGACGAACTGGGTGGTGGAAAGACCGGTGGTGAGGGCGTTGAAATAATCGCGGTCCGACACATTCACATCGGGGATGGGCCAATAGCGCGAAAAGTTCAGCAGCTTGCCCTTGGTGCCGATGATGGTGATGGCATCTATCTGCGGCAGGCCGTGGACGCGCTGGCGGATGATCTCGTGCATTTCATAGGTGGAGGCGGCGCGGACCAGGCTTTCCGGGTCGTTCGCCCCGAGCACGTTGAGACGCTCGATGAGGCTGCGCTGAATTTGTTCGGCGCCCTGGAAGGCACGGTCGGTCTGCTCCGCCAGGGTAAGGGCGAGGTTCTCCAGCTCGCGATGGCGATCGCCCAGGGCGCGATCCCGCAGATACACAGTCAGCACGATGGTTGCGACAAGGACCGTGACGATAAATGCACCGCCCAATCCCACCGCCCAGCGCGCGGCATCCCACGAGCGCACGCGTTCCGTGGTGCCGTTCGGGTTTGCTATCTCTGGTAGACTGGTGGTTGCTTCCATCATGTCTCAATCGCGACGCATTGCACGCCACATTTCACGATATACGCCTTGGTTGGGCACCGACAGGGGCTGTCTGTGTTGCGCAGCAGCAAATCCCATTGGTTTCCCATGGGATTTCGAGGCAGCCTTGACAAGCAGGGGCGCCCATGCACCTTCCGGCGGCCCGCTTCGCCCATCCTTTGCGGCAGCGCGTTTGTCCCCAGGTTGTCCGAAAGGCCGCTCGCCATGTCCCCCGCCATGCATCGCTACCGCACGCACACTTGCGGCGCGCTCACCGACGCCCTGGTGGGCGAAAGCGTCCGGCTTTCCGGCTGGTGTCACCGCATCCGTGACCATGGTGGCGTGCTTTTCATTGATTTGCGAGACCATTACGGCCTGACCCAAGTTGTGATCGACCCCGACAGCCCGGCCTTCCAGGCGGCGGAAAAGGTGCGGGCGGAATGGGTCGTGCGCATCGACGGCAAGGTGCGCCTGCGCCCCGAGGGGACCGAGAATGCGGACCTGCCCACCGGCAAGGTGGAAGTCTATGCGGTGGGGCTGGAAGTGCTGGGCGCCGCAGCAGAATTGCCGCTGCCCGTGTTCGGCGACCAGGACTACCCGGAAGATATTCGACTTAAGTATCGCTTTCTCGATTTGCGGCGCGAAAAACTTCACAATAATATTATGTTGCGTGGTCGGGTCATTGATGGCCTGCGCCAGCGGATGAAGCAGGGCGGCTTCTTCGAATTCCAGACGCCGATCCTCACCGCCTCCTCGCCCGAGGGTGCGCGCGACTTCCTGGTGCCTTCGCGCATCCATCCCGGCAAGTTCTACGCGCTGCCGCAGGCGCCGCAGCAGTACAAGCAGCTGATCATGATGAGCGGCTTCGACCGCTATTTCCAGATCGCGCCCTGCTTCCGCGATGAGGATCCGCGCGCGGACCGGCTGCCAGGCGAGTTCTATCAGCTCGACCTGGAGATGAGCTTCATCGAACAGGAAGACGTGTTCGCGGCGATGGAGCCGGTGATCACCAGCGTGTTCGAGGAGTTTGGCGGCGGCAAGCCGGTGACCAAGGTTTGGCCGCGCATTCCCTATGCCGAGGCCCTGCGCAAATACGGCACCGACAAGCCCGATTTGCGCAATCCTTTGGTGATGCAGGATGTCTCCGAGCATTTCCGCGGCTCGAACTTCAAGGTGTTCGCGCGCATGCTCGAGGACCCGAAGAACCAGGTGTGGGCGATCCCCGGCCCGACCGGCGGCTCGCGCGCCTTCTGCGACCGCATGAACAGCTGGGCCCAGGGCGAGGGCCAGCCGGGGCTCGGCTATATCATGTGGAGCGAGCCCGCTATCGACAATATTGTTAGATCCGAAGTCGACAAGCGCCCGGGTTCTGAGGAACGGGAGCCAATCGAACATCCCGTCGGACGTGGCCCGCTCGCCAACAATATCGGCCCGGAACGTACCGAGGCGATCCGCGAGGCGCTCGGCCTCAAGGCGGGCGATGCTGCCTTCTTCGTCGCCGGCGACCCCTCGAAATTCTACAAGTTCGCCGGCCTTGCCCGCACCAAGGCAGGCGAGGAACTAAACCTCGTGGATACCGAGCGGTTCGAGCTCGCCTGGATCGTCGACTTCCCGTTCTACGAATGGTCGGACGAGGAGAAGAAGATCGACTTCTCCCACAATCCCTTCTCCATGCCGCAAGGTGGCCTCGAGGCGCTGCAGGGCCAGGACCCGCTGACCATCAAGGCGTTCCAATACGACATCGCGTGCAACGGCTATGAAATCGCCTCCGGCGGCATCCGCAACCATCGCCCCGAAGCGATGCTGAAGGCGTTCGAGATTGCCGGCTATGACGAGGCGACGGTGGTGGAGCGGTTCGGCGGCATGTACCGCGCGTTCCAATATGGCGCGCCGCCCCATGGCGGCATGGCGGCGGGCATCGACCGCATCGTGATGCTGCTGTGCGGCGCCTCGAACCTGCGCGAGATTTCGCTGTTCCCCATGAACCAGCGCGCCGAGGACCTGCTGATGGGCTCGCCCGCCGAGGTGACGCCCAAGCAGCTGAAGGACCTACACATCCGCCTCAACCTGCCGCGGAAATAAGCGCGGCTACCGGACCCCGAGATCCAAGTGTACGCCCTCCTTGCGGAGGGCGTTCGCGTTTCAGGGGCCAGCGACGAGGTCCAGCGAGAGTTGCCGCGCGGTGGCGAGGGGATCGTCGGTTTGGGCGAGATCGAGCAGCTTGACGTCGCCGGTGGGGTTCAGCGTGAGGGTGAGCGTCTTCGGCGTCTTGAGGAATTGCACCAGTGCCGCGCCGATGCGCTCGGCATTGGGAAAGTCCGCGCTGGCGGCCCGCGCCTGCTCCTGGACCACCGCGATCAGCGCGGTGCGCATCTGCTCGATATCGCCATTGGTCAGGTCGACATAAGCGCGCAGCGCCAGTTCCGCCGCCCCGAGGTCCACCAGCTCAAGCTTCACCGGGCCCAGCCCCGCCTGATCCAGGGCGCCGAGGGCAGCGCCGGCGTTTTCAAAGGCGGCTGGGGGGATACGGGTGAGGCGGGCGTCGAGCGACACCTTCAGGGCATCGTCCACCTGGGCGCTCACCGGGCCGATCACGATCGCCTGCGCGCCCTGGTCATAGGTCGTGTCGAGCGTGAAGCTCAGCGTCGCGCTGGTCATTCCCGCCGCGACCAGAAGGTTGAACGGGGCACCATCGGCTTCCGAGATCGGCCCGGTGATGTCCCGCGCCCGCAGCTTGAAGCGGGTGGGGACGGCGCCGATAAACTGGTCCCAGGCGACCGCGAAATGTCCGACGGAGACGGTGCCGCCCAGCTCCGGTTCCGGCACCGTGAGATCCGCGAACTCGAATCCATCCAGGACTTTGAACAAAGCGAGCACGGTGTCCGCCGTGGGGTCGGCGCCCTGGCGCGCCGTCTTCGGGGCCAGATCCATCATCGCCACCAGCGAGAGACCGTTCACGGTGCCGCTGCCGAGAGCGACCACGGAGGCATCGCCGCTATGGCCGATGAACCCATCCACCTGCATGCGCTCCAGCTTCCCGGCCGCGTAGCCGGTCAGTGCGAGATTGGCGAGCTCCATCTTGCCGCCGGGTGAGGAGAGGGATGCATTGCTCGTGGAAATGCGGGCGAAGCCGATCCCCTTGAGCACGTCGGAGGTGAGGTGAGTGAGCTGTTCCACTTCCGCCGCTGTGAGCGCGTGGTCGGGCTTCGACAGGGCGTCCAGAGCTTCGAGCCGGGCCAGGTTGAGCAGGCCGGGATCGAGGGCGATGCCCTCGGCGAGGATGTTGCTCATCATCACGGTCGCGCCACCGTCCTGGGTCAGCGAATAGCTGCCCGCCGAAAGGCGGCCGTAGAGCGGCATATAGCCGGTGGGGGCTGGTTGTCCCTGCGTGGAAGCCTGTGTCAGCGCCAGCAGGGGCGCGGTGTCGATGGCGGTGACGTCTATCTGCTCCAGCGTACCCACGAAGCCCTGAGCGGCCTGGGCACCGCCCTGCTCACGCACACCCACGCGGTCGAGGCTGAGATGCGCGATGCGGCCCTGGCCGATGCCCTCGGCGAGCAAGGCACCATAATCCACGTTGAAGCTTCGTGCGTCCGTTCCGGGCGTCCGCGGCGTTGCGGCCATGGCGGCGAGCCGTACACGTGCCGTCGCGTGCGGCAGGCGGATGCTGGCGGCCCGCATGGCGGCGAA
Organism: Roseixanthobacter glucoisosaccharinicivorans; assembly: GCF_043195095.2. Classification (NCBI taxonomy): domain Bacteria; kingdom Pseudomonadati; phylum Pseudomonadota; class Alphaproteobacteria; order Hyphomicrobiales; family Xanthobacteraceae; genus Roseixanthobacter; species Roseixanthobacter glucoisosaccharinicivorans. Next base: position 3,269,604 of record NZ_CM195538.1, on the reverse strand, counting down.
ATGCTGGAGCCCAGCGCGCAGCGTCGCCGCACTCGTGGCCGCGATCGGCGGCAGGATGAAGGCCGCCGGGCCGGAATAGCCGGCGATCTCCACCAGCGGGGTCTCATAGGTGGTGTCGCGGGTCGCGTCCGTGTTGCGCACCTCCACGCCGTGCAGCGTCACCGAATCGGCGGTGATTCGCCCGCCGGAGGGCGGGGCGATGCCGGTGGCGGTGAGGCGGGCGATTTTGACGGTGCTGCTGCCGTCGCCGGCGGTAATGGCGATGTCGGCAACGCTCAAGGTTCGGTTTGGAAGGTCAAACGCAATCTCGCCATGGCTGGCCTGCGTTCCGGAAGCCCGCAGGCTTGTGAAAGCTTGCTCAACTTCCCCGCGTACCTTTTCCTTGCTCCAGAAGTTCAATCCGAAATAGCCGCCAATGCCGAGAACGGCCAACGCCAGGGCGGCCAGGAGGGCCTTCTTCATGGGGGGCACCCTTTTCAGTCTGCGGTTGCGTCCGGAGCGGCGCGGCGACTTCGTGCGCTGCCGAAAAACGTAGCGCTTACCCGTGACATCCCTGCTGCCGAGGGCTACCGTGCCGCCGGTTTTGAAACAAGGTATGTTTAAGAAGGGTCGGGAAGGGAATGGCGTCCAACATCTCAGATGATCTGCGCTCGGGAGCTCTGATTTATCATCGCCTGCCCCGGCCGGGAAAACTCGAAATCCAGGCCACCAAGCCCTTGGGCAACCAGCGCGATCTCGCGCTCGCCTATTCGCCTGGCGTCGCCGCCGCCTGCATGGCCATCAAGGCCGACCCGCTCCAGGCCGCCGAGCTGACCATTCGCCAGAATCTGGTGGCAGTGGTCTCGAACGGCACCGCCGTGCTCGGGCTCGGCAATATCGGCCCGCTGGCCTCCAAGCCGGTGATGGAAGGCAAGGCGGTTCTGTTCAAGAAGTTCGCCGGCATTGATGTGTTCGACATCGAAATCGCCGCGAACGAGGTGGACCATATCGTCGAGACCGTGGCGGCCCTGGAGCCCACCTTCGGCGGCATCAATCTTGAGGACATCAAGGCGCCGGAGTGCTTCGAGGTCGAGAAGCGCCTGCGCGAGCGCATGAAGATCCCGGTCTTTCATGACGACCAGCACGGCACCGCCATCATCGTCGGCGCGGCGGTGCGCAATGCTTTGGAAATCGGCAACCGGAAGATCGAGGATCTCAAGATCGTCACCTCTGGCGCGGGCGCGGCGGCCATCGCCTGCCTCAACCTGCTGGTGACGCTCGGCGCCAAGCGCGAGAACATCTGGGTCTGCGACATCGAGGGCGTGGTCTATGAAGGCCGCGAAACCCTCATGGATCCCTACAAAGCGGTCTATGCGCAGAAGACCGAGGCTCGCTCGCTGGGTGATGTCATCGACGGCGCGCACATCTTCCTCGGCCTCTCCGCCGGCGGCGTGCTGACCCAGGACATGGTCAAGCGCATGGCGGATCGTCCGCTGATCCTCGCGCTCGCCAATCCCAACCCCGAGATCATGCCGGAAGAGGCGCGCGCCGCCCGCCCCGATGCGATGATCTGCACCGGCCGCTCGGACTTCCCGAACCAGGTCAACAACGTCCTGTGCTTCCCCTATATCTTCCGCGGCGCGCTTGATGTCGGCGCCACCGACATCAACGCCGAAATGAAGATGGCGGCGGTGGAGGCCATCGCGGCGCTCGCCCGCGAGACGCCGTCCGACGTGGTGGCCCGTGCCTATGGCGGGGAAACCCGCTCTTTCGGGCCGGATTCGATCATTCCCTCGCCGTTCGATCCCCGCCTCATCCTGCGCATCGCGCCGGCGGTGGCGCGCGCGGCCATGGAAACCGGAATCGCCACCCGGCCGATCACGGATTTCGAGGTCTATGCCGACAAGCTGGATCAGTTCGTGTTCCGCTCCGGCTTCATCATGCGCCCGCTCTTCACCCGCGCGAAGCTGGACAAGAAGCGCGTGATCTATGCCGAGGGCGAGGACGAACGCGTGCTGCGCGCCGCCCAGGCGGTGGTGGAAGAAGGCATCGCCCGGCCGATCCTGGTGGCGCGGCCGAGCGTGCTCGAAACCCGTCTTCAGCGCTTCGGGCTGTCGATCCGCCCGGGCACCGATTTCGACCTGATCAATCCCGAGGATGATCCGCGCTATCGCGACTATGTGCGCACCTATGTGGAGATCGCCGGCCGCAAGGGCGTGACCCCCGATGCCGCCCGCACCCTGGTGCGGACCGACAATACGGTGATCGCCGCCCTCGCAGTGCAGCGGGGCGAGGCGGATGCCATGCTCTGCGGCATTGAGGGACGCTTCAATCGCCGGCTGCGTCACGTGCGGGACATCATCGGTCTTGCGCCCGGCGTGCACGAACTTGCCGCGCTCTCGCTGCTGATCACGCCCAAGGGCAATTTCTTCATCTGCGACACGCAGATCCAGAACGAGCCCACGGCCGCCGATCTCGCGGAGATGACCATCCTCGCCGCCGCCCACGTGCGGCGGTTCGGGCTCGAGCCGCGCATCGCGCTGTTGTCCCATTCCAATTTCGGTTCGCACGAAACCTCATGCGCCAAGCGCGTGCGCGGTGCGCTCGAACTGATCCTGCAGCGGGACCCCTCGCTGGAAGTGGATGGCGAGATGCAGGCCGACGCGGCGCTGCTGGAGGATGTGCGCGAGCACGTGTTCCCCGGATCGCGTCTGTCGGGCGCAGCCAATGTGCTGGTGATGCCGGACCTCGACGCCGCCGACATCGCCTACAACATGATCAAGGTGCTGGGCGATGCGCTGCCCGTGGGCCCGATCCTGATGGGCACGGCCAAGCCCGCGCACATTCTCGGCCCGTCGGTGACGGCGCGCGGCATCGTCAACATGACGGCGGTGGCCGTGGTGGAAGCCCAGGGCGCGCTCTGAGCTTTCCACCTCGTCGATTGGAAATGAAAAGGCCCGGGAGCATCTCCCGGGCCTTTTTCGTTGCGGTTGTCGTTGCGTGTGCGCCCCGCGCCGGGCCTGAACCCTCAGCCGTCCCAGCGACGCGGGCGATAGAAGGTATGAACCCCGATGCGATCCAGCTTGCGCATCTCGCGCACCCAGCTCGGCCGCACCCAATAGGCATGGTAGTGCGTCGCCCGGCCGACGCTTGAAAGCCAGAGCTTGCCGTCCAGCATGTCGGAGGCGATCTGCTTGGCCTGAACCCACATATCGGGCTCGCGGATCACGTCCTTCACATCGTCGCAGGCGAAGGTGAACTGGCAGGCGAGATGGCGGTGGGCGTTCTGATAGACGGTCTTGCAGACGTCGTTGGGGTAATAGCCCGAGAACACCCGGTTCATCACCACCTGGGCGACCGCGATCTGGCCGCGCTTGGGTTCGCCCCGGCTCTCGAAATAGACGGCCTCGGCGAGGCACTTTTCCGCGCGGGCGCGGGCCGGGCCGGCGAGGGCGAGGCGGGTCGCCGGGCTGGCATCGCCGCTCATGAGGCCGCTGGCCTCTTCGTCCGGCGGGGGCACCGGTGGCATGGGCGGCAGGGTGGAAGCGCTCGGCGGCAGCGCGGCATATTCGAAGGGAAGCGGCGGAAAGAGCCCGCCACTCTGTCCGAACACCACCCGCATGTCGTGCACGATCGGCGTGTCCTGGGACGAATGCATGCCTTGCGCGGTCCCCTCGCTGGCGTCGAGCGAGAGGCCGGCTGCATCTGGGGCTTCCAGCTCGGCGTCGTCCTGCGCGCTGCCCGGCGGCGGCGGTTCGCCGAAGATCAGCGCCTGCGGAGCCTCGCTGGAGGTGTCGTACGCGCTCATGTCGGGGCCGAAGGTGGAGGGGACATCCTCTTCCGCGGCGATGCTTTCCTCGTCCAGCCCCGGCAGGGTCAGCACCTGGTCCAGCGCGAGTTCGAGATAGGCGTTGTCGGCATTGGGCGAGGGGCCGAAGACGGCGGGGGTGTCGGCTTCCTCGTCCCGGTCGGCGAGCAGGACGGCGGGATTGCTGGGCGGAAGTGCGCCCCCGAGCACCAGCGGCGGGGGATAGGCATAGGTGCTGTCGGCATTCGCGGGGACAGAGGCGGTGGAGGCCGCCGCGATCTGCACGCTCGCCTGGGGTGCGCCCGGGTCCGGCGCGGAGGGGCCGAGAAGCGGTTCCCAATCCAGCGTCGCCACGCGCAGGGCCCGCACCGGGGCCGAGAGCAAGCCGCCTTGGGCGCGCTCTGCCGCCGCGCGGGACAGGAAGATGTCGGATGGCAGCATCTGCGGGCGCGCGGCGGTTGCAAAAAGGCATCCGGCCACAGCCAGAATGCACGCCGGCAGGCGCACGCCGAAATACCGAACCATGGGATCGCCCTCACAGGAAGCCAGCGAACGAACGCCGGCGCCTGGAGAGAAAAATCACTTATCAACCTTACGAGCGGGTTAAGCGCGCCGCAAATGCCGCCTCGCGGCTGAACGGGCCGCCCTCCGCAACCGCCATCTTGCGGGCAAGGGCGAGTCCCTCGGTGCCGAATCGCAGGCGGATCGCCTCGTCCACCCAGCGCTGTTCCTGCTCCGCCCGCTGCGCCGCGAGTCGCCCGTCCAGGGCGAGATGTGCCTGATGGGCGGTGAGCGCCGCGTCGAACGCCTCCAGCCCCTCGCCGCTGGCGGCGGACAGGCGGATGACCGGCACCGTCCATTGCGTCGGCAAGCCGCCCAGCGAGAGCGCGCCGCTGACATCGGCCGCCGCGCGCCGGGCGATATCGGCCATGTCGGCCTTGGTGACGACGATGATGTCGGGCAGTTCCATCACCCCCGCCTTCATGAACTGAAGGCTGTCGCCGGAGGCCGGCTGAATGCACAGCACCACGCTGTCCGCCACCAGCCCGATGTCGGCTTCGGACTGGCCGACGCCGACGGTCTCGACGATCACGAGATCGAACACGGCGCGCATCAGCACCACCGCCGCCACCGCATCGTCCGAAAGGCCGCCCAGCCGGTCCCGCGCCGCCATGGAGCGAACGAACACGCCGCGATCCTCGGGGTCGGTCTGGATGCGCGCCCGATCCCCCAGCAGCGCGCCGCCGGTGCGGCGCGAGGATGGATCCACCGCCAGCACCGCGACCGTGCGTCCCTCCGCGCGGGCCCGGCGCACGAGCGCGTTGGTGAGCGTGGATTTTCCCACCCCCGGCGGTCCGGTCAAGCCGAGGACGAGCGCCTTCGGCTCGCGGGCGGCCCGGTCCAGCAAGGCCACCAGAGGGGGCTTGCCGCGCGCGGTTTCCACCGCCGCGAGGGCCATCGCCATCGCCCGCTTTCCGCCGATGCGCAGGGTTTCCAATTCGGGAATCTGGGGACGATGTGCAGACATGGCGGGAAGTCTAAAGCATGCTCCCGTCCGGCAGAAACGGGCGCCCAAATAAAAAGGCGCCGGCTTGCGCCGACGCCTTTCCACTGATCGGACACGTGCGGGGGAACGACCCGATCAATAGCTCTGTCACGGCCAAGGCGGGAGACGATGCACCGGCAACCTCAGGACCTGTCCCGCCAATTGTCTTGCAACGCAAGGCTGCAGCAAGCGACGGGATTTGTTGAGTCTTTCATACCAAGCTCAACATGAACGAGAGATGAGCGGCCTGCTCAGATCGAGTTCATTAGAGGTAGTGATGTAGAGTTTGACTTTGAAATGCGGCATGCGACGTCGCGTGCCTTGCGTCACCCCCTTGTTTTCATTCAAGGAAGGGGCGCTTCCTCCCCTTTCGGAACCGGAGGGAGGAGCGCCGCTCGCGTGCGCCGCTTCATGGGATGGTTGGATTCTCCCTACAATCTGAGCGGGTATTAAACATGTCTGGCCTGTTGAATTTATTCGGCATTTTTTTGCGCCTCGGCATGACCTGCTTCGGCGGTCCGATCGCCCATCTCGGCTATTTTCGTGAGGAATTCGTGGTGCGCCGGGCCTGGCTCACCGACAGTGCCTATGCCGATCTGGTTGCGCTCTGCCAGTTCCTGCCCGGCCCGGCCTCGAGCCAGGTCAGCATGGCCGTGGGGCTCATGCGCGCCGGCTTGCCGGGCCTGTGCCTCGCCTTCATCGGCTTCACCTTGCCGTCCGCCGTGCTCATGGTGGCCTTCGCCCTGATGCTGGATCGCGTGGGCGGGCTTGGCGGCGCCGGCTGGGTGGCGGGCCTGAAGGCGGCGGCGGTCGCGGTCGTGTGCCATGCGGTGCTCGGCATGGCGCGCGCCCTGTGCCCGGAAAAGCGCACCACCTCCATCGCCCTCTGCGCCGCCATCCTGGCGGTTTGCCTGCCGGGGAGCGGAGGGCAATTGCTCGCCATCGCGCTCGGGGCGCTCGCCGGGTCTTTCCTGCTCCATGCGGTCACCGGCGCGTCCGGCGATCCCTTTCCCCCCCTCGGCATCTCGCGGCGCATGGCGCTCGGCGCCCTGGTCCTGTTCGCCGCCGGCCTGCTGCTGCTGCCGGTCGTTGCGCAGCTCTCGCAATCGGGCGGTTGGGATCTGGCGGAGCGCTTCTTTCGCGCCGGATCGCTGGTGTTTGGCGGCGGCCATGTGGTGCTGCCACTGCTGGATGCGGAGACGGTGGGCACCGGGCTCGTGTCCAAGGACGCGTTCCTTGCCGGCTATGGCGCGGCGCAGGCGATGCCCGGCCCGCTGTTCACCTTCGCCGCCTTTCTGGGCGCTGTGGCGCAGCGCCCACCCTCGGGCATTGCGGGCGCAAGCATCGCCCTGCTCGCCATTTTTGCGCCGTCCGCCTTGCTGGTGGTGGGCGCGGTGCCGTTCTGGGAGCGGCTGCGCGCCGCGCCGGCGGCCCGGCGCCTGCTGGCGGGGGTGAACGCCGCAGTGGTCGGCCTGTTGGGGGCGGCTTTGTGGACCGTGGTGCTGCCGGAGGGCGTCACCGGCCCCTATGCCTTTGCCCTGGCTGTGGCGTGCTATCTCGGGCTGGCCGTGTGGCGGATGCCGGCTTGGGCTGTGGTGGCGTTCGCAGCGGCGGGCGGCGCCCTCGTGCTTTAAAGCAGAGTGCCGGAATGCTCCGCCTCAATCGGGGCCTTGCGCGCAGCCCCGCGCTTCGCCACTTTCATGTTTTTCCAGGACCGATCTCATGAGCGAAACCAATCCCTTCGGCGGCCGCATCACCCATCTCACCCCCGCCGAGGTCAAGGCCGGCATGGAGGATGGCAGCATCCTCCTGGTGGATGTGCGCGAACCTGACGAAACGCGCGCCGAAAGCATCCCGGGTGCCGCGCTGATGCCGCTTTCCGCCTTCGATCCCGCGGCCCTGCCGGACGCGCAGGGCAAGAGAATCGTCTTCTCCTGCCGCTCCGGCCAGCGGTCGCAGCGCGCGGCGGCCATCGTTCAGGCCTCCGGCTCACCGCTGGAAGAGCATATGCAGGGCGGGATTCTCGGCTGGAAGCAGGCGGGCTTCCCCACGGCGCAGGGCTGAGCGCGCAAGCGGCGCCCTCGGACCCTCCGGACCGGCGGCGCCGCGTCAGAACCCGCCGATCGCGGGCTGGGCGCTGGCAAAGCGAAGAGAGACGCGCGCCCCGCGCTCGCGCGGCTCGAAGGCGAGCTCCGCGCCGAGCTTGTTGGACATGGCACGCACGATGCGGTTGCCAAGGCCATTCGACTGGGCCGCGATGTCGGGCGAAATGCCCGCTCCGTCATCCTCCACCGCGAGCAGGATCTGGTCTGCCGCGCTGCGCAATTCCACCCGCACCGGACCCGATCCGCCGGGATAGGCATATTTCGAGGCGTTGATCACTAGTTCGGTCACGATCACACCGATGGCGACGGCGCGATCGGGGTCGATCTCGATCGGGTCCGCCTCGATGGAGAGGGTCACGCCGAATTCGGCGTGCTTCGCGGAAACCTGGAGATCGTCCAGCAGGGCGGAGAGATATTGGTCCGCCGCAACCGTGGTGACCTGGTCCGAGGTGTAGAGGCGCCGATGCACCTGGGCGACCGCCGCGACCCGCCCGCGGGCCGCGTTCAGCGCCTCCTGAACTTCCACGTTCTCCGTGGCGCCGGCCTGGACATGGAGCAGCGAGACGATGATCTGCAAGGAATTGCCGACCCGATGATTCATCTCCCGCAGCAGCAGTGCGCGTTCGGCGGCGAGGGCTTCGAAGCGGTCGCGCGCGGCGCGGATTTCCGCCTCGGCCGCCTCATGCGCCTTGCGCATCTTGACTGCGTCGAGTGCGGCCGCGATAGCCGAGCGCAGAAGTTCGATGAAGTCGCCCTGGATCTCCTTCACCACATAATCGGTGGCGCCCGCCTTCAGCGCAGCGACGGCGATGCGGCTCTCCTGGGTGCCGGTGACATAGACCACCGGGGGAGGATCGGGCAGCGCGCGGATGGCGGCGAGGGTCTCAAGGCCGTCCTGTCCGGGCATGTAATGGTCGAGCGCGACCACATGGATGCCGCCCTCGGCCAGCCGGGCGAGGCCATCGGTGCCTGAGGTCGCTGTTTCCACGACATAGCCGAGCCGCCCCAGCTGGCGCTGCACGAGGCGGCCGAGCCCGGGATCGTCGTCGACATAGAGAACCCGTACGGCCTCCGCCTGCGCAGCGTCCACCTCGGTGGCGGCGTCGCGCGCATGCTGTGAGACCGCATCGGGCTGCGCCGCTTCGGGCATCACTTGGCCTTCGGCACCTGGATGACGGAAAAGAACAGGCCCAACTGGCGGATCGCGTTGGCGAAGTTCTCGTAATTGACCGGCTTCGTCACATAGACATTGGCGCCGAGATCATAGCACCGCTGGATTTCCACCTTGTCGTCGGTGGTGGTGAGCACGACCACGGGCGACAGCCGCAGATGCTCGTTCTCCTTGATGCGCTTGAGAATATCCACCCCGGTCATGTCCGGCAGGTTGAGATCCAGCAGCACCAGCAGCGCGCGGCCGGCATTCTTGGCGGCGGTGCCGTCGGGCCCGAACAGGAAATCGACCGCGGTCGTGCCGTCGGTAAAGGGAAGAATCTCATTCAGCACGCCGGCGCGGCGGATATTCTTCTCGATCAGACGGGCATGGCCTTCGTCATCCTCGATCATGATGATGGTGACGTGTTCAGTCATGCTTTTCCTCTTCGGCATTCTGTACCAGGCGCCGCGGCAACGTGACCTTGAAGGTGGTGCCCCGTCCCAGTTCCGAATCCATGATAATCGCTCCGCCCATTCGTCGCACCAAGGTGCGCACATGGGCAAGACCAATGCCTTCCCCCGGCCGGTCCTGCGGGCCCGAGCGGCGGAACAATTCAAACACCCGGACCTTGTCGCGCGGATCTATGCCGCGCCCATTGTCGCTGACCAGATAGGTGATGTACCCGCGGCTCTCGCTGGCGGAAATCTCGATACGGCCTGGCACGTCGGCACGCAAATACTTTACCGCATTGTCGATCAGATTGGTGAAAATTTGCTCCAGCGCCAAGCGGTCGCTGACGATCGGCGGCAGGCGGCCGACCGTGAGGGACGCATCGCGCTCCAGCAATTGGTGCGCCATGGTGGCGGCGATATTCTCCACCAGCGGCGCCACCTCCACAGGCACGGGATGAAACTCCGCGCGCCCCTGGCGGGACAAATCGAGGATCGCCTTGATGAGCCGGTCCATCTTCGTGATGGACGCCTTGATGAAGCCGAACGCCTCTTCGAAATCGCGCCCCAGCTCGGCATCGCGCGCCACGTCCGTATCGTTCGCCTTTTCGCGCAAGGTGGCGATGCGATCGAACAGGTCGGTCCGCAGGGCCTCCAGCTCGCTGGTGAAGCCCATGATGTTCACCAGCGGCGAGCGCAGGTCGTGGCTCACGATATAAGCGAAGCTCTGAATCTCATTATTGGCTTCCTGCAGATCGGCGGTGCGCTCCAGCACGCGCCGTTCCAGGCTCTGATTCGCATGGGCGACTTCTTTGTGCGCGTCCCGCAAAGCGGCGGTGTTGCGTTGGACCAGATGCATGGAGAGGCCCGCAAGGCCTATGATCGCCACGACGCCGACGAGATTCACCAGAAGAAGCCACAGGCTGGTCTGGTTGGACGAGGTGGTGCGCTGGGCGAGCAACCGCTCTTCCTGGTCCCTCATGGCGTCGATCTGGGCGGTGATCTCGCGCATGAGCGCCTCGCCACGATCGGTGCGCACGACCTTGAGGGCGCCGGCGACATCGCCGGACTTGTAGAGGTCCACGGTCTGGCGCAGTTCCTCCAGCTTCTGGGTGACGTTCGGCTCCAGGGCCGCGAGCGCCCGCTGGCGATCCGGATTGTCGGCCGTGGTGGCGCGGGTCTTCAGCAGGGTGGGCACGACCTGCGCCAGGGTCTCCTCGAAGAAATCCAGATAACTGGCGTCGCCGGTCAGCAAATAGCCGCGCTGCGCGCTCTCCGCGCGTCGCACCATGATCTGCACCTGGGAGAGCGTGTTTTCCACCCGGAGCGTATGGCTGACCTGGGAGGAATCATCCTTGGCCCGGTTCACCAGCCAGATCGAGGCGGCACTGATCGCGATGAGAACCACGAAGCCGAGGGCCAGAACGGCCGATTGGCTCAAACCACGGGATCGGCGCAAAGGTTCAAGAAGGGGCAGGGACGTCAAAGACCGGGTCTCCGTGCAAGGGGCCGCCGTCACACACGGCGGCGTGTGCACACACGATTGCGAGGGTACACCTCCCGGCCCCGGGCTGGAGTCCAAGAATAGCGCAGTTTCCCCTGTCGAAACAACTTTCGGCCAAGGAAGTTGCAGGGAGGAGGAAAATAAAAGCCGAGCCCCAGCTTGTAGGTTCCGCGCCGACGCGCTTGGATAAGCCCGCGATCTCATTGCAAGTAGGAGTATCATGCAGCGTCCAGGAGCCGGCCCCTTTGCTCAAGATGCCACCGGGGCCGCCATGCGCGGGGAGGCCGACGCTTATGTCGAGGCCCACGGGGTGCCCGACATCGTAGAAGTGCTCCTGCCGGACACCAGCGGCGTGCTGCGCGGCAAATGGCTTCCCGGCCAAGCGCTGTCCAAGGTGTGGGACAGTGGGGTGCCGATTCCGCTGTCCATCTTCGGACTGGACGTGTGGGGGTGCGAAGTCGCGGAGACCGGCATTCATCTGGAAACCGGCGACAAGGATGGGTTGTGCTGGCCCGTGCCCGGCACACTCAAGCCGGTGCCCTGGTCACCCCGCGCCGCTGCCCAGGTGCTCATCACCATGCACGAGCCCGACGGTACGCCCTGGGTTCTCGATCCGCGCCAGCAATTGGCGAGGCTGGTGGACCGGCTCGCCGCGCTTGGCCTGACGCCCTGCGTCGCCTTCGAGCTGGAATTCTATCTGCTCAAGCCCGGCGCCGAGGGCGCACCGCCGGAGCCGGTGTTTCCCGCCACCGGCCAGGCGCGGCAGAACATGTATGCCATGTCCGATCTCGACGCTTTCGCCCCGGTGCTGCACGACATGCGCGCGGCGGCGGAAGCCCAGGGGCTGCCGACCGACACGGTGATCTCGGAGGCGGCGCCGGGGCAGTTCGAGGTCAATCTCTACCACCGCGCCGATGCGCTCAAGGCGGCGGACGACGCCATTCTGCTGCGCCGCGCCATCGAGGGCGTGGCCCGCAAGCACGGGCTGCGCGCCACCTTCATGGCCAAGCCGCTCGCCGATTTTGCCGGCAACGGCATGCATGTGCATGTGAGCCTGCAAGATGGCGACGGCCGCAACGTGTTCGCGCGCGAGGGCGGGGAGGGGGACACCCTGCTGCGGCACGGCGCCGGCGGGCTGCTCGCCACCATGGCCGACGCGACGCTGCTGTTCGTGCCGAGCTATAATGGCTATCGCCGCCTCGTGCCGGGCTCCTACGCGCCCACCGGTATCACCTGGGGATATGACAACCGCTCGGTGGCGGTGCGCGTCCCCAACGGTCCGCCCCAGGCACGGCGCCTGGAGCATCGCATTGCCGGGGCCGAGGCGCATCCGCATCTTGTTCTGGCGGGCATTCTCGCTGGCATCCTGGAGGGCATCGAAGCGCGGATCGAGCCGCCGGAGCCGCTCATCGGCAACGCTTATGATTACGACGTGCCGCGCCTTTCCCCTTCCATGGCCGAGGCGGTCCAGCGGTTCGCCGCTTCCGATTTCATCGCGCGTGCGTTCGGGGCGGAATATCGCCGGGTTTATGCGGTGATGAAGCAAGCCGAGCTGGACGCTTTTACGCGGGTCATCCTACCGCTGGAATATGACACTTATCTATAAGCGGTGTCCCTTTATCCGGTATTTTGGTAGCTATTGACGATGCCGTGTTCCCCGCCTAGCGTCCATCGCGGATACGCTGGGCCTGGGGAGCGTCTCGTGCAATTTCCGGACGTGCGGTGGAGGGGCCTGTTCGCCTCTGTTCGCCTGACGATTGCTATTCTTGTCGCGAGCACCGGTTTTGCCGCCGCGCAAAGCTGGAACATGTATGACAATTACAATACGTCCTACACCGTCCCCTATGCGACCGATCTGAGCCAGGCCCTGGCCAACGCGGCGGCTGGAAGGCCGGGACAATCTCTCACAATTGCCATGTCCATCAACGGTGGCCCGGCCTTCTATCCCACACTCGATACCGGCTCGACCGGCATCGCCGTGGGAACCCAGGATTTCATCAACAAGAACCAAGCCATTCCAACTTCGAACGGCACCGTGGGCTGGGTGTTCTACAACAGCACCGACGTGCTGCTGACCGGCTATTTCACCAACGCTACGGTTTCATTCAGCGGCAGCAAGGTGGACGGCACGACCACCCAGACGGGCGTGGCAGTCACCACGGACACGATGCCCATTCTGGTCGTGACCCACAGCCAATGCCTCAATCCGGACAGCGCGAATGGCTGTCCTCCAGGGAGTGTGACGACCGCCAACCCCAATTCCGTCACCGCCACGCCGAATTGCACCACTGGCGTGAACTGCGCCGGCGCGCTGATGATGGGGGTTGGCTTCGATCGCAATACGATGGGCGCGGGCACCGTCGATGTGTCGAACACGACAGAGGCCATCAAAGTTCTGAACGGCAAGCCCACCACATCCTCGATCTACAATCCGTTCCTCAACATCACCGGCATGAACGAGGGCACTGTCCGCCGCGGCTACATCATCACGCCCACCCAGGTCGAGCTCGGATTGACGACCGCCAACACCTCCGCTGCGGCCTTCACCTACGGCCAGCTGGCCTTGGCGAACCCCTCTGCGGCCGGCGGCCCCAACAATTGGCAGGCGGTCCAGGCGCAGGTGACGATTCAGGTGCCAGGCAGCAATGTCGTGTCCGGCACCGGCACGCTGCTCATGGATACCGGCGTGACCGACGCCTTCATTGAAGTGCCCGGCGCGCCGGACGGCGTCGCGCCGGTCAACACCACGGTGGGAATCTCCTTTGTCGGGGGCAGCGCCACCTACACCATAACCGCGGGCGACACGGGCAATCCCCAGGTCCCCGGCGTGATCAATCTCTACAATCCCGCCAGTCAGTTCGTGAATTCGAGCCTGCACACCTATGCCGGCTTCGATGTCCTCTATGACGGGGATGGCGGGTTCATCGGGATTGCCCCGAACAATTTCAGTTCGCAGACCAATGCGAGCGTGAAACAGATCATCGCCGCCCAGGGCAATCTCGATCTCACCCAGGATTTCGCGACCGACCTTCCGGTGCTGCTGATGGGGGCAAGCACCGTCTCCTCCACCGGCGCGGCCACTTTCAACAGCCCCATTTCCGGCTTCACGGGCAGCGAAGTTCTCACCCTCGCCAGCGGCACCATTTATCTGAACGGCAGCATCACGCACCTGGGATCAGTGGCGGTGACCGGCGGCACCACGGTGCTGAACAATGCCGCGACTGGCGCGGTCTATTCCGGCGCGCTGAATATCGCGAAAGGCGCCGCGTTCCAGTCCTATACTGTGGTCGATACTGGCGGCAACGCGACCGGCGGCTATAGTGTCGGCAGCGGCGCCACGCTCACCAATGCCGGCACGTTCACGGCAACGACGGTGTTGTCGAACACCAGCGTCTCTTCGGGAGGTTTTTCCGCAATCTATTTAAGCGGCTCCTCTGGTGCGGGCCAGCTCTCAGTCCCCTATGGTGGTGTCCAGATCACCGGCACTTTTGGTGGTGTCCAGATCACGGGCGTCGCTGGTGGGGCGCAGATCTCCGGCGGCGCTGGGCCCGTCCCGCAGACATTCGCATCAGTATCGCCGAGCAGCGCCACCCCCACAGGCCAGCAGGGCCTTCTGGTGAACGACGGCACCATCATCAATACCGGCATCATCAATGCCGACATCGTCAATAACGGCACCTTCAAAAACAACGGCACGCTGAATGGCACCGTGATTGTGACTGGAACCCAGTCCGGCAGCGGAACGGTGACGAACCTGCTCGCCCAGAGTGGGTCCACCGTCTCGCCCGGCAATTCCATCGGCAAGATCCTGGTAGCCAACAACGCCGCATTCGCGTCCGGCTCCACGCTGCTGATGGAACTCGGCGCCAACGGCACCTCCGACCAGATCCTGGTGGGCGGGGCCGTGATTTCGGATGGTGCGCAGATCCACCTCAAGCCGGGCGCCGGTTTCGTGCCGCAATATGGCGCCAGCTATACGCTCATCAGTGCCGCGAGCATTTCCGGCAGTTTCGTCTTCGCCGCAGATTCCGAGATCGGAACGGCGGGCGCGCTCTATCCCTTCCTCGGTTCGGGCTTCTCGGTATCGAACGGCGATCTCGTGGCAACCCTCGGGCGCAGCGCGGTGCCCTTTGCCGCGTTGGCGCAGACGCCCAACCAGGCGGCCACCGCTTTCGCGGCCGACAGCCTGCCGGTCTCCTCTTCCCTCATTCCCGCACTGGCCATTCTGACCGCCGGGGCAGCGCCCGCCGCCTTCGACGCGCTTTCCGGCGAAGTGCACGCCACGGCCCAGAGCGTGCTCCAGACCCAGTCGACCTATGTGCGGGATGCGATTTCCGGCCGCCTGCGGCAGGCGACATCCGGCACTATTGTCGGCGATGCGCCCACCACGGCCACGCTCGGTTCGCTCGGCGCCACCTTATGGGTCCAGGCCTATGGCGGCTGGGGCGATAATAACGGCAATGCCAACGCCTCAGGCTATTCCAGTTCCATCGGCGGCTTCCTGATCGGGCTCGATACCGCCTGGGCGGACTGGCGCGTCGGCCTCGCGGCGGGCTTCGGACAGAGCACGTTCGACCTCGACACCGTGCCGTCCAACGGGTCCAGCGACACTTACGACCTCGCGCTCTATGCCGGCCGCAGCTTCGGGGCGAGCGCGATGGGGGCATGGGCGGTGCGCCTCGGCGCCGCCTATTCCTGGCATGACATTTCCACCAGCCGCTCGGTGGTGCTGCCGGGCTTCGCCCAGGGCTACGGCGCCGGCTATGCCGGGCGTACGGGCCAGCTGTTCGGCGAACTTGGCTACGACTTTGCACTGCCGTCCCTGGGGAAGGCGTCGGTGCTGGAGCCGTTTGCCGGCTTCTCCTACGTCGCCCAGTCGACCGACGGTTTCACGGAAAGCCTGGGCGCGGCCATGCTGTCCGGCCGGGCGAGCGATTTCGATACGCTGAGCACGGTCCTCGGCCTGCGTGGGTCGAGCGAGCTGCGGCTCGGAGCCGCGCCGCCCCTGACCTTGTCGGGGACGCTCGGCTGGCAGCATGCGTTCGGCGATCTGGCGCCCACCACCACCATGGCGTTCGCCGGAGCGCCCATACCCTTCACCGTGACAGGCGCGCCGCTCGCGGAAGATGCCCTGGTGGTCGGCGCCGGTCTCAGCGCCAAGCTGGGCGAGGCGGTGGACCTCGGCATCTTCTACAACGGCCAACTCGGCTCGAACATCACGGAAAATGCGGTGAAGGGGAACTTCACCTGGCGCTTCTAGCCTCGCCGTTCCCGTTCTTCGAGGCGGGACGCGACGCGTGGGCGCAGGGTGATTTTGTTTGCGGCAGATCAAAGCGCGGGGAAGGGGACGGCTTAGCTTCCGTTGCAGGAAGGGAAACGTGCCATGCCTGCAGACGTCGCAATCACCATCACCGCAATCGTTCTGGCTTTCGTCGCCTTTGCCGCGGTTCTCGCCTGGACCGATCATTACACCGGCTCGGCGAAGCGCTGAGACACCGGATGGCGGACATGAAAAAGGCCCGGCGCATGCCGGGCCTTTTTCATTTGGGATGCAGACGCGCCCGGGCTCAATTGTCCAAGAACGAGCGCAGCTTGCGCGAGCGGCTCGGGTGCTTGAGCTTGCGCAGGGCCTTGGCCTCGATCTGCCGGATGCGTTCGCGCGTGACGCTGAACTGCTGGCCCACCTCTTCCAAGGTGTGATCGGTGTTCATGCCGATGCCGAAGCGCATGCGCAGCACGCGCTCCTCGCGCGGGGTGAGCGAAGCGAGCACGCGGGTGGTGGTTTCCCGCAGGTTCGACTGGATCGCCGCGTCGATCGGCAGGATCGCGTTCTTGTCCTCGATGAAGTCGCCGAGATGGCTGTCTTCCTCGTCGCCGATGGGCGTTTCGAGGGAGATCGGCTCCTTGGCGATCTTCAAGACCTTGCGCACCTTTTCCAGCGGCATGCCGAGCTTCTCGGCCAGCTCTTCCGGGGTCGGCTCGCGGCCGATCTCATGCAGCATCTGGCGCGAGGTGCGCACGATCTTGTTGATCGTCTCGATCATGTGCACCGGGATGCGGATGGTGCGGGCCTGGTCGGCGATCGAGCGGGTGATCGCCTGGCGAATCCACCAAGTGGCATAGGTCGAGAACTTATAGCCGCGCCGATACTCGAACTTATCGACCGCCTTCATGAGGCCGATGTTGCCTTCCTGGATCAGGTCCAGGAACTGGAGGCCGCGGTTCGTGTATTTCTTGGCGATGGAGATAACGAGACGCAGATTGGCCTCGACCATTTCCTTCTTGGCCTGACGGGCTTCCTTCTCGCCCTTCTGGACCATCTGGACGATCTTGCGGAATTCCGCGATCTCGAGCGCCGTCTCAGTGGCGAGCGCGTGGATTTCCCCGCGCAGGTCCTTGATGCCGTCCTTCTCGTGGGCGACGAAGCCCTTCCAGCCCTTGGAGCCGAGCTTGGAGACCCGCAGCACCCATTTCGGGTCCAGCTCATAGCCCTGGTACTGCTTGAGGAAGTCCTCGCGCTGCACGCCATAGCTCTCGGCGAGGCGCAGCAGGCGGCCTTCCAGGCCCACGAGGCGCTTGTTGATCTCGTAGAGCTGCTCCACCAGGGCGTCGATGCGCGCCTGGTTGAGGGACAGCGACTTCACGTCGAGGACCAGGTCTTCCTTGAGTTTCTTGGCCTTGCGCTCCTGCGCCGGGGACAAGGTCTCGTTGTTGAGCCGGGATTCGACGTTCTGGTCCTGCAGGCGCCGCAGCTTCTTGTAGCTGTCGGCGATGCGGTCGAAAGTCTCCACGACCTTCGGCTTGATCTCGGTTTCCATGGCGGCGAGCGACAGGGAATTCTCCATGTCGTCCTCGTCGTCGCCGGGCGAGGCGCCGTCGCCCAGCAGGCCGTCTTCACCGGCTTCCGGGGCCAGCGCGGTCTCGCCTTCCATGACCGCCGGCGGCACGTTCTTGCCTTCCGGGCCGGCATAGGTGGCTTCGAGATCGATGATGTCGCGCAGCAGCACGCGGCCTTCGGTCAGCTCATCGCGCCAGATGATGATGGCCTGGAAGGTCAGCGGGCTCTCGCACAGGCCGGCGATCATCGCCTCGCGTCCGGCCTCGATGCGCTTGGCGATGGCGATTTCGCCCTCGCGGGAGAGCAGCTCCACCGTGCCCATTTCGCGCAGATACATGCGCACGGGATCGTCGGTGCGCTCGGCCGGCTCCGACTTGCTCTCGGAGCGCGCGACGGCGCGCGGTGCGGCCTCGGTCAGCTCGCCGCCCTCGACCTCTTCCGGCTCGTCGGCGGCTTCCGCTTCCTCGGTCTGCTCTTCCTCGGCGGCCTCTTCGGCCTCAACGACATTGATGCCCATGTCGTTGAGCATGGCGAGGGTGTCCTCGATCTGCTCGGAGGTCACTTCCTCGGAGGGCATCACTTCGTTGAGCTGCTCATAGGTCACATAGCCGCGGCGCTTGGCATTCTTGATCATTTTCCGAACGGCCGCGTCCGACAGGTCGAGCAACGGCCCGTCGGGGCTGTCGTTCTCCTTCTCCGGCGCTTCGGTCGCTTCGGTCGCCTGCTTCGCCATGGACATCTCCTGACAAGTCGCCGCGTGTGTTCCACGGCGAAATGGCGACGCAACCCCACAGGATTTCGCCGCCTTCCCTTAATCGCGTGGGCGACCCTAGGGCCGTCCCGTTAAATCAGCCTGAACCGGACCGCCTGTGAAAGCGGAAGGTTCCATTTGCGCAGCGCACCACACTGCGGCAAGAAAGGGCCACGCTTGGTGATTCACACCGACCGTGCAGAGCCGCGTCCGGACGACGCGCCGAACCCCTCAACCAGGGCTTCGGTCCCCTCCACGGCCGAGAGGCGTTCCCGCACATCGCGCAGCCATGCGAAATTGGCTTCGCTCGGGTCATCTCCCAGAGAGCGTTCAGCCTCCCTCAATTCTCTAGATAACGCGTAAGCCTTGCGATGCAAGGCCGTACACTGGCTCCACCAGAGTCTCACATCCTCGTGCCCGGTATCAGGGTAGGCTGGCCAGTCCATTCTGGGGTTTGCGACCGCCCGCGCGCGCCGCGAAAGCGCCTCTACGCCCATTTTTTCCAATTGCTGGGCCAAGCTGAGCGAATCACTCGCCTTGCCTTCCATATGGGCATCCAGCAACGCGCGCCGCAGGGTGTCGGCATCGGCGTTGGCAAACGGCAATTCGGCGATTTCCTCGCCATTCTCATCCATCAGCCAGGGATGGTTGAGCAGGCAGAACAAAAGCAGCGCCTCGCCGCGCGGCAGGGACGACAGGGGTCCGCGAATGAGCGAGGTGCGGGACAATTCTCCCCCGCCGCGCACCGCCAGCGGCTCTTCGCGCGGCTTGAACCGCCCCCCGCGCATATCCGGGTTGCGCGCACGGCCTGCCGCCACGAAGCCTCGTGCTTCCCGCGGCGGGGAGAGCAGGCGTTTGAGCCGTTCGTTCAAATCCTGGCGATAATGGCGGCGCACATTGTCGTCGGCGATGGTTGAGACCACTTCGCCGATCCGCGCCTCCAGCGCCGCGCGGCGCTCGGGCGTTTCTAGATTGGCGCCTTCCAACTCGCGCGCCCAAAGCATGGCGGCGAGCGGCTCGGCGCGGGCAAGCACGGCTTCCATGGCTTCGCGGCCGCTGCGGCGGATCAGATCGTCCGGATCCTGGCCTTCCGGCAGCATGCCGAAGGAGAGACTGCGGCCGGGCTTGAGATGGGGCAGGGCAAGATCAATGGCGCGGAAGGCCGCGCGCCGACCGGCCTTGTCGCCGTCGAACAGCAGCACCGGTTCCTCGGCCATGCGCCAGAGCAATTGCAACTGCTCCTCGGTGAGCGCGGTGCCGAGCGGCGCGACGGCGCCCTCGAACCCCGCCTCCACCATGGCGATCACGTCCACATAGCCTTCCACGGCGATCACCCGCGCCCCTTTATGGACGGCGGCGCGCGCGGAAAAACCGTTGTAAAGCAAAGACCCCTTATGGAAGAGAACGGTTTCCGGCGAGTTCAGATATTTCGCCGCCACGTCCTTTTCCAGCGCCCGCCCGCCGAACGCCACCACCCGGCCCTTGAGATCGGTGATGGGAAACATCACCCGGTCGCGAAACCGGTCGTACGGCACGGGAATGTCGTCGCCGGAGATCAAGAGGCCGGTTTCCACCATGTCGGCGACACTTACCCCCGCCTTGCCGAGCGCTTCCTTCAGCGCATAGCGCTCGGGCGCGGCATAGCCGAGGTGGAAGCGCTTCTGGATGGTGGGCCCGAGATCTCGGTCCGCCAGATAGCCGCGCGCCTTCGCGCCGGCCCGGGCCTGGAGATTCTCCTCGAAATATCGGGCGGCGAGCGCCATCACTTCGTGCAGGGAGCGGCGGCGCTCTTCCTTTGCGGCGGCTTCCGGCGTCACCTGCGGCAGGGCGAGGCCGGCCATGGAGGCTAGGCGCTCGACCGCCTCGGCGAACGGCAGTCCCTCGGTCTCCATCAGGAAATCGAACACGTCCCCATGCTTCCCGGATGAGAAGCAATGGTAGAAGCCCTTCTGGTCATTGACGAAAAAGGAGGGCGTCTTCTCGGCGTTGAAGGGCGAGAGGCCGGCGAACTCGCGCCCCTGCTTCTTCAGCTTGACGCGCCGGCCCACCACCTCCGACACGGGAAGCCGTGCGCGGATCTCATCGAGGAATGAGGGCGGAAAGCGCATGCGACGTCAGATTGCTCTTTGCAGGAGGCACGCATCATAGCGCGGGGACCGTATAATAAAGCGCCAATGTGGCGATGCGCCCGTCGCCCCCGGTGACGGCGCGCAGCTGGCGCGGGAAAGCGGGAACGCCCCCGCTATCCCCTCTATCCACAGTGGATAACGCTGCGGGCGGGATCGCTCACGCGGCCGTCAGCGCATCCTTCACCCAGGCGGAGGCCTTGCCGAAGTCGATCGCGCCGGCGTGGCGCTCCTTGAGCACCGCCATGGTGCGGCCCATGTCCTTGATGCCCTTGGCCTCGATCTCGGCGACCACGGCGGCGATGATGGCGCGGGTTTCCGCTTCGCCGAGCTGGCGCGGCAGGAAATCCTGGATCACGGAGATTTCCGCGCGCTCTTGCTCGGCAAGCTCGGGACGGGCGTTCTCGGTATAGATACGCGCGCTTTCCTCGCGCTGCTTGACCATCTTGGCCAGCAGGGCGCGCAGATCATCATCGCTCAGCGGGTCCTTGCCGAGGCCGCGCGCTTCGATATCGCGATCCTTCAGCGCGGCGTTGACGAGGCGCAACGTGGAAAGGCGCACCTTGTCATGGGCCTTCATCGCATCCTTAAGGGCGGTGTTGATATCGTCGCGAAGCAATGTCTGTCCTCTTGAAGCTGTTGCGGCCAAAGTTCGAGCCGTCTGGCGCCAGGCCCGCGTCCCCAGATCGGCGATGCATTCGCCACACCCGAGGTGCTCATGCCGGCCGAACGCGGCCAGCGGGCCAAAAGCGCACCCTCGACCCCGCATATACCCCGAAACTGGAAAAATCCCGAGCGGAATGGCGGGCATCGTGCGCGAAGCACTGGAAGTGCGGCGCGTGACTCATTATCTAGGCGAGCCATGACGCAGGAACAAGATCACGCAAACGTCCCGGCCGAAGGCTGGGCCGAGCCGAAGCCGACCGCGCTTCTCGTGCTCGCCGATGGCACCGTGCTCGAAGGCTTCGGCCTCGGCGCAGTGGGAGAGGGTGTTGGCGAGGTGTGCTTCAACACCGCCATCACCGGCTATGAGGAAATCCTCACGGACCCTTCCTATTCCGGCCAGATCATCACCTTCACCTTTCCGCATATCGGCAATGTGGGGACCAATGAGGAGGACATCGAGACGGTGTCCATGGCCTCGGCCTCCGGGGTGCGCGGCGTGGTGCTGCGCACGGCGGTGAGCGATCCGTCCAATTACCGCGCCACCCGCGGCCTCGACCAGTGGCTGAAGGCGCGCGGCATCGCCGGCATCAGCGGCATTGATACCCGCGCGCTGACCGCGCTGATCCGCGACACCGGCATGCCCAACGGCGTGATCGCCCATTCGCCCGACGGCGTGTTCGACATTCCGGCACTGAAGGAGAAGGCGCGCGCATGGCCCGGCCTGGAAGGCATGGACCTGGTGCCCGGCGTCACCTCCGTGCAGCGCTTCGAATGGGACGAGACGCCCTGGCAGTGGAATGCCGGCTTCGGCACCCGCACCGAGGGCAAGTTCCATGTGGTGGCCATTGATTATGGCGTGAAGCGCAACATCCTGCGCCTGCTCGCCCGCGCCGGCTGCCTGGTGACGGTGGTGCCGGCCACCACCTCGGCGGACGAAGTCATGGCGCTGAAGCCCGACGGCGTGTTCCTTTCCAACGGCCCGGGTGATCCGGCGGCGACCGGGGAATATGCGGTGCCGGTGATCCGCGAGCTGATTGCGCGCGACGTGCCGACCTTCGGCATCTGCCTCGGCCACCAGATGATCGGGCTCGCCGTGGGCGGCCGCACGGTGAAAATGCACCAGGGCCATCATGGGGCGAACCACCCGGTGAAGGACCTGACCACCGGCAAGGTCGAAATCACCTCCATGAACCACGGCTTCGCCGTGGATCGCGAGAGCCTGCCCGACAACGCGGTGGAAACCCACGTCTCGCTGTTCGACGGCTCCAATGCCGGGCTCTCGCTCGCCGACAAGCCGGTGTTCTCGGTGCAGTATCACCCCGAGGCCAGCCCGGGCCCGCAGGACAGCCATTATCTGTTCGATCGCTTCGTCGCGCTGATGGCGAAGAACAAGGCGGCTTGAGCCTCCTGGCGCTCCTCCCGAGGGGGAGCGCCATTGATGCCCTCAGTGCGTCAAAACCTCAGTCCAGAAAGTCCCCGTGCGCTTCCACATGCTTGGCGATGCCGAGCGTGTGCTCGCGCACGAGGCGTTCGGCCAGGTCGCCGTCGCGCTTCTCGATCGCCTCGACGATGCGGGTGTGATCGACGATGGAACGCTGGGCGCGATGGTCCTGCGCGATCGTCACCTTGCGCACGCCGCGCATGTGGGGGAACAGGCTGTCGGTGGTGTCCGCGATCAGCTGGCAGCCGGACATGCGGATGATCTGGCGGTGGAAGGCGAGGTTGGCGGCGGAATATTCGGAGACGAACTCTTCCGGATTGCGATCGGCGAAGGCGCGCACATTCTCGCGCAGCATGCGGATTTCCGCGTCCGAGGCCTGCTGGCAGGCGAGGCGGGCGGCCATGCCTTCGAGCGCGGCCCACACCGTGATCATCTCCAGGATTTCCTGCTTGGTCTTGCGCACCACGAAGATGCCGCGGCGGGGCACCGAGCGCACATAGCCTTCCTGCTCCAGCAGGGTCATGGCTTCGCGGATGGGGGTGCGCGAGACGCCGAGCTTTTCGGAGAGCTGGCGTTCCTCCAGCCGGATCTCCTCGGCGTGGCTATAGATGTCCATCTCCATGATGGCCGCCTTAAGCGCCTTGTATGCCTTCATGCGGAAGCTCGATTCGGTCTCGATCGGCTTCACGTTGATGTCCTGGTACGTCATCTCACCCCTTGCCCCGACTGCGCTGCGCGCGGCCCGCCACGCCCCGCCCGCCCGGCGGGCGAAATACATCATACTGTGATGGCATCGAATATAGCTTTCGGCAAGTAATGCCGGCAAAGCCAAGAGTCGCACTCTGTTCTGTTGCAGTGCAGCGCACGCAGTTTGGAGTGATTCCGCATCGCTTATTGACACCGGGTATTTTGCATACCAGCATGGGATCAATGATGCGGCCGCAGTTTTCCCTCGGGGAAGGGCGGTGGCCGGAGCCTTCGACAACCACGGGCAAACCGTGGGCGCACAAGGTGAGGAACAGCTGATGATTACCGTGGACGACATCCTGCGCGAGAAGCGCGATACCCGCATCGTCACCGTGCGGATGAACGAGACCGTCGCGACCGCCGCCATGGTGATGAAGCGGGAGAATATCTCCAGCGTCGTCGTCAAGGACGTCTGCCGGACCGAGGGCAATACGGTGGTCGGCGTCTTTTCCGAGCGCGATGTGACCCGCGCATTGGTCGCGCATGGCGCCAACACGCCGAATATCACGGTGGCGACGCTGCTGAAGCGCGCTGTGATCTCGTGCGAGCTTGGCGATTCCATCGCGACCGTGCTGCGCCTCATGAACGAGCATCAGGTGCGCCATCTGCCGGTGATGGTGGATCATGCCCTGGTGGGCGTGATCAGCGCCACCGATTTGATGCGGCACTATCTCCATGAAGAAGAAGTGCACACCCATGCCGAGCAGGCCGATATGGGCCTGACGGCGGGGCTCGCTGCGCTGCGCTGACGCTGTTTCCCGCTTGCGTAAGGCTCCGCGCTGCAGATTGGCCGTGGGTGTAGGCGGGCGTTCCTACAGTTTTTCGATGTGACCGCCGCAAACCGTTTGCGACGTCAGGGTGACAATGATATTTCTGTATTTGGCATACGAAATTCAATAGACGGCATATCAATCATGACGCATGGTGATGTGCTGTTGCAAGCCGGCACAGATCGGCATCGCAAAGTGGTTGGGGACGGTTCCAGGGGTTTGGCATGAGCAAGGCACTTGATGGTGTGCGCGTGCTCGACATGACGCACGTGCAGTCCGGTCCGTCGGCAACCCAGTTGCTGGCTTGGCTTGGCGCGGACGTGATCAAGGTCGAGATGCCGCGCCGTGGCGACATCACCCGCACCCAGCTGCGCGACAAATCCAACGTCGACAGCCTCTATTTCACGATGCTCAACGCCAATAAGCGCAGCGTCACCCTCAACATCAAGTCGCAACAGGGGCAGGACGCCCTGGTCCGCCTGATCGAGCGGTGCGACGTGATGGTGGAGAATTTCGGCGCCGGCGTGCTGGAGCGCCAGGGTTTTTCCTGGGAGCGCATCGAAGCCATCAACCCGCGCATCATCTACGCCTCCATCAAGGGCTTCGCGGAAGAAAGCGGGCTGGAGGCGAAGGCCTATGAGACCATCGCCCAGGCCATGGGCGGCGCCATGAGCACCACCGGCTGGCGCTCCGGCCCGCCGACCGCTGCCAGCGTCCAGGTGGGCGATACCGGCACCGGCATCCATTGCGTAGCCGGTATTCTCGCCGCGTTGTTCCAGCGCACCGTCACCGGGCGCGGCCAGCGGGTGGATGTCGCCATGCAGGATTGCGTCATGAACCTGCTGCGGGTGAAGCTGCGCGATCAGCAGCGTCTCGCCAGCGGCCCGCTCAGCGAATATCCCGGCGCCCCGGCGACCGAGAGCGTGCCGCGCGCCGGCAATGCCTCCGGCGGCGGCCAGCCCGGCGCGGCGCTGCGCTGTGCGCCCGGCGGCGAGAACGATTATTGCTACGTGATCATCCAGCCCCAGGGCTGGGCGCCGCTGATGCGCCTGATCGGCCGCAAGGACCTGATCGACGACCAGCGCTTCGCCAGCCATGAGGCGCGGGCGCAGCGGCTCGAAGCGTGCTTCGAGCTGATCGAGGCCTGGACGCGCCAGCGCACGAAATTCGAGGTGATGAAGGCCCTGCAGGCCATCGACGTGCCCTGCGGCCCCATCCTCTCCACCAAGGACATCATGGAAGACCGCGCGCTCTACGACCGCGGCTTTCTCGTGGAGGTCCCCCATCCTGAGCGTGGGACCTATGTGACTGTCGCCTCCCCCATCCGCCTGTCGGAAAACGACGTGCCGGTGGAGCGGGCGCCTCTGCTTGGCGAGCACACGGAAGAGGTGCTCTCCTGGGTCGGCTTCAGTGCCGAAGATATCGCGACTATGCGCGCCACCGGCGTCGTGTAATCCGTCAACACGCCGCCCCAAGAGGGACCCAAGGGTGGGGCGGTTCATCTCATAAAACAAGAAGAGCTTGACGTGAAAAGGGTAGGAAAATGGCATCGTCGGAGTCAGGTGGCACCGCCATTGTGACGACAAACCGCTGGCTGCAATTGATTGCCGGCGTCGTCTGCATGGTTGCTGCGGCTAATATTCAGTATTCTTGGACATTGTTCGTCCCGGAAATTCAAAACGCGCACGGCTGGAGCCGGGCGTCGATTCAGGTTGCCTTCACGGTGTTCGTGGTTGTCCAGACCTGGCTGACCCCAATCGAAGGGTATTTCATCGACAAGTACGGCCCGCGGACCGTGGTGTTCGTCGGCGGCTTCTTCACCGGTCTGTCCTGGATCGTGAATTCCTATGCCACCTCGCTGACCGGCTTTTATATCGGCGCGGCCATCGGCGGCATCGGTGTCGGCTGCGTGTATGCCACCTGCATCAACAGCGCGCTGAAATGGTTCCCGGACAAGCGCGGCCTCGCGGTCGGCCTGACGGCGGCGGGCTATGGCTCGGGTACGGTGCTCACCATCATCCCGATCGCCAACATGCTGAAGACCTCCGGCTATTCGGAGACTTTCTTCCTGTTCGGCCTGATCCAGGGCGCCATCATTCTGCTTGCGGCCGGCTTCCTGCGCGCGCCGAAGAAGGGTGAAGTGACGTTCTCGTCCAGCGTAGCGCAGAGTCGTCGCGACTATACGCTCGGCGAAGCGCTTCGCACGCCGGTGTTTTACGTCATGCTCACCATGTTCATCTGCACCGTCACCGGCGGTTTGATGGCGGTGGCGCAGCTGGGCGTGATCGCGGAAGATCTCGGGGTCAAGAAAGTCGAGGTCAATCTCTACTTCTTTGCCATGGCGGCCTTGCCGTTCGCCCTGATGCTCGACCGGATCCTGAATGGCGTGTCCAGGCCGCTGTTTGGCTGGGTTTCGGACCATATCGGCCGCGAAAAGACGATGTTTTTCGCTTTTGCGATGGAAGGCATCGGAATCGTAGCGCTCGGCGCGTTCGGTCACAATCCGTGGGCCTTCATTTTCCTTTCGGGCGTCGTGTTTCTCGCCTGGGGTGAAGTCTACTCTCTGTTCTCGGCGACCGCCGCGGATACATTCGGCAGTGCACACGTCGGCAAAATCTATGGCGTTCTTTATTGCGCCAAAGGTGTGGCCGCCCTTCTCGTGCCGTTTGCAAATATTTTGATGGAAGCGACGGGAAGCTGGTCCACGGTGCTCTATACCGTTGCGATCATGGATCTGACCGCCGCCTTCATGGCCCTCTTCGTTCTGCGGCCGATGCTGAAAAAGCATCACCAGATGAATGCGGATGCGGCCGCCCGCGCAACGCTTCAGGCCCCGGTCGGCGCCTGATCCAACGGCCCTCTGCCGCCTTCGGGCGGCCCCTTGAGGCCCTGGCTCCGCCAGGGCCTTTTTTTTGGCTCTCGGCGCTCGGAGCCGGTCCTCGACTGTCAGAATGGATTTTAATTGTAAATGTAATGTCCTTGCGCATACTGGTATTGCGAAGGTGAAAACGACGCGATGCGTCGTCGAAAAACACGTAATCAAATGTATTTACGAATATTTCACTTTATCTAAAGTTGAAAATATTGAACCCCCTTCGCCCCATTTCTCAGTCGCACGCTGAAAAACCTGTAATTTCAGGGGCGCGGTAGCTGTTACATTACCGCAAATTGCATGTTGCATACCGTATTTTGCATCGAACATTCGAGCCTGGTTCGCAGCGGGCCGCTCGAAACGAGCCCGCCACCATCAAGAATGGCGACTGTCACGGGCCGTTCATCGACTCGAATTCGATGACCCCAATAGGGAAGGGTAGGAAATGCCGTCTGTTGAGTCTGTGCAGAAGGGGCCCATCGGCGGGCGCTGGATGCAGCTGGTTATCGGCGTGATCTGCATGTCGATGATCGCCAACCTGCAATATGGCTGGACGCTGTTCGTCGAGCCCATCAATGACAAGCACCAGTGGGGCCGCGCGGCCATTCAGGTCGCCTTCACCATCTTCGTTCTCACCGAGACCTGGCTGGTCCCGATCGAAGGTTGGTTCGTGGACAAGTACGGCCCGCGCATCGTCGTGCTGATCGGCGGCTTCCTGTGCGGCCTCGGCTGGGTCCTCAATTCCATGGCCGATACGCTGGCCGTGCTCTATGTGGCAGCGGCCATCGGCGGCATTGGCGCCGGCGCGGTCTATGGCACGTGCGTGGGTTCGGCGCTGAAGTGGTTCCCTGATCGCCGTGGCCTTGCCGCCGGCATCACCGCTGCGGGCTTCGGCGCGGGTTCGGCCATCACCATCATCCCGATTGCCGCGATGATCGCCTCGCAGGGCTATCAGCAGACCTTCCTCGTGTTCGGCCTGTTCCAGGGCGCGGTGGTGATGGCGCTGTCGATCTTCCTTCAGGCGCCCAAGCCCGGCCAGCTCCCGCCGGTCACCAATAAGGCCGCCACGCAGAGCCGCCGCGATTACGGCCCGGGCCAGATGCTCAAGGCCCCGGTGTTCTGGGTCATGTATGCGATGTTCGTGCTGGTTGCCGCCGGCGGCTTGATGGCGACGGCGCAGCTCGGCTCCATCGCCAAGGACTTCAACATCGCCGGCGTTCCGGTGAGCCTGATGGGCATCACCCTTCCGGCGTTGACCTTCGCGCTCTCCATCGATCGCGTGCTGAACGGCCTCACCCGTCCGTTCTTCGGCTGGGTGTCCGACAATATCGGCCGCGAGAACACCATGTTCATCGCGTTCTCGCTTGAAGCGGTCGGCGTGCTCGCCCTCGGCCATTTCGGCTCGAACCCGCTCGCCTTCGTGCTGCTGACCGGCCTCGTCTTCTTCGCCTGGGGCGAGATCTACTCGCTGTTCCCGGCGACCTGCGGCGATACATTCGGCTCCAAGTTCGCCACCACCAATGCCGGCTTCCTCTACACCGCCAAGGGCACCGCCTCGCTGGTGGTCCCGATCGCGAGCGTCGCCGTGGCGCAGCTCGGCAATTGGGATCTGGTGTTCCTTATCACCGCCGGCGTGAATGCCCTGGCGGCGCTGATGGCGCTGTTCGTGCTCAAGCCCATGCGCGCCCGCTTCGTTGCCGATGCCAAGCTGGCGACGGCGGCCGAAGCCAAAGCCGCCCAGGCCGCTCACTGAGCCACCGCTTTCCATGTCCGGCGTCCCTCGCGGGGCGTCGGGCGGGGAGATGGATCGAAGGATCCGAAGGCAGGCGTTCGCGCCTGCCTTTTTCGTTGCCTGCGATGCAGGCGATCAGAAGCCGCGGGGGAAGGACGCGACGGCGGGCTCGCTGCCCTGGTTGTCCTTGTCGCCACCGAACAGGGTGCCGGCAGAGCGTGTCTCGTCCTGGCCCATCAGCGCGAGGTCGGCAGGCATGCTGGCGCCACCGGCCGCAGCCATGAAGCTCTTGGGATTGCTGAAGCCGATCACGGCGCCGGTCAGGGCGACACCGAGGATGGCGAGGGCGACGAAATCGAATGCGGTCATTTTAGCCTCCAGGCGTGCCGTTGCACGCCACCCGTTGCGAGCACCGGGGTCGCCGTGCTGACGGCCCCTGTCCTCATTTCCGGATGCCATACTGACCTAATTCATCGCGTCTGTGGTATACATAATACGCAGGGGTGCCTCTCATTGCTGCATAGCAGCATCGACACCCCCTTGATCTGCCTTAGCTGGCTGAAAGATTTCGCAAGTGCGAGATCAACCCGGCCGTCGACCCCGAGGTTCCCTGCGGAGCGGCGCCCCCCTTCACCGCCGGCAGCAAGGCGGTGGCCATTTCCTTCCCGAGCTCCACGCCCCATTGATCGAACGCGTTGATTCCCCAGATCGCGGCTTCCGTGAACACGCGATGCTCATAAAGCGCGATCAGCCGGCCCAGCGTGAACGGGTCGAGCAGCGTATAAGCCAGTGTCGCCGAGGGCCGGTTTCCGGGGAACACCTTGTGCGGCGCAAGATCGGCCACCCGGGCCTCGTCCATGCCGCCGGCGCGCAACTGCGCTTCCACCTGCGCCAGCGAGCGGCCACGCAGCAGGGCTTCCGATTGGGCAAGGCAGTTGGCGATCAGCAGATCGTGGTGGGCCTGGAGTGCCGGTTCGTGCCCCTGGGCGGCGATGAGGAATTCCACCGGCACCACATCGGTGCCTTGGTGGAGAAGCTGGAAGAAGGCATGCTGGCCGTTGGTGCCGGGCTCGCCCCACACGATCGGCCCGGTCGGCCGCGCGACCGGGGCGCCGTCGCGTGTCACGCTCTTGCCGTTGCTCTCCATGTCCAATTGCTGGAGATAGGCCGGAAAGCGCGCGAGGCGCTGGTCGTAGGGAATGATCGCCCGGCTCGCATAGCCGCAGACATCGCGATGCCACACGCCCACGAGCGCGAGCAGCACCGGCAGGTTCTGTTCCAGCGGCGCATGGCGGAAATGATCGTCCATGGCGGCGCCGCCGGCGAGGAAGTCGCCGAACGCAGCCGAGCCGATGGCGATCATCACCGGCAGGCCGATGGCCGACCACAGGGAATAGCGCCCGCCCACCCAATCCCAGAAACCGAAGGTGCGCTCCGCCGCGATGCCGAAGGCGCCCACTTTGTCGAGGGCGGTGGAGACCGCCGCGAAATGGTGCCCCACCGCGTCCTCGCCCAAGGCCGCCGCGATCCAGGCGCGGGCGGAGGCGGCATTGGTCATGGTCTCGATGGTGGTGAAGGTCTTCGAGGCGATGATGAACAAGGTCGTGGCGGGCATAAGCGGCTTCAGCACGTCGCTCAGATGCGCGCCGTCCACATTGGAGACGAAATGCAGGCGCGGCCCGTCGTGATAAGGCGCGAGCGCGAGCGTCGCCATCACCGGCCCCAGGTCCGAGCCGCCGATGCCGATGTTCACGACATCGGTGAAGGTTTGCCCGCGATGCCCGGCAATGGTGCCGGCGCGCACCGCGTCAGCGAAGGTGAACAGCCGGTCGAGGGTTTCGCGCACCTGCGCCTTCACATCCGTGCCGTCGATGTCCAGCGGTTCGGGGCCGGTATCCCGCAGCGCCACGTGGAGCACCGAGCGCTGTTCCGTGGAATTGATGCGCGCGCCGGCGAACATGGCCGCGCGCCGCTCTTCGACGCCGGTGGCGCGGGCAAGCTGGAACAGCAGGCCGAGGGTCTCACCGGTCAGTGCGGTCTTGGAAATATCCAGAAGCAGGTCGCCGGCGCTGGCGGAAAAGCGGGCGAAACGGTCTGGATCGGCGAACAGATCGGCCAGGGGCGCGCCAGCGGCGCGGTCCCTTGCCGCGTTCAGCGCCTGCCAGAGGGTGTCGACTTCGGCGCCGGGCTGCGGCGCGTGGACATCGGTCATGGTCGGATCTCCGTCAGGGGCACCAGAGCACGTCGAGTGGGGCGCGGGCCCGCAGCACGGCGCGGATCGGCAGGGCCTCGGCCGGGCCCTCCGCGCGTGCCGCCTCCAGCACCGCGCGCTTGCCGGCGCCCTCGATGTGCAGCAGCAAGGTCTGTGCCGCCAGCAGCGGCGGCAAGGTGAAGGTGATGCGCGGCTCCCCCGCCGCCTCCGCGCGGATCGCGATCAGGGGGGCGGTGCCTTGGGGGTCGAGCGCCGCGGGCAAGGCGGAAGCTCCGGGGAAGAAAGAGGCGGTGTGCCCGTCGTCGCCCATGCCGAGGACGACCGCCGCGAAGGGCAGGGGCAGGCCGGCAAGGCTGGCCTGCGCCGCCGCGAGGCCCTCCTCGGGCGTTGCCGCGCCGGTGTAGAGCGGCAGGAATCGCGCCTGGGCGGCGGGTCCGCGCAACAGATGCGCCCGCACCAAAGCGGCATTGGAGCGGGGCGAGGCCTCGTCCACCCAGCGCTCGTCGACCAGGGTGACGCTGACGCGGCCCCAGTCGAGCGGCGCTCCGGCGAGCGTCTCGAAAAAGCGCGTGGGGGTGCGCCCGCCGGAAACCGCAAGGCTCGCCGCGCCCGTCGCGGCGATGCGCGCGCGCAATGCTTCCGCCACATGGGCCGCGAGCGCGCGTGCCAGCGCATCCGGCCCGTCATAGGCGGTGAAGGCGACCGGGGTGGGGCTCGCACTCATGGGCGCTCACGGATTTCGGGACGGGGCGGGCGAAGCATATCGGTCGAGGGGCGATGGTCCCTCAGGCATCGTCCATCCAGGTGCGGCCGTCCCGCTCGATCAGGGCGATCGCGGCGGAGGGGCCCCAGGTCCCGGAGGTATAGGACTTGGGCGCCTCGCGCAGGTTGCGCCAGGCATCCAGGATGGGATCTATCCATTTCCATGCGGCTTCCACTTCGTCGCGGCGCATGAACAGGGTCTGGTTGCCCCGCACCACATCCATGAGAAGCCGCTCATAGGCATCCGGGTTCCGCACGCCGAACGCCTCGGCGAAGCTCATGTCGAGCGGCACATGCTGAAGGCGCATGCCGCCGGGGCCGGGATCCTTGATCATCAGCCACAGCTTCACGCCCTCGTCGGGCTGAAGGCGGATCACCAGATGGTTCGCCACGATCGGGCCGGCCTGCTCGTCGAACACCGAATGCGGGATCGGCCGGAAGGCCACCACGATTTCCGACACCCGGCTCGCCAGCCGCTTGCCGGTGCGCAGATAGAACGGCACGCCGGCCCAGCGCCAATTGCCGATTTCCGCCTTTAGGGCGACGAAGGTCTCGGTCTGGCTGGTGTTGGATCCGAGTTCGTCCAGATAGCCCGGCACCGCGCCGCCGGAGGACGCGCCGGCGCGATACTGGCCGCGCACTGTGAGGGCGGCCACATTGCTCTCGTCGATCGGCTCCAGGGCTTTGAGCACCTTCAGCTTTTCGTCGCGCACCGCGTCCGCGTCCATGTTGACCGGCGGCTCCATGGCCACCAGGCAGAGCAATTGGAGCATGTGGTTCTGCACCATGTCGCGCAGCGCGCCGGCGGTGTCGTAATAGCCCGCCCGGCCAGCGACCCCGAGGCTTTCGGCCACCGTGATCTGCACATGGTCGATATGGGCATGGTTCCACACCGGCTCGAACAGGGCGTTGGCGAAGCGCAGCGCCATCAGGTTCTGCACCGTCTCCTTGCCGAGATAATGGTCGATGCGGAACACCGCTTCCTCGCGGAACACCCGGCCGACCGCCTCATTCACCGCATGGGCCGAGGCGAGATCCTTGCCCACCGGCTTTTCCACCACCACGCGCGTCTGCGGCGTGACGAGATGGTGCGCGCCGATGCGGGCGCAGATGTCGTCGAACAGATCGGGCCCGACCGCCAGATAGAACACGCGCACCTTGTCGGCGCCGGGGGCGAGCAGCGCGGCGAGCGCGTCCCAGCCCTCGTCGGACACCGCGTCGACCTCGACATAATCGACCCGCGCCAGGAAGCGCTCCAGCTGCTTGCGCTCGATCTGGTCGATGCCGTCGCGGTCCTCCACCGAATCGCGGGCGAAGTCCTGGAAGGCCGCACGGGTCATGGGGCGGCGCGAGACGCCGATGATGCGCGCGTCGTCTGGCAATTGGCCGGCTAGGTCGCGTTCATACAAAGCGGGGAGAAGCTTGCGTTTCGCGAGGTCGCCGGTCGCTCCGAACACGACGATGTCGAACGGTTCGACCGTGATGACGCGAGCAACCATGGGGACCTCCAGTCGACGGGCCAGGGGCGCCGTCACGCGAGACGATAATCGTCTTCTACCAAATCCTTCGCGTCTGTGTTGCGACTGCGAGGGGCTGATGTTGATATCGCCTTTGTGAGGTGCTGCGCCAGATGCTCCACGGCCGGCGCGAGCCGGCGCAGATGCGGCGCATGCACCAGCCACGCGTCCATGTGCGGCGCGAAATCCACCAGCCGCACGCTCTGCACTTCGTCGCGATGCCGGCTCTCCGCCAGCATGGCCTGCGTGGCGAAGCCGATGCCGACGCCACGCGCCACCAGCGACAGCCGCAATTCTGAGGACACCGCCTCCGCCGCCACCTCGAACGGCAGGCGGGCATTCTCGAACGTGCGCTTGAGGGTGCGGCGGAAATCGCATCCCTGCTGGCTCAGGACCCAGGGATAGGCGGAAAGATCGACCAGGCGCGTGGAGGCGGAAAAGGTGAAGTGCCGGCTCGCCACCACCTCCACCGGCAAGCTGCCGAGCGGAATGGCCGCCAACGCGTCCGGTGGGGCCGCATGCGCGGCGAGCGAAAGGCAGGCGACGTCCAGGACGCTGGAATGCACCTGCTCGATCAGATTGGCGCTCCAGTCGCTGGAGACGCGGGGGATGAGGCGGGGGAAGGCGGCGCGCAGCTGATCCAACGGTTCGGCGAGGGCCATTTCCGACAGGAAGGGGGTGACGCCGAAGCGGAACTCGCCCTCCACCACGCCGGTCGGGGCAAGGCGGGCCTTGAGATCGGCGACGGCGCCCACCACGTGGCGCCCCATCTCATAGGCGTCGCGCCCGGCGCGCGTCGGCTTCAGGGGCTTCGCCTGCCGATCCAGCAGCACCGCGCCGAGCGCGTCTTCCAGCGCCTGCACGCGCCGGGTGACGCCGGGCTGGGTCAGGTTCAGCCGGCCCGAGGCGGCGACGATGGAGCCGGTTTCCACCACCGCCAGGAAGGCTTCCAGATCGCGGATGTTCATGGAGATGTTGCCTAATGCGAATTGCGCATATTGAAAATCATCATAATTCAATTGTCGCATAAAGGCGAGCGCCCATACAGTCCCGCCAACTCAATTCGCGGGATTTCCCATGACCGACGTTCCGGCCGCAGACCGCGCGCCCCTCTGCGCAACGCCCCCTCTCGTGCCTCTCGAAGCGGCGTCGAGCGCCCCACCCACCTTGCTGTTCGCGATCGCCGCGGGCCTTCTGATCTCGGACATCACGGCAACCCAGCCGCTGGTGGGCGCCATGCGGGACAGCCTCGCCATATCGGAAGGGCTCGCCAGCCTGGTGGCGACGCTGGCCCTGCTTGGCTATGCCGCCGGCCTTCTGTTCATCGTGCCGCTGGCCGACCGCATGGAGGCGCGAAAGCTGGCGCTGCTGATGCTGGCGCTCGGCATCGCTGCGCGGCTCGCGCTCGCCGGCGCGCCAAGTTCCATCGCCGCCTTCGGCGCCGCTTTTGCCGTCGGCATCGGGTCCAGCGCCGTCCAGGTGCTGGTGCCGCTCGCCGCCTCCATGGCGCCGGAGCATGAGCGCGGCAAGGTGGTGGGCAATATCATGGCCGGGGTGATGGCGGGCATTCTGCTCTCCCGTCCGCTCGCCGGGTTGATTGCGGATTTCGCCGGCTGGCGCGCCTTCTTCCTCATGACGGCAGGGGCAACCACGCTGCTTTCGGTGGTGCTGGCCCTTCGCCTGCCGGATCATCCCCCGCGCTCGCAGGAGAGCTATCGCGCCCTGCTGGCGTCGCTCGCGACCTTGGTGCGGGAAGAGCCGGTGTTGCGCCGCCGGTCCCTGACCGCCGCGCTCGGCATGGCGGCCTTCAGTTCGTTTTGGACCATGATCGCGCTGCGGCTCGCGGAAGCGCCGTTCTCCTTGTCGGCGAGCCAGATCGCGGTGTTCGCGCTCGCCGGCTGCGGCACGATCCTGATCGCGCCGCTCGCTGGGCGTGCGGGAGATCGGGGCTGGACCAAGGGCGGCACGCATGTGGCCCACATCGCCATGCTGGCCGGCGTGGGGATTGCCGCGCTCGCCGGATGGCTGGCGCAGGATGGTGCGTTCGGCGTGCCGCTGGCCTTGTTGGTGGTGGCGGGGCTGGTGCTCGACATGGGCTGCGTCGGCGACCAGACGCTGGGGCGGCGGGCGATCAACATGATCCGCCCGGCGGCACGCGGGCGCATGAACGGCCTGTTCTCCGGCATCTTCTTTATTGGCGGGGCCATCGGCGCATCCCTCAGCGGGGTTGCCTATGCGAGCGGCGGCTGGCTCGGCGTCTGCGCGCTGATCGCCGGGTTCTCCGTCATCGCCGGTCTGATCGGCCTGTCCGAGCCGCGCTGACCCGAATCGCTGATCCTTCAGCAGGAACGCCGGCCCTCGTGGCCGGCGTTTTCGTTTGCCGCTCTCGCGGCGCCGGACACGAGCGGACGGGCACAACGCAAAAAACCCGCGCGGCAGGGGCCACGCAGGTGTCGCTTCAGCTCAATGCCTCACCAGCCGCTTTGCGGCTGGAGACCCGCTCAGCGGGTGGGGCGGGGCTTGCTGGGGATCAGGCCTTCGCGCTGGGCGCGCTTGCGGGCCAGCTTGCGGGCGCGACGAACGGCTTCCGCCTCTTCGCGGGCGCGCTTCTCGGACGGCTTCTCGTAGTGACCACGCAGCTTCATCTCGCGGAAGATCCCCTCACGCTGCATCTTCTTCTTGAGCGCCTTGAGGGCCTGATCGACATTATTATCGCGGACGAGAACTTGCACGTGTTGCCTCTTCGAGCTGTTGCGCCGAGCGAACTTGCACTGGTCTGAAAAACATATCCGGAAGCAGGAGGGGCGCTTTCACGCCGGACCAGTCTCTGCCGGAAGGAGCGCTCTCATATCAGAGGCTCCGGTCTTTGTCCACACTTGCTCCGCAGGCCAAGGGCGCGGCGGACGTAAAAAGGGCGGCACGGGGCCGCCCTTTCGCATTTGGGTTCGGCGCGCCTCAGGAGCCGCCGAACAGCTTGCGCTGCCACCAGCCCGAGCGCGGCTTGGCGGCGGGCGCGGCTTCCTGGCTCTCGCTGGCTTCAACCGGCGCGGGCTGGGCGAGCGGGGCTTCCGCCTCGGCGCTCGCACCCGGCTCGGCGGCGACGATATCGGCGTCGGCGATCGGAACGCTGGCGCTTTCCTGGTTGGATGCCGCAGATTCCGCAGCCGGCGCGGAATCGCTGGCTGGCGCGGAGTCCGCCGGGGCGAGGGTGCCGTCCTCGGTCACGATGACGGGCGCCTTCTCGCGCACGGTGGAGCGGCGGCGCGGGGCGGGGGCGGGTTCGGGTTCGGGTTCCGCAGCCGTCTCGGCGACCGCTTGGGAGACCGGCTCGTGCGACGGTGCGGGGGCAACGGGCGCGGCTTCCGCACGCGGGGCCGTTTCCGACACAGGCGCGGCCTGGGTGGTGGGTGCTTCGTCCACCGCGTGGGCGGCGGGCCCCTCGATGTCGGCGGGCGCGCGCACCGGCTCCGCCTCGAAGGCGGCTTCGGTGAGGGCGACCGGGACCTCGGCGCTCAGCGTCGTCTCGGCGCCATCTGCCTCGCCTTCGCCTTCGCTTTCGGCAAGGGCGCCTTCGGCAAGCGGGCCTTCGGCGCCATCCTCGTCCTCGCCGGAGCGCGGCGCGCCCTCTTCGCCTTCACGGCGATTGCGGCGGCCGCCACGGCGACCGCGCCGGCGCCGGCGGCGCTCGCCCTCGGTCTCGCCACGGGCTTCGCCTTCCGCGCGGTCTTCGTCGTCGGACTCTTCGCCTTCGCTTTCGCCATCGGCGGCTGCGGCGAGGTCGTCACCTTCGGCGGCTTCGCCTTCGCCTTCGGCAGGCAGGGTGCGCGGCTCGCCGTCGCGCTCGCCGCGCCGGCGCCGACGCCGACGGCGGCGGCGATTGCCGTTCTCGTCCACGCGCTCGGCACCGCCTTCGCCGTCCGCCTCGGCTTCACTTTCGCTCTCGCCGACCTCTGCCTCCTCGCCGGTG
Organism: Roseixanthobacter glucoisosaccharinicivorans; assembly: GCF_043195095.2. Classification (NCBI taxonomy): domain Bacteria; kingdom Pseudomonadati; phylum Pseudomonadota; class Alphaproteobacteria; order Hyphomicrobiales; family Xanthobacteraceae; genus Roseixanthobacter; species Roseixanthobacter glucoisosaccharinicivorans. The sequence goes on along the minus strand of NZ_CM195538.1, from coordinate 3,232,659 downwards.
TCCTCATCCTCCTCCTCATAATCCTCCTCGGGGAGGATCGAATCGGGATGCACGGCCTTGGAGAGGCGCGGCGCTGCCGGCGGCGGCACGGCAAGGTCGCCCTTCTCGATCAGGAACGGCTGGTGGCCGGTGACGCTCTCGTCCGCCGTGATGAGCAGCGTGACGGAGAAGCGCTCTTCCAGCTCGCGCAAGTGGGCGCGCTTCTGGTTCAGCACATAGAGCGCCACTTCCGAGCGGGTGCGGGCGATCAGATTGTGGGTGGCGCCGCGCACCAATTGTTCCTCGAACGCGCGCAGCAATTGCAGCGCCACCGAGGCCGCAGAGCGCACATGGCCGGTGCCGCCGCAGGTGGGGCACACCTCGATGGAGCTTTCCAGCACGCCGGTGCGGATGCGCTGGCGCGACATTTCCATCAGGCCGAAATGCGAGATGCGGCCGACCTGGATGCGCGCGCGGTCGTTCTTCAGGCAATCCTTGAGCTTGCGCTCCACCGCCCGGTTGTTGCGCTTCTCCTCCATGTCGATGAAGTCGATGACGATCAGGCCGGCGAGATCGCGCAGACGCAGCTGGCGCGCGATTTCCTCGGAGGCTTCCAGATTCGTCTTGAGCGCGGTGTCCTCGATATGGTGCTCACGCGTGGAGCGGCCCGAGTTCACGTCGATGGAGACCAGGGCCTCGGTCGGGTTGATGACGATATAGCCGCCGCTCTTGAGCTGGACCACGGGGGAGAACATCGCATCGAGCTGATGTTCCACGCCGTGCTTGGCGAAGATCGGCTGGTGGTCGTTATAGGCGACAACGTTCTTCACATGGCTCGGCATGAGCATGCGCATGAAGTCGCGGGCCTCGCGGAAGCCCTCGTCGCCGGCGACGTGGATGTCGTCGATGTCCTTGTTGAACAGGTCGCGGATGGCGCGCTTGATCAGCGAGCCTTCCTCATACACCAGGCTCGGGGCGCTGGAGGTGAGGGTCAGCTCGCGCACCGTCTCCCACAGGCGCAGCAGATATTCGAAGTCGCGCTTGATCTCGACCTTGGTGCGGTTGGCGCCGGCGGTGCGCAGGATGATGCCCATCCCTTCCGGCACCTCCAGGTCCTGCACCACTTCCTTCAGGCGCTTGCGGTCCACCGCATTGGTGATCTTGCGCGAGATGCCGCCGCCCCGCGCGGTATTGGGCATCAGCACGGAATAGCGGCCGGCAAGCGAGAGATAGGTGGTAAGGGCCGCGCCCTTGTTGCCGCGCTCCTCCTTGACCACCTGCACCAGCATCACCTGGCGGCGGCGGATGACTTCCTGGATCTTGTAGGAGCGGGCGCGGCGCTGGTGCGAGCGCTCGGGCACCTCTTCCATGGCGTCGTCGGAGCCCATCTGCTCCACGCCTTCGTCTTCTTCCTCGCCGTCCTCGTCCTCGTCGTCCTCGGCCGAGCGGCGGGACTTCTCCGAACCGCGGCGGCCGCGCGAGCCGCGTTCGCGCGGCTCGCGGCCGCCCGTGTCGCGCTCAGCCGATTCGCCGTCAGATGCCTCGCCCGTGCCTTCGGCGGCGGAAGCGCCATCTTCGGGCGGCAGGATCGGGCTGTCCTCGCGGTCGGCGAGGGGGGCTTCCGCGCGCGCTTCGTCCTCGAAGGCGGCGCGGGCGTTAAGGCCGGCCTGCTCCTGGGGGGCGGGCAGCTCGCTGTCGCGCTCGTGGCTCGCGCCTGCCTCGTGGGCGATGATGTCGGCAACGTCGGTGGACGCGGGCAGGTCGCGCGGATCGACCGGGATTTCCTCGCCGGTGTCGGTCTCGGCATAATCGACGCGCCGCTCGGCGGGCGCTTCGTCATCGTCGTCCGAGGCCGAACCACCGGAAATCTGACCGTCCTCGATGGTTTCCACCACGTCGGACTCGTCGATCTCCTCGACATTGCTGGAGACGCTTTCGTCCGACGACGGGCGGCGTGACTTCGGCCGCTCGCGGCGGCGCTCGCGGCGCTCGTCTTCCTCGTCGGCGGCGCGCGCGGCGCGCTCTTCTTCCTCGATCAGCGCCAGGCGGTCGGCGACCGGGATCTGGTAATAGTCGGGATGGATCTCGCTGAAGGCGAGGAAGCCGTGGCGATTGCCGCCATATTCGATGAAGGCGGCCTGAAGCGAGGGCTCGACCCGCGTCACCTTGGCCAGATAGATATTGCCCCGCAATTGCTTGCGGGATGCGGACTCATAGTCGAATTCTTCGACCCGGTTGCCGCGCACGACCACGACCCGGGTCTCCTCCGGGTGGGTCGCATCTATGAGCATTTTGTTGGGCATGGAAATCTCTCTGCGCGGCGTCGGAGACACAGCTCCGCGACGGTCGGCGCGGCAAAGCCTGCGAACCGCCGATACGCCTGAAATTGAAGCGGGAGGAGACAGAGGAGCTGTAGCGCGCGGGGGTCATTTCGACACCCTCCGCATCGAGACACACGGGCGCACATGGTGCGCGCTGTTCGTGCGGTTGAAAGTCATGCCCTCGGCTACTCGTTCCTCAGCGAAGCATCAGACCAGGCGAGTGCCCGGCCCCGGCATACGGCAGCCCGATTCCCCCCGACAGACAGCTTCCTCGGCGGCATGAGCGACGCGAGCGGCCGTCCAGTCGCGCGCTTTGGGCGCGCGCGCCGCAGGGTGGCACACTCAAATCCTTGAGCAGCCTGCGACGGGAGATGCCGGACCAGCTTCAGGAAAGTGGAAGTTCCCAAGCAGGACGCCATCAGCGGCAGCCGCGGCAGCCGGGGGCCGAAGAGCCTGTTCCGGAACGCGAACCGTATACATCTCCTTCTTACTCGTCCCGCTCGCCTCTTGGCAAGGTTCATGCCTGTTCCAGCGGCAACAATGTCATCCTGGCCTGTGTCGGACCGACCACAGGCCCGCGATAAGTGTGCGCGGCGTCAACCTTGGATTAACGAAAGCGCCCCTATCCGGTACAAATGGCAAGTCTTGCCGTCTCCGGAGGCGGACAGGGAAGGTTCCTGGACATGTGGGCCCGCACACAGCGCGCCGGATGGACACAAGCGGCGCCGGCATCGCGCCAGCCGCGTCGTGCCGCGTCCTCGGAGCGCACCGCAGACCGTCCGCCCGTGTCCTGCGCTGCCGCCGCGCGGCCGCAGCGTGGCGCGATGCGTGTCTTCGGGCAGGCGCTGGGTCTTGCCCTTGTGGGCGCCATGGGCCTCGTGCTCGCCTGCGGCGCGCCGGCCCGTGCCGGTGAACCGTTGGCGGTGCAGATCGCGGCCCGCCCCGACGCCGCCCCCACCGCCGCCCCGTCGGCATCCGCTCCGAGCGAGGACGCGGGCCGTGCGGTCGCGCCCGGTCCTGCCGTGGCTACCGACGCGCGCCTCGCCGGCGATGCCCAGCGCACGCGCCTCGTGATAGATCTCAGCCGGCCGGTGGAGTTCAGGGCCTTCACCCTGGCCAATCCCTACCGGGTCATTCTCGACCTGCCGGAAGTGCGCTTCGCCTTCGATGCCTCCAAGGGGCAGACCAAGCGCGGCTTGGTGAATGCCTATCGCTATGGCGATTTCGCCCCCGGCAAGGCGCGCGTGGTGGTCGATCTCGCGGAGCCGGTCACCATCGACAAGGCGTTCGTGCTGGAAGCGGTGGACAACCAGCCGGCGCGCCTCGTGCTCGATCTCGTCAAGACCGATGCGGCCAATTTCACCTCCACCGTGGCCACCGCAGCCGAAGCGCGCGGCGCTCCGCCGGACATCGCGCATGTGGAGACCCCTGCCGATGGCGATACCCGGCCGGTGATCTGCCTCGATCCCGGCCATGGCGGGATTGATTCGGGCACCACCGGGGCGAGCGCCTTCGCGGAAAAGAACATCGTGCTGGACGTGGCGCTGGCGCTCCGGGACAAGCTGGAGGCGAGCGGGAAATATCGCGTCGTCATGACGCGCTCCACCGACACCTTCATTCCCCTAGGTGAGCGGGTGCGAATCGCCCGCGCCAATCGCGCCGCGCTGTTCGTCTCGATCCATGCCGATGCGCTCGCCCGCAATGACGGGCAGGCGCGCGGCGCCAGCGTCTATACCCTGTCCGAGACCGCCAGCGACGCCGAGGCGGCGCAGGTGGCGGAAATGGAGAACAAGGCCGACCTGATCGCCGGCGTCGATCTTTCCGAGGAGAGCAACGAGGTCGCCGGCATCCTGTTCGACCTCGCCCAGCGCGAGACCAAGAACTTTTCCGCTTTGTTCGCTCGCACCCTCGTGGGCGCTATGAAGGGGGCGGGGCGAATCCACAAGAAGCCGCTCAAATCCGCCGGCTTCCGCGTGCTGAAGGCGCACGACGTGCCGTCGGTGCTGGTGGAGCTCGGCTATATGTCGAGCCGCGAAGATCTCAAGCTGATGACCTCGGACGCTTGGCGCGACAAGGTCACGGACGCCATGCAGAGCGCCATCGCCGACTTCTTCGCGACTCGCGTCGCCGGCGGCATCGCTGCCCCCGCGCCGCTCGCCACGGGAAGCGTGCCGCGCTGATCCCGGTCTCGCGCGACCTTGGCTCCGCGTCGGCGTGTGCCGTTACGGCATTCGCGGCGGCGAGACCTGCCGCAAGGTCAGCGGCGTCCTTTTTGACGCTCCGTCGTGAAGCAGCCACTTTTGGCCAACATAGCCGTCTCAGCGGCATCGAATTGCGATCTTCTCGTGCCGCGACCCTTGCACAAAAGGGGCGAATGCGGCTTTTGAACAGGCTTGCCCGATCGGGCAGGAAAGCCGCCGTTGCGGGTGTCGTGGAGGGAGAGCCGGCGAAATGCGGCTGCTGTTGAGGTTCTTCGGATTTCTGTTCGCCTTCGGCACGCTGGTGTTACTCGCCGGAGCGGCGGGGGCGACCTATTTCGTCTGGAAATATTCCCAGGACCTGCCCGACTACACCCAATTGCAGAATTACGAGCCGCCGGTGATGACGCGCGTCCATGCGGACGACGGATCTCTGGTGGCCGAATGGGCGCGTCAGCGCCGCCTCTATATTCCCATCCAGTCGGTGCCCAAGCTGGTGATCGAGGCGTTCCTGTCCGCCGAGGACAAGAATTTCTACGAGCACGGCGGCATTGATCCGTCCGGCATTTTCCGTGCCGGCATGCTCTATCTTCAGAATTTCGGCTCGAACCGCCGGCCGCAGGGCGCCTCCACCATCACCCAGCAAGTGGCGAAGAACTTCCTGCTGACCAATGAGGTGTCCTTCGACCGCAAGATCAAGGAAGCGCTCCTGGCGCTGCGCATCGAGCGCGCCTATTCCAAGGACCGCATCCTCGAGCTCTATCTCAACGAGATCTATCTCGGCATGGGCGCCTACGGCATCGCCGCCGCCGCTTTGGTGTATTTCGACAAATCGGTCGAGGACCTGAACATCCAGGAAGCGGCCTATCTCGCCGCTTTGCCCAAGGCGCCCTCGTCCTACAATCCCTTCCGCGAGCGTGAGCGCGCGACCGACCGCCGCAACTGGGTCATCGACCGCATGGCGGAGAACGGCTACATCACCGCCGCCCAGGCGGAGGCCGCGAAGAAGTCCGCCATCGACGTGACCCCGCGTCCCACCGGCGCGCAGATCTTCGCCGCGGAATATTATGCCGAGGAAGTGCGCCGGCAGATCTATGAGCGCTACGGCGAAACCAAGCTCTACGAGGGCGGCCTCTCGGTGCGCACGGCGCTCAATCCGAAGATGCAGATGATCGCCAAGAAGGCGCTCTCCGACGGCCTGGTGCGGTTCGACGAGCAGCGCGGATGGCGCGGTCCGGTCAATCATATCGACATCAGCGGCGACTGGGGACAGAAGCTCTCCGAGCTGAAGGCCTATTACGACATCCCGTGGAAGCTCGCGGTGGTGCTCGATTCGGGCAAGGAGACGGCGCGCATCGGCTTGCAGCCGCCGCGCGAGAAGGCGGGCGGCATCTCCTCCCAGCGCGACCTCGGCCTGATCAATCTCGACGGCGTGAAATGGGCCCGCTGGACCAAGGGGCCGGACGCCTACAAGGCGGTCAGCTCGGTCGCGCAGGTGCTCAAGCCCGGCGACGTGATCTATGTGGAGCCGATCGCCGGGAAGGACGGGCAATATCGCCTGCACCAGATCCCGGACGTGGAAGGCGCCATGGTGGTGATGGAGCCGCTGACCGGTCGCGTGCTCGCGCTCTCCGGCGGCTTCTCCTATGACGAAAGCCAGTTCAACCGGGCAACCCAGGCGCTGCGCCAGCCCGGCTCGTCGTTCAAGCCGATCGTCTATTCCGCCGCGCTCGACAATGGCTATACGCCCTCCACGGTGGTGCTGGATGCGCCTATCGAGATCGACCAGGGGCCGGGCCTCGGGGTGTGGGCGCCGGAAAACTACGCCAAGAAATTCTATGGCCCGCAGACCCTGCGCTTCGGCCTGGAACAGTCGCGTAACGTGATGACCGTGCGCCTCGCCCAGGACATCGGCATGCCGCTGGTGGCGGAATACGCCAAGAAGTTCGGCGTCTATGACGACATGCTGCCGGTGCTCTCCATGGCCCTCGGCGCGGGCGAGACCACGCTCATGCGCATGGTCGGCGCCTATGCCATCATGGCCAATGGCGGGCGCAAGGTGACCCCCTCGCTCATCGACCGCATCCAAGACCGCTACGGCCACACCATCTATCGCCACGACGAGCGCGAGTGCCGTGGTTGCGACGCGGACAGTTGGCATAACCAGCCTGAGCCGACCCTGATCGACCGCCGCCCGGTGGTGCTCGACCCCATGACCGCCTATCAGATCACCTCCATGATGGAGGGTGTGGTCCAGCGCGGCACCGGCACCGCGCTGAAGGATCTCGGACGGCCGGTGGCCGGCAAGAGCGGCACCACCAATGACGAGAAGGACGCCTGGTTCGTGGCCTTCACGCCGGAAGTGGTGGTGGGCGTCTATCTTGGCTACGACAAGCCCAAGCCCATGGGCAAGGGATCCACCGGCGGCGTGCTTTCCGCGCCGATCGTGCGCGATTTCATGAAGACCGCCCTGGCCGACCGGCCCGCCATTCCGTTCCGCGTGCCGCCGGGCATCAAGCTGGTGCGTATCAATCCCAAGAGCGGATTGCGCGCGGGCACGGGCGAAAACGCGATCCTGGAAGCCTTCAAGCCGGGCACCGCGCCGCCGGATAGCTATTCGGTGATCGGCGCGAGCGATGCCCCGCTCACCGTGACGCCCGAGGCCGACCGCGCGGTGCGCGCCGGAACCGGCGGGCTGTACTGACCCTTCTCGTTCTGCTTTCGCCATCGGGCGGAGCCGGCCTGAACCAGCCGGCTCCGCCTTTTTCATTCCTGCCGCCACGGCCCTGCGGCGCGGCGTCGCCCGGTGCCCGTTTACAGGCCGGCGCCCCGCCGCTATTTTCCGCGGCCCTCGGATCAGAAAGGTTTGCCATGCGTGCGGAGCTCGCCGCGAAAGTCGACGAGATCAATCAGTCCGTTGATCTGCTGCGTCAGCATCTCAATGTGGACCGCTCGCGCCGGCGCCTCGCCGAATTGAACGCCATCGCCGAGGACCCGAACCTCTGGAACGATCCCGAGCGGGCCCAGAAGATCATGCAGGAGCGCACGGGCCTGGAAGATGCGCTCGGCGCCATCGACCGGGTCAATCGCGACCTTGCCGACAATATCGAGCTGATCGAGCTCGGCGAGGCCGAGGGCGACGAGGGCGTGATTTCCGAAGCCGCCGCGGCCCTCGACGGGCTGAAGAAAGAACTCGCGCGCCGCGAGCTCGACGCGCTGCTTTCGGGCGAAGCGGATTCCAACGACAGCTATCTGGAAGTCCATGCGGGCGCCGGCGGCACCGATAGCCAAGACTGGGCGGAAATGCTGCTGCGCATGTATCGGCGCTGGTGCGAGCGGCACGGCTTCAAGGTGGAGCTGATGGATGAATCGCAGGGCGAGCAGGCCGGGCTGAAGTCCGCCACCATCCAGGTGAAGGGCCATAATGCCTATGGCTGGCTGAAGACCGAGGCGGGCGTACATCGTCTCGTGCGCATCTCGCCGTTCGATTCGAACGCGCGGCGCCAGACCTCGTTCGCGAGCGTGGATGTCTATCCGGTGGTGGATGACCGCATCGTGGTGGACATCAAGGAAGCCGATGTGCGGGTTGATACCATGCGCTCCGGCGGCGCCGGCGGCCAGCACGTGAACAAGACCGAATCGGCGGTCCGCCTCACCCACATTCCCACCGGCATCGCGGTGGTGAGCGAGGGCGACCGGTCCCAGCACAAGAATCGCGCCACCGCCTGGAACATGCTGCGCGCCAAGCTCTATGATCTGGAGCTGAAGAGGCGCGAGGCCGAGGCGATCGCGGAGCAGGCGGCCAAGACCGATATCGGCTGGGGCCACCAGATCCGCTCCTACGTGCTCCAGCCCTACCAGCTGGTGAAGGACCTGCGCACCGGCGTCACCTCGGGCACGCCGCAGGAAGTGCTGGACGGCGACCTCGACCCCTTCATGGAAGCAGCGCTGGCCCAGCGCGCCTATGGCGGCGGGCCGGATCAGATCGAAGACGTGGAGTGAGCGCGCAGCGGCGCCATCGGGATGGCGCCGCTCTTGCTTTGGCAACCGTTAAGCCAACGCCTTCGCGGCTTCCAGCACCTCTTCCGCGTGGCCGGCGACTTTGACCTTCGGCCAGACCCGGGCGATGGTGCCGTCGCGGTCGATGAGCAGGGTGACGCGCTCTATCCCCATGTATTTTCGGCCATACATGCTCTTTTCTCCCCACACGCCATAAGCCGTGAGCATGGCCGTGCTCTCGTCCGAGCCGAGGGGAATTTCCAGGTCGTACTTGGTCTTGAACTTGTCCTGCTTGCCAACCGGATCGGCCGAAACCCCGAGAATGGCCGTGTCCGCCTGCGCGAATTCGGCTCGCAGGGCGTTGAAGGCAATGGCTTCCTTGGTGCATCCCGGGGTATCAGCCTTGGGATAGAAATAGAGCACCAGCTTGCGACCCGAGAAGTCGCCCAGCGAAATGGTGCCGCCGCCGTCGCGGGGCAGGGTGAAGGCGGGGGCGGGGGCGCCCTGTGGGGGAATTTCGGTCAAGTGCCTTCCTTTCGACGTGTCGGTGTCTTACCGCCTGAGCCAGATGCCCTTGCCTGGAAAACAGGATCGTACATTCTGGCGCCGCACCATGCGGGCGCGGGGGCGCCAGTCGGCACGCGGAGGGTTGCATAGGGATGAGCGAAAACGCGAGGCAGCTCAAGCCGGGGGAACGGCATGTGCGGCGGTCGCGCCTGCAAGGCATCGCCGGCGCGCTCGTGCCCCGCAGCCGCGCCGCGCGTCTGGTCATGTGGCTGCTGGTGGGCGTGTTCGCCGTCGGTGGCATCGCGGCGCTCACGGCGTACGCGCTCATCTCGCAAGGGGTTGTCACCGCGAATCTCGCCACGCCCTATATCGAGCGCGCCATCGAGGAGCGGCTCGGCTCCAATTATAAGGTCAAGATCGGCTCCACCACGATGGAAACCATCGAGGAGGGGCGCACGGTGGTCATCGTGCACGACATCCGCGTCACCGGCCCCGGCAATGAACTTGTCGCCAGCGCCCCGAGCGCCGAGGTGGAACTGGAAGGCAGCCTCCTGACGCTTTCGCCGCGCGCGCGGCGGATCGACCTGATCGGCGCGGAAATGACCGTGAAAATCGCCGCGTCCGGCTCGGTCGCGGTCGCCACCGGCAAGGGCGCGAAGGCGATCACCACGACACCGACCGGCGAACCGCTGGTGCCGCCCCTCACCGCGGCGACGCCCGCACCGCCCTCCGCTGGCGCGGCGCCAGGCGCGCAACCCGCCGCTGGCGCACAGGCCCCGGCGGCGGCCGCCGCCTCGGGCGCGACGCGCACACCGGTGTCGGATCCGCTGGTGCTCAAGGGCCTCGCCCAATGGCTGGAGCAGCTGGAGCGCGGCGGGCTCGACGGCGGGGCGCTCGAGGACGTGGGCCTCAAGGACGGCACGCTCGTGGTGCAGAACGAGGCGAGCGGCCGCAAGGTGACGTTCGACGACATCTCGATCCGCCTCGCGCGCCCCTCCCATGGCGGCGTGGTGCTGACCTTCACGGTGAAGAGCCCACACAGCACCGCCACCCTGGTCGCCACCATCGGCCCGGTCGCCGATCGCGAACGCACGGTGATGCTCGACCTCAAGGATGTTTCCACGCGCGACTTGGTGCAGGCCTTCAGCCAGGATTGGCGGCGCTTCTACATGGACATGCCGCTGTCCGCCTCGCTCAACGCCCGCCTCGCGCTCGACGGCAATGTGCGCGCCGCCAATGCCAAGGTGCAGCTCGGCGCCGGGCAGATCGGCAATGGCGAGGACGTTCTGGAGCGCTTCACCCTCGATGGCGCCGAACTGGCGCTGACGCTGGATCCGCAGCGCCGGGTGGTGGCGATCGACCAATTGGTCGCGAGCAAGAATGCCAACAAGGTGGCCTTGCAGGGCGAAGTGAAGGTGCCCGCGTCCGCCGAGCAGGACTGGCCTTACACCTTGCGGCAGCGCGAAGTGGTGTTCGCAGGTCCGGAAATGCCCGATCCGCCTTTGGTGATGACATCGGTGGACGTGGTCGGGCGCTACACCCCGCCCAACAAGCAATTGCTGTTCGAGCGCGGCGCGCTCGCCAGCGCCGCCGGCGGCCTCAGCTTCTCCGGCATGGTGGATTTCGGCATCGACGTGCCGGCCATCAAGCTGAATGCGGCGGGCTCGCGCATGCCATCCAGCACGGTGCGCCGCTTCTGGCCGGTGTCCATCGCTCCGCCGGCGCGCACATTCGTGCTGGAGAATGTCACCGGCGGGACGATAGATGGCTCGACCATCGTCGTGAACATGCCGCTGGACCTCATCGGGCAGAAGGAAATCCCGCTGCCCGAGGATGCGGTGCATCTGGAAATGAGCGGCAGCGGCTTCACCATCCAGGCGCTCAAGGGCCTGCCGCCGATCCGCGATGCCAAGCTCAATGTGGTGGTCACCGGCCGCACGGTGCGTGTGAACCTGCCGGAAGGCACGGTGGTGACGCCCGGCAACCGCAAGCTGGCCATGACCGACGGCGTGTTCTTCATGCCGGATTATTTCCCCCGCGAGCCACGCAGCCAGATCCGCGTGCGGATCGACGGCCCGGCGGATGCCGGCATCGAAGTGCTGGGCATGGACGCGCTGAAGGGACCGGCGGGAACCGCCTATGATGCCGCCACCACGCGCGGCCGCCTGTCTGCGCTGGTGCAGATCAACATCCATTTCCGCAAGGTGGCCGACCCGGCGGACACCGATTATTCGGTCGAGGCGACTCTGACCGATTTCGGCGTCGACAATGTCTTCGCCGGCCAGCGCATGGAGGGGGCGACGGTGTCGGTCTTCGCGACCCCCGCCGGCATCCTGCTGCGCGGCGACGGCAAGCTTGCCGGCGCGCCCGCGACTTTCGAATATGAGAAGAAGAAGGACCAGGCCGACGCGGACCTGCGCGTCAACGCCACGCTGGACGATTCCGCGCGCAGCAAGATCGGCATCGGCCTCACGGCGGTGTCGGGGCCGGTGCTGCTGAAACTGGTGGGAACCACCAATAATAACGAGACCAAGGCCAATATCGAGCTGGACCTGACGGCGGCGCGGATTTCCGATCTCATCCCCGGCCTGTCCAAGCCGGCGGGCCGGCCGCTGAAGGCGCGGTTCTCCACCATCGACACCGGCACGCGCATCAAGATCAACGAACTGGTGCTCGATGGGTCCGGCACGCTCATCAAGGGTTCGCTGGAGCTGGCGGACAATGGCGACGTGAACGCCGCCAATTTTCCCACCTTCCAGCTTTCCGACGGCGACCGCGCCAGCCTGAAGGCGGACCGCTCCGGCGACGTGCTGCGGGTGCGCATTACCGGCGACGTGGTGGATGCGCGCGGCATCATGAAAAGCCTCGTCGGCAGCCCCTCCGCCCCCAAGGACCCCAAGACCGGCAAGCCGCAGCGCAACCAGGATGTGGATGTGGAGGCGAAGATCGGTGCGCTCACCGGCAATAATGGCGAGGTTCTGCGCCAGATGGACCTGACGGTGAGCCGGCGCGGGGTGGAGCTGCGCAACTTCTCCCTGAGCGCGAAGGTGGGCCGCGAGGGCAATGTCGCCGGCGAGATCCGCAACACCGACGCCGGCCGCCGAGCCCTGTTCCTGCGCACGTCGGATGCTGGCGCGGTGCTGCGCTTCCTGGAGATCTATCCCAAGATCGAGGGCGGCGACATGTGGGTGGTGGTGGACCCGCCGCGCGGCGACAGCTCGCCCCAGGAAGGCACGGTCAACATCCGTGATTTCGTGGTGCGCGGCGAGCCGGGCCTCGAAAGCCTGAGCGCGGCCGCCCGCGATTCCACCGGCCGGCAGGAGCCGGGCACGGCGGTGTTCCAGAAGGCGCAGGCCAAATTCATCCGCACGCCGGGCAGCGTCACCATCCGCGAGGGGGCGATCTGGGGGCCGGTCGCGGGCGTGACCGTGGACGGCACCATTGATTTCGCCGCCGAGCGCATTTCCATGCGCGGCACCTATGTGCCCGCCTATGGGCTGAACAATCTGTTCAGCAAGGTGCCGGTGATCGGCATGCTGCTGGGCGGAGGGCCGAACGAGGGGCTGGTGGGCGTGACGTTCGAGGTCACGGGGCCCATGAGCGGGCCGACCTTGCGGGTCAATCCCCTGTCCGCCGTGGCGCCGGGCTTCCTGCGGAAGATGTTCGAATTCCGCGATTCCAGCGATACGCCTCCGGTGCGGTGATGCCGGTAACGTTCAGTAATTACCTGGCGTAAAGTGCCCGCTTTTCAGGTTTTTTAGACGCTTTACGCTCAAGCCTGCGTTTATCGGCTGGGAACCTATTGTGCAGATTGGCGTTCCTGTCATGCAATCTGATGCAGGAGCAATAATAATGCGCAAAGTCCTACTCGCCCTGACCGCCGTTTCCCTGATCGCAGCGCCCGTCAGCTCTGTGATGGCGCAGAGTGCTGTCGCCGTTCAGTCCGACACTTTCGTAGCTGCGAAGCCGACCGACGTTCTCAGCTATAACCTCCTCGGGCTGAATGTCGTCAACGGCCAGAACGAGACGGTCGGCGAGATCAAGGATCTGGTGCTGTCGCAGGGCAATCTTGCCGGCTACATCATTTCCGTCGGCGGCTTCCTGGGCATGGGCGAGCACTATGTGGTGGTCAAGCCGACTGCCGTGAAGGTCGCCTATTCCGAGAACGACAAGAAGTGGACGGCGGTGATGAACACCACCAAGGATCAGCTCAAGGGCGCCCCGGAATTCAAGTACGAAGGTCGCTGGAAGCGCTGATCGCGTCTCCAGTCATGAAAAGGCCCCCGGAAGGGGGCCTTTTTTATTGGTCGGCCACATTCGCGCACCGCCTGCTCATACCGGGCGCAGGAGCACGTGCTTCTTCTTGCCGAGCGAGAGCTTGATGACGCCTTCCGTCGTCAGGTCCCCCGCGCCGAGCACGGCCTTTTCGTCGGTGACGGTTGCGTCATTCACCTTCAGCCCGCCGCCCTTGATCTGCCGGCGCGCCTCGCTGGTGGACGCGACGAGGCCGGCGGCGAGGAATGCGGCCGCGACGGCAAGCCCGGCGTTAAGCTGGGCCATGGCGATGTCGATGCTCGGCAGGTTCATCGCCAGCGCGCCGTCCTCGAACGTGCTGCGGGCGGTGGCCTTGGCTTCCTCGGCGGCGGCGCGGCCGTGCAGCAGGGCCGTAGCCTCGGTGGCGAGAACTTCCTTCGCCACATTGATCTCCTGGCCCTCGAGCCCGCCGAGGCGGGCGATCTCGTCCAGCGGCAATTCAGTGAACAGCTTGAGGAAGCGCACCACGTCCGCATCCCCGGCATTGCGCCAATATTGCCAATACTCGTACGGGCTCAGCAGGTCGGCATCGAGCCACACGGCGCCGCCGGCGGTCTTGCCCATCTTGGCGCCGGAGGAGGTGGTGAGCAGGGGAGTCGTGAGCGCGAACAGGTCTGCGCCGTGCATGCGGCGGCCCAGCTCCATGCCGTTGACGATATTGCCCCATTGGTCCGAGCCGCCCATCTGCAAAATGCAGCCGTGGCGCTTGTTCAGCTCCACGAAATCATAGGCCTGCAGGATCATGTAATTGAATTCGAGGAAGGTCAGCGGCTGCTCGCGCTCCAGGCGCAGCTTCACCGAATCGAACGTCAGCATGCGGTTGATGGTGAAGTGCGGCCCGACTTCCCGCAGCAGCGGGATGTATTTCAGCTCGTCGAGCCAGGTCGCGTTGTTCTCCATCTTCGCGCCGGCGCCGAAATCCAGGAAGCGCTCGAACACCTTGCGGATCGAGCCGATGTTGGCGTCGATCTGCGCGTCGGTGAGCATCTTGCGGGCTTCGTCCTTGCCGGACGGGTCGCCGATCTTGGTGGTGCCGCCGCCCATGAGCGCGATGGGATTGTGCCCCGTGCGCTGGAGCGTGCGCAGCATCATGATGGAGAGCAGATGCCCCGCATGGAGGGAGGAAGCCGTCGCGTCGAAGCCGATATAAGCGGTGATCGGCCCTTCGCTGGCCTTGGCATCCAGGCGCTCGGCATCGGAACACTGGTGGATATAGCCGCGCTCGGAGAGCACGCGCAGGAAATCGGAGCGAAAGGCAGTCATTGAGATCCGCACAACAGGCTTTGGAAAGGCGGCTGGTGTAACAGGTCTCACGCGCGATTGCATCGGGGGGAAGCGCATGCGGGCTCTGGGGCTGATGAGCGGCACGTCCATGGACGGCATCGACGCCGCTTTGATTGAAACCGACGGCGTGCGCGTGTTCTGGCTCGGGCCGTCCGCGACCTATCCCTATGCCCCGGAAATGCGCGCGCTGCTGGAACAGGCGATGAGCGATGCGCGCGGCGTGAATTCCCGCGACGCGCGTCCGGGCGTATTGGCGCAGGCGGAAGCGCGCATCACCGCGCTTCACGCCGAGGCCGTGCGCGGCCTGCTGGACCAGATGCGCCTCGCGCCAGGCGACGTGGAGGTTGTGGGCTTCCACGGCCAGACCCTTCTGCACCGGCCCCATGCGCGCCTCACCTTGCAGATCGGCCTTGGCCAAGCGCTCGCAAACGCGCTGGGGGTGAAGGTGGTGGGCGATTTCCGCGCGGCGGATGTGGCGGCCGGCGGGCAGGGGGCGCCGCTGGTGCCGGTCTTCCACCAGGCCCTGGTGCGGGCGCTCGATCTGGCCGGCCCTGTGGCGGTGCTCAATATCGGCGGGGTGGCGAATGTCACGGTGATCGACGGCGCCGCCGATCCCATCGCTTGCGACACCGGCCCCGGGAATGCGCTGCTGGATGATTTCGTGCTCGCCCGTACCGGCATCTCCTATGATGCGGACGGGCTGTTATCGGCGGCGGGGGTGGCGGATGGCGATGCGGTCGCGCGCGTGCTCGCCCATCCCTTCTTCGCGCTGCCGCCGCCCAAATCCCTGGATCGCAACGAATTTCGCGCCTTCGTGGCGGAGCGGGTGAAGCTCGACGGCTATCGGACCGAAGATGGCGCGGCGACGCTTGCCGCGATCACGGCGGCCTCGGTCGCCGCCATCGTCCCCAGGCTGCCGGTGCCGCCGGAGCGCTGGATCGTCGGTGGCGGCGGGGCGCGCAATCCCACCTTGATGGCGATGCTGGAAGCGCGGCTGGGTGTCCCGGTGGTGCCGGCGGAGGCCGTTGGCTGGTCCGCCGATGCGCTGGAGGCGCATGCGTTCGGATTTCTTGCGGTGCGCAGCCTGCGCGGGCTGCCGCTGACGTTTCCCTCCACCACGGGGGCGCCGGAGCCGCTCACGGGCGGGGTGGTGTTTTCGCCGGACGAGGGGAAGGGGCGTTCTGCGCAGGTTCCCCTGACCTCCCCGAACTTTCCCCCTCCCTAACCCTCCCCCGCAAGCGGGAGAGGGAACGCATGATGCGCGAGAAGAGAGACTGTTCACACCCCCTGTCCATAGCTCCCTCTCCCGCTTGCGGGGGAGGGCTGGGGAGGGGGCTTCGCGAAGCCGGCAGGGGAGGGGGCTTTGGGAGACCAGCAGCGCGGCGGCGAAAGCCTCAGGCGGCGCTGGTGCGGGCGCCGGGGAGGCGCTTGTCCAGATAGGTGCCGACCACGTTCATCAGCTCGTCGGTCTTGCCGTCGAAGAAGTGGTTGGCGCCGGGCACGATCTGCTGCTCGATCACGATGCCCTTCTGGGTCTTCAGCTTTTCCACGAGGGTTGCGACCGCCGTGGTCGGCACCACCGCGTCCTTGTCGCCATGAACGAACAGGCCGGAGGAGGGGCAGGGGGCCAGGAAGGAGAAGTCGAACAGGTTCGCGGGCGCGGCGATGGAGATGAAGCCTTCCACCTCCGGCCGGCGCATCAGAAGCTGCATGCCGATCCAGGCGCCGAACGACACGCCGGCGATCCAGCAGGCGCGCGCATCCGGGTTCACCGACTGCGCCCAGTCGAGCGCGGCGGCGGCGTCGGAGAGTTCGCCCGGGCCATGGTCGAACGAGCCCTGGCTGCGCCCAACGCCCCGGAAATTGAAGCGCAGCACGGAGAAGCCACGGTTCACGAACTGATAGTAAAGATTGTACACGACGGGATTGTTCATCGTGCCGCCGAACTGCGGGTGCGGATGAAGAATGATCCCGATGGGGGAATTGCGGGTCTTTGCGGGCTGATAGCGACCCTCAAGCCGCCCCTTCTCGCCGGTGAAGATGACTTCTGGCATGGACGTCCGCAACCTCTCGGCGGGCAGCAGCAAAGGCGGGACAGATGCTTTTCGGCCGGGCCGAAACACGAACCTGCCCAAAGACGTCTTCGCGAGGACGTCTTGACTTGGCCTGGACGCCGCCCTATCTATTTAGAATAATTCTAATTTATCCCTTCCGGCCGCGCGATGATAA
This sequence comes from Roseixanthobacter glucoisosaccharinicivorans, assembly GCF_043195095.2. Classification (NCBI taxonomy): domain Bacteria; kingdom Pseudomonadati; phylum Pseudomonadota; class Alphaproteobacteria; order Hyphomicrobiales; family Xanthobacteraceae; genus Roseixanthobacter; species Roseixanthobacter glucoisosaccharinicivorans. Next base: position 3,215,828 of record NZ_CM195538.1, on the reverse strand, counting down.
CAACGCTGCGGGGCAGAGACGGATGAAGTCTGACATATGGATGAGACGATGCCCAATTGCAAGCCTTTGGTCCAAGGTGCGCGCTCTGCCGCAGCACCGGGACGCGGCTTGGCGTTGGCCGTGACGGGGCGCGCGAGGGCGCGGCCATGAGCGCGGCGCCGGCGGCACGGGTCTTTCTGGATCACAATGCCACCTCGCCGTTGCGGCCGCAGGCGCGCGCGGCGATGCTCGATGCGCTCGACCGGGGCGGCAACGCCTCCTCCATCCATGCGGACGGGCGCGCCGCGCGCCAGCGCGTGGAACAGGCGCGCCGGGAGATTGCCGCGCTCACGGGCGCCGATCCGCGCGGCATCGTCTTTACCTCCGGGGCGAGCGAGGCCAATGCGCTGGCGCTCCATCCCGCGCTCGAGGTGCGCGGGCGGCGGGTGACCTGCGACGTCCTGCTGGTGGGTGCGGGAGAGCATCCTTCTGTGCTGCAAGGCCATCGCTTCGCCCCCGAGCACGTCGAAATCCTCCCTCTGGGTGGCGACGGCCGGGTCGATCTCGATGCCCTGGATGCCGCGCTGGCACGCCATGCCGCAGCCGGGCGACAGGCCCTGGTCTCCCTGATGCTGGCCAATAACGAGACCGGCATTCTCCAGCCGGTGGCGGAAGCGGCGGCGCTCGCCCATGCGCGGGGCGCGGTTCTGCATTGCGACGCGGTGCAGGGCGCCGGGCGCATCGCACTCGACATCGCGGCACTGGGCGCGGATTTCCTCACCTTGTCTTCCCACAAGATGGGCGGTCCCCAAGGCGCGGGTGCGCTGGTGGCGGGGCATGGCGACAATGTCGTGCGCCAGCCGCTGATCGCCGGCGGTGGGCAGGAGCGCGGCCGGCGCGCCGGCACGGAGAATGTCGCCGCCCTCGCGGGCTTCGGCGCGGCGGCGCGCACGGCCCAGGGGGAGCTTGAATGGGAGGGCGCGCGGATTGCCGCCCTGCGTGATCGCCTGGAAGCGGGGCTCCTGGCGCAACTGCCAGATGCGGTCGTGCTGGGGGCGAACGTCGCGCGCCTGCCCAACACGGTTTGTGTTATAATCCCTGGCATCAAGGCCGAAACCCTGGTGATCGCCCTCGATCTTGCCCATCTATCGGTGAGCGCGGGTTCCGCCTGCTCCTCGGGCAAGGTTGGTGCGTCCCATGTGCTCAAAGCCATGGGGCTCGCGGAAGACGAAGCGCGCGGCGCGATCCGCCTGTCGCTCGGCTGGTCGAGCACGAATGAAGATATCGACGCGGCGCTGGCGGCCATCGGCCGCACGGTACCGCGCGTCAGGAATCGCCCGGAACGGGCGGCTTAGAGTAATTCCAGAAAAAGTTTCTCGACTTTTTAGATCTGGAAATGCTCCAAGCACAGCGTGGCGGGAACAGGATGGCAGCCGCCTTCAGGGCAGCGCCATCCCCTCGCCGAAGGACTTGACCCGCGGGCCTTGACCCCGCGCGGGAGAGGAGAAGAGAAGATGCCTGCTGTTCAGGAGACCGTCGAACGCGTTCGGTCCATTGACGTCGACCAGTACAAATACGGCTTCGTCACCGATATCGAGAGCGAGAAGGCCCCGAAGGGTCTGAGCGAAGACACCGTCCGCTATATCTCGGCCAAGAAGAACGAGCCGGAATGGATGCTGGAATGGCGCCTTGACGCCTATCGGCGCTGGCTGACCATGGAAGAGCCCACCTGGGCGCGGGTCAGCTATCCCAAGATTGATTTCCAGGATTATTATTATTACTCCCAGCCTAAGGCCAAGCCGAAGTCGCTGGACGAGATCGACCCGGAGATTCTGGCCACCTACGACAAGCTCGGCATCCCGCTGCGCGAGCGCGAGGCGCTGCTGGGCATCGAGAGCAGCGCGCCGCGCATCGCCGTGGACGCGGTGTTCGACAGCGTGTCGGTGGCCACCACCTTCAAGGCGGAACTCGCCAAGGCGGGCGTGATCTTCTGCTCCATCTCGGAAGCCATCCGCGAGCATCCCGAGCTGGTGAAGCAGTATCTCGGCTCGGTCGTGCCGGTGTCGGACAATTTCTACGCCACGCTGAACACCGCCGTGTTCTCCGACGGCTCGTTCGTCTACATCCCCAAGGGCGTGCGCTGCCCCATGGAGCTCAGCACCTATTTCCGCATCAACGAGCGGAACACCGGGCAGTTCGAGCGCACCCTCATCATCGCCGACGAAGGCGCCTATGTGAGCTATCTGGAAGGCTGCACCGCCCCGCAGCGCGACGAGAACCAGCTTCATGCCGCCGTGGTCGAGCTGGTGGCGCTGAAGGATGCCGAGATCAAATATTCCACCGTCCAGAACTGGTATCCCGGCGACAAGGATGGCAAGGGCGGCATCTATAATTTCGTCACCAAGCGCGGCGATTGCCGGGGCGACAATTCCAAGATCTCCTGGACCCAGGTGGAAACCGGTTCGGCGATCACCTGGAAATATCCGAGCTGCATCCTGCGTGGCGACAACAGCCAGGGCGAATTCTATTCCATCGCCATTTCCAACGGCTACCAGCAGGTGGACAGCGGCACGAAGATGATCCACCTCGGCAAGAACACGTCGAGCCGCATCATCTCCAAGGGCATCGCCGCCGGCCATTCGGAGAACACCTATCGCGGGCAGGTGACGGCCCATCGCCGGGCCACCAATTCCCGCAATTTCACGAACTGCGACTCGCTGCTGATCGGCAACAAGTGCGGGGCGCACACCGTGCCCTATATCGAAGCGAAGAATTCCAGCGCGGTGTTCGAGCACGAGGCCACCACCTCGAAGATCTCCGAGGACCAGATGTTCTATTGCCTCCAGCGGGGTCTCTCGCAGGAAGAGGCGGTGGCGCTGATCGTCAACGGCTTCGTGAAGGACGTGCTCCAGCAGCTGCCCATGGAGTTCGCCGTGGAGGCGCAGAAGCTCATTTCCGTGAGCCTGGAAGGCTCGGTGGGCTGAGGCCCGCCGAACAGCCCGCCCGTCGCCGTGCCCCCGATGCGGGGCGCGGCCCGCCGCCCGACATGAAATGTCGCGGCGCCGTTCCGCGTGAGGCCAAAGACGCCGCGCGGATTCCGGCCGCCGCAGTCTGACGAATGGAACTGAACATGGCTTTGCTCGAAATCAAGAATCTGCACGCCCGCATCGACGACAACGAGATCCTCAAGGGCCTCGACCTGACCGTGAAGGCCGGCGAAGTGCACGCCATCATGGGGCCGAACGGCTCCGGCAAGTCCACGCTCTCCTATGTCCTTGCCGGCAAGCCTGACTATGAGGTCACCGCCGGCGAAGCGCTGCTGGACGGGCTGGACCTGCTGGACATGGCGCCGGAAGAGCGCGCCTCCGCCGGCCTGTTCCTGGCGTTCCAATATCCCATCGAGATCCCCGGCGTCGCCACCATGACCTTCCTGCGCACGGCGCTGAACGCGCAGCGCAAGGCGCGCGGGGAAGAAGAGCTTTCCACCCCCGAGTTCCTGCGCCTGGTGAAGGAGAAGGCCGGCCATCTCGGCATCAGCCAGGAGATGCTCCGGCGCGGGGTGAACGTGGGTTTCTCCGGCGGCGAGAAGAAGCGCAACGAAATCCTGCAGATGACCTTGCTCCAGCCGAAGGTCTGCATCCTCGACGAGACCGATTCCGGGCTCGACATCGACGCGCTGAAGGTGGTGTCCGAGGGCGTCAACGCCCTGCGCTCCCCCGAGCGCGGCATGGTCGTCATCACCCATTACCAGCGCCTGCTGGACCATATCGTGCCGGACGTGGTGCACGTGATGCACAAGGGGCGCATCGTGCGGACCGGCGGCAAGGAACTGGCGCACGAGCTGGAAGCCTCCGGCTATGCCGGCTACGGCCAGGACGCGGCGTGAGGATCGGATCATGACCATCCATAACCAGCCGGTCCGAACGGCCGCCGAAGACCAATTGCTCGTCACCCTGGACGCGCGCGTGGCGCAGGACGCCTTGAGCGGCCCGCTCGCCGCCCGCCTCGGCGAAGTGCGCGAAGCCGCGCTCGCGTCGTTCCGCGAGAACGGCTTGCCGCATCGCCGGGTGGAGGAGTGGAAATATACCGACCTGCGCGCTTTGCTGCGCGAGGCCTTCGCCCCGGTCACGCAGATCTCCGACAGCGCCGCAGCCGAAGGGCATCTGCGCGCCGTCACCTTCCCCGGCGCGCGCCGCATCCTGTTCGTCAATGGCGTGCTGGATCGCCAGCATTCGGACCTGGTCGGCCTTGAGCCCGGCCTGTCCGTCATGCCGCTCGGCAGCGCCATCGCCAAGGGGCATGGCGCGGTGGAGAAGCTCGGCACGCTGGCGCCGCAGCGCTATGACGGCGCGCTCGCGCTCAACACCGCCTTCCTGGGCGAGGGCGTGGTGATCCATGTGGCGGACGGCGCGAAGATCGCGCGGCCGCTCCATATCGCCCACGTGTTCACCCTGGACGATCCGGCCGCCACCTATTCCCGCAGCCTGCTGGATGTGGGCGTGGGCGCCGCCGTCACGCTGATCGAGAGCTTCCAGGGCCGCGACGGCGTGTCCTATCAGGCGAACGATGCCATCGAGGTGTTCGCCGGCGACGAGAGCCATCTCGATTACGTCCGCCTCCAGGAGGAGGGCGACAAGGCGCTGCATCTCGGCACCTTCATGGCCGATATCGGCCGGGACGTGCGGTTCCACACGTTCGGCCTCACCTCGGGCGCCCAGGCGGCGCGGCTCAGCGTCTACGGGCGCTTCTCGGGCACCGGCTCACAGGCGGGCCTGCGCGGCGTCACCTTGCTGAAGGGGCGCCAGCATGCGGACGTGACGCTTCTGCTGGACCATGCGGTGGCCCATTGCGAGAGCCGCGAATTGTTCAAGACCGTGCTGGCGGACGAGAGCCACGGCGTGTTCCAGGGCAAGATCGTGGTGCGCCCGGACGCGCAGAAGACCGACGGGCGCATGATGAGCCAGGCGCTGCTGCTCGGCGAGACCGCCGAGATGGACAACAAGCCCGAGCTTGAGATCTTCGCCGACGATGTGCAGTGCGGCCACGGCGCGACGGCGGGCGATCTCGACGAGGACCTGCTGTTCTATCTCAAGGCGCGCGGCATTCCGGCGAAGGAAGCCGAGGCCATGCTGATCCAGGCGTTCGTGGGCGAGGCGCTGGAATTCGTGGAAAATGACGATCTGCGCGACAGCCTGATCGCCCGCGCCGAGGCTTGGCTGAAGACGCGGGCGGGCTGAGCTGGGCCTGGTTCCCTCTCCGCCCGAGCGTAACGGTCGCGAAGTCCCCTCTCCCGCTTGCGGGGGAGGGTTAGGGAGGGGGAAGGTGCGGTTCTTCATTGGCGCGGCCAGTACGTCGCCGGGCAAGCCCCCACCCCAACCCTCCCCCGCAAGCGGGAGAGGGGGCAATCGGTCCCTCCGCGCCGCTTACGGAAGAGCGGTGAATTTCCTCTCCCGCGTGCGGGGGAGGGTGAAGGTTCTATAGGTCCCCTCTCCCGCTTGCGGGGGAGGGTTAGGGAGGGGGAAGGTGCGGCGGGTTCGGGACCGGCAGGAGTCCATCCGAGACAGCCCCCACCCCAACCCTCCCCCGCAAGCGGGAGAGGGGGCAATCGGTCCCTCCGCGCCGCTTACGGAAGAGCGGTGAATTTCCTCTCCCGCGTGCGGGGGAGGGTGAAGGTTCTATAGGTCCCCTCTCCCGCTTGCGGGGGAGGGTTAGGGAGGGGGAAGGTGCGGCGGGTTCGGGACCGGCAGGAGTCCATCCGAGACAGCCCCACCCCAACCCTCCCCCGCAAGCGGGAGAGGGGGCAATCGGTCCCTCCGCGCCGCTTACGGAAGAACGGTGAATTCCCTCCCGCGCGTGGGGGAGGGTGAGGGTTCTATAGGTCCCCTCTCCCGCTCGCGGGGGAGGGTTAGGGAGGGGGAAGGTGCGGCACAGGTTCGGGATCGACAGGATGTCGCCGGGCAGGCCCCCACCCCGACCCTTCCCCGCACGCGGGAGAGGGGGGCATCCGGCAAGGGTATATCCATGACGAAGACGCATCCCGCAGTGGCCAACGGCACTTATGACGTCGAGACGGTGCGCGCGGATTTCCGCGCCCTCTCGATGGAGGTGAACGGCCATCCGCTGTCCTATCTGGACAATGCCGCCTCGGCCCAGAAGCCGGTGCAGGTGCTGGACCGGATGCGGCACGCCTATGAGTTCGAATATTCCAACGTCCATCGCGGGCTGCATTATCTCGCCAATGCGGCGACGGAAGCCTATGAGGCGGCGCGCGAGACCATTCGCGCCTTCTTCAATGCCGCCAGCATCGACGAAATCATCTTCACCCGCTCCGGCACCGGTTCGCTGAACACGGTGGCCAGCTCCCTCGGCCAGTCGATTGAGGCGGGTGACGAGATCGTGCTCTCCATCATGGAGCACCATTCCAATATCGTGCCGTGGAATTTCCTCCGCGAGCGCAAGGGCGCCATCATCAAATGGGCGCCGGTGCGCGAGGACGGTTCGTTCGACTTCGAGGCGTTCGAACAGCTTTTGACGCCGCGCACCAAGATCGTCGCCATCACCCAGATGTCGAACGTGCTCGGCACGGTGACGCCCATCAAGGAGATCGCCCGCGCCGCCCATGCGGTGGGCGCGAAAGTGGTGGTGGATGGGTGCCAGAGCGCGGTCCACATGCCGGTGGACGTGCGCGACCTGGATGTCGATTTCTTCGCCATCACCGGCCACAAGCTCTATGGCCCCACCGGCATCGGCATTCTCTACGGCAAGCTCGACCTGCTCGCCCAGATGCCACCCTATGAGGGCGGCGGGGAGATGATCCGGGAGGTGAGCGAGGATCGCGTGACCTACGCCGCGCCGCCACACCGCTTCGAGGCCGGCACCCCGCCCATCGTCCAGGCCATCGGCCTCGGCGCGGCGCTGGATTATATGACTTCGCTCGGCCGCGAGCGCATCGAGGCACACGAACGGGAACTCTCCGCCTATGCCCACGAGGTGCTCGGCGCCATGAACAGCCTGCGCATCATCGGCACGGCGGCGAACAAGGGCGCCATCATCTCGTTCGAGATGAAGAATGCCCATCCCCATGACGTTGCGACCGTGCTGGACCGCTACGGCGTCGCGGTGCGCGCGGGAACCCATTGCGCTCAGCCGCTTCTGGCCCGATATGAAACCACGGCCACCTGCCGGGCCTCCCTGGCTCTCTACAACACGCGCGCCGATGTGGACCGCCTTGCGGCGGCCTTGCTGAAGGCGCAGGATCTGTTCGCATGACGGAAACGGCGCTAAACGACACCCCGAACGCCCCGGAAATCAAATCCACGATTCCGGAAGCCGAACTGGCGCGTCTCACCGACGACATCGTCGCGGCCATGAAGACCGTCTATGATCCCGAAATCCCGGTCGACATTTACGAGCTGGGGCTGATCTACAAGGTGGACATCGCCGACGACCGCTCGGTGGCGGTCGAGATGACGCTGACCACGCCCAATTGCCCCTCCGCGGCCGAACTGCCGGGCATGGTGGAGAACGCCGTGAACACGGTGGAAGGCGTCGGCGGCGTCACGGTGGAAATCACCTTCGACCCGCCCTGGGACCAGGGCCGCATGTCGGAAGAAGCCCGCGCCACTCTCAATCTCTGGTGAATTGTGGTGGCCGGCGAAACGACCGCGCCACCCGTTGTCCCTCCTGTGGCGCCTCCTCTGGGGCCAGTCCTGGAGACCGGCCTTTATGTGGCGGATCTGGCGCGCGCCGCTGCCTTCTATGAAGGCGTGCTCGGCCTTTCCCCCATGCTGGCCGACGCCCGGTTCCGCGCTTATGCCCTCGGCGGCACGGTGCTGCTGCTGTTCAAGCGTGGCGCGGCGAGCGAGACCGTGAGCTTGCCGGGCGGCACCATTCCGCCCCATGACGCCTCGGGCCGCGCCCATGTCGCCATCGCCATCGCCGCCGACACGCTGGCCGGCTGGCGCACCCATCTCGCGCGCCATGCCATCCCCATCGAAGGGGAGATGGTCTGGCCCAAGGGCGGCGTGAGCCTCTATTTCCGCGATCCCGACGGCGCGCTGCTGGAACTCGCGACCCCTGGCCTGTGGCCGAATTATTGACGCCAGGGCGCGCCCGGCCTGCCAACTCCTCCGCGCCGAAGAACAGGGTGAATATTCGGGTTAAAGGCCGGTTTGGTCTGCCGCAATGGCGCGGAGAAGCGTCACCAAACCACTGTTCGTCTACTCTAAGTTATTGTTTCACGTGAAACATTTTTACGGTTTGGGGCGCGCGGCCCGCGTTCCGGCCGTCTTCGCGGGCCGCTTTGCCGCGCGCCTTTCCCCGGCTTGGACAGGCCCCTGCGCCCCAGCGTCGGCGGGACTTTCCGTGGGTCCGTCCTCCTTCATCTCGTCCTTCACCTGCCCGTAGGCGAGCAAGGCGAACAGGGCCGCGCCGCCGATCACATTGCCCACCAGCAAGGGCAGGATGAAGCCACCCAGCACCCTGCCGATCCCGATTTCGCCCAGCGCCGCGAGGTAGAAAATCTCAACCGAGCCCGAAACCACATGGGACAACTGGAGCAGCGAGATCAGCCCCGTGAGCGCAACGATGATGATGACGCGGGAATGCTCCGCGCTCGGCAGCAGCCAAGCCACGGTCGCCACCAGCCAGCCCGCAACGATGCCGCGCACCAGCGCATCGGTGGGGGTGAGGGTTGCCAGCTCCCGCGAGAGCGAGAGGATCGCTTCGTCGATCTCCGTCGGCAGGATCAAGCGGGTGGAGAGCAGGATGGCGAAGATCGCCGTGCCCACCATATTGGCGGCGAACACCACGCCCCAGATACGCGCCAGTGCCGCCAGCGCGCTGCGCGTGGGCTCCGCCAGAACGGGCAGGACGGCGGTGAGCGTGATTTCCGTAAAGAGCTGGTAACGCCCGAGAATTACGATCAGGAAGCCGAGCGAATAGCCGATGCTCTCGATGATCGCCCGCCAGGGCGCGTCGGGCAGATGGGCATGCAGGGCGGCTTCGGCGACCACAGAGAAGCCGATGGAAAGCCCGGCCGCGAGCCCCGACCACCACAGGCTCGCCAGCGGCCGGCGCAATTCGTCCACGCCTTCGCGGCGGATCACCTCATAGACCGCCAGCGGGCGCAGGTTGCGATGCTCCTCCACCTGCGCATGCTCCTGCGCGGAGAGATCCTTGGGCGCGTCCTCCTCCAGGGTGTGCTCCTCGCCTTCCTCCACCGCCCCCGCCGCCGTCGCGCGTACCGCCATGCTCGTGCTCCTATTGCCAAGCTGAACGCGTGGGCACGATTTCGGTTGCATGGCGCATGCGGCCCCTGCGTGCACGGCCCTTGCCGGGAGCGTCGGGCTACCCCATTTTAGATGCACTTATCCGCCGGCCTTGAACCGGCGTGGTTCGGAGTTGTGAAGAATGGCTGCCCTGCGTCCCCGCCCGCCCGTCATGCGCATCACCGATGCCGCCGCCGAACGCATTCGCCAGATCATGGCGCGCTCGGAGCCGCCGGCCGAAGCCGTGCGCGTGGGCGTCAAGAACGGCGGTTGCGCCGGCATGTCCTACACCCTTGATTATGCGCCGGAAATCACACCGCGCGACGAGGTGGTGGAGGACAAGGGCGTGAAAGTGATCGTCGATCCCAAGGCGATCCTGTTTTTGCTGGGCACCGAGATGGATTATAAGACCGACAAGATGTCGGCCCAGTTCGTGTTCAACAATCCGAACCAGACCTCGGCCTGCGGCTGCGGCGAGTCGGTCGCCATCACGCCAGTCACCACCGAGCAGCTGGAAGGCCGCGCCTGAATCGCCCGCGCTGCATGGCAGCGGTTGTCGGCGCGCAATCTCTCGCATAAGGTCCGCGCAGCTGAAGGCGGACGTGGCGGAATCGGTAGACGCACGAGACTTAAAATCTTGCGCCGCAAGGCGTGCGGGTTCGAGTCCCGCCGTCCGCACCAGTCCGGCCCTCAAGGCCGAGCGGGCGTGCTGGCGCGAGCGGCATAGCCGCTCGTTTGCCGGTAGCTCTCCGGCGCTCCTCCCTTCCGCGTGCTTCAGCGCTTGCGAAAAACCACCGAAAGATTGTTCGCGGGCATGTCGTGGACCTGCTCCAGATCGAAACCTGCTTCCCGCGCAAGCAGCACCACATCTTCAAGATTGCGGATGCCCCATTGCGGATTTTCCGCCCGCAGACGCGCGTCGAAGGCCTCGTTGCCGGGCGAGGTATGTTGTCCGGCGCGGCGGTAGGGCCCGTAGAGAAACAGGAGGCCACCTTGCGGGAGGACCCGGCCTGCGCCGTGCAACAAGGCGCCTGTCGCAGAGGGCGGAGCGATGTGGATCATGTTGATGCAGACCACGCCCGCCACGGTCTCGACGGGCCAGACCGCATCGTGAACGTCGAGGGGGCAGGGCGCCGCCACGTTGGGCATGGGGGTTTGCTGAAGCCGGGTCGCGATCGTTTCCAGCGAGCCGGGATCGCGCTCGGTCGGCTGCCAGCGGATATGCGGCATCGCTTGGGCGAAGTGAAGAACATGCTGCCCGGTGCCGCTGCTCACTTCCAGCACCTCGCCCTGCGCCGGTAACAGGCGCATGAGAATCTCAGCGATGGGCCCCTTGTTCCGTTCAGCCGATGGGCTGATGATCAGGCCATCGGCCCGCATTTCCACGGTTTCGCAGCGCATTTCAGATCTGTCCTCGAATCGCGGCGGACCTTTTCCCAAAGGGCGTCGGAGGCGGCCGGACGGCGCGCCCCCATTAGGTATCGTCTCCCGCCGCTTTGCCCGCAAGGCCAAGTCCCTTGCCGCGATCATTTCGACGCCATAGGTCGTCGGATCCTGCATCCGGCGATCCGACGAGGAGGATTGAATGCTTGTCACCAGAGGCTTCAAGGGCAAGCGCCGCGGCGGCGAGGCCGATCGCCTGCGCTTGCCGCCGGGCCAATTCCTGACGCCGGAGTTCCCCGTGCTGACGGCCGGACCCACGCAAAATACCCAGCTCGATCGCTGGAGCCTTGCCCTTCAGCATCGCGGGGCGCTGCTCGGCCGCTGGAATTGGGAGCAGTTCGAGGCCCTGCCGCAGACCGAAATCACAGCGGACATTCACTGCGTGACCAAATGGTCCAAGTTCGATACGCGCTGGCGCGGGGTTACCATCGACGACCTCCTGCGCGCCGTCGGCCTGGATGCCGCGCCGACCGGTTTCCTGATGGCCCATTGCGACGGCGGATACACGACCAACCTGCTCCTCCCCGATCTGATCGACGCGCGCGCGATGATCGCGACCCATTTCGACGATCTGCCGCTGCTTCCCTCGCACGGCGGCCCGGCCCGGCTGCTGGTGCCACATCTCTATTTCTGGAAAAGCGCGAAATGGGTCCGGCGCCTCGCCTTTCGCGAGGCGGACACGCCAGGATTCTGGGAATCGCAGGGCTATCATCTGCGCGGCGATCCGTGGCGCGAGCAGCGCTATGAGGGCGACGGATGATCGACGCGGCAACGGCCGCCGCGCAATGGCGCGTCGCAACGGTTACGGCGATCCGCGACGAGACGCCGACGGTGAAGACCTTCAGCTTCCACGTTCCCGGCTGGCCCGGCCATCTCGGGGGACAACATGTCGACCTGCGCCTCACCGCCGAGGATGGCTATGTCGCCCAGCGCAGCTATTCGATTGCGTCCGCCGCCGGTGGGGGGCCGCTGGTCGAGTTGACCATCGAAGCCGTGCCCGATGGAGAGGTCTCAGGCTTCCTCCATGAGGAACTGCGGGTCGGTGACCAGATTGAGATCCGCGGACCTATCGGACGCTATTTCGCCTGGTCCGCCGAGCATGATTATGGATTGCTTCTGATCGCGGGCGGCTCTGGCATCGTGCCGCTGATGTCGATGCTGCGCTCGCGCGCCGCGGCCGGCGCGACGGAGCCGGCCCGGCTGCTTTATTCCTCGCGCAGCGTCGACCAGATCATCTATCGCGCGGAACTCGATCAGCTCGCTGCCCAACTCCCCAACTTCACGCTCACCCACACATTGACCCGCCACGCCCCTTCGGGATGGACCGGAGAGCGAAGCAGGATCGGCCGGGTCATGCTCACCCGGCGGAAATTCCTCCCTGCCGGCAATCCCGACGTCTATGTCTGCGGGCCATCGGCATTCGTCGAAACGATTGCCGCGCATCTCATCGCGATGGGCCATATGGCCGGCACCGTGCGCACGGAGCGGTTTGGACCCACGGGGGCGATACGATCATAGGGGCTCTGCCGATCCACCGGGCGCAGCGCGGCGAACTCTGTTCACCGACGATCCCGCCTGTGAAGCTGGGAGCTTTATGTGACGAAGCGCCGGACGCCGGTCTTCGGGCTCCCGGCGCTCATCAGGTCTTAGGTCCAACCGGTCCGGGAGTCAGGCCGCATCGACGCGGCGCGGCAGCTTCCAGCCCGGCCGGATGAAGTGGCAGGTATAGCCGTTCGGGATGCGCTCCAGATAATCCTGATGCTCCGGCTCGGCCTCCCAGAAATCCCCTACGGGCGAGACTTCGGTGACGACCTTGCCGGGCCAGAGGCCGGAAGCCTCCACATCGGCTATCGTCTCCTGCGCCACGGCTTTCTGCGCGTCATCGGTGTAGAAGATGGCGGAGCGATAGCTTGCGCCGACATCGTTGCCTTGCCGGTTTTTCGTAGTCGGATCGTGTATCTGGAAAAAGAATTCCAGGATCTGGCGGTAGCTTGTCAGAGCGGGATCGAAGATGATCTCGATCGCCTCGGCATGGGTGCCATGGTTGCGATAGGTGGCATGAGCCACATCGCCCCCCGAATAGCCGACACGCGTGGTGACAACACCCGGTTGCCTGCGGATCAGATCCTGCATGCCCCAGAAGCAGCCGCCAGCCAAAACCGCGCGTTGTGTCTTGTCTGTCATGGTTCAAGCCTTTCCGTCGTTCTCGAACAGGCGCCGGTACTCACCATAACCTTCCGCATCGAGATCGTTGAGATGGATGAAGCGCAATGACGCCGAGTTGATGCAATAGCGCATCCCGCCCTCGGCTGCGGGACCATCCGGGAAGAGGTGGCCGAGATGACTATCGCCGTGGCCGGAGCGGACTTCGGTCCGGCGCATGCCGTGGCTCTGGTCGGAATGCTCGACGATTTTCGCGCCTTCGATCGGCTTGGTGAAGCTCGGCCAGCCGGAGCGGCTATCGAATTTGTTCACGGATGCGAAAAGCGGCTCGCCGGAGACCACATCCACATAAATGCCCGGTTCCTTATTGTCCCAATAGGCGTTTTTAAAGGGACGTTCCGTGCCGTTTTCCTGGGTTACGCGGTATTGCTCCGGCGAGAGCGCGGCCACGGCCTCGGGGTTTTTGATGAAACCAGTGTTCTTCATGACTTTCTCCTTCCGAACCTCATGTAGAACACTCGGATATTTGCGAGAACCGCCTGAGGCTCTGGACGGTCGGCTTCTGACGTCGGCGGCGCTCGCCGATGAAGAACAATCGGCGAGCGCCTATGGGAAAGCATCAGTGCGAGCAATCCGCTTCGGCGTCGGCCCCACTACGGCATTCAGGCGAGAACCCTCTCCAAGAACGCCAACATCGCCCGTGCCACCGCGTCATTCTGTTCGCTGAGCGCGAAATGCCCGGCATCGAGCAGATGAAGCTCGGCTTGCGGGAGGTCGCGTTTGAACGCCTCGGCGCCTGCGGCGATGAAGGACGGATCGTTGGCGCCCCAGACGATCAATGTCGGCGGCTGACGCGTGCGGAGCCAGGCCTGCCAGGCAGGATAAGAGGCGACGTTGGTGCGGTAGTCGTAGAGCAGCGCTGTCTGGATCTCCCGCTGGCCGGGTTTCGACAGATGTGCGAATTCGTCGGTCCAGCGTGCGGGGTCGTAACGTTCGGGGTGCCGGCTGCCCGCGATGTGGCGCTGTTTTGTGCCCTCATGGGAAAGAAAGGCGTCGACCACTTCAGGATGCGCTTCGGGATCGGCCCAGAACTCGGCAATACTCGCCCATTTCGGTCCGAGCCCTTCGGTATAGGCATTGCCGTTCTGGGTGATGAGCGCCCGCAGCCGCTCCGGCTGGGCCAGCATCATGCGCAGGCCTACCGGTGCACCGTAATCGTGGATGTAGAGGGCGTAGCTGTCGATCCCCAGCAGCTCCAGCAACCGCGTCATGGTCGCCGCGAGGTTATCGAAGCTGTAGTCGTAGGCCGAGGGCGGTGGCGCGTCGCTCTGGCCGAAGCCCGGATAGTCTGCTGCGATGATGTGGTACTTCGGCGCCAGGAGCGGGATCAGCGTCTCATACTGGCGCGACGAAGTCGGAAAGCCGTGGAGCAACACCAGCGTGGGCGCGTCCTTCGGCCCGGCTTCACGATAGAAGACCCCGACCCCATCCACTTCCACCCGGTGATAGGTCGTCGTGTCGTTGATGGAGTGGAGGGGTGCCGCGATCACTCCCGCAGCCGCTTCCTGCGCTGTGGTGGCGATGCCGGCCCCCTCGGTTTGATGGCTTTGCATGACAGTTCTCCTCTTTGGTTGGGTTAGACGCGGCCGTGGTTGCCGGCGAGTTCTGCTGCAGCCCGTTTCGCGCGCTCGAAATCCCCGTTTGGGTCCTGGGTCAGCAGTGTCGGCTGGAAACGGATTTCATCGATCGCCGGGCGCCGAAGGGGCGGCGCCCGGGCTGAACATCAGCCGATATGCTTGGCCAGGAACGCCCGCATGGCGGCGCCGATCTCGGCGGCATGGGTTTCGAGAGCGAAATGGCCGCTCTCGACGAAGCGGACATCCGCCGCCGGGACGTCGCGCTTGAAGGCTTCGGCGCCGGGAGGAATGAAGAACGGGTCGTTCTTCCCCCAGATCGCCAGCAGCGGCGGCTGATGTTCCCGCAGATAGGCCTGGATGGTGCCGTAGAGCGCAACGTTCTTCTGGTAGTCGAGCAATAGATCGAGCTGGATTTCGTCGTTGCCGGCGCGGGCCAGATAGAAGTCGTCAAGATTACGTCCGTCGGGCGAGACCTTGCTCGGATCGTCGACGCCGTGGGTGTATTGGAACAGCGTCGTCTCAGGCGCCAGAAGGCCGCGCAGGGCGTCGCGGTTGGCCTGGCTCGGCTCGTTCCAATAGGCCAGCACCGGGGCGAAGGCGTCGGACACGCCCTCGAGATAGGTATTGCCATTCTGGGTCACGATCGCGGTGATCCGCTCGGGATGCTTGACTGCGAGGCGAAAACCCACCGGGGCGCCGTAATCGAAGACATAGATCGCGAATTTGCTCAGCCCGAGAATCTCGGTGAAGCGGTCGATGACATTGGTGATGTTCTCGAAAGAATAGGAGAACCGGTCTCGGGCCGGCTGCTCGGTCATGCCGAAGCCCGGCAGGTCGGGGGCGACGACATGATAGTGGTCCGCAAGTTCGGGGATCAGGTCGCGGAACATGTGGCTCGCGCTCGGAAAGCCATGCAACAGCAGCACGGTTGGGCGGCTCGCATCGCCAGCCTCGCGGTAGAACAGCTTGAGGCCATCGACATCGACAGTATTGAAGCGAATGGTCATGGTGGATTTCCTTGTTTATGGGCGTGAGTTAGGGTTTGCGCGAAGGGCGCCGCTCGCCCGTCTGCATCAAGTGCTTGGCTGGTCGTGGAAATCAGGCGGCCTTGCGGGCGCCTATGTGGGGGAAGTCAATGTCGGTCTGCAGCGCGATGTTGGCCGTCCCGGCGAAGATGTTAAGGGCGACGTGCGCGACGATCTCCACGATCTCGGCATCGGAAAAGCCGGCATCTTTCACTGCGGCGAAGTCGGTATCCGTCACCTGGCCGCGCCCTCGTGCCAGCTTGGCCGCAAAACTCACCGCCGCATTGGCCCGGATGTCGTTGGAGGCGCCATTCCGATTGGCGGTGATCTCGGTATCGTCGAGCAGATGCATCTCGCGGACCCGATAGGTCTGTGCGGACAGGCAATAATCGCTGCCGTTCACTTCCGCCACGGCGAGCGCGATGCGTTCCCGGATGAGGGGATCAAGGGCGCCTTTCTCCAGCGCGCCGTAGAAACCAACCAAAGCTTCCAGCGCGGACGGGCTGTTCGCCACAATGCGAAAGAAGTTCGGCAGCCCCCCAAGGCGCCGGGCCGCCTCGGCAAGCAGCGCACGCGATGCTTGGGGAGCACCTTCAGCGCTCGGAATGGGAATGCGTGACATTTGGTGGCTCCTGAACGGGCCGGCTCGCCCTTGCAAATTGGTGTAACCCCTTCCGAAAATCGCGGGCAGGCGGTAAATTCGAAAGTCTCACTTCCACAAAACGAGAGGCCCCATGGACAGGTTCGAGGCAATGCGCACGCTGCTCGCGGCCGTCGATGGCGGGAGCCTGTCCGCTGCCTCCCGGTCCCTCAATGTTCCACTTCCCACGGTCAGCCGGCGCGTTTCCGACCTCGAGACCTTTCTCGGATCACAGCTGGTGGTCCGCACGAGCCGCAAACTCCTGCTAACCGAGGCCGGCACGGCCTATGTCGCTTCGGCACGGCGGGTGCTCGAGGAACTTGCCGAAGCGGAGCGGGCAGCCTCGGGCGAATATCGCGCGCCGCGCGGCGAGTTGCTCGTGACAGCGCCGATCGCCTTCGGCGCGCTCAACGTCGCACCGATTGTCCACGATTTCCTGGCCGCCTATCCCGATGTGACGGTGCGGCTGGTGTTGGTCGACAGCGTCATTGATCTCATCGAAAGCCACGTCGATGTCGCGGTCCGGATCGGTCGCCTTCCCGATAGCGGTCTGGTCGCGCGCAGGGTCGGCGAGGTCCGATCGGTGGTCTGCGCCAGCCCGAATTATCTTGCGCGGCGGGGCAAGCCGGACTCACCGGCGGCGCTCGCCGATCACGACTGCATCGCCTTTGAAGGCCTGCAACGCTATCGAGAATGGTCGTTCGTCGATGGGACTGCCCAGCAGCAAGTGACGATCAACCCGCGCTTCTCGGTCAATACGGCGGACGGCGTCGTGGGTGGCGCGGTCGCGGGCGTCGGGATCGCCCGCTTGCTTTCCTACCAAGCGGTGGCAAGCATTCGAGCGGGGCTGCTTTTGCCGATATTGGTCGACCACGCACCTCCGCCCATGCCGGTTCATCTCGTCCATGGCCCGCACCAGCAGCAGCCTTTGAAATTGCGCGCTTTCCTCGAATTTGTCGCGCCGCGCCTGCAGCAGCGCTTACAGGGCATATCGCAGGATGTTGCCGGCTCCGCACAAGCATAAGGGCCAACGCCTGCAGACAGGACACGGCGCCCGGGCATCAGAGGGGGCGAACGCATTGCCACGGGTCTACAAGGGGCCGCTTTTTACAAATTCGGCGAATGCGCGTGCCTTGGTGCTAGCCAGCCGCCCCGTTGGAAAGACCGCCCATAGGTCGACAGGAGGAAGCTCCCAGCCATCCAGCACGCGAACGGCGGCGCCGCTTTCCAGTTCAGGGGCAAACATCCAGTCCGAGTTGACCGTCAACCCCATGTCGGCAAGTACCGCCGCACGGATGCCTTCCGCCGCACTGACTCTGACACGGCCACGGATCGCGACTGACACTTCGGTTCCGTCCCTGCGAAACATCCAGCTGTTTTCGAGCTGGCTGTAAACGATCGCCTCGTGCTGCGCGAGTTCTGCCGGCACTGATGGCGTTCCTGCCCTTTCGAGATAAGCGGGCGTTGCGATGACGGATCGACGCCCTTGCGCCAGCCGCCGCGCCACCGCCGCGGAGTCGGGGAGTTGACCCATCCGCAGTGACACATCAATGCCTTCTGAAACGAGGTCGATGACACGATCGTCAAGGACGATATCGATCTCCAGTTCCGGATGCTGGGCGAGGAAGAGGGGCAGTCGCGGAACGACCAGAAGCCTCGCGAATGTGGTCGCGGCCGATACGCGAAGCCGACCGGTCAGGCCTGCTCCCGCGCCCCGTGCCTCCAGTTCCGCCTCGTCTGCCTCCTGGAGCACCGTCTTGGCGCGTTCGTAGAAGCGAAGTCCAGCATCCGTCGGCGTCAGGCCATGGGTCGAACGCACCAGCAGCCGCACCTGCAGCCGATCCTCAAGCTGCGCGATCGTCTTCGAGATCGCCGGCTGGCCGACGCCGATATGCCGGGCCGCTCCCGAGAAGGAACCCGTCTCCACAACCCGTACGAAGGCCGTCATCGCCTGGAGTCTGTCCATATTGGTTATTCTCCATAGGAATAAACAATATCGCTTCAAGGCTTCTGCCGCAACGCGACAGGAATGGTCATAACTCACTCCAACAACGACAGCCCGTCCGATGGAGGCAGAGATGATCGAGGTTCACGCATTCGCCACACCCAACAGCGTCAAGGTATTGATCGCGCTAGAAGAAATGGGGGTGGCCTATGAGCTGAAACCGGTCAACGTTCGCAAGGGCGAACAGAGGGATGCGACCTTTATTGCACTCAACCCGAACGGCAAGGTGCCGGTACTGGTCGATGAAATGGACGGCGAGCGGTTTGTACTCACGGAAAGCGCAGCCATCCTCGTTTACCTGGCGGAGAAGACTGGCAAGCTGCTGCCGCAGACCGGGGCTGCTCGTGCCCGTGTCTTTGAGCAGATCTTCTTTCACGCTTCGGGCTTGAGCCCCGCTTTCGGCAATGCTGGCTTCTTCAAGCGCTCGTCGCCCGAGCCGCAGCCGATCGCCGAGGCTCGCTTCACAAGCGAGGCCGAACGTATCCTCGGTTTGCTCGATGCGACCCTGGCTGGTCAGGCTTTCGCCGCCGGGGATGAGTTCACAATCGCCGACATCGCCCATTTCGGCTGGCTGTGGCGCCGCCAGTTTCCCGGCCTGACGCTCGATGGCCGCCCGAACCTTTCCCGCTGGTACGACGAGGTTGCCGCCCGGCCGGCTGTCCAGCGCGCCATCGCCCGCGTCGAGGCCATCGTGCCTGCCGCCTGATCCTTTCCGAACATCGATCCAGTTCAAGCCAACAGGAGAACCACCATGTCCACTTTCAATTCCTACAAGAATTCCTTCCCCAATGCTCGCCTGACCCGCTCCGAAAGCGGCGTACTGGAGGTCGCGTTGCACACCGATGGTGGCAAGCTGATCTTCAACGGCCATACCCATGAGCAGTTCGTCGATCTCTTCCATCAGATCGGCTCCGACCCCGACAACCATGTCGTCATCCTCACCGGCTCAGGCGACGCCTTCATGGACGCAATCAGCCCCGAGGGCTTCGATTTCTTCTCTCCGCGCGGCTACGACAAGATCTTCCGCGAGGGCAAAAAAGTCCTCATGAACATCCTCGATATCGAGGTGCCACTGATCGCCGCCCTGAACGGCCCTGTCCTCCTGCACTCGGAATATGCGTTGCTTGCCGATATTGTGCTGGCAACACCCGAGACAGTCTTCCAGGACAAGCCGCATTTCGACTTCGGTATCGTGCCGGGCGACGGCGTCAACCTGCTTTGGCCGGAGGTGATCGGCAGCGTTCGCGGCCGCTATTTCATCCTCACCCGCCAGGTGCTCGATGCTCGGACCGCAAAGGAGTGGGGCGCGGTGAATGAGATCGTGCCGGCCGAGAGCCTGCTATCGCGCGCCCATGAAATTGCCGAGCAGCTGGCTGCCCTTCCGCCGCTGACCAGCCGCTATACCCGCATCGCCCTGACGCAGAAGCTACGCCGCATCGTCGACGAAGGCGCCGGCTACGGCCTTGCGCTGGAGGGCATCAGCGCCGCGGAGGTTGCCCGCTCCATGGCCGCCAACGGCTGATCGTCTGTCCATCCGCTGCAGACACCAGCTCAAGGGAGCACGATCATGACACTGCAATCCAAGCTCGACGCCTTTAAGGCCGATTTCGAAGCAGGCAAGCCGCCCTATAACGTTCCCCCTTCGGTGATCGAGACGATGCGCCGCGCCACCGCCGCGTTGATTGCGTCCGGTGCGGCCAAGCGTGCGCTGAAGGCTGGCGACCGCCTGCCCGCCTTCACGCTCTCGGATCCCGAAGGCAACACAGTATCGTCCGCCGATCTATTGGCGCGCGGTCCGCTGGTCATCAGCTTCTATCGCGGCGTTTGGTGCCCCTATTGCAATATGGAGCTTCAGGCCCTGCAGGAAGCGCTGCCGCAGTTTGAGGCGCTGGGCGCGAAGCTCGTGGCGATCTCGCCGCAGAACCCCGTCAACAGCCGCAAATCGGTGCGGCAGAACAAGCTGTCCTTCCCGATCCTGTCGGACCCGCACAATGATGTGGCCGCTGCCTTCGGGCTGCGGTTTGAGATGCCGGACTATCTGATCGAGCTCTACACGTCGCTGAAGAACGATCTGCCGGCCTTCAATGGCGACCCGAGCTGGACCCTGCCCATGCCCGCTCGCTACGTCGTCAGCCAGGATGGCGTGATCCTCTATGCCGAGGTGAACCCGGACTACACCCGTCGTCCCGAGCCGGAAGACATGCTGCCGGCGCTGCGTCGCGCCACCAGCCTCCCCGCCTGATCGAAACCGAACAATGGGCCCTGCTCCCTCAGAGCAGGGCCGAAGGATATTGTCATGAACAGAAGAGTCCTGATCACCGGCGCCAGTAAGGGAATCGGCCTTGCGCTGGCCAATCGCCTCGCAAACCAGGGGCACGATGTCGTTGGCGTAGCGCGCAACAGCGTCGACACCTTTCCCGGAAAGCTTCACCTGCTCGACCTCGCCGAGGCGGGCTCCGGCGAGAAGCTTGCCGACATCGTCGAAAGGAGCGCGGTTGATAGCGTGGTCAATAATGTCGGACTGGTGCGAGCCGAGCCGCTGGGAGCGATCGCGGTCTCGACCCTTGAAGAGGTCATGCGGGTCAATCTGCACCCTGCACTCATCGCTGCACAGGCTGCGTTGCCTGGCATGAAGGCTCGCGGCTGGGGCCGGATCGTCAATATCTCAAGTCTGACAGTGCTCGGCAGCGTCGAACGTACCAGCTATGCTGCGGCCAAGGCCGCGCTTGTTAGTTTTGCCAGGAATTGGGCCCTCGAACTCGCCTCCCATGGCATCACCGTCAACGCCGTTTCACCGGGGCCGACAGAGACCGAGCTGTTCCGTCAGAACAATCCGGTCGGCAGCGCGGGAGAGGCGCGGTATCTTTCCGGCGTCCCCATGCGACGCTTCGGAAAGCCGGAGGAGATCGCCGCAACGATTGCATTTTTGTTGTCCGACGAGGCCGCGTTCGTGACCGGCCAGACGATTCACGTCGATGGCGGGGCGTCGATCGGCAAGGCTGCGCTGTGAAGCAACCGCGCCGGCCGAAGATTGCCGGCCGAGAGCGAACGCCGACCTGCGTCTCTTAACTGATCACCACGGCACGGTCTCGCCAAACCGGTCGATGAAGCGCAACCCGGGTTTCCCACGCTGCACGAGGAGCGTCCCGACCAGGGTCGGGACGGTTTCCTCGATGCTGAATGTCGCGTTCGGTCCGCCCAGCCCGGTGCGGATCCAACCCGGCGCCATCAGAACCGTCGCTCGCGGATCGTCGGCATGACGGGCGGCATAGCTCCGCATGAGTTGATTGAGCGCGGCCTTGCTTGCGCGATAGACCTCAAAGCCGCCCCTGGTGTTGTTGGCTATGCTGCCCTGGCCAGACGACATGACGCCGATCAGACCGTCGGCGCCCACAAGATCCTCAAGGCCTTCGACTGCGCGCATCACGCCGAGCGCATTGGTCAGCATCACCTGGACGAATTCGTCGGTCTCGGCCTTGACGGCCGGAATGCTCGCGTCTCGATCGGCGATGCCGGAATTGACGAACAGGATATCCAGGACGCGTCCGCGCAGTCGCTCGTGCACCGCGGAGATTTGCTCTGGCTCGGTGATGTCCAGCGGCTCGATCATGATTTGACCCGGATTGGCGTCGGCCAGCGCGTGTAGGTCCGTCCGGCCGCCTGTGCGGACTGTTCCGACGACGTGCCAGCCCTTCTTCACGAACTCTAGCGCCATGGCGTGACCCAGACCGCGCGACGCGCCGACAATCAAGATCGTCTTCCGTCGCTCACCGTTGAAGCTGTTCATCTGGCTATCCATTCCTTTTTGCCCGCCTGAATATGCAGCGGTCCAGAACATGCGCCAGACGCATCTGATTCAAAGTACTGTTGCGCTATACGCTATACATCGCACATGTCCACGGTATGATCGTGCCATGATCCCCATCGACCTCAATCTGCTGACGGCACTCGACATCCTGCTCACGGAGCGCAGCGTCACCTCCGCCGCCAAGCGTCTTGGTCTCAGCCCTTCCGCCATGAGCCGGACGCTGGCGCGGCTGCGGGCGACGACCGGCGATCCTCTTCTGGTGCGGGCAGGGCGCACGCTGGTGCCCACGCCGCATGCCGAGCAGTTGGCCGAGCGCGTTCATCTCCTCGCCCGCGACGCGCGTGCGGTGCTGACGCCGCCCGCGGAGGTTCTGGACCTGAGGTCTCTTGACCGAACCTTCACGATCCGCGCCAACGAAGGCTTTGTGTTGCTGTTTGCCCCAGCGATCGTTGGAGCGATCCTGCGCGAGGCGCCGCATGTCCGACTCCGTTTTGCTCCGAAGCCCGACAAGGATGCGGCGCCGTTACGGGAGGGGCTGATCGACTTGGAAATTGGCACGACCGGCGCCTCCGCGCCGGAGATGCGCAGCATTGTGATCTTGCGCGATCGCTTCATCGGCGCCGTCCGGCTGGGGCACCCCTTGCTCGACGGGGTGATGACGCCACAGCGTTACGCCGATTGCGGCCATGTCGTCGCATCGCGCCGGGGGGCTTGGACAGGTCCGGTCGATGAGGCGCTTCACGAAATCGGTGTGAAGCGCAGGGTCGTCACGGTCGTACCGGGCTTTCTTGATGCACTGACGATTGCTCGTCAGTCCGACCTCGTCGCCCTCGTGCCGCGCTCCTGCCTATGCGGTGGGCAAACGATTGCGCAAGGTCTGCAGGGGTTCGACCTTCCAGTCTCCACGCCCGAGCTGGCCATCAGCTTGATGTGGCACCCGCGTCTCGACGCGGACCAGGGGCACCGATGGCTCCGGCAACGCCTCGCCGCGATCTGCCACGCGAGGCCTTAAGCGGCGACGGCAGCAGGGGCCATCCAGATGCGACGTTAGCCTCCGCCTCTTGGGACAAGAGGCAACGTTGCTGCCTGAGCCGCTGCGTTCCTTCGATGCTGACACCGCGGCAGCCGGGGCTCAGGCCGATCAGGATAGGGGTGACGCAGCCCTTTGCGGGCCTTCCGATTTCTATCGTTCGCGCGAAGCATTGCATGAGTAAAAAGCGATCCATCGCACCCCGCATTTATACGACTGTCGTATGGATAATATGCAATCAGCGTGTCTTATGCCAATGTGCGTATAGGTCCATCTCTCAAGGCGCGAAGAGGGGCGGCATCGCCGGCTCCCGCGACTAAGGAGAACCCGCATGTCACGCCTTTCCGGCAAACGCATCTTAATCACTGGCGGCACGAGCGGCATCGGCCTGGCCACCGCCAAGCGCTTCCTCGAAGAGGGTGCCCGTCTCATCGTCACCGGAGTCAATCCGGACACACTGGCCAGAGCGCACATCGAACTCGGCTCGGACGTCACCGTGCTCAGCGCAGATTCAGCCAACGTGGAAGCGCAGCGCGACCTGGCTCGAAAGGTCGCTGCCGAATTCGGCCAGCTCGATGTCGCGTTTCTGAACGCCGGCGTATCTGTCTGGCAGCCGATCGAGGACTGGACCGAGGAGGCGTTCGATCGCTCCTTCGCGATCAACGTCAAGGGCCCGTATTTCCTCGTTCAGGCGCTGTTGCCCGTTTTCGCCAACCCGGCGTCGGTCGTGCTCAACACTTCGATCAACGCGCATGTGGGAGCTGCCCGTTCATCGGTGTACGCCGCCACGAAGGCCGCCTTCCTGAACATGACAAAGACGCTGTCGACCGAACTGCTGGAACGCGGCGTGCGCTTCAACGCCGTCAGCCCCGGCCCCGTCGAAACGCCGCTCTACGACAAGCTCGGCATCCCTGACGCCTACCGCGCGCAGGTCGACAGCGACATTCGCGCGACCATCCCTGCGGGCCGCTTCGGCACGCCCGAGGAAGTCGCCAATGCGGTCCTCTACCTCGCTTCCGACGAGTCCCGCTGGACGCTGGGCGCCGAGATCGTCGTCGACGGCGGCCGCACCCTCAATGGCTGAGCTGGAAATTCATCCTCCTCAATTCAAGAGAAGAGCAATGACCAAATTCCTGATCGGATTATTAACCGCAGCCATGATCTCCATATCAGCCCCCGCCATCGCCCACACTCCAACGCAGCCCAAGAGCGCATTGGTCCTTATCGAATTCCAGAATGACTGGATGGCGCCGGACGGCGGCATCAACGCCCAGTTCAAGGACCGCGCCCAGTTCGACGCATCCAAGGCGAACGCAAGGAAGGTGCTGGACGAGGCGCATCGCCGCGGCATGGAGGTAATCTATGTCACGATGACGCTCGATCCGAGCTTCAAGGTCCTGGGTCAAGCAAAATACGGACTGCGCGCGACGATGCCGCAGTACAAATCGTTCCTCGGAAAGCAGGCGGAAATATTCCCGGGCTTCGAGCCGCGCGAGGGCGAATATGTTATCCGCGAGCGCACCGGCAGCAGCGCCTTTGGCGGCACCACGCTGGACAGCTATTTGCGCAACAACCATATCGAGGACATCTACCTGATGGGCTATGCGCTGCACCTGTGCGTGGAGTCGACCCTGCGCCAGGCCCATGACCTCGGCTACAACGCCAGCGTTATCTACGACGCCTCGGCCGCCTTCACCCGCGAGCAGCAAACCTCATTCGTCAATGACATCGCGCCCTTCTACGGCCGCCCCCTGACGACCGCCGCCTTCCTCAAGGGCGATCTCTGACACGCCGCATCCCGCGCGCCCCGAAGTTCGGGCGCTCCTGCCCTCAATGGAGGTCCTGGTGTGACCATGTCCAAACTCACCCTCGTCAGTCATGCGCTTTGTCCCTTTGTGCAGCGCGCAGCAATCGTGCTCGGCGAAAAGGACGTGCCATTCGAGCGGATCAACATCGATCTGGCTGATAAGCCGGATTGGTTTCTAGCGCTCAGTCCCATGGGCAAGGTGCCGGTGCTCAAGGTCGCCCGCGATGACGGCCGCATGGCGGTCCTCTTCGAGAGCATGGTCATTTGTGAGTATCTGGAGGAGAGCCAATCAGGGCCGCGGCTTCACCCCCTCGATCCCCTTGATCGCGCGCGCCACCGCTCTTGGATCGAATTCATCTCCTCGATGCTGAGCGAGGCATGGGGATTTTTAAACGCCAAGGACGATGACACAGCTTCTTCGAAGGGCTCGGCATTGCGAGATAGACTCGAGCGCCTTGAGGGCGAGCTGGGTGACGGCCCCTTCTTTGAGGGGACGAATTTCAGCATGGTCGATGCGGTCACCGCGCCAGTCTTCCGGTATTTCGATGTGCTCGATCAAAGTGTCGGTGAAGCATTTTTCGCCGGACTGCCACGCATGTCGGCGTGGCGCTCTGCCCTCGCAGTTCGGCCCAGCGTCATCGCCGCCGTCGGCTCCGACTACGGCGAGCGCTTCCAAGCCCATCTCGCCAGGCAAGGGGCACTCCTCGCCGCCTGATCGAGAGCGTCGGAGGCGTGGAGCCACAGCAGCAGACGCAGGAAGTCACTCACGGGACGTCGGTCAGCTCGACGTCCCACAGTTAATTGCATCGATGTCGTCGCCAAGGCAGATATCCCGCAAGACCTCAGAAGAGAGCTTTAAGCTCCTCGGACGACATCAATTTCTGCTACTGCTACGCAGCGCGCGACCAGCTCAAAGCGTCCGACGGGCGGCGTGCTTCGTGGCAAGGTCGATGAATGTTCGTAGTTTAGGCTGGGTTTGCGCTCGCGCAGGAAAGTACAAAAACAGCCCCGAGTCCGCGGGGACGAAATCTCTGAGAATTGAGACTAGCCTGCCCGACGCGATGTCTTCTCGAGCTTCGGCGTCCGCAACATAAGCGAGCCCCAAACCCCTGCGGGTCAGCGAAATGAGAGCCAAACGATCGTTGACGATCACCCGCCCTTTCATATCTACCGTGTATTCCCGCTTGCCACGTATGAATTCCCACCTGTTAAAATTCCCCGAAGTCACGAAACGATAAAGGATTGCCTCGTGTTCCGTAAGATCTTCCGGATACTTCGGAGGTGCATGCCTGGTGAAATAATCCGGGCTCCCTCGGCGCGCTTGCCGACGACAAGCCAATCAAGCTGACCGTCGAGATACCCGCTGCCGTGCATCGTGACCTGGTGGCCTATGCGGAAGTCCATGGCCGCCAGACGGGCTCTCCCGCGCAGGACCCGTCCAAGCTCATAGCGCCGATGATCGAACGCTTCATCGCGACCGATCGAGGCTTCGCAAAGGCCAAACGCGACCTCAGGGGTAGCAGCTAAGCCGATCCAATCGCGATCTGTTCAGGAGCCAGATCGGATAGGCTTCACGGCTGACACTCGGCGCCGCTGCACCTGAGCTGCAAGGTCGAGCAGCCGCTTTAGGGCGGGATTCCGGTTGCTCTCGGACCAAACGACACTGGATCGGATCACTTCGCCGCCGCCGCCAACAGGTCGGAACGCTGCGCCCGGGTACGTAACCCCAAGCGTCGAATGGGTCGTGAGCGTGATCCCGAAGCCTTTCGCCACGAGGTTGAGAAGGTTCTCCCGGCCGACACGCTGCACCAGAATGCGCGGCCTGAAGCCCGGCGTCGACAGCTCGCGGACAAGGTGATCCTCGATATCCGGGCCGGCTCCGCCGGCAGTCACGAGGAACTTCTCGTGCCGGATGTCGTGCCAGCTCACCTCCGACAGGGAGGCGAGATGATGCCGCTCCGGGAGCACCGCGTAGATCCGTTCCTCCCAAAGGCACTTGGCTTCGCATCCGGGAAGCCGCGGATCGCCAGGTATGAACGCGGCATCGAGCTTGCCATTGAGGATGCCGGCGGCGCTGTCGCGCGAGGTCGCTTCCTCGAACTTGACCTCGATGTTCGGATATCTGGCGTGATAGCTGGCGAGCAATTCAGCAAGAAAGCCATCCGCGAGCGAGGCCATCAGGCCGATCCTGACCTCACCAGCCTCGCCACGCCGCGTCAGCACCATGTGGTTGACGGCGTCCTGGAGGTGCATCGCACCCACCGAGGCGTCGCGGAGGAACCGTTCGCCTACCAGGGTTGGACGCGAACCCGCGCTCCCTCGCTCAAACAACGAGATTCCCAGTCTCCTCTCAAGGATGTGGATGCGGCGACTGAGCGTCGACTGCGAGACATCGAGCGCCTCCGCAGCCTTCCGGAAGCTGCCATATTCGGCAACCAGCCAGGCGTACTTCAGGTATCGGAGATCAAATGCGGTCTCGGACACGAAGCAAGCACCCGAATTTCTCGGTACAGTCGTCCGATGGCTTTGCAGCCACTCCACCACAGCTCGGTCCCACCATCTTTGTGAGCGCGCCCCCATTCCCTTCAAACAGCAATCCCGCCACCGGCCCCACGACTCTCTCACGGCGCGCCGGCCTTAGCGGGTCAGGCCTTTGGCCCGAATGTTTGTCCGCGAGTGGCGGCGGCCCCAGCCGTTGGAAGCCGCAACCGCCCCGCGTTCCTTCTGACTATTCCACGATCGTCTAGGCTTCGGCGCGCTGCGGTCCACCGACGGTCGAACCGGCCGCTTCCACGCTTTGAGTCTCGAGGCGAGCGGCAGCGATCTTCCGATCAGCGAGCTCGGAAACGATGAGCGCGGCGAAGGTCAGAGCAGCGGCGACGTACCCAAGATTTTCGCCACCCACGATCTCGATGGCGGTCGCACCGATAACGCCGGCCACCGTAGTGCCCAGGAATACAAAGGAGCTGTATAGACCAAGTAGGATCGGGGCGATGTGCGGAGCGATGTGAACAAGGCGGTGCTGCTGAGGGATTGTGCTTCCCCAGCCGCAAGCCCCCCATAGCACGACGGCCGGAATTGCCGTCCAAAGGCTGGCGCCGGTCCAACGCAGCAGCAGGAAGTTGGCGGTCACCAATACCATCATCGCGATGAGCACCCTGCGCGAACCTAGGCTGTCGCTCAGCCGGCCTGCCACAAGGTTCGAGACCGTCCCAGCGAGTCCCCAGGCGACGAGTAGCCCCGCAAGAACCGAGGCATTGCCTGCAATCGCGCGACCAAACGCGACGGCGAAGTAGGTGTAGATGGTGAATGCCGCACTGAAGAACAGCAAAGTCGTGGCGAGCGAAAGACCGATTCGCGCGTCCGCGAGCGGTGCGAGCCGCTTCGCGAGCGAAATCGGCGGCAGCATAGGAATATGCGACAAGAAGATCGCCACGCCCACGAACGAGACGCCGGCAAGCGCGGACACTAACACCATGGTCCAATGCCAGTCAGCCAAGCCGCCGATCAACGTTCCGATCGGCGCGCCAAGCGCCGTGGACACGGTCATTCCCGTAGCGACGAGCGCGAGCGCGAAACCTCTGCGCTCGGGGGCGACGATTGAGGCGGCCGAACCCGTCGCGGTAGGCGCGAACATCGCCGCTCCAAGGCCGGCTAGAGCGCGTGTCGCTAAAGCGACCTCAAAAGTGGGAGCGAGCGCTGTCCCCAGATTCGCGATCACGAAGATCGCGAGGCTTATCAGCAGCAACTGCTTGCGCGGCACATGTGCAGCGATGGCCGCGATGATCGGCGCGAGCACAGCGATCGTTACGGCATAGACAGTCGTCATCTGCCCCGCAGCGCCGATGCTGACGCCGAACGCTCGGGCGATTTCAGGGAGCACGCCCGCCATCACGAAACTGTCGGTTCCGAGCGCGAACATCCCGAGGGCTAGTACAAGGAGTCGTCGATCCATTTGAAAGGTCTTCCGTCGAGGTTGCCATTTTCTGATTGAATGTCGGCAGGCAGGACTGAGCGCCCCGCCTGTCGGCTCGAAGCCGGAAAGGTCAGCTCAGGGCTGCACGATGCTTCTCAACGAACTCGGCGACCGTCATCGGACGGCGGCCGGTGAGCCTCTCGACGACGTCGTTCGTGCCGGCGAAGACGCCATTCTGGTGATCGATCGCCACCTCGTGGAGATGCTGGGCGAGGAATGGGATCTCGTGTCCCGTCACCTCGCGCGCCCATTGCTCCGAGGAGATCTGCTCGTAGCGGACCTCGCGCCCCAGGACGCGACCGACCTCCAAAGCAATCTCCGGGGCCGTCAATTCCACCGGGCCAAACAGTGGGTAGACCTTTCCCTCGTGGCCCCGGGGGTCAGAGAGGATCGCGGAAATGACGGCGCCCTGATCCTCCGCGGCGATCGGCGCATGGCGGCCCGTGGTGCCAAAAGGCACCGACATCCGGCCCTCGCGGATCATGTTCCGCATATACAGCAGCCAGTCCGCGAAATAGGTCGGCCGAAGGTGGGTTACCGGTGTCGCGGCCCAATCGAACACGCGCTCCGCCAACCAATGCTGGAGCGCAGAATCGCTTTTCGAATCCTCGCGCGATGATTTCTGAGACATATTGACGATGAATTCCGCCTTCGCCTCGCGCGCCGCCTGCGCGAAATGGGCCGTGGCCTGAACGATGCCCGGCCGGATCGGAAAGACGAAATAGGCGCGGCTCACACCCTCAAAGGCGCGCCTCACGGCACGAAAGTCGAGCAGATCGCCGAGGACGATCTCAGCGCCGCGTCAGCGAGCGCCTGAGACCGCGCGTCGTCCCGATGGACGAGAGCACGAACTGAGAAGCCTTTGTTCAGAAGGAGCTGGGTGGCGACCTTGCCGGTCGCCCCAGTGGCCCCGGCGATCAAGATGGGGTTGTTCATGGTCGACGGGGCCTCCAGCGCTTACTTGCCCTGGATGAGCATGCCGAGCGGCGCGAGCGGGCCGACCGGGATGAACTCGTAGGCGGCGAAGCCGGCGCCGACGATCGGCATGGCGTCGATCTTGGCCTTCGCTTCCTCGATCGAAGCGACGTTCATCAGGAAGACGGGACCGGGCTTGTCCTGGCGGAACCAGAACTGCTCGATCGAGCCGTCGAGATACATCTGCAGGGTGTGCGGAACTTCCTTCGGCATAATTTCCGCGCGCTGTTCGTCGGAAACGGGCTTGATGATCGCGCCAATAGCCAGAACTTTCATGGTGTTCTCCTCTTCGAAATCGGGGGTGGACGAGGGAAACCCTAACCAACGCCCCCGTTGTGCGCCATTGTCGTAAACGTCAACTTTGGGGTCATTCACGTCATTGACTTGGCGCGTTCGCGCTGAGAATGTCTAGCGACTCGGGCACTCCACCGTTCATCGCGGGAGATCCCGAATGCTGGCGTCCACCAATGGAAATTCAGAACGCGGAAGGAGAAGTGCGTGTCGATCGAAATCTATGACGCTACAATACCTGTGTTCGTGAACATGATGCGAAATCTAACCGCATTGCTCGACAAGGCCGAGTCTTGGTCAAGCGAGTCCGGCCTTTCGCCCGAAAGCCTCGCCGACACCCGGTTGGCCACGGATATGTTCCCACTGACCCGTCAAATCTATATCGTTAGCGACACAGCCAAAGGCGCCGCAGCCCGGCTCGCGGGCATGGAGGTTCCAAGCTTTCCGGATACGGAAGTGACGTTCCCCGAGTTGAAGCAGAGGCTCGCGAAAACAATCGCATTCGTGAACTCGGTGACGCCGGAACAGGTTAACGGCAATGAGGGCCGCATCATCGAACTGAGGTTCGCGCGCCGCCCTATGACCTTCACTGCCACGGACTATGTATTCCAATTCGCTCTGCCGAACTTCATGTTCCACGTCGTGACGGCCTATGGCCTAATGCGTAGCCGGGGCGTGCCGCTCGGCAAGATGGATTATCTTGCCGGCTCTAACGCGCTGTACCCCCAGGTTGCCCCCGGTTCATCCCCGGCAGCCAGCGGAGCGGATTGAGCGGCCCGACAGGGATCAGCTCGAACGTCATGAGATGGGCTTGGCCGAGCGGAAGCTTGTCGAGCATTTCCCGCGCGGCAGCCTCGTCTGTGACGTTCAAGACGAAGATCACGCCCAGTCGCCCTTGCGGCGAATACCATTGGTCGATCTTACCGGCCAAGTAGAGCTCGACCGTCTGTCGAACTTCCTCCGGCAAGATCGCGAGAACTCTTTCTCTTTCCACGCCAGCGGGAACACTCCCGATGGCAAGGATCTTCGTGGTCGGCACGGACGGAATCGCGGTCTGTGCGCGGCTCGTTCCGGGATGTACGGCGCACAGCATCAGTGCAAAAGCGCCCGCGATGAAGCTGTTCTTCATTCTGCTTTCTCCTATCAATCAGCGGGTCGCACGGGAGATCTCGAAATCATTCAGGTCCGCTGAAATCAGCAGTCGGTCCTTTGCCGCGACACCATCAGCCCCGCGCGCATAGATGCGGCGCCTGGTCGGGAAGACGAACCCGTCAAAGACCTGATGATCGTCCAGATAGTGTGCGGCACCGAGGTTCTGTCGAACGTCGACTGTGTAGTCCTGACGCCGCATGAGGCCGGTTTCATCGAAGTAGTGAACCTGCTCGGTGGAATGCGAGGGGTACGAGGAAGGGTAGCTGACCTTCAGGGCGCGCCAGGTTTCGGCGCCTTCGTGCCAAGGATCGATTTCCTCGCACACCACTCCGTTCTCCAAGAACGAATACGGCAGTGTGAAGTACATCCACATCGAATAGCCCAGGAAATAGAGCACCTGGGGCGCGGTCCATGGCGTTCCGAGCGGGATGGTTTTCAGCACATCGCGAGGATTCCCGAGCGCTTCGATCTCCACCCCGGCGGCCGAGTGGATCACGGTTCGATGGGGCTGGTAACTGCCGATCTGGCCTACGGCGGCGAATGGTTCAAAGCGCGCTTGTTGGTCGCGCGTATTGACCGTCACGCGCATGGGCAGCGCAGCGACCGCGTCGCCGATCGGGCCCCTCTGCTTGAATCCGAGACCCGAGACATCGAGAGCGGCGGACACCTCGCGAACCGAGGTCCATTCTTCGAGGCCGCCATGCGCCGCGATCGCGGCCTTCACGAGGTCATGCATCTATCGATCCTCTTTCATCATCAAACAGAGGGGATGGTCGGCCTGCCGTGCCGAGGTGGCTTATTGGAAGGCGGCCCGATGCTGTTCGACGAACTCCGCGACGGTCTGCGGACGCCGGCCCGTGATCGTCTCGACCACATCGTTGGTGCCCGCCATCTGTCCGAGCGCGTGCATCTCCGCGATCGCGGTGACATGCTGGACGCCGAACGCCATGTCGCTGTTGAAGACTTCCTTGACCCATTCCGCGCCGGTGATCTGCTCGTAGCGCACCGGCTTGCCGAGGGTCTTGCTCACGATGTCTGCCACCTCGGGCGGCGTCAGTTCGACCGGTCCCAGCAGCAAGTGAGTCTTGCCGACGTGCGGTTCCGGATCGGCGAGAACCTCCGCGATGACGCGCCCCTGATCCTCAGTCGAGATCGGCGCGAACTTGCCCTCCGTACCGAAAGGAACCCGATAGTGGCCTTCGCGAATGCCCTTCTGCATGAACAAGAGCCACTCGTTGAAGATCACCGGCCGCAGATGCGTCACCGGCGTCCCCGCCCAGTCGAGAACCCGCTCCGCCAGCCAGTGCTGAAGCGCTGAATCACTCAACGCGTCCTCGCGAGCCGTTCTCTGTGAGAGATTGACAATGAATTCCGCCTTCGCCTCGACGGCCGCTTGCGCGAATGTCGCCGTGGCTTGCACCAAGTCCGGCAGGATCGGATAGACGAAGTACGCGCGCTTCATTCCATCGAATGCTCGGCGGACTGCGCGGAGGTCGAGTAGATCGCCGACGAAGATTTCTGCGCCGAGGTCTTTCAGCCTTGCAGAGCGCTCATCATCTTTGTGCACCAGAGCGCGGACGGGGAAGCCCTTTTCGAGCAGGAGCTGGGTGGCGACGCGTCCGGTGTGTCCGGTAGCGCCAGCGATAAGGATTGGTGGACGGGTCATTTGTACTGGGCCTCCAGCCGCAAGTTTTTGTTCGACTGCAAGGACCCTAGCCAGAGCCTCGAAATGTAGCTATTGTCGCAAACGCCAACTTTGAGGTCATTTACGACATGCGTATTGCGGTGCTCGCTTTGGAAGGGGTTTTCGACTCAGGTTTCGCGGTCACCTTGGACGCGTTTTCGACCGCCAACGGGCTTGGCGCAGCGTTGATGTCAGGGGCGCCGCGTTTCGACGTCACCGTCGTTGGCGTCCGCCGCAAGGTCCATTCCATGCAAGGCCTGACCATACCCGTGAAGGCGATCACCGCCGATCTGAAGCCCGACTGGGTGATCGTGCCCGCGCTCAAGGTGACGACACCCGCCACATTGGCGCCCGCGCTCGAGCGGCCGGATGTGCGCCAGGCAAAAGCCCAACTCGTGCAATGGCATTCCGAGGGGGCGAAGATTGGCGCCTCCTGCATCGGCACGTTCCTCGTCGCGGACGCCGGCCTTCTCGACGGGAAGGAGGCGACGACGACCTGGTCGCTCGCACCGTTCTTTCGGCAACGCTACCCGAAGGTTTCGCTCGACGAGACCCGTATGCTGGTGCCGTCGGACATTGGTGTGACCGCTGGCGCCGCAATGGGTCATCTCGATCTGGCTCTATGGCTCATCCGGCAGGCCAGCCCGGAATTGGCGGCGCTCGTCTCGCGTTACCTCTTGGCGGACATCCGGTCATCCCAAGCCTACTACATAATTCCGAACCATCTCGCCCAGGCAGACCCCCTCATTCTCAAGTTCGAACGCTGGGCTCGCGAACACCTGCAGGAGGGTTTTTCGTTGCAGGAGGCCGCAAAGGCGCTGGGGGCGAGCGCGCGCTCGCTGCAGCGGCGATGCCAGGCCGTCCTTGGCAAGTCGCCGCTCGCCTATTTCCAGGACCTGCGGGTCGAGCGCGCGCAGGCTCTCCTTCACGGCAGCGGCCTAGATGTCGATGCGATCGCCGCCGAGGTCGGATACGTGGACGGGGCGACGCTTCGAACCCTGCTGCGCGAGCGTCTGGGACGAGGCGTGCGGGATCTTCGCGCGGACCTGAGGTGAAGCAAGCACATTACGGATGCGGTGTAGATGGCGCGAATGACATTATAATTGGCATTTGCGACGATATCGGAGTTGTCTTCATGGCGCTAGCTTCGACGCACGTTCCCGTCGGGCAGCACGATGAATATGTTCACGCCGCATCAGATCGCAGCATTCGAGGCGACCCAGCCTGATCTCTACAGCCTTCAGGAAGCCGTCGCGCTCGGGATGGCTCTCGGCCAGCGGAAATCGCTCGCCCTCGTTACGGCTCTTCGTGCATTCGCGGTCGCGGAGCCGGACGAGCCGATCACCTTTCGCTTCAGCGGGACGGACGGCGGCCTTTTGGTCGCATCGGACGGGCGAACCACGCCCGTCTTCGACCCGGTCGGACGCTCGATTACCCTGGAGCAAGTTCGCACCGAACAGCCGCTCCTCATGGCTGAACTCTCTGCCGCCTGGAGCCAGATGCTGGGCGCTGCGAAGGCGGTCCTGCGACCATTGTTCGAGCCTGCCCGCATTCCGAACCGCAAGGAATTCGAGGCCATCGCCCACTGGATGCCGCTTACCATCGTGGTCAGTTACCGACTGGCGACGCGCCTGATTGATGTCGTGCAGACGCTGCGCGACGGCGCTTTGCGGGTGGTGCCGACAGCAAAGCGTGGCGGCTGTGAGGCGCTGACGAACTACTACAGCCTCCTTTCGACATGCGCGCACCTCCTGTTATTGGCGAGCCCGCCGGACGGGCGTCCATGGTTTGCGGACATGGCCAAGACCGTTGCGTGGGTGAAGGACTCCGACCGTGTCGCTCTCGCGCGAGCGCACGCTCTGGCTGTCAGCCGCCTCGGTGCGGTCCGCCGCAGCGTTTGGGCCGGAGGTGGTCGGCCTTTACGAGGGTGCGCTGACGCGGGCCCGCCATCCGGTGAGCACCTGCGATGCGTTGATCGGACTCGTCTCGATCGCCTGCAGCCATGAATCCGTCTTCGACGAGGTCGCTCGGAGGATCGACGCGGCCCATGGTGCGGCGCTCGACTGCGCTGATCCATTCCTGCCGTTCACGGTCAGAGCTTACCGCTCCGCGACCGAAGCTCTGCACCTGAAGGCGGAGGGGCTGGCCATGCCGCCAGCGCTGGAGCGCGCGACCGGCTGGAAGGCCGGAGCGTCGGAGGACGGACTCGCAACGCCCGAAGCGTTCCGGGTCGACCCGCTGGATCCCGTCGACTCTGGCGAGATGATCGGGATTCTCGCCATTCCGACGATCCTCCAGACGCCTCGGGCCAATCATTATCCGACACGCGCACGCAACAGCGGCAAGCTCTTCCCGGAAGGACGCGAACTCGCCCACATCCTCCACGGCGCGTGGGCGCCGCGACGACAAGCCCTGCATTGACGACGGCCTTAGCTCGGCAGGGCGCTACCGCGCCTCGCCAAACCGAACCGCGCCTCGCCAAACCGACCCGACATTACGCTGATGCCGGCCGCCGCCTTGAATCCCCAAAAAGGAGATAGTCGATGACACACATGATGGATTGGAACAGCTATCGCGGCCATGGCGGCGCTCCCCGGGGCGACAACTATGCGTCGGCCGGCGCCGACGCCCGCCGCTCGACCAGTCCCATTTGCAGATCGCGGGGCTCGACTACACGGCCATCCGTCGTCTTGATTTCGAGCTTGGCCAGCGGCTGTTCCGAAGCCTTATCGATCAGCAACGGCACGGACTCTCCAGGCTCAAAACAGTTTTCTTCGCCCCACTGCCAGATGGCCGTGATCACCACCGCCAGTGCCTTGCCCTTGTCGGTCAAGAGATACCTGTGGCGATTCGGCGCCGCATCGTCGGGCACGAGCTGAAGGACCCCACCATCAACCAGCTTCCTCAACCGCGACGACAGGATGTTCTTCGCCAGACCAATGCTTTTTTGGAACTCGCTGAACCTCTCCATCCCCACGAGAGCATCGCGGACAATGAGCAGCGACCACCAATCGCCCACCACCTCGAGGGCGCGAGACGCGGCGCAAGCGTTCTGGCTGAGGTCTGTCCTTCTGCCCTTCACGAAAAACCTCCAAAAGCAAACCCGATCACAGTTGCAAATTTAAACCTTGAGGCCCACTTTGTCGATAGGTTGCGAATTTAAACCTCCAAACCTGTCGGCTTCCACGTCGCCGTGCGGCCGGGAACTCCCCGGAAACCTCGGCGAGGTGCCCCAATGCTCCCGCCTAATGAAAGAGAGAGATTTGAATGACTGAGCACAACAAGGGCTTCGCGCTGATTACGGGCGCCTCCGCAGGCATCGGTGCGGTCTATGCTGACCGGCTCGCCCGCCGCGGCTACGACCTCATCCTCGTCGCCCGCCGCGCCGACCTTCTTAAGTCGATCGCGGATCGCATCACGCGCGAAACGAGCCGCAAGGTCGAAACCGTGGCCGCCGATCTCGCCAACCGTGCCGATCTCGGACGGATTGAGGACATCCTGCGCAATGACGCGCGCATCACGCTCCTCGTCAAAAATGCCGGCCTCGGTCCAGTCGCCCCGCTGCTCAACTCCAACGTCGACGCGATGAGCGACGTCGTCACGGTCAACATCGATGCCCTGATGCGGCTCACCTACGCCGCTGCGCCGAAGTTTGTGGAACGCGGCTCCGGCTCGATCATCAATCTCTCTTCAGGCGTGGCCATCGGCCCCGAAATGCTGAACGGCGTTTACAGCGCCTCCAAGGCCTTCGTCCTTGCCTTCAGCCAGTCGCTGAGGAACGAGCTTTCCGACAAGGGTGTCCGTATCCAGGTGGTGCTGCCGGGCGTGGTCGCGACCGATAGCTGGGCGAACAACGGCATGCCCGTCGAGAACCTTCCCAAGGAAATGGTGATGACGGCGGAGACTATGGTCGATGCTGCTCTTGCCGGCTTCGATCAGGGCGAGTTCGCGACCGCACCGTCTCTGGTCGACAAGGCCCAATGGGATGCTTTCGAGCAGTCCCGCCAAGCCCTTTTTCCAGGAGTTGTCCCGCTCTGCGCCGGCGGAACGCTATACGAAGGCCTCAATCTAACTCTCGCGGCCGCGAGCGCCCGACTTCATGCCGGATCAGCCCGCCGACCCAACCGGGCCGGCGGGCTTCGTTCATCCAGGGACGCTCGCGTCTGCCCACACCATCTCTGGCGCAAACGGACCTAAGATTGGCATTTACGACAATGTAAAAGTCCGATGTCCATACGCATATTCCACCCAGTGACCGTCAAGGAGAACAGCAATGAACGATGCAGCAGCGAAGACTGATTACTACGAGCGGTCAAGCCTGGTCGAATTCCTCGGCAATGCCTTGGACGCGAGCGGGCTCGGCGATCGGCAGCTTTCTGCCAAGGACCTTGCCCCTCTCGACCAATTCCATTCTCGCGGTTTGGCGGCGACCATCGAACTCGCGGAGGCGCTCTCCCTCAACGAGGAGAGCTATGTGATCGACATCGGATCTGGCCTCGGCGGACCGTCGCGCTATCTCGCCGAGAAATATGGCTGCACCGTCGAAGGTGTCGACCTCAGCCAGTCCTTCGTCGATGCCGCGAGCTTCCTGGCCGAGCGGTCAGGACTCCAGGGGAAGGTCCGCTACCAACACGGCAATGCGCTCTCGCTGCCGTTCTCGCCAGATGCCTTCGACGTCGCATGGACGCAGCACGACGCAATGAACATCGCCGATCGCGCATCGCTCTACCGCGAGGCCGCCCGCGTCCTGCGCCCCGGTGGCCGCTTTGCCATGTTCGATGTCGTAGCGGCCTCTGTCGAGCCGCTGCATTTTCCGCTTCCTTGGGCGAGCGCGCCGGACTCGAGCTTCCTCGTCACCGCCGACGAGATGCGCGAACAGTTAACCGCGCAAGGCTTCCGCATCGAGTCGTGGACCGACAGCACCGAGGCCGGCATCACCTGGTTCCTCGAGCGGGAGCGCGAGCGCGCTGAATCCGTAAAGCCGCCGGCATTCGGGCTTCAGGCCGTGATGGGGCCCGAGTTCGGTCTCTCGACCGTAAATCTTCGACGCAACCTCAGCGAGGGACGCGCGGCGCTGATCCAAGCCATTTGCACGAAGCCCTGACGCTCGACACGCTCCGATAGGCCCGCGGCGACATCAGGTATGCGGCGGGCCGTCAGAACAGCCGACCGCCGTTCGGCACCGGGCTATCGGGCTGGAACAATACAACCGCGCCCTCAGCATCGGCAAAGCCGAGCGTCAGAACCTCCGACATAAATTTCCCGATCTGGCGCGGCGGAAAATTCACAACCGCCGCGACTTGGCGGCCGAGCATAGCCTCTGGCGTATAGCGCTCGGTGATCTGCGCACTCGTCTTCCGCTCACCGATCGTAGGACCGAAATCCATGACGAAGTTCAGCGCGGGCTTCCGCGCGCCCGCAAGCGGCTCGGCGCTCACGACCGTGCCGACGCGGATGTCGACTGCAAGGAAACTATCGAACGTAATCGGGGACGCGGCAGGCGCGTCGATATCGTGGGTAGCGTGCATTTCTCTTCTTCCTTTGCGACGTCAGCCCGACGCGCGTCGCCGAACAAAAGTGTCCGGGCGCACGCATGCGCCCGGACCCGCGGCCGTTTGGGACGAGACCGGCCTATAAGCGGTTACGCCCAGCCGGGCATCGCCTTGACTTCCAGAAACTCGTGGAAGCCATAGTCGCCCCACTCACGTCCGTTTCCACTCATTTTGAAACCGCCGAAGGGCGCTGTCCTGTCCAGCGGACTACCGTTGATCGAGACCTGCCCGGCACGGATCCGGATCGCGACCTCGCGTGCCTTCGCTCGCTCCGCCGAATAGACATATCCGGCGAGGCCGTATTCGGTGTCGTTCGCGATCTCAATCGCTTGCTCCAGCGCAGGTCTTGAGCGCAATCATGATGTCGAGGGTCTGGCGGCACAGATAGACGTTGTGCGCCTTCGAGCGCTTCATTCGCTCCTTGGGTATCGTCCAAACGGCGTTCTCGAAGTCGACCTCATCCCACACCGAGTCCTGCAACTCGCTCTTGCGCACCATCGTCAGCAAGAAGAGCCGCATTCCGAGCCGGATCGTCGGCAACGTCGCGACCTTTTCCAGCTCTTTCAACATCACTCGAATTTCCGCTGGCGACAGAGCCCGATCTTTTGGCGTGAACGTCGCGATCGATGCTGGTCCGACGTCATCGGCCGGATTGGCAACCTTCTCGCCATGCAAGATCGCGAAGCCGTAGATCTGCTTCAGGATGTCCCGAACGTGAATCGCCGTTGCTGGCGCGCCGCGATCGACAATTTTGCCGCATTGCGCGCGAAGATCGTCCGGCGTGATCTCGGTAAGCAGACGGTTGCGCCAAACCGGAAGTAGCTCTCGTTCAAAGATGGAGCGACGCATCGCTCGGGTGCTGTCGGCCATCGACGCATTCACCAGCCACTTTTCGCCGAACTCGCCGAAGCTCTTCGCCTCCTTGATACGACGTTTCTCGCGCTGCTTCTCAATGGCCGGTGAACGACCTTCGCTGATCGCCCGCCGTGCGTCTAGGCACAGCTCCCGTGCCCGCGCCAGCGAGATTCCATCTCGCCCGTATTTGCCCAGGTAGACCGTCTCGCGCCGTCCGTTGAGCCGATAGTCCAGCCTGAACGAGAGCGCGCCCGATGGCGCAACGCGCACATACATGCCGTTGCGGTCCGTCACTTTGTAGATTTTATCTTGTGGTTTCAGCGCCTTGAGCGCCGCGTCCGTCAAACATGATATGCCACCTCCAAAAAAGTACCGTCACGCGGTTTTGGGGGGCTCTCGTCGGAAAAGTCTGCGTATTGTCAGCAGTTTAGTGTAGAAAAAGTACCGTCAGGAGCCTCATCTGCTCTGACGGTACTTTCAAATTTCTCCGTAATCAATATGGGCAAGGGCCGTCAACCGGGCCGCCGCTTTGGATCTCTGCCCACCGATAGACGCCGATAGATGCCGAGAGAATTATTTATTTTTATCAGTGAGTTAGATCGTGCTACTAGCGTAGTTTTGGATACGCCCGGATAGGCAAAAATCATTCCCACTCGATGGTCAACAGGCTAAATTTCGCATTGTAAATATTGAGCTTTCTGGTCAGGCTCCGAACCCATACCAACTGCAATACCACCAGGGCCAAAGGGCTGGATTCCCGAATTCTCCACGGCATTGCTACCTGCCATGAGCGGGCTCCCATCGCAAACAAGCTTCGGGAGAAACGCGCAAAAGCTTATGGGGTGACGCTCAGGATGGCGCTTGAGGGTCGGTAGGGAGGGCTACAATGTTCGCGGCGCCAAACCAATTCGTAAGTCGCGCCATCGCATTCTGAGAGAGCACCTGCGTAAACAGTAAAGCCAGCCGGGTTTTTGGCCGAGAGCACGCCACGTAGAACAGGTTGCGATTGTTCTCGAAGAACTCAATCTTGTCGGCGGGCGGACCGGGCTCCATCCATTCCAGCATCTGGCCGAAATTATATTTGTTCCATCCGCGACCGACGATCACCAGCACGTTCTCAAACTCTGCGCCCTTGACACCATGCTTGGTGGCGAAAGGGGTATGCCCATCGATGAAGCGGTCGAGGGCGATCAGTTCCGTATAAGGGACTGCTCGCAGCTTCCGAAGCTGGGTAATGCGACGCGACTCTCCTTCCACCGGCTCGGGGCCGGCATTAGCGAGTCGCCGCTCGGCTTCTTCCACAGGCT
The DNA here is from genome assembly GCF_043195095.2 of Roseixanthobacter glucoisosaccharinicivorans. Classification (NCBI taxonomy): domain Bacteria; kingdom Pseudomonadati; phylum Pseudomonadota; class Alphaproteobacteria; order Hyphomicrobiales; family Xanthobacteraceae; genus Roseixanthobacter; species Roseixanthobacter glucoisosaccharinicivorans. Next base: position 3,175,230 of record NZ_CM195538.1, on the reverse strand, counting down.
CTGGAAGGCGCATGTGCGGCTGAGCGGCGATGAAGTCGACGACCTCGCCGATCGTCCCCGACGTTCGCAGCCCTATCAGAGCGGTCATGGCCTGCGTCCACGCCACCTTGTCCGCGTGCTTGTGGATTTTGGGCGTCACGGTTCCGAAGCACCCGAACATTTCACCATAGCGTTTTGCCTCGAAGGCGGCACAAGCCGGCTCCAAGTGGTCGGCCAGAAATTTGATATGAGGATCGTCCTTCTTCAGCCAGGGATCGTTGAACTGGCCATAGATTGGCGGAATGCTCGAATAGCCCTGTTCTCGAGCGAGGACGCTGTGGCTGAGCATGAGAATCTTCGTCTTCCCGACCGCCAGGTCCCAGCCCTCCGCCGCAAGCCGATGCTTGATGTGCGCGAAATACGCCTTTGCGGCCTCGGCGCTTGTATCTCCGGTCCAGTGCCCACCCCCTTGCCCGGTCCGTCTAACCCCGGGCCAGAGGTTGGTGTGAAACACGCGCGCTTCGCCTGGCAAAGCGGGATCACGCACCATTTGGGGCAGCGCCGGTCGCATTCGATTGAGAACTTGAACGATCGGGTCGGCGGATCGGAAATTCGCGTTCTTGTCGATCACTTCCAGCGCTGCGTGCTCGACCAGCCCGCAGCCCTCGCCATAGATCTTTTGCCAGTGATCGCCGAACAGGCCGAGCTGCGGACCCTGGCCCATGTCCAGGAACCACGCCTTGATCGCATCGACGAAACCGGCGTCAGTGTCCTGGTATTCGTCGATGAGCAGGATGGGATAACGCGCCGTGAGGACCGATCGGAACTTCGGATAGGCAAGCGCCTGCATCATCAGCGCCAGAACATCGTCATGCCGAAGTGTCACCTGCTGGTCGCCGACGCTGGGGTATCCCAGCTCGTAGTGGACTCGGCGCGCTCCGATGCCACCAACAGGTTCGAGACGCTCCGCCCAACCCTCAAGAGCGGGCACAAGAGCGCGGAGCGTTGATTGGAAGTCCTGCAGAATGGACCAGCAAAAGCCGTGGATCGTTTCAGGGCGCACCGCCGGATGAGCCTGGATGCGGGAGATGATCTCGTCCTTGGCGACGTTGGTGTAGGTGATGCAGCCGACTTGTTGACCGCGGCGAAGAAGCTCGGAGCCCCGGCGATCGATCAGGCGACGAAGCGCCTTGTCGAGCGAGTAGGTTTTTCCAGCACCAGCGCCTGCCTCCAGTCGAAAGCTGCGCCCCTCATCGAGACAAGCGAACATCCGCTCAAGGGCGACGCGCCCGGCGGCGTCTGCGGGATTTTCCGCTTCCTCAGCCATTGTCGCCAACCTCGGCCACGTTTACCGCGACGCCTGCGGCGTCAGCAACGATCTCGACCGCGACCAGCGGAACCGGATCCGCGGGGGCGGGATTTCCTTCCGCCAGCCAGCGCAGTCCCTCGGCAATATATCGGGGAACATTCCATTCAGTCTGCTCGATCGCGTGCTCCAGCGCGAAGGCAGACTTCTTCTGGTCACTAGCCAGCGCATAGGCCGCAAGCGCGCGGTCGCCGTCGCCAAGGAGGAAGCGTGCAGGATTGGCCAAGATGAAGGCGTCCTCGAAGCTCCGGCCACACGGTCCGCCCTGGTCTTCCGGTATCTGAAAGGCGATGCGCCGAATGCCAGTTGTCTTCTCAGCCGCAGTCTTTCCCAGCAGAGCCTCCGGCGAAACGTCGTCGCCAAACAAGGTTTTCAGGCACCCGTTGCTGGTGAACACGCCCTCCGCCACAGGCACGGCCACACGCTTTCCGCCGTCGTTCGGCTTCACTGCATCGATGTCCGTTATGATGAGAGTACGCAGTTCTAGGAACGATAGGAGATCGAAGAAGCGGTGCGCATAGGCGCCGCCGACCTCCATCACCGTGAGATACTGGCTTCCGAGCTGCGGTTGACCAGCGGCCTCGCTGTCGGTCTTGCGGATCATTGCGGGGAGCAGAATCCGCTCTGCCGTGCCCTCGATCAGGACCGCCTTGTCGGCGAAGAAGAGATCACACCGCGTCAAGGTCAAATACTGATGCAGAAATTCGCGATCGGGCTCGGTCGCGCCACCCATGCCCTTACGCAAATCCTTCACGACCGAACGGCGCATTCCGGCCCCATCCGGTACAGAGAGGAAATAGCGCATGGCCTCGAAGCGCGCTTCGTTCGCCATATGCGGAGAGTGGGTGGTTACGACGAACTGGACCGGCCAGGGCTTGTTCTCATTGAGTTGAGTGACAAAGGCGCTAGTGATCTGATCAAGCTGCCGGATGAAGACCTCCTGCATCTGAGGATGCAGGTGCGCTTCCGGTTCCTCGATAAAGATCAAATGCACGCCAGCGGCCGTCGGTGTGGCCTGATACTCGCGGAAGAACCGCAGTAGCTGGAGTAGCATGTAGACCAAATTGCGCACGCCGAGCCCATTGTAGGTTTCGGGCAGAGTCATGCCGTTGACGCCGACGTAGCGAACCCTGGTATGATCGTTCAGCAGCTTATCGACGTCGAAGCTGGTCTCGGTAACGAGGCCGGGATCGGAGAGTCCGGGGTAGCCGAACAGGTCGAACGTCGGCAGAAGCGAGGTGAGCTTCGCGTTGAAGCCGGCGTGCAGATCACCCTGAATTTGCTCAACGGCCGCCTTGAGCTGTTCGGCCGTCGTCCGCTTCTCGGGATCGACAGGATCGGTGAGAGCCGACTGAAAGAGCACCTCAACGACTTTTCCGAGCACATCCCGCTCGCGGTGCGTGTCGTCGTCGAGGCCGCGCTGTGCGTTGATGAAGCCGCCCCGAACCAGCGACGTGAGCGTTTTCGGCTCCAGCGACTTTCGATTGGTCGGGTCATTGGGATCAACAGCCTCCAATGACGCCGCGTAGGCACCTGGCACGCGACTACCCAACGCCCGAAACAAGGTTAAACGGTTGGCCGCAACATCCTCACCGACCGCCAGGTCAGCGAAAAGCGTTGCCGGCGCGGTTGGCCGAGGACCATAGGTGAGGATCAGCCTTGCCTCGCTGCAGTTCGGATCGAGATCGACGATGCAGTCGCTCAGCGGGCCGAGATCAGGAGCGTTGACATCATAGCTGATGTCGATCGTGACCTTGATCGATGGGAGGAGTATAATGACGTCTGGCGCAGAGGCTCCCGCCTGAAAGGCTTCGAACGCTGTCCAGAAGCGCTCGTGGCAACCGAGGGAAAAATCCTCCACCCTGAATGAGGGTGACTTGTCGCCGAGGAGTCGTCGGAACAGCTCTGCTATCGAGGTCTTCCCGCTATTATTTCGTCCTACGATCAGCGTAGTGCGATCTTCCAAGCCCACTGCGACATCTCGCAGAAGTCGGAAGTTTTCGATTTCGACCCCTTTGATCCGCATCAACCTCCCCCTTCTATGTTTGCCGCTCCATTCGCTCTTGCAGCTATTTCGGCGCAGCGCGCCATGAGCACATCGAACGGTTCGGCTTCCTCGAGGAGGAGCCCATCGTCTATCATCCGATCATAGTCTTCCGCGAGGGCGCTCGCCCCGTCGCCAGCCGGGACGAGCTGCAAGCCGCCCCTTACGGCTGCGCCATAGTCGATCTGAGAGCGGTCTACGGCCTTCTCGGCGAAGAACATCGCCTTGTGGCGCGCCACGGCGTTGGCCAGTTCGCGATCCGCGAAAGCGGCGGTCGCAAAGCCGGCTTCATCAAGGCGCACGACGTCATGCCAGTGACGGGCGAAACGATCACCGCGCAGCCGTTCCTGAAGGCAGAAGACGTGAATCGCGGTCGCCTTCTCCCAGAAGGTCCGCTCCGCATGCATGACCCTCGGCCGAGCCGTTGGAAAGTCGACGCCATCGATCAGGCCGGCCGCATCGCAAGTGACATCTCGTAGGCTCGCGGGCTCGCCCGTTGAGCGGGCGCCGAATTCGAGCATGACGCTAGGGGCAACGTAGCCTGACCCTGCCGTCGTCGCCTCATAGTCGATGAAGAGCTTATCGCCATCGACCCGGATCGCCGCAGACAGGGGGCCGCTCGCCAGGGCTTCGGCGATGACCGGCTGAACGGCCCCGGTCACCCATTGCGGCAGGCGCTCGCGCACTGCGCTGGTCCAGCGCTTTTCCTCGCTTCGCGTTCTGGGTAGCGCCTCGCCATTGTCTCCAACGAGGTCGGGGGCGAGCGCACGGATGTCGTAAGTCAGATCGACATCCTCGGAGAAGCGCCGGATGATCTGATAGGCCTTTGAGAGCGACGTGCCGCCCTTGAAGACGAGATGTTCTCCAAGCGGCGAGCCGTAGAGCGTCGCCAGCGCCCACACCACCCATGCGTCCTTCTCCAGAAGGTGTGCTGGTCGGCCCGAACGGTCGGCCGCGACGCTCAAGGCCTCCCGGCGATCCTCGGCCGGAAGGAGCAGGAAGGCGTCAGCCATGCGCGACCTTTCCCACGCTTTGCGCGAGCCAGGTCGGAAGCTGCGGTGCCGCCGCCACCAGCTCGCTGAAGGCGGCGGGCGGCAGCTTCCGTTTCAGGGTCTTGAGGGCCGCCTCGGCCTTCTCCGGCCCCAACCAGGCGAGTGCTCGCACCGCCTGACCCGCTGGCCGATGCGGCATTGCGAGCTGCCAGCGAGGTGCGTGGCGAAGCTCGACGGTCTGCTTGCCAAGGCTCATTTTCCGGGTGCGCCCCGACGTCAGATAGACGGACCGGACCGGCACCTGCGTGGTCAGCCCGAGGCTATTGGCGGCAGCAGCACCGCTCGAGACGATAACCTCGCCGCGCTGGGCGGCGAGCGCCTCGACGGCCTGTTCCACCGACGGCGCCCTGGTCCCAAACCGGCTCGTAACCGGCAGGAGGTAGACTCCGCGTCCGGCCCGGATCAGTTGCCCCCGCTCGGCCAGACGCGACAGGGCCTGATCCACCGCGGCGCGATTGCCAAGGTGAAGCAAGCTCTTAGCCGCAACGGGCGTGCCCTCCGACAGTCGCGTCGCATGCTCAAGAATCTGTTCAGTCAAGCGCTGCATCGCAAATCTCCTGTCAGAAATATACGCGGTTTTCTGACAGTTTTCAAGATTGGTTAGATGCCTACCCTCCCGACCTGCCCATCTGTCGAGAGCGGCCCCGTTCGAAGAGGAGGGGCGTTCGATGCCAAGCCTAACCTTTCAGCTTCTGCTTGCCCTCTTCGAGAAAGCCCGACAGCAATGTCTCCATTGCGCCCATCAAATCGTCCGGCTTCTCTTCGCGGAGTTTTTCGGCCTGTTCGACGAAAGGCGTGAGCAGGCCCTTCATTACATCCGGCGACGTCTCCAGCCGCTTGAGCATCTTCAGCCCGCTTTGTGCATAGCCGAGAAACTCGGCGTTGCGCTCGGTGATCTCGGCCAGCATCTCTTTGGTGATGCGCTCGCTTGGCGCGGTGAACTCACCATCAACCCAGTCCACGTAAAGGGAGGCATTCTTGGCGCGGTTCGACGTCTCGTGAAACTCGTCCTGGGTCTGCCTGAACGCCTCCATGGCAGCCTCCCAGTCGCCACGGGCCTTCGCATCGGTTTCAGCCTCCGAACCCTTCAGCATGTATGCATTCGATTTATTCTTGGCCGCGTGACGCCCGAAGGCGGCGAGCACCTTCTTCTGATCGACTTCGACCCCAAGAACCAGGCTGACCGCCCAGGCGCCGAGGTTGTTGACCTTCGAACACTCCTCGAGAGAGATCTGGTGAAGGCAAAGGGCACGCGCCACCGCGCCAGCTTTCACCAGAAGCTCCGCCTCGAAAAAAAGGCGCTCCGCATTATCGAATGTCTTCTCGGCGCCGCGGACGAGAACCGCCAACGGCGCCTGGTCGCCTTTCGCGGCTTTCTCTCCCCTGTCGTCCCGCTCGATGTCGTTCATTGTTGTTCCAGCATATTGTAGACAGAAATACTTCAGCGACCGCAGGCGTTTGCCGTCGAGACAGGAATAACACATGACTGCTGCCGATTGGACGCCGGTATTCGTCCTGCCGAATATTCCGTTGGAAGCTGCCATCGGCTGTGAGATCGCGGCGCTCGCGCCCGTCAAAGACCCTCGCGTTGCGGCCCTCAAACGGGCGCATCCCTCGTTCAGACGCTTCCTCAACCGCTTCGCGGACAATTTCGGAGAGAAGTTCGAGCCCTCGGTCCTGATCCTCGGCTCGGCCGCGCCGCCGATTTTTCGCGATGTGACGGCGCTGGCAAGTTTTCGAGACCTTATCGCGCTCGCGGCGGTCACCCATGGCCGGGCGCTGGAACTCCGATATCCGCGCGGGCATCGCGTGCTGTTCGGCGAGGCCTTCGCCATCTACCCCTGGATGCTCGACCGACACTATGAAGACGTGATCGGCAGCACGCCGGCGATCCTCGGCACGCATGAGCTCTCTCGCTTCAAGGGTCAATCGTCGCCGGCCCTGTTCCGCACATCACTCGGCGAAAGAGACATCGACCAGCCGCTCCTGTCCGCGCTCATGGCCCGCTGGCGTCGACGCTACGAGGCCACGGAGCCAGCCTGGGAGGACGTCGCGCTGATGCGGTCGCTCAACATGGCCTACCAAGCCTCGCTCTTGCCGGCCGGCACCGATACGACGTTCTACGACGTTGGACGGGTCGTCTCCCTTTGGGTCAGCGCTTTCGAGATTCTCGTGCATCCTGGCGGAAGCGGCCAGGCGAACCGCGACAAGGTGTTCGAGATGATCGAGCGGACGCCCTGGGCAGAGTCGGAAAGCAGCCAGCTCGTCCACGACACAGGCGGCAAGACCAAGGTGAAGCGGACATTGGCGTCCTGGCTCTATCAAGTGCTCTACGAGTGCCGAAACGATTTCCTTCACGGCAATCCCGTGGAGCGCAGCAGTCTTTTTCTCCCCACGCCCCAGCGGACGATCTTTGAATATGCCGCGCCGCTCTACCGTATCGCGTTGACGGCGTTTCTTCCGCTCACACACGGGGTCCCGATGCCGTCATCCGAAGATGCCCGCGCATTCGGCGCCTATATCGCCGATCGCATGGACTTCATGGGACCGCAGAAATCGGCGGAGGAAGCCCTCCTGACCGCGACGCGCCCGCCAGCGAGTAGCGGCGCACGCCGCACCCGCGTCACTCGTCCCGCGCCCTAGTCGTCGGCGCCCGCGTCCGGCTCCGCGATCAACTCTTCCGCCAGCTCCGAAAGCCACGGGGAGACATCCTCGATCTCCACTCCGCCTGAGTGGACCGCGTAATAGTCGCCGACCGTCCGGAACGCCTCGCCAAAGCGATCCGCGAACATCTTCTGCAGCTTGTCGTTCCGGCTCAGCACGCTCGACAGGGCGCGACCGCCGCGTAGGAATCTGAGCGCATGTTCGGTGCCGAGCAGATAGAGATATTTTCGCTTTGCTGTCGGATGCTCGGCGAGCAGCAGGTAATCCTTGAACACTGAATTCTGACGGATCGACTCCGCACCGCCCCGCCACCTTATGAATTTGAATTCGGCGACCCGCAGGTTGGTCTCCAGGTCGAAATCGCGCCCGGTATTCCCGGCGCCGAGCGACACATATTCGACCCGCTCGTCCGGTTCGAGGATGTGCGGAAGGCAGAGCAGGATGCCGAGCGCATGGATGGTCACATTGATCTGCCCAGCCAGGCGCTTCATCTCGGCGGCCGCAGCCAGCGCCTCCCGACCCACGCCAGCGCCCTCGAGAAAGTTTGCGCAGTCCTCCGCCGCCACGCCGCGCACCGCGGCCTCGATCCGCGCAAGCGTCTGCGTCAGGTCGGGGCCCGTGAACCGTAAGAGCAGGTCCCGAATATCAGCAGGATTCGTCATGCGCCCGCCTGGCCGGCGAAACCAAGCCGATCGATCTGATTGTAGTTGATCACCGCGGGGTCGGCGCCGATCACCGGAAATCGGCTGACCACGTAATGCACGACCTTGTCCATTCCCAGTGCCTGTTTCAGAAGATGCTCGCGGCCGCGCTCCTTTTTCAGGGCGCGCGCATAATAATTCGTCAGGGATCTGTTATATCGGACGAACAGCGCGCGCTCCGCCTCAATCTTCGACAGATCAACCCAGTTATTCTTGCACTGGATGTTGAAGATGACGCCGCCGCGCGTGGCGACGACATCGAATTCCTTCCGATTGATCCGCTTGATGTCCGTCACGGCGAAGCCCATGCCGTCGAGGTCGCGCTTCACCATGTCCTCGAAAATGAAGCCGGCATGGATCTGGAAGCGCCGGCGGCTGCCGAGGTGGACATTCTTGAACGCGTAGAGGAAGCGCGACAGAAGATTGACGTTCGAGACGACCCTGTCCCCAAGGTCCAGGAACGGCTGATAGGCATTGGTGTTCGTCGCATAGTCCGAGGGCTTGTTGACGAGGAGCGTCTCAAGCTCCGCGGGATCGAGCGCGGATTGCGCGCGCAGCATCGAGCGGAACTTCTCCTTTCCGATCTCGACGTAATAGTCGTCGCGGCAATGGCGTGCGAAGGCGACCACCAGCAGGCCCATGGCGGAAAAATCGGAGTCCTTCAGGCCGAAGGTCTCGTAGGTCGCCCCGATCAGCTTCACGCCATTGCGCAGTTCGGCGGCCGAAAAGATCTTCGTTCGATCCAGCGGCTCCATGGCGGGCATCATGAACTGGTCGCCGCGCAGCTCGGCCATCACATGGATCGATGCGCGCTCCGGTTCGAGGAAATAGTCGTCCAAGGTCTCGAAGCCGTGGCTCGCCATCGCGCCGATGTGGTCGACCTCCAGACTGAAATCCGGCAACGCCTCGAGTAGCGCCAACTTTTGATGGAAGCCGGTGATGGCGATGCAGCTATGCTCGACCTGCGGCATGAAAACGGTCAGCGCATCGTAAGGCTGGAGAACGACCGAGCCCGAGCAGGCATAGGGCATGGTGTAGAGCAGCGAGACGAAGTGCCGTCGCCGCGATTGAAAATAGTCGACTGCGCCGCCGATCGTGTCGAGCGTGATGCTTGCACTGCGGGCGTTGAGGCCGTGTTGAGCAAAGGCTGCGCCCATGGCGCCCGCGTAGAGCATGACCCGTATGAAGCGAGAAATGACCGGCGGCTCGAGATGTCCCGCGAGCGCCTGACGCACAGCTAGCCATGTCGGGCCCGGGTTTGAAACAAACGCATCGTCCAGCCGGATCGCGCACAACCAAGCCCGGAGCCGATCGTCGGCGATCCCGAATTTCGGGAGATTGATGAATTCCTCCACGGCTCGGATCGTCTCGTGCCATGCGGCTATCGCATCATCGCGCCGATAGGGGGCGAGAACCGAAAGCACGCCGTTGCCGTGTGCAGCCAACTGGCTTTCGACTAGTGCCCTCGCTTCAGGTCCAGATATCGTCCGCATGGCACCCCGCGCCTTCTTCCCGCTTGGTCGCGGATTGTCCGCAACCGCCATTGACAGGCACTTATAACCGGGCAAATATGCCCGGTAAAGGAGGCCTTGTCATGTTTGCCTATAGCCCCGAGAAATTTGCGTCGCTCTATGCGTCCGAACTTGGTCAGCGCATCTGGGCCTTTGTCACCCTGCCTGAAAACGTCGCCCGGCTGGAGACCGCGTCTCAACTCAGCAAGCCAGCCGTGGAGGGCATGGAGGAACAGCTCCTCGCTGAATTCCGCGAGGACATCCTGGCCGATCGCGTCAAGCAGATGGTCGGCCACATGGTGCGCCAGATTCTTGAGCAGCAGGGCTGGGTCCTCGACCAGGCCGACGTGAAGGTACAGTCCGTGCCGTTCAGCAAGGCGGCGCGGTATCGTCGGCCGGATTGGGTCACGTTTCACGCGTTCCGCAGCACCAGCGACCCGCGCGATGTGGCGATAACCGATCGCAGGCAGAATGCGCCGCTACCTACCGACACGCGCTGGACCTATTACGCGACCTTCGCCAGCCCACTCAAAGCGGCCGTGGCCTTCAACATCCGCGACATTCGGCAACTGCGCCAGCAGGTCCATTCTCACGGCTATCAGCGCGTGCGGATCGAACGCATGCTCCGCCGCGCCTGAGCGGCGAAGCACCACAAGGGGAGGATATATGGCGATCACGGCCAAGGACGTCGAAGAACTGCACACCTACGCCACAGGCGTAATGGGGCGTGCCGATCATCACGCCGGCAAGGTGAAGGGTATCGCCCTGGCGCTGCTCGGCGGCATCATCTGGCGCGGCGAACCCGATTCCATCCGGATCCGCCGCTTCGCCGGCAGTCCCGCCAACATGCTGTGGGTGAACATCGCGGGTAAGACATACGTCTTCGCCTACAACCATGAGACCGAGAAGATCGAAATCCGAGACCGCACCCAGACCGGCGCGGTGCTGCACGCGTTCGACGACACCAACACGCCCGCCGATATCGAAGCGGCCTTTCGGGCCTTGTGAACGATGCTTGTTGCGCGCGCCCAGCTCAACTTCATCCGCGACCTTGTCGCCCGCTTCGAGCGCGACGACAGCATGATGCGGCCAGTCGCCGACTATCAATCCCAATATGTGGCGATCATCGCCCTCCTCCGCTCCGTTGGTCATGTGTTCGAGAAGGTGGACTGCGCCGACACCGACCGGCGTGCCTGGAGTAAGGCGCAGTGGCCAACCTGGAAGCGGGATCCGATCTTCGGCGACTTCATCGAGCCGACGCGCAACGCCCTCTTGAAGGAATTCCAGGGTGGGCTGCAACTGCGCAGCGAGGCCTTCGGTCCGATTGCGGTGGTCGCCGACCCGTCGGTGCCGGGTGGCGTGTCTCACGTCGCTGGTTTCGATGCGCGCGAGGTTCGCGACCGCATGGGCAGACCTGTCCTGCCAAAGCTTCACGCCGCGATGGCCTTTTGGGATCGCTGCCTGAAGGAGGCCGAGGCCGCCTTCGGTGAAACCTCTGCGCCCTTGCACTAGACAGCGCTGCACCGTCAAAAACGCAGGCGCCGCGCGCGCTGGAGAGATCGAATGACTGCACCACCGCCGCTTTGGCAGGCTCACAACGCGCCCGCCTATGATTCCACGATGACGACCCGATGCACGGCGCTGTTGGCGGAAATTGGAGCCGATCCCAAACGCCGACAGGCCATCTTCTCCGATCCGCGCGATCTTCATCGCGAGCTGTTCGCGTCTTTCGCACCACCGGACCACGGCGAATATGCCGGCGCCTATCGCGGCACCGCTGGAACCTCGCTGGCCAATCGGAGGATTTCCGCCGACAGCCAAATGGAGCCTGGAAACCACTATGAATTCTGCCTGCCGGGCGAGGTGCCCGCCCGCATGAATCAGCTTCTGCAACAAACCCGCGAACTGATTGGCGATGAGAGCACTGACGACTTCGGCAAGCTGATAGCGTTGAGCTACACGTTCTGCTGGTTCGGGAAGATCCACCCGTTCCTTGACGGCAATGGGCATGTGCAGCGCGCCATCTTCGCGGCGATGGCAACCGAATTCGGCTACCCGCTCTCTGCACGCTTCGCCATTCATCCGCGGCCCTATGACCGGTTGCTGGCGAGCGCCCTGGAAATTTTTACACGAGCGCCCGTTGGCGAGGAGAATGGCGAACTGGGCTTGGTGGCCGAATATCTCGCCTTTTTTCTCGACGGTCCGTTCAACGCACCGCGCAAGCATGTCGGGACGGTGTCGCCTTACGCATAGACGAAGCCTCCGGACTGGTCCTTGAGGGGAAAGCCTTGTATGGGGATTTCTCTGTCAAGGGCCTTACGAGGCTCGATGGAGGGTGATGGGGCTAACCCTCACTCACCAGTTGCTGCCAGGCCAGGCTCCGACCTGGTCCCAAGAAAAGGTGGAATGCGGATGCTAGGAATGCTCATCTGATTGGATGCGGCTATTCCATTTCAGCGACCACGGCGCCATTGACGTCTTTGAGCCTCGCCCGGTTGCTGTTCCTTCCCAGCGACCGGGCGGCCGAGAATGGCTGAATGGACCGCTCGTGTGGGCAATCGACCAGCTCCACCAGGCGATGTACCTCTTTCCGCGCGACTGCCCGCGCATATTGTTGTGGCAGACGTCGGCCACAACCGCCGAGGATCGAGACCTCTGGTGGGGCAGTGCCGAGAGCCGGATCATCGCCTACATCGAAGACGGGTGGCTGGAGCGCGTCCGAAGCGGAAGTCTCTACCGGTACGACCTGCCGCCGGCATCTTTTGAGAACCTTGAGGATGCAGGGATGTGGGTATCCCGTGTTCGAGTGGAACCCCTGGGCGTCGCGTTGATTGACGACCTCGTGGGCGAACTGGCGTCCTGTGATGTCGAGCTGCGGCCGATCCCTCGGCTCACGCCGCTTCGGGACATTTGGTCGAGTTCCATCCACGCCAGCGGCATTAGGCTTCGGAACGCGAGAGAGTGGGTCTCAGATAAGGTCTAGCTGCATCTAGAAGGACTGCCCGAAGGTCCGCTGAGGGGGACTTCAGATTTTGATCCGAGGGGAGCTCGCCTTCGGGCGCGACGGATCGCACCGCAACCTTGTATTCGGTTAGGTCCGCCGGGGGACCTGGACCATGAAGCAGCCATTCGCTTCGAGTGCGAGGCTCCGAGGCGGCGGGCACATTCTTCCCTCGGCGTATTGGCCACGGCGTTCCTCGTGTCACCGCCACCTCGGATCTTGATAGACGGCGTCCGAGCTTCCGGTCGCCGTCAAACTCTGTCGTTCCTGCGGGCCAGCGCCTCCTTCAAGCCGCGCGCAGAACCAGGCCGTCGGGCACGGCGCCGGTGGTCACCAGCCGCCAGAAGGCGATCAGCAGCTTGCGGGCCAGGGCGACGATCATCTTCTTGCGCCCGGTCGGCGCCGCCTCGGTTCGGAAGCGATACCAGGCAGCTAGGCCGCTGCCCTTCTGGAACATCAGGAATCGCCAGGCCAACTGGATCAGGCCACGGCGCACGCGGGCGTTGCCGGACTTGGCCAGACCCTTCTCTCGTCGCCGAGCCCCGCTCTCGTCGGGCGAGCCGGTCAGGCCGGCGTAGCGCGCGACCGCCCGGCGATCCCGCAGCGGCCGCGACAGGACCTCTTGGACCAGCATGTCGGCGGTCTCCAGGCCGACGCCGACGACACGGGCCAACAGCACGACCATGGCGTTGGACCGCGACTTCGGCGCCTGCTGCAGGCGCGCCAGCCTATCGCGTTCGATGGCCTCGATTTGCTCGCGCACCACGGCCAGACGCGCCAGGTCGCGGCGGACCTCGTCCAGGGTATTGGGCGGCAGGGCTGCGCCCTCCGGCGTGACTAGGGTCTCCAACTGTTTGGCGGCCCGCCGCAGCGCCGGGTTAAAGCCTCGCACGCCGAGCCTGAGCAGACCGGACTTGACCCTGTTGATGATCCGGGTCCGCTCGCCGACCAGGCTCTCGCGCTCGCGGCTGGGTCGCTTGGCGTCCTCCTCCTCGAGGCTGGGGACGGCGACCATGCTGCAATGGCCGCGCTCGCCGCGCAGCCAGCCGAAAAACACCCGCATGAGCATGGCGGAGTCCAGCCGGTCGGTCTTGGATCGGCGATGCTCTCGCGACACCGCCACGCTGGTGGGGTGGATGACGTAGGTCTCGAAGCCTCGGGCTTGTAGCCACCTCGCCAACCAGAATCCGTCGCGGCCGGCTTCATAGGCGACGATCATCCGGCCGATCTGTCGCCCGGCAGCCTCGGCCTCGATCCGCCAGCGCGTCAGCAACTGCTCCAGCGCCGCCGGATCCGGGTCCAGCTTCTTCAGTGGCCGGCGCGCAACGCCGGGTAATGTGCCGGCGACGAGCCAGCTTGCGTTACTCAACTCGATCACTGCGACGACTGCGGACTCTTGGTCAAAGGCCACAAGCGAACGGCTCAGATCATCAATCAGCTTCATCGGGGCGTCTCCGTCGGGTGGAAGATGCGACGATGCTCTCAGATCTTCAGCACCGGCCCCATAGCTTCTTCCCCCTGGTCGGCGCCGCGGTCGCCGACGCACCCCCTTCTGCGGAGAGATCCCCGCAACGCCCCTTTAGAGTGAGAGGACGGACCGGCTTCGCCGTGACGGGTTGAAGATTGGAGGAGAGGCCTCCGGCGCCCGTCATGGAGACTAGCCATGACCCATGTGGAGATTCTGGACGCCGCTCGCGACCGCGCTGACGGCTACAAGGTGGATGCGAGCCGCGGCCAGCGGATCGGCCGGGTGTCGTCGGAATGGTTCTCGCGGCCAGCGGACGAGCGCTACCTGTCCCTGTCGGACCTCTATGCCGCCGTCCGTGGCCGGACCGAGCGGAGCCGCACCCGAACCGTCGAGAGCGCGGCGATCCGGGTAGACGCCAGCCGCGACGATGCAGAGCGCCTGGCCCTGATGCTGCCTGGGTCTGATGCGCCGATCGCGCCCACCCATTGGAGCTTCGGCCAGCTCGCCAGCCTGGTCGGCGCGCCGGCGGCCTATCTGCGCCAGCTTCCGGCGCCACTCGCCGGAATCAACCTGCAATACGGGCTGACTTCCCATCGCGCCGAGCAGGTGAAGACGCTGGAGATCGAAGATGGCCGCGTCGAGCTGCGCGCCGTCACCGGGCCCGACTACGGCCGCATCTTCGATCATGAGCTGGTCTCGGCCGTGCGGCGCATCGCTGGCAATGGCACGGGCGACACTCGCTGGAAGGTGCCGGGTGTCCTCGACTGGTCGACCGGCATCTACAACCCGCGTGTCGACATTACCCAGAACACCACGACGCTCTATGCCTCTGATCGGGACGTCTTCCTCTTCCTGGTCGACGATCTGAATCCGATCGAGGCCGGCCGGCTGCCGGATGGCTCGCCCGACCTCTATTTTCGCGGCTTCTATTGCTGGAACTCCGAGGTGGGCGCGAAGACGCTCGGCATGGCGAGCTTCTATCTCCGGGCGGTCTGTCAGAACCGCAATCTCTGGGGCGTCGAGGATTTCGAGGAGATCACCATCCGCCACTCGAAATACGCCGCTTCCCGCTTCGCGCATGAGGCGGCGCCGGCGCTGACCCGCTTCGCCAATTCCTCGCCGCTCCCCTTCGTCAACGGCATCAAGGCGGCGCGGGAAAAGATCGTCGCCCGCTCCGACGAGGACCGCAGCGACTTCCTGCGCAAGCGTGGCTTCTCCAAGGCCGAGACGGCGAAGATCATCGGGACCGTCTTGGCCGAGGAAGGCCGCAAGCCCGAGAGCGTCTTCGACTTCGTGCAGGGCATCACCGCCGTCGCGCGCGACAAGACCCAGCAGGACGCGCGGCTCGACCTGGAGGCGCGGGCCAAGAAGCTGCTCGACCGGGCGGCCTGAGTCCCGGAAAGCCGGAGATACGGAAAGGCGCGTCTCCGGCTTTCAGCCGATGCCGGCTAATTGGGAGTCGAAGGTGCGCTAATTGGAAGTCGTCGATTCTGCGGCGCTGCCCTCCAGAGTGAGAGGGCGGCGCTGCGCTTCGTGACGAGTTGATGCCGAGAGAGAGGCTTTCGGCGCTCGTCGCGGAGTACATCCCGATGGCTACCACCGTTCAGAAGATCACCCTCTCGCCCTCGCGCGACATCCCCTTCAACAAGCTCTTGCTCTCCCAGTCGAACGTGCGGCGCGTGAAGGCCGGCGTCTCGGTCGAGGAGTTGGCCGACGATATCGCCCGCCGCGGCCTCTTGCAGGGCCTGAGCGTGCGCGCTGTCGTCGACCAGGCCGGCATCGAGACCGGCATGTTCGAGATCCCGGCCGGTGGCCGGCGCTACCGGGCGCTGGAGCTGCTCGTAAAGCAGAAGCGCCTCGCTAAGACTGCGCCGGTGCCGTGCATCGTCCGCGACAGCGGCATTGCCGAGGAGGACTCACTCGCCGAGAACGTCCAGCGCGCGCCGTTACATCCGCTCGACCAGTTCCGCGCCTTCCTGGCGCTGCGCGAGAAGGGCCAGTCGGAGGAGGAGATCGCCGCCGCCTTCTTCGTCTCGGTCAACGTGGTGAAGCAGCGCTTGAAGCTCGCGTCGGTCTCGCCGGCGCTGCTCGACGTTTATGCCGAGGACGGCATGACGCTCGACCAGCTCATGGCCTTCACCGTCTCCGGCGACCATGAGCGCCAGGAGCAGGTCTTCGAGCGCCTGAAGGTCTCCTACGACAAGCAGCCCTACGTCATCCGCCGCATGCTGACCGAGGATGCGGTCCGCGCCTCCGACAAGCGAGCGCAGTTCATCGGTCTCGACGCCTATGTGGTGGCCGGCGGCACGGTGCTGCGCGATCTGTTCCAGGGCGATGATGGCGGCTGGCTGCAGGATGTCCCGCTCGTCGATCAGATGGTGGCCGACAAGCTGAAGGCGGACGCCGAGGCGATCGCCGCCGAAGGCTGGAAATGGATCGAGGTCGCCCCCGACTTCGCCTATGGCCATGCCTTCGGTCTGCGCCAGCTTCGCGGCGAGGCCGTGCCGCTGTCGGCCGAGGAGGAAGCGAGCCGCGACGCGCTCCAGGTGGAGTTCGACCGGCTGTCCGAGGAATACCAAGACGCCGACGAGCTTCCGGAGGAAGTGGATGAGCGCCTGTCGGAGCTGGAGACGCTGATCGAGGCCTTCGACAACCGTCCCGCGGTGTTCGACAGCGTCGAGATCGCGCGCGCCGGCGCCTTCATCAGCATCGGCGCCGACGGCCAGCTTCGGGTCGAGCGGGGCTATGTCCGACCGGAAGACGAATTGGCGGCCGAGCCAGCGTCCGAGCCGGACGTGGATGGCGAGGACGAGCGCGAGACGGCCGCCACCTACGAGGGCGACGAGGTCGTCATGACGGCGGAGCCCGACGCCGAGCGGGAGGAGGACGAGGGTCTCTCGCCCATCTCCGACCGCCTGATGACCGAGTTGACCTCGCACCGGACGCTGGGCCTGCGCCACGCGTTGGGCGAGCGGTCGGACGTCGCCTTTGTCGCAGCCCTGCACGTTCTGACGCTGAAGACCTTCTACCACTACGGCTCGGATAGCTGCCTCGAGCTGGACCTGAAGAGCGTCAGCTTCGGGACGCAGGCGCCGGGGCTCAATGACAGTGCGTCGGCCGAGGCGATCCGGGCTCGGCACGAAGGCTGGTCGAAGGCGCTGCCCAAGGAATCGGCCGATCTCTGGGGCGCGCTGCAGGAATGGGACCGCGACAGCCAGGCGGGCCTGTTCGCCCACATCGTCAGCCTGTCGGTCAATGCGGTGTACGAGCCCTGGAACCGGCGGCCCCGTGCCGCCGCTCACGCCGACAGACTAGCGCAGGCGGTCGACCTCGACATGACGGCAGCCGGGTGGAAGCCGACCGTGGACAACTTCCTCGGCCGGGTGACGAAGGCTCGCATCCTCCAGGCGGTTTCCCAGGCGAAGGGGCAGCGCGCCGCCGATCGGATCGAGCATCTGAAGAAGGGCGATATGGCGGCCGAGGCCGAGACGCTCCTGGCCGACACCAGCTGGCTGCCCGAGCCGCTCCGCACGCCGGGTCGCGCCGTCGAAGCCGAAGCCGCGCCGGAATCTGCGGCCGAGGAAACCGCAGAGCAGTCCAGCGAAAAACTGCCGGAGGACGATGACGAGCCGGTCCCGCAGAATGACGATGCCGGCGAGCCGATGATCGCGGCCGAATAGCTGCCGACTGCAACGAGGCCCGTCGCCCGGACCACCCCACGAAGCAGGCTTCGGGGACCTGGGCGGCGGGCCTTTTCTTTTCGAGGACCGTCATGAGCAACACCGCACATGATCTCGCACAACGATTAGGTCGGCAGGCCGAGGCAGTGTGCCGCCATTACCTCTCCGCCGGCCGTCGTGAAGGCGGCTATTGGCTTGTCGGCGACGCCCGCAACGTCGCTGGCCGTTCCATGTTCGTGCGGCTTAGGGACACGACGAAAGGGCCAGCGGGCAAATGGACGGACGCCGCCACCGGCGAGCATGGCGACCTGCTCGACGTCATCCGCGAAAGCTGTGGCCTGGTAGACTTCAAGGATGTCGCCGACGAGGCGCGATCCTTCCTTAGCCTCCCGCATCCTGAGCCGGAGCCCGATCAATCCCGAGTACGCAGACCCAGTGCCCCGACCGGATCGCCGGAAGCGTCACGGCGACTGTTCGGCATGTCGCAGCCGATTTCCGGGACTCTCGTAGAAACGTATCTCCGCAATCGCGGCATTACGACTTTGCACGGAACCGGAAGCCTCCGCTTCCATCCGCGTTGCTACTATCGGCCCGACGACGATAGCTCGACCGAGACTTGGCCGGCGATGATCGCTTCCGTCACCGACCTAGCAGGGCATCAGACTGGGGCGCATCGCACCTGGCTCGATCCGGGCGGCTTCAGCGAGGCGACGCTCGGCAAGGCGCCGATCGACACGCCGCGACGGGCGATGGGCGACCTTCTCGGTCACGCTGTACGATTTGGCGTAGCGAGCGAAGTCATGGTGGCTGGCGAAGGCATCGAGACGATGCTGTCGCTCCGATGCGTCTTGCCGATTATGCCGATGGTCGCGGCGCTCTCGGCGGCGCATCTCTCCGCCATCCTGTTCCCGGACACGCTTCGCCGGCTCTACATCGCCCGCGACGACGATCCTGCCGGTGACGGCGCGATGGCGACGTTGATCGACCGGGCGCAAAAGGCTGGCATCGAGGCGATCGTGATCTCGCCGCAGCTCGGCGACTTCAACGAGGATCTCCGGCTGCTCGGTATCGATGCGCTTCGGGCGGCAAGCCGGGTGCAGATCGCCGCACAGGACGTTGCCCGCTTCATGGAGCTGGCGGGATAGCCGGAACGGGATGAGAAGACGCGTCCGCGCCGTCACGGCGAGGCTGGCGGTCATGCTCCACCAAAGTCGGAAAGGGCCGCCCCCACGGCCTTCTGAGAGGGCGATCGGGCGGCAAACGGCCCGGACCGGCAATGGCTGCGACCAGCGATTTTCCGGCGCGGCCCGACCCACCCCACGCGATAGATCGCGCGGGGACCCCGAGTAGCGCCGCTTTCCATCGCGAAGCAAAATCGCCGGCCTTCGCCATCCTCCGCTGCCGCTTCGGCCCTCCGCTGCGCTCCGGGTGCAGGTCCGGACCGCCCGCCGCCTTCGTCGCCATGAAGGCCGCGATGGGCGCGGTCGATCCGACGAGGAAGCCTGCGATGACCACCGACCGCGACGACGACTTCGAACCACACCACTCTTCATCCACGACCGACCAGGTCCTCCACGAACTCCAGCTCTACGGCTACCGCCCCTTTCACGACGAACCCGACCCCCGGCCGCTTCCCGAAGCGAATATCCTCGCGGGCAGCATCTCCGACATCTTCGACGCACTAATGGTGGCGCTTTCAGACACGCGCCTCGAACCCGACCTCGAAGACCTGCTCTGGTCGACGGTGAATGTCTTCCACCGCGCCATCGACCGGATCGAACGCGAACTCGACGACAACGAACTGGCGCAGCAACGCTCGCAGCGGGAGCAGGACGGCAGCGAGGTCAAGTCCGTCGAGCTGGAGCGACTGACGGCGGAAGGCCAGACGTTGATCGAACGACGCAACGCCTTCGAGCTGATGCGCGACCAGGCCGGCGACCAGTTCGAGCAGCACACCCATTCAGCCTGGCGGCCGCGCAATGGATCGAAGGTCAACCATCGCAACCTGACCTCGGCGATGATCGACAGCCGCGATTTCCTGGCGGCGAAGAAACGCGCCGACAACCAGGTGCTCCTGCCCGCGGGCCCGAAGGTGGCGCTCACCGGCGGGCTCGATTTCAACGATCACCGGCTGATCTGGGCCAAGCTCGACCAAGTCCACGCCAAGCACCCCGACATGGTCCTGCTGCACGGCGGATCGCCCAAGGGTGCCGAGCTGATCGCCGCCAAATGGGCCGACAACCGCAAGGTCCCGCAGATCGCTTTCAAGCCCGACTGGACGAAGCACGCCAAAGCCGCACCCTTCAAGCGCAACGATGCGATGTTGGATGTGCTGCCGATCGGCGTCCTGCACTTCCCCGGAACCGGGATCCAGGACAACCTCGCCGACAAGGCGAAGAAGCTCGGCATCCCGGTCTGGAAGTTCGGCGGCGCGTAAGCGTCGCCTTGCCGTGTTCGATTGTTCACGGGCGTTCAACACGCGACGCCGCCGCGGTCCCACACGTCGGTGAGGGACGGAACGCCGCCTGACTCCTGTCGGCAAGGACCACCCCGCGTCTCGAAGCGCTGATCCTTGGTCCGACCACGGCCCTGACGCCATCAACCCGCAAGGGGTCGGCTTACGCCATGCGTGCCGCCGCTTCGTCTTCGTCTACGCGGTGATTGCGGCCCCTGGCCGAACACATCGGGCGCCTGTCGCGCGGGGATGGCCCCCGCCTGAGCACAGGAGCCAGATCAATGTCTCAGTCCCTCGCGTTCGCCAACGGCTGGAACCTCGCTCGAACCCTGATGGTCTGCGTCGTCATTTTCCGAGCCGGAACGGGCGGATACGGCGCCATGCCCGCCAGTGAATATGACGGCGATCCGGCCGCCATCGTCCACGAATTCGACCCCTTCCAGCGATGAAGAGGCCGATCCTTAGGCTGCCCGGGCAGCGGAACTCCCACGGGAATTCCGCTCCCGTTCCTGCCCATTTTCGGCTATATTCGAGATCGCGCCGTGGTGGTGGTGGAAGGCGCGACCGTCAGACCTTTATCTTTCGGAGAACACCGCCATGATCATCTTTGGACCACTGCTCGTCATCGCCGGCATCTGCTTTATCTGCTGGCTGCTCTTCACCCTTGCTGTCTTCGCCTTGCCGTTCTTCGTGGGCCTGACGCTCGGCGTCTGGGCGTTTCACAGTGGCGCCGGCGTGCTCGGGGGCATCCTGGTTGGCTTGGTCACCGGCGGGGCGACGTTCGGGATCGGCCAGTTCGCGCTGGGGTTCGTGCCCTGGACCTGGCTGCGGCTTCTGATCATCCTGCTCTTCGTCGCACCCGCCGTCGTCGCCGGATATAGCGCCACCTACGGGATCGCGCACATGGCGATGCCCTCCGCGACCTGGCAAACGATCTTCGCAGTGATCGGTGCGATCGCCGTCGGCATCACGGCGTGCTTGCGCTTCACGGGAATGGCTACGCCCGGACTGGCCGGACAAGGCATGGCGCGGACCTGATACGACCGGCGGCCAGGGCGGGACGCGGATCTAGCCTCGGCCGCGCCCATTCTCGTCGTCGGCGATGGCAGGGTCTGACGGTGCGTGTGGATTGTCACCGCGACGGCACCGGCAGCGCCCTTACAGGCGCACTTCGACCAAGCGTATTCGCGCTACGTCCACGCGGCTGACATTGCGGTTCGCTAAACTGGGCTCGCGCAGAGCGTTGGTTTCGAACGACCGAGCGTCGCCCGGATGGAGAAGGGCCTTATCCGCCGAAGGCCCGCGTCGGCTCATTTCCAGAGCGACGGTCGCCACGTTCTCCTTGATGTCATCTCTGTAGATCGAGAGCACCAAACGGCCTCTTCAATGGGCTGATCTAGCCGAAGGACGGCTGAAGCCTCGATCGCCTATGGCACAACAGCGGCGTCAAACTTTCTTCCCCTGCCGGCTGCGCCGTCATTCCTCGCGCAACAAGAAAGCCCTCCTTTGCTGTCGAGCCCCTTCGGGGTGCGCCGTCGATCGCCTCCGGCCAACCGATCGCCATCGAGGCCGCAATGGTGCGGGCTCGAAACAGAGTTCAAGGAGAACGACCATGGCCACCATCGGCACCTTCAAGAAGACCGGCTCGAACGAGTTCACCGGCGAAATCGTCACCCTCTCGGTCCAGGCCAAGAACGTCCGGATCGTTCCCGAAGCCGCCCGCACTGGCGACAACAGCCCCAGCCACCGCGTCTATGTCGGTCGGGTGGAAATCGGCGCCGCCTGGTCCAAGCGCTCCAACGAGGGCCGCGACTATCTGGGCCTCAAGCTCGACGATCCGAGCTTCACCGCCCCGATCTTCGCCAACCTTTTCGACGACGAGGAGGGCGAGGGCTACAGCCTGATCTGGTCCCGCCCCAACGGCCGCCGGAGCGACTGATCCGCTCCCCATGCCCCGTCCGGCTGGTCCGGGCGGGGCATCGCCTTCTGCTCGAAGGGACGGCCGCCAACCTTGAACGGTCGGAATACCTAGTTTACTAGGTGGCAGTATATTAGGTGGCACGGCGATCTCACCGCATGAGCTTGCGGGAGATCGTCGCCACGAATCTGCGAAGACTGAGACATGCCAAAAGCATGTCACAGGAGGAGCTTGCCGATCGTGCGGGCATCAATCGCAACTATGTCGGAATGCTCGAACGAGAGCAGCATTCCGCGACCGTCGACATGCTGGAGAAGCTCGCCGAGGTCCTTGAGTCGGACCCTGCCGAATTCTTCCGGCGCGAGACGTGAACCGCAGTCGTTACAGAAACTAAGGCTCGACCGCCGCCTTTTTCCGCGCCTTCACGGGCACGGCGCGCACCAGTTCGGTTGCTTCCACCTCGAGCGCCTCCGCGATCCGGCCGAGCACCGTGACGCTCGCCGAGACGTCGGCGCGTTCGATCCCTCCGACGTACCGGGCGCTCAACCCGGCCCTTTCGGCCAATTCCTCTTGCGTCATCCCTTTCGCATGACGCAACCGACGCAGATTGACCGCCATGACCTCCTTAAGATCCATGGCGATGATGGAGCCGATATAGGAATTATCGTTCCAGGAATGATCGTTCCGATTCGTACATGCCTTTGCTTTTCATCGACGCTGCGGAGGCCTCAGTTTGCCATTTCCGCGAGCAACGTGATGCGCGCCAAGCATCGCGGCGTAAGTATTCGCGGCCCAAATCTTGCAAAAATTCGCGGTAAATGAATGGCTAACACATTGCTTTGATCTCAAGGGGGTAGATCGCAATGACTCAGGTGCCTTTCCAGGACCGGCCGCCGCACACCGACCGCTTGAACGCCTATGACGAGCAACATCTGGCGATCTATCTTCGATTGCTAATGGCCGACGAAGAGGGCGCTGACTGGCGCGAAGTCGTCCAGGTGATCTTCGGCCTCAACCCGGCCCAGGAGCCCGCCCGTGCCAAAACGGTTCATGACAGCCACCTGGCGCGGGCCCGCTGGATGACTGAGACGGGCTATCGGCACTTGCTTGAACCCCGGATGCAGTGAACCGACACCCCACACTCCCACGGCTCGCAGCCACACGCGATGCAACCTTAAGGGCTACTTTTGCCGACGAGTTTTCCGGATCGTGGCGGCCCTCCTTGAGAGAGGACAAACGAGAGGAAACGCCATGCCCACGGAGTATTGGCGCTCGCCGGAGACGATTGATCGCCTGAACCGCCTCGAACGCCCCGGCTTCGCCGTCGAATTCCTGCGCCGCAACATCCACTACCGCCGCGATTTCGCGCAAACACAACGCCAGATCGCACGCGCCTCCGTCGATGCCGAGACCGCCCGTGCCGGTCTGGCTCGGCGATGGGGGTTGCGCTTTCGCCCATGACCCCGCGTCTCCAGTCGGACTCGAACCCGTCATGTGGCTGCCGGAAGTTTCGCCGGCCACGCTGATCCTGGAACCGGCGCCAACCGGGTTCGAGGCCGCTTCATCCTTCGATCCCAGCGCCTTCGGTCCGGCACTCGTCGAGCGCACGGACGCCGATGGACGTGAACTGGTGATCGTCGACGGCTCGGACGAACTCCATATCCGCCTGCAAGACGACCAAGCCACGCGACGGCCGGCCGTGCTTCTGCCGCTCGACAGCATGTTCGAGCTTCGGCTCGACGTCGCGCTACGCTTCGCCCGTCGACTCAGCGGCCAGCGCATCAACTTTCTCCCGGCCGCCCTGCGGCTCACGTCTTTCCAGAAACGGCGACTGATTCAACTCCTCCACGCCTTCGACGTTCACGATGCCGGCGGTGGCCCGCGCGACATCGCGGCGGAAGTTCTCAGCTCCGACCACGCCCAACTTCCCTCTGTCGAGTGGAAGGATTCCCACGCGCGCCGCAAAGCCAACCGCCTGATCCACGATTCGATCGCCCTCGTCGAAAGGGGCTATCTGAAGCTCCTGCGCGGTCTCTGACGCGCGCCTCCATCCATCCCCACGCATCGCTATCACCACACCGACCATGGGCCACTGGCCTCGTCCGCGACGTCTCCGTTCGTCCCGACGCAAACGGGGGGACACACGCCAACGAAAATATTCGTCCACCCCCAACGCCTGAACTCTCCGCCACCGTGACCCCGACATGCCGCGACTTGGCCGCGGCGCTTCGAGGCAAGACGGAGGCACATCATGCCCGACAGGGCCGCGCAACTCGCCACGCGCTACGTCCGCACACATGAAGCGGCGCGCATCCTCGGCATCTCACCGCGGACGCTGGAGAAATACCGCTGCCACGGTAGCGGCCCGACCTTCCGCAAGCTCGGCGGGCGTGTCGTCTACGCGATCGACGACCTCGAGGCCTGGGCCGACCAGGCCGCGTGCAGCTCGACGTCCGATCCTCGATACGTCGAGGCCCGCGCCGCCGGCCACGCGCATCGCTGAAGCGGCGCTCGTCGATGTCGTCTCGCCGCCTCATCACCGCCAGCGAACGGAGCAAGCTCGACCCGTTCGTCGTCGCCACGGGTGACGCCAGCCCGCGCGATCAGCGCGACCTGATGGAGCGGCCGTTCTTCTCGCTGGCCAAAGCTAGGCACACGGCGCCGATCCTCTACGAAGCCGCCGGTGTTCGGGTCGAGGTCTACGCCGTGCCCGAGCACGGCATGGCGACCATCTGGGACGCCGACGTGCTGATCTGGGCGGCGAGCCAGATCGTCGAGGCCGAGAACCTCGGCTTCAAGACCTCGCGCTTCCTTCGCTTCACGCCCTACCAGCTTCTGACCGCGATCGGTCGGCAGACAGGCGCACGCGATTACAAGCTCCTCAAGGGCGCGCTCGCCCGCCTGCAATCGACCGTCATCCGCACGACCATCCGCAACGGCGAACATTGGCGCCGTCATCAGTTCTCCTGGATCAATGAGTGGGAGGAATGCACGACGCGCGACGGCCGCGTCGAGGGTATGGAGTTCGTACTCCCCGACTGGTTCTACCGCGGCGTCATCGACCGCTCGCTCGTCCTGGCCATCGACCCCGCCTACTTCCGTCTGACCGGCGGCATCGAGCGCTGGCTTTACCGCGTCGCCCGCAAGCACGCCGGTCGCCAGCCCAAAGGCTGGCTGTTCGAGATCGCTCATCTGCACGAGAAGTCCGGCAGCCTGGTGCGCGTCTCCGATTTCGCGCTGCAACTCCGACGCATCGCCGCGCGCCAGCCGCTGCCCGGCTATCGCCTGCGCATCGAGTGGCAGGGCCGCCGCGAGCTGCTGCGCATCCTGCCGGCTCACATATCCACAGTCCCTGTGGATGGCGCTGTGGAAGCGCTCGGGACTTCGCACGCAAACGATATCGGGACTCCGCACGCAGCCCTATCGGGACTTCGCACGCACGAACCGCAGCTAACACTTTGGCCGGAAACGGCGATTCCAGGCCTTAACTTAGAGTCTAACTCAGAATCTAACTCTTGTTGTTGGTCCGCGCGATCTGCGGATAAACGCGCCACCTCCGCTGCGCAGGCCTCCGAGCCACCAGCACGACAGCCATCGCTGCCCTTCGGTCGCAAGCCGGGAAGGAAGAGATGATCGTCGCTCTGCTCAACCAGAAGGGCGGCGTCGGCAAGACCACGCTTGCGCTTCATCTCGCCGGCGAGCTGGCGCTGCATGGCAAGCGCGTCACGCTGATCGATGCCGACCCGCAGGGCTCAGCACTCGATTGGTCGCAGCAGCGGGCGCGGGAGAACGTCTCGCGGCTATTCGGCGTCGTCGGCCTCGCGCGAGACACGCTCCATCGCGAAGCGCCGGAAATTGCACGCACCGCCGATCACGTCGTCATCGACGGACCGCCGCGTGTCGCGGGGCTGATGCGCTCGGCGCTCCTGGCCGCCGACCTCGTGCTGATCCCGGTACAGCCGTCGCCCTTCGATGGCTGGGCTTCGGCCGAGATGCTGGACCTGCTCCGCGAGGCCCGCATCTATCGCCCCCGGCTCGCCGCGCGCTTCGTGCTGAACCGCTGCGGCGCGCGCACGGTCATCGCCCGCGAGACGGCCGAGACTCTGGCCGATCACGATCCGCCGGTGCTCACCAGCACCATCGGCCAGCGCGTCATCTTCGCCGACGCCGCGCAATCCGGCCGCCTCGTGTTCGAGCTGGCCGAGCAGAGCGCCGCGGCGCGCGAGATCGCGGCGCTCGCCGCAGAAGTTTCGAGGATTGCGCCATGAGCGCGGGTGGCCCCCGACGCGGCTTCGCCGCCCGGCCCGGCAACGCCGAGAGCTGGATCAAGGCGCCCGACGCCTCAAGCCGTCGCGGCGACGAGCCCTCCGCCTTCACCGCCCGGTTGACGATCGACGTCACGCCGGCGCTGCGCGGCCGCATCAAGGTCGCCGCTTTCCGGCGTGGGATCACCGTCGCCGACATGCTGCGCGACCTCCTGGCGCGCGAATTCCCCGCCGATCCCGGAGAGACCTCATGAACGATAACGAGCCGTCGCCGCGCGTCGTGCCGCCATCGCATCGGCGCACCGTCGCACTTACCCATGTCGAGCTGACCTGGATCGAGAAGAAAATCGAACACTGGCTACGCTTCGGCCGCCGCGCCGAGGAGAAGATCCTCGATCGCCGCCGCAGCATCTCCAGCTTTAAGCCCGGCAGCATCTTCGCGTTCGTGCGCTGGGCGTCGAACGACTACGGCACCGTCGTCTCGCGCATGGACATCGTGCGCGCCGTCGAGCCTGGCGCACGCTTCCAGACGCTGCCCTTCGTGCGCCCGGGCGGCGAGATCCTGCTGCGCGTCGATAGCTGGCCCAAGGTCGAGCGCGTTCTGCAGGCGATCGATGCCATCGAGGCGCTCGACATCGATCCCGCCGATGCCGCGCCGGAATACTGGCGTCACCTCCACAACCGTTTCGCCGCCGGCCATGAACCGCGCCCCTACACGCGCGAGCAGCACGCCGCCTGGCTCAAGCGCCGGAGCGTCACGCTATGACCCGCTTCGGCTACGTCATGACGACGTATTTCGCCATGCTCGTCTTCATCGGCGTGGCCTTCGTTCATCCGGCGCCGCGCCTGATCTGGAACGCCACGGCGAGCACGCCCACCGGGCTTTACGCGCTCCGTCCGGCTGGGCGGCTGCACGCGCTCGAACTGGTTGCCGTGCGAGCACCCGAACCCATCGCCAGCTATCTCGCCGATGGTGGCTTCCTGCCCAAGGGCGTGCCGTTGCTGAAGCGTGTGATGGCGCTGCCTGGGCAGACCGTATGCCGCGCGGGCGACGCCATCACCGTCGATCATATCGCCGTCGGCGCGGCGCGTGAGCGCGATCACCTCGGCCGCCCGCTCCCGCGTTGGAGCGGCTGCCACACGCTCGGCCCCACCGAAGTCTTCCTCATGAACCCGACCGTCCCGGACAGCCTGGACGGACGCTATTTCGGCCCGCTTCCCACCACCGCGATCGTCGCCCGCGCGGTCCCCTTGTGGACCGACGAGGCCGGTGACGGCCGCTTCGTATGGCGTGCCGCCACCGATTGACCCGCTTCTCAACCCGCCAACAACGGAGGTTTCCCATGGCGCAGATTGGTCAGTTCACCCGAGACAAGTCCGGCTTCACCGGGCGCATCCAGACGCTCTTCTTCTACCGTGACCTTTCCCTCGTTCCGGCCGAATCCTCCGATGCAGAGAACGCGCCGGACTACCGCATCCACCTTGGCGATGGCGACGGCCCGGAGATCGGCGCGGGCTGGAAGCGCACCGGCGAGAAGGCGGGCGAGTACGTCTCGCTCGTCATTGACGATCTGGCGCTGTCACAGCCGATCCGCGCGAACCTCTTCCAGTCGGGCGATGACAAGTCGGCCTGAGTGCTGAACTGGAACCGTCCGCCGAAGCGCGGCGATCGGGGCTGATCACATGCGGCGCGCGCTTCTTCTGCTCGCCAGCGTGACGGCGTTCGGCATGCCCGTCGTCGCCGTTCACGCTCAGGCGACGCCCATCGCGGTGCAGGCTTCGAGCGATTCCTACGCCGCTCTCGTTACCGAAGCCGCGCAACGCTTCGGCATCCCGGCGGCATGGATTCGAGCGATCATGCGGATCGAGAGCCGTGGCGATCGACGCGCCATCTCACCCAAGGGCGCGATGGGCCTAATGCAGCTCATGCCCGAGACATGGGCAGCGCTGCGCGCTCGCTACGGCCTCGGGCGCGACGCGTTCGACCCGCACGACAACATCCTGGCTGGTGCGGCTTTCCTGCGCGAGATGCACGACCGCTACGGATCGCCAGGATTCCTCGCGGCGTATAATGCCGGGCCTGGGCGATACGAAGATTATCGCGATCGGCATCGTCCGCTGCCGCCTGAAACCGTCGCTTACGTCGCAGCGCTTGTCCCTTTTGTCGGGGACGGCGCGACCGATGGGCCTGTCCTCGTGGCGGCCTCCGATCCGTCGTCCTGGACCCAGGCGCCGCTTTTCATCGTGCGATCGGCAAGCGCTGAACCTTTCGATCGCGCGACGGCCAAACCGCCGTCGAGCGACTCGCCGCCTGGCGTCTCGGTGCGCGACCTGTCGGCCATCGCACCGCAATCCGATGGGTTGTTCGTCCACGTTTCCGCAGCGGGGCCGAAGCCGTGATCGCGCCGCTCTTCCATCGACGTGCCACTACATCGCCTAGGTCACCTCGGGCTTTCCGTGTCGGCTCGGCGGCCCCCAGCGGCTCAGGAGGATGCATCGCAAACACAGGGGGCGATTTCGCAGGCAGGCGTGGGGAAGCGTGCTTCCGGGAAGAAGGAAGGGCGGACAGGGGAGGAGAGCAGAAACCAACCGACCGAGGGCCAGATAAAAGGCCGCAGGGTGCGGCTCGGTCGGTCGGTTGTTTTTGCTGGGGTTTTTCACTGATCCGGCAATGTGTGGCGTCCACCCGCAATGTGCGCGCGGCCTGCAATCCCTTGCCGGAGCTGGGTTTCCTGCACATTGCGGGGGCCGGCCATGGCTGAGGAGAACGACTTCCAGCCACGGCCTGGCCGCATCCGATCTTCTCGCAGTCAGCGCGCCAAGCCGTTCATCGCCCAGGCGCTCGCCGCCGCTCAGCGTGCCGGCGGCGGCATCTCGCGGCACGGCCTGCTCCGGAGCAACAGCCGCTCGACCTTCGGCCGCGGCCGTGTCGCCGCCGTCCGGGCGAACCATCTCCTGACAGGCCGCTCGCGTCTGGTGACGGTTAAGACCCGCGTGGTCCGTCACACCGCCCGGTCCGCGCCGCTCGGCGCCCATCTCGGCTACCTCCGGCGCGAGGGCGTCACCCGGGACGGGGAGAAGGCGCGGCTGTTCGGTCCCGAGACCGACGACACCGACCCGAAAGCCTTCGCCGAGCGGTGCGAGAAGGACCGCCACCATTTCCGGTTCATCGTCTCGCCCGAAGACGCCCCGGAGATGGCCAACCTCCAGAGCTTCACTCGCGAGCTGGTCGGCCAGATGGAGAAGGATCTCGGCACCAAGCTCGACTGGGTCGCCGTCGATCACTGGAATACGCAGCACCCGCACGTCCACATCATCGTGCGCGGCGTCGCCGAAGATGGTCAGGACCTGGTCATCTCGCGCGACTACATCAAGGAGGGGATGCGCGCCCGCGCCCAGGACCTGGTCACACAGGAGCTGGGGCTGCGCAGCGATCTTGATATCCGGCACGCGCTCGAGCGCCAGGTGGAGGCCGAGCGCTGGACCCAACTTGATCGGCAACTGGTTCGCGATGCCGATCGGCATGGCGTCGTCGACCTGGCTCCCGGCGCCGCTCAGCCGCCCGACGAATTCCATAGTCTAAAGGTCGGACGGCTGCGGCATCTGGAGAGCCTCGGCCTCGCGCATCAGATCGGCCCCGGCCAATGGACCACGGACGCGGCCGCAGAGACGACGCTACGCGAACTCGGCGAGCGCGGCGACATCATCAAGCGCATCCACCGCGGCCTGACCGAACGCGGCATCGATCGGGCGACCGCGAGCTACGTCCTCGCCGGCGAGAGCCTCGACGTTCCCATAGTCGGCAGGCTCGTCGACCGTGGCCTCGACGACGAGCTGAAGGGCACAGCCTATGCCGTGGTCGACGGCGTCGACGGCCGCACCCACCACATAAAATTTCCTGACCTCGACGCCGCCGGCGACAGCGCGCCGGGCTCAGTTGTCGAGCTGCGCAAGTTCGATGATGCGCAAGGTCGACGTCGCGTCGCGCTCGCCGTGCGGTCCGATCTCTCGATCGAGAACCAGGTGACGGCCAGCGGTGCGACCTGGCTCGATCGGCAGGCCGTCGCCCGTGATCCCGTGGCGCTTGGACAAGCCGGCTTCGGCGCCGAGGTGCGCGACGCGATGGACCAGCGGGCCGAACAGCTCGTCGAGCAGGGCCTCGCGGAACGCCAGGCACGAGGCATCGTCTTCTCCCACGGCTTGATCGGCACACTTCGGCGACGGGAGGTCGAGGCCTTGGGCGAGCGGCTCGCGGCCGAGACCGGCCAGCCATTCAATCAGGCGGCCGCCGGCGAGTATGTCGCTGGCGCCTATCGCCAGCGGTTCGCGCTCGCCTCGGGCCGCTTCGCCATGATCGACGACGGCCTTGGCTTCCAGCTCGTGCCCTGGACGCCCTCTCTGGAGAAGCAACTCGGCCGCCACGTCTCCGGCGTCACGCGGGGCGACGGCGGGATCGACTGGGGCTTCGGCAAAAATCGGGGGCTCGGCCTGTGACCGACCCTACCCACCAGCAACTTCAAGAAAGGAAGTCCGCTGTGTCCGCGACCAAAATCCTCTGGGGCCAGGTCATCACCGTCTTCGCCATCGTGCTGCTGGCGATCTGGACGGCCACGGAATGGACCGCCTGGCGCCTCGGCTTCCAGCCGGAGCTTGGGCGGCCTTGGTTCGAGCTGTTGCATTTCCCCTTCTATCTGCCCCCAGCCTTTTTCTGGTGGTGGTACGCCTACGACGCCTATGCGCCGTCCATCTTCGTCGAGGGCGCATACATCGCGGCATCGGGCGGACTGATCGCCGCTGCCGTCGCGATCGGCATGTCGGTCTGGCGGGCCCGCGAAGCGAAGAATGCCGACACCTACGGCTCGGCGCGATGGGCGCAACCGAAGGAGATCGAGCAGGCCGGGTTGCTCGGCCCGG
This sequence comes from Roseixanthobacter glucoisosaccharinicivorans, assembly GCF_043195095.2. Lineage (NCBI taxonomy): Bacteria > Pseudomonadati > Pseudomonadota > Alphaproteobacteria > Hyphomicrobiales > Xanthobacteraceae > Roseixanthobacter > Roseixanthobacter glucoisosaccharinicivorans. The sequence goes on along the minus strand of NZ_CM195538.1, from coordinate 3,144,212 downwards.
ACGGTGTCGTGCTCGGTCGGCATCAGCGCAGCTATCTGCGCCATGACGGGCCGGAGCATGTGCTGTGCTTCGCCCCGACCCGGAGCGGCAAGGGCGTGGGCCTCGTTATTCCCTCTTTGCTCACTTGGCCCGGCTCGGCGATCGTCCACGACATCAAAGGTGAGAACTGGCAGCTTACCGCCGGCTTCCGTGCCCAGCATGGCCGCGTCCTTCTATTCGATCCGACCAATGCGAAGTCGTCTGCCTACAATCCGCTGCTCGAGGTCCGGCGCGGCGAATGGGAGGTGCGCGATGTGCAGAATATCGCCGACATTCTGGTCGACCCGGAAGGCAGCCTCGAGAAGCGCAATCACTGGGAGAAAACCAGCCATGCTCTGCTGGTCGGCGCGATCCTGCACGTCCTCTACGCCGAAGAGGACAAGACGCTCGCCGGCGTCGCCGCTTTCCTGTCCGACCCCAAGCGGCCGATCGAGTCCACCCTGGCGGCGATGATGAAGACCGCCCACCTCGGCGAGGCCGGCGTCCATCCCGTGGTCGCCTCCGCCGCGCGCGAGCTGCTGAACAAATCCGCCAACGAAAGGTCCGGCGTGCTGAGCACGGCCATGTCGTTCCTCGGCCTCTATCGCGATCCAGTCGTGGCCGAAGTGACGCGCCGCTGCGACTGGCGGATCGGCGACATCGTTGCCGGCGATCGGCCGACGACGCTCTACCTCGTCGTGCCGCCGTCCGACATCAACCGCACCAAGCCGCTCATCCGCCTGATCCTCAACCAGGTTGGCCGGCGGCTGACCGAGGATCTGCAGGCCAAGGCCGGGCGCCGCCGGCTCCTCTTGATGCTCGACGAGTTCCCGGCGCTCGGCCGCCTCGACTTCTTCGAGTCCGCGCTGGCCTTCATGGCGGGCTACGGGATCAAGAGCTTCCTGATCGCCCAGTCGCTGAACCAGATCGAGAAGGCCTATGGCCCGAACAATTCGATCCTCGACAACTGCCATGTGCGGGTCAGCTTCGCGACCAACGATGAGCGGACGGCGAAGCGGGTCAGCGATGCGCTCGGCACCGCGACCGAGATGAAGGCGATGAAGAACTATGCGGGGAGCCGGCTATCTCCATGGCTCGGGCATCTCATGGTCTCGCGCTCGGAGACCGCGCGCCCGCTGCTGACGCCTGGCGAGGTGATGCAACTCCCACCTAGCGACGAGATCGTCATGGTGTCGGGCGTCCACCCGATCCGGGCGAAGAAAGCACGCTACTACGAGGATGAACGGTTTCAGGAGCGCATCGTGGCTCCACCCGATCCGGTGCAGCCGAAAGAGGGACGCCCCGACGATTGGAGTTCGCGCCCGTTACCGCCGCGGCCGCCGGCGCCGGCAGCGGCCGATGGCGAGGACGCCGACGACGAAAACCCGAAGAACGCCGACCGCCGGAAGCAGCCGGAACTCAGCCAAGGCACGGTCGAGAAGCAGGCTCCGATCGAGAATGAATTTGCGCTCGACCAGCCCGACGAGATGGAGGAGGACGCACCGCGCATCGGCCGCATGAACGACCTGATGCAGGGCCTCGCCCAGCAAGCCTCGCTCGATCCCGGCGACGATCTCGGGACGTGAGGTCCGCATGGTGACGGCAAAGAAGAAGGCGCAGCTTTCCGTGTATCTCGATCCGGATGTCATGCGGGCCTTGTCGGCCTATGCGGCGCGACGGGAGCAGTCGATGTCGCTGATCGCCGAAGCTGCGATCGCGTCGTTCCTGTCGCCGGATGCAGATGAGCGCAGGGAGGCCGCCATCGCGAAGCGGCTCGACCATCAGGACCGGCGCCTAGCTCGGCTCGAGCGCGATGTCGGGATCGGTGTCGAGACGCTGGCGCTGTTCATCCGCTTCTGGCTCAACACCACACCGCCGCTCCCCGAACCGGCCGCCAAGGCGGCGCGGGCGCAGGCTGGAGCGCGCTACGACAATTTCGTCGCCACGCTGGGCCGGCGTCTGAACGAAGGTCCGAAGTTGCGGCAGGAAATTCCGGACGATGTTCAGGAGCCTTCGGCAACCCAATTCGATGCCAAATGAGGCTCATGGCCCCCTATCTTCCGGTTATCTTCCGGCTTTCTTAGCCGCCGACTCAATCCATGTACCAAGATTGTCGTAGCCTTTATCGGCAGCCCAATCATAGATAGGAAATAAGGTCGAGAATGTATGGTTGGTCCGGTCACCAAGATCGTAGGTCACATCGCCTAGTGGCATGGTCCCAACATCACTTGCCAGTTGCCAGCCCGAAGTTTTGATTTCCTTAAATCGTACCGTGCCATTATCCAGCGTAAATGCGAGACAATCGAAAGGATTGTCGCCGATGGCGCTGGCCGGGCTGTGCAACGATCCGATTGTATGGATGCGAACGGCGAGTAGTCCGTTGCCTCGCATGAAACTACGGAATATTTCGTAGCGCACCCATCGGCGCAGGCAAGTTTCCGCACCCACTAGGACGCATGTTACCGTAGTATTGTTCATACCCTCACGAAGAAAGCGCTTCAGTGCATCATCGCTTTCCCGCTTGCTTGCCTCGAACACCGAGCTATCAAAAAAACCAGCGTCATCGCGCTCGCCCTGTGCCACTTTCGTTACCCATGAATTTCGAACAACCCATGCACGGCTCACATCGGGCGTGTAGTGAAAGCTGAAGAATGTGCGCCGAGCCATCCTGCGGATCCTAGGGAGGGGTTGAACCGATTATACGCCGCATAAGATTGATGTAGCTGATCTCCGATTGCAATTCGGGATAATTCTTCGGAAGATCCGGATTCAAGCGGTAGAGGTTTCCTGCGGCAGCTCCCGTCGACGCTACAGGAAACACGGGCACTCCCGGTTGCGCTTTGCAAAACAAGTTGTATTCCTCTTCCACACCCTCCATGCCGCCAATGAAAATTCCACATAGAAACGGGCCTCTCATCATCATATCGCGCATGTGGCCTAAGCTCTTTTCTCTGTCGTTATCGACAGCGTCAGTAAGGGTCACGCGCTCGAACGCTTTATTGTCTTCGGGAAATTCCCGCCCGAAAAATCGACTTTGAAACATCACCACCTTGTCTCCGACCGGCAGACCTGCCTGGGCGATCTGGAGCCTGATCATCGGAGAAATTGCTGGATGACCACCAAATACTAATTGAATTCCTGTTTCCACGATAACGATCGTAAGCGCTCGAACGGCATCCCTGATAGCAACAACATCTGCCGTGTTAAAATAGACAGCGTTGCGTGACGGCAGCGGGACGCTGGCCGACAAAAATATCCGCCGCTCGACCGGCACGGTCATATTCCGCTGGCGGCTTTTAGGTCGCTTAGCCATTTCTTTGCGTCCACGATGCTAAGGCTACGCGCGCAAGCGATGTTGTCATTGAGCCATCCAAGGTGCTGAAGCCACCGGCTGCGGATGCCGGTCTGGTCGTAAAGCAAAATAGGTGGTTGAGCGTAGGCCTTACCTTCATCCAAATCGCGCTGGTGCAACCGCCCGAGCGACTCGTATCGTTCGGCGTCTGGGACTCCGATCGCAGGCATAACCAACGCCCTGAACCCACCGGCCGCTGAGAGAATGAGGTTGCGCTCCAAAGTCGTCAGCACCTGCATTCCTTCGTGGCGCGCTTCAATCGCGAATTCACGGACAAGGAAGGCGTGGCGTGCGCCAAATGCTCTCGCTCGAAGCCCTTCAACCGCATCGACGATTTCGCTTACTTCAACGTCTTTGAGCTGAGCCCCAGGGCCGAGAGTGTTCGACCCAGCAAAATCGCCTTCGGAGAGAGGATGGAATGCACTGAATGCAGCCGTTGCTCCCTCTGTCTGGCCGGGCCATAAGATCTGTAGGAGTTGGATGTTGGAGGTATTCGCCCGAGCGAGCTCCTCTTCGGTCCATCGGCTTGCTAGAAAGCCAGGAGTGTCAAGCAGGACCGCGACGTCCGTATCGGCCAGTCGATGCCATAAGATCTCTTGGAATGGCTCCCCGGGGCGGATTACTCCTTGCGTGTCGAGGAATACGTCAAAGCCGGCGGCATCGAGCGCTTCATAGAGTTGCGTGGCCACACCGCTCGACTCGACACGTCTGTAACTGATGAACAAGCGCCGTTTTTCACGCAGCAGGCCGAAGCCCTCGAGAATGCGAGCAGCAAGACGTTCGAAATCACTGCCGCAGTCCGCCAGAGAACACCCATTCAGCGTAGCTACTTCAGGCGTCACCATCGTGCCAAAGTTCGTGATGCTCTCAACTACGGGAATGACCAGGGCGCCATCGCCAAGGAGAATTTCGAGTCTCTTCGTGTCGATAACCGACAATACGGGCGACGGAACCGAGCCAAAGAAAACTGCGACCGCAGGCATTCGGCGGTTTATATCGGAGTCGCAGTGACCTGACGTCAGACTGACCAGAAACTTCTTTGGATTCACCCCCAGTTTGTCAAAGGCGTGCGCCACGGCGGCGACCAGCCGACCAGCACGCTCGCTTACTTGCGGGTTCCCTTCCTGCCCAAGGACCACGAGTTGGTACTTGCCAGTGAGAGACAGGGGTACAGCCATGAAGCAGCGGTCCTTCTTTCATGTTAAGCGGTAATTACAAAGGAATCCGCTACAACTATTTCCCGGCCGCTTTAGCTGCCGCTTCAATCCATGCTTTCAGTTTGGTATGATCATCATATTTATATACGGGATACTTGTTCTTGGTAAGAAGCGCAGGCGTATCTCCCGCGGTGTCCACCTCTCCAGCAAAATTCTTTAGATGATGAATCTGAACACCAAGAATGCCATTGCCTCGGTCAATAGACTTCTGGATCTCGTAGTTTATAAATTTACGCCCAGCGGTTTTGTTGCCAATGCAGACGACCGTTACACTTGTTCCAATGAGACCATCATCAATTAGCTTCTTAACGGCATCATCACTCTTTTTCTTCGCTTCCTCCCACAGCGAACTGTCTTTGAAGCCAGCCGCCGATTCATCGACAATTTCGGGCAGATTTCGAATCTGATTCACGCGAACAATATCGCGTTGGTAGTGGAAGCTAAAGAATACGTGTCGCGCCATGGTTTCCTCCTCGCCCTTCATTCTAGGCGTTCCATCATACATTAGCCGGTCGGCGCCGCTAGGGTGCCTCGTGGTCTGAGGTCGGCAAATCCGAGCGTAGTGACACCGCTATCTCCGTCGGTGAGCGCACCTTAGATGCCGTCCTCTCGCGTAGCCGATCCGCACCTAGCAAGTATTTTTTCGCTGCGCTACGACCGTCGCCTACGCCATCTGAATACTTGTTGAACCGCCCCATTTATTACCTCTTCTAATCATCCCCGTCGCTAATCGCGTGTCGCGATTGGCCAATGACGGGGACGATCGTGGCGGTTGCTCCACTCCATTCAGAGGCCTTCTCACGCGGCGCGCGCATGTTGCGCACCGCGCTTGGGCCCGCGATCGCCGCCTTCCTCGAAGACCCCTCGATTGTCGAGGTGATGCTCAATCCCGACGGCCGGCTTTGGATCGACCGCCTGTCGGGTGGCCTGGAGGATACTGGCCGCACGCTCTCCGCCGCCGATGGCGAACGGATCGTGCGCCTGGTCGCGCACCACGTCGGCGCTGAGGTCCACGCGGATCGGCCGCGTGTCTCGGCCGAGCTGCCCGAGACGGGGGAACGGTTCGAGGGGCTGCTGCCGCCCGTCGTCACCGCGCCGGCCTTCGCCATCCGCAAGCCCGCCGTCGCCGTCTTCACCCTCGACGATTACGTCGCCGCCGGCACCATGACAGCCGGACAGGCGGAGTCGCTGCGCGCGGCCGTCGCGTCGCGGAAGAACATCCTCGTCGCTGGCGGCACCGGCACGGGCAAGACGACGCTCACCAACGCGCTCCTGGCCGAGATCGCCGGCACCAGCGACCGCGTGGTGCTGATCGAGGACACGCGCGAACTGCAATGCCGCGCGCCGAACCTCGTCGCGATGCGCACCAAGGATGGCGTCGCCTCACTGTCAGACCTCGTCCGGTCCTCGCTGCGCCTTCGGCCCGACCGCATTCCGATCGGCGAAGTCCGCGGCGCTGAAGCGCTGGACCTACTCAAGGCCTGGGGCACCGGCCACCCCGGCGGGATCGGCACCATCCACGCCGGCACGGCGCTGGGCGCGATCCGCCGCCTCGAACAGCTCATCCAGGAAGCCGTCGTCACCGTCCCCAAGGCGCTGATCGCCGAGACCATCGATCTCGTCGCGGTGCTGCGCGGCCGCGGCTCCGAGCGCCGCCTCTCCGAACTCGCCCTCATCGCCGGGCTCGATCCCGCCACCGGCGATTACCGCGTCCAACCCGCTGGGGAGGGCGGCGACCCCTTGCCCCCTGGAGACCCATCATGACCCGTGTTCTCGCCATCGCCCTCCGTTCGCGTCGTCGTCTGGCCGAGTTGGTCGCACTCGCGACCCTGACGCTGGCCTTCGCCCCGGCGGCCTATGCCTCCGGCTCCTCGATGCCGTGGGAGACACCGCTCAACTCCATCCTGGAGTCGGTCCAGGGGCCGGTCGCCAAGATCATCTCGGTCATCATCATCACGGTGACCGGCCTGACGCTCGCTTTCGGCGACACGTCCGGCGGCTTCCGCCGGCTGATCCAGATCGTCTTCGGTCTCTCGATCGCCTTCGCCGCGTCGAGCTTCTTCCTCTCGTTCTTTTCGTTCAGCGGCGGGGCGCTGGTCTGATGGCCGCGATCGTCGATCCCGACGTGCCCGGCTTCTTCGCGCCGGTCCATCGCGCGCTTACCGACCCGATCCTGATGGGCGGGGCGCCACGGACCGTCGCGATCGCCAACGGCACGCTCGCGGCGGCGATCGCGCTCGGCCTCCGGCTGTGGATCCCCGGCGCGCTGATCTGGGCCGTGGGCCACGCCGCGGCCGTCTGGGCGGCCAAGCGTGACCCGCAGTTCGTCGACGTCGTTCGCCGGCACCTTCGCTACCCGCCGTATCTGGGGGTCTGAGGCGGCCATGCTGAACCTTGCCGAATACCGCCATCACACCGCAGGCCTCGCCGACTTCCTGCCCTGGGCCGCTCTCGTCGGTGAGGGTGTCGTCCTCAACAAGGACGGCTCCTTCCAGCGCACGGCTCGCTTCCGAGGGCCGGACCTCGACAGCGCCACGCCAGCGGAACTTGTCGGCGTTACCGCACGGCTGAACAATGCGCTGCGCCGCCTCGGCTCCGGCTGGGCGATCTTCGTCGAGGCGCAGCGGATCGCCGCGCAGACCTATCCCCATTCGGCCTTTCCCGATGCCGCGTCGGCGCTGGTCGATCTTGAACGGCAGGACGCGTTTGAGGAAGCGGGCGCGCATTTCGAGAGCCGCTACTTCCTGACCTTCGTCTGGCTACCGCCGGCCGAGGACGCCTCGCGCATCGAGAGCTGGCTCTACGAGGGCCGCGCCCAAAGCGGCGTCGATCCCTGGGAGCTGCTGCGCGGCTTCGTCGATCGCACCAACCGCGTCCTGCAACTGGTCGAGGGCTTCATGCCCGAGGTGGCGTGGCTCGATGACGGCGACACCCTGACCTATCTGCACTCGACCGTCTCGACCCGCCAGCAGCGCGTCCGCGTCCCGGAGACGCCGATGCACCTCGATGCGTTGCTCGCGGATGAACCTCTCGCCGGCGGCCTCGAGCCGCGGCTTGGGTCGCACCACCTGCGCACGCTCACCGTCGTCGGTTTTCCGACCGCGACCCACCCCGGAATCCTCGACGAGCTGAACCGTCTGGCCTTCCCCTATCGCTGGGCCACGCGCGCGATCCTGCTCGACAAGACCGAAGCGGTGAAGCTCCTGACCAAGATTCGGCGGCAGTGGTTCGCCAAGCGCAAGTCGATCGCCGCCATCGTCAAGGAGGTGATGACCAACGAGGCCTCGACGCTGGTCGATAGCGACGCCGCCAACAAGGCGGCCGACGCGGACATGGCGCTGCAGGAGCTGGGCTCCGACGATGTCGGCCAGGCCTACATCACCGCGACTGTCACGGTCTGGGACGAGGATGCCGGCCTCGCGGCCGAGAAGCTCCGCCTGATCGAGAAGGTCATCCAGGGCCGCGACTTCACCTGCATGCCGGAAGGGGTGAACGCGTTGGAGGCCTGGCTCGGGTCCATCCCCGGCCACGCCTACGCCAACGTCCGGCAGCCGCCGGTCTCGACGCTGAATCTGGCTCACATGATTCCGCTCTCGGCGGTCTGGGCCGGGCCGGCGCGCGATGAGCATTTCCAGGCGCCGCCGCTGCTGTTCGGCAAGACCGAGGGTTCGACGCCGTTCCGGCTCAGCCTGCATGTCGGCGACGTCGGCCACACCCTGATTGTGGGCCCGACCGGCGCCGGCAAGTCGGTGCTGCTGTCGCTGATGGCCATGCAGTTCCGCCGCTATCGCAACAACCAGATTTTCGCCTTCGACTTCGGCGGGTCGATCCGCACGGCCGCGCTTTCCATGGGCGGCGACTGGCACGATCTCGGCGGCAGCCTGTCGGCCGGGTCGGAGCTTTCGGTGTCGCTCCAGCCGCTGGCGCGGATCGACGATCAGGCCGAGCGCGCCTGGGCGGCGGAATGGGTGACGGCGATCCTCGCCAAGGAAGGCGTCACGATCGACCCGACCGCCAAGGAGCATGTCTGGTCGGCGCTGACGTTGCTGGCCTCTTCGCCGCGCGGTGAACGGACCATCACCGGCCTCGCGGTGCTGCTGCAATCGACGGCGTTGAAGCAGGCACTTCAGCCCTATTGCATTGGCGGTCCCTCCGGCCGGTTGCTCGACGCCGAGAGCGAGCAGCTTGGTTCGGCGTCAGTCCAGGCATTCGAGACCGAGGGTCTGATCGGCGCGGGCGCAGCGCCAGCCGTGCTGACCTATCTGTTCCATCGCATCGAGGGCCGCCTCGACGGCCGGCCGACGCTGCTCATCATCGACGAGGGCTGGCTCGTCCTCGACGACCCGGCTTTCGCGCAGCAGCTCCGGGAGTGGCTGAAGACCCTACGCAAGAAAAACGCTTCCGTCGTCTTCGCCACCCAGTCGCTCTCCGACATCGACGGCAGCAATATCGCGCCTGCGATCGTCGAGAGCTGCCCGACGCGCATCTTCCTGCCGAACGAGCGCGCGATCGAACCGCAGATCACCGCGATCTATCGGCGCTTCGGTCTCAACGATCGTCAGATCGAGATCCTCGCGCGGGCGACACCCAAGCGCGACTATTACTGCCAATCCCGCCGAGGCAACCGGCTGTTCGAGCTGGGCCTTGGACCTGTCGCGCTCGCCTTCTGCGCCGCATCCTCCAAACAGGACCACGCGGCGATCGAACGCGTCACTACCGAGTACGGCCGTGAGGCTTTCACGCCGGCTTGGCTCGCCGACCACGAGCTCCTGTGGGCGGCCGATCTCATTCCCGACCTGACCAACCTGGAGAAGTCATCATGATCAAGCTGCGCCATCTGGCGGCGGCAAGCGCCGTCGCATTGTCGTTGGGCATTGCCGCGCCGCCGGCCTCGGCGCAGTGGATCGTCTACGATCCGACCAACTTCGGCCAGAACGTGCTGACGGCGGCGCGTGAGCTGCAGCAGATCAACAACCAGATCCAGATGTTGACCAATCAGGCGACGAACCTGGTCAACCAGGCGCGCAATCTCGCCAACCTGCCCATGTCGACGCTGACCCAGCTTCAGTCGTCGATCGCCCAGACCCAGTCGCTGCTCAGCCAGGCGCAGAACATTTCGTTCAATGTCCAGCGCGTCCAAACAGCTTATTCGACCAGCTACGGTTCGGCCGCCGGCACGGGCTCGACGACCGCCATGGTCGCCAACGCCCAGCAGCGCTGGCAGAACTCGGTCGGGGCCTTCGAGGACAGCCTGAAAGTTCAGGCCGGTGTGGTCGGCAACATCCCGACCAACTCCAGCGCCATGACCTCCCTGGTCACGGCCAGCCAGAGCGCGACGGGCGCCTTGCAGGCCGCGCAGGCCGGCAACCAGCTTCTGGCGCTGCAATCGCAGCAGCTCTCCGACGTGGTGGCAGTGCTTTCGGCGAAGAGCCGCGCCGACGCGCTGGAGCAGGCGCGCGTGGCCGCCGCCGAGGCGCAGGGCCAGCAGAACTACAAGACCTTCTCGACGCGCAGCGGCTATCAGCCCGGCAACGTCACCATGTTCTCCGGCAATTGAGGCACGGCGATGCTGGGCCGGTCGGAGATCTTCCGCGCCGCTGTGATCGTCGTGCTAATCGCAGCCTTCATCGCGACCCTCTTCGCGATCAACCGGCGTCCCTCCACGCCGGCCGCTGAGATCGCCCCGACCGTTGCCCCGCCCGCTCCCGATGACCTCACGGCCGAGCTGCGCCGCTGCAGCGCGCTCGGGCCCCAGGATGCCGAGGATGCGCGCTGCGTGGCGGTCTGGGAGGAGAACCGCCGGCGCTTCTTCGGCAGGCCGGCGCGGCCGCTGCCGCCATCGCCGCACCCCGCGACGACGATGGGCGCCGTCGCGCCGGCCACCCCTTCGTCAGGAGACGCGCGATGAACAACGTCGGCGTCATCGACACCTTCCTCAACACCTTCACGACCTACATCGATTCCGGCTTCGGTCTCATCAAGGGTGAGGTCACCTATCTCTCCTCGACGCTGATCGTCATCGACATCACGCTGGCCGGCCTGTTCTGGGCGTGGGGCGCCGACGAAGACATCCTCCAGCGCCTGGTCAAGAAGACGCTCTACATCGGCTTCTTCGCCTTCATCATCACCAACTTCAACAATCTCTCGGCCGTCGTATTCAACAGCTTCGCCGGCCTCGGCCTGAAGGCTGGCGGCTCCTCGATCTCGACGGCCGATTTTCTGCGGCCGGGGAAACTCGCCCAGGTCGGGCTTGATGCGGGCCAGCCGCTGCTCGACGCGGCCAGCCAGATGATGGGTTTCACCAGCTTCTTCGCGAACTTCGTGCAGATCGCGGTGCTGATGGTGTCGTGGCTGCTGGTGCTGATCGCCTTCTTCATCCTGGCGGTGCAGCTCTTCGTCACGCTGATCGAGTTTAAGCTGACGACGCTCGCCGGCTTCATCCTCATTCCCTTCGCCCTCTTCAACAAGACCGCCTTCCTCGCCGAGAAGGTGCTCGGCAACATCGTCGCCTCCGGCGTGAAGGTGATGGTGCTGGCCGTCATCGTCGGGATCGGCACGGGCCTCTTCTCGCAGTTCACCCAGACCTATGCCGGTGGCCAGCCGACGATCGAGCAGGCGCTCTCCGTCGTGCTCGCTGCGCTGGCCATGCTCGGTCTCGGCATCTTCGGACCCGGCATCGCGACTGGCCTGGTCTCTGGCGCACCCCAGCTCGGTGCCGGCGCTGCGGTCGGGACCGGCCTTGCCGTCGCTGGCACCGCAATGGCCGGCGCGGGTGCGCTCGGCCTGGCCGGGAGGGGAGCGATAGCCGCGGCCTCGGGCACGGCCGCCGCCGCCCGTGGCGGCGCGGCGATGGCGGGTGGCGCATCCTCCGCCTACAGCCTGGCCTCCGCCGGCCGGTCCGGCGCCTCGGGCGTGGCGGCCGGCCTCGGCGGGGTCAGCAGGGCCGCCGCGTCTTCAGCGGCGGCGCCTATTCGGCGCGCGGCAGAGCGCGCCGCCGGTTCGATGCGTGAGAGTTTCGCCGCCGGCGCCCGGTCCGGTTTCGCTGCCACCGGCGGCTCATCCACCCAAGGCACGGTTGGCGGCGAGCAGACCGCGAGCGGCAGCGGCGCGCCCGATGCCGGCTCGAATGCGTCCGGCCCGCCCGCCTGGGCCCGCCGCATGAAGCAGAACCAGTCGATGGCGCGCGGCGCCCAGACCGCCGCCCAAGTCCTCAAGTCCGGCGACAGCCATGGCGGCGGCCATTCCGTCGATCTCTCGGGAGAATAGACAATGGCGCTCTTCCGCCGATCCACCGTCCGCTACGGTCGCACCCCGGAACCCGAAACGCCCTATCAGCGCGCCGCCCAGGCGTGGGACGAGCGGATCGGCTCGGCCCGCGTGCAGGCCAAGAACTGGCGCCTTATGGCCTTCGGCTCGCTTGCGCTCTCCATGGGCCTCGCCGGTGGCCTCGTCTGGCAATCGACCCATGGCAGCATCGTCCCTTGGGTGGTCCAAGTCGATAAGCTCGGCCAGGCACAGGCGGTCGCCGCCGCAACGCCCGATTACACCCCGAGCGATCCCCAGATCGCCTGGTATCTCGCTCACTTCGTCGAGATGGTCCGCTCTCTGCCGGCCGATCCCATCATCGTGCGGCAGAACTGGCTCCAGGCCTACGACTTCACCAGCACCTCCGGGTCCCAGGCGCTCAACGACTATGCCCGCGCGAACGACCCGTTCGCCAAGCTCGGCCATCAGCAGATCGCCATCGACGTCTCGAGTGTGATCCGCGCCTCGCCGTCCAGCTTCCGGGTCGAGTGGGTCGAGCACCGCTATCAGGACGGCGCGCTCGCCGACAATTCGCGTTGGACCGCGATCCTCACCGTAGCGATCCAGACGCCGACCTCCGCCGACGTGCTCCGCAAGAACCCGCTCGGCATCTACGTCACCGCCATCAACTGGTCGAAGGAGCTGGGACAATGACCTCGCCGATTTCCATGGAAGCCGGCGGTCCGGCTTCACGTCCTTCAGTCTCTCAGCAGAACCGGCAAGGCGGGATTACGCCTCTCCGTAAAGCCGGCCTTGCGGCTTTGCTACTCTCCGTCTCTGCGCTCGGCGGCTGCGCCCACAAGTTCATTCCGCCCGACATCAACTACGACAGCGCCGTGCCGGCGAAGCTCACCGTCGATCCGCCCGCGCCGGTCAAGATCGTCGAGCTGCCCAAGCCCTTGCCCCTGCCGGGTCAATTGAAGCCGCTCAGCACGGGCAAGCCCACTTCCGAGGCGCCCGATCCCACCGTGCGCGTCAACCAGGCCAATGCCGCCGCCCGAATCCAGCCGGTCCGCAACGGCTTCATCAACGCCGTGCAGGTGTACCCCTATTCCGCGGGCGCGCTCTATCAGGCCTACACGGCGCCCGGCGAAATCACCGACATCGCCCTGCAGGAAGGGGAGCAGCTTGTCGGCACAGGACCCGTCGCCGCCGGCGATACGGTGCGCTGGATCATTGGGGACACGGAAAGCGGTGCGGGTCCGACCAAGAAGGTCCATATCCTCGTGAAGCCAACCCGGCCCGAGCTGGTCACGAACCTAGTCATCAACACCGATCGTCGGACCTACCTGCTGGAGCTGCGCTCGACCGAGAAGACCTACATGGCCTCGGTCTCCTGGCAGTACCCGGAAGACCAGCTCATCGCGCTGCGCCAGCAGAATGCGGCGGCCGAGACCGCCGCGCCGATCGCCACCGGTGTCGATCTCGCCGCGATCAACTTCCGCTATGCGATCGAGGGAGACAGCCCCGCCTGGCGGCCGCTGCGCGCCTTCGACGATGGCCAGAAAGTCTATATCGAATTCCCGTCCGGCATCCGCCAGGGCGAGATGCCGCCGCTCTTCGTCATCGGGCCCGCGGGCGGATCCGAGCTGGTGAACTATCGGGTCCGACAGAACTACTACATCGTCGATCGACTGTTCGCGGCAGCCGAGTTGCGTCTCGGCGACAAGGACAGCGAGCGGCGCGTCCGCATCGTCCGCACCGACGGAAGGCCGCGGTCATGACGGACGAGCCGGAAGAACAACAGCCGGCGCCGACGCCCGTCGTGCCACCCGACCTGCGCCTCAGGGGCGAACGGCCACGCGTCACGCGCCTCTCTCGCAAGGTGCTGATCACGCTCGGAGCCGTGTCCGCGCTCGCCGTCGCCGGAGCGCTCGGCTATGCCCTCCAGACCCACAACAAGGGACAGTCCGGGCAGGAGCTGCTCAGCACCCAGAACCGGCCCTCGGCTGAAGGCCTCGCGGGGCTGCCGAAGGACTACACCGGCCTGCCGCGCCAGGCGCCGCCACTCGGACCGCCGTTGCCCGGTGACCTCGGCAAGCCGATCCTGAATGCCGGCGCCGCGCCGAACACCGGCGCTCCGGCAACCACGCCCGATCCCGCAGCCCAGCGGCTTGCCCAGGAGACGGACGCCGCCCGCGTAAGCCGCCTGTTCGCCCAGACCAACCAGCAGCCGCAGCCGGTCAGCCTGGTCACTCCGCCGGCGACGGGGACGCAGAGCGGTTCGACGCCCACGCCGCCTGTCGACGCCGGATCCGCGCAGAACATGCAGGATCGCAAGACCGCCTTCCTCAACGCCACGCCGGACAAGCGGACGGTCAGCCCCGACCGCCTCGAAGCAAAGGCCTCGCCCTATGTCGTTCAGGCGGGGACGGTGATCCCGGCGGCGCTCATTACTGGAATTCGATCGGACCTTCCGGGTCAGATCACAGCCCAGGTGACCGAGGCCGTCTACGACAGTCCAACCGGGCAGTTTCTGTTGATCCCGCAGGGCGCGAAGCTGATCGGCCAATACGACAGCTCGGTCGCCTTCGGTCAGAGCCGCATCCTCCTCGTCTGGACACGCATCATCATGCCGGACGGCAATTCGATCGTGCTGGAACGACAGCCGGGCGCCGATACGCAAGGCTATGCGGGGCTCGAAGACGAGGTCGATAACCACTGGGGCATGCTGTTCAAGGCCGCCGTCCTCTCGACCCTCCTCAGCGTCGGCGCGGAAGCCGGTACGAGCCAGAACGAGAACAATCTCGTCCAGGCGATCCGCTCGAGCGCTTCGAACTCGATCAGCCAGACCGGCCAGCAGATCGTGCAGCGCCAGCTCAACATCCAGCCGACGCTCACTATCCGACCGGGCTTCCCGGTTCGTGTCATCGTCACGCGCGATCTGGTGCTGGCGCCCTACGGCCACGGAGGGACTCCATGACGAAGCTTAAACTCGGGCCGCTCGCAGACGACAAGCCGGTCAAACTCAGCATCGAATTGGCCGCCGCGGTGCATCGCGACTTAGTTGCTTATGCCGAAATTCTCGGTCGGAGCACCGGCCAGTCCGTGCTCGATCCGGCCAAGCTGATTGCGCCAATGATCGAACGGTTCATGGCGACGGATCGGGCATTCGCTAAGGCGCGACGGAACTCTGCTCAGCCTGGAGCGAGAGCACCCGAGAGATCCGGATAGCGTTCTCGGAGGATATTGAGAAAGGGTGGCAGCGATGGATTGCAATTCGCCGCGCGCCAGTACGCGCGGATTGGAAGCCGAGTTGGCCCCTCCGTGTCATGCACCTCCCGAAAAATGACACCCGGATACGCTGCGCCGGTCGCGCCCTCTAGGACGAGCAAGCTACCCCACCCTGCGCCGACTAGGGTAAGAAGCCGATCAAGTCCGGCATCGTGGCGAAGAACATGGTCAGTGTCGGAATACCCAACTTTGCTGACAAGCATTTTCAGCAATTCGGGCCCCGGACCGCGCTCCGGCAATAACAGCGCTTCGTGCCTCAAATCACTCCAGTGAACCGCATCACGGCCGCTGAGGGAGTGGCTCTCAGGGAGCGCGAGGATCACGCGCTCGCTCCAGACTGACAACGACCTGTCGTTCCATCTCGTATAGCTCTCTGCGACGAAGCCAACGTCGATGGTGGAACAGCTGATATCGCAGATTAGATTGTCGCTCGATCCGTCGACCAGACGCGTCTCGACCTCGGGGAATCGCCGCCGGTGATCAAGGATTGTTGCTCGAAGATTACCGGCGGAAAGCGAAGCATGGACGCCGATGGTCAATCGACCACTCTCGCCTCGGGAGCGAGTCGTGAGGCGGGTTGTGATCATTTCTATCTCATCGAAGACGCGTCGCGCGGCTTCGAGAAATTCTTGGGCCGCAGCCGTTGGCCGTGTTCCTCCATTGGTGCGTTCGAACAGTACCGCTCCCAACCGATTCTCAAGATCCCGAAGCCGCCGGCTAAGCGTGGACTGTCGGATGCTAAGGCTCTCCGCCGCCTGCCTAAGGCTCTTATGCTGGGACGCAATAATCGCCCATCTCAGATCCTGAAGCTCGGGAATCATCTAATAATGCCGTATCAAAATGCGGCAATTGCTTTGCACCACCGCGTAAAGAGCCCTCGTGGAATTGGTTCGTTGCCAATGACGCTGGCGAGTTTGCATGTTGCTGGCTAAAGAAGAGGAATACACTGACTGGCAGTAACTGACAGTGAGAGACGCTTCCAAATCTTTGCCATGGCCGCTCGGTGAGCGGAGGTCGTCAGTAGCAGATGAAATAAGGCTTTCGGAGTTGAAAAGAACATCGAATGCCGGGACACCCATTCATGGCTCCTCCGGACTAGATCGCCTGCGGTGTGGGCGCCGATGTGCGGCTAATTTTACTCCCATCCGCGAACACGTGCGAACGGCCTCGCCAAAGCCCTCGGTAATCCAACTCGTGCACATCCGAATCAGAATAGAGGCCTCAAGAAGGACGATCCATGTCATGGCGTCCGGATTCAGTTTTCAATCGTTCGAAACTTCATCTACGATCAAGGATGCTGCTGTTAGGTCGATCGCACCGCGCGACGGCATGGCTCAGCTGCCCCCGGTCTTGCTCCTGACCACGAGCTCCAGATCGTCCCGCCGGGGGACCCTGTCGCGATTGTCGCCGCATGGGAACGGTAGAGTCTCGCCGATAGGCGTTAGGCGGCTATTGAGCGAGCCGCGGTCTCAACGCTGCTTCGGCTTGATCTCCCTTTTGCCCGCGCGCATATTGGCGGGGCGGGCATTTCATGATCCGCTTGAACGCCGTGCTGAAGGATTTCTCGGATTCATAGCCGAGCGCCAGCCCGATCTCGGAAATAGAGTCGCGAGAATGGGTCAGCCGGTCGGCGGCCAGCGTCATTCGCCATCGTGTCAGATAGTCCATGGGCGAAAGCCCGACCGTCTCCTTGAACTTCAGCGCGAAGGAGGTACGCGACATGGCCGCCTGCTCGGCCATGGCCTGCAACGTCCACCGGTGACCGGGAGATTCGTGCATCGCGTTGATCGCCCCCCGCATCCGCTTGTCGGCAAGCGCGAAGAGCCAGCCGATCCCGTCGCGCCGTCCGTCAGATAGGTGCAGCCGCAAGGCCTGCACCAGCACCATGGTCGCGAGTTGCTGGGCGACGATGAAATCCCCGGGCTGCGGGTCGCACAGTTCCTGCCTCATCCGCTCCACGCACCACCGCAATGTCGCTCGGGCCGGCTCCTCGCGGATGTGGATCAGCGGCGGGAGTATATTCAAGAGCAAATCAGCCTGGCCATCGGCCAGGGTAAAGTAGCCGCCGATGCTCAGAAATTCGCCGCCCCGGTTGTAGGTGACAATACGTCCGTCCTGCACCGGTGGCAGGAGCGCCTCAAGGCCAACCGGTTCCACGGCCATATCGCTGGCGAGTCGAAACGGCTTTCCTCTTGCCAGCAGGAAACATTCACCCGCCCTGACCTTCACCGGTGCGGGCGTGCCGTCGACCGATAGCCAGCATTCGCCTGAAAGAACGGCATGGAATTTGATCCCGTCGTGGCGACCGAATTGCACCGCCCAGTCTCCACTCGCGTCGAATCCGCCCGACACATAGCTGCGCAGCTTCAGCAGCGACAACACATCTGACAGCGGGTCCATGAGCCAATTCTCGAACGATCAAAAACCAAAAACGGACGATAAGGCATAGATCGTCCTGCAGCAAGCGTCCAATCTAGTTCCGGGTTTGAAAGAAACGCTGCGATGCTCGTGTCCGCCGCCTCCAAGCGTCTCCGACCGAAATCGCACTGAAGGGATCGCGGGATGCGGGTTTTCGTTACGGGTGCCACCGGATTTATAGGATTCGCCGTCGTCAATGATCTCGTGAAGGCTGGGCACCAGGTGACCGGACTGGTGCGTTCGGCAGACGCAGCCACCAGGCTTGAGGCCGCCGGAGCAAAAGCCCATCGCGGGTCAATCGAAGATCTGGACGGCCTGCGCCGGGGAGCAGCGGCAGCCGATGCTGTGATCCACACAGCCTTCTTACATTCTCCCATGCAGGCGAGCCTCAACACCCGTCTGCGGGTCATATTCGGCGGAAGCCCGGTCCATATCGTCAAGCGATTCATGACCGCCGCCGTTGCGGTGGACCGGCGCGCAATCGAGACGCTCGGCAATGCGCTCCATGATGGCGAACGATCCCTGGTCAGCGCCTTCCCGACCATGGCGATGACGCCGGGCGCGCTGGCGCTCGAGGACAATTTCGCCGATCCGAATGCACCAGGCGGCGTGAGAGCCTTATCGGAAAAAGCAGCCTTGGCGCTTGTCGCACGCGGCGTCAGGGCCACCATTGTCCGGCTGCCGCCGTCGGTTCACGACGAGACCAAGATGGGTTTGGTGACTCAATTGATCGCCATTGCACGCAAGAAACGCGTTTCCGCCTATGTCGGCGATGGGAAGAACAGATGGGCGGCGGTGCATCGGCTCGATACGGCGAAACTATTCCGGCTCGCGCTCGAAAGCGGCGAGGCCGGCGCCCGATATCATGCCGTCGCGGAGGAAGGAATCCCATTCCGGGATGTCGCGGAAGCCATCGGGAGCAATCTGGGCGTTCCAGTTAAAAGTGTGTCCTCCCAAGACGCTGCCAAGCACTTCGGCTGGCTTGCGCCATTCGTCGCCGCTGACAATCCGGCTTCCAGCCAGGCTACGCAGGAGCGGCTGAGTTGGCGGCCAACGCATGCGCGGCTGATGCCCGATATCGCGACTACCCTTCACAGCACTGACATCGCTCAGAATCCGATCGCTTCTGGCCAGAGATTAGCCCGATGATCAAGCTCAACATCAACGGTCAAATACACCAGGTGCCAGTCGAGGATGACACGCCAATACTCTGGGTGTTGCGCGATTCGATCGGGCTGACCGGCACGAAATTCGGCTGCGGTATTGGCGCTTGTGGCGCCTGCACCATCTTGATCGACGGCAAAGCGGTTCGCTCGTGCACGCTGCCGGTCTCCACGGTTGGCGACGACGAGATCACGACCATCGAGGGGCTGTCACCGAATCGGAACCATGTGCTGCAGCGGGCCTGGATTGCGGCGCAAGTGCCGCAATGCGGCTATTGCCAGTCCGGCATGCTGATGGCCGCGGCGGCGCTGCTAACACAGAGCCCGCAGCCGAGCGATGCTGATATCGACGCGGCCCTGACCAATATCTGCCGCTGCGGGACCTATCAGCGGGTGCGCCAAGCCATTCACATGGCGGCAGGGCGCGCGCAATGAGCCTGCGTCCAAAATTTAGCCGGCGGGGCTTCCTGGTCCTCTCCGGCGCAACCGGCCTGGTGATCGGCGTTGCCGCCCTGTATCGCCACGAACAAGCCGCCAAGGCAGAAGCCAACGCCTTCGATCACTGGCTCCGCATCGAGCGCGACGGCGCCGTCACATTGTTCTGCGGTCGCTCCGAAATGGGCCAAGGCATTTTTACCGGCCTCGGGCAGTTGATGGCCGAAGAACTCGAATGCGACTGGCAGAAGCTCAAGGTGGAGACCGGTCCGGCCGACCCCGCCTTCATCAATCTCTATACCAGTATGGATGTGCTGACGGGTGGGCACGCTGATCAGGATCAGACGGGCGGCTTCAAGGACTGGGGCCTCGCCGCACTCGCCAGGACCGCCAGCGTGCAGGCCACCGGCGCATCGACGAGCGTGCGCGACGGCTTTTTCCGGCTGCGTCAACTTGGTGCCACGGCGCGGGTGATGTTGGTCGAGGCGGCGGCCCGGGAATGGGGCGTGCTGCCGGCAGAATGCGAGGTGGCGGCTGGTGTCGTCCGCCACGTTCCAAGTGGCAGGCGGCGTAGTTACGGTGAACTCGCGGCCAGCGCCGCCAAACTCGACCCGCCCGATCATGTGCCTTTGAAGCCAAGCTCTGCTTGGAATCTGATCGGCAAGAACCTTCCGCGTCTTGACGTACCGGACAAGACCGATGGCAGCGCTATTTACGGCATCGATGTGCGCCGGCCGAACATGTTGTTCGCGGCGGTGGCCAATTGCCCGGTGTTTGGAGGCAAACTCAAGAAGTTCGACGCGGCGGAGGCGCTGAAGCTCCCGGGTGTCAAGATGGTTCAAGCCGTGCCTGGCGGCATCGCCGTAGTCGCAGACACCACATGGCACGCGAAGCAGGGACTCGCAGCCGTTGCAGTAGACTGGGAGGATGGCCCCAACGCCAATCTCAATTCAGCTGCGCTGCAGGCCGACTACTTGGCCGCGCTCGATGGTCCCCTCCATAACATCACTACGACCGGCGATGTGGGTGAGGCGATGAAGAACGCGAGAAAGATCGTAACTGCGGAATACCGCCTGCCGTTCCTTGCCCATGCTCCGATGGAGCCAATGAATTGCACCGCTGAGATCACACCCGATGGCGTTGATGTCTGGGCCCCCTGCCAAAACCAGACGAGGGCGCAGACGGCGGCGGCCAAGGCGGCGGATGTCTCAGCCTCAAAGGTCCGTATCCACACGACCCTTCTCGGCGGCGGCTTCGGCCGACGCGGCGAGGCTGACTTTGTCGCCCAGGCTGTGACCTTAGCCAAGGTGGTCAAGCAACCGGTGCAGGTGATCTGGTCGCGCGAAGAGGACTTGCAGCATGATTTCTACCGGCCGATGGAGCTCGCCCGAATAGCTGGTGGGCTTGACGAGACCGGTATGCCGGTGGCCTGGCAACAGGACGTCGCCACATCTTCGATCTTTGCCCGCGTATTCCCGCCGATTGTCTGGCTGAAAGGCGATCCCGCGATCGCTGAGGGCGCCGCCGAGCTCGCCTATGCGATTCCGAACCATGTGATGGGGAGTTCGACGCAGCCAAGCCTCGTGCCGGTCGGCTACTGGCGCTCGGTCGGCAACTCACAGAATGCGTTCTTCAAAGAGTGCTTTCTGGACGAGATCGCGGCGGCCGGAGGCATTGACCCGGTCGAATTGCGCCGGCGGTTGTTGAGGGGCCAGCCACGCATGCTGGCGGTGCTCGAACGAGTCGCCAAGGAGGGCGATTGGGGCAAGCCCATGCCGCCGGGCCAGGGCCGCGGCGTGGCGCTGCATCCATCCGCGGGAAGCATCGTCGCCGAGGTCGCCGAGGTCGCGGTCGAGGGCGGCAGGCTCAGCGTGAAACGGGTCGTGGCCGCGATGGATTGCGGTCTGGTGATCACGCCCGACAGCGTGGACACGCAGGTTCAGGGCAGTATCGTCTACGGCATGACGGCGGCCCTCTATGGCAAGATCACCATCGAGAAGGGGCGGGTGACCCAAAGCAATTTCCCCGACTACGACATGGTCCGGATGGCGCAGATGCCTAAGGTAGAAGTGCATATCATCGCCAGCACCGCCAATCCCGGCGGTGTCGGCCAGCCGCCCACGGCGCCGATCGCGCCGGCCATCGCCAACGCCATCTTCGCCGCTACCGGTAAACGCGTCCGATCGCTGCCGCTGATCGATGAGGGGTTCACCGTCTAGTGGGGCAGCTCCGTCCGCGCGAACCGTGAAGCCAAATTGAAGGTTCGGGTGGTGCCCCGGAAAGATGAGGTCCCAATGAAGACGATCGTGATGACAGGGGGGACCAACGGCATCGGACTCGCCGCGGCCGAAGAAATACGGCGAGCGCCGGGCGTTCGCCTCTTAGTTGGCGCGCGAAGTAAAGCACCGTCCAAGCTCAAGACTCTGCCGTTCGACCTAGCGCGTCTCGCCAGCGTGCGCAGCTTCGCGGCTGCGGTCGAACAATGGCTCGATGACACGAGCATAGATGGGCTCGTGCTTAACGCCGGCATGCAGGTTCGCGATATTAATCAGCGGACCGAGGATGGGTTCGAGCCCACCTTCGCCGTGAATCATCTCGCCCATTATCTCCTTCTGCGGCTTTTAAGCCCGAAATTAGCCCCCGGCGCCGTCGTGGTGATCACGACGAGCAACCTCCACGATCCCAAGACGCGCGCGGATCGTCAGGCACCTGCCCGACCGGCTCCTCCTCCGTTCGCGTAGGCATCCACCAGGCCAAGGTAACGGCGCTGGTCGGAATCAGAAAGGAAAGCTGCGGTGAAGCTGTTGCGCGCAAGCTGGAGGAGTTGCTCCCTGGTCAGCCCGAAGGCCTCGTGGCAAGCTTTGAAGTTGTCGTTGATATAACCACAAAAATACGAAGGATCGTCGGAATTGATAGTAACGCGCGCGCCTTGCTCATATAGTCGCAGCAATGGCTGCGCGCTGATTGCCGGGATCACTTTCAACCTCAGGTTCGAAATAGGGCATAGCGTCAGCGGAGTCTGTCGTTCGACGATTGCGCGGACCAAATCAGGATCGTCGACGCAGCTATTGCCATGGTCGATCCGGTCGGCTCCCAGGTCGAACGCTTCACGCACGTAAGAAGCCGGCCCCTCCTCACCCGCGTGCATTACAAGCCGAAAGCTGCGACTGCGGCATTCTCGAAGGAAGTTTTTGAACTTGGACGGCGGATGCCCTACCTCCGGCCCGCCCATTCCAATCGCAACGATGTCGTTCGACCATGGCATGAGTTGATCGAGCAGTTGGAACGCGGTTGTCTCGTCCCGGTGGCGCTGGGCAATGATCATCAGCCCCGTGCTGATGCCAAGCTCTTTGGCGGCGTCGGCAAAGGCCCGCTTTACCCCGCCCATCACCGTATCGATCTTGATGCCTCTCGATGTGAAGTTCTGCGTAGCGAGGAAGACCTCTGCGTGCAGCACGTTATCGGCTCGCGCGCGACGCAGGTAAGCCATGGTCATATCATAGAAATCTTGCTCGCTGATCAGTACCGTGCAGCCGATCCAATACAGATCGAGAAACGACTGTAAATCGTCGAACTGATACACTGACCTGAGTTGTTCGATGCTCATCCAAGGCAAGGCGATGTCATTGCGGCGCGCCAGTTCGAAAATCAGCTCCGGCTCAAGGCTGCCTTCCAGATGCATGTGCAATTCGGCCTTAGGCAGACCGCCGATGAAGTCATCCAGTTCATTCACGACACACTGTTCCTTTTCCTTGGGAGGGCCGCAGCCATCGTTCGCTACGACATTTGCTCTAGCGCGGTCAGGATATCGAGCCGGATATTGTCATAGTTCTCCAATCCGACAGACAACCGGATGAGCCCGGCCGAGAAACCATGCGCGGCCCGTTCCTCGGGAGCGTGGGTAGCATGAACGCGGGACGGCCGACCAATTCATGGACGAAGTCGTTGGCGTGCCAGAGGTGCGATCGGCGGTCCTCGTGACAGGGCGCTACGATCTGGTCGTACATGTGGTGGTGTTGCAGGACACCCGACGCCTGAAGGACCTGGCATTCGACCAGTTCACCAACAGGCCGGGGTTCGCCCGTATCGAAACATCGATGATTTTGATGAGCGCAGGAGGGGCGAACTGCCGGTGTTCCGCACTCTCCCGTAGGTCGAACTGACACGATCTCTGCGAGAGACTTCATCCCCCTTTCGTCAATCTAGCGGAGCACTTGCCGACGGGATGAGGATCGTTGAGTCAACGCTGAGGATGTCGGCGACATCGAAGGCCTGGCGTCGTTCTCAGCCTCGGGGCTATGAATGTAGCGCTGCGCGACCTCAACAGGATCGTCGCCCTCTGGCGGACCTGATCACTTACAGCCAGCCTATTCTCTACAGCCACTTCAAGGGCAAGGCCGAGATCAGGGCCGCAGTCGCTACGAGGGGATTTGAGGAGCTCGCGACCCGATTAAAGGCGGAGACCTAAAATATTGCTGGCGCCGATGGCGTATTGCGTAACGTCTGTGCCGCCTACGTTAATTTTGCCCGGTCCCGGCCGATCGTCTATGAGGCGATGTTTGTCTTGCCGACAAACATCAAATTCGCCAGCGATGAAGCGCCATCAGCACTTCGCGCCGCCTTCGAGGCGTTAGTCGCCGCACTAGGTCCAAATCGGCGAGAGCCGGTGTTTCCAGCCGAAGTGCTATGGGGCGCGTTGCATGGCTTGGTCGTCCTTACGCAATCAGGACGCATCCCCGCTTCAGGAACTGAGGCTCGCTTCGAATCCTTGTTGAAAGGTTCAGCAGCGGGGAACCACACGTCGGCGATCACCCCATCGAAAGGGCGACAACCACGTCTGCAACCAAAAAGGGGCGTGGTCCAATGGTACGACCAAATCATCGCTAGAACGCCGCCGTACTGCAGCGGACCGGAGACGCTAATAGCATTTCGATGAGTCGACAGCCGCCCTACTGATCAGTAGTCGTGCGACTAGCTAGATGTATCGTCCTGAATATCGTCCGCGAACCTGCGCATGAGTCGTACCAGGTCTTCGACGTCGCGCTGCTTCCACTCGGCAAAGATTCGTCTGCCAATTCGCTCGCGCGCGTCATCCACCAACTCCGTCATCGCTTTACCCTTGGCCGTGATGGTTGCCTCGCGAACGCGACGATCGGCGGCGCCTCCTTGGCGCTCAACGAGGCCCAATGCCTCTAACTTCGCGACTTGACGACTGACAGTGGTGTAGTCACGCCCGACGCGATCGGCGAGACCGACGACGCCTACTGGGCCCAACCGCTCCACCATGACCAACAGCGGGAACAACGCTCGATCGAGCGTGATTCCAGCTTCCCGCACCATTGCGGCGTCGCGCTGTGGACGGTTCATCACGCTCACAATGTCGATCAACGCGCCGTGAAGCTCGCGGAGTTGAGACCGTATGTGTGTATTATGCACTTGTTTAGTTGACTCCATGCGCAAGCTCCAATTATGTGCATATTACACACATGGAGATGACAGTGACAGAGCAATTTGCGGCAGACGTGCTGATCTGCGGCGCGGGAGCGGCCGGATTGACGTTGGCAATCGACCTGGCGCGCCGGGGCGTTTCCTTCCGGCTGATCGAGAAGATAGACGACCCCTTTCGCGGTTCGCGCGGCAAAGGCATCCAGCCGCGCACACAGGAGATTTTCGAAGACCTGTGTATTCTCGACCGGATCGTTGCAGCGGGCGGCGCATATCCAAAACAGCGCGAATATCAGGACGACAGAAGCTACACCGACTCCGTGGTTGTAGAGCAGCAGGAGCCCACCACGATGGAGCCCTATCATCTCGCGCTGATGGCGCCCCAGTTCCTGACTGAGAGCGTCATGCGCGAGCGACTTATCGAACTTGGGCAGCGCCCGCAGTTCGGTTGCGAACTTCTGGGCTTTGACGAGGACGCGGATGGGGTAACGGCCCATATTCTAGGTACGAGGGGGGAGGAGATTATCCGCACTCGCTGGCTGGTCGGCGCCGATGGCGGCCGCAGTTTCGTGCGCCACGCGCTCGACATCGGCTTTCCCGGCAAAACGCTGGGTGTTCGCGCGGTCGTCGCCGACGTGGAACTGACCGGCCTCAGTCGGGAAGTCTGGCATCGGTTCAACGAAGGCGACATGGAGCGGCAGATCTCGTTCTGCCCGCTGTCTGGAACCGACCTGTTCCAAGTGCAGGGCCCGATCCCGCTCGACGGCGACATCGACCTCTCCGCCGAAGGCTTGACCGCACTGGTTGCCAAGCGGACCGGGCGTCACGACATTTGCATCAGGTCGGTGGCGTGGGCATCGGCCTTCAACATGAACGCCCGTCTTGCTGATCGTTATCGTGTCGGCCGCGTCTTCCTAGTCGGCGATGCTGCGCATGTTCACCCCCCGACGGGAGGTCAAGGGCTGAATACCAGCGTGCAAGATGCATATAATCTTGGGTGGAAGCTGGCTGCGGTGCTAAACGGCGCGCGGGACATATTACTCGATAGCTACGAAGAAGAGCGCCGGCCTGTAGCTGCCGCTGTCCTCGGCCTCGCAACCAAACTGCTCGATGCCGTCAAGCGTGGCGAGATGCGACGCGGTCGTGAGGTGAACCAGCTCGATCTGGGCTATCCGGAATCCTCGCTTGCGCTGGAGCGACCCCAGCGCACTCGGGGACCGCTCGCCGGCGATCGCGCTCCCGACGCGTTGATCCGGGGCGCCGCTGGTCAGCCGACCCGTCTGTTTTCGCTCTTCAAGGGTACACATTGGACGCTGATCGGACAGGATGCAGCACGCGATGCGGTGCCTGCTCGTCCTTGTTTGCACGTCCACACGTTCGGCACACAAGGCGATCTCGTTGACGTTGGTGGCTCGTTCAACGACGCATATGGATTGGCATCCGGCGACTGGGTGCTTGTGCGTCCAGACGGCTATATCGGCGCAATCGTCGGCCGCAACGATGTTGGCTCGTTAGAAAATTATCTCGATCGGCTCGCGGTAGCGAACTCCAGACGGGGTGATTACCCTTGTCCTTGAGCAGTTCGTCAAGCGCTCCTCGGTCATCCATGCACAGCGGGCAGGGGCAAACTACTCGAAAGCGGACTCGAGAGCCTCCCACTTCGCGTCGATGACTTAAGGAAAAGCCGGCGCAGAATGCACGCCGGGTCATGGACGCGAGGATGCGATCGTCGGGAATCGCGGCGATGTCCTGCAGCGCCAAAGGCCGGGTTTCAGCGAGCATTTGATCAAACGTGTCTCGGCTGCCGTGGCGCTCGGCCGCCAAATCGATGATTTCGTCGAAGCGCCGCATTTTCATCTATCCGTGGACTGCTATCGCCGCGGCGGAGACCGCCATCAGGGCCGCAGCGACCGGCAGGTGCCCCCAGTCGCGACTACGGATCAGCGTCGCGACGGCGGCGAGCCTGAAAATGGCGCTCGCGAGCGCCCCAACCCGCGACTTCGCCGGAATCACCAGAATTAAGCCGATTAAGACTCCAAGGCTGCCGGTCACCCGGTTAAACCCGGCCGGAGAGCCCCAGAGCGCGAAGTTTTCTCGGGCCAATGGAGGGCCTGCGAAGTTGAGCCCGCCCGTCCCGATCATCACGACGCCAAGTGCGATCGGAAGGCCGACAATGATAAATTTGATTATCGGCATAGTCCGGTCCCCGCTTTCAATGTTCGGGCGCAGCGGTGCTAGCGATGTGGGCATCGCTAGCCTCCGGATTCCGGTTTTGGCGTAGCTCCTCCTTCAGTCGTGCGACCTCCCGCTCCAGGCGCTCGATGCGGTCGAGTGTGTAGTCGAAGCTGGTGGACTCCATCGCCTGCAGGAAAGCCCAGGCGGCTGCGAGGATGCGCCGGAATTTCCCCGGCCCCGGGGCCGCATAATTGGCTGTGTGTGTCATCAGGAGCTCCTCGGAAATGATGATCGGCGCTGCACTAATCCTTCGGGCTAGATGGCCGTCAGGCCGCCATCGACGGGAAGGTCGATGCCGGCGACGTAGCTGCTGAGGCCCGAGGCGAGGAACAACGCCGCGCAGGCGATCTCGTCGGGATCCGCCAGGCGTCCCAAGGGGGTCATCGCGACGATCTGCTTTCGGGCCTCGGCCGCGCCCTCTCCGGACGGAAACTGATCGGCGAACATGGGCGTGTCGACCGCGCCCGGGCTCAACACGTTGGTCCTGATGCCCCGATCCTTCAGTTCGCTGGTCCAGGTCCGGGCAAATGACCGGATCGCGGCCTTGGTCGCGCTGTAAGCGCTGCGGCCGGGGAGGCCTTTGTTCTTCCCGGCCGCCGCCACGAGGATGATCGACGCACCATCGTTCAGGTAAGGCAGCGCCTTTTGAACGGTGAAATAGGTGCCGCGGGCATTGGTGTTGAAGGTCTTGTCGAAGTGCTCGGGTGTCGCCGTGGCGGTCATCGTCCTTTCGACGAAGGCCGCGCCCGCGACAAGCACATCGATCTTTCCCTTTTCCGCAACGGTCTCATAGAGACGGTCGAGGTCATTAAGGTTTGAGATGTCCGTCTTTATGCCGGTGACATTGTCGCCGATCTCGGCGACAGCCTTGTCGATCTCGGCCTGCCGTCGCCCGGCGATGAACACATAGGCACCCTGCTCAACGAACCTTTTGGCGGTCGCGAGGCCGATGCCGCTGCTGCCGCCTGTGACGATGGCGATCTTGTTTTTCAACAAAGACATGCTGTTTCTTTCTTCGTCGGGGGCAGGTCTGACCGCAGTTGATGGGCCTTGCTGATTAGGTTGCCTGCCTCTCGGCTCCGAAGACGACCATGAGGATCACGCACGGATCGTCCGAGAGGTTGTGGAATTCGTGAAAGGCCCCGTTCTGCACGAAGAAGTCGCCCTCCTTGGCCGTGACCGAGCGCACTTGGCCGTCTTCTCCCGGATAGGCGATATCCACTTCGCCCTTGAGCACCACCGCGAGGTCGATGGTGTCGGTCCGGTGCATCGCACCGCCGAGCTCGCTAGGGGTCATGCCCCCGCCGGTGCCGAAATCGATCTTGGCCATCAAGGCGCCGAGGTCCGTCTCGCCCACATTCTCGGGAGGAACGACCTGAAGATCGACGCGGACCGAATCCTTTGGCCCGAAGATCCCAAGCCGCTTGTATTCACCGAGAACTTGCTCAGGCGTAAGGGGCAGCTGGGGAATCTTGTCAAAGCCCCAGATATTCGTGACCCGATCGGCGGTTTCGGTGTCGAGAAGATCGTCCACTTGCATGACGACACCAGCCTTGGTCTCGGCGCTCACAATTCGGCGCATCTTCATGTCACCCGCTCCCTCAGAGTTGCGACCAGCCGCCATCGACCGGAATCTCAAGGCCGGTCGTGAAGGTCGCGTCGAAGGCGAGGAAGAGGACGGCTTTCGCGATCTCTTCCGAGGTCCCGAAACGCTTCATCGGGATCATGCCGATCGTCTTCTCCCGGACCTGGGCGGCCATGTTCTTATCGGGAAACACCTTGTCGAGGATCGGCGTGGCGATGGGACCGGGCGACACGGCATTGACGCGGATGTCCTGGGGAAGCAGCTCGGTCGCGAGCGTCCGAGCCAAGGATCGCAGCGCCGCTTTGGCGGCGCCATAGGCGGCTTGCCCGGGCAGGCCCTTGACGTTGGCGACCGAGGTCGTGAGGACGACGGAGCCGCCTCGGTTGATGAGCGGCGCGAACTTCTGGACCGCGAAGAACGGCCCCTTGGCGTTGAGGTTGAACATCTCGTCGTAGATGGCCTCGGTGACGTTCGCGAGTGGCGCTGGGGTACTGAATCCCGCGTTCACGAAAAGCAGGTCGATGGTGTCGAACTCGGCCTTCACCTGAGCAGCGAGGGCGTCGATATCGGTCAACGATCGCGCGTCGCTCGAAACCACGAGGGCGTCAGTCCCAAGCTCCTGCTTCGCCGAGTCTAGCCCGGCTTGCGAGCGGCCTGTCACCAGAACGCGTGCGCCTTCAGCGAGGAGCATCTTTGCGGTCGAGAGACCCATGCCGCTGGTGCCGCCGAGGATCACCACTTTCTTATCTTGATACCGTGCCATTCATATTCTCCTGGGACGCCATTGCGCCTGTGAATTTTTGGACAATTTCGGATGATATTTCTGCGCCGTGGCGGCGGTCAGGTGTTAGGACACCGCGCTCAAGGATGCCGGGTGAGACAGGTCGGCGCCGGAGACCTTAACGACGGCGCGCCATGCGGCTTCCTGGCTGGCGCGAACGTGGAGGTGTGGCTCTCGCTGTAGTTCCATCGGGCCTGAGAACTTCCCTTTGGCCGAAGCGAAGAACTGCCCTGAGACGTCGGTTCCGAACTCCGACGCCTGGATGTAGCGACTGGCGGCGACCTCCGGCGTCTGGTTCATGCCGGGGATGAGGTTCACGATCGGAATCATCAGATACTTCAGCAACGGACCAGCGTTTCGCGCGACGTTGGTGGCGTTCGACGCCCCGGGCGAGACAGCGTAGACGGCCATGCCGGAAGGTAGCCGCCGCGCCAGCGCCTCGGCCCACCAGGCGATCATGAGCTTCGCGTCGGCATACGCAGTGTTAGGCGAATACTTCACGTTTGGTCCGCTCCGGATGAGCGCTTCAGCAGCGGCGGTTTGGTCGCCCCCAAAGTGTTGTGCTGCGAACGCCGGCAGGTCGGTATATTTGAACATCGGCACGCCCCCGCGAGCCGGCTCAGCGCTGGTGATGACAATCCGCGTTTCGGGGCTCAGCAGGTTGGCGTTGAGCAGTCCGACAGCCAGGTCATGATGGCCGACAAGCGGGGCCTGGGAGGCTTCAACGCCCTCCGCAGTGATCACGCGCTTCTTGGTGGGGACCAATCCGGCATTGAGGAGCAGGAAATCAATCGGCCGACCGCGCTTGACCAGCTCGGCGATCGCAGACTTGGCGCTGGCGGCCCTGTTCAGATCAAGCTCGAGCGGCGTGAAGATCCGCTTCTTGGTCTCGTCGGCGAGCTGGGCGGCCGTTTCCTTGGTCTTGGCCAGGCTGCGCCCCGTTACGATGACCTCCTGCCATCCCCCACCGGCGAGCAAGCGAGCTGCGGCATAACCGAGCCCGGACGTAGCGCCGGTGACCAGAGCGATTAAATGTCTCATATTTGGGTCCGTCGTGAGAGAAGGTCGGAACGTGAGGTCATGAGCCAGCTTGCTATTTTTGGACTAGTTCCTCATATATTAGGGACAGAACTCGTGGTCAAGGATTTTTGGACCAAATGCTAAAAAATTCGAGCAGGGGTCGTGGGCGCCCCCGAACCTTCGACGAGAGCGAGGCATTGGACAAAGCGACGCAGATCTTTTGGTCGAAAAGCTACGATGGTGTAGCGATCGACGATCTCATCGCCGGCATGGGTGTAGGACGGCAGAGCTTGTATTCCGTGTTCGGAGACAAGCGGACGCTCTTCCTGCGTGTCCTTCGGGCTTACGCTGAGCGGAAGGGCGCCGGCGCAGCGAAGGCGCTCTTCTCGCCACCGGCTCTTCGCGAAGCGATCGCCGGCTTCCTGAGACACGCCGTGGAAGTCGCGACCGAGGAAGGGTCGGTCCGAGGATGCCTAATGGTGTGCGTCGCGCCGCTCGTGGACGACGCTGAGGTCAGGCAGTTTCTGAAGGACGCCGCCGCAGGCGGCGTAGCGCTCGTGGAACGCCGCTTCCGCGACGGGATCAGCGCGGGAGAAATCCCATCTGACTTTCCTGTCACCACGCGCGCGCGCCAGGTTATCGACCTTGCCCGCGGTCTGACGATGCACGCGCAGTTAGGCGCGCCACGCAAGACGCTCCTGAAAGACGCCGAAGAAGCGGCCGAGTTGGTGCTGCTTACACGACGCGGTTAATGCTGCATGGGGTACAGGTCCGCGGTCGGCGATACTCGGTAAGACGAAGAGTCTCGAACGCGATCCACAGCTTGAATCCGTACCCGGAAGCCGCAAGCAAGGCTTCGGTATCGCGATCGGCTCGAGCCGCAGTCCAGCTCCAGCAATCGCGCCCAGCCACGACAGCGACCTCAGCAGAGGTCGGGTTTCGGACTGTAGACCACTTATTTTTTGCCCCCTCTACTCCACACAACTACGACTGCTAGATATCTATTGCACAACGGCAAATCCTGGCCCTGTCTTGTCTCTGCAATGTCAAAAGCATCCAGCAGGAGGCAGCGCGACCATGCTCGTACCAGACCGTATCGTCCGTCTGAGAACCGTTCTCGACCGCACCGGTCTCAGCCGCTCCACCATCTACCGCAAGATCGCCGAGGGCACGTTCCCAGCCCAGCTAAAAATCAGCATGAACGGCGCCGGTTGGCACGAGTCCGATATCGATTGTTGGATCGCCAATCCCGCCGGCTGGCGGCCACCAGAGGCGACAACAGTGAGAATGAGCGCGAGCCGCGCGTAGTTCATAGATCGTCGTCCAGCTCGTCGTCGTGAATCTCGGCGGCGCGCTGCTTCGCGTCGGCGATCAGCTCCTTCGCAGATTCGCCCTTCACCCAGGCGTCGAGCATGTCAGCCCAGCACTGAAGCATGATCTTCCGTTCGGCCAGGTAGCGGTTTACGTTGTAGACAGCCGCGATCCGGTTCCGAGGCGAATGAGCCAGGCTCATCTCGATCCAGCGATCGTCAAACTTGGCACGGTTCAAGCCTGTCGAAAACGTGCGGCGCAAGTCGTGAACACCGAGGCTCTGAAACTCCGGGTCGTTTTCGCGGATGCGCTCCACTGCCGTGTCGATCACGCGGTTGAGCGTAGCGTTGCTGATAGGCACATCACCATCGTACCGGCCGGGGTGCAGGTATCGGCTGGCGCCGAACATGGTGCGGAACGCCGTCAGAATATCGAGCGCCTGATCGCTTAGCGGGACGACATGCGGCTTGCCAGCCTTCATGCGCTCGGCCGGAATCGTCCAGCGCGCAGCGGCGAAGTCGATTTCCTTCCAAGTGGCGTCGATGAACTCCGATTTGCGAACACCCGTCAGCAGGACAAACTTCACCGCCGAGCGCAGCGTGGGCGCCGCGGTCACGTGATCCAGAGCCGTCAAGACCGCACGGACCTCCGACGGAGACAGGGCGCGATCGCGCGGCTCAAAAGTGGCGATGGCGCTCGTGCGGATCGACTCGGCCGGGTTGCTCACATCCAGCCCGCTTCCCTGCGCATGGCGAAATACGAGCAACACGACCTCGCGGACATGCACGGCAACGGCCGGCCCGCGCTTCTCCTTGACCTCGTCGCACAGACGTTTGAGACGCTGCGGCGTCACCTCTCCCATCTTGAGCTTCGACAACTCGCCCGCAATGGTGCGATCATAAACGGATCGGCGCATCGCCAGGGTGCTGTCGGCGAGCCTTTCGGCCCCGGACTTGGGATCGGCTTTGTGCTTGAAGTAAGCTTCCGCCCACCCGCCGAACGTCACCGCCTCGGCTAACGCCGTGCGCTTCTCCACCTTGGCTTTAGACGGCGACTCGCCCCGCTCGACCTGACGCCGGGCGCGCACCAGCAGCGACCTAGCCTCCGCAAGCGACACCTCCATTCCGTATTCCAGCGCGTCGGGCGCTCGTGACAACCCGCGTGCCGCCTCGGCGCTGTAGCGGCCGATGGTCAACACTTCCTGTCTCCCGCTCACTCGATACTGGTATCGGAACGAGACGACGCCCGTCGGCGTGACGGCCGCGTACATCCCGTCGCGATCGGTGACCTTGTAGAGCTTGGCCTTCGGCTTCAGGTTTTTCAGTTCTTTATCAGTGAGATCGCTCATCATCCGCATCCGGTCAGAGGGGCGATCGAATACCATCAAGAGGGGTGTTGGTACCGAAAGCCCGTTTCTCGACCATCCTGCGCCATACCAACATCGGTACCAACAAAGTGACCGGGTTGGGGTGACATGCAGCGATACGGGGTGGGACAAATAATCCTTGTCAGTCAGAGTGTTCGTGCGATTTCTGGCACTGCGCGGGATGGTCTGACACCACCCTAGTTCACTCCCACTCGATCGTGCCCGGCGGCTTGCTGGTGACGTCGTAGACGACCCGGTTGATGCCCTTGACCTCGTTGATGATGCGGGTCGCGGCGCGGCCGAGGAAGTTCATGTCGAAGGGGTAGAAATCGGCCGTCATGCCGTCCACCGAGGTGACGGCGCGCAGGGCGAGGACGTGGTCGTAGGTGCGTCCGTCGCCCATCACGCCAACGGTGCGCACCGGCAGCAGCACCGCGAAGGCCTGCCAGATCACGTCGTACAGGCCGGCAGCCCGGATCTCCTCAAGATAGATGGCATCGGCCTTGCGCAGGATCTCCAGCTTCTCCGGGGTGATCTCGCCGGGGCAGCGGATCGCGAGGCCGGGGCCGGGGAAGGGATGGCGGCCGACGAAGCTCTCCGGCAGGCCGAGTTCACGGCCGAGCACGCGCACCTCGTCCTTGAACAGATCGCGCAGCGGCTCCACCAGCTTCATGTTCATGCGCTCGGGCAGGCCGCCCACATTGTGGTGACTCTTGATGGTCACGGAAGGGCCGCCGGTGAACGAGACGCTTTCGATCACGTCGGGGTAGAGCGTGCCCTGGGCGAGGAAATCCGGTGCGCCCTTGCCGTCGGCGGCGATCTTCTTGGCCTCGGCGTCGAACACGTCGATGAACAGCTTGCCGATGGTCTTGCGCTTGGTCTCGGGATCGGAGACGCCGGCCAATTCCCGTAGGAACAGCTCGGAGGCATCCACATGCACGAGCGGGATATTGTAGGTGTTGCGAAACAGCGAAACCACCTGCTCGGCCTCGCCCTGGCGCATCAGGCCGTGATCTACAAAGACGCATGTGAGCTGATCGCCGATGGCCTCATGGATCAGCACGGCGGCGACAGCGGAATCCACCCCGCCGGAGAGGCCGCAGAGCACGCGCTTGTCGCCCACCTGGGCGCGGATCTTGGCAATGGCGCTTTCGCGGAAGGCGCCCATGGTCCAATCGCCGGAGAGGCCGGTGATCTTGCGCACGAAATTGGAGAGCAGACGGGCGCCGTCCGGGGTATGCACCACCTCGGGGTGGAACATCAGGCCGTAGAACCGGCGGGCTTCGTCCTCGACGACGGCAAACGGGGCGTTGGGTGAGGTGCCCTTCACGACGAAACCGGGGGGCAAGGCGGTGATGCGATCGCCATGGCTCATCCACACGGTATGGCCTTCGCCCTCGTTCCAGATGCCGTCGAACAGAGCGGAGCTGCGTTCCACCTTCACCGTGGCGCGGCCGAATTCGCGGTGGTGCCCGCTTTCCACAGCGCCCCCAAGCTGCTCGGCCATGGTCATCTGGCCATAGCAGATGCCGAGCACGGGAATGCCAGCCGCAAAGATCTCCTGGGGTGCGCGGGGGCTATCGCCGTCGGGCACGGAGGCGGGGCCGCCGGAGAGGATCACCGCCTTGGGCCTCATGCGATCGAAGGCTTCCTTGGCCTTCTGGAACGGCACCACTTCGGAATAGACGCCTTCCTCGCGCACGCGCCGTGCAATGAGCTGCGTCACCTGGCTGCCGAAATCAATGATGAGGACGGTATCTTGCATGGCGGCGCGGCTTTCCGGCGGGAGTGGCGAGGATTGCGCCTTCCTTTAACGGCAAAGTCGCGAATTGCAAAAGCGCGCACCGCCCCGCGGCGCGCGGTTCACACATGCGGTTCACACATGACGGGCGCGCAGGGCCGCGCGTGCTGCCTCAGATGGACGTCCAATGGCCTTCGCAGCCTTCGGGGGCGGCGGTGGCGGAGGTATGGCGCTTCTTCAACTCGACGCAGCCATAGGCGCGGGCTTCTTCCGGCAGATGGGAATTGATCGCGACGCCGATCTGGTCATAGGGCGAGGGCGCGGCGAACACATAATAGGCCCAATAGCCGCCGACGGCGATAATGAGCACCACGAGCAGGCGGATAATGAACATGGAAATCTCCTGAATTCCGATGGGTGCGCGAGCGCGACCGCTGCGCTAAGGACGCTTCGGAGGTCGGGAAGGTTCCACCGGGAGCCGTAAAGCTCCGCGCCTCACCCCCGCTTCAACACACTCACGAAGAATCCATCGGTCCCCGTGCGGCGCGGCGTCAGCAGCAAGCCCTCGGGGCTTTCGAGGGCGGCGGTGCGCAACGCGAGGCCCTGGCTGCCGAGCGCCAGAACCGTCTCCATCGGCGGGACAACCGAGAAGTCCGGGTGCTTCTCCAGCAAAGCGCGGATCTGGGCGCCGTTTTCCACGTCGAGCAGGGAGCAGGTGACATAGGCGAGGCGGCCGCCGCTCTTCACATAGCGGGTGGCCTGTTCCAGGATCTTGGCCTGCTCGGCGGTGCGCTCGGCCAGCGCGCCGGGGCGCATGCGCCATTTCGCGTCCGGGTTGCGGCGCCAAGTGCCGGTGCCGGTGCAGGGTGCGTCCACCAGAACCAGGTCCATCTGGCCGGCGAGGTCGGCGAGCACGTCGGCCTCCCCACGCGGCGCGCGGATCTGTACGTTGCGCACACCGGCGCGGGCGAGGCGCTCGTGGATCGGCTTCAGCCGGCGAATGTCGGAATCATGGGCATAGAGCTGGCCCTTGTTGTCCATCAGCGCGGCGAATTCGAGCGTCTTGCCGCCGGCGCCGGCGCACAGGTCCAGCACCTGCGAGCCGGGCAGGGGGCTCGCGAGGATGGCGGCGATCTGCGAGCCCTCGTCCTGCACCTCCACTTCGCCTTTGACGAACGCACCCTCCGAGGTGAGGGGCGGGGCCTTGCCCTCCGCGTCGAGGATGATGCGCAGCGCCAGCGGCGACCATTGGCCCGGCTGGGGCGACAGATGGGAGAGTTCGGCGAGCGCGGCGTCCGCCGTGGTTTTCAGCGTATTGACCCTCAGGTCCAGCGGCGCACGGGAGGCGAGCGCGCGGCCCTCATCGACCCGATCCGCGCCGAACACAACGTTCAAATAGGGATCGAGCCATTGCGCATAGTCGCCTTTGACCCAGGGCGCGGCGGTCTCAAGGCTGGGGTTGGCGAGGCGGGCGGTTTCCTCCGCACTTAGCGGCGCGGGCGCGAAGCGGGCGCCGTCGCACAGGCGCGAAATGGCGTCGAGATCGAGCCCGCGCATCACCGCGAGCGTGCCGAGCACCAGGGCGCGCGGCGTGTCCGCGCCCATCACATGCGCGGCCGAGGCGCGTCGGCGCAAGGTGTCGAACACCAGGCCGGAGATGGCGGCGCGATCGCCCGAGCCGGCGAAGCGGTGGGCGAGGCCCCATTCCTTGAGGCTGTCGCCGGCGGGGCGGCGCTTTGCGGCGATATCGCTGAGCACCTCGATGGCGGCGGACAGGCGGGCTGAGGGGATCAATTCAATCAGGTCCTTGGGTCGAGAAGGAAGGCGCCGGCTTTCACCTGGGCCTCGAAATGGTCGAGCGCGGCGGCGAGCCGCTCGTCGATCACGTGCAGATATTCCGTCCAATCCTCGTAGCGGGACAGTTCGGAGCGCCCGTCGCTGATGCCGCGCAGGCCCACCAGCGGCACGCCGAACCGCTGGGCGGCGCGCAGCACCGCGAAGGTCTCCATGTCCACCATGTCGCAGGAAATGGCATCATAGGCCGCGCCGGAAATGATGGCGCCGCCGGTGGAGAGCGAGGCCGCCGCGATGCCGGGAATCTGGTGAGGGATCTCCACCAGGGCCGGCAGGTCGAGGAACGGCGTGCGCCCCTTCTCGAAGCCGAGCGGGGAGGCGTCCATGTCGCGATAGGCCAGATGCGATACCTGATAGATGCCGGCATGCTCCAGCGCGCGCGCCCCGGCCGAGCCGAGCGTGAACACGAGGTCGGGCAAAGCGTCGGCGGCGGCGAGGTGGGCGAGCGCATGGGTGGTCGCCATCGCCGCTTCCACCGGCCCGACGCCGGTGATCAGGGGATCAATGCGCGCGCGCAGATGCGGCCCGTATTCCATCTGCGTCGCCATGACGAACAGGATGTCGAGATCGCCGACGGCACGGACATGGCGGGACGGGTCTTCCATCGCAGGGCAATCCAGGAAATGCGTGAGCCGCACTCCTCGGCTGGCGCGGCGGTCCTGTCAATCACCCGCGCGCCTCACACATTGAGGAGGATGGCCAGAGCGAACAGAACCCACATGATCGCGAGCGCGATGGCGCCCACCGCATAAGCGGCAAAGCGGGTGGTCAGCTGATTTGCGGTCGTGAACACCAGCGCATGGACGATGCGGGAGATCACGAACACCCAGGCGAGGATGACGAACACGATGTCCGCCTTGCGCGTGAACAGCGCCAGCACGGTAATCACGTAAAACAGGACCGGCAGCTCGAACTGGTTCGAGAATGCGTTGGCGAAGCGCTGGGCCCGCGGGGGATAGGCGCTTGTGTCCTCGGCAGCGGTGGCGCGGGAGACCTCGCCGCTGGAGAGGGCGCGCATGCGCACCGGCAGCAGCGCGAACATCAGAAGCAAGGTGAGGCCCACTTCCACGAACAGGGGCAGCAGGATCATGGCGACGGTCATGGATGGGCCTTTCGCGTGCGTGCGGCGGGGGGACGCCGATTGCGCCCCCATTGCGCCGCTCATGGTGAGGAACCTCGAGCACGGCTGCACGTTCCATCCTTGAACAGGAAACACAGCCATGACCGCCACCTCTTCCTTCTCGCAGCCCTCGAAATTGCCCGACCCCCGCCAGGTGGAGCGCGGCCGTGCCCCGCGCCCGTTCTTCACGCGCCTGGCGCAGGAGGTTTCGCGCTATGCCGGCAAGCCCGCCACCTTCGTATGCGCGGTCGCCATCATCCTCATCTGGGGCGCCACCGGGCCGCTGTTCGGCTACAATGATACTTGGCAGCTCATCATCAACACCTCCACCACCATCGTCACCTTCCTGATGGTGTTCCTGATCCAGAATAGCCAGAACCGCGACACCGCCGCGCTCCAGATCAAGCTCGACGAACTGATCGCGCGCACCGAGGGGCCGCGCAACGCGCTGCTGGATCTGGAGGACCTGGACGAGACGACGCTCGAAAAGCTGCGGATGGAATATGCGCTTCTCGCCGATCGTGCGCGGGAAGAGGGCAAGGGGCAGGGCGGAGCGCGCGATCCCGGAGCGGTCGCGTCCGAGACCGCGCCGGTCAAGACCGCCGAGAAGGGCGCAGCCGGATGCGCGCCGGACGCGGCTTCATCGCCCGGGCCGTGCGACGGTGGCCGCCAGGTGGCTGCGGCGGATTGCCCCGATCTTCCGGGCCGCGCCGCCTGATCCCGCGCATCTTGCGCCGCGCCGGGGCAGGCGCCCGCGGCGCGGCCACCTAGCCCCGGATGCCAAGGCGCGCTAGGCAGGGAGCGGAACGCGCCAGGCGAAGGGCGCGGGGAGATTGGGATCCATGCCGCTGTATTCCCTGGACGGGGTCGGCCCGGACGTGCCGGCCACGGGCCGCTATTGGATCGCGCCCGACGCCACCCTGATCGGCCGCGTGATCGTCTCGGAGGAGGCGAGCGTGTGGTTCGGCGCGGTGCTCCGGGGCGATAACGAGCCAATTTTCATCGGCCACGGCACGAACATCCAGGAAAACTGCGTGCTCCACACGGATCCGGGGTTTCCGCTGCATCTCGGCGCGGGCGTCACCGTCGGCCATATGGCGATCCTGCACGGGTGCACGGTCGGCGACGACAGCCTCATCGGCATGGGCGCGACCGTGCTGAACGGCGCGCGGATCGGGCGCAATTCACTGGTAGGCAGCAATGCCTTGGTGACCGAGGGCAAAGAATTTCCCGACAATTCCCTCATCGTCGGCACGCCGGCGCGGGTGGTCCGCGAATTGGATGACGGGGCGATTGCCGCACTCAAGGGCGCGGCGCAACGCTATCGGGCCAATTGGAAGCGCTTCGCCGGCGGTCTCAAGCGGATCGACTAAGGACCCGCGCGCCCAAGGGAACGGGTGCGGCACACAGAGAGCGGAGGTGGGGTGGAGGCGTTCAGCGCCCGCCGCCGACGACCGGGGGAGAGCGCGTGTCGCCCAGCGAGACCCACAGCGTGGGATCGCCCTGCGACTGGCGCTTCACATAGCGATAGCCGGTCTCCTGCCAGGGAAGGATCTGGTTTTCCTGGTTGTCGAGGATCACGTCGCCCCGGTCGGTGACGACGGTGAGCACGGCGTGGCCGTCGCCTTCCTTGTCGCGCACCACGGTGATGAGCAGAACCGAGGCCGGCCAGCCGAGGTTGATCAGCGCGCGGCGCTTGGCCAGCACGTAATCCTCGCAATCGCCCTTGCCGTCGTCCGGATAGGCCCAGCGCTCCAGCTCGCCATAATGATCCATGTCGGTCATTGGGGTGATGGAGGTGTTGAAGCTGCGGTTGACCTGATCGAGCGTGGAGAGATGCGGCGCATCGAGCGGGACTTGCGGAATGAGATCGCCCTCGGCGACGCAATCCGCCTTGTTCTCTGCGCAGAAGCGCACATAGCCGATGGGAGCGGAGGTGCCCCCCACGGCCTGGAGGTGCGGCACCAGGACCGGCGAGAGGCTCGCCACCCGCCGGTCGCCGGCCATCGCGTTCCCGGCGCCCGCCATCAGCAGGGCCGCCAGCAGAAGCTTTTTCGCAAGGTGAAACTTCGCAAGGTGAAACGGCATGGCACGCAGTCGCGAGGGGTTAACAACTTCATAATGCCTGAGGTTCGCCGCATTCGCGCCGTCAACCTTTCATTAACCTTAATGGGCGTTAACGACCTTGGCCAGTGGGGGCGTGGGGCGCGCGAAAGCGCGGATACACGCGCTTTTTCCTTGCTGCGGACCGCGCCCACCCTTATGTGCGGGACGTGCTCGACCTCAGCGATCCACGCCGCCCGCCCCGCGAGCCGGTGTTCAACATTCCCGGAATTGTGGCGCTGCTGGCCCTGGTCATGGCGGCGATCACGGTTGCGCGCGAATTCCTGCTGGACGAGCAGTCCAACGTCCTGCTGCTCGCCTATTTCGCCTTCATCCCGGCGCGCTATGACGCCACGTTCGCGCTGCCCGGCGGCCTCGGGGCGGATATCTGGACGTTCGTGAGCTATGCCTTTTTGCACGCCAATTTCGTGCACCTCGGCGTCAATCTCGTCTGGATGCTGGCGTTCGCGACGCCCGTCGCGCGGCGCTTCGGCACGCCGCGCTTCCTCGCCTTCGTGGTGGTCACGGCGGCCGCCGGCGCGCTTGCCCATCTCATCGCCTATCCCGACGCCATGGTGCCGATGATCGGCGCTTCGGCCGTGGTGTCAGGCGCCATGGCGGCGGCGGTGCGCTTTGCCTTCTCACCCGGCGGCGCGCTCGGCCGTCCGGTGCGCGGCGCGCCCGAGCATCCGCCGGCCGCCTCGCTGCTCGGTGCGTTCCGCGAGCCGCGCGTGCTGACCTTCGTCGCGGTGTGGGTGGTGGTGAATTTCCTGTTCGGCGCCGCCATCACGCTGCCCGGCACGGAAGGGGCGGAGGTGGCTTGGCAGGCGCATATGGGAGGCTTCTTCGCGGGCCTGCTGCTGTTCCCGCTGTTCGATCCCATTCCCCGCGCGCCGGTGCCTTCCCACCCCCCGCGCTGAGGGCCGTGCTGAAATACCAGTCAAACCTCGGGACGCGCCGTCAAGCGGGGTTGCGGAACGCGCGATCGCGGATGATCATTCCCTCAAGGCAATACCGGTGAGCGTCAATAACGCCGGATCCGCCTCTCACTAGGGAATGGAGGTCAGCCATGACCGTAGGCATTATTCTTCAACGCAAGACATCGGGCCTCGTCACCATCTCGCCGGAGGCTTCGCTCACGGAGGCGGTGCAGAGCCTGTCGCAGAATCGCATCGGCGCCATCGTCGCCACGGGCCCGGACGGGCGCCTGGAAGGCATTCTTTCCGAGCGCGACGTGGTGCGCATCCTTGGCGAGCGGGGGCCGGACGTGCTGTCCCAGCCAGTCTCCTCGGTGATGACGCGCGCGGTCGTGACCTGCACCGCCGACGAGACCGTTCCCGCCATCATGGAGCGTATGACGCGCGGGCGCTTCCGCCACGTGCCGGTGGTGTCGGGCAACACGCTCGTGGGCATCATCTCGATCGGCGACGTGGTGAAATATCGCGTCGAGGAGATGGAGCGCGAGAGCGCGGAACTGCGCGACTACATCATGACCGCGTGACGCGCGAAGGTCGGGGCGGGCGCCCCGACCGCATTCGCGGCGGGCCCGTCCCACCGGGCGCGCCGCGAGGCCTGTTCCAGCAGCCCTATTTCAGGGCTTCCATCGCGCTGTGCACGTCGTCCACGATCCGTTCCACGGCCTCGCGCCCGGCGGCGATGGCTTCTTCCGCGCGATGAAAATCGAACAGGCCGATCTTGGCGAGCTTGGGCGAGACCGTGACGTCCGGCGGATCACCGGCAAGGCGTGAGCGCGCGATGCGGTCCTGGGTGATGTTGAAGGCGTCGATCATCACCGCCGAGATTCCGCGCGGCCCCTCGCTCGGCCCCGAGAGGAATTGCCGGCGCAGCATGCGGTCCGGCCGCAGCATGCGCGAAAGCCCTTCCTTCTTGTGCTCCACCACCACGTCCGCCACCTCCGCGATGGCGCTGCCATGGTCCTGGATCACGGTGCCGCGTCCGAAGATCTCGGAATTGAGATTGACCGCGATCACGATCCGCCCGCCGAGCGCGCGGGCCGCCGACACCGGCACCGGATTGACCAGCGTGCCGTCCATCAGCCAGCGCCCGCCCACCTTGGCCGGGGTGAAGATGCCCGGCAGGCAATAGCTGGCGTGGATCGCTTCCACCAGTTCGCCGCGGGTCAGCCAGATCTCATGGCCGGTGCCGAGTTCGGTGGCGATGCATCCGAACACCACCGGCAAATCCTCGATGGTGAGATCGCCGAGTTCCAGGCGCATGCGCTCCATCAGACGGCGCCCCGCGATCAGGCCGGCCGCGCCCAGGGAGAGATCGAGAAAGCCGAGCACGTTGCGTTTGTTGAGGCTGCGCGCCCAATCTTCCAGCGCGTCGAGCTTGCCGGCGGCCCAGATGCCGCCGACCACCGCGCCGATGGAGGTGCCGGCGATTACGCTCGGGCGAATGCCGTGGGCTTCCAGAGCCCGCATGACGCCGATATGGGCAAAGCCGCGCGCCGCGCCGCCGCCCAGCGCCAGGGCGATCTTCGGCCCGCCCTTGCGGCCGGCCTTCCATGGCGGCTCGACCTCGCTCTGGGCCTCCAGGGCGGGCGCGACCTCGGGACGTGGATCGGCCTCGCTTTCGCCTGGGGCTTCGTCGGTGCGAGTGCGGCGGGTAAAACCTTGAAACATGCGCGACCTCCGACCGGCCGGCGTGCCGGTGGCAAGCTCCGGGACTCAAACCCTTCTAACGGAGTTTGATGTCCGAAGCGTGGCTTTGCCACGGTGCGCCCTGGGGCTGGCGTGAGGCTGCGCCCGCGCCGTCCAACAAATCCTTAATCGTGGGAATGGCCGGAATGGTCGCCATAGACCGCCTTCGGATCGAAACGCGGCTCATCGCCGGTGAATTCCAGGGCCGTGGCGGCCGAAGCTTTGCCGCCGATGGGCACGCGGCGATAGAAGCAGGAGCGGCGGCCGGTGTGGCAGGCGGCACCCGTGCCGCCCATCTCGACTTTCAGCAGCACCGCGTCCTGGTCGCAATCCACGCGGATCTCCAGCACCTTCTGGGTGTGGCCGGAGCTTTCGCCCTTCTTCCACAACTTGCGGCGGGAGCGGCTGTAATAATGCGCCTCGCCGGTCTCGATGGTGAGGGCGAGCGCTTCTTCGTTCATGAAGGCGAGCATCAGCACCTCGTTCGTCACCGCGTCCACGGCGATGCAGGTGACGAGGCCGTTGGCATCGAAGCGCGGGGTCAGGCGCGTGCCTTCCTCAAGCTCGGCCGTGCCGGCGCTGGCCGCGAAGACGGGGGTCTGAAGGCTCATGAAAACTCCAAGGGGCCGGCGCCGCCACGGACGCGGGCCCAGCTGCTCAGCCCTTGGCGCGCACCAAAGTGATGAAGCGCACCTGCTCGGCCGGATCGTCGCGGAACGCACCGGTGAACTGGCTGGTGATGGTGGAGACGCCCGCCTTGGTGATGCCGCGCATGGCCATGCACATGTGCTCGGCCTCGATCATCACGGCCACACCGCGCGGCTTTAGCGTCTCGTCCAGGGCGGAGATGATCTGCGAGGTCAGATGCTCCTGCGTCTGCAGGCGCTTGGCGTAAATGTCCACCACCCGCGCGATCTTGGAGAGGCCGACCACCCGCTCCACCGGGAAATAGGCGACATGCGCCTTGCCCACGAACGGCACCATGTGGTGCTCGCAATGGGAATAGAAGGGAATGTCCCGCACCAGGACGAAATCGTCGAAATTGCCGATTTCGCCGAACGTGCGGTCAAGCGCCTCGGCCGCGTCGTGGCGGTAGCCGGAGAACAATTCCCCATAGGCCTTCACGACGCGATGGGGGGTTTCGAGCAGGCCCTCGCGGTCCGGATCCTCGCCGATATAGGCGAGCAGGGTGCGCACCGCCGCTTCCGCCTCGCGCTTGGACGGGCGCGCGGGATCATGCACCTCGTCCGCCGCCGC
Source organism: Roseixanthobacter glucoisosaccharinicivorans (assembly GCF_043195095.2). NCBI lineage: Bacteria > Pseudomonadati > Pseudomonadota > Alphaproteobacteria > Hyphomicrobiales > Xanthobacteraceae > Roseixanthobacter > Roseixanthobacter glucoisosaccharinicivorans. The sequence goes on along the minus strand of NZ_CM195538.1, from coordinate 3,100,589 downwards.
GTCCTGCGGAGCGTCGTCGTGCCGCTTGGCCTGCGCCTGGAGATGCTTCACATGCTTGCGGGCCTTGGCCTCGTTCTCGGCCTGCGCCCGCAACAATTTGACAACCGCGTCCATACCCAACTCCGTTCGACCCGCCGCGGACCAAGTCCGGGCGAGAGTGTCACCGGTGTCGGCTACGCATGCGCGGACCCTCACTTTCCGCGCCCCACCGGAAGCCCCGGCGGCGGCCTTGCCGTCCGTTCGCGCGAAGTGCCGCCGGCGGGAGGCTGCTCCCGAGGGCGTATGCTTCGCAATCAGGCGCCGACGTCTTCCGCCGCGCCGCACATGGACTATATAAGACGGCGAACAGGCAACGCAAAGTGCGCTTTTGCTTGAGCGTGCCGCGCAAACCGCATGGCAGCGCCCCTTCACGGGCTGGTGCCGGGCGGGCCGGATGATGACGCCGCCATGGGGCGGCCGGGATCGCACGATGATCAACGACGTCTATAATACCCGTATCCTCGGCTATGCGGCCGATATCCCCCGCATCGGCCGGCTGGACCATCCCCAGGCCAGCGCGACCGCCCATTCGCGGCTGTGTGGCTCGACCGTGACCGTGGATGTGGCGCTCGAGGGCGACACGGTGAGCGATTTCGCCCACGAGGTGCGCGCCTGCGCGCTCGGCCAGGCGTCTTCCTCCATCATGGCGCGCCACGTGGTGGGTTCGAGCGTCGCCGAATTGCGGGCGCTGCGCGAGACCATGCGCAAGATGCTCAAGGAGAACGGCCCTCCGCCCTCCGGCCGCTGGGCCGAGCTGGAAGTGCTGGAGCCGGTGCGCGACTACAAGGCACGCCACGCCTCGACCTTGCTCACCTTCGACGCGGTGGTAGATGCCATCGACCAGATCGAGGCCAAGGCCGGCGCCGCGCGCGAGGCACCGGCCAGCGCCGGCAGCTGAACGACGCCGGGCTCGCGATCCGGGATGCGCCGCGTTCTGGCACGCCGTGCGCGGATCTCGGACCGGGCGGCCTGCGCCGCTCGTTCGGCCGGCGCGCTGCAGGATAGGCCGGCCGGACTAAGGACAAGCAGGGCGAAAGTCGATCACCCATGGCCATGAAACAGTCCTCGGATCGCGGCGGGCGGCTCGGCCTTCAAGAAACCCTCGCGTGGGGGCGGCGGCCGGGTAAGGTCGTGCGCGCGTCCCCCGCTGCCCGTATCGCGGCGGCCCTGTCCCGTGTGCCGCGCCTGATCTTGCGCGCGCCCATCCTGCTCTATCGCTATACGCTCTCCTCCTTCATGGGGCGGCAATGCCGCTATCTGCCCACCTGCTCGGAATATGCCGATGAGGCGATTTCCCGCCATGGCGCCTGGGCGGGCGGCTGGATGGGCGCGGCGCGGCTCTGCCGCTGCCATCCCTGGGGCGGCTCGGGGTTTGACCCGGTGCCCCAATGCCTGCCGGCCGATGGGCGCTGGCACCGGCCCTGGCGCTATGGGGTCTGGCGCCAGCCGCCGGATGAGCCGACCTGACGGGAAGGGCAGATGGGCGCGAGGGTATTTTGTTTCCGGTCACACCTGGGCTGCGCGGATGCGCTATGCCGCTTTCTCCATGCCTCGGTCGGGGGAGTCGCCCGGTGAAGACACGCGGTTTCTTGTTCAGCATCGCCCTGAGCCTGTCGGCACTGGTCGGTTGCGCCGGGGGCGCATTGGCGGTCCAGCAGGGGCCGGCGGCCGATGCCTTCTATGTGCCGCCCGCGCCGCTGCCGGAAGGCCCCGCCGGTTCCCCGATCTGGGTGCGTGCGCTTTCGGGCACCATGGCGCTGCCGAGTGCGGCGCGCAATCTGCTGGTGCTCTATCGCTCCGTCGATCCCGCCGGCCAGCCGGTGGCGGTGTCGGGGACCATATCGATTCCCAAGGGCACGCCGCCCGCCGGCGGATGGCCGGTGATCACCTGGACCCACGGCACCACCGGCCTTGCCGCCATCTGCGGCCCCTCGCGCGACACCGATGGCGGGCCGGAACACGGCTATATCGCCGATATCCGGGCGCTGCTCGATCCGTTCGTCGCCAAAGGCTATGCGGTGGTGGCGACCGATTATCAGGGCCTCGGCGTGGCGGGCTTCCACCCGTTTCTCCAGGGCGTGCCGAACGGCAGGAATGCCCTCGACATGCTGCGTGCCGCGCGCGTGCTGGAGCCGCAGATCGGGCCGAAATATGCCGTGATGGGCCACTCCCAAGGGGGGCAGGCGGATCTGTTCACCGCCGCCGAGGGGCCGTCCTACGCGCCGGAGCTTCAGCTGGTCGGCAATATCGCCATGGCGCCGGGCACCCATATCGCCGACCGGCTCGCGGCGGTGCGCGCGTCCGACAATGTGGAACTGGCACTGCCCTACGTGCTGTATACGCTCCAGTCCTACGCCACCACCGATAAGGCCATCGACATCGGCCGCATCCTGACGGCGAAGGCGCAGCCGCATCTCGCGGAGCTGCACCAGGGCTGCATGACCAAGGCTCTGACCGACAGCTATTGGGCCACCGCCGTCGCCAAGGACCAGTTCCTGGCGGACCCGGACCTTGCGGCCTTCCTCAAGATGGCGGCGCAGAACGAGCCGGGCGCGCTCTCCATTTCCGTGCCCACCCTGGTGATGCAGGGCACCGCCGACGTGACCGTGCGCCCGCAAGATACGGACGCTTCGGTGCGCGCGCTCTGCGCCAAGGGGAACGTGGTCACCTACAAGACGTTCGTGGGGAAGGACCACGACGGGGTGATGGCCGCCGGCGGCCCCGATGCGCTGGCCTTCCTCGCCGACCGGTTTGCCGGGGTGCCGGCCGCAGGCAATTGCGCGGACCTGCCCAAAGCGGCGCCTTAGCTCCGGAAGTCTGAGCCCGGGACTTCCGGGCCAGTCTCCCCGCCGTCGCGCGCGCTGGATGGCAAGCCCCGGGAGGGCTTTGGCCTTTACGGCACGTCCCGGGCGGCCTAGAGGAGGCCGCTTCAACAAGAGCCTACCTGCGGAGTACGCAGGAGTGGGCAGGAGAAGACCAATGGTTACGCTTACTTTCCCCGATGGCGCCCAGCGCGAGTTCGCCCCCGGCACCACGGGCGCCGATGTGGCCGGCGCCATTTCCAAATCGCTCGCCAAGAAGTCCGTCGCGATCATCCTCGATGACACGCTGACCGACCTCTCCGACCCGATCCTCGCGGACGCCCGGATCCAGATCGTCACCCGCGACGATCCCCTGTCGCTGGAGCTGATCCGCCATGACGCGGCCCATGTGCTCGCCGAGGCGGTGCAGAGCCTCTATCCCGGCACCCAGGTGACCATCGGTCCGGTGATCGAGAACGGCTTCTATTACGATTTCGCCCGAAATGAGCCTTTCACCACCGACGATCTGCCGAAGATCGAGGCGAAGATGCGCGAAATCATCGCGAAGGATCGCCCGTTCACCAAGGAGGTCTGGTCCCGCGAGGAGGCCAAGCGGGTGTTCGCCGCGAAGGGCGAGGCCTTCAAGGTGGAATTGGTGGATGCCATTCCCGAAGGCCAGGATCTTAAAATCTACAAGCAGGGCGAATGGTTTGACCTCTGCCGCGGCCCCCACATGCCGTCCACCGGCAAGGTGGGCAACGCCTTCAAGCTGATGAAGGTGGCTGGCGCCTATTGGCGCGGCGACAGCAACAATCCCATGCTCACCCGCATCTACGGCACCGCCTGGCACGACCAAGCCGCCCTAGACGCTTACCTCCATCGTCTGGAGGAAGCGGAGAAGCGCGACCATCGCCGCCTCGGCCGGGAGATGGATCTGTTCCACTTCCAGGAGGAGGGGCCGGGCACGGTGTTCTGGCATTCCAAGGGCTGGACCCTGTTCCAGAACCTCGTCGCCTATATGCGCCGCCGCTTGAAGGTGGAATATGCCGAGGTGAACGCCCCGCAAGTGCTCGACAAGTCTCTGTGGGAGACCTCCGGCCATTGGGGCTGGTACAAGGAAAACATGTTCAAGGTGCAGTCGGCCGGCGACGACACCGAGGACGAGCGCGTCTTCGCGTTGAAGCCCATGAACTGTCCTGGGCACGTGCAGATCTTCAAGCACGGGCTGAAATCCTATCGCGACCTGCCGCTGCGCCTTGCCGAGTTCGGCGCCGTGCACCGCTATGAGCCCTCCGGCGCGCTGCACGGGCTGATGCGCGTGCGCGGCTTTACACAGGACGATGCGCATATCTTCTGCACCGAAGAGCAGATGGCGGCCGAATGCCTGAAGATCAACGATCTGATCCTCTCCACCTATGCCGATTTCGGCTTCGAGGAGATCATCGTGAAGCTCTCCACGCGTCCGGAAAAGCGCGTCGGCTCGGATGCGGTGTGGGACCATGCGGAAGAGGTGATGACCCGCGTTCTCAAGCAGATCGAGGAACAGTCCGGCGGCAAGATCAAGACCGGCATCCTGCCGGGCGAGGGCGCGTTCTACGGGCCGAAGTTCGAATATACCTTGAGCGATGCCATCGGCCGGGAATGGCAGTGCGGCACCACCCAGGTGGACTTCAACCTGCCGGAGCGTTTCGGGGCCTTCTATGTGGACGCGGATGGACAGAAGAAGACGCCGGTGATGATTCACCGCGCCATCTGCGGCTCCATGGAGCGCTTCACGGGCATCCTGATCGAGCATTTCGCGGGCCATTTCCCGCTCTGGCTCGCGCCGGTGCAGGTGGTGGTGGCGACCATCACCTCGGAAGCGGACGATTATGCCGCCGAGGTGACGGCAGCGGCGCGCGCCCGCGACCTGCGGGTTGAGAAGGACATCCGCAACGAGAAGATCAACTACAAGGTGCGCGAGCATTCGCTGGCCAAGGTGCCGGTGTTGCTGGTGGCGGGAAAGAAGGAAGCGGCGGAGGGGACGGTCTCGATCCGACGGCTGGGCTCCAACGAGCAAACCGTCCTGCCTCTCGAGGAGGCCCTCGCGCTATTGGCCGCTGAGGCGACCCCGCCGGACATTCGGCGCAAGGCCGGCTGACCGGTCTTCTCGGGGGAGAGCCAGCGCCTCGGCCGGCTCTCCCTTCGAGCGAGCGATGTTGCCCCTGGCTTTTTTTGACCTGTTATTTCAATTCTCTTTCCTTTCGTTTGTGTCCCCCTATATTTTTTCTCGGCAATTCATCTGATCTTCTTCGGGTTAGATGATGGGGGAGCAAAGTATGAATAGCGCATCATTGCGGAGCAGGCTGCTACAGAGCTGTTCTTTCATTTTAATTCCGGCGACGATTGCAAGTGTTCCCGCTGCAGCAAGTCCGGAACTTCAATATATCAACCTGAATTATCCGGTCGCTGAGGCGAATTTTACCGGAATTCGCGGCGCCAATATTGTTGGTAATTATATCGTCCCGGACGGGAGCGGGGCCTCGGGCGGTATCCTTTACCGCACGGATACGCAGACCTGGGTGCCCATCCCCACCTCCACCGCGAACGGCGTCAATTATCCCGGCGTCTATACGGCCCTGCCTTATGGACCCACCTTCGGTTCGCCCGACGGGATCTTTCGCGTCGTCGGGTCCTACAAGACGACATCCACTTCCGGAAATGTCGGCTATCTTTTCGATGCCGCCGCTGCGCCAGGGGCGCAATATACCAACATCATCTATCCGTCCTCGAACGGCGCGACGGTGGCGAACACCATTCCGCACAGCCAGTTCGGCAATAATATCGTGGGCAATTACGACACCACGGAGGGCAGTGCGGGCGCCTTCATCTACAATGCCGTGAGCAAATCCTATACGCCGCTGTCGGGTCCCGGCGCCGTTGTCACCACCGCCTATGGCATTTATGGCGACAAGGTGACGGGTGGCTACACCGATACGCTGGGGCTGAACGCCCAGCATGGATTCCTTTACGATATCAAGACCGACACCTTCACAACCTACGACCATCCCGGCGCCATCACGACCCATTTTCAAGGCGTGACCGGCGGCGGGCGGCACGGTGAATACAACCTCGCCTCCGACTGGATGGACGCCCAGGGCGGCGCCCACGCCGCCATCCTTCACATCTACGCCGACGGCTCGACGCAATGGTTCGAGCTCGATGTGCCCGGGTCGACGCTGACCTCCGTCGATTCCATCTACGCCGGCAATGCGGTGGGCTTTTATTTTGGCCCGGACGGCATGATGAATTACTTCGTCACCGTGCCTGGCGTTTATGATCCGATCCGCAATACTGGGGAGTTGACCGTATCGCAGGCCGGCGGCACGGGAATTTCCGGCCTCAGCGGCGATGATATCGTCAATGACGGATCAATCCTCGTTTCGGGCGCAAATGCCGTCGGTATCAGTGCGGATACCTACGGGGTCGTCACCAATAACGCCTCCATCACCGTGACCGGCGCGGGCGCGAGCGGTGTTCAGCTCAATGGCCTCGACGGCACGCTGCTGAATGCCGGCCGCATTACCGCGGCGCCGGGGGCCAACGCCATTACCGCCGGCGCCGATGCCTCCGGGACCATGGTGGTCAATACCGGCGTGATCGACGGCCGCGTGGTGTTCAACGCGGGTCCCCAGGCACGCTTTGAAAACAGCGGCTGGCTCGGCATCAGCAGCGCCGGCGCGGGCGTCGCCCATCAGATGAGCGGCGTGTTCGTTCAGACATCGAGCGGCACGCTCGCCCTGCGGGTGGATGGCGCGGCCGCCGATCGGCTGGACGTCACCGGCGCGGCACGGCTTGGCGGCACGCTCGCGGCCTCCTTCGCCGGCACCGACGGCCTGCAGAAGAGCTATACGGTGCTGACGGCGAGCGACGGCGCAACGGGTACGTTCGCGAGCTTGGACGCTTCAGGCCTGCCCATCTTCTTCTCCACGAGCCTCGCCTATGGCACCAATGCGGTCGCGCTGAATGTCTCGTCCACGATGGCGCAGTTCCCCGGCCTCACGCTCAACGAGCGGGCTGCGGGCGCGGGCATCGACCGGGCGCTTAACGGTGCGCCCGGGTCCGCCCTCGGTACTTTGCCTCCCGGCCTCTCCTCCCTTTACAGCATCGGCGCCGGCCAGCTTCCGGCCGCACTGAAGTCGCTCTCGGGCGAAGCTTATGCGAGCGAGCAATCGGTGCTGATCGGGGACGGCATCTATGGGCGCGAGGCGATCCTGGGCCGGCTGCGTCAGGGCGCCTATGGCGCACAAAGCGGCCCCATGGGCGCGCTCGCCTATGGCGGTCCGGCCGCGCTGTCGTTTGCCGACCCGCAGGCGGCCGCGCAGCCCGCGCCCACCACCGCGCTCGGCGCGCTTGCTTATGCCACCAAGGCGCCGGCCGCAGCTCCAGCACCCGCCGGCGGCAGCACCACCATCTGGGCCCAGGGCTTCGGCGGCTGGACCAATCTTGACGGCAACGGCAATGCCTCCAGCGTGAGCGAGAGCATCGGCGGCATCATTTCCGGCGCCGATATCCGCGCCAGCGACTGGCGCATCGGTGCGGCGCTCGGCTATTCCCAGTCGAACGCGAACGTGGACGCGGTGGCCAGCTCCACCGAGGTCAACAGCATGCTGCTGGCGCTCTATGCCGGCACCAGCGCGGGCCCGTGGAACCTGCGGCTTGGCGCGAGCTACGCCTTCAACCAGATCGACGCGACGCGCACCGTGGTCGTTCCGGGCCTGGCCCAGCAGGCCAATGCGCAATATGACGGCGGCACGGCGCAAGTGTTCGGCGAAGTCGGCTACGGCTTCGCGGTTCAGTCGGTGGCGCTGGAACCGTTCGCCGGCCTCGCCTGGGTGCAGCTCAACACCGACAGTTTCACCGAGAGTGGGCTGGTGGGGCCGCTGTCGGGGGCATCCACGTCCTCGGGCGTGGGCTATTCCTCGCTCGGCCTGCGTGCGGCAACCTCGATTGCGCTGTCCAACGGCATGGTGCTGGCGCCCCACGCCTCGGCGGCCTGGCAATATGCCTTCGGCGATGTGGATCCCACGGCGCAGCTGGCGTTCCGTGGCCTGCCGGGCTCGACCTTCACGGTTGGCGGCGTGCCGCTGGCGGAGAATACCGCGCTGCTGGAAGTGGGAGCGGACCTCAACCTGTCCGCCCAGGCGCGTGTCGGCTTGTCCTATGTGGGCCAGTTCGCCGATGGCGTCACCACGAACGCCTTCCAGGCCAATCTCGCCTGGAGGTTCTGAGGACTCCTCCTGCGCCGGCGCGTTCGCCGCCGGCGCAGATCAAGGACTGCCATCACCTGCTCGGGCCTTGTGCCTTTTCTTGGATGGCTTGCTCCCCGTCGCAGGCCGCGGGCCGGCAGTGCAGCAGCGCGCAGGGCCGAGCATATCCCAGCGGTTCCCGCCGGCGCCTTCGAGGGAAAAAGCATCCATCTGCACGCTGATCCACGTGAGCGAAGGTGCAGATGGGTCGTCATCCCTGTCCTATTCTCGCGGATATGTGCTTAAAATATCACGCGACGCAGCGTTTTACCTTTCAGGCCCGCAAGTCCCAGAAATCGAACATATCCGGCTAGATTTCGGATGCTGCTCTGATAGGTCTTTAGGACATTGTGTGCGCTGTGGTGGGTTTTCATGAAAAAGACGAATAAACGAATCCATCTTCTTTCTTCTTGCGCCTATTTTGCCGTTGCGGGTGCGGCGGTCTGCACGCTAGGGGCAGGCGCCCACGCCCAGCCGCCGGCGCCCACACCGACCCCCTACACGACGTTGAATTACGGAACCACCGGCACCTTCCTCACGGGTATTCGCGGCAATACGATCGTCGGCAATTATGTGGTGCCGGGCACCACGGCCACCGGCGGGCTGCTTTACAATACGGTCACCGGGCAATGGTCGGCCATGCCGGTCGCCACCGCGAACGGCGTGAACTATCCCGGCGCCATCGGTTCCTCGCCCTATGGACCGAGCTTCGGCAACCAGGGCGGCGTGCTGCGCACCGTGGGCAGCTATATCACCACGGCCTCTTCGCCCTATGATCTCAGCTATCTTTACGACGCCGCGGCGGCGCCGGGGCAGCAGCTGACCGGGCTCGCCTATCCCAGCCCGATGGGAGATCAGACCCTCTTCACCATCGCCCACAGCACGTTCGGCGATCAGGTGGTGGGCGATTACGACACCCGCCTCGCGACCGGCAATGCGATGATCTACACGATCTCCACCGGTACCTATGCCACCAACAACAAGCCGGGCGCGGCCAGCACCACCGCCTACGGCGTGTATGGCAACATGATCGCCGGCGGTTATTTCGATGTGCCGGGCGGCGGCATCGGCGCCGAGCACGGCTATCTCTATAATCAGACCACCGGCACCTGGACCCAATACGACCATCCCGGCGCCGTCGTCACACATCTGGAGGGCATCACCGGCGCCGGGCGATCCGGCGAATACAATATGGTGGCCGACTGGGTGACGGTGGACGGCGAAGTGCATGCCGGCGTGCTGCACGTGGACGCGCTGGGCATTCCCACCTGGTATGAAATCAATATTCCGGGCGCCTCGCTCGTGTCTTCCAACTCCGCTTATGGCGACACGGTGGTGGGCATTTATCTGACCCCCGGCTCCACCACGCCCAACGGCTATGTCGCGACCATCGCGGGAATCTACAATCCCATCCGCAACACCGGAACGCTCACCTCCAGCGCCGACAATGACGCCGTCCTGTCGGGAAGCATCGGTGACGACATCGTCAATAGCGGCACCATCAAGGTCAGCGGCAATGGCGGCATCGGCATGCGCGGGGAAACCTATGGCGTGCTGACCAATACCGGCACGGTCACGTCCAGCGGCATCGCGGGGGCGGCGGTGGACCTGCACGGCCTCTACGGCACCTTCCTGAATTACGGCACCTTGCAGACAACCATCGAGTCCGACGCGGTGCGGAGCGGCCCCGACGCCACCGGCACCGTCATCGTCAATATGGGCATCATCGACGGCCGCATCGCTGCAACAGCGGGGCTGGACAAGAGGTTCGAGAACAGCGGCTGGCTCGGCGTCAGCGGCACCGGGCCGTCGATCACCCATCTGTTCGGCGGCACCTTCGTCCAGACCTCGGCTGGCACGCTCTCCTTGCGGGTCACGCCGGGCAGCAACGACTTCTTCGGCATTGCCGGCGTCGCGCGGCTCGCCGGCACGCTGGAGGTTCCCTTCGTGACCTCGGCGCTGTCGAACAGCTATACCTTGCTTGCCGCCACCGATGGGACGACGGGCGCCTTCGAGACGCTGACCACTCCCGGGCTCCCCACCTATGTCAGTGCGGCGCTGGCCTATTCGGGCACCAATGTGGCGCTGAACCTGACCTCGCAGATGGCGCGGCAGGCCGGTCTCACGGCCAACCAGTCCGCCGTCGGCGGGGCGGTGGACTTCGGTTTCAACAGCGGGATCCTCCCGAACGGCACCACCCCCGGCGCTGTGGCGCTCAACGGCCTCTATAGCTTGAGCGCGAGCCAGCTTCCGGCCGCACTGAAGTCGCTTTCGGGCGAAGCTTATGCGAGCGAGCAATCGGTGCTGATCGGGGACGGCATCTATGGGCGCGAGGCGATCCTGGGCCGGCTGCGTCAGGGCGCCTATGGCGCACAAAGCGGCCCCATGGGCGCGCTCGCCTATGGCGGCCCGGCCGCGCTGTCGTTTGCCGACCCGCAGGCAGCCGCGCAGCCTGCGCCCACCACCGCGCTCGGCGCGCTGGCTTATGCCACCAAGGCGCCGACCGCAGCTCCGGCTCCCGCAGGCGGCAGCACCACCATCTGGGCCCAGGGCTTCGGCGGCTGGACCAATCTTGACGGCAACGGCAATGCCTCCAGCGTGAGCGAGAGCATTGGCGGCATCATTTCCGGCGCCGATATCCGTGCCGGCGATTGGCGCATCGGCGCGGCGCTTGGCTATTCCCAGTCGAACGCAAATGTGGACGCGGTGGCCAGCTCCACCGAGGTCAACAGCATGCTGCTGGCGCTCTATGCCGGCACCAGCGCGGGCCCGTGGAACCTGCGGCTTGGCGCGAGCTACGCCTTCAACCAGATCGACGCGACGCGCACCGTGGTCGTTCCGGGCCTGGCCCAGCAGGCCAATGCGCAATATGACGGCGGCACGGCGCAAGTGTTCGGCGAAGTCGGCTACGGCTTCGCGGTTCAGTCGGTGGCGCTGGAACCGTTCGCCGGCCTCGCCTGGGTGCAGCTCAACACCGACAGTTTCACCGAGAGCGGCGCGTTTGCCGGGGTTTCCGGCGCGTCGTCTTCGGCGGGCGTGGGCTATTCCTCGCTCGGCTTGCGGGCGGCAACCTCCATCGCGCTGTCCAACGGCATGGTGCTGGCGCCCCACGCCTCTGCGGCCTGGCAATATGCGTTCGGCGATCTCGACCCAACCGCGCAGCTCGCCCTGCGCGCCGTGCCCGGTGCGAATTTCACCGTCGGCGGCGTGCCGCTGGCGGAGAATACCGCGCTGCTGGAAGTGGGCGCGGACCTCAACCTGTCCGCCCAGGCGCGCGTCGGCTTGTCCTATGTGGGCCAGTTCGCCGATGGCGTCAGCGTCAATGCCTTCCAGGCCAATATCGCCTGGAAGTTCTGACCGCAGCCTCCTGCGCGCCCGGCGGCGGTGCCTCGCCGGGCGAAGTCAAGAATTGCGGATGGCGCTGAGCAACCGGTCGCCGAACAGCATGAAGATGACGCCCGCCATGATGATGAGGGCGCCCACCAGCTTCACCGGAGTCAGCCTGCGCTCGATCAGCCCGACCAGCCCGTAATGGTCGAGCAGCAGGGATGAGATGAGCTGGCCGCAGATCACCAGGGCCAGCAGGCTCGCAAGGCCGATCTTGGGAACCAGATAGATCGAGCCGATGATGAAAGCAGCACCGAGGAACCCGCCGCACAGCTTCCACAGCGGCTGGCTTGGAAGCGCCGCCAGCGCTGCGGGAATGCCGCCTTGCGCCACGGCGACGACGGTGAGGAACGCCGTGCCCACAAGGAAGGAAAACAGCGCGGCGAGAATGGTGTTGTGGCCGAAGGCCTGGGCAAGCTGGTTGTTGATGGGCGCCTGAAGCGAGATGCATGCGCCGATGATGAAGGCGGCGGCCAGATAGAGGGTCGTCACATGCAGGCTCCGGATGGGGCGGAAAGGGGCGGGGATCTCACTTGTTGATGACCTCGACCTCACGGTCCTTGCCCGCTTCCACCTTGAAGTCGCGGCTGATGACCTTGCCGTCATTGCGGGCGATCGCGGTGTAGTCGCCCTCGCTGAGAATGACCGTGGGCAGGGCGCCGATGGATTCCTTGATGGTATCGCCGCCCGGCGTCACGACCGACCATTGGGTGTTGGCCTGGGCGTCCCCACCTTTCTCCGCCACCAGCTTCAGCACGATCTGCGCCGCGCGGTGGTGGAAGGTGGCATCCGTGAGCTTGCCGGCCTGGACGTTGACGTCCGCCCGCACCACCGCATTGGCGTCCCCATAGGTGGAAACCACGTGATAGGTGCCCTCCGGCAGGAGCACCACGTCGCCGGCATTGGCGCCACGATAATAGGGCTGGGTGGACGTGCGGCCCTGGAGGAACGAGCCTTCGTAAATGTCGAAGGTCAGTTTCTGGCCCGGGATGATCTTGGATTCCACGTCGGCCTGAAGCCGCAGGCCGCCCGCCGGCAGAATGAACTGCTCGCGCCGGGCCACGGCGCCCACTTGCAGCCGCTGGGCGGCGGTGGAGAACCCGTAGGTGACATGCACGATGTAGCCGCCGGGACTGAGAAAGAACACCGGGGCGGGATCGGTGCTCTCGGCGACGAGGGGGAAAGCGCCGGAGGCTTCGGGCGTATCGGCGAACACGCGCCACATCAGCCCATGGGGAATGGCGGGGCCGTCGGCGCTGAAGCGCGCGAACACGCCGACCGTGGTCTTGCCCGCGGGCGCGGCTGGAAGCACCGCGTGCGGTTCGCGGCTGGGGACTTGCCCCTGCGGCGTGGTGCGCAGGCCGGGATTGGCACCGAGCGCCGGCGGAGCGGAGAATGCATCTATCGGCGGCGGCGCGGGGGTCGCACCGGCAAACGGCATCGCCTGGCCGAAAGCCGCGCCATTCGCCAGCGCGGCGGCCACAAGCGGGAGCAGCAAGGGAATCAGCCAGTTCCACCGGCGGCGGGCGGCTTCGATCTTTCGGCGCATGGCTCCTCACGTGCATCGAAACCGCGGCGGTTTCAAGTCACCACACCGACATTGCGCTCCTGGCGGGCATTGCGCCCTTGGCGGGTGGCCCCGCTTCCGGCGCCGGATCGCGCAAGGAGCGCTATGTCGCTTTTTGCTGCCGCGCCCGGCGTGATAAGGCAGGCGCGGAAAATCCGGACGCCGCTCATCCCGGCCATCTTCCTCCTGCCGGCCGATGCCGGGCGGCGCTGCGTCCGGCGATTGCTTGAAGGCTTGCCATGTCCGATATTCTTGAGGTGCTTCGCACCCGCCGTTCCACCCGCATTGTCGATTTCGCCGCGCCCGGCCCGTCGGCGGAGCATCTGCACGAGATGCTGACCATCGCCGCCCGCGTGCCGGACCATGGCAAGCTCGTGCCCTGGCGCTTCATCCTGCTGGAAGGCGACGGGCGGGCCCGTGCCGGAGCTGTGCTCGCCGACGTGCTGGCGCAGGTGGATCCGCAGGCCACGCCGCGCCGCGTCGAGGATGAGCGCAACCGCTTCCTGCGCGCGCCCGTGGTCGTGGCGGTGGTGTCGAGCGCGGCGCCCCATGTGAAGATCCCGGAAATCGAGCAGGTGCTGTCTTCCGCGGCGGTGGTGGAAAACCTGCTGATCGCCGCGACCGCGCTCGGCTATGGGGTGACCTGGCTCACCGAATGGCCGGCCTATGAGCCCAAGGCCCGCGCGGCCCTTGGCCTTGCCGAGCATGAGCGCATCACCGGCTTCGTCTATATCGGCACCGCGACGCAGAAGCTGGAGGATCGCCCGCGGCCGAACCTCGACGAGATCGTGACCCGCTTCTGAGCAAGGGCGCCCCCACAGAGGGCTGGCGCCAGGGAGGGCAGGCGATGGTGTCGTTCAAGACACGGATGGAGGCGTCCAAGCAATTGCTCATCGCCGCGCTGGACGTGAGCGCGCGGGCCAATCCCGTGCGCCGCATCCGCAAGGCGCTGCGGCTCCTGTCCACCGCATCCGGTGCGCCGGTGCAGGAGGATCGCGACGTGCTCGGCCCCGCCCTCCGCGCGGTGCGCCTGCCGTCCGCCTCGCTTTCCGGCGGGCCGGTGTGCCTGATGGTGACGGCGGCGGCGGACGGGCGGGTGTTCGGCCATACTCTGCGCCTGTGTGCGGACCTGAAGGCGTGCGGCATGCAGGTGGTGCTGATCATCGCCACCGACCGGCCCGACCTCGATTGCCTCGATCCCGGCCCGCAGGTCGCCGACGCGGTCATCACGCGGGAGAACCACGGCTATGATTTCGCGGCCTGGGCGGCCGCCTTGCGCTATCTGCCAGAGGTGTGGGCTGCACCCGAGGTGCTGTTCGCCAATGACAGCGTCTACCATGCCACCCCGGCGCTCGCGGCGACGCTGGAACGCATGCGCGCCAGCACGTCGGACGTGGTCGCGCTGACCCAGAGCGCCGAATTGGCCCCGCATTTCCAGAGCTATCTGTTCCTCTACCAGGCATCCGCGCTCGCCCATCCCGAAGCCCGCGCCTTCTGGGGCGAGGTGCGCTCGCTCGGCGACAAGCTCCAGATCATCCGCGATTACGAGGTCGCGCAGCGCGCGGTGCTGGAACGGGCGGGCCTTCGCGTCGACATCCTGTTTCCGGGCGCCCCGGGCGCCCAGGGCGAGAACCAGTTGCACCAGGGTTGGCGCGCGCTGATCGCCGACGGCTTTCCCTTCGTGAAGGTGCAATTGCTCCGCGACAATCCCTATGGCGTGGATCTCGCCGGCTGGCGGGGCTTCCTCGATGGGGCCGATTTCGACGTCAAGGAGATCGCCTTTCACCTCGGCGCCGGCCGCGACGGCGCGGCCGCTCTGCTGGAGATGCGCTAGGACCAATCGCCATTCAGCGGCATGTCGGATCGTCGCGGCTCTCACCGCAGATGCACCCGAATGTCTTTCATCGCCAGGGAGTCATCTTTCGCGCGTCATGGCCGGGCTTGTCCCGGCCGTCCACGCCGGGCCACCCGCGCGGGGCCTTGAAACGCTGATGCCAGCGCGGCCGCGTGGATGCACGGGACAGGCCCGTGCATGACGATGCGCTGCTTAAATGGCGTCAACCCATGAATGTCGTTCCGTCCCAGGCAGCTCAGCCCGGCGGCATGCCGACCGGCTGCCCGCGACAGGGCAGGGAGCGTTCCGTGACCATATAGATCACCAGGTCGGGCTTGAAGCGCTCCACCGCCGGCCATTCGAACTTGCAGGCGCTGTGATGCATCCAGGCGAAGCGGCTCGCCACCCGCTCCAGCAGGCGCGGCCAATAATGCTGCGAGAAGGAATCGCCGATCACCAGGATGCTCGGCCCCGCATGCCCGGTGGAATAGGCATAGGGCTGGAACGGATCATCCGCCGGGCGCTCCGGCATCAACCCCTTCAGCGGGGTCAGCACCGGCTTGGGATTGGAGGCGATCTCGCCATAATCCTTGTCGCCGGTGGGGTTCGCCTCGCCGAGATAGCGGGCAAGATCGCCCGAGGGCGCATCCTGCAAGGGGCCGATCGCCGTATCGGGCGCGATCTCCAGGTCCGGCCGGCCGGCTGCGGCCATCATGGCATTGAAGGCGAGCACGGAGCTGCGCTGATTCCAATGGGTGTCGGTGCGGCGGAACACCGGCCCCTGCGCCTTCGCCTCGATGAGAATGGGGCGAAGGTCCACATAGGCGATGCCGCGCTTTTCCATCTGCTCGGTGAGGAAATCGAGCTCGGTGGGGTGGGTCATCTGCCCGCGCGCCCAGGCCGGCAGCTTTTCCGGCAGCACGGTGGCGGCATTGGGCGGGGAGGAGACCACGAGCTTGGCCCCGCGCGCCTTCAACAGGGCGTTGAGGCGCGAGAGCGTGTCGGCGAGCTCGGTCATGGGCTTGATGCGGAACAGCCGGCCCAGCGACTGCTCCAGCGTCTGCTCGCCGGTGAAGAACATCTGCCCGCCCTCGCCGAGCAGCACCGGCCGCTCACGGGTGGATTTCATCGCGCGCAGATAGGTCGCATTTCCGGCCATCACGATGCCGCGAAAGCCGTAACGGCCGTTGATGAAGGGGTCCAGGCGCTCGGTGGCATGCACCCACCAGCGTTCCTGCGGCGTCGTCATCAGGCGTACCGGGCCGGGCAGGTCCGGCATCACCAGCCCGAGCGTCGGCAGCGTCAGCACCGCCAGGAAGAAGAAGCACCACCAGCGGCGGTAGGCGAGCAGGAGCGACATGCCGCTAGAACCGGAAATAGAGGAAGGGGCTGTAATTGGACGCCCCCACCGTGATGAACGACAGCACGAACAGCACCAGCATGATCAGGCTGTCGCACGCCCCATAGGCGAGCCGCCGCATGTTGGGCGAGAGCGGGCCGGCGGGCAAGGTGGGCAGGCCATACATGGCGAGCGGCCAGGCGAGGATCATCACCGCGATGGTCAGCGGCTGCAGCGCCACCAAAAGGCCCGGCGCCAGCGGCCCGAAGCCGTTGAGGCCCACCAGCCCGGCGAACACGTCCATCGCCTGCGGCAGGCTGAGCGCGCGGAACCACACCCAGCCGAACAGCACCACCAGCAGCACGTAGAGATGGCTCAGCACCTTGGGGCCGGCGGCGAGCGCCTTGCCGAAGCGGGTGCGCTCGAGCACCAGGAACGCGCCGTGGTGCGCGCCCCAGATCACGAAGGTCCAGCTTGCCCCGTGCCACAAGCCGCAGAGCAGGAACACGGTCCAAAGATTGAGCGCGGTGTGCAGATGGCCGTGCCGGTTACCGCCGAGCGGGATATAGACATAGTCGCGGAACCAGCTCGACAAGCTCA
Source organism: Roseixanthobacter glucoisosaccharinicivorans (assembly GCF_043195095.2). Classification (NCBI taxonomy): domain Bacteria; kingdom Pseudomonadati; phylum Pseudomonadota; class Alphaproteobacteria; order Hyphomicrobiales; family Xanthobacteraceae; genus Roseixanthobacter; species Roseixanthobacter glucoisosaccharinicivorans. The sequence continues at coordinate 3,083,734 of NZ_CM195538.1, read as the reverse complement.
TGTGCCACTTGCGCCAGAAATCGGTGATCGACAGCGCGCCATAGGGCAGGCGGAAATTGCGCGGGAACTTCAGCCCCATGGCGAGGGCGAGGCCGATGGCCATGTTGGAATAGCCGCCGAAATCGAAATAGATCTGCAGCGCGTAGGCGAGCACGCCGATCCAGGCAGTGAAGAAGTTCGGCATGGTGGTCTGGTCGAACACCATGGTGGCGAGCGGCGCCACCTCGTCGGCGATCAGCACCTTCCAGGACAGGCCGATGACGAAGATGCGCAGGCCCGCCGAGACCCGGCCCACCGTGGTGCGCCGCTCCCGGATGCGGTGCGCGATGGTGGAATAGCGCACGATCGGCCCCGCCACCAGCTGCGGGAACATGGTGATATAGACCGCGATCTCCTCCAGCCGGCCGTTGGCCCGCGCGCGGCCGCGATACACGTCCACGAGATAGGAGATGGCGTGGAAGGTGAAAAAGGAGATGCCGAGCGGCAAGGCGAGGTGCACCACCGGCACCGAGACCCCGAGAGGCTCCAGCAGCACGTTCAGGTTCTCGGCCAGGAACCCGGCATATTTGAATACGATGAGCCCGGCGAGATTGAGCGCCACCGCGAGCGCCAGCATCGGCAGCCGCTTGCCCGGCGGTCGCGCGCCCAGCACCTGCGCCAGAACGAAATTCCCCAGCATGGAGGCGGCGAGAACGAGCAGGTTGAACAGGCCGCCCCAGGCATAAAACACAAGGGAGAAGCCGAGGAGAACGAAGTTCTTTGCCCGAATGCCCGGTGTCGCGAAATAGCAGACCAGGAAGGCGGGCAGGAAATAATAGAGGAATGTAACGGAGGAAAAGACCATTTCACTCTATTCTCGGGCCGCGCCGGGGCGCGCTGGTCAAAATCAGTAGACGAATTGCTCGCGCAGGATGCGCTCGTCCAGGCTGTGGTCGGGATCGAACAGCATATCCATGGAGGATGTCGGATCGAGCCGGGCGGATACGCTGACGATGTCGCGCACCTCGTAATGGTCCGCCACCGCGCTGACCGGGCGCTTTTCCGGTTCGAGCACCGAAATGTCGATGCGCGCCTTGTCCGGCACCAGCGCCCCGCGCCAGCGGCGGGGACGGAAGGGCGAGATGGGCGTGATGGCGAGCAAGGCGGTGCTCAGCGGCAGGATCGGCCCATGGGCGGAGAGATTATAAGCGGTGGATCCGGCGGGGGTCGCGACGATCATGCCGTCGCAGATCAATTCCTCCAGCCGCACCTTGCCGTCGATCGAGACCCGCAGCTTTGCGGCCTGATAGGTCTGGCGCAGCAAGGCCACTTCGTTGATGGCGGGCGCCTGATAGCGAATGCCGGCACGGTCGACCGCCTCCATGATGAGGGGGTGGATGACCACATGCTGGGCGGCGGCGAGCCGCTCGCGAAGCGCGTCCTCGCGATAGGTGTTCATAAGGAAGCCGACGGAGCCGCGGTGCATGCCGTAGATCGGCACGCCCCGGTCGCGGAAGGCGTGCATGGTCTGGAGCATCAGCCCATCGCCGCCGAGTGCGACGATCACGTCCGCATCGGCTTCGGCGACATCGCCATAGCGGTGAATCAGGCGCGTGCGAGCGGCCTGGGCCTCGGTGGTCTCGCTGGCCACGAAGGCGATCTTTTCGAGGCGTCGGCTGGGCTCGCTCATGCGGACGGTCGCGCGGCGACCCCTTCTTTCGGTGCCGGCACAGCACCCGCGCCTTTCGTATCGGTCCACGCCGCGCTTGTCGAGGCAGGCCGAAGTCGCGCGAGTTCCTTCTCTTCATCTGCGTCGGGCCACCGGATCAGCGGCCGGATCCAGGCCACCGCGACGTATGAAGGGGCATGCGCGGCCATGTCTGATCAAGGGGGCCTTACGGCACTCCGCCGCTCACGATCAAGCGAGCGGCGGAGCGGTTTTCGGAAGGCTCAGCGCACGGGCGGGGCGTATTGGATGCCGCCGGTGCTCCAGAGCTGGTTGATGCCGCGCGGAATGCCGAGCTTGGAGGCGGCGCCCACGTTGCGCTCGAACACTTCGCCGTAATTGCCCACGGCCTTGACGATGCGCACCGCGAAATCCTTGGTGAGGCCGATCTGCTCACCGTAATTTCCGTCGGTGCCGACGAGGCGCTTCACGTCCGGCTTTTCGGACTTCAGGGCCTGGTCGAGATTGGTGCTGTTCACGCCCAGTTCCTCGGCGTTCAGCATGGCGTAATGGGTCCACTTGACCACATTGAACCACTGGTCGTCGCCCTGGCGCACCACGGGGCCGAGCGGCTCCTTGGAGATCACGTCGGGCAGCACGATATGGTCGCCGGGCTTGGCGAGCACGAGGCGCAGTGAATAAAGCTGCGACACGTCGGTGGTGATGGTGTCGCACTTGCCGCTCTCATAAGCCTTCACCAGCTCGTCGGAGGAGGGCAGGGAGATCAGCTCGAGCTTCATGTTGTTGGCGGCGAAATAATCCGTCGCATAATTGGCCGCGGTGGTGCCCGCCTGGACGCAGACCTTGGAATTGTCCAGTTCAAGGGCCGAGGTGATCTTGCGCGCCGAGCGCACCATGAAGCCCTGGCCGTCATAATAGGTGATGGGGCCGAACAGCAGGCCGAGCTCGCCTTCGCGCTGCAAGGTCCAGGTGGAATTGCGCGAGAGCACGTCCACCTTGCCGTCCTTGAGCGCGGCGAAGCGCTCCTCGGCGTTCAGCGGCACGAACTTCACCTTGGAGGGATCGTTCAGCACAGCTGCGGCGATGCCGCGGCAGAGATCCACGTCGAAGCCGGTCCACTTGCCGGTGGAATCCGGATTGGAGAAGCCGGGCAGTCCGCGGCTGACGCCGCACACCAGCTCGCCGCGATCTTTGACCGCCTTGAGCGTCTGCGCGCTCGCGCCGTGCGCCGACAGCGCCACGACGGCGCCGGTCAGCAACGCCAGGAGTGTCTTCATGAATCCCGCCCCATTGAGGTGATTGGAAGTAAGAAGAAGCCGCCGCGGATGCGGCGGCCATTGCTGCGGCACCGGCGGTGCGGTGGATCAGAGCGTGACCGCCTGGCGCACGATGACCTTGGTGCCCACGGGAACGCGCGTGTAGAGGTCGATGATCTCGCTGTTCACCAGACGGAAGCAGCCGGAAGACACCGCATAGCCGATGGTCTCGGGCTGGTTGGTGCCGTGGATGCGATAGACCGTGCCGCCGAGATAGAGCGCGCGGGCGCCCATCGGGTTGCCCGGGCCGCCGGCCATGAAGCGGGGCAGATAGGGCTGGCGCTGGATCATTTCCGCCGGCGGCGTCCAATCGGGCCATTCGGCCTTGCGGACGACCGTGACCAGGCCCTTCCAGGTGAAGCCGTCGCGGCCGACGCCGATGCCGTAGCGCAGCGCGCGATTATTGCCTTCCACCAGATACAGGAACTTGTCGTCGGTGCTGATGATGATGGTGCCCGGCGGCTCAGTGGTGCGGAAATAGACCGGCTGGCGCTTGTAGGCCGGATCCATGTCCACCTCGTCGTCCGCGGGCGGGACGAGGCCGGGCTGGTCGCCGATGTCGAGGGTCGCGCCGGGAACGCCGCGCTGCGGCACCGGCGTGGACTGCGCCATGGCGTAGGAACCAAACGCGAATGCGCCGACCTGAAGCAGGGCGGTCAGCGCCAGGGTCTTGAACAGTTTGGGCATCATGCCGGCCTCTTTCTTCGCGCCCCCAAGGAGCTTCGCGGGCAGAGACTGGCAAGTCCGGGTTAAAATTGCGCTTTCGGCGACGACTGCCGTGCGCAACATGCCCTTGATGCCGCTCTCCCCGCTTCGGTCCCGCGTGCCGCGCAAAGACGGCACACCCCATGCTTCGATTAGCTGAGCTTGCGGGCCAGGAAAAGTGAAAAAGCTTGACCTAACTTCCAGTCGAGCCGGCTTGCGCCGCAATCGTCTCCGCGTGGCGGTGCCTCGCCTCATCGTCGGCGTGCTGCCGCCGCGCGGATCTGCCCGGAGACACGCTCGCCTTGACCGCGCGGCCACCCGCCCGTGGGCGCTGTCCGATGCCCGGCTGCGCCCGATCAACTCAATCGTGAAGTGCTCGCCTGGATCCGATTGCTGCGATGCACGTTGAGCCGGGTCAACCGGGTTCAGGCGGCGCGTCTGGAACCCATGGTCCTCATGAGGAATGATCCATTGCAGACTCCATCCGACCTGTCAGTGACCCGGCGGGAGTTGCTGATCGGAACCGCGCTGTCCGTGACGGTGACCGCATCCGCCGCCCCATCGGCGGCGCAGGCGCAAGCTGGCGCAGTCGCCACAAGCCTCACAAACCCAGCAAGCCCCACAAACCCAACAAGTTCAAAAATATCGTTCGAGGTGAACGGGGTCCCCCGCCAGCTCGAACTCGATAACCGAACCACCTTATTGGATGCCCTGCGCGAGCATCTGCACCTCACAGGCACGAAGAAGGGCTGCGACCACGGCCAGTGCGGCGCCTGCACGGTGATGGTGGATGGCCGGCGCATCAATTCATGCCTGACGCTCGCGGTCATGCATGAGGGAAACCAGGTCACCACCATCGAGGGGCTGGGCACGCCGGAAAATCTCCACGCCATGCAGGCCGCGTTCGTGAAGCACGACGGCTATCAGTGCGGCTATTGCACGCCGGGCCAGATCTGCTCCGCCGTCGCGATGCTGGGGGAGATCAAGGCCGGCATTCCCAGCCACGTGAGCGCCGATCTGAACGCAGCGCCCGATGTGACGGACGCCGAGGTGCGCGAGCGCATGAGCGGCAACATCTGCCGGTGCGGGGCCTATTCCAACATCCTGGATGCCATCAACGAAGTGGCTGGGAGGCAGGCATGAAGTCGTTCACCTACGAGCGGGCAGCCTCGCCTGCCGAAGCCGTCGCCGCTGCGGCCCGCGTTCCGGAGGCCAAGTTCATCGCCGGCGGCACGAATTTGCTTGATCTCATGAAATTGGAAATCGAAACGCCGGGCCATCTCATCGACCTCAACGGCCTCGGGCTCGACACGATCGAGCCGACGGAGGATGGCGGCTTGCGCATCGGCGCCCTGGTCCGCAATACGGATCTGGCGGCAGACGCGCGTGTGCGCCGCGATTACGGCGTCCTGTCCCGCGCCTTGCTGGCGGGCGCCTCGGGGCAATTGCGGAACAAGGCGACGACGGCCGGGAATCTGCTCCAGCGCACCCGCTGCCCTTATTTTTACGACACCAACATGCCCTGCAACAAACGTCAGCCCGGCAGCGGCTGCGCGGCGATCGGCGGCTTCAGCCGCCAGCACGCCGTGCTTGGCGCAAGCGAGGCCTGCATCGCGGTCCATCCGAGCGACATGGCGGTGGCCATGCGCGCGCTTGATGCCACGGTGGAAACGGTGAAGGCGGACGGCGCCACGCGGCGCATCGCCATCGCCGATTTCCACCGGCTTCCGGGCGATACCCCGCAGCAGGAGACGGTGCTGGACGCCGGCGAACTCATCACCGCCGTGACGCTGCCAAAGCCGGTGGGCGGCACGCATATCTACCGCAAGGTCCGCGACCGGGCCTCTTATGCGTTCGCGCTCATCTCGGTGGCCGCCATCGTCCAGCGGGATGGAACGGGCCGCGTGGCGCTCGGCGGCGTGGCGCACAAGCCGTGGCGCCTGGAAGCGGCCGAGGCGCAGATGCCGCGCGGCGCCAATGCGGTGGCCGAGCGTCTTCTCGCAGGCGCCAAGCCGACCAGCGACAATGCATTCAAGCTGCCATTGGTCCGACGCACGCTTACCAGCGCGCTCAACGAGGCGAAGGGTTGAACCGATGAAATTCGATACGCCCGCAACCACCAATCCCATCGACCAGCTCAAGGTCATCGGCCATCCGCTCGATCGCATCGACGGGCCGCTGAAGACCACCGGCACGGCGCCCTATGCCTATGAGCACCACGAGGGGATGGCGAACGCGGCCTATGGCTATGTGCTGGGTGCCGCCATCGCCAAGGGCCGGATCGCCTCCATGGATCTCGCGCGCGCTAAGGCCGCACCAGGGGTTATCACCATTGTTACGGCCGAGAATGCCGGTCCGCTGGGCAAGGGCATCAAGAACACCGCGAAGCTCCTGGGCGGGCCGGATATCGAGCATTATCATCAGGCTGTCGCCGTGGTCGTTGCGGAGAGCTTCGAACAGGCCCGGGCGGCGGCCCATCTGATCCAGGTGGAGTACGTAAAGGCCGATGGCGCGTTCGATCTTTCGGAAGCGCGCAAGAGCGCGACCATCCCAGAGGACACCGAGGCCGACACCAAGCGCGGGGATTTCCCAGGGGCGTTCGCCGCCGCGCCGGTGAAGCTCGATCAGACCTACAGCACTCCCGACCATGCCCATGCCATGATGGAGCCGCACGCCAGCATCGCCGCCTGGAACGGCGGTAAGCTGACGCTCTGGACCTCCAACCAGATGATCGCCTGGGGCGTTGCCGACATGGCGAAGACCCTCGGCATTCCAAAGCAGAACGTCCGCCTTATCTCGCCCTTCATCGGCGGAGGGTTCGGCGGGAAGTTGTTTCTGCGGGCGGATGCGCTCATGGCCGCCCTTGGGGCGCGCGCCGCGCGCCGGCCGGTCAAGGTGGCCCTCTCGCGGCCATTGATTTTCAACAACACCACCCATCGCCCGGCCACCATCCAGCGCATCCGCATCGGCGCGAGCCAGGACGGAAAGATCACGGCCATTGGCCATGAGAGCTGGTCCGGCGACCTGCCGGGCGGCGGGCCTGAACTGGCCGTGCAGCAGACGCGCCTGCTCTATGCCGGCGGAAATCGCATGACGGCGCTGCGTCTCGCCGAACTCGACTTGCCGGAAGGCAATGCCATGCGCGCGCCGGGCGAGGCTCCGGGCATGATGGCGCTGGAGATCGCCATGGACGAGATGGCGGAAAAGCTCGGCATGGATCCGATCGCGTTTCGCGCCGCGAACGATACGCAGGTGGATCCTGAGAATCCCGAACGTCCATTCTCGCAGCGCCGGCTGGTGGATTGCCTGCGGCAGGGCGCCGATCGGTTCGGCTGGAGCGCGCGCGCCGCGCATCCGGGAAGCGTCCGCGACGGCGACTGGTTGATCGGCATGGGCGTCGCGGCCGCCTTCCGCAATAACCTTGTGATGAAGTCCGGTGCGCGCGTGCACCTCGACAACACCGGCTTGCTCACGGTCGAGACCGACATGACCGACATCGGCACCGGGAGCTATACCGTGATCGCTCAGACCGCCGCCGAGATGATGGGCATGCCGCTCGAAAAGGTGCGCGTGCGCCTTGGCGATTCCAGCTTCCCCGTGTCGGCGGGCTCTGGGGGGCAGTGGGGTGGAAACAGCTCCACGGCCGGCGTCTATGCCGCGTGCGTGAAGCTGCGTGAAGCGGTGGCGCAGAAGCTCGGCTTCAATTCCGCCGACGCGGTGTTCGCCGACGGAGCGGTGCGCCTCGGCAACCGCAGTGTTCCCCTTACCGAGGCCGTGGGGGCAGGCGGCCTTTCCGGGGAAGACACCATGGAATACGGCGACCTCAACGAAAAATACCAGCAATCCACGTTCGGCGGCCATTTTGTGGAAGTGGGCGTGGACGCTGTAACCGGCGAGGTGCGCGTGCGGCGCATGCTGGCGGTGTGTGCCGCCGGGCGCATCCTCAACCCCAAGACCGCGCGCAGCCAGGTGATCGGCGCCATGACCATGGGGGTGGGCGCCGCGCTGATGGAGGAGCTCAAGATCGACAAGCGCCTGGGCGTCTTCGTCAATCATGATCTTGCCGGTTACGAGGTGCCGGTTCACGCCGACATCCCGCACCAGGACGTGATCTTCCTGGATGAGACCGACCCCATGTCCTCGCCGATGAAGGCGAAGGGCGTGGGCGAACTCGGCATCTGCGGCGTCGCCGCGGCGGTCGCCAATGCCATCTACAACGCCACCGGCGTCAGGGTGCGCGACTATCCGATCACCTTGGACAAGCATCTCGACCGCTTGCCCGAACTCAGCTGAGCCGCAGGTGCGGCGATCGCCCCGGCGCGGCAGCGGGCCGGGGCGATCGCCGGCGTGCATCAGTCATATGAGGGACAAAACACTATTTGACTTGAAATGGGCAGGCAAATCCCTATCCTGGCGCCTGCCGTTCAGATGAATCGGGAGAGGGCGCCTCGGCGCCGCCGAAGGAGCAACCGCCCCGGAATCTCTCAGGCAAAAGGACCGATTCAGCAGGCACTCTGGAGAGAGATCAGGACCATCCTGATCCACCGAAGGGGATATCCGCCATGGCGGAGAAGCTCTCAGGTTCCGTGACAGAGGGGGCGTGAACTGTCACGGAAGAGAGCCTTCAATCATGGGACATGTGATCGTTATCGGCGCCGGCATCACCGGCGTCACCACCGCTTATGCCCTGCTGCGCCGCGGGCACGCGGTGACGGTGCTGGAGAGGCACCCCTACGCCGCCCTTGAAACCTCCTTCGCCAACGGCGGCCAGCTTTCCGCCAGCAATGCGGAGGTCTGGAACCAATGGTCCAACGTCGCCCACGGGCTGCGCTGGATCTTCACCCGCTCCGCCCCGCTGCTCCTGAACCCGAAGCCCAGCTGGCACAAGCTGTCCTGGCTCGCGGAATTCGTCGGCCAGATCCGCAGATACGAGGAAAACACCGTCGAGACGGTCCGCCTCGCCATCGCGGCGCGGCGGCATCTGTTTGAGATCGCCGAGCGGGAAGGCATCGCCTTCGACCTGCAGAAGCGCGGCCTCATGCATGTCTATCGCGATAAAGCGAGCTTCGACCATGCCGCCGAGGTCAACGCCTTGCTGAAGCGCGGCGGCCTTGAGCGCGAACCCGTGACGCCGCAGGAAATCAGGGCCATCGAGCCCACGCTGGAGGGCGCGTTCCATGGCGGATTCTTCACCCCGCGCGACGCCTCCGGCGACATCTGCCTGTTCACGCGTGGCCTTGCCGTGGCCTGTGAGCGCCTGGGCGGAAAGTTCGTCCACGGGGTCGAAGTCAGCGCCATCCGCGACGGCGGAGATGCCCGCACGGTCGAATGGCACGGCGTGGACGACGCATCGGCGGTCGGGTCGCTGACGGCGGACCTTGTGGTCATCTGCGGCGGGGTCGGGAGCCGGCGGCTGGCCGCGCTGGTGGGCGAGCGGCTCAATGTCTATCCCGTGAAGGGCTATTCCATCACCGTGGCGGTGAAGCCGGAGGATGTGGACCATGCCCCGCGCGTGGCTCTGCTCGACGATGCCGCGAAGATCGTCACCAGCCGCCTTGGCGACTCCCGCTTCCGCATCGCCGGGACAGCGGAGCTGAACGGCTATAATCGTGATGTGCGGGCCGACCGCATCGCGCCCCTCGTCAGCTGGACGCGGCGGCATTTTCCAAGGCTCGATACCAGCGACGTCGCGGTGTGGGCGGGGTTGCGGCCCATGCTGCCGGGGATGCTGCCGCGGGTCGGCGCCAGTCGGCGGGCGCGCAACGTGTTCTTCAACACCGGCCACGGCCACCTCGGCTGGACGCTCTCCTGCGCCACCGCCGAACTGGTTGCGGCGCAGATGTCCGCTTGAGGGCGCGCCGGCGGGCGGAGCGAAACCGCCCGCCGGCCGGCCGCCCCGCGCTCAATCTTTGGCCGCGTGCATGCGGATCAGCCGCCCATAGATGCGCTGCGCCGCTTCGATCTCGCGCACGCCGCACCATTCGTCGGTGACATGGGCCTGGCTGGGTTCGCCAGGGCCAAGGATGACGACGGGCGCCGGCGCGAGCCCCGCAAGCACCGAGGCATCGGTGAAGAAAGCGGCGCCGCGCGGCGGCTCGGCCACATAGCCCTCCGCTTCGCGCGCCGCCGCGCACAGGGCGACGAACGGTGCGCCCTGATCGGTCCACACCGGTGCAAGATCGTGGACGCATTCCACGCGGCTGTGATCGCCCGCGACGGCGGCAAGACGGGCCAGGACTTCCGCGTGATCCATTCCCGGCAAGGTCCGCACGTCCACGTGCAGGCGCGCGCGGTCCGGCACCGCATTGGGCGCGTGCCCGCCCTCGATCAGGCCGACATTCACCGTGGCCTGTCCCAGCACCGCGTGCCGGCCTGGGAAATCCAGGTCGCGGAAGGCCAGTGCGGCCGTGCAGGCGCGATAGATGGCGTTCACGCCGAGCTGCGGGGTGGAGGAATGGGCCGAGACGCCGGTGAAATGCACGAAGCAGAAGACGGCGCCCTTATGGCCCAGGGCCACGGCATTGGAGGTGGGCTCTGCGACGATCCACCCGCCGATCTCGGGCAGGGTCACCCGATCCCGCGCCAGCGCAAGCGCGCCCTCGCATCCGCGCTCCTCGCCGGCGGTGATCACGAGGGCAAGGTCCGCCGCGATGTCGCGCGCGTCGATCGCCGCCGCCACGAAGGCCGCGACCGCCGCCTTCATGTCGGAGGCGCCCCGCCCATAGAGGCGCCCCTCGCTGATCTCGCCGGCGAAGGGATCATGGTGCCAGGGGGCCGTTCCCAGCGGGACCGTGTCGAGATGACCGGTGAAGGCCAGGGCCGGCCGCCTGTGCGCGCTGCGCCGCACGGCCACCAGATTGACGCGACCAGGCGCAAAGCGATGCTGCTCCACCTCAAATCCGGAGGCGGCCAGCAGCGGGACGAGGATGTCTGCGGCGGCTTGCTCGTTGCCGGGGGGATTGCAGGTGTCGATGCGCATCAGGGCGCGGGCAATTTCGATTGCATCTGTCATAGGGGAGGCCTCCATCCGCATCACAGCATTGTCCCGACCGGAGGGACAAGACAAAAATCCAGGATTCTCTAATTTGACTTTTTATGTCTGAATAGACTAAGGAGCGTGGCGCAGGCGCGTACTTCGCTGTCGGAAGGTGGCGGCGGCGCGTTGGGCTGTCTATCGTGGGGACGCGCCGAGCGGCAGCTTTGCCATGCCAGGGAGAAGGTCTTGATCACCGGCCGAACGGCAACAGAAATCGCATTGTCCATCCGTTCGGCGGTGGATGCGGGGCGACTGAAGCGTGGCGCGTCGCTCCCGACCGTGCGCCAGCTGGCCGAAGAGCTGGGCATCAATCGCAATACCGTTGCCGCCGCATACAAGCAATTGTCTGACAGTGGCCTGGTGGAAGGTCGCGGCCGGCAGGGAAGCCGGGTCGCGCCGGATCGAACGGCGCCGCCACCGGCCGCCTCGCCGCGCGATCTCGCCGGCGGCAACCCCGATCCCGCCCTCTTGCCGGACATGTCCTCCGTGGTGCGCAGCCTCGGCTGGCACCAGCGGTCCTACGAGGACCCGCCTGACGATCCGGAGCTGCTGCGCCTCCTCGGGCAGCAATTCGCGCTGGACGAGCTGCCCATGGGCGAACTCTGGCTCGCCTCGGGCACCTTCGATGCAATCGGCACCATTCTGCGCAAGCTGCTGGCGGTGGGCGATGCGGTGGGGGTCGAGGACCCCTGTTTCATGACCACGCTCGGCCTCATGCGCCAGGGCGGCTATGTGCCTCTGGCGATGCCGGTGGACGACGAGGGGGTGACGCCCGAGGGGCTGCGCCATGCGCTCGCGGCCGGCGCAAAGGCGGTCATCCTCACTCCGCGCGCGCACAATCCGCTGGGCGGATCCTGGAGCCTCGCGCGGTTTGCTGCTTTGCGCGAGGAGATCAGGGCTTATCCCGACGTGCTGGTGATCGAGGACGATCATTTCGCCGTCCTCTCGCGTTTTCCGCCCATGACGCTGGTGGAGCCGGGACGCCCACTGTGGGCGATCATCCGCTCGGTGTCGAAATATATCGGGCCGGATCTTCGGCTGGCGGTGGTCAATTCCAGCCACGAGCTCAGCCGCGCGAGCCTCGCGCTGAATGCCTTCACGTCGCGGTGGGTCAGCTCGATTCTTCAGAAGTCGGTGCTGGCGGTGCTGACGGCGCCGGGCTACCGGCAGCTGGTTGCCAGTGCGGCGGGGGCTTATGAGCGGCGGCGCGAGGACGTGATCACCGCATTGGCCGGCCGCGGCATCAAGGCCCATGGCCGGGACGGCATGAATGTCTGGATCCCGGTGGCGGACGAACAGATGGTCGCGCGGCGGCTGCTCGATGCGGGCTGGACGGTGCGCACGGGCTCCGTGTTCCGCCTTGCGGCGCCTTCCGCCATCCGCATCACCACCAGCGTCATCCCGAAGCCGCTGGCGGAGGAATTCGCGCGCACGCTCGATTCGATCCTGCGCGAGGACGTGGTCGAAAGAGGCGCGTGAGCCTCTTTCGACTGGGACCCTGAACCGGCCTCTCAGGCGGAACGCGCAAGTTCCGCATCGTCCGGAGCGGCCACGCCCAGGCGGCGCGCGACGCGGCGCGCGGTCTCGATCCGCTGGGCGGTCAGCTCCTTCACCGAATCCCGCGCGGCGGCGACAATGTCCTTGGGCGCCCGCTCCGGCGTCCCCGCGTCGAACGGCGGCTCGGGCTGGTACTGCATGTACAGCTGGATCTGCTGCGCCGCCTTGTCGCCGCGCAGCATCGCCGCAAGCCGAAGCGCGCCGTCGATGCCGGACGTGACGCCGCCGGCGAAGATATAATTGCCCTCGATCACCACCCGGTCCGTGAGGGGAATCGCGCCGAGATAGGGAAGTACGTCCATGGCGGCCCAGTGGGTGGTCGCGCGCTTGCCCTTGAGCAGCCCGGCGGCGCCGCAGATGAGGGCGCCGGTGCACACCGAGAAGACAAACATGGCGCCGGCCGCCTGGGTGCGGATGAAGTCGAGCGTCTCCTCATCTTCCATCAGGGCCTCCTGGCCGGGGCCGCCAGGCACGTGCAGCACATCCAGCCTCGGCATGTCCGCGAAGGTCTTTTCCGGCGTGAGCGTGAGGCCGCGCGTGTCCTTTACCGGGGCAAGCGTCTTGCCGGCGATGTGAAAACTGGAATTGGGAATTCGGGCGAGGACCTCGAAGGGCCCGGTGAAATCAATCTGGTCCAATCCGTCGAACAGGATCGAGCCGATGTGAAGGTGCTGGTCTGACGGGATCATCGTTGGGCCTTTCCTCAGGCATTCCCGCATTGCGCGGACGACCCTATGTGACAAAGCTCCCGCCATCAGTCAAGACAAATGCAGCACAAATGACCTAATGACTTTTATGTCTGTTCCCTAAATGCCGTGAATTTATGCATGAAAACCCTGGAAATGCCTCCAATAAGGCAGGCCAAAAAATTCATCGTCGAAAGACAGTCCGGCTTGATGAAAGACAAAGTCTAATATATGAAGACAAATGTATGACAAAAAAGGGGAACGATAATGAATGTATCGGCCAAAGTGGATGCGCCCATCGTGCGGCTGGTCCGATTGCGCTGGCGGGTCTCGATCGCGCTCAGTCTTGCTATGATGCTGATTTATTTCAGTTTCATGGGCCTTATCGCCTTTCACAAGGCGGCGCTGGCCACGATCCTCGCACCGGGGGTCTCGGTGGCGCTGATCGCCGGGCCGAGCATCATTGTCTCGGCTTTCCTGCTGTGTGCCGCCTACGTGGTGTGGACCAACAAGGTCTACGACCCGGCGGTCCGCGCTCTCAAGAAATGAGGAGGCATCCATGCCCAGCACCCAGAGCGGTCTGTCGATCGCCTTCTTCCTCAGTTTCGTCATGCTGACGCTTTGGATCACCTATGTCGCGGCACGGCGCACCCGAAGCACCACCTCTTTCTTCACAGCCGAGGGGCGGATCTCCGCCTGGCAAAACGGCTGGGCCCTCGCGGGCGACTTCCTCAGCGCGGCCGCGCTGCTCGGCATTGCCGGCATCATCACCGCCAACGGCTTCGACGGCCTGGTCTATTCGATCGGCTGGCTGGTGGGATGGCCGATCATGCTGTTCCTGATCGTCGAGCCCCTGCGCAATGTCGGCAAATTCACGATGGCCGATCTGGTCGCATACCGGCTCAATCAACGCTGGGTGCGCTCGGCGGCCGCCATCGGCTCGCTGACCGTCATCCTGTTCTATCTGATCGCCCAGATGGTCGCGACCGGCGCGCTCATCAAGCTCCTGTTCGGCATTCCCTATTCCACTGCGGTCATGATCGTCGGCGCGGCCATGCTGGTCTATGTGCTGTTCGGGGGCATGATCGCGACGACCTGGGTTCAGGTCATCAAGGCCATCCTGCTGCTGATCGGCGGGGCCGTGCTTGCCGCTCTCGTCCTCAGCCGCTTCAGCTTCGATCCGCGCGCCTTGTTCCAGGCCGCGGCGCAGCAGTTCGGCGAGCGGGTGCTGCAGCCGGGCGAGAAGGTTGTGCCGGGAGGCTGGGAAGCCATATCGCTCGCCCTCGCCCTCATGTTCGGCACCGCCGCGATGCCCCATGTGCTGATGCGCGTCTATACCGTGAAGGACGTGCGCGACGCGCGCCTTTCCATCACCTATGCGACGGGTCTGATCGGCATTTTCCATCTGTTTGTGTTGATCATCGGCTTCGGCTGCATGGTGCTTGTCGGCCCGGCGGTGGTCGCCAAGGCCGGCGGCGGCGGCAACATGGCCGCTCCGCTTCTGGCACTGACCCTCGGCGGCGAGGCCTTCTTCGGCTTCATCTGCGCGGTGGCCTTCGCCACCATGCTGGCCGTGGTCGCCGGGCTGACGCTCTCCGGAGTGGCCACCCTGTGCCACGACATCTGGACCAATGTGGTGCGCTCCGGCCACGCGCCGGAGAAGGAGAAGATGGCGGTGGCACGCATCTCCACCGTGCTCATCGCGGTGCTGGCCGTGGCGCTCGGTTCGGTGTTCGAGGGCCAGAACGTCGCCTTCATGGTGGGCCTTGCCTTCTCAGTGGCCTGCGCCGCCAATTTTCCAACCCTGGTGCTGTCCATCTCCTGGCGCCGGCTCTCCACTGCGGGGGCGGTCTCCAGCATCCTGGTGGGGACGGTGGTCTGCCTCACCATGATCCTGCTCTCGCCGACCATCCAGGTGGACGTGCTCGGGCGCAATCTGGCCGATCTCCAGTCGCACTGGTGGTTCATCTCCATGCGCAATCCGGCCATCGTCGCGATGCCGCTCTCGTTCGCCACCGCCATCGTGGTGTCACTGCTCACGCCGGAGCCGGAGGCCGCGGCAAAGTTCGATGCGCTGCGCGATGCCATCGTCTTCGGTCCGGCTCGCCTGGATCCGCCCTCGCCGGAAATCGAGGTTGCGGCCGCCGGCGCCAAGCCCCAGCCCCTCTAGCCAACCGGCAGACAAAAGAAGGGGGAGCCCGCCTGGCGGTGCTCCCCTCGCTGTTCACATGCACGTCCTTTTGGAGCGCTTCATGAAATTGACCTGGCTCGGACATTCAGCCTTCCGCATCGAGACCGGAGCGGCAATTGTCCTCATCGACCCATTCTTCACGGGCAATCCGCGCTTTCCCGGCAGCATCGCGGAAGCCGCGCAGGGGGTGACGCACATTCTTGTCACCCACGGGCACGACGACCATCTCGGCGACGCGGCAGCCATCGCCGCGCAAAGCGGCGCGCAAGTGATCGCCAATTTTGAGATCTGCCAATATCTCGCGGGGCAGGGCGCTTCGAACATCAACCCCGGCAACAGCGGTGGATCCGTCAGCTGCGGCGGTTTCGACGTGGCCTTCACGCCCGCCGTGCATTCTTCCGGCACGCTGGGCGAGGGTGGCCGCTCGACCTATCTCGGCAATCCCAATGGCCTCATCCTGAAGCCGCAGCACGGTCCATCCCTGTTCCACATGGGCGATACCGACATTTTTAGCGACATGGCCCTGATCCAGGAATTCCATGCGCCGCAGGTTGGCATCGTGCCGGTGGGAGACCGTTTCACCATG
Organism: Roseixanthobacter glucoisosaccharinicivorans; assembly: GCF_043195095.2. Taxonomy (NCBI): domain Bacteria; kingdom Pseudomonadati; phylum Pseudomonadota; class Alphaproteobacteria; order Hyphomicrobiales; family Xanthobacteraceae; genus Roseixanthobacter; species Roseixanthobacter glucoisosaccharinicivorans. The sequence goes on along the minus strand of NZ_CM195538.1, from coordinate 3,067,991 downwards.
AGCGGAAGGATCGCCGCGATCGCCGTGCGACGCTATTTCCGTTTTGACGCGGTCATCCCGTGCCATTACGGGACCTTCGGTTTGCTGGCGCCTGATCCGTCCGATTTCGTGGCCGGCCTTGAGGGAGCGGCCACGCGCGTCATCGTTCCCCCGGCCGGGGAGCCGTTTGAGATTTGATCCTCCGACGGAAATCCACGCCCGGCGTCTGAAGCGGCGCGCTTTGTGGCCGTCCACAAATGGCTGGCAGGGGCGCACGGTCAAGCGCCATCGCTTTAACCGGACGCGCGGCCGGATGAAGATATGAGGGCACGGGGCCGATCCCGATCGGTGCTGGACCAAAAAACCTCGGAAAATGGTGCCGGTTGAGGGGATTGAACCCCCGACCTTCGGTTTACAAAACCGCTGCTCTACCGCTGAGCTAAACCGGCTTCGGGCCTGCGACGCTGGGTGCCGGGGCCATCTGTGCCATGCCTACCAGCGCCGGGCGGCGGGAACAAGATGTCGCCTTGGCGGTCCCCAGATGCCGGGCCCTGTCGAGCGCAGATGCCGCGCCCCAAACGCAAACGGCCCCGCCGGGGCGGGGCCGTCGCGGGAAGATGCCGGGGCAGCCGGCGTCTCCCCCTTGGCCGGCCGGCAAGGAGCCGGCCGCCGGAGCACGAGCCTCAGTGCGAGTGCCAGTCGTCGAGGTTCCGGTTCTTGGTCTCGGGGACGAACAGCAAGCCGATGACGAAGGTCATCAAAGCGATGACGATCGGGTACCAGAGGCCGTAGTAGATATCGCCGGTGGCGGCCACCATGGCGAAGGCGGTGGCCGGCAGCAGGCCGCCGAACCAGCCGTTGCCGATGTGGTAGGGCAGCGACATGGAGGTGTAGCGGATGCGGGTGGGGAACAATTCCACCAGCGCCGCCGCGATCGGCCCGTACACCATGGTCACGAAGATCACGAGCACGAACAGGATGCCGATGACCGCGGCCGGCTGCGGGCGGAAGATGTCGAAGGGATGCGCCATCTTCACGATGTTCGTATCGCCCGCCTTGGGATAGCCCGCAGCCTGCAGCGCGGCCGTGGTGGCCTTGCCGAAGTCCGGACCGAACGGCACCACCGTGTCGTTGATGCGGATCGTGGTGGGCGTGCCCGCCGGCGCCGATTCGGTGGAGTAGCGCACCGAGGATTTGGCGAGGAAGTCACGCGCCAGATCGCACGGGGCGGTATAGACGCGGGTGCCCACCGGATTGAACAGGCTGCCGCAGGTCGCGGGATCGGCAACCACCGCCACCTTCACCGACGTGATCGCCTTTTCCAGGGCCGGGTTGGCCGCGGTGGTGATCATGTTGAACAGCGGGAAGTAGCAGGAGGCGGCGATCAGGCAGCCGGCGAGGATGATCGGCTTGCGGCCGATCTTGTCCGACAGCCAGCCGAAGAACACGAAGAAGCCGGTGCCGAAAACGAGCGACCAGGCGATCAGCAGGTTGGCGGTATAGCCGTCGACCTTCAGGATCGATTGCAGGAAGAACAGGGCATAGAACTGGCCCGTGTACCACACCACGCCCTGGCCGGCGGTGAGGCCGAGCAGCGCGATGATGACGAACTTCAGGTTCCGCCACTCGCCGAAGGCTTCCGACAGCGGGGCCTTGGAGCCCGTGCCTTCTTCCTTCATGCGCTTGAAGGTGGGGGATTCGTTCAGGGTCAGACGGATCCACACCGACACGCCGAGCAGCGCGATGGAGATCAGGAACGGCACGCGCCAGCCCCAGGCCGCGAAGTCGGCTTCGCCCACCACGGACCGGGTGACGAGGATGACGATCAGCGACAGGAACAGGCCGAGCGTGGCCGTGGTCTGGATCCACGAGGTGTAGAAGCCACGACGGCCCTGCGGCGCATGTTCCGCCACATAGGTCGCCGCGCCGCCGTATTCGCCGCCGAGCGCGAGGCCCTGCAGCAGGCGCAGCGCGATCAGGATCACGGGGGCGGCGAAGCCGATGGTCGCCGCATTGGGCAGGATGCCGACGATGAAGGTCGACATGCCCATGATCAGGATGGTGACGAGGAAGGTATATTTGCGGCCGACGAGGTCGCCGAGGCGGCCGAACACCAGCGCGCCGAAGGGGCGCACCAGGAAGCCGGCGGCGAACGCCAGCAACGCGAAGATGTCGCGGGTCGCAGGGGGGTAGGCGCTGAAGAACTGGGCGCCGATGATGGCCGCGAGCGAGCCGTAGAGATAGAAGTCATACCATTCGAAAACCGTGCCCAGGGACGAGGCGAAGATGACCTTCTTCTCCTCCCGGGTCATCGGCACGCCCTTGGCGACGGGCCCCGCAGTCGTGACAGTCATGAAGTCTTCCTCCCTCAAGGATCGCCGGTCCTCCCCTCGGGGAGGCGGATCAGGCGGCGCGGGCGCGGCGCGACTGGGCAATCCTGCGGGAACGGGCCATGGCTCCGGCGCGGGGCCGAAGTGGCATTTCCTCCCAAGTCTTGCCGTTCCGCGTCATTGGCGCGCGGATTGAATCGAACCGGCGCTTTTGCGCCATGGGAGAAAGATGACCGAGCTTGATCGCGCGTGCGATTGGCAAATGGTCTTAGGTGCAGGGCGAAATATGGTGCGCTGCACGCAATAGGACGGGGCGTCGACAGAAAAACTCAGCCGGCTTTCTTCAGGGCGCGGCGCGCGATACCGAGCGAGAGCGCGGCAGCATTGGAGACGTTCAGGCTCTTGATGGCGCCGGGAAGGTCGATGCGCGCCAGCACGTCGCAGGTCTCGCGGGTGAGCTGGCGCAGGCCCTTGCCCTCGGCGCCGAGCACAAGCGCAAGCGGCGCGTGCAGCTTGGTGTCTTCCAGGTCGGCTTCGCCTTCGCTGTCCAGCCCGACCACCAGCATGCCGTTGTCCTTCAGCTCGGTGAGCGCACGGGACAGATTGGTGACGAGGCAGAACGGCACGTGTTCCAGCCCGCCGGAGGCGCTCTTCGCCAGCACGCCGGTGGCCGGCGGGCTGTGGCGGGCGGTGGTGATGATGGCACCCACGGCGAATGCCGCCGCCGAGCGCACGATCGCGCCCACATTGTGCGGGTCGGTGATCTGGTCGAGCACCAGCACGAGGTCGTGCTTGGCCGCCTGCCGCAGCGCGGGGGAGGGAAGGTGGTCGGCATGAACCAGCAGCCCCTGGTGGACCGCGTCGGGGCCGAGCACTTTGTCGATGTCGCCGGGCCGCACCATTTCCGGTGCGATCGGCAGCTTGAAGCCTTCCTCGGCGAGGCGGTTGATGGCGTTCTCGGTGGCGAGGATCTTGCGGAACCGCCGCTTGGGATTGGCCAGCGCCTCGGTCACCGTGTGCCAGCCGTAGAGCAAAGCGACATCGTCCTCGCCCTCCCATTTGGGCGGGGGTCCCCCGCTGCGGGGGCGGCGGGGCGGAAACGGGCGCTTGCCCGCCTTGTCGCCGAAGGCGGGGCGGGAGCCGGGACGGGACGGGGGGCGGCTTGGCCGATCAGACATGGCCACAGCGATGTCAGAGCCGGCCTGCCCGCGCAAGGGCCAAAGGGCGCCAAAGGCGGCCGGACGACATCAAACGTGCCGGTTGCAATCAGGGGCCGGGCGCCGTCATGCCCTGGTCCGCCAGCACTTTGGCCGCCTGCGGCCCGGTGAGCGCGTCGATCAGCGCCTGGACGGTTGCGCGATGCAGCGTGTTGGCCGCGATGGCGGCGGCATAGACGGTCTCGTTCTGGATCTCCGCCGGCAGCGGCCCCACCAGCTCGGCGCCGCGCACCGCGAGGATCTCGCTGATCTGATGCAGGGCAAGGTCCGCCTCGCCCGAGACAAGGCGGCGCGCCACCAGTCCGCCGGGCACCAGCACGCTCTTCGCCTTCATCTCCTGCGCGATGCCGAGTTTTTCGAACAGGCGGATCAGATAGGGCCCGCTCGATCCGCCCGAGGCCGGGTCGATGAAGGCCACCTTGCGCGCATTCAGCAGCGCCTGGCGGAACGCGGCGACCGTGGAAATGTCCGGCTTTGGCGCGCCCGCCGCCACGGCCACGCCGATGCCGACGCGTGCCACTTCGGTGGGCGGGTCCGCCGCGATGCGGCCACTCGGCGCCAGGGTTTCGAGCGCGGACGGCGGCAGGATCACGAGGTCGAACCGTTCCCCGCCGGCGATCCGCTTCACCAGCGCGCCCGCGGTATCGTTATCCACAAGCAGGGTGTGCCCGCCGGCCGATTCGAAATCGGCTTTCAGCGCCATGAGAACTGGCTTGTACGCGCCGGCGGTGAGCACCGTGAGGGTTGCCGCCTGGCCATTCGCGCAGCCCAGCGCGAGGCCGAGCAAGGCGAGCGGCAGGCGGGCGCTCTTGAAGATTCGGGACGCGATCATGAAAGCCTCGGCTGGGAGCGGCAGGCGCAGCATATCTCGTCTCTCCCGCAGCAGCGGGTATTCATACAGCATGCGCGGGTTCCGCGCCGATCAAACGGGCTTGTCTCGCGCCGTGGATGACGCCTCATTTCCGGTTGACTTGTGCCGGAGCCCCTCACATAAAGCCGATCCTTGTGAACCCGGAGCGCTGCTTCGGGCGCGCAGAATGGCCAAAGCCGGCTTCCGGCATGCGGTCAGCGCTTGCACCCTCGGCCGGAAATTGGCAGGTGAGGGACAAGACGACGGGCGTCGATGTGGAGGGGTGCCCGAGTGGTTAAAGGGGACGGACTGTAAATCCGTTGGCTCTGCCTACGTTGGTTCAAATCCAACCCCCTCCACCACCCGTCGTCGCGCGCTGGTGCCGCGCATTTCCAGATTGAGAAGAGCGCGCAGGTGCGGGCGCTGCGCATTCGCCCGGGGCGGAGCTGTGCCGGGCATGGGCCGGTGGCGCCTGTGCATGGCTCCAGGTGGGGCTTTTGCGCGGGAATCTCCTGTGTTATGGCTGCGGCGCGCCATGACGGGGCATGCGGGAGCGGATGGCGGCGGGGAGCCGAATTCGATCCTGGCATCGGAGCGATGGATCCTGGGCCGGAAGGCCGGATACGTTCGCCCCGCCCGGCATGGCCCGTCCGCTTCGCGCGGTACGCGGGTGTAGCTCAATGGTAGAGCAACAGCCTTCCAAGCTGATGACGAGGGTTCGATTCCCTTCACCCGCTCCAGATCATGTGCGTCGGCTGGCCCAATGCGTCAGGCTGAGCGTCCCGGATGTTTCGGACGCAGGGCCGCGCCGACGGCGGCGGGGCGCGTGGCGCGAATCAGGGCGCAAACCTGCGCCGATGCCCGCTGCATATGGCGTCCGGCATGGTGTTCCGCATGCCACCTGTGCGCTTCGGGCGCAGGCCGGGTCTTGCGAACTTCTTCGAAACCCCCTATCCCACGGCGGCCTTTTTGCAGCCTGACACGGCGCCACCGAAGAACTGAGAGAGAAGATGGCCAAAGCAAAATTTGAACGCAACAAGCCGCACTGCAACATCGGCACGATTGGTCACGTTGACCATGGCAAGACGTCGTTGACGGCTGCGATCACGAAGGTGCTTGCGGAAGCGGGCGGCGCGACGTTCACGGCGTACGACCAGATCGACAAGGCGCCTGAAGAGAAGGCGCGCGGCATCACGATTTCGACGGCGCACGTGGAATATGAGACCACGAACCGCCACTATGCCCACGTGGACTGCCCGGGCCACGCCGACTATGTGAAGAACATGATCACCGGCGCGGCGCAGATGGACGGCGCGATCCTGGTGGTGTCGGCGGCCGACGGCCCGATGCCGCAGACCCGCGAGCACATCCTTCTGGCGCGCCAGGTCGGCGTTCCCGCGCTGGTGGTGTTCCTGAACAAGTGCGACATGGTGGACGATCCCGAGCTGCTGGAGCTCGTGGAGATGGAAGTGCGCGAGCTTCTGTCGAAGTATGACTTCCCGGGCGACGACATCCCGATCATCCACGGTTCGGCGCTGATGGCGCTCGAAGGCAAGTCGCCCGAGCTCGGCCATGAAGCGGTGCTGAAGCTGATGGCGGCGGTCGACAGCTACATCCCGCAGCCGGAGCGTCCGGTTGACCTGCCGTTCCTGATGCCGATCGAAGACGTGTTCTCGATCTCGGGCCGCGGCACGGTGGTGACGGGTCGCGTGGAGCGCGGGATCATCAAGGTTGGCGAGGAAGTCGAGATCGTCGGCATCCGTCCGACCACCAAGACGACGGTGACCGGCGTTGAAATGTTCCGCAAGCTGCTGGACCAGGGGCAGGCGGGCGACAACGTGGGCATCCTGGTGCGCGGCACCAAGCGCGAGGACGTGGAGCGCGGCCAGGTCGTGTGCAAGCCGGGTTCGGTGAAGCCGCACACGAAGTTCAAGGCCGAAGCCTATATCCTGACGAAGGAAGAAGGCGGCCGTCATACGCCGTTCTTCACCAACTACCGCCCGCAGTTCTACTTCCGCACGACGGACGTGACGGGCATCTGCACGCTTCCCGAGGGCACCGAAATGGTGATGCCCGGGGACAATGTTTCGATGGACGTGGCCCTGATCGTCCCCATCGCCATGGAGGAGAAGCTGCGCTTCGCCATCCGTGAAGGTGGCCGGACCGTCGGCGCTGGCGTCGTCGCTTCCATCATCGAGTGATCTTGCGCCACACGGCGCTTTGGATCGAACGGGCCGGCTCTCGAGCCGGCCCGTTTGCGTTTGGGATGCCCTCCGCATTTTCCCGCCGGCCGCGGCCGGGGTTCCGGCGCTGCTTGGGGATAGCCCGAAGCGTCCCCGCGAAGGCCTCTTTACAGATGCTGTTTCGCTGACTAGACACAAGGCCCCGATGCGCTGGGTCGTTTTCCCGGCGCGGGGGTGCTTACCCCTCGCGTGCGCGGGCCTAGGAGTGTAGCTCAACTGGTTAGAGCACCGGTCTCCAAAACCGGGGGTTGGGGGTTCGAGTCCCTCCACTCCTGCCAGGCGCGGCGAAGGTTCGGGGAAGCATAAATCTGGCGCGGCGAAAGCGGGCGGCCGGACGGACCGGGAAAGACACCGCGGCTTGAGTTGCAAGCCGGCGCATTTCCTGATCCACAAGAAGGAATGACCCGTGGCGTATCGGCGATTGCCGGCGGCACGAAGCCGGGAGAGCCCGGTCCGTATTCCGCGAAGGCGCTGCGGCACCGGGGCGGAAAGGGTTTTTGGAACGGCCGGCCCTGGGCCTTTGCTCCGGGCGGCCGCCAGCGAGGAGAAGGCATCGCGCGGGCGCAGGTTCGCGGAGATGCCGAGGCGACATGGCGAAGATCAGCCCCACCGAGTTCTTTCAGCAGGTCCGCACCGAAACCCGGAAGGTGACCTGGCCGACCCGGCGCGAAACCCTCATCACCACCGCCATGGTGTTCGTGATGGTGCTGATCGCGTCCGTCTTCTTCCTTATCGCCGACCAGGTGATGCGCTTCGGCGTGAGCCAGCTCCTGACCCTCGGCCACTGAGAGCGCCCATGTCCTACCGGTGGTACATCGTTCACGCATATTCGAACTTCGAGAAGAAGGTCGCCGATTCGATCCGCGAGCAGGCGGAGCAGCGCGGGCTGACCGATCTGTTCGAGCAGATCCTGGTGCCCACCGAGAAGGTGGTGGAAGTGCGCCGCGGCCGGAAGGTCGACGCCGAGCGCAAGTTCTTCCCCGGTTACGTGCTGGTGAAGATGGACCTCACCGACGAGGCGTTCCACCTCATCAAGAACACGCCCAAGGTCACGGGCTTTCTCGGCGCCGACAACAAGCCGATGCCGATCTCCGAGAAGGAGGCCATGCGCATCCTTCAGCAGGTCCAGGAAGGCATCGAGCGGCCGAAGCCGTCCATCAGCTATGAGGTCGGCGAGACGGTGAAGGTCTCCGACGGCCCGTTCGCCTCCTTCAACGGCATCGTGGAAGAAGTGGACGAGGGACGCTCGCGTCTCAAGGTGGCGGTCTCCATCTTCGGCCGCGCCACGCCGGTGGAGCTGGAGTTCGGCCAGGTCGAGAAGGTCTGATCCCGGCTTGGGCCTTGGCCCTTCCGTGTGGCCGGCGACCCTTGCGCCGGCGCGACAATTCCATTATGTGACCCGCTTCCTGTCCGGCCCCGGATTTCCGATCCGGGGCCGGACAGGTTTTTCGGCCTCTCCTTCTTAGGGAGCGGCCAGCGTGGGAGGTGACGGAGCGTCTCGCCAAACGCTCCTGCGACCCGCACCACGCACCCCGGTCCGAACCGCCGCGCGCGGCCTCGGCCATGTTACGGGAGTTTTGAAATGGCGAAGAAAATCACCGGTTACGTCAAGCTGCAGGTTGCGGCTGGCAGCGCCAACCCGGCGCCCCCGATCGGACCCGCGCTCGGCCAGCGCGGTCTGAACATCATGGAATTCTGCAAGGCGTTCAACGCCCAGACGGCGAAGGAAGAGAAGGGGATGCCCATCCCCGTCGTCATCACCGTCTATCAGGATCGCTCCTTCACGTTCGAGCTGAAGACCCCGCCGATCTCTTACTTCCTCAAGAAGGCCGCCGGCCTCGAGACGAAGAAGAAGCCCGGCTCTGGCTCGAAGACGCCCGGCAAGGGCAACTTCGTCGGCAAGGTCACGCGCGCCCAGCTCGCCGAGATCGCCGAGAAGAAGATGAAGGATCTGAACTGCGATTCCGTGGAAGCGGCCGTTCAGATGATCGAAGGCTCGGCCCGGTCCATGGGCCTCCAGGTTCAGGGGTGAGCACGATGGCGAACCAAGGCAAGCGCATCCGCGCAGCTCACGAAGGCATCGACCGCCTCAAGCTCTATGGCCTCGACGAGGCCCTGACGCTCCTCAAGGAGCGCACCACCGCCAAGTTCGACGAGACCATCGAGGTCGCGCTGAACCTGGGCGTGGACCCGCGCCATGCGGACCAGATGGTCCGCGGCGTGTGCAACCTGCCGAACGGCTCGGGCCGGACCGTGCGCGTGGCGGTGTTCGCCCGCGGCGCCAAGGCTGACGAAGCCAAGGCGGCGGGCGCCGACATCGTCGGCGCGGAAGACCTGCTGGAGAGCATCCAGGGCGGCACGATTGATTTCGATCGCTGCATCGCGACCCCGGACCTGATGCCGCTGGTCGGCCGTCTCGGCAAGATCCTCGGCCCGCGCGGCCTGATGCCGAACCCCAAGGTCGGCACCGTGACCATGGACGTGAAGGGCGCCGTCGCCGCCGCCAAGGGCGGCGCGGTGGAGTTCCGCGTCGAGAAGGCCGGCATCATCCATGGCGGCATCGGCAAGGCCTCGTTCCCGGCCGACAAGCTGGCCGAAAACATCCGCGCCTTCGTTGACGCGGTTGTGAAGGCCCGTCCGACCGGCGCTAAGGGCACCTATGTGCAGCGCGTCGCCGTGTCCTCGACCATGGGCCCCGGCATCAAGGTGGAGCCCTCCACCGTGATCAGCGCCTGAGCCGTCGCAAAGCGCATGAATGAAGAGGCCGGGCCCAGCGCCCGGCCTTTTTCTTGACCGGGAAGAGGGGCTTGGGCGGGGCCTGCGACGCAGGCGCCTGTGCCAGGATTTTCGGCCGGTCAAGCAAAAAATGCGAAAAGGGCGTGACAAGTGGCGCCCGAGCCTCTATATGGCATGTTTCGCTGGTGTGGAAACGCACCTGCGTGAATAGATCGAGCTTCCACCCGGAAACGGGTGGAGGGGCTGGGAGGGTTCGCCCGCCCGGCCTCATTGCCTGTCTGATCTGCCGGTTCTCGAACCGGGATATCGGAGAGGCAAGAGTCCTGTCCGAGACTGCAGGCGCCATGCTCGCATGGCTTAATCCTCGCCAGACAACCTCGCCCGAGGCTGTCCTCTGGAGGGCCAGCATAGACGGGGAAGACCGGATTTCGCGCGATGCGCACCCGCGTGTCGCAACAAGATCGGTTCGAACCAGTGCCTTGTGGCCGGTGACCCGGTTCCCGAGGGGACAGGGCATGTGAGCGTCGCGCGTGCGCGGCCGGCATGTCTGATGTGGATGTATTCCCCGTGGATATATCCTCGTGTTGACGTTTCCGGGAAGCGGACGAGCGGCAAGGCGCAACCGGTGGAGCCGGCTTTCGGTTCCACCACAGGCTTAAAGAGAGCCAGACGTGGATCGAGCGGAAAAACAACAGCTCGTCACGACGCTTACCGAAGTGTTTCAGAACACCTCGGTCGTCGTGGTGGCCCACTATTCCGGCCTCACCGTAGCTCAGCTGTCGAAACTTCGTCGGCAGATGAAGCAGAACGGTGCGACCGTGAAGGTGGCGAAGAACCGCCTCGCCAAAATCGCTCTGGAAGGCTCCGACGTTGCCCACGTGGCGACCCTTCTCAAGGGTCCCACGCTGATCGCTTATTCGAGCGATCCCGTGGCAGCGCCGAAGGTTGCCGTCGAGTTTGCCAAGGGCAACGACAAGTTCGTTATCCTCGGCGGCGCGATGGGCAAAACGGCCCTGAATCCGGATGGTGTGAAGGCTCTGGCCACCATGCCCTCCCTGGATGAACTGCGTGCGAAGCTGGTCGGCCTTATCCAGGCCCCGGCCACGAAGATCGCCCAGCTCACCACCGCGCCGGCAGCAAAGCTTGCCCGCGTGTTCGGGGCCTATGCCAAGCAGGACGAGGCCGCGTGAGGCGGTTGGATCTCGCAAACCTGAATTTCGAACCTATCTTAGGAAGACACGACAATGGCTGACCTGACCAAGCTCGTTGACGAGCTGTCCTCCCTCACCGTCCTCGAGGCCGCCGAGCTGGCGAAGCTCCTCGAAGAGAAGTGGGGCGTTTCCGCCGCTGCCGCCGTTGCGGTTGCGGCTGCCCCGGCCGGCGCCGCTGCGGCCCCGGTCGAAGAGCAGACCGAGTTCACCGTGATGCTCGCGGCTGCCGGCGACAAGAAGATCGAAGTCATCAAGGAAGTCCGCGCCATCACCGGCCTGGGCCTCAAGGAAGCCAAGGACCTCGTCGAGGCCGCTCCCAAAGCCGTCAAGGAAGGGATCGCCAAGGACGAGGCCGAGAAGCTCAAGGCCCAGCTCGAGAAGGCTGGCGCCAAGGTCGAGCTCAAGTGAGCTTTTGAATGCGAGGCGGCCCCGGGTTTCCCCGGGGCCGCTTCATCTGTCCCGGCGGGAATGAGCCGGCGGGGCGGGCAGGAGTGAGAACGGTTCTCCCGGTCGCCGTAAATGCGACGACCCGGCGAGCCGTTGCAGATGGAGGGGAATGGCTCTCGGGCCCCCAACCCCTTCGTCGCGGGAGCAATGGCGGTCTTAAGGGCCGGAGCGCGTGCCTCGTCGGGGTGCGTTCCGTGCAAGGGCCAGGACGGACGAGGATCGAGATGGCGCAAACGTTCACCGGTCGCAAGCGGATCCGCAAATTCTTCGGAAAGATCAAGGAAGTCGCGCAGATGCCGAACCTCATCGAGGTTCAGAAGGCATCCTACGACCAGTTCCTCCAGATCGAGGAGCCGAAGGGCGGGCGCGTGGACGACGGTCTCCAGGCGGTGTTCAAGTCGGTATTCCCCATCTCGGACTTTTCCGGCGCGGCCATGCTGGAATTCGTCAAGTATGAGTTCGAGCAGCCCAAATATGACGTGGACGAGTGCCGCCAGCGCGGCATGACGTTCGCTGCCCCGCTGAAGGTGACGCTGCGCCTGATCGTGTTCGATGTCGATCCCGACACTGGCGCCAAGTCCGTCAAGGACATCAAGGAACAGGACGTCTATACCGGCGACATCCCGCTGATGACCATGAACGGCACGTTCATCGTCAACGGCACGGAGCGCGTCATCGTCTCGCAGATGCACCGCTCGCCGGGCGTCTTCTTCGACCATGACAAGGGCAAGACCCATTCCTCGGGCAAGCTGCTGTTCGCCGCCCGCATCATTCCCTATCGCGGCTCCTGGCTCGACATCGAGTTCGACGCCAAGGACATCGTGCATGCCCGCATCGACCGTCGCCGCAAGATCCCGGTGACGAGCCTGCTGTATGCGCTCGGCCTCGATTCGGAAGAGATTCTCGACACCTTCTACGAGAAGATCCTCTATTCGCGGGCGAAGGACGGCTGGCGCATGCCGTTCGATCCCAAGCGCATGAAGGGCTACAAGGCGGTCTCTGACCTGGTCGACGCCGACACCGGCGAAGTCGTGGTCGAGGCCGGCAAGAAGCTGACCGTGCGCGCCGCCCGCCAGCTCGCCGAGAAGGGCCTCAAAGCCCTGAAGATCTCCGACGAGGAGATGGTCGGCCAGTTCATCGCGGAAGACCTGGTGAATGCCGCCACCGGCGAAATCCATGCCGAGGCCGGCGAGGAAATCACCGAGAAGCTGCTGAAGGTGCTCGAAGAGGCCGGGTATAACGAGATCCCGATCCTCGACATCGACCACGTCAACACCGGCGCCTATATCCGCAACACCCTGGCGGTGGACAAGAACGTCACGCGCGAGGACGCGCTGTTCGACATCTATCGCGTCATGCGCCCCGGCGAGCCGCCGACGCTCGACAGCGCCCAGGCGATGTTCCATTCGCTGTTCTTCGATTCCGAGCGCTACGACCTCTCGGCCGTGGGCCGCGTGAAGATGAACATGCGCCTGGACCTCGACGCCGAGGACACCGTGCGCATCCTGCGCCGCGAGGACATTCTCGCGGTCATCCGCACGCTGGTGGAATTGCGCGACGGCAAGGGCGAGATCGACGACATCGACCATCTCGGCAACCGCCGCGTGCGTTCGGTTGGCGAACTGATGGAGAATCAGTATCGCGTCGGCCTGCTGCGCATGGAGCGCGCCATCAAGGAACGCATGTCGTCGGTCGACATCGACACCGTGATGCCGCAGGACCTGATCAATGCGAAGCCGGTGGCGGCGGCGGTGCGCGAGTTCTTCGGCTCGTCCCAGCTCTCGCAGTTCATGGACCAGACCAACCCGCTCTCCGAGATCACCCACAAGCGCCGCCTCTCGGCGCTTGGCCCGGGCGGTCTGACCCGTGAGCGCGCCGGCTTCGAAGTTCGCGACGTGCATCCGACCCATTACGGCCGCATCTGCCCGATCGAGACGCCGGAAGGCCCGAACATCGGCCTGATCAACTCGCTAGCGACCTTCGCGCGCGTCAACAAGTACGGCTTCATTGAGGCGCCCTATCGCCGCGTGAACGACGGGCATGTGACCGACGAAGTGGTCTATCTCTCCGCCATGGAGGAGGGGAAGTACCACGTCGCGCAGGCCAACATCCCGCTCGACAAGGACGGCCGGTTCGAGGAAGACCTGATCGTCTGCCGTCACGCCGGCGACGTGCTGCTGGTGCCGCCGGACCGCGTGGACTTCATGGACGTGTCGCCCAAGCAATTGGTGTCGGTCGCGGCCGCGCTGATCCCGTTCCTTGAGAACGACGACGCGAACCGCGCGCTGATGGGCTCGAACATGCAGCGCCAGGCAGTGCCGCTCGTGCGCTCCCAGGCGCCGCTGGTCGGCACCGGCATGGAAGCGGTCGTGGCCCGGGATTCCGGTGCCGCCATCGCGGCCCGCCGCACCGGCGTCATCGACCAGGTGGATGCCACCCGTATCGTTATCCGTGCGACCGAGGAGGCTGATCCCTCCAAGTCGGGCGTCGATATCTATCGCCTGATGAAGTTCCAGCGCTCCAACCAGTCCACCTGCATCAACCAGCGTCCGCTGGTGCGTGTGGGCGACCAGGTGCGCAAGGGCGACATCATCGCCGACGGTCCGTCCACGGAGCTCGGCGAGCTGGCCCTCGGCCGCAACGTGCTCGTCGCGTTCATGCCGTGGAACGGCTACAACTTCGAAGACTCGATCCTGCTCTCGGAGAACATCGTCAAGGAAGACGTGTTCACCTCGATCCATATCGAGGAATTCGAGGCCATGGCCCGTGACACGAAGCTCGGCCCCGAGGAAATCACCCGCGACATTCCCAACGTCTCGGAAGAGGCGCTGAAGAATCTCGACGAGGCCGGCATCGTCTATATCGGCGCGGAAGTGCGCGCCGGCGACATCCTGGTGGGCAAGATCACCCCCAAGGGCGAAAGCCCGATGACGCCGGAAGAAAAGCTCCTGCGCGCCATCTTCGGCGAAAAGGCCGCGGACGTCCGCGACACCTCCCTGCGGCTGCCCCCCGGCACCACCGGGACGATCGTGGAAGTGCGCGTGTTCAACCGCCACGGCGTCGACAAGGACGAGCGCGCGCTCGCCATCGAGCGGGAAGAGATCGAGCGTCTCGCCAAGGACCGCGACGACGAGCAGGCGATTCTGGACCGCAACGTCTACGGCCGCTTGACCGAGCTGCTGGACGGCAAGGTGGCGATCGCCGGCCCGAAGGGCTTCAAGAAGGACACCGAGGTGACGCGCGCCGCGCTCACCGAGTATCCGCGCTCGCAATGGTGGTTGTTCGCCATCGCCGACGACGCGCTGATGGCCGAGATCGAAGCCATTCGCGCGCAGTACGACGAATCGAAGAAGCGCCTCGAGCAGCGCTTCCTCGACAAGGTGGAGAAGCTCCAGCGCGGCGACGAGCTGCCTCCCGGCGTGATGAAGATGGTCAAGGTCTTCGTCGCCGTAAAGCGCAAGATCCAGCCCGGCGACAAGATGGCGGGACGCCACGGCAACAAGGGCGTGGTCTCGCGCATCGTGCCGGTGGAGGACATGCCCTTCCTGGAAGACGGCACCAATGTGGATATCGTGCTCAACCCACTGGGCGTGCCGAGCCGCATGAACGTCGGGCAGATCCTGGAGACGCATCTGGGCTGGGCCTGCGCGGGCCTCGGCCGTCAGGTGGCCGCTGCCATGGATGCCTATTACGGCAAGAAGGACCTCGGCCCGGTCCGCGAGACGCTCGAGACCATTTATGGTCCCGAGGACATCACCGTGCTCGACGAGGGCCAGGTGCTGGAGCTGGGCGAGAACCTGCGCAAGGGCGTGCCGATGGCCACCCCGGTGTTCGACGGCGCCCACGAAGCCGACATCGAGACCCAGCTGGAGAAGGCGGGCCTCGACCGTTCCGGCCAGTCCACGCTGTTCGACGGGCGCACCGGCGAGCCGTTCGATCGTAAGGTCACGGTCGGCTACATCTACATGCTGAAGCTGCACCATCTCGTGGACGACAAGATCCACGCGCGGTCGATCGGCCCCTACTCGCTCGTGACCCAGCAGCCGCTGGGCGGCAAGGCGCAGTTCGGTGGCCAGCGCTTCGGCGAAATGGAGGTGTGGGCGCTCGAAGCTTATGGCGCGGCGTACACGCTCCAGGAGATGCTGACGGTGAAGTCGGACGACGTGGCCGGCCGCACCAAGGTCTACGAATCCATCGTGCGCGGCGAAGATTCCTTCGAGAGCGGCATCCCCGAGAGCTTCAACGTTCTCGTGAAGGAAATGCGCTCGCTGGGCCTCAACGTCGAGCTGGTGAATTCCAAGACCGGGCGCAACGTCAGCCCCGGCACCCGCGAAAATCTGCCCGCGGCCGAATGAGGCCGCGCCTGTCGGAAGGCGGGGGCGCGACGCGCCTCCGCACTCCTGCCGATAAGATCCTGCATTTTCCGGTCGAAACCCCATCAGGCGGCATGAGGGGCGAGCGACCGAGCCGAAGGAGACGGTCATGAATCAAGAGGTGATGAATCTCTTCAATCCGGCGACCCCGGCTCCGACCTTTGATCAGATCAAGATCTCGATCGCGAGCCCGGACAAGATCGCGTCGTGGTCCTACGGCGAGATCAAGAAGCCGGAGACCATCAACTACCGCACGTTCAAGCCCGAGCGTGACGGCTTGTTCTGCGCGCGCATCTTCGGTCCCATCAAGGACTACGAGTGCCTGTGCGGCAAGTACAAGCGCATGAAGTACAAGGGCATCATCTGCGAGAAGTGCGGCGTGGAAGTCACGCTCTCGCGGGTGCGGCGCGAGCGCATGGGCCATATCGAGCTCGCCGCTCCGGTGGCGCACATCTGGTTCCTGAAGTCGCTGCCGAGCCGCATCGGCCTGCTGCTCGACATGACGCTGAAGGACCTCGAGCGCATCCTGTACTTCGAATATTTCGTCGTGCTGGAGCCCGGCCTGACGCCGCTGAAGTATCGTCAGCTCCTCTCGGAGGACGATTATCTGCGCGCCCAGGACGAGTACGGGGATGACAGCTTCACCGCCATGATCGGCGCGGAAGCCATCCGCGAGCTGCTGCGCTCCATGGACCTCGACAAGATCGCCGCCGATTTGCGCGTCGAGATCGCCGAGAGCACCACTGAGCTGAAGCCCAAGAAGCTCGCCAAGCGCCTGAAGATCGTCGAGGCCTTCCAGCTCTCCGGCAACAAGCCGGAATGGATGATCCTGACCCATGTGCCGGTGATCCCGCCGGACCTGCGCCCGCTCGTCCCGCTGGACGGCGGCCGGTTCGCGACCTCGGACCTGAACGATCTCTATCGCCGCGTCATCAACCGTAACAACCGCCTGAAGCGCCTGATCGAGCTGCGCGCGCCGGACATCATCATCCGCAACGAGAAGCGCATGCTTCAGGAAGCGGTGGATGCGCTGTTCGACAACGGCCGTCGCGGCCGCGTCATCACGGGCGCCAACAAGCGCCCGCTGAAGTCGCTCGCCGACATGCTGAAGGGCAAGCAGGGCCGGTTCCGCCAGAACCTGCTCGGCAAGCGCGTGGACTATTCCGGCCGCTCGGTCATCGTGGTGGGTCCGGAGCTGAAGCTCCACCAGTGCGGCCTGCCCAAGAAGATGGCGCTGGAGCTGTTCAAGCCCTTCATCTACGCCCGTCTCGACGCCAAGGGCCATTCGGCCACCGTCAAGCAGGCGAAGAAGCTGGTGGAGAAAGAGCGTCCCGAGGTTTGGGATATCCTCGACGAGGTGATCCGCGAGCATCCCGTGATGCTCAACCGCGCCCCGACGCTCCACCGCCTCGGCATCCAGGCGTTCGAGCCCGTGCTGATCGAAGGCAAGGCGATCCAGCTGCACCCGCTGGTCTGCTCGGCGTTCAATGCGGACTTCGACGGCGACCAGATGGCCGTGCACGTGCCCCTTTCGCTGGAAGCCCAGCT
This sequence comes from Roseixanthobacter glucoisosaccharinicivorans, assembly GCF_043195095.2. Lineage (NCBI taxonomy): Bacteria > Pseudomonadati > Pseudomonadota > Alphaproteobacteria > Hyphomicrobiales > Xanthobacteraceae > Roseixanthobacter > Roseixanthobacter glucoisosaccharinicivorans. Next base: position 3,051,057 of record NZ_CM195538.1, on the reverse strand, counting down.
GGAAGCGCGCGTGCTCATGATGTCGACCAACAACATCCTGCACCCGGCCAATGGTCAGCCGATCATCGTGCCGTCGCAGGACATTGTTCTCGGCCTCTATTACCTCTCCCTGATGCGCGACAACGAGCCCGGCGAGGGCATGATGTTCGCCGACATGGGCGAGATCGACCACGCGCTCGCGGCCAAGGCGATCACGCTGCATACCAAGGTCAAGGGGCGCTACATCGGCGTTGATGCCGATGGCAAGCGCATGTCCAAGATCTTCGATACCACTCCGGGGCGCATGAAGATCGGCGAACTGCTGCCGAAGCACCCCAAGGTTCCCTTCGACGTCGTCAACAAGGGTATGACGAAGAAGGAAATCTCCAACATGATCGACACGGTGTACCGTCACTGTGGGCAGAAGGAGAGCGTGATCTTCTGCGATAAGATCATGTCGCTCGGCTTCTACAACGCGTTCCGTGCCGGCATCTCCTTCGGCAAGGACGACATGGTCGTGCCGAAGAAGAAGTGGGAACTGGTCGAGGAGACCCGTACCCTCACCAAGGAATATGAGCAGCAGTACAATGACGGCCTGATCACCCAGGGCGAGAAGTACAACAAGGTCGTCGATGCGTGGGGCAAGTGCACCGATCGCATCGCCGACGAGATGATGAAGGAAATCTCGGCGGTCCGTAAGGATCCCAAGACCGGGCGCGACCGCCAGATCAATTCGATCTACATGATGTCCCACTCCGGGGCGCGTGGGTCGCCGGCGCAGATGAAGCAGCTTGCCGGCATGCGTGGCCTCATGGCCAAGCCGTCGGGCGAGATCATCGAGAGCCCGATCATCTCGAACTTCAAGGAAGGCCTGACCGTGATGGAGTACTTCAACTCCACCCACGGTGCGCGTAAGGGCCTCGCCGACACCGCGCTCAAGACGGCGAACTCGGGTTACCTCACCCGCCGCCTCGTGGACGTGGCGCAGGATTCGATCATCACGGAAGTGGATTGCCACAGCGAGAACGGCATCCACATGCGGGCCATCGTGGACAGCGGCCAGGTCGTGGCTTCGCTCTCCTCGCGTGTGCTCGGCCGTACCGCCGTGGAAGACGTGGTGGAGCCGGCGACCGGCACCATCATCGTGCCCAAGGGCGAGATGATCCAGGAATGGCACATCGAGCGGATCAACAAGTCCGGCATCCAGGAAATCAAGATCCGCTCGGTGCTGACCTGCGAGACCCGCAACGGCGTGTGCGGCACCTGCTACGGGCGCGATCTCGCCCGCGGCACGCCGGTCAACATGGGCGAGGCGGTGGGCGTCATCGCCGCGCAGTCCATCGGCGAGCCGGGCACCCAGCTCACCATGCGTACCTTCCACATCGGCGGCGCCGCGCAGCTCGCGGATTCCTCCTTCGTGGAGAGCAACTTCGAGGGCACCGTCAAGGTCCGCAACCGCAACGTGGCGCGGAACTCGGAAGGCGACCTCATCGTCATGGTGCGTAACCTGGCCGTGGTGATCGTCGATCAGGACGGCTCGGAGCGTGCGGTTCACCGCATCCAGTATGGTTCTCGCCTGAAGGTGGACGAAGGCGACACCATCAAGCGCGGCCAGCGCATCGCGGAATGGGATCCCTATACCCGTCCCATCCTGACCGAGGTCGAGGGCACGGTGGCGTTCGAGGACCTGGTCGAAGGCGCCTCCATGAACGAGGCCATCGACGAGGCGACCGGCATCGCCAAGCGCGTCGTGACCGACAGCCGTGTCGGCCGCGGCTCGGAGCTTCGCCCGGCCATCCTCATCAAGGGGAAGGACGGCAAGATCCTCAAGCTCGCCCGTGGCGGCGAGGCGCGCTATTCGCTGCCGGTGGAGGCCATCATCTCGGTGGATCCGGGCAACACCATCCGCGCCGGCGACGTCGTTGCCCGCGTGCCGATGGAAAGCGCCAAGACCCGCGACATCACGGGCGGTCTGCCGCGCGTGGCGGAACTGTTCGAGGCGCGGCGTCCCAAGGATGCGGCGATCATCGCGGAAGTCAGCGGCACCATCCGCTTCGGCCGTGACTATAAGAACAAGCGCCGCCTGATCATCGAGCCGCAGGACGGCGGGGATCCGGTCGAGTACCTGATCCCGAAGGGCAAGCACATCCATCTCCAGGACGGCGACGTGGTGGAGAAGGGCGACTTCCTGGTGGACGGCAACCCGGCGCCGCACGACATCCTGGCGATCAAGGGCGTGGAAGAGCTCGCGGCCTTCCTCGTCAATGAAATCCAGGAGGTCTACCGGCTCCAGGGCGTGAACATCAACGACAAGCACATCGAAGTCATCGTCCGCAACATGCTCCAGAAGGTGGAAGTGGACGATTCCGGCGAGACCGAGTTCCTCGACAACGAGCAGGTTGACCGGATCGACTTCGCGGAAGCCAACGAGCGGGCCATTGCCGAAGGCAAGAAGCCGGCGACCGGGCATCCGGTGCTGCTCGGCATCACCAAGGCGAGCTTGCAGACCCGTTCGTTCTTCTCGGCGGCCTCGTTCCAGGAGACCACCCGCGTCCTCACGGAAGCGGCGGTCAACGGCAAGATCGACCCGCTGGACGGCCTGAAGGAAAACGTCATCGTCGGCCGGCTCATCCCGGCGGGCACCGGCGCGCAGATGGCGAAGCTGCGGGCGGTCGCGAACTCCCGCGACGACCTCATCGTCGCCACCCGCGAGCAGAGCGACGGCCAGCCCCTCGTGGAAGGCCCCGCCGACGCCGCGGAGTGAGGCGGGTCTTCCAGCCTGGTCCGTGACACACGAAAGGCCGCCCTTCGGGGCGGCCTTTTGCGTTGAGGCGGGCGTCGTGCGTGTTCGCCGAAATGTGTGCCGATCACCCTGCGGATATTCGCCGACATCGCGCGAACAGGCGCGGTCATCGCCGCGTCAAGGCTTTCTCCGCGCGGTTCGTCGGCTCACACCGGCAGGCGCACGGTGGCCCGCAGTCCGCCGAGCGGGCTGTCGCCGAGGATGATGTCGCCGCCATGGGCGCGGGCAATGTCGCGGGCGATGGCCAGGCCGAGACCCGAGCCGCCGGCATCCTGGTTGCGGGCATCATCGAGCCGCAGGAAGGGTCGGAACACTTCCTCGCGCTTCTCGGGAGGGATGCCGGAGCCATCATCGTCCACATTAACGCTGAGCCACCGGGCATCGCGGGTGGCGGAGATTTCCACCGTCCGGGCATAGCGCACCGCATTGCTGACCAGATTGCCGATGCAGCGCTTGAGCGAATCCGTCTTCACCTGAACCAGGGGCGGCCCCATGAAGCTGGCGCGGGCAATGGCGCCGTGGCGCTCCGCATTGGTGCGCAGATCCTCGATCACCTGCCCCATGTCGGTCAGCGAAGCCTGCTCGCCCGGATCGCCGCGCGCGAACGCGAGATAGGCTTCCAGCATGCCCTGAAGCTCGTCCACATCCTTGCGCAAAGCCTCCACCTCGGGCCCTTCGCCGAGGAAGGCAAGCTCCAGGCGGAAGCGCGTGAGGATGGTGCGCATGTCGTGGGAAACGCCCGCCAGCATGGTGGTGCGCTGTTCGATCTGCCGCTCGATGCGTCGCTTCATCTCAAGGAACGCCACCGCCGCCCGCCGCACCTCGCGCGCGCCGCGCGGGCGGAAATTCTCCACATCGCGCCCCTTGCCGAATGCCTCGGCGGCATCGGCGAGGTTCTCGATGGGGCGGATCTGGTTGCGCAGGAACAAGATGGCGACGGTCAGCAGCACCAGGGAGGTGCCGACCATCCAGAGCAGGAAGATGTGGGAATTCGAGGCATAGGCCGACCCGCGCCGCGCGAAGATGCGCAGCACCACGTCTGGCATCTTCACTCGCACTTCGATCAGGCTGGAGCGCCCCACCGTGTCGATCCAATAAGGCTCGGAAATGCGCCGGCCGATTTCGCGCGAAAGCGCGCTGTCGAGGATCGAGAAGAAGGGCTGCGGACCCGGCTCAGGCAGCGGGTCGGGCGGCAGGATGTCGAGGGTCAGCTCCAGATTCTGCCAGGCGATCCGGCGCAGGACTGTCGCGTCCTTGTCGTGCGGAAAGGCGGCATAGAGCGCGACCACCGCAGCGATATCCTGGCTGACCGCCGCGGAAAGGCGTCGGGTGACGGTGTTGTAATGGCGCTCCATGAACACGAAGGCCACGACCGATTGCAGGATCACCATGGGAATGACGATGATCAGCAGCGAGCGGGGATAAAGCCCCTTTGGCGTGACGCGGTTGAACCAGGCCCCGAACCGGGCATTGGCATGGACCAGCCGGCCGGCAAGGCTTCGCATGGCGGCGCGCAGGGCCTCCATGGCGCCACGTCCGCCTGCGGGCTTGGTCTCTTCGCGCAGGCTCATGGGGTTACGACCAGCCGATAGCCGATGCCGCGGACGGTCTGCACATATGTCGGGTTGGCCGGATCGCGCTCCACCTTGCGGCGCAGGCGGTTCACCTGCACGTCCACGGCCCGCTCGCTCGCCGCCCCGTTGCCCGCGAGCGCCATGCGCGGCACCGTTTCGCCGGGGTTTTCCGAGAGCGCGCGCAGCATGTCGCGCTCGCGCTCGGTGATGCGCAGGATCTCCCCGCCGCGGCTCAGTTCGCCACGTCCGAGGTGGAAGCTAAATTCGCCGAAGCGGACCTCCTCGATGGCTTTTTGCGGCGCCGGCGCGGCGCGCTTGAGGATCGAGCCGACACGCAGCAGCAGTTCGCGCGGTTCGAACGGCTTGCCGAGATAATCATCGACCCCCGCCTCAAGCCCGGCGATGCGGTCCTGGATCTCCGAGCGCGCGGTGAGCATGAGGATCGGCACGGCCGAGGTGGTGCGCAGGGAGCGGGCGAGATCGAGCCCGGATTCCCCCGGCATCATCACATCCAGCACCAGCAGGTCGAATTCCAGCCCTTCCAGGCGGCCCCGCGCCTCCTGGGCCGAGGCGGCGGTGGTAACGCGATAGCCATGTTCGCTGAGGAAACGCGACAGCAGGGTGCGGATGCGGTTGTCGTCATCCACCACCAGCAGATGGGGCGCGTCGTCCGCTGGCGCCGGCGGAGCGGGATGGGGGGTCGTCGCTTCGATCATGTCTGGTGCCTTCAGGCGGGCCGCACGCGGGCGGATGCAGCAGCGCGCCGGGTGAGCCGCTCCACTTCGGTGCGATCTTCGGGGTCGATCATGGCCACAAGAAAGCGCTGCGCCGCCTCGCGCGCGCCCGGCCCGCATTCTTCCAGGGCCAGGGCGATCCGCTGGCTCTGGAGGGCGACGAACTCACGGGCCAGCGCCTGCCCCTTTGCGGTGGGATAAAGCAGGCGCTGGCGCCGGTCGGACGCGCCGGCGCGGCTTTCCACGAACCCCTCGTCCACCAGCTCGCGCAGCACCCGGCCGAGGCTCTGCTTGGTGATGCGCAGGATGTCCAAGAGGTCCGTCACGCGCATACCAGGATGGCGATTGACGAAGTGCAGGACGCGATGATGCGCCCGGCCAAAGCCGAGGGGCGCGAGGATGGCGTCCGGGTCGCCGACGAAGTCTCTGTAAGCGAAGAAGAAAAGTTCGATCAACTCCACCAGTGACTCGGCCTGCGGGGCCCCGGCCGGCCGATCGGTCTCGGACGCTTCGGGGGCGGTGGAAAGGGGATTTATGTCAGCCATGTTGACTTTTTTCGGTCCGATCATTACTCACAGGCTTGCGGTCGCGAAAGGATCGGTCTCCAATAACCCATCTGGAGTTCGATCATTGCGCCTTTCACAGCCTGCACCATATGTCAGGTGTGAAAATATCCGTACCGGGCACGGCTGCAAAGGGCGGCCGTCATGGGAGGCGAAGGCCGTCTTAAAGACGCGGCCGGATCAGGAGTTAAGACCATGAGTGGTGGAGAGCCTTTCGACAAACGCGACGGTTGGATCTGGTTCGACGGGGTCCTGGTGCCCTGGGCGGACGCGAAGATTCACGTACTCTCCCATGGTCTGCATTATGCCAGCTGCGTGTTCGAAGGCGAGCGCGCCTATGGCGGCGCCATCTTCAAGAGCGCTGAGCATTCCGAGCGGCTGCGTCTCTCGGCGGAAATGCTGGATTTCACCATTCCCTATTCCATCGGCGAGATAGACGCCGCCAAGCGCCTGACGCTGGAAAAGAACGGCCTGGTCGACGCTTACGTGCGCCCGGTGGCGTGGCGCGGCAGCGAGATGATGGGCGTTTCGGCGCAGTCGAACACCATTCACCTCGCGATCGCTTGTTGGGAATGGCCGAGCTATTTTGACCCCGAGCAGCGCCAGAAGGGGCTGAGGCTGGATCTGGCGGAGTTCCGCCGTCCCGATCCCGCCACCATCCCTTGCCGCGCCAAGGCTTCAGGCCTGTACATGATCTGCACCATCTCCAAGCACAAGGCGGAGCGGCGCGGGTTTGCGGATGCGCTGATGCTGGATTATCGCGGCCTCGTGGCGGAATGCACCGGCGCCAACATCTTCTTCGTGAAGGATGGCGTCATCCATACCCCCAAGCCCGATTGCTTCCTGGACGGGATCACCCGCCGCACAGTGATCGGGCTGGCGAAGAACCATGGCATCGAAGTGGTTGAACGCGCGATCAAGCCGGAAGAACTCGCGGATTTCAGCGAGTGCTTCATCACCGGCACCGCCGCCGAGGTGACCCCGGTGGGCGAGATCGCGGACTGGCGGTTTGCCCCGAGCGGCATCACCCACCAGCTGATGGATGCCTATAGCGCGGCGGTGCGGCCGAAGCAGGCGGCGGCGTAAGAAAAAGCGCCCGAGTTACGTTAGGCCAATATTGCCCTTCTCTTAGGGGCAGCGCATAAGCGAAACCGAGGGGCGGCCACAGCCGCCCCTTTTGCTTTAGGGTGTTCATCTGCCTCACAGCGCGGGAACCGCGAGGGGAAACGCCATGCGCCGTCCATTGTACAAGGTGCTTTACGTCCAAGTTCTGTTTGCCGTGTTCTGCGGTCTGCTGCTCGGCGCGTTCTTCCCCCATACCGGCGCGGCGATGAAGCCGCTGGGTGACGGCTTCATCAAGCTGATCACCATGATCATCGCGCCCGTGATTTTCTGCACGGTGGTCGTCGGCATCGCCAGCATGCGCGATGTGAAGAAGGTCGGGCGGGTGGGCGGCAAGGCGCTGCTGTATTTCGAAGTGGTGTCGACCTTCGCCCTGGTGCTCGGCCTGATCATCGGCGAGGTGGTGCGGCCCGGCGACGGCTTTAATGTCGACGTGGCCACGCTCGATACCAAGGCGATCGCCAATTACACCACCCAGGCGGCGCATACCTCCACCGTCGATTTCCTTCTGAACATCATCCCGCACACTTTCGTTAGCGCGTTCACCGCAGGCTCGATCCTCCAGGTGCTGATGATCTCGATCCTCACCGGCTTCGCCATCGGCGCGCTGGGCGATCAGGGCGAGCCGGTGCTTAAGGCGGTGCAGGCGATCGAGAAGGTCGTGTTCGCCATCGTGAAGATCATTCTTTACGTCGCGCCGGTCGGTGCGTTCGGCGCCATGGCTTTCACCATCGGCGCCTATGGCCTGTCGGCGCTGGGCAATCTGCTGGAGCTGATCGCCACCTTCTATCTCACCGCCATTCTGTTCGTGGTCCTGGTGCTCGGCACCATCGCGCGGATGGTGGGCTTCAACGTGCTGAAGCTGGTGCGCTATATCCGCGAGGAATTGCTGATCGTGCTCGGCACCTCCTCTTCGGAAAGCGCGCTGCCCCCGCTCATGCGCAAGCTGGAGAATGCCGGCGCCTCCAAGTCGGTGGTCGGCCTCGTGGTGCCGACCGGCTATTCCTTCAATCTCGACGGCACCAACATCTACATGACCCTGGCGACCCTGTTCATCGCCCAGGCCACCAACACCCCGCTGACGCTTGAGCATGAACTGATCGTGCTGGCGGTGGCCATGCTCACGTCCAAGGGCGCGAGCGGGGTGACCGGCGCGGGCTTCATCACGCTGGCTGCAACCCTGGCGGCGGTGCCGGAAATTCCGGTGGCGGGCATGGCGCTGATCCTCGGCATCGACCGCTTCATGAGCGAATGCCGGGCGCTGACGAACATCACCGGCAATGCGGTCGCGACCCTCGTGGTGGCGCGGTGGGAAGGGGAGTTGGACCTGGACCGGCTGAACGCGGTGCTGGACGGCAAGGATGTGCCGCCGCTCGTCACCGAGGCGCAGGCCGCGCGCATCTGAACATCTGAGCATCTGAACGGGGGCGCTCGGCCGTGGGCCGGGCGCCGGCTTATTTCCAGCGCTCGGCGGCGGCGTCGTCGGTGCTCTTGGCCTCGACCCAATCGCCGGAACCCGCGCGATCCTCCTTCTTCCAGAAGGGGGCGTTGGTCTTCAGCCAGTCCATCAGGAATTCGGCGGCCGCAAACGCGGCCCCGCGATGGGGCGAGGCCGTGACCACGAGCACGATGGGATCGCCCGGCACCAGGCGCCCGTGGCGGTGCACGATGCGCGCGCCGAGCAGCGGCCAGCGCTGGCGCGCCTCCTCGATTAGCCGGCCCATCTCCTCTTCCGCCATGCCGGGATAATGCTCCAGCGTCAGCGCGGTGAGGGCGGTTCCGTCGGCCGCCACATCGGCCCGGCACAGGCCGGCGAAGGTGACGACGGCACCGACGTCGACCCGCCCCCGGGTCATCGCCTCGGCCTCGGCGGCGGCATCGAAGAGTTCGGCCTGCACGCGCGCGCCGAAGGCCGCCTCGGACGGTGGGAGGGGATCGCTCATGGCGTCAGCCACCGGTCATGGGGGGGAAGAAAGCGATTTCGCGCGCTCCCGCCAGGGGCGCGTCGCCCTTCACATGGCGCCGGTCGAGCGCCGCGCGCACCACCGCCGGATTGGCAAAGGCATGGGCGTGGGCGGCATCGCGGGTTGCCAGCCAATGGGCGAGCTCGGATACGGTCGCGACCTCCGGCGGCACCGGGATCTCCTCCTCCGCGAGCCCCACGCGCTCCCGAAGCCAGGCGAAATAGAGGATCTTCACCGGTCATCCTCCACCAGATGCCGCGCGCCGGCGCGAAAATAATCATAGCCCGTATAGAGGGTCAGCACAGCGGAGACCCATAACAGGCTGAGGCCAACGAAGGTGACGCCGGGAATCACCAAATCGCCGGCAGGGCCTGCGAGCAGGAATCCCACCGCCACCAGCTGCAACGTGGTCTTCCATTTGGCGAGCCGCGATACCGGGACGCTCACATGCAGCTCGGCCAGGAATTCGCGCAGGCCGCTCACCAGGATTTCCCGGCACAGGATCACGATCGCCGCCCAGAGCGACCAGCCACGGATGGTGCCGTCGGAGGCGAGGACCAGCAGGCTGGTGGAAACCAGCAGCTTGTCCGCGATGGGATCCAGCATGCGGCCGATCGCCGATTGCTGGGACCAGGCGCGGGCGAGATAGCCGTCGAAGAAATCGGTCACCGCGGCGGCGATGAACAGGCCCAGCGCCACCCAGCGCAGCCAGATGCCGCCGTGCAGGATATCCGACCAGAACATGCAGGCCGCCACAAGGGGCACCGCCGCGCACCTCGAATAGGTGAGGATGTTCGGCAGCGACAGGACCAGCCCGCGCTCCTTGCTGGTGCGGGGCCGCGCGCTGGGTCTGGTTTGGGCCTCGGCCATGTTGATGCGGCTCGTTCTTGGTTCGGGTGGGTGGCACCATGCCCCGGAATACAGGCGGGGTCGAGGCGGGTCCGCGCCGGCGCGCGTGTCAGCGCCCCGGCTGGCTATGGAAATAGCCGTATATGGCCTGCGCGGTCGAGGCGTTGATGCCCGGCACCTGCTCAAGATCCGCGAGCGAGGCCTGCTCGATCGCCTTGAGGGTTCCGAAATGCCGCAGCAACGCGCGTTTGCGGGTGGGCCCCACGCCGGGAATGGCCTGAAGCCCGGCGTCGGTAATATCTTTCTTGCGGCGCGCGCGATGCGAGCCGATGGCGAAGCGGTGGGCTTCATCGCGCAGGCGCTGGACGAAATACAGCACCGGGTCGCGCGGCTCCAGGCGGAACGGCTGGCGGCCGGGGAGGAAGAATTGCTCGCGCCCCGCCTCCCGGTCGAGTCCCTTGGCGATGCCCACCAGCGGCACGTCGGTGATGCCGAGTTCCTCGAGAATTGCGCGCGCGGCATTGAGCTGGCCAAGGCCGCCGTCGATGAACACGAGGTCCGGCCATGGGGAGACCGCATCCGCCTCGTCGGGCAGCACAGGCGCGGGTTCTTCCAGGTCGGCGGCGGGAAGCGCCATCTCCTCATTGGCATCCGGCGTCTCGGCGTCCGGCGCCTCGTCAACAGGCGCCTCGTCAACAGGCGTGGACACCTGGTCCTCGGCGGCGGGTGCCGCACCGCGCGGCGCTTCCTTCACCAGGCGGGCGAAGCGCCGGCGCAGCACCTCGCGCATCATGCCGAAATCGTCGCCCGGGGTAATGTCCGTCGATTTGATGTTGAACTTGCGATACTGGCTTTTGCGGAAGCCCTCCGGCCCCGCCACGATCATGCCGCCCACCGCATTGGTGCCCATGATGTGGGAATTGTCATAGACCTCGATGCGCTGGGGCGGGCCCTTGAGGGCGAAGGCTTCCTGCACGCCCTCCAGCAGTTTCGCCTGGGTCGCGGTCTCGGCCAGCTTGCGGCCCAACGCCTCGCGGGCGTTTTGCAAGGCGTGGCTGACCAGATCGAGCTTCTCGCCACGGCGCGGCGTCGCGATTTCCACCCTGGAGCCGGTCTTCTCGCTGAGCGCCTCGGCGATCAGCGCCTGTTCCTCCACCTCGTGGCTGAGCAGGATGAGGCGGGGACAGGGCTTGTCCTCGTAGAATTGGGCGATGAAGGCGCCGAGCACCTCTCGTTCGTCGAGCGATCTGTCGGCCCGTGGATAATAAGCGCGGTTGCCCCAGTTCTGGCCGGTGCGGAAGAAGAACACCTCGATACAGGTGGCGCCGCCCTGCTGATGGCAGGCGAACACATCCGCCTCTTCCACCGAGCGCGGATTGATGCCCTGGCTGCCCTGGACAGCGGAAAGCGCGGCGAGGCGATCGCGCAGGCGCCCGGCGCGCTCGAATTCCAGCGTCTCGGAGGCGGCCTCCATCTCGCGCGCCAGCTCCTCCTTCACCGCGCGGGACCGCCCGGCGAGAAAAGCCCGCGCCTCGCGCACCAGCTCCGCGTAATCGGCATGGCTCACCTCGCCGGTGCAGGGGCCGGAGCAGCGCTTGATCTGGAACAGCAGGCATGGCCGGGTGCGGTTCTCATAATAGCTGTCGGAGCACGAGCGCAGCAGGAACGCCCGCTGCAGGGCGTTGATGGTGCGATCCACCGCCCAGACGCTCGCGAACGGGCCGTAATAATCCCCCGGCCGGCTGCGCGCGCCGCGATGCTTGAGGATCTGCGGGGCCGGGTGATCCGCCGTGATGAGAATGTAGGGAAAGGACTTGTCGTCTCGCAGCAGCACGTTGAAACGCGGCTTCAGCTGTTTGACGAGGTTCGCTTCCAGCAGAAGCGCCTCGGATTCGGTGCGCGTGGAGACGAATTCCATGGAAACCGTCGCCGCGATCATGCGGGCGATTCGGTTGGTGTGGCCGACCAGGCGGGTATAGCTGAGCACCCGCTTCTTGATGCTCTTGGCCTTGCCCACATAGAGCACCGTGCCGTCCGCCGCGATCATGCGATAGACGCCGGGACCCGAGGGCGCGTGCTTCACCGCGCGCGCGATCGCGTCTCGCCCGGTGGCGAGGGTGCCGGGGGAAATTTCGTCTTCGGCTTGGGTTTCCAGCACCAGCGCGACGTCCTCGTCCGCATCCTGGGAGTCGAAGGTGTCGTCGGGCTGGTCGAGGGGCGGGCGGGCGATCATGGCGGCAAGGTAGGGATTCGCTGCCCCCGGGGCCAGGGGGGCGGGGGTGGGAGGCCCGGATTTACCCTTTGCTTACCCTGTCTTCGCAATGCGTGGGGCCGGACGGGGCGTTGGCCAGACTTCTTTTGCCATTTCCGACTTATGCCTTTTGCGGGATCCGGCTTTGGCGGGGTTATCGGCAGGAGGATGGAGGATGAGCAGAGGTTGGTTGGCCATCGCCGCCACATGCGTGAGCCTGACGGCGCCGGCGGGCGCCGCCGACATGACTCAATACGGCAATTATGGCTATGCGGCTCCGGCCGGGCCGATTTCCTGGACCGGCTTTTATCTCGGCGCCAACGCCGGTTACGGGTGGGGCACGGCGGCTTCCCAGAGCCCGAGCGGGTTCATCGGCGGCTTGCAGGGCGGATATAATTTCCAATTCGCGGGATCGCCGCTCGTTGCGGGCCTCGAGGCCGATTTCGACTGGTCCGGCATGAGCGCCGGCGCATTTAATGTCGATTACCTTGGAACCGTAAGGGCTCGGCTGGGTTTCGCGTTTGACCGGGTGATGGCTTACGCGACAGCGGGCTTCGCTTACGGCCAGGGGCAATTTGAGTTCGCGGGGCTGAGTAATTCACAGTCACATTCTGGCTGGACGATCGGAGCGGGCGCAGAATTTGCCCTCGATCGCAACTGGAGTGCCCGTGCGGAATATCTTTACGTCGATCTTGGTAGTTCTACTTACTCGTCATTGATCGGACCGGCTTCGGTCGGGTATGACGGTAATGTTCTGCGTGCAGGCGTGAACTATCGTTTCTAAAATCTTAAGCTGGGAAATTAGGACGCTATTGGCCGGAAGCTTGGGTTTGCTACCCCTTGATTGCCAATTGTGTTCTGATGTAGTCTCCTGGTCACAATGTCGCCCTGTTTTCTTAGGGCGGTGTTGCTCCAGGGTGACAGACGGGACGGCGGACTCGCTGTAAGGTCCGCTCATTCTGGTTTCGCATCGTAATGAAGGGTGTAACAATGTTGAAGCGCGCTCTCGCCGGGGTCTCTGCCCTGGCCCTCCTCGGCGGCGCCGCCTCTGCGGCCGACCTCGCCACCAAGTACCCCGTCAAGGCCGTGGCCGTCGTCCCGGTCTTCTCCTGGACCGGCTTCTACCTCGGCGGCAACGTCGGCTGGGGTTGGGCGAGCAATTCGTTCAACGTCTCGCCGTTCTATGGCGCGCCGTATACCAACTACAGCGGTGGCGATGCCAACGGCTTCCTCGGTGGTGGTCAGATCGGCTACAACTACCAGTTCGCCAACAACATCGTTCTCGGTGTTGAGGCCGACGCCCAGTGGGGTTCGATCTCCAACAGCAGCCTGATCCTCAGCGGTCCGTTCATCGGCGCCAATGTCGAGCCCGAGATCAAGACCTTCGGCACCATCCGCGCTCGCGCCGGTTATGCCATGGATCGTTGGCTGCCCTACATCACCGGTGGTGCTGCTTGGGAGCGCGTGAGCTTCGGCAACTTCTACGGCGTCGACACCTCCACCACCAACTGGGGCTGGACCATCGGCGGCGGCGTGGAATACGCCTTCACCAACAACATCACCGCCAAGGTCGAATACCTGTATGCCAACTTCCAGGGCAACACGTATTCCATCCCCTCGACCCTCGGTTCGATCAACACCGACCTGGACGTGAACACCGTCCGTCTCGGCGTGAACTACAAGTTCTGATCGCCGATCGGCTTCGGCTGATTTTAGACCCCGGGCGCAAGCCCGGGGTTTTTCTTTGCGATATTGGAGGTATTTTGGTGCCGTAGAAGGGCGCGAGGCGCCATGGAGAGACCCTCTCCCTGCCACGCCTTCGCCTTCCACCCGCCATCTCCGGGCCGGCCTGGGGGCGCAGGCTACGCTTCGCGTCAAGTGTCGAGGTGCGTCTTATGAAAAGGCTTCTTCTGCCCGGTGCCCTGCTGAGCACCTTGCTCGCGGTGCCCGCCATGGCGGCCGATCTGAGCAGGCCTGCTCCCGCGCCGGCGCGGGTGGTCACCGCTCCGCCCGTTTTCTCCTGGACCGGCTTCTATATCGGCGGCAACGCCGGATACAGCTGGGGCTCGGGCAAGGATGCGGCCGATTTCTACGGGCTCAATCCCTCCGGCTGGTCCGCAGGCGGGCAGGTTGGCTATAATTACCAATTCGTGAACAATGTTCTCGTGGGCGTGGAGGCCGATCTTCAGGGCGGCGATATCTCCAGCGGCGCCTATGGCCTCTCCAGCAAGCTGGATTATTTCGGAACCGTGCGCGCGCGCCTCGGCTATGCGTTCGATCGCGTTTTACCCTATGTCACCGGCGGCCTTGCCTATGGCAAGAACACCATCACCGATTTCGGCCTCAGCGATTCCAACACCCATGTGGGATGGACCGTGGGCGGCGGCCTGGAATATGCGCTGACCAACAATTGGACCGCCCGCGCCGAGTATCTCTATACCGACCTCGGCTCGAAAACTTACGACAATATCGGCGCGGATGCGGGGTTGACCTCGAGCACCACCCGCTTGGGCGTGAACTACAAATTCTAGACCTGCGCGAACGCGGTGTCGGAGAGAGGGATGCGCGGCCGCGCATCCCTTTTTTTATGGATAGGCACCGCGCGCGGGCCGCCGGGAAGCATTGAATTACCGTAGCGGGATTTGCCGCGTTGCAGCATCTCCGGTAATACGCCGACGCAATTCTTGAACGTCGCGAAGGGTCGAACGGACCCGCGCGGCTCGCGTCCGGCGCATCTCCCGTGATAGGAGCCGGACGGAGCGACAAAGAAAGAGGCCTCTCATGGCTCAGGACAGAGCATCTCTGGGGCAGCGCCGCATCCGTGTCGGCGTTACCGGCATCGGCATCATGGGCTCCAACCATGCCCGCGTGCTGTCCCAATTGCCGGGCGCCGAACTGGTGGCCATCGCCGATCCCGATGCCGGGCAGGCGGGCCGCGTCGCGGGTTTTCTCGGCTGCCAGGCTGTGGCGGATCATCGTGCGCTGCTGGAACTGGGCCTCGACGCCATCATCGTCGCCGCGCCGACCCATCTGCACCACCCGATCGCGCTGGACATCATCAATGCTGGCACCTCGGTGCTGGTGGAAAAGCCGGTCGCCTCCACCGCCGAACAGGGCCGCGAGATCATCGCCGCCGCCAAAGCGCGGGGCGTGACGCTGATGGTCGGCCATGTGGAGCGTTTCAATCCCGCCGTGCAGACGGTGAAGGAAGCGATCCGCGGCGAGGATTTGCTCTCCATCGCCATCACCCGCGTCGGACCGTTTCCCCCCCGCATGTCCAATGTCGGCGTGGTCATTGACCTTGCGGTGCACGACATCGACCTGATCCGCTGGTTCACCGAATCGGACATCGTCGAGTTGCAGCCGCAGACCTCCAGCGCCATGGCCGAGCGCGAGGATATCGCGCTGCTGCAGTTCCGCACCGCCTCGGGCGTGCTGGCGCACATCAACACCAATTGGCTGACGCCGTTCAAGGCGCGCACCGTGCATGTGGCGACCCGCAAGAAATATGTGATCGGCGACCTGCTGACCCGCCAGGTCACCGAATGCTTCGACTATCGGCCGGACGGCGCCTATTCCATGCGCCACCTGCCGGTGGCCTATTCCGAACCGCTGCGCACGGAGCTGGAGAATTTCCTCCAGGCGGTGCGCACCGGCAATCCGCCGCCGGTCACCGGCGAAGAAGGTGTCGCGAGCCTGGAAATCGCCATCGCCTGCCTCAGCGAGCGCGCGGAAGCGAAGGCGCGCACGGCCCGCCTTCGAGCCGCAGGCTGAATGGCCCCTTTCAAGGACAAATCATGACGTCTCACGTGAAGGCCCAGATGGCACCCATTCCCTTCATCGACCTCGCCGCCCAGCGCCAGCGGATCGGCGCGCAGATTGATCAGGCCGTGCAGGGCGTGCTGAATTCCTGCCGCTTCATCAATGGCCCGGAAGTGACACTGCTGGAGGAGCGGCTCGCCGCCTTCGCCGGCTCGAAGTACGCGGTCGCCTGCTCCAGCGGCACCGACGCGCTGGCGCTGCTGCTGATGGCGTGGGACGTAAAGGCGGGCGATGCCGTGTTCTGCCCCGCCTTCACCTTCTGCGCCACCGCCGAAGTGGTGCCGTGGGTCGGCGCGACGCCGGTGTTTGTGGATGTGAAGGAAGACACCTTCAACATGGATCCCGAGAGCCTGGAACTGGCGATTGATGTCGCCAAGGACCAGGGGCTGATCCCCAAGGTTGTGATCCCGGTGGATCTGTTCGGCCAGCCGGCCGATTATGACGCGCTGCTGCCGATCGCGGAGCGCCACGGGCTGAAGGTGCTGGCGGATACCGCCCAGGGCTTCGGCGGCACCTGGAACAACAAGCGCACCGGCAGCATCGGCGATGCCGCCGCGACCTCCTTCTTTCCGGCCAAGCCGCTCGGCTGCTATGGCGACGGCGGTGCCATCTTCACCGATGACGCGGAGCTCGTCACCGTGCTGAAGAGCGTGCGCGAGCACGGGCAGGGCGTGGACAAGTATCAGAACGTGCGCATCGGCATGACCGCGCGGCTCGACACCATCCAGGCGGCGGTGCTGCTGGAGAAGCTCGCCATCTTCGAGGAAGAGATCGCCGCCCGGGACAAGGTGGCCGCGCGCTACAACGCGCAGCTCGCGGATGTGGCGGTGGTGCCTTTCGTCGATCCGCGCGCGACCTCCGTGTGGGCGCAATACACCATCCGCCTCGCGCCGGGCCGTCGCGATGCGCTGGCCGAAGCCCTGAAGGCGGAAGGCATCCCCACCGCCGTTTATTATCGCATCCCCATGCATCTCCAGCCCGCCTATGGCGCCTATCCGGCGGCGGGCGCGATTTTGCCGGTGGCCGAGACCTTGTGCGAGGAGGTCATCAGCCTGCCGATGCATGCCTATCTCGACGAGGCGACGCAGGATCGGATCATCGCGGCCGTGCGGCGCGCGCTCGCCGCATAGCGGGCCGCGCCCCCGGCGCTGCTCCCGTTTCGGCGCCAGACCGGCGCTGTGGGGCGGGCGACGGCTTTCGCTTATGCTGCGCGGGCGAATCGCCGCGATGGGTGCATTCCCGTCGCGGCCGCACGCCGCCATTGTCCGCCTGTCACGAAAAGCCGGCCCATGTTCCGCAACATCCTTTCCGTCGGCGGGCTGACGCTGCTTTCGCGGCTCGCTGGCTTCGTGCGCGATGTCGTCATGGCCGCCGTGCTGGGCGCCGGGCCGGTGGCGGATGCGTTTCTCGTCGCCTTCCGCCTGCCCAATCATTTCCGCGCCATCTTCGCGGAAGGAGCGTTCAACGCCGCCTTCGTACCGACTTATGCCCGGCTGAAGGAGCAGGGGGGCACCGCGACCGCGCGCGCCTTCGCCGACGAGATCCTCACCGCCATGGCGCTGGTGCACGGCGTGCTGCTGGCGGGGGCACTGGCCTTCACACCCCAGTTCGTGGGCCTGCTCGCGCCGGGCCTCGCCGATGACCCCGAGCGGTTCGCGCTGGCGATCACGCTGACGCGCATCACCTTTCCCTATCTGGCGCTGATTTCGGTGGCGACGCTGATTTCCGGCGCGCTCAATGCCTCCGACCGGTTCGCCATGGCGGCGGCGTCGCCCATCCTGCTGAATGTGTGCATGGTCGGCACGCTGCTGAGCGCGGCGGCCTTTCCCACCGCTGGGCATGCGGCGGCGTGGGGCGTGCTGATCTCGGGCGTCGGGCAGGTGATTCTGGTCGGCTGGGATGCGGAGCGCACGGGAATCGGCTTGCGCTTCGGGCGGCCGCGCCTCGATCCCGGCACGCGGCAATTCCTCAAGGCGCTCGGTCCGGCCATCATCGGATCGGCCGGGGTGCAGATCGCGTTGTTCGCCGATACCATCATCGCCACCTTCCTGCCCACCGGCGCGCTTTCGGCGCTTTATTATGCGGACCGCATCAACCAATTGCCGATCGGCGTGGTGGGCATCGCCATCGGCACGGTGCTGCTGCCCGAAATGTCGCGCCGGCTCGCCGGCGGCGATGATGCGGGCGCGGCCCATGCGCAGGCCCGTTCCATCGAGCTGGCGGTGCTGCTGGCGCTGCCATTCGTGGTTGCGGCGCTGCTGATTCCCGATCTCACCATGCGCGCCCTGTTCGCGCGCGGTGCTTTCACGCGCGGCGATGCGGCGGAAGCGGCCGCCACCTTGCAGGCCTACGGCATCGGTCTGATCGCCTTCGTGGTCGTGCGCGCCTTCATCGCGCCGTTCCATGCCCGCGGCGATACCGCGACCCCGATGAAGGCGGCGCTGCTGGCGGTGGCGATCAATGTGGCGCTGAAGTTCGCCCTCATGGGCGCGCTGGCGCAGGTGGGGCTGGCGCTCGCGACGGCCCTCGGCGGCTGGATCAATCTCGGCCTGCTGATCTGGTTTGCCCGCCGCCAGGGGCTGCCCGTGGGCGATGGCACCTTGCCGGGCAATCTGTTGCGGCTCGCGGTGTGCGCCGTCGTGCTGGCGGGGGTGCTGCTGGGGGCGGGTCCTTTGGCGGCGAAGCTCACAGCGGGATTCACCTTTGCTCGCGAGGAAGTGATCTTCGTGCTGGTGGTTGGCGCGGGAGGTCTTGCCTATGCGCTTTCCGTTTGGGCAATGCTGGGTCGAAGGTTCCTGCGAGGCCTTGCCGGGCGGCGCGCTTCCGCCGCCTCGGACGTCGCACGAACCACAGATTAACGCTTTAAAGCGTTTTGCATCGCACATCGCTGTGCTATTCGACCATCGCTAGTGACGTGGCACGTCGATTGCGGAAGGCGCCGCCCGTCACTCTGACAATCATGGGGCGCCATAGGTGGTGCCTGTCGGAGCATCATTCATGTCCGTATCGGCCCGCCTTCCGCTTGCCGCTCTTCTTTCTGTTGGTTTTGTTCTCGCGGGGTGCAGCCAGCCGCAGCAGCAGGCCGCTCCCCCGCCGCCCGCCGTCACCGTGGCGAAGGCCAAGAGCCAGACCATCACGGACTATGACGAATATGTCGGGCGCTTCGTTGCCATCAACGAAGTGAACGTGCATGCGCGCGTCTCGGGCTATCTGGACAAGATCCACTTCACCGACGGCCAGTTGGTGAAGGAAGGCGACCTGCTGTTCACCATCGACCAGCGCCCCTTCAAGATCGCGCTCGATTCCGCGCAGGCGAACCTCGCGGTCGCCAAGGCCAATCTCGATTTCGCCCAGACTGACCTCGAGCGTGCCCGTACCCTGCTCCAGGACAAGACCTCCAACGCCATCTCCAAGCAGGCCTTCGACCAGCGCACCCAGACCGAGCGGACCGCCGCCGCAACGGTGCAGGCGCAGGAAGCCGCCGTCGCCTCGGCCAAGCTTGACCTTGAATTCACCGAGCTGCGCGCGCCGGTCGCCGGCCGCATCGGTGATCGCCGCGTGTCGGTGGGCAATTACGTGCTTGGCGGTGCCGGCGCTTCGCCGACGCTGCTCGCGATCATCGTTTCCACCGATCCGATCCGCTTCGAGTTCACCTTCGACGAAGCCTCGCTCCTGCGCTACCAGCGGCTCAACGACGGCAAGGCACTGACCGGCGGGCCGGTGAAGCTGAAGCTGATCGACGACAAGACCTTCGTGCATGTCGGCAAGATGGACTTCCTGAACAATGTGGTCGATCGCGCCACCGGCACGATCCGCGGTCGCGCGGTGTTCGATAATAAGAACGACCTGTTCCGCCCCGGCATGTTCGCGCGCATCCAGCTGCCCGCCTCGGCGCCCTATCAGGCGCTGACCGTGCCGGATTCGGCGATCGGCAGCGAGCAGTTGCGCAAGTTCGTCTATGTGGTCGGCCCCGAGAATGTGATCCAGCAGAAGTTCGTCGAGATCGGCCAGCTGGAAGGCACGGCGCGGGTCGTCAAGTCCGGTCTTTCTCCCGAGGATCTGGTGGTGGTGAACGGGCTGATGCGCGTGCGTCCGGGCGTGAAGGTGACGCCGCAGGAAGCTCCGGCGACGCCCGCCGCCGCGCCCGCCGCAGCCACTTCAGGTTCAAGCGCCACCACGGCGAAGTGAGGAGAAGACCCCATGCGCTTCTCCCATTTCTTCATCGACCGTCCCATCTTCGCGTCCGTCGTCTCGGTGGTCGTGCTGATTCTCGGCGCGGTGTCCTACCTGCGTCTTCCGGTCGCCCAATATCCCGAGATCGCCCCGCCGGTGATCACCGTCACCGGCCAATATCCCGGCGCCAGCGCCGAGGTGGTGGCCGAGACGGTGGTGACGCCCATCGAGCAGCAGATCAACGGCGTGGAGGGCATGCTCTATGTCTCCTCCAATTCGTCCGCTGACGGCCGCTTCTCCATCTCCGTCACCTTCGACCTCGGCACCAATCTCGACATCGCCCAGGTGCAGGTGCAGAACCGCGTCGCCATCGCCCAGCCGCGCCTCCCGCAGGAAGTGCAGCAGATCGGCATCGTAACGGCGAAGAGCTCGCCCGACCTGATGCTGGTGGTGAGCCTTTATTCGCCCGATGGTTCGCGCGATCCGCTGTTCATCTCCAATGTTGCGAACGTCCAGATCAAGGACGTGCTCTCGCGTATCGACGGCGTCGGCTCGATCACCGTGTTCGGCGCGCGCGACTATGCCATGCAGGTATGGCTCGATCCGGCGCGGCTTCAGGAATTGAACCTCACCGCGGGGGATGTGGTCACAGCGCTCCAGGCGCAGAACGTGCAGGTGGCCTCCGGCGTGCTGAACCAGCCGCCGGTGCCGCAGCAGCGCGCGTTCCAGATCGCGGTGCGCACGCTCGGGCGCCTGTCCGATCCCACCCAGTTCGGCAATGTGGTCATCAAGCAGACCAATACCGCGCTGGTGCGGCTGAAGGACGTGGCCCGCGTGGAGATCACCGCGCAGGACTATTCCTCCACCTCGTTCCTCGACCGGGACGTCGCCATCTCGCTCGGCGTGTTCCAGCGCCCCGGCTCGAACGCGCTGTCCACCGGCAATGCGGTGGTGGCGAAGATGGCGGAGCTGGGCAAGGATCTGCCTTCGGGCCTGAAATACGCGATCTATTACAACCCCACCGAATTCATCCAGCAGTCGGTCGAGGCGGTGATCCACACCATCGGCGAGGCCGTGGTGCTGGTGGTGCTGGTGGTGATCCTGTTCCTCCAGACATGGCGCGCCGCGATCATCCCGATCCTGGCGATCCCGATCTCGCTGGTGGGCACCTTCTTCGTCATGACGCTGTTCGGCTTCTCGCTGAACAATCTGTCGCTGTTCGGCCTGGTGCTGGCCATCGGCATCGTGGTCGACGACGCGATCGTCGTGGTGGAGAACGTGGAGCGCAATATCGAGGCGGGGCTTAGTCCGCGCGATGCCGCCTACAAGACAATGGACGAGGTGGGCGGGGCGCTGGTGGCGATTTCGCTGGTGCTCTCGGCGGTGTTTATTCCCACCGCCTTCATCACGGGTATCTCGGGCCAGTTCTATCGCCAGTTCGCGCTGACCATCGCCGGATCGACCCTGATCTCGCTGCTGGTCTCGCTGACGCTTTCGCCCGCCATGTGCGCGCTGCTGCTGCGTCCGCATGCACATGCGGACGCGCCGGTCGCCTGGTACGCCCGGCCCCTGGTCGGCTTCTTCCGCATCTTCAACCGCATGTTCGAGGGCTTGGGCAACGGCTATGCCTGGATGACCCGGCGACTGGTGCGCATCGTCGCGCTGGTGCTGATCGTCTATGTCGGCATCGTCGGCTTCGGCGGCTATCTTTTCGTGACGACGCCCCAGGGCTTCATTCCGCAGCAGGATCGCGGCTATCTGATCGTCGCCGTGCAATTGCCGCCCGGCGCCTCCATGCAGCGCACCGAAGCGGTGATGAAGGCGGCGGCGGACCAGGTGATCGGCACCCCCGGCGTCGGTCACATCATCAACATCGCCGGCTTCTCGGGCGCCACCTTCACCAATGCGCCGAACGCCGGCGCCATGTTCGTGATCCTGGAGCCGTTCTCGCAGCGCGGCGGTGACCCCACCCGCACCGCGACCGCGGTGCAGGGGCAACTGTTCCGCAAGCTCGCCTCGATCCAGGAAGCCTTGCTGATCGTGGTGCAGCCGCCGCCGGTGAACGGCATCGGCAATGCCGGCGGCTTCCGCATGATGGTGGAGGACCGGGTCGGCGCCGGCTATCCGGCGCTCCAGGGTGCGGTATATGCCATGATGGGCGCGGCGGCGAAGACCCCTGGCCTGATGCAGGTCTATTCGCTGTTCGAGACCTCGACACCGCAGATGTATCTCGACATCGACCGCTCGAAGGCCCAGTTGCTCCAGGTGGACGTGGGCAATGTGTTCGCTGCGCTACAGACCTATATCGGCTCGAGCTATGTGAACGACTTCAACCTGTTCTCGCGAACCTTCCGCGTGCAGGTGCAGGCGGATGCACCTTACCGCCTGGATCCGAAGGACATTCTCGCCATCCGCGTGCGCAATGCGGCAGGCGATACCGTGCCGCTCGGGTCGTTCACGACCATCTCGGACATTTCCGGCCCCTATCGCGTGCCGCGCTACAATCTGTATCCGGCGGCGGAACTCGACGGCAGTCCGGCGCCCGGCTATTCCCAGGGCCAAGCGATGGCGATCATGCAGAAGCTGGCGGCACAGGTTCTGCCGCAGGGCTTCTCCTATGAATGGACCGCGCTCGCCTACCAGCAGCAAAGGGCCGGCAACACCGCCATCTTCGCCTTTGCCCTGGGCGTGGTGTTCGTGTTCCTGGTGCTGGCGGCGCAATATGAGAGCCTGACCCTGCCGCTGGCGGTCATTCTCATCGTGCCCATGTGCCTGGTCGCGGCGCTTCTCGGCGTGATTCTGCGCGGTCAGGATAACAACATCCTCACCCAGGTCGGCTTCATCGTGCTGATAGGCTTGGCGGCGAAGAACGCGATTCTGATCGTGGAGTTCGCCAAGCAGCTGGAGGACCAGGGCCACGGGCGCCAGGAGGCGGCGGTGGAAGCCGCCCGGCTGCGTCTGCGTCCCATCGTCATGACCTCGCTCGCCTTCATCCTCGGCGTGGTGCCGCTGGTGTGGGCGATCGGCGCCGGCGCGGAATTGCGCCAGGCGCTGGGCACGGCGGTGTTCTCCGGCATGATCGGCGTGACGCTGTTCGGCCTCATCTTCACCCCGGTGTTCTACGTGACCGCGCGCTGGTTGGCCGCGCTCGGGCGCAAGCGGGCCAAGGATGGCTCCGGCGATCATCCCGCCGGGTCGCATCCGACAGGTGACCATCCCGCTCCGGCGGAATAGAAAGGTGCGCGGCAGAAGCCGCGCGTCATTCCCATCGAGAGCGTCATGCACTCTGCCGAAACCGGTCTCCCCTTCGACGATATCCGCCAGCTGATCGCGACCCTGCCGGGCCCGGACGAAGCGGCGCGCGACGCCGCACGCGAGCGGCAGGGCCAATTGGTGAAGCCACCCGGCGCGCTCGGGCGGCTGGAGGATATCGCCGCCCATCTCGCCGCCTGGCAAGGCAAGGCCATGCCCACGGCGGACCGGCCCATGGTGGCGGTGTTCGCCGGCACCCATGGCGTGACCGAGCGCGGCGTCTCGCCTTATCCCAATTCCGTCACCAAGCAGATGCTGGACACCTTCACCGCCGGCAAGGCAGCGGTGAATCAGATCTGCGCCACCTTCGATGCCGGGCTGCGGGTGTTCGATCTCGCGCTCGACCTGCCGACCGGCGATATCTCCCAGGAAGCGGCGCTGGACGAGCGTGCCTGCGCCGCCACCATGGCGTTCGGCATGCAGGCGATCGCCGGCGGCGCCGATGTGCTGGTGCTGGGCGAAATGGGCATTGGCAACACCACGGTCGCCGCCGCCATCTGCCATGGCCTCTATGGCGGAACGGCGGAGGAATGGGTGGGCGCCGGCACCGGCGCATCGGGCGAGGTGCTCGCCCGCAAGATCAATGCGGTGCGCGAAGCGGTGGAGCTGCACCGTGCCGCGCTCGGCGACCCCCTGGAAGTGCTGCGCCGCCTCGGCGGGCGCGAGCTTGCCGCCATGGCGGGCGCCATCATCTCCGCGCGCCATGAACGGGTGCCGGTGATCCTCGATGGCTATGTGGTGACGGCCGCCGCCGCCGTGCTCCACGCGATGGACCCGACGGCCCTCGACCATTGCCTCGCCGGCCATGTCTCGGCCGAGCGGGCGCACCGCCAGCTGCTGGAAAATCTCGGCCTTGAGCCGCTGCTGGACCTAGGCATGCGGCTCGGAGAAGGGTCCGGCGGGGCGCTGGCGGTGGGAATCGTGAAGGCGGCGGTGGCCTGCCATCGCGGCATGGCGACATTTGCCGAAGCGGGCGTTTCCGACAAGGACTGAGCGCCTGCGTCCGGCGGTTATTCGGCCGCCGCGAGGCGCGTTGTCCGGCGTGATGAAGGCGGCACATCCTCATCTGACGGATGACGCGCGCGCGCATGCGCCCCCATCTGCTCTCCCGCGGTCTCCGGCTCGCCTGCCGGCAGCGCGCGGGAGGGGGGGAAGGTCACCTGCGCCCGCGTCCCGCCCGCCGGCCTCGGCTCCAGGGTGAGGCGCGCGCCGTGCAGCGCAGCGAGTCCGCGCGCGATGGCGAGCCCAAGCCCGGCGCCGCGCCCGGTGGCGAGATCGAGCCGGCTTTCCCGGTTGTGGGCCTCCAGTTTCAACGGCAACTCGGCTGCGCCGATGCCCGGGCCGGTATCCTCGATCGCGAGGAACGGCGCGCCGGTTTCACTCAGGCCCACGTGCAGGCTTACGGTTCCGCCGGCCGGCGTGAACTTCACCGCATTGGCCAGCAGGTTCAGCGTGATCTGCCGCAACGCCCGCTCGTCCGCCCACAGGCGCGGCGCGTTGGGCGATGCGACCACGGCCAGGCGCATGGCCTTTCCGTGGGCGGACAAGCGCATCATGTGGGCGCAATCCGCCGCCAGCGCATCGAGGCTGACCGCCGTCTCCAGCAAGGTGCGATGACCGGTCTCGATGCGGGCCACGTCGAGGATGTCGTCGGCGAGCGCCAGCAGGTGCCGGCCCGAGCTGTGGATGTCGCGGGCATAATCGCCATAGGCCGCGACCGCATGGGGGCCGAGCACTTCTTCGGCCATCATTTCGGAAAAGCCGATCACCGCGTTCAGCGGGGTGCGCAACTCATGGCTCATCTCGGCCAGGAAGCGCGACTTGGCCGCGTTTTCCGCCTGCGCCTCGGCGATTGCGCGCGCGGCGCGCGCCGCGCTTTGCGTCAACCGCGCCAAGGCCCGCGTGCCGGCGCGCAACGCCTGGTGAAGGCGCAGGCCCTGCCGGACGGCATCGAGCGCGAGCCCGAGGGCGACCAACAGGAGCAGCGTCCGGACCAGGGGCGAGGGCTGGAGAAGGACCGCGAGCAGAAGAACCGCCAGCGCGGCGGCGCCCGCGATCGCCAGCCGCCCGGCGGCGCGCCGCGCGGCGCGATGGGCGGCCTGCAGATGGCCGGCCGCGCGGGGAAGATCGCGCGGGCGGACCGCGCGGAATCCTTTCGGCATCCCGGTCCCGGTGGGGCCGAGGGCGGGGCGAGCGCCAGAGCCGAAGAGGCGTTCCATGGCCCGAACCTTCCGCGCACCCCTGGGCAGGTGAGTCTGCCCACGGGAGGTTTCAGAATGACTCCTGCGCGAGGAGGGTTAATGAAAGGTTAACGCGGCGGGTCCCCATTGACCATGCGCACGGGAATCGCGTCTTGCACCGCATGCGCCTGCGCGATCTGCTCACCGCCGCTGCCCTTCTTCTGGCGCTCGCCGCGCTCGCGGCCTTGCTGACGCGGGACGATGAGATCGCCGGCCCCGCCTTCGCCGTGGATGGCGACACGCTGCGCATCCTGGATCTGCGCGTGCGGCTCGACGGCATCGACGCGCCGGAGCTGGCGCAGACCTGCGGCGCGCCGCGCGCGGTCTGGCCGTGCGGGGCGGCGGCGCACCACCGGCTCGCGCAATTGCTCGACGTGCCGCTGGTCACCTGCCGCCTGCGCGGCACCGATGTCTATGGCCGGCGCATCGGCACCTGCACCGCGCGCGGCCGCGACGTGGCGCGCGTGATGGTCGAGGAGGGCTTGGCGCTCGCCCTCTCCGGACGAACCTACAAGGCGGGGCAGGAAGCGGCTAGGCGGCAGGGTCTGGGCCTCTGGGCCGGGCCGTTCCAGCGCCCGGCGGACTGGCGCGCGGACCACCCGCGCTGAGCGCTCGCACGCACTCTTGACCTGGGCTGTGCTGCGTGGTGAGTGCCCTCAGATACCGGAGGCGACGCCATGCAGCTTTACATGACCACGGGTGCACCCAACCCGCGACGGGTCGCCATCTTCCTCGCGGAAAAGGGGATCACCGTCCCCACGGTCGAGGTCAATCTGACCAAGCTTGAGCATTGGCAGGACGAATTCGTGAAGCTGCATCCGCGCCGCCGGGTTCCGGTGCTCGAGCTGGACGACGGCACTGTGATCGCCGAGACCATCGCCATCTGCCGCTATTTCGAGGCCATGCAGGGCGAGCCGCGTCTGTTCGGCACCACGCCGACGCAGCAGGGCGTGATCGAGATGTGGCAGCGCATGGTGGAGATCGAGCTGCTCATGGCGATCCAGTTCGCCTTCCGCCATCTGCACCCCCGCATGGCGGAGCGCGAGCAGCCCCAGGTGAAGGAATGGGGCGAGGCCAACAAGCCCAAGGTGCGCGACTTCCTCTCATTCCTGGACGGCCAGCTCGACAGCAACGCCTTCGTCGCCGGCGCGGATTTCAGCGTCGCCGACATCACGGCGGGAGTCGCGCTGGACTTCGCGGTCGCGGCGCGGATCGAGGTTCCCGCCGAGCTGAAGAACATCGCCCGTTGGCGCGCCCAGATGGCGGAGCGCCCGAGCTTCAAAGCCTGAGCCAAGCGTCCGCCGACTGCCCTTTCGCCGACAAGGTGTCATCCCCATGTGAAGCGGCCGCCGGTGTGGCGGAGGCTTCAGCAGGGCCGGCGTGTGGCGATGACAAAGGCTGAGATCGGAAGGGACCCGGGCGAGAGCGCGCCGCAACCGGCGCACGCGGGCGCGCCGCGCGTGGATCTCGCCGCGCTGGTGGCCGATATCCGCGCCTGCCGTGCGTGCGTGGAGGCTCCGCTGGGGCTGCCGTTGCCCCATGCGCCCCGTCCGGTGCTGCGTGTGTCGCCGACGGCGCGCATCCTGGTGGCGAGCCAGGCGCCGGGCACCAAGGTGCATCTCTCCGGCCTGCCGTTCACCGATGCCTCCGGAGACCGCCTGCGCGCCTGGATGGGGGTGAGCCAGGAGGAATTCTACGACGTCGCCCGCATCGCCATTGCCCCCATGGGCTTCTGCTTCCCGGGCCAGGATTCAGCCGGCGGCGACCTGCCGCCACGCCGGGAATGCGCGCGCCTGTGGCACGACCGGCTGTTCGCCGCTTTGCCGCAGTTCGACATCGTGCTGACCATCGGCCGCCCGGCGCAGGCCTATCATTTTCGCCGCCTGGGCCTTGCCGATCTGCTCGGCTCCAGCCTGACGCAGACGGTGAAGAACTGGCGCGCGGTGCGGGCGGCGGCGCTGCGACCGCGCCTCTATGCCTTGCCCCACCCCTCCTGGCGCAATACCGGCTGGCTGAAGCGCCACCCCTGGTTCGAGGCCGAGGTCCTGCCGGAGCTGCGCGCGGATGTTCGCCGCGCCCTGTCCGCCTCCTAGGGCAGCCGATCCGGCATGGGATCCCGCATCTTTCCGGCGGCTCCTCCTTGTGCCAAGCCTTGCCTCCCGCCACCTGATGCTTTACCGCCCCGACGTGAATGTGAGGCGGCCACCCGGTTCGCGGGTGTCGGTCCATGAAGGAGACGCGGAATGTCCGAAGTGACGGAAGCCGAGGTTCGGGCAACGCTCGCTCAGGTTCGCACCCCTGAAGGCGTGCCGCTGTCCGCCTCGCCCGCCCTGTCGGGTGTCGTCGTCACCTCCGGCAAGGTGTATCTCTCCATCAATGTGGACGCGGCGCAGGCCCGCGCCTGGGAGAGCGTGCGCATCGCCGCCGAGACCGCGGTCAAGGCCATGCCGGGGGTCGCCTCGGCGCTGGTGGCGCTGACCGCCGAGCGCAAGATGGGTGCGCGCCCCGCCGGCGCGCCGCCGGCCGGACCGGGCCACAGCCATGGCGCACCGGGCGGCGCGCCCGCGCGCGCCATCGAGGTGCCGGGCGTCGCCGCGATCATCGCGGTCGCTTCCGGCAAGGGCGGGGTGGGCAAGTCCACGGTCGCGATCAACCTGGCGCTCGGCCTGCGTGATCTTGGCCTGAAGGTCGGCCTTCTGGACGCCGACATCTACGGCCCCTCGGTGCCACGCCTCTCCGGCGTGCACGGCAAGCCGGAGCTGGTGGACGGGCGCACCATGCTCCCGCTGGAAAATTTCGGCCTCCAGCTCATGTCCATCGGCTTCATGGTGGAGGAGGACACCCCCATGATCTGGCGCGGGCCGATGGTGATGTCGGCCCTGTCCCAGATGCTGCGGGAAGTGAAATGGGGGCCGCTCGACGTGCTGGTGGTGGACATGCCGCCCGGCACCGGGGACGCGCAGCTCACCATGGCACAGCAGGTGAACCTGGCCGGCGCGGTCATCGTCTCCACCCCGCAGGACCTGGCGCTGATCGACGCGCGGCGCGGCATCGCCATGTTCAACCGCGTGAACGTGCCGATTCTCGGCGTGGTCGAGAACATGTCCTATTTCCTGTGCCCCCATTGCGGCGAGCGCTCGGACATTTTCGGCCATGGCGGCGCGCGGGACGAGGCGAAGAAGATGAACGTGCCGTTCCTCGGCGCGATCCCCCTGCATATGCGCATCCGCGAGATGTCCGATGCGGGCGTGCCGGTCCTGGTCAGCGATCCGCAGAGCCCGCAGGCCGAACTCTATCGCGACATCGCACGCAATGTGCGCGCGTCCATGGAGCGGCTCGGCGCGAGCGCGCGCAAGGCGCCCCGGATCGTCATCGAATAGATCACATCAGCGGGATGACCCTACGGCATCTGTGAAATTTCTTCGTCGCCCCGGTCGCCAAGGTGGGGTTGCATCCGTTAGAAGAAAGTCGCGGATGACCCCGCGACACTTTGGTCTTACGCAGGTGGTCATAAAAGAATTTCAGGGAGTGCAATCAATGAAACGCCGTGAGTTCCTCACCGCCGCCGGCGCGGGTGTCGCCGCTTCCACCGCCATCGCCATGCCGGCGATCGCCCAGACCATGCCGGAAGTGAAGTGGCGCTGCACCTCGTCCTTCCCCAAATCCCTCGACACCATCTACGGCGCGGCCGAGCTGATGGCGAAATCGGTGGCGGAAGCGACCGACGGAAAGTTCCAGATCCAGGTTTTCGCTGCCGGCGAAATCGTCCCCGGCCTGCAGGCGCTTGACGCCACGCAGAACAAGACCGTCGAGATGTGCCACACGGCCTCTTACTACTACGTCGGCAAGGATCCCACCTTCGCGTTCGGCTCGGCCTTTCCGTTCGGCCTCAACGCCCGCATGATCAATGCCTGGTTCTACCATGGTGGTGGCCTGGAGCTGCTCAACGAATTCTACAAGAAGTATAACGTCTACATGCTCCCGGGTGGCAACACCGGCGGGCAGATGGGTGGCTGGTTCCGTAAGGAAATCAAGACGGTCCAGGATCTCCAGGGTCTCAAGATGCGCATCGCCGGCATCGCCGGCCAGATCATGGCCAAGCTCGGCGTCGTGCCGCAGCAGCTGGCCGGCGGCGACATCTATCCCGCGCTGGAAAAGGGCACCATCGACGCCGCCGAATGGGTCGGCCCCTATGACGATGAGAAGCTCGGTCTTCAGAAGGTCGCGCAATATTATTATTATCCCGGCTGGTGGGAAGGCTGCGCTTCGCTGACCTTCTTCTACAACCAGGAAAAGTGGAACGAACTGCCCAAGAATTACCAGGCGGTTCTGCGCTCCACCGCCGCCCAGGCCAATGTCGACATGCTTGCGAATTACGACGCCAAGAACCCCAAGGCGGTTCAGAGCCTCGTGAAGGCCGGCGCCCAGCTGCGTCGCTTCCCCAATGAGATGATGGACGCCTGCTACAAGGCGGCTCAGGAACTCTATGAGGAAATCGGCGCCAAGAACCCGGACTTCAAGAAGGTCCACGACCACGCCAAGGCATTCCGCAACGAGGAATATCTGTGGTGGCAGATCGTCGAATATACCTATGACGACTATATGGTGCGTGCCCGCACCCGCGGCTGATTCAAAACGTATCTGGACATAAGAGAACGCCCGGAATGCGCTGCATTCCGGGCGTTTTTACTTAACTAACGGCACTTAAGCCGCTCAGCGGGTGGCGCCCGGGGTGGCCTGGGTGCGGCCGCCTTCCTGGGCCGGACCCTTGTGCGGATCCTGGCCAGCGGCGGTGCCGCTGCGCGGGGTGATGGAGCCGGTGCTGTCGATCACGCCGCCGCTGGTGCTGCTACCGCCCGGGGTCGCCTGAGCGCGGCCGCCCTGCTGCGCGGGGCCGGAATGGGGATCACCGGCGGTCGTCCCCGAGTGCGGGGTCGGGGCGGCAGCCTTGTCGTTGGGTGCGATCACGCCGGAACCGCTGGCGCCCGGAGTGGCCTGGGTGCGGCCGCCTTCCTGAGCCGGACCCTTGTGCGGATCCTGTCCGGCTGCGGTTCCGCTCATCTGGGCGGAAGCGCCCATGGTCGAGAGGGCCAGGAACGCTGCCGTGGCCAGAGTGAGTTTACGCATGCTATGTTCTCCTTAAGTGAACTCCCACTGCGCACCCAACGCGAACTCGGCTAAGTGGTTCAATCACACAAAGTTTGAGCGCGAGCGCGGCGCTAGGCGGGAACCTTTCGCCGCTGCTTGATCTCGCTTCGCCGCCCGCCTAGTGTCCGCGCGCGTTCCTCGGGGAGCGCCTCGCGTGCTCAGAGGCCGCGGTGGGGCACGGGAAGCGGCGGGGGCCGCCGCCCGCGAGCCGCGCTGCCGCCGCAGTCAGAACGATGCCATGATCGATCCCGCGCTTCCGTCCCATATGCGGCCCGACCGGTCCTTCCAGGGCCTCCTGCTGGCGCTCCAGCGCTTCTGGGCGGACCAGGGCTGCGTGGTGCTGCAGCCCTATGACATGGAAGTCGGCGCCGGCACCTTCCATCCCGCCACCACGCTGCGGGCGCTCGGCCCCAAGCATTGGCGCGCCGCCTATGTGCAGCCCTCGCGCCGCCCCAAGGACGGGCGCTATGGCGAGAACCCCAACCGGCTGCAGCATTATTACCAGTTCCAGGTGATCTTGAAGCCGTCGCCCGACAACCTCCAGGACCTCTATCTGCGCTCGCTCGCCGCCATCGGCATCGACACCACCCTGCATGACGTGCGCTTTGTCGAGGACGATTGGGAGAGCCCGACGCTCGGCGCCTGGGGCCTCGGCTGGGAATGCTGGTGCGACGGTATGGAAGTCTCGCAATTCACCTATTTCCAGCAGGTGGCGGGCTTCGAATGCGCCCCGGTCTCCGGTGAGTTGACCTATGGCCTGGAGCGCCTCGCCATGTATGTGCAGGGCGTGGAAAACGTCTACGACCTGAACTTCAACGGCCGCGAGGGCGCCGAGAAGACCACTTATGGCGACGTGTTCTTGCAGGCGGAAAAGGAATATTCGCGCCATAATTTCGAATATGCCGACACCGACATGCTGTTCGAGCAGTTCAAGATGGCGGAAGCCGCGTGCGCGAAATATCTCGCGGACGGAGACGCGGGCGAGCGCCACCTCATGGCCCAGCCGGCCTATGACCAATGCATCAAGGCCTCGCACGTTTTCAACCTGCTGGACGCGCGCGGCGTGATATCGGTCACCGAACGGCAGAGCTATATCCTGCGGGTGCGCGAGCTCGCCAAGGGCTGCGGCGCGGCGTGGCTGAAGACCGAGGCCGGCGGCGCCACTGCCTGAGGCGCAAGGGGGCACCATGAGCGAGGCGATGCCCATGGAGTCGGCCGCGCCCGCGCCGGAAGGGCCCGCCACTCCCCACATGCTGGCGGCAGGGGCCGTGGGCAATTTCCTGGAATGGTATGATTTCGCCGCTTACGGTTTCCTCGCCAGCATTTTCGCGAAAAACTTCTTTCCTAATTCCTCCCCGGTCGTCGGCCTGCTCTCGGCGTTCGGCATTTTCGCCGCGTCCTTTCTCATGCGGCCGCTTGGTGCCGTCCTGTTCGGGCATATCGGCGATCGCTATGGCCGCCAGCGGGCGCTGTTTGTGTCTGCCGCGCTGATGACGGTCTCCACGGTCGCCATCGGCCTGCTGCCCACGTACGCCATGGTCGGCGTGGCGGCACCTGTGATGCTGCTGGTGCTGCGACTCGCGCAGGGCGTTTCCATCGGTGGCGAGTTCACCACCTCGGCGGTATTCCTGGCCGAGAACAGCGTGCCGCGCTGGCGCGGCCTGGTGACCTCGTTCTGCACCGTCGGCAGCAATGGCGGCACGCTGCTGGGCTCTGGCATCGGCGCGCTGACCGCCTCGTTCCTCACCCAGGACCAGTTGGTAGACTGGGGTTGGCGCATTCCGTTCCTGCTGGGCGTCGTGCTCGGTGCCTTCGCCTTGGCCGTGCGCAAATCCATGGCACAGGACACGGGCACGGCGGAAGCCGGGGAAGCACCGCCCATGGTGCGGGCGTTCCGGGAGGATTGGCGCGCGATCCTGCGGGCCAATTCCATGACCTTCCTCGTGGGCGTGATCTTCTATCTGATCTTCGTTTATCTCACGACCTACATGCAGCAGGTGGACCATCTCAGTGCGCGCGTGGCGCTCCAGATGAACACCGCCAACATGATGGTGACGCTGATCCTGTGCGTGGTCTTCGCCGCCCTCAGCGACCGCATCGGCCGCAAATGGGTGCTGGGCGCGGGCTTTCTTGGGATGATCGCATTTTCCTGGCCGCTGTTTCGCCTGCTGAGCAGCGCGGTGCCGCAGGACGTGTTCCTCGGGCAGATGGGCTTTGCGGTGCTGATCGCGCTCGGCGGCGGCACCATGCCGGCGACCCTGGTGGAGATGTTCGCCCACCGGACCCGTTGCTCGGCGGTGGCGATAAGCTGGAACCTCGGCATTGGGCTCGGCGGCGGAACGGCGCCCATCATTGCTGTGTTTCTTCAGGAGCAAATGGGCAGCGCCATGGCGCCCGCCCTCTATCTTATCCTGCTTGCGGCAATCGCGCTCGCCGGGCTTCTCACCATGGAAGATCGCGCCGGCCTGCCTCTGGATCGCGAACAGGTGGCCGCGCCATCTCGACGCGATCCGCGAAACCCTCTAGGCAACAGCCAGACCTGACTTCACTCCAGAAGGCGCCCGCGCGCCGCCCCCCGTCTTGCGGGAGGATGAGCCAAAGCCAATGCCCGATCTGCTCCTTGAATTGTTCAGCGAAGAAATCCCGGCCCGCATGCAGGCGCAGGCGGCGGAATCGCTTCGCAAGCTCGTCACCGATGCCCTGGTGGAACGTGGCCTGCTCTATGAGGGCGCGAAAGCCTTCGTGACGCCACGCCGCCTTGCGCTCGCCGTGCACGGCCTGCCAGGCCGGCAGAGCGATACGCGCGAGGAGAAGAAGGGCCCCCGCGTCGGCGCGCCGGAGGGGGCCATCCAGGGCTTTCTGAAGAGCGCGGGCCTTGCCTCCATCGAGCAGGCGAGTATTCAGAGCGACCCCAAGAAGGGCGATTTCTACGTCGCGGTGGTGGAGCGGCCGGGCCGGCCGACCACCGAGGTGATCGCTGAGATCGTGCCGCAGATCGTGCGCAGCTTCCCCTGGCCGAAATCCATGCGCTGGGGCTCGGGCAGCCTGCGCTGGGTGCGGCCGCTGCATTCCATCCTGTGCACCTTCGGCACCGAGGTCGAAGACCCGGAGGTGGTGCATTTCGAGATCGACGGCATCGTCTCCTCCGACATCACCCACGGCCATCGCTTCCTGGCCCCGGCGCCCATCAAGGTGCGGCGGCTGGAGGATTATCTCGCCAAGCTGGAGGCCGCCAAGGTGGTGGTCGACCGTGACCGCCGCAAGGACATCATCCTCGCCGACGCGAAGGACCTCGCACTGGTCCACGGGCTCGACCTCGTGGAGGACGAAGCGCTGCTGGAGGAAGTGGCCGGTCTCGTGGAATGGCCCGTGGTGCTGATCGGTCAATTCGAGGAGGAGTTCCTCTCCATCCCCGACGAGGTGATCCGCGCCACCATCCGCGCCAACCAGAAGTGCTTCGTGCTGAAGGACCCGAAGACCGGGCGCCTCGCCAATCGCTTCATCCTGATTTCCAACATCGCCGCGAGCGACGGCGGCGGTGAGATCGTCGCCGGCAACGGGCGGGTGATCCGCGCCCGCCTGTCGGATGCGAAATTCTTCTGGGACACGGACCGCAAGGGCACGCTGGAAGGCCGCCTCGGCAAGTTCGATTCCGTCACCTTCCATGAAAAGCTCGGCAGCCAGGGCGCGCGCATTGCGCGTATCGCCCGTTTGGCCGCCGAGATCGCGCCGCAGGTGGGGGCCGATCCCGCGCTCGCCACGCGTGCCGCGCGGGTGGCGAAGGCCGACCTGCTGACGGAAGTGGTGGGCGAGTTCCCCGAGCTTCAGGGCTTGATGGGCCGCTATTATGCCCAGGGCGAGGGCCTGCCGGCCGAGATCGCCGCCGCGAGCGAGGATCATTACAAGCCACAGGGCCCCTCGGATCGCGTGCCTACCGCGCCGGTGTCCATCGCCGTCGCGCTGGCGGACAAGATCGACACGCTGGTCGGCTTCTGGGTCATCGACGAGAAGCCGACGGGCTCGAAGGATCCCTACGCGCTGCGCCGCGCCGCCCTGGGCGTCATCCGTATCGTGCTCGACAATAATCTGCGCCTGCCGCTGCTGCCGCTTCTGGTCTCGGCGACGCGGCCGATCCTCGGGGAGGCGCATTACGCCAGCCATCCGCACGACGTCTTCCGCGTGGGTGCGCTGGCCGACAAGGTGGTGAGCGACCTGCTCCAGGGCCTCGCCCGGCGGATCCTGAAGCTGGCGCCCGGCGCGGATGCGCAGACCATGGAGCGGGCGGAGGGACAGACCCTCTCCGGCGACGTGGCGCGCGACCTGCTCGCTTTCTTCGCCGAGCGGCTGAAAGTGCATCTGCGCGAGCGCGGCGCCCGCCACGATCTGGTGGACGCGGTGTTCGGCCTCGAGAACCAGGACGATCTTCTATTGATCGTGCGCCGCGTCGAGGCACTCCAGCGCTTCCTGGAGACCGAGGACGGCACCACCCTGCTGGCCGGCTATCGCCGCGCGGTGAACATCCTGCGCATCGAGGAGAAGAAGGACGGCGAGCG
The DNA here is from genome assembly GCF_043195095.2 of Roseixanthobacter glucoisosaccharinicivorans. NCBI lineage: Bacteria > Pseudomonadati > Pseudomonadota > Alphaproteobacteria > Hyphomicrobiales > Xanthobacteraceae > Roseixanthobacter > Roseixanthobacter glucoisosaccharinicivorans. The sequence continues at coordinate 3,015,970 of NZ_CM195538.1, read as the reverse complement.
CTACGAGGGGCCGGCGGACGCCCGCTTCCTGGTGGAGCCGGCCGAGGAACGCCTCGCGGCCATGATCGAAACCGTCAAGCCGCAGGTGGTCGAGGCGGTGGCGCGGGAGGATTATGCAGCCGCCATGGCGGCGCTGGCCCATCTGCGTGGCCCGGTCGATACCTTCTTCGAGGCGGTGACGGTGAATGCGAGCGAGCCGCAATTGCGCATCAATCGCCTGAAGCTGCTGGATGAGATCCGCGCGTCCACGCGTGCGATCGCCGATTTTGACCGGATCGAGGGGTAATTCCCCGCCGATTGCGCCCCGCGCATCCTCCAATACCATCGGAAGCCGCCGTGCCTTGCGTAAAGCGGGAGCGCGGCGGTTGCCGTTTTGGTGGCTTTGTTTCGATTCGTCTTGCGCCCTCAGGATCAGCTCGCGTTTTCGTTTTCAGTTATCGCGTACTGTAATGACAGTTACGAGGGCATAACCTTCGCATTTACACATAAGTTATAGGTTTTAACTCGCGTTAATAGAAGTAAATAACACCTTTTTATTGTCCTTTAGGGAAATCTTCATCGCCGCCTGTCACGTTCGCCCAGGGTTGGGTTGAGTAATGGGTGAGCGTAGCAATGACCGATGCCTATCGGCCTAGGGTGAAATACGTGATCGGGCCCGATGGGAGCCCGTTGACCATCGCGGATCTGCCGCCGCCGGACACTCGACGCTGGGTGATACGGCGCAAGGCGGAAGTGGTGGCGGCGGTGCGCGGCGGGCTCATCAGCCTGGAAGAGGCGTGCAAGCGCTATACGCTTACGGTGGACGAGTTCCTCTCGTGGCAGGCTTCCATCGACCAGCACGGCTTGCCCGGCCTGCGCACCACGCGCATTCAGCATTATCGAAACTGAAATCCGGCGCCGCGGGGAAGCCGGGCTTCGCCGCGCGCCGGTTCAGGCCGGCGCGTGCGTGGCGATGAAATCGGCGAGGCGTGCGCCGCACGTCTCCGGTGGACCGACGTTTTCAAGCAGCAGATCGGGCTGAAGGTCGATCTGGGGCGCCCGCTCCAGGCGCTCGCGGATATCGTCCTCCGCTTCCCGCCCGCGCATGGCGAGGCGGGCGGCGCGCACCGCGACCGGCGCGCTCACATGCACAACGAACAGGCGGGAAAAGCGCTTGCGCGCCTCCGGCAAAGTGGCGCGTGAGCCGTTGGCCACCACCACGTCGCCCGCGCGCACCTGCGCCGCCACTTCCGCCCCGAGGGCGTAGGAGAGGCCGTGCGCCTGCCAGGCGAGGGCGAATTCGCCCTGCCGGGCGGCGAAATCTTCGACGCTCAGCGTGCCATGTTCTTCGCCCGCGCCTGCCGGGCGGGTCACCAGCCGGCGCGCGAAATGCACCCGTGCATTTCCGCGAAGACGTGCGCGCGCAAAGTCCAGCAGCGTGTCCTTGCCGGCGCCGGAGGGGCCGACCACCAGGATCAGCGCGCCCGGGCCGAGCGGCTGCGGCGCCTCGGCGATCGCGTCCTGCGTCAGGCTCATGCCACGCGCCGCCCCTCACGCCACACGGCGGTGGCGACCGGCAGTTCGCCCGCGAGGCGCACCCGCACCAGATCGGCCCGCTTGCCCGGCGCAATCTCGCCGCGATCGGTGAGGCTCGCGGCGGCGGCGGGTGTGCGCGTGACCATGGCGACGGCTTGCGGCAAGGTGATCTGGCTTTCGCGCTGGGTCAAATCAAAGGCAGCCCATAAAAGGCTAGACGGCACATAATCCGACGACAGGATATCGAGCAAGCCCGCCTGCGCCAGCGACTGAGCCGAGACATTGCCCGTGTGCGAGCCGCCACGCACCAGATTGGGTGCGCCCATCAGCACGCGAATGCCGGCGGCATGGGAGAGGCGGGCGGCATCATGGGTGGTGGGGAATTCGGCGATGGCGACGCCGTCGCCGATGGCTTCCTCCACATGGGCGTCTGTGCCATCGTCATGGCTCGCCAGCACGATGCCCCGCTCGCGCGCGATGGCAACCAGGCTGGCGCGATTCTCCCGCGCGAAGCGGCTATGGAACTCCAGGCGCGCCTTGACGATGATGTCCATCTCTTCGTCGGTGATGCCGCTCTTTTTCTTATAATAGCTGCGGAACTGGTCGATGGTGGCGAACTGGCGCTGACCTGGCGTGTGGTCCATCAGTGAGACGAGGCGCACGTCGTGCGCATCCATGATCGCCTGCGCTTCTTCCACCACCGTGTCAGTCGCCACCTCGCAGCGCAGATGGATCAAATGGTCGGCGCGCAGGGCGCCGGCCGCGCGGGCCTCGCCAAGGGCGGTGGCGAGCAAAGGCGCATCGCCATCCATGCCCACGGCGCGCCGGTCGGGCCATACGCGCAGGGAATCGAACACGGTGGTGATGCCCGAGGCGGCGATCTGCGCATCATGGGCGAGCACGGCGGCGACCGGATTCCAGCGCACCTTGGGACGGGGCGCGAGATGGCCTTCCACATGGTCGGTATGAAGTTCCACGAGGCCGGGCAGCAGGTAATCGCCCGCGAGATCCTCGGCGCCGGCTGGCACCGCGCCGGTACCGATCTCGGCGATCCGACCGTCACGCACGCGGACATGCCCATGCAGGACTTCGTCGGGCAGCACAACGCGGGCATTGGCGAAAACGCTTTCGCCGGTGGAATGAACGGACATGGCTGAGCCTTTTCATCGCATCGCCGCGCGCGGAGGCGCACTCCGGCGACAGGTGGAAGGGGGACCGCGCCTAATGCGCGGCGGAGAAACCGGAGACGTCCACCACCAGATCGGCCACCGCCTCGCGCACCTCGCCATCGTGGAAGATGCCGAGCATGCCGACGCCCTCGGCCTTCTTCTCGCGGATCAGCTCGATGACCACGGCGCGGTTGGCGGCGTCGAGGGATGCGGTGGGTTCGTCCAGCAACAGGAGGCCCTGGGCGCCGATGAAGCCGCGGGCGATGTTCACCCGCTGCTGCTCGCCGCCGGAAAAGGTCGCGGGCGGCAAGCCCCAGAGCCGTTCGGGCAGATTGAGGCGGGCGAGCAGGGTGCGCGCCCGCGCCAGCGCGGCCGGCGCCTCCACGCCCTCGGCGCGCAGCGGCTCGGCCACCACGTCCAGGGTGGAGACGCGGGGAATGACCCGCAGGAACTGGCTGACATAGCCGATGCGTTCGCGCCGCAACCGCAGCATCCGGCGCGGCGCGGCGCGGGCCACGTCGACCTGCTCGGCGCCGTCGGCGATCAGGATCGCGCCGGCATCGGTGCGGTAATTGCCGAACACCATCTTCAGGATGGAGCTTTTTCCGGCGCCCGAGGGGCCGCCGAGCGCGACGCAGGTGCCGGCCCGCACTTCAAAGCTCACGCCCTCCACCACCGGCAGGCGCATGCCGTCGCGCAGATGCAGCGTGAACGCTTTGGAGAGACCCTTCACCTGCAAAAGCGGAACGGCCCGTGTGTGGACGTCGTCGGCAGCCGGCGTGGGAGAGATGTGGGTGTTCATCGCGAGGCTCCTTATGCCGCCAGCACGGAGGAGACGAGCAGCTGGGTATAGGGCTCGCGCGGGTCGTCGAGCACCTGATCCGTCAGCCCCTCCTCGATCACCCGGCCGTGGCGCATCACCAGGATGCGGTGGGAGAGGAGGCGGGCCACGGCGAGATCGTGGGTGACGATGATCACCGCCAGGCCAAGGTCGGCCACCAGCGAGCGCACCAAATCCAGCAGACGCGCCTGCACGGAAACATCGAGGCCGCCCGTGGGCTCGTCCATGAACACGAGGCGCGGGCGGGTGACGAGATTGCGGGCGATCTGCAGGCGCTGGCGCATGCCGCCGGAGAAGGTGCGCGGATCGTCGTCCATGCGGTCGCGCGCGATCTCGACCCGGTCGAGCCAGTCGCCCGCCTCGTCGCGGATCTCGCCATAGTGCCGCCAGCCGACCGCCATCAGCCGTTCGCCCACATTGCCGCCGGCCGAGACCGCCATGCGCAGGCCCTGTTCGGCGTGCTGGCGCACGAAGCCCCAATCGGTGCGCAGCAAAAGCCGCCGCTCGGCCTCGGAGAGATCGGCGAGGCCCCGCATGACGCCGTCGCGCATGCGGTAGGAGACGGTGCCTGCGCTCGGGTCCAATTCGGTGGAGAGCAGGCCGAGCAGCGTCGACTTGCCCGAGCCGGATTCCCCGACGATGGCCACCACCTCGCCGGGATGGACGTCGAGGTCCACATCGCGGCAGCCGAGGCGGGCGCCGTAGAATTTCGTCAGGCCGCGCGCGGAAAGCAGCGGCTGATCCTCGTCCGCAAGGGCGCTCATGCATCCTCTCCCGCAAGCTCGATATGGAAGCTGAAGCCGTGGCGCGCAAAGCCGAGCTGCTCGTAGAAGGCGTGGGCGCGTTCGCGCTTCTGGTTGGAGGAGAGGACGAGCTTGTAGCAGCCCTTCTCCGCCGCATGGGCCATGGCGACGCGCATCATCTCGCGCCCGATGCCGGCGCCCTGCATGTGGGGCGCAACCACCACGTCCTCGACGATCGCCGAGGGCGCGCCGAGATGGCCGAGATTGATCATGATGAGCAGGGCGAACGTGCCCACCACCACGCCGCCGGCCTCCGCGACATAGAGCTTATAGTCGGGATAGTCGCTGAAGCGGCGGAACAGGGCCGTGGCGTCCTCCAACGGCAGCATGGCGCCATCGTCCATGCCCGGTTGGGCATAGAGCGCCAGCACCGCCGGCAGGTCCGCTTCGGTGGCGTGGCGCACCGTGAGAGTGGGGGCGTCGAGCACGCTCATGCGGCGTCCTCCGCCGGTGCGCCCGGCACCGGTACGCCGTCCACGGGCACGCCGAGCTCACCCACATGTCCGGCGTCGCGCCGCTCGGCGCAATAATCCGTGTCCGAGCACACGAACATGCGCCCGCCCTTGTCGTCGAGCACCACCTCGTCGAGATAGACCCCCTGCGCGCCGCACAGGGCGCAGGGCTTCGCGAAATGCTGCACCGTGAAGGGATGGTCCTTGAAATCCAGCGACACCACGCGGGTATGCGGGGGAAGCGCATAGATGCGCTGCTCGCGTCCGGCGCCGAACAGCTGGAGCGCCGGGCTGTCGTTCAGCTTGGGATTGTCGAACTTCGGGATCGGTGAGGGATCCATCACATAGCGGCCCGACACCGACACCGGATAGGCATAGGTGGTGGCGATATGGCCGTGGCGGGCGATGTCCTCATAGAGCTTCACATGCATCAGGCCGTAATCGGCGAGGCCGTGCAGCTTGCGGGTCTCGCTCTCGCGCGGCTCCAAAAACCGCAGCGGCTCGGGAATCGGCACCTGATAGACCAGCACCTGCCCGGCGTGGAGCGGGGCCTCGGGCACGCGGTGGCGCGTTTGGATGATGGTGGCATCCTGCGTGCGCGTGGTGGTGGCGACGCCGGCCGTGGTCTCGAAGAAGCCCCGGATGGCGACCGCGTTCGTCGTGTCGTCCGAGCCCTGGTCGATCACTTTCAGCACGTCGTCCGGCCCGAGGATGGAGGCGGTGACCTGCACGCCGCCGGTGCCCCAGCCGTAGGGCATGGGCATCTCGCGGCTGGCGAACGGCACCTGATAGCCGGGAATGGCGATGGCTTTCAGGATCGCCCGGCGGATCATCCGCTTGGTCTGTTCGTCCAGATAGGCGAAATTATAGGTGATGGCCGGCATCTGGCTCATTTTTTGTTTCTCCCAGCTTTGGAAATTTTACCAATTTCCTTGCTGTCGAAATGATATAGCCAAAGGTCTACTTCCTGAGGTGTCCTGCCGGCCATATTGGAAATTATTCTGATTGTTCTCAGATAAATATCCCAATCTTCAATTTTAATAGTTGCTTTTGAAGATTCGAAACCTTGCATATTAAAATGGTGTAGAGCTCTCCAAGCTCTGACGTCGATGACGCCATACTGCTCCGGCCTAGTCCATGCCAGGACAGCGGAAGCCACGCCAGGGCCGACACCATTCAGAGCGCATAATATGCGAAGCTTCGTGGTCTCATTATCTTCCGAGAACGCAAATCTGGTTATCTTTTCAATGGCACCTTTTTCATTGGAGTAAACGAGCTTTGGTCGTCGCGCGCTCTTAATTTTTGCGATTTCAAAAAGATCAGATTCGGTCAATTGGCTTTGATTTCTTATATTTCGGTCTAAAAATTTCTTTAATTTAAAATCTTCGGCACCTACGTATTCGAAAAATTCGGGACGGTTTTCTATTTGTTCCAGAAGGTGCCTGTAGTGCGTGTTCATTCCGCGGCCTCCTTCTGCGTGGCGGCCTCGGAATGCTCGACGCGCATGCGGCGCACCAGGTCCAGCTCGGCCTGGAAATCCACGTAATGCGGCAGTTTCAGATGCTCGACGAAGCCGGTCGCCTGCACGTTGTCGGAATGGGAGAGCACGAATTCCGCATCCTGGGCCGGGGCGGATTTCTCCTCGCCCAGCTCGGCATGACGCAGGGCGCGTTCCACCAGCGCCATGGACATGGCCTTGCGCTCGCTCTGGCCGAACACGAGGCCGTAGCCGCGCGTGAATTGCGGCGGCACCTGCGCCGAGCCGTGGAATTGGGTCACCATCTGGCATTCGGTGAGACTGATTTCGCCGAGCGGAACGGCAAACCCAAGTTCCTCCACGAACATGCTCACCTCCACCTCGCCCATGCGCACCTCGCCGACGAACGGATGGGTGCGGGCATAGCCGCGCTGGGTGGAATAGCCGAGCGCCAGCAGGAAGCCTTCATCGCCTCGCGCGAGATTCTGGAGGCGCACCGAACGGTCGGCGGGGAAGGAGAGCGGCGCGCGGGTGATGTCGCCGGGCTCGGTGCCGTCGTCGGGCGGGGAAGCTTCGATCAGTCCTTCATCGCCGAGCAGATCGGTCACGCGGGCCATCGCCACCGGCGGATTGGCCGGCGCCACCGAAGGCGCAATCGGCGTCGCAGCCTGTTCATTCGCCGGGGTGGCGGCGAAGGTGGCGAGGTTCGGATCCAGCAGGCGATGGGTATAGTCGAAGGTCGGCCCCAGCACCTGCCCGCCGGGCAGGTCCTTGAAGGTGGCCGACACGCGGCGGCGCACGCGCATGGCTCCGGTTTCCACCGGCTGGGCATAGCCGAAGCGGGGCAGGGTGGTGCGGAACGCGCGCACCAGGAAGATCGCCTCGATCACGTCGCCCCGGGCCTGCTTGAGGGCCAGCGCGGCGAGGCTGCGATCATAGAGGGCGCCCTCGGCCATGACGCGGTCCACGGCCAGGGTGAGTTGTTCGGCGATCTGGTCGATGCCGATTTCCGGCACGCCGGGATTGCCGCGCCGGGTCTCGGCGAGCAGGGCATGGGCGTTGCGGATGGCGGTTTCGCCGCCCTTGACGGCCACATACATGGCTCAGGCCTCCCCGATGACGCGCGCCGAGCGCGGCAAGCCGAGCACGGCTCCCGGCGCGACGAGGATGAGGTCCACGCCCAGCGGAAACAGCTGCCGGTTGGCGGCGAGGCGGGCGGAAAAATCGGCGGGCAGCGGCGCGGCCGCAAAGCCCAGGCGGGTCTCGATGCCCGGCCCCTCCAGCAGGGTCGGGCCTTCGCCCAGTGTCTCCACCTGCACCACGAGCGTGGTGGACCGGTCGGGATAATCCGGCTCGCCGAGGGCGAAGCGCGCGAAGTCGGGCAGGGCCGCCCCATCGGCGATCAGGGCGAAGCGGCTCGCTGCGGGCGTCTCGACCAGCGGTGCGGAGGTATGGAAGCGCAGGAAGGCCGCGACCGCGGGCGCCGCGGCCAGGGCCGGATCCAGCCATGCCGGGGTTTCATAATCCAGCAGGGCCAGGGCGATGGCGGCCATCTCGGGCGAGAGCGGGGCGGGCGGAGCGAGCCGGGCGTTCAGCGGCACCGGGCGGCCGGGACGGGCGAGCGCCCACATCACCGCCTTGAAAACCTCCTGCGCCTCGCGCGGGGCGTCGGCGAAGCCGGGCGCCAATGCTGTGGCGGGCATCAATCTTCTCCCCGGACCATGGTGAAGAAATTCACTTTGGTCGCTTCGGTCTTGGCGGCGCCCTGCGTCACTTCATCGTCAAGGCGGCGGCGTACATCGGTAAGAGCCAGTTCGACGGCGCCGCGCAGGGCTTCGTCCTGCCAGAGGGCATCGAGGATGGCGGCGGCTCGTGCGCGCTCTGGCTCGCGCCCGAGCATGTAGGAGACACCCGTGGCCCCCGCTTCGAGTTGCACCGCCGCACGTGTCACGGTGGCCTCGCCCAGGTTGAAGGGCGCGCCATCCCCGCCGACGCGGCCGCGCAGCATGGCGAGGCCGGTGTCCGGCGCCCGCAAGTTTCGCATGGGAGGCAAGGGCGCGAATCGCTCCACGGCGGCTTCGAGCTCTTCTTGGGTGGCACGCGAAAGAAGGCGCATCATCTCGATGCGGCGGGCGGTCGCGTCATCCGGGCTGTCGTTCATTGCGCTCGATCCTCGGGTCAGGTGCAGCGCGATCTGCCAGTTGGAGGTATCGTGTTGTGTTTCTGGAAATGCTTTGTATAGTGATGTATACAAATAAGCAAGGCACGCGGGCAAAGCGGGCGCAAAAATGATGGGAACGGTGACGACCATGGACGAAATGGGTCACGCTGCGATGACAGATGCGGTGGATGTGGATGTGAAGCGCGGATCGGGGATCGCGCTGTGGAAACAGATCGCCGAGCGCCTGGAGGGCGAGATCGCCGCCGGCGTGCATGCGCCGGGCGCGCGGCTGCCGGTGGAGGCGGACCTTGCCCTGCGTTTCGGCGTCAACCGCCACACGGTGCGGCGCGCCTTGGCGGTTCTGACGGAACAGGGGATGATCGAGGCCACAGCCGGGCGCGGCACCTTCGTCAAGGATGCCCCGCTGCGCTATCCCATCGGCACGCGCACCCGCTTCTGCGAGATCGTGTCCGCCAATGGGCGCGAGCCATTCGGCCGCTGCCTCGGCTCGGCGGTCGAGCCGGCGAGCCGCGAGGTGGCGCAGGCGCTTGAAATTCCCGAAGGCACGGCGGTGCTCGTCATCGAGACCATCCATGAAGCCGACGGCGTGCCGATTTCCTGCGGGCGGGCTTATTTTCCGCAGTCCCGCTGCCGCGACCTGGACCTCGTCTATGCCGCCACCGGGTCCTTGACGCGGGCGCTGTCCACCATCGGCATTCTCGATTTCCGCCGTCGCGAGACCCGCGTTTCCGCCCGGCCGGCGAACGAGACCGAGCAGGAACGCTTGTCGCTGAGCCCTGGGCGGGCTGTGATGGTGGTGGAACGGGTGGATGTGGAAGCCAACGGCACGCCCCTGCAATGGGGCCGCTCCAGCTTCGCCGCCGACCGGGTCCAGCTCGTCATCAGGCCCTGAGAGCGTTCATGACCAAGATCGAGAGCCGCGAGGCGCTGCGCACCCTCTACAAGCCCGCGCACGGCCGTTCCGTGGCCAAGGAAATTCATGTCCTCGACCGTCACTGCCGCCATTTCATTGCGCTGAGCCCGTTCGTGTTGCTGGCGACCGGAGGCGCCGACGGCTCCATGGACGTGTCGCCCCGCGGTGACCAGCCCGGCTTCGTGGCGGTGGAGGACGACACCACGCTTCTCCTGCCAGATCGGCCCGGCAACAACCGGCTCGATAGTCTCGAAAACATATTGGAGCGCCCCGGCGTGGGGCTGCTGTTCCTCATTCCCGGCGTGGACGAGACCTTGCGGGTGAACGGGCGGGCGGAGATTCATGCCGACGCCGCGCTGTGCGCGCGCTTCGCGGTGGCGGGCAAGCTGCCGGCGAGCGTCCTGAAGATCACGGTCGATTCGGCTTATCTGCATTGCGCCAAGTCGCTCATGCGCTCGGCCTTGTGGAGCCAGGACGCGCAGATCGCGCGTTCGGCCCTGCCGACCATGGGCGAGATGCTGAAGGACCATGCCGGCCTGGAAGCACCGCCGGAGACGCAAGAAGAGATGCTGCGGCGCTACGCGAGCGTGCTCTACTGAGCGGCGGAGCGGGTTCAGATGGTCGTCACGTCGGCAGAGCGAGCGGCTCGAGCCCGCTCCGCTTCGAGGCCATCCGGTGAAGGGAGCGGGCCGAAGGACCGCCGGCTCTTCGCCTCATCGGGCGTGCACGCCGTGGCCGGCGTTCACCTCAAGGTTTTCAGATAGGCGATGACAGCCGCGACCTCCTCCGGCTTCTTCAGGCCGACAAAGGCCATCTTGGTGCCGGGGACCGTGTCTTTGGGACTGGCCAGGTATTTAGTAAGGGTGGCGTCATCCCACGTGAGTCCGGAATTCTTCATGGCGGGGCTGTACTGATAGCCCGCGACACTTCCGGCCTTCATACCGACGATTCCGAAGAGCGACGGTCCGATGGCGTTTCTGCCCGCTTCGACCTTATGACAGGCCTTGCATTGATTGAAGGCCGTGGGCGGATCGCCGGCCTGGGCGGTCGCGGTGAGCAGCAGGAGCGCCACGGCAGCGCGTCCAGACATTTTGAACATGGTAACCCCCTCAGGATTGGCTGTTTTTCATCCACCCGCGCCCTGCATGAGGGGCGGATGTGGCCCAAACGCCCGAAGGGTAGCCCCCCTTTTGATCGCCCGGCCGGCCGCTTGCGTAGCTTCCACACTGGAACCTGTCCAGAGAAGGCAACATTGAGCGGGCGAAAAGATTTTGGCCGCGTGCGCCAGCCGGTGGTGACGCGATTTCTTAAGGCGAAACCGCATTCCACTTTTGGTCTGCTGAAAGCGCCCGAGCCGCTGCGGGAGCCGCCTCAGACCACGTCCTTGCGGCCGATGATGGCGAAGCGCAGGCGCGCGGAGATGAAATCGATCACCGCCACCATCACCAGCATCATGAGGACGAGGAAGCTCACCTTCTGCCATTCCAGCACGCGGATCTGCTCCACAAGGTGAAGCCCGAGCCCGCCCGCGCCGACGATGCCGACGATGGTGGACTGGCGCGAATTGCTCTCGAAAATATACAGCACCTGGCTGGTGAGCACCGGCATCACCTGCGGCAGCAGGCCGAAGCGTACCGCATCCAGCCCCGTGCCTCCGGTGGAAAGAATGCCTTCCACCGCCTTGCGGTCGGTGGCCTCGATGGCCTCGGAAAACAGCTTGGCGAAGATGCCCACGCTGGCGGTGGCGATGGCCAATATGCCGGCGAACGGCCCCAGCCCCACCACGGTGACGAAGATCAGGGCCCAGATCAGTCGGTCGATGCCGCGCAGCACGTCCAGGAACCGCCGGACCAGCATGTGGAGGAAGAAGTTCGGCACCACGTTGCGGGCGGCCAGGAAGCCGAGTGGCACCGCGATCACCGCGCCGGTGAAGGTGCCGAGGAAGGCGATCGACAGGGTCTCGCCGAGCGCGTGGACATAGAGCGAAAATTGCGTCCCGGGATCGGGCGGCAGCATCAGCGTGAGGAACAGCCAGAGCTGGCGGATGCCGCTGCCGATGCGGGCGAAGCTGAATTCCAGCTGCCACATGGCATAGATCGCCAGAACCACCAGCACCACGAGCGACCCTAAGGTCCAGGCGCGGCGCGCCAGCGAGGGCGTGAAGATCGCTGGATGCAGCGCGGCGAGGCGGGCGCGATCGGCGGCATCGGGGGTGAGGCGGGCGCGGTTCATGAACGCCGCTCCGTGCCCAGCAGCGCATGGCGCACGCGCTCGGTGACAAGGTCGATGATCACCACCGTTCCGATGATCAGCAGCAGGATGGCGGAGACATCGGAATAGTAGAATTTGCGCACCGCCTCCACCAGGTCCTGCCCGATGCCGCCGGCGCCGACGAAGCCCATGATGGCGGCTTCGCGCACATTCTCTTCAAACCGCAGCAGGCCGTAGGAGGCGAAATTGGAGAGTACCTGCGGCAGCACCGCGAAGCGCACGCTCTGCACCCAGTCCGCACCCGAGGCGGTGGCCCCGTCCACCGGCTTCATGTCGATGTTCTCGACCACTTCGGCGAACAATTTGCCGAGCGCGCCCATGGTGTGGATGGACAGCGCCAGCACGCCGGGCATGGGCCCGAGGCCGAACGCCACCACGAACAGCAGGGCGAACACGATCTCCGGCACGGTGCGGCAGAATTCCAGGAAGCGGCGCACGCCGAGCCTGATCCAGGGGGAGCGCACGAGATTGGCACTGGCCAGGAAGCACAGGCAAAACGCGCCGAGGCCGCCGAACAGCGTGCCGAGATAGGCGATCAGGATGGTGTCCCACAGCAGCTTCAGCCAATGGTCCAGGTTCCAGAACCATTCGCCGAGGTCGGCGGCCAGATTGGCGAAGGTGAGCGTGGGCGTGATGTCGTAGAAATAATTCCCGAGCCGCCCCGCATTGGCCAGGAATACGGCCGGCTTCACCTCGCCCATCCAGGAGGAGAGGGCGATGCAGACCACGATCACCGCGAGGCCGATATAGACATGGCGCCGGCGCGAGGCCATGGCCGCCGCATAATGGCGCGCCAGCGGCGCGAGCTGCTCGGCCGGAAGGGTCGCGAACGCGTGGGGCAGGGGAAAGGGCATGGGGCGTGAGTTCCGAACCTGCGGGAGCGGACGGCCCGCCGAAGCGGGCCGTCCTTTCGGCGTCAGGACGCCTTCTTCTTGCGCAGCTCGTCGACGAACTTGATCAGCTCGATCACCGGCTTATAGGCGGCGTTGTCGACCGGCTGCCAGGGCTGGGCCTTGCCTTCATAGATCTTCTCGAAAGCGGCCTTGTCGTTCTTCTGGATGGAGAAGAAAGCGTCGCGGATCTTCGCCTTCAGATCGTCCGGCAGGTCCGACAGATAGGCGTAGGGCGAGTTCACGATCAGGTCGGACTTGTAGATGATGCGATAGTCCGAATACTTCGCCATCCCCTTGCGATCCATGCGCATGAGGTTGGATTCGTTCTCGTCGTTCCACCAGTTGAAGGCGGCGTCGCAGGTGCCCTGCTGCACGGCGATCACGGCGTTTTCGTGGGAGCCGGCATAGACCACCTTGCTGAAGAAAGCGTCGGGGGTGATGCCCATCTTGCTGAGGGCGAAGCGCGGCACGTTGTTGCCGGAAGTGGAATTGGGATCGACCAGGCAGAGGTTCTTGCCCTTCAGATCCTCGATCGACTTATAGGGGCTGTCGGCCTTCACATAGAGCACCGAATGATAGCCCTTGGTGCCGTCCTGGTTCACTTCGATCGCGAAGGCTTCGGTCTTCACGCCGGTGAGCAGGGCGCGGGCGAAGGAGGCCGGGCCATAGGCGGCGATCTGGACGTTGCCGGCGCGCTGGCCCTCGATCACGGCCGCATAATCATTGGCGACCCGCAGGGTCACCTTCACGCCGAGCTCCTTGGAGAGATAGTCCATGAGCGGCTGGTAGCGGTCCGTGACGCCCGAGGCGTTCTCGGCCGGGATGACCGCGAACACCAGCTCGGGATACTTGGCTTTCCAATCCTGGGCGGCGGCGGCGCCGGCGAAGCCGGCGGAGAGCACCGCGGCAGTCGCCACGGTCATGAGGGTACGGCGGGTCAGCATGTCTCGCTCCTTGAGGATGCGGGTATGGTCGGGGGGTAAAAACGCTTGAAATCACGCGTACTTTTGGAAAACCGCGCGCGGCGATGGGCTGCGCGAAGTGGGATTGCCATGCGCTGTCGCATTCACGCGCGTGCCGGTGGCGGGCCTGCGTTGGCGCCCGGCCAACACGAAGGGGGCGGCGGGTTCACACGGCGGCGGCGTCCGGCACCAGGGCGGGTTCGAAGTCCGGCTCGGCGGCGCCATGCATGTCCATCACCTCGCCGGCCTCCAGGCCGTAGAGTTCGCGGGCGACCCCCTCGGTCAGCGCCTCGGGCGCGCCGTCGAACACCACGCGGCCGGCGGCCATGCCGATCAGGCGATCGCAATAGGTGCGGGCGAGATCGAGCGAGTGCAGGTTGCACAGGACGGTGATGCCGAAATGCTTGTTGATGCGTAGCAGGGCATCCATCACCACCTTGGTGTTGCGCGGATCCAGCGAGGCGATGGGCTCGTCCGCCAGGATCAGCCCCGGCTCCTGCACCAGGGCCCGGGCGATGGCCACGCGCTGCTGCTGGCCGCCCGAGAGACTGTCGGCGCGCTGGGCGGCCAATTGGGCGATGTCGAACTGATCGAGCGCGGTCAGCGCGACGGCCTTGTCCTCTTCGCTCCACATCTTGGACAGCGCGCGCCAGCGCGGCATGGTCGCGAGGCGGCCCATGAGCACGTTGGTGAGCACGTCGAGCCGACCCACCAGGTTGAACTGCTGGAAGATCATGGCGGCCTGGGCGCGCCACAGGCGCAACTCCCGGCCCTTCAGCGCCGTGACATCGACGCCGTCATAGCGGATCGCGCCGCCGCTGGAGGGCTGCAGGCGATTGATCATGCGCAGCAAGGTGGACTTGCCCGCGCCCGAACGGCCGATGACGCCGATGAAGGCGCCCTGCCCAATCTCGAGGTTGACGTCCGACACAGCGACCTTTTCGCCAAATCGGCAGGTCAGCCCTTCGATCACCATCATCTGGTTTTGCTCCGGTGCTTACCGGGACATTTCCTTAAGCGGGCGCCGCAACAATCTTATGACACTGCGGTGATCGGGTGCCGCCGCGCCCTTGTAAATCCTCCAATGCCGGGCTTCATAAATTCGTCATGGGCGTCACAATCCGGCCTGAAAGCCTGATTGTTGGGACAAAAGTACATTTAGGGCCAAGGGCCTAGCCCTGAAGGTCGACTCCCGCCGGTGTTGCCACATGAGCCCCGGCCACGGGCCGACGCGCTCCGATGGGGGCGGCTGGCGGCGCGGTGCATTGGCCGCGAGTCGAGCGCCCGATGCGCGCGACGCTGACGCTCGTGTGCGCGCGGAAAATGCGGGAAACGGGGAGATGGAAAACTGGGAGACCGGGGGTGTCAGGGCCGCCGCACGCCGGTGAGGCACGCGGCGCCGGAGATTTTCTCTCCAGCGCCGCGCCGATCGACCTGCCCTTCGCGATTTTTGCTCTTTTACGAAGGCGGCTTGAGCGTGTGGTCAAACTCAGATCATGCCGAGCAAGACCGCGCCGATTACGGCGAAAGCGGTGCTTACTTTCAGCATGTCGAGTATCGAGCCCAGGTCCACTTCTCAAGTCCCTTTTTGGTCGATCTCCGAGCGAAGCTTAACAAAGACCAAAAAATGGAAAAGGAAATAACGCTGCCGCAGCGCGGCGTATTATCCTGCGTCGCAGCGTCTATTTTCGAGAAGTGAACGATACCATCCACATGGCGGTGTCGCACTGCACATCGCCCTGTTTTGATATATTGTATTTCAGCTTTGAATCGCGCGCTCGGCGAGGGCGGCGACGGTCAAGGCGGTGCGATCCCGGCCAAAACGCCCCACGATCTGCACGCCCATGGGCATGCCGTTGGCGCCCGAAAGCCCGGTCACATTCACCGTCGGCGTGCCCATCAGCGTCCACAGCCGGTTGAAGATGGCGGATCCGGTGGTGCCATAGCCCTCAGGTGCCGTGCCGGGGGCGGAGAAGGTGAGGATGGCATCATAATCGGCGAAGAAGTCGCCAAGCCGGTGGCGCGCGTGCTTGGCGGTGCGGCGGGCGGAATCATAGGCATCCGGCTGCACCTTGGCGGCTTGTTCCAGATAGCGTGCCAGCAGCGGCGAGAGCAGGTGGCGCATGCGGTCATATTCGTCGGCGAAGGCGATCGCGCCCTCGTAATCCTGGATCGTAGAGTGGATCGCGTCGGCGGCTTCCAGTTCAGGTGGAAGCGCGACCTCGCTCACATGGGCGCCGGCGGCGGCCAGGGCGCGGGCGGCCTGGTCGAGCGCCCCATGGGCGTCCGCGTCCGCCTGGTCGGCGCGCACGGTGCGGATGACCGCGATGCGCGGCGCTTGCGCCACCTCGGTGCCGATGTCGAGGTCCCGCCCGGTGAGGCCGGCGGCGGCGAACGCCACGTCCTGCACCCGTGCGCCGAACAGGCCGATGGTGTCGAGATGCCAGGAAAAGGTCTTCATGCCCAGGGTGGGCAGGATGCGGAAGGTCGGCTTATAGCCGGTGACGCCACAATAGGAGGCCGGCCGAATGACCGAGCCGCCGGTCTGGGTGCCGAGCGCGAGCGGCACCATGCCGGCTGCCACCGCGGCTGCCGAGCCCGCCGAGGAGCCGCCCGGCGTATGGCTGAGCCGGCGCGGATTGCGCGTGATGCTCGGCTCCAGGAAAGCGAATTCCGTGGTCACGGTCTTGCCGAGCAGCACGCCGCCACCGCGCCGCGCCTGGCTCACCACCGGCGCATCGCTGGCGGGGCGGTGGCCGGCATAGATCGGGGAATTATATTCCGACGGCAATTCGCGGGTATCGAGAATGTCCTTCACCGCGAACGGCAGCCCGGCGAGCGGGCGATCGGCCTGGCCCGGTGCCTGCGCGGCGGCGCGCGCCGCCGCAAGATCAAGCACCGCAAACGCCCGCACCTGCGCGTCCTGCGCCGCGATCGCCTGATCGCACATGTCCACCAGATCGAGAGGGGTCAGCCGGCCGGATCGCACGTCGTGGGCAAGGTCGCGGGCAAGGAGCATGGGAAGGTCTTTCTTCTTTGGTTCTGAACGGTCCGCGCTCAGGGGCGCGAGAGGATATGGCGGCCGGAGCGCGCGGCCTCGTCATAGACGCGCGTGTCGCCCGGATGCTCGGAATAGCAGGTCGAGGCGATCACCGGCTTGCCGGCCGCGATCAGGTCCGACACCGTGGCAAAGCCATAGCCTTTCGCCCGCAGCGCCGGGATCAAGATCCGGAGAGCCTCGGCCGTGTGCTTGCCTCGGCCATTGGCATGCATCAGCACGATCGAGCCGGGGCGGATCGCCCGCAGCATGTTCTGCGCCATCAAGCTCGCGCCGAGAAAGGCGGGGTCGGCGGAATCCACGTCCCACTGGATCGCCAGATGGCCGGTCTCGTTGACGTAATTCATCGATTCCGCGCTGCACGAGCCGTAAGGGAAGCGAAACAGCGCGGGGCGGACCGGCACCTTTTCCAGCATGCAGCCCGCTTGCGTGGCGTTGGCGCGGGAGAGGCCGAAGGCGGTGTCGGCATCGTCCACCTGGCGCGTCATGGCCTCCCCGGTCTTCACCGCGAGATTGGCGTGGGACCAGGTGTGGTTGCCCATTTCGAAGATCGGATCGGCCAGGATCTGGGCGGCGCGATCGGGATGGCTGACCATCCATTTGCCGCCGCCGAAGAAGGTGGCGGGCACATGCTCGGCCCGCAGATAATCCACCAGGGCGCCATCATAGCCCGAAACTTCGCCCGAGGCCTCGCACAGGTCGAAGGTGAGGGCCACCAGCTTCACACCGGCCGGCAGGTCCACCCGGCGAATCGAGCCGGAGAGCGAAGCCGGCACGGGCTGGGCCGGGGGCAGGCGCACGTCGGGCAGGGAAGCGGGGGCGGCGGCGCGCCGCACGATCTCTTCGCCCGGCCGCGCGCGCAGGGCTTCAGGCGCATAGCAGGCCGACGCGGCAAGGGATGGGGCGGCACGTGCCGGCCCGCAGAGCGTGGACGCGGCGCAGGCGAGGGCCAGCAGACCGGCGGCGGCGGAGCGCGATAGACGCGCGAGGGGAAGGGGCAGGGACAGGGGCAAGGGCAAGGCCGGGGGTCGGAGCATCGTGGGGTGGGAGTGGCATGGTCCGCGTGGGCTCGCAAGGCTTACCCGTGCAAAGCTTCGTGCGTGGCCTTGCAGCCGGCGCAGCCCGCCGCCGGGCAGACGCCGCGCGCCTTGCACAAGCCACGCGGCGCGCCGAAGATCGCCACCACGCCGGCGCGACAGGACACCAAGATGGCTCCAGATTCCTCCCTCCCGCAAGGCCAACCGCCCGCCTCGGACGAGCCGCGCCTCGCCCTCGTGACCGGCGGCAGCGGCGGCATCGGGCTGGAGTTCGCGCGTCTCCTGGCGCGGGATGGGTTCGCCGTGATCCTGGTGGCGCGCGATGCCGCCCGCCTGGAGGCGGCGGCGGGGGTGGTGCGGGCCGCCGGGGCGGCGCAGGTTGAGGTGCGCGTCGCCGATCTCTCCGATCCCGTGGCGGTAGACATGCTCGGCGCCGAAATCGCGCGAATGGAACTGGACGTATTGGTGAACAACGCGGGATTCGGTGCCTACGGGCCGTTCGTCGACGCCGACCTTGACGCGACCGAGGGCATGATCGCCACAAATATTGCGGCGCTCACCCTTCTGACCCGCGCTGTCCTGCCCGGCATGCTGGCGCGGGGGCAGGGGCGGATCGTGCAAGTTGCTTCCACCGCCGCCTTCGCCCCGGGCCCTTTCGCCGCCGTCTATGCCGCGAGCAAGGCTTATGTGCTCTCGTTTTCCGAAGCTTTGAGCGAGGAATTAAGCGAGACCCGCATCGCCGTCACGGCTCTGTGTCCCGGCCCGACTCATACCGGCTTTGCCGCCCGTGCCGGCATGGGGGCGACGCGGGTGTTCCGCGGGCCGGTCGCGGATGCGCGCACGGTGGCAGAAGCGGGCTATCTGGCCATGCTGGCAGGCAAGAGAGTGGAAGTGGTCGGGCTTGCCAACCGCTTGATGACGTTCGCGGTTCGCCTCGCACCCCGGCGATTCCTGGCGCGGGTGAGCCGCCGCGCTTACGGCCCGCCACCGGAAGGCTGAGCAGCGCCTGCGCCGATGGGTGGCGGCGCGGTGCATCAGTGCGGCTTCTGGCGCGGATCAGCAAAATCCATTTGTGCTGCCGGCCGATGCGCGCTAACGCGCCGCATCCTTCCGAGCGGGCGCGGCCAATGAACCTTCTGTCCATCCAGTCCCACGTCGCCTTCGGCCATGTGGGGAACGCATCCGCCGTCTTTCCCTTGCAGCGCCTGGGGGTGGAGGTGTGGCCCATCCACACGGTCCAATTCTCCAACCACACGGGCTACGGAGCCTGGCGCGGGCAAGTGTTCGAGGCCGAGCTGGTGCTGGAACTGGTGGAAGGCATCGCCGAGCGCGGCCAGCTGGCCAGCTGCGACGGCGTTCTGTCCGGCTACATGGGGTCGGCCGATCTCGGTGCGGCGATCCTCGCCACCGTGGCGCGGGTGCGGGCCGCCAATCCGCGGGCGACCTATTGCTGCGACCCGGTGATCGGCGATGTGGGGCGGGGCATCTTCGTGCGGCCGGGCATTCCCGAATTCATGCGCGACGTCGCCGTGCCGGCGGCGGATGTGATCACGCCCAATCAGTTCGAGCTGGAATGGCTGACCGGGCAAACACTTGTGACCCGCGCCGATGCGCTCGCCGCTTGCGCGCACCTGCAAAAGACCGGCCCCGGGGTCGTGCTCGTCACCAGCCTGCATTCGCAGGAGACACCGGCCCAATCCATCGACCTGCTCGCCTGTGGGCCGGAAGGGCGCTTCCTGGTGCGCACGCCGCGCCTCGACGTTTCGCTCAATGGGGCCGGCGATGCGATCGCGGCGCTGTTCTATTTCCACTGGAAGCGCAGCGGCAGCGTTGCGGTGGCGCTCGGCGCGGCCGCCTCCTCGATCTATGGCCTGTTGCGGCGCACCGATCAGGCCGGAGCGCGGGAATTGTTGTTGGTGGAGGCGCAGGAAGAGTTCGTGCGACCAAGCCGTGTCTTCACGCCGGAGGCAGTTTGAGGCAAAACTGTGGCTCGTACCGCGCGAGCCCGCCGCTCGCGTTCTGCCTCATCGGATGACCCGCCATGCCGCGCCGTTATGTGACGCTCGATGTCTTCACCTCGCGCCCGTTCGGTGGCAACCCGTTGGCGGTGGTGCTGGATGCCGCAGGGCTCGACGATGCGGCCATGCAGCAGATCACCCGCGAGTTCAACGTCTCCGAGACGGTGTTCGTCCTGCCGCCGAAGGACCCCTCCCACCGGGCGCGGGTGCGCATCTTCACCACCGCCCATGAAATGCCGTTCGCTGGCCACCCCACCGTGGGCGCGGCGGTGCTGCTCGCCTTGGAAGACAAGCTCGCCAAGGGGCAGATGCGGCTGGAAGAGCAGATCGGCACGCTGATCTGCGACGTGGCGAGCGATACGACCGGCGCCCGCAAGGGCAGCGCCACCTTCATCGTGCCGCGCCGCAGCACGCTGGAGGACGTGGATATCTCCCGCCAGGCCTGCGCGGATGCGCTCAATCTCAGCGTCGGCGATATCGGGTTCGACGCCCATCGCCCCGTGGTGGCCTCCGCCGGGGTGCCGTTCCTGTTCGTGCCGCTGGCCGATCTGACCGCGCTCGCCCGCGCCCGGCCGGACGAGGCGGCCTTCATCCGCAACCTCGGCTCTTATGGCGAGGCGCTCTATCTCTATACCCCGGACGAGGAGGGCGATGCCGATTTCCGTGCCCGCATGTTCTCGCCCGGCCTGGGGACGGAGGAGGATCCGGCCACGGGCGCTGCCGCCGCCGCCTTTCCCGCCGTGCTGCTGGATGCGGAGGCGCGGGTGGAGGGCAACCACAAGGTCCGCATCGACCAGGGCTTCGAGATGGGACGGCCGAGCCGCATCAATCTGGGCTTTACGGTGAAGGGCGGCCACGTGGTGGAGGCGACCATCGGCGGCAATGCGGTGGTGGTGGCCGAGGGCGTGTTGCACCTCTGAGGGGCTTCCCTCAAGGCATATGGCGAAAAAGTGTTCGGCCGACCCCTTGGTTGTGGCCGTTGTAGATCTATCTGCGCTGCATCGCACCATTGCCGGCCGCAGGCCGCAAACCAAAGGCATTCCCATGAGCGACGCGAAAGCCACACTTTTTGAAAGCTATCGTCTCGGCGACCTCACCCTTCCCAATCGAATCGTGATGGCGCCCCTGACCCGCAACCGGGCGCTGCCCGGCTTCGTGCCCGGCCCGCTGACCGTGGAATATTACACCCAGCGCGCCTCCGCCGGCCTGATCATCACCGAGGCGACGCAGATTTCCCAGCAGGGCCAGGGCTATCAGGACACCCCGGGCATCTACACCGCCGAGCAGGTCGCCGGCTGGAAGAAGGTAACGGATGCGGTCCACGCCAAGGGCGGGCGGATCGTGATCCAGCTCTGGCATGTGGGCCGGGTTTCCCACGTCTCGCTCCAGCCCAACGGCGGCGCGCCGGTGGCCCCCTCCGCCATCACGGCGAAGACCAAGACCTTCGTGAACAACACGTTTGCCGAGACCTCCGAGCCGCGCGCCCTGGAGCTGGCTGAGATCCCCGGCATCATCGCCGATTATCGCCGCGCCGCCGCCAATGCCATCGCCGCCGGCTTCGATGGGGTCGAGATCCACGCCGCCAATGGCTATCTGCTGGACCAGTTCCTGCGCGACGGCGCCAACAAGCGCACCGACATCTACGGCGGCTCGATCGAGAACCGCGCCCGCTTGCTGCTGGAAGTGACGGCGGCGATCATCGACGAGATCGGTGCCAAGCGCACGGGCCTGCGCATCTCGCCGGTGACCCCCGCGAACGATCTGACCGACAGCAATCCCCAGGCCCTGTTCAACTATGCGGTGGAAGAGCTGGAGAAGCTGAAGCCGGTCTATATCCATGTGGTGGAAGGCGCCACCGGCGGTCCGCGCGACGTCGATCCGAGCTTCGATTTCGAGCAGCTGCGCGCCCGCTATTCCGGCGCTTGGATGACCAATAACGGCTATGACCTCGCGCTCGCCGAAAAGGTGCTTGCGGAAGGCAAGGCGGACCTGATCGCCTTCGGCCGCCCGTTCATCGCCAATCCGGATCTGGTGGAACGCCTGCGCACCGGCGCGCCGCTGAACGAGGTGAAGCGCGAGACGCTCTATGGCGGCGGCGCCGAGGGCTATACCGACTATCCGGCCCTGGAAGCGGTGGCGTGAGCGCCGGCCCGGAGGCGGGTGGGAGCTTGGTCCCGGCCGCGGATCGCGTGTTCGACAAGGTGTTGCCGTTCACCGGCTTCGATCTGCGGATCGCGGCCGAGATCTGGACCGAGGCGGAGGCCCACCGCTCCGAGATTGAGGCCGAGTTCGCCGTTCAACTCGCGGCCAATCCCCATTTGTGGAACGGCCGCATCCTGGTTCTGCGGGAGTTCGCCCTCACGGGCGGGCTCCTGCGGGGCCATTTCCTGGAGACCGATTTCGCCACGCTGCTGTGGTGGCGGGCGCGTGACTGGCCGGAGCTTGGGGCCTGGAACGCATTCGCCTTGTGCGGCCTCCAGGGCAATGACGGGGCGTTCGTGCTGGGCGAGATGGGCACGCGCACCGCGAATTCGGGGCGGGTGTTCTTTCCCGGCGGCACGCCCGACCTGAACGACATCACGCCGGACGGGCGGGTGGATCTGGAACAGTCCGCCTTGCGCGAGTTGCGGGAGGAAACCGGGCTCGACCCGTCCTTGATCCATGCCGACGGCGGCTGGAGCCTGGTGTTCGACGGCGCGCGGCTGGCGCTGGTGCATCGCCTGGTGTTCGACATGCCGGGCGAGGAACTCGCCGGGCGCATCCGCGATTTCATTGCGCGGGAGGCCGATCCGGAACTTGTCGATGCGGTGGTGATCCGGGATCGGTCCCAGATCACGGACAAGGTCACGTCCTTCGCCGCCTCCTATCTGCGCCATCATCTGCCCTGAGGGATTGGGCCGGGGAAGGCCCGGGCGGCCCGCGAATCTCCAAAATGTTTCACGTGAAACAATGGCTTAGCGTAGACGAACAGCGGTTTGCTGAGTCTTCTCCGTGCCTTTTCGGCGGTTGCCGACGGAAGAAACCGACTGTTCGGACCAACGTTCGGGCCAACGTTCGGCGCGCATGAATCCGGCCCGCGCCGCGGCCCCGGCCGCGTTGGTTAATCCCTAGGGATAGCCATAGCGGGCGCGGATGGCGGCGAGCTGGCTGCGCGATTCGCCGTCCTTGCCGGCGGCGCAGGTGGCCCTGGGCGTCACGAGGTCGGCTGAGATGCGCTTGAAGACGCTCTGGTTGAGATTGCCGCTCGCGGCGTCCGCATCCACCACCTTCATGAAATTCGCCAGGGCCGAGGTGCAACTGGCGGCGCCCGCGGTCGAATCGGCGGCGCCGGCGGGCGCGGCCGAGGCCAGCGACGGCGCGGGCGGCGGGGAGGAGGTGGTGGTGCAGGCGGCGAGAAGCAGCCCGGCGAGGGTGCAGGCGGACAGGCGAGCCTTCATGGCATACTCCCGTTCAAGACCGCGAAGGGTGGCGCCTCGCGCGGTTTGGAGCAAGGGGCGAAACAGGGAGCCGCGCGAGACTCGCGGCGACGAGGGGCGGTGGGGGCGCCCGTCGCCCGGTGTGCTGACCGCAGGTGTGCTGAGGCCGAATGGGAAAGAGCGTCGGCCGCGCGCTGCTGTCTTGTGCCGGCGGCGCATTTCGTCTATCAGGGCCGCTAGAGAGCCATTGAGTGAGCGAGCCGCGAACCGTGTCGTCACATCGGACGAACTGCGCAGGTCCCTCCTCCCGCACCCCCTGGGTTGCGGGAAACGCTCACATTCTGCGCGCGCTCCTTCTCCTTAGCCGCCCCTGAGGGCCGGCCGGGCGCTGCGCGCCTGGGCACTCAGGGGATCGGATCTGAACGAGACATCAGCGCAATTGCGGCCCGCCCTCCCTTAAGACGCCAGATGCGCGCGGGAGACCGGCCGAGACCCGAGAAGGACCGAGCCATGACCTCCCATACCGACGCCTCTCATCATGAGATGCCCGCCGCCGCCGACAAGGACCGCGTGGTCATCTTCGACACCACCTTGCGCGACGGCGAGCAATGCCCCGGCGCTTCCATGACCCTGGAAGAGAAGCTGCAGGTCGCCGAATTGCTGGACGAAATGGGCGTCGACATCATCGAGGCGGGCTTCCCCATCGCCTCCATCGGCGATTTTGAATCCGTGGCCGAGATCGCCCGCCGCTCCAAGCGCGCCGTGATCGCCGGCCTCGCCCGCGCCATTCCCGGCGATATCGCCCGCGCCGGCGAAGCGGTGCGCCATGCCCGGCGCGGCCGCATCCACACCTTCGTCTCCACCTCGCCGATCCATCTGGAACACCAGATGCGCAAGACGCAGGAAGAGGTGCTGGAAATCATCAAGACCACCGTCACCCAGGCCCGCAACCTGGTGGAAGACGTGGAATGGTCCGCCATGGACGCCACCCGCACGCCGCTGGATTATCTGGCCCGCTGCGTGGAAGCCGCCATCAAGGCCGGCGCCACCACCATCAATCTGCCCGACACGGTCGGCTACGCCACGCCGGACGAATACCGCACCATGTTCCGCACCATGCGGGAGAAAGTGCCGAACGCGGACAAGGCGATCTTCTCCGTGCATTGCCACAATGATCTGGGCCTGGCGGTGGCGAATTCGCTGGCCGGCCTGGAAGGCGGCGCGCGGCAGATCGAATGCACGGTCAACGGCATCGGCGAGCGCGCCGGCAATGCCGCTTTGGAAGAAGTGGTGATGGCGCTGACCGTACGTCGGGACGTGCTGCCCTATACCACGGGCGTCCAGTCGCAGATGCTCACCCGCGCCTCCAAGCTGGTCTCGGGCGTCACCTCGTTCCCGGTGCAGTACAACAAGGCCATCGTCGGGCGGAACGCCTTCTCGCATGAGAGCGGCATCCACCAGGACGGCATGCTGAAGCACAACCAGACCTATGAGATCATGACCCCCGAGAGCGTGGGCGTCACCAAGACCTCGCTGGTCATGGGCAAGCATTCCGGCCGCGCCGCCTTCCGCGACAAGCTGAAGACCTTGGGCTACGAATTGGGCGAGAACGCCCTGAACGACGCCTTCACCCGCTTCAAGGATCTCGCCGACCGCAAGAAGGTGGTCTATGACGAGGACATTGAGGCCCTGGTGGATCGCGGCATCGCCGCCGCTTATGACCGCACCAAGCTGATCTCGCTCTCCGTCATCGCCGGCACCCACGGCCCGCAGCGCGCCACCATGAAGCTGGAGGTGGACGGCAAGGTGATGACCGAGGAAGCCGAGGGCAACGGCCCGGTGGATGCCACCTTCAACGCCATCAAGGCCCTGGTGCCCCACCATGCGAAGCTGGAGCTGTATCAGGTCCATGCCGTCACCGAGGGTACGGACGCGCAGGCGGAAGTCTCCGTGCGGCTGGAGGAAGACGGCAAGGTGGTGACCGCCCGCGCCGCCGATCCCGATACACTCGTCGCCTCGGCGCAGGCCTATATCACCGCGCTCAACAAGCTCGCGGTGAAGCGCAACAGCGTGAACGCGCAGGCCGCCGTGGGCTGAACGTTCCGCATCGCCGAAACGCTCGGCGATGGTCTGAACGCGCCAGCGGTGGAGTGTGGATGCCCGGCTCAAGGCCGGGCATGACCATCGGGACCGGCGCCGTTCAATCGGAATGTAACGCGGGTGTCTAAGAAAAAGGGCCGGGCGCATTTGCCCGG
Organism: Roseixanthobacter glucoisosaccharinicivorans; assembly: GCF_043195095.2. NCBI lineage: Bacteria > Pseudomonadati > Pseudomonadota > Alphaproteobacteria > Hyphomicrobiales > Xanthobacteraceae > Roseixanthobacter > Roseixanthobacter glucoisosaccharinicivorans. Next base: position 2,990,708 of record NZ_CM195538.1, on the reverse strand, counting down.
CCCTTTTTCATTTGGCGTCCTTGTCGCCACCCGGACCACCCGGGCCGGCGGGACCCGGGCCCGGGGGAGGACCGGCGGGGCGCTCGGCCTGCGGCGGTTTTGCGGCCGGCGGCGGACCGGCGGGGCGCGGGGGCGCCGGCTCCGCCTGGGGCGGCTTCTGCACCGGCGGCGGGGCGGCGGCCGGACGCTCCACCTGGGGTGGGCGCTCGGCCTGGGGCGGGCGCTCGCGCTGCGGTTCCGGGCGGACGGCGGCCGGCGGCGGGACGGGCCGTTCGGGCGCCGCCTCGCGCTCCTTCTGCGGGGCGCGCTCGGGCGCCTCGCCGCGCGGTGCGGGTGGAGGCGCGGTCTTCTCCGCCGGCGCCGCGCGTTCGGCCGGCGGGGTGCGATCCGGCCGCTCCGCCTGCGGCGGCTTGTCGGGTGCGGGGCGGGCGGCGTTCGGGGGCGGCGGCGTCGGGCGATCGGGGGGACCCTTGCGATCCTCCGGGCCCTTGCGATCTTCCGGACCCTTACGATCCTCCGGACCCTTGCGATCTTCCGCGGCACCGGGGCGCTCGCCCGGCGGGCGCGGCGCATCAGGGCGCACCCCATCGGGACGCGGCGCGCCGGGGGGCGGCACATCGGGCCGGGCGGGCGGACGATCAGGCCGGGGCGCTGCCGGGCCGCCGGCCGCCGGCGGTGGCGGCGGGGCAGGGTGTTCCGGCGGGCGCGGTGCGTCGGGCCGAGCCGCGCCGGGAGGCGGCGGCGGGGGGGCATCCGGGTGCGCGCCCGGGGGCGGCGCGGGCCGCTGCGCGGGGCCGCCCGGACCGGCGGCACCCGGCGGGGGCGGCGCCACCTGGGGCGCCGAAGAAGCGCCCGCGGGCGGGCGCGGATTCTGCACTTCCGGCTTCGGCGCTTCGGGACCGGGCGATTGGGCAGGCGTCGCGGCGGGCGTGCCGGCGGGCGCGGTGGCCGGCAGGGCATCCGGCCGCTCGCGCTGCAATCTCTGGATCACCTGATCTGCGCGTTGCTGGCGCTGCTGGAACACGTTTTGCTGGGCCTGCTCGCGCTGTTGGATGGCGCGGACACGCTCCTGCTCGAACGCCTTCGCGTTGCGGTCGGCTTGCGACCAGCGCTGCTCCAATTGACCGCGCTCGGATTGGCGGAACCGCTGCAGATCGCGCTGATAGGCCTGTCCGTCCCCCTCCCAGCGCGCCGCGCGCAGATCCTGGCGCTGCTGCACGCCCAGCACCGCCAGCAATGCGGCCGAGGGAGCCGAGAGGCCGCGCCCCTCGGTGCGCACATATTGGTTGATCACCACCCGGCGGTCAGGGGCGATCTCGCGGCTATAGCGCGGCGGCGCCACCGCCGGTCCGCGCGCCACGAACGGCCGGTAGACGCCGATATAGGTGCCGTTCGGCGCGATGAATTCCTCATTGTAGCGGTCGACATAGACCATCTGGCGGGTCACCAGCGGGGCGGCCAGGACACCGGCGAACGTGTCCGCCGCGACGAACCGCGTCATCACCGCGCCGTCGCGATAGACCGGGTCGTATTCGCGCGGGTCGCTTTCCAGCCAGGGACCGATCTGCGCGATCGGCTCCACGCGCACGCCAAGGTCGGGCGCGGAGATATAGCGGTCCTCGACCACCACCCAGCTCTCGGCGACCGGCACCTCATAGCGCTTGGGGGCGCCATAGGCGTAGCCGCGCGCGTCGGGGGCGATGGGCGCCCAGCCGGTGCGCTCGCCGCCGCGCCGCCATTTCACCCAGGCCGGCGCCCAGGTATCGCCCGGCACCCAGAACCAGCCATATTCCGGCTCATAGCCCCAGCGGCCGTAATGATAGGTCGCCCAGGCGAACGGCTCGCCCGATTCCCAATACCAACCGGAATCGGTCCAGATCCAGCGGCCCTCCTGATACGGACGCCAGGACGGGTCGAGGCCCGAAGGCACCCACACGTAATCATATTCGGGATGGGCGACCCACGTGCCGTGCTCCGCCAGAGGAGCGTAGAACACGTCGATGTTCACCTTTGCCTGCGCGTTACCTGAAGCTTGGCCAGGCGGCGGGCCGCCTTGCGCCCAGGCGGCGGTCGCCGGTCCCTGGAGGAGGAAGCTCACCGCGAGGCCGGCAATCAAAAGCGGGCGAGAAATCTCGGTCATTCAAAAGGCGCTCCGTTGCACCTTGCACAACGACGGCGGCGCGCGCCGGTTCCCGTGGCGAAAATAGAACAACAAGGCAAATCATGGACTTATTGGAGGCAGTGTGGTCTTGCGCCGCCGTTTTTGTGATGATCATGGCAGTGGTGCAGTGCAAACCGCGCCTCCCTTGGGGAAGCTTTGAGGAAAATAAGAGTAAAGTCCGGCTTGACTGGAGCCCCGCCGACCTTCTTCAACGTACGCAGGGGAATGTTCTCGCAGACCAAAAAACCCCGCCGCTTTCATGGAGGACCCTATGCGCATGAAGCACGCACTCGTCGCCGCCGCAGCTTTGCTCGGCCTGGCCGCCGCCCCGGCCGGCGCGCAGCCGGCCTATCCCACCCGCCCCATCACCATGGTGGTGCCCTTCTCCGCCGGCGGACCCACCGACACGGTGGCGCGCCTCGTCGCCGAATCCATGTCGAAGACGCTCGGCCAGCAGATCATCGTCGAGAACGTGGGCGGCGCGGGCGGCACGCGTGGCGCCGGGCAGGTGGCGAAGGCCAATCCCGATGGCTACACGGTGCTGCTGCATCATATCGGCCAGGCGACCTCGGCCTCGCTGTATCGCAAGCTGCCCTACAATGTGCTCACCGATTTCGAGGATGTCGGCCTCGTCACCGCCGTGCCCATGACGCTGATCGCCAAGCCCGGCTTCGAGCCGAAGACGATCTCCGACGTGATCGACTATGTGAAGAAGAACAAGGATCGCGTCACCTATGGCAATGCCGGCGTGGGCGCGGCCTCGCACCTGTGCGGCATGCTGTTCATGTCCGCCATCGGCACCCAGATGACCACCGTTCCCTACCAGGGCACGGGCCCGGCCATGAACGACCTGGTCGGCGGGCAGATCGACCTGTTGTGCGACCAGACCACCAATACCACCGGCCAGATCAAGGGCGGCAAGGTGAAGGCCTATGCGGTCACCACCAAGGACCGGGTGAAGTCTCTGCCCGACCTGCCCACCATGCAGGAAAGCGGGCTGAAGGACTTCGAAGTGGCGGTGTGGCATGGCGTCTATGCGCCGAAGGGCACGCCCAAGGAGATCGTCGACAAGCTCAACGCGGCCCTGAACACGGCGCTGGACGACCCGAAGGTGGTCGCCCGCTTCGCCGATCTCGGCACCGAGCCCGAGCCGAAGGATCGTCGCAGCCCCGCGTTCCACAAGCAGTTCCTGGCGTCCGAAGTCGCCAAGTGGAAGCCGGTGATCGAGGTCGCCGGCGTCTACGCCGACTGATCGCGCATGGCGGCGCGTCCGGCGCCGCCATGAAGACGCACACGTCCGGCGGGCGCCCGTTCGGCGGGCGTCCTGTTGGCGAATGGGGAACGCCGCGCCGCCGCCCGTGAGGGCGGGCGCCGGATAGTCGGGGGATGGGGTCGATGGGGTTCATTCGCAATCCGAAGGATGTGTTGTCCGGCCTGTTGTTCATCGTGATTGCGGTGGTCTTCGGCCTGCAGACGCAGCAATTGGCCATGGGCACCGCGGTGCGCATGGGGCCGGGCTATTTTCCGCTGCTGCTGTCGGTCCTGCTCGGCGTGTTCGGCGTGATCGTGCTGATCAACGGGCTGCGCTTTCCCGGCGAGCGCACCACCTCCATCGCCTGGCGCGGGCTGATCCTGCTGACGCTGTGCACGGTGTTCTTCGGCGCCGCGATCCATCCGCTCGGCTTCCTGCCGACACTCGCGGTCACCGTGTTTCTCTCGGCCATGGCGAGCCAGAAATTCCGTGTCCGCACGGCGCTCGCCATCACGGTCGTGATGGTGGTGTTCTGCTGGGCGGTGTTCATCCTCGGCCTCGGCCTTCCCTTGTCGCTGCTCGGCCCCTGGCTGGGCGGCTATTGAGGACATCGCCGTGGAACTCATCGACAATCTCAGCCTCGGCTTTTCCGTCGCGCTCTCGTTTCAGAACCTCTTCTATTGCTTCGTCGGCGTAGTGCTCGGCACGCTGATCGGCGTGCTGCCGGGGCTCGGGCCGATCGCCACCATCGCCATGCTGCTGCCGATCACCTTCGGCCTGCCGCCGGTGTCGGCGCTGATCATGCTCGCGGGCATCTATTACGGCGCCCAATATGGTGGCTCAACCACCGCGATCCTGATCAATCTGCCGGGCGAATCCTCCTCGGTGGTCACCGCCATCGACGGCCACCAGATGGCGCGCCAGGGCCGCGCGGGGGCAGCGCTCGCCACCGCCGCGCTCGGCTCCTTCTTCGCCGGCACGGTCGCGACCTTCCTGCTCGCGGTGTTCGCCCCGCCGCTCGCGGAACTCGCCTTGAAGTTCGGCCCGCCGGAATATTTCTCGCTGATGGTGCTCGGCCTCGTCGCCTCTGTGACGCTGGCGTCCGGCTCGGTGGTGAAGGCGCTGGCGATGATCGTGCTTGGCCTGCTGCTGGGCCTCGCCGGGCAGGACATCTACACCGGCGTGCCGCGCTTCGATTTCAATATGCCCGATCTCGCCGACGGGTTCGATTTCGTGGCGCTGGCCATGGGCATGTTCGGGCTCGGCGAAATCATCCGCAACCTGGAGGACGAATCCCAGCGCAGCCTGGTCGCCGCCAAGGTGAAGAGTCTGATGCTCACCAAGGACGAGTTCAAGGCGATCATCGCGCCGGTGATCCGCGGCACGATCCTCGGCTCGTTCCTGGGCATTCTGCCCGGGGGCGGGGCCATGCTCTCGTCCTTTGCGTCCTATTCGGTCGAGAAGAAGATCTCCAAGACCCCCGGCCGCTTCGGCAAGGGCGCCATCGAGGGCGTGGCGGGACCTGAGAGCGCCAATAATGCCGGCGCGCAAACCTCCTTCATCCCCATGCTCACGCTCGGCATTCCCTCCAATCCGGTGATGGCGCTGATGATCGGCGCTCTGATCATCCAGGGCATCACGCCCGGGCCGAACGTGGTGACGGAAAAGCCGGATCTGTTCTGGGGCGTGATCGCCTCCATGTGGATCGGCAATTTCATGCTGGTGCTGCTGAACCTGCCGCTGATCGGCATCTGGGTGCGACTGCTCACCGTGCCGTACCACATCCTGTTCCCGGCCATCGTCGCCTTCTGCTGCATCGGCGTGTACAGCGTGAACAACAATACGTTCGACGTTTACACCATGGCCCTGTTCGGAGTGCTCGGCTACGTGCTGGTGAAGCTGGATTGCGAACCGGCGCCGCTGTTGCTGGGCTTCGTCATCGGCCCGATGCTGGAGGAATATCTGCGCCGGGCGATGCTGATTTCGCGCGGCGACGCCACGGTCTTCGTCACCCGCCCGATCTCCGCCGTTCTACTGTTCCTGGCGGCCGCCGCGCTGGTGGTGGTGCTGCTGCCCTCGGTGCAGAAGACCCGCGAGGAGGCGTTCAAGGAATGAGAAAAACGCCGCCCGAAAAAGGGCGGTGTTTTCCACAGGTCGCGCTGGACAGGGCAAAATAGCTCTGCTACACGACCACCTCCCGACGAGGACACGTCTTCGCGGCGGGGCGCATAGCTCAGTTGGTAGAGCAGCTGACTCTTAATCAGCGGGTCCTAGGTTCGAGCCCTAGTGCGCCCACCATTAAAATCTAAAGACTTCAGGCCGTTTCGCCGTTTCAGCCCTCGGTGCTGAAACGGTCTTCGCCGAAGTCTGCGATTTCCCAACATTGCACACGCTTTATCGCGATACGGCTTTGCGTCAAACATCGTCGGAGCAGGCATGTGCCGTCGGCGGCATGGGGCCGCGATCCGCGCGACGTGCGCCGGCCCGGTGCTGTCGGCGGCGCGCACGGCGCGGATGCGGCCATAGGGATGGTGAAGCTGGTGTGGACCGGCCGCGCCGGCGCGGCTGCTGTCGCGCGGATCGACGGGAGCGGCGCCGAGAGGTCGCGCGCCTGCGCAAGCCTGCCCGGCAACGCCCCGTCCGTGTCAGGGCCTGCCGCCGTTCTGATGGGCCTTGGCGATCAGGTGCTCTCCCAGGCGGTCCGAGAGCGCCATGATGGTCAGGGTGAGGTGCTTGTCCGGCAAGAAGGGAATGACGCCGCCGTCGCAGATGTAGAGATTGTCGATCTCGTGGCTGCGCAGGTTGGTGTCCACCGTGCCGCCGGCCGGATCGGCCGACATGGGGGTGGTCCCGGCGTAGTGGATGCCGGTGCCGCTGTTGTCCACGCTGGCATGCACGAGGGTGGAGGACGCCCGCCGCAGCACCTTGCGCCCCCAGGCGAGCATGGCATCCATGCGCTGGCGGGCGGTGTCCGTCACCGCGAAATCCACATCCACGTGCCGCACGCCGTAGCGGTCCTGCGTCCGGCCGGGGCGCACCCGGTTGCCCGGCACGATCTCGCCGGCGCAGAACAGGCCGAGCGTCACGTAGCTGTAGAACATCATCCGCGCCATCCGCACCTTCACTGCCGGCGGAAAGCCCTTCATCCCCGTCAGATAGTGCGGCACATCGGGAATGCCGTGGATGCCGTGGCCGATGAAGGGGAAGGACGACCCGTCCGGCAGCTTGCCGCGCGACATCAGGATCAGCAGGTCGCCATAGCCGATGTCATAGCCGCGTCGCCGGCCCCAGAGCTTCCAGAGCGAAGTGGACAGGACCGCCTTGGGATTGTCCTGCAGCGAAAGCCCCACGCGGCCGTTGTCGTTGGAGAGGCCGGCGGGGCTCGCCGCGTCCGCGGAATTGTACAGGATGCGGGGCGTCTCGACCGCGCCGGTGGCCAGCACCACCAGCTTCGCCTTCAGGCTGCGGGGCGTGTTGGTCCGCGTGTCCACATATTCCACCGCCGAGACGGAGCGCGAGCCGTCCTCGCGGACAAGCCGCACCACCTTTGCGTGCGTGCGCAGCTCGTAATTGGGCCGGCGGCGCAGCTCGGGCAGCAGACGGGCGGAGAATTTATACACCGCCCCCACGGGGCAGCCGGACGTGCATACGCCGGTGGAGACGCACGCCCCCTCGGTGCCGGCGCGGGTGTTGATGGCCTTGCGGTTGGGAATGGCGTGCGAATAGGCCTCGCCCAGCGATTTCACCGCCCGCACCACCAGTTCGTCCGGCGGCCGCAGGGGCTTGGGCGGCACGAACAGGCCGTCCGGCAGTTCGGGGATGTTTTCCTGGGTGCCGCAGACGGTGATCCGCAGTTCGACAGCCGCATAGTGGCTGGCGAGCGCGTCGTAACTGATGGGCCAATCGGCGAAGTCGGTGCGCGAGAAGCGAACGCTCACCCCGTTCCAGAGGGTCTGGAGCCCGTCCACATTCAGCACCTGAAAGTGCCGGAACCCGCCCTCGGGCCGGTTGGTGGAGCCTTCGGCGCGATCGACGAACAGGGGATGGGTGAAAAGGCTGTCGTGCGGATCGCTCGGCCATGCCGTGCGGGGGCCGATACCGAAGTCCCGCGCCGCGCCGGGGGGCGCGACGCTTCGGAAATGATCCGGCGCCAGCAGGCCGCCCTGCTCCAGCGAGACGACGTTCAGGCCGGCCAGGGCCAGCCGATGGGCGAGGATGCCGCCGCCGGCGCCGGTGCCGACGATGCAGACGTCGCAGTGTTCGGCTTCAGCCACGCGCGCCTCCCACGGGCCATTCCCCCACCGAGGTCAGGAAAGCCGGCGAAGAGAAATAGACCTGCTCGAGAAAGGCCGAGAGCGGTGCCGCGCCCGCGTCGAGATCGCTCCGGCGCAGCACGCCGGTCCGGGCGAAATCCGACCGCCGCGCGATGTCCGCCAGGGCGGCGCTGAGCTGCCCATTGGCGAGAGCGATGCGGGTGATGTCGCACAGCATCGGGGTCAGCACGGCGCGGTAGGGGCTGCGCGCCACCAGGGCGGCCACGAGCCCGCCGAGGTCCATGTTGGTGCCGGCGCCCGGCATCGCCAGATCCCTGCAGGCTTTGCTCACACGCGCCCCCCGCTCAGGAGGATGCCGCCATCCGGCGCGGCCGTGCGGCGCTTGAGCGTGCGCAGCGGCTGCCCGGAGCGCAGGTGGAGCTCGATGTCCTCCAGCGCCACGCCGTTGGTCTCCGGCACCAGCCGCATGGCGAAGACGATGCCCGCCACGCACACCAGCGCATAGATGGCGAACACCCCGCCCAGGCCGATATGGGCGACCATCAAGGGGAAGGAGAAGACGACGATGAAGTTGAAGCCCCAATTGGCCAGCGAAGCCGCGCCCATGCCGAGACCGCGCACGTTGAGCGGAAAGATCTCCGACATCATGACCCACGGCAGCGGGCCGAGGCTCACGGCGAACGAGGCGATGTAGAGCACGAGGCCGATGAACGCGAGGACATCCAGCGATTCCGCGTCGGTGGCGGCGGCGATGGCGATCATGCCGAGGCTCACCGCCGCGCCGCAGAAGCCGATGATCAGCAGCGGGCGACGGCCGATGCGATCAATGAGCCCCATGCCCACCACGGTCATGAGGACATTGACGATCCCGATGCCGATGGTGGCCATCAGCTGCACCGAAGACAGGTCAAACCCGGCCTCGCGGAACACCACCGGCGCGTAATAGATCACGGCATTGATGCCGCTCAATTGCTGGAGCAGGAACAGGCCGATCCCCACCACCAGCGCCGGGCGCGCCACCGGGCCAAACAGTTCGGCCCATGTGCCTCTGCCACGCTCGCTGTCGGCGGTACGGGTGATCTCGTGAATCTCCGCATCCACCCGCGCATCGCCTGACGGCAGGTCGCGGATGCTGGCGATGGCGAGGCGCGCCTCCGCGCCCCGGTTCTGCTTGACCAGCCAGCGCGGGGTATCGCGCAGCATGTGCATACCCAGGAACAGCGCCACGCCCGGCACCGCGCCGAACAGGAACATGGAGCGCCAGGAGTCGGAAAAGACCAGGGCGATGAGATAGGCGCCGAGGATGCCGAGCGTGATTGCCAGCTGATAGATGGAGACCAGCATTCCCCGCCGCTCGGGCGGCGCGCTCTCGGAGATGTAGAGCGGCGCCACCAGCGAGGCCATGCCGATGGCAAAGCCGAGCAGGAGGCGGGCGAGGCTGAGCATGGCAATGCCGTTCGCCGCCGCGGCGAAGGCCGCACCGATGGCGAACAGGAGCGCCGCGCACAGCAGCACCCAGCGCCGGCCAAGCGCATCCACCAGCCGCCCGGCGAGCAGCGCGCCGAACAAGGCACCGAACGGCACCGCCGACGTCATCACCCCTTCCATGAAGGGGTCGATGCCGAACTGGGCATGGAGCAGGTGCAGCGCCCCGGCGATGACCCCCTCGTCAAAGCCGAACAGAAAGCCGGCGATGGCGGCCACGGTCGCAATTACATAGATCATCATGTCCGTCGTCCTGTCCGCTTCAGCGCCACAGGTTCGCCGCCACCTTGCGGATGGCGAGAACGATGTCGCGGATGTCCTGTTCGCTGAGGTTTGAGCTGATGGTCAGCAGCGTGCCGCGGGCATGCACGTCGTCGCAGACCGGCAATGCCCCGTGGCCATAGTCATAGTCGGCGGCAAACGCGTTGGAGGGATGGGTCCAGGGGAAGCCGTCGCGGGCATTCGAGCGCTTGTTCACGAGGCTCGGAATGTTGAAATACCAATGCAGCCCCCATTCCCGCATGGTGATGCAGGACAGCGAACCGGGCGGGCCGGCGATGCCTTCCGCCCGCAGCGCTTCGATGAAGGATGTCGCCTTTTCCGCATCGGGCAGCAGCATCAGCAGGGTCGGGCCGGTATCGCCGGCGGGGTCCGGCACCTCGCGGAAGGTGAGGCCCGCGATGCCCTCGACGGCGGTGCGGATGGCCCATTTCGCGCGCCGCATGGCGGCGGTGATGGCCGGCAGCTTGCGCGACTGGGCCAAGGCCATGGCGCCGGCCAATTCAGACATGCGCGCGCCCATGCCCCAGAGCTGGCAGTCCGGGTCGGACACGTCCAGACGGCCCGCCGGCGTGCGCGGATAGCCCAGGTCGTGGAGCGCCACGATGCGCCGGAACAGCGCGTCGTCCTCGCACACGATCATGCCGCCGTCGCCGGAGGTCATGTTCTTGTTGAGCTGGAAGGAGAAGATGCCGATGTCGCCGAACCGGCCGACGGCGGTTCCGTTGATGCTCGCCCCCGCGGCCTGGGCGCAGTCCTCGATCAGCTTCACGCCGCGCGCCTTGCAGATGGCGGCGATCTGCTCGATATGCCCCGGCGCGCCGCTCATGTGCACGCACAGCACCGCGCGGGTGTGCGGGCCGATCTTGCGGGCCACATCCTCGGGATCCATGCAATAGGTGGCATCCATGTCCACGAGGCGTGGAATGGCGCCGTTGCGCACCACCGCCGACACGCAGCTCACCCAGAGATAGCCGGGGATCAGCACCTCGTCGCCCGGCCCGATCTCCAGCGCCGCCACAGCCACGGCGAGCGCCGCGGTGCCGGAGGACACCGCCAGCGCGTGGGTGTGCCCGTAGGCTTGGCACCATTCGCGCTCCAGCGTGTCCACCATGTGCTGGGGATCGAGGCCGTAGAAGCGGAACGGACTGCGCGCGAGCACCACCCGCTCCACCAGCGCGCGCTCCTCCTCGCCGATCCAGTGCGCGCCCGGCAGCTCCCAGGGGAGCGGCGCGGTGCGCACGGGCTCGCCACCGTCGATCGCCAGACGATTTGTCCGCTCATGGCGAACACTTTCCATATTCGATTCGATGGAAGACATAACCCTCACACGAAAGTATATTATGCTGATAGGATCGTAAATTTGTGTATTACATGGATTAATATCATTTGATAGGTTATCATCTATCAAATAATTAGACGTAATTCATCGGCATTCGAGCACGGATTTTCCCGCCATGACCCCGAAGACCCTTCTGCGCCTCGGCATGCCGTCCCTCATGGTGCTGAGTTCTGGCATATTGTTTGGCTACAGCACCGGCGCCATCGCTGGCGTGCTGGGGGTGATCAGCCCGGCATTCGCCCTGTCGCTGAGCGCGCAGCAGCTGTTCGTCGCCAGCTTGCCGGGCGCGGCCTTCCTCGGCGCGGTGGCGGCCGGGCCCCTGTCGTCGGGCATCGGCCGTCGCCGGGCCATGGTGGCGACCTTCCTGCTGGCTGCGGTCGGCTGCGGGCTCACGCTGGCCTTGCCGGGGATGGCCAACCTGCTGGCGGGCCGAGTGCTGATCGGCGTCGCCGTCGGCATCTCCGCCATGATCGCGCCCATGTATGCGGCCGAGATCACGCCCGCCCGCCAGCGCGGGGCGGTGGTGGGACTGTTCCAGCTGGCCGTCACCCTGGGCATCCTCGCCGCCTATGCCACCCCGCTGCTGTTCGCGCCGGGCAAGCACTGGGCGCTGATCCTGGGCCTTGGCCTCATCCCCGCAGCGGCCGGCCTGCTGGCGGTCGCCGGCCTGCCGGAAAGCCCGCGCTGGCTTGCCGCGCAAGGCCGGCACGCCGCCGCCGGAGAGGCCGCGCACTGGCTCGGCATCGGCGCCGAGATGGGCGCGCCCGCAGGCGGGTCCCGCTCCCGCGGGCCGATGTGGCCGCTGCTGACGCGGGGGCGCACCGGGGCGGTGCTGATGCTGTGCAGCGCGCTGTTCGTGCTGCAGAACCTCAGCGGCATCGACGCGATCCTCTATTACGCACCCCACATCTTCCAACAGCTCGGCTTTGCCGCCGGCACCTCCGCCTTCGCGGCGACGTTCGGCATCGGCCTGCTGAACGTGATCGCCACCCTGGTGGCGCTGCGGTATGTGGACAGTGCCGGCCGCCGGCCGCTGCTCATTCTCGGCTGCACTGCCATGGCGGCCGGCCTCGCGACGGTGGTGGGCGCAGCCGTGCTGGACTGGCCCTGGCTGAGCCTCGCCGGCCTCGGCCTCTATATCGCCGCCTTCGCCATCAGCCTCGGCCCGTTGCCCTATGTGCTGATGTCCGAACTGTTCCCCGCCGCCATCCGTGAGACCGGCATCGCGGCCGCATCCGCCGCCAGCTGGCTGTTCAACATGCTGGTGGCGTTCGTCTTCCTTTCCATGACGGAGTGGATCGGCCTGACCAGCGTCATCAGCCTGTTCATGCTGGTGTGCCTGCTGGCGCTGGCCATCTGCTTCGTCTTCGTGCCGGAGACGCGCGGGCGGTCGCTGGAGACCATCGAGGCGGACGTGCTCGCCGGCACGCCGCTGCGCTCGGTGGGGGGCGGCGGCGGCGCGTAGCCTCGCGCTCACCGCGTCCATGTGGCGAGGCCCTCGGCGTCGAGATATTCGATCTTGAGTTCGCTCGCCTTGCCGGCCTTCACCACGAAACGCACGGATGACAGCGAGCCATAGGGCATGTTCTCGCCGCGCGGGACCACCGCGAACGTGTCACCGTCCCAGTGGGTGAGCGGCATGGACAGCGTGCCGGGGCCGAGCGCCAGCACCAGGCCATTTTGGCCCTGCGTGATCCGCGCCGGACCATAATAGGCATTCTCATAGGTGCCCACATAATCGGCCACGGGGCGGGCTGCGGCGGGCTTCGCCGGCGCGGTCTTGCCGGCCAGATCGCCGGAAGGGTCATTGAAGGCCAGCAGCAGGGGATGAAACAGCGCGTACCAGTCACGGGTGGGCGCGCCATAGAGGACCGTGTCCATGAACTGGCTGGAGATCGCCTCCGCGGCTCCCACGGGCGCGCCGTTGGTCAGCACCACGATGGCGATGTCGGCGGACGGCAGGAAGCGCACCTGCGTGCCCGCACCGGTCCCGAAGGCGCCGGAATGGGACAGGTCCGGCCGACCGTCCGCATCGACCCCGACGTTGAAGCCGAAGCCGTAGAAGCTGGATCGCGCGCCGATGGTAGGGGCGGGCGAACTGAAGGCCTGCGCCCGCAGGGCCGGCAGCAGCGCGGCGGGGGAAATCAGTTCCTTTCCGTTGTAGCGGCCGTTGGCGAGCACCAGCTTCATCCATTCGGCCATGTCGGTCACGCTGGACGACACACCGCCGGCCGGCGACTGCGGGTCGGGGTTGCGCTGGAAGCGTGGCGTGAAATGCCCGTCTTCCAGCGAGTGCAGCACCGCCCGGTTCTCGTGCTTGAGCAGGTCTTGATACCGCGAGCTGGTGGATGTCATGCCCAGCGGGCCGTAGAGCACCTTCTGGGAGAGGTCCTCCCACGACTGGCCCGAGGCCCGCGCCACTGCCTCGGCGCCGGTGGTGAGACCGAAGTTGGAATAGGCATAGGAGATACGGAACGGCGCCAGCGGCAGCAGGCGCAGCCGCTCCAGGATCGTGGTGCGGTCGAAGCCGAGGTCCTCGAGCATGTCGCCGCCCGCGTGCGGCAGGCCGGTGCGATGCGCGAAGAAGTCGCCCACCGTCGCATTGGCGCTCACATAGGGATCCTTCAGCGCGAAGCCCGGCATGAGCTGCGCCACCTTGTCGTCCCACTTCACCACCCCGGCCGTCACCTGCGCGGCGACTACGGTGGCGGCCATCGGCTTGGACACCGAGGCCAGCTGGAACACGGTGTCCGTGTCGATCAATGCCGGCTTGCCCAGTTCACGAACGCCGAAGCCGCGCGCGAACACCGTCTTGCCGCCGTGCACCACGGCGACCGCCGCCCCCGGGAGGCCGCTCTGCTTCATGACGCTTTCAATCGCCGCCGGCAGGTCCGCCAGCGCTCGTTCCATCCCGCCCTGGGCGAGCGGCATGACGTCTTCCGGGGGGAACGCCCCAAGCGTCACGGGGACGGTCTGCGCTTGCAACGGCAACACCGCGGAGCCGAGTAAAAAGGCGGCGGCGAGCTTCAGGGCTCCCCGGCCAACAAACGAGGTGAGCATGGCCATGACATCGGTCTCCGGCAATGTGATCGCCTGCAAACAAGGCGGCCACGTCAGGGGTTAGGTCAGTGGGGCGCCGGCGTGTGGTCACGCCGACATCCCGGGACGCATGTGCGTCAGAACGCTTGCACGTCAGAAAGCCCTTGCCATCTGGACGAACACGCGCGTGCCCGTCGTGGAAAGTGCTGCGGAGTCTTCCCAGGGAATGGCGACGAGCAGCTGAGCATTGAGCGCATCGCCCAGCCTCGCGCGCAGGCCGGCGCCGGCGGAGCCGAGCCTGGCGTCCGCATAGTCCACGCCGACCTCCTGGCTCCAGAGTGCCGCATAATCGACGAACACGAAGGCCTGGAGATCCGAGATTCCCGGCGCGGACCATGGGAGGGCCCGGCTGAGCTCGAATGTCGCCGCGATGCCGCTGTCACCCGCCGCCGTGGAATTGTCGAAGGCGCGCCCGAACGGGTCGCCCCCGACGTTCAGGCGCACCACCGAAGGCAAGGGGTCGAACGCATATTGCGCGGCCATGCGCAGGCGTGCGTTCAGCTCCGGCACCACCTCCTTGCGGACGTCGAGGTCGAGTCTGACGAAGCGATAGTCGTCGGGCACGCCGGCACGCGAGGGAAACGCCCAGCGATCGGCGCGCGCGCCCAGGTCATCAAGACCTTGCGCCGCCGAGGCGATCACGGTCGCGGAGCCGCCCTCGAGCTCGCCGAGATAGCGCAGCGAGGCCGCCACCCAGCGATTGTCGTCGAGGGCGCTGAGATCCGGCCCGATGTTGACTTCATTGTTCTTGAAATTGACCTCCACGCGCCCGAAGAGGCTGTGCTCGATGGTGCGCAGGAAGGGATAGCTGACAAACAGATTCCCGAAGGTCGCCGACACGTCCACGTCCAACGGGGCGAGATCCGCGCCGGGATGGGAAGAGATGTAGCCGAACCGGTAGCCCGCGTGCAGCCCATCGAACCCGATGGGGATGTCCTGGGTGACCTGGCCGAACAGCAGCTCGCGGGGGGTGTTGGGAATGGTCATGCCGGCAAATTCGGTGGCCTCGAACAGCCCGAACACGTCGTTCAGCGTAGCGGTGGCTGCAAGCTGCACCGGCCCCATCTGGGCGGTGCCCATATTGTCGAGAACGACGGCGCCGCTCAGCCGGGTGAAGCTGATATCGAGAGTGAGATCGCCCCCGCCGGACGGCTTGTCCGGCTTCTTGAACACACCGTCGATCTTGAGCCCCGCCAGATCGCTCATCAGCAGCAGGATGCGCTCGGCTTCCTTGATGCGGATGGGCCGCATGGCGGTGATCCGGTTGATGTAAGGCGCAAGGCGCGCCTCCAGGCCGGGTCGGTCCGACTTGATCACCACCTTGCTGACATAGGATTCGTAAAGGGTGATGACCACGTGGCCCGAGCGGTAGTCGTGGACCGGCACGACGGCCATGGAGAAATAGCCCGCCGCTGTATAGGCGCGCTCCACCTTGGCGGCCATCTCGTAGAGATCCGCCAGGCTGATCGTCGTGCCGATGGCGTCCTGCCAGATCGGCTCCAGCTGCGCCAGCGGCACGGCAACCGCCCCATCCACCCGCAGGGAGCGCAGCGTGAACCGCATTCCCTTGGCATTTTCGGGCGGAATCCGGCGCTGCAGGTCTGGGACGGCAATGTTGATCGTTCCCGGCGCGCGCGGCTCCGAGAAGCGTTGGATGACCGCCGATTGTTCGGATGTGACCTGCTCCAGCACCTGCGCTCTCGCGCCCGCCGCAAGAGCGATCATCCCCGCCACCAGCAGCGGCGCGCACAGGACAAACGCAGTTGCCCCGGCGATCCATCGCGGCCATCGGGTGAGGTGCCCGATGCCGCCGCGTGCGCTCAAAGGCGCTAATCCCTGCCGGCCGATCATCGGGGCGCCAGCTGACGGATCAACTCGTTCGCGAAGTGGGGCAGGATGTCGCCGGCGGCCATGTCGAACTTATTGATCGAGACGAAGACGCCGATGTCCCGGGCGGGGGAGAAGGCGATGTAGGACAGGATGCCTTGCCGGCCACCGGACTTCTGCAGAATCAGCGGGCGGCTGCCCTCGGGATTCATCACGACCCAGCCGAGCCCCATCGCATCCATATGGCCGGAATGATCGAGGCCGGAGACGGGGTCTTGGGCATCGCGCGACACATAGGCGGCGTGGTCGAGGGCGCGCGTTTCGGCGCCGGGCCGTGCGAAGCGGTCGAGGTGCCACTTCATCCAGCGCACCATGTCGTTGGGCGTCGTGTAGAGGCCGCTTGCCGCTGCCTGCATGTCGGAGACCTCGGTGAGGGGCATGGGGCTCCCGTCCGGGGCATGGCCCTGGTAGATGCGCGCCCGTTCGGCCTCGTTCAGCCGCACGTGGGTATCCTTGAGCCCCGCGGGATCGAACACGCGCTCCTTGAGCAGCTGCGCATAGGGCTTGCCGGCGGCCTTCGACAGCGCCTCACCCAGCAGGTCGAACGCATAATTCGAATAATGAAGGCCGGTGCCCGGCGGGAAGAGAAGCTTCTGTCCCTTCAGAGCCTCCATGTACATCTCGCGCGTGACCTGTTCGGGATGCGCGGGATCGCGAGGAATACTCACCTCGCGCGGCAGGCCCGAACCGTGGGTCACCAGATTGAGCAGCGTGATCTCGCGGCCGCCGGCGGTGGGCACCGTGACCGGCCAGCCCAGCCTGTCCTGCAGGCGATCCGTGAAGTTGACCGTGTGGTCTGCAACCAGGCTGGCGAGGACTTCTCCCGCCACGACCTTCGACAGGGATCCTACGCGGATCATCGTGTCACCGTCCGGGGCGCCTTGCCCGTCCGCGCGGCTGCCGTATCCGAGGACGATGCTTTCCCCGTTCCGGACGACGCCGACCACGAGCGCGGGCGTGTTCATCTGCAGGAAAGCGATCTCCGCCTGAAGCTCGACCATCTCCTTCAGGAAAGCGTCCTCGGCCCGGACAGGCCCGCTTGCCAGCGCCGCATAGCCGCCGATGACCAGCGCCGCGGCTCTCGCAGACATCAAACCACGCATAGTCTTCCCCTCCTTCCATGGGTGTTCATCCGCGCCCACGATCGTGGGGCGTGTTCAGCTCCATCGTCGCGAGGGCCGCAGGATCATCCGTACGCCGCGGACATCGCCCTGCCGGTGCCGCCCGTCGGCCGGACAGCCGGGACGAGCACACGGAAGATCAGCGTGGCCGAGCGAAGGATGGTCGCAAGCCAGAGATTTAGAAGTGATGGCCGCAACTATGGCGAGTCGCGATCATCAAAGTCTCTCACGCGTCCGAAAACGGACCGATCGACTGATGCGGCCATAGGCCGGGAGATCCGACCGGTGACGAGACCTTTCGGACAGCCGAGATATCGCTAGCAGGCAATTGTTTGAGCAGTATTTGAAAACGGCACAATTGCGCCGCGCCCCTCGGGAGGCGCACGGAAAAGTGCCGATACCGCGCGCTCAGCTTGCGGCGATCAGGCCCGTGCCCATGAGGACGAATGGCGGAATGACGCCCGTGCCGTGCAATTCGGTGAGATGGGCGACGACCCCCTGCATGAGGTTGGCGCGGGCCTGCAGCGAGGTGAGGTGACGCACCGATGTCATATAGGTGAAGGCGAGCGCGTTGCGCGCCCCTTCGGGACCGACCGAGCGCAGGACGTCGGTGACTGCCTGCGGCAGCGGCTGATCGGGGGGTGTGAACAGCACCGCGATCATCACGCTGAGAGGGGGCGGGCAATCCGGGCTTTCGTAGGAAAACGCCGCCGCGGTCTTGAGCGCCTCGCGGTCGCCCGCCGCCAGCAAGGCGATGCACTTGAGGACCCGCATGTGCTGCCGGAACTCGGAATCGGGATCCGCCATCTCGATGCCGCGGTCGAAGAATGCCAGCGCGGCGGTAAAATCGCTGCGCGCCTGTCGCAGCTGCCCGAGCACTGGCAGGGCGGCGGCAAAATCCGCCGTGCGGGCGAAGGCACGCTCCGTCAGATCCTCGGCCAGCTCAAGATGGCCGCGATCGACGAAATAGAGCAGCTTGCCGGCGGCCAGCATCAGCAAGGGGTTGGTCTCGATGAGCGGCAGGCAGTCCAGCACGGTCGCCTCGATCTCGCTCTCGATCTCCTCGCGCTCTCGGCGACTGATGCCGGTGAAGGGATCGGCGAGGACCAGGCGCGAGAACAGATGCAGGCACCATTGCAGGGCGATGTCCGCGTTGCCCGGATTGCGCGCCCGCGCCTCGCGCAGCTGCAGCCCCTTCTCCAGCCATTTCGGGTTGGAGGCCGACAAGAGGGTGGTTGCCTTGCGCAGGCGGATGTCCAGCGGCTGATCGGCGGGCGTGCCGAGCCCTTCCGAGGCGTCCGTCAGGGTCCGGTGCAACGCCTCGATGATGCTGCCCGCGGCGCGCTCCACCTCCGGCGTGAGCATGGCGAGGCTGGCGCCGCCGAACTCCAGCCGAAAGGCCCTGATGATGCGTCCCGACGGGACTTCCCGCAGGATCGCGGTGCAATCCAGACGGGCGCCGCTGTCCTGGAAGCTCACCTTCAGGAGATAGCGCGCGCCCTGGGGTGGCGCGCTCTCGTCGCGCCCCACGACGACGACGGCCTGGCCTTCGCTGACTCTGTCCGCGATCATGTCGCGCATCTGTCCGGTAATGGCCCCCGCCCGTTCCGCCAGGCGTTTGTCATGAAGTGGGACCAGAGGGGCGATGGCCAGAAGGACGTTGGCCGGCGCTGGATCGGGCCGGGCGGAGACAGCCGGCAGCTTCGTTGCGATCCACACATAGCCCTCGCCATATTGCGTGGCGATATATCGAGGGGACCGTGCGCTATCCCCCAGCTTTGCGCGCAGGCGGTTGATGAGAAAATCGACGTTGCGGTCGGATGCATCGGCCTGGGTCGGCGCGATCGCATCGAGCAGCTGGCTGCGCGGCATCAACCGGTGCGGGTTTCGCGATAACACAAGCAGAAGCGCGCGCTCGCTCCGGGTGAAGCGAATCTGCTCGCCTCTACGATGGGCGAACAGGCAGGTTTCATCCATTACGACATCGCCGAATATGAATCCGCCTGCGCTCGATCCCTCTCGTTCCATTCAAGCTTGTCCCCAGGGCCGCCCCACCGACGCAATCGCGGAGCGGATGATGCCCCACGTGCAATTTTGGGTCGAGCCATTTTGCCGCCGGAGCATTGTCAAATGGCGTTGAGATCTGGCGCTTCCGCCGGGGGCATGAAGAAACAAGGCCTGTTTTCTGTGTCCCGCGCCCTTTGAGCGCAAGGCTTGGCTCAGGGCCGGTCAATGGCGCCGCGGATGTGATCGCAGTGTCCGTTGAAGACGTGTCATCGGTCATTTGTTTCTGCTGCGCGAGCAGCAGACGGCCGGATCGGGGCTATTCTTTCCATTGGCCAATGGCGCACGTCCGGACCCACATCGCGCCGCGGCGGTGTTCACGGCTCCGCCTGCCAGACCATCTTCTGATAGACCCCGTCGCCCGGATCGGTCGCCTGAAATCCGAGGCGCTGATAAAGCCGGCAGGCCGGGTTTCCGATCGCCACATGCAGGCTCACCGTGCGGCCCTCGCCGGCCGCTTGCGCGCACACGGCGCGCAGCAACGCCGCACCCAGCCCGGCATTGCGGCTTTCCTCATGGAGCGCGATGTCCACCACGCGCAGGTCGCGGGCGGTTGCGTGCAGGTGCAGCAGGCCGATGGCGCGCTCGTCCCGCGCGATGATCATCTGCGCAGCGCCCGGATAATGGGTCGCGTAGTGGTGCTGCTGAAGCCGGTACTGATCGGCCAGGAAGGCGCGCAATTGTGCCTCGGGCCATCCCGCCGCGGCCAGCGTGTCGCGCCGCACGGCGATGAACAGGTCTTCCAGGAAGACCCGGTCCTCCGCACGCGCGGCGCGCAGCTGCACGCCGGCCGGCAGGGCGAATGAGACTGCGGTCACGGCGCCCGGGCCGGCTTAGTCCGGCACCGGATATTCGCCGTCGATACAGATGCAGAAGATGAAGGAGAGCACCGGCTGCACATTCTGATGGGCGGCGCCGCCGCCGGCCGGGAGAATGGTGCTGAAGTTCAGCGTGGTGTTCGGATTGGCGGGCGTCTGGAGCGCGGGCCAATTGGCACTGCCCGTCGGCGTCGGAAGCGTGACGGCGGCGGGATAGCTGGTGCTGCTCGGCCCCGCGGTCTTGTTGGTGATGCTGCCGGACACGTTCACCCGATGCGTCAGGTGAGTGTGGGCGGGCATCTGCGCCTCGTTGAGCGCGACCGCGGGCAGGCCGGCGGTGGTGCCGCGCTGGAAGGTCAGCGTGGCGCCGGTGGATGCGCCGGTGCACACGGCGGCGCGGCCCCGCAGATCCGGAATGCCGAAGGTTGTCCGGCCATCGCCGCCATAAGTGTTGCCGAGGACACTGAAGAGCGCCTGGTATTGACCCACTTGCAAGATCTGCCCGGTGCAGGGCATCCAACCGCGCGGTGGGTAGTCCGTTGAGAAAATTCGAACCTCACCAATATATCCGTCCATGTCGCCGCTCCCGATATTGAATTTTCGACGAATTGCTCTGTACTTTTAGTCAGACGGAAAGACCCCGCGCAGAGCGATGATGTAATCGACGCCGATGACCGGCATGAGATTGGAATGCGATGCGCTGCTGCCGGAGACGGAGATCGCGACGGTGGCGAAGTCGTCGTCGGTGGTCGTCGCCCCCGCCGGGGGATTGGTATAGGCGACGAAGGGGGAGGGGATGGTGGCAAAGGCCAGCGTGGGGCCCGGCGTGCGGCTTGTTCCCGGGCCGGTGCTGGCTTGCAGCGTATGGGTGTGGGTCGGCATCATGGCCGTGGTAAGGGCCACCCCTTCGGTGCCGATGGCCTGCCCGAGGGGATGAGGCGAAAGGTTCGGCCCCTGGCCCGCGCCGAGCGGGACGCGGCCGCTGAGGTTCGGCAGCGCGAAATTGGTTCTGCCGTCGCCACCATATGTGGTGCCGATGAGGGCGAAGAGCGCTTCGTTTCCGGCGACCGGAATCGTCGCCCCATCGCAGCGAACCCAGCCGCTGGGCACCCTGAGGCCGGCGAACATGCGGATCTCGCCGATATAATAATCAGCCATGCTTTTATCCTTTCCTTGAAGAACAGGTCTCGGCGGATCAAGGGCGCGGGGGATAATTGCCTACGAGCGCGATGCACAGGTTGAGCGCGATCGAGGGCTGGATGTTGGAATGAGGGCCGCCGGTGCCTTCCGTGCGGATCGCATCAGCCTTCACGGCGGTCATCTGGCTCGCGGCGCCGTAATAATTGGCCTGCGGCTTGGACGCGTCGACCTGGGTGACCTCGGCGAACACGGCGTCGTTCGGTGCGTTCACATTGCCCTGCTGGGTCGAGACGCAATAAAGATGGGTATGGGTCGGCAGCTCGGCCTGGGTCAGCGTGACGGTTTCCGTTCCCAAGGGCTTGTTGAGCTGGATGGTGATGCGGTCCGCCTGGGCCTGGACGTTGAAATTGACCGGCACCCGCCCGCGCAGGTCTGGCAGGGCGAAGGTGGTGCGGCCGTCGCCTCCGAACCGGTTGCCCAGCAGCGTGAACAGGGCCTGATATTGCTGAACCTGCATCAGCGTGCCGTCGCACTTGGCCCATCCGGCGGGAACTCGTCCGTAGGGGAAAATGCGGATTTCACCCAGATAATAATCGCTCATTGGCGCCTCCGGCGAAATGTTCTCGTTGCGATGGTTGCAACTCTAGGAGGCAAATACTGATGAGCGCAACCATTTTTAGTTGTGTCTCGATGTTTTGCAACCGGGTCGGCCGGAGCGGTTGCATCCCCCGTCCGCGCGCCGCGCGGACCATGCCGGCAAACCCGTGTTTCACCGCAAAGCGGAGACTGAAACGAATGCGCCCGCGATTGGCATCGCGGGCGTGCGCTTCGGCGTTTCGGACGGGGGAGGAAGCCCCCGCCGGGATGCGGATGGGGTCGGATCAGTTGTTGCCGATGCCGCGATCGCCCTGCGCGAGGAACAGCGCATCCTTCTGCGACAGCGCGCGGGTCTCGGGCTGGGCGAAGACATAGGTCGCGATGTGCGGCGCGGCGACCGCGCCATAGGCGAGGGCGGTATCGGCGCCACGCATTTCCGAGACGCTCGCGGCGGACTGTGCGGCCACCGAATAATTCTCCCGGTTCAGGGCGGCTTCATATTCGTCGGCGCGTGCGGCACCCGCGAACAGGACGGCGGCACCGAGGGCGAGCAGGGGGAAAGAGAGCTTGTTCATCGAAGTATCTCCAAGTGTTTGTGGGTTACACTCTCTATTCCGGCGGCCATGCTCTGATGGTTACAGGTATCGAATAAATCGAATTCAATCTCATGTGAGATCTACGGCTGTAACCTTTTGCGAGATTTTCACGGATCACGTGCGCTCGCGGGCCTTTTAACGCCACGGGAGGGGCAGCCAGCGGCGGTATCGCGGGTTCGTGATGCTCATGCCGGTAACGAAGCGCGGTGTCGCTGCGAAGTCCTCGTGAATGAGGACATCATGCTGAACGCCGATGCGGACCTTGATCACTTGATGATCGCCAGCCAGGGAGGCGACGCGCAGGCGCATCGCGACCTGCTGCGCGGGGCCTCGACGCATTTGCGCGCCTATTTTCGTCGGCAGCTTTCGCGCTATGGCCACGGGCTGGATGCGGCCGAGGATCTGCTCCAGGACACGCTCCTGGTGATCCACACGCGCCGGCAATCCTATCTGCCCGGCTCCCCGGTGCTGGCGTGGATCTATGGGATCGCGCGCTACAAGCTGATTGATTTCCTGCGGGCGCGGCATCGCTCGTTCTCGCATCTGCCAATCGAGGATGCGGAGCATGTGGCGGCGCAGGATGGATATGAGGGGATCGATACGGCGCGCGAGTTGCGAAAGGCGTTGGCGAGCTTGCCGAACAACTTCCGGCTGCCCATCGAATACGTGAAGCTCGAGGGCCTGAGCATCGCCGAGGCGGCAGCCCGAACGGGAATGTCCGATGCCGCCATCAAGGTCAGCATTCATCGCGGCATGAAAAAGCTCGCCGCCATCCTTTCGGAGGCACGCCCATGAACACCGACGATTTGATCGACTTTCTCGCCACCCGGGTCGAGCCGGTCGATCCCCATCAGCAGGACCGGCAAGGGCTGGCCGCGCTTTTGATGTCGCTTACCGCCGCCATCGCCGCCGTGATCGTCGCCCTGGGCCTGCGCGCGGACCTGATGGAGGCCATGCTCTCCGCGGGCTTCGCCGTGAAGATCGGCTTTCTCGTGACCTTGGTCGCGATTGCGCTCTGGGGCTTGCGCAAGGCGGCACGGGCCGGCTCGGCGGACCCGGCGCCGCTGCGCCTCCTCTGCGTGCCGCTGGTGCTGCTGTGGATCCTCGGTGCGCTGGAGCTGGCGACGCTTCCGCTCGCCGCCTGGCGCGCCACCGTGCTGTTCTACGAATGGCCCGTGTGCGTGGTCTCCATTCCGCTGCTTTCCGCCCTGCCGCTGGTCGCGCTGACGCTGGTGGTACGCGAGGGCGCGCCCACGCATCTGCGCTATTGCGGCGCGCTGACTGGCCTGTGCGCCGGCGGGCTCGGGGCGCTGGCCTATGCCGCCTATTGCCTCAACGACACGCCGGTCTATGTGGGCGTGTGGTACGTGGCCGGCATCGCCGCCGTCACCGCCTTCGGCTGGCTCATGGGGCCGCGCATGCTGCGCTGGTGAGGGCCGCGCGCCGGCGGCGCGGGGGTGCTTCGGGCTATTGTGCGGGGAGCGCGCGGGGGATAAAAGAACCCCTCGGCGTTCCGTGGGTTGCCCCTTCATGAATCAGTATAGGGCCGATATTGACGGCATAAGGGCGATTGCGGTTTCCCTTGTCCTTGTGTTTCACGCTGGATTTTCGTTTCTTCCGGGCGGATTTATTGGCGTTGACGTGTTTTTCGTCATTTCCGGCTACCTGATCACGGACAATCTGCTCCAGGCGATGCGCGTCGGGTCGTTTTCCCTGCTGGATTTCTATGATCGACGGGTGCGGCGCATTCTGCCAGCCCTGCTGGTGGTGATCGCCGCGACGCTGGGCGCGGGCTTCCTGATCCTGGCGCCGGGGGCCTATGCGGTGCTCGGGCGCAGCGCGGCCTTCGCGGCGCTCGGCCTCTCCAATTTCTTCTTCTTCCGCAATACCGGCTATTTCGACGGCGCGGCCGAGGCGATGCCGCTGCTGCACACCTGGTCGCTGGCGGTGGAGGAGCAATTCTATCTTGCCTGGCCGCTGGTGCTCTATGGCGCGTATCGCGGGGCGCGGCGCTGGCCGCGCCTGCTGGGGCTGGTCGTGGCGCTGGTGGTGGGCCTCAGCTTCGCGCTGGCGGTGCAGAAGGTGGCGGAAGGGGCGAAAAGCGCCTTCTATCTGCCCTTTGGCCGCGCCTGGGAATTGGCGCTGGGCGGTGCCCTGGTGCTGGCGCGCGATCGGCTCGCGCGGTTGCCGGGCCTCATCGCTCAGGGACTGAAGCTGGCCGGGTTGGGCCTCGTCATCGCCCCCGCTCTGGTGCTGACCTCCGCGAGCCCCTTTCCGGGGCTGAATGCCCTGGCACCCGTGCTCGGCGCGGCGCTGCTGCTGATGCCGACCCGCGCGCCCACCCTCGGCGCGCGGCTGCTCGCCCTGCCGCCGCTGCCCTTCATCGGCCGCATCTCCTATTCGCTCTATCTCTGGCACTGGCCGGTGCTCGTGTTCGCGCGCCAGTACCAGAACGGCGATCCGCTCGGCACGCGCGAGGCCCTGGCTGCGCTCGCGGCCTCCGTGCTGCTGGCGTGGCTCTCCTGGCGGTTCGTCGAGCAGCCGTTCCGCGTGCGTCGCTTTTCGCCGCGCAAAGTGGTGCTGGCGGGAAGCGGGGCGTGCCTGCTGGTGGCCGCGCTCAGCTTCGGCATTGATCGCGCCGACGGCATTTCCGGCCGGGTCTCGCCGCAATTGGAGGAATTGGGCTCGCTCGCGCGCATGTGGGCCTGGCCCTGCCCGCAGCAGGTCTCGCTGGATGGCGGGCCGAGTGTGTGCGTGGCCGGTGCTGATTGGGCGAGCGCCAAGACGCGCGGCGTGATCTGGGGCGACAGCCATGCCGAGCACCTGATGCATCTGCTGGACGTCGCCGGGCGCAAGACCGGCACGGCGGTGGCGCTGCTGCGCATCTGTCCGGCCATCTTCTCCGAGGAGGGATTGCGCCGCAAACCCGTGGGCCTGCCGCCGGAATGCGAGCGCACCTATCGCGCCACCCTCGCGCTGCTGAAGGCCAACCCGCAGATCAACCTGGTGATGCTGGCCTCCAACTGGGGCTTCATGCCGGATTCGGTCTATCGCCGGGAAGGGGACGCGACCAGTCACGAGGCGGGGCTGCGGGTGATGCGGGAGGCGTTCCTCGATCTAGTCCCGCGCCTCGCGGCGCCGGGCCGCAGGATCGTCCTGTTCGCCGACATTCCCCATTGGGCGAGCGATCCGCTGCCCTGTGTCGCCGCCCATGACGGCTCGCTGCTGCGCGCCCCCTGCCGGCGCGAGGTGAGCCGCCTCACCCCGGCCGAGTTCGGGCAGGACCAGCGCGACGTCGATGCCATGTTCCGCTCGCTGCGCGGGGTGCGGGAGGACGTGGTGGTGGCGGTGCCGGCGGACAAGATGTGCGACCAGCTGGGGTGCATGGCCCGTTTCGACGGGCAGTTCCTGTATTTCGACCGCGATCATTTCCGTCGTAACATTCCGCTGGCGACGCGCGAGAAGTTCGCCGATCTGCTGGGGCTGCCGGCGCTGATCGACGTCGGCGGCGGCGGTGCAAAGGCGGCGACACGGGCCAGCGAGTGAGCCGGCGGCGGGGATCGTCGCGCCGCGCGGACCGATGCGGCCGGTAAATTCCGCGCCTGTCACGGCATGTTTGTCATCCGCCTTGCTCCATGCGCGCATAGGCTGGCTTTGCCGCCGGCGAATGATTGCGCGCCGGCGGCGGCATATTCGAACCATTCCGCAGCGGGGGCGTTCTCCAGGCGGAACACGCAGGAGAAGCAGATGAGCATTTTCGGAAAGATCGTTTCCGCCATTTTCGGCCATTCGGCACAGGCGGGCACTCCCGCCCCAGACGCGCCTTCGCCCGGCGGCACCTCGGGCGGCGCGACGCCCCCCGTTCCCGGTGCTTCTCCCGCCGCCCCGGCGACGCCCGCGGTGGATGTGGAAGCCGTCCTCTCCGGCCTTGCCGCCAAGAACAGCGAGAAGCTGGACTGGCGCCACTCCATCGTCGACCTGATGAAGCTGCTGGATCTCGATTCCTCGCTCGCCGCGCGCAAGGAACTCGCGCACGAGCTGAATTATTCCGGCGACATGGGCGATTCCGCCACCATGAACATCTGGCTGCACAAGCAGGTGATGGCCAAGCTGGCTGAAAACGGCGGCAAGGTTCCCGAAGACCTGAAGCACTGACACCGGGCACACACGCCCACGCGCGAGACCCTCGCCCCCAACGGGGCGCGGGTCTTTTCGCGGGATGGACACCGGATGAAAGTGCGCCGCATGTATTCGCGGGCCGCCGCACGATCAGGGAAGCACTCCTGTCGTAAGCCCCAAGTTTTCGTGAGCATGCTTTCTCTTGCCTTGCGCCACGGAAAGGCCTATTGCCCGCGGCGGGACACCTCCCCCCAACGGGAGGCGCCCATCTGAAAGGATGGCCATCATGACGACCACTGACGCTCCGGCGACCCGCCCGGAGAACCCTAATTTTTCGTCCGGTCCTTGTGCCAAGCGTCCCGGCTGGACGCTGGATGCGCTGCGCGACGCGCCGCTCGGCCGCTCGCACCGCGCCAAGATCGGCAAGACCAAGCTCAAGCAGGCGATCGATCTCACCCGCGACGTGCTCGAGGTGCCGGCCGATTATCGCATCGGCATCGTGCCCGCCTCCGACACCGGCGCGGTCGAAATGGTGCTGTGGTCCATGCTGGGCGCCCGCCCGGTGGACATGCTCGCTTGGGAAAGCTTCGGCGAAGGCTGGGTGACGGACGTCGTCAAGCAGCTCAAGCTCGCCGACGCGCGCATCATGACCGCCCCCTATGGCGAGCTGCCGGATCTCAAGGCGGTGGACTTCACCCACGACGTGGTCTTCACCTGGAACGGCACCACCTCCGGCGTCATGGTGCCGGATGCGGACTGGATTCCGGCCGACCGCGAGGGCCTGACCATCTGCGACGCCACCTCCGCGGCGTTCGCCCAATCGCTGGATTTCGCCAAGCTCGATGTGGTGACCTTCTCCTGGCAGAAGGTGCTGGGCGGGGAAGCCGCGCACGGCATGCTCATCCTCTCGCCCCGCGCGGTGGAGCGGCTCGAAACCTACAAGCCCGCCTGGCCGCTGCCCAAGATCTTCCGCATGACCAAGGGCGGAAAGCTGATCGAAGGCATCTTCGAGGGCGAGACCATCAACACCCCCTCCATGCTGTGCGTGGAAGATTATATCGACGCCCTGGAATGGGCGAAGATGGTGGGCGGCCTGCCGGGCCTGAAGGAACGCTCCAACCGCAATTTCGAAGCCATCGCGCAATGGGTGCACCGCACCGATTGGGTGGACTTCCTGGCCAAGGACCCCGTGACCCGCTCCAACACCAGCGTGTGCCTGAAGGTGGTGGACCCGGACGTGACGTCCCTTCCCGCCGATGCACAGGCAGCCTTCGCCAAGGCCCTGTCCGCCGGCCTGGAAAAGGGCGGCATCGCCTATGACATCGGCGCCTATCGCGATGCCCCTCCGGGCCTGCGCATCTGGTGCGGCGCCACGGTGCAGGCCTCCGACGTGGAAGCTCTGACCCATTGGCTGGACTGGGCGTTCAACGTCGCCAAGGGCTCGCTCGCCAAGGCGGCGTGAGCCCGACGCGCGACCGCTGACAATCCCCCTCTCCCGCTTGCGGGGGAGGGCCGGGGAGGGGGAATACCCCGCTCTCCGGCGCGATCAGCGCAAGCCCGCTCTACGGCATTCCCCCTTCCATCCCTCCCCCGCAAGCGGGAGAGGGCTTCAACGGCCGGACTGCGCCCAAGCGTGCCGCGGAACGGCCCGAGCTTGCACCCCCATTCATCCGGAGCCCACACCATGGCGCCTCGCGTTCTCATATCGGACAAGCTGTCCGACGCCGCCGTGCAGATCTTCAAGGATCGCGGCATCGACGTTGATTTCCAGCCCGATCTCGGCAAGGACAAGGACAAGCTGGCTGAGGTCATCGGCAATTATGACGGCCTTGCCATTCGATCCGCCACCAAGGTGACGCCGAAGATCCTGGAAAAGGCGACCCGCCTCAAGGTGATCGGCCGCGCCGGCATCGGCGTCGACAATGTCGACATCCCGGCCGCGACCGCCAAGGGCGTGATCGTGATGAATACGCCGTTCGGCAATTCCATCACCACCGCCGAGCATGCCATCGCCATGATGTTCGCGCTCGCCCGCGAGATCCCTGCCGCCGATGCCTCCACCCAGGCCGGCAAATGGGAGAAGAACCGCTTCATGGGCGTCGAGCTGACCGCCAAGACGCTGGGCATCATCGGCTGCGGCAATATCGGCTCGATCGTCGCCGAGCGCGGCGTCGGCCTGAAGATGAAGGTCATCGCGTTCGATCCCTTCCTCTCCGCCGAGCGCGCCAAGGACCTCGGCGTCGAGAAGGTGGAGCTGGACGACCTGCTCGCCCGCGCGGACGTCATCACGCTCCACACGCCGCTGACCGAGAAGACCAAGAACATCCTCTCGGCGGAAAACCTCGCCAAGACCAAGAAGGGCGTGCGCATCATCAATTGCGCGCGCGGCGGCCTGGTGGACGAGGTGGCCTTGCGCGCCGCCCTCGACAGCAAGCATGTGGCCGGCGCGGCCTTCGACGTGTTCACGGTCGAGCCGGCCGAAACCAACCCGCTGTTCGGCCATCCCAATGTGATCTGCACCCCGCACCTCGGCGCCGCCACCACCGAGGCGCAGGAGAATGTCGCGCTTCAGGTGGCCGAGCAGATGAGCGATTATCTGCTGTCGGGCGCCATTTCGAACGCGGTGAACTTCCCCTCCATCACCGCCGAGGAAGCCCCCAAGCTGAAGCCCTTCATCGAGCTGGCGGAAAAGCTGGGCTCGTTCGCGGGGCAGCTCACCGACACCGACATCAAGACCGTGCGCATTACCTATGAGGGCGCGGTCGCCGAGCTGAAGGTAAAGGCGCTGACCAGCGCGGCGGTTGCCGGCCTGCTGCGCCCGGTGCTGGCCGACATCAATGTGGTTTCCGCCCCGAGCGTCGCCAAGGAGCGCGGCATCGTGATCGAGGAGACCACCCGCGCCGCCGAGAGCGATTATGACAGCCTGATCACCCTGACCGTCATCACCGATACGTTCGAGCGCTCGGTGTGCGGCACGGTGTTCGCCGATGGCCACCCGCGCATCGTCAACATCAAGGGCATCAAGGTCGACGCTGAGTTCGCGCCGTCCATGCTCTATGTCACCAACGAGGACAAGCCCGGCTTCATCGGCCGTTTCGCCAGCCTGCTGGGCGATGCGGGCGTGAACATCGCCACCTTCGCCCTCGGCCGCGACCGCCAGGGCGGGGACGCCATCGCGCTCGTGGAAGTAGACGGCGCGCTGCCCGCCGACGTGATCGCCAAGGTGGAAGCCTTGCCCCATGTGAAGCACGCCAAGGGCCTCGCCTTCTGAAGGCTGTCCCTGTTCGCGGATAGAGAAGACCAAGATAGCCGCCGGATCGTTTCCGGCGGCTTTTTGCTGCCGTAAGGCCGGTGCGTCAGACCGGGGCGGGCGCGCGGGCGCGGGTTGCGGTGATGATGCCGGCAATCACCAGCGCATAGCCGACGCCATGAAACCATTCCAATTGCTCACCCAGCACCAGGATGGCGAGCGCGGAGCCGAACACCGGCATGAGATGAAAGAACGGCGCCGCGCGATTGGCGCCCACCAGTTCCACGCCGCGATTGAAGGCCATATAGGCGATCAGCGACGGCGCCGTCATCACGAAGCCCAGCACCGATAGCGTCATGCGGTTGAAATGCATGACGTGGCCCTGGCTGATCTCAAAGAGCGCGAACGGGATGAGCAACACGGCGCCGATGCCCATGATCACGGTCAGGAAGGACAGCGAGCGCATGGGCGGGCGCACCCGCAGGTTCGCGGCATAGAAGGCATAGATCACGAGCGCCGTGATGATCCAGATGTCGCCCACATTGGGCTTGAGGTGCAGCAGGACGTCGATGTCGCCCCGGCTCACGATCACCACCACCCCCAGCAGCGAGATGATGATCCCGGCGATCTGGCCCTTCGAGAGCCGGTCGCGGAACAGGAGCAAGCTCCAGAGCGCGATCAGCAGGGGGGAGGAGGATTGCACCAGCAGGCCGTTCAGCGCCTGGGTATATTGCAGCCCGTAATAGCTCATGGCGTTGTAGCAGGCGATGCCACAGGCCGAGAGGACCGTCAGAAACAGCCAATTGCGGCGCACGATCGGCCAGTCGGCGATTACCTGGCGATAGGAAAAGGGCAGCAGAATCAGCGTCGCTCCCGCCCAGCGCAGGCAGGCGAGCGTGATCGGCGGGATGTGCCCCGCCACAAAGCGGCCCAGCACCATGTTGCACGCCCACAGAAGAGCGGTGATGGAGAGCAGCAGATAGGGCGCATTGTTGATGCGGTGGCCGAGCCGGCCGAGGGGCGAACGGGGGGACGAAGGCAACATGGGGCTTCCTGGCGTGCCGCCTTTTCAGGCATTTCACACGCCAGGAAAAGAGAATTTTGATGCGCCACCCATCATAAGCGTTGATGAGTCCGCCGGTACGGCCAAGTTGCCGCTTATTTTCCGCGCAGTTGGTCGAGCAATTGGTAGGAGGTCGGATTGTCGGCGCACATGCCGCCGCCGCATTCCAGCACGGTGGAAAGGCCGTTCGCGAGGGCAATCGCCGTAGCCAGCGCGACGGCGATGAGGGCGAAGCGGGTAGGGCGGCCGGGCACCGCCTCTGGCGCGAACTGCCGGTCGAACAGCAGCAGGATCGCTCCGCCAAGCGCGATGACGCCGAACAGCGCCGCCGCCCAGGCGTAGAAATGGATGCCGAAGAAGGCATCGCCATAGGTGCCCTCGCCGGGGACGATGTGCAGCAGCGTCTGTCGCACCGACACGGCGCCGCCGGCGAATGCGGAGAGAATCATGACGGCATAGTGGCTGGGGCGCGGGCCGAACTTCACGTTCAGGGCAAGGCCGACCCCGGCGCCCACGAAGCCGGCGCGTTGAAGCAGGCAGAGCGGACAGGGCAGATCGTTGAACACGATCTGGTCGAAGAATGCCGCCGCCAATACCACGGAGACCGCGAACAGGCCGAGGGCATTGAGGGTGCGGGAGAGGGAAGGTGTCACGCCGGCCCCCTCACAGCACGAGATTGAGCGGATCGGTGGCGTGCATCTTGAACAGGGTCAGCATCGCCAGCAGCGACAGGCCCCACACCAGCATGGAGGGAATGCGCTGGCCCGCGAGAACCAGCGCGAACGCAACGAAGAAACCGAAAAACGGCAAGGTCATCATGGACGCAGCCCCCCTGGGCCAGTTCGGGCGCGGCGCGCGCCGATTCTCCGGGGGAACTCTAGCCCCCTTGAAGCGCGGGCGGGGGCTTAATGCTCAGACGCCGGACCGGGCCGGGTCGAGGCGGATCACATCCGCGCCCACCAGCGAATCCGCGGTCACGATCTCAACCAGTTGCTCGCTCGTCCAGCCCACGGTTTCCGGCGGCTGCATGGGAAGGACCATCCAGCGATAATCCGCGGTGCTGTCCACCACCTGGATCTCGGTCTCGCGCGGGAATGTCATTCCCCATTCCTCCAGGAGCTGGCGGGGATTGCGGGCCGCGCGGGCGCGATAGGCGGAGGATTTGTACCAGTGCGGGGGGTATCCGAGCAGCCAGCGCGGATAGCAAGAGCACAGGGTGCAGACCACCAGATGATGGATGTTCGGCGTATTCTCGAGCACGCCGAGCGGCGGCCCGCCGACGGGGTAGAAGCCGAAGCTTTCGGCCGCCGCGGTCCCGTCGCGCAGCAGAAGGTCCTTGAACTGCGGGTCGGTCCATGCCCGGGCAACCAGCAAGGCGCCATTGCGCGGGGTGGCGGAGGCCGCCGCGTCCATCCGTTCGCGCAGCTCGGCTTCCGTGACGATGCCGGCAGACTGGAGATGCGCGATGAGCCGGTCCAGCGTGGCGATGCTGCGCGGGTCCTGGGCGGTTTGGGCCATGGGGCGTTCCTAGACCTTGAGCCAGTGTTCGTACAATTCGACCAGGAGGGAATCGTCGCCGTGGGCTTCCTCCGGCCAAAGCTCGCCGAGGGAAAAGCGCACGTGGTAGAGCTTGCGGCGCACGCTCGGCCGTCCGAACGCCAGATCGCCCGGATCCTCATACTCGCCGAGAAAGGCGACGATCCGCCCTCTTTTGCCCCGGAGATAGGCGGGCGTGCGCACATGGCACGGTCCGCGCTCCTCGGGCCAGTCGGACATGACCGTGACCTCACGGTCGAGGGGAAGGTCGAGCATCCCAGTCGTTCCTTTTCGATACTTCTATTCGACACTCGAAAAGAGATTGGGGTCGATAACGCCCTTCTCACCCAAGATCAGAATAATGGATCTCAGCCATTTTTCATAGTAAGAGAGGGAATTATACTCTGCGGGACTGAGGGCCTCGACACCGCGCCGCAGCTCATCCACGGTCATGATGCCCTTGGCGCCGAGCACCAGGCGCAAGGTGTCGCAACGCCGTTCGAATTCGTTCAGCTCGACGGGGCGCGGATCCTTCTCGACCGGCAGGCACATGAAGCGCGACTGGCCGCCGAGATCGTGAGTTGCCGCCCGCTCAAGATTGTCCATGTCCCAACGGCCCTTGTTCGCGTCCGGATCACCCGCGCTCCAGGATTTGGTAGCTGAATTGAGATCCGGATGTAAACACGAGCCGGAGCGGCGGCCGCATCACCATCTGCTGATTTCCGGAGCGCCGACCCATCCGCGTGCCCGCACGGCGGCGCGCGCCGTGGCCTTTGCCCGGATTGCGGCAAATGGGCCTCCGATTGCCTAGAATATCGGCAAATAATGCTCGAAATAGCAGCAGTAGTTTTGTAACGGGCAATTGAAAACAATGTGCAGTGTGCTTACGATCTTCGGGAAGGATAAGCGGTAAGCGTATTGTTCTGCGGTCCTTGTGCTGAAAGCGCATGGTGTAGGCCTGCGATTGCAGGTGCGCGCGGCTATTGTCTTTGGAATTTCTTGCGGTCCGGCCTCGGTCCTTGCGTCAGGACGCGGCGAATACGTCGCGATCGGCCTTGCGGCGAACATGCACAATCAGTCGGGATCAATGGTTGGGATGGCGGATTCACTATCACTTCCCCTAAGGGCCTGCGTGATGTGGTCGGGATGGCGCCGGTTGCGCAGATGGGGGCTCAGGCTGGCGGGCTTGGGCACGCTGGTCGCTGTCTGGCAGGCGCTGTCCTCGCTCGGTTATCTCAATACGCTCCTGTTCCCACCGCCCAGCGCGGTCGCCGCAACCTTGATCGATCTGCTGCGCGATGGAACCTTGCTGGAGAACAGCTGGGCCAGCATCCAGCGGGTGCTCGCCGGATTCGCGCTGGCGAGCATCGTGGGCATCGCTTTCGGCATTCTCCTCGGGTGGTCGGACCTCGCGTCCGAGCTGCTGAAGCCGATCATCGAGGTGATCCGGCCGATCCCGCCGATCGCCTGGACCCCGCTGGCGATCCTCTGGTTCGGCGTCGGGAATGCCCCGAGTTATTTCCTGGTGTTCATCGGCGCGGTTTTTCCGGTGTTCGTGAATACCTATGTGGCGGTGCGCGGCATCGAGAAGAGCCAGATCAACGCCGCGCTGTGCCTCGGCGCGCGTCCGCTTCTGGTCCTCACCGACGTGATCGTGCCCGCCGCGCTGCCGATGATCTTTCCCGGCCTTCGCATCGCGCTGGGGGTGGGCTGGATGTGCGTGGTGGCGGCCGAGCTGATCGCGGCGCAATCCGGCCTCGGCTACATGATCCAGCAGAGCCGTATGATGCTGATGACTTCGAGCGTCCTTGCGGGAATGCTCACCATCGGCGCCATCGGCTATGCCGCGAACAGCCTGATGCTGATGCTGGAGCGCCGGGTGATGCGCTGGCGGCGGGAGGCGATCTCGTGACGGTCTGCTCCGCCATCTCCATTCGCGGCGTCTCGAAGCGGTTCGCCGGCCGCGACGAAGCGAGCGGCACTCTGGCGCTCGCCCGGGTCGATCTCGAGGTGCGCAAAGGCGAGGTCTTGATGCTGCTCGGCCCGAGCGGCTGCGGCAAGTCCACCTTGCTGAACATCGTCGCGGGTTTCCTTGCTCCTTCGGAAGGCGAGGTGATGCAGGATGGCGCGCCCGTCAGCCGTCCCGATCCGCGCCGCACCGTGGTGTTTCAGGATTATGCCCTGTTCCCTTGGAAAAGCGTCCAGGAGAATGTCGAATTCGGCCTCAAGGCGAAGGGCGTCGCGAAGGCCGAGCGGCGCCGGCGCGCCCGCGAAGTGCTGCGGACCGTTCGGCTGAACGGCTTCGAGGAGCGCTATCCGCACGAGCTGTCGGGCGGCATGAAACAGCGCGCGGCGATCGCGCGGGCCATCGCCGTCGATCCGGAAGTCCTGCTCATGGACGAGCCCTTCGGGGCGCTCGATGCGCAGACCCGCGTCCTGCTGCAGGAGGAACTGGCGCGCATTTCCGCGGAAACCGGAATGACCATCATCTTCGTGACGCACTCGATCGACGAGGCGGTTTTCCTCGGCGACCGCATCGTCGTGATGAGTGCGCGCCCCGGGCGCATTCGCGAGGTCCATGAGGTCGCGCTCCCGCGCCCGAGATTGCCGGACATCAGGTCCGATCCCGAATTTCGACGGCTCGCCGACGGCTTGTGGGAGTCGCTCCGCAAGGATTGGCAGCTCCAGCCCGGCGAGGCAGCGGCGGCCGGCTGATCGGTCCGATCGCGGATGCCGTGGCGACCTGGGCATTCATTCACGCACGTATTTCCGTGCCAGACGTAAGGGGGATCTGTTCATGAAGCGCTGGGCATCGGGCTTGGTCTTGAGCTTGTTTGCGGTCGCGTTCGCGACCGTCGGCCATGCGGCCGATACGATACGGATCGGCTGGCAGCCGACGTCGACCGTGAGCAGCCAGATCGCAAATACGTTGGCCCGCACGGACATTCTTGCGCGCAACGGCCTCAAAGGCGAATTCATCATGTTCACCTACGGGCCGGCCGTGAACGAGGCGCTGGTTTCCGGGGCGATCGACGTGGGCTTCGTCGGCGATCTGCCGTCGGTGGCGCTGGCCGCTGCGGGCGCTCCGACCACAGTCGTTGCCCGGCAGTCCACCTTCCGCGGCGCGATCCTCGCGACCACCAAAAGCGGCATCACCAATGTGCAGGACCTCAAGGGCAAGAAGCTCTACGGGCCGGTTGGCAGTTCGATTCACCTCGCGGCGGTCGCCATGCTCGCCGATGCCGGCCTGAAGGCCGGAACCGACGTGGATGTGGTCAATATGGGATTCGTCGATCTGTCGGATGCCATCGCGGCCGGCCGGGTCGATGCGGTCTTCATCTGGGATCCGTGGATCGAATTTTTCGTCAGCAAGGGCTTGGCCAAGGTCATCGCGTCGGACACCTCGCTGACCATGGTGGTTGCCGCCCGCAACGATTTCCGCGCGAAGTCGCCCGATGTGATCCGCCGGTTCCTGGTGGCGCACAAGGAAGCACTGGCCTACGCGGCCGCCAATCATGACGAGGCGAACGCGTGGTTCCGCGATTCCGCTGCGGCCAAGTCGCTGCCCGCGGAGGTCGTCGCCACCGCCACGGCTTATGATCCGCAATGGTCGGTCAAGGACGTGAATGCGCTTCGCGTGGCCATGACGCCGGCGGAGATGGAGCGCTATGTGAACCTCGGCAAGCTGGCGAGCCAGCTGAAGGTGTTTCCGCGCGTGCCCGACCTGAAGTCCACCACCGACATGAGCACCGCCGCGGCTGTCGACGCCAGCAAGATCGACGCCGGCGCGGTGGCGGTGACCCCCAAGCCCTAGCTAAGTTCGCCCCGCCGGCATGGCCGCAGGCGGGGCGCGCCGACGCGGGGCTGTCAGTCCTCGCGGAGCACAGACAGCCTGGCGCGGTTTCCCGCCGGATCCTCCAGCAGCACAGCGCCGTCCGCCTCGGGGAGCGCCGTGCCCGTCGCGGCGAACCGCTGCCGGATGGCGGCAATGTCCGCCGCGGGAAGCGCGATCTCGAACCCGGCGAGCCCGCTCGCATGTGCGGGCGGCGGTGCGGCGCCCTGCGAATGCCACACGTTCAGCCCGAGATGATGGTGGTATTTGCCGGCACTGACGAACAAGGCGCCGGGGTAGCGGGCCATCACTTCGAATCCGGCCAGCTCCACCCAGAATCGATGCGCGGCGGCGAGGTCGCTCACCTTCAGATGCACATGGCCGACGTCCGTGCCGGTGGGGGCGGGGCCCAGGCCTGAGCTTTCGCCGGCGAGGCCGTTCAGATCGAGCCGCAGCGTCGCCATCTGGAGCTTGCCGTCGGGCCCGAACCATTCGGCTTTCGGGCGGTCGCGATAGATTTCGATGCCGTTGCCGTCGGGATCGTCGAAATAGAGCGCCTCGCTCACCAGATGGTCGGAGGCGCCGAACGGCACGCCGTGGGCCCGCAGCACATTCATCCGCACCGCGAGGCTGGCCCGGTCGGGCACGCGGATGGCGGTATGGAACAGGCCGGGCGCGCGGGGCGGCGGCGCTATCGCATCGGGTGCATCCTCCAGCACGATCAGAGCCGTGTCGCCGGCCCCGAGCGCGATCCCGCCGGCTTGCGAGGGCAGGCGGGCGAGGCCGACCACCTGTTCATAAAAGGCCGCGAGCCGGTCCGGCGCGCGTGTGCGCAGATGAACCGCGCCCAGCCGCAAGGCGCCAGACAGGCTGGCGTGCGGCGGTGCGGTGGGGGAAAGGGCGGCGGAAACGGGCATATGACGACTCCTGGACCGGCTCCCGCGCACTGCCCCTCGCGCAATGGCCTCGCATGCGAGGCGGCGCGGACCCATGCGGCGGGTCGATGCACTCAAATTTATGCACGCCTCGGCCCTCGCGCCATTGCAGCGATGCAAACATCCGCGTGCAAACCGCGCCGCCACATCCCCATGACCGGGCTCATCCTGTTGAAAGCCCTCGCCCGACTGGGATTGTGACGCTTAGACGATAGTTGAGGCTTGAATGCATTTAGGTCTCCCTTATGGTGCCCGGCCAATGGCGACGCGAAAGAGATCGCCTCAAGTGGAAATGCGGGGACACTCCCAAATGAACATTCTGCTCGCGCTCAGCCGAGCGATCGATGCCGTGAACATCCGCATCGGCAAGGCGGTGGCATGGCTGATCCTGGTGGCCGTGCTGGTGTCGGCGCTGAATGCCGTGATCCGCAAGGTCTTCGATCTCAGCTCCAATTCCTGGCTGGAATTGCAATGGGTGCTGTTCGCGGCGGTGTTCCTTCTCTGCGCCTCCTGGACGCTCATCGACAATGAGCACATTCGCATCGACATTCTCAGCTCGCGCCTGCCCAAGCGCACCCGCGACGGTATTGATATTTTCGGGCACATCTTCTTCCTGATGCCCTTCGCCATCGTGCTGCTGGTGACCGCGATCCCGTTCGCGCTGAATTCCTACGGCATCAACGAGCAATCCCTGAATGCCGGCGGCCTGCCGCAATGGCCGGCGAAGGCGCTGGTGCCCATCGGCTTCTTCTTCCTGCTGCTCCAGGCGATCTCGGAATTGATCAAGCGCGTCGCCATCATCACGGGGCGCATGGAGGACCCCAACGAGAATGTGGGCGGTCATCTCGCCCTCGCCGCCGAGGCGGAGCGTTTGCTGGCGGATGCCGACCGGGTCGACGTCCCCCTCGATCCGACCCCCAAGGCCTGAGCGGGAGAACAGAAAAATGTCCGCATCCCGCACCCTCAAGGTCGGCCTTGTGCTCGCCTGTGCCCTGGTTCTGCTTGGCCTTTCCAGCGATTTCGCGTTCGCCGCAGAACCCGGCCTGCGTGGCTGGTTTACCCACAATATGGCGCCGATCATGTTCGGCGCCCTCGTGCTGTTCCTGCTGCTCGGCTATCCGGTGGCCTTCGCGCTGGCCGCCAACGGCCTGATCTTCGGCCTCATCGGCATCGAGCTCGGCCTGTTCCGCCCAGATTTCCTCCAGGCCCTGCCGGAGCGCGTCTATGGCACCATGAACAATGAGGTGCTGCTGGCGGTCCCGTTCTTCACCTTCATGGGGCTGGTGCTGGAACGCTCCGGCATGGCCGAGGACCTGCTCGACACCATCGGTCAGGTGTTCGGCTCGATCCGTGGCGGCCTCGCCTATGCGGTGATCTTCGTCGGCGCGCTGCTGGCCGCCACCACCGGCGTGGTTGCCGCGTCCGTCATCTCCATGGGCCTGATCTCGCTGCCCATCATGCTGCGCTACGGCTATGACCGGCGCGTGGCGACCGGCGTCATCGCCGCGTCCGGCACGCTGGCCCAGATCATCCCGCCGTCGCTGGTGCTGATCGTCATGGCGGACCAGCTCAACCGCTCGGTCGGCGACATGTATACCGGCGCGTTCCTGCCGGGCCTGATCCTCTCCTGCCTCTATGCGGGTTATATCTTCCTGGTTTCCACGCTGTTCCCCACCGCGACCCCCGGCCTGCCGCTGGAAGCGCAGAACCTGCGTGACCCCAATCAGAAGATGATGCCCGCGCGCATCCTCGGGGCGATCGCGGCGGCGGGCTTCGCCGTGCTGATCGCCACCGGCTCGCTGCCGGGGCTCACCGCCGGCTTCATTCCCGGCGTCGCGAATCTTGCGGTGTGGGGCGTGGTCTCGTTCGTGCTGCTCTATTTCGTGATGTCCGGCACGGCCAAGCTGCTGACGCCCTCGCTGTTCATCGCGCTGGCGCTCGCCATTGCCGCCGCCATCGCCATCATGCAGCGGGGCAGCGTGAAGTTTGGCGCCGATTACGTGGTGCTCACCATGTCCATGACGGTGGGCCTCGCGTTCGTGGTCGCCGTGATCAACCGGGTGTTCAGGCTCGGCCTGCTCTCCAAGCTCGCCGAGCAGGTCGTGTTCGTGATGGTGCCGCCGCTGGCGCTGATCTTCCTGGTGCTCGGCACCATCTTCATCGGCGTTGCGACCCCGACCGAAGGCGGCGCCATGGGCTCGGTGGGCGCCATTCTGCTGGCCTCGGCGCGCGGGCGGCTGAAGTTCGACCTGCTGCGGCAGGCGACCTATTCCACCGCCAAGCTCTCGGCCTTCGTGCTGTTCATCCTGCTCGGCGCGCGCGTGTTCTCGCTCACCTTCTACGGGGTGGATGGGCATCGCTGGGTGGAAGAATTGCTCACCTCGCTCCCCGGCGGCCAGACCGGCTTCCTGATCGTCGTGAACCTCCTGGTGTTCGTGCTCGCCTTCTTCCTCGATTATTTTGAGCTGGCGTTCATCATCATCCCGCTGTTGGGACCGGCCGCCGACAAGCTGGGCATTGATCTGATCTGGTTCGGCGTCATCCTGGCGGTGAACATGCAGACCTCGTTCATGCATCCGCCGTTCGGCTTCGCCCTGTTCTTCCTGCGCTCGGTGGCGCCGAAGGTGCCTTATCTCGACCGCGTGACCGGGCTGCGCATGGAGCCGGTCACCACGGGGCAGATCTATTGGGGCGCGGTGCCGTTCGTGATCATCCAGCTGATCATGGTGTCTCTGGTCATCCTGTTTCCGCAGATGGTGACGCACTACAAATCGGGCGGCGTATCGCTGGACCAAAACCAGATCCAGCAGCAGTTCGACAACATCTCGCCCGATATCGGCGATCCGCCGCCCCCGGTGCTCGATTTCGGCAAGTAGTCGGTGTCGCCCACGTAAAAAAAGAGCGCCAACCTCGGTTGGCGCTCTTTTTGTTTTTGCGGATGCTGAAGATCCGAACGCCGCAAAGCCGGGCTCAGGCGGCTTTCTGCGCCTCACGGTCAACGATGGCGACGATGTCGGCCATGATGCGGTTCAGCTCGAAATTCTTGGGCGTATAGACCGCCGCGACGCCGATCGCCTTGAGCTGGGCTTCGTCCTCGGGCGGAATGATGCCGCCGACCACCACCGGCACGTCGGTCAGCCCCTCGGCGCGCAGACGGTCCATCACGTCGCGCACCAGCGGCACATGGGAGCCGGAGAGGATGGAGAGGCCGATGACGTGGACGCTCTCCTCCAGCGCCGCATTGACGATCTCGGCCGGGGTGAGGCGGATGCCCTCATAGACCACTTCCATGCCGGCATCGCGGGCGCGCACGGCGATCTGCTCGGCGCCGTTCGAATGTCCGTCCAGGCCCGGCTTGCCCACCAGAAACTTGATGCGGCGGCCGAGCTTGGCGGAAACCGCCTCGACGCTGCGGCGCACCTCGTCGAGGCCCTGGGTGTCGATGCGCGCGGCGCGGCCGACGCCGGTCGGCGCACGATATTCGCCGAACACTTCGCGCAGGCACGCGCCCCATTCCCCGGTCGTGATGCCGGCCTTCGCGCAGATGATGGAGGGCTCCATGATATTGCGCCCCTCCTGCGCCGCGCTGCGCAGGCCGGCAAGCGCCG
Organism: Roseixanthobacter glucoisosaccharinicivorans; assembly: GCF_043195095.2. Classification (NCBI taxonomy): domain Bacteria; kingdom Pseudomonadati; phylum Pseudomonadota; class Alphaproteobacteria; order Hyphomicrobiales; family Xanthobacteraceae; genus Roseixanthobacter; species Roseixanthobacter glucoisosaccharinicivorans. Next base: position 2,950,250 of record NZ_CM195538.1, on the reverse strand, counting down.
CATCCACGGCCGCCGGATCGCGCGCCGCGCGCCAGGCCTGGAGGCGGGCGATCTGCTCCGGCTCCACGTGCTCGGGCACGGTAAGGATGGAGCCTTCGCCGGTGGTGAGGGGCGAGGGCTCGGTCTCTGTCCAGCGATTGACGCCGACCACCACCTGCTCGCCGCGCTCGATATTCTCCAGCCGGCGGGTGTTGGATTCCACCAATGCCTGCTTCATGTAGCTGTTCTCGACCGCCGCCACCGCGCCGCCCATGGCCTCGATGCGAGCGAGTTCGGCCCGCGCCTCGTCCTTCAGCGCCTCGACCTTCTTGGCGATCTCGGTCGAGCCGTCGAAGATGTCGCCATATTCCAGCAGGTCGGTCTCATAGGCCACCACCTGCTGCATGCGCAGCGACCATTGCTGGTCGAACGAACGCGGCAGGCCGAGCGCCTCGTTCCAGGCCGGCAATTGCACGGCGCGCGCGCGCGCCTTCTTGGAGAGCGTCACCGCCAGCATCTCCAGCAGAATGCGATAGACGTTGTTCTCCGGCTGCTGCTCGGTGAGGCCGAGCGAATTCACCTGCACGCCGTAGCGGAACAGCTTCTGCTTGGGATCGGTGATGCCATAGCGGTTGATGCAGATCTCGTCCCACAGATCCACGAACGCACGCATCTTGCACATCTCGGTGATGAACCGCATGCCGGCATTCACGAAGAAGGAGATGCGCCCCACCACCTCGCCGAACACCGCGCCCTGGGCCTCGCCGGAATTCTTCACCGTGTCGAGGATCGCGATGGCGTTGGCGAGCGCGAAGGCGAGTTCCTGCACCGGCGTCGCACCGGCCTCCTGCAGATGGTAGGAGCACACGTTCATGGGGTTCCAGCGCGGCAGGTGCTCGGTCGTGAAGACGATCACGTCCTTGGTGAGCCGCATGGAGGGCGCGGGCGGGAACACATAGGTGCCGCGCGAGAGATATTCCTTGATGATGTCGTTCTGCGTCGTGCCCTGGAGCTGCTTGCGATCCGCGCCCTGCTCGTCGGCGGCGGCGATATAGAGCGCCAGCAGCCAGGGGGCGCAGGCGTTGATGGTCATGGACGTGTTCATCTCGGCGAGCGGAATGTCCTGGAACAGGGTCCGCATGTCGCCGAGATGGGAAATCGGCACCCCCACCTTGCCCACTTCGCCGCGCGCCAGGGGGTGGTCGCTGTCGTATCCGGTCTGGGTGGGCAGGTCGAACGCGACCGAAAGGCCGGTCTGGCCCTTGGCCAGGTTGGAACGATAGAGCCGGTTGGAGTCCGCGGCAGTGGAATGACCCGCATAGGTGCGGAACAACCAGGGTTTATCGCGGCTGGTCATTGTCACGTCCTCATTCTCCACCCGATATTGCAATAATGTGCGCTGCAACGCGGCTGTCGTCGATTGGAAAATATGCGGTGCGGCGCAGAATTCTTCCGCGCTGCGGTCAGCGCTTCACCAAGCTGATGACGAACAGCAAGATCACCGCCCCGATGGTGGCGCTGATGATCTGGCCCAGCAGTCCGCCGACGATGAAGACATTGCCGAACAAGAAGCCGCCGATCAGCGCGCCGACAATGCCGACAGCGATGTTGCCGAGCAGGCCGAAACCGACGCCGCGGAAGAACTGGCCGGCGAGCCAGCCGGCAATTGCGCCGATGAGGAGCATTCCGATAAGGCCGATCATGGCAAACCTCATAAAACGAGCGGGGCGCGGGGCGCGCCCGGTTTGGATTTTTGCCTGAAAGAGGTGGGGCGGTCGAGTGCGCACGCATCGCGCGTGTCTGGAAACGGCGGATTTGCGTGGTGTCCGCGACCAAAGTTGGGGGCGCGCCCGCCGCCCGGCCCGTGCGACCTTGCGCGAACACCCTTGCCGCTGCGCCGCCGCCGGCCGCATCGCGCGTGATCCACGCGGTTGCAGTGCGACGGCGGTAAAGCATAGAGGCGTCATAAACGGGGCTCGCCAGCGGAATTTTCTCTGCTACGCTGCAGCGCGAAACAAATGCGGCCGAAACGGCCCCGGAGGAAGGAAGGACGGGAGCAATGGGTCAAAGTGCAGTCGCCAGCACGCCGCAGGGCGCCGCCGTGAAAGATCTTTACGAGCTGGGCGAGATCCCGCCCCTGGGCCATGTGCCCGCCAATATGTACGCCTGGGCGATCCGCCGCGACCGCCATGGGCCCCCGGAACAATCCTTCCAGGTCGAGGTGGTGCCCACCTGGACCCTCGGCGAGAGCGACGTGCTGGTGCTCGTGATGGCGGCCGGCGTCAATTACAACGGCATCTGGGCCGGGCTCGGGCAGCCCATCTCTCCCTTCGACGTGCACAAGGCCCCCTTCCATATCGCCGGCTCCGATGCCTCGGGCATCGTCTGGGCGGTGGGCTCCAAGGTGAAGCGCTGGAAGGTCGGCGACGAGGTCGTGGTTCATTGCAACCAGGACGACGGGGACGACGAGGAGTGCAATGGCGGCGACCCGATGTTCTCCCCCTCCCAGCGCATCTGGGGCTATGAGACCCCGGACGGCTCCTTCGCCCAGTTCTGCCGCGTGCAGGCGCGGCAGCTCATGCCGCGCCCGCTGCACCTGACCTGGGAAGAATCCGCCTGCTACACGCTCACCATGGCGACCGCCTATCGCATGCTGTTCGGCCATCCGCCGCACACCGTGAAGCCGGGCGACTATGTGCTGGTGTGGGGCGCCTCGGGCGGCCTCGGCGTGTTCGGCGTCCAGCTCGCCGCGGCCTCCGGCGCCCATGTCATCGGCGTGATTTCCGATGAGACCAAGCGGGACTACGTGCTCGGCCTCGGCGCCAAGGGCGTGCTGAACCGCAAGGACTTCAATTGCTGGGGCCAGCTGCCCAAGGTCAATTCGCCCGAATATACCGAATGGACCAAGGAAGCCCGCAAGTTCGGCAAGGCGATCTGGGACATCACCGGCAAGCGCGACGTGGATATCGTGTTCGAGCATCCGGGCGAGCAGACCTTCCCGGTCTCCACCCTGATCGCCAAGCGCGGCGGCATGATCGTGTTCTGCGCCGGCACCACCGGCTTCAACATCACGTTCGACGCCCGCTATGTGTGGATGCGCCAGAAGCGCATCCAGGGCTCGCACTTCGCCCATCTCAAGCAGGCCTCGGCCGCGAACCAGTTCATCATCGACCGGCGCGTGGACCCCTGCATGTCGGAAGTGTTCCCGTGGGATCGCATTCCCATGGCGCACACCAAGATGTGGAAGAACCAGCACGCGCCCGGCAACATGGCGGTGCTGGTGAACGCGCCGCGCACCGGCCTGCGCAGCTTCGAGGACGTGCTGGAAGCCACCGCCGCCGGCTGATCGCCCAGGGTCGGGGCTTAGACAGCGCAGGCAAGACGGCACGGGGGCAGCGCCTGCTCCCGTGCTTTTCATGTGCTGCAGGGTTTTCCGCGCGATGCGCGTGCGCTCGACCTGAAGCCTTGCCGCCTGTGCTTGTCTCGCCATGCGCGGCAGATGGGCGGCGGGAATGGCGAGCTTTTGCTTCCGCAAAGGCCGCCGGGCCTCTACACCCACTTGATGAACCCTTCCCCTGAGCTTTCCACCGATCCCGTCGCGCGTCCCGCAGCCTCCGCGCCTGCGGCCCATGTGGCGGTGATCGGCGCCGGACCGGCCGGACTCATGGCCGCCGATCGCCTGATCGCGCAGGGCCACCGGGTGAGCGTGTTCGAAAAGATGCCCTCGCCCGCACGCAAATTCCTCATGGCGGGGCGGGGCGGGCTCAATCTCACCCACAGCGAGCCGCTGGAGCACTTCCTCTCCCGCTATGGCGAGATCGCGCCGCTGCTGGAGCGGGCGATCCGCGCCTTTCCGCCCGACGCCGCGCGCGCCTTCGCGGCGGAACTCGGCGAATCCACTTTCATCGGCTCCAGCGGCCGGGTGTTTCCCGACAGCTTCAAGGCTTCGCCCATGCTCCGGGCATGGCTGCGGCGGCTCGGCACCCTCGGCGTGGAGCTGCACACCCGGCACGAATGGCGCGGCTGGTCCTCGACCGGCGCCCTGATGTTCGAGACGTCGGAAGGACCGAAGGAGATCGTCGCCGATGCGACGCTGCTCGCGCTCGGCGGTGCGTCCTGGCCCCGGCTCGGCGGCGATGGGGGCTGGGCGCAGCATCTCGCGTCGCGGGGCATTGCGCTCGCGCCGTTCGCGCCGGCCAATATGGGGCTGGAGGTCGATTGGTCCGCGCCGTTCCGCGAACGATTTGCCGGCGAACCCTTGAAGCGCATCGCCCTCTCCTGCGCCGGCGCGGGTCCCGTGCGTGGGGAAGCCGTGGTGACGGCGCGGGGCCTGGAGGGCGGAGCGGTCTATGCGCTCTCCCGCGCGGTGCGCGACCGCCTCGCGGCCGAGGGCGAAGCCCATCTGCGGCTCGACCTGCGCCCGGATTTCGACCAGGCGCTGATCACCCGCCGGCTGGCGACGGGGCCGCTGAAACAATCGCTCTCCAATCGCCTGCGCAAGGCGGTCGGTCTCTCGCCGGTGGCGGTGGGCCTGCTGCGCGAGGCGGCTGGAGTCGCGTTGCCCACAGATCCGGCGGCACTCGCGCGCCTCATCAAGGCCGCGCCCATTCAGGTGCGTGCGGTTGCCGGGCTGGAGCGGGCGATTTCCAGCGCCGGCGGCATTGCCTTCGACGCGCTGGACGATCATTTCATGCTGCGGGCCGTTCCCGGCACCTTCGCCTGCGGGGAAATGCTGGATTGGGAAGCCCCCACCGGCGGCTATCTGCTCCAGGCCTGCTTCGCCACCGGCCGGGCGGCGGCGGAGGGAATCTCCGCCTTCCTCGCGGCGCGCGCTACCCCTTGAAACCGCCGGCGGCGAGATAGGCCTCTTCCTCCGCCGTCATGGGACGGCCGAGGATGGGATTGCGATGGGGGAAGCGGCCGAAGCGGGCGATCACATCGCGATGGATGATCGCGTATTTCAGTTCCTCCGCCTGGCCCAGCTTCTGGTAGAGCGCCACGCACCGCTCCTGGCAGGCGAGATCCTCCGCATGCATCAGCGGCAGGAAGAAGAAGGCGCGCAGCGCCGGTTCGAAGGATTGCTCGAACCCGCGCGCCAAGGCACGGTCCGCCACTTGGCGCGCGGCGGCATCGGTGGCGAAGGCGCGCGGCGTTCCGCGGAAGGCATTGCGCGGCGCCTGGTCGAGCAGCAGCACCAGGGCGAGCGCGCCTTCGGCGCTGTCCTCGTAATCCGCGAGCATGGTCGAACCCGCGCCACGCGCGACCGCATCCTCGTGCGCCGGAAGAAGGCGGGCGCGCACCTCGGTATCAAAGGCGGGATCGGACGAGAACCAGCGATCGTAGCCGGCCGCACGCCAGAAGCCGACGATCTCGGAGGGGGAGGGCAGGGCTGTCATCGCGCTTGCCTCATGCCGGCGGGAGCGAGCGGATTGTCGGTGAGGGCGGCGCGGTCCGGCGTATCCACCTGCGGGATGCCGAGAAAGGCCGAGAACAGGCGCCGCACCACCGCCGGGTCGAGATCGCGCACGATCATCACGAGCCGCGTGCGGTGGTCGTCGTCCGGCCATGTGGGCAGGCGGGTGGGCGGGTGCATCACATGCTGCACGCCGTGCAGCACGATGGGCGCGTCCGGATCGTCGGCCAGCTTCACGATGCCCTTCAGCCGCAGCAGGTTCGCGCCATAGGTGGCGCGCAGCAGCTCCAGGAACAGATCGAGGGTGGAGGCGGAGACGGCGGCGTCGGTCGCGAGCGTGAACGCCTTGATGCGCGCGTCATGGCGGTTGGGATCGTGCGGCGCGCCGGTCTCTTCCTCCGCGGCGGCGATGCGCTCCTCCGCGAGCCAGCGGGCGACATCGGGGGCCTTGCCGCTCGGATCATAGAGGCCGGCTTTCAGCAGGGCCTCGCCGGTGGCTTCGCCCTTTGCGGCGTCGAGTAATGGAGCGGCGGGGGCCAGCTGGCGCAGGCGGGCTTTCAGGGCCGCGAGTGCGGTACGCTGGGCCTCGGTCTCCACGAGATCGGTCTTGGTGAGCACGAGGCGGTCGGCCATGGCCGCCTGCTTTACCGATTCGGGTTGGGCATCGAGGGTGGCATCGCCGTTGATCGCGTCGATCACCGCCACCACGCCGTCCAGCCGATAGCGCATCACCAGATAGGGATGGGTCATCAGGGTGAAGAGGATGGGGGCGGGATCGGCGAGGCCTGTGGTTTCGATCAGCACGCGGGAGAAGGGCGGCAGGCGGTTGTTGTCGCGCCCGCGCAGCAGGTCCTCCAGCGCGGTGACGAGATCGCCGCGCACGGTGCAGCACACGCAGCCACTCGCCAACAGCACGACGCCCTCGGAGACTTCGCGCACGAACAGATGGTCGAGCCCGATTTCACCGAATTCATTGATCAGCACGGCGGTATCGGCGAGCGCGGGATCGGCCAGCAGGGCATTCAGCAAAGTCGTTTTGCCCGCGCCGAGGAAGCCGGTGAGCACCGTGACCGGGATCGGCTCGGGCGGTCCCTGCCGTTTCGCGGGGGACGAGGGGGCCTGTGCGGCCTCGGGGAGCGGCGATGAGGAAGTCATGTTATTTCATCCGTGAGGCAGGTCGCCTCAGAGGGGCGCCGCCGAACCAGGACCGCGCTCGCCCTGCCTATAGGGCAGTGCGGGCAAGCGGCCAAGCGCGTCGGCCGATCGCCCTGCGCCAATGACCCGCGATGCCGCGCATCATGGGGGGCAACCGGTTGCCAGAGCGCACAGGGCCGAACCTCCAGAGTTCGACACGCGGCGGTCAACTGCGTGCGTGCATGACACAGATGGGACCGGCGCGCGCCGCCGCAAGGGCATTTGAGACAGGCTTGTGTGCAAGACCGGCATGCGCCGAGGGGCGCGCAGACGGGATCGGCGCAGCGGCCAAATGCATTCCCCTCGCGCCGCCGGCCCGGGACCTTCTGCCCGTGAAAATACGGCCTTGCGCATCTGACCTCGTGCGTCTGGCCTTGGCCGCCTCGCCTCAAGGCCTTAGCCCAGGAGCGGGACGAAGGCTCAGGCGCCGGGCTTGGTGGGCGCGGCCGGCGGTGGGCCGAAGGTGAGCGGATCGCCGCCTTCGCTCGCGGCGGGCTTGGCCGGCTTCGCCTTCGGCTTGGAGGCCGGCTCGGCTGCGGCGGAAGCGCCGGCGGCCGCCGGCTTCTTGGCAGGCGCGGGCACGCCGGTTGCGGTATTCGCTTCCTTGGCCGCAGGCTTGGGTTTCGCGGCGGGCTTGGCGGCAGGTTTGGCGGCCGTCTTTGCAGCCTCAGGATCGCTCTTTGCCGCATCGCTCTTGGCGGCGGCATTTCTGGGCTTGGCGGCGGGGGCCTGCGGGTCCGCATTGGCGGTGGCCGCCGGCTTCTTCTTCTTCGGAGCCGGGGCTTCATCCGGCGCCATGGCGGATTCCGGAGAGATCGGTGCATTGCGCGGGCCGACGAATACCGGGATGGGCGGCATGGAGGGCGGCAGGTTTTGCAGAAGCGCCGCGCCCTCGCCCTTGCTCAAGCCGGCGGCAAGATCCGCCGAGACGGCATAGGCGTTCGGCCCGGAACCGGGTGCGCCGTACGCGTTTTCGTCCTCGTTCTCGGCCGCCACTACGGCGCGCTTGCGGCCGCAGATCTGGGGCGACATGTCGGTGGGCGTGCCGCCGGTGTCGGCGACGGTGTCCAGCGTCGGCGAGGCGGCGCCGAAGATCGACCAGGACGGCTGGAAGCCCTTTTCGAACAGCAGCGCCGCCTGCTCGGTGCGGGCGACTCCCGACGGCGCGCCGAGAATGACCGCGATCAGCCGTTTGTTGCCGCGCGTGGCGGTGGCCACCAGATTGAAGCCCGAAGCGCAGATGAAGCCGGTCTTCATGCCGTCGGCGCCGGGATAGCGGTCGATCAGGCGGTTGTAATTGCGCAGCACCCGCTTGCCGATCTTGATGGCCGGGATGCGGAACAGCATTTCATGTTCGGGAAAATGATAAATCAGGGCCCGCGCCAGAACCGCGAGGTCGCGCGCGGTGGTGAACTGGTCATTATTGGGCAGGCCGTTGGGATTTTCGAAATGGGTACCGGCCATGCCGAGGCGGGCGGCGGTATCGTTCATCTCGGCGACAAAGGACGGCACGCTGCCGCCGACGCCTTCCGCGATCACAACGGCCATGTCATTGGCCGATTTGACCAGGAGCATCTTCAGCGCATTGTCGAGGGTCACTTGGGTGCCCGGCGCGAATCCCATCTTGGTCGGCTGCATGGAGGCGGCATAGGGCGAAACCGTCATCAGCGTATCGGGGGTAATACGCCCCTCGCGCATGGCATTCAGCGCCACATACACTGTCATCAGCTTGGTGACGGAGGCGGGATACCAAGGCTTTCCGGCGTCCTGCTGTTCCAAGACCTTGCCCGTGTCCGCTTCCACCAGAAGGATCGGGGTGGCGTGGCCTGCGGTCGCGAGCGCGCCGAGGGCGGCGATCGCGAAGGTCAGGCGGCGCAGCGCACCGCGCGCGGACAGACAGGACAAGCCCGGCAAAGTTGGCTCCGTAGCTGGAAAGACCCCCGTGGCCTTGCTTTCCTTAGCTCTTTTTGGGGCATCCGGAAAGATGAAAGCGGCAGGCGCGGCCCTGCCATGCAAGCTTCAGCTTGAATGCGGGCCGCGCACGGGGCCTCAATCCTGCGTCTCCAGGCGTTGCACCCTGTCGCGCGCGGGTGCCGTGGCGCTCACGTTTCCGCGAGCGGGCGATCCACATGCGTGCCATCGTCCAGAAATTGAGCCCGCGCGAGCTCCGCGAACCGCCCGCCGAGCCGCATCAATTGCTCGAAACTGCCCGCCTCGATCACGCGCCCCTCGTCGAACACCAGGATGCGGTCGGCATTGCGCACGGTGGCGAGCCGATGGGCGATGACGAAGGTGGTGCGTCCCTTCATCACCTCGTCCAGCGCCGCCTGCACCTTGGCTTCGGTCGTGGCGTCGAGGGCGCTGGTGGCCTCGTCGAGGATCAGGATCGGCGGATCCTTGAGAAGGGCCCGGGCGATGGAGAGGCGCTGGCGCTCGCCTCCGGAAAGCGCCCGCCCGCGCTCGCCCACCAGGGCGTGCAGGCCCTCGGGATTGCGCTCCACCAGTTCCAGCGCCTGGGCGCGGGAGAGGGCGAGGCGCATCTCCTCCGCCGTCGCATCGGGCTTGCCCACCCGCAGATTGTCTTCGATCGTGCGGTTGAACAGCATCGCCTCCTGAAACACGACGCCGATCTGCCGCCGCAGGGAGGAGAGTGTGATGTCCCGGATATCGATGCCATCCACCAGCACGCGGCCGGACTGGGGGTCGAACACCCGGTGCAGGAGGGCGAGGGCGGTGGATTTTCCAGCACCTGTCGTGCCCACCAACGCCACGGTCTCGCCCGGTGCGGCATGCAGGCTCACATCGCGCAAAGCCGCGCGCTTGCCGTCGTAGGAGAAGGATACGTCCTCGAAGCGTACGTCGCCCTTCACCGCCGCGAGGTCCTGGGCGCCGGGTCGGTCACGCACCGCGCCGACCGTGTCCAGCACCTCGAAGAACTGGCCGAGCCCCGGCGCGCTCATCACCAAATGATTGACGAAGCTCACCGTATGGTCGAGCCGGCCTATGAGCATGGTGGCGAAGCCCACATAGGTGACGATGTCGCCGATCGCCGCGAGCCCTTGCAGATGCAGCCAGGTGCCGATCAGCAGGATCGCGAGAATGGTCAAGGTGGTGGCGGCTTTGGTGGCCATGGACACCAAGGCCCACCACGACAAAACCGGAATCTGCACCGCCAGCAGCTGGCTCGCGGTGGCGCGCAGCCCGCTCACCTCGGCTTCGATGCGGGTATAGCTCTGGATGACCGCCACATTGCCCAAGGCGTCGGTGGCATGCTCGGCGAGGCTGGAATTGTGTTCCTCCACCTCTTCCTGCATCGCCTGGGTGCGGCCGAGCACATAGGCGGTGACGATGCCGAACACCACGATCAGCGCGATCAGCACCAGGCCCAGCCGCCAATTGATGTAGATGCCCACCGGCAGCAGCACCAGCAGCGACACGATCGCCGCGCAATCCTCGCGGAAGAAGGACAGCCACGTGCTCCAGAGCGAATCCGTGCCCTGGAGCATCACCTTCAGCAGCCGGCCCGAATGGGTCTCGCCGTGGAAGGAGAGGGGCAACTGAAGCACGTGCTCGAAATATTCGGTCAGCACGCCCAGCCGCCGGCGATGGGCGAGGCGATCGGCATGTAGCGAGATCAGCACGCCGGCGACGATGTTGAAGAGGCCGAAGGCAACCCAGGCCGCAAGCAGCGGGGTCAGGATCGAGACCAGCGAGGGGCCGCCTTCACGCTGGGTGCCGGCCAGAGCCTCGATGATGCGGCCGAACAGGATCGGCTCGGCGAACTGGGCCATGGCGAGGGCCACATTGCCGATGGCGAGCGCCAGCCCCACTTTGGCCAGCGGCCCCAGCATCGCAAGGGCCCTCGCATAGATGCGCAGCAATTGCATGGCCCCTTCCTCCCCGGATTGCGCCGCAGCAAAGCCGAGATAAAGGGCGCCCGCAAGGCGACGAACCGCGCCTTGTGGCTATTTAGGTAGGCAGGACAGGGGGAGTCAGCAGAATGGGCCTGCGCCCATCGTCACACGTCCACGCTCGCCTTCAGCGCATTCTCCTGGATGAATTCGCGGCGTGGCTCCACCACATCGCCCATCAGGCGGTTGAAGAGATCGCCGGCGGCGTCGACCTCCTTCACCTTCACCTGCAGCAGGGAGCGGGCGTTGATGTCGAGCGTGGTCTCCCAGAGCTGGCCGGGGTTCATCTCGCCGAGGCCTTTGTAGCGCTGGAGCGAGAGGCCCTTGCGGCCGGCGTCTGTGACCGCGTCGAACAGATCCACCGCACCCAGAAGCACGGTCTCGTCGCTCTTGCGCTTGAGGCGCGCTTCCCCCGCGAACACACCATCGAGGGCGGCGGCCAGCGTATCGAGGCGGCGGGCGTCGGGCGAAACCAGGAAGGTGGCGTCGAGAAAATTGGTTTCAAGCACGCCGCGCACGGTGCGCGAAAAGCGGAAGCCGGTCTCGTCGGCGACGCCTTCCCAGCCGCGCTCGGTCTCCTCGGCCAGCATGTTGAGGCGGCGCGTCACCTCGGTCATTTCGGCCTGGGCGTCGCGCTCGCGCAGCAGATGCGGCTTGAGCGCGCCGGCCAACGCCGCCTGCTCCACGATCGCCTTGTTGTAGCGCGGGTGCAGCGCGTTCAGCGCGCCGCGCAATTGGCGCGCGGTCTCGACCACGGCGGCAAGATCGGCGCCGGTGCGCACCTCGCCCGAGGCGAGATAGAGCGCCGCATCGTCGAGGCCGACATTGATGAGGTAATCCTCTAGCCCACGCTCGTCCTTGATATAGGTCTCGGACTTGCCGCGCGCCACTTTGTAGAGCGGCGGCTGGGCGATGTAGAGGTGCCCATTCTCCAGGATTTCCGGCATCTGCCGGAAGAAGAAGGTGAGCAGAAGCGTGCGAATGTGGGAGCCGTCCACGTCCGCGTCGGTCATGATGATGATCTTGTGATAGCGCAGCTTGGCGATGTCGAAGTCATCGCGGCCGATGCCGGTGCCGAGCGCGGTGATCAGCGTGCCGATCTGCTCGGAGGACAGCATCTTGTCGAAGCGCGCGCGCTCCACATTCAGGATCTTGCCGCGCAGGGGCAGCACGGCCTGGAAGGCACGGTCGCGGCCCTGCTTGGCGGAGCCGCCAGCCGAGTCACCCTCGACGATGAAGATTTCCGACTTCGCAGGGTCGCGCTCCTGGCAGTCGGCAAGCTTGCCGGGCAGGGAGGCGATGTCGAGCGGGTTCTTGCGGCGCGTGAGTTCGCGGGCGCGCCGGGCAGCTTCGCGCGCGGCGGCGGCTTCCGCCACCTTGCCGACCACGGCCTTGGCCTCGGCCGGATTTTCCTCAAGCCAGGAATTCAGCGCCTCGCCCACCAGCGCCTCGACCACCGGGCGCACTTCGGAGGAGACCAGCTTGTCCTTGGTCTGGGAGGAGAATTTCGGGTCGGGCACCTTCACGGAGAGCACGGCGGTCAGGCCTTCGCGGCAATCCTCGCCGGAGAGCGTGACCTTCTCCTTCTTGGTGATGCCGGAGCTTTCCGCATAGCCCATCACCTGGCGCGTCAGCGCGGCGGCAAAGCCGGTGAAATGGGTGCCGCGATCACGCTGCGGGATGTTGTTCGTGAAGCAGAGAATGGTCTCGTGATAGCTGTCGTTCCAGGAGAGCGCGGCTTCCACCTGAATGCCGTCGCGCTCCGAGCGGATCACGATGGGCTTGGCGATCACCGCGGTCTTGGAGCGGTCGAGATAGCGCACGAAGGCTTCCACGCCGCCTTCATACATCAGATCCTCGACCCGCACGTCCGGGGTTCGTGCGTCGGTCAGGCGGATGCGCACGCCGGAATTCAGGAACGCCAGCTCGCGCAAGCGGTGCTCCAGGGTGGCAAAATCGAACTGGATGTGGGTGAAGGTTTCCGGGCTGGGCGTGAACGTCACCATGGTCCCGCGCTTGCCGGCAGGGGCATCGCCCTTCACCACCAGCGGGGCTTCCGCGTCGCCATGGCGAAAGCGGATGAAATGCTCCTTGCCATTGCGCCAGATGGTGAGGTCGAGCACCGTGGACAGTGCGTTCACCACCGAGACGCCGACGCCATGCAAGCCGCCGGAGACCTTGTAGGAATTCTGGTTGAACTTACCGCCGGCGTGCAGCTGGGTCATGATGACCTCGGCCGCTGAGACGCCTTCCTCATGATGCAGGTCGGTGGGAATGCCGCGCCCGTCATCGGTCACGGTCACCGAGCCGTCGGCGTTCAGCGTGACGGTGACTTCATTGGCATAGCCAGCCAGCGCCTCGTCGATGGCGTTGTCCACAACCTCATAGACCATGTGATGCAGGCCGGAGCCGTCATCGGTGTCGCCGATATACATGCCGGGCCGTTTGCGCACGGCGTCGAGGCCCTTCAGCACCTGGATGGATTGTGCCCCGTAATCGTCGGGGGATGCCGCGGGCGCGGGTTCGGCCATGGTCAATCTCGAATCGTTGGAACGCTTAGATAGCTTTTACCGCAAAGCCGCGGTTATTTGGTGGCAAATGCCCATTCGTGGCCATCGCGACCGCGCGCCGGGTCTGCACCGCCCTCGCATGGACCGCTCGCCCTCAACGCGGTGGTCCGTGCGCGAACACAAGCAAGAAGGGCAAGGCGCGCCAAATCCATCACGCACGTGTGCGCCCGCGCGCGACGAACGTCAAGCCGGCAACGCGTCGCTTCCCGCGCGGGCTTGGCGGGGTGTCGCCCGTCAAGTGGCCGCGCGCGCCGCCCGTCAGCGGGGAGCGGGAGGTTTTTCCGCCAACGCGTCCTTGCGCGCGCTGTAATGCTCGGTGAGGGAGGCGGAGGCGCTGCGGGTCAGCAATGTGAACTTCACCAGCTCCTCCATCAGGTCCACCACGTCGTCATAGGCGGGCGACGGCTTCATGTGCCCCTCGTCCTCGAACGCGTTATAGGCCTCGGCGACGGAGCATTGGCTGGGGATCGCGATCATGCGCATGCGCTGGCCGAGAATACGCATCTGATCGACCGCGTTGAAGGAGCGGGTGCCACCGGAAATCTGCATCAGCGCCAAGGTCTTGCCCTGTGTGAGTGCGGGCGCGCCGGGGGCAAGGGGCAAAGGCAGCCAGTCGATCTGCGCCTTGAGGATCGCGGTCATGGCGCCGTTGCTTTCCGGGCTGCACCAGACCTGGCCTTCCGACCAGGCGGACATGGCCCGCAATTCCGCGACCCTTGGATGATCCGCCGCGGCATCGTCGGGCAGAGGCAGGCCCAGCGGTTCGAAGATGCGCACCTGCGCGCCCAGGCGTTCCAGCAGAGCGGCCGCTTCCAGGGTCAGCAGGCGGCTATAGGCACGCGACCCGGCCGAACCGTAGAGCAATAGGATGCGCGGGGGATGGGGTGGGGGCGGGGCGAACAGGGCCTGCGCGTCCGGCATGCGGAAGGCATCGCCCAGCAGTTGGTCCGGAGCAAGGTGTTCAGCCAACGCGCGCCCCTTCCGCACCAAGCGGATGCGCCCCCAACGGCCGCACGGCGTTCCGCGAACTTACGGTGCGGGTGATGGGCATGGCATTGCAGGCCTGTTTTGATCGGCGGTGATCGACATGAACGGACTTCCGGCTCGGCACCTCGGGCGCATCCCTTTCGATCCCGCGGAATGTCGTTGCGGAACGGACGATTCTGCGCCGGCCCGCACATTGCGTGCCGATGATCTCCTTCCAGGCGCGCAACCTGAGCGTCCTGTACGGGAGGGAACAAGGTTTACGCGAAGATCCCGTTGGCGGACCTGTCAGGATTGGCGAACGTTCCGCCGTGAGTGAATCAATGCGTGATCGGAGTGTAATGGCGATCCGGCCAATTTTGAACATCGAAGTCTTCACGATGATCTCAAAAAGAACGGAAAGCGCCAGCCTGTCGCGCGGCCATTGCCTGACGCCGCGCCGTGGCCGATTGACCGGCCGCGGCGCCGGTGGAGGTGGTTCCCGGCGGCGACCGCCTAGCCTGCGAAGGGCAAGCGTGTTCGCGGGGGACGAAGGGGCAATGGGGGAGGATGGGTGGGCCGTCGCGCGCGATGCCGCCCGCGCGCCGGGACCTGCGCGGGGAAGGGGCGGATGGCAGGAGCGGTTCTGCAGCGCACGTGGCGTCGATTATTCGCAGGGAGCGCGCGCAGGCAAAGCCAGTGCGGGCGGCACGTCAGCGCAGCCTAAGCGGGGCAGGGGGGTCACTAGAGATCGTTCGGGCGGGGAAGCGCCGCCGAAGCGCAGGGCAGGTCCCCGGATCGCGACAGCCGGACCAGCGAACGGATCGCACGGCGCGTCGCAATGCGTCCCCCGCAGCCACGCGAAAGGCGGCTGCGAGGCGGGCATAAAGGGCTCTCGCGGGGCTACTCAGTCGATCCAGCAGCGGTTTCAGCGCTGGACATACACCCGCGTACCGAGCGGAACGCGCTGGTAGAGATCAATGATGTCCTGGTTCAAAAGGCGGATGCAGCCGCTGGACACCTGCTGGCCGATGCTGTCCGGCTCGATGGTGCCGTGCAGGCGGAACATGGTGTCCCGGTCGCCGTCATAGAGATAGAGCGCGCGAGGGCCGAGCGGGTTGGTTTCCCCGCCCGGCAGGCCGGCGGCATAGGGTCCATAGCGCTCCGGCTGGCGCGCGATCATGTTCGGCGTGGGCGTCCAGTGCGGCCATTTTTCCTTGCGCTTGATGGTCGCCCAGCCGCTGTAGCTGTAGCCCTGCTTGCCGACGCCGACGCCGTAGCGGATCGCCTTGCCGTCTTTTTCGACGAGATAGAGAAACTTGTTCTCAACATCGACGACAATCGTGCCCGGCGCATATTTTGTGGGATAATTGACGACTTGGCGCAGATAGATCGGGTCGATCTGCGTGGTGTCGACCGCATCCACTTCGAACGGTTCGCCGGTGACCGGGCCATACATCGAGAGCCCGGGCGCGGGAGGCGCACCGCTATTGTCGGTGACGCAGGCCGCCAGGAACAGCGGTGTGCCGAGAACGAAGAGCCGCCGGCTCAAAACGGCGGTGGGAAGGCTTTCGCTGGGCATGGGTCCCCGAAGCAGCTGCGAATCATCTCCACTTGGGTAGCATGCGCAGATTCGCGACGGGTGGCGAACGCGCCACACAGGGGGAAAAAGCACGGCCCGCTCACGCAAAGCGCGTTGCGGGAGCGGGCATTGCGGGTCAATCTTCCGCAACGATAGATCCTGGGCGAACCGTGAAGCGCCGGGCCCTGTCAAGGCCCGCGAACACGCTCGGATCCGCCCCCGTCATCCAGACTTGCGCTCCGAGCCGAGCCAGCGCGGCGAACAGGCCGAGCCGTCGCTCGGCGTCGAGATACGCCGCCACATCGTCCAAAAGAACAATGGGCGCAAGACCTTGCATGGAAGCGACGAGGCGCGCGTGGGACAAGGCGAGGCCGATCAGCAACGACTTCTGTTCCCCGGTGGAGCAGCGCGCCGCAGGCAAGGCCTTCTCCGCATGATGCACGACGAGGTCACATAAATGCGGGCCTTCCAGAGTGCGGCCCGCGGCGCGATCGCGCGGGCGGCTGTCACGCAAAAGTGCGCGGTAGCTGTCTTCCACCTGCAAGGCCGGCGCATCGGCCAGCATGCGTTCCACGCTCCCGTCGAGAGCGATCGCGGCGAGCGGAAAGGGGGAAGCGGCATCGCGGTCCGCGGCGATCTCGGCGGCCAGGCGGGCGACGGTCTCAAGCCGTGCGGCGGAAACCGCGATGGCCAGCTCCGCCGCTTCGCGTTCCACCGCGTCGAGGAAGCGTGCGGTGCCGCCTTCCTCCAGCAAGCGGTTGCGCGCGCGCAACGCGCGCTCCAAAGCATTCACCCGTGTGCCGTGCGTTCCGTCCACGGCCAGGACCAGCCGGTCGAGAAACCGCCGCCGCTCGGAGGGCGGTCCGATGAACAGGCCATCCATGTCCGGGGTCAGCCAGACCACCTTGATATGATCGAGAAAAGCCGTAGCGGAGGTCACGCTTTCCCGCGCGATCCGGCAGCGCCGCGCGCCGCCGCCCCCGCTCGCGGGCGCGTCCATGCCAGTTCCAAGATGCGCCGGGCCGCAGATGCCCTCGATCTCGGCCGCGACTGCCCATGAGCCATCGCCCGGATGCTGCGCGACCGTGTCGAGAGCGGCGCGCCGCAGGCCGCGCCCGGGCGACAGCAGAGAGATCGCCTCCAAAAGATTGGTTTTGCCCGCGCCATTGGGGCCGGTGAGGACGATCGGGCCTTCATCCGCACTGAGCTGCGCGGAGCCATAGGACCGGAAGCGGGTAAGAATCAGCTTGCGGACAAGGGCGCGCGGCCCGGCGCGTGAAGGGGCGGGTGCGGCGGCGCCGGACGCGGCATCAGGCGCGCGGGTCATGCGATCTCAGGTCGGTTGAGGAACGGCGGACGGAACCCTCAAGATGGTCCGCGCCGCGCCGGACGCAAGGGGCGCCGGACGCAAGGGCGCCGGAGCAAACCGCACCGGGGCGCGAAGGGCAGGGGAACGGCGCGCCCCTCCGCTTCGGATCACACCCGCATGGGCATGAGCACGTAGAGCGCATCCGTCTTCGTGCTGTCGCGCACAAGCGTGGGCGAACCGGAATCGGCAAGCTTCAACTCGGCCGTGTCGCCTTCAAGCTGGGCGGTGATGTCGAGCAGGTAGCGGCTGTTGAAGCCGATATCGAGCGGCTCGGCGGCATAATCCACCTCCAGCTCTTCGGTGGCGCTGCCGGAATCCGGATTGGTCACCGAGAGCACCAGCTTGCCGTCCGTGAGGGAGAGCTTCACCGCACGACCGCGCTCGCTCGACACGGTGGACACGCGGTCCACGGCAGCGGCGAAGTCAGTCTTGTCCACCAGCAGCACCTTGTCGTTGCCGGCTGGAATGACGCGGTTGTAGTCCGGGAAGGTGCCGTCGATCAGCTTGGAGGTCAGAACCACGGCGCCCACCGCAACGCGGATTTTGGTGGTGGACAGCGAGACGGTGACTTCCGCGTCCTTGTCCTCCAGAAGCTTCTGCACCTCGGCGACGGTTTTGCGGGGCACGATGATGCCGGGCATGCCGGCCGCGCCCTCGGGCGCCTCAAGCTCGGCCTGGGCCAGGCGGTGTCCGTCCGTCGCGACGGCACGCAAGGTGGCCTTGCCGGCGCCCTTGGCCTCGGCCACGTGCAGGAAGATGCCGTTCAGATAATAGCGCGTCTCCTCGGTGGAGATGGCGAACTGGGTCTTGTCCACCAGGCGGCGGAACTCCGCGCCCTTCAACTTGAAGGCATGGGTGAATTCGCCGGCGGCGAGATCGGGGAAATCTTCCTGCGGCAAGGTTTGCAGGGTGAAGCGGGCACGGCCGGCGCGCACCGCCAGGGTGCCGCGGTCGCCGCTGGATTCCAGCAGCACCTGCGCCCCCTCGGGCAGCTTGCGCACGATGTCGTAGACGACATGGGCCGGCACGGTGGTGGCGCCGTCCTGGTCCACTTGGGCCAGGACGGTTTCAACGACTTCCAGATCGAGGTCGGTGGCCTTCAGCTCCAGTCCCGAGGCGCCGGTGCGGATGAGCACATTGGCGAGGATGGGAATGGTGTTGCGGCGTTCGACGACGCGATGGACGTGGCTGAGCGACTTCAGAAGCTCGGCGCGTTCGACGGTGACCTTCATTGGCCCGGACCCGTAACTCTCGTGCGGGGAAACTAAGCACGCCCTGGCTGGCGCCAGTGCGGCCCGCGACCGGATCGTTCACAACGAACCCGTGGGCCGCAGACATTGCCGCCCGCGCTGCACCAAAGCAAGGGCATCTAGCCGCTTTTTCCCCGTTGCCGACGTGGAAGGCGGGCAATTCCCGCGTTGCGCGTACCTTGCGCCGCCCATGCGGCCGCGTTTGCGGCGCACGGAGGGGCCGCGCCGCGTGCGATCGGGCGCACCCCGCAAGCACCGGGGGCGGGCCCCGGCGCGCTGATCCTCACTCGTTGACGAGCTTCTTCAGCGCCTCGATCTCTTCCGCGAGCGCGCGGTCGGTAGCGATCAGGCCGTCGATCTTGCGCACCGCGTGCAGAACCGTGGTGTGATCGCGCCCGCCGAAGCGGCGGCCGATCTCCGGCAGGGAGCGCAAGGTCAGCGTCTTGGCCAGATACATGGCGATCTGGCGGGGCTTGACCACATTGGCCGTGCGGCGCTGGGACAGCAGATCGGCGCGCGACACGTTATAATGCTTGGCCACGACGCGCAGAATCTCGTCCACCCGCACGCGCTTGGGATCGCACGGGCGCACGAGGTCTCGAACGGCGTTTTCGGCCATTTCCATGGTCACCGGCTCGCCGGTGAGCTTGTTGAAGGCGAGCAGCTTGTTCAGCGCGCCATCCAGGTCGCGGCCGCTCTGGCCGACCGTGCGAGCGAGCAGCTCGAGCACGTTGGCGGGAACCGAGAACCCACGATGCTGCTCGGCGAGGGCGGAGGACCGGGTCTTGAGGATCTGAAGGCGCAGGTCCTCTTCCAGTTGGCCGAGTTCCACAACAAGGCCGCCGGCAAGGCGAGAGCGCACCCGGTCGTCGAGCGCGTCGAGCTCGGACGGCGGACGGTCGGCGGCCACCACCACCTGTCGCCCAGCATCCATCAGGGCGTTGAGGGTGTGGCAGAATTCCTGCTGCATGTTCTTGCCGGTGAGGAATTGCAGGTCGTCGATCACCAGGGTGTCGATGGAGCGCAGCGCATCCTTGAACGCGATGGCGGCATGGGTCTTCAGCGCGGCGACGAAGCCGTACATGAAGCGCTCGGCGGTCAGATACACCACGCGCCGCCCGCGGCTTGCCCCGGCCCAGGCGACCGCTTGAAGCAGGTGAGTCTTTCCAAGGCCGACGGCGGCATGAAGATAAAGCGGGTTGAAGATCGGCCCGGCGCCGGGAACCGCCTCCGCGACCTGGCGGGCGGCGGCGTGGGCGAGCGTGTTGGACTTGCCGAGCACAAACGTCTCGAAGGTGAGGCGGGCATCAAGCGGGGAGCCCGCACCCACGTCGGCCGGCATGGCGGAGGCGGCGACGACCTGGGGGCGCGGCTCTGCGGCGCGCTCGACCACGACTTCGCGATGCTCGTTGGCGGCTTTCAGCGGAATGGCGCGGGCGACGGCGGAACGCACCGACAGATCCACCTTGCGTGCCGTGCCGCTCTCCTCCTGCCACAGCTCGGCGAGGCGCTCGACATAATGATCCTGGATCCAGGCCTTCAGGAAGCGCGTGGGCACCGACAGGTGCACGCGATCCGCGACCCGATCCAGCTCGATGCGGGCGAACCAGCTGGTATAGGATTCCTCGCCGATTTCCTCGCGCAAGCGCTGGCGAACCCGGTCCCATTGCTGCGCGCAGAAGTCCGCTGCCGGTGCGGCGGTCATGGCGGGGCGAAACTGCGCAACGTCCACGGTTTCCGGTTTCAACATGAGGGTCTTTCCCGCCCGGGGCGGTTCCCTGGTTGCGACGCGGAGAGCGTTCGCGCCGGCGACGGCGCGTCTCCAAGTCCAAGTGAATGAGAAGGTGAAGGTGAAGCGACGAAAAGGGGCTAGGCCCGCGTTTTCGTCACGAGGGCGTCCTGCGGGCAGGGTCCTCGACGGCGCGATCCCGAAGCCGCTCATCCCGGTCGCGGCCGACGATCCCGAAGGCCTGTCCGCGACGAAAAAGAGTTGCGTCTTCGCTAGGTCTAGCGCCTGAGAGAGAAGTCATAGCCGCCCCATCCGCCGTCGAACAAAACGCTCGCCGGTTCTCCAAAAAATAGAATAGTTTTTGTTTATTTCTCTGTCCTGGATCAATCAAAGGATCAAAGACAGACTATCCCAAAAACCTGAAGAATACGCAGGTGAAATGTACACGCAGCGCGGGAGGGGAGGTGAGACGCTAACGCACATAATACACCCTCCCTCCATCCACGAAGAGTCGTGAAACTGCTGCTCTATTGATGATTTCCTCGGGATGTCCCTCAGAGGTGAGATTGAACATACACAGGGCATGGGGAGGGTGCAACGGCTTTCCCGGTCGCACTTCAATCCGGTGGAAATCGGGTGACAAACACATTTCTCCCCTCGCGTTAGTTCAGCCGGCAAACCTCTGACTCGACAGCGAGATTCGCAATCCTTTGTGGCTCACGAGGCGGTCCTAGGATTCAAATCAAGAAGTAATTTGATACCGCTGCTCTGGTCGCCTGCAGAGGTACTTCCGGCCTTGGCCCATAACCCGTTACGCCTCATAAGTTTTTCCTGATCGGTCCGGCCGCGCGGTCGTTCCGCGCCCGGATCGGCTTCGGCTTGACCCCACGCCGGTTAACGGCTAGGCGCCCCGCAGGCTGAGAATCGGGGGCAGTCTCGGCCGGAGATGACCAGCGAGTCTTCGCCGGCTAAAGCGGGGAATGGTCGCGTCGCCGGGCGGCGAGCCACAGGTCCAGGAGCCCGCGCGCGCCGTAGCCGAAGGGGCGGCGCCCCCGCGGGCCCTGGCTCCGCGCCCGCGCCTTCCGCGTAGCTTTAAAATAAAAAAGCCCGGCGATGCCGGGCCATTCTATTGCTAAGCTTGGGCGCGGCGCGACCTGCGCCGCGATCTTCAGCTCAAATCACGCGCTCAGCTTGCTGACGCGGGCCGCGAGGCGGGAAACCTTGCGGGAAGCGGTATTCTTATGAAGAACACCCTTGCTCACCGCCCGCATAATCTCGGGCTCGGCGGCCTTGAAAGCCGCGCTGGCGGCCGTCGCATCGCCGGTGGCGAGGGCATCTTCCAGCTTGCGCAGGAAGGTGCGGACGCGCGAACGGCGGTTCCGGTTAACCTCAGTGCGACGCTCGATCTTCCGCGCCGCCTTTTTGGCGGAGGGCGTATTGGCCATCGGCCGTCCTCTATCACGTTATCGCACGCAAACCGTGGCCAATGCGGCCCATTTGCGCTGCGTCTGAATGGCTGAACACGCCGGCAACCTCGGTCGCCAGCGAAGTGTCGGCGCTTATAGGAGCAGGATGGCCAGCAGTCAACTCCAGAACCGCCGGCGGCGCCTGAGCTGTGCCGATTTGATCCAATTAAATGCTGCCGAGACGGATCTTTCCCTTGATTGGCAAGCGTGAGGCTTGCGTCGGCAGGCTTGGTCGACAAAATACAGCCGCGGAGCGTGGGGAGACCCACGCACTGCGCCGGCCGACGCCGCCGCACGAAACCGTTTCGGAGGACTCACCATGGTTGCATCCAGTACCGCTGCCAATATCCCCCCGCGCAAGCATCCGCCGGAGACCGCCGTCTCGGATTTCCTGGTGACGCTGAATGCCCTGCTGAAGGACAGCCAATATACCGCTCTCTCCGATGCCTTCGTTGCCTTCGCGAAGACTCATCCCGGCCTGGACTTCTTCATTGAGGAAGCGATTCCCGCCCGGGTCGCGGACCATGTGCTGAGCAAAACCGGCGCCGCTTCCGCCTTCACCACTTTCACGCTGCAAAATCCCAATTGGGCGGTGGAGCTCCAGCGTTCCGCGCTCGATCCCCAGGCTTTCGCGCAGAACATCAACGACATCGAGGCCAAGGTGGCCGCGCTCGCCGCCGCCGCCAAGGCTCCCAAGACGCCAGCCTGATCCTTCTCCTTTTGCGCGGAGCGCCCAAGCCGGCGGTCCGCGCCCGAGGGTGAGCGAACGATCCCCGCGACGCCGAGGCAACTGGACGACGCCCCGCGCAATCGCGTATGTCACGCACAAACCTATAGAGCAGGTCGCCGCGTGCGCGCGAGCCGGAGGAATAGGGCATGAGCGAAGTGACGGTGGCCGATCGGCCCGTGACGGACAGCCTGGTGACGGTGTTCGGCGGATCCGGCTTTCTCGGCCGTTATGTAGTGCGTGCCTTGGCGCGGCGCGGCTATCGCATCCGCGTGGCGGTGCGTCGGCCCGATCTTGCGAACTTCCTGCTGCCTTACGGCTATGTCGGCCAGATCCAGCTGGTACAGGCCAATGTGCGCTTCGCCGATTCGGTGCGCCGGGCGGCGCAGGGTTCCGATTTTGTAGTGAACCTCGTGGGCGTCCTCGCCGCGCGCGGTCGCCAGAGCTTTGATGCGGTGCACGTATACGGCGCCCGTGCCATCGCCACCGCCGCCGCCGAGGTGGGTGCACGGGTGGTGCATGTCTCGGCCATTGGCGCCGATTCGGCCGCGTCCGCCGTTTATGCCCGCACCAAGGGGCTCGGCGAGGAGGCGGTGCGTGCTGCGGTGCCGGACAGCATCATCCTGAGGCCGTCGCTGCTGTTCGGCCCGGAAGACGACTTCTTCAACCGCTTCGCCGCCATGACGCGGTTCGCCTTCGCGCTGCCCTTGATCGGCGGCGGCAAGACGCGCTTTCAGCCGGTGTTCGTGGCCGATGTCGCCGCCGCCGTCGAGCGGGCGGTGGACGGCAAAGCGAAGGCCGCCACCACTTATGAACTGGGCGGGCCGGAAGTGCGCACCTTCCGCGAACTGATGGAATTGCTGCTGCGGGAAATCGGCAGCCATCGCATTTTGATGGACCTGCCGTTCGGCGTGGCGGACCTGATGGCCCGCGTGCTCGGCTGGGTGCCGGGCGGCAGTGCGCTGCTGACGCGCGATCAGGTGGCGATGCTGCATCTCGACAATGTGGTCTCGGACGCCGCCATCGCGGAGCATCGCACCATCCAGGACCTCGACATCCTGCCCGCCGCCATGGCGAGCGTGCTGCCGAGCTATCTTTGGCGATTCCGCAAGGCGGGCCAGTTCACCCGCATCGAGACCTGAGGCGGATCTGAAACGGGACAAGGCGCGGCGCGCCGCGCCCGACGGTGGTGACATGGGCGCGTTGGCTGCGGGTGGGTCCAAGCCGGGCCTTGAGGTGAAGATCTGTGGCGTCAACAGCGCCGCCGCGCTTGACGCCACTCTGGAGGCCGGCGCGGATCTCGTCGGCTTCGTGCATTTCGCCAAGAGCCCGCGCCATCTGTCCCTGTCCGATGCCGCCGCGCTTTCCGCCCAAGTCAACGGCCGTGCCCTGAAGGTGGCGCTGCTGGTGGATCCGGACGACGCGCTGCTCCGCGATATCCTGGAAGCGGTGAAGCCGGATATTTTGCAATTGCATGGCCGCGAGACGGCCGAGCGGGTGGCGGCGATCCGCGCGCGCTTCGGCCTACCGGTGATGAAGGCGCTCAGCATCGCGCGGGCTGCGGATCTCGATGTCGTCCCTGCCTATGCGGCGGTATCCGACCGCCTGCTGTTCGACGCCAAGCCTGCTCCGGACGATCTTCTGCCTGGCGGGAACGGGCGGGTGTTTGACTGGTCCGTGCTCGACGGCCTTGACCCCGGTCGCCCGATCATGCTTTCGGGTGGGCTGGATCCGGACAATGTGGCGCAGGCGATCGCCCGCGTGCGGGTCGACGGCGTCGATGTCTCCTCCGGTGTTGAAACCGCGCCGGGCGTGAAATCGGCGGAAAAGATCTTTGCCTTCGTCCGCGCCGCGCGCGCGGCGTCCCTTGCCTCCAGGGTGGAAAGTCAAGCCAAGTGACTGCGTTGAATTCCTATCGCACCGGCCCGGACGAGCGCGGTCATTTCGGCATCCATGGCGGCCGCTTCGTCGCCGAGACCCTCATGCCCGCGGTGCTGGAGCTGCAGGCCGCCTATGAGGCCGCCAAGGTCGACCCCGCCTTCAAGGAAGAGATGGACGGCTATCTCACCCATTACGTGGGCCGTCCCTCCCCGCTCTATTTCGCCGAGCGGCTCACCGCGCATCTGGGCGGCGCGAAAATCTATCTCAAGCGCGAAGAGCTGAACCACACCGGTTCCCACAAGGTGAACAACGTGCTCGGGCAGATCCTGCTCGCCCGCCGCATGGGCAAGAAGCGCATCATCGCCGAGACCGGCGCCGGCCAGCACGGTGTTGCAACGGCGACGCTGTGCGCCCGCTTCGGCCTCGAGTGCGTAGTCTATATGGGCGCGGTGGACGTGGAGCGGCAGAAGCCGAACGTGTTCCGCATGAACATGCTGGGCGCGAGCGTGGTGCCGGTGCAGTCCGGCACGCGCACGCTGAAGGATGCCATGAACGAGGCGCTGCGCGACTGGGTGACCAACGTGCACGACACCTTCTATTGCATCGGCACGGTTGCCGGTCCCCATCCCTATCCGGCCATGGTGCGTGACTTCCAGTCGATCATCGGCACCGAGGCGCGCGCCCAGATCCAGGAGATGGAAGGCCGCCTGCCCGATTCCCTGATCGCGGCGGTCGGCGGCGGGTCCAATGCCATCGGGCTGTTCCACGCGTTCCTCGATGATCCCGATGTGGAGATCTATGGCGTCGAGGCGGCGGGTCACGGCATTTCGAGCGGCCAGCATGCCGCCGCCATCATCGGCGGGCGGGCGGGCGTTCTGCACGGCAACCGCACCTATCTGCTGATGGACGACGACGGGCAGATCAAGGATGCCCACTCCATCTCCGCGGGCCTGGATTATCCCGGAATTGGCCCCGAGCATTCCTGGCTGCATGATATCGGCCGGGTGAAATATATACCCTGCACCGATGCCGAGGCACTTGAAGGATTCATGCTGCTGTCGAAGCAGGAAGGCATCATCCCGGCGCTGGAATGCGCGCACGCCATCGCCAAGGTGATGGAACTCGCGCCCACAAAGCCGAAGGATCACATCATGATCGTCAATCTGTCCGGCCGCGGCGACAAGGACATCTTCACCGTGGCGGAAATTCTGGGGGGCCAGATATGAAATTTGCGTCTGCTTGCGCGGCCGTGGGCCTCGTTCTTCCGCTCGCTCTCGCCGGTCCGGCTTCGGCGGCACCTGCGGGCCTTGCCCTGACCACCGGGTCGGTGGTCACCGATCCGACGGGCGCCTTCGTCAATGTGCAGGTGGCCAACAGCGGCACCCTCATGCTGAGCCAGATTATCGTGACCTGCGATTTCTTCTCCAAGAGCAAGAAAAAGCTCGGCACCTCGTCCACGACACTGTTTTCCACCTTCCCCGGCCTCACGGGGTCGGATCAGGTGCGCCTGATGGGTGCCACCAGCGCCGTGTCGGCGACCTGCGCCATCACCAGCCCGAACTGAGCGGGTCTCACTTTTTCCGGTCGCGCGCGGCCGGCCCCTTTCGCAGGGGACGAACAAAAGACGCATCATGACCACCCGCATCACCGCCCGTTTCGACTCCCTCGCCGCCGAAGGCCGTCCCGGCCTCGTCACCTTCATCACGGCGGGCGATCCCGATGCCGCGACCTCGCTGGCGATTCTCAAGGCCTTGCCAGCGGCCGGCGCCGATGTGATCGAGCTGGGCGTACCGTTCACCGATCCCATGGCCGATGGCCCGGCGATCCAGGCTGCTGGCCTGCGTGCGCTCAAGGGCGGGCAGACGCTGGCGAAGACGCTGGCCATGGTGCGCGCCTTCCGCGAGGGCGACGCGGCGACCCCGATCGTGCTGATGGGCTATTACAACCCGGTCTATATTTATGGCGTCCCGCGCTTCCTCGTGGATGCGAAGGAAGCCGGCGTGGACGGCCTCATCGTCGTGGACCTGCCGCCGGAAGAGGACGACGAATTGTGCCTGCCCGCGCTCGCCGCTGGCCTCGATTTCATCCGCCTCGCCACGCCCACCACCGACGACAAGCGCTTGCCGGCGGTGCTCGCCCATACGGCGGGCTTTGTCTATTACGTCTCGATCACCGGCATTACCGGCGCCGCGACGCCTGACGCCCACCTGGTCTCGGCGGCCGTGGCCCGCATCAAGGGGCATACGGATCTGCCGGTGGCGGTGGGCTTCGGCGTGAAGACACCGGCCCAGGCGGCAGCCATCGCAGCCGGCGCCGATGCCGTCGTCGTCGGTTCGGCGCTGGTGGATGTGGTGCGCGCCTCGCTTGATGAGGCCGGCGCCGCGACGGCCCGCACCGTGGCGGATGTGGAAACCCTGGTGCGTGATCTCGCCGCTGCGGTGCGCGGCGTTTCCCGCCAAGCGGCGGAATAGATCCGCCGTCCGAACGCCGCGTCATGGCGGCGCGGGCTGGACTCTAAACCGGCATTTTCAGCAATGACCGGTTCAGGAAACCGGACGAGGTCGGGGCCGGGTTGACCCCGGCCCGTCGTCCGCCCGTGCCACCGGCGTCGCTCGACGCCGATGTCGCCTCAGGCACGGGCCATGCGGCGGGGCGCAAGCAGGTCGAGCAGCGCCGTACCGAGGGCCGCGACCAGCAGATTGGCGACGAGCGCCAGCAGCCCGACATAGATCGTGTACGACTCGCCCCCAAGCACCACGCGATGCACCGGCACCAGCCCGTCCGAGAAGACGATGAACGATCCGCCGCCGATGCCGACCACCCAGCCCGCCAGCAGCGCGCCGGCGCGGAACCAGCGGGTGAACAGGCCGAACACCACTGCCGGGAAGGTCTGGAGGATCCAGAGGCCGCCGAGCAATTGCAGGTCGATGGCGAATTTGGTCGGCAGGAAGAGGATGCACGCGAGCGCGCCCACCTTCACCACCAGCGACACGATCTTGGCAACCTGCGCCTCGCCCGCATCGGTGACGGCCGGGTTCACATAGGCCTTCCACACGTTGCGGGTGAACAGGTTTGAGGCGCCGATGGACATCACGGCCGCCGGCACCAGAGCGCCGATGCCGATGGCGGCGAAGGCGAAGCCGGCGAACCAGCTCGGGAACAGGGTCTTGAACAGTACCGGCACCACGTCTGTGGGGCTCGCCACCTTCACGCCGGCCGCGTGTGCCATGTAGCCGAGCAAAGCGATCAGGCCCAGGAGCACCGTATAGGCGGGCAGCAGGATCGCGTTCTTGCGGATCGTATCCCCGCTCTTTGCGGCGAATACGCCCGTGAGCGTATGCGGATACATGAAGGCGGCAAGCGCCGAGCCGAGCGCGAGCGTCGCATAAGGCAGCATCTGCTGCGGCTGGAGGGTGAGGCCGGTGGCGCCGCCCTTGGCCTGGAAGGCGAGATCCGCGGCGTGGAACACCGCGCCATAGCCGCCGAGCACCATGGGCACCAGCACCACCGCCACCAGCACGACCACATAGATCATGATGTCCTTGACGAAGGCGATCAGCGCCGGGGCGCGCAGGCCGGCCGAATAGGTATAGAGCGCGAGGATAAGGAAGGCGGCGATGATCGGGAATTCCCCCGTCAGCCCCAAGGCCGAGATCACCGCCTGCATGCCGACCAGCTGAAGCGCGATATAGGGCATGGTGGCGATGAGGCCGGTGAGCGCGACCACCAGTTCCAGCGCCCGGCTGCCATACATGCCGTGCACCACGTCTGCCGCCGTGACGTGGCCGCTGGCGTGGGCGACCTTCCACAGCTTCGGCATGACGAGGAAAATGAAGGGGTAGACGATGATCGTGTAGGGCAGGGCGAAGAAGCCGTAGGCGCCCACCGCATACACCAGCGCCGGCACGGCGATCACGGTGTAGGCGGTATAGAAGTCGCCGCCCACCAGGAACCAGGTGATCCAGACCCCGAACTGGCGCCCGCCGAGGCCCCATTCATCGAGCTTGGCATGGTTGTCGGCCGCCTTCCAGCGCGACGCGACGAAGCCCATCACGGTGACGAGCACAAAAAAGAACAGAAAGACCGACAGGGCGGTCCAGTCGATGGCGCCGATCATTCCTTGGTCGCCTTATAAACCACGAAGGTCAGAAGGGAGGTCAGCGGCACCCAGGCCAACTGATACCAATAGAAAAAGGGGAAGCCGAACAGCTCGGGCAGGCGTTCATTATAGAACGGCACCCACAGCAGCCCCAGGAAGGGCAAGAGCAGGAGGAGTCGCACCTTAGGGAAACCTTCTGAAGGGCAAACTTTCCGCCGCTTAAACCGCTTGGAAAGCTCGGTCCAATCAAAATGTCGGGTGTATTTTCATTCCTTAACGGAATAGCGCCGCTCCGCCGTGGTTTCGCCACCATGCGCGCCCAAGCCCTTTGGCGAGATGACGCGAGGGTCGGCGGCGCTGGATTTGCGCAGCGCAGCGCGACCGCTCTTCCGTTCCCGCCCGCTCGGTATTACATGGAGCGCGCCACAGCCGGAGCATTCTCCTTGAATTGGATTTCCAACGTCGTCCGCCCGAAGATCCGCGATTTCCTGGCGCGCCGGGATGTGCCGGAGAATCTGTGGGTGAAGTGTCCGGAAACCGGGCAGATGGTGTTCCACAAGGATCTGGAGGCCAATCTCTATGTGATCCCGGGCTCCGGCTATCACATGCGCATGGACGCCACGAAGCGGCTGAAGGCCACCTTCGACGACGGCGCCTATGCGGAGGTCGCGCTTCCCGAGGTCACCATCGACCCACTGAAGTTCCGCGACGAGCGCCGCTATGCGGACCGCCTCAAGGACGCCCGCACCAAGACCGGCATGCAAGATGCCGTCAAGGTCGCGACCGGCCTGCTGGAAGCCCTGCCGGTGACCATCGCCGTCCAGGATTTCGGCTTCATGGGCGGCTCGCTCGGCATGGCTGCCGGCGAAGCGGTGGTGAAGGGGCTTCAGACCGCCGCTGAGAAGGGCACACCCTTCATCATGTTCGCCGCCTCCGGGGGCGCGCGCATGCAGGAAGGCATCCTCTCCCTGATGCAGATGCCGCGCACCACGGTGGCGATCCAGGAATTGCGCGAGGCGAAGAAGCCTTACATCGTGGTTCTCACCAATCCCACCACCGGCGGCGTGACCGCGTCCTACGCTATGCTGGGCGACATCCAGATCGCCGAACCCGGCGCCCTCATTGGCTTTGCGGGTCCGCGCGTGATCGAGCAGACCATTCGCGAGAAGCTGCCGGACGGCTTCCAGCGGGCCGAGTATCTGCGCGAGCACGGCATGATCGACATGGTGGTGCATCGCCACCAGATGCGCGAGACGCTGGGCCGGCTTTGCCGCATCCTGGTGAAGGCACCGGCCGTGCCGCCCAAGGGGCGCCTGCCGCGCCCCGCCGCAGCCTGATGCCCACCCATCCATTGCGCCGCGCGGCCGAAGCCGCGCAGGGGTAGAAGACGATGTCCCTCTCCCGCCCCGTCGGCGGACCCGACGCCATTCTGGAGCGCCTCGCGGCGCTTCATCCCCAGCGGATCGACCTTTCGCTGGACCGGGTCCATCGTCTGCTTGCCGCGCTCGACCATCCCGAACTGCGCCTGCCGCCCGTGATCCACGTGGCGGGGACCAACGGCAAGGGGTCCACCATCGCCTTCCTGCGCGCGGCGCTGGAGGCGGCGGGCAAGCGCGTGCACGTGTATACCTCGCCCCATCTGGTGCGCTTCAACGAGCGCATCCGCCTCGCCGGCGCGCTGGTGGAGGATGCGGCCCTCTCCCAGGCTCTCGACCAGGTGGAAGCGGCCAATGCCGGGGCGCCCATCACCTTGTTCGAGATCACGACGGCGGCTGCCTTCGTCCTGTTCGCCCAGGTGCCGGCGGATGTGCTGTTGCTGGAGGTGGGGCTCGGCGGGCGGCTCGACGCCACCAATGTGGTGGACGCGCCGCTTGCCAGCGTCATCACACCGCTGTCCATCGACCATGTGGATTTCCTCGGGCCGACGCTGGAGCTGATCGCCGCCGAGAAGGCCGGCATCATCAAGCGCCGCGTGCCGGTCATTGTCGCCGGCCAGCCGGATGACGCGCTGGCGGTGATCGAGCGCGCCGCCGCACGCAAGCTGGCGCCTGTATTCGCGCGTGGCCAGCAATGGACCATGCATGAGGAGGCGGGGCGCCTCGTCTATTCCGACGAAGCAGGGCTTCTCGACCTGCCGCGCCCGCGCCTCATGGGCGCGCACCAGATCGACAATGCCGGCCTTGCGGTCGCGACCTTGCGGGCGCTGCCGCACCTGGGCGTCACCGCCGCCGCGATCGAGACCGGATTGCGCGCGGCCGAATGGCCGGCGCGCCTGCAGCGCCTGGCGCCGGGCCCGTTGACCGCCCGCGCGCCCGGCGACGTGGAAGTGTGGCTCGACGGTGGGCACAATGCCGCCGGCGGGGCCGCGCTCGCCAGCGCCTTGGCGGAACTCGAAGAGCGCTATGCCCGCCCGCTGGTCATGATCGTGGGCATGCTGGGCTCCAAGGACGTGGCGGCCTTCCTGACGCCGTTCGCGGGGCTCGCGCGCGAAGTGATCGCGGTTCCGGTTCCCGGCGAGCACAAGGGCCTTTCGCCCGAAGAGGTGGCGGCAGCGGCCGCCGCGCTCGGCATGTCCGGTTCGGTGGCGCGCGATGTCGGCGCCGCGTTGGAGGGGCTTGCCTCCTTCCCCCTCGTGCCGCCCCCGCGGGTGCTGATCGCCGGCTCGCTCTATCTGGCGGGCGCGGTGCTGCAGGAGAATGGCGCCGCCTTGCTCTGAGGTGTCCTACGGGGGCCTCGACCTGTGCTCAGCCGGAAGTGGCATCCTCGTTCGGCCGATCGGGGTCGGGCAGGGCGCCGGTGCCGGGTGTCTTGGCACGATCTGTCAGCTCCGCCTTGGCATGCGGGCCGGCGGCGGGCTTGCCAGAGGTGGGATTTCCGGCGGGTTCCGGGACGCGGCGCGTGCCGGCCTTGGAGGCCTTGTCGGCCTTGGTCTGATCGAAAGCGGGGTGTCGCGGTGACGCGGACATGCGGGGTTCTCCTCTTTAATCCATTGGGATATAACGCACGAGGGCAAATCCGGTTGCCTTGGCGGCAGGCGCACCTTGACTTACCGCGCCGCGAAGAGCAGCTTCCGGCCGCGCCATGAGGTGCCGGACGGACCCGTCCACTCATTCCCCAAAACCCACGGACAGGCATGCGCAGCTATTTGGACTTCGAGAAGCCGGTGGCCGAGCTCGAGGCGAAGGTGGAAGAACTGCGGGCACTTTCGAGCGGGGACGGCGTCGCCATTGCCGACGACGTGACGCGCCTTGAGGCCAAGGCGGCCGACGCCCTGGCGCAGCTCTATTCCACCCTTACGCCCTGGCAGAAAACCCTCGTGGCGCGCCATCCCGCGCGGCCGCACTTCGGCGATTTCGCCAAGGGCCTGTTCGACGAATTCACGCCCATGGCGGGCGACCGCAAATATGGCGAGGATGAAGCCATCATCGGCGGCTTCGCACGCTTCCGGGGCGAACCCGTGTGTGTGATCGGCCACGAGAAGGGCTCCACCACGGAAACCCGCATCCGTCACAATTTCGGCATGGCGCGGCCGGAAGGCTATCGCAAGGCCGCGCGCCTGATGGAGCTGGCGGACCGCTTCAACGTGCCGATGATCGCGCTGGTGGATACCGCCGGCGCCTATCCCGGCATCGGTGCCGAGGAGCGCGGACAGGCCGAGGCCATCGCCCGCTCCACCGACGCCTGCCTCGCGCTCGGCGCGCCCAATGTGGCGGTGGTGATCGGCGAGGGCGGCTCCGGCGGCGCCATCGCCATTGCAACGGCCAACAAGGTGCTGATGCTGGAGCATGCCATCTACAGCGTGATCTCGCCCGAGGGCGCGGCCTCGATCCTCTGGCGCGACACCGCCAAGGCGCAGGAGGCGGCGACCAATATGAAGATCACCGCCCAGGACCTGGTGCGTTTCGGTGTGGTCGATTCCATCATCAAGGAGCCCACGGGCGGGGCCCATCGCGACCCCAAGGCGGCTATCGCCGCGACGGGGGATGCCATCGCCGAAGCCCTCAGCGGGATGGCCGGGATGGATGCGGCAGCCGTGCGCAAGGCTCGTCGTGCAAAGTTCCTCGCGATTGGACGCACCCTCTAAGAGTGGACTTCGCGCGCTTTGTCTGGAACCATCTCATATCGGCCGCAATTGGCCGGTCATGTGCGGCTAACAAACGCTAATTTATCGCTTTTTCGCCATCATATGGTAACGCGCCGTCAAGGGTGGACCTTGCATCATGGCTCTTAGTGCGCCCGAAACGGACCTTGGAGTTCTGCGTTGAGCCGTCCGCTTCCCCTCTTTTCCCGTCTTCGGCTCGCGGCGCTCGCCGCCACGGCGGCGGTGGTGCTTGCCGGCTGCAACGGCCAGGGCGACCTGTCCCGGCGCTCCCAGCAGCCGCTGTCGCCCCAGATGGTCACCCTGATCCAGGAAAAGGGCATGACGCCCTCCAGCCCGATCCTGGTGCGCCTGTTCAAGCAGGAATCCGAGCTGGAGGTCTGGAAGCAGAAGACCGACGGCAGCTATGCACTGCTCAAGACCTATCCGATCTGCCGCTGGTCGGGCGAGCTCGGCCCCAAGGTGAAGATGGGGGATCGCCAGGCGCCGGAAGGCTTCTATGCCATCACACCGGCGCTGATGAACCCCAATTCCAGTTATTACCTCGCGATCAACACCGGCTTTCCCAACGCGTTCGACAAGTCCTACGGGCGCACCGGCGAGTTCCTGATGATCCATGGGGACTGCTCCTCGTCGGGCTGCTACGCCATGACCGACCAGCAGATCGCCGAGATCTTCGCTTTGGCGCGCGAGAGCTTCGCCGGCGGTCAGCGCTCGTTCCAGCTCCAGGCCATGCCGTTCCGCATGACGCCGAAGAACCTCGCCCGCCACCGCACCAATCCGAACATGGCCTTCTGGCGCAACCTCAAGGAAGGCTACGACAGCTTCGAGGTGACGAAGCAGGAGCCCAAGGTCAACGTGTGCGACCGGCACTATGTGTTCAACGCGCAGGTGGAAGGCGGGCGCGGCTTCGACGCCTCCGCTCCGTGCCCGGCCTATACCGTTCCCGCCGAGATTGCCGGCGCCGTCGCCGCCAAGCGCATGGCCGATGACCAGCAGGTCGCCGCGCTGTCCAAGTCACTGCCCGTGGCGCCGGTGAAGACCGGCACCGACGGCGGCATGCATCCGGTGTTCCTCGCCAAGTTCCGCCCTGTCGCCGATGAGGCGAATGATTACACGGTGGACGTGAACGGGACGCCGCCGGGCACCATGCCCGAAACCACCCGGCCGCCGGGCATTTCCCCGGAAAGCCAGATGGCGGAATCGAACGCGTCGGTGCGTCCGGGCCCTGTGCAACAGACCGCTAGCCTGAACGGCCAGGTCGCCGGCACCGCGTCGGTGTTGCAGGGCTCCACAGCTATCGTCACGCCGGGTGCGTTCTCCTCCAGCGCGCGCTAGTCCGGGGTCGAAAATCCTGCTTCGGCGCCTCCAGGGCGCGTCTTCCGGACGAAAATGTTTCACGTGAAACAATGACTTAGCGCAGACGAAGTGTGGTTTAAGGCCGCTTCTCCGCGGGTTTTCGGCGGACGAAACCGGCATTTCGGGCGAACGTTCGTCGCAGATGAATCCGGCGTGCCGCTCCGGTTCAAATCGCCCCTCTGACGCCCCTCCGCCCCCGTCCGGCCGCTTTGGCGCCCGCCTCGTCGCGATCGGCCGACGGGCCGGCGGGAGCAAACAAAAACGCCCGGCTTAGCCGGGCGCTTTGATTCACGGAGCCAAGCCTCAGACGTGGCAGGCCTCAGGAGCAGCTAGCCGCAGCCGCCGCGCGTCTCAGGCGAAGCGGCCGTGGCAGTGCTTGTATTTCTTGCCGGAGCCGCACGGGCAATTCTCGTTGCGGCCCACCTTGCCCCAGGTGGAGGGATCGTTCGGATCGCGCGCGGCCACCGCGATGTCGCCCGCCAGGTCCGGCTGGGGCCGGGTGCCGATGGCGGCGCCCGAGGCGGAGAATTCATCCTCGCCCGTGGTGGCGTCGATATGATGCCCTTCCATGGCCGGCAGCGCCTCTTCCGGCGGGGGAGAGGTGACGATCTCCACGCGCATCAGCTGCGAGGTGACGATCTCGCGCAGGCGGCCGAGCATGGCCGAGAACAGCTGGAAGGCTTCCGACTTATATTCGTTCAGCGGGTCGCGCTGGGCATAGCCGCGCAGGCCCACCACCTGGCGCAGATGGTCCAGCATGCCGATATGCTCGCGCCACAGATGGTCCAGCGTCTGGAGCAGGATCGACTTCTCGATGTAGCGCATCAGGTCGGGGCCATACTGGCCCGCCTTGCCCGCCATCCATTCGTCGGCGCGGCGGATGATGCGCTCGGTGACTTCCGGCCCGGCGATGCCTTCTTCCTGCGCCCAGGCTTCCACCGGCAGGTCGAGGGTCAGCACGTCGCGCACGGCGAAGTCGAGGCCCTTCACATCCCATTGCTCGGGATAGGAATTTTCCGGAATATACTTGGCGACGAGGTCGGTGATGACCGAGTGGCGCATGTCCTCCACGGTCTCGGCGATATCGGCGTCGTTCATCAGGTCGAGCCGCTGCTCGAACACCACCTTGCGCTGGTCGTTGAGAACGTCGTCATATTTCAGGACGTTCTTGCGCATGTCGTAATTGCGCGCCTCGACCTTCTGCTGGGCCTTCTCCAACGCCTTGTTGATCCAGGAGTGGATGATGGCCTCGCCTTCCTTCAGGCCGAGCTTCTGGAGCATGCCGTCCAGACGGTCGGACCCGAAGATGCGCATCAAATCGTCGTCGAGGGACAGGAAGAATTTGGAGCGGCCGGGGTCGCCCTGGCGGCCGGAGCGGCCGCGCAGCTGGTTGTCGATGCGGCGGCTTTCGTGACGCTCGGTGCCGAGCACGCACAGGCCGCCGGCGGCCAGCGCCTTCTGCTTCATCTCCGCGACTTCGGCGCGGATGCGCGCTTCCGCCTCGGCCCGCTCGGGCCCGTCGGGCAAATGCTGCAATTCCTGCGCGACGCGCATCTCCACATTGCCGCCGAGCTGGATGTCGGTGCCGCGGCCGGCCATGTTGGTGGCGATGGTGACCGCGCCGGGGACGCCGGCCTGGGAGACGATATAGGCTTCCTGCTCGTGATAGCGGGCATTCAGCACCGCGAAGGCCTTCTCGTGCCCGTGGCCGCTGAACGCGGCGGGGTCGGAAAAGTCCTTCTGCTTCAGGCCGGCCTGCTTGAGCATTTCGGCCAGCAGTTCGGATTTCTCGATCGAGGTGGTGCCGACCAGAACGGGCTGGCCGCGCTCGGCGCAATCCTTGATGACCTCGATGATCGCGGCGTATTTCTCGGTGGCGGTGCGATACACCTCGTCGTCATCGTCCTTACGGGCGATGGGCACGTTGGTGGGCACTTCCACCACGTCGAGCTTGTAGATGTCGCCGAACTCGGCCGCCTCGGTATTGGCGGTGCCGGTCATGCCGCCGAGCTTCTCGTAGAGGCGGAAATAATTCTGGAAGGTGATCGAGGCCAGCGTCTGGTTCTCGGGCTGAACCTGGACGTGCTCCTTGGCTTCCAGCGCCTGGTGCAGGCCTTCCGAATAGCGCCGGCCCGGCATCATGCGGCCGGTGAACTCGTCGATGATGACGACTTCGTTGTTGCGGACGATATAGTCCTTGTCGCGCTGGAACAGCGTGTGGGCCCGCAGCGCCTGGTTGACGTGGTGCACCACCGACACGTTCTCGATGTCGTAGAGCGAGGTGGATTTCAGCAAATCGGCGGCGGAGAGCATCTGCTCCATCTTCTCCATGCCGGCTTCGGTCATGGAGACGCTGCGCTGCTTCTCGTCCACCTCATAGTCGTCCTTGGTGAGGCGGGGGATATAGGTGTTGATGGTGTTGTAGAAATCCGAGCGGTCGTCGAGCGGGCCGGAGATGATAAGCGGCGTGCGCGCCTCGTCGATGAGGATCGAGTCCACTTCGTCGACGATGGCGTAGAAATGCCCGCGCTGCACCATGTGCGCGCGGTCGTATTTCATATTGTCGCGCAGATAGTCGAAGCCCAGCTCGTTGTTGGTGGCATAGGTGACGTCGCTGGCATAGGCGGCGCGGCGCTGGTCGTCGTCCAGGCCATGCACGATGATGCCGGTGGTGAGGCCGAGGAAATTATAGACCTTCGCCATCCATTCGGCGTCGCGCCGGGCGAGGTAGTCATTCACCGTCACCACGTGCACGCCCTTGCCGGCAAGCGCGTTGAGATAGACCGGCAGGGTGGCGACCAGGGTCTTGCCCTCGCCGGTCTTCATTTCGGCGATGTCGCCATTGTGCAGCACCATGCCGCCGATCAGCTGCACGTCGAACGGGCGCAGGCCGAGCACGCGTTTGGCGGCCTCGCGCACGGTGGCGAAGGCGGGCACCAGCAGGTCGTCCAGCTTCTTGCCGGCGGCCAGCTGGGCGCGGAATTCGGCCGTGCGCGCGCGCAGCTGATCGTCCGAAAGCGCGGAGATTTCGGGTTCGAGCGCGTTGATCGCCGCCACCATGGGGCGAAATCCGCGGACCATGCGGTCGTTCGCGGAGCCGAAGATCTTGCGGGCAAGTCCACCTAGCATCGTGACGTCTCTATTCCGTCCCGTCTCTTGTAGCGGAGGGGCGGAGACGGGCCGCCGGACCCTCCGGTCCATGAACTCGCCTTTCGACACGCGCAATGCGGCGCCAGCAAGTCCACGCTTGTTATTCGCTTCACCGGGGCCGACCGCGCCCAAGACCGGCTGAAAGGCCGTTGCGGTGCACGTGCCCATCCAGGATACGACGGGAGACTTATGAACGGGTCGCAGGCTTGTCAATGAGAGCCGGCCGCGCCGCGCCGCTTCCGGCGCGATATTCCCGCTCCGGCAGGCCGGTGGCGCGGCGAATTTAACGCGTGATCCCGTACCGCAGTGCGTGCGCTGTCATGGACTTGTCCGAGGGTGCTAAGTAGTATCCGGCACGATTGAGGTCCCGGGGGATTTACGATGATGGGGCGGGTAACGCGTGTTTGCCGCGTCGGCTTGAATGCTGGCTTGCAGGCAGGCCTTGGTATGGCTGGGACACCGGCGCGGTTCGTGCTTGCGATTCCGGTGATCGCGGTGGCGCTCGCCGGCTGCGAGGAAAAGAACACCTATGTCGCCCCGCCGCCGCCCACCGTCACCGTCGCCGAGGCAACCTCCCAGCCCGTGGTGCGGTACCTCGAACTCACCGGCAACACCGCCTCGATCAACACGGTCGACCTCAACGCCCGCGTCCAGGGCTTCCTGACCGACATCAAATATAAGGACGGCGCCCTGGTGAAGAAGGGCACCGTGCTGTTCGTGATCGAGCAGGACCAGTACAAGGCGAATCTGGAGCAATCCCAGGCGACGCTCTCGGCCAACCAGGCGCTCCAGGTTCAGGCCGAGGCCGAGTTCAATCGCCAGAATCAGCTCGCCAAGCAGGACTTCGCCTCCCAGGCCACCCTCGACCAGGCCCGCGCCAAGCGCGACCAGGCGGTGGCGAACGTGCAGAACGCCCAGGCCGCGCTGGACATCGCCAAGATCAACCTCGGCTATACCGAGGTGACCGCGCCGTTCGACGGCGTGGTGACCGCCCATCTCCAGGACGTGGGCGCGCTGGTGGGCTACAGCGGCCCCACCAAGCTTGCCACCATCGTCGAGGTGAACCCCATCTATGTGTGGTTCTCGCTCTCCGAGACCCAGGTCCTGAACATCAAGGAAGGCCTCGCCAAGCAGGGCCGGACCCTGCAGTCGGTCTCGCGCGACCTCGCCAATATCCCGGTCGAGATCGGCCTGCAGACCGAGCAGGGCTATCCCCACGCCGGCAAGCTCGACTACGTCGCCCCGCAGGTGGACCCCAACACCGGCACGCTGACGGTGCGCGGCATCTTCGACAACAAGGACCTCGCGCTGATCCCGGGTCTGTTCGCGCGGGTGCGCCTGCCGCTCGGTGCGGCCAGCGACATGGTGGTGGTCAATGACGCCGCCATCGGCACCAACCAGAGCGGCAGCTATGTGCTGACGGTGGATGCCTCCGGCACGGTCGCCCAGCAGGTGGTGCAGCTCGGCCAGAAGCAGGACAATGGCTTGCGCGCCCTCGCGGGCGGGCTGACGGCAGGAACCCAGGTGGTGGTGAACGGCCTTCAGCGGGCGGTGCCGGGCTCGAAGGTCACGGTGGAGAAGGGGAGCATGACCCCGCCGCCGCCGAAGAAGCCCATCTCGCCGGAGATGAACACGCCGGCCACCACGCCCGCCGCGACCACACCCGCCGCAACGCCGCCTGCTGCCACCACGCCTGCTGCGACCGCACCCGCCGCGACCCCCGCGGCGCCGAAGAACTGACGGCCGATCCCTCGAACCACAGGCGGCGAACATGATCTCGCGCTTTTTCATCGAGCGACCGGTCCTAGCCAACGTCCTCGCTCTGCTTTTCGTCCTGATCGGCTCGGTCTGCCTGATCCGTCTGCCGGTGGCCCAATATCCCAATATCGTGCCGCCCACCGTCACCGTGACCACCAGCTATCCCGGCGCGAGCGCCAAGACCATCGTCGACACGGTGGCGCTGCCCATCGAGCAGCAGGTCAACGGCGTCCAGGACATGCTCTACATGCAGTCCTGGGCGGCCAGCGACGGCACTTATACGCTGGTCGTGACCTTCGCCATCGGCACCGATCCGAACATGGCGCAGGTGCTGGTGCAGAACCGCGTGTCCATCGCCTTGGCCTCGCTGCCCGCGGCGGTGTCGACCCAGGGCGTCACGGTGCTCCAGAAGGGCACCTCGATCCTGGAGTTCGTCGCGCTGACCTCGCCGGACGGGCGCTATGACGGCCTGTTCCTCTCCAACTACGCCGCCATCTACGTTCAGAACGAACTGGCGCGCCTGCCCGGGGTCGGCAACGTGCTCATCTTCGGCGCCGGCGACTATGCCATGCGCGTGTGGATGGATCCGGACAAGATGCAGGCGGTGGGCCTCACGCCTTCGGACGTGGTCAACGCCATCAAGGGCCAGAGCCAGGAAGTCACCGCCGGCCAGGTGGGCATGCCGCCCACGCCCTCGGGCACGAACTTCCAATATACGGTCAACATCCAGGGCCGCCTGAACGATGTACCGGACTATGAGAACATCATCGTCAAGGTGGACAACCAGAACGGCGGCCGCATCCTGCGCGTGAGGGACATCGGCCGGGTCGAGCTGGGGGCGCAGAGCTACAGCAAGACCTTCCAGCTGGACAACAAGCCGGCCACCGGCATCGCCATCTTCCAATTGCCCGACGCCAACGCGCTGGACGTGGCGGCGGCGGTCAAGGCGAAGATGGAGCAGCTGAAGACCTCCTTCCCCGAAGGCGTCGCCTATACCGTCCCGTTCGACACCACGCTGTTCGTCGCCGCCTCCATCGGCGAGGTCTACAAGACGCTTTACGAAGCGGGCATCCTGGTGCTCGTGGTCATCATCCTGTTCCTGCAGGATTGGCGCGCCACCCTGGTGCCGGCGACCACGGTGCCGGTCACCATCATAGGCGCCTTCGCGGCCATGGCGGCCATGGGCTTCACCATTAATCTCTCGACCCTGTTCGCGCTCATCCTCGCCATCGGCATCGTGGTGGACGATGCCATCGTGATCGTGGAGGGTGTGGCGCGCCACATCGAGGAGGGGATGGAGGGCCAGCCGGCCGCCGAAAAGGCCATGGACGAATTGTTCGGCCCGGTCATCGGCATCACCCTGGTGCTGATGTCGGTGTTCCTGCCGGCCTCGTTCATTCCCGGCCTGACGGGCGAGATGTTCAAGCAGTTCGCGCTGGTCATCGCGGCCACCGCCTTCATCTCGGCCATCAATGCCGCCACCCTGAAGCCCACCCAGTGCGCCCTGTGGCTGCGCAAGCCGACGCCGCCGGAAAAGCGCAATGTGGTCTATCGCGGCTTCAACGCCATCTATGACCGCTGCGAGCGGGCCTATACCGGCCTCATCTCGCGCATGGTGCACGTCTCCGGCCTGATGGTGCTGGTCGCGCTGGCGCTGATCGCGCTCGCCGGCTACGGCCTCACCCGCGTGCCCACCTCGTTCCTGCCCATCGAGGACCAGGGCTATGTGGTGCTGGCGGTGCAATTGCCCGACGGCGCCTCCACCGAGCGCACGCAGGCGATCGTCCAACGCGCCTCGGACATCGCCCAGAAGACCCCGGGCGTGAAGGTGGTGCTCGGTATCACCGGCATCTCGGCCCTGGACAATAACGCCACCCTCAGCAGCGCCGGCGTGCTCTATGTCACGTTCGACGACTGGAGCGTGCGCGAAGAGCACAAGGGCCAGGATCTCCTGTCCATCTACACGCACTTGAACAAGGAACTGGGCCAGATCCAGGAAGCCAGCATCGCTGTGCTCGTGCCCCCGGCGATCCAGGGCATCGGCAATGCCGCCGGCTTCACGATGCAGCCGCAGATCCGCGACGGCAATTTCGACTATGTGCTGCTGGATCGCGTGGCCAATGCGATCATCGACAAGGGCGAGGCGCAATCCTCCCTGTCGCATCTGTCCACCTCGTTCCGGGTGGGCGCGCCGCAATTGCAGGTGGACGTCAACCGCATCAAGGCGGAGACGCTGGGCGTCACGGTGAACCAGGTGTTCAACGCGGTATCCACCTATGTGGGCTCGGCCTACATCACGCAGATCAACAAGTTCGGTAACGTGTTCCAGGTCTATGCGCAGGCCGATTCCAAGTCGCGCATTTCGCCGGAGGATCTCAACAATCTGAAGGTGAGGGCGAGCAACGGCACGATGGTGCCGCTGGGCACCTTGATCGACATCCGGGTCATTCCCGGCGCGCCGCTGATCTCGCTGTATAATCTGTATCCCACCGCCACCATCGTCGGCACCAATGCGCCGGGCTTCTCCTCCGGCCAGGCGCTGAGCGTGATGGAGCAGATCGCCAGCGCCACGCTGCCGCCGGGCATGGGCTTCGAATGGACCGCCATGTCCTATCAGGAGAAGCAGGTCGGCTCGCAGATGTACTACGTCTTCGCGCTCGCCATCCTGCTGGTCTACATGGTGCTCGCCGGCCAGTATGAAAGCTGGATCCAGCCGCTTTCGGTCATCCTGGCGGTGCCGCTGGCGCTGCTCGGCACCGTGGGCGCGCTGGTGGGGCTGGGGATCGCCAACAATCTCTACACCCAGATCGGCCTCGTGCTGCTGATCGCGCTCGCCTCCAAGAACGCCATCCTGATCGTGGAATATGCCCGCGAGAAACGGGAGGAGGGCATGGACATCATGGAAGCGGCGGTGGAGGCCTCGCGCCTGCGGTTCCGCCCCATCCTGATGACATCGTTCGCCTTCATCCTTGGCGTGCTGCCGCTGGTGTTCGCAACCGGCGCCGGTGCCAATTCGCGCAAGTCGATCGGCATTGCGGTGGTGAGCGGCATGCTCGCCTCCACCTGCCTCGCGGTGCTGTTCGTGCCGTCTTTCTACACGGTGCTCCAGCGCTTCGA
This sequence comes from Roseixanthobacter glucoisosaccharinicivorans, assembly GCF_043195095.2. NCBI lineage: Bacteria > Pseudomonadati > Pseudomonadota > Alphaproteobacteria > Hyphomicrobiales > Xanthobacteraceae > Roseixanthobacter > Roseixanthobacter glucoisosaccharinicivorans. The sequence goes on along the minus strand of NZ_CM195538.1, from coordinate 2,908,634 downwards.
GGAAAAGTACCTGCACAAGAAGAAGAAAAAGCCTCACGGCACGCCGGAGAACGACGGCCCCGCCGCGCCCCCGGCCGGCCCGGTGCCGGGCCATCCCGCATCTGCCTGATGCCGAAGACGGGCAGGGCCGCACGCGCGGCCCTGCCTCCAAATGAGGCAATGCGCGCCGCAAACTCACGCTTTCTTGGGCCGATGCGCTTGTCTAACCTCAAGCCATGCCGTGCCAACCGGAGCTGGTGACCTGAATGACGATCCTCGCGAGCCTCCACCATGTCACCAGCTATTCCTATGACCGGCCCATCATGCTCGGGCCGCAGACCGTGCGCCTGCGCCCGGCGCCGCACAGCCGCACCGATATTCCCGCCTATTCGCTGAAGATCACGCCGGCCGAGCACTTCATCAACTGGCAGCAGGACCCGTTCGGCAACTGGCTGGCGCGGCTCGTGTTTCCCGAGAAGACCACCGAGTTCAAGGTCGAGGTGGACCTGCTCGCGCGCATGTCGGTGATCAATCCGTTCGACTTCTTCATCGAGGATTATGCCGACCATTTCCCGTTCGACTACGCGCCCGACCTGAAGGCTGAGCTTGCGCCCTATCTCGCGCTGGAGGATGGCGGGCCGGAGCTGGATGCCTTCGTCGCCGCGGTGCCGCGCACCAAGACGCGCATGGTGGATTTTCTGGTTGGCCTCAACCAGCGCGTGCAGGCCGAAGTCGGCTATGTGATCCGCATGGAGCCGGGCGTGCAGACGCCGGACGAGACGCTGGCGAGCAAGCTCGGCTCGTGCCGCGATTCCGGCTGGCTGCTGGTTCAGGTCCTGCGCCGCCTCGGCCTCGCCGCGCGCTTCGTCTCCGGCTATCTGATCCAGCTCAAGCCGGACGTGCCGGCGCTCGACGGCCCCTCCGGCACCGAGGTGGACTTCACCGACCTGCACGCCTGGGCCGAAGTCTATCTGCCCGGTGCCGGCTGGATCGGCCTGGACGCCACCTCCGGCCTGCTGTGCGGAGAGGGGCATATTCCGCTGGCGGCGACCCCGCATTATCGCTCCGCCGCGCCGATCTCCGGCGGCGTCGAGCCGGCGGAAGTGGAATTCGATTTCGAAATGTCAGTGGCCCGCGTCGCCGAGGCGCCGCGCGTGACGCTGCCGTTCTCGGACGAGAGCTGGGCCGCGCTGAACGCGCTCGGCGAAAAGGTCGATGCCGACCTGATGACCAACGACGTGCGCCTGACCATGGGCGGCGAGCCCACCTTCGTCTCCATCGACGATTATGAGGGCGCCGAATGGAACACCGCCGCCCTCGGCCCGCAGAAGCGGGTGCGGGCGGACGATCTCGCCCGCCGCCTGCGCAAGCGCTTCGCGCCCGGCGGCCTGCTGCATTACGGCCAGGGCAAATGGTATCCCGGCGAGCCGCTGCCGCGCTGGTCCTTCGGCCTGTTCTGGCGCAAGGACGGCAAGCCGATCTGGCATGACGAGACGCTGATCGCCGACGAGGCGCACGATTATGGCGTCACCACCGCCGATGCCGAGCGATTCGCGCTCGCGCTCGCCGAGCGTCTCGGGCTCGGCGGCAAATATGTGCAGCCGGCCTATGAGGACAATGCCCACTTCCTGCTCAAGGAAGCCAATCTGCCGGAGAATCTCGAGCCCGGCGACAAGCGGCTGGCAGACCCCGAGTCCCGCATCACGCTGGCAAAGGCGTTGTCCGAAGGGCTCGGCAATCCGCGCGGCTATGTCATCCCGGTGCAGCGGCTGAATGCCCGCGGTGGCCAGGGCTGGCTGAGCGAGGTGTGGAAATTCCGCCGCGGCCATCTGTTCCTGGTGCCGGGTGACAGCGCCATCGGCTTCCGCCTGCCGCTGGATTCCCTGCCGTATCTCTCGCCGATCCTCTATCCCCACACCATTCCCGCCGACCCCATGGAGCCGCGCGGCCCGCTGCCCGATCCCGACGAGATGGCGCAGGGCTACGAGCGCGACGCGGCAACCGGCCACGTCCCCTCCGCTGAGCGGGCGCGGCAGATCCTCTCCGATTATCTGGCGCGTGCGCCGGAGCCGGCCGACCAGGCGGTGCGCACCGCCGTCTCCGTCGAGGCGCGCGACGGGCGGCTGTGCGTGTTCCTGCCACCGCTGACCACGCTGGAGGATTATCTCGCCTTCGTCTCGGCCGTGGAATCGGTCGCCGCCGAGCTGAAGATGCCGGTGCATCTGGAGGGCTATCCGCCGCCGTTCGACCCGCGCCTGCAGGTGATCGGCCTCTCGCCCGATCCCGGCGTGCTGGAGGTGAACATCCATCCCGCCTCCGATTGGAAGGGATGCGTGGAGACCACCCGCATCGTCTATGAGGAGGCACGCCTCGCCCGCCTCGGCACCGAGAAATTCATGACCGACGGGCGCCACACCGGCACCGGCGGCGGCAATCACGTGGTGGTGGGTGGCATTACCCCGGCGGACAGCCCGTTCCTGCGCCGGCCGGACCTGCTGAAGAGCCTGCTGCTCTATTGGCAGCGCCACCCCTCGCTGTCCTACATGTTCTCGGGCGTCTTCATCGGCCCCACCTCGCAGCATCCGCGCATCGACGAGGCGCGGCACGACAGCCTGTACGAGCTGGAAATCGCCTTCTCCAAATTCCCCGCCCCGGGCACGGACCTGCCGCCGCCGCCCTGGCTGGTGGACCGCATGCTGCGCAACATCCTGATCGACGTGACGGGCAACACCCACCGCACGGAAATCTCGATCGACAAGCTCTATTCGCCGGATGGCCCCACCGGCCGCCTGGGCCTGGTGGAGTTCCGCTGCTTCGAGATGCCGCCGGACTGGCGCATGAGCCTTGCCCAGCAATTGCTGCTGCGGGCGCTGATCTCCGCGCTCTGGCGCAAGCCTTTGTCCGGTTCGCTGGTGCGCTGGGGCACGGCGCTGAACGACCGCTTCATGCTGCCCTATTACGCCTGGGCCGATTTCCAGGACGTGCTCGGCGATCTGCGCGATGCCGGCTATGATTTCGATCCGCTCTGGTTCCAGGCCCAGTTCGAGTTCCGTTTCCCGAGCTTCGGCAAGGTGCAGCGGGCGGGCGTGGATATCGAGCTGCGCCAGGCCCTTGAGCCGTGGCACGTGCTCGGCGAGGAAGCCGCCGCCGGCGGCACCGTGCGCTATGTGGACAGTTCCGTGGAGCGCGTGCAGGTGCAGGTGGACGGGTTCAACCCGGCCCGCCACGTCATGACTTGCAACGGCCGGCGCATTCCGCTGGCGCCGACCGGGCGCAGCGGCACCTTCGTCGCCGGGGTGCGCTACAAGGCGTGGGATCCTTATTCCGCTTTGCATCCGACCATTCCGGTGCATACGCCTTTGGTGTTCGACCTCATCGACACCTGGAGCGGGCGCTCGCGCGGCGGGTTCGTCTATCACGTCTCCCATCCGGGCGGCCGCAGCTACGACACCTATCCGGTGAATTCCTACGAGGCGGAATCGCGCCGTCTCGCCCGGTTCGTGAACCATGGCCATACGCCCGGCGTGCCCCATGTGCCGGAGGAATCCGCGCCGGACGAATTCCCCACCACCCTCGATCTGCGGCGCCCGGGCGGACTCTGAAAGCTCCGCCGGCGGAAAGGCAACCTGCCGGCGGAAAAAGAAATCGTTCCAATTCGCAGATAAGTTCTTTCCTCGCGGGAAAAGTTCGTCAAGCTAGGCGAACCGGCGATGCGTCCGCCTCCTTGGGCACATCGCCGGACCCGCGCGCGGGCCGGCGGAACGCCGCCATGCACCGCGCGTGCAAGAAGCCTGCATCGGCCGAGCCTTCATCGGTTAAGCCTGCATCTGCCTGGGTTGAAACGGGCCAGATGCCGGGTGAAGCGGCGAACGGCAACATGGCGGCGCTGCGCGAACCGGCGATCATGAGTCATACGAGCGGGCTCTGGGGGAGGAAAAGCCAAGCGTGGACAAAGTGAGCCTGGCCGAGGACGCCAATCACGATCCGTTCGCAGCCGCTGCGGTGGAAGCCGTTCTCGACGGCTATCAGACCCTGCCCGGCGTGCGCGACGAGATGATGGGCGCCGATGGCCGCCCGCGCGCCCATTGGGTGCCGTTCCTCACAGCGCTCGCCGAACTTGGCCCGCAGGAAGTGCGCCGGCGCTTCGGCGCGGCCGATCGCTATCTGCGCGACAGCGGCGTCTTCTATCGGGTCTATGACGACAAGGGCGGCGGCGAACGGCCGTGGGCGCTCAGCCATATTCCCCTGCTGCTGGACAAGGCGGACTGGGACAGCCTCGCCGCCGGGCTGGTGGAACGCGCGCAATTGCTGGAAGCCCTGCTGGCCGATCTGTATGGCCCCGCGCGGCTGGTGGAGCAGGGCGCGCTTCCCGCCGCCGCGGTCGCGGGAAGCCCGGAATTCCTGCGTCCCATGGTCGGCTCCATGCCGCGCGGGGGAAAATTCCTGCGCTTCTACGCCGCCGACGTGGGGCGCGGCCCGGACGGGCGCTGGTGGGTGCTGTCCGATCGCACCCAGGCGCCCTCGGGCGTCGGCTATGCGCTGGAAAATCGCCTCGCCATGTCGCGCGCCCTGCCGGATATCTCCCGCACCATGCGGATGGACCGGCTGGCCGGCTTCTTCCAGGGCTTCCGCACCTCGCTCCTGAAACTCGACCGCACCGGGGAGGGCCGGGTCGGCCTGATGACACCCGGCGCGCTCAACGAAACCTATTTCGAACACGCTTTGCTCGCCCGCTACATGGGCTTCTCGCTGGTGGAGGGCGAGGATCTCGCGGTGCGCGGCGATGCGCTTTATGTGCGCACCGTGGCCGGGCTGAAGCGGGTGGACGTGGTGCTGCGCCGGCTCGACGCGGATTTCGCCGATCCGCTGGAATTGAACGCGCGTTCGCGCCTCGGCGTGCCGGGGCTCGCCCATGTGGCGCGCATCGGCGGTGTGGCGCTGGCCAATGCGCTGGGTTCGGGCCTGGTGGAAGCGCCGGCGCTCATGGCCTTCCTGCCGCGGCTCGCCATCAAGCTGCTCGGCCGCCCGCTCGCTTTGCCGCATGTGGGCACCTGGTGGTGCGGGCAGGGCGCCGAGCGTGCCCAGGTGATGGAGCATCTGGACGAACTGGTGGTGGCCTCTGCCTTCGGCACGCCGGTGCCCGGCATCGGCCGGCGCGGCTCGGTGCTCGGAGCGGACCTGAGCCCCCAGGAGCGGCGCCAGCTGTCCGCCGTCATGGCGCGCCGCGGCGCCGATCTGGTGGGGCAGGATGTGGCCCGCATCTCCACCATGCCGGTGTGGACCGGCGACAAGCTCACGCCGCGCCCGTTCACGCTGCGGGTGTTCCTGGCCGCCACCGAAGAGGGCTGGACCGTTATGCCCGGCGGTTTCTGCCGCATCTCGGAACGGCTCGACGCGCGCGCCTTCTCGATCCAGCGCGGCGATCGCTCGGCGGATGTGTGGGTGCTGGCGGACCGCGAGGTGCCCGCCACCACCTTGCTGCCAAGCCCCGACAATGTGCGGGTGCGCCGCTCCTCCGGCACCCTGCCGAGCCGCTCGGCCGACAATCTGTTCTGGCTCGGCCGCTATGTGGAGCGGGCCGAGGCCACCTTGCGCCTGGTGCGGGCGCTGGTGGGGCGGCTGGCGGAAACCGAGCCCGCCAGCAGCCCGCTGGTGCTGCGGCTGATCACGCTGCTGTCCTTCTGGGGCGCCATGCCGCGCGATTTCACCGGCGCCTCGCCGAGCCGCCATGCCATCGCGGCCTTGACGCGGCACGATCTGCCCGGCGGCCTGCCGCAGGTGGTGAAATCGGCCCGCGCCGCCGCGTCCGTGATCCGCGACCGCTTCTCGCCCGATGCCTGGCGCGCGCTGGTGGATCTGGAAGCGTGCCTCAATACCCCGGTGCCCACCGCCCCCACGGAAGCGGACGCCCATGAGCGGGCGGATGCCGCGCTGCGCATCATCGCCGCCTTTTCCGGCCTCGCCAGCGAGAACATGAACCGCCTCACCGGCTGGCGGTTTCTCGAACTCGGCCGGCGCATCGAGCGGGGCATGGCGCTGCTGCGCTTCGCGCGGACCTTCGCCGAGCAGGGCGCCCCGCGCGGCGCGCTCGACGTGCTGTTGCAACTCGCCGACAGCCAGATCACCTATCGCAGCCGCTATGTGGTGATCGAGGCGCGCGGCCCCGTGCTGGACCTGGTGCTGCTGGACCCGGACAATCCGCGCTCGCTCGCTTTCCAGGTGGAGCGCATCGCCGCCCATCTGCGGGTGCTGCCGGGGCGCGATCCGGACGAGCCGCCGCCGCGCTCGGAGCGCATCATCGCGCGCATGCGCGCCGACCTCACGGCCGCCACCGCCGAATCCTTCGACATCGAGGATTTCGACGCGCTGGAAGGCGATCTCGCCCAGCTCTCGGACGAGATCGCGGCACATTATTTCATCCAGGGGCCGGCGGCGGACATCGCCTGGCCGGGGCAGGGGTGAGGCGCCATGCTCTATGACATCCGCCAGACCACCACATATCTCTACGGCGGGCAGGTGCGCGTGGCGCGCCAGGTGCTGCACATGACGCCGGTGGACCGGCCGCACCACCAGCACGTGGTCTCCCATTCCCTCGCCACCGATCCGATCGCGGGCGAGATGGAGCAGGGGCTCGATTTCTTCGGCAATGCGATCGCCTGGCTCACCCTCGACACGCCCCACGACCGGCTCGAGATTTCCACCCATAGCCGGGTCGAGGTGAAGGCCGCGCCGCTGCCCGATCTCCAGGCCTCTCCGATGGTGGACGAGGTGCGCGAGGCAGCGTTCGCCAGCACCGATCTCGGCCCGAATTCGCCGGTGCACGGGCTCTATGCGAGCCGTTCCGTTCCGCTCGATCCCGCCATTACCGACTGGACGGCGGAGAGTTGCGCGCCCAACCGCCCGATCCTGGCCGCCGCCTGGGAGGTGATGGAGCGTATCCATTCCGACTTCGCCTATGAGCCTGGCGCCACTGACGTCACCACGCTGCCGCACGAGGCCTTCGAGGCGAAGCGCGGCGTGTGCCAGGATTTCGCCCACGTGATGATCGCCGGTCTGCGGGGGCTTGGCCTCTCGGCGCGCTATGTGTCGGGATATCTGCGCACGGTGCCGCCGGCGGGACAGGAGCGCCTGGCCGGATCGGATGCCACCCATGCCTGGGCAGAGGTGTGGTGCGGGGAGGATTTGGGCTGGATCGGGCTTGATCCCACAAACGCGATCGCGGCCGGCAACGACCACATCATTCTCGCCATCGGCCGCGATTATTCCGATGTGGCGCCAGTGGATGGCGTCATCGTCGCTTCCGGCGAGCACCTGCTTGCCGTCGGGGTGGACGTGGTGCCGGTGGAGCGCCCGCACGCGGTGGCGCCGGCCTCATAGGGCCGGCGCGTCGTCCCTCTTCCGCCCCCTACCGTCCCTGGCCCATGACGAGGTCCGGGAGACCCGTCGCGATCTGGGGGAACAGGCAGAGCAGGACCACGGCGAGCATCATCAGCAGCACGAACGGCACCGTGCCCCAGATCACGTCCTTGAGCGGAATGTCGGGGGCGATGTTCTTGATGACGAAGATGTTCAGCCCCACCGGGGGATGGATCAGCCCCATCTCCATGACGATGGTCATCACCACGCCGAACCAGATCAGATCGAAGCCAGCGGCCTTCAGGGGCGGCAGGATGATGGGCGCGGTCATCAGGATGATCGACACCGGCGGCAGGAAGAAGCCGAGTACCACCACCAGCACCAATATGGTCGCCAGCAGCAGCCATTTGGACAGATGCAGCGCCACGATCGCCTGCGCCGCCGCCTGGGAGATGTGCAGATAGCTCATCACATAGGAATAGAGCAGCGACATGCCGATGATCAGCATCAGCATGGTGGCCTCCCGCAAGGTGGAGGTGAGGATCGGCTCCAGATCCTTCGGCGTCCAGACCTGGTAGATCAGGGCGATCAGCACCAGGGCCAGGATCCCGCCGAGGCCGGCGGTCTCGGAGGGGGTGGCATAGCCGCCGTAGAGGGCGACCATGACGCCGGTGAGCAGGATCACGAACGGCAGCACCCGCGGCAGCGCGGCGAAGCGGTCGCGCATGGTGAGGTGCTCTTCGTGCAGGATCGGCGATGCGGCGCCGGTCTGTTCGTAGAGCAGCTTGGCGCGGGCGAATTCCTGGCGGAAGCGCACCATGGCATAGGCGGCGAACAGCATCACCAGCAGCAGGCCCGGCCCGAGTCCGGCGAGGAACAGGCGGCCGAGCGACTGCTCGGCGGCGACCGCATAGAGGATCATGGTGATGGAGGGCGGCAAAAGGATGCCGAGGGTTCCGCCGGCGGCGATGAGGCCGGCGGCGAAGCTGCCCGAATAGCCGCGCTTGCGCATTTCGGGAATGCCGGCGGAGCCGATGGCCGAGCAGGTGGCGGGGGAAGAGCCGGCCATGGCGGCGAACAAGGCGCAGGCGAAGACATTGGCGATGCCGAGGCCGCCGGGGATCTTGTGCATCCAGGCATGGAGCGCGGAATAGAGATCCTGCCCGGCGCGGGACTTGCCGATGGCGGCGCCCTTGAGGATGAACAGGGGAATGGAGAGGAGGGTGATGGAGGCCATCTCCTCATAGACATTCTGGGTGACCGTATCGAGGGATGCGGCGGGCATGAAGCCGAGCATGAACAGCACCGCCACCGCCCCCAGCGCGAAGGCGATGGGCATGCCGATGAACATGGTCAGCAGAGTCGCCCCGCCATACATCAAGCCGACGACGAGCGTGCTCATGGGCGCATCCTCCGCGCGAGGGCGCAGGCGATCTGGAGCGCGATCTGGACCGACAGCAGGCCCATGCCGAGCGTCATCACCCCATAGGGAATCCACAGAGGCGGGGCCCAGGTGGAGGAGGACACATGGCCGTCGATCCAGGCCTCTTCCAGCAATACGAACGACTTCCAGGTGAAGAAGGCGCAAAAGGCAAAGCTGGCGATATCCACCAGCAGCAGCCGGGCGGCATTGACGCGCGGCGGCAGCAGCGCACTCAGCGCCTCGATCGCCACATGGCCGCGCCGGCCCTGGACATAGGCCGCGGTCATGAAGGTCGCGCCCACCAGCAGGAAGACCGAAGCCTCGTCCTGCCAATAGGTGGGGGCATGGAACAGCAGGCGCGTCACCACGCTGTAGGACAGGATCAGGCTCGCCGCCACCAGGGCGATCGAAGCCAAAGCGACGATCAGCCGGTTGAGGAGGGACAGGGCTCCTTGGAGCGTGGAGAGAAGAGGGGGGAGCGGCTGGCCGGCCGAGGCGTGCGCCCCGGCCGGTCCAAGATCAAGTCCGTGGCTCATGCCCGCACGTCTTCCGCAAGCTTCAGCAGCTTGGCGTTGAGCGGGGTCTTGGCGGCATAATCCTTCCAGGCGGTGTCGCGGGCAATGGCGCGCCATTTTTCCACGGTCGCGGCATCGAGATCATGGATCTTCGCGCCGGCCTTCTGGAACACTTCGGCGACCTTCTCGTCGTCCGCCATGGCGCCGGCCTTGCCGAAAGCTTCCATCTCGGCGCCCACTGTATCTATAAGTTGCTGCTGTGCCTTCGGCAGGCCGTCATAGACGATCTTCGAGATCAGCAAGGGTTCGAGCATGAACCAATAGGATTTCCCGCGCCCGGTGGTGAGATTCTTCGACAATTCCTCCAGGCGGAAGGAAATCAGGCTGGTGGAGGAGGTGATGCCGGCGTCGCAGGCGCCGGTCTGCATGGCGACATAGAGTTCGTTGGAGGGGAGCGACAGCACCGCCGCGCCGGCGGCCTGGAGCACCATGTCCATCTCGCGCGAGCCGCCGCGCACCTTCATGCCCTTGGCATCCTCTGGGGAAACCAGCGGCCGCTCGCGGCTCGCCACCCCGCCGGCCTGCCAGATCCAGGTGACGATGCGGATGCCCTTGCTTTCCAGATAGGCCTCGAACTCCTGGCCCACCGGCTGGTTTTTCCAGGCGAGGCCCTGATCATAGGAGGAGACCAAGCCCGGCATGAGGCCGATATTGCATTCCGGCGCCTCGCCCCCGGCATAGGAGATGGGATAGAGCGACATATCCAGCGCGCCCTTCCGCAGGGCGGAGAATTGCGCATTGGTCTTCATGAGCGAAGAGCCGGGATACAGCTCGAACTTCAGTTCGCCATTGGAGCGCTTCTCCACCTGCTCGGCGAACTTGCGCACGAGACGATCGCGAAAATCGCCTTCATCTCCGCCGGAGCTTGGAAACTGATGGGAAATCTTGAGCGTGGTGGCCGCGCGGGCGGGGCCGGTGAGCTTCAGGATGGCGGGGGCGGCGATGGCGCCGGCAAGCAGGTGGCGTCTCGTGATCAACATGGCGCATGTCCTCCTTCGCCCGGAATGGGCGTTGTCTTGGCGTTTCCTCGAAACCCGCCCCGGTTCATCCGGGGTCGTGGCTCCCTCTTCTTGGGTCCGGCCTTCCGCTTGGCGGGGGAAAGACCAGGTGCCGCGCGCCGCTCAGGCGACGTTGCTGCGATAGATGTCCTTGTAGGTCTCTCTCAGGACGTTCTTCTGCACCTTGCCCATGGTATTGCGCGGAAGTTCGTCGACGAAGATGATCCGCTTGGGCAGCTTGAATTTCGCAAGCCGGTTTTCCAGCGTCGCATGGATATCGGCCTCGGTCACCCCGGCGCCGGGCGTGCGCACGACCACCGCCGTCACGCCTTCGCCGAAATCCTTGTGGGGCACGCCGATGACCGCGCTCTCCACGACGCCCGGCAAAGCGTCGATCTCGCCTTCCACTTCCTTGGGATAGACGTTGAAGCCGCCGGTGATGACGAGATCCTTGCCGCGCCCGACGATGTGCACATAGCCGCTCGCGTCGATCTTGCCGAGGTCGCCGGTGATGAAGAAGCCGTCGTGGAATTCGCTGGCGGTCTTCTCGGGCAGCTTCCAATAGCCCTTGAACACGTTCGGGCCCTTCACCTCGATGGCGCCGATCTCGTCCGCCGCCAGTACCTTGCCGCTCTCCGGATCGGTGATGCGGATGTCGACGCCGGGCAGGGGGAAGCCCACCGTGCCGGCGCGCCGCTCGCCGTCATAGGGATTGGACGTGTTCATCCCGGTCTCGGTCATGCCGTAGCGCTCCAGGATCGCCTGGCCGGTACGCTCGGCGAACGCGCGATGGGTTTCCGCCAGAAGCGGCGCCGAGCCGGAGACGAACAGGCGCATGTGGGCGGTGGCCTCCCGCGTCAGGCCCTCCTGGTCCAGCAGGCGGGTGTAGAAGGTCGGCACGCCCATCAGGCTGGTGGCCTGTGGCATCAGGCGCAGCGTCTGGGCGGCATCGAACTTCGGGCAGAAGATCATGCGCGCGCCGGCCAGCAGGATGATGTTGCTCGCCACGAACAGGCCGTGGGTGTGGAACAGCGGCAGGGCGTGTATCAACACGTCGTCGGCGGTGAAGCGCCAATAATCCCGCAGGGTGACCGCGTTGGAGAGCAGATTGTCGTGGCTCAGCATGGCGCCCTTGGCGCGGCCGGTGGTGCCGGAGGTGTAGAGGATGCCGGCAAGGTCCTCGGGGCCGCGCGCCACGTCCTCGAACGTATCGGGATAGGCCTGCGCCTTCACCGTGAGCGAGCCGATGCCGTTCGCGCCCAAGGTCTCCACCTGCGGCACGCCGAGGGAGGCGGCGAGCGCACGCACGTCGGTCTCGATCTCCGGCCGGCAGACCAGCACGGTGGGTTCGGCATCGGAAAGGAAATAGGAGAGTTCCGCCAGCGTATAGGCGGTGTTGAGCGGCAGATAGACCGCGCCCGCGCGCACGGCGGCGAGATAGAGCGCCAGCGCGGGCCAGGATTTCTCCACCTGCACCGCCACCCGGTCGCCCGGCTTCACGCCGAGGTCGATGAGCAGGTTCGCCATGCGCGCGGAGAGGGCGAGGGCGTCGGCATAGGTTTCCACCGCGCCGTCGGGATGCAGCACGAGCGGCTGGTCCAGGGCCGGCATGGCGGCCCGCATGGCGGAGAAGAGATGGTTGGTCTTGCTCATTGCACCGGCACCAGGGAACGCGAGGCGGTTTCGCCCCGCAGGAGTTTCTTCACGGCGGGACTCGCCACCACTTCGCCCTTGCCGGCGAAGGCTTCGTGGTTCTTCTCGATGTCGGCCAGCACGTAGCGATAATTGACCATCAGGCCGGCGGCCTGGGCGACACCCTTGGGCGAGAGGTCGCCCATGGGATTGATGCGCTCCAGCCGCGCGCCATTGCCGAGATGGAAGCGCGCCACCGGGTCCACCGGGCGGCCCTTGGCGGTCTTGGCCACCAGGAAATACTGCGCCGCCATGGCGCAGATCACCGGCGTCAGCTCGGCGCGCAGGTCATCGCGCTCCTGCCAGTCCGGTGTCTCCAGCAGCTTGAGCGTGGCGCGATCGGCGGGGGTGAGGAGCGGATTGTCCTCCTTGCGGAGCTCGCCGTCGAGCCAGGCGCGGAAGGTGGGGGTGGGCGAGAGCGTGACGAAGGTGGTGAGGGAGGGCATCTCGCGGGAAATCTCTTCCACCACCTGCTTGATGAGGAAATTGCCGAAGCTCACGCCGGCAAGGCCGCGCTGGCAGTTCGAGATGGAATAGAACACCGCCGTGGTCGCGGTGGCGGGATCGAGCGGCGCGCCGCGCTCCGGGTCGAGGATCGGCGCGATGGCGGCGGCCGGCTCCTTCATGAGCGCGATTTCCACGAAGATCAGTGGCTCGTCCACCATGGCCGGGTGGAAGAAGGCGTAACAGCGCCGGTCCGGGGCATCGACGCGGGCGCGCAGGTCGTTCCAGTCCTTGATCTCGTGGACCGCCTCGTAGCGGATGATCTTTTCCAGCACGTTGGCGGGCGTGGACCAGTCGATACGGCGCAGCACCAGGAACCCCCGATTGAACCAGGAGGAGAAGAGGTGGCCGAAATCCCGGTCCACCGGCGCGAGGTCCCGGCGGTGGACCATGGCGTCCATCAGATGCTCGCGCATGCGCACCAGGCTCGCCGTGGCGCCGGCGGCCATGTTGAAGCGGCGGAACAATTCCTGCCGGCGCGGCTCGCTGGCGCGGTGGATGGCGGCGATCGCGGCCTCGGCCGCATCGGTATTGTCGCCGGCGTTTCCATAGGCGGCGATGGCCGCGTCGAGCTTCCCCTTGTCCGGGCCGAAGGTGGTCAGGAGCGCCTCGAACAGGGCGATGCGCTCGCCGCTCTTCATGCGGGAATAGCGGTCGAGGATGTCGGTGGCCAGCGCCACGCCGGAGGCTTCGCCGCGGCCGGAGAGCAGATCCTCGCAGCGGTCGATCAGGGTCGCGGCGCGGGTGGCGCCGCTGGTGCGGGCGGACCGGTCCAGCAGCGCGCGCCCGCGTTCCGCGATGGTGGTGAGGAGGTCGCCGAAGAACGAGGTGTTGGAACTCATGACCGCCTTCCCGCAATGCAAGATCGCCGCCCATGACACAGGCCGCGGCCGCTCCTGGCAAGAGGGCATGCGCGGCGCGGAGCGAGGCCTGACGCCGCGAAAACCCTTCGCCGCCCGAGCCTGGGCTCATGCGCCGCTGCCGCCGGCCCCGGCCGGTCGGATGCTTGGCGCGGAACGCACAGCCGCGCATCGGGGCGCGGTGCGCGCAGGCACGCTTGGGCCGGGGGCTTGAGCATCGGCGACCTTCCTGAATGGTGAGGGTATGAAAGCGCCGTCTGCATTTCCTGTCAACGATCTTGTATGCAAGATTTGACTAGCTGCATTTTTATCGCCTGCTAAACTCCTCTGATCATCGCGGGAGGCCGATCGTGCGGGGCGAGGCGACACCACGTTTGCGGGAAGCGCTGGAGGACGACATCGTCGCCGGCCGGCTGCGGCCGGGGCAGCGCCTGGACGAGGTGAGCCTCGCCGAGCGCTTCAACGTTTCGCGCACGCCGATCCGCGAGGCGCTGATCCAGCTCGCCTCCTCGGGCCTGGTGGAGATTCGCCCCCGGCGCGGTGCCTTCGTGCTGCTGCTCGGCCCGCGCGAGCTGATTGAATCCTTCGAGCTGATGGCGGAGATCGAGGCGGCCTGTGCCCGGCTCGCCGCCCGGCGCATGGGGGACGAGGACCGCGCGGCTTTGAAGAGCGCCCATGAGGCCTGTGCAGATGCGGTGCGCGCCGCCGACCCGGAGGCGTATTATCCCACCAACGCCGCCTTCCACGCCGCCATTTACGCCGCCACCGGCAATCGCGTGCTGGCGGCGGAGGCGCTGCGCCTGCAACGGCGGCTCCAGCCTTATCGGCGCCTGCAATTGCGGGTGCCGCGCCGCATGGATGCTTCGTTTGCCGAGCATGAGGCGATCCTTTCGGCGCTTCTGGCCGGCGAGGGCGACGTTGCCGCGCAGGCGCTGCGCGCCCATGTGCTGGTGCAGGGCGAGCGCTTCATGTCGCTGATCACCGCCTTGCAGGACGAGGCGGACGTGGTGGCGCGCGCGGGGTGAGCGGCGGGGAGCTGTGCTCGCGTCCCGGCCAAGTGGAACGCCGCAGGCGTGGAACGCGAGCCGGGATCCAGCGCAATAAAACAGCCGGAGGCGCTTCAAACCCGAAGGCGCGTTGCGCGTTCGCCGGCTGCGCCGAATTTTATCCTGGGTCCCGGCTCTGCGTTCCGGCTTCGCCGTCCCTGGTCCGGGACACGCAGGGGCTCGTCCGTGTGTGGTCTCGATACGTCCCGCGCTCCAGCCCGGTGGAATCACAGGCTGGTCCGCTATCCCTCAGGCGCCGGTGAAGAAATCCACCAGCAGCTTGATGTTGAGCGAGATCACCAGCAGGCCCGCCGCCGCCGCCAGGAACGTCTGCCAGCGCGGCGCCACGAACACGCCCATCTTGCGCTTGTCGCTGGTGAACATGACCAGCGGCACGATGGCGAACGGCAATTGCAGCGAGAGCACCACCTGGCTCAGGATCAGCAAGGAGGAGGCGCCGGTTTCCCCGTAGGCGATGGTGACCGCCGCCGCCGGCACGATGGCGATGCAGCGGGTGATCAGCCGCCGCAGCCAGGGTTCGAGGCGGATATGCAGGAACCCTTCCATCACCGCCTGTCCGGCGATGGTGGCGGTGACGGTGGAATTCAGCCCGCAGCACAAAAGCGCCACGGCGAACAGGGTGGGCGCGAGCGCGCTGCCCAAAAGCGGGTTCAGCAATTCGTGCGCCTTGCCGAGGTCCGCCACTTCCCCGCCCTGGCCGTGGAAGGCGGCGGCGGCGAGGATGAGGATGGAGGCATTGATGGTGAGCGCGAACATGAGCGCGAAGGTGGAATCCCAGGTCGCATAGCGGATCGCCTGGCGGATGCCGCTTTCCGTACCGTCGTGCTTGCGGGTCTGCACGATGGCCGAATGCAGGTAGAGATTATGCGGCATCACCGTCGCGCCGAGGATGCCGAGCGCGAGATAGAGCATGTCCGGATTGGTGATGATCTGCGTGGTCGGCGCGAAGCCGCGGATCACCTCGCCCCAATTGGGATCGGCCAAAGCGATCTGCACGCCGAAGCAGGCGGCGATGACGCCCAGCAGCCCCACCACCAGCGCCTCCACGAAGCGGAAGCCCAGCTTTTGCAGCCACAGGATGAGGAACACGTCCAGCGCGGTGATGATGACGCCGATTTCCAGCGGAATGCCGAACAGCAAATTGAGCCCGATGGCGGTGCCGATCACCTCCGCTAGGTCGGTGGCGCAGATCGCCGCCTCGGCGAGCGCCCACAGCACATAGGCGACCGGGCGGGGGAAGCTGTCGCGGCAGGCCTGGGCAAGGTCGCGCCCGCAGGCGACGCCGAGCCGCGAGCACAGCGCCTGGAGCAGGATGGCGATGAGATTGGACAGCAGCGCCACCGTAAGCAGCGCATAGCCGAAGCGCGAGCCGCCGGCGAGTGAGGTCGCCCAATTGCCGGGGTCCATATAGCCGGTGGCGACCAGATAGCCCGGCCCGAGGAAGGCGAACAGGCGCGCGAAACCCCGGCGCTTGGTGACGTCGATGGAGCCGTGCACGTCCGACAAAGCGGGATCGCCCCGCTCGCGCCGCCAGCCGTTCAAACCCGCCTGCCGTGAATGATCAAGCATGATGCCACCGCGCACCGGATGAGGGAACCCGCGCATTGCGCGCGTCGAGGAGCCTTCGTTCGACACACCGGCCCGACAGGTGCCGGACCATGCGATTGCGAATGAGTTGCATTATCCTGGCCTCCTTTCCGGCGCCTGTCAACTTTATTGCGAATAATTCGCAAGAGCTGCCCCGACCCCGACATTCATGCAAGAGACGGTCCGCAGTGCGCTGCGCGAAAGCGTCGCGCGGTCTTCTGCGCGGCCCCCTGCGCGACGAGGCCGCCCTTGCGGGCCGCGCGCCGCATCGCCAAAGTCCGTTCCAACAAAAGTGGGAGGGACCGCCATGGTGGCGCCGGGACGCCCGGATACGGGCGCGGATGCGTATGATTACATCGTTGTGGGCGCCGGATCGGCGGGCTGCGTGGTCGCAAACCGCCTCTCGGCGGACCCCAATGTGCGAGTCGCCATCGTCGAGGCCGGCGGCAAAGACGACTGGATCTGGTTTCACATCCCGGTGGGCTATCTGTTCGCCATTGGCAATCCGCGCGCGGACTGGTGCTTCAAGACCGAGCCCGAGGCCGGGCTGAACGGGCGCGTGCTCTCCTATCCGCGCGGCAAGACCATCGGCGGCTGCTCGGCCATCAATGCCATGATCTATATGCGCGGGCAGGCGGCCGATTACGACCATTGGCGCCAGCTCGGCCTGCCCGGCTGGGGCTGGGACGACGTGCTGCCGCTCTATAAGAAGCACGAGGACCATTTCCTCGGCCCCAACGCCCATCATGCGACAGGCGGGGAATGGCATGTCGAGTTTCCGCGCATCACGTGGCCGCTTCTCGACAAAGTGCGCGACGCGGCGGCGCAGGACGGCATCGCCGCCATCCCGGATTTCAATACCGGCGACAATGAGGGCTCCTGCTATTTCCACGTGAACCAGAAGCGCGGCCTGCGCTGGAGCGCGGCGCGCGGCTTCCTGAAGCCCGTGCTCAACCGGCCGAACCTCGATCTCATCACCGCCGGGCATGTGGAGAAGGTGCGCATCGAGAGCAATCGTGCCACCGGCGTCGTGCTGCGGACCCCGGGCGGCACGCGCACCCTGACCGCGAAACGCGAGGTGGTGCTGTGCGCCGGTGCGCTCGGTTCGCCGCAGGTGCTCATGCTCTCGGGCATCGGGCCGGGCGAACATCTCCAGGCCAACGGCATCGAAACCGTGCTGGACAAGCCCGGCGTCGGTTCAAACCTGCAGGACCATCTGCAATTGCGGCTGGTGTTCAAGGTTTCCGGCATCGGCACGCTCAACGAGCGCTACCATTCGCTGCTGGGGCGCGCGGGCATGGGGCTGGAATATGCCTTCCTGCGGCGCGGGCCGCTGACCATGGCGCCCTCGCAGCTCGGCATCTTCACCCGCTCGGATGCGACGCAGGACCGGGCGAACCTGGAATTCCACGTCCAGCCGCTCTCTCTCGACAAGTTCGGCGACCCGCTCCACCGCTTCCCCGCCTTCACCATGAGCGTGTGCAACCTGCGCCCCACCTCGCGCGGCACCATCCGCCTCAAGAATGCGGATGCCGTCACCGCGCCGGCGATCCAGCCGCAGTATCTCTCCACCGAGGAAGACCGTACGGTGGCGGCGGACTCGATCCGCGTCGCCCGCCGGATCGTCTCGCGCCCGGCGCTCGCGCCCTATCGGCCGGAAGAAATTCTGCCCGGCCCGGCGGTGGGGGATGATGACGCCTCGCTTGCGACGGCGGCGGGCAATGTGGGCACCACCATCTTCCATCCCGTGGGCACGGCGAAGATGGGCCTGCCCTCCGATCCCATGGCGGTGGTGGATGCGCGCCTGCGGGTGATCGGCATCGAGGGCCTGCGGGTGGTGGATGCCTCGATCATGCCGACCATTACCTCCGGCAACACCAATTCCCCGGCCATCATGATCGGCGAGAAGGGGGCCGCCATGATCTTGGAGGATGCGCACGCATGAGAGTCATTCCTTGCTTTGGCGCGGCCGCGCTCCTGGCGCTGGCGGCAGGCTCGGCGCACGCGTCCTCGCCAGCGGCCTGGGCCGAGCTGGACGGCAAGGCGCGCACGGCGTGCCTTGCGGCGAGCGGGCTTGCGAAGGCCCGTGTGGAAGGCGCACCGGTGATGTTCGCCGCCCATGTACTGGTGATGGTGAAAGGCCATTGGCCGCAGCCGCACATGAAGAACCGGGCCGCGACCTTCGCCTGCCTCTATGATTCGCGCGCCGGCACCGCCGAGGCGCAGGAATGGACCCCCGCCCCACCAAAATAACGCCGCCCGCGCCCTCCGTGGCCCGTTCGTCCGCGCCGGACCTTGCGCCCTTGCGCCCTTGGCCTGTTCCGCGCGTCGGTCCCGCACCCATGTCTCCCCTCGGGCCGGACGCCGCACTGTGCGGGCCTGGGCGATGCGCCCCTGGCGCGCGCCATGTGCACAAGGCACCGCCCGGTGCCCCCGGCGATTGTCAATCGGCGGGGGATGGGTTAGAGGAATCCCCCTCTGTACAAGCACCCGTAGCTCAGCTGGATAGAGCGCTGCCCTCCGAAGGCAGAGGTCAGGGGTTCGAATCCCTTCGGGTGCGCCACTGCAACCAAAAATTGCTTCGGCAATTGCGCGGCAGTCGCGCTTTTCCATCCTGTCGCTGGAAGCTATTGACCGCCTTGGCAAGATCGGGGCGCGGCTCGCGCCTGCATCCGAAACTCGTCTTCTCCAAAATTCGACGGTCTATGAGACGCTCGGCTCGCGAAGCCTGCTTCCGCGGCGGCCTATGAAGAGCACGGAAGTCGGCAGACGCCCGATGCCTCCCCGCCCCTCAAGAATCGTCATTCACAAGCACGAGATCCGCCCCCGCCTCTCTTCACTTCGAGCTGCTGTCCCTTCAACTCTCAACCACCTCTCCTTCCTTGGTGGGTGATATGAAAGCTCTTCGCTACGCACGCGTGGTGGGAAGCGGGCGTTGTATCACCGTCCTCAATGACGGTAGCGCCAGCAACTGGGCTGCTACCACGCTTCCAACGGGAACTGAGTTTCCGGATTTTGGCGCGCCCCCAATGACCTGGAAGCCTGGGTGGCTGCCCTCACTGCGGGCCTATCTTGCGACGAAAGGACATTTGCTTTCCGAAAGCGGATGGAAAGCTACGGCGGCAGGAACGACTTTGACGAGCTTCAGGTAGTCCCAAGGATATTTGGACTCGGCTGGCGACTTCACCTGCCAAACATACATGTCGTGTGTCATCATCCCATCTTCTCGCAGCGTGCCGTTTTCGGCGAACATGTCGTGGACCGGCAGCTCCCGCATCTTGGCGAGCACTGCCGCGGTGTCGTCGGTGCCAGCGGCCTTGACCGCGCGCAGATAGTGGCTGACCGCGGAGTAGAGGCCCGCATGAGCCATCGTCGGCATCATATTACGCTTCTCGAAGAAGCGCTTGGACCATGCGCGCGTTGCTTCGGTGCGATCCCAGTAGAAAGCATTCGTCAGATACATGCCCTGGGCGGTCTGAAGACCCAGGGCGTTGATGTCGCCGATGAATGCAAGAGCGCCCACCATTACCATTGACTTGTTGAGCCCGAATTCGACGGCCTGCTTGATTGAGTTGACCGTATCCGCTCCGGCGCTGGCGAATGCGATGACGTCGGCGCCCGAGCCCTGCGCCTTCAGCAAAAAGGATGAAAAATCGTTGGTTCCGAAGGGATGCAGCGATTCCCCGAGCAGCTTACCTCCCGCGTCGACGATGCCGATCTTTGCATCATCCCGCACGGAGCGACCACCCGCATAGTCCGCAGTGACGAAATACCATGATTTGTGTCCTTGCCGCGTCACAATATCGGCGGTAATACGCGATGTTGCATATGTATTATAGGTCCATTGGATCAGGTTAACCTGACAATCCTCTTGAGATAGGCTGTTTTGACCGGACGCCGTGGCGATGACCAACTTGTTCATTGTCGGTGCCAGCTTCGAGACGGCGAGCGAGACAGAGGCGCCGGCAATGTCCGCGACCATGTCGACGCCTTCCCATTCCATCCAGCGCCGGGCGGTCGCCGTCGCGACATCGGCCTTGCTCTGGTGATCAGCGCTGACCAGCGTGATCTTGAAGTTAGGCTGCTCAGTTGCGATGAAATCATCGATGGCCATCTGTGCGGCAAGCACCGAGCCAGGGCCGACGAGGTCCGCAAATACGCTGCTCATGTCGGTGAGAATGCCAATTTTCACCTCGAAACCAGCCGCGTTTGCTGGGCCGCTCAGCAGGCAGATTGTGGCAATCGGCGCGAGCAGATACCTCGAAATTCTAGACAAGGCACAATTCATCTTCCGACTCCTCAAGAACCCTGCCGATACGCGTCGTGAATGACCGGCAGGCGCGTCGTCCCTTTGGATATTCTTGATCGTTTTGGGGAAGCCTAACGAAGTCTCGGAATGAAACAAGCGAATTTGAATGTTTTTTGAAGAATCTTGAGCCCATCTCTCGCGGCTCGAGAAAGAAGCCTATCCGGTTGCTTCAGCGGCAAATCAAAAGCTAAATATGTTGATAAAATTCAATAAATTCAAGGGTGGCGCCGCGAGGCGTGTGGTCCGACGCGTGATCGTGGCGCCGCACAAAATGGATTGACATAAAAAAATCTATGTTGATTTATTAATGCAAGAGAGCGAGCAGATCGCCGGGGGGAAACGCCAAGAGCCCGCGCGAGCGGGAAAGGGTTTGTCATGCGTGCTTGGGATATCTGGGATCTGCCGTTCTTCGCGCCCTCACATCGCGATCTTGCCTCACGCCTGAAGGAATGGCAGGCGCAGTCGCAGGATGAGGGCGAGGGCGGGAGCCCCTATTTCGCCAGGGAGTGCCGCAGCTTTGCCCGGGAAATGGCTGAGTGGGGCTTCCTTGACTATGTCGTCCCGGCTCCGGGACGGGCCGCGAGCCAGCGTCTCGATGTGCGGGCCATCTGCCTGATCCGCGAGGCGCTGGCCTACAAGTCCGCCTTGGTTGACAGTGTATTCATCATTCAGGGTCTGGCGACGGCGCCCCTGTGGCAGGCCGGCACGGAGCGGCAGCGCCAGGACTATCTCGATCCCTGCCGACGCGGCGAGCGCATACCCGCGTTTGCGTTGACCGAGCCCGATGCCGGCTCCGACGTCGCCGCTGTCGCCACCACGGCGACGGCGGACGGTGACCATTATGTCCTCAACGGCGCGAAGACATGGATCACGAACGCCGGTGCCGCCGATTTCTATGTCGTCGTGGCTCGCACCGGCGAAGCGCCCGGGGCCCGCGGGCTTTCGATGTTCATCGTGGACGCGGACGTACCCGGCCTCACCGTGACGTCGCCGCTCCGGCTCGTCGCCGACCATCCTATCGCCGGCCTGCAGATTGAGGATTGCCGTGTTCCCAAAACGAACATGATTGGCAGCGCGGGTGCCGGCTTCAAGGCGGCGATGGCGACCTTCGATGTCTTTCGCCCGTCCGTTGGAGCCGCCGCCGTTGGGATGGCGCGGCGCGCCCTTGCGGAGACCCTGGAGCGGGTCGAGGCGAGACGCATGTTTGGCCATCGCATGGCGGAGCTGGAAACGATCCAAAGCCGTATCGCCGATATGGTGCTGGATCTCGAGAGCGCTGCGCTTCTGGTCTATCGCGCCGCGTGGGCCAAGGACACGCGAGAGGGGCGCCTGTCGCGCGAGTCGGCTTTGGCGAAGCTCGGGGCGACCGAGGCGGCGCAGCGCGTGATCGACAGCGCCGTTCAGCTGTTCGGCGGCCTCGGTGTGGCGCGGGGGAGCGTGGTCGAACGTCTCTATCGGGATATTCGTCCGATGCGCATCTACGAAGGTGCATCGGAAGTCCAGAAGCTCGTGATCGCGCGCAATACCATGTCCACCAAAGCCGCCAAGTCAGTGTGATGCGCTCCGACCCGCTCTTCCACCTGGACGGATCCGCGCCCTCGATCCGCCGAGCTGCAGCGGGTTGCAGCGATCTCGATCGGCGACTGCCGCGAAGTCCGACGGATCGGCGACGCCGTGCACGATGCCCCCGAGGCCGTCTGCGTCCTCTATGCCGATGCAACGGGCGCCCCTTCTGACGTCCTGCCCTTCTGACGAAATCGGAGACGTTTCAAAATGAACATACCCGTCATCGTGGATGCCCTGCGCACGCCGAGCGGTCGGGGCAAGCCCGGCGGAAGCCTGTCGTCGGTCCATCCCACCGACCTGCTGGCCCAGGTGCTGGCTGCCCTGGTCGAGCGCAACACCATTGATGCAGGCCGCATCGATGACGTGATCATCGGCTGCGTTTCTCAAGTGGGTGAGCAATCGGCGACACCGGGACGCATGGCTGTGCTCGCAGCCGGGTTTCCGACCCATGTCCCCGCGACCACCATCGATCGAAAGTGTGGGTCGAGCCAGCAGGCCGTTCATTTCGCGGCGCAAGGCATCATGGCCGGGGCTTACGACATCGTCATCGCGGGTGGTGTCGAGAGCATGAGCCGCGTCCCCATGGGCAGCGCCCGCATGGGGGCCGATCCTTTTGGTCCGGCCGTGACGAAGCGCTTTGCACCGGGGCTCGTTTCACAAGGCATAGCGGCGGAACTCGTCGCGGCGAAATGGGGGCTTACACGTTCCGATTGTGACACTTTTGCGGCTCGTTCCCAGGGGCTGGCGGCGGAAGCCCAGCGGAGTGGTGCCTTCGATGCGGAGATCCTGCCGGTCAGGACGCCGGACGGCATCACCGTGACGCACGACGAGGTCATCCGTGCGTCCACAACGGTCGACGGCCTGGCGCAGTTAAAGCCGTCCTTCGAGGACGCGTCGGTCAAGGAGCGCTTCCAGCAGATCAAATGGCAGGTGACGGCCGGCAACTCCTCGCAGATCACCGACGGGGCGGCAGCCCTGCTGATGATGAGCGAGAAGACGGCCCTGCGTCTGGGTCTCCGCCCGCGCGCCCGCGTCGTCGGCTTCGATGTCTATGGTGATGATCCGCTGCTCATGCTGACCGCGCCTATCCCCTCGACCCGCCGCATATTGGAACGATCGGGCCTGACCATCGACCAAATGGATCACGTGGAGGTGAACGAGGCGTTCGCGCCCGTGCCGCTGGCTTGGCACCGGGAGATCGGCGGTGATTTCGCGCGGCTCAACCCCCGCGGCGGCGCCATCGCCCTGGGCCACCCACTCGGCGCGTCCGGCGCGCGCGTCATGACCACCATGCTCCACGCTCTGGAACAGAATGGCGGACGCTTCGGCCTGCAGACCATGTGCGAGGCCGGTGGCATGGCCAATGCCACCATCATCGAACGCCTATAACGATCAAGAGGAGACGTCGCGTGAACATCGCGGGAAATTCAGCCGTCGTAACAGGTGGGGCCTCGGGCCTCGGGCTCGCTACGGCGGAACGGTTGGCCCGGCAGGGTGTCTTCGTCGTGATCGCCGATCTGCCCGGCTCGGCCGGGGCCCAGCACGCCGAGCGTCTTGGCCCGAACGTGCAGTTTGTTGCGGCCGACGTGACGGACAGCGAGCAGATGTCCGCGGTGTTCGATGCGGCGGCGGCACGCGCGCCGCTCCGAGCCGTTGTTCATTGCGCCGGTCGCGGCGGGGCGCTGCGCATTCTCGACAAGGAGGGTAATCCCGGCTCGCTCGAGCATTTTGAGGGGCTGATCCGTCTTAATCTGGTGGGCAGCTTCAACGTCCTGCGCCTCGCGGCCGCCCGCATGGCGCAGAACGACGTCGTGGACGGAGAGAGGGGGGTATTCATTCTCACCGCATCCGTCGCCGCGTATGAAGGTCAGATCGGCCAGATCCCTTATGCCTCCGCCAAGGCTGGTATTGTCGGAATGACCCTGGTTGCGGCCAGGGATCTGGCGGCCCGGCTCATCCGGGTCTGCACCATTGCTCCGGGCATTTTTGACACACCTATTCTGGCACGCCTGCCGGAGGACGTGCGGCGATCACTTGGAGCGCAGGTGCCGCATCCGGCACGGCTCGGGCGCCCCGAGGAGTTTGCCCTGCTGGCCTCGCAGATCATCGAGAATCCGATGCTGAACGGTGAGACCATCCGCTTGGATGGTGCCATCCGCATGGCCCCCCGCTGAGGTTGCTTCCATGGACGACGTGTTGTTCGAGGCGACTGATGGGGTCGCGGTCATCACCATCAATCGCCCCTCGGTCAAGAATGCAGTGAACCGGCGCACCGCGGAGGGCATCGCCGCTGCGATCGACCGGCTGGAGGGGAGCGCGGAACTGCGCATCGGCATTCTGACCGGCGCAGGTGGCGCATTCTGCGCGGGCATGGATCTGAAGGCGTTCCTTGCCGGTGAGATCCCCAAGGTGGAGGGGCGGGGCTTTGCCGGCCTCACCGAAGCCCTGCCGTCAAAGC
This sequence comes from Roseixanthobacter glucoisosaccharinicivorans, assembly GCF_043195095.2. Classification (NCBI taxonomy): domain Bacteria; kingdom Pseudomonadati; phylum Pseudomonadota; class Alphaproteobacteria; order Hyphomicrobiales; family Xanthobacteraceae; genus Roseixanthobacter; species Roseixanthobacter glucoisosaccharinicivorans. The sequence goes on along the minus strand of NZ_CM195538.1, from coordinate 2,884,260 downwards.
CGTTGATTGCAGCGGTGGAAGGCTATGCCCTGGCGGGCGGCTTCGAGCTCGCGCTGGCCTGCGACCTGATCGTCGCCGCGAGAAACGCGCGCTTCGGCCTGCCGGAGGTCAAGAGGGGCCTCGTTGCCCGGGCCGGCGGTCTGATGCGCCTGCCGCGCCAGATGGCGCCCCGCCGGGCACTGGAGCTGTTACTGACGGGCGATTTCATCGGCGCCGAGGATGCCTATGCGACGGGGCTCATCAACCGGATCGCCGAGCCGGGAGAGGCACTCGCTTTGGCCCTGGAGTTGGCCAGAACCATCGCCGCCAACGGTCCGCTGGCCGTAGCAGCCACGTTGCAGGTGTTCAGGCGTCAGGCCGACTGGCCGTCGACGGAGATATTTGCGCGCCAGGCCGAATTCACCGATCCGGTGTTCGTTTCCGAGGACGCAAGGGAAGGCGCGGCCGCGTTCGCCGAACGGCGGGCACCCCGCTGGCGCGGCCGGTGAAAGCAGAAAGAAAGGGAGCACGTTCAGATATGCAACAAGAAACTGTGGTTGTGACGGGAGTAAGCCGAGGCATCGGCAGCGCGATCGCGGCACGCTGCGCCGCGGACGGATACCGTGTGATCGGCGTTGCTCGCACCCGCCCCGCCAATTTCGACGGAATATTCCGGCCGGTCGATCTGGCCGAGCCCAGCGCGAAGCAGGCGTTCCTCGATATCGCCGAGGAATTCGCGCCAACGCGGTTCGTGGCCAACGCCGGATTCGTCGACGCGAAGCGGCTGGAGGCCATAACGGACGACGGTTTCGAGCGGACGATCCGCGTCAATCTGCAGTCCGTAGTCTGGGGCATGCAGGCCCTATCCCAGCCCATGAGAGCGGCGAAATTCGGCCGTGTGGTGATGATCGGCAGCCGGGCTGCCTTGGGGAAAGTGGAACGCGCTTCCTACTCCGCATCCAAGGCGGCGTTATCGGGTCTCGCGCGGTCCACGGCGCTCGAATTGGCGTCGGACGGCATCACCGTCAACGTGGTTTCGCCCGGCCCCATCGAGACCGAAATGTTCGCCGCACTCCAGCCAAAGGGATCCGAAATCCGCGAGCGGTTCATGGCCAACGTGCCGCTGCAGCGGGTTGGCCGGCCGGAGGAGGTCGCCGCGGCCGTCGCGTTTTTCCTTTCGGTCGACGGCGGCTTCACCACCGGCCAGACACTTTATGTCTGCGGCGGGCTCAGCCTTGGTTCGACATCGTGAGGCCTTGGGTTGCGGCAAGCGGCTCGGACGTGGGCATCCACGCCCGACGGGCGAAGCCCACCCGAAGCACCATGGAGCAGATCTCGTGAGCGAGCACTTGAAGTTCAGTATCGAGGACGGCATCGCCACGATCCTGCTTGACCGGCAGGAACGCATGAATGCCTTTACCTTCGAGATGATCGCGGCCTGGACCGAAGCACTCCAGCAGTGCCGCACCGATCCCGCGATCAAGGTGGTGGTCGTCACAGGCGGCGGCTCGGCCTTCTGCAGCGGCGGCGACATCATGGAGATGGCCGACCGGCTCGACCAGGAGCCGGCCCAACGCAAGGCGGAGCTGTTCGAGAAGATCCAGCGCATTCCTCTCACGCTGGAGGACCTAGACAAGCCCGTGATCGCGGCCGTGAACGGTGTGGCGACCGGCGCAGGCCTCGACCTCGCCCTGATGTGCGATTTGCGCTACGCGGCGAAGAGCGCACGGTTCGCCGAGACCTACATAAAGATCGGCCTCGTGCCCGGCGCCGGTGGGGCGCATTTCCTGCCCCGCATCGTGGGGACGGCCAAGGCACTTGAGCTGTTCTTCACCGCGGACTTCGTGGATGCCGACGAGGCGCTACGCATCGGCATGGTCAACAAGGTGATCGACGACCACAGGCTCATGGAAGAGGTCATGGCCATCGCCCGCAAGATCGCCAAGGCGCCGGAACTTCCTCTGCGCTTCATCAAGCGGGCGATCTACCAGGGCCTGCGCAACGACTTGAGGACAAATCTCGACCTCATCTCGTCCCACTATGCGGTGGTCACGTCCACCCAGGAGCACAAGGCCGCCGTCGACCGCTTCATCTCCGGCCGCGCCAAGGCCTGAGGCACGCGGCCCGGGGACGATGGTCGCGGAGACGACATCCGCCGCTTTGCCTTGGGATCGTGGCGTTGCCCCACAAGATACTGGAAGGAGCTAATCCATGAGCCAGACCGAGGTCGTCTTCCTTTCCGGCGCGCGCACGCCGATCGGCAGCTTCGGCGGGGCGCTGAAGGAGGTGCCCCCCACTGTCCTCGGCGCCCATGTCGCAAGGGCGGCTATCGCCCGCGCCGGCATCGCACCTCAGGAGGTGGGTCACACCGTGTTTGGCAACGTGATCCACACCGAGCCGCGGGACATGTACATCTCCCGCGTGGTCGCCATGGAGGCGGGGGTGCCCAAGGAATCTCCCGCAATGACTGTGAACCGCCTTTGCGGCTCGGGCCTCCAGGCGATCATCAGCGCGGCCCAGGTCATCATGCTCGGCGATGCTTCCATCGCACTCGCGGGGGGAGCTGAGAGCATGAGCCGCGCCGGCTATCTCCTGCCGGAAGCCCGCTGGGGCCAGCGCATGGGCGGCGCCCAGGCGGTAGACATGATGGTAGGCGTACTCACCGATCCCTTCGGCCACGGTCATATGGGCGTGACCGCCGAAAACGTGGCCGAGCGCTACCAGATCTCCCGCGAGGCGCAGGATCAGGCCGCGGTGGAGAGCCACCGCCGGGCGGCGCGGGCGACGGCCGAAGGCCGCTTCACGGAGCAGATCGCACCCATCGAGGTTACCACCCGCAAGGGCACCGCCACCTTCGACACGGACGAACATTTTCGCGCCGACACGAGCCTCGCCGAGATGGCGAAGCTCAGGCCCATCTTCAAGAAAGACGGCACGGTGACGGCCGGTAATGCCTCAGGCATCAATGACGGAGCGGCTGCCATCCTCCTCGCCGAAGCCGGCGCAGCTCGAGCGCGCGGGCTTACGCCCATAGCCAGGCTCGTCTCCTACGGGCTTTCCGGGGTCGATCCTTCCGAGATGGGCATGGGGCCGGTTCCCGCGGTCCAAATAGCGCTGAAGAAGGCAGGGCTTTCGGTGGAAGACCTCGACCTGATCGAATCCAATGAGGCGTTCGCCGCCCAGGCTTGCGCCGTGTCCGAGGCCCTTGGCTTCGATCCGGAGAAGGTGAATCCGAACGGCGGTGCCATCGCGCTCGGCCATCCGGTTGGGGCGACGGGCGCCGTCCTGACCGTCAAGGCTCTTTACGACCTGCACCGGACCGGCAAGCGCTATGGCCTCGTCACCATGTGCATCGGCGGCGGTCAGGGCATCGCTATGATCGTGGAGCGTATGTAGGGACAGACTGCGAAAAGAAGGGAGATGGCCTCGCCGGGAGAGACCATCTCCCGGTCGACGGGCACTTCGGAAGAATGCGGTGTCGGCCGCTATGCTCCCCAGGCCCTCGTTCGGTCGCCGGGGGCGATGGTCACCGCAGCCCGAGACCGCGGGCGATGATCCCCCGCAGGATTTCCCGAGTGCCACCGCGCAGGGAGAAGGACGGCGCCGCGAGCATGGTGTAGGCGAGCACGTTTAGGAAGCGATGCTGCGATTCAAGGGACGCCTCGCAGGCCACCAGCCGGCGGGCGATTTCGGGGATCTCCTGCTCGAAAAGAGCACCGAGGTCCTTCACCACGGCGGCTTCGAACTGCGGGTCCTGTCCAGCCTGGAGCATGCCGGCCACCGAGGTGGACAGGCGCCGGAGCACGACGAGATGGGCCATGAGGCGGCCCACCTGCTCGCGGGCAATATCCGACGGATCTTCGCTCAACACCCGCACCAGCGCCTTGAGCAGTTCGAAGGAGGAAAGGAAACGTTCCGGCCCACTACGTTCGAACGCGAGTTCGCCCATTACCTGCTTCCAGCCGTCGCCGGGTTGCCCGACAATGCTGTCGGCTGGCAGGAAGACGTCCTCGAAATGCACCTCATTGAAGTGATGCGCGCCTGAAATGTCGAGGACCGGCCGGATGGTGATCCCTGGCGTCGCAAGGTCCACAACGAACTGCGACAACCCCTCGTGACGCTCTCCAGGTTCCGTGCGGGCGAGTAGGATCATGTAATGGGCATGGTGAGCGTAGGTGGTCCAGAGCTTGGTGCCCGTCACGCGAAAGCCGTCTTCCACTGGCTCGGCGCGGGTGCGCGCCGCAGCGAGATCCGAGCCCGAATTGGGCTCGCTCATGCCTATGCAGAAGAAGCACTCGCCCCGCGAGATGCGGGGGAGGATCTTCTGACGCTGCGCCTCGGTGCCATAGCGCAGGAGCAGCGGTCCGCTCTGGCGGTCGGCGATCCAGTGGGCGGCCACCGGAGCCCCGGCGGCGAGCATCTCCTCCAGGACCACATAGCGGTGCAGGGCCGTGGACTCGTGGCCGCCATAGGCCCTCGGCCAAGTCATAGCGATCCAGCCGCGTGCCCCCATCTTACGGCTGAAATCCGCGTCGAATCCCATCCAAGATTGGGCACGCTCGAGCGGCCCGCGATCCTTGAGCTCGATGGCGAGGAATTCCCGCACCTCGGCGCGCAACGTTTCGGCACTCGCGGGCAGGACAGCGGCGGGATAGCTGAAGTATGACATCGATCGATCCGTGAGATTCAAGCGGCGGTGACGAAAGGCCAGAGGCCATCCGCATCCTGGCGCAGCACTTGGGCGCCGAGGGCGCGGCTCCATTCCGCTTCGCCGCCGAACTCGTCGCGCCACGCCCAGAGGCGCCTGGTGTAGAAGTGCAGCATGTGCTCGTGGGAAAAGCCCATGGCGCCGTGCAGTTGATGGGCGAGGCCGGCCGCGATCCCGGCGGCCTCGCCGCTCCGGATTTTCGCGGCGGCGACACGTACGAAGCTGAGGGACCCCGCCAGCGCTTCGGCCGCGAGATCGGCTGCGCCACCTGCCGCAGCCACCTGACCGGCGAGGACCGCCATGGACTGTTGCACCGCCTGGAATTTTGAGAGGGTGCGGCCGAACTGCACACGCTCGCCAACGTAGCCCGCCGTCAGCTCGAGCACGCGATCGAGAGCACCGGCGAGAGCCAGGCTCCGGAGCGCGGCTCCCATCAACTTCAACTCGCTCGTTCCGACGCTGGCAGGCGCCACTTGCTCAGGGGACAGGCGAAGGTCGAAGGTAAGGTTGTCACGCGCCTCGAGGGCGAGATTGGTTCCCCGCGCGACCGTGCACTGGGCGGTCTCGGCGAGCGCCACCAATCGTTCGCCCCCGACGTCTCCCACCACCGCCAGGGCGCCTGCGAAGCGTCCCCAAGGTACGCGCTCCGCCTCCCCGGAAAGATGCCAGCCGTCACCCGCGCGCCGCAGCGCAAGGCCGGAACCGCCACCTGCCGCCGCAACCGTTAGTGGGCCGGAGGGTGGCACGAGGCCGGCTTCCGCCAGAAGGCGAGCGGCGAGCATGGTCTCGGCCAAGGGCAGCGGCGCAGCGTGATAACCCAAGAGCCGCACGAGGTTGGCGGCCGTGACCCCATCCAATCCAACGCCACCGGCGTGTTCCGGGATCATGGCGTGCGTCAGGCCCGCCTCTTCCACCGCGTTCCAGAGAGACTTGGGGAGGGCCCCGGCTTCCGCATCCACCAGCACGTGATGATCAATATGGTCGCGAAACAGCCGCGTGGCAGTTTCGGCGACAATCGCGTTTACGTCTTCCATTGTCGGTTCCATGTCCGCCCCCGGACGCGGGGAAAGGTGGCCAACCCATGCCTGAAGGTGCAAGCCTCAAGGCATGGGGACGATGCGCGCCTTCGCCAGCGAGCCGGGCGCCGAAATCAGTCAGCGTATTGCGTTTGGCAGAACCAAGCTGATCGATGGGAAGGCGATGAGCAGCCCCGTGATTACCACCTCCGCCGCAAGAAACAGAAAGGCGCCCTTGAAGATGGTTTCCACTTTGACCTGATCTCCCATCACGCCCTTGACAACATAGATATTGAGGCCGACTGGCGGGGTTAGGAGGCCGATTTCAATGAGCTTCACGATCAGAACACCCATCCAGATCAAGTTCAGATCCAGCGCCTCGAACATCGGCAACAAGACAGGCAAGGTGACGAGCATGATTCCGATTGGGTCGAGGAACATGCCGAGGATCAGATAGAGAATGATGGTAAAGGCCAGCACCGACGACGCCGATACCGAATGATCCACCACCCAGCCCCCCATGGCCTGCGGCATTCCACTGAGCGCCAGAAACTTCGCGAGCAAAGACGCGCCCACCGCGATGATCATGATGATGACCGTGCTGCTGGTGGCATCGCCGATGCTGTCGCGCAGCATCCGGAAGGTCAGGTTGCCTCGAAAGGCACATATGACCAGTGCACAGGCGGAGCCTATCGCCCCAGCCTCGGTGGCGGTGGCGATGCCGCTATACATGCTGCCGATGACGATCGATATCAGCACAGGTATCGGCCAGATGGCGATGAGCGCCCGCACTTTCTCCGCCTCGGTGGGACGATAGGTGAGCTGGGGCGCCAGGGCCGGGTTCATCTTCACCCTTGCGATGATGAAGATCGAATAGATCACTGCGGTTAGAATTCCCGGAAGGATACCCGCGATGAGCAGTAACTTTATAGGTTGTCCTGTGTACCACCCGTAGATGATGAAGGCGATCGACGGCGGAATCATTGCTCCAATCGTTCCTGCAGCCGCAACGACACCTGTCGCAAGGCCAGGGTCATAATTGCTCTTCAACATCTCCGGCACGGCGATTCTGGCCATGGCCGCGGAGGTCGCCACGCTGGATCCCGACGCGGCAGCGAACATGGCGCAGGCAAAATTAGCAGCTAGTGCAAGCCCTCCGGGCAGGCGACCCATCCAGAGCCGACAGGCATCGAACAGACTGGCAGTCAGGCCACCGTTGAAGGCGATGCTCCCCATGAGCAGGAACATGGGGATGGCGGAAAGCGACCAATGGGCGGCGAAATCGTAGGGAAGTTTGGCGACCGTGGTCCAGACAGTGTCGAAGCCGCGCAGGATTCCGATTCCGGTCATCGCGCTCGCGATCAACGCGAGCGCGATGGGGATGCGGATAACGAGCAGCAACAGCAATAGCCCGAGCACGAGGACGGCTACGGTGATTGACGACATGCTCAGAGCTCCGCTGACGGACCGTGCTGAAGGAAACGGCTTGCTCCATGTCCCGTGAGGGTGCGCAGAGCGACGCAGAAGGCGCCCAGGGCAGCGACGGCAAAGCCGATCGACACCATCCACCGGCTGGGCCAGATCGGCAGGTCATAATAGACGAGGTCAAGAAACTCGTTCCGTCTCGTCATGTCATAGGCATATATGGCACTGCTCACGGAAATTGCGCCGAAGGCAGCGACCGTTGCTACGCGGGCAACAAAGTCCATAAATTGCTGCGCACGCTGTGGAAGCCGCTGAGTGAAAACCTCGACGAACACCTGCTCGCCCCTCAGTTCGATCAAGCCGAGCGGCAGGAAACACGCTGCCACCATGTAGTAGCTCGAAACGATCTCCACGGTGCCGGTGAGCGGGGTTGAGCTTAGATTGCGTATCGCAACGTCGAGGCAGATGTGTACCATCATGAGGAATATGATAAGGCCTCCCAAAGCACCGCACGCTTTGATGATACCTTGTACGACACGGATCAGAAGGCGCATCGGTCCATCCTCCCGTCAAAACTTGGTCTTGTCGTAGATTTCACTTTTCAACATCGCCGCGAAAGCATCAACGTCGACAGGTCCGTCGCCGATCTTATCGTTCCACTTCTTCACCAATCCGGTGAAGATTGCCACGCTTTCGTCGGGGTTCTGGATCCCACGCTTGCGCGCATCGGTAAGCGCCGTGGCCCGTCCTTCGGTACGCGCGGCTGCAATAGACTGGCGTAGGTCCTCCCCGGCGTCCCGATACTTAATGCCCTTCGCCTCAGCTGCGGCGCGCGCGTCCGCATTCGCCTTTTCATAGACGGCGGCCAGCTTTGCTATGAACATCGGCATTTCGGCGATGAGCAGATCGCGATCCGCTTTCGGAAGGCTTTTCCAAACATCGCGATTGATCACGAAGCTGTGGTAACCGTGATAGGTCCCGATGGGATAGTCGATCACTGTACTGACCACGTCGTAAAGCCCGTAGTCGGTCAGGGCGCTGTCTGGAGCAACGGCGCAGTCGAGCTGTCCACGTTCCAGGCCCTCATAGACATCGTTGAATGGAATATTGACGGAGGAGGCCTTCCATGAGGCAACCAGCCTCGTCCAGGGGCCGGCAGCTTTTATTTTTTTGCCAGCAAGATCACTGAGTGTCGCGACTTTCGGCTTGCAGAGAAGCTTGTAGGATCCAGTCGAGTGATGTCCAAGATTTATGACGTTGAGCTTCTCAAGATCCGACTTGCAGCCGGGACAATTCAAAAGCGCGTATTCGGTCATGGCCGCCGACATTACGAAGGCGTTCGTGCCTTCGAGTGCGAGGTTCGATCCGATTACCGTATTCGGCAGGTCGCCTGGGACATAGACGTCGGTGACGAGGCCGGCGTCAATGAGACCGTCACTGATCACCGAGAGTGTTGCCTTGCCCGACGCCACGCTTCCACCCGATTGTACGATCAAGCCGAGTGAACCTTTTGACTTTTCCTTCAGGAGGCCGCCGAGTTTCTCGGTGACCTGCACCGCTCCGTGGGTGCTCGGTTGATAGGTGTTGTATTGCAGATCACGGGCGGATGCAGCCGAAATAGATAGAATTCCGGAAAGCAAAACGACGCCAATGGCGGTCCTATTTTTCATCATTTCCTCCCATTATATATTTTTGTTCTTTGATATCGTCACTTGACGATAATTTCTTTCGCCATCTCCCGCAACGCAGACTTTTTGACCTTCGATCCGTTCGGCCCGTCGGTCACCGGCAGGCTGTCCAAGACGAAGAAGCGTACCGGGACCTTGTAGATTGCGAGATCCGAACGACAGGCGCGCTCAAGGCGCACCGCATCGAATTGAGCACCGGCTTCGAGCACAAGGAACGCCACCGGCCGCACACCCTCGGACAGGGCCACAGACACGACCTGGCAAGCAGTGACGGCAGCGTGTCGACGAATGACATCCTCGATCTCGACCGGGCTCACGAGATACCCGCCAATGCGCAACACGTCGCTGTGGCGCGCAATGAAGGTGAAACTGCCGTCGGTCTCCTTCCGTGCGATGTCCCCGGTGCGGAAGTATCCGTCGCCGGTGAAAGCGGCATGTGTGCTTTCGTTATCGTCGAGATACTGCGCCATTATGTTCGGCGTGGAGACCTCAAGCAAACCGACATCTCCAACGCCGAGCAGAACACCCGTTTCAGGATCGCGAATTCGAAAGGTCGCGCCGACGTCAACGGGGAAGCCTCCACCGTGCTGCCGTTGTGAGAGGGGAGCCTCATCGGGTTGGGCGGAGAATAATGCGAGCGTCTCCGTCATACCGAAGCAACCGCGAACCCGAACGCCCCGCGCATCCGCTTCCGCGGGGAGATCATCGAGGCCCGGCGTGAAATTGGCGTGACCGTAGTATCGAAGGTTGGGAAACGGGCGCCGCTCTTCGGACGCCTGCAGCAACTTCAACAACATGTCGTTGGTGCCGAAGACGGTTGTGATCTGCTCAGTTTGCATGGAGGTCACGTCCGCCTCCGGCGCGAACCCATCACGCAGAGAAAGCACGGCCCCGGCCGCAATGGTCGTAAAGCCCACCGTGAATCCGAAGGCACCGCAGAGCGGCAGCATCAGCAACACGCGGCTACCTGCCTCGTCCAGCCCCAGGACTCGCCCCCCATGACGCGCATGGCGTACGACACGGCCTTGGAGATGCACGACGAGTTTTGGTAGGCTCGTGGTCCCCGAGGTGGCCAGTATCAGCAGGGGATCGTCCGCCCTTCCGATGCTGATTTCGCCTGGACGGTCCAAATCAAGCGAGGTCAGCGAAGATACGGGAGCACCGGCGGCCAAGCCCGCCCGCGGCTCGGGGCAAGCATCTATCACATGGCGCAGGCTGGGCAATTCGCCCGCCGTCGCGAGCGTCTGCAAGGTTGCGCCATTGCGATATCCGCTGTCGTGCACCAGGGCTACGGCGCCAGTCCGAATGACAATATCCCGGACCTCTTTCGCACCGAGGCGTGGATTAAGTGAAACGATTGCCACACCAAGGCGAGCCGCGGCGAAGACCAGCACGACCCATGTGGGCGAATTCGGCAACATGACCGCAATCCGGTCGCCCCGACGGAGGCCAAGCTCTGCAAGTCCATGGGTCAACCGACCCACGCGCTGCCGGATCTCCCCGGCGGTGAAAGCAACGCCCTCCCAGCTCAAGAGCTCCGCCTCACGCGGAAGTCGGTCGAGCAAGCTGCTGAAGCTGTCCTCCGGGACAATCTGCCCAGCGGTGGCAAACGTAGTCATTTCGATTTCGCCCATTCCTTGCTCGACGATGCGTTGCCGTCCCGTGCGCGCCGCAGTCCATACGACAGCGCTGTGTTATTAAAATCATCATTAGTGATTTTTTTTAACGCGTCAATCGCTCAACGCTTGCACCTCGGATGGAGGCGCCCCACTCTCAATCCGACGATGGCCAGGCACGGCCAAGCCGACGTGCTCATGACCGGACGGGCACGGCGGGAGCATTTGATCGGACAAGGATTGTCGGCTGAATGAAGGACGGCGCGCAAAAGAAGCGGTCACCAAAGGGGGCGATCTCCGACCCGCCCACCGCCCCCAATGGAGGCCACCTCAAACAGGAGCGCAGCATCGAGACGCGCGAAAGGCTGATCCATGCTGCGATCAGACTGCTCCGCGAGAAGGGTCATTCGAACTTCAGTACCATGGCTGTGGCCGAATACGCCGACGTTTCTAGAGGAGCACTCCAGTATCATTTCAAATCACGAGACGAAATTTTTGTCGCCGTTCGACGCAAGATTGCCGAAAGTCTTGATCTAGATATTTCGGTTTCACACATTCTTGCCCTACCTCTTTCAGAGCGCGTAGCCAGGATAATACAGCATTACTGGAATACTATTGGAAGCGTGGATTATGTCGCCGCCCTTGAGATCCGCCTTTACGAGCGATTCAACGCGACTGTTCACGCCAGCTTGATGGCGGAAATGACCCGATTTTCCGAGCAGAGGAACCGTGACTGGGTGCGCATTTTCGCTGATGCCGACGTGCCCTCGGACGAGCTTGTGGATCTGCGCCGCTTCATGCTGGACACCCTGCGCGGAATCGCACTTCGCCAGATCGAAGAGGGGAGAACCGCGAAGGTCGAACGTCAGATTGCGATACTCTCCACAACCCTGATCGCACTGCTGCAGGCAGACATAAAAAATCAATCTTGACTTTTTTATTTGACATGACACCGTCCGACGGTCGCCTCGAGGCGGCTGACGGTTGTTCTGTGCCGTGTTCAAGGGCGACACGATGCTAAGAACGAGATGGTGCGAAAGGGATAGGAATGGAATCAAAGCCGCAGGCCGTGGGGAGGTCGATTCTCCCGAGTGCTAACAAAGACTGGCTCGCCCTGCATCAGGAGCCGATCATCGATCCCGCCCAGCCGATCATCGATCCTCACCATCATCTCTGGTATGCGCCGCGCGAACGCTATCTGCTCGACGAACTGGAGGCCGACTGCGCGCGCGGACACAACATCATCGCCACGATCTTCGCCGAGTGCACGGAGGGCTATCTGACGACGGGGCCGGAGCATCTGCGCGCGACAGGTGAAACAGCCTTTGCCGCGCGGATCGGCCAGCAGGCGGATGCCCGCGACATCCCTTATGGGGTCTGTGCAGGTATCATCTCATATGCGGACCTGCGCCAGGGTGCAGCCGTGGAAGAGGTGCTCGACGCCCATTTGAAAGTCGGTGCCGGCCGGTTTCGGGGCATCAGGCAGTCCACCGCCTGGGATCGGAACGAGGCGGTGCGCACCACAATTCGCACTCCGCCCGAAGGTGTGCTGCGCGAGCCCGCCTTCCGGGAAGGCTTTGCGGTCCTCACACGGATGGGGCTGACTTTCGACAGCTGGGTGTATCACCCGCAGCTCAGCGATGTCGCCGATCTCGCCCGTGCATTTCCGGATGCGAACATCATTCTCGATCACGTCGGCGGCCCCATCGGCATTGGCCCCTATGCCGGCATGAGGGACGAAGTCTTGCGCGTTTGGGAAAAGGGCATCCGTGATATCGCAACCTGCCAGAACGTCACGGTCAAGTTGGGTGGATTGGGCATGCGGCTCGGCGGTTTCGGATTTCATGAATTGCCGCGCCCGCCATCGTCCGAAGACCTGGCTGCTGCTTGGAAGCCTTATGTCGATATATGCATCGACGCGTTCGGCCCAGCCCGCTGCATGTTTGAAAGCAACTTTCCTGTCGACGAGATCTCCTGCGGGTACGACGTCTTGTGGAATGCATTCAAGCGCCTCGCGGCGGGTGCCTCAGCGGATGAGAAGGACGATCTCTTCTGGCGCACCGCAAGCCGTGTCTACCGGATTTCCGCTGCCTAGGCATACCAGCACGCTTCATGGCCAAGGCCCCGAGGACCACAGAACTGCACGCGTGAAAAAGACGTGTCGACGACGCTGCTTCGAACCGACGGTGCCGTCGAACGATTGGGACTTTCGCGGGGCAGCAGACGAGGTTTTTCGACAGCGGAGTTCGCAAGGGAAGCGAGAATGGACGAAGCGAAGACGCGGAAAGCGAAGCAAGGACCCCTCGCAGGGATCCGCATTGTGGAATTCCATGGACTGGGGCCGGGCCCATTTGCTGGCATGCTGTTGGCCGACATGGGGGCCGACGTCCTGCGCATTACACGGCACGGTGGCGGTGACGACAGTGACTTTGATACGACCACATCGCGAAATCGCAACGTGCTCACTCTCGATCTCAAGCAGGAATGCGACGCTCAGGTGGCGCTCGCGCTTTGCTGCGCGGCCGACGTCCTGATCGAGGGCTACCGTCCGGGGGTCATGGAGCGGCTGGGCCTCGGACCAGACACCGTTCGTGCGAAGGCGCCAGGGCTCGTCTATGCGAGAATGACGGGCTGGGGCCAGGAGGGGCCCCTCGCGCATATCGCCGGACACGACATCAACTACATTGCGCTGAGCGGTGCTCTTGCCGCAATCGGGACCGAAGAAACCGGTCCTATCCCGCCGCTAAATCTCATCGGCGACTATGGCGGGGGGGCCCTGTACCTCGTCATGGGCATTCTTGCGGCTCTCATTGAACGCGCGGGGTCTGGGAAGGGACAGGTTGTCGATTGCGCCATGTGCGACGGCGTGACGTCCCTGATGTCGGCGTTCTACGACATGCGGGCGCATGGGCGGTGGAACCTGCGGCGCAGCAGCAATCTGCTCGATGGCGCAGCCCCGTTTTACTGCACATATGAATGTGCTGACGGGCGCTACATTGCCGTTGGCGCGATAGAGTTTCCCTTTTGGCGTGAACTATGTCGTCGGATTGGCGTGAACAAAAAGGATGAGGCCGACCGCGACGACACTTCCAGTTGGTCTCGAATCAAGGCTAACCTTGCAGGGATCTTCCGGCAGAGGACGCAAGCGGAATGGTGTGCGCTGCTTGAGAACGGCGATACCTGTGTTTCGCCCATCCTCGACCTGGATGAAGCGGCGCTTCATCCGCACATGCGTGCGCGGACGGCGTTTGTGGACGTGGGAGGATCGATGCAGCCGTCTCCTAGCCCGCGCTTCTCCCGAACCCCTTTGGCCCGCCCATCGGTGGCTCGACCGCTAGTCCCGGCGGAGGCCTTGAAGTTATGGAACGCATCGGTGAGCTGACGGTGGGCATCCGCCACGTTGAGCTCCGTACGCTCGCCGGCATGCTCGTCCGCGCGCTAGGGCGTGCCGCTTAAGCGTAACGTGGATAATCCGTATAGCCATTGGCGCCGCCGGTATAGAATAATTCCGGATTTGCGGGAGCAAGCGGATAGCTCATCTTCAAACGAGAAACGAGATCTGGGTTAGAGATGAAAGCCGCGCCGAATGCCACAGCATCCACAAGGCCAGCATCGAGCGCGGCCTGTGCCTTTTCTTTATCGTAGCCACCGCCAACGATCATTTGGCCCTTGTAGAATTGCCGAACCCAAGTCGGTAGATCCTCAAATTCATGAGCAGGCGTACCCTCGGGCGCATCGGGAAAAGCCAAGGCGTGGACGAATGCCAGCGGGTATTCGTTCAATTTCTGGAAGACGTAGCCGTACGTCTCGGCATTATCTTCGTTTGCGGAGACCAGCCCAGAGCGGACTCCGGGGCTAAGTTTGACGGAAACGCGTCCAGCGCCCCAGACCGAGAGCACTTCCTCGATGACCTCGAACAAGGCTCGGCTACGGTTCTCGATGGAGCCGCCGTAATCGTCATTGCGAAGGTTCGTCGCGGTATGGAGAAACTCTGGAAAGAGGTAGGTGTGGGCTGCGTGTATCTCGATCCCGTCGAACCCCGCAGCCTTGGCGTTGGCGGAAGCAAGCCCGAAGTCGCGAATGGTCCGCCTGATGTCGTCCAGTGTCATTTCGCGTGGAACCGGAACGTCGACAAACCCGCTGGGAATGAAGGTCTTCTCACGCAGATCGACGGCGGAGGGAGCCAGCGGTGGTTCACCGTTGCGATAGAAGGGGTGAGAGACGCCGCCGGTATGCCCGAGCTGGGAAAAGATCCGACCACCCGCAGTGTGAACGGCCTCCACCACATTGGCCCAGCCTTTGGTCTGATCTCTGGTGAAGAGGCCGGGTACGTTCAGAAAGCTGACTGAGTCCGCGCTGGGCCACGTTGCCTCCGAGATGATCAGGCCCGCCTCGGCGCGCTGCGCGTAATACTCGGCCATAAGCGGCGTGGGGATCAGGCCATCATTCTCCGCCCGTCCGCGGGTCATGGGCGCCATGACCACGCGGTTCTTGATTTCGATAGCCCCCAGGCGGGCGGGCTCAAAAAGACTTTCTGCCATGGCCATGGTTCCTTCCGCTATCGGCGATCCTGCGCGGGTCGGTCGTCGGCATGGGAAATGAACCGAAGCTTGACTCGAGGCAAGTACACACTAAAAAGTAAGTGCCTGTTTTAGCGAGGCGGAAATGTCAAAGGCATCGTTCGGCTGCGGAATGGAAGCGGTCCTCGATCTCGTCGGCGGGAAATGGAAGCTCCTGATCCTTTATCATCTGTATGGGCCTCCCCGGCGTTTCGGAGAACTGCGGCGGCTGGTCGGCAATGTGACCGAAAAGATGCTGAGCCAGCAGCTCAGGGAGATGTCGACGGATGGCTTGGTGAGGCGCATTGATTATCGAACAGTGCCCCCTCACGTCGAGTATGAGTTGACGGGATTTGGCCAAGACCTCTGCAGATCACTCCAACCATTGTGCGAGTGGGGTACAAGAAACATGGCCGAACTCACCGCCGTCTCTGCGGCCCGCGCCCGTCGGACTGACGCTATTTCGGTCAGATGAAGCAATGCTTGTTTCCGCACAAGAACGGTTCCACCTTCACGACCTGGCGCCGGCAAGCCTGCCTCGCAGTCTCGCTGCCCAGGCTGGTCGCCGGTGAATTGATCACGGAGACGGCACTGGCTCTCGGCTATAATAACCCTGGCACCTTCCCGGCGATGTTTTTGCGCGCACTCGGGATGTCGCCGCGCGCCTGTTTTAAGCAAAATGATGCGGCGGCTGGTGATTTCTTATGACTACCAGGATTTCTTTACCGCCCGAGCATCCCGGCGAACGACAGGACGGCTTCCTGGTCGCCACAATGGCCAAGGATTATCCTGAGAATGCTCTGGTCGCCCGGCATTCCCACAGACGCTCGCAACTGGTCTTCGCATCATCGGGAGTGATGAGAATTACAACTGACAGCGGTGCATGGGTTGTTCCACCTCAGCGCGCTGTGTGGTTGCCCCCCGGGATCGAGCATGAAATCCAGGCCTCGGGCATCCTGAAAATGCGGACGCTCTACTTCGAGCCGGGCACCGAGTTCGAGCAGGCCTTTCCGACCGGCTGCACCGTTATCGAAGTTTCGCCGTTGGTGCGAGAGGTCATTCTTCGCGCAGTAGAAGTCGGAAGCCAGGAAGACGGCAAGTCCTCGCGCCTTGTGCGCTTGATGGCTGTTCTCTTGGACGAAATCAAAACCCTCACCGTGCTCTCGCTTCATCTCCCTATTCCGGCCGACCGGCGCGTGGCTCGCATTTGCGAGGCGCTATTGGCTGATCCATCAGCCGATCTCACGCTCGGCGGTTGGAGCAAAATCGTCGGCGCGAGCGAACGGACATTGGCAAGACAATTCCTGAGTGGAACGGGGATGAGCTTCGCTCAATGGCGCCAAAAGGCAAGACTTCTCGCCGGCCTTGTTAAGATCGCGCGAGGAGAACCGATCCTTTCGGTCGCTCTCGACATGGGATACTCGAGTCCGAGCGCGTTCAGCGCGATGTTTCGGCGGATCCTGGGCGCCGCTCCGAGCGCTTATTTTTCAAAGCAACGATCAATCTGACCCATCGCTGCAGGTCATCTTCGGCTTCGATCGTCGCTGCCCGACAGACTGGCCTGCCCTTTGACCGTTTTGCGACGAACTGTGGCTTTGAAGCGAGCGAACGTCACCGACATAGTTCTTAGATTCTTGGCACATGAGATCACGTTCGAAATCATGAGGCCAAAAATGTCCACTAGGGTCGAACCAGGTGCCTCGGCAGCCGCCCATACCCATGTGTCTGATCGGCAGCGGTTTTGGGCAGTTGCGCTCTGCGCATGCTGTCCCTTCCTGGCGGTGTATGCCACTCAACCGCTCCTCCCGTCCTTGGTGGATCTTTTCAATACCAGCGCGAAGGAAGTCGGCCTTACCATCACAGCAACGACGTTGGCTGTCGCGATCGCCGCACCGATTTCGGGCGTGATCGCCGACGCGATCGGACGCAAATCCGTCATCGTTACCTGCATTTTGGGGCTTGCCATTCCTGTGGCCCTCGCAGCGACGGCAACGTCGCTCCAGCAATTGATCATGTGGAGGTTCATTCAAGGCCTTTTTATCCCCGGTATCTTTTCCGTCACTCTCGCCTACGTTGGCGAAGAATGGGCCGGAAAGAACGTCGGCCTCGGCATGTCCGCTTATGTCAGCGGAGGTGTCGTGGGGAGTGTGTCTGGCCGAGTCATCTCGGGTCTTGTGGCGGATTATCAGGGCTGGCGGACCGCGTTTGCGGTCTTGGCCTGCGTGATTGCACTTGGCGGCTTGTGCGTTTGGCGGTTTCTACCGAAATCACGGAACTTTGTGCGGGAACGCGATATCACAATCGGCCTGCGAAACATGGGTCGTCATTTAAAGAATCCGAGCATGATCGCAATCTTCGCATGTGCCTTCAACAACCTCTTCGTGTTTGTCAGCACTTTCACTTACATAACATTTCATCTCGTAAAACCGCCTTTTCTCTTGAGCGAAGCTGAACTAGGATTCATGTTCCTGCTGAATCTCTTCGGCGCACTTGCAAATCCGATTGCAGGGAGATGGATGGGGCGGGTGGGCTATCGGACCGGCTTGATAGCAGCGTTGGCGACCAGCACCGTAGGTATCCTCTTGACCCTTGTTCCCGATCTGATCATCGCGCTGATTGGTGTTGCGCTGATCTCGACCGGGGTTTTCGTCGCTCAGACGGCAGCGACCGGACAGATGGGTTTGGTTGCCGGAAAAGCGAAGTCCTCCGCCGCGGGCGTTTATGTCTGTTGTTACTATGCTGGCGGTAGCGTGGGAGCCTTCCTGCCGGGCTTCGCCTATGCGGCTGGAGGGTGGCCAGCCTGTATAGCACTCATCCTCGCGGTTAAGCTCGTCAGTGCACTCGTCGGGATACTTTTCTTCAATCCGGTGCCGTCGGAGGAAGCCAAGGGCGCGCCCCACCCTGCGTACCATCATCACCAGGCGCCCTACGGGCGATGATAGATCCGCTCACCCAAGATGCGCGCCCGCCCGCCGAAAATCTCGTGGCCTCTGGATCAACCCGAATCTGCGCCCATTGCTAAATCCTTATAAGTGGGCCAGATTGCACAGTATTATTACAGCTATTGTATAATGGACCATGGACCGTTTTCTGCTGATGCAATGCTTTGCCCGGACCGTGGAGACGGGGAGCTTCTCAAGCGCAGCGCGCGATCTCGGCCTCAGCCAGCCAAATGTCAGCCGTTACGTTGCGGCGCTCGAAGGTCACCTTGGGCGTCGACTTCTGCAGCGATCGACCCGGAAGCTGCATATGACGCCGGAAGGCGAGAGGTATTACGCAGAGGTGCGACGGATCCTCGATGCGGTGGCCGAAGCCGAGTCCGGGCTGAAGAGCGAGATCGCGCCCGCTGGGCTCCTCCGCGTCGCCTGTCCGACGGCGCTCGCCCATGAATTCGTCATGCCGCTGCTCCCAACCTTCCTGAGGGCCTATCCCGATCTGGACCTCGACTTGCAGATATCGGATCGGTTTGTGAACCTGATCGACGAAGGTGCCGAGCTTGCCCTGCGTATCGGCCATCTAAGCGACAGCGCGCTGCGCGCCCGCCGCGTTGGGCGTTTCGAACGCATCTGCGTGGCCGCGATCAGCTACCTCAAGGAACGCGGCACGCCTCGAACCCCGCACGATCTCGCCCACCACGACTGCATCGTTTATTCGCTGCTCTCGACCGGCGCGGTGTGGCGCTTCTCGGAGACCGAGGTGGCCGTTACGGGCCGTCTTCGGGTAAATGCGCCGCAAGCCGTGCGCGAGGCGGCCGAGGCGGGCCTCGGGATCGCTCTCGGTCCCTCCTGGCTCTTCGATGAAGGCCTGAAGGCGGGCCGCCTGAGACGGTTGCTGGCGGACCACGAGGCGCCACCGGTGCCGATCCACATCCTCTACGCCGCCAACCGCCTTCTGCCCCGCCGGGCGATCGTCTTCATGGATTTCATTGCTGACGCGTTCGGCAAAGTCGCGGCTTTGAACGTAGCCGGCGGGGAGTCTGAGCGCGCCACCCCAGGAACTCTAACGACAACCGCCATCACGATGTTCGCACTGCCGAAGACGGATCTTACCTGATAATCAGCTGAAGAAGCGCTAGGTGAGGGTGTCGTTGTCCCGCGTGGCGGAGCGGCGGGGCCGGCGGGCGGCGGTCGTGGTCTGGACTTCCTGGCCTGTGTGGAAGCGGCTGCGGTAGGCCGCAGGTGTTACGCCGATGGTTTTGGCGAAGACCCGGCGCATGGTGTTCATGTCCGCGAAGCCGCAGTTCGCCGCGATGCGCTGCAAAGGCTGGGTGCTGTCTTCCAGCAGGCGGCGGGCCGCATCCACCCGAGCGGCGGCGACGAAGTCCGCGGGGGTCAGCCCCAACTCCCGCCGGAACACGCGCGCGAAATTACGTGGGCTCATGCCGATCGCCTGCGCCACATGATCCACGGACAAGGGCTGGGCGATGTGGGCGAGAATATAGGCCTGCGCTTTCTGGATCAGGGTCGTTTCCGCCATCTGACCCACCAGATGCGCGCTGAATTGCGACTGGCCGCCCGGCCGGCGCAGGAACACCACCATATAGCGCGCGGTGATCATGGCGATGTCCCGCCCGTGGTCCTCCTCAACCAGTGCGAGCGCAAGGTCGATGCCCGCTGTGACGCCAGCCGCAGTGATCAGCGGCCCGTCGCGCAGATAGATGGCATCGGTGTCGAGGCGAATGTCTGGAAACTGGCGGGTGAAGCGGTCGGCGCATTCCCAATGGGTGGTCACCCGCTTGTCCGCCAGCAGTCCCGCCGCCGCGAGCAGAAAGACACCGGTGCAGATGGAGCCGTAACGCCGCACAGTCGGCACGCGACGTTGCAGCCAAGCGATGACCTGCGGGTCAATCTCCTGAAAGGAGGGATCGCCCGCCACCAGCAACGTATCAATGGGTTCGTCCGGATCGTAAATGCTGCGATCGGCGAGGAAGCGCAATTGACCGGTGCCGCCGATGGCCGGCTCACCGGTGGAGATCACCTGCACGTCGTAGGCGCTCATATCGCCCAAGCGGCGGGCCGCCTCCCAGAATATTTCCGCTGGGCCCACCACATCGAGGGACTGCACCCCCGGTGGGGCAAGGATGGCAATGCGCATGGTCTTCCTCTTGCTCGTCAATCATGACCCCGCATGGCGATGCGGGGCCATGGGGCGCGGCTTAGACGGAGTGGAAGAGGCGGGTCTCCACCACCGCACTTCCCTTGAGGCCATGGAGGGCCTTCGCGGCGGCGAGGACCGCCAGATCCACCAGCGGCTCCACGGTGACGACCAGCAGATAGGCCCCGCCAAAGGTGGCAATGGCCGTGAGGTTCGCCATTGAGAAGCCCTGCCCATACAGCGCCCAGAACGCCACCCAGGCCACGATCCCGCTCTGATAGGTGGCCGACAAGGCAAAGGCCTGGCGGTAGCTCAGCTCCACATAGGGGGTCTGGGGCGCGATGATTTGCTTGGCAAGGCCAGTCAGGGCGAACAGCGGCACCAGGAGCGTCGTAACGTTCATGCCATATTGCGGCAGATCCTGCGGCTCGAAGAAGAAGCCTTGCAGCAGCAGGCCGAGAGAAAGCCCCAAAGCGGCGGGACCGACGCCGAACACCAGAAACAGGGTGGAGCCAAGGATCAGATGCACTTCGGACACGCCCACCGGTTGATGCGGCAGAAGTTCGAAGAAGGAGAAGACCAGCGCCGTTGTGATGGCGCTGCGGACGAGGAAGGACAGCGGGCCGCGCTGGAGCAGCGTTTCCCAGCACAGCTTCGCTGTATAGAGCAATGCGCCGCCGCCGGTGGCGTAACTAAGGACGATCTTCGTATCGTCCACGAGGCCGGGTTCGATATGCATGATAAGCTCCGTCGGGTCTGAATAGAGGTGGGGTTGGCGTCAACCCGCGTGCTGTTCGGCAAATGCCGCGGCAAGATCGGCAGGATCAAGAAGGCCGGTCTTCACCACTGCTTTCTCCAGCGCCGCGAGCCAGCGCTCGTAATAATTCCAAGATGAGCGATCGACGGGGTGGTCAGCCTCCCAGCCGCCGATTTCCGCGATCAGTTCATCACGGAAGTCGTCCCATTCGAAATAGCCGTTCTTGGCGAGGGCGAGGGCGACACCAAAGGCCGTCCGTTCCCAATCGTTTCCGAAGCACAGCGTTCCGTTGGCGCGGGGCGGCGTGTCGGGCTTGCCCATCATCTCTGTGACGGCGAATTGTTCAAAGGCGGTGAGCACGGCCCTGCCTCACGCCGCGCGGGCGACAGCGACGCCCATCATCGCCTCGGGCGTGACGAGCGCCTCCAATTCCGTCTCGCTCAGGCTGTCGGTGCCCGCGGGGCGCTCCGGCACCACGAACCAGCGGATCTGGGCGCTGGAATCCCAAATCTTCACCTGCGTCGCCTCGGGAATGGCGAGGCCGAATTCCTTCAGCACAGCCCGGGGCTCGCGCGCGGCGCGGCTGCGGAAGGTTGGGTCCTTGTACCAATAGGGGGGCAGGCCAAGCACCGGCCAGGGATAGCAGGAGCACAGGGTGCAGATGACCAGATTGTGCACCCCCGGCGCGTTTGCGACGGCCTGCATATGCTCGCCCTCCGCCCCCGCCATACCATCGGGCAGCGCCAGCTCGGCAATGGCCTTGGGGGTGTCCGCCACCAGGCGCGCCTTGAAGGCCGGATCCATCCAGGCACGGGCTACGATCTTGGCCCCATTGAACGGCCCCATCTTGGTCTCGAAGAAGTTCAGGACCGTATCTACCGTCTGATCTGTGATGATGCCCTTCTTGATCAAGAGCGCTTCAAGGGCACGCACGCGGGCAGCGCTATAGGCCTCGCGATCCGCGCGATAATTGAATTGTTCGGTCATGGAAGTCTCCCCAAGAAACGTACCGGTCAAGCGGCGCGCGCCACTGCGGCGGGTGTCTCGACATAGTGGGCGAAGAGGTCGGCGAAGATCACGAAATTCGCCTCCGCATTGCCCGGCCACAGCGTGTCCGGGTCGAAACGGACGCAATAAACCGGCATGGGGGAGCCGATGCCGTCGGGGCCGGTATCGCAGAGATAGGCGTACGCGCCTTCGTAAACCGTCTCCACGGTGCCGGTCTTGTTGCGCAAATAGCCGGGCAGGCGGGTATGCTCGACGCTGGGCACATCGCGGACGAACACTTCGTCGCCGACGGCGAAGTCATAGGTCCCCTGGAGCGGCCGCTTGGGGCTGTCCCCCTCCACCAGATATTGAAGGACGCGCGCGTCGATGGCTGTGTCGCCCTCGGTAGGCAACGCCTTGTCGGAAGCTTGGTAATATTCCTCCGTCAAGGCGTCCAACTCGTCGGCGGTGATGTAGCCGTTGGCGATGAAATATCCGCAGATACCGCCCAGCCATTTCTCATAGTAACGGTAGCGGAAATAGTCGAAGGGGTTCAGAGATTCCGCGCCCTTGCGCAGATCAGCCCAGGTCCACACGGTACGGAAGGCGGAGGGCGTTTCCGGCAACGGGAGCTGGGTCGACAGCGCCATCATGGCCGTGTGAATACCGAAGATGCGGGTTTCCCAAGGCTCGACGAACACGCGGGTTTCGGTGCTCACCGGGCCGAGCCCCTCGAGGCCGCCGAGATAATGCTGAAGTTTCACGTCAGGCTCCTTGAAGTGAGAAGAGATCAGGCGGCCACCGGCGCTTTGGCTGTCAGCACATGGGTGCCCAACTCGGAGATGAGGCCGAACAGCGCACCGAGCAGCATCGCCACCATGGCCACGACGGTGGGATGGGAGATGCCGGACGTGCCGGTGATCGTGGTTCCGCCCGCAGCACCGGTCCCCACCAGGGACGCGAAGCCGAACACGATGGCCGGCGGAAAATTCAAAAGGCGGAAGGATGAGACCAGGATCATTGCGGATGTGCCGAGGCCCACGAGGATGGCGGCGAAGATCGGCTGGGCGGGTCCCATCTCGATGATGAGCAATGTGAGCGATGCGATGAGGATGCCGGTCCAATTGGACGCGACCGACTTGATGAGGCCTGCTTTTCCTCCGCCGCAGGCGAAGAAGGAGGCCCAGGCGATGAACGTCACCCAGACCGGCACCGGAAGAAGCGTGGCGGTGAGATAGGTATCGAGGGCTCCGAGAACGCCCAGGCTGGTCATGGCAGCGAGAAGTGGAGACATGGTTCTTCCTCTGGAGTTTTTTGGTCGGCAAGACGGAGGGGGCATCCCTCCGGATCACGGGCAGGCGCGCTGCGATCAACCGGCGGCCAGCAGATCGCCGGGACGTACAGCCAAGGCGTGCCAGCCGCTGCGGAGCGCGTCTTCATCGAGATGGCGCCCGATGAAGACGATCTCGCTTAGCCGTGCCTCGCCGGAGCGCCATGGGCGCCCTGGGCGTCCCTCCAAGGTCATGTGCACCCCGTGGAACACGTATCGACGGGGCTCGCCGGCGAATTGGAGCACGCCCTTCACACGGAACAGGTCCTTCCCCGTGGCCTGCACCAAGCGGTTGAGCCAGGCGTTGAATGCGGCTGGATCGAGCGGCACATTCTCGCGCAGCGCCACGCAGCCGATGCTGCTGTCGTGCTCATGGGTGTGATCCTCGAGAATGTCGGGATCTATGGCGAGAATATTGCGCAGGTCGAACGCCGCGACGTCGAGAACCTGAGGCCGGGCCACCGCGCAATCGCGGGTCCGGACGATCCTGGCCAGCGGGTTCAGGCGCCGCAGCTCGGTTTCGGTCCGCGTGAGGCTGTCTTCGTCGGCGAGATCGATTTTATTGAGCAGAAGAATATCCGCAAAGCTGATCTGCTCGCGGGCTTCGTCCAAGGCCAGATGATTGGCCATGTGGCGGGCATCCACCACCGTGACGATGGCATCGAGCTGCACGCTCTGGCGCAAGAGATCATCGACCATGAAGGACTGGATCACCGGCGCGGGATCCGCCAAGCCGGAGGTTTCAATAATGATGCGATCGACGCCGCGGCCGGATGCCAAGAGGCCGTGGATGGAGGAAATGAGATCCCCCCGCACGGTGCAGCAGATGCAGCCGTTATTCAGCTCGATGACCTTGTCCTGCGTCTCAACCACCAGTTTTCCGTCGATGCCCACCTCGCCATATTCATTGACGATCACGGCAATACGTTCGCCAGGGGAGGCGGTAAGAATATGGTTGAGCAGGGTGGTCTTACCCGCGCCGAGAAAGCCGGAGAGTATCGTCGCCGGAATTTTGTCCATGGGGATCGCCTTAGCGCCAGTTGGTTGCTCGAACTGGGCGAAATTCAAGGCGAGGCGAGGCGGAACGGCAATATGGCCAATGCTTCAGATTCTGCCAAAGGGACGCTAGAAACGGACAACCATTTTTGCTTAAGCAGACATGTTTTTTAATTAGACAGAGCGATTACTATTTAATCAAGGTAATGCACAAATGAGGTGCAGGGCAAACCCTGTTTTGACGTATGCCTGATCCGAAGCGGCGCAGGGTCCCGCCGCCAGCAGGCTGCCTGGCGCCGAAGCTTCGAGCAGCCTGCAGGCTCAAATCATCTTGCCCAGTGCGAAGAGCGGATGACGCTGCAGAAATTGCCGCGATGGAAGCGCGGCTCCTTGTCGGCGATGACGTCGGCTTTGACCTTCCCGAAGGTGGTATCCGGCTTGTGCTTGATGCCATCATAGAAGGCTTGGATGATGTCTTCCTTGAAGTGCGGCGTGGCGGAAAGCTCAGAGGTGAACAGTCGATCGCGTCGACGAGGCGTTTCGAATTTTAGTGCAGTCGTTCTATAATGCACCCGTGCGCGAATGATGGCAGGGTGCGCGCGGAACCAACGGACGGACGAAGGAATGGCCAGACCGAGGGAGTTCGATGAAGACGCGGTGCTCGACGCGGCCGTCGATTGCTTCTGGAGTCGTGGCTATGAGGCGACCTCCGTTCGCGACCTGATCGAGAGCACGGGGTTGACCGGGGCCAGCATCTACAATGCGTTCGGCGACAAGCGGGCGTTCTTCCGCAAGGCGCTCGCGCATTATGTCCAGGAAAGCGTTGCGGACCGTATCCGGCGGTGCGAGGGCATGGCGCCGCGCGCGGCTATCGGCGCATTCTTCGCGGACATTCTCAGGCGCTCGCTGCGCGATCAGGATCACAAGGGCTGTATGCTGGTCAACGCCGCGCTGGAGGTTGCGCCCCATGACATGGAGTTGAAGGAAGACGTCGCCGACGTCCTCAATCAGCTTCAAGCCTTCTTCCTGCGGTGCGTCGCGGCCGGGCAGGCCGACGGAACGATCAGCGCGTCTTTGACGGCCGAAGATCTCGCCCGCCATTTGCTCGGCGTCCTGATGGGTGTGCGCGTGCTTGCGCGCGTGCGACCGGAAAAAGCGCTGCTTGAGGGCGTGATCGGTTGTGCGTTCGCCCTTCTTGATGGCGACGCAAATCGAGCGGCCTGAGCCGATACACTCGCTGTTGCCGCTCTTCTATTTTTGGGGAGCGTCCGGCGCCGGCGCGGAGGGCGCCGCCGCCGACGGGTCCGTGGCGGCGCCGGTGCGCCGGAAGAGCCAGAATGGCTCAAGACAACGCGCCAGAAGCGCCGCGAGAAGCGCGCCGGTCAGCACCGGCCAGAGCAGGAAGCTCCAGTCCGGGTGGAACTGCGCGGCGATGAGTGGGGTGATTCCCGCCGGAGGATGAAAGCAGCGCAGGGCCATCATCAGCGCCAGCGCCACCCCCACCATGCCGGCCGTCGCAAGCTCGGAGTCCGGCCAGAGCTGGTGGCCGCACAGCGCCACCACGCCGCAGACCATGTGACCGCCAACGATGGCGCGACTGCTGGAGGGCGCGCTTCCCGGCGCGCCACACACGAGGACGAGGGTTGTCGCAAAGGGAAAGGCCGCCAGTGCCGTCCCCGATGCGCGCGCCACGACATGCAGGGCGAACACCGAGATCGTGACGAGCACGGCGGCGGCGGCGATGCCGATCCGCTCGCGTCTGCGTGCTGTCGCGTCTCGGTTTTCCCCTCGGATCGAAGTCGCGTCAGGCACGGACCCCCGCGGTCTGCGTCTGTGCGGCCTGCTCGGCGACGAGCAGCTGCGGCAATTGAGAGAGGGTCTGCACCACGAAGTCCGCGGTTTCGGCGTATGTCTCCTCCTGCATCCTGAGTGCCTTGAACATGGTGAGGGGAGAGATCGGGCGCGCCTCCAGTTCGCGTGTCAGCTTCTCGGTTGGCAGACGGGCGATGCGTGCGACGCGGAAGCCGAAATTCTTCGCGCCGCCGACATCGAAGCCGTTGGACGACACGAACAGGACATTCTCCGGCTTCACGCCAAGGACTTCCTCCACCATTTCGTAGGCGCGAGGATGGGGTTTGAAGACCGCTTTGGAATCGACGCTGATCACCTCGTCAAAAAGCTCGGTGAGACCGGCATTGGCGACCAGGCGTTGCAGCATGTCCGGCGCCCCGTTGGAGAGGATGGCCAGGCGCAGCGGGGCGAGGTCCTTCAGACATTGAGCAGTGTCGGGGTAGGGCTGAAGCCGGTTATAGGCGTCTGCCATCTCGCGGAGGAATGCGGCGTCCGGCGCGCGTCCGAGCGTATTCAAAGTATAGGCCAGGGCTTCCTGCGTCACGCTCCAGAAGTCCTGGTAACATCCCATGAGCGAGCGCAGCCAGCTATATTCCAGCTGCTTCTGCCGCCAGATCTGGGTGATGTATTCGCCATATCCGGGATAGGCGCGCTCGGTCGCGTCGGCGACCGACTGGATGTCAAACAGCGTCCCATAGGCATCAAAGACAACGGCTTTAATCATGTCACATCTCATTTTTAGTGGTGTGCGGGTCGGGTCGGCGCGTCCTCGCGCAGGCCGGTGTTCGAGCGGAAAATGACCTCATCGAACTGAGCTTCCGATACGGGATCGCGTCGCGACAGCAACGCACCGAGGATGGCGCCGAGAAAGCCGATCGGCACGCTGGCAACGGCGGGATTGACGATGGGAAACAGCGCGTCGGCACCCATGAAGGCCGGTCCGGTCATCGCTAGGACCACCGATGAGACCAGCCCCGCCGTCATGCCCGCCACAACGCCAGCGGTGTTGAACCGGCGCCAGAACAGCGACAGCACGATGACGGGAAAATTCGCGCTGGCGGCGATCGA
Source organism: Roseixanthobacter glucoisosaccharinicivorans (assembly GCF_043195095.2). Lineage (NCBI taxonomy): Bacteria > Pseudomonadati > Pseudomonadota > Alphaproteobacteria > Hyphomicrobiales > Xanthobacteraceae > Roseixanthobacter > Roseixanthobacter glucoisosaccharinicivorans. Next base: position 2,857,186 of record NZ_CM195538.1, on the reverse strand, counting down.
GATCGCCAGGATGACCAGCACCGCCACGTTGATGCCCTGAGCGAGCAGGCCGAACAATATGGCGAAGGCGCCCACGGCAAGGGTGGCGATCCGTGCCACCTTCACCTGCTCGTGCTCGCCCACCTGTCCGCCGCGGATCACATTCACATAGAGATCATGCGCGATGGCGCCGGACGTGGACAGCGTCAGTGCCGCCACGACGGCCAGGATGGTGGCGAAGGCCACGGCGACCACGATGGCGAGAAATATCTCTCCGCCGATGCTGCCGGGGCCGCCGCCGAGATACTGCGCCAGCAGGGGCAGAGCGAGATTGCCCCCCTTGTCGGCGGCCCGGATCACGTCCTGCCCGACCAGCGTCGCCGAGCCGAGGCCGATCAAGGTGGTCACCAGGAAGAAGGCGCCTGCCAGGAACATCAGCCACACCGCCGAACGCCGAGCCGTTTGGGCATCCGGAACCGTGTAGAAACGCGTCATGACGTGCGGCAGCCCGGCGGTGCCGAAGGCAAAGCTCAGCCCGAGCGAGAGCTGATCGAGCGGGTGCTTGAGATAATTCCCCGGGGCCAGCAATTGCGGTCCGTAGCGCTGCTCGGCCGCCGCGAACACGGCGAGAGGATCGAACCCGAAATGTGCCAGCAGCAGGGCGACCAGCACGATGGCGGTGCCGAGCAGCAGGACGGCCTTGATGATCTGCACCCAGGTCGTGGCCAGCATGCCGCCGAACACCACATAGACCAGCATGCCGACGCCGACGCCGACGATCGAGATCGCATAGGGCACGCCGAGCAGCAGCTTGATCAGTGCCGCCCCGCCCGCCATCTGCGGAACGAGATAGGCCAAGCTCACGACCACCGTGCCGAGCACTGCCGCGAGCCGCGCCTGCGGGCGCTGCATGCGAAAGGCGATCACGTCGCCCAGGGTGAAGCGGCCGGTGTTGCGCACCGGCTCGGCCACCAGCATCAAAATGGCGAGAAAGGCGACGAGCGCGCCCACGGCATAGAGCGACCCATCCATGCCGTAGAGCGCGGCGAGGCCTGTGAAGCCCAGGAAGGCCGCCGCGCTCATCCAGTCGCCGGCCAGCGCGAACCCGTTCTGAATGGGGCCGAGATTGCCATGCGCGGTATAGAAATCGCTGGCGGTACGGGTGCGCCGCGCCGCCCAATAGGTGATGCCGAGGGTGACCGCGAGGATCACCACGAAGATGGCGAGGGAGAGCAGTTTCATCGCGTGCCCTCCCGGGTGGCGGCGTCGCATGCGGCGGCGGCGAGCGGATCGAATGTCAAATGCGCCGCCAGCGTGTAAAGCAGCGCGGTTCCCCAGGTCACGAGATAGATGGCGATGACCATGACATAGCCGACATTCAGCGCGCCATAGGCCTTGGCTGCCATGAAGGGGCGGGCATAGCCGGCGAGCAGCAGCGTCAGAAAGAAGAAGCCGAGCGAAACAGCAAGCAGCCAGCTGATGATCTTGAACTTGGCCTGCATCAGGCGGCGAAAGCTCGGGGATTCGACGCGCTCATGCCAGTCAATGCGCTCGGCGGAAAGGAGCAGGGGAGGCGAGGCTCCCACGGCCGGTGCATGCACCGGCGCGGCCTGGATTGTCATTGGGCGTTTCCTTTGGTCTTGTTATGCCTTGGTCCCGCGGAAACCCGCGATCTGGCCGGTTGATGGTTCGCAACTTGCGTGCCAGTTCCGCACCGTCGAAATTTCAAAGAGTTAGTTGCAGCGACCAGTCTTCTTGATGCAAGATTGCATCGAGCGATGCGATTTTGCATCGGAAAGAGCGCCATGAACCTGCCCACGCCCCATGCTGCCGCCGCGCCGGATCTGCCGCTGACCGAGAGCGATTTCAGCGAGATCATTCGCAATTCGTTCGACGGTATCTTCGTCGCCGATGGCGAGGGGCGCACGCTGCTCGTCAATCCCGGCTGCGAACGCAATTATGATTTTCGCGCAGAGGACGTCGTCGGACGACTGGTGGTCGACCTTGAGGCGGATGGCCTGATCCGCCCCGTCATCGCCCCGCGCGTCATTGCCACCGGCCAGCGCGTGACGGCGATCCAGCGCACGCACACCGGCAAGACCATTCTCGCGACCGGGACACCGCTGTTCGACGATCACGGGCGGGTGCGGCGCGTCATCATCAATTCCCGCGACACGACCGAGCTCGACCAGCTTCAGACCGAGCTCTCACGCATCCGCCACGATCTGGCGCGGGCAGAGACCGAAGTGGCGCAACTGCGCCAGGAAGGATGGTCGCCGGACCGCCCGGTGTTCCACGGAGAAGCGACCCGCCGGATCGTTGACCTGCTGCGCCGCGTATCGGCCTCCGATGCCACGGTGTTGCTGTCCGGTGAGTCGGGTGTCGGAAAGGAAGTCTTCGCCCGTCTTGTCCACCGCGAGAGTTCGCGCGCCAATGCCGCCTTCATCAAGATCAATTGCGGCGCGCTCCCACGCGACCTGATCGAATCCGAGCTGTTTGGTTATGAGGCCGGCGCGTTCACCGGCGCGCATAAGAACGGCAAGCCGGGCATGCTGGAACTGGCGAACCACGGCACGCTGTTTCTCGACGAGATCGGGGAATTGCCGGTCGACATGCAGGTGAAGCTGCTCCACGTGCTGCAGGATCGGACCGTCGCGCGGCTCGGCTCCACCCGCTCCATGCCGCTCGACATTCGGATCGTGGCGGCGACCAATCGTGACCTGGCGCGCGCGGTCGAAGCCTCGACTTTTCGCGCGGATCTCTTCTACCGCCTCAATGTGGTCCCGGTGGTGGTGCCACCGCTGCGGGAGCGGCGTGAGGATATATTACCGCTTGTTCGCCAAGCCCTTGCCGGTTTCAACGCCCAATACCGAACTCACAAGCAATTCTCGCATGCCGCCGCCCTGGTGCTGGTGGCCTATGACTGGCCCGGCAACATTCGCGAGTTGCGCAATCTGGTCGAACGGCTGGTGGTCACTTCGCCGGGCGCGGTGATCGAGGTTGAGGATTTGGCGATTGCCGCAGCTCCACCTGCGCTCGCCACCGGCGAGGCGCCGGGCGTGGACCTGCCTGGCGTCGAGGAACTCGGCCTCGACGAACAGGTGCGCCGCTTTGAAGCCGCGATCATCGAGGGCGCGCTGCAGCGCTTCTCCACCACGCGGGCCGCGGCGCGCCATCTCGGCGTGAGCCAATCCACCATTGTCCGGAAGATGAAGGGCCCGGGCGAGACACCGCGCTGAGGCTCGCGTCGGGCACGATCCTGTCTTGCTTCTTTTTAGAACGATCGTTTTAATTGGCGGATATCCGTTCCTCTGACATGGCATCCGCACATGAGGCATCTCAGGCTTCCGGCCTTTCCGCTCCCTTCTGTCGAGATCGACATGATCGGCTGGACCATTTCCGATCTTCAGGCGGGCTACGAGGCGGGAAGTTTTTCCGCCTCGGATGTCGCGGCCGCATGCCTGGCGCGGATCGCCCGGCTGGAGCCCTATCTGAATGCCTTCATCAGCGTGAACATGGCGCTCATGGAGCAGGCCGCACTGGTCGACGCGGAGTGGCGGGCCGGCGTGAGAAAGGGTCCGCTCCATGGTGTGCCCATCATCATCAAGGACAATATGAACCTTGCAGGTGTGCGCACCACGGCCGGCTATGCGGGGTTTGCCGCGGATGATCGGGTTGTCGCCCCATCCGGCGGGGTTTTCAATGGCATCAACCTGGTTCCCGAGCGCGACGCCAGCGTGGTCGCGAGGCTCAAGGAGGCCGGCGCCCTGATTGTCGGAAAGAGCAATCTGCCCGATTTCGGATTGGACGGGCTGCGCGCCGATTCGAGCTACAATGGCGATACGCTGAACCCATACAACCCTCGCTTCGCGCCGGGTGCGTCGAGCACGGGCAGCGCCGCGGCGGTCGCGGCCGGATTTGGCATCGCATCGCTGGGCACCGACACGGCCGGTTCCATTCTCTTTCCGGCCTCGGCTCAAAGTCTGGTCGGCCTGAAGCCGAGCTTCGGCATGGTGCCGATCGACGGCATCTTCCCCGGCCTGTCCAGTCATCACGATGTTGCGGGACCCATCGCCAAGACCGTGCGCGATGTGGCTATTCTGATGGACGTCCTGGCCGGGCCGGCATCCCCCGACCCGCGAACTGCGCGTCGCACCGGCAAGCCTGATTTTGCGTCCGTGCTCGATGCCGATGCCTTCAGGGGAGCTCGGATCGGCCTGTTCGAGCCCGGGCAATGGGCCCCCGATCTGCATCCCGAGATCGCCGCCCATTACCGCAGGATGACCGACGTGCTGGCAAACCTCGGTGCCGAGCTGGTTCCGGTGGTGTTTGCCGATACGGACTGGCGGGCGCGGTGGGAGGGCCGGACCTCGTTTGTCGGCACCAACTCCTATCTGGCCGGCGTCGATGCCTTCCTTGCGGCCTTGGGCGGCTTCAACCCCGAATCCCGCCTGGATTTCAAGACGCGCACCGGCTTTGAGATCGGTGTGGCGACCACCGCTCCCCTGCACGGGCTTCTTTCGAGCGCGGACATAAATGTCGGGACCGATGATGCCGGCATGAGAGCCGTCGTCGAGCAGGCCGGGGCCCTGCGCGCCCATTATGAGACGATCCTGCGCGACAAGCGCATTGATGCACTTTTCTTGCCCCGTTCCGTCACTCCACTCCCCGATATTGATGGCGATACGCTGGCCTATCTCGGCGATCAGGTCGTCGGCACCGAGATCAATGAGATGGGGCTTCCGGTTATCACGGTTCCCGCTGGAGTCCTGGAGGATGGGCGCCCCATCGCGGTCGACATTGTCGGGGCTGCGATCGACACGGACGCCGCCATTTTGTCCTTCGCCTATGCCTTCGAGCAGGCAACATTGCTGCGGCGGCCTCCGGACTTTTCCGGCTTTGCGGTGGACATGTAGCGCATTGACCCGGATCTGCGCCGCCTCCGATTGAAGACGCGACCTGTGCTCCAATCGGCGATGGCGCCGGGCGTGGGCAGAGGAGGCCGGCGCGCTGCCGGCGCCCGTCCTTCGATCTGAGAACGGGGGCCGGGCGGATGCGAAACCGCCCGGTCCCGGGGGCGTGAGAAGAAAATCCCCTTCAGCTGAATACGCCCGGCATCAGGGCAACCGTGGCGAGGATCAGCGCCATGATGGCCACATAGGGCAGGGCGCCGATCATGATCCGCGCCAGTGGTATGTTTGGCGCAACGCTCTTCACAATGAAGAGGTTGAGCCCCATCGGCGGGTGAATGAGCGCCATCTCCATGTTGATCACCAGGATGACGCCGAACCACACCTTGTCCCAGCCGAAGGCCGTGACGACCGGCATGATGATCGGCGTGGTGATGACGATGACCGAAAGCACCTCCAGGAAGCAGCCGAGAAACAGGAACAGCAGGTTGATGGAGATGAAGACCAGCCACGGCGGAAGATGCGAGACCGCCACCGCCTGGGACAGGCGCGGGGCGACGTCGGTCGTCGTCAGCGCATAGCCGAACAGCATGGCGCCGGCGATGATGGCGAGCACCATGGTTGTGGTGCGCGATGTCTCCAGCAGGATCGAGACCAGCTTGTCGGAGGTGAGGTCCCGCGACAGGACCAGCGCCAGGACAAGGCTTGCGCCGACCCCGAGCGCAGCCGTCTCGGTCGGCGTGGCGATGCCGGTATAGATGCAGCCGAGGATCAACCCGATCAGGAGCGCCATGGGCAGCAGATCGACGAGCGCGAACAGGCGTTCGCGGAACGAAGCCGAGCGCACCTTTTCCGTCACCGTGTCCCTGCGGCTCCAGGCGGCCCAGACCTGATAGAGCGCGAAGCATCCCGCCATCAGGAGCCCGGGCAGGATGCCGGCCAGGAACAGGCGGCCGATGGATTCCTCGGCGATGACGCCATAGACGATCATCGGGATGGAGGGCGGAATGAGGATCCCGAGCGTTCCGCCCGCGGCGACGGCACCGGCGGCCTGGGCGTCGGTGTAGCCGAAGCGCCGCATCTCCGAAATGGCGAAGCCGCCGATCGCGGCCGCGGTGGCGACGCTGGAGCCGGAAATGGCGGCCATGATGGTGCAGGCCGCCGTGGTGGCCACCGCGAGGCCGCCGGGCAGCCCCGAGGTCAGGGTTGCCACCGCCCCATAGAGCCGAGCCCCGAGCCCAGAAGCGGAAATGATCGCCCCCATCAGGATGTAGAGCGGCACCGACGAGAGGGTAAAGGGCGTAATGGCGTTCCACAGCGTATTGGCGACCAGGCCGAGCGCGGAGAGATCCCCGCCCGACACGAGGAGAAGCGAGCCCAGCGAGGTGGCGAACAGGGCCATCGCCACCGGAACGCCTGCGAGAAGCAGTCCCAGCAGGCTTGAGAACATCAAGGCTCCGGTGAGGGTCATCGCGCGACCTCCTTCGCCGCGTCCGCGCCGAGCGCCGCATCCGCCTGTGGCCGGGCGGCCGACCCGGTGAACAGCGCGACGCAGCGCACGATCTGCACCAGAAGGAGCAGGCCCGCCCCCAGGGCGAAGCTCAGATAGGGAATCCACAGCTCGATGCCGAGCAAGGTCCCGGACCGTTCTCCGGTCTCAAAGGCATCGAGCCAGAACAGGACGGCGAGATAGGCAAGAAGCGCCAGCGCCGCTGCGATCACCAGCTCCCCCGCCGCCCGCAGCACCAGCAGCGGACGGCCCTTCAGATGGGACACCAGCAGGTCCACCGACACATGGCCGTCCTGGTGCAGCGTGGCGGCGGCACCGACGAAGGCAACGTAGCCGATGAGATAGCCCGTCACCTCCTCGACCCAGACCAGCGAGTAGCCGAAGACGGTGCGGTTGATCACCTCGTAACAGACAAGGCCGGCAATGAGGAAGCAGACGGCGCCGACTGATAACGCAATCACGCGCATGCCGGTATCGAGCAGGTGGTTCAATGCTCTCTCCTGTGGATCAGCGAACCGGAGGCGGCACCATTCTCAGCGATATTCTCCAATCATCTGGTCGAGCAGCTTCGCGGCGGCGGGAACGTCTTGCCGGAACCGTTCCTGGGCTTGCTGGAAGGGGGCCTGCCAAGCGGTCCACTGGTCCAGGGTGAGCTTCTCCACCTTGACGCCGGAACTCGCGAACTTTTCCGCGATCCGCACATCCTCCGCCTTGGCCCCCGCCAGCGCCTCGGGCTCCAGGCTGCGGCCCACATCCATGAGGATCTTCTGCTGCTCGGGCGTCAGCTTGCGCCAGGTCTTCATGCTGATGGCGATGGGCTCGATGGTGAAAAACAGGCTGTAGTCCTGCGGGGACACATAATGCTTCGCCACCTCGTAGAGGCGGAAAGCGCCGAACGAGCTGGACGAGGTCCAAATGCCACTGAGCAAGCCGAGTTGCATGGCGTTATACACTTCGGACGAGGGCATGGAGACCGGAGAAGCGCCGATATTGCTCATGGCAAGTTCCATGTACTTGCCGGACGCGCGCACCTTGAGGCCCTTCACATCCTCCGGCACGCGGATGGGATTTCCGATCGAGGCGACACCGCCGGCGATCTGGATCCAGGACAGCGTCTTGAAGCCGTAGGCGTTGATCTGGTCCTCCAGCGCCGACCAGACCGGCGTGGTGCGGAAACGGTAGACGTCCTCATGCGTCTTCCAGATGCCGGGCATCAATACGAGGTTCAGCCCGGGCACGGCGCCGGCGGCGTAGATGTAGGGATAGATGGCAAGGTCAACGGTGCCGGTCTTGAGCGCGACGTGCAGGTCGCGCGCCTTCACGAGGGATTCGGCGGGGTAGAACTGGATCTTGATCTCCCCATTGGTGCGTTGCTCCACCTCTTTCGCGAACTTGATGCCTGCGGCAATGACATAGTCGTGCTCGTCCTGCGGCCATTGGTGGGCGAGCTTCAGCACAAGGGGTTCGGCGCGTGCCGCCAAGGGCTGGCTAACAAGAAGAAGCGCAAAAAACGCGCCTTTGAGCAGGGCTTTCAACATGACGTCCTCCCTCTTTGTAGACGCCGGTTGCTCCGGCGCTTGGTCTGTTTGCTGTGTTGAAGCCGTTACAAGCTGATCGAAACCGGCTCCCCATTCCGAACAACAGAACATGCGGCCCGCACCTTCGGCGGTGCCGCTGGTCGACACGCGCCTAGCGCTTTTTCCCCTGGTGCAGATCTTCAAGGAGGGCCGCGTAGAGCGCCGGCAGCGGCTGATCGAAGGCGGATTGCGGCAGCGCCTCCAGAACCTCCGCAAGGCGTCGCCAGACGAGGCCCTTGACCCGCTGGCACGCGCGCCGTCGAAGCGCTGCCCCGGCGTCGGAAGCTTTGCGCACGGCCAGCGCCTCGATGGCATGGTCGAGCGCTGCGATGTTCTCCCCGGCGTCTGCGCGCACGCAAATCACCGGAGGCGGCTCCTGGCTCCGTGTGGTCAAGGCGAGGGTGGCCTTCAGCTCCGCCTCGACCCGGCGCGCGCCCGGCTGATCCGCCTTATTGACCACATAGATGTCCGCGGTCTCCAGAATGCCCGCCTTCATGGCCTGGATCTGGTCGCCGGCACCGGGGATCAGCACCAGCAGCTCGATGTCCACCAGCGCGCGCACCGCGAATTCCGACTGCCCGACGCCCACCGTCTCCAGGATGATCTCGTCGAAGTCGTAATCGTCGAACACGGAAAGGATTTCCGGCAGGTTGTCGGCGAGGCCGTCGGTGGCGCCGCGGCTCGCCAGGGAGCGGATGAACACGCGCGGGTCGTCCACCAGCCCATCCATGCGGATCCGGTCGCCGAGGATCGAGCCTTGAGTCTTCGGGCTGGACGGGTCGATGGCGACGATCGCCACCCGGTCGGCGCGCTCCAGCCGGTGGCGCGCGAGCGCGGCGATCAGGGTGCTCTTGCCGGCGCCCGGCGGGCCGGTCACGCCGATGCGACGGGCGTACCGGGTTCCGACGCGCGGCGGCGCATCCAGGATGTCCGCCACGCCGGCATCGGCGGCGCGCGATAGCGCCCGCCCCAGGGCGCGCCGGTCGAGGGGAGCCTCCCCGAGGGGCGGCCCGTCGAAGGCGCTTTGGCCAAGGGCCGGCTGGGACGGGGCCGCGCTCATGCCGCGCATCCTCCTCCAGCCAGATCGTCGTGCTCGCCCAGCAGCGGCGGCGGGGCGAACTGCGCGACGGCGCCCATCACCTTGATGGGATTGCCGACGACGCGGATCGCCGTGCCACCCGCATCTATGTGGACCACCATGTCTCGCGCGCTGGCCTGCTCGCTGGCGAGCGCCTGCTCCAGGGACTCGACCCCGGCCGCGACGACCCCGAGCTTGGACAGGCGCTGCACCAGTTCGTCCGTCCCCTTCTCGCGCACCACCGCCGCGATCTCGCCCAGCACCAGCTCGCGGTTGGAACGCCGCGCCGCCATGGTGGCGAAACGGGCATCGGTGAGCCAATGGGCCTGGCCCAATTCCTCGGCGAAACGGCGCCAGAAATCGTCATGAGTGATGAACAGCGCGATCCAGCCATCGCATGTCGGGAAGATCTGGGCGGGAACGATATAGGGATGCGCCGAGTGGTCCATCCGCCGCGCCGGCTCACCGGCATTGAGCCATGCGCCGGCGATATAGTTCAGCTGGGACAGCATGACGTCGTACATGGCGATGTCCACCTGCCCGCCGGTGCCTTCCACCAGCTTCGCGACCAGGCCGAGGGCACCCATGATGCCGGCGGAATTGTCCACCGCCGAATAGCCGGTCTTCACCGGAGGGCCGTCGGGCGCGCCGGTCAGGGCCATGATGCCGGTGAGGGCCTGGATGACGTAGTCATAGGCCGGACGGTCCGCATAGGGACTGTCGAGGCCGTAGCCGGTGAGGGCGACGCAGACGATCTTCGGGTTCCATCGCTTGAGATGGGCATAGGTCAGCCCCAGCTTGTGGATCGCCGAGGGCCGCAGATTGGTCAGCAAGGCGTGGGAGCTCTGGACCAGCGCGCCAAGCTTCGTTTGCCCCTCGCGGCTGGCGAGGTCGAGCACGACGCTCTTCTTGTTGCGGTTGAGGCTGGCGAAATAGGCGTTGTGGGCGCCGATGCTGTGCGGGCTGACGCGGCGCCCGATGTCGCCTTCCGGCGGCTCCACCTTGATCACCTCGGCGCCGAGATCGGCCAGCAGCATGGTGCTGTAGGGGCCCATCAGCATGTGCCCGACCTCGATGACGCGGATGCCGCTGAGGGGGCCGCTCATGCCTCTCGCTCCGCCAGCCGCCCGGCCACCGCTGCGACCACGTCGTCGAGTTTCATGTCGGCGGTGAACACCGCCGTCACCCCGAGCGCCAGAAGCGTCGATACGTCCTCTTCCGGGATGGTGCCGCCCACGAATACCGGGATGTTCGAGGCGCCCTGGTCCGCCAGGGCGGCGATGGCGTCGGCCACCAGCTCCTTGTGGCTGCCGGAGAGGATGGACAGGCCCACCGCATCCACGTCCTCGTCCACCGCCACGCGGGCGATGAAGCCGGGGCTCTTGCGCAGGCCGGTATAGATCACCTCCGCCCCGGCATCGCGCAGCGCCAGGGCGATGACCTTGGCGCCGATATCATGGCCGTCGAGCCCTGGCTTGGCGACCAGGATGCGCTTACCGCGCAGCAGCGGGGTGGATACGACGGGCGGGTCGATGGTGTCGCTCATAGCCGGATGGGCTCCTGAAATTCGCCCCAGCAGCCCTTGAGCCGCGCCACCATCTCTCCGACGGTGGCGTAGGCGTGGCAGCATTCGACGAGATAGGGCATGAGGTTTTCCGCGTCCTGCGCGGCGGCGGCGCTGAGGCGGTCGAGCGCGCGGGTCACGGCGGCGCCGTCGCGCCGGTCCATCACCGCCTCGTATTTCTCGAGGATGCGGCGGCTGGCCTTGGGATCAATGCGGAACACTTCCACCGCGCCCCGCGTCTCCTCGGCCTTGCGGAATACGTTGAGGCCGACCACCGGGAACGCGCCGGAATCGATCTGCCGCTTGCGCTCGTGCGCGCGCTGGGCGAGCCGCATCTGCAGCCAGCCGTCCTCGATGGCCTTCACGGCGCCGCCATAGGCTTCCACCTCGTCCATCTGGGCGCGGATGCGGCGCTCGGTCTCGTCGGTGAGCCATTCGAGATAATGCGAACCGCCGAGCGCATCGACGGTGCGCGCGACGCCGCTCTCCAGCGCCACGATCTGCTGGGTGCGCAGGGCGATCTCGGCGGAGCTCTCGGTTGGGATCTGGAACGCCTCGTCATAGGCGCAGGTGAAGATGGATTGGGCCCCGGCGAGCACCGCGGCCAGAGTCTCGATGGCGACGCGCACGATGTTGTTCTGCGGCTGCGGCGCCACCAAAGAGGAGCCGCCGCAGACTACGCCGAAGCGGAACATCTGCGCCTTGGGATCGCTGACGCCATAGCGCGCCTGCATCAACTCGGCCCAGATGCGCCGGCCGGCCCGGAACTTCGCCACCTCCTCGAACAGGTCCATGTGCACATAGAAGAAGAAGGACAGGCGCTTGGCGAACTTCTCTACATCGCCGCCACGGCGCAGCAGCTCGTCCACATAGGCGATGCCGTTGGCGAGGGTGTAGGCCATCTCCTCCACGGCGTTGCAGCCGGCGTCGCGCATGTGCGCTCCGGCGATGGAGATGGGGTTGAAGCGCGGCGTGGTGCGGTTGGCGTAGAGGATGGAATCCGCCGTCAGCCGCATGGAGGGGCGCACCGGGAAGATCCAGGTGCCGCGCGCCACATATTCCTTCAGGATATCGTTCTGGATGGTGCCGGTGAGCAGGCCCGGATCAATGCCGCGGCGCTCGGCGCAGGCGACATACATGGCATAGATCAGCGCCGCCGTGCCGTTGATGGTGAAGGAGGTGGAGATCTTGGTCAGGTCGATGCCGTCGAACAGGATCTCCATCTCCGAGAGGTTGGAGAGCGAGACCCCCACCTTGCCGATTTCGGAGCGCGCCATGGGATCGGTGGGGTCGTAGCCGCACTGGGTCGGCAGATCGAGAGCAACGGACAGGCCGGTCTGGCCCTCGCGCAGCAGGAATTTGTAGCGCTCGTTGGATTCCTCGGCCGTGCCGAAGCCGGAATATTGCCGCATGGTCCAGGCGCGGCCGCGGAAGCCGTCGGGGAAGATGCCGCGGGTGAAGGGAAATTCGCCCGGCTGCTCGGGCGCGCCGCGCGCGACCATGTCGGCGCTCACCACCCGTGGCACCTCGATGCCGGAGGGCGTCATCGGCGAGATGCCCTTCGGCTCCTCGGTCTCCATGGCTGGCTTTTGCTTGAGGGCGGTCATGGCGGTCTCAGCTCCTGCGGGCGAGCATGCGTTCGGCGGCGGCCCAATGCTCCTGGCTCGTCCAGGCCCGGATGAAGCGGGCGCGTTCCTCGGCGCTGAGGGCGGAGCGCCGCGCCGGATCCATGCCGGCCAGCGCCATCGCCTTCAGGTCGCGCGCCAACTCGGGCGGCCGGGCAAGGATGGGGGCGAGAAAGCGGTCCACCAGCGCGTCGAGGCTCTCTCCTTCCCCCGCCACGGCATCGAGAAGGCCCAGCCGCTCCGCCTCGGCCGGCTTGAGGAGCTGGGCGGCCAGCATCAAACCCATGGCCTTGCGCGGGCCGACGATGGCCTGCAGGTCGGCGCAGCCGCCAAAGCCGGTGGTGAGCGCCAGTTGCGCCTGCACGAAGCCGATGCCGGCATGGGCGGCGGCGAGGCGGAAATCGCACGCCATGGACAATTCGGCGCCGCCGCCAAGCGCGACCCCGTTCAGCGCGGCCACCACCGGAGCGGGAAACCGCCGCACGGCATCGAGGGCCGCCCGGCCGGTATCGAACAGCGCGCCGGCTTGCGCCTCGCTGCGATGCGCGTCGAGCTCCTTGAGGTCTCCACCGGCGGCGAAGGCACGGTCGCCGGCGCCAGTGAGGACCACGACGCTGATGTCCGGCACCGCGGCGAAGCGGGTGAACACCATCTCGAGCTCCCGCAGGGTGTCGAGGCTCAGCGCATTGCGCGCCTGCGGGCGATCGAGGGTGACATTTAGCCGGCCTCCCGCCACCGCCACCCGAAGCTGCCGCGTGGGAGTGGTTGCCGCCGTCGCGGAGGTGAGGGTCGCCGCGGCGGTCATCGCGCGGACTCCTGGATGTCGGCGGCGGTGGCGAGCAGGCGGGCCGCAAGCGCGTCCATGGCGCCGTCCATGCGGTAGCTCGGCCCGGCGACGGCAATGCCGATCACCATACCGTCCACCTCCAGGGCGGTGGCGAGCGCCGTCACATCGGCCACGTTCTCGCCATGGGTGGTGCAATAGCCGCGCGCCCGGCCGGCCTCCAGATCCGCTTCGAGGCGCTGGGGATCGGTGATCGTATGCGCCGTGATGGGCACGATGGACTTCTTGCGCATCAGCGTATCGACGCCGTCGCGCGGGCCGGCTGCCAGCAGCGCCTTGCCGATGGAGCTGGAATGCAGCGGCTTGAAGTCGCCCGGGCGGGCCGAATAGCGGATCGTCTGCGCCCCTTCCAGAACCTCCAGATAGAGCACCTGGTCTCCCTGTCGGGTGCCCACGATCACCGTCTCGCCGCTGGCGTCGCGCAGGGCTTCCAGGTGCGGGAGGAGGCGCTGGAGGTAGGTGTCCTTGGCCGCGATGGCGGTGGTGAGGGTGTGCAGCTTGCGGGTGGGATAGAAGCCGCGCCGGCGGCTCACGGCATAGAGATAGCCGCGCTCAAGCAGGGTCTGGATCAGCCCGTAGCAGCTCGACAGCGGCACGTCGATCAACGGCGCAATCTCGGTGAGCAGCATCGGGCGCCCTTCGGCGCCGAACACCTCGAAAATCTGGAAGGCCCGGGAGGCGGATCGCACAGCGCTCATGTTTATTTCATATATCCGAAATTAAGTTCTGAATATTGAAATGGAAAATCGAAAGCGCGTCAAGCGGCGCGGCGCGACGCAGGCAAACGCGCCCTGAGGAGCGCAGGTTTTGAAGCGGGGCATGGAAGGGAGCCTGCCGGCGTCACTCTCGGTGGCTGGCGCGTGCGGCGTGCCACAGATGCGCTCATGGGCGCTTGGGCTGCGGAGGCGGAAGGACCGAGATGCTTAGGCGCAGGCCATCCGGCTGACCGGACAGCGACCGCCGCGGAGGGCGGCGACGGGATTACGAGGGGTGCGGCTGAGCCGCGTGAACAAGCCAGAAAGGGCGGGAGGGTGGGCGGAAGGCTGGAGAAATGGGCGGCGGACGGCCAGGGCCGCCCGCCTTGTTCAATCTTGTCCGTCAGAGAAAGACGCCCCCGCCCAGTGGGTAGGGGCGCTGGATCACGCGGCCTTGCGTGCCTTCGCACGGTCGTTGGCGCCGGCGTCCGCGAGCTTCGTGAGGTCGGCGTCGGTCTTGGATTCTTCCTTCAGGGTGGCGTCGAGCAAGGTTGCGGCTTCGGAAAGTCCCAGCTCGGTCGCCCAGCGCTTCAGGGTGCCGTAGCGGGTGATCTCGTAATGCTCCACCGCCTGGGCCGAGGCGACGAGGCCCGCGTCCAGAGCCGGCACGCCCTTGAATTCTTCCATGATCTCTTCGCCTTCGGAGAGGATTCCCTCGATGGCGTCGCAGGTCTTGCCCTGGGCGCGCTTGCCGATCAGCTCGAAGACCTGTTGCAGGCGTTCGATCTGGCCTTCGGTTTCCTGCCGATGCTTTTCGAACGCCGCCTTCAGGTCAGGCGATTGCGCCGCGCGCTGCATTTTCGGCAGGGCTTTGAGGATTTTGCGCTCGGCGTAATAGATATCCTTGAGCGTATCGTGGAACAAAGTGTCCAAATTCTTTTCCTGGGCCATGGCGTCACCTTTGCTTTACTGATTGCATTTTGCGGAAAATTTCGACGGGGCAATTGTTCTGCCCGACGGTCCACAACGCGCGTCGGGGATTGGCGTTCCCGACCGTCAGGCGCGCGGGCGAAATAGTGCGGCGGGGCGAGTGGGCACCCGAAGGCGTGCCGGGCTTCCGGTTGCGGTCACGCGGGAGCGCAACACGTTCGCCTTCGGCAATCGGCGCGGCGGTCTCGCCGTGCCCTCGTTCCATCTCCCGCGCCTGCCGGATGAAGCCTCCAGGCACGCGGCCCATGAGGCTTTCGTCGCCGATCTCACGGCGGTCCGGGAAATGGCCGGTCTTCTCAGAACGTGAGGAAGGTCTTGAAGCGAGGCCGCCGATCGTGCCTCATCCCGCTCAGCCTAGCCCTCTCCAGCCTGAAAGCGCCTTCCATGTTCAGCTATATGATGATTGGCACCAACGATCTGTCCCGCGCCATTCCCTTCTATGAAGCCGTGATGGCGGTGCTCGGTCAGTCCCGGCTCGAGGATTACAGCGACGAAAAGGGCGGGTGCTGGGCCAGCTGGGGCACGCCGGACCCCGGCCCGCACATTACGGTGGGCCGCCCGTTCGATGGCCTTGAGGCACAGGTGGGAAATGGAATGATGATTTCATTCCTCGCGAACGATCGTCAGACCGTCGACGGCTTCCATGCGGCTGCGCTCGCCCATGGCGGCAGCGATGAAGGCAAGCCCGGCCTGCGTCCGCAGTACGGACCGACCTTTTATGCCGCCTATGTCCGCGACCCCGACGGCAACAAGCTCAATGCCGTCTGCTACAAGTGAGTGCGACGCGCCTGCTGTGTCGTGCCGCGCCGTCCCGGTGAGGGACCCGCGTGGGGAGCGCGAAGCCGGCGTGCCGTGCTGCCCTCAAAATTCGGTCAGGAATGCCGCTTCCCGCTGGAAGATCTGGGTCAGGTGACGCATCACCGCGCGGATGCGGGTCATGTATTCCAGGTCCTCATGGACCGAAACATAGATGTCGCGCATCACCACCACCTGCTCGGGCAGAACGGGGATCAGCCGGTCGTTGGACTTGGCCGAGAACAGCGGCAGCAGGGCGATGCCCGCGCCGGCGGCCACCGCATTCTGCTGCGCGTGCATGCTGGTGGAACGGAACGCGACGGCGGGCGGGTCGAGCACATCCAGCAGCCAGTGCACGGACCGGATCGAGACCAGATCCTCGATATAGTCCACGAACACATGTCCCGCGAGATCCTTTGGCAGGCGCGGCATGCCATGGGTCGCCAGATAGTCGGCTGAGGCGAAAAGGGCGAGGCGCATGCAACCCGCCTTGCGCACCACCAGGCGCTGCCCGGTGGGCGGCACGAAGCCGATGGAGATGTCCGCTTCCCGCTTCGTGAGATTGATCAGATGGCGCTCCGTGACGAGCTCGACGACGATGCCGGGCTCCTTCAGGGCGAATTCGGCGAACATCTTCGCCAGGAAAAAGGCGCCGATCCCCTCCATGGAGGCGACACGGACCCGGCCGGTGGGAGAAGTGGGGGCCGAGATCAGCGTTTCCTGAATCTCGGCGGCGTCCTGCTCGATCCGCTCCGCGATGGCGAACAGGCGGTGGCCCTGTTCCGTCAGGACGAAACCGTCCGGCTTGCGATCGAACAGCTTGATCGCAAGATCCTTCTCCAGTTCCGAGATGCGGCGGCTCACGGTGGTATGATCGACCTTGAGCCGGCGCGCCGCCGGCATCAGCCGATTCTGGCGCGCCAGTTCGAGGAAGAAGGTCAGATCGTTCCAGTTGAACACGAAGGGTTCCGCCGACTCGCCATGGATTATCGCGGCATCATCCCGAGAACAGGATGCCCATGGCAAGCTTCAATACTCGGACGCCTAGGACGGGGTCAGGTCGCCCTGCGCGACCGGAGCGTCGAGGAGCGGCGCGGCGTCGATCCCGCGACCCTCGCGGGGCGTGTCCACGAACGCCGCCGGGGCCTGGCGGGTGCGGTGAACCTTCAGGTCGAAGACGTCATATCGGTTGTAATAGCCCACCACATCGTGGAATTGCTTCGGCTCGATGCAGCAATTCAGATCGAGTTCGGCATAGAGAATGCCTTCCTCATCCTGCAACGTGTCACCGATCTGGTCGCCCGTTGGAGATACGAAGAAGGAGGCGGCGCGCGAGGTCTCATCCAGCACCGCGGCGACCGTCCGGTCACGCTCCACGAGCGCGTCGCGCATGGCCTTGTCCATATAGCCCGCGGTCACGATGCCGAATGCTTTTGCCTCGAACGAATGCGCGCTCGCGCGGATGCGGTTCGCGGCCACATTGTTGAAATTGCCGCCGCCGGAAGGCGGGCGCGTCGGCCAGATCGGCGGCCAGCTTGAGACATGGACCTGCTCGCCCTGCGCCATGAGGGCATAACGGGCCAGGGGGTTGGTGTTCTCCCCGCAGATCAGCGTGCCGAGACGGCCGATCCGCGTGTCGGCCACGCGCAGGCCCGCGCCGTCGCCCGCCGCCCACACCAGCTTCTCGTAGAAGGTGGGAACCAGCTTGCGGTGATGAACAAGGATCGCGCCATCGTCGCCGATGATCAGGTTGGAGTTCCAGATGCAGCCGACGCTGGCCTGGGACCGCTCGCTGACGCCGATGGATACGAACACGCCGAGGCGCCGGGCCTCGCGTCGAATGGCCTCCACCTCCGGGCCGTCGACGAACACCGATTCCTCCACCATGCGCGCGAAGAGATCGTGGTTGCGGATCGGCGCCCAGATCGCGGCCCAGACCGGAAAGGCGGGAATATAGGTTTCGGGAAAGGCCACGAATTCCGCGCCCTGCCGCGCCGCCTCACGCAGGATGGAGATCGCCTTCTCCGTCGTCGCCGCCTTGTCCAGGAAAATGGGGGCGGCGTGGACCGCGGCAGCTTTGAAGCGTGGAAGCTTGACCATGTGGGACCTCGGTGGTGGCCGTTCAGACGGCGCGAGCCTTGGGCGCGTCCACGAGTGTGACGCGACATGCCGTCGGGATAGCATCCGGGCCGGGGAGCGTTGAGCATGCATCCGTGCAACGCGACGTGCAGCCACGCACCGATGTACATGCCAAGAAACCTTGTGCTGCGTAAATGATCATCTCATTTCAACGATCCCACATGCGTCCGAGCAGCCGCGAGACCTGGACTTCTGGCTGGCTGGAGGCTCCTTCCCAAACTGAAATCTGGCACAAGTGTCCAATGAATAGGCAGAGCCTGCACAATCGTTGGCCGGAGCATGTGCAGACGCCTTTGCAGCTTTCCGCAGTGCCCATGCGCAATGCGCCTGGATATGGTCCCCTCAACCAGAATGAAGGGGAACCAACATGACTTCCAAGCTCGTGGGCCTGCTCTTCGCGGGTCTCGCCGCCTTCGCCGTTCCGTCCATCGCCGCGGCCAAGGATACGGTGAAGATCGCCTTCATCGGTCCGCTGACCGGTGGCAATGCCGCCGCCGGCATGGGCGGCCGCAATTCCGCGCAACTGGCCGTGCAGCAGCGCAATGCCGATCCGAACGCGAAATATACCTACGAGCTGGTGGTGCTCGATGACGAATGCAAGCCGAATATTGGCGTGCAGGTCGCGACCAAGGCTGCTTCTGACCGTTCGATCATCGCGGGCGTGACGCATTATTGCTCAGCGGTCGGCATCGCCACGGTGGATACTTACGCGAAATTCAAATTCCCGGTCGTGGTGTGGGGCGCGATCCTGCCCGAGATCACCTACGGCAACGACTACAAGCAGATCCATCGCGTCAACGGCACGATGATCAATGAGGGGCGCCTGGCCGCGAAGTTCCTGACCGAGCAGGGCGCCAAGACGTTTGTCGTCATCCACGACACCACGGACTACGGCAAGGGGCAGAACAAGTATTTCTCCGAGTTCCTGAAGCCGACGGGTGGCGAGATCCTGGCCACCTTCCCGGTCAGCCCGGATCAGCAGGACTTCACGGCGGAACTGACACGCATCAAGGAGCTGAAGCCGGACTATGTGCTCGTGGGTGGCCTTACGCCCCTCGGCGTGCGCGTACGCTCGCAGATGGACCGGCTCGGGATTGAATCTCACCTGGCAGGCGTCTCCGGCATCATGACCGCGGGCTTCATCGAGGGCGCGGCGCAGGCGGCCGAGGGCACCATCTCGTTCCACAATGGCGCGCCGCTGTCGCGCTATCCCAGCGGCAAGGCATTCGCCGATGCCTATGCCAAGGCGGGCTTCCGCGAGGACCCCGACGCCTATGGTCCGTTCGCCTATTCCGCCACCACGCTGATCATGGACGCGATCGAGAAGGCGGGGCCGGATCGCGCCAAGGTGACCGAGGTGCTCAATGCCACCAAGGGCTACAAGGCGCTCGTGGGCGAGATCAATTTCGATGACCACCGGCAGAACCTCGTGGAGGCGAACGTCTACGTGGTGCAGGATGGAAAGTGGGTCTATTGGCCCGACAGCGACTATGCTTCCGGCAAGCGCAAGCTGGCCGGCAAATGATGCCGCGCCGCCTCCCGCCATCCTCGACCGGAGCGCACCAATGGACATAGGCATTCTCGCCCAGCACGTGTTCAACGGGCTGATGCTGGGCATGGTCTACGCAATGGTCGCTGTGGGCTTCTCGCTGTTCTTCGGCGTGCTGGACGTGATTAAGTTCTCGCACGGCGACGTGGTGAGCGTCGGGGCGTTCGCGGCGCTTGGCGGAGCCTCGGTGATCGGACTGCTGGTCGATATGCCGGGGCTGGCCCTGGTGTTCGGCCTGCTTGCCGCCATCGCGGCGGGCAGCCTGGCCGGGGTGGTGATCGGAGGCGCTTTCGTGTTGCCGCTGCGCAATGCGCCGCCGGTCAACGTGCTGCTGGCCACGCTGATGGCCGGCACCATCCTGCGCGAGGCGATCCGCCTCGGCGTGCCGAACGGGGGCAATCCCAAGCCGTTTCCCGTCCTGCTGCCGCAATGGCAGATCTCCGCCGGCGCGTTCAGCGTCGGCTTCGACAGCGTGGCCATTCTCCTGGCCGGCATCGCCATCATCCTGGCGACGCACCTCCTCATCACCCGCACCCGCCTCGGCCTTGCCATCCGTGCCGTGGCGCAGGATGCCGACGT
Source organism: Roseixanthobacter glucoisosaccharinicivorans (assembly GCF_043195095.2). NCBI lineage: Bacteria > Pseudomonadati > Pseudomonadota > Alphaproteobacteria > Hyphomicrobiales > Xanthobacteraceae > Roseixanthobacter > Roseixanthobacter glucoisosaccharinicivorans. The sequence continues at coordinate 2,837,352 of NZ_CM195538.1, read as the reverse complement.
GGCGCGGCTCGCCGGCATCGACTTCCGCCGCACCGTGCTCGGCACCTTCGCGCTGGGCTCGGCGCTGGCGTCCGTGGCCGGGCTGATGCTCGGGCTCTATTATCGCGAGATCAACTTCAACATGGGCCTGGTGCTCGGGGTCATCGGCTTCGCCGCCGCCGTTGTGGGCGGGCTGGGCAGCCTGCTGGGGCCGATCCTCGGCGGCTTTCTTTTCGCCTTCGTCCAGACGCTGGTCACCATCGCCGTGCCGACGGCCAGCGCCTACAAGGATGTGGTCGCATTCGCGGTCGTCATCGCGCTGATCGGCCTGTTCCCCACCGGCCTCATCGCCGAGCGCTCGAGCGAGCGGGTCTGACCATGAGCTCAACCAACATCGAAACGTCCCGCATGGGCGTTCCGCCCGCCGGCCGCCTGCTTGCGCGCGTTGCCGCCGCCGGGCTTCCGGTCGCGGCCTTCGCCGCGCTCGGCTGGCTGCTCCATGCCAAGGAGCAATGGGAGACCGGGCTCATCGTCGTCGGCTTTCTCCTCGCGGTGGTTGCGCTCGATCGCTCGCAGGCGGGGCGTGCGCTGACGCGGGCCTGCCGCAGCGAGGCGAGCGTCGCCAACACCTCGGCGTTGCTTGCCACGCTCGCGCTGCTCTGGACCTTCCGGGAGGACCATTACGCCCTCCTGATGGTCGCGACCGTCGCGCTCTATGCCGCCGCCTGCGTCGGGCTCAATATTCAGATGGCGTTCGGCGGCATCGCCAATTTCGCCGCCGCCGCCTTCTTCTCCATCGGCGCCTATACGGCGGCCGTGCTCGCCGGGCATACCGCCCTGCCGCACCTGCTGGTGCTGGTGGCCGGCGGCGTGGTGACGGCGCTGATCGGCGTGCTGATGCTGCTGCCGGTGCTGCGCACCCGGGGGCATTATGTGGCGCTGGTCACCATCGCCTTCGGCGTGCTGCTGCGCACCTTGCTGGAAGTGAACGACACGTTCGGCGGCCCGCAGGGCATGAAGATCCCGGGCTTTGCCCCCTTCGGCTTCGATTTCGGCGACGTCGCCACCATCGCCGGCGTCGATGTCTCCTTCTATTTGCCCTATGCGCTTGCCGGCGTGCTGCTGTTCGCGCTGGCCTTCGCCACGGGGCGGATGCTGGAACGCTCCTGGATCGGCATCGCCATGGACGCGGTGCGCACCGATGAGATCGCCGCTTCCGCCTTCGGCCTTTCGCCCGCGCGGTGGAAGGCGACCGCATTCCTGATCGGCAATGCGATGATCGGCGTTGCCGGCGCGCTCTACGGCATGATGAACGGCTTCGTGAATCCCAATGGCGCGGGCTTCGGTGAATCGCTGATCATGCTGTCCATCATCGTGCTCGGCGGCCTCGGCAATTTCTGGGGTGCCATCCTCGCCGGGGCGGTCATGATCGTGCTGCCGGAGAAGTTGCAGTCGATCCAGGAATATCGGCTCCTGATCTTCGCCATCGTGGTCATCGCCATCCTGCGCTTCCGGCCGTCGGGCATGCTGCCGCGGCCGTTGCGCGATCTTGGCGGACGCTCGGGAGGGGCAACATCATGAATGCGCTTCTGACCTGCGCGGGCCTGACAAAGCGGTTCGGCGGCCTCCTGGCGCTCGATGGGCTGGACCTTCAGGTGGGGCGCGGCGAGACCATCGGCCTTGTGGGACCGAACGGTTCGGGCAAGACCACCTTCTTCAACGTGCTCACCGGCCTTTACAACCCTTCGGGGGGATCGGCGGTCCTGGCGGGCGAGGACATTTACGCGAAATCCCCGCAATCCATCGGCCGGGCCGGGGTCGCGCGCACCTTCCAGCGGTGCCGCCTCATGCTGGATCAGACGGTGTTCGACAACATCGCCCTCGGCATCCTGCGCAACAAGCCGCTCGGCCTTGCGGCGACGCTTTTGCGTCGGGGCCGGCTGCGGCGCGATATCGACGCCACCATTGAGCGCGCGCTCCGATTGTCCTGCCGTTTCAATCCGGCGCTCGGCGATGCCCTGTTCCGCCCGGCCGGTGACCTCACCATGATCGACCGCCGGCGCGTGGAGATCTGCCGGGCCCTGATCGCCAGTCCGCGCCTGCTGCTCCTGGATGAGCCGTCCGCCGGCATGACGCCCGACGAAACCCGCCGGCTGATGGACGATTTGCTCGCCTTCCGCGATGAGGCGCCGGACCTCGCGGTGGTGCTCGTGGAGCACGAAATGGACGTCATCCGCCGCGTATCCGACCGCTGCGTCGTGCTGAACTTCGGCCGCAAGATCTTCGAGGGGCGCTTCGATGCCATGATCGAAGATGGCGAGGTGCAGACCGCCTATCTGGGGAGCGGACATTGACCAGCCGGACGATTGCCGCCACCCGCAGCCTGAACGTCGCCGCCGTCACCTCGGGCTATGATCGCGCCGATGTGCTCAAGCAGGTCTCCATCACGGTCGCGCCGGGGCAGGTGACCTGCATCCTCGGGGCGAACGGCGCCGGAAAGAGCACCCTCATCCGCACCATCCTCGGCCTCAACCGCGTACGCTCGGGAGAGGTGCGGTTCGGCGATACGGTGCTCAACGATTTGCCGCCCCACAAGATCGTGGCGCTGGGCATCGGCGTCGTGCCCGAGGGCAATCGCGTCCTTCCGCGCATGAGTGTCGTGGAGAATCTCCAGGTCGGCGGCCTTCTGCAACGCGATGCACGCAAGGTGGCGGCCCGCATGGAGGAGATGTTCGCCATCTTCCCGCGCCTGAAGGAGCGCCGCGGGCAGCTGGCCGGCACTTTGTCGGGCGGGGAGCGCTCCATGCTCTCCATTGCGCGCGGGCTGATGACCGAGCCCGAGCTGGTGGTGTTCGACGAGCCTTCGCTCGGCCTGTCGCCGTTGTTCGTGGCCGAGGTTTTCAACATCGTGCGGCGGCTGAAGGAGAGCGGCCTGACCATTCTCCTGGTGGAGCAGAATGTGCGCCAGACGCTAGATGTCGCCGACTACGGCTATGTGCTCTCGCAGGGCCATGTGGTCGCGTCCGGAGACACCGCCACCTTGCGCGAGGATAGCGAGCTGCACCGGGCCTATTTCGGGGTGCATTGAACCATCGCGTCCCGAGCCTGCTTTTGCGCAGGCCGATTTGCGCGCTTTGTGACCTGCGCGCGCGGCGCGCCTGTTGCAGGGTGTCAACGGCTTTAGAAACGAGGAATCCAGCCATGGGCGGCATTGCCATTCAACCGCGCGCAGCCACGGGGCAAGACGCGCCGAGGTTTCTGGAGGCCGCGCCGGCCGAGGCCGTGGGGCCGCAGGCGCGGATCGCGCCGCTGCGCAAGCCTGCCGGCTTCACGCCGGCGGTGCAGCGCTGGTCGTTCCTGCTGCCCGCCGACGCGGCCGGCTTGCGCATCGTTTTTTTCGGGGCGCAGGCGGCAAATCCCGAGGCGCTGGAGCATCACCCGATGCGCGATTGGGTGCGCGCGCATCTCGTCGGCCATCCGTCCGGCCCCAGCTGCGTCGACTACGCCCAGTCACGCTTGGCCAGCGGTCACGTGGAGCAGATCATCTGCGCGTATTGGGTGAGCGAGGCCGATTTCGGCGCCTGGTGGACGGATGCGTCGGCGCAAGCCTGGTGGGATGCGCCCGAGCGCCTTGAGGGGGCGTACGGCAGCTGGCGGGAGGTGCTCGGCGTGCCGCGCGACCGGCAGGAAAGCATCTATTGGAAGGATTATCCCGCCGGCCTCATGCGCTGCCCCGAGGTGGAACTCTTCCCCACGCCCTATTGCGGCTATTATGGCGCCATGCGCGACCGGATCCCTCTGGCCGCCGCCGATCCGCTCGATACCCCGCTTTCCGGCGCGCCCGTTCCCCATGCCGACCGCGCGGGCTTCGGCGAGCGCTGGCGGGTGCATGTGCCGGCCAATCTCGCGGTCATCCGCTCGGCCAACACCTGGGGCCGCATGGATGGAGAACAATTGGCCGACTATGAGACCAAGCTGCGCGTCCCGCTGGAAGCGGGAATGGATTTCCTGGCCCAGAATCCGCTGCCCACGGGATGCCTCTCCATGCGCTGGCAGGGCACCCTGACGCCTGATGGAGCGCCGGTGCCGGAGGAGCACGCGCTCGCCTATTTCCTCTCCCTGCGCCACATGGAGCGCTGGGCGGAAGGCCATGCCACCCACGCCGCCATCTTCGGGGCCGCGATCCAGCGCTATGCCCATTATGGGGCGGCCAACCAACTGCGAACCTGGCACGAAGTGTATGTCTTGCCCGAGGGCGGCCAGCACTTCGAATATATCAATTGCGCGCCGGACACCGGGCTGTTGCAGTGGTTCGAAGCCGAGCGGCTTAGCCCAGCCTAGCACCGATCGTCTCGGGCCATGACTGCGCCTGACGTGCGTCGGTGTTGACGCTTCGTCCGGCGTGAAATTTTCGCGATCCACCCTCGATCGGCAGGGCGTGGCGCTGGCGTGTATTGCATTTTAGATTTCGCGCTCTAAAACCGTGGTGTCCCAGCGCGCGAGCGGCTTTCAGCATGGCCAGGCCCAGAGAGTTCGATGAGGAGACCGCTCTTCGCGCGGCCGTCGAATGCTTCTGGGAGCGGGGCTACGAGGCGACGTCGGTGCGCGATCTCGCCGCCCGCATGGGGATCACCAATGCGAGCTTGTACAATGCCTTCGGCGACAAGCGCTCGCTCTATCGCCGGGCGCTGGACCGCTATGTGGAATGCAGCTTCTCGGATCGCGTCGGCCGGTTCCAGGCCTTGCCCCCGCGCGAGGCCCTCGGCGCGTTCTTTCAGGAAATCGTCGACCGATCTGTGGACGACACGGGCCGCCGTGGCTGTATGCTTGTGAACTCTGCGCTCGAAGTCGCGCCTTATGATCCGGAGTTCCAGCGCGTGGTCAGCGAAGTCCTCGTGCAGGTGGAAGGATTTTTTCGTCAGTGTGCCCTGGACGGACAGGCGGAAGGGACCATTTCCCGCCGCCAGTCCGCCGAGGATATCGGGCGCCTGCTGCTCGCCGTCCTGCTCGGGCTGCGCGTTCTCGCTCGCAACCGCCCCGAGCGCGCCTTGCTGGAAGGCCTGGTCCGCCCGGCCCTGGCCCTGCTAGACGACGGCGGGGCTGATGCGCGGGATCCGCTTGCATGACGCTCGCATCGCGGGAAGAGGAGTGGGCGAATTTGATGCGCGCCGCGATCGCGGGCGACGCCACCGCCTATCGCGCGTTCCTGCAAGCGCTGACGCCGCATCTGCGTGCCATGGCCCGACGCCGCTGCGACAGCTATGGTTCGCCGCGCAGCGATGCGGAGGACGTGGTTCAGGAGGTCCTGCTGGCGATCCATCTGAAGCGCGGCACCTGGGACCAGGCCCGCCCGCTCGGTCCCTGGCTTTCCGCGATTGTCCGCAACAAGATGGTGGATACGTTGCGGCGCCGCGGCCGGCACATCAATATTCCCATCGAGGACCTGTCCGATGTATTGGAAGCAGCCGAGCCTCCCGATGGAATGCAGGCGCACGATATTGATCGGATCCTGAGTACCTTGAAGGACCCACAACGTGATATCGTCCGGTCCATATCGGTTGATGGAACCAGCGTCCGAGAGACTGCGGGTCGGTTGAACATGAGCGAAGGCGCGGTGCGGGTGGCGTTGCACCGGGCATTGCGAACACTCGCGGCGGCGTATCGAGGCAATGTGTGAAGACTGAGGATCTGATCGGAGCTCTGGCGCAGGACGCCGCCGTAACCTGGAGGCTGTCCAGCCGCCTGGCGCTGGCCTTCAGCCTGGGTGCGCTGATCTCCACGATCATTTTCGCCCTCGCGGTCGGTTTGCGCCCGGACCTCCTGGCCATGGGCGGCAACGCGCGGTTCCTGTTTAAATTTCTGTTCGCGCTCGCTTTGCTGCTGGGTGCCGCCGGTGCGGTGACGCAGGTGGGCCGCCCGGCTGCCCGGGTCGGGCCCTGGGCGTTCGTGCTGGTCGCGCTGCCGATCGCGCTCGCCTTTGCGGCGATGGTGGAGTTGCTCGTCACTCCCGAAGCGCTGTGGGCCACGCGCCTGGTGGGGCGGAATGCAGCGTTCTGCCTCACGGTCATCCCCATCCTGGCGTTGGGGCCATTGGCCTGTCTGATTGTGGCCCTGCGCGAGAGCGCGCCGGCCCGGCCCGGTCTTGCCGGCGCCGCCGCGGGCCTTGCCGCCAGCGGCATCGCGGCAACGCTCTATGCCTCCCATTGCCCGGACGACAGCCCGCTGTTCGTGGCCGTCTGGTACACCTCGGCCATCGCGATCGTGGTGGGTGCGGGCTATCTCATGGGTGCGCGGGTTCTGCGCTGGTGACGCCAGGCCCAACGGCGCGATAGATCCGCCAACGGCCGGCAGCCTCCTCCGTGGGCGTGAAAAGCGCCGAGTGCGCGAACGGATCGTGGCTCCAGGCACCGTCCTGCGGGGTGAGCAGGACGAGCTTGCAATCGAAATCGCGCACCAGCGAAGCCAGATCGTCCGGGCTGCCGGTTCCGGCAAAGACCCGCTCGAACAGATCGGCCGCCCGTGTCCGTGCGTCCGCGGGCAAGGTGGCGAAGGCCAAGGTCAGCTCATTGCCAGCGAAGCAGGAGCGGCGATCCGCCAGCAAGGCCCAGGACAAATTGACGGGCCACGGCGCAAGCGTACGCGTCATCGCGGGATTGCTGGCGATCCGCTCCTGAGGCGTGGCATGGCGGCGCACGGCCGCCCACATGGCCGGCGCATCGCGGAAGCGGGCGGCGTCGGGCGAGAGATCCCCGACCATGTTGTTGCGGAGCAGGATGAGGCCGTCCGGCAACGCGAGGCCCGCGAGGACCAGAGCGGCGAGGGCAGCAGCGATGTTGCGCCGCGCGAGGCATCGGGCGAAATAGGCGCCCGCATAAGCGGTCAGGATCAGCAGGCCGGGCAGGACGGCGCGCCATCCAAGATCATTGTTCTCGCCGACCGTACTCACCAGCAGCCAGCCGCCGCACAGGCTCGCGAACGCCCCGGCCGAAAGCGTGGGAACCAGCGGGTCCTTCAGGCGGAATGCGGCGATCGCGCCGACGATCCAGGCGGCGGGAAACTCGATCGCCAGCAGGATCAGCCAATAGGCCGGAAGGTCGAGCAGGCCGCGCCACGCGTCGGGGATCGCAGGGCCGAGGACCTCAAGCGGCGAGATGACGACCGGCACGCCCCCGCCGCGTCCGGACGCGGCGGCCAGTTGCAGGCTCAACAGAGGAAAGACCAGCGCCAACGCCAGCGCCCCGGCGCCCGCGACCACGACCAGGAACGCGAGGCGCGCGCCGGCTGGGGCGCTCCGCAGAAGCACGAGCCCCGCCGCGCCGGCGCAAAACAGGAAGGTCACGCCGCCGACCCACAGGGAACTCTCGAACCCGGCGGCGATCATCAGCGCCAGTACGAGCACGAGCGCAAGATGCGGGGCGCGGCGCCCGGCGGGCGGTCGAATGCCCGGGGCGTGCGCCAGTCGCTCCATCAAGATCAGCGACAGCACCACGGTTGCACCCGCGGCGACATGGTGCGGGCTCCAACTGGTCTGGAACAGCGAGCCGGCGAGGCCCGTTGCCGGCTCCAGCGCGGCATCGACCGCATCCGCGCCGAACAGCGCCGCGAGAACCGGTCGCAGCGATCCCCCCAGCGCGGCGACGAGAACGAAAAGAGCGCTGGTCCAGCGGGCGCCGGACAGGCGAAAGGCCAGGCCGCAGATCAGAGCGAGGGAGGCAAAGCCCGTGAACCAGGTCGCCGCGATGTCGGCCTCCCAGCCGGTCGCGCCAGAAAGGCGCGCGAGCTGGGCGGCGCCGAACAACCAGAAATAATAATAAGCCGTGCTGCCGGGCCCGTGCGCGGTGCCGAGAAAAGGGTTTGCCGGCGGCACGCCGGTGCGCACGATCTCGTCCACCAGAGCGATCTTCGCGTGATCGTAGATCGGGCTCGCCAGCGCGATGCCGTCCGGCATGAACTTGGGCAGGATGGCGAGCGCCGGTCCTACCGCCACCAGCGCCGCTGCCGCGAAAATCCAGGCCGGCAGGCGAGGCGGAGCGGCCGCGCCGTCCTTTGCGGCCGGCAGGAGAAGCGTGGCGCCGCCGATCGCGAGGGTGGCGACGAGGAGGACGATCGTCGTGAAGCCAGCGGCCGTCGCGACATGCAGGGCGATCATGCCCTGGACCGCCCACCCCAGCAGGGGCGCCGCCGCCAAGGCGAGATCGCGCCCCAGCGGCAACCGGCGCGCGATCAGCCAGCCGACCGGCACCCAGAGCAGGAGCGCCACCAGGGCACAGAGGATCGCGGCGGACGGCGTGGCCATGATGCTCCGTGCGTTGATCCCGCCTCGCGGCGAGGATGTCTGGTCAGAGACCGGCGAACCAGTTGAAGCCCTGGTCTTCCCAGAATCCACCGGGATAGGTGTTGGTCACTTCGATGGCCCGGATCCATTTGGGGTTCTTGAACCCGAGCTTTACGGCGGTGCGCAGGCGCAAAGGCGCGCCATAGGGGTCGGTAATGGGCTCGCCGGCATATTTGGTGGCGAGAATGGTCTGCGGATGCAGTGCCGAAGCCATGTCGATGCATTCCATGTAATCGTCATTGCCATGGAAGGCGACATATTTGGCGTTCAGATCCGCACCGATGTGGGTCAGAAAATTCCGCAGGTTGGGCCCGGACCATTGGCCGATATAGTCCCAGCCTTCCACGCAGATGTGCTTGATGATGACTTCCTGCTCGGGAAAGGCATAGACCTGATCCAGGGTCCAGGGCCGCTTGTCGGAAATCAGGCCGGCAAGTTCGAGCTTCCATGTGGCAAGGTCGATGGGCTTGACGTCCTCGATCTCATAATAGGCGTTGAAGCGGGGCGGCTTGACGACCTGGTCCACGGAATAGGTGGGAGCAAGCTTGGTGGGATTGAACAGCAGGGCCTGAACGCGATCGTTGAAGGACGATACGGTCCGCAGCGCGCTCTGTACCGATTGGCGATCGGAAATATCGCAGCCGGTGAGGAAGCTCAGCGCGCCGAGGCTCATCGCCCCGCGCAGCAGCTTGCGCCGGTCGATCTCCGCGACCAGCTTGCGGTTCTCCACCAGAAGCGACTGGTCCGGCTGGATTTTCGGACGAAAACGTGAGGCGGTGCGGGAGCGGATCATCGTCGGGCCTTCGGCTCAGTGCGTCGGTGAAGTGGGGGCGGGACCCGCGGCCACCTGCGGGCCGCCGGTGAGCATGGCCAGGATGGTTCGCGGCACGAGCAGCGCGAGCATCACATGCACCACCATGAACAGGCAGATCGCGGTCATGCCGATGAAATGGGCGAGGCGGGCGCCCTGGAAATCGGAAAACAGCGCGACCAGGAAAGAGAATTGAACCGGCTTCCAGATCGCCAGGCCGGAGATGACCTGCACGATGATCACCAGGATCACGCCCACATAGAGCACCTTCTGCACCGCATTGTAGTGGGTGAGATCGGTATGCTTGAGGCGGAAGGTCAGCGCCGCGATCGCTTCAGTAATCACCTCGCGCGGACGGATCGGCAGCAGCATCCGCCGGAAACGGCCGGAGAGCAGGCCATAGGCCAGATAGATGAGGCCGTTTATCATCAGGATCCACATGCCGAAGAAGTGCCATTGCAAGGCATGCTGCGCCCATATGCCGAGCACCATCCAGTCCGGGAAATGGAGAAAGCCGAACAGGACCTCGTCGTTATAGATCTTCCAGCCGCTGCCGATCATGATGATCATTGCGATCGCATTGGTCCAATGGACGATACGTACGAGGAGGGGATGCATCTTCATCGCTGTGGGTCCGTTTAATCGTGGGGCGCCAGGGTCAGCGGCGGCTGATTGCGATCCGAATGATGTCGTTCTTTGCGATGGGGCTGCCCTGGGAGGGGTCCCAGGTCGCCAGTTTGGGCACGTCTTCGCGCGGGATATCGAGCAGGTTGATGTGGCGCGCGAGGATCGCGACGGTTTCGATGGGGATCGGCACCGGACGCCCGCCGTGGCCGAACCATCCGCCTTCGGGCATGACGAGAACGATGTCCCCGTCCGGCTTGCGGGCGACTTCGGTGACATAGCCGAGGATGCGGTCGTCGAAATCCTGGATCGGAATGCCGATCAGATCGCCCACCCGGACCTTCTGCGGAAAACGCGCATTCATCCGCTCTTGCGGTGTCTGGTCATCGTCGCTCACGGCCTGCTGGCCCTGGGTGTGAGCACCGCCGGGCAATCCGCCGGCGCGGGCCGCAAACGGGGCCAGGAGCAATGCGAGAAGCAGGGGCAAGGCAGCGCGGCGCATGTCAAACGGTCCTTACGGAACGGGCGAGCCGGCTGATCTGCCGGGGGGCGCAAAGGGTGTCGGGCTGGAGCATGAGGCGCCGTCCCATGGCGAGGGCGCGGCGCTCGCAGGCGGCGCGCAGGGCTTCATCCTCGATGGTCTCGAATTCCGGGATATGGGCGAGGCCGAGGATGCGCCGATGCATCTCGATGCCGGCAAAGCCGAGCGTGTCGCGCCATATGTCCCGCAGCACGGCCGCGAGGGCGGCTTCGGCGCCCTGGGGATCGGCGGTGTCCTCGAACAGTTCGGTGAGGGCGAGCATGCCGGTTCGCTCGGTACGCCAAAGCCGCGCGAACTCGTCCTCGAAGCTCGCCCAAACCCCTTCCGCGAGCTGGAGAATCCAGTCTCCATAAGCCTCGCGCGCGGCCTCCGGCGTGCCGCGCCCGGCGTTCGCAAAATAGGCCATCAGCAGATTGCCCAGGAACGCCCCGATATCGAAGCCCATGGGTCCGTAAAAGGCGAATTCGGGGTCGATGACGCGGCTGTCCTGCGCGGTCACCATGACCGAGCCGGAATGGAAATCACCGTGCAGCAGGGTTTCCGCGCCGGTGGCGAACCTGCGCTTCAGCGCCGCCGCGGCCAGCTTGAGATCGCGGTCGGCGCGCACGGCCGCGGCGTCTCCTTCCAGGCCGGGCGTGACGCGGTTGCGCGGCGAGACGCAGAACGGATCGGTGAAGATCAGATCCTCGCTGATGCCGCACAATTCCACATTGCCGGCGAACAGCGCGAGGTCGCTCTTGCGATGCGCGGTTTGCATCGCGAAATCGGAACCCCGAAACAGCGTGCGCGCCAGATACTGCCCGATATGCCTCTCGAGCTGAGGCAGCACCTCTCCGGCCATCAGGCTTTTGCGCAGGATCACGTGGGGCGTGAAATATTCCATCACGATCAGGGCTTGCTCCTGATCGAAGGCGAACACGTGCGGGAGCCGGCCCGGATCGCGCTGCCCCAGGCGGATCAAGGCGTGGTATTCAAAATAGCTCCGCTCCAGCGACATGGGCCAGCTGTCACCGACACAGCGGGCATAGGGCAGCGCCTGCTTCGCGATCGCCGCGCCAAGCGGCCCCTCGATGATGAAGACCAGGTTGAGATTGCCGTCGCCGACCTCGCGGACGCGCCAGTGCTCGGCCGGCCCGATCCGTTCGGCAAGGCCGGGCGCCGCCGAGAGCCGGCGGGACAGGGTGCCCGCATCGAGGGGCTCATAGGGACGTTTGTCCAGCACGCGGACCTCCATCGGTGTGTCGCATCCTGCCCGCCGCGCCGGCCGGCACAGGTGACGCTCTGAAAGGAATTCGCGAGCGACCCCGGGATCGTTACAGCGCGGGTGCTTTTCGCGGCGGGCGGGCGTTCAACTCGCCGCGAGCACCACCACACCGAGGCCCACCAGCAACGTGCCGCCGAGACGCTGCGGCGTGAGCGGCTCTCCGAGCAATTGCCAGGAGGCAAGCGCCACCAGCACGAAACCGAGGCCGAGAAAGGGGTAGGCGAAGGAGGCTTCGACCCGGCTCAGCACAAACACCCACACCGCCACGCTGATGGCGTAGCAGGCGAGGCCGGCAAGAATGCCCGGGCGCAGCAGCACCTGGAACAGGCTCGCGATGCTCCAGCCGTTCTCAAATCCCAGGCCCGATCGCGCGCCCCAGCGCAACAGGATCTGCGCCGAGGCATTCAGCGCGACGCTGAGCAGGATGACGGCGATCAAAGCGAGGCGGTTCATGGGATTTTATGCTTGTGCAAGTTCAGCCATCCCGTCCTCGAAGGCGATCGCCGGCCGCCAGCCCAATTGGGTGCGCAGGCGCGAGGAATCGGCCGTGATGTGGCGCACGTCCCCGAGCCTGTAGCGGCCCGTCACGACGGGTGCGGGACCTTTGAGCGAGCGGGCCAGGGCCTCGGCCATCTCCCCCACGGTGCGCGGGGTGCCGGACCCGACGTTGAACGCCGCGACGCCCTGCGTGTGCATCTCGCACGCTTGCACCGTGGCCGCCGCGATATCGCGCACATGGACGAAGTCGCGCCTTTGGCCGCCGTCCTCGAACACCTGCGGCGCGAGGCCGTTGCGCAGCGCGGAGGTGAAAATCGCGGCCACGCCGGCATAAGGCGTGTCACGCGGCATGCCCGGCCCGTAGACATTGTGATAGCGCAGCATTGCCGCGGAACCGCCGGTCGCCCGCGCCCAGTTGGCGGCATAGAATTCCTGCGCCACCTTGCTGCTGGCATAGGCGTTGCGCGGATCGAAGGCGGTGGTTTCGCTGACGAGCTGGGTGCTCAGCCGGCGACCGCAATGGGGGCAGGGCGGTTCGAAATCACCCGCCGCCAGGGCCGCCTCGAAGCGCGGCGCAGGCCGCACCACGCCGTGCTCGGGGCACAGGCCCACGCCCTCCCCATAGACCACCATGGAGCTCGCCAGGGTCAGACGCGGCACACCGGCGCGGGCCATGGCCGCGAGCAGAACCGCCGTTCCCACATCGTTGGAGGAGGCATAATCGGGCAGATCGCCCACATCCACCCCGAGCCCGACCTTGGCGGCGAGGTGGAGCACGCCATCCACGCCGCGCACCGCCGCGTCGACGGCCGCCGTGTCCCGCACGTCGCCGAGCTGGAATTCGACGCCGGGCGGCGGCGTCCAGGGCTTGCCCCGATGAACGTCGGCGCGCAGGGAATCGAGCACCCGCACCTGGTGGCCGCGCGCAAGCAGGCGGGCAAGGACATGCTGGCCGATAAAGCCGGCGCCGCCGGTCAGAAGCAGGTGCATGTCACTGACCTTCCGCAAGCGAGGTGAGCGGCGCGCCGGCTTCGACCCGGCGCAGGGTCCAGGCCAGCCGCACGAAGGTCGTGGTGATCTTCCAAGCCGCCTTCACGCCCGCGGCGAGATTGCCGGAGACCTTGGAGTCTCCGCCTCGCCGGCAGCGGTGGTCGACCGGCACCTCCCGGCTGCGCAGGCCGGCTGCGGCGACGCGCATCTGCATTTCGAGGTTCCAGCCGTAGGTCATTTCCGCCATGCCGAGCGCACCGAGGGTCTCCGTCCGCATGGCCCGCAGCGGCGACATGTCGGTGAACCGCACGCCGTAGGTCCATCGCAGCAATAGGCCTGCGATCCAGCCGGCGGCGATCTGCTGCGGCGTCATGCTGCCCGCCTCGCGTTTTCCCCTCAGGCGCGAGCCCATGACGAAATCGGCTTCCCCACGCGCGATCGGTTCGACGATCGCGGCAATGAACGCCGGCACGTCGCTGCCATCGCCGTCGAGGAAGCACACGATCTCGGTCCCCGGCCCGACGGCGGCGAGGCCCGCGGCGCAGGCCCGGCCGTAGCCGCGCACCGGCGCGCGTACCACCCGCGCGCCCGCTTCCTCCGCCCGTGCGGCGGTGCGGTCGGTCGAGCCGTTGTCGACCACGATGACCTCGCCGATCCCCTGCGCGAGCACCTCGCGGACTACGTCCGCAATCGGTTCTTCCTCGTTCAGGCAGGGGATGATGATAGCGGTGGTGGGGCGATGGGAAAGGTTCATGGTCATGACGCCACCAGCGCTTCGCGCCGCTGCCGCACGAAAGCCGCCGTCCGGGGCGCGCCCTGGAGCGGGCCGGTGGCGAACGGCGGACGCGTGCCGGCCAATTCGCGCTCCAGTAGCGCATAGGAGGCCGCGTCGTCCACGTCGTACCAGGGCGCGAGCGCGATCACCGGCAGGTCGATCGCGCGGGCCCGCTCAAGCGTTTGCTCATAAACAGCCGGGGTGCTCCAGGCGATGTCGACGAACAGATGGGGATGCGGCCGCGACAGGCCGATCAGCGTATATCCGCCATCGAGCGCGGGGCTGAGGACGAGATTGTCGCCGCGCAGCGCCGCCTCCACCGCCGCGTCGAGGATCGCGCGTGGCAAGGTGGGGCTGTCGGAATTGATCACGATCGCCCCGGCATGTCCCGCCGCCAGCAGATCGTTGATCCCGGTCTCCAGGCGCACGCCGAAATCGCCGTCGGCCTGTAGCACGAGGCCGAAATCTTCCGGCAGCAGGGCCCGCAATTGCGCTTCCGATCCCGCCGGCGTGTAGACGGCATAGCCCTCCGCCCGCCCGGTGCCCGTAAGGCTTTCGATGGTCGCCGAGAGGTCCTGGATGAAACAGGCCGAGATGCCGGCACAATCCTCGGGCCGCAGGGGCGGCGAGAGGCGCGTCTTCGAGCGGCCGGGGGTCGGCGTCTTGCAGATGATGGCGACCGCGACCGATGGTGTCGCCTTATGTGCGTGTGTCATGTCAGATCACCACCGTCAGCGCCTGGAGAAGATCGCGATAGAGATCCTCCGGATCTTCCAATCCCACCGAGAGGCGCAGCAGATCCTCGGGACAGGGCGAGTCTACGCCCTCGATGGAGGCCCGGTGCTCGATCAGGCTCTCCACCCCGCCGAACGAGGTGGCGCGGCGCCACAGCCGGACGTGGGCCGCGACCGCGATGGCCTGGTCGCGATCGGCCAGGCGGATCGAGAGCATGCCGCCGAAGCCGCCGCTCATCTGCCGCACCGCGATGGCATGGCCGGGATGATCAGCAAGGCCGGGATAAAGGACCGCCCGGATCGCGGGATGAACCGCGAGGCGCCCGGCCAGTAGGCTCGCAGTCTTGCTCTGCTCAAGGACCCGCATGTCGAGCGTGCGCAAGCCGCGCAGCAGCAGGAACGCGTCGAAGGGGCTCAGAAACGCACCATGGTGCCGCCGGATGTCATGAATTCGCGACCACGCCGCATCCACGCGCGCCGTCGCGACCACGCCCGCGACCACGTCGGAGTGGCCGTTCAGATATTTGGTCGCCGAATGCACGACGAGGTCACACCCGCAATCGAGCGGCTGGCTGAGGATCGGGGTCGAAACCGTGGAATCCGCGCAGACCATAGCGCCGGCGAGATGGGCGATGGCGCAGACCGCGCGAATGTCGGTGATGGTCCACAGCGGGTTGCTGGGGGTCTCGATCCAGACCAGTCCGGTCTTTCCCGGGACGATCGCCGCGCGGACCGCCTCGAGGTCCGACATGTCGACGAAGCTGACCTCGTGGCCGTAGCGCGCAAGCTCCTGGAGCCATTGGCGCAGGCCCCAATACATGACGGTTGGGGCGACGACATGGGTCGGCGCGAGCGACAGGAACACAGCCGTCGCCGCCGCCATGCCGGAACTGAACATCATCGCTTCGCTGGCATGCTCCAGCTCGGCGATCAGCGCCTCGGCCTGATGGATGGATT
The DNA here is from genome assembly GCF_043195095.2 of Roseixanthobacter glucoisosaccharinicivorans. NCBI lineage: Bacteria > Pseudomonadati > Pseudomonadota > Alphaproteobacteria > Hyphomicrobiales > Xanthobacteraceae > Roseixanthobacter > Roseixanthobacter glucoisosaccharinicivorans. The sequence continues at coordinate 2,821,844 of NZ_CM195538.1, read as the reverse complement.
TGTTGTCCGACCGGCCATAGACGAAGCCGGTGCTATAGCCATTGTCCGCGTCGCGGATGAAGGTGGTCGCGACATGGATCGGCGGGGTGAGCCCGCGCGTCGCCGGATCGCCAGCGCCCAGCGCGCTCGCGGCGAGCGTGCGCCGCGTCAGAGAGGGAACGTGCCGGTCGTCCATCCAGGTTTATTTCTCGATCAATTGAACAGCTATCAATCGGTATTCGTGGAGGCGCGGGGGTTCGTTACACGCTCACACGGGTGTGATCGCAGGGGTGCCGGCGGGCCGGTGAGCCTTGGCGCGCACGGCATCGCGCCGCGCCTGGGGGCGCAGGTATCCCATGCCGTCGCCAGGGAGCGTGCGGGAGCGTGCCGGGAGCCCTCAATAGCCCAGGGCGCAACCGTCCTTGCGTGGATCTGAGGCGCCCGTCAGCACGCCATTTTCCCAGTCGATCCAGATCGCCTGGGCGCCGCCGATGGGGCGGGCGGGCCGCACGATCCGGTGGCCCAGACGGCGTAACCCGTCCTGCGCCGGCTGCGGCATGCTGCCTTCCACCTCCACCGCGTCCGTGCCGAACAGGGGCGACACGCGGGGCAGGTCGATGGCGCTTTGCAGATCGAGGCCGTAGTCGAACACCTTGGTGAGGAAATGGGCGTGGCCAAGCGCCTGATATTGCCCACCCATCACGCCAAATCCCATGGCCACCTTGCCGGCGCGGGTGAGCAGGCCGGGAATGATGGTGTGCATCGGCCGCTTGGACGGACCGATGGCGTTGGGGTGCCCCGCTTTCAGCGTGAAGCCCTGGCCGCGATTGTTGAACAGCACGCCGGTCCTCGGGCTCACGAGGCCGCTGCCGAACGGCGAGAAGATGGAATTGATGAAGCTCGCGACGTTCCGGTCCTTGTCCACGACCACGATATAGACCGTGTCCTTGTGCGCCGGCATCTCCACCGCCGGCAGCGGCTCCTGGCGGGCCTCGGGCCGGATCAGGCCGTGCAGTTCACAGGCCAGGGCGTCGGAGAGCAGATAGTCCACCGGCACCGTGCTGTGCTCGGGATCGGCGACCACCGCGTCGCGGACCGAATAGGCGAGGCGCGCGGCCTCGATCTCCATATGCAGGCGTTCGGCGGAAAGGGGATCGCCCGTGGCGTCGCAGCGCGAGAGAATGTTGAGCAGCAGCAGCGCGATGATACCCTGCCCGTTGGGCGGGCACTCATGGACCTCGAACCCGCGATAGGCGGTCTTGATGGGGGTGACGTAGGTGCCGCGCGTCTCGGCGAAATCCTCCAGCGTGTGGAGGCCGCCGCGGGCGCGCAGGCATTCGACCATGTCCTGCGCGACCGCGCCTTCGTAGAAGGCCTTGCTGCCACCCTCGGCGATCCGGGTCAGGGTCTGCGCCAGCTCGCCCTGGACATGGCGCGTGCCCGCCAGGGGCGCCGCGCCGCCGGGCAGGAAGATGCGCCGCGCCGCCTCGTCGCGCGCCAGCAAAGCGGTCTGCTCGTACCAGTCCCGGCTGACGCGCGGCGCCACGGCATAGCCTTCGCCGGCGAGGCGGATCGCCGGCGCCAGCAGCCGGCTGAGCGGCCAGGTGCCGTGGTCTTGCGCCAGGCGCTCCCAGGCGTCCACCGCGCCGGGCACGTTGACCGCATGGGGCGAGTGGCGCGGGATCTCGCCAAATCCGCGCTCGGCGAAGAAGCCCGGCGCGGCCGCCTGCGGGCAGCGGCCCGAGCCGTTGAAGGCGATCACCTGATCGCCGCCCCGTGGCGCATAGAGCGCGAAACAATCGCCGCCGATCCCGGTGGAGCCCGGCTCCACAACGCCCTGCACGGCGCAGGCGGCGATCGCCGCGTCCATGGCATTGCCGCCGGCCTGCAGCACGTCGAGCGCGACCAGGCTGGAGAGCGGATGGGAGGTGGCGGCCATGCCCTGCGTGGCCATGACGAGAGAGCGGCCCGGGGTCTCGAAATCGCGCATGGAAGATCTTCCTGGTCGGCTCGCGCGATGGCTCAGCGCGGCGCGGCGGCGGGCAGGCCGGCGCCGATGCGCTCCAGCATATAGGGAACAAACGGATTGGAGGAGACACGCAGCAGCATGTCCACGCCCACATCCAGCGCGCCATATTCGCCATGGGGGGCCATGGTGCCGAGCTGGATGCCGAAATCATCCGCCGGGTCCGGTCGCAGCCCGTAAAGGCCGTCCTCGAGCGGGAAGGGCAAGGCGATATGGGAGAGCGAATAGATCTCGCGTGGATAGGACAGGCCGAGCGGGCGGCGTGTTTCCCCGCTTGCTCCCGCTTCGCTCAGGCGCTCCTCGGCCTCGGCGGTGGCGGGCGAGATATTGGCGATCACCGCCGTGCGATAGGGGCGCGGCGCCCGCGGCAGCAGGCGGTCCAAGGCGGTATCGGAGTCGGCGGAGAAGAATGGCGCGAAGGTGGAATTGCGGTTCACGTCGAACAGCACCAGTTCGCTGCCATTGGTGGGCAAGGCGGCGAACAGGGTGTCGATGACGGCCCGCGTGCTCACCGTATGGTCGAGGATCGACTGGAAGGCGAGCACGGGCGGCATTCCCTCTAGCCGGCCGTCGCGCAGATGGGCGCGGATCGCATCCTGGAGCACCTGGGTCAGGCGGAAGGATTCCTGCGCCGCCTTGACCGGAAAGGAATTGTACTTGAACGGGTTGAACTCCGGCAGCAGGTTCAGCCACGCGGCCTTCGCGAACGGCGGCAGCACCGCCGGGATCGCCGCGAGGCCAGCGAAGCGGGCAAACGGCGTAATCCCCACCATGGGCGAGACCACGACGATCTTTTCCGCGCGCGGCAGCTCCGGCGTGTCGAGGGCGTCCAGGGAATATTTCAGCGCGAGCGCGGCGCCGTTGGAATAGCCCACCAGGTGGATCGGCAGGTTCGGCCCGGCCCGGCGCTTGGCCTCGCGCATGGCGAGGCGGGTGGCAGCAAGCCAGTCCGGCCATTCCGCCACCGTCAGGCCGCCCGGCACGGTGCCGTGGCCGGGCAGGCGGATCGAGAGCGCCACGAAGCCGGAGGCCGCATAGCGCCGCGCCACATGGCGCAGGCTGTAGGGGGAATCGGTGAGGCCGTGCAGCAGCACCGCGACGCCGCGCACCGGCCCGTCCGGCTCCAGCACGAAGGAGCGGTTGAAATCCTGCGCGAAACGGCCGGGATAGATGGGGCTTTGCGCGAAATAGCGGTCGGAGGCGACGCGGTCGCGGGGCGGCAGCTTGTCGGTCACCTCGGTGCGCACGCTGTCGAACAGGCGCTGCTCGGCGGCGAGATAGGCCGACCAGTCGGCGCGGTCGAGTTCGGCGATGCTGAGTTCCTTCGGTACGAAAGTATGCCACGGCTCCAGCGGCGGGCCGCGCAGGGAATCCAGCGCCCGCCCCGCGAACAGCACCAGCGCCACCACGCCGAGCACGATCACCAGCGCTCGCACCGCCTTCATCACCCACGGGCGCATGTTGTTGTCTCTCCCGGCAGGCCCGGTCGAATCGGCGGGCTGACGGCATTATGGACCGTGCACCGGGAGAAAGGCGCGCCTGCGTGATTTTCTGTCCCGCCAAAGCTTGCGACGGCGGGCGTTGGGCGCCAAATGTTTCACGTGAAACAAGGACTTCGCGCAGACGAACAGCGGTTTCGTGGCGCTTCTCCGCCCCTTGACCGCACACCAAACCGCAGGTTCGGGCGCATGAAGCGCCACGAATGAATCCGCCCCGGGCGAGACGCCGGATTCAGGCTGCGATGGCGGTCTCTCACTCGTGTTTAGAGCCTGGCCGCGTCAGGCTCTAGGATGGCGTCGAAACGAGGGAGCCCATCCCATGGCAGAACGTAGCGTGAAGCAGCCCGGTCCCGACCATCCCATCACCGTGGCGCGCCATCCCGGGCGGATCGTGGTTTCCGCCGGCGGGCGGGTGATCGCCGATACGCGCGCGGCGCTCATGCTGCGCGAGGCGTCTTATCCCGCGGTCGCCTATATTCCCCGCAAGGATGTGGACATGACGGCGCTCGCGCGCACCGATCACGCCACCTATTGCCCCTATAAGGGCGAGTGCGCCTATTTCAGCATTCCCGGCGGCGGCGCGCGGGCGGACAATGCGGTGTGGACCTATGAGACGCCGTACCCCGCGGTGGCCGAGATCGCCGGCCACTTGGCCTTCTATCCCGACCGGGTGGATTCCATCGAGGACAAGCCGCTCACGCCCTGAGCGGCTCACGTCCTGACCGGGGATGCTTCAGGCGGTCGGGGCGGGCTTCTGCACCCGCTCCGCCGTGTCGAGGGCCTGGGTGGTGTCGCCGGAAAGGTCGGCGGCGAGGAAATCCGCACTCTCGGGAATCGCGATGCGGAAATCCTCGATCCGCTCCAGGGCGAGCGTGATGGCCTCGCCCGCGCAATCCAGCACATGGCCGCCGAAGCGATGGTCGTCGCTGAGGAAATGCACATGCCAGCCGGGCACGCCGAGGCCCTTGGCATAAGAGGGCGTCCAGAAGCCGATCATGGTGCCGTCCACGTCGCGGCATTCGAACTCCGCCTGATGGGACGTCGCCTGAACCAAGGTTTCATGGGCGCCGGCCTTGCAGGCGACGCGATTGTGCACCCGCGCGAAGTGCCCCGAGAGCCGCACGGCGAAGAACACATTGTCCGTGTGCCGCAGCGCGTCGAGCTGCGCCACCAGGTCGTGGATGGAGGCGAACGGCGCCAGCGTCACCGGCGCCTCGGGCGAAAAATGGGTGACGATGGCGAACGGCACCTGCTGGGTATCTTCCGCGCGGCGGATGGAGCCGTCGCCCCGCATCTGGAAGAAGGCGCCGTCGAGCGCGATCATCTCGCCGTCCAGATCGACGAAGGTGCCGAGCCCGAAATCCCCGTGCTCGCGCAGCGTGCCCACCGAGACCACGCCCTGGAACAGCCCTTCCACCAGCGCCCCGGAGGTGGAGACCTGGAACAGCGTGCCGTGGTCCACCTGGAGCGTATCGGCGAGCGCGCGCGAGACGATGTGGGAGACCGTCTCACCGCTCGCCGCGGCGGCGGCCTCAAGCGCGGTCGAGAGCGATTGGGAAATCTCGCAAGTCAGGGTCGGCATGGGTGGCTCCGCTTACGAGACGACATTGTCGTGCATGGCGGCGCCAAGCGCGATGTTGTGGCGATAGTCCACCGGAATGTCGATCAGCACCGGCCCCGGCGTTTCCATGGCCTTTCGCAGGATCGGCACGAACTGGTCGGCATGTTCCACGCGGAAGCCGGTGGCGCCGAACGCCTCGGCATATTTCACCGTGTCGATCGGGCCGAAGGTAATGCCGGAATGGCGCTGGTATTTCATCAGCTCCTGGAACGCGACCATGTTGTAGCTGCCGTCGCGCCAGATCATGTGCACGAAATTGCACTTGAGGCGCACCGCCGTTTCCAGCTCCTGGGCGGAGAACAGGAAGCCGCCGTCGCCGGAGACCGAGAGCACCTTGTCGTTCGGCCGGGCAAGGCAAGCGGCAATCGCCCAGGGCAGCGCCACGCCCAGGGTCTGCTGGCCGTTGGAAATGAGCAATTGCTCCGGGCGGAAGCTGTAGAGATAGCGCGAATGCCAGATGTAGAAAGAGCCGATGTCGAGGGCGAGGGTCACGTCCTCGGTGATGAAGGGTTGCAGGTCGGCGATGATGCGCAAGGGATGCATCGGCATGCCGGCTTCCCGCGCGCCGGCCGCGCGCACCTCTTCCAGCTCGCGCCGGGCCGCATCCAGCGCCGCATGGGGCACGAGGCGCGGGCGGCGCGGCAACAGGGCGGCGATCCGCGCAAGCGTCGCGGCGATGTCGCCATACAATTCCACCGCCGGGCGGTAATCCATGTCCACGGCGGCGATCACATGGTCGATATGGATCACCGCTCTGGTCTTGCCGGCGTTCCACAGGCCCGCGTCATATTCGATGGGATTATAGCCGACGGCGATCACCAGGTCGGCGGCATCCAGCAGGCGGTCCGAGGGCTGGTTGTGGAACAGCCCGACCCGCCCGCCGAAGCAATCCAGCGCCGCGCGCGGCACCACGCCGGCGCCCTGATAGGTGCACACGGTGGCGAGCGGATGGGCTGAGAGCAGCGCGCGCACGGCGGCGGCATTGGCCGGGCGGCTCGCATCCATGCCCAGCAGCAGCACCGGCAGGCGCGCGGCCTCGATCAGGCGCACCGCCTCCGTGATCTCCTCCTCCGGCGCGGCGCCGAGGCGCGGCACGCGGGCGGGGGTGAGCACAAGGTCCGGCGCCGGCTCGTTCATCACGTCATTGGGCAGCGAGACATAGGCCGCGCCGCGCCGGCCGGATTCCGCCGCGCGGAAGGCGTTGGCGAGGATCTCGCCGATGGATTCGCCGGCCTCGATCTCGGCCGCATAGCGCGTGACCGGGCGGAACAGATTGACCGTGTCGAGGCTCTGGTGGGTCTGCTTCATAATCTCGGCGCGCGGCACCGAGCCGCCGAGGCCCACCAGCGGCATGCCTTCGGAATTGGCGGTGGCAAAGCCCGTGACGAGATTGGTGCAGCCGGGGCCGGAGGTGACGAGGCACACGCCGGCCTTGCCGGTCATCTTGCCCACGCCGGCGGCGATGAAGGCGGCGTTCTGCTCGTGCCGGCAGACCACCGTCTCGATGCCCGAGCCGTTCAGGCAATCATAGACCCGGTCCACCTTCGCGCCGGGAATGCCGAACACATGCCGCACGCCCTGCGCCTTGAGATTGCGCACCAGCACTTCGGCTCCGCACACTTCGTCCATGGCGCTTCCCCCGTTCGGTCGTTGCCGACGTGTCCATCATTGGATCGGACCGTACAGGCTTCGCACTAACGCGGCACCGCGCCAATGGGGAAAATGAGCCGCGCGGCGCCGCTCAGTGCGCGGGGGTCTCTTCCGGCGGTGCGCGGCCGGAGAACAGGTCCGCCACCGGCCGGCTGGCGGGATGGTGCGCGCACAAGGTGAGGGCGGCGATCAGCAGCGGCACGCCGATGAACGCGCCGGGCACACCCCACAGGAAACTCCAGAAGAACACCGCGAACAGCACCATGAAGGGCGAGGCGGCCAGCGCCTTGCCGGCGATGCGCGGCTCCAGATAGCTGCCCGAGAGGAACTGGATGATATTGAGGCAGACGAACACGAACACCGCGCTCTGCCAGGATTCGAACTGCACCAGCGCGAACAGGGTGGGCAGCAGGGTGGCAACGAACGGGCCGATGAAGGGAATATAATTCATCGAGAAGGCGATCACGCCCCAGGCGGTGGCCAGCTCCATGCCCGAGGCCAGGGTGAAGGCCCACACCACGACGCCGGTGGCCAGGCTCATGAGCGTGCGCACCATCATGTAGCGCTGCATCTTGGTGCCGATATCGGCGCCGGCCGAGAGCATGAAGGGCCCGAACGTGCCGCCGCGCAGGCCGGCCAGCTGGCGCTTCACGATGTCCACCTCCAGCAGGCCGAGGATGACGAACACGAAGGTGACCACCAGGAAGCTCGCGAGGCTCTGCATGCGGCTCGACAGATCCTGAAACACCAGCAGCAGCCAGCGCACGTCGAAATGCTCGGTGATGATGGAGGCCATGACGAAGCCGTGGCCTTCCAGCCAGTCGTGCGCCTGCCCGTACAGCGCCTGGAAGCGCGCGGCATTGGCGAACACCCATTGGCCCACATGGGCGAAGCCCCACACCACGAGGCTGATGATGGTGCCCACCACCGCGAGCGTCACCACCAGGGTCGCGAGCGCGGCGATCACGCCCGGCAGAAAGCGCTGAAGGCCCTTCTGGAGCGGCCAGACGATGGCGATCACGAACAGGGCGAACACCACCGGGGCGATGATCGACTGGGCCTCGGAGAGGGCCGCACACACAAGGACCGCCGCGACGATTCCCACCAATATCCTGACCGCGCGATCCTTGATCATTCCCGCCCCTGTCCCCCGAGCCGGCCGGCCGGTGGGCCTGGCGGCGATATCCCTGAAAGCGCGACGAAGCCGCGACTCACGCCTGCGGCGGCATGGTGCCGTGCCGCACCGACATTTCCATGCCTTTGATCTTCTCGTAAAGCTTGATGTCGCTGGAATAGGGCCACCAGGAATACAGCAGCAATTCCAGCGGGTGCCAAAGGCCCACCCAGCCGGCGATCAGCAGGCCCTCGCCGAACAGATAGCCGAGCAGGCTGTCCGAGCCGAGCCATTGGTCCAGCGCCGTGGACAGCGCAAGGCAGGCCGCGAGGAAGATTGCGCCGATCTTCAGCGCGCGGCGCCCTTCCAGGCGCACCTCCAGCATCTTGCGGCGGCAATATTGGATCTGGGAATTGCAATAGCTGGCGAGCGCGCGGGGCAATTGGCTTTCGAGCGCGGCGTCGTCGGCGCCCTCCGGCAGCCAGATGACAGCCTTGGCCCTTCTGGTGCGCCAGTTCTTCTGCACCCGCAGCGCGTCCATCACCTGGTCGATGCCCGACAGGTCAATGGTCTCGCCCTCGAACGGGTCCACTTCGGGCACGCGGAAGAAATTCTTCAGGTTACGCAATTGCAGGTGGATTTCGCCGGGCGTCGCGGTCATCGGGTCTTGCCTGGATGGATGGGCCGGGAAACGGGCGGCGGCTTGCGGGGAGCGGCGCGGTGGGGCCGCGCACCATGGTCAAGCTGGGGCTTACACCATTTCGCGGACGGCGGAAATTCACCGTGCGGGTGCGTGGCGCCGCCGGACGGGTGCGCGGTTTTGCTTGAAACCGCTGCCGATTTCCGCTTTGCAGGAAGGCGGAAGCGTCAGGGGACGAGCCGGGGGTATCGCGTGTCGCCATTGATCAGGGCAGGGCGCCGGCGCGCGGCGACCGGCACGCAGGCGACCGGCCTGCGGGCAACCGCCTTGCGGGCCGCCCGCTTTGGGACCGCGGGCCGGCGCGCGGCCTTGCTCGCCGTGGCCGCGCTGCTGGCGCTGAACGGCTGCACGCCCCATCCCGAGGGGGTGCTGGTGCCGCTCGCTCCTGGCACGCCGGTGGCCGCCACCGTGGATATTCTGGCCGCCACCACCCGCGCGCCCACCGACCAGCCGGGCGTCCTGTTCACCGGCGAGCGCGGGGATGGGCTCTCGCTCACCAATATCGTGGTGTCGATCCCGCCCAACCGTCCTCTGGGCTCGATCCAGTGGCCGCAGCCCGGCACCGCCGATCCGACGCGCGATTTCGCGATCTCCGAGGTGGCGCCGGTGCCGCGCTCCGGCGTGCTGGACTGGTTCAAGGGCACCAGGGGCAAGAAGCGGCGGGTGTTGATCTTCGTGCACGGCTTCAACACGCGCTTTGATTCCGCCGTGTTCCGCTTCGCCCAGATCGTCCACGACATGAACGCGGATATCGCGCCGGTGCTGTTCTCCTGGCCCTCGCGCGGGCGGGTGCTGGACTATGTCTATGATCGCGAGAGCACGAACTTCTCCCGCAACGACCTCGCTTATGTGATGCGCGCGGCGGCGCGCTCGCCTTATGTGGACGACGTGGTGGTGATGGCCCATTCCATGGGGGCCTGGCTCGCGGTGGAATCCCTGCGCCAGCTCGCGCTCCAAGACGGGCGCATCCCGGCGAAGATCTCCAACGTGGTGCTGGCCTCGCCGGATCTCGATATCGACGTGTTCCGCCGCCAGGTGGCGGAGATGGGCAAGGACCGCCCGCGCATCACCATCTTCGTGTCGCGCAACGACCGCGCGCTCGGCCTCTCCCAGCTGATCGCCGGTGGCGTCACGCGGGTGGGCGCGATCGACCTCACCCAACCCGACAAGGCGGCCCAGCTGGAACAGGCCACCGGCATCGTGGTGCTGGACCTGTCGGGCCTTGAGAATGGCGATGCGCTCAACCATTCCAAATTCGCCACCAGCCCGGAGGTGGTGCAATTGCTCGGCACGCGCCTGTCGTCCGGGCAGGACCTCGGGGACCGGGAAGGCGGGGGCGGAACGGAAGCCGTGCAGGTGCTCGGCGCCGCCGTGGGCGGGGTGGTGACTGCGCCCATCACGGTGTTCACCGGCGGCCTGCGGAACTGAAGCGCGGCCGGCGGGCGGTCTCGGTGTTTGCAGCAGGACTCGTCATGCACGGGCTTGTCCCGTGCATCCACGCGGCGCCGCTGTCACCAGCTTTTCAAGGCCGGTGCGATCGGCCCGGCGTGGGTGGCCGGGACACGCCCGGCCATGACGGAAGGCGTTATCGGCCGCTCATTCAGAACGAGCCGAGTGTGCTGCCCAGCACGATCACCGCCACCAGGGCCAGGATCGCGCCGACCACCGCCACCATGACGATGTCGAAATAGCTCTTGGCGTGGGTCGAGCCGCACACCGCGAGCAGCGTCACCACCGCGCCATTGTGCGGCAGGCTGTCGAGCGTGCCGGCGCCGATCACCGCCACGCGGTGCATTAGCGCGGGATCGAGGCCGGTTTCCGCCGCGAGCTTCATATAAGACGCGCCCAGGGCATCGAGCGCGATGGTGAGGCCGCCGGAGGCCGAGCCGGTGAGCGCCGCCAATATGTTGGTGGCGATGGCGAGCGACACCAGCGGTCCGCCCTGGATGCCCAACACCCAGGTGCGCACCAGCTCGAACGCGGGCATGGCCGCCACCACCGCACCGAAGCCCACCAGGCTCGCGACGCTGAAGGCCGGCAGCACCGAGGCATTGGCGCCCGCGTCCATGGTGGCCCGCAGGTCCGGCAGGCGGGCGAAATTGAACGCCAGCAGCACCAGGATCGCCGCCGTGAGCGCGGTCGCCACCGCCCACACGCCGCCCACGGCGGACAGCGTGGTGGCGCCGAAGCGCGCTTCGCTGAGAAAGCTCACGTCCAGCCGGGGCAGGATCACCATGGACATCAGCAGGTTCACCAGCACCACCACCACCAGCGGCGTCGCCGCCACGAGGAAGGAGGGGCGGGTCGTGCTGTGGGCGCCGTGGGAGAGTTCCGCCGTGTCGAATTCATGGGAGGCGGTGGCGCGCTCACGGATGAACTGGTCGTCGGCGACGGTGGCATCGAGCGGCGTTTCGTCGCCGAAGCCCTCGCCCTTCGCCCGCGCGGCCCGCTCGGCCCGCATCAGCCACCACATGCCGAAGCCGAGCATGATGAGCGAGGCGATTACGCCCAGCCCCGGCGCCGCGAACGGCGTGGTGCCGAAGAACGGCATGGGGATGGCGTTCTGGATCGCCGGGGTGCCCGGCAGCGCCGACATGGTGAAGGTGGAGGTGCCGAGCGCGATCGCCGCGGGCATCAGCCGGCGCGGAATGCCCGCCGAGCGGAACAGCGCGATGGCCATGGGCGCGAGCACGAAGAAGGCGACGAACAGGCTCACCCCGCCATAGGTCACGATGGCGCCCGCCAGCACCACCGCGAGGATGGCGCGCTTTTCACCGAGCTTTTCGGTCATGGTGTCGGCGATCACGGTCACCGAGCCGCTGTCGTCCATCAGCTTGCCGAACAGGGCGCCGAGCAGGAACAGCGGGAAGAACTGCGCCACGAAGGTGGCGGCATTGCTCATGAAGGTCTGCGTCCAATGGGCGAGCAGCGGCTCGCCCGAGAACGCCGCCGCCACCAGCGCCGCGATGGGCGCCAGCAGCAGGATGGACCAGCCCCGGAAGGCCAGGAACAGGAGCAGCCCGAGGCCGAGGAGGATGCCGAGAAGTCCCATGCTCACACGCCTTCCAGCAGCACGTCGAGATCAATGGAGGAGCGCTTGCCGAGATTGTCGGCGTCCCGCGCCAGGAACGCCTCGGCGGATTTGCGGCCCTCGTCGCGCAGCATGGAGAGGAACTCCCATTCCGCATTCAGCTTGGAGGAATAGCCGAGCGTGGACATCAGCGCGTTCGGCACCATGTGGATGCGCATCTTCGCCCATTGCGCGCCCTCGCTGTGGCCGGGGTCCGCGACCTGGCGCAGCAAAGCGATCATGCGCAATTCCTTCAGCAGCACCGCGTTGAAGGACACCTCGTTGAGGCGGTTGAGGATTTCCCGCGCCGAATTGGGCGTGCCGGCGCGCTCGACCGGATTGATGGGGATCAGGATCGTGTCGTCCGAATCCAGTTCGCGCACCAGCGGCGTCATGGTGGGATTGCCGGAATAGCCGCCGTCCCAATAGCTCTCGCCGTCGATCTCGATGGCCTGGAACATGGTGGGCAGGCAGGCGGAGGCGAGCAGCACGTCGGGCGTGATCTCGGCATTGCGGAACACCCGCCCGCGCCCGGTGCGCACATTGGTGGCGGTGATGAACAGGCGGATCGGCGAGGTTTTCAGCCGCTCGAAATTGATCAGGTCTTCCAGAATGCTGCGCAGCGGGTGGGAATTGCCCGGGTTGAGATCGTAGGGCGAATAGAGGCGCGACATCAGGTCGAGGCCGACGAACAGCGGAGAATTGTCGAGCGTCCAGCGCCCCAGCATCTTGTCGATGGGGCCGCGCTGGAACGGGCTGAAGCGGGCTGCCTCCGCCACGCGCTTCCAATAGGTGGCCAGCGCCTCGCGCGCGCCCGGCGCGCCGCCGGCCGCGAAGCCGTCCGCCAGCACCGCCGCATTCATGGCACCGGCCGAGGTGCCGGAAATGCCGTCGATGCGCAGCCAGTCCTCCTCCAGCAGGCGGTCGAGCACGCCCCAGGTGAAGGCGCCGTGCGAGCCGCCGCCCTGAAGGGCGAAGTCGATCAATACCGGGGTGCGCCCGCTGGCGGTGGGTTCGCTCATGATGCTCTCCAATGTCCCGCACGTGTCGTGCCCGGCCGGACCGCAGGCTGCGGCCCGGCCGGCTTGGCTATGCCGTTACCGCTGCGGAGCCGGGCTCCGGCGGGGCGTCGGGTCCGAACCAGCCGACATAGAGCGCCGGCAGGAAGATCAGGGTCAGCATGGTGCCCACCAGCAGGCCGCCCATGATGGCGAAGGCCATGGGCCCCCAGAACACGGTCGGCGCGATGGGGATCATGCCGAGCACCGTGGAAATGGCGGTGAGCATGATAGGACGGAAGCGGGTGCAGGAGGCGGCGATCACCGCATCCTGAACCTTCGCCCCGCGCGCCCGCTCGGCCTCGATCTGGCCGATCAGGATCACCGCGTTCTTGGTGATCATGCCGATCAGCGCGAGGATGCCGAGGATGGCGACGAAGCCCAGCGGCCGCCCGGAGGCGAGCAGCGCGGCGGAGACGCCGATCAGCCCCAGGGGCGCCACCGAAAGCACCAGCACCAGCCGCGAGAAGCTCTGAAGCTGGAACATCAGCACCGTGAGCATGATCAGCAGCATCACCGGCACCACCGCCAGCACCGAGGCGCGCGACTTTGCGCTCTCCTCCACCGTGCCGCCGGTGACGATGTGGTAGGAGCGCGGCAAGGTCTTCGCCAGCTCCTGGATTTTCGGCGCCAGCGCACCGACCACCGTCTCGGGCAAGGCGCCGGCGATCACATCCGCCTGGACGGTCAGGGTGGCAACCCGGTCGCGCCGCCACACCACGGGATAGTCCTGCACATATTCGAAGCTGGCGAGCTGGCTCAGCGGCACGGTGCGGCCGCTCGGCAGCGGCACTTGCAGGCTGGCGAGATTGGCCAGCGAGACACGCTGCTCGTCGGTGGCGCGGGCGACCACGTTCACCAGATAGATGTCGTCGCGCACCTGGGTCACCGGCGTGCCGGTCATCACCGTGTTGAGCACGCCGGCGAGCGCCTGGGTGCTGAGGCCGAGCAGGCGGGCCTGGTCCTGGTCGACGCGGATGCGCACCTGCCGCCCCGGCTCGATCCAGTCGAAATTGACCTTCTCCACCTTGGCGTCGGAGGCCATGACGCCCGCGAGCTGGAACGCGATCTGGCGCACCTTCTCGATATCCGGCCCGCTGACGCGATATTGCACCGGCCAGCCGACCGGCGGGCCGAGTTCCAGCGGATAGATGCGGCCCACCACCTCCGGGAATTGCTCCGCCAGCACCTTCTCAAGCTTCACCCGCAGGCGCTCGCGCGCCGCCACGTCCTTGGCGACGATCACCGACTGGGCGAAGAAATCGTTGGGAAGCTGCACGTTGAGCGGCAGATAAAAGCGGATCGCCCCACGCCCCACATAGGAGCTGAAACGCTCCGCGTCGGGATCGGCGCGCACGATGGCGTCGAAGCGGTCGGTGATGTCGGCGCTGTTGTAGATCGAGGCGTTCTGCGGCAGGCGCAGATCCACCAGTAGCTCCGGCCGGTCGGACGAGGGGAAGAATTGCTGCGGGATCAGCGGGATCGCCAGCACGGAGAGCACGAACAGGCCGACCGTGATGGCCACCGTGATCCAGCGCGCCTTCAGCGCCAGCGTGAGTAGGGAGCGATACATGCCGAGCACTTTGCTGGGCTTTTCCGGCTCGCTCTTCTTGGTCTTGTCCGGCGCTTTCAGGATCGCCACGCCCAGCAGCGGCGCGAACAGCACGGCCACGAACCAGGAAACGATGAGCGCGATGGAGACCACCGCGAACAAGGAGAAGGTGTATTCGCCCGCGGAACTGGCCGCAAATCCCACCGGCACGAAGCCGGCCACCGTGACGAACGTGCCTGCGAGCATGGCGAACGCATAGGTGCGGAAGGCGAAGGTGGCCGCGCTCGCCTTGTCGTCTCCAGCCGCGAGGCGGTTCATCATGGCGTCGGTGGTGGTCATGGCGTCGTCCACCATGAGCGCCAGCGCGATGATGAGCGCGCCAAGCGAGATGCGCTGCATGTCGATGCCGGCGAGTTCCATCACCGAGAACACCACGGCGAGCGTCAGCGGAATGGAGAGCGCCACCACCATGCCGGCGCGCACGCCGAGGCTGATGAAGGAGACCACCAGGATGATGCCCACCGCCTGCCAGAGCGAGGACATGAACTCGCCGATGGCGGTGTCGACGGTCACCGCCTGGTCCGCCACCAGATGCGGCTCGATGCCGATGGGCAAATCGGCGGTGATGTCGGCCATGGCGCTCTTCAGGCGCGACCCCAGCGCGAGGATGTCGCCGCCGTCGCGCATGGCGATGGCAAGGCCGATGGCCGGCTGGCCGTTCACGCGGAACAGCGGCTGCGGCGGGTCGGCATAGGCCCGGCGCACGGTCGCGATATCGGAGAGCCGCAGCACGCGGCCGTTGACGACGAAATTGACGTTGGCGATGTCCTGCTCGGAATCGAACGCGCCGGTGACGCGCAGCGAGATCGCCTCTTCCCCGGTCTGCACGCTGCCGGCCGGGCTCACGATGTTCTGCCTTTGCAGCGCGGCCAGCACCGCCGAGCGGTCGATGCCGAGGCTCGCCAGCTCCTGCATGTTGAACTCGACGAAGATCCGCTCGTCCTGCGCGCCAAGGATCTCGATCTTCGAGACATCGGGCACCTGGAGCAGCTTGGAGCGCACCTCCTCCACATAATCGCGCAATTCGCGCTGGCTGAAGCCGTCGGCGGTGAAGCCGTAGATGATGCCGAAGGTATCGCCGAACTCGTCGTTGAAGCCGGGCCCCTGCACGCCTTGCGGCAAGGTGTGGCGCATGTCGCCGATGCTCTTGCGCACATGGTACCAGATGTCCGGCACCTCCTGGGCGGTCGCGCTGCCCTTGAGGTTGACGAAGATGGTGGTCACGCCGGCGCTGGTATAGCTGCGCAGGAAGTCGAGCTTCGGCGTTTCCTGGAGCGTGCGCTCCAGCCGCTCGGTCACCTGCTTCAGCGTGTCCTCGACCGAGGCGCCGGGCCAGGAGGCCTGCACCACCATGGTCTTGATGATGAAGGTCGGGTCCTCGCCCCGGCCCAGCCGTTCATAGGAGAGCAGCCCCGCGAGCACGGCGACCGCCATGAAATAAATGACGATGGAGCGGTGCTTCAGCGCCCATTCGGAGAGATTGAGGCCGCTCACAGGTTCGCCCCCAGCAGGCGGACCTTCTGGCCCGGATGGAGCGCCTGGACGCCGGCCGTGACGACGATTTCCGCATTCTTGAGGCCGTCGGCCACGGTGACGGTGGCAGGCGAGAAGCGGGCGACATCCACCTGCCGCAGGGCCACCGTCTTGGTCGAGGGATCGAAGATCCAGACCGCCGGCTTGCCGTCGATGCGGGTCAGGGCGCTTGCCGGAATCTCGATCACCGGCCCGGTGTCCACCGCGATCGAGCCATTGACCGTGGAGCCGAGGCGCATCGCCTCCGGCGGGTCGATCAGGCCGACGCGGATCTGGAACGTGCGGGTGACCGGATCGGCCTGGGGCGCCACTTCGCGCACCCGGCCCTTGGCGCTGGCGCCGCTGCCGTCGGCCAGGCTCACCTGCACCTCGGGATCGGCGGGCATGTCGCGCAGCACTTGGGCGGAGACGTCGAACACCGCGTCGCGGCCATCCTTGCGAGCCACCTGCACGATGGCCTGGCCGGGCTGCACCACCTCGCCCTGCTCGGCGCGGCGGGCGGTGACGGTGCCGGGCGCATCGGCCTTTAATTCGGTGAAATCCAGCCGGTCGGTGGCGATCTTCACCTGCGCCTCGGCATCCTCCACCCGCGAGCGGGCGGTGAGATAGGCCTGCTCGGCCTGCTCATACTGGGCGCGCGGGGTGAAGCCGCGGGCGAGCAGGGCGCGCTGGCGCTCATAGGTGTTGCGCGAGACGCCGAGCTGCCCCTGGGCCGCGCTCAGCGCCGCCTGGGCGGAGCGCAGGGCGTTGGTCTCGTTCTGCGGATCGAGCCGCGCGATGACCTGCCCGGCGTCCACATGGTCGCCCACATTCACCAGCCGCTCGATGATCCGCCCGCCGATGCGGAAGGCGTAGGTGACTTCGTTCATCGCCTCCACATGGCCGGTGAAGGTGAGGTCGTCCGGCGTGTGGCGGGTCGAGACCGTGATCGCGCGGACCGGCCGGACCTCGGGGGCGGCAGCGGTCTGCTCGCCGCCGCAGGCGGTCAGGGCCAGGGGGGAGAGCAGCACCGCCGCGAGCGCGAGCCGCCGTCCGGTGCTGTGCGCCTTGGCGCGCGTCTTCAGTTTGCTAGCGGACACGGAGCGCTCCTTTCGGGCCAGTGCATGCCGGGACGCGCCGAGGCATCACGCATAAAGCACCAACTTGGCATTGGGGTGACAGGGATGGGGGGAAGCGGAATACAGGCCCGCGCATGGCGGTTACATTCCGATTATTGGAGAGCGCGGCACGCGGCTCGGGGCCGGGGCGAAATGGACTTGGGCTTTGCCCGCCGCCGCATGACATTTCGGGCGAAATCGTCATGGCGCGGCCCTCACGGCGACCGCGAGCGCGATCACGAGGCCGGCGAGCAGCAGGCCCGCCACGGCGAAGCGCCGCAGCACGTCGTCGAGCCGGCCGACGCCCGCCAGGGTGCGCGCGAGCAGCGGCCCGAGGCGCTCGGCGAGCACCAGCACATCGCCCGCCGGCACCTCGGGAAGCGCCGGGCCGCGCTGGTGCAGCGCGAATGCGAGCGCGAGGCCCAGCAGCACCGGCACCGCCGTCTTCTCCACATTCACCAAGGCGAAGGCCGTGGCGATCCGCTCCCCCGTCACCAGCGGATAGAGCGTGAACGGCAGGGCGAGGGCGAGCACGCTCAGCACGATCCAGGGCGCGAGCAGGCGCTGGGGGGGCAGGGGAAAGGCGGCGCGGCCCTTCGCGCTCTCGCGCAGCAGCAGCACGAACTTCGCCATCAGCAAAGTCGTGCCCGCCGCCGAGAGCGCCAGCAGGAAGCCGGCCGCGCCCTCGCCCATGGGTCCCTTGATGGCGAGCTTCGCCAACGCCCCGCCGGTGAAGGGCAGGCCCGCGAGGCTGAGGCCCAGAAGGCCGGCGAGCCCGAGCACCGGCGTCACCGCCCCCGGCGCGCTCGCCGCCGCGATGCCGACGGCGAGGAACAGCGCGCCCTTCAGCAATATGTGATTGGCGGCATAGAAGGCGGCGATGGCGGCCGCCCCGCCGTCCCCCTGCACGAGCGCGCCGCCGATGACGGTCGCGACGACCCCCATCTGGCTCACGGTTGAATAGGCCAGCACGCGCTTGGGATGCTTCTGTGTGAGGCCGAGGGCGATGCCGTAATAAGCGGTGAAGATGCCGGCGACGCTCAGCGCCAGGCCCCAATGGGGCGTCGCGACCCCGAGCGGCAGGAACCGCAGCAGGCCGATGACGCCGGCCTTCACCACGATGCCGCTCAGCACCGCCGAGGCCGGCACCGGGGCCACCGAATGGGCGAGCGGCATCCACACATGCAGCGGCACCAGCCCCATCTTCAGGGCGAACCCCACCATCAGCAGCAGCAGGATCGCGTCCCGCCAGGGCGAGAGCGGCCATTGGGCGACCGCGTCGCGGATCAGCGGATTGGCCTGCGGGCTGCCGGAGGCGAGCATGACGAAGGCGGCGATCAACAGCGCTTCTCCGAACAGGGTGAGCGCGAGATAGACGATGCCGGCGCGGCGCGCCTCCGCCGTATCGTCATGGGCGGAAAGGCCGAACGCGGAAAGGCTCACCAGCGCGAAGGCGAGATAGAAGCTCGCCACATCCGCCACGATGAACACGCCGAAGCTGCCCGAGAGCGTGAGCAGCCACCACACGCAGAAGCCGCCCCGGCGCGGGTCCTTCGCCAGATAGGTGGCGGCATAGGTGCCGGCGGCGATCCACAGCAGCGCCGCGCCGCCCAGCAGGATGGCGCCGGGCACGTCGAGAAAGAAGCTGATGCGGAACGGGGCGGGCGCGACCAGCACGAAGACGTCGCGCGGCACCAGCAGCGCCGCCAGCAATCCCGGCACCGCCGCCGGCGCCAGGAGCAGCGGGCCGACGCGGCGCACGCTCTTGAGCGCGCAGGCGAGCGCCAGCAGGAACGGCACAACCGGGGCGGCGATGAGCAGGGCGGCCGATGGACTCATGGCACGGCGCCCTCCCAGCTCGCCGGCCGGCCGATGGCGAGAAACGCCGCCGGCTGGAGCGGCACGAAGCCGAGCGCCACCGCGCCGAGCGCCAGCGCCAGCGCCACCATCTCGCGCCAGCGCGCGACCGGAACCGGCACCACTTCCGCATCGGGGCGTTGCAGCGCCGGCAGCAGCACGCGCAGCACATAGCCGGCGGCGAGCAGCCCGCCGACGAGGATGACGAGCGCGATCCACCATGCGCCCTGCTGCACGGCGGAGGTGAGCAGCATGACCTTCGCGACGAAGCCGCCGCTCGGTGGCAAGCCCATCAGCGAGAGGCCACCGAGCCCAAAGGCGAAGACGCTGATGGGCACGATGCGGCCGATGCCGGAAAGCTGGGCGATGCGGTCATGTCCCAGCGTCTCGGCGATAACGCCCGCCGCCATGAACATGGCGGCCTTCGACAGGGCGTGGGAGACGAGGTGCAGCGCCCCGCCGGTCCAGGCGATGGCGCCCCATATACCCGCGCCGGCACTCGCGGCGGCGAGCGGGAACATGAGGAACAGATAGCCGATCTGCGCCGCCGTCGAATAGGCGATCAGCAGCTTCAGCCGCGCCTGGCGCAGCGCGAACACGCCGCACAGCACCACCGCCCCGGCGCCGAGCGCGGCGAGGATCGGGGCTGCGGCGGCGGTCTGCGCCGGGCTCGCGATGTCGTACCAGAAACGCACCACGAGAAAGATCGGCGCCTTGATGACCACGGCGGACAGAATGGCGCTGGCGGCGGCGGGCGCCCCCGCATGGGCCGCCGGCAGCCACAGATAGAGCGGGAACAGCGCGGCCTTCGCCAGCATGCCGGCGGTCATCAGCGCCAGGGCGGCGAACAGCGCCGGTTCGCCATGGGCGCGCTGCGCCAGCAGGATGATGTCGAGCGTGCCGTAGGTGCCATAAAGCAGCGCCGCGCCCAGCAAATAGAGCACCGAGCCGAACAGAGCGAACAGCAGATATTGCAGCGCCGCCGAAAGCGTCTGCGCGCGCCCGTCGAGGCACACCAGCGGCACCGCCGCGAAGGTGAGCAGCTCCAGCGCCACGTAAAGCGCGAACAGATCGTCCGCCACATAGACGAGGTTCAGCGCGCTCCACACGCCCAGCAGCAGCATCCAGAAGGCGAGCGGCAGGCGCGGCGTGTCCGCCCCGGGCGCGGTCATGGCGAACAGGCCGGCGGCGACGATCACCACCGCCGTCACGCCCAGCATGAAGGCGGAAAACCCGTCCGCCCGCAGGCCGACCCCGAGCGGCGGCCGGAAGCCGCCGAGGAAATAGGCCAGCGGCGCGCCGCTGCGGGCCACCTCGAAACAGAGGACGCACACGATGGCGAGCCCGGCGGCGAGGAACACCAGGGCCGAACGCTCGGCCGGGCGCGCCTTCAGCAGCAGCAGGGGCGCGAACCCGCACAGCGGCGCGATGACCGCGAGCACCAGCAACAGCCCGAGGGGGGAGGCGGGGGCGGCGAGAGGGGTCATGGCGCCGCCTGGTGGTGGCGCGATGTGGCAGCGGGAGCAGCGGCGGTCGCCTCGGCCTCGTCCTCCGGTTCCGGCGGCAGCGCCTGGAGCCGCCGCACCAGGGCGACCGCGAGCGCGGTGGCGGAAAAGGCGACCACGATGCCGGTGATGACCATGGCCTGCGGCACCGGATCGCCGCCGAAGCCGGCGCCCGCGCCGCGCCGCGCGATCACCCCGAACAGCAGGAAGATGCCGCCGCCCAGAATGTTGAACGCCAGGATGCGGCGCAGCGCGTCGCCCTGCACGATCAGCCCGTAAAGGCCGATGGCCACCAGCCCCGCGCCGGTGAGGCCGAACAAAGTGGGGGTGGAGAGCAGCGCGGTCATGGGGCGCTCCGCCCGTCCCGGACGTCGGGCGCCTGCGGCGGATCCAGCACCAGCAGGCCGAGCGTCACGGCGATGGATATGGTGATGGCGATTTCCACGATGACGATGATGGGTTTGGCGAGGCCCTCGGGATAGGCGAGGAACGCGCCGGCAACCACCGCGCCGAGCGCGCCGACGGCGAGGAACGAGAACGGCCCGAGCAGTAGCAAGCCCCGCAGCTTGCGACTTCCGGCGGCCGGCGGGGCGCGCAGGCCGGCGAGCAGCACCAGCAGCCAGGCGGCCGCGAGCACGGCGCCGCCCTGGAACGCCCCGCCGGGCTTGTCCGCGCCGGTCCAGAACAGATAGAGCCCCATGAGAAGGCCGAGCGGCGGCAGGAGGCGCGCCAGGAACACCAGCGGCGGCGTGGGCGCGAACCGCCACAAAGGCGGCGGCGCGCCGGCCCAGTCGCGGTCGGCGGAGAGCGACCACACGCCGATCAGCGCCAGCAGCAGCACCACGGTTTCCAGCAGCGTATCGAGCGCGCGATAGACCAGCAGCACGGCGGTGACGGGATTGCCGAGCCCGGTCGCCTCCAGATGGGTGGCCGCTTCCTCGGCCAGCGAGGGCGCCGGTTCCGGCAAGGTCAGCACCAGCACCGCGAGGCCGCAGAACACGGCGAAGGCGATGAGGGCCGCAAGGCCCCGCACCGCCACGCCTTGCGGCGCGACGGGTTTCGCGGCCGCGGCGGTGCGCAGCAGCACCAGCCCGGTGACGCCGCTGCCGATGGCCGCCTCGGTGAGCGCCACGTCCACCGCATCGAGCCGCACCCAGGCCAGCGCCAGCACCAGCCCGAGCCCGACAAAGCCGATGGCGGCGGTGAGCGCCTCGCGCGCCAGCAGCACGCGCAGCGCCAGCGCCAGGGCCAGCACGCCGAGAAAACTGTCGAGGACGAGGCTCATGTCGGCCTGCCTCCGCGCGATGCGTCCGGCGAATCGGCGAGGGCCCCGGCCTGCGCACCGCTCTCGCCGTGGGCGACCTGCGCGAGCAATTGCGCCACGGTGCCGGAGGCGATCTGCACCAGTGCCCAGACCGCCAGCATCTTCGCGCCATCCAGCACACTGCCGGCCTGGGGCAAGAGGCCGAGCACGATCAGCGCGAGCCCCACATTGTCGGCCTTGGTCAGGGCGTGGAGGCGGGAGAGGGAATCGGGAAAGCGCAAGAGGCCGAGGGATCCGGCCAGGAAGAAGCCGGCGCCGGCCAGGAGGCACAGGAGGGTGAAGACGTCGCGCGCGACGCTCATGGGGTGGTGCTCCGCTGCGGCGGCGCCTCGGCCCTTGGGGCAGCGCGCACGCTGTGGAAGGCCGCTGCGGCGAAGGCGGCGAGCAGGGCCAGCAGCAGCGCCACGTCCAGAATCGCCGGCGTGCCGGTGCCGGCGAAAAGCAAAAGCAGCACGGCGACGCCGACCGAGCCGAGCAATTGCACCGCCATCATCTGGTCGGCCGCGCCCGGGCTGCGCCACAGGCGTATCAAGGCGGCGGCGGCGAAGGCCAAAAGGACGGCGGCAAATCCAAGGAAGGTTTCAGCCATGGCGGGCACCGGCGTCGATCGCGGCGCGGAACGCCGCTTCATCCTGCCGGAGAGCGTCGTGCACCCGGCCGCCGGTGTCCAGGCAATGCAGCAGCAGCCCCGCATCCGAATCGCCGAGCGGCAGGGTGCCCGGCTGGAGCGCGGTGACGGCGCAGAAGGATTGAAGCTCCACCCCGCGCGGGCAGCGTGTCGCGAAGGTGATGAAGCCGGGCTGGAGCGGGACCGGGGTCTGGAACGCCCGAAGCCCCACATCCCATCCGGCGATCACCGAGCGGCGGGCGAAGCGCGTGGCGAAGGCGAGGAGCGCGGCCGGCTTCGCGCGGCCGGTGCCGGGCGCCATCAGGGCAAGGCTCGCCCCTGCGGCCAGCGCGCAGATGACCGCCCCCGCGCCGAGATCCAGCGCCGAGACGCGGCCGAGCATGATCCAGAACAGGAAGAAACACAGCCAGCGTCGGGCGAAGGCAGGGCCATGGACTGACGGGTCCGTCATTCCGGTTTCCACCTGTCCGGTGCCTGCCCTCATGAAGGTCTCTCCAGCCGGGGGCTGCTGACGTCCGGTGGGACCGTCAGGGTCAAAACGCTTTCGCAGACATTGCATGATGGAAGCGATACGGCAGGAAGCTGCGAGAGAGTCTTCAAAACTTGTATCGCCGGCCCTTGGGCGTTGCAACGCTCGCGGTTCCGCATTGCACGCGTCGCGCGTATCGGATCCGTTACTTTCCGAAAGGGCAGGTTTCGCCGCCGCACGTGCCAATGATCAACGTGGAAAATAAGAAAACGAATTATTTCAATTGTCTATCGAAGGTCGTCCCGATCCTCCGCCGGCCGCGTGCGTTTCCGGCCGGCGGGCCGGGGCGCCGGGGCACGCTGAAAATTGGGATGGATGGAATAGGCACGGGATTCTCCGCCCATTGCTGGACCCGCGGAATACGGCATAAATCGCTTGGCCGGCGCATAAATACTGAGCGTTTATGCAACAGGCCGCGGCCAGGATGTAATACCGCACCGCGAATGGCACTGAATCACCGCCTGTCTGTCTCTCCAGCTGGTCTAACATCCCTCAGGTGGTTTCATAAAACCTCCGTGGTCGCGGAATTAACGTTATGAGCAATTTGGTTGTCTTTGGGTTCGATGGCATTCACGCCGCGGACGAAGTCCTGAACAAGCTGCGCTCCCTCCATGTCGAACACCTGATTGATCTTGAGGACGCCTGCGTGGTCGAGCGCGATGCGGAGGGCAAGGTTCATATCAAGCAAGCGGTGAACCTCACCGCCATCGGCGCGGCGCGCGGCGGCATGTCGGGGGCCTTGTGGGGGACGCTGGTGGGAATCCTGTTCCTCAATCCGCTCGCCGGCATGGCGATCGGCGCGGTGGCCGGCGCGGGCACCGGCGCGCTCTCCGGCTCGCTGGTGGATTTCGGCATCAACGATGGCTTCATCAAGGACCTAGGCAGCACCATTCCGGCCAATTCCTCGGCCCTGTTCGTGCTGGTGCGCTCGGTGACCGAGGACAAGGTCCTGCCCGAGGTCGAGCCCTACAAGCCCCGCATCCTGAAGACCTCGCTCTCCAACGAGGCGGAAGAGCGCCTGCGCAACGCCCTCATCAAGGCGGCCTGAGCGCCGGCGTCACGATCCGGCGCCCGCCGGGCGCGGGCGCCGACAGAAAAAGCTGCCGCAATGCGCAGCAAGGGAGGAGCACATGACGGAGAACACCGGGCCGTTCGGCGATGCCGGGCCGCACTATGTCTCCACCGGTCACCTGCCGGCGGGCGAGCGCATCGACCAATTGGTCGTCGAGGCGCATAAGCGCTTCAAGGACAATGCGGACGGCGCCAATTCCACGGTCTATCCCGCCCTTGCCCGCGTGCCGCGCGATCTGTTCGGCATCTGCGTGGTGGGCACCGACGGCATCGTGCACGAAGTCGGCGACACCAACGTTCCCTTCACCATCATGAGCGTGTCGAAGCCGTTCGTGTTCGCCCTGGTGTGCCAGGCCATCGGCCCACGGCTGGCGCGCGAGAAGATCGGCGCCAACGCCACCGGCCTCGCCTTCAATTCGCTCTCCGCCGTGGAGCGCAGCGCCGACGGGCTGACCAATCCCATGGTCAATTCCGGCGCCATCGCCACCACCTCGCTGGTGCCGGGCGAAACCGCCGACGCGAAATGGCGCTTCATCCATGAGGGCCTGTCCCGCTTCGCCGGCCGCACGCTGCCGCTGAACGAGGAGGTCTATGGCTGCGCCAGCGACACCAATTTCCGCAACCGTGCCATCGCCCGCCTGCTCCAGAGCCTGTCGCGCATCTATGCCGATCCCAAGGAGGCGACCGACCTCTACACCCGCCAATGCGCGCTCGACGTCACCGCCCACGATCTCGCCGTGATGGGCGCGACGCTGGCCGACGGCGGGGTGAACCCCATCACTGGGGAACGGGTCGTGGACCCCATGGTCTGCCATTACGCGCTGGCGGTGATGGCCACCGCCGGGCTCTACGAGACCTCGGGCGACTGGCTCTATGAGATCGGCCTGCCCGGCAAGAGCGGCATCGGCGGCGGCATCGTCACCGTGTCGCCGGGCAAGGGCGGGCTCGGCACATTTGCCCCGCCGCTCGATGCGGCCGGCAACAGCGTGAAGGGCCAGCTGGTGGCGCAATTCCTGTCCCAGAAGCTGGGCATGGACCTGTTCCTCTCGCAGCCCGCGACCTGAAATTCAACGGCGCCGGGCGCGCCGGCCCAAATCGCAAAAATCGGAGAAACGCCATGTCGGCCCAAGCCGCCGCGCGCGCGGACGCCTCTTCCGCGCCATCCTCTTCCGCCCAATCCTGGGTGCCGATGATCGCCATTGCGCTGGGGCAGGTGATCATGTCGTTCAATGTCGCCTCGCTGCCGGTCGCGCTCGGCGGCATGGTGGCGAGCTTCAACGTGCCGCCGACCACGGTCGCGACCGCCATCGTCATGTATTCGCTTTCGGTGGCCGGCTTCGTCATGCTGGGCGCCAAGCTCAACCAGCGGTTCGGCGCGCTGCGGGTGTTCCGCACCGTGGTGGTGCTGTTCGGCTGCGCGCAGGTGCTGATGACCTTCAGCCCCAACGCCACCTTGATGATCCTCGCCCAGGGCCTGTGCGGCGCGGCCGGGGCCGCCTTGGTGCCGGCGCTGGTGGCGCTGATCGCCGAGAATTACACCGGCACCCAGCAGGCGACCGCGCTCGGCGCGCTGGGCTCGGCGCGGGCGGCGGCGGGCGTCACCGCCTTCCTGGTGGGCGGTATCCTCGGCACCTTCATCGGCTGGCGCCCGGCGTTCGGCATCCTGATCGTGCTGTCGGCGGTGGTGTTCGTGCTCAGCTTCCGCCTGAAGCCGGACCATGGCCGCCCGGAGGTGAAGATCGACTTCGTCGGCGTGGTGCTGGCGGCCGCCGCCATCATCATTCTCTCGTTCGGCTTCAACAATCTCAACCGCTGGGGCCTCGGCCTCGCGCGGCCGGGGGCGCCGTTCGATGTGTTCGGCCTCTCGCCCGCGCCGGTGATGATCATCATCGGCATCGTGCTCGGCCAGGCCTTCCTGGTGTGGACGCGCCGCCGGCAGGCGGCCGGCAAGACGCCGTTGCTGGCGCTTGAGGTCATCGCCTCGCCGCAGGAGCGGGCAGCGGTGTTCGCCATGTTCTCGGTGGTGGCGCTGGAGGCGGCGCTGAACTTCTCGGTGCCGCTCTATATCCAGATCGTCCAGGGCCGCTCGCCGCTCGCGACCGCCATCGCCATGATGCCGTTCAATCTCTCGGTGTTCTTCTCGGCCATGCTGATCGTGCGCTTCTACAAGCGGCTCACCCCGCGCCAGATCGGCCGCGCCGGCTTCCTATTGTGCACGGTTGCCCTGCTCTGGCTGGCGTTCGTGGTGCATAACGACTGGAGTTCCGGCCCGGTGCTCATCGGCCTTGTGCTGTTCGGCATCGGCCAGGGCTCGCTGGTGACGCTGGTGTTCAACGTGCTGGTCACGGCATCGCCCAAGGAACTGGCGGGGGATGTGGGCTCGCTGCGCGGCACCGCCAACAATCTCGCCGCCGCCATCGGCACGGCGGTGGCCGGCGCGCTGCTGGTGGGCCTGCTTTCCGCCAGCATCATGCGCGGGCTCGCCGATAATCCCACCTTGCCGCCGGAAATCCAGAGCCAGGTGGATCTCGACGCCATCACCTTCGTCAGCAACGAGCGGCTCAAGGGCGTGCTGGAACGCACGAGCGCCAGCCCGGCGCAGGTGGCAGAGGCGGTACGCATCAATACCGACGCGCGGCTCGCGGCGCTCAAGATGGGCCTGCTGCTGATGGCGGGCCTGGCGCTGGTCACCATCATTCCGGCCGGGCGGCTGCCGAACTATATCCCCGGCACCATCCCGGCCGAGGGACTGGAGGAGAAGCCCCGCGCCGCCGCCCGGCGCTGAGGCGCCCCCTCACCCGCCCGCTGCGCGGCCGACCTCTCCCCGGGGGGGAGAGGTGATGCCGGCGGGGGTCAGGGCCGGGGTGAGGGGTGAGGGACCCTTTCGGCGCGCTCGGGACGAGCGGACCGTGCCCAAAGGGTGTCAGCGCACCCAGCGTCCGGGAATGAACACCCACTTGCCGCCGCGCAGCACCCATTGCGGGCCCACATGGCGGAAGCCGGGACGGTTGCGCTCCCAGCGGCCGGACACCCAGACATAACGCCGGCTGCGCGAACTCCACATCCAATAGCCGGGTACCCAGACATAGCCCCGGCGGGCCGGTGGGCGGGCCTCGCGCCGGGGGGCCGGCGGACCGTTGAAATTGGGCGAGCGGCGATTGGGGATCTGCCATTGCTGGGCCTGCGCGTCCTGCGGCAGCGCGAGGCTCGCGAGCGGGGCGGCGGCCACCGCGGTCAGCAGGGATCTCAGGAAGCTACGACGCGACAGCATGCTTTCACCCTCAGGGCCGCCGCCGGAGCGGCGCGGACAAATGGCCGGCTTCCCGGAAAGGATGGGCCTCTTTCCGGGAAGCGCTATCGGGACAGGGGAGTCCCGAGGGCCCGCACCGCGCAGGTCGGGGGGACACCGGCGGGTAGGGCATCGGCAAGGCTAGCGCGCTCGCTCGCTTTTGCGATGAGCAGCCCGTCCCGGCGCTATGCACTCGATCCCAATCCCAAGCGCGCATTGCCCTCTTGCGGGGGAGGATGTAACGGCAACGTTCAACCTTGGCTGGTCCTGCGCTAATATGATCCCCGAATGCACCGGCGGGCGCCGGAGAAGCAGGCGGGAACGACGTGTCTTTCGTGGCGATAAACCAGAGCAAGCCTGCCGTTGCGCACGCCGAGACCGGCGGAGAGCTGGCCGCTTTGCCGCTGGCCCCGCTGCATTTCACCACCGCAGACCTGCCGAAGGCGGAGCAGTTCGGCGGCTGGCGCGATTTCATCGCCGCGACCGTGGACCTCTCCCTGGTGGCCGCCCCCGCCGTGGGATTCGAGGCGGACAAGACGGTGTGGGATCTCGGCCGCTTCGCCCTGACCTCGGCGCGCATGCCCGGCGCCGGATATCAGCGCAGCTGGCGCCATATCGGCAAGGACCCGATCGACCATTGGTGCCTCGTGCTCTACGAGAGCGAAATTCCCGGCCGCAGGGCGCCGCTGGGTTTTCGTTCGCTGGCGCGGCCATTCGTCGGCGCCGGCTCCGACCGGCGGGTGCTGACGCTGTTCATTCCGCGCGATCTGTTTGCCGGCACCGCCGCGGCTTTCGATGCCGCGCCGACAGACATTCCCGATACCGGCCTCGGCGGCCTGCTGGCCGATTACCTGTTGAGCCTGGAACGACAGATGCCGCGCCTCACGGCGGCGGACCTGCCCGCCGTCGCCGAGGCGACGCGCACCCTGCTCGCGGCCTGCATCGCCCCGAGTGCGGATGCGCTTGCGCAGGCCCAGGCGCCATTGCTGCGCACCACGCTGGAGCGGGCGCGGCGGGTGATCCAGGCCAATCTCAATTCCCCCACCCTTACGCCGGCGGGCCTGTGCCGCGTGCTCGGCATTTCCCGGTCGCGCCTCTACCGCCTGTTCGAGGATCTCGGCGGCGTCACGCGCTACATCCAGCGCCAACGGCTGCTGGCGGCGCTGGCCGCGCTGGGCGATCCGGCCGAGGGGCGCGCGATCGGGCAGATCGCCGAATTCTTCGGCTTTTCCGATGCCTCCGGCTTCAGCCGGGCCTTCCGCGGCGAATTCGGCTTCAGCCCGAGCGATGCCCGCAGCGCCGCGCTGGCCGGCCTGCCGCGCGCCCCGGCACCGGCGCGGCGCGCGCCCCCGGGCGAGACGCGCGATCTTGCAACCATCCTGCGCGGGCTCCAGGCCTGAGGCACGCCGGCCCGGGCTGGGGGCACCAGATTTTGCCGATTGTCATGGAAACGTAACGCTAAGTGATCATGCGTTGCGCATGATCGGTGCATGGCGCACCCGAGGAGGCACTCATGGCATCTCGCATCCTGCCGTCGGCGCTGCTTGCCGCCGCGCTGGCCTTCGCCGGCCCCGCATCCGCGCAAACCGAGATCCAATGGTGGCACGCCATGTCCGGCGCGCTCGGGGAAAAGCTGGAGAAGGTCGCCGGTGACTTCAACGCGTCGCAGAGCGAATACAAGATCGTCCCGGTGTACAAGGGCTCCTATCCGGAGACCATGACCGGCGCGATCGCCGCCTTCCGCGCCAAGCAGCACCCGGCGATCGTGCAGGTGTTCGAGGTGGGAACCGCGACCTTGATGGCCGCCAAGGGCGCGGTCTATCCGGTCTACAAGCTGATGGCGGACGCGCACGAGCCGTTCGATCCCAAGGCCTATTTGCCGTCGGTCACCAGCTATTATTCCGACACGGCGGGAAACATGCTCTCCCTGCCGTTCAATTCCTCGACCGCCATCCTCTATTACAACAAGGATCTGTTCGCGAAGGCGGGCCTTGATCCCCATGCGCCGCCCAAGACCTGGCCGGAAGTGGAGGCCGATGCCAAGAAGCTCCAGGCCGCCGGCGTGCCGTGCGGCTTCACCACCCAATGGCCATCCTGGGTGAATGTCGAAAACCTATCGGCCTGGCACAATATTCCCATCGGTACGAAGCAGAACGGCATGGGCGGGCTCGACACCGTGCTGGAGATCGCCAATCCGCTGGTGGAGCGGCATTGGACCGCGCTGGCCGAATGGCAGAAATCCAAGATCTATGATTACGGCGGCCGCCAGTCGAAGGCGGATCCGAAATTCTTCTCCGGCGAATGCGCCATGTCCATCGGCTCGTCGGCGGCGCGCGCGGCGATCCTCGCCAATGCGAAGTTCGATCTCGGCTACGGCATGCTGCCCTATTGGCCAGACGTGAAGGGCGCGCCGCAGAATTCCATCATCGGCGGCGCCTCGCTCTGGGTGCTGAACGGGCGGCCGAAGGAGGAATATCGCGGGGTGGCGAAATTCTTCACCTATCTCTCGCGCGCCGACGTGCAGGCCTGGTGGCATCAGCAGACCGGCTATCTGCCCATCACCCAAGCGGCCTACGACCTTTCGAAAAGCCAGGGCTTCTACGAGAAGAACCCCGGAACCGACGTCTCCATCCTGCAAATGACGCTCAACCCGCCCACCGAGAATTCCAAGGGGCTGCGCTTCGGCTCGTTCGTGCAGATCCGCGACGTGATCGAGGAGGAGTTGGAAGCGACGCTGGCGGGGAAGAAAACCCCGAAAGAGGCGCTCACCGCCGCCGAGGCGCGCGGCAACGAGATGTTGCGGGCGTTCGAGAAGGCGAATCAATAGGGCCGAGGCTGGGCCGGCCCGCGCGCTCCGGCGCCGCCCGATTCCGCGGCGCTGGCCCGACGGGGCTTCAGGACCAATCGGCCGTCAGCGTCGTGGTGATCGTCGAGGCGCTCACCGCCGGTGTGAGCGATTGTATTTCTTTCACCGGTCGTCATGGCCGGGCGCGTCCCGGCCATCTACGCCGGGCCGAACGTGCAGGCCTTGAAGAGCCCGCTCCAGCGGTGCCGCTTGGACGCACGGGACAAGCCCGTGCATGACGGTTCCTCTGGCGACGGCGGAACCCCATGAATGGCGATGGATCCTAGCCCGCCTGGGGATAGAGCGGGGCGAGGCGGGCGCCCCGGCGTTTGCGGGTGGAGCGGGCGCGGGCGGCGCATTCCGCGTTCACGGCGGAAAGGCAGGCGGCGCCGCTCCAGCGCGCGGACCCCGCGCCATAGAGATGCTGGCGCAGATCCTCCGCCGCCTTGGCCATGGCGGGTGTGCGGAAGGTCTGCGCGTCGAGGGCCTGCGGGTCCGGTTCGCCGGCGGGGGCGGAGGCTGGTGAACCGTCCGCGCGCGTCCAGGCGAGGAGGGCGGCGTGGGCGGCGACCGCGTCATCGGCCTTGCAGGCGGCGCGCAGATCGGCCAGCGCGGCGGCGGTATTGGCGCGCGGCGCTCCCCCGCTGCGATACGCCGGGCGCCGGGCAGGAGCCGCGCGCGCCACGTGTCCCGTGCGACGGCGCAGCAGCAGTGCGGTCACACCCAGCACCAAAAGGATCGCGGCCAGCGTGGCGCCGGTGCGCAGGTTCAGCATGTCCGCCAGCCACGCCGGCAGGGAAAGCTGGGTCTCGACCGCCGGCGGCGGCGCCTGGGGCACCGCGATGGGCGCCGGTTGCGTCTGGGGCTGTGGCGCGGCGGGGCGCGCCTGGTCGGAGGCGGCGACGGTGAAGGTCTCCGCCGGCAAATGGGCGGTTTCCTGGGTGTTGGTGTCGGTGTTCCACCAGCCCACATCCAGGCCCGGCAGCGTGATGGTGCCCTCACGCGTCGGCACAACCGAAATGGTCTTGATCAGCACCGCGCCGGGCTTGCCATTGATGAGCGCCTGGTCGGAGCGGCTGGATTCCTCATATTGGCGCACGCCATCCGCCTCGACGATCGGCATCGGCGGCAATTGATTGGGCGTCGCCCCCACCGCTTCCAGGGTGATGGTGCGCGTCAGCGTCTCGCCCGCCTTGGCCTGGGCCAGCGGCGGATCCCAGGTGCTGGAGAGCGTGACGCCCTGAGACGGCAGGAACCACCCCGTGGCCGCGGCCGGCCGGGCCTTGACCTCGATGCGCACCGGATCCGATGTCACCGTCACCTCGCGGCCGAAGCTGGGATCGGGCCCAGCCATGGGGACCGAGCTGTTGCGGCCGAGCAGGCGCGCCATGTCCGAGGGGAGGCGCCCGCCGGCAAAGCTCGCAAACTGCGCCACCAGCGTCACCGGCCCGATTTCGATGGTGCCGCTGCGCTGCGGGCGCATGATGTAGCCCTGCTCGACCACCCGGTAGCGCTGGCGGCCGACCACTTTGCTGAACATCCGCTGGTCACCGACCTTGGTGAAGGTGGCGCCGACCGCCTCCGGCGGCGTCAGGCCGCCGCCGAGCATCGGGCCGTTGGTGTAGATGCGCACCGCCACCAGCATTTCGCCCTGGACATAGGGCGCCGGCCCCATCGGCTCCACCTGCACGAACAGCGGGCGCGCCTCGGCCGGATCCACGGGGGAGGCGGCATCCACCGACAGGCGAATCGGCGCCGTGGTCTGGCCGGCGAGGGTCAGGCCGGGAACGGTGATTGCGCCCGGCCGCTTCGAGGCGAGCGTGAGGATCCACTCGTTGATCTGGGTGCGCCGGCCGTTGACCACCTCCACCCGGCTTGCCCGGTTGCGGTCCAGAATGTCGAAATCGCGCGCCAGCGGCGACAGATCGGGCGGCTGGGTGCCGTCGCCGCCCACCAGGGTGATGACCAGATCGAAGCTTTCCCCCACCGACAGCGTGGTGCGGTCGACCCGCGCCGTGGGGGCGGCGGCGTTTGCGGGCGCCGCGCACGCGAGCGCCGCCAGCACGAGGGCCAGCATCGGCAGGACGCGGAGCAGGGTGCGGAGGGTGGTCATTCTCAGTCCTGCTGCGGGTCGACGACGCCCGCGCCGCCATAATGGCTGCGGATGCGGGCGCGCAAAAGGCCAGTGGGATCGTCGGGAACTAGGCGCAGGGTCTGCGCGCGATTCTGATCCTCCTCGGTCAAGGGCTTGGGCGCCCCCGGCTGAGCGGGTGGAGGCTGGGGTGGAGGCGGCTCCGGTGGTTTCTGCTCCGGTGGCTTCTCGGGCGGCTTCTGCTCCGGCGGCTTCTGGTCTGCCGGATTGGGCTTGGGCGGTTCCGGCTTCTGCGGGTCCGGCTTTTGCGGATCGGGCTTTTGCGGATCGGGCTTGGGCGGTGCCTTCGGGGGCTCGGGCTTTTGTGGCTCGGGCTTCTGCGGTGCGCCTTTCGGATCAGGCGTGGGCGGCGGCTGATCGGGCTTCTTCTCGTCGCCCGGCTTCTGCGGCTTGTCCTTCTTCTCGTCCTTGCCGGGCTCGTCCTTCGGCTTCTGGTCGTTGCCGGATTTCGGATCCTTCTTGTCCTGATCCTTCTGCTGGTCCTTCTTGTCCTTGTCTTTCTTCTCTTGGTCCTTCTTCTCCTGGTCCTTCTTGCGCTGGTCCAGCAGCTTCTGAACCAGTTCGCGGTTGAACACCGCATCGGCGCGGACCGGGTCGTCCTGGCCGGGATGGGCGGCGAGCGCCGCGTCATAGGCCTTGATCGCCTCTTCCAACTTCCCGGCGCGGGCGAGTGCGTTGCCGCGATTGTAATCGCCATCCGGCACCTTGGCGTAGGCGTCGGCCGCCTCCGCGAAGGCGCCGGATTTATAGAGCGCGCTCGCCTGCCATTGCGGATTCTCGAAGCTGCGGGCGGCGGCGCCGTAGTCGGACCGGGCGAAGGCGTCGGCGCCCTGCTGGTCGGGAGTGCGCCACAGGCCGTCCCAGGTGCGCGATCCACCCGCATCGGCACTGCCGGAGGCTGCCCCCTGCGCCGCGAGCGGCTGCGGGCCTTGTCCTTGCGTATCCACGCCCCGCAATTCCAAGGTTTGTGCGGGCGCGCCTTGGGCCTGGGCCGCGCGCGGGGCAAGCATGCCGCCCAGCGCGGCCACCAGCAGCACCGCGATCCAGCCGCGGCGGAACGCCAGCGGCGCCAGGGCGAGGACGCCGAGCAGCAGCCAGGGGCCCATGTCGAGCCATTGGTCGGCGGACAAGCCGCTGTCCTGAAGCACCGGATCCAGCGGCGCGGCCGAGCCGGAGGACTTGGCGAGCACCGTGTCGAGGTCGCCGTTGCCGACGGTCATGGCGGAGAAGCTGCCGCGCCCGGCGGCGGCGATCTCGCGCAGGCGCGCCTCGTCCATGCGCGTGGTGATCACGGTGCCGTCCCGCGCGCGCAACACGCCGCCGTCGAACGCCAGAAGCGGGCTCCCCGCCAGCGTGCCGACGCCGATGACATTGACCCGGTAGCCCGCCTGCGCCGCGGCCTTCGCGGCGGCGAGCGTGGCGGCGGGATCATCGCCCGCGCCGTCGGTGATCAGCACGATGCGGCCCGCCGGGGCGCCGGCATCGCGCAGCAACGCGGTGGCGCGCGCGACCGCGAGATCGGGCCGGTCCGTGAGCACCGGCATCAGCTCGGTGGAGAGTTCCGGCAGCATCTGGGCGATGATCCGCCCGTCCTCGGTCAAGGGGGAGGCGACGAAGGGGGCGTCGGCATAGATCACCAGCCCCACCTGCCCGCCGCGCATGCGGGCGAGGATGTCGTCCACCTTGTGCCGCGCCGCGCCGAGCCGCGAGGGGCTCTGGTCGGTGGCGTTCATGGACTGGCCGAGGCTCAGCACGATCACGGTGGGGTCGAGCCGGTCGAGTGCCGGCGTGGGCAGTTTCTGCCAGGTCGGTCCGGCCATCGCGAGCGCGGCGAGCACCCATCCGAGAAGCAGAGCCAGCACCGGCCAGAGGCGCCCCCGCGCGGTTTCCTGCAGGCTCAGATGGCGCAGCAGATGGGCATCCACCAGATGGCGCCAGGGGTTGCCCCCCGCGCCGAACCGCCGGAATGCAAGCACGGCCAGCCCCAGCGCCGGCACGATCGCCCACAGCCAGTCCGGCCGCAGGAAATGAAAGCCCGCCGGCAGGAGACCGGCGAGCCAATGGGGCAGGGCGAACGACGGCAGGTTCATGGCCGCTCCCCGACACCGGGGGCCACATCGCGCGATGCCGCCACGCGCGGCGCGCCGGCGGCGCGGCCACGGGCGAGGGCCGGCGCGAGAAGGACCGCCGCGAGGATCAGGCTCAGCGCCAGGGCAAAGCCCAGCGGCCATTGGAACAGCGCCACCGTGGGCGCGAGATAGAGCGGCTCGCCCGCCGCAGGCTCCATGAGATTGATGTCGTGATAGATCGCCGCGAGGCCGGCGCTGTCGCGGGCGCGGAAATAGCGTCCGCCGGTCAAGGTGGCGATCTGCGCCAATGCGGCTTCATCGAGGTCGGCGGAGGGATTGACGATCTGCTGGCCGATGGCGAGGCTGTCGGCGCCCACCCCGATGGTATAGATCTTCACATGCTCCTGCCGCGCCAGTTCGGCCGCGTGGATCGGATCCAGCACGCCGGAATTGTTGGAGCCGTCGGTCAGCAGTACCAGCACGCGCTTGTCCTCGGGCCGGTCCTGCAAGGTCTTCACCGCGAGGCCGATGGCATCGCCGATGGCGGTTTCCTGCCCGGTCATGCCGATAGTGGCCTCCGACAGGAGGTCGCGCGTCACGTTGCGGTCGAAGGTGAGCGGGGTCTGGATATAGGCCCGGCTGGAGAACAGGATCAGCCCCACCCGGTCGCCGGAGCGGCGGGCGATGAAATCGTCGGCCACCGCCTTCACCACCGAGAGCCGGTCGGTCGGCAGGCCGTCCTGCGTCAGATCCTGCCGCGCCATGGAGCCGGAGAGATCCACCGCCATCATCAGGTCGCGGCCCTCGACCGGGATTGGCACCGGCTTGCCCACATAGCTCGGGCGCATGGCGGCGAGCACCAAGGCGAGCCAGATCAGCGTGAGCAAGGCGAGCTTCCCGCCGC
The DNA here is from genome assembly GCF_043195095.2 of Roseixanthobacter glucoisosaccharinicivorans. Lineage (NCBI taxonomy): Bacteria > Pseudomonadati > Pseudomonadota > Alphaproteobacteria > Hyphomicrobiales > Xanthobacteraceae > Roseixanthobacter > Roseixanthobacter glucoisosaccharinicivorans. The sequence continues at coordinate 2,786,712 of NZ_CM195538.1, read as the reverse complement.
GCCGCAGGATCGCGCGCGCGCTGGCTTGGGGCGCGATCTGCGCGAAGAACGGCACGCGCAGCGCACCGGCGCGGCTGCGCCGGGCGGCGGGCAGCAGATAGCGCGCCAGAAGCGGAAGCGGGAGCAGGGCGGCCGCCCAGAGCCATTGGAACTGGATCATGCGTTGCTCCGCACCCAGCGCCGCAGCGCCGCCACCAGCGCGGCGCGCGGCACCCCGTCGCCGCCGGGCGCATGGGCCGGCAGATAGGGTGCGGCCGCGACGAAGGCGGCAAGCGGGGGCGCAAGGCCCGCCTTGCCCTCGGCGAGCACGCGTTCCCACTCCGCGCCGGTGAGCGCCGCCGCCGCCGGATCGCCCGCGCGTGTCACCAGGATGCGGCGGATCAGCAGCGCGCCGGCGGCCGCCACCGCACGCGCGTCGCCGTGCCGGGCGGTGTCGCGGGCGATGGCCTTCAATTCCTGGTCCACGCGATACGCCAGCGTCTGGCGCCGGCGCCATTCCAGGAACAGGCCGATCAAGGCCAGCATCGCCACGAGCCCTGCCAGCATCCACCAGCCCGGCGCCAGCGGCCAGAAGGAGACCGGCCCTGGCAGATGGATGTCGCGCAGCCCGGCCAGCGGGTCCTCGGCCGGCGCGCCGGGCAGGGTTGCCGGGGCATCGGGAAGGGAGAAGGCCTGCGCCAGCTTCATGCGGCGGCCTTCCGGGCTTGCCGGCGGGCATTGCGCAGCCGCTCGGGATGCAGCAGCGCAGCCGGATCATCGCCGGTCTGGAGCGCGACGAAGGCCATGCCGCGCTGACGCGAGAGCTCATCCAGCGCCGCGCGGCGGGCGGCGAACCGTGCGGCATAGGTCTCGCGCATCGCCCGGTTGCCGCCATCCATTAGTCGCACCGCCGCGCCGTCGCTGACCGGATAGGCGCCGCGCGCCGGCATAGCTTCTTCCAGCGCGTCATAGACGAAGATGTTCGTCACCTGCGCCTGGAGCGCGAGACGGCTGAGCTCGCGCGCGGCGGCCTCGGTGAAATCGTGGAAATCGCTGATCAGAAACACCAAGGTGCCGGGCCGCGCGGCGCGGCGCAGGCGCGCGACGGCATCGGCGAGGGCGGGCTCGGGCGCGGCCGGCGCCTCTTTCGCGGGCCGCGCGGCGGGCGAAAGCGCAAAGCCTTCCTGCGTGCCGTCGGCCATGGCCTTGACGAAGCCGAGCACGCGCGCGCGGCTGCGCTGGGGGCTGTAGGAGTGCAGCCCGGCGGGCGTGGCGATCAGCCCGCCCACCCGGTCGCCGGCCTCGATGGAGATCCAGGTCAGCACCGCCGCCGCCTTCGCCGCGAGCACGGACTTGAACGTGTCGCGCGTGCCGAACCGCATGAAGGAGCGGCAATCCAGCAGGATCAGGACCGGGCGCTCGCGTTCCTCCTGGAACAGCTTGGTGTGGGTGCGCCCGGTGCGCGCCGTTACCCGCCAGTCGATGGTGCGGATGTCGTCGCCGGCCTGGTAGAGGCGCACTTCATCGAATTCCATGCCGCGTCCGCGGAAGGCCGAGCGATAGCCGCCGAATTGCTGGCTGCGCACCTTGCCGCGCGGCGCGAACGCGCTTTTCCCGCCCTCCGGCCGCGCCGCGATCAATTCATCGAGGCGGGCGATGAGGCCATAGGTGGCGTCGGCGGGGGCATCGCTCATCTTTGGTCCTCGGGCCGGTTCACTTCACCGGCACGCGGGCGATCAGCGTGTCGAGGAAATCGTCCGCGCTCATGCCGTCGGCCTGGGCCTCGAACGTCAGAAGGATGCGGTGGCGCAGCGCGGATTTGGCGATCGCCTGCACGTCTTCCGGCACCACATAGTCCCGCCCGCGCAACCAGGCATAGGCCCGCGCGCAGCGGTCGAGCGCGATGGTGCCGCGTGGGCTGGCACCGAAGGCGATCGCGCCGGCGAGCTTCTTGTCGTAGCGCTGCGGGGTGCGGGTGGCGAACACGAATTGCAGGATATATTCCTCCACCGCCTCCGACATATAGGTGGCGAGTGCATCGCGCCGGGCAGCGAAGATGGCGGCCTGGGAGACCCGTTCGCCGAAGTCGATCACCTCGCCCTGCGCCTCGCCCCGCACCAGCCGCAGGATCTGCCGCTCGGCGGAAATGTCCGGGTAATCCAGCCGCACATGCAGCAGGAAACGGTCGAGCTGGGCCTCGGGCAGGGGGTAGGTGCCTTCCTGCTCGATCGGGTTCTGGGTCGCCATGACGAGGAACAGCTTGGGCAGCACATAGGTCTTGCCGCCCACCGTCACCTGCCGCTCGGCCATCGCCTCCAGCAGCGCGGCCTGCACCTTGGCGGGCGCGCGATTGATCTCGTCCGCCAGGATGAAATTGTGAAACACCGGGCCCGGCTGGAAGCGGAAGGAGCCATCCTCCGGCCGGTAGATGTCGGTGCCGGTGAGATCGGAGGGCAGCAGGTCCGGCGTGAACTGGATGCGCTGGTCGTCGCAATCAATGGCCTTGGCGAGCGCCTTGATGGCCTTGGTCTTGGCGAGGCCCGGCGCGCCCTCCACCAGCAGGTGCCCGTCCGCCAGCACCGCCACCAGCAGCAATTCCACGAATGCCGGCTGCCCGAGGATGCAGGTGTTCATATAGGCCGCGAGGCGGTCGAACAGCAGGTGCAGATCCATGAGACGCAAGTCTTCGGTGGCGGCCGCCGTAGGGGCAAGATGGGCATGTGCGGCGTCGCGGGTCGGGTTCATCAAGGCTCAATCCGGTCTGGGTTTGCGACTCTATAGCCAGTGCTGCGTCGCACCGCACCGTGGGACAGATGATTTTTATGTAATGTGAATGCCGTATATCGGTAATATATAACCGTTATTGCCGTGTATGTGATAGGAAAGGCGCCGCGCCGGCTGCCACGCCGGTGGCTAACCCTGTCGCAAACCTCCCCGGCATGGCGCTTGCATCGACCCCTCTGAGAGACAGGAATTGACGCAAACGCGCCAATCCGCTGCAAGATCGGGGGCGACGACATGACCGATATGGTCGAACTGCAAAAGCGCAAGCAGCCGATCAATCTGGCCGTGGTGCATGTGGACCCGGACGCATTTGTCGCAAGCTTCATGGGCTGGCTGGAAATCACCGCCTTCATCAGCGCCCAGCGTGCCGGCACCGCCACCATCCCCGCCGATGGGGTGACGCCGGCCTTGAGCCCGCAGGATCTGAAAAGCCCCGGTGTCCGCAATGTCGGAAACGATGCGCTGTTCGCCTTCTGCATGACGGCGGCGCTGAAGGGCGACAAGGCGGCGGTGGACGCCGTCGACACCGCGCTGAAAGCCAGCATGGGCGAGGATTATCCCGGTGCGCTCGCGGTCGGCTATTTCCGCGCCCACAACGAAAATCCGATCCTGCTGGAGGATTTTGTCGGTGTGGCCGGGCGCAAATGGCTGGAAGGCGACAGGCCACCGCCGCCCATGCGGGCGCGCGAGGATTGGAACACCGGCCTGCGCTTCTTCGAGAAGGCCCGGCAATCCAATTTCATCCAGGAGGTGATCTATCCCCTGGCGCGCTGGATGCGGGCGCGCTGGGGCCTGATCGCGGAGAAGGAAGCCGCCTTCCTGCATCATATCGAGGACAATCTTCCGGTGCTGCGCGAAGCCCTGGAAGAGCCGCGCAACGACCAGCCCTTCATCGCCAACCTGCTGCTGAAGGCGGCGCCGGCGGTCGATATGGAATTGACCGAGGAATATCAAGGCTTTCTGCGTTCCCTGGCGCGCCGATAGCTGGGTCTTTCGCGTTGCGCCGGTGGGCGCGTCCCTGGGGCCGCGCACCCGTCCCAAGAATGTTCGCTTTCCCACACGCCGCCCGCATCCGACCGTTGAAAGGCTGGGACCATGACCGAGTTGTTCGCCATCTGCTCCACCTATGAGATCGACGACGGCGGCGCGCGCGGCTTCGTGCTCGCGCGGCTGGACGAGACCGGGGCCAGCAAGCCCTGGCCGATCCTCGTGACGCGCAAATCCAACGCCTTCTTCGGTTTCGAGAACGCCTGCCCCCACCAGGGCACGCGGCTCGACACCGTGCCCGGCGAGTTCCTGGACGAGGACGGCAATTTCCTCACCTGCGGCAAGCATCGCGCCCAGTTCGACCTCGATACCGGCCATTGCTTCATCGGCCCGTGCCAGGGCCAGGCGCTGACCCCGGTGGAACTCGTGATCGACGATGGCGACGTGTGCCTGGTCGGCATCGAGCTGGCCGAGGAGGACGGGCTCGACATCGAGGAGCCCGACACCTTTCCCGAGGTGATGATCACCAGCGACTGAGGCGCCGCAGCGCCGGCTTTCTCCTTGCTTTTGCATCCTTTTGCGCCCCGCGACAGGCGCGTTTTCTCCCGACGTCGCGGGTCGCCCGGCACTGATCCGCCGATGCGAACGACGGCCACGCCTCGACGAGCCCCGTCGATTCCATCGAAGGACGACCCCTATGACCGCCGTTTCCGACACGCCTTTCGCCAAGCTTGAAACCGAGGGGCGGCTGTTGAAGCCGCTTCTGAGCGCCGATACCCATGTGGCCGGCCGCTTCGGCTATCGTGGCGACATCGCCTTCGATGGGCCGGAAACCCTATTGAAGGAAGTGTTCTCGGTCTGCGAGAGCGGCAAGCCGGCCATCGGCTTCCTTGCCGGCTCCATCAAGGAATATGCGAGCTTGCCCAAGCTGGTCGAGACCTTCGGCGAAGCCTTCGACGGGGCGGGAAACTACTTCATCTATATCGCCGATCTGCCGCAGGGAAACCGCTTCTACATCCGGTTCGGCGATGTGAAGGTGTTCGCCATCTATATCGACGAGACCAGCGTCTATAACGAGCTGATCGACACTTTCTATGTCGACAAGATCAAGCTGAAGAAGTTCGATACCTCCGCCAAGCTCGATGCCCTGGCCGATGTGGGGCTGAAGTATTCAAGCCTCTCGGACTATAAGGAAATCTCGTTCGAGGACGGCATGAAGGTCAAGAACGCGGCCTGACGGTCACGGGGCGTGCCACGAAAGTAAAGCCGGATCAGTCCTGCGTACTGCTGCTCCAGGTGGTGTGCAGGACGCCCGGCTGCTTTTCGATCTCGGCAATGACGGCGTCGATTTCCGTGGCGTCCACGGCCGTGCTGACCAGGGTGGCGAGGATTTCCACCTTGTCGTTGCTGCGCTCGGTCACCTCCACATCACCGACCGGATAATGGGCCGCTTCCAGGCGTTCCACCAACAGGTCGCGCACTTCGTCCAGGGCGGTGCTGGTGGTGATGACCAGCACCTCGTACGTCTGTTCCGCGCTCCGGTCGTTGATGGGAATGCGGTTGATGAGGTTCACCACCGGCCGCAGTAAGGTATTGCCAGCCAACACAAAAGCGGTGAGGAGGGCGGCTTCGGCGAGCATGTCGGTGCCGGCGCACGCGCCCACTGCCGCCGAGCACCACAAGGTGGCGGCGGTGTTGAGGCCGCGCACGTTCATGCCTTCCTTCATGATCACGCCGGCACCCAAAAACCCAATGCCTGAAACCACATAGGAGATGACCCGCACCGCCTCCGTTGTCCCGGCGATCCTCTGGGCCAGGTCCACAAAGGCGGCGGCGCCGATGGCCACCAGCACGTTGGTGCGCAGCCCCGCCGTGCGTTGGCGATACTGGCGTTCCGCGCCGATCAGCAGGCCGAAGACGAACGCCGCGGAGAAGCTGATGAAGGTGTCAAAAAACTGCAATAAATCAAAAGTTTCGGCGAATTTCATGATTCCGCAGCCCCGCACGCTCCACCGATCCCAGCCTTAGCAGTCCGGGCGGAAATTTCCACCGCCGGCGGGGCGGAAAATTGCCGGCCGGGGGAGGCCGCTATCGCGCACTTCCCCGGCGGGTGGTGCGCGGGCGGGTCAGGCGGCGGCGCGGCCCCATTTCGGGAACGGGTCGGGCAGGGACTTGAGCTTGGCGAAGTCGAGCGCCTTCGGATCGAGGGGGCCGACCAGGCACGCGTCCAGGGCGGCGCGGATGGCGGCTTCGTCGAGGCCCATGCCGATGAACACCAGTTCCTGCCGCCGGTCGCCATAGCCGGGCGCCCAATGGCGCTTCAGCTCGGCCTTCCATTGCGGATCGCTCGGCCAGCGCGTCTTGGGGACGGCGGCCCACCAAAAGCCCATGGCCTCGGTGCGGCAGATGGCGCCGGCCAGGCTCATGTCGCCCACGAAGGCGTCGCGGGTGGCGAGCCAGAACAGGCCCTTGGCGCGGATCAGGCCCGGCCACACGGTCTTGAGAAAGTTGGAGAATTTCTCCGGGTGGAACGGCCGCCGCGCGCGATACACGAAGCTGGAGACGCCATATTCCTCGGTCTCCGGCGTATGATCGGCAAAGCCATGGAGTTCGCGATACCAGAGCGGGTGTTCGTGGGCGGTCTCGAAGTCGAACCGGCCGGTGCCCATGACTTCGCCCAGCGGCACGTCGGCGAAATCGGTCTCGATCAGCCTCGCCTTGGGATTCAGCCCCTTGATGACCGCGCGGGCGGCGGCGATCTGGTCTGGCGCGGTGGCGGAAATCTTGTTGAGCACGATGGTGTCGGCGAACTCGATCTGGTCCACCAGCAGATCGACCAGGGTGCGGGCATCGTCCTCGCCGGCGACTTCCCCGCGATCGCGCAGGAAATCGTTGGAGCCATAGTCTTTCAGCAGATTGGCGGCATCCACCACGGTGACCATGGTGTCGAGCCGGGCGAGATCGGACAAGGCGAAGCCCTCCGCGTCGCGGAACTCGAAGGTGGCGGCCACCGGCAAGGGCTCGGCGATGCCGGTGCTCTCGATCACCAGGGCATCATAGCGCCCGTCGGCGGCGAGGCGCTTCACCTCCGCCAGCAGGTCGCCGCGCAGGGTGCAGCAGATGCAGCCATTGGTCATTTCCACCAGCGTCTCGTCGGTGCGCGAGAGATTGGCGCCGCCCTGGCGCACCAGTTCGGCGTCGATGTTCACTTCCGACATGTCGTTGACGATCACCGCCACCCGCCGGCCCTCGCGATTGGCGAGAATGTGGTTGAGCAGCGTGGTCTTGCCGGCGCCCAGGAAGCCGGACAGCACGGTGACGGGAAGGCGCGCATCGGTGGCGGACATGGCCGCTCCTTTTAATGGATATATTGTATCATTTACATGCCATGAAGCTGGGCGGGGCGCAAGGCGGCCGGGCGCGGGGGTGTCCGGGCGCCGGGGCACACAGCAGCGAGCCGGTCACCGGGCGGGGTGCGGAACCTTCAGCCCTGCGGTGCGCTTAACGCAGCCTGGGGCAAGGCTTCGGAGCCATTCTGCGCCCTGCCGCCGGAACGGTTTCGGTGCACGCTCCGCGCCCCTGAGGAGGGCCGCCCATGATCTCGCCCGCTGGACCCCGTTCGATTGTGCCATCGCCCATGGAAAGCCATGATTTCGACCCCGGCACCGCCTTTTGCCTGCGCTGCGGGTGTCATCGCAACATGGTGCTGCGGTTCGAACGCATCTGTATCGAGGCGCCGAACGTGGTGGCCATGTCCCACCTGCGGGCGCGCGCCCGGATGCGCGAAGCGCTAGCAGGGAAGGCGGGCACCGCTCGGCGCTAGGACGGATCAACATCCAGCGGCGCGGTGCCTCCTCAAGGCGCCTCAAGGCAGGTGCGCCATTGTCTTTCTTTCACGAGCCGTCATGGCCGGGCACGTCCGGGCCATCAACGGGGCGCCGCCCGCGCCGACTTTGAAAAGCCGATGCCGGCGGTACCGCGTGGATGCACGGGACAAGCCCGTGCATGACAATGCTCTGCTGCAAACGCGCTAGAACGGATCGACATCCAGCGGCGTGGTGCCTCCTCAAGGCGCCTCAAGGCAGGTGCGCCATTGTCTTTGTTTCACCGGTCGTCATGGCCGGGCGTGTCCCGGCCACCCACGCCGGGCCGCCCGCGCGCGCCTTGAAAAGCCAGCACCAGCGGTACCGCGTGGATGCACGGGACAAGCCCGTGCATGACAATGCTCTGCTGCAAACGCGCTCGGACGGATCGACATCCAGCGGCGTGGTGCCTCGTCGAGGCGCCTCAAGGCAGGTGCGCGCCATTGTCTTTCTTTCACCGGTCGTCATGGCCGGGCGTGTCCCGGCCAACGACGCCGGGCCGCCCGCGCGAGCCTTGAAAAGCCAGCACCAGCGGTGCCGCGTGGATGCACGGGACAAGCCCGTGCATGACGATGCTCAGCTGCAAACGCGCTCGGACGGATCGACATCCAGCGGCGTGGTGCCTGCTTAAGGCGCCTCAAGGCAGGCGCGCCATTGTCTTTCTTTCACCGGTCGTCATGGCCGGGCATGTCCCGGCCACCCACGCCGGGCCGCCCGCGCGAGCCTTGAAAAGCCAGCACCAGCGGTGCCGCGTGGATGCACGGGACAAGCCCGTGCATGACGATGCTCTTCTGCGACGGCGTCACGCGGTGAATGTCGATCGCTCCTAAGCCGCCGGTGCGTTCGTAGGAAATTAATCCTTGACAGCGATGCGCTCTAGGACTATGGTCAGCTCATGTTCGAGATTTGCGCCTGACGGCGGCGGCCCGCTCCGCCGGCGCGTCGTGCCCCCACCTCGGACCCCCGATCCCACTCGCGAGATCCCCATGTCCCGCATCCCGCCCAAGGCGGCGGGTCTGGCGCGCGCCCTCTATGAGGCCGGCACGCCGATCCGCCAGATTGCCGCTGAAACCGGCCTGTCCCTCGCCTCCGTCTATTTCTGGGCCGATCGCATCGTCGAGCCCGACGGCACGGTGCATCACGCACCCGCGCCGCGCCGCTATGGCGGGCGCACCACGAAGCCACCGAGCCGCAGCCGCCGGCGTGTCTTCCTGGCGCGCCTGTGGCACGCCGCCGAGCGGCAGATGGACGAAATCGACGCCCGCGTCGCCGCCCTGGATGGGCCGGAGGCCGCCCCCGCCCGCCCCGGTGCGCGTGATAGCGAGAAGGACGCGAAGGCGCTCGCGGTGCTGGCCCGCGTGGTACGCGAACTCGGCGCCCTCGATGGCGCGGGCGCGGCAGAGAAATCCCCGGCAACGGGCAAAGGCGGCGCGGCCGCGCAATCGGAGGAGGGCCTGCGTGGACGAAGCCTCGACACCTTCCGCCGCGAGCTTGCGCGCCGCCTTGATCGCCTGCGCCAAGGCGGGGACGGCGCCGAGCCTGCTGGCTGAACTGCCCGAGGCCGATGCCCGCCTTCTGCTCGCCGATTGGGAAATGTGGGCCCGGCCAGACCAATTGCCCCCCGATGCCGCCCAGGGCGGTGGCCCCTGGTCCACCTGGCTGGTGCTGGGCGGGCGCGGCGCCGGCAAGACCCGCGCCGGAGCCGAATGGGTGCGCGGCCTTGCGCTCGGCCGCCCGCCGTTCGCCGAACGCCCGGTGGGGCGCATCGCCTTGGTGGCGGAAACCATGTCCGATGTACGCGAGGTGATGGTGGAGGGGGTCTCTGGCCTCCTCTCCGTCCATGCCGAGGACGAGCGCCCGGCCTGGGAGCCAACGCGCCGACGGCTCGTGTGGCGCAACGGCGCGGTGGCCCAGGGCTTTTCCGCCGAGGACCCGGAAAGCCTGCGCGGCCCGCAGTTCGAGGCCGCATGGCTGGACGAGCTGGCGAAATGGCGCCGCGCGGATGCAACCTTCGACATGCTGCAATTCGGCCTGCGGCTCGGCGAGCGGCCGCGCCAGATGATCACCACCACGCCGCGCCCTTCCGCTTTGCTGCGGCGCCTGTTGGCCGACCCTTCGAGCGCCATCAGCCGCGCCCGCACGGCGCAGAACGCGCTGCATCTCGCCCCCGGCTTCCTCGATGCGGTGCTGGCCCGCTATGGCGGCACGCGCCTCGGCCGGCAGGAACTGGACGGCGAATTGATCGAGGACCGGCCCGATGCGCTCTGGTCCCGCCCGGCGCTGGAAGCCGCGCGCGAGGAAGAGGCGCCGCCCTTGGTGCGGATCGTGGTCGGGGTGGACCCGCCGGCTTCCTCCCGCGCCGGGGCGGATGCCTGCGGCCTGGTCTGCGCCGGCATCGACGCCTCCGGCATCGTCCATGTGCTGGCGGACGCGAGCGAAAGCGGGCTGCGCCCGGCCCTGTGGGCGGCGCGCGCCGTGGCCCTGTTCCGCCGCTTCGATGCCGACCGCATTGTCGCCGAGGTGAACCAGGGCGGCGAGATGGTGAGCGCCGTGCTGGCCGAAGTGGATCCGTCCGTTCCCGTCGAGCAGGTGCGGGCGACGCGCGGCAAGTTCTTGCGTGCCGAGCCGGTGGCCGCGCTCTATGAGCAGGGCCGCGTGCGCCATGCCGGGGCGTTTTCGGCGCTGGAGGACGAGATGTGCGATTTCGCCTTGGACGGGCTTTCCAACGGCCGCTCGCCGGACCGGCTGGATGCGCTGGTCTGGGCCGTCACCGCCTTGGCCCTGGGCGTGAAATCCGCGCCGCCCCGGGTGCGGGGGCTGTGATCATCCCCCTCACCCCAGCCCTCTCCCCGGCGGGGAGAGGGGGCGCGCCGATGCGTGGGGTGGACATGATCGAAGACCGGCCTTCCTCTGTCCGCACGCTTTTCCCTTCCCCCCTCTCCCCCACGGGGAGAGGGCCGGGGTGAGGGGGCCCGGACCGATCGCATCCATCGCGTGTCGCCGTCGTCTGAAAGAGCGTCATGCATGGGCGTGTCCCGTTCATCCACGCGGCACCGCCGGTCCCGGCTCTTCAGGGCCCGCGCTATCTGCCCGGCGTGGGTGGCCGGGACACGCCCGGCCACGACGAACGGTGAGAGAAACACAATCGCGCGCCCTTGCCGTCAGGCGCCTCGACGATACCCGTCGCCGCTGAATGTCGTTTCGTCCTGGGGCGAGATTGGGAGCGGCGGCTTTGCCCGCTCCCATCTCACGCCAGCCGATCCGGCCGCTCCCGGCGCGGAGCGCTTTCGCCGCCGTGGGGCGGTTCCTCCGGGTTGAAGCGGGACCAGCCGTCCTTGCGGTAATCGCTCGCCCGCGCCGCGGGGTCGATGGCGGGCGGTGCGCGCAGGATGGTGCGGGCGGCGTCCAGCCGCGCCGCGTCTACCTTCGCCACCACCAGCGCGCCGCCGCGCCGCACGCTTTCCGCGCAGGCGTGGGCATCGTCCTCGGGAAGGCCGCCATCCATCAAGGCGCCGATGATGCCGCCCGCCGCGCCGCCCACGGCCGCGCCGGCGAGGGCCCCGGCCGCCGTCGAGAGCAGCCAGCCGCCCGCCAGCACCGGACCGATGCCGGGAATGGCGATGATGCCAAGCCCCGCCAGCAGCCCGCCCGCGCCGCCGATGCCCGCCCCGATGCCCGCGCCCGCGCCGGCATCCTGCATGACTTCGGCCACATGATCCTCATGGTCCCGGGTCTCGGCGGCCTGCGGCGGGTCATCCGCGCTCTTGGCGATGATCGAGATCGCGTCGCGGGCAATCCCCGCCATCTGGAGTGCGCGCACCGCCGCGACGGCATCGTCCTGGCTGTCGTAGAGGGCGGTCACGGTGGTGGTCATTGCGCTCGGCTCCTGGTTGGCAGCGCCGGATCCCGGACGGCAGGGCCGTCGCCGGAGCGGCATCGCGATCTTGCCTGCCAAATCCGGTTTGTGAAATCCGGCCGCGCGCGATCTGCGTGCGCGGGTGCTCGCCTTTCAACGTCTTTACCGCTGCCGCGTTCCCGGCTTGCCCTGCAAGGAGCCTTCCGCATGCTCTCTTCCTTCCTCGCCCCGCTGCGCGCGCGCCCTGCCGAGGCCAAGGCCAGCCGCACCGCGGCGCTGGTCGCATTCTTCGGCCAGAGCCGGCCGCGCTGGTCGGCGCGCGATTACGGCTCGCTGGCGCGCGAGGGGTTCTTGCGCAATGCCATCGCCTATCGCGCCGTGCGCCTGGTGAGCGAGGCCGCCGCCAGCGTGCCGCTGCTGCTGATGCAGGGGCCGCGCGAGCTCGATCATCACCCGCTGCTGGACCTGCTCGCCCGGCCCAATCCGCGCGTCCAGGGGGCCGACCTGCTGGAGGCGCTGTGCGGCCATCTGCTGGTCGCCGGCAACGCCTATCTGGAAGCCGTGGCGGTGGAGGGCGCGGTGCGCGAACTCCATGTGTTGCGCCCCGACCGGGTGCGCGTGGTGCCCGGCGCGGACGGCTGGCCGGAGGCGTTCGACTATACGCTCGACGGGCGCACCCTGCGCATCCAGCAGGATGGCGCGGAGACCGCCGGCGTGCCGCCGATCCTGCATCTCACCTTCTTCAATCCGCTGGACGATCATTACGGCTTCGCCCCGCTGGAGGCGGCCGCCCAGGCGCTCGACCTGCACAATGCCGCCACCGCCTGGAACAAGGCGCTGCTGGACAATGCGGCGCGCCCCTCCGGCGCGCTGGTCTATGGCGGCGCGGGTTCGCTTAGCGACGAGCAGTTCGAGCGGCTGAAGGGCGAACTGGAGGCAAGCTTCCAGGGCCCGACCAATGCCGGCCGCCCGCTGCTGCTGGAAGGCGGGCTCGATTGGAAGCCGCTGGCCATGAGCCCCAAGGACATGGATTTCGAGGCCGCCCGCAACGGGGCGGCGCGCGAGATCGCGCTGGCGCTCGGCGTGCCGCCCATGCTGCTCGGCATTCCCGGCGACAACACCTATGCCAATTATGCCGAGGCCCACCGCGCCTTGTGGCGGCTCACCGTGCTGCCCCTGGTGAAGCGGCTCGCGGCCTCGCTCTCCGCCTGGCTGGCGCCGGCCTATGGGGAGGGTCTCGCCTTGGTGCCGGACCTCGACCAGGTGGAAGCGCTCTCCTCCGAGCGCTCGGACCTCTGGGCGCGGGTGGGCGCGGCGGATTTCCTCACCGATGCGGAAAAGCGCGCGGCCGTCGGCTACGGCATCCGCGTGCCCGGCGCGTGAGGTGCCCATGGATGAACTGATCCGCATCTTCGCCGCGCGCGGCGATCTTGCCCATGTGGCGCTGCTGCTGTGGGCGGTGAGCGCCTCGGCGGTGGCGTTCCGCGCGCTCGCGGGGCTGGCGAAGGCCACCGAGCGGCTGGATGATTTCGTGCGCGAGCTGGCGCGCTTCAACGCTCGGCACGGCGGCGAGTGATCGCCCGCTTGTCCCGGCCCAGCGACGGCTTTGCCGGAGCGCCGAGCCGGGACCCAGCGTCCGATTTCTGCGCAGCAACCGAAAGCACCGTTCACTTTTGGATTGAAGCGCCTGCGGCGGTTCCTTGCGCTGGGTCCCGGCTCGCGTTCCACGCCTGTGGCGTTCCACTTGGCCGGGACGCGAGGTTGGCTCCCGATCCTGTGTGCGGGCGTGGGATCAAGGGGCAGGCGCATCGTGATCGCCCTCGTGTCCCGGCCCAGCGACGGCTTTGCCGGAGCGCCGAGCCGGGACCCAGCGCACGAGTTCTGCGCAGCAGCCGAAAGCGCCGCGCGCTTTGGATTGAAGCGCCTGCGGCGGTTCCTTGCGCTGGGTCCCTGCGCGCGTTCCAGGCCCGTGGCGTTCCACTTGGCCGGGACGCGGGCGTTCGCTCCCCGCCATCTCTTCTTCCCAAACCGGAGATCCTCCATGCGTGCTCCCGGCCGCAAGGCGTCCACGCCGCGCATCCGTGCGTTCGGCCCCACCCTTCATCGCTCCACCGCGGCGCCGAGCGCGCCGGCACCCGGCGGGGTGTTCCGCGAATTCGTCGCGGCACTGGAAAAGCTGGAACGCGCCAAGCGCCGCAAGTCGCGCGGCACCGATCCGAAGGGCGCATGAGCACCCCCGCGCGCACCGCGCTTTTCCCGCCCGGCACGGGGGAAGCGGGCGCCGACATCGCCGGCTATGCCTGCCGCTTCGAGATGCTCGACCTCGGCCGCGACATCATCGAGCGCGGCGCGTTCGCCGCCTGCCTCGCCGCGCGCGGGCCGGGCGCGGTGCGCATGCTCTACCAGCACGATCCCGCCGAACCCATCGGCGTGTGGACCCATATCGTCGAGGATGCGCGCGGGCTCTATGTGCGCGGGCGCCTTGCCGGCGACGTGGAGCGGGCGCGCGAGGTGGCGAGCCTGATCCGCCTCGGCGCGCTCGATGGTCTGTCCATCGGCTTCAAGGCCGCCGCCGCCCGCACCGATCCGCGCACCCGCGTGCGCCGCATCTCCCGCATCGACCTGTGGGAGATTTCCATCGTCACCTTCCCCATGCAGCCCGACGCCCGCGTGATCGCGGCGCCCGGCGGGGAAGACGCGCGCGGCCGCCTCTTGGCCGGGCGCATGCCCGCCTGAGCAATGGCCGGCCCGCGCCCGGATCCGGCCGAGCCTTCGGCATCCGCTTTCCTCTCCTCCTCCCCACAGGACCGATCCATGACCCATCCTTTGAGCGCCCCCGAGACCAAGGTGACCGCCCCCGAGGCGAACGAAGCCCATTTCGACCTCATGCTCGCCTTCGAGGCCTATAAGGCCACCAACGAACAGCGCCTCGGCGAGATCGAGCGGCGCGCCGCCGATCCGCTGACCCAGGAGAAGCTGGCCCGCCTCGATGCCGCCCTCGACAGCCAGAAGGCCCGCCTGGACGCCCATGTCACCAAGAGCCGGCGCCCCGCCCTCGGCGGCGCTCCGGAGCAGCGCTCGGGCGCGGCGCTGGAGCATGGCGACGCTTTTGCGAGCTATGTCCGCACCGGCGAGAGCGGCGGCCTGAAGGCGCTGGAAGCGAAGGCGCTCTCGGTCGGCAGCGGCGCCGACGGCGGCTATCTGGTGCCGATGGAAACTGAGCAGGAGATCGGCCGCCGCCTCACCCAGCTCTCCCCGATCCGCGCGCTCGCCAGCGTGCGCACCATCGGTTCGGGCACCTACAAGAAGCCGTTCATGAAGAGCGGCCCGGTCGCCGGCTGGGCGGCCGAGACCGCCGCCCGCCCGCAGACCGACAGCCCGGTGCTGGCCGAGCTCGCCTTCCCCGCCATGGAGCTCTACGCCATGCCGGCGGCCACCCAGGCGCTGCTGGACGATGCCCAGGTGAATCTGGAGGAGTGGATCGCCGCCGAGGTGGACAGCGCCTTCGCCGACCAGGAGGGCGCGGCCTTCGTCAACGGCGACGGAATCGCCAAGCCCAAGGGCTTCCTTGCTTATACCAAGGTGGCCGAGAGCGCCTGGACCTGGGACAAGGTGGGCTATGTGGCGAGCGGCGTTTCCGGCGGCTTTCCGGCCACCAACCCGTCTGATCCGCTGGTGGATTTGGTCTATGCGTTGAAGGGCGGCTATCGCCAGAACGCCAGCTTTGTGCTCAACCGCCGGACCCAGGCGGCGGTGCGCAAGCTGAAGGACGAGAGCGGCGATTATCTGTGGGCGCCGCCGGCCGTGGCGGGGCAGAGCGCGAGCCTGATGGGCTTCCCGGTGGCCGAGAGCGAGGACATGCCGGACATCGCGGCCGATGCCTTCGCGATCGCCTTCGGCGATTTCCGCCGCTTCTACCTGGTGGTGGACCGTGCGGGCGTGCGGGTGCTGCGCGATCCTTATTCCGCCAAGCCCTATGTGCTGTTCTACACCACCAAGCGGGTGGGCGGCGGCATCCAGGATTTCGACGCCGCCAAGCTGCTGAAGTTCGGTATGAGCTGAGGGCGGGTGGGGCGAATACGGGGACTGCCTTCTTTCCCCTCACTTCCCGATTCCTCCCTCTCCCCGAGGGGGAGAGGGTCGGGGTGAGGGGCCTGCGGCTCTCTCTGGGGCCGCCCTGTTCCCCCTCCCCAACCTCCACCTTTTCCCCCTCCCCAACCCTCCCCCGCACGCGGGAGAGGGGGCCTATGGCTCCGGCGGGGGCGGAAAGCCGAAACTCCGGCAGAAGAGCGTTACGCCTCCCGAACAGAAAAACCCTCTCCCGCATGCGGGGGAGGGCAGGGAGGGGGCGGTTCTTTTGGGGACGGCCCTTTCCCCTCACCCCAGCCCTCTCCCCATCGGGGAGAGGGGGCCGACGGCGATGGCGAGGGAATGGGCGTTCGTCCGCCGAACGAAAAACCCTCTCCCGCTTGCGGGGGAGGGTAGGGAGGGGGCGGTTCCTCTGGGGACGGCCCTTTCCAGCCCTTTCCCCGACGGAGAGAGGGGGGCGCGGGCGGCGGGGCGAAGGGCCTTGCGTGCGAACGAACCCTCCTGTTCCCCCTTCTGAACAGGTCGAACGTTCACGAGCGCTATCCCCCCTCTCCCCGTCGGGGAGAGGGTTGGGGTGAGGGGGCCGACACGCCGCGCGGGTCCGGCCCCGCCCTCAGTTCGCCAGCACGATGCACGCCCCGCCCGCCTTGTGCAGGCTGGTGCAGAGCGCGTTGGCTTCCGCTCGCGTCTGGGCGGGAAGCCGCACCCGGTAGAAGGGGCCGCGCCCGCGCCCCGGCACGCGGGTGCCGATGACCATGGGCTGCCGCTCGCCGATCACGCTGGCAAAGCGCGTGGCGGCGCGGCCATAGGCGGCGAGCGCAACGCTTTTCGAGAAGGCGCCTGACACCTGCACGCCCCAGGGCGCGAAATCCGGGTTTTCGCTCGCGGAAGCGAGCGCCGGCTCGCCCTGGCGCAAGGAGGCGACCACGCTGAGGCAGGTCTTGCCCTCGTCGGAGAAGCCCCGCGCCGTGCCGGATTTCTGTTGCGCTTCGCGATCCGGCGCCGTGTCGGAAGCCCCCTTTGTGGCAGAAGGCGTGTCTGCCTCGGATGTCTTGTCCGCGCTGACCTTGCCGGCCTGCGGCCCGTCTTGTGCCGGCTTCTCCCCGCGCTTCTCCGCCGCCCAATCCTCGGCGCTGCGGCCGGTGATGAGGCGCACGTACAGGCGCGTTTCCGATGGCAGGCCCGACCGGCCGGCGAGGAACGCGTCCACCCGCGCGGGGCCGGCATTATAGGCCGCCGCCGCAAGGCCGAGATTGCCGAACCGGCGCTGAAGATCGGCCAAGAGGCTTGCTGCCGCCGGCAGCGCGGCCTCGGGATCGAACGGGTTCTTCAACCCGCGCTCGGCGGCCGTGCCGGGCATGAATTGGGCGATGCCCTGCGCGCCCTTGGAGCTGACCACATGGCTGCGGAACGAGCTTTCGCGCCAGATCAGGCGGGTGAGGAACGGGGCCGGGAGCGCCTCCTTCAGCGCCGCATCCTCGATCAGGCGGCAGAGCGCCTGGTCCACGCTTTCGCCGCCCGCCGCCCCAGCCGATGGCGCCCAGAGCGCGGCCGCGAGGCAGGCGAAAAACATGGATCGCACCGCGCGGAGAACGGCGCGGGCGCGGGACATGTCAGCCCTTCACCGGGCTGCCGAGGGCGCGGGCGGTGGCGGTGATCCAGTCGCGATGCAGGCCCACCAGGGTCACGCCCGTGACGCCGCCGCAGCCGCGCGCGCCGTTGGGGCCGGTGGCCCAGCCGATGACGCCGGCCACCTCGCCCTCCTGGAAGGCGGGGCCGCCGCTGTCGCCGACGCAGCCGCCCGCGAGCCCGCTCTGCGGCGACAGGCGTGCCATGATGCCGCCGGTGGTGCCGATGGAGGGCAGCAGCGCGGTGCGCAGCTTGCCCGCGCTCTTCTCCGCCCCGTCGGCGCTGACGCCGAAGCCCGCGATGAGGAAGAAGGAGCCGCGCGCCGGCAGCCCGCCGCTGGCGATCCGCACCGGGCTGAAGCGCTCCGGCAGCGGCTCGGCCAGCTTCACCAAGGCGAGGTCCGGCGTCGGTCGGCGGGTGCGGAACTGCTCGCCGTTGAAGGCAGGATGGACTGCGATGCGCAGCGCCGGAAGGAGGCGCGGCGTGCTCTCACCGACCAGCGCTACGGCATAGTCGCCGGCCGGCTGCACGCAATGGGCGGCGGTGAGCACCAGATCCTGCGCCACCACGCTGCCGCTGCACGAGGCGCCGCGCGTGGAGACGATCAGCACCGTGTGCGCGGCGATATCGCCGCTCGCCGCCTCGCCGCCGACGATGGCGTGCACCGGCATCGCGCCGAGGCCCAGCACGCCCGCGAGCAGGCCGGCGAGCGGGCCAGACCCGCGCCATCTGCGATTGCGGCGGGCGGGAGCGGGCAAGGGATCGGTCGCGTCAATGGTCATGGCCCGTTTCTGCCGGCCCGGCGGGCCGTTCGTCAATGCCGCGCCGCGCGCGCCGCAATCTTATCTTTCAGCGGAGATCCCCATGTGTGAACGCATAGACGGGCCATCGGCCGAGCCCCTGGCGCTCGCCGAGGCCAAGGCCTTCCTGCGCATCGACACCGACGCGGAGGACGCGGTGGTGGCCGCGCTCATCGCCGCCGCCCGGCAATGGGTGGAGAGCGAGACCCGCCACATCCTGCTGTCCCAGACCTGGCGCTTCACCCGCGACGCCTGGCCGCCGAGCGGCCTGATCACCGTGCCACTCGCGCCGGTGCGCGCGGTGCTGGCGGCCCGGATGGTCGCCGAAGACGGCACGACGGAAGATCTCCCGCTCGACCTGTTCACGCTCGCCGGCGCGCGCCTGCCGCCGTTGATCGCGGTCGACCTCGCCCGCGTCCCCGCGCCGACGCGGCGGCTTGGCGGCATCGTGCTGGAGCTTCAGATGGGCCACGGCGCGACGCCCGAGGAGGTGCCGGCGGATCTGCTACAGGCGGTGCGCCAGCTGGTCGCGTTTCTGCACGAGCATCGCGACGCGCCGGGCGACCAGAGCCGCATGCCGGATAGCCTCCTGGCGCTGCTGCGCCCCTATCGTTCGGTGCGGCTGTGAGCGGCGCCGGGGATCTGCGCCACCGCCTGATCCATGAGACGGCGGTGAGCTTGCCCGACGGGGCGGGCGGCACCAGCACCACGTTTCTCGCCGTGGACCAGCTCTGGGGCCGCATCGAGAGCCCGGCGGGCGATCCCGCGCTGAGCGCCGAGCGGCGCATGGCGACGCTGATCCATCGCATCACCGTGCGGGCGCCCAATACGCTCTCGCGCGGCGACCGGCTGACGCTGGGCGCGCGCGTCTTCGCCGTGGAGGCGCTGAGCGATCCCGATGGGCGCGGACGCTTCACGCGATGCCTCTGCCGGGAGGAGCAGACATGAGCACGCCCGTTTCCGGTCTCGATGGCCTTGCGAGCCGGCTCGCCGCGCAATTCGCCCCGCGGCTCGCCGAACAGGCGGTGGACGCGGCCGCGCGCGATCTCGCCGCGCGCCTTGCCCCCGCACTCGGCCGGCCGGCCGACATCAGCCCGCTAGGGCCAGCGCGTCTCGTGGGTACGGACGATCCCGCCGCCGTGGCGCGCGAGACCGGCACGCTGGCGCGGCCGGCGGACCCCTGGCTCGCGCCCGTCCTTGCCGAACTGCGCCGGAGCGTGACCTCATGAGCGTGCCTCTCACCAGCCCCGCTCTGGCTCTGCGCACCGCCATCCGCGTGTGCCTTGCGGCCGATGGCCCGCTGCTCGCCTTGCTGGGCGGCCCGCGCATCTATGACCTACCACCGCCGGACGCCGCCTTTCCCTTCCTCACGCTCGGGGAAGCGGTGGTGGCGGATTGGTCCACCGCCACCGAGGCCGGCACCGAGCAGAGCCTGACCTTGCACGCCTGGTCGCGCGAGAGCGGGCGGGCGGAAGCCTTCGCGCTCGCCGCCGCCGTGCAATCGGCACTGCACGACGTGCCGCTCGCGCTCGCCGGCCACCGCCTCGCCAATCTGCGCGCCACCACCGCCGAGGTGCGGCGCGACGAGGACGGCCGGACCTTCCACGCCTTAGTGCGCTTTCGCGCCGTCACCGAACCTGCTTGAGGAGATTTCCATGGCCGCGCAGAAGGGCAAGGACCTGCTGCTGAAGATGCACGACGGCACCAGCTACGCCACCGTGGCGGGGCTGCGCTCGCGCACGCTCGCCTTCAACGCGCAGAGCGTCGATGTCACACATTCCGATTCCGCCGGGCGGTGGCGCGAACTGCTCGCCGGCGCCGGCGTGAAGCGCGCCAGCATCGCCGGCAGCGGCGTGTTCAAGGATGCCGCCTCCGACGCTTTGGTGCGCGCCGCCTTCTTCGACGGCGCGCTGCGCGACTGCCAGGTGCTGATCCCCGATTTCGGCACCGTCTCCGGCCCGTTCCAGGTGACGGCGCTGGAGGTGGCGGCCGAGCACGACCGGGAAGTCACCTTCGACCTGACGCTGGAAAGCGCGGGGGAAATCACCTTCGCCGCGCTGTGAGGGGAGGGATGAATGGGTGGGCTGTCCCCCTTCGTGTCCGGACTTTCCCGTTGCCCCCACCCCAACCCTCCCCCGCAAGCGGGAGAGGGAGCCGCAGGGCGCCGGAGGGGTAAGCCGCTTCGTCACGACCAGCGAATGCCCCCTCTCCCGCGTGCGGGGGAGGGCTGGGGAGGGGGCCTGTTGCCGAACCAATCCGTGAGGAGATCCTGATGCCCAATGCCCATCGCGGCGAGATCGAGGCGGTGCTCGACGGCCGGCCGCGCACCCTCGTGCTGACGCTTGGCGCGCTCGCGGAACTCGAACAGGCGTTTGGCGCCGGCGACCTCGTCGCGCTGGCCGAGCGGTTCGAGCATGGCCGCCTGACGGCGCGCGACGCCGCCCGCATCATCGCCTCCGGACTTCGCGGCGCGGGTGAAAACGTGAGCGACGACGAGGTTGCGGCCATGCGGGCGGAGGAGGGGGCGGTCGGCTATGCCCGCATCGTCGGCCGCCTGCTCGCGGCGACCTTCGGAGGCGCCGCCGACACCCGCCCTCAGCCGCCGCAGACCGCCTGAGCGCGCCCGCGCGGCCCTTCCCCTGGGAGGAGGCCATGCGGGCCGGGCTCGGGCTTCTGCGGCTGCCCCCAGATCAGTTCTGGCGCATGACGCCGCGCGAGCTTGCCGCTGCGCTTTCCGCCTTCGGGGCGGACCCGCGCGCCGGCCTCGATCGCGCCGGGCTCGCCGCTCTCATGCGCCGCTTTCCCGATACGCTTTAGGGCGGATCGCCGCCCTTGGCTTGGCGCGCTTGCCGCAGAGCATCGTCATGCACGGGCTCGACCCGTGCATCCACGCGGCACCGCTGGCATCGCTCTTCAAGGCCCGATGAAAGAAAACATCGCGCGCATCCGGCCTCGGGCGCCGCGACGATCCACCTTGCCGCTCAATATTGATCGGTCCAAGCAGGAGGAACCCATGACCCCCGTCGATGGCATTTCGGTCAAGGTCGATGCCGATACCCGCCCATTCCGCGATGCTTTGGCCGACAGCGAGCGCCTCGCGCGCGGCTTCGCCTCGACCCTCACCGGCGCCTTCACCGGCATCGCCGTGAAAGGCAAGGATGTGGGCGATGTGGTGGAGACCATCGGCGCGCGGCTCTCCAGCCTCGCGCTGAACCTCGCTCTGAAGCCGGTGGAGCAGGGGATCGCGGGCCTGTTCTCCGGCATATTGGGCGGCAATGCCTTCGCCAGCGGCGGGGTGATCGCCGACGGCGCGGTGCGGCCCTTCGCCAAGGGTGGCGTGGTGGCCGCGCCGACCTATTTTCCCCTCGGTGCGGGCACGGGCCTCATGGGCGAGCGGGGCGCCGAAGCCATCCTGCCCCTGGCGCGCGGCGCTGACGGTGCGCTCGGCGTGCGCACCCAGGACAGTGGGGCCCGCGCGTCTGTGACGGTGAATGTCAGCACGCCCGACGTGGCGAGCTTCCGCCGCTCGGACGCCTATCTCTCCGGCCTCGTGGCGCGGGCGGTGGCACGGGCGCAGCGCAGCGCCTGACTTCTGCCTCGTTGGCGGGGTTCAGCGCGCCGGCTTCCATGGGTCGACGGCCGGGCCGGAATTGCCGGTCGTGGTGGTGTTGCTACTCCCGGGATTGGGCGCATTTCCGGCCGTGTTGCCAGAACCGGCATCCACCCGCACGGCGCCACCCACCTTGATGCAGGTGTCGGAGCCCGGCGCCCGCTGGAAGCCTGCGCCGAATTGCGCGCAGGGGTTCGCGCCGGAGGCGGTCCCGGACGCGGTGCCGGACTTGGCGCTCTCGCCCGCGAGGGCGCCGCCAGCGCCGAGAGTTCCAACCAGCGCCGCCAGGGCGAGCCGGCCACGCAGCGCACGTGCCGCCGCGCCGGTGCGGTGCACGGGGGAGATATGAGCGAAAGGCAGACCCATGGCATCCTCATGACGCGGCCCGGCCGCGCAAGATCGGGGAACCGTCCCGTCCGCAGTTTTAACCGGCAGATCGTGGCGCGTCCAAGGCGATGAGGCCCGCCAAGGCGGCGACATCCGCCGATGCGATGCGAATATTTTGCGGGGCGCGAGCGGGTGCGAAGCCGCGCGAAGAGGGCAAGGCAACGCCGCCTCACTCCGCGCCAGCGGATCGACCGCACGCCTCAATCAAGCGCACACCTGGCACGGCGGGAAGCGATGGCGTTTGCGCACGTTGTTTGCGCGCCGGCCTGCCTGTCCTGGCGAACCTTCGGCTCTGGCCTCGCCCCGGCGCACCGGGATCGGCGGATGCGGGCGGGGCGAATGGGCTTCGGTGGCGTGGGCAAGCGGGGACAGGCGAAACCGGCGCACGCCGTGGCCTACCTTCGATTGCGCGTCCCATCCAGGCGGCGCGGAGCCCGCGAACCTTGAAATCCGCCGTGGGCGGCTCCGCCTGGAGGCACGGGCAAGGCCCGTGCATCACCGGATGTGCGGCGAGGCGTCGGGCTCCGACCCTCGCGCGGTGCCAAGGCCCTTGTGGCCTCAGCTTTGGGGCCTCAGCTTTTCTTGGCGGGTGCCTTGGCCTTGGGCGCGACTTTCGCGGGCGCCTTGGCAGCCGCTTTCGCAGGTGCCTTGGCCGGCGCCTTCGCCGGTTCGGCGGCCTTCTTGGCGGCGGCGGATTTATCCGCTGCGGCCTTGATCGCGGCGACCTTGCTCGTGGCGCTGGCCTTGGCGGGAGCCTTCGCGGTGGCCGCCTTGGGGGCGGGCGCCGGAGCGGCCTCCGCCTTCACGGCGGCGGCCTTCGGTGCAGCGGCTTTGGGTGCAGCCGCCTTGCTCGCGGCGGGCTTGCTCGCAGCAGGCTTGGCGGCCGCTTTCTTGGGTTCCGCCGGCTTGGCGGCGGGTGTCTTGGCGGCGGGCTTCTTGGCCGCGGGCTTCTTGGCGGCCGCAGGCGGCTCGACCGGAGCCTCGACAGCGGGAGCCGGCGCGGCCTTCGCCTTCGCGGCGGGCTTGGCCGCAGGCTTTGCAGCCGGCTTGGCCGGCGCGGACTTCACCTCGGCGGCAGCTTTCGGAGCGGCGGCCTTCGGAGCGGCGGCCTTCGGAGCGGCGGCTTTCGGGGCAGCGGCTTTCGGCGTGGTGGCCTTGGCCGCTGGCTTCTTCGCGGGTGCCGCCTCCGCCGCCGGCTTTGCTGGGGCCTTCGCGGTCTTCGCGGGCGCCGGCTTGGCTGCTGCGGATTTGGGGGCTGCGGCCTTCGCTGCAGGGGCCTTCGCTGCGGGGGATTTCACCACAGGAGATTTGGGGGCTGCCGCGGGCTTCGCTGCGGCGGGTTCCGGCGCTTTCGCCGGGGCGGCGGCGGCGGGCTTTTTCGCGGTCTTCGTGGCCATGCTTCGGCTCCATCCTCAACGAGGAGTTGGAAGTCAAAGCTTCCCACTAATCTATGTCAAGACGCTGGATACTGAAAACACCTCAGAATTGGGAGGTTTTGAAACAATATGGCATCCTTTCATGAGGTTTTGTTCCCGCTGGACGTCGCCCTGGGCGCTTCCGGCGGTCCCGAGCGGGTCACGCAGGTGGTTACGACCGCCTCGGGACGCGAGGAGCGCAACGCCCGTTCCGCTGATTCGCGACGCCGGTTCGACGCCGGCTACGGCGTAAAAACCCTCGCCGCCCTGCAC
Organism: Roseixanthobacter glucoisosaccharinicivorans; assembly: GCF_043195095.2. Lineage (NCBI taxonomy): Bacteria > Pseudomonadati > Pseudomonadota > Alphaproteobacteria > Hyphomicrobiales > Xanthobacteraceae > Roseixanthobacter > Roseixanthobacter glucoisosaccharinicivorans. The sequence continues at coordinate 2,763,040 of NZ_CM195538.1, read as the reverse complement.
GATGTTCTGGCCTTTTTCGAAGAGCGGCGCGGACGTCTTTACGGCTTCCGTTGGCGCGACCGGCTGGACCAGTTCTCATGCCCGCCGGACCGCGCGATTTCGCCCCTCGATCAGACCCTCGGCACCGGCGATGGGGCGCGTTCCGCCTTCACGTTGACCAAGACCTACGGCGCCCTCCACGCGCCTTATGCGCGGGCCATCGCCAAGCCGGTTTCGGGGACCGTGCGGGTGGCCGTCGGCGGCATCGAGCAGGTGGAGGGAATTGCCTTTGGATGCGACCCCGCGAGCGGCCGCGTGACCTTCCTGCCGGAGCATGTTCCCCCTTCCGGCGCGCGGGTCAGCGCGGGGTTCCAGTTCGACGTGCCGGTGCGCTTCGACACCGATTTTCTCGAGGTCAATCTCACCGCCTTCGCGGCCGGGGACATCCCCCGCATTCCGGTGATCGAAATCCGCTGACAGGAGCCGCCATGCGCCCGGTGCCAACCGCCCTTCAGGCCGCCCTCGACGGCGGCGCCACCACGCTGTGCCACGGCTGGCGCATCGTCCGCCGCGACGGCGTCACGCTCGGCTTCACAGACCATGACAACGACCTGCTGGTGGACGGCCTCGCGTTCCGCGCGGCGGGCGGCATCGCGGGGAGCGAAAGTGTTGTCGGACAAGGCCTCGGCGTCACCGGCGCGGAGGTCTCCGGCGCGCTGAGCGCGGACACGCTGAGCGAGGCGGACCTCGCCGCCGGGCGCTTCGACGGCGCACGCATCGAGCATCTGCTGATCGATTGGAGCGCGCCGGAAAATTACCTGCTGCTCCGGCGCGGAACGCTCGGCGAAGTGCGGCGCGAGGGGGCCGCCTTCACCGCCGAGATCCGCTCCCCCGCCGATGCGCTCAACCAGACCCGCGGGCGGCTGTTTTCCGCCCTGTGCGATGCCGATCTCGGCGATGCGCGCTGCCGGGTGGATCTCACCGTCGCGCCCCATTCGCGCACCGGTGTCGTGGCCGGCGTCGAGAGCGCGCTCCGGCTGCGCCTGTCCGGGCTTGGCAGCATCGCCGCGCAGGCGTTCCTGGCCGGGCAGCTTCGCTTTACCTCTGGCCTCAACGCCGGCTTCTCCACCGAGGTGAAGCTTCACGAGGCGCAGGGCGAGACGCCCTTGTTCCAGCTCTGGCAGCGGCCGCCGGAAACCGTAATGCCGGGCGATGGCGTCGCGCTTACGGCGGGCTGCGACAAGCGCTTTTCCACCTGCCGCGACCGGTTCGCCAACGCGCTCAATTTTCGCGGCTGCCCCCACATGCCGGGCAATGATTTCGTCATCACCATCGCCGTGCCGGGCGAGGGCGGATACGACGGCGGCGCGCGCGCATGAGCCCGCACGCGCCGACACGCGCGCGCGTGGTGGAAGAGGCGCGGACCTGGCTCGGCACGCCCTATCTGCATCGCGCCTCCGTGCGGGGCGCGGGCGCCGACTGCCTCGGCCTGGTGCGCGGGGTGTGGCGCGGCCTCTATGGGGCCGAGCCGGAGCCGCTCGCGCCCTATGCGCCGGACTGGGCGGAGGCCTCGCGCAGCGAGACCCTGGCGCGCACCGCCGCGCGCCATCTGCGGGCGGTTCCGCTTGCGCACGCGCAGCCCGGCGACGTGCTGCTGTTCCGCTTCCGCGCGCATCTTCCCGCCAAGCACGCGGCCATTCTCTCAGCCTCCGGCTTCATGATCCACGCCTATGACGGCGTCGCCGTATGCGAGGGCCATGTCACGCCCTGGTGGCGGCGGCATCTGGCCTATGCCTTCGCGTTTCCGGGGGTGGAATAGGGCGGGCGTCGGCGCCTCCCCACGTGCCGGCGGCCTTTTCGCTTTTTTGCCGCTTGCCACTGCGTGAGCCGTCATCCCCGGGCTTGACCCGGGGATCCACGCGACACCGCTGGCACCGGCTTTTAAGGCCCCGCGCAGGCGGCGCCACGTGGATGGCCGGGACACGCCCGGCCATGACGGACAGAGCTTTCGGTGTCGCGATGTGCCCCCTCCACACCCCTCTCCCGTCTGCGGGAGAGGGGGTGCTTTGCACGGGCGGCGAGAGCCGTTGCGACGGCAATCCGAGCGGGCGCCCTCTCCCGCGTGCGGGGGAGGGGTGGGGAGGGGGAAGGCACACCCGCCGCCCGCCGCTTTCTCGTTTCTTCATCCCCCCAACCCAATCGGAGATCCTCAATGGCGACGCTGCTTCTCGGCGCGGCCGGCTCGCTCGTGGGCGGCGCGTTCTTCGGGCCGCTGGGCGCGGTCGCCGGGCGCGCGCTCGGGGCGCTCGGTGGATCGGTGGTGGACGGCGCGCTGCTCGGCGGCAGCCGCTCCAACGTGGTGCAGGGATCGCGCCTGTCCGACCTGGATGTGATGACCTCCAGCGCCGGCGCGCCGGTGCCGCGCATCTATGGCCGCGTGCGCCTCGCCGGGCAGGTGATCTGGGCAACGCGATTGGAGGAGGTGGTCTCCACGAAGGTCCAATCCAGCGGCGGCAAATCCAGCCGCGCGCAGAAGGTGACGACCACCACCATCTCCTATTCCTATTTCGCCAGTTTCGCCCTCGGGCTGTGCGAGGGCGAGGTGACCCGCATCGGCCGCATCTGGGCCGATGGCAAGCCGCTCGATACTTCCGGCCTCACGATGCGCGCCTATCTCGGCAGCGCCGACCAGCCGCCCGATCCCTGGATCGAGGCCAAGCAGGGGGCGGGCAATGTGCCGGCCTATCGCGGCCTTGCCTATCTGGTGTTCGAGCGCCTGCCGCTGGCGAAATTCGGCAATCGCGTGCCGCAGATCACGGTGGAGGTGGAGCGCGCGGTGGGGCGCCTCGAACCCTTGGTGAAGGCGGTCACCTTGATCCCCGGCTCCACCGAATTCGGCTACGAGCCGGGGCAGGTGCAGCGCGTGCTGGGGCGCGGCGCCTACGGCGCGGAGAACCGCCACGTGACCGGGGCCGAGAGCGATTTCGAAGCCTCGCTCGATCAGCTCCAGGCGGCCTGTCCCAATCTGCAGCGGGTCTCGCTGGTGGTTGCCTGGTTCGGCGATGATCTGCGGGCCGGCGCCTGCACCGTGCGGCCCAAGGTGGAGCGCGCGGTGAAGGATACCATCCCCTACGCCTGGACGGTGGGCTGGTTGCCGCGCCTGCTGGCGCCCATCGTCAGCGACCATGACGGCCGCCCAGCCTATGGCGGCACGCCGAGCGATGCCAGCGTCATCGCGGCGATCCGCAATCTCAACACGCGCGGGCTGAAGGTGACGCTGAACCCGTTCGTGATGATGGACATCGCGCCCGGCAACGGCCGGGGCGATCCCTGGAGCGGCGCTGCCTCCCAGCCGGCCTATCCCTGGCGTGGGCGCATCACCTGCGATCCCGCGCCGGGGCGCCCCGGTTCGCCCGATGGCGGGGCGGGTGCGGATGCGCAGGTGGCGGCGCTCTTCGGCACCGCGCAGCCGGGGCATTTCTCCAATTATTTCGGCGGCATCCTCTACATGGGGCCGGCCGAATGGAGCCTGCGCCGCATGGTGCTGCATTACGCCTTCCTGGCGCAGATGGCGGGGGGCGTGGAAACCTTCCTCATCGGCTCGGAATTTGCCGCGCTCACCCGCGTGCGCGGCGCCGGTGGCTCCTTTCCTGCGGCCCAGGCGCTGCGCGTGCTGGCGCAGGATGTCAAAGCCATGCTCGGCCCCGGAACCAAGGTGTCCTACGGCGCCGACTGGACCGAATACGGCGCGCAGAGCTTTGCGAACGGCGATGTGCGCTTTCCGCTCGATGCGTTGTGGGCCTCGCCCGCCGTGGACTTCATCGGCGTGGATTATTACCCCCCGCTCGCCGATTGGCGCGACGGCCGTGGCCATCTCGACGCGGCGCTGGCGGAAGGTCCCTACGACCTCGATTATCTCACCGCCAACACCCGGCGCGGCGAAGCCTTCGACTGGTATTATGCCGATGACGCCGCCCGCGCCGCGCAGGCGCGCACCCCCATCACCGATGGCGCCTACGGCGAGCCCTGGATCTATCGCCAGAAGGACCTCTGGTCATTCTGGAGCAATGCGCACCACGAGCGCACGGCGGGCGTGCGCGCCTCTGTGCCGACCGCCTGGACGCCCGGCTCCAAGCCGTTCCGCCTGACCGAGGCGGGGTGTCCGGCGGTGGACAAGGGCGCCAACCGGCCGAGCACCTTTCCCGACGCGAAATCGACGGAAGGCGGCCTGCCGCCCTTCTCCAACGGCGCGCGCGACGATCTTATGCAGCGCCGCACGCTGGAAGCGCTGCTCGGCGCCTTCGATCCGGACGCGGGCGCGGGGGACGCCGACAATCCGCCCGCGCCGGCCTATGGCGGGCGCATGGTGGAAGAGGGTGGCATCTTCCTGTGGACCTGGGATGCGCGGCCCTATCCGCAATTTCCGCTGGCTCGCGACGTGTGGGCGGACGGCGCCAATTGGGAGACCGGCCATTGGCTCACCGGCCGGCTCGGCGCCGCGCCGCTCTCCGCCGTTGTCGAGACGGTGTGCGCCGATCATGGCGTGGAGAATATTTCCGCGGCCGGCGTGCTCGGGGTGGTGAGCGGCTTCATCGTGGACCGGCCCATGTCGGCCCGCAGCGCGCTGGAGCCGCTCGCCCGCGCCTTCGCCTTCGACGCCCGCGAGGAGGGCGGCATCCTCGCCTTCCGCCCGCGCGGCGGGGCGGTGGCGGCGCGCATCGATGCCGCCGACCTGGTGGCGGGCGAGGAGGGCGCGGCCTTGTCCCTCGTGCGCGCGCAGGAGAGCGAATTGCCCCTGGAAGTGGACCTCAGCTTCATTGATGACGGCGCCGATTATCGCACCGCCAGCGTCGGCTCGCGGCGCCTGGTGGGCGCGAGCCGGCATGTGGCGCAGACCGAAATTCCGGTCGTCGCCTCCGACGCCGTCATGGTGCGCGCCGCCGACATCTGGCTTCAGGACCTGTGGGCCGGGCGCGAGAGCGCCACCTTCGCCCTGCCGCCTTCGTGCCTCGCGCTTACGCCGGGCGACGTGGTGGAAATCGTCGACGGCCCGCGCACGCGGCTGCTGGAAATCACCCGCATCGAGGATGCGGACGCGCGCGCCGTCACCGCCCGCTCCATCGAGCCGGAGGTGTTCGACACGCCCTTGCAGGGGGTGCCCACGGGCAGCGTGGCGTTGCCGCCGGCTTATGGTCCGCCGGCCGTGCAAGTGCTCGACCTGCCGCTGCTGGCGGCGGGCGATCCGGTGCCGCTGCAATCGCTCGCCGCCGCCGCCGCGCCCTGGCCCGGCACGCTCGCCGTGTGGCGCTCCAGCGACGGGGCGAGCTTCGAGGCGGTGGCCGCCTTCAGCGCCTCTTGTACCATGGGCGAGACGCTGGACGATCTCGCGCCGGGTCCGATGTGGCGGTTCGATCGCTCGACCGTTCTGCGGGTGCGGCTGGATGGCGGGCTGCTGTTCGGCGCGAGCGAGGGGCAGGTTCTGGAGGGGGCGAACGCGCTGGTTCTGCTCGCCGAGGGCCGCACGCCGGAGATCGTGCAATTCACCCAGGCGGAACTGGTGGAAGACGGCCTGTTCGCGCTCTCCGGCCTGCTGCGCGGGCAGGCGGGCACCGAGGCTGCGGGTGCCGCCCCATGGCCCGCCGGCACAAGCTTCGTAGTGCTGGACGGGAATATCGCCAGCGTGGCGAACGGGGTTTCCGCCTTCGGCCGCGCCTATGTCTATCGCGTGGGCCGCGCGGATCGCGACCATGGCGATGCCTTCGTCACGCAGGTGAGCGGGCAGGTGGGCGGCGCGGCCTTGAAGCCCTATGCGCCGGTGCATCTTTCCGCCCGCCGGCAAGGCGGCGATATCGCGCTTTCCTGGGTCCGCCGCACGCGCACCGACGGGGATGGATGGGATGGCGTCGACGTGCCGCTCGGCGAGGCGGTGGAAGCTTATCGGCTGGAGATTCTCTCAGCCGCCTCGGTGGTCCGCGCCGTGGAGCTGGGCGCGCCTGCCTTCAGCTATGCCGCCGCCGACGAGACGGCGGATTTCGGCGGACCGCAGGCGATGCTGACCTTCCGCGTCGCCCAGCTTTCGGCGGTGCTCGGCGTGGGCGCGTTCGCCCAGGCGACGCTGGCCGTGTGAGGCACCCCTCAATGCGAACGGAGATAATCGATGGCCCAGTTTAGGCGTGAAGTATTTGGGGATGCGGTGTTGTACCATGGGGACGCTCAAGAAATATTATTAACGTTGCCGATTGGTTCCGTCTCGGACCTACTTTGTGATCCTCCCTATTCTAGTGGGGGATCACATCAATCCGATCGATCCGTAGCCACCAGTGTCAAATACCAGTCGCGCGGAAGTCGCGGCATCTATCCTGATTTTGCGGGCGATACCCGTGACCAACGATCCTACCTAGCGTGGTCAAGCCTCTGGTTGGGTCGAAGCCGCGCTCTTGTTAAGCCAGGAGGTATTTGCTGTGTCTTCAGTGACTGGCGCCAACTTCCTATAACCACAGATGCTGTGCAGGCCAGCGGTTGGGTGTGGCGAGGCATTGTTCCTTGGGACAAGACGGAGCGGGCGCGACCTCAATTAGGTCGGTATCGAGCCCAGGCGGAATACGTAGTTTGGGGCACAAACGGTCCGCGGCCGCTGACCGGCCCTGTTGCGCCGGGTGTGGTTCGCGAGCCAATCCCCGCTCGCAAGTATCACATTGCTGGCAAGCCAGTATCTCTCATGGAAAACCTAATGACGGTGATGGGAGATGGCCCAGTTCTTGATCCGTTTATGGGAGCTGGAACCGTCGGTTTGGCGGCAATTAGTCAGAAAAAATCTTATATCGGGATCGAGTGCGAGAAGGTTTATTTTGATATTGCCTGTAGGCGGCTGGAGAAGGCGCTCCAAGCCAATTCTGCTATGACGCAACGCGATCGAATTTCGCAAAAAGAACAGTGTCTAAACTAGGTAACAGACGTCGAGATCCGCAGCCTATTGGCGCGGTGCCGCCCCCGCACCCCCATTATTTCTCACCCCCAAGGAGGCTCCATGTCGTCCGACCAGTCCGCGCGCCTCGCGCTGCCCTATCTCGCGGCGGCGCAGGCGCAGAAGCATGTCACCCATAATGCCGCCGTGCGCGCGCTCGATGCGCTGGTGCAATTGGTGCTCCAGAGCGTGACCCAGACGAGCCTGCCCGGCGCCCCCTCCGATGGGCAATGCTGGTATGTGCCGGCGGGCGCCACGGGCCTTTGGAGCGGCAAGGCGGGCAGCATCGCCACCTACGACACCGGCGCGTGGGATTATCTGCCCTGCCGCGCCGGCTTTCTCGCCTATGTGGCCGACCAGGGCGCGCTGCTGATGTTCGGCGGCAGCGCGTGGGCGGCGCCTTCGGCCAGCGGCGGCATGCTCGCGGGAAGCCTGCACGGCGCCGGCATCCAGGCGCGGGTGCTGGAGGAGGATTGCTTCCTTTCCGGCTCCAGCGTCGACACCAGCATGGTCATTCCCGATCGCGCCATCGTGCTCGGCGTGACCAGTCGCACGCTCATCGCCATCACGGGAGCGACCTCCTACGATGTCGGCATCGCCGCCGAGCGCGCGAAGTTCGGCGGCACGCTCGGCATCGCCGCCGGCTCGACCAATGGCGGGGTGATCGGCCCCACCGCTTTCTATGCTCCCACCGCCCTGCGCATCAGCGCCAATGGCGGCGCCTTCACCGGCGGCAGCGTGCGCCTGGCGCTGCATCTGCTGCTGTGTCCCGGACCCTCGGCCTGATCGCCGAACCGCATCGCGCGACCGTGCGTCTCCAAATGGAAAGAACTCCGCCATGGCTTATGATTCCACCCGCGATCCCTTGCGCGGCCATGCCGCCTCGGCCTCCTCTCCGGCGCGCACGGTGCGCGTGCTGGCGCCATCCGACACCCTCGATCTCGATCCTTATGCCAAGAGCCTGTGGCTTTATGTGCCGCCCGACGTGGCGGGGGGTGTCGCCAGCGTGCGCGTCACGGCGGCAGGCGCCACGAACGATGCCGACACCGTGGACTTCCGCGCCCTGAGCGGCCTCCAGCCGCTGCCGCCGGTGCAGATCCGCCGGGTGTGGAGCACCGGCACCACGGCCGGCGTCATCCTCTATGCGCTGGCGGACCGGTGATGCGGCTCGGCTTGTCGCTCCCCAGCGCCGCGCTCTATCGCCAGCGCGGCCAACCCCCGGCGCCGGAGACCGCAAGTCTGCTGACGCGCATGAGCGTTCCGCCTTCCCCGGCGCGGCGCACCCAGATCGACATGCTGGTGAAGAGCCTGCTCGCCGCCGGCCTCTGGACCAAGCTCGACGCCCTCTATCTGCTCGCCGCCCATGACGCGCAGGCGGCCCGGCTGAACCTTATTCCCTGGACCGGTACGGTCACCAATCTCATGCCCAACAGCACCATGCAGGGGGCCGTGGTGGGCGGCGCGTTCCCGACAGGCTGGGCTCAGATTGCCACGTCCAATGGGATCACACGGTCTGTGGTGGGGCTCGGCACCATCAATGGCCTGCCTTACGTGGATATGCGCTGGGCCGGCACTGCGACCAGCACCTACGTCGACATGGCAATGTCCCCGACCATCGCGGCGGCAACGGGTGAGCGGTATACGACGTCCGTGATGCTCGCCCTGGTGGGTGGGTCCCTGGCCGGCCTGACGGGCCTGAACATTGTCACCTATGCGTCTCCCGGTAACAGCGACAATGCAACGAGCGGCGTCATCGCGACCCTCGCCGGGGCGCTCCAGCGCTTCGCGGTGACACGGCTACTGACCTTGGGCGGAACCACCGGCTTATCGCCACGCCTCGCCCTGGCGCCGAGCGTGGGCGCCACCATCGACATCACCTTGCGCATCGCGGCCCCGCAGCTCGTGCGGATGGACGTGCCGGGTAATTTCATCCCCACCAGCGGGGCGGCGGCCTCCCAGATGCAGAGCCTCGCCCGCTTCGACCTCAGCGCGGTCAACTCGCCCGCGTTCACCGTCGATCGCGGCTACAGCGGCAACGGGACCACCAGCTATCTGGACGCGAACGCCAATCCGAGCGTCGATTTTAGCAAGGCATCGCTGAATTCGGCGACCTATGGCGCCTGGGTCTCCAGCGAGACCACCAGCCCCAACTCTGTTCTTGGTGCAACAGTGTCCAGCATCCCCGTCGTGCCGCGCTCCGACACCAACACGACCTACTGTCGGGTGCACAGCAATGTCTCGCTGACAGTGCCCGGCGCCACGACGGCCCTCGGGCTGACGGCGGGCAACCGCAGCGCCGCGAACGCCCTGCAACTCTACCGCAACGGCGTGTCCATCGGAGCGAGCACCGCAGCCTCTTCGGCCATGACGACGGAGCTGTGGGTGGGGCGCAATGTTGGCACCTATTATCCGGGGCAGGTCTCGGCGGCATTCGCAGGCGGGACCTTGAGCGAGGACGAACACCTCGCGCTTTATTCGGCGTTGCGGACCTACCTCATGGCCCTGGGAGCCGCATCATGAGCGACATCTATCTTCTTCTCACAGCCGGTCTGGCGGAAGGGGTCCGCGGCCCGACGGCTCCGGGCGCCGCGCTGGAGCCGGTGCCGCTGGCGGATGGCGTGACATGGGTTCTGCCCGCGAGCGTGCTCGATGATCCGGCTCATGCGGTGCGTCGGCCCCAGCTTGCGGCGTGCGCCATGAGACTCGTGCCGCCGCAGGACTGGCAGGCCCCCGATACGGCCGCTCTGGATTAGTGGCTCAGTAAACGTCCTGCCAGACGTTGCAATAGGGATTTCCGTTGTATTGCGTTGTTTTATAGACGGACGTCCCGGTGAAATAATAACAATCAAGCTCATTGTCGCGAGATAGATAGCTATAGACCAGGCCGATTGAGTTTACTTCAAGATAAAAAGAAAAACTCACGAACATCAGAGTGCAAATCAAAAACATTCGGCCGAGCGTCTGTTCCACGTGACATCCCCATGACTGGCGCAGCGGGTTCCGTGACCGGAATGGTCGCGCGGCGCCAATGATTCCCCGTTCTTAACGAAAAATTATAGGAGCTGTGCATGGTAGCGTCCAGTTTCGACGCCGCTTTGGCGCGCGTGCTCGTCCATGAGGGCGGCTATAGCGATCACCCGGCCGATCCCGGCGGCCCCACGATGCAGGGCGTGATCCAGCGGGTCTATGACGCCTATCGCGCCGCCAAGGGGGCGCCGCGCCGCTCGGTGCGCCTGCTGGAGCGCTCCGAGCTGGTGGAGATCTACCGGCGGCAATATTGGGACGCGGTACGCGCCGACGACCTGCCGCCCGGCATAGATTACGTCGTGTTCGATGGCGCGGTGAATTCCGGCCCCGCCCAATCGCTGAAATGGCTCCAACGCGCGCTCGGGGTTCCGGCCGACGCTGCGATTGGCGCGGTGACGCTCGCGGCGGCGGCCGCCTGTGCGGATCGCGCCGCGCTGGTGGACGCGATCTGCGATCGCCGGCTGGCGATGCTGAAGAGCCTCGCGACCTTCAAGATCTTCGGCGCGGGATGGACCCGGCGCGTGGCCGACGTGCGGCAGGCCGGCCGGGCCTGGGCGCAAGGCGCTGGCGATGCCGCCGTCCTTCGCGTCCCGGTCCTGCCGCTGGATGCAGGACCTGCGGGGGCGAAGGCGCCGGTTTCGAGTGCCGCCCCGCTCCCCGGTCCTCAGGCGGGCGCGAGCGCGGCGGCCGGCGGGCTCGTGGCCTCGGCGCTCGCGGAGGCGGCGCGGCAGGTGGCGCCGCTGGCGAGCGGGTCGCCCTCGCTCTCCCTGGTCTTCACGGGCCTGACCCTGGCGGGGCTGGTGCTCACCTGCGCAGGGATCGGCGCCGTCTGGTGGGCGGACCATGTCCGCACCCGGCAGGCGGGCGTGCTCGATCTCGCCGAGACCGCAGGCGCGAGCGCCGGCATGCGGGCACAGCCATGAGCACGCTCGCGGAATGGCTCACCTATCAGGTGCCGTGGTGGCTGCTCGCGCTCGCCGGCCTTGCGGTGGCGCTCGCGGCCGGCTGGATCCTGGGGCTCCGGGCGGCGCTCGCGGTGGGGATCGCGGGCCTTGTCTTCATCGCCGGGCGCCGCGGCGCCCAGCAGGGTTGGACCGATCGCGAAGCCAAGGGAGAACGCGATGCGCAAAGGGCCATTGATGCGGCGCGCGGCGCGCGTGCTGATGCTGAGCGCGATGCCCGCGATGCTGGGCGGCTGCGTGACGACGACGGGTGGCGGCGAGACTAAGGTGTTCTGCGCCAGCGCGGCACCGATCACCTGGTCCCGCGCGGATACCGACGCCACCATCCGCCAGGCCAAGGCGCACAATGCGGTGGGGGTCGCGCTGTGCGGCTGGCATTGATTCCGCCACATTGATGCGCCTGACATCGCGGCCGCGCTCTGGCATGGTGGAGCGGACACGGGAAATGGGGAACAGCGTGCGCCTGCTGGTGGTCGAAGATGATCCGGATCTCAATCGCCAATTGGTGACGGCCCTGGGCGATGCCGGCTATGCGGTGGACACGGCCTTCGATGGTGAGGAGGGGCGGCATCTCGGAGAGACCGAGCCCTATGACGCCGTGGTCCTGGATATCGGCCTGCCCAAGCTGGACGGTATTTCGGTGCTTGAAGCCTGGCGCCGGGCCCGGCGCACCATGCCGGTGCTGATCCTCACCGCGCGCGATCGCTGGAGCGACAAGGTGCAGGGCTTCGATGCCGGCGCCGACGATTATGTCGCCAAGCCCTTCCACATGGAGGAGGTGCTCGCGCGCATCCGCGCCTTGCTGCGGCGGGCGACGGGCCATGCCACGAGCGAACTGGTGTGCGGCGCGGTGCGGCTCGACACGCGCTCGGGCCGCGTGACGGTGGCGGGCAATGCGATCAAGCTCACCAGCCACGAATATCGCCTGCTGTCGTACCTGATGCACCACACCGGGCGCGTGGTGTCGCGCGCGGAACTGGTGGAGCATCTGTACGACCAGGATTTCGACCGCGATTCCAACACGATCGAGGTATTCGTGGGCCGTCTGCGCAAGAAGATTGATTGCGATCTCATCCAGACGGTGCGCGGCCTCGGCTATCTGCTCGTGGCGCCGGACGCGCCGCGATGAGGCGGAGTGTGCCCGGTGGTGGAAGCCCTGACTGATCCGACGCGCCGGGACCGCGCCAGCGGGTCGCTTGCGTTCCGCCTGTTCCTGTCCGCCGTGGTGGTGACGGCGGCGGTGCTTTTGATCGTCGGCTTCGTGCTGTCCTCGCTCTATCGCGGCAGCACCGAGCGCGCCTTCGACCGCCGGCTCGACATCTATCTGAAGACCATCGTGGCGGAGATCGCGGGGGGGCCAGCCTCGGTCGGCACCGAGCTGCCACCGCCCCAGGTGCTGGGCGACCCCTTGTTCCTGTTCCCGCTCTCCGGCTGGTATTGGCAGGTGGCGCGGGTGGACCGGGGCGGCCAGCGGCTGCTGACCTCGCGCTCGCTGGTGGACACCGTGCTGCCCTCCCTGAGCGGCACCGACCTTTCGGTCGCCCGCGAGGGGCTGCAGGAAGGCTATCTGCCGGGTCCCGAAGGGCAGCGCCTGCGGGTGGTGGAGCGGGTGCTCGATTTGGGGGAGGAGGGGCGCTTCATCATCTCCGTGGCGGGGGATGCCTCGGAGATCGACGAGGAAAGCGCAAGCTTCAATATGGCGCTGTTCGGCACCTTCGGGGTGCTCGGGCTGGCGTTCCTTCTGATCGTGGCCTTCCAGGTGCGCTTCGGCCTGCGCCCGCTCGGGCGTCTGTCGGTGGCGCTGGCCGCGGTGCGCTCGGGGGCCACCGAGCGGCTCGAGGGCAGCTATCCCGAAGAAGTCGCGCCCCTGGTGCGGGAGGTGAATGCGCTGATCGACGCCAACAAGGAAGTGGTCGAGCGCGCACGCACCCATGTGGGCAACCTCGCCCATGCGCTGAAGACGCCGCTTTCGGTGCTGATGAACGAGGCCGGTGGCCGCGATGATCCTCTGGCCGCGCGCGTGCGCGATCAGGCGGGCATGATGAGCGACCAGATTTCCCATCATCTCCAGCGCGCCCGGATGGCCGCCCGCGTCTCGCTTCCGACCACGGCCTGCGATCTGCGGCCGATCCTGGTGGCGCTCGCCCGCACCATGGAGAAGATCCATCGTGAGCGGAACCTGTCCATCGACCTGCGCATCATGGACGACCTGCGGTTTCGCGGGGAGCGGCAGGATGTGGAGGAGATGCTCGGCAATCTCGTGGACAATGCCTGCAAATGGGCCATGAGCCGCGTCGAGGTGGAAATGTTCGCCGAGCTTCCCCACGCGCCGGGCGATCGCGCCTATGTGCGCTTCATCATCGACGACGACGGCCCGGGCCTCACCCCCGCCAAGCGCGCGGAAGTCGGGCGGCGCGGCCGGCGGCTCGACGAGAGCAAGCCCGGCTCGGGCCTGGGACTTTCCATCGTGCAGGAACTGGCCGCGCTCTATGGCGGGCGGCTGGATCTCGGCACCGCGCCCATCGGTGGATTGCGGGTGGAACTGATCCTGCCGGTGATCTAGGCGCGGCGCAGGCCGCGTGGCGCCGCCCGGTGCGGCACCGCCCGCGCTTGCCAAAGTTTTCCATTCGCCTAAATCCTTGAGCTCGGTCGTTGTGCCCGCCCTGCGGCGGTGGCGGCGGGCAGTGGCAGCGGAGAAATGAGGCTTTCATGGGCGTGCGAATGGGGGTGGCGGTCGCCAGGCTGAGTGCCGTCCTGGGAGCCGCCCTGTGGCTCTCTGCCTGCGCGAGCAGCGGCGGGACCGGGGGACCTGCGGCCAGTGCGCTCGCGCTGCCGTCGCTGGATTCCGGCGCGGCGGACACGAGCGGGCCGGGCGGCCTGGTCGGCGGCCCGCTTGGACGCGGCCTCGACGAGCAGGACCGCGCGCGCGCCTATGCTGCCGAGTTGAACGCCCTGGACAATGGCGGCCCCGGTTCGCCGGTGGGCTGGCGCGGCGACAGCGGCGCCTATGGCACGGTGATCGCCGGCCCGGCTTATTCGCGGCCGGGCTATCTCAAGTGCCGCGATTACTCTCATACCATTTACGTGCAGGGCAAACCGCAGGCGGCCCGTGGCATCGCCTGCGTCGCCCGCGAAGGCAGCTGGACCTCCGTTGCGCCCTAGCGCGGTGAGATCAGACCGGCGGCGGGGTTTCCAGCGTGCCGTTCGGGCTGAGCTTGTCGATCAGGCCGGGCAGATATTGCGCCATCAGATTGGGCAGCATGTCGGTGGGCAGGCCGAGCCGGCCGGCCATTTCCGCGAGAACCGGCATGTCGAGCGCATTGGTCAGGTCGGTGGCGCTGACGGGGAGATTCTCCCCATTGGAGAGCCAGGACGTCACCTGCTCGCCGAGGCCGGCAGACCTCAGCTGCTCCAGAAGGCCGTCGAGATTGCCGTAGGGCGTGCTGGCGAGCGCGTTGTTGAGCATCGCCGGCAGGTTCTGCCCGAGGCCGCCGCTGAGGACGGAGTTCAGCAGGCCGCCGAACAGGCCGCCGCCTTGGCCGAGCGCGCCGAGCGAATCGAACAGTCCCATGGTGTTCCCCTGTGTGCGGCCCATGCGGGCAGGAAGGCTGTGCGCCTTTCCCTTACCAGATGCCCGCCCGCGCCGCGACCACCGCCGGGCGTAGAGCGGGCGCTTCGCGCCTGCGGCGCGGCGCCGCCGCGACCGAAAGCATCCTTTGCAGCGTCGCGTTACTCGGCTAACGCCTGGACACGATGATGCCATCTTCCTTGTTCGCAGCCTTCGTCCTCATGACCGCTGTCGCGGTGATGGCGGTGCTGTGGCCGCTCGCCCGCCGACGGGCACTGAAGGATGAGAAAGCGGCGGACCTTGCGGTCTATCGCGACCAATTGACCGAGCTGGAGCGCGACCAGGCCGCCGGCCGGCTTCCCGCCGCGCAGGCCGATGCCGCCCGCATCGAAGTGTCGCGCCGCATGCTCGTGGCCGCCGATGCCGCGCCCGAGCCGGCGCAGGATCCGGTCCGCGCCCGCACCCGCCGGCGCATTGCCGCCGGGCTCGCGCTGGTGGGCGTGCCGCTGGCGGCCATTGGGCTTTATCTGGTGCTCGGCACGCCCGGCCTGCCCGGTGCGCCGCTCGCCGCGCGCCTCGCCGCGCCGCCGGACCGCACCGACGTCGCGATCCTGGTGCGCAAGGTGGAAGACCATCTCGCCGCCAATCCCGCCGACGGGCAGGGCTATGAAATCCTCGCCCCGGTCTATCTGCGGCTTGGCCGCGTGGATGATGCCGTGCGCGCGTATGCCCAGGCCATCCGCTATCTCGGCGACAGCGCGGAGCGGCGCGCGGCGCTGGGCGAGGCGCTGGTGGTGCAGGCCGATGGCATCGTGACCAAGGAGGCCGCCGCCGCCTTCCAGGCCGCGCTCGCGCAAGATCCGACATCGCCCCGCGCCCGCTATTTCCTGGGCCTTGCCGCCGAGCAGGACGGCCGCAAGGACGAAGCCGCGGCGATCTGGACCAAGCTGGCGCAGGATTCGCCGCCGAATGCGCCCTGGCTCGTCCTGGTGCGCGCGGCACTCGGCCGGATCGGGGCAGCGATGCCGCCGCCCCGCTCGGCCGCCGGCCCCTCCGGTTCCGTGATGCGCCGGGACGCGGCGCCGGTCCCCTCGGCCGCGGGCACACCGCCCCTCTCCGCGCCGTCTCTCTCCGCGCCGCCCGGCCCCACTGCGCAGGACGTGGAGGCGGCGGGCCAACTCGATGCCGCCGGTCGCGCGCAGATGATCCAGGGCATGGTGGACCGCCTTCAGCAGCGCCTCGATGCCGACCCGAAGGATCTCGACGGCTGGCTGCGCCTCGTCCGCGCCCGAATGGTGCTGGGCGAGCGCGACAAGGCGGCGGCTGCGCTCACCTCCGCCCGCGCGGCGTTCGCGGGCGATGCGTCCGCGCAGGCGCGCCTTGCAGCCCTTGCCGATGAATTGAAGATCGGGCCGGAGGCGGGCAATTGAGAATGCGCGCGCCCCGCTCCATCTTAGCCGACACATGCGCGAGCCGCCGCCTCAGGCCGTGGGCTCCGGGAGCAGATCGCCGTGACGCGTAAAGGCCGCCGCCTCATCCTCATCGGGTCCGCCTTGGCCGTGCTGGCGCTCGCCGCGGGGCTGATCCTGACCGCGCTCAACGACACCATCGTGTTCTTCCGCTCGCCGAGCGAGATCGCCGAGCACAAGGTTGCGCCCGGCGCGCGGCTGCGGCTGGGCGGGCTGGTGGAAGCCGGCAGCGTGGCCAAGCAGGGCACGGCGGTGCGCTTCACCGTCACCGATGGCAATGCCCAGGTTCCGGTAACCTATACCGGCATCCTGCCGGACCTGTTCCGCGAGGGGCAGGGGGTGGTGGCCGAGGGCGTGGTGCAGACCGATGGCTCCTTCAAGGCCGACACCGTGCTCGCCAAGCATGACGAACGCTACATGCCGCGCGAAGTCGCCGACGCGTTGAAGAAGCAGGGGCATTGGAAGGAAGGCGAGCCCGGCGGCCCGCCGGCGCCGGCGCCCGGGCGGAGCACCGTGCAATGATCGCGGAAATCGGCCAATACGCCCTGATCCTCGCCCTCGCTTTGGCCCTGGTGCAGATGGCGGTGCCCGCCTGGGGCGCGGCCAAGGGCGATCCGGTGCTCATGGGCGTCGCCGCGCCGGTGGCGCTGGCCATGCTGGTGTTCGTGGGCGGCGCCTTCGCCTGCCTGGTGGCGCTCTACGTGACCTCCGATTTCTCGGTCGCCAATGTGGTGGAGAATTCCCACTCGCAGATGCCGCTCGTCTACAAGATCACCAGCACCTGGGGCAATCACGAGGGCTCCATGCTGCTGTGGGCGTTGGTGCTCGCGGTGTTCGGCGCGCTGGTGGCGCTGTTTGGCGGCAATCTGCCGGACCGGCTGAAGGCGAACGTGCTGGCCGTCCAGGCGTCCATCGCCACGGCCTTCCTGCTGTTCATCCTTCTGACCTCGAACCCGTTCCTGCGGGTGCTGTCGCCGCCGGGCGAGGGACGCGACCTCAATCCCGTGCTCCAGGACCCCGGCCTCGCGATCCACCCGCCGCTGCTCTATCTCGGCTATGTCGGGCTCTCCATCGCCTTCGCCTTCGCCATCGCCGCCTTGATCGAGGGGCGCATCGACGCCGCCTGGGCGCGCTGGGTGCGGCCCTGGACGCTGACCGCCTGGATCTTCCTGACGCTGGGCATCGCGATGGGCTCCTATTGGGCCTATTACGAATTGGGCTGGGGCGGCTGGTGGTTCTGGGATCCGGTGGAGAACGCCTCCCTGATGCCGTGGCTCGCCGCCACCGCGCTGCTGCATTCCGCCGTGGTGATGGAGAAGCGCGACGCGCTGAAGGTGTGGACCATCCTTCTCGCCATCCTCGCCTTTTCCCTCTCCCTCATCGGCACCTTCCTGGTGCGGTCCGGGGTGCTGACCTCGGTGCACGCCTTCGCCACCGATCCGCTGCGCGGCGTGTTCATCCTCGCGATCCTGGTGGTCTTCATCGGCGGCAGCCTCGCCTTGTTCGCGCTGCGCGCCGGGGAATTGCGCCAGGGCGGCCTGTTCGCGCCAATCTCGCGCGAAGGCGCGCTGGTGTTCAACAACCTCTTCCTCACCGCCGCCACCGCCTCGGTGTTCGTGGGCACGCTCTACCCCCTCGCGCTCGAGGCGCTGACCGGCGACAAGATCACGGTGGGTCCCCCCTTCTTCAATCTCACCTTCGGCGGGCTGATGCTGCCGCTGGTGTTCGCCATGCCGTTCGGCCCGCTGCTGGCCTGGAAGCGCGGCGACCTGCTGGGGGTCGCCCAGCGGCTGATGCTGGCGGCCGGCTTCGCGGTGGTGGCGGCGGTGGTGACCGCGGCTGCGACGGCGGCGGTCAGCGAGGAGCGTGGGCCGGTCCTAGCGCCGGTCGCCATCGGCCTTGCGGTGTTCATCATCGCCGGGGCGCTGACGGACATTGCCGAGCGCGCCGGCATCGGGCGGGTATCCGCGCGCCTTGCTGTGCGCCGCCTCACCGGCCTGCCGCGCTCCACCTTCGGCACCGCCATCGCCCATCTCGGGGTCGGCATCTGCCTGCTGGGCATCGTGTGCGAGAGCGCCTGGAGCCTGGAGAAGATCGCCGCCGTGCGGGTCGGACAAACGGTGACCATCGGTACCCGCGACCTCACCCTCGCGCGCCTCGAAAATCGCGCCGGGCCCAATTTCACCTCCCGCGTGGCGGTGTTCGAGATCCACAACGGCGGCCGCTCCCAGGGCACGGTGGAGGCCGCCAAGCGCCAGTTCGCCGCGCGCCAGATGGCGACCACCGAATCCGGCATCCGCACCTTCGGCTTCAGCCAGCTCTATGTCTCCATCGGCGAGGAGCATCCGGACGGCGCCCTCTCCATGCGCGCGACCTGGAAGCCGTTCGTGACCCTGATATGGCTCGGCGCGGTGGTGATGGCGCTGGGCGGCCTGCTCTCGCTGGCAGACCGGCGGCTGCGCGTCGGGGCGCCGAAGCCCGCGCGCATGCGGCGCGGCGCCTTTCCGGCGGCTGCGGAATAAGCCCATGCTGCGCCCCCTGTTCGCCCTTCTCCTCCTTGTTCTGCCGCTCGCCCTCGGCGCCGCGCCGGCCCATGCGGTGCAGCCGGACGAGGTGCTGAGCGATCCGGTGCTGGAGGCGCGGGCGCGCGAGCTTTCCAAGGAATTGCGCTGCATGGTCTGCCAGAACCAGTCCATCGACGACAGCGAGGCGCCGCTCGCGAAGGATCTGCGCCTGCTCGTGCGCGACCGGCTGAAAGCCGGCGACAGCAACCAGCAGGTGCTCGATTTCCTGGTGGCGCGCTATGGCGAGTTCGTGCTGATGCGCCCCACCTTCTCCTGGCGCAACGCCTTGCTGTGGGGCGCGCCGCTGCTGGTGTTGGGGGCAGGGGGGCTTGCCGCGTATCTGGCGATCCAGCGCCGCCGCCGCGCCGCGCCGGACACCGTGCCCCTGACCCCGGACGAGGAAGAGCGGGTGCGCCTTATCCTGGCCGAAACCGGCCGCGTGCCGCCCCCGCCGCCGCCCGCCTGACGTGTGGAGTGTGCCAATGCGCCAGGCGCCCGCGGGCGCCCTTCGCCTTCACGTGCCGCGCCGCTGAGGGCGGGCGCATTAAGGAGTCTCACGCAGCCGTGACGCGCCTTAACGATCGGTAATCCTGCCGCCAGCCGGCTGTAAGTTTCCCGGCTCTATGTTCGTTCTCGACCTTGCCCCACGGGGGGCAGACAGAAGAGAGACGAACGATCCCATGACCGGCTTCCCGCGCAAGTCCACCCTCATCCGTCGCCGCCGCTCCGCTCTGCTCGGCGGGGTCTTCGGCCTGGCTGTGACCGGCATCGTTGTCGGCCAGTTCATCCCGCCCTATTCCATGCCGGCGAACGCGCAGATCACCACCAGCCAGCCCGCCGGCACGTTCTCCTTCGCCGATACGGTGGAGAAGGTCTCGCCCGCCGTGGTCTCGGTGAAGGTCAAGAAGGACGTCAACGCCCAGGAAATGGCGATGGGCGAGGATGGCCCCTTCGGCGGCGACGTGCCCCCGCAGATCGAACGCTTCCTGAAGCGCTTCGGCCTCGAAGGGCAGGGCGGCCCGCAGGGCCAGATGCCGATGCGCCCGCGCGCCGATCGCGGCGACAAGGGTGAGCGCCGCGTGGTCGGCCAGGGCTCGGGCTTCATCATCTCCGCCGACGGCTATGTGGTGACCAACAACCATGTGGTGGACGGCGCCAGCGAAGTGGACGTGACCACCACCGACGGCAAGGAATATACCGCCAAGGTGATCGGCGCGGATCCGCGCACCGACGTCGCCCTGCTGAAGATCGAGGGCAAGAGCGACCTGCCCTGGGTGAAGCTGGCCGATGGCGCGCCTCGCGTCGGCGACTGGGTGATCGCGGTCGGCAATCCGTTCGGCCTCGGCGGAACGGTGACGGCGGGCATCGTCTCGGCGCGCGGCCGCGATATCGGCTCGGGCCCCTATGACGACTTCATCCAGATCGACGCGCCGATCAATCGCGGCAATTCCGGCGGCCCGACCTTCAGCCTGAACGGCGAAGTCATCGGCATGAACACCGCCATCGTCTCCCCCTCGGGTGGCAATGTGGGCATCGCCTTCGCCATTCCCTCCGAGACCGTGAAGACGGTGGTGAATCAGCTGCGCGACAGCGGCAAGGTGGCCCGCGGCTATATCGGCGTGCAGATCCAGCCGGTGACCGACGATCTCGCCTCCGGCCTCGGCCTGAGCACGTCGGAAGGCGCGCTGGTGGCGCAGGTGCAGCCCGGCACCCCCGGTGCCAAGGCCGGCCTGAAGAGCGGCGACGTGGTGGCCAAGGTGAACGGCGATACCATCAAGGACGCCCGCGACCTGACCCGCAAGATCGGCATGATGAAGCCCGGCGCCAATGTCGATCTGACGGTGATCCGCGACAACAAGCCGGTCCATGTGGCGGTGACGCTGGAGCAGATCCCCAACGATCAGCAGGCGAGCCTCAAGCAGGACGACGGGGATGAGGCGCCCGGCACCGGCCTGCCGCGCCTCGGCCTCCAGCTCGCCCCGGCCAAGTCGGTCAAGGGCGCTGGCTCGGACGGCGTGGTCGTCACCGACGTGGAGCCGAACGGCCCGGCCGCCCTGCGCGGCATCCGCTCCGGCGACGTGATCCTGGACGTGGGCGGCAAGACCGTCTCCAGCCCGAAGGACGTGCGCGAAGGCCTCGCGGCGGCCAAGGCCGAGAACCGCAAGGCGGTGCTCATGCGGGTGAAGGGCGAACAGGGCGTGCGCTTCGTCGCCATCGCCATCGACGCCAAGGCCAAGGGCTGATCTCGGGACCAGCGTTTGCGGCGGGCTTCGGCCCGCCGTTCCGGAACGGCGCGGGGCCTTGTGTTCCGTCCTCCTGTGCCGGTCCGGCCCCCGCGGCGCGGGAAGCTCAAGTGCTTCCCGCGCCGCGCTTTTGTCCGATACCTCTTCGCGCGGCCGCTTCAGGCCGTTCCCCGGCTCGCTTTCGGCGCTAGGATGATGGACGCGAATCTCGAACAAGGTCTGACCTTCTCCATGCGCCTGCTCCTCATCGAGGACGACCGCGACGCGGCGGACTATCTGCGCAAGGCTTTCCGCGAGGCCGGCCATGTGGTGGACCATGCCGGCGACGGGGAGGAGGGCCTCGCCCTCGCCCTCGACGGCAAGTACGACGTGCTGGTGGTGGACCGCATGTTGCCGCTCAAGGACGGCCTCAGCATCGTCTCCGACCTGCGACGGCGCGGCGATACCACGCCGGCGCTGATTCTCTCGGCGCTCGGACAGGTGGACGACCGGGTGGTGGGCCTGCGTGCCGGGGGCGACGATTACCTGCCCAAGCCCTATGCTTTCACCGAATTGCTGGCGCGGGTGGAAGCGCTCTCCCGGCGCGGCGCGCCGCAGGCGGCGGAAACCATCTACCGGGTCGGCGACCTGGAGCTGGACCGGCTCGCCCATCGCGTCAGCCGGGGCGGCAAGGACATTCCGCTCCAGCCGCGCGAATTTCGCCTGCTGGAATATCTCATGCGCCATGCCGGGCAGGTGGTGACGCGCACCATGCTGCTGGAAAACGTGTGGGATTATCATTTCGATCCGCAGACCAATGTGATCGACGTGCATGTCTCGCGCCTGCGCTCCAAGATCGACAAGGGCTTCGACGTGCCGTTGCTGCACACGGTGCGGGGCGCCGGCTATATGGTCCGGGTCGGGCTGCGCTGATGGCCCTACGCCCTCTCTGCGTCCCACGGCCGGCCTAAATCCATGCGGATGCCCCGCAACATGCTCCAATTGGTGCGCACCACGGCGTTCAAGCTGCTGGCGGCCTATCTGGTCGTGTTCGCGCTCTTCTCGGTCGCCATGATCGCTTATGTGGCCTGGCATACGCGCGCGCTGATCGAGAGCCAGGTGGCGGAGAATGTGGAAGGCGAGGTGCGCTTCCTTGCGGAGCAATATCGCCTGGGTGGCATCCAGCGCCTGGTGATCGTCATCGACCGCCGCACCCGCCGGCCGGGCTCCTCGATCTATCTGCTCACCAATTTCACCGGCGAGGTGATGGCCTCCAACGTGTCCGACCTGCCCATCGGCCTGCTGGACAAGCCGGGCACGCGGATCACGCCCTATCGCCGCTCCGACGAGCCGGGGGCGAAGGAATTTCTCGCCTTCGTACAGGTGTTCCAGCTGCCCGGCGGCTACCGCCTGCTGGTGGGCCGCGACATCGAGGAGCGCGACACCCTGCGCCAATTGGTGGTGCGGCCGGCCCAAGGCGCGCTGGTGCTGATTCTGGTGCTCGGCATCGCCGGGGGCATCTTCGTGACGCGGCGCGTGCTGAAGCGCATCGAATCCATGACCGCGACCTCGGAAACCATCATGTCCGGCGATCTCTCCGGGCGGCTGGCGGTGGACGGGACCGGCGACGAGTTCGACCGCCTCGCCCAGAGCCTGAACACCATGCTGGACCGCATCGAGGGGCTCATGGTCGGCCTCAAGGAGGTCTCCGACAATATCGCCCACGATCTCAAGACGCCGCTCACGCGCCTGCGCAACCGCGCGGAAGAGGCGTTGCGCGGGGCGCACTCGGAGGAGGAATGGCGCGCGGCGCTTGAGACCACCATCGAGGAGAGCGATTCCCTGATGCGCACCTTCGACGCGCTGCTGATGATCGCGCGCGCCGAGGCGGGGCAGGCACGGGACAATATGGTGGACCTCGATCTCGGCGCCATCGCCGAGAATGTCGCCGAGCTCTACGAGCCGCTGGCCGATGAGCAGGGCATGGACCTGCGGGTGGAGGCGCAGCCGGTGACCGTGCATGGCATGCGCGAGCTGCTGGCGCAGGCGCTCGCCAATCTGGTGGACAACGCGCTCAAATACGGCGGCGCCGCCGAAGGCGCGCGCGGCGAGATCTGCGTCAGCCTGCGCCGCGAGGGCGACGAGGCGCTGCTTGAGGTGGGTGACCGCGGCCCGGGCATTGCGCCGCAGGATCGCGAACGCGTGGTGGAGCGTTTCGTCCGGCTGGATACCAGCCGCTCGCGGCCTGGTTCCGGCCTTGGCCTGTCCCTGGTTGCCGCCGTGGCGCGGCTGCACGGCGGCAGTCTGGTCTTCTCCGACAATGCCC
Organism: Roseixanthobacter glucoisosaccharinicivorans; assembly: GCF_043195095.2. Taxonomy (NCBI): domain Bacteria; kingdom Pseudomonadati; phylum Pseudomonadota; class Alphaproteobacteria; order Hyphomicrobiales; family Xanthobacteraceae; genus Roseixanthobacter; species Roseixanthobacter glucoisosaccharinicivorans. The sequence goes on along the minus strand of NZ_CM195538.1, from coordinate 2,739,959 downwards.
CCGGCCTGCGCGCGACCCTTCGTTTGCCCGCGAAAACGCCATAAGGGCTTGCGCTTAGGCATGCCCTCATGCCTTTAAGTGAGGCAAATGTCCGCTTCCTCCGCTTCGCCCCCTATTGCTGCCGCCTCGCTTGCCGCCTTGATGTGGGAAACCCCCGTTCTTTGCGATGCTGAGGCGGCAAAGATCAAGCTCGGCTACGCGCTCGAGAGCTTGGACCTGGCCGACCGCGCGCGCGTCGATGCCATGCTCGCGACGTATCCCCGCGCGCGCGATGCTCTGCTTGGCGTTTCGGAATCCTCACCCTTTCTCCATGATCTCATCCGAACCGATCCCCGGCGCCTCCTGCGGGCATTGGAGGTCGCGCCGGCGGCGCATATCGCCGCCCTGACCGAAACCTGCCGGCAGGCGGTTGCGCATGCCGCCGACGAGGCGCAGGCGATGACCGCGCTGCGCCAGATGCGGGCGGAAGCCGCGCTCACCATCGCCTTGGCCGATATCGGCGGGGCCATGGACCTGGTTCAGGTGACACGCGCGCTCACCGACGTGGCGGACACGGCGCTGAGCGCGGCGCTGGATTTCCTGCTCGCCGAGGCGGTCGCCGCCGGCAAGCTGCTGCCGCCCGATACCGCGCATCCCGCCATGGGCTGCGGCCTTGCGGTGATCGCCATGGGCAAGCATGGCGCGCGCGAGTTGAACTATTCCTCCGACGTGGACCTGATCGTGGTCTATGACCGCGATGTGGCGCCCCTCGCCGAGGGCGTGGAGCCTTCTCCCTTCTTCGTCAAAATCACCCGCGCCCTGGTGCGCATGCTCCAGGAGCGCACCGGCCACGGCTATGTGCTGCGGGTGGACCTGCGCCTGCGGCCGGATCCTGGCTCCACGCAGGTGGCGCTCTCCACCGCCGCCGCGCTGGCCTATTACGAGCGCGAGGGCGCGACCTGGGAGCGCGCCGCTTATATCAAGGCGCGCCCGGTGGCGGGCGACCTCGCGGTGGGCCGCGAATTCCTCTCCGATCTTGCCCCCTTCGTCTGGCGCCGCGTGCTGGACTATCGCGCCATCGCCGACGTGCACGCCATGAAGCGCGAGATCCATGCGTTTCGCGGGCACGACGTGGTGGCGGTGGAAGGCCACAATGTGAAGCTCGGCCGCGGCGGTATCCGCGAGGTGGAATTCTTCGTCCAGACCCAGCAGCTCATCGCCGGCGGCCGCGATCCCAACCTGCGGTCCTCGCGCACGCTGGAGGCGCTCGACGCGCTGGTGCGCGATTTCTGGATTGCCGGCGCGGTGCGCGACGAATTGGCCGAGGCCTATATCTTCCTGCGCCGGGTGGAGCACCGCATCCAGATGGTGGCGGATGCCCAGACCCACACCTTGCCGGAGCAGACCGACGCGCTTGGCGCCTTCGCCCGCTTCATGGGCTATCAGACCCGTGACGCCTTCGCCGCCGCCCTGGTGGAGCGCCTGAAGCGCGTACAGCACCATTACGCCCAATTGTTCGAGGACAGCCCGCCCCCGGCGGTGCTGGACGGGCAATTGCTGTTCCCTCCCGATCATGATGACCGCCAGACGCTGGCGGTGCTCGGCCGCCTCGGCTTCCGCGATCCGCCCGCCGCCAGCACCGTGGTGCGCGGCTGGATGGCGGGGCGCCATCGCGTTCTGCGCAGCGATGTGGCGCGCGGGCAGCTCGCCAGCATCGCGCCGCTGCTGCTGGAGCAATTGTCGCGCGGCGGCGATCCCGACGGGGCGCTGATCGCGGCCGACAATTTCTTTGCCGAACTCTCCGGCGGCCATCTGATGCACGCCTTGCAGCGCCATCCCGATCTGGTGCGGCTGCTCGCCACCATCCTCACGGTCGCGCCGCGCCTCGGCGAGACGCTGGCGCGGCGGCCCTCGCTGCTCGACGCTCTGCTGGACCCGGCCTTCTTCAACAAGCTGCCCGACCAGGCGAGCCTGGAGCAGCATCTGGAAATCCTGCTCGACACCGCCGAGAGCGATGAGGAGCAGCTCGACCGCGCGCGCCGCTTCCGCCAGGAACAGCATGTGCTGATCGGCGTGCGCATCGCCTCCGGCACACTGCCCGCCGCGCGTGCGGGCGAGGCCTATGCGCGCCTCGCCGAAGTCATCATCCGTGCCTTGCATGCGCGCGTCTGGGCGCGGTTCCAGGAGGCGCACGGCACCATTGCCGGGGCCGAGACGGCGGTGCTTTCCATGGGCAAGCTCGGCAGCCGGGAGATGACCGCCGGCTCCGATCTCGACCTCATCGTCCTTTATGATTTCGACCCGGATGCCGACCCCGCGTCCGATGGCCCGCGCCCGCTCCACGGCGCGCAATATTTTGCCCGCTTCACCCAGCGCCTGGTCACCGCCCTCACCAGCCTGACCAACGCCGGTAAGCTCTATGACGTGGACCTGCGCCTGCGGCCGTCAGGACGTTCCGGCCCGGTGGCGACACGGCTGCGCTCGTTCGAGAATTACCAGCGCGACGAAGCCTGGACCTGGGAGCACATGGCGCTGACCCGCGCCCGCGTGATCTCTGCGCATCCGGATTTCTGCCACCGCGTGGAAGGGGTGATCCGCGATGTGCTGGCCCGGCCGCGCGATCCGCGCCGCATCGCCGGCGACATCCTGGACATGCGCGGGGCGATCGCGGCCGAGAAGGGCGAATCCGACCGCTGGAACCTCAAGCATGCCCTCGGCGGGCAGGTGGATGTGGAGTTCCTGGCGCAATATCTGGTGCTGGTGCATGCCGCCGACCACCCGCAGATCGTCGATACGGCGACCGCGCGCATCATCGCCGTGGCGGGCGAACTCCACCTGTTGCCGGCGGAGGACATTCACCTTCTCGCCAACGCCTGCCGGCTCTACCAGGATCTGACGCAGGTGCTGCGGCTCGCCCTCGACACCCATTTCCTGCCGGCGGAAGCGAGCCCGGCCCTGAAAGCGCTGCTGGCGCGGGCTGGAGAAATGCCGGACTTCACCACCCTGGACGCCCATCTGCGCGATACCCAAGATCGTGTGCGGGAGATCTTCACGCGGGTTCTGGAGCAGGCGGCGGCCTGACCACCTCGCTCGGGCGGGGAGGGCGCCTCACACCACCGAGGTGAGGCGCGGCGTCTCGTTGGAATTGGCCGCGCCGCCATCCAGCGGCAGGCGGATGATGACGGTGGTGCCCACCCCTTCCTGCGAGCGGATGCGCATCGCCCCGCCGTGCAGCTCGGTCAGCGACTTGGCGATCGCGAGACCCAGCCCCGACCCCTTGTGGGTCTTGGTGAACTGGCTTTCCACTTGCTCGAACGGCCGGCCCAGCTTGGCGAGGGCGTGCTTGGCGATGCCGATGCCGCTGTCCTCGATGGCGATGACCGCCGCCCCGCCGTTCACCCGCGCCTTGATGGCGATGCGCCCGCCTTCGGGCGTGAACTTCACCGCATTGGAGAGCAGGTTCAGCAGGATCTGCTTGAGCGCCCGCTTATCCGCCCGCACGGCGAGCCCCTCGCCGGCCTCGGCGGTGACGGAGATCTGCTTCTCCTGTCCCTTGAGGGCCATAACGCGCAGGGCGTCAGTGACGATCTCGTCGAGCCGCACATCCTCCAGCTCCAGCTGCATGCGGCCGGCCTCGATCTTCGACATGTCGAGAATGTCGTTGATGACGTCCAGCAGGTAGGTGCCCGAGCCTTTGATGTCGCCGCAATATTCCGCGTACTTTTCCGAGCCGAGCGGGCCGAACATGCCGCTCTCCATGATCTCGGAAAAGCCGATGATGGCGTTGAGCGGCGTGCGCAGCTCGTGGCTCATATTGGCCATGAACTCGCTCTTGGCGCGGTTGGCGTCCTCCGCGCGGTTCTTCTCTTCCGAATATTTCTCCGCAAGCTCCGCCAGCTGCTGGGCCTGAAGCTCAAGGGTCTGCTGGGATTTGCGCAGGTCGGCGACCAGCGCCATCAGGCGCTTCTCATTGTCCATGAGGCGTTCCTCATGGCGCTTGAGCGGGGTGATGTCGGTGCCCACCGAGACGTAGCCGCCGTCCTTCGTGCGACGCTCGGCAATCTTCAGCCAGCGGCCGTTGGAAAGCTGGGCCTCGAAGGCGCGCGAGCCCTCTTCCGGCTTGTCCTCCGGCTTCAGCGGCGTGCGCGTGACGGGGTGGCGGCCGACGGTGGCGATGGTGTCGAACGAGGTGCCGACCTGGATCGCATCGTCCGGCAATTCATGCAGGCTCTGGAACTTGGAATTGCAGAGCACGAGCCGGTTCTGGCTGTCCCACAGCACGAAGGCTTCCGAAATGCTCTCGATTGCGTCGCGCAGGCGGGTGTCGGCGGTCACCGTGCGTTCCGCCATGCGCTGGGCCTCGGTGACATCCATGGCGATGCCGATGAGGTGCGGGCCGTCCTCGCCGCCCTGCTGCACCACTTCGGCGCGCATGCGCAGCCATACGAAGTCGCCGCGCGCGGTGCGCATGCGGAACACCCGGTCCACCGAGGCGCCGGGGCGGTCCGCGAGGTCCTGGGCCAGTTCGTAGAGGTTCACGTCGTCCGGATGCACCAGCTTGGCGATGTCGCCGAACGAGAGCAGGTCATCGCGCCGGTCCAGCCCGAGGATCTCGAACATGGTGTCGGACCAGTACATGCGGCCGCGCGCCATGTCCCAATCCCACATGCCGCAGCGGCCGCGATTGAGCGCGGTGTCGATGCGCACGCGCACGGTGTCGTAGATGTGGTCCGCCTCGCGCGCCCGGCTCGCCTGCCAGTGGAAGGAGAAGCCGAGGATGAGCAGCACCGCGCCGGTGGTGGTGAACAGCGTCACCGTCAGCGTGGTGCTTTCCGACCAGGTGGAGAGCGCCCGCGCCATCGGCTGCATGTAGATGATCTGGCCGAGCGGCGGGTTGAGGTTGCGCACGGTGGCGAGCGCGCTGTCCTCGCCGAACGGAATTTCCAGCACGCCGGCGCGCTCGGCGAAGACCGTGAGCGGCTGGGAGGGATCGAGCACGTCGGCGAGCGTCGCCGCCGCCGGCAGGCCCTGCGGCGCCGAGGCGAGGATGCGGCCCTGGGGATCGGTCACGTAGATGCGGCGGCCGCCCAGCGTCGCGCGGGGCGGAAGGGAATCCAGCAAGGCCTGGCTGACGCGTGCGAGATTGCCGCCCAGGCGCTGGCTCAGCCCTTCGGCGGTCGCGAGCGCGAGGAGGCTGAGGTCATCCTTGGCGTTGTCGATCACGGCTTGACGATGGCTGTGCACTTGCACAGCGGCACCGACGCCGATGACGACCAGGAAGGTGATGATCAGCGCCGGGACGATCCGGCGCAGAAAAGGCTCGGCTTCGAGAAGCCGCTGGTAGGCGGGTCGTGCTACGGATTTTGCCAATCCACCTATGGCATGACCGCGCACACCGACGCTCTCAGCGTTGGCGCGTGCCATCGCCGGCCCCTCCTCCGGTGTCCGGTCTTAGGGCGGCCACGCCCCTCGACCTATCGTCCTCACAAGACTTGGAGGGACGTGCCGCATCTCTCCGAATCGGGGTCGATTGGACTCGAATCGGGGGGGTGTTGTCTAGAGTCCGGGAGAGTCAAGACCGCAAAAATTCACGCACTTCGCGGGTTATTTTCACCGTTGCGGCAAGCGCTGCGGCATCGCTCAAGCTGCGTCGCGGGTGCGCGACTCGCCTTGCTGTGCGACCAGCGCCAGCGGGGGCGATCCAGCCGGGCGGATCCAGCGCGAATAGACCTCAACCATGAAATCCACGAACACGCGCACCTTCAGGTCTTGGGTGGCGCGGGCGGGGAACAGGGCGACCGTCTCAAGCGGTTCGCGGCGCTGCCAGTCGGGCAGAACCAGCTCCAATTCTCCCGCATCCAGACGCCGACGGGCGAGGCAGCGCGACATCATCAGGATGCCGGCTCCGCTCAAGGTCTGCCGCAGGGCCATGATGGGATCATTGGTGACGAGGGCGGGCTGGATCTGCAAATCCATCGGCCCGGCAGGGCCGTCGAGGTCCCAGTGCAGCGGTCCCGGGCGGCTGCGGATCGCGACGAGGTCGTGCAGCCCGAGTTCGCTTGGGTGGGCGGGGCGGCCCTTGCGGTCGAGATAGGACGGGCTCGCCAGCAGGCTCATGGTCTGCGTTCCCAGGGAACGCACATGATAGCTGGAATCGCGCACCGGCCCGGGGCGCACCGCAACGTCATAACCGTGCTCGGCGAGGTCGAGGGGGTGATTGTCCAGGGTCAGGTTGAGCTGCACCTTGGGATAGCGCGCGCGAAATTGAGCAAGCTCCGGCTCCAGGATCAGGATCGCCGGGGCATAGGTGATGAGCACCTTCAGCGGACCTTCCGGCTCCTTGGTGAGCGCCCGGGCGCTGGCTTCGGCGCGGTCCAGCGCCGCGATCGCATCGACGCACTGGTTGTAATAGGCCTGCCCCGCCTCGCTCGGCCAGACCCGCCGCGTGGTGCGATGGAGCAATTGCACCCCGAGCCGGTCTTCGAGGGTCTTCAGCTTGCGGCTGACCGAGGTTGCGGGAAGGCCCATTTGCGCGGCCGCAGCGCTGAAGCTGCCGCGCTCGACCACCCGCAGGAACACTTCAATATCATCGAAGCGCGCCATGGCGATGCTTCCTCTTGAGATGCAAAGGCACGCGGCGCGCATCGCTGCGCGCCGCGTCCTGATCCGGATCGTTTAACCCTATATGGGAATTACTCGCCCGTTCCGCCAACACTGATCTCGGCGGAGTTCGCAGCCGTGGGCTGCGCGGTCCGCGCGGGGAAGATGGCGTTCAGCCGATGGCTGGCGGCCGGAGCCTCCGCATAGCCGAGCGGGGTGAGGGCGAACGATTCGGTGGCGGCCGCCTGATGGGCGGACTCGGCGGCGACCGCATAGGCCTCCTTGTTCTGGGCGGTGACGTATTCGTCGGCGCTGGCGGCGCCGGAAACGGTCAGGGCCGCGCCGATGGCAAGGGCGGCAAGGGTCAGGTTGCGCATGGAAAGTCTCCTGCATTTGAAAAGCCGGCGGGGCCGGCGTGTTGATGCAGGGAACCTAGTCGTTAGCCAGCCACGGGATAATGGGCCAATCGCGCAGCTTATTATCCCGTTTTTGTTGGTAATCTCTGCGTTACCCGAGGGATCTCATCGCAATGTCGGCCACATCTTCGGACAGGCCGGGCGTTTCGGCAACCCGTCGCAGCGCGCGTTCCGCGTGGGCGGCGCGCCCCGCCTCCAACTGCCGCCAGGTCTTGAAGGCAGAGAGCATGCGCGAGGCGACCTGGGGATTGGTGCCGTCCAGACCGAGGACCACTTCCGCGAGGAAATCGTAGCCCGCTCCGTCGGCGCGATTGAACTGGGTGGCATTGCCGGTGACGAACGCGCCGATGAGCGCCCGCACCCGGTTCGGATTCGTCATGGAGAAGAAGGGCATCAGCGACAGGCGCTTCACCCGCTCCAGCGTCCCGGTCTCGGGAATCATGGCTTGCAGGCTCAGCCATTTGTCGATCACCAGCGGGTCATTCTCGAACCGGCGGAAGAAGGCGTCGAGCGCATCGGTGCGCTCGGGCGCATCATGCTGGGACAGCACGGCGAGGGCGGCGAAGCGGTCGGTCATATTGTCCGCCGCCTCGAACTGCGCCTTGGCGCGGGCGAGCGCTTGCGGCGTCGCGGGCACGGTCAGGTAGTCTAGGCTGAGATTGCGCAACGCGCGCCGGCCGGCCGAAGCCGCGTCGGGGGTATAGGGGCCGGGCGTGCCGAGGGTCGCGTAAGCCTCCGCGAACAAATCGCCCAGGCCCTCCGCGAACGCCTTGCGCAGGGCCTTGCGAGCGGCGAAGACGGCATCGGGATTAACGTCGCGCGCCAGTTCACGCGCCACTTCCGCTTCTCCCGGCAACGCCAGGGCTTGCGCCTTGAAGGCCGGATCCAGGGCGGGATCACCCATCAGCAGGCGGGCGGCCTCCACGAGAGCGCCCGGATCCGGCAGGACGCCAGTGCGCGCGCCATCCTTCAGCAGGGCGAAGGCGAGGCCCTGGAGGGCGTCGAACCGGTTAAACGGATCGCTGTCATGGGCCGCCAGGAACACCAGATCCTCGCTGGTGAGGTTGGACGACAGGTTCACGGGCGCCGAGAAGCCACGGTTCAGCGAGGCGACGGGCCGCGTGCCGATGCCGGTGAAGACGAAGCTCTGGCGTGGCGCCGTGACTTCCAGCACGCCGTCCGGCACGGTGGTGCCATCCTCCAGAACCAGCGGCATGTCGCTGCCATTGGGGCCGACGAGGCCGAGCGCCAGCGGGATGACCAGCGGCTTCTTCTCGCTCTGGCCCGGCGTCGGCGGGGTCGATTGGGCGACATCCAGGCGAAACGTACCGGCGCCCGCGTCATAGGCGCCGGTCACCTCAAGCCGGGGCGTGCCGGCCTGGGAATACCAGAGCGCGAAAGCATCGAGATCGCGGCCCGTGGCGTCCGCGAAGCACTTCAGGAAATCCTCGATGGTGGCGGCGTGTCCGTCGTGGCGGGTGAAGTACAGATCCATGCCGGCGCGGAATCCCTCCTCGCCCAGTAGGGTCTTCAGCATCCGCACCACTTCGGCGCCCTTCTCATAGACGGTCGCCGTGTAGAAATTATTGATCTCGCGATACACCTGCGGCCGCACCGGATGGGAGAGGGGGCCGGCATCCTCGGTGAATTGCTGGGCTTTGAGCAGGCGCACGTCGGCGATGCGCTTCACCGGGCGCGAGCGCTGGTCGGAGGAGAATTCCTGGTCGCGGAAGACCGTGAGGCCTTCCTTCAGGCACAGCTGGAACCAGTCGCGGCAGGTGATGCGGTTGCCGCTCCAATTGTGGAAATATTCGTGGGCGATGATCGCCTCGATATTGGCATAGTCGGCGTCGGTGGCGGTCTCGGGCGTCGCCAGCACGTATTTGTCGTTGAAGACGTTGAGCCCCTTATTCTCCATGGCGCCCATGTTGAAGTCCGAAACCGCGACGATGTTGAACACGTCGAGATCATATTCGCGGCCGAATACCTGCTCGTCCCAGCGCATGGAGCGCTTCAGCGCGTCCATGGCATAAGCGGCGCGGTCGGCTTTTCCCGGCTCCACATAGATGCCGAGGTCCACCGGCCGGCCGGAGGCGGTAACAAAATGGCTCGGCACCTTGTCGAGCTTGCCGCCCACCAGGGCGAACAGATAGCTCGGCTTGGGCCAGGGGTCGTGCCAGACGGCATAATGGCGATTGGTGCCGACGATCGGCCCGTTCTTCTCCAGATTTCCGTTGCCGAGCAGGACCGGCGCCTCGTCCTTATCCGCCTCGATGCGGGTGGTGTAGACGGCCAGCACGTCCGAGCGGTCGGGGAAATAGGTGATGCGGCGAAAGCCCTCCGGCTCGCACTGGGTGCAATAATTGGCGCTGGTGCGGAACAGGCCCATGAGCTGGGTGTTGGCGGTGGGGTCCACCAGCGTTTCGATTTCCAGCAACAGGCGATCCGCCGGCGGGGCGGGGATCACCAGCGCCTGGGGTGTCGCCTCATAGGCGCCACCGGCAAGCGGCGTGCCGTTGATCGCCACGCGCACCAGCGTCAGGCCATCGCCGTCCAGCGCGATCGGCGCGTCGGACGTGCCAGCGGGATTGCGGCGCAAGGCAAGGCGCGAGACCACACGAGTCGCGGTCGGATGCAGCGAGATATCGAGATCGACGGTATCCACCAGCCATTCGGGCGGGCGGTAATCGGCCAGGCGCACGGGTTGGGGCTCGGCTTCACGCATCGATCACTCCGGAACAAGCAACGGTCTTGGCGCTTGCGGCGCGCGGGAAGACTAGGCCGTCGCAATGAGCGGGGGAAGGGGGCGGTCTCAGGGGCGAAACCGCGCGGGTTCCCGCTTTGGCAAAGCCCAAGATAGAAATATTCAAAAACATAGGGTCATGAAGTATCCGCATTTCAGCCAAGGCTTCTCCGCATGGGAACCTTACGCCGACCTCCGGCTTTTCAGCACCGGAGGAATGTTTCATGGTTCGCTTCAAAGCCCTGGATGCTTGGCGCGGGATCTGCGCGCTGCTGGTGGTCCTTTTCCATTTCTGCTTCGTGTTCCGTTCGCCCCTGCTTGGGGCGCCGATTGTTTCAAATGCATTTTTGTTCGTGGACTTTTTCTTTGTCCTCAGCGGGTTCGTGGTGTGCCACGCCTATCGCGACCGGCTGGGGGATGCGCCATCCTGGCGCGCGTTCGTGGTGCGCCGGTTCGGGCGGCTTTGGCCGCTGCATGCGGCCATGCTCGCGCTGTTCATCGGCTTCATCGCGCTGGTGAATCTGGTGCCCCACCCCGATCGCTTCGCCTTCACCCTCGGGCCGAGCGAATATTCCGCCATCGCCATTCCCATCCACCTGCTGCTACTGAACGCGGTGGATCTGCACGGCATGGCCTGGAACGCCCCGAGCTGGAGCATCGGCGCGGAATTCTACACCTATCTGCTGTTCGGCGCGGTGTGCGTGCTGGCGCTGCGGCGCCTGAGCCTCGCCGCCGCCGCTTTGGTGCTTGCGAGCATTGCGCTCCTGGCCCTGTTTGCCCCGAGCTATATGAATTCGACCGCCGATTTCGGCCTGTTCCGCTGCGTGGCCGGCTTCTTCACGGGCGTCATCGCCTATCGCCTGCACGAGATCTGGGGCCACCGACGCCTGCCCCTGGCGACGGCGTGGGAAGCGGGCATCGTCGCGCTCGTGGCGCTGTTCGTGGTTCGCTCCAGCCATGGGCCGGATGCGGTGCGCGCGCTCAGCTTGGCCGCGCCGCTGGCGTTCGCGGCGGCGGTGCTGGTGTTCGCTCGCGAACAGGGGGCGATCTCGCGCCTGTTGCAAGCCCCGCCGTTCGCCGCGCTCGGGCGCTGGTCCTATTCCATCTATATGAGCCACCAATTGGTGCTGATGGCGGCGGCATTCCTGGCCTGGAGCCTGGCGCGCGCGGCTGGCGTCGCACTGGAGCACGAGGTGATGGTGGAGGGGCACGCCAAGACGCTCTACGACCTCGGCGGCGTGTGGCAGAGCCATGCGGCGCTGGCGAGCGTGCTCGTGGTGGTGCTGGCGCTCTCGGCGCTCACCTATTCCCGCATCGAGGAACCGGCGCGCTTGGCCTTCAATGCGATCGCCAAGCGCATGGAGCGCGGGGAAGCGGTGCGCCGCGCGTTCGCCCAGGTGCGGGCGCGGCGGGTCTCTAACATGACATAAGCCCACATGAGTGGCTTGAAGCTGGCGCGGCCGGCGGGTGCTTCCCGCCGGCCGCGCCTTTTTGCGTTCAGAGTTTCCGAAAGGTCAGGACTTGAGCGCGTCCAGTTCCTCGGTCAGCTCGGCGACCGTGCGGTCGATCATGGAGCGGGCGAAATCGTCGATCGGCAGGCCGGTGACGCGCTCATAGCTGCCGTTGGCGCAGATCGCGGGAACGCCCGCATAGACGCCTTCGGGAATGCCATAGCTGCCGTCGGAGGGCAGGCCCATGGAGACCCAGTCGCCGTTCGAGCCCTGGAACCAGTCGTGCATGTGGTCGATGGCGGCATTCGCGGCGGATGCGGCGGAGGAAGCGCCGCGCGCCTCGATGATCGCCGTGCCGCGCTTGGCGACCGTGGGGATGAACGTGTCGCGATACCAGGCTTCGTCGTTGATCATCTCGGGCAGGCTCTTGCCGCCGGAGGTGGCGAAGCGCCAGTCGGCGAACATGGTGGGGGAATGATTGCCCCACACGGCCATCTTCTGGATGCTGGCGACCTCGATGCCGGCCTTGGCAGCCAGCTGGGAGAGGGCGCGGTTGTGATCCAGGCGGAGCATCGCGTTGATGTTCTCGCGCGGGAAGTCCGGCGCGTTCTGGGCGAGGATCGCGGCGTTGGTGTTGGCGGGATTGCCAACCACCAGCACGCGGGCGTCGCGGCTCGCCGCTTCGTTCAGGGCGCGGCCCTGCACCTTGAAGATTTCGCCATTGGCCAGCAGCAGGTCGCGCCGCTCCATGCCCTTCGAGCGCGGGCGCGAACCCACCAGGATGGCGGCATCCACGTCGCGGAAGGCGACCTTCGGGTCGTCGGTGATGACGACGTCGGCGAGCAGCGGGAAGGCGCAGTCTTCCAGTTCCATCACCACGCCGCCCACCGCCGCCTGTGCCTGCGGCAAGTCGAGCAGCTGGAGCACCACCGGCTGGTCGGCGCCGAACACGTCGCCGTGCGCAAGACGGAACAGCAGGGAATAGCAAATCTGGCCGGCGGCTCCGGTCACTGCGATACGCTTGGCGGGACGTGTCATGAGGCTGAGCTCCAAAACGGGATCGGACGCGAAAGGGTCCGGCTCCGGCTTATAAGACGGCTTTCGTGACGTTTCAGCAGGCAATTGTTCTAAAGCGCGGGTTCTCAGCTGGCGGCGAGCCGCGCTTCGAGCGCTTCGTAGAGCGGATTGTCCGAGGCGAACACATATTCCATCGCCCCCACCGTGACCATGCTGGCGCCTTGGGCGCGCAGGAAGGTGGCGAGACCGTGCAAGGTGTCCGGCGGGCAATGCAGGGTCAGCATGCCGGATGAGGTCGGCCCGCCGAACGGCGCCACGCAGCGGAACAGCTCCACCGCCTGCGCCACCAGGCCGGCATCGCAGCTGCTGAAACGGGTGCGCACCTCGCGCATGGTGCGGGCGCGCTTTTCCGCCGCCATGCGGTCGAAGATGGCGCGGGCGACGGCGCGGGTTCCCGCATTCCAGGGCGCGGTGAGGGAGGCGACCAGATTGGCCTCCGAGCGCAGCATCACCCCATCGTCCACCACCTTCAGCGCATTGGCGGACAAGGTGGCCCCGGTGGTGGTGATGTCGACGATCAATTCGGCGCTGCCGGCGGCCGGCGTGCCCTCGGTCGCGCCCGCGCTTTCCACGATGCGGTAATCGACGATGCCGTGCCGGGCGAAGAAAGCGCGGGTGAGGTTCACATATTTGGTCGCGACGCGGATGCGCCGGCCGGTGCGGCTGTGGAAATGGCTCGCCACATCGTCCAGGTCGTCCATGGTGCGCACGTCGATCCAGGCCTGCGGCACCGCGACCACCACATTGGCATGGCCGAAGCCGAGCTTCTCCAGCAGCGCGACGCGGGTGTCGGCGTGGGAGATGTTCTCGCGCACCAGATCTTCGCCCGTGACGCCCACATGGGCGGTGCCGGAGGCAAGCGCAGCCGCGATCTCGGACGCGGAGAGATAGGCCACCTCCACATTCTCCACCCCACCGATGGCGCCGCGATAGTCGCGGGCGCCGCGCGCCTGAAGCAGCGGCATGCCGGCGCGGGCGAAGAAGGCCTGCACGTTTTCCTGCAGCCGGCCCTTGGAGGGAACGGCGAGAATCAAGGTGTCGCTCATCGTCCCGCCTCCCCATCGGCCGGGCGTGCCGCGGCCTTGTCCATCGCGGCGCGATCCAGCTGCGCGAGGCGCTCCACCCATGCGGCGAGGCCCACGGCCGGCACGATGGCGCCCCCGCCGAGCCGCTCCAGCAGCCGGTCGTAGCGCCCGCCCGCCACCAGCGGTCCCTCCACGCGCCCGTGCGGGTCGCGCAGCTCGAACACCATGCCGCTGTAATAATCGAGCGGGCGGCCGAAGGCGGCGGAGAATTGGATATCCGAAAGGGCGATGCCGTGGGCGCTGATGAAGCCGGCGCGGCGGTCGAATGCATCGAGCGCGGCGTCGAGCGCGATGCCCGCGTCCTTCGCGAGCGCCCGCAGCCGCGCAGAGGCGTCGTCGGGATTGCCCGTGATCTCCAGGTAGCGGGCGAGGATGACCGCCGTTTCCGACGACAGGCCGTTGCCGGCATCGAGCGAGGCCTGTTCCAGGAATCGCTCGGCGATCTCCGAAACGCTGCGGCCGCCCACCGTGGTGATGCCGGCGATGGAGAGCAGGTCGGTGATCAGCGCCCGCGCGCCTTCCGGATCCGAGCCGGTGAGCGCGTTCAGCACGCCGGCATGGCTCGCGCCATTGGTCGCGCGCTCGGCATTGAGGCGGGTGAGGTCGGCGTCCAGGCTGCTCTGGCCGAAATCCTTCAGCAGCCGCCGCCGCCAGGCCGGGGGAAGGGGCAGGGCTTCCAGCAGCGCCGCGAACAGGGCCACATCGCCGAGATGGATTGACGGGGCCGGGACATTATAGATGGCGCAGGTTTCCAGGCCGAGCGCGAGGATTTCCGCGTCCGCCGCCTCAAGATCGGTCCGGCCGAAGGATTCGACGCCGGCATGGCGGAACTCGCCGCTGCTTTCCCCGCGAAAGCGGAACACCGGGCCGAGATAGCTCACGAAAGTCGGCAGCGGCGCGCCGGACTGGAGCACCTGCCGCGCCACGGGAATGGTCAGGTCTGGCCGCAGGCAGAGTTCCTGCCCGTCCATATCGGTGGTGAGATAGAGCTGGCGGCGGATGGATTCGCCCGAAAGATCCAGGAACACGTCCGCCGGCTGGAGAATGGGCGTGTCGATGCGCACGAAGCCGGCGGCCTCGTAGCGGGCGAGAAGGGCATCGTCCAGGGCGCGGCCTTCGCGCTCGGGAAATCGGCTTTGCGCCTTGGAGGGCATGGAATTCGTCCGCCGGGGTCCGGAGAAGGGCTCAAGTGTTCGCGCGGCTTCTAGCAAAGGCGAAGCCCTCAGGCCACCCCGGCCTGCCCGAAGGGCGCTTAAGCCTCGCGCCCGGCTCGGCTATGGTGCGCGCAAACGATCCGAGGAATCGGCGCGGCCGGTCCGCCTCCGATGCTCGCACGCAAAAAGGAAAGCCCATGGCCGACGCTCCCAAGACTCCCCCGCAGGCCAAAGGCGCCAGCGCCGGCCCGGCGGTCGCGACCCTCTCGTTCGAAATGGCCCTGGCCGAGCTGGAAGGCATCGTGCAGCGCCTGGAGCGCGGCGACGTGCCCCTGGAGGAGAGCATCGCCATCTATGAGCGCGGCGAACTGCTGAAAGCGCGCTGCGATGCGCTGCTGAAAGAGGCCGAGGCGCGGGTCGAGACCATCACCCGCGATTCCGACGGCCGCCCGAGTGGAACGGCGCCGCTCGATCCCGGCTGATCTGTGCCAGGGCGGGACAAGTCCCATCCCGCGTGGCGAACGCGCGGGGAACACAAAGTGTCCGAATCGCGCGCCACGCCGTGTGCGGGCTTTGTTCCTTCTGGCCGGGACCCGCTCAGTAGAGGCCGGGAATGATGCGCTTGGTGCGGGCGCAATAGGCGTCATATTGCGCGCCGAAGGTCTCGCGCATCATCGCCTCTTCCTGGCCGACCCGGAAGAAGAACAGGATGCCGAAGCCGATGAGGCCGGAAAAGCCGGCCAGCAGGTTCGGCAGCAGCAGCGCTTGCGCCACCGCCCATAGGAAGAAGGCGGAATACATGGGGTGGCGCACCTGCGCATACACGCCCGACGTCACCAGCTGATGCGCGTCCTTGATCTCCAGCGTCACCGACCAGTTGCGGCCGAGATCGCGGTGGGTGCGCCAGAACAGCCAGAGCGAGACCGCGAACACGGCGATGCCGGCGGCCACCTGAAGCGGGGACGGGGCATAGCCGAGCCATCGGGGAAAGCCGGTCGCCGCATAGATCGCCGGAATGATGCCGAGCCCGAGCGTGGAGATGGACAGCAGCACCATTTCCCGCGTCGTGCGGTGGCGCCGGTCGGCCACCCGCGCCTTGCGCGCCTTGCGCTCGAACGGCATGCGGATGACGTACCAGGCGATGACGCCGAGCGCCCAGGCCAGTTTTGCGATGGCGAGCGTGCTCATGGGCGCTTCCTGCTCCTGTTTTTGGGATGTTGCCGGGCGCGGCTCCCGGATCTGGGATGTGCCTTGGCGCGCGCCGGCGGCTGCGCGGGGCCGGCGGACGCTGCGGCCGGCTCGGCCGGGGCCGCGCCGCCCACCGCCGTGGATTGCCGGTCGGCCAGGGGAATGAGCGCGCCGTCGGGCGCGAAGATCGCCATCGGCCCGTCCATCTGGCGCACCATTTCGTCGAAGGTCACGGGCGCGCAGATGAAGGCGTAGAAATCGTACGGCGCCTTGCGATCGTTCGCGAGGAAGAACTGGCAGTGCAGCCGCATCACGTCGAAGCGGAAGCGGGCATAGGTCTTGGGCGTCAGCAGGCCGCGAATGGTGATCTGCCGCACGAACGGCCGGCGCCGCCCGTCCGCATTGCCGGCATGGCCGAGCGTGACCGGATTGACCTTGTAAAAGCTGACGATGTCGTCGCGCGCCTGGAATTCCGCCCAGCCGACCGCCGGGGCCGCATGCACCTTGTGCGCGGCGGCCCGCAGCCGGGTGCCGGCGGGATGCAGCGCGAATTTCGCGGTGGTGGAGCCGAGGGTCAGCAGGCGGATCGGGATGCGCGTGCCGAATTTTGGGTCGCGCGCCAGCACCTGCGCCATGAGGCTCACCACATGCATGGCGCCGAGGCTGTGGCCGGCGATGACGATCTCATCCACGCCGCCCTTGCGCGCCACCTCGCGCACCCGCGCCGCGAAGGCGGCGACCCGCGCGTCGATGTCGGGATGCCGGCCCCGCGCGTAATCCACCGAGAATTCCGCAAGATCCAGCGATTGCTTGAGCCGCAGCCGTTTGCCCAGCGTCGCCATGAGGCCGAAGAAAACGCCGGCGGTGGCGATCGCGGCGAGGAGCAGCGCCGGGATCGGGCCGAGCGGCGTGGCGGCCAAATGCGCCGCGCCATAGCCGGCGGCGAGGGCTGCGGCCGTGATGGCGAGCAGCACCACATAGGTCAGAACGAAAAAGATGCCATAGCGGTGGCTGAGGCGGAAATAGCGCACCACCGTGCCGCTCGCGATCATGTCCGCGAGCGCCCGGGTTGTGCCGAGAATGTGCGACCAGCGGCTGCGCGCCATGTCGGCACGCACGAATTCATCCCAGGCGAGCAGCTCGAACCGGGTCTGCGTGGACCAGCCGGGACCCGTGGCGTGGGCATTCCATGTGGCGCCGGTCGCTGTGGGCGCGATGGCGTGATCGCAGCCGGTCTCGACCGTCCACACCTTGGCGAATCGGGCGATCTCGCGGGTGAAGACCTTGTGATGGCCTTCCACGCTCATGGGATCGAAGCCCGCCACGAAGAAGAAATGGCGGCGGAGCGTCTGGTCTGGTTCGTGCACGGCCATGGTCGATGGCCTTCTAACGGAGCGCGGCGCGCGATGAAAGGCCCCGCGCCCGCGCGGCGGGCGTCAGGCCGCGTTGGAGCCGCCGCGCTTGAGTGCTACCACACATGGACCAAGCCCCGCGCGGAGGACCGATGACCTTGACCGACACTGAGGCCAATGATGCGCCGCCGGTGAGCGTGATCCTGGTCTCCTATAACAGCGGCGCGGTGATCGGCCGTGCCATCGCCTCCGTGCCCGAAGGGTGCGAGGTGATCGTGGTGGACAATGCGAGCCCGCAGGGCACCCCCTTCATGGCCGATCTGGCGCGGCCCGCCCGGCTGATTGCCCTGCCGCGCAACCTCGGCTTCGGCACCGCCTGCAATGAAGGCGCGCGGGCGGCGCGGGGCGAGTATGTCTTCTTCCTCAATCCCGACGCGGCCCTGGCGCCGGACGCTCTGGAGCGCCTGGTGGCGGCGGAACGGGCCTATGGCCCGGCGATCATCATGCCGTCCATCCTCGGCGAGACCGGCCGGCCGATGCGCAAGGAAGGCTCGATTCTCGAGCCGGTGGCGCGCGGCGCGCGGCTGAAGGCGGAGGAGATCGCGGGCGATTATTGCACGCGGTTCGTGCACGGAGCCGCCTTCCTCATGAAGCGCCAGGCGTTTTTGGACCTCGGCGGGTTCGACGAGCAGATTTTCCTCTACCACGAGGACGACGACCTCGCCCTGCGGGCGCTGGCGCGCGATTTGCCCATCGTCGTGGTGCCGGGCGCGCAGGTGTCCCACAGCGGCGGGAAATCCAGTACCGGCTCCTGGGGCGCGACCTTCGCCATCAATCGCTACAAGAAGCGTTCGGAACTCTATGTGCGCCGCAAGTACGGGCGCGCGCCTCACATGGCGAAGGACGCCCTGCGCCTCGTTGGCGGCTGCCTGCTCGCGCTGGCGACCTTCGATATCCACCGCTTCATGATCCGCGCGGGCAAGCTCGCCGGCCTGCTGGACGGGCCGGGGGCGCCCACAGGGTCGGGGCGGGAGGAGCGGCGCTGACGCCCGTTTCAGGCGTGCCGCCCGCCGGATGAATGGTTAACGGCGCTGGCCGTGTGCGTTGCACATGCCTATGTGTGTGTGTAAGGCTTTTTATCCCGGCAAGGCCGGGTGCGATCCCCGGCTCAGCCGCTCGGGTCGATGCAAGCACCGGCGGTACTGGCGGATTATGGGGCCGGCGCTGCCGGAAGACGAACAGGGCCGGCGCCGCCGGCGGATTATCAGGGCCGGCGCTGCCGGAAGACAATAGGGCCGGCGCTGCCGGCATGTGCGGAGTGTTCCGTGACCGCTTCCAAGACCCCGCTTCTCGATACGGTGCGCAGCCCGGCTGATGTGCGACGCCTGCCCGACGAAAAGCTGCCCCAGCTCGCCGACGAGCTGCGCCTTGAGACCATCGACGCCGTGTCCGTCACCGGCGGACACCTGGGCGCGGGTCTCGGCGTGGTGGAATTGTCGGTGGCGCTGCATCACGTTTTCGATACCCCGCACGACCGCCTGATCTGGGACGTGGGGCACCAGTGCTATCCCCACAAGATCCTCACCGAGCGGCGCGACCGCATCCGCACCCTGCGCCAGGGCGGGGGCCTCTCCGGCTTCACCCAGCGCGCCGAGAGCGTGTACGACCCGTTCGGCGCGGCCCATTCCTCCACCTCCATTTCCGCCGGCCTCGGCATGGCGGTGGCGCGCGACCTCTCCGGCGAGGAGCGCAACATCGTCTGCGTCATCGGCGACGGCGCCATGTCGGCGGGCATGGCCTATGAGGCCATGAACAATGCCGGCGCCATGGACAGCCGGCTGATCGTCATCCTCAACGACAATGACATGTCGATCGCCCCGCCCACGGGCGCCATGTCGGCTTATCTCGCCCGGCTGATTTCCGGGCGCACCTATCTCTCCCTGCGGGAGATCGGCAAGCAGCTCGCCGGCCACATGCCGAAATTCGTCGAGCGCGGCGCCCAGCGGGCGGAGGAGTTCGCGCGCGGCTTCTGGACCGGCGGCACGCTGTTCGAGGAGATGGGCTTCTATTACGTGGGCCCCATCGACGGCCATAATTTCGAGCACCTGCTGCCCGTGCTGCGCAATGTGCGCGACGCCAAGACCGGGCCGATCCTGGTTCATGTGGTGACGCAGAAGGGCAAGGGCTACGCGCCCGCCGAGGCCTCCGCCGACAAATATCATGGCGTCGTGAAGTTCGACGTGGTGACCGGCGCGCAGGTCAAGGCCAAGTCCAACGCGCCGACCTATACCCGCGTATTCGCCGAGAGCCTCATCAACGAGGCGCGGCACGACGACAAGGTGGTGGCCATCACCGCCGCCATGCCGAGCGGAACCGGGCTCGATCTGTTCGGCCAGGCATTCCCCAACCGCACCTTCGACGTCGCGATCGCCGAGCAGCACGCGGTGACGTTCGCGGCCGGGCTCGCGGCGGAAGGCTACAAGCCGTTCTGCGCGCTCTATTCCACCTTCCTCCAGCGGGCCTATGACCAGGTGGTGCACGACGTGGCGCTCCAGGGCCTGCCGGTGCGCTTTGCCATCGACCGGGCCGGCCTCGTGGGCGCGGACGGCGCGACGCACGCCGGGGCGTACGATGTCGCCTTTCTCGGCTGCCTGCCGGGCTTCACCATTATGGCCCCGTCCGACGAGGCCGAGCTGACCCACATGATCGCGACCGCCGTTGCGTTCGACGAGGGGCCGAGCGCCATCCGCTTTCCGCGCGGCGAAGGCGTGGGCGTGGAGCGGCCGGAGCGGGGCGAGGTGCTGCCCATCGGGCGCGGCCGCCTTCTGCGCGAGGGTACGGACGTGGCGCTGGTCGGCCTCGGCACGCGGGTTGCCGCCTGCCTTGCGGCGGCGGAGCGGCTGGCGGATCTCGGCATTTCGGCGAGCGTCGCCGACGCGCGTTTCGCCAAGCCCATCGACCAGGACCTCATCGGCCGCCTCGCATGCGAACATGCGGCGCTGATTACGGTGGAGGAGGGCTCCATCGGCGGCTTCGGCAGCCAGGTCATGCAGTTCCTGAGCGATGCCGGGGCGCTGGATCGCGGCCTGAAGCTGCGCGCCATGGTGCTGCCGGACATCTATATCGACCAGGAGACGCCGGCCCGGCAGATCGCCCAGGCCGGGCTCGACGCCGACGGCATCGTGGCCAAGGTGCTCTCGGTGCTGCAGCGCCCCGACCGTATCGGCTTAACCCGGCGGGCCTGAATCAAGGCCCCGGGCCGCTCTTACCCAGGGCGGCTTCGACCCGGTCGTCCTCCACCTGATCCTCATCGGCCCGACCTTGCGGCCGGGCCCGATGTTCCGCCCGTGATGGTGCGACTTCAGTTCTTGCAGGCGCTTTCGAACGCGCCATAGGCTTCCGGCGCGCCGGCGAGCGCCACCTGCTGCTTGGCGCCCTTGGTCTCGACCACCAGGAGCTTGCCGCCGGCGAGCAGGGCCTTCACGTCGGTCATCTTGGCGCCGGCTTCCACGTCCACGGCGCCGCTTTCCTCATTGGCGACCGCGTGGCCGGCCAGTTCCTTCTTCACCTTGCCGGCGGTCAGCACCATGCGGGTAGCCTCTTCCGCCTTCAGCCCCTTGGAGCCGATGTAGGAGCTGACAAGGACCATGTCCTTGCCCTTGTCGCAGGTGAAGCTGATGATCGACTCGTCCGTCTCCGGCACGCCGAAAGTCAGGGTCGCCCCGGTATCGCTGTTGCTGCTGGCCCATTGCATCTTCACCTGGGCTGCCGCGGGCATCGCGGAGGCGGCGAGAAGCGCGAGCGCGAGGACCTTACGATACATGCTCAATTCCTCACAAAATGGCGCGGGATCATAACCGTCCGCCGGAAAAGGGGAAGCCGGTGGGGCCGGGCACGTGCCAGCGTGGTGAATATCGGTCTTATGCTACCGGGACGCGAGGCATGCGCGCTCGAAATCCTGAAGCCGGGTCCGCGCGCCAGTGAGCGGCAGCGTCTGCGTCTGGCCCGCCAGCCGGATGGTGAGGGTCTCCCCGTCGCGGAAAATGTCGAACACGCGCGGCTCCAGGCTCACCGCCGCCTCCACCACCAGCAGGCCGTCGCTGGAGCCTTGAAAGGCGCTCGCCGCCAGTTCCAGATGGCGCTTGCCGCTGGACAGAGACAGCGCGACCCCGTCGCCGGAGCGGATCTTGGTGGAATTCACCTCCAGCGCGATCTGCAGCAATTGCGCCGAGGGCTGGCAGGTCGCGGCGAACGCCGGATCGGCGGCACGGGGCTGCCCGAAGCGCAGCACATAAGTGTCATCCCCGCGCACCAGGCTCCACACGCGCGTGTCGGCGGGCATCTGGGTCTTGGACGCGTTGCCCTTGGACGTGTTGGTCTTGCCGGAACTGGATTTGCCGGAACTGGATTTGGAGGCCTTGCCGGAGCTGGACTTGCCGGTGTGGGCCTGGGAACTGTTGGCTTGTGCACTGCCGGCCCAGATGGGCATCGCGGCAAGCACAAAGGCGCAGCACGCTGCGAGGGCGATACGCATACATTCTCCCATCGGGCAGCCGGCGCGTCCCCTCAAGGTCGCCCGCTCCGTCGCTTGCCGTTTGCCTCTCCCCCAGCCATCGCATATCACGACCGGCCGGCCGCGCGCGACAGATTTGCACGGCTGGCTTAACGCGGGCGCGGCTCCCTTGGCGCGCCGCGGTTCCTTGAATGCGGGTGTGGTCATGGCGCGGCAGCGCATCGACAAGCTTCTGGTGGCGCGCGGCCTGTTCGACAGCCGGGCGCGCGCGCAGGCCGCCATCCTGGCGGGGCAGGTGCATGCCGATGGCAAGCCGGTCGCCAAGCCCTCCGACGAGGTGGCGGAGGATGCGGCCATCGAGGCGCGGGACATTCACCCCTTCGTCTCACGCGGCGGACTGAAGCTGGAAGCCGCGCTGGAGGCCTTCGCCTTGGATCCGGCAGGGTGCGTGGCGCTGGATGTCGGCGCCTCCACCGGAGGCTTCACGGATGTGCTGCTGCGGCGCGGGGCGCGGCGCGTCTATGCGGTGGACGTGGGGCACGACCAGTTCCACGCGCGCCTGCGTGGCAATCCCGACGTGGTGCTGCTGGAAGGCACGGATGCCCGCAGCCTGGATCGCGAAAAGGTGCCCGAGCCGGTCGATCTGGTGGTGATCGACGTCAGCTTCATCTCGCTCGCCCTGGTCTTGCCGGCGGCGCTCGCCTTGGCCGCGCCCGGTGCGCGCCTCGCGGCGCTGGTGAAGCCGCAGTTCGAGGCCGGCCCGGCCCATGTGCGCAAGGGCATCGTGCGCGATGCCGCCATCCATGCCGCCGTCTGCGCGCGCGTCCGCGAGAGCGTCGAGGCGCTGGGCTGGAGCGTCACGGGCCTCATTCCCTCGCCCATCACGGGGGGCGACGGCAATCATGAATTCCTGATCGGGGCGGTGAAGCCATGATGGAAGCCGTCATCGCCCGCATGGGCGCGCAGGGAGATGCGATTGCCGAGACGGCAGAAGGCCCGCTGTTCGCCGCTTATGCCCTGCCGGGGGAAACCGTGGTCGGGGTGCGAGAGAAGGACCGGCTGAAGGTGGAAACCATCGTTTCCGCCAGCCCGGACCGCGCGGTGCCGGTGTGCTCCCATTTCGGCGTGTGCGGCGGGTGCCTGCTCCAGCATTGGCGCGCCGCGCCCTATCAGGCGTGGAAGCGCTCCCTGGTGGTGGAGGCGCTGGCGCGCGAGGGCATCACCGCGCCCGTGGGCGATCTGATCGACGCCCATGGCGCAGGCCGGCGGCGGGCGATCTTTCATGCCCGCCAATATGGCGCGCGCACCGTGGTGGGCTTCGCCGAGCGCAAGTCCCACGCCATGGTGGCGCTGCGCGAATGCCCGGTTCTCGCACCGGGCCTTGGCCGCGCGCTCGCCGCCGCCCAGGCCGTGGCCGATGCTCTGGCGCCCTTGAAGAAGCCGCTGGATCTGCATGTCACCGCCACCGAGACCGGGCTTGACCTCGACGTGCG
This sequence comes from Roseixanthobacter glucoisosaccharinicivorans, assembly GCF_043195095.2. NCBI lineage: Bacteria > Pseudomonadati > Pseudomonadota > Alphaproteobacteria > Hyphomicrobiales > Xanthobacteraceae > Roseixanthobacter > Roseixanthobacter glucoisosaccharinicivorans. Next base: position 2,716,908 of record NZ_CM195538.1, on the reverse strand, counting down.
CGGTTCCGGCCCGCTGCCGCCGGACCTGATGGTGGAACTCGGCGCGCTCGCCGAAACCTTCGATCTCGCCCGCCTGACCCGCCATGGGGAATTGGTGCTCCAGCGCATCGCGCCGGTGCTGACCATGGGGCTCGCGCGCGTCGAGCTGCCGCCGGCCTCCTTCCTCCAGGCGACGCAATTGGGCGAGGAGACACTGGCGGGGCTGGCGCTCGGCGCGGTCGAGGGGGCAAAGCGCGTCGCCGACTTGTTCTGCGGCGTCGGCACCTTCGCGCTCCGCCTCGCCCAGACGGCCCGGGTGAGCGCATATGAGAGCAACGCCCCCGCGGTCGCGGCCTTGCAGCGCGCCGCAAAGGCCACCGCCCGCCTCAAGGGTGTGGAGGGCGAGGTGCGCGACCTGTTCCGCCGTCCGCTGGTGGCGGAGGAACTGGCCCGCTTCGACGCGGTGGTGATCGACCCGCCGCGCCAGGGGGCGGAGGCGCAGGCGCGGGAGCTGGCGCGATCCAAGGTCGCGCGGCTGGCCTATGTCTCGTGCAGCGCAGTCACCTTCGCCCGCGACGCCCGCCTCCTCGCCGAGGGCGGCTTCGTGTTGCGGTCGGTGACGCCGGTGGACCAGTTCCGCTATTCGCCCCATGTGGAACTGGTGGGCGTGTTCTCCCGGTAGGGATCGGATCGACATTCAGCGGCGCGGTGGATCGCCGAGGCACTGACGTTAGGTGAACGCGACTGTCTTGCATCGACTGGGGGTCATCTTTCGCGCGTCATGGCCGGGCGTGTCCCGGCCATCCCCGCCGGGCCGTAGCTGCGAGCCCTGAAAAGCCGGTGCCAGCGGTGCCGCGTGGATGCACGGGACAGGCCCGTGCATGACGATGCTCTGCCGCACCGGCGTCAGGCCATGAATGGCGATTGGTCCTCGAACCGGATTCAGCCCTCGCCGAAATGAGCCAATATTCGGCTGAAATGGCGGTTTGTTCCGGCGGCAGGGCGCGGAGATGTGCCAGTAAACCGATGTTCGTCTGCGCCAAGTCATTGTTTCACGTGAAACATTTTACGCTGGCCGGGGGCGGGGGCCGCTTCGTGGCCCGATCAATTGTTCCAATGCTCCTGCCACAAGCGCTCGCCGATGAGGCAGGAAACGCGGGCCGGCTGCACCACCTTGATCACGGGAAGGCGGGGCGCGGGCGGCTCGATCCCCGCCACCTCCAGCACCAGCTTGGTCTTGATCGCACGGGCGAATTCGGCCTGTTCCCGCACCGGAATGACGAAGGCGCCTGGGCCGCCGATCACGCAATCCTCGTAATAGAGATCGAGGTCGGCGATATCGAGGATCGAGTTTGAGGCCCGTTTCAGCAGCAATGGCAAGCCGTTAATGGTGATGCCGCGCGCCACCACCTGGTCGCGCGCCAATTCCACCGGCCGCCCCTGGTTGTTCACGCCGTCCCCGGACACGTCGATCACCCTGCGCAAGGGGCGAAAGCCGCTGTCCTTGAAAAGATCGGCGGCGAACAGCAGGCCGCTGGAAATGGAGGTGCGGTAGACCCGGCGCAGCGGTGCGGCGCGGATCGCTTCGGAGACCCTGCGGGCGCTCTCCGGTCCGTCGATCACCTGCCAGGGGATGACCACCTTCTGCTCGTGCTCGCCGGCCCATTCCATATAAGTCAAGGCGATACGGCCGTTGGGACCGAGCCGCAGGGCATCCAGGAATTCAGCCGAGACAAGGGCCGAGGCATAACCCTCGCGCTGCAGCGCCTGCTCGTCCGGGTCCATGGAGAAGGAGACGTCCACCGCCAGCACCAGCTGGACATCGACCGGCAGGTCCGCGGCGGCCGCCGGCGTCGACGCCAGGAACAGCAGGCCGAGCCATGCAAGCCAAAGGGCCGGGGGGCGGGGCCGGCATGCGATCTGCTGGGTCATGGCGCCTCCGGGAGGTGTCAGCCGCGACGAACGATCGACGCATGCTGCCACCTTCCCCGGTGCCGCAAAAGAGGCGGGCCGCCGCTTTTATCGGCCAGCGGCTGTCTGCAGCGTCAGCTTTCCAGGTGCTCGGTCTCGACGATCTCGATGCCGAAGCCGGCAAGCCCCACATAAGTGCGGGCCTTTGAGGCCAGCAGGCGGATCGAGACGATGCCGAGATCACGCAGGATCTGTGCGCCAAGGCCGACCTCGCGCCAGTGGCGATCGCGCTCCAGCTCGCTCGGCGTCTTCTCGCCGGGACCCATGGCCGTGGGCGGAACGCCGGCCGTGCCGTCGCGCAGATACACCAGAACGCCCCGACCCTCGGTCTTGATGCGTTCCAGCGCCTTCTGGATCACCTTGGCCCCCATAAAGGCATCCGCCACCGGATCAGCGCGATGCAGGCGCACCAGCACCTTCTCGCCATCGCCGATGCGGCCGTGGACGAGGGCCAGATGGTTCACGGAATCGAACGGGGTGATGAAGGAGAACCCCTGCAATTCGCCGACGCTGGTGGGCACCGGGAATTCGGCCGAGCGGGTGACGAGCTTCTCGCGTGCCTGGCGATAGGCGATCAGATCCGCGACGGAAATGCGGTGGAGATTGTGCTTCTCGGCGAAGGCGGTCACCTGCGGACCGCGCTGCACCGTGCCGTCGTCATTCACCAATTCGGCGATCACGCCGATCGGCGGAAGGCCGGCGAGACGGCACAGATCCACCGCCGCTTCGGTATGGCCCGAGCGCATGAGCACGCCGCCATCCTTGGCGATCAAGGGGAACACATGGCCCGGGCGCACGAAATCGCCAGCGCCCATGTTGGGATTGGCGAGCGCGCGCACGGTGTTGGTGCGCTCCTCCGCCGAAATGCCAGTGGTGGTGCCGTGCCGCACGTCGATGGAGACGGTGAAGGCCGTTCCCATGGGGGCATCATTGTTCGCCACCATGGGCTCCAGCCGCAGACGCTTGGCCTCGGAGGCGGGCACGGGCGTGCAGACGATGCCGGAGGTATTGCGGATGACGAAGGCCATCTTCTCGGGCGTGGCGAGGGAGGCGGCGAGGATGAGGTCGCCCTCGTTCTCACGGTCGTCATCGTCGGTGACCACGACCATCTCGCCACGGGCAATGGCTTCGATGGCAAGCTGGACGCGGGATTGAACGGTATCGGTCACGGGCAAACCTCGGATGCGGGGCGCGGGCAGGCCGAGAAAGTCGTTGGGCGTCACGGCGTGGCCCGTGGCCTCGGCGATCCGCTCGGCGGTTTCGCGGGAGATCCACGCGCGCGCGTCGTTGCACAGCGCCGTCACGCTAGCGGGCGAAAGGCCCACCTGCCTGGCAAAGGCGCTCCGCTTGGTCCCGGTGCTTTCGAGCCATTCCGCGAGCTTCATATCGGGAAGCTAGCAGCAGCATTATTCAGTGACAATGAAATTTAGAGAAATTCACTGTTACTGAAATCAGGCCTGCGGGAAGGGCCATATGGGTGGCGCTCCCACCTGTCCGCGATGGCGCAAGAGATGATCCGCCAGCACGCACGACATCATGGCCTCGCCCACCGGCACGGCACGGATGCCGACGCAGGGATCGTGCCGGCCTTTGGTGATGAGATCGGTCTCGGCGCCGAACTTGTCCACGGTGCGGCGCGGGGTGAGAATCGAGGAAGTGGGCTTCACCGCGAACCGCGCGACGATGGGCGCGCCGGTGGAAATTCCGCCCAGGATGCCGCCGGCATGGTTTGACAGAAACGCGGGGTGCCCCTCATTGCCGAGCCGCATCTCGTCGGCATTCTCCTCCCCTGTGAGGCGCGCGGCGTTGAAGCCCTCGCCGATCTCCACGCCCTTGACCGCATTGATGCCCATGAAGGCGGCGGCAAGATCGGCGTCAAGCTTGGCGTAAAGCGGCGCGCCGAGGCCGGCGGGCACACCTTCCGCCACCACTTCCACTACCGCGCCAACCGACGAGCCGCGCTTGCGAATGGCGTCGAGATAGTCCGTCCACAATGGCACGGTGTCAGGGTCGGGGCAGAAGAAGGGGTTCTCGTCCACCTGCTCCCAATCCCAGCGGGCGCGGTCGATCTCGATCTCGCCGATGCGCACCAGAGCCGCGCGCACCTGGGTCTGCGGCAGCACCTTGGCAGCCAGCGCGCCGGCGGCCACCCGCGTCGCTGTCTCGCGCGCCGAGGAGCGCCCGCCGCCGCGGTGGTCGCGGATGCCGTATTTGATGTCGTACGTGAAATCCGCATGGCCCGGCCGGTAGCTGCCGGCGATGTCGGAATAATCCTTCGAGCGCTGGTCCACATTCTCGATCAGCATGGCGACCGGCGTGCCGGTGGTCACGAGCCCGCCCTCGGGATGGTCCAGGGTGCCGGAGATGATCCGCACCTGGTCCGGTTCGCGCCGCTGGGTGGTGAAGCGCGACTGGCCGGGCCGGCGGCGATCAAGCGCGGCCTGGATGTCCTCCAGCGCGAAACGAAGACCCGGCGGGCAGCCGTCCACCACGCAGCCGATGGCGGCGCCGTGGCTCTCGCCAAAGGTCGTGACCCGGAACATATGGCCGAACGTATTGAAGGACATGGCCTGCCTGCGTGATGTGCTGAGGTTGTCTAGGTCGCTCCAGGCAAAAGCACAATGTCCGCGGCGCCTGCTCCGGTCGCGCGCCCGCCGCGATAAAGCCGCGCGGCGGCGCGAAAATACCGCACGGCCTCGCCCATTGCGGCGCGGCTGTGCTATGCAGGAGCGGACGGAAGGGTCCGATTTTCCCGCCATGCCCATCATCGAAATTTTGATAGTCCTTTTCCTCGTTCTCCTGAACGCCGTTCTCGCTGCTGCGGAACTGTCCATCGTCTCGGCCCGGCCCGCGCGGCTGCGCCACAAGGCGGACAATGGTCACAAAGGTGCGAAGGCCGCGCTCGCCCTGGGAGCGGAGCCCGGCCGCTTCCTGTCCACCGTTCAAATCGGCATCACGCTGATTGGCATTCTGGCGGGTGCCTTCTCCGGCGCAAGCCTCGGAGCCTATCTGGGTCAGGTTCTGGAGGGCGCGGGCGTTGCTGCGCGGCTCGCCGAACCGATCGGCTATGCCGTGGCGGTGGCGGGCATTACCTATGTCTCGCTCGTGGTGGGCGAGCTCATTCCTAAGCGGCTCGCGCTTCAGAACCCCGAACGTCTCGCCTGCATCGTCGCGCCCATGATGGTCGGCCTCGCAAAGGTCGGCGCGCCGGTGGTGTGGGTGCTGGACGTCTCCACGCGCGGCGTGCTGCGGCTGCTCGGCAATTCGGGCGGCCAGGAAGGCGGCGTGACGGATGAGGAAATCCGCGCCATCATCAACGAGGCCGAGACCGCCGGTGTCATCGAGCCCGCCGAGCGGCGCATGATATCCGGCGTCATGCGCCTTGCGGACCGCCCCGTCACCGCGATCATGACGCCGCGGCCGGATGTGGAATGGGTGGATATTTCCGGCAGCGCCGAGGATGTGCGCGACATCCTCCTGTCCACACCGCACAGCCGCCTGCCGGCCTGCGACAAGTCTCCCGAGGAGACGGTGGGCGTAATCCAGGCGAAGCGCCTGCTCGACGCTTATCTGAAGGGCGAAACGCCCGATCCGCGCACCTTCGTACAGCCGGTCACCTTCCTGGTGGAGACCGTGGGCGCGCTGGAGGCGATGCGCACCTTGCGCGGCGCCGAGGTGCCCATGGGCATCGTGGTCGACGAATATGGCGACATGGTCGGGGTGGTGACGGGCTATGACCTGCTGGCGGCCATCACCGGCTCCATCTCCGACGACAATCAGCACGACGAACCCCATGTCGTGGAACGCCAGGACGGCTCATTCCTGATCTCCGGCGATGCGCCCGTCGACGAACTGCGCGAAGTGCTTCAGCTGAATTTCCCGGTCGACCGTGGCTTTCACACCGTGGCCGGTTTCGCCCTGTCGCAGATCAAGGAATTGCCACAGGTGGGCGCGGTGTTCGATTCGCTGGGCTGGCGCTTTGAGATCGTCGACATGGACGGGCGGCGGATCGACAAGCTGCTGGTCTCGCGTCCCCCTGTGCTGCACCGCCAGAAGACCACCGGCGCGGCGCACTGAGCCCTGCCGGTATCTTTTGCGCGCGGTCGCTGCCCCGCGCTCTGTTATTCGGCGACGCGGAAACCGCCGCCGGACAGCACATAGACCGCGCCCTGGCGCACCGGCAGGAGCGCCGCTTCTTCCTGCGGCATGCCGGCCCTCGTGTGAAGCAGGGCGCGAATGACTCCACCATGGGTCACCACGACCGCGTCCTCGTCCTTCAGGCGGTCCAGCGCGGTGCCGGCGCGCACGCACAGCATTTCATAGCTTTCCCCGTCAGGCGGCACGAAGGTCCACGGTGCCAGCTCCCGCGCGCGCACCGCAAGGCTGTCGCGCCGCTTCAGCTCGGGCCAGGTGCTGCCTTCCCAGCGTCCGAAGGACAGCTCGGCGAGATGGGGATCCAGATGATAGCCGGCGGCCGGCAGATCGAGGGCCGTGCGCAGGATGCGCATGGTCTCAACCGCCCGCATCAGCGGGCTGGACACGAAGGTCAGCGGTGCCACGTCGCCAGCCAGCTGGTGGAGCACCCGGCCCACCTGCGCGGCCTGTGCGCGGCCGAGGCTGTTCAGCGGAATGTCGTGCCGCCCCTGCAGCCGGCCAGCGACGTTCCAATCGGTTTCTCCGTGGCGAACCAGGAACAGGCGCGCCATCTTACCGGCCCGGAAGGGTCAGGGTGTGGGTGTACCATTGGCCGATCGGCGGATAGGTCACGCGGATCTGGGCGGTCCCCGTGCCGGTTCCGGTCACGATGGTTCCGGCGAGACGCTGGCCTTGGCACACCAGATAGCCATAGTCGGTGCCGGTCACGATGAAGGTACCGGGGCGAATCGAGAGGTGCACGCCGGGCGACGCGCTGATCACCTCGATCGCCGGAGGCCCGATATTGAGGCATTCCTGATTGGCGGTGCCCGCCGCAAACAGGATCCCGCCGCTGCCGCCGCCGGTGAAGAAATTGGTGACATAGGCATCAGGATCATTGTCCGGCCCCGCTCGCGCGGGCGTGAACGCCGCGGCGAGGCAGAGGGCCGCCACCGCCAATGCACCTGCCTTTTCCAGCCCCCTCTTTGCCCACCCCTGCATTGCCCCCTCCATCGTGCACCGTCTCCGGCGCGCTTCCCCAGTGGGGCGCGCGGCTCAGCGGGCCGGCATCATGATCTGGTGATCATACCACGCCCCGATGGGCGGATAGGTCACGCGCAGCACCACGGGCCCCCCGGCGCGCGGCCCCTTGCCCGAGACGCGGACGACATTGCCGACCATGGGGCGGCCGTAGCACAGCGTCGAGCCGGCATCGGTGCCGGTCACCGTGAAGGCGCCGGGCGCCACCGAAAGCTTGGCACCCGGCGGGGCGCTGATGACCTGGATCTGCGGCCGGCCGGCCGGCTGGCAGAGCAGGTCCGCCGTGCCAGCGCCGAACAGAACACCCGGCGCGGCGCCGATCACATAGGCCGGCGGGCTGCCCGCAGGCGCGCCTTCGCTCGGCGGGTTGACATAGTCGGGGAAGATCGCTCCGCCCGGCCCGAACAGGCGATCGCGCAGTGGATAGGCGTTAAAATCGGGAGGGGCGCCGCCTGAGCCCATGGGCACCTGAATCTGCATCTGGGTCTGCGCCTCGGCGGTTCCGCCGCCAGCGAGCAGGGCAAGGCCCAGGAAGAGTGCACGGGCTTGGATCGTGGCGGAGCGAATCATCGGCGTCTCCTCAATCCCGGACAAGCGCCAGATCCGGCGCGTCGGGATGCTTCATGCCAACGATATGATAACCGGCGTCCACATGATGTATCTCGCCGGTGACACCGCGCGACAGATCGGAGATGAGATACACGCCGGCATCGCCGACCTCGTCCGTGGTGACGGTGCGGCGCAGTGGCGAATTCAGCTCGTTCCACTTCAGAATGTAGCGAAAATCGCCGATTCCCGAGGCCGCCAGGGTCTTGATGGGGCCGGCGGAGATGGCATTCACGCGGATGTTCTTCGGCCCAAGGTCAGCGGCGAGATAGCGCACCGAAGCTTCCAGGGCTGCCTTTGCGACACCCATGACATTGTAGTGGGGCATCCACTTCTCGGCGCCGTAATAGGTCAGCGTCACTAGCGAGCCACCGTTCGTCATCAGCTTCTCGGCCCGCTGCGCGATGGCGGTGAATGAGTAGCAGGAGATGAACATGGTCTTGGCGAAATTGTCCGCCGTGGTGTCCACGTAGCGGCCGTCCAGCTCGTCCTTGTTGGAGAAGGCGATGCAATGGACGAGGAAGTCGATGCTGCCGAACAGCTTTTGCGTCTCGGCGAAGACGGCGTCGAGTGTGGCGGGCTCGGTGACGTCGCAATGGCCGACCAGATGGGCGCCCAGTTCCGCCGCCAAAGGCTCCACCCGCTTCTTCAGCGCCTCGCCCTGATAGGTGAGCGCGATCTCGGCGCCATGGGCGCGGGCGGACTTGGCGATGCCGTAGGCGATGGATCGATTGTTAGCGACGCCGAGAATCAGCCCGCGCTTGCCTTTCATGAGACCGCTCGCGTTGCTGTCGCTCGACATTCCACCACTCCTCACTCGTTGTCCTGTAACAGGCGGCCTCCTATGGCACGCGGGCGATGGGGGTTCAAGCGAAGGCGAAACGACAAGCTTCCGCGAGAACGCGCTTGCCTCCCTGCCAAAACGCGTGCTAGAGGCAGCGCCCTGGTTCGGAGTGTAGCGCAGTCCGGTAGCGCACCACGTTCGGGACGTGGGGGTCGCAGGTTCAAATCCTGCCACTCCGACCAGGAAAATAAAGGGGTCTTGAGTTTCTGTCCCCGCAGGTGGGACAGATACAGGGACAGAAACCTAAAGCGATACCACCTTGCGCTCCGGCTTGGTCACGGGCGCTTTGCCCGTCGCAGCAGCAGCGGCGCCGGCCTGATGGTCCGGATGGTGGTGGCCATAGGTGCTTTGCAGCTGCTCAACCGTCATCCCGAGATAGCCGGCGGCTTCCCACAAATCAGCTCCGTTGAGCATCATCCATGTCGCGCACGTATGGCGCAGGATGTGCGGCGTGACGCTCGAATCAATCCCGGCATCCGCAACGACAGCGGCGAAGGCTTTGCGAATCGTCCCGATCTGGCGGCCGTTGAATTCCACCACGGCCTGTTTGGTCGGACTGATTTCGTGCCACCGGCGGATGTGGGCAAGGAGCCGTCCGGGGAGGCGAATCGATGGGCGCCGCTTGTTGGTGAGCTTTTCCCCATCGCCGCGTCGATAGAATACGCCGCGCTCGAGGTCGATCCAGGCGCGGCCCTCGCCCGGATTAAAGCCGGCGGCACAGATGGCGCCAGCCCTGGTGCCGGTGTACAATCCGATCAGAATGAACCGGGCAACGTGCCAGCGGCTCTTGCGATCGGTGGGATTGCCGTTCTGAATCTCCCGGTAGCGGATCGCCGCCCATAGCAGCTTTGCCGCCTCGGAGCGTGTTAGCCACCTCTCGCGCGGCGGGGACTTGTCCGGCAACACCACCTCGATCACCTCGGAGCACAGCCCCTCTTTTCGGTGGTGGTTGATTGCGGCTCTCAGGTCTTCCAGCTCGCGCCGTGCACCGGCGGCTGTGACAAATCGCGCGGGCTTTCCCGTCGCTTCCGGGCGGGCGGCTTTGATCGTCTGTTTTGTGCGCCACTCGACATAATCGCGGCAGGCGCGCCCGTTGACCTCGGATAGGGTCTTCTCCCCCCAAAACTCGTCCAACTTGATGACTCGCTGCCGAACCTCTTTCGGCCGCGCCTGTTGCGGCGCCACGTCGATCTGGTAAATGTTCAGCACATCCGCTATGGAGATTTCAGCGGGATGACGGCCCCGGTCCCGAGGGACCTGGTATTTCGCGGTGATGTACGCTGCGAGTTTTCGTTCAGCGTCTTCACGCTCGCGTGGAGCGCATCCCGTGCTAACCTTCGCTCCTCCATCCCTAATGACCCAGACGGATTGCTTGCGGACGAGGCCCGTGCGGGGGTCTGTCTCTGCGGGCTGGAGCCACAGGCGGGCTCCCTTGGCTGGACGCGGCATTGCCCCATCATCTCCTCGATCGCTTTCAGCGTCGTGTAATCTTTGTTCGCGACGCGCACCACCGCAAGCCGCCCCTTCAGGGATTCCCGCCGCAGGCTGGACGCGGTGATCGAGCCGTCCGGAAATGCGATGGCTGCCGCGACGCACAACCGCAGGGGTGTCGTGTCCGTGATGCTACCGCGTGCGGGGATATCGCGGGGCGCTTGGCTCATTCCGCAGGCTCCTTGTGCTTCTCGAAATAGGCGCGCTGCGTAACAGACAGATCATCCATGCCAAGGATAGTGATTGCTTCAACGCTGAATTCTCCCTCTGCGTCTATATGCACCGCCTTAGGCCCGCATTTAAGCTCACGCCGCAGCCGCTCGATCTCGTCTGCCGCTTCCAGCATCATTGCCCACGCCCCGTTCGGAGCGACAAGGTTGCCGTCTGCGTCCCGAGACAGGCCCCCGCGATTGGTGATGTGCGCTCGCATGCGCTCTACGATGTCGGTCATTGCGAAAGCCCTTCCTTGAGAGCGGAAAGCTGGTCTTCCCACTCAGCCCGAGTTGGCATCATGCTTTGAAGCATCGACCGATCCGGTTCCGGGCAAATCTTCCACCCCAGCCAGGACAGCTTCTTGAACATCCACCAGCGGATAGATCGCATCACTTCTGTCCTTCCTTGAGGGAGGCGCGGCCGGCTGGTAGGTGGTAGCTGAACGGTGGCACAATCCATCCCTCCTCGTAATCCCACCATGCGCCCGGAACAGATCGGCGCTCGACTGGTTCAAGCCATGCAATCCTCCCGTCTACGAGGCGGTGAGGGAGCCACGCAAAAACGATCTGAGTGCGCTTCCGGTAGAGCCCCCGAATAAAAGACAACGCAACTCTCCGCTCTGAGAAGTCGCCGAAGACCATCTCTCACGCCTCCCCTTTGGGAGCGCGGCGGTTCCACCGCTGGGTCGCAGCGTATAGTCCAGCGTCCGACGGGCTTCTCTCTGCCGGCGGCCCGTCGCTACCGCAGCTCAGGCAGGTCAGGTGCGGGCTCGGGCCTGCGTAAATTGCAATTGAGCTAGACCAGCAGAACGGGCACTCCCGCGCGGATAACCCGATGGATGAGGGCCAAACGTGATAATCGGGCCGGAAATGATGTCGAAGTCCCATCGCTCATTCCTCCCCTTTGGGAGGGGTGGCGCACTCAAAGTAGAACTTCACCTGCTTCCCGGTTTCAGCCACCAGCCCGAACGACTTGACGACGCGATATATCGAATGGTGCTGGTTCAAGCTCTCCACATGCTTGGCGATCCACCCGCGCCAGAATTCCAGGGACATCGATCCCTTGCTGATGTTGCATCGTGCGCAGGACGGCATCATATTGTTGAGACGGTGATTATCCGGCCTTTCGGGCGGCTTCCCGATCCACGCCCCGCGCACCACAGGCTCAATGTGGTCTGCGTGCCAGCGGGAGGCCAACTCCTCCCCGCAATATGCGCACCGGCCACCGAACATGCCGCGAACATGGTCGCGCTCAGCCTTTGTTAGGCGCATCTTCTATCCCTCCCCCTTCTTGGAGAGGTCGGGTCGGTCGACCCTGCCAATTCTCTCGCCGCGCTGGTGAATCATCATGGCAAAATTAGCAACATCCACGGGATCGCCCTTTTCAATGTGCTCCCGCAGCAGCATGCTCAAATGAGCATTTGTGCAACGATCAATGTCGTTCCACCCCCAGTATCCAGCTTTGCGCTTCTTCTCCAACTTGTCCTTCATCTCCGCCGCGAAAGTATCGACAGCGTTGTTATCTGTCTGTTCCGCAGTTTGCCAATTGGGGTTGTTTAGCCAAGGCATCCCGCTTCGGTGCTGCGGCAGTGGAACGACGCAATAATATGGCTCACCGCAGCAAGGGTTTGCTTTGCATAGATTGCTCATTTATCGCTTCCTTGCTCGGAGAGGTCGGGGATGCCGAGGGCAGCTTTGGCGATCTTACGCCAGCACTCCCTCGTAGTGCCATCCGCGCGCTCCCACGTGTTATTCAGGGGGATATAATCATAAACACCGCGATAAATGGTCTGAGCCTGCCGAAAGGCTGCCTTGGCGGCCACCTCCACCGCATCAACGCCCGCAGGCGCGGGAGTGGGCTCTGGGTCCAAAGCGCCGCGATCCACAACCGTGAGGATCTGCCTCGCGAGACCGCAAATCTCGCTGTAGCCGGCACGCAAGTTCTTTTCGCGCCGTTCCGTCTCTGCTGCAGGAGAGGGCGTGAGAGCGGCGCAAGCTTGCCAGCCAGCCCATGCGTGATCAACTCCAGAGTAGCGGAATGGACCATTCGACATGCGGTCGATCAATCCGGTCTCTTTGCACCACTTCTCGAACGCCTCGCGCTCTGCTGCGGAGGAAGGCGTGAGAGCGGCGGCCTCGCGCTGCAAAGCGGTCTCTGCGTTCGAATCGGTGACGTGCTTGTAAATGTTGAGCGCGACCTTCGGCAGGTCTTCGCGGCGAAGGTGCGGCGCCCTCCCATCCTCCTCAGACATGTTCAGTTTGAGGATCGAGAAGATCGAAGCCGGCGATATCAGCGCGCGCTCTGCTTGCTCATTCATGGCGTGCTCTCCGTGATGTCTGCTTCGCTCGGTCGCGGGTCGCGATATCCATCGACCTTGCACCGCTGGCCTGGCAGCAGGATCGAGGGCGTCCGCTTGGGTTGCTTTTCGCGGCACCGGGGGCAGTTGACGCCGAACCGGGCGCGCCGGTCGCGCCGCTCGGCTCGCAGGGCGCTGTAGAGTTCTCCCATGTCACTCATGGCCGACCTCCGTGATGTCTGGTGCGTTGCGCTCCGCAAACGGCTGGTGCTGATCACCCGTCGCAAAGACGATGGTGTCTTCGTCTGCGATTTCGCGCCGGGCGCGGCGATCCCATGCGCGGTGGATGAATCCGGGGCGTCCAAACACCTTCACGGCGCTCCAGTATTCTTCACCGCGAAAGCCTACAAAGTGGACGGCGGGGGTCACTTCTTTTCCCCTGAGTCGACGGAGACTACAACAATAACTCGCACCGGCTTATGATTGGATAGTTCAATACCAAATTTTTTTGCATACGTTTCAATGTAACGCTGCGCTTCGTCTTTGGTCTCGAATGTATCGGGTGTCCACATGTCCCCGACGTGGTTGAGGATGCCCCATCGCTCCGCCTTGCAGGGGCGATACTTCGGCTTACGCATTGCCGGACTCCTTCTTCACCCTCGGCTTGGTCACCTTGTATCCGTGCTCACGGAGAGCCCACGCGGCCATTTCCAAGGCATCGGGCGGCGGCGGGTTATTCGGGTCGCCCAGGCGGTACCCGAAGTTGCAGCCGATTGCCGTGATCTGCCATGTGTCGGCGTGTGCCTGCGAGACGATGTAGCCCGAGCCGAAATTACGTTCGTGCGTCTGGCAGCGCCAAGAACCAGCCGCAACCATTGCATCCCATATCCGTTCGCCCAGGCGGCCGCTCTTCTTGATTGTATCAGAGTGGTCATTGTATATGACTGCAACAGTATTATAGCCCATTATCGCCTCGTGATCGGTTCGCCGGTGCGTCTATCCACAACTGTACCGTCAATCTTTTTCTTGACGTTGCTGTCTTTGCTTGCAGAAAAGCGGGAAGGTCTCTTGACCCCGATGTGCTTGGAGCGCACCCGCGCCGTGCGGGACTTTTCGGCAACGTCGGCGCGTGTTTTGCCCTTATGACACCAGTCGCAAACGAGCCTGAGGTTGCCTTCCCGGTTCTCGCCGCCGTTGATGATCGCCACCGTGTGGTCGGCCTGCCATGCATCACCGGGTCCGAGCTTTCGCATGCAGACGGTGCAGCATCCTCCGGCGCGCTCGAAGACACGGACGCGGACGCGGGGCGGAATGGCGCTGTTCGCGCTGGCGCCGATCCACTCGTCTGTGCTGCGGGCCATCACTTCTCTCCTCTGTTGGGAGGAGAGGGGAGGGGCATCCACCATTTTGCGTCGACATATTCCGGCGAATGGTCTTCGTACGGTTCGCCGTTGATCAGGTAGCCGGGCGCCATTGTCATCCGGTTGAAGCGCGAGATGAACGCATCGAATTTCTCGTGCCAGAACATTCGGATGGCATTGTCTCCGACCTTCCCCCATATGGGTCGGTCCTTCGGCGCCGTCTCGATCGGCTGCCACGTCATAAGGGTGCGGGAGGCCGAGCCTGGGGGAAGGTCGGCCTCCCTATCGCCGGCCCCGATGGGGAGCGTGTTGGCCGGCGGGTTCGTGTTGGTCGTCATGTCGTATGTCATGCTGCGGCACCGTCTTGCGTGTGAACCGCTAAGCGATATCTGCCGTTCCTAGATCTCTGCTCCTGCTCACAAAACCTGAAGAAGGAATCGTCCACGCTTTCGCCCGGAAGCATCTCGTGACGAGTGCCGATCATTCCGCCTTTCCATGAGCCTTTGTCGCGACCGGCCTCACTCAGGAAACGGATATCAATGGAGCGACGGCGCTTCTTCGGGGCGAGATAGCCTATCCATTTGAACCAACGCTCTCCGAGCCGAAAATCCCGCTCTTCGATGTAGATCTCGACATCGATGACCTCGTCATCGAAGTCCTTCACCTTCCTCTGATGCTTCACCAGGGATTCAACTTCCGCGTGATGAGCCCTCCACGGCATCGTCACCAGATTTGGCGTGACATATCCATCGGCCCCGTAAAGCTGATGGCGGACCTGTCTCCATTGCGTCCAGGGGAGGAAGCACGACCGTGACCGCGTCGTGCTGCTGTCATGGGTCTGCGCCCCGAGGCTCACATAGAAATGCCCCTCGCTCAACCTGAAGCCGTATTCCTTGGGGTAACAGTCCCAATACCCGCCGCGGGACCAGCCGTTTACCTCCGGAAGATCCACCCATTTGCGGTAGCCATTAATCAGCCGCGGAAGCTCGCAGATAAGCGTGGCTCCGAACGCGCCAAGGCGAAGGTGGCACCCGCCGTTGGTGCTCACAAGGGCCGTGAGCGGCCGATAATGGCGGTCATAGGCGAAGGTGAAGGGGCCGAACTTTCGGTCGTTATCACCCCAACGTCGTGTGTTGCTCATGCTGATGCTCCAGCGTGTTCAAGGGTGGCCGGCGACACGTCGAGAAGCTGGGACAGATATCCAAGCACCGCGTCTTTCGAGGCCGCGAACGTCGCCTTGTCCATGGCCCGCATATTCTGGCTCTTGGCCGTGTAGACGGTGACGCTGGCGCCTTCCGTGGTCACGACTGAGAAATCATCCATCGGCCGGATAAAGGCCGCCACGCGCTGTGCCTCGGCTTTTGAGGCGGCGACGATGGTGCGCTCGTCCCGGTAGCCGGTCTTGATGAGCGCGAATTTCCGGAGGTGTTCGGACGTGGGGAAGCGCTCCGAGGCGCCCTCGGGAAGGTTCGCCCACACCTCATGGATGCAGGCGAAATAATGCCGATGCGCCGGGCCGGAGCGGTTCTCCAGAACGTCCATGGGATATTGCTCGCCTACGACGAAGCGCTTGTTGCAATCGCGCGCGAAACGCATGGAGCTGGGCTCCATGACTTCTCCGGTCCAGCGGAAGAGGACCGGGGCGCTCATGACGAAGGCACCTCCGCTCCGAGCTGGCGCAGCGTGCGGATGGCCTCATCCCGGTTCTGCTCCCAGGCTTTGCGGATGCCGGCTACGACTGACCGCGCAAGCGTTTGATCCTTGAGCGCAGCCTTGTAGTTAACCGCGTCCGTGACCGGTTGACGATAGGTGTCAACGCCCTTTTGATAAGTCACCCTGATATCGACGGTGATCGCCTTATCGAGTACAGCCAGTTGCCCGCGCCAATAGGCCAGGGTCTTGGTCGCCGCGATGATTTTTTCGGCCCGTTGGAATGTAATCTCATTCGGCATCGGGATATTCCTTCGCCATCTGGCGCCGCTCGTTGCGGTCATCACGGAGCAAGTCTGGATCGGGGCCGCAACAATCCGGGCACGGCCGCTCTTCGCCATCGTCATGGGGAAAGCCGCAGCCGGCCTCATAGACCGTGACGCGCTTGACGATGACGCCGGAGCCGTGACAGGTTTCGCATTCGCCATCCATGGTGGTCTCCCACTGGCAGAAGTCTTCATCAGGGCTTTCGCAGGATCGGGTGCTGTAGGCGCCGCAGAAGGGGCAGGGCAGAAGGTCAGTCATCGGAAAGCTCTCCTTCATCCTTGGCGAAGAACACCGCCGCGACCTTGTGCTGGCAGAACTCGGCAATGCACCGCTCGCCGCTCCAGACCCGCAGGTACGGAATGTTCGAGAACTCCGCGCTCTTCGCGCAGGCCTCGATGCGCGTCACGCCGTCCATGCCGACGCAATAGGCGAGGCCCATCGTGTGCGTCTGGTAATCGTCGTAGGTGACGATGACCTCGCGGATCGGCTGCGGGACTTCGTGGACGTTCGGTTCAATTCTGGTCATGGCTGTGCGCCTCCGTCTTGCCTTCCTGAAGGATTTCGCGGCGGCGCTGGACATGCACGCCGACATACGTTTCCACGCGAAAGGCATCATCAGGCGCGGAAAGGATGCGTTCGGCCTCTTCCTTCATATGGGCCGCGCGGGCTCTGATAACGCTGATCATTTCCGCAGGTTCGCATCGGCCATATTCGGCATAGCCGCCGCTGCCACGCGATCCAGGCAGATGAATGCTGGTCATGCGCTCAGACATTGCTCGCCTCCGTCTTCACCGGGTCAGTCGCGCTGTGGTTCCCGCACTCTTCGAGGCCGTCGTTTTCTTCAGCCTCAATTTCGGCCTCACGGCGCTTGCGATCGGCGATATCCAGGTCAATCCAATAGTCGAAAGAGCCTGTCGCCTCGGCAGGCGTGCGCTGCTGAAATTCCCAGCCGATGCTCCATTCCGCCGGTTGCTCCCACGTCATTGCGTAATGGGAGGAACAGTGGTCCTTGAGATATCGGTATCGTGCGGCATCTGCTTCAGCAGCATCCGCCCTGGCATGCGCCGTCCGGATCATCTCCGCTCCGTTCTGTATGGTCTGCTCAAGGAGGGTGGCCCTGTCCTGCGCCTCCTTCGCATCGCGCGAATAGGCCATGCCGAGTTCGCGCGCCTGATCGAGTTTCGCTTCCAACGTGATCTGCCGCGCAGCGAACCGGCCCGTCGCATCGATTTCAGCCGTGAGCTGGGCATTGAGCCCCGCGATAACCTTCTCGGCTTTCTCCTCTGCGGTTTCCGTTGCCATCCGCCACGTTTCCCGCAGGCCAATGGCAATCGCCCGAATTCCCGCCGCCGATCCGAGGTCGCAGACAGGGATGCTGTGCGCCAGGGCGCGCGCCTGGTCTTCGAAGGCGTCGCTCATGCTGCGCTCCTTGCGGTTGCCTGGCGGGCGAGAACCTTCCGGCGCTCCAAAGCCCCATTTTTCAGCTCAGTGGACTCGGCTTCAGAAAGGTCGAATTGCTCGAACATCTTCTTTCGATCATCACCGTTCCACCAGTCGCGCACGTCATCCGCAGAGGCGAAGCTAAGGATTGTCTTTCGGCATTCCGCGATGTACGCGGCGCGCACGTCGGGACTCACGGCGGCGGCCTTGTCATCAGCCGGCTGCGCCTCGCTCTTCACAACCGCCGCGCGGTGGGCCTTAGCGTCACGAGAAAGCAGAGCCTGGAGTTTTCGATGCTCGGTTTCTTTGATGCGATACGATGGCTTGTTCGGGTTCCCGAACGCCTCGATCTCCACCCACGGCGAAGGAAGGTCGTATAGATATCGGCCGATGCCCCAATTCACGGCGGCGCGCTTGAAGGCATCCGAAAGGGCACCCTTTTCCGCTTCAACGTCCGTGTCGCCGGCCCCGTCAGATTTCCATATCCATTCGTCACCGACCTTGATGCCGATGGAGCAGACGGTCTTCCCATCTGCATGCGGGAAGGATTTTTGCCAGCCAGCGGGAGTCAGAACCTCGTCGAGGCGCTCCATCACGTCGCGAGCGTCGATATAGGCCAGGGCCATGCCCTTGGTCTTTTCCTTGTTGGTGCTGCCGCAGCGCCACGAAACGCGGTCGGGGGCGAATGGCGCGGCCAATTCGGCGAATAATCCGGCGCTCATATCAGAACATCCTGTCGATAATTTCGCAGAGATACGCGGCATTCACCTTTTCGGGATCGTTCTCCTTGATCTTTGCCATAAGTTGAACGAAGTATGCCGCATCGACGCCGGTCAATTGGTCTTGCAACACATTGTGGTCCTTGAGATCCAGATCGCTGATCTGCATCATGATCTTGAGCATCTGTCCGGCGTTGATGCTCCACCCTCTGCGTAGGAATTTCCGCAGGCGGATGATGGAGCACACGGGATATTTGCTGCCGACGTAACGAAGCTCGCGGGATAGGAGTGCTTCGAGGGCAGGTTGCCGAAGGACGAGTTCGCCATCCCAGCTCGTCCAATAATTCGTGCAATGAACATAGTCGTAGTTTTCATGGATTGCGTCAGGTTCACCGAAGAACCTGAGCACGATTTGAACCTTGTGGCTCAGCGTAATGGCGTTCGTCGAAAGGAACACCGGGCGATAGGGCGGTTTTCCATCGTCTGTCGCAAGAGCCTTGCTTTCAAGATCCTCCCTAGCGTCCTCGATGTCTCCGGCATCTTTCATAATTTCGCCGACATACGCCGCGGACTCATCCTCCGGCCTCGCTTCGAAATATTCATATGGCTTTTCGGAGCCGTCTTCGCTGGCGATCCCTGCCGATTTCACGACGATGCGAATGCGCCCATCATCGCCCTCATGATCAACGTATGTTTCGCACTTGATCCCTTTAAGGGTCACGGGCTTGAACTTGGAGACGTAGTATTTGGCGACGGCCACAGCCGCATCCTTATTGCGAAAATACACGTCAAAATCGTTCACATCCTCCGACAAGAGCATCGAGGCAATCGCGCCGCCGGTAATGATGGTGTTCTTCGATGCGAGGTCCCTAACAGCCTCGTTATCGATGGACGCGAGCCATTCGTCTGTCTTCTTGCGCAGGACCGTCTTGATGGTTTTCGCTTTCATCTCACAGCCCCCGTTCCGTGGTTGCGGTCACGCCGGCCGGCAACCGGCCCCATTCCACCCGGTATTCACGCGCCGCCGTCAGAAGGGCGGCCTTCACGCCGTCCGTCAGGCCAACATCCCGCAGGGCGGCAATCGCATCGGTGACGTGCAGCACCTCGCTGCTGCGCAGGCCGATGGAGCGGCCGGCGCCGGCAACGCGGGCGGTGTCTTTCTCTGCCCGGTTCGCGGCGGTCTCGGCCTTCTTCGCGTCCCGCAGGAGCGCCTCAGCTGCCTCTTGCGTGGCAAAGTCCGCCTCTCTTGCGGCGCGGATGGCCTCCTGCGCGGCAGCGGCGGCCTTCTCGGCTTCCTCGCGCGCGGCCTTCACCTTGGCTTCCTTCTCGGCGGCAAGAGCCTTTAGGAAGGGCTCCAGGGCCTTGTCGCAGTATTCCTCGGCAAGGATCGCGATGCCCTTGCCATCCTTCTTGGTATCGCCGATCAGGGCGTTGTAGCGGGCCTGGATTTCCGCCTTCGCATCGTCGAGAGGTTTGACCTCTTCCTTTCGGCGGCCATCGGCGGTCTGGCGTGCCTTGCGCAGGAGTCCTTTCAGCAGCCCGATCTTGTCGGCGACGGCTTGGTCCTTGACGGGTTCTCCGTCCAGCCAGCCCTTGGCCTCCTCGACAAGCTCTTCGATTTCCGCCTTGGACAGCTCGTAGGGCGTCGGCTCGGGAGGGTTATTGTGGCCCATCATTTCGGGCGCTGTGGTATCCAGCATCACGCCACCTTGGGAAGGTTAGAGAAGCGCCGTTCCGCCTGCTCGACGCAGGAAAGCGCGTGGGTTAGCGCCGCCTTTGCGCGCTCGATTTCAGCTTCCGCTCGGGTGCGGAATTCCGGCCGGCCGGGCGTCATCGCCACATAGTCCAGCGCCGTGTCGGCATCGGCCACAACGCTGCGGGCGTCGCGTTGCAGGCGGGCGAACGCGCTTTCGATGTTGTCGAGCATGCTGAATTTATCACCCACGGCGGCCTCCCTTGATCTTGGAGATAGTCAGCATCAGGCGGACAATTGCGTCCGCGCTCTGTGTGGTGGTTTCCCGCTCCAGGCGGGAGAGAGCTGCGTCAGTCATCGCCCATCTCCGGTGTCCAGTGCGGGACATCCCCATGGGCATCGTCCAGAGGGTCGCGATGCGCTCGCCTGCGAAACAGAGGCGAGAGGATCAGGTAGGCGCACACGGCGCCTATACCGAGGAGGATGAGGTCGCCGGTCATGGCTAACCCTCCACTTCGACGGCAACACCGTCGCTGGTCAGCCGATACCAAGTGTCTGGCTTGATGGTGACCCCGCCGATGGCGTCGCCAACCTTCGCGGCGGCGATAGCCAGGATTGCGCCACCATCCCAGGGGTCCTTACGGCAGACGAGGACGATGGCGCCGGTTGCATTTGCGCGCGCCTTCCCCTCGTAGCCTGCGGCTATTGCGACGTTGTTCGTGCCGCTCGCCGTGGCCGCGCCCCGATCGCCGCTCGCCGTGGCCGCGCCCTGATCGCCGCTCGCCGTGGCCGCGCCCTGAGCGCCGCTCGCCGTGGCCGCGCCCCGATAGCCGCTCGCCGTGGCCGCGCCCTGATCGCCGCTCGCCGTGGCCGCGCCCTGAGTGCCGCTCGCCGTGGCCGCGCCCTGAGCGCCGCTCGCCGTGGCCGCGCCCCGATAGCCGCTCGCCGTGGCCGCGCCCCGATCGCCGCTCGCCGTGGCCGCGCCCTGAGCGCCGCTCGCCGTGGCCGCGCCCCGATCGCCGCTCGCCGTGGCCGCGCCCCGATCGCCGCTCGCCGTGGCCGCGCCCCGATAGCCGCTCGCCGTGGCCGCGCCCCGATCGCCGCTCGCCGTGGCCGCGCCCTGAGCGCCGCTCGCCGTGGCCGCGCCCCGATCGCCGCTCGCCGTGGCCGCGCCCCGATCGCCGCTCGCCGTGGCCGCGCCCTGATCGCCGCTCGCCGTGGCCGCGCCCTGATCGCCGCTCGCCGTGGCCGCGCCCTGAGCGCCGCTCGCCGTGGCCGCGCCCTGATCGCCGCTCGCCGTGGCCGCGCCCTGATCGCCGCTCGCCGTGGCCGCGCCCTGAGCGCCGCTCGCCGTGGCCGCGCCCTGATCGCCGCTCGCCGTGGCCGCGCCCCGATCGCCGCTCGCCGTGGCCGCGCCCCGATAGCCGCTCGCCGTGGCGCCTTCGTTGTCGCCCATGGCCACGGCGCCATGCAGCCAGTTTGCGCGGTCGAACACCCATTTCACGGCGCGCTGCGCGAGATCGCCTAATGTCAGCTCGACGCCGATGGTGATCGTTGCGGATGCCAGCTTGGTTTCCAGCGTATTGGCATCGCCAGTCTGCTCGACCACGCAAAAGCGGCTTCTGGCCGGCGGGTAAAACTCGAATACCGAGAGAGGATGATGCTCTTCCGGGCACGCGTGAAACCCGTTGCTGCACGCCTTGATATTGCCGGATACGGTGTACGTCTTGCCGATTTCGAACTTGAAGCCTCGGCATGACAGATCGTGGTTGAACCCCTTGATGGAGATGATTACCGGTTCCGCCAGGACAGCTTCCTGGGCCGCCGGCTCTGCGGCTTTCTTCTTCGTTTTCGCGGCCATATCAGGCGCTCCATCCCTTGAGAAAGTTGGTGCCGATCAGCAGCGGCGTTGAGAGCATGATCGCGGCGCACGAGAAGAGCGCGGCGGCGAAATCAGTGGGCGTTGCCGGCCGGCGCGGGGCCGGGCGCAGCGGGGTGGGCGTGTGCTCACGGGGTGCCAGGATGGCGACCGCTGGCACGAGCTTGGGCTTGCGGGGGCGCTTGGGGCGGGGGAGGGTGGTCATTCCGCTGCCTCCGATTGCTGCTGGACAGCACGAACGCGCCCGCGCCCGGTTCCGTAGAACTCGACGTGCCCAAGGTCCCGCAGCGCGTTCCATGTACTGCGCATGACCGGCGCCCGTTCACCGGCGGCGAGCAGCACCCCGTTACGGTCAAAAACACCGTCTCCGTTGTGCTCTCTGAGCCATTTCAGTGCTGCGGCCTGGGATTTGGTCATTGTGCCGGCTCCGGCTGGCAGGTTCGGGAATAAGCGGCGCGGGCGGTTTCCAGCGCGTCGCGGACGTGGCGCATGATGATCTCGTCATCGGTCGGCAGGCTTTGCACTTCCGCCGCTCCGAGGTGGCCGATGATCTTGAGCAGGGCTTCGCTGATGCTGGGGGCGTTCACGCGGCCCTCATGCCGTTCGCGGTGAAATATGTGCCGTGTTCGCGGCGGGGATTTTCGCCAGGCTCGTCCGCTTCCGGGCGGCTGGCGGCGGCTTCGAGCATGTCCGCGATGTCCTCTTGAAACACCGCGTGCATCAGGTGGATTGCCGATAGGACGGCGTTGTATTGCTCGGTGGGGAGCTGGGAGGCTTTCGCGGTCGCCAGAAGCGCGCGGCGGCTTTCTTCCCACTGGTAGGTGAGGGCTTCGCGGGCATCGGTGATTTCGGAGGCGGCGGTCATTTCTTATGACCCGCCGCAATCATTGCATCTGCCGCGGAAAAGGCTTGAGCCGACACAATCTCTTTCCGGGTAATGTCCCGGCGATCACCAAACCAGGCGATCAATTGGTATTCAGGGGCGCTTCCGGTGCAGATGGCGGCATTCGATAGCGCCTGCCCAGCAAACCAATCACGCAGGCTCATGCCAGCCGCATCGGCCGGATTTGGGAACGCCGGCCCGCCATCATTGATCTTCGACATGCTCATGCCTCCACGATCTTGATCGGGGCGGTTTCGAGCTTCTCGATCTGCTTCTTGAGAGAGGCGATCTTCTTCACCCTCATCTTTTCGGCACAAACGAGCGCTTCCGCTTCCGTTCGGCTCCATTGGCGGCCTTCGCCGTAGGCGGAGTTCCAGAATGATCCGCCCCAATGGATGCCGTCGCACTCCGTTTTCTCGGCCTCGATCTTCAGAGTGCCGGAGGTGAGCGCATGCTTGGTCACGTAGAAGGTCGGCATTACACGGTCTCCCAGTATTCGGCGCGAAGGCTCTCAATCTCGACCCAGAACCGGCGGCCCAGGCGGCGGCCGGAATTGCGGGCGGCGCGGAACTTCTTCGAGCGCCGGCTGATCTGGTGGCGTATCTCGTGCATGTTCAGCCCTCCGTCTTTTCGAAGTTGAATTGGCCGTGGTTCTGAAGGTCGCGTATCGCGCGGCGGATGATCGTCACGTGATCGTCGTTGGCGCCTTCGAACATGAACAGCTCGACCGCTGCCATCTTGCAAAGCTCTGGAAGAGCAGAGCCGGAGTCTTCGACAACGGAGCGGCCTAGAATATCCACGCATGCCGAACGAAGACTATCTCGGCTGTAATGGACCTTTTCCTCTGGTCCGAGTGAATACCAATCGCCGGCGTTCGCCTGCCACTCCCAGCCGGCATCGCCGCTATGCGGACCGTCCACGTTCAGCTGGACGCTTGCAATAGGAGTCCCCGCAGCATCCACGATCCGCAGAACACGGTGGGCAAAGCCGACGTAATCTTGATCAATGACTCCGGTCCTTCCGTCGCGATGACGGACGCGCGTGCCGGTCCACAATCCACCGTCGTTCATCTCACTCTCCCTTTGCTTTGGAGAGCGTGGCGCGGACCATCTTCGCCGCATGCGAATGGCGTTCGACTGGCTCGCCGTAGTGCTTCATCGTCGGCTCGCTGTGAGCGAGTGCCACTTCGGCCAATTCCAGTGCCTCGACCAGCTCCGCAATGAGTGCTGCGCTGTCGGCGCGCTCCAGGATGATGATGTCTCGCACTTCGAGCGAGTGCGGCTCGACTGCGCCCATGGACTGGTTGCCGAGGACGCGGCGGGTGTGGGGGATGTCGTCCATCTCGCCCTCCTCAGGCCGCTACCGGGAGAGCGTCCCGGCTGGTGGTGCGGGTCGCGAGTTCCTTGTTCAGCCACCAGCGCTCCGCCTTCATGAGGACGATGCTGTCGGCTCGCATCCGTCCGTGCTCGGAGGTGGCGGAATTCTTCGCACTCACCTGGACCTCGGAGAGGCTGGCGATCTGCGCCTTGATCTCCCGGAGGCGGGCCTTGATCTCGGTGGTGGTGGCCTTCGCGGCCTGGTCCCTGGTCATCATCTCTGCGATCCCCATCGCTCTTTCGATGAGGACTATTATGCATTTTGCAGAAATGCGGTCAACTGCAAAATGCAGAGGATATCTGCAAACGGCATTTTTCAAATGCTGCAACGGGTTGCCAGCCACAAAAAAGCCCGCCGGGTAGGGCGGGCTTGTTGTGGTTGTCAGTCTTCCGCGCCGATCCGTATCATAAGCTTCATCATGAAGTCGGATCGTTCGATCTCGTTTAAGCCCTCTGGGTCAGGGATCACGTGAGGTTGCCGCTCGCGATCCTGATACAGGGTGGCGCCGTCATAGGACGCCTTAACCGGAATAAGGCCAAGAAGCTTAAGTTTGGCCCGATATTCGTCGCACGTCACGCAGCAATCGCGCTGATCGTGAAATGTGGGGACATGAAGGGATCGCTATTCGGCCGGCGAACAATATCGACGGACTCGACGATGTTTCCCTTAAACTCCAGTATGTCCCTGATAGCGATGGGCAGCCGCCGCTCTAACTCTTCGAAGGAGCGAGCGTGCACATAGAGGCCCGGCATATCGTCGCTCGTCGCCAGGATTAGACCCGTCTCTCTATGAGTTTGAATATCAACGTTAATTACGTTCTCCATGTCCATTATCCAATCTCCCCCATCCCCTATCGTTGTAGCTATACAATGCATATAGGGTGACAAATTGACAACACCGTCAATCGTCGCAGCGTTCCGCCAGAGGGATCTGGTGGTTATGTCGATGGGGCGCCTTGCGTCTCCTCAGCCCCCGCGGGCGCTTCGCGAGCTGGAGGCGGGTTCGCATCTGGTGGGCGCTTCCCGGTCGGATAGAGCTTCACCCTCACGGGGTTCGGGACGTGCTCCAGGGTGGCCCCCGTCGCCGCATCAGCAGCCATCCCGATGACGCCGCCGATAATCACGTTGCCGGCGAACCCAGCCGCGCCCGCCCCCGCGACCTGCGTTTTCACCTCGACGGCCTCAGGCTCGTGGCCCGGCTTCGTTATCGTGACCGTGAATTCGTCCTTGCGATTGGTCTGGATGGTGCACGGCGTGGTGCACGTGAATCCCATTGACGTTTTAACGTCGGCGCCTGGTGGGTCGGAATAGACCTGCACCTGGTCAGTAGTGCCTCGCGTGAGCGTGGCGCACCCGCCGGTCACGGCAGCCAGAGCGGCCACCCCCAAAATTCGCAACATAATATGCCCCTCATTCCCTGCGCTCTATGGTTGCGCAGAGAGTGAGAAAAGTCGAGCGGCTATGCCTTCTCAACCCATCGGACTTTAGCCGCCCACTCCAAGAGCATGTCGGTCATTGGCGGAGCGTTGTAGCTCCACAGAGTCCAGCAATCGTCCTCTGAACCGCGCGCGAGCGTTTTGATGAACGTGCGCCCGTCAGTGAGCCGAACGACGCACTCTTTGTTGATGTAGCGTGCGATGTCGGCACCCGTCGCCAGCTCGTCGTAAATGATGTGGTCGCCCTCACGGTAGGCAGGCAGCATGCTTTCGCCCCGGACGCGGACGGCAACCGCATGCGGGGACGCACCTGGCGGGGCTTCAATCTCGTCTAGCCCGCCACCCTTTTCGTGATCATCGATGCCATGAACCTCTGCGCCAGCCCCGACATATCCCACAACAGGGACTGTATGGCTATCAGGGGACCCCTCTCCATAAGCGAGCCACGCAAGAGGAACTCGAAACGCCTTCGCATAATGCATTAGGTCATCATTCTTGATGCCTCGCAGGCCATTTTCATGGCCCGAATAGGTCCCGTAAGGGATGGCAAGGGCGCGGGCCGCGTCGGCCGCCGTCTTGAACCCTCTCCGCTCTCTGGCCTGTCGTAGGCGATCATTCCGTTCCATGCGGCGCACCATGCAGAGATGCGATCTGCAAGTCGCAGAGAATTATGTTGACGCGCGTCTCTGCTTTTCGCAGAATGTTCGGCATGAAATCTGTCGCAGAGATATTGGACGGGCTGGGCGGGGTCACTTCGGTGTCCGATGGGCTGGGCTTGCCGCTCGGAACGGTCAGCGCCTGGAAGACGCGAGCGAGCAT
Source organism: Roseixanthobacter glucoisosaccharinicivorans (assembly GCF_043195095.2). Taxonomy (NCBI): domain Bacteria; kingdom Pseudomonadati; phylum Pseudomonadota; class Alphaproteobacteria; order Hyphomicrobiales; family Xanthobacteraceae; genus Roseixanthobacter; species Roseixanthobacter glucoisosaccharinicivorans. Next base: position 2,690,750 of record NZ_CM195538.1, on the reverse strand, counting down.
CCCGTCAAGGCATTGGGACGGATTGGTGAGGCTCGCCCGCTCCCGGCGATTGAGGGGGGTGACGTTTCGCCTTCTCGGACGGCTTCACTCGGGAGAGGAGAGCGCGGCATGAGTGGTTCCATCCATTCCCAAGCGGCACCTCGTGCACGTGCACGTGAGGAGGGCTCGGCATGATGGGCGATATCCCTCTCCAAGGCGCGCGCCGCGAACGCTCATGGGCTGATATGGACAGCATGACGCCGGAGTGGCGCGCCTGTGTCCATGAGTACGGCTACGCGATCGTCCATTCGGCGCGTGAGGCTGGCGTAAGGTCCCCGCGCGCTCTGCATCAATTGGTGCGAGAGATTTGGGATGGCGCCCGCAGCTACGTCGATAAGAAAAAGCCAGCAGGAACACTCGATTGGATTTTGATCCAGTCCGGCGCTGGCGTGAGCGTTTCCGCACTGTCTCGAATCCTCGCCAATGAAAACCTCCTGATCGCTCCCAAGTTTCCGACGCGGGCAATGATCAACGCGAGCCTGAATGAGCTCTCCGACCACACCGTGCGATGCACGAAGTTCGAGAAACATCAGCGTCGGCTTGCTGCTGCTTTGCGCGCTTGTGACGGGCATTACGCTCGGATGAATTCTGGTTCGCGCGGCGGTGCGTCATGAGCATCCTCGCGCGCCACCAGCTCCTAGACGATCTAGCCGGCCCTGCTCTCAAGCCAGCGCCCGCCCGCCGCACCATGCAGCGAGAGCCGATCACCATCGGCACACTCATGCGGCACCGGCACGCCGGCATTTTCTTTGTCGCCGCCTACGTCCTGGCGGAAATCGTATATTTCTACGTCCGATATTGGGGTTAGGCATGTCCGAAACCTCCATTCAAAATCGCAGCGGGAAGTCCGACGCCTCGTGCCGGAATTTCCGTTTCACAGCCGGCGCCAGCGGCGGTGCGATCCGCTGGCAACCTCAATTTGTCCATCACGGATGCCGCAAGGGCGCCGATGGACTGCCATCCCCCGGCGCGGATTTCCTCTGCCGCACCAACTTCCCCGGCCTTCGGGCTGGGGCCTTTCTCCGCACGCTCCACTTCGGTCCCGGCAAGTTCAGTCGTGGTGCGTGTCTTCGTAAGCATCAATATGCCCTCTCTCAAGCATCCTTAAAATGCACGGGAGTTACGGCATGGTCATCCGCCATCGGGGGACAGTTATGTCAGCAGTAGCGTATGTCGAGCGCGCCTCTCGGCGTGGCGTTCGGCTGCGAGACATTCTCGCCAAACGGTCAGGGCTGTCGGCCAAAGAGGCTGTCCCGGTCGCCGCAAGGGCAGTGCGGGCGGGTGCTGGGACATTCGAAAATATCTGCCGGGGCAGGATCAAGGAAATCGGAGCGCACCTGAATGACGCCCTGCGAGACGCGCTCATCCGCGAACTGCTCACAGAAATCGAAATCCACGCCGCCGAACTTTCCGGGCTTCTGGCGGATGGTTCTGACCCTAGCGGCGGTGAAGTTCAGCAGGTGGTGGCGCGAGTGGCGCAAATCCGTCGCGCCATTGGTGAGCCGCCGCGCCAGACAGAGTGAAGACCACAAAGCCCGCAACCCGGATCAGTGAGGGATGACGATGCAGCAAACAGCGCTTTCCGCAGGGGCGTCCGGCGCCAGCCATCTCAGCATGTGGGCGTTCAAATTTGAGGGCCATGATCTTCGTATCGTGGACCGGGACGGTAACCCTTGGTTCGTGGGCAAGGATGTGGCGGCGGCTATCGGCTATCGCGACACGGACGCCGCCGTGCGGCGCCACTGCAAGTCGTTGCAATTCCTCAAACCCGATGAAGCGTCGGGTTTGGATGTCCCGTCGCGCGGCTTCACGATCATTCCGGAAGCGGACGTTTACCGCCTGATCATGCGGTCAGGCCTCCCGTCTGCCGAGCGCTTCGAAGAGTGGGTGGTGGGCGAGGTGCTCCCGCAAGTCCGCCGCACGGGAAGCTATAATGCGCCCGTCGATCCGATGGTGTTGTTGAATGACGCCGCGTCGATGCGAGTATTGCTCCTGTCCTACACCGAGAAAGTGATCGCGTTGGAGGCTGATAAGGCGTCCATGGCGCCGAAGGTCGAGGCACTAGCCCGGATCGCCGAAAGCGAAGGTTCGTTCTGCATCACCGATGCCGCGAAAACACTTCAGGTCGGACCTAAGGCTCTGTTCAAGTTTCTGCGGGCGCACGGCTGGATCTATGCGCGCACCGGTTCCGCGCAGGATGTCGCATACCAGTCGAAGCTCGCAAGCGGGCTGCTGGAGCATAAGACGACGACGGTCTCTCGATCCGATGGCTCTGAGAAGACGGTCACCCAGGTGCGCGTCACGCCAAAGGGCCTGACGCGGCTTGCGCAGGAATTCCCGCCGGCGGCCCGCATGGCCTAATCGGCGCCATCCGTAAGTCATCCTGAACAAGAGAGATTTTCCAATGTTCGACGATACCGCACGCCACCCGTCCGCCTCCGATTCCTCCGATGCTCCTGCGGGGTTCGCCAAAGAGCAGCTGAAGTCCTTCATCGAACGCGTTGAGCGGCTGACCGAAGAGCGCAAGGCAATCGCCGACGACATCAGCGATATCTTTGCGGAGGCCAAAGCAAATGGCTTCGACGTGAAAGCGCTGAAATCCATCCTTGCCCTGCGCCGGCAAGATGTGGACGAGCGCAAGGAGCACGAGGCGATCGTGGACCTCTATGCCCAGGCCCTCGGCATCTTTCTCTGATGGGAAAGAAATCCCGCGACAAGGGCGCCCGCATCGAGCGCGCCATCGTCAAGATCCTCCAAGATCACGGGCTGTGCGCCGAACGCGTGCCCCTGTCCGGTCAGGGCGCTATCGCCCGCGCATCTGACCGCTTTGGTGGTGACGTTCATGTCCCCGTTCTAGGCCAAGATGAGCGCATCGAAGTCAAAGCGAGATCGTCAGGTTTTGCGATGATCTACGGATGGCTCGAAGGCAATTACGGCCTTGTCATCAAGGCAGATCGCAAGGACCCGCTGATTGTGCTGCGGCTTTCTGATGCGGCGCGGGTTCTGGAATGCGCGGAACACGTGAAATCTCTCAAAACTCATCCTTAGAAGGTGATACAGCTATGAGCACGCTATGGACCGGTCATGAAGAACACCTTCTGCGCTCACTCCTATCCAAGGGGCTCACGATACCGAATATCTCCGTTCATTTCAGGGAAGCCGGATTTGATCGGTCACCAAGCGCCATTGCCGATAAGATCAAGCGGCTGCACTTGCAGCGCCCGTCGAGAATTAACGTTGTGGCCGAGAATAAGGCCCCTCGCGATGGCTGGGAGCGGTGCGAGCTTTCCGCGATGAACGAAGCCTTCTGCTCGGCAATGGAAGCGGCCGGCTATCGCAAGGCCAATCCCGAGATGACGGAATTCGAACAGACCGTGCCAATGCGCGCGGCGCCGAAGATCGTATCGCTCGGTAGCGGCTGGCAGATCTAGGAGACCCAGCCATGCTTGATCTTGAAATCAACATCGCCGAGCGGCGAAGGCAGAAAGAAGAGCATCACGCGCGCCAGCGTCGGCTGTGGCCTGTGACGCCCGTCGCCGAAATGGAATGTACGCCTGCCGCAGCGACCCAAGAAGAGATTCCTGCGCCGCCATGCCCGCCGACTTCGATGCCGGATCGTATCATCGAAATCGCTGAGGCCGCCGTTGGCCTGCCACGGGATTGGCTCAATCTTGACGACCCAGAGCGCGGGCCTTCAGTGGCTCGCATCACTGGTATTGTGTCGCGATATTTCGGTATCTCGCGCTGTGATATCGTGTCCCAGCGCCGAACCGCCAATGTGGTCAAGCCGCGCCAGATCGCCATGTATCTGGCCAAGACGCTGACCCCACGCTCCCTGCCAGATATTGGCCGCCGCTTCGGCGGGCGGGATCACACCACTGTCCTGCATGCGGTGCGCAAGATTGACGGTCTCATTAAGACGGACGCGCTGTTGCGTAAGCAGATCGAGATGCTGCGCTGCCTGATTGATCTGTCGTCATGACCGACAAAGCCCACGAAATGGACCAAGAGGCAAGCGCTATACTTGAGCTTCTCCGGCAGGCCAAGGGCAACCGCGCGCTAAAATCCACGGCTGAATTTCTGGAGACGCGGGTTATCGCAGGCGCGAGCCGCCTTGCCGAGGCTGCGGCGAGGATCCGATCGAACGAGCGGGGTGGATCATGAGCGCGCCGGAGCTTTTCCTTGACGGTCGGGTGGCGCTCTGGCGCGGCGACGTGCGCGAGATGCTCGCAGCAATGGAGCCGGATAGCGTGGATTGCGTCGTCACCAGCCCGCCGTATTGGGGACTGCGGGATTACGGCGTCGCCGGACAGATCGGCTTGGAACCGACGCTTGGCGAGCACCTCGATGTGATGGTGGAAGTATTCCGCCTGGTGCGGCGGGTGCTCAAGCCGTCTGGCACGTGCTGGGTCAACTATGGCGATTGCTATGCCACCTCGCCCAACGGGCGCAGCGCGGCCGATGTGAAGGCGGCGGGCAAGGATGATCGGACATTTCGGGACAAGCCGTTCTCGACCATTGGCGCAATTAGGGCGCGATCGAATGTGGGTGAGGGGCAGCACCATGACCGCCATGGCGGGGTGCTGAAGCCCAAAGACCTCTGCATGGTGCCGAACCGTCTCGCTATCGCCCTGCAGGATGATGGATGGTGGGTGCGCTCGGAAATCGTGTGGGCCAAGCCGAATCCGATGCCGGAAAGCATTCGCGATCGGCCTGCGACGGCGCATGAAAAGGTGTTCTTGCTCACGAAAAGCGAGCGCTATTGGTATGACGCCATGGCGGTGCGGCAGGGCGCGTCTCCGGCTAGCCTTCAACGGTGGGCCCAGGACATCGAGAACCAAGAGGGCTCATACCGCGCCAACGGTGGCAGGAAAACCAACGGCACCATGAAGGCAGTTGGTGGCAGGCGCGCCAAGCAGGCAGAGACCGCTGCCGCTGCCGCCGCCGTTGGCGCGTCCAGCGGGCGCAGGATGGCGGGCTTCAACGAGCGCTGGGATGGCGCCGAGAAAAAGCGCGCCTCCGACGTCGCAGACCCGCGTCATGCCGGCCACATCAATCACACCGGCATAGAGGGGGTAGAGCGCGGCTCGCGCAACCTGCGCAACTACGAGCCCGCGCCGCTCACTGTCTGGCCCGTCGCCACGAAGCCCTTCGGCGAGGCGCATTTCGCGACCTTCCCACCGGAACTGGCGGAACGCTGCATCCTCGCGGGCTGTCCAAGGGGTAGCTTGGTGCTCGATCCCTTCGGCGGCGCGGGCACCACGGCCATGGTGGCTTTGCGCCATGGGCGGCGCGCCGCGCTGATTGAGCTAAACCAAGACTATGCCGGCATGGCGCGCAGGCGGATCGAGCGCGATTGGATGGGGCCGGAGCAGCGCGCGTTGGCTAAGGCGCCGGTTGCCGTCAATGCAGGGCCTCTCTTCGAACTTCCGGGAGCGGCGGAATGAATGCCTCGGTCTTGATCGGCCGTCCCGAGCTGCACTGGTTCGATTGGCGGGAGGCCGCTGAATGAGCGCAGAGATCATCTCCCTGGAAGCGCAACGTGAAGCGATCATCTCAGGTCGCTGGGATGTTTATGTGGCGGCAGTAAAGCGCGCACAACAAACACTGCGGCTTGAAGACGGTATCGCGGCCGGCGCCGCTCACCGATCGTTTATGGATGTGTTCTTGAGCACTGATCAGCGGGCGGCCCTTCACAATGTGGATGTCCTCATTATCGGTCGGCACAAATGATCGGGTTGGATTCGAAGCTCCCGCACAATATCGAAGCAGAGCAGGCGCTAATAGGCGCCGCTCTCATCAATGCAGATGCCGTCGATGTCGTTGAGGGCAGGGTAGCGCCAGAAGATTTTTTCGAGCCGGTGCACGGCCATATTTGGGGAACGTTCCTCGAGGCCCGGAGGATGGGCCGGTCAATCGACATGACGTTGACGATCGGCGCGCTTAAGTCTGTTGCATCACAAGAACTGTTCGACGGGATGACGGTCGGCCAATATGTGGCTCGCTTGGCGTCTGAGTCCATCACGGTGGTCGGGTGCAGAGACTATGCCGCTCATATCCGAGAACTGGCTGATTTCCGCCGCATGGTCGAAGTCGGAGACACCCTGCGCGCGACAGCTCTATCCCAGTCCGCCCGCTCCCCTGCTGAGGCCGCTCGAGCGAGCATAGAGGTGCTTGATGGGATCGTTTCGGCAAACCTGGACCAATCTGTAAAGCCCATGTCTATCGGGGCAGCCGCAGCTGGCGCGTATCGCCAAATGCTCGAGACAAAGGAGAGCGGCCGGGCGATTGCCGGTGTCGCTTATGGGCTGTCCGAACTCGACGATGCTACGCTCGGAATGTCATATGGGGAAATGGTCCTTTTAGGGGCTAGGCCCAGCGTCGGGAAGACGGCAACAGGCTTTTCAATCGCCTGCAAGGCGGCGCGAAATGGTCATGGGGTCGCGTTTTTCTCCCTCGAGATGGGAGCCCAATCCCTGACGCAGCGCGCCTTATCCGATCTGACCTATGACAATGGCCCTCCGATCACATACCGGGCAATCCGCGCTGGGCAGGTGGACGACAAACAGACAGCACGCCTCGAGCGGGCTGCGCTTGAAATGATACCATGGCCCCTCGAGATTGAGCAGGAAATGGGGTTGACCGTTGGTCAAATCACATCGCGCACCAGGAAGCTCAAGGAGAAGCTGGAGCGCGAAGGTAAGGCCCAGCTCGAGCTGGTTGTTATCGACCACGTCCACCTGGTGCGGGCTTCTGAACGCTATTCGGGAAACCGGACGGCAGAAGTCACGGAGATCAGCGGAGCGTTGAAGGCTCTCGCAAAAGAGTTGAACGTCTGTGTGCTTGTGCTGTGCCAGTTGAACCGGGGCAATGAGAACCGAGAGGACAAACGTCCTCAACTTTCAGACCTGCGGGATTCCGGCGCGCTCGAGCAGGACGCAGACGTGGTGCTCTTCCTGCACCGGGAATCCTATTACCTCGAGCGGCAAAAGGGAAAGACCGCCGAGGACGAGGCTGAGCGGCAGGCGGCTTTGTACGCCAACGAGAACCTCATGGAAATTGCCATAGCGAAGCAACGCCAGGGGCCGATCAAGATCGTATCCGTGTTCTGCGACATTGGCTGCAATGCAATCCGAAATTTGAGGAGATAGCCAGCAATGAGTAATCGCTGGTATCGGGCATATGCCGGAACCGTGAAGGACGATAAGCTTGCGGAAGCATCCGTTATCGCCGGCTGCTCGCGATCCATTGCCATTGCGGTGTGGCATTCGATCCTGGAGTCCGCTGCGGAAACAGAGGATGGGGGCAGATTCGAAACCACGCCGCGCCGTGTTGCTGCCGCCCTGGCTGAACCCATGGAGGCGATCAAGTCCGTCTTTGACGCGATGGCCGAAATCGGCATGATCGAAGGCGGGGCAGTGAGCGCATGGAGGCGTCGGCAGTATGAAGGCGACACCTCAACGGAGCGATCAAGGCGGCTTCGCGAACGCCGACGCAACGTTGCCGTAACGGATTGCAACGGTGATGCAACGGGATGCAACGTTGCAGGGACGTTGCAGGGACGTTGCGCAACGCCCCCAGATACAGAGGCAGATACAGAGACAGAAGAAGATGCTCACGCATCTTCTGCGGGCGCGGGTGACACCGAGGCTTCGCCGGAGCCTAGCCAACCTCCAGAGCCGGCCTCCGAACCGCCGCACCCCGCCGCACAGCTGGCGACCAAAATCACCAGCCTTTTCCGGAGGCTAAGCAACGACCCCAACCGGCTGACGCTGGACACGCACCCGGTGCACCTGTGGGCGGCGCAGGGGTTCGACATGCGGCTCTGCGAGGCCGTCGTGCTTGGAAAGCTCGAGCAGAGGCTGTTGGCGGGGAAGAGTGTCAGGTCCCTGAATTATTTCGAAGAGGACATTCGCGAGGCGCACCAAAAGCGCGCGCCAGAGATCCCCAAGTCGGCGCCCGTCGCTGTGCGAGATCCGGCCACGGTTAAGCCGGCGGAATGGGAGCGGGCTGTTCGGCGCTTCGGCGATACCGGCGATTGGCCAGAGGCTGTTCTCGGCCCCCCGCCTGGGCATCCTAAATGCACGGCGCCAGGCGAACTTACTTTCAGGTTTCAGAAACAAGGGAGCGCCGCCTAATGGCTGGTTCGGTCAATAAAGTAATTATTCTTGGGAATTTGGGCCGCGATCCCGAGATCCGTAGCTTTCAATCTGGGGGGAGGGTTGCTAATCTGAGTGTCGCAACCAGCGAGTCTTGGAAAGACAAGCAGAGCGGCGAGAAAAAGGAGCGCACCGAGTGGCATCGCGTGTCGATCCTGAACGAAAATCTTGTCGGCGTCTGCGAGCGGTTTTTGAAAAAGGGATCGACGGTCTATATCGAAGGCCAACTCGAAACCCGAAAGTACGAGAAGGATGGCCGCGAGCAATATACCACGGAGGTCATTCTGAGGCCGTACAGGGGCGAGTTGACCATTTTGAGCGGGACAAGTGGCTCCGACCGCGAAACGGCCTCTGACGAGGCTCCTAGCCGATCTGAGCGCGCCCCGGTTTCTGCGGGTTCGAGGCTGAACCGAGACGATATGGACGACGAAATACCGTTTGCACCGGAGGTGCGCTGATGGACCTAGAAGCAGATCTGAAGGCGTTTGATGACTGGGCTAAATCTAACCTCGATCAAGGTTTCGACCGCGCAACTGCTTTTTCAATTTGGCGCACGCGCGCCGCTCGAACTTTTCAATGGCGGTTTCGAGAGGTCGGGCAGGACTTGGGCAAGTGGAGTAGTTGGTCAGATGGGTTTGCGCCCCGACTACGACCTTCGGAGTACGAGGTTGAAGAGCGGGCTGTCTGGATTCAGTGGGATCCTACGCTGATATCGCCGGCTTCGATCTTCTCGATCCTCAAACTGAACATGTCTGAGGAGGATGGGAGGGCGCCGCACCTTCGCCGCGAAGACCTGCCGAAGGTCGCGCTCAACATTTACAAGCACGTCACCGATTCGAACGCAGAGACCGCTTTGCAGCGCGAGGCCGCCGCTCTCACGCCCCCTCCTGTACAGGGAGAGGTGAAGCCGGTTGCGTACCGCTACAAGGCGACCGCAGGAGGGCGCGAATTCTGGGTCGTCAACGATTGCCACAACGGTCTGACGCCGGGGCCGTCGAACGCAGAGCCTCTCTATACTCGTCCCGCCCTCGCCCACGCCGAGGGTCATTCCGCCCCTGCAGGTGTTGATGCGGTGGAGGTGGTGCGGGCATGGGGAGAGGAAGGGGGTCACGAGCTATTCGGCGACTATGAGGTTGCAATTGCCCGCGCCGTTCTGAAAGCCGCCGGCATCCCCGACCTCTCCAAGCAGGGGGAGGGCTGAGCCGTGGTCGATCTGATCTTGCGGCCATCGGGCCTGGAAGAAAAGCACGACAAGCCTTGGTCTCTACAGCTTCGCAACCATTCATCAGTGGGCGAAGTCGAATATCTTACCCTGGCATGCGTGTCCGATGATACCGCCCGCGAGATCGTCGCTGCCGGAAATTCACGATGGCTCTTTGGCGAGCCTGATTGGCACGATCGCGCTCGGAAGAGCGCCCTAGAGCAGGCTCGCGTGTTGAGAGAAAAAGCGGATTCCCTTGAAGCCGCTGCCGTTCTCCCCGCCCCTCCCAAAGGGGAGGGCTGAATCGCCATGCTCTTCCGAGGCACCAAATCCGAGCGTGACGCCCTTCTAGCCGCTCTTGGCAACAGAGAGCACATCCTCATGCGCAGAGTTCAGAGGATGAACGATGAAGGCAAGGACGAGTCTGCCAGGCGCCAGGCGGCAGAGCTTGCCCTGGTGCAGGAAATGCGGGCGGCGCTCAAGGGCGGGCTGGCGCAAGACACACGAGAACTATGCCAGACGGCGGGAAGGGCGGGCCAATGACGATTGTCGAGAGGTTGAGTCTTGGCGCGGCGGCGGCGTTCATCGCCGCAGCAGTGCTCCTCTGTTCTGGCGGGGCTGTGACGATGGATGAGGGAGCCCGCTTTTGGATATTCGTCGTCGCGATCACCGTCGTGATGAATAGCCTTGCGATCGACAGTCTTAATCGGCGCATCAATCGCATGGAAGGGCCGTCCTTTTTTGTTCATCTCGACTCCGGAAAAGCCTACCGCATCACCCCGATTGAAAAGGATTGATCACACATGGCCAAGGCAGCGTTGAAGCAAAAGCCTACGATCATCGACCGGGCGGCCGAGCGCGCGGCCTTGATGCCGACCCCCACACCCGAGCGCCTCGCACATGCACGTGGGGATGTGCGCGTGGGCGCGGACGGCGTCCGTCGAATGGAAGACGAACCTCTAAAGCGACTCGCTGTGCGCCAATGCCTGGATCGCCAGGACAAAAACCGCAATGACATTCTCTACGAGGCGGGAAACACGTATTACTCGCACTGGTACAACGCCGGCCTCAATGGTCTCGGAGCGATCGACTATGGGGCGGGATCACGAGGCGAGGGTCTAACCCTGCCGCCAAGTGCAATGCCGAGCAGCGAGCGTGTCGCATACCATCGGGGGCAGTTTCGCGGTGCACGGGATTGCTTGGGGATGTATTTCTATCGCGTGCTTGACCCGATTATCCTTGACGGGCAAGACCCAGTGGACGTTGGGTTTGTGATCACCGGACATTCAAACCGCGACCGTGCTCGCGCTATTGCTGTGGACCGGCTTTCCGAGGGGCTGCATCGTCTCGCAATTTTTTGGGGCACACTGCAAAAAGACCATTGACTCCGAGTACGCGACTATGTGACAAAGTGAATATGAGCCAGATTCGCGCCCGGAGGCGCGAGGCTCAAAACAATTCCGCAGAGGCCGCTATGTCATCCGACAGCTCATCAAGTTCCGGAGGGGTGGCAGAGCGGTAATGCGTCGCCGTGCTAAGGCGATGAATCCGAAAGGATGCGTCGGTTCGATCCCGGCCCCCTCCGCCAAATTCAGGAGGGTGCCGCTGAATGGCTGGCAACTAGTCTCGAAAACTAGGGTGACCTAACGGTCAGGGGTTCGATCCCTCCACCCTCCTCCAGTTTGGCCTTGAGAAACGGTCACTGCCCAGGCACACCCCTCAAGGCACCGATAGCGCTGAAGACCGTGGTTATTCACGGCCGCCAGGGTTGATCGCCTGGCGCATATATCCTGACGCCGCCGTGGGCTTGACTGCACGGACTAATTCTCGCGGCGGCGAGGAAAGCAGACCCGCCTCCATTGGTGCCTGATCTGTCGTGGCTGAGAGCAATTGGCCGGATGAAAGCGGAGTCCCTGAGTGGATGAAGCAAAGCCCGGATAGTATCACGGCATTCAGGAAAGCCGGTGTAGCGCCCGGCCCGCGAGATACAGTTTCGAGAGATCTGCCATGGCACGATCAAAAAGGCGAACACCGATTTTCGGCAACACGGCAGCCGAGAGTGACAAGGAATTAAAGCGTGCGGAGAACCGCCGGGCGCGCCGATGTGCTAAGATCAGATTGAACTTTGGCGATGGCGACCTTGCACCGGCTAAGGCGTTCGGCAGCCCCTGGAATTCCGAGAAGGACGGCAAGCAGTTCTGGCGTGCAGCCCCTGATGAGGCAATGCGGAAATAGCTAAGGCTCGTAATTGGCCAACAAGTTCACCAAGATCGCCAGGTATGCCGCTGCGGTCGGAACGCTTTGCCCATACTGCAAAAGGGAAATGGCGGCTCGTGCTGGGCTTACCCCCACTCTGGATCATGTTCATCCCAGATCAAAGGGTGGACAACGCACCGTGTGGGCGTGCGACGACTGCAATCGCATAAAGCGCGACATGACAGAGTCCGAATGGTCGGAGTATCGCGCTCACAACCCCAGCTGGTGGTAAATTTAGCGCGCCGGCATACCTCAACATCAGAATTCGGAAGCGTCTCGGAACGTCTCCTCTAGCCCTTTCGGGCGCACGTCTATCCGACGTTCTCGGAGCCGAGCCTTCCGAACCCCATAGAGAGGCAATCATGAAGATCGCAGCGGCTGCCCTTGTCGTGCTTGCTCTCGCTGGCTGCGCCTCGCCCCGCACGGATTGGGCTGGTGTCTCCAAGGCTGTGGGACAGGTGACGAAATGAGCAAGCTCTTCTGGTCCTATGTGATCCGCTTCGCCAATGCACTTCTGCGTGCCTCCGGCGCCCGCGAGCCCAGGCCCAACACCTAACCCCATGCGCCACCTAGCAAGGCACACCATCTGGTGGATAGCCCTGGTGGTGGTAATCACCCTGTATCTGGACACAAGGGGCGAGCACCGATGACCAAGATGGAACGTCGTGCCGCCGCAGCCGCTCTCCTCACAGAAGCCCAGGCCGTGCTCGGGATGGACGATCAACGCTTCGCAGCGCACCTGATGGAAGAGGCAAACGCGATCGCGCCGGAACTGTTCACAGCGATCGAGGGCGAAGACGATGACGGTGTTCTGGAAGGCGCAGCGGTGCACTGATGGCCAAGAGGTTTAGTGCGGCGCTTTCTCCCGAAGAAGTGCAGGCCGCCGCCGATCGCGCCGATGGATCGAAGCCGGCCTCAGCCGAAAAGGGGGTGGGCGGACGCCCAACGGCATACCAGCCCACATACGCCAAGCAAGCGGCGAAGCTCTGTGGGCTTGGCGCGACAGATGAGGACCTTGCCGAGTTTTTCGAAGTCAGCATTCGAACCATCGCAAGGTGGAAGACCAAGCACGAAGAGTTTTGTCAGGCCCTAAAGGAAGGTAAGAGCGAGGCGGACGATCGCGTAGAGCGCAGCTTGTACCAGCGCGCCACCGGGTACACGCATGACTCCGTGAAGATCTTCAACAATCAGGGGGAGATTCTTCGAGCGGAGTACCGCGAACACTATCCGCCTGATACAACGGCTGCCATCTTTTGGCTGAAGAACCGACGCCCCGAACAATGGCGCGAGAAGCACCAGCTTGAGCACACAGGCAAGGACGGTGGACCGATCGAAGTCGAGGAAGTGAGCGCCCGTGAGCTTGTCACAAGCCGAATTGCTCGCCTCACTGCCAGAAGCGGACAGGGCGAAGGCTCTTGATGGGCTAACCGATGCACAGTTCGATGCACTCGCGTGGGACTGGAGGTTTTGGGGCCGTCCGGAACAGATAGCGCCTGAGGGCGATTGGCTCACATGGGTCATCAATGCGGGGCGCGGGTTTGGTAAGACGAGGGCAGGGGCGGAATGGGTCCGCTCCATCGTGTGTGGATCGACGCCTCTGGCGCGCGGGGCTTATGGGCGCATTGCCCTGATAGCCGAGACAGCGGCCGATGCCCGCGACGTGATGGTGGAAGGTGACAGCGGAATCCTCAGCGTTCACCCGCCTGGGTTTCGCCCACTCTATGAGCCATCAAAGCGCAGGGTGACGTGGCCCAATGGGGCTGTGGCCACCCTTTTCAATGCGACGGAGCCGGACCAATTGCGCGGGCCGCAGTTCGATGCGGCCTGGTGCGATGAATTGGCCAAGTGGGCTTATGCCCGCGAAACATGGGACATGCTCCAGTTTGGGCTGCGCCTCGGGACGAAGCCGAAGCAGCTCGTGACCACCACGCCGCGCCCCATTCCGGTGCTGCGGGAGATCATGGCGGCGGCATCAACGGTCGTCACCAGGGGCGCGACGCGGGACAATAGCGCGAACCTCGCGCCGGCATTCGTGCGGTCGATCACGGATCGCTATGCGGGCACGCGGCTAGGGCGGCAGGAGCTTGAAGCCGAAATCCTGGACGACGTTCCAGGCGCGCTCTGGACGCGGGCAATGATGGATGCATGCCGTGTGCAGGCGCATCCTGATTTGCAACGGATTGTCGTGGCAGTTGACCCATCCGGGACCAGGGGCGCCGAGGACGGCGGGGATAGCATCGGCATTGTGGTTGCCGGCAAGGACTTCGGCGGGATGGCGTACATCCTGGCTGACCGGACCTGCAAGATGTCGCCAGATGGATGGGGTCGGCGCGCCGTAGAGGCATACACCGAGTTTGCGGCTGATCTGATCGTTGCCGAGAGGAATTTCGGTGGCGCTATGGTCGAGCACGTTATTCGGACGGTCGATAAGAGCGCTGCCTACAAAGAGGTGACGGCAAGTCGAGGGAAGGTCCCTCGCGCTGAGCCGGTGGCCGCGCTCTATGAGCAGGGGCGTGTGAAGCACGTCGCCAACCGGGCAGGCGGGCTTACAGCCCTGGAAGACCAGATGTGCAGTTTTACGGCGGACGGGTTCTTGGGCGATGGGTCGCCGGATCGCGTCGATGCCGCCGTGTGGGCGCTCACCGAGTTGATGCTTGGTGACTCCCTAGACCCAACGCAATGGATCAAGGCGTTCGCCGGATAGGCAGCGCGACAGGAGCCGCGAAATGGCCACGGCATACATCGCATATGGGCGGCCCGCGCTTCCAGCGCCCTCTGGATACCAGGGCGGCGCTGGCGCCTCGATCTTTGGATTGACTGTGGCGTCTGAGGCCCTGACCATTAGTGGCTCGGCGGCGACTGGCGCCATTGTCGGGGCATCCACAAAGACGGTCGCACACATTACGTCGGACACCGCATGCTATTTCGCGGTAGGGACCACACCGGACCCGACGGCAACCGCGATCAACGCGGCCGTCACGTCGGCGCGGCAGTACCTTGCAGCCGCCACCCCGGTTGACGTTCCGTTGCCGGTGGGCGCCAAGATCGCTGTGATTGCCGTATCATAATGGCTGAAATCCAAGGCGGCGCAACCGAGAGGCCTCGCGTCCGCGTCCTCGCCACACGCCGGACTTCGGACTCGTTCCAGAACGTCGCCGCGCGCTTGGGCATCGGAACCGACAACATCAGCACTGCGTCGGCCTATGGGTTCAATCCCATATCCCGAAACAGAATCCAGTTGGAGTATGCCTATCGCGGATCGTGGATTGTCGGGCAGGCGGTGGACTGCATTGCCGAGGACATGACCCGAGCCGGAATCGACCTGACGTCATCGATTCCGCCGGATAAACTGGATTCCGTCAAGGGCGCCATGGCGCGCATGGAAATCTGGCAGAACCTGAACGAAACCATCAAGTGGTCGCGCCTATACGGCGGGGCGCTTGCGGTTCTTCTTGTGGATGGACAAGACGCGTCCACCCCGCTCCGAGTAAGCACGGTGGGTAAGGGTCAGTTCAAGGGCGTCTTGGTTCTTGACCGTTGGATGGTGCAGCCCAGCTTCGAACGGCTTGTCACGGAGTTGGGGCCGGACCTCGGGAAGCCGGAATCGTATTACGTGACGGCCAATGCCCCGGCTCTTCAGAACAGCAAGGTGCACTACACACGCGTCATTCGTCTTGAGGGGGTCGTGCTGCCATACTGGCAGAGGATCACGGAAAACGGATGGGGCCTATCCGTGATCGAGCGGCTATTTGATCGCTTGGTGGCATTCGATAGCACGACGCAGGGCGCCGCACAGCTCGTCTATAAGGCGCATTTGAGGACAGTCAGTGTCGATGGCCTGCGGGAAATTCTTTCGGCTGGCGGAAAGCTGGAAGAAGCCCTCACCAAGATGTTCGATATGATCCGCATCATGCAGTCCAATGAGGGCCTGACGCTGATTGATGCGAAAGACAAGTTCGAGACGCACAGCTATTCGTTCGCCGGTCTTTCTGACGTGCTCTTGCAGTTTGCTCAACAATTGTCCGGCGCGCTGCAAATCCCGCTCGTGCGCCTCTTTGGGCAGTCGCCGGCTGGGTTGAATGCAACGGGCGACTCGGACATCCGAAATTATTACGACATGATTTCGCAGCAACAAGAGGCGAAGTTGAGTTCCGGAGTTCGGAAGATTGTGGATCTGACGTATCGCTCCGAGGTTGGCAAGGATACGCCGGACGATCTGAACTTCAAGTTCAATCCGCTTTGGCAGATGAGCGACACCGAGAAGGCAACCATCGCTGTGGGGGTCACCTCCGCCGTGGTGCAGGCATCGGACGCCGGCCTGGTGGATAAGGCCACAGCGCTGAAGGAGCTGCGCCAGTCCGCCGACGTGACCGGAATCTGGTCCAACGTGACGGACGACGATATCGCGAACGCAGAGGAAGAGCCTCCGCCGTTGCCGGAATTAGCGCTCCCGCCGCTTCCTGGCACCCCCAGCGCCCCGAAGCCTGAAGACCGGCCCAATGTGCCTCGCGTGTGAGCGGGGGTCTCTGCGGGCTCTCACGTTAGACCGACAGGGTCCGAAGGCAGCTGATTTTAAACGGTCGCGCAAGGAAGAAGCGCGATACGGCCGGCAACTGAGGCAGATCGCAAAACACATTGATGACCTGACGCGGGCCATCTATCAGCCGGACGATCCTGAAACCACTTCAACGCTGGAAGGCTTGCTACGGCGCTACAGCGAGACCATTTCGCCGTGGGCGGAAGCTGTCGCGTCCCGCATGATTGCCGAGGTTGACGCTCGGGATCGCGAGACCTGGAACCGGGCCGCCCGCCAGATGGGCGAGCAACTTAAGACCGATCTTCTGCGCGCACCCACGGGAAGCATTGTACGCACCCGGCTAAGTGAGCAAGTCACGCTCATTAAAAGCCTGCCGATCGACGCGGCGCAGCGGGTGCACGATCTAACGCTCGAGGGGATCGCGAACGGGACGCGGGCGAAGGAAATCGCCGCAGAGATTATGCGATCCGGTGACGTGTCCAAGGCGCGAGCGACCCTGATCGCCCGCACCGAGGTGAGCCGCACGGCAACGGAATTGACGCGAGCTCGGGCGCTTCATGTTGGCTCCACGCATTTCATTTGGCGGACGGTCGGCGACAGCGATGTTCGCCCCTCACACAGGGCGCTGAACGGGAAAGTGTTTCGGTGGGACGATCCTCCGGAATGCGATCCCGGCCATCACGCGCTGCCAGGGGCGATCTGGAACTGCCGCTGTTATCCGGAGCCGATCATCACCGATTGAGCAATCGTTTTGCTCGTTCGGTTGGGTCAAAGACCTTGTCTGCGATGGACTTGGGATCGCTGTTGCCGTCGCTGATGTTCGATAGCGCGTCTGAGAGTTCCTCAATTACATCCGCCGCTTCCCATTCGATCATGTCTTGGGGGCGGGCAGGCTTCACATTGATCACCTTGGAAAGCGCCGCGTTTCCATCATTCGCCTCTTCTGCGGCCTCTTCCGCCTTCTCTCTCAACTCTTCGACGAGTGTGGCGAAAGTGTCTCGCATGGGTCTCTCATAAAACGGATCTGAAATCATGTCTCTTCCCGACTATGTCCGCAAGGGCAAGGTTCAGGCTGCGGTCGGCGATTTTGCCAATCTCACGCTTTCCGCCAAGACCGCCATCACTGCGTACGCGGGCGGCGGGCAGACCAACGCCACGCAGCTTGCGGCCGGCATCAATCACGTCACTGTCGTTGCGACCGCCGCCGACAGCGTGAAGCTGCCCAAGAGCACGCTGGGCGCCATCTGCATCGTCACCAATGGCGATTCCGCCGACTCGATGCAGGTCTTCGGTTACGGCACCGACACGATCAACGACGTCGCAACCGCCACGGGCGTTGCCCAGGCGGCCGGCAAGACCGCGCTCTACGTCTGCCCGGTGGTGGGCAAGTGGTATCGCATCCTCTCCGCTTGATCTGAATAGGGGGGGGCGGCCATGTGGTACGTGACGGAGAAGATCGGGGAAACCCGATACCTGACGCCTGAAGGGTTTCTCGTCTGCCAGTCCGTCCCGCTCGCGCGCACCGGCCTTATGACATACGGAGCGGGCGAAGTCCCCATTGAGGCAGGGCCGGACGGAATCGTTCTTATTGAGCGCGGCGAGGCGGATGTCTTCGACCCGAAGACCATCGCCTCTTTCTTTGGCAAACCGGTCACCGACGAACACCCCAACGAGGATGTGACCCCGGACAATTGGGCGGAACTTGCCAAAGGAGAGATCCACAACCCGCGTCGCGGGGAAGGGATATGGAACGATTGCCTCGTTGGCGATCTGTTCATCAAAGACGCCGACACCATCAAGGCAGTGCTCGGCGGGAAAGTGGAAGTCTCGTGCGGCTACGACGCCGATTACGAGCAAACCGCGCCGGGTCGCGGGCGGCAACACAACATCATCGGAAACCATGTGGCGCTGGTCGAACACGGCCGGTGCGGACCTCGTTGCTCTATTGGAGACAGCAAAATGGCGAAGACCAGGAAGTCCTGGAAGGACAACATTCGGGACCTCTTGAAGTCCCGCCAGACCCTCGACGAAGAGATGGCCAAGGCCCTCGAAGAGGGTGAGGTCATGGACGACGATACCGGAGAAGCCGGTGGCACGCACGTCCATGTGCACCTGAACGGTGCCGGCGCCGAGGCCTCCAAGGCTGATGCTCCCGAGAAGGACGAAGGTGCCCCCACGGATCCCGTGGAAGAGCGCTTCACACGCCTGGAGGCGTCCGTGGCGCAGATCGCCGAGGCCGTCGCCAAGCTTTCCCAGCCCGCAGCCCAGACCGGTGATGAGGCGGAAGGGGAAAAGAAGGACGAGGAGAAGGACAAGACTACCGACGAAGACGTGCTCGAAGAGGGCGATGTCAAGGAGGGGAAGACGGTCGATTCCGCCGGCCTCAGCGATGAATTCAAGGACACCATCGCTCGCGCCGAGATCCTCGCCCCCGGCATCAAGATTCCGACCTTCGACGCCGCAGTCGGCGCCAAGAAGGTGCGGGACAACCTGTGCGCCCTGCGCCGCAAGGCTCTCGACGCCGCCCTCTCGGATGACGCTTCGGCCGATTTCGTGAAGCCGCTCGTTGCCTCCGCCGGCATCAAGTCCATGACGTGCGACGCCGTGAAGGTGTCGTTCTACGCGGCGAGTGAAATCGCCAAGCACAAAAACAATGATCGCGGCATCGGTTACGACCGCGCCACCCGAGACGCCAGCGGCGTCAAGATCCCCTCCATCGCCGCCATCAACAAGGGCAATCGCGACTTCTGGGCGATTCGTTCCTGAATTCCCGCAGCCGAAAGGACTAAACCATGAGCAATGCAATCCTCTACCGCATGGCTGCCGGAATTCCCGGCGCCGTCAATCGTGTCGAACACGCGACGATCACCCCGGAAGTCATCGACTCCGGCACGCCTCCGACCAAGTTCGGCATCTTCGTGAAGATGGTGACCGGCAAGATCCAGCCGCTCGCATCCAGTGATGCCGGCTCTGTGGTCTATGGCATGCTCGCGCGGCCCTTCCCGACCTCGGGCAATGGCACCGATGGGCTCGGCACTTCCACCCCCGCGACCTCTGGCATCTGCGATGTCCTGAAGCGCGGCTACATGATGGCGACCCTGGCGCTCGGCACCGCTGCCAAGAACGGCGCGGTCTATGCCGTGACCACGGCCGGCGGCACCGTCGTTGTGGGCGATATCGTCACCTCGACGTCCCCGGCGGGCGGCGGCACGGCCGTTGCCGTCACCGGCGCTTTCTTCATCGGCCCCGCCGATGCCAACGGCATCGTCGAGATCGCATACAACATCTGATCCCGGCAAGGAGCCACATCAATGTACCACGATAAGACCCTCCTGGCCGGCGTGTCTCGCCCGGCCATCGTCCGCGCCCGTACGCGCGACGCGATGATGACCTATGACCGTCGCACCATCGACAGCGCCGGCTCGTTCCTGATCCAGGAACTGGAGCGCCTCGACCAGACCCTGCACATGCCCCTGGTCTCCGTGACCTGGTCGCGTGACATTGATCTGCGCGAGGACGTGTCCATCGCCGATGAAACCTCGTCCTTCACCAATTCCAGCTTCGCGGCGGCCGGCGGCATCACCCCGGGCGGCAAGGCCTGGATCGGCAAGGACGCCAACGCCATTTCCGGCGTTTCCCTCGATATCGGCAAGACCGCCCAGCCCCTGTATCTCTGGGGCCAGGAAATCTCCTGGACGATCCCGGAACTGGAGTCGGCTGCGAAGGTTGGGCGCCCGGTCGACTCCCAGAAGTTCGAGGTCATGCGTCTCAAGCACAACATGGACGTGGATGAGCAGGTCTATATCGGCGACAGCGTGCTCGGCGTCTACGGCCTGGTCAACCACAACAAGGTGACCAACGTCACCAATGTGGCAAACGGCGCGTCTCTGTCTCCGCTATGGGAAAGCAAGACGGCCGACGAGATCCTTGCCGACGTCAACGAGCTGCTGTCCAGCGTGTGGGCTGCGTCGGGCTGGGCCGTGATCCCCACGGAACTGCGCCTTCCCCCCAAGAAGTACAGCTACCTCGTCTCGCAGAAAGTCTCCAACGCCGGCAATATGTCGATCCTGCAATACCTGCGCGATAACAACCTCGCCAAGTCCAACGGCCAGGATCTGAACATCCAGCCCCTCAAGTGGCTGAATGGCGCCGGCTCCGGCGGCACGCAGGGTGACGACACCACCACGAACCGCATGTCGGCCTATACCAAGGACCCGCAGCGTGTTCGCTTCCCGATGACGCCGCTCCAGCGCACCCCGCTGGAATACCGGTCGCTCTATCAGCTCACCACGTACTTCGGCCGGCTCGGCGTGGTTGAAGTCGTGTACCCCGAGACGATCGGCTATCGGGACGGTTTGTGAGCGAGGGGCCGGCGGCTCTTCGCCGGCCTTCCTGTCATAGGAAGAACTCATGACCAGCATCAACGTCGTGAAGACGTTCACGCTCAACCTTGGCGCCGTCTTGAAGAAATTCGAGGCGGGCGTTCATGAGGTTGAGGACGATATTGCCCAGCACTGGTACGTGCTGCTTCATATCGCGCCACCGGCTGCCCCTGTTCCGGAGCCCGCCCCGGTTGAGGGCGTCACCGTTGAGGACGACGGCACGACGCATGTCGATACACCTGAAGAAGTAAGCGAGAAGCACACGCTCATTGCCCATGCGGAAACCCTCGGCATCGCCGTTGACGGCCGTTGGGGCGTTACCCGCCTTCAGGCTGAAATCGCCAAGGCTGGAGCGGCCTGAACATGACGGTTACATCCGCAACATTCTATCAGGCATTTCCGGAATTTGCGGATGTGGGCAAGTATCCCGTGGCAACCGTGGATATGTGGATCGCTGCGGCGCGGTCGCTTTTGAGCGCCGATCGCTGGGGTGATCTTCTCGATCTAGGGACAGGCCTCTTCGTCGCGCACAACCTTGCGCTATCGCGCCTGTCCACTGCGTCGGCTGCCACCGGCGCCGTTCCAGGGGCATCGACGGGCATTATGTCATCGAAGACCGTCGATAAGGTCTCTGCCTCCTACGACACGTCCAGCGCCTCCCTTGAGGGTGCGGGGGCATGGAACCTGACGACCTATGGCGTTCGTTATCGCCAATTGGCTCTGATGATCGGTGCCGGCGGTGTTCAGCTATGAAGGTCACGGTTCGCAAGTTCGATGCAGGCGTTTTCGCCAGCGTGAAGGATCTGACCAAGAGCCGAGTCCTTATCGGCGTGCCCGACGCCAACGCCCCCCGCAATGCGGATGAAGAAGAGGCCCAAAAGGGCGAGCCGATCAACAACGCCACCATCGGCTACATCATGGAGTTCGGGGCGCCCAACGCAAATATCCCTGCTCGCCCCCATCTCTTGCCTGGAATTTCGGACGCCAGGGACGCCATAGCGGGGCAGCTCAAGAAGGGTGCGCAGCAAGCGTTGGCCGGAAAGGCTGGTGCAGCAGACGTCGCCTTGAACAATATCGGATTGATCGCATCGTCTGCCGTCAAGGCGCGCATAACAGGGGGGCCGTTTGTGCCCCTGGCTGAAACCACGCTGCGGGCGCGGCGGGCGCGCGGAAGAACGGGCGAGAAGCCGCTACTGGACACTGGGCAGTATCGCAATGCTCAGACCTATGTGATCCGCCCGAAAGGCAAATAGCATGCCTCTTCTTGATGTGAGCGACGTCCTCGGCGATCCCATGTTCGCCCAGGACGCGGGGGCCATTGTGCTCTATCGCTCAACCCTCAGTGTTGGCGCCAACGGGCGCGGCGCTCGTACCACCACCACGAAGGTTATCCCCGGCGTGGTGACGGCGGACACCGGGGACATCCTTGACCGCACTCCAGACGGGCAGCGTATCCGAGGCTCGATCACGATCCACACGACGTTTCCCCTCACGGATGGCAACGGAAACACCGACGCAGATGAGATCCAATGGAACGGCCGTCGCTACATCGTAAGCGCGGTCAATGACTACACGACTTATGGCGCCGGCTATGTTTGCGCCACATGCGATCTTAAGCAGGTATCCCCGTGACCAATACATCGGCATCGGGTGGCTACCTCGTTCCATCGTCGCCCGGCCCAGCGTGGGATGATCAACTCGACGATGTGCTTCAGGCGATGATCGTCGGCATCACGGGCTTGCCGGGCTCGGTGGTCCGCCCACGCTGGCAGCCAAACCAGCCGAAGCAGCCGGAGCCGAGCGTGGACTGGTGCGCGGTCGGCGTCACCCACGTCGAAAACGACACCTTCGCCGCGCGCATTCACAGCGGGGCAGGGGACGGCTCCGACACGCTCCAGCGTCACGCGACGCTAACCGTCATGGCGAGCTTCTATGGCCCGCACCGGATGGGGTTTGCCGGGCTGCTATCTGACGGCCTTCTTATCCCGCAGAACCTGGAAGCGATCGTTACGGCAGGGCTGCTCATCAGGCAGGCCTCAGACGTGGTTAGCGCTGGGGACCTGTTCAATCAAAATTGGATCGCCCGCGCCGACGTCCTGATGACGTTCCGCCGACAGATCAACCGCACGTACCCGGTGCTCAACGTCGTGTCGGGCGTCGGGACCATCCACCCGGCAAGCGCCGCCTCTCAAAACTTCGATACGGAGAACTGACCATGGCTCAAGGCCTTGCCGTCACAGACGTCGTTAACGTTACCGTCAATATTTCGCCGATCGCCGCGCCCACGCGCAACTTCGGCGCCGCCCTCCATATCGGGACCACGGATGTCATCGACACCGGAGAGCGCATTCGCCAGTATTCCAATCTGGCGGGTGTCGGCGGCGACTTCGGCCTGACCGATCCGGAATATCTCTCCGCGCAGAAACACTTCGCCCAGGTGCCGCAGCCGGCTCTGCTCTATATCGGGCGATGGGGGCAGAGCGCCACGAAGGGCACCCTGCGGGGTGGAGTGCTCCAGACGTCCGAGCAACTCCTGTCGGCGTGGACCTCGATCACGACCGGGTCCATGAAGATCGACATCGACGGGACCACCAAGACGCTGTCGTCCCTCAATTTCTCCGCCGCGCTCAATATGCCCGGCGTGGCTGCAATCATCGACACGGCGCTTACCGGCGCATCGGTGACATGGGATGCGTACAACGCCAAGTTCGTCGTGCGCTCTGATACTACGGGCACGTCATCGACGGTTGGCTATGCCAGCGCGACCGGATCCGGCGTGGACATCTCGGCACAGCTCAAGCTGACGTCCGGCCTCGCATCCGCTCCCGTGGCGGGCATCGCCGCCGAAACCCTCGCTGCCGCGCTCCAGGCGTTCGTTGACAAATCAGGCGACTGGTATTCTGCCGTCGTTCTTCCGTCCATTTCAACGTCCGTCGCGCAGGCCGCCTCGGACTATATCGAAGGGCAGGGCAAGAAGCGGATCATCGGCTACACGATCACCTCGTCCACGGTCCTGGATAGCGGGAGCACGACCGACCTCGGATACATACTGAAGGCCGGCAATTACAACCGCTCCTACAGCCAGTATTCGGCCAACGCATATGCGGCAGCCTCATTCTTCGGCCGGGCCGCGACGGTTGACTTCAACGGCAGCAAGACCGCTCTGACGATGAAGTTCAAGAATGAGCCGAGCGTGGCGGCGGAGACGATCACCGAGACGCAGGCCGCGGCCCTCAAGGCGAAGAACGTCAATATCTTCGTCAATTACGACAACTCGACGGCCATCATCCAAGAAGGCGTGATGGCCAGCGGCCAGTTCTTCGACGAACGTCAGGGGCTGGATTGGTTCGAGAACGCGGTCCAGACGGCCGTCTGGAACCTCCTCTACACGTCGCCGACGAAAGTCCCGCAGACTGATGAGGGCATGCAGCAGATCGTCGCCACGATGGACAGCGTCTGCGCACAGGCCGTCCGCAATGGCCTGGCGGCTCCCGGTGTCTGGAATGCCGCCGGGCTTGGCGAACTCAAGCAGGGCGATACCCTGACCAAGGGTTGGTATACCTATGCCCCGCCCGTCTCCACGCAGTCTCAGGCGGATCGCGAGGCGCGCAAGTCGGTCTCCTTCCAGATCGCGCTCAAGCTTGCGGGCGCCACCCACTTTGCGCTCGTCTCCGTCAACGTCAATCGCTGAGGCCTGACCGATGGCAAACACCTATTCATTCGAAACATTCGTCATGACCTTCCAGGGTCCAAGCGGGAACTTCTCCTTGGGCTCCGGCGCGGGCAATGCGGAGGAGGGCGTCTCCTTCGCGATGACCGAAGACAAGAACACGATGACCATCGGCGCGGACGGATCCGGCATGCACTCGCTGCACGCGGGTCGGTCGGGTACCGTGACCGTCCGGCTGCTCAAGACCAGCCCGACGAACGCGCTTCTCAGTGCCGCTTACAATTTCCAAACGTCGAACCCTGCGGTGCACGGGCAGAACATCCTCAGCGGTCGCGATGTCTACCGGGGCGACGTCATCGTCTGCCAGCAATGCGCATTCCGCAAGCAGCCGGATATCACGTTCGCCAAGGACGGCGGCACCAACGAATGGGTGTTCGACGCCGTCTATATCGACATGCAGCTCGGCTCCGGCCTGGCGGCTGGGCTCTGAGGTGATCCATGGAGTTTAAGGTAGGCGCCCACAACTACCGGTCATCCAAGTTGGACGCATTCAAGCAGCTTCACGTTGCCCGACGCATCGCCCCCGTCTTGGGCGAGCTTGCCCCGGCGATGAAGGCGCTGATGTCTGCGGCCGGCAAGAGGTCCGCAGACCAGGCGGACGCAATCAGCGCCGTATTGCCCCTGACGCGGGCGATCGCGGCTATGCCGGAGGAAGACTGCAACTATGTGCTCGCGGCCTGCCTCTCCGTGGTGGAGCGTGAGGTTGGAAATGTCGGCTGGCAACGCGTCTGGAACCAGCAGGCGCAAGCGCTGCAATACCAGGACATCGAAGCCCCCGAAATGATCATGCTCGCCGCCAATGTGATCGGCGAGAACCTGTCAAATTTTATGCGCGCCCTGCCGTCCGGTTCGACCGCGTTGGGGCAGTAAGCCCAAGCGTTGCCCTCGTCACACTTCCAGATGGCGAGGACTACCTGATGCGGCCCGTCATGGCAGGGCTCTGCACCCTTAAAGAGTTGCAGGACGGCACATACGACCTGTGCGATGTCGCGCTGCTCAACGACGCACTCAACATCCGAGATGAGAATACGCGTCGGATGAACGAATCTCAGAAGGCTAACAAATAATGTCCGAAACCCTTCGCGACTATCTTGTTACCCTGGGATTTAAGGTCAACAAGGCGGACGAAGTTCGGTTCCGGGACGCGCTCGGGACGGCGGCAAAGACCGTGGCGGGGCTGTCCGCCGCGATGGCAGCGGCTGCGGCGACGATCCAGGCTTCTGTCATCAAGATCGCGGCCGACTTCGATAGCATCTATTTCGCCTCCCAGCGGACGGGCGCGAGCGTCGCGAACATCAAGTCCCTGACCTATGCCCTCTCTCAGGTGGGCGGTTCATCCGGTCAGGCATCGGCGGCGATTGAGGGGCTGGCGGCGGCGATCCGCACCAATCCCGGCATTGAGGGGATGCTGAATTCCCTCGGGATCGCAACCAGGGAAAATGGTCGGCTCAAGGACACCGCCGTCATAATCGACGGCATTGTCTCCAGCTTGTCGAAGTCGCACCCCTATTATACCTCGGCACAGATCGCTGGCATCCTCGGGATTGATGAGGCGACCTTCCAGGTCCTCGTCACGCAGTGGCCGCAGATCAAGAAGTTCCAGGACGATTACAGGCGCCGCGCGGCAGAGTTCGGGGTCGACCCGGACAAAGCAGCGCAGAATTCCAACAGGCTCATGACGAGCTTCAGGGACCTTCTTCTCAGTCTACAATTGGTGACGGAAAAGGTCACCGTTGAACTACAGCCTGTGCTGACGAAATACCTCGGAGAATTTGCCAAATGGGTTGAGGAGCACTCCGACGATATTGTGAAAGCCGTGCTCGGAATTGTCGAGGCCGTGAATGGAATGGCGCGTGATTTTGCGCTCTTCCTGGAGAAGATCGAGCCGGTCACAGACGCCTTCCTGGACCTCGTGACCAGCCTGACTGGAGACAGTGGGCTCAAGTGGGCGCTTGAGGCCGTCCTGCTCTATATGGCTGGAGCGTGGCTTGCGGGAATGCTCGGGACCCTCGCGACCTTGATGCGCAATCCGGCGTTTCTCGCGCTCGCGGCGATCATGGGCATTGGGTACGACGCGTTCGTCATGTCCGACCAGGACAAGATCGGCGTCGGTGCCGGCGTTAATGACGCCATAAACGGCAAGGCGGGAGATCCGCCGAACTGGTGGGCGCGGCAGCAAAACAAGGCCCGAGAGTTTCTCGGGTTGCCTCCCGTGGATAATAAGGGCAACCCCGCCGCCCCAGGGGCATCTAAGCCCCCCGCAGACAAAGAAAATAAGCAAGGCGGTGGGCTAAACCCTGATTTAAAATCAAGGTTTGATAAGATGATGGAGGATGCGCCCGATCATATTCGCCAGTCCGTTGGGGTAAACTCCGGTTTCCGTTCAGTCGAGCGGCAAAGACAACTGTTCGATGAAGCAGTTAAAAAGTATGGTTCCGAGGATGCCGCAAGAAAATACGTCGCCCCTCCCGGCCGCTCACAGCATAATTTTGGTGAGGCGATGGACCTGCAATTCGGAAGCTCGGAGGCAAGAGAATATTTCCACCAAAATGCAGCTAAGTATGGGCTGAGTTTCCCACTTCCGCATGAGCCGTGGCATATTGAGCGTAGCGACTCGCGGAATAGTTCAGGCAAGCCAATCCGGGCTCATGATGGCGTTTCCGATCCGGACAAGCGCTCTGAGATTAGGGGCATCAGCGACGAAATCCTGAAATCCGTCAACCAGGCGGGCCTTCAGCCTTTCAGTTCGGGCACCTTCGCGCTGGGGAATAGCGTCACCAGATCCGCCTCGATCGAGCAGAACACGAAGATCGAAATCAACGGCAGCTCTGACCCGGCCGGAACCTCGGATAAGCTGGGCGCACTTCAGCCCAGGCTCAACGCGGAATTGTTGCGGAACTCGCAATCTGCTTTCGCCTGAGGCTAAAATATGGAGCAGATGAAAGAGTTTCTTGTCTCCATCGGATGGGATGTTGACAAGGCGAGTTTGGCCAAATGGGATGCCGCCCTTGAAGGGGCGGATAAGGCGGCCCAAAAGTTGATCGCGGCTTTCGCCACGGCGGCGGCTGGTGTCGGCCTTTTAATTGGGCGCACCACGGTTGCCCTGGATGATCTGAACTTTTCCGCGCAACGCCTGGATGCGTCTGCGGCCGGGCTCCAGGCGCTTGCCTATGCTCTGGGTCAGACGGGTGGATCATCTTCCACGGCGGCCCTGAGCGGGCTCGCGAAGAAGCTCCGCACGCTGCCCAGCACTGAGGGGATCATCAACCTTCTTGGTGTGCAGACGCGCGTGGGTGGGACACTGCGAGACACCACCAGCATTCTGCTGGACGTCGTGGATTCCCTGGCGAGCACGTCGTATGTGCAGGCGGTCCATACCGCCGCTCAACTCGGCATTTCGGAGGAGCAATACAACCACCTCCGCAAATATGGGGGAGAGATCCGGGCTTACCAGGAAGAGTTCAAGGAGCGGGCACGCCGGCTTGGCGTGGACCCGAGCGCGGCCGCAACAAGCGCGACGCTCCTCATGTCCAGCGTCAGGGGCCTAGCCGCTGATCTGGATTTGGTGTTGGGCCTTATCGCGGGCGCTCTCGCCCCGGCACTTGGCCCCCTGCTTGATGAGCTTTCCGGCTGGCTAGAGGTGAACCAGTACAAGATCGTCTCGTTTGTCGGCCGCCTGATGGAGTCCATTGTCTCGCTCGTCCGAAGTGTCGAGAGCATGGTTCGTGGCCTAACGCCCGTTGGGGAGGCGGTTGGCGAATTCGTTGGGGGTGCGGACGGGCTAGAAACGGCCGCAGGGATCATTGCCGGAGGGTATTTGGTTTCGATCGCTTTGCGCATGGGGCGTACGGTGGGCTTGGTCCTTGCGGCTGCTGTCGCGCTCGCAGAGCTATTGAGGGTTCCTGGAGCCCGGGCAGGCAGCCTCTGGTCTGGAGGGCGGGCAGAGGCGCACGGGGCGACGATCGAACCTCGCGCGAGCATTCGGACGCGGTTCCGCAGCTTCATCGGCCTCGATCGAAAGAGCGAGACAGGATCCGCCTCCAGCGGTGGTTCTGGGTCATCTGAAGGGCGCGCGGGGCCAAGCACGGCTGTGCCTAAGGGGGATACGAGGGTTCCTGCATCTGTCCGCAGCAACAACCCCGGCGCGATGTGGCCGGGACCATCAGCATCGAAGTTCGGCTCTACCCGTCACGAGGTGCTCAACGACGGCCTGGGGCAGGGCAACAAGATTGCCATCTTCGACACAAAAGAACAGGGCGGCGCGGCCTTGTTCGATCTTTTTAAAGACAGGTATGCAGGAAAAACCTTAGCGACCGCGATTTATAGATGGTCTGGAGGGAACGCTTCGGGTGAGTACGTGCGCTCTGTGGCAAAGGCTCTTGGGATCAATCCAAACGACTTTATCACCAAGGAAATGCTGGACGATCCGAGGTTTGCCGTTCCTCTTGCAAAAGCCATGTCAAAGTTTGAGGCGGGACGGGAATATCCGATGAGCGACGCGGAATGGCGTCGCGCACATGAAATGTTCAAGCGCGGGAAGCCGGATCCCGTAGAGCAGCCCAAGACGCCCGCGCCGGCAGCGCCCGAGGTTGTACCGGAAAAAAGGAACGGAGCGGAATTGCGTGGGTTTGCCGCCCCCGCCATAGTCGCGTCCAATGACGAGGCCTTCGGCCGGATGAAGCAGACGACGACCATTGTCGTGAATGGCGATGTCGATCCGAACCAAACCGCCTATGAGGTCGCTCGGGCGCAGCGTGGGGTTAACAGCGCGGTCGTGTCGCGTGCTCAATCAATGGTGGCGTGAATGGTCGATATCGTTGAGGCCGTGATCGGAACGGTGTCGTCTCTGCTCCTGACGTCCGGACGCTCCATCGGGGGTATTGTGCCGGACGTGGTCGCGGAAGAGATCGGCCGGGATACGACCTTTGTGACGAACCACCCGGTGGAACGTGGCGCCGCCATCTCGGACCATGCTTTCATGATGCCGGTGGAAGTCGAGATGCGGTGCGCGTGGTCCGATAGCACCGCAGGCTTCCAGGGGTATTCAGAGATGATCTATGGTGCGCTCCAGTCGCTCCAGGCGGCGCGTGAGCCATTCACGGTTCTGACCGGGAAGCGGCTCTACACGAACATGCTGGTCGTCGGCTTGGAGGTCACGACCGCTGCGGCGACGGAATATGCACTGTTCGTGCGGGTCCTGTTGCGCGAGGTGATTATTACGAACACGCAGATGGCCTCTGTCGGCGGTAGCTCGGCCACGCAATCCGATCCGAAGCGGTCATCGTCGACGAGCAATTCAGGAACAAAGCAACCGATTGAGGCCGGGGCGATCCAATCTTCCGCTATTGGGCAGAATTAGTATCTAAATTTGTCTCTTGGAATCTGACGCGTGCCATTCAGAAATTCTTGCTGCGTAAAGACGTCTATGCAGTCAGATATATTTGAATATCTATAAGGGTTTCCGGACTTTTTATTAGATTCATCAATCGAAAGGCATTTGCGCTTAACGTCAATTGAAACTTGATCCCATATAGATTTTAATCTGTCGTAACCTATTTGTTGATTATTTATGCAATAATTATACGTAATAGAATTTCCTTTCGCAAAACCGGCGCACTCAGATTCAACGTTTATCACCGGGATGGTTATCAATTCTATTCCTGGTTCTTTTGTGATTGCTGTCTCAGATATTCTATCAACTATCATAAATATAGGCGCAATGTGGTGGCCCGTTTCGGCTAAAGAAAGCGTTCCATAAGCTGTTACGGTTGATCCAACCATCGCTCGGGCAACGGCGGTCTTGTCTGGTCCGTTAAATATTAGTTGAACAATTCTGGTGTCTTCATCATATCCAATAATGCATTCCGGCGTTGCTAATCGGATCAAAAGAAATTGCGTGGATTTTGAGCTTGTAGATGAAACCTTAACATCGCGGGGAAACAAGACCCCCGTGATTGATCGGGTGCTATCAGGCCAAACGCAATTTGCGGGGGCCTCCGCCGCCATCAAATGATTGGTGGAGATGCAGAAAATAAGGAATACGAACAGGCGGCGCATCTGCTCCTCCAAAAAGGAGGCGATGATATCACTTGAGATGTAATCGCGGGAGACCCCACCTAGCTGGGATCTTTCTCGACGAGGTGCAGACCGGCCTCAACGAACGCGCGGATAGCGGCGGGGCGCGTTGGAATGGGGCGCTGCTGGGCACGCCATTCGTCAATGCGCGCCAATAAAGCCGATGGCAGGCGAACCATCACCGGCTCCGTATTTGCCTTTGGGCGTCCGGATCTTGATACTTTGATATTATCTATTGTGTCGGGCATGGATTGTTGATATCAAAGTAGCAGGCCGATGGGAAGCGGGAACTTCCGCATCGGCCCTAACCAGCCTACGGAAGGAGTGCTTCCATGGACCAGGCTAAGAACGAGCCTACCACATCTCGCCGCCGCCCCGAAGACGCCGCCGCCTTCGGCGTCATGCTGCTGAAGGGCCTTCTCATCACGCCACCGTCCAGCCCGGCGCTGGTGCGTGTCGATCCGAAGCCGCCGGTTCTGACCGGCGGTGTTGCCTCCAAGGTGTTGGAGGATGCGTGATGGGACAAGACCTCTCAATCGTGGACCTGAACACGGCGGTTAATCACGAGCCGCGAGTTGCCCACCAGCGCCTTGCTGAGGCCCTCGGATATGGCGCGCAGATCAAGATGAAGCACCTTGTGGAGAGGAACATTGAGGCGCTTCAAAGGTTTGGGGAGGTTTCATCCACCGTGGATGAAACCGGCCCGAAAGGTGGCCGCCCCGGCAAAACTTACTGGCTCAACAAGAAGCAGGCGCTTTATCTCTGCACCAAATCGGAGACGGCGAACGCGACCGACGTGACCATTCAAATGGTGGAAGTGTTCGATGCCTATCAGCGTGGCGCCGTCGCAGTCGAAAAGCCGGTAAAGGTGCGGGCGCATCGGCGGCGCGCACCTCTGCGGGATGACACCGGTGGTAGTGTCGATCTGCATACGCTGTACGAGATGATTTTCTCCGCCAAGGTCCGCCTGGAGCGGGGGCAAGAAGCGAGCTTCGGAGACGCACTCTTCAATGTCATTGGGGAGGTGGTTGAAATGAAGATGGGGCAGGCGCCCTTCGGAGGGAAAGCGCTAGTTGGGTTGATCGGAGAAACACGAGCCCGCTTACAAGGGCGCTATGTTGATCCAGATCCATTCCGGCCGCGCGCAAGATAATTCGACTTGCTGCGGCTCTGTCCCATCAATCCACCGGGATACCCACACGGCAAAGAAAAGACGCCGGGAGGTCGCGCGGACCTCTTGGCGTCGGGGGACGTGGCGTTCATAATCTGTTCTTGTGGATTATGTCCTCGGTTTCCCGAGGGGACCAGGGGCGGGGAGCAAATGCTGTGAGAGGCGCGCTCCCCGACCCCGCTTTCCCGGCCGCCTTAGCAGGGCGGCTAGTTTCAATCCCAGCAAACAGGATGCTGTGAATGACGGCACAAGATATGGCACGTTCCCCGCTTTCGTTCAACGGGGTGGAAATTCGCGACCGCAGCGAAATGCTTTCGCTGACCGATATGTGGAAGGCGGCCGGCTCGCCGGAGCATAAGCGCCCGGCGGAATGGGCGCGCAAGGAAGGGGCTGAGTTCATCGCCTTCCTGGCAGATGCGCATAATGTGGCCCACAGCCACATTATCAAGGGAGAGCGCGGGCGCAGCGGGGCGACCTTCGCGCATTGGCAGATTGCCCTGGCCTATGCGAAGGCCCTTTCTCCCGAGTTCCATATGCAGTGCAACGTCGTCATTCGCGAGCGCATGGAAGGGAAGGCGACCGCTGCGATTGTAACGGGGGAGACCGCCGATGAAATCTCGCGCGCGCTCGGCATCATGAAGTCCACGATCCACAAGGTCACGGAGATGGAAAGAGCGGTGAAGCGCCTGGAGGCGATGCGGGCTGCTCCGACCTTCGATCTGTCAGGATCGGTGACTTCGGATACGATCATTGAGCTGGCGGGCGTGAACCGCAAGGAGCGCGTCCGGGGCACCACGGTTATGATCACCAACGCCATGCTGGACTTTTGCGACGGCTCGGGCTGCTTTCGGACGCCGGCCGACCTCAACCCTGCGCGCCCGTGGCGCTTTCCCAGGGAGAAGGCGCGCGACTGGCTGTTCGGCACCGACCATGGCGCCGAGCGGATCCGCAATCAGATCGGCGCACAGATGCGCAAGAAGGACAAGAAGGGGCAGCGCCTGTTGAACCTTGTCCCGCCGCCGAGCCAGCCGCCCGCCGGCTGACGAGGACTATAAGGGGCCGGAGCCATCCCTTGATTTCATTGGGTCCAAAATTGGACCGCAGGAATCGCGCCGATCAGACCCGGCCTAAATCATTGATTTTGAACGATGCAAAATTGCATCGGCCACACGCCACCCAAAGCCGCCTCCGGGCGGCTTTTTTATTGGAGGATCGGCATGACGACCTATGAGATCCCCCTCTCGCCTATGCCGCAGGCGTTCTCTATTCAACTCGCACAAGTCGAGTATCGCTTGACCTTTACCTATCGAGATGCGGACGAGGCGGGGTGGATCATGGATATCGCCGGCACCGAAGGCGTTTCGATTCTAGCCGGTGTCCCGCTGGTAACAGGCGCCGACCTTCTGGAGCAGTACAGGCACCTCGGGCTCGGCGGCTCGCTCTATGTGGTCACAGACGGCGCGCCCGATGAGGTGCCGAGTTATGACACGCTTGGCGGTCCCTCTCGGCTGTTCTGGGTTGCGCCATGACGCGGCAGTGGATCCGGCAGGTCAACCTTCAGGTCGGCAATGGCGGCGACGTTATTGATCTGTCCAATATGCGCATTCGCTTCAACGTACAGCAGGGTGATGTTCAAACGCCAAATCACGCGGACATCATCATCACCAACCTGTCCGAGCAAACGGCAAACCGCATTCAGAAGGAATATGACTCCGTAGTGCTCCAGGCTGGATATGATGGCAACTGCGCCACTATCTTCCAGGGCGAGATCGTTCAAAAGAGGATCGGCCGAGAAAACCCGACCGATACATACCTATACCTCATCGCCAAGGAAGGTCAGAAAGCCTACTCTTATGCGATGATCTCAAAAACGCTCGCCGCTGGGCACACATTCCGAGATCAGGTTGATGCCTGCCTCAAGGAATTGGAAAAGTACGGGATCACGGCGGGCTATATCGTCGACCTTGGAAAGGCGAAAATGCCGCGCGGCAAGGCGCTTTTCGGGATGGTGAAAAACCAGCTCCGAGCAATCTGCGCGGCGACAGGAACATCCTGGAGCATCCAAGGAAAACAGCTTCAGATCGTCCGAAACGACACCTATATCCCCGGCAATGCGATTGTCCTGAACTCTGACACCGGTATGGTCGGCATGCCCGTTCAGACGATGAACGGGATTGAGGTCCGCTGCCTTCTGAACCCCCAGATAAAGCCCGGACGCAGGCTGAAAATAGATCAGGCCAGCATTCAGCAGGCAGCCTTTACGACTAACTATCAAGACGCACAAAATTTCCTAATCCCACCCACTGCTGCGGACGGGATCTATAAGGTCCTGATTGTGAACAATTCAGGGGACACCAGGGGAAACCCTTATTATACAGACGCCGTCTGTGTTTCTGCAAGTAGTTCGTTTATTCCTATGGGCACGGCCGCGCGTGGCGTTCCCGTCAACCCGCAGGATAAATAATGGACCAGCGCACGCGGTTTAACGTTGATCTCGACGAAGCCATTCAGACGGCGATCGACGGAAGGATGGCCGAACTCCATACGGCGGTTCCCGTAAAAATCGTGAGCGTCGATTACCAGAAGCAAACTTGCGCCGTCCAGCCCACAGTTAAGGCCTGCGTGCGCAAGCCGGACGGGTCGCAGGAGTGGATATCGCTTCCGCAGATCCAGGACGCGCCGCTTCATTTCCCACACGGTGGCGGGGTCTCCATGACCTTCCCTGTATCTCCGGGTGATGAGGGGCTCGCGATCATCTCCTCTCGCTCGCAGGATGCTTGGCAGCAGTCGGGGGGGGAGCAGCAGCAGATCGACAACCGAGGCCACGATCTTTCCAATGCCTTTGTGATGGTTGGGTTTCGGAGCAATCCGAATGCCCTTTCGAATGTTCCGAACGACTCCGTGCAAATCCGCTCAACGGACGGGGACACGCTGATCGACATCAAGGGTGGCCAGGTGAAAATCAAAGCCACGGGCTCCGAATCCACCGTCACGCCGGACAAAATCACGCATAAGGTCGGCGACCTGTCTGTGGAGATTTCCAGCGATCGCGTGGACCTCGGCGGATCCGGCGGGTCCCCCGTAATGACTGCGGGCGGCCCGTCGTCCAAGGTTTTCGCGAGGGTCGCATGAGATATCGCAAGCTCGACGCGGATGGTGATTACACCTTTGGGCGCGGATCCCTGGATTTCTATCGCGACGTGCCGGAGGCGCCCGCCCAAGCTGTAAAAACACGCCTGCATATGAAGACCAATGAATGGTTCCTGGATACATCGGCAGGCACCCCTTGGGACACCGATGTCCTCGGAAAATATACCACCTCTCTGCGTGATAGGACTGTACGAACCCGCGTGCTCGGAACCACGGGCGTGACGGCGCTCGCCTCCTATTCGAGTTCTTTTGATCCCGAGATGCGGACCTTCGCGGCGTCCGTGACCATCGACACTGCCTATGGACAGGCTAAGATTGTGGAGCCCATCTGATGGCAATCGTCTGCACCATCGACGCGACCGGCATCCACGCCCCGTCTTTGGCGGATATCCGCGCCTATTTCGTCTCCTCTTACAAGGCGATCTACGGGACTGACGTCTATCTGGAGAGTGACAGCCAGGACGGTCAGCTTTTGGATATCTTTTCAACGGCGATCCACGACTGCAATGCGCAGACCGTCGCCTGCTATGGCGCTTATTCTCCAGCGACAGCCCAGGGCAACGGTCTTTCAAGCGTCGTGAAAATTAATGGCATCGCCCGCTTGCTGCCGAGCAAATCCAGCGTGGACCTATTGCTCGGGGGAACCGCAGGCACCACCATCAATGGCGGTTACGCGACAGATGCGGATGGCGTCCAATGGGTACTTCCCGATAGCGTAACGATCCCCGTTGAAGGGCAGATAACGGTCACAGCCACCTGTTCGGTCGAGGGGCAACTCTCTGCCCCCCCTGACACCATCATCAATATCGGTACACCCACCAGGGGGTGGCAAACAGTCACCAATCCGGAAGCCGCCACCGAAGGCGCCCCGGTCGAGTCCGACGCCGCGCTTCGGAGGCGGCAAAAGACGTCCACAGCCCTCCCGTCCAAGACTGTGGTGGATGGAATCGTTGGTGCGCTACTCGATCTCCCAGGCGTGGCGCGCGTCAAGCCCTACGACAACGACACCAATTCAACCGATGGCAATGGGGTTCCGGCGCACGCCTTGGCTATGGTCGTGGAAGGCGGGGATGCGCAGGAGATCGCTAGTTTGATTCGCCTCAAGAAGACCCCTGGAAGCCCAACCTACGGAACCACCAGCGAGGTGGTTACGGATACCTACGGAATCTCCAAGACAATCAGCTTTTTTCGACCCACTATTGTCCCAATTACTGTCGCTATCGAAATCTCCGTGGTCGGAGGATATACGACAGCGATTGGCGAACTGATAAAGCAATACGTCGCGGATTATATCAATTTGCTTGACATCGGAGAGGACATTTACAGAAGGCGACTTTTCGTTCCGGCAAATCTGAACGGTCTGCCTCAGAGCGAAACCTACGATATCGCAAGGCTGCTCATAGCGCGAGATGCCGGACCTCCATCGGCATCAAATGTAACGATCGCATTCAATGAATCGGCATCGTGTGTGATCGGTGATATCACGGTAACGGTGATCTGATGAGGCCGCGCAATACGGGGGATTACCTCGCCCTCATCACCCCATATCATCGGGGGCGTCCCAAATATTCGAAGACTGTTAGCACTGCCGTCGAGCCCGTTGCAGAAGCCCAGGCTGTTCTTTCTGAACTGTCGCTCGCTTTCGACCTTGATACCGCGATCGGCACCCAGCTTGATCATGTGGGCGAGTGGGTCGGCCGGTCGCGGTACGTCAACATCCCCCTCGCAAGCGTTTGGTTTTCCTTCGACATCGAAGGATTGGGCTGGGATCAGGGCATATGGAAGGGAGAGTTTGATCCCGATACAGGTCTCTATGCCCTCGATGATGAAACATACCGCAGCCTGCTGAAGCTTAAAATTATCGCCAATCAATGGGATGGCACGATCGAGTCTATTCGGGAACCGATGGAGCGCTTTTTCAGCGGCGACGGCGTCTATATGTACATCGAAGATCGCTTTGACATGAGCATGATTTTCGGGGTTTCGGGCCGCCGTCCGAACGCGGCGTTTCTCGCCCTCCTGACGGGTGGATACATCCCCATCAAGCCGGAAGGTGTTCAGGCGCGCTATCTTACCACCTCAGTTGTGGACGCGCCCATCTTCGGGTTTGACGTGGATAACGAATATATCGGCGGCTGGGACCGTGGGTCCTGGGGCGTTCCGCCGGACTTCTACAATCCATAGCCTCTTAAACTAACCCCACCTCCGGACGTCACGAACTCTGCCCCATTGGGCGCGGGGTGATTTTGCACGACAAAATGGGAATCCCCTATGCCAACAAATGATTTTCTCCCGTTCGCAACGGGCGTCGGCGCTAACGTCATGTCGCAGGCGGACTATGTCGCGCTCGGGTCGAGGAGCGCGGGGTTCGTGGCTGGAACCGCGTTTTCAGCCCCCTTCAATAAGGCCATGCGGCAAGCATCAGTCGCGGCGGCAATGATTGCGCAGTTCGGGTTGGATATGACCAGCGCCGACATGCTCGACGATGGTGATGTCTCGACCATCCTCGATATCTACAAGGCTGCCATCCGTTCACAGAGGCTGAATTACTTTGTGGCGGGCGGAACTGCAAACGCGCTCACCATCACTGCCAGTCCGGCCCCGGCGGGTTGGTCAGACCTTCAAAACGTTCCACTTGATATCCGCATCAGCGCGACGAACACGGCCTCTGACCCCACCATTGAATTTTCCGGCGTAACGGGGTCAAAAGTCCTGAAGCACCGAGACGGCTCAACAATCACGCGTGGCGACCTGGTGTCCGGCACCGTCCAACGGGTTCGATACGATGGATCGGTGGTGCGGCTTGAGGCTGTGGTGGCCTCTGAATACGTGAGCGCGGCCGACGCATCGACTCTCTGGGTTCGCCCGGATGGAAGCGACGTCAATGACGGTCAGTCCAATACCGCGGGTGGAGCGCTCCAGACGATCAACGAGGCGGTACAGCGCGCCTTCAGGATTTCTGGGACGACGACTATTCGCCTGGGTGTGGCCAGCACTTATGCAGCATGGGATCCTATCGTCTCTGGACGAATTACCATTCTTGGAGACGTCGCAAACCAGGATAATTACATCGTTGCGGGACTCGGGCCGTTGGGTGGAGGTGGGAACGTTTTCAGCAACAGCAGTGGAACGTTGATACTTCAGGGGCTTAGCCTCCACAACACTGGTCCGAGCAATAACACCTTCAACTGCAATGGATCTGGATACTCTGCGATTGATCATGTCAGCTTTACGGCGGCATCGTCTTCCATTTATTCACATATCTGCTCCGCAGAATCGTCTATGATTTATGTCGGCGACGGATGCAAGGTTAGCGGAACGATGGCCTCCGCGCTTCTTGCTCGTATCGGTGGATCAATTGTGCAAACGGCAAACCTTGCCGCCGCACCGAGTGCTGTCTTTACCGCATTCGCAAAAGCTGGAGACCTCGGGACTATCACCGCTATCCCGGGTGCAAGCATTTCTGGATCGAATACCGGAAGCCGATACGACGTAACAAACAATTCCGTGATCAACACTTATGGCGCCGGATCATCATTCTACCCCGGGACCACCAGTGGAACCAGCAGCGCCGGAGGCCTTTATGTTTGAGCCCGCAACCCTCTCGGCACTCGCTTTGCCGGTATTCGCACCGTCTGATTGGTACTGGATTGCGGATGATGGCCGCATTTATTCTTCGGCGCGGCAGATTACTGTGGCTGAAAGCGATTCCGACTATGTGTCGTGGACCGAAAAATCCCGCGCGACGCGGTGGCCCTGCGACGAAGATGGCCACCAGACGGATTCCTCGTTGGCTGAGGTCCTGTCCACCTATGGCATTCGATATCACTCAGGTCCCACCGTTTATGACGTGATCGCTGAACGTGATCGGCGCCTGGCGCTCGGCTTCAGCTATGACTTCGGCGATTCACGTGGCGTGCATCGCATTGGCACAACGCCGGAAGATCAGCAGGGCTGGTCGGAAGTGACAACGCTGGCTCAAGCGTTGCTTGCATCCGGCGATGCGGCGACGCCCATTTCAATCATTACGGATACCGGCCCTGCAACCGTGACGGCTCAAGAGTGGATGGCGGTTCTTCTGGCTGCGGGCGACCACCGGCAACCCATCTGGTCCGCGAGTTTCTTGCTTCAGGGGCTCGATCCGATACCGGCGAACTATGCCGATGACGGGTATTGGCCCGCCTAATCCGACGCGAAATCGAATCCTGTTCAGCCGCCTTCGGGCGGCTTTTTTTGTGCCTGGAGAACCCCATGTCCGCTTCGAACTATCTCGAAAACAAGCTCCTCGATCACGCGCTCGGCTCCACCACGTTCGCCAAGCCGACGGCGGTCTATCTCGCCCTGTTCACGGCCGACCCCGGTGAGGCGGGGCTGGGCACCGAAGTCGCGGGGCTGGGCTATGCCCGCCAGCAGGTGCAGTTCACCGCCGCCTCGGGCGGGGCGAGCGAAAACACCAGCCTGATCACCTTCCCTCAGGCAGCCGGCGGCGCCTGGGGCACGATCACCCATTGGGCGTTGTTCGATGCGTCCGTCGCCGGCAACATGCTCATTTCCGCCGCCTTCACCGCGTCCCGCGTTATCGCCGACACCGATCAATTGCTGATCAATGCCGGCGACATCGACATCACGCTGGATTGAGGCGATGGCTATCACCTTTCGGCCTGGAGATGAGGTGCGGCAGCCGTTCCTCGTCGTGGCCGGCGACACCATCGTGAACATCTCTGACGGGACGGTCTCCGCGCGGCTCGTCGCGCGCGGCCTCAGCATCGACCTCACGGTGGGCGCGGGCATCGTGATCGAGCAGGTGGCGCCCGCGCCTGCGGCCGATGGGGCTGGGCAGGTGGCTCATGGCTTGATCGTGCTGGACGAGGCCCTGACGGCGACCTTGCCCACGGGCAATCTCACGCGCCTGCATATCTTTTTCGTCAACTCGGCCGGCGTGCGCATGTCGGCGGAATGCATCGATCTCATAGGTGTAACATGTTGACGGGACCACGGATCATCGCCGGCCGGCGGCCGCTCGAAATCGTGCGGCTGATCGGCGTCTCGGCGCTCCAGGGGCCGAGCTATGGCAGCGGCGCCGCGGCCCTCACGCTGGAGGCCGAAGCGGGAGCGCGGTGCGTGCGGCGCGCCAGCGGCGCTGCGGATCTTGCCCTGGCCGCGGCAGGCGGCGCGCGCCGGGCGCGCCGCCTTGAAGCTGCGGCGGGGCTCGCTCTATCTCAGGTGGGTGCGAGCCGCCGCGTGGCCCGTGCGTCAGGCGCGGCGGCGCTATCGCTGGGCGGGTCTGGTGGAGCACTCTCCCTCGATGCCGGCGCTGCCGCCGTGATCGCCCGCATGAGCGCCAGCCCATCCTTTGCGCGAAAAACCGCCATCAACACCCTTGTCCGCGCGCTCAAAGCGGCGGGCGTGTGGCAACGGCTCGACGTGCTCCACATCATGGCCGCCCACGACGCGCAGGCCGCCCGTCTGAACTGGATATCCTCTAGTTACGATCTGACAGCGACGAATTCGCCGACGTTCACGGTGGACCGCGGGTACCAAGGCGACGGGGCGACCAATTTCCTCACGGCCACCGGTTACGATCCGAGCGCCGGCGGGCGCCTGCTGACGCTCAACAGCGCCACCCTCGGCGCATGGGTTGAAACGGCGGACGTGACCACCTCTACGGGCGGAATTTTGGTCTTCACCTCCACCGGACGACTCCAGCGCCGCTTGAACGGCACGCAGTATCAGTGCCGCGTCAATGACGCCACGTCCGCCAATATCCCGGTGGGCGCGTTCACCGGTTCGACGGGCCTCAATAGGTCCGCGGCCGGCGCGCGGGAGTTTTACCAGGCGGGCGTGCAGACGCTGACGGACACCGTGGCGAGCGGCACGGTATCGAACCGCTTGGACTATCTGGCGGCGGGGCTGCCCGCATCTGCCTATTCCGACGCACGGCTGGCCGCTGGCTGGGCCGGGGGCTCCCTCACATCCGCACAGCAAACCGCGCTGCATGCGGCACTGCGGGCGTACATGACCAGCGTGGGAGTTGCGTGATGCGGTTTCTGATTCTCGATCACACCACGGCGGATGCGGTCCGCGGCCCCACAGCCCCCGGCGCCGCGCTTGCCCCGGTGCTGCTGGCAGACGGCGCCACCTGGGTTTTGCCGGAGGTTTGCGCCACCGCGCCCGAACACGTCATGCATCACGCCCTGCTCGCCATCATGCCCGTGCGCGAGGTGGCGGGCGCCGAGTGGCAGCCGTCGGTCGAATAAGGCGCCCAATACCGAACATCCACGCCGCCCGCTGAGGCGGCTTTTTTGTGTCCATTCCCTGGAGAGACCCATGCGAGCAATCGACGTGGTGCGCAAAATCGCGACCCGCGCACAGCCGGCCTATGTCGAAGCGCTGGACAAATATGCGGACGATCTGTTCGCCACCTACGGCCTCACGACAAATCTTCGTCTGTCGCATTTCCTCGCCCGGTGTCTTTCGGAGACCGGCGGCTTCCGGGTGCTGGTGGAAAGCGCCGGCTACACAGCCAAGAACCTGTCGGACCAATGGGATCGCGGAAACTGGCACCGGTATTTCCGCAGCAAGTCCGAGTTGGTGGCGCTCGCAGGGCAGGGCGAGAAGCTCTTCAACATCGTGTACGGCAACCGCATGGGCAATGGCGGTCCCGAGACTGGCGACGGGTATCGTTATCGCGGACGCGGGCCTCTTCAAACGACGGGCAAGGGCGCCTATGCGGAATATGGGAAGCGCATGGGCGTTGACCTCGTGTCCGACCCTGATGCGCTCCTTGAGCCTCAGAACATCCTTCTGCCCTCGCTTTACGAGTGGTCGGACGGGAACCTGAATTCCTACGCCGATAAGAACGATGCCCTGTCTATCGCCAGGATCATCAACGTCGGCACGGTGAAAACCAGCCAAATCCCCAACGGCTATCAGGATCAACTGGAATGGCTGGGCTACGTCAAGCGCGCGCTCGCTGCAGGCGCCGCAGCGGCTTAGGCCGCCCGTCTTGGACTATTCGGCGGCGGATCATTGTCGCCGTGCTCCTCTTCTGCGGCGGGGAAATCATCTATCTCACGGGTTGGGGGCAAGACCACGAACTCTCGCGCACGATCGCGAGCGGCGTGCTCCTGCTGATGGGATCAACCATCGGCTCCTACGTGTTCGGCGCGGTGTGGGACGATCGCAATTTCCTCGCGCACCTGCGGGATATCGACGGCCCATCCGACGAACCTCCTCCCCCTTCCGGCTCCTGAGGGCATTATGAACGTCATCGCCTGGACTCTGTCCTTTCTGTCGTCCGGCTGGGTATCGGCTTTTGCCGGCCTGCTCGGCTTTGTTGGAATTGGGGCCATCATCTATGGCCTCTTCCCGCTTCCCTATGGGCGCATTGCCTCGCTCGCCGGGGCTGCCCTTGTGGCGGGGGCGTGCTGGACGGCCGGTGTTGCTGCGGGCCAATCCGTCAGCGAGGCCGCTGCTCTAAAAGAACAACTCGCAGCCGCAAACGCTCGCCTCGTGCAAATGCAGAAGCAGGCGGATGCCCTCCATCTCGATTCAATCGCGGCAGCCAGCAATGCCGCCGATATCACCGCACTTGAGGGAAAAATCAATGACTTGGAATCTCGCACGCCTGCTGGCGCCTGTCTTGATGACGCTACCGCTGATGGCCTGCGGGGTCTCTGGGTCGCCCCCTAAGATCGAATTGTCGGCTGTGCCGGCGGATCTTCGGACGTGCTTTTCCGAGGTCACCCGGAAGCCTCCCGGTTCGGGCGCCATGTCCGCGAAGGAAGTCGTTGCCCTGGTCGGAGCGCTGCGGGCCTCTGAGGTTCACCTATCCGGCTGCGGGAAGCGATTGCTGGCACTCTACGACGCGGAAGCGGAAGCCATTGGCGGGGGCAAGTAATGGACTTTTCGCCAGATCAGATCCGAAGCATAGCCCGGGAAGGCGCAAGGGAGGCGCTCCAGGCCGATGATACCCGCGCTGTCCTCAGGGCCGCGTCGGAAGAGGCTGCGGAGCTGGGTGTCGCGCGTGCCATGCAATTGCTCGGCGTGGACATCAAGGACCCCAAGGAGATCCGCGAGATGCAGGCGGACCTAATCCATCTGCGGTCTTGGCGCACAGCCTCCAATTCCCTGAAGGACAAGACCATAGCCGCCGCGATCGTGGTGGTGGTCTCAGGCATGCTTGCCGCCTTGTGGATCGGCATCAAGGGGCTCGTTGTCCCTCACTGACTTCCCGTGCTCCGACTTGAGAGGTAGCCTATGGGCAACCAGAGAGACGAAATTAAAGCGCGGGAGGCGGTTGAGGCTCTATCGCGAAATCCGGGCAACAAGAGCGCGGCGGCGCGGGAATTGGGGATCACTCCCGCATCATTTCGGGGTCGCCTTGAAACCGCTGCTGCGCTCGGAATGATGGGAACAAAGCCAGTCCTACCCGGGTTCGTCATCACCAAAACATCGGCCGAACTCGACCAAGATGAGAACGTCGTCCGACAATGGGTGCAGCAAGAGCCCGCGCCGGGCGAGGAATTCGAGGTCCCGGCCGGCCACGTCGTTAAGGGCGTTTCCGCCTATGTTGATTCCGAAAACCGGATCATCGGGCAATGGATCAAAACCCGAGAAGGGGAACTCGACCCGCTCGCTATCGCGGATGCGATCAAGGGCGCGTTCCTTGATTACGCCGGGACGGCAAGTTCTGTCCCCGCGCCACAGGCCACAAGCGATGAACTACTCACTCTATACCCTCTCGCGGATTGGCACATAGGTCTTTTCGCTTGGAGGGGGGAGACCGGGACGAATTGGGATCTGAAGATCGCCGAAACCACAATCGGCGATGCGGTCTCTGACCTTGTCGCGCGCTCCCCTGCATCGGGCGATGCCGTTGTGTTGGGCGGCGGCGACCTTATCCACGCAGATAACGGGGACAACCGGACATCCCGCTCCGGACATACGTTGGATGTAGACGGGCGCTATGACAAGGTGATCGGCGTCGCTTCCCGGCTCCTGGTGCGCACCGTGGACGCCTGCCTCGCACGCCACCAGCAGGTGACCGTCCGCATCCTCAAGGGCAACCACGACGAACATGCCAGCGTCGCGATCGCCTACTTTCTCTTGGGTTGGTACCGCAACGAGCCCCGCGTGACCGTGGACGTGGATCCGTCTCTATTCTGGTGGATGCGGTTCGGCCGCGTGCTCTTCGGCGCCACGCACGGCCACATGGTCAAAATCGGCAAGATGCCGTCCATCATGGCGCATCGGCGGGCCGAGGATTGGGGCGCAACTCAATTCCGCTACGTCCACGGGTTCCACCTTCACCATTCCTCCAAGACCGCGACCGAAGGTGAGGGTGTGATCTGCGAGATCCACCAGAGCCCTGTCGCACAGGACGCATGGCATTTTGGATCTGGCTTTCTGTCCGGCCGGTCCCTCCAGGCAATCACCTATCACCAGTCGTTTGGCGAGATCGGGCGCGCCCGCGTCGCGATCATGGATGCAGTGGGGGCGCCAGCATGAATGACGATGACGACATCGAATGCGGCGGCGGACTATGGGAAATCGCGGCCGATCTGCGCGCCATGATCGAGCTGGTGGATACGGCGAAGACCACAGCCGGCCGGCGCCTCGCCACCAGGGCCGCCGAAGCCCTGATGCTCCACATATCTCCACCTACCGCCCGCATCATCGCGATGGTGCCCAAGGCCGATGCAGTGGAGGCGAAGCCGCTATGACATTGGACGATCTTCGCGGGCTCCCGAGCTTTGTCTATCTCGCCACCCCATACAGCCGGTATCGTTGGGGGCTCGCGAGCGCGGCCTATGATGCCGAGCGTCACGCGGCGCACCTGATCGGCCTCGGCTTACGGGTCTTCTCCCCTATCGCCCATTCCCACACCATCGCCCGCGTCGGCGGGATAGACCCGCTTTCGCATGAGATTTGGATGGAGCAGAATCAGCCGTTCATGGACGCCGCTTCGGCGATGGTCGCCGTTCGCATGGACGGATGGAAGGAAAGCGTAGGCATGGCGATGGAGGCTGAGTTCTTCCAGTCCGCCGGCAAGCCCATCGTGGAAATGGAGGCGCTGCCTTGAGCGAGGGGCCGTGGGTCTCCACTTTCGTGGAAAACGATATCGTGTATCTGCGCATTCTCCGGCCCGGGCAGCCCTCCGAACGGATAGAGCTGCCACTTCGGAAGCTGGC
Organism: Roseixanthobacter glucoisosaccharinicivorans; assembly: GCF_043195095.2. Lineage (NCBI taxonomy): Bacteria > Pseudomonadati > Pseudomonadota > Alphaproteobacteria > Hyphomicrobiales > Xanthobacteraceae > Roseixanthobacter > Roseixanthobacter glucoisosaccharinicivorans. Next base: position 2,645,857 of record NZ_CM195538.1, on the reverse strand, counting down.
GGGGTTGGCGGCGGACATCAATCGGGATCTGCATTTTGCATTGGGGCAGGACGAACTCGCGAAGCGGCGGGGTTAGCCCTCTTCGTCCATCTCTGCCTTGTTCTCGTTTCGTTCATATGTGAGCTTGCTCCCGGCCATGGGGACGATCTCAAATGCGGCGGAAGGGGTCCGATCTGCCACCGATCCTATTGGGTGAGGCGAAGGCCGCCAGCGCGGTCATGATCGCCGATTGCCCGATCTGCCGCCACAAGGCGCACCTGCCCTCGGGTACTTTTCGCCAGCGCGACACCACCCCACTCTCCGAAATATCCCGCCGCATGCGCTGCACCGGCTGCGGGCGGCTGGGTGGCATCTCCCTGCATCCGGTCCCTCGGGATTGGGTGCGGTATTTGAGGGAGACGGGGCAGGGGGAGAGGTTGCCGTTCTATGCGGCGATGATGCCGGAAGCCGATCATATGGCGCCGGGGGACAGAAATGGGACAGATACACCGTGAACGAATCGAGATAAACGGCATCTGGCGGCATCAGAAATCACGCATTCATGCGGGTTTCCCAATAGGACGACACGTTCGGGACGTGGGGGTCGCAGGTTCAAATCCTGCCACTCCGACCAAGGATTTTGAACGGTTTCCCGCCCGTTCGCTTCAATGATAAATCCACGTCCCAGTTCGCAGCGCAAAGCCGCGGAGCAGCGCGATCCTTATCCCATAAGAACTTCGCCGCCCTTTTCTGGGGAACAAGGCGGACGCCGCGAATCGCTGACGGACAGGGCCGGATGCGCGCGTGTTTTGCGTTGCCCAGGCTCGGTGCCGGCTTCCATGAAGAAACGAATCGGTGGGGCTGAAAAGAAAAACCCCGCGCCGGAAAACCGGGCGGGGTTCGCTGGCTTTAAAAATGCAGCTGGAGCCTACCAGCGGCAGTGCAGGCCGCCGTATGGGCCCCGATAGCAGGCGCCACGGCGGGCGACCCACCAATCGATGAACAGGCTGGCGGATTCGCCGGATTTGGGCGGGACGTCGCTTAGCACCTTGATCGTGTAGGTGAGGGTATCCCCGGACAGGTCCGGATCGGTCAGCTCGACCACCGAAACCTCGCTTTTACCGTCCACGGTCACCGAAACGGTGGCATTGGGCGGGTCCGTCTGGAAGCTGTCCTTGCCGGCGGTCCAGAATTTGACGAAATCGGCCGTTGCTGTGTCACCGGTCATGCGCTCTGGGCGGTCGGCGAACATCACTGTCTGGGGCGCGACGCCCTTCAAGATCATCTTGTTGCCGCTGACGGTCACGGAATCGGCCACCTGGACGAACAGCCAACTCGCCGGCGGCATCGGCTGCACATTTGCCGGCAGGCTTTTCTCGTCCTGGGCCAGGGCGGGCGACAAGGCGCAGGTCAGGCTGAGAAGGAGGGCAATCCAAATTGATTTCATGGCGCGTCCCCTCGGTGCGTGGGTCGCATTCAAGCTATGGCGACGCTCTAGCATGAACCTGTGACAGCCGCGCGCAAGACACGATTCATCCGCGGCCGTTGGCTCACCGCAGTCGCCGCCGATCCCTATCGCTTTTGGTCAGCTTTCCTTGCGAAGAAACAGCGCCGCAAGGGTAAAGAGGCCGCAGGCGAAGGCGGCGAACAGCGCCAGTCCGTGCAAGGTGAGCTGCATCGCGAAGCCGGCCGCCAGCGGGCCGATCAACGCCCCGCCACCCCAGGTCAGCCCCATCACCGCATAGATGCCCACCAGCGCGCTGCCCTGGAACCGGCTGCCCACCACGGTGAGCATGATGGTGTAGATGCCGACAAAGGCGCCGCCCCAGAGAAACAGCAGGCTATAGATGGCCAACGGGCTTTGCAGAGCCAGCGGCCACAGCAGCGCCCCGCCGGTCGCCGTCGCCGCGAGACCGATCACCAGGTGGCGCCGATTCATCTTGTCGCCCAGCCAGCCGATGGGCAGCTGAAGCACGATCGCGCCCAGCATCATGCAGGACATGAGCCGCGCCGCTTCCTGTTCGGCCCAGCCGAGATTGATGGCATAGAGCGCCAGGAAGGACAGCCCGGCCGCCTCGATGGCCGCGTTCAGCACGGTCGCCGACATGGCGAGCGGGGCAAGGCGAAGATAGTGCATGGGGTTGGAATGGCTCGGCGCCTCGAACACCGGCGCCTCGACCTTCGGCGAAGCGACGAACAAAGCGGCGATCATCGCCATGCCGGCCCCCACCGCATAGGGCAGCATGCCCTGGGCACCCACTAGAGAGAGAATGAGCGGGCCGAGGGCGAACCCGATGGAGAGGGCGGCGGTATAGGCCGCCATGGCGCGCGCGCGCGTCTGTTCGGTGGAGAGGCTATTGATCCAGGTTTCCGACAGCACGAACAGGGATTCGGAGGCCGCGCCCAGGACGAAGCGCAGCGGAAACCAGAGCCAGATCATGGGCGTGAGCGGGAAGGCCATCAACGTCAGCGCCGCGAGCCCAAGGGCGCTCAGGATAAGGCGGCGGGGACCCACGCGCGACACGAGGCGCGGAAGCACGAGCGCGGTGGCCAGGACGCCGACCGCATGCATCGCCGCATTGGCGCCGATGACGGCGTCGGAGATGCCCCGTCCGGCCAGGTCAAGCGCGATCAGGGCCGCGCTCAGGCTGTAGGTGAGGCCGAACATCATGGCGGTGAGAATCACCGCGCCCCGTGACAGCAGGTGCGCGGGCGCCGGCGCGCTGGCGTCGTGGGATGTCATGCCGCGGGTGCTTTCGATTTGGGAATGAGGAGGGCGAGCGCGCCCTTCAGCCGCTCGAACCAGGTGAGGCGCGTTGGTTCCACCAGGCGATGGAGGGCGCGCGCGTAATCCAGCACCAGGCCGGGGGTCCAGGTCATGGTCTCGGCATGGGCGCGGATGGCGGCCGCGACCCACAGGTCTGGATTGCACATGAGGCGCAGCAGCCGCAGCCAGGGATAGGGCGAGGCCAACGTACCCTCAAGCGCCGCATCGAGCGCCGATGCGACCGCGACCGAGCAATTGCGGTTGGTGAGATTGTACGTGTTCTCCTGGCGATAGCCGATCCAGAAGGCGCGCAGGCGGCGGGCGTTGAAATTGCGGAACGCCACCTCGGCGTCCGCATCGCACCAATTGGCGCGCTCCACCTCGTAGGAGGGCTGGAAGCGCCCCGGAATATCATTGTCGGCGCTCGCGCGCAGCGCGTTCATGAACGCGCCTGCGCTCTGCTCGATCTCCTGCGCGGGATAATGGCTGATATAGACATCCGGCGGCAGCTCCAGCGCGGAATGGCCGGTCGATATGGTTCCGTTGCGATCGAGCGCCGCGATATAGCGGTCCATCACGACGCGCCGGTTGGCAACATCCGCCGAGCCGACCGGCGTCCACACCCGCACCACCATGGCTTCGGAGGATTTCGGACGCGGATCCTCCCCCAGCAGCACCGGAGCATGATCATACCAGGCGCGTGCGCCGAACATGGGCAAGGTGAGGATCGCCGCCTCCGGCTCCAGCGATTTGATCATCAGGCTCATGCGGATCAGCACCCAGCTTGAGAACAGCAGCAGCAGGCCGACGCAGAAATGGATGTTCTTCGCCCGCGGGATCGGCCAGTCGGCGGCGATCAGCACCGCGAGCATCAACTCGAACGCGCCCCACGCCACCACCAGCCGCCAATTGCGGAAGCGCACGATGCTCGCGGTGCCGATCCGCGTGGCTCCGTCGACGGCGAAAGCGGTGCTGAACAGGATGGTGACGATATAGGTATTGGCGTCGGGATATTGGATGATCAGACAGCCGATGACGATCAGCCCTCCCGCCTTCAGCACGGAGATGGTGCGGCTGACGCCCTCCTGTCCCGCGAGCGCGGTGAGGATGGCGAAGAATCCTTCCAGCAGGAAAACGAAGCCCAGCACGCCATCCGGGAGCAGGGTCTCGCCGTCCAGGGCATCGAGGATTAAAAATCCGCCTGCAGCCGCAATCAGGGCGCCGAGCCCCGCCATCACGAACCATCGCTGACGTATGGACTCCGAACCGATGAGAAGAAACGCGATCTGCCCCATGAAGTGACCCGTCGCCGCTGGGCTGAAGTCCGCCAACGTGCCGCTGCACGTGAGATATTTAGGTAGCCGGGGCGGCTGCGGTCGTCCAGTGGCGCCGATTGTGGGTCGCACGCGAACAGGATGGGGAACACGGCCAGGGTTCCGCCGTTGACGTCCCAAGCAGGACACACACGCAGTGGAGGCCGAAATGGGCGATACGGATATTGAACGGCTGAAGGCCGATGCCTCGGGGAATACCGCCTTGAGCGAGACACTGGCCGAGGCGGTCGCGGATTTCATGACCACCGACGATGCGGTGAACTTCCTTACCGCCCGAGGCTTCGATTTGTCCGCGCGCGATCTTACCGAGGCCGCCGCCGCTGAAGCGCGCGAGGAAACACCCGTCGGCGAAGGGGAGGGGGGCTATGGCGCGCTGATGAAATTCATGGCGAACCACTGAGCCCGTCGCTCGTCAGGCTCGTCAATTTTTAGAGCAAAGCCGGCGCCGCACGGGCGCCGGCTTTTTCTATTCAGTGCAATGCCCGCATCCTCACAGGATGGTGCCGCGCAGGATCGCGTAGGCGACGCTGAAATAGATGATCAGCCCGGTGACATCCACGAGCGTTGCGACGAACGGGGCAGACGCGCTCGCCGGATCGAAGCCGACGCGCTTGAGGATGAAGGGCAGCATGGATCCGGCGAAGGAGCCGAAGGTGACGATGCCGATCAGCGCGGCGCCGATGGTGATCGCCAGCAGTTGCCAGTGCTCGCCATAATCGAAAATGCCCAGCTCCTGCCAGACCACGATGCGGATGATGCCGATGACGCCCAGGATGGACCCGAGCACGATGCCGGTCGGGATTTCGCGCAAGACCACGCGGTACCAATCCTTCAGCCGGACTTCGCGCAGGGCGAGCGCGCGGATGATGAGCGAGGTGGCCTGGGAACCGGAATTGCCGCCGGAGCTCATGACCAGCGGAATGAACAGCGCGAGGACGATCGCCTTCTCCAACTCGTCCGAATAGACCTGCATGGCGCTGGCGGTCAGCATTTCCGAGAGGAAGAGAACGCACAGCCAGCCAGCGCGCTTCTTGATCATCTGCAGGAAGGAAATCTGCATGTAAGGCTCGTCGATGGCCTCCATGCCGCCCATGCGCTGCACGTCCTCCGTCTGCTCGGCGATCATGGCGTCGATCATGTCGTCGAAGGTGACGATGCCGAGCAGATGGTGGGTGCTGTCGACCACGGGCAGCGCGATGAGGTCATATTTCGCCATCTGCCGCGCCACCTCCTCGCGGTCGGTCAGCGGCTTGGTGGTGATGACCTCATAGGGTTGGGCCAGAGAAAGCATCGTGTCGGAGGGGCTGGCCGAGATCAGCCGACGCAGCCGCACCACATTCACCAGGCGCTTGGAGGCGGGGTCGAGCAGGTAGATGGCATAAATGGTTTCGCGCGAGGCCTCGACCTCGCGCAGATAGACCAGGGTCTGCTCCACGGTCCAGTCGGCGGGAACGCTGACATATTCCGTGGTCATCAGGCCGCCGGCGGTATTCTCCGGATAGGTCAGCAGATGGGCGATGGCCGTGCGCGTTTCGGGCGAAAGGCGATGCTGCAACTCGCCGCGCACCGGATCGTCGATCCAGCGCAGGATATCGGCGGCGCGATCGCTGGACATGCCCTCCAGCAGCGCCACAGCCTTATCCTGCGGCAGCGTCTCGATGACTTCGCACGCCAGGTCGAAGTCCGGCTGGTCGAGAACCTCGACCGCCCATTCGTTCGGCAAGGTGGTGACGAATTGCACCGCCTCGGAGAGCTCTTTCTGATTGAGGAACTCGACGATATCCGCGACGTGGCGGCGCCCGGCATTTTCAGGCAACAGAGTCGCCTGCACCGGATCGATGGTGTCCTGCTTCATGATCCTGAGCTCCCAGCCCGGCGTGTGACGCCACGCACGATGTCAAATCAAGCCTGTAGGATGAAGCGGTAAAACGCGTGTGACAGGCTTGGCTTGGGCCGTGCCTCTCAACTTGGCGGGGGAACTTATGCGGCATGGAAGCTGCCGTCTTCACCCAACAACTCCAGCTTGCCAGTGGCGACGCCGAAATAAGCCCCATGCAGCTTGAGCTTACCTTCGGCAACCCGTTCGCTGAGCCAGGGGAAGGTGGCGAGATTGCGCAGCGAAAGGCGCACGCAGCACAATTCGCAGAAACGCTGGCGTTCGGCGGGGGGCAGGTTGGCGTTCATTGTTTCCGTGCGCGCCGGTTCGGCGATGGTGATCCAGCTGGCCACGAAGTCGCGCGCGAGCACGGGCGCGCCTTCCAGCAGGGCGTGGACACCGCCGCATTGGGCGTGGCCGAGCACGACGATGCGCTCAACCTCCAGCACGCGCACCGCGAATTCCAAGGCCGCGCTGGTGCCGTGATAATTCCCGTCCGGTTCGTAGGGGGGCACGAGGTTGGCGACGTTGCGCACCACGAACAACTCGCCCGGCCCGGCATCGAAGATCAGCTGCGGATCGACCCGGCTGTCCGAGCACGCGACGACGAAGGTATGCGGCTTCTGGCCTCGCGCGGCGAGGCGCTCGAACAGATCCTTGTACGTGGGCCACGCGAGGTCGCGAAACCGCCGGTATCCTTCGAGCAGAGTGTCCATGCTTTTCCTCGCTGCGTGCAAACGCGCCACAAAAGAGCGTGCTGCGCCTGCGGTCAAGTTTTCCGCGATGCAATGTGGTGGATTGCGCGCGGGGCCGGGAACGCTTCCGCAAGCGCGGCGTTTTCATTTCAGAGCGTAAAAACCTGAAGGAGTGAAGACGATGCGCGGGTTTGTACTGTGGCTGCTGGGCGTACCGTTTTCGGTGATCGTTCTGCTTTACTTGTTCCACGTCCTTTAAGCGCTGCGCCCGTGCGCCGATCGGAAAGCGGGCCGCGACTCCGCGATGGGGGCAATCCCCCATCGCCGGATCGGCTATTTTTTATGCAAATGATTAATTTGTAGCCATATTTCCTTGGCTGTATACAAATTAGGCGGGGTACGCCGACGGCTGAGAGCGCGCCACGCAACCCTCTCGGCGTTTGGCGGAATTGTGGCACGCCCCTTGCTCTCCCTGGTTGCTGGCTTCGCGCCGGCCGACGAACACGGAGAGAGCGTATGCTCGAATTTCTGGGACGGACCACCAAAGGCATCGGGGCGCTGGCGGCAGCGGCCGCCCTCGCGGCAAGCATAAGCGCAGCCAAAGCGGAAGAGACCATCAAGGTCGGTATCCTGCACTCCCTGTCCGGCACCATGGCGATCAGTGAGACCACGCTGAAGAATGCCATGCTGATGCTGATCGACGAGCAGAACAAGAAGGGCGGCGTGCTCGGCAAGAAGCTCGAGGCGGTCGTGGTCGACCCCGCGTCGAACTGGCCCCTGTTCGCCGAAAAGGCCCGCGAGCTGATCACGAAGGACAAGGTCGCCGTGGTGTTCGGCTGCTGGACCTCGGTGAGCCGCAAGTCGGTGCTGCCGGTGTTCAAGGAACTGAACTCGATCCTGTTCTACCCCGTTCAATATGAGGGCGAGGAGAGCGAGCGCAACGTGTTCTACACCGGCGCCGCCCCGAACCAGCAGGCCATTCCGGCGGTGGATTATCTCGCCAAGGAAGAAAAGGTCGAGCGTTGGGTGCTCGCGGGCACGGATTATGTCTATCCCCGCACCACCAACAAGATTCTGGAAGCTTACCTGAAGTCCAAGGGCGTGAAGTCCGAGGACATCATGATCAACTACACCCCGTTCGGCCAGTCCGACTGGCAGACCATCGTTGCCGACATCAAGAAGTTCGGTTCGGCGGGCAAGAAGACGGCGGTCGTTTCCACCATCAATGGCGATGCTAACGTGCCGTTCTACAAGGAACTGGCGAACCAGGGCATCAAGGCCACCGACATTCCCGTCGTCGCCTTCTCCGTGGGCGAGGAAGAACTGGCCGGCATCGACACCAAACCGCTGGTGGGGCATCTCGCGGCGTGGAACTATTTCATGTCAATCAAGACGCCGGAAAACGACGCCTTCATCAAGCAGTGGCAGACCTTCATGAAGAATCCGAAGGCCGTCACCAACGATCCCATGGAAGCCCATTACATCGGCTTCAACATGTGGGTCCAGGCCGTGACCAAGGCCGGTACGGTGGACGCGGACAAGGTGATCGACGCTCTGCCCGGCACCAAGCAGCCGAACCTCACCGGCGGTGTCTCGGAAATGCTGCCGAACCATCACATCACCAAGCCCGTGTTCATCGGCGAGATCGAGGACAATGGGCAGTTCAACGTGGTGTGGAAGACCGAGAACCTGATCCCCGGCGAAGCCTGGTCCAAGCAGCTGGAAGGTTCGAAGGATCTGGTGGCCGATTGGGTGCAGCTCAAGTGCGGCAACTATGATTCGGTCAAGAAGGTCTGCCTCGGCACCGCGACCAAGTGAGAGCCTGAGGGTTCCGAAATGCCGTCCCGCCGCGCGGTTGCGCGCGGTGGGTGAGCCTTCGAAAGAAGGCAAGTCGCGGCGGCGTCCGCCTGCTTCGGGGGGAGCAGGCGGACGCATCGCCGCCGCTCCGGGCGAGGCCGACATGATGATTTCCTTGATGCGGCTGGCTGTGTCCGCACTGCTGGGGCTGGTTCTCCTCGGCGCCGGACCCGGTTTCGTGACCGAGGGCCGCTGCCAGGGCGCCGCCGATATTGCCCCGGCCGTGGCGCGGTTTGCCGCAGACAGCTATTCCGACACCGAGGCCGGCCTTGCCGCGCTGGCGCTCAGCCCCAATCCCCAGGCCGCCGTCATCGTCGATGCGGTGGGGGACGGACGGCTCGTGTTCGATCCCGCCACCAAGGCGGTCTATGTGAAAACCAAGGCTGGCGCCCTTACGGAAGCCGCCACGGGCGCCGCGGTGGCAACGGCCCCGGCGGATCTGAAGACCGTGCGCCTGAACAATCGCGTGCGCCGCGCGGTGGAAGCCGCCGCAGGAGCCCTCGCCCTTGCGAGCCCGGATGCGGCGAAGCGGATAGATGCCGCCGGCGCGGTGTTCAAGTCGCGCGATGCCGCCGCGCTTCCCGCCCTGGACGCCGCCATCGCCCGCGAGCGCGACACGGACGCGAAGGCGGCGCTTGCCCAAGCGCGGGCCGCCATCATCCTCACCAAGGCCGATGCGCCGGAGGCCGAGCGCATCGCCGCCACCAAGCTGATCGTCGATCGCGGCGACCAGGAGGCCTTGGCGCTGCTGGCGGGCGTGCCCGCCGATGCTTCGCCCGCCCTGCGCGCCGCCGCCGATGCGGGGATAACGAAGATCAACCGTTCGCTCGCCTTCTGGAACGTGGCGCAGAATATCTGGTACGGGCTTTCCCTGGGCTCTGTGCTGCTGCTGGCCGCCATCGGCCTTGCCATCACCTTCGGCGTGATGGGGGTCATCAACATGGCCCACGGCGAGATGGTGATGCTCGGCGCCTACACCACCTTCGTGGTGCAGGAGCTGATCCGCACCAAGGCGCCCTATCTGTTCGAATGGTCCCTGGCCATTGCCCTGCCACTGGCGTTCCTGTTCACCGGCCTGGTCGGCATCGTGATCGAGCGCACGGTGATCCGCTTCCTCTATGGCCGCCCGCTGGAAACCCTGCTGGCCACCTGGGGCATTTCGTTGATGCTGCAGCAGGCGACGCGCACCATCTTCGGCCCGACAAACAAGGAAGTCGGCGCGCCGTCCTGGATGTCCGGGGCGTTCCAGCTCGGGCAGTTGTCGATCACCTATAACCGCCTGTGCATCATCATCTTCGCGCTCGGCGTGTTCTTCGCGCTTCTGATGGTGCTGAAGCGCACCTCGCTCGGGCTCTATGTGCGCGCCGTCACCCAGAACCGCCGCATGGCGGGCGCCATGGGCATCCGCACCGGCCGCATCGACGCGCTCACCTTCGGGCTCGGCTCGGGCATCGCCGGCATCGCCGGCGTGGCGCTCTCGCAGATCGACAATGTCAGCCCCAATCTCGGGCAGGGCTATATCATCGACAGCTTCATGGTGGTGGTGTTCGGCGGCGTGGGCAATCTGTGGGGCACGCTGGTTGCGGCCTTCAGCCTCGGCATCGCCAACAAGCTGCTGGAGCCGTTCGCCGGCGCCGTGCTCGCGAAGATCGCGTTGCTGGTGTTCATCATCCTGTTCATTCAGAAGCGCCCGCGCGGCCTGTTCGCGCTGAAGGGCCGGGCGGTGGAATCATGAAGGGCCTCGGCATTGTCGATCGCCCGGGCGCGATCTTCCTCGTTCTGGTGGCCGCGGCCGCTATCCTGGTGCCCATCGCCAATCTGGTAGTGCCGGAAGGCAGCGCGTTCCACATTTCCAATTATCTCGTGCCGCTGCTCGGAAAATATCTCTGCTACGCGCTGCTGGCGGTCTCGGTGGATTTGGTGTGGGGCTATTGCGGGGTGCTCTCGCTGGGCCACGGCGCCTTCTTCGCGCTCGGCGGCTATGCCATGGGCATGTATCTGATGCGCCAGATCGGCGCACGGGGCGTCTATGGCAATCCGGTGCTGCCGGATTTCATGGTGTTCCTCAATTACAAGGAACTGCCCTGGTTCTGGTACGGGTTCGACTGGTTCCCCTTTGCCATGATCATGGCCCTGGTGGTGCCCGGCGTGCTGGCATTCGCGTTCGGCTGGTTCGCCTTCCGCTCGCGCGTCACGGGCGTCTATCTCTCCATCATCACCCAGGCCATGACATTTGCGCTGATGCTGGCCTTCTTCCGCAACGACATGGGCTTCGGCGGCAATAATGGGCTGACCGATTTCAAGGACATCCTCGGCTTCTCCATCTCCGCCGACGGCACGCGCGTGGCCTTGTTCGTCCTGTCCGCCATAGCGCTGGCGGCGGGATATCTGCTGTGCCGGGCGCTGGTGACCTCCAAATACGGCAAGGTGCTGGTCGCGGTGCGCGATGCGGAAAGCCGCACGCGCTTCCTCGGCTACCGGGTCGCCAACTACAAGCTGCTGGCCTGGACCGTCTCGGCCATGCTCGCGGGCGCGGCGGGCGCGCTGTATGTGCCGCAGGTGGGTATCATTAATCCCGGCGAGTTTGCGCCGGCCAATTCCATCGAGATCGTCATCTGGGTGGCGGTCGGCGGGCGTGGCACGCTGGTGGGGGCGGCGCTCGGCGCGCTGATCGTGAATGCCGGCAAGACCTGGTTCACCGGCGTGCTGCCGGAAGCCTGGCTGTTTGCCCTCGGCGCGCTGTTCGTGCTGGTGACCTTGTTCCTGCCGCGTGGCGTGCTCGGTCTATGGGGCAGCCTTTCTGCCAAACGTCATAAGCCCGCACCAAGTGCCGTGGCTTCGGCCAAGCCGGCGGAGTGAGACCATGGAAGCGAGCCAAGCCCTCACCCCGATCCTTGCCCAATCGCTATTGTATCTCGACAATGTCTCGGTGGTGTTCGACGGTTTCCGCGCGCTCAACGCCTTGTCGTTGACCATCGAGGAAGCGGAGATGCGGGCCATCATCGGTCCCAATGGCGCCGGTAAGACCACCATGATGGACGTCATCACCGGCAAGACCCGCCCCACCAAGGGAGAGGCCCTGTTCGCCGGCGTGCACGACCTGACGCGCCTGGACGAGGCGGCGATTGCGGAGCTCGGCATCGGCCGCAAATTCCAGACCCCGACCGTGTTCGACATGCACACGGTCGAAGACAATCTGCTGCTGGCGGTAAAAGCCGACCGGCGGCCGTTCTCCAACATCTACTGGCGCCGCACCGCCCATGAGCGCGAGCGCATCGACGCGCTGCTGGAGCGCATCCGCCTGAAGGACCATCGCGGCCGCAAGGCCTCTGAGCTCAGTCATGGGCAGAAGCAATGGCTGGAGATCGGCATGCTGCTGGCGCAGGAGCCGCGGCTTCTGCTGGTGGACGAGCCGGCCGCCGGCATGACCGACCAGGAGACCGCCGACACCGCCGAACTGCTGCGCGAGATCGCCAAGACCCGCGCCGTGGTGGTGGTGGAGCACGACATGCAATTCGTGCGCGACCTGGACGTGAAGGTGACTGTGCTGCACGAAGGCTCCGTGCTCGCCGAAGGGCCGCTCGATCAGGTGAGCGCCGACGAGCGCGTCATCGAAGTCTATCTGGGGAGGTGAGGATGTTCGTTTTCGGTGCATCCTCTCCCGCATGGCGAACTCCCTCTCCCGCTTGCGGGGGAGGGTCGGGGAGGGGGCAGACGCGACCGCTTCAAAATCCAGACGTTTTCCGGCCTGCGGCCAGCCCCCTCCCAACCCTCCCCCGCAAGCGGGAGAGGGCTTCTGCACGCCCTAGCGGAGATCTCTCATGCTGAAGGTCGAGAATCTCGATCTCTATTACGGCGCCGCCCACACCTTGCGCAGCGTGTCGCTGGAGGCGATGCCGGGGCAGGTGACATGCGTGCTCGGGCGCAACGGGGTCGGCAAGACCTCGCTGCTGCGCGCCATCGTCGGCCAACGCGCCATCGCCGGCGGCTCGATCAATTTCGATGGCCGCGACATCACCCGCCTGCCGACGCCGGACCGCGCCGCGCTCGGCATCGGCTTCGTGCCCCAGGGGCGCGAGGTGTTTCCGCTGCTGAGCGTGAAGGAGAATCTGGAGACCGGCTTCGCCCGTCTCGCCCGCAAGGACAAATATGTGCCGGACGAGATTTTCGAACTCTTCCCGGTGCTGAAATCCATGATGGGCCGGCGCGGCGGCGACCTCTCGGGCGGGCAGCAGCAGCAATTGGCCATCGGCCGCGCTTTGGTGACGCGTCCGCGCCTGCTGGTGCTGGACGAACCGACGGAAGGCATTCAGCCGTCCATTATCAAGGATATCGGCCGGGCCATTTCCTATTTGCGCGACAAGGGGGATATGGCCATCGTACTGGTGGAGCAATATTTCGAATTTGCCCGCGATTTGGCCGACCGCTTCATTCTGATGGAGCGCGGCGAGGTGGTGGCGAGCGGGGACCGGAGCGGGCTTGATGGGGATGACGTCCGCCGCCTCATGGCGATCTGAGGATTTGCCCCCGATCCTGGTCAGCGAAGCGCCGAAGCGCCAGCGCAGCGTGGGGCGCCTTCGGATCGCCGCGGCCGGCGCACGCGGGCGGACCCATTTGCAGGAGCTGGAGGAGCAGGGCGCTCTGCGCGGTCGCCTGCCGCGCAGCGATGGCGGCGACATGGAGGCTGTGATCGTCAACACCTCCGGCGGGGTTGCCTGCGGCGATAGGTTTGCCATTGAGATCGAGGCGCGCGACGGCGCGCGGCTCACGGTCTCCACCCCTGCTGCTGAGAAAGTCTACCGGTCCGATGCCGATGAGGCGTCGATCCATGTGCGGCTCGTCGCCGGCCATGGGGCCGCTCTGCATTGGTTGCCACAGGAAACAATCCTGTTCGACCAGGCCCGCCTGACGCGCCGCTACGAGGTGGACCTTGCGCCCGAAAGCCAGTTCCTCGCCTTTGAGGCGCTGGTTCTGGGGCGCGCCGCGCGCGGCGAGGTGATGAAGAGCGGTGCGTTGGTCGACCAATGGCGGGTGCGGCGCGGCGGCGGCCTGATCTATGCCGATGCGCTGCGCTTGGATGGCGCCATCGACACCCTTTTGACCAAGCCGGCGATCGCCAACGGCCGGCATGCGCTGGCGACCCTGCTTTATGTGGCGCCCGACGCGGAAGCACGGCTTGACGCGGTGCGCGCCGCGTTGGAGTCCTGCGCCAGCGAATGCGGGGCAAGCGCCTGGAATGGGCTTCTTGTGGTGCGCTGGCTCGCCGCCGACAGCGAGATGTTGCGGCGGGACGCCACCTCGTTTTTGATGAATTTTCGGGGCGCGCCCTTGCCGCGCGTCTGGGCTTCCTGAGGAGATCGGCCTTGCTGCTTACGCCGCGCGAAAAGGACAAGCTGCTCATCGCCATGGCGGCGGAAGTGGCGCGCAAGCGCCTCGCCCGTGGGGTAAAGCTGAACTTCCCGGAGGCGGTGGCCCTGATCACCGATTTCGTGGTGGAAGGCGCGCGGGACGGGCGCACGGTGGCCGATCTCATGTCCGCGGGCGCGCATGTGCTCACCACCGACCAGGTGATGCCGGGGATCGCCGAAATGCTCCACGACATCCAGGTGGAAGCGACCTTTCCCGACGGCACCAAGCTCGTCACCGTGCACCACCCCATCCGGGGCGAAGCCTCCGACGATGTGCCGGGCGAGATTACCACCGCGCCGGGGCAGATTGTGTTCAACGAGGGTGCGGAGCGGGTGACGCTGACGGTAGCTAATACCGGCGATCGGCCGATCCAGGTCGGCAGCCACTATCATTTCTTCGAGACCAACCCTGCGCTCGCCTTCGATCGCGACAAGACACGCGGCATGCGGCTGGATATCGCCGCCGGCACTGCCGTGCGCTTCGAGCCAGGGGCGACGCGGGAAGTGACGTTGGTGCCGTTCGGCGGCAAGCGCGAAGTATTCGGTTTCCGGGGCGCGGTCTCGGGAAAATTGTGAGGCCCGCGACACGCGCTTTCGATGGCCCGAGAGGCCACAAACATCGCCTTCAATGAACCGGCACCATCGGTTCTGACCAGGATGAGCCCATGTCCACCCCCGCCCATCTGCCCCGTTCCGCCTATGCGCACATGTTCGGCCCCACCACCGGTGACAAGATCCGCCTCGCGGACACCTCGCTGGTGATCGAGGTGGAGAAGGACTTCACCATTTATGGCGAGGAGGTGAAGTTCGGCGGCGGCAAGGTGATCCGCGACGGCATGGGCCAGAGCCAGGTGACCAACGCCAAGGGCGCGGTGGATACGGTGATCACCAATGCGGTGGTGCTGGACCATTGGGGCGTGGTGAAATGCGACGTGGGGCTCTCCGGCGGGCGCATCGTGAAGCTCGGCAAGGCCGGCAATCCGGATGTGCAGGGCGGGGTGGACATCATCATCGGCCCCGGCACGGAGGTGATTGCGGGCGAGGGCAAGATCCTCACCGCCGGCGGGTTCGACAGCCACATTCATTTCATCTGCCCGCAGCAGATCGAGGAGGCGCTGGCCTCCGGCGTTACGACCATGCTGGGCGGCGGCACCGGACCCGCCACCGGCACCTTTGCCACCACCTGCACGCCCGGCCCCTGGCACATCGCTCGCATGATCGAGGCGGCGGACGCCTTCCCCATGAACCTCGCCTTCGCCGGCAAGGGCAATGCGTCGCTGCCCGCGTCGCTGGAGGAGATGGTGCGCGCGGGCGCCTGTGCGCTCAAGCTGCACGAGGATTGGGGCACGACGCCCGCCGCCATTGATTGCTGCCTCTCCGTGGCCGACGCCTTCGACGTGCAGGTGATGATCCATTCCGATACGCTGAACGAAAGCGGCTTTGTCGAGGACACCATCGCGGCCTTCAAAGGCCGCACCATCCACGCCTTCCATACCGAGGGGGCGGGCGGCGGGCATGCCCCCGACATCATCAAGGTGGCGGGGCTGCCCAACGTGCTGCCGTCCTCCACCAATCCGACCCGGCCCTACACCCGCAACACCATAGACGAGCACTTGGACATGCTCATGGTGTGCCACCATCTCGACCCCTCCATCGCGGAGGATCTCGCGTTCGCTGAAAGCCGCATCCGCAAGGAGACCATCGCGGCCGAGGACATCCTTCACGATCTCGGCGCGCTCTCCATGATGAGTTCGGACAGCCAGGCCATGGGCCGCGTGGGCGAGGTGGTGATCCGCACCTGGCAGACCGCCGACAAGATGAAACGCCAGCGCGGCGCCCTGCCGGGCGAAACGGGTGACAATGACAATCTGCGCGCCCGCCGCTACATCGCGAAATACACCATCAATCCCGCCATCGCCCATGGCATGTCGAAGCACATCGGTTCGGTGGAGGCCGGAAAGCTCGCTGACCTCGTGCTCTGGTCGCCCGCATTCTTCGGCGTGAAGCCGGATCTGGTGCTGAAGGGCGGAGTGATCGCCGTGGCGCAGATGGGTGATCCGAACGCCTCCATCCCCACCCCGCAGCCGGTGCATTATCGCCCCATGTTCGGCGCCTATGGGCGGGCGCGCACGGGCTCTTCGCTGACTTTCGTTTCCAAGGCGGCGATCGAGGACGGGCTGGCGGCGAAGCTCCAGGTCGCCAAGCAATTGGTGGCTGTGGAAAATGTGCGCGGCGGCATCGGCAAGAAGGATATGGTGCTGAACGACGCGACGCCCCATATCGAGGTGGACGCCGAGACCTATGACGTGCGCGCGGACGGGGAATTGCTCGTCTGCGAGCCGGCGGAGGTTCTCCCCATGGCGCAGCGCTATTTCCTGTTCTGAGGTTTTTCCATGCTTCGTGCCACCGCCGTCGTTCGCCGTGCCGCCGTCCGCGAGGACAAGGTGGTGGACACCATCATGCTCGACCATCAAGCCCGGCATCGCCGTCGCGTCGCCATGACCGGCGCCAAGGGACTGGATTTCCTGCTGGACCTGGAGAAGGCGACACTTCTCGACCACGGCGACGCGCTGAAGCTGGAGGACGGCTCGCTGGTGCGGGTGGAAGCGGCGCCCGAAAAGCTGATCGAGGTGCGTACCGGCAGCCCGTTGCGGCTGATGAAGGTGGGCTGGCACCTCGGCAACCGCCATGTGCCCACCGAGATCACCGAAGACGCACTTTATATCGCCTATGACCATGTGCTGGTGGAGATGGTGCGCGGCCTCGGCGCCAGCGCCGCCCCGGTGCTGCGCCCCTTCCGCCCCGAGCGCGGCGCCTATGAGGCGGCGGAAGCCCATGGGCACGGCCACGATCATGGGCATTCCCACGATCATGGGCATGAGCACGCTGGCCATGACCATCATGCGCACGAGCATCACGCCCACGCCGAGGCGCACGCGGACGCGCATGCGTGCGGTTGCGGCCACGACCACGGCCATGATCACGACCACGGCCATGCCCATCATGAGGCCGGTCACGATCACACCCACGGCGATCATACGCATCACGGCCACGTGCATCACGGCGAAGCGACGGCGGCATCCGCGAGCGCCTCTGCCCATGTGCACGGGCCCGAGTGCGGCCATGATCATTCCCATGACCACGATCATTCCCACGACCATGCCCACGGCCGGGATCCCTCCCATCGCCATGGCTGATCATGCCGCCGTCCCGCAAGCCGGGCTGGCCGATATTCTCCCGCTCCTGGCGTGGCTCTCCCCGGCCTTTCCCGTGGGCGCCTATGCCTATTCCCATGCCCTGGAGTGGGCCGTGGAGGCCGGCGACATCCACACCGAGGCGGATCTCGCCGGCTGGCTGGAAACCCTCCTGCTCCACGGCCTCGGCCGCAACGACGGCATCCTGTTCGCGCAGGCCATGGCAGCGGCCGGGGCAGGGGAGGGTGCGAGTCTGGTCGAGGTCAACGCCCTCGCGGTCGCGCTTGCGCCCTCGGCCGAGTTGCGGCTGGAGACCTGCCAGCAGGGGCGCAGCTTTCTTGACGCGGTATGTGCCGCTTGGCCGGCACCCGCTCTGCTCGCGCAGGCCGGCTTGCTCAAGGGGGAGGTGGCCTATCCCGTCGCAGTGGGGCTCGCCGCCGCCGCCCATGGCGTGCCGCGGCAGCCGGCGCTCGAAGCTTTCCTCCTGGCGATGATGCAGAATCTGGTGTCCGCCGCCATCCGCCTCGCGCCCATCGGCCAGACGGCGGGCACGCGGGTGGTGGCCGCCTTGGCCCCGAAGGTGCGGGCACTGGCTGCAGACATCCGCACTCTCACCCTGGACGACCTGGGCAGCGCGACCTTCCGGGCCGATCTCGGCTCGTTCCGACACGAAACCCAATATACGAGGCTGTTCCGCTCATGAGCACATCGGCAAATGGTCCGCTTCGCGTCGGCATCGGCGGCCCGGTGGGATCGGGCAAGACGGCGCTGATGGAAGCGCTCTGCAAGGCATTCCGCAACCGCTACGACATCTGCGCCATCACCAACGACATCTACACCAAGGAGGATGCGCGCATCCTCACGGTGGCTGGCGCGCTGGAACCGGAGCGCATTCTCGGGGTGGAGACCGGGGGCTGCCCCCATACCGCGATCCGCGAAGACGCCTCCATCAATCTGCGGGCGGTGGCCGATATGCAGGCCAAATTCCCCAATCTGGACATCGTGTTGATCGAATCCGGCGGAGACAATCTCGCCGCCACCTTTTCCCCGGAGCTGGCCGACCTCACCATCTATGTCATCGACGTCGCGGGCGGCGAGAAAATCCCGCGCAAGGGCGGCCCGGGCATCACCCGCTCGGACCTGCTGGTGGTGAACAAGACCGACCTTGCCCCCATGGTGGGCGCCGACCTCTCGGTGATGGAGGCGGATACCCAGCGCATGCGCGCCGGACGGCCTTACGTCTTCTCCTCCATTCGAAACGGCATCGGGGTGGAGGTGGTGACGCGCTTTATCGAGAAGGCGGGGGGCCTCACCGCGCGCGGGTGAGGCACCCGCGCATGGGTCAGTGATAACCCTCGCCCTCGCGCACTTTGCCGCGGAAGAGCCAGTAGACGAACACGATGTAGCCGAGCACGACCGGCAGCAGGAAGATGACGCCGAACAGCATCAGGATCTGGCTCGGCGCGGCGGCGGCGGTCTGCCACACCGTGAGGCTGGGTGGCACGAGATAGGGGAAGGTCGAGATGCCGAGCCCCAGGAAACCCAGCACGAACAAGGCGATGCAGCCGAAGAAGGGGGCGTATTCCGCCGTCCCCTTCAAGCCGCGCCACACCAGATAAGCCACCGCGGCTGTGACCAGCGGGACCGGCGCGAGATAGAAGATGTTCGGGGTCACGAACCAGCGCTGGGCGATGCGGTCGAAGGCCAGCGGCGTCCAGAGGCTGACGAGAGCCATGAAGCCAAGAACCACCGGAAGCAGCATCAGTGCCGTCTTCCGTGCCTGCACCGCAACCGCGCCGTCCGTCTTCATGAGGAGCCAGGTGCTGCCCAGCAGGGCATAGCCGCACACCACGCTGAGCCCGCACAGAAGGGCGAAGGGGGTCGCCCAATCGAACGAGCCGCCGGCGAACTGGCCGTTCTGCACATTGATGCCCTGCACCAGCCCGCCCAGAACAACACCTTGGCAAAAGGCGGCAAGGGTGGAGCCGGCGGAGAAGGACAGGTTCCACCAGCGGCGGCTTGTCAGCGCCACCCACCGGAATTCGAACGCGACCCCGCGAAACACCAAGGCCAGCAGCATGATGATGATCGGCAAGTAAAGCGCCGGCATCACCACCGCATAGGCTTTGGGAAAAGCGACCCAAAGGCCGCCGCCACCCAGGACAAGCCAGGTTTCGTTGCCGTCCCAGAACGGAGCGACCGTATTCATCATCTGGTCGCGCTCGCGTTCTTCCTTCGCGAACGGGAACAGGATGCCGATGCCGAGGTCGAATCCATCGAGCACCACATACATGACCACCGCCACCGCGATGATGAGCGACCAGATGACGGGGAGATACCATTCCATGGCCTATTCTCCTCACGAACCGGATGCGATGGCTTCGCGGCCGGCTTCATGCGCGGCGGCGATGGGACGGCTCGGCGTGTCATTGCCCGAGGGCGCGATGGCGGATCCCCCTGGCCCCTTCACGATCAGGCGGTTGATGTAATAGATGCCCATCGAGAAGATGATGCCATAGACGAGGACGAACAGGACCAAGGTGAAGGCAACGGCCCCCGCGCTCACGGGGGAAATGGCATCCGCCGTTCGCAGGATGTTATAGGCAAGCCAGGGCTGGCGACCTTGCTCGGTGACGATCCACCCCGAGAGAATGGCGAGAAAGCCCAGCGGCCATGCGAGGTGGGCGGGATAAAGATACCAGCGGCTTTCATAAAGCTTGCGTTTATAGAGCAGGAACGCGCCGACCCAGCCGAACAGGATCATCACGACGCCAATGCCCACCATGGCCCGGAACCCGAAGAAAGGTCCGATCACCGGAGGCCGGTCATTTGGCGCAAAATCCTTCAAGCCAGGGAAAAGGCCATCCAGGGAGTGTGTAATCATCAAGGAGGCGCCGCGGGGGATTGAGATTTCGAAGAGATTCTTCTCCGCCTTTGCGTCGGGCCAGGCAAAAAGAACGAGGGGTGCGGGCTTCGAGCCGTCCCAATGTGCTTCGATGGCGGCGATCTTGGCCGGCTG
Source organism: Roseixanthobacter glucoisosaccharinicivorans (assembly GCF_043195095.2). Taxonomy (NCBI): domain Bacteria; kingdom Pseudomonadati; phylum Pseudomonadota; class Alphaproteobacteria; order Hyphomicrobiales; family Xanthobacteraceae; genus Roseixanthobacter; species Roseixanthobacter glucoisosaccharinicivorans. The sequence continues at coordinate 2,625,728 of NZ_CM195538.1, read as the reverse complement.
ATATTTGGCGGTATTGAGCCCATGGGAATCACCCACATAGGCTTGGATCGGCGCGACGATGGCCAGCATGCCGATGGCCATCTGCATCATCACGCGGGCTTCCTCGGTGAACTTGCCCGCCAGCAGATAGCGCGCGCCCACCGCCAACACGACCAGGGAGGTGGTGAGATAAGCCGCGAGCAGCATGTGCGGCAGGCGGTGCAGGAAGCTCGGATTGAAGATAATCTCAAGCCAGTCAAGGGGATAGGCGAGGCCATCGCGCATCTCGTAGCCGGTCGGCGTCTGCATCCAGGAATTGGCGGAGAGGATCCAGAAGGCCGACATGGCGGTGCCGACCGCCACCATCACGCAGGCGAGCACATGCAGCCAGCGGGGCACGCGGTTCCAGCCGAACAGCATCACGCCCAGGAACGTGGCCTCCAGGAAGAAGGCGGTCAGCACCTCGAAGCCGATCAGTGGGCCGATGACGCTGCCGGTCACCTCGGAGAAGCGGCTCCAATTGGTGCCGAACTGATAGGACAAGACAATGCCGGACACCACGCCCATGGCGAAGCTCACGGCAAAGATCTTGGTCCAGAAACGCGACAGGCGATGGAAGACGTCGCGGTCCGTCTTGATCCACAACAGTTCGAGCGTCGCAATAAAAGCAGACAGCCCGATAGTGAAGCTTGGAAAAATAATGTGGAAGGAGACGGTGAAAGCGAATTGTAGACGCGCCAGAACGACCGGATCGAGATCCATTGCTTCTTCCCCCTTCGGCGGAAGAGGCGGGTCCACTATCCCCGCCCGGATTGGGTTGAGCTTGGCCTGTGCACGCTTACGGTAAACGACTTCATGGCCGGGCTCCAGCGGCAATGACGGCCGAAAGGCCGCCGCGCGGTTCTTCGCCGGCGCAGCGAAAGTTCGTCTGGAAGGAGGAAAGATCTATATTTAAGAAGGGATTAGCGTGCGGCCGGAGGGAAGCCGGCCAGGGTCGCGCAAGAGCCCCGATAGGGCGGCGATCATGCCGGCCTCCAGATAGGGCTTGTGCAGAACCGGCACCGCCCGCAGATGGGCCGGCAGATCGGGATCTTGTCCGTAACCACTGCAAAACAAAACAGGAATTCCCCGGTCGAACAGAAGTTCGGCGGCCGGCAGCACGTCCTCGCCGCGCAGGTTGCGGTCGAGAATGGCGGCGTCGAGGGGAAAAGTGCGAGCCGCTTCAAGGGTTTGCGCCAGCGTGCTCATGGGCCCCAAAACGGTACAATTCTGCCTCAACAGCGCCTGTTCGAGGAGCAGCCCCACCAGCATCTCATCCTCGGCCACGAGGATGCGCTTGCCCGACAAAATCATGTTTAAAGCCGTTCCTCACCACATGTCCGCTGCGCTAAACCCGAATTTCCGCGAAATGTTCCACCACGAATGAAAATGCGCGCCACCTGGCCGGCAGCGCGCATATTCAACATCATTCATCAGTAAAATATTCCGCGCGAATCGGTTCGCGCGGAGAAGGCGCCCGCCAGGGGGTCAGTCCTTGGCGCGTTCCACATAAGAGGCGTCGGCGGTCATCACCACCACGCGGGTGCCGGTGGCGACGTGGGGCGGCACCATGGTGCGCACGCCGTTGGAGAGCATCGCCGGCTTATAGGAGGAGGAGGCGGTCTGCCCCTTCACGGTCGGCTCGGTGTCGACGATTTCCAGGGTCACGCGCTGCGGCAGCTCGATGGCGATGGCGACGCCGTTGTGCATGGAGATCATGCATTCCATGCCTTCCTGAAGATAGACGGCCATATCGCCGATCACGTCCTTGGGCACGGCGATCTGGTCGTAATTCTCCGGGTTCATGAAGGTGTAGCCGTCGCTATCCTGGTAGAGATAGGTGTGCGGGCGGTCTTCCACATAAGCGCGCTCCACCTGCTCGGTGGTGCGGTAGCGCTCGGAGATCTTCACGCCGTCGGAAATGCGGCGCATGTCCATCTGGGTGACGGGCGTGCCCTTGCCGGGATGGATGTTCTCGGCGCTCAGGATGACGTAGAGCTTGTCGTCGATTTCGACCACATTGCCTTTGCGCAGAGAGCTGGCGATGACCTTGACCACGGTGTTTCTTCCTCGAACGGCTTGGGGCGCCCGAGCGCCCTTGATCGGGGCGCAACATAGCGATCTTCTCGCTTTTCGCCACCCTTGCCGGCTGCTTTTGTGCGCCGACGCAAGTGTTTTTCCGCGCGGCCCACAGCTTTGAGCGCCCCGTCCTCCCCCTGGTGGAGCCCGGATCGCCACCAGGATCGGCGCCCCTTTCTCGCCGCCCGGGGCCGCATGACGAAGGCGATCCGCGCCCATTTCGAGGCCGAGGGCTTCACCGAGGTGGAGACCCCCATCCTCCAGATCTCGCCCGGCAACGAGGCGCATCTGCACGCCTTTTCAACCACTTGGCACGCGCCGGATGGGGCGCTGATGCCTCTTTCCCTGCGCACTTCGCCGGAGTTCACGGCCAAGAAGCTGCTGGCGGCGGGGGAGACGCGCATCTTTGAGCTGGCGCGCGTGTTTCGCGATCGCGAACGGGGCGCCACCCACCATCCCGAATTCACCATGCTGGAATGGTATCGGGCGGGGGAACCCTATGAAACCCTGATGGAGGATTGCGCCGCGCTCCTGGCGCTGGCAGCGCGGGCGGGGGGCGTCGCGCGCTTTTCCTGGCGCGGACAAGAGTGCGACCCGTTTGCCGCGCCGGAGCGGCTCACTTTGGTTGAGGCCTTCGCCCGCCATGCCGGCATCGCTCTTTCCCCGCTGCTGGCGCCGCCGGGGGAGGAGCCGCAGGCGCCCCCCCTGGCGCAGGCGGCGCGCGCCGCAGGCGTCCGGGTGGCTGATGACGACACCTGGGCGGATATCTTCTCCAAGGTGCTGGTGGAGCGCATCGAGCCCCATCTCGGCCGGGGGCGGGCGACGCTTTTGTGCGAATACCCGACCAGCGAGGCGGCGCTGGCCCGGCCGAAGCCCGCCGACCCGCGCGTCGCCGAGCGGTTCGAGCTTTATGCCTGCGGGGTGGAACTGGCCAATGCCTTCGGCGAACTGACCGACCCGCACGAGCAGCGCCGCCGCTTCGAAGTGGAGATGGCGGAAAAGGCCCGCCTCTATGGCGAGCGCTATCCCCTTGACGAAGGCTTTCTGGCCGCCCTCGCTCTCATGCCCCCCGCCAGCGGCTGCGCCTTGGGGCTGGACCGCCTGGCGATGCTGGCGAGCGGGGCGCGCAGCGTGGACGATGTGCTGTGGGCGCCGGTGGAGGTTTGAGGGGGAGACAGCACCCGGAGCGGCCTCTAGGAGCTTGCCGGAACGGACATGCCGAGCCAAACCACGACTTGGCCGTTCCCGCCTCGTAGTTGACGCATGACCGGAGGAGGACGAGCTTCTGCGTCTCGAGTGTCGTCCTCCAACCACGCACCACAAACAGAGCGGCGCGCCGTCAAAAACCCCAATAGGCGCGTGAGATATTGGATTGGGGCTCTAATCAGGCTATCCCACGCCTCATGAATCGCTATCGCTGGCCACGAAATCCAGGATGTCCTGGAAAGTAACAGCGTTCACCCTAGTGATCGACCAAGTGCTTGGATCAGGTTGTTTGAAATAGTTATGCTTATCCGGGCTAAAGGCCACACCGCCGACAATTACCTCGCCCACCAAACGGCTGCCGAGTTCGCCTAGGGTTTGCACCGGCATGCCTGCTGCCTCGTGCTCGGCCTCCCTCAGAAGATAGTACCAGAGCGGTGTGCAAAACTGGCCCGTGGTCTTGAACAAGGATTGGGCGGTCTGATCTGGCTCGATGACATCGGGCGGGAGTTCTGTAACTCCATAGAAAGCCGCGAGCGCTTCGCCTGAACATAGGCCGATCTTGTCGCTTCGGATCAAATTACGATGAGGCAGGTTCCCCACGAACGTGATCTCATCCGGAATCGTGCTCTCAGGCAAATCAAAAACGACGCTAGTCACATGGCTGTCAATTCCGTTGGCCAACTGACTGCTCAAGAAGAAATTCCAATCGATCTGATGTCCGACGCGCAATTTCTGTCCGCCTCGGAGATCATCGAAAAAGATGCCGTCGCCATCGATCTGGGGAGTCAGCCGATTGTTGAACAATCTGACGGTGACACCTCTCTGAATCTCGTAGCCTGGCCTTAGTTGGCTATGGCCCATTCGGAAGCCGATGGCGAACTCGTGCGGCATCGTTCCAATCAGCGTATTGGTCGCGAGGTCGAGGAGCGGCTTGTGCTTAAGGTTGCCGAAATTTGGCTTAACGACCTCCATAAGTATGTTGTTTAGAATGTCATTTCGAATAATTTTTTGAAGATAATCATTTATAATAAATGATTGCCAATTCAGAATTGTTTTAGTTTTTGCGGTTTCAAAGTCGCCAAATTTGCTCACGAAAGCGTTGTGAAGGCGCATCAATAATATGTGAACCTGAAGAATCATCTGATTTTCATCGTTTCGACCATCGAATATTCTGGCATATTCGGCGTTAGTGCCAGTTTCCGGCGGGTCGCGGGGTACGTCGATGACGCCATCGGGCGACCGGCGCAGAAGAAAGCGGCCGTTCGAATCGAAGACGCTGGGAAATTTTGTATGATCGGCCAACACCTCCCTCGGCCCATACACGCTGTCTAGATCGATCAACGGTGTCGCTGAGTCGACCACATTGGCTGTCTGGTTCTCGAAAAGGTTAAGCGCATTGAGCGTCAGGTCGTGATCAATGAACTGCCCCACGAAGGTGAAAGCGGCCGGTACGGCCTTGCTGTCGAACTCGTGTGGCGTCATCCTTTCAGTGTCCGGTGAAGTATAAACCCGTCCGGCGCAAGGCATAACAAGGTGTGACATAAGGCTAGAAGGTATGTGGCATGGCGGTCCGGCAAGATGTGAGAAGTAATTGGCGATTTTACGAGAGACGAATTTCGTCATGGCGGGAACGGCTGCTGCGGCAGAAAACAACGTTGCTTGCCCTTCTGCATCGGGCATTTCCTGCGTCGAACGCTTCTTTGCGACTTCAAAGAGGGGGGCGATGCGCGCCTGTAAGGCCGCTTCATCGAGGAGTTGATACAGACCCCCGTGATGCGCAAGTCGAGAAAGTGTGGCTGACATCGGGAGCTCGGCGGCTGCCGGGCTCTCGGCCGCTCGAAGGGCCTTTAGTTGAATGCTCAGCAAATCTTCGCGATCAACGGCAGACATGGCCCTTCATCTCCCGAAATGGTTGCATATAACTCGTGGTTGTGTGGGTGCGGCAGGTCCTAGGGCGTTTTCAGCAATCCCCAACTTGTTTTTATGATATCAAGTGGCCAAATTTATTGCAATCAGAAGTGGTGGCTCTGTTTGGTCAATTTTTATAACCACACCGTTTTGCACCGCTTTGGGATCGAGCAAGCAGAGTGTCTTTCTCCTCAAGGGCCGCTCTTCGCCCATAGCGGCCGCCCGGCGAAAAGCTGCTCCCTCTCCCTTCAAGTAGCCGCCGCGAGGTCCGCTCAGGGCCATTACGCTGAATTCCTCGCTGGATGCGCCCACCAGAAGTTCCACTGCCGCAGCTCCAAGCGTCGCCCCCCGATCACGCGCAGGTGTTCGCGCCTCCCGGTAATCCAAAACCTTCCCCCCTACCTCCCGGCCGCGTCCCGTGGCACAGGACGGGGGCCGCTGCTGCCGGCGGCGTGAATGAGGAGATCGCCATGGATTCCACGCCCATCGCGCCCGCCGCCGATCCCGCCCTCGAAGGGCTCGAGGGATTGGTGCGCGAACCCCTGTCCCGGCGCGGCTTCGTCATGACAGGCCTGATCGCCGGCTTCACCCTCGCCACCACCTCGGTGCAGGCGCAGGCCATCCACACCGATGGCGCCGGCCTCGTCGCCGGGGAAGTGAAGATCCCCACCTCAGATGGCGACATGCCCGGCTATCGCGCCATGCCCGAGGGCAATGGCCCGTTCCCGCTGGTGATCGTGGTGGAGGAGATTTTCGGCGTTCACGAATATATCAAGGACATCTGCCGCCGGCTCGCCAAGCAGGGCTATTGCGCGGTGGCGCCCGAGCTTTATGCCCGCCAGGGCGATCTCACGGGCATGACCGACATCCAGCAGATCGTCCGCGACGTCATCTCCAAGAAGCCCGACGCGGAAATGCTCTCCGATCTCGACGCGGCCGTGGCCTGGGCGGTGAAAAGCTCCAAGGCGGACGAAAACCGGCTCGGCATCACCGGCTTCTGCCGGGGCGGGCGCTCGGTGTGGCTCTATGCGGCGCATAATCCCAAGCTGAAGGCGGCCGTCGCCTGGTACGGCCCCATCGGCGGCGCGCGCACCGATATCCAGCCCAAGACCGCCGCCGATGTCGCCGCCGATCTCAAGGCCCCCGTGCTCGGCCTCTATGGCGCCGCCGACACCGGCATTCCGGTGGCCGACGTGGAAAAGCAGCGCGACACGGCGCGGGCCGCCGGCAAGACGGTGGACATCGTGCTCTATCCCGATACGCCCCACGCCTTCCATGCCGACTACCGCCCGAGCTATCGCAAGGAAGCGGCCGAGGACGGCTGGAAGCGCATGCTCGCCTGGTTCAAGACATACGGCGTCGGCTGACCGCGTTTTGCTCAGGCCCGCCACCCGCCGGGCGGGATGCGGGCGCCATGCCGCCATCCGCCCTTCCGCATGCGCGGGCGGGGGCTAAGCTGGGCGATCGCGGGCGGCCTTGCCGTCCGCGCCACGCCATACCGGGAGAGCCCCTCATGCCGCGCCATTCCCAAAGGTCCATATCCCGCACCAAGGCGGCGGCCGTCGGCGCCTCCGCGATCGGTGCCTCCACCGTGGGCACCGCCTCGTTCGGCGCCATCGCGGTGGGGGCGCTGGCATTCGGCGCGCTCGCCATCGGGGCGCTGGCCATCGGCCGGCTCGCCATCAAGCGGGCGCGCATCCGCTCGCTCACCATAGATGAGCTGACGGTGAAGAAGCTCACCATCCTGTCGCAGCCCGGCGCGCCGCAGCCCGGCGCAACCGAGGCCTGAGGGCTCCGGCCGCTATTGGATCGGCGCGGCGGGGGAGAGGATCGAGGGAAGCGCCGGGGCGGGCACCGCCGCGGGCAGCACGCCAACGTTCCGGTTGACCCCGGAAATCTGGATGCCGTCCAGCTCGATCGTGTTGGGCTTGTCGCTGGCCAGCGCCCCATGGGCCGCGAGCTGGCCGCGCAGGGCGGGAGCGAGCTGCGCCAGCTGGGCGAACTTGCCGTGGTTCATGGGGTCCATGGCCTTCACATTGGTCATGTCGATCACCACCGCGCCGAGCGCCACCAATTCCCCGTCATTGGTGTAATTGCCGAGCCGCACCTTGCCGCCGGCCAGGAAATCGGAGAAGCCGAGCGCCTTGTCGTCGCGCGAGACGATGACGATGAACGGCTTTTCCGGCTTGCCGAAGCGCTTCAGCTGGGATTTGAACACGTCCACGTCGATGTCCGGCGCGGCGAGGATGACGTTGCCGATGCGGGCGGGCGGCAGGCCCTTGCCGCCGATCTTCATCTGTCGCAGCGCCTCCACGGTCACCCAATTGCCCATGGAATGGGCCATGATGGTGATCTTCTCCGCCTTGCTGGAGGCGACCAGGGTCAGCGTGTGTTCCAGATTGTCGCGCGCGGCGGTGGCGCTGTTGTTGTCGTAGACATAATCCTCGGTCTTGCCGCGCGAGGCCCAGCTGAACAGCACAGGCACGCCCGGCACGTCCGAATCATGGGCCATCTGCGTCAGGCGGTAGAGCGCTTCCGAGAACATGGTGTTGTAGCCGTGCACGAACACCAGAACGTTGCGGCTGCCCGCCGGCAGCAGGGCGAGCTGGGCATTGAGGTCGCGCACGAAATCCTGGTCGGTGTCGCGATACACCGCTTCGTGCACCACCATGTCGGTGGCGGGATTGCCGGGCGCCTGCTTGGGCCATTCGATGCCGCCGGGCTGGTGGGCGGGCGGCACGGTCAGCGTCACGGTGGCAAAGTCGAGCCCGTTCCCGCGCTCGCCGCTGAACAGGGTGCCGGGTCGCGGGTCGCGCGCGCGGGTGGTGGCGACGAGGATCGTATGCGGCTTGGCGCCCGGCGCCTCGACGAGGTTCGGCGTCAGCACATCGGCGCCCGGCCGGTCGGCGCAGGCGGACAGCAGGGGCGCGGCGGCGAGCAGCAAGGCGAGAATGGGCAGGGCGGAGAAGAGTGCGGCACGCTTGGTCTGCACAGGTGCGGCGCTGCCGGCGCCGCGCAAAATCTGCCTGGATATGAAAGTCACCGAATGTCCGCCCCGATCCCGGTCGCCCCGGTGCTTGAGCATAGCAGAAGCACCGGCCGGCCGGCGATCGGCATTTTTAGCCGCGTACAGATGTTTAATAGGGAGCGACGGGCGCTTCTGCGGCCCGCCCCCAGTCCGGCCCTCTCCCCGCGGGGGAGAGGGGGCTTCGAGATCACCTCTCCCTGCCGGGGAGAGGTCGGCCGCGCAGCGGACGGGTGAGGGGGAAGCCGCGCCGGCTCAGCCGCGCTCGTCGGGCGGGTGTGTGCGTAGGCGCAGGGGATCGTAGAAGGGCGTGCGCACCACGGTCGCCTCATAGCTCTTGCCGTCGTCCACCACGGTCACGGCGGTGCCAAGCGCCGTGAGGCTCGGAACCAGGGAGACCAGCGCCAGCGATTTCATCAAATGCTGGCTGAACACGGTGGAATTCACCGTGCCCACCTCCTGCCCGTCCTTGAGGATCTTGGCGCCCGGGGTGATGGCCGCGGAATGCATCACTTCCAGCCCCGCCTGGTGGGTGCGCTCGGTGCCCTTGCGGCGGATGAGGGCCTCCTTGCCGCGAAAATCCGGCTTGGAGAGGTCCACCGTCCAGTCCATCAGCACTTCCCAGGGGGTGGTGTCCTTGTGGGGCATGTCGAACGGGAAGAACAGCAAAGCGGCTTCCACGCGGCCAAAGTCCAGGCAATCCCACGACACGGGCATGATGCCGAAAGGCTTGCCGGCCTCCAGGATCTTGTCCCACATCTCGACCGCGTCCTTGGCCTTCACGAACACCTCATAGCCGCGCTCGCCGGAATAGCCGCCGCGCGCCAGGGAAACGTCGATGCCGTAGAGGGTGGTCGGTGCATGGCCGAAATAGGGGATGCCGGCGATGTCCAGCGGCGTGCCGGGCTGGAGGATTTCCAGCGCCTTCGGCCCTTGCAGGGAGAGGATGTGCACATCGTCATCGCGCGCGAAAGTGACGTCCAGCCCCTCGGTGAGGAGTGGGAGCACCTCCTCGGTGGCGCCGCCGCCGTGGGAGAGGCGATAGGCCGTGGGGCTGTCGCAATAGATCAGCACGTCGTCGATCAGCCCGCCGTCTTCTCCCACCATGGAGGAGATCATGGAGCGGCCGGGCGCGATCTTTGCAACGTCGGACGTGACGAGGCGGTTGAGGAAGGCGGTGGCGTCGGGACCCGAGACATTGACGATCTTCAGCGCCGACACGTCGATGAGCCCGGCGCGGGAGCGGACGGCCGTCACCTCCTCATAGGGATCGGTCGCGTAATGCTGGGGAATGGCGGTGTCGTTCCAGGATTCTTCCAGCTTCGATCCGAGCGCGCGGTGACGCTCGTTCAGGATCGACTGGCGCAATGGCGTCGGGCTCATTCTTTGCGTCCCCTCAGGCTCTGCAAGGCGGGGTCATCCTTGTGCGAGGGGCATTTTCTGTCAATTACTTTTCCTGAGAAGAAATCTTTTGGCTAAGATGCCTAATATTGGGGCGATGCAAAAACGCTAAGCCGTTGCTTTTGAATATTTTGCCTAAATCGAAGGCGTTTACCTGCCTGCTTTTGGTTCTTGCGTCCAAGCGTGCATTTGGCAATCTGTTTCTGCGGCGGCAAAAAAGTTCACTGCGGGGAACAGCTAAGCCGGGACATTCACCGCTCGCGTGCTGAAGCGCCGGGCGTTCGGAGCAAGCGTCATGTCGCAAGTCAAAATGTGGGGCCAGGAGGAGTTCTGGGGCCTTGGGTTCGAATGGGACCCGCAATGGCTCCTCACCCCCGCCCAGAAGGAATTGCAGGCCAAGCTCATCGCTCTGTGCGAGACCACGCTGCGCGCCAATGCGGTGGAGAGTGACGCCCAATACATCTATCCCCGCAAGAATTTCGAGGCGCTCGCCACCCTCGGCCTGCTGTCCCTGACGGTGCCGAAGGAGCTCGGCGGCCTGGGTGAAAGCCATGTCTGCGCAGCGATGGTTGTCGAGACCATCGCGCGCTACGGCTGCCCCTCCACCGCCATGTGCTACACCATGCACCTTGGCGCGGTGGCCGCCGCGCTGCTGCGTTATCACGACAACGCCCGCCTCACCGACATCCTCAAGCGGCTGGATGCGGACGTGCTGATCGGCACGCTCTCTTATTCCGATCCCGAGACCGGCTCGCATTTCTGGTACCCCATCTCCTCCAAGGCCGAAGCTTTCGGCGATGGCTGGAAGATCACCAAGAAGGCCTCCTGGACCACCTCCGGCGGCTTTGCCGATTGGTACATCCTCCAGACCACCAGCCCCGGCTTCTCCGGCGATTATTCCGATCTCTCCTGCTTCCTGGTGCTGAAGGACGACGTGAAGTCCAATCCGTCCGAATGGGACGGCCTCGGCCTGCGCGGCAACCAGTCCGGTCCGATCCAGGTGGAAGGCGTGGTGATCCCCAAGGACGCCATGGTCGGCCCCATCGGGGATGGCGCGAAATCCAACGACGAAGTGGTCGACCCGTTCTTCCTCACCTGCTCGTCCGCCTGCTGGAACGGCATCTCGCTTGCGGTGATCGACATCGCCAAGCGCCACACCACGCGCAAGACCCACAATGACGTGGGCATGCGCGTCGCCGATTATCCGACCATCCAGGATTATGTCGGCGAAGCGATCATGGACACCAATGCGTGCCGTGCCTTCGTCTTCCAGATGGCCCAGGCGCTCGACAGCGTCACCAATAATTGCGACTGGTCGATCCACAAGGACCTCGACGCGCTGCCGCGCTCGGCGCTGCTGCACTGGCTGTGGCAGGTGAAGTTCGAGGCCGCCAAGAACGTCACCCATGTCACCGACAAGATGCTGCACGCCTGCGGCGGCACCGGCTATCGCCCGGCGCTTCAGATCGAGCGCTACCTGCGCGACGGCAAGGCTGGCTGGGTCATGGGCCCCACCAACGAAGTGCTGCGCCAGTTCGTCGGCAAGGCTTCGCTGCTGGGCTTCGAGAGCCTGGATTATTGGAACAAGTCCATCAACCAGCGCATGCTCAACAATGAAGTGAAGAAGATGGACGACGCGCAGAAGCGCGCCTTCGCCGAGAAGCTCCTCGCCGAGCTTCAGCCGGCCAAGGTGGCGTGAGCGCCGCCGCCATGCAGCCGGACGCGGGCCTGCGGGGTGCGGCCGCGCAACATGGGGGACAAGGCTTGTCCCCCATGCCGGCTTCCGTCACCTTCCCGGCTTCGGGCGTTCCGCACGGCGCCGGCGGCCTGGCCGTCGCCGGCGAACGCGGGAGCGAGGAGCGCCTTCAACTCATGACCCGCATTGATCTCGACGCCCGCTTCGACCCGCGCGAATTGCGCAATGTGCTCGGCCGGTTCGCCACCGGCATCGCCGTGGTGCTGGGCCGCGACGAAGAGGGGCCGCTGGGCGTGACGGTGAATTCCTTCTCCTCCGTCTCGCTCGATCCGCCGCTGATCCTGTTCTCCATGGCCCGCTCGCTGCATTCGCTGGCGCGGCTGGAGAAGCTCAAGTTCTTCACGGTCAATGTGCTGCTGGAAGGGCAGGAAGAGCTTTCCAACCGCTTCGCGCGCGGCGGCGCCGACAAGTTCGCCAATCTCGAGCTTCACGAGGGCCATTCGGGCGCGCCCATGCTGCGCCCGGCCCATGCCGCCTTCGAATGCGCCGCCTATGCCCATTATGACGGCGGGGACCATGAGATCTTCGTCGGCCGTGTCGTGCATTTCCATGCCGAGGGCGAGGGCGCCCCGCTCATCTATTACCGCGGGCGCTATCGCTCGCTCACCGATCCGGACTGAAGCTTATGGATGCCATCGCCGCGCCTTCCTTGTCTTCCGGCCCGCCCTCGGCGCCCCGCTCGCTGGCCGAGCGGCGCGTGGTGCCGGGCGGCGGCTGTGCCGCCTTCGCGCTGAAGGCGGGCGATGAAATCCGCATCACCGATCCCGAGGGCCTCCAGGCCGCTGACCTCTTCGCCTTCGACGCCACCGGCGCCGATGCCGCGCCGGCGCTGGGGCTCGATGCGGCGCCGCTGGGCGCGCCGCTCGCCGCGCGCCTGACCGGCGAGGGGGGCGCGGACGTCGCGCGCCTGCTGGCGCAGCGCGGCATCGACACCCAGGCCCCCGCCCGCGTGTTGCTGGGCGGAAGCGATGCCCCCGGCGCCGAGGCCCGCCTGACCGCACTCGGGGATCTTCTGGTGGTGATCGCCGCCGGCGGCCCGCTGATGGCGCCGGACGAGCAGAGCCCGCCCACCGAACTGAAGGTGGACGTGTCCCGCGTCGCCGGCTCGCTGCCGGAACTTCCCCCGCCGCTGGGTGAAATGGTGCTGGACCTGCGGGTGCCAGCCGCCCGCGCCAAGGCTTACCGCGTGAAGGCCGGCGACTACATCCAGATCATCGACGTGGAAGGCCGGCAATGCTCCGACTTCCTCGCCTTCGACGCCAAGGCGCTGGACGAGGAGGGGCTGGAATACGGCCTCGATTCCACCACCACCCGCACGCTCATGGGCTCGGCCTTTCCCGGCCCCGGCCTGCATTCGAAATATTTCGACGAACGCCAGATGCCGCTGGTGGAAGTCGTGCGCGACACGGTGGGGCGGCACGATACCTTCGCGCTCGCCTGCTCGGCCAAATATTACGAGGACATGGGCTATCCCGGCCACGACAATTGCTCGGACAATTTCAACCTTGTCCTGAAGCCTTACGGCATCAAGGAAAAGCGCGGCTGGCCGGCGATCAATTTCTTCTTCAACACCTGCGTTGAAAGCTCCAACGCCTTGACCATGGACGAGCCGTGGTCGCGCCCCGGCGATTATGTGCTGCTGCGGGCCATGACGGACCTTTTGTGCGCCTCCTCCTCCTGCGCCGACGACATCGATTCCGCCAATGCCTGGAATCCGACCGACATTCATGTGCGCGTCTATGACGGCGGCACGCCCATCTCCAAAGGAACCGCGTTCCGCATGACCCCCGAAGCCGAGCCGCGCCTGACGCGGGAGAGCGCCTTCCATCCAAGGATCGCCGAGCAGACCCGCAATTTCGTGGAATATCGCGGCTTCTGGCTGCCCACCTGCTTCACCGGCGCGGGGCCGATCGCCGAATATTGGGCCTGCCGCGAAAAGGCGGCGGTGATGGACCTCTCGCCGCTGCGCAAGTTCGAGGTGACCGGCCCGGACGCGGAAGTGCTGCTCCAGCGCACGGTCACGCGCGACATCCGCAAGCTTTCGGTCGGCCAGGTGGTCTATACCGCGCTGTGCTACGAGCACGGCGGCATGATCGACGATGCCACCGTTTTCCGCCTCGGCCCGGCGAATTTCCGCGTGGTGTGCGGCGAGGAATTCACCGGCAAATGGCTGCGCGACAAGGCGGCGGAATGGGGTCTGAAAGCCTTCGTCAAATCCTCCACCGACCAGCTCCATAACATCGCCGTGCAAGGGCCGCTGAGCCGCGAGATCCTGTCCGAGATCATCTGGACCTCGCCCGTCCAGCCTTCGATCGCCGAGCTGAAATGGTTCCGCTTCGCCATCGCCCGCCTCGGCGGGCCGCAGGGGCCGGCGCTGATCGTCTCGCGCACCGGCTATACCGGCGAACTCGGGTTCGAGATCTGGTGCCATCCCAAGGATGCGACCGCGCTGTGGGATGCGGTGTGGAAAGCCGGCGCGCCCAAGGGCATGAGCCCGCTCGGCCTCACCGCGCTGGATATGCTGCGGGTGGAGGCGGGCCTCGTGTTCGCGGGCTATGATTTCTGCGACCAGACCGACCCGTTCGAGGCCGGCATCGGCTTCGCGGTGGCCAATAAGGACGAGGATTTCGTCGGCCGCGAGGCCCTGATGCGCCGCAAGGCCAATCCGGCGCGCAAGATGGTGGGCCTGCTCGTCGGTTCCAATGACGATGTGGGCCACGGCGACCCGATCTATAGCGGCCGCGCCCAGGTGGGCGTCGTCACCAGCGCCACCAAGTCGCCGATCCTGAAACAGAATATCGCTTTGGCGCGGCTGGATATCGCCGCGGCGGAGGCGGGCGGGCCGATCGAGATCGGCAAGCTGGACGGACACCAGAAGCGCATTCCCGCGCAGATCGTGCCGTTCCCGCATTTCGACCCGCAGAAGACGCGGGTGCGGGCATAGGAGGCGCGTCGCGGACGAGGCGCGCTCCGCGGCGCGATGCCCCCTCCCTGACCCTCCCCCGCAAGCGGGAGAGGGAATGGAGCAAGGCGTGCGAGGCATCCTGTTTCCCAATCCCGGCATGCTCCCTCTCCCGCTTGCGGGGGAGGGCTGGGGAGGGGGAAGCGGGCGTAAGCAGGCCCGGGCGTCTCGGCCCGTTTCCTGCTTGCCCGACAGTGTAAACTGAACCGGAAGGCATCATGAGCGATCAAGGCATCAAGAGCCGGCCCAAATACGCCCCGCTGGAACTGGACCCGGCCGGGCGACACCATCTGCTTGTGGTCGAAGGCCCGGCGCTGCCGGCGGAAGCGCTGGCCGAGGGGTTTGAGCCGGCCGCCTGCGAGACCTGGACCGTCGTAAACCGCAGCGCGCTGCTCCCGGTCTCCGTGGTGGATGGGGCGGGCGACAGCGTGCGGCCGTTCCGTTCCAACGGCCATCTGTTCTCTGCCCTGGAGGAGCGCCTCGCCCGCGAAACCATGGGCCTACGGCTCTACGGCGCCGGCTCCGAGCCGTTCCTGTGGGATGTGTTCCGCATTGCCGAGGCTGCCGGAATGAGCCGGCAGGAAATCCGCCTCGCCCATGCGGGAACCAGGGCGCGGCGCGTGTTCTGCGTGCATTGCCGCACCTATGGCGAGGGGGTGACGACCTCCATCTTCACCTGCACCGGCTGCGGGGCGAACCTGTTCGTGCGCGATCATTTCTCCCGCCGGCATGCGGCCTTCATGGGCGTGCAGGTGGATGCCGAAGTCCCCGGCGCCGTGCCCGATGCCGAGGAGCTTTACGCATGATCGCTTCAGGTCCGATCCCGGTCCGCATCCACGAGATCGAGCAGCTTTCGCCCACGCTGAAGCGCTTCGCCTTCGAGCCGTTGCATGGCGGCCCGCTCCCGACGCCTTCCGCCGGCGCCCATGTCATGGTCACCCTGCGCCACGAGGGGCGGGTGATGAAGAATGCCTATTCCCTGGTGTCCCCGCCTGAGAGCCGGGCGCGCTATGAAATCATCGTGCGCCATGTGGCGCAGTCGCGCGGCGGTTCGCGGTTTCTGCACCAGAACGTGGCCCGCGGCGACGTGATCGAGATCGGGGTGCCGGGCAATCTGTTTCCGCTCGCCGCCAAGGCCAGGAAGCACCTGCTGATCGCGGGCGGCATCGGCATCACCCCGCTGCTGTCCTATGTGCCGGCGCTGAAGGCGCGCGGCGCGCGGTTCGAGTTGCACCAGCTCTGCACGGCGGAAGAGGCGCCGGTGTTCGAGAAGCTGCTGGCGCCGCACGCGGCGGGGGAGGACATCTTCATCCACGGCAACGGACGCGCGGCGTTCGATCTTGCGGGGATTTTGGCACGCCAGCCGCTCGGCACCCATGTCTATACCTGCGGCCCGCGCGCTCTGATGGATGCGGTGATCACGAGCGCCGCCGCGCTCGGCTGGCCTTCGGGCAAGATCCACCGCGAAAGCTTCGGCGATGCCTCCGGAGGCCTGCCGTTCAAGGCGGTGCTGGCCAAATCCGGCATCGAGGTGCAGGTCGCCGACAACCAGACCCTGCTGGAGGCGTTGGAGGCACAGGGCATCGCGGCGCCCTGCCTGTGCCGGGGCGGGGCCTGCGGGGAATGCAAGCTCGATGTGCTCGACGGCGAGGTGGAGCACCGCGACGACTTCCTCTCAGCGGAGGAGAAGGCCTCGCAGAAATTCATCATGCCCTGCGTCTCGCGGGCCCGCACCGCGCAGCTGGTGTTGGATTTTTGACGCGTCCCATCGGTCCTGCTCCCTCTCCCCGAGGGGGAGAGGGCTGGGGTGAGGGGCGAAAGCGTTGCGGATCGAATGGGTGGCGCCCCCTCACCCGTCCGCTGCGCGGCCGACCTCTCCCCGGCGGGGAGAGGTGAAAGCCGGGGATGCCCATGCTCAAACCCCTCACGGGGGGGAGGGGCGTTCCCGAGACTGCCATCGTGACCGGAAGGACGTTCCATGACCCTTCAATTCAAGCCCAACGAGACCTTCCGCCGCGACTTCACCTATCGCAATTCCAGCGCGGCGATCCTGCACTTTCCGTTCCCGTTCCCCGAAGACCAGTACATGTATTCGGTGAACATCGAGCCCCATGTGAAGGGCGGCGCGAGCCCCGCCTATGACCATGTGTTCGACGTGGACGAGCATTATGTCGCCGAGTGCCGCGAGCGGGCCCAGGTGCTGGCGGAGGATCCCAAGCGCTGCCAGGTGCTCCCCCACATGATGGCGGCGCAATGGGACACGCTCGAACTCCTCATGGAAAGCCTCGCCGCCGATTACCCCGAGCATTTCTCGCTCACCAAGGCGGGAGACCTGTGGACCTGGATCAACCGGCCGCTCGGAATCCACCAGAGCTTCACCATCGGCAAGGCGGAGACCCTGCCGTGCCCGCCGTTCGAATATATCACCCGCCAGGCGCAAGGTGATTTCACCTTGCAGGACCAGCGCGAGGACAATCTCTATGTGGACGGCGGCATGGTCACCACCCAGGCCGACTGGTCGTTCGAATTCGACATCGGCATGAGCTTCCACGAATGGCACGGCCCGGTGCCGCTGGCCCACGAGAAGGGCGTGTTCGACCGTGCGCTGAAATATCTGCTGCGCCTGCAATATGGCGCGCCGGTGCGGCGGCTGAACTGGACCATGACCATCAACCCCCGCCTTGACACCTCGCCGGAGAATTATCCGGTCTGGGGGCCGGACAAGGCGAGCGTGACGCCGGAGAACGTCGGGCAGAAGGTGCATCTGCGGGTGGAATTGCAGACCCTATTCCGCCTGCCGCGCTCGAACGCGATCCTGTTCGGCATCCGCTGCTATCTGGCGAGCCTGGAGGAGGTGGCGCGGGTGCCCAAATGGGGCAAGCGGCTGCATCGCGTGCTGCGGGACCTGCATCCGGACATCGAGGCCTATAAGGGCCTGCCGCGCTTCCGGCAGATGGCCGTGGACTATCTCGCCCCACTCGACGATGGCGCGGCGCTTTCCAAGGGCATCCAGAGCGAGCTGACCACGCTCTGAGGCGAACGGGGCAGGGCCACTTGGCCCCGCCCTCGCGCGCTTACGCCGGCGCGGCGGCTTCCTGCACGCCGACGGCTTCCTTGGCTTCCCTCACCATGGTCGCCGCCGCGAGGCCCACCAGGGAAATCGCCGGCAGCATCAGAATGGCGTAATGATAGGCCTGCGCGGAATATTGGCCGGTATCGCCCGAGCCGCCGACCAGATCCAGCACCAGGCCGAACGCCCATTCCGCGATCCCGCCCAGCAGCATGATGATCATGTTGGTGGAGGCGAGCGCGGTACCGGTGACGGTTTGGGGATTATGCTCCACCACGGTAGCGAAGCAGATCACCTGCGAGCATGAGGCCAGCCCCAGCAGGAGCAGCAGCAGATAGGCCATCGGCAGCGACATGTTGGGGATGATGGCGATCACGAAGGTCACCAGCAGCGTCGCGGCGCTGGCGTAGAGCAGGATCGGCCGGCGGATGCCGAGCCGGTCGGAGGCATATCCGGCCAGCGGCCCGCCCACCAGCCAGCCCACATACATCATGGAAACCGCGCCGGTGGCCTCCAGCTTGGAGGCGCCGGTGATGGCGGAGATATATTCCGCTCCCCACAGCGCGCCGAGGATCGACAGCGGCATATAGAGCGCCGCGCCGATGATGCCGAGATACCAGCTCTGCGGATTGGCATAGACGATGCGCAGCGCCCGCAGCACATTGGGCTTGTAGGGATGGGGCACATCGGTTCCGGCCGGCGGGCGGCTCGGGATCACGAACACGATCAGCGCCGTGATGCCGATGCCGACGAATCCCGCGCCCACCAGCGCGCTCTGCCAGCCGAGCGTTTCCACCATGCGGGCGATGCCGGCATTGCCGATGATGGCGCCGGCCATGCCGAGCGAGGTGGTGAGGCCCGAGAGCCGCGCCAGCATGGAGCGGGGAAACCATTCGGCGGCGATATACATGGTGCCGACGAATGCGAACGCCGAGCCGAAGCCCTGCGCGAACCGTGCCGCCACCAGGAAGAAGCTGTTGGAGCCGATAATTTCCAGAAACGCGCCGGAGGTGCAGATCAACGCCGAAAACACCAGCACCTGCTTCACGCCGAAGCGGTCGATGATGGTGCCCGAGATGAGCTGCATGGGAGAATAGACGAGGTAATATGTGCCCGCCGCCGCGCCCAGTGCGGCCGCCGACAGGCCGAAATGGGTTTGCAGCTCCGGCTCCATGGCGGAAGGGGCGACGCGGACGAAGAATTCATACAGATAGAACAGGGCCGCGGTGCCCCAGATCATCCAGCCGTGCAGGGATGCTTTTCCCTGAAAGCCGGGTCCGCGATCCTCGATAAGCATGTCCCCCGCTCCAATGCGACCCGTTTCAAACAGGGTCCCATGAAGCCATCGACAGGCCAAGCGGTTTTGCTTCCGCGCTGCGGTATGCAGCGCGGCAAATGTGGACAAATCTCAACCCCTTGCGAGGAGGCGGGGCGACGTCAGCCGGGGCTCGCCAGCAGATGCACGCTGAACAGACGGTCCGGGTCGGTCCAGGCCGCCTCGCGGCGCCAACCGGCGTTGGCGGCAAGATCGGCGAAGCTGTCGAGCGTGTATTTGTAGCTGCATTCCGTGTGCAGGCTTTCCCCTGCCGCGAAATGATAGGCGGCCCCTTCCAGGTGCACGGTCTGGGCCTCGGCGCTGACGAGGTGCATCTCGATCCGGCTCGCTGGCGCATTGAAGAAAGCGCGGTGCACGAAGGCGGAAAGCTCGAAATCCGTGCCCAATTCGCGATTGGCACGCACCAGCACGTTCTTGTTGAACTGGGCGGTGACGCCCGCCGCGTCATTATAGGCCGCATGGAGCCGGCGCGGGTCCTTCACCAGGTCCACGCCCACGATCATGCGGCTGCCGGGGCCGAGGGTCTCGCGGGCCCGGGCGAGGAAGTCGCGCGCGTCCGCCGGCTCGAAATTGCCGATGGTGGAACCGGGGAAGAAGCCCAGCAGCGGCCGGCCAAGCGTCATCTGCGGCAAGGCGAAGCGCTGGGTGAAATCATCCGCCAGCGGCAGGATCTCGATGCCGGGATAGGCGCGGCGCAGGTCGGTGGCGGTGCGCTCCAGGAATTCGGCGGAAATATCCACCGGCACATAGGCCGCGAGATGGGGAATGCGATCCAGCAGCAGGCGCACCTTCACGCTGGCGCCGCTGCCGAATTCCACCAATACACCGCCCGGCGGGAGCAGGGCCGCCAGATCCTCCGCATGGTCGCGCAGGATGCTGATCTCGGTGCGGGTGGGATAATATTCGGGCAACTGGGTGATCTGCTCGAACAGGGCCGAGCCGGCGGCATCATAGAAATATTTCGGCGCAAGGCGCTTGGTGCGGGACGAGAGCGCGAGCGCGAGATCGCGGGCGAATTCCGCGCTCGGCGCCAAAGGCTCCGCGCGTTCGGCGGCGTGGGACAGGGACATGATGTCTCCTCGATCAGATCGCTTCGTCGGCGAGGCGCAGCCCGGTGAACTGCCAGCGCTGATGGGGATGGAAGAAATTGCGATACGTCGTGCGCTCATGCCCGGCCGGCGTTGCCAGCGAGGAGCCGCGCAGCACCATCTGGTTGATCATGAACTTGCCATTGTATTCGCCGAGCGCGCCGGGGGCGGCCCGATAGCCGGGATAGGCGCCGTAGAAGCTACGCGTCCATTGCCACACCACGCCGAAGGCATCGGTCAGCAGGCCCTTGCCGGCCGCCACCTCGAACGCCTCTTCGGTGGGCAGGGACTTGCCGGCGAACCGGGCGAAGGCGTCGGCCTCATAATAGCTCACGTGGCAGACCGGCGCGGTGAGATCCACCGGGCGCAGGCCGCCGAGGGTGAGGGCGAACCAATGCCCGTCCACCTGCCGCCAGTAAAGGGGCGCCTCCCAGCCGCCGGCCTGGGCGGCGCCGAAGCCTTCCGAGAGCCACAGGAGCGGATCTTGGTAGCCGCCGGCCTCCATGAAGGCGAGCCAGTCGCCGTTTGTGACCAGATGCCGGTCGATTTTCGTCGGCGGCACCAGCACCTGGTGGGCTGGGCCCTCATTGTCGAAGGAAAAGCCGTCGCCCTCGTGGCCGACGCGATAGATGCCGCCGGCCAGCAGCACCTGTTCGCGCGGATCCTCCCCCACGTCCGGCCCGGTGGACGGGGCGGTCCAGGCGGGATCATAGGCGGGGTCGGTGGGGTTCAGGGAAAACGCGTGGAGAATGTCGGTGAGCATCAATTCCTGATGCTGCTGCTCGTGGTTGAAGCCGATCTCCATCAAGGCGGCGAGGGCAGGGAGGCGGGCGTCCTCCACCTGTTCCAACAGCGTGATCACCGCCGCGTCCACATGGGCGCGATAGGCGCCGACCTCCTGCGTGGTGGGCCGTGAGATCAGCCCGCGCTTGGGCCGCTCGTGGCGCGGGCCGGCGGAGACATAATAGGAATTGAACAGGAAGGCGAAGCGATCATCGAACGGCACATAGGCCGGTGCGTGCGCGCGCAGGACGAATTGCTCGAAGAACCAGGTGGTGTGAGCGCGATGCCATTTGATCGGGCTGGCATCTGGCATGGACTGGAGGATCTGGTCCTCGGCCGAAAGAGGAGCGGAGCGCCGCTCGGTTTCCCCGCGCACGGACCGAAAGGCAGCGATCAGCCGGGAACGCTGGGTCGTCGCGCCGGTTTCACCCGGAACATGCGATGCGGCGGGCGCGGCCTGGGATGGCCAGGACATGGGCTTCTCCATTTTCCGCCGGCGCGATGCCGCGCGGCAGCCTAATTGGGTCAAACGTCGGGTCTGCCGGCCGGTTCCGAAAGGGGGGCAGGATTTTTTTCGTCTCCGGTGCGCTTATGACGGCCGCTTGGCCTCATAATGAAGCAAGGGAGATTCTATTTCAAAAAATGCCGATAACCACCGACAAACCCTCGCTGCGCCGCCTGCAATATGCCGCCCTGCCGTACCGGCAGCGCCAGGATGGGGAAGTGCAGATCCGCCTGATCACATCGCGCGAGACGCGCCGCTGGGTGGTGCCCAAGGGCTGGCCCATCAAGGGACTCACACCGCCGCAGACGGCGGCGCGCGAAGCCTATGAGGAAGCCGGGCTCATGGGCACCATGTCCCATGCGGCGGCCGGCCTCTACAGCTATGAGAAGCGCCTTTCGCCCACCCGCTCGGTGCCGTGCGACGTCATGGTGTTCCCCATGAAGGTGAAGCGCTATGTGAAGAAATGGCCGGAGCGGCTGGAGCGCGTCGGTTTCTGGTTCAGCGCCGATAGCGCGGCTGCCGCAGTGCAGGAAGAGGGCCTCGCCCAGATCATCCTCCAGTTCGCCGCCGTGCTCACCGCCCGCCACGCGGCGAAGGTGGCCGCGCAGGAAGAGGAGCGCGCCACCCATGCGGCCGCCAAGCTGAAAGCCGCCAAGCCGAAAGCGGCGGCGAAGGGCAAGGCTGCGGCGGAGATCGAACCGGCGGCGCCCCTCGCCGAACATGCGGCAGGGAAGCCGGCAGGCAAGAAGGCCGACACAAAGAAGGCCGACACAAAGAAGGCCGAAACCAAGAAGGCTGAGGCCAAGAAGGTAGAGGCCAAGAAAGCAGAGCCTGAGAAGGCCGAGACTAAGAAGGCCGACGCTAAGAAGGCAGAGGCCAAGGTTTCGCCCAAGAAGGCTGCGGGCAAGAAAGCTCCGACCAAGAAGGCCGCCGCCGAAAATGCCCCGTCTCCGACGATGCGCCTAGCGTCCCCAATGGCAGGGAAAGGCTCGTCTTCGGACGAGGAAGGCGGTGCCGGTCCAAGCGGCGCCGTGGGTGGGATCTCGGGAAAAGCTATCGCGAACACATCGCCGGCCAAGATATCGCCTGCCAAGACATCGCCGGCTAAGACCTCGCCGTCGAAAAAACCCACGCCCGGGAAATCCCCGTCGAAGAAGCAGCCCGCCAAGACGCGGAATGGGCAAGCGCCGGGTTCGGGCACGTCAGGCGCGGGCTCGGAGCGCATGGCCGCGATCGGAGCGGGCGCGGGGTTCGCTCTGGTACCCGTGCGTGCGTCCTTGGCAGCCGCCGATGGTGCGATGCCGGCCGTACTCAAGAAGGCCGAGCGCAAGAAGGCCATTGCCAAAAAGGCTGAGCCCAAAAAATCTGAGCCCAAAAAATCTGAGCCCAAGAAGGCCGACCTGAAGAAGGCCAGCGCCAAGGCGACGGCCGAGGAGAAGCTCGGAAAGAAGGCGGACATCAAGAAGGCGGGCACCAAGAAAGCCGGCCGCAAACCGGGCGCGGTGGAAGCCACCGGCGCAGTGAGCACTGACAATCCGGCGCGGCGGAGCCAGCGCCTGGCCTCCGACCTCTAGAGCCGGCCATGTCGGCGGCGAAGCATCGGCAAGATGGGCTGCCAGAGCTTACTTTGCGTCATGCCGACTGCCGCCGGGCGGCCGGATTTGGAGCCGTCGCGCGCGATCGCTGCGCCTGCGCTTCCGCTGTTTGAAATGACATGAAACCATGTCACACATGCCGCCGGCTTCCGGCGCGCGGGAGGCTTTCGGGCGGGTTGAACGCCCGCCGGCACCTGCGGCCGAAGCTGCCATGCCGCGCCAGAAGGCGCGGTCGATAATTGCAGCGCGTTTTAAGGAAACCGGCCATGAGTGATCTTGTCTTCATCGCCTTCCCCACGGAGCAGCGGGCCGTCGAGGTTCGTGACAAGATCCTGGGCATGCAGAAGGAATATCTCATCGAGCTCGGCGATGCGGTGATCGCCGTCAAGGATGAGAACGGCCACATCAAGCTGAACCAGCTGATCAACACCACCGCCACCGGCGCCATGTCGGGCGCGCTGTGGGGCACGCTGATCGGCTTCATCTTCATGATGCCGCTGGTGGGCACGGCCATCGGCGCCGCCTCGGGTGCGCTCGGTGGCGCGCTGACCGATGTCGGCATCAATGATCAGTTCGTGAAGGATGCCGCCGGCGCGCTCCAGCCGGGCACCGCCGGCCTGTTCCTGCTGATCCGCAAGATGACCACGGACAAGGTGCTGGAAGACCTGCGCGGCGTCGGCGGCACGGTGATGAGCACGTCCTTCGACCATACCAAGGAAAATGCGCTGCGTGACGCGCTCGCCGCCCATGCGGCGGGTGAAGTCGCCAGCGAGCCCGCGCCGGCTCCGACCATCGGCGGAGCCCCGGCCGCGCCGACCGCGTGAGTCTTTCGGATCGTCTTACGCAAAACAGAGGGACCGCCCGCCTTTTGGCGGACGGTCCCTTTTTCATGTCGGCGATGCGCTCAGCGCCACCAGCCGCCGGGGTGGTAGACCCAGGTGTTGCCCCGGCGCACCCAGGTGCCATCGCGATACCGCCAGCCGGGACGCCCGGCCACCCAGCGGCCGGGGACCCACACATAGCGGCGGCGACGCGCATCCCAGGTCCAGAAGCCGGACACCCAGACCCAGCCCGGACGGGGCGGGGGCGGGCGGCGCTCGATGCGCAGCGGCGGCGGTGGCGGCTGAATGAAGACCTGGGCATCGGCCTGGCTCGACGCGGCAATGGGCGCGGCGGCGGCGATGCCGGCGGTCAGCAGACCGCCGAGAAGGGACCGTCGAGAAATCATGGGAGATATCCTTGAATACGTCCGGCGCACCGGGCGGAATCAGGCACTCCCCCTGGCGGCAAGCCACGTGTGGGTGAGCCTTATGGCGTTTTTGGGCGCAATCGCGCGGCCGGGGCATCGCCATCTGTCCCCCAGCGCGGCACTTGCGCGTAAGTTATTGAAATCGCGAGGGTGGCTGCAAGCCGTTCTGGAAGACTGCGTTAACCGTGTTTGTGGAAAGGAGCTTTGGTGCGCCGGCGCCGCGTTCCAAGCGAGGCCGATCGACGGTTCCGCGCGGGGTAGGCAGATGCCTGCGCCGCTGTCCGCGTCGTCCCTCGTTCGCCATCGCGGGGACCCAGCCACCCAAGAGGCCGACCGCACGGTCCTTCAAAAGCTGGCCGAGGGTTCCGCGCGAATGAATGGGTCACGCCGGCGCAACTCGAGGATTTTCTTCCATTGCGGCGGATGCGCGAGACCGGCGCGGGGCGCGCCGGTCGGTCGGGTATGCGGAAACCGCGGGCGCAATCCGCCGGGCTCAATGCGCCAGGAACAGCGGCACGGGCGACCGCTCGATCAAGGCGCGGGTGAAGCCGCCGAGCACCCATTGCTGGAGCCGGGAATGAACGAACGCGCCCATCACCACCATGTCAGCGCGGAACAAGCCCGCTTGCCCGCGCAGCGTCTCCGCCGCATCGCCATCGCGCACGCTTATGTCGTTCACGCTGACATTGACGCCATGCCGGGCGAGGTTTGGCGCCAGCTCGGCGCCGGGGATGGCGTGGGCGAGATCCTTTTCGCCCGCGATGCAGAGGATTTCCACCTCCTGCGCGGCCTTCAACAGCGGCAGGGCGAAGGCGACGGCGCGGCTGGCGCGTTCGCTGCCGTCCCAGGCGATGACGATGCGCTCGGCGCGAAAGGTGGTGATGCCCGGCGGCACCGCGAGCACCGGGCGACCGCCACGCGTGACCACGTTCTCGATGATGTCGCGGCTGATTTCCATCGGCTCGGGCGTGGTTTCCAGCACGGTGATGTCATGCACCCGCGCCTGGCCGACGAACGCTTCCAGCAGGTCCGCGAGCGGCAATTGCAATGTTTCGACCGAGCACGTGAGGCCAGAGGCATCGGCCGTGCCCCGCGCGCGCTCCAATGTCGCGACCGCCGCCTCGCGAACCCGGCGGTTTTCCGAGCCGGCGAGTTCCGAGGCGAAAGGGCCGAGGGCGCTGCGCGGCACGCTCACCTTCAGCGCCGCCGCTTGCACCGTGAGGTGCGCGCCCGCCGCTTGGGCGAAGGAGAGGCCGTAGGCCAATGCGGAGCTGGCGCGGTCCGTGCCTTCTTCCGTGATGCCGACGAGGATGCTCTTGAAATCTGAGACAGAGGTCACGGCGTTATTCCTCACGTATTCCTTATTGTCTTACGTTACGGCATTGGACGCCCATGGCTGTATGATTCAGGTCAAAACCGTGTGCCGGCGCCCTGGATCTGTGCCGGCGGACACGCGGCCTGCGGTCAGAACGGCACGGAGAGGCGCGCGCTCAATTCCTGGGCGAGGAAGTCATTGCCCATCTGCGCCTTGTATTCCGCGCGCACCTCATAGCCCTTGGCGTTCACCAGCTGGAGGCCGCCCGTCACGTCCAGCAGGGTCGCGGGCAGGGGGACCGAATTGATGAAACTGGGGACGATCGGCGCCGCGCCCGCGAGGCGGCTCTGGAACTCCAGGTTGTCGTTGGACAGGAAGGTCACGCCGACGCTGCCATAGGGCCGCAGCCAATAGTCCGGGCCAAGGTCGATGCGCGCGCCAAGCTCCACCGCCGGGCTGAAGGCGAGTGTCCATTCCTTGAGCGAGGAGATGGAGAGGTTCAGCGGCCCGGCCTGCGTTTCGGAATAGCCGGGCATATAGGTATAGAGCAGGTCGAGATCGGCATAAGGCCGCAGATACCAATTGGCGAATACCAGCTCATAGGAGGCGCGGGCCCGCGCGCCGGCGGTGAACACGCTGGCGTTTCCTTCGGCGATCCAACGGTTGCCGCCGAGGAAGATGTTGCGGCTGTTGTCATAGCTGCCGAACCCGGCATGCCCGGCCAGCGAGAACAGCCACGGCCCGACCTGGTGCTTCACCGAGAGCGCGCCGTCGGCGCCCTGGCCGTCCGAGGTGCCGAAGCCGTTATTGGTGGAGAGCGAGGTGTCCGAATAGCCGACGGTCGCGCCCACGAACCAGTCGGTCAACACTTCCTTCTGGGTGCCGATGCGATAGGTGAGGGCGTCGAGCGTGAAGCCGCTGCCCTTGTTATCGGCATATTGCTCCGCGCGGCTACCGATGACCCGTGCCCACGTGCAGTCGGTCTCTGCCAGCAGGGTTCCGGTGCCGGAGAAGACCGGGCAGCTCAAGGCCGCATTCAGAGACGCGCGCGCGCCGCGGGTCTGGTTCACGGCAGCGGCTTGCATCTGGTCGCCGGAGAGATTCTGCAAGGCGCGCTGGTAGCCGGCCGCCGTCTGCACATTGGCGAGGCTGGCGAACACCGAGGACAAGCCGGTGGAGGTGGTGTTCCAGGATTGCTGGAGCGACTGCGCCATCGCCGCCTCGTTGGCGGTGAGGGACACGCCCGAAGGGGTGAAATTCGCGGTCGGGATGAGCAGCAGCGTATTGTCCTGCTGGTTCAGGCCGAACTTGACGACGCCCAGGGCGGAAGGCTGGATCACCTGTGCGCTGCCGGTCATGGCGCCGGTGCTGGAGAGGATGGTGTAGGTGAGCGGCAGCAGGTTCGCGCCCACCAGCGGCTGTACGCTGCCGCCGAGGATGGTGGTGCCGGAGACGTTGAGGACGTCGTTGGTCTGCCCGCCATTGATCGCGGCGTTGATGTCGATGCCGAGGACGCCGCCTGGGCTTTGCGTGAAATTTCCCTGCAACATGGTGGAAAGCTCCACCTTCCGCCCGCCCGGATTCAGCGTTCCGGCATTGGTGAACGTGCCACCATAGGGAACGCCCTCGAACGTGGTGCTGGCGCCGAGCCCGACCAATGCCCCGGCATTGAAAAGAGCTCCGGCCGCATTCTCGAACGTGCTCGCCTGGGCTTGAGTGAGGTCCACATTGCCGGAGAGGATACCGGCATTGGTGATGGCAAAGTTTTCATAAGTTCCGATGATCGCGGTGCCGGACAAGGCACTGACAGTGCTGCCCGCCCCAAAAGTGACGGTATTGTTCGGATTTCCGCCCTGGAGCACCAAGGCCGCGCCGGAGCCGCTGCCGCCGACCAAGGTGCCGGTGAAATTCACATTGATCGTGCCGCCACCACCGATGATAGCGCCATTCGTGCCCTGGAATCCGCTTTGCACGAAGATGCCGGCGGCCCCCGCGCCGGTGGCGGAGATGGTGCCGGTCAAGTCGATGTTCACGCCGCCGCCGCCGAACAAGCCGTAAGCGCCACGCAAAGTGCCGGTGGCGGGGGGAAGCACGATGCCCTGGGGCGAACCGATGGCCCCGCCACCGCCACTCAGGCTCTGTGCGAAGATGCCGTGTGCATTGGCGCCGGTGGTGGAGATCAGCATGCCGCCCTGCGTATTCGGCGCCATGGCGATGGTTACGAGGCCCGAAAGCATATTGACGTCCGGGTCCACGCTCGGCGGCAGCACGCTCATGCCCGACGTGTTCATGGCGCCGCTATAGCCGCCGCCGCCGCCGATGGACTGGGCGAAGATGCCGATCGCGCCGGTGCCCGTGGTGTGGATGCTGCTGCCGCCGCCGAGCAGGATGTTCACGTTGCCGCCGGCACCGGCCCCGCTGCCGCCGACGCCGCCCGTGACGGTGACCGGCATGGTCGGACCCGCGCCGTCGGTGGCAAAGCCGCCGCCACCGCCGATGGATTGGGCCAGGATGCCGAACGCAGCCTCGCCGCTGGTGGTGACCGTGCCGGTGTGGGTGATGTTCACGATGCCGCCGCCGCCGCTGGTCAGCGCGGAGCCGCCGATGGTAAGCGCGAGGGTGCCGTTCGCGGCATACAATTGCTGCGCATAGGCTGCGGCGATGGCGTTGAGATCCACGCCGAGGCCCAGCAGCCCCTGGACGATCTGGTTTTCCAGGGAGACGATCTCGGCATTGGTGGGGCCGTTCAGACCGGCCTGTTCGGGATTGATGATGAACACGCCGCCGCCGCCGCCGATCGCCTGCCCGACGATGGCGTGGGATTCGCTGCCCGATGTCTTGATGGTGCCGGAATTGGTGATCTGAACCGTGTCGGCGCCGCCGGTGGCGCCTTGCTGGGTATTGTTGTTGTTGGCGTTCGCGGCCGTGGCGCCGCCCACCGTGATCGAGGCGGTGAGGGAGAGGCTGGTCGAATCCACCGCCAGCCCGCCAACGCCGCCGCCGCCACCCACGCTCTGCGCGAGGATGCCGAAGGCGGAATCCCCCTGGGTGGTGATGAGCGACGTGTTGGTCACGGTCACAAGATTGCCGGTTCCCGCCGCGCCGCCGGCGCCGCCCACCCCGACATTCACATTGATCACGTTGCTGCCCGAGAGCGTGGCGCCGCCGCCATTGCCGCCGCCGCCACCCACCGACTGGGCGAAGATGCCGAACGCAGCGTCGTTCTGGGTGGTGATGCTGCCGGCGTTGGAAACGGTGACCACGCCGCCGTTGCCCGCCGCTCCTCCCGCGCCGCCGACGGCGATATTCGCCTCGGTGGTGGGAAACGACAGCTTGAGAGCCTCGGAATTCGCATAGGCGGGCAGCTTGGCGGCGAGGATCGCCTTCAGCTCGGATTCGATCGTGTCGACGAGGACGCCGGCAAGCGCGCCCGCGGGATCGGACGAGGCGGTGCCGCCGCTGCCGCCGCCGCCGCCCACCGATTGCGCCTCGATGCCATGAGCCCCGTCGGCGGTGGTGGCGATGCTGGCGCCTGCGGCGTTGACAACCGTCACCGCGCCGCCGTCGCCGCCGCTTCCGCCCTTGCCGCCCACCGAGAGGTTCAACTGGTAATCGTCGGTGCCTGCGGCTTGTCCCGCCGCCGCCGTCCCGCCGCCGCCGCCGACCGATTGGGCGAAGATGCCGCGCGCATCGACGCCGGAGGTGCTGATGAAGCCGTTGTTGGTGACATTCACAGTGCCGCCGATATTGCCCGATCCGCCGGTGCCACCCACGCCGATGGATGCGGCGAAGGATTCATTGAACGAGAACGGGATGATGCTCGTGCTCAGGTCGACGCCATCCTGCTGGCCCGACCAGGACCAGGGCAGGCTCACCGAGGTCGCCGCCGTGCCGGTGCCCCCATTGCCGCCGCCGCCGCCGATGCTGGCGGCATAGATCGCATCCGCCGCGAAGCCTGATGTGGTCAGCGAGGCGTTGGGATTGTTGATGACGGTGACGGTCTGGCCGATGCCGCCGCCCCCACCGCCGCCGCCCACCGCCACCGACAGGGCAAGCACCAGCGAGGAGCCGTAGGTATAGGTTGAGGTGGCGGCATTGCCGCCGTTGCCACCGCCCCCGCCGATGGACTGGGCGAGGATGGCATAGGCCTGGTCGCTCTGCGTGCTGATGAAATTGAGGTTGCCGACCGTCACCTCGCCGCCGTTGCCGCCATAGGCGCCTGAACCGCCGATGCCGATGGTGACGCCGATGTTCGGGATTTCGCCATAGCCGAGGCTGTAGGAGCTGGAATTCGCATTGCCGCCGGAGCCACCACCGCCGCCGATGCTGAGTCCTGCGATGCCCGCCGCGTCCAGGCCCTGGGTGGTGATGGTCCCGCCGTTGATGACCTCGATGGCGCCGCCATTGCCGCCGAAGCCACCGCCGCCGCCGAGCGCCACCGCGACGCTGGGCACAACGAAGCTTCCCGAGGTGGTGCCCACCGTCCCGCCCGCCCCGCCTGCGCCGCCGACGCTCAGCGCATACATGCCGATGGCGGAATCATTGGTGGTGGCGATGAGGCCGGCATTCAGCAGGTTCAGCGCGCCGCCCGCGCCGCCGCCGCTGCCGTTGCCGCCCACCGTGATGGAGATGGGCCCGAGCCCGTCCACTGCGCCGCCGGAATCACCGCCGCCGCCGATGGACTGGCCGAACATGCCGTAGCCCTGGTCGCCCGAGGTATTGATGAGGCCCGTATTGGTCAGCGAGATGCCGGCGCCCGCGCCGCCATTTCCGGCATTGCCGCCTTGTTCGTAAACATGGCCGTTGGCCGCCCCGCCGGCCCCGCCGCTGCCGCCCTGGCTGAGGCCGTAAATGCCATATGCGCCGGTGCCGCTGGTGGTGATGGTGCCGGAACTTGTCACCGTCACCGCGTAGTCCACGGACAAGGAGCCGCCCGAGCCGCCATCTCCGCCCGCGCCGCCATCGGAATCAAAGGTCTCCGAGGAGAGCCCGCCGGCGCCGCCTTTGCCGCCCAGCGCGGCGGCATAGATGCCGTAGGAGGAGGTGCCGTAGGTCGTAATGGCGGCGGCGTTGGTGACGGACACCGTGCCGCCGCTTCCGCCCTGGCCGCCCTTGCCGGCATTGCCGACGGTGCCGTTCTGGTCGGAACCTGTGCCCGCATCGCCGCCGACGCTGAGGGCGACGAGGCCGGCAGAGGTGGCCCCGTAGGTGGTTACGGAGGTGCCGAGATAAGTGGTGAGCGCGCTGGCGCCGGCTCCACCGCCGGTCCCGCCCGCCCCGCCGTTCGCGTCGCCCGCATTGGCGGAGGAGCCGTCGCCGCCCGTTCCGCCCTGACTGACCGCGCCGAGCGCCGCCGAACTGGTGCCATAGGTGACCGCCTGGGCCGCCACGGCGGCGCTGTTGCCGAAATTCAGGGTGGCGGTGACGCCGTTGCCGCCTGCTCCACCATGGGCGCCATAGCCGCTCAAGGCCGCTCCGCCCGCGCCTCCGGTACTGGCGATCCATGCGGCCGGCGAAAATGAAGAGTTCGCGCCGGCGAGACTCGTGCCGGTGGTCACGTTTCCAGTGAGGTTAAGCGTAACCGCGCCGCCCCCGCCCCCGTCTGCGCCAGCCGCATTGCCCGCGCCCGCGCCGCCGGTCGATTGGAGCAGCAGGCCCGCCGAATTGGCCGCCGCCGTCGTCGCGCCGCCATTGGGCAGGGCGAGGTTTGCCGTGACGGTGATTGTGCCGCCCGCTCCACCGAGGCCAGAGCTATTGCTGATGCCGCCGAAGCTGGTGGCGAGCAGAGCAGGGGCGTTGCTGGCGGCAGTGGAAATGATGCCGCCCGCGGTGATGGTGACCGATCCGCCGGTCCCGCCAGAGGCGTCCGCCCAGATCGCGCTCGATCCCGTGCCTTGGGTGGCGATGATCGAGGAAGCAGTGGTGGTGAGAGTGACCGTTCCGCCATTTCCCGCCGCGCCATTGCCGAGCGCCGCGGTTCCGGCCGCGCCACCGGCCGCCGTTGCCGCAAGGCCGTCGGAAGTGTCGCCGGAGGTAAGGATCGTGCCGCTGTTTGTCAGGGTGACGGTGCCGCCATTGCCGCCGTTTCCGCCATAACCCTGAAGATTGCTGGAATCCGGGTTGGGGTTGCTGCCGCCGGCGCCGCCGATGGCGGTGGCGAGGATGCCGGCGCCACTCGGTCCGGACGTGGTGATCGCGGCACCGTTGGTAACCTGCGTTGTGCCGGCCTTGCCGCCGGTGCCGCCGTTGGAAAAGCTGCCCCCCTGGCCGCCGGCCCCGCCGTCGCTCGCCCCATAAAGGCCTGCGGAATTGGCGCCGGTGGTGGAGATCGTGCTTCCCCCATAGGCGACCACGGTCGCCGAGCTGCCGCCTCCACCGTTTCCGCCATTTCCGCCGTCGCCGAAATTGTTGCCGGGCGACGCCGCAGAGCCCGCCCCGCCGATCGCGGTGGCGCCGGCGCCGGGGGAATAGGTGCCCGTGCTGGAAATCTGCGCCGTGCCTCCTTGGGCCGTGCCGAGGGATGCACTGGCGGTTCCGGCTGTTCCGCCGAGGCTGCCGGCACTACCCCGCGAAGCGGTGCTGTTGCCTGCCGCGCCGCCATTCGCCACGGCCCAGACCACCGCCGAGGCGGTATCGCCGGTGGTGGAAAGCGTGCCGGTGACGATCGCCGTTGCCGTCCCGCCCGTCCCGCCGATGCCGCCCGTATCCGCGGTGCCGCCGGCGCCGCCGGTCGCCATCACCACAAGGGCGTCCGACGCGGTGCCCGACGCGGTGGGCGCGCCGTTCGAGTTTGCCGCGAGATTGACGATGGCGCTTGCCGTGCCGCCGTTGCCGCCTGCGCCGCCGCTCGTCAGCGCGCCGCTGGTGCCGCCGTTCCCGCCGAGCGCGAAGACGCCGATGCCTGGCGCATTCGCGCCCGAGGTGGCGACCGTGCCAAGTGCATTTATGCTGGCCGCGCCGCCGTTTCCGCCGGTGCCACCCGCGCCCGGCGCGTCCGCGCCGGCCTCCAGGCCGCCGCCATTGCCGCCCGCGCCGCCGTTCGCCTGGGCCCAAAGGCCAAAGGACGAGGCGCCGGTGGTGACGATGACGGAGCTGGCGGTGGTGTTGACGGTCGCGGTGCCGCCGGTGAGCCCGTTGCCGCCGCTGGACCCCATGGAATTGTATTCGCTGGCGCCATAGCCGCCGTGCCCGCCTGCGCCGCCGGTGGCAGCGGCACCGACGCCGAACGACAATCCTCCGGTCGTCGTGATGGTGCCGGAATTCACCAGAATGACGGTGCCTCCGATGGCGCCCGCCCCACCGGCTGAGCCGGACCCCTCGTCGTCGCCCCCCGCACCGCCTGCGCCGCCGCTGGCATCGGCCCAGATGCCAGCGGAGCTGTAGCCGGAGGTGATCAGCATCCCATTGTTTGTGGCGCCGATCGTGCCGCCCTTTGCGCCATTGCCGGCATTGCCGGCACCGTAATCATTGCCTGGATCTTCCCCGTTCGCGCCGGTGCCGCCGAGCGCATAGAGGAGCATCGCCGCGGCGTCTGAGCCGGCGGTGGAAATGGCACCGCCGGCCGCATTGGTGGCGTTTGCCGTTCCGCCCGCGCCGCCGCTGCCACCGTTGCCAGCGCCCGAGCCGAAGCCGCCGTCGCCACCCATCGCGCCGTTTCCGCCCGACGCTACGGCGAGGAGGCCGCTGGCGCCGTTCGAGATCAAGGTGAGGCTGCCGCTATTGTTCGCGGTTGCGGTGCCGCCCATGCCGCCCGAGCCGCCGTCCGAACCGCCGTTGAAACCGGATCCATCCTGGCTTGCACCGCCGTTTCCGCCGGTGGCGTAGGCATTCACCGCCGATCGCACCGTCGCCGCGCCCGCGGGAATGGAAATGGTTCCGCTGTTGATCGCCGTGGCGATGTTCCCCAAGCCGCCGTCGCCGCCATTGGAGGGACCCTGGGTCAGATGGCCGCCGTCCAATCCCGCCTCCGCACCGCTGCCGCCCAAGCCGCCGATCGAGGTGGCGTAGATGGCGATGGCGGTGGTCGAGGCATTGCCCACCTGCGCCGATGTTCCCGGATTTCCCGTTCCGCCGGGATAATCATTGTCCGACGAGTTCGTGCCCTGCGTGCCGTTGCTGTCGGCTGTGTACCAAGTGGCATTATCGGTGGTGCAGGAGGTGGCGACGCAGGTGAAGCTTTGCCCCGCCGCACCGCTCGCGGAGAGCAGAAGCGCCAGCGGGCCGCCGAGACAGATTGATGCCAACGAGGTGGATGTCAGATAGCGCGACGCCTGCGCGGACCGCCTTTTGCCGGCCCGACCCCCGAATGGCAAATCCATCTCTCGCCCCCGAAAGACCCCCTCCCGCACGCTGCTGGCGCCGCGAGGCTTTAGCTTGAATAGCAGGGCTTTGGCGCCTCGTCACGGTGGCGAAAACAGACCGCGAAGCGCATATGCGCCCAAGCCGCGTACCGCTTTCAGAAGGCTTTCCGCAGGTTGCGCCAGCGCGCGGGGAAACGGTGTGAAACCAGGGTCGGCCCGACCAGAATCCTGCTTTTTACAACCGAAAACTGTTTTATTTATTTTATAAAAAAATCTGAAATTAATGCATCATGCCGTAGGCACAGTTTTTTCTTTACCGTCACCACGAAGGATTGAGGAAGTCGTCCCGGCGCCCGGTCCTGTCAATGTCGAGGTTTTCGGTCTACAACAGGTATGCGATACCGCGGCTGCTTCAGGGGTTTTAATCGTCAAATGTTTAATCGATTTGAATCGCGTAGAGGGGAAATATTAACGCCCGTCATTCCTTTGCTGATTTGCATTTTACTTTAGGTGTGTCTTTTTCGAGCGGCATGAGCGAGGCGTATATGCAGCTGGCGCTTTCTATGATCCCCGTCATGCTGGTCGGTTTCGTCATGTGGAAGTTCATCGAAATACCTTTCGAGCGCATGAAGCAGTTTGCCAGACCGCCGCAGACGCCTGCGGGCGGGCCCGGGAGCTGACACTTGGCGGCAGGTGCAGGGGCAGCTTCGCGCCGAAGGGTCCCAGCGTCAGTTTTCGGGTTGTCGGTGTCTCAGCGGCTTGCTCGCGCCGAGCGCAGGAAGAAAACAGGGCGTCGCCGGGCGTTTCTCGCTGCGCCGCAAGTTGAGCGCCCCTGGACCTTGGCAAGTCCAGCGTGCCCCGCCGCTCCTCGCGCAGGATTTTCCAGCCCTGCAGAGCTCCTGTTTCAGGCCTCGCGGCGGGCGATGGCGAACGGACCGAAGGCTTGCTGCACGGCGCGGTGGACACTTCCGTGGCGGTCACGCCATAGGCCGCGAGCCGGATTGGGTCGAGCCAGGCGCGCATGGCGAAGGTCTTGCTGCCGAGTAGCTCCGCAGTCTGCACGCCTTGCACCGCCTGCAGCTTCGGCTGCACCACGCGGATCAGGTAATCTGTGATCTGATTGGCGGCGATGGCCTCGCTTCGGAAGCCGATATACATGGCGTCGATGGTTTGCCCCACCTTCACCGTCAGCACCGGCTGCTGCGTGCCGGAGGGCAATTGGTTCAGCACCGAATTGACCTTGGTGTTGATCTCGGTGAGCGCCTTTACGGTATCGTAATTGAGCCGCAGGTTCGCGGTGATGGTGCTGGTGCCGGTGGTGCTGGTGGAGGTCATGTAGTCGATGCCGTTGGCCTGGGCGATGGCGTTTTCCAGCGGCGCCGTGATGAAGCCGGCCACCACACATGGTGTTGGCGATGATGAAGGCGCCGAGAGCGATGCCCCCGATGATGACGTATTCGAAGGGTGCCACACCACATCAATGTGGCCGCCGGACCCGGCGCCGCCATTCAGCAGATCGCAGCGTATTTGGCTGCGCTCAGCCGCGACGGGCAATTGCGCATCCCCGATCCCGACTTCGCTGCGCACCAATTTCTCGCGCTCGTCACAGAAGATATCAAGCTGACGGGAACCCTCGCCTTTCCGCCTCCGCCCGCCCGCCCGCGCCGCCGATCATTTGATCAATAGCGGAATTGCCATGTTTCTCGCCTTCTACAAGACATGATCAAAGGCGCCGGTCCGCCGGAAACGCCAAGAAGACTTCATTTGCGATTGCAGATCTCAGCATGAGCGGCGGCGCTCCGGTCGTTTCGGACGTCCCGCGACGCGAATTGGGCATCGGCTGAACAAGCCAAATGCCTGGTCCGCGGACCAAGTGGCGCAGTAAGGCCGATAAAAGGTCATCCGGGCACGCCGAACCAGCGCGACGCGGCCTGTCGGGCGCCCTCATCATGGGGGGCGGTGTCGCTGGCCCAGGCAATAAAACCATCAGGGCGCACGAGCACCGCGCTCAATCCCAGACGATCCTTCACATCGGAAGAAATATAATCGATCCGCCCCGGCCAGCGGTTCGCAAGCGCCCGTAACGGTGCATCGGAGGCGAAGTCCAGGAGCAGGCCACGGCCGTCTCGCAGAAGGCGTCCCACCTTCGTTCCATCGGCCAGTTCAAAATCAGGGACGGTCTGGCCGACGCGCGGATGGCTGCCACCGAGATCATAGTGCAGGGATAAACCCCACACTTTTTCAGCGAAATAGGTTGCCCCGTCCCGCGTTCCCATGAGATCGCGGACGATGGCTTCGAGCGCGCGGGTGCTCGGTGTGGGCCGCAGGAGCGCCACTTGGGCGCGCGACCAGTCGAGGATCCGGGCTCCCTCCGGATGCCGCTCGGCGAAATAGCTGTCGAGCAGTCCGGCGGGCGCTCGGCCGTGAAGGGTGGCGGCCAGCTTCCAACCCAGGTTCATGGCGTCGCCGAGGCCGAGATTGAGACCCTGGCCGCCGAGGGGTGAATGGATGTGCGCCGCGTCGCCCGCGAGCAGCACCCGCCCCCGGCGATAGGCCGTCGCCTGGCGGGCGCTGTCCGTCCAGGTGGCTGCAAGGTGGAGCGTGGACAGGGTGACGTCGGTGCCCGAGATCCGTCGCAGCACCGCTTGCACGTGCTCGCGCGTGATCGGCCGTGTCCTGTGGAAGGCACCGCCGTCGAAATCGACCATCGCGATCATGCCGGGCTTGGCATAAGTGTACATGCCCGTGGGGGTGTAGGTGCGCCCCGGGCTCAGAGTATCCGGGTCGGCCAGATCGGCCTTGACCGAATAGCCGGTGAACTCGGGATCGGTGCCCACGAACGAGAAGCCGCCAGCTTTGCGCACCGTGCTGCGGCCCCCGTCGCAACCGACCAACCAGCGTGTGTGGAAGGTCTCTTCCCCAGCGCGGACGATCACCCCAACATCCGTCTCGTGGAAGTCCTCGACATCGACGCCGCGCCGGATCTCCGCCCCCATTGCCGTCGCCTGCGTGGCCAGGACGGATTCGAGGGACTGCATCTCCACCGCAAGATTGACTCCAGCCGGGCTGGGCAGCCGATGCGCCCACCTCGCGGCGTCGATATCCTCGTGAAAGAATGGGATGCCCGCAAAGTGGCCCGCCGGCCGCCGCTCTTGTTGCATCCAGTGCGCAGAGGCCTTGGTCGTGCCTGCGGCATCATTGGCGCGCTGGGCCGCGACGATCGCATCGAGCAGGCCGCGGCGATAGAAGGCCTCGATGGTCGGCGCCGACAGGCCGCGCATCCCGAACGGCAGTGCCTTCAAGGGTGAGCGCGGATCGGCGGCTTGCTCCAAGACAAGCACGGAGACCTGTGCGAGCCGCAGCTCGCACGCGAGAAACAAGCCGACCGGGCCGGCGCCGGCAATAATGACATCGTGGTTGTGAGCGTGGGACATGCGCATGGACGGCTCCTGGGTCGAAGATGTTCGACCGGAGCGTTCCTCGGTTCCGAGACCGCACGGACGAACGCAACGGCGCCTCAACAGCGCCCGACGTTCGTCGTGGGGATCTCAGGCCCGAAGCCAAAGACCAGAGCTTTCGTTACCGAAAGGACTTGGGCTGACCAAGCCAAGTCTGCCTTTTCCGACACACTTTATGTAGCGCAGGCAGCCTTGGGCCGCAACAAACGGATGCCACGGCGAGCGTGGGACGCATCAGATAGTCAGGGGAGGCGGGAGGCGAGCGGGGGAGCATAGGAGGGGTCCGCCCGGTCCCGACACGCGGGCATCGGGCGGGCGCCGGGCTGATTACCGAGCACCATCTGCTTGGGAAATGCCCCCGCTTCCATGCGGCCGCGCGATCCCACTCTCCTGTCAGCGCGCGGGCAAGCCTATCCCGCCAAGCGCTCACGGTAATGCTGAAGCACTGGCGCGACGCCCTCTGGCGAGAAGACCGAACGCAGGCCCGCCGCCGAGTCCTCGGCGGCGACCTTGGCACGCGCGGCGATCATCGCTTCGGCGTGCGCCACGGCCGCCCAACCTTGCCCGGAGGTCAAGGCCTCCGCCAGATCGGCCGCATCCGCCAAGGCGAGGTTTACGCCTTCGCCGGCGAAGGGCGACATGAGATGGGCGGCGTCTCCCAGCAATGTGAGGCCGGCCCGGCTGGTCCAGCTGTGGCCGATGGGCAAAGCAGAGAGCAGGCGAACACCGAGAAGCGTGCCCTGCCGGACCATGTCCGTAAGCTTGGGCGCCCAGCCGTCGAACACCTCCAGCATCGCCGCACGCACCTGCTCTGGCGACTGGTGGACGAGGGTCTGAGCCGCCGCCTCGGGCAAGCACCAGCCCGCATATCCGCGGATGTGGCCGTGCCCGTTGCGCTGCGCCACGAGGGCCCGGTTATCGCCCACGGCGAACATCTTGCCGCTGCCAGCCAATTCCGCGACGAACGGGTGCGTCTGCGCCTCGAAGCCGAGCTCGACAAACACAACACCCTCATAGAGGGGCAGGGCGTTCGACAGCAGAGGCCGCACCCGAGACCAAGCGCCATCGGCACCGACCACGATATCGTAGACGTCTGCACCGTCTTCAGTGACCACATCACAGGTGCCATCGGGCCGGGGTCGGACCTCGCGCACCCTGGCGCCCCAACGCACGGTTCCCTCGTCAAGGGAGTCCAGCAGAATGGCTCTCAGGTCGGTGCGGTCGATCTCCGGCCGCTCGAACCCCTCGCCGTCATAGTCGAACAACAACGTGCCCGACGGATCATAGAGGCGGTCGCCCTGGTCCTCAGGCCGGGCATGGGCGTGGAAAGCCGCCTCAAGGCCGCCGAGGCGCAGCGCGCGCTGCCCCGTCTCCACGTGCAAATCCAGCGAGCCGCCCTGCGGGCGATAAGCTGAATGCGGATCGCGCTCCAAGACGGTCGCAGGCGCGCCGCGAACCTGAAGCAGGCGCGCGAGCATCAGCCCGCCCGGGCCGCCGCCGATGATGGCGATGCGAGGTAAGGTTGCCATGTGAGCCTCTTCCTATTACATAGGTGCCTATATAATACAAACATAGGGGCCTATGCAATGGCGGAAATCGAGTGGAGCCCGATGCAAACGCCGGGGCACTATTTCAGCCGGATTGCCCGTGCCTTTGCCCGTATCGGCGACATCAGGTTACGCGAGCTGGGCTTTGCCACGGCGCAATTGCCCGTGCTGACGGCTCTCAAGGACGGCGCACGGCTGTCGCAGACGGAGCTGGCGCGCTGGGCCAAGGTGGAGCAGCCGAGCATGGCGCAGCTTCTGGCGCGCATGGAGCGGGACGGGATCATCCGCCGCGAGCCGGACCCAAGGGATCGCCGCAGCAGCCTCATCGCGCTGACCGACGAGGCGCGCGCAAAGCTCCCGGCCGGCCGGGCGATATTGGAGGCCGGCAATCGCGAGGCAATGCAAGGCTTGTCCGAAGAGGAGGTGGCGACCCTGATCAGCCTTCTGCAACGCGTGCTCGCCAATGCCCAGGAGATGGAGAGGCGGGCGGCTTCCTAGGAAGCGCATGCCCTGTGGCCCTTCAGCGTTCTGCTGGGTCGCCGCCCGCTGACGTCCGGATTCCGCTGCCGGGCCCTGCCTATCCTGGTGCGTACTGCCGGTTCGCATTCCGCCACCTCCGGGATGAAGGTCCGATTTCTGACCTCTTGCCGATTTCCGGTCTGCCGCATCCTGCGGGTCAGGCACCCTTCGCCGCTGGGTCCGGTTGACCGACGGATGCCGACCATTGCGCTATGCTTCTTCCGAAATCATGGTCTTCAAGCTGTTTCCGGCGGATTCAGGTGGTAGCGCGTGTATCGACGCTCACCCGTTCGCGTCAGGGCGCCTTTCTTGACCAGATCGCGTAGATCGCGCGTGGCCGTGGGGCGTGATGTGCCGGCGATCGCGAGGTAGTTCTCCGCGCTCAGGCCGCCGGTGAAGCCTTCTGGGCCCTCGCGAAACAGGCGGGCGAGGCCTGCCAGCCCGTGGTCCAAGGGAGCAGTCGCAGGTCCTCGAAGCGCAAAGAGTGGGCGGGGCTGCCGGGCCAGCAAAAGCCTGCCGTCTTACCATTCACGCTCGGCTATTCACGCGTCCCACAATCTAGCTTAAGCGTGGGATTAGCGAAATTAATGCTGACAGGCGATCCATGCACGCGGATTTTCAGGACGTCGCCCATCGCCTTTGGGATGAAATTTCCGATTTCGAGCAGACCCAGTCCGGCTCCGCCGTGACCCACCTCATGGGCGCGTTGTGCAAGCAGGTGGGCGCGTGGAATGCCACATGGGCCGGCGCCATTCGGGTGAACGACGCGTCCGACGGCGATCCGCTTCAAGGGTGGCGGGTCGGTGCGGTTCAGGCGTTGCATCCGGTCGAGCCCCACCCGGATGAAACCCACTTCAGGGAAATCCTCGATGTTTGGGACCGTAGAGAGATCGACCCGTCTTTCCTGCTGCCGCTTAAGCAGGTGGGGGCCTTCAGAAGCTATTCGCTGCGGCGCGAGTTGCCGCGCAGCTGGTTTTCATCTGAATTCTACAAGCGCCACTACGCCTCCGTGGGCACGCGCGACGCCGTATTCGTTGCCTTTCCGCTTAATGATGATTGTGAGTCGCATTTCGGTTTTTATTCCAAGAAAACCTTCCGAGATCAGCATATTTTAGAACTGATCTACGCGTTGCGCGGGATAAAGTGGTTCCATCGCCACTTAATGTTGAGCAACGGCTTATTTCTGGCGAAAGAGTTACTCACACCAGCCGAGCGCAAAGTCCTGCGCCTTTTGCTCACCAAGGCGTCGGAAGCCGAGATCGCGCACGCTCTGGACCTTTCGAAGGCAACGGTGCATCAGCGGGTCACAAGTATATTTCGGAAGTTCGGCGTTTCCAGCCGCGCAGCGCTGATGAGCCTATGGATTCAAAGTGCGAGCTGAACTCCAGCACATAATTGTATCCTCTATTTAGAGGAATGGTGAAAATAAAGCCACGATACTATGCTTCGCCGACGACGCTGCGCGAGGGTGGCTAACGACACTCGCCTGTGCATGGGGGCTGGGATGGCGGGGCTGATGGGGGGTGCTGGAGCGAACGTTCCGCGCCAGCGTGTTCTTTCGCGGCGCGCGATTGTGCTGCTATCCAGCTCGGTATTGGTTTTCGCTTCTGGTCCGGTTCTGGCTCAAGCGTTGCCCACCGGCGGCAGCGTATCGTCTGGGCAGGCATCCATCTCGTCTTCCTCGGGATCAAGCATGCTGATCACCCAGGGCTCGCGCACTGCCATTATCAATTGGGGCAGCTTCTCCATCGGTGCCGGAAACAGCGTGCGCTTCGAAAATGGCGCGGGCGCCACGCTCAACCGCGTCACCGGCCTCTCGCGCTCGCAGATCGATGGCATGCTTTCCGCGACCGGCAGCGTCTATCTGGTCAATCCCAACGGCATCACCGTCGGACCGGGCGGCCAGGTGACCACTGGCGGATCGTTCGTGGCCTCGACGCACGATGTCTCGGATGCGGAGTTCCATGCCGGCGGAGCCATGACCTTCCGGGGATCAAGCAAGGCCAGCGTCATCAACTACGGTACCATCGGCGCGCTCGGCGGCGACGTGGCCCTGATCGCTCGGAAGGTGGAGAATGCCGGCACCATCACTGCGCCCAACGGCACAGTGGGGCTGGCGGCCGGCTATGAAGTGCTGGTGCGCGACGCCGCGCTTTCCGACGGCAAGTTCGTGGTGAAGGTCGGCGGGGCCGATACCGAGGCGAAGACCTCCGGTGTCATCAAGGCCGCCGAGGTGGAGCTGAAGGCCAATGGCGGCAACGTCTATGCGCTCGCGGGCAACACGCACAGCCTCACCAAGGCCACCGGCGTCGCCAGCAAGGGCGGACGCATTTTCCTGACCGCCGGCGAGGGGGGCACCGTCACCGCCACCCAGAAGATGGTGGCGCGCTCCACGCCCTCGGGAGCACGGGCGAAGGGCGGCGAGATCCGCGTCTCCGGCGGCAAAGTGACGATCGCGAGCAAGCTAGATGCCCGTGGCGAGGGGGACACGGGCGGCACCATCGTCGTGACGGCCCGCGAGATCGAGCTGGCGGCGGGAGCCGATCTGGATGTGTCCGGATCCGCGGGCGGCCTGGTGCTGGTGGGTGGCGACTATCAAGGCGGCAAGGACGCGGCGACAAAATATCTATCGGCGGCGGTGGCCAATGCCGAGACGGTGACGGTGGCACCGGGCGCCACCATCCGGGCGGACGGCACGCAAGGGGCCGGCGGCAAGGTGGTGGTGTGGTCCGATTCGCACACCAGCTTCCAGGGCTCTCTTTCCGCCACGGGCGCCGGTTTGGCCGCCGGCGGCGATGCGGAAGTCTCCGGAAAGGCGGTGCTGGATTTTCGCGGCACGGTCGATCTACGCAGCGAAGGCGGCAGCTTCGGCACCTTGCTGCTCGATCCATACGATCTCACCATTTCGGCGGGAACCAGTTCCGGTATGTCCGGCTTCGATGCCAGCGCCGATAACAGCATCCTCAATGTGACCACGCTTACCGCCGCCCTTGCCGGCGCGAATGTGGTGGTGACTACTGGAAGTAGTGGTTCGCAGGCGGGCAACATTACGGTCGCCACGCCCATTGCCTGGAGCGCGAACAGCGTGCTGACGCTGACCGCGGCGGGCAGCATCCTGATCAATGCGGATATCACCGCGACCGGCGCGACGGCGGGATTGGCGCTGAATTTCGGCGGCAGCTACAGCCTGAACAATGGCGCGCACGTCACCC
Source organism: Roseixanthobacter glucoisosaccharinicivorans (assembly GCF_043195095.2). Classification (NCBI taxonomy): domain Bacteria; kingdom Pseudomonadati; phylum Pseudomonadota; class Alphaproteobacteria; order Hyphomicrobiales; family Xanthobacteraceae; genus Roseixanthobacter; species Roseixanthobacter glucoisosaccharinicivorans. Next base: position 2,583,396 of record NZ_CM195538.1, on the reverse strand, counting down.
TCTCGGGCGCGTCCGCCTCCTTCGCCACCAATGGCTCCGCTTATACCTTGATCCACGACGCCACAGGCCTTCAGGCTATGGGAACCAGTGGCCTCTACGCTCTTGGCAACGACATCGACGCCTCGGCCACGGCGGGCTGGAACGCCGGTGCAGGATTCGCGCCCATCGGGGCCTTCGCCGGAACATTCACCGGTTTGAATCACGTCATCGACGGGCTCACCATCAACCGCCCCGACACCGACAGTGTCGGCCTGTTCGGCTCCACGAGCGGCGCGACCATCAGCAATATCGGCCTGACCAACAGCCGCGTCACCGGGCGCGAAAGGGTCGGCGGACTCATTGGTAACCAGATAGACAGCTCGGTTAGGACCGCTTTCAGTGACGGTATTATCGTCGGCTCGCAGGATAATGTCGGCGGGCTGGTCGGCATCGTCTTTGGTGTTGGGAGCGTGACGGATTCCTACACCCTCGGCTCTGTCTCCGGAGGCGGCAGGACCGGTGGCCTGATTGGACTGTTGAATGGGAGCATATCTGCGGTGTCCGTTTCCGGATCCCACAGTCAGGCGAGCGTCGCCGGGACCTCGCAGGTCGGTGGCCTGGTGGGCTTTACCGTGGGCGGCGATTTCTCGGTGTCGGTCAGCAACAGCTACAGTGTCGGGAGCGTGACCGGCGACAGCAATGTCGGCGGGTTGATCGGTGATGCGCGGGGAAGCATTTCGAATGTCTACAGCACCGGCCGCGTTTCAGGTTCGTCATCGGTCGGTGGGCTGATTGGCAATGACATCGCGTCGATCAGCGGCGCGTATTGGGACGTCGACAGCTCGGGCACGAGCAATGCCGTGGGCGCGGGCAGCGGCACCGGCATTACTGCGATCTACAGGTCTTCCGCGACGCCGAATGCGTTCGCGCAGGCCACTTATGCCGGATTCGACTTCGCCAACACTTGGTACATGATCGAGGGCTCGACGAGGCCCTTCCTGCGCTCGGAATATTCCACCACCATCGCCAACGCCCACCAGCTCCAGTTGATGAGCATGAATCTTGGCGCCAGCTACACGCTGGGCGCCAATATCGATCTCTCCGTCCTGCAGCAGCCCGCACAGATGTGGAGCAGCGCGGGCTTTTCGCCGGTTGGGTCGATGGCAACGCCCTTCACGGGGAGCCTGAATGGCGCGGGCCATACGCTGGCCAATCTCTATATCAACCGGCCGAGTGCCGATTATACCGGCTTGTTCGGCGCCATGGGGAGCGCCACGATCGCCAATATCGGATTGCTCGGTGGCTCCGTGGTGGGACGGGGGCAAGTGGGTGGCATTGCGGGTTACGCTGGCAACTCAAATCTCCTGCAAGTATATTCCAGCGCCGCAATCTCCGGGTACAACTTTACTGGTGGCCTTCTGGGGGAAAGCTGGATCGGAAGCATCGTCAATTCTTACGTGACGGGTTCGGTCTCTGCCCTCGGCTCCACAGGCGGGATTATCGGCTATGCGGAGGCAACCACCCTTTCCAGCGTCTATGCGTCTGGCTACGTCTCAGGCGGTGTCGGAGGAGGGCTTATCGGTGTTTTTGGCTACTCCCCCACATTAATGAATGTCTACTGGGATAGTGAAACGACCGGGCGATCGACCAGTGTCGGCGGCGGCGTTACGCTTCCGGGCGGCACTGCGCTTACGACGGCCCAATTGCAGGGCACCTTGCCCGCGGGCTTCGACCCCACGGTTTGGGGCACGGGACCGGGGCTGTATCCCTATCTGAAGGCGTTCTACGGGGCGGGCGAGGTGCCCGTCGCCATTTCCGGCACGGCCTATACGGACAGCGGCACGACGGCCTCCAAGGGCGCGGGCGTCACGGTCATGGCCGGCGGCAGTCAGGTCGGGCGCGCGACCAGCGGCGCCAACGGTTATTATTACGTCTTGTCCGCACCCGGCTTCACCGATCCCGGCACCGGCTTCCTGGCTTATACATCCTCGTCCGCCAGCTATGGCGGCGGCTCGTCGGGCCTGAATCTGTGGGGCAATACCCTGCGCGTGGCCACGGGCGCCACGACGAATTCCGCCATGGAGACGGCCCTCGCCGGGGCCTATGGCTCGAATACGGCCGTGGCCACGCTGCTGAGCGGGCTCGCCAATCTCGACGTCTCGGCCTCCGGAGCCTTCGCCGTGGATACGGCCGTCACTCGCACCGGCACCGTTGGCATCGCGGCGGGCGGCGATCTCGAGATCGCGACAACGGGCACCGTCCAGGGCGGAGGTAATGTCACCTTGTCCGGCAGCCACTTCGTCAACCTGCGCGGCGCGGATGCGGTGGCAAGCACCGGCGGGCGCTGGCTGGTCTATCTGCCGGGCTCCACGGGCAACACCTACGGCGACCTCGACAGTGCCAATTATGCGGTCTGGAACCGGACGCTGGCGGACGGAGCAGTGGCGCAGAGCGGCAATCGCTATGTCTTCGCCGTCCAGCCCACAGTGACCATCACGGCGGATGCGGCAACCAAGACCTATGGCGATGCCGTGACCCCAACGGCCTACACGCTGTCCGGCGAAACGGCAGGGGTGGCCGGCGCCTATCTCGGCATCGACAGCGGCGCCTTCACCGCCGGCCCGACCCTCGCCAGCACCGGCAGCGCCGCGATGGCCGATGTCGGCGGCTACACCATCACCGCCTCGGGCGCCACCACGGACCTCGGCTTCGCCATCACCTATGGCACCGGCACCCTGACGGTTGATCCCGCCACGCTCATCGTTACCGCGGACAGTGGCACCATGGTCTATGGAGATCCGGTGCCGACGCTGGGCTACGGCGCCTCGGGCTGGAAGAACGGCCAGACGGACAGCTTGCTCACCGGTGTCGACGTGACCACGGACGCGACCTCCACCTCCGACGTGGGAACGAGCTACACCACCAGCGCTTCCGGAGGCACCCTTTCCGGCGCTGCCGCGGGGAACTATGTCTTCTCCTACGTGGGCGGCAGCCTCTCCGTGACGCCGCGCCCGCTGACCATCACCGCCGACGGCCAGAGCATGGCGTATGGCGATACGGTGCCGGGGCTGACCTACGGGGTCGGCGGCGGCGGGTTGGTGAATGGCGACACGCTCTCCGGCGCGCTGGCCACAACAGCGTCTTCCACGACGGGCGTGGGCCTCTATGCCATCACGCAAGGCACGCTGGCCGCGTCAGCCAATTATAGCCTGAGCTATGTGGGGGCGAACGTTTCGGTGACGCCTCGGCCACTGAGCATCACCGCCGACGGCAAGAGCATGGTGTATGGCGATACGGTTCCGGGACTGACCTATTTGGTCGGCGGCGCTGGCCTGGTGAATGGCGATACGCTCTCCGGCGCGCTGGCCACAACCGCCTCGTCCACGACGGGCGTGGGCCTCTATGCCATCACGCAAGGCACGCTGGCCGCGTCAGCCAATTATGCGCTCAGCTATATGGGGGCGAACGTTTCGGTGACGCCTCGGCCACTGAGCATCACCGCCGACGGCAAGAGCATGGTGTATGGCGATACGGTTCCGGGATTGACCTATCTGGTCGGCGGCGCTGGCCTGGTGAATGGCGATACGCTCTCCGGCGCGCTGGCCACAACAGCGTCTTCCACGACGGGCGTGGGCTTCTACGGCATCACGCAAGGCAGCCTCGCGGCCTCGCCCAACTATAGCCTGACCTATACCGGCGCAAACCTCTCCATCACCCCGCGCCCGCTTTCGGTGACCGCAGATAGCCTGAGCATGATCTATGGCAACGCCACGCCGGCGCTCACCTATGTCGTCGGCGGCGCGGGCTTGGTAAATGGCGATACGCTGACCGGGGCGTTGGCGACGAGCGCCGCGTCCACGTCCGACGTGGGCACCTACGTCATCGAACAGGGTACGCTCGCCGCCTCGTCCAACTATGCGGTCGACTATAGTGCGGGGCTTGTCCGCGTGATGCCGCGGGCGATCACTGTGGCCGCTATCAATCAGCAGCGACCGGTGGGAACTGCCAATCCGGTCTTCACCTACACGCTCGGGGGCCTCGGCCTGGTGAATGCCGACGCGCTCTCGGGCGCGCTTGCCAGCCCGGCAGATGCGCGTTCGGCAATGGGGCAATATCCGATCCTTCAGGGAACGCTGACCGCCACGGCCAATTATGCGCTGGCCTACTTGCCCGGCGTGCTGACAGTCATCGGCGATAGCCAACCCGGCGCGACCGACTTCGTGGAGACACGCGCAGCGGACCAGTTCATCGCCACCCTCGACACCAAAGATCTCGTCTCCCTCCTGTACCAACCTGCCTTGCCGCCCGACGTCGCCCAATGCGGCGCCTCGTCGGGCGACCCGTGCGCACTTCTGCCCACCGCCGCCAACTTGCCCAGCGGCCGTTGGCTGAGCTTCCGGAGCCAGTGACGAGATGCCCTTCTCCTGGCGCGACCTAACTCTGCATGGCGCACTCGGCGTGACCGCCATGGGCGCCCTGCTGCTGGCGGCGCCTGCTTTGGGGCAGGTGATCGCCCCTATCGAGCGCAACCTCCCGCCTGTGATCTCCGGCCAAGGGCGCCTCACGATCGGCCCTCAGGACCTGTCGGGAAGCCCGGACGACACGACGCTTGGCGTGCAGCTTTCAGGGCTGGCGCTGATCGGCGCCAAAGAGGCCGTGGTTGGGCATGGTGGCCGCGGCATCCGCATCGGCGCCATCGGCGATATCTCCCGTCCGGCCCTGGAACAGGCGCTCTCGCCTTTCATCGGCCGGCCCCTGTCGCGCAAGCTGATTTCGGACATCCAGGCCGCCATCGCCAAGGTCTATCGCGAGGCCGGCTATCCCTTCGTGTCGGTGACACTGCCGCCGCAAGAGGTCACATCGGGTGTGCTGACGCTGCGCGTGGTGGAATTCCGAACGGGCGCGGTCAAGGTGTCCGGCGCGGAAGCGGGCACGGATGCGGATCTCGCAGGCCGAGTCCGCGCGGCGCCGGGACAACGCATCTCGGTGGACGCGCTGGATGAGGACCTTGCCTGGCTCAACCGCTATCCCTATCGCTCGGTGAACGGCGTGTTCGCGCCCGGCGACGACCTTGGCCTCAGCACTCTGACCCTGGAGGTCACGCCGCAGAAGCCCTGGCAGGCATTCGCGGGCTGGTCCAACACCGGCACCCATTCCACTGGGTTCGACCGCTATTTCGCCGGTTTCGGCGCGGCATTGGTGGGCATGCCGCAGAGCTTCCTGTCGTATCAGGTCACCGGAAGCCCGAATTTCTGGAGCAATCCCAGCAGCGTCGGCACCGGCCCGGAGCAGCCGAGCTACTACAGCCAGGCGGGGCGGCTTGTGATCGCCACGGGCACGCGGCAGAGCATCGAGATCGTGCCCAATTACGTGGCCACGCGCCAGATTGTCCCCCTAACCGACTTCACCTACGACAACACCACGCTCGAAATCCCGATCTATTATCGCATTGCCATCTCCAATCTGCTGCCGAGCCTCTATGCCGGTGATCTTCTTCTGGGGGCTACCGGCAAGAGGGTGTCGCGCACCAGCTATTTCGGGACAGCGGACATCGGTGGGGCGCAGGCGGACCTGTTCGAACTGGTCGCCGGCTGGTCGGTGTCGCGCGCCGACCCCTATGGCACCACCAGCCTGGAGCTGAAGCTGGTGGGCAACCCCGGCGGGGTGATCGGCGGCAATGACGGCGCACAATGGAGCACCTATAGCGGCGGCCGGGTCACGGACATCACCTATGCCTACGGCCAGGTAGAGCTGGCACGGGCGACGCGGCTGTCCGGAGGCTTCAACTGGGTCAGCCAGTTCACGGGTCTTGCGGCGGGCCAGCCGCTGCCGGACACGGAGCAATTGAGCCTCGGTGGCTTCTATGCGACGCGCGCCTACACACTGGACGATGGAACGGTGGATACCGGCCTTGTCTGGCGCAACGAACTGCGTACCCCCACTTTCGAGCTGCTGCCCGCGCTCGGCGTCGGGGGCATGAGCGATCAGGTCTCGCCTTATGCGTTCTTCGATGCCGGCTGGGGCCGCACCTACGGCTATGACGGCCTACTCGGCCCCGTGGGACGTCAGGACTATTCGCTGGCGGGCCTCGGCGCCGGCGTCGATTATACCCTCGGCCGAAACTTCACCGTGAGCCTTGTGGCCGGCATTGCCCTCACTGACGCCATTTACACGCGAGCCGGAGATGCCAACGTGCAAGCGCGGGTCTATGTGAGCTACTGAGCGGAGCGATCGAGGCGCGCCACAGTTGGCCACCTCCGGCGGCGCGGTTCACGGCAGCACCGTGCGATGATCCGTGAGGCTCAACCGGCCGAAACAGGCATCCGTTCGAGATCAGCGAGCAAGGCCGGACCGGTCGGAGTCCATCCGAGCTGTTCCCGCGTCTGGGCGCTTGAGGCCGGGGCGTCATGCTTCACGAACGCTGCGAGCCAGCCGAAATAAGCCTCGACCTCGTCCGTAGCAATGGATTTGACCGGCAGATCGAGGCGCCGGCCGATGACGTCCACTATGTCCCGAAATGCCACGCCCTCTTCGGCAACCGCATGATATTTGGCGCCCGGCTTGGCCTTCTCGATCGCGAGCCGGTAGAGGCGGGCAACATCGAGCACATGGGCCGCCGGCCAGCGGTTGCCGCCATCCCCCACATAGGCGCACACGCCCTTTTCCCGGAACATGGCGATCGCATAGGAAACGAGCCCCTGCTTGTGGGTATCGTGAACCTGCGGAAGCCGCATCACCGACACGTTCACCCCCGACACAGCAAGGGCAGCGGCCGCTTCTTCCGAAGCCGCGCGCGGGATCACATCGGACCCGATGACCGCCCCGTCTTCCCGGGCCGGCTGGCCTGGCACGGTGTTCGCCATGCCGGTCCCGGAGGTGACGATCAAGGGCCGGTCGGAGCCTGCGACAGCTGATCCGAGCGCCTTGATGACGCGCCGATCGTCCTCACAATTTGCGACGAACTTCGAGAAATCGTGGTTGAAGGCCAGATGGATCACGCCATCCGATCGGGCGGCTCCGCGCGCCAGGCTGTCCAGATCCTCCAGCGATCCGCGATGCACTTCGGCGCCTGTGGCCGAAAGGACCGCCGCGGTCTCATCCGAACGCGCGAGGCCGAGCACCTGATGGCCGGCCGAAATCAGTTCTTTGACGACGGCGGAACCAATGAACCCCGTCGCGCCAGTCACAAAAACACGCATGCGCAGTCTCCTGATTGTGCGGGAGACTTATGTCTGCGCCTGAGATATCCTGGTAAAGTAGTGAGCTTATCAGGGTATATAAACTAACAGCATGGGGACCGGCGACACCAGCGACAATCCACTCGGATCCTATCTCAAGGACCGGCGGTCGAAGCTCGACCCCTTGGCTTTCGGCTTCTCTCCGGCGCGTCGGCGCACGCCCGGCCTGCGGCGCGAGGAAGTCGCGCAACGAGCGAATATCAGCGCCACCTGGTACACATGGCTGGAGCAGGGGCGCGGCGGCGCACCCTCCGCCGACGTGCTGGACCGGATCGCGCGCGCCTTGATGCTGACCGACGTGGAGCGCGAGCATCTCTTCCTGCTCGGTCTCGGGCACACGCCCGACGTGCGCTATCGCAAGAACGAGGGTGTCACGCCGCGCCTGCAACGTGTGTTGGATGCGCTGAACCCGAGCCCCGCCTTCATCCGCACCGCCACGTGGGACATTGTCGCCTGGAACACGGCCGCGACGGTGATCCTGACCGACTATGGAAAGCTGCCGCCCGAGCAGCGCAACGTCCTGCGCTTCATCTTTCTCGATCCGCGCGTCCGCGCGGCCCAATATGATTGGGAAAGCGTGGCAAGGTTCGTGGTCGGCGCCTTCCGGGCGGACGCCGCGCGGGCGGGAGCGGCCGCGGAAGTGAAGCCCCTGGTCGAGGAATTGTGCCGCCTCAGCCCCGAGTTCGCGGCCATGTGGGGTGATAACGACGTCCACGGCCATGGCGAGGGCATCAAGCACCTGCGACACCCAATTATCGGCCCGGTGTCGTTTGAATATTCCGCGTTTGCGGTGGATGGCCGTCCGGACCTCGGCATGGTGGTCTACAATCCGGCAACTCCTGCCGATGCCGAGAAAATCCGATCGGTGCTCGGTTCCGCGCCAAAGCGCGATTGAGCTGCGAATGCCGGAGCGCGTCCGGCAAAGGAGGGTATCCGCATCGCCGCTAGCTCTTGCGCTGCCATCTGCGTTTCGCGGACTAAACCTTTGACCTCGCCATGCGGGCCCGGAGTAATTGGACCCAAACCAAGCATCTGAAATTAAAGGTATTTTCTAGGAGAAATGGTGCCGCAAGAGGGATTCGAACCCCCGACCCCCTCATTACGAATGAGGTGCTCTACCAGCTGAGCTATTGCGGCCCTGAAGCGTTCAAGGCTTCCTGTCTCGGGCTTCGGAGAGCCATCAGCCCCCGCGCTGCGTTGCCTGTGACCACGCTTCCGCGCAGCCCCACGACCGAAACAGGCGCTCCTCATACGTGGAGCCGTCGCGAGATTCAAGGGTGCCATGCATCGGCGTCTCCCCCATCCCCTGCAAAAGCTTCCGTACGGCGACTCTTGCCTCGTGGTGCGGACGCGGCTAACCCTTGGACATGGCCGCCGATCCGAAGACACCCGCGCAGGATAAGTCCGCTCGCCTTGCCCAGGCCTTGCGGGCCAATCTTGCCCGCCGCAAGGCACAGGGCCGCGCCCGCAAGGAAGAGGCCGATCGGCCTGCGACGGGCAACGGGGCGACGACGGGCGTCACTCCGGAGATGCCATCTCCCGAGCGGGACGAAAAGGCCTGAATTTCCGCATCGGAAGGTGTGCTGGTGCCCGCGGGTGGTGGATTGAAGCCGGCCATCATTGTGCCCGAGGGCGAGCCTTGCTAGACAACGCGTTTACTCGACGGCCGTGACGAGGGGCAGGGCGGCCACCGGGCACCAGGAGCGTTCAGCGCATGGATAAAATTCGCATTGTCGGCGGGTCTTCCCTTGAAGGCACGATTCCCATCTCGGGCGCCAAGAATGCCGCGTTACCGCTGATGATCGCGAGTTTGCTGTCCGAAGAGAAGCTGATCCTTGAGAATGTGCCGCGCCTCGCCGACGTGGCGCTGCTTCAGCGCATTCTTGGCAATCACGGCGTCGATATCACCACCAACGGCAAGCGCAACGGAGACGATCCCCACGCCGGCCAGACGCTTGAGATCGACGCGCGCGTGATCGTCGATACCACCGCGCCTTATGACCTCGTGTCACGGATGCGCGCGAGCTTCTGGGTGGTCGGGCCGCTGCTGGCCCGCATGGGCGAGGCGCGGGTCTCGCTGCCCGGCGGCTGCGCCATCGGCACCCGACCGGTGGATTTTCATCTGGATGCCCTTCGGGCTCTGGGCGCGGAAATTGAGATCGACGCGGGCTATGTGCTCGCCCGTGCGCCGAAGGGGCTGCAGGGCGCGCGCATCGTGTTCCCGAAGGTTTCGGTGGGCGCCACCCACACCGCCATCATGGCGGCGGCCGTCGCCCATGGGGATACGGTGATCGAGAATGCCGCCTGCGAGCCGGAAGTGGTCGATCTCGCGGACTGCCTGGTGAAGATGGGCGCCCGCATTTCCGGCGCCGGCACGCCGCGGATCGAGATTCAGGGCGTGCCGCGCCTGCGGGGCGCGCGCCACGCCGTGCTGCCCGATCGTATCGAGACCGGCACCTATGCCATGGCGACCGCCATGGTCGGGGGCGATGTGATGCTTTCCGGTGCGCGGCCGGACCTGCTGGAGAGCGCCCTCGACACGCTGCGTGCGGCGGGCGCAGAGATCGACGCCACCAATGAGGGCATCCGCGTGCGCCGCAACGGCGCCGGTATCACCGCCGTTGATGTGACGACCGCCCCGTTCCCCGGTTTCCCCACCGATCTTCAGGCGCAGTTCATGGCGCTGATGACCCGCGCGAAGGGCCGCTCGCGCATCACCGAGACCATATTCGAGAACCGCTTCATGCACGTTCAGGAACTGGCGCGGCTCGGGGCCAAGATCCAGCTCGATGGTGATACAGCGACCGTCGAAGGCACGGAGCGCCTTACCGGTGCACCTGTGATGGCCACCGATCTGCGGGCCTCGGTCTCGCTCGTCATCGCCGGCCTTGCAGCCGAGGGCGAGACCATGGTGCAGCGGGTCTATCATCTCGATCGCGGCTTCGAGCGGCTGGAAGAGAAGCTGTCGCGTTGCGGCGCTCAGATCGAGCGCATCAGCGGCTGAGGAATTCGCGCGCGCAGCATTGCGCGCCGCGTGGGGGCGGCACGCAAATGCGCATTGTCCCTTGATGGATGGCGTGGGCGTCGCCATCTGCCATTCATCACAAGAAGCGATAAGAAGGCCGCACGCCGATGGAAAGTCTCAAGCTCCTCGCCATGGATGGCGAAGACCTCGCCATCATCTCGGCTCATCTTCAGGATGCGGTGATCAAGGTGGAGGATATCGGCTTCCTGCCGAGCAGCCGCCGGTTCGCCCTCCTGCTCAATCGATTCGACTGGGACCAGATGGAAACGGCGGACGAACTGGTGCGTCGGCGCGCCGGCCTGCATTTCGAGCGCGTCAGCGCCGTGCAGGCGCGTGGTTTCGATCCGCGCAAGAGCGGAACGGTGCTGAATCTGCTCGCGGTGACGTTCGAGCCCACAGACGAGCCCTCGGGCCACATCCTGCTGACATGCTCGGGTGGGGCCGAAATCCGCCTGTCGGTGGAATGCATCGAGGCGCGGCTGAGCGATCTCGGCCCGGCCTGGGGGTGCACCTGCGCCCCTAAGCACGATCCGCTGCCGGACCTGAAAGCCGGCTGAACGGTGCAGCGCGAGGACCGGGCGATGCGTCCCGTGATGCATCGCACCCGCCCTGAGCCAAAGCGGAGCGGAAAAGGCATTCAACTTTTCCGGCACATGCTCTAGGGAGACGGCATGCCGATCCGTCTTCATACCCAGCAGAGCGATTTTCCCGCTGCCTTCGCCGCGTTTCTCGCCAGCAAGCGGGAAACCGATTCCGATGTCGCCGCTGTCGTGGCGCAGATCATCGCCGACATCCGCGCGCGGGGCGATGATGCCCTGATCGAAATCTCCGCCCGGCTCGACCGGGTCGACCTTGCCGCGCTCGGCCTCCGCGTGACCGATGCGGAAATCGACGCCGCGCTGGCCTCAATACCGGCCGAGACGCGCGAGGCGCTGGAATTCGCCAAGGCTCGAATCTTCTCCCATCATGCGCGGCAGAAGCCGCAGGACGAGCGCTATACCGATTCGGTCGGCGTGGAACTCGGCCAGCGCTGGACCAGCGTGGACGCGGTGGGGCTTTACGTTCCCGGCGGAACCGCCGCCTATCCCTCCTCGGTGCTGATGAACGCCGTGCCGGCAAAGGTCGCGGGCGTTCCCCGCGTGGTCATGGTGGTGCCGGCGCCGGACGGGCAGATTGCCCCCCTGGTGCTGGCCGCCGCCCGTCTTGCCGGCGTCGACGAGGTGTATCGCGTGGGCGGCGCGCAGGCCGTGGCCGCGCTCGCCTACGGCACCCAGACCATCGCCCCGGTGGACAAGATCGTCGGGCCCGGCAATGCCTATGTGGCCGCCGCCAAGCGGCAGGTGTTCGGCAAGGTGGGCATCGACATGGTGGCCGGCCCGTCCGAGGTGCTGATCCTGGCGGATGGGGAGGCCAATCCGGACTGGATTGCCGCCGATCTGCTGGCGCAAGCCGAGCATGACACGGCCGCCCAGTCGATCCTCGTCACGGACAGTCCCGCGCTTGCCGAACAGGTGGAGCGCTCGGTGGAAAGCATGCTCGCCACCTTGCCGCGCGCCGAGATCGCCCGCGCCTCCTGGCGCGACCACGGTGCCATCATTCTGGTGGACGACCTCGCCGCCGCCGTCCCGCTGGTGGACCGCGTGGCGCCGGAGCACCTGGAGATCCACAGTGCCGATGCCGAGGCGCTGGCCGCCCGCATCCGGCACGCGGGTGCGATCTTTATCGGCGCCTATACGCCCGAAGCCATCGGTGATTATGTGGGCGGCACCAACCATGTCCTGCCGACCGCGCGTTCGGCCCGCTTTTCCTCCGGGCTCGGCGTGCTGGATTTCATGAAGCGCACCTCGCTGCTGAAATGCACGCCGGAAGCCCTGCGCGTGATCGGCGGAGCGGCGGTGCGTCTCGCCGAGGTGGAGCGCCTGCAGGCCCACGGGCGCTCGGTCCTCATCCGTTCCAACGCCGGCAGCCCGGACGCCTGACGCCATGACGCAAAGCTCCCGCACCGACCGCCTGTGTAACGTCACCCTCGACGACACCTCCATCGGTCGTGGCGGGCCGGATGTGGAGCACGAGCGCGCCACCGCCATCTATGATCTTTTGGAGGACAATCGCTTCGCGCTCGCGACCGATCCGGGGGAGGGGCCGTACACGCTGCATATCGGCCTCGTGGACAATCGCCTGGTACTCGATATCAAGCGCGAGAGTGGTGATCCGGTGGTGCAGCACCACTTGTCCCTCACCCCGTTCCGAAAGGTGGTGAAGGACTATTTTCTGGTGTGCGAGAGCTATTACGACGCCATCCGCACCGCGTCGCCGACCCAGATTGAGGCCATCGACATGGGCCGGCGCGGACTCCATAACGAAGGGTCGGAACTGTTGCTGGAGCGGCTGAAGGACAAGATCGAGGTGGATTTCGACACCGCCCGCCGCCTGTTTACCCTGATCTGCGCGCTCCATTGGAGAGGATGAGTTGGACGAGCCTCCCGCGGTACCTTCGCGCTCAGCGCGGCCGCAATCGGTTCTCTTTATCTGCGGGCAGAATGTGGTGCGCTCCGTCATGGCCTCCGCCTGGGCGAAGCATCTGTTCGGCAAGTCGCTTTATGTCGGCTCGGCCGGTGTGATCGCGGGCGAGGCCGATCCGTTCGTCACCGCGGTGATGGAAGAAGTGGGCCTCGACGTGCGCCGCCACCGCCCCAAGAGCGTGGAGGAGCTGGACGAACTCGAGGGGCTGGGCTTCGATCTCGCCATCTCGCTGTCGCCGGACGCCCACCATCGCGCGCTGGAAATCACCCGCACCAATGCGCTCGCCGTGGAATATTGGCCCACCGCCGACCCCACCCTTGAGACCGGCAATCGCGCGCAGCGGCTGGAGGCCTATCGCGCCGTGCGGGACGAACTGGAGCGGCACGTGCGCGCCCGGTTTCGCCAGGGCTGAGGAAGCATCCTCCCGATTGGCCTTTTTCATGGGAAAACGAATTTCACGGTAAAATGGACAAGGGGCACGGGAGCGTGACAAGCGCCGCTGAGCTCCCTCTCCCGCGTGCGGGGGAGGGTCGGGGAGGGGGAAGGCCGCCCGCGCCGCCAGCAGGCCAGCCGGAAGGATAAGGCCCGCCGCACATGCGCGCCGCGCGCCGCCACGCGGGGACTGCTGGGCGCAGGCACTCCTGTCGGGGCATAAGCCGCCGCCCGCCCTCCCCACGAGCTCGGTCAGTGCATCAGGTCGAGCCCCTTCAGCAGCGCCGCATTGAAGGCGGCGGGATCCTGCACCTGCGGCGCGTGGCCGAGATCGGCGAATTCCACCAGGGTCGCGCCGGGGATCGCTTTGGCCGCAGCCTTGCCGAGTTCGGGATAATGGCCAAGCTGCTTTTGCACTTCCGCCGGCGCCGCGGCCTTGCCGATCGCGGTGTTGTCCTTCTGGCCGATGAGCAGCAAGGTCGGCGCCTTGATGTTGTGCAACTCGTGCACCACCGGCTGGCTCAGCACCATGTCCGAAGTGAGCGCCTGATCATAGGCCACCTTGTCCTTGCCGACGCCAAGATACATGCCGGCCAGCATGTCCACCCATTTGTCGTATTCGGGTTTCCAGGTGCCGGCATAATAGGTGTTCTGTTGATATTTCTTCATGCCCTCGAAATTGTTTCGCTGCTCACCGACGAGCCATTGGTCCACGGTCAGCGAGGGCACGCCCTTTTCGCGCCAGTCCTCAAGCCCGATGGGATTGACGAGCACCAGCCCCGACACATCCTGCGGGAAGGTGAGGGCATAGCGGATCGCCAGCATGCCGCCCATGGAATGACCCATGATGATGGGCTTCTCCACATCCAGCTGCGCCAGCAGCGCATGGGTGTTGGCGGCGAGCTGGTGCAGCGAGAACTGATAATCCTGCGGCTTGGAGGATTTGCAGAAGCCGACCTGGTCCGGCACCACCACGCGATACCCAGCCTTAGTGAGCGGGGCGATCACACCTTCCCAGGTGGCGCCGCAGAAATTCTTGCCGTGCAGCAGCACGACGGTGCGTCCGTTCGCCTGCACCGGCTTCACGTCCATATAGGCCATGTGCAGCGGCAAGCGCTGCGAGGTAAAGTCGAATCGCCCCACGGGGTAGGGATAGTCGAAGCCCTCCAGCTCGGGGCCGTAGGCGATGCCGCTCTGGGCGGCGGCCGGTAGGGTGGAAAGGGCGAGCAGGAGACCGGTGGCTGCGAAACTCAGGCGCATCGCGCGTGTCCTCGTTCCAAATCCCCCCGGCGCGCCTTCTAGCAGCGGTTTATGAAGGGTCGGCGGCATCGGGATGAGGGCAACGCCATCCGCGCCCGCCAAAGCGGTGGCCGCCAGATGCGCGCAAACGGGCGTTCACACGCGCAACCCTTTGCGCTAGCGTCCGCGCGCCGCGTGTCCCGTGCCGCGCGACTTATCTTTCAGCAGGTTCGAGGTGACGCAGACGTGAACGACAGGGTGAAGCTCGTATTGGCCTCCGGCTCGCCCCGCAGGCTCGCTCTGCTCAATCAGGCCGGCATCGAGCCGGACCTGCTCATGCCCGCCGACGTGGACGAGACGCCGGATAAAGGTGAACTGCCGCGCCACCTCGCCCAGCGGCTCGCCCGGCAAAAGGGCGAATTGGTCGCGGCCCGCGCCAAGGAGGCCGGCATGTCCGCGATCGTGGTGTCCGCCGACACCGTGGTCGCGGTGGGGCGGCGTATTCTGCCCAAGCCGGAGCTACAGGGCGAAGCGGAAGAATGCCTGCGGCTGCTCTCGGGACGGGCGCACCGGGTGTTCACCGGGCTCTGCGTGGTCTCGCCGCGCGGGCGGTCGCGCACGCGCCTCGTGGAAACCCGCCTGCGCTTCCGCCGCCTCTCGCATGATGACATCACCGCCTATCTGGCCTGCGGGGAATGGCGCGGCAAGGCGGGCGGCTATGCCATCCAGGGCATTGCCGGCTCGTTCGTGGTGAAACTCATGGGCTCCTATAGCTCGGTGGTGGGCCTGCCGCTGGCCGAGACCATCGCCCTGCTGGCGGGCGAGGGCTATCCCGTGCGCGCCGGATGGGCGGAGCGCGCGGCGTGAACGATAACCAGCCCAAGGGCGCGCGCGCCACGGTGCCGTTCGCCGCCAAGCCATGCCCGATCTGCGCCAAGCCCTCGGTGGAGCGCTATCGCCCCTTCTGCTCGAAGCGCTGTGCCGACGTGGATCTCAACCGCTGGCTGAAGGGCGCCTATGCCATTCCGGTTGTCGAGGACGAGGATGAGGACGGCGAAGGCAGCGCGCCCGAGCGGGAAAGCTGAGGCGCGGCTGCCCATCGCCCGGCATTGATCCTCTGAGCCGACCGCCGCTTTTCTGGCGCCCAAGCCTTCGGGGCGAGGGCTGGGGAGGGCGCGATCCAACCGATCATCGGGCGCCGTGCCTTGACGGGGCGAGGCGACAAAGGCGAGGGTGCCACGCGCGTCACCACGGCCACGCTTGAAGGATTAAGCCCATGAGCGCCAGCACCCTTGCCGCCGCACCGGCCGTCCCTTCCTTCCGCACCGATGCCTTTATCGACGGCCGCTTCGTGCCGGCTGCGAGCGGCAAGCGCTTTGCCGCCATCAACCCCGCCACAGGGCAGGAACTGGCTGAGATCGCCGCGTGTGACGGCGTCGATGTGGATCGCGCCGTTGCCGTCGCCCGCAGGGCCTTCGAGGATCGCCGCTGGGCCGGTTTGAAGCCGGCCGAACGCAAGCACATCCTCGTGCGGTTCGCCGACCTCGTCCGCACCCATCGCGATGAACTGGCGCTGCTCGAGACGCTCAACATGGGCAAGCCCATCTCGGATGCGAAATTCATCGACGTGCGCGCCACCGCCGATTGCATCGCCTATTACGGCGAGGCGGCGGACAAGGTCTATGGCGAGGTCGCGCCCACCAATGACGAAAATCTCGCGCTGATCCTGCGCGAGCCGATCGGCGTGGTGGGCTGCGTCACCCCGTGGAACTTCCCCATGATCATGGCCGCATGGAAGTTCGCCCCCGCCCTCGCCATGGGCAATTCCGTGATCCTGAAGCCGGCGGAGGAATCCCCGCTCACCGCGTTGCGGCTGGCCGAGCTGGCGCAGGAGGCCGGCATTCCCGACGGCGTGTTCAATGTGGTGACCGGCCTCGGCGAGGAAGCGGGCGCAGCGTTGGGCCGGCACATGGATGTGGACGCCATCGCCTTCACCGGCTCCACCGAGGTGGGGCGCTATTTCATGCGCTATTCGGCGGAAACCAATCTGAAGCGCGTGGGTCTGGAGCTGGGTGGCAAAACCGGCTTCGTCGTCGCCCACGACGCGCCGGATCTGGATGCGGTGGCCGAGGCGGCTGCGGCCGGCATCTTCTTCAATCAGGGTGAAATGTGCACTGCCGGGTCGCGCCTTCTGGTGGACAATCGCGTCAAGGGCGAATTGGTGGAGCGCATCGCCGCCGCCGCCGCCCAATGGATGCCGGGTGACCCGTTGGATCCCCAGACGAAGGCTGGAGCGGTGGTGAGCCGCGCGCACCAGGGGCGCATTCTTTCCGCCATCGACCAGGGCCTCGCGGAAGGCGCCCGCCTCGTGGTGGGCGGTACGGCCGTGCGCGAGGAGACCGGCGGCGCCTTTGTGGCCCCCACCATTTTCGACAATGTCGCCCCCGGCTCGTCGCTGGAGCAGAAGGAAATCTTCGGCCCGGTGCTTTCGGTCATCGGCTTCGACGGGCTCGACGAGGCAGTGAAGATTGCCAACGGCACGGTCTACGGCCTCGGGGCCGCCATCTGGAGCGGTGATCTTGCCGCCGCCCACAAGGTGGCGCGACGCTTCAAGGCTGGCGTGGTCTATGTGAATTGCTTCGACGCCGATGACATGACGGTGCCGTTCGGCGGGGTCAAGCAATCCGGGTTCGGGCGGGACAAATCCCTCCATGCGCTGGAAAAATATTCCGACCTGAAGACGGTGTGGACGCGCCTGTAAAAGCCTCCCGGGCTCAGGGCCGTCGCAGCAGCAGCACCCGTTCTTGCGCCGCGCATCTGCCTTTCAGGCCACCGGGAACCTCGACGCTGTCCAGCTGGCGGATATCATAAGCGGTCCCGTAAAGGGCGCGGGTGTGCTCCGGGCTCACGGCGAACGGCGGCCCGGCGATCAGGGATTGGTCATAGTCGAAGCAGATCAGCAGCTGCGGCGCGGCCTTTGTGATGTCGACGAGATGGGCCGCGTAGCGTTCACGCAGGGCCTCGGGCAGGGCGACGAGGGCTGCCCGGTCGTAGACGGCATCCACCGGCCCGAGGCGCTCTCGGGTCAATTCGAAGATATCGCCGATGAAAATGTCGATGCCCCGGGCACTGCACCGCGTCAGCGTGCCGAGTTTCGACATTTGGGGCGAAAGGCCGAGGTCGGCGAACAATTGCTCGACCGCCAGCGCACTGAGCTCCGCGCCGACGATCTCGAAGCCCTGTGAGAGCAGCCAGGCGATATCGCGGGTCTTGCCGCAGAGCGGCACGAAGATGCGGGCGCCCCGGGAAAGGTCGAGCTGGGCGAGATGCTTCACCAGCAGCGCATTCGGCTTGCCCTCGTGAAAGGCGATCTGGTTGTTTTCCCACTTCGACCGCCAAAAATCCAAATCCATAGGGTCGTCTCCGGTCCGCGCACCTCGATGGCATTGCCGTGTCCTAGCATGTTCGGCCATGCCTTGGAGCGCCGGGACGCGCGCGTTTGCGCCGGCCGATGGGCCCCGCAAAGGCGCGCTTGTTAAAACCGGAGCGCGGCCGTAAGGAAAATCGGTCGTTCGGCTCTGAAGGAGCATCGCTATCGTGACGTCCGTGCCCCCCTCCAATTCGACCGCCCATTGGCGCCATCTGGACGCCGAGCACCACCTTCATCCCTTCTCCGACACGAAGGCGCTGAATGCGGAAGGGGTGCGGGTGATCACCCATGCGGAGGGGAACTTCATCTTCGATTCCGAGGGCAACAAGATCCTCGACGGCATGTCGGGCCTGTGGTGCTCCCAGGTCGGGCATGGCCGGCATGAGATCGTGGACGCGATCGCCGATCAGCTGCGCAAGCTCGACTATTACAACACCTTCTTCAAGACCACCCATCCCGCCGCCGCCGAGCTTGCGGCCGCCATCGCGGCGGTGGCGCCGCAGGGCATGAACCGCGTGTTCTTCACCTCCGGCGGGTCGGAGGCGGTGGATACGGTCATTCGCATGGTGCGCCACTATTGGGCCGCCATGGGCAAACCGGAAAAGCATATCTTCATCGCCCGGCATAACGCCTATCACGGCTCGACCGTCGGCGGGGCGAGCCTTGGAGGCATGAAGCCCATGCACGCCCAGGGCGGGCTGCCCATTCCCGGCATCATCCATGTGCAGCAGCCTTATTGGTGGGCCGAGGGCGGCGATATGGACCGCGAGGCGTTCGGCCTGTTCGCGGCCCGCGAGGTGGCCCGCGCCATCGACGAGGCCGGTCCGGAGAATGTGGCGGCGTTCATCGGCGAGCCGATCCAGGGGGCGGGCGGCGTCATCATTCCGCCCGCGAGCTATTGGCCGGAAGTGCAGAAGATCTGCCGCGAGCGCGATGTGCTGCTGGTGTGCGACGAGGTGATCTGTGGTTTTGGCCGCACCGGAGAATGGTTCGGCTGCCAATATATGGGCGTCGAGCCGGACCTGATTACGTTCGCCAAGGGCATCACCTCCGGCTATTTCCCCTTGGGTGGGGTAATCGTGGGCGATCGGGTCGCCGAGGGCTTCATCGCGCATGGCGGCGATTTCAACCACGGCTTCACTTATAGCGGCCATCCCGGCGGCTGCGCGGCGGCGCTGGCCAACCTCAAGATCATGCATGAGGAAAATCTCGTCGCCCGGGTGAAGACTGATATCGGCCCCTATCTGCAGGAACGCTGGCTGAAGCTTGCCGCGCATCCGCTGGTGGGGGAGGCGCGCATGGTCGGCCTGATCGGCGCCCTGGAACTGACCCCCGACAAGGCGAGCCGTGCGAAGTTCGCGGGCGAGCAAGGCACCGTTGGCCTCATCGCGCGCGATTTTTCCTTCGCCGAAGGGCTGGTGATGCGTGCCGTGCGGGATGGGCTGATCCTGGCCCCTCCCTTCACCCTGAGCTATGCCGAGGCGGACCAGATCGTGGCCACCGCCGAACGCGTGCTGGATCTGACACTCGCCGAACTGATGCGGCGGGATCTGCTTAAGGCCGCTTGATCAAGAAGAAACCCGGCTCGGTCCGCATCCAAGGCAAAGCCTCCGCTGTTGTGCCATTGTGGCGCGGGTCGAGCGCTGATGCGTCTAAATTTTGAAGCTTGGCAATTAAGTAAGCGGAAGGGGCGTCACTTAAGAATTCCTACGGAATATTTCACCTCTTCACGTTTTTCTCCCTTGGGGAACGAAGTCCGCTCAGCTTCGTTTGAACCATCGACCAACCCTCGAGAGGAGATCAATATGAAGTCCCCGATCTATATTGCCGCCCTGGCCCTGGCCCTTGCGTCTCCGACCGCCGTCTTCGCCCAGGCTTCCACCGCGACCGGCGCCGTTGGCGGCGCTGCGGTCGGCGCTGTTGTGGGCGGGCCGGTCGGCGCCGTCGTCGGCGGGGCGGTGGGCGCCACCATGGGTGCTGCGGCCGAGCCCCCGCAGGAGGTTCGCTCCTATGTCATTCAGGAGAACCGTCCCTCGGTGCGCTACCAGAATGAAGTCGTGGTTGGAGAGCCGCTGCCCCCCAGCGTCCAGGTCTATTCCGTCCCCAACCACGATGAATATGCCTATACGGTCGTCAACGATCGCCGGGTGATCGTGGATCGCGGCAGCCGCAAGGTGATCCAGGTCGTCACGCCCTGAGCCTTCTAAGGTCCAAGACCGGCGCGGATCTACGCGCCGGTCGGATCTCAGCATCGAAAATCCCGGCCGGGGTCCTCGGCCGGGATTTTTTTATCCACGCACCTTGAAATTGCATCCGATATGGATCGGGAGAGCGCTGTGAAGCGCCAAACTGGATGGAATTGGCCGCGCCGATCCTTGGTCTTTATGTGAAGATGGACCCATCGCCATCACGTGGAGACTGGGTCGGGCGCGGACGGGATATGGCCTCGCCCAGCTGCCCTGAATGAGACCGATGAAGACATTCTGGGTCCAGGTGGTTCTGCTGCTCTGTGCGCTGTTGGGTCTGGACGATGCCGGTGCGGCGCAGACCTTGTCGCTGACCTGGCGCACCAGCGGAGGCGTCCTCGTTGCCGAGCGGGAAGTCGCCCTGGCGGAGCTTGATGCCTTTCCGAGGTTCCACATCGAGACCGCCACGCCTTGGACACTGGGCCGCCAGGCCTTCGACGGCCCGAGCTTGGTGGATTTGGCCCGGCTTGTGCCGGGCGATGTGCGCGAGGCCCGGGTGGAGGCGCTCAACGATTATTCCGCCGCCATACCGGCGCAGGACATGACATATGCCGGCCCGATCCTGGCCACCCGCCGCAATCAGCAGGTGATGCCCGTGCGCGACAAGGGCCCGTTCTGGATCATTTATCCCATCGACGCGGAGCCACGGTTCAATTCCGCAACCTTCCGCGAACGCATGGTCTGGCAGGTCAAGTCCATTGAATTTATCGTTCCATAAACTGACAACGCGCGGCATGCACGTCGTCTCGGCCGTCATGGTCCTGACGACCGTGATGTTTTTTGCCGCGACGGTGATGGTTTATAATTCAACCGACAGCCAGCGCTCGATGCTGGCCAAGAAGATCCATAATTCGGGCTGGATCGTCTATCAGGCGCAGCTCGAATTCCTTAAGGCAACGTCGCGCCTGCGTCTGGCTGCGGTCGCGCCCGGCGCAGGCGAGTTCGATGCGCTGAAGCTGCGCCTGGAATTGCTGCGCTCGCGGCTGCCCGTGCTCTACGAATCCGATGAAGCCGATCTGCTGCCGGGGCTGGCAAGCTACAAGCGGGAATTGCAGGTTTTCGAGCAACGGCTCGACGGCATGATTGATGCGCTGACGCACCCCAATCTGTTCGATGTCAGTGGCACAGAAGTCTTCCATGCATGGGATATCGAACTGGAGCCGCTCGGGCGGCTGTTGCAGCGCGTCCTGCTGTCTTCGGTCTCCTATAACGAGGCGACGGCACAGATCGAGGCCCAGCTCGATGCCAATCCGGCCCGCCTTCCTCTGCTGCTTCTCTTCGCGTCCGGCAGCATCCTTGTGCTCATCCTGCTGGCGACGGAGCGACGCGTGCAGATGCGCCTTGTCGAGGTGATGGCGGGGCAAGCCGCGTTGCAATCCATGGAAGCAAGCCTGCTGGCGGTGATCCAGGCGACGCCGGCCTGCGTGATCGTGTTCGATCCCAAAAGCGAGCAGGTGCGGTTCGTCAATCCGGCCGCGCTGGCGGTCGTGGACGCGCCGCTCACCGATCCGGATTGGAAGCGCCTGACGCGCGCGGCGCGCGATATCGCGGTCGATACCAACGGCAATCCCTGGGGCGGGCTCACCATGACGTTTTCACGCCGGCAGGGCGATGTCGTCTCGTTGCGCGGCAGCCTGTGCGAAGTGCTTTGGCACGGCATTCCCCAAGCGTTGCTGGTCGTGGCCGATACCAGCCGCATCCGCCACGCCGAGCTTCAGGTCATGCAGGCGGCCAAGCTTGCGAGCCTGGGCGAGATGGCCACGGCCATCGCCCACGAACTGAACCAGCCGCTGGCCGTGATCAAGATGGCGACCGCCAACGCCGCGCGCCTGGTGCAATCGGGCGCGAGCCAGGAGCTGGTACAGGCGAAGCTCGAGCGCATCCAGGGGCAGGTGGATCGCGCCAAGCGCATCACCGACCAGGTGCGCCGCTACGCCCGCATGCCCACTGACCATTCCACCAGTTTCTCCATCCGCGCCGCGCTGGAACTGGCCGCGGGATTCGTGGCCGAGCAATATCGCGCCGCCGGCATTCATCTGCTGCTCCGGTTCAATGTGTCGCCCGATGTCATGGTGATGGGCGAACAGACCATGTTCGAACAGCTGATCGTCAATCTCCTGGTGAACGCGCGCGATGCCTGCGAGAGCCGACCATCGGCATTGCCGGGGCAACCGCCACGGGTGATCGTTCATTGCCGGGCCGAGGGCGAGCGCGTCATCATCGAGGTGGACGATAATGCCGGCGGGATCGCGCCGGATATCCTGCCGCACCTGTTCGAAGCTTTCACAACCACCAAGCCGGCGGACAAGGGGACCGGGCTCGGCCTTTCCCTCTCGCGCACCGTGGTGCGCGACATGGGCGGCACCATCAGCGCGGCAAATCTTGGGGAAGGTGCGCGCTTCACGGTCGATTTGCCAAGGCTCGCGGTGCCCGCGCCGGAAATGGCGGTATGAGCATGCCCCGCACCCTGCTGATCTGCGACGACGAGCCCGAGCTCGCGGAGGAGATCAGCGAATTCTTCGCCGCGACCGGATGGTCGGTGCGGACCTGCCATTCCGCGCCGGACGCGCTCACGGTGCTTCTCGAAGGCTACCATCCGCTCTGCCTGATCACCGACCTTCGGGTCGGCGAGCACGATGGCGCCGAACTGGTGACGGCCGCCCGCCTGCTGCCGAAGCATCTCCAGCCACAGGTTGTGGTGATCATCACCGGACATATCGTCAACGAAGCAGAGGCCGCTGATTTCGACGCCGACCTCCTCTATGTGAAGCCTCTCGATCCCGTCATGATGGTCGAACAGATTGAAGCCGTCCTCGCGCAAGCTGCAGGCGCTACCAGCTTGTAGAAGCGAGGTAGAGATGACAGCGCGGGCGCGATCCGTTTTCATTCTGGATGATGAAGAACCCTTGTGCGAGGACCTGTGCGAGCTGATTTCCGCCGCCGGCCACCGCGCGCGCTGGGCGACGGATCCCCGTGCGCTCGACATGTTCGAACTTGCCGCCTTCGACGTCGTGCTGCTCGATCTCGGCCTGCCGGCCATGGACGGCATCGACATCATGAACCGACTGGCCGCCTTCGCGAAGGCGCCTCGCCTCATCCTCATCAGCGGGGTAGGCGAGGATGTGCTTCGGGTGGTGGCGCAGGTGGCGGGCGAGCAAAGGCTCACCGTGCTCGGTGCGCTGACGAAGCCCCTCGATCCCGAGCAATTGCTGCGCCTTTTGGATTATCCCGATTGCGGAGCCGCACAGCCCGCCGCACCGCGCCAAGCGCAGTGCGCAATTCTCCCCGCCCTCAAGGCTAGCCTTGCCGATCGCACTTTGCCCGTGAGCTTCCAGCCGAAGGTGGGGACACAGACGCTCGTCTTCGCCGGTGCGGAAGCGCTGCTGACGGGCGTGCTGCCTGATGTCGGCCCGGTCAGCCCCTTGGATATCGTCGCGGCGGCCGCGTCGGATCCCTCGGTATTGGTGGATCTGACGCAATATGTGCTCGGCGTCGCCGCACGTGGCTGCGCGCAGTGGATCAAAGCGGGCTGGCAGGGACCGGTCAGCGTCAATCTTCCCCTGGACGTGGTGCTCCAGTCGGATTGCCTGCGCACTCTGATCGAGACCGTGGACGCTGCCCAGATTTCGCGGGGCGACGTGATCTTCGAACTGACCGAGGATTCGCTATACGATTCCTGCGCCGAGTCCCTGTCCATGCTGGCGCGACTGCGCATGGCGGGGTTCGGCCTTGCGCTCGATGACGTGGGCCGGCGGCAGAGCGGTTTGCTTCAGCTCTCCGCGCTGCCTGTCACGGAAATCAAAATCGACCTCCAGATCGTGCGCGACGCGCGGACCTGGACCAAGGCGCGCAATATCTTCGCCTCGATCGCAGAATTAGGCCGAAAGCTGGGTATAAAGGTGGTTGCGGAAGGGGTTGAATTTCCCGAGGATCTTAACCTCGCGCGCACATTCCCGATCGATTATGTTCAGGGTTACTTGATTTCGCCGAAGCGCCCCCTGCCGGAATTGTTGCACATGCTAAGTGCACACACAGCGCGGGAGGCGGCAAGCGGCGACCGGAAGACTGGGGCCTAGATTATGGAACAAGACATCGAAGCGGCACCCCGGGTTCTCCTCGTCGATGACGATCCAGACGTGCTCGCGGAGCTGAGCGAGGGCCTGCTGGCGCTCGACATGCCGACGCGGACCGCCGAGACCGCCGTGGAAGCCCTCGATCTGGTGGCCCGCCATACCGAGCTTCAAGTCATCGTCACCGATCTGCACATGCCGCGCATCGACGGTATTGAGCTGCTCCAGAAGCTGGCGGTGCGCCGCCGTGTCAAACCGCTCGCGGCGATCGTCATCACGGGCCATGCCTCGCTGGATCGCGCCGTTGGCGCGCTGCGCCTGCATGCGGTGGATTTCCTCCAGAAGCCGCTGTCTGCCGAAGAGGTGAAGCATGCCGTGGAACGCGCGCTTTCCCTGGTCGAGGACGAATCCAGCGTCTCGCCCCAGGCACCCGTCGTCATGCCCACGGCGCGGCCGAATTATCTCAAGGCGCTGGTCGCCGCGCGCGCGGATCGGGACGCGATCTTCCAAGCTGGTCTGTTCTCCGATCCGGCCTGGGACATGTTGCTCGATCTCGCGGTGGCGGAGGCCACGGGGCGGCCGATTTCCGTGACCAGCCTGTGCATCGCTTCCGGCGTGCCCACCACCACCGCCTTACGACGCATCGAGGATTTGAAGGAGGCGGGCCTGCTGGACCGGCTGCCCGATCCCGGCGATCGCCGACGCGTACTGGTGGAGCTTACCGACATGGGCCGCGAGCGCATGGAGGCCTTCGTCCAGCGACAGGCGGGACGCCTGGGCCTGAAGATCGGCTGAAGCCGAAACCGCTCTAAGTATTGCCGCAGCCCGCGCCCTCGCGCGGGCTTTTGCGTTTCTGGCCGCGGGCATCATCTGCCCCCGGCTTCCGCCGACGCCTGCATGTGCGCCCGCGCCGCGATCGCCTCCCGCTGCGCATTTGATGCCGGACGCCGGATGCAAGCTTCGCGCAAGCTTGCTGGTCTAGTGTCTGATCCATGGAAGGTTGACTGCTTGAACGAGCAGAGCGCCAATCAAAATGAGATTGGCCCCAAAGGCATGATGCCGCCCTTCCATGCCGGTTGAAGTCCGGCATGTCCCCCCGAAATCACCAAATCCATCAAACCCAATCGAGGGACATTTCGCCATGACCAGCATGATCACCAACACCTCCGCAATGGTCGCTCTCCAGACCCTGCGGAGCATCAATACCTCGCTCGATACGACCAACAACCACGTCTCCACCGGCAAGCGCATCAATTCTGCTTCCGACGGCGCGGCCTACTGGTCCATCGCCACCACGCTGACCTCCGACAACGGCGCGCTCGGTGCGGTGAAGAACGCCATGAGCCTCGACAAGAATTCGGTCGATGCGGCGAGCGGCGGCGTCAATGCCATCATCTCCACCCTGGGGAACATCAAGAACGACCTGACCGCGGCTCTGTCGCCGAACGTCGATCGCACCAAGCTGCAGACGGAAATCGCCTCTTTCATCAGCCAGATCAAGACGACCTCCGACAACTCGGTGATGAACGGCAGCAACTGGCTCTCCGTCGACACCAGCGCGTCCGGCTTCAACGGCACCAAGAACCTGCTCTCGTCCTTCTCGCGCACCGGCAGCACCGTGACGGTGGGCTCCACCGCGATCGACACCGGCGCGTTCGCCATCTACGACGCGGCGACTGCCGGCACCTCCAGCGGCACCGCCTCCACCACCGACGTGGCCGTGACGGCCGTTGCCACCGCGGCAAGCGTGTCGGGCGGCGCGACGGTCAGCGTCGATACCGCGGCCGGCAGCCTCAAGGGCTTCATGGACACGAAGTATGTGATCGGCGGCACGGCCACGTCCGGCACCGAGGCGATCAAGGACTTCGACGTCTCCGCCCTCGGCAACACCGATGCGGACCTCGCCAAGATCCAGGCCTATGTGAAGATCGTCGACGCGACGATGCAGCAGCTCCAGAATGGCGCCACCACGCTCGGCACCACCTCGACCCGGCTGACCTCGCAGCAGACCTTTGCTCAGAGCCTGATCGACCTCAACACCTCCTCCATCGGCTCGCTGGTCGATGCCAACATGGAAGAGGAATCCACCAAGCTGAAGGCGCTTCAGACCCAGCAGCAGCTGGCGGTGCAGTCCCTCAGCATCGCGAACAACTCCACGCAGAACGTGATGACGCTGTTCCGTTGATCGCATAAGAGCCGCCGCGCCGCTCACCGGCGCGGCGGTTTTCTGCGCGATTGGTTTTTTTGCGCGGTGTGCCGCGCATTTCAAAGCTCCTCCGTCGTCCTCGCCCGGACGGCCGACTTGGCCACGTTCCAGTCTCTGGAGCGTGGCCTTTGTGTTTGCAACGTCCAGGCAAGATTAAGTCCCGAGATTGCACCCCAGGCACATGCAGCGCCAAAGCCATCCGGCTGACGCGCGTGCCCGATCGACCTCCGCCGAAGGCTCCGTTTCACGTCCCGCCGGGACGCGGTCGCGGGGCTCCCAAGGATGCAATCGAGATGAGATCCCGCCGATGATCGGCCGCGAACAATTGACAGCCCTGTGGACCAACCTGATGGCGCTTGGCGCCCGGCGCCTGATCGCGCTCGGCGTGATCGGCCTCACCGTGGTGGCGGTGGTGGGCCTGGGGGCCTATTTCCTCAGCCAGCCGGAGCGCGAGACGCTCTATGCCAACCTCAACCGCGAGGATGTGAGCCGGATCGGCGGCGCCCTCAAGGATGCGGGCATTTCCTTCGATGTCAGCGCCGACGGCGCGGCGGTGCTGGTGGGGCATTCCGACACCGCCCGCGCGCGCATGCTGCTTGCCGTGAAGGGCCTGCCCCAGAGCAGCAATTCCGGCTACGAGCTGTTCAACGACGTGCGCTCGTTCGGCCTCACCTCGTTCATGCAGGAAGTGACGCGCGTGCGCGCCCTGGAAGGGGAGCTGGCGCGCACCATCCAGACCATGAAGGGCATCAAGGCGGCACGGGTGCACATCGTGCTGCCAGACCGGGGCTCGTTCCGTCGCGATCAGCAGACCGCGTCCGCCTCCGTGGTGATTCGCACCGAGAATTCAGACGACGCCTCGACCGCTCAGGCGATTCGCCGGCTCGTCGCCTCGGCGATCCCCGGCATGAAGGTCGATACCGTTTCGGTGCTCAACACCGACGGCGTGGTGCTGGGCGCGAGCGACGGCGAAGGCGCGGCCTCGGGCCGCAAATCGCTCTTGCAGCAGCAGGTCAATCGCGAGACCGAAGAGAAGATCCGCCGGACGCTGACGCCTTACCTCGGCCTCGGCAATTTCGAGATCTCTGTCTCCTCGCGCCTCAATACCGACCAGACCACCACCCATGAAACCATCTACGATCCAGCCTCCAAATCCGAGCGGTCGATCCGCACGGTGAAGGAGAGCGGGCAATCGCAGAATCGCACGAAGCAGCCGAATACCTCGGTGCAGCAGAATGTCCCGGCTGCTCAGACCAACAACGATGCCAGCGCCGATTCGAACGAGAACAACACGCATAAAGAGGAGATCACGAATTTCGAGATTTCTTCCCGCACGGTTCAGACCGTTCACGAGGGCTACTCGCTTCAGAATCTCTCCGTCGCGGTGCTCCTGAACAAGGATCGCCTCATGGCCTCCGCACCCCAGGGCGCCGACGCTGTGCCGCTGGAGCAGCAGCTTTATGAGATCGAGCAATTGGTCGCTTCGGCGGCGGGCTTCGACAAGGAGCGCGGCGACAAGATGAAGGTCTCGGCCGTCTCCTTCGCCGATGGCGGCCACGCGCTCGAGCCCATCCCGCCGCTGCCCTGGACCGAACTGCTGTTGCGCCAGGCTGGCACGCTGATCAATGCCGTTACGATCCTGATCGTCGCGGGCCTGCTGATCTGGTTCGGGCTGCGCCCGGCCGTTCGCGCCATCCTGGCTCGTCCCGAGATCGAGGCGGATGGCGAGGATGCGGCGGCCATCGAGGCGGCCATGCTCGCACCTCCCACCGTGCCCGCAGTCACCGGGCCGCCCGGCCTGCCCGCCGAGGTGAAAGCGGAGGGCGAACCGGAGGCGCTCGGCGCCACCACCGTCAATCTGATCGAGGATCTCACCAGCCGCATGAACCGCTCACCGCAGAAGCGGCTGGAGCAGATCGTCGAATTCGATGAGGCCCAGGCGGCCGCGATCCTGCGGCAATGGCTGCACCAGGAGGTGAAGGTCTGACCATGCACGCTTTGTCGCGCCACCTTCCCCATTTCGGCCCGGTGCGGGCCAATTCCGGCACGCCCCAGGCGCGCGCCGCGAGCGTGATCGAGACCATGACCCGTCCGCCTGCGCCGGGTGTCGGCCCAGCGGCGGCCCGTGCCGCGGCCGCGCCGCCGGCCGCCTCGAAGCCTTCTGCTGCCGCCCCGGCACGCGAGGCCCCGCATCCCGAACCCGTGCCCCGCATCACCGCGGAAGAGCTGGAGCGGGCGGTTGCGCTTGCCCGTCGCGAAGCCAGCGCCGCGCTCGCCGCGGCGAACGAAGCGGCGGCCCAAGCCCGGATCCAGGATCAGGCCGAATTCGACGCCCGCCTTGCCGAAGCGCGTGCGGCTTGGGCCCGTGAGGAGGGCGAGGTGCTGGCCCAGCACCTCCAAAAGGCCGTCGGCGAGCTGGAGCACCGCATCAGCGACACGGTGGCCCATGTGCTGACGCCGTTCCTGGACACCGAAATCCGCGCCAAGGCGGTGACCGACCTGTGCGCCTTGATGCGCACCCGCCTTGCCGGCGCGTCGGGCGCGGCCGTGCGGATCAGCGCCCCCGCCGATTTGCTGGAGGCCATGCGCGTCGGCCTCGGCGAGAGGCCGGGCCTCGCCTTTGTGGAGGAGGCGGGTCCCGAAATTCGCGTCGTCGCCGACGACACGCTCATGGAAACACAGCTTGCCGCCTGGTCCGAGCGCCTGCGCCCGATTCCGGCTTGAGGAAGCATCATGTCCGATAAGGCCGAACACGGCGAAATCATCATCATCAAGCGCCACCACGACGAGGAGCACGAAGCCCATTCGAGCGCGTGGAAGGTGGCGCATGCCGACTTCATGACGGCGATGATGGCGTTCTTCCTCATCATGTGGCTCATCAATGCCACGGATAAGGATACCCGCAAGGCGATCGCCAATTACTTCAACCCCGTGGATCTGGCTTCCTCCATCACTGAGCTGAAGGGCCTGAACGATCCCGAGGACACCCAGGCCAATGGAACCTCGGCCGAGGGCGACAAGCAGAATTCGCTGAAGAACACCACCGGCTCGAAATCCGGCGCGGGGAGCGACCGCCAGCAGGGCGACAAGGAGCGCAGTGCGTTCCAGGACCCCTATGCGGTGCTCAACAAGCTCGCGGGCGATGCCGATCCGAGCCCCGGCAATGTCACGGCGGATACCGCGATCGGCGATATCGGTTCGCCCGGAAGCGGTGCCGGCGACACCTCGCGCGATCCGTTCGATCCGGTCTATTGGCAGACCAATGCCGCGCGCAAGACCAAGACCGATACGCCTGGTGCGGTAAAATCCAATATCGCCCCCGCTGGCGCGCGCCCCGACGCCACCGCGCCCCGCGCCGATGTTCAGCCGCTCCAGGACAAGGATATGCCTGCGGCCGCCGATGTGCCGCAACCTGCCGCCAAGGGCCAGGGCGCCGGCGCCCTGCCCAAGGCCGGTTCCGCCGCCGGGCAAGCTCAGAATGGTCAGGCGCAGAGCGGGCAAGCTCAGAGTGGTCAGGCACAAAGCGGGCAGAACCAAAGCGGCCAGCAAATGTCCGGCCAAGCTTCGGCGGGCCAGATCCAGCCGGCGCAAATCCAGGCGGCCCAGGCGCTTCAGGCCGAGCTCGGCGCGGCGCTGAAATCCACGATGGGGCAGGCCCATGCCCCGAACCTGGATGTGAAGGCAACGAAGGAAGGCCTCGTCATCAACCTCACCGACGACATTGATTATTCCATGTTCGGCGTGGGTTCTGCGATTCCGGACGCCAAGCTGGTGCGGGCCATGGAGAAGATGGCGAAGATCCTGGCCGCGCGGCCGGGTGAGATCATCTTGCGCGGCCATACGGACGGGCGGCCGTTTCGTTCCGATACTTATGACAATTGGCGCCTTTCCACCGCACGCGCCCAGATGGCCTATTACATGCTCGTGCGCGGCGGGCTGGAGGAGGCACGTGTGCGCCGGATCGAGGGCGTCGCCGATCGCGATCTGAAAAACCGCACCGATCCTTATGCGGCCGGGAACCGCCGCATCGAAATTCTGCTGCGCGAGCCGGCCCAATGAGCATGCACGCACGCATCCTGCTCGCGGGGGCGAGCCTGCTGTGCCTGATGTCGGCGCCTGCTGCGGCGCTCGATCCCTGGGCGGGCACGCGTGCGCCCGGCGAGCAACCGGCCCCCAATCTGCCCGAGAAGCCGTCCACGCCGCCTGCGCGCGCGGCCGCGCCGGTGTCGCCTGCCACAAACGGAGCCACCGCGCCCGCCGCGCCCCTCGGTGCCCCGCTCTCGCTGGCGCCGCCTGCGCGCGCGGCCTTGACGCAACCTCGCATCCCACTCCCGCTCGCCGCACCGGCGGAAATCCGCCGCGCCGAGGTTGCGACCCTTGGCGATCCAGCCGTGGCTCCCGTCGCCGCCCCGGCTGCGCGGAACCCGACGTCCGCCACGCCAACGGCACCGGTAGTTGCTGCGGCGCGGATGGATCGCGCGGCGGGGGAGGCGCTGGTGCGCACGCTCCCCGGCGCGGCCTTGCCCTTGCTGCCGCCGCCCAGCGTCTCGAGCCCGTATGCGCCGGTTTCCAGCCCTCAGCAGGCAAGCCGCGCGCCCTTCGCGACCCTTGCCGCTGGCGCCGATGCCATCGTCGAAGAGGTGAGCCAGCCCGACCGGGCCGATCCTGGCCCTGTTGCCAATCCGCCGGCTCCGTCGACGCACGCGGCCACATCCGAAGCGGTCGCCCCGACCACCGATCCGCAAGCGCAAGCCCCTGCGGCAGGCGAACCTGGGCCGATGGCCGCGGAGCAGCCTCACGATGCTTCGGGCCATGACGCTCCAGGGCAAGCAGATCCGGGCCACGATGCTTCGGGCCATGATGCTTCGGGCCAAGCGGCGAAGGTCCCGTCGGCACCCGGTCAGACCAATGCAGAAGCCCCGGCCACGGCGCAAGCCGACGCGACCCATGCGGACGCGAGTCAAGGTGAGGTCCAGACCGGCCATGGCGACGCGGAAGCACCGGCCCCGGCGCATGCCGACACGGCCCATGCGGACACAGCTCGAGGTGAGGCCCAAGCTCATGCGGGCACGGCGCCGGCACAGGCGCACGACGCCCCCGGCAAAAGCGATGGCCACTCCCCGGCGCCGGCTGACGCGACCGCCCACGGCGGCGACCACAAGGCGGATGGCAAGGCATCGTCCGCGCCTCCCGTAAAGGCCCTCGTCGTCGCCCCGCCGCCGGCCATGGCGAACGGGATCTCGCCCATGGAAGCGGTCCGCGGCCTGCAACGCTTGCAGGACAAGGTGGCCGCGGGCTCCGTGGAAGCCGTGGATGGCCAGCGGCGCCTGCTCGCGCAGATCGACCAGGATTTCAGAGCCGCGCCGCAGGCGGTGTGGCAGGACCCGCGCAACGCCCGTGCCCTGGTCATCCATGTGCTCAGCGGCGGCAATCCCGCCGTGCTGCGCGGCATTCTCGCCCAGGAGCCGCTTCCGGCTCTCGACGAGCGGCTGCTGCGCGGGGCGCTCGCTTATGTGGAAGGCCGGGAGGAGCAGGCGTTGCGCCTGTTCGGCGAGATCGACGCCCGCACCCTGCCGAATGCGCTCGGCGCCCAGGTGGCCATCGCCCAAGCGGCGACAACGGTACGAAAGGATCCCGCTAAGGCGGCGCAGCTGCTCGATCTGGCTCGTCTTCTCATGCCCGGTACTTTGGTTGAGGAAGCCGCGCTGCGCCGCCAGATCCTCGTCGCCAGCCAAAGCGGCGACACCGACCAGTTCGGGCGCCTCTCCCGGCAGTATCTGGATCGCTTCGCCCACTCGGTCTATGCGGGCAATTTCCGCCAGCGTTTCGCCGCCGCGCTGACCCGCATGCCTTTCATCGACGCGCCCGATGGTTTCCAGCGGCTCGATCATCTGCTGGAGCCGCTGGACGAAGCCAGCCGGCGCGAAATATTCTTGCTGGTGGCGCGCAGCGCGGTCATCCAGGGCAAGGCCAAGACCACCATCACCGCCGCCGAGCGCGTGCTCGCCAGCGCGCCTCCGCTGAGCAACGATGCCGAGCGCGCCCGCCTCTACAAGGCAGCGGCGCAGGCGGTCACCCATGACGGGTTCGAGCAGGCCCAGAGCGCCCTCGCGGCGCTGGATCGAGACCGGCTGGCACCGCCCGACGCGGCTTTGCTGGATGCCGCGCTGGTGGCGGCCGATCTGGTCCGTACGGCGCCGAACGTCGCGGACGCGGGCGTTGCATCGCCCCCGAAAATCTCCGATGCGACGCCGACGCCGGTCTCCGCGCCAAGCGTACCCGCTCCCGTGGGCGCGTCGCCGGCCGGCGCATCTTCGGCCACAGCGCCTCAACCTCCCGTGCCGCAATCCCCGGCGGCGCGCCCGGTGCCGGCCGTCTCGCCGCCATCCGCGCCGTCGCAAGCTGGCACCGCGCCCGGCGGCACGCCGAAGTCCGCTCCGACGCAAGCCACCGCCCAGGCAGATCCCGCACCCTCGGCGATCGAGGAGCAGGCGCGCGGCACATTGGCCAAGATCGACAAGCTTCTGAAGGAGGCTCCGCGATGACAGCGCTGGATTATTCCATCGGCCAAGGCGCCGGGCGCGGTGAGGTCGCCGCCGGAAAGGGCGCAGCACGCGCAGGCACCGCGCCCGGCGCCCCCGCCGATGGCGCGGACGGAGCGGCGGGCCAAGGCTTCGCGGCGGTCTTCAAGCAGATGGCCGCACCCGCCCAGGAGGCGCCTGACACGGGCGCTGGCGGGCGCGAAAACGCACGCCCCGGTGCGAAGCCGCATGACGGGGAGGGCGGGACGAGGCCTGCCCCGGACGAGCCGGCACATGACGGACCGGCGCCGGCGGGCGAGCGCCAGGCCCGCCCCGGCCGCGCCGCCGCGACCCATGGGCCGGGCTCACTGTCCCAATTGCTTCTCGCCCTGGGCCGCCCGGCCCGCGCCCCCGCACTTTCCGAACCGGGGGACCCAGATACGGCGGACGATCCCGCCGCCACGTCGGTTCAGGCCGCGCCGGATGGGGCGGGGCTCCAGGCTTCCGCGATGGGACGCGATCCCATGCGGCTCCCGGAGCTTGTAGCAGTTCAGGACCCTGCGCTGGGCGAGCCCTCCGCAAATCCGCTGGATCCGTCGCAATCGTCGCCGTCTTCTTCGAAGGAGGACAACGCGGTGGCGCGGGGTGCATCTTCCGGGGCCGGCGATCCTACAGCCCCGGGCGGGTCGCACGCGCCGACGCGGGCGGAGCAGGATGCCGCCGCGGCCGCCTTCGCGCTGGCGCTCGGCCGCGCGGATGCGAGCGCCGGCGTGGTGCCGACGGCTCAATCCGAGGCGGGCGCCAGGTCCGACGCCGACCAAACCGCCGGTTCCGCCTTTTCGGATGAGGCGGGTGTGGACGCGGCGCGGCCGATCCAGGTCTCCGTCATCTCGCGGGAAACCCATTTCGCGCCGATTCGCAGCTTGACCGGCCAAGCCTTGCCGTTCGCGCAGGCGGGTGGCGCCGGCTTGCCGGCGGGCGCTGTCTCCGGCGTCCCCTCGGGGCCGCCCCCACTCGCCCCACAAGCGCCGCCGCCCGTGGGCGCCGGCCCTGTGCCGCTTTCGACCTATCGCGCGACCTTGGCGCAGCCCGCGACGGCCGGGGCAGCTTCAGCGCCGATCGCGCCACGTGGGGATATCGCCGCTCGTGAGCGCCCCGCGTCGGCGTCCGGGCGGCAGCCTCTTGCCGCCCGTGTGGCGGACGCCGGTCACCGCACCAAGGACGAGGCGGTCGCGCCGGCGGACCCCATTCAGGATGCCCACGCCCTGCATCGCGAGGAGCGGGAAGCTTCCGCGGAAGGCCGCTCCCCTGAGCCCTTGCCCGGCCCGCAGTCCGCCGCGACGGCGCCTGTGCTGGCTGCGGCCGGCCTGAGCGCGCTCGCCGAAATGCCCACGGTGCGCCAGGTCGCCGAAGCAATTTCCAACGAGATGTCCAGCCTCGGCGCTCCGGACGTCCCAGGAGAGGATGCGCGCTCGCTCGCCGGTCCGGTTCGGGTGCTGGAGATTCAGCTTCACCCCGACGATCTCGGCACGGTGAATGTGCGCCTGCGCCTGACTCCCCAGGGGCTGGAGGTGCGCTTGCGCGCCAGCAATTCCGACACCGCGCGGATGCTGGAGCAGGATCGCGCCGCTTTGGGAGAGATCTTGCGCTCCGCAGGCTATCAACCGGGCGACATTCAGATCCTCACCACCGACGGGAGCGGTTTCACCGGTCTGACGGGCCATGAGCCCACCCCGTTCGCGGCGGCTCAGCCCTCGGCGCCCGAAGAGCGCGGCAGCGAGCGTCAGCCGGGTGGCGGTTCAGGCCGCCAACCCTCCGATTCTTCCGAACAGAAAGGTGCACGACGCGATGAAACGGGTGATCGCGACAGCTTTGGCCGGGGCGATTTCTCTCGCTAGTCCCGTCTGCGCGCAAACATTTTCCACCGGCATTCCCGAGCCCATCGGCGCACGAAAAAATGCCGCGACCGCGTCGGCTGCAGCTCCTGCCGGCTCCCCGTCGGCGCCGCTGGGCACCATCGGCCGCGTTCCCGCGAACGCGCCACAGCCGGTGCCTGGCGCGCGGCCAGCCTCCGCTGT
Organism: Roseixanthobacter glucoisosaccharinicivorans; assembly: GCF_043195095.2. Classification (NCBI taxonomy): domain Bacteria; kingdom Pseudomonadati; phylum Pseudomonadota; class Alphaproteobacteria; order Hyphomicrobiales; family Xanthobacteraceae; genus Roseixanthobacter; species Roseixanthobacter glucoisosaccharinicivorans. Next base: position 2,548,409 of record NZ_CM195538.1, on the reverse strand, counting down.
GCAACCCGGCAAAGCCAAGCGCAACGCGCCTTCCACCTCCAATGTGTGCGAGCGCGAGCTGGCGCGCGCGTCGGCGCTCTACAATATTCCGCTACCCGTACTCTATGCGGTGGGATTGCAGGAGACTGGGGTCAACGGACACCTGCAACAATATATGCTGAACATCGCCGGCAAGGATTACCTCGGCACCTCGCTTCCCGACGCCATGCGCGCCTTCAACGAGGCGCGGGCGCAAGGCATCAAGCTGATCGACGTCGGGTGTCTCCAGGTCAATTACTATTATCACGGCAAAAAATTCCGCTCCGTCGAGCAGATGTTCGATCCACGGCTGAATGTGGACGTGGCGGCGCAGGAATTGCGGGACTGGCGCAAGAGCCAGGGCAATTGGACCATGGCCGTTGCGCGCTACAATGCCTCGAAGAACAATGTGGCGGGCCAGAAGCGCTATGTGTGCGCCGTCATCCGCCGCCTCGTGGACACGGGGATGGGCGACTGGACGCCGGAAGCGCGCAACCTCTGCAGCAGCTGAGGGGGCGGGCAGGGCTCCCGTTATGCGGCGTCTTGATCTTGCATCCACGCACAAAAAACCCCGCGCCCGCCGGTCATGGAGACGGCGGGCGCGGGGTTTTATTTGAGACGCTCAGTTGAACAGGGAGTCGATATCGTCCTGCGAGACCACGTTGGCATCGTCGGCGAGCGAGGGGCCGTTCAACAGGGCAGCATCGCCCTCGCGAGCCTTGGGGATGATGGAATTGGCCGTCGCAACCTCCGCCGCGCCGCCCCAGATGTTCGCCATGCTGGAAATGCGCTCTTCCACGAAGCGCAGCAGCTTCACCACCTTGCCGATGCGCTGGCCAGAGATGTCCTGGAAATTGCAGGCCTCGAAGACCTTGATGGTCTGGGCCTGGATCGCTTCCGCCAGCGCCAGGTCGTCGCCCACCAGGGAGCGGGAGAGCTTGGCGGCGAGCACCTCGATATCCTCGGCCGCGCTCAGAATGGTTTCGGTCGCGGTTTCGGTCGCGGCCACGACGGCATCCAGCTCGTCGGTGGCGCGGAACAATTGCTCGCCCCCGCCGCCCTCCGAGTGCAGGGCTGCGATCTCGGACTTGGTGTTCTGGATTGCTTCCTGGATGGTCTCCAGCCCCGCCCACAGGGCGTTGCGATCGCGCTCCTTGTCCATCAGCGGATTGCGATATTTGAACGTCTCGATTTCGCTGCGCATCTGGGCAAGTTCGGTCAGAATGCGATCCAGCTGGCCATCGACCGGGCTGTGCTGACCGAAGTCGGCATCAGCGGACATGCGCGTCGAAGCTTCAATGCGAAACGGTCGCCGACTCGCGGACATCCCGACCTCCAGTATTCGAAGATTAAGTTGTCCCTTTATATTTCAACTCCCCGCCCGAACACCAGCCCACCGCCTGCAGCGCTGCAAGCTTCGCGCAAGGCGATCTCCGGTAAAAGAAACGAACGGAGCCGATGAGACATCTCTCGGTCGGCATTTCTTATGCCCTCAAACGGAGCGTCCCATGGCGGTAGACCTTTCGATGAAAATTCTTGTGGTGGACGACTACAAGACCATGGTCCGGATCATTCGGAACCTCTTGAAGCAAATCGGCTTCGAGGACGTCGACGAGGCGTCCGACGGAACCGAGGCGCTCTCGCTGCTGAAGGTGAACAAATACGGCCTCGTGATCTCCGACTGGAACATGGAGCCCATGACCGGATACGAACTGCTCAAGCGCGTGCGTGACGACGAGGTTCTCAAGGAAACCCCGTTCATCATGGTGACCGCCGAAGCCAAGTCGGAAAACGTCATCGCGGCCAAGAAGGCCGGTGTCAGCAATTACATCGTCAAGCCGTTCAACGCACAGACGCTGAAGGGCAAGATCGACACCGTTTTCGAGGCCTGATCTTCCGATCTGCGTTCGGCGCGTCACCAATGTGCGCGAGTCGCGGACAAAGCCATCCAGAGTAGTACCTCCAGCGCCCGGCCCTCGTGCCGGGCGTTTGGATTCTGGCCCTTTCCGGGAGCGCACGCCTACCGAACCCGCAGGCGACGCCGAAAAAGGATCCATCCATCTTTCCTTTCAATCATTCTAAATCCCCCCAAAATGGAGGGAATAGGTCCCGGAAACGGACGCATGACTTCGCACCCATGACGTGTCGGACGCATCTTCCCCACCCGAGCACCGTTCAGCCCGAAAAACCTGCTCCAAATCGCTGCGCTAAGCCGAAACCACCGCTGATGGCGCTCCAAATCCGCATCAACTCTCGTTGTGGCAGAAGCAATTCCTTCATACCAATTCAACAACGGAAGGCGAGCAACTGGCTCTCACCGGAAATACATTCTGACCCAAGAATTAAGATTGAGCCTGAACGGCCAAAATTCTGAGGAGAAGTCCAATGTACGTGGTTGTCGATCCCCGCGCATCTGTCGCCGAGAGCTATGTTTCCGGCTTTTCTCGTGAAGGATTCTCCTCTCTCGGTTTTGGCCACGGTGAATTCAAGGAATGGCTGCAGTCTGCATCCGATCAAGACTTGGGCGCGGTCCAGGGGTTCTTGCTCGGCGATTTCGAGACCCGCAATTCCTATCCGGAAATGATCCGCACCCACTCCCGTGCGCCGGTGATCGCGCTGGAAGACATCAAGTCGTTGTCCCAGACGCTCGAACTCTATACCGCGGGCATTGACGACGTGGTGCGCAAGCCGGTTCATGTCCGGGAGATCGTTGCCCGGTCGGACGCCGTGTGGCGCCGCATGAACACCAATAACGGCCCCGCCACCACGGGCCGCCTCAGCGTGTACTTCGACGGCCGCGATCCGGCGGTGGACGGCGTGCCGCTGCCCTTGCCCCGCCGCGAGCGCCACATCCTCGAATACCTGGTCAAGAACAGCAAGCGCCGCGTCACCAAGACCCAGATCTTCAACACCATCTACGGCATCTTCAACGAAGACGTGGATGAGAGCGTGATCGAGGGACACATGAGCAAGCTGCGCAAGAAGCTGCGCATGCGCCTCGGCCACGACGTGATCGATGCCAAGCGCTACATCGGTTATCAATTCGTCGGTTGATCTCCCACAGTCCGACGCCACTGGCCGCCTCGTCCTCCCCGACGAGGCGGCTTTTCTTTTTCCATCAGGTCGTTGCCAGCCTTTTGCCTCGCAAGCCTCGATCCAGCTTCCGCGTTTAACACCGGGGCGATCCTGGCCTTCCACATGCGACGGCAGGAACCGCCTGGACTTGCCTCCCCGGAGAGACACATGCGCCTCACGCTCAAAACTTCGCTTATCGGAACCGTGCTCGTTCTGCTGGTCTGTCTCTTGGGGCAGGCGGTCATCGGTACGCTCATGCTCAACCGCCTGAATGTCGCAACCCAGGATATTTCCACCAACTGGCTCCCCAGCGTGCGGGTGCTCGGCGAGATCAAATATGAGATGGCCCGTGTGCGCGCCGCGCAGATCCGCAGGTCGGTCACAGCAAATGCCGACCAGATCAAGGTGCTCGATCAACGCATCGCCGCGTTGCAGAACGACGTCAAAGAGTCCGTGAAGCTCTATATAACCTTGATCTCCTCGCCCGAAGAGACTGAGATTTGGCACAGTGTCGAACGAAAATATGCTGAATATGGCGCTATCATCGAAAAATTATTCGCAGCTCAAGCAGCCGGAAGCACGGAGGTGGTTGCGAAGCTATTGACGGAATCTTCGGATGCTTTCGATGAAATGCTCGAGCCGCTGAATGCCGATGTCAAGCTGAACAACGAAAGCTCCGCCGTTGCGGCGAATGTCGCGGACAAAGCATTCTCGGATGGCCGGTTGTCGATGTTGGTTGCAAGCGGCGCCGCGACGGCGGTCGCCATCGCTGCCATTTGCTTCATCTTCTTCGGCGTCACGCGTCCGCTCACCAACATCACGGAAGCCATGAAGCGCATCTCCGGCGGTGCGCTGGAGACCGAGATCTCCGGGCTCACCAAGTCCAACGAGATCGGCGAGATGGCCCGCGCGCTCAGCGTGTTCCGCGACAATCTGGCCGAGAATGAGCGCATGCGCCTCGAGCAAATCCGCAAGGATGAGGAGATGACCGCGAAGATCATCGCGGAGCGCAATTCCATCGCCAATGCCTTCCAGCAGACCATGGGCAGCCTTGCCGAACGCTTCGCCTCCTCCTCCAACGAGGTGGCCGATGCGGCGCGCGGCCTCTCCGCCAGCGCCGAGGAAACCTCGCGCCAAGCCCATGCTGTGTCCAGCGCCGCGGAAGGTGCCTCCAGCAACGTCCAGACCGTCGCGGCGTCCGCCGAGGAGCTTTCCGCCTCGATCCGCGAAGTGAGCGAGCAGGTGGCCAATTCCTCCAAGATCGCCCATTCCGCCGCCGATGAGGCCAGCCGCACCAGCGACAATATCCGGGCCCTTTCGGCGGCCGCCAATTCCATCGGCGGCGTGCTAAACCTGATCAAGGACATCGCCGAGCAGACCAATCTGCTTGCCCTCAATGCCACCATCGAGGCGGCGCGTGCGGGAGATGCGGGGCGCGGCTTTGCGGTGGTCGCCGCCGAGGTGAAGGAACTGGCGGCACAGACCGCCAAGGCCACCGACGAGATCGCCGCCAAGATCGGCGAGATCCAGGAGGCGACCGGCGCGACCGTGACGTCGATCAGCTCCATCGTCTCCACCATCAACTCGATCCGGGACGTGACGGGCGCCATTTCCAGCGCCATCGAGGAACAGCGCGTCGCCACCAGCGAAATCGCCGGCAACACCCATCGCGCCGCCGAAGGCGCGAGCCAGGTGACCGTCAACATGACCGAGGTCGGAAAGGCCGCCGGTTCCACCGGCTCCGCCGCGACCCAGCTCATGAGCCTGTCCTCGGCCCTGTCGGAGCAATCGCAGTCCATGGAGACCGAGGTGAGCCGCTTCGTCAGCTCCCTGCGCGCCGCCTGAACGCAGCGCATCCAAGACTCAAGGCGGCGCCCGGTGGCGCCGCCTTGTTGCGTTTTAATCCCCTCGCAAGCCGCCGTTCCTCTCCTCATTGTTCCTCCCGCCATCGCGCCGCCCGCCATGGCGAGGCCCGATCCGAGCGGCGCCCCCCCCCCGGCCGCGACAGATTGTGCGCCGCCCGCCCGATGAGAGCCCGCCGTGTTGTCCGCCGCGCCGCGGACCTAGCGCCCCATTTCGATTGATGGTTTCGCGGGCCGGCCGGCGCGCGGGAGATGTCCCGGCGCAAGGGGGCCCGCATGGGAGACCGCGATCGCCGCGTGCGGCAGGTAGCCTTTCGGCCGGCTGATCGTCGTGGCACTCCTTTATCCCGCTCTCATTTTCGTCCGACCCGGCGTCACCTACCGCTCCGGCTATGCCCGTTCCGGCCTTGCTCCGGCCCGAAGGCGCGGGCGATCAGGGGGCGCGGGCCGAAGCCTCGCGAAGCCTGAACGGTTTCAGCCCGTTCCATTAGGATCCCGGTTCGGAGCGTGCGCGGCTGAGCGTGCGGCTGGCCTCGCCATGAAAGGTCTCTCGCCGCGCATCCGCGTGTTGTCAGCTCTTGTTTTTTCCGACCTGGGCGGTGGGCCAGCGCGTGGATCAAAGGGTGCGAGGGACGGCGCTGGCGCCACGCGCGGACCTCCGGGAGCGTCTTTGGCAGGGTCTCAAGAGCGGTCGCCTCTGCGGTAGGACCGAGGATGCTCCTCACCACCCCATCCAAAAAGAAACCCCGCCGAGGGGCGGGGTTGGTCGGTGAGGGTGGGCGCCTGGCGCGCGTCTTCAGCGCCTGTCAGGGCGGACCGGGCAGGACGCTCGGGCGAGCTGTCAGTAGAACGAGCGCACCAGCCCGCTCACCAGGATGTTCCAGCCGTCGATCAGGATGAAGAACAGGACCTTGAAGGGCAAGGAGATCACCGAGGGCGGCATCATCATCATGCCCATGGACATCACCAGCGTCGCCACGATCATGTCGATGATCAGGAAGGGCAGCACAATCAGGAAGCCGATCTCGAAGCCGCGCCGCAGCTCGGAGATCATGAAGGCCGGGATCAGGATACGCATGTCGATCTTCTCTTCCGGCGCGTTGGCCGCCTTCGGCGGGGCGGGCAGCGGGGCGGCGAGCTTGCGGTCGGGCTTCTCGGCATTCGCCTGGGCGATATCCGCGAACAATTGCAGATCCTTGCTGCGCACCTGGGAGAGCATGAAGTCGCGGAAGGGATCGGCGATCCGCGTGATTGCTTCCTCCTCGGTGATCTTCTGTTCGGTCAGCGGGCGCACGCCCTCCTGCCAGGCGCGATCGAAGGTCGGGCCCATGATGTAGAAGGTCATGAACAGCGACAGGCTGATCAGCACCAGATTCGCCGGCGTCGATTGCAGGCCGAGGCCGGACCGCAGGAACGACAAGGCGATGGCGAGGCGCGTGAAGCTCGTCATCATGATGAGCAAGCCCGGCGCCACCGAAAGAACGGTGAGCAGCGCCACCATCTGGATGATGCGCCCGCTGGTGCTGCCGCCGCCGCTATCGGGCAGCAATTGATCGAGATTGAGGGTCTGGGCCGTGGCCGGGCCGGCCGCGAGCAGCAGGGCGCCGGCGAGCAGCAGGGCGCAAGCGGGCAGGGGCGGCCGGTTCACTGCACCACCAGCGTTTCGAGCACGAGTTCGCTCACCTTGCCTTCGGAGCGGATGCCAGCGCGCTCGTTGAGATCCTCGCGCAGGTGCTGGAGCGCGCTCGGGCCCTCCAGCTGGCTGAGGGAGAGCGTGCGCATAAAGGCCATGATGTCTTCGCGAATCTCGCTTGCGGTGAGTTGCGGATTGGCCAGGGCGCCGGTCTTGAAGATGATCGTGGATTCAAGGCGCGCGAAGGTTCCCGACGGGGCCGCGAGATTCACCACCACCGGCTTCAGGGCCTGGGAGGAGAGATTGCCGGTATAGGCCAGCGGCTCCGGCTTCTTTTCCGGCTCGGCCGGCGGCTTTGCGGCCACCACCTTCTCGACCGTGCCGGCGAGCTGATAGCCGAGCCCGCCGCCCATCACCACACCGAGGACGGTGAGGATGAGCAGCGCGAGGATCATGCCGCCGCCTTTCTTGGCGGGGGCGGCCCCGGCCTCCGGGGCGGCTTTCTTGGCGGGAGCGGCGGCCATTTTTTCTGTCTTCTCCACCTAAAAGGGAACGACCATGTCATAGATGCGCTGGCCCCAGGCGGGCTGCTGCACATCGGTCTGACGACCGCGTCCGGCGTAGGAAATGCGCGCCTCGGCGATCTTGTCGTAGGGAATGATGTTGGTCGCGGAGACGTCGAGCGGGTTGACGATGCCGCCGATGTTCAGAACCCGTACCTCGTAGTTCACCAGGATCTCCTGCGAGCCGCTGATCACGAGATTGCCGTCCGGCATGACCTCGGTGACCACCACCGCGATCGACAGGCGCAGCTTTTCCGAGCGGTCGATGGTGCCCTTGCCGCTGGAGCTGGTGGAGGAATTGGTATCGAGATTGCCGGAGCCGGCGGCGGCATTGGCGCCCTTGCCGAAACCCGAGAGGTTCAGCGCGGCATCGGCACCGAGCTTAGTCTTGGAATCGCGGGAGCGATCAGTCGCATTGTCGAACTGCGCCTTGTCGTCGATGGCGATCGCCACGCGGATCACGTCGCCCACTTTGGAGGCCCGCAGGTCGCGATACATGCTCTGCCCGTTGGCCTGGTCCCAGGTCGACCTGAAGCTGCGCTGGGCCGGCTGGCGGAACGCCATGGGCACCGGCTGGCGCGTGGTGTCGAGCCCGGTTCCCACCGGGGTCAGGGCCGGCCCAAAGGCGAGGCTGTCATAGGTGGTCTGGCAGCCGGCCAGCGCGATCGCGAGGCCAAGGGCGGACGCCACGCGGGCGATGCGCGGCCGGTTCGGCATCAGATGGTTCATCAGCTGGCCCGTCCGTCGACCGTGCGGCGGCCGAGGCCGACCATGATGGAGGTGAGGCGCGCCGCGCGGGGCGGGTCCATCTCGTTGAGGATCGCGCTTGCCACCCGAGGGGTCAACTTCGCCAGCACGGCGGCGGCGGCCTCCTCGCTCATGGCGGAGATCTGCGCGGAGGCGGCATCCGGGCGCATCTGGGAGATGACGGAAATCAGGGAATCGTCGGCTTTCTTCAGGAACACTTCGCGCCGCTGCAGCCAGTCCTGATATTCCGCGCGCTTGGCTTCCAACGCGGCGATGCGGGCCTCGATGTCCTTTTCCATGGCCGCCAGCGCCTCCTTCTGCCGCGCGAAGCGGGCGTCGGATGCGGCGTTCACGATGGCACGGCAATATTGGATCGCATTGTCCTCGCGGCCGGCGTCGGCAGCCGCGACTTCCACAGGCTTGGCCGCGGGCGCGCTCTGGGCGTGGGCTTCGCGGCCGACGCCGATCAGCGCGGCACACAGCACCAGCAGAAGGGGCAGGGCGCGCTGACGCATCGGTCCGGCCTTCAGGCCCACATCACGCCGCATCAGGATCGCGCCGTCGAGCAGCTCGACCAGATAGCGCTTGTCGTCCCGCAGACGCTTTATCCGCGCATGGACCAGCAGCGAGATGCTGGCGGCTCCGGTGACGAGGCCGGTCATGAAAATCAGCACAGATGGAAGCAGAGCGGACATGGTTGCGGTCATGAGCATCCTCCCGTTCAATCGGGCACGGGCTCTGCGGCGGCGGGGCGATGCCGTCTCCTGCAGAGGGCGCGGGTTTCAGGATCAAAGCCGGATGTCGCCGAGACAGCTTTTTCGCGCTGTCGTGCGGGTCCCGCAGAATGGTGGTCCATTCTTGCGCGCGGGCGGCTTTGCGCCGCCTCACGTCCCGCTTCTCTCCATGATTCCGTTCTAGGGGGAGTGGCTTGCGCGACGCTGACCGCCGTGGGGGCAGGTGATCCTTTACGGGCAGGTGACCCTTTACGGTCAGGGGGCCTTTACTGGAACACCAGTTCCGCCTGGAGCGCGCCCGAGGTCTTCACCGCCTGCAGGATCGAGATGATATCGTTCGGCTTCAGGCCAAAGCGATTGAGCCCGTTGACCAGGGTTTGCAGATTGGTGCCGGAGACGATGCCGATCGGGCCGCCGGTCTCCTGCGCGGTGATGTCGGTGCGCGGCACAACCACCGTCTCGCCATAGGAGAACGGCGCGGGCTGCGACACCACCGGGGTTTCCTGCACCTGCACCGTGAGATTGCCCTGGGTGACGGCGAACGTGGAGACCTGCACGTTACGTCCGATCACAACGGTGCCGGTGCGCTGGTCCACCACCACTTTCGCCGGGGTGTCGGGATTGACCGTGAGATCGCCCAGTTCGGCGATGAAGCGCGCGGGGTTGGCCTGCGGCGGACGCTGCACCGCCACGGTGCGCAGGTCGCGCTCGCGGGCGAGCGGGCGGCCGTAGCGTTCGCGGGTGTAGGCGTTGATCACGTCCGCCATCATGGCGGCGGTCTTGAAATCGGGATTGTTGAGATCAATGACGATCTCGGGCAGGTCGCGCAGCTGACCGGAGAGCTGGCGCTCCACCAGGGCACCATTGGCGATGCGCCCGGCCGTGGGGACGCCCTGGGAGAGGGATTCCGCCTGGCCGGTTATGGCGATACCGGACACCAGCTGGCCCTGCGCCACCGCATACACGAGATTATCTGCGCCGCTGAGCGGGGTGGCGAGCAAGGTGCCGCCGCGCAGCGAGGTGGCATCGCCTAGCGAAGCGATGGTGACGTCGATGCGGGTGCCGATCGCGGCGAAGGCGGGGAGATTGGCCGTCACCGCCACGGCGGCGATGTTACGGGCCCGCAATTGGAGACCCTGCACATTGATGCCCATGCGGTCGAGCATGGATTGCAGCGCCTGTTCCGTGAACGGGGAGTTGCGCAGCGTGTCGCCCGTGCCCTGGAGGCCGATGACGAGGCCGTAGCCGATCAATTGGTTGTCACGCACGCCCTGGATGCTGGAGATGTCCTTGATCCGGGTGCCGGCTGCAGCGCGATCGGCGCCCGCCAGTCCACCCGCCAGCATCAGCCCGAGGGCGACGGCGACAGTCAAGAGGCCGCGAAGCGGCGGGCGAAGGTGGGTCCGGTCCTTCATTTCATGCTCACGCGCACGGAGCCGTCGGTCTGCACGACGCCGAGGATGGTCTGGCCGCTGTCCATGTTCTTGAGGCGAACGACGGCGCCGGCGACACCGGATTCCAGCGCGGTCGCATAGCCGGAAATGGAGAGGCCACCTTCTTCCAGGCGCACCCGGGTCGCCGTGCCCTTGGTGACGAGGGGAACCTCGGAAACGGAATTGAGCGGGATCGGCTGGCCGGCCACCAGCAGGCGGCGGGCGGCCTTCCCGATCAGCGACGGCGCTCCGGCCATCGTGCCCGAGCGGGCGACGGCGGATTGCGGCATCATGCGCTCGGTGAGCATGCCGGCGGTGATGACGTCGCCGGGGAAGATCGTTACGGCGGGAACCGGCACGGGAATATCCTCGCTCGCCGCGACCGCAGGCGCGGACGCGCGCGGCGCGGGGGCCGCCTCCGCGCTTGGTGCCGCAGGCGAGGGTTCGCGGCTGGCTTCCGCCTGCGCGGCCATGGCGGATATGGTCTGCGCGCGGCCGGGCCCGGCCGGCATGGCGCAGGACAGCGCGAGCAGGCCGAGCACGAGGCAGCGTGCCGGAACGCCACCGAAACGCCGCATGTGCGCACGTTCGGTGCGGGACGCGCGAAGCAGCGCCTGCGCTTGGCGATGTGCGGACATGGGGTGCCTCATGACGGTCAGCGAATGCCCTTGGAGACCGTGCTCGCCATTTCGTCGGCGGCCTGGATCACCTTCGAATTCATTTCATAGGCGCGCTGGGCGGAGATCAGTTCGGTGATTTCCTTCACCGGATCGACGTTGGAGCCTTCCAGATAGCCCTGGTGGATGGTGCCGAACCCGACGTCTCCGGCAACGCTCACCACCGGCTGGCCGGAGGCCGCGGTCTCGCGGTAGAGATTGTTCCCCATGGGGTCGAGGCCGGAATCATTGGCGAAATTCGCGACGCTGAGCTGGCCCAGCAATTGCGGATTCTGCTGGTTCGGGATCTGGGCATAGACCTGCCCGGAATCATTGACGACGATGCCGGTCGCGTTGGCGGGGAAGGTGATGGCCGGCATCACTTCATAGCCGTCGGACGTGACGAGCTGCCCGGCGGGTCCCTTGTTGAAGGAGCCCGCGCGCGTATAGAGCGTCTCGCCGGACGGGCTCGTCACCTCGAACCAGCCGCGCCCGTTGATGGCGAGATCCAGGGGGTTGCCGGTTTGGGCGAGCGGTCCCTGGATGTGCAGGTTGCGGATGCCGACCGTGCGCACGCCGAGCCCGATGCGGGCCCCCTCGGGGATCGGCCCCGCGCCATCCTGGTTGGGCACCCCTTGGGCGCGTTCGGCCTGATACAACAGATCGGAGAATTCGGCGCGGGCGCGCTTGAACCCCGTGGTGTTGATGTTCGCGATATTGTTCGCAATCACCTCCACATTGGTCTGCTGGGCCGACATTCCGGTTGCGGCAATGGCTAGGGCGCGCATGTCTTATCCTCAGATCGCCATCCGGCTGATTTCCTGGTAGGCGGCGACAACCTTGTCGCGCACCGCGATCGCAGTTTGCAGGGTCTGTTCCGCCGACATGATCGCCTCGACCACGTGGTGAACCGAGGCCTTGCCGGAGATGCCGGAGATCGCCGCGCTTTCGCCCTGCTTCAGGGTGGTGACGGCGTTCGACGACATCTGCGAGAGCATGTCGGTGAAATCGGAGGGGGCTGCCGCGGCGCCCGGCGCGACCTTGGACGTCAATTGCGACGTCATCTGCGTGTCGGTGCGCGTCTGGCCGAGGCTGGTGCTGGAGCTGCGCGAAAGCGCGCTGAAATTGACCGCGTCGATCATGCTCAACTCCTCAGGAGATCAATGGTCATCGCCACCATGGAGCGGGCCTGCTTGATCATCTGGAGGTTGGCCTCATAGGAGCGGCCCGCCTCGCGCATGTCGGCCATTTCAAGCAATGTGTTCACGTTCGGCATTTTCACCTGGCCGGAGGCATCTGCGGCCGGATTGCCGGGGTCGAATTCGGTTTGGAACGGCGCGCGGTCGCGGCCGAGGGATTTGACGCGAACCGTCGAGGCGCCGAGGGCGCGGTCCAGTTCGGCCGAGAATTGGACGGTCTTGCGTGCATAGGGATCGGCGCCCGGCGTGTTGCCGGTGGAGCGCGCGTTGGCGACATTTTCCGCCGCGATGCGCAGGCGGGTCGACTGGGCTTCCAAGCCGGCCGCGGCGATCCCGGAGGCGGCCCGCAGCGGATCGAGGGACAGAACGGACATGCTCAGGTCTTCACGCTTGCGAGCATCATGCGCTGGAACGAGCGCACGACGTTCGTGTTGAGGGAGAAGGCGCGGTTCACCTCGTCCGCCTTGAGCATTTCCTGCTCCAGGCTGACGGTGTTGCCGGAATGGCTGATATCCCAGCCTTCGGCCTTGTTGACCTTGCTGGTCGGCACGCCGGCACCCGCCACGTCCATATGACGGGCCGAGGTGCGGTTCAGCGAAAGGTGCGTCTTGTCGAGCACCGCGGTAAACGGCTCCACGTCGGCGGCCTTGAAGCCGGGCGTGTTGGCATTGGCGATGTTTCCAGAAATGGCGGCCTGACGCACCGACGCCCATTCGGCGTGGCGCGATGCGAGGCTGAACAGAAATAGGGGCTGCAAACCGACCTCCCGGATAACCTGTTCGCAAGCTAGGATCAGAACCTTGCCCCAGGCTGGTCATCGCCGGGCCGGGCTTATTGCTTGGTGATCCGCATGTCTTCCAGCGCCGCCGCAAAGCACGCGAGGTCTTCCTCGGGCGTGCCGGCGGCACGGGCGAAGCGGATCGAATCGATGTCCACGCCGATGGCGAACTGGTCGAAGACCAGCCGGAAAAAGGCGCTGAGCGTGGCGTGATGAAGCTCCAGGCTCAGGCTCATCACCGGCGCGGTGCCCCATTCGGCGGAGCTGGTGGCCTGATGCGCGTAGCGCAGGATGCCCGGCTTCAACGACATTTCCGCCGACGAGGCGAGGATGTCGGCGATGATGCTTTCCTGTCCCGCGCTGACATAGGACAGCATGAGGCCCGCGTTGGTGAACGCGAGCTCAGTGATGACCTGCTTGAGGGCATTGGCCAGCAGCTTCTCGTAGCGCTCGACCTCGGCATGCTCCAGGTGCTGGATTTCGAGGATGTGGGGGCCATCACCGGGGCGCATTGGATTTCCTCGAATAAATAAAGTAAAGTATCTTCGCCACCGGGCGATAGAATTCGTTGGGTATCCATTGATCGACCTGGACCGCGTCATACATGGCGCGGGCAAGCGCCCGGTCCTCGATCACGGGGATGTCGTTGCGCTCGGCGATCTCGCGAATTTTCAGCGCGATCAGGTCCATGCCCTTGGCCACCACCAGCGGGGCGCCGCCCTTGGCGCGATCGTATTGCAGGGCGATCGCGTAATGGGTCGGGTTGGCGATCACGAGCGAAGCCTTGGGCACGTTCGTCAGCATGCGCTGGCGCGCCCGTTGCTGGGCGAGCGCGCGCATGCGCGCCTTCACCATGGGGTCGCCTTCGGCCTGCTTGAACTCATCCTTCAGTTCCTGGTGCGACATGCGCAGATCGGCGCGCCAGTGGAAGCGCGCCCACACCAGGTCCGCCCCCACCAGGGCGATGGTGCCGATGCACACCGCCGAGACCAGGTGCGTCGACAAGGACAGAACAACCGAGGGAATCAGCAGCGGATCGGAGAACATGGCGTTCACCATCTGGTACTGCTGCGAATAGAGCAGGATCGCGCAGATCAGGCCGATGATGAAGAACTTGAACAGCGACTTGCCGAACTCGACATGACCCTGCGTGCCGAAGATGCGCGACCAGCCGGCGACCGGCGAGACTCGCGACCATTTGGGCGTGATGCGGTCCAGCACCACGCGCGGCATGTTCTGGAACACCGTCGCCACCACGCCGGCCAGCGCGAGAATGATGACGATGGGCGTGAGAAAGCGCGCCGCCACCATCAGCAGGCCCATCAGCAGATCCACAGCGTCTCCGCTCTCCTCCAGTCGGAAGCCGGCGGGATCGTCGATGAACCGCGCGAGATCGTCCGCGAGGCGGCGCACGGGGTTCGATGCGAAGAACGTCAGGCACAGGAGAATGCCCACCAGGGAGGCGAACAGCGTCGCTTCGCGCGAAAACGGCACATTGCCCTTCTCAACGGCGTCGTTGATCTTTTTTTCGCTCGCCTCTTCTGTCTGGCTCTCCTTGTCCGGGGCTTCAGACATCGGCCGACGCCCTAGCGCACATAGGTGTCTTCCTCATTGCCGGAGTTGAGTTCGATTTCGCCGCGCCCGGCCATGTCGAGCGCGAGGTCGGTGATGGTGCGGCGGGCATCGTGCACGTCGCGCTGGGCCACCGGCTCGCCGCCGCCAAGTTCCTGCTCCACCATGCGGCGCACGCGGGCGCCCAGCGATTGCAGGATGATCTCGCGGAAATCCAGATCGGTCCCCTTGAGGGCCAGGATCAGCTTGTCGTTCGGCACCTGGTCGAACAAAGCGGTGCGGGCCTTGGGCGTCAGCTTGATGATGTCGTCGAAGGTGAACAGAAGACCCTTGAGGATCTCGGCCGACTTGGGGCGCGTGGCGGCGAGGCTGTTGAGCACCGTCTCCATGTCGTCGCGCTCCATCTTGTTGATGATGTCAGCCATGCGGGCGTGCGGATCGGCGCCGGCATTGCGCGAGAAATTCATCATGAAGTCTTCATGAACGGTCTTCTCGATGACCTGCATGGTGCTGTCGACGATCGGCTTGAAGGTGAGCATGCGCCGCATGATGCCGTTGCGGCGATCCTCGGGAATGAAGCCCATCACCTTGGCGGCGCAGGCCGGCTTCACCTTGGACAGCATGAGGGCCGCCGTCTGGGGATGCTCCTTCATGATGTAGGTGGCGAGCACGTTCTCGGTGACCGTGGAGATGCGATCCCAGATCGTATGGTTCGAGGCCCCGCGCAGCTCCAGCATGATCTCGGCGATCTGCTCGGGCGGCAACACGCCGGTCAGCAGGCGCTCCACATCCGCGGCGGTGCCAACCAGATTGGCGCCGGCGACGAAATGGGTCGCGAAGTCCTCGATCAGGGTTTCGATCTGCGCATTGCTGACCGGCTTCAGCTCGGCGATCGAGCGCGTGACAAGCTTGATCTCGTCCGCCTCGAAATGCTTCATGATCCGGTTGGCGACCGGCGCGCCCATGGTCATGAGCAGCGCCGCCACCTTGTCGGTGCCGTGCAGCGGCCGGCTTTTACTCGCCGCGTAGGAGGGGGATGAGTTGGGCATCGGGCGGCCTTATCAGGCGGTCTCGGGGCCGCTCGGGCCGACGATCTCGGTGAGGGAGACGCCGAAGCGCGAATTGTCGTCCTCCACCACCATCACCTCGCCGCGCGCGATGATGCGCCCGTTCACCACGACGTCCACCGGCTCGCCCACCCGATGGTCGAGCGGCACGATGGCGCCGCGGCCGAGCTTCAGCAGGTTCGACACCGGCATGGAGGCCGAGCCGAGCACCACCTGGAGCAGGACGGGGATGCGCATGACCGATTCCAGCCCGCGCCCGCTGGCGAGGGTTTCCTCGCGCACGCCACCCACGCGCGCCAGAAGCGCCTCGTCCTGGGCATTGGCGGCGGTATCGTTCAATTCCATTTCATCTACGGGCAGGCTGGCCATGGGAACTCCCCCTTTGCGTATTGGCGTGAGGCATTAGCTTGGTTTGAAGTCTTCGTGCTCACCGGCGGCGTGTATCGCCGGGCTGCGAGCGCGCGTTATCGCTGACGGGGCGCCGTGCACCGTCCCGGCGGTCGATTTCGTCGATCAGGGCGTGCGCCTGGTCGATCCGGGTGGCGAGCAGGATCAGCGTTTCCTTGCCGTCGAGGTCGAGCGTCACCAGCGCGTCGCGCGCCGCGATCAGGGCGCGCGAGGTATCCGCCAGCGCGCGCTCGTAATCGGCGTTCAGCACGTCGAGCCGCTTGAGCTTGCGATGGACCATCACCACGCAGACCGTGGTGGCGAGCAGCGCTGCCAGCAGCAGCAGGTCAGCGGGGAAAGAGGTCATTCAGAAACTCCTGTTCTGGGCTGATGAGGTCGTCCACCCGCAGCACATAGGAGCCTTCCGCCTGGCCGAGGTGGCACCAGAACAGCGGCTGATCCTTGCTCTCAAGCTTGATGCGCGTGCGCGGCGTGGCCTGGAGCTTGATGACCTGTCCAACCTTCAGCTCGGCGATCTCGCCGAGCGGGAAATGCCGCTCCTCCAGGATCGCGCGAACCTTGACCTGGGTGCGATTGACCTCGCCACGGATCTGCTGCGTCCATTTGGGATCGCGCCCGCTGGATTCCGCCGACGTGGTGCGCGAGAGCGCCTGGCGCATGGGGGTTAGGGCCGATTGCGGGATGACGACGAACATCTCGCCCCCGCGGTTCAGCGCCTGGAGCAGGAATTTGGTCACGATCGCGAGGTTATTGCGCCGTCCGATCACGGCGAAATCCATGCGGGTTTCCTGGCGCTCGAAGGTGAAGGTCGTATCGGTCACGGGCGCGAAGCTCGAGCGCAGCACCTTGCTCATCTGCTCGAACAGCAATTGCGCCACGCGCGACTCGATGTTCGAGAAGCTGCGCTCGTCGTCGACCGGCGGTTCGGAGCCATCGGCGCCGAACAGCACTTCCATCATGGTGAAGATGAAGTCGCGGTCGAAGCCGACGATGATGTGGCTGTCCCAGCTGGGCGCGTGGAAAATGCCGGCAACCGCCATGCCCTCGTACATTTCCAGCACGTCGCCGATGCGCCCGCTCTCCACGCTGGAGAGCGAATAATAGGCCTGCGAGGCGGCCAGCGTGCGCAGGCTGTCGGCGCAGAACGTGCTCATGCGGTCGAAGATCACGTGCAGCATCGGCAGGCGGTCGAGCGAGAGCCCGGCCGCGTCCAGCAACATGTCCCGAATGTCTTGGTGCTTGTGCTCGCTCATGGTCAGGCCGCCTGCTGTTGGGGCGCGGAGGAAGAGGACGGCGCCGAGGAGATGACCTCGCTTTCGACTTCGTCGATGCTCGGCCGGTCGCCGGCGGAAATGGTCTTGCGTCCATGTTCCAGGGCGATCGGCGGCAGGGCGCCGTTCATGAAGGCGATCAACGTCTGCTTGGCGATGATGAAGGGCGCGCATTGCTTCTCGCGCGTGATCTTCACCTTGTTGGCCAGCGGGCCGAGGATCGCGTAGGACGAATAGATGCCGAAGAAGGTGCCGATCAGCGCCGAGCCGATGTAATGGCCGAGGATCTCCGGCGACTGGTCGATGGCGCCCATGGCCTTCACGATGCCGAGCACGGCGGCGCAGATGCCGAGCGCGGGCAGGCCCTCGGCCACGGTGCTCAGTGCGCCCGCGGGCTTGGTCTTGTGCTTCTTGATGGTGGAGATTTCCTGCTCCATCAGGCCCTCGATCTCGTGCGACTTGGCGTTGCCGATGATGATGAGGCGGGCATAGTCGCAGATGAACTGCGTCAGCTCCTTGTCCTTCAGGATGGTCGGGAAGTGCGCGAACAGCGTGGACTCGCCCGGATTGTCGATGTGGGCTTCCACTTCGTTGCGCGGCTTCTGGCGCATGTCGCGCATCAGCGTGTAGAGCAGGCCGAGCAGCGCGATGAAGTCCTTGCGCTTGGGGGCGACACCCATCGCGCCCTGCATCACGGCCTTTCCGGTGTCCTTGATGGTGGACATGGGGTTGGCGATGATGAAGGTGCCGAGGGCGATGCCCCCGATGATGACGTATTCGAAGGGCTGCCACACCACATCAATGTGGCCGCCCATGGCCATGAAGCCGCCGAACGTCGCGACGAGGCCTAGGATGATGCCGATCAGGACGCCCAAGGCGCTTCTCCTCCTGTGCTGTTGTGCCGTGGTACGGCGCGTGGATTGCGCGAGGCTGGAGTGGGCGGGGGCGTCCCGTTGAACCCGTAAGCACGAAAAAGAATGGGCGATCGGTGAAGGGGCGGTGCAGCGCGCACGCCGGCCAGCAAAGGCTCAAGCAAGCTTCACCCGCGAAGGTCCGGCTCACGCGAAGGTCCGGCGGTCTCCATCTGCCCGCGGCCGGCCGCCCGCAACCGCCCCGGAGGCAGCTTATGTCGTCAAGCGCCTATGTCGCGCTTTCCGCCCAGATGGCGACGGAACGTCGTCTCGCGACCGTCGCGAACAATATCGCGAATGCGAACACGGCCGGTTTTCGCGCCGAGCACATCCGCTTCGAGACGCTGGTATCGCAGGCGGGCGGTCGCTCGGTTGCGTTCACTTCGGCCGGCGAGACCTATACCTCGCTGCGGTCGGGCCCGGTGAATTACACCGGAAACCCGCTTGATGTGGCGATCCAGGGCGAGGGCTGGCTTGCCGTGAAGGGGCCGGACGGCACCGCCTATACCCGCGACGGGCGCATGCACCTGGATGACCAGGGTCAGCTTCGCTCGGTCAATAATTATCCGGTGCTGGACAATAGCGGCGGCCCCATCACGCTCAATCCGGCGGCGGGGCCGGTTGGCATCGGATCGGACGGCAGCATCACCCAGGGCGGCAATACCGTCGGCTCGATCGGCGTGTTCATGATTCCCGCCTCGGCCAGGCTGACGCGTGGCGAAAATTCCACGGTCATCCCGGACGGTCCGACAGAACCCGTGCGCGATTTCACCCATAACAAGGTGGCCCAAGGCTATATCGAGGGATCGAACGTCGATCCCATCATGGAGATGACGCGGCTCATCATGGTGCAGCGTGCCTTTGAGCAAGCGGCGACGGCCATCCAGCAGAGCGAAAGCGGCACCGATTCGGCCATCCGCACCCTTGGCCCGACATGATCGCCTGCGCTTTGGTCCGTCCGTGCGCGGAGAGCTTGATATGAACGCCCTGCTGAAGCTGCGCGCCACATTGGAATCCGGCCTGGAGGACAGCCCGCCGGTGCGTGTCGGCGGCGTCGTGCGCGAGGTGGCGCCCACCCATTTCCGCGTCTGCGGCCTCTCGCATCTGGTGAAGCTCGGCGAGCGTGTCGGCATCGACGTGGACGGGCGCATGCGCATCGGCGAAGTGGTGCGCGTGGACGATGCGGGCGCCGTGGTGAAGCCGTTCGACGAGCGTGCCAGCATCGGCGTCGGCGCCACCGCCTATCGGATCGGGCCGCTCACCCTTGCCCCGAACGCCAGTTGGAAAGGGCGGGTGGTGAACGCCCTCGGCGTGCCGCTCGACGCACGCGGGCCGCTGACCCGGGGCGCGACGCGCATGCCGCTCGATGCCGAGCCACCCGCCGCCATGAGCCGCAACCGAATCGAAAAGCCGCTGCGCACGGGGGTGCGGGTGATCGACATCTTCACCCCCATCTGCGAGGGCCAGCGCATCGGTATCTTCGCCGGCTCAGGGGTTGGGAAATCGACCCTGCTCTCCATGTTTGCCGGCTGTCCCGGCTTCGATACGGTGGTGGTCGCCCTGGTGGGCGAGCGCGGCCGCGAGGTGCGCGAATTTCTCGAAGGCCCCTTGGCGCCCAATCGCGACAAGGCGGTGGTGGTGGTCTCCACCAGCGACGAGAGCCCCATGATGCGGCGCCTCGCGCCCCAGGCGGCGCTGGGCATTGCGGAATATTTTCGCGATCGCGGCGAGTCCGTTCTGCTGATCGTGGATTCCGTCACCCGCTACGCCCATGCGGCGCGCGACGTGGCCCTTGCCGCCGGCGAACCGGCGGTGGCGCGGGGCTATGCGCCGAGCGTGTTTTCCACCTTGCCGAAGCTGCTGGAGCGCGCCGGCCCCGGCCCGCAGGGCGCCGGAAGCATTTCCGGGGTGTTCTCGGTGCTGGTGGACGGCGATGACCACAATGACCCAATCGCCGATGCCATTCGCGGAACGCTCGACGGACATATCGTGCTCGACCGCGCGATCGCCGATCAGGGCCGCTTTCCCGCCGTCAACGTGCTCGGGTCCATCTCGCGCCTCGCCGACCTGGTCTGGACGCGCCCGGAGCGGGACCTGGTGCAGAAGCTCAAGGGCATGATCGCGCGGTTCGAGGACACCCGCGACCTGAGGCTCATGGGTGGCTATCAGCCCGGCAGCGATCTCGACCTCGACCGGGCGGTGGAACTGGTGCCCCGCATCTACGATTGCCTGCGCCAGGACCCCCATTCCCCGCCCAGCATCGACCCGTTCCGCGAGCTGGCCGAGGCGATCCAGGGCTGAGGCCCGGCAGTTTCACACAAGCTAACTTTGATCAGATGGCCGGAAGGGTGGACCCAAAGCAAACCCTGGCCGTTCCGGCGTCGCGCCAAACCGAGGACAGAGATACATGAGCCTTTATGGAATGCTGCGCACGAGCGTGTCCGGAATGAATGCCCAGTCGAACCTGCTGAGCACCGTTTCGGACAATATCGCCAATTCCGGTACCGCCGGATACAAGAGTTCTTCCACGGAATTCTCGTCTCTTCTGCTCCAGACCGACAGTTCTTCCTACGAGTCGGGATCGGTGGTCACCGATGTGCGCCACGCGGTCAGCAAGCAGGGGAACCTGTCCTATTCCGGCTCCTCCACGGATCTTGCGGTGCAGGGCAACGGCTTCTTCATGGTGCAGGACCCTTCAGGCCAGACGCTGCTGACGCGCGCCGGCGGGTTCCAGGTGGATGCCGCGACCGGCAACCTCACCAACAGTGCCGGCCTGACGCTGATGGGCTACGACATCGCGGACGGCAAGAGCCCGAACGTGGTGCTGAACGGCGCCGGCGGCCTTGCGCCGATCAATCTGCAGAACACCAAGCTCGCCGCCAATCCGTCCACCGCCGGCTTGTTCGCGGCCAATCTGCCGTCCAACGCGGCGGTGGTCGCGGCGCCGACCGCGGGCGCCAATGCCGCCGCATCTTCGTTCAGCCAGAAGTCCTCTCTGGTGGCCTATGACAATGTGGGCAACCAGGTGACGCTCGACCTCTATATGAGCAAGACCGCGGCAGCGCCCGCCACCTGGGAAGTCGCCGTGTTCAACCAGGCGGATGCTCCGGCGACCGGCAATTTCCCCTATTCCAGCGCCGCCTTGGCCACCCAGACGCTGACCTTCGACAGCTATGGCAATCTTGCGTCCGGCGGGTCGATCAGCCTCGGGGTGCCCGGCGGCCAGACCCTGGCCATCGACATGAGCGGCATGACCCAGCTTGCCGCCAATTACACGCCGCTGACGGCGAGCGTGAACGGCAATGCGCCAAGCTCGGTCTCCGGCGTCACCATCAATAAGGACGGCACGGTCTACGCCACCGATTCCAACGGGCGCCAATCCGCCATCTTCAAGATTCCCCTGGCGACCGTGGAGAGCCCGGACCATCTCACGCCGGTGGCCGGCAACGCCTTCATCGCCAACCAGGAATCGGGGGCGGCGCAGGTCGGTTTCGCCGAGACCGCCGGGGTCGGCAGCGTGATTTCAGGCGCCACCGAGCAGTCCAACGTCGACATGGCCTCGGAGTTGACCAAGATGATCGTCGCACAGCGCGACTATACGGCCAACTCCAAGGTGTTCCAGACCGGCACGGAATTGCTCGATGTGCTGATGAACCTGAAGCGGTGAGCGTATTTCTTTTTCCTCCTGACCCTGCGAGTGCGTTATGAGCCTGACGACGGCTTTCAATACCGCGCAGTCTTCGCTGCTCACCACGGCGACGCAGATTTCCACGTCCGCCCGCAACGTGGCGGGCGCGGGAGATCCCGCGGCTTCGCGCAAGATCACCGTCACCACCACCACGGCGGACGGGTCGGCGCGTGTCGTCAACATCGCGCGCGCGAGCGACAATCTGCTCTATGAGCGCACGCTCGGCGCCACTTCCGCCAGCGCAGGACAGCAGGCGATCCTGCTCGGGCTCGGACAGCTGAAGCTGACGGTGGGCGATACCACGGACACCACTTCGCCGGCGGCCAAGCTTGGCGTGCTCGACAATGCGCTGAACACCTATGCCAACGCGCCGGACAATTCGACCCTCGCCACGGCGGTGGTGACGGCGGCTAAGGATGTTGCCGTCGGCCTTAATGCGGCAACCGCGACGGTGCAGGAATTGCGCGGCACCGCGGACAGCAAGATCGCCGACGCCGTGAGCCAGGTGAACGACCTGCTCAGCCAGTTCCAGGCGCAGAATACGGCAGTGGTGGTCGGCACCGAGAATGGCACCGACGTGACCGACGCGCTCGACAAGCGCGATGCGATCCTCTCCAAGATCGCGGAGAAGATGGGCGTCACGACGGTGACCCGCGCCTATAATGACATGGTGGTCTACACCGACAGCGGCGCCACTTTGTTCGAAACCACGGCCCGCGCCGTCTCGTTCAAGTCCACGCCGGTCTTCGATGCCGCGACCACCGGCAATTCGGTGTTCGTGGATGGGGTTTCGGTCAGCGGCCCGTCGGCGGCCATGCCGTTGCAGAGCGGCGAGATCGCCGGCTTCACGCGGGTGCGCGATTCCCTCACCGTCACCTATCAGAACCAGCTGGACGAGATCGCGCGCGGCCTTGTGACGACGTTCGCCGAGAGCGACCAGACCGGCGGCGGTGCGCCGACGCTGCCCGGCCTTTTCACCGCTGGCTCGGCGGGCGTACCCGGTGCGCTCACGCCCGGCCTTGCCGGCACCATCGCGGTCAATCCGGCGTTCGAACCGACGCTCGGCGGCAGCCCCGCCCTGCTGCGGGACGGCGGCGCCAATGGCGCCGCCTATGTCGCCAACACCACGGCCTCCGCCGCATACGGCGCCCGTCTGCACGCGACCGTGACGACGCTCGAAGCGGCGCGGACCTTCGATCCCGCCGGGCAGCTCTCGTCCGGCACCGACCTTGCGACCTTTGCCGCCGCCTCGGTGAGCTGGCTGGAGGCGCAGCGACAGGGCGCGTCCGCCGCCTCCGACAGCGCGCGCGCCGTGCTGTCCCAGGCCTCCAATGCGCTCTCCACGGTCACCGGCATCAATCTCGACCAGGAATATGCCGCCCAGCTGGAGCTGGAACGCAGCTACCAGGCCTCCTCGAAGCTGATCGGCGTGATCGGGCAGCTTTATGATTCCCTCTTCGCGGCCATCAGGTGACTGAGATGATGAGCTCCTACATCTCCACGCTCTCGTGGACGAACACCGCGCTGAACACGCTGCCGAAGCTGCAATCGGACATCTCCAAGGTGAACACGGAGATCGCGACCGGCCGCCACGCGGACGTCGGGCTGACGCTGGGCATCACCACCGGCCGCAGCGTGGATCTGCACATCAAGGAAACCGCGGTCCAATCGCTGATCGACGGCAATGCCCTGACCACGAACCAGCTCAGCCTGACCCAGAACGCGCTGACCGACGTGGCCGACACCGCGAACAGCTTTCTCCAGAACCTGATGTCGGTGCCCGATACGTCCGGCGGCGCGGCTTCGTTGGAGGCGCACGGAAAAACCTCCATGAGCGCCCTCACCGCGACGCTGAACACCAGCGACGGCAAGCGCTTCATCTTCGCCGGCGTCAACAGTGCGGTGAAGCCGGTGGCCGATTACGGCAGCACGCCGAAAACGGCCCTTAACGCCGTATTCGCCGCCAAGTTCGGGCTTGATCCCACCGATCCGCAGAATGATCCGAAGATCGCGAACATCGCGCCCGCCGACATGTCGAGCTTCCTCGACACTGAGTTTGCGTCCCTGTTCGCCGATCCCGCTTGGGGCGCTTCCTGGTCGTCCGCCTCCAGCGAGAATCTCACCAGCCGGATCTCGCAGACCGAGCGGGCGACGGTGTCCACCAATGCCAACACCCAGCCGATGCGCGATCTCGCCAAGGCCTATGCCATGGTGGGCGAACTCGGCATCGGCCGCATGTCGGCCAGCACGCTCCAGGTGGTGCTCGACAAGGCGCGCATCATCGTGGGCGCGGCGGTTTCCGGCGTCACGGACACCCAGGCAGCGCTCGGCGTCACCGAGCAGCGCGTCGCCACCTCGAATGAGAGCATGATCCGCGTGGTGGGCGCGACGCAGGCCCAGATCTCCGCCCTGGAAGGGGTGGATCCGGCGGAAGCCAAGACACGCATGGATACGCTGACGACGCAGCTCCAGATGTCCTACGCCACTACCGCCAAGCTCATGCAGCTGAGCATTCTCAATTACGTCTAAGCAGCCGGAGGAGGGCGCGATGTATCGGTTTTCATATGACGAGATCTTCGAGGAATCGGGCGCCGTCACGCGCGAGCGCGAGCGCATGGCGCTCGACCATGCGATCGAGCTGCTGACGGTGGCCGAAAGCGCCGGCCCCAATTCGCGCGAGGCGACCGCGGCGCTGGAATATCTCCAGCGGCTGTGGGCGTTCCTGATCCGCGATTTGGCCAATCCCAACAACGAGCTCGCCGAAGCGCTGCGCGCGAACCTCATTTCCATCGGCCTGTGGATGCTGAAGGAAGCCGACCAGATCGTGCAGGATCGCTCGCAGAATTTCGCCGGGCTGATCGACATCAACCGGACCATCCGGGACGGGCTGAGATGAGCAAGACGATGCAGATCAGCCTGCGGCCGGGAGAAAAGATCTACATCAATGGCGCCGTGCTGCGGGTGGACCGAAAGGTCACCGTGGAATTGCTGAACGACGTGACCTTCCTGCTGGAGAGCCACGTCATGCAGGTGGAAGACACCACGACGCCGCTGCGGCAGCTCTATTTCGTCGCCCAGGCCATCCTGGTGGATCCGGTCAATGCCGCCACCGCGCGCACGTTGTTCTTCCAGCAGCTGGCGTCCCTGTTCGGTTCGTTCTCGAACCCGACCGTGCTGCTGGCGCTCGACGGGATCGCCCAGCTGATGGAGGGCGGGCGCACCTTCGAGGCGCTTCGGGCCTTGCGGGCCCTGTTTCCCATCGAGGACGAGATCCTCGGGCGAGGCGCCTTGCCGCCGCGCGCCGCCTGAGGCGGGAGTCGGCCTCACGCGGGAGTCGGCCTCGCGCAACCTTCATGGGGCATTGAAGGGGCAGGAGGATCCCAAATGACAGCGATTTCCGGCCTTCAGGGCTCCGCGAGCACCAGCCAGACAGCCAGCACGTCTTCCACCTCCGCCGGCAAGCCGGCGAGCGTGGACTACAATGCCTTTCTCCAGCTCCTGGTTGCCCAGCTGAAGAATCAGGACCCGACCTCGCCGATGGATTCCACCGCCTACATGTCGCAGCTGGCGTCCTTCTCGCAGGTGGAACAGAGCGTGGCGAGCAACACCAAGCTCGATTCCCTCCTTTCCGCCACCGCGCTCCAGACCGCCGACCGGGCGCTCGGCCGCACGGTAACTTCGGCGGATGGCTCCGTAAGCGGCCAGGTGGCCTCGGTGCAGATCACCTCCGCAGGTCCGGTGGCGACGCTCTCCAACGGTGCGACCCTCGCCCTCGGCGCCGGCGTCACGCTGTCCTGACATGAACCAGGCCGATGCGCTGGACGTGGTCCATGCCGCGATCTGGACCATCATCGTCGCCGCCGGCCCTGCGGTCGCGGCCGCGATGCTGGTCGGCATCGTCATCGCTTTGCTTCAGGCGCTGACGCAGATCCAGGAGGTCACGCTGACCTTCATTCCCAAGATTATCGCGGTGCTCGTGGTGGCCGCGCTCACCGCGTCCTTCATGGGCTCGCAGATCCTCGCCTTCACGGAAGGCATCTACGGCCGGATCGCCACGGGATTTTAAAAAACCTTCGCACGCCGCCCGGACTGCCCGGCAGCCGGACGCGCCAAGCTCGCCTCGGGGGAGGGGCGCCAGACGATGTCGGATGTTCGGGTGGGAATTGCAGCGGTGCCGCCGCAGTCACGGCGCGATATCGGCTTTGCCATCGGCATCGTCACGATCCTGGCGATCCTGTTCGTCCCTGTCCCGCCGTTCCTGATCGACATCGGGCTCGCGCTCTCCATCGCGCTGGCGGTGCTGATCCTCATGGTCGGGCTGTGGATTCAGAAGCCGCTCGACTTCTCGGCCTTTCCCACCGTGCTGCTGCTCGCGACCATCCTGCGCCTCGCGCTCGGGGTGGCGACGACGCGCCTCATCCTCGCCCACGGCTCCGATGGGGTGAATTCGGCTGGCCATATCATCCACGGCTTCTCGCAGCTCGTCATGGGCGGCGATTTCGTCATCGGCATCGTGGTGTTCATGATCCTGGTGACGGTGAATTTCCTGGTCATCACCAAGGGCGCGACCCGCATCGCGGAAGTCGGCGCGCGCTTCACCCTCGATGCCATTCCCGGCAAGCAGATGGCGATCGACGCCGATCTCAACGCCGGCCTCATCACCGACAAGGAAGCCCAGCTGCGGCGGTCCGAGCTGGAGGAGGAGAGCGCCTTCTTCGGCTCCATGGACGGCGCTTCGAAATTCGTGCGCGGCGAGGCGGTGGCGAGCCTGATCACGATCGCCGTCAACATCTTCGGCGGCATCATCATCGGCGTGACGCGCCACGGCCTGCCGCTCTCTGAGGCGGCGGACATCTACACCCGCCTCTCGGTGGGCGATGGGTTGGTGTCGCAGATTCCGGCGCTGATCGTCTCGCTCTCCGCCGGCCTCCTGGTTTCGAAGGGCGGCACGCGCGGCCGCGCGGAAGTCGCGGTGCTCGGGCAGCTCGGCGCCTATCCGCGGGCGCTGTTCGTCTCCGCCGGCCTGATGTTCGGCCTCGCCATCATGCCCGGTCTGCCCTTTGTCCCGTTTGCGCTGCTGGGCGGGACGATGGCGTTCGTCGGCTATGCGATCCCTCGCAAGCTCGCGCGCAAGCGGGCCGTGGAAGAGGCCAAGCAGCAGGAGAACGAGGAGCAGGCGGCACGCGA
This sequence comes from Roseixanthobacter glucoisosaccharinicivorans, assembly GCF_043195095.2. Taxonomy (NCBI): domain Bacteria; kingdom Pseudomonadati; phylum Pseudomonadota; class Alphaproteobacteria; order Hyphomicrobiales; family Xanthobacteraceae; genus Roseixanthobacter; species Roseixanthobacter glucoisosaccharinicivorans. The sequence continues at coordinate 2,521,607 of NZ_CM195538.1, read as the reverse complement.
CGTCCAAAATTCGGTGAAGGAATCCCTGCGCACGGCGGAGATCGAGGTCGGCATCGGCAAGCAGCTGTCAGGCCAGGTGCTGCGCCTGCCGGTGGAGGTGCAGAACCGCATCGCCAAGATGCGCCGCAAGTTCGCGCTGCGCTACGGCTTCGTGGTGCCCGACATCCGCATGACCGAAAGCCTGAGCGTTCCGGCCAAGAACTACCAGATCCGCATCCATGGCACCGTCGTGTCCTCGCAGGAGATGCGCATCGGCGAACTGCTGGTGGTGCTGGGCGACGGCGCGCGGCCGGATGTGCCAGGCGACGACACGCGCGAGCCGGCCTTCGGCATGAAGGCGATGTGGATCCCCGAGGCCTATGCCGGCGAAGTGAAGCGCGAGGGCTTCTCGCCCATCGACAATATCAGCGTGATCCTGACCCATCTCAGCGAGGTGATCGCCAACAACCTGCCGCAGCTCCTCTCCTACAAGGATATGCGCAACCTGCTCGACCGGCTCGATCCGGAATATAAGCGCCTGATCGAGGACATGTGCCCGGCCCAGATCTCCTATTCCGGGCTCCAGGCGGTGTTGAAGCTGCTGCTTGCGGAGCGGGTCTCGATCCGCAACCTGCATCTGATCCTGGAAGCCATCGCCGAGATCGTGCCCCACGCCCGCCGTTCCGAGCAGGTGGCCGAGCATGTGCGCATGCGCATGGCGCAGCAGATCTGCGGCGATCTCGCCGAAGGCGGTGTGCTGCGCGTGCTGCGGCTGGGCGGCAAGTGGGATCTCACCTTCCATCAGAGTCTGAAGCGCGACGCCAAGGGCGACGTGGTGGAATTCGACATCGACCCGCGCCTGGTGGAGCAGTTCGGCATAGAGGCCGCCGCCTCGGTGCGCGAGCATCTGCGCGAGGGCCGGCCGTTCGCGCTGGTCACCGCCCCGGACGCGCGCCCCTATGTGCGCATGATCATCGAGCGCATGTTCCCCGCGCTGCCTGTGCTGTCCCATGTGGAGATCGCGCGCGGGGTGGAGGTGCAGTCCCTCGGGACCATTTCGTGAATGCCCTGGCCGCCGAGGGCGTGATCTCGGCGTTCCTCATCTTCTGCCGCATCGGCGGATGCCTGATGCTGATGCCCGGCGTCGGCGGGCGCCATCTCTCCCCCCAGTTCCGCCTATTCCTGGCCATCGGCCTGTCGCTGGCCTTCGTGCCGCTGCTCCAGCCGAGCGTGGAGGCCTTCGCCCGCGATGCGGGAACCTTCACCCTGCTGGGCGCGATTGCATCGGAAAGTGCCACAGGCGCCATGATCGGCCTGCTGGCGCGCATCTTCTTCCTCGCCCTGCAATCCATGGCCAGCGCCATTGCCCAGGCGATCGGCCTTGCCTCCATGGCCGGGACGATGATCGAGGACGATGAGGCCCTGCCGCCCATCGCCACCCTGTTTGCGTTCAGCGCAACGATATTGCTGTTCCTCAGCGACCAGCATCTCGAGCTGGTTCGCGCGCTTTTCGAGAGCTATCGCCGCCTTCCGCCTGGCACCGTTTTCACGGCCCGCCTGGGGTTGAGCGACGTGGTGGACCAGCTCACCGCCGCCTTCCTGCTGGCGCTGCGGATCGCGAGCCCGTTCATCGTCTATTCCATCATCGTCAATTTCGCGGTGGGCATCACCAATAAGTTCACCCCTCAGCTTCCGGTCTATTTCATCGCGACGCCGTTCATCACCGCGGGCGGCATGCTGCTGCTTTATGCGATCGTGGATCAATTGCTCGCCGGGTTCATGTTGGCGTTCAGCCAGTGGCTGGCGGCCGGGTAGGGGAGGGCAGAGGAATCATGGGCGATCGTCGGGCCACCACCAAGCGCATCGTTGCCGTGCGCGCGCAGATGCACCGCACCGCCGAATGGGAGCTCGCCCGCATCCGGCAGGAGCAGGCGGCGCTTGAGGAGAATCGCGCGAGCGTCATGGCAACGCTGAACAGCGCCATGTTCGGCCCGCTTCTGGTGGACATGGTCTCGCGCACCTTGAAGCGGCTCTCGCAGGAGGCGACGCGCCTCGCCGTCGAGGAGGTCGCGCAAGCCGAGCACGTGCAGGCGCAGGCATTCGCGCTCAAGCGGGCCGAGCGCATGGCCGAGCGGGTGGCGCGCGAAACCCGCGCGCACGAGGATCGTAAGGCCTTTCAGGAATTGACGGAATCGGCCGCCTTGCGACCCGGCGCTGCGACGCCGGCGGATGCAAGCCTCACATAAGCAAGCCCCCGCAAACTGCCCCGATCGAAACACCGTTTGATGATCGGGCCATGGGCATTCAACTCACCACAGACATTGTGATGGACGTGGTCAAGGCCGGAAATCCGGCCCGCACCCAGAAGATCACGTCAAATCTCAAGGCGCTCGGCTCGGGCTTCTCCCAGGCGATGAGCCAGGAGGGCGCCATCGGGCCGGCGAATGGGCTGGCCTATGCGCCCACCTCCGCGGTCGGGCTGCAGAATGCGACCGCGCTGACGAAGACCTCCGCCGCCGGTGGAGCCGCCGCGAGCGCCCATCGCAAGTTTGAGAGCATGGTGTTGTCCCAATTCGTTCAATCCATGCTGCCGAGCCATGCGACCTCGGTCTACGGCAGCGGCAATGCCGGGCAGATCTGGAAATCCATGCTGGCCGAGAAGGTCGCCGATCAGGTGGCCAAGCACGGCGGCATCGGCATCGCGGATCGCATCGCCTCGGCCCAGGCGCGGCTCTCGCCGTCGGCTGCCACCGCGCCCGCGCTGCCCGTCGCGTCCGCGACCAGCTCCGCCGCGGCGGCCTGAGGATGCGCCAGATGAGACACGATGAGTCCACCGTCCTGCCGCGTTTGCTGAGCCCGGAAGGCCCGGCGCGCGATACCATGATCGCGGCCCTCGACCGGCTCGAGGAGATCATCGACCAGGAAACCGGATCGCTCGAAGCTCATCTGCCGATCGACCTGCACGAGGTCAACCGCCGCAAGAGCCGCAGCCTGCTGGAACTGAGCCGCGCCAGCCGGGCGCTGCCCCGCGATGCCGATCCGGTGGTCGCGCTCCGGCTCGGGACGGTGCGGGAGAAGCTGGCCCGCAATCTCTATCTGCTGTCGATCAACCTTGCGGCCTCGCAGGAAATCAGCGGCATTCTCGCCACGGCGCTGCGCGACGCGGATTCCGACGGCACCTATTCCAGCACACCTTCCAAGGACGGGGTCTGAGCGATGGTGCGCTTCATCATCATCGGCCTGTGGGTGTGCGTGGTCGCGCTCGGCTCCAGCTACGGCGCCGCCTATTGGGCGGCCGGGGCGGCCAAGGCGAAGTCCGCCGAACCTTACATGCCTGGGCTCGAATACAAGCGCCTTCCTCCGATCACCGTGCCGATGATTATCGACGGCAAGGTGAAGGGCTATGTGCTTGCCAAGCTGGTCTTCACTGCCGATGCGACCACCTTGCGTCAGCTGCCGTTGGATCCGGCGATTTTCGTGGTCAACGATGCGTTTGCCGAGATCTACAACAATGGTCGCGTCGATACGGGAAAGCTATCTAAGTACAACATAAAAGACATGATGGATCGCATCAAGGTGAGCACAAATACGCATCTGAATGGAGATGTTATTCAAGAAGTGCTCGTGGATTCCATCAATTACATCGACAAGACCGACATGCGGGCCGCGAGCGGAAGCAATGCACCCGTCAAGCCGGCGGAATCAACCGCGCCGCCGAAGGCCGCGCACTAGCAATAAGAGGGCGAACCGTGAAGATCATCGGTAAAATCTACAGCATCGTCGGTGTACTCGGGTGCGCCACCGCACTGGTTTGCGGGGTTTCCCTGTGGGGTCTCAACCGGGAATCGGACATCGCCGCGGAAATCGCCCAGGCGTCGCGCCGGGCGTTCCTGACGGAGCAACTGAACGGCGACGTGACCGCTGTGGTGATGGAATCGCGCGGCCTGTACCTGGCGACGGACCCAAATGCCCTCAAGCAGTTTGCCGCCGGCCTCACGAAGGCGCTGGATCGGATCGACGTTAAGGTCGCCGAGCTCAAGACGTCGACGCCGCCCGCCGATGCCGCCGCCCTGGCGCGCACCATCGCCGACCTCGCCAAATTCCGCGAGTTCCGCTCAGAGACCGTTCGCCTGGCGCTGACCGAGGGTCCACAGGCCGCGAACCTCCAGGGCAATAACGACGCGAACCGCAACAACCGCAAGGCGTTGCAGGAATCCCTGCGGACCTTCACGGCGAAAATCCAGGACACCGTGGCTCCCCTGCGTGCCGAGCAGGAGGCTGTGCAGGAAAGCGTCAAGGCGGCGGTCATCGCGATCTTCGTCGTCGGCCTCGCGGTTGGCATCGCGATCGCCGTATTCATCGGCAAACGCATGCTCAGCGGACCCATCGTCCGCGTGTCCCGCACGCTGCATGAACTCGCCGCCGGCAAGCTCGACGTTGCTCTGGAGCAGCCGCACTCGCACGATGAGATCGCGGACCTTTGGAACAGCACCAAGCAATTGGTGGCGAAGCTGCGGGCCGCTGAGGATCTGCGCGCACAGCAGGAGGTCGCCGCCACCCGGGCCGAGACCGACAAGCGCGCCGCCATGGAACGCCTCGCGGACCAGTTCGACGCCGAGGTTTCCGGCGTGGTGCGCACGGTTGCGGATGCCGTGACCCTGCTGGAGCGCAATGCCAGTTCCATGAGCAGCTCGGCGGCCGAGACCAGCCGCCAGTCCACCATCGTCGCCGCCGCCGCCGAGGAGGCGACCGGCAATGTGCAGACCGCCGCTTCCGCCGCCGAGGAGCTTGCCGCCTCGGTGCGCGAGATCGGGGCCCAGGTGTCCTCCGCCGCGAAGATCGCCGGCGAGGCCACCGACCAGGCCAGTGAGACCGCCGAAGTGGTGCGGGGCCTTGCCGCCAGCGCCGCGCGCATCGGCCAGGTGGTGAACCTGATCACCGACATCGCCTCGCAGACCAATCTGCTGGCCCTGAACGCCACCATCGAGGCGGCGCGGGCCGGGGAAGCCGGCCGCGGCTTCGCCGTGGTGGCCCAGGAAGTGAAGACCCTGGCGGAACAGACCTCCAAGGCGACCGACGAGATTTCCTCGCAGATCTCCGCCGTTCAGGGCGCCACCAATGAAGTGGTGAAGGCGATCGAGGGGATTTCCGGCACCATCCGGCGCATCGACGAGATTTCCACGGCGATCGCCACCTCGATCGAGGAGCAGGGCGCGGCGACCGGCGAAATCGCCAAGAACGTCCATCAGGCGGCGCGCGGAACGCAGGAAGTCTCTTCCAGCATCACCCAGGTCAGCTCCGTGGCGGCCACCACCGGCAAGGTGTCCGGCGACATCGTCCACGCGGCCACCGATCTGTCCTCGCAGGCCGCGACCCTGCGCAAGCAGGTGAACATCTTCATCGAGCGCGTGCGGGCAGCCTGATCGGCCCGCCGTCTCACGCGGGCAGGGCATCGCCCTGCCCGAGCAAAATCCGAGGCCGGCGATCCGGCCTCTCCCGAGCGTGTGCTCCCGTGCGCCGGGCGCCTCCAGAGCGAGGCGCGCGGCGCGGTCCGGCCTTGCCGTTGTTCCGGCGGTGCCGGGCGGCGTCGCGGGATGCCTGAACTGCCTGTCTTCGACCCGGAGTGAACCCCATGGACGATCTGCTGCGAGAGTTCCTGACTGAGACGAATGAGAGCCTCGACGTTGCGGACGTCGAGTTGGTGAAGTTCGAGCAGGACCCGAACAACGCTCAGATTCTCAACAATATCTTCCGCCTGGTGCATACGATGAAGGGCACCTGCGGCTTCATCGGCCTATCGCGCCTCGCAACCCTGGCGCATGCCGCCGAAACCTTGATGGACCAGTTCCGCCAGGGGATACCGGTGACCACCGAGGCGGTGGACCTGGTGCTCATCACGGTGGACCGGATCAAGGAAATCCTGGTCGAGATCGAGGCGTCGGAAGGCAGCGAGCCGCCCGGCTCGGATGAGGATCTGATCTCCCAGCTGGACGCGCTCTCCGCCGCTCCCGCCGCCGCTCCCGCCGCCGTGATCGCCGCGCCGCCTCCTCCCGCTCCCCCGGCCCCCCCCGCCGTGCCTGCGCCGGTAAAATCCGTGATGAACGGGGCCGCAGCGCCCGTCAGCGAGCCCAAGCCGGGTGTTGCGGCGGTGATGCAGCAGCTGGAACGCGCCCTCAAGCCCGGCGAAGTCTCGCTGGATGAATTGGAGCGCGTGTTCCGCGAAACCGCCGTCGAGGTTCCGGCTGCCCGGGCGAAGCTCGCGGAACTGGACAATGCCAAGGCCGCCGCGACTTCCCCTGGCTCCACCGCAGCGCCTGCTCCGGACGCCGCGCCGCCCGCTGCATCGCTTCCCGCGGTGCGCGAGGCCACGCCCGTCGCTGACCACGAAGCAAAGGGCGCCCGCGCGGAAGACCATGCGCTCAGCGTCTCCAACCAGTCCATCCGCGTCAACGTGACCTTGCTCGAACACCTGATGACCATGGTGTCCGAACTCGTGCTGACGCGGAACCAGCTGCTGGAAATCGCCCGCCGCGACGAGAGTTCCGACTTCAAGGTCGCTCTGCAGCGCCTCTCCAACGTCACCGGCGAGTTGCAGGGCGCGATCATGCGCACCCGCATGCAGCCCATTGGCAATGCCTGGCAGAAGCTGCCCCGCATCGTGCGCGACCTCGCGCAGGAGCTGGGCAAGCATATCGAGCTGGAGCAGATCGGCGCGGAAACCGAGCTGGACCGGCAGGTGCTGGAGCAGATCAAGGATCCGCTCACCCATATGGTGCGCAATTCCGCCGACCACGGGTTGGAGACCACCGAGGAGCGCCGCCGCGCGGGCAAGCCCGACAAGGGCACGATCCGCCTCTCCGCCTATCACCAGGGCGGCCATGTGATCGTCGAGATTTCCGACGACGGCAAGGGCCTCGACGTGGCCCGGATCAAGGCCAAGGCGCAGGAAAACGGCCTCGCCACCGCTGCCGAGCTGGCCAAGATGCCGGACTCGCAGGTGTTCCGCTTCATCTTCGCCGCCGGCTTCTCGACCGCCGCGAAGATCACCAACGTGTCCGGCCGCGGCGTCGGCATGGATGTGGTGCGCAGCAATATCGAGGTGATCGGCGGGGCGGTGGACGTCACCTCCCGTCCCGGCGCCGGCTGCACCTTCACCATCAAGATCCCGCTGACGCTTGCGATCGTCCCGGCGCTGATCGTCGAGGCCATGGGCGAGCGGTTCGCCCTGCCGCAAAGCTCGGTGGTGGAGCTGGTGCGCGTGCAGCCCAATTCCTTCCACCAGGTGAAGCGCCTGAAGGATGCGCCGGTGCTGTGCTTGCGCGAGAAGCTGTTGCCCATCGTGCCGCTCGCGCAATTGCTCGGCATCGCCGACGAGGGCAAGGAGCAGAAGTTCGACGACGCGCTGATCGTGGTGCTCCAGGTCGGCAACCAATTGTTCGGCGTGGTGGTGGACGCGGTGTCCCACACCGAGGAAATCGTCGTGAAGCCCATGGCCTCGGTGCTGCGCCAGCTGCCCATGGTGTCGGGCAGCACGATCCTCGGCGATGGCCGGGTGATCATGATCGTGGACCCGGTCGGGCTCGCCAAGGTCGCCGCCTCGCCGGACGAGAGCCTCGGCTCCGACCTGCAAAACACGGCCGCCGCCGCGACCGCCGCGCAGGGCCAGACGACGCCGCTGCTGCTGATCCGCGCCGGCTCGGACGAACTGAAGGCGGTGCCGCTCTCGCTGGTGACGCGCCTGGAGGAACTGGAGGCCAACAAGCTGGAGCATGTGAACGGCCACCCGGTGATCCAGTATCGCGGGGCCTTGATCCCCATCGTCTATGTGAACGAGAAGGTGAAGCGCGCCACCACCGGCACCCAGCCGATGCTGATCTTCTCGGACGAGGGGAAGACCATGGGCCTGGTCGTGGACGAGATCGTGGACGTGGTGGACGCCCACCTCGACATGCAACTCTCCTCGGACGCGGAGAACCTGCTGGGCGCGGCGATCATCGACGGCCAGGCCGCCGAGATCCTCGATGTCGGCCATTATATCGACCAGGCCTTCGGCAGCTGGTTCAAGCGCCTCTCCGGCACGCGGGACAAGGCCGGCGGCAAGCTGCTGGTGGTCGATGACAGCGCCTTCTATCGCAACCTCATCGAGCCGGTGCTGAAGGGCAACGGCTTCGAGGTGACGGCCTGCGGCTCGGCCCGCGAGGCGCTGGACCGGCTCGGCGGCGAAACCCGCTTCGACATCATCGTCAGCGACGTGGAGATGCCGGGAATGGACGGCTTCCAGTTCGCCCAGGCGGTGCGCGGGGATCCGCAGATCCGCAACGTGCCGATCATCGCCCTGGCGAGTGAGGGGGCCTACGACCTGGTCGAGCGCGGCCGTGCGGCCGGCTTCACCGACTACATTGCCAAGTCCGATCGCGCCGGCCTCATCGCCGCGCTCAAGGAATTCACCGGCGCCATCCATGGAGAAGCGGCATGAGCCAGCACGTCGTCATCAAGCAGGATGTGAGCCCCGGCGGCTCGCAATTCGTCACCGTCCGCATCGGGCCGCAATTGTTCGGCCTGCCCATCGAGGCGGTGCAGGAAGTGTTCGTGCCCGATCACATCACCCATGTTCCGCTCTGCATTCCGCAGATCGAGGGGGTGCTGAACCTGCGCGGCCGCATCGTCACCATGGTGAACATGCGCCGCCTGCTGGGCCTTCCCGACGGCGGCCGCGCGAGCATGGCCGTCGGCATTGAGCACAAGGGGGAATCCTTCGGGCTCATCATCGACTCCATGGGCGAGGTGATGATGCTCGACAATGCCTCGCGAGAGGCCAATCCGACCAATCTCGACCCGCAATGGGCCGGCCTTGCGACCGGTGTGCATCGCCTGCCGAGCGAGCTTCTGCTGGTGCTGGATGTGGAACTCGCCCTGGGGCGTCTCACCATGGACCGCGCGGCTTGATAGCCGGCCGCACAACAGGATGAACCCATGAAGACTTGCCTTGTGGTCGATGATTCCGGCGTCGTGCGCAAAGTCGCGCGACGCATGCTGGAAGACCTGTCCTTCAGCGTGACCGAGGCAGCGAACGGCCAGGAGGCCCTCGCGGCGTGCGACAACGCCTTGCCGGACGTCATCTTGCTGGACTGGAACATGCCCGTGGTCGATGGCCTCGGCTTCCTCACGCAATTGCGGTCGCGACCGGCGGGTCTGGTCCCGCTGGTCATCTTCTGTTCGGCCGAGAACGATCTCGATCATATTTCGACGGCGATCGCCGCCGGCGCGAACGAATACATCATGAAACCCTTCGATTTCGATCTGCTTCGCGAGAAGCTGCAGGAAGTCGGCGCATTGGAAAAGGCAGTGACATGAGCCCGCAGCCGCTGACGCCCTCGGGGACCCCGCCGGTCGGAGGACCCATACGCGTGATGATCGTCGACGATTCCGTGTTCGTTCGCGGAATCATTTCCAGTTGGCTCGATGGCGACAAGAGCTTCGAGGTGGTCGCCACCCATTCCAACGGCAAGCGGGCGGCGGACGACGTCGTGCGCACGGCGCCCGATGCCATCATCCTCGACCTTGAAATGCCGGAGATGGACGGCCTCACCGCCCTGCCGCTGATCCTGGAGCGCAAGCCCAATGCCGTGGTTCTCGTCGCCTCGGCGCTGACCCGGCGCGGGGCCGAGATCAGCATGAAGGCGCTGGGTCTCGGGGCCGCCGATTATCTCGCCAAGCCCAATGCGGACCGGGGCAGCATCGCGGCGGAAGAGTTCCGCTCCGAGCTGCTCGGCAAGTTGCGCGGGCTCGTGGATCGCGCGCGCCGGCGTGGCGCATCCGTGGCCAGCGTCGCCGCCGCCCCGCCGCCGCGGGCCATGACGGCGCCTGCGCCTGCCCCCGCGCCTGCGGCCGCACCGGCTTCGCCCGCGCCGGCCCCCAGGGCGCCGGCATCCCCGGCCGCCCTGGCCTCGCCCCCGGCGCCGGCGCTGGCGCGCCCAGCCCTTTCCACCGCAACCCCTGTGGTCGGTGTGGGTGCACCGCCGAAGACGGTGCGCAAGCGGCCCTATTCCATGTCGCCCGTGGAAATTATCGCGGTCGGCAGCTCCACCGGCGGGCCGCAGGCTCTGACGCGCATTTTCAGCGATTTCGGCGCCGCCATCGCCAATGTGCCGGTGGTGATCGCCCAGCATATGCCGCCCACCTTCACCGCCATCCTGGCCGAGCATGTGGGGCGCGCAGCGGCCCGCACAGCCGCCGAGGGCGTGGACGGGGAGGTCCTCAAGCCGGGCCGGATCTATATCGCGCCTGGCGGCAAGCACATGCTGGTCGCCAAGTCGGGTGCGGATACCGTGATCCGCCTGTCGGACGGGCCGGCGGTGAATTTCTGCAAGCCGGCGGTTGATCCGCTGTTCGACAGCGTGGCGGCGATCTACGGCAGCCACGTACTCGCCATCGTGCTGACCGGCATGGGCAGCGACGGGGCGAAGGGCGCGGGCGTGATCGCCGATGCCGGCGGCAGCGTGATCGTGCAGGATGAGGAATCCAGCGTCGTCTGGGGCATGCCGGGGGCAACCTATGCGGCCGGCAACGCGAGCGAGCTGATCTCCGTAAACAATATCGGCGCGAAGGTCACGCGCCTGCTGATGGGGGGACGGGCATGATCTCGGCAGTCGATTTCGAATCTGTTTCCAGGTTCTTGAAGCTTCATTCCGGGCTGATCCTTGGAGTCGACAAGCAATATCTATTGGAAAGCCGCCTGCTGCCCCTGCTGCGGAAGTTCGAGCTCGCCGATTTCGCCCGCCTCGCGGCGATCGTACGCGAGCAGCCGTCCGGCCTCATCGCCGAAGCGGTGCTTGAAGCGATGACCACCAATGAATCGCTGTTCTTCCGCGACAAGTCGCCGTTCGAGCACTTCACCAAGATCATGTTGCCGAAGCTCAACGCGACCCGCGGTCCTGGCGATGCGCTGCGCATCTGGTGCGCCGCCGCCTCCACCGGGCAAGAGCCCTATTCCATCGCCATGACGCTGCTCGAGAACCCGCACCTTACGGGCGGGCGCCGGGTGGAGATCATCGGCACCGACCTTTCCAGCGAAGTGCTGGAGCGTGCGCGCTCGGGCCGCTACACCCAGTTCGAGGTTCAGCGCGGCATGCCGGTGCAATTGCTGCTGAAATATTTCGAAAAGGACGGCGACAACTGGCAGGTGAAGCCGAAGCTGCGCTCCATGGTGGACTATCGCAAGCTGAACCTGCTGCATAACTTCAGCAATCTCGGCGTGTTCGACATCGTGTTCTGCCGCAACGTGCTGATCTATTTCGACGCCGCCACCAAGCGGGACATCCTCGGCCGGATCGCCCGCGTGACCCGCCCGGATGGGTATCTGCTGCTGGGCGGCGCGGAAACCGTGCTGGGGATTTCGGATGCGTTCCGGTCGGTGGCCTCGCAGACCGGATATTATGTGCCGAACGTGCCGGCCATGGCCGGCGCTTAGCGCCGGTCTCGAGCGGGAGCGCCGGTGAGAGAAAGGGCGCCCCCGGGGCGCCCTTTTTCGTTCGCCTCGGCTGGGATTGCGGTTTAGGGAAAGGCCCGACTTGCCTCGCGCTCGCCCTCCGCCTCGCCGGTCTTGTCGCGCGGCGCGGCGGGGAGGGCGATGGTGAACACCGCGCCGGTTGCGTCATTCTCCACGCTCAGCGTGCCGCCGTGGTCGCGGATGATGCCGAAGCTCACGGAAAGGCCGAGCCCGGTGCCCTTGCCGACCGGCTTGGTGGTGAAGAACGGCTGGAACACCTTTTCGATCACCGCGTCCGGAACGCCGCCGGCATTGTCCTTCACGCGGATGCAGATCATCTGCTTTGCGCCCTCCGGCCGGCATTCGGAGACCGACAGCTCGATGGTATCGAGCCCCTGGTCCGCACCGTCTCGCGCGCGCTTCTCGTTGATTGCGTCGGCGGCGTTCTGGAGCAGGTTGATGAGCACCTGTTCCAGCTGGTCCTGGCGGCACATGACCGACGGTGTGGGGCCGTTGCCGAGCACCTTCACGTTGATATTCTGCAGCCGCAGCTGCGCGCCGACCACCTGAAGCGCGCCCTCGATGGATTCGGTCGGCTCGGAGGGCGTGAACACCTCGTCACTGGTCCGGCCGAAAATGCGCATGTGGTCGATGATCCGGCTCATGCGGATGGTCTGCTGGAGGATCCGGTTGAGCTTGGATTCCATATGTTCGTGCGAGAGGCCGCGCCGCAGCCCGGTGAGGGCGTTCGCCGCCGCGAGCCGGATCACGCCCAGCGGCTGGTTGATTTCATGGGCAAGCCCGGTCGCGACCTCGCCGAGGGAGGCGAGCTTCGACATCTGATAGAGCTTGTTGGCCTCGATGCGTTGGGAGGTCTGGTCGAGCGCGAACACCACCACCTCCTCCGGCGCGCCGGGATTGGCGCCGGGCCGGATCGGCTCCAGCGGCGCGATCACCACCTGGACCTCGTATTCCTGGCCCTCGCGCGTGAAATGCTCGAGACTGAGCAAAGGACGACGCAGCATGGAAAGGGTGGCGCGGAAGGTATCGGTGGAGACGAAATCCACCATCAACTCGGCGATCACTGAGTCCTCGTCCTCTCCCACCTGCGCCACCCCGTCCACCGTGACATGGATGACGCATACCCCCGGCACCCGGCCGATGGCATGGAGAAACATCACCTCGCGCTGGCGCGCGCTGGCCTCGATGGCGCCGGTGCGCACCTTGTCCTGGAGCTGGATATAGCGCGCCGCGATCACCGCCACGGCCGCCAGCATCAGGAACAGGCCGATGAAGGTGACCCAGATCACATGGCGGAAATCGTTCGTCTGCGCCCACACGAACGCTTTATCGAACGCCACCACGACGATGATGGGATAGCGGGGCGAGCGCACGAAATAACCGATGCGGTCGATGCCGTCGATGACGCTGCTGGTCTCGTACGTGCCCTCGTTCATGGTCAGCATGCGCTTGAAGGTCGGGCTGCCGGAGACATCGCCGCCGAAGCTGGTGTTGGCGCTGGCGCGCGCCCGCACGATGCCGTCGAACCCGATCAGCGCGATCAGGGCATTGGGCTCGGTGCGCACGCGGCTGTAGAGATTGAGGAATTCCTGGATGTTGAAGGACGCCACCACCACCCCGGCGAAGCTGCCGTCCTCCGCGTGCAGGGCGCGGGTGAACTGGATCGTCCATTGCTTGGAGACCCGGCCGAGCACCGGCTTGGAGATGAACATGCTCTCCCCGGAGCTGCCATCCATGTGCACGCGGATATGTTCGCGATCGGAAAGGTCGAGCTGGGGCAGGGCATAGTCCGGCTCCTCGGAGCTGGTTGCGACCAATTTGCCGTTACGGTCGACCACGCTCAGCAGCACGATGGAATTCGGCAAGTTGAACGCGCGCACCGCTTGATAGACCTGCTGCCGGTTCCATTTGGTGGAGAATTCCCGGTCGAAATTCAGCAAAGCCGCGTCGATGGGCGCGACCGTCTGCTCGAAGCTGTTGAGCACCAGATAGGCATTGCGCTGCGCCAGCTCTCGAAATTCTTTGACCTCCGCATTGTGGTGCAGCGTGAACAGAAGGATCGCCCCCACCAGGGTGATGGAGGCGAGCAGCATGATCGAGCCCAGGATCAGCAGGGCGCGACGTCCGAAGGTCAGGGCCGGCAAGAGTTGGGGAATGGGGCGCACGCCCTCAGCCCTTTCTACCGTTTTCGCCGACCGTCAGGACACGGTTCAGCACCCGCTGAAGGTCTTCCATCACCAGTGGCTTCGACAGGCAGGCCTCCACGCCGGCGTTGACCGCCCGCGAAATGTCCTCGGCGGAGGCATGGCCGGTCATGACGATGAATTTGAACGCGCGCTCCGGATATCGGTGCTGGATTTCGTTCAGCAGGCGAATGCCGTCCAGATCGGGCATGCGGATGTCGGTGAGCACCACGTTGACGTGCGGATGCGTGTCGACGAGCTCCAGCGCCTGCGCCGCGCTGCGGGCAGAATGAGCCTTCAGATCGTCGAACCCCAAGGCCTCGATCAGTTCGTCGAGATATTCGGGCTCATCGTCCACGATCAGCAGATGGGACATGTTCTCACCGCGCTCGGCCGCCCATCGGGTCGTCCCCTTTGGCGAACCGCACCTGTGGTTCATCGCCGCCGGAACCGGCAAGTGGAACCAAGGTCAGCGAGCACGCGCGGCGCTGTCAGGTCAAGGCGAGATGCTTCCGCTTTGGAAGCATTGCCGCCGGCGGCATCACCGGCGGCACGCACGTCACGCGGGCCGGCTGTCCGCGAACACCGGGCAGCGGGCGGAAAAGCGCTCCAGCCAAGCCACCAGCTGCGGATGGCCCTCGCGCCAGGTGCCGGGGAGACGGAAGTCCAGATATTCGAGCGCACACGCGAGCGTGATGTCGCCGACATTGGGCTCGCCCTCGCTCGGCAGGTCGGCTTCCAGCGCCGCGAGCGCGCGGGTGACCTTGCCGGCCTGGATCTGGACCCAGCTTTCCACGCGCTTGTCGGCGCTGCGGTAGCGGCCTTCATAGACCTGCAGCAGGGCGGCATCCATGATGCCGTCCGCGAGCGCCTCGAGCCGAAGGGCCGTGAAGCGCGCCTCCGCATCTTCGGGCAGGATGCGGCCGCCGCCGGCGACATGGTCGAAATAAGCCAGGATCACCGGAGAATCGAACAGGGCCGGCCCGTTCTCGCGCAGCAGGACGGGGATTTTGCCGAGCGGGTTCTGCTGGCGGACGGTGTCGTCCGCATTCATCGTATCGGCCGTTTCCAGCTCGAGCGGGAGGCCGAGATGGGCGGCGGCGACGCGCGCCTTGCGGGCGAAGGGCGAGGACGGCGAGTAACGCAGGCGCATGAGGCTGGCTCTTCTGGCGTGAGGATCCCGCAGCAGAGCTAAACCCCTTTGCCATATGCGAGAAGGGGCCTCCCGCATTTTTTCGCATGGAGCACGCGCAGGGCGCGCACTCAGCGTTCGGGCACGATCCAGGAGATGCGGGAGCGGCCTTTGCCGTCATGGGCCAGCAGCGGCGCGAGCGCGGTGAGGATGACGCGCATCTCGTCCGCAAGCGTGAAGGGCGGATTGACGATGATGAGCCCGCTGCCGGAAAGGGCCGTGGTGGTGCGCACCTCGGCGAAATCCAGTTCCACCCGTAGCGTCTTGGGCAGGCCGACCTGGGCCACCTCGCGGCGGAACGCGTCCACCGCGCGCAGGTCTTTGATGGGATACCAGAGCATCAGGATGCCGGTGGCGAAACGCTCGTGGAACGTGGTGAGGGCGCCGACGAGGCGCTGAAACTCGCCGCCTTCCTCGAACGGCGGGTCCACCAGCACCACGCCGCGCCGCTCGCGCGGGGGCAGATGGGCGGCGATGGCGTTCCAGCCGTCCTGCGACAGCACTTTCACGCGCGGATCGTCGCCGACGTTCTTTTCCAGCTTCGCGCGCTCTTCGAAATGCAATTCGGAGAACAGGAAGCGATCCTGCGGCCGGGCGAGCGCCATCGCCAGCGCCGGGGAGCCGGGATAGCGGCGCGCGCCGGCATAGGTGCGCAGATGGCGCACCGCGTCGAGATAGGGCGCCAGCAGTTCGGCCGCCGGGGCGGGAAGGTCGGCTTCCAGCACCCGTTCGATGCCGGCTTCCGCCTCGCCCGTGCGCTGCGCCGAGGCGCCGCCGAGATCGTAGAGCCCGGCGCCCGCATGGGTATCGAGCACGCGATAGGGCGTGTCCTTCTTGTTGAGATAAGCAAGCACGCGGGCGAGCGCGGCATGCTTCATCACGTCGGCGGCGTTTCCCGCATGGAAGGCGTGGCGATAATTCATCGGCGATACGTCATGAGCGGCGTCGGCTTTCCCTGCGCCCTATCGCGCGGAAGGCACCCGAACAGGGGGAACCTGCACGGGAGGAACCTCCAGGGAGCGCCCGGCCCGGCATCCCCGCCGGTCCGCTTCGGGACAGGGCCGAAATGTAAGGTCCTTGCTGAAGCAAAGGCGCACTTCGCGCAAGCGGTTGGCGCCGCAATCGACGGCGATCATCTCATGGGTCAGGCCAGGATTGGCGGCGATGAAGGCCTTTTCCACCTCTGCGGGGGTCACGGTTGCGGCCTGAGCGGGGGCGACGAAGGCCGCCGGTATGATGATTTTCTCGCGTGCCGCCCGCAGCTTGGCGAAGAAGGCATCGGGCGCAAGGCCGGAGCAGGTGCCGTGCCGGCGCCATTCGTGGATCACCAGGCCGCGGCTCGGCATCAGGTCCTGGATGCCGTTGAGCGTCTCGGTGGGAATGTAGGGCGCCGGGTTCTGGCAGGATTGGGGATAGCCGCGCTCGTTCTGCGGCCACAGGCCGTGAACGATGAAGCCGAACGGCCGGCCGGCGCGGCATTGGGCGCCGTCCGCGCGGGTCTGTTCCGCGCAATAGGTGGGCGACCAGGACAAAGCGAGAATGTAGAAATCAAAAGCGCCGGGCGTGCCCGGCGTCTCGGCCCGCGCCGCTCCCGCAGCCGCGAGCAGCAGCAGCGCGGCGGCGCAGAAGCGTCGAATCACGGACGGGCCATCTTGCAGCCGGGGGCATAGGCCATGTTGCGATCCAGCCCGCTGACGCACCATTCCACGCCCCAGGTGTAGCCCTGGAAGCTCGAGTCCTCGATGATGGAATAGTCGATCTGGTGGATCTTGTTATCCGAGAGCACCACCTTGGCGGTGCAATAGCGGCGCGGCTGGAACGCCTCGCCCCAGGGGCGGTAGGCGGTTTCGCGCACGTTGGAATAAGACACGATGTTCAGCGGCGCGTTCCAATACATGCGCTCGGTTTCGGCGAAGCGCATGGAGATGGTGCCGAGCGCCAGCGGCTCGGTGCAGGCGGGAAGGTTGCCGCTATAGCTGTCGTTGGGCAGCCAGAAATTGTCGAGAATGCTCGCAGCCTTGGCAGGCACTCCAACGGCGAGACCGGCCAACAGGGCCGCGATCCCGGCAAAAGCCCGCCCGCTGCGCATCGTGCGACCCATTCCCACTCTCCCGTCACTTCAATCCGATATTTGGCGGGACGATGGAACCGGCGCTTGTCCCGGTCAAGCGCAGCGGAGACACACCCCGGCGAAAAAGCGTTCGGCCGCCATCCTTGTGCTGCGAAATTCCGCCATCATGCCGCCTCGGCCAAATTGCGCGCCTATCCGGGCGCGGTCACGCTCCCGTAGCGTCAATGAAATGGATGCCCGCATGTCGCACGCCCGCTTCGCCCCCGAGATCATCGGCGCATCGCAAGCGGTGAAAGGGGCCGCCGGGAGCCTGGAGCGGTTCGAGACCGGGCGCGAGGCGGCGCTGCGCCTGCGGCCGGACCAGCCGGTCTATTGCTTCCGCCCCTCGGTGCTGCGGGCGGATGCGCGCGCTTTCCTCTCCGCCTTTCCCGGCAAGACCGCCTATGCGGTGAAGACCAATGGCGAGCCCATGGTGCTGGAAACCCTCGCCGGCCTCGGCATCGCCGCCTTCGACGTGGCCAGCCCGGCGGAATTTGCCGCCGCCCGTGCCGCGGCGCCGCGGGCCGAGCTGCTTTATATGCACCCGGTGAAGGCGCAGTCGGATATCCGCCTCGCCTTGGAGCGCTACGGCATTTCCGTGCTGGCGCTGGACCATGAGGACGAGGTCGCCAAGATCCTGCGCATGGTCCGGGCGCTCGATCTCGACCCGACGCAGATCACCTTGTTCGTGCGCATCGCCAGCAAGGGGGAGGCGGCCTACGAACTCTCCAAGAAGTTCGGCGCCGCCCCCATGCACGCGGCCGAACTGCTCCAGCGCATCCACCACATCGGCTTTCGCTGCGGCATCGCCTTTCACGTGGGCAGCCAGATGGTGGATCCCACCACTTATGAGCGCGCCATCGCAACCGCCGCCGAGGTGCGGGACATCGCCAAGGTGCCGATCGCGGTGCTCGACATCGGCGGCGGCTTTCCGGCCCATTATGCCGAGGACCCGCGCCGCCCGGCGCCCGTGCTGCCGCCCTTGCCGGACCTGATGGGCACCGTGCTGGACGCGGTGAAGCGCCATGGCTTCGCCGATACGCCCCTGGTGGCGGAGCCGGGGCGCGTGATCGTCGCGCGCGCCTTTTCGGTGATCGTGCGGGTGCTGCTGAAGAAGGGGCAGCGGCTTTATATCAACGACGGCATCTGGGCCTCGCTGTCGGACAGCTGGACCGGCAAGATCCTGCTGCCGGCGCGCCATATCCCCGATCCCGCCCGCCGGCGGCGTGCCGGTTCCTCGGACAAGGTGGTGCCGTTCCGCATCTATGGGGCCACCTGCGACAGCGTGGACGTGCTCTCGCGCCCCTTCTATCTGCCCGAGAGCATCGACACCGGCGACTGGATCGAGATTGGCCATATCGGCGCCTATTCCCTCTCCCTGCGCACCCATTTCAACGGCTTCTACCCCGACACCTTCGTGGAGGTCGCGCGGCCGTTCGAGGCGGATGGAATTGTGGCGGGCTTCGCAGAGCCCGAGCGACGGGCGAACGTAGAGGAAGCTTGAACGCGACACGGCCGAAATCGGCGCAATGGCAACAAAATGCCGACCGATTTCATGGTTAATCCTGCGTCATCCGACTGTTCCTACAGACATTGATGCCGCCCCGCGGGGCGTGCATGGAGATCGCCATGGCCACGGCCCTGCGGGATGGTGTGCGTCAGCTTGAGACGACGGCGCGCATCTGCTTGATGGTGCTTGCCCTTGCAAGCGGTGTTTATACCTATATCGGCGTGCGGGACCTGCTGGACGGCGGCGCGACGGCGGTGTTCTTTGCGGCGATCATCTATTCGGTCGCGGTGTCGGTGGGCATCTATGCCTTCTGGACCTTCATGATGCGCTTCCTGCCCCATGTGGAGGATGCGGCGAGCCGGGCCCTGATGTTCGGCGCCATGGCGCTGGGCTCCTTGATGATCGTCGCCATGTGCTCGTGGCTGAACGCGAGCGCGCTGGCAGGCTCCGCCGCCATCGAGCAGCACATGGGCCGGGCGATCGAGGATTATGACCGCGCGCTGGAGGAAAATCACGGCAAGGCGCTGGCCGCGCAGGGCTTGGCGCCGGATATCGCCATGGCGGCCGCGCGCTTCTCCCAGCTGGCGGATGCCGAACGCACCGGCTCGCTCACCGGCACCACCGGCTCGGGCACCGTGGTGCAACTGCTGACGCAGATGGCGAGCCAGCTCGGAGCCCTTTCGAAGGAGGTCGCGGCCTCCGGCGACAAGGTGAAGGAGGCCTATGACCAAGGCGCCAAGCATCTTGCCACCATGCGTGAGCTGGCCTCCGGCTCGGGGCGCGTGACGCCGCGCGCCGATGCGTTCGGCGGCGAGGCGACCGCGCTCGCGGGCGTGCTGACCGCGCTCCAGCAGGCCTCCATTGCGCCGGCGGTGAAACGCGCGGCCACCGATTTCGCCTCGGGCTTCATCGCCCCCGCCGCCGATGGGCGCTCCCCCGATGTGGTCGGGCGGCAGAACGAGGTGGTGGGCCGGGTGCAGGGGGCGGTGGCGGCGCAGTCGAAGGCGCTCGCGGGCGCGGCGGACAAGGTCATCCAGATGCCGGCTTACGTGCCGCCGCGCTTCGCGCACATCTCGCCCGCCGAAGCGGTGCTGCGCTATGCCTCCGATTTCATCCCGAGCTGGGCGGGCGCCATCTCCATCGACCTGCTGCCGGCGGTGCTCGTGTTCATCCTGTGCATCGTGCACGCCAGCCTGCGCCGCGAGGGCCAGCCCCAGGCGGGAGCGGACACCATGACCGCCGGCGAGCTTCTCGCCGCCCTGCGCATGGCTCGTGCGGTCGAGCTGGCGCATGCGGATTTGCGCGCGCCGCTGGTTCCGGACCTTGCCGCCACGCCGGCCGCGCCGCAGCGCGCTGAAATCGCCGAACCGGCGGAGGCACCCCATGCCGAGATGTCCCGGCCGGCCGCGCCGCAACCCGTGCAGCCGCCCGAGCCTGCGGACGAGGAAAAGGTGACGACCTTGCACGGCCACGGCCTGCGCCCCGCCAAGCGGGACTGATCGCCATGACTCCGGCCGTCTTTCTTCAGGCGCTGCGCGATTGGCGTCAGCGCCCCGACGATGCGCTGCTGCATCTGCTGTTCGCGGTGCTGCTGATCGCGAGCGGAGCCATGCTGGTGCAGGATTTCGGCCAGCTGCGCAAAGCCCAGGCCGCGCTTTCCGCCCCGGCTCCGGGGCAGGTGGAAGCGCCGCCCGCAACCCCCCTCGGCCCGGCGCGGGAGGGCGGGCCGGAGGCGCCCGCCGCCGACGGCACGCTCAACGCGCCCATGACGTTCGATCTCCAGAGCGACGGCCGCCTTGCTGCGACCGGCACCATCGCGCCCGGCACGGCGGCCCTGTTCGTGGCGGAGGTGGAGAAGCGTGGTTCCTATGTGAAGACCGTGGTGCTGCGCTCGCCCGGCGGTTCGGTTCAGGATGCGCTCGCCATGGGCCGGCTGATCCGCGCCAAGGGATTTGCCACCGAAGTGCCGGCGGGTGCCTATTGCGCCTCCTCCTGCCCGCTGGTGTTCTCCGGCGGCGTCGAGCGGCGGGTGGGGAAAAAGGCGGCGCTCGGCGTGCATCAGGTCTATGGCGCGAGCGTGCCGGCGGGGGCCGCGCCGCCCGACGGCATGGCGCAGGCGCAGCGGGTCTCGGCCGAATGCCAGCGCTATCTGCGCGACATGGGGGTGGATCTGGAAGTGTGGCTGCGCGCCATGGAGACGCCGAAGGACAAGCTGTTCTATTTCACGCCCGAGGAAATGGCGCGGCTGAAACTCACCACGCCGGCCCTCGTGCCGCTTGCGAACCCGGCGGCGGCGCCTGTGCCGCCGCGCGGTTAGGACTGCACCTCCCGTCACAGCCGAAGGAGGCGGGGGCGTTTCCCCTCGCCTCCGCGCGCCGCTTCTCTCCCGTGGGCCTATGGAGTCTGGTATGCCACCTCTCCCCCTCGGGGAGAGGTCGGCCGCGCAGCGGACGGGTGAGGGGGCACGGGCAAGGCGGGTGAGGCCCCACCCCTCACCCCAGCCCTCTCCCCAGCGGGGAGAGGGGGCCGATGGTTCCGCCCGCAACGCCGCATCTCCCGACGCGGAGCGGGCCAGGCGCTCACATATAGAGCTTTTCCTTCTCCAGCCCGGTGTAGAGCGAAGCGACATATTCGCCATAGCCGTTATAGAGCAAGGTGGGACGGCGCTCGCCGGTGGCGATGTCCTTCTCGGTCGCCTGGCTCCAGCGCGGATGGGAGACGGCGGGATTCACATTGGCCCAGAAGCCGTATTCCGCGCCCTGCACCACTTCCCAGAAGCTCTTCGGCCGCTTGTCCACGAACGAGACCTTGACGATCGCCTTGATGGACTTGAAGCCGTATTTCCAGGGCAGGGCGAGGCGCAGCGGGGCGCCGAACTGGTTGGGTGCCGGCTTGCCATAAATGCCCGTGACCATGAAGGCGAGGTCGTTGGTGGCTTCCTCGATCGTCACCCCTTCCACATAGGGCCAGGGATAGAAGCGGCCATATTGGCCGGGCGCCACGTCGCGGTCGAGGAAGGTCTCGAAGCGCACATATTTCGCCCCGCTCAGCGGCTTGGCGTAATCCACCAGCGCCTTCAGGGGAAAGCCGGTCCAGGGTACGGCCATGGACCAGGCTTCCACGCAGCGGTGGCGATAGAGCCGCTCCTCCAGGGGCATGGCCTTGAGCAGGTCGTCGATGGCGACATCGCGCGGCTGCTCCACGAGGCCGTCGATATGCACCGTCCAGGGGCGCACCTTCAGCTTGGCGGCGGCCTTGGCGACATCGTAATTGGTGCCGAACTCGTAATAATTGTTCAGCGTGCTCGCCGCGGCCTCGGGAGTCACCGGGCGGTCGAGCGTATAGGTGGGATTGCGCTTGGCGGGGTAGAGGCTGGCCGAAGGATCCGCCGGGCCCGCGCTCTGCGCGGCCGCGAGGCTCGGAAGCACCCCGGCGCCGATCAGTCCTGCGCCCGCGCCAAGGAGCGCGCGCCGCGAGAGAAAGACGCTTTCGGGCGTCGCCTGGCTTTCGGGGATTTCCCAGCCGCGTTTACGTCGAATGAGCATGAGTGGCCTCCATCGCGGCGCAGCATTCAAGCCCACGCAGGGGGAGGCAATTCAAACGCCCGTGTGAAAGGTATCAGAATATAGGTCTCACGGTGCCGTGAGACCTCCCGGCGGCGATTCTCAGCGGGAGAGCACCTGCTCGTTGGTGCGCACCGGGGGCAAGGTCGCGCGCAGGGTGAGCGTCGCGGCGGCGAGCGAGATGCTCAGGCCACTGTCGGCCGAAACGCTCAGCGGCTGCAGGGCGATGCCGGCCTTCGCATCCTTGGCCATCAGCACGTTGGCGGAGAAGCCGGGGCCGAGCGAGGCGCCGGAGGAGATGCCGACATATTGGCCGGAGAGCGCGCCAGGCCCCAGCTTCGGCGTGGTGGCGAGCACCGCCCAGAGCATGCTGCCCTGGTCCGAGACGCCGAAATCCAGCCCCGCGCGCTCGAGCGTGCCGGTATAATATTGGTTCATGCCGAGGGTGGCGCGAAACTCGCAGTCCACCTTGCGGGTGGAGCCGAAGCCATAGGCGATGGCGGATTCGCCCCGGCACTCCAGAAGCCCGGATTCCACCTTCTGCATCTCTGTCTTCGCCGGCTCGCTCGCCGCCGGCGGGGCGGGCTGGGCTGGCGCGGGCGCAACGGGCGCCGGCAGCGGCGCCTGGACGGCCTGGATGGTGGGCAGTTGCACCGTGGTCTGTTGCGCGGGGGTCTGGGCCGAGGCGGGTTGGTCCGCGCCCGGCACCAGTTCCATCTGCGCGGCCGAAAGCGGCGCGGCGAGCGCCGGGATCACGGCCGAACCGAAGAGAAGGGAGCGGAGGATCGAGGCCATGTCGTGTCCTCCGTTCGGCTTCACTTGGCCGGGGTCAGGGTCAGGTCGGAAACGCCCGCGGCGAGTGTGACACCCGCGGTGCCTTGAAGCGAGAGTGGCTGGAGCGCGATGGTGCTCTTGGAGCCGCCGAGCAGCACGTTCGCGCCGCCGCCGAGGCCCCAGGCCGCATCGGCGCTGACGCCGACATATTTGCCCGCGAGATCGCTGGCGGCCGGCGAGGTGTTGGGGGCGAACACCGCCCAGCTCAGGGTGCCGGCATTGGTGACGCCGATATCGAGGCCGAAGCGCGCCACGGTGCCCTTATAGGAGGCGCGCACCACCGGGGCGGTGGGCGTGCCGGTGAGCAGCTGGCAGCTCAGCTCCCGCACCGATCCGACGATGAAGCCGACCGCGGGCGCGACCTTGCATTGCAGCACGCCCACCTGGATCTTGGGCGCGGTCTGCGCCTGTGCGGAGGTGGCCATCAGGCCACCGGCCAGCAGGGCGCCGAATAAAGTATAGATTCGCATGGAATCCCCCAAATGTCTGACGTGTCAGTCCTACGTCCGCGACGGAAGGGGTACAATAGCGGAATAGTCCCGAGGTGCCGGACCGCCGGCCCTGGAATGCCCCGCCGCCGAGGCGGCGGGGTGGAACTGCGACGATCGGCGCGCGGTGGCGCCGATGCCGTCAGGCTCAGCGCAGGGTCAGGTCGGCGACGCCGAGGGCGAGATTGACGCCGGTCTGGGCTTCAACCGACAGCGGCTGGAGCGCGATGGTGTTGCGCGAGCCACCGACCAGCGCGTTGGCGCCGAGGCCGACGCCGAAGGCGGCGTTGGCGGAAGCGCCCACATAGGTGCCGCGCAGGTCGTTCGGGCTGATCTTGCGGGTCGGCGCGAGCACCGTCCACATCAAGGTGCCCTGGCCGTTCACGCCGATATCCAGGCCGAAGCGGCGCACGGTGCCGGTGTAGGACGCGCGGGGAACGTGGCGGCTCGCCGGACGCAGGGTGCAGGACATTTCGCGGATCGAACCGATGATGAACGCCACGTTCGGCGCCATCTGGCAGACCAGGGTCCCGACCTGGATGCGGGACTGGGCAGCGGCCGGCGCGGCGCCGAGCGCGAGGGCGGACGCAGCCAGAGCGGCAGCGAAGCCGGCCTTCAGAGCAATCTTCATGATGTGCTTCCTCCAATAAAACGCCAGCAAGCGGGGGGGCAACGCCGGCGCCGTTAAGCCTTAGCCTGGACCAAGTGTTCCGCCAACGCTTACGAAAGGCTCAGGTTCCATGCCGGGCGCGCGGATCTTGAAGATTCCGCGCGCCCTGCGACGAATAAGTCACGCCTGGCTTATGGCAAGGCTCAGCTGAGCGCCCCGCAGAAGCGCTGGATGCGCGTGCAGGCTTCTTCCAAGGCCGAGGTCGCGGTCGCATACGAGATGCGGAATGCCGGGCCGAGGCCGAAGGCCGAGCCGTGCACCACCGCCACGTTTTCCGCCTCCAGCAATTCGGTCGCGAAGTCCTCGTCGTTGGCGATCACCTTGCCCGACGGGGCCTTTTTGCCGATGGCGCCGGAGCAGAACGGGAACACGTAGAACGCGCCCTCCGGCTTGGGGCAGGTGAGGCCCTTCGCCTGGTTGAGCATGGACACCACGAGGTCGCGCCGCTCCTTGAACACCGCATTGTTGCGGGGAATGAAGTCCTGCGGCCCGTTCAGCGCTTCCACCGCCGCCCATTGGGCGATCGAGGAGGGGTTGGACGTGGACTGCGACTGAAGCGTGCCCATGGCCTTGATGAGCGCCTCCGGCCCGGCCGCATAGCCGATGCGCCAGCCGGTCATGCAATAGGCCTTCGACACGCCGTTCAGCGTGAGCGTGCGGTCATACAGGCTCGGCTCCACCTGGGCCGGGGTGGCGAACTTGAAGTCGTCATAGACGAGGTGCTCGTACATGTCGTCGGTGAGGATCCAGACATGGGGATGGCGCACCAGCACGTCGGTGATGGCCTTCAACTCGTCATGGGTATAGGCGGCGCCCGAGGGGTTGGACGGCGAGTTGAAGATCAGCCACTTGGTCTTGGGCGTGATGGCGGCTTCCAGCACATCGGCGCGCAGCTTGAAATTGTCTTCCAGCGTGGTGGGCACGCTCACCGGCGTGCCGCCGCAGAATTCCACGATGTCGGGATAGCTCACCCAGTACGGCGCCGGGATGATCACTTCGTCGCCGGGGCCGACGGTGGCCACCAGCGCGTTGAACAGCACCTGCTTGCCGCCGGTGCCGACCGACACCTGGCTCGCCTTGTAGGTGAGGCCGTTGTCGCGCTTGAACTTGGCGACGATGGCGGCCTTCAGCTCGGGAATGCCGTCGACCGCGGTATAGCGCGTCTCGCCGCGGCGAATGGCGGCGATGGCCGCTTCCTTGATGTTCTCGGGGGTCTCGAAGTCCGGCTCGCCGGCGCTGAGCGCGATCACGTCGCGGCCGGCCGCTTTCAGCTCCCGCGCCTTGTTGGAGATGGAGATGGTCGGCGAGGGCTTGATGCGCATCAAAGCGGGCGAAAGGAGGCTCATGGCCTTTGACTCCGGACGCAGGCCGGCGGTGCCGCACGCGAATGCGCTGGTGCCGTCGGACGCGAAGGGTGAGACGAAGCGCCGGTCCGCCGCGAGGCAGGCCGGCATGCGGCACTTTATTAGTCGAGGGCGATTTCCCGAACAAGCAAGCATTGTGAATGGGTGGGCCGCAATGCACTGATGGATTGCCGGCGCACTACCTTCCGGCCCGTCTTGCGAGGCGCCGCGCAAGCCTCCATCTAGGCGGGGGCCGAGAGGGAAACGCCGTGCTGACGCTCTATTCCACCCAGGCATCGGGGAATTCCTACAAGGTGCGCATGCTGCTGGCCAAGCTCGGCCTGCCGTTCCGCCTGACCGAGGTGGATATCCTCTCCGGCGAGCACCGCACCCCCGAATTCCTGGCCAAGAACGCCGATGGCCGCCTGCCGCTGCTGGAGCTGCCCGGCGGCGCGACGCTCGCCGAGTCGAACGCGATTCTGTTCTATCTCGCCGACGGCACGCCCTTGCTGCCCGCAGCGCCCCTGGCCCGGGCGGAGACCCTGCGCTGGATGTTCTTCGAGCAGAACAACCACGAGCCCGGCATCGGCCAGGCCCGATTCTGGCTCCAGCAGGTGCGGGGCGGGCGCGAATTGCGCACCCATGACATCGACCGCTGGATGGAGGAGGGCTATGGCGCGCTCACCGTCATGGAACGCCATCTTGAAGGCCGCGATTTCTTCGTCGGCGACGGGCTGACCATCGCCGATATCGCGCTCTACGCCCATACGCACGTTGCCCATGAAGGCGAGTTCGATCTTTCCCCCTTCGCCGCCGTGCGGCGGTGGCTGAAGCGGGTGGCGCGCGAGCCCGACCATGTGGAAATTTCCTGGCGCCCGCTGGAAAAGGCAGCCTGAGGCAAGCTCCGCTCGGTAATGTGAGCTTGCACGCCGGGGCCGAACGGCGCAGGGGCTACAACTTTATCCTACGGCATGGATCGCGCCTGCGTGATCTAAGTCACGAAAACGCCACGCTTATTCCAGCACCTGCCGTCGCGTCGCCACAATCGCGGCTTGCTTGGAAGGCAACTTTTGGTGAGTCGCAGGGAACCGATTCGCGGCATTCCCGCTTCTAGAGGTTAGTCGAACCGTCCGAGGCGAAGCGATGTCTGAGTTTCGTGAGTTTGCCGTTCTTGAGAATGGCGTGTCCTCCGCCGATCCCGAGGCCCTGGCGCGCGCGGTGCGCAATCACAAGGCGGGCGATGCCCTCGCACAGGTCGCGCTCACGATTGCGTTGATGTTGGCGATTTGCGCCGTAACCGTGGTACTGTCGTTCGATCGCGCAAGCGCATCGGTTCTCAACGCCGCGGAGGCGACAATGTCCAGCTCGCTCCTCTCCAGTTCGCTTCTCTCCCTCTCGCTGTTCGGCCTCGTGGCCCTGGCGGGTGCCGCCCTTCTCGCGCGTCTGCGCGCGCCGCGTCCCCAGCCCGTGCCGGTGCGCGCCGATCGTCGGCGCCTGCCGCGCTGAGCGTGGGATCTGCCGGATCGTTCGATGGGTTGTTAAAGCTTCGGCGCGGCCACGCATGGCCGCGCTTTTCCACATGAGACGCGCAGAGCCGCCCCCCGCCTGATCTTCAGAATTTGTGGAAGATGAAAAAGGCGCCAAAGGCGATGAAGCTGAACCCCACCGCGTGGTTCCAGCCCAGCGGCTCCTTCAGATACAGCACCGAAAATCCCGCGAACACCAGCAGCGTGATGACCTCCTGCATGGTCTTGAGCTGCGCGGTCGAATAGGCCCCGGACCCGATGCGGTTCGCCGGCACCGCGAGGCAATATTCAAAGAAGGCAATGGCCCAGCTCGCGACGATCGCAATCAGGATCGGCGCGGATTTGTATTTGAGATGGCCGTACCAGGCGAACGTCATGAACACGTTGGAGGCGATCAGCAGGCCGATCGGCAGGAGCGCGGTGGCGGAAAACGGCATGGCGGTTCCATCTGGAGATAAGCGGACCCGCAAGCCGCGGGCGGGCGAGATTAGCCGGGGTTCTGGTTGTGTTGAGGTGTTTCTATACCGATAAATTTACATTCCCCCGATCCTTTGCTGGCACTACACTTCAACCTCCAGGACCGAGGCGAAGTGGGTGTGGCGTAAAGTGGACGGAGTAACGCTCTGGGGGGAAAGCCCTTTATTCAAGCTTGTGGACGCGGCGCTCCTGGTGCTTTGGGACGTGTCCATGACGATCGAGGCGGCCAATCCGGCGGCGGCGCGATTGCTGGGCCCCGCTCTCTGCACGCTGCCGTGCGCGGCGGCAATCCTCGGCCCCACCGTGCCGCTGGCCCTCAGCACGGTCCTCCAGGGCGCCAAGCTGCGCGCCGAGACCCATGCGGTGCTGCGCCTGCCGTGTCGCACCGCCCATGGCAACCGCACGCTGACCTTCTCCCTTTCCGCCTTGCCCGAGGCGCCGGGCCGCTGGCTTGCCACCGTGACCCCCGCCGTGGTGGGGCAGGGCGATTGGCCGGGTTCCTTCGCCGAAATCCTGCATGCGCTTCCGGTCGGCGTCGAGCTGTATGACCGGGACCTCAACGCGCTGTTCTACAACAAGGCATCCGACGAGCTGTTCCTGTACCAGGAGCATGCGGTGGTGCATTTCGAAGATTGGTGGGTTCTCGGCTTTCCCGATCCGCAGGTGCGGGCGCGGGTGGTGGAGGAATGGCACCAGCTCATGGCCGCCGCCGAGCGTGAGCCGGATTCCATCCATCAGACCGAATGGGTGGTGCGCTGCCGCGACGGCATGGACCGGGCGGTGCAGTTCCGCTTTCGCTGGGTGGGACAGACCTATGTGCTGGTGGTGTCGGACGTGACCGCACAGCGTCAGCTCGAACAGGATCTGCGGCGCCTCGCGGGCTCCGATCCGCTGACCGGCTTGCTCAACCGCCGGCGGTTCCTGGAGCAGGCGGAAGCGGTGTTTTCCACCCCTCGGGAGGCGGGCGCCCTCTCGATGCTGATGCTGGACATCGACCATTTCAAATCCATCAACGATGCCCATGGTCATGCCGCCGGGGATGCGGTGATTTCCATCGTCGCCGAACTGTGCCGGCGCGTGCTGCGGGGCGAGGATGCCATCGCGCGCATGGGCGGGGAGGAATTCGCGGTGCTCATGCCGCAGGCGGGGCCGCAGATGGCGCTGACGCTCGCCGACCGGCTGATCGCCGAAGTCTCGCGCGCGCCGGTGGAGGTGGAAGGCCGGTCGATTGCCGTGCAGCTCAGCATCGGCGGCACCGCGCGCAGCGCCGAGGATCGCAGCGTGTTCGACGTGCTCGCCCGCGCCGATCGCGCCCTTTATGCCGCCAAGCATGGCGGGCGCAACCGCGCGATCTTCATGTCATAGGCTTCAGGTGATGGGCCGCGCCCGCGCGGATGCGGGCGGGCCGTGGGCCGCTCACTGAGCGGCGGAGCCGGATCTGGGCGGCGGAATGACGCGCACGGGCCGCTGGCCGGGCTGCTCGGCCGCAGGGGCCAATGGCGCCACCGCCGTCGGTGGCACGGGGTCGAGCGGCGCCGCGGCGGGGCGCGAGGGCGTCGCGGCCGCGGCCTTGCCCTTGGCGCCAGCGGTTGCCGGATCGCCGGCCGGGCGGGGCTGGGACATTTCCTTCGCCTGTTCCTCGGTCACGAGGATGTCGCCCTTCTGCAGGGTGGAGGAATCCTCCAGCCCCGAGAGCGCCTGCGACCAGGATTGCCCGGGCGCCCGGCAGGAGCAGGATGGCACCAGCTGCTTGCGATACATCAGCGCCGTCGGCAGCGACATATAGGGCTTGCCGGTGATCGAGGTCGCCTGCTGGATGTCCTCGCCGGGATTGCGATAGCTGAACAGCTGCGCTTCGGTCGCCGGGCACAGGCGCCGGCACTGGGCATCGTCGCTGGCGAAGCGCGAGGGCACGGTCGCATACGAGATGGGGAAATAGAAACCGTCGCAGGTGCGCACGCACACGGTGCGATAGGTGGAGGATTTCGGCAGGTCCATCGGCGCGACGTCGAGGCCGGGACCGCCTTCCTCCGGCTCGCTGTTCACGGGGCCGCCGAACAGGGCCTCGAAGAAATTGCGCTGGCGCGGCGGCTGGCGCTGCGCCGGCTGGCCCGCGCCCATGGCCTGGGCGGCGGCGCGATATTGCTGGCCGCAATTAGCCTGCGCGAGGGCCAGGATCAGCTGGCGGCGCTGGCCGTCATCGCCGCCGCCGCGATCGGCGCTGGCGATGGAGGCGCGCAGGCGGGAAATCTGGTCGTCGATGACATCGCACTGGGGCGGACGCGGCGGCCCCTGGAAGATGAAGAAGCCGCGCGGCGCATCGCAACTCATCTGCTTGGCCTGGCTGGTCAGCCGGTCCAGGTCGCTGCGCATGCGCGCCAGCTGCGCCGCGCGCCCGTTATTGGGGTCGTTGGTGCTGCGGTCGAGCGAGGCGAGGGCGCCTTCCAATTGCACGCAGCTGGGGCCGGCGGCCTGCGCCTGCTGGCCGCCACCATAGCCGGGGGGCGGCGCCCCATAGCTCTGGCCGGGGGCCTGCGCCACGGCGGGGCCGGACATGAGGGCCAGACAAAGGCCGAACACGCGAACCGATTTCATTCTCAACCCTGTTCGGACCCACCCAGGCCGATCACCAAGCGCCCTTATAGCGCCATTCGGGGCGGTCAATGGTGACGAAAGTTTGATCGTTGCGGGAAAAGTCCGCCCGGCCTCACGAACGCCCGCGCATGCGGATGTTGAAGCTGTCGTAGGAATATTCCGCGATCTGCCACCACAGCAGCTGCTCGGAGCGGATGCTGACCAGGCTGTCCAGGGCTTGCTTGAAGCTCGGATTCTGCGCCGCGAGCGTGTTGTAAAGCTCGAACGAGGCCTTGTAGCCCGCTTCCATGATGGGCGTGGAGAAGGCGCGCAGCTCCGCGCCCTGCTGCACCAGCCGGCGCAAGGCGGGCGGGTTCACGGCATCATATTTCGCCAGCATCCAATTGTTCGCGGCTTCGCAGGCATTGGCGAGAATCGCCTGGTAATGCTTGGGCAGCTTGTCCCACTGGTCCTTGTTGATGAGCAGGTGGAGCATGGCCCCGCCTTCCCACCAGCCGGGGTAATAATAATATTTCGCCACCTTCACGAGGCCGAGCTTCTCGTCGTCATAGGGGCCGACGAACTCGGCCGCGTCGATGGTGCCCCGCTCCAGCGCGGGATAGACGTCGCTCGGCGGCAATTGCTGCGGCACCACGCCGAGCTTGGCGAGAACCTGCCCGCCAATGCCGCCGATGCGGAATTTCAGCCCCTTCAGGTCCTCGAGCGTATTGATCTCCTTGCGGAAGAAACCGCCCATCTGGGTGCCGGAATTGCCCATGGGAATGCCGAGCGTGTTATATTTGGCCAACACGCCGTTGATGATGTCGGCGCCGCCGCTGAAGAACCACCAGGAATGCTGCTGGCGCGAATTGAAGCCGAACGGCACGCCGGTGCCGAAGGCGAGCGTGGGGTCCTTGCCGATATAGAAATATGTGGCGCTCTGGGCGCATTCCACCGTGCCGTTCTGCACCGCGTCCAGCGCCTGGAGGCCGGGCACGATCTCGCCGGCGGGAAAGGTCTGGATCTGGAACTTGCCGTCGGTGGCCTCGCTCACCATTTTCGACAGCGTCTGCGCGGTGCCGAAGATGGTATCGAGCGAACGTGGGAACGAAGAGGTCAGGCGCCACTTTACCTCAGGCTGGCTCTGCGCCAGGGCGGGCATGGCCAGCGTGGTGGCTGCGGTCGCGGCGATCGCGGTGCCGGAAGCGCCGAGGAAACGGCGGCGTGCGGTATCCATGGGGATCTCCTGGGCGTCTTCGTTCTTATGTCTTGGTTTGGGGCGTCTTGATTTTGTCGCGGGAGAGGTGTCACGACGGGGCGGTGGCGTCAATCGCGACGTCTGCCCGCCGCATCGCAGCATCGTGAACCCCCGCCTTTCTGTGAGGATTGAGCTTATGTTTCGGCCGACCTGGATTGCCGCTTTGCTGGCGCTCGCCATTGCCGCTCCGTCCGCGGTGCGCGCGCAGGAGCCGGACCTGATCTTCAAGAAGTCCACGGTGTGGAAATTCCTGACCCCCGACGACAAGCTCGCGGTCTATGGGGTCGACGATCCGGTGGTGTCGGGCGTTGCCTGCCATTACACGACGCCGGAAAAGGGCGGCCTTTCCGGCATGGTCGGGGTGGCCGAGCAGACCTCCGACATTTCGCTCGCCTGCCGGCAGGTCGGGCCGATCTCGTTCACGAAAAAGTTCGAGCAGGGCGACGTGGTGTTCCGCGAGAGCCGCTCCTTCTTCTTCAAGAAGATGCAGATCGTGCGGGGCTGCGATACCAAGCGCAACGTGCTGGTGTATCTGGTCTATACCGACAAGCTGATCGACGGCAGCCCGAAGAATTCAACCTCCACCGTGCCGATCATGCCCTGGGGCACCACCGGCGAGGTGCCGCGCTGCGCCGACTTTCTGAAATAGCGCGGGCCGGCGCTTGCGACGCGCCCGTCTGGCATGGCTGACGCGTGCGTGGATGAACGTCAGCCGAGGACCAATCGACATTCATGGATTGACGCGATTGCAACAGAGCATTGTCATGCACGGGCTTGTCCCGTGCATCCACGCGGTACCGCTGGTGCTGGCTTTTCAAGGCGGGCGCGGGCGGCCCGGCGTGGGTGGCCGGGACACGCCCGGCCATGACGGCCGGTGCAAGAAGACAATCGCACGCCTGCCGTCAGGCTCCTCGATGATCTGCAGGCCGCTGAATGTCGAATGGCTCTAGGGGCACGTCAGAGTGTCAGCGCGCCAGCGTTCGGCGCGTGCGGTTCAGCGGGTGCAGGTGATGGCGACGACGGCGGGGCAGCTTTGCCCCGTGCACACGGCGCGCGGGGTCTGCTGGGTGCTGGCGATGGGCACGATGCCGCTGGCGTCGGCCACCTTGCCGTAATCGAGCGCGCGGGAATAATCGTGGGTACGGCACCAGGCGGTCGCCACCTGTTCGCCGCATCGTTCGCCGTTGGCGAGGCACATGTCGACGCCATACGCGTCGGAATTCTCGATCAGGAAGATTCGCGTCTCCGCCGACGCGGCGCTCGAAGCGAGCATGAGGGCGGCGGCGAGAAGCAAGGCGGGTTTCTGCATGGGCAGGTCGGAGACCTCTGAGGGACCCGAGGGCCTGGACACGACCAGGCGCGGGGGCCGCAGGAATGACGCGCGGAAGCGATACGCGATACCGAAGCGGGATTGGCATAGCCGCGTCGCAGCATTTTGGTCAACCCTATCCCTGGGACACCAAATGGGGGGTGCGGCACCGCGAAGCGGCGCCGTTCAGCGAAATCGGCTTGACGCTTGCGTGATCGCCTCCCATTGTCCCGCGCCATGAACG
This sequence comes from Roseixanthobacter glucoisosaccharinicivorans, assembly GCF_043195095.2. Classification (NCBI taxonomy): domain Bacteria; kingdom Pseudomonadati; phylum Pseudomonadota; class Alphaproteobacteria; order Hyphomicrobiales; family Xanthobacteraceae; genus Roseixanthobacter; species Roseixanthobacter glucoisosaccharinicivorans. The sequence goes on along the minus strand of NZ_CM195538.1, from coordinate 2,488,838 downwards.
GCCAGATTTCAGCGCGTCCGCGCGCCCACCTGTCAATTATCTGCGGTTAGCCCGAACAGCTGGCCGCGGCCGTCCTATGCTGCACCCCTCTTGAGGAGTTTGGACGCCCCGGCCGGCACCGGAGCGGCGCTTGCGCGTCCTACAAAGGTCCAAAGGGGAGCACACGATCCATGGAGCTGCGGCTCTACAATACCCTGACCCGGTCGAAAGACCCGTTCCGGCCGATAGATCCCGCCAATGTGCGGATGTATGTGTGCGGCCCCACGGTCTACGACCATGCCCATATCGGCAATGCGCGGCCGGTGATCGTGTTCGACGTCCTGTTCCGCCTGCTGCGGCGCACCTACGGGGCGGAGCAGGTGACCTATGTCCGCAACATCACGGACGTGGACGACAAGATCAACGCGCGCGCCGCCGATCGCGGCATCTCCATCCGCGACCTGACGGAAGAGACCTACGACTGGTTTCGCAAGGATACGGCGGAGCTGGGCTGCCTGCGCCCCACCGTGGAGCCGCGCGCCACCGAGCATATCGCCGAGATGAAAATCCTCATCGAGCGGCTGGTGGCCTCCGGCCACGCTTATGTCGCGGAGGATCACGTTTTGTTCAACGTGCCCGCCATGCCGGATTACGGTCGCCTGTCGCGCCGGCCGCTGGACGAGATGATCGCCGGCGCGCGCGTGGATGTGGCCCCATACAAGCGCGACGCCATGGATTTCGTGCTGTGGAAGCCGAGCGCGGACGGCGTGCCGGGCTGGGATTCCCCCTGCGGCATCGCCGTGCCGGGGCGGCCGGGCTGGCACATCGAGTGCTCGGCCATGTCGTGGAAGCATCTCGGCGAGACCTTCGACATCCACGGGGGCGGCATCGATCTGGTGTTCCCGCACCATGAGAACGAGATCGCCCAGTCGCGCTGCGCCTTCGATAGCGGCGTGATGGCGCGGGTGTGGATGCACAACGGCTTCCTGATGCTGGAAGGCGAGAAAATGTCCAAGTCGCTGGGCAATTTCGTCACCATCCGCGAATTGCTGAACGACTGGCCGGGCGAAGTGCTGCGCCTCGCCATGCTCTCCACCCATTACCGCCAGCCCATCAACTGGACCCGCCAAGGCATCGGCTTTGCCGCCAAGACCCTGGACAAATGGTATCGCATCGTCGGCGACGAGCCCGCGGACAGCGAGGGCGAAAATCCGTTCGAGGCGGAGATCGCCGAGCGGCTGGGGGATGACCTCAATTCCCCCTCCGCCATCAGCCATCTGCACCACCTCGCCTCGGTCGCGGAGGATGTGGACACCTCTTCCGCCCTGAAGCGGCGGTTCAAGGCGGCGGCCAATCTTATGGGCCTGTTGCAGGAAACCGAGAGCGAGTGGCGCGCCCGCCAAGCCCAGGACGCGGCGGTGGACGCGGACATGGTCGAGGGGCTGATCGCCGCCCGCAACGCCGCCCGCAAGGCCCGCGATTTCGCGGCGGCGGATCATATCCGCGAGCAATTGGCGGCCAAGGGTGTGGTGCTGATGGACAATAAGGATGGAACCACCTCGTGGGAGGTTGCACGGTGATGGCGAAGACCCCGCACTCCGCGTCCGATGGGGACTTGCCGCGTCCGGCGCTGCGTCCGCTCCTGCCCGCCGATACCGAAGCGCTGGTCGCGATCTTCCGCGCGTCGGTGGAGGAGCTGACCGGCGAGGATTACGACACCGACCAGCAGGAAGCCTGGATCGGCGCGGCCGACGACGAGGCGGCCTTCGGCGCCCGTCTCGCGGCCGAGCTGACGCTGGTCGCCACCATGGGCGGAACGCCGGTGGGCTTCATCGCGCTCAAGGGCGATGAGCTGATCGACATGCTCTATGTGCATCCCGGCGTCGCGGGAAAGGGCGTCGGCACGCTGCTGTGCGAGGCGGGCGAGACCATCGCCAAGGCGCGCGGCAAGGAAACCCTGACGGTGGACGCCAGCGACACCGCCCAGCGCTTCTTCGCCCGGCGCGGCTACGTGCCCCAGCGGCGCAACACGGTGCCGCTCGGCAATGCGTGGCTCGGCAACACCACCATGCAGAAGACCTTGCCGGAGCTGAAGGCCAAATCCTCCTGACCCACGGGTCATGAGCGAGGCGGCTTGGCTTGCGCGCTCACATGCCCTGGATGGCCGTGCTCGCTGCGGCGTGGATTTCGGCTTCCTTCACCCCGGCGGCAGCGGCCTGGAGCATGGGTAGGATCTGCCCGGCATCCTCCGCCACCAGCAGGTTCACCGGCGCCGATCCGCGGATGAAGGCGTTCGCCCGCATATGGTCGAGCAGCGACAGGAACGGGTCCCAGAAGCCCGCGATGTTCGCCACCAGGATGGGCTTTCGGTGCTGCCCGAGCTGGGCCCAGGTGAGCTGCTCCACCAGTTCCTCCAGCGTGCCGACCCCGCCCGGCAGGGCGACGAAGGCGTCCGCACGCTCGAACATCAGCTTCTTGCGCTCGTGCATGTCGGTGGTGACGACGAGTTCGCCGCCATGGTCGAAGGCGCGTTCGCGGGAGATCAGGAATTGCGGGATGATGCCCGTCACCTCCCCGCCATTGCGCGCCACGGCGGTTGCGACTTCCCCCATCAGCCCGACGCCGCCGCCGCCATAGACGAGGCGCACCCCGTTGCGGGCGAGGATTTCACCCAACCGGCGCGCCTCCTCCACGAAGACCGGGTCAGAGCCCGGGGAGGAACCGCAATAGACGCACACGCTTTCGATACGTGCCATGGGGCCTGCTTTGATATGTCTGTTCACTGTCTGTCACATGGCCGACGTTACCCGCCGGCTCCTTCAAATTGATGATGCGCCACGACGAAATCGTGACGCGGGAGAAAACAACGTCTTCGCCTTGTTTTGGTTCGGATCATCGTTTATCGCCGATAGCCGATGACTGATGCTTTCCCTTCCTCGGCCGAGTCGGAGGTGCTGGCGGCGCACTTGCGGGCGCTTGCCCATCCCGCGCGCCTCAAGGTGCTTGAAACCCTCGCGCGGCACGAGACCTGCGTGTGCGGGGAAATCGTCGCCGGTCTGCCCCTGGCGCAATCGACCGTGTCGCAACACATAAAGGTTCTCGCGGAAGCGGGCCTCATCCGCGTGACGGTCGATGGTCCGCGCTCCTGCTATTGCATCGACCACGCGGCGCTGAGCGCCTTGCGCGGCCGTCTCGATGGCCTGTTCGCCGCGCTCGCCCCGGCGGGCGATGCCGCGCGAACGGCAGCGCCTCAAGATTAAGTAGGTTTTGATGTCCGATTCTTCAACGTCCCGCGCCTCGCGGGAGACCGCACGCGGCGCCTTCAAGGCGGTCGCGGCCGCCGGCGGCGCGCTGACGAAAACCGTCGCTGCCCTCTGGCCCTATCTCTGGCCACAGGATCGCGCCGATCTCAAGGCGCGGGTGGTGGCGACCAGCGCGCTGATCGTGCTCGCCAAGCTCGCCACCATGGCGGTGCCCTTCTTCTTCAAATGGGCGACCGACGCGCTCACCTCGCGGCCGGACGGGCAGGGCGACATCGACATCGCCTGGTTTCTCGCCGCCCCGGTGCTGCTGACTTTGGCCTATGGCGGCGCGCGCCTGGTGATGGCCGGCATCACCCAATTGCGCGACGGCATCTTCGCCAAGGTGGCGCTGCATGCGGTGCGCAAATTGGCGCTGCAGACCTTCGAGCACATGCATGCGCTGTCCTTGCGCTTTCACCTGGAGCGCAAGACCGGCGGGCTGACCCGCGTGCTGGAGCGGGCGCGCGAGGGCATCGAGACCATCGTGCGCATGCTGGTGCTCCAGCTCGCGCCCACGGTTCTGGAAATGGTGCTGGTGCTGATCGTCCTCGCCTTCGCATTCGACTGGCGCTATGTCGCCGTCGTGGCGCTGACGGTGGCGCTCTACACTTGGTTCACCTATGCCGCGAGCGAGTGGCGCATTCAGATCCGCCGCGACATGAACGAGAGCGACACCGAGGCCAACACCAAGGCGGTGGACAGCCTGCTCAATTACGAGACCGTGAAATATTTCGGCGCCGAGCGCTGGGAAACCCAGCGCTATGACCGTTCGGTCGCGCGCTATGAGAACGCCACCGTGCGCACCTTCACCTCGCTGGCGTGGCTGAACGCGGGGCAGGCGGCCATCTTCACCCTGGGGCTCACCTCCACCATGGTGCTGGCGGCGTTCGACGTGCGCTCGGGGCGGCAGAGCCTGGGCGGCTTCGTCATGGTCAATGCCATGATGATCCAGCTTTACCAGCCGCTGAACTTCCTCGGCATGATCTATCGCGAGATCAAGCAGGCCATCGTCGATATCGAGGCCATGTTCGCCGTGCTCTCGCGCGATCCCGAAATCGAGGACAAGGAGAGCGCCGGCGCGCTTCAGGTGAACGGCGGCACGGTGCGCTTCGAGAATGTGCGCTTCTCCTATGAGAGCGACCGCGAAATCCTGAAGGGCATTTCCTTCGAGGTGCCGGCGGGGCGCACGGTGGCCATCGTCGGGCCGTCCGGCGCCGGGAAGAGCACCATTTCGCGCCTCATGTTCCGCTTCTACGACGTGAAGAGCGGGCGCATCACCATCGACGGGCAGGACATTCGCGAGGTGACGCAGGAGAGCCTGCGCGCCGCGATCGGCATGGTGCCGCAGGATACCGTGCTGTTCAACGACACCATCGCCTACAACATCCGCTACGGCCGGCAGGACGCCTCCGAGGCCGAGGTGGAGGAAGCCGCGAAGCTGGCGCAGATCGACCCCTTCATCCGCGCCATGCCCAAGGGCTACAAGACCGAGGTGGGCGAGCGCGGGCTGAAGCTTTCCGGCGGCGAGAAGCAGCGTGTCGCCATCGCCCGCACCATCCTGAAGGCGCCGCCCATCCTGCTGCTGGACGAAGCCACTTCTGCCCTCGACAGCCATACTGAAAAGGAAATCCAGAACGCGCTGGAGCGGGTGTCCGAGGGGCGCACGACGCTGGTGATCGCGCACCGCCTGTCTACCGTGATCGGCGCTGACGAAATCCTGGTTCTGTCGCAGGGCACGGTGGCCGAGCGCGGCAGCCATGCCGAGCTTCTGGCCAAGGGCGGTCTTTATGCCGCGCTCTGGCGCCGCCAGCGCGAAGCGGACGACGCCCGCGAAAAGCTCGCCGCCGCCCAGGAAAGCGACGTGCCGGTGCTGGAAACCGAGGCTCCGCCGGCGGTGCGGCTGGTGGATCATCACGAGAACGAGGCGAGCTCGGCCGCCTGAGGACGGCGGGCTGGCGCGCAGCGCCGCCTCGTCGAACAGCCGGTGGAGTGTTCGTTGGGGCGCCGGGCGTGCACCGGCTCCTCATTCGACAGACCTTGCAAGAGTCCGGGCGCTACGAGGCGAGATCACCCGATAACTGCTGTTCCGTGAAGCCAAGCAACAAGGTGCCAGCGAGGTCTCGCGCATTCGGTGCGAGCGCCTCGTCGGGCAGTTCGCCCGCAGTCCAGAACGACAGCACCCCACGAAAGGCGAAGGCGAGTTGCCCCGGCAAGCAACGGAGAGCTTGCTCCCGGCGCGCCGCGATCAAGCCGTCTCCCGCGCCCAGCGCCAGCGTCCAGAGCGCCGTCGAGCGCGTCCAAACCTGTCCGGGCGAAGGGTTGGCGGCGCCTAGCCAGCCCATTACCGCTCGGTTTACCTTCGGTTCCTCCAGCATCACACCGGCCGCCGTATCGATCGCCAGCAGGACGCGCTCGGCCGCGTCCGTCAGCGGCGGCGCGGCGGCAAAGCGACTCTCCATGGTATCGATCCGCCGTGCGGAGAGCGTGTGCATGATCGCCGCCTTGCTCCCGAACTGGTTGAACGGGGTCGCGAAGCTGACCCCTGCCTCCGCTGCGAGGTCGCGCATCGAGAAATCGGCTTTGCCATCGCGAAGCAGCCGTTCGGCCGCGTCGATCACCCGCTGACGAAGCGGCTCGCCTCTGACGCTGGGGGAAGAAGGTTCGATCTTGCTGTTTGCCATGCCTGTATCTATATCATGATATAATTTATGGTGTCGGTACGGAGTTAGCTATGTCGATCCCTGCTTCTAAGACTTTTCTCATCACCGGTGTCAGTTCTGGCTTGGGCCGTGCGTTCGCTGAAGGCGCGCTGCACGCTCGCCATCGGGTTATCGGCACGGTGCGCAGGGCCGCTGACGCCGAGACCTTTGCCGCACTCGCCCCTGGCCGCGCCCACCCGCTGGTGCTGGACGTGACCGATTTCGGCGCCGTCCCGGCGGCTGTGGCGGATGCCGAGCGGCAAATGGGCGTAATCGACGTGCTGGTGAACAATGCCGGATACGGTCATGAGGGCGTGCTGGAGGAATCCTCCATGGATGATCTCCAACGTCAGTTCGCGGCCAACGTCTTTGGTCCGGTCGCGATGGTGAAGGCGGTGCTGCCCGGGATGCGCGAACGGCGTCGCGGCCATATTATCAACGTCACCTCGATGGGCGGCTTCATCACCATGCCGGGGATCACCTTCTACTGCGGCAGCAAGTTCGCTCTGGAAGGCATTTCGGAAGCGCTTGGCAAGGAATTGGCGGGTTTCGGGATACGGGTGACGGCGCTCGCTCCGGGCCAGTTCCGCACCGATTGGGCTGGCCGGTCCATGGACCGCACGCCCCGCACGATTGCCGACTATGACGCCGTCATGAATCCGATCCGCGCCGCCAGACAGGCCAAGAGCGGCCACCAGCCCGGCGACCCGGCAAAGGCTGCTCAGGCACTGCTCGCGCTGGTGGAAGCTGAGAATCCGCCAGTCCGGCTGTTCCTGGGCGAAGACGCGCTGGGGCTGGTCGAACAGAAGCTCAAGACAATGAAGATTGAACTCGACGCCTGGGATGCGCTCTCGCGTTCGACCAGCTTCGAGTCTCATTGAGCGTCAGCCCGTTTGGCTCATCAGCGTGCCCGGCAGCAGCGACAGAGGCCGCACAGACCGATCGAGATTGCTGGCGAGCTCGGCAAGATTGGTCGATTTTAGCACAACCTCGGGGCTACGCGCCCGCACTGGCAGATCCTTCACCTCTCCCCGACGGGGAGAGGTCGACCGCGCAGCGGGCGGGTGAGGGGGGCCGGCGCACAACACCGAATGCCCAATTTAAAGGCGCTGCCTTCCCGGCGTCCGACCCCGCTTGTGCGAGAGGGCGGATCTTCGGGCTGGCCCGTGTTCGCCGAAAGTCATGGCGCGAATTCGCGCGAAATTCGCGGTGTCGTCCGGCGGACAGCCGCAGAGACGTCTCACGAAACCGCTGTTCGTCTGCTGCAAGTCCTTGGTTTCACGTGAAACATTTTGCCGAGTGGTGCTCCGTGTCGGGCGCGGCCGCGCCATTCTCCCGCCAGATGCGCACCGACCCGCGCTCACAACCGAGGGCGGGGAGGCGGTCCCCCGGCGGCTGCTGTGGGCGCGGTGCCGCACGATCGCCATTTGACGGCGGGGCAGGGGGTGACTACCTGTTTCCTCCGCGCCTCGAACGCGCGGCCTGATCTGGAGACTTGAGTGTCCATCGTCGCGTCCGTCCGCAAGAGCCTCGTTCCCATCCATCGCGAAGGCTATCCCTTCATCGCCATAGCGGTGGTGATCGCCCTCGGCCTGCTGATGGTCTCCACCTTCTTCGGCATGATCGCGCTGGGGCTCGCCCTGTGGACGACCCTGTTCTTCCGCGATCCGCCACGCGTCACCCCGCTGCGCGAGGGGCTGGTGGTGGCCCCCGCCGATGGCACGGTGTCGCAGATCTCGCTCGCCATCCCGCCGCGCGAACTCGACCTTTCCGACACCCCGCTGCTGCGCGTGTCGATCTTCATGAACGTGTTCAACGTGCACGTGAATCGCGCCCCGGTCTCGGGCCGCATCGCGCGCGTCGCCTACAAGCCGGGCATTTTTCTCAACGCCGATCTCGACAAGGCGAGCGAGGACAATGAGCGCAACGGCCTCGTGTTCCACACCCCCGCCGGCCCGATCGGCTGCGTGCAGATCGCCGGCCTGATCGCCCGGCGCATCGTGTGCTTTGTGCGCGAGGGCGAAGAGATGGGGGCGGGCGAGCGCTTCGGCCTGATCCGCTTCGGCTCGCGCGTGGACGTCTATCTGCCCGTCGGCACACGGGTGCAGGTGGCGGAAGGCCAGCTGACCACCGCCGGCGAGACCATCATCGCCGATTTCGCTGCGCCCGGCGCGCGCGACACCGCCTATCGCGTGAGCTGAAAGATGGCCGCTTCCCTTCCCCCGCTCGATCCGCACGGCGCGCCTCCGGTCTGGCGCCTGGGCAAGATCCCGGTGCGGGTGCTGCTGCCGAACCTCGTGACCTTGCTGGCTTTATGCTCCGGCCTGACCGCGGTGCGCATGGCCATCGAGGGGCGGCTGGAGCTGGCGCTCGCGGCCATCGTGTTCGCCGCCATCCTGGACGGCGTGGACGGCCGGCTGGCGCGGGCACTCAAGGGCACCTCGCGCTTCGGCGCCGAGCTGGACAGCTTGGCGGATTTCGTGAATTTCGGCTGCGCGCCGGCGCTGATCCTGTATCTGTGGGGGCTAGACACGGTGGGCTCCATCGGCTGGCTGGTGGTGCTGATCTTCGCCATCTGCGCCGCCCTGCGCCTCGCCCGCTTCAACGTGATGCTGGACGATCCCAACCGGCCGGCATTCGCAGCGGATTTCTTCACCGGCATCCCCGCGCCTGCGGGTGCCATCGTAGCCCTGCTGCCGGTCTATCTCGACCTTCTCGGCCTGCCGCGCGGTGCCGCCACGGCCCCGGTGGCGCTGGTCTATTGCCTGTGTATCGGCCTGCTGATGATCTCCAAGGTGCCGGCCTATTCGGGCAAGACCCTGGGCAAACGCGTGCGGCGGGACATGGTGTTGCCGCTGTTCGTGGTGGTGGCGATGTTCGTCGGCCTGCTCGCCAGCTACCCCTGGAGCGTGCTTGCGGTGTGCAGCCTGCTGTATCTCGGCTTCCTGCCGTTCTCGTTCCTGCGCTACCGCCGGCTGATGGCGGCCCATGTGGCAGAAACAGAACCCGCCTCCCCCACGCCCTGACCATCCCGCGACGGATTCCGTTGTGCGGGTATGATACTATTTGTAGAATATTCAGATATCCGCGCTCATGTGAAAATGCATGCAATGGCGCCATATTTGCTCATTTAATGAGCATTTCGTTATATTCAAGCGCCAGCTTAACAAGTCGAAGTGTCATTTAATTCTCTGATTTAAAAGAACTTTCAAAAAACGGTATGCAATTGGCATATCCCTTGAATGAGAGCGAGCGGGTACGCTTTCTCAGACGGGGATCCAAGGCATGAATCGTCGCGAGTTTCTCAAAACGGCTTCCGTAACGGCCACCGCCAGCGCAGCGGGCGTGGCAGCGCCGGCGGTGTTTTCCTCCGCCCAGGCGCAGGCGCGCTCGGAAACGCTGTTGATCGTCTCGGAGAGCGGACCCAACAACCTCGACGTGCAGGGCGTCGGCACCAATGTGCCCGGCTATGAAGTCAGCTGGAATTGCTACGACCGCCTGATCACCCATCCCATGAAGGATGTGAACGGCACGCCCTATTACGACCGCGACAAGATCGAGGGGGAGTTGGCCGAGGACATGACCCTCGGCGACATGTCCGCGACCTTCAAGCTGAAGAAGAACGCCACTTTCCAGGACGGCACCCCGGTGACGGCCAAGGACGTGAAATGGTCCATGGACCGGGCTGTGAGCGTCGGCGGCTTCCCCACCTTCCAGATGAAGGCCGGCTCGCTTGAAAAGCCCGAGCAGTTCGTGGTGGTGGACGACCACACCTTCCGTGTCGATTTCCTGCGCAAGGATCGCCTCACCATCCCGGATCTGGCGGTGGTGGTGCCGTGCGTCATGAATTCGGAACTGCTGAAGAAGAACGCGACGGCCCAGGATCCCTGGGCCCTGGAATATGCCAAGCAGAACACCGTCGGCTCCGGTGCCTACAAGGTCACCAAATGGACCCCCGGCACCGAGGTGGTGTTCGAGCGCAACGACAAATGGGTCGGCGGCCCAATGCCCAAGATCAAGCGGGTGATCTGGCGCATGGTGCCCTCCGCCGGCAATCGTCGCGCGCTGTTGGAGCGCGGCGACGCTGACATCTCCTATGACCTGCCGAATAAAGACTTTGTAGAGCTGAAGGACAGCGGCAAGCTGACCATCATTTCCACGCCATATTCCAACGGCCTGCAATATATCGGCATGAACGTCACCAAGCCGCCCTTCGACAATCTGAAGGTGCGTCAGGCGATCGCCTATGCCATCCCCTACCAGAAGATCATGGATGCGGTGCTGTTTGGCCTCGGCAAGCCCATGTTCGGCGCCGCGCCGGGGGGGGTGAGCCAGCCGGTGTGGCCGCAGCCCGCCCCGTTCACCACCGACCTCCCCAAGGCCAAGCAATTGCTGGCCGAGGCCGGCTATCCCAACGGGCTCGAGACCACCCTTTCGTTCGACCTGGGCTTTGCCGGGGTGAACGAGCCGCTGTGCGTGCTGTTGCAGGAGAACCTGCAGGAGCTCGGTATCAAGACCACGATCAACAAGATTCCCGGCGCCAATTGGCGCACCGAGCTGAACAAGAAGGAGCTTCCGCTCTTCACCAACGTGTTCTCTGGTTGGCTGGATTATCCCGAATACTTCTTCTTCTGGTGCTACCACGGGCAAAATTCCGTGTTCAACACCATGAGCTACAAGTCGGCGGCGATGGACGCCTTCATCGACGGCGCCCGCGCCGCCGCGGCGACGGGCAACAAGGCGGCGTACGATGCCGATGTGAAGGGGATGATCGACCTCGCCTTCGCCGACGTGCCGCGCGTTCCGCTCTACCAGCCTTATGTGAACGTCGCGATGCAGAAGAACGTTTCCGGCTACGAATACTGGTTCCACCGCCGGCTCGACTATCGCTCGTTCGTGAAGAGCTGAAGGTTTCGTCGTTCGCGCGTCTCCCGCGCCCTGTCCCTCTCCCGCGTGCGGGGGAGGGACGCAGGGAGCACCGCAAGCGGGCGCGCGTCCCGCACCTGGCTGAAAGGAAGCCGTGATGTTGAAGCTCATCGCCAGCCGCATCGCCACAGCGATCCCAAGCCTGATTGGCGTGGTGATCGTGACCTTCATGCTGACCCGCGTCCTGCCGGGCGATGCCGCCGCTTATTTCGCCGGCCCCGCCGCAACCCCGCAAGCCATTGCCGAGATCCGCACCAAACTTGGCCTCGACAAGCCGTTGCCGGTGCAATTCGTGGATTATGTGACGGCGCTGTCGAAGGGGGATCTCGGCTCCTCGCTCTCCACCGGCCAGCCGGTGGCGAGCGAGATCGCGAGCCGCCTTCCAGCCTCTGCGGAACTCACGCTTTCCGGCCTCATCCTCGCGCTCGCCATCGCCATTCCCTTCGGCATCATGGCGGCGGTGAAGCAGGGGACATGGGTAGACCATGCCTGCCGCGTAATCACCACGGCGGGCGTGTCGCTGCCGGTGTTCTTTACCGGCCTGCTGCTGGTCTATGTGTTTTATTTCAAGCTCGGCTGGGCGCCGGCGCCGCTCGGGCGGCTGGATGTGTTCTACACCGCGCCGCCCACGGTCACCGGCTTCTATCTCATCGACAGCCTGATCGCCGGGGATTTCGAAACGTTCCGCTCGGCCGCCGCCCAATTGGCGATCCCCACCGTCACGCTCGCCATTTTCGCGCTGGCACCGATCGCCCGCATCACGCGCGCTTCCATGCTCTCGGTGCTGTCGTCGGAATTCGTGCGCACCGCGCGGGCGGCAGGATTGACGCCCTACAAGGTCATCATGGTCTATGCCTTCAGGAACGCCATGCTGCCGGTCATCACCACGCTCGGCATGGTGTTCTCCTTCCTGCTCGGCGCCAATGTTCTGGTGGAGAAGGTGTTCGCCTGGCCGGGCATCGGCTCCTATGCGGTCGAGGCGCTGATCTCATCGGATTACGCGCCGGTGCAGGGCTTCGTGCTCGCCATGGCGATCCTCTACATCATCCTCAATCTCGTGATCGACCTCGCCTATGGCGTCATTGATCCGCGCGCACGGAGCGAAGCATGACCCTCGCCAACCCGGCCGATCGCGGATCGGCGCCTTCTTCCAGCGGCCTCGCGGCAACCCTGCGCCATGCGAAATATGTGATCTCGGAGAACCCGGTTACGGGCCTCGCTTTCGGCATGTTCCTGGTGTTGATCGTGGCGGCTGCCATCGGTCCGTATATCGTGCCGTATGATCCGCTCGCGAGCGATACCAAGGCGGCGCTCCAGGCGCCCTCTTGGGCCCATTGGTGCGGCACCGATCAGCTCGGGCGCGACATGTTCTCCCGCGTCATCGTCGCGACGCGGCTGGACATGGGCATCGCCATTTTCTCTGTGGCCCTGGTGTTCGCCGCAGGCGGCATCGCGGGGATTGCGGCCGGCTTCTTCGGCGGCTGGACGGACCGGATCGTCGGCCGCATCTCCGACACCATCATGGCCTTTCCCCTGTTCGTGCTGGCCATGGGCATCGTCGCGGCGCTGGGCAATACGGTGACGAACATCGTGATTGCCACCGCCATCATCAATTTCCCGCTTTATGCCCGCGTCGCCCGGGCGGAAGCGGCGATCCGTCGCCAGTCGGGCTTCATCCAGGCGGCGCGGCTCACCGGCAACAGCGAGTGGCGCATCCTGTTGACGCAGATCCTGCCCAACATCCTGCCCATCATGATGGTGCAGATGTCGCTGACCATGGGCTACGCCATCCTCAACGCCGCCGGCCTGTCCTTCATCGGCCTCGGCGTGCGCCCGCCCACCCCCGAATGGGGGATCATGGTGGCGGAAGGCTCGGCCTTCATCGTTTCCGGCGAATGGTGGATCGCGCTATTTCCCGGCCTCGCGCTGATGTTCGCGGTGTTCTGCTTCAACCTGCTGGGTGACGGTCTGCGCGACATCGTCGATCCCCAGCGCCGCACCTGAGGGGGCGCGCCATGCATGGTGTGATCGATATGACGCAGGCCACCACCCCCACCCCCACCGAGGACGCGCGCGGCCCGTTGCTGGAGGTGCGTCACCTCACGGTGGAATTCGCGACCCGCAAGGGCATCGTCACGGCTGTCAAGCAGGTGGACCTGACGGTCCGCAAGGGTGAGACCGTCGGCATCGTGGGCGAAAGCGGTTCCGGCAAGTCCGTGACCTCCTATACCCTCATGCGCATCCTCGACCGGGCGGGACGGATCGCGGAAGGCACCATCACCTTCTCCGGCATCGACGTCGCCAATGCCACGGAACGCACCATGCGCGACCTGCGCGGGCGGGAGATCTCCATGATCTTCCAGAACCCGCGCGCGGCGCTGAACCCGATCCGCAAGGTCGGCGACCAGATCGGCGACGTGCTGCTGCACCATCTCCAGGCCGAGCCGCGCAATGTGAAGGCCAAGGTGATCGAGATCCTGGAGCAGGTGCGCATCGCCCGGCCCGAGGAACGCTACCACGCCTATCCGTTCGAACTTTCGGGCGGCATGTGCCAGCGCATCGTGATCGCGCTCGCGCTCGCCTGCCAGCCGCAATTGCTGATCGCCGACGAGCCCACCACCGGCCTTGATGTGACCACGCAGAAGGCGGTGATGGACCTCGTGACCGAGCTGACACGGGCGCGGGGCATGTCGACCATCCTCATCACCCACGATCTCGGCCTTGCCGCCACTTATTGCGACACGGTGGTGGTGATGGAGAAGGGCAAGGTGGTGGAAACCGCCCCAGCGGAACAGGTTTTCCGCGCCCCGCAGCATCCCTATACGCAGAAACTGGTGCGCGCGACGCCGCGCCCAGGGATTGCCCTGAGCGACCTGCTACCGGAGGTACCCGTCGTTCCTTCAGCTCTCCCCGGGGGGGAGAGGTCTGCGCAGCAGGCGGCGGGAGAGGGGGCACAGGCTTCATCACAAAAACCCGAACCCCCTCACCCTGCCGCCCTCCCTGGCGGGGAGAGGGGATTGCCGGCGACGCCGCTCCTCAAGGTGGAAAACCTGCTGAAGGAATATCCCCGCCAGGGCGTGCCGATGGGCTTTTTCGCTGGCCTGATGGGCAAGAAGACGCCACCAGAAGACGCCATCTTCCGCGCCGTCGACGGGCTTTCGTTCGAGGTGCGGAAAGGCGAGAGCGTCGGCCTCGTGGGCGAGAGCGGATGCGGCAAGTCCACCACCTCCACCATCGTGATGCGGCTGATTGATGCCACCTCGGGCAAGATCACCTTCGACGGCACGGACATCGGCGCGATCCCGGCGAAGGAATTCGCGCACCATCCCCTGCGCCGACGCATCCAGATGGTGTTTCAGGACCCGACCGACAGCCTGAACCCGCGCTATACCGCCGCCCGCGCGATCGCCGATCCCCTGCTGCGCATGGGCGAGCAGTTCGGCATTCGCGGCGCCGCGCAGATGCGCGCCAAGGTGGAGGAGCTGGCCACTATGGCCGGCCTGCCGCTCGACTTGCTGGACCGCTTTCCGCACCAACTCTCGGGCGGCCAGAAGGCACGCGTCGGGATTGCCCGCGCCATCGCGCTCAAGCCGGACCTGGTGATCCTGGACGAGCCGACCGCGGCGCTGGACGTGTCGGTGCAGGCAGTGGTGCTGAACCTTCTGGAAGAGCTGAAGCAGACGCTCGGCATGAGCTATCTCTTCGTCTCCCACGACCTGCACGTTGTGCGCCTGCTGTGCGACCGCGTCATCGTCATGCGTCAGGGCAAGATGGTGGAGGAGGGCACATCCGAGCAGGTGCTGGAGGCGCCCAAGGCCGCCTATACGCGCGAACTGATCGCCGCCATTCCCCATCCGCCGGCTTAGGGAGCTGATATGTCCCATCCTGTCGAAAGGACCATTCCCGCCGTGTCCGACGGCGCGCTGGAGCTGATGCTGGACGGTGCGATCGAGGCTTTCGCGCTGAAAATCGAGGCGGACTGGCGGGCGGAAGCCCTGGTCAACCTGCGAATGATCGCGGATGCCGCAAATCTCGTGCGCGGCCTCGACCTCGGCGATGAGTTCGATCCCGCTCCGGTGTATCGGCCATGAATCTCGTCCTTGATCCCAAGGCGACCGGGGGCGTGCTGTCCGCATCCGCAACCGCCGCCGAAATCGCCGCCGCCGTCGCCGCCGGAACGGTCACGGTCCGCGCGGTGGTCGAGGCCGCGCTTGCCCGCATCGCTGCCCTCGATCCCAAGGTGAACGCCTTCACCGACGTGACTGCGGAACGGGCTTTCGCCCGCGCCGATGCGCTGGACGCCGCCCGTGGGCGGGGGGAGAGCCTCGGCCCGCTCGCCGGTGTGCCGTTCGCTGTGAAGAATCTGTTCGATATCGCCGGCCTGCCCACCCGCGCTGGCTCGAAAATCAATCGCGAGCTGCCGCCCGCGACCCGCGATGCCACGCTTGTGGAGCGGCTGGAATCGGCCGGCGCGGTGCTGGTGGGCGCCCTGAACATGGGCGAATACGCCTATGATTTCACCGGCGAGAATGTCCATGACGGCGCCTCGCGCAATCCCCATGCGCTGGACCACATGACGGGAGGCTCGTCCGGTGGCTCGGGCGCGGCGATCGCATCCGGCGAGGTGCCGCTTGCCCTGGGCTCCGATACCAACGGCTCGATCCGCGTGCCGTCGTCGCTCTGCGGCATCTTCGGCCTGAAGCCGACCTATGGCCGGCTTTCACGGGCGCGCAGCTTTCCGTTCGTCACCGCGTTCGATCATCTCGGCCCCTTCGCCCGCTCGGCGGCCGATCTCGCGCTCGCCTATGACGCCATGCAAGGGGCGGATAGAGATGATCCCGCCGTCGCCGACCAACCCGTGGAGCCTGCTTTTCCCGGCCTGAAACAAGGAATCGGCGGGCTGCGCCTCGCGGTTGCCGGCGGCTATTTCCGCCAGAGGGCCCTGCCGGAGGCGCTGGCGGTGGTGGACAGCGTGGCGCAGGCGCTTGGCGCGACACGCACGGTGGATATTCCGGATGCCGCACGCGCACGCGCCTCGGCCTATATCATCACCGCGGCGGACGGGGCGGCGCTGCATGCGGAGCGGCTGCGCACCCGCCCGCAGGATTATGACCCCGCCGTGCGCGACCGGCTGATCGCCGGGCTCGCCATACCGGCCGCCTGGACCACGGCGGCGCAGCGCTTCCGCCGCCATTTCCGCGCACAAATGCTGGCGCTGTTCGAGGAGCTGGACATCCTGCTGGCGCCCGCGACGCCCACCCGCGCGCCCAAGCTCGGGCAGAAGACCTTTGTGCTCGATGGCGTCACCTTGCCGGTGCGCCCCAATCTCGGGCTGTTCACCCAGCCGATTTCCTTCATCGGCCTGCCTGTGGTGGCGGTGCCGATCTGGCCCGACGATGGCCTGCCGCTGGCGGTGCAGGTCATCGCACCGCCCTGGCGCGAGGATCTCGCTTTGCGGGTCGCCTGTGAACTCGAAGCGCGCGGCATCGCCCGCGCGCCCGTTGCATCGCTTTAGGAGCGCGCATGGAGATCGACATTCCCGAGGTGGTGGCCGAAGTCGCGGAAGCCTTCGCGCGCTACGAGGCGGCACTGGTCGGCAACGACGTGCCGACGCTGGAGGACCTGTTCTTTGACGATCCCCGCACCATCCGATACGGCGGCGGCGAGAATCTCTACGGCATGGACGCCATCCGCGCATTTCGCCGGGCGCGCGCCCCGGCTGGCCTCATGCGGGCGCTGAGCCAAACCGTCATCACCACCTATGGCCGGGATTTCGCCATTGCTTCCACATTGTTTGCGCGGGATTCAATGCCGGGACAGATCGGCCGTCAACAGCAGAGCTGGGTGCGTTTCCCACAGGGCTGGAAGGTGGTTGCGGCCCATGTCAGCAGCATTCCCCGCGCGCCCGACGATGCATTGTGAGTGCCTGAGGCAAGGTGTTTTCCCCGTGTCCCGCGAAACCGGTAGCGTTGCGTCATGAGCCTTCCAGCATCCTCCACCGAGGCGGCTACCCGCCTCGCGCGGCCCCGCCGGCGTCGTGCGCAGACCCGAGGCGTCACGCGCACCGAGGAATTGCGGCTGCAAATCGCCGACGACATCGTCTGTGGTCGCATCGCGCCCGGCACGCCGCTGGAGGAAATGGAAATCGCGCGCCGCTACGGCGTCTCCCGCACGCCGGTGCGCGAGGTCATCCGCGATCTTGCGGCTTCCGGCCTCGTGGAGACCCGGCCCCATCGCAGCGCTTTGGTGGCGAAGCCCAGTTTCGAGCGATTGCGCGGCATGTTCGATGTCATGGCGGAGCTGGAGGCTCTGTGCGCGGGGCTGTGTGCGCTCCACATGACACCGGCGGAGCGCGGCCAGCTCCAGGCCATTCACGCCGATCTCGCGGACCTGACCCGCAGGGGCGACGAGACCAATTACACCTTCCTGAACGAGCGCTTCCATACCTTCCTGTATGGCGGGGCGCACAATGATTATCTCGCCGAGATCACCCTCGCGACGCGGGCGCGGCTCCAGCCCTTCCGGCGGGCGCAGTTCCGTAACCTCGGTCGCCTCGCGCTGTCCTATGCCGAGCACGACCAGGTGGTGACGGCGATCCTGCGCGGCGACAAGGCCGAAGCCGCGCACGCCATGCGCGCGCATATCATCACCGTCGAGATCGCCTATGAGCGATACGCCGAAAGCGTGTGAGGCCGCGCCAGGCGGCCGCACATCGCCAGATCAGGCCGACTTTGCGGCCAAGCTGTCCACATAAGCGCGGAAGCCGCCTAAGGCAGTGATGTCGGTGCACCCTTCAACGCCCGCCGCCTCGGCCAGGAAGCCGGCGACATGCGTTCCATCCGCCAGGACGACGCTGCCGAGGCCGAGCGGCGCGGGAATCTGCGCCAGCAGGCGGCCGACGCCCTCGAACGGCAGGGACCACACCTCACCCGCAAGCGATGCGCCACCCTCGCCGACGCGGGTAACGCCCGGCCGGGGCACGCCGCCGCACAGCAATGACATGCGATAGAGCGGGGCGGTGTCGACAGCCCCGACTAGCCGCCCGCCAAGCGCGACCAGTTCCCCGTTCAAGCCCATGCCGGAGAGGTGGGCGCCGAACACGCAGATATCGAGCCTGCCGGCTTCAGCCTGTTCGGAAGTCGGCGCGAGGGGCGGGGCGGTTTCTCCGCTCGCACCCAGCGGCAGGCCGGTAGCGGCGGCGAAGGTGCGGGCGATGGCGGCGAGCTTGGCATCGTTGCCGGCAGGAGCGAGCAGCGTAATGCCATAGGGCACACCGCTTCCGGCAATGGCGGCAGGCACGGCGGTGCCGCACATGTCCAGCAGATTGACGAAATTGGTATAGGTGCCATTGCGCGAATTGAGGCGGATATTGTCCGCCAACACGGCTTCCAGCGTATAAGCGGTGGGCGCGGTGGGCAGCACGATGGCATCGAGGGATGCGAGCACGGGCTTCACCTTGGCCTTCAATTCCTGAAGGCGGTACAGGGCGCGGAACAGGTCTGCGGCGCTCGGCTTGGCGCCCGCTTCCGTGATCGTGCGCGTTACGGGATGGACGGCTTCGGGGTTGGTCGTGAGCAGCTTTTCGGCGACGATCCAGCGCTCGGTCACCCAGGGGCCTTCATAGAGCAGCCGCGCGGTCTCGGCGAAGGGCGCATAGTCGAATTCCACCAGCTGCGCGCCCAGGGCTTTGAGCCGATCGAGCGCGTCTTCGTAGGCCTTGGCGGCGTCTTCGTCGCCGAAGAATTCGCGTTGCTCCTTCGGCAGGATGCCGAGCACCGGAGCCGCCGGTGCGGCCATCGGCCCGAGGGGCAAGGCGCGGGAAAACGCGTCCGCCGGATCGAAGCCGGCCATGACCTGGAGCGCCGCCATGGCATCGTCGACGGTGAGGGCGAAGATGGAGATGGCATCCAGCGTGCGGCAAGCGGGCACGAGGCCGGTATTGGGCACGAGGCCGAGGCTCGGCTTTATGCCGACGATGTTCTGAAGCATCGCCGGAACCCGGCCCGAGCCGGCGGTGTCGGTGCCCAGTGCCAGCGGCACGATGCCCGCGGAGACCGCCGAGGCCGAGCCGGAGGAGGAGCCGCCCGGCACGAGATCCGCCTTGAAGGCGTTGCGCGGAATGCCATAGGGCGAGCGCGTGCCCACGAGGCCGGTGGCGAACTGGTCGAGATTGGTCTTGCCGATGATCAGCGCGCCGGCCGCCTTCAGCCGGGCGATCACGGTGGCATCGGCGGCAGGCTGATAGGCGAACGCCGGGCATGCCGCCGTGGTGGGCAGGCCCGCCACGTCGATATTGTCTTTCACCGCGATGGGAATGCCATAGAGCGGAAGGCCGGTATCCCCGGCGTGCTCAAGCGCGGCGGCGTCCGCGAGCACATCCATCTGCGGGCGCAAGGTGATGAACATCGCCGGGTCGTCATGGGCTGCGATGCGGGCATAGGTGCTGCGCACGGTATCGCTCGGCGAGCGCAATCCTTGGCGATGGGCGGCGAGAAGACTGGCGACCGTTTGCATGCCGAACTCCGGAGCGTATTCGCCAGGGGCTAAGCAGGAACCGGGCCAGACCGGGCGCCACCCACGCCCCGCCCGCGCGCCCCGGCAAAGGCGCACGGGCGCAGGAACGGCGAGCCTTTCGCCGGTGCAGCGAACCGAATTCAGCGGTGAAGGCTCCACCCAGGTCGCGAAAACTTGCCTAACAAATAAGCGATTGACGTATTAATGGGCGCACAAATCGCTGTTGCATGCAGATTACGGCCGGACAGGATTGGACGGCGTGACCCCCGGCGGTGTCGCGGGCGAGGTCGTGGGCGGCGCGGGCTCGGTTACCGCCGGCACGTTGCCGGGTGCGGTTTCGGTCGGGTCGGGCGTGCCGCGTCCGGAAAACAGGACCGCCGCCGTCAGGGCAGCGACCAGAACGACGGCGCCCAAGGTGAGGGTTGTGCCGCGAGACATGGAGCTCCTCCAGAGCTGTTTGACCTAAGGTCATAAACGCCGGAGGAGCGGTCTGGTTCATTGCGTCGGCAGGCCGAGCGGTGGCCGGGCGCCGCAGTCGGGTTCAGTCGCGGAAGACCACGGTCTTGTGGCCGTTGGGAATCACCCGGTCCTGAACATGCCAGGAGAGCGCGCGCGCCAGCACCCGGCGCTCGATGTCGCGGCCCTTGCGCACCAAATCTTCCGGGCTGTCCTGGTGGCTGATGCGCTCCACGTCCTGCTCGATGATGGGGCCTTCGTCGAGATCCGACGTCACGTAATGGGCGGTGGCGCCGATCAGCTTCACGCCGCGCAGATGGGCTTGGTGATAGGGCTTGGCGCCCTTGAAACCCGGCAGGAAGGAATGGTGGATGTTGATGCACTTGCCGGACAGCTTGGCTGAAAGCCCGTCGGAGAGCACCTGCATGTAGCGCGCGAGCACCGCCAGATCCGAGCGCGTGGATTGGAACACGCCCCAGATCTGGGTTTCCTGCTCCAGCTTGGTGGCCTTGGTCACCGGCAGATGATGGAACGGAATGCCGTCGAAATCGAGATGCGCATAGGTCTCGCGCGGATGGTTGGAGATGATCCCCGTCACCTCCATGGGAATTTCGCCAATGCGCCAGCGATAAAGCAGGTCCGCGAGGCAGTGGTCGAACTTGGAGGCGAGCAGCAGCACGCGCCGCTTTTCGTTCGGGGCGCGCAGCGTCCATTGCAGGTTCAGCGGCTGCGCCACCTCCTCGAACTGCGCGCGGATCGTATCCAGGGTCGCATCACCCTGCACCACGTTGAACACGACGCGCATGAAAAAGCGGCCGCTCTCCGTGTCGTCGAATTGCTGGGCTTCCAGGATGTTGCAGCCATGCTGGAACAGGAAGGTCGAGACGCCGGCGACGATGCCCGGGCGGTTGGGACAGGAAAAGGCGAGGACGAATTGGTCGGAAGCCGTGGTCATGGATTATCCATCACGTGGAAGGGGGCTGCGGGTGGAGAAGCGGAAAGCGCGCGGCGCGCCGCCTTCAACCTCGCCCGGTGCCCGTGAGTTGAAGGCCGAATTCCGCGCCCGCCCCAACCAGCGCCCGCAGGAAGGCCGGGCCAAAGGAGCGCGGCACCGCGAACCGGTAGACGGGGGCCGGATCCACCTGCCAGATCAGCACCGGGATCAGCGCCACCAGGGTCGATGCCGCATCGCCCGGCTTGAAGACGCTCGGGTCGAGGTCGATCGGCACGAGCTTGGCCAGCATGTCGCGGGTGCGCGGCCCGGAAATCTGAATCACCAGCTGCCCGTCGCTCTGGTCCGTGAGGGCCACGGTGTTTCCGAAGGCGTGGGCGAGACGCGCCAGAAGCGGATCGCCGGTGATTCCTTCGCCGACCACCAGGAAGCGGCCCGGCCCGATGCCAACCAGCGTCAGATCGCCAGCCGAGGCGGTATGCGGCCCGCGCGGCAAGGTGAGACCCAGCTGTTCCTGCGCAAGCTTGGTCGCAATGTCGAGCGCATCGCGTCGCGCTACGATATTGGCGAGTGCGAGCGAGCCGAGCAGCGCGGCCACCACGCCGGGTGCGGGCGCGCGCGCGCCGTAATACCCCTCTGGCACGAGGGCGCTTGCGGGCAGTTCTGCAAGTAGCTCAGACACGCAGCCGTTCCCCTTCCGGATCGACGAAGACGGGATCGCACACTTCCACCGCGATGTCGCCGCCGCGGACCGGGTCATAGGCGCGCACCGTCTCGCCGATCCGCGCACGGCCCCCCTTGAGGAAGCCGAGGCCGATCCAATGGCCGAGGGTGGGCGAATAAGCGACCGAACTCATATAGCCCTCGTCATTCTCCATCACCGCCGGGGCGCCGAGGGGCAGGAAATGGGCGCCGGCCCGCAGCCGCTGGGCGCGGTCCACCGGCTTGAAACCGATGAAGGTCGCGCGGTCGGGATCGGCAAAGGCGGGGCGCCCGGCCATGACGCGGCCGATATAATCCTTCTTGGTCGACGCCATCTTGCCGAGGCCGAGGTCGCGCGCGCTGGTCTGTCCGGTCAGCTCGTTGCCGGAGACATGGCCCTTTTCGATCCGCATCACGCCGAGCGCCTCGGTGCCGTAGGGGGTGATGCCGAACGGTGCGCCGGCCGCCATCAGCGCCCGCGTCAGCGCCTCGCCATGCCGGGAGGGCACGGCGATCTCGTAGCCCAGCTCTCCGGAGAAGGAGAGGCGGAAGATGCGTGCCTTCACGCCGCCCATCACCTTGCCCTCCACCGCTCCCATGAAGGGCAGGGCGGTGTTGGCAACGTCCAGTGGAGCGTCCACGACCTTGGCCAGCACCTCGCGGGATTTCGGCCCCGCGATGGCGATCTGCGCCCATTGCTCGGAGACGGAGGCGAGCTGAACGTCCAGCTCCGGCCACAGCACCTGGAGGCAGAATTCCAGATGCTGATAGACCTTCGCGGCGTTGGCCGTGGTGGTCGTCATGACATAATGGTCGTCGGCGAGGCGGGCGGTGGTGCCGTCGTCCATCACGAGGCCGTCCTCGCGCAGCATCACGCCATAGCGCGCCTTGCCCACGGCCAGGGTGGAGAAGGTGTTGATATAGACCCGGTCGAGAAAGACGCCGACGTGGCTCCCCTGGAGGTCGATCTTGCCGAACGTGGAAACGTCGATCAGGCCGACAGACGACCGCACCGCCGTCACCTCGCGGGTGACGCTTTCCAGCCAATCAGTCTCGCCAGGCTGGGGGAAATATTGCGCACGTAGCCAAAGCCCGGTTTCCACGAACACCGCGCCCTGCTTGCGTGCCCAGTCGTGGGTGGGGGTGGGCCGCGTCGGGCGGAAATCCTTTTCGCGATGATGGCCCGCAAGCGCGCCCAATGCCACCGGCGTGAAGGGCGGGCGGAACAGGGTGGTGCCGGTTTCGCCGATGCCCTGGCCGGTCAATTCGGCCATGATGGCGAGCCCCGCCATGTTGGACGACTTGCCCTGGTCGGTCGCCATGCCGAGCGTGGTGTAGCGCTTCAGCAATTCCACCGCCCGGAAGCCTTCCTTATGGGCGATAGCGATATCCTTGGCCGACACGTCGTTCTGGAAATCCACGAACGCGAGGCCCTTCGACCCCTGCACATGCCAGAAGGCGGACAGCGAGGCCGGCGTGTCGCCGGTCTCGGGCAGCGGCACCGGCTTGGTGGCGAAGCCCGCATCTTGCGCCGCCGCTGCCCCCTGAGCAGCGCCGGTGGCAAAGCATTCGGCCAGCGAAAACCGCCCCGCTGCCGCCCCGGCGACGCTGAGTCCCGGCGGGGTCGTGTCGGGCACGAAGGCGGCACGCGCGGCATCATATTTCGGTCGTCCGCCGAAATAGCTGGTCAGTGCGAGATTGGGCGTCGCGCCGCCCGAGATGCCCAGCACTTCGGCCTGAAGGGTTTCGGTCGCGCCCCTGGTGCGAACCGTGAGGGACGAGAGGCACTTGCCCGACGTGGCGGTCACCACGCCGTCGGTGATGACGCGGATGTCGCGGGCCTTGGCGCCATCCGCCAGTGCCGTGGTGACGCTCTCGCGCACATCTACGATGGCTTTGACTTTCACCCCGGCGTCCGCCGCATCGAAGGCGGCGCTCCAGGCGTGGTCGTTATTGGCGAACACCACGGCGTTGGCGCCAGGAGAGACCGCATAGCGCACTGCATAGGTCCGAAGCGCCTGGGCCGACATGACACCCGGCCTGTCGTTGCCCCCGAACACGATCGGCCGGTCGAAAGCACCCGCGCACAGCACGGCGCGCCGTGCGACGATCTTCCAATAGCGCTGTCGCGGCTGGAACGGCGCCGGCACGGGGAGATGGTCGCTCACCCGTTCCAGCGCGCCATAGGTGCCGCCGTCATAGACGCCGAACACGGTCGTGCGCGGCATGACGCGGACATTGGACAGTGAAGCCAGCTCCGCCCGGACCTTGACGAGGAATGCCTCAGGCGCGGCATTGTCGATGGGGCTGCGCTCGCTGTTTAGCCGGCCGCCGAGGATCACGTCCTCGTCCGCCAGGATCACCCGCGCCCCCGCGCGTCCCGCCGTAAGGGCTGCGAGGAGGCCCGACGGACCGCCGCCGATCACGAGCACGTCGCAGAACGCGAATGCCTTCTCGTAGCTGTCCGGGTCCGCCTCTTCCGCCGCCCGTCCGAGGCCCGCGGCGCGGCGGATGGCGGGCTCATAGAGCTTTTCCCAAAGCGCCGCCGGCCACATGAAGGTCTTGTAGTAGAAGCCCGCGCCGAGGAAGGGCGAGAGCCATTGGTTTGCGCTCAGCAGATCCATGGCGAGCGAAGGCCAGCGGTTCTGGCTGGTCGCCTCCAGGCCTTCGTACAATTCCGCCATGGTGGCGCGGGTGTTGGGTTCGCGCCGGGCACCGGTGCGCAATTCCACGAGCGCATTGGGCTCTTCGGAGCCGGCGGAATAGATGCCGCGCGGGCGGTGATATTTGAACGATCGGCCCACCAGCCGAACGTCGTTGGCCAGCAGCGCCGAGGCGAGCGTATCGCCGGCGAGACCGGTGTACGGCTTGCCGTCAAAGGTGAAGGACAGTGGTTTGGCGCGGTCGATCAGGCCGCCGGATGACAGGCGGCTCACGAAGTCACCTCGCCAGCCTTGGGGCGCGCAAAGCGGGCGCCCGAGATGGCATGGGTGCGCGTGTCGCGTTCAACCACCAGCCACTGCCGGCAGCCGGCCGCGTGATACCAAAGCTCCTCGTGTGGCCCGGCGGGATTTTCGCGCAGATAGACGTATTGGAAGAACGCCTCTTGCGCGTCCGCGGCTTCGGGGTCGGGCCGCTTCAGCGTGGCATCGCCGAGATAAGAGAATTCGTGGGCGTCGCGAAGCCCGCAATAGGGACAGGGAATACGCATGTCAGTGCAGGTTCGGCTGGGCGCCGACCCCCTTCTCGTCGATCAGATGGCCGGTACGGAAACGGTCCAGGCGGAAGGCGGCGTTGAACGCATGGGGCGCATCCTTCGCCAGCATATGCGCGAAGCACCAGCCGGAGGCAGGCGTCGCCTTGAACCCGCCATAACACCAGCCGGCATTGAGATAGAGGCCCGGCAGATGCGTTTTGTCGATGATCGGCGAACCGTCCATCGACATGTCCATGATGCCGCCCCAGTGGCGCAGGATGCGCAGCCGGCCGATGCGCGGAAACAGCGCCATGCCTGCTTCGCACACATCCTCAATGACCGGAAGGTTGCCGCGCTGGGCATAGGAATTATAGCCGTCGATGTCGCCGCCGAAGACCAGCCCGCCCTTGTCCGACTGGCTGATGTAAAAATGGCCCGCGCCGAAGGTGATGACGCCCGGCACCAGGGGCTTCAGCCCTTCCGACACGAAGGCCTGCAACACATGGCTCTCGATCGGAAGGCGCATGTCCAGCAGCCGTGTGAGGCGCGAGGTGGAGCCGGCCACCGCCAGCCCTACCTTGCCGGCGTGGATCGGCCCGCGCGTCGTCTCGACGCCTACCACCGCGTCGCCTGAGCGGATGAAGCCAGTCACCTCGCAATTCTGAACGATATCCACGCCGAGCTTGCTCGCCGCGCGGGCATAGCCCCACACAACCGCATCGTGTCGCGCCGTGCCGCCCCGCTTCTGCAGCAGGCCTCCCTGAATTGGGAAACGCGCCTGGTCGAAATTCAGGAACGGCGCCATGTCGCGCACCTGGTCGCGGTCCAGCAATTCGCTGTCAGCGCCGTTCAGCCGCATGGCATTGCCGCGCCGCGCATAGGCATCGCGCTGGGCGTCGGAATGATAGAGGTTCAGAACGCCGCGCTGAGAAACCATGGCATTGTAATTGAGGTCCTGCTCCAGGCCCTCCCACAGCTTCATGGACCATTCGTAGAACGGCTCGTTGCCCGGCAGCAGGTAGTTGGAGCGGATGATGGTGGTGTTGCGGCCGGCATTGCCGGAGCCGATATGCCCCTTCTCCAGCACCGCGACGTTGCGGATGCCATGCTCCTTGGCGAGGTAATAGGCCGTCGCGAGTCCATGGCCGCCGCCGCCCACCACGATCACGTCATAGGCCGGCTTGGGCGTCGCGTCGCGCCAGGCCGGGGCCCAACCCCTCTGTCCGTTGAACGCGTTGGCGACGATGGACAGGACGGAATAATGCGACATGCCGCAGCTCACTCTCGCGGGCGGATCGCCCGTCTAAGAATCCATACCGTACCTTAAAATCAGGTATGATATAATTATTGCTTATAGTACGAGAGCCGGCTCATGGTCTTGCGAAGCATCGTCCAGCGCGCGGAGCCCTTGCCCTTCGATCTGCGCGTTCTGGAAATCTTTCTGGCGGTCTGCGAGCAAGGCGCCATGGCGGGGGCGGCGCGCCAGCTTGGCCTCACGCAGCCGGCGGTCTCGCAGGCGGTCGCCGACCTTGAGGCGCGCACCGGCGCGGTGTTGTTCGATCGGTCGGTCCGCCCCTTGGGCCTCACGCCGGCAGGCGGCGTATTGCGCCAGCGGGCCAGCGCGCTGCTGTCCGAGGCGCGGCAGATCGCCCCCATGTTGCACGAGACCATGCACAGCCGTCTGCCGCTGCTTCGGGTGGGGCTGGTGGATTCGCTCTCGCGCGCCCTGGCCGCGCCGCTCGGCGCGCATCTGATGGCCCTCGCGGACCAGGTGTCGATCCTCTCCGGCCTCACCGCCTCCCACGCCTCGGCGCTGCTGACGCGGCAGATGGACCTGCTGCTGGCGCCCGACGAACTGGAGGAAATCGAGGGACTGGAGCGGTTCGCTCTGCTAACCGAGCCTTATATTCTGATCGCGCCTGGGGGCACGGCGCAGCCGGCACGGGTGGATGACCTGGCGAAGCTCGCCGCGCGCCTGCCCCTGGTGCGCTTCTCCGCTCGTTCCAAGACCGGCATCGAGGTGGAACGCCATCTGCGCCGGATGAAGCTGGATCTTGCGCGCCGGCTGGAATTCGACACACCCCAGTGCGTCACCGCCATGGTTGCGCAGGGCGCCGGATTTGCCGTGACCACGCCCCTCTGCCTGCTGGAGGCGGCGGTACCCATGGCGCAGCTCGCCTGCTGGCCGCTGCCCGGCCCGGCGTTCCAGCGCAGCCTCACGCTGATCGCACGGCGACAGGAACTCGGCCGCCTGCCGCGTGACGTGGCGGGGTTCTGCCGGGTACATCTGGAAGAGACGTGCTGGCCCGTGCTGCGGCGGACGATGCCCTGGCTCGGCGAAACCGCTCGCACGCGTCCTTGACGCTTGCGATGCGCGAGCGGCAGCCGGCCTGATCTATCGTGTGGAGTGGGCGCGTCAGTTGCACGACTCGCGGCGGACCGTCGTGGAATCGCCCATGCTATTTTCACGATGGACCGTCTTCGACGAGCAATTGATCGAGCCTGTGGTGTCCGCGTCGTGGCGCTCGATGATCACCCGGTCGCGATCGTGGTTTGATGCCGCGCCGCCTGCCACCGCTCCGGCGCCCGCGCCCACTGCCGCTCCGACCGGGCCGCCGACCACAGCGCCGGCTGTGCCACCTGCAACTGCACCAGCCGCGACGCCCTCTTCGCCGGCATAGGCAGATGAGCCTGCCAGCAAAGCCGCAAGGCTGATGACATATAGGGTCTTCTTCATGGGAACCTCCTGTTGCATTCGCGAAAGCAACGGCAGGGCCCATCTTGGGTTCCCATTAGAAGGGGCCCAGAAATACTATTCTTCCAGCGATCCGGCCAAGGTATCGCTTCGGGAGGTCCGCCAATCTCGGGCGAGACCGCAAAAGAAAAGCCCGGCGACAGCAGCGCCGGGCCATCAGGTCTGTTTCTTGGGATCTGCGGGCTCTCAGATATCCAGCGTGGTTTCCCGCTCCCATTGGGTAAGATGGCGCGAATAGGCGTTCCACTCCTCCATCTTCAGCTTGACGAAACCGGCGACGAAGCTCGGCCCCAGGCTTTCTGCCAGCACGGACGAGGTCTCCAGCGCCCGCAGCGCGTCCAACAGGTTGAGAGGCAGCTTCTTCGCGCCCTCCACCTTGTGGCCGTCGGTGTACATGTTGATGTCCAGCCGCTCGCCGGGGTCACGCGCATTGGTAATGCCGTCGAGCCCTGCCGCGAGCACCCCCGCCTGGAGGAGATAGGGATTTGCGGCGCCGTCCGCGAGGCGGAATTCGAACCGGCCGGCATCGGGAATGCGGATCATGTGGGTGCGGTTGTTGCCGGTATAGGTCACCGTGTTGGGCGCCCAAGTGGCGCCGGAAATGGTGCGCGGAGCGTTGATGCGCTTGTAGGAATTCACCGTCGGATTGGTGAGCGCGCAGAGCGCATCGGCATTGTGGATCAGCCCGCCGATGAAGCTGTAGCCGAGGTCCGACACGCCGAGCTTGCCGGCCTTGTCGGCGAACGCGTTCTTGCCGTCCTTGTCCCACAGCGAAACGTGGCAATGGCAGCCCGAGCCGGTGAGATTGATGAACGGCTTCGGCATGAAGGTCGCGCGCAGGCCGTGCTTCTCGGCGATGCTCTTGACCATGAATTTGAAGAACACGTGCCGGTCGGCGGTGACGAGGGCGTTGTCGTAGTTCCAGTTCATTTCGAACTGGCCGTTGGCGTCCTCATGGTCGTTCTGGTAGGCGCCCCAGCCGAGCGACAGCATGGCGTCGCAGATTTCCTTGATGACCGGATACTGGCGCATCAAGGCGGACTGGTCGTAGCAGGGCTTCACCGCCGTATCGGCGGCATCGTGGATGCCTGTGCCGTCGGCGTTGGTGAGGAAATATTCGCACTCCACGCCGCTCTTCATCTCGTAGCCGAGAGCGGCTGCGGCCGCGAGCTGGTTCTTGAGAACCGAACGCGGCGCCTGCTCTACCAGCTTGCCTTCCATGTACAGATCGGATGCGAGCCAGCCGATCTCCGGGTTCCAGGGCAGCTGGATCAGCGAGGTTGGGTCGGGGATCGCGAACAGGTCCGGGTCGGCTGGCGTCATGTCGAGCCAGGTGGCAAAGCCCGCGAATCCCGCGCCATCCTTCTGCATGCCGGCGATGGCCGATGCCGGCGCCAATTTCGCCCGCAACCCGCCGAACAGGTCCACATAGGAGATCAGGAAATACTTGATGCCCCGTTCCTGGGCGACCTTTTCCAGATCGGCATCGGGGGCGAGGGCGGCGACTGCGGCGCGGCCATCGGCTTCGCGCATGGGTTCGGGCAAGCGGATCATGTCAAATCCTCTGGGAAGGTCTTGTCGTTGTGCTCCCGACGCGCCCCGTGAAGGCGCGCCGGTCCGGTCGGGCGATCAGTAGGCGCCGCCCTTGCCGGGAATCCAGTTGGTGCCTGCAAGCGGCACGCCAGCCATGGCGGCCGATTCAACCGTGAGGGCGACGAGGTCCTCCGGCTCAAGATTGTGCAGATGGCTCTTGCCGCAGGCACGGGCGATGGTCTGCGCCTCGAGCGTCATGACGCTGAGATAATTGGCGAGCCGACGGCCGGCCTTGACGGGGTCGAGCCGCGCCGAGAGCACGGGGTCCTGGGTGGTGATGCCCGCCGGATCCAAGCCCTCGTGCCAGTCGTCATAGGCCCCGGCGGTGCTGCCGAGGGCCGCGTATTCGGCTTCGTATTGCGGGTCGTTGTCGCCCAGCGCCACCAGGGCCGCCGTGCCGATGGCGACCGCGTCCGCGCCAAGCGCCAGCGCTTTGGCCACGTCCGCGCCATTGCGGATACCGCCGGAGACGATGAGCTGCACCTTGCGGTGCAGGCCGAGGTCGCGCAGCGCCTGAACCGCCGGGCCGATGGCCGAAAGAATGGGCAGCCCCACATGCTCGATGAACACGTCCTGGGTTGCCGCCGTGCCGCCCTGCATGCCGTCGAGCACCACCACGTCGGCGCCGGACTTCACCGCCAGTGAAATATCGTAATAGGGGCGGGAGGCGCCGACTTTCACATAGATCGGCTTTTCCCAGTCCGTGATCTCACGCAGTTCGCTGATCTTGATCTCCAGATCATCCGGCCCTGTCCAGTCCGGATGGCGGCAGGCCGAGCGCTGGTCGATGCCCTGCGGCAGGTTGCGCATGCCGGCGACGCGGTCGGAGATCTTCTGGCCGAGCAGCATGCCGCCGCCGCCAGGCTTCGCGCCCTGGCCGATCACGATCTCGATCGCGTCAGCCTTGCGCAGGTCATTGGGATTCATGCCGTAGCGCGAGGGCAGATATTGGTAGACCAGGGTCTGGGAATGGCCCCGCTCTTCGCTCGTCATGCCGCCGTCGCCGGTGGTGGTGGAGGTGCCGACCGCCGAGGCGCCGCGTCCCAGCGCTTCCTTTGCCTGCGCGGAGAGGGCGCCGAAGCTCATGCCGGCGATGGTGACGGGGGTCTTGAGGGTGATCGGCTTTTTGGCGAAACGCGTACCAAGCACCACGTCGGTGCCGCACTTTTCGCGATAGCCTTCAAGCGGATAGCGCGAGACGGAGGCGCCGAGGAAGAGCAGGTCGTCAAAATGGGGCAGCTTGCGCTTGGTGCCGGCGCCGCGAATGTCATAGATGCCGGTCGCCGCCGCGCGCCGAATTTCCGACAAGGTGTGCGGGTCGAAGGTCGCGGAGAAGCGGGGCAGGGTGCGGGGGACGTTGGAGTGGGCGCTCATGATAAGGTCGTCCTCACGCATCAATAGGCATCGACATTGTCGATGTGGAAATTGTAGAGCCGGCGGGCCGAGCCGTATCGCTTGAATTCGGACACGTCGATGGAGCCGGCAAGACCGGCCGCCGCCAGTTTTTCGCTCAGCAATTGCTTGTGCTCGTCGCGCAATTCCTTCTCGATGCAATCGGCGCCCAGGCTCTTCACCGAGCCGCGCACGAACAGCTTGGCTTCATAGAGGCTGTCGCCCAACGCCTCGCCGGCATCGCCGAACACGATGAGATTGCCGGACTGGCCCATGAACGCGCTCATATGGCCGATGGAGCCCTTCACGATGATGTCGACGCCCTTCATGGAAATGCCGCAGCGGGCCGAGGCATTACCGTCGATGCGCAGCATGCCGCCATGGGCCGTGGCGCCGGCCGCCTGGCTGGCGTCGCCCAGCACATGGACGAAGCCGCTCATCATGTTCTCGGCGACGCCGACACCGGCATTGCCATGGATGATGATGCTCGCCTGCTGGTTCATCCCGGCGCAATAATAGCCCACGTGGCCCTCGACCTGGATGGTGAGGGGGGCATCTACGCCGGCTGCCAAAGCGTGCCGGCCATTCGGGTTCAGCACGCGCCAGAGCTTAGCATTGGTCTCGCCGGTGGCCTTGTGCAGCGCGCCGTTCAGCTCGCGCAGCTCGCTCTGTGCGAGATCGAACGTGATGTCGGGGCTGAAGGCATTCATGCGGCGCGGTCCCAGAAATAGACGGTGGCGGGCTCGGGCTCGAACACGCGGGCATCGGCGATGCCGGGCAGGTTCACCAGAGCGCGGTATTCGGAGGCGAAGGCCACATATTGGTCGGTCTCGGCCATCACGGCGGGTTTGCAGGCGATGGGATCGCGCAGCACGCCGAAGCCGCTTTCGGTGCCGACCACGAAGGTGAAGAAGCCGTCCAGATCCTTGAGGCCGGCTTCCAGTGCCTCGCCGAGGGTAGCGCCGTTCTTCATGCGCCAGGTGAGATAGCCGGCCGCAACTTCGCTGTCGTTTTCGGTGGCGAAGGAAATTCCCTCGCGCTTCAGCTGGCGCCGCAGATCATTGTGGTTCGAGAGCGAGCCATTGTGCACCAGGCACTGGTCCGCGCCGGTGGAGAAGGGATGCGCGCCAGCGGTGGTCACCGCGCTTTCGGTCGCCATGCGGGTGTGGCCGATGCCGTGGGTGCCGCTCATCTTGGGCAGGTCGAAGCGCTCGGCGACCTCGCTCGGCAGGCCGATTTCCTTGAAGATTTCCATGCGCGCCCCGGTGCCGACGATGGCAACCTCGGGATGACGCGTGGCAAGCGCGGTGCGCACGGCGGCTTCCTGGTGCGCCGGAACCTCGATCACCGCATGGCTGGCGCGCACCACGAGGCGAGGATCGCCGCCCGTCACCACCGAGATCGAATGCGCGAGACCCTCGAAATCATAGCCTTCCACGGCCCGCAGGGAGAGTTTCACGTGGTCCACCGCGCCGTTGCCATAGATGGCGAAACCCGCGCTGTCAGGCCCCCGGTCCGTCATCACGCACAGCATGGAGGAGAGCATTTGCCCAAGCTCTGGCTCGAGCTTGGGGTCTTTCAGAAAGATACCGACGATGCCGCACATGGCTGAACTCCGGTGGCCGAAACATGGCCGTCTCCAGAGTGGTACGCCCCAAGCGCTGCCTCGTCAACGCGGGCGGAATAAAATTTTCTCTCTAGGAAAAAGATGGCGATGGGAGAGCCGTCAGCGCGGGTCGCGGCTGTAGACGATCACCGAGAGATAAGACATGGGCGTCACGATCAGGTCCTCGGGACCGTGGGCGGCGCCGGAATCGAACATCAGGGAGTCGCCCGGCCGCAGGTGATAGGTGCGGTCGGCATGGCGATAGACCACTTCTCCGCTCAGCATGTAGATGAATTCGACCCCGGCATGGCGAAAGCCGGTATAGGTGGCGGCGTCTTCAGAGAGAGTGATGAGGTAAGGTTCAACCACAATATCGCCGCCGAGCCCGTGGCCGAGCAATTCATATTGATGCCCCACCTTGGTGCCGCGCCGCTCGATGATGACGCCCTGGTGCGCCCGCACGAAGGAACAGTCGCGCCGCTCCTCAAAGGTGGAGAACAAGGTGGTGATGGGAACGTTCAGCGCTTTGGAAATGGCCTGAAGCGTCGCAAGGGAAGGGGAAATCTGCCCATTCTCGATCTTCGACAGCATTCCCACCGAAATGCCGGCGGCGCCCGCGAGGTCGGAAACGGTGAGGTCCAATTGCCGGCGGATGGCGCGCACCTGAATGCCGAGGGCATCTTCCAGCGTGCTTGCAATCGCTGCCGGAGCGCCTGACCCGGTCTGATAATCGATCACCTCGGCGGCCTCACTTGCGGCCTTCGTCTTGCGCTCTGCCACTCTCTTGCCCCTGGTCCCGCGGAAACGTCCTTCGCTTGCATCTTCCTGTGTCTTGGGCGTGAAGGCTAGCGTTTCTGCGTGCATCGCCGCATCTGCCTCCCGCAGCGCCGGATCCGGTCGGTATCTCAGGCGGCGGAGCCGTTGGATTGGGGAGACGCGCCGCCTTCGCGCTGCAAGCGGTCGAGATGCTGGCGGATATGCGCGGCTTCCGCCGCCGAAGAGGCCAGGGCGATGGCCTGTCCGAAGGCGATTCGTGCTTCTTCGGTGCGGCCAAGGTCCGACAACAGAGCCCCCTTGAGCCCGAAGAAGTGGAAATAGCCCGAAAGGCGCTGGCCCAGGGGCTCGATCATCGCGAGCGCCGCGTCGGGGCCACGCACCTTTGAAACCGCCACGGCGCGGTTGAGCGTCACCACCGGCGAGGGCTGGAGCTGCTCCAGCATGGCATAGAGCAGGTCGATTTGACCCCAATCTGTATCCTGCGGCCGTTCCGCACGCGCGTGCAGAGCGGCTATGGCGGCCTGCACCAGATAGGGGCCGGGCCGGCGGTGGCGCATGGCCTTGTCGATCAGGGCGAGGCCCTCGGCGATGATGGTCGGGTTCCACAAGGTGCGGTCCTGATCGTCCATCAGCACGATGGCCCCGTCCCCATCCAGCCGCGCCGCCGAACGCGCGTGCTGGAGCAGCAGCAAGGCGAGCAGCCCCATGATCTCCGGCTCGGCCTGGAACAGGCGCAGCAGCAGGCGGGCGAGGCGGATCGCCTCGTCGCACAGGGGGCGGCGCGCTCCGGCGTCGGTGCCGGTCGCGGAATAACCCTCGTTGAACAGCAGATAGACCATGGCCGCGACCGCCGCGAGGCGCTCCGCCCGTTCCACGGCGCCGGGCGTCTCGAACGGAACGCTGGCCCGCGCGATGCGGCTCTTGGCGCGGGTGATGCGCTGTTCCATCGCCGCATCGCTCACAAGAAACGCGCGCGCGATCTGCGACACGCTGAGTCCGGACACAATGCGCAGAGCCAGAGCGACCTGCTGCGTCGCCGGCAGTTCGGGATGGCAGCAGATGAACAGCAGGCGCAGCACGTCGTCGCGATAATGCTCCCCGTCCAGCCGTTCGGCGAGATGATCCTCGGCGTCGCCGAGATCGGAGAGCTGTTCCTCCGAGGGGAGCGGCGCGAGTTTGGCGCGCCGCCGGGTTTCGTCGATGCCGGAATTGCGGCCGACCATGATGAGCCAGGCGGCGGGGTCGCGCGGTGGGCCGTTCTGCGGCCAGGTGCGCAGGGCGCGCAAGCAGGCTTCCTGAACCGCCTCCTCGGCGAAATCCAGATTGCGGAAATAGCGCAGCAAGGCGGCGACCGCCTGCGGGCGCGCGGCGGCCAGCGTCGCGTCGATCCAGGCGAGGTCGCTCACGGCCCGACACTTCCGGGATGGAACAGGGCGATCGGCCGGATCTCATAGGCGCCGCCGGGATTGGCGCGTCCAAGCTCGCGCGCGGCATCGAGCGCATCTTCCAACCTATCGAACTCGACCACGTAGAAGCCGAGCAACTGCTCCTTGGTCTCGGCGAACGGCCCGTCGATCACGAGGGGCGGGTCCTGGTCCTTGCGGAGCGTGGTGGCGGCCGTGGTGGGCAGCAGCCGCGCCACCGGCCCCAACCGGCCGTCCCGCTCCAGTTTCTCATGCACGGTCATGAGCTTGGCCATGACCGCGTCGTCTTCCTCCTTGGACCAGGAGCAGACGACATCCTCGGAATGATAGCAAAGAATGGCATAGAGCATCAGGCGGTGTCCTCGTCCTGTCTAAGACGGGCAAGGTTACCCGCGGCCGACAGGGGCCCGGAAATAAAACTGGAAATGCTCCGCATTCCCATGGGAAATGTTGCAGCAGTGCGCGACGCAACGCGGCCCGCGCATGGCGAGGCCATGGCGGGCGGAGCAGAGCATGGAAGGAGGGCGGAGTTTAGAACGAACGCGCCTCAGGCGCGCTTGTCAGTTGCGCGCGAAAGGCGAACGCGTCAGGCGCGCTTCTTGCCGATGGCGATGCTCGGCATCTGGACCGGCATGCCCTCAGGACGGGGAATGAGGCGGATGTCGCTCTCGAGCACCACGCGCTCATGCTTTTCGGCCGAGGCGCGCACGCGATACGAGCATTCCCCTCGTTCGAAAGGCATCAGCGCAACGATATCGTATGCGCCCGCGGTGGCCCGATAAAACGGACCAATGGAAAGCTCGACGTGGTCGCCGAGTGAAAATTTATGAATTGACATGAAAATACTATACGCTCTTCGCACCCGCAGGGCTACGACTTTACCGATACGCACGCGTGTTTGTTTTCATGCGCCTCGCAATCGAGGGGCGCGGCAGCAAGGCACGGCGGCGCCGTTGGGCGCCTGCCTCCGTTTCATCGGCGCACGTGAGGATTTCCCCTTATGACACTGCTTCTAGTGGCGCTTCTGACGGGTGTTCTGTGTGGTCTACGCACCATGACGCCATTGGCGATGGTCAGTTGGGCGGCCGCGCTCGGCGCGCTTTCGCTGGACGGTTCCTGGCTCTCCTTTCTCGGCACCATGCTGGCGGTCTGGGTGCTGACGATCTTCGCCCTCGGTGAATTGGTGGCCGACAAGCTGCCCTTCACCCCCAGCCGCAAGGTGCCCATGCAGTTCGGCGCCCGCATCGTCAGCGGCGCCGTGTGCGGAGCGGCGCTTGCGACCCCCGCCGGGCTGGCGTTTGTCGGTATCGCGCTGGGCATCGTGGGGGCGGTCATCGGTACCCTCGGCGGCGCTGCCGTGCGTGCACGGCTTGCCGCGCGGCTCGGCAACGACCTGCCCGCCGCCCTCATCGAGGATGCGATCGCCATCCTCGGTGCCCTGCTGATCCTCGGGAGCCTGCGATGACACAGACCTTCGATGCCATCATCATCGGCGCCGGCCAGGCCGGTCCGCCGCTCGCGGGGCGCCTGACCGGGGCGGGCATGAAGGTCGCGCTGATCGAGCGGCATCTCATCGGCGGCACCTGCGTCAACACCGGGTGCATGCCCACCAAAGCCCTGGTCGCGAGCGCCTATGCCGCCCACATGGCGCGTCGCGCCGCCGATTTCGGGGTGATCGTGCCCGGCGAGGTCGGCATCGACATGACGCGCGTCCACGCCCGAGCCCACCAGGTGACGATGAATGCGCGCAACGGGCTCACGGCCTGGATGGAGGCCATGGCGGGCCTTACCCTGTTCCATGGCCACGCCCGCTTCGAAAGCCCGACGGCCGTGCGGGTCGGCGAGGATCTCCTCACCGCGCCCCGCGTCTTCATCAATGTCGGCGGTCGCGCCCTGGTGCCCGACATGCCGGGCCTTGCCGACATCGACTATCTCACCAACACGAGCATGCTCGATCTCGATGTGGTGCCCCGCCATCTGGTGGTGGTGGGCGGCAGCTATATCGGGCTCGAATTCGCCCAGGCCTTCCGACGCTTCGGCGCTGAAGTCACGGTGCTGGAGAAGGGGCCGCGCCTCGTCGCCCGCGAGGATGAGGACATTTCGGCTGAGATCGCGCGGTTCCTCGCGGCCGAGGGGATCAAGGTGCGCACCGGCATCGCTACCCTGAGCTTCTCCAGGGCGGGGGCGGGGGTGAATGTGCGCGTGGAAGGAGATGGCGGGGCGCCTGATCTCGTGGCGAGCCATGTGCTGGTGGCCATCGGCCGGGTGCCCAACACCGGCGACCTCGGGCTCGATGCGGCGGGGATCGAACGGGACGAGCGCGGCTATATCCGGGTCGACGATACCTTGCAGACCAATGTCAGCGGTGTCTGGGCCATGGGGGATTGCAATGGGCGCGGCGCGTTCACCCATACGGCCTATAATGACTTCGAGATCATCGCCGCGAACCTGCTCGACGGTGCAGATCGGCGGCTGTCCGCCCGTATTTCCGCCTATGCCCTTTATACCGACCCGCCCCTGGGGCGGGTGGGGATGAGCGAGGCGCAGGCGCGCGCGAGCGGCCGGCCGCTGCTGGTCTCGACCCGGCCCATGGCGCGGGTGGGCCGCGCGGTGGAAAAGGGCGAAACCATTGGCTTCATGAAAATGGTGGTCGATGCGCAGACGAAACGCATTCTGGGCGCGGCCATCCTCGGCACGTCGGGCGACGAGGCGATCCATGGCATTCTCGACATGATGAACGCGGACCAGCCCTATGACGTGCTGCAATGGGCCGTACCGATCCATCCCACCGTGTCGGAACTCATTCCCACCTTGATCGGCGATCTGAAGCCGGCTGCCTGACCGGAAGGCGGAACGACGCGCGAAATTATCTGCTGCGTCGCATCATTTTCCATGGCATTCGCTATTGCGCTGCAGCACGGAGGCCCCCATCTGCCATCCAGCTGGATGGTGTAGGGATGGTTGCCATGACGATGCTCGCGAAGGACATTCGGCCCAAGGGGCCGGACACGGAGAAGATCACGATCAATCTCGGCTTCGTCGATCTGGGGCATATCGACCTTCTGGTGCAGGAAAATTTCTATTCCAACCGGACCGATTTCATCCGCACCGCGATCCGCAACCAGTTGGATCGCCATGCGGATACGGTGCAGAAGTCGGTGGCGCGCAACCAGCTCGACCTCGGCTTGCGCCACTTCAGCCGCAAGGATCTGGAAAATGTGCAAGCCGCCGGCGAGCGGCTGGACATCCAGGTGCTGGGCCTTGCCGTGATCGCGCCCGACGTGCCGCCGGAACTGGCGCGCGGGACCATTTCCTCCCTCCATATCCTCGGCGCGCTCCAGGCGAGCCCCGCGGTGAAAGCGGCGCTGAGCGACCGCATGCGCTGATCCCCTCCTCTCCTCTTCGCTCTGCCTGCGCGCAAGCTTGGGCCTCTATTTTGCTTCCAACAGGAAGGCATCCCGGCAGTGTCGGAAGCCTTTCAGTCCAGGATGTTTTCAATGCACGTGCCTACCAAGATCGACATGATGGAGGCCACGCGGCTGACGCGGGAAGGCCGGCTGGAAGAGGCCATGGCCATTCTGCGCGGCGCCATCGCCGGAGATCATCCGCCGCGTGCACCGGGCGGTGTGCCCGGCAAGGGCCGCGAGGGGATTGATCTCGCCCCGCCGCGCAACGGCGGCGGCGCATGGTCCCTGCCGTTCGAGGCCGGTCCCGGTGCGCATGGCGGGAAATCGGTCGCCGATTATCTACCCGAGGGGTTGCGCGGCCTGCTTTCCCCCGACGCGCCGCCCGAGTCCTCGGAGAACGAGGGCATGTTCGAGGAGCATGTTTATGCCAACGCCGCCGGCAGCCGCAGCTACAAGCTTTACGTGCCCAGCGCCTATCGCGGGCAGCGCCTGCCGCTGATCGTCATGCTCCACGGCTGCACCCAATCGCCGGACGATTTCGCCGCCGGCACGCGCATGAACGAAATTGCCGAGGAGCACGGCCTGTTCGTGGCCTATCCCGCGCAGGTGCAATCCGCCAACGCCTCGAAATGCTGGAACTGGTTCAATGCGGCGGACCAGAAACGCGGGCAGGGGGAGCCGTCGCTGATCGCCGGCATCACCCGCCAGGTGATGCAGCAGTACGAGGTAGCGCCGGGCCGGGTCTATGTGGCCGGGCTCTCCGCCGGCGGGGCGGTGGCGGCCATCATGGGCACCACCTATCCCGATCTCTATTCGGCCATCGGCGTGCATTCCGGGCTGGCGTGCGGGGCGGCGAGCGATATGTCGTCGGCCTTCATGGCCATGCGGCAGGGCAGCGCGGTGCCGTTCGTCGCCCGCACCCAGGGCGCGCGTGACGGCAACGGCATCGTGCCGACCATCGTGTTCCACGGCGACCGCGACAATACCGTCCACCCCGTCAACGGCGACCACGTGGTGACCCAGTCGCGCGGCGGCGCGGCGCTGGACGAGGTGGTGACCCAGGGCAAGAGCCCGGACGGCACCAGCTATAACCGCACCATTCTGACCGATCCGCGCGGCCGGGTGGTGTTGGAGCATTGGGTGCTGCACGGCCTTGGCCACGCTTGGTCCGGCGGCAGCACGAAGGGCAGCTTTACCGATCCGCGCGGCCCCGATGCCAGCCGCGAGATGGTGCGCTTCTTTCTGCGCCATGCCCACGCCGCGTCCGCGGGGTAAGGCGGGGGGCAGACTGTATTTTCCCTGCGCGCGGCCCGCTTCATGCGCGTGGCAGGTACCAGGTTCTGCGGCGGCGATAAAACACCTGCCGCAGCGTCCGGCGGCATTGATCAGAGCTTCGGCCTCGTGGCTATATAGCCTCAGATCGTCTTTCTGGCGGGTGCCACATGACCACGTTGAACGTCGACCTCAGCACCCAGCTGCAGCAGACGCTGGGGCAGCCGGGCGTGTGGGCCTATTCGGTCTATTTCGACTCCAGCGGCGCACCCCAGTGGACCACCCTGGTGGAGGACGGCGCCGTCACCGCCAGCAGCGCGATCGTACTTCCGGAGCCCTACAATAGCGGCAAGGTCTATTTTCTGGTCCAGAGCCAGGACGGTTCCCAGCCGTACGATCTTCAGACGCTCATCACCGGCGAGCAGGACATCTCCTGGAATAATGCCGCGGCCTATGATTTCCGGTACGACAGCTTCGAGGTGACGCTGAAGAACTTGCCGGGCGACGTGGGCAACCTGACCTCGGTGGAAGGCTTCGGCCTGCCGATGCAGGTGGGCATCACCTATGGCTCCGGCGGGAGCGCGACCACCGATTCACGCGGCTATGGCATCACCGGCTCCAGCCTGTTCCAGGCGATTGCCGACATCAATTCCGCCAATACCTACGTCTACGACTATACCAGCGGCCCGTTGCAGGGCCAGCATCGCGCCGGCATCTCGCCGTCGCAGGCTGTCAGTGTGAACGCGCCCAACAGCTTCAGCGCGTCCGATTGGAGCGGTTACGTCACGAGCCTTGAGACCAGTGTCGCGACGCAGCCCATCTCCATCGCCGGCTTCTTCAACGGCGCGCCGGATGCCAACGGCAATTGGCACAATGCCGGCTTCTTCTCCTATTCCCTGCAATGGGACGGCACGAATTTCTGGCTTGCGCCGGACGCCGGCAGCCAGATCCAGGGCTATATCAAGATCTCGCCCGCGAACCTGGAAAACAGCATCTATTCGACCCTGGGCTCGGTCGAGATCTATACCAACCAGACCGACGCCACGCCCTACCAGATATATGGCGACGCCTCGCCCGAGATGAATACGGGGGAGAACAACCAGTGGGGCGAGGTTCTCACCCAGTTCCTCACCGGGTTCACCGCCGGGTTCTACAACACCACCGGCCAATCCTATAATTCCGCCATCACGGCTCCGGTGGATCTCAATTCCAACTGGAACTGGGACCCGACCTATGCCTTCGGAAAGAACCTGACCACCGGCGTGACGCCGACCTACATGGACCCCTATTCGGAGATTTATTACTTCAACTCCAATTCCTACGGGTCCGGCTATTCCGACAATCTGATGAAGCAGTACAGCGTCGGCGGGCCGTTGATCTCGGTCTATGATCCCTCGACCGGCACCAATGTCTCCACCATCAGTTTGACCCTGTACGATGATGGCGAGCAGCCGCAGGGCTATATTCCGCCGGTTATCTACAATTATATCGCCCCGGGCGTCGGAGGATATGCCGAGCCGGTGTGGGTGGGCGACGGCACCAATATCGTGATGTCTTTCGCCAACCAGAACATGGTGCTGGCGGACGGCACGCCCATCACCCTCAAATTCTATGCCGGCGAAAGCAATTCCGTGCCCCAGTGGCAGGAGGTGACGATCGCCCCTCCGGCCGGCTCAACCCTCTGGCAGAACTGGAATCTTGCCTACGATTCCTCGACCGGCACCTATTCCGCGAGCCCGCAGGCTGGCTCTTCCCAGCCGGAAGGGAGCATCCTGATCAACCAGATTCCCAAGGCCGCCGATGGGGTTGCATGGTATCAGGTGGTGGTGGGCGAGGGCGACGCGCAGAAGACGTTCAACCTCTATACGACCATGTCGGGCTCGCAATTCCTCAATCCGGACTATGCCGGGCAGGAAGGCAGCCTCGCCGTGGACGGGCTGGCGCTCGT
The DNA here is from genome assembly GCF_043195095.2 of Roseixanthobacter glucoisosaccharinicivorans. NCBI lineage: Bacteria > Pseudomonadati > Pseudomonadota > Alphaproteobacteria > Hyphomicrobiales > Xanthobacteraceae > Roseixanthobacter > Roseixanthobacter glucoisosaccharinicivorans. The sequence continues at coordinate 2,447,938 of NZ_CM195538.1, read as the reverse complement.
GACGCCGCCATCCTCGGGCGACCAGACTATTCCCACCTTCACCCTCAGCTTCGCCTATAGCGGCACCACGACGCTCGATCCCGCGCTGCTGGTGCAGAACACCAATACCAGTTTCATCGCCACCTTGCCGACGCCCAACGCGCCCGTGGCCGGGACCCTGGCAGGGGATGTCTTCACGGCGGTCGCGAACCAGGTGAACCAGGTCAGCAACACCCTCACGGTTGGCGATGCGGAGGTGGCGTTCGGCTGGACCGGGCTGAATTCCGCCCCCGGCACCCCCTCCTGGGTGTCCGGCTATACCAACAAGATCGGCGCGCTCAACGTGGCGCAGATCAGCTTTGCGGGGCAGGGGATCAGTGGCCCGCAGCCGATCACGGCGGTGGCGGATATCGACGGCCAGTGGTTCACGCCGATCATGCAGCAATTCGGCAATGGAACCTATGCCGTTACGATGCAGGAATATTCCGCCTCCGACACCAGCTTTGCGACCCCCCTCGGCCCGGTCTCCAGCCCGTTGACCCTCACGGTGAGCGTGGCCGACCTGGAGCTTCAGGCGGCGGGCAATGGCGGGCTCTCCCTGGTGGCCGATGGCGGCACGGCCGGCAATTGGGTGCGGCTGGATGTGCTTCAGGCCGCCCAGGCGACCGGCGCCACTTTGCTGCTCTATGCGGTGGACGCCCAAGGCCAGCTGATCGGGCGCGACGGCGCGGTGGGGGGCGGCGTGACGCTTGAGGACGCGATCCTCGCGCGCGTCGGCGCCGCGCCCGACGACCATGGGGTAAACCTGCTCAAGGGCGGGCAATCGGTGTGGCTTGGGGTGGGAGAGCAATTGCGCTTCGCGGTCCTCACCGGCGACCATGTGCTCGATGCCGCGCCGATGGTGGGTGTCTCCGGCCAGCCGGGCGGTGGATTGCACATTTCCGTTGCCGGGCTGGAGCTCAACGCCACCACCGACAACACGCTGGCGGATGCGGCGGTGCTTGCGGGCAGCCAGCGCATGAGCGGCCTGCCGGTTGTCTATCTCCAGCATGGCGAGACGCTCGACGTCCAGGTCACCGGCAGCAGCGCCAACACCAATACGCTGGGCTTCGTGCATATCGACGTGGATGCCGCCACCGGCGATTGGAGCGTGGGCGGGGTGCCGGCGGGCGATACCGAGGCCTATCTCGCGGCGGTGCGCAGCCATATGGATCCGGGCCTCATGGCGACCGGCGGCGGCGCCTTCAATCAGATCACCCATTGGACGGTTTCCGGGGAGAGCGGCTTCTACGCGCCGGTGCTGCTCACCCCTTCGGGCGAAACCTTCGTGATCGGCGAGAACAATCCCGGCGGGCGCGAACAGGTGCGCATGTATGGCGAGAATACCTTCGGGTTCGAGGATCTCGCCTATAACCAGGGATCCGATTTCGACTATAACGACATGATCGTACGGCTGACCCCGGCCTCCGGCCTGTTTATTTGAAAACGGGCCGTTTCCAGCGGCGGCACGGGAAAAATGTTTCACGTGAAACAATGGGTTAGCGCAGACGATATGCGGTTTCGTGACGCTTTTCCGCGCCCTGTCGGCGGTTGAAACCGCAATTTCGGTCGAACGTCGGGCGATGAATTTCGGCATCGGGGTGAAGCGGCGCGAACAGGCCGCCGCGCCCATTACGTCGCCGTGTCCTCACCGAGATACCCCCGGCGCCCGCAGCCCACAGACCTTGTGTGAGGTATGAGGATAACAGTAATGCGTCGGGTGCCGAGGAGCGCGGGGCCCCGCGGGCGCCTGGTGCGCGCCAAGAAAATTTTCTCGTCCCGAGCCAAAGCACGGTGCAATTTGCACCGTAAAACGCTAGAATTATCCAGATAAATAGAAAAACTCGGACGGCTTGGTGTTTTTAGCGCGGTGCAGCAAGGCTTTTCGCGCCTAAAAATTCTTCCGCAGCGGAAATTATTGGGGGGAATATGGGACGATACAAGCGATCCTTGCGGGCGTTCGCGGTTTCATGCCTTGCCGTACTATGGGGCGCAAGTTCCGGCGCCGCCTTCGCCGCCGAAGCGCCGCCCTTCATGAATATCATCGTCGGCGGGGCCGCGCCCAGCGCCGCCGAGACGGCGAAGCAGGACGTTCTGGCACTGAACACCGCCATGTTCGCGCTCTATGGCGATTCCGGCCGGATCATCTCGGAAAATATCCTCGCCCAGCATCCCGTGATCCTGGCGCTGTTCTCCGGTGCCGGCGGGCGTTTCCTGCTCTACCGGCCGGGCCAGCCGCGCCTGGAGGCGCCGCCGGTGCCGGAGGTCTACCAGCTGCTCAAATCCATCGGCCACAGCACCATGGTGCTCTCGGTGCTGGCCGGGCCGCATGTGGACAAGCCCACGGACCTCAGCTGGGTTTCGCCCATGACCGCGTTCCGTGCGCAGATGCAAGCGGCGCTGGACAGCCTCGACAAGACCTCCATGCCGGCGGAGTGGCGGCCGAACAACGCGCAGATCCTGAGGGACAATATCGCCTTCATGGACGAGAGCCTGAAGAAGGGGGTGATCACCTTCGACGCTTTGGCCGCCTTCACCAAGAAGCAGGGCCCGCAGCTGAAGAAGAGCATCGCCTGGGCCGCGCAGACCCAGGTCAATCACTGGATGGGCGTCGTCGCCGAATGGAAGGCCATGCTCGGCCCGGATTGGGACAAGACCTATGCCGCGAGCAATACCATCTATGTCGCGCGGCAGAACAATATTCTCTATAGCGTGCTCGCCCAATTCTTCGGGCCGGAGGCGATCAATTCGCGGCTGATCCTGATCGAGACGGTCTCCTTCACCACCACCCCGGAAGACATGCTCGGCTCGCTCACCCGCATCATCGCGGACCGCACCGTGGGCGGCCTGTTCTTCGGCAATAATGCAGTGATGGATTACGAGCTGATGGGCGGGGACGCGCGCGACGCCATCATCGCCGATGCCACCAAGCGCGGCATGACGCCGTTCCTGCCGCCACTGGTGCCGTTCGGCTCCAAGCAATGGCCAACGCTGATCACTCCTGGCCCCGGCCCGGCGACCCTGTCGCAATTGCCGTAGGACGGATCGACCTTCGGGCGAGGCGCCTGCGCCCTGCCGCGTGCCGTTCTCCGTCGTCATGGCCGGGCTTGTGCCGGCCATCCACGCCGCGCCGATCGCGCCGGACTTTCGAGGCTGGCACCAGCGGCACCGCGTGGATGCACGGGACAGGCCCGTGCATGACAAGAGTGGGCGGCAGTGCCGGCGGGGCTGACACGGCGATTTGCCGGGGCATTCACCGATCAGCCGGCGTTGTGGGCTGATCGCAAAGCGCGTTCTTCGTCCTCACGGCGGAGTGCGGCGAAGCTTGAACCTGGCGCGTGCCTGACGCGCCGGGAATCTGATCCGCGAAACCCTTGCGTCACGGCGACGGAGCGATTGCTGTCATGGACATCAACACCATTCGCCAGATCGAGCGTCCGCGCTCGGCGGCCGAGGTGACCCAGTGGCGCGCGGGCCTCGCCTGGCTGTCCGGCGGCACCTGGCTGTTTTCCGAGCCCCAGCCCGCCCTCGATACACTGATCGACCTGCGGGCGTTCGACTGGCCCGACTTCGCCATGGGGCCGGACGGCCTGGAAATTGCCGCCACCGCCCGGATCGGCGCGCTGGATGCCCTTGCGCTGCCGCCGGAATGGACCGCCGGGCCGCTGCTCTCCATCTGCTGCCGCGCGCTGCTGATGTCGTTCAAGATCGCCCATGAGGCGAGCGTCGGCGGCAACATCTGCATGTCCCTGCCGGCCGGCGCCATGATCTCGCTCACCGTCGCGCTCGAAGGCACCTACACGCTCTGGCCGCGCGAGGGCGCGCCGCGCACGGTGAAGGCGGTGGATTTCGTCACCGGCAACCATGCCAACGTCCTGGCGCCGGGCGAATTGCTGCGGGCGATCCATCTGCCCGCGGCGGCGCTGAAGAAGCGCTTCGCCTTTCGCCGCTCCTCGCTCTATCACCTCGGCCGCTCTGCGGCGCTGCTGATCGGCACGAGCGGGCCTGACGGCGACCTGCTGCTGACCATCACCGCCGCCACCTTCCGCCCGGTGCAGCTGCATTTCGCCGCCCCGCCGAGCGCGGAAGAGGTGCGGCACGCCATCGCCGCCGCGATCCCGCACGACGGCTATTTCGACGACGTCAACGGGCTGCCTGCCTATCGGCGGCATCTGACCTACCATTTCGCCGAGGAAATCCGCGCGGAACTCGCCGGGCCGGGAGCTGCCGCATGAATTTCTCCATCGACGGACACAGCTTTTCCGCCGAGCCGCGCCCGGGCCAGTGCCTGCGCACGTTCTTGCGCGAGCGCGGCGATTTCGGCGTCAAGAAAGGGTGCGACCAGGGCGATTGCGGCGCCTGCACCGTGTGGGTGGACGGGGCGCCGATCCATTCCTGCCTGATGCCCGCCTTCCGCGCCGCCGATCGCAAGGTCACCACCATCCAGGGGCTCGCCAGCGGTGAGGACCTGCACCCGGTGCAGCGCGCCTTCCTGGATGCCCAGGCGTTCCAGTGCGGCTATTGCTCGGCCGGCATGATCATGACCATAGCCGCGCTCGATGAGGCGCAGCGCGCCGACCTGCCGCGCCATCTCAAGGGCAATCTGTGCCGCTGCACCGGCTACGCCTCGATCCGCGACGCCATCGCGGGCGTGGTGAACGTGAGCGAAGACATCGCTGGCAACGCCTGCGGGGCCAGCCTGCCGAACCCCTTCGGGCCGGGCATCGTCACCGGCCACGCCCGCTACACCATGGATCTGGAGGTGGCCGGGCTCGCGCATCTGAAGGTGCTGCGCGCGCCGCACGCCCACGCGCGCATCGTCTCTATCGACAAGGCGCCCGCGCTGGCGGTGCCCGGCGTGCTGGAGGTGTTCACCTGGGAAGACGTGCCGCGCCGGCTCTACAGCACCGCGACCCACGAGGACCACCTGGTCGACCCCGACGACACCTACATGCTCGACGACGTGGTGCGCTTCGTCGGCCAGCGGGTGGCGGCGGTGGTGGCCGAGAGCGAGGCGGCGGCGGAAGCCGGCTGCCGCGCCCTGAAGGTGGAATACGATGTGCTGCCGGCGGTGTTCGATCCCGAGCAGGCCATGGCCCCGCAGGCGCCGGTGCTGCACCACAAGGGTGGCGAGGCGCGGGGCAACATCTTCGCCGAGATCCGCGGCGAGGTGGGCGACATCGCCGCCGGCTTCGCGCAAGCGGAGGCGATCCACGAGCGCACCTACACCACGTCGCGGGTCCAGCATGTGCATCTGGAAACCCACGGCTCCATCGCCTGGAAGAGCGCCGACGGGCGCATCCACGTGCGCACCTCCTCTCAGGCGCCCTTCATCGCCCATGAGAAGCTGTGCCATCTGTTCGGCTTCGTGCCGGCGGACCTGCACGTCTTCACCGAGCGCGTCGGCGGCGGCTTCGGCGGCAAGCAGGAGATGCTGACCGAGGATCTCTGCGTGCTGGCCATGATGAAGCTCGGCCGGCCGGTGAAATGGGAATACACCCGCGAGGAGCAGTTCATCGGCGCCAGCACGCGCCACCAGATGACCACCCGCGTGAAGCTGGGGGCCAAGGCGGACGGCACGCTGACCGCCATCGAGATCAAGGTGGTGTCCAACACCGGCGCCTATGGCGGCCACGCCAGCGAGACGCTGGCGGCCTCTCTCGCGAGCCCCATGAGCGCCTATCGCTGCGCGAACAAGAAGGGCGAGGGCCTCGTCGTCTATACCAACATGGTGCCGGCCGGCGGATTTCGCGGCTATGGCGCCTCGCAGACCACGTTTGCCATCGAATGCGCGATGGACGACCTCGCCAAGCTCCTCGGCATCGACCCGTTCACCCTGCGCCGGCGCAACATGGTGACCGCCGACGATTGGATCGAGGCGATCTGGAGCGGCGTGTCGGACGTGGATTTCGGCAGCTACGGCCTCGACCAGTGCATGGACCTGGTGGAGAAGGCGCTTGCCACCGGCGAGCGGCGGCCCAAGCCCGAAGGGGCCCATTGGGCGGAGGGCACCGGCATCGCGCTCGCCATGCTGGAATCCGGCCCACCCACCGAGCACCGCTCCGGCGCGGTGATGGAATTGTTGCCGGATGGGCGCTACCACCTCGCGGTCGGCTCCACGGAAATGGGCAACGGCTCGGTGACCTCCCATCGCCAACTGGCCGCCAGCGTGCTCGCCACGCGCGCGGAAGACATCGACATCATCAATGCCGACACCGACGCGGCGCCCTTCGACACCGGCACCTTCGCCAGCACCGGCACGGTGGTGGCCGGGCAGGCGGTGACGCTGACCGCGACGGCGCTGCGCCAGAACATCCTGTCCTACGTCGCCCGCATCACCGGCACCAAGCCCGGCGACTGGACGCTGGAGGCCGGCGCGGTGGTGAACGGCAACACCCGCATCGCGCTGCCCGAGCTTCACGCCACCGGCACGGCGGCGGGCCATCGCTTCCAGGCCAAGCGCAAGGCCTATCTCTCGCCGCGCACGGTGGCCTTCAACGTGCAGGGCATCCGCCTCGCCGTGCATCGCATCACCGGCGACATCGAGATCCTGCAGAGCGTGCACGCCGCCGATATCGGCCGCCTCATCAACCCCATGCAGTGCCGCGGGCAGATCAACGGCTCCATCGTCATGGGGCTCGGCTGGGCGCTGACCGAGCACATGGATTATGACGAGAGCGGCCACATGAAGAACGCGGCGCTGCGCAATTACCGCATCCCGAGCTTCGCCGATGTGCCGCGCACGCAGGTCCTGTTCGCCGATACCTATGACACCATCGGCCCGCTGGGCGCGAAGGCGCAGGGGGAATGCGCCATCAATCCCATCGCGCCGGCGATTTCCAACGCCTTGTTCGACGCGACGGGGGTGCGGTTCGCCAGCCTGCCGTTCACGCCCGATCGCATCTTCGACCAGTTGCAGCCGCGCCCATGACCGCCTCCGCGAGCGCCCCGTCCACTCCGTCCTCCGCCGTCACCATCGTGACGCAGACCCGCGTGCTGCCCGGTTTCGAGGAGGCGTTCGCGGTGTGGCAGGAGCAGACCAGCGCCTCCATCGCCGCGCTTCCGGGATTTCTGGGCCAGACCCTGATGCGCCCGAGCCCGCCGGCGCAGGTGGATTGGGTGATCCTGCAGCGCTTCGAGAGCAGCACCGCCGCCATCGCCTGGCTCAATTCGCCGGCCCGCCTCGCGCGCGTCGCGGGGGCCCAATCCATGCTGGTGGGCCGCGACGACGTGCACATCGTGCCGGACGGCGCCTCCGGCGTGCTGCCGGCGGCGGTCTCGGCGGTGATTTCCACGCGCATCAAGCCGGGGCAGGACCTCGCCTATCGCGCGTGGGAGCAGCGCATCGCCTCGGCCCAGACGCGGGCGCCGGGCTTCCAGGGCTATCGCTTCGAGCCGCCGATCCCCGGCGTGCAGGACGATTGGCTCTCGATCCTGCGCTTCGACAGCGAGGACAATCTCCAGGCCTGGCTCAATTCCCCCGAGCGCAAGGCGCTGCTGGCGGAAGCGGAGCCCTTCACCGAGGAGTTCCACGCCCGCATCGCCCGGTCCGGCTTCGACCAATGGTTCGCCTCCGGCGCCAAGGGCCAGCCCGCAGCAGCCGTGTGGAAGCAGAACATGATCGTTCTGATGCTGCTCTATCCGGTGGTCTATCTGTTCGGCATCGCGGTGCAGAACCCTCTGCTGATGGGGTGGGCGGGACTCGCCTTTCCCATCGCGCTGTTCATCGGCAATGTGGTGAGCGTGCTGCTGCTGAATTTTCTCGTGCCCTGGGCGAGCGGGCGCTTCGGCTGGTGGCTCAGCCCGGCGGCGCCCGCGCGCGGCGTGGACCTGCGCGGCGCGGCGATCATCGCCGCCATCTATGCGGCCTTGCTCGCGGCGTTCACCCTTTCCTCCTGACAAGCGCTGGCCGATCGCGCGGCGCGGGCGATTGTCGCAAACCCATTCCGCGCAAGGCTTTCCGGGCCTGTCATCCACAGGCGCGCATCAAGACTCCGCCGGCTATGGACAGAGCGCGGGGGAGACACTATACACACCCGTCTCCAAGAGGTTTCGGCCTTGTGGACGCCCAGGTAGCTCAGTTGGTAGAGCATGCGACTGAAAATCGCAGTGTCGGTGGTTCGATTCCGCCCCTGGGCACCATTTCCCTTATAAATCAATGGGTTGGATGGCTTCGGTTCGCAGGTGCCCGAAGGGGCACGAGCCGCGCTTATCGGTCACCCGGCGCAGACCGGTCTCGGTGCGCTTTCGCTGTCTTGCGCCCCGCGCGGTGGGCGGCTTTTGCACACGGCATGTTCTGGCAGCGCTTGCAAAGAGAAACACGCGCGCGAGCGGCGCGCTCTCAGTTCAATGAGCGATCATCGCGCTGATCTTCGAGGCCAGCGCGTCGAGCGTGAAGGGCTTGGAAACCATCTCCATGCCCGGCCCCAGGAATTTCGCCTGCTCGACGGCGCGCTCGGCATAACCCGTCACGAACAGGATCTTCAGCTTCGGGCGATGCTCGCGCGCGATCGCGGCCAGCTGGCGGCCGTTGATGCCCGGCAAGCCCACGTCGGTGATCATCAGATCGAGGCGGGCATCGGACGACAGGATCGGCATCGCCGCCTGGCCGTCGCTTGCCTCGATGCATGCATATCCAAGGTCGCGCAGCACCTCGCCGATGAGCAAACGCACGCCGGGATCGTCCTCGACCAGCAGAACCGTCTCGCCCGCCCCCTTGGGGGTATCGACCGGTGGGCGTCCTTCCGCAACGACAAAGTCGCCTTGGTGCCTGGGGAGATAGAGGCTGACCGTGGTGCCGGCGCCGGGGGTGCTTTCGATGCGCACATGGCCGCGCGATTGCTTGGCGAAGCCGTAGATCATCGACAGCCCGAGGCCGGTGCCCTGGCCGATCGGCTTCGTGGTGAAGAAGGGCTCGAACACCTTGCCGAGCACCTCCGGCGCCATGCCGACGCCCGTGTCCCGCACGCGGATCAGGGTATATTCCCCCGGTTCCAGCACGTCCTGCCGATGCTGCTCGGCCTCGGCAACCACCGCATTCATGGTGGAGATGACCAGCTTTCCTCCGCCCGGCATGGCGTCCCTTGCGTTGATCGCCAGGTTGAGCAGTGCGTTCTCAAGCTGGTTGGCATCGGAAAGGGTGGGCCACAGATCGGACGCGAGTTCGACCTGAAGCCGGATCTGTTCGCCAAGCGAGCGATTGAGCAATTCCTCCATTCCGAGGATGAGCTCGTTCGCGTTCACCGCCTTGGGGTCGAGCGGCTGCCGGCGCGCGAAGGCCAGCAGGCGGTGCGTGAGCGCGGCCGCACGGCTCGCCGAGCTGGAGGCCGCGTCCATGAAGCGCTCCACGTCGCCATACTGGCCGGCCTTGATCCGCCGCTTGACGAGGTCCATCGCGCCAATGATGCCGGTCAACAGATTGTTGAAATCGTGCGCAATGCCGCCGGTGAGCTGGCCGATGGCCTCCATCTTCTGGGATTGGCGCAGACCCTCCTCGGCCTCCTTCAACGCCTGCTCGGCCTCGCGCTCCGCGGTCACGTCGCGCCCGACCGCCTGCAGGAGACCGTCGGCGGCCACCGCGCTCCAGGCGACGCAGCGGAAGCCATGGTCGCGGGTGCGGATCCGCAGCTCGAACAAGCGGGGCGCGTGAAGCTGGGAGAAGGATTGAAGAATGGCCTGGAACTCGGTGCGATCCTCCTCCGCGACAAAGGTCGCGAAGTTGGCGCCCACCAGCACCTCCTCGCTCCAGCCGAACAACGGGCCCCAGGCGGGATTGATCGCGTTGATGGTGCCGTCGAGCTGGGTGACGATCATGACGTCCGTCGACAGGCGCCACATGCGGTCGCGGTCCGCCGTGCGCTCGGCGACCCGCCGCTCCAGCGTCTGGTTGAGGTTGCGCAAGGCATCCTCGGCGGCGCGGCGCTCGTTGACGTCGCGCAGGATGGCGGTGACGAACACGCGTGAATCGCTGAGCCAGCGGGAGGCCGACGCCTCCATATAGCTGGGGCTCCCGTCCTTGCGGCGGACCACGACCTCCAGCGGATGGTGGAACGCACCATGGGCGAGAACGGTGTTCCAGGCCGCCGCCCAGGCATCCCCATCCGGGAGCAGCGAGGCGATGGGGCGGTTCAGCAGATCCTGGAGCGCATATCCAAGCTTGCTGGCTGCGGCTGGATTGGCGAATTGAATGATCCCGTCGACATCCAGGGTCAGGATGGCATCGGAGGCGCTGCTCATCACCGCGTCATAGCGGGCATTCTGGCGCTCGCGCAGCACGCGCTCGCGATGCACGGCCGTGGTGATGTCGGCGATCTGGATCAGGCAGCAGGTGTAGGGCTTCTCGCCGACCGGGCGAACGGTGACGTTATGGAGCAGCTCGCCTCCGGTCCGCGTCTTCAACGGAAACAGCTGGGGATGAAGCGTGTGCGTCAGGAAAGCCGAGGTGCCCGCCTCGAAGGCCTGCGCGATCGCGGAGGAGAGCCCTCGGGCGAGCCGACCGGGAAAAAGCGCATCGAGCTTCTGGCCGGAGGCCTTGGACAAGGTCAGTCCGCTGGCGGTTGCGAGCCAATCGTTCCATGCAATAACGCGCTGGGCCGGATCAACGACGATGAGGCCGGTGTCCTGGGCGTCCACAACATCTGCCCAGAACGTGTTCTGTTGTCGCGGCATGGCTTCAGCTGGGTGTACCGACTGTGCGCTCGATAAATTCACCGAGCAGACTCTTCAGCGTCGCAAGCGACGGCATGTCCATTAGCATAGCAATATAACCGCGAATGTCCCGCTCTCGGACGGCAAAATCGATATACAGGAACATAACCACATCATCAGCCTCAGAAATGGGGCTGAGGGTAAAAAAATCCGTTCCCTGTCCGCGCAGGATTTCCGGCAAGGACATCTTAAGGCTGCGTTGCAACAGGTTGGCGATTGTGGCGAGGCAACTGTTCAGGATGATGTTGCCGGTCTCGGCCAACGCCTCCTGCTCCAGCTCGATGATGTCCTCAAGCGGCAGCCCGCCGCCGGTCACGGCGCGCACCAGTTCCAGGCTCTTGGTCTCGGGAAAAATCAGCATGGCGCGGCCGGCAATGTCGCCTTCGAACGCCTGATGGACTGCGACCAGGTTGCGGTCCTCACGCTCCTTCAGGATTTCCACCGCCCGGGCGGAACTGACCAGGGCCAGTTTCGGAACAGAGAGTAGCACTTGCTCTCCGACCATTTCGCGGAGGCTAACGGCGGCCCGGCTGACGCCGAGATTCACCAGCTCGGTGAGGGCGTCCAGTTCGAGATCGGAGAGGACCGGTGCGGTGGTTTGCATCATCCTGCCGCCGGCTTCGAGGTCTCCACCACCTGGCTCAGAAAACCCGCCAGCAACTTCTCGGTCAGCGGTTTTGCGAGAAAAACGGCACCGATGTCGGTCGCACGGCGGACGATTTCCTCCTGGTGGTTGGCCGATACCACGGCGAGCGGCAGTTTGGCGTCCATCGCCTTCAGTTCGGCCGCCAAGGCAAGACCGTCCCGGCCCGGCATGTTGAAATCTAACAGGGCCAGATCCACCTTGTGTTCCCGCATCTGCGTGAGGGCCTCGTCGGCGTTCGAGGCCTCCAGATGGGACCAATTGGGAAAAAGCGAGCGCAACGCCTTTATGACCGACATCCGGGCCAATTTGCTGTCGTCGACGATGAGGACGGTCAAGCTCATGAACTCTCCAGCAAAAATGGGATGGGACATCAAAATTGGGGCTTGTTCTATGCTAACGCGCGGCGGTCCACAAAGATGCATCATTCCTGCGAGTTTTTGAGCGCCGGCGCAACCAAGCTTCGCAGGAAACGCCCCGCCGGTGGGCCGTGGAGCACGACGCCGGTGGCCAGGAGCACCTGAACCACCGCCGCGTGCGCGCTTTCGCATCCTCGCCAGTCCACCCGGGCGCCGGGATGCGCGCACAAATGCCCGAGCAATGTCTCCGCGTCCTCCGCCGGACAAGCGCCCTCCAGCACAATCCGTGCGGGATCGACGATCCTCACGCTCATCGCAGCATCTCCTGCACGTCCAGCACCAGCAAGACGCGGCCATCGCCGAGCAAGGTGGTCCCGGCAATGCCCCGCATGCCGGAAAGAATGCCATCCAGGGGCTGGAGGATGACGTCGATGCGTTCGCCCAGGCTGTCGACCTCAAGTCCGCCAAGCTGCGTCCCCATGCCGATCACCACCACATTCGCGTCGTCGGCCGCCCGGTCGGCGTCGGTCTCGCCGAGCACCCCGGCCAGCGCCACCAGCGGCACGGTGCGCTCGCGCAGGGCGAAAGCCTCGGCCGCCCCGATGCGGGCGATACGCGCGCGCGGCACCCGCACCGTCTCCACCACCATGTCCATGGGAATGCCGAACGCCTGCCCGCCCGCCTGCACGGTCATCACGCGGGTGATCATGATGGTGAAAGGCAGCGTGAACCGCACCGTCGTGCCCTGGCCCGGCACGGTTTCCACGGCGACGCGGCCGCCCAGCCGGGCGAGGGAGGCGCGCACCGCGTCCATCCCGACGCCCCGGCCGGAGAGGTCCGTCACGGTTTCCGCCGTCGAAAAGCCGGGCCGGAAGATCAGGTCGAGGGCCTCGGCATCGCTTAAGGCCGCAACCGCCTCCGGCGTGGCGACGCCGCGCGCGACAGCGGTGTCGCGGATGCGGGCGACGTCGATGCCGCCGCCGTCGTCCTGCACCTCCACCACCACATGCTCCCCCTGGCGCGCCGCCCGCAGGCGCACCGTGGCCCGTTCCGGCTTCCCGGCCGCGATCCGGCGCACGTCCGGCTCGATGCCATGATCGAGCGCGTTGCGGATGACATGGAGCAGCGGCTCGAACAGGGCCTCGACGATGGCTTTGTCCGCCTCGGTGGCGTCGCCCTCGGTGACCAGCTGGACGGACTTGCCGAGCCCCGCCGAAATCTCGCGCACCAGGCGGGGAAATCTTTGGAAGACTTGCCGTAGGGGAAGAACCCGCAGGCGCAGGACCGCGCCCTGGAGTTCATCCATCAGCCGTTCCAGCAGCGCGTGCTGGTCCTTGAGCCCCGCCGCGAGGGTCGCAAGGTCCGCGCCTTTCTGGGCGAGCCGCGAGAGGTGCCCGACCGCATTCTTCGCAATGGTCAGCTCGCCGGTCAGCTTGACCAGGGCATTGATGCGCTCCACGTCAATCCGCAAGGTGCGCGCGGAGCCGTCCTGCGCGCCCGGCGTGCCCGCTTCCTCCGCAGTCTCGGGAACGGCGGGGCCGGCCAGCGCCAGGTGGATGGCGGCGGCAAGGAGGGCGGGATCAGCGGCCCGCTCGCTCGCGTCGAGCGCGCGCGCCACATTCTGCGCCAGGGCGGCCTCGCCGATGTGCCGCAGCACATTCACCGCAACCCGGCCGGCCGACGAAAGCCGCCCGGAGGCGCCTTCGCCGTCCGGCTCGGCCAGCAATCGAACTTGTGCTTCCAGCAGGGCTATTGCCGTGGGAGGCAGGGAGGACGCGCCGGGCCGTTCCGCCCCCGCGCCGCCGATCGCAATGAGGTCCACCTGATCGTGCACGGCTTCGAACAGGCCGGCCACCGCCTCGGGCGGCTCGGACAGCAGGGCCAGGAAGACCAGGCGGCACGAGAAGGGGTCAAGCTCCTCCGGGACGGGCCAGGGTTCGGCCGGTTCCAGGCGAAGGGCCAGCAGGCCCGGCAAGGCCTCCATACGCCTCAGCGGGTCCTCGCCGCGGAAGAAGCAGTCCGGATCGGGCCGATAGCGCAGGGCGGTGCGCGCGGCTGCGCCCTCGGCGCCCGCCGCTCCCACCAGCGCGTCCACCCATCGGTCCGCAGAACCCGCCGCCGCGGGCGTTGTGTCTAGGGCCGGCGCCTTGAGGAAGCGCCGCGCGATGGCATCCGCGCCCGTCTCGGCGTCGGCCGGTGGCGCGCCGTTTGCCTCGATATGATCAAGCCACTGCACCACCTGGTCGAGGCAGGAGAGATAGTCGCCGATCTGCGCCGAGGTGATCGGCTGGGTTTCGGCGCGCGCGTGGGACAGCGCGTCTTCCGCCGTGTGCAGCGCCCGCGCCATGGCGTCGAAATCCACGATGCCGGCCCCGCCCTTGAGCGTGTGGATGGCACGAAAGGCGCTGTCGAGGCGGGCCGCATCGCCTGGGGAGCGTTCGAGCGCGAGCAGATCCTCGGTGGCCTGCGCCACCAATTCGCGCGCCTCGATCAGGAATTGCTGCAGCAGTTCATTCACGCGCCCGCTCCACACATGAGGGCGACATGGTCCACCAGGACCGATTGGCTCACCGGCTTCACCAGATAGAAATTCGCCCCGGCCGCCTGCGCGGCGGCGAAATCCTGCGGCTCGGCCTCGGTGCTGGTTACCAAAGCGGGCAGGGCGCACAGCGGCGGGGCTTGCCGGCGCAGGGCTTTCAGGAAGGTGAAGCCATCCATCTGCGGCATGTTCACATCGACCACCACAAGGTCGGCGGGTTGCAGCAACAGCTTTTCCAGTGCCTCGAGGCCGTTCAGCGCCTCGTCGACCTCATATCCGGCGCTTTCGAGCGCCTCGCGATAATAGAGCCGCACGAGGCCGGCATCATCCACCACGAGAACCCGTTTCCTTGCATCCTCAGCCATCGGCGCGTCCTCCGGGCTTCTGATAGACGATGGCATCGGCATATCGGCGCACCTCGAACAAGGGGGATATGCGGCTCATGGATTCCGTATGTCCGAGGCAGAGATACCCGCCGGGGGCGAGGTTCTCGAACAGATTTTCCGCCGCCACGCGGCGCGAGGCGGGATCGAAATAGATCAGCACATTCCGGCAAAAGATCACGTCGAACACGCCATGGCCCTTGGTCGCGCCGGGCACGGACAGGTTGACCGGTGAAAAGCGAACGGAGTCGCGAAGCTCATCTATGATGCGCCAGCTCTCCGGCCCGGTCTGGATGAAATACTTCTCCACCAGATCGCCCGACAGCCGCATCAGGGCACGGCGGCCATACCGCCCCTCCCGGGCGGCCTCGAGCACGGCGGTGTCGATATCGGAGCCGATGATCTCCACATCATGGGCGTCCACCTGCGGCCAGTTCTCCAGCAGCCAGATGGCGATCGAATAGGGCTCCTCGCCGGTGGCGCAGGGCGCCGACCAGATGCGGATGGGCGCCCCGGGCAGCTTGCCTTTCAGCCGCCGCTCCAAGAGGTCGTTGGACAGGCAGCGGAACTGGTGATCCTCACGATAGAAATAGGTCTCATTGACCGTGAAGGCGTTGATGAAAAGCTCGATCTCGCCGTCCACGTCGCTGCGCAGCCGGGCAAAATAGCTCGCGAAAGAGGTGGAGCGCGTCGCGGCCATGCGGTCGGCGATCCGCCGCTGCACGAAATAGCGCTTGCTGTCGGAGAACAGCATTCCGGTGCGCCGGTAGAGGAAGTCGCAGAGCCTGCGGAACTCCTCGTCGGTCTCGCCCGCGTCATTCACGACGGTCGGGTCTTTGCGCGGCGATGCGCTCTTTGGCGATCTTGATCGAGAAGGTCAGGAACGGGTCGCCGCCGAACCGCAGCGCACAGTGCGAAAGCGCCGGGAGGATCTCCTGTCCCCCGCAATCGGCGAGCACATCCACGGCCGCGGCGCACACATTGGGCTCGGTTTCCCGCGCCAGCAGCGCGCCGAGCAGTTCGTGCAACGCGGCGAGGGGAAGCGCGCGGCAGAGGTCGCAGGCGAGCACGCGCACGTCGCTATCCGCGTCCGCGAGCAGTGCCGGCAGATGGCGGGCGGTGCGCTCCGGCATGGCGCGCAGCGCATCGAGCGCGCCGGTCCGCAGCCGGGCATCGTCGGACCGCACATGCGGAAGGACGGCTTCGATGCTGTCATCGGTGTTGATCAGGGCGAGGCTGGTGAAGATCGCTTCGCGGACCCGCGGGTCCTGCTCCTGCGCGAGCGCGGCGCGAAGTGCGGCGACATTGCGCGCCGAGCCGCCGGCCGCGCGCGCGGCCGCCCAGCGGTCCTCGCTTGAGCCGCTCGTCAGGCCGGCCGGCGAAGAGGCCGGGGCATCGGGCGGCATGGAGGAGGTGGTGCGGATCAGGGGCATCAGGGCGCCAATCCGAGCAGGCAGCCGGCAATGGCGGGGAGGGGCACGACGAAATCGGCGCCATCCCTTCGGACCAGCTCGCCCGGCATGCCCCAGACGACCGCCGTCTCCTCGGCTTCGGCGATCGTGCGCCCGCCCTGGCTGTGCATCAGCGCCATCGCCTCGGCGCCATCATTCCCCATTCCGGTCATCAGGATGCCTATCAGCTGGGGCGCGGGCAGATGGTCCATCGCGCTGCGCACGAGGCGGTCGGTGCTCGGGTGCCAAGGATATCCTGCCTGCGATGGCGCCGCCATCGCCACGAGGCCCGACGCCCGCCGCGCGACGATGAGGTCCGCGTCCCCCCGACCGATATAGACGTGGCCCGGGCGCAGGAGGGTCGGCTGGGCCACTTCCTGGACCGTCACGGCGCACAGATGATCGAGGCGCCGCGCGAGCGGCCCGGTGAACGTCGCGGGCATATGCTGGGCCACCAGGACCGGCCAGGAGAAGCCGGCGGGCAGGGCGGTCAGCAGGGCTTCAAGCGCCGGCGGCCCGCCGGTGGACGTGCCCACCAGCACGAGCCCGTCCCCGGATGCCCGCGGAAGGCGGGCTTGCTGCGGCGATGCCTTCGGCTTCGGACTCGCGGCGGCGCGGGCGCCGATGCGATGGCGCACGCGCTCCGTCAGGCGCAGGCTCGCCTTCAGCTTCGCCCGGGCCGCTCCGCGCACTTTCGCGATGAGTTCGGCGGCCAGGGTCTCGATATGCAGCGAGACCGCGCCCGTTGGCTTGGCGACGAAGTCCACGGCGCCGAGGCGAAGCGCCTCCAACGTGGCATCCGCGCCGGCCGCGGTCAGCGAGGACACCATCACCACGGGGCACGGGCGCTCCAGCATGATGCGGTCGAGGCAGGCCAGCCCGTCCATCTGCGGCATATGGATGTCGAGGGTGACGACGTCGGGCTCAAAGCCGGCCAATTGATCCAGGGCCTCGACGCCGTTGCGCGCGAAGCGGACCTCGAAGTCGGGCTCGGCCGCCAGCACCTGGCCGAGCAGCTTGCGCATCAAGGCTGAATCATCGACCACCAGGATCTTGATCACCAATCAACGCGCCCCTTGCCGGCGGGCGAATGTGTCCAGCAGGCCCTGCTCGGTGCGAGTGAGAAGTTCCTGCGGATCAAGCAGCAGCACCATGCGCCCATCCTGCGGCAGGTTGACGACGCCATGGACCAGGCGGGTCTCCTCGCCGGCGAGGTCCGGCGCCGGCTCGATGCGGTCTTGCGACGTGCGCAGCACCTGGGAAACGGCATCGACGATGAGGCCGGCGCGGTGGCGCGCGGTTCGGGTCACCACCAGCCGGCGCGTGGCGCCGGTCTCAAGCGGCGGCATCCCGAACCGGCGGCGCTGATCCACCACCGGCAGAACCTCGCCGCGCAGGTTCACCACCCCCTCCAGGAAGGCCGGCGTCTTGGGGACGCGCGTGAGGCGCGCCGGCACCGCGGCCACCTCGTCGACGGCCTCGACGGGAAGGCCGAATTCGTTCTCTCCAAGTCGGAAGACCAGATAATGCAGTGCCTTTTCGTCTTCGGCTCCGGCCTCGGCGCCAGGCGCGGACGCGGCATATCCCGCCGCCAGACGCTGCATGATGTCCTCCTTGAACAATTGCTCGGGCGCGAGCACCGAGATCAGCCTGCGGCCCGCGTCCGCCCGGTAGATGGATCTGATCCGCGTCTCGCCCCCGGTGCGGGCCGCGAGCACGGCGGGGACGGGCTCCAAGAGGTCCGGGTCGACGGGCAGGACGGAGCGGATGCGATCCACCATCAGCCCGACCAGCGCGCCGTGCACGCTTGTCACGACAACCTTCTCCCGGCCGTCTCGCTCGCCCTCCGGCAGGCCGAGGAGGCCCCGCAGGGAGAACAGGGGCAGCAGGGTGTCGCGATAGGACATCATGCCAAGAACCTGGGCCTCGGCCCTGGGCATGAGGGCGAACCGCTGCGGCACCGGCACGACCTCCCGCGCATCCTCCAGCGCGAGGGCATAGTCCTGCCCCGCCACCTCGAACGTCACCATTCGTCCGCGCTGCGCTGTGCCTTCTCCGCCCTCCCGGGCGTGTTGCAGGTCCGGCTCGGCGCGGGAGCGCGCGCGGTCCGGGCCGCGCGCCGAGGGCCTTTGTGCGAAGGTGCTCGCGATCAATCCGGCGACATCGAGGATCTTGGCGACGGCACCGTCACCGCCGGCAGCATAGGGAAAGGCGCCGTGCAGGCGCTCTCCCGGCGCGGCAGCGAGCTCCGCCTGCCGGGTCTCGATGCCGTCCACCTCCACCATGACAAGGGCCTCGACCCTGTCCACCGTGAGCGCGACCGGCGCGGCGCCGTGGAGCACGATCGCGATGCTGGACGGCGGGGCATGGCCCGCCTCCCGCTCCAGGAGCCCGCGCAGGCTCGCGACCGGCATCGCGGTGCCGCGCAGATTGCCGATGCCGAGCAGGCTCTTGGGTGCCATGGGGACACGCGCGAGCTGTGGGACCGAGATGATCTCGCTCACCATCTCCACCGGCAAGGCATAGAGATCGCCGCCCGAGCGGAACGTCAGGAAGCGGCGCCGGCCGCCTCCCGGCTCCGAGGCTGGCTGCATCCGATCAGCCATTTTGCGCCTTCAGCTCATCGGCGAGCGAGGCGATTTCCTCGATCGCTGCCGCGAGGTCTTCCGCGCCCTTGGCCTGTTCCGTCGCGGCGGTGGCCGCCTGGCGGGAGGCGGCGCCCGCTTCTTCGGCGGCGGCGGAGATTTCGCGCGCCCCGGCCGCGGTCTGCTCGACGGCGGAAAGGATATCGCTGGCGCCTTGCAGGATCTGCGTGCCGGCTGCGCGCAGGGCGGCGATGTCCGCGTCCAGCTTCTCCAGCACGGAGAAGATCGCGCTGTTGTTCTGCAATTGCGCCTCGGCGGATGTCAGATAGCGCTCGAGGTCGCGCTTGAGGGCATTCACCTGATCGAGAATGTCCCGGACCGTGTCCTTGACATTCCCCATGCTCTCCGAGGCTTCCTGGGCGAGGGCGCGGATGTCCTTGGAAACCACCGCGAAACCGCGTCCGAACTCTCCGGCGCGAGCCGCCTCCACGGCGCCGCTGACCGCCAGCATGGTGGTCTGAACGGCGATCAGCGTCACCGCGTCGACGGTCTTCTCGATGGTGCGGCCCACAGCCTCGATGCGCAGAATGGCGGCCAGATTATCGCGTGCCGTTTCCAGCGCGATGGTCATTCCGCGCGAAAGATTTTCGATGGAGCTGCGGCTGTCCTGCAAGGCCGTGGTCATGAGCTGCATGCGGTCGCTCGCGACGATGGCGTTCTGCTGGGCCAGCTTGGCGCTGGTGACGATCTGCTCCAGCGCGGCGGAGGTCTGCTGGGTGGCGGCGGACTGCTGCTCGGACCCGCGGCTGATCTGCTCGACCGCGACCATGATCTGGCTGGCGGCGCTTGAGAGTTCCTGGATCGTCGCCGAAAGCTCTTCCGCCGTCGCGCCGATCTGCTCGGCCGCCGCATCGTCCGCGCCTCCCGAGCGCACGGCATCGGTCAAGGTGGCGAGGATTTGCGCGGCGGTCTGCCCCTGGTCGAGCGCCTGCGCCTGCTGGAGCACCGCCTGCTGTGCCTGCGCGGCGGCGGCGGACTGCTGCTCGGCCGCCGATGCGACCTGTTCGGCCCCCCGCTGGGCCTCAATCGCCGATTGCTCGGCCTCCACGGCGGCGGTCAGCGTCTCTTCGCTGCCCTGGGCGATGCGGTTCATGTCCAAATGAATGGCGTCGAGGGTCTCGACGATCAGCAGTCCCGCCTTGGCTTCCTCGGCCGCCGTCTGTGCCGACGCCTGGACCGAGGCCGCGACGCTCCGCACGTCGACGCCGATCTGGTCGGCGAGCGTTCGCACCTCCTGCGCGCTGAGGTCCGACTGTTCGGCCAGGGCGCGGACCTCCTCGGCAACAACGGCGAAGCCGCGTCCATGGTCACCCGCCCGCGCCGCCTCGATGGCGGCGTTCAAGGCCAGCATGTTGGTCTGGTCGGACAGGCCGCTGACCGTTTGGCTGATCACGCCCATGGCCTGCGCCCGCTGCTCCAGCGCGGCGATCACGGCGACGGAGGCGCCCTGGCGCTCCGCATTGCGGTCGATGGCCCGGGCGACGGTGGTGATCTGGACCGTCGCCTCGGAGAGCGCCTCCTGCACGGTCTCGGTTTTGCGCCGGGAGGATTCGGCATGGGTCCGGGCCATGCCGAAGCTGCGCGACATCTGGAGAATGGCTGCGAGCTGTTCCTGCGACGCGCCGGCGGCTTCCTCGGCGCCACTCGCGGTCTGCTCCATGGCCCGCCGCAGCTCTTCCGCCGCCGCCGATGCTTCGCCGAGCCCGCTCGCGAGCTGTTCGGTCGCCGCTGCGAGGCGCTCGGATAGCTTGTCGTGTGTGGATTTCGCGGGGCTTTTTCGCCGCTGCGCGGCAGCCGGGGAGGAGGGGGGCTTTGTTTCTGACGGAGCGTTTCGCGCCCGTGTGGCGATTTTTGAGCTTTTCACCAGGGCCATCTGCGCTCGCCTTAGAAAAAACCTTGAAGCTAAGTGCCTTGTCTAGCACGGACGGATCGCCGCGCACAAAGATCACGGGCCTCGCCCACATTCCGGCCGGCTCGCTCGGGGGCCGTGTGGTCACGCCCTGGCTTGGCGGACCGATCGGCCTTGG
This sequence comes from Roseixanthobacter glucoisosaccharinicivorans, assembly GCF_043195095.2. Lineage (NCBI taxonomy): Bacteria > Pseudomonadati > Pseudomonadota > Alphaproteobacteria > Hyphomicrobiales > Xanthobacteraceae > Roseixanthobacter > Roseixanthobacter glucoisosaccharinicivorans. The sequence continues at coordinate 2,427,166 of NZ_CM195538.1, read as the reverse complement.
GCTCGCGGTGGCAGGGGAGCCATTTTTCGTTTTGTGCGTTCTCTTTCTGACGCTCGCGGCACTGGCTTCGTAGCCTGTCGCGGGCGGGCAGCCTCAACAGGAAGAGGAGAGGGCCATGCCCCGCGGCGACAAATCGAAATATACCGATAAACAGGAGCGCAAGGCCGATCATATTGCGGAAGGCTATGAAAAGCGCGGCGTTTCCGAGCAGGAAGCCGAGCGCCGCGCCTGGGCGACCGTGAACAAGGACGACGGCGGCGGCAACAAGCCAGGAGGATCCGGGCGCGGCACCCACACCGGCCATCCCGCGGCTCACAAGGGCGGTGAAAAGGGCGGCAAGGCGGCGGCGTCCCGTTCTGCGGCCGACCGGTCCGCTTCGGCAAAGAAGGCGGCGGCGACCCGAAAGCGGAACGCCGAGCACCACCCCCACGCCTGAGTAGCGGCCGCAGGCGCGGCCGCCACGCTCGGCATTCGTGACTGTTCGTGAAAAGGCATCCCTGCCGATAGCGAGGTTGAGCTATGTCCCAAGAAAAGCACAAATGGTCCGCCGCGGTCACCAAGCATAGCGATGCCCTGGACCTCAAGCGGGATCTGTTTGAATCCCATGATCCGCACGCGATCGCAAAATCCCTGAAGCACGCGGCGGAAACAAGCCAGCGGCGAAAATCCTCGCCGTTCCGCTCCGCCATGTCGATGCTGACTTTCTACATCAACAGGGCCGGGAAAAACCTGCCTCGGTCGCAGAAGAAAGTGCTCGAAGCCGCAAAGGACGCGCTCCGGCACGAATTCGGCCGCTGAACCTGACGGCATCGCGGGAAGATCGCGCGGGCGCGACGCCGTAAAGCTCAAGGCGCTGAATGGTGCGCCATAGGTGGAGCTTGCCGGGAAGGCGGGTGCGGCCGAGGCGGGCCGTGGCCCAGCGTCATAGACAGCTTAACTGTACAGATAGGCTTTACAGTTTACCTGTATATGTGACATGCTCGAACGCATGGAAGATCCACACGATCAAGGCCCCGTCCGCGCCGCCGGGCTTGCGACCGAGCTGCGGGCCACCTTCGGCAAGCTGAAGCGGCGCCTGCGCGCGCAGGCGGATATGGGAGATCTGACACCCTCGCAGGTATCGGTGATTCTGCGCCTTGAGGCGGACGGCGCCGCCACCACCTCAAGCCTCGCGCGGTCGGAGGGGATGCGTCCGCAGTCCATGGCGGCGGTGGTCGCGGCGCTGGAGGCCGCAGGGTTGGTGCGCGGCGCCCAGGACCCGAATGACGGGCGCCAGACGCTTCTTTCCCTGACCGACGCGTGCCGCACGCGGATCCGCGACGGCCGCGCGGCGCGCCAGGATTGGCTGTCGCGCACCATCGCGGCGCGCCTGACGCCGCAGGAGCAGGACGACCTCGCCGCCGCAATCAAGCTGGTCCAGCGGCTCATCGACGACTGACGGTGTTCGCGCCGGCCCACCCGAAAGGCATGATCCATGGCACTGACCACGCTTGACCCGAACACCGCCGTGCTCGTGGTCGATCTTCAAAAAGGCCTCCTCGGCAACGCCTTCCTTCATTCCATGCACGAGGTGGCGGAGCGGGCAGGGGCGCTGATCGACGCGTTCCGACGTCACCGGCTGCCCGTCGTTCTCATCAATGTGTCGGGCGTCGCGCCGGGCCGCACCGAACAGGCGCGACGCCTGCCGGAGGTGCTGCCGCCGGGCTTCACCGATTTCCTGCCCGAGCTCGGCCAGCAGCCGGACGACATGGTCGTCACCAAGCGGACCTGGGGCGCCTTCGCCCGTACCGACCTCGAAGCGCGGCTGAGGGCGCGCGGCGTCACGCAGGTTGTGATCGCGGGCGTTGCCACGGGCACTGGCGTGGAATCAACCGCACGCCAAGCCTATGAGGCCGGCTTCAACGTCACCCTCGCCATCGACGCCATGACCGACGCGCGCCCCGAGGCCCACGACTTCAGCCTGCGGCACGTCTTCCCGCGGCTGGGCGAGACCGGGACCACCCAGGACATCATCGACCTGCTCGCCAAACGGAGCGCCTGAATGGCCTGGCCCCATCTTCTTCCTCTGTTTTTCGGCGGTGCATTTCTGGCGAATGCCGTTCCCCATCTCGTCGCCGGCATGATGGGCCGCTCGTTCCAGACGCCTTTTGCCAAGCCGCCGGGACAGGGCCTGTCATCCTCGACCGTCAATGTCCTGTGGGGCTTCTTTAATCTCGCGGTGGCCTATGCGCTTCTCTGCCGTGTCGGCGCACTCGAGCCGCGCGACATCGCCGACATCATCGCATCCGGTGCCGGGGCCTTCCTGATCTCCGTGTTTGCCGCGCGGCACTTCGGCCGCTTCCACGGCGGCAATGCGCCGGAGCGGCCTTGAGGTTACCGGGCAGCGGCCCATTCCGGTCGCTCCGGAACCATAACTACCGGCTCTGGGCCGCGGGCGCGCTGCTCTCCAACATCGGCACAGCGATGCAGCGCACGGCGCAGGACTGGCTCGTGCTGACCTATCTCACGGCCCATAGCGCTGCGGCGGTCGGCCTGGTCATGGCGCTCCAGTTCGGCCCGCAACTTCTGCTTCTGCCTTGGACGGGCTCCGCCGCCGACCATTTCAACCAGCGCCGGCTGCTGATGGCGACCCAGGCGAGCATGGGCGTGCTGGGCCTCGGGCTTGGAATGCTGACCCTCTCGGGCGCCGTCGCGCTCTGGCATGTCTATGTCTTCGCCTTCCTCTCCGGCTGCGCGGCGGCGTTCGATGCGCCGGTGCGCCAGACCTTCGTGGCGGAACTGGTCGGCGATGCGGATCTCCCGAACGCGGTCGCGCTCAATTCGACCTTGTTCACCAGCGCGCAGATGTTCGGCCCGGCGATCGCTGGCCTGACGATCGCGGGGATCGGCACGGGCTGGGCGTTTGTGATCGACGGGGCCTCGTTCGGGGCGGTGCTGGCCGCGCTGCTCCTCCTGCGCGTGCACGAGTTGCGGCCCAACGCGAGGGCCCACCGGGCGAAGGGCAGCTTCGTGGAAGGAATTCGCTATGTGCGCGGCCGGCCGGATCTGCGGATGATCCTGCTGATGCTGTTCCTGATCGGAACCTTCGGCATGAACTTCCCGATCTTCACCTCGACCATGGCGGTGATGGTCTTCCATGTGGACGCACGCGGCTTCGGCCTTCTGTCTTCGATCATGGCCGTGGGCGCGTTGACCGGCGCGCTGGTGGCGGCGGCGCGCCGCGAGATCGGGTTCCGCACGCTGCTGGGCGGGGCCGCTGTGTTCGGCCTCGGCTGCGGGCTCGCGGCCATGGCGCCGGGCTATTGGCTGTTTGCCGCCGCTTTGCCGCTGGCCGGCGCGGCGCTTCTGACCTTCGCGAACGCCACCAACGGCCTGATGCAGCTGACGACAGAGCCTTCCATGCGCGGGCGGGTCATGGCCCTGCGCATCGCCATCGCCTTGGGCTGTACGCCGCTCGGCGCGCCCTTGGTCGGGTGGGTGGCCGACACCTTCGGTCCGCGCTGGTCCATGGGCGTGGGCGCGGCCTCCGGCTTCGCGGCGGCTGCGGTGGCGGCTGTCTTCCTGATCCGATCCTCCCGCCGGGCTGCCCCTTCCGGACTTTGAGGTCGGCGCACGGAAAGCCTCAGGACCGGGCCTTTCGCGCCGGGCGCAGGCGAATGCGTGTGCGCCCCTTTCGTGTGCTCCGGGCTGGCGCCGGCCGGGCACCACAGCGTCCGGCGGGCGGTGATCCTCACGAATTTTTGATCTGGATCAAATTCAGATGCTGGGCGGGCGTCTCGCTGCGGCTCAGCAAGGCATCGAGCCGGCGGCCTTGCTCCGTCAGGCTGTATTCGACATGCAGCGGCAGGGCGCCGATGTCCTTGCGGACGACGAATCCATGCGATTCCAGGTCCTTAAGGCGACCGGAGAGAACGCGGGCGGAGATCGGCCCAGGAAGAGCGCGGCGCAGCGCGCCGAACCGCATGGTCGTATTGCGGCCGAGTGCCCAAACAATATGACTCATCCACTCCTGCGCGAGAAATTTTAATAAATGATCGAGTTGGCAGCCCGCCGGCTCGTCAAGTGTTTCGCCCTTGCCAGGGACCTTTACATCCATAGTATCTTCCCGGTTACTACTTTTTTTCCCAACCGATTTGTGGCGCATAGGGTACGGAATTTGGATCGCCAAGTTCCGGTGCAACCAAAAGGTGGCCGCATGCTTCAAGCATCCCCCATTCCGGGCAAGGGACTGCTTTCGCCCGATGACCACACCCTGATCCTCATCGACCATCAATCCCAGATGGCGTTCGCCACCAAGTCCATCGACGCGGTCCTGCTGCGCAACAATGCCGCCATGGTGGCAGCGGCGGCGGCCGGGTTCAATGTCTCCACCATCCTCACCACGGTGGCGGAGAAGACCTTCTCCGGGCCCATGTTCGAGGAGATCAAGGCCGCGTTCCCGACCGCGACGCCGATCGATCGCACCAGCATGAACAGCTGGGAAGACAAGAACATCACCGCCGCCGTGAATGCCGCCGGCAAGGGGCGCATCGTGCTCGGCGGGCTCTGGACCTCGGTGTGCATCGTCGGGCCGGCGCTTTCGGCCATCGACCAGGGGTTCGAGGTCTATGTGATCGCGGATGCCTGCGGCGACGTTTCCGACGAGGCGCACGAGCGCGCCATGCAGCGCATGATCCAGGCCGGCGCGCGGCCCATGACGGCCCTGCAATATCTGCTGGAGCTCCAGCGCGACTGGGCGCGCGGCGAGACCTATGAGCTGACCACCGGAATCGCAAAGGTGCATGGCGGCGGCTACGGCCTCGGCATCATCTACGCAAAGAGCATGTTCGGCGCGTCCGAGGCGCATTGAGGCGCGGCGGCGCTCGGCATGCCGCATTTCGCGGGCCGGCGGGCAGCAGCGACATGGAGCAGTCACAAGATGCCCACACACTCGCCCCGCTCGCCGGACGATCCCGACCGTCGGGATGCCCGGCGGCTTGGTGCCGGCGTCGCCGTTCCTGCGGTGCGCCGGCCACACGCGCCGCCGCGCATGCGCCGGCCGCGTCCATTCCCAGTCCACACCTGAAAGGACCGATACCATGGGCTTCGTCACGACCAAGGACGGCGTTGATATCTTCTTCAAGGATTGGGGTCCCAAGGACGCCCAGCCGATCATGTTCCACCATGGCTGGCCGCTGTCGTCCGACGATTGGGACGCGCAGATGCTGTTCTTCGTGAACCAGGGCTTCCGCGTGATCGCCCACGACCGGCGTGGCCACGGCCGCTCGTCCCAGGTGAGCGAAGGCCACGACATGGACCATTACGCCGCCGACGCCTTCGCCGTCGTCGAGCATCTCGACCTGAAGAACGCGGTCCATATCGGCCATTCCACCGGCGGCGGCGAGGTCGCCCGCTATGTCGCCAAGCACGGCGAGCCGGCCGGCCGCGTCGCCAAGGCGGTGCTGGTCAGCGCCGTTCCGCCCTTGATGGTGAAGACCGAGGCCAATCCCGGCGGCCTGCCGCTGGAGGTGTTCGACGGCCTGCGCGCCGCGCTCGCCGCCAACCGGGCGCAGTTCTTCCTGGATCTGCCCACCGGTCCCTTCTACGGCTTCAACCGGCCCGGCGCGACCGTCTCCCAGGGCGTCATCACCAATTGGTGGCGTCAAGGCATGATGGGCTCCGCCAAGGCCCATTACGAGGGCATCAAGGCGTTCTCGCAAACCGACCAGACCGAGGACCTGAAGGCGATCAGCGTCCCGACCCTGGTGCTGCACGGCGACGACGACCAGATCGTCCCCATCGCCGATTCCGCGCTTCTGTCCGTGAAGTTGCTGAAGAACGGCACGCTCAAGACCTATGAGGGCTATCCCCACGGCATGCTCACCACCCATGCCGAGGTGATCAACCCCGACCTGCTCGCCTTCATCAAGGCCTGATCCTCGGGGCACTTGCTCCTAGCGGCCGGCGGCGTTCCCGCCGGCTGCACGCCGGGCGTGCGCCGGCTTGAAACCCACCGGAGGGTTCGATGAAGCTCTATGTGATCTCGCTGGCTGTCGGCCTGCTCGTCGGCGTCATCTATGCCTTGCTCGAGGTGAAATCGCCCGCGCCTCCGGTGGTCGCCTTGATCGGGCTGCTGGGCATCCTCGTCGGCGAACAGGCGGTGCCGGTGGTGAAGCGGGTGCTCAGCGGGCAGCCGGTCACGCTCTCCTGGTTCATGAGCGAATGCGCCCCACCCATTCTCGGCGCGTCTGCCAAAACGCCGGCATCCGCTCCGCCGCCCGAGACAGGAAAACCCTCATGAGCCTCTCCCGACGCACCCTCACCGCCGGCGCCGCAGCCATGGGCGCGGCCTCCCTCGTCGGCGGCCCCGCCAACGCCCAGAATTCCGACCATCCGAAGGCTTCCCCCATGACCGCCGGACCGACGCCCGCCGAAAAGACCCATGCCGAGCTGATCCTCGTCAACGGCCGCTTCACCACGCTGGACCGCTCCAATCCCGCGCCCGACGCGGTGGCCATCGCCGGCGGGGTGTTCATCGGCGCCGGCACCGAGGCCGAGATGCGCGCGCTGGCCGGCCCGCAGACGCAGGTGATCGACCTGGGCGGACGGCGCGCCGTGCCCGGTCTCATCGACAGCCACATGCACATCATCCGCGGCGGGTTGAACTACAATCTGGAACTGCGCTGGGACGGCGTGCGCTCGCTCGCGCAGGCCATGGAAATGCTGATGCAGCAGGTGGCCAACACGCCTGCGCCGCAATGGGTGCGGGTGGTCGGCGGCTTCACCGCGCACCAATTCGCCGAAAAGCGCCTGCCGACGCTGGAAGAGATCAATCTCGCCGCGCCCGACACGCCCGTGTTCATTCTCCATCTGTACGACCGGGCCTTGCTGAACGGCGCGGCGCTGCGCGCGGCGGGCTATACCAAGGACACGCCGAATCCGCCCGGCGGCGAGATCCAGCGCGACGCCAACGGCAATCCCACCGGCCTGCTGCTGGCGCGGCCCAATGCGACGATCCTCTACGCGACCCTCGCCAAGGGACCCAAGCTGCCGCCGGAATACCAGATCAATTCCACCCGCCATTTCATGCGCGAAATGAACCGGCTGGGCGTCACCACCATCATCGACGCGGGCGGCGGGTTCCAGAACTATCCCGAAGATTATTCGATCATCGAGAAGCTGCACACGGACGGCGAGCTGACGGTGCGCATCGCCTACAACCTCTTCACCCAGAAGCCCAAGCAGGAACTGGCGGATTTCGAGAGCTGGTCGAAGCAGGTGAAGCCGGGGCAGGGCGACGACCTCTATCGCCACAACGGCGCCGGCGAGATGCTGGTCTATTCGGCGGCGGATTTCGAGGATTTCAGCTTCGAGCGGCCGGACATGCCGCCCTCCATGGAAGGCGATCTCGAACCCGTGGTGCGGCTGTTGGCGCAGAACCGCTGGCCCTGGCGCCTGCACGCCACCTATAACGAAACCATCACCCGCGCCCTCGACGTGTTCGAGAAGGTGAACCGCGACGTGCCGCTTACTGGCCTCAACTGGTTCTTCGACCATTGCGAGACCATCTCCGATCGCAACATCGACCGCATCGCCGCGCTCGGCGGGGGCATTGCGGTCCAGCACCGCATGATGTTCCAGGGCGAGGATTTCGTGGAGCGCTACGGCGCCAAGGCGGCTGAGCGAACCCCGCCCATCAAGCGCATGCTGGAAGCCGGCGTTCCGGTCGGCGCAGGCACCGACGCGACCCGCGTCGCGAGCTATAATCCCTGGGTCTCGCTCTCCTGGCTGGTGACCGGGCAGACGCTCGGCGGCCTGAAGCTCTATCCCCAGCAGAATCTGCTGAGCCGGGAAGACGCGCTGCGTCTGTGGACTGAGGCCAACACCTGGTTCTCCACCGAAGTCGGCAAGAAGGGGCAGATCAAGGCCGGGCAGCTGGCCGATCTGATCGTGCTGGACCGGGATTATTTCTCCGTGCCGGAGGACCAGATCCAGGACATCGAGAGCGTGCTGACTTTGCTCGGCGGCAAGCCGGTGCATGGCGTGGGTGAATATGCCGGCCTCGCCCCGCCGTTGCCGCCTGCGATGCCAGACTGGTCGCCGGTGCGCACCTTCGGCGGCTATCAGAAGCGGGCGCAGAGTGAAGACCGCCGCTATGCCTTCACCGGCTGCGGCTGCGCCAGCGCGTGCGGCGTGCATGGACATGCCCATGCCAAGGCGCTCGCGTCCGCTGCGCCGGCCCGCGACGAAGGGGCCTTCTGGGGTGCGCTCGGCTGTTCCTGCTGGGCGTTCTGAAACCGGGCGCCGCGCGGTTCGCGAACCGGCGGCCAGATGAGGCGAAGGCCATGCGCACATCCCTCTTCGCCGGCGTTCAGGCGTGCGCCGATGCGCTCCTGCGATCCCCCGCGACGGCGCTTCTGGCGCGCATCGCGGTTGCGGCGCCGTTTCTCTTCAGCGGCTTTGCGAAGCTCGCGGATTTCAACGGGGCGATCGGCGAGGTGCGCGGGCTCACGGGGCTGGAGCCGGCGGCTTTGTTCGCGGTTCTGGTCATCGCGACCCAGCTCGGCGGCTCGGCCCTGCTCATCGCGGGGGCGCGGCTCACCTGGATCGGCGCCGCGCTGCTCGCCGGCTTCACGGCGGTCGCGACATTGAGCGCCCATGCCTTCTGGCTCAAGCCGGCGGCGGAACAGGTGCTCAACCGCAACATTTTCATTGAGCATATTTCGATCATCGGCGGGCTCGCGGCCGTGGCGATCCTCGCCGCGCGGCCTCTGGCTCGCGGGCGCTAGGACCCATCGACAGTCTTGGGCTGACCCTATAGTGCAGCAGAGCCTTGTCATGCGCGGGCGGCCCGGCGTGGATGGCCGGGCAAGCCCGGCCATGACGGTTGGTGAAAGAAAGACAATCGCACGCACCTGCCGATCAACCACGCCGCCGCGCGGGACAGCTCAGGGTCAGCGGTCGCCCTTGAAGGCGAAGCTCGGCAGGCGCAGCACCCATTCGCCGGAGCGCTTGAGGTGTAGGCGCATCTCCTGCTCCGCGCTGGCGGGGTCCGCATCGAGGATCGCCTGCGCGACCCGCACATGGTCCTGGTGCGAGCTTTCCATATTCTCCGGCTGCATCACCTGTCCCACCTGGAACATCACCACCGGCAGGTGCAAGGTTTCGATGAGGTCGGACAGCATGGTGTTGCCGCTGATCTTGACGATGCTGCGATGGAACAGCCGGTTGTGCTCCATGAAGAGGTGCGTCTTCAGCATCTCGCCTGAGGGCCGCACGGTATTCCAGACGCCGGTGAAATAATCGCGGTTCGCATCCACGCCGATATGCTCGGCGGCAAGGCGGGCGGCGAGGCTCTCGAGGTTTTCGCGGATCTGGAACAGCTCGCGCACCTGCTCGCGCGAGAGACGCCGCACCACGGCGCCGCGATTGGGGATGATCTCCAGCAGGCCGTCGGCCTCCAGGCGGCGGAACGCTTCGCGCACCGTTCCGCGGCTGATGCCGATTTCCGCCGTCAGGTCGCCGGCGATCAGCCGCTGTCCGGGCACCAGCCTGCCGGCGAAGATCGCATCGCGCAGCCGCTGCACCGTGTGTTCCACGGTCTGGCCATGCCGGGCATCGAGGCCCTCTCCATTCAGCTCCATCGCCACCCTCTCACCGCTTCGACCGGATTAGCACAAGAGGCCTTGACAGGATATCTATCCAACAAGATTATCCTACAATCCTGGCTGAAACGAAATCAAACATAAAGCCGGGTGGGGCCAGCAGCCCCGGAGAGAAACGCCGCCGCCCGCAAGGGCAGTCCCGCGCGGAACGGTTCGGAGACGATACGTCTCGCAGGGCCGCGTCCAGCGATGGCCATCGAGGTGCCCCATGGTTCCACACCCCATCTGAGGCGGTGCGCGCCCGCGCCGGCCGGTCTCCAGCGGAGCAGCCGCCGCGCCCTAGCGCGCACGCCGAACCTTTCCTGAGCATGCGTTCCTCAGCTCGCCTCCTTTTGGCGGCGATGAGCTGGCCACGCTGCAACGTCTTCATGCGCCCGTTTCCAGCCCGGCTGGTTCGGAGCCGGGGGCGCATGCCCCCACCCATTCCGGCGCGCCTCGCGTCGCCGGCAGTCATGCGCGGCCATGGGCCGGCGGATTTTCACCTCAAAGGACGACACACATGGATCTTGGGATCAAAGGGCGGGTGGCCATCGTGAGCGGCGGCAGCCGAGGCATCGGCCGCGAGGCGGCGCGCGAATTCCTGGAGGCGGGGGTCAAGGTCATGATCTCCTCGCGCCATGGCGACCAGGCGGCGGCGACCGCCGCTGAACTCGCGCAGAAGACCGGCGGCGAGATCCGCGCCACCCAGGCGGATTCGCGCCAGCAGGCCGATGTCGAACATCTCGTGAAGGAGACGGTCGCCGCTTTTGGCACCGTCGATATTCTCGTGAACTGCGCCGGCGAGATGTATTCCGGCCGGTTCGAGGAGATGACCGACGAGGGCCTGCAAAACCAGCTCAACACCAAGCTGTTCGGCTGGATGCGGGCGATCCGCGCGGTGGCGCCCATCATGCGGGAGAAGAAGTGGGGCCGCATCGTCAGCCTCATCGGCGGCGCCGGCAAGGAGCCGGACCCCTATATGTTCGGCTCGGCCATCACCAACAGCGCCCTGCTCAACATGACCAAGTCGCTCTCCACCGAATTCGGGCCGGACAATGTGCTGGTCAACGCCATCTGCCCCGGCTGGGTGGCCACCGACCTGTGGCGGCGTAATGAAGAGGGCCTGAAGAAGGACCTCGGCGTTCAGTCCACCGAAGAAGCGCGCAAGCTCGCCGCCAAGAAGAACGCGCTCGGCCGCTTCGGCCGGCCGGAAGAACTGGCGAACGCCATCGCCTTCCTGTGCTCGGAGCGCGCCAGCTACATCACCGGCGTGTCGCTGAACACGGACGGCGGCCGTCTCAAGGGGCTTTGGTGAGCCCATGGACCTCGCGCTGACAGGACGCACGGCGATCGTCACCGGGGGCTCGCGGGGGATCGGCTTCGCCATTGCCGCCCGCCTGCTCGCGGAGGGGGCGCGCGTGGCGATCTGTGGGCGCGATCCCGCCCGGCTGGAAGCGGCGGCCGAACGGCTGCGCGCTTCTTGCGGGGGCGCGGCGGAAGAAGCCGTCCTCGCGCTGGCGGCGGATACTTCGGTGTCCGCCGATCGGGGCCGGCTGGTTGAGGCAACGCTGGAGCGGTTCGGGCGTGTGGACATTCTCGTCAACAATGCGGGCACCCACGTGCGCGCCACCGTGGACGACATGACCGACGCGCAGCTCCAGGGCCAGCTCGACGACAAGCTTTTCGGCTTCCTGGGCATGATCCGGGCGGTGCTGCCCGGCATGCGGGCGCGCGGCGGGGGGCGGGTGGTGAACATCATCGGCCAGGCGACGCGTCATCCCCATCCCGACCGCCTGCCCTCGGGCATAGCCAATGCGGCGGCCCAGGCCATGTCGAAAGCATTGGCGGACGCGCTGGGGCGGGAGAACATCCGCATCAACACGGTGTGCCCGCAATATATCGAGACCGATATTCTCGCGGGCGTCATCGCCAAGGAAATGGCCGATCGCGCCCTTGACCACGCCACCGCCGCCTCGGGCTTCACCCGGGCCAATGTGCTCGGGCGCCTCGGCACGGCCGAGGAGGTGGCGGACCTCGTGGCCTTCCTGGTTTCGGCTCGGGCGGACCATGTCAGCGGCAGCTCGGTGTCGATCGACGGCGGCTATCACCGCCATGTCTTCGGATAGGCGGCAAGCCATGGATCTGAACCTGTCGGGAAAGACCGCGATCATTTCCAACGGCTGTTCGCCGTTCGGGTCGGCGGTGGCCGCGCGGCTGCTTCAAGAGGGGGCGCGCGTGGCGGTCGGTGGACAGGATGCGCGGGCGCTCTGGGCGGCGCTCGGGGCGCTCGGCGCGCACGGGGAGGCGCGGGCGATCCCCATGCCCGCAGGCGATCCGGCGGCGGGCATGGCCCAGATGGTGCGCGCCGCCGTGGTGACCTTCGGCGCGCCGGATATTCTCGTGGCGGATGTGTGCGCGCCGCTGGAAGGAACCTTGGACACGGTGCCGGCGGAGCGTTTCGCGGCTTATCTGCGGGACGGGCTGGTGGCGCTCTGGGCCTTCGTGCAGGCAGGTGCGGTCCACATGCCGCGCCATGGGGATGGGCGGATCGTCGTGCTGATCAATGCGGCGGGCAAGATCCCGAGCCGCGATTTTCTGGCGGCGGCGGTGCTCGGCGCCGCGCAGCACGCTTTTGTAAAGTCGGTGTCCGATCATTTCGGCGCCCGGGGCATCACGGTGAACGCGGTATGCGTCGGTGCCGGGGGGCCTGACGCATCGGGCGGGGGCATCGGCACCGAACCCTATCTCGGGCGCGGCCTCGGCCAGCAGGAGAGCGGGTGGGGCGCCGCGCCGCCGCTCGGGCGCTGGTGCACGCCCGACCAGGTGGCCGACGCCGTGGCCTTCCTCGCCTCGGGGCGTGCTGGCTTCGTGACCGGCGCCAATATCGACGTGGACGGCGGCCAGCAACGCATGATCTTCTGAACGGGAAACAGGCATGATCGAGCTTCAGCACATCAGCAAGACGTTCAAGAAGAAGGAGAGCGCGCTTCATGCCGTGGAGGATGTAAACCTTTCGATTGCGCCGAAATCCATCGTCGCGCTGATCGGCCCGTCCGGCTGCGGGAAATCCACGCTGCTGAACATGATTGCCGGCCTCTATCCGCCGAGCGAGGGGCAGGTGTTCTATGACGGTGCCCGCGTCACCGACGTCAATACCAATGTCGGCTACATGACGCAGAAGGACAATCTGCTGCCGTGGCGCACGGTGCTGGACAATGTCTCCTTTCCCCTGGAGGTCGCCGGGGTGCCGCAGGCGGAACGCTATGCCGCCGCCGCAAAGCTGATCGACCTCGTGGGTCTCTCGGGGTTCGAGCAGAAATATTCGCACGAATTGTCGGGCGGCATGCGCAAGCGCGTCTGCCTCGCCCGCATGCTGATCTACAAGCCGAACGCCCTGCTGCTGGACGAGCCGTTCGCGGCGCTGGATGCGCAATTGCGCATCGCCATGCATGCGCTGCTGATGCGCCTGTGGGAGGAGCAGCAGCAGACCATCCTGTTCGTGACGCACGATCTGGTGGAGGCGATCACGCTGGCGGACCGGGTGGTGGTGTTCACCCGCCGCCCCGCGAGCATCGTGCTGGAGCAGGAGATCGACCTGCCGCGTCCGCGCGACGTTCACGAAGTGCGCTTTACCGAACCGTTCCACCGCATTCACAACGCCCTGTGGGACCGCCTGCGCACCCAATATGACGAGGTGCGCCTATGACCCCGGCGAAGGTGGCCGCAGAACCGGAGACCAGCCTCATGCAGACTCCCCGCTCCGCCCCCGGCGGCAAGCAGGCCGCTAACGAGCCGCGCCGGCTGGCGGACATGGGCACGGGCCGGATGGTCTGGCTTCAGGTCCTGCTCGGGGTCGCGCTGCTCATCGTGTGGCAGCTCGCCTCCGGACGGCTGGTGGACAATTTCCTCATCAGCAATCCCATCGCCATCGCCGGCAAGCTCTGGACCTGGACGGTGAACGGCTCGATCTTCATCCACATCTGGGCGACGGTGTACGCGACCGTTCTCGGCTTCGCGATCGGTGCCGTGGCCGGCGTCGCGGGCGGCGTGTGGCTCGGCCTGTCGCCGTTTCTCAGCCGCCTGCTGAACCCCTATATCTGGGCATTCAACGCGGTGCCGAAGGTGGCGCTGGCGCCGCTGTTCATCCTGTGGTTCGGCCTCGGCATCGAATCCAAGGTGGCCCTGGCGGCGATCCTGGTGGTGTTCCTGGTGTTCGTGAACACCTATGCCGGCGTGCGCGAGGTGGACCAGGACCTGATCGACGGCGCCCGCCTCATGCGCGCCTCCAAGCGGCAAATCCTGCTGAAGGTCATCCTGCCCTCGTCGCTGGCCTGGATCTTCGTCGGATTGAAGACGGCGGTGCCGTTCGCGCTGATCGGCACCATCATCGGCGAGATGATCGCGGCCAACCGGGGCCTCGGCTATCTGGTGCAGCGCGCCGGCAGCGATTTTGACACGGCCGGCGTGTTCGCCGCGCTGGTGGCGATCGCCGGACTCGCGGTGGTGTTCAACGAAATCGTCGGCACGGTCCAGGCAAAGCTGGACGGCTGGAAGGTCATCAGCCGCTGAGCCGTATCGCGGTTGGAAGAAAAGAAGAAAAGCCGAGCCTCGCAAAAAAAAGGGGCCGGCATAACGGGAGGAACAGATGAAACAGCACCTGAAACTGGCGCTGGCGGCCTTGTGCGCCAGCTTTCTCTGGCAAGGCGCGGCGCGCGCGCAGGAAACCGTGCGCATCGCCAATATCGGACACGGCTATTATGCCGGCCCGCTCTATGTGGCCATGCGCGAGGGCCTGTTCGAAAAGCACGGGCTCAAGGCGGACGTGACCTTCATCAAGGGCGGCGCCCTGGTGTTTCAGGCGGTGCTCGGGCGCAGCGCCGATTTCGGCATTTTGAGCTATGAGCACGTGCTCACCGCGGCGGCGCAGGGCAAGAACATCGTCTCGGTGTTCAACGTCACCACGCGGCCGCTGAACAATCTCATCGCCACCAATGCCTTCTACGACGCCTATCCCAACGCCACCATCGAGCAGAAGGTGCGGGCGCTGAAGGGCAAGAAGGTGGGCGCGCCCTCCGCCGGCGGGTCGGGCGAGAAGATGCTGGGCGTGCTGGCCAAGCGCTACGGCCTCGCGCTGCCGGGCGATGTGGAGCTGGTCTATCTCGGCACGGATGCCGCCTCCTATGTGGGCGCATTCCGCGGCAAGCTGGTGGATGCCGGCATTCCGTTCGAGCCGGCGGGCGCTGTGGTGGAGCAGGAGGGGCTGGGCAAGATCTTCATCAATCTGATGAACGGCGAAATCCCCGAGTTCCGCGACCTGGTGTTCATGACGCTGGCCACCCACCCCGACATGCTGCGCGAGCGGCCGGAGACGGTGCGCAAGGTGGTGGCGGTGTTCGCGGAAGCGCAGAAGATCCTGCTCGACCCGGTGCGCGGCAAGGCGATCATGGCCGCCGAATTCCCGGACATGTCCTCCGCCACCAACGACAAGGCCTATGAGATCGTGCGCCAGATCTGGAGCACGGACGGCCGCATGAGCCTTTCCGGCGCGAAGAAGGTGTTCGACTTCCTCCAGCCCGCCGGCACCACCCCCATCGTCTACGAGAACACCTTCACGAACGACTTCCTGCCCAAGAACTGAGGCTGAAATGACGTCCGAAATCCAAAGCGAGGAGCACTGGGCCCGAAAGGGCCCGGTGTCCCTGTTCCTGTGGCGCAAGCGTCTGGCGCAACCCGTTGGGGACGTCCGCCCGCCGATCATCCTCGTGCACGGCTCCTCCACATCCGGCATCCCTTCGTTCGATCTCCAGGTGCCGGGGCAGAGCGATTATTCCTTCATGGATTGGCTGGCCCGGCGCGGCTGGGACGTGTGGACCCTCGACCACGAAGGCTATGGCCGCTCCACCATCACCGACGGCAATTCGGATGTCGCCACCGGCGCACAGGATCTCGCCGCCGCCCATGAGGTGATCGCGCAGGCGACGGGTTCGCCGCGCGCTTATGTCTATGGCATGTCCTCCGGCGCATTGCGGGCGGCCCTGTTCGCGCAGAATGCGCCGCAGGTCGTGCAGCGCCTGGTGCTCGATGCCTTCGTGTGGACTGGCGAGGGCTCGCCCACGCTCGCCAAGCGCAAGGAAGGCATCGCCTCGTTCCGGGCCAGCAACCGCCGGCCCATCATCTATGCCTATATCGAGAGCATCTTCACCCGCGATGAGCCGGGCACCACCCATCCGGCCGTCATCGCCGCCTGTGCCGAAGCGCAGATGGCGCTCGGCGACAGCGTGCCCACCGGCACCTATCTCGACATGACCACCAATTTGCCCCTGGTGGATCCGCTCAAGATCGCCGCGCCGACCCTGATCGTGCGCGGCGAGCATGACGGCATCGCCACCATCGAGGACCTGCTGGAATTCTTCCGCCAGCTTCCCAGCGGCGACAAGCGGTTCGCCAGCCTGCCCGGCATCGCCCATGTGAGCCCGCTGGGCATCAAGCGGCATCTCCTGTGGAACGCAGTGGACGAATTCCTCACCGCCGGCACGGCCTGAACGGGCGGAAGCACCGCCCCTTCCAAAAGAAAAAGCCGGAGCGCGCGAGCGCCCCGGCTTTTTCGTGTCGATACTTTGCCGGCCGCGCCTATTCCTTCACGGCGCCGGCGAGCGAGGAGACATAGTGGTTCACGAAGAAGGAATAGAGGATGCAGATCGGCAGCGAGCCCACCAGAGCCCCGGACATCAGCGCGCCCCAGCGATAATTGTCGCCGTCCGTAAACACGGTAACGATGGCGATGGGCACGGTCTTGTTCGCCTCCGACTGGATGAACACCAGCGCGTAGATGAACTCGTTCCAGCACAAGGTGAAGCAGAAGATGCCGGCCGAGATCAGGCCCGGTATCGCCAGCGGCAGGATGATTTTCAGCAGAATCTGCAAGCGCGAGGCCCCGTCCATCAGGGCGCACTCCTCCAGCTCGTAAGGAATGGTCTTGAAATAGCCGATCAGCAGCCAGGTGGAGAACGGGATCAGGATGGTCGGATAGGTCAGGATCAGCGCGAACGGGCTGTCGAACAGCCCATAGGTCGAGACCACCACCGCGAGCGGGATGAACAGAACCGAGGGCGGCACCAGATAGGCGAAGAAGATCATCACGCCGACGAAGCGCGCGCCGCGAAAGCGGATCCGCGTGATGGCATAGGCCGCCAGAACCGAGGCGGCCAGAGACAGCGCGGTGGCGGTCACCGAGACCATCATGGTGTTGAGCAGCCAGCGCGGATAATGCGAGCCGAACAGCAGGTCCTTCAAATGCTGCAAGGTGGGCTGCCACACCCAGAACGGGTTGAAGGTGTTGAAATCCGTCAGTTCCGCCGTCGATTTGAACGAGGTCAGCGTCATCCAATAGAAGGGGAACAGCAGCACGAACAGGATGATGGTGAGCGGGACATAGAGATAGACCACCCGCTTCGGCAGGGTTTCCAGATAGTCCATGCCCTCGCCCTCGGGCGTGGACTTGATCTTGCGCCCGATCCGGGCCGCCGATGTGTCGGCCATGGCCGCCTCCTTGGGATGGGTCATTGGTCGTTCCCCTGCTGCCATTTCTGCCGCTGCAGGCCGAACCAGGAAATCATGATGGCGCCGAGCAGGAACGGGATCATCGCCACCGCGATGGCCGATCCTTCGCCGAGCTGGCCGCCGAGAATCGCGCGCTGGTAGGAGAGCGTCGCCATCAGGTCGGTGGCATTGGCCGGCCCGCCGCGCGTCAGCACCCAGATCAGCTGGAATTCGGTGAAGGTGAACAGCACCGAGAACGTCATCACCACGGCGATGATGGGCGTGAGCATGGGATAGGTGATGCGGCGGAACATTTGCCAGCTCGACGCTCCGTCGATGGTGGCGGCTTCATAGAGCGAGACCGGCACGGTTTGCAGCCCGGCCAGCAGGGTGATGGCGATGAAGGGAATGCCGCGCCACACATTGGCGAAGATCACGGATGCGCGCGCAAGGTCACGGTCGCCCAGGAAGTTGATGTTGTGGTCGATCAGCCCGAGCGACTTCAGCGACCAGGAGATGACCGAGAACTGGCTGTCGAGGATCCACCAGAAGGCGATGGCCGAGAGCGCGGTCGGCACGATCCAGGGCAGCAGCACCACCGCCCGGATCAGCGCCTTGAAGGGCAGCCGCTTGTTGAGCAGGATCGCCAGGTAGAAGCCGATGACGAACTTGAAGATGCTCGCCCCGGCGGTGAAGATCAAAGTATTCATCACCGCGATGATGAAAACCGGGTCGTCCATCAGCCAGATGTAATTGCCGAGGCCGATGAACTCGCCCGGGCTCCCCATGCGCGTGTCGGTGAAGCTCAGCCACACGCCATAGGCGAGCGGATAGGCCAGGAACAGGATCAAGAACGCCACCGCCGGCAGCATGAACCAGAGGGCCTGGAAGTTTCGATTTCCGCTCAGCGCCATCCACCGCGAGCGGCGGGCGGGCGTTTCCGGCTTGATTGCCACGTTCGCGATGGCGTCTTGGGCGTTCATGATGAGGCTCATCCCGAAATGTCCGCGTTGTGCGCGGGCGTCGTGGGCCGCCCGGCGCGCGGGGCGTCGAGCGGCCAGCGAAAGGCGTTCGGCCTCAGCGATAGATGCGCTGGGCCGAGCGGGCGGCGTTCGCCATGGCTTCCTTCTCGTTCGAGCGCCCGGTGCAGACCGACGCGAACATGTCGACGAGAATGAAGTCGGCGAGTGCCGCCGCCGCGCGCCGGTCGAGCGCGCCGCGGAAGCCGGGCCAGAGGCTGCGGGCGGTGGCCTCGCGGAAGATCTTGATCTTCGGGTCGGAGGTCCAAACCGGGTTGGAATCATAGGCGTTGAGCGTCTGGGTCAGATAGCCGCGCGAGCTTTCCAGCCAGGGGTTCATCTGGTTGGCTTCCATCAGGAACGCCATGAACGCCTTACAGGCCTGCGGATACTTGGTGTATTTGAACGCCACCAGCGGGAAGGCGAGCTGCAGCTCGGTCGGCTTGCCGGCAACCCCGATGGGATAGACGGCATGGTCCATGTCGGCGGCGAGCGCCGCCATCTTGGCCGCCTGGTCCTTGGCCGCCGCGTCCGCGCCCTCCGGCACCTTCGATTGCGCCAGCGCGTTCTGGTAGATCGAGCAGCCGTTGTTGGTGAGATAGCATTCGCCGGCCGCGAACGCCGCATTGTTGGTGGGGTCGAGCCAGGATGCGGTGCCGGGAAGGAAGGTTTCGTAAAGCGCCTTCACATAGCGCAGCGCGTCGGCGGTTTCCGGCGCGTCGATGATGACCTTGCCCTTCTCGTCCACCAGCGAGGCGTTATGGCTCCACAGCGCCCAATGCAGCCAGGCATTGGCGTCGGCGGTGGCGCGGCCGAGCGGCATGCCGGCCGGCGTGTTGTTGGCCTTCAGCGCCTTGCACAGTTCGAGGAAGGCGGCGTTGGTGGTCGGGAATTCCGAGAACCCGGCCTTCTTCATCGCCGAGATGCGGTAGTTGATGTAATTGCCGTTCACCGCGACCGGAATGCAGATCCATTTGTCGCCGCTGCGGCCGAAGGTCGGCGAGGCGCCGATCCAGCCGCCGTATTTGCCGCCGAGATAATCGGCGACGTCGGTGACGTCCACGGCATGGTCCGGGAACAGGTGGGGCAGGGAGAACAGGCCCCAGAACATGTCCGGGCCGCTGCCCACGTTCACCGCCACCGAGGCCTTGGGCTGGATGTCGTCCCAGTTTTCAGACACCACCGTGATCTTGGTGCCGGTGGCCTTGGTGAAGGCCTTCGTGATCGCCATGAAGGCCTTGTCCTCGGCTTCCAGATAGCGGCGCCAACGGGTGATCCGCAGTTCGGATCCCGCTTCCGGCTTCCACGAATTGGTGGCGGCCCAGGCCTTTGCGAAGGAGAGAAGATCAGTGCTCGCGGCCACGCCGACGGCGGCGGCTCCGGTCAGGAATGTGCGACGGTCCAGTGTCATCAGGCTTTCCTCCCACCAGGATCTTCGGAAGCGAGATCCTTTGTTTTTGAGCTTTGAATGCGCAGCTAGTTGAGGCGTGCGCCCGTGACGGCATCGAACAGGTGCTCGACGCCGGCGTCGGGCGCCACGGTGAGCCGGTCGCCCGGCGCGATCGCGAGCCGCTCGCGCAGCACGCAATTGATGTCCTGCCCGGCGATGCGCGCGACCACATGGGTCTCGGCGCCCGTGGGCTCGACCACCACCACCTCCACCGGCACGCCCGCGGGATCGAGGCGCAGATGCTCCGGCCGCACGCCGTAGACCGCCGGGCCCGTCTTCGCCGCGCGCGTCTGGAGCGGCAGCACGATGCCCTGGCCCAGCGCGAAGCCGGCGGGGGTGATCGTCCCGTCGAGAAAATTCATGGCCGGCGAGCCGATGAAACCGGCGACGAACTGGTTCGCCGGGGTGTCGTAGAGCTCGAGCGGCGCGCCGATCTGCTCCACCTGGCCGTCGCGCATCACCACGATCTTGTCGGCCATGGTCATGGCCTCGATCTGGTCGTGGGTCACATAGATCATGGTCGTGCCGAGCTTCTGGTGCAGTTCCTTGATCTCGGCGCGCATGGTCACGCGCAGCTTGGCGTCGAGATTGGAGAGCGGCTCGTCGAACAGGAACAATTGCGGATCGCGCACGATCGCCCGGCCCATGGCGACGCGCTGGCGCTGGCCGCCGGAGAGCTGGCGCGGAAACCGGTCCAGCAGCGCGCCGAGGCCGAGGATCTGGGCGGCGTGGTCCACCCGCTCCGCCACCTTGGCCTTGGGCGCCCGCTGCAAATCGAGCGAAAAGCCCATGTTGGCGCGCACCGTCATGTGCGGGTAGAGCGCGTAGTTCTGGAACACCATGGCGATGTCGCGCTGCTTGGGCGGCACGTCGTTCACCACTCGCTCGGCGATGCGGATCTCGCCGCCGGAGATGCTCTCCAGCCCCGCGATCATGCGCAGCAGAGTGGATTTCCCGCAGCCCGACGGGCCGACCAGCACGACGAATTCCCCGTCGGTGATGTCGATCGACACGCCGTCGATGATCGCGGCGGCGCCGAACCGCTTCTTGACGTCACGAACTTCGACTGAGGCCATGTCTTCATCTCCCGATTGGTGCGAACCGCATTGGCGCGGATGTTCTGTTGGGCCGGCGGCGCATGCGCCGGCCGGGGCGCGTCAATGGATGAATTGCCCGCCGTTCACGTCGAGGATGGAGCCGGTGACGAAACGGGCGAGATCGGACGCCAGGAACAGGCAGACACAGGCGACGTCATCGGCAGTGCCGAGGCGGCCGAGCGGGATGTCGGCGGCGATCTGCGCCTTGCGCTCCGCGCTCATCTTGCCTTGGAAGATGTCGGTGTCGATGGTGCCGGGGGAGACGGCATTGACGCGGATGCGGTCCTTGCCGAGTTCGCGCGCCATCGACTTCGTGAGGCTGTGAACCCCGCCCTTGGCAGCGGCATAGTGCGGGCCGCCGAACAGGCCGCCGCCACGCTGGGCTGCGACCGAGCCGAAGCAAACGATGCTACCGCCGCTTTCGCGCATGTGCGGCACCGCCGCCTGGCACATGTTGAGCGTGCCGCGCAGGCTGACGTCGATCACGAGGTCGAACTTCTCCTGCGTGACCTCCATGAGGCTGTCGCTCTGGCTGACGCCGGCGGCATTCACCACCACGTCGATCCGCCCATATTCGGCCAGCACGGCGGCGATCAGCGCGTGGCACTGGTCGGGATCCGCGACATCGCAGGCAAAGCCGCGATGCGCCGGGCCGATGCCGGCGGCGGCGGCCTCAGCGGCGATGGCGTCGAGATCGACGATCACCACCCGCGCGCCTTCATCGGCGAAGCGTTTCGCCGTGGCGCGGCCGATCCCGCGATCGGACGCCGCGCCCGTTATGATCGCGACCTTGCCTTCGAGCAGCATGTACAAACTCCAGTTGGGTGGCGGCGCCGTCAGTCGGCCGTCCAGCCGCCGTCGATCACGAGGGACGAGCCGGTCATCAGGGCCGAGGCGTCGGAGGCGAGGAACACCACCGCGCCGATCAGGTCTTCCACCTTGCCGATGCGGCCGAGCTTGATCTTGCTCAGCACCTCGGCGCGGAACGCGGGATTGCTCAGGAAATTTCCCGAGAGCGGCGTCTCGATGAAGGTGGGACCCAAGGTGTTGACGCGGATGCCATAGGGCGCGAGGTCCACCGCCATGGCCTTGGTCATGCCTTCCATGGCCCATTTGGAGGCGCAATAGACGGTGCGCGTGGCCGCGCCCACATGGCCCATCTGCGAGGACATGTTGATGATCGAGCCGCCGCGCCCGGCCGCCGCCATGCCGCGCGCCACCGCCTGCGCCACGAAATAGGCGGCGCGCACGTTGAGCCCCATGATGACGTCGAAATCCTCCACCGGCACGTCGAGGAACGGCTTGGTGCGGTTGGTGCCGGCGTTGTTCACCAGGATGTCGTAGGGCGCGCGCCCCTCCAGCGCCGCCGGGATGGTCTCCACGGCGCTCACGTCCATGCACAGCGTATCGGCGGAACCGCCCGCGCGGATGATTTCATCCGCCGCCGCGCCGATCTCGTCGCCCGAGCGGGCGGCGAGGGTGACATGGGCGCCCATGGCCGCGAGCGAACGGGCCGAGGCAAGGCCGATGCCGCGTCCCGCGCCGGAGACCAGCGCGCGCTTGCCGGTGAGGTCGAAGGCGGGGACATATCCGCCCGCCTGGTGAGTGGTGGTGTTCATGGCTAATCCCTATTCCGCGGCTGTGGCATAGGGGATGTTCCGCCCGCCATACCGCCGCACGCGGATGTTGGCCTGCTCGGCATGGCCGGCGAAGCCCTCCAGCATGCACAGGCGCGAGCAATATTCCCCGATCATCGCCGAGGCGGCGTCGGTGGTGACGCGCTGGTAGGTGACGGTCTTGATGAACTTGCCGACCCAAAGCCCGCCGGTGTAGCGGGCAGCGCCCAGCGTCGGCAGGGTATGGTTGGTGCCGATCACCTTGTCGCCGAACGCCACATTGGTGCGCGGGCCGAGGAACAGGGCGCCGTAATTGCGCATGTTGTTGAGGAAATAATCCGGGTCGCGGGTCATCACCTGCACATGCTCGGAGGCGATGCGATCGGCCTCGCGGACCATTTCCTCATAATCGTCGCAGACGATCACCGCGCCATAATCGGCCCAGGATTTCGCGGCGATCTCGCCCGTGGGCAGGATGGTCAGCAGGCGCTCCACCTCGGCCATGGTCTCGCGCGCCAGCTTCTCCGAATTGGTGAGCAGGATGGCGGGGGAGTTGGGCCCGTGCTCCGCCTGGCCGAGCAGGTCGGTGGCGCACATTTCCGCGTCCACGCTCTCGTCGGCGATGACGAGCGTTTCGGTGGGGCCGGCGAACAGGTCGATGCCGACGCGGCCGAACAGCTGGCGCTTGGCCTCCGCCACGAAGGCGTTGCCGGGGCCCACCAGCATGTCCACCGGGGAAATGGTCTGGGTGCCGATGGCCATGGCGCCGACCGCCTGCACGCCGCCGAAGCAATAGATCACGTCCGCACCCGCGAGATGCTGGGCGGCGACGATGGCGGGCGCCGGCTTGCCGTGGAACGGCGGGGCGCAGGTGACGATATTGGGCACGCCCGCTACCTTCGCCGTGACCACCGACATATGGGCGGAGGCGAGCAGCGGATATTTGCCGCCCGGCACGTAGCAGCCGACCGAATTCACCGGGATGTTCTTATGGCCGAGCACCACGCCCGGCAGCGTTTCCACCTCGATGTCCTGGAGCGCGGCGCGCTGGTGCTGGGCGAAATTGCGCACCTGCTCCTGGGCGAACTTGATGTCCTCGATATCGCGCGCGGAAAGCTCGGCGAGGCAGTCGCGGATCTCGCGGTCGGTGAGGCGATAATCGGCGCGGTCCCAGCCGTCGAACTTCACCGAGAGCTCGCGCACCGCATCGTCGCCGCGCGCCTCGATGTCGGCGAGAATGCCTTCCACCACGGCGCGCACCTTGGCCTGGTCGGCGGCCTTGTCGGCGCTCTGGCGCCCTTCCTTGAGTATCCGCATGGTCTGCTCCCGCCACCTTGCGTGGCTTTTCGGGTTGTGAAGAAGCCGCGGCTCAGGCCGCGTCGCGCGTCTTGGGGGGCACCGGCTCGACGCCGGCCCAGTCCTCGATCACCGAGGAGATGCGCGAGCAATCATCCTTGCCCATGCCCTGGCTCATGAAGAACTGCCACATCTGGCGTACCGATGAGCCGAGCCACATGGGCACGCCGGCGCGGTCCGCCTCTTCCAGGCACAGCACCACGTCCTTGTGCATCAGCTCGGTGCGGAAGTTCTGATTGTAGGTGCGCGGCACCACGAAGTTCGGATAGGCGACTTCCGAGACCCAGGAGCGGCCGGAGCCGGCATTGATCACCTGGAACAGCAGCGCGGGGTCGATGCCGCCCTTTTCCGCGAACGCCATCGCCTCGCCCACCGCGATCATGTTGGTGGCGGTGAGGATGTTGTTGGCGAGCTTCACGGTCTGCGCCTGGCCGACCTCGGTGCTGATCTCCACCACCGCGCGCGCGAAGCTGTCGAAGAAGGGGCGGGCCTTCTCCACCGTCGCCTTCGGGCCGGCGGTCATCACCGCCAGCGTGCCGTTGACGACGCCGATCGGCCCGCCGCTCACCGGCGCGTCGAGGGTGGCGACGCCGTTCTTGCCGAGCACGTCCGCGACGTGGCGGATCATGGTCGGGCCGATGGTGGACATGTCCACATAGTGCCGCATGGCGCTGCCCTCGCAGAGCCCGTTCTCGCCCAGCGCGACATGCTCCACGATGGCGGGAGTGGGCAGGGACGAGAACACGATCTCCGCGACATCGGCCACCGCGCGCGGGCTCGTGGCGGCGGTGGCTCCGAGCGCGACGGCGCGGTCCACGGCGGCCTGGTTGAGGTCATAGACATGGACGGCGAGGCCCTTGCCGCGCGCGCGCTCCACCATGGCCGCGCCCATGGCGCCGAGGCCGACGAAACCGTAGGTTTGCGGGACGTTCGAGGTGCTGGAAGACATCGCAAATTCCTTCGCTGGGCCGGGCGTCACGGCTGGGCGTGGCGCGGCTGCGCATCGTGGTCGTAGAGTTCGAGAATGGCGGAGGTGTCCCGCTCGCTGCCGCCGAGGGCGACATAGCGGTCGTAGAGGCGCAGGGCCTCGTCCATCATGGGGGTCGGGGCGCCGGCGGCGTCCGCCAGCTCCTTCACCATGTGCATGTCCTTGACGAGCTGGCGGGTATAGGCGCGCGGGCGGAAGTCGCGTTCGGCGAAGCGCGGGAAGATCTGGCGCAGCAATTCCCCGTCCGCATGCCCGCCGCTGACGCAGGCGGGAACACGCGCCACGTCGATGCCGGCCTGTTCCGCGAGCTTGGCGCCCTCGGCCAGCACCACATAGAGGCAGGAGACCATCAACTGGCTGACCATCTTGGCGGTCAGCCCGGCGCCGGTGGGCCCCACATGGGTGAAGGCGGAGGAAATATCCGCGAACAGCGGCGCAAGGCGCTCGATCTCGTCCTTCGGGCCGCCGGCCATCACGGCGAGCTTTCCCTCCGCGGAGGCGGGCGGGCCGCCGGAGACCGGTGCGTCGATCCAGGCGCAGCCCGTCTGTGCGGCGAGGCGCGCGGCGAAGGCGCGGCAGCGCTCCACCTCGATGGTGGAGAAATCCACCAGCACCTGCGGCGGCCGCATCACCTGCGCGACGCCGTCCGGCCCGAACACCGCCTGCTCGACCGCCGCCGGGGTCGGCAGGTTGAGCAGCACCGCATTCGCGCCCGCCACGGCATCGGCGGGATCGAGCGCGGGCCGGGCGCCCGCAGCCACGGTCTCGGCCAGGCGGTCGGCGCTGACGTCGTAAGCATGCACCTCGTGCCCGCGCGCCACGAGACGCGCGGCCATGGGGCCGCCCATCAGGCCCACGCCGATATAGGCGAATGTGAGCCTAGTCGATGGCATAGAAGCGGATCGCGTTGTCGTGGAACAGCTTGGTGCGCTCCTCCAGCGAGAAGCCGGAGGTGATGGTCTTGTAGCCGCTGAAGATCGTATCGAGATCGCCGCAGACGCTGTCGACCGGGAAATTGCTGCCGAACATGCAGCGGTCCACGCCGAAGAAATCGATGATGGAAAGAACGATGTCGCGGTTATTGTCCACGGTCCAGGGAATGCCCGGCAGGCCGATGCCGGAGATCTTCACCGCCACGTTCGGGCACTTGGCGAAGGCGCGCATGGCGGCCTTCCAGCCGGTGATGCCGTTCTCGCTGCGATCCGCCGGCAGGCCGGAATGCAGCAGGATGATCTGCGTATCGGGAAACGCGCGGGCGAGGTCTGCGGCATCGTCCAGGTGCCACCAATGGGTTTGCAGATCGAACCGCAGGCCGTTCGGCTTCAGGTGCGCGAAGCCCTTGCGCCACACTGGGTCCATCATGGTGCTCTGCATCGAGGTGCCGGGCACTTTGCTGCCCACGGGCTTGTGGCGCACGCCGCGCACGAACGGGAAGTCCGCCAGGCGCTCCAGCACCTCGGCGACATTGGGCTGGTCCATCCAGGCCTGGCCGACGGCGACATTGGGCCAGCCGGTCTGCTTGCGCAGCTCGGCGATGAATTCCATCTCGCCGATGGGGTCGGCGGGGTCCCATTCCGCCTCGATATAGACGGTCTTCACCACCTGGTGGCCCTTGGCGTCCTTCTTATAGTCTTCGGGATAATATTTGCGGCAGATGGCGGAGTAATCGCCATAGCGGAACGGAATCAGCGGCTTTTCGCACAGCCAGGGGTAATTCTGGGTGAAGGGGTCCCAGAAATGGACATGCGCGTCGACCATCGGGAAAGAATCCACGACAACAACCTCCCTTATTCTTCGTTCGCGCGGCCTCAGGCGGAGGCGGCGGCGCTGGATGTCACAATGGGGGCGGGGGCAGCCCTGCCGGGCGCCAGGCTCGCAGCCAGAAGCAGGGTGGCGCGCATCGCGCCGGGATGGGCCTTGCCCTGGCCCGCGATGTCGTAGGCGGTGCCGTGGGCGGGGGTGCAGATGGGGAAGGGGAAGCCACCGAAAAGGACCACGCCCTTCTCGAAATTCATCAGCTTCATCGCGATCTGACCCTGGTCGTGATACATGGTCAGAACTGAGTTGAAGTCGCCGCGCGTGGCGCGCACGAACACCGTGTCCGGCGAGAACGGGCCGTCGCAATCAATGCCGCGCGCGCGGCCCTCGGCGACGGCGGGGGCGATCACCTCGATCTCCTCGCGTCCGAAATTGCCGTTGTCCCCGGCATGGGGATTGAGCCCCGCCACCGCGATCTTCGGATGGGCGACACCGCCGGCGCGCATGATGCGATCGGTCATCACCAGCCGCCCCAGCACCGCCTCGCGGGTGATGAGCGGGGCGACCTTCGAGAGCGGCACGTGGGAGGTGACGCGCCCGGTCCAGATGTCGGCCACGTTGAATTCGGCGACGCCGCTGCCCGGGCCGAGGATCTCCGAGATGAAGACGATCTCGTCCTGGTAAGAGGGATAGGCGAGGCGCATCGCGTATTTGTTGAAGGGCGTGAAGCACAAAGCGTCGAGCACACCCGCGTCGGCAAGGCGGATGCCGGTGCGGAAATTCTCCAGCGCGAAGGCGCCGCCCGCGCGGGTGGGCTCGCCGGCCGGCAGGTGGCTCAAATCGGCTTCGCCGCCCACCTCGACCATCACATGGCCGGGCGCAGCGGCAATCGCCTCGCGGCTGAGATCCTGGAGCGGCAGGGCGGGCAGATCGAGGGCGATTCCACAAGTGGCGGCGCCGGCGTCCAGCATCCGCCGGTTGCCGAGCACGACGAGCTGCATGGCTCCGCCGATCGCCGGGTCGGTCAGCATCATGGCGGCGAGTTCGGCGCCGATGCCCCCGGGATCGCCCATGGCGAGGCCCATGACACACCGATCCTGCCCGCTGATGGCGGCGGAAAATCCCATGCTCGGCTCCTCCCAAGGGGCGATCTGTCGCCGCCCTCTCAAAGTGCATACAGTGTTCTGCACGCAGTGGGCAGCCGCTTGCAAGCATTTTTTTTTGCGCTAGACACGAGAGGGAACAACTTCGAGTTTGCCGTGACCTTGCTCCGTGGGCCAACCGCCGCCGTGGATTATCAGGAGGTGCCGATTCAGCAGCGCACGCTGCATGATGAAGTCGCCATGCGTATTCGCGACATGATCGTGGAAGGGCGCCTCGACCCTGGAAGCAGGATCAATGAAGTTCAGCTGGGAAAATCGCTCGGTGTCTCACGGACGCCTTTGCGAGAGGCGCTGAAGACGCTCGCCAGCGAAGGTCTGGTGGATCTGGTGCGCAACAAGGGCGCCATCATCCGCAAATTCGCGCTGGATGAAACCATCGACATGATGCGCGCCCTTGGCGCGATCGAGCAGACCTGTGCGCGCATTGCGTGCGAAATCGCGAGCGACGAGGAGATCGCCCGCTTCCGCGCCACCCATGAGGAGATGATTGCCGACTATGAGGCGCGCAATCGCCTCGCTTATTTCAAGCTCAACCAGCAGCTTCACCAATTACTGGTGGATATGTCCCACAACGAGACGCTCGCGCGCTTTCACCGCACCGTGCAGGAGCGTTTGCGGCGGGTGCGCTTCATCGGCAACGACAAGCCGAAAATCTGGACCGAGGCGGTCAAGCAGCACATTGAAATGGCGGATGCATTGGCGGCACGGGACAAGGAAAGATTGCATCTCGTCCTGGAGCGCCATCTGGACCTGACGCTCCACCGCCTTCAGGATGTCTCGCAGGAGAGCGAGCTTTAGCCTCGCCCGCGGACGTCAGCCCAGCAGCACGTTGTCCGGCCCGAAGAAGGGATATGGCCCGGCATAGGGACCGATAAAGCTGAGATGGGTCAGCAGCCGTCCGCCCACGAAACGGTGCAGATGCAGGGCGGGCGGTTCCAGGTGGAACGTGGGCGGAGCGGCGGGGTCGAGATCGAGGCTCACCGCATGGGCGGGCGAAGGGCCGATGGAGGCCGGCACCCCAGCGAAGCGGGTGAGAATCGAGCGATGCACATGCCCACACACCACTGCGAGTACATGGGCGTGGCGCGTCACAACCGCTTCCAGCGCCTCTGCGTCGCGCAAATTCTGCAGGTCCATATGATGGATGCCGGTGAGGAACGGCGGATGGTGGAGGGCGATCAAGGTCGGCCGGTCGGGAGTCGCCGCGAGGGTCTCGTCCAGCCACGCGCGGGTGGCCGCGCCGAGTTCGCCGTGTGAGGCGCCGGGCAGGGACGAATCCAGCATCACGAGGCGGACGGGAAAATCATCCACCACATAATTCAGCTTGCCCGCCTGCGCCCGCGCCGCGATCTGCGGGAATGCCGCCGCGACGCCGGGCGTGCTGTCGTGATTTCCGGGAATGGGCAGCAGCGGCATGGGCAGCGCGTCGGTGAGCGCGCGGAAGCGGGCGTATTCGTCCGGCCGGTCGAAATCGGTGAGGTCGCCCGTCACCAACACCACGTCGGGGCGTGGCGCGAGCGCGCGGAGATGCTCCACAGCGCGCTCCAGAAGGGCGGCGGTGTCCACCACCCCATAGGCCAGCGTGCCGGAGGGGCGGATATGGGTATCGGTCAACTGGGCAATCAGCATGGGCTCACACCGGAACGAGGCGGGAAGGGTCGATGGCGAGGCCCACACGGGCGCCGAGCGTCAGCGCGTCCTCGGGGGCGGTTTCTACGATGATGCGGGTCCCGTCGGGCGCAGCCAGCACCACACGCTGTCGCGCGCCGAGGAAATGCACCTGGGCGATGGTGAAGTGAAGCCCGGTCTCTTCCGGGGCGCAGATGCGCGCAACTTCCGGCCGGAACGCCAGCGCCGCCTGTGCGGCGTCCGCGCCAGCATGGGGCAGGCACCCGGCGGCGGTCTCGAAGCGGCCGTTGCGCACGCTGCCTTCCAGACGATTCGTGGTGCCGACGAAGCCGGCGACGAAGGCGTCGGCGGGGTGGAAATAGATCTCGCGCGGGGTGCCGATCTGGGCGATGGCGCCCTGGCGCATCACCACGATGCGGTCGCCCAGCGCGAGCGCTTCCGCCTGGTCGTGGGTGACATAGATGGCGGTGATGGCGAGGCTGCGCAAAAGCGCGTCGATCTCGGTGCGCAGATGCTCGCGCAAGGCGGCGTCGAGCGCGGTCAGGGGCTCGTCCAGCAGGATGGCGCGGGGCCGCACCGCGAGCGCACGGGCCAGCGCCACCCGCTGGCGCTGGCCGCCGGAAAGCTGGTCGATGCGGCGGGTGGCGAGGGTGTCGATGCGCATCATCTCCAGCACCTCGGCGGCGCGCTTCAGCCGCTCCGCTTTGGGCACGCCGCGCACGCGCAGGCCGTAGGAGACGTTCTCGATAACGTTCATGTTGGGGAACAGGGCATAGGATTGGAACACCATGCCCACATGGCGCTTCTCGATGGGCAGCGCGGTCACGTCGGCGCCGTCGAAGGTCACGGTGCCGCCGGCGTCGGGCGCCTCCAGCCCGGCGATGATGCGCAAGGTCGTGGTCTTGCCGCAGCCCGAGGGACCAAGCAGCACCAACGTCTCGCCGGCCGCGATGGAGAGATCCAGCGGCTCCAGGGCGCGGGTGCCGTCGGCGAAGGTCTTGGCGCAGCGCGTCAGCGCGATGGCTGCGCCATGGCCGGCGAGAGCGGAGGCGGGGGCGGGCGGGGCAGAGTGGCTCACGGGCGGGTTTTCCGGTTCATGGCCCGGCGCTCGCCGCCGACGAACTGGATGGCGAGCAGCAGGGGCACGATCATGATGAAGAAGACGAGCGTATAGGCGCTGGCGATTTCGAGCCGCATGGAGGCATAGCTGTCGGCCAGCCCCACGGGCAAGGTGGCGGTCAGCGGCGTGTGCAGCATCCAGGTGAGGTTGAATTCGCCGATGGAGAGCGTCACCACCATCAGCGCGCCGGCGAGGATCCCCGGCCGCGCATTGGGCACCACCACCTGGATGAAGCGCTGCCAGGGCGAGGCGCCAAGGCTCGCCGCCCCTTCCTCCAGCGTGCGCACGTCCACGGCCGTGAGCACCGCCATCACCGCCCGCAGCATGAAGGGCAAGGTGTAGAGCACGTGCCCCACCAGGATGAAGGCATCGCTCGCCCGGAACGCGCGGATGCCGCCATAGGCCAGGATCAGCGCCAGCGCCAAGGCAAGGCCGGGAATGGCGACGGGCAGGGTCACGATCTCTTCCACCAGGCGCGAGAAGCGGCCGGGCTTGCGCACCAGCGCCCAGGCGGCGGGCACGCCGATCAGCAGCGTGACCGCGAGCGTGCCGAGCGCGATCAGGATCGAGCGGAAGATCGTGGGGGCATAAAGTCCCCACACTTGCCCCACCCATTCCAGCGTGAGGCCGGAGCGCACCCCCTGGAAATAATTGACCGTAAGGCCCGCAAGTATGCTCGTGAGGGCCGGTACAACCAGAAAAGCGGCCGCAAGCAGCGTCACGAGCAGTTGGAAGGCGAAAACGAGGGGTTTGGTGCGCATGGCTCTCACCCCGCCGCCGCGACGCCGGCGCCGGCGAAATTGCGCGTCGCCGCCAGCACGCCCCAGGTGATCAGCCCGAGCGCCAGCGACAAGGCGCAGGCGCTGGAGAAATTCGCGGCCAGGGTGAATTCGGTATAGATCGTCATGGCCAGCACATCTATGCGGGTGGCGAGCGTGAACGCGGTGCCGAACGCCCCCATGGCGGTGGCGAACGCGATGGCGCCGCAGGCCATCAGCGCCGGCGCCAGCCCCGGCAGGATCACGTCGCGCAGCACCTCGAACCGCCCCGCGCCCAGCGAGCGCGCGGCTTCCGACAGGGCGGGATCGAGCTTTTCCGCCGCCGCCATCAGTGTCACCAGCACCCGCGGCAGGGAGAAATACACATAGCCCGCGAACAGGCCGGCCATGGAATAGGCGAACACCCATTTGCCGAGCCCGAGGCTCTGGGTGATGCCGCCGAGCAAGCCTTGCCGGCCCGCCAGCAGGATGATCATGAAGCCCACCACCACGCCGGGAAAGGCGAGCGGCAAGGTGAGCATGGAGACGAGCAGGGCGCGGCCGAAGAAGCGGTTCTGCGCCAGGAACAGCGCGGCCACCGTGCCGATGGCGAGCGTCGCCAGCGTCACCCCGGCGGAGAGCGTGAGGGTGGCAATCAGGGTCGCGAAATGGCGGGGATTGGTGAGGATGAGGAGATATTCCGCCATCCCGTTCGGCCCCGCGCCGGCCACCGCCACCACCCGCACCAAAGGCAGCAGGAAGAAGGCGAGCACGAACACGCCGAGCGGCAGCAGCAGGATATTGGCCAGTCGATCGGCGCTGTTCATGGCTTTCACACGTTCGATGGGAACCGAAGGATACGTGGCTCCCTCTCCCGCTTGCGGGGGAGGGCTGGGGAGGGGGAATGCGGCCGGCCCCGGCACGCTTCCGCCCGTCGCACGATTCCTTGCTACGCCGAGGCCCTAGACCGTCTGCGGCCGAACCCGCCGCCGCGCTCCGACCCCCTCCCAACCCTCCCCCGCAAGCGGGAGAGGGCTTTTGTGGGGCACCCGGGGCACGCGACCGCCTATTTCACCTCGGCGAGATACTTGTCCGAGAAGCCCTTCTGCACGCTCTCCATCTTGCCGTAGTCCACCGGCTTGGCGCGGGCGTAATCTGCGGCGGGCAGGAAGCGGTCGGCGACCTCCTTCGGCAGCGGCACGTCGCGCACCGGGCGCAGATAGGCGGCCGCCCACATGGCCTGTCCCTTGTCGGACAGCACATAGTCCAGCACCTTCTTGGTCGCTTCGGGATGCGGGTCGTTCTTCACCATGGTCATCACATAGGGAACGACGATCGAGCCCTCGCAGGGAATGACGAAGGCGAAATTGCCCTTCTCGCTGTATTTGGCGCGATAGGCGTTGAAATCATAATCGAACAGGATCGGGATCTCGCCGGAGACCACGCGGGCATAGGAGGTCTGCTTCGGCACGATCGGCTGGTTGGCGGCGAGCTTCTTGAAGAAGTCGAGGCCGGGGGCGAAATTCTCCAGCGAGCCGCCGAGCGCGTTATTCACCGCCACCGCGCCCACATAGCCGACGAAGGCGCTGGAGGGGTCCAGATAGCCCACCATGCCCTTGTATTCGGGCTTCAAGAGGTCCGCCCAGCAGGCCGGCACCGGCGCGCCGCCGAGCGCATCCTTGTTGATGAACAGGCCGAGCGTGCCGGAATGGATGGTGAACCAATGGCCCTGCGGATCCTTCAGGCCGGCGGGGATCTGCGAGAAATTCTTCGGCTCATAGGCCTGGGTGACGCCGGCTTCCTTGGCCTTGATGCCGAAGGTGACGCCGAGATAGGCCACGTCCGCCACCGGGCTCGCCTTCTCGGCGATGATCTGCGCCAGGGACTGGCCGGAATTCTTGTTGTCCGGCGGCACTTCGACGCCGGTATCGGCCTTGATGGCCTTGAGCATGCTGCCCCAATCGGCCCATTCGGTGGGGCAATTGTAGCAGATGGCGTCCGCCGCCTTGGCGGGTGCGAGCGTGGCGGCAGGCAGGAGCGCGGCCGCGAGCAGCGGCGCGGCGAGCAGGGACTTCAAGGCTGAGAAAGTCATGCCGTGGTCTTTCATAGGGTCGCACAAAGGGGTGCCCGGCCCAGAGGGCCGGACGGGTCGGGAACGCGGTACGAAAGGCGGGCCGTCAGGCGGCCGGGGCGCGCGATCCGCCCGCGGGCGGATCGGAGGAATGGAGGGCGGCGCCGGGGTCCGGCGGCGCTGCGGCGAGGGTGCCGGTGAGGCGCAGATGATAGGGTAGGTGCTCCACCGCCCGTCCCGTTGCGCCATCGAACATGTCGAACAGCCGCTCGATGGCGCGCGCGCCCATGAGGCGGGTCGGCTGGTCGACGGTGGAGAGTTCCGGCGTCACGAGACGGCCGATGGCGATGCCGTCGAACCCCGCCACCGACATGTCGGCGGGGACGCAAAGCCCCATGGCGCGAACAGCCGCGATGATGGAGAGCGCCAGCAGATCGTTGGAACAGATCATGGCGGTGGGCCGCCCGTGCGCCGCGAACAGGCTTTCCAGCGCGGCGCGATGGGCCGGGGCGTCGGCGATATAGTCCAACTCCAGCACCGGTTCCGGCGCAAGGCCGTGCGCCCCCATGGCGGCGAGATAGCCCTGGTGGCGCAGGCGCGAGCGATCGGACGAGGAGAAGCGCCCGGCGATGAAAAGGATGCGCCGATGCCCCTGGGCGATCAGCGCCTCGGTCAGCGCGCGGGTGGCGCCGGCATTGTCCACGGTCACGGCGGGGCGGGAAATGCGCTGCGGCTCGTTATAGACCAGCACATAGGGGATGCCCTCGGCGTCCAGCATATCGAGGGTGGGATTGGCGTCCGGGTCGGCGACGGTGAGCACGAGGCCCGCCACGCTCTGCGCCACCAGCGTATCCACCACGCTGCGTTCACGCGCGGGATCGTAATCGGTGGCGGTGACCAGAAGCGCATGCCCGCGCACCCGCGCTTCCGCCTCGATGCCCGCAACGGAACTCGCGAACACCGGATTGGTGAGGCTCGGGATCACCACGCCGACGGTGCGGGTGCGCAGGGTCTTGAGCGAGCGGCCGATCTCGCTCGGGCGGAAGTCCAGCTCGGCGATCGCGGCGCGCACGCGCGCCTCGGCCTCCGCACTGGCGCGCGCCGTGCCATTGATGACGCGGCTGACCGTGGCGATGGAGCAGCCGGCACGCTCGGCGACGGTTCGTATGGTGACGGTGCGCGCCAAGACGGCTCCCCGGATTGAGTATGTAACCGTTTACACGGCTCTCCTAGGGCCGCGATGTTACAGCCGTATGACGTGGCCGACGCGGATTGTCGGAACGGCAGGGCGATGGGATAAGGAGGACGGCGCGCAGCGGCGTGGCCACGGGCGGGATCGACAGAACGCAATGCCTTTAGCCAAAATCAAGGTGGACCGGCTCTATAAGCAAATCGCGCAGGCGCTGATCGCCCATATGGAGTCCGGCGCCTTTCGGCCGGGCCAGGCCCTGCCGGCGGAACGCGAACTGGCCAAGCAGCTCGGCGTCAGCCGCACTTCGGTGCGCGAGGCGCTGATCTTCCTGGAGATTGAGGGGCGGGTGGATATCCGCACCGGCCAAGGCGTCTATGTGCGCGACCCGGCTCTCTCATCCACGCCCGCGCCCGACATTCACGGCGTCAGCGCGGAGGAGCTTCTGGCGGCGCGCGAGGTGGTGGAGGGCCGCACCGCCGAGCTTGCCGCGCTCAATGGTTCGGACGCGCAGAAGGCTGCGCTGCGCCAGATCACCGAGGCGTTCGACGATCATCCCGTGAGCACCGAGGCGTTCCTGGCCCACGACAAGCGGTTTCACCTGCTGATCGCGGCGATGTCGGGCAACCGGGTGCTGAGGCAGGTGGTCGAGTTTCTCTGGACCACGCGCGACGATGCGATGTTCCGGCACCTGGAAGCCAAGTATGCGGAAGACGAATTGCCGCTGCTCCTGAATGAGGATCATCGGCGGATCGCCGAGGCGATCCTGGCGGGCGATGCGGCGGCGGCCGCGGCCCGCATGCGCCGGCATCTTCAGAATGTCCATGCGCATCTGTTCGAAAAGGCGGCCACGATGGCACCCCAGCCCGCGCGCGAACGCACGTAATAGAAGCGCCCAATAGAAGGGCCCAATAGAAGAGCCCACGAGCGCTGGCCGGCAAGTCGCTGGGCAAGCGGCTCGCCGGAAAAGCCGCTAGCTGGGCAGGGGAGCGCGGGCCCGCGCCAAGGCACTGCTGGCCCCTTCCCAGAGCCCGTTTAGATAGGCCGCGCCGAGCGCGCGATCATGCAGGCCGTAGCCGGGCCGCCCAGCCTCACCCCAGATCATGCGGCCGTGATCGGGCCGGAAATAGCCCGTAAAGCCGATCTCGACATAGGCGAGTACGATTTCGGCCATGTCCAGCGAGCCGGCGCGGGAGAGATGCGCGCATTCGACAAAGCTGCCATCCGGCTGTGCCTGCACGTTGCGCATGTGGGCGAAATGGACCCGGCCGCGTCCGCCGAACTCGCGCACCATGGCGGGCACGTCGTTGGCCAGGTCCGCGCCGAGCGCCCCCGAGCACAGGGTGAGACCGTTGGCGGGTTCGTCCACCGCATCGAGGATGCGGGCAAGATCGGCCCGGTTCTTGGCGATCCGCGGCAGGCCGAAAATGGACCGCGGCAGATCATCCGGGTGGATCGCCAGGGCGATGCCGGCGGCGCGGGCGGCGGGGATCACGCGCTGGAGAAAATAGATCAGATGCTCCCGCAAGGCGTCCTCGTCGACGTCGGAATATTCCCCGAGGAGGAAGCGCAGTTCCTCCGGTCCGTAGCGCAGGTCCCAGCCGGGCAAAAAGGTGCCTTCGCTCGGGTCGACGCGGCCGGCCGTGCGGGCATCGAACGCAAGGGTGGTGGAGCCGTCCGGCAGCTTGAAGTCGAGCGCCGTGCGCGTCCACTCGAACAGAGGTATGAAATTATAGCAGACCACCTTGACCCCGGCCTTGCCGAGCCGGGAAAGGGTCTCGCAGAACACCCCGATCAGCCGGTCGCGGCTCGGCTTGCCGAGCTTGATGTCCTCGTGCACCGGCACGCTCTCGATGACCTCGAGCGCAAGGCCGTGCGCCTCCACCTCGCGCTTGAGCGCGAAAATCTCCTCAAGCGGCCACGGATGGCCCGCCGGAACCCCCTGCACCGCGGAGGCGATGCCATGCAGGCCCGGGATCTGGGCGATGTTCGCGAGCGGGACGGGATCATCCTTTCCATACCAGCGGAACGTCATCTTCATTGCGACCTCCTGCGGGGCGCGGCTCGGCATTATGATACTGGTACGGTGGCTGGACCAGTTGTGTAATCCAACGGACAAATCCACTTCAACGCCCTTGACGAGCCCGAAATGTCGCGCGTGCTTTTCCGACAGAAAACGTTTCACCGAAATTAAACGATGTGCGAAGAGATCAATGAGAACATATTGCGAACATCGAACAAAACAGGTACAAATTCCGGGTAGCGAATAATCCTTGCACCCGGCGGAGCACACAGCGATGACTCAGTCCACACTCAGACTCGTCGAAGGTTCCTCCATGGATAAGACGAAAGCGCTCGACGCCGCGCTCTCACAGATCGAGCGGCATTTCGGCAAGGGCTCGATCATGCGGCTCGGCAAGAGCGGCAAAGCCATTGAAATTGAAAGCATTCCTTCCGGGTCATTGGGGCTGGACATCGCGCTGGGCATCGGCGGGCTGCCGCGCGGCCGGGTGGTCGAGATCTTCGGCCCCGAATCGTCCGGCAAGACCACGCTGGCCCTGCATACCGTTGCAGAAGCTCAGAAAAAGGGCGGCGTCTGCGCCTTCATCGACGCCGAGCATGCGCTCGATCCCATCTATGCCCGCAAGCTCGGCGTAAATCTGGACGATCTCCTTATTTCTCAACCGGATGCGGGCGAACAGGCGCTTGAGATCTGCGACACGCTGGTGCGCTCCGGCGCGGTGGATGTGCTGGTGGTCGATTCGGTCGCCGCCCTCACCCCGCGGGCCGAACTGGACGGCGAGATGGGCGACAGCCAGCCGGGCATGCAGGCCCGCCTGATGAGCCAAGCCCTGCGCAAGCTGACCGCGTCCATTTCCAAGTCCAATACCATGGTGATCTTCATCAATCAGATCCGCATGAAGATCGGCGTGATGTATGGCTCGCCCGAGACCACGACCGGCGGCAACGCCTTGAAGTTCTACGCCTCTGTACGCCTCGACATCCGCCGCATCGGGATGATCAAGGAGCGTGACGAGGTGATCGGCAACCAGACCCGCGTCAAGGTGGTGAAGAACAAGCTGGCGCCTCCGTTCAAGCAGGTGGAGTTCGACATCATCTATGGCGAAGGCGTCTCCAAGACCGGCGAACTGCTCGATCTCGGCGTGCGCGCCGGGGTGGTGGAAAAGTCGGGCTCCTGGTTTTCCTACGACAGCCAGCGGCTCGGCCAGGGACGCGAGAACGCCAAGGCCTTCCTGAAGCAGAATGCGGAAGTCGCAGGGCGAATCGAAGCGGCCGTGCGTCAGAACGCAGGTCTGATCGCCGAGCAGATCCTCGCTGGTCCCGACGAGGAGGACGCCGCCGAGGCTGCCGAGGATTGAGGATCCGCCTGGAGTTTCGGGAATAGGAAGGCGGGGCTCGGCTCCGCCTTTTGAAGCCGTGGGCACGATTTTGCCCGGCCCGCGGTGACGCGCGCGGGCGGGGTCACAGCACCCTGGCGGGGAGGCGCTGGAAACGCTTTTCTGGACAAGCGGAAACGGCATCGTTAAACGATCTTCGCTTGCGCATGAGGGCTTTGGCGTTTGTCCTGGCCGTGCGAGAACCGACGCCGCGCCCGTCCGCGCGTCGGGATAAATCCAGTCAAGGGTATGGTGGCCGGCACATGAGCGGCGTGAATGAGATCCGGTCGACCTTCGTCGATTATTTCGTGAAGCAGGGCCACGAGGCGGTGCCCTCCTCGCCTCTGGTGCCGCGCAACGACCCGACGCTCATGTTCACCAATGCGGGCATGGTGCAGTTCAAGAATGTTTTCACAGGCATGGAGAAGCGCCCCTATTCGCGGGCTGTGACTTCCCAGAAATGTGTCCGCGCCGGCGGCAAGCATAATGATCTGGACAATGTCGGCTATACGGCCCGGCACCATACCTTCTTTGAAATGCTCGGCAATTTCTCGTTCGGCGATTATTTCAAGGACCGCGCGATCGAGCTTGCCTGGAACCTGGTCACCCGCGAATTCGAATTGCCGAAGGACCGGCTCCTGGTCACGGTCTATTCCGAGGACGACGAGGCGCACGCCTTGTGGAAGAAGATCGCCGGCCTATCGGACGATCGCATCATCCGCATCTCCACCTCCGACAATTTTTGGGCCATGGGGGACACCGGGCCCTGCGGTCCGTGTTCGGAAATTTTCTTTGATCACGGCGCGCATATTCCCGGCGGGCCTCCGGGCTCGGCGGACGCCGACGGCGACCGTTTCATCGAGATCTGGAATCTCGTGTTCATGCAATATGAGCAGCTTCCGGGCGGGGAACGCCTGGCGCTGCCGCGCCCCTCGATCGACACCGGCATGGGGCTCGAGCGCATTTCCGCCCTCCTGCAGGGCACGCACGACAATTACGAAACCGACCTGATGCGGGCGATCATCGCCGAGGTGGCGGACTTGACGGGCGTCTCCCCGGACGGTCCGCAGAAGGCAAGTCATCGAGTCATCGCCGATCATCTGCGCGCCTCCGTCTTCCTCACCGCCGATGGCGTGCTGCCGTCCAACGAAGGCCGCGGCTACGTGCTGCGGCGCATCATGCGGCGCGCCATGCGCCACGCCCAGCTTTTGGGCGCACGCGATCCGCTCTTGTATCGCCTCGTGCCGATTCTGGTGCGCGAAATGGGCCGCGCTTATCCCGAGATTGTTCGGGCCGAAGCGCTCGCAACGGAGACGTTGCTTCTGGAGGAGCGTCGGTTCCGCCGCACGCTCGAACGCGGGCTGTTGATTCTGGAGGAAGAAAGCGCCGGCCTCATCAGCGGTGCGCGTTTTCCGGGCG
This sequence comes from Roseixanthobacter glucoisosaccharinicivorans, assembly GCF_043195095.2. Lineage (NCBI taxonomy): Bacteria > Pseudomonadati > Pseudomonadota > Alphaproteobacteria > Hyphomicrobiales > Xanthobacteraceae > Roseixanthobacter > Roseixanthobacter glucoisosaccharinicivorans. Next base: position 2,387,973 of record NZ_CM195538.1, on the reverse strand, counting down.
ACGTGGCGTTCAAGCTTTACGATACTTACGGGTTCCCGCTTGATTTGACCGAGGACGCGTTGCGCGGCCGCGGCATTCATGTGGACACCGACGCCTTCAAGACCGCGATGGAGCGCCAGAAGGCGGATGCCCGCGCGGCTTGGCAGGGCTCTGGCGAGGCGGCGACGGACGCAGTCTGGTTTGCCTTGCGTGAGCGCGAGGGGGCGACGGAATTCCTCGGCTACGACACGGAAAGTGCCGAGGGCGTGGTGCGCGCCCTGGTTCGCGATGGTGTCGAGGTCAATGAACTCAAGGCGGGCGAGCAGGGGCTGCTGGTGGTGAACCAGACACCCTTCTATGGCGAGTCCGGCGGGCAGGTGGGAGATAGCGGGAAGCTCGCGGGCGAGAGCGGGCTCGTTGCCGAAATCCTCAACACCCAGAAGAAGTTGGGCGACCTGTTTGTGCACGACGTCAAGGTGACGGACGGGGCGCTCCGGGTGGGGGCTGCGGTCGCGCTGACGGTGGACCACGCACGCCGCTCGGCCGTGCGGGCCAATCATTCCGCCACTCACCTGCTGCACGAAGCGTTGCGGCGCGTGCTTGGCGACCATGTGGCCCAGAAGGGGTCGCTCGTGGCGCCGGACCGACTGCGCTTCGATTTCAGCCACCCCAAGCCACTTTCGCAGGCCGAGCTAACGCGGGTGGAGGACATCGCCAACGCCTATGTGCTGCGGAACGAGCCCGTGGACACGCGCCTCATGGCGGTGGACGAGGCCATTGAATCCGGAGCTCGGGCGCTGTTCGGCGAGAAATATGGCGACGAAGTTCGCGTCGTCTCCATGGGCACCGACCCCGGCAATGGCGCGCCTTATTCGGTGGAACTGTGCGGCGGAACCCATGTGTCGCGGACCGGCGACATCGGCATCGTCACGATCGTTTCGGAAGGCGCGGTGGCGTCCGGAGTTCGGCGTCTCGAAGCTCTGACAGCGACGACCGCCCGCCATCATCTCAATGCGGCCAATGCGGCATTGCAATCGGCGGCTGCGGCGCTCAAGGCTCCGGCGGGTGAGCTCGAGACGCGCGTCACCGCGCTCGTCGAGGAGCGGCGCAAGCTTGAGCGCGAACTCTCCGACCTGCGCAAGCGCCTTGCCATGGCGGGTGGCGGAGCGGCAGATACCGGGCCGCAGATCGTTGAAGTGAACGGCACCCGCTATCTGCGCATCGCCATGAGCGGCGCCGATCCAAAGGATCTGAAGTCCATCGTGGATGAGGGCAAGGCCAAGATCGGATCGGGTGTGGTCGCCGTCGCGAACACGGCGGCCGACGGCAAGGGCGGTCTGGTGGTGGGCGTGACCGCCGATCTTACCGGCCGGTTCGATGCGCAGATCCTGGTGCGCGCAGGCGTTGAGGCGCTAGGTGGCAAGGGGGGCGGCGGCCGGCCCGACATGGCCCAGGGCGGTGGCCCGGACGGCAGCAAGGCCGATGCAGCCCTCGCGGCGATCGAAAGCGTGCTCGCCGGCTGAGTCCTTGTCGAAGGCGGCTCAGGTTTGGCGGGGGGCCAAGCACGAGCGCTGCCCGCAGGCGACGAAGGGTGTCTGCGCCGGCGCACGCCTGGATCGGGGCCTGGCCCGGTGACGGGGTCGCTGCGTGCCAAGGGGGCGAGGGGGGCCGCTTTGACGGGCGCTTGGCCTGGGACTTGTGTATCGTCGGTTCAGGCACTGCGCGCTGCGGTATCCCTGTGGCGATTCGACCCTGGGCCGTGGGACTTTCGCTTTGGGGGCACGGCGGACATCGTGCGACGATGGTGGCTCGCGCTCTCGGGCCTCTCCGTCCCCGGACGCGACGCCACGCTTTAAGGGAGAACCGGCCACAGATGCCGGCCGCAGGGCAGAAGCCGCCTTCTTCGCTTTCCCTCTGGCGCCTGCCACGGCACGCCATGCGCAAGCGCATGTTCGCCATCCTGGAGCGGGACTCCGTTCACGATACCACGGCGCAGATCGTGCACGCCCTTCTGATCGTGCTCATCCTCGCGAACACATTTGCCGCCATCGTCGAAACCGTGCCGAGCATCGGCACGCCCTATCAGGCGGGCCTGCACGTGTTCGAGCTGGTGTCGTTCGTGATCTTCGCGGTCGAATATGGCCTGCGGCTGTGGGCCGCGCCGGAACATCCGCGGTTTCGCGGGATGCCTTCCGGCCGCGCGCGCCTCAATTATGCCGCGACGCCGGCAGCCATCATAGATCTGTTGGCCGTCATGCCGTTCGGCCTCGTGCTGCTGCTGAACGCCGACCTGCGCATCTTCGCCCTGTTCCGCCTGGTGCGCTTCATGAAGCTGGCGCGCTATTCGCCGGGCATCGCCTCGCTTCTGGAGGCGATCCGGATCGAGCGACATGCGCTGCTCGCCTGCCTCGGCATCATCGCCGCCGTGGTGCTGCTCGCCGCCTCGGTCATGTATGTGGTGGAGCATGAGGCGCAGCCGGACAAGTTCGGCTCGATCCCGCTCGCGGCCTGGTGGGCGGTGGTCACAGTGACGACGGTCGGCTACGGCGATGTGGTGCCGGTCACGCTCGCGGGGCGCATGGTGGCCGGCGTCACCATGATCACGGGGCTCGTCATGCTGGCCCTGCCGGTGGGCATCATCACATCGGCGTTCGCAGATGTGATCCGTCGCCGCGAATTCGTGGTGAGCTGGGGCATGGTGGCCCGCGTGCCATTGTTCGCGGAATTGGATGCGGCGGGGATCGGGGAGATTCTGCGCCTTCTTTCTTCCCACACCGCCGAGCCCGGCGAAGTGCTCATGCGGCGCGGGGATGTGGCGCGCTCGATGTTCTTCATTCTCTCGGGCGAGGTGCAGATCGAGTTGGAATCGGGGCCGTTGCGCCTGGGCGAAGGGCATTTCTTCGGGGAGATGGCCTTGCGCACCGGCCGGCTGCGCAGCGCCACGGTGCGAGCACTCTCCCGCACGCAATTGCTGATCCTGGACGGGAGGGATTTTACCGACCTTCTGGCCCGCAGACCGGAAATCGCGGACCGGATCGCCGACCTCGAGCACCGCGAGGAAGCGCCCCATGCGCTGCGGCCGAGGGGGGATATTTCACCGGAGGAACTCGGCGAGGCGGACCGTCAGCCGTCCTCGGAAGACTGAAGGGACGGGGCGCCGCAGGGCGCCCCGTCCAGTACGTTCTCAGGCCGCCATGGCCTTGGTCAGATTGTCGGAAACCTTGTCGAGGAAGCCGGTGGTGGAGAGCCACTTCTGGTCCGCGCCGACCAGCAAGGCCAGGTCCTTGGTCATGTCGCCCGCTTCCACCGTGTCCACGCACACCTTTTCCAGCGTGTCGGCGAACTTGGCCAGTTCGTCATTGCCGTCCAGCTTGGCGCGATGGGCAAGGCCCCGCGTCCAGGCGAAGATGGAGGCGATGGAATTGGTGGAGGTTTCCTTGCCCTTCTGATGCTCGCGATAATGGCGGGTCACGGTGCCGTGAGCGGCTTCCGCTTCCACGGTCATGCCATCGGGAGTCATGAGCACGGAGGTCATGAGGCCGAGCGAGCCGAAGCCCTGGGCCACGATGTCCGACTGCACGTCGCCGTCGTAATTCTTACAGGCCCACACGTAGCCGCCGGACCACTTGAGCGCCGAGGCGACCATGTCGTCGATCAGGCGGTGCTCATAGGTAAGCTTGCGCTTCTCGAACTCCTCCTTGAACTCGGCGTCGTAAATCTCCTGGAAGATATCCTTGAAGCGGCCGTCATAGGCCTTCAGGATCGTGTTCTTGGTGGAGAGATAGACGGGATAATTGCGGTTCAGGCCGTAATTCAGCGAGGCGCGGGCGAAATCGCGGATCGATTCGTCCAGATTGTACATGGAGAGGGCGACGCCGGCGCCGGGGAACTTATAGACTTCCTTCTCGATCTTCGTGCCGTCTTCGCCCACGAAGGAGATGGTCAGCGTGCCCTTGCCGGGGACCTTGAAATCGGTGGCGCGGTATTGGTCGCCGAAGGCATGGCGGCCGACGATAATCGGCTGCGTCCAGCCCGGCACGAGGCGGGGTACGTTCTTGCAGATGATGGGCTCGCGGAAGATGACGCCGCCGAGGATGTTGCGGATGGTGCCGTTAGGCGACTTCCACATTTCCTTCAGGTTGAATTCCTTCACGCGCGCTTCATCGGGCGTGATGGTGGCGCACTTCACGCCAACGCCATGCTTCTTGATCGCTTCGGCAGCGTCGATCGTCACCTGGTCGTTGGTGGCATCGCGATTTTCGACCGAGAGATCGTAATATTCCAGGTCGATATCGAGATAGGGATGGATCAGCTTGTCTTTGATGTACTGCCAGATGATCCGCGTCATCTCATCGCCGTCGAGTTCGACGACAGGATTTGCCACCTTGATCTTCGCCATGTGGACGACCTTTCGGGGCGCTCTGAGAGCGTAAAGAGGGTCTATGGGAGATACCGTATCGGCCCGCGCCCCGCTGGCGCCGCCGGCATCCCGCCTGGGCGAGGCCGCTATAGCATTCACGCGCCAGAAGAAGAAGCGCATGACACCTCGACTTTGGCCGTGCCCACGGGCTAGAGAGCCGATAAAGGAAAAAATTGATGCCCGGCGCAGGAACTGACAGCACGAAGCCCTGGATCGTCGGCGGTCCGGTGGTGATTTTGGTGGAACCGCAGCTCGGCGACAATATCGGCTCGGCGGCGCGGGCGATGGGCAATTTCGGCCTTTCCCGCCTGCGCCTTGTCAATCCGCGCAATGGCTGGCCGGACGACCGGGCCCGAATCTTCGCCGCCGGTGCCGATCGCATCCTGGAGGAGGCGACGCTTTTTCCCGATTTGCGGGCGGCGCTCGCGGATGTGAATTATGCCATCGCCGCGACCGCGCGCGAGCGGGGCATGGCAAAGCAGGTGATCGGCGCCGACGAGGCTGCGCGCGTCGCGGCGGCGCGGCTGGCGCAAGACGAGGACGTTGCGCTGGTGTTCGGCCGTGAGCGCACCGGCCTCTATACGGAGGAGGTCTCGCTCTGCGATGTCATCCTCACCTTGCCGGTGAACCCGGCCTTCGCCTCGCTCAACCTCGCGACGGCGGTGTCGGTGGTTGCGTACGAATGGTTCAAGCAGGCCACCGGCGGCGCGCTGCCCTTTGCCACGGCCGAAAAATCCCCCGTCGCCGAGAAGAAGGATCTCATGGCCTTCTTCGACCATCTGGAAGGCGAGCTGGAGGCGGCGGCCTTCTTTCGCTCCGCCGACAAGCAGCCTTCGACCACGCGGAACATCCGCAACATCTTTCACCGCATCGCCCTTTCCAAACAGGACCTCGCCACCCTGCATGGCATGATCACCTCGTTGGTGGAGGGCCGGATCGGCCGCGAGACGCGCAAGAGCGAGCGCAATGCGAAAGCGGTTGAGAAGCGGGCGCGCGGCCTGGCCATGGATCTTCGCCCACCGACGGGGAGCCGTGAGCGCAAACCGTCCACAGGCAAATGAAATCCTGCCGCTTTTTTTGAAGCGAGGGGTTTCCTTCCCCGGTCGGCGTTGTTACATACACCTCACTGACGCCGGTTCGCCGGCAAATCGTCAGCTCTGACGCGGGGTGGAGCAGCCCGGTAGCTCGTCAGGCTCATAACCTGAAGGTCACAGGTTCAAATCCTGTCCCCGCAACCAACGATTCTTGCGAAAGCAAGGAACCCAAAACCCCCGCCTCCGAAAGGACGGCGGGGTTTTTCTTGTTCGCGGCAAACCGCAGGATCGCGGCTAGGTCGCCACGCAGCACGATCGCCAGCTCGGCCTCGTCGGGCACGAGCGTTACCTGATCGATCAGCGTCCGGAAGACTTCTGCTGCCTCGGCCTTCCCATCCTCGTTCTGCAGGCTCTCATAGAGCACCGCGATTCGCTGGCGGTAGATTTCCGCCATGTTCGGATGCAGGAGGGGCGGCGGCTCTTCAGCGTTCGCCAGCAGTTCGGTCAGTTCTGCCTTACGGGCTTCAAGACCCCCAATCTTGTCCTTGAGCTGAACGCCGGGCACACCATCCAGAATGGCTTGAATCGCTCGATCCAAGTCCCGCTGGACGCGTTCCAACTCTTTGCGCTGACCGATGATGTCTGCGCTACGCTCAATCCTCAGCCGGTTCACCTCGCGGGTGAACTCGTCACAGAATTCCTTGAACAGCTCGGGCTCCATCAGATGCGTCCGGAGGCCGCTGAGCACTGAGGCTTCAAGGGCATCTCGCCTGATATTCAGCCGATTATCGCAGGTGCCCTTATTCCGTGAGGTCGCGCAGCCGAGCAGATCCTTCGAGATCATCGTGTAGCCGCCGCCACAGCAACCGCACTTCACAAGGCCGGCAAACAGGTGCTTTGGACGCCGCCGTTCGTTCAGTGCATTCTCGCCGGGCTCGGAGGTCTCATAGGCAAGGGATTGCTGACGTGCCTTCACCGCATCCCAGACTTCCTGGTCAATGATGCGCATCTCCGGCACTTCCTGAATCACCCACTCGGATTCGGGATTGAGGCGTGACACCCGCTTGCCCGTGTCCGGGTCTTTCAGATAGCGGAGGCGGTTCCAGACTAGGCGTCCGACGTAAAGTTCGTTGTTGAGGATGCCGACGCCGCGCTTCGGGTTCCCATGGATCGTCGACGGTCCCCACTCGGCGCCCTGCGGCCCAGGCACGCCTTTCTTGTTCAGCTCAAAGGCGATGGCGCGCGACGACTTGCCGGCAATGTAGTCCGCGAAGATACGGCGGACGGTGGAGGCCTCGGCCTCGTTGATCGTTCGGTCGCCGCGGATCGGTTCACCATTCGATGCGAACTGCTTCACCACGTCATAGCCGAAGCACAGCCCGCCACCGGACTTGCCGTCCTCAACGCGGCCACGCAGCCCGCGGCGGGTCTTGTCGGCCAGGTCTTTCAGGAAGAGGGCGTTCATCGTCCCCTTGAGGCCGACATGCAGATGCGTCACGTCGCCTTCCGACAGCGTGACGATACGCACGCCGCCGAAGGCCATGCGCTTGAACAATCCAGCGATATCCTCCTGGTCGCGGCTCAGCCGATCCATCGCCTCTGCGAGCACGATGACGAATTTACCGCGCATCGCATCGCTGATCAGCTCTTGAATGCCGGGGCGCAGCAACGACGCGCCGGAGATCGCCCGATCGGTATAGCTGTCGACGACCGTCCAGCCCTGCTTTTCTGCATGTAGGCGACAGACCCGCAACTGATCCTCGATCGAGGCGTCTCGCTGATTGTCCGAAGAATAGCGAGCGTAGAGCGCGACCTTCATGAGGCGACCTCCTTACTCCGGGAGGCGGTCTCGCGTCCGGTTGTCTGTTTCGGCTTGAACGAAGTCCCGTGCAGCTTGTCGCGCCAGCAGCCGGACCAGGTTGACGAGGCGTGGATCGGGCTTGGACGACGCAGGCACAGCCGGTTCGCGGGTCGCGTCGGCGACCACACGAAGCTTGTCGGATGTTGTACGTCTTGGTCGCGCCACGATCGCGTCCTTGTCCTCGCGCGGAAAACTCCGCTTCGAGACAATGATGCCAAGTCATAGTGCGTTGGCAAGAGAGAAACGTATTGTAAATCAATGAGTTGCATCGCGCCAGGGAGGATGCTGGCGGACGGCAGCGTAGTGGCGGTGCGCGGGTCGATGGCCATCGTACCAATAATATATTTGTGATCGCCCTCATTGGAAGAGGGGCGTCTCGTCACGATGGCAACCGCCGGCAACCCAAATGCCTGGCAGGGGCCGTCTTCATTTGCGGGGACCGATAACAACTCCACCAGCCTTGCACTCCAAAGAAAACACGGCTATATATCTGGATATAGCACGGAGGCGAGCGATGAGCAACAGCGCACAGAAGAGAGCCCTTGAGAATTATCGGTCCCGTCTGACTGAGCGTGGCATCGCGCGGTTCGAGATCCAGGCGCTCGACGCCGATCGCGATCTGCTCCGATCTCTTGCCCGGAAATTGACGGAGGAAGGTCCGGAAGCCGGGCAGCTTCGCCGGACCATACAGCAGGCAGTGGCGGGTGAGCCTCCGAAAGCAGGCGGCATTCTCGCGGCGTTACGTCGCTCACCGCTGGTTGGCGCGGATCTCGACCTCAGCCGGCCGCGAGAAGAAGGACGTAAGGTCGATCTGTGACACGCTACCTCCTTGATACAAATATCATCAGCAACGTCATAAAGCCGGAGCCGTCGGGCTCGCTGCTGGCTTGGATGGGCGCTCAGAAAGACGACGACCTTTTCATTGCTTCGCTTACCGTCGCCGAAATCCGTCGCGGCATTCTCGAAAAGCCAAAAGGTCGAAAGCGTGAGGCGCTCGATACTTGGTTCGTCGGCCCCGAAGGCCCGCAGGCGCTGTTCGCGGGTCGGGTTCTCTCATTCGACGAGAAAGCTGGCCTGATATGGGCGCGGCTCATGGCCGCCGGAAGAACCAAAGGGCGACCTAGAAGCGCACTTGACACGATTATCGCTGCCGTTGCCGAAGCCAACGACTGTATCGTCGTGACCGACAACGAAAAAGACTTCTTCGATATCGAGATCGTCAACCCGATCAGGGACGGCGACGGGGGACGGAAATGACAGGACCAGCCGCAGCGCCGTTAGAATACCAGCTTATCGGTCTAACCGAGAGCGGCGATGTCGGGGATATCCTTTCGGCGCTCGATCAGAAGCAAGGCCGCGTCCGCCTGCAGGCCCTGATCGCAGAATGGCTGCGCATGGAGAACCTAGTTGTCCTGACTGGCTCCGGGACATCGGTCAGTTCCGGTGGCAAGACGATGGCCAATCTCGAAACTGCAGTCTTTGCGACGATCGAAGCGCTTGTCGATCTGCCCGCTTCCATTACGCCGATCATCACCGCCCGCAAGGCCGATGTCGATTACGCGAATATGATGGACGAACCGGTCATTGGCTTCGAAGGCTGGCTATCCTTCATCGCCAATGCACTCGTCGTCACCGAGTCGACCGATGCTCCGTTCAAAGGTGTTATTTGGCCGACCGCCCCAGGCCCCACCGTCGCCGAGCTTCGATGGTTCGTCGATCGGCTTCGCATGGCGATCTTTGCTGAATGCGCCCTATCCCTACCGGACACTGGAGCTGCCAAAACAGCAGGTGAAATCGCACCACAGCTCGCGTTTCTCTCTAAGCTTGTCGCCCGCGACAGCAATCTCGGTCGGACCCACCTCTTCACGCTGAACTACGACACCCTCTTCGAACAGGCGCTTGAGATCCTCGGCATCCAGTATTTCGACGGCTTCACCGGCCGTGCCGAGGCACGCTTCGATCCGTCGGTCTATGGTCTCGACGTCTACTACCCGGGCGAGGTTGCCGAGGGTCGCGTTCGCCGGTTCGATAAGTTCCTGCACTTCTACAAGCTTCACGGCTCAATCCATTGGTTTGAGCAGGACAGCGAGATGCGCGCTCGGCATCCGAGCCTGGCGCCGTTTCGCGCTTACGGGAGCCTCAGCCCGGCCGACAAAGCCACGGCTCTGTCGAAGCTGGCGACGGACACGCCTTCGGTCGGCATCCTCCCCACCGCCAACAAGTTCGCCCAGACCCTGACAATGCCCTACGCGCATCTCTTCAGGTCGTTTCAGGTGCGTCTCGGCATTCCGCAAACCTTCCTTCTCGTCCTCGGCTATGGATTTGGCGACGACCATGTCAGTCGCATCATCGAAAACGCCCTCATGAATCCGTCGCTGGTTATGCTCGTCGTTGAGCCCAATCCGAAGAGCCCGGTTATCGACCGCATCCGGCGCTACAAGGATTTGGGTAAGCGGGCCTTCGTCCTTTGCCCGACGGACGCCGCTTTCACCGCCGCGGCGTTCAAGCATGCGACATTCGACGACTTCGCCAGGTCGGTGATGCCCGACGTCCAGTGGCTCGACGACTTCCTCCGACTGAGGCGCTTCGAGAAGCAGATCGCGTCTTCTTCGACGCCTGCGCCAGATCCGGACCCGGGAGTCTGACATGGACAACCCGCGCCTCGTCGGCCACATCGTTGCAGTTCAGGGCTTCCGTATAAAAGTCGAGCTTCTGCCCGAGACCCGATCGGCGCTCCGGGCGACGCTTGACGGCGTTCAAGTAGCGATCGCTATCAATGCCTATCTGACATTCTCGCTGGGCGCGGGTGAAACCGTCATCGGCATCATCACTGACCTCGAAGCGCGCGAGAGCTTCGATCCCACAAGCGGCGATGATCTCAGCCTCGAATTGATGAAGCCTAGAAGAGTCGCGAGCGTGCAATTGCTGGGGACCATCGAGCGCATCGACAACGAGCCCTCGTTCAGTCCAGGCATTTCAGTGCTGCCTACATTGGACACGCCCGCTGAGATCGGGTCGCCCGAAATCCTTCGCGCCGTCTTCGAGATACCACCGCGCCGAAACCGGCCGGAGGATTACGACGCAAAGGACTTCGATTGCGAGCTGAAGATCGGTCACCCGACGGGTCAATCGAGCAATGTCGTCCGCGCTTCGTACAACGACCTATTCTCTCGGCCGTTGGCCATCGTCGGCAACACTGGCTCCGGCAAGTCCTATTCTGTGTCGAGCCTCATACAGAAGGCGATGAAGGCACTCGACGGCGCTGCTCAGGAGCCGCACATCTTCATACTCGACATCAACGGCGAGTATGAAAGAGCCTTTCCGTCGGGGAGAACGACGGCGCGCCAGCCTGATCGGGTCTACCTAAACGGCGAGGAATTTGGCGTTCCGTTATGGTTCCTCAACGCCGAGGAAATCTGTGCCTGGCTGAGCGCATCGGAGCAGACCCAAGAGCCCGTGCTCAAGGACTGGTGGGCCATCGCGAAGGGCGGCAGTGCAGATGATGCCGCCAACCTGAATTCCCTTCAGAATGCCATGAGCGCTTTGGATCAGCTTTTGAGCGAACTCACCCGCATCAAGAAGAAGGCGGCCGGCTCCTACTGCGATGCCGCGATCGGCCACCTCGCTGACACCGGAATCGATACCACGGCATTCGAAGCCCTGTTCGCGCACCACCGAACGGCCAACGACTACAACACCGAGGTCATGAACAACCAGGCCGCAGTGGCGACGGAAGCGGAAAAGCTGAAAGACGAGATTCGCAAGCAAATCATCGCAGGCAGTGGTGCTGCCGAAGCTGGCGTCCGCACTGCGGATTCGCCACTTCCGATCGCACGGGCAACATTGACCGATCCATCACTCATCAACCGGGCGGTCTCCAAGGAAGATACGTTCAGAGTCGACGCGCATCTCACGACACTAAAGCTCCGGCTCAAGACCAGATTGGACGACAAACGCTGGCGCGCGTTTCTCAACTACGAGGAAGCGGCCGTGGCGATCGCCGACCTCTCATCGTGGTTTGCGCGCTTCGGTCTCGGCAAGGCGACAGGTCCCAAGGTGTCGGTGCTCGACCTGTCCATGTTGAGCAACGAAGTTCTCCCCTACGCCTGCGCCGTCATCGGTCGCATCCTACTGGAGGCTCGGGAGCGCCTACCAGCAGCGTCCCGATACAAGCATCCTTGGGTGCTCGTTCTGGAAGAGGCGCACAACTACGCCCGGCCAGGTCGTTCGGACGAAGACCGCGGCCATCGCCAAGCCCGCCTGACATACGAGCGAATCGCCAAAGAGGGTCGAAAATTTGGTCTATCGCTGATCATTGCCAGCCAACGACCCAGCGAAATCAGCCAAACGATTATCAGCCAATGCGCCAACTTCATCAGCCATCGGCTGCAGAATCCCGATGACATCGACCACTTCCGTCGCATCATTCCGATGCAAGCACGGCGTTTGCTCGACCAGGTGACTATATTGGCGTCCGGCGAAGCCATCGTGTTCGGCAGCGCGTTCCATATTCCCGCGCGCGTACAGTTCGATCGCCCCGATCCCGGTCCCTATAGCCAGACCGCCGCGCCATTCCACGAGTGGTCGAAGGAGACGAAACCCTTCCCTCTGCAGCAAGTCATCACTGCGTGGGGCGTGGAAAAGGTCGAAGAAGATTCGACGGACGAGGATTTCTGATTTCGGATTCGAGGATCAGGATATCCAGGTCTCAGGCCCTCCAGCTCCGCACATCCTGATCCGGTTCTTGCGCCCGGCTTCCGCTTCGCTCCCGCCAGGCCAGTTTCGCTAGGGGCTCCGCCCCCGCGCGGGCAAGGGTAAAGCGCGGCAAGCCGCGCCGTCCGGGGCGGTTTCCCCGACCTTCCGCGCAGATACGACTTTCAGCAATTCCGTCACTACGGAAATCCGCTTGTGCAGGTCGGGTGATCCCCCTCCGCCCCGGCCGCCCTTGCCCTTGCTACCCCGGTCTCGCCGACGGGCAGGGTTGCAGCGCAGCGCTGCGCTTCAACCCAAGCCCATTAGGAGCAAAGACCATGACGACCATTGCAATCGAGACGACCGCCATCCCCACCGCAGGGGCCGGCACGGAGGTTTTCATCCCGCTCAACAAGCTCAAGAAGCATCCCGACAACGCCCGGAAAACCCCACACAGCGAGGCGTCCATCGAAGCGAAGGCGGCGAGCATCCACGCCAAGGGCATCCTGCAGAACCTCGTGGTGGAGCCGGAGCTTGACGCCGAGGGAGCCGCGACCGGCTTCTATCTCGTCAGCATCGGTGAAGGCCGCAGGCTGGCGCAGTTGCTGCGCGTGAAGCGCAAGCAGATCAAGAAGACCGAGCCGATCCGCTGCGTCATCGACACCGTGAACGACGCGAGCGAAATCAGTCTGGACGAGAACGTCACGCGGGAAGACCTCTCGCCCGCTGATCAGTTCGAGCGCTTTCGCGAGCTTGCCGAAACGCGCGGATGGGGTGCGGAGGAAATCGCGGCCCGGTTCGGCGTGAGCGCCCATGTTGTGCGCCAGCGGATGCGTCTTGGCGCTGTCAGCCCCAAGCTGATGCAAGTCTATCGCGACGGCGGACTGACCTTGGAGCAGTTGATGGCCTTCGCCATCGTGGACGATCCGGCCCGGCAGGAGCAGGTGTTCGAGAACCTGTCGTGGAACAAAGACCCTTCGACCATTCGACGCGACCTGACCCGTATGCACATCGCGGCGACGGATCGGCGGGCGATCTTCGTCGGCGCGGAATCCTATACCGAAGCGGGCGGCGTCATCCTGCGCGACCTGTTCACCGAGGATCGCGGCGGTTTCTATGAAGATGCCGCGTTGCTGGACCGGCTTGTCATCAACAAGCTGGACGGGATCGCGGAGAGCGTGAAGGCCGGGGAAGGCTGGAAGTGGGCGGGCGTTCATATCGACTATCCACACGGCAATGGCCTGCGCCGCACCTATCCGCATCCGGTGGAATTGCCGGAGGAAGACGAGGCAGCTTATGCCGCCGCGCAAGGAGAATATGATGCGATGACCGAGCAGCATGACACCGCCGACGAACTGCCCGACGACGTGGATCAGCGGTTCGGGGAGCTTGAAGCAGAGATCGAGCGCATCGACGGTTTGCGTCACGCCTATGATGCCGACGAGATTACGCGCGGCGGCGTGTTCGTCATCCTCTCCCATGATGGGGAAGCCCGCATCGAGCGCGGCTTCATCCGGGCCGAGGACGAAAGGCCTGAAACCGTGGAAGATGCGGACGGTGAAGGCGGCAGCATGATCGGCGGAGTTCGCGTCAACAGCGACGGCGAGATCATCGAGGATGGCGAGCGGGACGAGGACGGCAACCCGGCTTCCGCGCTCGAGACGGAGGACGAGGACGCAGGTGATGCGGGCAAGCCGCTGTCGGACCTTCTCATCCGTGACCTGACTTCGCACCGGACGCTGGGCCTTCGCCTTGCCTTGGGCGAACAGCCGGACATGGCGCTGGTCGCCGTCACCCATGCGCTGGCGGCGCAGACCTTCTATCGCGGGGTGGACGCCGCCTGCCTCGAAATCCGCCCGACCAGCAGCTATCTCGCTTCTCACGCGGACGGCATTGAGGACACGGCGGCGGGTAAGACGCTGGCGGATCGTCATGCCGGATGGGCGGCAGATATGCCGCGTGATGTGGCGGACCTGTGGGGCTTCGTCGCCGGTCTGGGCCATGCCAGCGTGATGTCGCTGTTCGCCCACTGCGCTTCGCTCACCGTCAATGCGGTCAAGCAGCCTTGGGAGCGCAAGCCCCACGCCCATGCCACGGCCGACAAGCTGGCGACGGCGGTGGCCCTCGACATGACGGCGCACTGGACGCCGACCGTGCGGGGCTATCTGGGCCGCGTCACCAAGGCACATATCCTCGCCGCCGTGCGCGAAGCCGTCAGCGACGAGGTGGCGGAACGGATCGGGGCCTTGAAGAAGACGGAAATGGCGGATGCTGCCGAACAGCTTCTGGCCGGGACCGGATGGCTTCCCGCCGTCATGCGCACCGTGCGGCTGGACGAACCACAAGAAGGTGATGCCTTCCAGATCGCCGCCGAGTGAGGATCGGGCCGGGATCGCATCAGCGGTCCCGGCCTTCCTTTCGTCCTGCACCCGAAAAATTCCGGCCGCGCGGTGTTCACCACGCGACCGGCTCACCTCGACTGTCCGATAACGGAAATCGTCATCGGCGCTATGGAGAACCGTCATGATCGCCGTGATGTTGATGAGCGTGGCCTCAATCGCGGGACTTTGCGTCCTGGCCTATACGCTCGCCGTTTATGCGCTCCTCTTCATGCTCGGGGTCGAAGCGGCGCGCTTCGCCTACAGCACCGGCTCCGGCCTGATCGGCGCGGCCCTTGTCGGCCTCGTCGCCGGGGCCGCGGCCTATGGCCTACTGGTGTTCGCCTTCGCGTCGTTACGCTCGCCGGTCCTGCGCCTGATCGTGGCGCTCATCTTCGCCGCGCCCGCCGCCGTGGCAGGCTACGCCCTTGTCCACGGCGTCACGCGCGAAGCCGTGCCGTCCGACGTCTGGCGGCAAATCTTCTGTATCATCGGCGGTGCGTTCGTCGGTGTTTCAGCGCTGTTGCGGTTGGCAGGCGGCGCGCTGACACGCGCCGAATAAGCGAAACGTATGACGACAGCTATCGACGCCAGCTCTGTTTGAACTCGTCATCGAACCACATCTCGACGTCATAGGAGACGGACGTGGTGGTCCGAAAATCGAGATAGGACGAATAGTTCTGTCGGACCCATGACAGAAAGGTCGAGAAGCTGAGTTGATCGGGCGGCAGGTCTGCCAGTCCGCTTGCCTTGCGCCATTGATGGCACAGGTGCCGGATCGCGGTTTCGCACTCGCCCTTCTTCATCGATCACCGCCATTCGCCGCCAGTATCGTGATTTCCGGCTCCCAGTTTCCGGGGAGTTCTGGCGGGCTGACCGATTCAAGATCGAGCCGGACGAAGGATTTGAGGATCGACTGGAAGGTTTCCGTATCGCGCGCCCAATGGATGACCCCATCGAAATCCATGGCGAGCCGGTGCGTCAGGTCGAGTGAGGAGCGGCGGTTGACTCCGACCGGGCTATCGACCTGAACGATGGCGATCTTGTCGCCACCGACCCAGTGCGTAATCTCTGCCGGAAATTCATGCGCGTAGTCACGCCGCCCGTTCCACACCGCCGTGCGGATCACTTTCCCGGCGGGCGTGGCCAGCCGGAAGATCCATGGCGATTCTTCCCGGGCGACCCCGGTCGCCGCATAGAAGACGGGCGGCGGCGGACGGTTGAGAATCGCCGCCTTTTGCTCGCGTATCCTGCGGCGTTGCGCCGCCGTCAGCCGCTCCAACGGCGCGCCGTCCGCATCGAACTGCCGGATGTCCTGCGAATAGGAAACTTCGGCGGTGCCGGCGTCGTAAACATCCGAGTCCGGAAAGGCGAAGAGCAGAACCTGTCCGGTGAAACTCCGTAGATGCCGCAGCACGATGTCCCACGCGATATCTTCATGAACGACGGGCACGACATGCAGCGCCGCGCCGGGCACTTCCATCATCAACCGGTCAATGACCGCGATCCCGATCGCACTGAAACCCTCGCCATCGCCGAGACAGAAGCCGACATGGAAGCTGCGCTCACCGACCACGGCCTGGAAGGCCCGAAGAATGACCTGTGCGTCATCGGGAATCGTCTCGTCGCCCGTCAAAGCGCGGATGCGTGCACCATTGATCGCGGCGACCGGCGGAAGACCGTGCAGGTCGATCGCGCCTCGAAAACTGTCCGAGCGCGGCCACGCCGATTGTTGCTGTCTCTTTCGCTTGGCTTCGCCCATCGCGGCCTTCTCCCAAACTAGCTGAACGCAGCGATCACTGTTTCGATTGGCAAAAACAGGGTGCGACTGTCCGCCGGGTACTCAGTGAATTCTGCGCAGGCCATGTAAAAGCGCTTTGCGTTGTCATCCTTGGCCTGCACCAGCACCGCCCCGATCCCGATGCTCTGAGACGCGACCGCGATGCGGCGCAATGCGTCGGACAGGATGTCTGCGCCAAGGCCGTGACCGGCATAGGCGCGGCTGACGGCCAGACGCCCGATCACCGAAACAGGAATAACGTCAGGCGCATTGCGCCGGACCTTGCCCGGCGCGGCCGTCCGTTCCACCGATCCGGCGGCGATACAGAAATAGGCGACCACCGCGTTCCCATCACAGACGACATAGGTGCGGGAGAACCGGCTTTCGTTCTTCAGCGCGCGATGCTTCAGCCAGTCGTTCAGAACCGGCTCACCGCAATCGAACTCTGCCAGATCATGGTTTGCCGTTAGGGGAACCGGGGCCGAGAGCTTCGTTTGCGGACGCTCAGGATCAGGGGTTACGCTTCCCATGCCGGAGCTCGACGCAACAGCGCGCGAAGTTTGGGTCCGGGCGCCGGGGGATTGTCGAGCGCATGGACGAAGGCGTCGTATCGATCCGAATCCAGCACGAACAGGCGCTGATCCAGCAGCACGTCGATCGCCAGAGAGCGGGCGCTATCGATCATGAACTCTGTGCGTGTCTTGCCCAGGATCGCCGCCGCGTCGTCGATGAGCTGGCGCGTATGTGTCTCGATGCGCAGATTGATGCTGCCTTTGGTCTCGGACGGCACAGGACGCTCCACAACCGCTATGGTCGCAGGACGCATATGTTCCGGAGAGGATGCGCGAGCCTTTGTCATGGACGGAATATGGCGGAATGTATCCACAATGTCAATACGCCGGTGAGTGGGAGCGAGGCTGTAGGCGCTATGGCGTTGCCTCCGGGCCGCGCTCTCGGCTGCGCCGGAACCGGCTATGGCCCGTTTCCGCCATTCGGCATTGATCACTAACGCAAAGCGGCGGCGCTGGCTGCGCGCGTGAAGCCCCACCCCAAAAGGAGCCCCGGTCCGCCTTGCGCGCCAACCGCAGGACCATGGGCCGACCATCGCTGCTTTCCTTGAGCATGACAGGTCGCGTAATCCGGCGGACCTCAGATCGTCCAGTTTGGCGCCGAAAACGGCTGAGCGTCACGCGAGGCCTGCCTTCGGCCCTACCGATCATGACACCGCGAACAGGATAGGAATTTCAGGAGCCGATTGGTCACCCGTGGTAGCGACGTGCCAGTCTGGCCGGGGAAGGTCAGGCGAAGGGGCCGGCTGGAGCATTACCGTCATGTTCGCACCTGGCGACGGGAGCCGATCGTCATCGCCGTGATCCTCTCGGTTTTCCTGCCTGCCACACCCACGGCGTCCTCGAATGGATTGGGTCTGACCGAAGACCGGCTTCGCCTCAATCGTCTTCCCGCAACGTCTGTCGACAACTTTTTTCCGCCGCCTGCGGCTTTGCATCGCGAAACAAAAAAGCGGTCGCCGGCCGCCTTCCACTGCGTTTCAGCCCTGCGGGTGCGGGCCGATCGTCCCCGGTCGCACGACCCCCATCGAGGCCGCGATGGGCGCGGCCCGAAGGACAAGAGGAACACGACCATGGCGACCATCGGCAGCTTCACCAAGAACGAAAACGGCTCGGGCTACACCGGCGCGGTCAAGACCCTGACCCTCAACGTCAAGACCGTGAAGTTCGTCCCCACCGAGGGCGACAGCGAGCGCGGCCCTGACTTCCGCATCCTCGCAGGCGCCACGGAGTTCGGTGCGGCCTGGAAGAAAACCGCTCGCGAGACGCAGCGCGAATATCTCTCCGTCAAGCTGGACGACCCGAGCTTCCCCGCACCGATCTACGCCAGCCTGGTCGAGGCCGAGGACGGCGGCGAGCACGCTCTCATCTGGTCCCGCCGCAGCGGCGACTGATGCCGGGACAGCGAGGCCCCACCTTCGGGTGGGGCCTCGTCATGCTTATGGCCGCCACCGCCTTTCAGGGAATACGGCAATCAGGATGTGCGGATGTCAGGTGTTACGGCTTTGCACATCCCGATCAGATCATTGTCCCGGCTTCCGTTGACGCTCTTGCCGGGCAGGTTGCTAGGGGCGCTGCCCCCGCGCGGCGCAAGGGATCGCTGACGCTCGTCCGGGACGGTCTCCCCAGCCTTCCGCGGCTTCGCCTTGTGCAGGCCGGGTGATCCCCCTCCGTCCCGGTCGCCCTTGCGCCTTGCTACCCCGGTCTCGCCGACGGGCAAGGTTGCAGCGCAGCGCTGCGCTTCAACCCAAGCCCAATAGGAGCAAAGACCATGAACACCCTGACCATGAACCAGCAGCCTGTTTCTTCCGGCTTCGGCGTGGATGTCTCACGCGGCGAGCGGATCGGCCGCGTTTCCTCGGAATGGTTTTCCCGGCCCGATGACGAACGTTATTTGAACCTCACCGAGCTTTACGACACCGTGCGCCGCCGCGCCGAGCGCGCCCATGCCAGAACCGTGGAGAGCCGCGCCGTGCGCGTGGAGGCGAGCCGGGATGACGCGGAACGCCTGTCATTGATCGTGCCGGGCCGGGACGAACACATTTCCCCGACGCATTGGAGCTTCGGGCAGTTGTGCAGCCTTGTCAGCGCGCCCGCGTCCTATATGCGCCAGCTTCCCGCGCCGCTGGCCGGAATCAACCTGCAACATGGTTTGCTGTCGCATCGCGCCGAATTGGTGAAGACGCTTGAGGCAGACGATGGGCGGATAGAGCTACGCGCCGTGACCGGCCCGGACTATGGCCGCATCTGGGATCATGAGCTTGTCGCCGCCGTGATGAAGATTGCGGGTAACGGCACGGGCGATACCCGCTGGAAGGTGCCGGGCGTGCTGGATTGGGCGACCATGACACACAATCCGTTCGTGGACGTCACGAAGGACACGACGACGCTCTACGCCAGCGACCGCGACGTGTTCCTATTCTTGGTGGATGACACCCATCCGATCGAGGCGGGCCGCCTGCCGAATGGAGAGCCGGACCTGTATTTCCGGGGCTTCTATGCGTGGAATAGCGAAGTCGGATCGAAGACCTTGGGCATCGCCTCTTTCTATCTCCGCGCGGTTTGCCAGAACCGCAATTTGTGGGGCGTCGAGGGCTTCGAGGAAATCAGCATCCGGCATAGCAAGTTTGCCGCGCAGCGTTTCGCCCATGAGGCCGCGCCCGCCCTGACCAGCTTCGCCAATTCTTCGCCCGCGCCGTTCGTCGCCGGAATCAGGGCGGCGCGGGAGCGGATCGTCGCCCGCACCGACGAAGATCGGGAAAGCTTCCTGCGCAAGCGGGGTTTTTCCAAGCCTGAGACGGCGAAGATCATCGAAACGGTGCTGGATGAGGAAGGCCGCAAGCCGGAAAGCATCTTCGACTTCGTCCAAGGCATCACCGCGCTGGCTCGCTCAAAGACCCATCAGGACACTCGGCTCGATCTTGAAGCCAAGGCCAAGAAGCTGATGGAACGTGCCGCCTGATTTCCGTAGAGCCGTGCAGCCGTGAAACCGGCTGCACGACTTTCCGACCTTCCACCTCGGCAAATTTTCCGCCGATCCGCAGAACCGGATCGACGGCGGCGGCCGCCCCTTAGGGTGCGGCCGCCGCTCGCCGAGCTGCGCCCGGCTCGCGAATCCATGTCTCTCACACTTGAACCTATGACGACTCGGCTGGCGCCTTCGGTGCCGAACGCTGGATCAGGTTAGCCGCATCGACATCGAGCGCTTCTGCGATTCGTCCCAGCACCGACACGCTGGCCGACACGTCGGCACGTTCGATCGCGCCGACATAGCGGGCGCTCAATCCGGCGCTTTCGGCCAACTCTTCCTGCGTTATTTTTTTCGCATGACGTATCCGACGCAGATTGATCGCCATGACCTCCTTGAGATCCATGGCGATAGAGGAGCCAGTATCGGAATTATCGTTCCAGGAACGATAGTTCCGATTCGTACAAGTCCATGATAGAGATAGCCGTCGCAGACGTCCGCCTTATGCCTGCCAGCGGCACACGCGATGCGTCCGGCGCATCAGGGGATCGTATGGAATCGGTCGGAATATTGCGGTAAATCTGAGTTAAACGCATTCGTTAGATTTGGCGGGGGCCAATGATGACTATGCTCACCTTCCAGGATTGCCCGCCGCTGACCGAGCGCGTCAACGCTTATGACGAGCGGCATCTGGCGACCTATGTTCGGCTGCTGATGGCCGAGGAGGAGGGCGCGGATTGGCGCGAAGTGGTCTTGGTCCTCTTCGGGCTCGACCCGACACGCGAGCCCGACCGTGCCAAAGCCGTCCATGATAGCCACCTGGCCCGCGCTCGCTGGATGACCGAGACAGGCTACCGCCATCTGTTCGAACCGCGGATGCACTAACGGTTCCGGCGCGCGTCGGGCGTATCAAATCGATCCAACCTATCGCACGGGTCGCCGTCGCGCGCGATGCAACCTTAAGGTCTAGGCACAACCGAGGATTTCCAGATCGTGGGTGCTTTCCCCTGCCAGACGAGGGGACCAGCTCAGGGAGGCACCCATGCCTATATCCGACTGGCGGTCACAAGAGACGATCGAACAATTGAACCGTCTCGACCGTCCTGGCTTCGCCGCCGAACTGCTTCGCCGCAATGCCGCCTATCGCCGCGACCATGCCCATACGCTGCGCATGATCGATCGTGGCGGCATCGATCCGGACGAAGCCCGGTCGAACCTCGCCCGCAGATGGGGGTTGCGGTTTTGTCTACGATCCTGATGTCCCCGCCGCCCACGAACCGGTCTTTTGGCTTCCCGAGCATTCCCCAGGCACGCTGATCCTCACGTCGGCCCCGCCCGGCTTCGATCTCGGCGTGGCCTTCGATCCCGAGGCCTTCGGCACGGTACTGGCCGAACGCGAGGACGCCAACGGCCGCGAACTGGTCATCCACGACACCTCTGGGGACGTGCATATCTGGCTGCTGGATGAAGGCGCGGCCCGTCATCCGTCCGTGGTTCTACCGCGCGATGGCGCCTCGACGCTTCGCCTTGATCTCGCCTCGCGATTTCTGCGCCGCCTTCTCGGCCAGCGGATCGGACTGTTGCCGCCAAAGCTGCGGCTCACCGACCTTCAGAGACATCGCTACATCCAACTCCTGCAAGCCGCCGATCTCTACGAGGAAGGCGGTGAGCCTCGCGACGTTGCCGCCCAAATACTCAGGTCGCGGCAGGCCGAGCTGCCAGCCATAGAGTTCAAGGACTCGGCCGCCCGCAAACAGGCCGCCCGTCTGATCAAGCAGTCGCTCGCACTGGTGAACCGCGGATATTTGAAGCTCCTGCGCGGCGGTTGACGCTCCCTTCATTTCCACACGACGCGCCCCTTTACTGCTTTTCGCCACGCCATTCTCTTCCAACATACGCCCGGCCACGCCAGCCCACGCCAAGGGGTGGACACGCACCCGCGAAAATCTTCGTCCACCCCCTGCGCCTGTCTTCTTCGCCACCGTGATCCCGACACGCCGCGCTTTCCCCAGCGGCGCCCTCGACGGACACGGAGGCTACCATGCGCGACAGATTGGCGGAGATCGCGGCTCGCTATCTCAGAACCCATGAGGCGGCGCGTCTTCTCGGCATCTCGCCGCGAACGCTTGAAAAATATCGGTGTCACGGTAGCGGCCCGATGTTCCGCAAGCTGGGCGGACGCGTCGTCTATGCCATCGACGATCTTGAGGCCTGGGCTGACCAGGCGGCGTGCCGCTCGACCTCCGATCCGCGCTACGACGAGGCGCGCGCCGCCGGGCGAGGCAACACCGGCCGTGTCGCCGCCGTCCACACGCATCGTTGAGGCGGCGCTCGCTCATGTCGCGCCGTCCCATCACTCCCAGCGAGCGGAGCAAGCTCGACCCGTTCGTCATCGCGACCGGTGACGCGTCGCCACGCGATCAACGCGATCTCATGGAACGGCCCTTCTTCTCCCTCGCCAAGGCTAAGCGCACCACGCCGATCTTCTACGAGGCCGGCGGCGCGCGCGTCGAGGTTTTCGCCGTGCCCGAACACGGCATGGCAACCATCTGGGACGCCGACGTGCTGATCTGGGCCGCAAGCCAGATCGTCGAAGCCGAAAACCTCGGGCTGAAGACATCCCGCTTCCTGCGCTTCACGCCGTACCAGCTCCTGATGGCGGTCGGCCGACAAACCGGTGCGCGCGACTACAAGCTCTTGAAGGGCGCTCTCACGCGCCTGCAATCGACCGTCATCCGCACCACCATTCGGCACGGCGAGCATTGGCGTCGCCACCAGTTCTCCTGGATCAACGAATGGGAGGAATGCACGACACTCGACGGCCGCGTCGAGGGCATGGAGTTCGTGCTGCCCGACTGGTTCTACCGCGGCGTCATCGACCGCTCGCTGGTTCTGACCATAGACCCGGCTTATTTCCGGCTGACGGGCGGGATCGAGCGCTGGCTCTACCGCGTGGCCCGTAAGCACGCTGGCCGTCAGAAGCAGGGCTGGGTCTTCGACATCCCGCATCTGCACGAGAAGTCCGGCAGCCTGGTCCGCGTCTCAGATTTCGCGCTCCAGATCAGGCGCATCGTCGCCCATCAGCCGCTGCCTGGTTATCGCTTGCGCATCGAGCGCGACGGCCGGCGCGAGCTGCTGCGCATCCTGCCCGCCCGGTTATCCACAGGGCCTGTGGATAGCGTTGTGGAAGCGCTCGGGACTTCGCACGCAACCGATATCGGGATTTCGCACGCAGCCCTATCGGGACTTCGCACGCACGGATCGCAATTAACTCTCTGGCCTGAAACGGTGATTCCGGACCTTAACTTAGAGTCTAACAGAGAATCTAACTCTTCTTTGTTGTTGGGCGGTGTGGAAAACATCTCCCGCAGGCGTCAGGACAAGCCCAACGCCGCATCCGACAACAATACTTCCAACGCGTCGCATCTGCCCTTTGGCCGAAAGCCGGGAGAGGCGAGATGATCGTCGCGCTCCTCAACCAGAAGGGCGGCGTCGGCAAGACGACGCTGGCGCTGCATCTCGCCGGTGAATGGGCTCGGCAAGGTTACCGCGTCTCCCTGATCGACGCCGACCCGCAAGGCTCTGCGCTCGATTGGTCGCAGCAGCGCGCACGGGAAGGGCTGCCAAGGCGCTTCGGCGTCATCGGCCTGGCGCGAGACACGCTGCACCGCGAGGCCCCGGAGTTGGCCCGCGATCTCGATCATGTCGTGATCGACGGCCCGCCGCGCGTCGCCGGCCTGATGCGCTCGGCGCTGCTGGCCGCGGACCTCGTGTTGATCCCGGCCCAGCCGTCGCCGTTCGACGGTTGGGCTTCAGCCGAGATGCTGTCGCTGCTCGGCGAAGCCCGCATCTACCGCCCGCAGCTTGTCGCCCGCTTCGTGTTGAATCGCTGTGCCGCGCGCACCGTCATCGCCCGCGAAACGGCCAAGACGCTGGCCGATCACGATCCGCCGGTGCTCAGCGCCACCATCGGCCAGCGCGTCGCCTTCGCCGACGCTGCGCAAACGGGCCGCCTGGTTTCCGAACTCGACGAGGACAGCCCCGCCGCCCGTGAGATCGCCGCGCTGTGCGCCGAGGTCGGGAGGATCGCGCCATGAGCAAACGCGGTTTCGCCTCGCGTCCCACTGGCCCTGAAAGCTGGATCAAGGCGCCGGACAAACTGTCCGGGCTCGCAACCGATGCAGCGGCCTTCAGCGCCCGGTTGACCATCGACATCACGCCCGAACTGCGCGGGCGCATCAAGATCGTGGCCTTCCGGCGCGGCGTCACCGTCGCCGACATGCTGCGCGATCTCTTCGCCCGCGAATTCCCCGCCGATCTTGGAGACCCGTCATGAACGACAATGAGCCGCACGCCACGCTGCGCGTCGTGCCGCCGACGCATCGACGCACAGTGGACCTCACCCATGTCGAGCTGACGTGGATCGAGAAGAAGATCGAGTTCTGGCTGCGCTTCGGCCACCGCGCCGACGAGAAGATTCTCGATCGCCGACGCAGCATTTCCAGCTTCGCGCCGAACAGCATCTTCGCCTTCGTGCGCTGGGCGTCGAACGACTTCGGCACGGTGATTTCGCGCATGGACATCGTGCGTGCCGTCGCAGCGGGCGAGCGCTATCAGACGCTGCCCTTCGTACGGCCCGGTGGCGAAATCCTGCTGCGGGTCGATGGATGGCCCAAGGTCGAGCGGGTCCTGCAGTTCATCGACGCGGTCGAGGCCCTCGACATCGATCCCGCCGACGCCGCGCCGGAATATTGGCGTCACCTCCACAACCGTCTGGCAGCCGGCCATGAACCGCGTGCCTATACGCGCGAACAGCATGACGCCTGGCTAAAGCGCCGGAGGGTCGCGCTATGACCCGCTTCGGTTATGTCATGACGACCTATTTCGTCCTGCTTGGCATCGGCGGCCTGGCCTTCGTCCATCCAGCACCCCGGTTGATCTGGAACGCCACGGCCAGCACGCCAACCGGGCTCTATGCGCTGCGTCCGGTCGGACAACTCCATGCGATGGAGCTGGTCGCCGTCAAGCCTCCGGAGCCGGTCGCAAGCTTCCTGGCGGATGGCGGATTCCTGCCCAAGGACGTGCCGCTGTTGAAACATGTCATGGCGCTGCCCGGGCAAACCGTCTGCCGGACCGGCGACGCTGTCACCGTCGATGGCATCGCTGTCGGCGACGCACGCGACCGCGACCATCTCGGCCGTCCGCTGCCGAGCTGGAGCGGCTGTCACATGCTCCGACCAACCGAAATCTTCCTGATGAATCCGAGCGTGCCGGACAGCCTCGATGGCCGCTATTTCGGCACGCTTCCCACCAGCTCGATCGTCGCCCGCGCTATCCCGCTGCTCACCGATGAGGACGGCGACGGACGCTTCACCTGGCGCGCCCGAACGCGATGACGGGCGCGACCTGCGGCGTGCCGAGCGCACGTCATCTCCATCCATCGCATCACATGAGGAGTTTTCGTCATGGCCCAGATCGGTCAGTTCACGCGCGGCAAGTCCGGCTATTCCGGCCGCATCCAGACGCTCTCGTTCGACGCCGAATTGGTGCTCGTCCCCGCCGAGCACAGCGACGCCGAGAACGCGCCGGACTATCGCATCCATCTCAGTGACGGTGACGGACCGGAGATCGGAGCTGCCTGGAAACGCACCGGCGAGAAGGCCGGCGAGTACGTCTCGCTTCAGCTTGACGATCCGGCGCTGACGCAGCCGATCCGCGCCAACCTGTTCCAGTCGGGCGACGATAAATCCACCTGGGTGTTGAACTGGAACCGGCCGCCCAAGCGCGGCGAGCGGGACTGACGCGATGCGGGGTCCCGTCACGCGTGCCGGCGATAAGGCGAACAAAAGCTCCATCCCTTTGTTCGCGGGAAAGCTGTCTCATCCCTTCGTCCCGCTCGGGCGTCAGTCGGCCGTCGCGCACAGCGGCGGTCAAGGGCGGCCGCAGGCCGGCGCACCGCGCGCACCCTTGACGGGCGCGAGCACGATGGCTCGCTCGCGTCATGGCGGAGACTTGGCGGGCTTCCGTTTCGTCCCTCTTCTGCTTGCCGGCCTGCTCGCGATCGGCACGCCGTCGCTAGCGATGTCTGCACAGGCGGTGTCGGCGCAACGTCAGCCAGTGAGCGATTTTTATGCCGCTCACATTGCCGAAGCCGCGCGGCGGTTCGGCATTCCGGCGACATGGATTCGCGCCGTCATGCGGATCGAAAGCCGCGGCGATCGGCGCGCGGTTTCACCCAAGGGCGCACTCGGCCTGATGCAACTCATGCCCGAGACCTGGGCGAATATGCGCACCCGCTATGGCCTCGGCCGCGATCCCTTCGACCCACATGACAACATCATGGCGGGCGCCGCTTTCCTGCGCCAACTGCACGACCGCTACGGTTCGCCGGGCTTTCTCGCGGCCTACAATGCGGGTCCCGGCCGCTACGAGGATTACCGCGACCGGCATCGTCCGCTGCCGGCGGAGACCATCGCCTATGTCGCGGCCATCGTCCCTTTTGTCGATGCCGAGAGGACGACCGGATCACTCCTCTTGGCATCCTCCGATCCATCTTCCTGGACCCAGTCGCCGCTCTTCGTCATGCGCGCTGACAGTCCGCCAACCACTACGCCTGCGACATCCACTCGACCGGTGCGTGACACGCCGGCTGCCGTTCCAGTGCGCGATCTCTCTGCCATCGCGCCGCAATCGGACGGCCTGTTCGTCGCGCTCTCGACCGCGGGACGATCGCAATGACGGGGCATCTGCGGTGCTATCGAGTGGCTGATCGCTGTGCTGCTGTCGGCATCGATCCTGCCGAAATATGGACCGTCGTCGCGCAATGGCGGCTCGCCGATGCGTTCCGGCGCGGATTCGTGCGCAGGCGTATTTCAGCGTGGATTAGCGAACAAGAGATAGCGGACAGGGGAGAGGAGCAGGCACCGACCGAAGGAGGGCAGGATAAAAGCCGGCAATGTGCGGCGCGGTTGGGGTTTTGTTTTCCTTGGGCTTTCTCGCCGTTCCGGCAACGTGCGCCCGATCCGCGCAATGTGCGCGCCGATATCAAGTCATTGCTGACTCTATCCTTTTTGCACATTGCCGAGGCTGGCGATGGCGCGTGACGATGATTTCCAAATCCGCCCGGGCCGCATCCGCTCTTCACGCGCCCAGCGGGCAAAACCGTTCATCGCCCAGGCGCTCGCCGCGGCCCAGAAGGCGGGCGGGCGGATCGCCCGCGACGGTTCGATCGGAGGCCGTCGCGGCTCCCGCTTCGGCCGGGGCCGTGTCGCCGCCGTCCAGGCCAACCGGCTCCTCACCGGCCGTTCGCGTGGCGCTGTGGTCAAAGGGCGCTTCCTGCGTCACGCCACGCAGCGGGGCAAGCTCGCCGCCCATTTGGGATATCTCCGCCGCGAGGGCGTCACCCGCGACGGGGAGAAGGCGAGGCTGTTCGGCCCCGAGACCGACGACGCTGATCCCAAGGCCTTCGCTGAGCGCGGCGAGGATGACCGGCACCATTTCCGCTTTATCGTCTCGCCCGACGACGCAGTGGAGATGGCGGACCTCAAGGGCTTCACACGCGATCTCATGAGCCAGGTCGAGAAGGACCTCGGCACCAAGCTCGATTGGGTCGCCGTCGACCACTGGAACACCGAGCATCCGCATGTCCACGTTATCATTCGCGGCCGCACGGATGACGGCCAGGACCTGGTCATCGACCGGGACTACATCAAGCAGGGCATGCGCGACCGCGCCCAGGATCTGATCACGCAGGAACTGGGGCCACGCACCGATCAGGAGATCCGGCGCACACTGGAGCGGCAGATTGATAGCGAGCGCTGGACCAATCTCGACCGGCAGCTTTCCCGCGACGCCTACCGTACTGGCGTCATTGAGATGGCGCCGCACGCCGATCGCCAGCCCGACGAGTTCCATGCGCTGAAGGTCGGGCGACTACGCAAGCTGGAATCACTCGGCCTCGCCAACCAGGTCGGCCCCGGCCAATGGGCCCTGGCGGAAAATGCCGAGGCGACGCTGCGCGATCTGGGCGAGCGCGGTGACATCATCAAGCGCATCCATCGCGGCCTGACCGAACGCGGCATCGAGCGCGGTGCTGCGAACTATGTGCTCGCAGGCGAGAGCCTCGAAGTCCCCGTCGTCGGCCGCTTGGTCGATCGCGGCCTCGATGACGAGCTGAAGGGCACGGCCTATGCCGTCGTCGACGGCGTCGATGGCCGCACCCATCACATCAAGCTCCCCGATCTCGACGCCGCGGGCGACAGCGCGTCAGGCTCCATCGTCGAACTCAGGAAGTTCGATGACGCGCAGGGTCGGCGGCGCGTGGCGCTCGCCGTCCGCTCTGATCTGGCCATCGACCGACAGGTGACAGCAACGGGCGCGACCTGGCTCGACCGACAGGCGATCGCCCGCGAGCCGGTGGCGCTGGGTGGTGGTGGCTTCGGTGCCGAAGTGCGCGAGGCGATGAGCGCCCGCGCCGAGGAGCTCGTTCGTCAGGGTCTCGCCGAACGACAGGCTCGCGGCATCACCTTCAGCCGCAACCTGATCGATACGCTGCGCAGGCGTGAGGTGCAGGCGCTGGGCGAGAAGCTCGCCGCCGAGACCGGGCGTTCGTTCAATCCATCCGCACCCGGCGAATATGTCGCCGGCAATTACCAGCGGCGTCTCGCGCTCGCCTCTGGCCGCTTCGCCATGATCGATGACGGCCTCGGCTTCCAGCTCGTGCCCTGGTCGCCGTCGCTGGAAAAGCAGATCGGCCATCATGTCTCCGGCGTCGCCCGTGGCGATGGCGGCATCGACTGGAGTTTCGGCCGCAAGCGGGGGCTCGGCCTGTGACCCTTCCTATCCTTCAACGACTTTATGAAAGGACCCCGTGAATGTCCGCGACGAAAATCCTCTGGGGCCAGGTCATCACCGTCTTCCTGATCGTGCTGGTGACGATGTGGACCGCAACCGAATGGACGGCCTGGCGCCTGGGCTTCCAGCCGGAGCTTGGTCGCCCCTGGTTCGAACTGCTTCACTTCCCCTTCTACATGCCGCCGGCCTTCCTATGGTGGTGGTTTGCCTACGACGCCTACGCGCCGTCGATCTTCGTGGAGGGTGCCTATATCGCCGCGTCGGGCGGCATCATCGCGGCGGCCGTGGCGATCGGCATGTCGGTCTGGCGCGCGCGTGAAGCCAAGAATGTCGAGACCTATGGTTCGGCTCGATGGGCGCGACCGGAGGAAGTGGCCGGTGCCGGGCTGCTCGGTCCGGACGGCGTTGTGCTGGGCCGACTCGACCGCGCCTATCTCCGCCACGATGGCCCCGAGCATGTGCTGTGCTTTGCGCCGACGCGATCCGGCAAGGGCGTCGGCCTTGTGGTGCCGTCGCTGCTGACCTGGCCCGGATCGGCGATCGTCCATGACATCAAGGGCGAGAACTGGCAGCTCACCGCCGGCTTCCGCGCCCGGCATGGCCGGGTGCTGCTGTTCGATCCGACCGACATGAAGTCCGCCGCCTACAATCCGCTGCTGGAGGTCCGCCGCGGCGAGTGGGAGGTGCGCGATGTCCAGAACATCGCCGACATCCTCGTCGATCCCGAGGGGTCACTTGATAAGCGGAACCATTGGGAGAAGACGAGCCACGCGCTCCTGGTCGGAGCGATCCTGCACGTCCTCTATGCCGAAACGGACAAGACGCTCGCCGGTGTCGCCGCCTTCCTCTCCGATCCGAAACGGCCGATCGAGTCGACGCTGGCCGCCATGATGAAGACCGTGCATCTCGGCGAAGCCGGCGTCCACCCCGTCGTGGCCTCGGCCGCGCGCGAGCTGCTCAACAAGTCCGACAATGAGCGGTCCGGCGTGCTCTCCACCGCCATGTCGTTCCTCGGTCTCTATCGTGATCCCGTCGTCGCCGAGGTAACGCGACGCTGTGATTGGCGGATCTCCGATATCGTCGGCGGAGATCGCCCGACCACGCTGTACCTTGTGGTCCCACCGTCAGACATCAACCGCACCAAACCGCTGATCCGTCTGATCCTTAACCAGGTCGGCCGCAGGCTCACCGAGGATCTGCAGGCCAAGAACGGGCGGCGGCGATTGCTGCTGATGCTGGACGAATTTCCGGCGCTCGGGCGACTGGACTTCTTCGAGTCGGCGCTCGCCTTCATGGCGGGCTACGGGATCAAGAGTTTCCTGATTGCCCAGTCGCTGAACCAGATCGAGAAGGCCTACGGCCAGAACAACTCGATCCTCGACAACTGCCATGTGCGGGTGAGCTTCGCCACCAACGACGAGCGAACCGCCAAACGCGTGTCGGACGCCTTGGGCACGGCGACCGAGGTGCGGGCGATGAAGAACTATGCCGGCAGCCGGCTGTCACCCTGGCTTGGTCATTTGATGGTCTCGCGCTCGGATACAGCGCGACCGCTGCTCACCCCTGGCGAGGTGATGCAACTCCCGCCCACGGACGAGATTGTTATGGTGGCGGGGACCGCGCCGATCCGGGCGAAGAAGGCCCGCTATTACGAGGATGAGCGATTTCAGGAGCGGGTGCTGGCGCCTCCCACACTCACCAAGCCCACGAGCGCCCAATCGGACGACTGGAGCACGCGCCCGCTGCCACCGCGGCCCGAGATCGCCGAACCGCCGACGAGCGGCAAGGAGGCGGATGATGATGATCCGACCGCATCCGAGCGCCGCCATCAGCCCGAATTGAACCGGGCGGAGACGGTCGAGAAGAAGGGGCCGATCGACAACGAGTTCGCGCTCGATCCAGGTGACGACATGGAGGACGATGCCATCCGTGCGAGCCGGATGAACCGGGTGATGCAGGGCGTTGCCCGGCAGGTCTCGCTCGATCCCGGCGATGATATGGGTCTGTGACGTGCCCATGCCCACACCGAAGAAAAAGGCCCAGGTCTCCGTCTATCTCGACCCGGACGTCATGAAGACGCTCTCGGCCTATGCGGCGCGGCGCGAGCAGCCGCTGTCGTTGATCGCCGAGGCCGCCATCGCATCCTTCCTGTCGCCCGACGCTGACGAACGGCGCGAGGCGGCCATCGCCAAACGTCTCGACCAGCAGGACCGGCGTCTGGCCCGCCTCGAACGGGATGTCGGCATCGGTGTCGAGACTTTGGCGCTGTTCGTTCGCTTCTGGCTGACCACAACGCCACCATTGCCCGAGCCTGCCGCTCAGGCGGCGAGAGCGCAGGCCGGTGCACGCTACGACAACTTCGTCGCCGCGCTTGGACGGCGGCTCAATCAGGGGTCGAAGCTGCGCCAGGAAATTCCCGATGACGTTCCGGCTTCGGCGACTCGCGATCAGAACGAAGTTTAAATTACCGGCCACGACACTCGGAAAAGCACAAGCCAGCCCAATAGCTTCGCGCAAGCCATTCCGCACCCGGCAAGTATTTTTTCTCTGCTCTACGCTGGGCTCCTACGACGACTGAATACTTGTTGAAGCGCCCCATTTCTTACCTCTTCTAATCGTCCCCGTTGCTAGTCGCGTCTCGCGATTGGCCAATGACGGGGACGATCGTGGCGGTCACACCACTTCATTCCGAGGCCTTCTCACGCGGCGCGCGCATGCTGCGCACCGCGCTGGGCCCGGCGATCGCGACGTTCCTCGAAGACCCCTCGATCGTCGAGGTGATGCTCAACCCCGACGGCCGGCTCTGGATCGACCGGCTGTCGGGCGGCCTCGAAGATACTGGTCGCACCCTCTCCGCCGCTGACGGCGAGCGGATCGTGCGCCTAGTGGCGCACCACGTCGGCGCCGAGGTCCATGCGGAGCGGCCGCGCGTCTCGGCCGAGCTGCCCGAGACGGGAGAGCGGTTCGAGGGCCTGTTGCCGCCGGTGGTGGCCGCGCCGGCTTTTGCGATCCGCAAGCCCGCCGTCGCCGTCTTCACCCTCGACGACTATGTCTCCGCCGGCATCATGCTGGCCGGCCAGGCCGCGGTGCTCCGCGCCGCCGTGGCTGATCGCAAGAACATCCTGGTCGCCGGCGGCACCTCGACCGGCAAGACCACGCTCACCAACGCCCTCCTGGCTGAGATCGCCGGCACCACCGACCGCGTGGTGTTGATCGAGGATACCCGCGAGCTGCAATGCCGCGCGCCCAACCTTGTGGCGCTCCGCACCAAGGACGGCGTCGCCTCGCTCTCCGATCTGGTCCGCTCCTCGCTGCGCCTGCGCCCCGATCGCATCCCGATCGGCGAGGTGCGCGGCGCGGAGGCGCTGGACCTCTTGAAGGCCTGGGGCACCGGCCACCCCGGCGGCATCGGCACGATCCACGCGGGCACAGCGCTCGGCGCGATGCGCCGCCTCGAGCAGCTCATCCAGGAAGCCGTCGTCACCGTCCCCAGGGCGCTGATCGCTGAGACTATCGATCTCGTCGCGGTGCTGCGCGGGCGCGGCAGCGAACGCCGCCTTTCCGAACTCGCACTCATCGCCGGTCTCGATCCCGCCACCGGCGATTACCGCGTCCAGTCCGCCGGGGCGGGCGGCGACCTCTTGCCCCCCGGAGACCCATCATGATCCGTGTTCTCGCTGTCGCTCATTCTTCGCGTCGCCGCGTGGCCGAGCTCGTAACGCTCGCGACCCTGACGCTCGCCTTCGCCCCGGCGGCTTACGCCTCCGGCTCCTCCATGCCGTGGGAGACCCCGCTCAACTCCATCCTGGAGTCGGTGCAAGGGCCGGTAGCGAAGATCATCTCGGTGATCATCATCACGGTGACAGGCCTGACGCTCGCCTTCGGCGACACCTCGGGCGGCTTTCGCCGGCTCATCCAGATCGTCTTCGGCCTGTCGATCGCCTTCGCCGCGTCGAGCTTTTTCCTGTCCTTCTTCTCGTTCTCCGGCGGGGCGCTGGTCTGATGGCGGCGATCGTCGATCCCGACGTGCCCGGCTTCTTCGCGCCGGTTCATCGCGCGCTTACCGACCCAATTCTGATGGGTGGCGCGCCGCGGACCGTCGCGATTGCCAACGGCACACTCGCCGCGGCGATCGCCCTCGGCCTCCGGCTCTGGATCCCCGGCGCGCTGATCTGGGCGGTAGGTCACACCGCCGCCGTCTGGGCGGCGAAGCGCGATCCGCAGTTCGTCGACGTGGTGCGCCGACACCTTCGTTATCCGGCCCATCTCGGCGTCTGAGGTTCCCATGCTAAACCTCGCTGAATACCGCAGCCGCCCCGCGACCCTCGCAGACTTCCTGCCCTGGGCGGCGCTGGTCGAAGAGGGCGTCGTCCTCAACAAGGACGGTTCGTTCCAGCGCACGGCGCGCTTTCGCGGCCCGGACCTCGATAGCGCCACGCCCGCCGAGCTGGTGGGCGTCACCGCCCGACTCAACAACGCGCTACGCCGTCTCGGCTCCGGCTGGGCGATCTTCGTCGAGGCACAGCGGATCGCCGCGCAGACCTATCCGCACAGCCGCTTTTCCGATCCGGCGTCAGCGCTGGTGGATCTCGAGCGGCAGGACGCCTTCGAGGAAGCCGGCGCGCATTTCGAGAGCCGCTACTACCTCACCTTCGTCTGGCTGCCGCCCGCCGAGGACGCCTCGCGCGTCGAGGGCTGGCTCTATGAGGGCCGCGCGCAGACCGGCGTCGATCCCTGGGAGCTGCTGCGCGGCTTCGTTGATCGGACCAACCGCGTCATCCAACTGGTCGAGGGCTTCATGCCCGAGGTGGCCTGGCTCGACGACGGCGACACGCTGACCTATCTGCACTCGACCATCTCGACGAGGGCGCAGCGCATCCGCGTGCCCGAGACGCCGATGCACCTCGACGCGCTGCTCGCCGATGAACCGCTCGCCGGCGGCCTCGAGCCGCGCCTCGGCGCCCATCATCTTCGCACGCTCACCGTGGTTGGATTCCCGACAACGACCCATCCCGGCATCCTCGACGAGCTGAACCGGCTCGCCTTCCCATACCGCTGGTCCACCCGCGCCATCCTGCTCGACAAGACCGAAGCGGTGAAGCTGCTGACCAAGATCCGCCGGCAGTGGTTCGCCAAGCGCAAGTCCATCGCCGCCATCGTCAAGGAGGTGATGACCAACGAGGCGTCGATGCTGGTCGACTCCGACGCGGCCAACAAGGCGGCCGACGCGGACATGGCCCTGCAGGAATTGGGCTCGGACGATGTTGGCCAAGCCTATGTCACTGCGACAGTCACTGTCTGGGACGAGGACCCGGGTCTCGCCGCTGAAAAGCTCCGGCTGGTGGAGAAGGTGATTCAGGGCCGCGACTTCACCTGCATGCCGGAAGGAGTGAATGCGCTCGAGGCCTGGCTCGGCTCTATCCCCGGCCATGCCTACGCCAACGTCCGTCAGCCGCCGGTCTCGACGCTGAACCTGGCACACATGATCCCGCTCTCGGCTGTTTGGGCTGGGCCGGCAAGGGATGAGCATTTCCAGGCGCCGCCGCTGCTCTACGGCAAGACAGAAGGCTCGACGCCATTCCGACTCAGCCTGCATGTCGGCGACGTCGGCCACACGTTGATCGTCGGCCCGACCGGCGCGGGCAAGTCGGTGCTGCTCGCGCTGATGGTGATGCAGTTCCGCCGTTACCGCAACAACCAGATCTTCGCTTTCGATTTCGGCGGGTCGATCCGCACCGCGGCGATCGCCATGGGCGGCGACTGGCACGATCTCGGCGGCAGCCTGTCGGCTGGCTCGGAGCATTCGGTGTCGCTGCAGCCGCTTGCCCGCATCGACGATCAGTCGGAGCGCGCCTGGGCGGCGGAGTGGGTGGCGGCCATCCTCGCGAAGGAGGGCGTCACCATCGATCCGACCGCCAAGGAGCATGTCTGGTCGGCGCTGAGCTCGCTGGCGTCGTCGCCCGTGGGCGAGCGCACCATCACCGGCCTGGCGGTCCTGTTGCAGTCGACGGCGCTGAAGCAGGCGTTGCAGCCCTATTGCGTCGGTGGAGCCTCGGGCCGCCTGCTCGATGCCGAGGCTGAGCAGCTCGGCTCCGCACCTGTCCAGGCCTTCGAGACCGAGGGCTTGATCGGGGCCGGCGCGGCGCCCGCCGTGCTGACCTATCTCTTCCATCGCATCGAGGGCCGCCTCGATGGCCGGCCGACGCTCCTCATCATCGACGAAGGCTGGCTGGTGCTCGACGATCCGGCCTTCGCGCAGCAGCTTCGCGAGTGGCTGAAGACGCTGCGCAAGAAGAACGCCTCCGTCGTCTTCGCCACACAATCGCTGTCGGACATCGACGGCAGCAACATAGCGCCGGCCATTGTCGAGAGCTGCCCGACGCGCATCTTTCTGCCGAATGAGCGCGCAATCGAGCCGCAGATCACCGCGATCTATCGCCGCTTCGGCTTGAACGATCGCCAGATCGAAATCCTCGCCCGCGCAACGCCGAAGCGCGACTACTACTGCCAGTCCCGCCGCGGCAATCGCCTGTTCGAGCTGGGCCTCGGCCCGGTCGCGCTCGCCTTCTGTGCCGCTTCCTCCAAGGCCGACCATGCCGCAATCGAGCGCGTCATCGCCGAGCACGGCCGCGATGCTTTCACGCCCGCTTGGCTTGCGGACCACGAACTCCAGTGGGCCGCCGATCTCATCCCTGACCTGATCAACCTGGAGACGTCATCATGATCAAGCTGCGCCATCTGGCGGCGGCAAGCGCCGTCGTGCTCACCCTGGCCGTCGGGGCGCCGCCCGCGTCGGCGCAGTGGATCGTCTACGATCCGACCAACTTCAGCCAGAACGTGCTCACCGCCGCGCGCGAACTGCAGCAGATCAACAACCAGATCACGATGTTGACCAACCAGGCGACCAGCCTGGTCAACCAGGCGCGCAATCTCGCCAACCTGCCGATGTCGACGTTGACCCAGCTTCAGTCGTCGATCGCCCAGACCCAGTCACTGCTAGGTCAGGCGCAGAACATCGCCTTCAACGTCCAGCGCATCGAGCAGGCTTTCTCGACCAGCTATGGCGCGGCCGCAGGCACGGGCTCGACGACTGCCATGGTCGCCAACGCGCAGACCCGCTGGCAGAACTCCGTCGCCGCGTTTGAGGACAGTCTGAAGATCCAGGCCGGCGTTGTCGGCAACATCCCGACCAATTCCGGCGCAATGACCTCGCTGGTGTCGGCAAGCCAGAGTGCAACCGGCGCGCTTCAAGCCGCACAGGCCGGCAACCAACTCTTGGCGTTGCAGTCCCAGCAGCTCTCAGACCTGGTGGCGGTGCTGTCGGCAAAGAGTCGGGCCGATGCCCTGGAGCAGGCGCGTACCGCCTCGGCCGAGGCGCAAGGCCAGCAGAACTACAAGACCTTCTCGACGCGCACCGGCTATCAGCCCGGAAACGTCACCATGTTCAGCGGCAACTGAGGCGCGGCGATGCTGGGACGGTCGGAAATCTTCCGCGCCGCCGCGATCGTCGCCCTGATCGCGGTCGCCATCACGGCTCTTGTGGTGACCAACCGGCGCCACTCGGCCCCCATTGCCGAGACCCCTCCGACCATCGTCACACCAGCATCCGACGACCTCTCGGCCGAGCTGCGCCGTTGCAGCGCGCTCGGTCCCCAGGATGCCGAAGATCCGCATTGCGTCGCGGTCTGGGAGGAGAACCGCCAGCGATTCTTCGGCAGGTCGGCGCGGCCTCTGCCGCCACAAACGCCCCCAGGCGCTGCCGCGCCGGCCACGCCTTCTAAGGGAGATGCGCGATGAACAATGTCGGCGTCATCGACACCTTCCTCAACACCTTCACCACCTACATCGATTCCGGCTTCGGCCTGATCAAGGGCGAAGTCGGCTATCTCTCGTCCACGCTGATCGTCATCGACATCATCCTGGCAGGCCTGTTCTGGGCCTGGGGCGCCGAC
The DNA here is from genome assembly GCF_043195095.2 of Roseixanthobacter glucoisosaccharinicivorans. NCBI lineage: Bacteria > Pseudomonadati > Pseudomonadota > Alphaproteobacteria > Hyphomicrobiales > Xanthobacteraceae > Roseixanthobacter > Roseixanthobacter glucoisosaccharinicivorans. Next base: position 2,351,487 of record NZ_CM195538.1, on the reverse strand, counting down.
GAGGACATCCTCCAGCGCCTGGTGAAGAAGACCCTCTACATCGGCTTCTTCGCCTTCATCATCAACAACTTCAACAATCTATCGGCCATCGTCTTCAACAGCTTCGCCGGCCTCGGTCTGAAAGCCGGTGGCTCCTCGATCTCGACGGCTGATTTCTTGCGACCCGGCCGGCTCGCCCAGGTTGGGCTTGATGCCGGCCAGCCGCTGCTCGATGCGGCCAACCAGATGATGGGCTTCACCAGCTTCTTCGCGAACTTCGTGCAGATCGCGGTGCTGATGGTCTCGTGGGTCCTGGTGCTGATCGCCTTCTTCATTCTGGCGGTTCAGCTCTTCGTCACGCTGATCGAATTCAAGCTGACCACACTGGCCGGCTTCATCCTCATTCCCTTCGCGCTCTTCAACAAGACCGCCTTCCTCGCTGAGAAGGTGCTCGGCAACATCGTCGCGTCCGGCATCAAGGTGATGGTGCTGGCCGTCATCGTCGGCATCGGCACCGGGCTCTTCTCGCAGTTCACGCAGACCTACGCCGGCGGCCAGCCGACCGTCGAACAGGCCCTCTCCGTCGTGCTCGCGGCGCTCGCAATGCTGGGCCTCGGAATCTTCGGCCCCGGCATTGCAACGGGCCTGGTCTCCGGCGCGCCCCAGCTCGGCGCGGGCACCGCTGTTGGGACTGGCCTCGCCGTCGCGGGTACGGCGATGGCTGGCGCTGGCGCGCTCGGTCTAGCCGGAAGGGGGGCGACGGCGGCCGCGTCCGGCACTGCCGCCGCCGCGCGCGGTGGGGCGGCAATGGCCGGTGGCGCATCCTCCGCCTACAGCCTTGCTTCGGCCGGCCGGTCCGGGGCGTCGGGCGTCGCGGCCGGACTCGGCGGGGTGGGGCGAGCGGCCGCTTCAGCCGCCGCGGCGCCTGTGCGCCGCGCCGCCGCCCAAGCCGGCAGTTCCATGCGGGAAAGCTTTGCCGCCGGCGCCCGGTCCAGTTTCGCCGCAACCGGTGGCTCGTCGACCGGAGGGACGGTCGACGGCAATTCACCAAGCACGCCCGCGGCGTCCACGGGCGGACCGGAAGGTTCCGGCCCACCGGCCTGGGCCCAGCGCATGAAGCGCAACCAGTCGATGGTCCACGGGGCGCAGACCGCAGCACAGGTCCTCAGGTCCGGCGACAGCCATGGCGGCGGCCATTCCGTCGATCTTTCAGGAGGAGAATAAGACATGGCGCTGTTTCGCCGCCCCACGGTTCGCTATGGCCGGACGCCCGAACCTGAAACCCCCTATCAGCGCGCCGCCCAGGTGTGGGACGACCGCATCGGTTCGGCCCGGGTGCAGGCGAAGAACTGGCGGCTGATGGCCTTCGGCTCGCTGGCGCTGTCCATGGGCCTCGCCGGCGGTCTCGTCTGGCAATCGACCCACGGCAGCATCGTCCCCTGGGTCGTGCAGGTCGACAAGCTCGGCCAGGCGCAGGCTGTCGCCCCCGCCGCCGCCGACTACACGCCAAGCGATTCGCAAGTCGCCTGGTATCTCGCCCACTTTATCCAGATGGTCCGCGCGCTGCCGGCCGATCCGATCATCGTGCGGCAGAACTGGCTGCAGGCCTACGACTTCACCACCACCTCGGGCTCGCAGGCGCTCAACGACTACGCCCGCGCCAACGACCCCTTCGCCAAGCTCGGCAAGCAGCAGATCGCGATCGACGTCTCGAGCGTGATCCGCGCCTCGCCCTCCAGCTTCCGGGTCGAGTGGGTCGAGCATCGCTATCAGGACGGCGCGCTTGCCGACAACACCCGTTGGACCGCGATCCTCACCATCGCGATTCAGACGCCGACCTCCGCCGACGTGCTCCGCAAGAATCCGCTCGGCATTTACGTCACCGCAATCAACTGGTCGAAGGAGCTGGGACAATGACCCCGCCGATTTCCATGGAAGCCGGCGGTCCGGCTTCGCGTCTCTTCACCATTCAGCAGAGCCGGAAAGGAGGGACTACGTCTTTCCGTAAAGCCGGCCTTACGGCTTTGCTGCTCTCCGTCTCTGTGCTCGGAGGCTGTGCCCACAAATTCATTCCGCCCGATATCAACTATGACAGCGCCGTGCCGGCAAAGCTCGCTGTCGATCCACCGGCGCCCGTCAAGATCGTCGAGCTGCCGAAGCCACTGCCGCTGCCGGGTCAGTTGAAACCGCTCAACACAGGCAAGGCCGTGCCGGAAGCTCCCGATCCCGCCGTGCGCGTCAACCAGGCCAATGCGGCCGCGCGCATCCAACCGGTGCGGAACGGCTTCATCAATGCCGTGCAGGTTTATCCCTATTCAGCCGGTGCGCTCTATCAGGCCTACACAGCGCCGGGCGAGATCACCGACATCGCCCTTCAGGAAGGCGAGCAACTCGTCGGCACGGGGCCGGTCGCCGCCGGCGACACCGTGCGCTGGATCATCGGCGATACGGAGAGCGGCGCGGGCCCGACCAAGAAGGTCCACATCTTGGTCAAGCCGACCCGGCCGGATCTGGTGACGAATCTCGTCATCAATACCGATCGCCGGACCTACCTGCTCGAGCTGCGCTCGACCGAGAAGACCTACATGGCCTCGGTCTCCTGGCAGTATCCGGAAGACCAGCTCATCGCTCTGCGCCAGCAGAACGCCTCTGCCGAAGCGGCGGCGCCGATCGCGTCGGGCGTCGATCTCGCTTCGATCAACTTCCGCTATGCGATCGAGGGCGACAACCCTGCCTGGCGGCCGTTGCGCGCCTTCGACGACGGCCAGAAGGTCTTCATCGAGTTTCCGTCCGGCATTCGGCAGGGCGAGATGCCGCCGCTCTTCGTCATTGGTCCGGCCGGCGGGTCCGAACTGGTAAACTACCGCGTTCGCGGCAACTACTACATCGTCGATCGCCTGTTTGCCGCAGCCGAGTTGCGGCTCGGCGACAAGGACAGCGAGCGACGCGTCCGCATCGTCCGCACCGACGGAAGGCCGCAGTCATGACAGACGAACCGGAAGAGCAACAGCCGGCGCCGACGCCGGTCGTGCCGCCCGACCTGCGGTTGCGAGGCGAACGACCGCGTGTCACGCGTCTCTCTCGCAAGGTGCTGATAACGCTCGGCGCCGTGTCGGCTCTCGCTGTCGCAGGCGCGCTCGGCTACGCCCTCCAAACCCACAACAAGGGACAGTCGGGCCAGGAATTGCTGAGCACTCAGAACCGGCCCTCGGCCGAGGGCTTGGCCGGACTGCCCAAGGACTACGCCGGTCTGCCGCGGCAGGCGCCGCCACTCGGGCCGCCGCTGCCCGGCGATCTCGGCAAGCCTATCCTGAACACCGGCGCCGCGCCGAACACGGCTGTGCCCAGCTCCGCGCCGGATCCCGCGGCTCAGCGCCTTGCCCAGGAGACCGAGGCCGCACGCATTAGCCGCTTGTTTGCCCAGACCAACCAACAGCCGCAGCCGGTGAGTCTCGCCGCTCCGCCCGCGACGGGGACGCAAAGCGGTCCGACCCCCACGCCGCCTGTCGACGCCGGATCGGCGCAGAACATGCAGGATCGCAAGACCGCCTTCCTCAACGCCACGCCGGACAAGCGTACCGTCAGCCCTGACCGTCTCGAAGCTAAGGCCTCGCCCTATGTCGTGCAGGCCGGAACGGTGATCCCGGCAGCGCTCATCACCGGAATCCGCTCTGACCTTCCCGGCCAGATCACCGCCCAGGTGACCGAGGCCGTCTACGACAGCCCGACCGGCCAGTATCTCCTGATCCCGCAGGGTGCGAAGCTGATCGGCCAGTACGACAGCTCGGTCGCCTTCGGTCAAAGCCGCATCCTCCTCGTCTGGACGCGCGTCATCATGCCGGACGGCACGTCGATCGTGCTCGAGCGTCAGCCCGGTGCCGACACCGAAGGCTATGCCGGGCTTGAGGATGAAGTCGACAACCATTGGGGCATGCTGTTCAAGGCCGCCGTGTTGTCTACTCTGCTCAGCGTCGGCGCCGAAGCCGGCACGAGCCAAGACGAGAACAACCTGGTGCAGGCGATCCGCAGCGGCGCGTCGAACAGCATCAGTCAGACCGGTTCGCAGATCGTCCAGCGTCAGCTCAACATCCAGCCGACCTTGACCATTCGACCGGGATTCCCGGTGCGCGTCATCGTTACGCGCGACCTCGTACTGGCGCCTTATGCGCAGGGAGTAAAGCCATGACGAAGCTCAAGCTCGGACCGCTGGGCGACGACAAGCCGGTGAGAGTTAGCATAGAATTGCCCGCTGCTGTGTATCGCGATCTTGTCGCCTATGCCGAGTTGCTCGGACAGACCAGCCACCAAACTGCGCCTGTCCCGGCGAAATTGATCGTACCCATGATTCAGCGATTCATGGCAACCGACCGGGCGTTCGCGAAGGCTCGTCGAAGTCCTGATCAGACGCCCGGAGGTTCCGCCGAAAGGTCCGGATAGCGCTCGCGCAGCGTGTCGAGAAACGGACGAAGCGACGAATTGCTGTTTTCCCCACGCCAGAGGGCGTGAAACCCCAGCCGTGTCGGTGCATCATCGTCATGGATCTCCCTGAAGAGAACTCCCGGATAGCCGGCGCCCGTAGCGCCCTCGAGCGCCAGCATAATACCCAATCCAGCGCCGACGAGCGTTAAGAGCCGATCCAAAGACACATCGTGTTCCTGAAGTTTGAAAGCGTCGGAATGGCGGAGCTTCCCTGCGAGGAGCTTCCGGAATTCGGGACCCGGTCCGCGTTGAGGCAGCAACACTAATTCGCTTTTCAGATCGTGCCAGTGGACGGCATCGCCGCTAGACAGCGCATGTGCTTCTGGAAGGGCGACCACGACACGCTCGCTCCACACGGAAAGGGATTTTCCATTCCATCGACGATCGTGATCGGCGACAAAGGCAACGTCGATCGCAGAATTCGCGAGATCGGACATGAGATGGTCGCTCGATCCATCGACCAGAGTGGTGCGGACCTCCGGGAAGCGGCGATGATGTTCGACCAATGTCGCGCGGAGATTCCCGGCCGATAGTGAGGCGTGAACGCCGATTGCCAAGCGACCGCTTTCTCCACGCGACCTTGTCTTTAGTCGCGCCGCGAGACCTTCGGTCTCATCGACGATGTGCCGCGCAGCCTCAAGAAACTCTTGGCCCTCAGGCGTGGGCCGCGTTCCACCATTCGTGCGTTCGAACAAAACCGCGCCCAATTCGTGTTCTAGCTGCCTCAATCCGCGACTAAGCGTTGACTGGCGAATGTTAAGCGTCTCGGCGGCTTGACGCAGGCTACGATACTGGGCGGCGGTAATCGCCCATCGCATCATTCGAAGCTCGACGGCCACGGGGGACTCTCGCTTCAGTTACCCCTCTAGTCGCCAGGAACGGATCCCAGGAGAACACGAAAGCCGAGGTGCTCGTTGCGGTCGGACGGCGGGTACCCGTACCGCATGGTGGTCCGACAGGCCAGGCGCCCGGGGTTGCCCCAGCTGCTGCCACGATCGACCCGCCACGAGCCGCTCTTGGGAGGCGAGAAGTCTCTCTGGGTGGTACGCGGGAAGCCCGCCTCGTCCCACCAGTCCTCGCACCAATTGAAGACGTTCCCCGCCATGTCGAGCGCGCCGTAGGGCGACGCCCCCGTCGGAAAGCTCCCCACGGGTGAGGTGTAAGGGAATCCGTCGTTATGATCCAAATCACGACCACCAAAGGCCGCCATGTGCTCGTCTAGTGTCTTTCCGTTGCCCATCATGATGTTGTCCCCTGGACACGACGCGTCCAGGTAGTTCGCCTTGGTGGGGTCCCAGTCGATCCCCCACGGATACTTCCGGCCATCGTCGCCTCGTGCCGCCTTCTCCCATTCGGCTTCGCTCGGCAACACGAGCCCGGCCCATGTGCAGTAGGCCTTCGCGTCATCCCACGAGACCATGATCACCGGGTGGAGATCCCTGTCCCCGACCAACTCGTCGTCGAAGTAGGACTTCTCGGGCTCGGCTCTGCCTGTCGCGGTACAAAACGCGCTGAATTGCCCACGCGTCACGGCATTGCGGCCAATCCAATAGGAATGCTCGACGGGGTGGATGTGCTTCGGCTTCTCCCAGTCGGGCGCATCCGAATCGTCCGTTCCCATGACGAAGTCGCCCGCCGGCACCGCGACCATCTCCATGTCGGAGCCTTCCGGTAACCGGAACAGGTAGAGTTGCACCTGCTTCCCGTCTGCCGCCGGCACGTCCTGGCCCGCGAGGCGGAGCCCCTCGGGCAGCTTCAACGGTTCCCTACTCGGCATGACGTCTTCCTCCGATCTCTCTTGGCTTTCCGTCGCCGCGCTCTAGCTTCCATAGGCGGATCGGATACCATTATGTACTCAGTGCACATGATCGAACCGGTTAAGTCAATACCAATCTATACCGAGTACCGCTTTCGTGCTATCTATGGCGTCATGTCAGCAACTCCCGACCGGCGATCCCGTAAGCGCCTTGCCACTCGACAAGCCATCTCCGACGCCGCCACGCGCCTCTTTCACGAGCACGGCTTCGACCGTGTAACGGTGGACGAGATCGCGGACGCCGCAGACGTCGGACGGATGACCGTGTTCAATCATTTCCCCCGCAAAGAGGACATGTTCTTCGATCGCAATGAGGAGGGTATGGAGCTGCTGCGCGAAGCCTTGCGGGAGCGGGATCATCGCGTCGCTCCGATCGAGGCGCTGCGTCTGCTGGCTCATCGGTTGGTTTCCGAACAGAGCCGCTTTGTTGAATTCTCTGCGACGACTCAGAGCTTCAAAGAGACGATCGAGCGCAGCGAGACCCTCAAGGCTCGGGCCAGGGCGGTACGCGACGAGTTCGCACAAGTCGTGGCGGTGGCGCTATCCGAATGCGCGGGCAGGAAGCCTACCGATCCTGACGCCCATTTGGCGGCTGGCCTGCTCCTCGCTACGTGGACCGTGGCGTTCATTCAGGGTCACGAGGTCTTTCGACAAAACCGAGATGAAGCTGAAGCGAAGGTCACCTTCCTCGCTATCGTTGATAAGGCAACCATCGGCTTGAAAGCCGCAATGGCAGGCACGCCTTACGCCTGAGCGGTCACCTTCTGCCTGCTCTCTCAATTGCAAATTCCGGAGAAATTATGGAGCATTCGCAAATCCGGGTTGGCGCAATTGATCTGCACGTTGTTGAGCTGGGCTCTGGCAAGCCCGTGCTGTTCTGTCACGGCTTTCCCGACCTTTGGCGCGGGTGGCGCTTGCAGATGGAAGCGATCGCCGCGGCGGGTTACCGTGCCATCGCACTGGATATGCGCGGCTATGGGCGCAGTTCTGCGCCGGAAGATCCCCTGCAATATACACCGCTCCATACGGTAGGCGATCTTGTGGGATTGATCGATGCTCTTGGCCTCCCCGAGGTCACAATCGTTGGCCACGATTTCGGCGCAAACGTCGCATGGAACGCAGCATTGATGCGCCCCGATCGATTTGCCGCCGTTTTCGGTATGAGCGTACCCTATCTGCCGAGAGGTGACCTGAGCTTTATAGAGACGCTCCGAAAAGCCGGTCGTGACAGCTTCTATATGTTTTCCCAGATGCGGCCGGAGTCCGACAATAGCTGGGCCAACGCCGCCATAACTTACCCGTCGGTGCTTTACTGGACGTCAGGAAGCCCACCGCCCGAGGATCGATGGAATCCCTTCGATACCGAACGCGCAATGACCCGCAAGGCGCCCGTCGACATACCCCCATGGGCAGACCCGGAGGATGTCGCATATGCGGTCGCCGAGTTTCAGCGTACGGGCTTTCGTGGAGGCCTTAATTATTATCGGTCTATCCAGAGTGGATTCGACCTGACGGCCCCATTTAAAGGTGCCTTGATACGCCAGCCATCCTTCTTCCTGGTCGGCGAACTGGACGGACTTAATAGCATTCGCCCAAGCACCGAAGCAGGATTGCGCCAGTTCCTGCCCGGCCTGCGCGGCTTCACAAAATTGCCGGACATTGGCCATTGGCCGCAGCGGGAAGCGCCTGAAATCGTGAATGCTGCGCTCCTCGGCTTTCTCGGCGGCCTGACGTGAGACGCGCAGTCGGATAGCTGAGCGTGAGCTGGGGACGCAGTATGACGTGCATCTCAACCAGATCACGGCCTGGAAAGAGCAACTTCCGGCAGGCGCGTTCGGCGCTGACGCGGCTCAGGCGCCGGCGGCGGGGCCTGACCTAAAGGAATTGCACGCCAAGATCGGCCAACAGGCCGATCCCATCCGCAGAATTTCCAGGTGGCGAAACATCAGCTTCGTGCAACCCGCACGACAGACCCACCAACTCCTTTCATGCGCCTGCGCAGTATCTGGACGCCGACCCGAACCGGCGTGCGAACGGGACCGGACCGGCGCTCGATAGGCGTTGACCTCCAACCCAAGATTTATTATGTACTAAGTACCATAAAGTACTAGATATATCATTGTGGGCTTGCACCTAAGGCCCGAAACCGGAGCCGACGCGCATGAACAACCGCAGAAATATACTCGTCTCCGGAGCGAGCTTCGCCGGGCTTGCAACCGCCTTCTGGATGAAAAGGCAGGGCTACGACGTGACCGTCGTTGAGATCGCCGAAGGTCTCAAGAGAGGGGGCACGCCCGTCAATATCCGCGGCAATACCATCGACATCGTGAAGCGTATGGGCCTGTTCGAGCAGATCGCATCGAACAGGCTGCATATGGAACCGACCGAGTTGGTGAATGCGGATGGCGTTGCCGAACGGTCGGGTCTCGAGAATGAGGATACCGACCAGCCGGCAGACGAAGAGTATGAAATCGAACGAGATGTATTGCTCAATTTGATGTTCGATGCCGTTAAAGACGATGTTGAATTTGTCTTCGGTGACAGCATCTCATCTCTGAAAGAGCATAAAGACGGTATCGACGTCTCTTTCACAAAAATGGCGCCGCGATCATTTAATCTGGTTTTCGGATGCGACGGTATCCACTCCACCACCAGGATGCATTGGTTCGGCGCTGAGAAGGAGTTTTCTCATTTTCTCGAAGCCTATGGTTCGGTTTCGATTGTAGACAAGTTGTTGATTCGAGAGAACACGTCACAAGTCTATAACGAACCTGGCAAGGCGGTTATGTTGAGCGCTTACAACAACAAAACCGATATCATTCTGATGTTTTTCTCCGAGAGCGAAATTGCCTACGATTATCGTGACGAAGAACAGAAGAGACGCATTATTTTCGAACAGTTCTCCGGTGTGGGCTGGCGCACCCAGGAAATTCTCCGCGGGGTAAAGCAAACGGATAATTTTTACTTCGATGTGCTGTCCCAGATAAAAATGCCGTCCTGGACAAAAGGCAGGGTGGCATTGGTGGGCGATGCTGCCTATTGCGCGTCCCCGGCCGCAGGGATGGGGGGATCACTCGCCATAGATGGAGCGGCGGCCTTGGCCGCCGCATTCGAGAAATGCGGCGGTGATCATGAATTGGCGTTCCAAGAATACAACGAAAGCTTTCGGCCCTTCATTGAGCAAGCGCAAGCGGACGCGGTGAGCTTCGGTATCGCGTTTCTCGTTCCAAGAACCGTGGAAGCCATCCGCAAGCGAAGCGGGCGCGCGACATCCTCTTAACCATCAGCCCTAGCTTCTCAGTTGCTCCTCGGATGAACAAATAGCTTCTACATCTAGCGCCGCCGGAAGTACGCGGGAGACGATAGCGGTCGTCCCCTCTGCGTCCGTCGCGGATACGCTAAGGTGGCCTAGCCGCAGATCCCCACCTGGTTCTGACGAACGAGGTGCAGGGGCACGGGCGGAGACGTCTGTCGCGCTGATTAGTGCGTTGAGCCCGGATGTTTTCCGAAGCGGCTCGCAACGTGATCGATGAAACTGCGCAGCGTTTGCGTCGGCGGGCGTGTCGCAGCGAACAGAATATGCAGGGCGCGCGTGGGCGTTTCATAATCGGGCAAGACCTGCACCAACCGACCTGCCGCGAGGTCGTCCGCCAGGATCAGGTTGGCCTGCAGAATGATGCCTTGCCCGTCCAGCGCGGCTGCCTGCAGCACACGCGCGTCGTTCACCTGAAACCTGCTGCGCACCCGGACCTTGTGAACCTGCCCCTCCTTGTCGAAGCGCCATTCGGAGAATGACTGCCCGGAGGCGAAGACGAAGCCGAGGCAGTCATGCCCAACCAGGTCCGCAGGCGTTCGTGGCGTGCCCCGGGTGGCAAGATAGCTGGGTGAGGCGCATGCGATTAATTGGTAGGGAACGAGCGCGCGGGAGGTAAGTTCGGAATCCTTGAGCGGCCCGAGGCGGATGACGGCGTCATACCCTTCTCCCACCACATCGACGTAGCGGTCGGTCAGGTCGAGTGCGATCTCGACCTGCGGGTAGATCCGCAGAAAGCCCGATATGAGGGGCGCGAGGGCGATGCTGCCGAAGGTCACCGGCGCGCTGACGCGCAACCGTCCGCGCGGGGTGGTGCTGGACTCGCGGGCGGTGGCTTCCGCCGCCTCGACCTCGTCAAGCACCACGCGGCAGCTCTCATAGAAAGTCTGTCCGATTGCGGTCAGGCTCTGGCGCCGGGTCGATCGTTGGAGGAGCTGCGCACCAAGCCGTTCTTCAAGGAAGCTCACATGCTTGCCGACCATCTGGGATGAGATACCGAGTGCGGTCCCCGCCGCGGTGAAGGAACCGAGATCCGCTGCTTTCACAAAGACAGCCATGCTGGTGAGACGATCCATCATTCCAAACTGCCGGTTTCAAATCATGAAAGATTTCGTCTCCTAATAACTCTGGTGCGTCAACCTATCTGTTTCTCAGTCGCAGACGATCATACCGACCAGGAGACGAGAATGCCTTTCTTTATCGCAATCATGGCACATCCAGACGGAGATGGATGGAACTGTCACCTCGCTGCCCATGTGGCCTACCTCAAGGACCTCGTCGCGGCGGGCCGCTTACGGGCATCCGGCCCCCTGATTGGCACGCCGCACCGATCCGGCTTTCTGATTTTCACCGTTCCTGATCGCGCTAAAGTCGAGGCGCTCGTGGCAGCGGATCCGTTCGCCGTCGCGGGTCTCATCGAGAACGTGACGATTACCGAATGGGACCCGCTCTTCGGTGCTTTCGCGGCGGAGTCTTCCGGGCATCTCCCCGGGCTCCAAGCCCCTTTGCCGTTGGAGGTCTGAACGATGCGCGAATTCTACGAACTCACGACACTGGCGTTTCCACTTCTTTCTGCGTCGGAGGTTGCGAAGGCTGCGCGGGTCTGGGTCTCGATGCCCGATGCCGCCGGCACCCTGTTGGGTTGCTGGCGCACGGAGATTGGCCCACTCGGACGCATGCTGATCTTGCGCCGCTTCGATGACGCAGACGCCCTGCAACGGGAGCGGCACCGCGCGCTATCGAGTGCCAATCCGTTCAACGCTGGCGGCGTGATAACGGCGCTGGAGATGGACAGCTACAGCCCCTTTCCCTTCCTGCCGCCGGCGCGAGCCGCCGCCCATGACGCGGTCTACGAATTCCGTACCTACAAGCTAAAACCTGGAGGCCTTCCGCCGACGCTCGCCGGCTGGGAAGCCGCGATCGCGCCGGCTCGGGACTACACGGCGCACCTGATGATCAACATGTATGCACTCGACGGGCCGCCCCGGATTACCCACGTCTGGGGGTTCGATAGCCTCGCACAGCGTGCAGCGTTGCGAACCGCCGCCTACTCCGCGGGAATCTGGCCGCCGAAGGGGGGGCCGGAAAACATCCTCGAGGCGATTTCGGTCATTGCACTGCCCGAGGGCGAGTGAGCTAACCACTGCTTTCGGACGGGGCGCCGAATGCACGCAAACCGATAGCTTACGGCGAAGCCGTGGTAGTGAGTACGGGTCGGAATATCCGCTTTGCCCTGAGCAGCCATTCGCCCCGCGGATCAGAACACGCAGGATGCGAGCGAAGCGGACCTTGGTCTTGATCAGGCGCCGGCCTTGCGAGGGCGTTTGAGCGTCAGAAGCTCGGTGACATCCTTCAGTTCTTCTGCCGACGAGATGCCGATCTTCAGCCACTTGCCATCTCGATATGTCTCCGCCTCATCATAAAGCGCCATGAGGCGGGGACTCAGGCTATCGCGCCGCGCCTCAACCTTCTCCCGCTCTGCCCCTCCCAACACGACTACGGCAGAGAAGGCCCGGTATTCGGGCAGGAACGTACAGAACGCCTTGGATTTCTTGTAGCGCAGGGACCAGCCGTGCTTCTTGCCGCCATAAATCCAATCGGGAGTGAAAACGCCGGGATATGTTACCTTGATCCAATCCCGCAACGTGACCCACTGCTTGAACGCGTCCGGCCCCATCCAGTCGCGGATAGTCGTATCGTCTGGCGGCGCTGATTTGTCGGTGATCCGGCTTCCGGCCTGGGGCGAATATTCCATGCAGCAATCCCTCGTCGCCGTGAGAGCATCGCAAATTCAACAAGGATGGGAAAGGGTTATGAACTCTCGGTGGGCGTCGCACCGGGAATGGTCAGCAAAGGAGTAGCATCCTGCCGCCCGCGGCCTTTTACACATCGGGCTGCAAGACGGCGGTTCTCCGCGTTGTTTGGTGGCGAGGCGGTGATCGGCGGCAATATCGCGCCATAGAGGGCAATCGGCGGCAAATGGCGGACCGGAGACGAAGAAGCGGAGAACAACATCTACGCTATAGCCTCCAAAACTAATGCGATAGGCAATGGCGCAAAAGCGGTGCAGTCAGACGGCTACAACAACATTCAAAGACGATCTCCTTCATCGTTGCAGAAAGGCCTATCATTTCGCCGTACCGGTCCTCGGCGTTTTCGTTCCAAACCCGTGTCTGATGGCGCTTTAGCTTGTCTCTATTAGGCGCTCAAAGACGCTCTCCACGTCGTCGAGAAAAGCACTCCATTCCCCGTCTTCATCTATGCCGACAATGCGCAGCAGGAAGAGTCCCTCGACTGCCAGCAGGGCGACCCGGGCTGCCTGGGCATCGCTCGTTCCACCGCCCAGGCGCTCGAACATGGAGCGGTACCACTGGCGGGTTTCCATGATGTTTTGCGGGTTCTGGATGTAGGCGATCATCAGCCCGGCCATCTTGGCGTTCATGGCCGCCTGCGAACTGCGCATGACCTTGATGTACTTTCGGACCAGATCGGCCGGCGGAACGTCGTCGATTTCACCCAGAAGTTCATCGAACCCGTGCGTCCATCTTTCGATCAGCGCGCGGACCAGGTCGTCTTTCGATGAGAACGAGTACTGGACGCCGCCTTTCGAGATGCCGGCTGCCCTGGCCAAGGCATCGATGGTCAGGCCGGCTGCGCCTTCGCTGCGAACGATCCCTTCCGCGATTTCGAGCAATCCCTCACGCGTGATCATCGGTTTTCTGCCCAACGCCTCGCTCCTCCATCACCGACAGTTATTGAAATCCATACGTATGTATTTATATTAGCGAGCGCAATCCTTGTTCAGGTGAATGATGCCGTCCGCTTCTCTCCCAGCCAACCGCTGGTTTGTCCTCGTTGCTGTCATGCTGGCCTTCCTCCCGGTCGTCCTCGACATGACAATCCTGCATGTCGCCGTCCCGACGCTGACGCAATCGCTGAATGCTTCCGGCACCGAAGTGCTGTGGATCATCGACATCTACCCGCTGCTCATGGCAGGGCTTCTGGTCCCGATGGGCACGCTCGCAGACCGGGTGGGCAATCGCAAAATCCTGCTCATCGGCCTTGTCACCTTCGCGGTTGCCTCGGCATTCGCCGCCTTTGCGCAAAGCCCCGCCATGCTGATTGCCGCGCGCGTGCTTCTGGCTCTGGGCGGCTCGATGATCATGCCATGCGTGCTGGGCCTTATCCGCAAGACCTTCGAAGATGAGGGCGAGCGCGCCATGGCCCTCGGCCTTTGGGGCATGGTCGGAGCCGCCGGCGCCGCGGTCGGGCCGCTCGTCGGCGGCGCGCTTCTGGAGCACTTCTGGTGGGGCTCGGTCTTCCTGGTCAATGTGCCGGTCATGCTGGTGGTCGCCCCGGCCTGTTATCTCCTGCTCCCGCGCATCGAACAGACGACGCCCGGCAAGTGGGCGATCGGCCAGGCGCTGCTGCTGATCGCCGGCATGATATCACTCGTCTATGGCATCAAGGCCGGGTTCGGCGGCAAGCAGCCTCTGCCGATCATAATCCTCGTCCTTGTCTTCGGCCTTGCGGCTCTGGCGCTGTTCGTGCGCAAGCAACTTCGCTCGTCCAAGCCGATGCTGGACCTGTCGCTCTTGTCTCATCCCGCGATCGTCGCCGGCCTGATCATGGCCCTCGTCGCATCGGGCGCGCTGGCCGGCGTCGAGCTGACGCTGGCGCAGGAATTGCAATATGTGCTGGTCAAGACACCGCTGCAGGCCGGCATTTTCATGATCCCGATCATGGCGGCGGCAGCCATAGGCGGCCCAGTCGCGGGCTATCTGTCCAACCGGTTCGGATTGCGGCTGGTCGCCACGCTTTCGCTTGCGATCTCGGCAGGTGCGCTGGCGTTTCTCGCGCAAAGCGACTTCCACGATCCGGGTTTCCTTGTTCCGTTCGCGCTTGCCGCTCTCGGGCTCACGCTCAGCATCGCACTGACGGCCTCGTCGATCGCCATCATGGGTTCCATTGATGCCAGCAAGGGCGGCGCTGCGGGCTCGCTGGAGGCGACGGGTTATGAGCTGGGCACCGGTCTCGGGATCACCCTCTTCGGCGTCTTCATGTCGAGGGCATATAGTCGCGCCATCGACTTACCCGCCAACCTGTCACAGGCCTTGGCCGACCAGGCCTCCCGCACGATCGGTGATGCCTATATCGTCGCCAGCGCGCTCCCGGGTGAGCAGGGCGCGCTCTTGATCGAGGCCGGCAAGGCTGCCTTCACCCAAACGCACACGGTCCTCCTGACGACGGCTGGCGTGGTGATCGCGGCGCTGGCGGTCGTGATATTCTTCACCCTCGCCGGGTATCGCACAGTGTCCACTGCACATCATTGACAGGCTTTCCCAGAGTATCGGACATGCAGATCATTGAAACCGAGCGCCTGATCCTCAGGCCCTTCCGGGAGGGCGACGCAGCGGATCTCTTCGCTTATCTGCGCGCGCCCACGGCCCGCTGCTTCCTCTCACTCACGCTGGCAGATCTGGCCGAGGCTGAGGCGAAGGTCAGGAAACGCGCGCTCGACGAGGGCTGCGTGGCGATATGCCTGAAGCAGACCGGTCAGGTCATCGGTGATCTGTTCGGCGGGGGTGGAGAGGGTGAGGAGGACGAGACGGCCTCGGTCGGCTGGAACCTCAATCCGCAATTCGGTGGTCAGGGATATGCGTTCGAAGCCGCAAGGGCCCTGCTCGACGATCTTTTCCGGGCAAAGGGCTTTCGCCGAATTTATGCCTATGTCGAAGATCACAACAAGCCCTCGCAGCGCCTCTGCGAAAAGCTTGGTATGCGCCGGGAAGGCGTGTTCATCGAGTTCGTATCATTCACCAATGACGATGCAGGCAATCCGATCTACGAAAACACCATGCAATACGCCATCCTGCGCCGCGAGTGGACGTCTGGTGCTACAGCAATTGGTCAACCGCTTGGCATGACCGGCGTCGCAGGCGCCGAGACGTCGAGCAGTGGCACATAAACGGCGGTGTTTGACGGGGTGGGTATAGATTAGGCGACGGCGGTCGGCAGCTATATCGCACTACAGAGGACAATCGACGAGGTTTGGCGGGCCATGCCCGATGAAGATGAGCACCATGCCTACTCAATAGCCCTCTAAAAACAAACGTTGCGTATTCCGGTGATGGGCTATTTTCTAAACGGTTAGGCCTTGAGGAAAGTGGTCGGTCGACTGCCGGAGAGCCAATATGCCGAAGCGACCATTAGGTTGCCTATGGTGATGCCGTTTTCAACCAGAGTCGGCCCTTCCCGAATGCCCCCCGATGACCGCTCTGGATTAGAGCCGCCGTACGCGCGGCGAACCTTTATGACAGCCGCAGGGCCGCCGCTCCAATCGCGATGATGAAGACGCCTACCACTTTGGCCGTGCCGACTCTCTCGCGGAGGAACAAGGCGGCAATGGCGACACCGAACAGGATCGAAGTTTCGCGCAACGCCGCTACTACGGCCACCGGCGCCACGGTCATCGCCCAGAGCGCCAAGCCATAGGAACCGATTGTGCCGGCTCCGCCCACTAATCCAAGTTGCCAATTCTGTCGGCCGTAGTGGAGGAATGCCCGGTGTCGCGTCGCGAGCGTCCATCCGCCCAACACGAGTCCGGTTAGCAGAAATATCCACAAGGTATACGAGGATGGCGCTCCTGAGCGCCGTACGCCGATCCCGTCGATCAGCGTATACCCGGCGATGACGATGGCGTTGCCAAGTGAGAGGGCAACCCCGGCTTTGCTCGCCTGTCGCGCAGCACTCGCCATGCTGAGGATACCTATGCAAATGGTGCCGACGCCGAGCCAAGCGGATCGCGATAACGGCTCGCCCATCAGGGCGAGGCTAGCCAAGGCAACCAACAGCGGTGCCGTTCCGCGCATCAGCGGATAGGCGAGGCTCATGTCGGCCACACGGTAGGTTCGTGCCACGAGCACGAAATAGGCAACCTGCAAGATCGTCGATACCGCTATGAACGGCCAGCTTGCCGGCAACGGGCGTGGAAGAAATGGCAGCCCTGCCACTGCGATCAGGGCTGCAGATGCCGTTACGAGTATCGTGGTAAGAAGAGTGTCGCCGCCCCGCTTCACGATCGCATTCCATGAGGCGTGGAGGGCTGCGGCTAGCAACACGATAGCAAAGACGGTCATGCTCATTCAGCTATCGATAAAGGTCTGCGCCGCGCCTGTCTGTGGAGAAATCCCGCCAGTTGGGATGCACGGGCTTTTCTCTAGACTCGATCGCTTTGGTGGCTGCCGTCACCGGCAGCAAACCTAGTTTCCCGAAAATGGAACGACCTCAGACCATTGAATTTTCGCGCAGGTGTTTGGATGCGGTGCTCCTCGCCGGCGACGCGGCGCACATCCGTTCCCCTCGGCGGCCAAAGCCGCCTGGCGCTGGACGCCATCAGCCCAAAGTTAGAGCACGGATCGATCCGCGTGCTGAATTCGGACATACGAATGTCCCTTAAGGGTCGCGTCGTTCGCTGTAGGAACGGCAGGAAAGCTTCGCTCCCGATTCCGCTATGTCTATGTCCGACGCTGATCAAGGCGAATGAACCTGTGGCGTGTGACCGGGGGTGTTTGGCGGGACCCTGATAAGCACCGCGTCTACTCCGTAGCCCATTATAGCCCAACTAAACAGGCACTGCCTGGATCCTTTGCCGAGATCGGCCGCGAAACAGATGTCGGCTGTTGACCCGCCGCGGCCAAGTGAGCAACAGAGCCGATTGTCAATCTAATAGACACCCGGCTGTCGCACCGACAACCTCCAGCTTATTCATATAGGCACAGAGCATGTCGGCCATGGCATTGGCAAATGTGCTGATCTCGGCATCCGTTCTGGACGTTTCGGAAAATTCCTTTGCGACCGCGGTCATCGTTGTGATGACTAGGTCGCCGGCCAGTCGCCGGGTCGCATCCGAAGCGCCCGGAAGCATTTCTCGCATGAACATTTCAACGATACGGTCACCTTCGGAATGGATCTCCTCTGCCTCGGGAGCATCCCGATAGAGCGGTGCGGCATCGTCCAGGGCGACGCGAAGCGCCGCTTCCTCCACCTCGGACCGGACGAAGGAATGGACCAGAGTTCGCAGCCGGGAGAGCGGCGGCATTGCGGGATCACCAAGGATCGTACCCCACTGCTCAGTCGTCTGTCGCCATTCGTCGGCCTGCAGCCGGAACAGGATCGCCGCCTTGTTCGGGAAGTATTGGTAGAGCGACCCGACGCTGACACCAGCCTTCTCGGCGACCCGCGCGGTGGTGAAACGCTGCGCTCCCTCTGTCGCCAGAACCTGAACAGCGGCCTCTAGAATCGCCGAGACCAGCTCGGTCGAGCGAGCCTGCTTGGGCTGTTTTCGCGAGGAAATTCTTTGGGTTGTGCAATTTGCCATGGGGTGCGCCTGGAATGCGATTAGAAAATGCGACGAAACAATCGTATTTTGATTTCCAAGACGGAACAACGCTTTTTAGACAGGACGCTCAATGACCACCCTAGACACCGCGCCGGTCGCGCTCCTCCTGGATCGGCTGTTCGCACAAGCCGATGCGGCGACAAGCCCGGCCATGGCTGCCCTCTCGCGTGAAGAGCGGGACCGGTTGATGCACAGCAAGACCGAATACCTTCACTTCTATGGGATAATGAAGGATCTGTGGCTGCCGGTCTCGCGCGAAACCGGAACGCTGCTCTACATGCTGGCCCACAGCATAGGTGCCCACAACATCATCGAATACGGCGCCTCCTTCGGCATATCGACGCTGCATCTGGCAGCGGCGCTGCGCGACAATGGCGGCGGGCACCTGATCACCAGCGAGTTCGAGCCCTCGAAGGTGGTGCGCGCCCGCCAGCACCTGACGGAAGGCGGCCTGATCGACCTGGTGGAGATCCGGGAGGGCGACGCCCTCAAGACGCTGAGCACCGGCTTGCCCGACAGCGTCGACCTTCTGCTGCTCGACGGGGCGAAGGCGCTTTATCCCGACATCCTGGGGCTGGTGGAAAGCCGCCTAAGGCCAGGTGCGCTTGTTGTCGCCGACAATGCCGATTTCTGCCCGGAATACCTGCAGCGCGTGCGTGCCCCGGGCGGCGGCTACATGTCGGTGCCGTTCGCCCAGGATGTCGAACTGTCGATGCGGGTGGGCTGAACCATGGCCCACCCTCGCCACAGTCTTTTCGATGTCACGGCCGAACGGGTCGAACTGGTGACGCCACATATGAAGCGAATCACCGTCGACGGCAGTTCCCTGCCGTCCTTCCGGCCGGGCCTGCCTGCCCAATGGTTGAAGGTCTTCGTGCCAGGCGCTGCCACGGGACGCGCCTATACGGTCCGCCGCTTCAATCGGGTGTCGAAGAGAATCGAGCTCGACTTCGTGCTGCATGGCGACAATGGTCCGGTCTCGGCCTGGGCGGCGCGTGTGCAGCCGGGCGAGGCCTTCAGGATCAGCGGCACGCACCCGCGCAGCGGCGTTGCCGCAGCCCCCGCAGCGTCACGCATCCTGCTGTTCGGCGACGAAACCGCGCTCCCCGCAGTTGGAAGCATCCTCGAAACGCTCCCGGCCCACGCACGCGCAGAGGCCTTCGTCGAAGTCGCCGATGCCAGCGAGGAACAGGCGATCGAGAGCTCCGCCGGGGTTTCCCTGACTTGGCTGCATCGCGGGGACGCCACGAACGGCGCCAGTCTGGAGGCAGCTGCGCAGGCGCTCGGTCGGCCGCCCGCCGACACCATCATCTGGATCGCGGCGGAATCGTCCACGGTAGCGGCACTTCGCAGACTGGCCCTGTCCGAATGGGGCGTCGACCGCTCGCGCCTCCATGCTGCCGGCTACTGGAAGCGCGGCGAAGCCAATCACCGGGACGAGGACGGCTCGTCCTGACCCTGAGGGCGCGGCCCGGCACCAAAACCGAGTTCTCGAGGAGAGAAACCATGCATGTATTCGTAACCGGAGCTACCGGCCGGGTCGGCTCGGCCGTTGTGGGCGAGATGTCCGCGTCGAGCGCCCGGAGCCGCGAAGCCCTTGATAGGCGGCCTGCCGGGCCGACGCTTTTCGCCGACCTCCACCAGCATGGCTACCACGCCCGTTAAGGTGTCGAGCCCGCAAATGCCTGGGCATGGCGCATGCCGGGGCCGTACGCGTTTACGTCAGTCAACGCACCCATCACCCCTTCGCGAAGAGTGCGTTCCTATGACCGACATCAAACAACCCGATCTGGCCTATCGCCGCGTCGTTGCCCTGACGGTGGCCCTGTTCCTCTCCTATCTCACCGTCGCCATGTCTCTGCCCGCCGTGCCGGTGCATGTTGTGCAGGGGCTCGGCCTCGACAACGCCTGGGGCGGCCTGGCGGTGGGCATTGCCTTCCTATCGACGATCCTGACGCGCGGCCGCGCCGGCACGTGGACCGACCGGATAGGTGGCAAGCTGACCATGCAGCGCGGTCTTCTGATCTATGCTGCGGCGGGGCTGATCTGCCTGGGGGCGGCCTGGCCCGGACTGCCGGTAGTCTGGAGCTATACAGTGCTGATCCTTGGCCGACTCGTGCTTGGCCTCGGCGAGAGTGTCGCCATGGTCGGCATGATGGGCTGGGCCATCGGCCTGATGGGCCAGACCCGGTCCGGCCGTGTCCTCTCGTTGGTCGGCATGGGGATGTACG
Organism: Roseixanthobacter glucoisosaccharinicivorans; assembly: GCF_043195095.2. Lineage (NCBI taxonomy): Bacteria > Pseudomonadati > Pseudomonadota > Alphaproteobacteria > Hyphomicrobiales > Xanthobacteraceae > Roseixanthobacter > Roseixanthobacter glucoisosaccharinicivorans. The sequence goes on along the minus strand of NZ_CM195538.1, from coordinate 2,331,268 downwards.
GTGCCTTCGCAGTCGGCGGACCGCTTGGCCTGGCGCTGCTGAACCGTCTGGGATTTGCCGGCCTGATGATCGTCTGCACCGCGCTGCCGCTAGTCGGGCTGGCGATGATTATGCGGCTTCCGGCGGCGGCCCCTCATGCCGGGCCGCGGGAATCCTTCTGGCGGATCATCGGGCGTATCTGGCGTCCAGGCGCCGCCGTCGGCTTGCAGGGCGTTGGCTTCGCCGCGCTGGGCGCTTTCTTCTCGCTCTATTTCCTCAGCCACGGATGGCCCCATGCGGGCTTGGGTCTCACCTTCTTCGGTGTCGGATTCGTCCTGATGCGGCTTGCCTGCGGCCATCTGCCCGACCTGATCGGCGGTACGCGCGTCGCCGTTCTGTCGCTAATCGTTGAGGCCTGTGGGCAATATCTGATCTGGCTCGCGCCTGGGCCTTATGTGGCGTTCGGCGGTGCGCTGCTGACCGGCCTTGGCTGCTCGATGGTGTTCCCGTCCATGGGAGCCGAAGTGGTCAAGCGCGTGCCGCCGCACCTACGCGGCACGGCGACCGGCGGCTTCGCTGCCTTCCAGGACTTGGCCTATGGACTGACCGGCCCCGTGGTCGGCCTCCTGGCCGACCGCTCGGGATATGCGCCGGTGTTTCTGATCGGCGGTGTCGCCGCGACGCTCGGCATCTGGATGGCGATGTCGTCAGGCGCACCCGCGTCGGCACGCGTGACCGCTCACGAAGAGCAGTTGCCTGATTGACATGATCTCACGCGCAGCTCGGATGCCGGGCATCAGAGCTGCGCGCCTGGCTACGATCTCGAAAATCCGCCGCAAACGCCAACGGGTTGTGGTCGAAGATCAGGTCGCCTCAACCATCAATTGTACTGCATCCGCTGTCCCGCTTGGTTTGGTGTGTTAGAACGCTCTCTGCATGCCAATCGCCGGGAAGCGATCTACTTTATTGATAATAAAAGAAATAGACGCTCATTTAATGCGGCAATCGGCGGTGAATGGCGGGCCGCGCCGGAACCGGATGAGAACTACGTCTGCGCCATAGGCCTCCGAAGCACGACAATTGAGTGATAGTCGCCCTTGGCTACGAACCTGTCCGAAGCGTCGATCCACGCAACTGACCCGTGTTCGAACTGCCGGCGCAGATGGCTACCATCTGGCCGACGATACGCGTAGCTGTTGTCAGGCATCGAGTGGCAATGGAAGAGATATTTTTCGCTTTGTGCGAAAGTGGCCAAAGCTGCACGAGCCAAATTCTAGAAGGACGGTGTAGAAATTGTATATGAGCGGGCCGCAGTCTCCTGGGGCGAAACCGGAGCGAACATCTCCGGTTGGGCTAGAGCAGTACATCAGCGGGACCACGTTGATCAGTAGCGACGGACCGGCGTGGAAAGACGTCTTCGTGCAGGTCTTCTCCCGCAATCGCGTTCAACAGCCTTTCCTGGTTCCCGCTGTCGCTGAGCCGCTCATCGTCTGGATCACGTCGGGCAGTGCCACCGTCGAAGAGCGGGAACTTGGTGGTGAATGGACAGCGAACCGCGTCTGTGTCGGCGATTTCTTCCTGACGCGGTCGCCTGCTCCCTATGAAATGCGCTGGCAGGCCGACGGTGATCGGCCATTTCAGGTGATGCACCTCTATGTCTCCATCCCGCTGTTCGAAAAGATAGTACGAGAACTGCTGGGCAAGGTCGGCGGCAATGTCACCTTGAAGGATGTCTCCGGTGCTCGCGACACGGCGCTCTCGCATATCCTGAGCCTTCTCTATGGGGAACTGGCCGCCGAAAATGGCGGCAGCGTGCTGTTCGTCGAAGGACTGGCACAGAGCTTGGCCGTGCATCTCGTGCGCCACTATGCAATTAAAGATACGGAAGCGCGTGCCCCAAATGCCTTACCCGGCTCGAAACTGCGGCGGGCTATTGCCTTCATGGTTGCCCGGCTTGATCAGCCCTTTGATCTCAACAGCCTGGCGCATGAGGTGGGAATGAGCCCGTTCCATTTCAGTCGGCTCTTCAAGAAATCGACCGGGATGGCACCCTCGCGGTATTTCATTCGGCAGCGCGTCGCTAAAGCGCAGCAATTGCTGCAGGAAACCGACACCAGCATCATCGAAATCGGAATGACCGTCGGCTACTCCAGCCCCAGCCATTTTGCGCAGGTCTTCCGCCGTGAGGCGGGTCTCTCGCCCACCGACTATCGCCGAGGCTGAGGTAAATCGAGCTTGCCGATTGCGAATTGAGCAATATCCCGACAGCCTCGGCAATGCGCCGAGAGATAAAAAAGCCGGGGTTTCATAGAGTTCTCCCTGTCGAACGCGAACGCCTTTCCACTCTTGGACGGGTTCGCAAGCAACAAGGAGACGAGCCGTGACGAATATCAATGGAAAAGCCGCGCTGATTACCGGCGCATCGAGCGGTATCGGCGCAGCGACGGCTCTCAAGCTGGCTGCCAGAGGCGTCAAGGTCGGCATCGCGGCCCGGCGTATTGATCGCCTCGACGCACTGAAGGCCGAGATCATAAAAGCGGGCGGCGACGCTCTCGTGATCGAAATGGACGTGGTCGATCCGGCCAGTGTCGAAGCGGGAGCCAAGAAGCTGGCCGATACCTACGGCTCGATTGACATTCTCTTCAACAATGCTGGCCTGATGCCGCTTTCCGACGTTGACCAGCTCAAGATCAGTGAATGGCATCGCATGGTCGATGTTAACGTGAAGGGCTTGCTCAACACGACGGCGGCCGTGCTGCCGCTGATGATCAAGCAGCATTCGGGCCACATCTTTAACACCTCGTCGATTGCCGGTCGTAAGGTCTTCAAAGGGCTTTCGGTCTATTGCGCGACGAAGCACGCAGTGACCGCTTTCTCCGACGGCCTGCGCATGGAGGTCGGGCAGAAGCACAACATCCGCGTCACCTGCATCCAGCCCGGTGCCGTCGCCACCGAGCTCTATGACCAGATCACGGACCCCGGCTACCGCCAGCAGATGGAAGACCTCACCAAGCAGATGACCTTCCTGCAGGGCGCGGATATCGCCGACACGATTCTGTTTGCGCTCCAGGCACCGACCCACGTCAACGTCGCGGAACTCTTCGTTCTGCCGATCGATCAGGGCTGGTAAGGCCCACCCCATACACTGGGGGCGTCCACCTTCCCGTCGTTGACGGGAAGGTCGGCGGTCAAGGAACCGCACCATGACGGAATTGCCAGCCTCGCAGGCTTGTCGCCGATGGATGATCCAGCTGGCTCCACCATCGATCGGCTGCATCATTGCCCTTGGGATCACAGCTACAGCACCCTGAGATCATGCTGAAATGGGGACAAGGAGGAGGATTTGCAGTATTGGGCGGTAATTTGTTCGTAAAATTAGCCTTTTGGGTGAATTTGGCGGGCCGCACCCGACGATGATGAGCACTATGTCTACGCTATAGCCCTCTAACGCCGCCTTGGCATTGGATGTCACCTGCGCATTTGGTCGAATTTCATGCCGCAACTTTCCCGGAACCCGCCCTAAATGCCCATCGCGGATTTGGTGGCAAAAGCGACAATGATCAGCGCCAGAAGGACAAGGCCGAATATGACCGGCCTGGGCAATGATGGCGTGACTGCGGGTGCAAAGTTCGCCGTGGCGTGGCGAGATAGAACAAGCGAGGCGGCGGCCAGGATGACGCCCAGTCCTGTGCCGATCCATTCCAGCGTTGCCAGGAGCGTTGACATCGGGTTGGACGGCACGGGAAAAATACGGCCGAGATCGAGCAGGTAGACGCCGACGAAGGCCAAACCCGCCAGCGCGGACCAGCCGAATCCTCTGCCTGCTTTCGTGACGGTATAGGCGAGGACAACGCTGCCCAAGCCAAGCACCGTCAAAAACACGTTGAACGCGCCGAGCACAATGGAGGGATAGGCGCTGAAATCTCGCGTTTCAACGAATCCCCCGGGAACCATAAGCGCCAGATTCAGGGCGGATGCGACCAGAAGCGTGGCGATGACGAGGCGGGAAGTTGATATTGGACTATTCCTTGTACGATTTGGAGGCTTGCGCCGATGTGTCGCCGCCATCGCTTGGCGAAAGCATCGCTGTGAACAGGCTGAACACACGGTTGTTGATGGCGCGCGCGTCCTGAATGTGAAGCGTTTGCGCGTTCAGGGCGAACCAACGGTCGGCCTCCCGCGCGGCCGCGAAGGCCATCTCCGTCAGCAAGGCAAGTGGCAAGTCTGATCGGATGGCGCCGATCTGTTGTCCAGTTTCGATCAGCCGCTCAAATCGGGTATGGAGAGCATCGAGTAGATCCGCGATGGCGACCTGCGCCGCTGCTTCCCGATAGATGCCACGTCCCAACTCAGCCAAGCGGTCGTTCTGCTTTAGGACCGCCGTCACCTGGCCAAAGAGTGCGGCGGTCTGTTGCCAGTAATCGGCAACGGATTCTGGCTGAACCGGGCTCGCGTCAATCAGGCCGGCAAGTTCGGTGATGGCGCGTTCAATGACGGCGCGATAGAGTTCGCCCTTGTCTGCGAAATAATAGTAGGCCTGCCCCTTGCTGAGCGCGGCACGCGTTAGAATTCGGTTCAGTGATGCGCGCTCCAACCCGAACGCCCAAAATTCCTCTTCTGCTATATCGAGCCAGGCGGCGCGTTGCTGAGCGGGAACTTGCCGCAGTCGCACACGTGCCTGAAGTCGCTGATCCATGGGACGGTCCGTAATGCCAATCACAGTCGATCAAACACATTTAGACCGACGGTCTAAATGTGTCCAGCCTACACTACCGGCTAGGTCATTAGGGCAGTGGATCGTGTCTGCCTGCCGCAGATTTGGCCACATAAGGATCAGGCCAGGAAACTGGTCGGTCGCAACGAAATGAACGGCAATCGACGGCAATTAGGCCGCTGTAGCGCGCAATATCGCACGATGGCGTAGAATCGGCGGGGCTGGCGGGCCGGCAGAGATTCGAACTCGCCTTACATTGAGCGACTATGCTGCTAGCTTTGGTATGGCTCTCTCGACCAATCGCAAGAATCGGGTGTTGCGTGCCCCCGCAACCACTCTACAGCACGCCACAGTAGCCGCATCTACGCTGCCGCTCGAAGGTTTATGACTGAAAGCGGGCTGGATGGCAGGAGGAAGGCAGATCGCCTGAGAAATAACCTGATTGTAATCAAATAAATCGCTTCGCAAGCCGCGCTCGATGCGGCGCGTAGCCTTTGGCAAAGGCGGTCATCGAGTAGTCCATCCACATCCAAAAGCGCAAACGGACGATAAGCAGAAGCGCAAATGTGATCTCCGCCCGGCTGTGTTCAACGAGGTCCGTCATTGTATCGACGTCTTCCCGGCTGGGTTGAACCGGGAAGGACGGATGGGAATGCCATTCCCCGAGATAGTTGAAGCGGCTGAAGTCGCGGCCGGTCTTCTCGAAGAACGCATTCAGAGATTCATGATGCAGGGCTGGATCGCGTTGAAAATTGGCATGCGACCCCGAATGCGAATCGAGCGAAAAATCGACGATGCGGAAGCGTCCCGGCGCAAGCTGCTCCGCGAACAGCATACCGCCGATCTCGCGTGATCCTGCCTTGTGAAGCGCCTTACGCAGACGCGGCTCGATGTCAGGTGCCAGTTCGATCCGCATCGTCCGCCTTATCCAGAAGTGAGACTACGTATTCGAGCGCGGCGCCGGCCTGTTCTCCCGAAACAGGGAGTTGCCATTCGCCTTCGGCGGAGAAATCAACCGGCCGAGTGTCAAACGGCTCATCGAACACCCAGTCTGCCGCAAGGCCGATGACATAGGCCGGATGTGGGAAGATGGAGGTCTCGCACCGAACCAGCACGTCAACAGCCATGCGTGAGGTATGCGCGGCGATGACCGCCACGTCGGCGTCATCGGCAATGAGGGGTGGCTCGTCATCGCGGCGCGCGTCGTAGTCATCTCCTTGGCCATGCCACGGAGTCCCCTGGCTACGACACCAAGCGAGGTATTGGCGGCGGGCGGCGTGTGGAGGGGGCTCAATGCCCGGTCGCAGGCGCGCCACGAATCCGCCGATGCCTCCGGCATAGACTTCGGCCCAAATCATCGGGCTCCGGGCGCGTCGCGCTACCGATGCAACGAAGTTGAATGCCTGCGGATCGGCGGTTGCGTCGATCAAGAGATCGCATCCAGCAAGCGCGTCAAGGATCGTGGCCGTGCTGCCCGAAGATTCCTGGCCGCCCAAGTCGACTCGCCAAACGTCAGCCGTCACATTAGGCGCGACCGCGCGCAGGCGCTCTTCAAGTGCGTCAGCCTTGTGCGCGCCGAGGCTTTCCGCCCCCAATTCATTCCGTGCTAAGTTACCCGGCTTCAAGATGTCGTCATCGATGAGCACGAACTGCCGGACGCCGCTTCGCGCGAGGCTTGCAGCGATCTTTGAGCCCAGCGATCCACAGCCGACGATACCGACCTTCTTCCCGGCTATTGCTGCGTAGGAGTCCGGGAGGCGGGTGCCGGTTTCGTCGGAAACGTCGATGGCGCGATAGCGCAGCACCTTCCATGTGCCGTCGTGGAAGAACGAGAAAAAGAACTGTGCACCTGTCGCGTCAGCGAGCACCGTGAATCGCGATGTGGCATTGTCGTCGGCGGGCGCCTGGCCCTGAATAGCCGTCGCGGTGACAATGCAGTCCAGATGCTCCTGCTCGGAAACTACTACGCCATCGAGTGACGGAAGCCGCACGAGAAGCCCGGGGCTGCCCTGGCTGTCTCCAGGCGGTATGCTGTCTTCTCGCCATACTGGCGTGGATACGGGGCCGATTGAGGCGACATAGGCAGTCCACGTCCGGCGGGGGCCGAGCGTTTCCACGATGTTACACGGATAGCTGTATCCAGATTCCAGAGCGGCGATGCAATCGCGCAATCCACGGGTCAGGAATGCCCGGCAGCTCGTGCTCCGCAACTGCTGACCGAGGGATGCCTGATGTGCGCTCGGTACGACGGCGCGCCGATTTAGTGCTGGTTGCTCACCGGAAAGAAGACGGAACACGCTTTCGATCATCATCGCGCCGGTTACCGCAGGGTCCCAGTTGTCCGTCCTGTACTCGAGGCAAAACTCGCCTCCGTGTCCCCATTGGTGACTTGAGTAGTGTCGTCCGTCCCGAGGCAGAACAGAGGGCGGTGTTTCCGGAAAGAACGCCGGGTAGATCAAGGTGAATGGCAGGGCTTCCCCGTTGACGACGATGTCAAAATCAACGGCGAACTTCAGACCTTTCATCATGCGCGGCGTCGCGCCCGCCAGCCAAGGTGCACTCGCTCGGAGGGTCTCGATGCCAGTTACTTCCGTTTTCAGGCGCTCGGGATTGTGGATGAACCACATCAGCCAAATCCCCGCGGCTTGTCGTCTGCGCGCGGCGCGTTGGGGAAAGTGAAGGCTCCTGCAGGCGGCGCAACGGACGCGACCTTGAGAAGGGCCGATTTCTTTTCGAACTTGGATTCGTCGCGGTCGCTGAAGAAGGTCGTCGCGTAGACCTTGTCCCAACATTTCAGCGCCTTGGTACGCGTGCAATCGTGCTCGAACAGCGGGGCAAGCGTGTCGATAGCGTCGGTCAGGCGTGTTCGCAGGAAGCGCGCGCGAGGGTCATCCGTGCCTTTGGTAATGGTTTCATTGGGCGTGACCGGGTGCTCGACCACGAGGTTCCAGCTCAGCCGGTCGCGGATAGCCTTCATCGTATCATAGAGAGCGCGGTCTTCCCGCCAGATGTCACCTCGGAAGCACTCAGTTACGAGCTTGGTGATCCCGAAGCCGCTGAGGACCTGACTCGACCAGCTTTCCCGGCTGCGCGCGTATTTCTTGATTTCACGCACCACGCGGCGGAGTTGACGGCCATTGACGGTGTCCGGGCTCTGCTTCGTGTTCTCGTCTTCGAACCACTTCGACACGTCGCGGGCGTCCGAGCGCTTCCAGTCGCTGCTGGCAAGCTCGTGGTGGTAGCTCTCGTTTCCAAAGATGTCCTTGGTTGTCACGCGGCGGTACACCGGCACGTCCACGCAATATCCGGCGAGGTAATAGACACGCACACAGTTCTTGCGCACCTCGGGCGGGGTCTTGAATGAGCCGTCGTCGAGCGCGTCCCGCACCATCTGGCGAGCTTGCAGCGCAGTCATCTCCGCGCCGCGCTCGCCGATGAGCACGGCCTTATCGAAATAGACGCCATCATCGATATCGTAGTCCTTGGCAGGGTGCCGCGTCATCGTTTTCATGGCGTAGCTGCCTTGGCTGGCGAACTCGCGCGGCGTGGGCTTGCCCTTATCCTTCAGGCCTTTCTTCAGGCGCTCGCGGTTGGCATCACGCCGTCCGCGCATATTGGTCCGCTCCGCCTGCGGGAGAGTCACCTCGTCGTCGTGAAAGGCAAGAACGTCGTTGGCGCAGTTGTACATAGATCACCTCGAATTTCTGAGTTATGCGACCACCGCGCCGGCGGTGGACGAAGCCCGAAACGCCAGAGGATCGGTTCGAGGCGGAACGGTGTTGAACAGGCCGCAGATCAACGCCGCCTCGACGTCGGTCGCTGCGTAAGCACACTTGCTGTTGGTCATGTCCGCGTCGGTGCGGGCCTGGTTGATGAGCGCCTCCATCGCTTCGGTGCGCGTCTCGTCAAGATCGAGATAGGGGATGAGCGCCGCGGGCACTTTCTCGCTCGGGAAGCGGATAATCGTGCAGTTGCGGTTCACATGGCGCGCGAGTTTCTTGGCCATGTGGTCATATGCGAACTGCTGCGCATCCACCGCAAGACTGGCCGCTTCGCCGCCGAACTTCCACTCGCCCAAACCGCGATCGAGCGCGGACCTGGCGATCTGTTCACCTGCCGGCATTGGGCAGGTGCCAAGGCAAAAGATTTGGATCTCCTGCCCAGGCGCGGTCAAATCGAGCGCGTCGATAAGACCAATCAGCACGGGATTGTTTGCCCACAGCCCGCCGTCGACGAACACGTTGAAGCCGCTGGACGAATTGTCGGGATGATCTACCGCAGCCATCGAGCGGTAGATCGGCGCAGCCGTAGTGGCAAGGCATACGTCGACGAGTGAGTAGTTGTCGTCGCGATGGTTGGTTGTGTCCTTGAGGTGCGGTGTCTTGAACACCCAAGCGCGGTGTTGGCTCATCTCGACGGTCGGGATCGCAAGGCCGATACCGCGCGCCGCATAGATGTTGCCCAGCGTTGTCGTGCCGAGCTTCTCAGTAAGCGCCTTTCGCAGCTCTTTTGTTCCGGCTGCAAGTGCTGGTGGTCGCTTCCAGCCGTCGGGTATAGCGCCGATGACGCCGGCCGGGAGGGAGCGCGAGAAGATCTTCGGTCCGTGCTGAACGTAGAGATTGACGATATCCGAAAGCGGGACTCCGGCTGCAAGCGCACAAGCGATGATGCCGCCGGTGCTGGTGCCAACGATGAGATCGAAAGCTGCGCCGATATCGACAGCAGCGATACCGCGCCGTTGTGCGAATGCAGCGCCGACACGATCGAGATAGGTGGCAGTATAGGTTCCACGCATGCCGCCGCCGTCGAGGCTGAGCACGCGAAATGGTGGCAAGCTGGATGTTGTCATAAAACCCTCGAACACGTCACCGCAGGGTCGCTGTAGGCAGCGTCGCGATACCATATATAGTATATAGTCCGTAACTGTTCTCAATATAATGGATTTCGATGAAAGAAATTGATTGGAAACTCACTGTCAATTTCTCACGCCGCCATCTTGCTCTGGCGGCTGTTGATCCAGTCCCAAGCTTCCTGCGGAAGCCAGCCCTGGTAGTCGCTGGTCACACCGATCACCAGGAAGAAGTCATTCTTGTCGACGTGCGGCGCGAGGCGGTCCCAAATGCCGTTAGCGCGGAGCGAAGTATCGACGAGCCATGTCGACCCGAGAAAGTGCCACCACTCGCCGCAGTTCTTGATTGCGTCGTGCAATGCTTCATAATTCTGACCTGGGCGCTTCAGGTCATAGTTGATCGCGTAGATCATGTTGGCTCCTTGACCGGTTACGACGCTGAACCGGCCAACCGGTGCGTCCTGACTCCCTATGCGGAGGCCGGAGCCAACGCGGACATGGGTTGCATCATGTCCGCGCCGAGCGGTCTTCCCGCATAGGCATATTGAAAGGAGACGCATGAGGTGAATTCGGGCCAGGTTGCCGCTACCCGCACTCGTGACGAGATCGCTGCCGCGATTCGATCGCTCACGGCTGCCGACTTGGCGCGCCTGAAGATGGTGGCGAGGAAATACGCCTTCGGACGGCCAATCGAAAGCGACGACCTCCTACAAGAAGCATACGTCCGCGCGTTAGATAGCCGCGCCTGTCCCTCGCATGTCGATGTCGTCAAATTCCTGGCCGAGGCCATGCGTAGTATCGCCCACGGCGAAGCGGAAAAGGTGGAGCACAAAGTCACTCTTGTTCCCATCGCAAAAACAGGCGGACCGGACGACGAAGCGAGCTCCATTAGAGATGAGGCTGATGATGCCGAAACGCGGATGATCGCTGCTCAACAGGCCGAGAAGTGCATCGCCGCCCACGCGGCGGTGATTGCCTTGTTCGACGATGACCCCACCGCTCAACTCGTGTTGGAAGGAATGATGGAGGAGATGACTGCGGAGGAAATGCGCGAGCTGACCGGGCTCGACAAGACCGGTTACGACAGCAAGCGCAAACTGATCCGCCGTAGGATTGACAAGCAATATCCCGAAGGATGGAAGCCATGACCGGAAAAGGCAAAAGGGAGCGCGTAGCGCTCGACCGGCTGGCAGATGTCCTTGTCGATGACATTCTTAGCGCGTCCGATGAGGACATTCTGGCCGAATTCAAGGAAGCAGGTGACGACCCAAACCAGAATGCTGCCGAGATGCGAGCTCTATTTGAAAAAAGCGTTCTCGCATCGAACAAAAAGCGCCTCGCCGCAGCCAAAGCGGCTGCTACAGCGAACCGTCGTTCGCCGACCGGGTCTGTGGTCGCGCCAATTGATATGGCGACTGCCCGCGCTCGTCTTCGTTCAGTCGTTGATAGACCTGACTTGCCTCAGAAGGTCACACTGGCCGCCCGAAAAGAGAATGAACTTTCAGATGCTGATATTCTCGGCATGGTTGAGGATCTGCGGGAGCTTGGGGTACTGCCTCCCGATGACAGTCAGGATGGAAAACCCTGATGTCTCTTTCGCCGGCCGAGCGGCTTCTTCAAGAATTGGGCGTTACTGAACCGGATGAGATCGATCTTGAAGCGATAGCCTACTACGTCAATGCGCGCGTGAGATATCGAGCGCTCGACGGCTGCGAGGCGCGGATCATTGGCAAGGGTGACGAGGCGATCATCACCGTCAACGCCAACAGCACCTATCGTCGAAAGCGCTTTTCGATCGCGCACGAATTGGGACATTGGCACCATCATCGAGGTAAATGCCTTGCTTGCCGCGTTGAGGAGTACCGTCCGCGCGATACACTCTCGCCGGAGCGCACGGCCGACGGCTACGCCGCCGACCTTCTTATGCCCCATTATTTGTTTGGGCCTTTGGCCCGGCAGCAAGGCAAGCTAACTTTTAAGGCAGTCGCGGCGCTCGCCGATATTTTCAATGCAAGCAAACCGGCAACCGCAATCCGGCTGGTGGAGAGCGATCACTCGCCCGCCATTCTTGTCTGTCACGGCCCCAGAGGTCGAAAATGGTTTACTCGGGCGCCAAGTGTCCCGCAGAGGTGGTTTCCGCAAGATAGTCTTGATGCCGACAGCTACGCTTTCGGGATTCAGTTCGGCGGAAATCCAGATGACCCTCTGCCGCGCAAGATTGGCGCGGACGCTTGGTTCGACCGGCGGGATGCCGATCGATTCGAAGTCCACGAGCAGACCATGCGAACCGGTCCGGATGAAACGCTTACGCTTGTGCTAGTCAACGATCCCAGAATGTTGGAAGACCAAGATTATCGGGGCCGCAGTTAATGTCTGGGGCAAGGCCCGCAAATTCACTGCAACTGCTTATGACGCGCTCGTCGACAAGCGAGACAAGAACAGCTTGCGCGTCAACGTGGAAGCATCAGCTATGCCGAAGACCATTAATCTCTTCATGTTAAGCTAGGCTGCTATTCCCTGCGCAGGCCGGGGCAAACATATTGCGCATGGCAGGGCCGAGGGCATGGCAGCCGTCCGGGCCTGGGCGACCAAAATCAAGCGGATATCAAGCTGGCTGCTGCCGCTCACAGCAGCTTTAGAAAGCGACTTCGGCTACTACTTCGGGGAGACAATATGTCTGGCGGACGGATCGCCATCAGCGGTTTCGACTACCAAGCGGTCGTCATTCTGGACCAATTGTTCGATCACTTCGACCAGCATGCTGGCGACGCCCGGGCACGGCCTGAAGGGAAGGACGATTTGGATTTGGTTTGGACTGAGAACGGTCGCGACCGTCGCCGCCATGTCCAGATCAAGAAGCCGCGCGAGACGGATCAAGGCCTCCCCAAGAATCAACCTTGGCGACTTTCCGAAGTCGCGCATGAACTCCTGCCAAACACCCTAGACCAGCTCGCGATCTCAGACAGCCAGCAGGCCTGGATTTTAGGGGACGTGGTTCAGCCGCAGGTTCGGCGCCTGGTCGCAGCTGGGAGCGCGGCGGCGGATCGAGAGGCGGGCCTCTACTGGTCGGTGGTCCACTTGATGGCTCGCGCGGCGATATTGGACCAAGTTCCCGGCGGCTCGCGTCGATCCCTTCTGAAATGGCGCTTCAAAAACCCGCCGAGTATCGCCAATGATGCATGTGATCTTCTAGTCGCCACCTACGGCCAGATATTGAGAGTGGCAAATACCAGCGCCGAAGTCGTGCGCCGCTATCAAGAGCAGGTTATTTGGGTCGATCAGCGTCTTCCAGGCGTGCTCGCCCGGGTCGAAATTCTGGACGATTATGGATCTGAAGCGCAGGTGGGCAAACGCTTCCAAGACCGATTGCAGCGTGAATATCGCCTGTCGCCGCAGGTCGTGGAACACAACCTGTTCGGCAATTTCCGATCCTTTATCAATGATGTCGCCAAACAGCCAGGAGAGATGATCGATCGGCGGGGTTTCGAAGTGCAGCTCCGCAGCGCCTGGCCGCAGATGAGCGCTGCGACAGAGCCGCCAGTTCCACCAGCAAATGGGATTTTGAGACCGGACTTGATCGATGGACTGGTCAAGCCTGGATCCGCCACGGTTGTCGAGGTCGTAGGTATCTCCGGGTCTGGCAAGACGACGCTTGCCGCGCAAGCGGCTGCCGCGTTGGAGGACCACGATCCGGGTCGCCTCCCGATCTACGTCCGCGTGCGGGCAGATGCGGCATTTCGCGACGTGATGTCCGGAGTCTCTTTCCACCTTTTGCGTCGGGGAATACCCGACCTGTTCGGTCTCGCTGTGGAGAGCAAACCCGCCGACGAGACGGTGATCGACCGTTTGGCGGAGATATGCAGTGGTCTGTCTCGGCCGGTGCAGTTGCTGTTGGATCTGGCCGAAGGAACGTGCAACGCCCAATTCGGCCGAGACCTGGGACGGTTTGCCCGCGCCTTGACGCCGGGGTCTTGCCGCCTCGTAGTGTTTGGTCAGCAGAGCACTTTCAGCGCGCTGAGCCCTGTCGAGAGCGACAGCGCCGGCGTCCGCGCGATCAATATGCGCGGTTTCCGCTGGGAGGAGTTCGTAAGCCTCGTGGGTCGTTACCACCTCGGCATCGACCGGAGGGGGCTGTGGGAGATCTTCAATCGGATCACCGTTGGACGGCCGGCCGGACTCTATGCGCAACTCGCTGAGGCTTTGGCCCGCCAACCAACGCTCGACGCGATGCTCGCCATCGCGGGCAGACCGCCTGAGGATGTGGTTTCGGCTGCGGAGCAAAGCCGTTTCGATCAACTCGCGCCAGGCGCTAGGTCTGCGGCGGAGCATCTTGTCTGCTTCGCTCTGCCATTTCGACGGCACGATGCCGAGGCAGCTTTTCCGCATGAAAATGTCGGCGCTGCCATCAAAGCGCTCTTAGATCTTGGCTTGCTTCGGACCGAGGCCGAAGGCCTTCTGGAGATGCACGAAACCGTTCGCGCTGGGCTGGAGTCTGGCATCGCGCCAGCCGTGCGGCAGAGCGCCCACGTCGCCTTGGCGGAGTGGTACGGCGGACAGGGCGATATCACCGCGCAGATATTCCATCTCGACAAAGCGGGCCACTCTGATCAAGCGGAACTCCTCAGCCGAGAGACGTTCCTGCGGGGAGAGGCGTGGCGCAGTCTCGCCAGTTATGTGACCCGCCGGGCGGTTGTCACCGCGCAAGAGGTCGTCGCTCTTGCTGCCCGGCCTGAGCGTATCGCTGATTTCTATCTCCTCGGATCCATCCTGCAGGAACTTACCCCAGAAGGCGTGGATGAGCTGCTCATGGACCTGCTTATCCAGCAGCGTTTCCGCTATTTTAGCGATCATGATTGGGCGCGACCTGTGGTCGAAGCGATCCTCGCGCTCAGTCCCACCCGTTTCCAAGAACTGCTCGAATTTACGGTTGCCCAGGCGGCAAATGCAAAAGAACGTCGACAAGGCCTGACTTGGCTTTTGATTGCCGCCCGCTACGGACGCCGATCGTCGACAGCCGAGATTGTCGATTTCGCACAGTCGCAACCAGAGGACGTTCAGCACCTACTGTTGCCGGCCCTATTGCTCGACGGCAGCCGTGCCGCGCTTGCGCTGGGCTTTGCAATCTTTGCTCGCCCAACCGACGACAAGGCTCGACGCGACGCGCCCTGGAGTGGAGTGAAGCTGACTGTCGAGCGGCGGGAGGACGCGGTGGAAATTCTGGCCGCTCTGCCAACGATGCCGGCATCGGCAATGATCGCGACCCGATCGCTTGGGTTCGGACCCGTCGGATCTCTCATCTGGGCGGCCCGGAATCAGTTGCGTTCGTTCTGTGTCGACATTCTTAGGGAAGACGGCAGCGAAGCCGATATCAGAGCCAACGCGTGGAGGGTCCTAATCTTTATCGGTCACTCAGAAATCGAGAAACTGGTCAATCCCTTGGCCCCCGGACCAATCTCTCAAGATTGCGCGCTGCTGGGGCCAGCCTTCGCGCCGACGGCCTATGATGGGCGCCTATATGAGGGGGTTCTGTTCGATCCATCCGCACCGCCCGCCCACCGTCAAGCCGCGTTAGCAGTCCTCCTTTTTCTGGAAGTAGATCTTGGATCGCTGCGGAGCCGTCTCGCAGCCTTGCCGCAGGATCCGCTCGCCGCCCTTTGGGACAGGCTTTTTGTCCTCCTGTTTGTCAAACAGCCCTTCGCCGCAGGCGTCCCGATGCTGCAAGCCGAGCTTATGTCGCCGTCGGCGGCTTCGGTGCCTCCTCCGTTCTTAGTGTCCTGTCTCATCGCGGTTGCCGAAACCGCGTGGCCCGATGTCACCGATCTCCTCATCCAAGGCGTTCAGCACCATGATCTGTCGGTCCGGAGCGCCTCCGCTGTTGGGCTTGCCCGCCGTCGCCCCCAACGCGCAGCAGAGGTGCTCCGACATCAGATTGCCGTCGAGCCAAACTCCAAGATCGTCCCGCTTCTCGCCCAGGCCCTCACCGCGTGCGGCCCAACGTCGGCTAGCGATCTGACAGGTGGGTTCGCCTCGTCAGAACTCACCCTATGGCAATGCATTGTCGCGATGCGGACACGGGATGAAGGCTTCGCGCAGCAGCTCGTCGCGCTTGCGACAGACTCATCAGTTCATTGGGTGGTTCGGCGTGCCGCCATCTGGGCGGCGGGTCGCTTACCCTTCGCCGCGGCTCTTCAAATGATCGCCCCAGTGGTCCTGGCGGAGAGCTCGCCGCTAACGATCGATCGTGATGACAACCTACAGGCCCATGCTTCTCTCAGCGGCATGCTGCAGAACGGCGTGTCAGGATTTTTGTTCGAGGGCGAAGCGAACTTCATTGCATTCATCGCTTCGGCTCTAGAGCAACAGTGGAGCGAACTGCTCGCAAGGGGCAGCTTGCCGTCGCCATCCGATGCGGCCCGATGGCTCTACACGAGCTGATGAGTGATCCATCGCCCGCAGGTATTCAGCGATTGCTGAATGGAGTTCAAACGCCCCTTCTGCACGCGGCAGTCGTGAGAGCCTTCCGCCTTTGCGGCGTCGCTCGGGATATCGAAGACGTGCTGGCGAGCACGTCTTCGGTTTGGTTGGCAGTCAAATGCCTGCAGGAACGACGCTGGGTCCGGGACAGCGATCCCGACCTGTGTCCGCGGCTGCGCCGCATCCTGGCCACGTCGCCCTGCGGCGGCGCGGCCTTGTTAGGTCGCATTGTCAACGAAATCGAAGCGGGTCGTCGCCAATCGGGGACCGTGGCGACCGCATCGCCAGTTCCCGAGCCCCGGACACCGATGCCGAACCCGCTTCTCGATTATTCTGCGGCGGTGCGTGCTCTTCGCGGGGCTTCCGAATTGTGGATCGATGCAGGGCAATCTATCGCGCTTTCGCGGTTGGACCGGGAGGAAGTGCAGAGACTCATCGCCTTGGCGGATCCGGCCAACGATCCTTCGACAGCCGTCGTCCGCTTCACACCCACGATGACGTTCACCGCCGGAGGGCATGTTGTCGGCCGAGAGAGTTCGACGTCGACTGGCGGCACGTCCATCCATGAGCGACTTCGCCCCGCCATTGCCGCTGCCAACCGGTTCGATTTACCAATGCCATGGCATGGCGAGCGCTTGCGATGGCCCTGGGTTGGCACCTATGGGGCGCAATTCATCGCTAGCCTCGGCGCGCAGGGCGATGCCGATCGCCTCTACCAAGCGCTTGAGTCCGAAGGCGACATCCTACTACCCTTTCTCGGGCGCCTCGACGGCCTTAAGGCGACAGAACCACTTCTCGATGAGCGTCTAGCGCCAGTTCTTCACCGCTACCTTTTGCTGGGCGACGACGCCTTTTTCGAGAGCCTCTGCAACTTGGCGCAGCGAATTCCTTCTGCAGTAGCCGTACCCATCCTTTCGGGACTGCTCGGACGATGGGCGTCTCGCTTCGATGTGGCGTCACCGGTACCGCAGGCCGAGAATATTGAACTATGGCGCGGATTTGCGCGTCTCAGAGAGCACCCGCGTTTTCGCGAAGTGGCGGGGTGGCGTAAGATTCTGGAGAACGTCCTTGCCGCAAACATGCGGTGGTTTCATAAGCAAGACATTGTGCGGGTCCTCGAGGGCGATCCCGGCTCCTATGTGATCGTCGAGAGCCGGCTGTTGCGGGAAGAGAACTGGGTCCACTTCAATCGATGCGAGATCGATAGTTTGGATGAGGCCGCTAAGCGACTGTTCCACGAGACCCGCTAGGGTGTATCCGTGCGGTTGCTGTGGCGACATAGGTGCTCTCCATTCCGAGTTGCTCGCGAGTTCGAACGGCTGTTTCTGGATACGAGCCAAGGGCCGCTAATGGCGCAACCGCGACTGTCCTTGGCACCCTCGGTGTTCTGCTATTGCGGGATCGCCAAGCCGCACTCGGCGACCGGTTTTGGGTGCATTGCTGCCGAGAGCACCCGTTAACAGGCGGCATAGAGAACACCGATTTTACGATCCCGGCTATACCACGCACACATTGATGGCGGGCCGAAAGGGATCCGAACACCTCTTACAGAGAGTGGCTATGCCGCTAGCTTCGGTATGGCGCTCTCGACCAATCGCAAGAATCGGGTGTTGCGAGCCCCCGCAACCAACGATTCTTGCGATACCAGCAAAGGCGATCCGGAAGGGTCGCCTTTTGCGTTTCGCAGCGGTCGGGTGTTGCGCCCTCCCGCAACCAACGATATCGGCGATTCCGAATTTTCGGGGTCGCCGGATCCATTCCGCAAGGATCGGGTGTTGCGTGTCCCCGCAACCATTTGGCACATATCATTACGGCCCTGTTCGGCATCTCCGAACAGGGCCGTAATGATTCCATACTGCTCGATGTCTCGCCCTTGCGGATCGTCGTTGGAATAAATCACCACCGTCTCGATGAGTTTTGAACGCCTGCGATCGTCTCGCCGCGATCCACCGGAGAGGCCTCGTTCATCTGATTCCGAAGATCCGCGACCATTGCTTGGTATTGGCTGACGACCTTCGGATGGAAATCGATCACGTCTGGCGGGGGCAAAGCGATCGCATTCAGCGAGGCCTTCTCGCTCGATAGAGCGTTCATCCGCTCCGGGAACGGAGATGGGTCCGAGACATCTGTGGAGCATGTCCAGGAGCCGGCCGCTCTCCTTCTCAATCTCGGCGAGCCCCGTTTTGCCTTGTTCTCCCTCTGGCGATCGGCGTCCACGCGAAGGCGCTTGCGCTCAGATATAGGCCCGCATGACATCGAGGCTCGGAAGATGAGCCACGTGTGACCTCGAGGCCCAGATTGAGGCTTTCGTCGAACATTACAATCACCAGCGCTACCACGAGAGTCTGAACAATGTGACGCCCGCCGACGCATACTTCGGAAGGGCACCAGCCATCATCGAACAGCCTGAAAGGATCAAGCGAAAGACCATTGAAAATCGGCGCTTGCAACACCGCAAGCTCGCTGCCTAACCTCACCCCCCAGACGAGGCCCGCACTCCGATAATTTACGCAGCGATCTGTGCCGAATGTTCTGACGACGGATAATTATGGGGAGCCGATGCCTGATATTTTGCTGACGGGCATGCCGCGTTCCGGCACGACGCTTGTGGTCGCTCTCTTGGGCCGCCAACCGGATACGATCGCTCTGGCAGAGCCGATTCAGCTAAACCCGCATGGGGACAGACACCGTGCGGTCGATGAAATCGCCGAATTCGTCGTGCAGACACGTGCTGCCGCAATCGCGAATAAACCAATTCCGACCAAGCATGTTGACGGTTATATTATTGACAATTGGGTTGAACCCCCTCGGCAGGACGGGCATCTGCGGAAAGTGCTTGAACAACGAAGCGAATTGTTATTCGACAAGCCGTTGAGCGATAATTTTACCCTTATTGTCAAGCATCCTGCTGAATTCACGGCATTGGCAGACCTCCTCGTGAAGCGTTTCACGCTTTACGCCATTGTGCGGGACCCCATGGCCGTCATGGCTGCCTGGCAGACGGTGAACATGCCGGTCAATCGAGGCCATATGCCAATGGCGGAAGCTTTTGCACCGGAACTCAAGAGACGACTTGCCGGCATCAAGGATAGGCTGGTGGGCCAGGCGACGCTGATTGAATGGCAATTACGAACCTATCTCACACTACCGGCCGGTCGAGTGCTGCGATATGAAGATATCACAGCGGAACCGTCTTCGGCTTTGGAGTGTTTTGGAACATCTGGCCTTATGCTGCCCAGCCTCGCGGCTTATGACCCGGTTGAGCGTTATACGGGGGTTGATTTCCATGCCTTGTACAGGGCACTCGAGCCGCTACTTGGACTAATTGTGCAATTTTATCCAAATTTCGAGCAAGAGTGGGCCTCCAGGCTTGGTTGAGGCTGATCGAGTAAACTCTGCATATATCAGTCTCTGAGCGGAGAAGAGTCGGCGTGGCGCAAACACCTACCGTCTATGTTATGGGGGGCTATATTCCTGCGGGCGGCACGCGAATGGCCTATGAAATTGGGCTTGTCGCGCACCATTTCCTTGGCTTACCCGTGAAAGTGGTCACTGTAGGCAAAGAGCGCGCCAAGGCTTCCGTCTTCGACTATCCGGTCCTCTTCGACACCGTCACCGCACGGGCTCTGCCGGACCTCGTCGCGCCGCATGACCTCTTGATCTGCAATCCGTCCTTCTCCGATGGCCGGATCGGTCTGACTCACCGGTGCCGGAAGTTGATGTATGTTCAGGGCTTCACGACCTTTTCGATATTGGACCGCTGGTTTGATCGTTACGTCGCCGTAAGCGGGTTCGTGCGTCATTTCCTCCAGCAAGTCTATGACGTATCAGCCGATGTCATCTCACCCTTCGTCACGCCGCCGACCCATCCGGTCATTCCGTGGCAGGAGCGGCGGGTGGATTCCATTCTCCTCTACGCGAAGGGGAATGGTGATCTGCATCGGCTTCTTCTGGACCGGTTGAAAACAGAGGTCGCAGGCATCAGCCCGCAGATTGCAGCAAGGGTCGACTGGGAGGGTTCGCTCCGTCAGGCAGGCGGCCTTGCGCAATCGGAGCTCTTCGCCGATTTGGCCAAAAGCCGCTATCTTCTAAGCCTCTCCGTCGGCGAAGGTTTTGGCCTGGTCCCGCTGGAAGCGATGGCCGCAGGAACCACGGTGCTTGGCTTCGATGGTTTCGGCGGGCGGGACTACATGCGGCCAAGCGAGAATTGTGCTGTCCGTCCCTATCCAAATATCGCAGACCTCGCCCGTGACCTTGTCACCGCCTTCGAGCGGCCTGCCTGGGCGGCGCAGCTTGCTGCTCGGGGGCAGGCGACCGCAGCAGACTATTCGAAGGCGCAGTTTCATTCAGCATGGCGGCCGGTCCTCGAAAGCATGATCTAGGTGTTTAGTCCCGGCATCTGGCGGATTGGAGCGATCATGTGCGTTGCGAAGTGATCGTGTCGCAGCGCAGGCCATGGGAGCGCAAGAGATCGACAATAATGTCGGTGCCTGAATTCCCGCTGATCAGCGCATCGAGAAGGGGAGCGAGGGCATGATGCGCTTTGATATGGCGGGCGACATTATGGCCGCATCCTGAAAGGATGAAGGCTCTGGCAGGATTTTGCGCATGATGCAGGATCAGTTCGGCATGACGGATGTCCGCTGGTTCGCGCTCGCCGCAGAAAATCGTATGCGTCACGCTCTTGGGATGGTTCCAGGTTTGCGGCAGGCAGGTCCTGAAGCGCCATTCGGCGATGGCGGAGATATACTCCGTCCAGCGCGTCTCGAAGGGGACCTCTTCGGGGTGAACGGAGAATTGCGGGCAGAAGGCGATCGAGCCAATGGCATTTGGAAGGAGAAGGGACAACAGGATGGCAGCGAAGCCGCCCATGCTGTTGCCAAGGGTGACGATCTGCCGGTCGGACTGACTGGCCGAAAAGGAATCGATGAGCGCCGGGTCGATCGAATTATACCAGCGCGCAGTGCTGTCTCGCATGAAAGCCACATGCCGCCTTCGCTGTTGAGCGGCCAGGCTGCTAGAAAATTCCTGGATCTCGATGCCGCCGAGTTCTGCTTGGATGCCTGCGCAGGCGAGGACCGTTTGTTGGCAGAGGGGATCTCCCGGTAAGATCCTTAGCCAATCGCCAGGATCCAGCTGGCTTGTCATCGTTGTTCTGGCCTTTGTCCGTCTGCCGACCCACCCTAAAGAGCATTCATGCAAAAGGAAACATGACGGCATGATGCACCTACCATAGCAATGCCAGCAGAGGTCGAGTCCGTTGAGGGATCGGGCGGCTGTTGTGGGTTGCGGACTCTCACGACAAGCTACCCAAGCACTATTGCGCCATTGCCAACTCCAGCTGAATGCGGGCGGATGGCTGAGCCGGTGTGCAACCCCGATCAAGGTCACGTCGGGAAGATTCTCTCGAATGCGACACCAGACCCGTTGTTGATTCTCGCTATCAAGCTGAGACGTCGCCTCATCGAGAACGAGCATCTTCGGCCGCGTGAGTATGGCGCGTGCGATGGCGAGGCGTTGCCGCTGTCCCCCGGACATTGGCGATCCCCTGCTCGCCAATGTCGGCATCCAGATCACAGGGCAAATCAAGCGATGTCAGAATCGCGACCGCCCGATCGCGATAGATGCGGTGCTGTGGAAACGGAAAGGCCAGATTGGCGGGCTGTTTGCGTTTGATCGAAATCGTAGGGATTTCCGCCAGGTCGCGGCCTAGGCCGACGAGGCGCCCGCCTTTCTGCCGGCGCAGGCCATCGTCCATGTGGGACTTCTGGCAACGCCGCCGTCGTCAGCCCATGCGCCGGCCTTCGGCATCAATCACCAACTCTCCGTCCTCCTTGGTGAACGGCCCTTTCTGAGGGGCCGGCAGGATGTCCAGGACCTGTTCCGACGGGCGGCACAGACGCACGCCGAGCGGCGTGAACACGAACGGCCGGTTGATGAGGAGGGGATGGGCCATCATGGCATCGAGTAGGGCGTCGTCGGTCAAGGCGGGATCGTCGAGGCCGAGCGCGTCATAGGGCGTGCCCTTGCGACGAAGCGCGGCGCGCACCGTGAGGCCCGCAGCCGCGATGGCAGCGGCCAGCTGGTCCCGCGTGGGCGGCGTTATCAGATATTCGAGGATCGTCGGCTCGATGCCCGCGTTGCGGATCATCGCAAGCGTGTTGCGTGATGTGCCGCACGCCGGATTGTGCCAGATGGTGACAGGGGGAGATACGCTCATCGTTCAGGCTCCAAGGATCGGATGATGGCGAGCGGAATCCTGGCGGACCCTCATTCGCCCCGCCGCCACCACGGCAGTGATGTCAGGTCCGGGGATGGGCGGGCGCGTCCTTCACCTTGATGGCGCCGGCCTCGTACCAATCCTTGGACCGGTTCACGATCCAGACCACCGAGAGCATCACCGGGACCTCGATGAGCACGCCCACCACCGTGGCCAGCGCCGCTCCCGATTTGAAGCCGAACAGGCTGATGGCCGCGGCGACCGCCAGCTCGAAGAAGTTCGAGGCTCCGATCAGGGCCGAGGGGCCAGCCACGCAATGGGCTTCCCCTGAGAGTCGATTCAGGAGATAGGCGAGCCCCGAGTTGAAATAGACCTGGATCAGGATCGGCACAGCCAGAAGTGCGATCACCAGGGGCTGGGCGAGGATCTGTTCCCCCTGGAAAGCGAACAGCAGCACGAGCGTGGCCAATAGCGCCACGAGGGAGGCCGGCTGGAGTACGCCGAGCAGGCGATCGAGCCCGGCCTGTCCACCGCGCGCCAGGATGCGCCCGCGCAGGAGCTGCGCGGCGATCACCGGCACGACGATATAGAGCACCACCGAAAGGAACAGCGTGTCCCAGGGCACGCTGATCGAGGAGAGCCCGAGAAGAAGGCCCACCACGGGCGCGAAAGCGAAGATCATGATGGCATCGTTCAGCGCCACCTGCGACAGGGTGAAGTGGGGCTCGCCCTTGGTCAGGTTCGACCAGACGAACACCATGGCCGTGCAGGGCGCCGCCGCCAGAAGAATGAGGCCGGCGATATAGCTGTCGATCTGCTCGGCGGGCAGATACGGCCGGAACAGGTGCGCGATGAACAGCCAGCCGAGGAAGGCCATGGAAAACGGCTTCACCGCCCAGTTCACCAGCAGCGTCACCGAAATGCCGCGCCAATGCCGACCAACCTGCCTCAGGGCGGCGAAGTCGATCCTGATCAGCATGGGCACGATCATCAGCCAGATGAGGACGGCGACCGGCAGATTGACCCGCGCCACCTCCAGCGCGCCGATGGCCTGGAATGCCGACGGCGCCAGCGCGCCAAGCGCGACTCCGGCGATGATGCACAGGAAGACCCAGAGCGTGAGATAGCGTTCAAATACGGACACGGCGCAGGATCTCCCAAGGCGGCGCTCCGCGGCCGATGGCGGCCGCAGCGCGGGCAAGGTCTGTTACGCGAAGGGGAGAGGTCACGCCGCCTGTCCCGAGAGCGTGAAATCGGTTGCGCCCTCCATTCGTCCGATCTCGGCGATCCGCTCCTTGAGCGATGCAAGGTCGAGCTGCTCGAACGGCAGGTTGACGAAGGCGGAGATGCGTCCAGCCAGACGGCGATAGGTGGCGAGGAAAGCTGCCTTCTGCTCCGCTTCGGTGCCCTTCACCAGAATTGGGTCGGGCAGGCCCCAATGCGCATGCAGTGGATGCCCGGGAAAGGTGGGGCAGGCTTCTCCCGCGGCGGCATCGCAGGTGGTGATGATGAAATCCATTTGTGGCGCGTCCGGCCCGGCAAAGCCGTCCCAGCTCTTGGAGGCCAGGCTGGCCGTGTCGTAGCCGAGCGAGTCGAGCAGATCGAGCGCCATGGGGTGCGGCTTGCGCTTCGGGCGGCTGCCGGCCGAATAGGCCCGGAAGCGGCCGCGCCCGTCACGGTTCAGCAAGGCCTCGGCAATGAGCGAACGCGCCGAGTTGGCCGAGCAGACCAGCAGCACATTATAAGCGCGATCATTCGCGGCATCGGGGCGCAGCTGGGGAAACGCGGCGGTCAGGGGCGTGCGTCGGGGCGCGACGGCGAAGCCCATCTCCGACATCAGCTGGCTCAATGCCGGGCCCGCTGCCGAAAGATCGACGGCATAGAGGATGGACCGGCCGTCCCGCCGGGTCGTGACGAGGCCCGCCCGTTCGAGGACCGCGAGATGCGTCGAGAGGGTATTGTGCGGCACCGCCAGCAGGCGCGCGATGTCGCCGGCCGGCAGGCCGTAGGGCACATAGCGGAGCAGGAGGCGCCAGGTCTCCAACCGCGTGACCTGCGACAACGCATCGAAGATCCGCGTCGCGTCTTCTGCCTTCAGCTTCGTCACGTCCATGGCTTCGCTCTGTTATGGCATCCAGGGCAGGACCGCCGCTCGCGGCCGGTCTCGCACGTACCCCTTTGCCCAACAGCTTGTATCCCAGACGGATTGTTATGTCGATAGATATCGACAGATGGAAATGGTGCCGTCGGGTGTGGGCCCCGGCGCTCGATGGGCGGCGTGTTTCGCCGCGCCAAGCCGCAGGAAAGGCCGGCGGACGAGATGTGCTAGCGCGCCCGCAAGCCTCGCCCACGGTCGCGCCCGACCCACCTAGTGGAGCGCTATGGCTTGGGCATCCTCCTTGTCGTGAAGCGCGAAGCGATCCACCAGGGTGGCGCTCGCCTCGTTCAGGCCAAGCACGCTCACCTGGGCGCCGGACTGCCGGAATTTCAGCACGGCCTTGTCGAGCGCGCCCACCGAGGTGATGTCCCAGAAGTGCGCGTGGGTCAGGTCAATCACCACTTCGGCCGGCTTCTCCTCGAAGTCGAAGCCGCGCAGAAACACCTCCGACGACGCGAAGAAGATCTGCCCCAGCACGGTATATGTCACCCGCCCGTCGGCTTGCCTCCGGGTCACGGACACCATCCGGGCCACCTTTCCGGCGAAGAAGACACCGGACAGGAGCACGCCAACCAGCACGCCTTTCGCAAGGTCGTGCGTGCCGACCACGGTCACCACCGTTGCCAGCATGACCACCGAGGACGGCACGGGATTACGGCGCAAATCGAGGATCGAGCGCCACGAGAAGGTCCCGATGGAGACCATGATCATCACCGCGACCAATGCCGCCATGGGGATGATGCGCACGAGGTCATCCAGCACCAGGATCAGGAACAGCAGGAACGCACCCGCGACGAAGGTTGAGAGCCGTCCGCGCCCACCGGAGCTGACGTTGATGACCGACTGGCCGATCATGGCGCATCCCCCCATGCCGCCGATCAAAGCGGACGCGATGTTGCTCGCCCCCTGGCCGAGGCATTCCCGGCTCTTGTTGCTCAAAGTGTCGGTCATATCGTCGACAATCTGGGCCGTCAGCAGCGATTCCAGAAGGCCGACGGCGGCAAGCGTGACCGAATAGGGAAAGATGATTTGCAAGGTCTCCAAGGTCAGCGGCACATCCGGCACCATGAAGGCCGGGAAGCTTGAGGGTAATTCACCAAGATCGCCCACCGTGCGCAGCTCCAGGCCCGACCACCATGCGAAGAGTGTGAGAACCGCAATGGCGACGAGGGGGGAGGGGACGGCCTTTGTCAGATACGGAAACAGATAGATGATGGCCAGACCAGCCGCGACCATGGCATAGGTTTGCAGCGGCACGCCGATCAATTCCGGCAGTTGCGCCATGAAGATCAGAATGGCGAGCGCATTGACGAAACCGGTGATTACCGAGCGTGAGATGAAGCGCATCAACCGCCCGACCTTCAGGAGACTCGCGGCAATCTGCAACAGCCCCATGAGGATCGTGGCGGCAAACAGATATTGCAGGCCGTGGTCGCGCACCAGGCTCACCATCACGACAGCCGTTGCCGCCGTGGCGGCGGAGATCATGCCGGGTCGTCCGCCGACACATGCGGAGACGCAGGCAATCGCGAAGGAGGCATAGAGCCCGACCTTCGGGTCCACTCCGGCAATGACGGAAAATCCGATGGCTTCGGGGATCAGCGCGAGGGCGACCACGATGCCGGCGAGAACGTCGCCGCGGGGGTTGGAAAACCATTCGCGAAAATAGGCTGTTTGCTTGGTCATGTGTGGAATTCCGCAATAGACGGCCGCGCCGCGCAAAGGCGGTTGGGGCAGTGCTGTCATATGCGTTGTCCGGCGGATCGGCGGCCGGAAGAGCCACCCGGGCTTGCACCGGGTCCAGATGAATGCGTCGACCTATACAGCCCTACGCCGCGTCGCACCATTGATTTTGTGCGCTGCTCCGATTTGCGGCCAAGGTGGAGATCCGCATCTCTGGGTTCGGGGGGAACCCGTTGCGCCGAAAGCTTGCAACCGTCTGCGGCGTGCGCGCGTGCGGTATGCTCTGTGTCGGCGCGCGACCGCATGGTTTTTCCGTGCGGCAGAAAGGGACGGGCAGCGCGTGTGCCGCCCGTCCTTTGTCGGTCAGGCGCTGCGATACAGCTTCGTCATGACGAACTCGCGGTGGCCGAGGGATTCGGCAGCCGTGAGCCGGCCATTTGCTGTGCGCACGATCATGTCGATCAATGCGTCGCCGGCCTGCGGGATCGTCATGTCACGCCGCAGGACGCCGGAGACGTCCACGTCGATATGCTCGCCCATGGTGCGGATGGTGCGCGGATTGCCGGAGATCTTGATCACCGGCACGATGGGATTGCCGATCACATTCCCCTGCCCGGTGGGGAAGGTGTGCACGACGTATCCGGCGGCGGCCATCAGGGTCACGCATTCGGCGGCCGCCGAGGACGTGTCCATGAAATAGAGGCCGGGACCCTTGGCGGGGGCCTCCGCGGGCTCGAGCGCATCAATATAGGTGCACTCGTGGCCAATCTTCTCCAAATTGCCGAGCGCCTTTTCCTCGATGGTGGTGAGGCCGCCGACAATATTGCCCTTGGTGGGCTGGCTGTCGGACAAATCATCGGTCTTGTGGGCTTCGATGACGTCGTCCTGATAGGCCTTCCACATCTTGTACCACTTGTCCGCAATCTCCGGCGAGGCAGCACGGTCCTTGCAGAGATGCTCGGCGCCGGTTATTTCGGAAGTCTCGCCGAACACGCCATAGATGCCGTGCGGGATCAGCTTGTCATACATGTTGCCCACGGTGGGGCAGGAGGAGAGGCCCGTGGTGGTGTCGGATTCCCCGCACTTGGTGGAGATCCAGAGGTCGGTGATGGGGCATTCCTCGCGTTGCAGCTCGGTGGCCCATTGCAGGAAGCGCTTGGCCTGGTAGCTGGCCTTGGCGATGGTCGCGATGTCGCCATGGCCTTCGATGCCGAAGCCCACGACCGGCTTGCCGGTCTTGGCGATACCCTCCACCACCCGGTTGGTCCACTGGTCCTCGATGCCGATGACGACGACGGCGGCAACATTGGGGTTGGAGCCGATGCCGATCAGGGTGCGGAAGTGGATCTCCAGATCCTCGCCGAACTGCAGGCGCCCGTAGGCGTGCGGCAGGGCGAGCGTTCCCTTCACAGTGTTCGCCACGGCCTCGCAGGCCGCGTTCGAAAGATCGTCGAGGGGCAGGATGACGACATGATTGCGCACCCCAACCCGGCCGTTCTCGCGCCGCCAGCCCATGACGGTGGCCTTAGCATAGTCGTTTGAGGCCCGATCGGCCGACAGGGCGGGGGTGACCAGCTGGTCGGGAGCGCTGCCGGCGAACGGATTGGTGGGGCTTTCGCCGTTGATCGTGATGTTCTCGGACATGTTCTGCCTCACCAACGCTTCGTCTTGGCATTATGAACGTGGACGTGCTCGCCCTTGGCGATGTCGGCGACGATGCGGCCGACGTCCTGCCCATACTTGATCAATGTATCGCCGGTCTTCAGGTCCACGAGCGCCACTTTGTGGCCGATCGGGATGTCGCTCTTCACGAACACCTCGAAGGTGGAATTGTCTTCCGTGATGACGCCGAAGGCTTGCGTATTGGCGCCGAGACCCTCGACCACCGCGACCGCCACATTGTCCTTGGGGCTGTGGGCGAGGACGTGCGGGATGCCGTCGCCATTGCCTCGCGTTTCTTGATCTGCGCTCATTTTCTTGAGGTCCTCCTATGCCGGCCGAGGGTCCAGGGCTCGCCCTGCGTTCCCATGTCTTTTATAAGACATAAGATATGATAAAAGGTCAATTGCCTTTGTGCGGAGAGGCCGCCGACGGGCGGCCGCCGGGCTTGAAAATCAGTTTCCGGCCTTGTCGTGCATGTTGGCGAAGAACAGCTCTTTCCAGCTGTCCGCGCGACGGCGGATCGCCTTGGTGCGCGCCATGAAGTCGATATATTTCTGGATGCTCTGTGGCGTCGTGGTGAAGGTGACCTGCGGATCCGTGAGGATCTGTTGAATAAGCGCGAGGTCGCTCGAATCCTTGGTGAGCCGCACATAGGTGGCGGCAGCGGCGGGCTTGTCGGCGTTTATGATGCCGATCGCCTTCTCCAGCGCCGCTGTGAAAGCCGCGTAGATCTTCGGATTCTGTTCGACGAAGGTGGAGGAGGCCCAAACCACATTGAAGGTGGAGGGGCCGCCGAGGATATCGAATGTATTCAGCACGGTGTGCACGCCCGGCCGTTTCAGTTCCAGTTCCTGAATCGGGGCGGCGGTGAAGTGGGCCGTCACCTGGCCCGCCAGCATGGCGGCCATGCCGTCGGGGTGGGACAGGGTGACGGTGAGCTTGTCGAGATCGTTGCGATGGGCCTCGCCCAATTCCTTTTCCGCGGCCATCTGCAGGAACATGGCCTGAACCGAAACCTTGACCGCCGGCAGGGCGATCTTGTCGGCATCGGTGAAGTCCCGCAGCGATTTGATGTTGGGATTGGTGGTGTTCATCAGCAGCGGCATGGAATTCATGGCTGCGACGCCCTTGACCTGCATCGCGGTGCCCTCGGTCTTCGACCACAGCAGCACCAAAGGCGGCACGCCGCCGGCCGCGAACTGGATTGCGCCGGAAAGCAGGGCGTCGTTCATGGCAGCGCCGCCGGCGAGCGTCGAATACCCCACCTTGAGGTCGGGAATGCCGCGCGCGGCGGCCTCCTTTTCCACCAGCTTCTGGTCCTGCATGATCATCAGTGGCAGATGGCCGAGGCTCGGCTGCCGCGCGATGTGAATTTCCGTCATCTCCGCCGATGCTGCGCCCATGCCTGCCAGCACGATTGCGGCGGCTAAAATCCCTCTTGTCCCGAACATGCGTGTCACTCCCCTTGCTTCTTGGTCTTGATGGGTACGTGCGCGCGGCGGACCGGGCGCCTATCCGGGCGCAGGGCGGCGGATGACGGGCGCGGGCACGCTTTCGATCATCACATTGATGCAGGCGGGCCTCCCGCTCGCATGGGCCCGCTCCAGCGCATCGGGCAAGTCGTCGGCATGGGTCACGCAGGCGCCGAACCCGCCGAGTGCGGCGGCCACCTGGTCATATCGCGTCGGCAGCAGGTCGCAGTGGCGCGCACGCTCGGCACCGAAGCTGCGAAGCTGGATCTGATGCTCGGCGTTCCAGCGTGCATCGTTTCCGACCACAGCGATGATCGGCAGGCCGTAGCGCACGGCGGTGTCGAACTCCGCCATGTGGAAGCCAAACGTTCCATCCCCCAGGATCGCCACCACCGGCGCCTGCGGGCTCAATGCCTTGGTGGCGATGGCGAACGGAATGGAAACGCCGATCGTACCGGAGACCCCGTTAACCAGCCGCCGCTCGGCCTTGATCAGGGCCTGTGGCCATTGGCCGATCTCGCCACCGTCGCAGATCAGCGTGCCGCCGGGATGCCGGTCCAGAAAGGCGCCGACCGCGCGGCACAAGTCCACAGGGTGCACGCGGCCCGGCACGCCGGTGGCGCCGTTCCAATCCGGCGGAATGTAGCCCAGCGCCTCCCGCACCTCGGCGAGCCAGGATCCTTCCCGTTCCGCGCCGGCGAGCGCCGAGCCGAGGTCGGCCAAGGTGGGACGCGGGTCGGCGATGCCGGAGGCCAGCAGGCGCGGCCCCTTGTCCCGCGCGGCCCGGGCGATCAGTTCGGCATCGGGATCAAGGACGATGAAATTGCAGCGCTCCGACACGGCCGGCGCATCGCCGAATTTCAGGGTGAAATCGAGTGCCTTGCCGACCAGGGCGATGACGTCGGCCTTGGCGAGAATCTCGGCAAAACTGCCAAGGCTTGGATCGTTGATGCCGCGCGGGCTTTCCATGCCGATCACGGGAATGCCGGTGGCCGTCTCGAGCGCCAGCATGGCGGCCCGGCCGGAGACGTCGCACAGTGCGGGGCCGCACAGGATCAACGGCCGCTCCGCACCGCGCAGCAGATCGGCGGCCTTCGCGAGCACCGCAGGCTCGGCATGACGTGCAGGAATGGACCCGGGGGAGGGCGGTGTGAAGCTCGTCGCGGTCACGCTTGCTTCCAGCAGGTCGACCGGCAGGCTGAGGTGTACCGGCCCCGGCCGTCCTTCCCGCGCGATGCGCACGGCGCGGGCGAGATCGTCCGCGAGGCCCGCGGTGCTGGCGGCGGTCCAGGAGGCCTTGGTCATGGGACGGGCGATGTCGGCCTGCGCCATTTCCTGAAACGCGCCACGGCCGAGTTCCTTCAGTCCGGCATGGCCCGACAGCAGGAGAACCGGGGATTCCGCACCGAGCGCGGTGAACAAGGCCGCCGCACCGTTCGAATGGCCCTGACCACCGGTCACCAGGGCGACGCCCACCTCGCCCGTCAGGCGGCCCCAGGCGTCGGCCATATGCACGCAGGCCGCTTCCTGGCGCACGTGGATGATCTCGATCCGCGTGGAGAGAAGCGCGTCGAACACGGGCATGATATGATTGCCCGACAAGGTGAAGATGCGCGTGACGCCGAGGCCTTCGAGCGTCCTGGCGACGATGTCTGCCCCGCGAAGCGTGGTCATCTGGTGTTCCCGCAATGGAGGGTCGCGCGAAATTTGGCTTATGCCGCTTCGTCGAGCAGGGATTGGCCCGGCCGCACGCGTGTGAAGGCGACCGGCTCGGTGGTGATGGCAAGATCTTCGCCGTCGCGTCGCACCTTCGTGTAGCGCGAGGTCGCAAGGTCGGAGGTCTCGGGAAAATCCTCGCGGAAGTGCGCGCCGCGACTGTCGGTGCGGGCGAGCGCCGCGGCGCAGATGGCCTGGCTGACCGCCACAAGGTTTTCCAGGTTCAGCCGGTCCATCCAGGTGAGATTGTAGCGCCGCTCGCTGTCCGGCGCGCCGCAGCGTGCGACCGCAGCCGCGAGGTCCGCGAGGGCGGAACCCGCCCGCCCCAGGCCTTCGGCCGTGCGCAGGATGCCCACGTCGTTCCACATGGTGTCGTACAGCGCGGCGCGGATCGCCGGCAGGTCGCGCGAAGGCCGCCCCAGCGGTCCGAAGGCGCGCTCCAGGCTGCGGGCCACCGCCGCGCTGTCCGGATCGGCGAGCGCGCTGCCGCGCACCACGGCGCGGGCCATGGCCTGTCCGGCGAGCCCTCCGAAAACGGTGGAATTGGCGACGCCGTTTCCACCCAATCGGTTGGCGCCGTGCACGCCGCCGGTGTCCTCGCCGGCGGCATAGAGGCGCGGCATTTCGGTGCGGCAATCGCCGGCGAACTCCACGCCGCCCATCATGTAATGGGCGGTGGGGATCACCTCCACCCGGCCGCCGGCGAGATCGAAGCCGCAATCTGCGCAGCGCTCCACCATGCCTTTGAAATTCTTCGCGACTTGCGCCGGGCCGAGATGGCTCATCTGAATGTGGACGCCGCCATTCTGGGTCGCATAGCCATCGCGGATGCGACGGATGATGGAGCGGCTCACTACGTCGCGCGTCGCACGCTCGCCGCGCGGGTCGTAGAGGTGCATGAAGCGCTCGCCGGTGGAATCCAGCAGCCAGCCGCCCGCTCCACGCAGCCCCTCTTCCAGCACCGTGCCGGTCATGCGCGTGTCCTCGCCCGCCAGCAGGCCGGTGGGGTGGAACTGCACCATCTCCATGTCGCGCAGCGGAAGACCCGCGCGCAGGGCCATGGCGAGGCCGTCGCAGGTCTTGTCGCCCGAAGGGGTGTGATATTTGTACATGGTCGGCCCGCCGCCGGTGGCGAGCAGCGTCGCCCGCGCCCGCACGAACACGGGTTCGCCGGTGCGCATGTCCAGCATGACGACGCCAGCCAGGCCCGAGCCGTCGGCGGCCGGGATCAGGTCCAGCGCCCGGTGATCTTCCAGCCGCCGCACGTCCCGCCGCCACACTTGCTCCGACAGGCGGTTGATGATCTCGATGCCGGTCAGATCACCCTTGTGCACCGTGCGGTCGAAGGTCTGTCCCGCGAAGGCCTTCTGGTGGACGCTGCCGTCCGGATTGCGGTCGAAGAAGCAGCCGAGCTCATTCTCAAGCTCTCGGATGCGCACCTGCGCTTCCGTGACGAGGGTCCAGGCCAGATCCTGATTGTTGAGCCACTTGCCGCCTTCGATGGTATCCATGAAATGGCGTTCGACGGAATCGCCGGGGGCGAGGGCGACATTGTAGCCGCCCTGCACCATGCGGGTGCAGCCGCATTTGCCGAGCAGGCCCTTCACCGCCACCGTCACCTCGAGGTCGGGGGCGATTTTCTTGGCATGAAGGGCGGCGAACAGGCCGGCACCGCCCGCGCCGAGAATGAGAATGTCGGTTTCCACCATGCGCAGGGAAGGGGTCATTCGCTGGCTCCGATGCTGGCGAGCACCGCGTCGCGGCGGGCGGCGACCGCATCCTGCACATCGGCGAACAGCGAGCCGCCGTGGGAATCCATGCCCACCAGCAGCGGGCCGAAATCGCGGATGCGGAAGCGCCACAGGCTTTCGGGATGCAGGTCGTCCATGTCCACGTCCTCGATCTGCTCGATCCAGGTGGTTTCGAGCGCGGCGGCGCCACCGACGATGGCGAGATAGGCGCCGCCCAACTCGCGGAACGCGTCCAGCGTCGCCGGCCCCATGCCGCCCTTGCCGATGATCAGGCGCACGCCTTCGCGCTCCATGAGCGGCTTGGTGAACCGCTCCATGCGCATGGAGGTGGTGGTGCCGATGCAGAACGGCGTGTAGCCCGCCGGCGCCTCCGCCGAGACCGGAACCTTATGCACGTTGGGCGCAGTGTGAATGACCGCATGGCCGTTGAGATCCATGCGGGTGCGGCGTCCACGGTCGAACATATGGATCAAGGTCGCGTCGCGGATGCCATACAGCGTGCGCCGCAAGGTGACCGTGTCGCCGATCTTGAGGCTGCGCGCCGTATCGGCGTCGATCGGCATGTCGAGGACATGATGGGTCATGGGGCGATCCTCAGCTGAAGGCGATGCCGCCGGGTGTCACGGTCGCCAGGGCGCGGCGCGCCGAATGGCATTGGATGTTCACGGCCACGGGGTTCTGCGTGATGTGGGTCGCGGCCACTTCCACATGCACGGCGAAGCTGGTGGAGCGTCCGCCGAGGCCCTGCGGCCCGATGCCCAATTCGTTCACGGCCTGCGACAGCTCCGCCTCGATCTTCGCGCCTTCGGGATCCGAGCACACCGTCCGCAGCGGCCGCGTGGCGGCGATCTTGGCGAGGTGCATGCACAGGTCCGAGGTGCCGCCGAGCCCGACTCCGACGATGGTGGGCGGGCAGACGCGGCCGCCCAGTTCCACCACCCGGTCGATGACGAAGCGCTTCGCCGCCTTGATGCCGTCGGAGGGCAGCAGCATCTTGAGGAACGACCCATTCTCCGAGCCCGAGCCCTTGGGGATCATCTCGATGCCCACGGTCTCCTCGCGGGTGTCGAAATCCACGTGGATGATGGGCACGCGGATGCCGCAGGAGGTCTGATCGTTCTTCCGCGTGATGGGATGGACCACCGAGGAGCGCAGCGAATTTTCCTTCGTCGCCCGCTCGCAGCCGCGGCGGATCGCTGCCTTCAACTCGGCTCCGTCGAAGGTGACGTTTCTGCCGATGGTGACGTTGTAGATGGGAATGCCAGTGTCCTGGCAGAGGATGTTCTTGGTGCGCTCGGCGACCGCGATATTCTCCACCATGGTGCCGAGGATGGTCTTGCCGGTGGCGTCGGTCTCGCTCTGCACGAGGGCCTTGAAGCCGGCCTTGATGTCCGGCGGCAGGATCTTGAGCGCCTGCACGTACAATGCCGCGCAGACCGCCTCGACCTCTCTCATGTCCAGGTCCATGGGATCACTCCTAAATCAGAAAAAGCACGCCGGACGCGAGGATCATCGCGGCCAGCATCTGCTTGAAGCGCACCTCGTCGAGATGCCCGTAGATGCGCAGTCCCACAAAGGCGCCGATGCACAGCGGTGGAAGCGCGAGCAGGAAGAGAACGAGCCCGTCCTGATCGATGGCGAAGGCCCCCACCAGCGTGAGCGTGAGCACGTGGGCAAACAGGATGAAGGGTTGGTAGACCCCTCGCGCCACGGGCTTCGGCCAGCCGCGCAATTGGGTCCAGATGGTCGGCAGGACGCCGGAATAGCCGCCGAGCCCACCCAATATGCCGCCGAAAAAGCCGACCACCGCATCCGCCGCCCGGCCGCCGCCCGAGACGTGGGGCAGGCGCGGGGCGAGCAAGGCGTAGAGCCCGTAAAGCGCCATACCGATTCCAAGCGCGAGCTTGAGGGAGGACGGCTCCACCCGCGTCAGCATCACGACCCCAATGGGAACGCCGATGAGCGCGCCTGCCAGGAACGGCGTGAGGCGCACGCCGTCGATGGATCGGCGGATCGGCCAGACCAGGGTGATGTGAAGCAGCGTGCCGCAGGCAACGATCAGCGCGGTGGTCTGAATGGGATCAAGGGCATGCAGCCAAATCGCGGAGGCCGCAATCGCGAAGGCAAAGCCCGCGCCGCCGGCCGCGAGCGCCCCGATGAACGCGCCGGCCCACAGCACGGAAAGGGTGGCGAGGGGCACGCCGAACATCATCGTCATGCCCCGCTCAGGAGAAAGGCGAGGCCGACCGCGACCGCAACGGCGCAGCACGCGCCGACAAGCGCGCCGGTGCGGGTGCGCAGGGACAGAAATTCGATGGCTAGCACCCGCAGCCCGAGCGCCATGTGCAGCGCGAGCGCGCTCACCATGCCCCATTCAGCCACACGCACCGGCCAGTAATGGGTGATCTGGAGAAAGGATTCCAGCTTGTCCGCTCCCCCGAGAGCGGTGCCGAGCGCAATGAAATGCATCGGCAGGAAAACCGCCAGCGCGACGCCGGAGGCGCGGTGAAGGATGGCGGCGAGGAAGCCGGGCTTGCGCCGCGAGGCGCGCAGATGCGTGTGGGCGATGCTCATGGCCGGTAGACCGCGAACGCCGCCCGCAGGCCGAGCACGAGGATCATGAGGCCGAACGCGACCATGGCGAGATCAAGGGAGCGCCCGCGCCAGGCGGTCCATTCGCGCAGAACGCTGCGCAGGCCGATGGGCGCGTGGATGGACGCGGCCACGACGAACAGCGCGTAGAAGGC
Source organism: Roseixanthobacter glucoisosaccharinicivorans (assembly GCF_043195095.2). Classification (NCBI taxonomy): domain Bacteria; kingdom Pseudomonadati; phylum Pseudomonadota; class Alphaproteobacteria; order Hyphomicrobiales; family Xanthobacteraceae; genus Roseixanthobacter; species Roseixanthobacter glucoisosaccharinicivorans. Next base: position 2,295,843 of record NZ_CM195538.1, on the reverse strand, counting down.
CAGGAACCAGCGATTGCCGTTCGTGCGGGCGAGAATCTCGCCGGCCGTCAATCCGCCGCGCACGGCATAGATCATGGTGGCCAGATGCACGCTGACGGCCACCGCGAGGACAAGGGCCGTCGCGCGCTGAGCAAGATAGAGCATGGGTGTCATCGTCCGCCCCTCCAGATACGCTTGGCGGTGGCGCGCTTCAGTCCGGCGATGGAGAAGGTCGGCGCCAGGGCCTTCGGGCAGAATTCGGTGCAACTCATGTGGCTGTGGCAGGAATGGCAGCCGGCATCGCCCGACACTGCGGCGAGCCGGGCCTCCTGGCCCTGGTCGCGGACGTCATTCACCAGGGTCCAGGCGCGATTGAGGGCGGCCGGGCCGAGATAGTCCGGGTTCCACGACACCACATCGCACGCGGAATAGCAGACCCCGCAATTGATGCATTCTATGCCGGCATCCGCCTCCTGCCGCTCCGGCGCGCTGGGCGCCACGGGCGCGAAGTCCGCCGCCGGCTGCGCGCCGGGCTCGAAATAGCCGTGGGCCTGGGTCCATTTCTGGAAGAACGGCTCCATCTCGACGGCCAAATCCTTGACCACCGGCAGGTTGCGCAGGGGCTCCAGGGTGAGCAGGCCGTCTTCCTCGACCTGCGCGACGCGTGTTCGACAGGTCCAGCGCGGACGCCCGTTCACGACCATGGCGCAGGAGCCGCACATGCCGACCCGGCAGGCGAAGCGATAGGCGAGGGTGGGATCCTGCTCGCGCTGGATCTCGGTGACGACATCGAGCACCGTCTGGTTTGCGCGACGGGGCGTGGCGAAATCTTGGAATCCGCCCGCCTCGGCCCCGCGCCAGACGCGTACCGTCAGGTCCCCGCTGCCGGAGACGGCGGTTTCGGTGGAGGTTCGAGTGTTCATCTGTCTTCTTCGGTTGGAATGAGGGCCGCCGCGCGCGGCGGCCCGTTGCACCGGCGCGCGGCGATCAGCTTCCCGAAGCGTTGTGGAGCGGGGCGAAGAACAGGTCCCGCCAATCCTTGGCCTTCGCGGTCACGAGGCCCGCCCGGTTCATATAGTCGAGATAGGTCATCATCTTCTGGGGTGTGGTGGTCCACTGGTTCTGCGGCGAGGTGATCAGCGCTGCCGCTTCGTCCACCGGCATTTTGGAATTTTCCGCCTTGAGCCAGAGCGCGGCGATGCCCTTGGGGTCGGACTTGATGCGGGCCATGGCATCTTCCAAGGCCGCGAGGAACGCCTTCATCACCTTGGGATTGGACTCGGCGAACTTCGTGGTGGTCCACACGAGATTGAAGGTGTGGGGGCCGCCGAGCACGTCATAGCTGTCCAGCACCTTGTGGGCGCGCGGATCCTTCAGTTCCAGGTCCTGGAAGGGCGAGGAACCGAAATGTGCGTTGATCTCCGAGCGCCCGCCCATCATCGCCACCTGCGCATCGGGATGGCCCATGGAGACGGTGAGCGAATCCAGCTTGTTCTGCTGTCCCTCACCGAAGGTCTTTTCCGCCGCCATCTGGAGCGTAACGGCCTGGATCGACGTCTTCACCGTCGGCAGGGCAATCTTATCCTTGTCGGTGAAATCCTTGATGGTCTTCACGTCGGGATTGACCGTGACCAGGTAAAGCGGCATCGCATTGAGAGCCGCGACGCCTTTCACACCGAGATTTTTCTGGGTGCGTCCCCAGATGGTCAGCATGGGGCCGACACCGCCGGCCGCGAAGTCGAGATTGCCGGAGAGCAGCGCCTCGTTCATGCCCGAGCCGCCGGTGAAGCGCAGCCATTCGGTCTTCACGTCAAGCCCGAGTTCCTTCGCGTGCTTCTCCAGCAGCTTCTCCTCCTCCATCACCGTGAGCGGCAGGTAGGAGATGCCGAACTGCTTGGCGAGGCGAACCGTATCCACCTCGGCCGCTGCGGCTCCGGCCAGGCTAACCGCGAAGGCGGCGGCAAGGCCCAGCGTCTTCAAGAAGTCCTTGGTCATGCGTCCCTCCCATTGCCACGCTTTGCGCAGCTTCTTGTGATTGAAGAGTTTTTTAACCGGCGTGCGGCGGCTCGGGGGCCGCCGCACATCACGTCACGCCTGCATGCCCCAGCGGGCGATGGTGCGCCGCTCGATGGTCTGGAAGATCAGGTTCTCCACCACGAGGCCGATGATAATGACCGTGAGCAGCCCCGCGAAGACATTGGGGATATCCAGCAGGTTCTTGTTCTCGAAGATGAACCAGCCGAGACCGCCGGAACCGGACGAGACGCCGAACACCAGTTCCGCCGCGATCAGCGTGCGCCAGGCGAACGCCCAGCCGATCTTCAAGCCCGTGAGGATGCTGGGAAATGCCGCCGGGATCAGGATTTTCCAGATGAAGCGCGGACCGCCGAGGCCATAATTGCGCCCCACCATTTTCAGCGTCTTGCTGACAGACAAGAAGCCGGAATGGGTATTGAGCGCGATCGCCCAAGTGACGGAATGGACCAGGACAAACACCAGGCTGCCGTTTCCAAGGCCGAACCAGATCAGTGCCAGCGGCAGCAGCGCGATCGCCGGCAGCGGGTTGAACATGGATGTCATGGTCTCAAGAAAATCGGTGCCGATGCGCGAGGCGATGGCGATGGCCGTGAGCACGGCGGCAAGCATTACCCCGAGGGTGTAGCCCATCAGCAATACTTTGATCGAGGCCCAGGCCCGCGCCGGCAAAACGCCATTCACCACATTCTGAAAGAACGCCGAAATCGTGGCGCTGAATGTGGGAAACAGAAGGTCGTTGTTCAGGAACCGCCCATATATTTCCCAAATAATGGCCAGGACGATCAATATCATAATCTTCCGGACGGCCGAGATATTATAGATCATCTCAAACGTCGAGAGCGGTTTTTCGACGATAGTCATCGTCGCCATCGGCTCTTCTTCGCGCACGATCTCGGGGCGCAGGGTATGCACGTTCGAAAGGACGTTCACGGATTCACGCATCAGCCGTCTCCTTGATTTCGTCAGAAAACAGCATGTGCTGGATGCGCTTTTCGAGTTGGGCGGCGGCGGGGGTTTCAACCACGCTGTTCAGCTCGGCCTTGACCCGCCCGGGATGGGGCGAAAGCAGAAGGATGCGGTTGCCGATCTTGATCGCCTCGGCGATCGAATGGGTCACGAACAGCACCGTGAACTTCGTGTCCTCCCACAGCATCAGCAGTTCGTCCTGCATCTTGCGGCGGGTGAGGGCATCGAGGGCCGCGAAGGGCTCGTCCATCAGCAGGATGTCCGGCTCCATGGCCATGCCACGGGCAATGGCGACGCGCTGTTTCATGCCACCGGAAAGCATATGCGGATAGCTGTCCGCGAACTTCGTCAGGTTGACCTTCTCGATATAATGCATGGCGCGTTCGTCGGCTTCGCGGCCGTGCAGGCGGCGCGAGGCTTCCAGCGCAAAGGCCACATTCTGCCGCACCGTCTTCCAGGGCAGCAGCTGGTCAAATTCCTGAAACACCATCATGCGGTCGGGGCCGGGCGCGCGGATCACGTGCCCTTTGAGACGCATTTCCCCTTCCGTGGGCGACATATAGCCACCCACAGCCTTCAGCAGTGTGGATTTTCCGCATCCAGACGGGCCGAGAAGGATGAAACGGTCACCTCTCATCACGTTGAAATCGACCCGATAGGTCGCCGTGATCAGAAGATGCGGCGTTTTATATTGCAGCGTTACGCCCTTGACCTCCAGAAGAGGTTCCTGCGCGTCCATTGTGGACCTCCCTAGGATAAAGCAGCTTTTCTGCCTTGTTCTTTTGATTGAGCAGTACCCACGCGAGAACTTGAACAAGCGGGGGCGGAATCAGTGTGTCGTGCGATCGTGTCGCTGTGTCAGGTTCGCAATGAACTTAGGGGGCGGGGCGGTGCTTCGGCGTTGGCATCAGGTCACCCTTTTCCCTCGTCGAGCGGCAGAGCATGCGTGGCGATGGGCCTCTTTTGCGGGCCCCTGCATGCTCGTTCGCCTATCGTCCATCAGACGCTAACGGAGGCTGTCCCAGATGTAAAGTGGTCTAATATCATTTATAAGACTTGAGGGAGCGCAAATGCCTTCCATGAGGTGCCGCAACGGTTTGCGCCGCGGAAGTCGGCACACCAGGAGGGAAAAATGTGCCCAATTCCGGAGCGAAAAAACGCGCCGAGCCGGGTTCAGCTGAGTTCGGAGAGGTAGTGAAAACCTTCGGTCAGGCAAACGCTGACGCGCCATTCCACGGGGATCTGTTCCAGGGAAAGCGCGAGCCTGTCGATCAGGAGGGCAGGCGTTCCCTCCGCGACGCCGAGGGCAGCGGCATCGTCCGCCGCGACGGCGATCGCCTTCAGCTTTTCCCGCGCGCGACCCACGCCGATGCCGAATTTGCTGGCATAGAGGCCATAGAGATTGTTCGGTATGGGCGCTTCGCCGAGGCCGGGAAACAGGCTCTCCGGCAAGGCGAGATTCTCCACGATGAGGGGGGCGCCATCCAGCTTGCGGATGCGGCGGATGCGGATGACCCTTCCGTCCCGCGGCAGGCTCAGGGCCTCCCGCTCGGCTGCATGCGCGCGCCCGCGCGCCGTGCTCACCACCTGGCTTTCGGGAAAGCGACGCTCGCCGTCATCGGCAACCAGCTTGAAGAACTGGAAGAGAATGCGGTCCTCATCATGACTCGCGACGAAGGTGCCGCGTCCTTGGCGGCGCACCACCAGGTTTTCGGCCGCCATCTCGTCCAGCGCCTTGCGCACGGTGCCCTGGCTGACGCCGAGTTCCGCCGCAAGCTGCATCTCGCTCGGCAGGGGTTGTCCGGGGGCCCATACCCGATCCACGAGGCGGCGGATGAGGGTCTCGCGCACTTGGCGATAGAGCGGCCGAAACCCAAGGCTCTCCGCCTTTTCCACCACGTCCGCGCTGGTGCCCCGTGCCATCCCGTTCCCGTCGATTCTCACATGATCCTCCATTTATGCATGAGGTCAGGGCCTCGCACCAGAGCCCGGGACGTAGCGATTTTATCTTGTGTCATCTGTCTTATATATAATAGCCTATCTCATAGTGAGCGCCAGCGCATCTTGCATATCTGACGCAACGGCGAGCGCCGGTGGATGCGGCGCCGGAACCCCACGGACTCCCCATGCCCGAAATCCTTGTCACCGAATTCATGGACGCTGCCGCGCTCGATGCGCTGCGGGCGGATCACGACGTGCATTACGATCCTACGCTGGTGGACAAGGCGGACGTCCTCGCGCAGCTCGCGCAAGGAGCCCGCGCGCTGATCGTGCGCAATCGCACCCAGGTGCGCGCCGGCCTGCTCGCCAACGCCCCGAACCTCGTCGTCGTCGGGCGGCTTGGGGTGGGGCTGGACAATATTGATGTGGCCGACTGCCGGGCGCGGTCGATCGAGGTTTATCCGGCCACGGGCGCCAACGATGTCGCGGTGGCGGAATATGTGATCTGCGGCATCCTGGTGCTGCTGCGCGGCGCCTATCACGCGAGCGCGGAGGTGGCCGCCGGTGCCTGGCCGCGCACCCGCCTCATGGGCCGCGAGGTGAGCGGGAAACGGCTCGGCCTTATCGGCTTCGGCGCCATCGCGCGGGAGACCGCCCGGCGCGCCCGGGCGCTCGGCATGGAGGTGGTGGCCTTCGACCCGTTCGTGGCGGCTGACGACCCCGCATGGCGCGCCGAGGGCGTGGTGCCGGTGTCGCTCGAGGATCTTCTGGGCGAAAGCGACGCGGTGAGCCTGCATGTGCCCATGACAGCGCAAACCCGCAATCTCATCGACGCCCCGGCCCTCGACCGGATGAAGCCCGGCGCGGTGCTTATCAATGCCGCACGGGGCGGCGTTGTCGATGAGGCGGCGCTTGCCGCCGCGCTCAAGCGCGGCGCGATCGGCGGCGCCATGCTGGACGTGTTCGAATCCGAGCCGCTGGGTGCGGGAAGCGTTCTTTGCGACGTTCCGAACTTAATCCTTACGCCGCACATCGCCGGGGTCACCGAGGAATCCAATGTGCGGGTGAGCGCCCTCATCGCGACGAAAGTCAGCCAGTTCCTGAAAGGTCGGTCATGAATACCGCGACGCTCAACACCGCCGCCACGGCTCCGCTTGCGCTCGATGCCGCGCGGGCGCTCGCCGCCGACGCGCTGATGGCTTCCCGCACCGGCGAGAGCAATGCCCGCGTCACCGCAGCAGCCCTTGTGGCGGCGGAGGCCGACGGGATCGCCAGTCACGGCCTGGCGCGCCTCTCGGCTTATGCGCAACAGGCCATCTCGGGGAAAATCGACGGCTTCGCCGAGCCGATGCTGGAATGGAGCGGGCCGGCGACCCTGCGGGTCGATGCCGGCACGGGCTTCGCCTTTCCCGCGATCGGCCAGGGACTGGCTGCAGCTGCGAGCCGCGCGCAGGAAACCGGCGTGGTCGCGGTCGCGGTGCGGGCCTCCCATCATGCCGGCGTCATGGGCCATCATGTGGAATGGCTGGCGGACCAGGGGCTGGTGGGACTCGCTTTCTCCAATTCGCCTGCCGCCATCGCGCCGTGGGGCGGTTCGCGCGGCGTGTTCGGTACCAATCCGATTGCCTTCGCCGTGCCGCGCGGGAAGGGGCCTGCGCTGGTGATTGATGCCTCGTTGAGCAAGGTCGCGCGCGGCAAGATCATGGTCGCGGCGCAGAAGGGTGCGCCGATCCCGACCGACTGGGCGCTGGATGCGGACGGCCAGCCAACCGGCGACGCCAAGGCGGCGCTTGCGGGAACCATGTTGCCCATCGGCGACGCCAAGGGCGCGGCGCTGGTGCTCATGGTGGAAATTCTGGCGACCGTGCTCACCGGGGGACAATTCGGGTTCGAAGCCAGTTCCTTCTTCACGGCGGAGGGGCCGGCCCCGCGCATCGGGCAATTGTTCCTGGCGCTAGATCCGGTGCGGCTCGGCGGCGCCGATTTCCCTGCGCGGCTTGAGATTCTGCTGTCAGCGATTCTCGGGCAGGACGGAACCCGCTTGCCCGGCGAGCGCCGGATTGCCGCCCGCCGGCAGGCGGAGCGCGACGGCATTCATGTGGATCCGGAGATTTTGGCCGATCTGCTGCGGCGCGCCGGGCGGACCTGATCCGGCGGGCGGTGGCAGTCCGGCGCCGATTTACCACGCACCCAAAGGGGGCCGCAGCGATACGCGGCCCTCAGTCGACTATGGCCCAGCGGGAGAAGGCGAGGCCCTCGACCTCGAAGGCCTCGCGCGTGATACGCAGACCCACAAGCGTGTCCCGGCGCTCGCGCTTCATGGCCAGATCCAGCATTTCGCGCGCGCCATAGCTGAGCACGATACGCTGGCGCACCGCGTGGACATCCTCGATCTCGACCATGTCTGCCGCGCACACCGCCGTGATTTTAAAGGTGGATGATGCCGCTGGCTCAGCCCTGGCCGGGCTGTAATTGGCACTCGGGCCATTGCGACGGCGGGTGTCACCTGGCACCGGCACGGAGGGCGCGCGGGCCCCGAACGTGTCGAGCACGGAGGCAAAGAGATTTTGCACGGCGATTTTTGTCATGATCGGTAAAACACAAATCCGCAGACATCGGCTGGTGATATTCCTATCAAACAATGTGAATATAAAAAATAACAAAATAAAGAAGTTAAATTATGGCCGTTTCGCAATGGGCGCTTGGGTGGCGGGTCTCAGGTCCATCCGGCAGATGAACTTCTCGAACGCCTCGGCGGCGAAGCGCAGATTGTGCCCTTTCAGCGTCAGCCTGTAGAGCGGGCGTTGCACTGAAAGTCCTTGAACGGGCACCACTTTCAGAACCCCGAGCGCGATCTGGTCCTTGGCGGCGGCGGCCGAGACCATCGCGATGCCAAGGCCCGCCGCCACCACTTGCTTGATGGCTTCGGTGCTGCCGACTTCCATGATGCTCGCTGGGCGCACGCCGAACCCATCCAGCGCCAGCCCCACCACTTCACGCGTGCCGGAGCCCTCCTCGCGCACGATGTGGCGCGCTTGGACGAGATCTGACGGCAGGATGGGGCCTTCCATTTGCGCCAGCGGGTGGTCGGCCGCGGCGATCACCACCAGTTCGTCCGTCAGCCAGGGGTGGGTGATGAGGCTTGGATGCTCCACCGGCCCTTCCACCAGGGCCACGTCGATATCGCGCGCCAGCAGCCGCTCGGCGATGTCCTGGGTGTTGGCGCTTGTGAGGCGCAGATGCAGGTCGGGATGGATGTTCTGAAATGCACCGAGCAGTCGCGGAAGGACATAAGTGGCGATCGTGGTGCTGGCGCCGACATGCAATTCGCCCTGCGTCAGGCCGCGCAGGGCCTGCAGTTCCTCTTCCGCCCGGCGCTCGGCGGCGAACAGCGCCGTCGCGTGGGAAAGCAGTACCGTGCCGGCTTCCGTGAGGCGCACCCCACCCGGGCTGCGCTCCATCAGCACGCAATGCAATTGCGCTTCCAGCTCCCGCACGCCCTTCGAGACCGCCGGCTGGCTGATGTTGAGCACCTCGGCGGCGCGGGAGAAGCCGTGCTGCTCCGCAACCGTAGTAAATAGACGAAGAAGATGGAGATTTATCGCCATAACCGCACTTCATGATGGAGTGAGCAAACTGTATTTGCGCTTCTGGCCCGCCTGCGCGCACTAATAATTTCGAAGAAAAACAAGGTGGGTTGAGCTGTGCCGAGAGCCCTTCGCTGGTCGCTGGATGTTACCCCCGGAATCGTGCTGTGCGCAGCCGTGACCGGTGTCGCCTATGCCATCCAGATCGTTGAGGAGCGTGTCAGCGGGCATCCTTACGTGGAAGCCCTGGTGCTCGCCATCCTGATCGGCACCCTCGTGCGCACGATCTGGACGCCCGGCCCGCGCTTCAAGCCGGGAATCGCGTTCTCCGGCAAGATCTTGCTGGAAATCGCGGTCATGTTCCTCGGCGCCTCGCTGAGTGCTGCCGCTTTGGCGGCGGCCGGGCCGACGCTGCTTGTGGGCATTGCCGCCGTGGTCGCGGTCGCGTTGTTCGCGTCCTATGGAATTGGGCGATTGCTTGGCCTGCCGCACAAGATGGCGCTCCTGATCGCCTGCGGAAATTCCATTTGCGGCAATTCCGCCATCGCCGCTGTGGCTTCGGTGATCGAGGCGGACGGGGACGATGTGGCCTCTTCCATCTCCTTCACGGCGATTCTCGGCGTCATCGTGGTGCTGAGCCTGCCGCTGCTCATCCCCATTCTGGCCTTGTCCGATACTCAATACGGCGTGCTCGCGGGCCTCACCGTCTATGCGGTGCCGCAGGTGCTGGCCGCGACCGCGCCTGTGGGGCCGCTCGCCTTGCAGATCGGCACCATGGTGAAGCTGGTGCGGGTTCTGCTGCTGGGGCCGGTGGTGTTTTGTGCCGCCATTGCCCACGGCCAGTCCCTTGCCGCGACGCGTGCGGTGCCGGTGGGGGCCTCGGTGGTCGCGCGGCCGCCGCGCTTGCCGATGCATAAGCTGATTCCCTGGTTTATCATCGGCTTCGTCGCGTTCGCCGTCCTGCGCTCGCTCGGCCTGCTGCCGCCGGCGCTGCTGCCGCCCCTGGCCTTTGTAACGACAATCTTCACCGTGCTGTCCATGGCGGCGCTCGGTCTGGGCGTGGACCTGCGGGTGCTGAGCCGCGTCGGCGGCCGCGCGACGCTCGTGGTCACGCTCTCGCTGCTGCTTTTGCTGTGCGTCAGCATCGCGCTTATCCGCGGCCTCGGCGTGGTTTGATTTGCTCTCTGGAGTCGGGTCGCTGTCCCTGTTCTTGAGGCGGGGACGCGGTTGAATCGCGCAGTATCAGTTCGATCGGCAGTTCGGACCATTTCTCCTGTCGCACCCCTTTGAGTTCGGCGAGCAGGTGCGCCGCGACGGTCCGACCGAGTTGTGCGGTGGGAAGGTGCATCGTCGTCAAGGGCGGGGTGACATGGGAGGCGATCTCGAGATTGTCGATGCCGACGATGGAGACCGCCTGCGGCACCGGAATGCCGCGCGCCTGCGCTTCGAACAGTGCGCCCACCGCCAGCAGGTCATTGCCGCCGATGATCGCCGTCGGGGGTGGGGTATGGCTCAGGAGTTCGGCCATTCCCGCTCGGCCGCCGGTGAGGGTAAAGGACTGTTGAACCACGCATTTTTCCGGCAGGTCGAGACCGGCGGCGGCAAGCGCGGCGCGCACCCCGGCGACCCGCAGGCGGGCGCGGTCGTTGGAGCCGGTGTAGCCGGAGATCACGCCGAAGCGCCGATGGCCGAGGGCCAGCAGATGTTCCGCCACCTGCCGCCCCGCGGCTTCATTGTCGAAGCCGATGGAGGCAAAGCGGGGGTCGAAGGACCAGCTGAGGATCACCGGAACCGTGGCTGCGCCGAGCACGTCCCAGGTTTCCTGCAGATGGTCAGCCCCCACCACCATCAGCGCATCGACGCCGCGCGCGAGCAGGGCGCGGACTGACACCGCCTCCTGTTCGGGAGAATATTCGTGTGCCGCCACAAGGAGTTGATAGCCGTTGGCCGCAAGCTCGGTCTGCATCGCCTGGATCGCGCGGGCAAAGATGGCGTGGTCGAGCGTGGGCACCACGGCGCCGATGGTGAGCGTGCGGCCGGAGGCGAGGGCGCGGGCGGCGCCGCCGGGTACATAATTGAGGCGGCGCACGGCCTCGCCGACCTTTTCCCGCGTTTCCCGCTGAACCAGGTCCGGACGCGAGAGCGCGCGCGACACGGTGGCGGAGGACACGCCGGCCAGCCGGGCGACATCGTCGAGGGTCGCCTTGCCCTTGGAATTCATGGTCTTCTCGCCATTTCTACGCAACATGTGCGGCGATTTATTTCGCCTTTCAGCACAATTCCGCCGATAAACTTGAACAGCAACTGGAAACTTTCCGGAAAATAGGGCCTCGCTGGTTGACAGGCAATCGGGGTCTGATAGCCTCCAATGAAAGCGCTTACATTCGCTCGTCGATGTCGCGCCCGGATGCCTCCGTCAGATGAGGCGCCGAAATATGGGAGGAAGGAATGCCGCTCGACCGCAGGTCTGCGGTTGGTCTTGCGACCGTGGTCGCCCTCGTGGCGGCGTGGTATCTTGCAACCAGCGTGACCGGTTTGATTTCACCCGGACGGTTTCCGGCTCCGGGCGATACCTGGGCCGCGGCGACGCAGTCGCTCGGCCGGGGATACGCGGATGCGACCTTGCCGGTGCATGTCGTCCAATCGCTGAAGCTGGTGGTGTTCGGCTTCCTGGCCTCGATCGTGGTCGGCGTTCCGCTCGGCCTGCTGATGGGGTGGAACCCGGTTGCCGAGGCGCTGCTGAACCCGGTGTTTCTGCTCTTGCGGCCGATCCCGCCGCTGGCCTGGATTCCCCTCGCCATCCTCTGGCTCGGCCTCGGCGATGCCGCCAAGATCATGGTGATCTTCTTCGCCGCCTTCGTGCCCTCGGTCATCAATACCCATGCCGGGGTGCGTACCATCGACCGGCCGCTGATCGAGGCGGCGCGCATGCTCGGCACGCCCCGGTGGCGGTTCGTGCGCGAGGTGCTGGTGCCGGGCGCCGCGCCGATGATCTTCACCGGCCTGCGCCTTTCGCTCCAGGCGAGCTGGACGACTTTGGTCGCCGCCGAGCTGGTGGGCGCGCTGGCCGGCCTCGGGCATGTTCTGAATGTCGCCCAGCAGGATCTTTTCCCCGGCATGATCCTGGTGGGCATGATCTCGGTCGCCATCTTCGGGGCACTCACCACGGGGCTGCTCGCCTATGCCGAGCGCCATGTGGTGACCTGGGTGCGGGTGAAGGGAGCGAGCGTATGACCGCGACCCTCTCGCCGCTTCAGCGTCTGGCCCTCGGGATCGTCGGCTTCCTGGCCTTTCTCGCCTTCTGGGCCGGCCTCTCCGCGAGCGGCCTCGTGAACCCGACCTTCCTGCCGGGGCCGGTCTCCGTGGTGACGCGATTGCTGACGCTCCTGACCACGCCGTTCGCCGGCGGCACGCTTCAGCTGCATCTGGCTTCCAGCCTCCAGCGGTTCGCCAGCGGCTATCTTCTGGCGGTGGCGATCGGCATTCCGCTCGGGCTGCTGATGGGCCGCTTCCGCCTGCTGGACGATATCGTGACCCCGCTGTTCGATGCGCTGCGCTTCATCGCGCCCATCGCCTGGGTGCCGTTCGCGGCCCTGTGGTTCGGCACCGGCTTCGGCGGCCCCGTCCTGATCATCTTTTCCGGCGCGTTTCCGCCCTGTCTCATCAATGCCTATCGCGGCGCCCGCTATGTGGATGCCCGTTATCTGGAAGCCGCCGAGATGCTCGGCACGCCCAATTGGCGGATCATCCTGGAGGTGCTCCTTCCGGCCTCGGTGCCGTCCATCGTCGCCGGCCTGCGCATCAGCGCCGGGCTCGGCTGGCAGTCGCTGGTGGGCGCGGAGCTGATCGTGGCCTCCACGGGGGTCGGCTACCTGATGGTGCAGGCGCAGAGCGCGGTTTCAACCCCCACCGTGATGGTCGGCATGCTGGCCATCGGTTTCGTCGGCGTCCTGATCGACGTCGCCCTTCGTATGGTCGAAGCGCGCATCGGCCGCCGGCTCGGAAAAGTGTGAGGACCCATGAGCAGCATCCGCTTCGACGCTGTCGGCAAGACGTTCGGGAACGCGGTTTCCGTTCTCGAAGGCATCAACCTCGACGTGGCCGACAAGGAATTCCTCGCCATCGTCGGCCCATCGGGCTGCGGCAAGACCACCTGCCTGCGGCTTGCGGCGGGGTTTGAGTTTCCCACCTCCGGCCGGGTGCTCGTTGGCAATAGCGTGGTCACCCGGCCGGGGCCGGACCGGGCCGTGGTGTTCCAACAGTTCGCCTTGTTCCCCTGGAAGACGGTGACCGAGAACATCGAGCTCGGCCTGCGCAACAAAGGCATGGCGCGGGAGGAGCGGCGCACCCGTGTCGCCGATGCCGTGGGCATGATCGGCCTTGGCGGTTATGAGGAGGCCTATCCCCATCAATTGTCCGGCGGCATGCAGCAGCGCGTCGCCATCGCCCGCGCCTATGTGCTCGATCCCCAGGTGCTGCTGATGGACGAGCCGTTCGGCGCGCTCGACGCGCAGACCCGCGTGGTGATGCAGGAAGAGCTGGTTCGCCTTGCCCGCCGCAACCCGCGCACCGTGCTCTTCATCACCCACGGGGTGGAGGAAGCCGTCTATCTCGCCGATCGCGTGGCGATCATGAGCAAGCGGCCGGGTCGCATCAAGGAAATCATCGATGTGAAATCGGTGCGCCTCGCCGACAATTGGGAGCGCCATAGCCGCATCGAGGATGTGATGGACCTGGAATCCTTCGTCCATCTGCGCACGCACATCTGGAAGTCACTACGCGAGGAAAAGGCAGGCACCGGCCATTGAGGACGGGCCGCCATCGAGAGCCGCAAAGCGGCCGATCTGGGAGGAAAATCACATGAAGACGAGCCTGAAAGCAGCGGTCCTGGCCCTTGGCCTCGCCACCGCGATCGCCCCGGCGGCACGTGCCGAGGAGCAGAAGATCAACATCTCTTACCAGCCCTCGCTCTATTGGGCGCTGCCGTTCTACATCGCCTCCGAAAAGGGCTGGTGGAAGGATGTGGGCCTCGCGCCCACGTTCGCGACCTTCCCGGCCGGCGCGCCGCAGGTGGCCGCCGCCCAGGCGAGTTCCTGGGACGTGGGCGGCACCGGTTCCGTGCCCGCCGTGCTCGGCGCGGCGCGCTTCGGGCTGATGACCATCGGCATCACCAACGACGAATCCAAGACCAACGCCATCATGGCGCGGGGCGACAAGGTGGAGGCCCTGCGCAAGGACCCCAAGAAGCTGGCGGGCCAGAAGCTGCTGCTGACCACCAATTCCACCGCTGATTACGCCGCCCGCAATTGCTTGAAGAAGTGGGGCCTGTCGTCTTCCGACATGCAGTTCGTCAACCTTGGGCAGGCGCAGATCATCTCGGCGATGATCTCCAACAATGGCGACGTGGTCGGCGTGTGGGCGCCCAATACCTATACGCTGGAAGAAAAGGCTGGCGCGAAGGTGTTGTGCTCCGGCGCCGATGCCGACGCGGTGGTGCCCGGCGCACTGGTGGTGCGGGCCGACTATGCCAAGCAGAATCCCGAGGCGGTGGCGAAGGTGCTCGCGGTCTATGTGCGCGCCTGGAGCTGGGCCAAGGCCCATCCCAAGGAGGCAAAGGCGCTCGCGAAGCAATTCTATGCCCAGGGCGGGGTCGAGGCATCGGACGCCGCCATCGACCAGGAATTCGCCCTGCGCCCCACCTTCACCCTCGCCGAACAGCTGCACCTGATGGATCGCAGCAAGGGCGCCTCGGAGCTGGACGGCTGGCTGAGCCGGATCGGCACCTTCATGAGCGATGTCGGCACCATCTCGGCCTCGCCGGACCCCAAAACCTATGTGAGCGACAGTTTCATGAAGCAGGTGGGCGCCGACCCCAAGCTGAAGGCCTTCGCAACCGAGTTCGACAAGTCCAACTGACGCCGTCCGCGGCGGCGCCGGAGCGTGATGATCCAACACCGGCGCCGTTGGCCGGACCCCATGGAGACTGAAGATGGCGATCGAGTATCTGAAGCGGGCCACCAAGACCCCCGAGAGCGAAACCGGCACCGCGCGCCAGGTGGTCACGGACATGCTCGGCGACATCGAGCGGCGCGGCGAGCAGGCGGTGCGCGACTATGCGCTGAAGCTGGACAAGTGGGACGGCGATATCCTCGTCACCCGCGAGGAGATGGAGCGCCGTGCCGCCGAGGTTCCGGAGATCGTGCGCCGGGACATTGATTTCGCCGCTGCCCAGGTGCGCCGGTTCGCCGAGGCCCAGCGCGACAGCGTGCAGGACTTTTCCGTGGAACTGCTGCCCGGCCTCGTCGCGGGGCAGAAGCTGGTGCCCTGCACGGTGGCCGGCTGCTATGTGCCCACCGGCCGCTATGCCCATATCGCCTCCGCTTATATGTCGGTGGCGACCGCCAAGGCGGCGGGCGTGCAGACCGTGGTGGCGTGCTCGACGCCGTTCCGGGGGCAGGGCATCCACCCGTACGTGCTCTATGCCATGAAGGTCGCCGGCGCCGACATCGTCATGACGCTCGGTGGCGTGCAGGCGATCGCGGCCATGGCCTTCGGCCTGTTCACCGGTCGCCCGGCGGACATCATCGTCGGTCCCGGCAATAAGTTCGTGGCGGAAGCCAAGCGCATGCTGTTCGGCAAGGTCGGCATCGACGTGTTCGCCGGCCCCTCCGAAGTGGCTGTGATCGCCGACGAGACGGCCGATGCCCACATCGTCGCCGTGGATCTCGTGGGGCAGGCCGAACATGGGCACGAAAGCCCGGCGTGGCTGTTCACCTCGTCCCGTGCGCTGGCCGAGGACGTGATGCGGCGCATCCCCGGCCTGATCGCCGAATTGCCGCCGACCGCCCGCGATGCCGCCACCGCCGCCTGGAATGATTATGGCGAGGTGGTCGTGTGCGACACCCGCGCGGAACTGGTCGAGGTGTCCGATCGCTACGCCAGCGAGCATCTGGAGGTGCATACGTCCGATCTCGACTGGTGGCTGGCCAACCTCTCCAATTACGGCTCGCTGTTCCTGGGCGAGGAAACCACCGTTGCCTTCGGCGACAAGACGTCCGGGCCGAACCATATCCTGCCCACCAAGTTCGCCGCCCGCTATTCCGCCGGCCTCTCGGTGCATAAATTCCTCAAGCCGCTCACCTGGCAGCGCATGGACCAGAACGCGTGCAAGACCATCGCCCAGGCGACCGCGCGCATCTCGCGGCTGGAAGGCATGGAAGCCCATGCGCGCACCGCCGATGCGCGGCTCGCGAAATACTTCCCCGGCCATAATTTCGATATGGGCGTTCCGGTCGATGCCTGAGACCTCTTCACGCTTCCGCCTTCAGGCTTTGTTCGACCTGACGGGGCATACGGCACTCGTCACCGGCGGCAACTCCGGCATCGGGCTGGCGCTGGCCCGCGCGCTGGGGCTTGCCGGGGCCTCCGTCGTGCTGGTGGCGCGCCGGCCCGCCGATCTGGAGGCCGCCGTTCGCGACCTTCAGGGCGAGGGCATCGCCAGCCAATGGATCGCCGGCGATCTCGCTCCCGCCGACGGGCCCGACGCCATCGCCGCCGAACTGGTGCAGCGCGGCTGTGCGCCCGACATCTTGGTGAACGCCGCCGGCATCAATCTGCGCCAGCCGTTCATGGATGTGACCATGGATGCGTTCGACACGCACATGGCCGTGCACGTGCGCGCGCCGTTCCGCCTGGTGCAATTGCTGGCGCCGGCGATGGCGGCGCGCAACTGGGGGCGGATCGTCAACATCGCTTCGCTCCAGTCCTTCCGGGCCTTTCCCAATTCCGCTCCTTACGGCGCGGCGAAAGGCGCGGTCGCGCAGCTCACCCGCGCCATGGCCGAGGAATGGTCGTCGCGCGGCATCACCTGCAACGCCATCGCGCCGGGCTTTTTCCCGACCCCGCTGACCCAAGCGGTGTTCGACGACGATGTCCGCGCCGCCCGCAACGCGCAGCAGACCGCCATCGGCCGCAACGGGGCGCTGGAAGATCTGCACGGCGCCGTGGTCTTCCTCGCCTCCGACGCGTCCGCCTATGTCACCGGGCAGGTGCTGGCGGTGGACGGCGGCTTCACCGCCAAATGATGGAATTGTCATGAGAGCCCTGGTTTATACCGGTCCCCTTTCCCTGGAACTGGGCGAGGTGGCCGAGCCCGTGCCTGGCAATGACGAAGTGCTGGTGCGGGTCGAGGCGGTCGGCATCTGCGGGTCCGACATGCACGCCTATCACGGGCATGATGCGCGCCGACCCGCCCCTCTGGTGCTCGGCCACGAGGCGGCCGGGCGCATCGCCAGCGGACCGCGCGCGGGAGAGCGGGTCACCGTGAATCCGCTGGTCGTATGCGGCACCTGTCGCGCCTGCGAGGCGGGCAGGGCGCATCTGTGCCCGTCGCGGCAGATCCTCTCCATGCCGCCGCGTCCGGGTGCGTTCGCCGAGCTGGTGCGGGTGCCGGAGCGCAATTTGGTGGCGATCCCGGAGGATTTCCCCATTGCCAAGGCGGCGCTCGCCGAGCCGGTGGCGGTGTCCTACCACGCGGTGAACCAGGGGGCGCGGCTGCTGGACATGCCGCTTTCGGCCGCGCGTTGCCTGGTCATCGGCGGCGGCGCCATCGGCCTTGCGGCGGCGCTGGTTCTGGCCATGCAGGGGGCGGCGGAGATCTTCGTTGCCGAGCCCCACGCCGGGCGCCGGGCCACGCTGGCGCGGGCCGGGAATTTCCGGTGCTACGCGCCAGGGGAGGCCGGGGCGCCGCAGGAGAGCAGCATTGACCTCGTCATCGACGCGGTGGGCGCGGTTGCGACGCGGGCGAGCGCCAGCGCTCTGGTGCGTCCCGGCGGAGTGATCGTCCATGCCGGGCTGTTGCCGGGGCTGGATGGCTTCGACGTGCGGCGCATCACGCTTCAGGAAATCATCGTCAGCGGGACCTATTGCTACACGCCGGCCGATTTCCGCGCCACGGTGAATGCCCTCGCCTCAGGGCGCCTCGGCGCGCTCGACTGGTTCGAGGAGCGCGACCTCGCGGAGGGCATCGCCGCCTTCCAGGATATCGACGCGGGGCGCACCTCCGCGGCCAAGATCGTGCTCCGGCTCTAGGATCAACCTGGGCTTTGGCTGCCCGGCTCAGGAGGTGACGCGCACGTCCACCGACATGCCGAGGCAGTCGTCGCGCGCGCCCACATAGGTGCCGGAGACCGGAACGGTCTGCTCGATGGTGCGCGCCACCGAGACCGGAACGAGGTTCGACGCCCCGACGCCGCCATTGGTCGGATCGAAGGTGATCCACCCCGCGCCGGGCACGTAGATTTCGGTCCAGGCATGGGTGGTGCCGGCATTCGCGCTGCCGATGAGCGCGGTGCCCGGCGTGTGCAGATATCCCGAGACGATCCGCGCGCCGAACCCGAGGCAACGGGCCGCTTCCGCCAGCAGCACGGCGAAATCACGGCAGGTGCCCCATCCGCGATCGAGCGTATGGAGCGGCGGTTGCGTGCCCTCCTCATCGCGGCTCTGATAGCGGATGTGCGCGGGAATTCCCGCATTCATGTCCTTTAGCAAGCTGAGCGTGTCGGTGGGATTCGAGCGCACGAAGCTGCGGGCCCAGGCCTGGAGCCGCCCGGCGGGATCGGCATATTGCGGGCGTGTGAGTGCGCCGAGGTCCGTCCATTCATCGTCGGAATGGCGGAAGGGATAATGTATCGCTGAGCCCGCGATCTCGAACACCGGCCAAGCGGAGGCATAATGCTCAAGCTCGGCCGAGCTTTCCACCGTCAGCGTTTCCGAACGCTCGCTGAAGGATGCGGTGGCAACCGCGTTGCCGAACACGTCCTGCGTCCAGCTGAGCACGCTGGCGGGAAAGGTCGCGACCTTCATGGAGATCAGCCGCAGGTCCAGGCTCTCGCGCGGGCGCAGCATCAGGCGATGCGGCCCGAGGACGACCTGGTGGCGATAGAAATAGGTGGTGCGATGGTGAATGCGGAGCTGAACCATTCACCATTATCATCGTGCTTCGCATTCGCAGCAATCTCTGTCCGCCCGCATCATCTCGCGAGCCACAGCTTTGCGCGCGCTGCCCCGTTCAGCCCGGGCTACGGAACGTGATGAATTTATGCGCCGCGAAATTCACGAACACCGGCAGCATAATGGCGATGGCATGCGCGGCAGCCTGGGCCAGTGCGGCGGGAAGAACGTGCGCGAACACCCGGTCCAGCCCAACCGAGGCCCCGAGCACCACCGGAAATCCCAGTGCGTTGAACAGGAAAAACCAAGACATTTCGGTGTGCATCGGCTTTCCAGAGGCCGGAAAGACGAACAGGCGGTTCAGCGTGAAGGCGGTGATAAAGCCGACCAGAAAGGCAAGGCTGACCGAAACTAAATAATTGAAATAGAGATCGAAGCCGAACCGGCTGGCGAAATTCATCGCCGCCGCAAACCCACCCGCGAGCAAGAACTTGCCGAACTGGCCGTTCACATAAAGGGCGATCAGGCGCTGCATCTCATCTCTTCAATCGCTGCGGCAGGGATCAGCCGAAGACCGGTTCGCGGCGCGGAATATGATCGGTGCCGATTGCGGCCGCCATTTCCTTTGCGAGCCGCGCGCCTTCCGAAACGCCCCGATCCTCGGGATAATAAAAGCAGGTGTCGGCCACCTGGAGCCCGGCGATGGGCGTGCGGATCGACGGAATTTTCGCGGCGAAGCCGGGTTCGCACAGGGGCTGCGCGTAGCGCAGCCGCCCGACGCGCGAGGCAAGGCGATCGCCCTCGGACACGGCCGGATTGACCCGCCGCAGATAGCCGAAGCTCTCGGCGATCAGCGCCTCGTCGGACCATTGCCACTTCTCGTGGTCGTGCGGCATGTAATACGGCACGTACACCACCGTATCCGTCATGGCCCGCAGATTGGAAAACTCGATGATGCCGGGGATTTCGATCTCGGGATCGACGATGTTGACCCAGAAATGCGGCGTCACGGAACGCTTCAGCTTATGCAACACGCAGATCACGCCGATGTTGCGGATCGCGTCATAGGCGTCCTTCGAGGCCTGCGGGAGGCTCGGCACCAATTGCGAGACGAACGGCGTCGGCACCGTGGAGATGACGGCCTCGGCAGGAAAGAAGCGGCCGCCCGCCGTCACGCCGGTGACCTTGCCGTCGGCCGTCTCCACCCGCTCGCAGGGCGTGGAGAGATGCACGCGCCCGCCGCGGCCCTCGATGGACCGCATCAGCGCATCCACCAGGGTCTGCGAGCCGCCTTCGATATGGCCAAGCTGCTCCTGGAACAGGGACTGGCGCGAATTGCCGATGCGCCGCACGCGCGTGGCGATCCAGGCGGCCGAGACGTCGTCGGCATATTGGTAGAATTTCAGCTCCATGAGGCGGCGCCAGAGCTTGTCATAGACGCTCGCGCCCGAGCCCTTCTCGATCCAGTCGCGGGCTGAGACCTGTTCCAGATCGTCGAACGAGCGGCGCTTGGAGGTGGCGAACATCTGCAGCCCGTAGCGCAGCTTCTCCACCGGGTTCAGCAGGGAGGTGGCGAGCAGGGAAATGGGATCGCCCCATTTATGCAGGTCACCGTCCTTGAAATAGGCCATGGAGGTCGGCCGCCAGCGCATCTTGTCGGCGATGCCCAGCTCCGCCATCAGGGCGAAGGTCGGCGCGTCCGGCTTGCAGACGAAATGATAGAAGCGCTCGAGGGACAGCCCGTCGAAATCGAAATGCGCCGCCATGCCGCCGGCGACCGCATCGGCCTCCACCACGTCCACCTCATGGCCGAGGTTGAGGGTGTAATGGGCCGCCGCCAGGCCCATGGCGCCCGCGCCGATGATGACGGTCTTCGTCATGCCGCTCGCTCCTAGAAGTCCAGGATGATCGGGGAATAGCGCGGATCGAGGAAGGTTTCCTCGAACGCCTGCTTCAGCGGCGTCTCCGGCACATTGAAGATCTTCGGCCAGTCGATGACGGGAAACACCTCGGGAATCACCAGGGCCTGGAGCTGGTTGACCGTGAACGGCGGGTTCTTGTTCACCAGCGCATAGGTCTTCAGCAGGGCATAAAAGGCGGCATAGGGAATTTTGACGATGCGCGCCTTGGCGCCGGTGATGCTTTTGATCAGCCGGATGATGTCGATATAGTCGATCTCGGTGCGCCCGGAGATGTCGTAGGTGCCGGTGATGCGGCTCTCGATGGCCGATGCGATGATCGCGGAGAAATCGCCCGCATAGAGCGGCTGGCGGCGGAACCTGCCGGAGCCGGGGATCGGGAACACCGGAACCCGATCCATGAAGCGCCGCAGCCAGCCGAGGTGCTTGCGGTCGAACCAGCCGAACATCAGCGTGGGGCGCAGCACAACGTGGGGCGTTTCGACCGTGTCGACGAAGCGCTCCTGGGCGGTCTTGGTCTCCACATAGAAGTCCTGGGCCTGCGAATTCACCACGGACGAGGAGATGGCGACGAAATAGGGCACGCCATGCTGACGCACCGCCTCGATGATCCGCTGGGTGGCGGTCACGTTATTGGCGACGAATTCGGCGCGATCGAGCCCGCCGATCTGCGCCTGGTTGACGACCACCGCATCCGCCCCGGCGAATGCATCCATCCAGGGACCCGCACGGCTGAGATCGGCCTCGATCACCTCCACATCGGGGTGAAGCTGCCGCAGCCGGGCGGTGTTGGCCGGATGCTTGTCGATGCCCACCACCCGATAGCCGCGCGCTTTCAGGCGCGGCACGAGATTTTGCCCGACAAGTCCTGCGGCTCCGGTGACGATGATGGTCTTCATGAATGGCCGGCGCCGATCAGATTGGTGCGAAACTCGACCCCTCACATGCCAGAGCCCTCCCGCCCATGCAATGGCCGGCCGCCCGGGCCCATCGCGGGGCCGCCATGCCGAAACCGCCGCGCGCGATCCCGCCGGGGCGTCGGCGAGCCCCTTCAGCGCCGGCTTCCGCCCGCCCGCGCGGTGGGGCTATCCTGCCGCCGATCGCCCTCCTGCTGTCCCGGACGCCCATGATCGACCGCATCGTCACGCCCGCCGCCCTCGCCCTTGCCATGGGCCTTGCGCCCGCCGCCGAAGCCTCGGAGGCGCCGCCGGCCGCATTCGTGGATGTGGCCTCGCTTGTGCCCGGCGCGCGGTTCGACGTGCGCTATCACGGCAGCGAGAATTTCGTCGGGACGCGCGTGGACGGCTATGAGGCGGCGCGCTGCTATCTCACCCGGCCCGCCGCTCAGGCTCTCGCCCGGGTGGAGGGGGACGTGCGCAAGGCGGGTTTCGACCTGCTGATCTTCGATTGCTATCGCCCAACCCGTGCGGTGGCGCATTTCGCGCGCTGGGCGGCGGATCTTTCCGACCAGCACACCAAGCCGCGCTATTATCCCGACGTGGACAAGAAGGACCTGTTCGCCGAGGGCTATATCGCCGCCCGCTCCGGGCATTCGCGCGGCTCCACGCTCGATCTCACGCTGATCGACGCCACAAGCGGCCGGGAGTTGGACATGGGCACGCCGTTCGATCTGTTCAGTCCACGCTCGTGGCCCGGCGATACGTCGGTGACGCCGCAGCAGCGGGCGAACCGCAGGACCCTTGCGGACGCTATGATGCGCCACGGCTTCGTGCCGTTCGAGAAGGAATGGTGGCACTTCACGCTCGCGAACGAGCCGTTTCCCGACACCTATTTCGATTTTCCCATCCGCTGAAGGCGCGCCGCGCGGCTGCCGCGCTCAATGGGCGGTAGCTTCCTCGATCTTCAGCCGCCGGCCCCAGGCATCGAAGAAATGGCCTTCGTTCAGCACCAGCCGGTCGGCCTTCACGCGGGCTTCGAGGGCGCGCAGGCGGCTGCGCGCTTCCCCGTTCAGCAACGGGCCGCCGGAATCGAGCACCGGGAAGAAAGCCGCGCCATCCCATTGCTTGCCCGAGCCCGCGAACAGCGCCACGATCTGCGGCCAGCGGATTTCGTCGCCGATGATGTTGAAGAAGGTGGAGGCGAGCGGCGCCACTTCCAGCCCGCCGATCTTCACCAGCACCACCAGCGCGGTGAAGGCCCCATGAGCGGCGAAGGACTCGCGCAGCCACAGGTCGAACTCTGTCAGGTCCTGCCGGCCGGTGCCCTTGGTGCCCGCACCCTTGCGGCTAGAAATCGACACGGGGCGTCTCCGGTATGTAGTGTTCGAAGAGATACCAGAACGGGCTTTCGCGGGTTTCCGCGTACCAAGCCTCAAACGCCGCCAAGGCGGCTGCGGGATCGTCCGGCGCGCCTTCGCCCGGCGTGCTCGCGTCGGCAGCCTCGGCATCCGCGACCGGATGGGCGGCCGCGAACAGGGCGAGGGCGACCGGAGCGAACCGGGAGAGCACCGCGTCGCGGGCATCGCTGATATCGTCCCATCCGAGGCGCGCGCGCAGATGCGCCTGCACCGCCGCGACCGCCAGTTCCGGCGTTTCCGCTCCTTCGGCAAGGGTGGCGAGGGTCGCCATCAGGTTGCTGCGGCGATAGGCGTGGGCGCGGGCATGGGCGAGCGCGGCCGCGCGCGCCTCGGTTTCGCGCCGAAAATCCGCCTCGGCCTGTTCCGCTGCGGCCGCGGCCGTCTCTAGGCTCGCCAGATAGGCTGAAAGCGTGGTCATCGCCGTCCTCGCGCCGCCTTGGCGGTTTCTGATCCGGGTGCCGCCGGGCTTGGGGCTTTCGGGCTTTGGCTCTTGGATGATGTGCCGCCGGGCGGATGGGGCAGCCCTGGATTTGGCGGAAGAGAGTGGGAGTCGAACCCACCAAGGACCGGCTCGCGGCCCCTCCCGGATTTGAAGTCCGGACGCCCCACCAGGGACGCTTCTCTTCCAATGGCGTGCGGCGTCGCCGCCGGTTCGTGCGTCGGCGCATCATCGCCCATGGCGCGGAACAGGTCCAGCCGATGGGGATTGATGCGGCGCAGATCGCCCCGGCGCAAGGTCACGCCATGGCGATCGAAGAATTCAAGGATCTGGATCGCCACCTTGCGCCCGCTATCCACCTCGTCGCGGAATTGCGCGGCGGTAAAGCTGCCGTGCGCGGCGCCGAGCCGGATGAGGATCTCCACCATTTCAGCGACGGTGGCGCGTAGGAAGAAATGATCATGCGCGACCTCGTCCACGCGCCCCATCCGCCCGAGCAGCTTGAACATGCGCCGCACGTCGGCTTCGGGCTGGGCGCGCAGATTGGCGATGTCGCGCACGCGCGGCGGGCGGAAGCGCTCGGCGCCCTGGAGCAGGGGCCGGGCCTCGGCCCACAAGGCTTCGTCGCGCGCGGTCAGCCGCACCTCGAAATCCGCGCGCCGCACCCAGGCGCCGTCGAGGCCGACATCGCCGGCGCGCGCCATCATCTGCACGGCAGCGAGGAAAGCGGGCGCGGGCAGGCGCGGCGACAAAGCGAGGAGCAGCCGCTCGCGTCCCATGCCGGCGAGATCCGGATTTTCCGCGTGATAGGCATCGAGCCGCGCGATCAGGGCCTCGCGCAGCGCCTGCCAGCGCCCGGCGGAAAGCGCGAGCACGCTCTCGCCGACGGGCAGGCGGACCAGCCCCAGCGCCTCGGCGATGGCATCGACTTCCGACGCGGCGAGGGCGCGATCGCGCACGAACGCGGGCAGATCCAGATAGAAAGGCGCGCTCTCGCACAGCGCCAGCACCGAATCGCGCGGGTCGCGCAGCGCGTGGGCGGCAAGCTGGGCGATGCGCTCGGGGCTGCGGCGCTTGCGGCTCGGCGCGCGCAGGTCGAGAAACCGCCCGCCGCCGATGGTGCGCTGGGCCGAGGTGTCGCGCACCACATAGCGATCCCCCGCCGCCGCCGCGATGGGATGCTCCAGCACCAATTGCACCAGACCGCTCGCGCCGGGCGCGAGGGTGTCGCCAAGCAGCACCACGCGGGCGCCGACTTCCCGCGACGCGGTGTGGAGGCGCACGGGAAACCATTGCCCCACTCCCTTCGCCTCGCTCGCGAGCACGGTCAGGGTGGCGTCGATATGGTCGCACGGCGCATGCAGGCTCGGGTCCAGCACCACGTCGCCGCGCGCGATGGCGTCCTTGGTGATGCCGTCGCCGACCAGATTGAGGCCGCAGCGATCCCCCGCGCGACCTTCCTCCGCCGGCCGGTCCTGGGCGCGAATGGAGCGTACGCGCGCGGCAAGGCCGGACGGGCCCACGATCACGCGGTCGCCCACACGGACCACGCCGGACAGCACCGTGCCGGTGACGACCGTTCCCGCGCCCGAGAGCGTGAACGAGCGGTCCACCGCAAGGCGGAACCGCCCGGAGGCGGCACGCTGCGCCAGATGCCCGGATGCGTCCACGAGGCGCTGGCGCACCTGTGCCACGCCTTCGCCCGTGAGGGTTGAGACCGGCACGATCTCCGCGCCTTCAAGCGCGGTGCCCGCGAGCGTGGCTGCGATCTGCGCGGTGACTTCGGCGCGGCGCGCGTCGTCCACGAGATCCGCCTTGGTGAGGGCGACGAGCCCGTGGGAGACGCCGAGAAGATCGACGATGGCGAGATGCTCGCGCGTCTGCGGCATCACCCCGTCGTCCGCCGCCACCACCAGGAGCACGAAATCAATGCCGCTCGCCCCCGCCAGCATGGTGTGGACGAAACGCTCGTGGCCGGGAACGTCGATGAAGCCCAGGGTCTCGCCATTCTCCAGCGGCAGATAGGCAAAGCCGAGGTCGATGGTGATGCCGCGCGCTTTCTCTTCCTTCAGGCGGTCGGTATCGACCCCCGTGAGCGCGCGCACCAGCGATGTCTTGCCGTGGTCAATGTGCCCGGCGGTGCCGATGATCATGGCCGCGCCTCCTGTCGCTGCTCCTGCAGGGGGGCAGGCAACGGCTCCGGCGCCGGCAAGGGCAAAGCGGCGCGGCGCTCGGCTTCCGCCGCCTGGTCGTCTGAGAGCGTGGCGCGCACCGCGTCCAGGAACGGCGCGGCAAGGCCGCTGCCGCCGTTGTAGCCGCGCAGGAGCCATTCATAAGCGGCGAGCGGATCGCGCGACGCGCCCGAACCGATGTGATGGGAGGCGCCCAGCATCGCCTGGCCGTCGGCATCGCCGCGCTCGGCGCCGCGCCGCCACCAGCGCACCGCCTCGGCCGGGTCGCGTTCGACGCCCAGGGCATTGTGATAGAGCATGCCGAGGCGGGTCATGGAGGAGGCGACGCCCTGTTCCGCCGCCAGCACCGCGAAGCGGCGGGCCGCGGCCGCGTCCAAGGGAACGACCTCGCCTTCCAGCAGCATCCAGCTCAGCATGTCCTGTGCCGGCCCGTCGCCCTGGTCGGCGGCGGCGCGATACAGCTCGGCGGCGCGCGCATAGTCCTGTGGCGCGCCTTCGCCCTTGAAATAAAGGGCCGCGAGATTGCGCTGGCCCACCGGATCGCTGTTCTCGGCGGCGAGAAACAGCCAGCGAAAGGCGAGGGCGGGATCGCGCTCCACGCCCAGCCCCTCGGCGAAACAGGCGCCGATATTGTTCTGCGCCCGGGCGACACCGGCGCGCGCCAGCGCTTCCCACAGATAAAGCGCGGTCTCGTAATCCCCGGCCTGCGCCGCGGCGAGCGCCTCGGCCATGCGGGCGTCAGGATCGGCGGGCGCGGCTTGGGGCGCGCGTGGCGATGCGGGGGCGGCGGGCTTGCGGCCGCGCAGCAGGTCAAGCCATCCCATGGGCTTGCTCGTCTTTTGGCGCGTCTTTTGGCACGCGAAGTTGGGCAATGGCGGTGCGGAAGCCCGCTTCGTCCAGCAAGCAGCGCAGATCCAGCAGCAGCGCCCCATCCTCGATGCGGCCGATGACCGGAACCGGCAGGGCGCGCAGAGCGCGCGCCAGCGCGTCCAGCGCGCGCCCGCTGCCGTCGGCGGGGCTGATCGCCAGAGCGATGCTCGGCAAGGTTTCCAGCGGCAGGGCGCCGGAGCCGATCTGGCTCTTGCTCGACCTGATGGAGACAACGAATGCCGCGCCCAGCGGTTCGGCCACCGCCGGAAGCAGCGCCTGCGCCAGCGCCTGCATCTCGGCGAGCGGCCGCGCCAGCAGGCGCAGCGTCGGCAGGCGCGAGGCCAGCCGGTCGGGATCGCGGTAGAGCCGCAAGGTGGCTTCCAGCGCCGCGAGGCGGATCTTGTCCACCCGCAGGGCGCGCTTCATGGGATTCTTATTGATGGCGGCGATCAAGTCGCGCCGGCCGACGATGAAGCCGGTCTGCGGGCCGCCCAGCAGCTTGTCGCCGGAGAAAGTGACGATGTCCGCGCCGTCCTCGATGCTCTCCCGCACGGTCGGTTCGTGCACCAGGCCGTAGCGCGCGAGGTCCGCCAGGGTTCCCGAGCCGAGGTCGTGGAACAGCGGCACCTCGCGTTCATGCGCGATGTCGGCGAGGTCTCGGGGCGAGACTTCGGCCGTGAAACCCTCGATGCGGTAGTTCGAGGTGTGCACCTTCACCACCAGGCCGGTATCCGGGCCGATGGCGCCGACATAATCCTTGGGATGGGTGCGATTGGTGGTGCCGACCTCCACCAGGCGGGTGCCGGCGCGGGCCATGATGTCAGGCATGCGGAACGCGCCGCCGATCTCGATCAGCTCGCCGCGCGAGACGATGGAATCCCGGCCGAGCGCGAGGGTGTTGAGCACCAGCAGCACGGCGGCGGCATTGTTGTTCACCACCGTCGCATCCTCTGCGCCGGTGAGATCGCACAGCAAGGCGCGGACATGATCGTCGCGCTCGCCGCGCTTGCCGCTCTCCACGTCGAATTCCAGCGCCACCGCGCTGCGCATGGCGGCGGTGGCGGCGGCGATCGCTTCCTCGCTGAGAATGGCGCGGCCGAGATTGGTGTGCAGCACCGTGCCGGTGAGATTGAAGACCGGGCGCAGGCTCGGCTGCGCCCGCGCTTCCAGCGCCCGCAGGGCCGCGCCCGCAATGGCATCGGCGGCGGCGGGCGGCGTGCCGGCACGCGTGGCGGCGCGGGCCGCATCGAGCGCGGCGCGCACAGCCTCGGTGGTCGCGGCGCGGCCGTGTTGATCGAGCGCGGCGCGCCCCGCATCCTGCTTGAGCACTTGGTCCACGGAGGGAAGCGCGCGCAGGGCTTCGCGTGCGGCGAGGGCAGGATCGCTCATGATCGCCGCCTCAATAGCCGAGCAGGAACGGATTGAACGTACCGCGCCGATAGGGGCCGTCCCGCATCAGCAGATCAAGCCCGAGCCAGGCGACGTCGTCGGCGACCGGTTCGGCCGCAGGATCCTTGCTGAGGTAGAAAAGCTTGGTGTAGCCGTGGCAGGAATCGCAGGTCTCAGCCTTGGCGGCCCCGGAGGCGCCTTCGACCTCCTGCAACCCGATGCCCTTCGTGGAGCCGCACAGCACGCACCGCACGCGCACCTGGTTCCACAAGGTGCCGCACAGCGAACAGGCGCAATAGCGCGCACCCGGCGCGCTCGGCCATTCGACGATCAGGCTCGCCACCGGCGGCGCGCTGCAGCAGGGGCACATGCCGTCGCCGAGCGGGACCAGGGCCTTGGCATCGAGGCGGGCTGCGAGGCGGGCGAAATGCACCTGGAGCGCGGCCGCCACATAAATGTGCTCGGCCATGGCTTCGACCGGAATGGAATCGGCCAGCACGTTCAAGATCATGGCCTCGCGCGCCTTCGGTGCCGCGCGCATGACCGCATCGAGCGCTTTAGAGGCGGCATCGGGCTTTTCAACCGGCTGCATGGCGTGGAGCAGCCGGTCGAACGTGGTGTCGAACGCGTCGTCATAGGTGAATTGCGTCCGGTCCAGGGGCGGCATCGCGAATTCCGCCGCGCGCTTGCGCGCCGCCGGGTCGGGCAATTCCGGCTCCGGCAGGCCGGCCTGGATATCGTGCTGGACCTGCACCAGATCGGCGAGGAACAGCAGATACGGCCGCAGCTCGCTATGCGGCGCCAGATCACGCATGCGCTGGGCGCGCGTCGCGAACACGGCGGAGGGATCGGGAAGAACGGCCAGGGGGGGCTGGGCGATACCGCCAATGACACTCGGATCGGGCTCGATGGCGCCCGGACCGCTGGAAAATTCTGACATGCCAATCCTCACGAACCCCACGGGCCACGTGGCTAAGCTTAAGGACACGAAGCGAAAGCAGGGGGCGGAGCCGCCTTGTCGGCACTCCGCCCCGGTCGATTCTCAGCTATGTGCGGCGGCGGCGCGTTCAAGAGGGAAGGTGAAGCACCCCCTCGCGAAACGTCCGCTCCGCCCGCGCGCAGCAAACGCCGCGGGCGCGTCACTCCGCCGGCGTGCGGCCCGGCTTGTCCTTCGAGACCAGTTCGCGCAACCATTTGCGATGGTGACGCCAAGCCCATCCACCGGTCACCTGACCTTTGGTCATGGCGCCGATGGTGCCACGGACCCAGATCGCCGCATAGACGTGGATGATCCACACGCAGATGATGGCGATCGCCGCCAACGCGTGCACCAGGATCGCCACCCGCTTCTGCGGAATGGTGGTGAAGCCGTAGAAATACTGGTCCCACACGACGAAGCCGCTGCAAATCAGCACGATGATCAGAAGCGACATGCCCCAGAATACGAACTTCTGGCCGGCATTATACTTGCCGACTTCCGGCAAGCGCTCTTCATGGCCGCCTAGCACGTCGCGGATGCGCGCGAGCCAGGTGCCGTCCTCCGCCTTCCACAGGTTCGCGCGCCAGAAGCGCAGGAACAGCCCGGCGAAGGAGAAGAACAGGACCACGCCGATCCAGGGATGGATCGCGCGCGTCCACTGCCCGCCACCGAACAGGTTGGTGAGGAAGAACAGCGAGGGGCTGAACAGGGCCATGCCGGACAGCGCCAGAAGGATCAGGCTGATGGCCGTGATCCAATGGTTGATCCGGGCGCCCACGGTATAGCGATCCACCGTGACGGGGCGGCCCCTGTGGACCCCGTCGCCGGATTCGACGTCATAATCATTGCTCATCGCGGGTCACTCCCGGTGAGTTTCTCGGCGTTCTCCTCATCCTCGTTGCTGACCTTATTGGGGCCGGCGACGAGATGGTGAAGCACGCCCGCGGCAGCCGCGAGGCCGATCGCTGCGAAGCCGACATATTTGGTCATGCCCTTCCAGATCTCGACCACCGGGCTGATGGTCGGATTTTTGGGCAGGCCGGCGTAGATTTCCGGCGTGTTGGCGTGTTGCAGCACGTACATGACGTGGGTGCCGCCGACGCCCGGAGGATCATAAAGACCGGCGTTGGCATAGCCACGCGACTTCAGATCCTTGATGCGCCCATCGGCCCATTTCGTCATTTCGTCCTTGGTGCCGAAGGCGATCGCCTGGGTGGGGCAGGCCTTGGCGCAGGCGGGCCACTGGCCCACCGCAACACGGTCCGAACACAAGGTGCATTTGTAGGCCTTGTTGTCGACCTGCGAGATGCGGGGAATGTTGAAGGGACAGCCCTTCACGCAATACCCGCAGCCGATGCACTTATCGTGGTCGAAATCAACGATGCCGTTGGAATATTGCACGATCGCGCCGGGCGCCGGGCAGGCCTTGAGGCAGCCGGGGTCCGCGCAATGCATGCAGCCGTCCTTGCGGATCAGCCATTCCAGGTTCTGCGTCTCCGGATTGGTCCATTCCGTGAACCGCATCAGGGTGAAGGTGTTCGGCGTCAGGTCCGGCGGGTTGGTGTAGGTGCCGTTGAAGGTCCCGATCTCCTCGTGGAGATTGTTCCATTCCAGGCACGCCGCCTGGCAGGCCTTGCAGCCGATGCACTTCGACACGTCGATGAGCTTGGCCACGGCGGTCTGCTGCTGGGCGGGCGGCGTTATGGTGGACGCCGACCGACGGATCAGATCCTGCTGCCCGTATTTCGGGGCAACAGGGGTCACCGGGGGATTTGGGGCTGGGGGAAACATTATTTCACCTCCCTCACGCCACCGGCCCGGTGGTGGGCTCGATGTTGACACAGAACGCCTTGTATTCCGGCGTCTCGATGTTGGCGTCGCCGACGAACGGCGTCAGCACGTTCGCGGGGAAGCCCTTCTTGGCCGCGCCGACGAACCCCCAATGGATGGGGATGCCGACGATGTGCACCGTCTTCCCGTCGCAGATCAGCGGCTTGATGCGCTTGGTGACATAGGCCTTGGCGAACACCGACCCGCGCTTCGACCACACGCGCACCCACCCCGCATTGGCGATGTTCTTCTCCTTTGCGAGCTGCTCGGAAATCTCCACGAAGAATTCCGGCTGAAGGACCGAGTTCACATGGTTGTTCTTGGTCCAATAGTGGAAATGCTCCGTGAGGCGATAGGAGGTCGCCGCATAGGGGAAGTCCGGCGAGCCGACGTCCGCGAACTGGGCGAAGTCGTCCTTGAACACGCGCGCCGCCGGATTGCCCCGCACCTTTGGGGCGATCACATTGGCGATCGGGCTTTCGAACGGCTCGTAATGCACCGGGAAGGGGCCTTCGCGCATCATGCCCCGGGCGAACAGGCGCGAAACGCCTTCCGGGTTCATGATGAACGGGCCGACGTCCTGCGGCTTGGCGGTGGGCGCGATGTCCGGCACGTCGTATCCGGTCCATTTCGCGCCGTCCCACCACAGCAGCTTGCGGGTGTCGTCCCAGGGCTTGCCGTTAATGTCGGCCGAGGCGCGATTGTAGATGATGCGCCGATTGGCCGGCCACGAGAAGCTCCATTTCGAATAGGCGCCGGTGTCGCCGGGGTCGCTATTGTCCCGGCGCGCCATCATGTTGCCCGCCTCGGTGAAGCAGCCGGAATAGATCCAGCAGCCGCCGGCGGTGGTGCCGTCGTCGCGATAGGCGGCGAAGCTCGGCAATTGCTTGCCGGCCTCGAGCAGCTTCTTGGTGGGATCGTTGGGATCGGCCACGTCGCTCACGACATAGCCGTTCATCTCCTTCGCGAGCTCCTCGGGGGTGGGCTCGTTCGGGTCCTTGTAGTTCCATTGCAGATTGACGATGGCGTCCGGGAACGCGCCGCCCTCCTTCTGGTACAAGGCTTTCAGCCGCAGGAAGATCTGCGCCATGATCCAGGAGTCGGTCTTGGACTCGCCCGGAGGCGTGCCGGCCGCCCAATGCCATTGGAGCCAGCGGCCGGAATTCACCAGCGCGCCTTCGTCCTCGGCGAAGCAGGTGGTCGGCAGCTGGATCACCTCGGTCTGGATCTTGGCGGGATCGGCGGGATTATAGACCCCGTGATTTTCCCAGAACCGGGCGGTTTCGGTCTCCAGCGGGTCCATGATGACCAGCAGCTTCAGCTTGCCGAGCGCCTCGGCGAGCTTGGCCTTGTTGGGGAACGCCTGAAGGGGATTGAAGCCCTGGCAGAAATAGGCGTTCATCTTGCCCTGCTTCATCAGCTCGAAGGCCCGCAGAACGTCATAGGCGGGCACATCGAGCTTCGGCAGGTAGTCATAGGCGAAGTTGTTTTCCGCCGTCGCCGACGGTCCCCACATCGCCTTCTGGAAACTGACGAAGAACTTCTTGTAGTTCTGCCAGTAGCTCATCTGGTTCGGCCGCAACGGCTTGAAGCCGCGGGTCGACATATAGGTGGGGAAGTCGGCTTCCTTCTCGGTCGGCAGGGTCAGATAGCCGGGGATCAGGTTCGACATCAGGCCGATGTCGGTCAGTCCCTGGATATTGGAATGCCCGCGCAAGGCATTCATGCCGCCGCCGCGCACGCCGATATTGCCCAGGATAAGCTGGAGCATCGCCATGGTGCGGATGTTCTGGGACCCCTTGGAATGCTGGGTCCAGCCGAGCGCGTACATCGACGTCATCGTCTTGTTCGGCGCCGAGCACTCGGCGATCATCTGCGCCACCTTCAGGAACTTGTCCTTCGGCGTGCCGGTGATGCGCTCGACCATCTCCGGGGTGTAGATGGAGACATGCTGCTTCAGCAGGTTCCACACGCACCGCGGGTTCTGCAGCGTGTCGTCCACCACCGCATAGCCGTCGGGGCCGATCTGGTAGTCCCAGGTCGAGCGGTCGTAGTCTCGCTTGCTTTCATCATAGCCCGTGAACAGGCCGTCCTTATAATCGAAGCCGTCCTTCACCAGATAGTTCGCGTTGGTGAAGGCCTTCACATAGTCCCACTGCACCTTGTCGTTCTGGATGCAGTAATTGATCACGCCGTTGAGGAACGCGATGTCGGTTCCCTGGCGGATCGGCGCGTAATAATCCGCCACCGCCGCCGAGCGCGTATAACGCGGATCGACCACGACCAGCTTCGCGCCACGGTTGGCCTTCGCCTCCGTAACCCATTTGAACCCGCAAGGGTGCGCTTCGGCGGCATTGCCGCCCATGATCACGACCAGATCCGTGTTCTTGATATCGGTCCACGAATTGGTCATAGCGCCACGGCCAAAAGTTGGGGCGAGACTCGCCACCGTCGGGCCGTGTCAAACGCGGGCTTGGTTATCGAATACCAGCATGCCGGCGCTGCGCACGACCTTGTACGTGCACCAGGCGGTTTCGTTCGTGGTGGCCGAGGCGGCGAGGAAGCCGGTGGTCACCCAGCGATTGACGGTCACGCCGTCATTATTCTTGGCGATGAAATTCTTGTCGCGATCGTCCTTCAGGACTCGCGCGATCTTGTCCAGCGCCACATCCCAGCTGACCTGCTCGAACTTATCGGAGCCGGCCTTGCGCAGCATGGGATGATGCAGGCGGGTCTTGGAGTGCACGATGTCGAGGAGGGCCGCGCCCTTCGGGCACAGGGTGCCGCGATTGGTGGGGTGGTCGACGTCGCCCTCGATATGGGTGATCTCGGCTTTCTCGCCCTTCTTCAGATCGCCCTTGGAATAGATGATGATGCCGCAGGCCACCGAGCAGTAGGTGCAGGTGTTGCGCGTCTCAGTCGTATTGAAAAGGCGGAAGGGGCGGATGGAATCTGCGTAGGCCTGTTCTATGCCTCCGAAGCCGAAAGCTCCAAGAGACGTGCCCGCGATTCCCGCACCCGCCGTTTTCAAGAACTGGCGCCGCGAGAGCTCCATGTTCATCGAAGAAAACCTCCGATAGGCGCCCCCAACGGGGGACGATCAAAAAGGGGAAAACTCACCCTTGTCCGGGATTCCGGCTCGTCCGAACGGTATTTTGGAATTGGAAACATGTCAAACTTCGCGAGCACAAATGCGCGTGTTTCAAGACAATAAGACCATGTATCTTGGTTTTTACTCTTCCTGATTTTCAAGGCGACGCTGCGTAAGCGAAATAGAGGTCCAAAATTTGCTGCAAATGCGAAGCCGGAAGAGATATTCGCTCGCGGATTTTCGTTTAGCCACGAAATTTTGATTTGAAAACAGATTGACCGGCCGCGGACGGCGGCGCACCGTTTGGGCGTGAACCTCACATCGGCTCCCGAGGGTCGGGGCAATATTTCGGACGCGACGTCTCTCCGCCGCCGTGGCGCGGGGAGCGTTTTTGCGCGTCCGCTGCGGTTTGCCCGCGAGTCTCGCGGCGTCTTTCTCTTCCCCCGCGCCTGTCTCCCGGGCCTCCGCGCCATGCTGTTCGCCTCGGCCGTACTGGGCGCCGGCAGCGCTGCGGCGCAGGGCGAGGCCGGGCTTCGCCGCGAACCACCGCTCGCAGCGCTTTCGGTGGACGCCAAGCCGGGCGCTCCCCAGCCCGTGCCGCCTTTGGTGCTGGAGCGGCTGGTCCCGGTCGGCGCGCCGGTCCAGCAGGTGGATCGTGCGACGTTTGCCGGCCGCGTGGTGCTGGTGCATTTCTTCGCCACCTGGTGCGAACCCTGCCGGGAGGAATTGCCGGCGCTCAACCGCCTCGCGGCGCGCTTCGCCGATCGGCCGCTGACCCTGCTCGCCGTGGATGTCGGGGAGGTGGATACGCGGGTGCGCCGTTTCACCGAGACCACGCCGATTGCCTTTCCCATCCTGATGGATCGCGAGCGGGGGGCGGCGCGTGCGTGGGACGTCAGCGTCCTGCCCGCGAGCATCCTGATCGGGCCGGACGGGCAGGTGCGCGCACAGGCGCAGGGACCGGTGGACTGGGACCGCGCCGAGACCGACCGCGCCATCGCCACGCTGCTTGCTCCCGCTCTCAACACCCCACATTCCCTCAACGATCCTTCGGGAGGACCCACACAATGATTACGCGTCGTGACTTTGTGATTTCCGGTGCGGCCCTCTCCGCCGCCGCCATGCTGCCGGCCGGGGCCTGGGCGCAGAACGCGTTCGCGCCACAGCCGGGAGCGTGGCGCGATTTCCAGGTGGTGACGCGGCTGGAAGTGGCGAAGCCGGACGGCCAGACCAGCGGGCTCGTGCGCGCCTGGGTGCCGCTGCCGGCGTTTTCGGAGGACCAATGGTTCCGCCCCGGCGGCAGCACCTGGTCCACCAATGCGGCCACCGCCGAGGTGGTGGGCGACCCCCGGTTCGGCGCGCAGATGCTGGCGCTGGAATGGTCCCCGCGCGAGCCGGCGCCCTCGGTTGAAATCACCAGCAAAGTCGCGACCCGCGACCGGGCCGTGGACCTCTCCCAGCCGGGCACGGCCGCCCCGTTGGGCGAGAAGGAGCGCGTGACCTTCCTCGCCGCCACCGACCTCATTCCCACCGGCGGCATCGTCAAGCAGACCTCCGACAGGATCACATCCGGCGCGAAGGACGAGATCACGAAGGTCCGCGCCATCTATGAATGGATTGTGGAGAACACCTATCGCAACGCCGCCACGCGCGGGTGCGGCGTTGGCGATATCGCCGCATTGCTGAAGAGCGGGGATCTCGGCGGAAAATGCGCCGATCTGAACGCCCTGTTCGTCGGCCTGGTGCGCGCCGCCGGCATTCCCGCCCGCGACGTGTACGGCCTGCGCGTGGCGCCCTCCAAATTCGGCTACAAGAGCCTCGGCGCCAATTCTGAGGTGGTGACGAAGGCGCAGCATTGCCGCTCGGAAGTGTTCCTCTCCGGCTATGGCTGGGTGCCCATGGATCCCGCCGATGTGCGCAAGGTCGTGCTGGAGGAGCCGCCGGGCAAGCTGGGCATCGACGATCCCAAGGTGGTGGCGGCCCGCAAGACCCTGTTCGGCGCCTGGGAAGGCAATTGGATGGCCTATAATGCGGCCCACGACGTGGCGCTGCCCGGCTCCAAGGGGCCGAAGGTGGGCTTCCTCATGTATCCGCAGGCGGAGACCGTGGCCGGCCGGCTGGATTGCCTCGACCCCGACACCTTCCGCTATTCCATCCGCGCGACCGAAATCTCGGTCTGAGCCTGTTCCGCGCCGGCCCCCGCCCGTTTCGCGGCGGGGGCATCGGCCGATCCGTGAGTTGAGAGACGCCCCGCATGACTGATACCGCCTTCCGCCTCACCAGCCTTGCCCATGGCGGCGGCTGCGGCTGCAAGCTTGCCCCGTCCGTGCTCCAGGAGCTTCTGGGCGGCCAGCCCATGGCGCAGCCGTTCGCGAAGCTTTTGGTAGGCACGGAAACCGGAGACGACGCGGCGGTGTGGGACCTGGATGGCGACACCTGCATCGTCGCCACCACCGACTTCTTCATGCCGGTGGTGGACAACCCCGACCATTTCGGTCGCATCGCGGCCACCAATGCGATTTCGGACGTCTATGCCATGGGCGGCACGCCCATCATGGCGCTGGCCATTCTCGGCATGCCGCTCGGCAAGGTGGACACGCAGATCGTCCGCGAGATCCTCCAGGGCGGCGCGGCGGTGTGCGCGGCGGCGGGCATTCCGGTGGCCGGCGGCCATTCCATCGACACCGGGGAGCCGATCTATGGCCTTGCGGTCATCGGCACGGTGCGCAAGAGCCAGATCCGCCGCAACAGCGACGCCAGGCCGGGGGATGCGCTGATCCTCACCAAGGCCCTGGGCATCGGGATTTATTCCGCCGCCTTCAAGAAAGAGGCGCTCTCCCCGGACGCCTATGAGGAGATGATCGCCTCCACCACCTTGCTCAACAAGGTCGGCGCCGCGCTGGCGCAGGACGAGGCGGTGCACGGCGTGACGGACGTCACCGGCTTCGGCCTGCTGGGGCATGGGCTGGAAATGGCCCGCGGCTCGGGGGTGCGGCTGCGCATCGAGGGTGGCGCCCTGCCGGTGCTCTCCCATGCCGAGGCGCTGGTGCGGCAGGGCTTTGTCACCGGGGCGTCGCATCGCAATTGGGCGAGCTATGGCGAGGGCATCGAGCTGCCGCCTGGGATCGAGGATTGGCAGCGCCACCTTTTGACCGACCCGCAGACCTCCGGTGGCCTGCTGGTATCGGTGGCGCAGGAGGAGGCGGACCGGGTGCTGGGCGAGATTCTCGCCGCCGGCTATCCCGCCGCGCGCCGCATCGGCCGGGTGGAGGCGGGCGAGGCGAAGGTCCGGGTGGACGCCTGAAGGCGATGCCGAGCGGGCCTTTGCCGGTCCTTGCAGGGTGAGCTTATCGGACGAAGGGGAACGTTGATCCCTCCTCGGGCGTTGGCATGTGTGAAAACACAAAGCCCGGAGGGCGCGCCCGTGATCCGTTCCACTGCCTCGGCAACATCTCTCGCCGCCATTCTTGTTTCTCTAACCGTCGGCGTCGGCTTGGCGCCGTCGCTGTCGGGCGCCGCTTTCGCTCAGGCGATCGTCAGTCCTCCGCCGCCGGGGAGCCCGCAGGTGCCGGCCGAGAAATCAGGCCCGCCCCTCAATGCCGACAAGGGCTGCGACGCCACCGCATCGGCGTCGGCGACGGCGCCGGCGAAGGGCGAGAATTCCGGCACCGCTCCGGGCGGCGCGGGATCGACCGGCTGGTCCGGCGGCACCGGCGGGTCCTTTATCGGCACCCAGCAGTCCGGCGCGACCTCCGGATCGCCGACCGATCACCCCGCGACGGTTGAAGGCGTCAATCCGTCTGTGGTCGGACCCACCCGCAAGGATTGCTGAGGCCCGATTTGGCCTCAGACCTCTTCAGCTGAGGATCGGCGCACCGCCGCCAGGGCGGCGCGCGCCGTGCCCTCGGCCCCCGCCGAGGCCTCGATCCTGCGCCAGGACATTGGGCCGAGGTCGTAATCGGCCTGCCGGCGCACCACCTCGGCCGTGGCGTCGGAAGCGTCGCCGTGGCGCTGCTCGACCCGTGCGATGAGGGTGCCGATCGGCGCATCCAGCCAGATCCCGAGAAAATCCGCACCGGTACTCCGCGCGACGGCCTGGACCGCGTCGCGTTCCTGCGGGCGAGCATGCACCGCATCGGCAATGGCTGAATGCCCCGCCGCCACCGCGAGCGCCACCCGTGTCCGCATGCGTTCGTATACCGCTTGTGTCGCCTCCGGCGTATAGGCGTGCGGTGGCAGCGTCTCGGTTTCGCCGACGCCGGCCATGTTCTTGCGCTCGATATCGCTGCGCAGGATGACGGCGCCCGGTGCCCGCCCGATGCCGGGCGCCAGCGCGGCCGCAAGCGTGCTCTTGCCCGTCCCGGACAGCCCCCCGATCGCCAGCAGCAGCGGCTTTGCCGGGGTCAGAAACGCGCGCGCCTGGGCGAAATAATGGGCAATCTCGCCGCGCGCCGCCGCTTGTCGCTCCTCCGGCAGATGGGCAAGGCCCGCCGCCTGCACCTTGGCGCGGATCGCGGCGCGCAGGCTGAGGAACAAAGGCAGAGCCGCGAGCCCGGCATAATGCTCCGCCGGCCCGGCCCACAGATAGCGGTTCAGCACCGCGTTCGCCGCGCCGGGTAGGCCGCGCTCCCACAGATCCATCAGCAGGAAGGCGAGATCGTAGAGCACGTCGCAGATGGCGATCTCGTCATTGAACTCGATGGCGTCGAACAGAACCGGCGCCCCTTCCAGCAGCACGATGTTGCGCAGATGCAGATCGCCGTGGCAGCGCCGCACATGGCCCTGCGCCGCGCGCGCCCGCAGCAAGGGCGCCACCGCCGCCAGCGCGTCGCGGGTGGCGCGCGTGAGGGCGTGCGCCATATCCGGGGCGAACAGCTCCGGGTTGTCGGCGAAATCGGCGGCATTCTGGTCCACGATGCGGGCGAGCGGCGCGGCGGCATCTGGCCCGCCCGACATTGCGGGTGCGCGGGCATGGGCCGCGTGCACAGCGCCGGCAAGGGCGGCGAGAAACGCGGGGGTGAAGGCCTGCGTCTCCAGCCGGTCGAGGGTGCGGGCCTCATCGAAGCGGCGCATCTTCACCGCATATTCCACCGGCGTGCCCGCGCCGCCCAGGGCAAGGCCACCTATGGCAAGGCCGTCGGCCATGCGCACGATGGGCACGACCCCGAGGTAGATGCCGGGCGCGTTGGCGCGGTTCACCTCCAGCTCGCGTTCGCAGGCCGAACGGCGCTTCTCCAGGGTCGAGAAATCCATATAGGGAAAGGCGACGGCGCGCTTGACCTTATAGGCGACGTCGCCTGCCAGGAACACCGCGGCGCCGTGGGTGTCGATGCGCGAAACCCGCGCGCCGCCATGGGTCGAGGGGTCCGCCAGGAAGGCGAACACCGCGTTCTGGTCCGCGACCACATGGTTGTCCATAGCCCAAAGCTCCGCGCGCCGGGGAATGCCTGAGTATCCTTATGCCGGAAATCGTCCGCCTTGATACGCCTCACGAAGCCGGGGCGGAACAGGCGACGGGCTGGCCTGTGCCCGGATGACGGCATGCCGGGCAGGCCCACGCGCGCCGGCTCATCTTGATGGAATCCTTATGCGCGGCGGCAAATCCCGGATCGCGGCTTTACGCGCGGCGGGTCTAGGACACCCCTACGCAAGGAGTGCTCCATGCTTGACCTTATCTATCTCGTTCTCGGCTTCGCCTTCTTCGCCCTGATGGCGCTGTACCTGCGCTTCGTGGCGCAGGCCTGAGGAGGACCCCATGCTCGACCTCGTTCTCGGGGCGGCGGTGAGCCTCTCGCTCGCCGCCTATCTCGTCTTCGCATTGGTGCGCCCCGAGCGGTTCTGACCGCCCCGTGCCGATCCCCCCAACGCTTTTTCCAGGTGATGAAACGCCATGACCTCCAACGGCTGGCTTCAGATCGCGATCCTCTTCTTGGCGGTGGTGGCATGCGCCATCCCGCTCGGTCGCTTCATGGCCCGCGTATTCGCGGGTGAACGCACTTTCCTGTCCCCCGTGCTCGTGCCCGTCGAACGCGGTCTTTATCGGCTGGCCGACGTCGACCCCGAAAAGGAACAGGGCTGGACCGCCTATACGCTCGGCATGCTGGCGCTGAACGCCGCCGGCTTCGCCCTGCTGTATGCGATCCTGCGCCTGCAAGGCGTGCTTCCGGTGAACCCGCAGGGGTTCGGCGCCCTGACGCCGGACCTCGCCTTCAACACGGCGGTCAGCTTCGTCACCAACACCAATTGGCAGGCCTATGGCGGCGAGACCACCATGAGCAATTTCAGCCAGATGGCGGGGCTGACGGTGCAGAACTTCCTCTCCGCCGCCACCGGCATCGCGCTCGCCATCGCCCTGGTGCGCGGCTTCGCCCGCTCCGGCGCGGCGGGGGTGGGCAATTTCTTCGTCGATGCCACCCGCGCGACGCTGTACATCCTGCTGCCGCTCGCCTTCGTGACCGCCCTGATCCTGGTGGCCACCGGCATGCCGCAGACCCTGGACGGCTCGTTCGCCGCCACCACGCTCGATGGCGCGCAGCAGACCATCTCCATCGGCCCGGTCGCCTCGCAGATCGCCATCAAGCAGCTTGGCACCAATGGCGGCGGCTTCTTCAACGTCAATGCCGCCCATCCGTTCGAAAATCCCACCGCGCTCGGCAACATGCTGCAAGTGTGGCAGATGCTGGTGATCTCCACCGCCATCGTGTTCGCCTTCGGCCATCTCGTGGGCGACAAGCGCCAGGCCAGGGCTCTGATCGCGGTCGTATTCGTGTTGCTGATCGCCGGGGTCGCCGTGGCCTATTGGGCGGAAGCGGCGGGCACGCCCGTGCTGCAACAAGCGGGGCTCGACCCGGCCGGCGGCAATATGGAAGGCAAGGAAGTGCGCTTCGGCCTCGCGCTCTCGGCGCTGTGGGCGGCGGTGACGACCGGGCTTTCCTGCGGCGCGGTGAATGCGATGCACGGCTCGTTCACCCCGCTCGGCGGCATGGTGCCGCTGGTGCTGATCAAGCTCGGTGAAATCCTGCCGGGCGGCGTCGGCTCGGGCCTCTACGGCTTGCTGGTGATGGCCATCATCGCCGTGTTCGTGGCGGGCCTCATGGTGGGGCGCACGCCGGAATATCTCGGCAAGAAGATCGAGGCCAAGGAAGTGAAGATGGCGGTGCTGGCGAGCCTGGTGCTGCCCATCTTCGTGCTCGGCTTCACGGCGCTCGCCGCCAATCTTTCCGGACCCGCGGCCGGCATCGGCAACGGCGGACCGCACGGCCTGAGCGAGGTGCTCTATGCCTATGCCTCCGGCACCGGCAACAATGGCTCCGCCTTCGCCTCGCTGTCGGCGAACACCCCCTGGTGGAACACCACGCTCGGCATCGCCATGCTGTTCGGCCGCTTCGCCTACATCGTGCCGATGATGGCGATCGCCGGCTCGCTCGCCGCCAAGCCGCGCCTCGCCGCTTCCACCGGCACGTTCCCGACCCATGGGCCGCTGTTCGTGGGCCTCCTCATCGGCGTCATCTTGATCCTCGGTGGTCTGCAATTCTTCCCCGCGCTCGCCCTCGGCCCGATCGCCGAGCAGGTGCAGATGCTGGCCGGCAAGACCTTCTGAGGCACGGAGCACATCATGTCCGCAAAAACCGTCTCCTCCATCGTCAGCCCCGACCTGCTCGGCCGGGCCGCCGTCGATGCCATAAAGAAGCTCAATCCGCGCTCCTTGATGAAGAACCCGGTGATCTTCGTCACCGAAGTGGTGGCGGCGCTCGTCACCGCCCTGTTCCTGCGCGATCTTCTCACCGGCGCGCCGCTGTCCTTCACCGGCCAGATCATGGGCTGGCTGTGGTTCACCGTGGTGTTCGCCAATTTCGCGGAAGCGGTGGCGGAAGGGCGGGGCCGCGCCCAGGCGGAGAGCCTCAAGCGCGCGCGCACCGACACGGTGGCGAAGAAGCTCGCCGACCCGAAGAATCGCGAGCGCTTCACCCGCGTCTCCGCGCTGGACCTGAAGGTGGGCGATCTCGTGCTGGTGGAAGCCGGCGACCTCGTGCCCGGCGACGGCGAGATCATCGAGGGCATCGCCTCGGTGAACGAAGCCGCCATCACGGGCGAGAGCGCCCCCGTCATTCGCGAAAGCGGCGGCGACCGCTCGGCTGTCACCGGCGGCACCACCGTGGTGTCGGACTATGTGGTGGTGCGCATCACCGCCGCCGCCGGCTCCTCCTTCCTCGATCGCATGATCGCTTTGGTGGAAGGCGCCGAACGGCAGAAGACGCCGAACGAGATCGCCCTGACCATCCTGCTGGTGGGCATGACGCTGATCTTCCTCATCACCGTCGTAACGCTCTATGGCCTCGGCCTTTATGGCGGCACGCAACTGGCGGTGCCGGTGCTGGTGGCCCTGCTGGTCACCTTGATCCCAACCACCATCGGCGGCCTGCTCTCGGCCATCGGCATCGCCGGCATGGACCGCCTGGTGCGCCACAATGTGCTGGCCATGTCCGGCCGCGCGGTGGAGGCGGCGGGCGATGTGGACACCCTGCTGCTGGACAAGACCGGCACCATCACCTTCGGCAACCGCATGGCCACCGAAATCATCCCGGTTCCGGGCGTGAGCGCGCGGGAAGTGACGCAAGCAGCGGTGCTGGCTTCGCTGGCCGACGAGACGGCGGAAGGGCGCTCCATCCTTGCCCTGGCGCGGGAG
Organism: Roseixanthobacter glucoisosaccharinicivorans; assembly: GCF_043195095.2. Taxonomy (NCBI): domain Bacteria; kingdom Pseudomonadati; phylum Pseudomonadota; class Alphaproteobacteria; order Hyphomicrobiales; family Xanthobacteraceae; genus Roseixanthobacter; species Roseixanthobacter glucoisosaccharinicivorans. Next base: position 2,253,670 of record NZ_CM195538.1, on the reverse strand, counting down.
ACCTTCGGCATCGACGTGACGGTGGTGCCCGATGGCGCGAGCTTCGTGCCCTTCTCCGCCGCCACCCGCATCTCCGGCATCGACCTTGAGGGTCGCAAGGTGCGCAAGGGCGCGGTGGATGCGGTGCGCCGCTTCGTCTCCGAGGGCGCGACCGGCACGGTGAGCGAGCCGGCCGAGTTCAAGGCGGCGGTGGATCGCATCGCCCGTTCCGGCGGCACGCCGCTGGGGCTCGCGGAAGGCGGTCGCCTGCTCGGCGTCATCCATCTGAAGGACGTGGTGAAGCCCGACATCAAGGAGCGCTTCGCCGAGCTGCGCCGCATGGGCATCCGCACGGTGATGGTGACGGGGGATAATCCCGTGACCGCCGCCGCCATCGCCTCCGAGGCCGGCGTCGACGATTTCATCGCCGAGGCCACCCCGCAGGACAAGCTGAGCTATATCCGCAACGAGCAGCGGCAAGGCCGGCTGGTGGCCATGTGCGGCGACGGCACCAATGATGCGCCCGCTTTGGCGCAGGCGGACGTGGGCGTGGCCATGCAGACCGGCACCCAGGCCGCCCGCGAGGCCGGCAACATGGTGGATCTCGACAGCGATCCCACCAAGCTCATCGAGATCGTCGGCATCGGCAAGCAGCTGCTGATGACGCGCGGCGCGCTGACCACCTTCTCCATCGCCAACGATGTGGCGAAATATTTCGCCATCATCCCGGCGTTGTTCATCGTCGCCATCCCGGAATTGAGCGTGCTCAACATCATGGGCCTGTCGACGCCGCAGAGCGCCATTCTCTCGGCGGTGATCTTCAACGCCCTGATCATCATCGCGCTGATCCCGCTGGCGTTGCGGGGCGTGCCCTACACGCCCGCCAGCGCGGAGCGTGTGCTTGCCCGCAACCTGTTGATCTACGGCCTCGGCGGCATCCTGGTGCCCTTCATCGGCATCAAGCTGATCGACCTCGCCGTGACCGCCCTTGGTCTTGCTTGAACTTGGCCTCGCCTGAATTTGGCCTCGCCTGAAGGAGGCGCCTATGTTGTCCCAGCTTCGCCCCGCCATCGTCCTGGTTGCCGCATTCACGGTGATCACGGGCATTGCCTATCCGCTCGCCGTCACCGGCGTCGCCCAACTGGCCTTCCCGGCCGCCGCGAACGGCAGCCGGATCGAACGCAACGGCATCATCGTCGGCTCCGCCTTGATCGGCCAGAAGACCGAGAGCGCCGGCTATTTCCATCCCCGGCCCTCGGCGGCCGGAGACGGCTATGACGCGTCCAATTCCTCCGGCAGCAATCTCGCGCCCACCAGCGCCAAGCTGAAGGATCGGATCGTCGCCGATGTCGCGGCGCTCCGCGCGGAAGGCATCACCGGCGAAATTCCCGCCGATGCCGTCACCACCTCCGCCAGCGGGCTCGATCCGCACATCTCTCCGGCCTATGCGCAGGATCAGGTGAAGCGCGTCGCCGCCGCCCGCAACCTTCCGGAAGACAAGGTGCGGCAGGTGGTGGCGCAGGCCATCGAGCCGCGCGAACTCGGCATTTTCGGCGAGCCGCGCGTGAACGTGCTGAAACTCAACCTCGCGCTGGACGCGCAAAAATGATTGCCACGGGCGGGCCGGTCCGCGAAGGATCGGCCGGCCCGTCTTCGCCCCACCGCCCCAGAGAGCACCAACAAGGGACTTGAAAGTGCAGGACAAGCCGCGCGCGTCTCCCGATGCCCTCCTCGCCAAGGCCGCGCGCGAGGGCAAGGGAAAGCTGCGCGTGTTTCTCGGCGCCGCGCCCGGCGTCGGAAAGACCTATGCCATGTGCCAGGCCGCGCGCGCGGCGAAGGAGAGCGGCACGGATGTGGTGGCCGGCATCGTCGAGACCCACGGACGGCGCGAGACCGAGGCGATCACGCAGGGGCTGGAGACCTTGCCCCGCAAATCCATCGCCTATCGCGGCCGCCTCGTGCCGGAATTCGATCTCGATGCCGCCTTGGCGCGCCGCCCCGCGCTGCTGCTGGTGGACGAATATGCCCATACCAACGTCCCAGGCAGCCGCCATCCCAAGCGCTGGCAGGATGTGCGCGACATTCTCGACGCCGGCATCGACGTGTGGACCACGCTCAACATCCAGCATCTGGAGAGCCTCAACGAGGTGGTGCAGCGCATCTCCGGCGTGCGGGTGCGCGAGACGGTGCCGGACACCGCGCTCCAGGAGGCGGACGAAGTGGTGATGGTGGACCTGCCGCCCGACGAGCTGCTGAAGCGGCTCGCCGAGGGCAAGATCTATATCCAGGACACCGCCGCGCGGGCGATCGAGAATTTCTTCAAGCCCACCAATCTCACCGCCTTGCGCGAACTCGCTCTGCGCCGGGTGGCCGCCCGGGTGGACAGCGACCTCGTCGAGCATATGCAGGGCGGCGCCATCGAGGGGCCGTGGGCGGCGGGGGAACGCATTCTCGTCTGCGTCGGTCCCGACGCCTCGGCCCAGCGGGTGGTGCGCGAGGCGAAGCGCCTCGCCGATCTTGCCGACGCACCATGGTTCGCCATCACCGTGGAGCGCCCCGGCGCGTTGCCGAGCCTTGCCGAACGCCAGCGCATCCAGGAGGCGCTGCGCCTCGCGGAAAGCCTCGGCGCCGAGACGCGGGCGCTGGTGGGCAACGATCTGGTGGCGGAGCTGCTGCGCTTCGCGCGGTTCGAGAATGTGACGCAGATCGTGGTGGCGCAGGCGCGCCCCTCACGCCTCAACCGCCTGTTCTGGCGCACGCTCGCCGATGCCCTGGTCCGCAAGGCGCGGGGTATCGCGGTGCATGTGGTGACGTTCGGTGAGGAAAACGAAGCGCCGCAAGTCCGCCAGCCGAGGCCCGCCGCGCCCCATGGCGATACGCTCGGCTATGTGGTGGCCGCGGGCTCCGTGGCGCTTGCGACGATCGCGGGGGAGGGGCTCACGAAATTGGTGGCGCTGCCGAACGTGTCGATGGTGTATCTGCTGGCGGTGCTGGTGCCGGCGATCCAGTTCGGCGTGCGGGCGGCGGTGTTCGCCTCGCTGCTGTCGGCGCTGACCTATAATTTCTTCTTCATCGACCCAGTCTACACCTTCACCATCGCGCGGCCGCACGAATTGCTCGCGCTGACCATCTTCCTCATCATCGCAGTGCTGATTTCGGCGGTGGCCGGGCGCTCGCGCGAGCGGGCGGAAGCGGCGGCGATCCGCATGCGCGCGGCGCGGCGGCTTTACGAATTCACTCGTAAGCTCTCCGCTTTGGTGGACTCCGGCGCGGTGGCGGAGGCGGCGGCTTCCGAGATCCAGACCATTCTCGGCCGCTCCACCGCCATTCTCGTGCCGCACGGGACGCAGATGTCGCTGGCGGCGGCCTGGCCGCCGGAAGACCGGCTCGATACCGCCTCCATGAGCGCGGCACGCTGGGCCCTGGAGCGCAACGAGCCGGCCGGTGCCGGCACCGGCACCTTGCCGAGCGTGCCCTGGCTGTTCCTGCCGCTACGCGCCCGCAACGCTCAGGTGGGCGTGATCGGCATCGAATGCGCGGGACCGTTAGGTCCGCTCGATCCGGAATCGGCGGTCTTGCTCGACACGCTCGCCGACCAGACGGCGGTCGCGCTCGACCGCTCGGCCCTCGCCGACGAGATGGCCGGCGTGAAATCGGCGGCCGAGACGGAGCGGGTGCGCAATATCCTGCTCGCCTCCATCAGCCACGATTTCCGCACGCCGCTTTCCTCCATCCTGGGGGCCGCGACCGCGCTCATCGACTATGGCACCCGCATCGCCCCGGAGCAGCGGCGCGATCTCCTTTCGCAGGTCCGCGAGGAGGCAGAGCATCTGGACGGCATGGTGCGCAATCTGCTCTCCATGACGCGTCTGGAAGCTGGCGCGCTCGATCTGCGGCGCGACTGGACCGATATCAACGAAGTCATCAATCAGGCGGTCGCGCTCGCCAAGCGGCGTGGCGCCACGCAATTGTTCGCGGTGGAGAGCGAAAAGGACCTGCCGCTGGTGTTCGCGGACCAGATCCTGCTGAACCAGGCGCTTGCGAACGTGGTGGGCAATGCGGTGCGCTATGCCGGCCCCGGTGCCCATGTAGTGCTGGCGGCGCGGCGCGTTGGTGATGCGCTGGAAATCTCCGTCACCGACGACGGCCCGGGCATCGCGCCAGATCTTCTGCCCCATGTGTTCGAAAAGTTCGTGCGCGCCGTGCGCGAGGGCGCTGATGGCGGGGAGGGCTCCGGCCTGGGGCTCGCCATTGCCAAGGGCATCGTCGAGGCCCATGGCGGAAAGGTGCGCGCGGAAAGCCCAGTGGATGACGACCGGCGCGGCGCGCGGATCATTTTTTCGCTTCCCATCGGCGGCGCGCCCGCCGCCGCGGCGGTATGAGGACGGTGCCATGAGCCTCGGCAAGATCCTGGTGGTGGACGACGAGCCGGCGATCCATCGCTTTCTCGCCCCGGCCCTGATGGCCGCCGGCTATGAGGTGGCGGCGGCGGAAGACGGCGGCCGCGCCTTGCGCGAAATCGCGACACATCCCCCCGACGCGGTGGTGCTCGACCTCGGCTTGCCGGACATGGACGGCAAGGACGTGATCCGCCGTCTGCGCGGCTGGTCGCAGGTGCCGGTGATCGTCCTGTCCGCCCGCGACCGCGAGGCGGAGAAGATCGAGGCGCTGGACCTCGGTGCCGATGATTTCGTCAATAAGCCGTTCGGCATCGGAGAACTGATGGCGCGCATCCGCGCCGCCTTGCGCCATCGCGCTGGCGACGTCTCGGAAGACCCGATCCTGCGTGTTGGGGCGATCGAGATTGACCGTGCGCGCCATCGCGTGACGCGCGACGGGGAGGATGTGAAGCTGACGCCGAAAGAGTTCGATCTGCTGGTGTTTCTCGCCCGCCACGAGGGCAAGGTGGTGACGCACCATCAGCTGCTCACCAATGTGTGGGGCCCCGCGCACGGGCAGGATACACAATATCTGCGGGTCTATGTGGGACAATTGCGCCAGAAGCTGGAGCTGGACCCGAGCGCGCCCACCCTCATTCTCACCGAGCCGGGCATCGGCTATCGCGCCGGCACCATGGGATAAGGGCGCGAGCCGGAAAGGGGCGAAGCGCGATGGCGCGGTCTTTTAGCCCGGAGCCGGGCGGGTGCCCGTCGCGTTGACGTGACGGGCGATGTCGCAGGCGGGGCCGCGCGCTCAGGCGGCGTGCGAATAGGCCCCGAACCGCTGCTCCGATAGCCCGAACGCCTGCGACCAGGTTTCGAACGCGACCCAGGCGCGGGCCCGCATTTCCGGCGTGCGGGCGTGCTCCATCTGGGCCAGGAGCATTTCGGCATATTCTCCCACTTCGTCCATCTCATGGGCATGCAGGAAGCCGATGGCATCCTCCAGGCCGCGGACGTGATGGTCTTCCCCGCCAATGAAAATACGCAGCGGACGCAACACGTTACTTGGGGATTGTGTTTGCATCTTATTCCCTCCAAGGTCACGCTTCGCCGCTCCCAGCCGCCCAATACCCGCCGTTCGCGCAAGGGCGCGACGCCTGAATCCGGGCGACAAGGAGTGTGTGCCCGCAGGGTCTTCGCCTGTGGGACAACACGGCTTAAACGCGCGTGCACCTCTCAGGTTCCACCCGTGTGGAAGAAAATTCAAACGCATTTTCGTAGAAAAAATGGTGCGCTGCGATGGTGCTGGGTGAGGTGAATGATGCCTGCGGCACACGGCGCGAGACTACGAAAACTGGTGGGCCCGGCAGGACTCGAACCTGCAACCAGACCGTTATGAGCGGTCAGCTCTAACCGTTGAGCTACAGGCCCCCCGCACGTTCCTATCAATCCCGAGCCGTGTGAACAACCGGGACAAGCGCGGCTTCGCCCCATTGGTGCCGCCTTCCCACAGTGCTGTGGGGCGGCACACACCCAGCGGAGCGTTCCATGCCCTTTCCCATGTCCCGGCGTCGCGTCTTTTCCGGCGGCGTTCTCGCCGCCTTCGCGCTCTGCGCCGTGCTCGATGCTCCGGCGGCGCGGGCGGAAGATCTATCGCGCGCGACCTTGACGGTGGTCGGGCAGGGCGAAGCCAGGGCTGCGCCGGACATGGCGAGCCTGTCCACCGGCGTCGTGACCGTGTCGAAGACCGCCGAGGAGGCCCTCGCCGGCAATTCCAAGAGCGTGGCGGATGTGATCGCCGCCATAAAGGACGCCGGCGTCGAGGCGAAGGACCTCGTCACCTCGGGCTTTTCGATCCAGCCGCAATATACCTATCCCCAGCAGGGCCAGCGCGAAGCGCCGCGCCTGACGGGCTACGAAGTGCGCAATACGGTCAATGTGAAGGTGCGCGACCTGTCGACCCTCGGCGGGCTTTTGGACAAATTGGTCCAGGCGGGCGCCAATCAGGCCAGCGGCCTGAGCTTCACGCTCCAGGACCCGAGCGCCATCGAGCGGCAGGCGCGCCTTGCCGCGATCCAGGACGCCAAGGCTCAGGCGCAGAGCCTCGCCGAAGCGACAGGGCTGCGCCTCGTGCGCATTCGCAGCATCAGCCCGCAGCCGGACTTCGGCTTGGTCGCGCCCGCGCCCATGATGATGAAGGCCGAGGCGCGGGCCGCGGTGCCGGTCCAGGCGGGCGAGACCACTGCCCATGCCCAGATCACCATCGTCTATGATGCCGAGCCGCGCTGAGGTCAGGTGACATCGTCGCGGGCGTTCGCCGCCCGCTGGACGGAATTGGGCGGCAGCAGCAGGGTGAGGGCCTTCGGCATGATGCGATAGTGCAGGGGCATGGTCTCGCGCGTGATCTCCCCGTCGGTCGCCACCCAGGACCGGCGGCGGCGCGGGGCGTGGATGGTGAGCGCCTTGGCGCGGAACGAGTGGATGCCGGGATTGTTGCGCCAGGAATCCACCAAGAGGTCGGCCCCGACGCGAATCTTGGCCAGCGCGCCGCGCTCTTCCGCGATATGGATTTCCAGTTCCCCGCCATCGAGGCGCGAGCGATGCCAGCCCGGCGCGTCGAAGGCATTGTTCGTCACCAGGGCGGCATAAGCGTCGATGGGCTCGCGCCGCCCCTCGATCTCGATCTCCAGCGACAGGCGGCCCGAGCGGGTGACCGCCTTGCCGAGCGCCAAGAGCCAGCCGAGGATGCGGCCGCGCGAATCGCGCACCGCCTCGCGGGCGAGGGCCATCTGCGAAAAGAAGCCGACGCCGGAGACGCCGTGGAAGGCCCGCCCGTTCAAGGTGGCGACATCCACCCGCATGGGCTCGGCCTCGCGCAGGGCCTGGAGGGCGCCCGGAAGGTCGCGCGGCAGGCCGATGTCATGGGCGAGCAGGTTCATGGTGCCGAGCGGCAATACGCCGAGCGCGGTTTCCGTCTCCGCAAGCACCGAGGCGGCATAGCTCAGCGTGCCGTCCCCGGCGCCGACCACCAGCGCGTCATAGCCCTTGCGGTGCGCGGAACGGATCGCCTCGATCATCTGAGCGCCCTGCAAGACCACCACGTCGACCTCCTTGCCCGGCTCGGTCAGGGCCTCGTCCACTTCCTGGCGCAGGCGTTCGCCGCCGAGATCCTGCACGGTGCCGGCTTTTGCATTGAGTACGACCAGGGTTCGCCCCATGTTCTGTCTCCGAGTGCCGCCGGCATCAAAGCGGGCGTATGATTTGGCTATGGGCGATAGGGGCTGTGAGAATGTCTAACATTGAGGGAACGCAGGCGCGGCCATGGATTTTCCGGTTGCGCGCCGGCCTTCTGCTGCTGGTGGCTCTGGTGTTCTTCTGCATCGCCGGGGGTAATTTTGTCGCGCGCCAGTTCAATCTCAACTGGGTATGGGCCCTCGGGATTGCATTCGTCTTCGCACTTCTGGTGGGCTATGGCGTTTCGCGCCTGACGCGGGCCATGTACCTCTCCGGTGCCGCCGTCCTGACCTTGCTGACCACATATCTTGCCTACGACTTTCTGCGGAACGCGGTCGGCTGGTCGCAGGCGACCGCATTGGTTCTGGCCGCCGTGCCGTTCGTGCTGATGGGCGCCGCCTTCTGGGATTTCCGCCGTTTGAAGCAGGAAATCCGTCGATGGGCGGATGCGCGCTGACCTGAGCGCGGAGGGGGAACGAAAGCATTGCCTTGGTGGTTCCACAGCGGAAACCCTTCTGTGGAGTATGGCAATGCTGAAATATGCCGTCATCTTCCTCGTGATTTCCATGATCGCGGGGGCGATGGGATTCTTCAACGTGTCCGCGGTCGCGCGCCGCATTTCGTTTGTTTTGTTCGGAATCTTCATTGCCCTGGCGGGGCTCGTGCTTCTGGCTTTCCTGCTCCTCGGCCACGTCACCGGCTCGGCGAGCCTCCTGCCTTCCATCTTTCTTACCTAAGGTCATGTACGGCGGGGCGCCGCGAGTTCAAGGGCGCACGCAGCCGTTGTGTGTGCGGTGCGGCAGCAAGCGACGTTTTGGGAGTTGAGCCGACGCCGCCGGCGCAATAGCCTCTGAGGGATGAAGCCGGACAACGGCTTCGCGGGGTCTTCCAGAGGAGAAAAATGATGCGTCGCCTTGCCCTCGCCGCGGCGTTCGGGATGGTCGCCTTTGGCGCCATGCCCGCGCTGGCACAACAGAAGGTGGTGAACGTCTATAATTGGTCGGATTATATCGACGAATCGGTCTTGGAGGATTTCACCAAGGAAACCGGCATCAAGGTCCGCTACGACGTTTTCGACAGCAACGAGGTTCTGGAGACCAAGCTTCTGGCCGGCAAGACCGGCTATGACGTGGTGGTGCCGAGCGGCTCGTTCCTTCAGCGCCAGATCACCGCGGGTGTGTTCCAGAAGCTGGACAAGTCCAAGCTGCCGAACCTGCAATATGCCTGGCCGGAAATCACTAAGCGCCTGGCGGTGTATGATCCCGGCAATGATTATGCCGTGAACTATATGTGGGGCACCACCGGCATCGGCTATAACGTGGATATGGTGAAGAAGCGGCTCGGCGACATTCCGCTGAACACCTGGGACATCGTGTTCAAGCCGGAGAATCTCTCCAAGCTGAAGGATTGCGGCGTCTATTTCCTCGATGGCCCGGAGGAGGTCATTCCCTCCGCTCTGCGCTATCTCGGCATGGACCCCAACTCCAAGAACCCGGACGACATCGCCAAGGCCGGCGACCTGCTGATGACGGTGCGCCCGTTCATCCGCAAGTTTGATTCCTCCGGCTATATCAATGCGCTGGCGCGCGGCGACATCTGCATCGCGGTGGGCTGGTCGGGCGATGTGTTCCAGGCCAAGACCCGCGCCGCGGAAGCCGCCAAGAAGACCAAGAAGAAGCCGGTCGAGATCGCCTATGCCATTCCCAAGCAGGGCGCGCTGATGTGGTTCGACAATTTCGCCATCCCCAAGGACGCGAAGAATGTGGATGAGGCTCACACCTTCATCAATTACATGATGCGTCCTGAGGTTGCCGCGAAGAACTCGAACTATATCTCCTACGCCAACGGCAATCTGGCGTCGCAGAAGTTCATCGACAAGGCGATCCTGGACAATCCCGCCATCTACCCGGACCAGGCGACCTTCGACCTGCTGTTCACCGTCACCACCTATCCGATGGACATCCAGCGCGTGGTCACCCGCACCTGGACCAAGTTCAAGCGCGGCAAGTGAGCCGAGGAAAGTGAGCCCGCAGGGGCTCCCCGTCTGAAGCCATTGGCGCCCCGCGACTCGTGCGCGGGGCGCTTTTTTTGCGCGGTCTGTGCTCTCTCAGCCGCGCGCGCGCAGTTCGCGCCGCAGGATCTTGCCGGTGGCGGTCATGGGCAGGGCATCGGTGAAAGCGACGTGGCGCGGATATTCATGCGCGGAAAGCCGCTCGCGCACATGGCGCTGGATGTCGGCCACCAAAGCTTCGCCGGCGGCATGGCCGTCCTTGAGCACGATCCAGGCCTTCACGGCCTCGGTGCGCACCGGATCGGGCACGCCCACCACCGCGACGAAGGCGACGGCGGGGTGGCGCAGGATGCAATCCTCGATCTCCCCCGGTCCGATGCGATAGCCGGCGGAGGTGATGACATCGTCCGAGCGGCCAACATACCAGAGATAGCCCTCTTCATCCTGCCGGCCCATGTCCCCGGTGAGCAGGAAATCGCCTGCGTATTTTTCCGCCGTGGCTTTTGGATTGTTGAAATATTCCAGCATCATCACCGGATCGCCCCGGCGCACCGCCACATGGCCTTCCGCGCCCGCGGGCAGCAGGTTTCCGGCGTCGTCCACGATCCGCACGTCGTGGCCGGGAATGGGCTTGCCCATGGCGCCGGGCCGGATGGGGAAGAAATTGGAATTAGACCCCACCACCAGATTGCATTCGGTCTGACCGTAGATCTCCCGCGCCTCGACGCCCAGGCGCTCCTGCACGAAGGCGCCAAGCTCCGCGCCCAGCGTCTCGCCCCCGGTGAGCAGGGACCGCAGGTTCAGGCCCGCCGGGCGGCGCACATCGGCCTGCCGCAGCAGTTTCAGCGCGGTGGGCGGCAGGAATACGTTGCGCACCTTGTGGTCCGCCATCAGCGCCATGGCCGCATCCGGATCGAACTTCTTCGCCCGATAGGCGAGCACGGGCACGCCGAGATAAAGGCTCGGGAACAGCACGTCGAACAGGCCGCCGATCCAGGCCCAGTCGGCCGGCGTCCAATGCAGGTCGCCGGGCTGGGGCATGTATTGGTGGACGAATTCGATGCAGGGCAGATGCCCCAGCAGCACGCGATGCCCGTGCAGGGCGCCCTTGGGATTTCCCGTCGTGCCCGAGGTGAAGATGATGATGCCGGGATCGTCCGGCCCGGTATCCACCGGCGCGAAGCGGTCCGAGGCGCGGGCGAGCGCGTCGTCGAAGGAGAGGGTGGCCGCATCGCCCTTGTCCGGGCCGATGACGAACACATGGGTGAGGGTGGGCAGCCGGTCGCGGATGCGCTGAAGCTTGGCGAGACCGGCGAGATCCGTCACCAGCACCTTGGCGCCGGAGGCGTTGAGGCGGAATTCCAGCGCCTCGTCGCCGAACAAGGTGAACAGCGGCACCGAGACCATGCCCGCCTTGAACGCGCCGATATGGGCGATGGCGGTTTCCGGCGCCTGGGGCAGGAACACGGCCACCCGGTCCGTTCGCGCGAGCCCGCAGGCGGTCAGCACATTGGCGAAGCGATTGGTGAGGGCGGAAAGATCCTCGAACGAATAGCGCGTCACCGCGCCGGTTTCCTCGACGAAGATCAGCGCCGGCTTGTTCGCGCCCGTCGCGTGCGCGTCCGAGCAGGCGACACCCATGTTGAAGCGCGCCGGAATCTCCCAGCGGAACTGGCGCACGAGGGCGTCATAGGTCGAGGCCGGACGCAGCATGATGTTTCCTCCCGCCGGTTTTCCGCTTTCTCTTCAAGAGCAGCGACCCGGGCTTTTATGGAAACGATCGAACGTTTTTTTACTGTCGGCGTCAAGATGGATGACGGGCTTGGTCGGGCGGGGCGGAACCCCCTCACCCCGCCCCTCTCCCCGCGGGGGAGAGGGGGATTTGCAGGCAGGCGATGGAAGTTATCTCTCGCAGACGGGTGAGCCTTTCCCGGCTCCTCACCTCTCCCCGCCGGGGAGAGGTCGGCCGCAAAGCGGCCGGGTGAGGGGGCACGCTTGGCGGCGCTCGCCGCGCCGATCACGCCACCAGCCCGAGGGCGCTCGCCGCTTGGTCGCGGATGGCGGCAATATTGGCGCGATAGCCCTCGATCCCGCCCTTGAACACGGCCGATCCCGCCACCAGCACGTCCGCCCCGGCCTTCACGCACAGGGCGCCGGTCTGCGGGTTCACGCCGCCGTCGATCTCCAGGCGGATGTCGCGGCCGCGGATCATGTCGCGGATGCGCTCGATCTTGGGCAGTACGTCGGGAATGAAGGCCTGTCCGCCGAAGCCGGGATTGACGGTCATCACGCAGATCAGGTCGGTCTTATCCAGCACATAGTCCAGCACCCGCTCGGAGGTGGCCGGGTTCAGCGCGATGCCGGCCTTCTTGCCGAGCCCGCGGATCACCTGAAGGCAGCGGTCCAGATGGTCGGTGGCTTCCGCCTGCACGGTGATGATGTCCGCCCCCGCCTTGGCGAAGGCCTCCAGATAGGGCTCCACCGGCGAAATCATCAGATGCACGTCGAACACCTTGTCGGTGTAGGGCCGCAGCGCCTTGATGATGTCCGGGCCGAAGGTGATGTTGGGCACGAAATGGCCGTCCATCACGTCGAGATGGATGTAATCGGCCCCGGCCGCCGCCACGTCGCGCACTTCTTCGCCGAGGCGGGAGAAGTCGCTGGCGAGGATCGAGGGCGCGATCAGCGGGAAATTCATGGCATCAACTCCTGCGCGGGGCTTCTCACTGCGGCGCCCGTCATATGGGGACCGGGCGGGCGCGCCGCCACATCCTTCAATAATAGCTGGCGATCTTTTCCACTTCCTCGCGCGAGCCGAACACCAGCGGAATGCGCTGGTGCAGCTTCTGCGGGACGATGTCGAGGATGCGGGTCTTGCCGTCGGTGGCAGCGCCCTGCGCCTGTTCCACCAGGAAGGCGACCGGATTGGCCTCGTAGATCAGGCGCAGGCGGCCTTCGGCATAGCCCTTGCGGCTGTCGCCGGGATAGAGATACACGCCGCCGCGGGTGAAGATGCGGAACGCGTCGGCCACCATGGAGCCGACCCAGCGCATGTTGAAATCCTTGCCGCGCGGGCCGTCCTTGCCGGCGAGGCAATCCTCGATATAGGCGCGCATGGGCGCCGCCCAATGGCGGACGTTGGATTGGTTGACGCCATATTCCTTGGTGGCGGCGGGCACTTCCACGGCGGCACGGGCGAGGATGAAATCGCCGCTCGCCCGGTCCAGCACGAACACCTGCGTGCCCGCGCCCACGGTGGAGACCAGCAGCGTGGAGGGGCCATAGACCAGGAAGCCGGAGGCGAGCTGGGCCGTGCCCTTCTGCTTCAGCGCTTCCACCGGGTCGGGGAAAGCTTCGGCGCTATAAGGCAGCACCGAATAGATGGTGCCGATGGAGACGTTGGTGTCGATGTTCGAGGAGCCGTCCAGCGGGTCCACCGCCACCACCAGCGTGCCGGCGCCGTTGAGCGGGATCGGCGTCTCGCTTTCCTCCGAGCCGAGGAAAGCGACGGGGGCGGCCTTCAGGGCGGAGACGATGGCCTCCTCGGCGATCACGTCCAGTTCCTTCTGGGCATCGCCGCCGGCATTGGCCTCGTCGCCGCGGATCTTGGCGAAATGCTCGGCGAGCGGGCCGCGCGCCACCATGTCGGCGATGGCGACGCCGGCTTGCGCAATGCGCTCCACGGCTGCGGCAACGGCCTTGCGGGTGTCATCCCCGGCCGCCCAGGTGCCGAGATAGCCTTGCAGGGTCACGACGTCGCTCACCTTGTGTCTCCTACGTGCACATGCGGGACCTAACCCGCCGGTTCGGCGCTCTTATGGCGCACGGCGCGGAAGCCGTCGAGCTTTGGCGCGCGCTGTTCACCGCCCGCGATGGATTTCCACGCCCACGTCGCCGAACACGCCGCTGATCGGCGCGCCCGGCTTGTGCACCACCACGCGCACCTGCTCGATCTGCGCGAAATGGTCCAGCAGGCGCGCGGCGATGCGCTCGGCCAGCGTTTCCACCAGATGGACGATGTCGTCCTCCACCACCGCCCGCACATGCTCGTACACCGTCTGGTAGGAGACGGTGAGGGCGGGGTCGTCGGCCCAGGCGGCGGGGCGGGTGTCGAGCCACCAGTCCACATCCACCACGAAGCGCTGGCCCAGCTGCTGCTCGGCATCGAACACGCCATGGCGGGCGTAGAAGGGAAGGGCCCTCAAGAACAGGCGGTCGCGTCGCGGCGCCGCGGCGGCGGGCTCGGCCTCGGCCGCTTCGAGGGCTTCCGGGTCGCTGGGATCAATCATGGGGCTCACGCGAGGCTCGATGTGGCGAAGGACGGAAGAGGGTGCGAGGGGCCGCCCGTGAAAGCAAGCCGGGCGAAAGCAAGGCGCCCCACCGCGACGGCGGGCGCGCAATCGGCCGCCCGTGCCGCAAGCTCCGGGTTGTCGGTGAAGACGGCGCCCACATCCAGATAGGGACGCCCAAGGCGCGCGGCGAGCCGCTCGGCCAGGAAGCGGCCGATGCCGGCGCCGACGATCGGCGCATCCGTGGGCAGGCTCACGCCCGAGAGCACGCAGGCGAGCGCGCCATGCAGCGTGTGGAGCTGCACCGCCGCCGCATAAGCCGCGAGCTGGCGCGCCTGCTCGAGCGTCGCCGGGCCGAGATCGCGCCCCACCATGCGCAGCAGCCGGCGGGCACTGGCTTCCTGCGTCTTCGGGCCGCCATCCGCCGAGGGATGCAGGTCGCCATGTTCCGGCAGGTCGCCGGTGAGGCGGTAGATATCGGCGGTGGTCGCGAAATGCTCCGCCATCAGCGGCACAAAGCTGCCGGCGAACGGCAGCGCGGCCGCCAGCGCCATCACCGGCGTGCGCGCCACGCCGCCATAGACCAGTTCGCCGCTCGCGAGGCGCTCGGCATCGCTGAAGCCGCGCGCCGTGACGGCTCCTTGCGAAAAGGGAATGAGATCGGTCGTCGTGGAGCCGATATCCACCAAAACCCCGCACGGCAGCTCCGTCGCGAGGGCGGCGGCGGTGGCGTGCCAATTGGCGGAGGCGATCCCGGCCACATGCTCGGTCGCCGCCGAGGCGGGCACGAGGCCGTCCGGCCCGGCATAGATCAGGCATCCGGGGCCGAGGCGCGCCCCGAGCGCCGCCGCAAGCGCCGTGACGCCGGTGGCGCGATCGGGCCACAGATCCACCAGTTCGCCCGTCATGGTCACGGCCGAGGGCACGTGCGGGAGCGTGCCGAGGCTGGCGAGCGCCGCATCCAGCTGGTCCATGCCGCGCCAGAGCGCGCACGGGGCCATGTCCACGGCGCGCAGGCGGCCCGCGTCATCGAAGGCGGCGCGTTTGAGGTGCGCGCCGCCCACGTCCCAGCCGAGAAAGGCGAAATCGCTCATCGCACCTTCACCGTGACAGCAACCGCCATGGGCAGGTGCGGCAGGGTCGGCGGGCAGCCGTCGCGGATCAGCTCCGGCAGGAAGGCGGCGGGATTGATTCCGAGGCTGGCGTGAAGGCCGGCATAGGAGGTGGTAATTCGGGGATTGACCTCCACCACCACCGGCCCGTCCTCGGTCACGATCACATCAATGCCGATGATGCCGCTGAGGCCGGGAATGGCCGCGACCACCGCCCGCGCGAGCGCCGCGAACGTGCCGTCCGCGTCCGGCAGGCAGCCCACCGTGAGCCCGGTCAGCGAGAGGCGGCCCTCGTCCTCCGCCAGTTCCTGGAGATTGGCGGTCAGCAAGGTCACGCCATCCGGTCGGCACAGCACGGTGAGGCTGGCGGCGACGCCGGCCACATAGGGCTGCACGATCAGGCCGGCGGGCGGCAGGTGCGCCGCGCGCAGGTCTTCGAGGCTGCGCCAGATATGGGTGTGCGTGGCGCCCGCGCCGTCGTCCGGCTTGGTGACGAGCGGGGCCGCGAGAGTGTCCGGCATCGCCGCAAGCGCATAGGTCGGGATATGGGGAATGCCCGCCGCAGCGAGCCGCTGCGCCGTCAGGCTCTTGCGGCCGGCGATTCGCAGGGCGGCCGCATCGCTCGCGATCACCCGCGCCGCGCCGGTGCGGGCGAGCGCCACGAGACGTTCCAGCAGGCCGTCGGTTTCCGGCGCCACCGGCCAGACCACATGGGCCTCCCCCGCGAGCCGCGCCCAGATCGCCCAGGGATCATCGCCTTCCGCCACTGGAATGCTGTCCCCGCGCGGCGGCGCGAGGCGGTCGTCATGGCACAGCAGCACCTGCACGCCGGGAATATTCTCCAGGTCGCTCACCATGGCATCGCGCATCAGCGTGCCTTCCGGCAGCAGGGCTTCGGGAAGCGCCTTGTGGCGCAGGCCGCCGGATGTCACGAACTCGCAGACAAAGACGCGCATGCGCTTTCCTTCCCGGACCAGGCTCGGACACGAAGATGCAGGTTATCCCGGTGATTGATCTTAAGGGAGGGCTTGTGGTGCATGCCCGCCAGGGTGTGCGCCATCTTTATGCGCCCATCGTCTCGCCGCTGGTGGCCGGCAGCGCCCCGCGCGACATCGTGGCGGCGCTGCTGGCGCTGGCTCCGTTCAAGACCCTCTATGTGGCCGACCTCGACGCCATCGCGGGGCAGGGCGACAATGCCCCCGCCATCCGCGTCCTGCGCACGGCCTTTCCTGAGCTGATCCTGTGGGTGGACGCGGGCGAGAACAGCGCGGGTGCGCTCGCCGCGCGTCATGCGGCCGATGCCGGCATTCCGGTGGTGGGCAGCGAGACCCTGGCCGACGCGCAGGCCCTGGCCGGCATGGGGGGGCTGGATTTCGTGCTCTCGCTTGATCACGACGCCCAGGGGCCACGCGGCCCGCAGACGGTGCATGAGACGCCCACCCTCTGGCCGCGCCGGGTGATCGCCATGACGCTGGCGAAAGTCGGCTCGGGCGCCGGGCCGGACCTGGAGCGGCTGGCCGATATCCGGGAGCGGGGCGGCGACGTCCGGGGCGAGGATTTCGCCCTGTTCGCCGCCGGCGGCGTGCGCCACGCGGGGGACCTCGACACCCTCGCCGCGCGGGGCGTTGAAGGCGCCCTCGTTGCCACCGCGCTGCACGACGGGCGCCTGTCGCGGGAGGATCTGGCGCGCTTCGTCTGATCTGCGCTCAGCCAAGGTCGTCCCGCTCCAGAGCGTCCCGTTCCAGGGCGTGCGCGAGCACGCTCGCCACCGTGAGATCGGCGCTGGTTCCGGGATTAAGGCCGCGCTTTTTCAAGGATGAATCGAAGGCCAGCAGGGAGATGTGCCGCGACTCCCATTCTTTGAAGGTGGTCCTGAGGCGGACAGTCTCGCGCGCCTCTTCCAGCACCGCTTCGGCCGTGTCCGCGCCGAACTTGCGGGCGATATGGCTGTCGGGAAAGGCCGTGAGGAAATCCAGATAGACCGCTTGCACGACCTCTGGCGCAAACGGGTCCGCGCCACCGTGAAGCCGCGCGCCGCCGATCTCGAATACGTCGGTAAAGTCGTGGACATATTGAAAGGCGATGCGGTCGCGGGGCGCGGCTTCGGCCATGGCCGCCTTCAAATCGACGGCGGCGGGAAAGCGCACATCGGCGCGCGCCGTGCCGAGCCCGCCGGGTTTGGCGGCGGCGATGGCGCGGAAGGTGCTGGCCGCGTCTTCGATCGTCAGCGCCTCCAGCGCCGCCTTCAGGCGCGCCCGCAGATCGCCGGGGCCGGGCGATAGCGCGGCGTGGACCAGCGGCGCGCACAACAGCACGATGCCGAGATTGGTGTTGCAGCCGGCCGCCGCGAGCGAAGCCGACACCGCCGCCTCGATGCGCGCGCCGATGCTGGGCCCCGGTGTCGTGAGCGCGGGCGCTGCCGCCGCCGCGGCGCGCTCGAACTGCGCCACGTCCATATCGTGCCCGGCCGCGTGCACATGCACATTGCCCGGCTTCAGGGCCTGCAGCTCGGCCCGGCAGGCGCGCTCAAACAGGTCAGCGGCGCGTTCCGGTGTCATGCCATCGCCCTTTCGCCGACGAGTAGAGCGGCGAGCGGCACGGCCATGTCCAGCCCGGTTGCGGCGTGAAGGCCGCTCCAGGCGGGCATGGAATTCACTTCCAGCACCAGCAGGCGGCCGGCCGCGTCGGCGATCAGGTCCACCCCGGCGAAATGCGCGCCCACCGCCCCCGCCGCCGCAATGGCGATCTCGGCCAGCGCGCCGGTGGCCGACACCGGCTCGCCGGTCGCGCCCTGGTGGATATTGGTGATCCAATGACTGGCGACCCGCCGCATGGCGCCTTCCGCCCGGCCGCCCACCACGAACACGCGGTAATCCGCATGGCGGCCGTCGGCTGGCGGGACGAAATCCTGGAGATAATAGACCCCGTCCATCTCCTCCGCCCCGGGCAGCGCGTCCTTCGGCGCGAGGCGGCGCAGGCCGCGCCCTTGCGCACCGAACAAAGGCTTCAGCACCGTATCGCCCGGCGCCGCGTCGATCAGCATCTGCGCCGCCTGCGGGTCTTCCAGCACCAGGGTGCGCGGCGTCGGCAGTCCGGCGCGGGCGAGCAGGAAGGTGGTCATGCTCTTGTCGATGCAGCGCTCGATGGCGCGGGCCTCGTTCATGACCCTGACGCCGGACTCGCGCAGCGCATGCAGCACGCCGAGCCGCATCGTGATCTGCTCGGTGGACCCGCCGGGCATGATGCGCACGAAGGCGCTCTGCGGCAGCGCCTCCTCGAAGCCCGGCAGCAGCAGGCCGTGGGGCGTCGCGCCCACCGCGAAGCCGCAGGATTTCAGTGACAGCAGCCGCGCCGTGCGGCCGCGCTTCTTCAGCGCCGCGACGAGGCGGCGGGTATGCCAGTCCGCCCGCTCGGCGAAAATCGCGATGCGGGGATCGAATGCGGCGGCCATCTGTATTCAGCCGGCAAATGAACGGGCGATCAGCGCCGGATCGACCGCCCCTACGGTAAAGCTCACGCCGTGATCCACGGCGGTTACCAGCACCTGCGCGGGCGAAAACAGCAGCGGGTCGATGCGATAGAAATCGCACTCATAGGCGGCGAACACCTCGGCGAACGGACGCCCATGGTCGCGCGAAGTGAGGCTCGGCAGGTTCTGCGCGAGATCGCGCGCGTCGTCCGCCGGGCCGCTCACATGAAGCTGCACCTCGCCGCCGTAGAGGGTCGCGTCATTGGTGCGGCCCATGGCGGCGATGAAATCCGGCGCCGAGGGCGGCACCGGCGCGCTGCCGCGCCCGTCGAGGATGCGATCCAGCGGAAAATGCAGGGCATGGGCCTTGTGTAGCGCCACCTCCAGCACCCGCGCCGCGATTTGCACCCCGCCCGCAAGGCTGCTGGTGGGCGTGAGGATGAGGGTGATCTTCTCTCCCGCAACCCCGGTCGCGTCGCTTATCTGCTCGATCACCTCGGCCGGCGGCATCTGGCCGGTTTCCAGCACCAGGACGATGTCCGCGCCCTGTTCGCGCAAGCCGAGTTCGGCGAACAGCGGCTCCTTCGCCGCAGTGGCGCGGCCGGGGCCAGAGCCGAGGGCGAAGAAATCCCCCGCCGCCAGCTGCCAGCCGGCATATTGGCTGCCCAGGCAGGCGAGCACCGGGTCGCAGGTGCCCACCGTGACGAGCGTGGTCCAGGGCGTGAAGCGGTCGGAGGTCTGGAACGTCACTTGCCCGAGCCCGCCGAGGCAGATTTCGGCGATCCGCCGTCCCGCCTCCAGCCCGCCGCGCGCGGCGATGCCGGCATCGACGATGCGGGCGCCATGCGGCCCGGTGGAAACCGCGAGGCGCAGCGCATCCGCGTCACGAACCAGCGCGTCCACCAGCACGGCGGCGCGCCGCGCAAGATCGGGCCGGCTCATGCCTCGCTGCTCGCCGCCTGCTGGGTTTTCGGCAGGCCGAGATGATTGCGCATTTCAGCCAGGCCGTCGCGCACCTGGTCCACGGCGGCGGACATGTCGCGCGCCGTGCGCTTCACCGTGCAGATGGGGGCGCCGGCGGGAATGATGGTGCCGGCGGCGGTGCGGTCGCACACATGGTTCGGCCAGGCTCCGGCGGGAATCATCACGTCGCGTTCGGCATAGAGAATGCCGGCGGCGGTCGCGCCCTTGGGCTGCGGCAGGGCCTTGGGCAGCTTGCCGCCGCAGGCCGCCAGATGCAGCGCCAGCAAAGGCGGCATGGGGTCGACATCGAAAATGTCGATGCTCGCGCCGATCCGGGGATTGATCTCCACCAGCCACCAGCGGTCCGCTTCCACCAGCACGTCCACCGAGATCAGGCCCACGAGCCCGCATACGGTGGCGATGCGCAACGCGCCCGTGAGGATCGCCTCCGCGTGCTTCGCGGGCAGGGGCACCGGCCCGACCGCACCGCCATAGCGGAACGGATGAGTGGTGTCGGAATGTGACCATTGCCAGCTCGCCCCCACGGGAAGGGCTTCCTTTCCATTGGAAAGGATCAGCAGCGAATAAGCGGTGCCGCTGACTTCGCGTTGCAGATAATGGCCGGGGGCGGGCGGGCCGGTCTCCTCCGGCGCGCGGCGGCGGATATGGCTGCCGCCGGCGCCGCCGATCTTCTTTTCCAGCAGGGGCCCTTCGGCCAGCGCGCCGTCCGGGGCGTCCAGCGTCACCGGCGGAAAGGCGATGCCGAGATGGCCGCACAGGGCCGCGAGCGCCAGCGGATCCTTCAACACGCGCACCGTCTCGGCCATGTTGCCGAGGATCGGATTGCGCTCGGCGATGCGGGTCATCAGCGGCGTGTCGTCCTCGAACCCGCCGCCGAGCACCACGGGCAAGCCGGGAGGCGAAAGGCTCGCGAGCGCCTGGATGAGGTCGTCGCCGTCAAAGGAAAAGCCGTTCTTCTTGTGCACGCGCACGCAGCGCGCGGCATTGGCGCAGGTGTCGAGATCGGCGAACAGATCGAGCGAAAGCGCCGCGAAACCGGCGCGCGCGGCGCTCGCCGCCAGGGGACGCGCGGACAGGGCGATGACGGCGAGATCCATAAGCTCAACCCGCAGTTTGCGACGCCGCGGCCATCTCTCTGGCCAGCGCGAAGGCCTCGTCGAGGCCGATGAAGAGGGCCGTGTCGGTTTCGTGCATGCGCCGGAGCAACGCATGCTGGACCCGGTATTTCAGATTCCCGATTGAAAGGGCTCCGATACCGACACCATGAGGCAATGCGACGCCCTTGTCATGGGGGCCGACGCCGGCAATGCCCGCCGGCGGCACGGCATTGACGTCGGCGGCAACTTTCAGCTCAAGCGCTGACGCAAGGTGCGCGGCGGTGAGGATCTCCACGCCCGCCCGGCCGGCGGCGAGAATCACCTCCGCCTCGCCCACCAGGCTGTGCTTTTCCGTATCGGTGCGGGCGACCACGGCGGTCAATTCGACGCCGAAGCGCTCATGGAAATCGTCGGCCTTGGTGGCGACGCTGGCGATCTCGCGATGGCCGACCAGCATCACCTGCGCCCCGGCTTTCGACGCCATGACGGCGGCAATGCCGCCCACGACGCCGGTTGCGCCATAGACCTGCACCCGCGCGCCCGAAAGGCCGGGGGCGCCGCGTGCCGAAAGCGCCTGCTCCACCAGCGCCACCATGGCGGCGGCGGTGGTGAAGGCGCCGGCGGGATCGGCGAAGATGGAAATCTCGAACGGCGGAAACAGCGCGGCGCGGGCAGCATCCGCCATGTCGAGCGCGAGCCCCGCATCCTTGCCGCCGATGAACAGGCCGGTACGCGGCGCGGCCTGCGGTGCGCGGGAGAACATCATGTCCTGCGTCAGGTCGCGCACCTGATCGAGCGCCACGCTCGAATAGGGCATCAGGTGGGCATAGCCGGCGTCCACCGCCATGTTCACATCGAACGGGCTGACGTGGGGCAGGGGGGAGATCATGTGCAGAATGGGGGCGGCGGTGGCCATGGCCGTCTTGCTCCGTCCGGGGAAACAGGAAAGCGGGTGGCCGCGCCCTGTGCGCCCAACGGCCTAGGGCTAATCCTGCCCCGGCAGATCGACGATACGGGCGCCGCGGTTGTTTCCCCGCACGCATGCGAACGAGAGGTTCGCGCGATCAGCATAGCGGGTGCGCAACGCCTGCAAAAGCGCTTCGCCGCGCGCCGCGCTCTCCACAATGGCGAAGCCGGTCGGCCCCCAGGAGGTCTGCCCGACCCCTGAAATGCCATTTTCCTCAAGAAATCCAAGGGCGTGCGCGACATCCGCGCTGGTATGGCGCCCGCCGCCCTGGGCCGCGGCATAATGGTCGCCCAGGTGCCTTTGGACCGCACCGACCGCGCTGCCGAACCCTGCGGCGTCGCCTTCCGCAAGGGCGGGCAGCGCCTGCATCACCACCAGATGGCACAGATGGGCCGCCAGCGTTTCCGCGAACGGCGGTAGCGTCTCCATGGCGCGGGTCTCGGCCTCGCCGGACAGTCCGCTTTTCGCGGCGTCGAACACCAGCAGGATGCGCCACGCCTGCGGCACCGGCAGCCGGGCGAGAATCGGCGGCGCAGCGCCCACATCTTCTGCCACCGGCGTCACCGGCTTGCCGCCGTCGAGGATCACGCCGCCGGTCTCGAAGGCGCCGATGCCGATGGCCGAGCGCCGCCCGCGCCCCAGCAGGCGGGCCGCATCGCGCACATCCAGCGGCCGGCCGGCGAGGCGGGCCACGCCCATCGCCACCGCCAGCGCCAATTGGGTCCCGGAGCCGAGCCCGCCATGGGCGGGGAGCGCGTGCTCTATGGAGATGGCGAGCGGCAGGTCGATGGCGAGCGCCGCACGCACCAGGTCCCGCGCGCGACCGGCGCGCGCGGCATCGGGACCGGCCAGGCCGTCCTCTCCCGCCTTTTCGATGCGCACGCATGTTTCCGGCGCGTCCAGCGTCAGGCCGAGGCTGCCGAAGCGCCGTCCGAGCGCCCCGCCGAGATCGAGAAAGCCGAGATGCAGCCGGGCCGGCGCGTGGATGCGCACGCCGACGCCAGGGACGGCGCGACCTCCCGTCACCGGGCGAGTTCTGCCTTGAGCTTCGCGGCCTGGTCCGCCAGCACCGCATTGTCTTCCCGGAAGGAGACCGGAGGCTTGAGCGCGACGCCCTCGTGGCGCGGAATCACATGCACATGCAGGTGGAACACCTCCTGCCCGCCGGCCGCCTCGTTGAATTGCTGCACCGTGATGCCGTCGGCCGCGAACACCCGCATGGCGGCCTTCGCCACCTTCTGGGCGACCTGCGCCACATAAGCGAGGTCGTCGGGCGCGATGTCGAGGAGGTTGCGGGCCGGCGCCTTGGGAATCACCAGCGCATGGCCGGGGGCGCGCGGCATGATGTCGAGGAAGACGAGCGCGCGATCGTCCTCATAGACCTTATGGGCCGGCAATTCGCCGCGCAGGATCTTGGCGAAGATGTTGGCGGGATCGTAGGCGGGCGTCTCGCTCATGATGATCTCCCGGTGCCGGATGTGGTGTCCCGCATCGCAAGGGATGCGTCCCGGGTCAAGCGCAAACGGGCGGGTGCGCCGCAGGTGGGCGCCCCCGGCCCGCGGTTCATTGGCCTACTGGTCATTCCTGGGTCTGGCTCTGGCTCTGGCCATGGCGCGAGGAATGGCTCACGGCATTGGCCGTGGCTTCCTCGCTGGTGTTGATGCCGGTGCCGCGCACCGGGGCGACGCCGAGCGAATCCAATGCCACCGCCACCCGCACGTGCTCTTCCGTGGCGCAGACCTTGCGGCCGCAGTCGAACGCCACCCAGCCGAGCTTGGGCACATGCACTTCCGCCCATTCGCGCGCGGTGCCCGGCTCGTCATCCTGCGTCGCATAGCCGGAAATATGCCGGGCCGGAATGCGCAGATGGCGCGCGGCAGAGGTGAACACATGGGCGATCTCGCCCGATGTGCCCTCGCCGCCCGCCAGCACAGCCCCCGCCGCGCGCGCCACCGCTGCGCTTTCGACGGGCACTTCCGCGATGGCCTCATGGATCAGGGCCATCAGGGCATGGGCCTGGGCCAGCGGCCCATCCGCCCCCGCAGCCTTGCCCGCGAGGGCCTCGATTTCGGCATCGGGCACGGTGAAATCGGTCTGGCGCAGGAACAGCGACGGCGGAAACCGCTCCACCGTGCCGCGCACCACGCCGGTCATGTCGCGGGTTTCCACATCGCCCTCGGCGAGCAAGGTGATGTGGTCCAGCGGCCCGTCCACCGAGAAGGTATGGCACAGGTTTCCGAACGCATCCTCATGGGGATAGAGGCGGCAATCGGGGTGCACATCCAGCGGCCAGCGCACGATGTGCTGGCCTTCGTGATTGCGGGGGGTCAGCTTGATGGTGGCCGTGGCGATCCGCAGCCCCGGTTCCAGCTTGTGGATGATCTGATGGTAAATGCGAACCCGCATCGTTCTGCCCTCGCCTCATCCAATCCTGATCGGCAAAGCCGGCCGTCAGACGAGATACTGTTCCGTGATCTCTGCGGCCAGCTTGTTGTTGTCGGTGATGAATTCGCTGATGAATTCATGCAAGCCGCTCTGGAAGATATCCTCGATGGTGCGGTTTGACAGCCGCGCCTGGGTGGTTCGTGCGAGCCGCTGGGCGGGGCCTTGCCGGCCATAGGCGCCGGCAATGTCGTCCAGGCAACGCGAGAGATTGTCGTAGCAGCTCGCGAGCGAACGCGGCATGGCGCGGTTGAGGATCAGCAGATCGGCCACCAGCCACGGCTTCACGCTGTCGCGATAGACCCAGTGGAAGGCGGTGAGCGCGGAGACAGATCGCAGGATCGAGGCCCATTGGAAATAATCCAGCGGCCCGCCCACGTGCTCCTGCTCCGGCAGCAGCACGTGATACTTCACGTCCAGGATGCGGGCGGTGTTGTCGGCGCGCTCCACATGGGCGCCGGCGCGGGTGAACCAATAGGCATCGTTGCGCAGCATGGTGCGGAAGGTGGCGCCATCGAAGCGCAGCGAGGTCTCCTTCACGAACGCCAGGAAACGGGCCAGCTCCTCGCGGCTCAGCGCCTTGTCGGGGAAGGAGCGCAGCTCGATCCAGGACGAATTGATCACATCCCACATTTCCGAGGTCAGCGCGGTGCGCACCGAGCGCGCATTGGTGCGCGCGACCTCGAAGCAATTGCGGATGGAGCTTGGATTCTCGAGGTCGAAGGCGAGGAAGGAGACCACATGGTCCTCATTCGCCTCTTCCAGCGGGCCGTGGCGGGCGACGAATTCCTCGGCGCAACCGGCGGTGAGCACGGCCGAGCCCCATTCGTTGGTCGGCCCCTCGGCGGGCACCGGGGTGTAGGACAGGCGCTGGGCGACATCGAGGATACGCGCGAGACAATCGGCGCGCTCCACATAGCGCGACAGCCAATAGAGGTTTTCGGCGGTGCGGGAGAGCATGGTCAGCCCATCTGGCAGAAGGATGAGAAGGGTGCCGCGGATGCGGCACCGCGAGACATGTCGAAGCCGCGGTTCAGGCGTCGAGAACCCAGGTGTCCTTGGTGCCGCCGCCCTGGCTGGAATTCACCACCAGCGATCCCTCCTTCATGGCGACGCGGGTGAGGCCGCCCGGCACGATGCGCACCTTGTCGCTGCCGGTCAGGATGAACGGCCGCAGGTCCACATGGCGCGGCGCGATGCCTTTTTCGACCAGCGTGGGGCAAGTGGAAAGGGCCAGCGTCGGCTGGGCGATGAAATTGGCGGGGTCGTGCTTCAGCTTGGCGCGGAAGATCTCGATCTGCGCCTTGTCGGCCATCGGGCCCACCAGCATGCCGTAGCCGCCGGAGCCGTGCACTTCCTTCACCACCAGCTCGTTCAGATGATCGAGCACATAGGCCAGATGCTCCGGCTCGCGGCAGCGCCAGGTGGGCACGTTCGGCAGCAGGGGCTCTTCGCCAAGATAGAAGCGGATGATGTCCGGCATGTAGCTGTAGACGGCCTTGTCGTCCGCAACCCCCGTGCCGACCGCATTGGTCAGCGTGACGTTGCCGGAGAGATAGGCGCTCATCAGCCCCGGCACGCCGAGCACGCTGTCCGGCCGGAAGGCGAGGGGGTCGATGAAATCGTCGTCGAGGCGGCGGTAGATCACGTCCACGCGCTTCGGACCC
The DNA here is from genome assembly GCF_043195095.2 of Roseixanthobacter glucoisosaccharinicivorans. NCBI lineage: Bacteria > Pseudomonadati > Pseudomonadota > Alphaproteobacteria > Hyphomicrobiales > Xanthobacteraceae > Roseixanthobacter > Roseixanthobacter glucoisosaccharinicivorans. The sequence goes on along the minus strand of NZ_CM195538.1, from coordinate 2,228,037 downwards.
TCGGTGGTGCGCATGAACACCACATTGTCCTTCACGAACAGGTCGCGGCCCTCGACCAGGTCGACGCCCAGCTTGTCGGCCAGGAAGGAGTGCTCGTAATAAGCGGAATTATAGATGCCGGGGGTGAGGATCGCGACGTTCGGCTCGCTGCCGCCGCGCGGGGCGAGCGAGCGCAGGGTGGCGAGCAGGTCGTCGGCATATTTCTCCACCGGCGCCACACGATGCTGCGCGAACAGCTCGGGGAACAGGCGCAGCATGATCTCGCGGTTTTCCAGCATGTAGGAGACGCCGGACGGGGTGCGGGCGTTGTCCTCCAGCACGTAGAAGGTGTCGGGATCGGTGCGCACGATGTCGATGCCGGCAATGTGAACATAGACATTGTGCGGCACGCGCTGGCCGTTCATCTCCGGCCGGAAGGCGGGGTTCTGATAGACCAGATCCTCCGGCACGACCCCGGCCTTGAGCACCTCGCGCTTGCCGTAGACGTCGCTGATATACATGTTCAGCGCCTTCACGCGCTGCTCCAGCCCCTTCGAGAGCCGGCCCCATTCCTCGTTGGTGATGATGCGGGGAACGATGTCGAAGGGGATCAGCCGCTCTTGCGCGTTCTGCTCGCCATAGACGGCGAACGTGATGCCGATCCGCCGGAAAATAAACTCCGCCTCCTTCCGGCGCTGGTCCAGAATCTCATGGGGAACCTTGCTCAACCAACGATTGAGCGAATCGTAAGCCTGACGGACCGTGCCGTCTTCACAGGACATCTCGTCGAACGCGCGCCGCATTGGGACTGCCACTCCGCTTGATTGAATCCTATGTACAAACATCGTGCCAAGGAAGAGATAATGGCAGCAAGTCCAACCTTCGCCTCTGCGGCTGAATGGCAGTGACTAAGTTTTAGGCAAAAACCCGCCGATTGTCATCGGGCGGGGCAAGGGAAGGCGACATGAGCGAAGCACTCGGCGCGCAAATCGTCAGCGCGGCTCTCCTGGTGATCGGCGATGAAATCCTCTCCGGCCGGACCAAGGACAAGAATATCGGCCATATCGCCGAGCGACTCACCGAAGCGGGCGTCGATCTGCGGGAGGTGCGGGTGGTCTCGGACGTGGAGGACGACATCGTCGCGGCGCTGAACGCCTTGCGCGCGCGCTATACCTATGTCTTCACCACCGGCGGCATCGGCCCGACCCACGACGACATCACCGCCGACGCCGTGGCCAAGGCGTTCGGCGTCTCCATCGACGTGGACCCGCGCGCCCGCGCCATGCTGCTGGAATATATCGCCGAGAAGGACCTCAACGAGGCGCGGCTGCGCATGGCGCGCATTCCCGCCGGGGCCGAGCTGGTGGTCAATTCCGTGTCCAAGGCGCCCGGCTTCAACATCGGCAATGTGTATGTGATGGCCGGCGTGCCGCGCATCATGCAGGCGATGCTGGAGGAGATCATCCCGACTTTGCGCTCCAACGCGCCCATGCTCTCGCAGACCGTGCGGGCCGATGCCCGCGAGGGCGACATCGCCGCGCCCCTGAAGGCGATCGCGGCGCAATATCCCGAGGCCACCATCGGCTCCTATCCGTTTTTCGACGAGAGCGGACCCAACACCAATATCGTCGTGCGCTCGCGCGACCCTCAGGTGGTGGATGCCGCGCGCGACGCGGTGGCGCGCATGGTGGCGGATCTAGCGCGCGCCCGCGCCTGAGGGTTATGGTGCGCCGCACAGTTCGTCGCGTCCGCGCTTGCGCGTGGGCCGACGGGCGATCATTTCGTTGACGAGCGTCCCACCCCCTTCGCGCCGGCCCCTTCCCGTTCCGCCGTCCTGCCCGTCCAAGGCTGGCCCCCGTGCCGGCGCCTGCGGCGGCGCGAGGGTCGGGGGCGAGGGGCCGGCGGGGGCGTGCGATCCCTTTCGCCTTCGCCGCCCGGCGAGCATGGAGCGATGCTGAATGACTGCCCTAAAGTTCGGCCACTGCCAGCCCTTCACCCGCCTGGAAGATCCCGCTTTGCTCACCGGCGCCGGCCGCTATGTGGGGGATATCGCCGCGCGCGCCGGCGCGTTGCAGGGCTATGTGCTGCGCTCGCCTTATGCCCATGCGCGCTTCGCCTTCGGCGATCTCGACGCGGTGCGGGCGATGCCGGGCGTCGAGCTGGTGCTGACTGCGGAGGACTTCGCGGGCTGCGGCGGCCTGCCGGTGGCGGCGAGCGTCGCGGTGGTGGGCGAAGCTCATATGTGGAAGCCCCATCACCCGGTGCTGGCGGAAGGCCTGGTGCGCCATGTGGGCGAGCCGGTGGCCTTCATCGTCGCCGAGACGCTGGAGGCCGCGCGCGATGCGGCCGAAGCCGTCGAGATCGACTGGGAGCCACTCGACGCCGTCGCCGACATGGAAGCCGCGATCGCCGACGGCGCGCCGCTTCTGTTCGAGGAGCGGGCAAACAACATCGCCTTCACCAGCGAGCTGGGCGACAAGGCCGCGGTGGACGCCGCCTTCGCCACCGCCCACCGCGTGGTGAAGGTGCGGCTGGTGAACAACCGGCTCGTCACCAATTACATGGAGACGCGCGGCGTGCTCGCCGAGGTGGAGGAGAGCGGCCGCGTGCGCCTCACCCTCGGCAGCCAGGGCAGCCATCTGCTGCGCGACGCCATCGCCGACAAGATCCTGCACTGGCCGCGCGAAGAGCTGCACGTGGTGACGCCGGACGTGGGGGGCGGCTTCGGCACCAAGATGTTCCCGTTCGGCGAATATCCGCTCGCAGCGCTGGCGGCCCGCCGGCTGAACCGGGCGGTGGCCTGGATCGGCGATCGCAGCGAGCATTTCCAGGGCGACAGTCACGGCCGCGACAACATCACTTATGCCGAGCTGGCGATGGACGCGGACGGCCGGTTCCTGGCGCTGCGGGTGGATACGCTGGCCAATCTCGGCGCCTATATCGCTTATTACGGGGCCTATATCCCGGTGGGCGGGGCGAGCATGCTGCCCGGCCTCTATGCCATTCCCGTGTTTCACGCGCGGGTGCGGGGCATCTATACCCATACCGTGCCGGTGGATGCCTATCGCGGCGCCGGGCGGCCCGAGGCGGCCTATGTGATCGAGCGCCTCGTGGACGCCGCCGCGCGCGAAGCCGGCATCGCGCCGGAAGAGCTGCGGCGGCTCAATTTCATCCCGCCCTCCGCCATGCCCTATCAGACCTGCTCCGGCCGGCTCTATGACAGCGGCGAGTTCGACGGCCACATGACGCGGGCGCTGGAGGTGGCCGACAAGGCGGGCTTCGCCGTGCGCGCGCAGCAGGCTGAGGCGCGCGGCAAGCTGCGGGGCTTCGGCTTCGCCTCTTATATCGAGGCGTGCGGCGGCGGTTCGCCGGAGCCGGCCTATCTGCGCCTGGAGGGCGACGGCACCATTTCGCTGCGCATCGGCACGCAATCCACCGGGCAGGGCCACAAGACCGCATATGCCCATCTCGCCGCCGCCCATCTGAAAGTGCCGCTGGACCAGATCGTGGTGCATCAGGGCGATACGGACGCCACCAAGACCGGCAACGGCACCGGCGGCTCGCGCTCCATTCCCGTCGGTGGCGCGGCGGTGGCGGGGGCCGCGCGCCGGCTCGCGCAGAACCTGCGGGAGCTGGGCGCAGAGGCGCTGGAGGCCGACGCGGCGGACATCGAGCTGGAAGCGGGCGGCGTGGAAGTCGCCGGCACGGACCGGCGCCTGTCGCTCGCCGAACTGGCGGTGCATCCGGCTGCCACGCCCGAGCTGTTGAACGCCCAGGATGCCTTCGCGCCGTCGGAAGCCACCTATCCCAATGGCACCCACGCCTGCGAGGTGGAGATCGACCCCGACACCGGCGCGGTGGAGCTGGTCTCCTATGTGATCGTGGATGATTTCGGCGCCGTCATCACCCCCGCCCTGCTGGAAGGGCAGGTGCATGGCGGGGTGGCGCAGGGCGTCGGGCAAGCCCTGCTGGAGCGCACGGTCTATGATGCCGAGGGCCAGCTTTTGACCGCGAGCTTCATGGACTATACCCTGCCGCGCGCGGAAGACCTGCCGCCGATCCATTTTGAAACCCGCAACGTGCCCTGCGCCACCAATCCTTTGGGCGTGAAGGGCGCGGGCGAGGCGGGCGCCATCGGCTCCTGCCCGGCGGTGATGAATGCGGTGGTGGACGCCCTGTGGCGGACCTATCGCATCGGCCATATGGACATGCCGGCCACCCCGGCCGCCGTCTTCGCCGCCATCGCCGCCACACGCTGAGCCGTGCGCCGAGTCCCCGCGCGGGGACTCGCGTGGCGCGACGAACCCACGGCCACGTCTTCGTCATAGTCGGGACAGCCCGTGCATGACGGTCACTGCGGCAAAGTTCTTGAGCACTCGTCATGGCCGGGCTTGTCCCGGTCCTCCGCGCGGCGCCGGAAGCGCGATGCTGGAAAGCCCGTGCTGGCGGTTCCGCGTGGATGCACGGGACGCGCCCGTGCATGACGGCCACTGCGGCAAAGGTTCCTCCCCACCCGTCCTGGCCGGGCTTGTCCCGGCCATCCACGCGGCGCCGGCCGCGCGATGCCGAAAAGCCCGTGCTGGCGGCACCGCGTGGATGCACGGGACAAGCCCGTGCATGACGGTGGCTCCTGGGAGGGCTTCAAGCCGTCTCGCGTGCTCGGTCCTGAGGTCCGCCCGCCCCTCAGGGGCGCGGATGCATCCGAAAGCAGATCCCGCGCCCCGCCCGCACCCACTTGTCATGGCCGGGCTTGTCCGGCCATTCGTGGCGCCGACTGCGCGATGCTTGAGGGCAGGTACCAACGGCCCCGCGTGGATGCACGGGACAAGCCCGTGCATGACGGTGGCTCCTGGGAGGGCTTCAAGCCGTCTCGCGTGCTCGGTCCTGAGGTCCGCCCGCCCCTCAGGGGCGCGGATGCATCCGAAAGCAGATCCCGCGCCCCGCCCGCACCCACTTGTCATGGCCGGGCTTGTCCGGCCATTCGTGGCGCCGACTGCGCGATGCTTGAGGGCAGGTACCAACGGCCCCGCGTGGATGCACGGGACAAGCCCGTGCATGACGGTGGCTCCTGGGAAGGCCTTAAGCCCTCACACTTGCGCGGTCCTAAGGTTCAAGGTCCCACCCACGCCACTCGTCATGGCCGGGACACGCCCGAGCATGACCGGCCTCAGGGCGCGTGCCCCGGCCACGGTTCCGCTTGCCCGGCGCTGGGGGAAATGCTCGCGCCGCCGGCATGTGGATCGGACATGACTCTTTTACCGGGCGCCACGCTATATGGCGGTTCTCGCCATGGCGGTGCGTCCGTCGGGCGCAGCGCGCCAGACAAGAATCCATAATGAACGCAATCGCCGGTATCCTCTTTCAGCTGGGCGCCACGCTCGCCTTCGCGATCATGTCCGCGCTCGTGCGCGCCGTGGCGGACGACGTGCCGAGCGGCGAGATCGTGTTCGCCCGCAGCTTCGTCGGCCTGCTGCCGGTGCTGGCGTGGCTGTCGTGGCGCGGGGAATTGGGGTCGGCGCTGGCCACTCGCTCGCCATTCGGCCATGTGCTGCGGGGCACGGTGGGCGTCGCGTCCATGTGGGCGGGGTTCGCCGCGCTCGCCTTCATCCCGCTCGCCGAGGCGGTGGCGATCACCTATGTCACGCCGCTGGTGGCGGTGGTGCTGGCCGCGCTGCTGCTGCGGGAGCGCGTGCCGCATTATCGCTGGTGCGCCGTGGGCGTGGGCTTCCTCGGCATTCTCATCATGCTCTGGCCGGCCTTTTCGCCCAGCGACCTGCGCACCGAGGGCGTGGTGATCGGGGTGGGCTTCGCGCTGGCCGGGGCGGTCGGGGCCGGTTTCGCGGTCACGCAGGTGCGCCGCCTGACCCAGACCGAGACCACCGGCGCCATCGTGTTCTATTTCTCATTGGTCGCGAGCCTCGCAGGCCTTGCCACCGCGCCGTTCGGCTGGACCCTGCCGAGCTGGCGGGAAGGGCTGGCGCTGGCGGGCATCGGCATTGCCGGCGGCCTCGGGCAGATTTTCCTGACCGCCGCGAATCGCCACGCCCCGGCCTCCGTGGTGGCGCCCTTCAATTATGCGACGCTGCTCTGGGCGGTGATGTTCGGCGCCATTTTCTTCCATGAATGGCCGCATGCGCTCATGTTCTGCGGCGCGGCGCTGGTGGTGGCGGCGGGCGCGGGCCTCGCCTGGCGGGAGCACCGCCGCGCACCGCGCACCGTACCCTGAACAATGCGAGCAAACGCCGCGCCGAAAGAAGCGCGGCCTGTGAGGCAGGAGACGACTGGCCCATGAAGGCAAGACCATGAGCCCGGCCCCCCGACATTCGACCCCGCAAGATCCCGCCGCCCCGGACCTGCTGTTCGAGGCGGGCGAGGCGCCGCCGCCGGGCGTGCCGGATCTGTTCTTCGGCTTCCTGCGCATCGCCCTGTCCGGCTTCGGCGGCGCGCTGCCGTTCGCGCGGCGCGAGCTGGTGGAACAGCGCCGCTGGCTGGGCGCGCGCGAGTTCAACGAGCTGCTCTCCATCTGCCAGCTCATGCCGGGCCCGAACATCGTGAACATGTCGTTCTGCGTGGGCGCGCGATTCGGCGGCATCGCGGGCGCGGCCGCGGCGTTTGGCGGGCTCATCGTCGCCCCCTGCATCATCGGCATGACGCTGGCGACGCTGTATGTGCATTACGGCCAGCTGCCCGCCGTTTCCGGCATGCTGCGCGGCATTTCGGCGGCGGCGGTGGGGCTGTTCGTGGCGCTGGGGCTGAAGATGGGCTTCGTCGAGCGGCGCAATCCCATCGCCCTGGTGTTTGCCGCGTTGGCCTTCACCGGCGCCGGGCTGATGGGCTTTCCCCTGCTGCTGGTGATCCTGGTTCTGGCGCCGTTTTCCATCCTCGCGGCGTGGCGGTGGTCGCGATGAGCGGGCGCGATCCCATCGGCGATCTGGTCGCCCATATGTTCGTGATCTCGTTCCTCGCCATCGGCGGGGCGAACGCGGTCATTCCCGAGTTGCACCGCATGGCGGTGGAGACCAATGGCTGGATGAGCGGCGATACGTTCGCGGATCTGTTCGCCATCGCCCAGGTCACGCCCGGGCCGAACGTGCTGCTGGTGACCTTGATCGGCTGGTATGTGGCGGGCATCCCCGGCGCCATCGCCTCTACGCTGGTCATGTGCGTGCCCGCCGGGGCGGCGGCCTATGGCATGTCGCGCCTGTCCCATCGCTTCCGCGACGCGCCGCTGCGCATCGCCATCCAGCGCGGGCTGGCGGCGCTCACCATCGGCATCGTGCTGGCGAGCGCCTATATCCTCATGCGCCTCGCCGACACCCATTGGCTCGCCTACGGGCTCACCGCCTTCGCCGCCATCGGCGCGCTGACGACGCGGCTCAACCCGATCTGGCTGATCGCGGTGGGCGGCGTGCTGGGCCTCGCCGGGCTGGTTTAGGGCGCGCGCAAGAGGGGCGACCGCCGGGGGGGGCCGGCCCATGGGCGGGTCGCCGAAATTCATCTGCTGAACTTCACCCGAAATCGCCGGTTTTTTCCGCCGAGGGGCGGCCGAACAGCGCCAGTAAACCGCTGTTCGTCTTTGCTAAGCCATTGTTTCACGTGAAACATTTTTTCACGCGGACGCCGGCCGGCAGGCGTCAGAAGGCCTTGAAGGTGATGATGGTGCGGGTGTCCTGGATGCCCTCCAGTTTCTGCACCTTCTCGTTCACGAAATGGCCGATGTCGGTGTCCGTGGGCACGTAGAATTTCACCAGCAGGTCGAAATCACCGGCAGTGGAATAAATCTCCGAAGCGATCTCCGCATCCGCCAAAGCGTTGGCCACCTCATAGGATTTCCCAAGCTGGCATTTGATCTGGACGAAGAAGGCGATCACGGAAACTCTCCTTGGCACGGCCCGTCGGGGGCGGCGCCAAGGTGGCGAAAAGGGCACGCGCTTGCAAGGGTACAGGCTGCATGGGTTGGCCCGCCGCCACCCGCCGGGCTTGATGGGCGGGCAGGGGTTCTCTACATCTAAGCCATCTCGTCGGGGTGTCCCGCATCATGCGGGGCTGAGAGGCTTGTCCAACCCGCGAACCTGATCCGGATCATGCCGGCGAAGGAAACCGAGATTGCGGAAGGGCGGCCGTTCCGGGTCGCCCGCTCGTGCCGCATCCTCCGGCTTCCCGCGCCCTCCTCGATGCCCGTCGGAGCTGCCGCGTGTCACAGAGCCTCATCCCCATCGCCGTAACCATTGCCGGCTCGGATTCCAGCGGCGGCGCCGGCATCCAGGCGGACCTCAAGACCTTCTCCGCCCTCGGTGTCTATGGCGCCAGCGTGCTCACTGCCCTGACCGCGCAGAACACGCTGGGCGTCACCGCCATCCACGATGTGCCGCCGGATTTCATCGGTGCGCAGATCGACGCCGTATTCAGCGATCTGAAGGTCGCGGCGGTGAAGATCGGCATGCTCTCGCGCCCGGCGGCGATCCAGGCGGTGGCGGAGGGGCTGGCGCGGCACCAGGCCCGCACCGTGGTGCTGGACCCGGTGATGGTCGCCGCCTCGGGCGCCCGCCTGCTGGAGGATGCCGCCATCGCCACCCTCAAGGAGGTGCTGCTGCCGCGCGCCACCCTCATCACCCCCAATTTGCCCGAGGCCGCCGCCTTGCTGGATCTTGCCCCGGCGCAGGATGAGGCGGAGATGCTGGCGCAGGGCCAGGCGCTGCTGGCGTTGGGCTGCGGCGCGGTGCTCATGAAGGGCGGCCATGGCTCGGGGCCGGAGAGCATCGACCTTTTGGTGAGCGCAGGCGGCGTGCTGCGCCTTGCCGCCCCCCGCCATGCCACGCGCAACACCCACGGCACCGGCTGCACGCTGTCCTCCGCCATTGCAGCAGGCCTTGCCAAGGGCGCGGATCTGGAAGGCGCGGTGCGGGCGGCAAAGGCTTATATCACCGGCGCCATCGCCGCCGCCGACCGGCTGGACGTGGGGCGCGGACACGGCCCCGTGCACCATTTCCATGCCTTGTGGGACAATTGAGCGGAGCGCGCCGAAACCGCCTTGCACCTCGGACATTTCGCAGTATCGTCCGGCCCGGCGAACGATCGTTCGGCAAAAGGGATAAGGCATGGCGCAGCAGCGGGAAAAGGGGACCGAGCGGGGTCCGGAGGATGGCGCCCAGGCGATGACCGGCCAATTGGGCAAGACCATCCAGCGGCTGCGCAAGGCCTATAATCTCTCGCTGTCCGAACTCTCCGAGCAGTCCGGCGTGGCGAAATCCATCATCAGCCAGATCGAGCGCAACGAGACCAATCCCACCCTCGCCACCGTCTGGCGCCTGTCTCACGCGCTGGACATGACGGTGGAGCGCGTGCTCGCGGCCTCCGACGAGGCGCCCTTTATCGAAAAGCTGACCCGCGCCGAAACGCCCATGCTGGTCTCGCAGGACGGCCTGTGCCGCCTCTCCATCATCGGCTGGATCAAGACGGTGGAGTGGCTGCAATATTACGAATTCCGCGCCGAGCCGGGCGGCGAGCTGGACTCCGATGGCCACCAGATCGGCTCCATCGAATGCCTGACCGTGACCGCGGGCACCCTCACGGTCGAGGTGGGCGGCGTGACCGAGACCGCAAAGGCCGGCGAAACGGTGCGCTATCGCTGCGACCGCCGCCACGTCATCCGCAACCTCGGCACCGAGCCGGCTGCCGCCTTCATGGTCTGCTTGCTGAAGGCGGCCGTGCTCGACTGAGGGTCGGGCTCTGCCCAGCCCTCAATAGACGTCGCGGCAATAGCGGCGCTGTGCGGCAAGCTGTTCCAGCGCCCCGGTTCCGATAAGTTCGCTGAGCACATGGTCAACCGCCGGGGCCATGCCCTGGAGGCTGCCGCACACATAGATGCAGGCCCCGGTCTCGATCCAGCGCACCACCTCCGCACCGGCTTCCTTAAGGCGATGCTGCACATAGAGGTGCTCCGCCTGGTCGCGGGAGAAGGCGAGGTCCAGCCGCGCCAGCGCGCCGGCGCTCTGCCATGCGGTGATCTCGTCGCGGAAATAGAAATCGTGCTGCTGGTTGCGCTCCCCGAAGATCAGCCAATTGGCGTCCTGCCCCGCCCGAACGCGGCGCTTGAGATGCGCCCGAAGGCCCGCAAGGCCGGTGCCGTTGCCGATGAGAATTAGCGGCCGGGCATCGTCCGGTCCGTGGAAGGCCGGGTTGGACCGGATGCGCAACGCGATCCGCGCGCCTTCCGGCGCATGGTGGGTCAGCCAGCCGGAGCCAAGGCCATAGCCGCCTTCGGGCGTCCGGGTCTGGCGCACCAGGAGTTCGATCCGTCCGTCCTCGGGAATGGAGGCGATGGAATATTCGCGGTGGGGCAGGGGCTTGAGGCTGTCGGCGAGCGCTTGCGCACTGGCGGCGGGATGATCCTGCGCGGCCGGTTGCAGGCTGCGCGCCAGCAGTTCGCGTAGGGGCAGGGTTTGACCGTCCTGCTGGACTGGGGTGTCGCCGTCGAGCTTCAAGGCATCGAGCGTGTGCCGGACGGTTTCCATATCCAGGCGAGGACCGATCTCGGCGATGTCGCCGGCGGCCCAGGTCGCGGCCTCCCCCTCCCGTTCCAGTGCGAGGTGGAAGGTCGGCAGCCCGGCGCTTCCGGCATTGAGTTGGCGGCGGCTGACGAGGCGCCAATCCTGGTAATCGGGCTGGCTCCAGTCGGGCAGGGTGGTCAGGCCGGACAATGTGCCAAGCCGCTGCTGCCAATGGCGCAGCGCGCCCGCATCCTCCATGTCCACTTCGACCCGGTCGAACAGCGGCGTTGCGCCGTGGGTGCGCAGCCAGGCGTCGAGGTCTGCGCCAAACCCGCAGAAATGCGGAAAGGAGCGGTCGCCGAGCGCCAGCACGCCGTAATCCAGGTTCGCCAGCCCGTCCGGCGCCTCGCGCGCGCCCATGCGCCGGGCAAAGGCGCGGGCGGCGTCGGGGGGCTCGCCCGCGCCGAAGGTGGAGACCACGAACAACGCGCGCTTGGCCTTCGCCAAGGCTTCGGGCGCAAGCCCCGCCAGGGATTCCACGGTCACCGGCAGCCCGGCGGCCAGAAGCGCGTTCGCGCTCTGCCAGGCGAGGCGCTCGGCCGTGCCGGTCTGGCTGGCATAGGCCACGAGCACGGGCGCGGCCTCGCTCGCCGGTGCGGCGGCGACCGGCGCGGCGGCGGCGCGGGCCTCGCGCTTCTTTTTGCGGCGGTCGAGATAGAGCATCCAGCCGGTGATAGCGAACAAAGGCATCAACAGGCTCGCCAGCATCATCAGCAGGGTGCCGGTAAAGCCGAAGAAGCTGCCGGAATGCAGCGGGAAGATGCTGCCCATGAGCTTCTGTCCGGCCGGCAGATCATTATAGCGACGATGCTCGCGCACCTGCCCAGCCGCGTCGAGCACAAGGGTGTTGTTCGCCCGTTCATGGGCCGGGTTCATGGACTGGTAGGTGATGGTGAGGGTCCGCGCATTGCCCTGGGGCAGGCGGAGGGTCGCGATGCTGTAGCCACCGGATTCGCGCACGAACGCGGGCCAGAGCGCGGCGAGATTCAGCGGCGCCCCATCGCGCCCCTCGCGTCCTTCCCGCGGCGCGCGTTCACCCGGCATGGCCGGGGCGGCGCTGGGCGGCCTTGTGGCTTGCGGCCCGGAGGGCGCGCCAGGCGGGGGCGCTCCGGCCGGACGTGGGCCTTGCTGTGCGGGGCGGGGCGTGCCGGTGAGGTCGAACAGCGCGCCGCGATACCAGTCGTAGGACCAATACAGGCCCGTGAGCGAGGCCAGCAGGTAGAAGGGCAGCACCCATGTGCCGATGACCGAATGCAATTCCCACAGGAAGCTGCGGCCCCGCCGGCCGAAATCGAGCCGCAGCCAGTTGCGCCAGTCGAGCGCTCTGCGCGGCCAGCGCAGATAAAGGCCCGAGAGCGAAAGCACGATCAGGCCGATGGTGGAGGCGCCGACGATCTGCTTGCCGACATCGCCGGCCGCCAGCCAGCGATGCACCTGCATCACGAAGCGGAAGAACGCCTGGCCCTGCACATCGCCCAAGAGCGCGCCATCATAGGGATTCACGTAGCGGTTTTCGCCGCGCGGCCCGCCCGGCCCGGCCGCCGGCGCCCCGGCCGGCTGGGGCGGCGGGGCGAAGGTGACGCGCGCGGCGCGGGTCGGGTCCGTCGAGACCATCAGGGCTGTCGGCGTCTTGCCCGGCGCATTGGCGCGGATGCGTTCCAGCAATTGGTCTGGCGCGAGCGGGCCGGCGGCCTCCGCCCGTACGGTGATGATGCCGGGATTGAGCGCGGCGAGGAGGTCGTCCTCGAACGAGAGCATGGCCCCGGTGACGCCCACCACCGCCAGCACGATCCCGGCGGTGACGCCGAGGAACCAATGGATCTGAAACCAGACGGCCTTCAACATGCTCAATATCCTGCGGCTGCCCGGCGTTAGCGGCAGTAAAAATCCAGGCTATGGCATATCAACCGCAGTTGTGTTCCTCAATACGGTCAAAAATGAATGGAATGATTATAAATCTAGAGTGGAAAGCTGCGGTCCTGCGGCACCTTCCCGAAGGAATTATTACAGATGGGCAATAAAACACCGGCGCGTCAGGACGGGCGCCGGAGATTCTGCGCTCCCACGCATCAGAACGTGATGGCGAAACGCCCGTTGATCGCGTTGTCCATGCCCTGGTCGGAGAATTGTCCGCCATAGCTGACGCCGAGCACCATGTTCGCTGTCGCCCGGAAATCGAGCCCCGCATTCACCAGCGCCGCATTGCGCCCAATCGGTGCGCCGCTCACCGTGAACGGGGTGCTGCCGCTCGCGAAGGCGAAGCCGATCTCAGGATTGATGTCGCCGAAGGCATATTGCCAGGCGAGCCCGCCGCGCGCGGTCAGCGTGCCGGTGCCGAGGGCCATGCTCTGGCTCACGCGCATGCCGAGCGTAGTGAAGGTGTTGTCCTGCGTGAGGCCGCCCGAGGTGAGCGCCGCCGCACCGCCGGATTCGGTGAATCCGTCCATGTTCAGATGCACATAGGCAAGGCCGGCGAAGGGCTCGAAATCGGTCGCGCCAGCGATGAAGCCACGCGCGATTTCACCGAACACCTGCGTGGTGCCGGCCTTGTTGTCCGAGGAAAGGCCGTTCAGGAAGCCCGGGAACAGCACCGTGCGGCTGGTGGAAAGGTCGTGCCAGCCGTAGGCCGCGCCGAGCCGTAGGTCGATGCCGCTGAAGCGGGTGCTGGCATAGGCGGCAAGGTCGTAATTGTCGCTGGTGCCGGAGGAGGCGAGGGCATTCACCTCATAGGTGGATTGGCTGTAGCCGCCGGCGATGCCGAGGCGCCAGGCCTCACCCACCGGCGTGTCGATGCCGGCAATGACGCCGCCGATGGAGCGCGAAAGGCTCGCGGTGTCAGCTGTGGCGTCACTGCTGCCCCAGGCGCCATAGCCCTGGAGCCATGCGGTGGCGGCAAGGCCGGGGGCAAGCTGCGTGGTCTGCGGCCCCGCCTGCAATGCGCCGCCAGAGGCTTGGCGCTGACGCCCGCCGATGGCCTCGCGCAGATAGATGGATTGTTGCTGCAACACTGTCGCGGCGGAGGCGTAGATCTGGCCGGAGAGGGCGTCGAATGCGGGCGGGGCAGTCGTGCCGTTGAGGCCGACGATGGCTTGCAGCACGCTGTTGGAAGTGGGCAGGGAGACGAGCGCGCCGCTCACCGCGCGCTCGTTGGGCGTGTGCCCGGCGGTGGCGAGGGCGGAGGCATCCAGCACAACGTTAAGGCCGAGCGTGGTGCCGGAACGCGTGGTCGTCAGGTCCAGGAAGGGATAGGCCGTGCCGAATGGGTCGTTCACGCTGGCGAAGGCGCCGGTAATGCCCGCGGCAGAGGTGAGCAGCGTGTAGGCGCCGAGCTGCGGCGTCGCCCCGACGCCGGCGATGATGGTGAGCGCGCCGCCGGAAATGGTGATCGGCCCGGTGGCGGCGATCAGGTCACTCTGGCCCGGCGCGCCGATCTCCGCCTGATAGGTGGAGCCGGGCGCGAAGCTGACCGCGCCATTCACCGTCAGGGTACCGATGGAATTGCCCGGCGCCACGATGCCGGCATTGGCCAGGGCACCGTTGACGATGCCGTTTCCCTTGAAAGTGCCGGTGTTTACGACGGCGCCATTGATGGTGCCATTGTTCGTCAGCACGCCGCTGTTGGTGATCGCGCCCGTAACCGTGCCGCCCGCGAGATTGGCCATCATGCCGCCGTTGACCACGGCGCTGTCGAGCATGCCGCCATTGATCAATGTGCCGGTGCTCGACAAGACGGCGTCCACCGAGGTGAAGGTCCCGGCATTGAGCAATTGCGCGTTGGCCGCGACGCTGTAGCCGCCGGCGCTCACGAAGTTCGCCCCTGCCAGGATGGACAGGTCGCCGACGATGGAGCCGGTAACGGCGAGCGTGCCGCCACCCACAAGGGTGCCGCCGGTATAGGTGTCGGTGCCGGCCAGAACGAGCGTGCCGGTGCCGAGTTTGATGAGCCCGCCCTTGCCGGAAATGTCGTTGCTCCATACGTCGATGGCATTGAAGCCGCCGGCCGCGGCATCCATCGTGACGGTGACGTTCTGGTTGAACGCGCCATAGCCGCTCGCCGCAGAATACAGATCAAGCCGCGCCCAGCCGGTCTGGTGGTCGTCGAGGGGAGCGCCGGAGCGCAGTTCGGTGGTCGCCAGTACGTCGCGCAACTGGTCTTGCGACAGGTAGGGAAAGCGCGTGGCGATCAGCAGTTCCGCGTTTTCCGGCACGATTGGCGCCTCGGTGGTGGATCCCACGGAGGGCAGGTCATAAGTGATGGACGAGATATATTGCTGGCGTGCCGCGCTGAAGGCGACGGCGCTGGGGAACGTTCCTGCCGCGATGCAGCCCGCTACGTTCCCCGCGCAGGCGGCGTAGGGTACGGCGAGCGCGCTGCCGAGCTGGGCGTGCAGCTCGGCCGAGGCTGCGGTCGCCACTTCGAAGAAATTGCTGGAATAGCTTGGATTGTTGGAGAGCAGCTGAACCAGGTTGAACATCGCCGCGATGCGTCCGCCGATGATGTCGGTGGGGTAATGGACGCCGAGAATGTTGCGACTGAGTCCAAACTCCTGCCCCGCCACCAGCAGGGCCTGATATTGCTCCGGCATCATCCAGGCATAGGTGAGCGCGGTGCTGTTACCGGCGGAGGAATGGCCGCTGGGAAAAGAGGGCGAGGGGGTGTTGTCGATCCATTGCTGGGCTTGCGACGCGGGGCCGGTGAGAGAATAGGCATCCGCCTGGCCCACGGTCCATGGGTTTGCCGCGATGCTCGGCGAGGTCAGGAAGGGACGCGGGTCGCCCACGCTGCCAGCTACGTTGTATTGATAAGCAATGCCGTAGATATTCGTTGCGGCATATGCATCCTTCATGGCGCTGACCTGGAGCGTGTCGTTCAGCACCACGTTCAACAGGTTGACGACATTGGTCGGCAGCAGATTGTTGTTTGCGTTCTGCACCATGGTGGGCGCCAGCGGCGTGTTCACCATGTTCCAGACATTCGCGGAGACGCTGTTCGGCACGAAGGCGCCGATGGAATTCAGCACGGCCAGATTCTTCTGGTCATAAGTCGAGCTGAAATAGATCTCGTTCTCCTTCGCCATCACCGCTTGCAGGAAAGCCTGACCCTCGGCGGTGCTGAGGAGCGTGGAGAAGGCGGAAAGCGCGCCCACTTGGCCGCTGCTCTGCGCGGCAATGCAGGTTGGCGTGAGGCAGGCATTCTGTGCGGCCGCGGACCCGGCGGCCGCAAGCAAGAGGCCGCTCGCCGCAGCAGCCGCCATAAGGAGGGCGGCAAGGGATGTTGCGCGTTTCGGCCGATGGCGCGGCCGCGACGTCTTGGCGGGAATCGCACGGACAGGGTCGCTGTGGTCCGCCGCAGTCAAGATCCCAAGCATTTTCAGCCTCCCCACCCATGGGAAGGTGCAGCTTTTCACATCCGCACACAAGCGAGCGGTATCATATAGGCGACTACGGGCTTCGGATTTTCGAACACCTGTTGCCACAAGGGCGCAGGCTGCACGCCCGCGCCGCGATCTGCTTCAGCGCTCGACGAACGCTTTTTCGATCACATAATGGCCCGGCTGCGACTGGCTGCCTTCCTGGAAGCCGCGCGATTCCAGCAGCTGCACCAGGTCCTTGAGCATCGCCGGGCTGCCGCAGAGCATCAGCCGGTCGTTTTGCGGATCAATGGGCGGCAGGCCGATGTCGGCGAACAGCTGCCCGCCCTCGATCAGGGAGGTGATGCGGCCCTGGTGACGGAAAGGCTCGCGCGTGACGGTCGGATAATAGATCAGCTTGGCCTTCACCTCGTCGCCGATGAATTCGTTCTCCGGCAGCTCCTTGGTGAGATATTCGTCATAGGCCAGTTCGGCGACGGTGCGGCAGCCGTGGATGAGGACGATCTTCTCGAACCGCTCATAAGCGTCCGGATCCTTCACCACCGAGAGGAAGGGCGCGAGGCCGGTGCCGGTGGAGAGCAGATACAGATTCTTGCCCGGCAGCAGATTGTCCTGGATCAGCGTGCCGGTCGCCTTGCGGCCGACCAGGATCTTGTCGCCGATCTTGAGATGCTGGAGGCGCGAGGTGAGCGGGCCATTCTGCACCTTGATCGAGAAGAACTGGAGGTCTTCCTCGTAATTGGCGCTGGCCATGGAATAGGCGCGCAACAGCGGCTTGCCTTCAACCATCAGGCCGATCATGGCGAATTGGCCGTTCAAAAAGCGGAAACCGGGATCGCGCGTGGTGGTGAAGGTGAACAGATTGTCGGTCCAATGATGGACGCTCTTCACCGTTTCTTCGTTGAAATTGCTCATGGCCGGCCAGTCAGGAGGGACGCGGAACGGACCGGGAAATCCGCGCGATATGCGTGTTTAACCCGATCTCACTGTGGGATACCGTGTTCCACTGTAGATCATGTGATGATCGGGCGCTACTGCTGCGCTGCATCATCGACGAGATGTGACAGCGTCGCCGGCCGGCCACCATGCGCCAGATCAAACGAAAAGCGCAGGGCACCGCCGCCGGAGCGTTACACGCCTTCGTCGGCAAGCCGTAGCAGATAGGCGCCATAGGCCGATTTCGCGCGAATCTTGCCCTGGGCCCGCAAGGCATCGGCATCTATGAAGCCGGCCCGGAACGCGATTTCCTCGGGGGCGGAAATCTTCAGGCCCTGGCGCTTCTCCAGGATCTGGACGAATTGCGCGGCTTCCACGAGGGAATCCGGCGTGCCGGTGTCCAGCCAGGCGAAGCCGCGGCCCATCAGGCTCACGTGCAAGGCGCCACGCTCCATGTAGACCCGGTTGATGTCCGTGATCTCGATCTCGCCGCGCGGCGAGGGCTTGAGATTGGCGGCGATGTCCACCACGCGGTTGTCGTAGAAATACAGGCCCGTCACCGCCAGGTTGGAGCGCGGCACCGCCGGCTTCTCCTCCAGCGAGATGACCCGCCCCGTGTCGTCGATCTCGGCGACGCCGTAGCGCTCGGGATCGTTCACCGGATAGCCGAACACGGTCGCGCCTTCGGTGCGGGCAACCGCTTCCTGGAGCAGCTCGGGCAGGCCGTGACCGAAGAACAGATTGTCTCCGAGCACCAGGGCTACGCGCTCGTCGCCGACGAAGTCGCGGCCGACGATGAACGCATCGGCAAGGCCCCGCGGCTGGTCCTGCACCGCATAGGTGATGTTGATGCCGAACTGGCTGCCGTCCTTGAGCAGCGCCTGGAACAGCGCGCTGTCATGGGGCGTGGTGATGATCAGGATGTCCCGGATGCCCGCCGACATGAGCGTGCACAAGGGATAATAGATCATCGGCTTGTCGTAGACCGGCAGCAGCTGCTTGGAGACCACGAGTGTGATGGGATGCAGCCGGGTGCCGGATCCCCCGGCGAGGATAATGCCTTTCACGTGGGCTCCTTGAGGGTCGGTGCGAGCAGTCCGTCCACCACTTCGGCCACGCGCGAGCGCCAGGGCGGCGCGCGATATCCGAAGGTGCGTTCGAACAGGCTGGAATCCAGTTCCGAATTGGCGGGCCGCTGGGCGGGCGTGGGATAGTCGGCGGTGGTGATGGGCGCCACTTCCGGCGTGCGCCCGGTATGGCGGGCCGCCCGGGCGACGATTTCACTGGCAAAGCCGTGCCAGGTGGTGGCGCCGTTGCCGGCCAGATTATAGGTACCCCAGCGCGCCGTCCCGTCCGCGACGGCCTGCGCAGCGGCGAGGATGCCTTCCGCGATGTCCAGCGTGGCGGTGGGACAGCCGTGCTGGTCGGCGACAATGGTGAGGCGGTCGCGCTCGCCGGCAAGCCGCAGCATGGTCTTGAGGAAATTGGCGCCATACACCCCGTAAACCCACGAGGTGCGCAGGATCAGATGGCGCTCGTTCTGCGCCCGCACGGCCGCTTCGCCGGCCGCCTTGGTGCGTCCATAGATGCCGAGCGGAGCGATCGGGTCGCTCTCCAGATAAGCGCCCTCCTTGGTGCCGTCGAACACATAATCGGTGGAAATGTGGATCAGCGGGGTGCCATAGCGGGCGCAGCGTTCGGCCAGCAGGCCGGGTGCCTGCGCATTGGCGCGGGTGGCGAGTTCCGCTTCCTTCTCCGCCTTGTCCACGGCGGTATAGGCGGCGGCGTTCACCACCAGGTCCGGGCGCTTGGCCTCCAGGGCGCGGGCAACCGCCGCGGGATCGCAGATGTCGACCTGCGCGCGCTCGAAGGCGACGAGATCGACCCCGCGCGCAGCGGCGAGGGCGGTGAGTTCCTGGCCGACCTGGCCCTTGGCGCCGAACAGGACGATGCGCATCAGGAAGCGAGCCCCAGCCGTTGGCCGGCATAGCGGGTGCGCAGCGGCTCCCACCAGCCGGGATTTGCGAGATACCATTCGATGGTCTTGCGCAGCCCGGTCTCAAAGGTTTCGCGCGGGGTCCAACCCAATTCGGCGTTCAGCTTGGAGAAGTCGATGGCATAGCGGGCGTCATGACCGGGCCGGTCGGTGACGAAGCGGATCAGGTCCTCGCGCTTGCCGATGCGGGCATCCGGGCGGATGTCGTCGAGAATGGCGCAGATGGTGCGCACCACATCAATGTTCCGCCGCTCGTTGGCGCCGCCGACATTATAGCTCTCGCCGACGCGGCCCTTGGACCCGATGAGATGGAGCGCCTCGGCATGGTCCTCCACGAACAACCAGTCACGCACATTCTCGCCCGCGCCATAGACCGGCAGGGGCAGGCCCTCCAGCGCGTTGAGAATGATGAGCGGGATCAGCTTCTCGGGGAAATGGTAAGGCCCGTAATTGTTCGAGCAGTTCGACATCACGACCGGCAAGCCATAGGTGTGATGCCAGGCGCGCACCAGATGGTCCGATGAGGCCTTGGACGCCGAATAGGGCGAATTGGGCTGGTAGGGCGTCTCCTCGCGGAAGAAGCCCTCGGCCCCAAGGCTGCCGAACACCTCGTCGGTGGAAATGTGCTGGAAGCGGAACGCATCACGCGCCGCACCCTCCAGGCCACGCCAATAGCGCAGGGCCTCCTGGAGCAGCGTATAGGTGCCGATGACATTGGTGGTGATGAAGGCCGAAGGCCCGTCGATGGACCGGTCCACATGGCTTTCCGCCGCCAGATGCATGATGCGGTCGGGACGGAAGGTTTCCAGCGCGGACTGGAATGCGGCCCCATCGCAAATATCCGCCTGCACGAAGCTATGGCGCGGATTGTCCATCACCGGCGCCAGGGATGTCAGCGTCCCCGCGTAGGTCAGGCTGTCATAGGTCAGGACATCTGCGGACGTGGATGCGATCAGATAGCGCACCAAAGCGGAACCGATGAAGCCGGCTCCGCCGGTAACAAGAATACGTTGTGCCATATTCGCCCCGTCGTGCCGTCACGCGTAGGTGAACGGGCTATCATAATCCTTCAGGCGCGGCCATTCGCGATCCTTGTCGGACAACAAAGCGTCCTTGACCGGCCACTCGATCGCGAGATCTGGATCATCCCAAGCAATTCCGCCCTCGCTCTCGCGCGAATACACGCCGTCAACCTTATAGGCCACCTTGGTATTCGGCTCGATTGTACAGAAGGCGTGCGCAAAGCCGCGCGGGACGAACAATTGCTCGCGGTTCGCCTCGGTCAGGGTGGCGCCCACCCAGCGGCCATAGGTCGGCGAGCCCTTGCGGATGTCCACCGCCACGTCGAATACCGCACCGGACAGAACACGCACCAGCTTGGCTTGGGCGAACGGGTCAATTTGGAAATGCAGTCCACGGATGGTCCCGACGGGAACGGACACGGACTCATTGTCCTGGATAAAACGAGCGGAGATGCCGTTCGCGTTATATCGCGCCTCGACATAAGTTTCACTGAAATGACCGCGCGGGTCGTTGAACCGGGGCGGAATAACCAGCATGACCTCTGGGATCGCCAGCGGTGTGAAAGACGTCATTGGACGGACGTTGCCCCGTTGCAAAAGTGTAACGGGAGGCTAGCTGCGGCCCCCCGCAAGGTCAATGAGCAGCTGCAGCATTTTCAACGCGGGCCTAACATTTACAGGCCCCGACGCACGCGGCGGCGCATCATGCGCGATGATAAATATCCTCGATGCGGACGATATCGTCTTCGCCGAGATAGGAGCCGGTCTGCACCTCGATCAGCTCAAGATCGATCCGACCGGGATTGGCCAAGCGGTGCACGCCACCCAGCGGAATATAAGTGGATTCATTCTCGCGCACCGTGAAGGTGCGGTCGTCCACCGTAACTTCGGCGGTGCCGCGCACGACGACCCAATGTTCCGCCCGGTGATGGTGTTTCTGCAAGGAGAGCTTGGCGCCCGGCTCGACCACGATCTTCTTCACATGGAAACGCTCGCCGCGGCAGATGGTCTGATAGGTGCCCCACGGACGATGGACTTTCAGATGCTCATCGGCCGCATTGATCTTGGCTGCCTTGAGCGAGGCCACCAGCGCCTTCACATCCTGGCTGCGATCCGACGGCATGACCAGCACCGCATCCTCGGTGGCGATCACCGACATGCCCTCAAGGCCAATGCCCGTTACGAGCGGACCGTCCGAGCGCACATAGGAATTGTGACTGTCCAGCAGCGCAACCGATCCCTGCACCACATTGCCCTCTGGGTCCTGCGTGCCGATTTCGCGCACCGCATCCCACGAGCCGATATCCGACCAGCCAAAGTCACCCCGGACGACCGCCGCATTGGTGGTATGTTCGAGCACGGCGAAGTCGATCGACTTGGCGGGCGCCGCCTCGAACGCCGCGCGGCCGAGGCGGATGAATCCCAGATCGTCGGTGGCGGTCGCGACAGCGTTCAATGCGGCTTGGGTCAGCTCTGGCTCGAAACGCTCTGCCTCGGCGATCATCAGTGCCGCGTGAAATAGAAAATTGCCCGAATTCCAGAGAAATCCTTCGGAAACATAGCGAGAAGCGGTTTCTCGGTCGGGTTTCTCCACGAACGCCGATACCACATTGCCCCCGGAAGGGAGGGCCGCACCGGGCCGGATATAGCCATAACTGGTGCGCGGCGAGTCCGGGACGATGCCGAACGTCACGATTTTGCCTGCGGCCGCAACCTGTGCCGCCAGCCCCACCGCCTCAAGGAACGCCTTGGGTTTCAGCACCACATGGTCGGCCGCGAGCGCCAGGACGAGGACATCAGGCCCGTGAAGCCGCTGCGCCATAGCTGCAGCGGCGAGCAGGGCAGGGGCACTATCACGCCGCGCGGGTTCGAGGATCACCGTGGCATTGATGCCGATCTCGCTGGCCTGGCGGCGGGCAAAGAAACGAAAATCGTCATTTGTGACCACGATGGGAGGGTGGAAGAGGTCGCCCGGCGGCGTGCGCAGCAAAGTGTCCTGAAAGAGCGTGTGTTCGTTGACGAGGGCAAGGAACTGTTTCGGCAGGGTCAACCGCGACAAGGGCCACAAGCGCGTGCCTGCGCCTCCCGCAAGCACTACTGGGCAGATTTTTCCACTGCTCATTGAAGACTCCAGCCGTCGTGGAATGTCGCCAGAATCGGCGCACGCGCTCAACAGACCACCAGCAAACGCGCGTTAGCCGTTTAGCACTTTTGTTTGGTCTTAGCAGTATGTTACCAAGAGCCTCAAGGGTCTATCGGGCGGTTATCCGGTGGCGCGGCATCAGCCGTTGGATTAAGCAATCCGTTGAGGGTCGGGCGAACAGAGCGGAGTCGCAGAGGGGTAAAGTCATGCCACAACGGTATCTCTGCGCAGATGAGTGAAGTGCAACCCTGGTTGTTGATCGGTGCGTTAGACCGTGTGGAGACTGGGGCGCACACCGCGCTGGTATCTGGATGGTGCCTTGATCTGCGCAGCAAGACCGCACCCTCCGAAGTCTACATTCTCAAGCGCGGAGTGCGTATCGGCCGCACCTCGAGCTTCTTTCCGCGAAATGATCTCAAGCCATTGGGATTGGAGCAGAATTTTTGCGGTTTTTACGCCGAAGTCTCGTTGAGCGTTGGCCCGACTGAAGTCGGCGACATCAGCTTGGTGAACAGCGCAGGCGAGGCCGTGCACCTGATGGGCGCGCCGGCAAAGCATTTCATTGCTGCGGCGCGTGGCCAGATTGAAGCAGTCGACGGAACACGGGTGACAGGGTGGGTCTATAATCCCCAGCCTGACCCTGAAAACCCTGTCGGTCTTCTCGCGATGGGGACATGGTTTCCAATAAAACCTTCGCGCGAACGGCCCGATGTCAAGCAAAAGGGACTTGCACCCCGTTCAGACGTTGGCTTTGCGATAGATCTTTCGAAGCAGGTCGGAGGGTATGTGGCAGAGGCCTTGCCGAGGATTGAACTGAGGTGTGGCGGTGAGATCCTGGATAGCGTCGGAATCGATGGCGGCCGTCTTTTGGGACGGCTGGAAACCGCTTCTGCTCACGAAATTAGCGGCTGGGCCACAATTGCCGATCAGCCGGATCGCGCCGTTTCATTGGAGGTGCTGATCGACGGTGAACCGTTTGCCGGGATCAGGGCGGATGAAAAGCGCGCGGATATGCTCCGGCTGGGCCTGAGCAACGTGGGCGGTCGCTTCTCCTTCACCTGGGGCAGTTCGCCCATAGATAAATCGTCTTTTCAGGTGGCCGTCAGGCAATTAGAGACCGGAATTGTTCTCGCCGGTTCGCCCGCGATCGTGACCGGAGCAAATCCACATCGGTTCGCTTTCACCCCTATCGAGCTTTCTCGACAGCCCGTAACCGTTATCCTTCTCGCTAGACCTCGCCGAAACGTTGCGGATTTCTGCCTGCGGACCGTCCTGGAGAATACCACGGTCCCGGCCAATCTCGTGGTCATCGAGCGCGGTGCAGGGCGTAGCTCGGTCCAGGATCGCATCGGCATGTCGGGTGCGGGAGGTATTTCGGTCGTTTACGCCGCAGGAGAGAGTGTGGGGTCTCTTCTGAACATCGCAATCCGGGCGGCGGCTTCAGACGCGGTGGTGCTCGATGGTGAGGCAATGGTGGGTCCGCGGTGGCTGGAAAATCTCATGATCGCTGCCGCACACTGCCCCACGGCCGGCACCGTTAGCGCGCTCTTTAATGACGCCGGTGCGTTTTCCGCTCCCTCCGTTAATAAGGCAAACGATGTCCCAGACGGCTGGGATCATGCTGACGCTGCGCGAGCGGCTGCGCAAGCTGGATCGCCCTATTGGTCTAATGTTGGCGTCGGCCACTTGGCTTGTCTGTTCGTTAGGCGGTTGTGTTTCGATACGATCGGAGGATTCAGCGAGGACGCGGGTTTGGAGAGCATGGCGGTCGGGCTTGAGTTTTGTCTGCGCGCCCTGCGCTCCGGAATGCAGAATGTGTTGGATGACCGCACATATGTCCTGCGTCGCGATGACGACAAGGATCGAGACAAGGCGATACGTCTTCCAGATTATCCCGAGCTTCCCAATCTCGTAGAGAGCATCGCGCGCCGCGCCGATCTCAGTGCCGTACGTTTCCAAATTCGCCGCGCTTTTGCCGCGGGTGTTTCGCGTCCCCGTCCAAGGGTGCTTTTCGTGATCTCGACGCGCTCCGGGGGGACGCCGCAGACGAATAGGGATCTCATGGGCGCTGTGAGACACGCTTACGAACCCTTCCTCCTCGTCTGTGGCGGCAATAGAATGGTTCTCCACGCGGGGCTCGACGAGCAAATCGAGCTAGAGAGTCATACTTTGGAGAATAACGTTGATCCAATTCTACATCATTCAATTGAATATGATTCAATTGTTAAAAGTTGGCTCGTAAAGTACGCAATTGAAATTGTTCATATAAGGCACCTCGCATGGCATAGTATCGGCTTGCCAGCGGCCGCGAGTGCTCTCCAAATTCCGACGATATTCTCGTTTCACGATTTCTATATGGTCTGCCCTTCGATTAAACTCTTAGATGAAAATATGAAGCCCTGTGGCGGGGTCTGCACTCCAACAACCGGGACCTGCGTTTCAGAATTATGGGATGAGGCGAGCGTTCCATCGCTCAAGCACAATTATGTTCACCATTGGCGCCAACGTTCAATGCGGGCGCTAGATCCATGCGATGCCTTTGTAACCACGACACAGAGCGCAGCGGATATTCTTCTGCGGGCGTTTCCTGAAATCGAGGGCCGGTTGCGGGTAATACCGCACGGCCGAACCTTTGAGCGTTTCGGGCGCGCCGCTGTATGTCCCTCATCGGAGCCAGACGCTCCGTTCCGTATCCTACTCGCGGGTGGGCTCTCTCGCGCAAAGGGGTCGGCTCTTGTCAGCGCTGCGGCCCACAAGCTGCGCGCGGAAGGGGTGGAGTTCCATCTGCTCGGAAAGGCCGACGACGGGCTCGACACATCAGTGGTGGTGATGCATGGCAGCTACGAGCGAGAGCAATTTATCGCCAAAGCTGAGGCCTTGAAGCCGAACCTGGGGTTGTTGCCGTCGCTCTGGTCCGAGACGTATTGCCACGTTCTGACGGAGATGTGGGCCGCCGGGCTGCCGGTGCTCGGCTATGACATCGGGGCAGTAGGTGAGCGCATTCAAGCGCATAGCGGCGGATGGCTATTTGATTCGGCTGACGTCGATCTTTTATGCGTCGCCATACGTTTCATCCGTGCGCATCCGGACGACTGGAAAGATCGCCTGGCTGAGGTGTACGCTTGGCAGGAGGGTGAGGGCAGCCGTCTGACCAATACGGCAATGGCGCGTGTCTACATGGATTTATATAGTCAAGTGAGGTCTGCTCGGCGGATCTTTAGCCATGAGGCATCTGGCCTGCGTTCAGTTTTCTGACCATGAGCAGCGTGCCGCATTTCCTTGTGGACGCGCGCGCCGATTGAGATCCCCAAAGGGGCGGCCCCTGGCTTTGGCTTGAGTATTGCATATGGTACAAAAATACGTGCTGGGAAGTGCCCTGAAAGATCAAGCGGTTGACGTTTCCGGGATGTGATCAAGTATTCGCTTTGATCTCATGATTTTTTTGGCAAGGTTTTATAGATGCGCCACGAATATAATAGATCATATAGCCGTTTTGCTCCAGAAGTTGGGGGTGGGGCGGAGGTCGAGAGTGGCGGCATCGACGTTCAGATTGAGGATATTCTGTATGGCCCGTTGTGGTCTATTATACAGCTAAAGGTGTTTATCCATGCATCCGAATCGCTGGAAGTCCCCGTTCGTTTCCAATGCGGGCAGGATGTCATCTTCGCAACCGTTCACCTGAAGGGCGGCAATGCGTCGGCGTTGATCGGTATTTTGGTACGTTCAGGGAGCGTGAAGCAGACTGCTGCTTTGGTGGCGACCCAACTTTTTTCGGGCTCAAGCTGTAGCCGGCCCATTCTCACGGCCACGCAGCACCTGTTAAAAGGACAGGTCGACGCTGTTTGCACCGATGATGTAATTTCCGGTGACGCAATTGACCTTACGTCTGACGCGCCTGGACAAAGCATCCTAGTGCGTGCCTTTGGCCTATATGACGTTGAAATCGAACTGGAGCCGTTGAGCGATGGTGGGCTCATATGGGGTGCGCAGGGTATCGTAGCGCATCGATTTAACATCAAGGTATCGGCATTGTTGCAGCGGCTGCGCGGCTGCGATCCCGAGTTCGAGCTGAAGTGGCCGAGCGAAGCTAAGCTCGAATTTCTCAGTTCGTCAGGAGACGCCCTCGGGCGGGTCACATTGCCTGCTCCCGCCGCGCCCCTCGGATCTGTGCTTAATGTTTCTCCGAAGGAGATCAGCGGCAAATTCCGCACCGCCGGAAAGAGCACGGCCTACGACGTTTTCGTCGATAATGTACGCTATTATACTGGTACCACAGCCTCCGATGGGAGCTTTGCGTTCGCACCCGCGCAGCCGAATATGAAGTGCCGCGAAGCGGATATTTCGGTTGCCGCAGCATTCACTCGGACAATGCTGCCTGTTGTCGCAAAATATGAGCGGGTGGAAGTGCCTAAGGATGCGGATATGCCATCGGGGGACTGGAGCTGGATCACTCCCGCCCGGCTGGCCGTTCAACGCGTCACTTTGGTCATCCCCGTCTACAATGCGCACGGAGATCTCGATCGCTGCCTGAGTTCCGTTCTTTCGTACTCTGACGCACTTACGCGTATCATCGCGATCGACGATGCGAGCCCAGATTCCGAGGTTGGAACCGTGCTGGCCAAATATGCGAGCCGCGGCATAGAGGTCCACAGAAACGGCGAGAATATAGGCTATACGCGAACCATAAATCACGGGATCGAGCTTGCTGGCCGCGACGATGTCATTCTTCTGAATTCCGATACCGTCGTGTCATCTGGCTGGGCGCACGGACTGAAGACGGCCGCTTACAGCGGGCCGCGCGTGGCGACTGCGACCCCGCTCTCCAATAATGCGGGGGCGTTCAGCGTGCCAGAAGTTGGGGTGGCCAACATACTGCCCAGCGGCCTCTCCATTGAGGATTGGGCGCAATTGTGTCGTGGGGCATCCATCCGGGCCTACCCCAAGGTGCCCACCGGCAATGGCTTCTGCATGTATATTCGGCGGGATTGCCTTGATGCCGTCGGTGCCTTCGACGCGGTCGCCTTTCCGGTCGGCTATGGAGAGGAAAATGATTTCTGCATGCGGGCCCTTCAGGCTGGCTATGAGCATGTGGTTGACGATCGCACCTATGTTTATCATGTGCGTTCGGCAAGCTTCGGCGCCGCGCGCGGCGGTCATTATGCGAATGGCCGCAAAGCCGTGCGGGAACGCTATCCCGAGTACGACCGCTTAATCGAGACTTTTTCCGAAGGTGCGCCGATGCTCGGGGTGCGCTGGCGCGTGAGGCAGGCACTTCAAAACTTGCGCCTGGAGGAGCCGAGTGCGGCGCAGCCGACCATCGGCAAAAACCACGCCTATGTGGTTTCAAGCGAGGCGATTCTAGACGGGCTTTCCGACCCGATGACCGCACGACTGCATGCATCCGAGGGACCTCGCTATGCGCTCCTCTGCACCGGGGAGTGGGTCGCCATGTTGAGGTTCGATTACTCTCAGTGGCATGAATTGGAGCGTCATCCTATGCCAGCGGACCCTCGCTCCTCAAAGGCGGGGATCAATGCCTATGCGCAGGCCGTGCAAGGTTTGCTGGGAGGACATTCCATCGAGACTCTCGTCTTACGGGATACAAGTCGGCACAGCGCCAGTCTGCCGGCTCTTGCGGGATCGCTGGGCATAGCGATACGGTCGTGATTATTGCTCAGCTTGTAATTGGTGAAACGGTGTGCAACCCATGTGCATAGGCGAGGCACTTGCCGTTTGCGCGGACACGTCAAGGGTGAGCGGGGCGCAATTCTGAGTGTCTTTGGCGCGGCAGTCCAAATGCGGGCGCGTACCATGCAGGTGAGTCAGGACG
This sequence comes from Roseixanthobacter glucoisosaccharinicivorans, assembly GCF_043195095.2. Classification (NCBI taxonomy): domain Bacteria; kingdom Pseudomonadati; phylum Pseudomonadota; class Alphaproteobacteria; order Hyphomicrobiales; family Xanthobacteraceae; genus Roseixanthobacter; species Roseixanthobacter glucoisosaccharinicivorans. The sequence goes on along the minus strand of NZ_CM195538.1, from coordinate 2,200,209 downwards.
AGGATCTTGATCTGGCGCGACATGTCGAGAGCCAGGTGGGCCTCGGAGCAACCAATGCCGTGGCGACCCCCTATCGACCGACCTATGCCTGGACGGGGCCGTATTTAAACGCGCAGCAAGCGCGATATGCAGCCGCACCTCGCAACCGGATGCTGATCGATCTCGGAATTCCGGGATGGCTGCGGGTCGAAGATGCGCTGAAGCTGTACGAAATGGCCTTTTTCAGCGCGGGCAACGTATTGGAGTTGGGCACCAATCGCGGCTTATCCACATCGGTCATCGCAACTGCGCTCCTTGATTCAAAGAATGGGCATCGACTGACCACGGTTGAAATCCGGGCCCCCCTGCTAGCTCAGGCGCGGGCCGAACTTGAAGAACGTAAGCTGGACGCTGTCGTGGATTTCGTATGCGGCGATGCATCCGATGTGATGCTTCAGCTGCGGTCTGAAGGCGCAAAATTCGGATTCGCCTTCATTGACCATTCCCACGCTTTTGAACCCGTGTATCAGGCCTGCTTGGCTCTGGGTGACTTGATCGCGCCGGGTGGGTTTGCAGCTTTTCATGATTATACGGATCGCAGGTGTCAACGGCGGCGCAAAAGTCGACCACGGCGGCGGAGCAAAACCAGGCCAGTTGGTGAGGATGTGCGCCATGGCGCGCGCGCTTCCCACATAGCTGGCGCGTGCCATGGCGCGCTGGCCCGTCAGGGCCAGTAGTTGTAAGATGCCTGGATCTTGATCAGCGCCGCTTGCGGGCAGTGCTGTTGGCGAGGCGGTAACTTTCGCCGTTCATCTCGAGGATGCTGACGTGGTGGGTCAATCGGTCGAGCAGTGCGCCGGTCAGGCGCTCCGAGCCGAATGTCTCGGTCCATTCATCGAAGGGCAGATTGCTTGTGATGAGGGTCGATCCGCGCTCATAGCGCTGCGAGATCAGTTCGAACAGCAACTCGGCACCCGTTTTCGACAGGGGCACGAAGCCGAGCTCGTCGATGATGAGAAGCTTGTAACCGGCCATCTGCTTCTGGAAGCGCAGCAGGCGGCGCTCATCGCGGGCCTCCATCATCTCGCTGACCAGCGCTGCGGCGGTGGTGAAGCCAACCGAGAGGCCCTTCTGACAAGCGGCCCGCCCGATGCCGAGGGCGACATGGGTCTTGCCGGTGCCGGACGGGCCGAGGGCAATGACATTCTCGCGCCGTTCGATCCATTCGCACCGGGCCAGTTCCAGCACCTGCATCTTGTTCAGCTTCGGAATGGCCGCAAAGTCGAAGCTGTCCAGGCTTTTGACGGCCGGGAACTTCGCGGCCTTGATGCGCCGCTCGACCATTCGCCTTTCCCGGTCGATCAGTTCGAGTTCGACAAGCCGTGCCAGGTATCGGACATGGTCCAGCCCTTCCGCCGCGCATTGGCGGGCCAGCTTTTGATGTTCGCGCAGGAAGGTCGGCAGCTTCAGCGCTTTGAGGTGATGGGCGAGCAGGATTTCCGGGGCATCACTCATGCCGCATCATCCGACAGCAGCCGCATGTAAGACCCGGCCTTGGTCTTCTCGACCATCGCCTTCGGCAGGTAGGGATAGCAGTCGAGGTCCAGTCGCGGCGGACGACGCTCCACCCGGCACAGGAGAAGATGCTTCACCGCATCGAAGCTGAGCGCCCCCATCCGAAGAGCCTGGAGCACTGCCGCCCGCACGTCCGCCAGATCGAAGGCCTCCAACAGCCGCAGGACCTGAACATATTCGCGCCGACCCTGTCGGTTCATCCGCACCTCCATCAGGCGGCGCAAGGTGGCGAACTCCTCCGGCAGGTCCCAGCCCTGTAACGGGGCGGCTTGATCCAACGCATTGATCTTCTGCTCGATCAGCGGGAGGTAATGGATCGGGTTGAAGACCAGTTCGTCGCGATCCCAGCATCGGGGATGGCGGGCGATCACCTCGCCCCGGCAGCCAATCACCACCTCATGGATATAGCCCCGGATCCAGACATCCTGGTGGCCGTATGCAACCGGCACCGAGTAGTCGTTGGTCTTGTAGCGCACCAGAGATTGCGACGAGACCCGGCCGTTGTCCTGATCGCAGGCATCGAACGGCGCCGCCGGGAGGGCGCGCATCGCAGCAAGGTCATGCTGCAATCTCTCACCGATCGTCTCGCTTTCGCCGCGCAGGACTGCGCGCTGACGCTTGCGGCACTGCTCCTCCAGCCACAGATTGAACGCGTCCCAAGTGGCGAACTCCGGTAGCGGCACCATGAAGTTGCGCCGAGAGTAGCCCACCAGGCCTTCGACATTCCCCTTGTCGTTGCCCTTGCCCGGCCGGCCATAGCGATCCCGGATCAGGTAGTGCGACAGGAACCCGCTGAACAGCGAGGCACGCTTTCTGGTTCCATCCGGCAGGATCTTCGCCACCAGGCACCGGTCGTTGTCGTAGAGCACAGACTGGGGAACCGCACCGAAGAACGCGAAGGCATGGATATGGCCATCCACCCAGGCCTCGGCCACCGCTGCAGGATAACCCCGGACGTAACAGCCATCGCTGTGCGGGAGGTCCAGCACGAAGAAGTGTGCCTTCTGCTCGACCCCGCCGATCCGGACCAGGGCTTCGCCGAAGTCGGCCTGAGCGTGGCCCGGCGGATGCGACAGCGGCACGAACACCTCCTGGCCACGTCGCTCACGTTCCCGGATGTAATCCTTGATGATCGTATAGCCGCCGGTGAAGCCACACTCATCGCGAAGCCGGTCGAACACCCGCTTCGCCGTATGCCGCTGCTTGCGTGGCATGATCCGGTCAGCCTCCAACCACCCCTCGATGATCGGGATAAACGGATCGAGCTTCGGGCGGCGGACTTCGACCGTTCGACGGTAGCCGGGCGGAACCGAAAACGACATCATCTTCCGAACCGTGTCCCGCGACACATTAAACACCCGTGCCGCTTCCCGCTGGCTCATGCCCTCCGCACAAGCCTGACGAACTCTCAGATATAGCTCCACGCTGTAAATCCCCACGCCCTCCCTGCTGCCGCAGAAAGGGAAAACTGGACGACTTTTAAGCCGCCCGCAGCCGCATCATGCCGCCGCTACCGTGGACGAATTTCGCACCGCCGTTCTCACGCAGGAATACCTCGCGCCGAAATGTTGGCGAGAGCAGCGAAGAATACGGTGTTTTTGCCGCAATCGAAGAAGGGTTATCCCGCGTGCAGTTTGAATTTTATGGCTGTTACGGCTGCTGTGGGCTGTTCCGCCGACTTTGAGGCCAATGCCGGAAGTTCTGCGGGGCCCGGTTGACTACAGATACCAGTCTCATGATCGTCGGGGATCGCGTCTTCAGCGTCCAGGAGACTCAAAATTCAATTCGAGCGTACGGTCGTTATTCTTGATAATAATGCGGCCCGAACCTAGCTCTTGGTTGATAAATGGGCTTTTCAATACGAAGGGCGGTTGCAGGTCCACCGGGCGATCATTGATCATCATGGTGCCGTCGTCACCGAGCCCCAGGGTCAGCTTGCCTGCGGTGCCCAAGCCGGTGACGGCGACCGTCGTCGCAGAGACGGAGATGGGCATGGCTGTTACGGCCGAAATGAAGGCCGACAGATTGGGATACTCGTCCTTATCAGCCGCCTGGATGATGACTGCGGACCGCGGATCATTCAGCACCATCCAGTGGGCATCTTTCGGATCAGGCTGCCAGCCGCCGAAGGCGGGGCGCACGGCAGCATAAGCGGCAGCATCGACGAAGATCCAATCGCCTTGCTCAAACCGCCGCAGCGGCTTGCCGAAGAAGACGCCCATCTTGTGAGGGGCTCTGAATTTTGGCGAGAAGACACCACGTACAAGCTGCGTTGCCGCGCTTTGGACGCCAAATTGGGCATTGTAGCTCTTGCGGTCCGCTGGGAGGATCACTGAAGGAACAATCCGCGCCAACCGATCGCCGCCGCCAAATACCAGACCGGACCAGCGATTTTGAGAGCTGATCGCAGTCCAAGCCTTATCTGGGAGTAGGGGCAGCATGCCCAGACCCATCGCGAATCCTGGTGTCACGTGGGTGACGCGGAGGACACCATTTTTCTCAAAATCGACGTCGTACAGAAAACCCGGACTTCTGGGGGTTGCGCTAAGGCCCGGCGCACGTGTGCGCACTTCATATTTCGCCTGTTTAGGACGATGAAGGACAAGATCAGAGACTGCTGCAGGAGGCCGATACGCACTTGCCACCATGGATGCCTCGCCCGGCGGCAATTCGGTTGGGCGAGCCCCGATGCCGAAATATAGCCAAGCGGTCACGGGGAGGGGAGTGCCGTCTCCCAATCGGCTTGCGTAAGTGCGAGTCTTACTACCGCCGTGAATTCCGTCGATTTCTTCCTGTGCCCACATCGCCCACCACAGGTCTAGATAGGACCTTGCGAGGTCACGCAAATTCTCATCTTCCGCGAAATCGGCATAAAGATAGAAATTAAGTAGAGTATATTGCGCATACGTCGGTGAAAAATACTCGATTAACGCGCCCGTACGGCCCCGACTTTTAAAATATGCCTTGAGAAAATTGGACCAAGCGGTGAGTTGTTGCGCGGCCGTCGACCCGTCCTGATAGGCTCCGGAAGAGGAATTGCTGGACATGATGATACTTGCGGCGGCCCAGCAGGAGCTGTCTCGCAGGGCGCTGTGATTTTCGCTTCCCCAGACGATCCAGGTTCGCGAGGGATTTGCATCAGCGATGCGACACTCTGTTGAGGACCAATCGATGAAGACATCGCGAATTTGATCATCAATGGCCTGAGTGACCGCTCCCTGCCTTACACTTCCAGCAGGTCCATACATTGCATGGATGCGATAAAGAAATTGAGCCCATTGAAAATGAAACAAGTCATCGTCAGCCAATGCCCCCGGCTGATGATGACCCGTCACGCCCTTGTAATTTTTTTGCTGACGAATGGTCTGCAGAAGCTCCCCGAGCCGCTGGTTCGCTACCCCGTCGTCACGATGCCAAAGTTCAGCAAGCGCGAGGTTCAAGACCGCCGTTGGGGAAGCATTCCCTTGCGCGGAAACAATCTTCGGAAATGGGCGCTGGATCTGCTGGTCAACAAGGGCGCTTTGCCTTTGTGCCATGCTCTCGGTCTGCGGCTTTGGTGACGCATCACAAAAGCCGGACCGAGATCCGATTACTAGGATAACGACCGCATAAAGAATTGCGCAACTGAAGCGACTAGGCAATGTCCGCGGCGGACGTTTCATAGACGTGCCAAAATCTTAGAATAGAGAAGCTTTGCCACTTCTGGTTCAAACTCTTTTCTATAATGTCCCAGGTCCAAGAGTGCCTCATCAATCCCAGCATCTTGAACAAGCTGAGTTGGATCAAGGACACTTTCGGGTTTTTTTAGCTTCTTCAGAGCTTCATTAATTCGAGTTCTCTGCGGAATTGGCTTTTTTTGCCTATCTGTATCAAAATGGGAGACATAAATAACAGGCTTTTTCAAAAAACTGTCAATTCTGGCGATATCTCTGTAAACACCAACAGTGTCTTGTTCGACGACATTAACAAGTTCAGCCACATCGCGATCGTTGCCAGTAAGAGAGCCAGGAATTTTTGCGGCATTATTTACGCCAAACCGAGTCATTGGTTCCCACCAATTCTTAACGTCCTCGGGGGATTTGGCGAGAATTTCACGTGTCCTATTGATTTGCAGCAAAAATGCTTTGTATACAACTTTTCTGACGGATGACACTTCAACAATAAATATATCTGTATCTTTGAAATTTTCATGAAAATTATCAATATTTCCGGAATCTGGCGCGTTCCAGGTTTTTGATATATTCAGATACGGCCATAATCTCTTTGGTGCAGAGAGTGACCCCGTGATAAGTTGAAACTGCTGATATGTTTCAGCCGGATGATGTGTGAATCCGAATATGTTTCTCTGATTAAGCTTAAGCTTTCCTTCAGAGTTCAGTATCTGACAGGGTGTCACTACACAGCAGCTTCCAAAAACTGTCACGGTAAATGGTGTGGTGTCAGGCATTGGGTCTCTCGTCCTAATCGATGCTCAAAGTCGATAGACAAAAATTTTTATAAACGTACGGGCTTATTCCAAGTCATGCAAACAGAGCATGGCGAGCCAAGCTCAAATAGGTGTCCTGTCCATCGCCGAGGCATTAACTAATGCGATTTCACGCGAAGCCGAGGGCCTTCAACTCAGAGATCGCGGCGCGGACTGGCGTGTAAGCGGATACGGCTTCCATCCCGGCGTAGCGCATGGCGCTCGCCTCCGCGTCCGACATGGAAAACATGCGCCGCAGAGCCGAGTCGATGGATTTGGGATCGGTGCAGTCCGCCAGGAAGGCATTGACCCCGTCCTCAATGAAGTCCGACGCGCCGCCGAGCTTTGGCGCCAGGGCGATGCAGCCGCAGGCCATGGATTCGGCTGCGGTGCGGCCAAACGCTTGATAGTCGGAGAGATCGACGAAGAAGTCGGCATTGCGCAGGAGTGCGGCCACCTCAGTCTGCTTGAGTTTGCCGACCAATTGAACGCCCTCGGGCATCTGCATGCCGGCCTTCGCGAGATCCTCCTCGTCGACCCCAAAGGCGAACACATCGGCCGGTCCATATGTACCGCTCACGACGCGCTCCATCAGCGCGATCGTCTTACGCGGCGCACGACGTGGCGTGTCCGGCCGCACCATTGCGCAAAGCACGCGCTTCTCGCGCGCGTCGCGGCGGGCCGGGCGGTAGATGGTGTGATCGATGCTGGGGACCACGCGCTGGACATTGTGTCCATGCGTCGCCTGAACGATATCGCACAGCCAGTGTGTCTTTGCGAAATAGGTGCAATTGGGCAGCACCGAAAAGCTCGCTACCGCTATACTGTGGTCGATGGTTGAGGCGTCATAAAACAGCGGCTCGTAGTCTTGGACATAATAGGCTGTACGAAAGCTCGCTTTAGTCTCGGAAATAGCTTCCGCAATGGAATGGGCGGAGGTGTTGGTGGTGGCGACCACCACATCAGCGCTGGCCGCCACGCGCCCGAGATCGCGCGGGCCGTTGAACACCGACACCCCCGTCGATACCCAGCCGTACCGGTCATAGGTTTGCATGAAGGAGTCGATGTTCTGCTGGTTGACCAGAACCGTCGCATCAACCCCCAGGTCGCGCAATGCGGAGACTTCCTGCATGACCGAATGGGCACCGCCGCTACCGCCGCGGACAGGCAAGACAAAGGCAATCTTCGGCATCAGACCGACAGCTCCGATTCGAGTCTGCTCAATTTCGACCGCAACCGACTCATGACGGGATTGGACTGCATCAGGCGTTCGAGGGCTGCGATGTTCACCCCCGCATGTTTGTTTCTCAGCTCAAATCCGCCTGCACGAGTCAACTTCGATCGTGTGGCGGAGCCGAAACTCACGCTTTTCTCATGGTAGACAAAACAATTGTCTGCAACAATAAGCTTGAACCCCGCCAGCCCGGCCCGCAGACACATATCTGTCTCCTCGCCATAGCCAAGCGGGAAAGCCTCTTCGTCAAAATAACCGCATGCGTCAAACACTGCGCGCGAAATGAGCGTACAAAATCCATTAAGCACGGGAAATTCGGGATAGAGGCACTCGGAAGTTGCTTCAAGCTTCGCTTGCACCTGGTCGATCAACTCTGGATCGATGAAATCGTTCTGTGACCAGGTGCCATCAGCATTTTTGGCCTGGGGGATTGATTGCCAGGTGGCCGCATTCGATAGCGCGCCTACGAGTCCGGCGCCCGGCACCTGAGCGGCCGCCTGATGCAGGCGGCGCAGCCAGCCTTTTGAGACCACCGTGTCGCTGTTCAGGATTACGACCCACTCGGTACTGGTTAGTTTGATCGCTTCGTTGATCGATTTGGTGTACCCGCGATTGATCGTACGGCGATGGATCGTGAACCGGTCGTCCTGCGCTGCGATTTCTTCCATCAGCAAGGATGTATGTTCGCGACTACCGTCATCAACGATCCAAACGTGAAACGGTGTGTCGGTTGCGCTCTGAAGCGATTTCAGGCAGCGAACTACAATTTCGTCACCATTATAAACCGGCAGGATGATCTCGGTCAGGGGAATGTCCTTCAAGGGCGGCGGAGAAACCGCCGGCCGCGGTTCCGGCGGCGGCACCATCATCACCTTCCGACCCAGTGCCTCGTTGGTCAGCTTGGTCAACCGACTGCAGGCTTCAAACGCGCCAAGCAGGCGCTCGTCCTCAAAATAGTCCCCAATCGCCACGGGTTGAGCTGGCGCCACGGGACATATGACGAGACCAAAGCAGGGGCGCGAGATCACCGTGAGGATCAATTCGCCCGCGGCCGCGAGGGAGCGTTCCTCAGGGGCTAGCGTCATCTGCACATCGGTGCTCGAAAACAGCCGCATCGCTCGGCTGCGGCGCAGACGTCTTAAATTCTCGAACTTCTGTCCGTTCCAACGGCTCAGGAAGATTTCTATGTGACACTGGGTGAGATTTGAGGTGGCGCGGCTAAGGCGAGCCCAAAGCGTGAAACGGAAATCGTCGCCGATCTCGGCGGCGCAGGTCGGTAGACGCAGATGGATAGCCCATGGCACTTCGTTGTCTGCGAGCGCCTGTATGCCCCAGCTAACTCCAGCGCCTGTTGGCGCGTCCATGCGCATATAACGCGGGCCCGCGGCTTCCGAGGCCGCGGTAATCCACAGACCGTCGGCAACATGATTGAACCATTTGTGCAGCGTGCCTGAAATTCCCGCGACCCAATAAAACGGCTCTTCGCCCCAGGTGGTGGTGTCTTGAAGGACCGGGAGGCTCAGGGGCAGGATCGCGGGTCCCTCGAGCGGTTGGCCGCTGACGAGATCGATAATGCGAATGGGCTCTGCCTTGACGCGTAGAAGATCTGGAATTTCCCAACGAAAACCGCGTGCGCTGTCAGGCGCATCCGCCGGCGGTGCTTCCTGCGCATCCAGAAGGTTCACGACGGTATCGCCGCACACCACCGCAAGCACCGCTTCGTCCGGGGCGTCCGCACTTGGAATGACCCAGCCGGCCAACTGCCTGTCCTCGGGGAGGAATTGATACATTCCCCTGCCGATGCCACCGAACGGTATCACTCAACGATCTCCCCGAGCGCCGTGACCGGCATCTCGTTCTCGCCGCCGTTTGTGTCTTGCAGCTCCGTATGCCTCATGAGTCTGACCATCTCGAACGCGTCAAGCCGGGGCCCTTCGGGTCCCTCCATGAGGTCTATTTTGCGCGATACGATCTTTAACATAGGGCGTGGGGCCCGCAAAACTGCTGTGCAATTCGCGGCAACGCGCAGCACGAGCCAAGCGTCGCCAGATTTAAGCGAAGCAAGTTCAGTGCCGCTCAATATGCAATCGAACGATTTTAGCTTCGCGCGCTTTGTTGCCTCGAGCGATAATAACAAACGCCGAGTCTCCGGCCGGCCAGGGACTCTCAGCACAAGCAGGATGTCAATCGGAGCGGCTTGCCCGATGCTGCGCACTTCCGCGGACAGTTTAATACCGTCGGCCAGATTCTCCGCGGCATCGGCCCTCATCCGGAAAGCGAGTTCCGCGGGCGTACGATCAGCGGTGACCCGAAGCCCGTAATGGGGCAGGTTGCCGGCCCGGAACTCCTGCGGCTCCATGACCAGGAAATGGACGGCGCCGCGCCGGTCGGCCGGCCCGAGCAGAACACCCGTCGTGATTTCAGTTGGTGCGGACACTCGGCCTTCTGCGGGGCCGTCCCATGTCTTCAAAGTTGGGTTTTCAATGATTTCCAAGGGGACCGGAGGGTCTCGGAAGGCCTGCTGTGCACTCAGTTTCTGTAGCTGGGTTGCGGCTTTCTTGTCGCCCGGCTTGATCTTCTCCAATTGCTTAAAATGCCTCATCGCAAGTGGTGCGGATCCAATTGCCAAATAGGCTTCTGCGAGCAATTGGTGAGCATCCGCATCGTCCGGATTCAGGGCCACCGCGGTCCTGGCAGGAGAGAGCATCTCCACGTATCGCTCCAACCGTTGGAACGACCGACCCGACTTGATCAGGCTCTCGCGATAAGCGGAATCGGTGGGCTTCACTTGCCGCCAAAAATCGAGTGCTTCCTCGTAATTGCCTTCTGTATAGGCAAGGCGACCCAGAATGACGACGGCGCGTGCATGAGAAGGGTGCAGTTCGAAAGCCTGTCGGGCCAGCTGCCGCGCTTTTTCCGTATCGCCTTGGCCCGCCGCTATCCGGGCGCGCACCCAAAGCGCATCCACATTGTCCGGGGACAGGCGCAGCGCCTCGTCCAAATTCTTGATCGCCGAGCGCTGGTCTCCATCGCGCTCCGCCTGACGCCCCAGGTCCACCAGAGATTTCAGGACCTGGTTGGTTGGCAACTGTACGCTGCCCAGCAGATATCCGTCTGTGGTGACAACCTTGAGGAAATCGTCGTCCGGGAATTGCCAGACGGAGCCAGGAATCGGAATCTCGAAACCATGTGCGCCGTCGCCGACTCCGGCAGCGAGCAAGTCCCGCCTGGGTCTGTCAGCCACTGCCGTTCCGACGACCGCGCCTTTCCAGAGCGCCTCAACAGCGATCCGCAAATCGGGTTCGGACGGGCACCAGATCCAACCCCGGCAGCGCCCCCGCCTTAGATTTTCTACTCTCCCATCCAGCACATGCGCGCGCTGCGCCAGAGTGATCTCACGCCGGTCCAGTTCAACGTCTAGACCTTGCTCGTTGGTCGTCCGGAGCGAAACCCACCGGGTCGAATTGTTGAAAAGCCGGAGCGGGACGACAAATCGAACCCCATGCGCACCGTCTCCGATGCCGCTGGATCGCAGATCCTGCCGGGGCGCATCTGCGATTAGGGTTTCGGATGCGGTATCATCAATGACCAGCCGCACAGGCACGCGAAACTCTGGACGGTCCGGATCCCACGCCCAGGCCCGCAGCACCTCTCCACTCATTCCGTCGATACGGCCCCGCATGAAACCCTCGTTCCGCTTCTGGTCGGATCATTTTACGCGCGCCGAATTGATCCACCAAATCCAGAGCGTCAGGTCATTTCCCAAAGATACGCGGGCTTTCCAGCCTCCACCTGATAAAGCGCACGGCGGAAGCGTGAAAGGTCCTTTCGCCCGATGATCACCCGCAGTGTCTTGGGTGTCGTCTTCTCCACGTCGCTGTTCGATCTCGGGTCCAGGACCCCTGGGAGATTCGTGGTTTCCGTCTGACCTTGGACGAAAATTCCTATTCCGGATAAAGTGAGTGCTTCACGGTGCAAGAAGAAAAAACTCAAATAATCTGAAATTGTTGGCTTCAAAAGTATTTTTTTATCAAAATGTTCGGGAATATAAATACCCTTCAACGCAAGCTGCGTGTCTTTGTCGTAGTATGGATGTTGAATTAAAGAAAAATGTGTGGACGCGCGTATAATATTAACGAGAGCTGCGCGGAAATCTGGAAATCCAGGCATCTCTTGAAGAAGGTTTATCGCAAACGATCCCGAAGCGACGTTTCTTTGCTGAAAGCTCAAAACATCGTGTCGCTCTGCTTGGATCCCGAGGGTCTGGCACTTAACGACGGCCTCTTCTGACTTGTCTATCGCGAATCCAGATCCCTGAACGCAGGATGCTGCAAAATTATAAGATCCGCCATTTCCGCAGCCGAAATCAATAAATTCAAATCTATTTGCCATTGTTCCCCACCATTATCCATCCACGATTTCTATTTACTGTGCTCAATAGAGAAATCAAGTATGTAAATTGATGATTTGCCAACATTCGCGATGTGCCGCATAGCATATGTTGTACAATGTCCGGTGGGGCGCATTCTCCATGATCAATAAATCTTCGGGGCGGTGGAGCGACAAAATGGGTGCGTCTTCATGCCAGTGCTCGCGTCAGATGTTGTCCGGTGCGAGCGCGAAGCAGAACTTTAACGGGATGCATCTTGCGCTGCAACATGGATCCCTATCGAGAATTCAGATTCGCAACCGTGCCTGTGCAATGATCGCCAATTCATCGAGAAAGGCTATTTGCGGCTGAGCTTTGCTTTAGCTCGCTGACCGCGATCCGAGGACCACGGGAGTATCCTGCCATGCTGGCCGGCCTACGCTGTCGTAGGTGAAGCCGAGCTCGGCCATTTCGTCGGGACGGTAGATGTTGCGCAGATCCACCAGCACAGGCTGCGTCATGAGCGTCTTCAGCTTTGCAAAATCAAGCGCCCGGAACGCATCCCATTCCGTCACGATCACAATCGCGTCCGCCCCTTCCGCAATCTCATAGGGGCCGGTGCCGTAGGCCACGCCCGCGGGAAGTACCTTCTTGGCTTCCTCCATCCCCTCCGGGTCATAGGCCCGCACCTTCACGCCCCGGTCCAGAAGCGTGTTCACGATCGCGATCGCAGGGCTGTCGCGCATGTCGTCCGTGTTCGGCTTGAACGTCAGACCAAGCACCGCCACCGTCTTCCCGCGCGGATCGGACCCCAGCGCCCGGATCACCTTCTTGCCCACCGCAAGCTTGCGCACGTCATTCACCGCAACCACCGTCTCGATGATCCGCAGCGGCGTGCCCGCCTGCTGCGCCGTGCGCGTCAGCGCCAGCGTATCCTTCGGAAAGCACGATCCGCCATAGCCCGGGCCCGCATGCAGGAACTTGCCCCCGATGCGATTATCAAGCCCGATCCCGCGCGCCACTTCCTGAACGTTCGCCCCGACCTCCTCGCACAGGTCCGCGATCTCGTTGATGAAGGTGATCTTCATCGCCAAAAACGCGTTCCCGGCATATTTGATCAGTTCCGACGTGCGCCGGCTGGTGAACAGAAGCGGCAGGTTGTTCAGCGACAAAGGACGATACACCTGCGCCATCACCTCGCGCGCGCGCGGCTCCTCGCTGCCCACCACGACCCGGTCCGGACGCTTGAAATCCTCGATCGCCGCCCCCTCGCGCAAAAACTCCGGGTTCGACACGACCGAGATATCCGCATCCGGGCGCGTCTCCCGGATCACCCGCTCCACCTCGTCGCCCGTGCCCACCGGAACCGTCGACTTGGTCACCACAACCGTATAGCCGTCCGCGGCCGCCGCGATCTCGCGCGCCGCCGCATACACATAGGACAGGTCCGCATGCCCGTCGCCGCGCCGCGAAGGCGTGCCCACCGCGATGAACACCGCGTGCGCCTCCTTCACCGCCTCCGTCAGGTCGGTCGCGAAATCCAGCCGGCCCGCCGCAACATTGCGGTGCACAAGCTCGTCCAGCCCAGGCTCGAAAATCGGGATCTCGCCCTTTTCAAGCATCGCGATCTTCTTGGCATCCTTGTCGATGCACGTCACACGATGGCCAAAGTCCGCAAAACAGGCCCCAGACACAAGCCCAACGTACCCCGTCCCAATCATCGCAATGCGCATGTCTGTCCCCAGCCACCGAGATCAACCACAGGTAACGCGCTCAGACGAACTCTAGCTGTTTCTAATTTCGTTTCGCGCCCAAGTGATAAGCTAGAACGCCTAGCGGATGCCTTGCTGGCAACCAATTGCCCCACGTTCAGCTAGCCGCGGATCACCTCCAGCGCAACCTTGGCCTTGAACGCGGCCTAATATCGTCACCTCTTCCCATCATCGGGCGGTTCCTTCCATCACGGCGAACCAAGCCTCGCATGCGGTCCGGCGTGCGACTCTCCGCACCTCACCCCACCCCCGCCCTCAGAAGGTCGTGCATGTGCAGGAGGCCGACCGGCTTTGCGCCCTCGCTGATGACGAGAACCGTGATGCGCCGCTCGTTCATGAGGGCAACGCATTCGCTCGCGAGCGTGGAGGGGGGCACGCTGACCGGCGATCTGGTCATGAACGTGCTGACAAGGCCGGCTAGATCGCCTTCGCTCACTGCGCGACGGATATCGCCGTCGGTCACGATCCCCCTAAGGCCGCCGTCTTCCGCGGTAACGAGCACGCAGCCGAGGCGGCCCGCGCTCATCGCCAGCAGGACCTCGGGAACCGGGGTATCCGGCGTCACCACCGGCAAATCAGGGCCGGAATGCATGAGATCGGTGGCGCGGATCAGGATCGTCCCGAGTTTCCCGCCAGGGTGGAACACCTTGAACTGCTCCGGCGAAAAGCCGCGCTGCTCCAGCAGCGTCACGGCCAGCGCGTCGCCCATGACGAGTTGAAGGGTGGTGGAGGTGGTCGGCGCCAGCTTGTTTGGGCAGGCCTCCTCCGCGGAGGGAAGAATGAGCGCGACGTCGCTTGCGCGCGCCATCGTGCTGTCCTGCCTCGAGGTCAGGGCGATCATGGGGATGGAAAAGCGCTTGCCATATTCGATGACAGGCCGGAATTCCGCGGTTTCGCCCGACCACGAGACGAGGATCAGCACGTCGTCCTTCGTCACCATGCCAAGGTCGCCGTGGCTCGCTTCCGCCGGGTGCATGAAAAAGGCCGGAGTGCCCGTCGAAGCCATGGTGGCGGCAATCTTGCGGGCGATATGGCCGCTCTTGCCCATGCCGCTGACGACCACGCGGCCGCGCGAGGCCAAAATCAGGTCGACCGCTTTCTCGAACGCGGCGCCGAGCGGTCCCAGCAGCATCGCCCCCAATTGCGCGAGGCCGCGTGCTTCCAGTTCGACGGCCCGCACTGCGGACGCCAAAGTGGCGTTTATCCTCTGAGGCGCGGTCGTGGCAGATAAACGCAAGGTCTTCGTCTCTTTGTCATTGCCCGCGCCGAGCAGGGCGCTTTCTTTGCACCAGCGTCGAGCGGGCGGCCGCAGGCGGACGCGAAAAGGACGCGCGTGCTGACACCGGGCGGGGCTTTGTGGCTTGAACGCGGTCGGAACGCGCAGCCTGTCAACCCTTGTGCCGCCGCACGCACAACTTCAGCGAATGCACCGGGAACCCAGGTTCAAAAACAGCCTGAGCCTTTCGCGGGTCCATGTGGTTTTTATGGCAGCAGTTTGCACTGCAATCAAGGCGGGCGCTTACGCGTCCGCGTCACCGGCGCAAGCCGGAAGCTCGTTCCCGCATCGCGGAGCGGTGCTGCTGGTCGCCAGGCCCGGCTGAACATGACATCCCCATGACTGACCTGCCGCAATCACATCTCCGGCGCCCCATGCTTTGGTCCCGGGCGATCGACGAGGGTGGCAGTCATGAAAACCGAAATCATCGAGCGCCTGGGGCAGGGCGATATCCTTCTTCCCGCGCTCATCGCCGAGGGCCTGCGCGCCAATGACCAGGTGAAGGCGCGGCTCAGCGTCCTCCAGGGCGCAGGGCGGCATGCCCGCAATCCGCAGGCCGCGCCGTTCGATCTGGCGGAAGAATGCCGGGCCGCCGGTCTCGACGCGGCGGCGATGGAAGCTTTGATCGGCGCGGCCGCGTTGTTACCCGAAGGGCAGGTGCGGGCGCCGGGACTCGGCGATCTCGGCCTCGCCATCTGGAATGACGTGGAAACCATGGCGCGTTGCGTGGCCGCCGGCGACACGGCGGAGGGCGATTCCGGCTTGGCCCGGCTGGCGGGGCTCAAGGCGACGCTGCCGCTCGGCGTCGGCGATACCTTGGATCTCGCGCTCATTTCCCAGCTGACCGGCCTGTCGGAGCATGGGGGCGAAAGCCTGCACCGGCTGGTGATGGACCTGCACAAGGCCCTCAATCGCCTGTCCGCCGCGCATGCGGAAGAAGTGATTGCCGGTGCCCATGCCTTTGGATTGCTGCCGGAGGACCGCCCGGCGGTCGAAGCCTTCATGCGGGGGTTGGAGTCGACCCGGGCGCTCAAATTCGATCATCCGGGCCTGTCCACCACCGTGGCGCGCTCAGGCACACGCCTCACCCTTCAGAATGATATCGGCGAGACGGACGCCCATGTGGTGGTGATCTCGGTGGAAGGCGGGGCGGTCACCGTCACCTATACCGACGTGCATCTGGCGCGGGCCAAATTCTTCACCGGCCTGTTGCGCGATTTTCCCGCCCAATGGAGCGGCCTGGAGCGCAAGAGCGGGGAGGCGCTCGGCGATGACGGCGTGTTCTATCTCGTCACCGGCCGTTTTCCCTATGGCGATGCGGCAGCGCGCGATGCCTTTCTGGCAGAGGTCGGCGCCTCGCTCGTGTTCCTGATCGATTGGAACAAGGCGCGCAAGGTGCTGCGCAATTGGGTCACCAAGGCCGATGCGGTGCGGGTGCTCGATTGGGCGGCGCGCAACAGGGTGGGGCAGCGCGGCTTCCTGGAGCTGGGCGGCAGCGAACTCGTGGCGGCCGCCGTCCATCATGCCGCCCCGACGCGTATCGGCTTCGGCGAGCGCCTCGACGCCGCGCTGGGGCGCGATGCCGCCGTGGATTTTCTCAAGACGGTCCTGAAGGTCTCCGCGCAGGCCTTGCTGAACGGCAGTTCGGTGCGGCTTGCTCGCGATCAGATCGAGGCCGACCTGGTGCGCCACATGCAGCGGGTCGAGGCGACCTTGCTGGCGATCGTGGTGCGTCAGGCGGGGCTGGCGCGGGAGATCGCCGTCGCCATCGCGCACGGGATCGCGGAACAGCAGGCCCAGCGCCCGTTTGACCGCGACCGCTTGGCGAACGCGGCACGCCGGATCGAGGAAAAGGCCGACCGCATCGCCCTGGAGGCGCGCAATACCGCCGCCCGGTTCGATGCGGATCCGGCCATCGTGCGCCTCGTGAACAGCATGGAGGAGGCGATCGACGAGCTGGAGCAGGCCGCCTTCGTCGCTTCCCTGGTGCCGGATGGGCTGCCGTCCGCCGTGCTGAAGCCGCTGGCGGAGCTGTGCGCGGCGGCGGTGACGGGGGCGGGGGCCGCGGCGAGCGGCATCATGGCCGCCGCGGATGTGCCGGCGGGGCAGCGCATCGATTCGGAAGATGCCTTGGCCGCCGTGGGCCGCCTGATGGCTGAGGAGCACACCGGCGACGCGGCCGAGCGCGCGGTGACCGCGCTGGTGCTGACCGAGACTTACGATCTGAAGAGCGCGCTCGGCGCGCTCGATCTTGCGCGGACCCTGGAACGCGCAACCGACCGGCTGGCGGCCTTCGGCCATGTTCTGCGCGAGCATGTGCTCGCCGATCTTTCAAAGTGATCAGGAGGGGATGATGCACATCGCTCGCATCGGTGGCGGGTCCACCGCGACACCTTCCGCCGACATCATCGGCGCCAAGGCGGCCAATCTGGCGCGCATGGCGGCTCTGGGTCTGCCGGTTCCGCCCGCCTTCGTGCTGCCGGTGGATCTGTGCGCCGCCATCGTGCGGGGCGAGGACAGTGCCTTGCACAAGCTCAAGGATGGGCTGCGCGAGGGGCTCGCCTTTCTGGAGCAGGCCACGGGCAGAGTGTTCGGCGATCCGCGCCGGCCGCTTCTGGTTTCCGTAAGGTCCGGCGCCGCACGCTCCATGCCGGGCATGCTGGATACGGTGCTGAATGTGGGCTGCACCGCGGAAGCGGTCCGGGGCCTGATCCGCACCAGCGGCAACCCGCGTTTCGCCTGGGATTGCCGGCGGCGGTTCCTGGAGAGCTTCGCCGACGTCGTGCTAAATGCCGATGGCGCGGCGTTCGCCCATGCCCGCGAGACCATCGCGCGCACCGAGGGGGTTTCGAGCGAGGCGGATCTCGACGGCGAGGCGCTGGAGCGGCTGGCGAGCGCGTATGAACAGCTGATCGACGCGGCGGATCTCGATCTGCCCGGCGACCCGCAGGCGCAGGTCGAAGCGGCGGCGCGCGCGGTCTATCGCTCCTGGACCAGCGATCGCGCCACCACCTATCGCCGGCTCCAGCACTTGGAGGATCTGCAGGGCACGGCGGTGACCGTTCAGGCGATGGTCTATGGCAATCGCGGCCTGTCCTCTGGCGCGGGGGTGGCATTTTCCCGCGATCCCTCAAGCGGGGCGGCGGAGCCGGTGATCGACGTGCTGTTCGGCGCACAAGGGGAGGATGTCGTCTCCGGCAGCCGCACCCCGGACAGCGAGGCGGCGATCCTGCGCGCGGCGCCCGAGGCGGCGCGCGACCTGCGCATGCGGCTGGCCCAGTTGGAGCAGGCCTTTCGCGACATTCAGGACGTGGAATTCACCATCGACGAGGGAGTGCTCTGGATTCTCCAGACCCGCGCCGCAAAGCGGACCCCGCGCGCGGCCCTGCGGTTCGCCGTCGATCTGGTGGCCGAGGGCCTCATCTCCCCCGCCGAGGGGCTGGCCCGGCTCGCCGGCGTGGATCTTGCGGCTCTGGTGACGAAGCGCCTGGTGAATGTGAGCGAACCCGTCGCCCGGGGCATCAGCGCTTCCGCCGGTGTCGCCGTGGGGCGGATCGCTTTCGATTCGCAAAATGCCGTGCGCCTCGCGGCCGCCGGCACGCCGGTGGTGCTGGTGCGTCCCGATACCAGCACGAGCGATGTGGCCGGGTTCGCCGCGGCGGACGGCATCGTGACGGCGGTGGGCGGGCGCACCGCCCATGCGGCGCTGGTCGCGCGCCAATTGGGCAAGCCCTGCATCGTCGGGTGCGCGGCGCTGAAGATTGATGCCGCCACCCAGACCGCGATGGTGGGAACAACGCTGGTGCGACAGGGCGACTGGCTGACGCTCGATGCCGATTCCGGCGCCTTGTTCCTCGGGCAGGGCCGGGTGGAGCAGGAGCGGCCGGAGGCCGACCTTGCCGAAATCGAGCGCTGGCGGAGAGAGGCCGAGCCAGTCGCCTGAGTGCAGCATTCCGCGCAAGTCCAAACGTTGGGAGCCGCGGCCCGGGCATGCGGCGGCTCCGCGCAACGAGGAAAGAGGAGGTGCTCCGCTGCGGTCGCAAGCTTCGGGACAGGCCGGTGCGCTTAGGTGCCGGTGGATCATCCCGGATGGGTGACCTTACCAATATGGAGACAACCAACCATGACCACCGTGACTTCCGCCGCCAGCTCGGCCGCTGCCCGCATCGCCCAGCTCAAGCAGACCTCCGCCGCCGCCGTTGCGGCCAAGGCCGCCGCCGCACCCGCCCCGGCGACCGTTCCGGCCGTTCCGGCCAAGGTGACCAGCCCCGACCTGAGCGCCATCAACAGCGCCGCCGCGGCTCTTCAGGCGAACAACGCCGCCCTTGCCGCGACCCCGCTGCCCACCGCGCCGACGCTGCCCGGCAAGGCGTGATCCACCCGCGGGTCCAGCCCTCGAACCTTTGGTAACAGCGTCAGGTTCAGGGCTAACGCGATGAACGAGGACGGCATCCACGGCCTCGTTCATCGACCGTCGCCACGCCAGGCACAGCCACGCCCGGTCGCTGCGCGTCGGCTTCAGCAGCCGTAATAATCCTTGTACCAGGCGACGAAAGCCGCGACGCCCGCAGCCACATCGGTATCCGGACGATATCCGGTCAGCCGTTCCAGCAGATCCACATTGGCATAGGTGTTGGGCACATCCCCCGGCTGCATGGGCATGTAGTTGCGAATGGCCGGACGGCCGACGCAGCGCTCGATTTCCTCGATGAAATCCAGCAGGCGGACCGGACTGCCCTTGCCGATATTAACCACGCGGAAGGGAGCGGCAGGGCTTGTGCCCAGCGAATCGTCGCTCTCGTTCGCGCTCCCGCGGGCGGGCGCGGCGTCGAGCAGCAGCGCCACCGCCTTCACCAGATCGTCCACATAAGTGAAGTCGCGATACATATCGCCGTGGTTATAGACGTCGATGGGCTCGCCGCGCAGCATGCAGCGGGTGAACTTGAACAGGGCCATGTCCGGCCGGCCCCACGGCCCATACACCGTGAAGAAGCGGAAGGCGGTGGTGGGGATGCCCCAAAGATGCGCATAGGAATGGCTCATCACCTCGGTCGCCTTCTTGGTGGCGGCATAGAGGGTGAGGGGGAAATCCGTGCGCTCGTCTTCCACGAACGGCATCAGCGTATTGGCGCCGTACACCGAGCTGGTGGAGGCAAGCATGAAATGCTTCACCGCGTGCACGCGCGCCAGCTCCATCACGTTGAAGGTGCCAACCAGATTGGCCTCCACATAGGAGCGTGGGTTTTCCAGGCTATAGCGAACCCCCGCCTGGGCCGCGAGGTGGATGATCGCTTCCGGCTGGAAAGCTTCGGCGATGGCGTTGAGGGCGAGGCTGTCCTCAAGCATCACCTCATGGGCCGTGAACCCGGCGTTCTGGAGCAGCAGGGCTTCGCGCCGCCGCTTCAGGGAGACATCGTAATAAGGTGTAAGCCCGTCGACGCCGGCGATCTCGTGCCCCGACCGCAGCAGCAGGCGCGCCAGGTGGAAGCCGATAAAGCCGGCCGTGCCGGTAACCAAGATCCGCATGAATGATGTCTCGTCGGGCTGCCGAACGCTGGTCGCACGCTGACGGCGAAGCCATCCGGGCGCGTGGGTGTCTTCACCACATTCGGCCGTGCGATTCCAGTGCAGGGGCGGCACGCGGCCGGAAATGGCGAATCCCCGCTCGCGACGAAGGGGCGATTCCCGACACGATTCGACGCCGCTAGCGGTGGTGCGGGTCAAGCGCTGCCCCTTGGAGAGGCGGTGCCCGATTTTGTGGCGACGGCCGGATTTTCGTCAGCCGGCGACGCAGAGCTTCAACGCTGGCCACGATTTGTCGGCATATGTACGGTACTATGGTAGCTAAAATAAGGCGTGTTAATCCTGCAACACTGCCCGGAAATCCAGTGTCCAAGGCCCTTTCCGAGCGATACAGGCGTTGATCCCGGATGGGCCTTTTGTATGGTTGCTTTGCGACGAAGGGGGGCAGTCCCCGGTCGCCCTTCCTGTGTTTGTGGCTTCGGCCCGGGCGTGGTGGGGAATCGGGGCAAGAACCCTCTCGGGGTGCAGTGGCACCGACGAAGCGGCGCTAGCTCCCTCGGAACGAAACTTGGAGGTCACACGATGAAGATGGTGAAGAGCCTTCTCCTCGGCAGCGCGGCGGGTCTCGTCGCGGTCGCTGGAGCGAACGCCGCCGATCTGCCTGTTAAGGCGAAGGCCGTTGAGTATGTGAAGGTCTGCTCCGCTTACGGCGCCGGCTACTATTATGTTCCGGGCACCGACACCTGCCTGAAGATCGGCGGCTATGCGCGCGCCGACTACTACGTGAACGGCGTTGGCACGTTCAACCCGGCGATCTCCTCCGTTTCGGGTGGCGCTTTCAGCAACCCCGGCACCGGCACCGCCGCTTATCCCTTCCAGACCGATCGTAGCCCGAACTACACGACCCGCGTTCGTGGCACGTTCGACTTCGACGCCCGCACCGCGACCGACTACGGTGTCCTGCGTTCGTATGTCCGCGGCGGCATCGAGTGGAACTCCTGGGGCGCTTCGGGCTCCTCGGCCACCCCGTCCAACGGCGGCAACAACCTCTACTTCGAGCGCGTGTTCATCCAGTTCGCTGGCTTCACGTTCGGTTACACCCAGTCGTTCTTCGACACGGGTATCGACTACATGCTGACGACCCCGTATGCGGGTTCGAACCAGTGGAACACCGTGATCGCCTACACGGCGCAGTTCGGCAACGGCTTCTCCGCCAGCTTGGCGTTGGAAGATGCGGCCAACCGTATCACCGGCGTTCAGGGCACCCCCACCGGTCTCCTGGCCACCTCGACCGGCACGATCGGCGCGCTCGGCGGCTACACCAACTACCAGGGTGGCACGCAGGCTCCTGACATCGTCGCCAACCTGCGCGTCGACCAGGCTTGGGGTTCGGCTCAGCTGTCCGGTGCCCTGCACCAGATCGTTGCCCTCACCCCCGTCACCTCGGCCGCTTACCCGACCGGCGTGACCTACCTCGGCCAGAGCACCGACACGACCTGGGGTTGGGCGATCGGTGGTTCGGTGGAGCTCAAGCTCCCCGTCATCTCCCCCGGCGACAGCCTGTACATCCAGGCCAACTATGCTGACGGCGCTCTGAGCTACCTCGGTCTCTCGGGCACCACCCAGGGCCGCGCCACCAGCCTCGGCTCCACCGACATCAACACCTTCGGCACGTTCACGTCCTACAATGGCGCGTTCTACCCGCTGGCCGATGCCGTGTGGAACGGTTCGACCCTCAGCTACGACACCGAGTCCGGCTGGGCCCTCCAGGGTCAGTATCGCCACTACTGGATGCCGAACCTGCGTTCGGCCGTGTATGCCGGTTACGTGGACGTCTCCGTGCCGCAGAACACCGTTGGCGCTGCCGACGTGAAGATGTGGCAGGTCGGCCTCAACACCATCTGGTCGCCGGTCAAGAACCTCGACCTCGGTGTGGAAGTCCTCTACTCGAAGGTTGAAGGCGGCAACAACACGCTCGCCAACAACGTGTCGTACTTCCCGACTGCCGTTGGCACGCTGTCTTCGGTCACCTCCGGCGTTGGTGGTTCCACCGACGTGTGGTCGGGTGGTCTCCGCGCCCAGCGCAACTTCTGATCGACACTTCGTCGGTTTGAGATCGGCCCCGGTGGTTTCCACCGGGGCCTTTTTGTTTTTGGCCCTGCGGACGGCCACCTGCTTTGCAGGCCCGATATCTCCCGCCGCAGTGACCCGCCATCCTCGCGCGATGGTGTTGGAATAGCGCTGGTCACCCGAGCCAGCGAAGGCGCGCCGCACATGTCGGATAGGCTTTACCCATCCGCCGATCCATGGGATCACACATCATCGGCTTCCCGTGCCGGATCCCAGGAGAATGAGACACAGCATGGAAGCTGGAGCGGGTGAAGATCTGCCACGCCTGCGCTCCGGAGGCTGGCTCGGATGGCGTGCCTTCGGGATCATCGCGCTCGCGCTGGCTGGCCTCGTTCTGCTCTGGTGGCTCGCTTTGCTGCAACGTCCCGCGATCGAGGCGGATCTCGAGGAACGTGCCATTGAAGCCTTGCGGAATACCGGCGAATCCTGGGTTCAAGTGCGGTTTAATGGCCGCGACGCGGTGATTACGGGCGAGGCTCTCGCCGAGCAGCCGCGGGTTAAGGTGCGGGCAGCGCTGGAGAATTTGTTCGGCGTCCGGCAGGTGAGCGATTCCATCGTCATGCTCCCCGAACGCCGCCCCTTCACCTTCACCGCGGTCCGAGATGGCCGGACTTTGCTGGTTTCCGGCTATGTTCCGTCCGCCTATGCCTTGGC
Organism: Roseixanthobacter glucoisosaccharinicivorans; assembly: GCF_043195095.2. Classification (NCBI taxonomy): domain Bacteria; kingdom Pseudomonadati; phylum Pseudomonadota; class Alphaproteobacteria; order Hyphomicrobiales; family Xanthobacteraceae; genus Roseixanthobacter; species Roseixanthobacter glucoisosaccharinicivorans. Next base: position 2,177,232 of record NZ_CM195538.1, on the reverse strand, counting down.
GCGCATCGGCGAGGCCGCGCGCGCTCTGCCCGGCGGCCTGTCCGTTCAAGGGCTGGATCGACTGGTGCGTGCGCGCGGCGCGCCGGCGGGCGATTTTTCCGCCGTGGTGACCTTCGCTCTTCAACAATTGATCCGCTTGCCGGCCGGCCGCGTGACCCTCTCCGATGACGTGATGACCATCGAGGGACGCAGCCCGGATCTTGCCACCTATGATGCCCTCGCGGCGACCTTCCGAGACCCGCTGCCCCAGGGTTTCCGCGTTGGAACATTCGCGGTCCGTCCTCCGGTCGCCGCCCCTTACATGTGGTCGGCGGCGCGCGACGCGGACCAGGTCACCCTGCTGGGTCATGTGCCGTCCCAGGAGGCCCGCCAGCAGGTGCTCGCCGCGGTGCGCGGGGCCATCGACGATGCGCGGGTGGTCGATGAGATGCAGCTCGCGGATGGCGCCCCCAGTGCCGATCGCTGGGTCAAGGCGGTCGGCTATGCTCTTCGCCAATTGGCACGCTTGCCGAAAGGCCGGGTGCTCATCACCGATACGTCCATTACGCTTGAGGGGGCGAGCCCGGATTATGCGTCGTTCGATGCCCTCATGGCCGCGCGCCGCGCGCCGCCCGAGGGGTTCACGTTCGCCCGCTTTCTCGTCGAACCGCCGCGAGTTTCGCCGTTCCTCTGGGCCGCGACCTTGATCGGCGACACGCTGAAGCTGACGGGCGTGGCGCCGAGCGAAGAGGCCGGCCGTGGCATTGTGGAGGCGGCGCGCAGCGTCCTGCCGGGCATCACGGTCACGGATGAGACGAAATTGGCCTCGGGCGGCCCGCCCGCAGATGCCTGGGTGAATGCCGCGAACTTCGCCCTGGCGCAATTGGCGAAACTGCGGGAGGGGCGTGCCGAGCTTTCCGGGACGCGCATCACGTTGTCGGGCGAAGCCTCCGATTCCAGCGCCTATGTCACCGTTCGCACGGCTGCCCAGGAGCCACCGCCGGGAATTCAGCTGGATGTCTCCGCTTTGCGCCCGCCCTTGATCTCACCTTATGTCTTTGCCGTCCGTCGCGATGGCGAAGGCGTCACGGTTTCCGGCTTTTTCCCCGATCTGGCGACCCAGGCCGCGGTGCGCGCGCTCATTCTCACGCTCTATCCCGAGGCGCGGATCAATGATGTGAGCGCGGTCGGGGCGGGTGCGCCGGCTGGACTTTCCGAAACGCTGCCGAAGCTCATCTCCCAGATGGCGCGGCTGGAAACCGCCGAGCTGAGGATTGTCGACGGGCAGGTTCAATTGTCCGGCGCGGCGCTGCATCCGGCGGCCGTGGAGCAAGTTACGGCCAATGTGCGCCAGGCGCTGCCACGTGGCTTCACCAGCGAAATCTCCATCGAGCGGGCGCCTCCGGGCACGCCGGAATCAGACCAGGAGTGCGCCCGCGACGTCGAGCAGATCCTTGCCCACATGCCGCTCCTGTTCGAGGGACACGGTGTTCGTCTCAGCGCGCAGAGCGCACCCAGCCTGGACCGCATCGTCTATGCGGTGCAGCGCTGCCCGGCGACTCGGGTCGATGTCCTCGGCGTGCCGGAAGGCAATGGCGGTGGCGATTTCGCCTTGTCGCGCGCCCGGGCCGATACCATTTCCGCCTATCTTGAACAGGCCGGAGTAGCCGCCAGCCGGGTGTTCGTGGGCACCGGGGCAGGGGGGCCGGCGCCAGGTTTTGATCCTGCTTCGGGGCTCGTGCGCGGCAGTGTTCAGGTGAATATCAGGGCAGCCGGCGATCCGGTTCCCGAGCCGGTTTTGCGGTGAGAATGCTCCCGCCGATCGGCGCAACAGCCTCGGGAGAACGGAAAAGATGGCCTACCTTGCGTTGTCTCTCTGGCCCTATGTGCTGGGCGCATTCATGTTGGGCCTTGCCGTCGGGTATTTCCTTCCGCCGGCCACGCGGAGGCCGCAGCCATGATGTCCTTCGAAATTGAAACCGCCCTGCTGCTCGTGCTGGCCTGTGCGTTAGGTGTTGCGCTCGGGCTGCTTCTGCGCCGTCGGGCCGAGCGGCGGCGTCGGATGTCCCTTTTCGCACAAACAACCTTACTGCCCCTGGATGAAACGGGCCCGGGACTACATGCCCCGGTTAGGAATGATGAAGCCATGGAGTCGCCCCCGCCCGGTGGCGATCGGCCCGCCCCGCCGGACGAGGCTGGAGATGACGCCGCGCCGCCGTCCATCGCGCCGGCGAGCATAGGCTCCCACGCCGCGGATCCACCAGAGCCGGCCGCACCGCCGCCCGCGGCTCCCGCATCCAGCAAGCCCAAACGGCGCAGCCCGGCATCGCAACTCACCCTCGGAATCCCGGATGTCGGGCCGGCGGAGACCGGGGGCAAGGGCGATCAGCCCGGGGGGTCTGCAGCGCCGGCTGGCCCGGCGGCTGGGGATGCCAATCTGCCGGGGCAACGCCCGCCCGCCGTGCCGCAGCCGGATGCTGCCGGGGCGGATGATCTCAAGCAGATCAAGGGAATTGGCCCCCTGAATGAACGCAAGTTGAATGCCTTGGGCATCTATCATTTTCGGCAGATCGCCGCCTGGACGCATGACGAAGCGCGGTGGGTCGGGGCATTCCTCGGATTTCGCGGGCGCGTGGAGCGCGAGGACTGGATCGGCCAGGCGCGTGCCCGCACCCCCTCCATCTCCCCGGATGAGATGGCCTGACCGCAGCGATCAGCGCCCTGGAGGGCGCCGTGGATGAGAAGATGGTCGGAGCAGCAGGATTCGAACCTGCGACCCTCTGCTCCCAAAGCAGATGCGCTACCGGGCTGCGCTATGCTCCGACGGGCGAAGCGCCTTCGCCTTCCTTAGTTTTATAAACGAAAGCCCGCAAGGGGCAGGGGGGAATAAGGCGCAACAAGCCGGCAATTTCAGGGTACGCGCTTGGGGCGACGCGCTCTTCCACGCGAAGCGGAGCGGCCCTATTTGCCGCTGAACAACCCCGTCGAAAGCCGATCGCCGGGAGCGATGCCCAGGCGTTTCGCCGCCCCGCCGGCAATCTCCACCACCACCTTCACCGGCTCCCCGGAAGAGATGGTGCGGGTGGAAAAAGGCGTGGTCATCTCCTCGATGCGGGCAATGGTGCCGTCCTCCCGGACGAACAGCATGTCGAGCGGAATATATGTGTTCTTCATCCACATATAGACCGGCTCGCTCTTGCCGAAGTCGAACAACATGCCCTGCCGTTCCGGCAAGTCCTTGCGATACATGAGGCCGGTCTCGCGCTGTTGTTCGGTGCGGGCCACTTCCACTTCCAGCACCACGACGCCCTTGCGGGTCGCGATCTCCAACGCCTCAAGGGGCGCATCGGCTGCCTGGGCAAGGGAAAGCCCGGCCAGAACCGCCAACAGCAGGGCGGCGCAGGCAGACAGGACGCGCGCTGGCAGCAGGGTGCCGGCCCAAGTCAAACGCAGCATGAAAAATCCTCAGTGCTTTTCCGGCAGGCCGTCCTCGACCTTCACGTCGGTGGCCATCAGACCCTTGGGCCCGTCACCATAGCGAACCTGAACGTCCTGGCCCGGTCGCAATTCCGTGAGGCCCCGCCGGCGCAGGGTTTCCATATGGACGAAAATGTCTGGCCTGTCCTCACCCTGAGTGAGAAAGCCGAAGCCGCGCAGCCGGTTGAACCATTTCACCGTGGCGGCCTCAAAGCCGCCGCTCGGCTCGATCGTGGCTCTGGCGCGCGTCGCCGGCAGGGACGGGGGCGTGGCGGTGGACAGATCCAGCGAAACCACGCGGAACGCCTGCATCCCCTTGGTGCGCTCGATCGCCTCGCAGATGATCCGGGCGCCCTCCATCGCGGTCTGAAAGCCGCCGCGCCGCAGGCAGGTGACGTGAATCAGAATGTCGGGACCGCCGCTGTCGGGAACGATGAAGCCGTACCCCTTGGTGACGTCGAACCATTTGATTGCACCGGCCACCTCGACGAGGCGCACCGGGGTTTCCGCCAGATCCTCTGACGGGGAGATGGGATGCGGCCCAAGCCCTTGTCCGTAGGAGCCCATGTCTACCCCGACCGTTACGCTTACGGGCCATCGATTCAAGCGCTGAGGATAGCAAGACATCCGCGCCTCGCACACCCTTTCCAACGCGCCGTCTGGCAGATTCCGCGCCGCAAAATCAGGCAGGGTGCGAAATCAGGCAAAGGGCGCGAGCACATCCCCGATCTCGGCACGCACCACGAGGTCGGCGAGATCGTCGAGTTCGGTCGGCTCGCGATTGAGAATGACCAGCCGCGCGCCGTTCTGTTTGGCCCGTATCGGAAAGGAGGCGGCGGGATAGACCACGAGCGATGAGCCGATCACGATGAACAGGTCGCAGGAGCGTGTCATGGCGCTGGCCCGCAGCATTTCCCCCTGGGGCATGGATTGGCCGAACGAGATGGTGGCGCTCTTGATCGGCCCGCCGCAAGCGGGGCAATCGGGCGCAAGTTCGCCATGGGCATGGAATTGGGAACGCACCCAGTCCAGCTCATAGCGGGCATCGCAGTCGAGGCAGGTGGCATAGGTGCCGTTGCCATGCAGTTCGACGAGCGCATCGACCGGCACGCCGGAGGCCTGGTGAAGGCCGTCGATATTCTGGGTGATAATTCCGCCCAGCTGTCCGTCCTGCAGCAGCCGCGCAAGGGCGAGATGCCCGCGGCCGGGCTTCGCGGTTGAAAAGGCTGCATCCATCGCGAACTTGCGGCGCCAGGCTTCGGTGCGGGCGGCGCGGTGTGCGAGGAAGATTTCGAACGGGATCGGCTTGTTCTGCGTCCATAGCCCGCCGGGGGAGCGGAAATCGGGAATGCCGCATTCGGTGGAGAGGCCGGCGCCAGTGAAGGCGAGGGCATGGCGGGCTTGCGTGAGATATTCCGCCAGCTGGGCCTGGGCGGTCTTGAGATCGGCTTCCAAAGTCATACGTTGCGCGTGCCGCTTTCCGGCACTCCTGTGTTCAGACAAGGACCAGCCATGCGCTTCCTCCACACGATGGTCCGTGTGACCGACATCGACCAGTCCCTGGATTTCTACTGCAATAAGCTGGGCTTGCATGAGGTGCGCCGCAAGGAGGTGCCGCAGGGCCGCTATACGTTGGTGTTCCTTGCGCCTCCGGGCCAAGAGAATATCGCCGAGATCGAGCTTACCTACAATTGGGACAAGGAGCCCTACGGAGAAGGCCGCAATTTCGGCCATCTCGCCTTCGAAGTCGATGATATCTATGGACTTTGCGAGCGGCTCCAGGCGGGTGGGGTGACCATCAACCGGCCGCCGCGCGATGGATACATGGCTTTTGTGCGCTCGCCCGACAATGTCTCGGTCGAGTTGCTGCAGAAAGGTGGCCCCAAGCCGCCGCAGGAACCTTGGGCCTCGATGCCCAATACTGGCAAATGGTGAGTCCGCGCCCACAAGCGCACCGGGAACGATCCGGGCGGCCTTGTATAAGACGCTGTAAATAAGAAAGATTTTGATGCTGGCCGTGGCTCTATCCGGCGGTCATCCACAGGCTGAGGTGTTTCGGCGGGTAAGGTCTTGCCCGCCGGAACGCCTGCCCCTATAAGGGCCACGCGCTTTGCGCCCTTCGTCTATCGGTTAGGACGCCACCCTTTCACGGTGGAGAGAGGGGTTCGACTCCCCTAGGGCGCGCCACGGCATTTTGCGGACGAATCGGCCCGAGAAGGCGATCACCGCAGGACGAATCCGAATATCTCCGCTTTTCAGCGCACACTTCGCCGATGTTATCGGCGCGGGGTGATTTGATCGTCGCCCGGAGCCGGTCGGCCATCGGCACGGCGCCCCGCGCCGCCTGGCGAAAGGGCACGGCGCTGCCCCAGCTATGGAAAAGACCCGGATATAATTCCACGTAACCACCGACGGCCGGGTTCGCATGCGCAGACCCCGGAAAGGGAGGACGGTGGCCCGCCCGAACCGTCGCCCGGCGGACCCTCCTCCGCACGCAGGAGAGGGGACCTCACGTGCGGAGGAGGGGGCGGCGCCTGCGCGTAACCCCCCGGCGCGCGCGCCGCTATTCCGCCGCCTGGGCTTCCCCGTGGCGGGGATAGTCGGTGTAGCCGGCCTCTTCGCCGCCGTAGAAGGTGGCACGATTGTAGGGGGTCAGGGGCACGCCGAGGCGGATGCGCTCGGGCAGGTCGGGATTGGAGATGAACAGGCGGCCGAAGGCGATGGCATCGGCGGTGCCGGCGGCGACCATGGCCTGCGCCCCCTCCGGCTTGAAATTGCCGGCGGCGATCAGCACGCGCGGCCAGACCGAGCGGAACAGCTCGGCGGCGGAGGGCACGTCCTTGTGGTCCACCTCGGCCTGGCCGGCACCGCTGGCGCGGGGTTCGATGAGGTGGAGATAGGCCAGCCCGACCTTGGCCAATTCGCCGATCAGATGGGTATAGAGCGGCATGGGATCGGGTTCGCCGCTGTCGTTGGCGATGCCATAGGGCGTCAGGCGAATGCCGGTGCGCTCGGCGCCGACCGCGTCCGCCACCGCCTGCGCCACCTCTACCACCAGGCGCGCGCGATTCTCGATGGAGCCGCCATAGGCATCGGTGCGGTGATTGGTGCGCGCATGGAGAAATTGCTCCAGCAGATAGCCGTTCGCGCCGTGGATCTCGACCCCGTCGAACCCGGCTTCGATGGCATTGCGCGCGGCCTGGGCATAGCTCTCGAGCAGCGCCGGGATTTCAGCGGTCTCAAGGGCGCGCGGGGTTTCGAACGGCACCCGCTCGAACGTGGATGTGAAGGCGTTTCCGGCGGCGGCGATGGCCGAAGGCGCCACCGGCAGGGCCCCGCCGGGAAGATGAGAGGAATGGGAGATGCGGCCCACATGCCACAATTGCAGGAACATCAGTCCGCCCTTGGCATGCACCGCGTCGGTCACCTTCTTCCAGCCGGCGATCTGCTCCGGGGAATGGATGCCCGGCGTGCCCGGCATGCCCTGGCCCATGGGAGAGATCTGGGCGCCTTCGCCGATGATGAGCCCGCCGGGCGTGGCGCGCTGGGCGTAATATTCCACATTGAGGGCGCGCGGCACGGCGCCGGGGCCGGCGCGCATGCGCGTGAGCGGCGGCATCACGATGCGGTGCGCCAGCTGGTATGGGCCAAGGGCGAGGGGCGTGAACAGCGTGGTGGTCATGGAGACTCCTCGATCAGGCGTCGCCACGCGCGAAGGGCGCTGCGGCGGTCCGGGGGATGGGCACAGAACGCGGAACGAAAGACGCGGGCCCTGGAATATGCGGGCTCTGGATACGCGGACCCTGAAAAACGCAGGGTTGGGAATGCCGGACTGCCACGCGACGCGCGGGGACATCCGGACATGGCGGCCTAGCTTCGGATGGAGGTATAGCCGCCGTCGACAAGCAAGGTGTGGCCCGTGACCATGCGTGCGGCCCCGCTGGCGAGAAAGATGACGGCGGATGCGATCTCGTCGGGTTCCGCCGGACGGCCGAGCGGCACCCGCGCGACCATGGCCCGGAAATCGGCATTCTCCATGGCCTTTTCCAGCATGTCCGAGCGCGTGAACGTGGGCGACACGCCATTGACGGTGATGCCGTGGGGCGCCCACTCGCCCGCCAGCGTGGTGGTGAGCTGGTTGAGCGCGCCTTTGCTGCCGGCATAGACGGCGCGGAACGGTGCGCCCACATGCCCCGACTGCGAGCTGATGTTGATCACTGCGCCGTTCACCTGCCGGTCGATCATGGAGCGCGCCACCGCTGTCGAGACGAAGAACGCGCCCTTGAAATTGAGGTCGCTGATGCGGTCGAACTCCTCGGGCGTGAACTCGATCGCCGGCTTGACCATGGTCTGGCCGGCATTGTTCACGAGCACGTCGATCCGCCCCATCGCCTCCAGCGCGGCGGCGACAAAGGTCTCGATGGAGGTGGCGTCGGTGACGTCGAGCACCCCGGCGAAGGCTTGCCGTCCCAGGGCGCGGCACTCTTCGGCCACCGCCTCGGTCCGCCCGCTGTTGCGCGCGCCGAGCACCACATCGGCGCCGCAGGCCGCGCACGCCAGCGCGATGGCCCGCCCAACGCCCTTGCTGGCGCCGGTGATCATCACGACCTTGCCCGCGAGGGTGAAGCGTTCAATTCCGGACATGGCCGGCACCTCCGATTATCTGAACAAACCGCCGGCGCACGCGCGCCGGCGGTTCAAGGGGGGCAGGGCGGCGTCCCGTTTCATGGGACTTGGAAAACCGCCCTGGGGTCGATCGACATTCCCGGTCGGACGCGCTTGCGGCAGAGCTTAGCGCTTGCATCAGAGCAGCGTCATGCACGGGCTTGTCCCGTGCATCCACGTGGCACCGCTGGTGCTGGCTTTTCAAGGCCCGCACGAGCGGCTCGGCGTGGGTGGCCGGGACACGCCCGGCCATGACAGCTGGTGAAAGACATGGCGCCACCATCCCGCAGGCACCTCGAAGATGCACCAGGCCGCTGAACGTCTATCCGCCCTAGATCTCGCGCGGCGTGGCCACAAGCAGGCCGGGGTCCATGGAGGCGCCGACGGCGCGGGCCTGGGTATCGCGCAGGTAGAGCTTGCGCGGCAGGCACCACATGATCAGCACCGCCGAGGCGCCGCAGACCGCCGCGATCACATACAGCGCCATGGACGCGCTGCCGGTGGCATCCTTCACCACGCCCACCATGTAGGGCCCGATGATGCCGCCGATCTGCCCGACCGAATTGATCAGCGCGATGCCGGACGCGGCGGCGAGGCCGGAAAGCACGCGCTGCGGCAGCAGCCAGAACAGGCCGAACGAGCCGATGATGCCGGTCGCCGCGATGGTGAGGCCGAGCAGCAGGGCGATCAGGCTGTCGCCGAACGCGCCGCAGATCACATAGCCCACCGCGCCGGCCACCGCGCACGCACCGAGATGCCAGCGCCGCTCGCCGGAGCGGTCGGAGCTGCGGGCGATCAGCGGGATCAAGACGAGCGCGATCAGATAGGGCAGGGAGGTGAGGATGCCGATGACGAAGGTGTCGGTGGTGCCGGCAGTCTTCACCAGTTGCGGCATCCAGAAGATGATGCCGTAGATGCCCATGGCGAGGCCGAGATAGATCAGCGAGAACACATAGGTCACCGGCTCACGCAGAGCGGCGCCGAAGGAATGGGCGTGGCCGACCTTGGGATCCTGCGCGAGGCGGGCCTTCAGCAGGGCCTTTTCCTCAGTGGTGAGCCATTTGGCATCGTCCACCTGGTCGTCCAGCACCATCAGCACGACGAAGCCGAGCACCACGGAGGGGATACCTTCCAGCAGGAACAGCCACTGCCAGCCGCCAAGGCCGCCGATGCCGTCCATGAACTTCATGATGGCGCCCGAGATCGGACCGCCGATCAGCCCGCAGATGCCGATGGACATGAAGAACAGCGAGTTGATGCGCCCGCGCTGGGAGGCGGGGAACCAATGGGTGAAGCAATACACGGCACCCGGCACGAACCCCGCCTCCAGCACGCCGAGCAGGAAGCGCAGCGCATAAAAGGCATATTCGGATTTCACGAACATCATCACCGCCGAGGCAATGCCCCAGCTGATCATGATCCGCGCGATCCAGCGCCGCGCGCCGACCTTGGCCAGGATCATGTTGGAGGGAATCTCGAACAGCAGATAGCCGATGAAGAAGATGCTGGCGCCAAGGCCATAAGCGGCTTCGGAAAAGCCCAGCTCGCTCTGCATCTGGAGCTTGGCGAAGCTCACATTGACGCGGTCGAGATAGGCGACCACGAAGCACGCCATGAACAGCGGCACGATGCGCCATCCCGCCTTGCGGATCACCGCATCGGTTGCCTGCGCCACCGAGGCGGCAGTTTGGCCGACGGACGTCTTGATATTCATGTCAGGTTCCCTCCGATAACTCTTGTTCTTCGACGCGCTGAGCGCGAACCGAGATTTGTTCTTTAAATCAATTAGATTGTTGCCCGCGGGCGGCGCCTTGGCGTATGCGCCGCCGCCCTCGTTAGACCCGCTGAGCCAGCCTCAGAGGGATTGCGCGAGCATCCGCGCGTAATCGTCAGGGGTGGCCACGCGCGGATTGGTCTTGTGGCAATGGTCGGCCACCGCGCCCTTGATGATGCCGGCGAACAGATCCTCGCCGACGCCCACCGCACCGAGGCTGGCCGGCAAGCCGAGATGCTCGGTGGCGGCGCGGATGGTGGGGCCCACCTCATCGGCCTCGCCGACGCCCATCACCTCGGCCAGGCGCTCCAATTTGTGCTCGTGCCGGGCCGAATCGCTGTCCTTGTTGAAGTCCAGCACCGCCGGCAGGAGGATGGCGTTCAAGGTGCCGTGGTGCAGGCGCGGATTGATGCCGCCCAGCGAATGGCTGAGGCTGTGGACGCAGCCGAGCCCCTTCTGGAACGCCATGGCGCCCTGCATGGAGGCGCTCATCATGTTCAGCCGCGCCTCGCGGTCGCTCGGGTCGTGGGTGGCGCGGCCGATATGGGTCCAGGCCCGACGCAGCCCTTCGAGGGCGATGCCGTCGGCGGGCGGGTTGAAGGCGGCCGACAGATAGGTCTCGATGCAATGGGACAGCGCGTCCATGCCGGTGGCGGCGGTGAGCAAGGGCGGCAGGCTCAGCGTCAGCTCGGGATCGCAGATCGCCACCTTGGGAATGAGATAGGGCGAGAGCACGCCCACCTTGCGCCCGTCGTCGAGGATCAGGATCGCCCCGCGCCCGACCTCGCTTCCCGTGCCGGCGGTGGTGGGAATGGCGATCACCGGCGCGGTGGCGGCCGTGATGCGTTCCACCCCGCCCTCGATCACGGCGAAGCTCTTCAGCGGCCCGTCATGGGCCGCGCACACCGCCACCCCCTTGGCAAGGTCGATGGAGGAGCCGCCCCCGACCGCGATAATGCCGTCGCATTCCCCTTCGCGATAGGCGGCGAGGGCCGCGCGCACGGCCGCTTCGTTCGGATTGGGGGGCGTGGCGTCGAAGATGGTGACGACGGTTTTCGCAGAAAGCTGTTCCAGGATCGTGTCGAGAATGCCAGCCTTGCGCACGCCCGCGTCTGTGACGATCAGGGGCCGACGGATCGGGATCAGGTCGCATTCGTCTTGCAGCAGCGAGACGGAGCCGAAGCCGAACTGGATGCGCGTGAGGTAATTGATCAGAGCCATTTGAAGTATTTCCCCCACGAAATCGCCCGGTTGCGCAGCGACTCGCATCTTTTTATATTGCAGTGCAGCGTAAGTTAGCGTCGGTTTACGACGTCACGCTCCCGCAAAGGGATATGTGAGGGCGTTTTCATTGAAAACTGAGAAGAGTTGATACAGCTATATCCCGGAGTAATAGTAAGACATGCTGCCTTCCCTCGGTTCCATGGTCTCGCGCTTGCATCTGCGTCATCTGCGGCTGCTGATCGCGCTGGATGATCTCGGCTCGCTCTTGAAGGCGGCGGAGCAGGTGGGGCTGAGCCAGCCGGGCGCCAGCAAGGCGTTGCAGGAGATCGAGGAAACCCTCGGCGCCACCTTGTTCACCCGCACCAATCGCGGGCTGGTGGCCAATGATGCCGGCCTGTGCGTCATCCGCTATGCGCGGCTGATCCACACCAATCTCGGCCAGATGCGCGAGGAGATGGAGGGCCTGCTCCAGGGCCACGGCGGCAAGCTGGCGCTCGGCGTCATCATGGGCGCCGTGCCGCTGCTGACGGAAATGATGTTGCGCCTCATCAAGGCGCATCCCGCCATCTCCATCGAGCTGGTGGAGGACACCAGCGCCGAACTGCTGCGCCTGCTGGACCAGGGGCGGCTCGACATCGCCATCTGCCGCACCACCATCAGCGAGCGGCCGGACCTCTACGACAGCGTGATCGTGCGCGAGGAAACCCTCGCCGTGGTGGCGAACACCCATCACCCGGCGGCCACCCGCAAGCGCATCGAGCTTGCCGACCTCGCCGAGGCGCGCTGGGTGGTCTATTCCGCCAACATGCCCATGCGGGTGCTGCTGGAGCGCGAGTTCCAGCAGGCGGGGCTGCGCTTTCCGCTCTATCTGGTGGAGACCACCTCGGCGTTCGCCACGCTCTCGCTGCTCCAGCGCGAACCCTCGTTCGTGGCGCTGCTGTCGAGCGAGGTGGCGCAGTTCTGCACCAGCTTCGGCATGACCTCTATCCTGCCGCTGCAATTGCGCTCGCGCAGCGAGCCCTATGAGCTGGTGACCCGTCGCGGCGCGCCGCTCTCGCCGGTGGCACGCTATTTCATGGAGGGGTTCAACCTGCGCTGAGCGGGGGAGCGGCGACGTCCTTGCGCCGCCGCCGGCCGATCAGGCGCGCCTCAGGCCCATTCGCCCTTGCGGAACACCGGCACGCGGGCGCCGTCCGCCGTGAGGCCGTCGATGTCGATCTGGGCCGAGCCGATCATCCAGTCGATATGGATCAGGCTCTTGTTGCCGCCCTGTGCCGCGATCTGCTCGGGCGAGAGGTTGGCGCCGTCGAGGAAGCATTTGGAATAGCACTGGCCAAGCGCGATGTGGCAGGCGGCGTTCTCGTCGAACAGGGTGTTGAAGAACAGCAGGCCGCTCTTCGAGATCGGCGAGGAATGGGTCACCAGCGCGACTTCGCCCAGCCTGCGGGCGCCTTCATCCGTATCCAGCACCTTGTTCAGCACTTCTTCGCCGCGCGCCGCCTTGGCCTCGACGATGCGCCCGGCTTCGAAGCGCACCTGAATCTGGTCGATCAGCGTGCCTTGGTAGGACAGTGGCTTGGTGGAGGAAACATGCCCCTCCACGCGCCGGGCGTGGGGGGTGGTGAAGACTTCCTCGGTGGGAATATTGGCGTTGCAGGTGATGCCGTTCTTCGCCGTGGAGGCCCCGCCCTGCCATTCGTGCCCGTCGGCGAGGCCGATGGTGAGGTCGGTGCCCGGCCCGGAATAATGCAGGGCCGCGAAGCGCTGGCCGTTCAGCCATTCGGTTCGGGTGCGCAGCGCGGCATTGTGCGCGCTCCAGGCCGCCACGGGATCGTCGCCATCCACCCGCGACGCCGCGAAGATCGCCTGCGCCAGCTTGGCGACGGCCACCGGCTCCTCATCGCCGGGAAACACCAGCTTGGCCCAGGAGGCGGTGGGATAGGCGATGATGTTCCAATTGATATCGAAGCCGGCGATTTTCTCCAGCGCCGGCTGATAGGCGAGCGAATTCGCCTTGTTCGCCCGCGCCACCTTGGCGGGGTCCTGGCCGGAGAGCAGCATCGGATTGTCGCCGACGATGGCGAGCCGCGCGGTATTGGCGCTGAACGCCTTGGCGATGCCGTCATAGAGCCAGCCCGGTGCCCGGTCGAAGCTCGCATCGGCGCCAAAGCGATAGCGCGCGAGCGTCATTTCCTCGTCCGAGAACAGGGGCGTCACGAGGCCGGCGCCGGCCTTGTAGGCATGTTCGGCGATGCGTCGCACCAGCGGCAGGGCCGCCATGGGGGCGGTGAGGAACAGGTCCTGGCCGGGCTGAAGGTCCAGTCCCACCTTGACCGCCACTTCGGCCAGCCGGTCGAGCTGGACCGGGTCAATCGGTGCGGAAAGATCACGCGCATGTGCCGTCATAAGGGAATGCCCAGCAAAGAGATGAGTGGGGCGGACCTTATCCGAACCGGCGGCGGTTGCGAATACGGCCCGTGCGCCGCGCCCCTTTCTGGGCCAGTCGGCCCCTGTGGCGGGCGGCGCGCAAACTTTACGAATGCGGGGGGCCTCATTATGCCAGACGCGCGCGAACCGAGGACGAGACCGTGCCGGAATTCGAAATGCTGATCGCCTGGCTGTTCCAGAAGGCCCTGCCGTTCTGGTCGACGCGCGGTGTCGACCGTGCGCACGGCGGCTTTTACGAGCGGTTCGATCCCACCGGCGCGATCCTTCCCGAACCGCGCCGCGCGCGCCTCGTGGCCCGCCAGATCTATGCCTTTGGGGCAGCGGAGCGGCTCGGCTGGGCGGGCGCGGCGCGGCCGATCCTGCGCCATGGCCTGTCCGCGCTCGACGGTTTCTTCGCCGCCAACGGCACGCTGATCGCCACGCGCACGCCCGAAGGAGAGACCCTCAACGGGGCGTTTGATTCCTACGATCATGCCTTCGTTCTTTTCGCCCTGGCGTCGGCCCACGCCAGCGGCGCGGAGCCGGAGGCGGCGTGCGCGCGCGCCCATCGCCTGCTGGAGACCATGCGCGCGCATTACGCCCATCCCCGCGCCGGGTTCGAGGAAGCAAGCCCGCCCACGCTTCCGCTGAAGGCCAATCCCCACATGCATCTGCTGGAAGCATGTCTGGCGTGGGCGCAGACCGCGCCGGATCCGGCGTGGGATCGGCTCGCGGACGAGATTGCCGAGCTGGCTCTTTCTGCCTTCCTCGATCCGGACACCGGCGCGCTTTATGAATATTTCGATCGCGACTGGCACCCGCTGCCCGGCGAGGAGAAGATCGTCGAGCCGGGACATCAGTTCGAATGGGCGTGGTTGCTGATCTGCTGGGGCACGTTACGCGAGAGGCCGGACGCCATCGCCGCAGCGCGCCGGCTGATTGCGCTCGCCGAAGCCCATGGGGTCGATCCGACCCTCGGCCTCGCCGTGAACGAACTCACTGCGAACCTGACCATCCGCGACCATCGCGCCCGCCTCTGGCCGCAGACGGAGCGCCTAAAGGCCCATGTGGCCCTCAAGGCGATCGCCCGCGATGCCGGCGAACATGCCGAGGCCACCGGCAAGATCGCCGAGGCGGCGCGCGGGATGATGCGGTTTTTCGCCCATCCGGTGGCGGGTGCCTGGTGGGAACATATCGACCGCGACGGCGCGCCCATGGTGGAGCCCACGCGCGCCAGCAGCCTCTATCACATCGTGCTGGCAATCGAGGTCCTGCACGCAGGGAAAGGCGCCTGAGCCTGGCTATTTGGGCTGCACCTGGGGGTTGCCGCCCGGGCTTCCTGGCGGTGGAATGACCGGCATCGTGCCCCCCTTGGGCGCGGGGTGGGTGAGTTCGGGATCGAGATTGCGGGCGGGGGGAATGACACCGTCCGTGCGGTCCAGCCGGTCGCTGAGGTTTTTATCGCTGCGCGGTGCGGGCAGGGTGGGTCCGGGTGCATCGGGCCGGCGCGGATCGGCGCCCACCTGCGCCGCCGCGCCGCTGGCTCCGATCACCTGGCTCAGGATGAGACCGAGCCCCAGGACCAGCGTGGCGGGCAGGGCGGCGCGGGGCTGCGGGCGGGACGGGCGCTGCGTGGGGACGTCTCGATGATGGGGCGGGCGATGGGACATGCGGCCTCCTGTCCGGGCTGTTCCCCCAGCGGATCCCCATGAGGCCAACACCCGCACCCGCGGCCCTGTTCCCGCGCTGGCGCAAGTTCCGGGATTGGCGCAAGCGCCGGCATTGGCGCCAGGGTCCTCGCCCGAGCCGCCCGGCTTTCGCGGATCAGCCGCAGGGGCGGCCTTGCCCTACCAGCCCAGCGCCTTCAGCACGGCGGCGCCGGGCGCCAGCATCACGAAGGCCCAGACCAGCGCGCTCAGCACATTCGCCACCTGAAACGGAATCTGCGGCATGGCGAGGATGCCGGCAATAAGCGGCACAACGGCGCGGGCCGGGCCGAAGAACCGCCCCACCGCGACGCCCCAGATGCCGAAGCGCGCGAAGAAGCCTTCCCCCTGCTGCACCAGGTCCGGGCGCCGGGAGAGCGGCCAGAAGGTCTTGGCACGCTGCTTGAAGTGCAGGCCGAACCAATAGGAGAGGGCATCCCCCAGCACCGCGCCGCACACGGCCGCGAACCAGATCGACCAGAAATCCAGCCCGCCGGCCTGGATCAGGGCGCCGATGCCGAGCAGCAGCACGGTTGCTGGAATGAGCAGCGACAGGAAGGCGATGGACTCGCCGAACGCCAGGGCGAACACGATGGCCGGGGCGAAGGATTGGCGGGCGCGAATGAAATCCAGCACCGGCGCAGCATAGGCGTCGAAGTCGATCATGGGTCCTCCGGCGGGCTATTTCGGCGATGCGCCGGCATGCCGCAAGGGGGGACTTGCGCACAAAATGCGGCAGTAGCTGGCCTTTGCCTTGAAATCATCACGGATCTGGGCCATATGGCGGGCTGTAGCGGTCGGCGGCGCAGATGATGCCGGGCAGGTCGCTCTCGGGCCGCGTAGCGGAACGCTCCGGGAATGCTCAATTCCCGTCGGCTTAAGCCCGATACTCATTTTGCAGAATTCGACAGCCCAGGCCACGCGGGGTGTCACACACCCCCCGCGAATGCGCGAGGCGCGTGGACCCTGTCCCGCGCCCCGGGTGGCGTTCGCCGCATGAAAGACAGAGCTTGACCTCTTTTTCCGAACTCGGCCTTGCCGAACCCATCGTCCAGGCCCTCACCGAAGAGCGCCATGTTACGCCGACGCCGATCCAGGCGCAGGCCATCCCCCAGATCCTCGCCGGCCATGACCTGATCGGCATCGCCCAGACCGGCACCGGCAAGACCGCAGCCTTCGCGCTGCCCATCCTCGACCATATGGTGCGCCATCCGCGCCGGCCCGAGCCCAAGCATGTGCGCGTGCTGGTGCTTTCGCCGACCCGCGAATTGTCCGGCCAGATCGTGGAGAATTTCGAGAAGTTCGGCCGTCACACCGGCCGCACCGTGGAACTCGCCATCGGCGGCGTTCCCATGGGCCGGCAGATTCGCGCCCTGCATCGCGGCGTGGACGTGCTGGTGGCCACCCCCGGCCGCCTGCTCGATCTCGCCGAGAACCACGCCGTGAAGCTCGACGCGGTGGAAGTGTTCGTGCTCGACGAAGCCGACCAGATGCTAGACATGGGCTTCGTCCATGCCATCCGCGCCATCATCCGCCGCCTGCCGGCGAAGCGCCACAATCTGTTCTTCTCGGCCACCATGCCGTCCGCCATCGCGGACCTGGCGGGCTCCATGCTGCGCAATCCCGTGACGGTCTCCGTCACCCCGGCGGCCAAGACCGCCGACCGGGTCGAACAGCATGTGATGCTGGTGGAAAAGCAGGGCAAGCCGGCGCTTCTGGCCGAATTGCTCGGCGGCGAGGGGGTCGAGCGCTCGCTCGTCTTCACCCGCACCAAGCACGGCGCCGACAAGGTGGTGAGCGCGCTCGCCAAATACGGCCGCGCCGCTGAGGCGATCCACGGCAACAAGTCGCAGAACCAGCGCGACCGCGTGCTCGCCGCCTTCCGTGAAGGCACCGTGCGCACCCTGGTGGCCACCGATATCGCCGCGCGCGGCATTGATGTCACGGGCGTCAGCCACGTGTTCAATTTCGACCTGCCGAACGTGCCGGAATCCTATGTCCACCGCATCGGCCGCACCGCGCGCGCCGGCCGTGAAGGCATCGCGATTTCCTTCTGCGACGGCGAGGAGCGCGCGTACCTGCGTTCGATCGAAAAGCTGATCCGCATGCAATTGCCGCTGACCGACCGTCGCTCGACGCCCGGCACGGCGCCGATCGTCGATCCCACCGCCGGGGCGCCCGCGCGCAACAAGCCGGCCGGTGGCCGCAGCGGCGCGCCGAGCCAGGGCCGCGGGCCGCGTCCCGATGGCCGCAGCCAGGATCATCGCGGCGACCACCGGGGCGATCATCGCGCCCACGATGGCCGTGGCGGACAGGAGGGGCGCTCTCACGAGGGGCGGTCCAACGAATCTCGCACTGCGGGCGCGCCCTCGGGCCGCCCTTCTGAATCGCCGCGCACAGGCGCGCGGCAGGATCAACGGGCGGTTCGCGCCCCGGGCGGCCAACGTGGCGCATCGGAAATCGGTGCGGTCGGCTTCATGCGCACCGGTTCCGGGCCTGCCGGCGGTGGCAAGCCGGGCACGGCGTTCAAGCGCCCGCGTTGAAATCTGGGGTAGCTGGAGAAGACTATATGGCGAAGGAAGAATTGCTGGAGTTCGAAGGAACGGTCACGGAAGTCCTGCCCGATGGCAACTTCCGTGTGCGGCTCGACAATGATCATCAGATCCTGGCCTATGCAGCCGGAAAGATGAAGAAGAACCGCATCCGCACCATTGAAGGGGACCGGGTGGTGGTCGAGATGTCGCCGTACGACCTCGATCGCGGTCGCATCAATTTCCGCCACAAGGCGGAAGGCAATGCCCCCCCGCCCGGCGCCCGCCGCCAGCAGAATTTCCGCCGCCGCTGATGCGCCTGCGGGCCTTGGCCCGTACCGTTTCGCGGAGTGCCACGGCTCGTGCGGCTGTCGATAAAACGGCGGCCGCAGCCTTTGGCGCGTGCTGCCGACAGCCGGACCGCTTGATAAGCGCCGCCATCCCCAGGGATGGCGGCGTTTTCGTTGCGGCACGCCCTCCCCATCGGCAAAAAATCCCCTTACCTTCCCCTCCAATCAAAGCCGGATCACCGGCGCGCGGGAGGATCAATGGCAGGTTCGATGTCGCACAGCGGCGCGTCGGCGGGTGATGCGCCGCCTTGCGCGGTGCAACTCGCGGGCGTGCGGATCGTCTTTCCCGCCCGCTCCAAGGGCGAGACGGCCTTCATCGCCGTCGAGGGGGCGGACCTGGAGGTGGCCGATGGGGAATTCGTCGCCATCGTCGGTCCCACGGGCTGCGGCAAATCCACCTTGCTCAACGCCACGGCCGGGCTGCTCATTCCCGGCGCCGGCACGGTCTCCATTTTCGGCGCTCCGCTCGGCGGCCTCAATCGCCAGGCCGGATATCTGTTTCAGGCCGAGGCCCTGTTTCCCTGGAAGACCGCGGTCGAGAACGTCGCCATCGGGCTCGATGTCGCGGGCATTCCCGCCGCCGAGGCGCGTGAACGGGCGCTGGCGTGGCTGAAGCGCGTGGGGCTCGCCGCCTTCGCCGATCGCTATCCCCACATGCTTTCGGGCGGACAGAGGAAGCGCGTGGGGTTGGCGCAGGTGCTGATCCGCGATCCGAAAATCCTGCTGATGGACGAGCCCTTCGGCCCGCTCGACGCGCAGACCCGCCAGATCATGGGCAACCTGCTGCTGGATTTGTGGAACGCCGATCGCAAGGCGGTGCTGTTCGTGACCCATGATCTCGAAGAGGCGATCGCGCTCGCGGACCGGGTGGTGATCATGGGCGCGGGGCCCGCCTCGCGCATCATCGGCCAATGGCGCATCGAGCTGCCGCGCCCGCGCGATATCGCCGAGGTGCGGCTCGATCCGGTGTTCCATGCCTTGCACCGGGAGATCTGGTCGGCGCTGAAGGAGGAAGTGGTGAAGGGCTATCTCCAGTCCGAGGGTGTGACCGCATGAACCGCCTGGTGCTGCATCTGCTGCAAGTGCTGGTGGCGGCTGTTCTCATCGCCATCTGGCATTTCGCCTCCACCATCAAGATTCCGGCCGGGCTGGTTTCCGCCAAGGCCTTCTATCCGCTGGACCCGTTCTTCTTCTCGACGCCGCTCGCGGTGTTCGAGCGCACGTGGCGCGATTTCGCGACCGGGGTGATCTGGTATCACCTCGGCATCACCTTGCTGGAGACGGTGCTCGCCTTCCTGATCGGCGCCGTGGGCGGCGTGCTGGTGGGCTTCTGGTTCGCGCGCCAGCAGCGGGTGGCCGCCGTGTTCGACCCCTATGTGAAGATGGCCAATGCCTTGCCGCGCGTGGTGCTGGCACCGATCTTCGCGCTGTGGCTCGGGCTCGGCATCTGGTCGAAGGTGGCGCTCGGGGTGACGCTCGTGTTCTTCATCGTCTTCTTCAACGTCTACCAGGGCGTGAAGGAGGTGAGCCCCGCCGTGCTCGCCAATGCGCGCATGCTCGGCATGAGCGAGCGGCAATTGCTGCGCCACGTCTATTGGCCGTCCGCGCTCTCCTGGATGTTCTCCTCCCTGCACACGGCGGTCGGGTTCGCGCTGGTGGGGGCGGTGGTGGGCGAATATCTCGGCTCGGCGGCGGGGCTCGGTTATCGCATCCATCAGGCCGAAGGGGTGTTCGACGTCACCGGGGTGTTTTCCGGCATGCTGGTGCTGGCGGTGTTCGTAATCATCATCGACACGTTCGTAAGCGCGATCGAGAATCGCCTCATGGTGTGGCGCCCCACCGCCGCGTCAAACCAAAGATAACAGGACGGAGGAATTCCCATGAGACGTGCATTTTTGCCACGTGCATTTCAGCTGGCCCGCCTCGCGCTCGGCGGCTTGCTTGCGCTCGGCGCGGCTGCGCCCGCCATGGCGCAGAAGGCCGAGAAGCCGAGCCTGACGCTCGGCGTCGGCGGCAAGCCGCTGCTCTATTATCTCCCGCTCACGATTGCGGAGCGGAAGGGCTTCTTCAAGGAGGAGGGGCTCGACGTCACCATCAATGATTTTGGCGGCGGCGCGAAATCCTTGCAGGCGCTGATCGGCGGCTCCATCGACGTGGTCACCGGCGCCTATGAGCATACCATCCGCATGCAGGCGAAGGGGCAGGACATCACCTCGGTGATCGAGCTTGGCCGCTATCCCGGCATCGTGCTGGTGGTGCGCAAGGACAAGGCCGACACCTACAAGAGCGTGAAGGATCTGAAGGGCGCGAAGATCGGCGTCACGGCGCCGGGTTCCTCCACGAACTTCTTCGTCAATTTCCTTTTGGCCAAGGACGGCCTGAAACCCGAGGACGTGTCGTTCGTGGGCGTCGGCGGCGGCGCCTCGGCGGTGGCGCAAATGAAGCGCGGCGAAATCGACGCCATGTCCAACCTCGATCCCGTCATCACCAAGCTGGAGAGCGACGGCGACGTGGTGGTGCTCGCGGACAGCCGCACCGAAGAAGGCAACCAGAAGATCTTCGGCGGTACCAATCCGGCCGCCGTGCTCTATATGAAGACCGATTTCATCGCCGAAAACCCGATCACCACCCAGAAGCTGGTGAATGCCTTCTACAAGGCCCTCATGTGGCTGAAGACCGCCACGCCCGAGGATGTGGCGAAGGTGGTGCCGGAAGAGTATCTGCTCGGCGACCCGGCGCTTTATATCGCGGCGGTGAAGGCCTCGAAGCCGATCTATTCGCGAACCGGCGTGATCCCCGAGAGCGGGATGAAAAACGCGCTGAACATGCTGGTGGAATTCGACCCCGAGTTGAAGGCGGCGAAGATCGACCTGCCGAAGACGTTCGACGGACGCTTCGTCGCCAAGGCGGCGGAAACCGTGAAATAACCCGGGGCGCGGGCGGGACGCACAGAAGAAATCTGGCTCTCGCCCGCCTCCAGCACCTTCTCCAAGCCGTTGATTTTGATCGGCAAAGCAGATGCGGGGCGGGGCGGTCGCGGGGCGCGCGGCGCGGTGGCGGCGAGAAAGTGCGCCAATGCCCTTGTTGCGACGCAGTTTGTGCTTATGTTGCAGCCATCCCAGACAGACGTCCTGCGCGCGAGCGCGGAATGGGGACGCGGACGGATGTACTCCGCTCCCGGATCTGGCTGGGTGCTTTTTCGTGGCCGGCGGTGAAGACCGCGGCGCGAAAGGGGTTGGGACAGTTCGTGCGGCCTGCCTTGTTTCGTTCCCTTCGGGCCGCGATCTCAAGCCTACTCCCTTCGGACTGCCCGGCTCCCGCGTGTCAAGCGCGGAGCAAATGCAACGTCTGAACGGAGGCCGATATGGCCACAGGTACTGTCAAGTTTTTCAACACCCAGAAGGGCTTCGGCTTCATCCAGCAGGATGGCGGCGGCGCCGACGTGTTCGTCCACATCAGCGACGTCGAGCGCTCGGGACTAAGCACGCTCAACGAGGGCCAGAAGGTGTCGTTCGAGGTTGTCGACGACAACCGCGGCAAGTCCAAGGCTTCGAACCTCTCCGCCCTCTGAGGCTGCCCGCCGATCCGGCTGAAGCCGGATCGGTATTTTTCTTGTCCGGTTGAGCCGGACGGGACTCTCGGCCGCCGGCCTGTGCCGCAGCGGCCTTTTCTTTGTCCGCCTCGTTTCAAGCCGCGTCGTTGCAAGCCGGCTGCGTGGCGAGTGGGACTCGTGGCGAGCCGGAGCCGCCTGCGGGCGTCCTGCTCAGCGCATCACATAGACCGTGGCGCCGACCTTCACGCGATTGTACAGGTCGGTCACATCGTCATTGGTCATGCGGATGCAGCCGGACGAGACCGCCTGTCCGATGGTGTCCGGCTCGTTGGAGCCGTGGATGCGGTACAGGCTCGAGCCCAGATACATGGCGCGCGCGCCGAGCGGATTGTCGATGCCGCCGGGCATGTAGCGCGGCAGATCGGGGCGGCGCTTCAGCATCTGCGACGGCGGGGTCCAGGACGGCCATTCCTTCTTGGCGCTCACGGTCTTCACGCCGGACCATTGAAAGCCCTCGCGGCCGACGCCGACGCCATACTGGATCGCCTGGCCCGGCGCCGTCACATAATACAGGCGCCGCTCGTTGGTGCGGATGATGATCGTGCCCGGCTTATACTTGCCGTCGATCGCCACCATCTGGCGCGGGATCGGCGAGGTGCCGGCCGTCACGCCCATCGATGAGGTGCCGAACAGCTTGTTGAAGCCGAATATGTCGTAAGTGTCGTTGGCTTTTGCGGGCATCGCGCCGAGGACGAGGGCGGCGAAACCGGCGACGGCGAAGGTCTTGAAAGCCATGGGGACCCACCTCGGTCAATGATGTCGCCAGGAACGCAGCGTCCACCAGCGTCATAGGGATGTCGCCTCAAATGCGGCGATCATGCAACCAATTTGTGGCGGCGAGGTTCCCCGCGGAATGCATCTGTGATCGAACGTCGCAGAGCGCCAGAATTTCTTACTTTAGGGAATGTTGCGCCCTCGCAATGAACCCCGCGAGCAGGGCATTGAAGGCTTCCGGCGCTTCCAGGAAGGGCGCGTGGCCGCAGGTTTCGAAGACCACATGCTCGGCCCCGCTGGCCTGCGCGGCGATGCGGTCCGACATGGCGGGGAGAATCACCTGGTCCTTGCGCCCATGCACCGCCAGCACCGGACGGGTGAGGGCGGCGAGTTCCGGCGCATAATCCGTGGGCCGCCCGCCCATGCTGGCGCGCACCTGGGGCGGCGTCATCATGTTCGCCGCAAGGGTGATTTCGAAGCTGTCGGCGTCGAGCGGGATTTCGAAGCATTTGCGCAGGAAGGCGCGGGTGGCGGCGATGTTGGTCGCAAGGTCCTCGCTGCCCATCAGGCGCATCAGATTGTTGCAGGAGCCGAACAGCGCACGCTCGGTGGCCACGACCGCATCCACGAACACCACGCCGCCCAAAGCGGCGTCGCCGTGATGGCGCAGATAATCGCAGATCACCCGCCCGCCATAGGACCACCCCACCACCACCGGCCGCTCCAGCGCGAGCTGGTCGATGAGTGCGGCGAGGTCGCCCGCCCAGCGGCTCTCTTGCTGATAATGCACGGGCTCAAGCGGCTTGTCGGAGGCCCCGTGGCCGCGCAGGTCGAACGTGACCAGCCGCAGATGCGCCAGCGCGTCGCTCTCCACCTGCCGCCGCCAGCACAGGCCGCTCTGGCTGTAGCCATGGATGAACAGCACCGGCCGGCCCAGCGCCGTCCCCCATTCCTGGACCGCCAGGGACACGCCGTCGGGCGCGATCACATGGGTGGAGCGATGGGGTAGCAGGGTGACGGGATCGCGCATGCGGCCTCAGGATAGAAAATGGCCCATGGCAATGCCCGCCAGGGCCGCGCAGGTGGCGACGGACAAGGTTTCCAACGCCGTCCGGGCGACCGGCCGCTTCGCCACCAGCCCGCGCCCGATGCCGAGCGCCAGCAGCAATGCGGCGGTTACCGCCAGCGAGACGATGCGCGCCTGTTCCATCGGCAGCAAGGCGAATGGAATGACGGGGGTAAAGCCCGCGAACAGGTCCGACACGAACATCCAGAAGGCGTGGGCGGCGGGGGAGGCATCGTCATCATTGCCATCCGGCGCGAGGGCGGACCGCAGCGCGGGCACGGCCTGCGGGCTGCGGCTGATGGCGGCGCTGATCTGGTCCACATCGGTCGGGGCAACGCCGGCGGCGCGCAGGCTGGTGCGGATGGCGGTGAGGCTGCCGGCGAGTTCCGCGCGCCGCTCGGCCGGCGCTGCCTGGGCGCGGGCGCGGCGGGCATCGCGCACCGATTCGGCGTCCAGATAGGATCCCGCCATCATGGAGACGGCCGCCGCCGCCGCGCCGGTGGCCCCGGCGATCAGCACCGTCTTCGCGTCATTGGTGGTGAGCGCGACGCCGAACACCAGGCCGAAGATGGAGACGGTGCCGTCTTCCATGCCGAACACGATTTCGCCGATGGACGCCTTGAAAGAGCGAGTGATTCCTTCAAAAACGCCCATCATCCAAGCTCCAGCGCGAGCCAGCGTGGGCGCCCCCTGCGCCCTGCGGCCCGATCACGACGCTCTTACCACGTCCGGCGGGAACTGTGACGCTCACGCCGGCTTGTTTAGAAGCGCGGGGCGTTTGGGACTGGCGCGTGGGCGATGTCGGCCAGGGAGGTCAGGCGATGAAACGCATTCTTCTGGGTTGTGTGCTGGTGCTCGCCGCCGGACAGGCGGCGTCCGCGCGGCCGGCGAGTTATAAAATGTCGTGTGCCGCAACGGCGGGCCTGGTGCAAAGCCGGGGCGCCGCTTTGCTGGATACCTCGCCCACGACGTTCGACCGCTATGTGCGGGACATGACCTTCTGCATGCCGGACGAAGCCTTGCGGCCGGAATGGGTGCGCACCCGCGACAACCCGCAATGCTTCGTGGGCTATACCTGCTATGAGCCGGAACGCGATCGCCGATGGGGGTGGTGAGATCCGCATCCGCCGCCCAATCACCTAAAATGTTTCACGTGAAACAATGGCTTAGCGCAGACGAACATGGGTTTCGTGAGGGACCTCGCCGGCTCTGCGGCGGATAAAACCCGAAGTTCGGGCGAATCTCCGCCCATGGATGACTCCAGGCGGGCGACACGGCGAAAGCTGGGAACGGGGGACGGGCAGCGCGGCTCCATTCGCACGCGTCGTCGCAGCGCGGCGGGCAAACCAAATCCGGCTGCAGCCGATCATCGGAATGGATCGAGAAGAATGGTGGTCGATGTAGGGATTGAACCTACGACCCCTCCCGTGTGAAGGGAGTGCTCTCCCGCTGAGCTAATCGACCGGCCATTTCGTTTGCCGTCTGGCAGGAGGCAGCGATTTAGTGCCCCAGCGCGGGGGTGTCAAGGGCGGGGGGAGCTATCCACAGGCCGCCGACCGGCCCCCTACCCTTCGACGCGCGCAGATCATCGCGCCGGCTGGCGCAGCAGATCGCGCACCGCGCCTTGCAGCTGGTCGAAATGATGGATGAGGACATCGGCGCCGAGCGCTGAGGGCGCGATCTCCGTATAGCCGAAGGAAACGGCGATCACCGGCACCCCGGCGGCCTTGGCGGTGGCCACATCGGTGGCGCTGTCGCCGACCATCAGCCCGAATCCGTCCGCCGCGCCGGCCGCCGCGAAGGTGGAGAGCAGGGGCAGGGGATCGGGCTTCGGCTTGGCGTAGGTGTCCGCCCCGGTGATGGCGACGAACCGCCGCGTCAGGTCGAGCCGGTCGAGCAGCAGGCGGGCCAGATGCTCCAGCTTGTTGGTGCACACCGCGAGCAATGCGCCCTCTTCGGCGAGGGCGTCGAGCGCCTCCAGCAGGCCGGGGAAGGGCCGGGAATGGTCGGCGATATGGTCGGCGTAATGGGCGATGAAGCGCGCGGTGAGGGCGTCCAGGTCCGCCTTGGGGGCGATGATGCCGTTGTGCTCCAGCGCCCGCACGATCAGCATGCGCGCACCGCCGCCGATCATGTTGCGCGTGGCGTCGCGGTCCACGGGGGCGATGGCATAGTCCGCCAGCACCGCATCGAGGGTCGCCAGCAGGTCGGGCGCGGTATCGACCAGCGTGCCGTCGAGGTCGAAGGCGATGACGGGGCGCGGGTTCAGCATGGGGAGCATCCTTGCGGGGAGGGCGTGGCTTTCGGACTTGGCTTTCGGGCGTGGCTTTTCTTGGCTGTCTCGCCCCCTGCCTACAATCCTGCCGCTTTTCATGTCCAGCGTCCCGGCGACGGCGGCGGCACGGGGCGCGGCGCGAAGGAGACGACACATGGCGGAATGGTCCGGACGCGGCAGGAGCACGGCGGAACGCAGGGCTGTGGCGGGGCGCGGGATGCCGGTGGGGCGCCGGATCCTGGCGGCGGCCGGCCTCGCGGCGGGCGTGCTCACCGGCACGGCTGCCTTTGCGCAGACCGCCCCCGGCGCGGGCAATTTCGCTTTCGAGGCGCCCCCCTCGGTGCAGGCCAACCGCGTCTATTCCGTCAACCGCCAGACCGGCGAAGTCTCCGCCTGCCAGTTCGAGCGGCCCGACAGCGCGCTCGTCGGCCTCACACGCTGCTTTCCCAAGGGCGAGGGCGCCGGGGCGCAGAAGGCCGGGGCTTATTCCCTGGTCTCCACCCGCTTTGCCGGGGAGACCGGCATTTTCCGCGTCAATGCGGACACGGGCGAGATGAGCGTGTGTTATGTGCGCGACGTGCCCAAGAGCGGCGGGGGCGGCGCGGAGCCCATGGTCCTGTGCACGCCGCAGGCAAAGTAGCCGTGAAGCCATCTGTCGCCGGCCTCCCCGCTTGTCGGCGGCGCCGATCAAGGCTAGCAACCGTTCAGCCAGCCACCGCCAGCCACCGGACACCCAAATGGCCGATGCCGAAGACCTGAAGCGCGCCGCCGCCGCCCGTGCCCTCACATTCGTGACGGACGGCATGCGCCTTGGCCTCGGCACCGGCTCCACCGCGCGGCATTTCGTGGATCTGCTCGCGGCGCGGGTGCGCGAGGGGCTGAACGTCGTGGGCGTGCCCACCTCCGAACAGACCCGCGCGCAGGCGCTGTCGCTCGGCGTGCCGCTGGCGACCCTGGACGAACTGCCCGAGCTGGACCTGTGCATCGACGGTGCCGACGAGGTCGGGCCTGATCTCGCGCTCATCAAGGGCGGCGGCGGGGCGTTGCTGCGCGAGAAGATCGTCGCCAGCGCCGCGCGCGAAATGGTGGTGATCGCGGACGCCTCCAAGCATGTGGCGCAGCTCGGCCGCTTTCCGCTGCCGATCGAGGTGGTGGATTTCGGCGTTCCCGCCATTACCCTGCGCTTGGCGCGCGCGCTGGAGGCGGCGGGCTGCGCCGGCGATCTGGTGCTGCGCCGGGTGAACGGGGCGGCGCCTTTCGTCACCGACCAGGGCAATGTCATCCTGGACGCCCATCTCGGCCGCATTCCCGACCCGGCGGCGCTTGCCCGCCAGATCGAGCAGGTGGCGGGCGTGGTGGAACACGGACTTTTTCTCGGCCTCGCGCGCCGCGTCATCCTGGCTGGTCCCGGCGGCATCGAGCTGCTCGAACGGTCTGCCTGAACCCAATTCAACGGAGAAGAATATGCGCCCCTCGCTTGCCCAACGCCTCGGTGCCGGCCTGTTCGCCCTCTCGCTCTCGGGCGGCGTCGCCCTTGCCCAGCAGGCCCAGCAGCTGACGGTCCAGCCCTCCGCGGGCCAGATGCAGGCCGCGCGCGACTTGGTGAACGCAAACGGCGAAGCCCGCGCGTTCAACGGCGTGATCGCCAATCTGGTGGACGGCGCCGCGCTCGGCTTCCTCCAGACCAATCCCGATCTCGCCCCCCAATTGCGCGACGTCGCCGTCGCCCTGCGCCCGGAGTTCGAGAAGCGCCAGGCGGAGATCATCGACATGGTCGCCGCCTCCTATGCGCAGCGCTTCACCGAGGCCGAGCTGAAGGAGGCGCTGGCGTTCTACAAGTCGCCCACCGGGCAGAAGCTGGTGAACGACCGTCCCGCGATCGTCCAGCAGGCGGTGCAGAACATCCAGGCCTGGAGCGCCAAGCTCAATTCCGACGCGATGGAGCGGATTCGCGTCGAAATGAAGAAGCGCGGCTACGATCTGTGATCTGAGGCGCGTTTTGACGCGACGCTTCAGGGCGTCGCGTGCGGCGGGGCTATGGCATCGGTGCGGGGATTCCGGCTTCCCTCCGGGTGCTTGGCGATCCCGGCGTGCAGGCTGTTGCGCGCGAGATTGGGATTATAGTGCGGGTCCACCAGCGTGGCGGTGCGCCAGAGCGCTTCCATGCGCGCCCGCTGGGCCTTGAGCCGCTCGCGATGGGCCTTGCTGCGCCGGCGCCCGCGCGAGGCGGATTCATGGTGCAGCAGGAGCGCGAACGGCGTCCACACCAGTTCGAACCCACCGGCCCGGGCGCGCAGGCACAGGTCGATATCGTTGCAATCCTCGGCGAAGCGCTCGGCATCGAGCGGGCCGATCTGGTCCCAGCATTCCCGGCTGATCATCAGGCACGCGCCGGTGACCGCGCTGAGATTGTTGCGCGCATGCAGGCGCCCGAGATGGCCGGCCATGTCTTCCGCGCCATGGGAAAACCAGTGCGCGGCATAGCGGAACAGCCCGGCGATCACGCCCGCATGCTGGAGCGTGCGATCGGGAAACAGCAGCTTCGCCCCGACGATGCCGGTGCCCGGCAAGGCGGCGAGCGAGACCATCTCGTGTAGCCAGCCGGGCTCCACCACCTCGATATCGTTGTTCAGCAGGCAGATCAGATTGCCTGAGGCTGCGTCCACGCCGGCGTTGCAGATGCGCGGATAATTGAACCCGCCCTCATCGCGCACCACGATCGTACGCGGCCAGGCGGCGGCGATCTCCGCGAACAGAGCGAAGGTCTCGGCCTCCACCGAGCCGTTGTCGACGATCACGATCTCGAAATTGCGATAGGCCGTGTGTGCGATCAGCGAGCGCAGCGCCATGCCCATGAGATCGGCGCGATCGCGGGTCGGGATGACGAACGACACCAGCGGCGGCGTGTCCGGCAGGCGGTAATGCGGGCGCAGCTTCAGGTCGGCGCGGATCTCCACCGGGGCGCCGGTGGCATCCTCCAGCGCCCGCGCGGCTTCACGGGCTTGGTCGGGGGAGGAAAAGCCGGTCCAGCCGCCAGCGCCCTGTCGTCCATAGCCGACGCGTGGAATATGGCGGATGGCGGCAGGCGAAACGGCCCCCACGGCGCGCAGCAACAAATCATAGCGCCACGCCAGCGGCAGATAGGCCCGCGCGCCGCCGATGGCGCGGGCATGGGCCGTGCGCAGCGCGACGATATCGCCGAAATAGTCCACCGCGCGCAGCAGGTGGCGGTTGAACGCCGGCTTGAAGACGCCGTCGCGCGGCGCGCCCGTGTCATCGAGCGTTTCCTCGTCGGTATAGGCGAGCATGCAATCGGCATGGGCCGCGAACGCGGCGCGGATCATCCCCACGGCATCGCGGGTGGGCTGGCCGGTGGGATCGAGCAGCGCCACCGTCTCGCCCTTGGCGGCGGCCAGCAGCGCATTGAAGGTCAGCGGCGCGGTGCCGGCGCCCGGCAGGACGCGGACGCGCGGTTCGTCCGCCAGTTCGGCCGGTATGTCGCCCGCCGCGTCCGGCAGGCCGATCAGCCATTCCCAATGGGGATCGCTCTGCCCGCGCAGGGCGGCGAGGCAAGCGGCGATATCCTGCGCCCGCGTGTCGGCACCGAGCACGCTGAGGAACGACAGGGTCGCGTCCTCCGGCGCGAGCGGCCCGGTGAAATCCTCCACATGGGCCTTGCGATAGCGCAGATAGCGTCGCGTCGCCTGGATCTGGCGGGCGGGCGAATCGGCGAACAGCGAGGCGTGCATGCCGCGCAGATCGCGCGCCGCCGCGCCCGCCGCCCGCCAGCGCCGGTGCGGGGGCAGGCCGGGAAAGCTGCCACGGGCGAAGGCATGCAGCTTCAGCCACACTTTTCCGCGCGGATACAAGCCGAGGCGCAGGCCATCCCCCGGTGTCGCGCTCACGCGCGCGGTGCCGCGCGGCAGCAGGAGCGCGGCCACCGGCGCGGCGATCGTCGCCCGGCCGAGCACGGCCCCGTTTGACGCGAGGAAGGTCAGCTCCAGCGGGTCCGTGGCCCGCGCGGGCTCGCGGGCGATTTCCACCGCGAACACGCCGTCCCCGGCGGCGAGGCGCGCGCGCCAGAGCCACGGCAGGAAAAAGCGCCGCGCGCCGTGTTCGGTATCGTCGGCGCGAAGCCAGAGCGGGGAAATCTCTGCGGGCATTCGAATGCGGTGTGCCTCGGTCGGCGGGGAGCGTTCCGGGTCTTGAAGCACCCCTCGCAGCGCCCCGCAAGCGCGGGCACAGCCATGCCCTGCGCGCGCTTGACGGCGCAGGCTGCGTGTCTACATCTCGGCAGGGCCGCGCGGACCCATCCGCGAAGGCCCAGCCGTGAAGGCCAACAGGAGCACGCCATGTCCGACACCGAAATCGACCTCTTCGTCATCGGTGGCGGGTCCGGTGGCGTGCGCGCCGCCCGGATCGCCGCCCAGCACGGCGCCAAGGTGATGCTGGCGGAGGAATACCGCATGGGCGGCACCTGCGTCATTCGCGGCTGCGTGCCGAAGAAGCTGTTCGTCCATGCCGGCCGCTATGCCCAGGACCTGAAGGACATGGCCGGCTTCGGCTGGAGCGTGGAGGGCGCGCGCTTCGACTGGCCCACCCTGATCGCCAACAAGGACACGGAAATCGGCCGCCTCGAGGCGATCTATCGGCGCAATGCGGAAGCGGCGGGGGTGAAGATCGTCGCGTCCCGCGCGGTGCTGGAAGGCCCCAATACGGTGCAGATTCTCGCCACCGGCGAGCGGGTGCGGGCGAAATATATCCT
Source organism: Roseixanthobacter glucoisosaccharinicivorans (assembly GCF_043195095.2). Lineage (NCBI taxonomy): Bacteria > Pseudomonadati > Pseudomonadota > Alphaproteobacteria > Hyphomicrobiales > Xanthobacteraceae > Roseixanthobacter > Roseixanthobacter glucoisosaccharinicivorans. The sequence goes on along the minus strand of NZ_CM195538.1, from coordinate 2,146,666 downwards.
CATCGCCACCGGCGCCCATCCCGCGCTCGGCCCTGCGATTCCGGGCTGCGAATTGGCGATCACCTCGAACGAGGCGTTTCATCTTCCAGCGTTGCCGAAGCGCATCCTGATTCAGGGCGGCGGCTATATCGCGGTAGAATTCGCCGGCATGTTCAACGCGCTCGGCTGCGAGGTCACCTTGGTGCAGCGCGCCGAAGTGATCCTGCGCGGGTTCGACGACGAGATCCGCGCCCATCTCGCCAAGGAGATGGAGCACGCCGGCGTGCGCATGATGTGCGGGCGCACGCTCACATCCATCACGGCGGTCGAGGGCGGCAAGCGGGTTCGCCTCTCCGACGAGACCGAGGTGGAAGTGGACGAGGTGATGCTGGCCATCGGCCGCGTGCCCAACACGCGCAATCTCGGCCTGGAAACCGCGGGCGTCGTGCTGGACGCGGTGGGCGCGGTGAAGGTGGATGCCCATTCGGCCACCAATGTTGCCTCCATCTATGCGGTGGGCGACGTCACCAATCGCATCAATCTGACGCCGGTGGCCATTCGCGAGGGGCACGCCTTCGCCGACACCGTGTTCGGCAACAAGCCCTGGCAGGTCGACCATTCGCTGATCGCCACCGCCGTGTTCAGCGAGCCGGAGATCGGCACCGTCGGCCTCTCGGAGGCCGCCGCGCGCAAGGCCGGTTATACGCTCGACATCTACAAGACCGATTTCCGCCCGCTCAAGGCGACGCTCTCGGGCAATCCATCGCGCGTCTTCATGAAGCTGGTGGTGGATGCGCAGACCGACAAGGTGCTCGGCTGCCACATCCTGGGGGAGGCGGCATCCGAGATGATCCAGCTTGCGGCGGTGGCCCTCGGCCTCGGCGCCACCAAGGCGGACTTCGACCGCACGGTCGCGGTGCATCCCACGTCCGCCGAGGAATTGGTGACGCTCCGCACCAAAGCGTCATAAACCGCGCCGCTGGGGCAACCGGACTGCGCCTTGGCGCGTTGTCTTCCAGAGTCCTGCGGCCGGTCGCGCCGCGGGAACAGCCGGAGACAGCATGATGACCGAGGTTCCCCAGATTGATATCGACAGCACCGGCCGCGCGCCGCTCTCCGGCAGCGTGGACCAGCGCCGGGCCGATGCGCCCCGCGTGGCGCCGGGCATCGGCGCGCTGCCCGCGAATTACCGCACCGTGTTCCATCACCAGATGGAAGCCGACCCGCAGGTGATGCTGGCCTTGTTCGATCTGGAGAATGCGGCCACCCTTGCCGAGGTCATCCGCGACCAGTCGCAAAGCGTGCTGCGCGCGGCCCGGCAACTGAACCGCGAGGACGAGGTGATGGCCGATGTGCCCATGCCGCCGCTGCTGCGGAACATCGGGCTTGAAAACCTGCCGGCCTTCCCCAGAGACATGCTGGACGATTATTTCCGGTCGGTGCAGATAGAGGCTTAACCGCACCGATCCTGGAGTTTCCTCGTGCAGCGCCCCGCCGTCGCCCTTTTCGTCTGCGCGCTCGCCCTTGCGCCAGTTGCCGCGTTCGCCGATCCCATCACGCCCGCCCAGGACAAGCCCGGGTCGGTGCTGAAATATCAGCGCCTCGGCCCGGACGATCGCCAGGCGACGCTTGAAGCCTTCACCGGCGCCAAGATCACGAACCTCACCGCATTCGACAGCCTGGACGCCTGCACCCTGCGCGAGACCACCGAGTCCGACGCCAGCCACGCCAAGCTCGGCAAGACCATCGCGGATTGCCAGAAGGAACTCGGCAAATAGGCTTTCCTCCGCCTTCGCGGGGGAAAGCGCGGGCGCGCTTTATCGCAAAGCCCACTCCTGCAAGGGAACTCTGCAAGGGAACTCTGCTCGTGAGCGATCGACATTCAGCGTTGGAGTGTATCGTCGAAGCGCATGGCGTCAGGCGCCCGCGCATGTCTTTCTTTCACCAGCCGTCATGGCCGGGCTCGTCCCGGCCATCCACGCCGGACCGCCCGCGCGGATCTTGAAAAGCCGGTGTCAGCGGCGCCGCGTGGATGCACGGGGCAAGCCCGGCCATGACGATTGTTTCCTGCACGGCGTCAAGCCATGAATGTCGATCGCTCCTAGAGCGCGATCCGCCCATATTGCATCGCCTTAGGCGATTCAATATGGGCAGATCCGGCCCTAGTGGCCGGGCGTGGTGCCGAACAGTCGCCAGCGCTCGGCCCACAACACCGCCACCATGCCGAGCGCGCCGAGCAGGAAATAGCCCAGGCCCAGCGGCAGGACGGTACCGTCGAAGGCCCGGCCCACGGCCATGCCAAGCAGCGCCCCCATCAGCGTGGTGTAGAACCCCAGGAAGGACGAGGCGGTGCCCGCCACCGCGCCCAGGGGCTCCATGGCGATGGAATTGAAATTCGGCACCGTCAGCGCGAACAGCGCCTGATTGAGGCCCACCAGCAGGCAGAACAGCAGCACCGGCGGGCGTCCCTCGAACCCCAGCGCGGCGAGCACCTGCAACCCGCCCACCAAGGTGAAGCCGCACAGCCCGAAATGCGACAGCCGCCGCATGCCGATCCGGTTCACTAGGCGGGCATTGATGAAGGAGGCCACCGACATCACCCCGGCGATGGCGGCGAAGGCCAGCGGGAACAGCCGGCCGAGTTGATAGACGTCGGTCTCGAAGATTTGCTGCGAGGAGCCCACATAGCCCATCAGGCAGCCGAGCATCAGGCCCATGGCATTGGCATAGCCGAACGCCCGGCGGTTCGTGACGGTCATTCTCAGGCCCGCGAGAATGGCGCGCACGGAGAACGGCACGCGATATTGCGGATGCAAGGTTTCCGGCATGCGCAGCGCGAACCAGGTGGCGAGCACCAGGCTCAAAAGCAGCATGGCGCCGAAGATCACGTGCCAATTGCCCACCAGCAGCATCGCCCCGCCGGCTGCCGGCGCCAGGATCGGCACCACCAGGAACACCATCATGGCGAACGACATGACCCGCGCCATGTCGCGCCCCTGGAAGCGATCGCGCACGATCGCCACCGACAGCACGCGCGCGGCCGCACAGCCCATGCCCTGCACCGCGCGGGCGAACAGCAGCGTGTTGAAACTGTCCGCCGTCATGGCGATCAGGCAGCCGGCGCAATAGATCGCGAGCCCGATCATTAGCATGCTCTTGCGGCCGAACACGTCGGAGAGCGTGCCGAACACGATCTGCATCACCGCGAAGCCGATCAGATAGGCCGAGATGATGAGTTGGAGATCGTTCGGGTTGGCGACCGCGAAATAATGATGGATGGGCTCGAAGGCGGGCAGCAGATTGTCGATGGAGAAGGCGGTCAGCCCCATCATGAGGGCGATAATGGCGACGAATTCAATGAAGCCGGGTGCCGATGCGCCCGGCCGGGCCGGGGCGCTGTTGCGGTTCGTCATGGGGAAAAGGCTCGAAAGCGCGCCGGAGGACGGCGCAAGGGGAGGGCGTTGTGCCCGCTTCTAGGCGATCGCTGCGGGGAGTGCCCGCACTTTATTGTGTCACCGCAAACGCCGCCCCGGCGATTCCCCTTCTGCTCTCGTTCAGACCGCGTTCAGCGCGTGGTGCCGCGCAGATCCGCTTCCAGCTGGGGCCGGGCGGCCCCGCCGAAGCGCACTTTGTACACCTGGTAATTCTCCATCACCCGCTGCACATAATTGCGGGTCTCGGAATAGGGGATGCACTCCACCCAGTCCACCACGTCCACGTCCGGGTCGCGCGGATCGCCATAGCGCTCGATCCATTTGCGCACGCTGCCGCGCCCGGCGTTATAGGCGGCGAACACCAGCACATAATTGCCGCCGTAATTGCTCACCAGCTCGCCAAGCTCGGCCGCACCGAACTGGACATTGTAGGACTGGTCGCTCATCAGCCGCGCTTCGTTATAAGGCGCGCCGGTCTGCTTGGACACCTCGCGGCCGGCGGCGGGCGTCACCTGCATATAGCCCATGGCCTTGGCGCTGGAGAGCGTGCGCGGGTTGAATTGGCTCTCCTGCCGGGCCACCGCATAGATCACCGCCTTGTCCACCGGATTGCCGATGGAGGTATAAGAGGGCAGGCCAAACGTCGGGAAAGAGGCGACGTCGAGGGGATGGCCCTCCGCCGAGCCTTCCTTGCCCACCACCATGACGCCGCGGGTGTCGTTATTCGCCTGGGCCAGCTCCGCCACCATGGCGAGATGGGTGGAATCCTCCATCCGCCAGGCGAGGTCGTAATAGATGGTCAGCGGGATATCGCGCTCGCCGATGGCATAGAGCAGGCGGATGGCGCGCACCGGCTCGATGCGATCGAACGTGGCGCGGGCCTGGCCGGAAGCCTCCGGCTGGCGGCGCAGCGCCACCGGCGGCAGGCCGAGGCGGGCACGCGACATCTGTCCATAATAGGTGGTGCTGTAGCGGGCGGCCGCCTCATAGCGGGCGCGGGCGGTGCCGGTGTCGCCCATCGCCTCCGCCGCGCGGCCCTGCCAATAGCCGGCGCGGGCGAGCGTGATGGGGTGCTTCTGCTCGTGCGCCATGCGCGCGAAATGCTGGGCGGCGGTGCGCGGGTCCTTGAGGAAACGCAGCGCGATCCAGCCTGCGGTGAATTCCTCCTCGGCGCGATAATTGTCGGCGGTGGGCGTCGCGCCATGGGCAGCGACGCGATAGGCGGTCTTGAAATCCCCGCTGTCGAGAAGCTCGCGCGAGACCAGGCGGCGCTCGATCCACCATTCATCCGCATCACCCACGGCGGCCCGGGTATCGGGCGCGCTCAGCAGCGCCTGGGCGGCCTCGCCGGGGCGATCCGCGCGGCGGGCGAGTTGGGACTTGGCAAACAGATAGGCCGGATCATTGGCGAGGGTGAACGGCACCGCCGCCAGCAGCTTGGCACCGTTGGGATCCTTGCGGGCGATGGCGAGCCGGGCCTGGGTGAGGGCCACCACATCGCTGCCCGCGCGTGCGGCGGCGCGCATGGCGCGATCAGTGTCCGGCTTGTAGCTGAACGTGTCGGCGCGCGCCTTGTGATCGGCGCGGGTGAGGAGAGGGCCAAACTCGGTCATCACGGTCTTTTCGACCGATTCGCTGAGATCATCCTCACGCCACGCCTCGCGCACCAGGGCGGTGGTGGTGGCGCGGTCGCCGGAGGCGGCGAAGGCGCGCGCGAGCGCGATCTTGCCTTCGCCGGAAAGCGGATCGGCCTCCGAGAAGAAGGCGCGGATCACGTCGGGGCTGCGGTTTTCCACCAGCAGCATCCGCTCCGCGCGGCGGCGCAGGGTGCTCTGGGTCGGCCAGCCGGGCTTCTCCTTGAGAAACGCGTTGATGCCATCGAAGCCGAGATCGTTCGGCGCATTGCGGATGACCAGCCAGGTCACGAGATTGCGGGCCACGGGATCGTTCAAATCCCGCGCCATGGCTAGGGCCTGCGTGCCCTGTCCGTTCTTGGCGGCGGTGACCGCCGAGCGCAATTGGCCAAGTTCGCCCGACAGCGAAACCGCCGGCGCGCGGGCCGGAGCGAGGGAGAGTGCCGCGCTCGCCGGCTTGGCGTGCGCCTTCGAGGTGGCGGTCTTCTTCGACTCGGTTTTCTTCGCGTCGGATTTCTTCGCGTCGCTCTTTTTGGCGTCGCTCTTCTTGGCGTCGGCCTTCTTCGTGTCGGTCTTCGCCTTGGAGTCGGTGGACTTTGCCGGGGCGCTCTTCGCGGATTTGGCGGGCGGCGAATCGGACGTGTCGGAAGCGGCCATCACCGGCGCGGTCCAGGCGAGCGCGATCGCCAGGGCGGTGCGGGAGATCAGGCGGTGGGCAGGCGACATATTCGTTCCTCACGTCCTGGCTGGGGCTCGCAGAGCCTGTTGCCGCGCGACCGTTGGAGGCCGGATGTTCCGCCCTATTGTTCGCCATGTGCCTTGACGAAATGCTAAGCAGCCCGCCGCGAAGGAGCCTCACGAAACCGGCAAAACGAGGGCCGGAGCCCGCGCGACCCTTTCCGGCCGGCTCGCAACAGTTTATCTGATGCGATCCACCCGCTGAAATCAGGCGGGCGCGAATCGTTTTTCACAACAAGGCACCTGCCATGTCCTCCTCTTCGTCCCTGCCGCACTTCCGGGGTCAGTTCACGGCCCTGGTCACTCCTTTCCGGGATGGTGCGCTGGATGAAAAAGCGTTCCGCGACTTCGTCGATTGGCAGATCGCCGAGGGTATCGACGGGTTGGTTCCGGTCGGCACCACGGGCGAGAGCCCGACGGTGAGCCACGAGGAACACAATCGCGTGATCGAGATCTGCGTCGAGCAGGTGAAGGGGCGCGTTCCGGTCATGGCCGGCACCGGCTCCAATTCCACCGAGAGCGCGGTCGAATTTTCGCGCCATGCCGAGAAGGTCGGCGCCGACGCTTTGCTGGTGGTGACGCCCTATTACAACAAGCCCACGCAAGAGGGCCTGTTCCAGCACTTCAAGGCCATCAATGACGCGGTGGGCCTGCCGATCTTCATCTATAATATTCCGAGCCGGTCTGTGATCGACATGTCGGTCGAGACCATGGCGCGGCTGTATGAGCTGAAGAATATCGTCGGCGTGAAGGACGCCACCGCCAATCTGGCGCGGGTGTCCCAGCAGCGCCTCACCCTAGGGCCGGATTTCATCCAGCTCTCGGGCGAGGATGCGACCGCGCTCGGCTTCATGGCCCATGGCGGCCACGGCTGCATCTCGGTGGCGTCCAACGTGGCGCCGCGCCTCTCCTCCGAGCTGATGGGCGCCTGCATCGCGGGCGACTTCAAGGCCGCCCTGGCGCTGCAGGACAAATTGTTTCCCCTGCACACCGCTCTGTTTGTCGAGACCAATCCGGCGCCGACCAAGTTCGCGCTCTCGCTGCTCGGCAAGATGGCCGAGGACGTGCGCCTGCCCATGGTGCCGGTCTCCGAAACCACCCGTGCGGTCGTGCGCAGCGCGATGGCCCACGCGGGCCTGCTGAACTGAGGTTGAGGGACAGCGCGCGGCGGGAGAGGTTCGCCCCTTCCGCCGCCGTCCCCAAAAGCAAATGTCAGAAAAAAAGAAGAAAGAACTGCCGCGCAAAGTGGTCGCCGACAATCGGCGTGCCCGCTTCGACTACGAGATCGGCGAGGTCTTCGAAGCCGGAATCATGCTGACCGGCACCGAGGTCAAGAGCCTGCGCAGCGGCAAGGCGACCATCGGCGAAAGCTATGCCGCCGCCAAGAATGGGGAATTGTGGCTCTACAACGCCTATATTCCCGAATATCTGGAAGCCAACCGCTTCAACCATGAGACCCGCCGCCCCCGCAAGCTGCTGATGCACAAGCGCCAGATCGGCAAGCTGGCGCAGGCGGTGGAGCGCGAGGGCATGACCATCGTCGCCATGAAGATCTATTTCAACGAGCAGGGCCGCGCCAAGGTCGAAGTCGCGATCGGCAAGGGCCGCAAGACCCACGACAAGCGCGAGGCTGTGAAGGAGCGCGACTGGGGCCGCGACAAGGCCCGCCTCATGCGCGATCGCGGATAGCTCGATCCACCAAACCGCGGGAGGGGTCGTGGGCACTGCGCGCGACAGCTGTACCGCGGCCATGCCTTTGCTAGGATGAGACCAACACGCCGGTGCCGGGCAAACCGCGCGCCGGGCAAGACAGGGATGCAGCCGTGGCCGACTGGAGCGAACTTCCCGAAAATCTTCCGATCCCCGAGGATGATGGCAAGGCACGCCATCTGCCGGGCCTGGAACTGCCCATCATTCCGCTTGCCTCCACCGACGGGCGGCGGGTGGATCTCTCCTCCCTGTCCGGGCGCATCGTGGTCTATTGCTATCCGCGCACCGGCCAGCCGGACACGCCGAACCCGGAGGGCTGGGACGAAATTCCCGGCGCCCGGGGCTGCACCCCGCAGAGCTGCGCCTTCCGCGACCATTTCGAGCAATTGGTCGAGGTGGGCGCGCACCATGTGTTCGGCCTTTCCACCCAGGACACCGCCTACCAGCGCGAAGTCGCCGAGCGGCTCCATCTGCCGTTTCCGCTGCTGTCGGACCACACGCTGGAATTCACCCGCGCGGTGGAACTGCCGACCTTCACGGTGGAGGGCAAGGTGCTGCTGAAGCGCATCACCCTGATCATCGAGGACGGGGTGGTGGAACACGTCTTCTACCCGGTGTACCCGCCCCATGAGAACGCGGGAAACGTGCTCGAATTCCTGCGTCGGCGGATGGCCGGCTAGCGGCCGGCGGCGGTCTGCAGATAGGCGCTTGCCGCGCGGAAGACGTCGGCGAACATGGCCGGCGTCAGCACGCCCGTATTGGTGTTGTAGCGCGAGCAATGATAGCTGCCGAACAGGCGCAAGGGGCCGATCTGCGCCTGAGCGCCGTGGCCGAACTTCACGCGCGACACCTTCTCGCCCAGCGCGGCCACGGTGGAATCATGGCCGATCTTGCCAAGCGCGATGATCGCCTTGAGGTTCGGCATGGCCGAGATGGCGGAATGGAGGAACGGCCGGCAGGTGCGGATTTCCTCGGTGGTGGGCTTGTTCTCCGGCGGAACGCAGCGCACCGCATTGACGATGCGCGCATCGCGCAGCTCCAACCCGTCGTCCGGTCGCGCCGCGTAGCTGCCCACGGCGAAGCCGAAATCCAGCAAGGTCTGGTAGAGCAGGTCGCCGGCGAAATCGCCGGTGAACGGGCGCCCGGTGCGGTTCGCGCCGCGCAGGCCGGGCGCAAGTCCCACGATCAGCAGGCGGGCATCGTGCGGGCCGAATCCGGGCACCGGGCCGTTGAACCATGTGGGCTCGGCCGCGCGCCATTGGTCGCGAAACGCCGCGAGGCGCGGGCATAGGGGGCAATCATGCCCCGGCTGGCGTTCCATGCAGGATCAGGGCTCTTCGGCGTCGGGCAGCGGGGAACCGCGCCGCTCCAGGAACCGGGGCGTCTCATGCATGCGCCCCTGCCGCTCGGCGGGATCGCGCCCGATCTTCGATTGCAGGTCCACCAGATCCAGGAAGATATCGGCCTGCCGCCGCAATTCGTCCGAGATCAGGGGCGGCTGGGTGGAGACGGTGGACACGACGCTGACGCGAATGCCCTTGCGCTGCAAGGCTTCGACGAGGGAACGGAAATCCCCGTCGCCGGAAAACAGCACGATATGGTCCACGTGGCCGGCGAGTTCCATCGCGTCCACGGCGATCTCGATATCCATGTTCCCGCGCACCCGGCGGCGGCCCTGGGAGTCCGTGAATTCGCGTGCCAGCTTCGTGACGACGGAATACCCGTTATAGTCGAGCCAATCCAGCAGCGGCCGGATGGAGGAATACTCCTGGTCTTCGATCAGGGTGGTGTAATAAAAAGCGCGCAGGAGATATCCGCGCGACTGAAATTCTTTCAACAGCCGCTTGTAGTCGATGTCGAAACCGAGAGCCTTTGTTGCTGAATAGAGATTGGCGCCATCAATAAGCAGCGCGATCTTTTCCAGTCCGTTCATAAAGGGCGTCCAAAACCAAGAGGGGGAGTGTACAAGCTAGAATGGGTATAAAATGGGAAGTCCAACCTTTCTCGGACAGACTTAAGCGGAGCGCAAGTGAAAAGCCTGCGTGCCCTTGCCGCGTCCCGGGCTTTCCTGTAAACAAACCCTCTTCAAACTGACATCCTACCTTATCTTACCGCGCACGAGGGAGTGCCGAGCCCATGGCCCGTGTCACCGTTGAGGACTGCATCGACAAGGTCGACAACCGTTTCGAGCTGGTTCTCCTCGCCGGCCACCGCGCCCGCATGATTTCCTCAGGGGCGCCGATCACCATCGACCGCGACAACGACAAGAACCCCGTCGTTGCCCTGCGTGAAATTGCGGATGAGACGGTGAGCCCCGAGGATCTGAAGGAAGACCTCATCCACACCTTGCAGAAATACACCGAGGTGGACGAGCCGGAACCCGAGACGGTGCCGATGATCGCTTCCAGCGTCGGCTCCAGCGACGACACCGACATCGTGCTCGACCGCATGACCGAGGAAGAGCTGCTCGCCGGCCTCCAGGGCCTCGTGCCGCCCGAGCACAATGACGAGGACGAGGGCTGAACCCTCCGTCCCCACGGGATTTGCGTGATTTTTGAACGCGGTCGGCTCTGCCGGCCGCGTTTTTATTTGATCGGATTTCCGTTGGTCGCGACCGGCCTCAGAAGCCGACGGCGCTGCCCCGCAGATCATAGGCGTCCGCCGCCTCGATCTTCACCGTGGTGATCTCGCCCACCCGCAGCGGCCGGCGCGAGGCGACATGCACGCGGCCGTCGATCTCGGGCGCGTCGCCCTTGGTGCGGCCGATGGCACCGGCCGGGCCGACGCTGTCGATGATCACTTGCTGGCGCGTGCCCACCTTGCGCTTGAGACGGCGGGCGGAAATCGCCTGCTGGGTCTTCATGAAGCGGTCGTAGCGCTCGGCCTTCACTTCGTCCGGCACCGGGGCGGCGAGGTCGTTGGCGGGGGCGCCGGCCACCGGTTCGAATTTGAAGCAGCCCACGCGGTCGAGCTCGGCTTCCTTCAGGAAGTCCAGAAGCTCGGTGAATTCCTCCTCGCTCTCGCCGGGAAAGCCGACGATGAAGGTGGAGCGCAAGGTCAGGTCCGGCACCGCCGCGCGCCAGGCCTGCACGCGCGCCAGCGTCTTCTCCTGCGAGGCCGGGCGCTTCATGCGCTTCAGCACGGTCGGGCTCGCATGCTGGAAGGGAATATCCAGATAGGGCAGCACCTTGCCGCTCGCCATCAGGTCCATCACCCGATCCACATGGGGATAGGGGTAGACATAATGCAGGCGCACCCACGCGCCGAGCTCGCCCAGCGCCTCGGCCAGATCGAAGAAGCGGGCGGAGCGTTCGCGATCGCGCCACAGGCTCTCGGCATATTTGATGTCGACGCCATAGGCCGAGGTATCCTGCGAGATCACCAGCAATTCCTTCACCCCGGCGGCGACGAGGCGCTCGGCCTCGCGCATCACGTCGGCGAGGGGGCGGCTCACAAGGTCGCCGCGCAGCTTGGGGATGATGCAGAAGGTGCAGCGATTGTTGCAGCCTTCGGAAATCTTCAGATAGGCATAATGGCGCGGAGTGAGCTTGATGCCGTGCTCCGGCACGAGATCCAGGAATGGATCATGCTGCGGCGGCACCGCTTCGTGCACGGCGGCGAGCACGCTCTCATATTGCTGGGGGCCGGAGATGGCGAGCACGCTCGGGTGCACCGCGCGGATCTGCTCGGGCTCGGCGCCCATGCAGCCGGTGACCACCACCTTGCCGTTTTCCGCCAGCGCCTCGCCGATGGCGGAAAGGCTCTCCGCCTTCGCGCTGTCCAGAAACCCGCAGGTGTTGACGATGACGAGGTCCGCGCCATCATGGCCGCGGGAGAGTTCATAGCCTTCGGCGCGCAGGCGCGTGATGATGCGCTCGCTGTCCACCAGCGCCTTCGGGCAGCCAAGCGAGACGAACGAAATACGAGGCGAAGTCTTCGGCGCGAGTTCGGCCATGGCGCGGGGCGCGTTTCCATCAGTGTCAGGAGCGCCGACGCGTTAAGCGAGGATAGGGGCGGCGTCAATCCCGCGCCCGGACACGAAGCCGGCAAGCCGGTGGCCGCACGCGCGGCCGCCGGGCTTTTTTACCTCTCGCGCGCGTCCGCAAAACCATGAGGCGGCTTGACGCAGCGGTATCCGGGCGCATGGTCGCAGCAGAGAAAAACGCTTAACGTCATCCCTTTGATGGCGTAAGGATTAAGCCAGCCAGCCAATCCCCGCCGCGGGTCGCCAGCCAACCAGCTTTCTTTTTCTTGCCGGTGAAGCGCGATGACGACACGCGAATTTTCATGCATGCCCCGCGCGTGCGTCCGTTGGGGTTCGATCCTTTCCCTGATCGTGGCCGGTGCCGTTGCGGCGCCCAGCATGGGGATGGCGCAGCAGCCGGCGCCGCAAGCGCAATCCGCCCCTACGAGCTTGCCCGCCCAGCGTGCCTTGCCGGCACCCGCCGTGTCGCCCGGGCCCTCCGCTCCGGCGGCTGTTCCCACGGGCCCGGCGCCCGTAAGCGCTCCTTCCGCGGCAAGCGCCACCCCCGCCGCTGCCGCGCCAACGGTTTCCACGCCTTCTATTTCCGCTCCTTCTGTTTCCACTCCTTCTGTTCCTGCCCCTTCCGCCCAGGGCGCGCCCGGTGTGGGTACGCCGAGTGCCGGCGCGCCGGTGGCCACCTCCGCATCGCTGATCCTGCCGCATGATCTTTCGCCCTGGGGCATGTTCATGGCGGCGGACCTGGTGGTGAAGGCGGTGATGCTCGGGCTGGCCTTCGCCTCCGTGGTCACCTGGACCGTCGCCGTGGTGAAGGTGCTCGAACTTTTCATGGCGCTGGCGCAGGCCCGGCGCGGCCTCAAGATCCTGCGCCAGGCGAGCGGGCTCCTGCCCGCCGCCGGCGCGCTCGGCACCGCCAAGACCACGACTAACCGGCTTGTGCGCGCCGCTTTGGTGGAGCTTGAGGCCTCGCGCGGCCTGCCGGCCGAGGGCATCAAGGAGCGCGTGGCGATCTCGCTCAGCCGGATCGATGCCTATGCCACGCGCCGCATGCAGGTGGGCACCGGCCTTCTCGCCACCATCGGCGCGACGGCGCCGTTCGTCGGGCTGTTCGGCACCGTGTGGGGCATCATGAACAGTTTCATCGGCATCTCGAAGGCGCAGACCACCAATCTGGCCGTGGTGGCACCCGGTATCGCGGAAGCGCTGCTCGCCACCGCCATCGGTCTCGTCGCCGCCATTCCGGCGGTGGTGATCTACAATGTGTTTGCGCGCGCGATCGCCAATTACAGGGCGACGCTGGGCGATTCCTCCTCCGAAGTGCTGCGGCATCTTTCCCGCGATCTCGACCGGCACGACGCGGGCATCAGCGCGCCGCCCCTGCGCGCAGCGGCGGAGTGAGCCATGGCCGCTAAGCTCGATCTCGGCGGCGACGATCTCGTCGAAAACCATGAAATCAACGTCACGCCATTTATCGACGTGATCCTGGTGCTGCTGATCATCTTCATGGTGGCGGCGCCGCTCGCCACCGTGGATGTGCAGGTGGACCTGCCGACCTCCAATGCCCAGCCCCAGCCGCGCCCGGACAAGCCGCTGTTTCTGACGGTGAAAAGCGATCTCACCTTGTCGCTCGGCAATGACCAGGTGCCGCGCGATGGTTTCGGCCGGGTGCTGGATGCCGCCTCGAACGGCGACAAGCAGCAGCGGGTGTTCGTGCGCGCCGACCGCTCCGTGCCCTATGGCGACGTGATGGAGGTGATGAACCTGCTGCGCAATGCGGGCTATCTGAAGGTGGCTCTGGTGGGCCTGGAAGGCGCCGCGCCCGCGCTTCCGGCAGGTGCGCCTGCGCCCTCGGGTGCCGCGCCCGCGACAGCCGCGCCTGCACCGGCCGCGCCCGCAGCCGCCACCTCAGGGGCAGGGCGGTGACGTCGGTCCACCATCCCCATTTCCACTGGCACCATCCCACGCGCGCAGAGGTTCTGGCCTTCATCGCGCGCTGGGCGCTGGCGGCGCTGGTGATTTTCCTCATCCACGGGGCGCTGGTCTATATCGGGCTCTATTGGCAGCGCGACCAGGAGGGCGACCTTCCGGCCGCCGCGATGGTGATCGAATTGGCGGATCTCGCGGTGTCCTCGCCCTCGGAAACGCCCGACATCGCCCCCGGCCCGCCCATGGTGAAGGCGCCCGAGCCGGTGCCAGACGCCCCCGAGACGCCGGATGATTCGCCCCCGCCGCCCGAGCCGCAGGTGATGGAGAAGGTGGAAGAGGTGTTCGAGCTTCCTCCGCCGCCGCCCATGGCCGAAGTAATGCTGCCGCAGCAGAAGCCGGTGGAGGAGGTGAAGGAAAAGCCGAAGCCGCAGGAAAAGCCCGAGCCGCCGAAAAAGAAGGCGAGCCGCAAGCCCGCCGCCCCGGCCACCACCGCCGCGCCGAAGACCGATGCGCCGCAGGCCACCACCGCGGCGGCGCCGGCGATCGGCGCCTCTTCCGCCAATTCGGCGGCGCAGGCGACCTGGCGTGGGCAGCTGATGGCGCACCTCAACCGCTATAAGCGCTATCCCGCCGACGCCAACGGCGACAAAGGCATGGCGCGCCTGCGCTTCACCATCGACCGGTCGGGCCGGGTCGTATCCGCGAGCCTTGCCGGCTCCGCCGGATCGGCCGTGCTGGACCGCGAGGTGCTGGCGCTGATCCACCGCGCATCGCCCGTGCCGGCCCCGCCGCCGGAAATCGGCGGCAGCACCATCAGCCTCACGGTGCCGGTGAACTTCAACCCGCGCTGACGGGGCAATACGTGAGGCGAGGGCGCGCGCGCCGCGCACGCCCCTCGGCCCGCGCAGGCCAGCCGTGCCGGAAAGGTGGGGCGGGGCTTTGGACTTGGCCGCCACCCTGTGCTAAGCGACCACCCCTGCCCAAGTTCGCGCCAGCCGTGCCGCGAGCCGGCGCAGCGAAACCCTCGGAGACCACCTTCATGGCCTCGCTCGACGCGAACCGCGCCTCCGTCACGGAGGATCTGAACCGCTTCTTCTCCGCGCCGCTCTCGGAGAGCGATCCCGAGATCGCCGCCGCCATTACAGCGGAGCTCGGTCGCCAGCGCGAGGAAATCGAACTCATTGCGTCCGAGAACATCGTCTCGCGCGCGGTGCTGGAAGCCCAGGGGTCGGTGCTCACGAACAAATATGCCGAAGGCTATCCCGGCAAGCGCTATTACGGCGGCTGCCAGTTCGTGGATGTTGCGGAAAATCTCGCGATCGACCGGGCGAAGAAGCTGTTCGGGTGCGGCTTCGCCAATGTGCAGCCCAATTCCGGCAGCCAGGCCAACCAGGCGGTGTTCTTCGCCCTGATGCAGCCCGGCGACGCGTTCCTGGGCCTCAATCTGGCGGCCGGCGGACACCTGACCCACGGCTCGCCCGTGAACATGTCTGGCAAGTGGTTCACGCCCATCCCCTATGGCGTGCGCGAGGATGACCAGCGCATCGACTATGAGGAAGTGGCCAGGCTCGCCGACCAGCACAAGCCCAAGGTGATCGTCGCCGGCGGCTCGGCGTATCCGCGCGTCATTGATTTCGCGAAGATGCGCGCCATCGCCGATTCGGTGGGCGCCAAGCTCATGGTGGACATGGCGCATTTCGCCGGCCTCGTGGCAGGCGGCGCGCACCCGAGCCCGTTCCCGCACGCCCATGTGGTGACCACCACCACCCATAAGACCCTGCGCGGCCCGCGCGGGGGCATGATCCTGACCAATGACGAGGATCTGGCCAAGAAGATCAATTCCGCGATCTTCCCTGGCATCCAGGGCGGCCCGCTGATGCATGTCATCGCCGGCAAGGCGGTGGCGTTCGGCGAGGCGCTTCAGCCCTCGTTCAAGATCTATGCGAAGAATGTGGTGGAGAACGCCAAGGCGCTCGCCGACACGCTGCGCGGCCACGGCTTCGCCATCGTCTCCGGCGGCACCGACACCCATCTGATGCTGGTGGATCTGCGGCCCAAGCGGCTGACCGGAAAGGTTTCCGAAGCCGCGCTCGGGCGCGCCCACATCACCACGAATAAGAACGGCATTCCCTTCGATCCCGAAAAGCCGTTCGTCACCTCGGGCGTGCGCCTCGGCACGCCGGCGGGGACGACGCGCGGATTTGGGGTGGCGGAATTCCAGCAGGTGGGCCACATGATCGCGGAAGTGCTCGACGTGCTCTCGCAGAAGGGCGCGGACGAGGATAGCCTGGTGGAACAGGCGGTTCGCGGGAAAGTGGCCGAGCTTCTCGCGCGCTTCCCCATCTACAGCTGAGCGCGGGGGCGCCGGGGGGCTATCCAACATGCGGTGTCCGTACTGCGGAAGCCTGGACACCCAGGTGAAGGATAGCCGGCCGACCGAGGACAACACGGCCATCCGTCGCCGCCGGGTGTGCCCCGATTGCGGCGGCCGCTTCACCACGTTCGAGCGCGTGCAATTGCGCGAGCTCATGGTGCTGAAGCGGTCCGGCCGGCGGGTGCCGTTCGATCGCGACAAGCTCGCCCGCTCGGTGGAGATCGCCCTGCGCAAGCGGCCGGTGGAGCCTGAGCGGGTGGAGCGCATGCTCTCCGGCCTTGTGCGCCAATTGGAAAGCCTCGGCGACAGCGACATCACATCCGAGACCATCGGCGAATTGGTGATGGAAGGTCTCAAGCAGATCGACGACGTCGCTTACGTGCGGTTCGCGTCGGTTTATCGCAATTTCCGCGAGGCGAAGGATTTCGAAAGCCTGCTCGGCGAATTGTCGTCGGACGGCGAGCCCAAATTGACGCCCGGCGAAGCTCGGCCGACGTCCGGCGAACAAAAGCCGGCGTCATCGGCTTCCGCCGCGCACGAGGACTGATCCATGGCAGCCCTTGAGGCGGTCATTTCCCCCCAGGAAGACGAACGCCTGATGGCCGAGGCCCTGCGGGTCGGGCAAGAGGGCCTTGGCCGCACTTGGCCCAATCCCTCGGTCGGCGCCCTCGTGGTGCGGCAGACCGAGCACGGCCCGAAGATCCTCGGCGCCGCCGGCACCGCGCCCGCCGGCCGGCCCCATGCCGAACCTCTTGCATTGACTCAAGCCGGGGAGGGTGCCCGGGGCGCGACGCTCTATGTCACGCTCGAACCCTGTTCCCATTACGGGCGCACGCCGCCCTGCGCGGATGCGGTGGTCGCCGCCGGCATCCGCCGGGTGGTGGCGGCGATCGAGGATCCCGACCACCGGGTGAAGGGCCGGGGCGTCGCCCGCCTGCGCGCCGCCGGCATCTGGGTGACGGTGGGCGTGGGCGCCGAACAGGCGCTGGAGGACCATGCCGGCCACATCAGCCGCGTCACCCGCGGCCGCCCGCATGTTCTGCTCAAAATGGCGGTCTCCGCCGATGGCAAGGCCGCGCTCCCCGGTCCGCGCCCGGCGGCGATCACGGGGGAGGAGGCGCGCGCCCGGGTCCATCTCATGCGCGCCCATAGCGATGCGATCATGGTGGGCATCGGCACCGTGCTGGCCGACGATCCCATGCTTACCTGCCGCCTGCCGGGCCTGGAAGGACGCTCGCCGGTGCGCGTGGTGCTGGATAGCGACCTGCGCCTGTCGCCCGCGAGTGCCCTGGTGCGGACCGCGCAGGAAGTGCCGGTCTGGGTGATCTGCGCGGAGGAGGCTCCGCTCGGTCCCGAGCGCATCCTGGTGGATCTCGGGCTGGAAGTGCTGCGGGTGCCGCGCGCGAGCGACGGCCGGCTCGATCTCGGCGCGAGCCTGCATCTGCTCGGGCTGCTGGGCGTCACGCGGCTGATGGTGGAAGGCGGCCCGCACCTGGCGGCCGCGCTGCTGGAGTCGGGCCTCGTGGACGAGGTGGCGCTGTTGCGCGGCCCGCGCAGGCTCGGCCCCGATGCGCTCGACGCCTTGCCGGGCCGCGCGCTGGAGCGCCTCACCGCGCCGGTGGGTTTCGTCGAGGTCGAGCATGCGGATCTCGGCCCAGACCATCTGACGCGGCTGCGCCGGCGCTGAGGCCAAGAACCGACCGACATCGATGGCCTGACGCCATTGCAGCAAAGCTGCCTCATGCACGGGCCTGTCCCGTGCATCCACGCGGCGCCGCAGGCACCGGATTTTCAGGGCCCGTGCCATCGGCCCGGCGTGGAAGGCCGGGAGAGGGCCGGCCATGACGGCTGGGAGAAAGAAAGCCAATGGCGCGCACGCGCCGTCAGGCACCTCGACGAGGCATCCCGCCACCGAATGTCGATCCGTCCGAGAGGTCCGCCGCCCGCGCCAGACGCAGGGGCGCCATGCGTTGCGGCGCTGCGGCATCGCGAAAAAGGGACGCGATTTTCGCCGCGACATGCTCTAAGGGCGTGACATCTGGCTTTTGCGGCAGAGCCCGCAGAGGGAACGGCCCGCAGAGGGATTTGGACGCACACCATGTTCACCGGCATCGTCACCGATCTCGGCCTTCTCACCGAGGTCACCGCCCATCACGAGGTGCGCACCCTCGCCATCGCCTCGGATTATGATCCCGCCGGCATCGCCATCGGCGCCTCGATCGCCTGCTCGGGCGTCTGCCTCACGGTCACCGCCGTGCAGGAGGGCGGTCCCCGGCGCAGCCTCTTCACCGTGGATGCGGCGCCCGAGACCTTGGCCATCACCACGGTCGCGCAATGGCAAGCGGGGCGGCGCATCAATCTGGAGCGCGCGCTGGCGATCGGCGCGGAACTCGGCGGGCATATCGTAACCGGCCACGTGGACGCCATGGCGCGGGTCGCGGCACGGGAGGATTTCGCCGAGACCACCAAATTCACCTTCGAGGCGCCGGCCGATCTCGCCCGCTTCATCGCCGCCAAGGGCTCGGTCTGCCTGGACGGCACCTCGCTCACGGTGAACACCGTGGACGGCAATTTTTTCACCTGCCTGCTCATTCCCCACACCCTGGCGGTCACCTCCTGGGGCGGGGTGAAAGCGGGCGACGACATCAATCTCGAAGTGGACCTGATGGCGCGCTATGCGGCGCGACTTGCGGAGTTCCCTCGCGGCGCGTACCCCTCGCGCCTAATTCAGGAGTGATTTGACATGGTCAGCACGCGCAACGAGCGCGCAGGCACCGCGGCGGAGCCGGTTTCCGGCGCGCGGGTGCTCATCGTGGAAGCCCGCTATTACGAGGCCTTGGCTGACGAACTGCTCGCCGGCGCGCGCGCCGCGCTGGAAGCGGCCGGGGTCGAGGTCGAGGTGGTGACGGTGCCCGGCGCGCTGGAAATTCCCATCGCCGCCGAGATTGCCATGGATGGCGCGGAAATCAGCGGTGAGCCGATCGACGCCATCGTCGCGCTCGGCTGCGTCATCCGGGGCGAGACCTATCATTTCGAGATCGTCGCGGGCGAATCCGCGCGCGGGCTCATGGACCTCGGCCTCGCCCATGCGATGCCGGTGGGCAACGGCATTCTCACCGTGGATACCGAGGCGCAGGCCTGGGAGCGCGCGCGCGTCTCCGAGGGCAACAAGGGCGGCGGCGCGGCCGAGGCGGCGCTCAACCTGGTGCGCCTCAAGCGCCGGGTGTCGGAATGAGCGAGACCGCGCCGAAACCCATGCGTAAGAGCCTCGCCCGCCTGGGCGCGGTGCAGGCGCTCTACCAGATGGACGTGGCCGGCACGCCGGTGAACGAGATCTTCGCCGAGTTTCAGAGCCACTGGCTCGGGCAGGAGGTGGAGGGGACGCAATATCCCGACGCCGACGTGACCCTGTTCAAGGACGTGGTCGAAGGCGTGGTGCGTGACCAGCGCACGCTCGATCCCATGGTGGACAAGGCGCTCTCCGACGGCTGGCCGCTGCGCCGTGTGGAAGTGGTTCTGCGCGCGGTGCTGCGCGCGGGTGCGTTCGAGCTGTCCTCGCGCCCGGACGTGCCGGCGCGCGTGGTGATCGCCGAATATGTCAACGTCGCCGGCGCGTTCCTGGATCGCGACGAGACCGGCATGGTCAATGCGGTGCTGGATGCCCTCGCGCGCGACTTGCGCGCCAGCGAGTTTGCCCGCAGCGGAACCGATTGAGATGGTCGCGGACGGCGGTTCGGGCGAGGATGAATTCATCGGCCGGTTCTTCCGGCCCATCGCCCGGGACGCCGCCGCGCGCGGTCTGCTGGACGATGCCGCCATCCTCACCCCGCCGGCCGATTGCGACCTCGTCCTCACCAAGGACGCGGTGGTCGCGGGCGTGCATTTTTTTCCCGACGATCCGCCGGCCTCCATCGCCCGCAAGGTGATGCGGGTGAACCTCTCCGACCTTGCGGCCAAGGGCGCGCGCCCGCTCGGCGCGCTACTGGCGCTGGCCTTGCCGCGCGATGTCACCGGCGCCTGGATGGAAGCCTTCTCCGCCGGCCTCGGCGCCGATGCGGATGTCTACGGCTGCCCCATCCTCGGCGGCGACACGGTGCGCACGCCCGGTCCGCTGACGCTCTCCATCACCGCCTTCGGTGCCGTGCCGCGCGGGCGCTTCGTGCCGCGCACCGGTGCCCGGCCGGACCAGGCGATCGTGGTTTCCGGCACCATCGGCGATGCGGCGCTCGGGCTGCAATGGCGGCTCGATCCAGCGCGGCCGGGCTTTGCCGGCCTGGACGCCGCCCTCATCGCCCATCTCGCCGACCGCTATCTCCATCCCCAGCCGCGCCTTGCGCTCGCTGGCGCGCTGCGCGACCACGCGGCGGCGGGCATGGATGTGTCCGACGGTCTGGTCGGCGACGTCGCGAAGATGCTTGCGGCCTCCGGCTGCGGCGGCCGGATCCATGCCGGCCGGGTGCCGCTTTCGGCGGCCGCGCGGGCGGCGATTGCCGCCGAGCCCGCCCTGTTCGCCACCGCGCTCACCGGGGGCGACGATTATGAGATCGCCGCCACGCTCCCCTTTGCCGAGGTGGATGCCTTTCTCGCGGCGGCGCGAGAAGCGGGGATCTTCTGCACCGTGATTGGCGAGACGCGGGCGGAAGAGGGGCTGGATCTGCTGGACGGAGCCGGCAATTCCATGGTGCTGGAGCAGCGGAGCTTCAGCCATTTCTGAGGATCGCCGCAGGGCTGTCGCCGGCGCGCCGTGATGCCGCCATTGCAGTGCGGAACCAATCCCCCTTCCCACCGTTAAGCTGCGGCATCGCGATCCTCAAATGGGGCGAGTTGCGGCCCGACTTTCATTTTATGAGGCCCGTTCATGCATCGTCGCCAGGTCGTCCAGGCCGCCGCTTTCCTTCCGCTGATGGGGGCGTTCGGCGCGTCGTTCTTCGGCGGGCTCGCGGCGCAGGCGCAGACCCCGGCACCGGCGAGCGAGGGCACGCCGTTCGATGCCTATACCGTGCGCCAGCTGGCGCGCGAGCGCGCCGCCAAGCCTTACAAGGCCCCCGACCAGAAACTGCCGTCCCAGCTCGATAAGCTGAGCTATGACGATTACCGCAACATCCGCTTCAATCCTGAAAAGGCACTTTGGCGCGGCGAGAAGCTGCCGTTCCAATTGCAGATGTTCCACCGCGGCTTTCTGTTCCGCGACCGGGTGGATATCTCGATCGTCGCCGACGGCAAGGCGCGCCCGCTCGCCTATTCGCCCGACCTGTTCAATTTCGAGCACAATGTCGCCGCGCCCGACCCCAAGGACAATCTCGGCTTTTCCGGCTTTCGCCTGCACGCGCCGATCAACCGCCCCGACTATTTCGACGAGGTCGCGGCATTCCAGGGCGCGAGCTATTTCCGCGCGGTCGGCAAGGGGCAGGTCTATGGCTCCTCGGCGCGCGGGCTCTCGGTGAAGACCGGCGATGCGGGCGGCGAGGAATTCCCACTGTTCGTCGCCTATTGGATCGAGCGGCCGCGGCCGGACACGGACTCGGTGGTGGTGCATGCGCTGCTCGACAGCCCGAGCGCGGCGGCGGCGTTTCGCTTCACCATCCGTCCCGGCGATCCCACCGCCATGGCGGTGGAGATGACGCTTTATCCGCGCACCGACATGGATCAGGCCGGCATCGCGACGCTCACATCCATGTTCTTCTTCGCCCCCAACGACCGCAACGACGTGGATGATTTCCGCCCCGCTGTGCGCGATGCCGAGGGGCTTGCCATCGTCAACGGCCGGGGCGAGCGGCTGTGGCGGCCGCTCACCAATCCCAAGCGGCTGCAGGTGAGCCAGTTCATGGATTCGAACCTGCGCGGCTTTGGCCTCATGCAGCGCCAGCGTTCCTTCTTCGACTACCAGGACCTGGAAGCGCGCTACGAAAAGCGCCCGAGCGTCTGGGTGGAGCCCATCGGCGATTGGGGCGAGGGCGCGGTGCACCTGATCGAAATTCCGACCCGCGAGGAAGTGCACGACAATGTCGTCACCTATTGGCGGCCGAAGGAGCCGCTGCGCAAGGGGGGCGAATATGCCTTCACCTATCGCCTGTATTGGGCCTGGGACCATGCGGAGGCCGCTCCGCCCGCCCGTTTCGGCGCCACCCGCAGCGGCGCGGCCAGCGGCGGGCGGCTGTTCGTGGTCGATGTCGTGGGCGATACGCTGAAGGACATGGACATCACCACCCTGCGGGCCCAGGTCTCCACCAGCGCCGGCACGGTGAAGGATGTGGTCCTGCAGCCCAATCCGGATATCCAGGGCTGGCGGCTCTCGTTCGTGCTCGATCCGCAGAATGCCGACCTCGCCGAGCTGCGCGCGCAGATCCTGCGGGACTCGGATGTGATGTCCGAAGTCTGGGTCTATAGATGGACAGCCTGACGGACCCGCGCGCCTTGGCGATGGACGCCCCGCCGCCCGAGGCGACGGCGCCGGCGCTTCCGCCCGAGGCACCGCTCGCCATGCCCGTGCAGTCGCTCTCGGTCAGTCCCCATGTGACGCGCCGTCCCGATACCGCGCCCGCCGGGCTCTTCTGGCGGCGGGTGCTGGTGATCGGCGGCGCCATCGCCATGACGGTCTTTGCGGCATGGGAAATGTATCTCGTGCTCTCCGTGGGATCGCTCTCCTGGCTGGAAGGCGTGGTGCTGGTCCTGTTCGTGGTCCTGTTCGCGTGGATCGCCTTTTCCTGCACCAGCGCGCTCAGCGGCATCTTTTCCCTGCTGCGGTCCGGCGCCGGGCCGCTCGGCATAGATCCCGACGCGCCCTTGCCGGCGGTGTCCGCGCGCACCGCGCTGCTGATGCCGTGCTACAACGAGAGCCCGGCGCGGGTGATGGCGGGGCTCCAGGCGACCTATGAATCGCTCCTGGCGACCGGGCAGGGAGACAAGTTCGACGTCTTCATCCTCTCCGACACCACCGACCCGGACGTCTGGATCGCCGAGGAGGCGGGCTATCTGGCCCTGCGCGCGCGCACCGGCGGGGAGGGCCATCTGTTTTACCGGCGGCGGGCAAAGAATATCGACCGCAAGGCCGGCAATATCGGCGAATGGGTGACGCGCTTCGGCGGCGCCTATGAGAGTATGATCGTGCTCGACGCCGACAGCGTCATGACCGGCGATGCCATCGTGCGCCTCGCCGCCGCCATGGAGCAAAATCCCGGCGTGGGCCTCATCCAAACCCTGCCGATCATCGTCGGCGGGCGCACGCTTTTCGCGCGGCTCCAGCAATTCGCGGGCAGGCTCTACGGGCCGCTGCTGGCCCACGGCCTTTCCTGGTGGCACGGCAGCGAAAGCAATTATTGGGGCCATAACGCCATCATCCGCACCGCCGCCTTCGCGCACTGCGCGGGCCTGCCGCATCTGCGGGGCCGCAAGCCGTTCGGCGGGCATATTCTGAGCCATGATTTCGTCGAGGCGGCGCTGATCCGACGCGGCGGGTACGCGGTGCACATGGTGCCGGGCCTGGAGGGCAGCTATGAGGAAGGCCCGCCCTCCCTCACCGACCTTGCGGTGCGCGACCGGCGCTGGTGCCAGGGCAATCTCCAGCACGCCGCGGTGCTGCCGGGGCGCGGGCTGAAATTCGTCAGCCGCCTGCATCTTCTGACCGGGATCGGCTCCTACATCACGGCGCCGCTGTGGCTCGCCATGCTGACCGCCGGCCTCCTCGTGTCGCTCCAGGGGCGCTTCGTGCCGCCGGACTATTTCCCCTCGCAATTCTCGCTGTTTCCCAGCTGGCCGGCGCAGGACCCCGTCCGCGCCGCCTGGGTGTTCGTCGGCACCATGTCGGTGCTGCTGGCGCCGAAGCTCATCGCCTATGTGCTGATGCTGTTCGACGCGCGCCGGCGGCGCGGGTTCGGCGGCGGCATACTGGCGTTCTTCGGGGTGCTGGTGGAAACCCTGCTCTCGGGCCTGATGGCGCCGATCATGATGATCATCCAATCCTCGGCGGTGGCCAGCATCCTCATGGGCCGGGATTCCGGCTGGCAGCCGCAGCGCCGTGATGATGGCTCGGTGCCGCTCGGTGCCCTGCTGCGGCGGTATGGTTTTCACACCCTGCTGGGGCTCGCCCTGGGTGTGGTGGCCTATCTCATCGCCGCGCCATTGTTCTGGTGGATGAGCCCGGTGATCCTCGGCCTCGTGCTGGCGGTGCCGCTGGTGGCGCTCACGGCATTGCGCGGCGCGGGGACGGGATTGCGGCGGCTCGGCCTCCTCACGGTGCCTGAGGAGCGCACGCCACCGCCCGTGCTGGAACAGTCCGGCCGGATCGCCGAGCAACTGGCCGTGGAGCTGCGCGAGGGCGAGGCGGTGGCCCGGCTGCGCGGCGACGGGCGCCTGAGGGCGGCCCATATCGCCTTCCTGCCAGACGGCGGTGCGCGCCGGCGCGGGGATCATTCCCCCGAACGCCTGGTGGCGCGCGCCAAGATCGCCGATGCCGCAAGCCTGCCGGAGGCGATCGGCGCGCTTTCCGCACGAGAAAAGGCCGCAGCGCTTGGCGATGGCGAGGCGCTCGCCGCGCTCCTGGCCCTCCCGGACCCTCGCGGCTGAGGTCGCTTCCTGACCCCGAAGCGGTTCAGCGGCGGGGCGGCTGCACGTGCGCCCGGTGCACGGGGGCCTGCTCGCCCGGCAAAAGCGCCGCGTGCCGCAGCGCGTCCACCACCGTCTCGGCACAGGAGACACTGTCCTTGCGCGCCCATTGGGCGGCGTCTTCCCAGACCTTGTGATAGGTCCGCTCATAGATCAGCTTGGCGACGAATTCGGTTACGTCGGCCTGCGCGATGTCGATATGTGCCGCGTGCGTCGGTGTCATGTGGGCTCCTTGTGATACCGGGAGGGCGCTTTGCGCCCGTCCTCGCATGGGCCCCCGCCCGTTGATCTGCCTGCGCTCAGAGCGCCGGGCGCGGATGCTGGGACGCCGTGTCGGCGTCGGAAGGATCCGGCAGGGCCTGCGGGCCATGTCCGCCCAGATGGGGGTGTTCGACGCCGGGGGGCGGCATCGGCGGGGCGAGGGGCGCGCCGAACGCAAACGCGAGCGGGCCGCGCGGCGGGCCGGGCGGCAGCAGCGCGGAAAGCTCCGCCGCGCGCTGGAGCTGGTCCTCGGTGAGCTTGCTTTTCAGCGCCGCGAGCGCGTCGAGCACCGCCTGGGCCTTGGCACCTTGCTCGGCCATATGGCGCGCGATGGCCTCGGCCCGCGCGAATGGGGCGGGCTTCTCCGCCTCCTGCGGCGGCTTCGGCGGCTGGAGCAGCGCCAGCACGGCATTGGTATAGGTGCGCCACGCATCGAACTGGTCGGCGCGGATGCCGACGAAGGTCTCCATCGCCGCGAGCGATGCGGCCGCCACCACCTGTCCGCCCAAGGGCGGGCGACCTGCGAACGGGCCGTTTCCCGGGAGCTCCGAGGGATGGAGGCCAGGGGCGGTTCGCCGCGTGCCGTCCTGGTCGGCGTCCCGCATCACGGGCTGCCGGTCGCGCGGGCCGGGCGGGGTGGCATCGGCCAGTTGCGTGGCACGGGCGGTCATGGCAAAGCCGCTCGTTCCCTCGCTCGCTGAAATGCGGTCCGTGCTCTTCGCCGGAAGCGTGGTGCCGTCCGCGAAGGCAAAGCCGCCGGCCGCGAAGCCGGCCACGCCGATGCCGAGCGCCAGCACCACCGAGGGGGCGAGAATGGCCCGTTTCAACATCTAGATCGTCCTCAGGTCGTTTTCGATGACCGGACGATGCCCCCCGGCAATTGCCCAGGTATGGCGGTTGGTTTCTGGATGTTTCTCAAACTCGGGGATTTGTGAGCGGCCGTTGCTGGGCGCATGATGGCAATGGAAAATTGCATTCCGCCGGCGGATCTTTGCGCCGCCTGCGCTAGAGCGATGGGGACTACAACGGGAAACATTCAGTTGGAAGCGGCGCCCCATATTCTCGTGGTCGATGACGACCATGAAATCCGAAAATTGCTTGGCCGCTATCTCGCGAGCCAGGGGTTTCGCGTGTCCCTGGCTGCGAGCGGCCGGGAGATGGAAGAAAAGCTCACCACCAACCGCATTGATTTCGTCGTGCTGGATCTCATGCTGCCGGACGCTTCGGGCCTGGACCTGTGCCGCTCGCTGCGCTCGCGCTCTCGGGTGCCGATCATCCTGCTGACGGCGCTCAAGGAGGAGGTGGACCGCATCATCGGCTTGGAAGTCGGGGCGGACGATTATCTCGGCAAGCCGTTCAATGCGCGCGAGCTGGTGGCGCGCATCCGCGCGGTGTTGCGGCGCATGCACGATGTGCCGCCCGATCCCGGCCTCGCGCAGAAATACAGCTTCTGCGGATTCACGGTGGAGCGTACCTCGCGCCAGGTGCTGGATGCCCAGGGCGTGGACCTGGCCTTCACCGCCGCCGAATTCGACCTGCTGCTCGCCTTTCTGGAGCGGCCTGGCCGCATCCTGTCGCGCGATCAGCTGCTGGACATCACCCAGGGCCGGGAGGCGGGCCCCTTCGACCGGTCCATCGACGTGCTGGTCAGCCGGCTGCGGCGCAAGCTCGGCGATGCCGGCTCGTTCCAGATCCTGAAGACCCAGCGCAACGGCGGCTATCAGTTCGCCGCGCGGGTGGAGATGCTCGAGACCGCATCGTGAAATCACTGCGTGCAAGGGTGACGGCGCTTCTGGTGGTGGCGATCCTGCTGGTCCTCGTCCTTGCCACCGCGGTGTTTCTTCTGGTCACCGGCCGACCGCGCCCGATTTTTGAGCAAGCCGTGACCGCGAGCCAGCTCGCGATGGTGGTGAAGATGGTCGAGAACGGGGCGGATGCGGTTGCCAGCCCAGACATCTTCAGCGTCACCCCGCCCGAAGGCATGGCCGATCCGTTTGCCTCCCGGGCGCTGACCGAGGCTCTGGGCCGGCAGGGCATCGCCCGCGCCGTGACCGTAATTACGGAATTCGCCCCCGGCTCGTCACCCGGGGGCCCGCCGCCCGTCGATGGCCCGCCGGACGAGGGGAGCCGAGAACATCTGGCGCTGGTTCATCTCAAGGATGGCCGATGGCTGAGATTTCCCATCGAGCAGCACATGCTGCCCCCGCCACCGGCGATTCCCTACGGGGTGCTGGGATGGTTCGCCTTGGTGGCCCTCGGCGTCACGATCGTGGTGGCGGTGGCGGTTCAGCGCCTGCTGCGGCCGCTCGCGCTCATCGAGCAGGCGGTGGATCAGGTCAGCGTCGACGGTTCACTGCCGCAGCTCGCTGAAACCGGCTCCACCGAGGTGCGGGCAGCCGCGCGCACCATCAATCTGCTGTCCCACCGGCTCAAGATGGCGATGGACAGCCGCATGCGGATCGTCGCCGCGGCCGCGCACGATCTGCGCACCCCCCTCACGCGCCTGCGCCTGCGGGCGGAATTCATCGAGGACGAGGAGGAGCGCGAGCGCTGGTTCAACGATCTCGCCGAGCTCGACCACATCGCCGACAGCGCCATCCGCCTCGTACGCGAGGAAGTCAGCGGCGCGCCGGATGAAAACGTGCCGCTCGACGAGGTGGTAAAGGCCGTGGTGCGGGAAACCGAGCAAAGCGGTCTCGGTGCCGAGCTGGTCGAGGCGTGCCCGTTGAACGTCGCGGGCAAGCCGCTCTCGCTCAAGCGCGCGATTCGCAATCTCATCGTCAATGCCGCCACCCACGGGCGCGGTGCGCGGGTCTATCTGCGCCCGGGCGCGGGATGCGCCCTGTTGCTGATCGAGGACGACGGGCCCGGCATTCCCGAACATCTGATGGCGCAGGTGTTCGAGCCCTTCTTCCGCACCGATCCGGCGCGCCAGGTGACGATCCCCGGTGCCGGCCTCGGGCTGGCGATCGCCCACGAGATCATCCAGCGGCACGGCGGCAAGCTGGCGCTCGCCAACAAGCCGTCCGGCGGCCTGATCCAGCGGGTGGAGTTGCCCAGCGTGGAGGATCACCAGGACACGGAAGACCGCAACGTCTTGTGACTTCCCGAGTCACCGCCTTGTGTAGGCCGGTGTCCACCCCGCTCGAAAATGCGCTGGGGCGGATCGACGGTCAGTGGCGTGATGCATGGTCGTGGCGCCTGACGGCAGGTTCGCGCCCTTGGCTTACTTTCATCAGCCGTCGTCTTTTGCGCGTCATCGCCGGGCTCGTCCCGGCCATCTACGCAGGGCCGCCCGCGCACGCCTTGAAAAGTCGGTGCCAGCGGTTCAGCGTGGATGCACGGGACAAGCCCGTGCATGACGATGTTCTGCTGCAATGGCGTCAAGCCATGACTGTCGATCGGTCCTAGACGGCATTCACCAAGCTGCGGCCATCGCGGCGCAGATAGAGCGCGGCGGTGGCCAGCAGGCCGCACAGGGCCGCGAACCCGAGCCACAGGCCAGGAGCCGCCTTGTCCCCGGTCGCCTCGATCAGCCAAGTGCAAGCGGCCGGCGTGAAGCCGCCGAACAAAGCGGTGGCGAGGCTATAGGCGAGCGAGAAGCCGGAGGTGCGCACGTTCACCGGCATCACCTCGGTCAAGGCCACCACCATGGCGCCGTTATAGCTCGCATAGAGGAAGGACAGCCACAGCTCCACCAGCAGCATGCGCCCGAAGGTCGGTTCGGCCACCAGCCAGGACAGAGCGGGATAGCCGGTGACGAGCGCGAGCAGGGAAAAGCCCGCGAGCAGGGGCCAGCGCCCGACCCGGTCCGACAGCGCACCCATGACCGGCAGCCAGAAGAAGTTCGAAACGCCGATGCAGAAGGTGACGATCAGGCTGTCGGCCGCGCTGAGCTTCAGCACCGCGCGGCCGAAGGTCGGGGTGTAGACGGTGATGAGATAGAACGACACCGTGGTCATCACCACCAGCATCATGCCCGCCAGCACCAGCGGCCAATTGGTGAGCATAGAGCGGAAGATCTCGCTGGCGTCGGGGCGATGCTTGCGCGCGAGAAACTCTTCGGTCTCCTGGAGCGAGGTGCGGATGACAAAGATGAACGGCACGATCAGGCAGCCGATGAAGAAGGGGATGCGCCAGCCCCAGTCGGAGACGGCCTGCGGGCTCATCCATTCATTCAGGGCGAAGCCGAGTGCGGCGGCGACGATGATCGCCACCTGCTGGCTCGCCGACTGGAAGCTCACATAGAAGCCCTTGTGGCCGGGCGTCGCCATTTCCGACAGATAGACCGAGACCCCGCCCAGCTCCACACCGGCGGAAAAGCCCTGGAGCAACCGGCCAATCAGAACCAGCAGGGGCGCCAGCAGGCCGATGGTGGCATATCCCGGCACGAAGGCGACGAGAATCGTGCCACACGACATGATCGCCAGCGTCAGGATCAGGCCTTTGCGGCGGCCGATCTTGTCCACATAGGCGCCGAGGATGATGGCGCCGAGCGGCCGCATCAGGAAACCCGCGCCAAACGTGCCGAAGGTCAGCATCAGCGAGGCGAATGGGTCGTGTACCGGAAAGAACGCCGCGGCCAGATGCGTGGCGTAAAAGCCGAACAGGAAGAAGTCGAACATCTCCAGGAAATTGCCGCTGGTCACGCGGAAGACCGTCGCGGCCTTGGAGGGGGATTTGCGGGGCAGGCTGGCGTCCATATGCGCGGTCCCAGACATCACGTTCTCCATGGGCCGTGCGGCCCCGTCCGCTGCAACGCCTTCTGGATAGGGAGCTTTCCGCCCGCAGGCAATGGCGTGCGGGAGGCGTGCGGCGCTTGCGCGTCCGGTGTGGCGCGGCGGTATCAGGACGGATTTCAAAAAATGTATTGCGCGCGATTTAATCGTGAGCTATTAAAACATTCATGGGGTCGCCTCAAGGGCTCGCACATGGCGAGCGGGGCGGTTGCCGCAGCGTCCTAAACGGATTTTCAAAGGAGACATCCCATGACTGTCGATGTGAAATACACCACCCAGGCCACCGCCACCGGGGGCCGCGACGGCCGCGCCACCACCACCGACGGCACGCTCGACGTGAAGCTGGCCACCCCGAAGGAACTCGGCGGCGCCGGCGGCGAAGGCAACAATCCCGAACAATTGTTCGCGGCTGGCTATTCCGCCTGCTTCCTCGGTGCGCTGAAGGTTATCGGCGGACAGGAAAAGGTGCGCATCCCCGCTGACGCCACGGTCACCGCCACGATCGGGATCGGCCCGCGCTCGGAAGGCGGCTTCGGCATCACCGCCGCCCTGAAGATCTCGCTGCCGGGCATCGAGCGCGCCCAGGCCGAGGATCTGGTCGCCAAGGCGCATCAGATCTGCCCCTATTCCAACGCCACCCGCAACAATGTGGACGTCGGGCTCGAAATCGCCTGAGCGATCTCGGTGAAGGCGCGGTGGCCCGGGTGAGCCGCCGCGCGACATCCAAAAGAAAACCCCCGCCGCGGCCGAGCCGGGCGGGGGTCTTCGTTTCAGGCCTCAGACGGGCGAGGGCTCACCAGCCCGGACGGCAGTGCAGGCCGCCGTAAGGACCACGCCAGCAATAGCCGGGGTGCCAATAGGGGCCGTAGCCATACCACCAGTCGATGAACAGGCTGGCATTGGTGCCAGAGGCGGGCTTCTCGTCGCTGAGCAGCTTGTAATTATAGACCAGCGTATCGCCATTCAGGACCGGGTTGGTGAGTTCCACCACGGCGGTCGTGGGCTTGCCGTCCACGGTCACGGAGAGCGTGGCGTTGGGAGCGTCCTTCTGGAAGCTGTCCTTGCCGGTGTTCCAGAACTTCACGAAGTTCGCGGTCGGCGCATCGCCGGTCATGCGCTCGGGGCGGTCGGAGAACATGAGGGTCTGCGGCGCGATGCCTTTCAGGGTGATCGTCTTGTCGTCGACCGTAACCGAATCGGCGACCTGGACGAACAACCAGTTGGCCGGCTTCATTTCTTCGGTATTGGCGGGCTTGGCGCCTTGGGCGTTCGCCATGCCGATGGCGCCGACCATCGCGAACAGCGCGCCTAAAATCACAGATTTCATCGAACTCTCCCGGGGCAGACGTTAATCCGTCATTACGCGCGTACATTACCACCGCTCTCGCGCTTTACCAGAGCTCTCATGCCCGTTGCTGGTGGGAAAAATGCTTGCCGGCTTATGGTTAAGTTCGGGCTGTGTCTTGAAGGCGCTTGCGCCGCGTGTGTCAATTAAATGAACTTGATCGCAACCTTCGGGGAGAAATCGCGCGAAGGCGAATACTTCTAAAAACTGGGCGCGTCCCTCGCGGGGCGAGGGCGGCTGAAATCGCCGCCGGCGCGCTCAGCTGTCCAGCAGGCCGGCGAGCTTCAGCGCCACGCCCTGCGAGCCCTCGACCCGCAGCCGGCCGGTGGAGAACGCCAACATGGGGCCGATGCGCCCGGTGATGAGCTTGTCCAGCGTGTCTGAAGAGAGTTTGAACACGGCATCGGCCTCGCCGGTGCCCTCGCTCACCTCCACCGCCGGGCCGGTGGCATCCAGCAGGATGGATTCGTCGGTATCGGTCAGGTCGAATCGCACGCGATAGCCAAGTTCGCTCAAGGCGCCGGCGCGATCGTTCATGAGCTCGATGAGGGAGGAAAGGTCTGCCATGGTCGATCCTGCATCCGTGCGCCTCGCCGAGACGCCGTGTCCAAGGAGGGGGCGCGCCTTCGGCACGCCCTCAGTTAGGATCAGAAAGCCGCGTCGTCCAGCGCCATCATGGACGCCTTGCCGGTCTTGATTGAGCCCCACAGGGCCGCCACTTCCGGCAGCAGGCGATCAATGAAGAAGCGCGCGGTCACGATCTTGGCTTCGTAGAAGGCGGCATCGCCATTGGCTTCGCCGCGCTTCTGCAGGGCCACTTCGGCCATGCGCACCCACATGTAGCCGAGTGCGACGAGCCCGAACAGCCGCAGATATTCGGTCGCCGCCGCGCCGGCCTCGTCGGGGTCCTGCATGCCTTTCTGGGCGATGTGGGCGGTGGCGAGCTGGAGCGCGCCGAACGCCTTGCCGAGCGGGCCCACCAGCGGCCCAAGGTCGGGGTCGTCCAGCTTTGCGTCGATATAATTCAGCACCGGGTGGAAGAAGGCCCGCAGATAGCGCCCGGTGTGGGCGCCGAGCTTGCGGCCCACGAGATCCAGCGCCTGCACCCCGTTGGTGCCCTCATAGATCATGGCGATGCGGGCATCGCGCAGATACTGCTCCATGCCGTGGTCGCGGATGTAGCCGTGGCCGCCATAGACCTGCACGCCGAGCGAGGCATTGGTGAAGCCGAGATCGGTGAACATGGCCTTCACGATCGGCGTCATCAGCGCGGTGAAATCCTCCGCCCGCTGGCGCTCCTCCGGATCGTTGGAACGCTCCATCAGATCGAGGTTGCGCGCCACCCAGCCGGAGAGCGCGCGGCAGCCCTCGTTATAGGCGCGCATGGTCATGAGCGTGCGCCGCACGTCGGGATGCACGATGATCGGGTCGGCGGGCTTCTCGGGATATTTCGCCCCGGTCAGCGCGCGGCCTTGAAGACGTTCCTTGGCGTAGGAGACCGCACCCTGATAGGCGGCTTCTCCCACCCCGAGCCCCTGCGTGCCCACGGAGAGGCGCTCGGAATTCATCATCGAGAACATGGCGCGCATGCCCTTGTGCGGCTCGCCGACCAGCCAGCCCTTGGCGTCGTCGAAGGAGAGCTGGCACGTCGCGGAGCCGTGAATGCCCATCTT
This sequence comes from Roseixanthobacter glucoisosaccharinicivorans, assembly GCF_043195095.2. Taxonomy (NCBI): domain Bacteria; kingdom Pseudomonadati; phylum Pseudomonadota; class Alphaproteobacteria; order Hyphomicrobiales; family Xanthobacteraceae; genus Roseixanthobacter; species Roseixanthobacter glucoisosaccharinicivorans. The sequence goes on along the minus strand of NZ_CM195538.1, from coordinate 2,114,270 downwards.
GTGCTCGATGCCGGTGCACTGCACGCCGTTGCGCATACCGGGCCGTCCGTCTTCGGTCGGCAGGAATTTCGGCACCAGGAACAGGCTGATGCCCTTGATGCCCTTGGGCGCGTCCGGCAGGCGGGCGAGCACCAAATGGATGATGTTCTCGGTCAGGTCATGCTCGCCGGCGGAGATGAAGATCTTGTTGCCGGTGATGAGATAGCTGCCGTCGTCCTGCGGCTCCGCCTTGGTGCGCAGCAGGCCGAGGTCGGTGCCGCAATGGGGCTCGGTGAGGCACATGGTGCCGGTCCAGACCCCCTCCACCATCTTCGGCAGATAGCGCTCCTTCAGCTCCTGCGAGGCGTGGTTCTTCAGCGCGATATAGGCGCCGTGGGTGAGGCCTGGGTAGAGCCCGAAGGCCAGGTTGGCCGAGCACATCATCTCTTCGATGAACTTGGTCACGCTCGCCGGCAGGCCCTGGCCGCCCCATTCGGGATCGCAGGCGATGCCGTTCCAGCCGCCCTCGCGATAGGTTTCATAGGCCTGCTTGAAGCCCTTGGGCGTGCGCACCACGCCGTTCTCATAAGTGCAGCCTTCCTGGTCGGCCGCCATATTGATGGGCGCCAGCACCTCGGTCACCAGCTTGCCAGCTTCCTCCAGCACCGCGTCGATGAGATCGGGGGTGACCTCTTCGAGGCCCTTCATATCCTTCAGGCTTTCGCTGCCATGCAGTTCGTGCAGCACGAAGCGCATGTCGCGGAGCGGGGGCTGATACGTCTGCATGGTCGCTCTCCCGTTGTCCTTGCGGCCTCTCCAAGAGGCTCATGTTCGAGGGCTAACTCCCTCTCCCGCTTGCGGGGGAGGGGCGGGGAGGGGGCAATCAAGCAGGGCACCATTTGCCAAACTGCGATCGTCCGCCTTCCCCCTCCCTAGCCCTCCCCCGCAAGCGGGAGAGGGGACTGTTCAGGCGATGCCACTTAATTCCGCAGCGGGCGGCCGGTTTCGAGCGTGTGCTCGATGCGGGCCAGCGTCGCATTGGTCCTGATGAGGCGCATGAAGTTCGCCCGCTCCAGTTCCAGCACCTGGGCTTCCGTCACCGGCTCGATATGGTCCGCCTTGCCGCCGGAGAGGACCTCGGCCAGCGCTCCGGCCACCACCAGATCGTGCTTGGTGGCGATGCCGCGCCGGTGGAAGCCCTCCGCCGCCATCACCAGGGCCGTCTTGCCGGAGGGGCCGGGCAAGGTGAGGTCCTTGGGCTTGGGCGGCACGTAGTTTTCCGCCAGCGCCAGGGCCTTGGCCTTGGCATCCGCCAGCAGGCGGTCGTGGTTCATGGTGATGCCGTCGGTTTCGCGCAGGAACAGATATTCCTTCGCTTCCGCCGCGGATTTGGAGACGGTGGCGACGCTCACCAGCTCGAACACCTTGGAGGGCGCGGGCATGGGCCCCTTGGGCATGCCCTTGGCGTTCTGCCAGCGGGTCAGCATCTCCTTGCATCCGCCCCAGCCCGGCAGCAGGCCGACGCCGCATTCCACGAGGCCGATATAGCTTTCCGCATGGGCCTGCACCGCATCGGAATGCAGCAGGATTTCGCAGCCGCCGCCGAGCGCCATGCCGGCGGGGGCGGAGACGACGGGGAAGGGGGCGTATTTGAGGTCCTGATAGGCTTTCTGCCCGGTCGCCACCAGCTTCTCCACCTCGCCGAACGCCGCGATGTTGCAGGCGAACAAGGCGAGGCCGAGATTGGCGCCGACGGAGAAGTTATTGCCCTCATTATAGATGACGAGCGCCTTGTACTTGTCTTTCACGAGGCGCGTCGCCTTGGTCAGCAAGGTGATGATGCCCTCATCCAGCGAATTGCCCTTGCTGGTGAATTCCAGGCACACCACGCCGTCGCCGATGTCCCACAGCGCCGCCGAGCCGTTCTTCATCAGGGGCTCGCTGTTGAGCTTGATGTCGGCGAGCAGCAGCACGCCCTCCGGGCGCACCACGTCGTGATAGGCACCGTCGCGGCCGAGATAGCGCCGCGTGCCGTTCTCCACCCGATAGAAAGGCTGGGCCTCGGCGCTGGCGAGGAGAGCGGGAATCTCTTCCCCGTCCGCCTTCAGGCGGGCGATGAGGTTGGCCGCGCCGATCTTGTCGATCAGCTCGAACGGGCCCCATTTCCAATTGTAGCCGAGGCGCATGGCCTCATCTATGGCGACCACGTCGTCCGCCGCCTCGCCCACCAGACGAGCGGCATAGGCGAGGGTGCGTCCCATCACGGCCCAGGCATAGCGCCCGCCCGCGCCGGGCGCGGAGAGAAGGGCGAGGAGATCTCTGCCGCCGCCGTCCTCAAGCTCCGGCAGCGCCGCCTTTTCCTGCGGGCGATACGCGCCGGTGGACAAATCGATGGCTTCCTTCAGCTTGCCGCCATTCTCGCGGTTCAGCCGATAGAAGCCGCCCTTGCCCTTGCGGCCCGTGTAGCCGGTCTCGATCATGGTCTTGACCAGGGGGACGTCGCGCAGCGTGGCGTGGAAGGGATCGCTCTTGGGAAGCGCGCGCTCCAGGCTGCCCTGCACATGCGGCATCAGGTCGAGACCGACGAGGTCGAGCAGGCCGAAGATGCCTGTCTTGGGAATGCCGAACGGACGACCCATCACGGCGTCCGCCTCTTCCACCTTCAGGCCCTTCTCGATGGCTTCGCCCACGGCGAGGTTCAGCCAGAAGGTGCCGAGGCGATTGGCGATGAAGCCGGGCGTGTCCTTGCAGGTCACCACCGTCTTGCCGAGCTTCACGTCGGCGAAGGCCGAGACTTTCGCCACCGTCGCGGGGTCGGTCTTGGGGCCGGCGACGATCTCCAGCAGACGCATGTAGCGCGGCGGGTTGAAGAAGTGGGTGATGAGGAAATCGCGGGCGAAGCTGTCCGGCAGGCCGGCGGTGAGATCGGCCAGCGGGATGGTGGAAGTGTTCGAGGACACCGCGCAGCCGGGGGTGCGCGCAGCCTCGATCTTCGCATAAAGCGCCTGCTTGATGTCGAGCCGCTCGATCACCGCTTCCACGATCCAGTCGCAGGAGGCCAGCTGATCGAGATGGTCCTCGGTATTGCCGGGCGTGACCAGCTTGGCGGCGGCTTTCGACATGAAGGCGGCGGGGTCCGCCTTCAGCAGGCGGGCGATGGCGCCTTCGGCGATGGCATTGCGGTTGGCCGCACCCTCGGGGACGATGTCCAGCAGCAGCACCGGGATGCCCGCGTTCGCCACATGGGCGGCGATGCCGGCGCCCATGACGCCCGCGCCGATAACGGCGACCTTCTTGATCTCGTTCATCTCTCGCGCTCCGCTCAGATGCGTTCGAGAACGGTGGCGATGCCCTGTCCGCCGCCGATGCACTGGGTCGCGAGCGCATAGCGCCCGCCCTCGCGCTGGAGCAGCGAGGCCGCCTTGCCGACGATCCGCGCGCCGGTCGCGCCGAGCGGATGGCCGATGGCGATGGCGCCGCCGTCGATATTGATGGTGTCGTCCCGCAGCCCGAGATCGCTGATGCAGGCGAGCGCCTGGGAGGCGAAGGCCTCGTTCAGCTCGACCACATCAAGGTCGCCGACCTGGATGTTGGAGCGCGCCAGCGCCTTGCGGGTGGCGGCGACCGGGCCGATGCCCATGATTTCCGGCGCGCAGCCGGCCACCGCAACGCCGCGCAGGCGGGCGAGCGGGGTGAGGCCGTGCTTCTCGGCATAGGCTTCGGTGCACACCAGCACGGCGGACGCGCCGTCGGTGAGCGGCGAGGAGGTGCCGGCGGTGACGGTGCCGTTTTCATCGAAAGCGGGCTTGAGACCGGCGAAATCCTCCGGCTTGGCCTCGGTGCGGATGCAGCCGTCCACATCCACGCTCTTGCCGTTGATGCGGATGGAGACGATCTCATCCTTCAGCCGGCCCTCGGCCTGGGCTTTCGCGGCCTTCTGCTGGCTCTTGAGCGCGAAGGCGTCCTGATCCGCGCGGCTGATCTGCCATTTGCGCGCGACATTCTCCGCGGTGTCGCCCATGGCCATGTAGGCGGCGGGGTTCTTCTCGTGCAGGGCCGGATTCGGCATGGGGTTGAAGCCGGTCATGGGCACGCGGCTCATGCTCTCCACGCCGGCGCACACGAACACCTCGCCGGCGCCGAGCTGGATCTGGCCGGCGGCCATGTGGATCGCCTGCATGGAAGAGCCGCAGAAGCGGTTCACCGTGACTCCGGCGACCGATTGCGGCAGGTCGGCGATCATGCCGATGAGGCGCGCCACGTTGAAGCCCTGCTCGGCCTCTGGAAAGGCGCAGCCGACGATCAAATCCTCGATGTCCTCGGGATTGACCTTCGTGCGGGCGATCAGCTCACGCACCACCTGGGCGGCCATGTCATCCGGGCGGACGCGGGCGAGGTCCCCCTTCTTGGCGGGCGCGAAAGGCGAGCGGGCATAGCCTGCGATAACCACGTTCTGCATGGGCTCTCCTACCAGATGTCTTTGTTGCCAGTGTTCTTGTTCGGGTGCCGCGTTTTCGTGTTCGAAGACCAAATGTTATTGGCGTGATGTCTCATGTGCTTGCGCGCGAGGGTCAGAAACTGCCGCTCGCATTCCGCATCTGAACGCTGCTCGGTCATGCCGCGCCAGGCGGCGAGCGGTGGGCCCGCCCGATCATGCCGCGCCGGTAATGACGCCCGATAGACGCCCGCAAACAGGCGCGGCGCGCGGGCCGGGGACCCGGACGGGAACGCGCTGTCTTCAGCCGGCGATGCGCTTGGAGGCGACTTCCTGCTTCAGGGCCTCCTCGGTCTGCGCCTCGATCTCCTTCAGCTCGACGATGGTCTCCTCCAGCGCCAGGCGCTGGTCCTCGAGCATCTCCAGGCGCGTGCGCACCTGCTTCAGCAGCAGGCGGATCTGCTCGATCTGGGTCGGATCGACGTCATAGAGGTCAAGATATTCCTTGATTTCCCGCAGGCTGAAGCCGAGGCGCTTGCCGCGCAGGATGAGCGCCATCCGCGCCCGGTCGCGCTTGGTATAGACGCGAATATTTCCGGCGCGCCGGGGCGTGATGAGCCCCTTGTCCTCGTAGAAGCGAATGGTGCGGGCCGTGACGGCGAGATCCCGCGCCAGCTCGGTCACGGTGAAGAATGTGTCGGTTATGGCACCGGAGGCACCGCGCTTAACTGCCACTGTCGCACCTTTACCTATACGTCACCCAACGAACGCAGGATACATGCTTTAACCTTCGGCGCAAGCCCCCGACCCAGGCGGTTTGGAAGACGTGATTTGGCAGTTATCATTTCAATATTGCGACGCAAAAGATTCGGGCACGCCATCTGGGCGCTGCACAATGGCTCTCGCTGTGTCCGTCTCGCCTCCTTCAATGCAAAAAGGTCAATCCAGCTGACGTATCATTGTGAATCCGATACGAATTCCGTGGATCCAGCGGGGACATCTACCCCGTCAACGTTGCACGTCTGCCACAGAGGAGTGGTTAAAGTAATTTTCGCACCTCCTCGGTCTGCAGTCCGGTTGACGCTGCCAGCCGAATAGGCATGCTTGTTGACGTATAGGGCATCACAAGCACTGATACGTGCGCCGCACAAGACGGGATGCCGGGTGGAAACGCAACCTTGGGGGGCATTATGTCCAGACGTCACGCCATTGCTCATACCGGTACCGCCTTGATGATGCCGGCCCTGCTCCTGGGCGGCGTCTCGACCGCCTCGGCGGGCGGCTTCGGCCTGCGCGAGCAGAGTTCCTACTATCAAGGCACCTCGTTCGCCGGTAACGCGGCGGGCGGCGCGGGCCTTGCCTCCATGTACTGGAACCCGGCGGCCATGAGTTTTGCTCCTGGCCTCTCTGTGGAAGGCAATGTCACCTATATCGCCCCCCATGCCTCCATCGACGTGATCGGCGCCCGCAGCGCGCTCGGCGCCAATCTTGGCACCGTGGGCGTCGGCGACATCGTCGACAACGGCACGCTGCCCACCAGCTATATCAGCTATGCCTTTGATCGCTGGGCGGTCGGGCTCGCGATCACGTCGCCCTACGGCCTCATCACGGACGCGCCGTGCAACTGGTCCGGTCGGTATTACGGGTGCTACAGCCGCATCTTCGACATGAACGCCACCGCCTCTGTGGCCTATAAGGTCAACGACTGGCTGACCCTCGGCGGCGGCGTGGCGGTCAATTACATCGACGCCAAGCTGAACCAGGCGCAGATCCTCACCGGCGCGCCGTCTTATCTTCAGGGTTCCGCCGAAGTGAATGGCGACGATATGGGCGTCGGCTTCACCCTCGGCGCCTTGTTCACCTTGCGGCCGGGCACCACGCTCGGCATCGGCTATCGCTCGGCCATCGACCAGAATCTCAGCGGCTCCGTCACCTCCTCGCTGCCCATCGGGGTGATCGCCGGCCAGGCGCCCGCGACCGCCGGCCTGAACCTGCCGGACCAGATCACCGCCAGCTTGCGCTCGCAGCTCGACCCGCGCTGGACCGTGCTCGGAACGGTTGAATGGACCAATTGGTCCAACTTGCAGCAGCTGGTCATCCAGCCCAACAGCGCGGTCCCTTCGGCCCCCTCGATCCTCTCGCTGCATTGGCAGGATGGTTGGTTCTTCTCCGGCGGCCTCGAGTATCAGTGGGACCCCAAGCTCACCCTGCGCGCGGGTCTTGCTTATGAAATCTCGCCCGTCACCGACGAATACCGCACCCCGCGCCTGCCCGACAGCAACCGGCTCTGGCTTTCCGGCGGCCTGACCTATGCGTGGACGGATAACCTCAGCATTGATCTGGCCTATACCCACATCTTCGGCGAAAGCGGCCCGATCAACCTCTCCCCGCTCGACACCGCCAATCTCACCCGTGGCGTGCTGGTCGCTGAAGTGAACAACGCCTATGTGGACATCGTCTCGGTCGGCGTGCGCTACCGCTTCGACTCCGTGCCGGTGAAGACCGCCCTCATCACCAAGTGAGGTGAGTGGGGCGCGGTCGGGAGCGCGCATCAAGCTTCGCTTTCCCGGCACAATTGCGCTCCATGATGCGCGCGGCGGCACCGTGAGGTGCCCCGCAAGCAAGAGAGGCCGGCGCCGTGTCACGCGGCGATGCGCGCCTCCATCGAGAGGGGAAACACAAATGCTCGATCGCAATCAGGACGCAGGCATCGCGGCAGCGCCGGTGAGCGACCTGCTGGACGTCAGCGTGGCCGAGCATGGCGCGCGCGCGGCCATGAATTTCATGGGGCGCAGATGGACCTACGCCCAGCTCGGCGCGATGGTCGATGCCGCCGCCGCCGGCCTTCAGCGCCTTGGCGTGCGTAAGGAGACGCGGGTCGGCCTGTGCCTGCCCAACACGCCCTATTCGGTGATCTTCTATTACGCGATCCTGCGGGCCGGCGGCATCGTGGTGAATTTCAGCCCGCTTTACGTGGAGCGGGAGCTCGCCAACCAGATCCGCGATTCCGGCACCACCATCATGGTGGTTCCGGACCTGAAGGTGATCCATTCCCGGGTTGCGGCGGTCGCCGACGAATCCGGGCTGAAGTCGATCATCGTCTGTCCGTTCGCCAAGGTTCTGCCCTGGCTGAAGGGGCTGCTGTTTCCGCTCTTGCGGCGCAAGGATCTGGCGGAATTTGCGCGCGGGGACGGCCGCCATATCCGCTATCAGGACCTTGTGCGCGATGTCGGCCGCCCGGCGCCGATCTCGGTCGATCCGCTGCGCGATGTCGCGGTGCTTCAATATACCGGGGGCACCACCGGCATTCCCAAGGGTGCGATGCTGACCCATGCGAACGTGGTCGCCAATGCGCGCCAGGTGATGGCGCACGTGCGGTGCCTGGAAGTCGGCGCCGAGCGGGTGCTCGGCGTCCTGCCGTTGTTCCATGTGTTCGCCATGACCACGGTGATGAATATTCCCATCGCGGCCGGGTCGGAAATCATCCTCGTGCCGCGCTTTCACCTGGGCGATCTGCTGGCGACCATCGCCACGCAGAAGCCGACCCTGTTTCCCGGCGTGCCGACCATCTATACGGCGATCAACAATGCGCCGGATCTCGAAAAATATGACCTGTCCTCGCTGCGCCTCTGCATTTCCGGTGGCGCGCCCCTGCCGGGCGAAGTGCGCCACCGCTTCGAGGAACTGAGCGGCTGCAAGCTGGTGGAAGGCTACGGACTGAGCGAGACCTCGCCCGTGCTGACCGCCAACCCGCCCCTCGGCGTCATCAAGGACGGATCGGTCGGCACCGCGGTTCCCGGCACGCAAATCGAGATTCGCGACCTCGCCGATCCCTCCCGCCTGGTTCCACTGGGTGAAAAGGGAGAGGTTTGCGCACGCGGCCCGCAAGTGATGTCCGGCTATTGGAACCGGCCGGAGGAAACCGCCCACGCCTTCGTGGACGGCGCGTTCCGCACCGGCGATGTCGGTTACCTGGATGCTGACGGCTATCTGTTCTTGGTGGATCGCATCAAGGACGTGATCTTGTGCGGCGGCTACAATGTCTATCCCCGCGTGATCGAGGAAGCACTTTATCTGCATCCAGCGGTGGCGGAATGCGTTGTGATCGCGGTGCCGGACCCTTATCGCGGCCAGAGCCCCAAGGCCTTCGTGACCCTGCGGGCCGAGGCGAGCGCGACACCCGATGAGCTGCTCGCCTTCCTCGTGACGCAGGTCTCGAAAATCGAGCTGCCGAAAGAGGTGGAAATCCGCGAGACCCTGCCTAAGACCATGGTGGGCAAGCTTTCGAAGAAGGAATTGGTGGAGGAGGAGCGGCGCAAGCGCGCTTGATCCCGAGCGCGGAGGTGCCACGCTGAAATTCATCAGCGGTTCGGCGCGATGGGCGTCCGGGGAACGCCCCACGCCCGGTGGCGTTGCGGAAGCGAGAGGGTCGCGCCGCAGACGGAAGGACGCCGCAGATGGACACCGCCTATGGGCTTTGAAACGCGCGTGGCGCGTGGGGTGGCTGTGGGCTGCCTCGTCGCCGCCGGCTTCCTGGTCGCCTGGCTGGTGTCCGACCTTATCCTGCTGATCTTTGCGGCCGTGCTCATCGCGCTGGCACTGCACGCCTTGTCCGAACCGATCGCGCGGGTCACGACGCTGCCGCCGCGCGCCGCGCTTGCGCTTGCGGCGTTTCTGGTCGCTGTGATCCTCGCGGTCACGCTCTATCTGTTCGGCAGCCTCATCCGGGCCCAGGTGGTTGAACTCGTGCAGCGCCTGCCCCAGGCCTGGGCCGAGTTCCGAGACCGCTTCGGGTTGGCCGGACTGACCGACGATTTGCTCCGCCAAGCGGAAAATGCCGTGCCGTCCGGCACCACGGTGCTATCGGTCCTGCGCGGTTTCACCAGCAATGTCGCCAATGTTCTTCTCAGCCTGTTCCTAGTGGTGGTCGGCGGCATCTATATCGCCATCCAGCCTCAGGTGTATCGCCGGGGCATTCAGCTCATTTTCCCGAAAGCCTGGCGGCCGCACATCGACGATGCATTGGACCGGGCGAATATCGGGCTGCGCAATTTCCTGAAGGCGCAGCTCATGGCGATGGTCCTGGTGGGCGTCCTCAGCGGTGTCGGCCTGTCGATCATCGGCATACCTTCGGCCTTCGCGCTTGGCCTGTTCGCGGGGCTGGCGGAATTCGTTCCGATGATCGGCCCGGTGGTGGCAGCGGTGCCGGCGCTGCTGCTCGCCTTTACGGTTGGCTATGAGGAGGCGGCGTGGACGCTCGCCCTGTTCGTGGTGGTGCAGCAGCTGGAAGGCAATGTGATTTCGCCGCTGCTGCAACAGGAGATGGTTTCGATCCCCCCGGCGGTCAGCCTGTTCGCCGTGGTGGCGGTCGGCACATTGCTCGGGCCGCTCGGCGTGCTGCTGGCGACGCCGCTGACGGTGGTGGTGTTCGCGGTGTGGCGGCGCGAGGCGCTTGCCGAGCCGGCGGGGCACGGGGCAGCCGGGCAAGAGACGTCCGGATAAAATCCCCCAGAGGAAGCCTCCCTGCGAGAAAAGGCGGCAAAGGCGGCAAAGGCGGCCGGCTCTGACCGACTGGTGCGAACGCTTCGCATGGGCGGGGCAGGGGGCTTGAGCGCGACCTTAAAGCGCGTTTGAAACCCGCCCGCATCGTATGGTTTGCGGTGGCGTGGGCGCCGTGTATGTTCGCGCGCCCGTTCTCGACCATGCCCCGCCAGCGCCGCAGCGCCGGTGCGCGGCATGATCCAACCTCTTTACGCGGTACGCATTCCGGCGATGGCACCTTGTGCCCATTCCGGTCGTGCCAGGGAAAATGCGCGCATGGCTCGCGATATGCTGGATGCGACCCCGATCCAATCCCGCGACGCATTGGTCGCCTGGATCGAACAGGGGAACAAGCCGGAATCCGCCTTCCGGCTCGGCACCGAGCACGAGAAGATCCCGTTCACCCTCGGCCGGCACGAACCCGTTCCCTATGAGGGGGAAGCAGGCATCCGGGCCATTCTGGAGGGGATGGGGAAGATCTCCGGCTGGGAGCCGATTATGGAAGGCGAGACCTTGATCGGCCTTGCCGACCCCGCAGGCGGCGGGGCCATCTCGCTTGAGCCGGGCGGCCAGTTCGAGCTTTCCGGCGCGCCGCTTCTGACGATCCACGAGACCTGCTCGGAGATCAACACCCACCTGACGCAGGTGCGTCAGGTGGCCGAGCCCCTTGGCATCGGCTTTCTCGGCATCGGCATGAGCCCGAAATGGACTCGCGCCGAGACGCCGGTGATGCCCAAGGGCCGCTACAAGATCATGGCCAATTACATGCCCAAGGTCGGTAAGCTCGGCCTCGACATGATGTTCCGCACCTGCACGGTGCAGGTGAACCTGGATTATGCCTCGGAAGCGGACATGGTGCGCAAGCTGCGGGCGAGCCTCGCGCTCCAGCCCATCGCCACCGCTTTGTTCGCCAATTCGCCCTTCACCGAAGGCAAGCTGAACGGCTTCCTCTCGTTCCGCTCGCAGATCTGGCGTGACACCGACAATCAGCGCGCCGGCATGCTGCCCTTCGCCTTCGAAGATGGCATGGGATTCGAGCGTTACGTGGACTATGCGCTTGATGTACCGATGTATTTCGTGAAGCGCGGCGATGCCTACGTCGATGTCGCGGGCTCGTCCTTCCGCGATCTTCTCGCCGGGCGCCATCCCGCGCTGCCGGGCGAGACCGCGACCTTGTCGGATTGGGTCAATCACCTCTCCACAATCTTCCCCGAGGTGCGGCTGAAGCGCTTCCTGGAGATGCGCGGGGCGGACGCGGGGCCGTGGGCGGAATTGTGCGCCCTTCCGGCGCTGTGGGCCGGCGTGCTGTATGATTCCGTCAGCCTCGATGCCGCGCTCGACCTGGTGAAGGATTGGACCGAGGCGGAGCGGCAGGCCCTGCGCGACGACGTGCCCCGGCTGGCCCTCGACGCCACCATCGCCGGCCGCAAGGTGCGCGACATCGCCGCCGACATGGTGGCCCTGTCGGAAGCCGGGCTGAAGCGGCGTCGCCACCTGGACAGCCAGGGCCGCGACGAAACACGCTTCCTTGCGCCGCTCAGAGAGGTTCTTGCCAGCGGCAAGACCCCGGCGGAAAAGCTGCGCGACCTCTATCTCAGCTCCTGGGACGAATCGGTCGAGCCGGTGTTCAAGGCACTCGCCTACTGAGGCGAGCACCAGGGTAGCGCAGTCCATATGTGCCTCGCGCATGGCGGCCATGCGCGGGCAGGTGGTTCGCGCTGCGCGCGGGTGGGGTCTAACGAACCACCTCCCGGAGTTTCATTTCGATGGCCGCGCCTCCACCCTCCGCCGCCCCGACCGTGTTCGGCCCCGTGGAGGCGGCCCTTTATGCCGCGACCGTGCTGCTCTGGGGCACCGGCTGGCTGCCTCTGCGCCTGCAATTGGGCGTGGTTGCGCCGGAGGTGTCCGGCATGCTGCGCTTTCTTATCGCCGGAGCGATCATGTTCTTGGCGGTCGGTCTTTCCGGTGGCCGGCTTGCCTTCAGGCCGCGCGATCATCTGTTGTTCGCCGGGCTCGGCGCGTGCCTGTTCTCGCTGAATTTCCTGACGTTCTATTATGCCGGCTATCATTTGAAATCCGGCGTCATGTCGGTGGTGTTTTCACTCGCCTCCGTGTGCATTCCCGTTCTGTCGGCGGCGATGTTCGGTACCCGCGTCACGGCGCGCATCCTGGCGGGCACCTTGCTGGGGGTCGGGGGCATCGCTCTGGTCTTCGAACCCAGCCTTGTGGAAACCGGCTTCGACGCTGCGGTCCTGGTGGCGCTGGCGTTGGCCATCGCCGGCACGGTGCTGTTTTCGCTCGGCAGCCTGTTGACCGGTGTGGTTTCGCGACGCGGCCTGCCGCTGTTTTCAGCCACGGCCTGGGGCATGGCCTATGGGTGCCTGGTGTTTCTGCTGGCGACGCTGGCCTCCGGCGCGCCGATCCAGGTGGAATGGACGCCGCGCTATCTCGGCGCGCTCGCCTATCTGATCGTCGGACCGACGCTGCTTGGCTTCGCCATCTACCTGCAATTGATCCGCCGCATCGGCGCGAGCCGCGCGGGCTATGGCACGGTGCTGTTCCCGCTGGTGGCGCTTCTCATCTCCACCGTGTTCGAGGGCTATCACTGGACCCTGGAAGCCGGCGTCGGCGTCGCCCTGGTGCTGGCCGGCAATGTGGTGGTGCTGACCAAGGGCCGCGCGGCGGCGGGCTGAGGCTATTCGGCCGCGTCGGACTCGGTGACATTGTCGAGCCCCTGGATGATGTGGAGCGCGAGGGCATCGGCGAGCGTGTTCGGCTCATGGCGATTGCGCAGCAAGGCGATGTCGCAGGGCGGAAGGGGCGGATAGCCGTCCGCGGGGCCGAGTACGCGCATGCCTTGCCGCAATGCCGATTCGGGAAAGACGCTGATCGCGAGGCCCGCCAGGACGGCGGCCGAAACCGCGCCCGCATTGGGGCTGGTATAGAGCACGCGATGGGCGCGGCCGCAGGCGGCGAGGCGCGTCACGGCGGCGTCCCGCCAGACGCAGGTGGGCCGGCCGAGGGCCAGCGGTACCGGGGTTTCGAGATGGGCGGCATGCCGCGCGGACCCGACCCAGAGCAGCCGCTCGCGCCGGATGACCTGCGAATCGCGCGCCGAGGTCTCGGTGTAGGTGATGATGGCAAGATCGAGCGTTCCGGCCTTGATCCGCTCGACCAGCTCGCAGCTCGGCTCGCAGATGACGGTAAGTTCCACCGAAGGATGTGTGCGGGAGAAGCGGGCCATGATCTCCGGCAAATAGCGATCCGCGTAATCGTCAGGCACGCCCAGGCAGACGCGACCCGAGAGCGTTGCATCGGCAAAGCTCGCAACCGCTTCCAGATTGAGCTTCACAATGCGCCGCGCATAGTCCAGCAGGCGCTGGCCGTCCTCAGTCAGCCGTGAGGCGCGGCCATCGCGGGCGAATACGGGGCGGCCGACCCGCTCTTCCAGGCGCTTCATCTGCATGGAGACCGCCGACTGGGTCTTGTGAACCACTTCGGCCGCGCGCGTGAAGCTGCCGGTTTCGGCGATGGCAACGAATGTCCGCAGCTGATCGGTGTCGAGCAATATGGTCATGGGCGATCTCGATCTATCAGCGTTGATGATATTTCAGATGAAAAACATTCGCTAGCTTGATTTTACGCATGGTCGCACAACCGGGACGCCGCAGCGCGGCGAGAACGGGTGGTCCCCCCGAAGCTTCAGGGAGCAGAACGGACAGACGTCGGGAGATGGAGATGACGATGAATACACATGGCGAAATCCGCACAGCCGGTGTCGCGCCCCTCGGCGCAGTGCTGGCAACGTTCCTGCTGCAGGTGATTGGCCTGGGACAGAACGTGATTCGCGCCATGGAGCATCGTCGCGCCGTACGCGCCCTTGGCGCCCTCGACGAGCATATGCTGCGCGACATCGGCCTGACGCGCGGCGACGTCCGCGACGCGGCGGCTGAGCCGCTCTGGACTGACCCCTCGGTCTTGCTGGTGCGGCGGGCGGTGGAGCGCCGCGCGGCGGCTTGGCTCAGGACGCGCGGCGCGCGCTGATCTCACCGGATTTTCGATTGGCGGTCAAAGCCCCTCGCGACCGCCCATCTGGGCCCGTGCCGGCCGCAACCGGCGCGGGCCTTCTTTTTTCGGACGGGTCACTCAGCCCTTGCGGGTCGGCCGCGCCCCGGCCTTCGTGGGCGAGGCATGGCCATGGGCCGCGCTACGGCCGAGCATCTGGCTCCAGAAATCGGGAAACGGGTAGAAGGCGGCGAGGCTGGCGAACGGTGCTGCCGGATCATTGCCGCCCGTGCCCACGGTCGGCGGAAAGCCCTGGGCGAACAATTGCGCGAAATAATCCTGCATCGGCCATTGTCCGAGCGCCGCCAGCGGCTCCGGCGGAGGCGGGGGAGGCGGCAGGGCGAGGGGTTTTGCGGCTGCGGCAACCTCCCGCTGGGAAGCCTGACGCGAAGCGCCTTCGCCGGACACCGCTGTCATGGTCTCCATCATGGCGGCGATGAGTTCCTGCCACGCATTGGCGGCATTGCCATACACATCCTGGCTCGCAGCGGCGGAACGCTCGGCCTGTGCCCGGTATGGGTTCGGCTGGGACCGCGCGGTGCCGGGCCAGGCGGCGCCCATGCCAGACTGACCCCAAGCGCCGGCATTGCCGGCGGTCCAAGGGGATTGCAGCATCATCTGCGCGAACGCATCCACCCAGGGATTGCCGGTGCTCTGGGATTGGCGCGGCATGGCGCTGTTCATCCAGGTCGCAAGCCCGTCCACCCAGGGATTGCCGGTGGGTACGGGGAGCCCGTTGGCCCGTGCCAGCATGGCCGCAAGCATCTGGTTCATGGCGCCCGAGGCGGCGAGCGATTTCGTCAGGCCGCCCATCACCAAGGTTGCGAAATCGGGCATGATCTTGCGCACGACGGCAGTGGCGAGGCCGGTGCTGGCCGCCGCATGATTGGCCACTGCCGCGCTGATCTCCGGCGAACCGAAAAGCGCGTCGAGCGCATTGGCGCCGGCCTGCGAATATTGATCCGGGGCCGCGGGTGCGCGATCGTAAAGGCCGCCGTACGGGCCGCGCATCATCAGCACCATGAGGCTGGCGAGCCCCTCGGGCGATTGCATGGCCCGCTGGATGCCGGCCGCGAAGGCGGGCATGACGGCTTCCGCCGCCTTCTGCGCCTGTTGTGCCGTGAGGCCATAGATCTGAGCGAGATTCTCAAGGCCCTGCCCACCTTGAGCGGCTCTCAGCAATTGCACGAACTGGTCCATTTAGCGGCCTCCCGAGTTCGCGACTCTACGCCATCGTCTCGCCAAAATCACGGCTCGATGGCGGTTGCATCGTGCGGCGAAGATAACGGTGGCAATTCCACGGTGGAAAGATGCGGCGCGGGCCCCCGATCGCTCACCGGCGGGGGCGATGCGGCGATCCTTTCGATCACGCGGAACGCGAAAATCATGGCGGCGATGCCAAAAGCCACGGCGCCGAGGGCCTGGCCGAGAATCACCCCGTTCGCCCCCATCAGGTCGCTGCCGATCCACACCAGGGGAATGGTGCCGAGGGTGGCGCGCCCCCAGTTGAAGAATGTGGAGAGCAGCGGGGCGCCGAGATTATTGAACGCGGCATTCGCCACGAACAATCCGCCGAGGAAGATGAAGCTCCCGGCGGTCACGAGGCAGAAGAAGGCCACGATCTGCTGGCCCTCGGGCGTGAGGCCGAACACCGAGGAAATGAAATTGCGCAGCAGCGCCAGCAGCACCCAAACGGCGCACACATACAGCAGCGTCAGGATCAGGCTGTCCCGAAGCGTCGTGCGCAGGCGATCGAACAGGCCGGCGCCGAAATTCTGCCCGAAGATCGGCCCGACCGCCCCGGTGAGCGCGAACAGCGGGCCGAAGGCGACGGGAATCACCCTCCCGATCACGGCGAAAGCGGCCACGGCGCCATCGCCGAACGGGGCGAGCTTGGCGGTGACATAGGCATTGCCCACAGGCGTCGCGACATTGGTGAGAATGGCGGGAATGGCGATCGCCGAGATCGGCCCGGCGTGGCGATGCCACATGGCGAAGGTCGGCCGGCGAAACAGTCTGTGCCTGCGGTGGCACGCCTGCAATCCGTAGAGCGCCATGAACAGGCGCGACGCGACGGAGACGATGGCGGCGCCCTCCACGCCGAGGCCCAGGGCGAGGATGAGGATCGGGTCCAGCACGGCCGTCAGAAGGCCGCCCCCGAGCGTCACCCACATGGCCCGCCCCGCATCTCCGGTCGCCCGCAGCAGTCCCGAGCAGACCATGCCGATGCCCAGCAGCGGCGTCGACAGGGTGACCACGACCAGGAAGCCGTCGGCGATGTCGAGTGTGCGACCGTGGGCTCCGAGCAGCGACAGCAGCGGCCGGATGAGCGGCAGCGAGACAGCGGTCAGGACCACGCAAACCAGCACCATGTAGACAACCGCGATGGTCGCGAGCGCGCGGGCGTCCTCTCGGTTGCCCGCGCCAAGCGCGCGCGACACCACCGCCGAGCCCGCGATCATGATGCCGAGCGCTACCGAGGTGGTGAAAAACAGCATCGTGCCGGCATAGCCGATGGCGGCAGCCAGTTCCGCCTCGCCGAGGAGCGAGATGTAGAACAGGTTCAGCAGATCCACCACGAACACCGCCACAAGGCCGATCGAGCCCGTGGCCGCCATCACCGCCACATGGCGCATGATGGATCCGTGGAGGAATTTCGCGGGCGCTGCGCTCATGCGGTCCGTGGGGCTTGGTTGGCGGCGTTGGACGGCGGGTTGCACGCAGGCGAATCGCGCGCGGCTGCGACCGGCACGACGCCCGTTCTAGGGTGTTTTCCGGCGCAGTGGAAACCGGATCGCGCGCCGGATTCGGCGCTGGATCATGGCGGGCAGCCTTCGCACGTGGTCATGCCCAGGGAAATTTTCCAGGTGAGGCCATGCACGCCTGCGCCACCACGCGTCGCGACTTCCGGCGCAACCGGAATCGCGACCGCAAAGCGTCAGCCGGAGAATTCGGTTTCGTGGGCCAGCACGTCCTGCGCCTCGGGATTGAGGGGCTTGGCCGGCTTGTTGGGATCGGTGAGGGGTTCCGGCTCCACCTTCTGGCCGGCGAGCTCGATGCCGGCGTACAGCCCTTCCTGAACCTGAAGCTCCAGCCGCTGGCGATCGCGGGCGCGCACGTCGGCAACGAGAGCTGTGACCGTCTCCTGGTCGAAACCCAGCGCCTCCAGCGTGCGCCCGCCGAACGCGAACGCCGATTCGAGCGTTTCGCGCATCTCGTAATCGACCGATTTACGCAGCAGGGCCATGGCGTGGACACGGTCGAACGCGCGCACATGCAGCCGGGCATTGGGCATGTTGGCCTGCACGATATCGACGATGCGGTCGGCGGCCTCCCGATCGTCCACGCACACAGCGATCACTTCCGCCTGGTCGGCGCCCGCCGCCCGCAGCACGTCGAGACGGGTGCCGTCGCCGTAATAGATATGAACGCCGAAGCGCCCGGCGCTCTGGATCATCTCGACATCATTGTCGATGATGGTCACGCCCACGCCTTCCGCCAGCAGACATTGCGAGACGATCTGCCCGAAGCGGCCGAAGCCGATCACCAGCACGCGCCCGTTGGCGTCGGTGAAATCGTCCGGCTCCGGCTCTGGCTCGGCATGGCGCAGCCGCGGCAGAAGCCGCCCGATTCCGGCGAACACCAGCGGGCCGATCATCATGGTGAGCGCGGCGGTGGCGGTGAGAAGCTCCGCCTGCTCGCGGTTGAGAATGCCGTTGGACAGCGCCAGCGGGAACAGAACGAAGGCGAACTCGCCCGCCGGCATCAGCACCGCCCCGGCCCGCAGCGCGTCGGCGTCCGTGCGGTGATCCGTGCGATAGAGCAGAAACACGACCAGGAACTTGATCGCGGTGATCATCAGCGCCGCGAGCACCACGGGGAGGATGTGCGGCAACAGGACCGTGAGATCCAAGGACATGCCGACGCCCATGAAGAACACTGCCAGCAGCAGGCCGCGGAAGGCGTCGATATTGGCCTCCAGCTCATGGCGGAAGGTGCTTTCCGACAACAGCAGGCCGGCGAGAAACGCGCCGAGGGCCATGGAAAGTCCTACGGTCGCCATCAGGCCGGCCGCGCCGAGCACCACCAGCAACGCCGCCGCCGTCATCGCCTCGCGCGCGCCGGAGCGGGCCAAAAGGCGGAACAGCGGATTGAGCAGGAACCTGCCCGACACCACGATCACGCTGACCGCCGCAAGCGCCGCCGCCGCCTTCAGAAGGGTCGCCGTCGCATCGGTTCCAAGATCGCTCTCGCCGGGGGCCAGCAGCGGCACCAGGGCGAGCAGCGGCACGATGGCGATATCCTGGAACAGCAGGATCGAAAACGCGCGCTGCCCGTAGCCGGACGACAGATCATTGTGCTCGCCCAGCAATTGCAGGGCGATTGAGGTCGCCGACATGGCCAGTGCCATGCCGGTGACGATGGCGCCGGCGATGCCGAAGCCCAGCAGCCAGGACACAAGCGCGATCACCATGCCGGTGATCAGCAATTGCGCGGTGCCGAGGCCGAAAATATAGCGCCCCATGGACAGCAGGCGCGAAGGCTGAAGCTCAAGCCCGATGAGGAACAGCAGCAGCACCACGCCGAGTTCTGCGACCGCGATCACCGTTGTCGGATCAGCGACATTGAAGCCCGCCGGGCCGATGGCGATACCGGCCGCCAGATAGCCGACCACCGGCGAGAGACCCAGCCGCCGCGCCACCGGCACGGCCACCACGGCCGCCACCAGGAAGGCGAGGGCGCTGATGAACAGGGTGTGGTCGTCTCCGTGCATCCGCCATGCCTTCTGCCAAGCTTGCGCCGGCCGCTCTTGTGCAGAGCAACAATGGCCAAACCATGCCGTTTGAGCCACCCATCATTAAAGGCGGGGCGGCGTCGGCCACCAAGAGAATTGTGACAATAGACAGGCGCTTGCGGCCGCCTGTTGCGTTAGGGCAACGGGCTTATTTGAGGGCGTCGAAGCCGGGGCCGAATCCGTTCAGGCCGAGCGGGATGCCGATGCCCTCTTCCGGGGTCTGGAAAATGATGAAGGTGGCCTGCTTGCCCTGGCGCAATTTGCCGATCAAGGCGTCATCCATGACCACTTCGGCGACGCAGCCGTTGGGCAGGCAGCGCACGAATCCCGCGCGGCCCACGTCGGTATCGTCGATCTTGAGGCCGAGGCCGGAGGGAATCAGCACGCCAAGCGGCGCGAGGACACGCAGCAGGCGGCTCTTCTGGTCGGCGGTCTTCAGAATGATGACGGTGAGGCCGACATTCGGCCGGTCGTCTGCCTGCACGCTCTGGAGCAGCACGCACTGCTCGCTTTGCGCGCCCGGAGGGGTGTCGCACCGGATCTGCCAGTCGCCATAGACCTGCTTCACCACCCCCTGCGCGGCCGCCGGCACTGAGAGGCCGAGCAGCGCGCAAAACCCAAACGCCGCGAGGAAGAGGGCGTGGAACACCTGGCCAGGCAGCACCATGCGGGCGCCATCGAGGCGCCGATCCGTGCGGGCGAGGCCCCGCGACAACATGAACTCCATGGGCACCGGCTCCGAAACTGGCGGCGATCCAAAACGGGCCGCGACTGTCAAATACGGGCGTAGCGTGCCGCCCGTGCGTTTTGGCTTAAAAGGCTGACCGTCCATGTCAAGAATGCGGCGGCGCTTTGCGGAATAAAACGGAGAATTGATGGAGAAGGGCCAAGCCGGGGGCTGCCGGCCCGCTCCGAAGGTCGTGCTTGGCACAAACCTGCGTCCACGGCGGCGGGAAATCTGGCTGCGGAATTCTTTTGCCGGCGGCTTGCCGCAGGGGGGGAGTCCGACCTTGTGTCGCATCGTGCGCCTGTGCGCCGCAATTGCGGGAGGCAGTGATTTGTGTTTGATTTAAGTCAAGAATGCGCCGGCCATCCGAGCGCGCTTACGGCGTCCGCCAACTACCGATCACCGCTGCGCTTGCGGTAGCGACGGCGCCGCGCAGGGAGAGCAGATTACCATGATTTCGTTCATTCGCACCGGTGCTCTCGCCGTGGCCGCGATGGTCGCCGCGATTTCGCTGAGCTCGGCTGCGTGGGCCGGTATGGGCCAGCCGTCCGATTGGCAGATCGGCCTACAGGATGCCGCGACGCCGGTGATGGCGAGCATCCACTCGTTCAATAATTTCGTGCTCGCCATCATCGTGGCCATTGTGCTGTTCGTGATGGTGCTGCTTGCGATCGTGATGGTCCGCTTCAACGAGCGGGCCAATCCGGTGCCCTCCAAGACCTCCCACAACACGCTGATCGAAGTGATCTGGACCGTCGCCCCAGTGATGATCCTGGTCGCGATCGCGATCCCGTCCTTCCGCCTGCTCCATCTGGAATTGAACATTCCGCAGGCGGACATGACCGTGAAGGTCACGGGCCATCAGTGGTACTGGTCTTATGAATATCCCGATAACGGCGGGTTCGGCTTCGATTCGCTGATGATTCCGGAAAAGGACCTGAAGGCCGGTCAGCCCCGTCTTCTGGCGGTGGACAATGAGGTGATCGTGCCGGTCAACAAGACGGTGCGCATCCAGGTCACCGCCGCCGACGTGATCCATTCCTTCGCGGTACCCTCGTTCGGCGTGAAGATCGACGCGCTGCCGGGCCGCCTCAACGAATCCTGGTTCAAGGCCACCAAGGAAGGCATCTATTACGGCCAGTGCTCGGAATTGTGCGGCCGCGACCATGCCTTCATGCCGATCGCGGTGCGGGTGGTGAGCCAGGCCGAATTCGATACCTGGATCGCCCAGGCCAAGCAGAAGTTCTCGGCGGCGCCCTCGGACGTGCGCACGGTTCAGGTGCCGGCCACCGGTGCGCTTATGCTCGCGGACGCTGCCAACTGAGGCATTCGCCGCGTTCGCTTCGGGCTGGCCGAAGAAAGACACCGCGCGAGTGGGCCTCAAGCCTCCTCGCGCGCAAGATCGAAGGGTCCCCGCGCGGACCAGACACGACCCGATGACGCTTAAAGATAAGACGGCAACGTCAAGAGATTGAGGACTAGACTCATGGCCACCGAGGCTATCGCGCACGACGCGGCACATGCCGAGCACAATCCCACGGGATGGAAGCGGTGGGTGTTCTCGACGAATAACAAGGACATCGGCATCATGTACTTGATCTTCGCCATCGTGGCGGGGATCGTGGGTGGCGCCTTGTCCATTGGCATCCGTCTGGAACTGATGGAGCCGGGCCTGCAATATTTCAAGAATCCGCAGACCTTCAACGTGTTCACCACGGGCCACGGCCTCATCATGATCTTCTTCATGGTGATGCCCGCGCTGATCGGCGGCTTCGGAAACTATTTCATCCCCCTGATGATCGGCGCGCCGGACACGGCCTTCC
Source organism: Roseixanthobacter glucoisosaccharinicivorans (assembly GCF_043195095.2). Taxonomy (NCBI): domain Bacteria; kingdom Pseudomonadati; phylum Pseudomonadota; class Alphaproteobacteria; order Hyphomicrobiales; family Xanthobacteraceae; genus Roseixanthobacter; species Roseixanthobacter glucoisosaccharinicivorans. The sequence goes on along the minus strand of NZ_CM195538.1, from coordinate 2,092,905 downwards.
CGCGCATCAACAATATCGCCTTCTGGCTGATGCCCCCGGCTTTCGGGCTGGCGATCATCTCCCTGTTCGTCGAGGGCGCCGCCGGCTCCAACGGCTTCGGCGGCGGCTGGACGATCTACCCCCCGCTGTCCTCCAAGCTCGGCCATCCCGGCCCCGCCATGGATCTCTTGATCTTCGCGCTGCACATCGCCGGCGCGTCCTCGATCCTCGGGGCGATCAACCTCATCACCACCATCTTCAACATGCGCGCTCCGGGCATGACGCTGCATAAGATGCCGCTGTTCGCCTGGGCCCAGCTGATCACCGCCTTCCTGCTGCTGCTGTCGCTGCCTGTGCTCGCCGGCGCCATCACCATGCTGCTGACGGACCGTAATTTCGGCACCACCTTCTTCGATCCGGCCGGCGGCGGCGATCCGATCCTGTTCCAGCATCTGTTCTGGTTCTTCGGCCACCCGGAAGTGTACATCCTGATCCTGCCGGGCTTCGGCATTGTCTCCCACATCGTGTCGACCTTCTCGCGCAAGCCAGTGTTCGGCTATCTCGGGATGGCCTACGCGATGGTGGCGATCGGCGTGGTCGGCTTCGTGGTGTGGGCGCACCACATGTACACGGTGGGCCTCTCCGCTTCGACGCAGTCCTATTTCGTCGCCGCGACCATGATCATCGCCATCCCCACGGGCGTGAAGATCTTCTCCTGGATCGCCACCATGTGGGGCGGTTCGGTGCAGTTCCGCACGCCCATGCTGTGGGCGATCGGCTTCATCTTCCTGTTCACCGTCGGCGGCGTGACCGGCGTCGTGCTCTCCAACGCCGGCATCGACCGCTCGCTGCACGACACCTATTATGTGGTGGCCCATTTCCACTACGTGCTGTCGCTCGGCGCCGTGTTCGCCATCTTCGCGGGCTGGTATTATTGGTTCCCGAAGATGAGCGGCTACATGATCCCGGAATTCTGGGGCAAGCTGCACTTCTGGGTCACGTTCGTGGGCGTGAACCTGGTGTTCTTCCCGCAGCATTTCCTTGGCCTCGCCGGCATGCCGCGTCGCTATGTGGATTATCCGGACGCGTTCGCGCACTGGAACTACATCTCGTCCATCGGCTCCTATATCTCCGGCTTCGCCGTGCTGATCTTCCTGACCGGCATTGTGGTGGCCTTCCGTCGCAAGGAACTGGCTGGCCCCAACCCCTGGGGTCCTGGCGCGACCACCCTGGAATGGACGCTCTCTTCCCCGCCCCCGTTCCATCAGTTCGAGGTTCTGCCGCGCATCAAGTGAGCGGCGGCGTTTCCTTCGGGGCGAACCGGCGCGGGGTCCCGCGCCGGTTCCGTTTCGAGGCAAGGGTTTAACGGCCGTAGACGCGGAGTTGGATGCCGGACCGAGCAGGCAAAATGACCCCGGATGCCTCCCGGCCATATGCCCACCCGGTGTCGCCTCCACGGTGTCCGCCTTTCTGGTGTTCACCGATCTGGTCTCTCTGGCTGGCGGCGGCATACGGGCTCTGCGCACGCCGCACGGCCGGCTTAGTTGACGTGTAAGAAGGGGTGACGCCAGCGGGCGGGCTCCGAGCAAGATCCGTATGACAGGACCAGTGCGCATGAGTGACGTGAGCGTGAGCTTGAACCAGACGGCGGGCGGTGGAGAAGTGGGCCTCGGCCTCGCCTCGCCGCGCGATTACCTGTCGCTTCTGAAGCCGCGCGTGATGTCGCTGGTGATCTTCACCGCCTTGGTCGGCCTGGTGCGCGCGCCGGACCATGTGCACCCGGTCATCGCCTTCACCGCGCTTTTGTGCATCGCGGTCGGCGCGGGCGCGGCCGGTGCGTTGAACATGTGGTGGGATGCCGATATCGACGCCGTCATGTCGCGCACGAGGAACCGTCCCATTCCCGGCGGTCGTGTCACGCCTCAGGAAGCCCTGGCCTTCGGTCTGACGCTCTCGGCGTTTTCCGTCGTGGTGCTGGGGCTGCTGGTCAATGTGCTGGCGGGAGCGCTGCTGGCCTTCACCATCTTCTTCTATGTGGTGATCTACACCATGTGGCTGAAGCGCTCGACGCCGCAGAACATCGTGATTGGCGGCGCGGCCGGTGCGTTTCCTCCCATGGTGGCTTGGGCCGCCGCGTCCGGCTCCGTGGGTTTTGAAAGCCTGCTGCTGGTCGCGATCATTTTCTTCTGGACCCCGCCGCATTTCTGGGCGCTGGCGCTGTATCGCGCCGATGATTATGCCCGAGCCGGCGTGCCCATGCTGCCGGTGACGGCGGGTCCCGACGAGACGCGCCGGCAGATCCTGCTCTACACGCTGTTCCTGGTGCCGCTCGCCGTGTCGCCGGTCGCGCTGGGCTATGCCGGTTATGGCTATGGCGCGGTGGCGACTGTTCTGGGCGCCGGCATGGTCTGGCTCGCGGTGAAGGTCTATCGGGTGCGCGAAGGCGCAGCCGCGGTGAAGGCGAGCAAGCAGCTGTTCGGCTTCTCCATTCTTTATCTGTTTTTGCTCTTCGCCTCGCTTTTGGTCGAAGCGCTGGTGGGAGTGTGATGCGTGGTGGATGAAAAGGAAAAGCGCGCGCCCGAGGGTGAGGGCATCGTGCTGACCGATGAGCAGAAGCGGCGGCGGCGGGCGCGCTCGGTGGCGATCGCTTCGGTGCTGGGTTTCCTGGTGATCCTCTTCTACGTGGTCACCATCGTGAAAATGGGTCCGGCCGTGCTGAACCGGCCGCTGTGAGGATGGAATGAGCACTGCCGCCCAGCCCCCCTTGCCCGAACCGGGCACCGCCGCCGCCCCGAAGCGGCGCCGCCTGCGGCATATGCCGGTGGCCTTGGCGTGCCTTGCGTTCGCGGTGGGCATGGTTGGCGCGGCTTATGCGATCGTTCCGTTCTACGCGATGTTCTGCTCGCTGACGGGTTTCGGCGGGGCAACGCGGGTGGGTACGGCGGCGCCGGACAAAGTGCTCGACCGCACCATCCAGGTCCGCTTCGATTCCAATATCGCGCCGGGATTGCCCTGGGAATTCAAGCCGGAACAGGCGGATGTGAACGTGCGCGTGGGCGAGACCAAAATGGTCTATTACCTCGCGCGCAATCTCTCGTCGGCCGAGACCTATGGCAACGCAAGCTATAATGTCATGCCGGCACCGGCGGGCGCTTATTTTGTGAAGATGCAGTGCTTCTGCTTCTCCGAACAGACCATGCACGGCAATGAAAAGGCAGACATGCCCGTGGTGTTCTTCATTGATCCGGCGATCGCGGACGATCCGGAACTCAACTCGGTGAAGACCATCACATTGTCTTATACGTTCTTCCCCGCGGCCAAGCCTGCGGCGCCGGTCGCGCGTGCGCCCGAGCCGGCGGGAGAGAGTGCGAAGAAGGCTCTGTGAGCCTGTGTCCCGCCTGTGGCGGCGGGGCAGACATGGATTAAGGCCCGCAAGCCCGGGCACGTGATTGGTGGGACTGGACGTAACCGTCGCATTGCGACGGGGCGGCAGGTCCTGGTAGAATTTTAATGCTGGAAGGGGAGGCCGCTTCAAATGGCCGAGGGACACGTGAAGCAGCACGATTATCACATGGTGGAGCCGAGCCCGTGGCCCATCGTGGGCTCGATCTCGGCCTTTATCCTCACCGCGGGCGCGGTGGTGTGGATGCACGGCGGCACCGCCATCCCAATGGGGATCGGCTTCCTGGGCGTGCTTTACACCATGTTCGGCTGGTGGCGGGACATGATCCGCGAGGGCCATCTGGGCTTCCATACCCCGGTGGTGCAGATCGGCCTGCGCTACGGCATGATCCTGTTCATCGCGTCCGAAGTCATGTTCTTCGTCGCCTGGTTCTGGGCCTATTTCGATGCGGCCCTGTTTTCCGGCGAGGCGATTAATTATTCGCGCTTCGAGGTGACCGGCGGCGTGTGGCCGCCCCACGGCATCGAATCGCTGGATCCCTGGCATCTGCCGCTGCTCAACACGCTGCTGCTGCTGACCTCCGGCACCACCGTCACCTGGGCGCATCACGCGCTGCTGGAGAACGACCGCCAGGGCCTGAAGTGGGGCCTGCTGCTCACGGTCGTGCTGGGCGTGCTGTTCACAACCTGCCAGGCGTTTGAATATCTGCACGTGCACTTCGGCTTCTCGGGCAACATTTATGGCGCCACCTTCTTCATGGCGACCGGGTTCCATGGGTTCCACGTGATTGTGGGGACCATCTTCCTGCTCGTGTGCCTGCTGCGCGCGGTCGCCGGGGATTTTACCCCGCAGAAGCATTTCGGCTTCGAAGCGGCTGCCTGGTACTGGCACTTCGTCGATGTGGTGTGGCTGTTTCTGTTCGCCTTCATCTATGTGTGGGGCGCCGGCGCATCCGCCCACTGAGGTTTGCAGGGGCCCCACGGGTTTTCAGGAATCGGCGGGGCGGCGTGAGCCGCCCCGTTTTGTTTGGAAGACGGCCGCGGCCGCGGAACGGGGATATCCATGGAACCCTATTACAGCCCTGTCTCGCCCATCGTCGCGGGCTTGTCCTGCCGGTGCCCGCGCTGCGGCAAGGGAAAATTGTTCAAGGGATTTCTCCAGCTCGCCCCCGAATGCGATGCCTGCGGGCTGGATTATTCCTTCATTGATGCCGGTGACGGGCCGGCGGTGTTCGTCATTCTCATCGGCGGCTTCCTGGTGGTTGCGCTCGCCTTCTGGGTCGAGGTCACGTTCGAACCGCCCCTATGGGTGCATGCCTTGCTCTGGATCCCCGGAATCCTGATCGTCACACTGGGCTTGCTGCGCCCGTTCAAGGGCGTGCTGGTGGCGATGCAATATGCGAACCGGGCGTCCGAAGGGCGACTGGAGCAGCGCGACGGCGAATGAGCGGGTCCTCGCGTCGCGGGCTGCTGATGCCCACCCTGGCCACCTTCGCCGCGCTTATGGTGCTGGTCGGTCTCGGTTCCTGGCAGCTGGAACGGCTGAGCTGGAAGAACGGACTCATCGCCCAGGTCGAGACGCGCGCGGCGCAGCCGCCACACGCAGTGCTGCCTGCGTCTCAATGGCCGAGCGTGTCGCGCGAGCTGGACGAGTATCAGCCGGTTCGGGCCACCGGCACGTTCGACCATGGCAAGGAAACCTTGATCTATACCGTCCTGTCCGATCCGAAAGGATCGTTCAAGGGGCCCGGCTTCCAGGTGTTGACGCCGCTGATGCTGCCGGATGGATCGGCGATCCTGGTCAATCGCGGCTTCGTTCCCGAAGATCGTCGCGCGCCCGAAAGTCGCCGCGAGGGGCAGGTCCAGGGGACGGTGACCGTTACCGGCCTGCTGCGCATGCCCGAGGAGGCGAGCTGGTTCGTGCCCGCCAACGATCCCGCCCATAATGCCTGGTTCCGGCGCGACCCGGCGGAGATCGCCTCCGCCCGCGGGTTGGCCAAGGTTGCGCCCTTCATCATCGACGCCGATGCCAGCGCCAATCCCGGCGGCCTCCCCCAGGGTGGGGAGACCCGGCTGACGTTCCCCAACCGGCATCTTGAATATGCGCTGACCTGGTACGGGCTGGCCGTGACGCTCGCCGGGGTCTATGTGGCGTTCGTCTTTTCGCGGCGCCGGGGGCTGTTGTGATCGCCTGTCAGGCGCCGTAATAGCGGCGCGGGCGCTCGCCCTCGCGCATGTAGCCGACAAATCCCGCGACCCCCACGCCTTGCGCGAGCAGGGCGGGAAGCAGGGCCGCGAGATCGCCCACGGTCAGGCCGTCGGGCGCCAGAAGATCGCGGATCGCGAACTGGCTGAAGGCGGTGACGACCAGCCATACCACGAGCGCGACGGAGGCAATGGACCGCGTGCGCGCCGAGCGCCGCACCGTCAAAATCACGAAGCCGATCGCCCAGACGAACAGCACCACCTGCGGGAGCAGGCCAAACCGCAGCATCTGCGACGAACCGCCGGGCGCGGACAGAGAATCCGCGATCGCCGACCAGGCCGCCTGTGGTCCGAGCACCGAGATCAGGGTGAAGATGCCGGCGAGCGGCACCGCCGTAATGCCGCACGCACACCAGAAGATGATCGCCAGGAGGCCGGACAGCCGGGGCGCATCGTCATTGTCGTGCCGGACCGGGCGGATGGAGGGGAGGCGGGGCATCGAGTGTCCTTCAGCGGAAACGGTCGCGCCAGGCGGCCTGGGCACCGGGATAAGGCAAGGTGGTGGCTTCGAATATGGCACGCCCAACCGCACGCGCGAGGACGCAGGCGGCCGTCGCGCCAAGCTCGGCCTCGGCGTGGCGGATGGGATCGAGTTCCTTGCGCCCCGTCGCCAGGGCAAACACGCAATCGCCGTCGAGTTGCGTGTGTACCGGAAACAGCGACAGAGCCAAGCCATCCTGTGCCATCACGGCAAAGGCACGCGCCTGCGCACGGGTAAGCACCGCATCGGTTGCGACCACCGCGACCGTGGTGTTGGCGCGCGGCGTGGCGCCTTTCATGGCGAGGGTCGAGGCATCGTCGGGCCAATGCTGCGGCATGCCGCGCCCGCCGAATTCACCGTCGCGTTCGAACGGAGCCGCGCGCAGGTGGGGGCCAGTGCCGATGAGCGGGCTGCCCACCGCATTGACCGCCACAAGGGCGCCCACCACGTGGCCGCCCGGCGTGACGGCGGAAGCCGAGCCGAGCCCGCCCTTGACATAAGCCGTGGTCGCTCCCGTGCCGGCGCCGACCGTGCCGAGTGCAAAGTCGCCGGCGCGTGCCGCAGCCGCCGCGCCATAGCCGAGGGCAGCATAGGGGGAATGGCGGCCCCAAGCCTTGTTGCCCCCATTGAGCAGATCGAACAGGATCGCGCCTGGAACGATGGGTACCCGCACCGTGCCCACGGGATGCCCTCGTCCCCGTTCGGCAAGCCAGGACATGATCCCTGAGCCTGCATCGAGACCGAAGGCCGAGCCCCCGGACAGGAACAGCGCATCCACATGCTGCACGCTGGCGCCAGGGGCCAGGAGATCGGTTTCGCGCGTGCCGGGGCTGCCGCCGCGCACGTCCACGGCGGCGATGGTCGGGACGTCGCACAGCACTGTCGTCACGCCCGATCCGAGTGCGAGGTCGGTTGCGTGGCCAACCTGGAGGCCCGGCACATCGGTGATGAGATTGAGCATATCGCGTCCGGATCAGCGGGCTACCGTGGCTTAGCACTAGAGCGTTTCCCCGTTTCAGGAAATCGGGAAAACGTGGTGATCGGGCCGGGCCGCGTCGCTGCACGGCGCCCGTGCGCCGCGGATCACAGACCTGCGGATCACAAACCTGCGGATCGCGGGCCTGCGGCAAACCGGCAGATCACATGGCAGGGAGGGGAGGGCCCCGCCCTCTTGTGCGGTGGCGCCGTTCCGGCCCATGACATGCGGCGAAAGCTCCGCCGCTTTGCGACCGCGGCGGGGTCCGGTTTCGCGTACGAAGGGTGCAACCCTCCCATGGCTGATGTCACGCTGCCTGCCGCCTTCGCCGCGGGCCTCGCGAGCTTCCTGTCTCCCTGCGTCCTTCCTCTGGTGCCGCCGTACCTGTGTTTCCTTGGTGGCGCGACGCTGGAAGACCTCTCCAAGGCGGAACCCTTGCAGCAGGTGGGCCGCCGCGCGATCTTCGGCGCGCTGCTGTTCATAAGCGGATTCACCGTGGTGTTCGTCGCATTGGGAGCGGGCGCCTCGGCGGTGGGCGAGGTCCTGCGCGCGCACCAGGAGGTGCTGTCGATCATTGCCGGCATCGCGATCATCGTGATGGGGCTGAATTTTCTCGGCGTGTTCAAGATCCATCTGCTGTCGCGCACCGCCCGGCCGCACGTGAACCAACCCGCCGGCCTGTGGGGCGCGTTCGTGATGGGCCTCGCGTTTGCCTTCGGCTGGACCCCCTGCCTTGGGCCAGTGCTGGGCGCGATCCTCGCGGTCGCCGGATCGGAGGCGACGGTCGCAAAGGGCGCGGGCCTGCTGGCGATCTATTCCGCCGGGCTCGGCGTGCCGTTCCTGCTCGCTGCGGTGGCGGTGCGGCCGTTCCTGGACGGCCTGCGCCACATGCGTCGCCTTCTGCCGGTGATGGAAAAGGTGATGGGGGCGATGCTGGTGCTCACCGGCATCGCCTTCATGTCCGGCTGGATCGCCAGCGTTTCCTATTGGCTGATCGAGACGTTTCCAGCGCTTTCCACCATCGGCTGAGCCGATCAGGTGAGCGGCGTCATGACCGTGTCGCGATAGGCGGGACGGTCTTTCAGCCGCGCATACCAGGCTTCCAGATGGGGCATCGGCGGACGGGCGATCGGCATTTCGAACCATCCATAGGCGAAGCAGCCGAGCGGAATGTCCCCCATGGCGAACGCGTCGCCCGACAGATAGGGATGGTGCGCGAGCGCGGCATCCACCCGCGCCAGAAGTGCGGCGCATGCGGCGATCCCGGCCTCCACCGCCGCCAGGTCGCGCTGTTCCGGGCCGAGCCGGACCATGTTCCAGAACACATCACGATACGGCGCGGCCAATGAGGTGGAGGTCCAATCCATCCATTTGTCGCCGATGGCGCGGAGTGCCGGATCCTCCGGCCACAGCGTGCCGGCGCCGTAGCGGGCGGCGAGATAACGCACCACCGCATTGGATTCCCACACGACCAGGCCCTGATCCTCGACGCAGGGGACGAGGCCGTTGGGATTCAGGTCACGATAGGTGGGTTCGTTCACGATGCCGAACGGCCCGCCGGCATTGGCGTGCTCGTAGGGCAGGTTCAATTCCCGCGCGGCCCAGACCACCTTCTTCACATTGGTGGAGTTGAGGCGTCCCCAGATCTTCAGCATGGCGTGTCCTCGTTTCAGTGCAGCGGCGTGCGATAGGCGCCGCCGAAGATGCGTGTGCCATGAAAAAAGCCCGCGCCGGAGCGCGGGCCTTTCATCGGCTGGCCGCGGCGCGGTCAGATTTCGCTATAGGCGCCGTCTTTCCAGATATAGACGACATAATCCTTCTTGGTGATGTCGCCCTTCTTGTCGAAGGAGAGCGGGCCGAGCACCGTCTGGAAGGTCGCGCCGGAATGCATGTAGTCGGCGAGCTTCTTCGGGTCGGTGGACTTGGTCGCCTCGGCCGCCTGCTTAATGATCTGCACCGCAGCGTAGGAGTAAAGGACATAGCCTTCCGGGTCGATGCCCTTGGCCTTGAACTTGTCCACCACTTCCTTCGCAGCGGGATTCTTGCGCGGATCGGGACCAAAGGTCATCAGCGTGCCGGCGGCGCCGGGGCCGGCGATCGACCAGAACTCCTTGTCCGTGATGCCGTCGCCGGAGAACAGGACGCTCTTCAAGCCCTGGTCGCGCATCTGCCGCACCAGCAGGCCGGCTTCGGGGTGGAGGCCGCCGTAATAGACGAGGTCCACACCCGCCGCCTTCAGCTTGGAAACCAGGGCGGAATAATCCTTCTCGCCAGGATTGATGCCCTCATAGAGCACTTCCTTGACGCCGCCCTTGTTCATGGCCTTCTGGGTTTCGTCGGCAAGGCCCTTCCCGTAGGGGGTCTTGTCGTGGACGATGGCGACCTTCTTGTCCTTGAAATTGGCGACAATGTAGTCGCCGGCGACCGCGCCCTGCTGGTCGTCGCGGCCGCAGGTGCGGAACGTGTTCCACATCTTGCGCTCGGTGAACTGCGGGTTGGTCGAGGCCGGGCTGATCTGGAGAACGCCGGCTTCCTCGTAATCCGTCGAGGTCGGGATCGAGACGCCCGAATTGAAGTGGCCGACCACGTATTTCACGCCGTCGGAGATGAACTTGTTCGCCGCCGACTTGCCCTGCTCGGGCTTGGAAGCGTCGTCGCCGATCGAGAGCTCGATTTTCTGCCCGTTGATGCCGCCGGCGGCGTTGATGTCCGCCACCGCCTGTTCGACGCCGGTCTTGATCTGCGCGCCGAAGGCGGCATTCGGGCCGGTCATTGGACCGCCCGCGCCCATCTTGAGAGGCGCCTGCGCATAGGCCGCCGATCCGGCCGCCGCAAGGGCGAGGCCGGCACCGACCGCGAGGCCGGCAAGTAACAGCTTCCTCATCCTGTTCTCCTCTGGTTATACCGGGCGATAAATACCCTCACCGCGCCGGCAGAGCGTGCGTCCGGCAGCCATTGTGCCGGTTTCCCGTTCCCTGTCGACACGCCAAATGGATCACGCCGTTTCATCCGTGCCGGCCTTGTTGCGCCAGGAAAGCGGGCCGGCGGATTCGTAAAGCCAATCGTAGCGCGCGGTCATCTGCTGCTTGCGCACCGATCGAAAGCCGAGCGCGGCGATGGCAAACAGCAGCACCGCTTCCACCAGATAATGGTCGAGCGCGAACAGCGTGCCCTGGAACAGCGCGAAATGGCAGAAGCGCACCGCCGCCGTGAGCAGCAGCGCATAGGCGAGCACGAGGACAAACGGCTTCCATCCCTTTGCCACCGCCCGCCCCGTGAGCCAGGCCGCGCTGCCACCGAGGAACAACGTCACCAGCATGAAATCGCCGGTGGAGACTTCCACCACCGCGCTCGGCCGCACGATGAAGAGCACCAGAATGGCGACGAGCGCGAGAATCGGCAGAAGGATCATGGGCGAGGTGGGACGACCGGGATGTGGCAGGTCTGCCATGGCTCACGCGCCTCCTTCCAGATAAGCGGCCTTTACCTCAGGCCGCTCCAGCAGATCGCGGCCCGTGCCGGCCATGGTGATGGCACCGTTCACCAGCACATAGCCGCGATGGGCGAGCTTGAGCGCGTGATAGGCGTTCTGCTCCACCAGGAATACGGTCAGGCCCTCGGTCTGGTTCAAGTCGCGGATCACATCGAAGATCTGCCGCACCACGAGCGGCGCAAGGCCGAGGGAGGGTTCGTCCAGCAGCAGCAGGCGCGGCCGGCTCATCAGCGCGCGGGCGATCGCCAGCATCTGCTGCTCGCCGCCGGAGAGCGTGCCGCCGCGTTGGTGCAGGCGTTCCTTGAGGCGCGGGAACATCTCGAACATGCGTTCCAGATCCTGCGCGAAATGCACCCCGCCGGAGAGTGCAGCACCCATTTGCAGATTTTCATAGACGCTCATGCGCGGAAAGATGCGCCGCCCTTCCGGGGACTGGGCGATGTTCAGGCGCATGATCTCGTGGGTGGGCATGCGCGTGATGTCCTGCCCCGCAAATAGGATGGTTCCTTCCTGGGCGCGCGGCGACCCGCAGATGGTCATCATGAGCGTCGACTTGCCGGCCCCGTTCGCGCCGATGAGCGTGACGATCTCGCCTTCATTCACCTCCAGATCCACACCGCGCAGGGCCATGATCTTGCCGTAGAAGGTCTTCACCCCGGCAAGCGAGAGCAGGGCGCTCATGGGCCCACCTCCGCTTCCACTTGTTCGACGGCATCCTCGTCCACGCCCAGATAGGCGGCGATGACGCGTGGGTCGGAGCGCACCTCGGCGGGCGTGCCATCGGCGATCTTGCGGCCATATTCCAGCACGATCACGTGGTCGGAAATCTCCATCACCACCGACATGTCGTGCTCGATCAGCAGCACCGAGGTCTTCTCCTCACGGATCGCCAGGAGCAGGGCGTTGAGGGCGGCGGATTCACGCGGGTTCAGGCCCGCGGCCGGTTCGTCTAGGCACAGCAGCGCCGGTTCGCTGCACATGGCCCGGGCGATCTCCAGGCGGCGTTGGTCGCCATAGGGCAGGTCTCCGGCCGGATCATCCGCGCGATCCACCAGGGCGATGCGCTCCAGCCAGTGAAGGGCATGGTCCACCGCCCGTTTTTCCCGCCTCCGCCAGCTCGGCAGGTTGAAAAGCGCCGACGGCGAGAGAAGCCCGGTCTCGGTCAAGCTCATGTGCTGAGCCACCAGCAGGTTTTCCAGCACCGTCATGCCGGAGAACAGGCGGATGTTCTGGAACGTGCGGGCGACCTTGGCCTGGGAGGCGACCTTGTAGTCCGGCAAACGCTCCAGCAGGAACAGGGCGCCGGCCTTGGTGCGCGCGGCGGCGAGGCCGTTGCGAGTCAAGGCGTCGATCTCGGCCGCGGTGGGCGCCCCGCCATGGGCCAGAGCAAGCCGGCCCGAACTCGGCTTGTAGAAGCCGGTGATGCAGTTGAACACCGTCGTCTTGCCGGCGCCATTGGGGCCGATCACGGCGGTGATGTCCCCCCGCCCGGCGCGCAGCGACACGTCACCGACAGCGACCAGGCCGCCGAAACGCATGCTCAGATGGTCCACCAGAAGGATGGGGTCGCTCTCCCAGGGCCTCATCCGTGGCCCTCCTTCACCAGATCGCCCGAGACCTTCTTGCGCTCCTTCAGGAAAATGGTGGCGAGCCGGCTGGACACCAGCCCGCGTGGCCGCCAGACCATGACCGCCACCATGGCAAAGCCAAAGATGAGCATGCGGTAGAGGGTGGGGTCGAAATCGGGGCCGAGCAGCCAGGGGTCCTTGAGGAACGTGAGGTTGCGCAACAATTCCATGCCCCCGATCAGAAGTATGGCCGAGGCCGCCACCCCCATCTGAGATCCCATTCCGCCCAGCACAACGATCGCCAGAATGACCGCCGATTCCATAAAGGTGAAGGATTCCGGCGAGACGAACCGCACCCGCACCGCGAAGAAGGCGCCGGCAAAGCCGCCGAACATGGCGCCGATGGAAAACGCGGTCAGCTTGGTGAGCGTGGTGTTGATGCCGAGCGAGCGGCAGGCGATCTCATCCTCGCGCAGCGCCTCCCAGGCGCGCCCCACGGGCATACGCCGCAGCCGCACCGTGGCGAGGGCGGTGAGGGCGGCAAGGCCGAGAATCACGAAATACAGGAAGATGATTCGGTGCATCGCATTGAACGGCAGGCCGAACAGTGCCGCGAACCCGTCGTCGCCCGAGGTGAAGGGAATGCCGAAGAACGTGATGGCGGGAATGGAGGAAATGCCCGCGCCGCCGTTCGTCAGATCCACCCAATTGATCAGCACGAGGCGGATGATCTCGCCGAAGGCCAAGGTGACGATGGCGAGATAATCGCCCCGCAGCCGCAGGACCGGAAAGCCGAGGATCAGCCCCCAGAAGCCCGCCAGGAGGCCGGAAATGGGCAGGCACAGCCAGAACGACCAGGCGGCCCAGAATCCCTCTCCCAGATGGCCGTCCAGGAAATCGTTCAGCGGCACGCTGGTGGAAAGCAGGGCGAAAGCATAGGCGCCGACGGCATAGAAGGCGACATAGCCGAGGTCCAGTAGGCCGGCGAGGCCCACAACGATGTTCAGGCCCCAGCCGAGCATCACATAGGTCATGATGTAGATGCCGAGGTCGATATAATAGCGGCTCGACCCGAGGTCGCCGGCGGCCAGAATCGCCAGGGCGGGAAAGGCGATGGCAAAAGCGAAGAACACCGGCTTCGCGAGCGGTTCCGCCTTTTCGGCGAGGGCCGCGAGTGCCGCATTGCCGCGTCCGCCCTTGATGCGGCCCGGCCGCCAGAGCGTGAGATGCAGCACGAAGCGCAGCACCGCGACGATGGCGGCGAAGATGAGCACCAGCCCGAACCGATAGGTGAGAATGAGCGGGCCGCCAGAATCCTCCGTGGCGCGCAGGCCCACCAACGGCGTGAGCACCAGGAATGTGAGAACCGCGCTGATGGCGGCGTCCTTCAACGCGACCGGCAACACGGCCTCGCGGCTTCCCGCAGACACGCCGGCCTGCATCAAACCTTCTCCACTTCCGGCCGGCCGAGCAGGCCCTGGGGCATGAAGATGAGCGTGATCGCGAGGATGGAGAACGCCGCGACGTCTTTGTATTCGATGGTGAAATAGGCGGACCAGAAGGTCTCGATGAGGCCGATGAGCAAGCCGCCCAGCACCGCACCCGGCAGCGAACCAATGCCGCCCAGCACTGCCGCCGTGAACGCCTTAACCCCAGGAACGAACCCGTCCGAGAAGTTCACGACGCCATAATTCATCAGATACATGGTGCCCGCCACCGCTGCCAGGGCGGCGCCGATGATAAACGTGAGCGAGATCGTGCGGTCCACGTTCACGCCCAGCAGGGCCGCCATCTTGCGGTCCTGCTCGCAGGCGCGCTGGGCGCGGCCGAGCGAGGTTTTCTGCACCACGAACCAGAAGATGCCGAGGCACACGGCGGTGACTACCATGATGATCAACTGCTTGTAGGCCACGGTGACCTGATAGCCGTCCCGGTCGATCAGCACGATCACGTCCGTCACCAGCGGTGGAATGGATTTGTTGCGCGGACCCTGCGCCACCTGCACGAAGTTCGAGAGCAGGATCGACATGCCGATGGCGGAGATCATGGGCGCGAGGCGGAACGATCCCCGTAGCGGGCGATAGGCGAGGCGCTCGATGGTCCAGCTCACGAGGCCGGTGAAGATCATGGCCACCACGAGCACGATCGCCAGCACCAGAAAGACGGATGTGATCCCGAGCACCGTGGTCAGCAGTAGGAAACAGGTGAGGCCGATGAAGCTCGACACCATGAACACGTCGCCATGGGCGAAGTTCACCATGCCGATGATGCCGAAGACCATCGTGTAGCCGATGGCGATAAGGCCGTAGATGGAGCCGAGCGTCAGCCCGTTGATGAGCTGCTGGAGGAAGATATCCATCCGTCCGATGCCCCTGTGTTGGAGTGCGCCTATTTCTTCATCGTGCCTGGTGTTTGGGCGCTTTTCCATTCGACTCATAGCGCGGCACGGCGCTGGAAACAAATCGGCACGTGGCCGCCGGAGCGTTCGGGCGAGTTTCCCACAGGCGAAGCATCGTGCAACAGCCGGTTGCGTCCCGTCACATCATTTTCATTCTCCGGACCCACTCATGTTGCGGGCAGGGCGGCCGCTCCGGAATCGCGTTCGGGCGCTCGCGATCGCCCTTGACCGCATCGCCTTGGCCGACCCACACTGGAACAAATAAAAGGTGCGGGCGGGCCAAAGCGCGAGTGGGCACGGGCGTTTCGCCCGCTGCGGGAGGACGCGAATGACGCAAATTGCCATGACAGTGAACGGCCGGGCGGTTTCTGCGGATGTTGAGCCGCGGACCCTGCTGGTCCAATTCCTGCGGGAACACTTGCTGCTGACCGGAACCCATGTGGGCTGCGACACCAGCCAGTGCGGCGCCTGCGTGGTGCATCTGGACGGTGCGGCCGTAAAATCCTGCACCATGCTTGCCGTCCAGGCGGATGGACACACCGTCACCACCATCGAGGGAATCGCCGACGGGGCGACCCTCCATCCCATGCAGGAAGCCTTTCGCGAGCATCATGGCCTGCAATGCGGCTTCTGCACGCCGGGCATGATCATGACGGCGCTGGATCTCGTGGCCCACCACGGCGCCGATCTCGACGAGCCGACGATCCGCGCCCATCTGGACGGCAACCTGTGCCGCTGCACCGGCTATCACAATATCGTCAAGGCGGTGGAAGCAGGCGCCCGGTCCATGGGTGGCGCGCTGAAGCACGCCGCCGAGTAACGCCACACGTGACGTTGTCGGGCCTGTGCCCGGTTGTCCATGCCCGGTGCCGCGACGCTGGCCGCCAAGACGCGAGCGCTCTGCCCGGAGTTCAAGTTCCGCCAGTCCCCCAGGGAGGACGCCATGAACGCCAACAGCTTCGATTCCAGCAAGGTGACGCCGCTCGGCGCGCCGGTGCGCCGCAAGGAAGACCGCCGCTTCATCACCGGCAAGGGCCGCTACACCGACGATCTCGCCCGGCCCGGGCAGACCCACGCCTATTTCCTGCGTTCACCTTATGCGCATGCAGGTATTCGCGGCATCGACACGACCGCCGCCGCCGCCATGCCGGGCGTGGTTGCGATCCTCACGGGCCAGGATCTGGCGGATGACGGTATTCGCGGCCTGATCTGCGGGTGGATGATCCATTCCAAGGACGGTTCGCCCATGAAGGCGGGTCACCACCCCGCGCTCGCCAAGGACAAGGTGCGCTACGTGGGCGACCATGTGGCGGTGGTGATCGGCGAGACACTGAATGCCGCCAAGGACGCCGCCGCCGCGATCGAGGTGGACTACGAGGTGCTTCCTGCCGCCGCGGATCTCGGATCGGCGCAGGCCGCCGGCACGGCGCAGATCCATGACGAGGCGCCGCACAACACCGCCTTCGAATGGGAACTGGGCGACAAGGCGGCCACGGAGGCCGCCTTCGCCCGCGCTGCGCATGTGACGACCATCGACCTGGTGAACAATCGCCTCGCCCCCAATCCCATGGAGCCGCGCGCGGCCATCGGCGAATATGATGCGGGCGATGAAGCCTACACGCTGTGGACCACCAGCCAGAACCCGCACGTGGCGCGCCTCGTGCTGTCCGCTTTCGTGGGTCTTGCGCCCGAGAACAAGCTGCGGGTCATCGCGCCGGACGTGGGCGGCGGCTTCGGCTCAAAGATTTTCATCTATGCGGAAGAGACGGTCTGCGCCTGGGCCTCAAAGCGGGTCGGCCGGCCGGTGAAATGGACCTGCGACCGCTCCGAGGCCTTCCTGTGCGACGCCCATGGGCGCGATCACATCACCCATGGCGAACTGGCGCTCGATGCCGAGGGCAAGATCATCGGCTTCCGGGTCAAGACCACCGCCAATATGGGGGCCTATCTCTCCACCTTCGCGTCCTGCGTGCCGACCTATCTCTACGCGACGCTGCTGTCCGGCCAGTATGATATCCCGGCCATCTATTGCGAGGTCGACGCGGTCTATACCAACACCGCGCCGGTGGATGCCTATCGTGGTGCCGGCCGCCCGGAAGCGACCTTCCTGGTGGAGCGCATCGTGGAGAAGGCGGCGCGTGAGATCGGGCAGGATTCGGCCGAGTTCCGGCGGCGCAATTTCATCACGAGCTTTCCGCATCAGACGCCGGTGATCCTGTCCTACGATATCGGCGGCTATGCGGCCTCGCTCGATAAGGCGCTGGAACTGGCGGACTATGCCAATTTCCCGGCCCGCAAGGCGGAAGCCGCCAGGCGCGGGAAGCTGCGCGGCATCGGGCTTTCCAATTATATCGAAGCCTGCGGCATCGCTCCCTCCGCTGCCGTGGGCTCGCTGGGTGCGGGCGTCGGCCTGTGGGAAAGCGCCGAGGTGCGTGTGAATCCCACCGGGAATGTGGAGGTGCTCACCGGCTCTCACAGCCACGGCCAAGGCCATGAGACAACCTTCGCCCAGCTGGTTTCCGCTCGCCTCGGCATTCCCATCGACCAGGTGACCATCGTCCATGGCGACACCGACAAGGTGCAGTTCGGCATGGGCACTTATGGTTCACGCTCTGGAGCGGTGGGCATGTCCGCCATCTCAAAGGCGTTGGACAAGGTGGAGGCCAAGGCGAAGAAGATCGCCGCCCACATCCTCGAGGCCTCGGAAGGCGACATCGAGTTCAAGGACGGCCATTTCACCGTGAGCGGCACCGACCGTTCGCTTGCCTTTGCCGCGGTGGCGCTGAACGCTTATGTGGCGCACAAATTCCCCACCTCGGAGATCGAGCCGGGGCTGAAGGAAGGGGCATTCTACGACCCCGTCAATTTCACCTTTCCCGCCGGCTGCCATATCTGCGAACTCGAGGTGGATCCCGAGACCGGGACGACGGAAATCATCAAATGGGTGGCGGTCGACGATTTCGGCTCCATCATCAATCCGATGATCGTGGAAGGGCAGGTCCACGGCGGCATCGCCCAGGGCGTGGGCCAGGCGCTGCTGGAAGGCGTGCGCTATGATGCCGACGGCCAATTGCTGACCGGCTCCTACATGGACTACACCATGCCCCGCGCTGGCGATCTGCCCTCGTTCGTCGTCGACATGACGGAAACGCGCTGCCCGTCCAATCCGCTCGGCATGAAGGGCTGCGGGGAGGCCGGCGCGATCGCAGCGCCGCCGGCCGTCATCAATGCTTTGACGGATGCGCTCGGCACGGAGGATATACCCATGCCGGCGACGCCCGCGACGCTGTGGAAGATCGCGCAGGGCCAGATCGCCCGCCGCGCGGCCGAGTGAGGGAGACGCACCATGTATGCCTTCGATTATCAGCGCCCCGCCGGCCTCGATGAAGCCCTCGCCGCGCTGCAAGCGGGCGAGGACGTGAAGCTGCTGGCGGGTGGCCAGACCTTGCTGCCGACCCTCAAGCAGCGGCTCGCCCAGCCGGCGGTCCTGGTGGATCTTGCGGCCATTCCCGAGCTGAGTCGCATCGAGCAAAGCCAGTATTTCCTGACCATCGGGGCCATGACGCGCCATGCGGACGTGGCGGCGTCGCCCATGGTGGCGGAAGCCATTCCCGCATTGGCGGAGCTTGCCGGGCTGATCGGCGATCCGGCAGTGCGCAACCGCGGCACCATCGGCGGGTCCATTGCCAATAATGATCCCACCGCCGACTATCCCGCCGCCTGCCTCGCGCTCGGCGCCACCATCGTCACCAGCGCCCGCCGCATTGCCGCCGAGGATTTCTTCACCGGCCTGTTCGAAACCGCCTTGGCCGAGGATGAGGTGATCCTCGCGGTGGAATTTCCCGTGGGCGCGCGCGCGGCATATCGCAAGTTCCGCAATCCCGCCTCGCGCTATGCCATGGCAGGCGTGTTCGTGGCCACACGTGAGGGCGACGTCCGCGTCGCGGTGACCGGAGCCGGGCAGGGCGGCGTATTCCGCTGGAGCGATGCGGAAGCGGCCCTGGCGGCGGATTTCTCCCCGTCTGCGCTGGACGCGCTGACGCTCGATCCGTCCGACGTCATGGCGGACCTTCACGGCAGTGCGGAATATCGCGCGCAACTCGTCAAGGTCATGGCCAAGCGCGCGGTGGCGGCAATCGCCGGCTGATGCGCCGGCCAGCCCGGCGTTTCCCCGCTAGGTCACCTACATTCTGGTCGGTTCGGCGCCGTTCGGGCGCTGTCGATCGGCGGGTGTACGCTTGCGAAAATCGGCAAGGCCAGCCACAGCATCGGGACAAGAGTGAATGCTGAGACCTAGGCTGGCCCCATGACCGCTGTTGCGCTTCCCTCCTCAATTGATGCGACAGAAACCCTTCTCTCAGGCGCCGGTTATGTGCCCGACCGGGCGCTTGCGACGGTCTTGTTCCTGGCGCTGCGCATGGGCCGCCCGCTGCTCCTGGAGGGCGAGGCTGGCGTCGGCAAGACGGAGGTGGCGCGTACGCTTGCGAAGGCATTGGGGCGGCGGCTAATCCGTCTGCAATGCTATGAGGGACTCGATCTTTCCGCCGCCGTCTACGAATGGAACTATGCCGCGCAGATGATCGCGATCCGCCTCGCGGAAGCCGCCGGGGAGAGCGACAAGGGCGCTATCGCCTCCGATGTGTTCTCAGAACGCTATCTGCTGCGCCGGCCGCTGCTGGATGCGTTGATGCCCGATCCCGCCGGCCCGCCGGTGCTGCTGGTGGACGAGCTGGACCGCACCGACGAGGCGTTCGAGGCGTTCCTGCTGGAAGTGCTTTCCGATTTTCAGGTGACCATCCCGGAACTTGGAACCATCAAGGCACCCCATCCACCATTGATCATCCTCACCTCCAACCGCACCCGCGAAATCCATGACGCCCTGAAGCGCCGCTGTCTCTATCATTGGGTCGATTACCCGACGGCGGAGCGCGAACTGGCAATCCTGAGGGCGCGCCTGCCGGGCTTGCCCGAGCGCCTGTCGCGCGAGGTGGTGGCGTTTGTCCAGGCGCTGCGGAAGGAAGACGTGTTCAAGGTGCCCGGTGTCGCGGAAACTCTCGACTGGGCGTCGGCTCTGGTGGAACTTGATGCTGCGGCGCTCGATCCCGCCGTGGTGGGAGATACGCTCGGCGTGCTCTTAAAATATCAGGACGACATCGCCGGCACCGATGCCGGGCGGATCGAACGGCTGATCGCGGAAACGCGCGAGGCCCTGCGGCCGCGCGAATGAGCGGCGCCGCTCCGGCGGCCGGGAGCGAGGGCCGACTTTCGCACAATATCGCTTATTTCGGCCGCGCGCTTCGCGCCGCGGGTCTTCCGGTCGGGCCCGGCACGGTGCTGGATGCGGTGCGGGCGGTGGGTGTCGCGGGCGTCGGTGCGCGGGAGGATTTCTACAATGTGCTGCGGGCGGTGTTCGTCAGCCGCCACGAGCATCAGGAAATCTTCGACCAGGCGTTCGAGCTGTTCTGGCGGCGGCGCGCGCAGTCCGAGCGACTGATCGCCATGCTCTCGCCGCCCGCGCCCGGGGCCGAGGCGAAGGACAAGCCGAAAGTGCGCAAGCGCGTGGAGGATGCGCTGTTTGCCGGCGTCGGCCGCGAGCACCGCACCAAGAAGAGCGAGATCGAAGTGGAGGCCCATTTCAGCGCCTCCAGCACGGATGTGCTGCGGACCAAGGATTTCGCCCAGATGACCGCCGAGGAACTGGCGCTGGCGCGTCGCCGCATCGCTCGCCTGCGTCTTCCCGACAATGAGATCGCGACCCGCCGCCTGAAGGCGGACCGAAAAGGCACGACGTTAGACCTGAGAGCGTCCCTGCGGGCCTCGCTGGCGAGCGGAGGCGCCTTCATGGCCTTACGCAGGCGCGGGCCGCAGGCGCGTCCGCGGCCGGTGGTGGCGCTGGTGGATATTTCAGGCTCGATGGCGGACTATTCGCGGCCGGTGCTGCATTTCCTCCATGCACTGACGGAACGGCGCGGGCGAGTTCACACGTTCCTGTTCGGCACGCGGCTCACCAATGTCACGCGCGTGCTGCGCCATCGCGATCCGGACGAGGCCCTGGAGAAGGCCGGCCAGGCGGCGCGGGACTGGTCCGGCGGCACGCGCATTGCCGCCTCGCTGCGGGCCTTCAACAAGATCTGGTCGCGCCGCGTCATGGGACAAAATCCCATCGTCCTGCTGATCACCGACGGGCTGGAGCGCGACGCCGACGCCATGCTCGATGTGGAGATGGATCGCCTGCGGCGGTCCGGCCACCGGCTGATCTGGCTCAATCCCTTGCTGCGCTACGACCGTTTCGAGCCGAAGGCGCGCGGAATCCGGGCCATGTTGCCTCACGTGGATGCCTTCCGCCCGGTGCATAATCTGGCGAGCCTGGAATCTCTGGTAACGGCGCTCGCCGAGGAGACGGATGCGCTTGCGCGGCGTCCACACGCGCGCGGCGTCCTGCCTCACGCTTCCTCCGCCATGGCGGGCGGATAAGCGTGCACGTCCCCGCAATGATCGCGCACCGCCCCCCCGCCGGGCTCAAGATAGCCCGGAGTCAGCGGGACCTTGCCGTAGCCGCCGGGGATGTCGAGCACATAAGTGGGCAATGCGACGCCCGAAACGCGGCCGCGAAGGGCGCGCATCAATTCTGCGCCGGTGGCAATCGGCAATCGGAAATGGGCCGTGCCGGGCGCAAGATCGGGATGATGCAGGTAATAAGGCTTCACCCGGCATTCCACGAGGGCGCGAAACAGGTCGGTCAATGCCTGCGCGTCATCGTTCACGCCCTTGAGCAGCACCGATTGCGACAGCACCGGGATGCCAGCATCCACGATTTGCGCCAACGCCGCGCGCGCGCTCGGCTGGAGTTCGCGCGCGTGATTGGCATGGACCACAACATAGGAGGCGACGCCCGGAGCCTTCAGGGCAGAGATCAGCGGATCGCTGATCCGCTCGGGCGCGGCGATCGGCACGCGCGTGTGGAAGCGCACCACCTTCACGTGGTTGATGGCAGCGAGGCGCTGCACCACCTCGGCCATGCGGCGCGGCGAGACCATGAACGGGTCGCCCCCTGTGAGGATCACTTCCCAGATCGCCGGGGTGGCCGCGATATAGGCGAGGGCCGCATCGAATTGCGCCGGGCTGAGCGCGGCATCCCCGCCCGGCCCCACCATCTCGCGCCGGAAGCAGAAGCGGCAATAGACGGCGCAGACGCTCACCAGTTTCAGCAAGACCCGGTCCGGATAGCGGTGCACGATGCCCGGCACGGGCGAATGGGCTTCATCGCCAATGGGATCCGCCAATTCCATCGGCTGCACATCCAGTTCGGCCCGGTCCGGCACGAACTGGCGCGCGATGGGGTCCGCGAGATCGTCGGGCGCGATCAATGCCGCAAGGTCGGGCGTGATCGCCACCGCATAGCGCGCCCCGACCCGATCCAGCTCCTCCCGCCGCGCCTCCGGGACGAGGCCGGCCGCGATGATGTCGTCGGCGGTGCGCAGGGTGGACATAAGAGTTTCCGACGGAAATTTTCCGTGATGTGGCGTCTGAAGGCTCAATACGCGGGGGCCGCCCCTATATAGGTAACGCGGCTTGATTGCCAGAATCGTACTCCGCAGGAGGATTCCATGACCAGCTCGAACGAGGATGTCCTCGAAGGCGCCCTGCGCTGGCGCCGCGAAGGCAAGAAGGTCGCGCTCGCGACCGTCCTGGAGACCTGGGGTTCAGCGCCCCGCCCGGTGGGCAGCCATCTGGCCGTGGACCAGGATGGCGGATTCCTCGGCTCCGTCTCCGGCGGGTGCGTGGAAGGCGCGGTGGTCAGCGAGGCGATGGACGTCATTGAATCCGGCAAGCCGCGCATCCTGGAGTTCGGCGTTGCCGACGAAACAGCGTGGCGCGTGGGGCTCTCCTGCGGCGGCGCGATCCGCGTCTATGTCGAGCGGGTGGACTGAGCGCCGTCGCCCTCTCCCGCAGCTTAGGAAGCGCGATCATGAACCTCGAAATCCTCGCCCAGCTCACCGCCGCGCGCGCCGCTCGCCGCGCCGCCGTGCTTGTCACCGAACTTGAAACCGGGGTGCAGCGGCTGGTGGCCGGCGAAGCCGTCTCGGGCGATGCGCTTGAACCGTCGCTGCGCGCCGCGCTGGCCAGCGGCAAGAGCGGCATCCTTGAAACGCCGAATGGCCGGGTCTTCCTGACGGTTCAGGTGCCGCCCCCGCGCATCGTGGCGATCGGGGCAGTCCATATCTCCCAGGCGCTGGCGCCGCTCGCCCGGATCGCCGGCTATGACCTCACCGTCATCGACCCGCGCACCGCCTTTGCAACGCCCGAGCGCTTTCCGGATACGACCGTGATCGCCAAATGGCCGGATGAGGCGCTGAAGGAAGTGACCCTCGACGCCTTTACGGCCGTCGCGGCTCTGACCCATGATCCGAAGATCGACGAACCGGCGCTCCAAGCCGCGCTCAAGGCCGGCTGTTTTTATGTCGGAGCCCTCGGCTCGCGGCGCACCCATGCCAAGCGCGTGGAGCGTCTTTCCGCGCTCGGGGTCTCGCAAGAGGAGATCGGCCGCATCCATGCCCCCATCGGGCTCGACATCGGCGCGGCGAGCCCGGAGGAGATCGCGGTCTCTGTTCTCGCCCAGATCATCGGCGCACTGCGCAAGGGCAGCCTTGCACCGGCCAGGACCGAGGCTGCGGCGTGAAATTCGGACCCGTCCCACCGGCGCTGGCGCAGGGGGCCATCCTCGCCCATTCCGTGCGGACGGAGCATTTCACCCTGAAAAAGGGCGCGCGGATTGGGCCGGATGAGATTACGGCACTCCAGGCGGCGGGGCTGGCCGAAGTGGTCGTGGCCCAGCTTGAGGCGGGAGACGTCTCGGAGGATGCCGCCGCCAATCGCCTTGCCGCATGCCTGGGCGGCGATGGGCTGCGCGCGGCCGCCGCGTTCACCGGCCGCGCCAATCTGTTCGCCACGCACGCCGGGATCTTGCAAATCGACCGCGCGATCGTCGATGCGCTGAATGCGTTGGACGAAGCGGTGACCTTCGCCACGCTGGAGCCGTTCCGCGCCATCGCCGAGGGCGACATGGTGGCGACGGTGAAGATCATACCCTACGCCATCTCCCCGGAATTGATGGAATCGGCGCGGGCGCTGGCGCGGCCGGCGGTTCGTATCGCTCCGTTCCGTCGCCGGCGGGTGGCGATGATTTCCACCCTGCTTCCGGGCCTGGCCGACAAGGTGGTGGAAAAGACCCTGCGCGTGACGCGCCAACGCCTGACGCCGGCTGGCGCCGCGCTCTGCGCTGATCTGCGCGTGCCGCACGCGGCTCCAGAACTGGCCGTCGCGATCGAGCGGGTGCGGGCTGAAGGGGCCGAATGCATCATTGTGTTCGGCGCATCCGCAATCGTCGATCGGCGCGACGTTATTCCCGCCGCCCTCGAAGCGGCTGGTGGCCGGGTGGAGCGGCTCGGCATGCCCGTGGATCCGGGCAATCTCCTGATGTTGGGCGTCCTCGACGGCATTCCGGTGCTTGGCGCGCCAGGGTGCGCGCGCAGCCCGAAGGAAAACGGCTTCGACTGGGTGCTGATGCGATGCCTCGCGGATGTGCCGCTCACGGCATCGGACATCGGCGGCTGGGGAGTCGGCGGCCTGTTGGGCGAAATCATCACGCGGCCGCAACCGCGCGGTGGAGCCGGGAGTGAGGATATGGCGGAGGAAAAGCCGCCCGTGGCCGCCATCGTGCTGGCGGCGGGCCGGGGCACGCGCATGGGCGGTCCCAACAAGCTGCTGGAGGAGGTGGGCGGCCGGCCGGTCGTGCGCCGCGTGGTCGAGGCCGCACTCGCATCGCGGGCATCCTCGGTGCTGGTGGTGACCGGGCATGAGCGCGCGCGGGTGGAACGCATCCTCGCCGGCCTGCCAGTGACATTCGTCCATAACCCCGCCTTTGCCGAGGGCTTGTCCACCTCCGTGCGCGCCGGCATCTCGGCGGTGCCGGACGGGGCAGGGGCGGCCTTGGTGATGCTTGGCGACATGCCGCTGGTGGGGCCGCAGATCCTCGACACTCTTGTGGAGGCGTTCGATCCCGATGCGGGTCGCTTGATCGTGCTGCCGGTCGCCGATGGCCGACGCGGCAATCCCGTGCTGTGGGATCGCCGTTTTTTCGATGCCCTGGCCAAACTGGAAGGGGACGTGGGTGCCCGACATCTGATCGCCGCGCACGCTGAGGCGGTGGTGGAGATTGAGGTCGAGGGGCCCGGCGCATTCCTCGACGTGGACACGCCGGAGGCGCTGTCGCGTGCCCGCGCTCAGGTTCCCGAGCACGCCCCCGGAGAGCTGCCGGCGCAAGGGACCGATGCTCTTGACCTGCACCATGCCAAGTCTTAGACCTCCCGCCACGAGGGTGAATTCCCTCCGTAAGCGTCTGACGTCAACCAACGCGCAACGTGGTGCGGCCACATTGGCCGCCCTGCCTGAAAGCGCGATGTGATGTTAAATCCTCCCAATTCCCCCGATTCCGAGCTCGTGCCCTTGTCGTCCCGCACGGTTTTGCTGCGCCTGCTGCCGCTGGTGTGGGTCGTGTTCTTCAGCGCCCTTGCGATCGCGGTGCCTTTGCCCGTGCTGGCGCTGCACGTGCACGACACGCTTGGCTTCAGCATCGCAACGGCGGGCCTTGCCGTCGGCATCCAGTCCTTTGCAACCTTGCTCACGCGACAGTTCGCCGGATCAGCGGTCGATCGCTACGGCGCCAAGATGGCCGTGGTGGTGGGCCTGCCGCTCGCCGTGGTGGCCGGGTTGCTCTATCTCGGCTCCCTCCAGATATCGACGCCCTTTGCAAGCCTCGGCGTGCTGACGGCCGGAAGGTTGTGCCTCGGCCTTGCGGAAAGCCTGTTCCTCACCGGCACCATGGCCTGGGGCATCGGCCGCGTCGGCCTTGCCAATACCGGGCGGGTCATGGCCTGGCAGGGTATCGCGCTCTATGCCGCCATCGGCATGGGTGCGCCCATCGGGCTCGCCATCCATGCCGTCTATGGCTTTGCCGGCGTGGCGGCGGTGGCGGCCATAGCGCCGCTGGTGGCCCTGCCCATGGTGTTCCTGGTGGCCGCCGTGCCCACGATGCCCGGGCGCAGGCTCGGCTTTCACCATGTGCTGGGGCTGATCTGGCGCCACGGCGTGGCTCTGGCGCTCGCGACGGCGCCGTTCGCGGTGCTGGCCACGTTCCTGGCGCTGGTGTTCGCCAGCCGTGGCTGGCCTCATGCCGGGGCGGGGCTGTTCCTGTTTGGCGGGACCTATATCGGGGTGCGCCTGTTCCTGGCGCATCTGCCGGACCGGATCGGCGGCCGCGGCGTGGCCGCGGTGTCGCTGCTGATCCTGGCTGCGGCGCAGATCATGCTGTGGATCGCCTCCGGACCTGGCCTCGCGCTGGCCGGCGCCGCCCTGTCGGGGATCGGCTTCTCGCTGATCTTTCCCGCTTTGGGCGTCGAGGCGGTGCGGCGCGTGCCGGCGGAAAGCCGGGGCCTTGCGGTCGGCGGCTTCCTCGCCTTCTTCGACATCGCCCTCGGCGTCACCGGTCCGGTCGCGGGGATTCTGGTAGCGGCCTTCGGCTATGGCTCCATGTTCCTCGCGGGTGCGATTGGCTGCCTGCTCTCGTTCGGGCTCGTGATGAGCTTGCCGCGCACGCGGGCCTGATACCACGGCTCAGAGCCCGCGGGTCTCAGAGCGCCGTCGGGCGGAAGCTGCCAGGGCGGTCAGAACGGCTCGGGTATGAGGTGCGTCACGGGCAGGTCGAGCCGTT
The DNA here is from genome assembly GCF_043195095.2 of Roseixanthobacter glucoisosaccharinicivorans. Lineage (NCBI taxonomy): Bacteria > Pseudomonadati > Pseudomonadota > Alphaproteobacteria > Hyphomicrobiales > Xanthobacteraceae > Roseixanthobacter > Roseixanthobacter glucoisosaccharinicivorans. The sequence continues at coordinate 2,066,573 of NZ_CM195538.1, read as the reverse complement.
CACAGAGAAATTGCGCGAGGCGTAAGCGGTGGCAGCCTTCCACGTGGCGCTCATAGCACATGAGGCAGATGCGGCGGCCCTGGGCGAGCGTCGCCAGCTCCTCCAGCGCCGCGCGGCCCTGGTCCGTGGCGATATGGGCGTCATAGATCCGCATCAGCGTATCGTGGTCTCCGGAGCGCGCCGCAAGCCGGCCCTCCTTCGGGGTGCCTAGCGGCCGCAAATGCACATAGGCGATGCCGCGCTCCGCGATACCTGCGGCCAGCGCGGTTTTCGAAAAGCCCAGACGGCGCGAGGCGGCCACCGCGCGCACGTCCACCAGCAGATCGACGCCGGCGCGGGTCAGGGTGTCCTGAAACGCGCCGGACGTCGTTTGCTCATAGCCGACGGTGAAGAGTTCGGTCGCCTTGGTGTTCGCCATTGATCCTCATCCGTAGAGCGCCTTCGGCAACCACAGCGCGATGCCAGGGAACACATAAAGCATGATCATTGCGAAAATGACGAGATAGAGGAAGGGCATGACGCCGGAGAAGATCTGGTCGATGGAGACGTTCTTCGGTGCCACTCCCTTCAGATAGAAGGGTGCCATCGCGACTGGCGGCGACAGGAACGAGGTCTGGAGGTTAAGCGCGACCAGGATGCCGAAGAAGATCGGGTCCACGCCGAAGTCGTCCAGAAGCGGCAGGAAGATGGGCAGGAAGATCACGATGATCTCGGTCCATTCCAGCGGCCAGCCCAGCACGAAGATGATGGCTTGGGTCAGCAGCAGGAAGCCGATGGGCCCGAGGTTGAGCGCGAGGATGAATTCCTCGACCACCCTCTGTCCGCCCAGCAATGCGAACACCGCCGAGAACACCGCCGAGCCGACGAACAGCCAGCACACCATGGCCGAGGCGCGCGCAGTGAGGAATACGCTCTCCTTCAGCTTGTTCACGGAGAAGGTGCGATAGGCGAGAGCGAGCAGGACAGCGCCCGCCGCGCCGATGGCCGCTGCCTCGGACGGCGTTGCGAGGCCGAAGATGATCGCCCCGAGCACGCCACTGATGAGGATCGCCAGGGGAAAGAACGAGCTCGCCAGGGCGAACGCGATCTCTCCGAACGAGCGCGCCTTCGCTTCCGGCGGAAGCTTCGGCGCGAGCGCCGGGTTCAGCATTGCGCGGATGATGACATAGCCCATGTAAAGCCCGGTCAGCATGAGGCCGGGCAAAAACGCGGCGGCATACAGCTTCACCACCGAAACGCCGGCGGTGGCGCCGTAGAGAATGAGCATCACGCTGGGCGGGATCAGAATGCCGAGGCAACCACCCGCGCACACCACGCCGGCGGCGATCTTGGTGTCGTAGCCAGCCCGCAGCATGGCCGGAAAGGCCAGCAGGCCCATGAGCGTGACCACCGCTCCGACGATGCCGGTGGCAGTCGCGAACATGGCGCAGGTGATCAGGGTCGCAACCGCGAGCGATCCCGGCACCCAGCCTGCCGCCAGCTGGATCGCCCGAAACAGGCGATCGAGGATGTTGGCCCGTTCCACCACATAGCCCATGAACAGGAACAGGGGGATCGAGATCAGGACGTCGTTCGCCATGACGCTGTAGGTGCGTTGGACGAACAATTGAAACACCGTATCGCCGCGCGTGATGTATCCAAATCCAACGCCGAGCGCCATGAGCGTAAAGGCGATGGGAAAGCCGAGCATGAGGAAGACGAGGAACAGAACGAGCATCAAAATGCCGAGGGCGGGATCCGATAAAAACATCACAGTGCCCCCTTGCCGATGGCTTCGGCATCCGTCTTGTTGGCCGCGTCTTCAAGAATGAGCTTTTCCATCTCCTCGACATCGTGCAGTCGATCGGGCCAGACTCCGGTCCGCAAGGTGATGATGCAACGGATCACCTCGACCACGCCCTGCAGGAACATTAGGACGCCGGTGATGGGAATGAGCCCTTTAAAGGGCCAGATCATCGGGCCGTCGGGCGAGAAAGAGGAATGTTCGTTGAGCAGGTAGGAGAGATAGAAATAGCCCCAGCCCGCGTAGATGAGCGCGATAATCCCGGGGAAATAGAACAGGAAATAGAGCACCAGATCGACCGCAGCCTGCCGCTTCGGCGGCCAGTTGCGATACAGAAAGTCACCGCGCACATGGCCGTTGCGCGAAAGCGTGTAGGCGCCCGCCATCATGAACAAAGTGCCGTACAGGATGTAGGAGACGTCATAAGCCCACGAGGTGGGGGATCGCAGCACATATCTGCAAAAGACTTCGTAGCAGATGGCGGCGGTCAGGATGACGATGACCCAGGCGAACAGCTTTCCAACAAAGGTATTTAACTTATCTATACCGATCAGAAACGCTTGCATTGCGCGAATTCTCCGCTTCGGCAGCCATGACGGTGCCCCTCGTCATCGCGATGCACGCGCCACGACGCGCCTGTCCGTGCCTCATGCGCGCAACCGCCCATGGCGCTGGCCAGGGGCGGTTGCAGCTTCGCAGGCGCGGCGCGGGCGCCCGGCGCGCGGTGTCGCGCCGGCGTCAGGCCTTCTGGAAGAAGTGGTTGTAGGCGAAAGCGCTATCCGCCTCATATTGCAGGCGGAAGCCGACCACGCGCTTGGCCCACGCCATCTGGCTGTCGACCACCTTTTTGAAGAACGGGTCCGCGGAGAGATTGGCGATCACCTTGTCCCAGGCGTTGAGCTGGGCTTCCAGCACCGATTTCGGCGTCGTGATGACCTTCACGCCGCGCGCCTTGAGCGCCTCGAGATCCTTGGAATAGCGGTCCTGCGCCTTCCACATCATGTCCGAGGAGGCCGCGTCCGAAGCGCCGCGGATGATCGCCTGCACATCTTTGGGCAGGCTCTCGAACTTGGCCTTGTTGAACAGGACCTCAAAGCATTCCAGGGCCTGGTGATAGCTCTGCACCATGTAGACCTTGGACACGTCGGGGAAGCCGAGCACGGTGTCGGAGGAGGGATTGTTGAACTCCGCGCCTTCCAGCAGGCCACGGTCCATGGCCGGCACGATTTCGCCACCCGGCACGATGGTGACCGCGACTCCCATTTCCTTGAACAGGTCGGCGCCCAGGCCCACGGTGCGGTACTTCATGCCCTTCATCTGGTCGGGGCTCGTGATCTCCGCCTTGAACCAGCCGAGGGGCTGCGTCGGCATCGGCCCTGTGAGCATGCCCACGACATTCAGCTTGAGGATCTGCTGGGTCAGCTCGTCGTACAATTGCTGACCGCCGCCATACCGCACCCAGCCGAGTAGTTCGTCGGCATCCCAGCCGAAGGCGGGCGCCGTGCCGAACAAGGAGAACGCCTTGTTCTTCCCGTACCAATAGGCGGAAACGCCATGTCCGCCGTCGATGATGCCGGAGCTGACCGCGTCCAGCACCTGGAATGCGGGAACCACCGCGCCAGCGGCGAGCAGCTCCAGTTCCACGCGCCCACCGGCCATCTGGTTCACATAGCGAACAAAATCGCCCGCGAATTCGTGGAAGATGTCCTTGTTCGGCCAGGTGGATTGGAATTTCAGCTTGATCGGCGCCTGGGCATGGACGGCCGGGGCTGCGATGACGGCGGCGCCCGCCGCAGTTGCGGCCGCTGCCGTGAGAAAGCCGCGTCGCGAGGGACGCGCGGAATCATTCACTTTGGAAGTGTCGGTCAATGTATCCTCCCTAAGGGGGTACGGCTCTCTTTGGAACCATTGCGGTGTTGGCGCACCATTCCCCCGAACGCCTTAGCAGACGCTACGTCATGCCGTTACGGCAATAGACTTTAGTCTAGTCCGATCAAAAATATTCGGACCGCCGGCCCAAGTCGGCCCGCGCAGCCTGGATCGGGGATCAGCAAGGCGCATTTTTGCCGGACCGGGGTGCGACGCGCGCGCGATACTTGCCGCGAGGCGCGCGGCGGAATACCTGTATCCGCCTTCGCCGGGTCTGCCCGGTCGAGCGGGGAGCATTGAAATGGCCGAAATCCAGCAACCCATCGAGCTTCATTACTGGCCCACCCCCAACGGGTGGAAGATCGCCATCATGCTCGAGGAATGCGAACTGCCCTACACCGTGAAGCTGGTGAACATCGGGAAGGGGGATCAGTTCAAGCCGGAATTTCTCGCCATTTCACCCAACAACAAGATCCCCGCGATCCTTGATCCCAACGGCCCGGACGGCGCGCCGATCTCGGTGTTCGAGTCGGGCGCGATTCTGCAATATCTCGGCCGCAAGACCGGCAAATTCTATCCCGCCGAGGAGCGCAAGCGGGTGGAGGTGGACGAGTGGCTGTTCTGGCAGATGGGCGGCCTCGGCCCCATGGCCGGGCAGGCTCACCATTTCCGCATCTATGCGCCCGAGAAGATCCCGTATGCCATTGATCGCTACACCAATGAGGTGCATCGCCTCTATGGCGTGATGAACACGCGCCTGAAGGATCGCGAATTCCTGGCGGGCGACTATTCCATCGCCGATATGGCCTGCGTCGGCTGGGCGAAGCTCTGGGAACGCCAGGGCCAGAAGATCGAGGAATTCCCTCATTTCCAGCGCTGGCTTGAAACCGTGAAGATGCGCCCCGCTGTTCAGCGCGGCCTTGCGGTGAGCGCCGAGGAACGCAAGCCGGACCTTTCCAAGGACAAGGAAGCCCAGAGCATCCTGTTCGGGCAGCGCGCACGATGAAGGCGTAAGCCTCCCCCTCGCTTTTTGCGCGGGGTCGGCTTAGATGCGACCGTCGCCAGTGGCCCCGGCGCCCGTGGACGGGCATTCGGACCATGCACGGCAGCAAGGTCCAGGAGTTGCTTTTTCCATGTCGCCCGATCCGCGCACCATACTTGGCCAAGCCTCTGCGTTCGCCCGGGCGGGGCAAATGGACAAGGCAATCGAGGGATTCCGCCTCGCGGTGCAGCTACAGCCTGCCCTGGTCGACGCCCATCGTATGCTGGCCATGGCGCTGATCCAGGCCGGCCATGCGGACGAGGCCCTGCCGAGCGCACGGCGCACCGCCAATCTCGTGCCGAAGGATCCTCACGCGGCGATTCTGCTGGCTGTCGCGCTCCAGGGCGTCGGCCAGTTCGAGAAGGCGCTTGCCGCTGCCGAGCGCGCCATCAAGCTCGCGCCCCAATTGGGCGAGGCCCATTTCCAGGCGGCCAATGCGCTCGGCGCGCTGGATCGCCACGAGGCCGCCGCCAAGGCCTATTCGCGGGTGTTGGAACTCGACCCGTTGGCGGTGGAGGCGCTTGCCAACCGTTCCGTCGCCCTGGTGCGTGCGGGCCATCCCGAGGCGGCGCTCGCCGATTGCGAACGGTTGCTGGAATTGCAGCCCTGGTCGCCGGTCCACCCCGTCAACAAGGGCTTCATCCTGCTCGAGCGCGGCGCCGCCGCCGAGGCGCGTGCCTCTGCCGAGCAAGCCATAAGCTTGGCCCCCGACTTCGTCGATGCGCACCATCTGCTGGGCGAGTGCTGTTTTCTGCTCGGCGATCTGGAGGGCGCGTGCGCGGCCTATGAGCAGACGGTGCAACGCGCCCCGCAGCGTCCGGATTTTCGTTTGCGTTACGCTTTTCTCCTGCGCCGGCTCGGCGCCTTTGCGGAGGCGCACCAGCAAAGCGCCGCCGTGCTTGAGGCCATGCCGGGCGATTCGGCCGCCTTGTTCGAACGGGGCATGGCGCGCGAGGGCCTGGGCGATGCCGAGGGCGCGCTGGAAGATCTCGACGCCTTGCTGGCGAAGGAGCAGCCTTTCACCGAGGCCCTGCTGGCCCGCGCCCGCCTCCTGACCCATCTCGGCGCGCGCGGCGATGCCCGGGCCGCCGTCGACAAGGCTCTGCACCTCGACGCTCACAACGCCCACGCGCTCGATGCCAGCGCGAACGAGGCGCTGGCGCGCGGTGCCTGGGCCGAAGTCTGGGCCGCACTCGATGCCGCGGCGCAGTCGGCGCGTGCCCGTCTCGCGGCGCGCAACGTCGGGATCTGGGATGGCACGGGGAGCCCGCGCGTCCTCGTTGTCGCCGCCGGCGAACGGCTTTCCGATACGATCGCCCTGGCTCGCCTGCTGCCTCTGCTGGCCGACCGAGGCATCGAGCCGCGCCTTCTGGTTGCCGAACCGGCTGATGCCGCACTGTTCGCGTCCCTTGATCCCCGTGTCGTGGTCTTGCCCGAGGCGGCGCAGATTGATCCGGCGGAAGAGGGGCTCTTGGGGGTCGCCCTGGCAAGCTTGCCTCAGCTTATTGCGCCCGATCCGGCTCTGTGGCCGCGCGTGCCCTATCTCCATGCGGCGCCGGAGCGCCTTTCAGCCTGGAGCCATGCGCGTTCCGCCGGCGATCTCGTGATCGGAATCCATTGGCAAAGCGAGGATGCTGGCCGCGTCGAGCCTCTGCGCAGCGCTCAGCTGGACGCGTTTGCGCCGCTCGCCGCGATCGAGGGTGTGCGACTTGTGGGGCTTCAGCAGGGCCCGTCGGCGGCGCAGATGGATCGCGTGCCGTTCCGCGGGCGCATTCTGCGCCTTGAGAGCGATTTTGACGCGGATGGCACGTTCCTCGACAGCGCTGCGCTGCTCCATCACCTGGACCTGCTCGTCAGTGTCGACGCGCCGCTGGCGCACCTTGCGGCCGCAATGAACCGCCCGGTGCTGCTCGCGGCGAGCGGAGCAACCCATTTTGCCTTTTCTGGCGACGGCGCGGAAAACGTATTCTATCCCTCGGTGCGTGTCGTGCGCCAGGAGCAGCCGGGACAGTGGGGCGGCGTGTTCACCGCGATCGCGGCTGGGGTGGAGATGGGTAAGGCGGAAAATCATGAGCCCAAGTGAAGCTGTGCCGGCGCCGGTAGAGATTCTCGCCCCGGTGTCCGCAGGCGAGCTGATCGACAAGATCACCATTCTGGAAATCAAGGCGGAACGCATCTCCGATCCGGCGAAGCGCGCCAATGTGGTGCGGGAGCTGACCGCGCTGGCGCGGCTGCGGGACATGCATGCGTTGAGCGCCGGGTTCGAGGCGCTGAGCGCCGAAATCAAGCGCGTGAACGAGACGCTGTGGGAGATCGAGGACGCGCTGCGCGAGCTCGAAGCGGAAAAACGCTTTGACGCCAAGTTCGTGGAACTGGCGCGCGCGGTCTATGTGACCAATGATCGGCGGGCGGCGATCAAGAAGGAAATCAACACTCGTTCCGGCTCGCTGTTCGTGGAAGAGAAATCCTACGCCGGCACTTAATTGCGAGGACAAGGGCGGCGGCGGCTTGCAAAGCCGTCTTTCGTTCGGCATACGTGAGCGCAATGGAGACGTGGCCGAGAGGCTGAAGGCACTCGTTTGCTAAATGAGCAGACCCCCAAAAGGGTCTCGAGGGTTCGAATCCCTCCGTCTCCGCCACATATTTTGGCTAAGCCCTTCAGTATAAACAAAAAAATACGATTTGGGTGAACCTGAGCTCCATAGGCAATCCATCGCGTGCGTCTGAGTAGACACGAACACGTGGGAACGAGAGCGGCGACAAAACGAGGGCCACGCACTGGGCAGGGTGAAAGCCACACCGCCAGCTCGTCGCGAGCCATCACCATTCCTTTGCGGATTTCCGGCCGCGAGCTTTTCAATCGTCGCATCGCCACTGACGAGTAGCGCGCGGAGCGGCTTGGTTGGCTCTTCCGCTTCGGAGGCACTGCGGGTGGAGGCAGCCCCGAGGTGTTCTTCAGCGCTGCCTGGACCTGGGCCTGCGAAACCTCGTCGGCGAGCTTTGCGATAGCAGAGTTGCTGCCGGAGTCCTTCAACGCTTCTTTAAGGCACTTGGCCAATTCGGCCTCGATTTGGTCCGCAAGCGCGGTTGCGCGCGACATGGCAGGCGATTCTCCTGCGCTTGGATTACCAACCAGCGCGGACCACAGGATGGGAGGCGCAGACCAGCTGGATCGCGCTTCGAGCCTTTGCGCAGCGTCCATTGACATCGGAAAGCGCGTCACCACATCCTGAGCATCGTTCAACAACTGAAAGGAGGTGGTCAGATGTCTCATTGTCACTTGCCGCACGTGGCAGTCCTCATGAGCAAGACCTCCGCCCCGGGGGCCGGGTTCGCCTGAGCTGCCCATTCCAGGCAGGACAATGGAAGGGCCGTCCCCGAAAAGGTCGGCCCTTCGCTTTTCGTGCGGGTGATGTCTGCGGTTCCGAAGGACCCCACGGGCTGCGAGGCGGCGCCGGTGGTTGTCCGGTTTGCCGCCCGTGCCCATCTATGCGGATTACGAAAGCCACAGCAGACTGGTCCGGTCATGGCGATTGCGTTCGAGAGCACTTTCAGCTCGCTTCCAGAGAGCCTCTACTCAGCCGTCAACCCGACCGCCGTCCGGCAGCCGGTCCTGATCCGGCTGAATGACGAGTTGGCAGAGGAACTGGGCCTGGACACGCAATGGCTGCGGAGCGCAGACGGCCTCGCAACGCTCTCTGGAAATACGGTCGTGAACGCGTCCATGCCGATCGCGCTCGCCTATGCCGGACATCAGTTCGGCAATTTCGTTCCCCGGCTCGGGGACGGTCGCGCCGTCCTCCTTGGGGAGGTGGTGGACCGGAGCGGCACGCGGCGTGACATCCAGCTGAAGGGAGCGGGGCGCACGCCCTATTCGCGACGGGGCGACGGGCGCGCGGCCCTGGGGTCAGTCCTGCGCGAATACATCGTCAGCGAGGCGATGGCCGCCCTCGGCGTCCCCACTACGCGCGCTCTTGCGGCCGTCGCCACCGGCGACCGGGTACAGCGCGAGACCGGGCTTCCGGGCGCTGTTCTCACCCGCGTCGCCTCGAGCCACATCCGGGTGGGGACGTTTCAGTATGCCGCCGCACGCGGTGACGCCGCGACGCTCCACAGTCTGGCGGACTATGTCATCGCACGGCATTTCCCCGATGCCGCCGACGCCGACAATCGATACCTTGCCCTGTTCGATCATGTGGTCCGCGCACAGGCAAGCCTCGTCGCGCAGTGGATGTCGCTGGGCTTCATCCACGGCGTGATGAACACCGACAACATGGCGATTTCGGGCGAGACCATCGACTACGGCCCCTGTGCCTTCCTGGACACCTACGATCCGGCAAAGGTGTTCAGTTCGATCGACGAATTCGGCCGCTACGCCTTCGGCAACCAGCCCCGCGTCGCAGCCTGGAACTTGGCGCGGCTGGCCGAAGCCCTGTTGCCTCTGATCCATGAGAACCCGGACCGAGCGCTCGTGGCCGCGCAGGAGATGCTCGGCGGTTTCAAGGAATTGTTCGAAGTGGCCCACCTGCGCCGGATGCGGGAGAAGCTCGGGCTCTCGACCGAAAAGCCCGAGGACGCCGACCTTATCGAGGATCTCCTGGAGGCAATGCGCGAGGGACAAGCGGACTTCACCCTCACGTTCCGAAGCCTGTCACGGCTGCCCGCAGATGAAAGTGCTCCCCTCGGCCTGGCTGACCTGTACTCCGATCCCAAACGTCTCGAGGCTTGGTACGATCGATACAAGACGCGTCTGCTGCGGGACCCTGTATCCCCGCAGGAGAGGGCGCGCACCATGCTTCAGGTCAATCCGCGTTTCATCCCGCGCAATCACCAGATCGAATCCGTGATCCGCGCGGCCGTGGATGAGAGCGACTATGCGCCATTTCATGATCTCGTCCGCGTCCTGGCCACGCCCTATTCGGGCCAGCCCGGAGATGCGGTTTACGAAGCGCCGCCGCGTCCGGATGAACAGGTCCTGCGGACATTCTGTGGTACGTAACGCTGTTTCCTGCCTGCGAGGAGACGGCGCCCTTCTGGCGGCTCGGTGGGAGAAGATCACGAGCAGGATGCGACGCGGGTCAGCGCCCTTGACGATGAGAGGGCGACATAGTGCGCCGGGGTATTCGTCTTGCCCGACGCGCCTCCGGCGATGATCAATAAGGGCGTCGCGGCAGAAGACTGCTCGCGTGACGCCACATGTTCGGTCGCCTGCCGTATCTGCAGATTGAGGGCATCAAGATACTCAGCGGTCGCGGCCAAAGATTCACTTCCCGCACCAGCGTCGGTGCGTGGAGGTTCCTAGATCCCGTTATGCTCGCAACGGGGTTTTCGCGCCAGAAACGGTTATTAAGATGGTCGATCTTTACTGCTCGCCGATTTGCGAGGCGGCAGCGCCATCGAAGGCTTCGATCCAGGTGCATACTCTGTCGCTGGCGCCGCGCAGTGGCGAGCCGATCGGGGTGTAGGCGAAGTAGCTGCGCGATGGCAGCCAGAGGTGTGGAAAGGGCGTTATCAACCGCCCGGCGCGCAGGTCGTCCTCTATCAGGGTGGACGGTGCCATTGCCACCCCGAGGCCGTCCACGGCGGCCTGGATCGACAGATAGAAATGATCCAGCGTCAGCATCGCCTCTGGTTCGAGAGAACCATGCCCGGCCTTCGCCAGCCAGTCGCGCCAGAGCCTGGGCATGCTGGCGACGTGGAAAAGCGTGTGCCGCGCCAAATCCCCCACCTCGTCCAGCGGCTGGCGTTGCAATAGCGCGGGGCTGCAAGCGGGGAGCCGTCTCTCCGGGAGCAGCAGGCACGCCTCGAAGCCGTGGAAGGCGTCCGGTCCGCCGCGAATGATCAGGTCATAGTCGCCGGCCAGCCCGTCAACCGGCTCGCTGCCGGTCGTCAGCTCGATGGCGATGTCGGGATGCGCCTCCCGCAGCCGGCCGAGCTTCGGCACCAGCCAGCGCAAGCTGAAGGTGGCGAGGGCATTGACCTTGAGCACCACCGTTCCGCTGGCTTCCCTGCCGTGCATCGCCGCCGCCCGGGCGATGCGCTCAAGCGCAGGCTGGATTTCGCCGAGCAGCGCCCGCCCCTCGGTTGTGAGGGCAACGCCGTGGCTCAGGCGGCGGAACAGCGCCGGCGGGCCGAGCCACTCCTCCAGAAGCCGGATCTGCCGGCTGACCGCGCCATGGGTGACGCCGAGCTCCGCAGCGGCGTCCTTGAAGCTCGACCGGCGCGCTGCAGCCTCGAACGCGCGCACGGCGTTCAGAGGGGGCAGAGGTCGATCTTTGGAGGGGGCTCTCATGTGAGTTTATCTGACGTCGGTGCCGCGAATTAGTGGTTTGCGCCGCGCATTCTAACAGGCGCACAGTCGTGAGGTGACAAATTCATCCAACATTGCTTCCACCACCACCTCCCCGGGGCAACCCTGTGCGCCGCCGACCCGCAGGCGCACTTTGGCCCTTTCCGGGCTCGCGCACGCACTGCACGACGGATACACCGACGCCATCTACGTGCTCCTTCCCGTGTGGCGGGCCGAGTTTGGGCTCGATTATGTTGCGCTCGCGCTGCTGCGCGGTCTCTATGCCGGCGCCATGGCCACACTGCAGGTGCCGGCGAGCTGGCTCGCCGACCATGTCGGCGGACGGGGGGTGTTGATCCTCGGGACGGTGCTCGCCGCGGCCGGCTATGCCCTGGCCGGCTTCAGCGGCGGGGCCATGGGCCTGTATGCCGCGCTGCTCGTCTCCGGCGCCGGCTCCAGCGTCCAGCATCCGATCGCCTCCAGCGCGGTGGCGCGCGCCTATGGAACGGCGGCGCGCGGGCCGCTCGGCACCTATAATTTCACGGGCGACCTGGGCAAGGCCATCATTCCCGCCGCGCTGTCCCTCGGCCTTGCCATCGCGCCGTGGCGGCCCGCGCTCTGGCTGCTGGCGCTTGCGGGCGTTGCCGTCGCTGTGCTGCTCACTTTGTTCATGCCGAGAATCGAGCCGGCGCCTCCGCCTTCCGCCTCGCTCCCCCGAATGTCGGGGCGCAGCGGTCGTGGTTTTCCGCTGCTGCTCTCCATCGGGATGGTCGACACGGGGGTGCGCATGGGCTTCCTCACCTTCCTGCCGTTTCTGCTGCAGCTGAAAGGCGCGTCGCAACCGCTCATCGGGACGGCGCTCGCCCTGGTTTTCCTGGGCGGCGCCGCGGGCAAGCTCGCCTGCGGTTGGCTCGCCCAGCGCTGGGGCGTCGTCGGCGTTACCCTGACCACCGAGGGCCTTACCGCTCTCATGATCGCGCTAGCCGCTGTCCTGCCGCTTCTGCCGCTGCTGATGATCCTGCCGCTGCTTGGGCTGACTTTGAACGGCACCTCCTCGGTGCTCTACGGCACCGTGCCGGAACTGGCGCCCGCTGGCCGGACCGAGCGCGCCTTCGCCATCTTCTATACGGGCGTGATCGGGTCCGGGGCGTTGTCGCCGCTGCTGTTCGGCGCGATCGGCGACCAGGCTGGCCCCGTCATCGCGACGCTGGGCACCGCGGCCGTGGCGCTCTTCAATCTGCCGCTCGCCCTTGCCCTCGGTCCACGGCTGGCAGGACGGTGAGCGGCGGCCGTCAGTCCTATGCAGGCCCGCGCCGCGTGAGGCTTCGAGAAGGAACGACATGGCAAGAGATACCAACGCCCGGGCTGGCCAATGCCATTGTGGGGCCGTGCGCTTCGAGGTCGCGCTCAGCGACGGCTTCAATTCGATCCGACGCTGCACCTGCTCTTATTGCCGCATGCGCGGGGCCGTCGTCGTGATGGCCGAAATGGGCGGCGTCCGCATCCTCGAGGGCGAGGAGATGCTGACGACCTACCGCTTCCATAGTGGAGCCGCGCAGCACTTCTTCTGTTCGCGCTGCGGGATTTACACGCACCATCAAAGACGATCCGATCAGAGCCTGTACGCTGTCAACGTCGCCTGCCTCGACGGAACAAGCCCGTTCGATTTCCTTGAGGTGCCCGTCATGGACGGCGTCAACCACACGAGCGACACCGGAAAGCCAACGCGCCGAGCCGGCACCCTGCGTTTCATTCCGGCGGGGTGACCGTGACGGATCCGCAGGCGCAAGGATGCGTAAAAGCGCCAGCACCGTTATCTTGGTCTGTGATGTTGCCCCCACCTTCTATTCAGCGGCGAGTTCGCTCCGGCAGTTGGATCTGCCCTGTTCGGCGGCGTGAGGTGGGATGGCGCGGAGCTTCCGGCTTGGAGCAGCGGTCGATCCCGTCGCGGGCGAAAGATGGTGGCGAAGGCGGACGGGGTCTGCCAGCCGATTGCGGAGTGGGGACGTGATACATTGTAGCTGTCCCCCGCACGCTCAAGGCGACTCTGGCTTGGCTCAGCGCCGAGAACAGAGCTTCGTTGAGAAGCTCCTCGCGCAGCGGCCCCGTTGAAACATTCGATAAAGGCACTCTGCATCGGCTTTCGCGGCCCGATGTGGGCCACTCGACCTGTGCCGCGTCTGCCTCGGCAAGGATGGCGTTGGAGGTGAACTCACTGCCATTGTCGCTGACGATCATCTTCGGCCGGCCGCGCTCAGCCATCAGGCGATCCAGTTCCCTGGCCACCCAGCCGCCGCAGAGCGATGTGTCAGCCACCAGAGTAAGGCATTCTCGGGTGTCGTCCTTCACGACCGTGAGCATGCGGAAGCGGCGACCGACTCGCGGACCTGACTGATTCCAACCTGAAGGGACGAATCGCGGAATTGAAGCGGACGAGGGATGCCACCCCGGCGGATTTCGAGCGAGCCGACGGAAGGCTGCAAGAGCGAAACGAAATCACCTCGGACGCGCTAAAGAAATCCTGGGGTGGAAACTGCGGCGCACGGCTTCGCAGTTTCAATTTGAAGTGGCTCCCCGGGCCGGATTCGAACCAGCGACCAACCGGTTAACAGCCGGTTGCTCTACCACTGAGCTACCGGGGAACAGGTGCTCACTTGCGAGGCCGGCGATATAGCAACCGTGTGCCGGCTTGTGAAGACATAAACCGCGATAATTGTGCGGGGCTTGTGAAAAGCCTGGGGGTATCTCCCCCAAGCCATTGTTTTAAAAGGCCTCAGGCCGAGAGCAATGTCGGCGCCTGGCCGGCGGCGTCCTTATGCTCGTCCTTGTGCTCGTTCTCGTGGGCGAACTGCATCTGGTAGAAGCTGTAATAGCGCCCGCGCTTGGCCATCAGCTCGTCGTGCCGTCCGCTTTCCACCACATGGCCGCCGTCGACCACGCAGATCTTGTCGGCGCGCACCACGGTCTGGAGCCGGTGGGCGATGACGATGGTGGTGCGCCGGCTCTGCAGCGCCACCAGCGCCTTCTGCACTTCCGCCTCGGATTCGCTGTCGAGCGCGGCGGTGGCCTCGTCCAGCAGCAGGATGGGCGCGTTCTTGAGGAAGGCGCGGGAAATCGCGATGCGCTGGCGCTGCCCGCCGGAGAGCTGGGCGCCGTGCTCGCCCACCTGGGTGTCGTAGCCGTGCTCGAAGCTCATGATGAAGTCATGGGCATGGGCCGCCTTGGCCGCCTCGATGATCTCGTCCTCGGTGGCGTCCGGACGACCGAAGCCGATGTTTTCCTTCACCGTGCCCGAGAACAGATAGACATCCTGGCTCACCAGGGCGGATGCGGCGCGCACTGAGGTCCGCTTGAACCGCGTCACGTCCTGCCCGTCGATGGTGACGGCGCCGGAGGTGGGCGTATAGAAGCGCTCGATCAGGCTGATGATGGTGCTCTTGCCGCCGCCGGACGTGCCCACCAGCGCCGTGGTCTGGCCCGGTTCGGCCGTCAGCGAGATGCCGCGCAGAACCGGCTCGCCGGGGCGGTAGGCGAACTCCACATCCTTGAAATCCACCCGGCCAGGGCCGACCGGAAGCAGCGGCATGTCCGCCGGCTCCTGTTCGGCGCCCGGCGTGTCGAGGATCTCGAACAGCATGTTCGTGCCAACCATCATGCCGGCCAGCTCCACATTGAAGCGGGCGAGGCGCTTGGCGGGCTCATAGGCTAGGAGGAGCGCGGTGAGCACCGAGAAGAATTCGCCGGGCGTCTTGTTCAGCACGACCACGTTGTAGCCGGCATAGAGAATCACGCCCGCGATGGCGAAGCCGCCGAGGGTTTCCATCAGCGGGCTCGACTTGGCCTGGGTCTTCATCAGATTGTTGGAGGCGCGCTCAACATCGTCCACATAGCTATAGACGCGGCCGCGCATGATGGTTTCCAGCGTATAGGCCTTCACCGTGCGCACGCCCTGGATGAACTCCATGGCGGTGGTGTTGAGCTTGATGCCGCTGGCAAACTCGCGCTTGAAGATGTTCTTGGCCTTCTTCACCAGCTTGCGCGTGCCCATGACCGCGATCGGCATCACCACCAGGGCGACGATGGCGAGGAACGGGTCCTGAAGGACCGCGACCGTCACCAGGGCGATCAGCGAGAGCATGTCGCGGCCGATGGAGGTGATGACGAGGTTCAGCGCGTCGCGGGCCGAGTTCGCGCCGATGGAAAAGCGCATGGTGATGTCGGCGGTGTGGCGCGCCGCATAATAGGTCACGTCCTGGTCCAGAAGGCGGTCGAAGATCCGCTTCTGGTTGTCGGCGACGATCCGGTTGCCGACCCGCGCCATGGTCACCGACTGGGCGTAGGCGGAAACGCCCTTGATGGTGGAGAGGAGCATCATCGCGATCGCCACCGCCCAGACCGCTTCAGCGGTGGGATGGACGAAAATCGAATCGACCGCCGATTTCATGAGATAGGCCATGGCGCCGGTGGAGGCGGCCATCAGCCCCATGAAGCTGAATGCTGTCGCATATCCTTTCCAGTGGCGGCGGCCGTCGGAGATGAACAGGCGATTGATGAGCCGCATGGTCTCATCTTTTTGCATGTAGGCGCCAAGGCGCTTCAGCGGCGAAATGCTCATCAAAATCTCCGGGCACGATCCGCGTGCCACGCCCATGCTTCGCCGCGTGAGCGGCGGTTCAGTTTCGTGCATCCGGGCGAGATGGGCATCGCACAAGGGGAAAGTGCCGCGCACGAAACTGGAGGCCACGCCCGGAATCGAACCGGGGTGCACGGATTTGCAGTCCGCTGCGTAACCACTCCGCCACGTGGCCTCGTAGCGGCGCTAACTAAAGCAGTCGGCCGCCTGGGGCAAGGGGGCCTGTGGGCCGCCGTCTCTCATCTGCTTTCGCGCGGTTCCGCGCGGCCCTGGCCCGGGGCACGCCGCAGGCCCTGCCAGCATCGGCGGGGCGCGACGGAAAAGCTCAGGCTTGGCGCTTGCGCAGATCCTGACCATGCGGCAAGCCACCCGGGCTCCATCTCGCATGAAGATGGACGCTTCGGGAGACCAAGCCCATGAATATGCGCAAACTCCTCACCGCCGGCGCGCTTGCGCTGCTGCCGACGCTCGCCCTTGCCGCCGATCCGATTCTCACCGTCGCCTTCGTGGTGAAGACGACGATCTCGGCCAAGGTGTCCGCCGTGGATACCAAGACCCGCGTCATCACGCTCGTGGGCCCGGAAGGGAACTGGATCGCGCTGAAGGCCGGCGACGAGATGCAGAACTTCCCGCAGATCAAGGTCGGCGACATCGTCACCGCGGGCATGGAGCAGGCGACCGAGATCCAGGTCGTGCATCCCAACGACGGCACGCCGATTCCCGTGGACATGAAGACGCTGGACGGCGCCCCCGCAGGCGCACGCCCGGGCGTGATCGTCACCGACCGCCGCGAAATCGCCGCCACCGTCACCGCTGTCGCCCTCGACACCCGCACCGTCACGGTCAAGGGCCCGGGCGGCAACGCGGTCGCGGTTCAGATTCCCGAAGGCAAGGACGAGTTCAAGAAGATCAAGGTCGGCGATCATGTGATCTTCCGCCAGATCACGATCGCCGGCATTGCCGATACGGCAGCCAAGTGACGCCCTGACAGGCCCGTGCGCGCACGCCGCGCGGTGCCGGAACGCGAGCCGCTGAGCTCGCGTTCCGGCGACTTGCAAAAGTGGCAGGTCTGTGGCTCTTGCAGGTCAGGGTTAAACCGTCACGGCAGCGGTCGGAGGGCCAGAGATGATCGATTTCGCCGAATTGCGTCGCGGCATGGTGGACGGCCAGGTTCGCGCCAATGATGTGACCGATCCGCGGATCGTCAGCGCGATGCTCGAGATCCCGCGTGAGCGCTTCGTGCCCTCGGATCTGAAGTCCCTCGCTTATATCGACGACGATTTGGTCATCCGCCCGGCCCGCGCCGGCTCGCCCGCGCGCTATCTGGTGGAGCCGATGGTTCTGGCCAAGCTGCTTCAGCTGGCCGATGTGCAGCCGGACGATCTGGTGCTCGATATCGCCGTCGGCACCGGATATTCGGCGGCCATCCTCGGACGGCTCGCGGGGCAGGTGGTCGCGCTCGACGACGATGCCGAGCTGATCGCCGAATCGACCGCGATCCTTGCCGATCTCTCGGTGGCGAACGTCGCCGCCTTCCAGGGCACGCTGACCGCCGGCTGGGCGCCCGAGGCGCCTTACGACGTGATCTTCATCAACGGGTCGGTCGATATCGTGCCAGAAGCTCTGTTCGCCCAGCTCAAGGAAGGTGGCCGGCTCGTCACCGTGGTGGGCCGTGGCGGCGCCGGCCGTGCTGCGGTGTTCACCAAGGTGAACGGCGCCATGAGCGAGCGGGTCGTATTCAACGCCGCCGTGCCGCTGCTGGCCGGCTTCGAAGCCCCGCCGCGCTTCACTTTCTGATCCACCTGTGGCGCTTCTGCCGCGGTGGTTCGGAAAAGCACCGACGGATCGAACCGATCGGTTCCCTCCGATCGGACAGGCAGTTAAGGTCAGCTTAAGTTCCGCGCGTCAGGCGCCGCACTCTTTGTCGTGCGGCCTCGCGTCGGTCGGGGAGATTTTCATGTCGCTTGCGACACATGTTCGCCGACGCATCCTTGTGCTGGCCGCCGCCACCGCCCTTGGCGCCACGGCTTGGTCTGCCACTGCGTCCGCCCAGACTCTCGAAGCCGCGCTGGCGGCCGCCTACATCAATAACCCGACCCTGAATTCGCAACGCGCTGGTACACGGGCCATCGACGAAAACGTTCCGCAGGCCCTGTCCGGCTATCGGCCGAACATCACGGCCGGGGTGAGCGCGGGCAGCGAATATGCCCGCTCCAAGGCGGCGGGTGTGAGCACCACGGGTTCCCTCGTGCCGCGCTCCGCCAACCTCACCGTGACGCAGACCATCTTCAACGGCTTTCTCACCGCGAACACGACCCGCAACGCCGAATCGCAGGTGAAGGGCCAGCGCGAGCTGCTGCGCAACACCGAGCAGAGCGTGCTGCTGAACGGCGTGACCGCGTTCATGGACGTGATCCAGGGCATCGCGCTCCTGGAATTGCAGCAGCAGAATCTCGCCGCCCTCAACCAGGAATTGCGCGCGACCCGAGACCGCTTCAACGTGGGTGAAGTGACCCGCACCGACGTGGCGCAGGCCGAGGCGCGCGTCGCCAGCGCGCAATATCAGGTGGCGCAGGCGATCGCGAACCTCTCCTCCTATCGCGCGGTCTATCATCAGGTGATCGGCGTGGAGCCGGGCAAGCTGGTGCCGCCCTCCACCGCCGTGGAACGCCGCCTGCCGCCCAGGCTCGACGGTGTGATCGGCGCGGGGCTTGCGCAGAACCCCGCGATCCTCGCCTCGCAGTTCGCTGTGGATGCCGCGAACTTCAAAGTCCGCATGGCGGAAGGCGGCCTCGCGCCGAACCTGAACGTGCAGGGCCAGGTGCTGCAATCCTACGACCAGAGCCAGGCCGTGGATTCGAACTTCGGCGCGGCGGTGACGCTCAACCTGTCGGTGCCGATCTACCAGGGCGGCGCGGAATATTCCGCCATCCGCCAGGCGAAGGAATATCTCTCCCAGGCCCGCATCGAGGTGGATGTGAACCGCGACGCGGTCCGCACCCAGGGCGTGCAATATTGGGGCGCGCTCGAAGCCGCCAAGGCGCAGATCGAGGCGGCGCAATCCCAGGTGGCCGCCAATACGCTCGCCCTGGAAGGCGTGCGCGAGGAATGGCGCGTCGGCCAGCGCACCACCACCGACGTTTTGAACGCCCAGACCGACCTCACCAATTCCAAGTCGGCGCTGGTGATCGCCCAGCGCGACCGGGTCGTGGCGGCCTATTCCCTGGTCTCGGTGGTCGGCAAGCTGGATGCCTTGTCGCTGGGCCTGAAGGTTCCGGTCTACGACCCGAAGGTGCACTACCAGCAGGTGCGGGACAGCTGGTTCGGCTTGCGTACCCCCGACGGAAAGTGAGCCGGATGCGTCAGCGGGCTTGATCGCCGGGGCGCGTCGTGATGCCATGTTGAAAAATAGGTGCGATTCTGGCGTCCCTGATCAATCGTAGCGTTGCGCGCGGTTTGAAGGACGTCTTCGGCCGAGGTCGAGACATGTCCGCAAACCCGAAGCCGCAAGAACCCTCCATGGACGAGATCCTGGCCTCCATTCGCCGGATCATCTCGGACGACGATGCGCCCGCCCGCCGCGACACCGCGACGCCTGCAAAGGACATTCCGCCCCGTCGCGGGCTGGGGGACGACACGCGCTTCGCGCCTTCACCCCGTCCCGAACCGCCGCGTCGCGGGGAAGCGTTCCGCCCCGAGCCCGCGCGGGCGGATGGGGGACGGCAAGAAGCTCTGCGCCAAGAGCCTCCGCGGCAGGAGGCAGGCCGGCAAGATCCTGCCCGTCCAGCGCCCACCCGGCAGGAGGCCTTGCGGCCCGACGCCTCAGGACAGGACATGCCCCGCCCCAGCGTCTATGACTCGGACGATGCCCGGCCAATACCGGCCCGGCCCCAGCCGCCGCGGGACACCGCCCGCGAGAGCGCGGCGCGCCATCCCCTGGAGGCCGATCCGTTCGCCGATGCGTTCTCGGCCAGCCTGGATCGCTATGACGATCCGGCCGATGGATGGGAAGGGGTCAGCCCGGCGGCCGCCACACCGTATCGCGAGGATGAGGACATGGCCGATTATCCCGCTTCAGGCGGCGCCCCGCTTCGCGCGCCCCACACCCAGCCCGCGCAGCCCTCAGCGCCTCGTGGCGACGGCGCCGCCCGCCCGGCCGCGCCGCGCGCGTCGGAATCGTCCACCCGCCCGTTCGGCGATGCCCCACGCCGCAAGGATCTTCTCTCGCCCGCCGTGGATGCGGCGGTGGCTGCCGCCTTCGAATCGCTCGGCGACATGGTGCTGCCCACCCATGAGCGCACGGTGGAGGATCTGGTGAAGGAGATCCTGCGGCCGATGCTCAAGGAATGGCTGGACGCCAATCTTCCGGACATCGTCGAGCGCCTTGTTCGCGCGGAAATCGAGCGGGTGTCGCGCACCGCGCGCTGACCCTCACGCGCACCCGGAAATTGCCCCTTGTGCGGCGGCCCCGTTGACGGCGGGGCCGCCGTACGGCTTTAAGGCGCACGTCTCAAGATCACGATGCCGGGCGCGACGCGCCCGTGGAGCTTTGCGCATGCTGGAAAAAGTGTTCGATCCCGCCGCCGTGGAAGCACGCATCTCCGCCGCCTGGGAAGAAGCGCAGGCGTTCCGGTGCGGGCGGCCCGAGCGCAAGGACGCGCCCGGCTTTTCCATCGTCATTCCCCCGCCGAACGTCACCGGCTCGCTGCACATGGGCCATGCGCTCAACAACACGCTGCAGGACGTGCTGGCGCGCTACGAGCGCATGCGCGGCAAGGATGTGCTCTGGCAACCGGGCACCGACCATGCCGGCATCGCCACCCAGATGGTGGTGGAGCGCCAGCTGGCCCAGCGCCAGGAGCCGGGCCGCCGCGAGATGGGCCGCGCCGCCTTCATCGAGCGCGTGTGGGCCTGGAAGGAAGAATCCGGCGGCACCATCGTCAACCAGCTGAAGCGCCTCGGCGCCTCCTGCGACTGGTCGCGCGAGCGCTTCACCATGGACGAGGGGCTCTCCCGCGCCGTGCTGAAGGTGTTCGTGGAGCTGCACCGCGCGGGTCTCATCTATAAGGACAAGCGCCTCGTCAATTGGGACCCCAAGCTGGTCACCGCGATTTCGGACCTCGAGGTCCAGCCGGTCGAGACCAAGGGCAATCTCTGGCACCTGCGCTATCCGGTGGAGGGCGAGGACGACCGCTTCATCGTGGTCGCCACCACGCGGCCGGAAACCATGCTGGGCGACACGGCGGTGGCGGTGCATCCCGAGGACGAGCGCTATGCCGACCTCGTCGGCAAGTTCGTCATCCTGCCGCTGGTCGGCCGGCGCATTCCCATCGTGGCGGACGAATATTCCGATCCCGAGAAGGGCTCGGGCGCGGTGAAGATCACCCCGGCGCACGATTTCAACGATTTCGAGGTGGGGCGCCGGCATCACCTGCCGATGATCAATATCCTGGACGCCGAGGCCCGCATCGACCCGTCGGATATCCGGGACGATTATGCCGCCCGGCGCGATGCCTATGTGGACGATCCCGATTTCGGCGGCGTGCTCACACTGCTCAGCGGCACCGACCGCTTCGTTGCGCGCAAGCAGATCGTGGAGCTGCTCACCAATCTGGAGCTGCTGGAAAAGATCGAGCCGCATCCGCACGTGGTGCCGCACGGCGACCGCTCAGGCGTCGTGATCGAGCCCTGGCTCACCGACCAATGGTATGTGGACGCCAAGACGCTGGCCCAGCCGGCGCTCGCCGCCGTGCGTGAGGGGCGCACCGGCTTCGTGCCCAAGAATTGGGAAAAGACCTATTTCGAATGGCTGGAGAACATCCAGCCCTGGTGCGTCTCGCGCCAGCTCTGGTGGGGTCACCAGATTCCGGCCTGGTACGACCCGTTCGGCAATGTGTTCGTCGAGCTGGACGAAGACCAGGCGTTCGAGGCCGCGCTGGCCCACAATGTCGGCGCGGAAAACCTCACCGGCGAGGAAGCGCAGGCGCTGATCGACGATGCGGAGAAGCGCGCCGCCTTCCTCACCCGCGACGAGGACGTGCTCGACACCTGGTTCTCCTCCGCGCTCTGGCCCTTCTCCACCATGGGCTGGCCAGACGAGACGCCGGAGCTCGCCAAATTCTACCCGACCTCGGTCCTGGTGACGGGCTTCGACATTATCTTCTTCTGGGTCGCCCGGATGATGATGATGGGCCTGCACTTCATGCCCGACGTGCCGTTCAAGGACATCTACATCCACGCCCTCGTCCGTGACGAGAAGGGGGCGAAGATGTCGAAGTCCAAGGGCAACGTCATCGACCCGCTGGACCTCATCGACCAGTATGGCGCTGACGCCCTGCGCTTCACGCTCGCCGCCATGGCCGCCCAGGGGCGCGACATCAAGCTCGCCACCTCGCGCGTGGAGGGCTACCGCAATTTCGCGACCAAGCTCTGGAATGCGGTGCGCTTCGCCCAGATGAACGGCTGCGAGCGGGTGGAAGGGTTCGATCCCGCGAAGGTGGACGGCACGCTCAACCGCTGGATTATCGGCGAGGCCGCCCGCGCCACGGCCGAGCTTGAGGCGGCGCTTGCCGCCTATCGCTTCAACGATGCTGCCGGCGCGGTCTATCGCTTCATCTGGAACGTGTTCTGTGACTGGCACCTGGAGCTGGCGAAGCCCGTGCTCTCCGGCCCCGACGGGGCGGGCAAGAGCGAGACGCGGGCGACCACGGCCTTCGTGCTCGACGTGGCGCTGAAGCTGCTGCATCCCTTCATGCCGTTCCTGACCGAGGAGTTGTGGGCGCGCACGGGCGAGCAGGGACCGGCGCGCGATGGGCTGCTCGCCCTTGCCCCCTGGCCCGACCTCTCCGGCCTGGAGGCGCCCGATGCGGAGGCCGAAGTGGGCTGGGCGGTGGACCTCATCACCGAAGTGCGCTCCGTGCGTGCCGAGATGAACGTGCCGGCCGGCGCGCAAGTGCCTCTGGTGCTGGTGGACGCCTCCGCAGCCACTGAAATGCGCGCCAAGGTGTGGGACGACGCCATCCGCCGGCTTGCGCGGCTCTCGGACATCACGTTCGCCGCCGCCATGCCGGGCGAGTCCGTTCAGATGGTGGTGCGTGGGGAGGTGGCCGCCTTGCCGCTCGCCGGCATCGTCGATCTCGCGGAGGAACTGACCCGCCTGCGCAAGGAAGAAGGCAAGCTCGACCAGGAAGTGGCGCGGATCGACGGCAAGCTCTCCAATGCTTCCTTCGTCGCCCGGGCGCCCGAGGAGGTGGTCGAGGCCGAGCGCGAGAAGCGCGAGGAATATCTCGCGCGCAAGGAGAAGGTTCTCTCCGCCATCGCGCAATTGTCGCGCACCGCGTGACACGATTTCGGCCCGGTTCCTCCGGGCCGAAAACTGTGACAGGCGCGCAACACCCAGAAGCATTCCAGCCACGAACCCGGCGCGAGGTGCCGCGCGCCGCGAAGCCGCCACAAAACCGCGTGTAATCGAGGGCCTGCACGTGGCGGGTTCAGTTGCTCGGAAAGTCTTTCCGGCCGCCACGTCGAGGGTGATCCCGGATGACAGGGCATAAGGCCGGTTGTGGTCTCTTGATTGCGGCAGAAGCACAGGGACGCCCAGGAGAATCCTCGGCTTGGCCTTGGCGCGGCCCCGATCTTGCCCCCACGGCATGGCATCTTTCCTCGATCATGGTTAGCAAGAACCATCTCCAGTTGAAGCGTCGCGCGCCCCGTGGGGGGCGTGTCTTCTGCGCGCCCCGGCCGGCGAAGCGTCCCTATCGCGAGACGTTCGCGGCGGCGCTGCTGTTGTGCGGCGTGCTGGCGAGCCCGGCGCTCGCGTTCGACGGCAATGCCCAGTCCGATCATACGGTGCCGGAACAATTGACGCCGCCGGCCGATGTGCCCGTGACCCCCGGCGTGCGCCCGGTGGACGAGGCGTTCCGCTCCGGCGCGCAGGCGCTGCGGCTCGGCCAGACGGCCAAGGGCGTGGACGCCCTGCGCTATGCCGCCGATCAGGGGCACCCGGCCGCCCAATGGAAGCTGGGCCGCATGTATGCCGACGGCGACGGCGTGAAGCGCGACGACATCAAGGCGTTCGAATATTTCAGCCGGGTCGCGAACAGCCACGCCGAGGACTATCCCGGCACCGCCCAAGCGCGGTTTGTCGCGAGCGCGTTCGTGGCGCTCGGCAGCTATTATCTCCAGGGCATTCCCAATTCCTCGGTGCGGCGGGACGCGGCCCGCGCCCGCGACATGTATTCCTATGCCGCATCCTATTTCGGGGATTCGGAAGCCCAGTACCGGCTCGGCAAGATGTATCTGGACGGCGTCGGCACCCCGCGCGATCCGCGCCAGGCGGCGCGGTGGCTCATCCTGTCGTCCCAGAAGGGGCAGTATGAGGCCCAGGCGCTGCTCGGCAACATGCTGTTCCGGGGCGACGACGGCATCAGCCGGCAGGGCGCCCGTGGGCTGATGTGGCTGACCCTCGCCCGCGACGGGGCCGCCGCCCCGCAGGACAAATGGGTGGTGGACCTCTATGAGGACGCCTTCGCCGAGGCCACCCCCGAGGAGCGCGAACAGGCGCTGCAATATCTCGAGCAATGGCTGAAGACCGCGCAGCGCTGACGGCGGCGGTTCGAGGAGCGGGCAGGGCGGTTTTGCCTCGGTCCGGCTCCCGCCCCGCGCCAGGCGTCGCTACGCCGCGATTTTGAGATCCACCCACACCGGCACGTGATCGGACGGCTTTTCCCAGGCCCGCACATGCTTGTCGATGCCGGCCGCGAGCAACGTATCCGCCGCCTGGGGTGACAGCAGCAGATGGTCGATCCGGATGCCGAGGTCGCGCTGGAAGGCGCCGGCCTGATAATCCCAGAAGCTGTAGAGCTTGGCGCTGTCCGAGGTGGCACGCACCGCATCCACCAGGCCGAGATGGGTGAGGGTGCGGAAAGCCTCCCGCGTCTGCGGCAGGAACAGGGCGTCATTGACCCAGGCGGCGGGGTCCGCCGCATCGGCCTCGGCTGGGATCACATTGAAATCCCCGCATAGCAGGAGCGGCTCCTCCAGGGCGAGCCGGTCGGCGGCGAACGCGTGCAGGCGCTCCATGAAATTGAGCTTGTAGGGATATTTCTCCGTGCCGACCGGATTGCCGTTGGGCAGATAGATGCAGCACACGCGCACCGCGCCACCCTTGGTGGAGATGACGGCCTCGATGAAGCGGGCCTGCACATCCTCGTCATTGCCCGCGAGCCCGTGGGTCACATCCTCGAGCGGCAGCTTGGAGAGCATGGCCACGCCATTGAAGGTCTTCTGCCCGTGCACGGACACATTATAGCCGAGCGCCTCGAACGGCTCGCGCGGGAAGGCTTCGGTCTGGCACTTGATTTCCTGCAGGCACACGACATCCGGCTGCGCCTCGCTGAGCCAGCGCACGGCATGGTCTAGACGCTGGCGGATGGAATTGACGTTCCAGGTGGCGATACGCATCGGTCACACTCCCGAGAGAATGGGCAGGATAGTGCAGAGCTGCCGTCGCGCAAACCTGGATTGAGACTTGCCTGACGGGCGAAAGGATGTCATTTCGGACCCCTTCTCGTGACCCTGCCGGCCCCGATCGTATGACCTTCGCATCCATTCAGTTTCTATTCTATTTTCTTCCGCTCTTCCTGCTGCTGTATTTTTCGGCGAAGCAGATCAAGACGAAGAATTTTATTTTCGTTGTCTTCTCGCTCATTTTCTATTCGGTCGGATACACGCCGCACCTTTTGATTCTGCTGTTTTCGATTGCGGTGAATTATTATGTCGCCTTGGCAGTCGATCGAAATGAAGGCCAGCGCCGCAAGCGGTTTCTCATTCTCGGCGTGATTTTCAACGTCCTGATGCTGGGATTTTTCAAATATACCGGCTTCCTGATCGAGAATCTTGACTTCTTATTGCACCCGCTTGGCATCTATATCGTCAATCCCAACATTTCCCTGCCGCTTGGAATCTCGTTCTATTCGTTCCATGCGATTTCCTACATCGCGGACATCTACAAGGGCCGGGTGCGCGCCAATCGCAATCCCTGGGAATTCATTCTCTACATGACCATGTTCCCGCAATTGGTCGCGGGCCCGATCGTGCGCTATTCGTTGGTCGCCCATCAATTGTCGGACCGGCGCACCACCTGGGGCCGCTTCTCCGCCGGTGCGCGGCTGTTCGCGCTCGGCCTTGCCTGGAAGGTGCTGATCGCCGACGAGGTGGCGCGCATGGTGGATGCCGTGTTCGACGGCACCTCCAACCCGACGTTCCTGGAGGCCTGGACCGGGGTCTATTCCTACGCGATCCAGATCTATTTCGACTTCGGCGGCTATTCCGCCATGGCGGTTGGCCTGGGCGTGATGGTGGGCTTCACGCTGCCGCGCAACTTCCGCATTCCCTACGCCTCGCTCAGCATCACCGATTTCTGGCGCCGCTGGCACATGAGCCTGTCGTCGTGGCTGCGGGATTATGTCTACATCACGCTCGGCGGCAATCGGCGCGGCGTGGTGCGCACCTATGCCAATCTGTGGGCGGTGTTCCTGCTGTGCGGCCTGTGGCACGGCGCGAGCTGGAATTTCGTGATATGGGGCGCCCATCACGGCGCCTTCCTGGTGATCGAGCGCGCCGGGCTCGGCAAGCTGCTCAAGCGCATGCCGGCGGCATTTGCCCATATTTATACGCTGCTCGCGGTGTTCCTCGGCTGGGTCTGGTTCCGCGCCGAGACCTTCGAGGGCGCCATCGCCATGTTCCAGGGGCTGTTCGGCTTCAACGGCCTTGGCGGATACAGCGTGGCGTTCGGCTTCGGCTTGTATCCGCTGTCCATCGCCGCTCTGGTGGTCGGCGGCCTGATCGGCCTGTGGAAGTGGCCGCGCATCCGCTGGTCGCCGGCCATGAAGCCCCTGCTCGCGGTCGGCGATTACGTGATGATCGCCCTGCTGATGCTGTTCAGCGTGGTGTGGATCGGTGGCGGAATGGGCACGCCCTTCCTCTATTATCGGTTCTGAGGCATGGCGCTGCTGGTCTCCTATCGCCGCTACATGGGCGCCCTGGTGATGGGCATCCTGACGCTGCTGCTGCTCACCAATCTCGTGCCCGACCCGCTGGGCTTCCACACCTGGCGCGGACTGCCGCGCGAAGGCGCCGGCTTCTTTGAGCGCTTCCATGGCAATCTGCGCAGCTTCGGCTTCTATCTTCAGGATAATTTCGGCTTCCGCGCCTCCATGCCGGTGGTTCGGCGCACCCTGCGGAATCTCGTCTGGTCGCCGGACACGACGATCCTCTACATCGGCCCCAACGGACAGATGTTCTGGTCCGGTGAGCGGGCGCCGGAGCAGACGGCGGGGCAATTGTACCGCGTGCATGCGGTGGAGCGCTTCGTCGCCCTCATGAAGGCGATGCAGGACCGCCTGCCGCACACCAAGATCGTGGTCGCCATTCCGCCCAATGCCCAGACCGTGGACGTGAACGATCTGCCCACCTGGTACAAATATGTGCGTCCGCGCCCGACCGAATATTCGCTCATGCTGGCGGATCTTCAGAAGGACGGCATCACCGCCGTGGACCTGCGCGCGGTGCTGAAAGCCGCGCCGGGCGTGCGCCATTATCTGCCCAACGATACCCATTGGACCCATATGAGCGCGGCGATCGCGTTCAATGCCACGATGGTCGCCGCCGGCCATCCCGACTGGCAGGTGGATCTGAGCAAGGCCGTGGGGCCGATGGAGCCGATCCCGCAGGGCGATCTTGCGCGCCTGCTGCGGATCAAGACCCCCCTGGCCGATGAGAACCAGCGCCTCAATTTCGATCCGGCCTGGGTCAAGCGACCCCATCCGGCGCTGCGCCTGAAGACGGAATCGCGCCAGTTCACGCCTTATGCCATCCGTTTTCGCGAGAGCGGGCCGCGCGTGCTGGTGGTGGGCGATTCCTATACCGCCACCCAATGGCCCGGCCTGTTCGGCTTCACCCCGGTGGCCGAGGTGGGGTGGATGCACTTCAGCCGGTTCTCCTCGGGGGCGTGCGATTTCGATTTCGCCGATATCCGGGATTTCAATCCCGACGTGCTGATCATCGCGCGCACCGAGCGGCTGTTTCCGTGCCTCAAGAACAAATGGCCGGACAATCTGCCGCCGCCGCCAGATTGAGGCTGTTTACACAGCGGGAAACACTGTTTGCATTCGGAAACCAGAGGATTGTTGATCTTTGTGCCAATGACGGCCCATGTGAATGAGGTTTTGAGGCCGCCAATCGCGGCTTGGCCGTCGGCATCCTGATCCGTGACTGTGAGGCTTTGGCTTGCTCGCTTCGTATCGCCGCTACATGGGCATCCTGATCATGGGTATCCTTGTGGCCCTCCTGCTGAGCAATGTGGTGCCGGATCCTCTCGGCCGCGGCATCTGGCGCGGCGGCGCGAAGCCCGATGCCGGCTGGTTCGGTCGCATGCACGGACAGCTTCAGGCTGCCGGTCTTTATCTTCAGGACAATTTCGGGTTCCGCGCCACCATGCCGGCGGCCCGCCGGGAATTGCGCGCCCTGGTCCATTCGCCGGACACGAAAAACGTCTATTTCGGCCGCAACGGGCAGATGTTCTGGTCCGGCCAGCGCGCGCCGGAGCAATCGGCGGGGCAATTGGTGCGTACGGGCGCCGTGGACCGCTTCGTGGAGTTGATGGAAAGCCTGCGCGACCATCTCGCGCCCCACGGGGTGAAGATGGTGGTCGCCCTGCCGCCCAACACCCAGTCGGTGGATACGGAAAATCTGCCCGCATGGCAGGATCACGTGCCGCCGCACACGACAGAATACACCCTCATGCTCCAGGGTCTCGCCAAGGCTGGCATACCCGCCGTGGATCTGCGCAAGGTGCTCAGGGCCTCGCCCGACGCGCGCCGCTATTTGCCCAACGACACCCATTGGACCAGCCTCAGCGCCGTCCTGGCCTTCAACGCCACCGTCGCGGCGGCCGGACATCCCGATTGGCAGCTCGACGTGAAGAAGGTGGTCGGGCCGCTTCAGCCCGCGCTGGTGGGTGATCTCGCACGCACGCTGCGCCTGACGCCGCCTTTGCCGGACATGAATTATGAATTGCGGCTGCCGCCCGGCATCAAGAAGGAACCGGACCCGGCCCTGCGGCTTCGGCACGAGGCGCGCGGCTTTAACGGCTATGTCATCCGCTACCGGAAAGAGGGGCCGCGGGTGCTGGTGGTGGGTGATTCCTACACGGTCGACATCTGGCCCGCCTTGTTCGGCTACACGCCCGTCTCCGAGGCCGGATGGATGCATTTCAGCCGCACCACCTTCGGCGCGTGCGATTTCGATTATGCGGACATTTATAATTTCAAGCCCGACCTGCTGATCATCGCCCGCACGGAGCGCATGTTCGCCTGCCTGAACGGGGCATGGCCGGCCCATCTGCCGAGCCCGAAGTGAGGCGTTCGGCGGATTTTTCGCGGCGCGGCTGCTGCGGCGCCGCAATTGGTGCTAGGTGCTTGCTTCACGCACGGTGAATCGGGCGCAGGCAAAGAGCGGGGCGGGCGTGGGCGGCGACACGGCACAGATTTCCTCCGCGCCGGAGCAAGTGGGCGACCCGGTGTCGGGCCACACGCTCAATGCCAATATCCAGGGCGCGCGCGGCTTGTTCTGCGCCATGATCTTCTTCTACCACGTCATCAATTCCGCCTTGCCGGCGCCGGCCGCCGTGACCGCCGGCCCATTGCATTTCGCGTTGATGAGCCTGTCCCACTCGGTGGAATTGTTCTTCGGCATCAGCGGCATCGTCATCATCGGCTCGCTGCGTCGCTCGCGCAGCGCCGCGGCCTTCCTGTGGAATCGCTCCACGCGCATTTTCCCGGTGCTGTGGGTGACGGTGGTGATCTTTCTCGCCATGAACATTGCCGGCGGGCGCCCGGAAGGTGTGCCGCCCCTGGCCTTGATCGCCGCGCTGCCGGCGAACCTGCTGGCCATGCCGCCGGTGGTCCCGGTTCCGTTGATCCACCCGGCCGCATGGTCGCTGAGTTACGAATTCGCCTTCTACCTCGTGTGCGCCTCCGGCTTTGCGCTTTTCGCGCTGGTGGGCCGCTGGGGTTATGCGCTGCCGATCGCGGCGGCGGCGCCCTTGCTGTGGATCCACACGCCCGCGCTGATGTTCATTCCCGGCGTGCTGGTGGCGCTGAACGCGGTGCCGCCGATCGCCCGCTGGATCGGGCTGCGCTTTTCGCTCGCGGCGCTGGTGGCGTTCCTGGCAGTCTGGCACACGGTGATCGAGATCGCGGCGACCAAGAAGCTGACGCTGCTGGCGTTTCTCACGTTCGCCGACTGGCGCAGCCTGCTGATGCCGCTGTCGCTGCTGCTCGCCTATATCCTGTTCATCGGCATGTCGTCGGGGGCCGGCGTTCTCGGGCGCATCCTGCGGACACCGGCCATGCTGTGGATGGGCACCATCAGCTACAGCTTCTATCTCTGGCACCCCATCGCCATGGCGTTCGTGAAGCTCGGTCTCTACAAGTCCGGCCTCGTCGCGCTGGCTGGGAATTGGTCGATGCCGATCTTCTTCGCGCTCGCACTTCCGCCGAGCCTCGCGCTCGCCTGGGCGAGCCAACGGGTCCTAGAAGTCCGCGTCACCAAATGGCTGCGCGGACGCAACGTCAAGCCCACGGCCGCCGCCGCGACCGAGGCTTGAGGGCGCCCGCTCGGATGCGCGCCGGGATCAGAGCGAGAAGCTGGTGCCGCAGCCGCAGGAGGACGTGGCCTGCGGATTGTCGATTTTGAAGGCGGCGCCGATCAGGTCGTCGACAAAGTCCAGGCGCGAGCCCGCGAGATAATCGAGCGAAACCTTGTCCACCAGGATGGTGGCGCCGTCCCGCTCGATAACGAGATCCTCGCTGTCACGCGCCTGCGTGACATCAAAGCGATATTGGAAGCCCGAGCAGCCGCCGCCTTCGACGCTGACCCGCAGCGCGCTTTCCGGCGCCTCGCCGGCGAGGATCTGCGCCACGCGGCGGGCCGCGCTTTCGGTCACGATGAAGGGACCCGAGGCGGGCGGGGGAGAAGAAGCGGTCTGCGGTGTCACGGCGCTGGACATGGCGGCCTTCGACGGTTGATCAGTGTTCGACATGATAGTTAAGTGCGGCCGCGCTTAAATTAAAGGGCATAGGGGTGGTAATGGCGGTTTTGGGATCGATCCCGCGCGTATCCTACGCCAGTGACCCCTTGCGTTCCCGAGGCCGGCTGCACCCCGAGCCTGAGGGCAGCCGCAATGTGTTTCGCCGCGATTGCGACCGCGTCATCCATTCCACCGCCTTCCGCCGGCTGAAGCACAAGACCCAGGTTTTCGTGTTTCACGAGGGTGATCATTTCCGCACCCGCCTCACCCACACGCTGGAAGTGGTGCAGGTGGCCCGCTCGATCGCCAGGGCTTTGGGGCTCGACGAGGATCTGGCGGAGGTGCTGGGCCTTGCCCATGATCTTGGCCATCCCCCGTTCGCCCATGCCGGAGAGCGGGCCCTGGACGTGTGCCTCCAGGCCCATGGCGGGTTCGATCACAATGCCCAGTCGCTGCGCATGGTCACCCGCCTGGAACGGCGCTACGCGGCCTTTGACGGGCTCAATCTCACCTGGGAGACGCTGGAAGGCATCGTCAAGCACAATGGGCCGATGACCGATCGGCAGGGCAGGGGAATCGGCCGCTATGCGGCCGGCGTGCCCCATGCGGTGAACGTGCATTCCGCCGCCCAGGACCTGGAATTGTGGAGCCATGCCGGCCCGGAAGCGCAGGTCGCCGCGCTCGCCGACGACATCGCCTATGACGTGCACGACATCGACGACGGCCTGCGCGCCGGCCTGTTCGCGCTGGAGGATCTCGCCGGCCTCCCGCTGGTGGGCGACGCGCTCGCCGAGGTCCGCGCGCTCTGGCCGACGCTCGATCGCAACCGCACCGCCTATGAGATGATGCGCCGGATCATCACCCGCTTCATCGAGGATGTGGTCCGCGAGACCGACCGCCGCGCGAAGGCGGCAGGGGTGGAGAGCGTCGAGGAGGTGCGGGCGCTGGGCCGGCCGCTCGTGGGCTTTTCCGCCGAGGTGCAGGCGGCGGAGGCGGCGATCAAGGGTTTCCTGTTTCCGCGCATGTATCGGCATGAGCGCGTCAACCGCATCATGGACGATGCCGCGCAGGTGGTGCGTGACCTGTTCGCGCATTTCCTGAGCGCCCCGGACGACATGCCGCCCGACTGGCGGCAGGACATCGACCCTTCCGACACGCCCCGCCTGATCCGCCGCGTGGCCGATTATATTGCCGGCATGACCGATCGTTATGCCTTGGACCAGCACGCCCGCTATTTTGACTCGACGCCGGATTTGCGTTAGGCGCCCGGTGCTCTCACCACATTGGAACGCCCCATGAACGTCTACGCGATCTTCGCCGATCACGTGCGAGAAGCCGTCGCCGAGCTAGCCCGCCAGGGTCAGTTGGGGGAAGGCCGCACGCCCGAGGGTCTCGATCTTGGCCGCATCGTGGTGGAGCCGCCGCGCGATCCGACCCACGGCGATCTCGCCACCAATGCCGCCATGGTGCTGGCCAAGGACGCCGGCATGAAGCCGCGCGATCTCGCCGAGCGCATCGCCGCCAAGCTGGCGGCCGTGCCGCGCGTCGCCAAGGTGGACGTGGCCGGGCCCGGCTTCATCAATTTGACGCTGGACGCGGCGTTCTGGCCGGTGGTGCTGGCGGCCATCCTGCGCGCGGGTCCCAATTTCGGGCGCTCCACCATGGGCGATAACATCCCGGTGAACGTGGAATATGTTTCCGCCAACCCCACCGGCCCCATGCATGTGGGCCATTGCCGGGGCGCGGTGTTCGGCGATGCCATGGCCAGCCTGCTGGCATTCGCTGGCTACAAGGTGACGCGGGAATATTACATCAACGATGCCGGGGCCCAGGTGGACGTGCTCGCCCGCTCGGTGTTCCTGCGCTATCGCGAGGCGGCCACTGGCGAGGCGGCGGAAATTCCCGACGGCCTGTATCCCGGAGATTATCTCGTCCCCGTGGGCCAGGAACTGGCCGGGATGCACGGCGGTGCGTTCCTTGAAGCGCCAGAGAGCGAATGGCTTCCGGTGTTCCGCACCTTCGCCATCGGCGCCATGATGGTGATGATCCGCGCCGATCTCGCCGCGCTGGGCATCGAGTTCGACGTGTTCTTCTCCGAGCGCTCGCTGACGGTGGGCGCCGACCGGGTCGGCCTGATGATCGAGCAGCTGCGCCGTTCGGGCGAGGTTTATGAAGGCCGCCTGCCGCCGCCCAAGGGCGCGCCCATCGAGGATTGGGAGGATCGCGAGCAGAGCCTGTTCCGCTCCACGGCGTTCGGCGACGACGTGGATCGCCCGTTGGTGAAATCGGACGGCAGCTATACTTATTTTGCCGGCGACATCGCTTATCACAAGGACAAGTTCGATCGCGGCTTCCGCCGCATGATCGACGTGTGGGGTGCGGACCACGGCGGCTATGTGAAGCGCATGCAGGCCGCCGTGAAGGCAGTGACCGGCGGCCAGGCGAGCCTGGACGTGGAATTGTGCCAGTTGGTCCGGCTGTATCGCAATGGCGAGCCGGTGCGCATGTCGAAGCGCGCGGGTTCTTTCGTGACCCTGCGCGAGGTGGTGGACGAGGTCGGGCGCGATGCGGTGCGCTTCATGATGCTGTTCCGCAAGAATGACGCGCCGCTGGACTTCGATCTCGCCAAGGTGATCGAGCAGTCTCGCGAAAACCCCGTCTTCTATGTGCAGTATGCGCACGCCCGCGCCCATTCGATCCTGCGCAAAGCCAAAGAACAGATTGCATCTTTGCCGGAAACGGCGGAAGTTTATGCCCATGCGCCGCTGGAGCGGCTGGACGATCCGGGAGAACTGGGGCTACTTGCGCGCCTCGCGGCCTGGCCGCGGCTCGTAGAACAGGCGGCCGCCGCGCGCGAACCCCACCGGATCGCCTTTTATTTGCACGATTTGGCCAGCGATTTTCACGGGCAGTGGAATCGCGGAAATGAATTGCCACATTTACGCTTCATTATGGAGAATGATCGAGAATTGACCTTAGCACGTCTGGCCTTGGTTCATGGCGTGGCAGCGGTGCTCGCTTCCGGGTTGTTGGTGCTGGGGGTTGAGGCTGTTCAGGAATTGAAGTGACCGCGTCGTCCGTTCCGAGCCGTGTGCCGTAAGGTTGGGTTTGGAGGGTGCGGGGGTTCCGGTCCTACCAAACATGATTGAGGCCACATGGGCGACGACAGCAGCTTGCGCTACCGGCGCGATGACGAATACGCCAGTCAGGCGCCGTCGGCGGCCGCGACTCCCGCTTCTCGCCGTCCGCGCAATGAAGATGCGCTGGCGGAACTGGCACGCCTGATCGGTGATCAGGACCCGTTCGCCGATTTCGCCGAGATGGGACAGGACCAGCCGCCCCCGGCGCCCGCGCCGCGTGCCCGCGCCGCCCGTCCGGACATCGCCGCGGCGCCGCAGTTTCCCGCCCCGCCGGTGGAACGCCGGTTCGAGGATTGGCAGCCGGGTCGCCGTGGCGCGCGCGAGGGTGCCGCCCCCGAGGCGACTGGCCGCGCCCTGCCGGCCGAGGACATGGCCCCGCGGGCACGCAGCCAGGACCCGCGTCTGCAGGACCCGCGTCTGCAGGACCCGCGTCTCCAAGATCCGCGCCTTCAGGACCCGCGTGGCCAGGATCCGCGTGGCCAGGACACGCAGGCCAGTTGGGAAGCCTTGGAGCAGGAGGTCGCCGCCGAGCAGAGCCGCACCTCGGTGCGCCTCGGCTATGGCTCGCTCTCCCGTCGCGCCGAGGGCCGCCAGCTTCAGGATGAATACGACCCCCGCCCGGCCGCCCCCTCCCGCCCGAGCGAGCCTCCCCCGCCTGCCGCCCGCTATGCGGATGAGGAGGAGGACGACGCCCAGGCCGGTTACGCCTATGGCGGTGCCGCCCAGGGCGACGGCTATGACGATTATGACGACACCTACGACCCCGCCTATGGCGAGGACGGCTATATGCCGCCCCATGCCGACGAGGTCTATGAAACCGAGCCGCGCCAGCGCAAGGGCCGCATGGCTTTGGTCATCGTGGCGTGTGTGGTGGGCATCGGCGTCGCCTCCGCGGGCGGGCTGTTCGCCTACCGCATGATGGGAAGCGGCGGATCCACGAACAGCGGCGAGCCGCCGCCGGTCATCAAGGCCGACAGTGCGCCGACCAAGGTGGCGGGGCCCACGCCCACCACCGGCACCGATGGGCAGAAGCTGATCTATGATCGCGTGGGCGGTGCGCCCGGCACGGAACGCGTCGTGCCCCGCGAAGAGCAGCCGATGGATGTGAACGCCGCAGCGGCCGCGGCGGCTGCCGCAGCCGGTGCAGCGCCGGCCGCAGCCGGGACCCCGTCGACCGAGCCGAAGCGGGTGAAGACCGTGGCCGTGCGGGCCGATGGCAGCCTGGTTGAAAATTCCGCGTCGGCCCCCGCTTCTGCGCTGCCCCCCGGCATCGCACCCACGGCCTATGCGCCCACGCAGAATCCGCTGCCCACGGGCGCTCCGGCGCCGAAGACCGTGACCACCACGGCGGCCGTCGGCGCGGCCTCGGCCGCCGCGCCCGCAGCTGCCGCTCCCGCGGCCGTCGCCAATGGCGCCTATGTGGTGCAGGTGTCCTCGCAGAAATCCGAAAGCGACGCCATGGGCTCCTGGAAGGTGCTCCAGGGTCGCTATCCGCAGCTGCTCGGCAGCTATAAGGCATCGGTCCGCCGCGCCGATCTCGGCGACAAGGGCATCTATTACCGCGCCCAGGTGGGACCGTTCTCGACGCGCGAGGAGGCGAATAACCTCTGCAACGCGCTCCAGGCCCAGGGCGGCACCTGCATCGTTACCCGGAACTGAGGCTGTCGACGGTTCAAAAAATAAAGGCCGGCCCTTTCGGGCCGGCCTTTTTCTTTGGAGAGCTGGGTTTCAGGCGGCGGACGGCGCCAGAGCCACGCCGAGCTGGCCGGCGAGATCCTGCACGAACTGCCAGGCGGTTCGGCCCGAGCGCGAGCCGCGCGTGGTGGCCCATTCCAGGGCCAGCGGCCGCCACTTGTCCTCTTCCATGGGAATCTTGTGGTGCGCCACATAGGCGGCGACCATCTCCAGATATTCGTCCTGGCTGCATTTGTGGAAGCCGAGCCACAGGCCGAAGCGATCCGAGAGCGAGACCTTCTCCTCCACGGCCTCGCCGGGATTGATGGCGGTGGAGCGCTCGTTCTCCATCATGTCGCGGGGCAGCAGGTGGCGCCGGTTTGACGTGGCGTAGAAGATCACATTGTCCGGACGGCCCTCGATGCCGCCTTCCAGCACCGCCTTGAGCGACTTGTAGGTGGTGTCGTCGCCATCGAAGGAAAGATCGTCGCAGAAAACGATGAAGCGGTGATGCGAGCCGCGCACCAGCGACATGAGGACCGGCAGGGTCTCGATATCCTCGCGATGGATTTCCACCAGCTTCAGCCGCCGCCCGCCGGCATCCGCGCCGAGAACGGTGTGGTTGATATGGGCGTGGGAGGCTTTCACCAGCGAGCTCTTGCCCATGCCGCGCGCGCCCCAGAGCAGGGCATTGTTGGCGGGCAGGCCACGGGCGAAGCGCTCGGTGTTGTCCACAAGCTGGTCGCGCACCCGGTCGATGCCCTGAAGCAGTTCCATGTCCACGCGGTTGACGCGCTTCACCGGCTCAAAGCGGTTCGGCTGGGTATGCCACACGAACGCGTCCGCCGCTTCGAAATCGGGCGTGAGGAGCGACGGCGGCGCGAGACGCTCCAGAGCGTCGGCGATGCGCAGCAGCAGGGCGTGGGTGGCGTCGGCAGGGGATTCGCTGGGTGGCGTCATTTTTGTCTCCTTGGCGCGGGGATAGCCGCGCCGGGCCGTCCCAGCAAGTTGGCAGCGCGGGCGTCACCGGCGCGAGACATGCGATCGCTGCATGGGGCCGGGCGGCGCGCGGGAATGGGGGCAGGGGAAGAGGGCCGGGGAAGGGGGAGGGCATATTGCGCTGCGGCAAGATTCCTTTAACTTGCCTCTGGCCTATTGGGGTGGGCTGGGTTCTGGAAGTTGAGGCAATGCCGCGTGCCTTCGGGCGGCGTGGCAATGCCGCATCGACGGAGACGACATGTCGCAAACCCGTTTGCCCCGTGCCATCGCGCCCGTATGCGTGCCTTTGCTCCTCGTGGCCGTTGGGAGTTCGCCCGCGGCGGCGCAGGAAGTCTCGACCCACGTTTCGCGTACCGCCAATGCCGATGGTTCCGCCTCGGTGACGGCCGCCGGCGCGCTGAACGGATGGAGCGCCGCGGAGTTCGGCGTCGACCTCTCCCTTTCCGCCGCTCCGATCACGACGGTGCAGCCGCGTTCCTCTCTGCCTTGGAACGCGACCGACACGTCGGGCGCCGTGGCCTGGGCGAAGGTGGCGATGCCGGGCGTATCGAATCTTCTGTTCTGGGACAAAGGCGCGGTGGACGTTCGGCTCGACCCGCTTCAGGACACGAGCCAGCTCGGTACGAGCTTTTCCCGGGAATGGGATCTGGGCGGCCATATCAGCGCTCAGGTCAGCGACAGTTATGCGGTGACCGTCTCCCCGTCTTCTTCCGGGGAGGGGTGGAGCAGCGATAAATCCCTGAGCCTCAACCTGCACGAGACCGGCACGCGCCTCAGTCTCGGCACCTCGGTCGCCAGCGATCGGCACACCTGGCTGCCCTCGCTGAGCGCCCAGCAGAATCTGATCGGGCCGCTGGTGCTCACCACCACGGTGGCCGACACCGGCACCGAGATCAACCGCTCCATCACGGCCGGCTTCCACAGCACTTGGTGAGGGGGCGGTTCCGCCGTCCCTATCCCAGGATGATGGCGATGAGGAAGCGCGCCGCCATGATCAGCAGGAACAGGCCGAAACCCATTTCCAGCGTTCTGCGCGACAGGCGGTGGGCGAGGCGCGCGCCGAACGGCGCGGTCAGCGCGCTCACCGGCGCCATGCAGGCGAAGCCAAGGGCCGAGACATAGCCGATCGAGAGCGGCGGCAGGTCCGCCATGTGGGGCCAGCCGGCCACCGCATAGCCGATGATGCCGGGAATGGGAATCAGCATGCCGATGCCGGCCGAGGTGGCGACGGCGGCATGGATCGGCACGCCGTACAGCCCGAGAATGATGCTGGAAATGCCGCCGCCGCTGATACCGATCAGCGAGGCCGCGAGGCCGATGAAGAAGCCGTAGGCCCACATGGCGGTGCGTCCCGGCAATTGGGTGCCGAGGCGCCACTCGGCGCGGCCGAGCAGGGCCTTGAGGCCCATCAGGCTGGCGATCACCACGAAGGCCGCCTGAAGAATCCAGCCGTCGAGGAAGGCCGCGATGGCGCTGCCGACGATGATTCCGAGTATGGCCGGGAGGCTCCAGGTCTTCAGCACCCCCTCCATCACCGCCCCGCGCGCCTTGTGGGCGCGATAGGACAGGAGCGAGGTGGGCACGATGATCGCGAGCGAGGTGCCGACGCACAATTGCATGCGGATGTCCTCGGCAACGCCGATGATGCGAAACACCTCGTACAGCACGGGCACGATCACCGCGCCGCCGCCGACCCCCAGAAGCCCGGCGAGCAGGCCCGTCACCACCCCGCCCACCAGCAGCGCCAGCGTCAGATAGGCGAGTTCGCTCCAGGGGATGGAGGAAAGCATGAAGGCGGCCTCGAAGGGAGGGATGCGCGACTGGAAAGCCCGCGGAATGGGGCGCCAACCTGCGCCCGAACCGGCGTTCCTGTCCAGATGTCAGGCGGCGGCGCGGCGGGGCGCGCGACGCACGTCGTTCAGGGCTGTGCGCAGCACGTCCAGCCCGGCGCCGGGGGCGATCCCCTCGGTGGACAGCCGGCGGCGGAAGGTGCGGGCGCCCGGCTTCCCGGTGAACAGGCCGAGCATGTGGCGGGTGATGTCGTGCAAGCGCCCGCCGGCCTCCAGATGGGCCGCGATATAGGGTTCGAAGGCCTCCACCGCCGCGAAGGCGTCGGCGTGCGGGGCGGCCGCGCCGTGGAACAGCGGATCGACCCCAAGCAGCAGTTCCGGATTTTGATAGGCCGCGCGGCCGAGCATCACCCCGTCGAGCCCCGCGCTTTCGGCCTGCGCCTGCTCCAGCGAGGCAAGGCCGCCGTTCAGCGCGATGGGAACATGGGGCAGGCGCGCCTTCAGGCGGCGCACGCGGTCATAGTCGAGCGGGGGAATGTCGCGGTTCTCGCGCGGTGAGAGCCCTTGCAGCCACGCCTTTCGGGCATGGACGATGAGCGCGTCCGCCCCCGCCGCGATCACGCCATCGGCCAAGGCATCCAGGGCGATTTCCGGGTCCTGGTCGTCCACGCCGATGCGGCATTTGACGGTGACCGGGAGCGCCACCTCGGCCTTGATCGCGGCAACGCAGCGCGCGACGAGGTCCGGCTCGCGCATCAGGCAGGCGCCGAAATTGCCGCCCTGCACCCGGTCCGAGGGGCAGCCTACGTTGAGATTGATCTCGTCATAGCCGAAATCCGCGCAGATCCGCGCGGCCAGCGCCAGCTGCCCGGGGTCGCTGCCCCCGAGCTGCACCGCGACGGGGTGCTCGGCCGGCGAAAAGCCAAGCAGCCGCGCGCGATCGCCATGAAGCACAGCCGGTGCGGTGACCATTTCCGTATAGAGCAGCGCCCGCGCCGACAGGGTCCGGTGGAACGCCCGGCAATGGCGGTCCGTCCAATCCATCATTGGGGCAACGGAAAAGATAAACGCTTGATATGTCATAGTCTTTTCGTAACTTCAGAACGTCTGGCGCGGCGATCGCAGGTGATTTTACCCCATGCGCCGTGCCTTTTCAGGTCTTTCGGCGCGGCAGCGCGCGCGGCGCGGACGGATCGGCCGTCTTCACTCAACCCATCCGGCGAGGTGGGCGGGTGGCCGACGGCGGGCGCGCGGGGAGGCCACCCACACAGCCCGGCCGCCGGCCGAACCCCACGGACCCAGGAGATGCGGCGGACCTGAGCACTCCGTAGGGTATTTTCGAAGCGGCGCCGCGCCCTGCGCAGCCCCCATGCTTCACGTCCCGACACGGGGAAGTTAGCGGAAGCGCGCGCGATGTCAAAGCACCCGATTCGCCCCCGATGCGGTCATCCCCCGCTATAAATGCGCACCGTCTCCAGAAATTTCGCGACCGATATGGGCTTGGAAAGATAGGCCTCGCACCCGCCCGCCCGGATGCGCTCCTCATCGCCCTTCATAGCGAACGCGGTCACCGCGACCACGGGAATGGAGCGCAGCTCGGGGTCGGCCTTCAGCCAGCCGGTCACTTCCAGGCCCGAGACCTCGGGCAGCTGGATGTCCATGAGGATCAGGTCCGGCTTGTGCTTGCGCGCGAGCGGCACCGCCTCCACGCCGGTGCGGGTCTGCACGGTCTGATATCCGTTGGCTTCCAGCAGATCGTGGAAGAGCTTCATGTTGAGCTCGTTGTCCTCCACGATCATCACCGTTTTCGGCATACCTCTGTCCCCGCCCATGAGGTCCGCCTCCGCGCCGGTGGCGCGGCTCCGAACATCGTGCTGCATGCCGACCGCTTCGCTTTTCGCGATAGGATCGGACATGATGGCTCAAGCTAGAGACCATTCGTTGCGGAAGCGCAAATGCCCATCAAAGATCATTCGAACACGCCGGCGCGGGTGCGGCAGGCGGCCGAGGCCGTCGCCGTGTCCGCGCTCGGCTTCCTGGCGCAGGAGCCGGACCGTATCGGCCGCTTCCTGGCCGAGACCGGGCTCGGTCCGGCGGAGCTGCGCGCGGCGGCGCGCGAGCCACATTTCAATGCCGGATTGCTGGCCTTCCTGCTGGCCGACGAGCCTCTGCTGCTTGAATTCTCCGCCCATGCCGGGCTGAAGCCGCAGGATGTGGCGCGGGCCCACGACGTGCTCAATCCGCCCTTCGATCCCGACGCACCGGCGCGCCGAGGGCGCTGAGGAGCCGTGAACGCGCCGCTTCCCGGCTTCTGCCGCGATTGCCTCGCCGATGCGGGAAGCGGGCCGAGGTGCGTTTCCTGCGGCAGTCCGCGCCTGGTGCGCCATGCGCAGATCGATTCGCTCACCGTCGCCCATGTGGATTGCGATGCCTTCTTCGCGGCGGTCGAGAAGCGGGATGATCCGAGCCTCGCGGATGTGCCGCTGATCATCGGCGGCGGCACGCGCGGCGTGGTGTCCACGGCCTGCTATATCGCGCGCATCCATGGGGTGCGTTCCGCCATGCCCATGTTCAAGGCGAAGGCGCTGTGCCCGCAGGCGGTGGTGCTGAAGCCGAACATGGAGAAATACCGCATCGCCGGGCGGCAGGTGCGCGCGCTCATGCAGGCGTTGACCCCTTTGGTGGAGCCGCTCTCCATCGACGAGGCCTTCCTCGACCTCGCGGGAACCGAGCGCCTGCACCGCCTCTCCCCAGGCCGCGCGCTGGCGCGCTTTGCCCAGCAGGTGGAGAAAGAGGTGGGAATCACCGTTTCCATCGGGCTTGCGAGCAACAAGTTCTTGGCCAAGACCGCCTCCGATCTGGACAAACCGCGCGGCTATTCGGTGCTGGGGCAGGCGGAGGCGGCGGACTTTTTGGCGCCGCGGCCGATCACCTTCATCTGGGGCGTGGGGCCGGCCTTTGGCGCGAAGCTCGCACGCGACGGGCTGAACCGCATCGCCGACATCCAGCGTCTCGGCGAAATCGACATGCTGCGCCGCTATGGGGCGGAGGGGCAGCGGCTGTGGCGGTTGTCGCTCGGCATAGACATGCGCAAGGTGGAGCCGCATCGCGAGGCGAAAAGCGTTTCCGCCGAAACCACGTTCGACACCGACATCCGCGATTTGCGCCCGCTGGAACAGATTCTCTACGGCCTGTGCGAAGAGGTGTGCGGCCGCCTGCGGCGCGGCGAGATCGCCGGGCGCACGGTGACGCTGAAGCTGAAGGGCGCCGATTTCCGTGCCAAGACCCGCTCGCGCGCGCTCGACACGCCGACGCAGCTCGCGGCGCGTCTCTATGAGGCCGCCCACGATCTGCTGGTGAAGGAGGTGGACGGCACGGCCTATCGCCTCATCGGCGTCGGCCTGTCCGATCTCGTGCCGGGCGCCGAGGCGGACCCTGCCGATCTCGTGGACACGAAAACCCCGCGCCTGAAGGCGGCGGAAGACGCCATGGAGCAGCTGCGCGCCAAGTTCGGGGCCGGGGCCGTGGATCGCGGCATCCTGCTGGGAGCAACCCCGCGCCATCGCCGGCTGCCGCGCCCGCGCTGAGACTGTCCCAACCCGGGACAGGGGCGGCACGGCGGGGAGAACGTGGCGGGACCGAACCGGGACCGAATCGCCCGCCGCCGCGTGTTCCGCCTGCGTTCCCCGGGCTTGCGCCAATCGACATTCACGTGAGCGGATTCGCCACCCTCCCCCCTTGTGGGGGAGGGCTGGGGAGGGGGGTATGGCGCCGCAAGCACCACCCTTGCCCGGACAAACGGAGAGATATTCCCCTCCCTGCCCTCCCCCGCAGGGGGGGGAAAAGCGGCGCCTCACGCACGCGATTGCGTGCCGGGAAGGCCAGGACGACAGGAAAGAGCCGCGCCCGATCAGTTTCGAACGTCAACCGATCCTAATCCGGCAGCTCTTCGTCCGGTGCGTTTTCGTCCGCAATGCGGCCGAGGAAATCCAGCGCGCCCTGGAGAATGAAAGCGGCGGCGTGCTGGTCGATCACCTGGGCGCGCTTCGCCCGGCTCGCGTCCGCCGCGATCAGCGCGCGCTCGACGGCGGCGGTGGAGAGGCGCTCGTCCCACAGGCCGATGGGCCGCTCGCTGATGCGCGCGAAATTGCGCGCGAAGGTGCGGCTCGCCTGGGCGCGGGGGCCTTCGCTGCCGTCCATGTTGAGCGGCAGGCCGAGGATGAAGGCGACGGCATTGCGCTCCTTGGCAAGGGTGAGCAGGCGCACGGCATCGGCAGTGAATTTGGTGCGCCACACGGTTTCCACCACGGTCGCGAGGCGCCGGTCGGGATCGCAGCTGGCGACGCCGATGGTCTTGGTGCCGAGGTCGAGCCCGATCAGCGCGCCGCGCATCGGCAGGAGGCCGGCGAGATCGAGGAGCGGCAGCACGCGAGCGGCAACCGGAGTGGGGACGGCGGGCGGATCCTTGCTCATTCCCCTCGCTAGCATGGGGCGTTCTCCCTCGCCACACATGCGCGCGCCGCATGCCTTGCGCGTTGCGCCGACCAACGGCTTTCGCGATACTCCAGCGGCAGCCCCTGGGCGGTGGCCGGCGTATATGATGCGTCCAGCGCGAAAGCCCGGGGCCGGACCCTCCTTTCCCACGGCGGCGGCCTCCGCGCCGCGCCGCCGGCGGATCGACCTTCGAAGGCCATTTCATGAAGATCACATGGTTCGGACATGCCGCCTTCCGCCTGGACTTCGCGGACAAGGCCGTGCTCATCGACCCGTTTTTCACCGGCAACCCATCCTTTTCGGCCGGGCGGCGCAATGCGGTGCATGGCGTCACGCATATTCTGCTGACCCATGGGCATGGCGATCACATCGGCGATACCGTGGAGATCGTCAAAGAAGCCGAAGCGGCGCACCGGGCGATCCCGGTGGTCTGCAATCCGGAGATTTCCGGTTTTCTCGGCGGCCAGGGCCTGACCAAGTTCGAGATGATGAACACCGGCGGCACGGTCGATCTCGGCGGCTTCACCGTTTCCATGGTGCGCGCGGACCATTCCTCGGGCGGCGGCGGGGCGCATCCGACCTATCTCGGCAATCCCACCGGGCTGATCGTGAAGGCGAACGGGGAGCCGACCGTGTGGCACCTCGGCGATACCGACATCTTTTCCGACATGGCGCTGCTGAGTGAAATCCATAAGCCGAAGGTCGCCTTCGTGCCCATCGGCGACCGGTTCACCATGGGGCCGGATACCGCGGCGCTGGCGGTGAAGCGCTTCCTCAACGTGCCGAACGTGGTGCCGTGCCATTATGGCTCGTTCCCCATGCTGGTGAAGGATGCCCGGCGGTTCGTCGCTGCCCTGGAAGGGCACTCCACAAAGGTCATCGTTCCGGCGAGCGGCGGCAGCTTCGAGCTGTGATCCACCGCCATTGAAGCGCCGGGGGGCGGGGGGCGGCACGACCGCGTTGCCGGCCCGCCCGCCCGCGCTATAAAGGGCCATGTCCGCCGCCCTGCCGCTTGAGTCGCTGAAGGTCCCGGCTTCGTCCAAGGACCCGCGAGAGATCCTGCGTCATGTCTTCGGATATGAAGCGTTTCGCGGGCCCCAGGCGGAGATCGTCGCGCATGTGTGCGCGGGGGGCGATGCGCTCGTTCTCATGCCCACCGGCGGCGGCAAGTCGCTGTGCTATCAGGTGCCGGCCCTGGTGCGGCCCGGCACGGGCATCGTCATTTCCCCGCTCATCGCCTTGATGCACGATCAGGTGCAGGCGCTGCGCCAGCTCGGCGTGCGGGCGGCGGCGCTCAATTCCTCGCTGCCGCCCGGCGAAGCGCGGCAGGTGGAGCGGGCGCTCGCCATGGGCGAACTCGATCTGCTCTATGTGGCGCCTGAGCGCCTTCTGACCGACAGTTTCCTCACCTTGCTCCAGGGCGCACGGATCGCCTTGTTCGCCATCGACGAAGCGCATTGCGTGTCCCAATGGGGGCACGATTTCCGCCCGGAATATCGCCAGCTCACCTTGCTGCATGAGCGCTTTCCCGGCATTCCGCGCGTCGCGCTCACCGCCACCGCCGACGGACCGACGCGGCGCGAGATCGTCGAGCGGCTCGGGCTGGAGGAGGGGCGCGTCTTCCTCTCCAGCTTCGATCGGCCCAACATCCGCTATCGCATTGCCGCCAAAGCTAATCCCAAGGCGCAGCTGCGCGCCCTGCTGGATGAGCACGAGGGCGAAGCGGGCATCATCTATTGCATGAGCCGCGCGAAGGTGGAGGCCACCGCCCAGGCGCTGATGGACGAAGGGCGCATGGCGCTGCCCTATCATGCCGGCCTCGACGCGGAGACCCGCGCCCGCCACCAGGACCGCTTCCTGAAGGAA
Organism: Roseixanthobacter glucoisosaccharinicivorans; assembly: GCF_043195095.2. NCBI lineage: Bacteria > Pseudomonadati > Pseudomonadota > Alphaproteobacteria > Hyphomicrobiales > Xanthobacteraceae > Roseixanthobacter > Roseixanthobacter glucoisosaccharinicivorans. Next base: position 2,021,903 of record NZ_CM195538.1, on the reverse strand, counting down.
GACGGCATCGTGATGGTGGCCACCGTCGCCTTCGGCATGGGCATCGACAAGCCGGACGTGCGCTTCGTGGTGCATCTCGATCTGCCGAAGAGCATCGAGGCCTATTATCAGGAGACCGGCCGCGCCGGGCGCGACGGTCTGCCCTCCGAAGCGCTGCTGCTCTATGGCGTCGAGGATGTGGCGAAGCTGATCCAGTTCGTGGAGGCGTCCGACGCCCCGGAAGCCCGCAAGCGCGTGGAGCGGCAGAAGCTCGATGCGCTGCTCGGCCTGTGCGAGACCGCCAATTGCCGGCGCCAGGTGCTGCTGTCTTATTTCGAGGAACAGCGCGACGAGCCGTGCGGCAATTGCGATACCTGCCTGGAGCCGGTGCGGACCTATGACGGCACGCAGGCGGTGCAGAAGCTTTTGTCTTGTGTCTATCGCACCGGCGAGCGCTTCGGCGCCGGCCATGTGATCGACGTGCTCGTGGGGGCGAGCACGGAGAAGATCACCAAATTCAACCACGAGGCGCTGAGCACGTTCGGTATCGGCAAGGAGACCTCGCGGGACGAATGGCGCGCCATCGTCCGCCAGGTGGTGGCGCTCGGCCTGTTGCAGGTGGATGTGGAAGGCCACGGCGGCCTGTCCTTGTCCGCCGCCTGCCGCCCGGTGCTGCGCGGGGAACGGCGCATCGAATTGAAGGTGGAGGCGCGCACGCGTGCGGCGCGGGTCCCCGGCGGGGCGCGGGCGCCCAAGGCCGCGCTCTCCGATCCGCACGACGAGGCGCTGTATCAGAAGCTGCGGGCGCTGCGCCTGGAGCTGGCGCGCGCGCAGGGCGTGCCGCCTTATGTGATCTTCCACGACACCACGCTGATGGAGATCGCCCGCGCCCGCCCGCGCTCGCTGGCCGGGCTCGGCGACGTCTCCGGCGTGGGCGAGGCCAAGCTGGAGCGCTATGGCCCGCAATTCCTGAAAGCGGTCCGCGAGGCGTAGGGCACGCATTCCTGGGCGGGCCGCGTGAGGTCTGGGACCGGTCGACATTCCTGGTCCGGCGCGATTGCAGCAGAGCACGGTCATGCACGGGCTTGTCCCGTGCATCTACGCGGTGCCGCCGGCGCCAGCCTTGCGAGTGTCGTGCATCGGCGCTGCGTGAATGGCCGGGACATGCCCGGCCATGACGAACGAAGGAAGTTCTTAAAGCTTTCTCTGAAGACACACGCGCAACAGAGCTGCGCGCAACGAAAAAGGGCGCAGCTTGCGCTGCGCCCTTTCCGTGATCCAACCGCTGTGAAGCGATCAGTAATCCATGCCGCCGCCGGGCATCTGGGGCATCGCGGCCCCGCCCTTCTTGGGCACTTCGGCGATGAGCGCTTCCGTGGTGATGAGCAGCGAAGCCACCGAGGCGGCATCCTGAAGCGCGGTGCGCACGACCTTGGTGGGGTCGATGATGCCGGCTTTCACCATGTCGACGTACTCGCCCGTCTGGGCGTTGTAGCCGAAGGAATAATCCGGGTTTTCCAGGATCTTGCCGACCACGACCGAACCATCGTCGCCCGCGTTCTGGACGATCTGGCGGGCCGGGGTCTGGATCGCGCGGCGCACGATCTCGATGCCGGTCTTCTGGTCGGGATTCTCGACCGTGATGCCGGCCAGAACCGCGATGGAGCGCAGCAGCGCGACGCCGCCGCCGGGGACGATGCCTTCTTCCACCGCAGCGCGGGTGGCGTGCAGGGCGTCGTCGACGCGGTCCTTCTTTTCCTTCACTTCCACTTCCGTGGAGCCGCCGACGCGGATGACCGCGACGCCACCGGCCAGCTTGGCCAGACGCTCCTGGAGCTTCTCACGGTCGTAGTCCGAGGTGGTTTCCTCGATCTGCGCCTTGATCTGCGCCACGCGGGCTTCGATGTCGGCCTTCTCGCCGGCGCCGTCCACGATCGTGGTGTTTTCCTTCTCGATCACGACCTTCTTGGCGCGGCCGAGCATGGAAAGATCGACGCTGTCGAGCTTGATGCCGAGGTCTTCCGAGATGGCCTGGCCGCCGGTCAGGATGGCGATATCCTGCAGCATGGCCTTGCGGCGATCACCGAAGCCGGGAGCCTTCACCGCCGCGACCTTGAGGCCGCCGCGCAGCTTGTTCACCACCAGGGTGGCGAGGGCTTCGCCTTCCACGTCTTCGGCGATGATCACGAGCGGCTTGCCGGACTGCACGACGGCTTCGAGAACCGGCAGCAATTCCTGGAGGCCCGAGAGCTTCTTCTCGTTGATGAGGATGTAGGGATCCTCGAACTCAACGCGCATCTTCTCGGCATTGGTGACGAAGTAGGGGGAGAGATAGCCGCGGTCGAACTGCATGCCTTCGACGACATCCAGCTCGCTCTCGGCGGTCTTGGCTTCCTCGACCGTGATGACACCTTCGTTGCCCACGCGCTCCATGGCCTCGGCCAGGAACTTGCCGACTTCGGCGTCGCCGTTGGCGGAGATGGTGCCGACCTGGGCGATCTCGGCGTTCGAGGTCACCTTCTTGGACTTGGCGGCGAGATCCTTGACGATGGCGTCGACCGCGAGGTCGATGCCGCGCTTGAGGTCCATCGGGTTCATGCCGGCGGCAACCGACTTGGCGCCTTCACGGACGATCGCCTGGGCCAGCACGGTCGCGGTGGTGGTGCCGTCGCCGGCCAGATCATTGGTCTTGGACGCGACTTCGCGGAGCAACTGGGCGCCGAGGTTCTCGAACTTGTCTTCCAGTTCGATTTCCTTGGCGACGGTCACGCCGTCCTTGGTGATGCGCGGGGCGCCGTAGGACTTCTCGATCACCACGTTGCGGCCCTTGGGACCGAGGGTGACCTTCACGGCGTTGGCGAGAATGTCGACGCCGCGCAGCAAGCGATCGCGCGCATCAACGGAGAATTTTACTTCTTTGGCAGCCATGTGCCGTCTCCTGAATTTCGAGGAACGTGGAAGAAAAGGCGAATGCTCAGGCGATCACGCCGAGAATGTCGCTTTCCTTCATGATGAGCAGGTCCTGGCCGTCGATCTTCACCTCGGAGCCGGACCACTTGCCGAACAGCACGCGATCGCCGGCCTTCACGTCGAGGGCGACAACAGTGCCGCTTTCGTCACGCGCGCCAGGGCCCACGGAAACCACCTCGCCCTCCTGGGGCTTTTCCTTGGCGGTGTCGGGGATAATGATGCCGCCAGCAGTCTTCTGCTCCGCTTCAATGCGCTTCACGACCACGCGGTCATGTAAAGGGCGGAAACCCATCGGGAACCTCCGGTTCAATGTTTGATCTTCTTCACGGGCGCGGCACCACGGCCGCCGCCCAGCCTGATCTAAGAGGGGCATAATCCCCCCGCAAGGGTCGGCGGGCGGATTATTAGCACTCTTCGGTGGTGAGTGCTACCGCTCCTCTTCCGGCCTCCTCGATCGGCTCAACACGACACCGGGAGGGGATGCGCGCGCACAAGGTCGCGCCCGTCCTTCTTGGCCATGTAAAGCGCCGAATCGGCCCGCGCCAGCATGGCGTCGAACGTCTCGTCGTCGGCGCCCATGCCCGCGACACCGACGCTGATGGTGAGGCTTATGACATCCCCACAGGGTGCGCGGACCCGCAGCTCGGCGATGCGCGCGCGGATCCGCTCACAACTCGCGAGGGTCGCTTCCTGGGAGAACCCGGCAAACAGCAGGGCGAATTCCTCCCCGCCCGTGCGGGCGAACACCGCCGTGGTGCCGATCATGTCCGAGACGGCACGCGCGACCGCCTGGAGCACCTCGTCCCCGGCGGCATGGCCATGGCTGTCGTTGACGGCCTTGAAGTCATCCAGATCCATGACCGCGACGCTGAGCGCCGTTCCGGCGGCGCGGGCGCGGGCGAAGGCGTCGCCCGCCAGCTCCAGAAACCGCCGCCGGTTCAGCACCTGCGTCAGGTCATCGGTGGCGGCGAGCTTGGAGAGGCGGCTTTGCAGGCGCCGGCTCAGCTCCATCTCGCGGCGCAACTGGCGGTTCAGGCGATAGAAGCGCTGCGCCAGGAACGCCGCCACCATCACCAGCAGCGTCGCCGCCGCGAGCGAGAGATAGAGCCAGCGCAGGCTGCGGCGCGGGGCCTCGAAGATGAAGCCGGAGAGCGGAAAGTGCTCCGGCATCATGCCGGCAGCGGCGAACTGGTCCGCGATCCGGCGCCAGCGCGCCTCGCTCTGATAGCCGAGGTCCACCACGTCCGCGATGATCAGCGGGCGCATGGCGTCGGCCTCGAATTCGAGGCGCCGCCGGTCGAAGCCCGGCATATAGTCGCGCAGGATCAGGTCGATGATTTCCTGCTGGTGGTTTAGCGCATATTGCCAGCCGCGCAGCGAGGCATCGCGCACCGCCCGCGCCAGCTCCGGGCGCTCCGCCGCCACGCCGGACGTGGTGAACAGCGTGTCCCCATAGAAATCTATACCCAGTTCGCGCGGGTTGAAGGTCTGGTAGGGCACGTCGTTGCGCAGCAGGATGAACGGCTCGGTTGTGGAATAGGCGTTGATGGCGGCGATTTCGCCCTGCGCCAGCACCAGCGGATCGCCCTCATAGGGCAGGATCTGGAGCTTGTTGGGCCACAGGCCGAGCGCATGCAGATAGGCGAGCACCTCGGCGGAATGCTCCTCGATCATCACTTTCCGGCCACGCAGGTCGGCCGGGCCGTTGATGCCGTCGCCACGCCGCGCCAGCACCACGAACGGGGAATGCTGGAAGATCGCGGCGAGCGCGACCAGCGGGCGCCCTTGGGCGCGATCCACGATCAGCGAGGAATTGCCGACCCCGAATGCGGCCGCCCCGGACAGCACCACCGCCACGGGATCTATGGCCGGCCCACCCTCGACCAGCGACACGTCCAGGCCTACGTCCCGGTAGAAACCCTTCGCAACGGCCGCGTAGAAGCCGGCGAACTGGAATTGATGGGACCATTTCAGCTGAATTCGCACCGGCTCCAGCCCGGAATGTCTCGGCGTCGACTGGGCGTGCGTGGGCGAACAGGCCGTCAGGCAGATGAATGCGACAAAGCCGGCCAGGAGTGAAGCGTTGAAGTACACCGCAAAACGGCGCGGCATTGTTTTTGTCCTACGCGATCACGAAACGTTACTGCCGCCCCTGCCCGGCGTCCATGGAAACCGCAAACGCGCCCGCCGCGTCTTGTCAGCAGTCTCCCACCTTCGCTGCTAACGCCTTGAATTTGAACCGATATACCAAATTTTAGTCTGGCTCGCGCAAGGTAGCGAGCCGACAATCCTTTTGCCCATGATCGGTTGGGGCACCGTACGGAGGTGTCAAAGATGGTTTGCGAGGGTTTTGCGAAACAGATGGCCGGTTACGGCCTGGCCACCGCCCATATTCTCTACCGCATGCCGGATCACCCGGCGTTCTTGCAGAGCTTCATCTGGCAGCAATATGATTTGTGTCCGAAATTTCCGGAATTGATGAAATTCCTCGCATTCTGGGAACGCGACCTCGACGGCAAGCTGCATTCGGTCGAGGTGACCCACCAGCAATTGATCAAGCCGGCGGAGCTGCGCACGGTCAGCGGCATGTTCGTGTTGCACTGACACCGCGCTGCGGGCGCGATCCACGGGAGCAGGGCGGACGGGCGGGTGCGATTGCAGCTTATGCCCTGACAGCGCCGCTTTCCCGGTGCTAAGAGGAAGGCCTGAAGGACCAGAGGCCCCCGTGGATCACCGCACACCGCGCACGTCTGAACTGCTCGCCGCCGTACTCGCCGCCCAGGAAGGAGAGCGTGTCGCCATCGGCGATCTGATCAATGCGCTGCGCAACCGGGCCTTCGGTATCACCTTCCTTTTGTTCGGTATTCCCAATTGCATTCCGATGCCGCCGGGCATTCCCGTCATCTGCGGCATCGTGCTCGGCCTCATCGGCCTGCAGATGGCCATGGGCCGGCAGGAATTGTGGCTGCCCGACCGGATCGCCCGCCAAACCTTCTCCCGCAGCATGCTGGACGCCATCGTCACCCGCTCGCGCCCCACCATCGAATGGTTCGAGCGCTGGTCGCGCCCCCGCATGGAGATGTTTGCCGGCCCCACCGCCCGCCGGGTGGTGGGCGCGGTGGTGGTGCTGCTCGGCTTCATCCTGCTGCTGCCGATTCCCTTCCTGGGCAATCTGCCGCCGGGCTTTGCCGTGTGCATCTTCGGCCTCGGCCTCGTGGAGCGCGACGGGGCGGTGATCCTCGCCGGCTTCTTCGCCACCGTGCTCGGCATCCTCATCACCGCCGGCATGAGCTGGGCCATCTGGCAGGGTGCCGTCGCCATCTTCTGAGCGCTCGTTTGGTGGTTTCCCTTCCGGCCAAACCGAATTAGGAAGGCGCTCCCGCCGCATGGATCGCGGCGCATGTGGGTTTCATGCGCGTAGACGCCTTTGATTTCGAACTGCCGCCCGAGCTGATCGCGCTCCGCCCCGCCGAGCCGCGCGCCGCCGCGCGCCTGCTGGTGGTGCGCCCTGACGGAACGCCCGAGCTTGAGGATGCCCATATCGGCGACCTGCCGCGCTTCCTGCGGCCGGGCGATGCGCTGGTGATCAACGACACCAAGGTCATCCCCGCCCGCCTCGATGGTACCCGCACCCGCGCCGGGGGCTCCATTGTGCCCATCGAGGCGACCTTGGTGAAACGCCTGTCGCCTGAGGTTTGGCGCGCCTTCGTGCGTCCGGCGAAGCGCCTCGCGCCCGGCGACCGGGTGCGCTTCGGCGGTTCGGGCGAGACCTGCACCCTCGGCACGCTGGATGCGACCGTGCTGGCCAAAGGCGAGGACGGCGCGGTGGATTTCGCCTTCGACCTCTCCGGCGCGGCGCTCGATGCCGCCATCGACGCCGTCGGCCACATGCCCCTCCCGCCTTACATCGCCGCCCGCCGGCCGGAGGATGCGCAGGACCGCACCGACTACCAGCCCATTTTCGCCCAGGTGGAAGGGTCGGTCGCCGCGCCCACGGCGAGCCTGCATTTCACCCCGGCGCTGATGGAAGAGGTCCGCGCCGCCGGCGCTTCTTTCCATAAGGTGACGCTGCATGTGGGGCCGGGCACCTTCCTGCCGGTGAAGGCGGACGACACCGCTGGCCATCGCATGCATGCCGAATGGGGGGAGGTGAGCGAGGAAACCGCCGCCGCCCTCAATGCCGTGCGCGCGGCGGGCGGTCGGATCATCACCATCGGCTCGACGCCGACCCGGCTGATTGAGAGCGCCGCCGCGCCCGACGGGACCTTGTCCGCCTATCGCGGCGAGACCGACATCTTCATCACCCCCGGCTATGCCTTCCGCGCCGTGGACGCGATGCTGACGAACTTCCACCTGCCGCGCTCCACCCTGGTGATGCTGGTGGCCGCCCTGATCGGCCACGATCTCCAGAAGCGCGCCTATGCCCATGCCATCGCGGACGGCTATAGCTTCTATTCCTATGGCGATGCCTGCCTGCTTCTGCCCGAGCGCCTGCACCGATGACCGACGCCTTTTCCTTCGCCCTCCACGCCACCGACGGCGCCGCGCGCACGGGCGAAATCTCGACGCCGCGGGGCGAAATCCGCACGCCCGCCTTCATGCCGGTGGGCACGGCAGCGACCGTCAAGGGCGTCTATCCCGAGCAGGTCCGCGCCACGGGCGCCGATATCCTGTTGGGAAACACCTATCATTTGATGCTGCGCCCCGGCGCCGAGCGCATCGCCCGGCTCGGCGGCCTGCACCATTTCATGCGCTGGGACCGGCCGATCCTCACCGATTCCGGCGGCTTCCAGGTCATGTCGCTCTCCGCCTTGCGCAAGCTGAGCGAGGACGGGGTCACCTTCCGCTCCCATATCGACGGGGCGGTGCATGAGTTGACGCCGGAGCGGGCGGTGGAGATCCAGGGCCTGCTCGGGTCCGACATCCAGATGCAGCTGGATGAATGCGTGCGCCTGCCGTGCGAGGACGCCGAGGCCGAGCGCGCCATGCGCCTGTCGCTGCGCTGGGCCGAGCGCTCCAAGCGCGCGTTCGAGGCGCAGCCCAAGGGGCGGGCCCTGTTCGGCATCGTCCAGGGGGGCGCCGTGGAGCGCCTGCGCATCGAATCCGCCCGCGCCTTGGCGGATATGGACTTCCCTGGCTATTCCATCGGCGGCCTCGCCGTGGGCGAGCCGCAGGAGGTCATGCTGCGCATGATCGAGACGGTGGAGCCGCATCTGCCCTCCACCAAGCCGCGCTATCTCATGGGGGTGGGTACGCCGGACGATCTGCTGGAGGCGGTGGGCCGCGGCATCGACATGTTCGATTGCGTCATGCCCACCCGCTCGGGCCGGCACGCACTCGCCTTCACCCGCTTCGGCAAGATCAATCTGAAGAACGCGCGCCACGCGGAAGACCCCCGTCCCCTGGACGAGGAGAGCGATTGCCCGGCGCTGCGGGATTATTCGCGCGCCTATCTGCACCACCTCATCCGCTGCGGCGAGATGCTGGGCTCCATGCTGCTCTCCTGGGCGAACCTGCATTATTACCAGGATTTGATGGCCGGCATGCGCGCCGCCATCGCCGAGGGGCGATTCCAGGAGTTCCGGGCGCAGACGAAGGCCGGCTGGGCGGCGGGCGATATTCCCGAGAGGGGCTGACGGTCGGCGAATTCATGTTCGGGAATTTCGCCCGAAACGGCGGTGCCATCGGCCGAAATGGCGCGGAGAAGCGCCAGTAAACCGCTGTTCGTCTCCGCTAAGGCATTGTTTCACGTGAAACATTTTTAGAAAAGAGCTGGCCGGCGCGCTCTTCTTCGAGGCTCAAATCCATCGCCGCCCGCACCCGTGCCAGGGCCACGGGATCGAGCGCATCCGTCCGTGTCCCGCAGCACAAGGCGCCGCGAAACCCGAGATAATCCGGGTAAAGTGCCCGCAAGGGCGCGATATCTTCAAGGCGTAGCGACCCCGCGAGCCCGGTCAGCAAGCCGAGCGAGCGGGCCTGTGTCACGAAATCCCGCAGGCGGGGCAGGGGGAGATGGTCGGTCAGCCGCCCGGCGCCCTTGTCCGCCGTATCCAGCATGGCGCCATGGAATCCGCCGGCCTTCAATTGCGGGAGCACCGCGAAATCCGGCGCCTGGTCGGCGAACAGAACCGCAATCAGCCGATATTCCCGCGCCAGCGGTCGCAGCGCCTGGAGGCAGGCATAGAGGGGAGCGTCGCTGGTTTGCGGGAAGAAACCGATCTTCACCAGCGGCACCCCCGTCGCGCCAACCGTGCGCACCGCCTGCGCCAGCACCTCCGGCATCGGCGGATGGTCGCCCACGGTGGCGCTCAGCAGCGGACGGTTTTCGGGCAGGGCACGCCAGCGCGCCACCGCCGCCTGAAGATCGGGGACCGCCCAAGCCCCAAGAGCCCCGCGCGTGGGGTCCTTCAGATCCACGATGTCGGCGCCGCCCGCGAGTGCGCAGTCCATTTCGGCAAGGGTTGCAACGCTCGCCAACAGGCCGGGAGCGCAATGAGCGGCGCGGGAGACGACGCTCATTGCGCGGCCCCACCGCTGGTCGCTTCAGCGCGGAAATCCGCTACAGCGTCGCACAGCCATTGCCAGGCTTCCCGCTCCTGCGGGCCTCCGGTTTTCTCCACGGCGATGGAGAGATACGCCATGTCCCGATCCACCTTTTCCGCATCCAGAAGGGAAAGGCGGGAGACCAGCACCGCGCCTTCCACCACCGCCGCCACCGCCCGGTTGAGGCCAAAAAAGGCGCCGGTCTGGGCGCGATGCACCACCCGGCAGGTCAAGCGCGGTCGCTGGGCATCTTCGACCACCTCCACCAGCTCAAACTCTTCATGCGCCACGGTTTGCGCCAGCCGCACGCCCGCAACCACGTCCGCCGGAACGGTGGGCCAGTCGCGTTTGCGGCCGGTGACGCAGCCGGCGAAAATGCGGGCATCATCCGCGAGATTGATCACGCCCACCCGGCGCGCCAGCAGATTGTCCAGCGTGCGCGAGGGGCGGAACGGCAACAGCAAATAACCGCCCTCGATCACCGTCGCGCCCATGGGCGCCACATGCGGTTCGCCCTGCGCCGAAAGGGTGGTGACGATGGTTTCGCGGATCATGCGTCCTCATCCGGCGCTGCGCGCGCCTTGGAAGCAAGCGTCGCGCCGCGCTCCTTGAAGGCGAGCCGGTGCGCCTCCTCGGCGCTGGCGGCGGTTTCGCCGATGACGCCCCATTTCAGCGCCTCATCCTGGGCATAGCGCTTGCCGAGCATCAAGGCGATTTCCGCCCGTGCCGTCTCCACCCCGAGATAGAAGGCGTGGGCGCCATCGTCCTCCACCTTCAGATGCGGGAACAGGCCATAGGGATCACCAGCCACATGATGGCCGTCGCGATTATAGGCGTGGATGCCCTGGTCGGTGACGGCAATGCGGAAATTGCGATCGCGCACCTCACCCGCGAGCCGTTCCACCTCCTCGTGCGAGGCGCTGAACGGCCTGCGGTCGCGCAGCGCCATCAGTCCGCCGCCGAAGCCCTGGGGCAGCGCGCCGGCTTCGCGTGCGGCGAAGAATTCGCGCCGCGCCCGGTCGAACTCCCGCACCGCCGTGCGGCAATGGGGGCTCACCTGCACCGCCAGCACCGCGCCGATATGCAGCTCGGAAATAATGCCCATGAGAATGGCGTTGATGCCAGTGGTGTCCGCGTCCGTCAGCTCGGTGACATTGCCGATGCCCATGAGGATCGGCACATCCGGCATGCGGCGCCGCAGTTCGGCATAGCGCACCAGGGAAGCCGTGAAGCCGAAATGGATGGGATCAAGGATGGGATCGGCGAGGAAGTCCCGCCCCTTGGCGCGGCAGGCGTCGATGGCGCGGACGAGCGACTCCAGATCGCCGGGCTTTGCCGGCACCAGAACCGGAACCGCCGGGCCTTCGTCGACGATCGCGAGCGTCTCCTCGTTGAGGCTCAGCAGATAATCGGCGCCGGCGCGGGTGGCGCGGGATAGTTCGTGCGGGTCGAAAGAATCGACACTCACCTTCATGCCTTCGCCGTGCAAGGCTTTGATGAAGGCTTCCAGATGGGGAAAGGCTTGATCCGGCAGGCTGCCGAGGTCGATCACGTCGGCGCCGTCGGCCTTTAGCGCCCGCGCGCGCGCCAACACTTCGTCCACGGTCAGTTTGGTGGCATCCACGATCTCGGCGAAAATGGTCACGTCGTGCCGCATCAGATCCGCCGGACCGCCGCCCTTGCCGAAGAAGTCAGGAATGTCCGCCGCCTCGTCCGGCCCGCGCAGGAAGGGCACGCCGAACCGGGAGGTAAGCCGGTCCAGATCGCCCTTGAACCGCCCCGGCATCACCACCCGCTCGGCGCCCTCGGGCAGGACGAACCGGCGCTCCACGATCTCCGCCGTCATCAGGGCGGCGACTTTCACGCCGATATTGACCACCACCGGCTCCAGGAAGGCGTCGGCAATCTCCTCCGCCGCCTTGGCAACGCGCGGCTGCGCCAGCGAGCCGGTCAGGAGGACGACGCGCTCCGCCATCCCTAGCGGGCCGGCGCGCAGACGCGCGCGTCCAGCTCGGCTTTGCGGGCGGCGATGGCGGCCTTCAGCTCGACCAGGGATTCAGCGACCGTGGTCGCCTCGAAGTCCTTCAGCTTGCGGGTGTTTTCCAGGTCGATCTTGCGCGGAAAAACCGGCACCGGCCCGCCGGGCGCCATGGTGATCAGCTCCGGGGCGGTATCGCAGGCAAAGACGATGCCCGGCACCCGGCACTTGCCGGCTTGGGCGAAGCAATTGGTCACCAGCGTGTCGGAAATACCGTAGACGCATTTCGCCACGGTATTGGACGAGGCCGGCGCCACAACAAGCGTGTGATATTTGCCCTCATAGAACATGCCCACGGGCGCGGCGCTCGCGGTGGTGTCGCGGAACACATGGGTATTGGCGGGCAGGGGGCTCTTGTCCTGCTTGTACATGCGCAACACCTCTTCCGCCGCCGCAGAGACGAACAAATCCACGTCGCCCAGGGTGTGGATCAATTCCAGGCTCTCGGTGAAGAAATGCCCGGAGCCGGAGAGCGCCCAGGCCCAGCGGGGGTAAGCACCCTTGCTCATGCAGCGCTCGCGGTTCGAGAAGAGGGAAACAGCTGGTCGAGTGCCGGCGCATCGTCGGCGGCCACGAGGCGAATGATACCGCGAAAGCGTGCAGCGAAGGCGGGAAAGGCACGATCCACCACGCCGCGCGCGCTCCATTCCGCTGGGCCGTCGCCCCGCGCGGGCGTGTGAACCAGAGCGCCCGGAGCCTTCACCAGCGTCAGCCGCGGCGCGTGGAGGCGCGTCGCCAGCCAGCAGGCGAGGCTGTCCGAGGTGACATCCCAGCTCGCGCTTATATCGGCGGCGCCGAGCAGCAGGTCGGCGGGAAACCAGAGCGCGGCTTTGTCCGTGGCCCCCTTCATGTCGTCCAGGGTGCGGCAGGGCACCAGGGCGGGGGCGCAATCGGCGAGGGCGTGGGCCATCTGCTCCATGGCCAGGATCGCCATGGCATGGCAGGCGCGTTCTGAAAGCGCGAGGGGTCCTTGCGCCGCGCGCACCGCATCGGCGAAGCGCCCGCCGCCCGGCACGACCATAACGCCGGGCCAGCCGGCCAACCGGCCCGCCAGCGACCTGATGTCGCCACCGCGCTCCAGGCTGCCGCCGAGCTTGACCACGTGAAACGCCATGGCGAACCCCTGCGCCTTCCGCGAGAATCCTTCAAACCACAATGTTAGCCGAGCCGGTTGTCCCCTCCAAGGGGCGCGGGTTGCGTCGCAGCATTGACTAACCAACGGTCACCCGCGCGCAAATGGCCAATTGGAATGTGTCCAATGCGGTTCTTATGTCGCGGCGGCGGAGCCGGCCCTGCACCGGGCGTTCCTCTTGCAGCATCTTCCCCGCGCCGGTGCCGCCTTTGCTCGAAATGCCCTAGGGAAAACGTCATGTCTCGTCTTTTGCTTTCGGCCCTGGCCGCCCTGGCCATCTCCACCACGCTCGCCCATGCCGACCCCGACGTTGCCAAGGGCGAGCAATCGTTCCGCAAATGCATGGCCTGCCACATGATTGGGCCGGACGCGAAGGTGAAGGTTGGCCCGCCGCTGAACGGGATCGTCGGCCGCAAATGGGGCGCCTATCCGGACTATGCCTATTCCGACGACATCAAGGCGGGCGCGGCGGCCGGCAAGGTCTGGGACGAGGCCACGCTGAACGATTATCTCACCAATCCCAAGGTGCTCGCCCCCAAAGGCAAGATGGCCTTCTTCGGCATCAAGCCGGCCGGCGAGCGCGCCGATCTGATCGCCTTTCTCAAGCAGTTTAACGCCGAGGGCGCGAAGCAATAATTCCCTTGCGCCGGCCGGCTTGTTTTCTCGCCGCGGCCATGGTGTGGCTTGGGCGGGAGGGACCTTCATGTCCGACAATCCTTCGCGCCTCCAGCGCGTGTTCGTGGACGAGGATCTGAGCGACGGCGCGCAGATCCTGCTGGCGGCGGAGCAGGCCCATTATGTGGCGAATGTGCTGCGCATGCAGGTGGGCGGCAGCTTGCTGCTGTTCAACGGGCGGGACGGCGAGTGGCTCGCCCACCGGATCGAGGGGCACAAGCGCGAAGTGCGCTTCGCCGCCGAGCGCCAGTTGCGGCCCCAGCCGCCCATGGCGGACCTGGAATATGCCTTCGCCCCGCTGAAGCATGCGCGGCTGGACTATATGATCCAGAAGGCGGTGGAGATGGGGGCGGGGGAGCTTACCCCGGTCATCACCCGCTATACCCAGGTCACGCGCGTCAACACCGAGCGCATGCGCGCAAATGCGGTGGAGGCCGCCGAGCAATGCGGCATCCTCGCCCTGCCGGTGGTGCGCGAACCACTCGCCCTCGACAAATGGCTCGCCGCATTGCCGGCGGAGCGGGTGCTGGTGTTCTGCGATGAAAGCGCGGCCCTGAGCGATCCCATTGCCGCGCTGAAGGCGGCAGCGCCGGGTCCCATGAGCGTTCTGATCGGCCCGGAGGGGGGATTCGCCTCCGAGGAGCGGCGCATGCTGCATGCCCATCCCGGTGTGATCGTGCTCTCGCTCGGCCCGCGGATCTTGCGCGCCGACACGGCTGCCGTGGCCGCGCTCACCCTCGCCCAGGCGGCGCGGGGCGATCTGGCGGGCGTCGACCCGGCCTGATCGCGTAGCCGCCTTCTCCTCGCTCAAGCGGCCGGGGGCGCTCTGGCCGGCGTAGGCCCGGCGCGAGCGCGGTTCCGCCATTGTTGGAAGGGGCGCGAAACGCATCCGCGCGCTTTTTGTTCCGCGCGTCCCGCTCTTTAATTTGTCGAGTCCTAAGGCATTCAGGGCGCATCGTAATTTTATTTGGAAATATTCGTAAATAAGGAGAATTGCTCCGCTCGCATCAATCGTCGCATTTACGTCCAATTTTTCCACACTCTCTCGGCAACCGAAACCCAACTGTTGCGTTATAGGCTCACGTTGGGGAGAGGTGCGGAGGGAAAACCAATGTCGGAAGAATATAGATTCGGAATCGAGGAAGAATTCTTCGTGGTCGATGCCGAGTCCAAGGCCATTCAAAGGCGCATGCCGTCGCGGTTCTTCGAGGATCTGTCGCACCATCTGGGCAGCGCCGTCACTGTTGAATTGCTGCAATCGCAGCTTGAAATGGCCACCAACCCCGCCACGCAGGCCGGCAGCGCGCTCGACGAGCTGAGGGAGTTGCGGGGAAAGGCGGCGCGGGTGGCCGGGGAGCACGGGCTGAGCTTCATCGCCGCCGGCACCCATCCTACCGCCACCTGGGAGGGCGTGCGCCACACTGATGCCAATCGCTACACCGGCATGATGCATGACCTGCAGATGCTGGGCGAGCGCAACATGGTGTGCGGCCTGCACGTGCACGTGGAACTGCCGCAGCCCGACCAGCGGGTCGACGTCATGCGCCGCATCCTGCCCTATATCCCCCATTTCATCGCCTTGGCGACCTCCTCGCCCTTCTGGGGCTCGAAGCAGACCGGGCTGATGGGCTATCGCCTTGCCGCCTATGATGAATTGCCGCGTACCGGCCTTCCCGAGCTGTTCGAGGACAGCGCCGATTACCAGGCTTACGTAGACGCCATGGTGGAAGCGCGCGCGATTACCGATTCAAGCTATGTGTGGTGGGCGATCCGCCCCTCCTCCAAGCATCCGACGCTCGAATTGCGGGCGCCGGACAGCTGCACCCGCATTCAGGATACGGTTGCGATCGCAGCGCTTTATCGCTCGTTGGTGCGCTATCTCGTGCGCCATCCCGAGCACAATGCGAAGATCGGCGCGGTGGACCGGGCGATCGCCAATGAGAACAAATGGCGGGCCCAGCGCTACGGCATCCACGGCTCGTTCGTGAATCTCGCGGAACGCCGCGCCGTACCGGTCACGGATGCGGTCGAATCTCTGATCGCCATGGTCGGGGAAGATGCCGACGCCCTTGGGGCGCTCGATGCGCTCCTGCATCTGCGCACCATTGCCCTCGCCGGCACGAGTGCGGATATGCAATTGGCGGTGTTTCAGGAAGCGCACCATCGCACCGGAAATCGGGGCGAGGCGCTGAACGCGGTGAAGACTTGGCTCGCCCACGCGACCTTGCAGTGACCGCCGGAAAGACAGGGCCCCTGCTGAGGGGCCCCGTTGGGATCAGGGCGCGAAGGGCACCACGGTCTGGCGCTGTTCGCCGAGGCCCTCGATGCCCACCCGCATCACGTCACCGGCCTTGAGATAGCGCGGCGGCTTCATGCCAAGGCCGACGCCGGGCGGCGTGCCGGTGGTGATGATGTCGCCGGGATCCAGCACCATGAACTGGCTGATGTAGGACACGAGATAGGCGGGATCGAAGATCATGGTGCGGGTCGAGCCGTTCTGGACCTTCTCGCCGTTCACTTCGAGCCACATGGCAAGGTCGGACGTGTCGCTCATTTCGTCCGAGGTGACGAGATAGGGACCGATCGGGCCGAAGGTCTCGGACGCCTTGCCCTTCACCCACTGGCCGCCGCGCTCGATCTGGAACGCGCGCTCGGACACGTCGTTGCAGATCGCATAGCCGGCCACATGCTTGAGGGCGTCCTGCTTCTCCACATAGCGCGCGCGGGCGCCGATGACGATCAGCAGCTCCACTTCCCAATCCAGCTTGGTGGACCCCTTGGGGATCATCACGTCATCATCGGGACCGACGACACAATTGGGCGCCTTGTTGAAGAGCACCGGCTCTTCGGGAATCGGGTTGCCGGTCTCTTCCGCATGATCGGCGAAATTCAGCCCGACCGCGACAAAGTTGCCCGGTCGCGCGACGCAGGATCCGAGGCGCACGCCTTCGGGCGCGAGGGGGAAGGCCTGGGGGTCGGCGGCCTGAATCCGCGCCAGTCCCTCAGGCGTGAGAACATCGCCCGAAATGTCCTGAACCAGGGACGAAATGTCCCGAATCTTGCCGGTTGAATCGATTAAACCAGGCTTTTCTCGCCCTTTTTCCCCGAAGCGCACGAGCTTCATCGGACCTCTCCCTGAGCTGAGTGATGATGCGGACACGGAACCGATCCACTGCCGCGCAAGCTGGCGCGCGGAAGCCATTTGGTCAATGCTTGGGATGCTGGATCGTGCCGATTCGCCATCCGTCCCGCCTTCCGTAAGGGGGTAGGGAAGTGTGGCCGGCTGATTATATTGCTGTGCAGTAAAAACCGAGAAGTTGTTCGCAGTGGCGTCATAAAAGGGATACACGACTCCGGCTAAGTCCGTCACACTGCTCTCAGGGAGCAATTTTCCGCAGAGGCCATGCCGTGAGCGACAGCCCTGAAGCGCGCAGGTACAGAGCTCTGTTCATCTCCGACGTCCATCTCGGGACGAAGGGATGTCAGGCTGACCTGCTTCTTGATTTCCTGAAATTCCACGATGCCGATACGGTTTATCTGGTCGGCGACATTGTGGATGGCTGGCGCCTACGCAGCTCCTGGTATTGGCCGCAAAAGCACAATGACGTGGTGCAGAAGCTGCTGCGCAAGGGCCGCAAGGGCACGCGCATGGTGTATCTGCCCGGGAATCACGACGAATTCCTGCGCGATTACTACGGCACCCATTTCGGCGGCATCGAAGTCGTGGAAACCGCCATCCACGAGGCGGCCGATGGCAAGCGCTATCTGGTGATCCATGGGGACGTGTTTGACGTGGTGGTGCGCCACGCAAAATGGCTCGCCTTCCTCGGCGACGGCGCCTATACGCTCGCACTCGCAATCAACACCTATGTGAACCTCGCCCGCCGCAAGCTTGGCCTCACCTATTGGTCGCTCAGCCAATGGGCGAAGCTGAAGGTGAAGAATGCGGTGAATTACATCGGCAAGTTCGAGGAAGCTGTTGCCGACGAGGCCAAGCGGCATAAGGTGGATGGCGTGATCTGCGGCCACATCCACCATGCGGTCATTCATGACCAGTTCGGCGTGCGGTACGTGAATTGCGGGGACTGGGTCGAAAGCTGCACCGCGATCGCGGAGCATGAAGACGGGCGGATGGAAATCATTTCCTGGACACGTCGCCTTGAGGCGGAACCTGAATCCGAAGTCGAGGGGGCGCGCGCGGCGGCCTGATGCGGGTACTTGTCGCCACGGATGCCTGGCACCCCCAGATCAACGGGGTTGTCCGTTCCCTCGAACACACCGCCCGCGAGGCCGAAGCGCTCGGCGCGGAGATGATGTTCCTGAGCCCCCAAGGGTTTAAAACCGTTCCGCTCCCCACCTATCAGGAAATTCGCCTGGCGCTCGCAACACCGCGCATGATCATGCGTCGGATCGAGGCCATGCGGCCGGACTTCGTCCATGTAGCCACCGAGGGGCCGATCGGCATGCTGGTGCGGCGCGCCTGCATCGCCAGCAAGCGCACCTTCACCACCAGCTATCACACCAAGTTTCCCGAATATCTCTCCGCCCGCGCGCCGGTGCCGGAACGCCTGACCTATGCGTGGCTGCGCAGCTTCCACAACGCCGGCGGTGGCGTCATGGTGTCCACGGCCACCCTGGAACGTGAACTGGATGCGCGCGGCTTCAAGCGCCTGATGCGCTGGTCGCGCGGTGTGGATGCGGAGCTGTTCCGGCCGCGTCCGGAGGTGGATCTCAACCTCCCCAAGCCGATCTTCCTGTTCGTCGGCCGGGTGGCGGTGGAAAAGAACATCGAGGCGTTCCTTGCGCTGGACCTGCCGGGCTCCAAGGTGGTGGTGGGTGGCGGGCCGGCGCTGAACAGCTTGCGTGAGCGCTATCCCGAGAGCCATTTCCTTGGCCCGCTGGAAGGCGAGGATCTCGCGCGGGTCTATTCCGGCAGCGATGTCTTCGTATTCCCGAGCCGCACCGATACGTTCGGCATCGTGTTGCTTGAGGCCCTGGCGAGCGGCCTTCCGGTCGCCGCCTATCCCGTGACCGGGCCCAAGGACGTTCTGGAAGATGCAACCGAACCTGTCGGCGTGCTGGACGAGGATTTGCGCAACGCCTGCCTGAAGGCACTGGAGCTGTCGCCGGTGGCCGCACGGGAATTCGCGCTGCGCCATACCTGGCGCGAATGCGCCCGCCAGTTTCTCGACAATGTACTGATCGCCCACGATTTTGGGCCGGTCGCCCGGCGCTTCCGCTTGCTGCGCAGGACGCGTATCGTCTCGTCCGCATGAATACGATTTCTCATCTCCCGACCGCAGCGGACGTCGATGCCGCCGCCGTTCGCCTCGCCGGCGTTGCCGTGCGGACCCCGCTGGTGTTTTCCCCGGTGCTCAGCGAGCTGACCGGGGGCAGAATCTTCCTGAAGCCCGAGACGCTTCAGCGCACGGGCTCCTTCAAGTTTCGCGGCGCCTATAACCGCATGTCGCAGATTCCGGTCGAACTGCGCGCAGCCGGGGTGGTGGCCTGCTCCTCCGGCAATCATGCCCAGGGTGTCGCTGCGGCGGCGAAGCTGCTCGGCATGCCGGCGGTGATCGTGATGCCGACGGACGCTCCCGCCTTGAAGCGCGAACGCACGATTGCGCTCGGGGCGCAGGTGGTGGATTACAATCGCATCACCGATGACCGCGACGCCATCGCCAATGCGATCGCCACGGAGCGAGGCGCGATCTTCGTTCCGCCTTATGACGATCCGGACATCATCGCCGGCCAGGGCACGACCGGGCTTGAAATCGTTGCGGATCTCGCCGCCCAGGGCTTGGCCCCTGATATCGTGAGCGCCAACGCCTCCGGCGGCGGGCTGATGGCGGGCATCGCGCTCGCGGTGAAGGCGCGGGTTCCTGATGCGCGCATCATCGTCGCCGAGCCGGCTTTGTTCGATGACCACGCGCGCTCGTTCAAGTCCGGTGCCCGGGAGCGGAATGCGAGCGCGACCGGCTCCTTCTGCGACGCGCTGCTGGCGCCCACGCCCGGTGCGCTCACGTTCGAGATTACCCGCAAGCTGTCGGGGGAAGCGGTTTCGGCCACCGACGCGGAAGTCGCGCGGGCGGTTGCCTTTGCATTCCGCGAACTGAAGCTGGTGGTGGAGCCGGGTGGCGCGGTGGCGCTCGCGGCATTGCTCGAAGGGCGCTATGACGCGCGCGGCAAGGTGGTCGCCATCGTGCTGTCGGGCGGCAATGTGGACGTGGCGACCTTCCTGGCCTGCCTGCAGGCCTGATCCGGACATATGGCGTTCCGGCTCGGGCCGGCTTGCACCGCACCCGCCGCGCCGCACCCGGCATGACGAAGAGGCCGTGGGAGACCCGGATGACCAGAGGCGAGGGAGACGCGCGGCCGGTTGGGCTGACCTTGGCCTGCGCCTTCGGCGCCCTCTATTTCTCCCTCGGCATCTACATGCCGTTCTTTTCGCTCTGGCTCATCGCGCGCGGGCTGGATCCCGATGAGATCGGCATGGCCCTGGCCGTGCCGCTGGTCACGCGGTTGATCGCGACGCCGGTCCTCGGGCTGCTCTCGGACCGCCTCGGTCGGCCCAAGGCGATCCTGATGTGGCTTGCCCTTGCTTCGAGCCTCATGATGGGCGCGCTCGCCTTCAGTCACGGTGCCTTCGCCATCTACGTGGTGCTCGGGATCACCGCCATGGCGTGGAACCCATCCTTTTCGCTGCTGGATGCCTATACGACCCGGCAAGCGCGGCGAGGCGCGGTGGATTATGGCCGCAGCCGCCTGTGGGGGTCGGCGGCCTTCGTCTGCGCCAATCTGCTGGGTGGGCTGCTGGTGGCGCAGGCCGGCGCGGGCATCGTGGTGGTGCTGATGATCGCCGGGCAGGTCGCCCTGTTCGCCGGCACTCTGGCGCTGCCGGAATTGAAGCGTCCGCCGGAAGTGACGGCATTGGGACTTTCGCGCTTGCGCGTGCCTCCGGTGCTGATCGCCGGCATCGCCGCCGCTGCCCTGGTTCAGGCGAGCCATGCGACGCTTTATGCCTTCGGCTCCCTGCATTGGGCGGCCACCGGCATTTCGCTGACCGTCATCGGCGCTCTGTGGGCGATCGGTGTTGGGGCGGAAATCGTGTTCTTCCGCTTTGGGACGCGGGCCGTCTCCCGCCTTGGACCGTTGAACCTGATCGCGCTCGGAGGCCTGGCGGCGGTGATCCGCTTTGCTTCTTACGCCTACGATCCGCCGCTCTCGGTTCTGGTGGTGCTGCAATTGCTGCACGGCGCGACGTTCGGCGCGACCTATCTCGGCATGGTGGAGCTTGTGGCCCGCACCACGCCGGAGCACCGGGCGGCAGGCACCCAATCCATCGCGGCCTGGTCGGTAAGCCTGACCTTGTCCGGGGCGAGCGCTGCGGCGGGGGCGTTCTGGACCGAGTACGGCGCCCTATGCTTCCTTGCGTCTGCGGTGGTGGGCGGTCTCGGCGGCGTGCTTGCCCTCGGCACGCTCTGGCTTCAGCCCCAAAGCGCGGGGGCGGGCGGAAAGGCACGGGCGCCGTCATAGCGCAGCCCCGGCTCGCGATCGCGCGCCAACAGCAGCGGGCCGTCCAGATCCACGATCTGCGCCAGTTGCGCCACCAGCATCGCCGGCGCCATGGCGAGCGAGGAGGCCAGCATGCAGCCGACCATGAGCGTGAAGCCCTGCGCCTTCGCGGCCTCGGCGAGCGCGAGCGCCTCGGTAAGGCCGCCGGTCTTGTCGAGCTTGATGTTCACCGCGTCATAACGCGTGCGCAGCTCCGCGAGCCCGGCGCGGTCATGCACGCTCTCGTCGGCGCAGATCGGAACGGGATGGGGGAGGTGGGCGAGAGCCGCGTCATTATCCGCAGGAAGGGGCTGCTCGATCAATTCCACCCCCGCCCGCGCGCAGGCATCGAGATTCGCGACGAGATCGTCCGCGCTCCAGCTCTCGTTGGCATCGACGATCAGCCGGGCGTCGGGCACCGCCGCCCTGATGGCGGCGATCCGCTCCACATCGCTGCCGCCGCCAAATTTCAGCTTGAGCAGCGGGCGCCCGGCCGCCGCCGCAGCTGCAGCCATGGCGGCCGGGGAATCCAGGCTCAGCGTAAAGGCCGTCGTCAAAGGCAAGGGTGACGGGAGGCCGGCGAGAACATGCGCCGGCACGCCCGCCCGCTTCGCCTCCAGGTCCCAGAACGCGCAGTCGAGCGCATTACGCGCCGCGCCCGCGGGCAGGCGCATCTGCAAGCCGGCGCGATCGAGCCCCGCCTCAAGTTCCGGCGCCAGGGCGCGCAGGTCGTTCGCCACGCCTTCGACGGTCTCCCCATAGCGGGCATAAGGCACGCATTCCCCGCGCCCCACATGGGCGCCGTCTCGCAGGTGCGCCACCACGACCACCGCTTCGGTCTTCGAGCCACGGGAAATGGTGAAGGTTCCCGCGATGGGAAAGCGCTCGATCTCGACCCTGAGGGATGGCATATTTGTTAACGCTGTGGGCCTGTTGAAGGAATGACCGGGTCGCCGGCCGGAGGCTTGGCGCGTTTGCACCCTCGACGCGGTACTGCGGGCCGAGTATGACCATGGTGCTGCGCACACTCAAGCGCGGTCGTTTTCCGGAGACCTGAGTGGCCAACGCCTCGCTCCTTGATGTCACGTCCGCCGATGGCCGCCTGATGGTGGTCGGGCGAGGCCTCTGGACATCGGATCGGGCGGACGACCTCGAGCATCTCGTGGACGAGGCCACAAGCGCGCATCCCCGCGCTGGCAATGTGGATATCGACCTGTCCGGCATCGAGCGCATGGATACCTTCGGCGCTCTGCTGCTGGAGCGCCTGCGCCGCGCCTGGGCGGTGGACGGGGTGGAACCCGAGGTGCGCGGGCTGAAGCGCCGGTACCGGGTGCTGCTGGAAGAAATGAAGCGCACCGGGCTCGAGCCCCAGCCGCCGGTGCGGCGACACGATTCCATCCTCGAGCGGGTCGGCCGCGAAGTGGTGTCGATCTCCATCGACGCCAAGGATTTGCTGAATTTCATTGGCGCCTCCATCGCCGCCGGGCTGCGCATGATGGGGCGCCCGCGCACGTTTCGCTTCACCGCCATGGTCAATCAGGTCGATCGCGTGGGCTTCCGCGCGGTGCCGATCATCATCCTCATCACATTCCTGATCGGCTGCATTCTCGCCCAACAGGGCATCTTCCATTTCCGCCGGTTCGGCGCCGACATCTATGTGGTCGACATGGTGGGCGTGTTGGTGCTGCGCGAACTCGGCGTGCTGATCGTGTCCATCATGATCGCCGGGCGCTCCGGCAGCGCCTATACCGCCGAGCTTGGCTCCATGCGCATGCGTGAGGAGGTGGACGCCCTGCGGGTGATGGGCTTCGATCCGGTCGAGATCCTGGTGGTGCCCCGCATCCTGGCCCTCATCATCGCCTTGCCGCTGCTCACCTTTATCGGCTCCATGTCGGCGCTCGTCGGCGGCGGGCTGGTGGCGTGGACCTATGGCGGCATCGCGCCGGACGTGTTCATCGACCGCCTGAAGGATGCGATCTCCATCGACCATTTTCTCGTCGGCATGATCAAGGCGCCGTTCATGGCCGCGGTGATCGGCCTTGTGGCGTGCCTGGAAGGGCTGAGCGTGGGCGGCAGCGCCGAATCGCTCGGCAACCACACCACCAAGTCCGTCGTTCAGTCGATCTTCCTGGTGATCGTTATGGACGGCGTGTTCGCCATGTTCTTCGCCTCGATCGATATGTGAGGCGCGATGAACTCCTCCACGCTCGAAATGCGGCGCAGCGGCCTTCAGGAGATGGAGGGCTATCGCGAACCCATCATCCGGGTGCGCGATCTGGTGGTGGGCTTCGGCGACCGCATCATCCTCGATCACCTCAGCCTCGACATCCTGCGCGGCGAGATTCTCGGCTTCGTCGGCACCTCCGGGGGCGGCAAATCCGTGCTCACGCGCACCATTCTGGGGCTGGTGCCGAAGCGCTCCGGCCATGTGGAGGTGTTCGGGCACGACATCGATACCTTGAACGAGGCCGAACGTTCCGCCATGGAGCGGCGGTGGGGCGTGCTGTTCCAGCAGGGGGCGCTGTTCTCCTCGCTGACGGTGAAGCAGAACATCCAGTTTCCGCTGCGGGAGAATCTCAAGCTCTCTCAGCGCATGATGGACGACATCGCCTATGCGAAGATTGAGATGGTCGGCCTGAAGTGCGATGTGGGGGAGAAATTGCCGTCCGAGCTGTCCGGCGGCATGATCAAGCGTGCGGCGCTTGCCCGCTCGCTTGCGCTTGATCCGGAAATCCTGTTCCTCGACGAGCCCACCTCCGGCCTCGATCCGATCGGGGCCGGCGACTTCGACGAACTCATCCAAACCCTTCAGCAGACTTTGGGCCTGACCGTTTTCATGGTAACGCACGATCTCGACAGTCTGCACACGGTCTGCGATCGAATCGCGGCCCTGGCAGATGGTAAAGTTATTGCTCAAGGCACGATCGAGACGATGATGGAAGCGCAGCATCCGTGGCTGCGGGCGTATTTTCACGGAACGCGCGCCCGCGCGGTTCAGGCGAAACGGTAAGGTGGGAAGGTAAGGATGGAAACCCGTGCCAACTACACCACCATAGGCGCTTTTACCCTAATCGTGATCGTAGCCGCGTTTGCCTTCGTCTATTGGTTTGCGCGCCCGCAGGATTCCGAAGGGCGAAAGACCTATGAGATCGTTTATTCCGGCACCGTGAGCGGGTTGCGGCAGGGCAACAATGTGCTGTTCAACGGCATCCCTGTCGGACAGGTGCTGCAATTGGGACTGGTGCCCGGAGCCCCCGACGAGGTTCTGGTGCGTATCGGTGTCCAGCCCAATGTGCCGATCCTCGCCGATGCGCGTGCCACCCTCGAATCGCAGGGCCTCACCGGCATCGTGGCGGTGAGCATTCGCGGCGGTGCGGCGAATGCGGCGCCGCTGCCCGTCGGACCCAACGGCTTTCCCCGGATCGAGGCCGAGGGCGGCAGCGGCATGGCAAGCCTGATCGAAACCGTGCAGGGCGTGGCGCGACGCGTGAACGCTGTGCTGGAAGCCATCGACCCGCAGAAGGTGGCGGCCATTGTCGCCAATGTGGATACCTTCACCAAGGCGGTGTCCGACAAGTCGGAGGATGTCGGCTCGCTGCTGAAGCGGGTGAACGATCTGTCCGGCCAGCTGAACGATCTCGCCAACAAGGCCGACGGCGTGCTCGACAATCTCAAGCGCGCCACCGGCGACAAGGACGGGATGGTGCAGCAGGTGTCCGATGCCGCTGCCTCGGTGCGTCGCCTGTCCGACAATCTGGATAAGCGCACGGCCGATCTTGCGAGCCAGATCGAGAAATTTACCGGCCCTGGCCTGCGCCAATATGAGGCGCTGGCCACGGACGGGCGTCGCACGCTCTCGGAAATCGAGCGCGTCTTCAAAAATCTGGAGCGCAATCCCCGCCAGTTCATCTTCGGCGGCAGTTCCGTGCCAGAATACAGGCGGTAAGCCGTGATGATCCGCCAGCCAAGGGTGAGTAAAGTGTCCCTTTCTCCGCGCCCCCCCGTGCGGCCACTGCTGGCCTTGATGACGGTGCTGGCTCTGGCGGCCTGTTCGTCGGCTCCGGTTCCGACATTCGATCTCTCGGCCCCCGGCAATTTCACCGCGCGGGGCGCCGGCAGCGGGCAGATGGTGGTGCCGATTCCCACCGCCCTGGCCGCGCTCGACACCGAAAAGATCCTGGTGGAACCCGCGCCCGGACAGATCACCTACCTTGCCGACGCGCAATGGGGCGACCGCCTGCCGGCGCTGCTCCAGGCCCGGATGATCCAGGCGTTCGAGAACGGCAGCAAGCTGCGCCGGGTCGCGCGTCCGGGTGACGGGATCACGGCGGAATATCAGCTCAACATCGACATTCGCACCTTTGGCGTACGGGTGGAGAACGGCACCTCGACCGCCGTCGTGGAACTGTCCGCGAAGATCATCGGCAACGCCGGGGGCCGCATCCTGGCGGCGCAGGTGTTCTCGGCCCGCGTGCCGGTGGCGAGCGTCAATGGCGCCACCGTGGCGGCTGCGCTGGATGCCGCGTCCAACCAGGTCCTGGTGGAGATCGTTCGCTGGGCATCCGTGCGCTTCTGAGTGCACGCTTTCGACTTCGCCTCTTTGCCGTTGAACCCGTCGGGCCCATCATCCCGGCGGGATAGCCGTGCGCGGCGCATTCCTAGCCCTTTGCGCCGGTAGGATCCGCTCGTCGCGCATCTCCCCCTCCCCATGCTGCGCGAAAATGAAAAAGGGCGGGATCGCTCCCGCCCTTTTTCATGTCTATCTGTGCGCGGCCGGCTTCAGTCGAAGCGGCCGGCGGCATGGGCCAGCATGGTGTAGACCTTGCCGGTGTCCGAGGTGAGATAGGTCTTGGTGAGGACATTGCCCCGGTCGTCCGCCGCCACCTGATCGAGCAGGCGCTCGAATTCGGCCACATAGCGGTCGACGATCTCGTGGAATTCGGCGTCGGCGCGATATTTCCGGCGCAGTTCTTCGAAGGTCTGCTGACCTTGCATCGTATAAAGCTTGCGCGTGAAGACATTGCGCTCGCCGCGCTTGTAGCGCTCCCACAGCTCCACCGCCGCCTGATGATCAATCATGCGGGCGATATCGACCGAGAGCGAATCCAGCGACTCGATGGTGTGATGGTGAGGCCTCTCGCGGGCGGGGCGCGGAGCGGGACGCACCGGCTCCGGCTTCGGGTCCAGCTTGGCTTCCGCCAGATCGCCGGAGGCGCGCGCCAGAAGCTCGGAGAGCCAGCCTTCGCGGGCGTTGTCCTCGGTCTCGCGCTGTTGCGGCGCGCGGGCGGCGGGCCGGGGGTCCTGCGCCCGTTCGGGGGCCGGTTCCGGCCGGCGGGGTGCCGGGCGGCGGTTCGGTTCGAACGGACCGACCGGGACGCTCGGCGGCTCGGCGCGGGTGCGCACAGGCTGCACGGGTTCGGGGCGGGCGTCGCGCGGTGCCTCGCGGGCCGGCTCGCGGCGCGCCTCGCGCACGGCGGTGTCCCGGGCAATGGGATCGCGCGGGGCAACCGATGCGCCTTCCCTTGCGATCACCCGGCCCGCCGGCGCGGCGATATCGGCGGATTGGCCCTGCCGCGCCACGATCTCGTTCAGCTCCGCCAGCGCCTTGATCTGCTCGGCCACTGCGCGCCGCATGGTGGCGGCGCTGGCCTCGGTTTCGGCCGGCAGTTCGAGAATGCCGCGCTTCATTTCCTCACGCGCCAGCTCGATGGAGTGCTGCACTTCCTGGGCGGCACCCTTCAGTTCGCGTGCGACATCGTTGAAGCGGCGGCCGGTATCCTCGAACAGTCCATTCACGTCGGTGAGCGCGGATTGGTAGGTGCTGGTCAGCGCCTGCATCATGCGCTCGCGCTCGGCATCCGAGCTGGAGCGCATGCGCTCCATCTGGCTTTCGAGCGCCTTCGAGGAACTGCTGGCCGAATCCGCGACGATGGCGGCAATCTCTCGCGCCCGCTTCTGTGCGGTCTGGAGCGATTGTTCCAGCGTGCCGTGGAAGCCCTGAAGCCGCTCGTCGAGATCCTGCACGCGCTCGGTGAGGGACGTGGCCAGCTGCTCGATCGCAACGCGTCGGTTGGAGAGGGTCTGGTCCACCTGCTCGTGGCTCTGCCCCAGCTGCTCGGACGCGGCGCGCACGAGGCGGCCTTGTTCCTCGAAGCGGGTGGTGAGGCCGGCGATATCCTTCAAGGCCCCCTGGGTGAGGGTCCGCAGGGTCTGAACCTGCGCATCCATCTGCCCGAGGGTCGCGCTCGCCGCATCGCCCATCAGCCCCACGGAGCTTTCGAGCGCCTTCACCTGATCGGCGAAACCGCCTTCGAACTGGGTCAGCGAGGCGACCACATTGCCCATGGCCTGCTGGAATGTGCCGTTGGCGGTGTTGAGCCTTTCCACGATGCCTTCCACGTCGGCCTGAAGCGTGCTGTGCGTGGAGGAGATCTGCGCGACCGCGCTTTCCCCGGTGGTCCGCAGCGCGGTGACGAAGCTGTCGCTCTTGGAGTCGATCAGATCGCCGATCTCGTTGAGGCGCGCGCCGAGGATCGCCGAGACGCTTTCCGCCTGGAGCGAAAGCCCGCGCCCGACATTATCCGCCAATTGCACCAGGTTGCGTTCCACGGTTCCGGCTTCACGCGACATCTGGCCGGTCACGGCCTCCACGCGGCCGGCGAGGCTCTCGGCGACGGCGAGGCCGCGCTGTTCCAGACCCTCGGTCACTTCCGCCAGGCGGCCGGTGACCAGGTCCTCGATGCGCGCAACCCGGCCGTCGAGCATGGCGGCGATTTCGTCCGCCCGCGTCCCGATGGTGCGGCTCGCGAAGTTGGCGCGCTCGCCCACCATGTCGCTGAGCGCACGGCTGCGCGTCGCGAAGAAGGAGTCGAGCTGGTTAAGCGACTGGTCGAGCGCCGCATTTGTGGCGTCCGTGCCCTCGGCGAGGGCCTGGGTGATATGGGCCGTCCGCGCCGCCACCTTCTCGGCGATGCTGTCCGCCCGCTCGCCGAAGAAAGCGTCCAGGGATTCAAGCGACTGGTCGAGCGCCGCGCCGGTGGAGCGGGTGCCTTCGGTGAGCGTGCGGGCGATCTCCGCGGTGCGGTTCGTCAGCGTATCGCTGAGGTTCTCGGAGCGCTGGGTGAAGAACGCTTCCAGCGTATCGAGCGATTGCTCCACCGCCGCATGGGTGGCGCGGGTCCCCTCGCTCAAGGCGCGGGTGATTTCCGTGGTGCGGCTCGCCAATTCCTCGCTGAGGGCCTGGCTGCGCTGGGCGAACAGGCCGTTCAGCGTATCCAGCGATTGCTCGACCGCCGCCTTGGTGGTGCGGGTGCCTTCGGCGATCGCACGGTCGATCTGGCTGGCGCGGCTGTCCAGCGCGTCGGTGAGACCCTGGCCGCGCTCGGCGAACAGGCCGTTGAGCGTTTCGAGCGACTGTTCCACGGCGGCGTGGGTCGCGCGGGTGCCTTCCGCGATCAGGCGGTCGATCTCGCTGGTCCGGCCTTCCAATGCCTCGGTGAGGCTCTGGCCGCGCTGGACGATCATGTCGTTAAGGGTCTCGAGCGAGCGTTCCACGGCCGCCTGGCTCGACCGGGCGCTTTCAGCGATGGTGCCGCTGATCTCGCTCGTCCGGTTCGCCAGTTCCTCGCTGAGCGCCTGGGTGCGCTCGGCGAAGAAGGTGTCGAGACTGGACAAGGTGCCATCCAGCGCGACCTGGCTGGAGCGCGTGCCGTCCGCCAGCAGCTTGGTGATCTCGGCGGTGCGATCGGCTAGGGCGTCGGTCAGGTTTTCGGCGCGCGCGTCGATGGTCTGGGTGATGCGGGCGACCCGCTCGTCCAGGCTTGTGGTGGCCGTCTGGGCGGCCGCGCCGAAGCGCTCGTCCATGGTTTCGAGGGTGCCGCGCAGGGTTTCGTTGAGGGCATCCACCTGCGTGGCGATGCCGTCCACCAGCGCCGGCGCATGTTCGCGCAGCGCGCTGTCGAAGGTGCTGACGCCATCGCGCACGGCCCGGGCCATGAGGGTGCTGTCGCGCCCGATGCGCTCGGCCAGCTCGCCGCCACGCACCGTGATGGTCTCATCCAGCGCCTTCAGCCGCCCGTCGAGCATGTCCTCGATGGCTTCGCTCTTCGCGGTGATGGTGGTCACCAGCAGATCGGCGGTTTCGCTGAAGGCCTGTGTCACCTTGCTGCCGCGCGCGCCGATGGCCTCGGTGACCTCGGTGCCGACGGCGCCAAGCCGGTCGGTCATGTCGGTTCCGGCGCGGGTGAGGGATTCGGCGATCTCGTCGCCCTTCTGCACCAGCGATTCCGTCACCTGGACTCCGCTGCGTTCCAGGGCCTGGGCCAGGCGGTCGCCGGTGTCGGCCAGGCGGTCCTGCAATGCATCGCTCTGGGCGGCGATGGTCTCGTGGATGCGGTTGCCGGTGGTCTCGATGCGATCGGCGAAATCGCCGCCATGCAGCGAGATGGTCTCGGCCACGCGGGCGCCGGTCTCTTCGAGCTTGCGGACGATGTCGCCGCCGCGGGTGGAGAATTCCAGCGCCATGGTATCGCCGGTGCGCCGCAGCGTCTCGGTCACGTCGCCGACGCGCTGGGCGATCTCCTCGGTGATCTGTGCGCTGTTGGCGGTGAGGGTCTCGGCGATCACGGTGCGCGTGGATTCGACGCCGGAATAGACCTCGTCGCTCCAGCGGGACACCAAGAGGGAGACTTCCGTGGTCGCCGACATGAGGGAGGCGCTGAGGTCGTCGGTGCGCGCCTTCAGCGTGGTTTCGAGCTTCTCGCTGGCCTGGGTCAGGTCGGAGCGCAATTCCGTGCCGGTCATCTGGAGGCGGTCGATCACCTCATTGCTCTTGGCGTGGATGCCGTCGGCCACCGTGTCGCCGACACGGGTGAGGGTGTCGACCATCTGCTCGCCCTTTTCGGCGAACATCTCGCCCGCCCGATCGGCGGCCGCGAAGATGTTTTCCTGCATGCGGTCGGCGGTATCGTTCATGTCCGTCACGCGCGCCGCCATATCGGCGTCGAGGCGGGCGCTGTTGGCCGCGAGCGTGTCGGCGATCACGGTCCGTGTGTTTTCCACATTCGTGCTGACCTCCTCGCTCCAGCGGGAGATCATGCTGGCGAGTTCGCCGCTGGAGCTGAGAAGGCTCGCATTCAATTCCGCGGTGCGGCTCTTGAGGGCGTCTTCGAGCTTTTCGCTGGACCGGGTGAGGTTGTCGAGGATTTCCCCGCCGCGCTGGCTGAACACATCGGTGACCCGCTCGGCGGCGGTGAGCACGCCGCTTTCCACCCGGTCGGCGATTTCCTTGATGTCGGTGGACAGCAGGCTGTCGGCATCCATGATGCCTTCGCGCAGCCGGTCCGTGTGGATCAGGATGTTCTGGCGCTCGGCCTGAAGCTCCTCGATGAGGTTCCGGATGCGGATCTCATTGCCTTCATAGGCCCGCTCCAGGATCGACACCTCGTTGCGGACCACGGCTTCCAGCTCGGCGGCGCGCGCCACGGCACGGTCGAGGCCTTCGCCCATGGCGGCCACTTCGCGGCGCACGGCCTGGCCAACCGAAACAACCGCATCGGTGCCGAGGGATTCCGGTTGCGCGAGCCGCAGGGCCACCTCGGTCATGGAGCGCGCGATCAGCTGCAGATCGCGCGAACGGCGCACCATCGCGGCCATGGCGAAGAAGGCGAGAGGCGGAAGGATCAGGCCGGCGAGGATGGCCAGGAGCGCGGGAGATGCGAGAATGGCGTTGACGCCGCTCGCCTCCGCGAAGGCCGTGGAGTGGGAGGCAATGGCATAAGCGATGCCGAACACGATCCACACCACCGAGACCGCAAGCGCCCACCACAGGGGCGCTGCCGAGGAGCGGCGCTGCAACTGGCTGAGCAACTGGCCGACCGTCTGGCGATCGTCATTGGCGGCGCGCCGGCCGGCGACATCGACCCGCGGACGGTTGCCTGGCGACCGTCCTTCCCGCACCGGCGGAGCCGGCCGTTCGTCCATGGGCGGCGCAACTTCCGCCTCGTCGAGAGGCAGCGTCAACGCCTCCTGGATCGCCGAGAGGGCGGCCTCCGTGGGATCCTGGATCTTCTTCGGGGTCTTCATGGTGGCCGTTCGCCTCTGTCGCGGGGATCGACGCGCATGCACGTCCATCGACCGAACTTCGCTCGAAATCGTCGGGTTGCGGAGAGCAAGCGCTTTCCAGAACCAGACGGTTTACCTTACCTTATCTTAACTATGACCGGGTGGTGATTGGAACCGTGCCCGGCCACACATATGAAGATATCGTTAACAAGCGCGCCGTCTTAGGTCTGGCCTTGCACATCAGCGGCGGTTATAGCCGCTCCAGCGGGCGGGCACGCCGCGGCCTGCTGCGGAACCTTTGGGACTGAGCGGGAGACTGAGCGAGACATGCCGCGCATTACATTCGTTTCCTTTGATGGTGTCGCCCGGACCTTCACAGCACCGGAAGGCAGTACCGCCATGGAGGTCGCCGTCCGGCATCTCGTGCCAGGCATTGATGCGGAGTGCGGCGGCGCCTGTTCCTGTGCCACCTGCCACGTCTATGTGGACGAAGCATGGCGCGCGGCGGTGGGGGAGCCCCAGGGCATGGAAGAAGACATGCTCGATTTTGCCCGCGACGTGCGCCCCACCTCGCGCCTGTCCTGCCAGATCGTGCTGGATGCGAAGCTCGACGGGCTGGTTCTGCACACCCCCGAATTCCAGGGCTGAGGCGCTTTCGGCCGCGCCTTCGTCCCGCGCCAGGGTGGACTGCCGGAGCCGGCGCGCGCGCCGCTCATCCTTCTTTTACGTCTCGCAGCCACAATATCGCCCGGGGCGACGAGGATACACCATGGCGAGAGTCACCGCTTCGGCCGAGAGATACGCTGCCGTGCCGTCCTTGAGTTTTCATCCACCGACCATCCTGGTGTTCGATTCCGGGCTTGGCGGCCTGTCCGTTTTCCGGGAAATCACCCGCCTGCGGCCGGACGCCCATTATGTCTACGCGGCTGACGATGCCGGGTTCCCCTATGGGGCCCTGAGCGATTCAGCGCTTTCCGGCCGCGTCTGTGACGTGATGGACGTGATGTTGCCGGCGGTGCGTCCTGATATCGTGGTGGTCGCGTGCAACACCGCGTCCACCCTGGCGCTGCCCGTTCTGCGCGCGCGCTATGGCGTCCCCTTCGTCGGCACGGTGCCCGCCATCAAACCAGCCTGTGCCGCCTCCGTATCCCGGCGGGTGAGCGTGCTCGCGACGCCCGGCACCGTGCGGCGCGATTATACGAGCGCCCTGATCCGCGAATTCGCCAGTTCCTGCCAGGTGGCGCTCGTGCCGAGCGAGCGGCTGGCCGGCATCGCCGAATCCCTCATCCAGGGCATTCCGGTAGACGATGCCGACATCCGAGCGGAAATCGCACCCTGCTTCGTGCGTGATGCGGGCGGACGCACCGACACGGTGGTTCTCGCCTGCACCCATTATCCGCTGATCCTCGACCAGTTGCGCCGGCTCGCGCCGTGGCCGGTCGCCTGGGTCGATCCCGCGGAAGCCATCGCGCGGCGCGTCGTGTCGCTGCTCGGCCCCACGGCATTTGCCAGCAGTCCGGGTCCGGTGCGATTGATCTCGACCGGCCGTGCGCTGGATGCGGCGCTCGTCAGCGCTCTCGTGCAGCGCCGGGTCGAGATGCCGGAGATTTTGTCCACCCAGCTTGCTGTGGCATCCTAGCCGCCAATCAGGAACACCATCGTGAGCCTCAAGCTGGACCGCCGCACCTTTACGACGGGCCTGATCGGCGCAGGCCTCGCAGGTGTCCTTGCGTCACCTTCGCTGGCGCAGAGCGCGGCCCAGCCGTTTGCCGCCTGGGTGCAGAAATTCCGCGCCCGTGCCCAGGCGCGCGGCATTTCCGACCAGGTCTACGATCGCGTGTTCGCAGAGGTGGTACCGGACAAGAGCGTCTACGCCCAAGATCGCTCGCAGCCGGAATTTCAGGAGCAGACCTGGCAATATCTGAACCGTCGTGTGTCCGACTGGCGCATCGCCACCGGAAAGAAGCGGGCGGCGGAATATGCCGCGCTGCTCGGCCGGATCGAATCCGATTTCGGCGTCGATCGCCGCATCATGCTCGGCTATTGGGGCATGGAATCGGCCTTCGGCGACGTGGTCGAAAATCCCAAGCACATGAAGCCGGTGTTCAATTCGCTCTCGGCCTTGGCGTGGGGGGAACCGCGCCGGCGCAAATATTGGGAGACGGAGCTTCTGAATGCGCTGGTGATTGTCCAGCGCGGGTGGGGCACGCCAAGCGAGATGGTGGGCTCCTGGGCCGGTGCCATGGGTCATACCCAGTGGATGCCGGAAGTCTGGCTCAACATGGGCGTGGATTATGACGGCAATGGCCGCATCTCGCCGTTCGGAAAGCCCGACGATGCCTTGGCCGGGACCGCCAATTTCATTCTGAAGCGGGGCAAATACCGGCGCGGGGAGCCATGGGGCTTAGAGGCACGCTTGCCGCCCGGCTTCAACATGTCGCAAGCCGACGGCAAGACCACGCGGACCCTCGCCGACTGGGGCGGGCTCGGCGTTACCACGATTGATGGCCAGTCGCTCGCTGGCTATGACGACAACGCCCGGCTCTGGCTTCCCGGCGGGCCCGGCGGGCCGGCGCTGCTTCTGCTCCACAATTTCTATGCGATCCGCTCCTATAACCCATCCTCCAACTATGCGCTCGCGGTCGCGCATCTCGGCGACCGCGTGATGGGGGAGGGGCCTTTCGAAACGCCCTGGCCTGGTGGCGAGCGTGCTTTGACCTTGCCGGAGATACAGGAAATCCAGCAACGGCTGACCGCGATCGGCTTCAACACGGGCGGTACCGACGGCCGGGTAGGGCAGGACACCATGCGCGCGGTGCGCGGTTTCCAACAGAAGGTCGGTCTTTCGCCGGCGGACGGCTATCCGGGCATCGCCGTGCTGGAGGCATTGCGCAGGGCGCGGTGAGCGTCGACCACTGCGCGGAAATTGCGATACAGCCGCTCGGCTTGCGTTCGGAAGACCGGCAGGAGGTCGGCGACATCCTGCTCCAGAAGCGCCTGACCACCTTCGCCGGTGATGCTTTCGAGCGCGCAGCGATATTCGTCGATGACGCCCCATTCGGGGACCGTCTCTTCGGTCAGCTCCACATGATACTGAATGCCGAAGGCGCTCGCCCCAACCTGCAGCGCCTGGATGGGGCAATGGGCGTTTGCCGCGAGCACCACGGCGCCCTCGGGCGGCGCGGTCACGGCCGCGCCATGCCATTGCAGCGTTGGAAAGCTGGCCGCAGTGCCCGCAAACAAGGGCGAGGCCGCGCCGTCCGAAGTGAGCGCGACATCGCGAACCCCGACTTCCGGCGTCGGCATAAGACCCACGGTGCCGCCCAAGGCATCCGCCAGCAATTGATGGCCGAAGCAGATGCCGAGATAGGGGCGGCCTGCACGCACCCAATCGCGGATCGCCCGTTTCTCGGCGACGAGCCAGGGATGCGCTTCTTCCTGCCACACATCCATGGGGCCGCCGAACGCCATGAGCGCGTCATAGGGCGCAAGATCGGGAATGGCCTCCCCTTCGTCCAGCTCGACCGCGTCCCATTGGACGCCATCCGCTTCCATGAACTCCCGGAAGCTGCCGGGATGCTCAGCGGCCGCGTGCTGAAAGACCAGGACCTTCATGTCGACGCGCTCCCCGGCGATAGTGCTGCGTTGCAAAATATGCCACGTGGTGGCGTCGGCAAAGCACCCTGCGTTGACAGGGCGCTCATCTGCGACTAGAAGCCCCGTTCTCGCTGGGTGAGCAATCCCCCGGCGGGAAGGCTATTTGGCGTTTCACGCACCCGTGGACCTTCGGCAGCGCGCCGCAGGACCTGTCAGTGGATTTCGAACGTGTTCGGAAGCCGCAGAGGAGGGGTCGCGATCCAAACCCAATGAAAACGAAACTAAGGATCCGCGTTACATGAGCAAGCGCATTGCGGCGAAGCATAAAATCGATCGCCGTATGGGTGAAAACATTTGGGGCCGCCCGAAGAGCCCCGTCAATCGCCGCGAATACGGCCCCGGCCAGCACGGCCAGCGCCGCAAGGGCAAGCTTTCGGACTTCGGCGTGCAGCTGCGCGCCAAGCAGAAGCTGAAGGGCTATTATGGCTCCATCGGCGAGAAGCAGTTCTACGCCGTTTATGTGGAAGCCTCCCGCCTCAAGGGCGACACCGGCGCCAACCTGATCGGCCTGCTCGAGCGTCGCCTCGATGCGGTGGTCTATCGCGCCAAGTTCGTTCCCACCGTGTTCGCCGCCCGCCAGTTCGTGAGCCACGGCCACGTCAAGGTGAACGGCCGCCGCGTCAACATCCCGTCCTACCTGGTGAAGGTCGGCGACGTGATCGAGGTCAAGGATTCCTCCAAGCAGCTCGCTCTGGTGCTGGAAGCCTCCCAGCTCGCCGAGCGTGACGTGCCGGACTTCCTGGAAGTCGACCACAACAAGATGGCTGCCACCTTCGTGCGCATCCCGGAGCTCAATGAAGTGCCGTATCCGGTGCAGATGGAGCCCAATCTGGTCGTCGAATTCTATTCGCGCTGATCCAACCGATCGCGAGATTTTGGAAAAGGCCGCCCTCGGGCGGCCTTTTCTGTTTCTGGGCGAACGACGTGGGGTCGGTGCTTAGACTTCCCAGTCCAATTGCAGCACGCCGGGCTTGGAAGCGAGCAGCTCCAGGAGCGCGGGCGCTTCCGCTACGCTGCGGACCGACCACCACAGGTCGAAATGCAGTTCGCGCTGTCCCGTGACCGGCTCCACCCGCAGCGAATAGTGGCGCACCTTCATGGCCGCCTCTCCCAGGAGCTTGCGGATCACGGCTTCCGAGGGTCCGTCGCGCCCGAGGACCAGGCTGAGCTTGACCGGCCTCTTGTGCGCCATCTTCTCTTCGACCCGCTTCAGCCCCCACAGGGTAAGAAGCCCGAGCCCGAGTGCCATTCCGCCCAATGCGAATTGGCCGGCACCGAAGCACAGGCCCATCACCGTGACGTACCAGAGGCTGGCTGCGGTGGTGACGCCCAGCGTCAACCCTTCGCGATGGAGCACCGCGCCGGCGCCGATGAAGCCGACGCCGGTGAGGATGCCGAGCGGCAATCGCATCACATCGGTCTGCACGAAGGAGTCCGGACCCTTGCCACTCAGCGTCAGCAGCAGATTCGCACTGATCATCGCGACGCAGGCTGCGATGCCGACGATGATGTTGGTGCGTAGGCCGGCGGCGCGCTGCTGGGTGCCGCGATCAAGCCCGATCAACCCACAAGCGATGAAGGCGCAGGCGAGGCGCAGGGCGATATCGGCCCAATCGGGGTGAAGCGGCATGACGGGCTCCGGCTAGATGCCCGCCAAGCATAAGCACGTCCGGAGCGGAAATGCGCTGCCTACCAGGACCAGACGCCGAAGCCGATATAGGGTCCGGGTGCGGGGGGAGGCCCGTAGAAACGGGGCGGAGGAGGGTAGAACAGCACCGGCGGCGGCGCGGCATAGACGAGCGGGGCCGTGGGCGGCGCGATCACGATGGGTGGCGCGACCGGCACCGGCGCGGGACCGGGCACAACCACCACGGGACCGGGCTGGACATAGGGCGGGGGAGCGTCGAAACCGAGATAGGCGGCCGACACATAGGCCGGGCCGCGCCAGCTGATGCTGCACCAGGCCGGCGTGCAGCTCATCACCTGCACGTTCATGCCGCGCACGAGGCTGCCGATGACCGGATAATTGGTGCCGGGACCGGAG
The DNA here is from genome assembly GCF_043195095.2 of Roseixanthobacter glucoisosaccharinicivorans. Lineage (NCBI taxonomy): Bacteria > Pseudomonadati > Pseudomonadota > Alphaproteobacteria > Hyphomicrobiales > Xanthobacteraceae > Roseixanthobacter > Roseixanthobacter glucoisosaccharinicivorans. The sequence continues at coordinate 1,985,249 of NZ_CM195538.1, read as the reverse complement.
CGGACGTTCAGGTCGCCCAGCACCATCGCGGAATCGGCACGCGCGAGAGAGGCCGGCGCTGCCACACCGAGCCCGGCGACCAGGATTGGAATCCACGCCTTCATGAGTCACGCTCCAACATTGCGCGCCGCGGCACCTTGCTCCGCCGTGACGGCGGTTGGCCGACAGGCGGGGAGCATCCGGTCCCTTGGACGGGCTGCTCCCCATGTGCATCGGGAACACTGCGTGAAGCTTGCACTCCAGGAGGAAGCGCAGAAAGGGAAGGATCAGCCTTCCGAACGCACTTCCAGAACGGCCTGGGCAAGGAACTCGTCCATGTTCCGGCGAATCTGATGCTCCGAGACCTCGACGCCCTTGGCGTCGAAATCGGTCCGCAGCTTGCGATAGACGTCATCGTCGCCATGCTCTTCGAGATCGGCGACGACCACTTCCTTAGCGTAGGCCTGCGCGTCTTCCTCGGACAGGCCGAGCTTTTCCGCAGCCCACAGGCCCAGCAGCTTGTTGCGCCGCGCCACCGCCTTGAAGCGGATCTCTTCGTCGAGCGCGAATCGCTTTTCGAACCCCTCCTCGCGCTTGTCGAACGTCGTCATGGCAGCCCTCATCTTGACGTTTCCGTGACCGGGGATCGCTCATGTCCGAACGTCACCGTCGCGGCCCTTGAATATAGGCGCGGCCTTCCCAGATCAATGTGACGCAACGGACCGGAGGGCTCATTGAGCTTGCGGACCCAATACGTTGTATCTGGCGCGCCAATCGGCTAGTGTTCGATCAGGCGCGTTCTGTGCTGCGAAACAGCCCCAGCGCGCCCCGCCAAGGAGCGTCACCGAAAACGGAGCCTTGGCAAACCCATGGATTTCCTCAATCGACGGTATACACCCATGAGCCGCCGCCGCCGCATTTACGAAGGCAAGGCGAAGGTCCTCTATGAAGGCCCCGAGCCTGGAACACTCATCCAGCACTTTAAGGATGATGCCACCGCCTTCAACGCCAAGAAGCACGAAGTGATTGACGGCAAGGGTGTGCTGAACAACCGCATCTCCGAGTATATTTTCTCGCGGTTGAACGACATCGGCGTGCCCACGCACTTCATTCGCCGTTTGAACATGCGCGAGCAGCTCATCCGCGAGGTGGAGATCATCCCGCTGGAGATCGTTGTGCGCAACGTCGCCGCCGGCTCGCTGTCCACCCGCCTGGGCATCGAGGAAGGCACCGCGCTGCCGCGTTCGATCATCGAATTCTACTACAAGAACGACGCGCTGAACGATCCGCTGGTTTCCGAGGAGCATGTCACGGCTTTCGGGTGGGCGACCACCCAGGAAATCGACGACATCATCGCCCTCGCGATCCGCGTGAACGATTTCCTCTCCGGCCTCTTCCTCGGGGTCGGGATTCGCCTGGTCGATTTCAAGATGGAATGCGGCCGGCTCTGGGAAAACGACATGATGCGCATCGTCGTTGCTGACGAGATCAGCCCCGATTCGTGCCGCCTCTGGGACGTGAAGTCGAGCGACAAGCTCGACAAGGACCGGTTCCGCCGCGACATGGGCGGGCTGGTGGAAGCCTATACTGAGGTCGCGCGCCGGCTCGGCATCATCGCCGAGAACGAGCCGATCCAGGGAACTGGACCGGTCCTCGTCAAGTGAGCTTGTGACCTTCGACCCTAGCTGCTACGCGGGGGCCGAAAGGCCCCCGCTTCTGTTGTGAGTGATGTTCAATGAAGGCGCGCGTTATCGTCACGCTGAAATCCGCAGTGCTCGATCCCCAGGGAAAGGCCATCGAGGGCGCGTTGCGTTCGCTCGGCGTCTCGGGTGTGCAGAGCGTGCGGCAGGGCAAGGTTTTCGACGTGGAACTGGCCGGCAACGACCGGACATCCGCCGAAGGGGCCTTGAAGGAGGCGTGCGACCGCCTGCTCGCCAACACGGTGATCGAGACCTATAAGGTCGAGTTCGCAGAGTGAGAGCGTTTGTTGCCGTCGTCGCTCGCGCAGGCCGCGAGCGAGGGACTCGACAGGGGACGCAACGGGGGACTTATGGCCGATCTGTGCATCGCCCGCCGCAGCGGATCGCAGCGCGTGCCCGCCGGCCCGGCGGGGGCGGCCCTGGCGCGCCCAGTGTCGTGTCCCCATATTGAAATCACTATAGTCTCCGGCCCCATTTCAGCCAGCACGGCCAATTGTGCCCCCTGCCGGTGTGAACGCGCGGATATGCACTGATCCCATGAAATCAGCCGTCATTCTCTTCCCTGGATCGAACCGCGAGCACGACGCCGCCCGCGCGCTGAAGCTGGTCGCCGGCTCCAATGTCAACGTCGTCTGGCATGGGGAAAGCGAGCTGCCCAAGCATACGGACCTTGTGGTCCTGCCCGGCGGCTTTTCCTACGGCGATTATTTGCGCTGCGGCGCGATCGCCGCGCGCGCCAATATCATGGGGGCGGTGCGCGCCCATGCCGAAAAGGGCGGGCTGGTGCTCGGCATCTGCAACGGCTTCCAGATCCTGTGCGAAGCAGGCCTCCTGCCGGGCGTTCTGGTGCGCAACGCCAAGCTGCGCTTCGTGTGCCGCGAAGTGTTCCTGCGGGTGGAGCGGGCCGATACGGCCTTCACCCGCGCCTATCGCAAGAATGAATTGCTGCACATCCCCATCGCCCATGGGGAAGGCAATTATACCGCCGACGAGACCACCATCAAGCAATTGGAAGCAGAAGGGCGCATCGCCTTCCGCTATGCCCGCGCCGACGGTCAGATTGATCAGGCCGATGGCCCGAATGGCGCGATCAATGGCATCGCCGGCATCTATTCCGAGAAGCTGAATGTTCTCGGCATGATGCCGCACCCGGAAAACAACATCGAGGCTCAGATCGGGCGGACCGACGGTCGCGGCCTGTTTGAAAGCCTCGCCGCTGCGCTGAAGGCGGCGGCATAGCCGCCCCGCGCCCTCGGATTGGATCGCACCCGTGAACATGATCCCGAATACCCCGCGCATCACGCCCGAACTGGTGGCCGAGCATGGCCTGAAGCCGGACGAGTATCAGCGCTTCCTCGAATTGATCGGGCGCGAACCCACGATCACGGAGCTGGGCATCGTTTCCGCCATGTGGAACGAGCATTGCTCCTATAAATCCTCGAAAGTGTGGCTGCGCACCTTGCCGACAAGCGGGCCGCGCGTGATCCAGGGGCCCGGCGAGAATGCCGGCGTGGTGGACATCGGCGGCGGGCTCGCCGTGGTGTTCAAGATGGAGAGCCACAACCACCCCTCCTTCATCGAGCCCTATCAGGGCGCGGGAACGGGTGTCGGCGGCATCCTGCGCGACGTCTTCACCATGGGCGCCCGGCCGATCGCCGCGCTGAATGCCCTGCGCTTCGGCAATTGCCACCATCCGCGCACCCGCCAATTGCTGGCGGGCGTTGTCGCGGGCATCGGCGGCTACGGCAATTCGTTCGGCGTGCCGACCGTGGGCGGCTCCATTGGCTTCCACGGGCGCTACAACGGTAACATCCTGGTCAATGCCATGGCGGTGGGCCTGGCCAAGACCGATGAGATTTTCTACGCGGCCGCGGCCGGCGTGGGCCGCTCCATCGTCTATCTGGGCTCGAAGACCGGGCGCGACGGCATCCACGGCGCGACCATGGCCTCGGCCGAGTTCGGCGCCGATGCCGAGGAGAAGCGCCCGACCGTGCAGGTCGGCGACCCGTTCGCGGAAAAGCTGCTGCTGGAAGCCTGCCTGGAGATCATGAAGGCGGGCTGCGTGGTCGCGATCCAGGACATGGGTGCGGCCGGGCTCACCTGTTCCGCCGTCGAGATGGGCGCCAAGGGCGACCTCGGCGTGGAACTGAACCTCGATGCCGTGCCCTGCCGCGAAACCGGCATGAGCGCGTATGAAATGATGCTGTCCGAGAGCCAGGAGCGCATGCTCATGGTGATTGCGGACGGCAAGGAGGCCGAGGCCGAGGCCATCTTCAAGAAATGGGGCCTGGACTTCGCCGTGGTGGGCAAGACCACCGATACCCTGCGCTTCGTGGTGAAGCATAAGGGCGTTGTGGAAGCCGATCTTCCCATCAAGGAACTCGGCGACGAGGCCCCCGAATATTATCGCCCCTTCAATGAGACGCCCGCGCGGCCGGTGCTGACTCCAGCGGACGTACCGACCAGCGTGACGCTCGCCGACGCGCTGGAGCAGATGCTCTCCTCGCCCGATCTGTGCTCGAAGCGCTGGGTCTGGGAGCAATATGACCATCTCATCCTCGGCAACACGGTGCAAAAGCCGGGCGGCGATGCGGCCGTCGTGCGCGTGGAAGAGGGGCCGAAGGCGCTTGCCCTTACCACCGACGTGACGCCGCGCTATTGCGAGGCCGATCCCTTCGAGGGCGGCAAGCAGGCGGTGGCCGAGGCGTGGCGCAATCTCACCGCCGTGGGCGCGACCCCCATCGCCGTCACCGACAATCTCAATTTCGGCAATCCCGAGAAGCCCGACACGATGGGCCAGTTCGTCGGCTGCGTGAAGGGCATTGGCGCGGCGTGCGAGGCGCTGGATTTCCCGGTCGTCTCGGGCAATGTCAGCCTCTACAACGAGACCAACGGCAAGGGCATCCTGCCGACCCCCACCATTGGTGGTGTCGGTCTGATCGACGATCTGTCGAAGACCATGAGCCTTGCCTTCAAGAATGCCGGCGAGCCGATCTATGTGATTGGCAAGACCGAGGGCTGGCTCGGCGCCTCGATCTATCTCGGCCTGATCTGCGAGCGCGAGGAGGGGGCGCCGCCCCCGGTCGATCTCGTCGCCGAGAAGCGCAACGGCGATTTCGTGCGCGCTCTGATTCTCGACGGTCTCGTCAGCGCGGCCCATGATGTCTCCGACGGCGGCCTGCTGGTGGCGGTCGCGGAAATGGCCATGGCGGGCAATATCGGTGCCGCCGTGGACAGCCATTGCAACATGGCGCCCCATGCCTTCTGGTTCGGCGAGGATCAGGCGCGCTACGTGGTCACGGCCGCCCACGGCCAGGGCAGCGAGATCGTGCGGCGGGCGGAGGCGGCGGGTGTGCCCGTCACCAAGATCGGCAAGACCGGCGGCGACCGCTTGATCCTGCCCGGCGATCGCTCAATATTCGTGGAAGCCTTGCGGGATCGTCACGAGAGCTGGCTGCCCATTTACATGAGCTCCATGTCCTGAAGGCCGATGGCATCGACAGCGGCGCTTCCAGCGAAGGAATAAACCCATGGCCATGGATTCTCGCGATATCGAGCAGCTCATCAAGAGCGCGCTGCCCGATGCCCAGATCTCGATCGAGGATCTCGCCGGCGACGGCGATCATTATGCGGCGACCATCGTGTCGGAGGCGTTTCGCGGCAAGAGCCGCGTGCAGCAGCACCAGATGGTCTATGCCGCGCTCCAGGGCAACATGGGCGGCGTGCTCCATGCCCTGGCGCTGAAGACGTCGGTTCCTGCCTGAAACAATTGCGCGCCGCGCCCGTTTCGGCATCAGTTGCATTTAAATTAGTCAAACAATATCATTGACTTAATGGGGGTCATTGCAAACCATTCGGCAATCTCTCGCGCCGAGGTTTTGCCCATGACCCGCATTGATTCCCTGCTTGTTGCGACCGCTGTTGCCCTGACCCCGATGACGGCATTGGCGGATTCGCCGAATGGGGTGAAGACCTTGTCGCCCCCCGGCGCCATCAAGCCGACCGGCACCTGGAACCTTGGCACGCGCGCGGGTGATTTCGTCTTTATTGCCGGCATGCGCGGCATCGACCCCGCAACCAATACCCTGGTCGCCGGTGACGAAGCCCGGGTGCGGCAGGCGTTCCTCAACATGAAGCAGATTGCGGAATCGGAAGGGGCGACGCTTCAGGATGCGGTGCGCCTCGTGGTCTATGTCACCGACATGTACCGCTTCCGGCCGATCGCCAACAAGATCCAGGAAGAGTTGTGGGGCAAGGGTCCCTATCCGCCCCGAACCATCATCGAGGTCGATCGTCTGAACCAGGACGACATCCTCGAAGTTGAGGGGACCTTCTACGCGCCCGCGAAAAAATAAGTCGCGCGAGGGCAGGGGGACCCGCCGTGTCCCGCCCTTGCACTTTGTGCTCTCAAGCCCGATGTTCTCGGCATGAACCGGTGTCTTCGGACCAATCTGGACTAGAGATATGAGCATTCGCGAATTCATCGACCGTGAGGTCAAGGACAACGACGTGGTCGTGTTCATGAAGGGCACGCCGCAGTTTCCCATGTGCGGCTTTTCCGGCCAGGTCGTGCAGATCCTGGACCATGTGGGCGTCGCCTATAAGGGTATCAATGTCCTGGAATCCGACGAGCTGCGCCAGGGCATCAAGGAATATGCCAGCTGGCCGACCATCCCCCAGATCTATGTGAAGGGAGAATTCCTCGGCGGCTGTGACATCGTGCGCGAGATGTTCCAGGCTGGCGAGCTGATTCCGCTGTTCGAGGAAAAGGGCGTGCCGGTGCGCGACCGCGCGATCGGCTGATTTCGCGTTCTTCCCAATCTTGAAATGAAAATGCCCGGGCAAGCCCGGGCATTTTTGTTTTCAGCCTGCCGGTCGAGAGATCACGCGCGCCCGAATACGCGCTTGAAGATCGTATCGGCATGCTTGAGGTGATAGCCGAGATCGAACTTCTCGTTGATGTCGTCCTCGCTCAGATAGGCGCGCACGTCCGCGTCATTCAGCAGGAAGGTGCGGAAATCGCCTTCGCCGCGCCATACGCGCATCGCGTTGCGCTGGACGAGCCGATAGCTGTCCTCGCGGCTCGCTCCCTTCTGGGTCAGCGCCAGCAGAACGCGCTGGGAATGGATGAGGCCGCCGAGCTTATCCATGTTCTTCTGCATGTTGTCGGCATGCACCACCAGCTTGTCGACCACGCCGGCAAGACGGGCGAGGGCGAAGTCCAGCGTTACGGTCGCGTCCGGGCCGATCATGCGCTCCACCGAGGAGTGCGAGATATCGCGCTCGTGCCAGAGCGCCACATTCTCCATGGCCGGCAGCGCATAGGCGCGCACCATGCGGGCAAGGCCGGTGAGGTTTTCGGTGAGCACCGGGTTGCGCTTGTGGGGCATGGCCGAGGAGCCCTTCTGCGCCTCGGAGAAATATTCCTCCGCCTCCAGCACCTCGGTGCGCTGGAGATGACGGATTTCGGTGGCCAGCCGCTCGACCGAAGAGGCGATCACGCCGAGGGTCGCGAAGAACATGGCATGCCGGTCGCGCGGGATCACCTGGGTGGAGACGGTCTCCACGCTCAGCCCCATCTTGGCGGCGACATGCTCCTCCACGCGGGGATCCACATGGGCGAAGGTGCCCACGGCCCCGGAAATGGCGCAGGTCGCGATTTCCGCGCGCGCCGCCACGAGGCGGGTCCGGGCACGCTGGAATTCGGCATGGGCGATGGCGAGCTTGATGCCGAACGTGGTGGGCTCGGCATGGATGCCGTGCGAGCGGCCGACGGTCGGGGTCAGCTTGTGCTCGAACGCGCGCCGCTCCAGCACCGCCAGCAAATGGTCGATATCGGCAAGGAGCAGGTCCGAGGCGCGCGCCAGTTGCACCGCGAGGCAGGTGTCGAGCACGTCGGACGAGGTCATGCCCTGGTGCACGAACCGCGCTTCGGGCCCGACGATCTCGGACAGATGGGTGAGGAAGGCGATGACGTCATGCTTCACGTCCCGCTCGATGGCGTCGATGCGGTCCACGTCGAATTCGGCGTCCCGGCCCAGTTCCCAGATCTTGGCGGCGGCTTCCTTCGGCACGATGCCAAGCTCGGCCATGGCATCGGCGGCATGGGCCTCGATCTCGAACCAGATGCGGAAACGCGCTTCAGGGGACCAGAGGCTGGCCATTTCCGGGCGGCTATAGCGGGGGATCATCGCGGCGCTCTTTTCATTATCGGCAAGGCGAGCCCTGTATCAGATCGAGGCCGCTTTCGGTAGCGCCGCGCGCGCTCAGTCCATGTGCGCATTTGCATGACGGCGGGTGCAGCGGGCTGGCTTCAAGACGCAATGCCGGATAAGACGCGGCGCACAGGCGCGGCATCATGTCGGCCGCGCCTTCCCGCAACGGCTTCGCGGGGTTAGGTTGGGGGCGTCCGAGGACGCCGATGCCCGGAGAACATGAGTGCTGTACGTGTCCACGCGCGGCGAGGCGCCGCCTTTGTCCTTCGCCGATGCCTTGCTGGCGGGCCTTGCCCGTGACGGCGGCCTTTATGTGCCGGAAAGCTGGCCAACCCTCACGGCTGAAGAAATCGCGGCGCTGGCGGGCCGGCCCTATGCCGAGGTGGCCCGCAAGATCATTTCGCCGTTCGTGGCCGGCGCTATTCCCCAGGCCGCGCTCGATTTGATGATCGAGGACGCCTATCGCAATTTCCGCCACCCAGCGACCACGCCCCTGGTTCAGCTCGGTCCCAACCGCTTCGTGCTGGAGCTGTTCCACGGCCCGACGCTTGCGTTCAAGGACGTGGCCATGCAGCTGCTGTCGCGGCTGATGGACCATGTGCTCTCCGCCCGCGGCGCGCGGGCGACCATCGTCGGCGCCACTTCGGGCGATACCGGCAGCGCCGCCATTGAGGCGTTCCGCCATTCCGATGCGGTGGATGTGTTCATCCTCTATCCCCATGGCCGCGTGTCGGAGGTGCAGCGCCGGCAGATGACCGGAGTGGGCGCGCACAACGTCCATGCCATCGCGGTGGAAGGCACGTTCGACGATTGCCAGGCCCTGGTGAAGGGCATGTTCAACCACCACGGCTTCCGCGACCGCATGGCGCTCGCGGGGGTGAATTCCATCAATTGGGCGCGCATCGTCGCCCAGGTGGTCTATTATTTCTATGCCGCCACGGCGCTGGGCGCCCCGGCGCGGGAAGTCTCGTTCGTCGTGCCCACCGGCAATTTTGGCGACATCCTGGCCGGCTGGGTCGCCAAGCGCATGGGATTGCCGATCCACGACCTCACCATCGCCACCAATGTGAACGACATCCTCGCCCGCACGCTGGAGAGCGGGCGCTACGAGGTGCGTGGTGTGCAGCCCTCGTCCTCGCCCTCCATGGATATCCAGGTCTCGTCGAATTTCGAGCGCGTCCTGTTCGAGGCGCTCAATCGCGATTCCGCCGCCTTGCGCCAATTGATGGCATCGCTGACCCAGTCCGGCGCCTTCACCTTGCCGCGCGAGGCCCAGGCCACGATCTGTGGGGACTTCTCCGCCGGCCGGGCGGACGAGCCGGAAACGCTCGCCACGATCACGCGCACCTATCGCGAGGCCGACTATGTGATCGACCCGCACACCGCCGTCGCGCTCGCGGTGGCCGGCAAGGTGGAGCACAATTCCCGCATTCCGCAGGTGATCCTGTCCACCGCCCATCCGGCCAAGTTCCCCGATGTGGTGGAAGCCGCCACCGGCAAGCGCCCCGCGCTGCCCGCCCACATGGCGGACCTGATGACCCGCAAGGAGAAGACCACCATCTTGCCCAATGATCTTGCGGCCATCGAAAGCTTCATCTCCAGCCATTCCCGCATCACGTCGGGCGCCGCGGCATGAGCGTCCTGCGCACCACCCTCGACAACGGAATCACCGTTCTTTCCGATCCCATGCCGCATCTCGGCACGGTCTCGCTCGGCATCTGGGTCGGGGCGGGCGCGCGGGACGAGCAGGAGAACGAGCACGGCATCTCCCATTTGCTCGAGCACATGGCGTTCAAGGGCACGCGGCGGCGCTCCGCCCGCCGCATCGCCGAGGAAATCGAGCAGGTGGGCGGCGACATCAATGCCGCCACCTCGGTCGAGCACACCTCTTACAACGTGCGCGTGCTGGGCGAGGATCTCGGGCTCGGGCTCGACATCCTCTCCGATATTCTCACCGAGCCGGCCTTTGCCCCGGACGAGCTGGTGCGCGAGCAGAATGTGATCGTGCAGGAAATCGGCGCGGTGCAGGACACCCCCGACGACCTGGTGTTCGACCTGTTCCAGGAGCGGGCGTTCCCGGAGCAGGCGATCGGGCGGTCCATTCTCGGTACGCCGGAAACGGTGCGCGGCTTCAATCCCGCCGGGCTTGGCGCCTATCTGGAGCGCAGCTATCGCGGCCCGCGCATGGTGGTGTCCGCTGCCGGTGCCGTGGATCACGATCATCTGGTGCGCGAGGCCAGCACGCGGCTGCGCGCCATCGGCCCGGGGCAGAAGCCGGCGACGCCGCTTGCCGCTTATGGCGGGGGAACGGTGCTCACGCCGCGCGATCTGGAGCAGGTCCACATCGTGCTGGGGCTCGAGGGACGGTCCTACACCGACCCCGGCTATCACGCGCTGCAAGTGCTGACGAACGTGCTCGGCGGCGGCATGTCCTCGCGCCTGTTCCAGGAAGTGCGCGAGACGCGGGGCCTGTGCTATTCGATCTACGCCTTTCACTGGGCCTATGCGGACACCGGCCTGTTCGGCATTTATGCGGGCACGGACCAGGGCGATGTCGGCGAATTGACCGATGTGGTCATCGACCAGTTGCTTGCCCTCGCCGAGGGCGCCAGCGAAGTGGAAGTGAACCGCGCCAAGGCGCAGATGAAAGTGGGCGTCCTGACCGCGCAGGAAAGCTCCGGCGCGCGGGCCGATCAGGCGGCGCGGCAGATCCTCGGGTTCGACCGGATCATTCCGGTGGAGGAAATCGTCGCCAAGGTCGAAGCCGTCACGGTGGAGAGCGTGCGCGCCAGCGCGCGGGATCTGCTGGCCCACGCGCGCCCCACCTTGTCGGCGATCGGGCCGGGAAAGGGGCTTGAACCAGCGGCGCGGGTTGTGGAACGTTTGATGTCGCGGTGACGCACATCTGTCCTCGCGGTGGCGGACCGGCGCATGTGGTTGTTCAGTTCAGTCTTCGAGCAAAGCGTGTTGCATGCCATCATGGGCGAAGGCGTCTATCTGCGTGTGCCCCAGATGAAGGACTTTGCGAGCTGGCAGGCCCTGCGGGAGGAAAGCCGTGATTTCCTCACCCCGTGGGAGCCGCTCTGGCCCGTGGACGATCTCACCAAGGGGGCCTTTCGCCGCCGTCTGCGGCATTACGCGCGCGATATGCAGCGCGACGAAGCCTATCCGCTGTTCATCTTCCGGGCGACCGACCATTGTCTCGTCGGCGGGCTCACCTTGTCGAACGTGCGGCGCGGCGTGTGCCAGGCCGCCAGCCTCGGCTATTGGATGGGCGTGCGCCATGCGGGGCAGGGCTATATGACGGCGGCCGTCGCCGCCCTGATCCCGGTCGCATACGACGTGCTGCACCTGCGCCGCATCGAGGCTGCGTGCATGACCAATAATGTCGCCTCGATCAAGCTGCTGCGGAAACTCGGGTTCGTCTCCGAGGGGTTCGCGCGCGAATATCTCTGCATCAACGGCACCTGGGAAGATCATTTCCTGTTCGCGCGCCTGCGAAGCGATGGCGCGGAGCCCAGGCCGGCCCAGGAGGCGCCGTTCGCACCGCGCCATGAACCCGCCCCCGCGAGCCGATCCCCGGCCTCCGACATGCCGGTGGAAGGATAAGGTCAGTTCGCCGGGAGGGTGGCGGACGAAGGCTTCGCCAATTGCTCGATGACCGAGCGCACGGCCGCTTCGCCCGAACCGCGCGCGCGCACCGCATCGAGCAAGGGCTGGGCCGCCCCTGACCGGCGGATGAGGCTCTGCGGGTCGATCATCACATTGGGGCTGGTCCAGGGGCCTTGGACCAGGAACGGCAGATCGAACGCGAGCTTGTCGCCGCTGCCGCCGGCCGCGGGCATCAGCCCGGCCTTCCCATGCAGATCCAGGTCACGCAGGATGATCGAGACGGTCCCGCTGACATTGACCCGCACCTGCTTGGCCTCGAGGCGCCCTTCATCCACATTGGCCATGCCATTGGCGATCGTCAGCTTCGCTGAAAGCGCGTCATAGGCGGTGCGGCCGCCGCGCAGGTCGCCGCCGGCCGAAAGTGGGCGCTGCTCGATGCGCTTGAGCGCCTGCGCCACATCCAGCCCGACCACGGCGCCCGCCTTGCCCGAGAGGGCGACGCGGCCATGCAGGCTCTGGGCGATCTTGAACACGCTCTCCCCGGATCCTTCCAGCAGCAGCTGAAGATCGCCCTTGCCTTCCAGCTTGCGCAGGCCGGCGAGATCGTCGAGCGCCTGGTCCAGCGCGACATCCATGGCATCGCCCTCGAGATGGACCAGGATGCCCTCGGCGCCATCAGGACGGGGGGCGAGGGTCAGGGAGGCGCGCACCGCACCGCCCCAGGCCTGGACATTGCCCAGCGCGAGAACCAGACGGCCCGCGCGCAAGGTGGCGCTGGTGGCGACGCGCTCGAATGTCCGGTCGTCGGCGCGCACGGTCCCGGCGGAGAGCCGCAGGTCCACATCCACCGCTTTCAGGCCGTTTGTGGAGAGCGTGCCGCGATCCCAGCCCGTGCCGCTCTCATCCGTCAGGACCAGCCGTCCGTAAGGGGTCACGTTCAGGCTGTCGGCGGCGAATGTGCCCTGCACCGAGGGACGGGGCCCGTCGAGCTTGACGGAGAGCGCTCCTTCGCTGCGATTGCCGTCCAGTTCCGCATTGGCGGGCGTCAGGGAGATTTCGCGCGGATTGGCGGACACCTTGCCGGAAAAGGAAAAGCGCCCGAACCCGCCGGAGGTGGGCGTCGGCAGCTCGACCCAGTCGAGCAGGCCGCGCAGGGCGCTCGTCTCGCCGGAGGCGTCGCCCAGCAGGCTCGGGGTGTCCCCGCCGGAGGCCAGGCCGCGGAAGCGCAGCCAGGAGGTTCCGGTGGAGAGATCCACCCGGCTTTCGCTTGCACGACCGGCGAGAAAGGCCGCAGCGTCGGCGATCGCGATGCGGCCTTCGACCTGCCGGTCCCGCCAGGTGAAGCCCAGCGTCAGCGCGAGCGCCGTGCCGGAGGAGCGGTCGAGCGAGGCATCTATGTCGCTGATCAATTCCTGCGTGAGGCCCTCGGGGCTGCGCATCGCGATCGTGCCGCCACGCAGGCGCAGTTCGGGAACGTCGACGTCTCCCACCAGCGGGCCGAGGCGCAGCGCGCGGGGCAGGTGCTTGCCGGTCATGAGCAGGGTGGGGCGCAGCAGCGTGATGTCCGCCACTTCCATCTGCCCGAGCAGCAGCGGCAGCAGGCGCAGACGCGCCACCGCGCCTTCGGCATCGAACACCGCGCCGTCGCCGAGGGCCACCGCGAACTTGCCGAGGATCAGGCGCGGCGACGGCAGGAGGGCAACTCCCGGCGCCTCCGCATTCGGGTCCGCGTCGGCGTCGGCATCCGCGATCCGAGCCACCCCTCCAGTTGCGCGCAACAGGGCTTCATCCGCCAGGCGCCGCACTTCATGGGCCGGCACCAGGGCGGGAACGAGGACCATTGCGGCGACGCAGACGGCTGCGAGCACACATGCGGTCGCGGCCAGAATCAACATCAACCGCCGGGCCGTTGCACCGAAAATCACCACGTATTCATCCGGTCTTCGGGTTTGGGTCTGGGCTCGTGCCGCACCGAGCCGAAAAGCTTCTATCACTTCTCCCAGGGAGCTGGGACATTCTTCGGGGTCTGTGTCGGTTTGATGGCTGCACAGCCCGATGCACCCGCTAGCAGATGGCTTATCCAGGGGCTATGTCTAGGCAGCATCCAACTGCCGTGGCACGCGGCGGCACATTCAGGGAGGGCATCGTGACTCAACGGGAACACATGCTGTGGAAACCGGATGCCGAGCGCATCGCTCGCACCCATGTCACGGCGCTGATCGGCGCGGTCAACAGCAAGCACGGCCAGTCTCTTGCGTCCTATGCCGACCTCCACGCCTGGACCATCGCCAACCCGGCCGATTTCTGGGACATGGTGTGGGACGACTGCGCCGTGATCGGCGAAAAGGGTGTCCAGCGCCTTGTCGACGGCGACAAGATGCCGGGCGCGCAATTCTTCCCCGATGCCAAGCTGAATTTCGCCGAAAACCTGCTGCGCAAGCATGGTGGCGAGACCGCGATTGTATTCCGCGGCGAGGACAAGGTGAAGAAGCGCCTGTCCTTTGATGAATTGCACGCCCTGACCTCGCGCATCCAGCAGGCGCTGAAGGCGGAAGGCGTCGGCGTGGGCGACCGGGTCGCGGCGATGATGCCCAACATGCCGGAAACGGTGGCCATCATGCTCGCCGTCACCTCGCTCGGCGCGATCTTCTCCTCCTGTTCTCCCGATTTCGGCGAGCGTGGCGTCTTGGATCGGTTCGGCCAGATCGAGCCCAAGGTGTTCTTCGCCTGCGACGGTTATTGGTACAACGGCAAGCGGGTCGATATCGGCGACAAGCTGGTGCAGGTGGCGGCCGGGCTGCCCACCGCCCAGAAGGTCGTCATCGTGCCCTATCTGGACTGCGCCGACGAGGTGGCCGCCAAGCTGCCGCGCGCCACCAGCTTCCCCGCCTTCATCGCGCCGTTCACGGCGGCTGCGGTCACGTTCGAGCGGGTGCCGTTCAACCACCCCGTGTACATTGCCTTCTCCTCCGGCACGACGGGCGTGCCAAAGTGCATCGTCCACGGGGTCGGCGGGACCTTGCTCCAGCACCTCAAGGAGCACCGCTATCAGTGCGATTCGAACGCCGGTGACCGGCTGTTCTATTTCAGCACCTGCGGCTGGATGATGTGGAACTGGCTCGTATCCGGACTCGGCATCGGCGCGACCCTGTGCCTGTTCGATGGTTCTCCCTTCGCCCCGACGCCCCAGGTGCTGTTCGATTATGCCCAGGACGAGAAGTTCACGCTGTTCGGCACCTCGGCCAAATATATCGATTCGCTGCACAAGGAGGGGATCCGCCCCTGCGACACCCACGACCTCTCGTCGGTGAAGCTGATCACCTCCACGGGCTCGCCGCTGGCGCCCGAGGGCTTCGAATACGTCTATGAGGCCATCAAGAAGGACGTGCATCTCGCCTCCATCTCCGGCGGCACGGACATCATCTCTTGCTTCGTGCTGGGCGATCCCACTGCGCCCGTGTGGGCCGGCGAGATCCAGGCGGCGGGCCTCGGCATGGCGGTGGACGTGTGGTCGGAAGAGGGCGTTCCGGTGCGCCAGGAGCGTGGCGAGCTGGTCTGCACCAAGCCCTTCCCCTCCATGCCCGTGAAGTTCTGGAACGACCCGGAGGGCGCGAAGTATCACGCCGCCTATTTCGAGCGCTTTCCGAACATCTGGTGCCATGGCGATTTCGCCATGTGGACAGAGCACGGCGGCATCATCATCCTCGGCCGCTCGGACGCCACGCTGAACCCGCAGGGCGTGCGCATCGGCACGGCGGAAATCTATGCCCAGGTGGAGCAGATCCCCGAGGTGATGGAATCGGTCGCCATCGGCCAGGACTGGGACAATGACGTGCGCGTGGTGCTGTTCGTGCGGCTGCGCGAGGGCATCAAGCTGGACGATGCCCTGATCGCCCGCATCAAGGGCCAGATCCGCACCGGCGCCAGCCCGCGCCATGTGCCCGCCAAGGTGGTGCAGGTGGACGATATTCCCCGCACGCGCTCGGGCAAGATCACCGAGCTTGCGGTGCGCGAGATCGTCCACGGGCGTCCGGTGAAGAACACCGACGCGCTCGCGAACCCCGAGGCCCTGTTCCAGTATCAGGACCTGCAAAGCCTGCGCAGCTGAGCGCCTGTCGGCTGAAAGGCAGCGCAAGTTGAAAGAGAGGCGTGTCGTGGGTGATCCCCATGGCACGCCTCTGTGTTTGAGATCGCCGAGCCGCTTCGGCCCTCCTCAGCGTGGATCGGCCGCCGGGCTCGGGCTCGCGGGGCTGCGGCTGGTGGAGGTCGGGACGCCGGCCCGCGAAACCCGCGCCAGCAGGATCACGGGCGCCAGTCCCACCAGCACGATCAGCAAGGCCGCCAGTGCTCCGTCCTCGTAGGTACTGCGGGCGGCTTCCGCATAGATGTGGGTCGCCAGCGTCTCGACCCCGAGCGGGCGCAGCAGCAGCGTCGCGGGCAGTTCCTTCATGCCGTCCACGAACACCATGAGGGCGGCGGTGGCCAGCGCCGGGCGCAGCAGCGGCAGATGGATGCGCCGCACGGTTGCCCGCTGCGAGCAGCCAAGGCTGCGCGCGGCCATGTCGAGATGCAGCGAAAGCTTGGAATAGCCTGCCTCCAGCCCGCCGATGGGGATGGTGAGGAAGCGGATGGCATAGGCAATCACCAGCGCTGCGCCGGAGCCCGAGAGCAGCAATCCGGTGGACACGCCGAACAGGGATGTCATCGCCCGGTTCACCGCATTGTCGAACCCGGCGAGCGGCGTCAGCAGGCCGATGGCGAGCACCGTTCCCGGCACCGCATAACCGAGGCCGCCGATGCGCGCGAACCACACCGCCAGCCGCGAACGCGTCAGCCGCTGGGCCATGGCGACCACGGATCCGAGCGCGAGCGCGACCAGCGTGCCCGAAAGGGCGAGCAGCGCGCTGTTGCGTGTTTCGACCAGGATGCTGCCGGAAAATCCGCTGAACTCGATGCGCTGCGCGGCGGCCGTCGCCAGATGCAGCACCGGCACCACGAAGCCCAGCAGGATCGGCACGCAGCAGAATGCGGTGGCGGCCAACCCGGCGCCCCCGTTCAGCCGCAGCGGCGATTGGGGACGCGTGGATCCGGTGGCGACATAGCGCGCCCCCCGGCGTGCCCAGCGCTCGGTAAGGATGACCGCGAGCACGAGCACCAGCATCACCAAAGCGATCTGCGCCGCGCCGGGCAGGTTCGCCCGGTTCACCCAGGTGGTGTAGATCGAAACCGTCAGGGTGCGCATGCCGAGGAATTCGGAAGCGCCGATATCGCCCAGCGTCTCAAGCAGAACCAGCGTGACGCCGGCGACGATGGCCGGGCGTGCCAGCGGCAGGGCGATGCGCAGGATCGTGCGCATGCGGCTTGCCCCGAGGGTGCGCGCCACTTCCAGCGCGGCCGCCGATTGCACGATGAAACTCGCGCGGGCGGAAAAATACACATAGGGGTACAGCACGCAGCTCAGCACGAAGATGCAGCCGCCCACCGAGCGCACATCCGGCAGATGCAGGCCGCGCGGGCTGGAAATGCCGAGCGCCCAGCGAATCGCGCTCTGCACCGGGCCGAGCGGGTGCAACACGTCGAGATAGGAATAGGCGACGATATAGCTCGGCACGGCCAGCGGCAGCAGCAGGGCCCAGTCCAGCACCTTGCGGCCGGGAAAATCGCAGGTCGCCACCAGCCAGGCGCATGGCACCGCCAGGAGAACGGTGGCGATGCCCACTCCCACCAGAAGAGCCAGCGTCTGCCCGAGGGCAAAAGGGAGCACCGATTCCACGAGGTGCGGCCATAGATCGCCGGACCCCTGCAACGCGATTTCGACCAGCGCGACCACCGGCAGCAGCACGAAGCCGGCCACCGCCCCAGCCCCGATCAGAAGCCGGGACACCTTGGCGGTGCCCGACAGCTGAAGGGATTTACGGCCGGGCAGGGTCCCTGGTTTCTGCTCGAAGGTCGCGTCGCTCACGATCGTGCGGCGATCAATTGTCGAAGCCGACCTTGTCGATCAGCTCGCTGGCCTTCTTGCGCGCCTTGGCGATGTCGACAAGCGAGATGGAATCGACCTTCAGCGGCCCGAGCGCGCCGATGATGGGGTCGACCTTGGCATCGGCCAGGATCGGATATTCCATGTTCTGCTGGGCATAGATGTGCTGCGTGTCAGGCGAGACGGCGAATTCCAGCAGCTTGATGGCGTTGGCCTTGTTGGGCGCGTTCTTCGCCACCGCCGCGCCAGAGACGTTCACATGTGTGCCGCCGCCCTCGAAGGTGGGCAGCACCACGTCGATGCCATCGCCCCACTTCTTCTGGTCCGGCCCGCCCTTGCCTGAGCGCATGAGCCCGACGTAATAGGAATTACCGACAGCGATGTCGCAGATGCCGCCGAGGATGTCGCGCGCGCCCTCGCGGTCGCCGCCGGTGGCCTTGCGGGCGAGATTGGCCTTGAGGCCGCGCAGCCATTCTTCGGTCTTCGCCTCGCCGTGATGCACGATATAAGCGGCGGTCAGGGCGACATTATATGGGTGCTGGCCCGAGCGGATGCAGACCTTGCCCTTCCATTTGGGATCGGCCAGATCCTCATAATGGAAGTTGGCCAGCTTCACGTCCTTCGCCTCATAGACCAGGCGGGCGCGCATGGAGAGGGCGTACCAGTTTCCCGCCGGATCGCGCAGATTGGCGGGCACGGCGGCGGTGAGGGTCGCGGTTTCCACCGGCTGGGTTACGCCGGCGTCCACCACGTCCAGCAAATTGCCCACGTCGACGGTCATCAGCACATCGGCGGGTGAGGCGGCGCCTTCAGCCTTCACGCGCTCGGCCAGCCCGTCCTTCACGAACACGCTGTTGACCGTGATGCCAGTGGCCTTGGTGAAAGCGTCGAACAACGGGGCCGAAAGGCCGGGCTCACGGGTGGTATAGACATTCACCACCTCTTCCGCCGTCGCGGGCGCGGCGGACAGCATGGCCCAGCCACAGGCGGCGAGAAGAAGAGGGGAGCAAGCTTTCCCGGACCAAGTTTTCCTGGACATCGACACGCCTCATCAAGCGATGCGGCAGCGGCACGCGCTGCCAATCTCAGCTTGATCGCTAACGCGCCCGGCTACGCAGCGTCAACGAAAGAGCGTGTGAAGACAAAAGGTTAGAGGATATCTAAACAAGATGTCGGCGGTCCGAAAAAGAAAAAGCCCGGCGCGATCGCCGGGCTTTGACACTTTGGGAAGCAAAAAGCTCAGTGCTCGTCGAGCTCGCCGATGTGATGCTGCGCATAGAGCGGCAGGCCGAGCTTGGCGACGAGGTCGAGCTGGGTTTCGAGGAAGTCGATGTGGCCTTCCTCATCCGTCATCAGCTCTTCGAACAGGTCGCGGCTCGGGAAATCCTTTACGGAATGGCAGTAAGCCGCAGCTTCCTGATACAGGGCGCGGGCTTCCTGCTCGGCGGCGAGATCCGCGTCGAGAATTTCCTTCACGTCCTGGCCGATGCGCAGCGGGTCGAGCACCTGCAGGTTCGGGAAGCCGTCGAGGAACAGGATGCGGTCCACGAACTTGTCGGCGTGCACCATCTCTTCGATGGACTCGGCGCGCCACTTCTTGGCCAGGGCCTTGTAGCCCCAATTGTCGAGCATGCGGTAATGCAACCAGTACTGGTTGATCGCGGTGAGCTCCGAACGAAGGCCCCGGTTCAGATACTCGATGACCTTGGCATCACCCTTCATGTCCACAACTCCTTAAAGCGGCGCCGCATGGGACCGTCTCACTGGAAATATAGTTAGAGAAGTTCTAAACTAAGAGCAAGTCCGCGGCTACTCCGGGATTTCCCTCATTCCGCTGCGATAAGCCGGCCGGTGAGCGCGGCAGCCGGGCATTCGGCGGGGCAGGACGAGCAGGAGCTTTGTACCTGATCCATGATGGCGCGAATAGTACGCGCGCACCGTCCGCACTGAGGCGAACAGCCGAGACACCGATACACCTCGCCCGGCGAGCGGACGCCGCCCGATGACGCCAGGGCGTCGCGGACCTGATGATCAGAAAACACGTTGCACGAACAAACGATCATGGCTCGACCAAGATCTCCGTTGCTTAGAGAAACTCTAAACAACACCGTAACTGTGTTATTTCTGGCAGACGCCTGCGCGCCTCGTCAATGCCATTACCCCCTCAATGTGGGACCGGCAGGCGACATTGGAAGGCTTTAAAACTAAACCTTCGAATTGTTCTATTTTAGGGGCACGAGCACTACGCAGCGGAAATAGCCGCCGGCGTTCACTTCGGCAGGCGCAGCTCGCTGAGCATCCCGCCCTCGATACCGCGCCGCAAGTTCAGCGCGCCGCCGACGCTGCGCGCCAGTGCGGCGATCCGCGCCATACGGAACGGCAGGCCGGCGGTTCCGAAGCGGTCGGCGACCATGGCATGGCGGGTGACGTCGAGCGCCTGTGCGATTTCCTCCTCCGAGAGACTGGCGCCCTCATCGCGGATGAGAACTGCCACGGAGGTCGTCGCTCCGTCCGCCTCGCTCGGCTCCCCGAGGGTCGAAATCAGCACATATTGCCCTTCCGGCGTACCGCGCAGGGCTTCTTCCAGCAGCAGGCGCAGCATCAGCGCGGTGCGGGCGCCGTCGCAGCGGATGGTGGCGTGCGGGTGAAAATCACGCCGGATGAGAATGCGCCGGCGTTGCGCCATTCCGGTCAGATGGGAGACGGCCTCATCCACCAGCGCGTTGATGTCCAGCACCGTGCGAACCGGCTCGCCGGGAGGCGCGATCAGGCCCTCGATATCCTCAAGCGTCGCCATCAGCTGCCGTCCGGCGAGCACGGCGCCTTCCGCAAGCTTGCTGTAGCGGCGCGTGCCGATGGCGCCGAACGCACCCGAGCGAACCGCTTCCACGAAGCCGAACATCACGTTCAGGGGCTCTCGCACGCCGTGGGAGAGCCGGCGTAGCAGCGCATCGGTATCCCGTTCGGGCCGCGACGCGGTGGTGTCCTGGTCGGTCCCGCTTTCGCGGAACACGGCGCAATACACCGGCAGGTCAGGGGACCGCTCGGTCCGCGCAATCGTTACGTCGAGCAACGGGTGGCCGTCGTCACCCTCAAGCCGAACGCCGGAGAGGGCGACCCGGCCATCCGGTGCGCCCGCGGCCGAGGCGAACAGGGCCTCCACCAAATGCCGGTCGTCCGTGTGGAATAGCGTGGCGAAGGCGGTGCCGACCCGCGTGTCGCGGTCGCGGCCGCCGATGCGGAGTGCGGCGCGGTTCAGATAATCCACCGTGCCCGAGGCATCGAGCAAGGCAACCGGCACGGGAATGAGGTCCAGCGCCTCATGACGCACCCGATGGCGCACCCGCGCATGGGCTGCGGTGTCGTCCGGCGCGGGGGCCTCGATGGCCCGCACGAGGTGCACCAGGGCGGTCTCCCCGTTCCAGGGCGCGGAGACCAGGCGCACCTCCACCGGCAGGGCTTCGCCCTCGGCACGGGCGAAATGCAACTGGCCATCGGTGCCGACGCGCCACAGGCGCGCCGCGACGCCGCCGGTGCTCTGGAATTCCTGCACATCCTCCACGCCCGCCCAACCGAGAATGGTGCGATTGACGCGCACGAAGCGCCCCTGCTGCTGAACGGCGATGCCGAGCGGCAGCCGATCCAGCAAGCTGTCGGCGGATTCAATCCCAGCCCGGCCGGTGGCCGTGGGGGCGGCCTCATCCGGGCCGAGGACGTCCGGGGAAAGGGGAGGGCGGGCAAGGATATGGTCGGGTGCCGGGAATGGCGCGTCCTGCCGATCGGTATCCACCCTCCGAGAGAGAGCGTCCCCGGTGTCCCCGGCGGCATCCGCATCGCTTGCGTGGGCGCTGTCGGGTGCGCTGGCGCGCTCCGGGCGGTCGAAGTTCGGGCCCTCGCCGTCATCATCGTCCGACGGGAGCGGCATCGCTCCGGCCTCGCGCGTCGGCTGCGGTGCATTCCAGCCGTTCACCGCCTCGTGAAGCGTGCGGGCGATCTCGTGAAACGCAGAGCGCTCCCGCTGCGTGAGCGGACCGCCCCGCAGCGGCACGACATTCACCGGCGCATCGTCGCGCTCACCACCCTTGGCCATGCCCGCCGGCGTATCATCGAAGGCGGAGCGCGGCCACAGGATTCCAAAGCCGCGAACGCCGATCCGGCGGCGCATTCCATCCAGCAGCGGCATGCCGCCGAGCACGATCCGGCGCGGGTGCGGCTCCTGCGTATGGACGAGCACGTCGGCGAAGCTTGTTCCCGCCTCGATCGCCGCGTCGATGGCTGTGCTATCGCGCAGCAGGCCGGCGTCCGCCAATTGCCGGAAGCTGCGCCCAAGCCATCCGCCGAGCCGCAGGCCCAGGCCGTCGACAGCGGATTCCGAGAGAAAACGGATCACCCCGGCGCCGTCCGCTTCCCATGTGAAGCGCACCGGGCGCGGCTCCTGCGTCATGTCCATAGCCTTCGCTGCGGGCGTCTCGCGCACGGGCGGGTTGGTCTGCGGCGCGAGGGCTTCGGGGTCGACAAACACCACCAGGCGTCCGAGCGGCGAGGACAGGCACGCGCAGGAGAACATACGCGCGCTCAATTGCGCCGGCAGGCGGACCCGTTCCAGATGTCGCACGCCGTTTGCGTCGGCGGCGACCTGACGCATGATGTCCAGCACAGATTTCGGCGCCGGCTGATCTTCGCGCAGTCCAAGCTTTGCGCACGCGGCGGTGGCGGCAATAATCTTGCTGTCCCGGACGGATACCAGGAACGAGGGAAGGTCGTCGCGTCGCAGAGGAGCGAGCGCCGGTTCGTTCAATGCCAAGAGGCGCGACGTGTGTTCGCTCATCACCGCGAATGACACCCCTTGTTTTTAGGCCGGCCCATCTCGACCTTCATCCCAGCAACCTGCATTCTATGCTGGCAGATAAACCTTAACAGTACCGCAAACCCGTAGCCGTCGCATTAATGTTTCATATTGCGGCGCATGGGCTGAGATAGATTAAGATGCGGTTGGAGCGGCCGGCGCCGTTGGCTGATCTCCCCAAAAGTCCGAGGAGTGACGACGATGACCACGAAATTGGGTCCCGATCTTGAGCTGCCCGCGGAATTGAGGGCCATTGCCGAAAAGAACGTCACGCAGGCGCGCCAGGCCTTCGATACCTTGTTCGATACGGCCCGCAGCGCCGTGAACGAGTCGGAAGGTCGGATCGAAGAAGTGCGCTCCGGTATCCGTGAACTGCGTCAGAAAACCCTCGGGCTGGTCGAGTCCAACGTGAATGCCAGCTTTGACTTTCTGAACAAGCTGGTGCGCGCCAAGAGCCCCCAGGAAGTTCTGTCCTTGCAGGCGGAATTCGTCACCGCGCAGGTTCAGGCGGTGGCCAGCCAGGCGGCCGCGCTCGGTTCGGACGCGCGCAACCTCGGTGAATCCACGGTGCGCTCGCTGGACGAGCATGCCCGCGCGCTCGCGGAGCGCGTCCAGGCCCTTGGCGCTGCCGCGGCGCAGCATGCCAAGTCCACCGCCGAGTCCGCCCAGGCGGCCGGCACCGCCGCCGCGCATGACGCGCAGAACGCGACCCAGCAGGCCGCCAATCAGTTCGATCAGACCCAAGATCCGAACCGGACTTACTGATTAGACGGGCGTGTTTGTTGTGCGGCGCAAAAATTATTTTTGTGCCGCACACTTTTTAGGCTATAGTGTCGCGGGGTCGAGGCTGAGGGCAGAAAAGTCGCTTCGGCAATGTTCGAGCGCGCTTTTTGGCCTGCGCGGGCCTGAATTGAAGCCAAGCCACCGCCGAGGAAACCAATGAACGACACCTTTGCCAAAGCCTTCCAGGACCAGATGAGCGCTGCCAACGGCGCGTTCGCCAAGATGGAAGTTCCGGCCGCTTTCCGCGAAATGGCGGAAAAGAGCGTCGAGAGCTATCGCGACAATTACGAAAAGCTCAAGGCCGCTGCGACGCAGACCAGCGATATCCTTGAAGACAGCTATTCGACCGCGAGCAAGGGTGTCTCCGAATACAATCTCAAGTCGCTCGAAATCCTGCGCTCGAACGTGAATGCCGCGTTCGATTTCTTCGCGTCGGTGGTTTCGGCGAAGTCGGCAGCGGAAGCCGTGGAACTGTCCACCGCTCACCTGCGCCACCAGTTCGATGCGCTTTCCGGCCAGGCGAAGGAATTGTCGGCCCTCGCGCAGAAGATCGCGACCGAATCCTCCGAGCCCATCAAGGCCGGCGTGGAAAAGACCCTCAACAAGGCGGCCTGATCGGGTCTCTTCGTTGTTTTCTTGAAAAGGCGCCGCATTGCCGGCGCCTTTTTTATTGCGGCCGGGTTCAGTGATGCCTGTCTGGGGCGGTCGGATCCCCCGTCCCCTCCCGCCATCTCCGGCGGCTTTGCATGTCGTCACGGGATCGCGCCTTGACGGGCACCGCGCGTCTTGCCAAGACGCGCGGGTCCAAGTGAGCACAAAATGCGCGCCATCGGTTCCTATTCGCCCATCCTGCTTGTCGGTCCGTCCTGGGTCGGAGACATGGTGATGGCGGCGAGCCTGATCGAAAGCCTGCGCATCCGCGATCCCGGTCGCCCCATCGACGTCATCGCGCCGCCGGCCTCGCTGCCGATCGCCCGGCTGATACGGGGCGTGCGCCGAACCATTCCCCTCGGCCTCGGCCATGGCGAGTTCGGCCTCATGGAGCGCTGGAAAGCCGGGCGCGCGCTGCGCAAGGAAGGCTATGGTAAGGCCATCATCCTGCCCCGCGCCTTCAAGGCCGCCATCGTGCCCTTCGCGGCCGGTATTCCCGAACGCATCGGCTATGCCGCCGAGGGCCGCAGCCTGCTGCTGACGGATTCGCGCCCCGATCGGGATCGCAAGACGGCGCGCACCATCGACCGTTTCGTGGCGCTGGGCGCCCCGCGCGGCGATCAGCTGGCCGCGCCGCGTCCGACCCTGTTCCTGCCAGACGGCGCGCGCGAGGCGGCCGCGGGGCGTTTTCCGCTCACCGGTGAGGGGCCGGTGATGGCGCTCTGCCCGGGCGCGGAATATGGACCGGCCAAGCAATGGCCGGCCACCAAGTTCGCCCGGCTCGCCACTCGCGCGGTGGAAGCGGGCTATCGCGTGCGCATCCTCGGCGGGCCGAAGGATGTCTCCATCGCGGCGCAGATCGTGAAGCTGAGCGGCGTGCCGGTGGACAATATCGCCGGCAAGACCACGCTGATGGACGCGGCCGCCCTGCTGGGCCTTGCGGATGTGGTGATCTCGAACGATTCCGGCCTGATGCACGTCGCCGGTGCGCTCGACCGGCCTTTGGTGGTGATCTACGGCTCCAGCTCGGAAAAGATGACGCCGCCGACCGGCCCAAGAGCCCGTGTCGTCGCGCGCGAGCTGCCGTGCCGCCCGTGCCATAAGCGCGAATGTCCGCTCGGCACCCTGGCTTGCCTGGAAGTGATCGCACCCGAGGAGGTTCTTGCGGCGGCGCGGGCCGTGCGGGCATGAAGGTTCTGGTGGTCAAGCTGTCTTCGCTCGGAGACGTGGTGCACACGTTCCCGGCGGTGACCGACGCCATGCGTTCGGTGCCCGGCCTCACGCTGGATTGGGCGGTGGAGGAGGCATTCGTTCCCCTGGTGGAGACCCACCCCGCCGTGCGGCGCGCCATCGCGGTGCCCCTGCGCCGCTTGCGCAAGGCGCCGGGGGCGGCGCTGCGCAGCGGGGCGGTCGCGGCGATCCGCGCCGCCTTGCGCGCGGAAACCTATGATGTGGTGATCGACGCGCAGGGCCTGATGAAGAGCGCGGCCGTCGGCCTGTTCGCGCGCGGGCGGCGCCACGGCTTTGCCCGGGGCAGCGCCCGCGAGGGCCTTGCGACCTTCACCTATCACGCGACCCACGTGGTGCCGGAAACCGAGCATATGGCGGTGCGGCTGCGCAAGCTGTTCGCCGCCAGCCTCGGCTATGCCCTGGAAGGGCTCACCGCCGACGCCGGGCTCGCTGTTCCCGCCGATGCGGAAGGGCAGGGGGACGAGCCGCCTTATATCGTGATGCTGCACGGCACCACCTGGCGCACCAAGACCTGGCCGGTGAAGCACTGGCGCGATCTCGCCCAGATGGCGGCCGAGCGGGGCTATGAAACCCGCATCTTCGCCCAGGGCCCGGAGGAGACCGCGCGCGCCAGCGCCATCGCAGACCGGATCCCCTCGGTGCGGATCGTGCCGCCCGGCCCCATCACCACGCTCGCGCCGGTGATTGCGCGGGCCCAGGCGGTGGTGAGCGTCGATTCCGGCCTCGGCCATCTTGCGGCCGCGCTCGCGGTGCCCACCGTCGGGCTTTATGGCCCGACAAATCCGCGCCTGACGGGCCTTTTCGGCCCCAAGGCTCTGGAATTGAAATCGCTGCGCCCGTGTGCGCCGTGCGAGCGCGCCCATTGCCGGATTGCCCCCGATCTCGTCGAGGGACCACCCTGCCTGACCGATTTCAGCGCGCGGGACGTGTGGCGCGCGCTCAATGTCCTGCGCTTCGGACATGCCGATGCGATGGACAAGACCGGAAGCAGCGTGGCACACGGGAGCGCATCACCGCCTGCGTCCTGAATGGTAGCCTGAATGATCCGCACCGCCCGTTCCGCCCGCGATACGATCCTTGTCACCGGGGGCGCCGGCTTCATCGGCTCGAACATCGCCCGTGCGTTTGCCGCCGACGGCTGGCGGGTGGTGGTTGCCGATTGGCTGGAAGACGGCCCGAAATGGCTCAACCTGCGCGACATCCTGCTGGATGACGTGATCCGCCCGGAGGCGGTTTCCACCTTCGTGGAACGCGAGGGCGGACGGCTGGGCGCGATCGTCCACATGGGCGCGATATCCGCGACCACGGAGCGGGATGGCGACAAGATCGTCGCCCGCAACATCCGCCCGACGCTGGATCTGTGGGACCAGTGTGCGCGCAAGGGCATCCGCTTCATCTATGCCTCCTCCGCCGCCACCTATGGCGATGGCACCGACGGCTTCCGGGACGAGGAGGGCGCCGCCGCGCTCGATCGCCTCTCGCCGCTGAATGCCTATGGCTGGAGCAAGCTGATGGCGGACCGCCGCTTCGCGGCCGATGTCGCCGCCGGGCGGCCGGTGCCGCCGCAATGGGCGGGCCTGCGCTTCTTCAATGTCTATGGTCCGGGCGAAGCCCATAAGGACGACATGCGCTCGGTGGTCCACAAGATCTATCCGACCGCCGCCGCCGGCGAGGCGGTGACGCTCTTTAAGTCGCACGATCCGGGATATGAGGACGGCGGGCAGCTGCGGGATTTCGTCTATGTGGGCGATTGCGTCGCGGTGGTGCGCTGGCTGGTGGAGACGCCGGCGGCGAGCGGCATCTTCAATGTCGGCACCGGGCAGGCGCGCAGCTTCGCGGATCTCGCAAAAGCCGTGTTCGCGGCGGCCGGCAAGGATCCGCGCATCACCTATGTCGATATGCCGGTTTCCATTCGCAACGCGTATCAATATTTCACCCAGGCGGACGTCTCGAAACTGCGCGCCGCAGGCTTTACCCGCCCGTTCACCTCGCTGGAGGACGGCGTGCGGATCTATGTCACCGAGCATCTGCGCGGCCGCAATTCCGCGTCATGAGCGGGACGCCACACTTCGCAAGGGCTGATCTTGCCCCAGGATACCGGCACCATGCTTCCTGATACCAAGCCCGGTCCCGTCGCCGTCATCGGCGATGTCATGGTGGATCGCTACATCCTCGGCTCGGTTTCGCGCATCTCGCCCGAGGCGCCGGTGCCGGTGCTGCTGCATGGCGCGGAACGCATCGTGCCGGGCGGGGCGGCGAACGTGGCCGCCAATGCCGCCGCAATGGGCGCGCCGATCCGCCTCGTGGGCCTCGTCGGGGCCGATGGGGAGGCCGACCAGTTGCGCGCCGCGCTCGCTCCTTATGCGCTGATTGATCTCTCCGGCCTGGTGGTGGACGCCACCCGCCCCACCGTCACCAAGACGCGGGTGATGAGCGGGCGCCAGCAGATCGTCCGCATCGATGCCGAGATGTCCGCCCCGCCATCCCCCGCTATCGAGGACGCGTTGATCGCGGCCGCCAGCCGCGCCATGGCGGGCTGCTCGGTGGTGGTGCTTTCCGATTATGCCAAGGGCGTGCTCGGCGACCGTGTCGTCGCCGCCGTGCTGGCCGAGGCCCGGACGCTCGGGGTGCCGGTGATCGTCGATCCCAAGCGCCGCACCTTCGAGGTCTATCGCGGCGCGACTTTGGTGACGCCCAACCGGCGCGAGCTGAGCGAGGCCACCGGCCTGCCGGACGAGACCGACGCCGACGCCGAGCGCGCGGCGCAGGCGGCGAGCGCCCAGTTCGGCGGCGATGTGCTGGTGACGCGGGCGGAAAAGGGCATGACGCTCTGGCGCCGCAACGGCACCGTGCTCCATGTGCCGGCCGAGGCGCGCGAGGTGTTCGATGTGTCCGGCGCCGGCGATACGGCGCTGGCCGCGCTCGCTTTGTCGCTCGCCTGCGGGCTCAGCCTGGAAGCGAGCGTTCCGGTCGCTAATGCCGCTGCCGCGATTGCGGTCGCCAAGCTCGGCACGGCGGTGGTAACGCGCGCCGAACTCACCGCCGCGCTGCAGCGCTCGGTACCGCAGCTGGAGCCGGCGGGCGCGCTCGTCTCGCGCGACAAGGCGCGCGATATCATGGACCGCTGGCGGGCGAGCGGTGCGCGCATCGTCTTCACCAACGGCTGTTTCGATCTGCTGCATCCCGGCCATGTGGGCATGCTGGAAGCGGCGGCAGCCCAGGGCGACCGCCTCGTCGTGGGGCTCAACACCGACGCCTCGGTGCGCCGTCTGAAGGGCCCGACGCGCCCGCTCCAGGACGAGACCGCCCGCGCGCGGGTGATCGGCGCCATGCGCTGCGTGGATCTGGTGGTGCTGTTCGAGGAGGACACGCCGCTGGAAATCATTACGGCCCTGCTGCCGGACGTGCTGGTGAAGGGGGCGGATTATAAGCCCGAGGATGTGGTTGGCGCCGATATCGTCATCGCCAATGGCGGAAAGCTTGTGCTCGCCGAACTGACGCCGGGCCAGTCCACCTCGACGCTGGTTGCGAAAGCCAGAAGCTGAGATCGCGGGGCGGGCGGTTGCGGCGCGGGGCGGCGGCCTTATAGTCGGCGCGTCGTCGGTTCCTTCGGGATCAAAAGGGAACGCGGTGCGGGAGGCTTTTTCCCTATGCCGCGGCTGCCCCCGCAACTGTCGGCGGAGAGCAAACCCACGAACCACTGAGGCCAGCCTCGGGAAGGGTGGGGGCGCGTCGATCCGCAAGCCAGGAGACCTGCCGAGGACGCAGAGCCCGTTTCGCGGGCGCCACAGGCCGGCTCTCGGCGGGAGGGCCAGGGAGAGTCTCATGTTGGGTCCGCGCCTAGCGGCCGCCTCCGGCCACAGCTCCTGCCGCCCGCACTTCCAGGTGCCGGCTTGAGCGCCATCGCGGCCGAGGCGGGCGGCCGGATCGTGCTGGTGCTCGGCGGCGCGCGCTCCGGCAAGAGCCGCCATGCCGAGCAGCGGGTGGAAGCTGCCGTCCCGCCCTTTGCCTATGTGGCGACGGCCCAGGCCTTCGACGCCGAGATGACCGAGCGCATCCGCCTGCACCAGGCGCGGCGCGATGCGCGCTGGGTCTCCCACGACGCGCCGTTCGATGCTGCCGATCTCGTCCGGGCCCTGCCGTCCGACATGCCGCTGCTGCTGGATTGCCTCACCTTGTGGCTCACCAACCACATGCTGGCGGAGCACGATCTCGCGGCGGAAGAGGATCGCCTTGTGGACGCCATCACCGCCCGCACGGGACTCAGCGTGCTGGTGGCGAATGAGGTGGGGCTCGGCATCGTGCCGGACAACGCCCTCGCCCGCCGGTTTCGAGACGCCGCCGGCCGGCTCAACCAGCGCATGGCGGCCATGGCCCATGAAGTGATCTTCATGGTGGCCGGCTTGCCCATGATTGTGAAGGACACGCCCCGATGAGCGATGAAACCGAAAATGCCGCCGGCGACGACGCCCAGGCCGCTCGCCATCGCGAGAAGATGGCCAAGCGCAAGGCGGTGCAGGATGCCGAGGTGGCGGAGAAGACCCTGGAGAAGGGGCTGCTGATCGTCCACACCGGCCCCGGCAAGGGCAAGAGCACGGCCGCCTTCGGGCTGGCGCTGCGCATGCTCGGCTATGGCCGCAAGGTGGGGGTGGTGCAATTCATCAAGGGCGCCTGGCACACCGGCGAGAAGGACGCCTTCGCCGCGTTCGGCGATCGCGTGCGCTGGCACACCATGGGCGAGGGCTTCACCTGGGAGACGCAGGATCTCGCCCGCGACACCGCCGCCGCCGCCCGCGCCTTCGACAAGGCCCGCGAGCTGCTGGCCGACGAGACCCTCTCCCTGATCGTGCTGGACGAGCTGAACATCGCCCTGCGCTACGGCTATCTCGACCTCGCCGACGTGGTCGCGACGCTGAAGGCGCGCCGGGGCGACCTGCATGTGGTCGTCACCGGCCGAAACGCGAAGTCGGAGCTTCTGGAGGCGGCGGACCTCGTGACCGAGATGGGATTGGTGAAGCATCATTTCTCCGCCGGCGTGAAGGCGCAGGCCGGTATCGAATTCTGATGGCCGCCCGCGCGCTGATGTTCCAGGGCACCGGCTCCGACGTGGGCAAGAGCCTGCTGGTGGCCGGTCTTGCCCGCGCCTTTGCCAATCGAGGCCTGCGGGTGCGGCCCTTCAAGCCGCAGAACATGTCGAACAATGCCGCCGTCACCGCCGACGGCGGCGAGATCGGCCGCGCGCAGGCGCTTCAGGCTCGGGCCGCGCGGGTGCCCTTGAGCGTGCATATGAACCCGGTGCTGCTGAAGCCGCAGAGCGAGGTGGGTGCGCAGGTGGTGGTGCAGGGCCGGGTGCTCACCACCGCCAAGGCCAGCGCCTACCAGGGCCTGAAGCAGAGCCTCATGCCCGCCGTGCTGGAGAGTTTCGCGCGGCTGAAGGGCGAGGCCGACCTCGTGCTGGTGGAAGGGGCGGGCAGCGCCTCGGAAGTCAATCTGCGGCGCAACGACATCGCCAACATGGGCTTCGCCCGCGCCGCCGACGTGCCGGTGGTGCTGATCGGCGATATCGACCGGGGCGGCGTCATCGCCAGCCTCGTCGGCACCAAAACGGTGCTGGATATCGAGGATGCCGCGCTGATCGCCGGCTTCGTGGTGAATAAGTTCCGGGGCGATCCCGCCTTGTTCGCCGACGGCATGGCGCTGGTGGCGGGGCATACCGGCTGGGCCGCGCTCGGCCTCATCCCACATTTTCCCGCCGCCGCGCGCCTGCCGGCGGAAGATGCGCTGGCGCTCCAGGGACCGCCGCCGGCAAAGCCCCACGCCAAGGTGCGGATCGCGGTGCCGATCCTGCCCCATGTCTCCAATTTCGACGATCTCGACCCGCTGGATGCGGAGCCGGCGGTGGAGGTGGTGCGCCTGCGGCCTGCCGAGAGCGTGCCGGTGGACACCGACCTCGTGCTGCTGATCGGCTCCAAGGCCACGATTTCCGACCTCGCCGCGCTGAAATCCGACGGGCTGCATCACGACATCATCGCCCATGCCCGGCGCGGCGGGCGGGTGCTGGGGCTATGCGGCGGCTATCAGATGCTGGGACGGTGGGTGGACGATCCTGACGGCGTCGAAGGCCCGCCGGGCCGGGCGGAGGGGCTCGGCCTGCTGGATGTGGAAACCATTCTCTCTGGCGATAAGCGTCTGGTTGCCGTTGCGGGCCACTCCTGCCTCCAGGCGCCCTTCGCAGGCTATGAGATGCATATGGGCGAGACCAAAGGCGCGGACACGGCCCGACCCTTCTCGCGCCTCGCCACCGGCGATGCGGATGGCGCCACATCGCCCGACGGGCGCATCATGGGCAGCTATGTGCATGGGCTGTTCGCCGACGATGCCCAGCGCGCCGCCTGGCTCGCTGCCCTTGGCGCCGGCGCGCCGCAAGTCTCATACGAAGCGCAGGTGGACGAAACCCTGGATGCGCTTGCCGCGCATCTGGAAGCCCATCTCGATCTCGACCGTCTGCTCAGCCTCGCGCGATGACCACCAGCACCGCGCAGAACAGGGCGAGGCCCATGAGGAGGCGGTTCGCGATCCGGTAAAGATGGAGGGCGGAGCGAATGTCGGCGGCGTCGATCTCGCGCCGGCCATCGCCCATGAAGGGCAGGTCGGCGGGCACGCCGGCATAGGTGCGCGGCCCCGCGATGGCGATGCCGAGGGCGCCTGCCATGGCCGCTTCCGGCCATCCGGCATTGGGCGAGCGATGCTTGCCCGAATCGCGCCGCATCGCGCGCCAGGCGCCCAGGGGCGATGCCCCCTGCATGAAGACCGCGGCGGCGATGATCAGCAGACCGGAGAGCCGCGAGGCGGGCAGGTTTACGAGATCATCGAGCCGTGCCGAGGCCCAGCCGAACGCCTCGTGGCGCGGCGTGCGATGGCCGATCATGCTGTCGGCGGTATTGATCGCCTTGTAGGCGGCGATGCCGGGCAGGCCGGCCATCGCCATCCAGAAGGCGGGCGCCACCACCCCGTCGGAAAAATTCTCGGCCAGGCTTTCGATGGCCGCCCGGGTCACGCCTGCTTCATCGAGCTCCGCCGGATCGCGGCCGACGATGCGCGAGACCGTGGCGCGCCCCGCTTCCAGCCCGTGAACCTCGAGCGCCTCCGCCACCGCCGCCACATGCTCATGCAGGGAACGGCGGGCGAGCAGCGCCGAGCCGACGATCGCCGTGAGGATGATGCCACCGGGAAACAGGTCGAGCACATCCGCGAGGAGAGCGGCCGGAATGGCGGCGCTGGCGATCAGCACCAGCAGCGCCATCACGCCCCGCATGCGCCTTCTGGCGAAGCTCAGCTCGGCCCGGTTCCAGGCAAGATCGAGTGCTGAAATCAGCCGGCCGATCCAGATCACCGGATGACCGATCAGGTTCAGCAGGCGGACCGGATAGCCGAACCACGCCTCGATGGCGAGGGCCAGGAAAGTCAGCAGGAAGGTCAAGCGATCGAGCCCGTTGGTAGCGGGCCGCATGCGCGCCGCCCAGGTCAGGTTTGGACCTCAGGTTTAGACCATGGCCGGCGGGCGAGGAAAGCCCCTCGCCGGCGCAGGGACGTCGGAGCGGGGGACGCAGATGAGGTCGCCGAACAGTGCCGAATTGAAGCGAAATTGCCCGCGGTTCGGAGATGATGCCGACATCTGGCCGAAATGACGCGGTCATCTGGCGAGAGGCACGGACAAGATGCAGGAATCCGATGTTCGTCTGCGCGATTCTTATCGCGGCGAGGCTGATCGTGGGGCGGGCGGCATGCGACGGTATTATTTGCCGCAGAGCCTGCCGCAGAGCCGAAAACGCCATTTAACCATTTGAAGAGACGGGGATTTTCCGCCGGCCTTTTAATCCCTCCCGCGATCCGAAGGGGCGCAACGCCGGAGCTAAATGGTCCAGTCGCCGGCATCCTCGTCGCTGTGCAAATAATCACGATCGGAAAGATAATTGAACACTTGTTCCGCCAACTCTTCAGCCGACTTTTCTCCACCCGCGAGCAGAAGTTCCGGGCTTTCTGGTGCCTCATATGGGCTGTCGATGCCGGTGAAATTGGCGATCAACCCTTGTCTTGCCTTTTTATACAAGCCCTTTGGATCGCGCTTTTCGGCCACTTCCAAGGGAGTGTCTACGAAGACTTCGATGAACTCGCCCTCACTCAAAAGTTCGCGGGCCATCTGCCGGTCCGCCCTGAACGGAGAAATGAAGGAAACCAGAACGACCATGCCAGCATCTACGAACAAACGGGCCACCTCCGCAACGCGGCGGATGTTTTCAACGCGGTCGGCATCTGTAAACCCAAGATCTTTGTTGAGCCCGTGGCGGACGTTGTCTCCATCGAGCATGTAAGTGTGGCGCCCCGCGGCATAAAGCTTCTTTTCAACCAGGGACGCGATGGTGGATTTACCCGAGCCGGACAAGCCCGTGAACCATAAGACAGCGGGCCTTTGATGCTTCAGGGTTGCCCTTGCTTCCTTCGATACGTCGAGCGCCTGCCAATGCACATTGGTCGCCCGCCGCAAGGCAAATTGCACCATCCCGGCGCCGACCGTCTGGTTGCTAAGCCGGTCGATGACGATGAAAGCGCCGGTCTCTGGAACATCCGAGAAGGCATCGAAAGACACCGCATCGCGACATGCAACATTAACAACGCCAACCTCATTCAAGGTGAGCGTTTTAGCTGCCAACTTCTGGAATGTGTTGACATCGACCTTATGCTTTATTTCCGTGAAGGTGGCGCCGAGCGTGCGGGTGCCGATCTTGATCAGATAGGGCCGGCCCGGCAGCAGCGGCTCGTCATGCATCCAGATGATCTGTGCCGCAAACTGATCCGCCCGCTCCGGCCTCTGGACCGCATCGGCAAGTATATCCCCGCGCGATACATCGACTTCATCCGCCAATGTCACTGTAACCGCTTGTCCCGCAACGGCTTCCGCTAAATCGCCATCGCGGGTGACGATGGATTTGACCTGCGTGGTGCGGCCCGAACCTGCCACCACCACGCTATCCCCCGGCCGCACGGTGCCGCTTACGATGGTGCCGGAAAAGCCGCGAAAATCCAGGTTGGGCCGGTTAACCCATTGCACAGGAAGGCGGAATGGACGGGCCACCGCCTTTTCCGCGACGTCGACATTTTCCAGGTATTCGACCAAGGCGGGGCCGTGATACCAGGGCGTATTGGCGCTGCGGGCCATGATATTGTCGCCATAGCGCGCTGAAAGCGGCACCGCCTGAAAGGTCTCGAATCCCAGCGGTTCGATGAGCCTCACATATTCAGCGACGATCTCATCGAATCGGTTCTGTGAAAACCCGACCAGATCAATCTTATTCACCGCCAAAACCACGTGACGGATACCGAGAAGCGAGACGATGAAGGAATGGCGGCGCGTCTGAGTGAGCAGACCTTGCCGCGCATCCACCAGGATCACGGCGAGATCCGAATTGGAGGCGCCGGTGGCCATGTTGCGAGTATATTGTTCATGACCGGGCGTATCGGCGACGATAAACTTGCGCCGTTCAGTATTGAAGAAGCGATAGGCAACATCAATAGTTATGCCTTGTTCGCGCTCCGCCGCCAAGCCGTCCACAAGCAATGCGAAGTCCAGTTCGTCGCCTGCGGTGCCATGCTTACGTGAATCCTTGGCAAGGGTTGCGATCTGGTCGTCGAACAACAGCTTGGTATCGTAGAGCAGACGGCCGATAAGCGTCGACTTCCCGTCATCCACGCTGCCGCAGGTGAGGAAGCGCAACAAGCTCTTGCCTTCGCTTGCGAAGAGTTCCGTAAGCGGAGCGACGTTCATCAGAAATAGCCCTCGCGCTTCTTCTTTTCCATCGAGGCGGCGTCATCGTGGTCAATCAGCCGGCCAGACCGTTCGGATGTCCGCGCCACCAGCATTTCCTGCACGATGTCTTCCAGCGTCGCCGCCGTGCTGTCGATGGCGGCGGTGAGTGGATAGCAGCCGAGCGTGCGGAAGCGGATCATGCGGTGTTCCGGCGTCTCGCCCGGCAAAAGCGGCATGCGCGCATCGTCAACCATGATCATTTGCCCATCACGCCACACTATCGGGCGCTTGGCGGCAAAATAGAGCGGCACAATGGGAATGCGTTCAGCAAGAATATATTGCCAGATATCCAGCTCGGTCCAGTTGGAGAGCGGAAATACCCGAATGGATTCGCCCGGCTTTACGCGGGCGTTGTAGAGGTTCCATAACTCCGGCCGTTGGTTCTTTGGGTCCCAGCCGTGACTGGCGGTGCGGAACGAGAATACGCGCTCCTTCGCGCGGCTCTTCTCCTCATCGCGCCGCGCGCCGCCGAAGGCCGCGTCGAAGCCGTGCCGGGTCAGCGCTTCCTTCAGCGCGTCGGTCTTCATGACGTTTGTATATAGGGAGGAACCGTGATCGAAAGGATTGATTCCCTGCGCGAGGCCTTCCTGGTTGGTATGAACCAGAAGATCGAAGCCGAGAGTCTTGGCCATCGCATCCCGGAAGGCGATCATCTCGCGAAATTTCCAGGTGGTATCGACGTGGAGCAGAGGAAAGGGCGGTTTGGACGGATAGAAAGCCTTCATCGCAAGATGAAGCATCACCGCAGAATCCTTGCCGATCGAATACAGCATCACCGGATTGCGGAATTCGGCCGCGACCTCGCGCAGGATGAAGATCGATTCGGATTCAAGACGCTGGAGATGCGTCAGTCGATTGGGCGACACGTTCGGCATTCCTTTTTGTCGCGGCGATCGGTCTCAAGAGAGACTCAGCCGCGGGCAGGGGCGGACGGAAGCCGCACCAGGTTCTGGTCGCCGTAGGCGACGAAATGGGGGTTGGCGAAGGGGGCATCTCCATTCTGAATGCACCGCCCATAGGTCAGCGGGCGCCCCTCCATGGTAGTGACCACGCCCCCCGCCGCGCGCAACACAGCATCACCGGCGGCGGTGTCCCATTCCATCGTGCGCCCGAGGCGGGGATAGAGATCGGCTTCGCCTTCCGCGACAAGGCAGAATTTCAGCGAGGAGCCCGCCGCGCGGAAGGTCTCCACCGGGAATTGACCAAGCCAGTCGGTGGTTTGCGCGCTTCCGTGGGAGCGGCTGCCGATGGCACAGAGCCGGGCAGGGGCCTCGCGGACCTTGATCGGCGCGAGCGAGGACAGATGGTCGTCACGCACGGCGCCCTTCCAGGCGCCGAAGCCGACCGCGCCGGCATACACCACGCCGAGAGCAGGGGCATAGACGACCCCCGCGCTTGGCGCGCCCTCTTCGATCAGCGCGATATTGACTGTGAATTCGCCGTTGCGCGAAACGAATTCTCTCGTTCCATCGAGGGGATCGACGAGGAAGAACCGCTTTCCCGCATGCGGAATACGCCCTGCTGCCGCTTCTTCCTCGGCGACCACCGGAATATCGGGATGGAGATCCGCCAGCCCCTTGAGAATCAAGGCCTCTGCATCGCGGTCCGCCTGCGTTACCTGCGAGGAGTCGGCCTTTTGGCTCACTGTGAAATCGGTAGCATAGATATCGAGGATGACGCGGCCGGCGCGCAGGGCCAGCGAAACAAGCTCCAAGACCAGTTCGGGAACGGGAGATACCTGAGACATGCTGCGCGCTGAAGCCAATCCTGATGACACGAAACTAATCGCCTCTTTTCCCGTTTGCAATGTGCGCGTGGGAAATTAAATATATCACATTATTTAATTGTTTATTGTGAAATGCAAACCGCGGGGTCGCAGCGGCCTGGGTCTCGTTCTGCGCACCAGACCATGCCATAACGCCGCCGCGGGACTTGGCGGACCGAGATAAGGTGCAGGAGACACGTGCGTGAGCAATGACATTGTGCCGAACGCGGTGGTTGAGGTTGGCGGCCTCAAGATTTCGAACCGGGCGCCGCTCACGCTGATCGCGGGGCCCTGCCAGATCGAAAGCCGGAACCACGTGCTGGACGTGGCGAAGGAGCTGTCGGCGATCACCAAGCGTCTCGGCATGGGACTGGTGTTCAAATCCTCATTCGACAAAGCCAACCGGACCTCGATTTCAGGCGCGCGCGGGATCGGGCTGAAGGCGGCTCTGCCGATTTTTGCGGAGATTCGCGAAACCATCGGCGCCCCGGTTTTGACCGACGTGCATGAAATCGACCAATGCGCCCCACTCGCCGAGGTGGTTGATATTCTTCAGATTCCCGCCTTTCTCTGCCGCCAGACGGACCTTCTGATCGCCGCCGCGCAGACCGGACGGGTGGTGAACGTCAAGAAGGGCCAGTTCCTGGCGCCCTGGGACATGAAGAATGTGGTGGCCAAGCTGACTCAGAGCGGCAATCCCAATGTGCTGGTGACGGAACGTGGTGTTTCGTTCGGCTACAACACACTGGTGTCGGACATGCGCGCCTTGCCCGAACTGGCGGCAACCGGCGCTCCAGTGGTATTCGATGCCACCCATTCGGTGCAGCAGCCCGGAGGGCAGGGCGGCTCCTCCGGCGGACAGCGCGAATTCGTTCCCGTTCTTGCGCGTGCGGCCGT
Organism: Roseixanthobacter glucoisosaccharinicivorans; assembly: GCF_043195095.2. Classification (NCBI taxonomy): domain Bacteria; kingdom Pseudomonadati; phylum Pseudomonadota; class Alphaproteobacteria; order Hyphomicrobiales; family Xanthobacteraceae; genus Roseixanthobacter; species Roseixanthobacter glucoisosaccharinicivorans. Next base: position 1,947,705 of record NZ_CM195538.1, on the reverse strand, counting down.
CGCGGTGGGTGTGGCGGCGGTGTTCATCGAAACCCATCCCGACCCCGATCACGCGCCCTCGGACGGGCCGAATATGATCGCACTGCGGGATATGGAGCCATTGCTGCGCGCCCTTCAGGCGTTCGACGCTCTCGCCAAGGGCTCGCTCGTGTCCGCCCTGGCCTGAGCGCTGCGGTGCACACGGGCGCGATTGCCTGAGCGCCGGAATCGTTTAAGGAAAAACACTGTTAACCTACCGCATTGCAGCGCAAACAGGCGCGATGCCGTAAGCTCTCGGCTCTATTCGGTAAAACTGGGACATTGGCAGACATGCGCATTGCGATGATTGGGACGGGGTACGTTGGGCTTGTGTCTGGGGCCTGTTTTGCGGACTTTGGCCATCGTGTGACGTGCATCGACAAGGATGCCAAGAAGATCGCGATGCTTGAAAAGGGCGAGATCCCGATTTTCGAGCCTGGGCTGGACGAGCTTGTGCACCGCAATGTTGCGGCGGGCCGGCTGGATTTCGCGACCGACCTGACGGAGGCGGTGAAGGAGGCGCACGCGGTGTTCATCGCGGTGGGCACGCCTTCGCGGCGCGGCGACGGGCATGCGGACCTGTCCTATGTGTATGCGGCGGCGCGCGAGATCGCGGCGGCCGCGGACGGCTATACGGTTGTGGTGACCAAGTCGACGGTTCCGGTGGGCACGGGCGACGAGGTGGAGCGGGTGATCCGGGAGACGCGCCCGGATGCGGATATCTCGGTCGTGTCGAACCCGGAGTTTTTGCGCGAGGGGGCGGCGATCGAGGATTTCAAGCGTCCGGACCGGGTCGTGGTGGGCAGCGAGGAGCCGCGCGCGCGCGAGGTGATGGCGCAGGTGTATCGTCCTTTGTCGCTGAACAACCTGCCGCTTCTGTTCACCAGCCGGCGCACGTCGGAACTGATCAAATATGCCGGGAACGCGTTTTTGGCGATGAAGATCACCTTCATCAACGAGATCGCGGACCTGTGCGAGGAGGTCGGGGCGAACGTTCAGGAAGTGGCGCGCGGGATCGGGCTCGACAACCGCATCGGGGGCAAGTTCCTGCATGCGGGTCCGGGCTATGGCGGATCGTGCTTTCCGAAGGATACGCTGGCGCTGACGCGCACGGCGCAGCAGGCGGGCACGCCGCTGCGGATCATCGAGACGGTGGTTGCGGTGAATGACGTGCGCAAGCTTGCGGTTGGCAAGAAGGTGATCCGGGCGCTGGGGTCCGATCCGCGCGGGAAGACGGTGGCGGTGCTTGGTCTGACGTTCAAGCCGAACACGGACGACATGCGCGACAGCCCTGCGATCGCGATCGTGAACACGCTTCTGGACCGGGGCGTGAAGGTGCGGGCCTATGACCCGGAAGGGATGGAGGAAGCCAAGAAGGTGCTTCCCGCGGGCGTGGCCTACGGCACCGGCCCCTATGAGATTGCGGAAGGGGCGGACGCGATTGTGATCGTGACGGAATGGGATGCGTTCCGGGCGCTTGATTTTGCAAAGCTGAAGACGCTCATGACGCAGCCGGTGCTGGTGGATCTGCGCAACATCTACCGTCCCGACGAGATGGCCGAGCTCGGCTTCACCTACGACAGCGTAGGCCGGCCAGCATGGCAGGCGGGCTCTGGGGTCACCAAGGCCGCCGAGTGAACCGCGCCTGCCGGTTACGCAAATAGCGCGTCGTCCGCCTGCAACATAAGCGGGCGGACGACAACGCTCCGTCTTTCGAACATTCAGAATAGACGCCGGGGCAGGGCTGCTGCGCGGACCTCTTCGACATGGCACGTGGAACGCCGTCGTCAGGCACCTGACCCGCGTACATTGGGCGAAACGCCTTGATAGAAAAATCGCAGAAGAGATATTATGGAACTATTTTCCATCCTGCCCGGGCATGAACCGCGCACCTGGGCCTGCTTTAGCTCCGCCAGCCAGACCAACTTGCACCCACGGGGGCATTCGCTCCGAAGGAAAAGCCGGCGACGCACGCATGGCGACGCCGGCCTTGCTCCCGTCGGAGCGTCTTCGTTCAAAGCGCGCCGGTCAGGAGCGCTACGCCCGCCAGTGAAATGGCGGCACCCGCACCACGTACGAAGGCGCGACCCGAGGTCTCGCCGAGCCGGCCAATGGCAAAGCCAAGGCCGAGTCCGGAGACATGCAGCAATGCGGTGCCCAGCATGAAACCGAATCCATAGGACAGGCCGCCGGCATTCTCGGGCATTTCGGCGCCGTGGGCGTGGCCATGGAACACGGCAAACATGCCGACAAGACCCATGGCGAAAGCCAGCGGTGCCTTGACGCCCATCGCGACTGCGGCTCCGAGAACCACCACCGACAAGGCGATGCCCGTCTCTACGTAAGGCAGGTCGAAGCCGCTCATGCCCAGGGCGCCGCCGACCGCCATCAAGCTCACGAAGCTGAGAGGCAGCAACCAGATGGCGCGCCCGCCCATCTGCCAGGCCAGAATGCCGACGGTGACCATGGCCAGCACATGGTCGAGGCCGGTCACGGGATGCATGAAGCCGTGCACGAAGCCGTGCGTGGCGCCGACGCCGGTATGGGCGAAGGCTAGAGAAGGCGCCAGCGCCATGGCGCTGGCGATTGCGAGGACACGAAAGGCGGGACGAGTCATAAAGCCACTCTCCTGAAGGACGGGTTCATCTTTGGTGGATGGGTCGCAACGCACAAGTCATCAAGCTCAACAGATCCGGGGCAATTGATCGCCCACCAGCATGTCCACGATGCGCTCGCCGCCGAAGCGCGTTTCCATCACGACGCGGCCGGGTCGTTCCGCCACAATTGTGCCGATGGCGACAGCCCCCTGCCCCAGCGGATGCACACGCCATGCCGAAAGCGCAGCCGCGGCCTCCTCGGCTGGCACCACCGCAATCAGCTTGCCTTCATTGGCGAGGTAGAGCGGGTCGAGGCCAAGAATCTCGCAGAAGCCATTCACCTCGGGGCGGATCGGTAGATCCGTTTCACGCACCCGCACGCCCACCGCGCTCGCCTCGGCCAACTCATTGAGCACGGCCGCCGCGCCGCCGCGCGTGGCGTCCCGCATCATCCGAACGCCCGGCGCCGCTGTGATCAGAACATCCACAAGCTCGTGCAACGGCGCGCAATCGCTAGCGATCGTGGTCTCAAGTGCAAGATCGCCGCGGGCATTCAAGATGGCCGCCCCGTGGTCGCCGAGCAGGCCGTTTACCAGTACCACGTCACCGGGCCGCGCACGGTCGATGCCCACATGGAGGCCGGTCCGCACCACGCCGATGCCGGTGGTGGTGATGAAAAGCTTATCGCATGCCCCGCGCGCGACCACCTTCGTGTCTCCGGTGACGATGGAGACACCGGCCGCCGCCGCCGTGCGTGCCATGGAGGCCACAACGGCACGCAGGGTCTCGACCGGCAATCCTTCCTCGATGATGACAGCACACGACAGCGCCACCGGGCGCGCTCCGCCCACGGCGAGATCGTTCACCGTGCCGCAGACGGCGAGGGTGCCGATGTCGCCGCCAGGGAAGAACAGGGGATCGACGACGAAGGAATCAGTGGTGAAAGCCAGCCGGTCGCCCAGCGCGGCCAGCGCCGTCAGGTCGAACCGCGCCTGATCCTCCGGGGCGGGGTGCCCTGCCCCGGCGAAGGTCTCCAGAAACACATCCTCGATGAGATCGCGCATGGCCGTGCCGCCGCCGCCATGGGCCAGCGTCACGGTGGCCTGCGTCACGCGGCGGGGCCGGCGCACGGGCCGGTCAAAAGGAATGTTCATGCCGCCCCCTTCATGCCGCCATATTGATAATAGGCCGCGCATGCGCCTTCGGAGGAAACCATCAGCGCGCCGAGCGGCATTTCAGGCGTGCAACCGGTACCGAAGACGGGGCAGGCCCAGGGCTTCACGGCCCCGGTGAGTACCTCTCCGCAGCGGCAGGCGGCGGGATCGGCGACCTTCACATCCGGCACGGCGAAACGGCGTTCGGCATCGAACCGGGCATAGGGTTCACGCAGCCGCACCCCCGATTCGGCGATGGAACCGAGCCCGCGCCATTCGAACGTGGGGCGGGTCTCATATACTTCCGTGACGGCGGCGAGGGCGGCGGGATTGCCCCGGTCCGGAACCACGCGGGCATATTGATTCTCGATCCGCGCCTCGCCCGCCGCGAGCTGCCGCAGCACCATCAGGAGAGATTGCAGCAGGTCGATCGGCTCGAACCCCGCCACCACCAGCGGCCGGTGAAATTCCTCGGCGATGAAGCGATAGGGCTCCGTGCCGATGACCATGGAGACATGGCCCGGCCCGATGAAGCCGTCGATGCCGAAGTCCGGCTGCTCCAGCAAGGCCCGCAAGGTCGGGATGATGGTGATGTGATTGCAGAACAAGAAAAAATTGGAGATGTTCTCGCGCGCGGCGCGCAGCACGGTCAGAGCCGTTGAAGGCATGGTGGTTTCAAACCCAAGGCCGAAGAACACCACCTCGCGGCCTGGATTGCGCCGCGCCAGCTCCAGCGCATCAAGCGGCGAATAGACCATGCGCACGTCGGCGCCGTCCGCCTTTGCCTGGAGCAGGCTCTTGCGCGAGCCCGGCACGCGCATGGCATCGCCGAAGGTGGCGAAGATCACCTCCGGCCGCTCCGCGATGGCGACGCAATCATCTACCCGCCCCATGGGCAGGACGCAGACCGGACATCCCGGTCCGTGCACGAATTCGATGATATCGGGCAGCAGTCCTTCCAGCCCGTAGCGGAAAATGGCGTGGGTGTGCCCCCCGCACACCTCCATGACGGCGACCGGATTGGTACGTCCCCGCTCCAGGCGCGCCGCAAGCGTGCCGATCTCCCGTATCAGTCCGGTTGCGAGGGCCGGATCGCGGAATTCACTGACGAAACGCATGATCGCCCCCTGCCCTGCCCGTGCCTGCGGGTTCGACGCTGCCGGTGCGCATCGCGTCCATCTCCGCGTCCATCTCGCCGATCTCGGCGAGCACCTTCAGCGTGGCTGCGGCTTCCGCCTCGTCGATCCGGCTCATGGCGAAGCCCACATGCACCAGCACCCAGACGCCAATCAGCGCGTCCAGCGGCGCGCCCGGTTCTGCAACGCAGACGACGTCGACGCTGCGGCGGACGCCGGAAACATCCACGATCGCCAACATTGCGTCCGCGTCGGCAATGGCGACGATCCGACCGGGAATCCCGAGGCACATGGGTTCGTCTCCTTAATGGCGTGCGAAGGTGCGACCGCGGGCGATCCCGTAGCGGTCGATCTTCGCCCTCAGGCCAACGCGGGACAGGCCGAGTTCCTCGGCCGCCCGGCTCTTGTTCCAGCGACAGCGCACGAGCGTTTCCATGAGGATGGAGGCTTCGATGCGCTCGATGCGGTCTTTCAGCAGGCCGCCGTCGGGCAGCGCGATCTGCTGGGACGCGCCTTCGGGCGCAGCGGCGGCGCGCACCACATGGGGCGAGAGCAGATCGGCACCGAGCTCTGGTCCGGTGGACAGAACCAGCATGCGCAGCACCTCATTCTGCATCTCGCGCACATTTCCGGGCCAGTCATAGGCCTCGATGCAGGCGAGCGCTTCGTCGGTAAAGCCCTTCACGCTCTTGCTGTGGAGATTGCAGAGGCCGTCGAGAATGGCCGTGGCCAGCACCCGCAGATCATTGCGTCGCGCGCGCAGGGTCGGCATCATCAACGCCATCGCCGAGAGGCGGTAGTAAAGATCCTCACGGAACCGGCCGCCGGCGATCTCCTGCGTGAGGTCGCGATGGGTCGCCGCCAGCACCCGGACATTCACGAGCTTGGAGTCGTTGGAGCCGACAGGCCGGATCTCTCCCTCCTGCAGAAAACGCAGGAGCTTCACCTGAAATGCAGGCGAAACATCGCCGATCTCGTCCAGAAGAATGGTGCCGCCGTCCGCTTCGTCCAGCAATCCGATACGCGTGGTGTGAGCGCCGGTGAAAGCGCCCTTCTTGTGCCCGAACAATTCGGATTCGAGCAATTCGTCCGGAATAGCTCCGCAATTGACCGCAAAGAACGGGCGCTCCGACCGTAGGCTGGAATAATGGATCGCCCGCGCGAGCAGTTCCTTGCCGGTTCCGGTCTCGCCCTGGATCAGCACCGGCACGTCGAACACGGCCACCTGGGCCGCGCGCCGGCAGGTCTCGTTTAACGGGCTGTCGGGGCTGCGGATCAAGGTGTCGAAATGGAAGTTCCGCGCCACGCGCTCGTGCTGGGCCGCAAGACGGGCCTGCGCCGCCGGGGCGGCGAGCTTCAGTTCCAGCGAGAGGCGATGATGGTCGCGCTGCAGAGCGAACAGATGGGCGGCATTGCGGGCCACCAGCAACAATTGGTCGGGATGCCAGGGCTTGGTGATATATTGATAGATGCCGGCGCCGTTGATCGCCCCGATCATGTCTTCCGGCTCAGTATAGCCGGTGACGATGACGCGGACAATTTCCGGCCAGCGCTCCCGAACCTCGGTCAAGAACGTGACGCCCGACACCTCCGGCATGCGCTGATCGCAGAAGACCGCCTGGATCCACTCGCTTTCCAGGATGCGCCGCGCCTCCGCCGCGCCGAGGGCGGTGAAGACCTCGAATTCCTCGCCGAGCACGCGCGCCATCACCTCCACCGAGCGTGGCTCATCGTCCACCAGAAGAAGGGCGGGGCGGGTGCTCACCCCCCTACTCCGCCGCCGTATGGACGGCACCGCGCAGCGCCTGTGCCCGCTGATCGGCGGCCCGCGCCAGCTCCTCCAGCCGCGCCCGCCGCCCGTCCTCAAGCCAAGCCAGCCATTCCGCAAATCCAGCGCCGGAGCGCGAGGAAAGGGTGATCACCCGTGCCGTGGGATTGATGCGCGCGACATTTCCGGCGATGGCGGCGAAATCCACGTCCAGATGCGGCAGCAGGTCGGCCTTGGTCAGCAGAACCAGATCTGCACCCTCGAAGATATCCGGATATTTCAGTGGCTTATCCTCGCCCTCGGTCACCGAGAGGAGGGTGATGCGCTTGTCCTCGCCGAGATCGAAGGCCGCCGGGCAGACCAGATTGCCAACGTTCTCGATGAAGAGAATTCCGCCCGCGGGAAGCGGCAGCCGGTCCAGCGCATGGCCGACCATGTGCGCGTCCAGGTGACAGCCCTTCCCGGTGTTGATCTGGACCGCGGGGAATCCGACTGCACGGATCCGCTCGGCATCGTTCGCGGTCTGCTGGTCGCCCTCGATGACGGCAGCGGGAACGCGGCCGGCGAGCGCTTTCAGGGTCTCGACCAGCAGCGTCGTCTTGCCGGCGCCAGGACCCGCGAGCAGGTTCAGGGCGAAAACCCCGTCCGCGGCGAGCCGAACGCGGTTCTGTGCCGCGAACCCGTCGTTCTTGGCCAGGATGTTCTGCTCGATCTCCACCATGCGGCGCGCATCAAGGCCGGGCGCGTGGCTGTGCTGCGGTTGCTCGGGTGCGCCGGCATCGGGTGAATGCCCGTGGGAATGGGCATGGGAGTGCCCGTGTGTGTGCCCGTGATGGTGCGCCCCGTCATGGGAAGCAGACTCATGAGAATGGGAATGGGCGCCCTGCCCCGCCTGCACGGCATCGGGACCGGACAGGGTGACGGCATCGGAGCCACAACCGCAGGCGACGCACATCACACGACCTCCAGGTCTTTGATTTTCATCTCGGTGCCGCCGTTGGGCAGCAGCCGTTCACCGCCGCAAACCGGGCAGGGATCGAGCCGGCCGGCGAGTGGCACCGTGGTTCCGCAGGCGAAGCACCAGGCGGTTCCGCTCTCGGTGATCATCACCAGTTCGGCGCCTTCGGCGAGCGACCCGCGCATCACAACGTCGAAGCCGAAGCGCAAAGCCTCGGGCTCAACGCCCGCAAACGCACCGATCGCAAGGCGCACCCTCGTGACGCGCGAAAAATTCTGCGTCCGCGCTGCGTCTTCCATCGCGCTCCGCAGGCTCTCGCATAACGCCATCTCATGCATGTCATGCCTCCGGAGCAAAATGGAGGGCCAGCGGAACACAGGGATTGACCGCGCATTCGGCAATCCGCGCCAGCATCTGCGCCTCGCGCCGCGCCGGCAAGGCCGCGAGCATCTGGGCGAACAGGCCTCCCGGCGCCAGATTCCACGCGCTGGGCGTGCGGACCCTATAGGCGAGCACACGGCCGTCCTTCACCTTCGCCTGGTGAACGAGGATCCCTCGCGACGCCTGCGCATAGCCGATCCCTGCCCCGGCTTTCCCATGAAGTTGCGCGGTGCCGCCGCCCATCGCCATCCAAGACAGATCCACGATTCGCGCGAGCAGGCGGACGAACAGGCTTGCCCCTTCCTCCCGCAGCAGCGCACGAATGACGGGCGCGGCACGCACGCGCCCGAGGGCTGTGGCCTCCCATCGGGGCGAGGGTGCCTGTTCGAGCAGGTCGGTATCGAGGGCTTCCGTCTCCAGGTCCCGAAGGGCGACCCGCCCCCATGCCGGGTCCAGGCGCTCACGCAGGTCACGCAGCAGGCATGCGGCCGGCGTTGCGCCGCGGGCCAGCCAGGATGCCAGATGGGCACTGGAGAATTCCGGCAGGTTGTCCCCGCCGCACACATGGCGGACGATCTCGTTCGGCGCGCCGTGCCCGAGCAATGCAAGGCCGTCGCGGTCCGTCGCGGCACCGAGCACGCTTGGCCATAGGTGAAACAGCGCCACCCCATGGTCGCGCACGGTTTCGGCTTGCATCGCCGAGGCGTTGCCGGCGTCTGACATGCCAAGCGCATGGCTTGCGGCCGCGCGATGGGCGGCCGCGCAGAGATTGAACAGGCGCGGCAACAGCTCCAGCGCGTCGTCCACGCGCCGGCCGACCAGCAGCGGCTCGGGATCGAGCATCGGCGCGCTGGTAAAGTGCCAGCCCGCCGCGACACCGGGCCGCGTGATGGTCAAGGTTTCGGTCATGCCGGCTCCGATGCCGGGCGCGCGCCGGCGGCGCCGCCGAAGATCAGCTCGCGGCGCGTCGGTTGGGGCGAGAGGGCGCGCCGTTGCTCCGCAGCGTCCCCCGGAGCGCCTTCACCGCCCGAAGCTTCCGCAGCCTCGAGAGCCGCCAATTCCTCGGTACGGCGACGGCGAATTTCGGCCGTGGGCGCACCTTCTTCGCGGTGCGCGGGATCAAGCAATGCGATCAACGCCGCCGTGGCGGTTTCCGTGGCCTGGAGCATCGAGGTGAAGTCGAACATGGGCGAAAACAGCGAGCAGGCCTTGTAGGGGCCGGTTTCCGGCCGGTTTGCGCCGAGAAACTCGTACCAGCCCGAGGGAAACGCGATCAGTTCCTTCGTTCCGGTGGCAAGGCGGCTCCAGTCCTCTTCCGGGCCGGGCAGCAGGACAAGGTTCATGAACCAAGGCGTGACCAGCATGCCGAGCACCCGCCCTTCGTAGACGCGGAACCCGACGGCCTTCACCGAGAGCGTCTCATTGACGATCGGCACGCCCCGCATCTGCCCCGCGTGAATCTCGCGGAACGCGGCTTCCAGGCGCGGCGGCACGGTGCGGACGATCTCCTCCAGGCGCGGATCGACAGCCGGCGCGGGCGCGGCGGCGATCCCCTCGCCCTGGTCGAGCACCATGAATTGTTCGCGGTCGCCATCGCACACCGGGCAGCGCCAGTGATCCGGCAAGTCCACGAAAGGAGTACCGGCGGGGACCTGCCACGTCTCGCACCCCTCAGCGGGGTCATAGACGTGCCAGCACACCTTGCACTCCAGGCGGGTCTTCGGATCTAGCCCGCCATTCGCCCCGCGAAACGAACCTTCAAACCGCATGATCGGTCCTCATCGCATGGCCCCGAGCACTTCGCTCAGCCGTTCGGCGGAATCGGCGATGTCTTCCGGGGCAGCGCAGGCCACCTCCGGCAGATCGGTGATCTCGAGCGTGTCGAGGATGAGCATGTCGGTGGAATTGTAATACCGCACACGCCAGACATCGCGCCGTGCTGCCGCCTCGATCCGGCAATTGCCGTAGCCACGGGACAGAATGGTGAGGCCGCCGATGCCGACCGCGGCGTCGATAAGCGCGAGATCCTCGGGCGTGTGCGGCAGCAGGGAAAAATTGATGACATGGGCCGGAGTGCCCGGCGCGCGGCCTTCGGTGCGATGGGCAATCTCGGCGATGATCGGCGGCGCGTTGACGACGCCGGAACGCGGCCGGGCGGTGTCGGCGAGATCAATCTCCCACCGCGTGGGAAAGGCACGCAGAAGGGCGCCGCGCGGAAACGCCCCGACCTCGATCCGGTCCACCCCTTCCGCGCCGCGCACCCGCCAGACGCCGGCGAAGGTCGCCTCCTGGATTTCCAGGGGCGCACCGCCGCCGCTGACCCGGACGGCAACCTCCCCCTCGCCCAGCGCCTCGTCGATCAGCCGCCGGTTCGCCGCATCGAAGCCCGCCAGCGAGACGCTCGCATGCCCGCCTGGCTCCCAGGTCTCCAAAGCCCGCTGAACCTCCTCCAGTGCGGCGAAGGCTGGCGCGTGGCGGTCCTTATCGTCGACCTCGGGGAGATGGGGTTCATAGACCCGCATCCCCGAAGGCATCGGTAGATAGGCGAGGCCGTCTGCGCCCTCGGTCTGGCTGCCGGGGCCAAAGCCGATGGGCGGGTGGGCAGCGATGGGAAGCGAAGCCATTCCTCGATCCTCAATGGGTCACGCAGGCATCGGCTAGCACCGTGCCGAGGCGGGTGAGATATTCGTCCCAGTCGCGCATGCGGGCGATCGACCCGATCGGCTCCCCGTCGCGCAGCACCACGATGGCCGGCAAGGCCAGGGCCATGGCTTCGCGCAAGATACGTTCGATGGCGGGTCCCGCCACCGCGCCGGTAAGGGGGCGGTGCCCACAATCCAGTGCCCGCACCAATTCGGGGAGCACCGCCGCGATGTCGGGCGTCTCCATGTGCGATTTTCCGTGCGCCGGCAGGAACAGCAGCCGGTCGCGCGGATCGGTGCCGAGATCCTCCGGCGCGTCCACATAGGCATAGCCGTGGCTGGTGATGAGCCGCTCGACCAGGGGATGGAGCGCCGTCACCGCGGCAGGGAGAGGGAATGCGATTTCGGGCATCAGGCTTCCTTTCGGCCGGCGGCAAGGGCGGCGGCAAGATGCGGCGGCAATTGCGGTTCCCGATCGAGATCGGCGAATGCCGCATCCAGCAGCGCGGCCGGACCGCTACCTGTGATGACAGCGGAAAGGGCGGCGAGCGCATCGGCGATCAGGCGCGCCTCGCGCCCATCCAAGACGCGCCGGGCCGCGCCCAGGAAGACAAGGACGTGGTCGCCGACACCAGCTTGCGGCACCAGGGACAGGTCGACCCGCTCCAGGCCTGCCTCGCTTTCGCATCGGGCGAAGTCACCGGAGCGTTCAAGAATGCGCATGGGAATGCCGACGCACATTTTCAGGCCCCCTCGCTTCTGAGGACGAGGACGCGTTCATCGCCGATGCGGCAGGCGTCCTCCGCGCTGGGGCGACCGGATTCATAGGCGTAGCGGGCGACTGGCGGGGCGAGCACCGCATCGTCGGCCTGGGTGCGCGGCGTGAGCGTGACGCCGAATGCGTCGTGCAGCAACGTCACCACGTGCGCGGCTGCGGGCGCCACCTGCGCCGCGACCACATCGGTCAGGCCGCCGCCGTAATCATCCAGCGTGTGGGGCTGCACCCCCACCAGACGCAGGATGCGGGGCGCGCAACCGCGCAATTGAAGCAAGGCTAGGACTTCCTGGAAGCCGGTCTGGTGCAGGCTCACCTTGCGCGCGCCGAGCACCGCGGGAACCTCCTCATCGCTGAGCAGATGCAAGGTGCCCGGAGGAAGGCCGTAATCGACCGCATCGACGATCACCACGATGTCGGCGTCTTCCAGATATGGAAGCAGATAGAGACCCTGGGTGCCACCATCCAGCAGCGTGACGGCGTCGGGCATCACGAAGTCGCGGTCGATGGCCTCGACGACCCGTACGCCGAACCCTTCATCCGCCCACAGGATGTTGCCAATTCCAAGCACGAGGATGCGATCGTCGGCCATGCGACGCCTTTCTCCCTGGAACGCTCCCGATGCGGTCTGCCGCCGCGGTTTTTCGAGTTGGTCTAATACAAGACCCGTGCCATCGCTTTGCCGGATCGCAAATCGAGCGGCGGCAAGGCCCGGCCCCCGCTTATGGCTTCGCCGTTTTCGGCGGTCTGTATGTTATGCTTCCACTTGTGTCTCGATTTGGAAAGATAGCTTCCAAATACAAAAAGGCGCGGCAAAAGCCGCGCCTTCAGGAGGGCCGTAACGGACGCACTATTCGGGGTCGTCGTCACGGAACGAGCGGTAGCCATTGGTGATGGCCGAGACCATGCTCTGGCGGGACATGATGTCCTCCCGGATCACGGAATAGACGTGGATGATCACGAACACGATGAACACCCACATGCCGAGGTGGTGAAGGGTGTGCACGTTCATGCTTCCACCCAGAGCGGGGATGATCCAGCCGAACAGCCGATCCTGCCAGCTGCCCAGCCCCTCCCCCTCGGAATAAAGGGCGAACCCGGTTCCGATCATGAACAGGCCGCCCACCACCATCACCCAGAACATGAACAATTGGGCAAGCGGATTATGCCCGACGAACTTCAGCGGGCGCGGCTTGAGGAAGGCATACCATTTCACCTCGATGAACAAGCCGCGCCAGAAGCTCGCCTTCCAGAACGGAAAGGTGAAAAGCTCACGCGCATATTGATTGCCCACCAGCGCCCACAAAGCCCGGCCGATGAAACCGACGGCGAAGATATAGGCGGCCGAGAAATGCAGGAAGCGGATGGTACCCATCATGTAATGGGCGCTCGCCTCGCCCGACAGCGTGGGCAGCGGTGAGCCGATGAGATAGCCGGTGACGCACAGCACCAGTATCGAAAGCGCATTGACCCAATGCCATAGGCGTACCGGCGCCTCATAGACATAGACGGTGGTCAGTTTCCGCACTTCGCCGGCCGGCGGCGGAGCGCCCGCCGAGGCAGCGTTAGGGGGCGCTCCGCCGCCGAGGGACAGATCGGTCATTGTCCCCTCCCCTTAGCGGACGGTGACGCGGGCAAGTTCCTCGCCGCCCGGCGCCAGCACATGGGTGGAGCAGGCGAGGCACGGGTCGAACGAATGGAGCGTCCGCAGGATCTCCACGGGCTCGTCCGGCCGTTCCATGGGCGTGTTCAGAAGCGAGGCCTCGAACGCGCCGATATTGCCCTTCGGATCGCGCGGGCCGCCATTCCATGTGGTTGGGACGACGCACTGGTAGTTCTCGATACGGCCGTCCTTGATCTTGATCCAGTGCCCAAGACCACCGCGCGGCGCGGCAACGGTCCCCACGCCCTTGGCTTCCTTCGGCCAGGTGGCCGGGTCCCATTTCTCCACATTGGCGGTGGTGCTGTCGCCGGCCTTGATGTTGGCGATCAGATTGTCGAAATCGGTCAGCATCATCTCGGCGCAATAATGCGCCTCGAGTGCGCGAGCGAGCGTCCGGCCAATGGTGGTGGGAAGCGCCTGCTTCGGCGTGAGGTTCGTGCCGGCCAGCGTGTTGAAGCGGCCGAGCGCCTCGTCCACCTGCCCCTTCACGTAATCCACCCCATGGGCATAGGCGAGGGTGTAGCGGGCGAGCGGGCCGACCTCGCACGCATTGCCCTTCCAGCGCGGCGCTTTGATCCAGGAATATTTCGCCGCTTCGTCCACGGCTTCGATGTTGGTTTTGGTGCCCTTGGCGGCAGGGCCGAGCTGGTAGTTCGGCTCCGTGACGCCGTCCCAGGGGTGCAGGCCCTTGTCGTTGTTGCCCGCGCCGTAGGTGTACCAGGAATGGGTGACGAACTCCTGCACCTGCTCGGGGTCGCGCGGGTCGATGGGGTGAATCTCGTTCCAATTTCCGTTCAGGATCACGCCGCCCGGCAGACGGTCCGTGGATTTCTTGCCCTGGATGGCTTCGTAATCGCCATAATCCATCACGTTGGTGGCCGAAAGTCCGCCGCCATAGAGCCAGCCCTTGTAATAGCTGGCGATGGCGATCACGTCCGGGACATAGACGTTCTTGGAGAATTCATAGGCTTCCTGAAGCTTCAGCTTCACGAAGTTCAACCGCTCCATGTTCAGCGGCGCACCGGCCGACATGTCGCCTTCCATGTTGATGGCGCAGGGCACGCCGCCCACCATGTAGTTCGGATGCGGGTTCTTGCCGCCGAAGATGGTGTGGACCTTGACGATCTCGCGCTGGAAATCGAGCGCCTCGAGATAATGCGTCACCGCCAGGAGATCCGCCTCGGGCGGCAGGAGATAGGCTGGATTGTCCCAATAGCCGTTCTTGAAGATGCCGAGCTGGCCGCTCTCGACGAATTTCTTTAGCCGGTTCTGCACGTCCCGGAAATAGCCGGGCGAGGATTTGGAATGGTCGGAAATCGCCTGCTGAAGCGCCGACGTCGCCTTCGGGTCGGCTTTTAGGGCATTGACCGGGTTCACCCAGTCGAGCGCATGCAAATGGTAGAAATGCACGACGTGATCATGCCATTGCAGCACCTTGGCCATGATCTCGCGGATCAGGAAGGCGTTGTTGGGGATTTTGATCTGTAACGCATCTTCCACAGCGCGCACCGAGGTGAGCGCATGGCAGCCCGTGCAAACGCCGCAGATGCGCTCCACGAACGCCCAGGCGTCGCGCGGATCGCGGCCCTTGAGAATGACCTCCAGCCCGCGCCACATGGTACCGGTGGAGACCGCGTTGCGGATCACGTTGTTGGCGTCCACATTCACTTCGCAGCGCATGTGTCCTTCGATGCGGGTGACCGGATCGACGACGATGCGACGCCCGGCGGTGTCGAGCGAAAAGCCGTTGGGGGTCTGAATGGTCACTTGGCGTCTCCCTTATGCTGGGCGCGCTTCAGGGCGCTGACCGCTGCGTGCACCGCCACGGCGCCGCCCACGACGCCCGCAGCCGCGAGCCCGATCTGATCCGCATTGGCTTCCACACCGAAGCCCTTGCCATTGATGTCCGCGAGGCGCGCGTACCAGGAACCCTTGTCCCAGAAGCCGTCCTCGGAGCAGCCGATGCAGCCGTGCCCCGCCTGGATCGGGAAGGAGACGCCGTCGTTCCAGCGCACGGTCGAGCATGCGTTGTAGGTGGTCGGGCCCTTGCAGCCCATTTTGTAGAGGCAATAGCCTTTGCGGGCGCCCTCATCGTCGAACTTCTCGACATATTGGCCGGCGTCGAAATGCGGGCGCCGATAGCATTTGTCGTGGATGCGCTGGGAATAAAACATCTTGGGCCGGCCCTGGCGGTCCAGTTCCGGGATGCGATCGAAGGTGAGCATGTAGGTGATGACGCCGGTCATCACCTCGGCGATGGGCGGGCAGCCCGGCACCTTGATGATGGGCTTGTCGAAGATCACCTCGTGCACCGGCGTTGCGCGGGTGGGGTTCGGCCGCGCCGCCTGCACGCAGCCATAGGAGGCGCATGAGCCCCAGGAGATGATGGCCTTCGCGTCCTTGGCCACCTTCTTCAACTGGTCCACAAACGGCTTGCCGCCGATGATGCAATACATGCCGTCTTCATTGAGCGGCGGATTGCCCTCCACGGCGAGGATGTAATTGCCCTTATATTTGGTCATCACCTCGTCGAGGATGGCTTCCGCCTGGTGGCCGGCCGACGCCATGAGCGTGTCGTCATAGTCCAGCGAGATCATGGAGAGCACCACATCCTTCACGAGCGGATGTGCGGAGCGGATGAAGCTCTCCGAGCAGCAGGTGCATTCCAGGCCGTGCAGCCACAGCACCGGAAGGCGGGGCTTGGTTTCCATCGCATGGGCGATCTGCGGCGCGAGTTCCGGGCCGAGGCCGAGCGCGGCGGCGGTGAGCGAGCAATATTTCAAAAACGAGCGGCGGGTGATGCCCTGCCGCCGCATGACATCATAAAAGGTTTCGAGGCCGACCATGCGGCGTCCCTCCTGGTGGTGCTCTCACGCCTTCGCGTCGAGGCGATGCGCTCAAGCTCCCTCAGCAACCCGCGTGCCAGTTTTTATTTTTAAGAATATCAAAGGGTTGGATGAGTAGACCCATGGGCGGGGCGGAAAGTGGCACCTCACTTTCCAAGCGGGGCGGAAAGCGCGTGACCGGTTTCGTCCCCGACTTCAGCCTCAGCCAGAAGGCGCGCCGCCGCGACCGCCGCCTGGCCAAAGGCCAGCCCGCCGTCATTGGCCGGAACCTGCGCGGGCTCCATGACGCGATAGCCGGAAGCACTGAGCCGTTTCGTGACCGCTTCCAATAGCAGGCTATTCTGAAATACCCCGCCGGAGAGGGCCACATGGGTGAGGCCCTCGGCCCGGGCCACATGCGTCGCCGCATCGGCGAAGGCGATCGCGACCCCTGCATGGAACTTTGCCGCGCAGATCTCCACGTCCACCTGCGCGAGGCGATCCGCCAGGGCGGCGCGCCAGAGCGGGGCGGGATCGAGCTCAAGCAGGTCCCCTTTATTCGACTTGGAGAAGGGATAGGGTGCAGGCGCCTCCCGCCCTTCGGCGTGCGCTTCCAATGCCATGGCGGCTTCGCCCTCGAAGCTGAGGCGATCCGGCGCCAGACCCAATAGCGCGGCCATGGCGTCGAATAAGCGGCCGGCTGAACTCGCAAGCGGTGCGTTCACCTGCTTCGCGATCATTGCCCGCACGGTGGCGATGGGCTTGTCCGCAAATAGCTCGGCCGGAACGGCATCCGCGCCCACGGCCGCGTCGAGATGGGCGAGCAGGACCCGCCACGGCTCTCGGCTCGCCGCGTCGCCACCCGCAAGCGGGATTGGTCGCAGCCGGCCGTGCCTTCGGCAGGTGAGATAATCGCACACGAGAATTTCGGCACCCCAGGCGGTGCCGTCGCTCCCGAGCCCGAGACCGTCCAGGGCGATCCCGACCACGGGGCCGGCATCGCGGCGCCAGCCGTTTTCCGCCATGGCGGCCGCGATATGGGCATGGTGATGCTGCACCTCGACCACTTGCAGGCTGCGGGCCTCGGCGTATCGGGTCCCGAACCGGGTCGCGCGATAATCGGGATGAGGGTCCAGCGCGACGGCCGACGGCGTGTGTGAAAAGATGCTCTCATAATCGGCGATCGCGCCCGCGAACTCATCCTCGACCGCCGGCGTGTCCAACTCGCCGAGATGGTGGGTCAGCAGCGCCTTGCGGCCATGGGTGAGGCAGGCTGCGCTTTTCAGATCGCCGCCCATGGCGAGCACGGGCGGCGCGTCGGAGAAATCCTCCGGCAGATCGAGCGGGCGCGGCGCCTGCCCGCGTCCGCGCCGCAGCACCCGCGTCCGTTCCTGAACGACGCGGACGACCCCATCCTCCAGGCGGCGGGCGATCGGCCGGTCGTGGCCGAGAATGCCGTCGACGATGCCGGCAAGCGCGCGCGCGGCCTCGTCGTCGCGAAACACCTGGGGCGCATTCGCGCGATTGGCGCTGGTCATCACCAGCGGCCGCCCCACGCGGTTCAGAAGCAGATGATGCAAGGGCGAATAAGCGAGCATGAGGCCGATCCGGCCCGGCTCCGGGGCAAGCCCCGCCGCCAGCGGACCGCCCCGCCGCCGCGCCAGCAGCACGATGGGGGCCGCCGGGTCGCAGAGAGCTTCCGCCTCGCCGGGGGCGAGAGGGCAGAGCGCAGCGGCAGCGGTGAGATCCGCCACCATGACAGCCAGAGGCTTGGACGGCCGGTGCTTTCGCCGCCGCAATTCGCTCACTGCCGCGCCGTTCGTGGCGTCGCATGCGATGTGGAAGCCGCCGATTCCCTTCACCGTGATGATGCCGCCGGTGCTCAGGACAGCCACGGCCTGGGTCAGGGCATCGTCACCCTCATCGCCGGGTACCGTGTCCGCCGTGGTCGCCAGGGAGGTCCAACTCAGCCGTGGCCCGCAGGTGGGGCAGGCGATGGGCTGGGCGTGGAAGCGCCGGTCTTGTGGAGTCTCGTACTCGGCGCGGCAGGCGTCGCACAGGGGAAAACCCTGCATGGTGGTGCGGGCGCGATCGTAGGGCAGGCCCCGGACGATGGAAAAGCGTGGACCGCACTCGGTGCAATTGGTGAAGGCATAGCCGAAGCGGCGCGCGGCAGGATCGGCGATTTCCGCCCGGCAGGCCGGGCAGGTCGCGATATCCGGCACAATTCCGACGGAGACCGCCCCTGCCCCGCTCTCGACGATGCGGAACTCCCTCCCATCCGGTGGCACGGCGGGATGCGAGGTGATCGCCTCCACATGGGCGAGAACGGGCGCCTCCTCGCGCAGCGCCGACACGAAGCACGCCAAGGCCTCCAACGATCCGCCCGCATGGATGAAGACTGCATCGCCGGTGTTGCGGACTTCGCCGGTAAGGGCGAGTCGCTGCGCGAGGCGCCAAACGAACGGGCGAAATCCCACTCCCTGCACGATGCCGCGCACGGTGATTTCGGCGCCCCGGATGTCGGACATGGGCCCCTCAGTGCACCGTGCACACCATGCAGGGATCGAACGAGCGCACGATATGCTGCACGCTCAACGGCGTCGGCTCGTCGCGATGCACGACGGCACCCACAAGGGCGGCTTCCAGCGGGCCGGGCATACCGGCCGCGTCGCGCGGCGAGAAGTTCCAGGTGGTCGGCGCGATGATCTGATACCGCGAGATCTTGCCGCCTTCCACTTCCACCCAATGGCCGAGCGCGCCGCGCGCGGCTTCCGTGAGCCCAGCGAAGCGCCCCTGCGCGGGCATTTTTCCCTGGGCGCACCAGGAACCCTCCGGCTCCAGCGACCGGACCCAGGTTTCCATGGCAATGAGGGTGCGCGCGCTTTCCACCAGGCGCGCGATCACCCGGGAAAACACATTCCCCCCAGCCCATGCCACGAGATCGCGGATGAGGGGCTGGCCGTCGATGATTTGCCGCGCCAAAGCGCCGGTTTCGAACGGTAGGCCTTTCAGGCGCGGCGCCTTGCACCATGTGTATCCGGTCTCGTCCGCGCCGTCGGGCACGGTCGATCCCTGGAACGGGTGATGCGGGTGCGCGCGCTCCTCCATGCGGGAGAAGGTGTGATCCTCCGCGATGTCCGCCGGATCGAAAACACCCGTTTCTCCCCCAACATGAACCCCGGCGGGATAAAGCGCGCCCTCCTGCGAGGGATAGGCGCCATAGGAAAGGAACCGGTCGTAGGCACGGCCCTGATGCGCCAATTCCAGATCAGCCGCGATCTCCAGAAACAGGCGGAAATCGCCATCCGGGCCCCTGGCGCGCCAAGCCTCCAGCTCGGCGCGGCCGGCAAGCGCGGCCACCTGCTCCAGCTTCGTGCCGAAAAGCTGATCCTCCAGCGCTGCGCGCACCGCACCCAGCGTCGCAAGCAGGCGGACCTTGTCGCGGGATTCCGCGCGCTTCGTCACGCCGCCCGGCTGGATCGCCAAGGTATGCGGCCAACGTCCGGCGAGCAGGCCCAGGACATGAAGCAAAGTCGCCCGTGCCTCCAGCAAGCGCCGCGCACTGGTGCCGCGCCCGGCCTTGAAGCGGCCCTCCGCAGTGGCGAACCACGGGCGTTCCGCATAAGCGGCGCGGGCGAAATCCGGCATGAAGAACAAATGGAAATGAGTGAGATGGTCGGCCACATTCTCGGTGGCGACGATGAGGTTTGTGGCGATCTGCCCGTTGCGGGTCGGTGCCAGCCCCTGCAATCCGGCCAGCGCCAGGGCCGCGGCCTGGGACTGGGACACCGAGCAGATGCCGCAGATGCGCGGCGCGATCACCAGCGCATCCATCGGGTCCCTTCCCTCCAGAATGCGCTCGAAGCCGCGAAACAGGGGCGAAGACACATGCGCCTGCGCCACCGCGCCATTGGCGATGTCCAGCCGCACCTCGAGGTCTCCCTCCACGCGATTGAACGGCCCGACGATGAGCCGCGTGACGCCTTCGCCCGCTGAACCTTGCGCTTCGCTCATCGCCGCTTGATGTCCCGCACCGTGGGCGGCACCACCAGATGGTCGCTCACCGCATTGCGCCGCAGCCGCTCCGGCGTCGCTGCTTTCGCCAGCGAGGACAAGGCGATGAACCAGGCCTTCGGCATGTCGGTCGGCAGGCCCACGGGGATGCCGGCGACCTTCGGGGTCTCCAGGAAGGCGTGGCCCGGCTCCTCGAATTCGGGGGCCGTGCAATTGATGCAGGCATAGCCGCCACGGGTGCACGAGCCTTCGCCATTCCAGGAGCGCGTGTTGCAATCCGCATGGGCCTGGGTGCCGAGGCAGCCGAGATGCTCCATCATGCAGCCAAGGTCGGAGAGCTTCTCCGCGCTGGCCTTGAACTCGTAATATTCGTTGCGCGGGCACCCGTGGTGCACGAGATGGTCGGCATAGAAGCGCGGCCGGCGATAGGCATCGAGATCCTGCGCGCCGAGCAAGCCGGCGGCGAGCAGCATCAAGGTTTCGGTCACCCAATTGGGATGCGTGGGGCAGCCGGAGACATTGATGACCGGCAGCCCGGAGCGAGAGCGAAACCCAGCGCCGAGCGCCCCGCCCTCACGGCGCCCATCATATTGCAGGCCGCAGGCATCGGCAGGATTGATGCCGGCGGCGGTCACCCCGCCATAGGCGGCGCAAGTGCCCACAGCGACCACATGCTCTGCCAGGCCCGACAGCTCGCGCACCCATTCAATGGTGGGGCGCCCCGTGCCGGCGAGCAGATGAAAACGGCCGGTCCCGTTCGGCCCGCGCAGCAGCGACCCCTCCACACACAGGGCGTCGAGGCGCAGGGCGCCGGACCGCACGCGCTCGAATACCGCCAGGGCCTCGCTTCCCGTCTCCTCGGACAGGCCAGGATGCCAGAGCACCCGAATGCCCGCGCTGTCGAAGGTGGTTATCAGGTCCGGCCCTTCGGCGCACAGCAAGGACATGGTGCAGCCGCCGCAGCCGCCCGATTGCAGCCAGAGAATGTTGAAGGGCGCGCTCAAGGCTGTTTCTCCAACGGTGCTGCGGGCAAGGTCACACGCATGATGGCGCCGCCTCCGGGATGATTGCCTGCTTCGAGCATGCCGTCATGCTCCTGCACGATGCGGTAGCTGATGGAAAGACCGAGCCCCGTGCCCTTGCCGACCGGTTTGGTCGTGAAAAACGGATCGAAGATCCGCGAGGCGATTTCCGCCGAGATGCCGGGCCCGCTGTCCTGAACGCTGATGACGACGCGGTCGCCGCGCCGTTCGCCGGCAATCAGCAGCCGGCGCTCTTCGGCGCCTTCCATGGCGTCGACCGCGTTCTGAATGAGGTTCATCATCATCTGGTGCAACTGGCCGGGATGACCGATCACGTCGAGCGGCCCAACCAACTGAAAAATGGTCTCCACGGCGGGGCTCTGGGCTTTTGCCACCCAGTCGAGGGACGAGCGCACCAGGGCCGCCATGTCGACCGGTTCGGAGGCTTGGCGCCGGTCCGAGGAGAAGCGCCGCAGGTCGGCGACGATGTCGCGCACCCGCTCGGCTCCCTCCAGCATCCCGGCAATGGTTGGGGCCATCTCCTGCAAGGTGCGGTCGATCTTCAGCTGTGCCCGCAGGTCCGCAGGTGCCGGCGTCGGGCTGTGAAGGGCATCCACATAGGTCACGAGCCGTTCGCCATAGCGCTTCAAGGCGTGGGCGTTGCCGTAAACGAAGGAGATGGGATTGTTCAGCTCGTGCGCGACGCCGGCAACAAGGCGACCGAGCGAAGCCATTTTTTCCGCATGTACCAGCTGCTGCTGCGCCTGCTTCAGCCGCTCGTGGGCGGCGGCCAGGTCGCTATAGGCTTTGCGCAATTCGCCAATCGGGCGTCCCATGAGGACGATGCCCACCGCGCGGCCACGCGAGTCGAACCGGATCGCTCCGTTCACCGAAACCGGAAGCGGGCCTTCAGGTGTCGAGAAAGCAAAATCGCGATCCACAATGCGTTGGCGCTTGGCGACGATGGCCAGCACGTCGGCGAAGCCGGTCGGTGTTTCCGGCGCCAACAGGTCGGCGAGTTTCAGGTCCAGCAGGTCCGATCCCGACCGGCCGAGCAGGCGCTCGGCGGCCACGTTTACCTGTTCGATGCGGCCGGTAAGGTCGCAGGCGATCAGGGCGTCGGTCATGGAGGCCATCACCCCGGCGATGAAGGCGTGCGCCTCCTCCAGGGCCGCATTCTTGTTTTCCAGCTCCACCTGCTGGGTCACCAGCTCGGCGTAGGTCTCGTCCATCTTGCGGATGACGGCAATCCACGCCTGCTCGGCATCGGCACTCAACGCCGCGGCCGCATCAATCCCCAACCCGCCGGAGGGCGGATCGAGCGCACGGCCTTTGCTACCGGATGCGGGCATGGAAGCGGAAACCAGCGTCGACGAAGGAACGGGCATGCTAAGCCCGCCGCGCCCCGGTTCACAACACAGGATCTCCCGCGCCCACCGACATCAAGGAGAAACGCGTTTAATTCACAAAATAACAACATAAAAACAGATGCTTGACCGACGACATTGATCTTTGAGATCAGACCACGCACCTCATCCCTCGAACGTCATGCCGTCGAATGCCGGGATGATGCCTTCCGGCAGGATGTCCACAAGGCGCCCGTAATCCAGATCCGTGTGGAGATTGGTCAAAATGCTGCGGCCCGGCTTCATCCGTTCGATGTGCGAGAGCGCTTCGCTCAGGCTGAGGTGGGACGGATGCGGCGCTTCACGCAATGCATCAAGAATCCATACGTCAAGATCTTCTAGATATTGCAGGGAGTTATCTGGAAATGCGCTGACATCACTTGAATAGGCGACGCCCTCGAACCGGAAGCCGAACGAGTCGATTTCGCCATGATGCTGGCGAAACGGCAGCGCGACAATGGGCCCGCCCGGTCCGTCGACCTGCACCGCCCGGCCCTCGTGGAACCGATGTTCTGTCAGAATCGGCGGATAGACGCCTCCGGGTGGCGTGCGGAAGCAATAGCCGAACCGCGCGTGCAGCGCCGCCGACGTGTCCGCGTCGATATAAGCGTCAATGCGTTGACGCTGCTGGATCGCCAGCGGACGGACATCGTCGATTCCATGGGTGTGGTCGGCGTGGGAGTGGGTGAACAAAACCGCGTCGAGCCGGTCGACCTCGGCATCCAGCAATTGTTCGCGCAGGTCCGGCGAGGTGTCCACCAGCACGGTGGTCACGCCCTCCGGCCCAAGCCGGCGCACCAGCAGCGAGCAGCGTCGCCTGCGGTTGCGCGGATTGGCGGGATCGCAGGCGCCCCATCCTTGCGCCACGCGAGGGACGCCGCCCGAGGAACCGCAGCCGAGTATGGTGAAGGTCAGGCCCATGGATAGCTTCCGCACGCTGTCACCCAGGAGCCTTACCGCCGCCGGCGCGGATCACCAAGGCTCTCGCGCCGAGCCGGGGCAGATTCTCCCCAGGGAGAGGCTGGTCGCCGTACCGTCTCGTGTGACGCAACCAAGATTGCCCTGCGGCGTTGTGCACTCACAGGTCGGCCGGTGGGTCGGGCGCATCAATGGGGGCAAGGGACATGGACATGCTGGCATCGGACGCGGCTCCTCAGGTCATGAAGGCGTCGCGGGTCCGGGAGGGAAATCCGTTTCCTCTTGGCGCGACCTGGGATGGGCTCGGCGTGAATTTCGCCCTGTTCTCGGCCAATGCCACCAAGGTGGAGCTGTGCCTCTTTGATCCGGATGGCGAGCACGAAGTCGAGCGCATCGAGCTGCCCGAATATACCGACGAGGTGTGGCACGGCTATCTGCCGGATGCCCGTCCCGGCCTCGTCTATGCCTATCGCGTTCACGGCGCCTACGAGCCGCAGGCTGGCCATCGCTTTAATCCCAACAAGCTGCTTCTGGATCCGTACGGCAAACAGATGGTCGGGGAACTGACCTGGAATCCCGCCCTGTTCGGCTATCAGCTCGAGAGCAAGGAAAAGAACAAGGATCTCACGTTCGACACCCGCGATAGCGCCGCGTTCATGCCGAAATGCCGGGTGATTGATCCCGCCTTCACCTGGGGCATGACGCGCCGCCCCATGGTGCCGTGGGACCGCACCGTGCTTTATGAGGCCCATGCCCGCGGCTACACCATGCGCCATCCCCAGGTGCGGGAGGATCTGCGCGGCACATTCGCCGGCCTTATGGCGCCAGAGGTGATCGACTATCTGAAGGATCTCGGCATCACGGCGCTGGAGCTGTTGCCGGTGCACGGCTTCGTCGACGACAGCTACCTGGTGGAAAAGGGCCTGCGAAATTACTGGGGCTACAACACAATCTCCTTCTTCGCCCCGCATCCGCTCTACCTCGCGAGCCCGAACGTCAATGAGTTCAAGGAGATGGTCGCGCGCTACCATGCGGCCGGCATCGAGATCATCCAGGACGTGGTCTATAACCATACGGCCGAGGGCAACGAGCTTGGCCCGACGCTTTCGTTCAAGGGCATCGACAACGCCTCATATTACCGTCTGCCCGAGGACAAGCGCTTTTATATCAACGATACCGGCACCGGAAACACGGTGAACCTCTCGCATCCGCGCGTTTTGCAGATGGTGACGGACAGCCTGCGCTATTGGGCCACCGAGATGCAGGTCGACGGGTTCCGCTTCGATCTCGCCACCATCCTCGGCCGCGAGGCCCATGGCTTCGACGAGGGCGGCGGGTTCCTCGATTCCTGCCGCCAGGACCCTATTCTCTCGCAGGTGAAGCTGATCGCGGAACCTTGGGATTGCGGTCCGGGCGGATACCAGGTCGGCGGCTTCTCGCCCGGCTGGGCGGAATGGAACGACCGCTATCGCGACACGGTTCGCGCCTATTGGAAGGGCGATGACGGCCAGATCGCGGAGCTCGCGACCCGCTTGACGGCTTCTGGCGATTTCTTCAACCGGCGCGGCCGCAAGCCTTGGTCGTCGGTGAACTTCATCTCCGCCCATGACGGTTTCACGCTCGCGGATCTCGTCTCCTACAACGACAAGCACAATGAGGCGAACGGCGAGGACAATCGCGACGGGCATTCGCACAACCTGTCCTGGAATCATGGTGTTGAGGGGCCCAGCGAGGATCCGGAAATCTGCGCCCTGCGCGCCCGCCAGATGCGCAACATGCTCGCGACGCTTCTGTTTTCCCAAGGGACGCCGATGATCCTCGGCGGTGATGAATTCGCCCGCACCCAGGGCGGCAATAACAATGCGTATTGTCAGGACAATGAAATCGGCTGGATCGACTGGGATTTCTCGCCAGCTGGGTGCGAGCTTCACGCCTTCGTGCGGAAATTGATCTCGGTGCGCCAGTCTCACCCTCTGCTGCGTCGAAGCCGTTTCCTCACCGGCGCCTATAATAAGGAACTGGACGTCAAGGACGTGTGCTGGCTCGCCCCGGACGGGAGCGAAATGGGCGACGAGCAATGGCAGGATAGCCTGAGCCGGTGCATGGGCGTGCTGATGGACGGGCGCGCGCAGCCCACAGGCATCCGCCGCAAGGGCACGGACACCACTTTGCTGCTCATCGTGAATGCGCACTTCGACGTCGTGAATTTCACCCTTCCCGAGATCGTGGGCGGCAAGGGGTGGCGTCTCGTCGTGGATACCAATGCGCCCGAGCCCGAGCCGCAACCCACCTTTCCGTTCGGCCATGTCTATGAGGTCACCGGTCGTTCGCTCCTGCTTCTCGAAGTGGCATCATGAACGAGGCGGAGGGCAGCGGGCCGGACCGCACGGCCCGCCCCATTCTTCAGCCGCAAGTGACGTCGGCGCGTGCCGCCGTTCCGCTTGGTTCGGGCGCCGTTGGAACGTTGCTGGCGACCAGCGCCATCATCGCGATGCTGTATTTCGCGCGCGAGGTGTTGGTGCCGGTGGCGCTCGCCATGCTGCTGAGTTTTGTACTGGCACCAGTGATCCTGGTGCTGCGGCGGTTGAAAATACCGCGCACCCTGTCCGTTACCAGCGTCGTCGTGCTCACTTTCCTCGGCCTCATCTCGCTAGGGGCGGTGGTGGCGAGCCAAGTGGCGGAGCTGGCGGGCGATCTGCCGCAATATCAGGTGAACATCCGCGACAAGATCCGCTCCCTGCGGGGCGCAACCGAGGGGTCCGGCACGCTGGAGCGCGCGGCGCAGATGCTTCAGGACCTCGGCAACGAGCTGGACCGGCCTGCGCCGGACAGCCGGGTGGGAAGCCCGAATGCGGATAATGCCGAGCGACCGCCCCTGCCAGTGGAAATCCGCCAACCCAATCCCGGCACGTTGGGCATGCTCGGCGCGGTGATGACGCCGCTGATCCACCCGCTCGCCACCACCGGCATCATCTTCATTTTCCTCATCTTCATCCTTTTGCAGCGGGAGGATCTGCGCAATCGCTTCATCCGCCTTGCGGGTGCGAGCGATATCCAGCGCACCACCGCCGCGCTCGACGATGCCGCGCGCCGCTTGTCCCGCTTTTTTCTCATGCAAGTGATGCTCAACGCCGGCTTTGGCACCGTGATCGGCCTCGGCCTGTGGGTGATCGGCGTGCCCAGCCCCCTTTTGTGGGGCCTGATGGCGGCGGTGCTGCGCTTCGTGCCCTATATCGGCGCGGTCATCGCCGCCCTGCTGCCGATCGCGCTCGCGCTCGCCGTCGATCCCGGCTGGAGCATCGTGCTCTCCACCATCGCCTTGTTCGCGCTCGTGGAGCCGCTCGTCGGGCACATCATCGAGCCGCTGGTCTATGGGCGGAGCACGGGGCTTTCCCCTGTGGCGGTGGTTGCCTCGGCGACCTTCTGGACCTGGCTGTGGGGACCGATCGGGCTCGTCCTCGCAACCCCCCTGACGCTCTGCGCCGTGGTGCTTGGCCGTCATGTGGACCAGCTGGAATTTCTCGACGTGATGCTCGGCGACCGCCCGCCGCTCAGCGCGCCGGAATTGTTCTACCAGCGCATGCTGGCCGGCGATCCCACCGAGGCGACCAGCAAGGCCGAGGAATTCCTGAAGGAACGTAGCTTCCTGTCCTATCTCGACAATGTCGCCCTGCCGGGGCTGCGGCTCGCGCAGCAGGACCTTGCCCGCGGCACCCTCGACGATGCGCGGATCGCGCGTCTGCGCCTCAGTCTCGGGGAATTGCTGGAAAACCTCTCCGATATTCCAGACGGTATTCCCAAGGGCGAGACCGAGGAACGCGAAGCCGAGGCGGCAGTTCTGGCAAGCCCGGCGGGAGGTGCCTACCCTGTCGTCGATGCCGATACGCTCCCGCAGCGGTGGCGCGGCGATACCCCGATTCTCTGCATCGCCGCGCGGTCGGGCCTCGATCTGGCGGCGGCGGACCTGCTTGCGCATTTGTTGAAGCGACACGGGCTTGGGGCACGCGTCTGCGGGCCGGAAACCCTGACCATCGCCAATCTCGCGAATCTCAGCGGGTCCGATCTGGCGCTGACCATCCTGTCGTCGCTTGAAAATACGGGGACGGCGCACATGCGCTATTCCAGCCGACGGCTGCGTCGGCGCTTGCCGGAAAGCGCCATCCTGCTTGCGGCGTTTGGTGCCCATGACGATGGCGCAATGCGTGCGGCGCTGGAAACGCAGTCCTCCAGCAATGCCGTGGCGACAAGCCTCGAAGAGGCGCTAACAGCGTGCCTGATCGCGGCGGGGCACCTTGAATCCGCCGACACCGATACCGCGGATATCGCGCTTGCCACAACGGAAAGCGCCGTGGTTCGCACCCAGGCCAAGCCGGTTCCGGAAAGCGCCTAGCCACTCAGCGCCTTCAGCATCAGCACCGCAAGGAAGCCGAGAAAAAAGGTGGCCGCGACGAATGTCGTGTCCTCCCCGTCGGCGTGGGCTTCCGCCAGCAATTCCTCGGTGACCAGATAAATCAGGGCGGCAGTCGCAAATGCGAGGATGCCGACCTGCCAGAGGGCTGGGAGGGAGAGGAAAGCCAGTGCGCCGCTCGCGCCGCCGATCGGCACCAGCACGGCAAGCGCGCCCGCCTTCATGACACCGCCCGCCCCAGAGCCCGGTCGGCTCAAGGAGACGCTCGTGGCGAGGCCGAGGAAGAAGACCTCCAGCGTCAGCGCGGCCACGATCACCAGCCCGCTGTCCGGGGCCGCCGCGAGCGCGACCGCACACAACAGACCGTCGATGAACAGATCGACGCCCACCGTGACGAGCAGGCCGGTGTTCTTCCCGCCCGGCTGATCGTCAGGGGCTTCCTGTGGCCCTTCTTCGCCGATCCACCGCTTGATGGCCAGCATGAGGGCGCCGCCGAGCGTGAAGCCGATGGCGATGCCGAGGGGATGGGCGCTTCCGAGTTCCGGCAGCAATTCCGCCCCGACGGCGGCCATCACGACGCCGGCGGTGAAATGCTGCACGGCGCTGCGGATGGTCGCGCCGGGACGCCAGACAAAACCCAACAAAGCGCCGGCGATGACCGCGCCAGCCGGAATCAAGGTCAAAAGAACCGCGTTCAGCATGATCGGCGCCCCGCTCAGACAACCCTCGTCTAGGGCTTCAGCGTGACACAACGACGAAGCGCGCAGTGTCCGAAATCCGGGCTGCCTTTCGGGTCGGCGGCCGGCTCCGCGACCGACTCGCGGCGCGGATGCGCCGCTTCCGGCGCCCGTGCGCCCATGGGTTTTCTACCCGCTCAAGGCGGGTCGAACCATGGGGATTGCTTTCAGGGATTGAATGGTCGGAGCGAGAGGATTTGAACCTCCGACCCCTAGTCCCCCAGACTAGTGCGCTAACCGGGCTGCGCTACGCTCCGACGTGGAGGGGAGGCTTAGACCATCGCGTTGGCGGCTACAAGAGTGAAATGCGGCACTATCCACCGCCCTTCGCCGCCGCGCGATGAAAACCCCGATGCGGGTGGTGCATGCCGCCGGACCCTGCCGCCGTTCCAAAATGACAGAGGACGGTACGTCAGTGCTATGGGGCGGAAATCGGGCGCGGCGCCGAACACGGTTTCGCGACTTTGGAATATGACATTTTTATTGATCAGTAAAAGGTTGCCGCAAACAACAAGTGTCTTCGAATAGCGCTGATTTCTTGAAAGAAACTTGTCGTTAACTTTGATATATACTGTTCCAGATTGGTACATTTTTCAAGCTTAGCGGTGAGATATCATGATTTCGCCGCGGAACAGTGACATTGTCGCCTGAATAGAACGTCATTCGCCGATCTCCCATCAACAACATGGAGGTCGAGGGAATGGAGATCCAGAAGGGGTTTCTGCTTGGAACGTTTGCGCTAACGCTCGGCGCGTTCTGTACACCAGCCAAAGCCGATGCCGGACAGACCGGTGTTGCTTCTTATTATTGGCAGGGACGGGATACCGCAAGCGGCGAACGTTTCAATCCCAATGCCCTGACTGCGGCCCATCGCTCGCTCCCCTTCGGAACGAAGGTTCGCGTGACCAACCTGCGCAATGGCCGCACAGTGGTGGTCCGCATCAACGACCGTGGACCGTTCGTCCGCGGCCGCATCATCGACGTCTCGCGAGCCGCGGCGTCAGAACTCGGATTCACCAGCCACGGCGTGACCCGCGTCTCGGTCGCCGTGCTGGGACGCGAGCAGGTGGCCGAGGCCACCCCAGATCAGGACAAGGCGCCTGCCCCGACCCCGGCCGCGCCCGCACCGATCAATCTGTTCGCGTGGCTCCAGCAGTCTCAGGCGGAAGAACCCGCAAACTGAGCATTCGGGTGCCGTTCGCCATTCGCACGGCACCCACTTCCTGCTTTTGTGGGCCGTCGCCCCAAGCCACGAGACGGGGGTGTCGGGATTATTCGTCCGGCCGCTCCACCGCTCCGCCCAGCAGGCGGCGGCATTCGCCCAATTCATAGAGCGTCGACTGAAGGCGATGCACGTCATCGCGCGACAGAACCGGGATCGGCGCCGGCGGCGCGCCTGTCACGCGCGGGTCGGACCGCAGATGCGGCGGCAGGTATTGTTCAGGCGGACCCGGACGGTGCGGCTCGCGCGGCACGGCGTCCGGCCGGAAGCCCTGATGATGATCCCACCGCAACGGTTCCGGATCCTCCAACTCGAATTCCTCCACTGGCCCGGTCAAAGGCCCAAGTCGCAATTTGCCGAGGGGCTCAGCGGCGGGCGCCGCAGAGGGCCGCGGTGGCGCGTATGCCTCGGCCCGGCGCTCGTCGCGACGATCATCCGCACGCAGAGGCGGGGGGCCGAGCGGGGGATGGCGCGGCGCGGCGCCGGGATCCACCGCGAATCGGGGCTCTTCCTCACGCCATTCCCTCGGCCAGTCGTCCGGCGGCGGCGCGGTCCCACGCGCTGGGCCAGGCGGCGGGCGACGCTCGCCATCGCGCATGTCCGCACGAAAGGTCACCTCGCGGTCATCCTCGCCCGGGGGCTCGGCGCGCGGCCCCTCGGTGCGCCGTGCGCGCGCCGGGATATAGTCTTCCGGCGGTCCGGGCGCATGCTCCCTCAGGCGCCGGATGCGCGCGTCCAATGGCTCGGAAATCTGCGTGCTGTCCGGACCGAAGGCATCATCGTCGAAGAACGGCAGCAGCGGATCTTCAAGCTCGGGCACCGGCGGTGGCTCGGGTAGCCGGGAGGCCGGCCCGCGCGTCGGCCGCCGTTGCGGCACGGCGGGCCGATGGACAGCTTCGGCTTCCCGCCGGGGCTCGGGCGCAAACGAGGGTGCGGCGCGGGGCGGGGCATAGCGCTCCACCGTGTCGTCGTCCTCTTCGTCCTGGTCCTCATAAGTGGGCTCAGGCATCCGGCGGTAAAAGCTCTCGTCGTCCCGGTCGAGCCGCGGCTCAACCGGTGCCGCCGGCGCGCCGGCGCGGCGCTGCGCAGGTGCGCGTGCTGATGCGACAGGCGCAGATACCGGCCGGGCGGATGCCGGCGGCGAATCAAGGCGCGGCTCTACCGGGACTTCGTGACGGCGGGTGTGCTGGGAAAATTCGGGGAACGGCAGTTCCGCGATGACGGGCGGTTCCTCGACAGGCGGCTCGACGCGCGCCTTGCCCCGGCGTGGCAGCAGGCCGAGGAAGCCACCAAAGCCCCCCTGGGCGCCTTCGCCCTGCCCCCGTGCGCCAGACCGCCGGCGCGGTTCCGGGTCCATGTCGCTTTCGTAAGGCGCTTCGTCATAGGGGTCCGGCTGAGCCGCTTGCCGGCGCGGCGCTTCCGCGCGCGACTGGACAGGCTGCGGCAGCGGCTGGAAGCCGGCCGCCTCTTCCTCTATGGCGAGATCCTGGACGTAGTGAATCCCCTGCTCTTTCAGGATTCGCTGCACGCCTTTGATGGTATAGCCTTCGCCATAAAGCAGATGGCGCACGCCCCGCAGCAGATCCACGTCCTCTGGCCGATAGAACCTGCGGCCCCCGGCCCGCTTGATGGGCCTGATCTGCGTGAAGCGGGTTTCCCAGAAGCGCAGGACGTGCTGGGGGAGCTCGAGATCCTCGGCCACCTCGCTGATGGTGCGAAAGGCGTCCGGTGATTTGTCCGTTTGCCTCGCTCCGGACACGTGCGCTCGCCTCCATGCACTGCGGGCATTCCGCCCGCACCAGCGGATCAGTCGCGATCCAGGCCGTTTTCTGTGCGCCCGTTTATGCGATTCTTCAAGATGCTGGACGGCTTGAAGACCATGACGCGGCGAGGCTCGATGGGCACCTCTTCGCCGGTCTTCGGGTTACGGCCGATGCGCTGCCCTTTCGAGCGCACCACGAAAGAACCGAAAGAGGAAAGCTTCACCGTCTCGCCTTTGGCGAGGCAGTCGGCGATTTCGCTCAGCACGAGCTCAACAAGCGCTGCGGATTCCGTTCGCGACAAGCCTACCTGTTGGTAGACCGCCTCGCAGAGATCGGCACGCGTTATGGTCTTACCAGCCATATGTCTCCCCGGCCCCAACAGAGAGGGTCAGCCGTCGTGACCCTATCCACTCAGGGCGAGGCTGGTCAACGTCATTAATGATTTACCTACCATCGGATTAAAGCGGAACCCCAGGTAAAGCCGCCGCCCATCGCTTCCAGCAAAACCAGGTCGCCGGATTTGATGCGGCCATCCTTGTGCGCCGTGTCCAGCGCGAGAGGGATCGAAGCGGCAGAGGTATTCCCATGGAGGTCGACGGTGGTCACAACCTTGGCGGGTGAAATCCCAAGCTTCTGCGCGCTCGCGTCGATGATTCGGCGGTTGGCCTGGTGCGGGACGAACCAGTCGATCGTCTCCGCCGTGGCACCTGTTGCCGCGAACGCGTCCTCGATCACGTCGGTGATCATGCCCACCGCATGCTTGAAAACCTCGCGGCCTTCCATGCGCAAATGTCCGACGGTCTGGGTGGAGGACGGCCCGCCATCCACAAACAATTTGCTACGGTGGCGTCCATCGGAGCGCAGATGTGTGGTCAGAATGCCCCGCTCGCCCGCTTCGTCCGCATCGAGCGCCTCAAGCACCACGGCGCCGGCGCCGTCGCCGAACAGGACGCAGGTGCCGCGATCCTCCCAATCAAGGATGCGGGAGAAGGTCTCGGCGCCGATCACCAGCGCACGCGTGAAGCTGCCGGTGCGCAAATGGGCATCGGCCGTGGCCAGGGCGAACACGAACCCCGAGCACACCGCCTGCAAATCGAACGCTGCGCCGCGCGTGATTCCGAGTTGTGCCTGGACTGTTGCGGCGGTGGCCGGAAAGGTCTGGTCCGGGGTCGAAGTCGCGAGGATAATCAGGTCGATGTCGTCGGAAGCGAGCCCGGCATCCGCCAGCGCGCGGGTCGCCGCCTGGCGCGCGAGATCCGACGTCAGCTCGCCGGTCGCGGCGATATGACGCTCGCGGATCCCGGTCCGCTGCACGATCCATTCGTCCGAAGTGTCAACCGAGCGGGCAAGTTCGCTATTGGTGAGGACCCGTTCCGGAAGATAGGACCCCACACCCCGGACCACGGACTTGAGTAAGCTCACGATTGACCTTCCGCTTCTGCCGGTAGCGTCGCGGCCGTCGCATCGGACGAAGGCACGCGTGCGAGGAGACTGGTTTTGATGCGCGACAGCAATTGATGCCGCACCATGTCGTAGCCAAGATCCACGGCCGCGGCGAAGCCCTCCGCATCCGCGCCGCCGTGGCTTTTGATCACAACGCCATTGAGGCCGAGAAAGACTCCGCCGTTCGAGCGCCGCGGATCCATTTTTTCCCGCAGGACGCGAAACGCGTCGCGTGCCAGCAAATAGCCGAGCTTGGTGCGCCAGGTCCGCCCCATGGCGGAGCGCAGATAGCTCGCCAGCTGCTTGGCGGTGCCTTCGGCGGTCTTCAGCGCGATGTTGCCGGAAAATCCTTCCGTCACAACCACATCCACCGTTCCCGCGCCGATATCATTGCCTTCCACGAAGCCGTGATAGAGCAGGTCGGTGGCGGTGTCCTCGCGCAGCAGACGGCCGGCTTCCTTGACTTCCTCGACGCCCTTGATTTCTTCCACGCCCACGTTCAGCAGGCCGATTGTGGGGCGCTCGATGGCTAGCACGGACCGCGCCATGGCGGATCCCATGATCGCCATTTCGACGAGGCTTTGCGCGGTGGCGCCGATCGAGGCGCCGACATCAAGCACGATGCTTTCGCCGCGCAGGGTCGGCCAGATGGCGGCGATCGCCGGCCGGCCGATGCCCGGCATGGTGCGCAGGTTAAACTTGGCCATAGCCATGAGCGCGCCGGTATTGCCGGCGGAGACGGCCGCATCGGCGTCCTGCGTCTTCACCGCGTCGATCGCGCGCCACATGGAGGATTTGTATCGGCCGTTGCGCAGCGCCTGGCTGGGCTTGTCGTCCATGCCGACGACAATCTCGGTATGGACCACCCGCGAAGCGGCCGCGAGGCGCGGATGCTCGGTGAGCACGGCGCGCACGCGCTCTTCATTCCCGAACAGGATGAAGTGAAGGTCCGGGTGCCGCTCAAGCGCGATCGCGGCACCGGCGAGAACGGTGTCTGGGCCATGGTCTCCGCCCATGGCGTCAACGGCGATGCGAACGGGCACGGTCATCGAGGCAAACGTTCCAGTTTGTTCCGCGGACGAGGCACCCGCTTCAGAGCGGCCGGACAATAACCACTCGGGCGCACACCGCAATATTTGACGCAGGCAATCAAGATTTGTCCTTCAGACGGGCGAGTTCGGCAAAGGGCGAGAGCGCTTCCGGCGCCTCCGCGACGGTTTCGAATGTCTCACCCGGCATGCGCGGGTAAGGATCCAGAGCGAGCGAAAGGAATTCCGTTACGAGATGTCCCAGGTCCATGCCGCCGTCGACGATGGCGTCGGGCTGATCCAATTCGGCTTCCGGGTCATCGGCATCGACCGCGCGCGCCGCGATGGCTTCCTCGGGCGCGAAATGGACGTCGATCTCCTCGTCGAGATCGGTGTCGAACGGCTCCAGGGAGACCACGGAAACCTGGCGCACCTGCGCTTTCATGCGTCCGGCCACATGGGCGCCCGCACCCTCCTGGATGACGCGCAGGTCCGCGGTCAGGCTGTGGACGGCGGGAATGTCCAGGAACCGCGCCAGCGCCGCCCTCTGGGCCTCGTCGGGCACGAGGGTCACGGCGAGCCCATGGGCCGGCACGTCGTCCAGGGATACGCGATGGATGTAAGGCAGATCAGTCATGAACGGCACCCTCGCCTGCATTCGGGGCGGGAAAATGGACCTCGCCGCGCGCGAACACCTCGGCCGGTGTCGCGGCCAGCACCGCGACGGCCTGTCGCACATAGGTGGCGAGCGCCTTGCCCGGCGTACCGAGCGCGGCCGGCTCGACTTCATACACATTCCGGGCTACCGCCTCATCCAGCGCACCGGGCGCGGCGTCGGCCTGCAAGGCGGCATCGAA
Organism: Roseixanthobacter glucoisosaccharinicivorans; assembly: GCF_043195095.2. NCBI lineage: Bacteria > Pseudomonadati > Pseudomonadota > Alphaproteobacteria > Hyphomicrobiales > Xanthobacteraceae > Roseixanthobacter > Roseixanthobacter glucoisosaccharinicivorans. The sequence goes on along the minus strand of NZ_CM195538.1, from coordinate 1,912,967 downwards.
CACGCCGGCGCGGCCGTAGAAGGCCTGGCCGATCTTCTTCATCCGCTTGGGCACGGAAAGATCGCCGACCCCCATCTCACGCAAGGTGCGGTCCATGTCGTCGAGAAACGCGTCGAACACCATTTGCGACATGTCCCGGCTGGCCTCGTCCCCGCTCTTGAGGCGATGGCAAACCAGAAATGTATGCAGCAACACCAATTCGAACCGCCCCTCTATGGTATCGGGCACGGCAAAGTCGGTATAGAAGGCGGGCTGCCGCGCCTGCGCCACGATCACGCCATAGAGGCGCTGGATGGTCGCTCGGCGCTCGGGTCGACGAAACAGATTCAGCATCACTTTTTGCGGGTCTGTGCGTCGCTCGTTGGCAAGACGCGGATGAGCATGGGGCGTAGCGCGCTGGAGGCGTCGTGGCAAGGGCAGTGGCATCTGCAGGGGCATCGCACAGGGATCAGGCGGCATGTGCCGCACGGGCTGAAATTGAGGGAATCGGCGTGGCGTCATCGCAAGTGAGAAGTTCCGTTTCGCGCAGCTACGCCCGCAGGCCGGTCTGTGCAGCGCTCGCACTGGTGGCGATCGCCGGCACCTTGTCCGGCTGTTCGAATTTTGTCGGCGGGACGGGAACGTCGATCAGCGGCGTGGTGCGTACCTACCAGCGCGGCTATGTTCTGAGCGAGGGCGCCCTGGAACAGGTGCCGGTGGGCTCGAGCCAGGAGCAGGTTCTGTTGGTGCTCGGCACGCCCTCCACCGTATCCACCGTGAACGGCGACGTCTTCTATTACATCTCCCAGGTGGAAAAGCGGGTTGCCTTCCTGAAGCCGGAGATCACCGAGCAGAAGGTGCTGGCGATCTATTTCGATAAGAATCGCCGCGTCACCCGCATCGCGAATTACGGCTTGCAGGACGGCAAGGTGTTCGATTTCGTCTCGCAGAAGACCCCGACCAGCGGCGAAGAGCTGAGCGTGATCAAGCAATTGCTGAGCGCGACGAACTTCTCGCTGTAATTTAATCGTCACAGGCTCAGGGCCATGTCCCTGAGCCTGCTCTTAAAGCCGTGCGTCGGGCTTCCGCGCCAGGGAACGGCGCGGCGCCGCCTTAAAGATAGGCGCGGGCGATCGCCAGGAAATCGGCGGCTTTCAGGCTCGCCCCGCCCACCAGGGCGCCGTCCACATTCGCGGCGTGGAGCAAAACAGCAGCATTCTCCGGCTTCACCGAGCCGCCGTACAGGATGCGCACCTTTTCAGCTTCCGCGCCGAACCGCTCGCGCAGCACGCTGCGAATCTCCGTATGCACCTCCTCGACCTCCTCGACGGTCGGAACCCTGCCCGATCCGATCGCCCAGACCGGCTCATAGGCGATCACGAGCCGGTCGGCCGCAGCCTCTTCCGGCACCGAGGCGCGCACCTGCCGCGCGACAACGTGCAGGCACGCGCCCGCGTCGCGTTCCGCCTGCGTCTCGCCGACGCAGACCACCGGAATAAGCCCCGCCCGCAGCGCGGCGGCGCCCTTGGCGCGGACCATGTCGTCGCTTTCCGCGTGGTCCGTGCGCCGCTCGCTGTGGCCGACGATAACGAAGGTGCCGCCCGCATCGGCGATCATTTCGGCGGAGATATCCCCCGTATGGGCGCCGCAGGGCTTGGCATGGCAATCCTGCCCGCCGATCGCGATGGCCGCGCCGGCGATCTCGCCGGCCAATCCGGCGATCAAGGTGGCCGGCGGGCAGATCAGAAGGTCGACGTGGGCCTGCAGGGCAGCGTCATAGCCATCGACCATGGCGAGCAATTCCGCCCCCGAGTGCCGCAGCCCGTTCATTTTCCAGTTTCCGGCAACGAGCGGGCGGCGGGCAACGGGCATGAAATCCTCCAGGACAGACACGGATGGACAGGGAAGTTTCCGACCGGTTATCAGAGGGCGCGCAACACGGCAAACAGCACCGCCTGCGCCGTTGCGGCGCGGGGTGCCCCTCCCTATGATGCGCGCCTTCTGCGTCGGGGCCGCGCCCCTCCTCAAACCAGACTGAGCAATGGTACTTCAGACTCTCCGTAAAGGCGCCTCCGGCTTCATCGCCAAGGCTTTCCTTCTTCTGCTCACCGTCAGCTTTCTCGTTTGGGGCATCGCAGACGTGTTTCGGGGCCAAAGCGCCCGCGCTGTCGCGAAAGTCGGGGACACCGAGATTTCGGCCGACGCGTTCCGTCAGCAGTATCTGGACCAGGTGCAGCAGATCGGCCGTCGCACCGGGCGCCCGTTCACGCCCGAGCAGGCGCGCGCGTTCGGCCTCGACCGGCAGATCCTGAACCAGATGGTGGCCGAAGCCACACTCGACGACACCGCCAAGGCGCTCGGCCTTGCGATTTCCGATGAGGAGGTCGCGCGCGCGGTGCGCGCCAATCCGGCCCTGCGCCGGCCCGGTGCGACCGAGTTCGATCCCGCCTATTTCCAGCAGCTCCTGCGCGCCAACAATCTCACCGAGCCGCGGTTCCTCGCGGCCGAGAAGCAGCGCATGCTGCGCCAGCAGATTGCTTCCGCGCTCGGCGGCGACCTTGCCCCCCCGGCGGTGCTTCTGGATGCGGCGCATCGCTATGAGAGCGAGCAGCGCGCGGTGGCTTATATGTCGGTCGGCCCGACTGCCGCCGGGCCCGTGCCGACGCCGATCGACGAGCAACTCCAGGCGTTCTTCAACGCCCACAAGATCACCTTCCGGGCGCCCGAGTATCGCAAGATCACGGCCCTCGCCCTCACCCCTGCGGCCCTTGCGCCCTGGGTGCAGGTGGCGGACGCGGACGTGAAGGCGGCCTATGACCGCAATACCGGCCGGTTCGGCTCACCTGAGCGACGCGAGGTCCAGCAGATCGTGTTCTCCAATGCGGACGAGGCACAACAGGCGGCGGACAAGATCAAGGCCGGAGAAACCTTCGACCAGATTGCCGCTGCGCGCGGCCTCAGCCCGAAGGATATCGACCTCGGCACCGTCGTGCGCTCCGACCTTATCGACCCGAAGATCGCGGAGGCCGCCTTCTCCCTGCCGCTCGATGGGACCAGCGCACCTATTCCCGGCGCGTTCGGTTCGGCCTTGGTGCATGTCACCAAGATCGAACCCGCCAAGGTGCAGCCGTTCGAGCAGGTGCAAGACGTGCTGCGCAAGGAACTCGCCCTGGATCGTGCGCGGCGCGAACTGCTCGACAAGCATGATTCCATCGAGGATGAGCGCGGCTCTGGAGCGACCCTCGCCGAAATCGCGCAGAAGCTGGGACTCCAGACGGAGACCATTGATGCGGTGGACCGATCCGGCCGCGATCCCTCGGGAGCGGAGATCCGCGATCTTCCCGGCGCCGCCGACGTGGTGGCGGGCGCCTTCGCTTCCCGGCCCGGCGTCGAGACCGAGCCGGTGCAGCTGCCGCAGAACGGCGGTTATGTCTGGTACGACCTCAACGAAGTGACGCCCGCCCGCGAACGCCCGTTCGACGAAGTGCGCGACCAGGTGCTCGCCCGCTGGACCGAGGATGAAACCGTCAAGGCGGTGGACGCCAAGGCGAAGCAATTGCTGGCGGAGCTTCAGGGCGGCCAGCCACTGGTGCAGGTCGCCACCGGTGCCGGTCTTGAAGTAAAAACCGCACAGAATCTGCAAAGAGGCCGTGCCGCCTCGGATTTCTCCCCCGACGCGGTGGCCAAGATCTTCGACGTGCCGCTGAACGGCTATGGTCTCGCGTCGGGCACAGTGCCCGCCGAGCGCATCGTGTTCCAGGTGACCGGCATCACGGTGCCGGAGGTGACGCCGGCCGAACAGCAGGCCGCGACGCGCATCGGCCAGCAGATCGAAACCGACCTGCTGCTGCAATATCTCGCCCAGTTGCGCAGCCAGATTGGCGTCTCGGTCAACGAACGCCTGCTTCAGCAGGCGATCGGCGGCGGCACGAATTGATCGCGACCATGATGAACGCTCCCACGGATTTCGATGCCTTCGCCCAGCGCTATGCGCGCGGCGAGGCGCAGGTGGTGACCACCACCCTGATCGCGGACCTCGAGACGCCGGTTTCCGCCTTCCTCAAGATCGCGGGCGAAAAGCCCAATGCGTTCCTGCTGGAATCGGTGGAGGGCGGCCAGACGCGCGGCCGCTATTCCATGATCGGCCTCGATCCCGACGTGATCTGGCGGGCCAATGGCGACAAGGCGGAAATCAACCGTTCCGCTTTGAGTGACACCCGCGCCTTCGAGCCCTGTGCCGAGCCGCCGCTGGTGGCCCTGCGCCGCCTGCTCGCCGAATCGGCCATCGATCTGCCGGCCGGGGCCCCGCCCATGGCGGCGGGCGTTTTCGGCTATCTCGGCTACGACATGGTGCGCCAGATGGAGCGCCTCGCGCCGGCCAAGCCCGATCCCATCGGCGTGCCGGAAGCTTTGCTCATCCGGCCGACGCTGATGGTGGTGTTCGATGCGGTGAAGGACGAACTCACCGCCGTGACGCCGGTGCGCCCGCAGGAGGGCGTGTCCGCCCGCGCGGCGTTCGAGGCGGCGCTCGCCCGGCTCGACAGCGTGGTGGCAGGGCTCGACCGGCCCATGGCCCACCCGGCGCCGGAGCCGTTTCACACCCATGTGGAGCCCGTTTCCAACACCACCGAGGCGGAATTCTGCGCCATGGTGGAGAAGGCGAAGGATTACATCCGCGCCGGCGACATCTTCCAGGTGGTGCTCTCCCAGCGGTTCGAAAGCCCGTTCGCCCTGCCCCCGTTCGCGCTCTACCGAGCGTTGCGGCGGGTCAATCCTGCACCGTTCCTGGTGTATCTGAACTTCGAGGGCTTTTCCGTCGTCTGCTCCAGCCCGGAAATCCTGGTGCGGCTGCGCGACGGCAAGGTCACCATCCGCCCCATCGCCGGCACCCGCAAGCGGGGTGCGACCCATGTCGAGGACGAGGCACTCGCCCAGGAATTGCTCGCCGATCCCAAGGAGCGGGCCGAGCATCTGATGCTACTGGACCTCGGCCGCAACGATGCGGGCCGGGTCTCGCAGATCGGCACGGTGGAGGTCACCGACAGCTTCTTCATCGAGCGCTACAGCCAGGTGATGCACATCGTCTCCAACGTCGAGGGGAAGGTGGACCCGCGCTTCGACGCGCTCGACGCGCTCGCGGCGGGCTTTCCCGCCGGCACGGTCTCCGGTGCGCCCAAGGTGCGGGCCATGGAAATCATCGACGAGCTGGAGAAGGACAAGCGCGGCATCTATGCCGGCGCCATCGGCTATTTCAGCGCCAATGGCGAGATGGACACCTGCATCGTGCTGCGCACAGCCGTGGTGAAGGACGGGCGCATGTATGTGCAGGCCGGCGCCGGGCTGGTGTATGATTCCGTGCCGCTGAGCGAGCATCAGGAGTGCATCAACAAGGCCAAGGCCCTGTTCCGCGCCGGCGAGGAAGCGGTGCGCTTCGCCGCCCATGCCAAGAGGGGCCAGTGAACATGGCGCGTCCCGTGTGCATCCACGAGCGATGGCGTGAGGCTTGACCCTTCCGTCACCCCCGCGCTTTAACTCAGGGGCAGCTCCCACATCTTCCGCGAGGAGCGCGCCTGCCCGGATCCGCCGGGCCTGGAGCCACGATGACCGCCGTTACGCTGATCGATAATTACGACAGCTTCACCTACAACCTCGTCCATTATCTCGGCGAGCTGGGCGCAAACGTCACCGTTCACCGCAACGATGCGCTGAGCGTCGAGGATGTGCTGGCCGAAAAGCCGGACGCCATCGTCATATCACCCGGCCCGTGCACGCCCACGGAAGCCGGCATCTGCTGCGATCTCATCGCGCGGGCCAGCACGCAAGTGCCGCTGTTCGGCGTGTGCCTCGGCCATCAGGCGATCGGCCAGGTGTTCGGCGGTGACGTGGTACGCGCGCCGATTCCCATGCACGGGAAGATGTCGCAGATCCACCACGAAGGCCGCTCGGTGTTCCGCGGCCTGAACCATTCCTTCCTCGCCACGCGCTATCACTCCCTGATCGTCGAGCAGAACACCCTGCCCGACGCGCTGGAAGTGACCGCGCGCACCGAGGATGGGCTGATCATGGGCCTTGCCCACCGCACGCTGCCCGTGCACGGCGTGCAATTCCATCCCGAGAGCATCGCCTCGGAAAATGGTCACGCTTTGCTGCGCAATTTCCTTGAGATCGCTCGCGCCTTCAACGAAGGCCGGCAGGCGCGGAGCTGACGCCATGGAACAGTTCCGTCCCCTGCTCGGCAAGGTCGCGACCGGCGCGGCGCTGACGCGCGAGGAATCCGCCTACGTCTTCGACAAGATGATGTCGGGCGATGCCACGCCCTCGCAGATGGGCGCGCTGCTCATGGGCCTGCGCGTGCGCGGCGAGACCGTGGAGGAAATCGCCGGCGCGGTCAGCGTCATGCGCGCCAAGATGTTGCCGGTGGAAGCGCCGGACGAGGCGGTGGATGTGGTGGGTACCGGGGGCGATGCCTCCGGCTCCTACAATATCTCCACCTGCGCCGCCTTCATTGTGGCGGGCGCGGGCGTTCCGGTGGCCAAGCACGGCAACCGCGCGCTCTCCTCCAAGTCCGGCGCCGCCGACGTGCTGGCCGCGCTGGGCGTGCGGCTGGACCTTATGCCTGAGGGCATCTCGCGCTGTATCGCGGAGGCCGGCATCGGCTTCATGTTCGCGCCCTCTCATCATCCGGCCATGAAGCATGTGGGGCCGACGCGGGTGGAAATGGGCACCCGCACCATCTTCAACCTGCTCGGACCGCTCTCCAATCCGGCCGGCGTGAAGCGCCAGATGGTGGGCGTCTATGCCAAATCCTGGATCGTGCCGCTGGCCGAAGTGCTGCGCACGCTCGGATCGCAGCGGGCCTGGGTGGTCAACGGCTCCGACGGCTTGGACGAGATCACCTTGTCCGGCGTCACCCATGTCGCCTCGCTGGAAGACGACCGCATCCACACGTTCGAGATTGCGCCGGAGGATGTGGGTCTGCGCTGCGTCGCGCCCGAGGCCTTGAAGGGCGGCGATGCCGCTCACAATGCCATCGCCCTGCGCGCGGTGCTGGATGGCGAACCCGGCGCCTATCGCGACGTGGCGGTGATGAATGCTGCGGCGGCGCTGCTCATTGCCGGCCGCGCTGCCGATCTTACCGACGGGGTAGCCATGGCGCAGACCTCCCTCGACACCGGCTCGGCGCGCGCCCGGCTGGAACAGCTGGTGATGGTTTCTGAAAAAGTCGCGCCCCCGGTGAAGTCATGAGCGATATCCTCACCCGCATCGAAGCCTATAAGCGCGAGGAGATCGCCGCCGCCAAGGCCGCGCGCCCGCTTTCCGAGGTGGAAGCGGCCGCCCGCGCGGCCAGCCCGGTTCGCCCGTTCGCCGGCGCCCTGCGCGCGGCTCTGGATGCCGGACGCACCGCTTTGATCGCCGAGATCAAGAAGGCCAGCCCCTCCAAGGGCCTGATCCGCCCTGACTTTGATCCTCCCGCGCTCGCCCGCGCCTATGAGGCGGGCGGGGCCGCGTGCCTCTCCGTCCTCACCGACACGCCCTCGTTCCAGGGCGCGCCGCAATTCCTGATCCAGGCGCGCGCGGCGGTTTCCCTGCCGGTGCTGCGGAAGGATTTCATGTACGACACTTATCAGGTGGCGGAAGCGCGGGCCTGGGGCGCCGACTGCATCCTGATCATCATGGCCGGCGTCGATGACGCGTTGGCCCGCGACCTGCTGGACGCGGCGACCGCCTATGGCATGGACGCCATCGTGGAAGTCCATGACGCAGAAGAGCTGGATCGCGCGCTTGCCCTGCCCTGCACGCTGGTCGGCATCAACAACCGCAATCTGCGGACCTTCGAGACCACGCTGGACACCAGCGCGCTCCTCGCCCCACGGGTACCGAAGGACCGCATCTGCATCGGCGAAAGCGGCATCTTCACTCCGCAGGACGTGACGCGCCTCGCTGGCGTCGGCATCGGCACGATCCTCGTGGGCGAAAGCCTGATGCGGCAAAGCGATGTCGCTTCCGCGACACGCACGCTTCTTGCGGCGTGATCTTGCCGTATACGTCACCTTAGCGTCTAATGGCGGCGCAACCGTCCGCAACGAGGCGGTGCGAGGAAACGATCTCAGGAGAATGCTCATGAGGACGCTGCTTGTGGCGGCTGTGCTGTCGGTCGCCTGCGTACCCGCCTTCGCCGCCGACGTGACCGGCAGTTGGGCGACACCGACGAAGAACGGCATCGTAGAAATCACGAAATGCGGGAATTCCGTTTGCGGCCGGCTGGTCTCTTCCGACGGCATCAAGGCCGATCCGGCGCTGAAGGATCTCAACAATTCCAACGCATCGCTGCGCAGCCGCCCGCTCAAGGGACTGCAGATTCTCCAGGGCTTCTCGGGTGGGCCGACCACCTGGACCGGCGGCGAAATCTACAATGCCGAGGACGGCAAGACCTATAGCGCCACATTGACCCTGGACGGCGACAACACGCTCAAGGTACGCGGTTGCGTGATCGTGCCGCTGTGCCAGACCCAGACCTGGACGAGGAGCCGCTGACGCCATGACCGAACTGACCCATCTGGATGCCCAGGGCGCCGCGCGCATGGTCGACGTCTCGCAAAAGGCGGTCACCACGCGCGAGGCGCTGGCGGAAGGGCGGGTCGTGATGGCGGCGGCGACCCTGGAGCTGATCCTGTCGGGCAATGCGAAGAAGGGCGACGTGCTCGGCGTCGCCCGGATCGCCGGGATCATGGCTTCAAAGCGCACCCATGAGCTCATCCCCCTGTGCCATCCCTTGATGATTTCGAAGGTGGAAGTGGAGATCGAGCCTGATGCGGCCCTGCCCGGTCTCGTGGTGCGCGCGCGGGTGAAGGTGAGCGGACAGACCGGCGTCGAGATGGAGGCGCTGACGGCGGTTTCCCTCGCCTGCCTGACCATCTATGACATGGCCAAGGCCGCTGACCGCGGCATGCGCATCGAGGGGATTCGCCTGCTGGAGAAAGCCGGCGGTCGCTCCGGCGAGTGGCGCGCCGACGACGCCTAAGGCGCCCGAGCCAGAAACAGGAATTTGGAGCAGGCGACATGGCATTGATGCCGGTGGAAGAGGCCCTCGCGCTCGTGGTGGCCGGCGTCGCGCCCTTGTCCGTGCAATCCGTGCCCGTGGACGAGGCTACGGGCCGCGTGCTCGCCGCCGATCTTTGGGCGCGGCGCAGCCAACCGGCGGCCGACATGTCAGCCATGGACGGATATGCGGTGGCCGCCGCCGACATCGCGCAGGTTCCCGCGACCTTGCGCGTCATCGGCGAATCCGCCGCCGGGCGTCCGTTTGCGGGTGCACTCGCGCGGGGGGAAGCAGTGCGCATCTTCACCGGCGCGCTCCTGCCCACGGGCGCGGACACGGTGGTGATTCAGGAGAATATCGCGCGCGACGGCGATCTCATCACCACCACCGCCGCCACCGCACCGCTGCGCAACGTGCGCAAGGCGGGGTTTGATTTTCCCGCGGGCAGCCTGATCCTGCCCGCCGGACGGCGCCTGACGGACCGCGACGTGATGCTGGCGGCGGCGGCCGATCATTCCAGGCTCGACGTCGTCGCGCGGCCGAAGGTGGGGATTTTGCAAACCGGCGACGAGCTGGTTCGCCCGGGCGACGGCGGCGGCGCGCTCTCCGACGTCGTGGTGTCGAATGTCTACGGCCTGGCGGCGCTCGCCCGTGCTTATGGTGCCGAAGCGGTGGATCTCGGCCTCGTAGGCGATTCCCTCGATGCCACCCGCGCCGCGATCCGCGCTGCAAGCGAATCGGGACTAGACGTGCTGATCACCTCCGGCGGGGCCTCGGTGGGTGAGCACGACCTGATCGCCCCGGCTTTGCGGGCCGAAGGCGTGGCGCTGACCGTTCACAGGATCGCCCTGCGGCCAGGAAAACCGCTGATGTTCGGCGCGCGCGGCGGCATGCGCGTGCTCGGCCTGCCGGGCAACCCGGTGTCGGCCTATGTCGGTGCCGTGCTGTTTCTCGTTCCGCTGCTGAATGCGCTTCAGCGCGCCGCCCAGGGCCAACCACTGCGCGCGGCGCGCCTCGGCTGCCCGGTGAAGGCCAATGATTCCCGGGTCGATTACATGCGCGCGACCCTGTCGTTCGCCGCAGACGGGGCCTTGGTCGCAACACCGCTGCCGATCCAGGACAGCTCCATGCTGACCACCCTTGCCATGGCCGATTGCCTGTTGATCCGGCCGGCTTTCGCACCCGCCGGCGCGACCGGCGATCCTTGCTCGGTGCTTCAACTGCCCTCCTGAAATACCGTTAACGCGATGTTCACCCTTGCGGAACACAAAAGGAACAGCTAATGCTTGTTCATGATTTGTTTCGGTTTTGATGATGTCCTTTGGGTCATCGCTGCCGAACCGGAAGCGGGATGGGGACGGGTGAGACCATGCTGACGCGCAAGCAATATGATCTGTTGCGTTTCATCCATGAACGCCTGAAGGAAACCGGCGTCCCGCCCTCCTTCGACGAGATGAAGGAAGCCCTCGACCTTCGCTCCAAGTCCGGCATTCATCGGTTGATCACGGCCCTGGAAGAGCGCGGCTTCATTCGCCGCCTTCCCAATCGCGCCCGGGCGTTGGAAGTGGTCCGCCTGCCGGACAGCGCCGCCCCTGGCCTTGCTGCGAGCCGTGCGGCGTCCGCCGGCGGGCGTGGCTTCTCGCCGAGCGTCATCGAAGGCAGCCTCGGCCGGGTACGCCCGCCGGTGGAGGACGAGGAGAGTTCGCCCACCGTGACCGTGCCGGTCATGGGCCGCATCGCCGCCGGCTCTCCCATTTCTGCGATCCAAACCCGCAGCCACACCTTGAACGTGCCGCCGGAAATGCTGGGCACGGGCGAGCACTTCGCTCTGGAAGTGCGCGGCGACAGCATGATCGAAGCCGGCATCCTGGATGGCGACACCGTGCTGATCCGCAAATGCGACAGCGCCGAGACAGGCGACATCATCGTCGCCCTCGTGGACGACGAGGAAGCCACCTTGAAGCGCCTGCGCAAGAAGGGCGCTTCCATCGCGCTGGAGGCCGCCAACCCGGCCTATGAGACCCGGATCTTTGGTCCGGACCGGATCCGGGTTCAGGGACGGCTCGTCGGCCTGATGCGCCGCTATTGAGCTGTCCGGGTTCCGGCTGATCTGTGTCCGTACCGGCGGGACTTAACGGGCGGCGTCAGCCTCGATCTGTTCGACGGCCCCCGCTTCCCTTTCCCCCTCGGCGACCGGAGGTAAGGGCGGCATCCAAGGGCGCTGCTGGCTGGTGGAGCGGGCCGGAACGATCCGCCATCGTTCGGGCGGCACGGTCCCTTCAGGTGCACGAAACAAGGCAAGCGTGCCGGTATTCACCATGTTGGCGGGCGTGATCACCTGGGCCGGGCACCTCTTGGGGGCAGGGTACGGTGTGACGATGAGCGCCGCGTTCAGGCAGTCCGCCTCCAGCCCCTCCGGCCGGCGCGAGACGGCGAGGACCCCGCCCGAGGTGGAGGCCGTGCACCCCAGCTTGTCGCAGCGAAAGGCGTCGGCCAATCCCTCGGACCGGGAGGTGCGGCCATCACTTTCCCGGCTGAGCCATTGGTCCGCCACCATCCGGTTGGACGTCGCCCCGAGGATGGAGAGCCGTCCGTCCGCCGCGCGCACCGCGACTGTCCGCCCGTTCGGCGCGATCAATATGTCCGGACGCTGCGGCGCTCCGCCGAGCGCGAGTGCTGCCAGCGCCGGAACCACCGCGATCGCCGCGAGCCGTCCGCGCAGGAGGCACAGGCACAACAAGGCAAGGCTCGCGGCAAGGACCGAGGGCGCATTGAACCAGTCGGTCCGCAGGCCGGCGCCCGGCAGCGCCGCGACCTTGTTCGATACGCCCACCATGATGTCGATGCCGAGCCCCATGATGGGCCACGCCAGCGAATCCAGGCCGAACGGCAGCAGCAGCACGCCGAGTAGGCCGAACGGCATCACCAGGAAGCTCACGGCCGGCATGGCGGCGAGATTCGAGAGCAGGCCATAGGCGCCGATTCGCTGGAAATGCAGGGCGCCGTACGGCGCCGTCGCAAGGCCCGCGACCAGGGAGGTCAGCGCGAGGCCGCCCACGAACACGCCAAGCTTCAGCGCGGCGCGCGCGACCCATCCCTCTGCGGTCCATCCCGGCCGCAACGGACGCAACCGCTCGAACGCCGCCACCAGCGCGAGCGTCGCGGCAAACGACATCTGCATCCCGGGATCGAGCACCGAGACCGGCGCCGCCGCGAGCACCAGCACCGCCGCAACCGCGACGCTTCGAAGGGTCAGCGCGGCGCGTCCGACGATCACGCCCAATAGCACCAGGCCCAGCATCAGGAACGAGCGCTGCGCGGCCACGTCATTGCCCGACAGGACGAGATAGAGCGCGCTTCCCAGCAATGCGCAGAGCGCCGCGAGAGACTTGACCGGCGCGCCGAGCGCCAGAGGTGGGAACAGCGCTAACAACCCGCGCACCAGGGCGAACAGCGTGCCCGCCACCAGCGCCATGTGCAGCCCGGAAATCGAGAGCACATGGGTCAGGCCGGAGAGGCGCATGCTCTCTTCCACGGCCGGCGCGATGGAGGAGCGGTCGCCGGTCACGAGCGCCACGGCGATATCGGCGGCAGCGCCGCTCAGCACCAGGCGGATGCGGGCGGCGAGCGCGACCCGCACCGTGTGGACCAAAGCGGCGATGCGCACCGAGAGCGGTGGCGCCTGCGCCAGGGGGGCCGCTTTCGGCGCGCCGAGGGCGAAGCCCACCGCGTCGATGCCGGCGAACCACGGTGCCCGGCCGAAATCATGCTCTCCCGCCATGGCCGGCCCGAGTGGCGGCAGTAGCCGCGCGGAAACGCTGATCCCGGCGCCGACGGTGGGCGCCGAGCCACGCGGCAACGACAGGCGCACCCGTTCCGGCTTGAAAGCCAGTCCCCGTGCTTGGGCGGTCTCGACCCGCAGCAGGATTCGGTCGGCGGTGGCGCGTTTCTCCAGATGCTCCACGAATCCCGTCAGCCGCACCGTCCCCGCTGGTGGGATAAGGATCGGCCGCGTGATGCGGGCGGTCTGGAGGCAGGCCAGGGTAAAGCCGCAGGCGAGCGCCGTCACGCCCGCCAGCACTGCGAAGGAATAGACGCGCGCCCGCGCCGCGAGCGTCGCGGCCAGCAGCGCCGCCGTCAGCAGAAGGCACGCGACCAGCGAGGGCTCCTGGTCGGCGCCGAAATAGAGCAGGATGCCGACGGCAAACAGCACCGGCAGCCACAGCACCAGCCGCCCCGCCTCCGCCTCGGCGCGGATGTCAGCGGCAAGGGCGGCGAACAGGCGCGCCCGCAGATCGCCGAGGATACTGAGCGGGCGCGGCGCGGCCTGTCCCGTGCCCCAGACAGCGGCGCGCGCGCCGCGCATCCGTGCGCACGACGGGCCGTCCTCGCCGGTGTTTGATGTCCCTGCCATGCCCCCGCGTTCCCCAACGCGCGCGCCTATGCTACACGGGCGCCGCCCGCGCGCCACATGCCGGCGATGCACCAAGCATCCCGGCGACGCGCCCGCCCCGCTCCAGACCCCTTTTCGGCGGACTTCATGTCAGAGATCGTTACGCGCTTTGCTCCTTCTCCCACGGGCTTCCTGCACATCGGCGGCGCCCGCACCGCCTTGTTCAACTGGCTCTATGCCAGGGCGAAGGGCGGCAAGATGCTGCTGCGCATCGAGGACACGGACCGCCAGCGCTCGACCAAGGAAGCCATCGACGCGATCCTCGATGGCCTGAAATGGCTCGGCATCGAATGGGATGGCGACACGGTCTATCAGTTTGCCCGTGTCGCGCGGCACCAGGAAGCGGTGGCGCAGATGGTGGCGCTGGGCAATGCCTATCCCTGCTATGCCAGCGCGGAAGAGCTGGAGGAGATGCGCGAGACCGCCCGCAAGGAAGGCCGCCCCCCACGCTATGACGGCCGCTGGCGTGATCGCGATCCAGCCGAGGCGCCGAAGGACCGCAAGCCGGTGATCCGCCTGCGCGCGCCGCAGGAGGGCGAGACCGTGATCCACGACCTCGTGCAGGGCACCGTCACCTTCCCCAACAAGGATCTGGACGACCTCGTCCTGCTGCGCTCCGACGGCACGCCCACCTATATGCTGGCGGTGGTGGTGGACGACCATGACATGGGCGTCACGCACATCATCCGCGGCGACGACCATCTCACCAATGCCGCCCGTCAGACCCAGATCTATCGCGCGCTTGGCTGGCCGGTGCCGGAAATGGCCCACATCCCGCTGATCCACGGGCCGGACGGCGCCAAGCTCTCCAAGCGTCATGGGGCGCTCGGGGTCGATGCCTACCGCGCCATGGGGTATCTGCCGGCGGCTCTGCGCAATTATCTGGTGCGCCTCGGCTGGAGCCACGGCGACCAGGAGATGTTCTCCACCGAGGAAATGATCGCTTTGTTCGATCTCGACCATGTGGGCCGCTCGGCCGCGCGGTTCGATTTCCAGAAACTGGAAAACATCAACGGGCATTACATCCGCGCGAGCACGGACGATGACTTGTTCGATGCGGTCATGGCCCTCATCCCCCATCTGCCGGATGGCGCGGAGCGGCTTGCCAAGATGACGCCGGAGCACAAGGCGCAACTGCGCGCCGCCATGCCCGGCCTGAAGGAGCGGGCGAAGACGCTGGTGGAATTGCTGGACAATGCCGGCTTCATCTTCGCCGAACGCCCCCTGCCGCTGGAAGAGAAGGCGAGCGCGTTGCTTACCGGGGAGGCCCGCGCCCATCTCGGCGCCCTCCTGCCGGCGCTCGCCGCGGTCGAATGGACCGTGCCGGCCACCGAAGCGGCGGTCCGGGCCTATGCGGAGACCGCTGGCATCAAGCTCGGCGCCGTCGCCCAGCCGCTGCGCGCCGCCCTCACCGGGCGCACCACTTCGCCGCCGATCTTCGACGTTCTGTCGGTGCTGGGCCGCGAGGAGAGCCTCGCCCGGCTCAAGGAGCAGGCGGCGTGATCGGCCCGTTCCCGCGTCGGCCGCTGCCGGATGGGCCGCAGGCCGGCCCGAGCGAGGTGCATTTGGACCTGAAGGGCCTGAAATGCCCCCTGCCCGCCCTGCGCACCCGCAAGGCGCTCGCGACCCTCGCGCCGGGAACGCTCCTGGTGGTGACCTGCACCGATCCGATGGCGGTCATCGACATCCCCCACATCGCCCAGCAGACAGGCGATGCCTTCGAGGGGCGCACGGTGGAAGCCGGGGTGCTCGAATTCCGTCTGCGCAAGGCGAAGTGACCGCGCAGGACGCCGCCTAAGCTCAGGCCGGCGCCAGGGCTGTTTCCACCAGGCGCACCCAATAGGACGCGCCGAACGGGATCGCTGCATCGGCGAAATCATAGGCGGGATGGTGCAGGCCGGCGCTCGGTCCATTGCCCACGAAGATATAGGCGCCGGGGCGCGCTTCCAGCATATAAGCGAAATCCTCGGCCGCCATGAGCGGCGGGGCGGCCCCGTTCACCTGCGGCGCGCCGGCCACATCCTCCGCCACGCGCTGCGCGAAGGCAGCCTGGGCGGGGTGGTTCATGGTGACGGGATAGCCCTCGACAAACTGCACGTCGGCACGCGCGCCGAATGCGCCAGCCACGCCTTCCGCGATCTGCTTCACCCGTTCGCGCAACTGCATGCGCACGGCGGGCGAGAGGCTGCGCAGCGTGCCGGTGAGTTTCGCGCTCGGCGGCAGCACATTGTCGGCATCGCCGGCATGGAACATGGCGATAGACACCACGCCGGACTCCAGCGGGTCCACGTTGCGCGCCACCACCTGCTGCAATGCGGTGACGATGGAGGCGCCGGTCAGCACGACGTCCACGCCCTCATGGGGCTTGGCGGCGTGGGAGCCCTTGCCCTCGATGGTGATCTCCACATGGTCGGCGGAAGCCATGATGGCCCCTTCGCGGATGCCGAAGAAGCCCACCGGCAGACCCGGCAGATTGTGCATGCCATAGACTTCGTCGATGCCGAACCGCTCCATCAGCCCGTCCTGAACCATGGCGCGGCCGCCCGCGCCGCCTTCTTCGGCCGGCTGAAACACCATGATGGCAGTGCCGGCGAAGTTGCGCGTTTCAGCCAGGTGGCGCGCGGCGCCCAGCAGCATGGCGGTGTGCCCGTCATGGCCGCAGGCGTGCATCTTTCCCGGCGTCTTGGACGCATAGACGGCGCCGGTGCGTTCCAGAATCGGCAAAGCGTCCATATCCGCCCGCAGGGCGATGGTGCGCCCTGCCCCGCCATTGCCCCGGATCACGCCCACGACGCCGGTGCGCCCAATGCCGGTGACCACCTCATCGCAGCCGAACGCCTGCAATTGCTCGGCGACAAAGCCCGAGGTCACAGGCAGATCATATTGCAGCTCCGGGGTTTGGTGGAGTTGCTGGCGCCAGGCGGTGATTTCGTCCGCCGCATCGGCGAGACGGTTGATGACGGGCATGAAGGGCCTCCTTCTGCGCCGGATGGTGCGCGCGCGTGCGGGATGCGGTCAATACCGCGCGGGGCGGTAATCGGGCGCATACGGCCGGCTGCGCACAGGCAGTTTCCCTTAGCCACCTTGACCCTGCGGCCCGCGCAGCCTAACACCCATGCCCAGTGAGCCCGTAGCTCAGCCGGTAGAGCACGTGACTTTTAATCATGGGGTCTCGGGTTCGAATCCCGACGGGCTCACCATTCACACCAGCCGCATGGTTCTGCCCGGGTGCTTGCCGCGCGCGTGACGTGATGCGTGCCTAGGCGATGTGCAGCTCTAGCCTGTCCCGGCCGCTGTTCTTGGCCCGATAGAGCGCCTCGTCGGCATGGCGCATGAAGTCCGCGACAGTGAGATCGGCCGGGATCTTCACCGCGCAGATGCCGATGCTCACGGTCACCGAGGCCAGATAGGGATGGATCTCGATCCAGGGCTCGCGGGCCATGGCGGCGCGGATGCGCTGGCTGACCGCGACGGCGCCCTCGGCGGTTGCATCCGGTAGCACCACCGCGAATTCCTCCCCGCCGACGCGCGCCGCAAGGTCGATTGACTGGCGGACCGCCTCCTGGACGATCTGCGCTGTCCGTCGCAGACATTGGTCGCCGACCACATGGCCGAAACGATCGTTGACCGATTTGAAATGATCAATGTCGACGAGCAGCAGCGAAATCGCGGCGCCCTCGCGGCGGCAGCGTTGCCAGGCTTCATCCAGCCCGGCGTCGAACCTGCGGCGGTTGGGTAGGCCTGTCAGCCCGTCGGTGGCGGCCATGGCGGCGAGATCGGCCAGGGCGCGTTTCAGCAGTGAGATGTCGGAATGGGTGAAATAGCCGATGCCGCTGGCGGTGCGGCGCGCGATCACCCGGCGCCAGCGCCCGCCCGGCAATTCCACCTCGAACGGCGCGCCGGCGAAACGGAGATTGTCGAGCATGGAAACATCAAGCGCCCGACCCGGCGCCCCCGATTTCACCCAGGCCCGCCTGACAATATCAATCAGCGTCAGGCCGATGATCGGTTCGCCGGGGGCGATGTCGTAGAGCGCGCGGAACTCGCCATTGACGGCGATGATCTTGTCGTTCTGGTCCAGCACCATCGCGCCGTCGGCGATATAATCGAGCAGATCAATGGGAAATTCGTTCCAGAGGGCGGGATCCGGGGCGTGGGAGTTCTCTTCGGAAAGCTCGTGCCAGATTCGGATGCGCCCACCGTCGGGGGTCTGAAGAGAGGCAACCCGCAAGCGACGGCCATTATGCGTAAAAACAAAGGGTCGTGTTTGATTGCGATGACGATCGACGCCTTCATCAATATAGCGCTCGATGTTAGACATCTCTTCTTCTGGCAATCTGTTCGAATAGAATCGACGCAGGTTTTCGCGATAGGGTTCGCCAGAATAGACGTGACCGTCATGTTCCGGAAAAAACCGCGTAAACGCGGGATTCCAGGAGATAGTCCGATCTTCTGAATCAAAAAGGCATACAGCTATATCTATAGTGTCAAGTAATGTTGATATAAAGAAGTAAATACCTTGTTCAGACACGGGTGTACTCTAACGGTTTTCGCCACGTTGAATATTAATTCATACCACAAGCCGGTAACAAGCGTTTCCTTTTTCATGGTAAAATGGTGTTGATGCGGTGTTGTTTTAAACGATTATTGGGCAGTGCTTCGTGGCTTTTGGTGCAAGACGCTCGATTCTTTTGGACAAATCTCCCCGGAAACTCAGGCAAGAAAGCACCTTAAGGGCGTTAAAATTGCCTGATTTTCCGAAGTAGACCTGATCAAATACAACGTATTAGCGCGAGGAATCCGAGGTGTCTTCCAAGAGGGCGGCCATTTCTCCGTTCAGCCGTTCGGCAAAATGGGACACTTCCGTTGCGACGCTGCGCGCCTGCATTGCACCCGCGCGAATCTCTTTCGTCTTGCCCGACACCTGGGTGATCATCTGGCTGACGGAATGTGTCGTCGCCACCTGCTGCTGAACCCCGGCGGACAGGGCGACAAACACTTGGCTGACCTGTCCCACATTGCCGGAAATATCGCTGACGGCGGTCGCGGCTTCTGTGCTCGTCGCCTGGACCGCCTCGACCTGCGTGCGGATCTCCTTCGTGGCGTTGGCGGTCTGCACGGCAAGCGCCTTGACCTCCTGCGCCACGATCGCAAATCCCCGCCCGGCCTCGCCCACGCGCGCCGCCTCGATGGTCGCGTTGAGGGCGAGCAGGTTGGTCTGGGCGGCGATTTTCTCGATCAGCGCGGTCACCGCGCCGATGCGGCCCACGCTGTCGGCCAGTCCCCGCACCAGGCTGTCGGCCGATGTGGAACGGTCGGCGGCGTCCTGCGCCATGGTTGCCGCGTGCTGGATCTGCTTCGAAATTTCATCGAACGAGGCCGCCATTTCGACGGCGGCGGCGCTCACCGAGGACGCCGCACTCTCAGAGCCTTCGCTCAGTTCCAGCAGAGTGTCGCTTTCCGTGCTCATGTTGGTGGCGGTGTGCCGCAGACCGTCGACCACTTCGGTCACGCCCGCCGCGACCTCGATGCTCTTGGTGATGACCGACCAGGTCAGGATCGGGCCGAGGTAGACGCCCTGCGAATCGTGCGCCGCCGACACCCGCAATTGCAGCGTCTCGGGTCCGACGCGAATCTTCGCCGAATGGGGCAGGTTCTTGGGGTCCGCGAGCATCGCGCGCTGATGTTCGGGATGCTTGTGGAAAATGTCGATCGAGGTGCCCACCAGGTCATCCGCCTTGATCGGCAGATGCTTCTCGATGCGCCGCAGCGTCTCGATGCTTGCCCGGTTGGCGTAATTGATCTTCAGGTCTTCCTTCTCGCACGTCATCACATTGATCGGCAGTTCGTCGATCATATTGAGCAGATGCTCGGTCTTCTGTTTTTGCTCCAGAACCTGCGTCACGCGGTTCCAGGTGAGTTGGGCGAAACGATACTTTCCGCGGGCATCCAGGATCGCGTTGATGTTGAGATCGAGCGTCTCGTTGCCGGCGCGGATCACGGTCTGATACGGCAGCTTGCTCGGGTCCTGGACGATTCGACGGGCCTGTGCGGGATGGTGGTGAAACAGATCCAACGAGGATCCCACCACGGCGTCGGGCGAAATATGCAGGACGTGCTCAATGTCCCGCAGCAATTGCCGGGACTGATGGTTGGCATATTGGATGATGCAACTGGCCGGGTCGCACAGCATGATGGCGAAGGGCAGGTGGTCGAGGAATTCCATGCCGGCAAAGCTGGGGCCTGTCGTGCGGGGCATGGCGATAACTTGAGCTTTGGACATTACGTTTCCTTCTGCCCTGGTCCCTTGTGCACAAGCGATGACACATCTGCCATGCTGGGCGCTGTGAGATGGCGCAGCCGCAAAATCTCCTTGAAAGCTTGTGTCTGGCTGACTTGGCCGAGGCGTGCGTGGAAAACCGGCGATCCGGCTGAATATGCGGCGCACCAACCCCATGGCAGAGCCGATTTTATTGATCCTGCTCAAGTTTTTGACGCTAAAATCAAGCGTGCGCTCAAATCGGAACGGCAAGGAACGGGCATGTCATATCGGCCATTCGCCATATCTCTCGGCATTGCCGCGCTAACTTCGGTCGCAGCGTTCGCGCAGGGCGAGTCGCCAGTCGTGGTGAAGCCGATCGCATCCGCGACCACGACCGCGTCGGGCCAGCCGATTCATTTTCCGCCCGGCGACGCGCGAGTCACCTTCTCGGAATATGTGATCGCGCCGGGTGCACGCCTGCCGGCGCACAAGCACCCTTATCCGCGCTTCGCCTATGTCTTGGCGGGCACATTGTCGGTGACCGTGGAAGCCACGGCGCAGACCTTCACGTACAAGCCCGGCGACGCCATTTTCGAGGTGATCGACCAATGGCATTTCGCGGTCAACGACGGGCCGGAGGCGGTCCGCCTGCTGGTGGTGGACACCTTGCCGGACGGCGCCGCGAGCACGATCATCCGGAAATAGCCGCCATGCGGGCGGTGGTCAGAGAGCGCAGCGGGTCTGCGCCGTCAGGCCATTGGGCGCCCCCCATTCGTTGGACGGCAAGCTGGCGAAGGCACCGTCGAACACCTGCCGCTGCATGGTGAAGCGCACCGGCTTGCCGTCGGGTGCAAAGTCCACGATCCAGAAATAATCATAGGTCGCCCACGGCCAGCTCGCCGGAACATCCGGCAGCGTGCCAAGGTGCAGCAATTGCCGCAGCGTCACCTTCTGGCCTGGGTTGGCGGCTTCGAGATCCGCATCGGCGATGTGATCGTGTTCCCACACCATCACCACCGTCCGGCCCGCGAAGCGCGGATCGTTCATCACGTCATTCACGGCCTGCTGGGTGCGGGTCGTGACGAGCTGGACGAACTCGGCTTTGCGGGCGGCCTTGTCCGGCTTGCGCGCAACCTTCTTGGGCTTGGCCTCAGCGGATGGGGCGGCGGCCGGCGCGGCGTCAGTGGCAGAGGTGGCAGAACCAGGGGCGGAAGGACCGGGAGCGGAAGGCGTGGCCGCCGCCGGCTTCGCCAGCTTCTTGCGCGCGCTGGTATGCGCCTCTGGCAGCGCCGAATACATCACCACCGGCAGGGACCAGGTGGCGGCGGCGGGCGCGGCGAGCTCCATGGTATGCAAGGTTACGGCGAGGATAGCGGCCGGTGCCGTGCCGTCCGGGAACAGGCTGTCCTTCGCGCCCTTGCCGAGATAATGCGCCGCGAGCGCCTTGGCGCGGTCGTTGCCGACGCGGCACAGCCGATAGGCATCCTGCTTTTCGCCATGGCGCAGGATGATGATGCGCGCGGGCGCAGCGCTCGCCGGCAGGGTCGCGAAAAATCCCGCGCCGGCCAGGCCCAAGGTCAGCAAGCTGCGAAAAGCGAGGCGCGAGAAGCAAAACGCGGCCATGAAACATCCCCCCGTGGCGGTCCCGCCGGACCTTACCAAATGTCGCGGCCTCCGCCATGCTCCTGGCACAGCTTGCCAATGTCCCCGCCCTCGCCTATGCGAAGCGACGCCATTGTCGGGGGGTTCCATGCAGAAGGTCTGGTCTTGGGTCGGAGGCGTCGCCATCTGCACGCTCGGCGTCGCGATGGTCGCGGCGGTGGCCGATCATGCCGCGGCACAAAGTTCCGCGAACCCGCCGCACATCACCATCCAGCCGCACAATCCCAATGTGATCCACCTGCCGGTCATTCCGCAGGGCAGCTATCTGGACCCCGGCCCCGGCGCGGCCATCAAGCCGGACGTGGGCATCGGCGACGATCGCAACGAGGATTATGTCTTCCCGCCGGATCTCGATGGCTACATGGGCTCCTCGCCTCCCGGCGATCCCACCGACAACGGCCAGTGGAGCCCCCTGCCCGGCGATACACCGAGCTTCTGACGGGGTCTTCCCCGGCTCCTGGCACGAGACACAAAAAAGGCGGCGGGGAAAATCCCAGCCGCCTTTTTCGTTTGATCCCCGAATGGGGGAAAAATCAGCGCTTCGAGAACTGGAAGCTGCGGCGAGCCTTGGCGCGGCCGTACTTCTTGCGCTCGACCACGCGGCTGTCGCGGGTCAGGAAGCCGCCCTTCTTGAGCGGGCCGCGCAGCTCGGGCTCGTAATAGGTGAGCGCGCGGGAGATGCCGTGGCGCAGCGCGCCGGCCTGGCCGGAGAGGCCGCCGCCGGAAACGGTGCAGACCACGTCATACTGCTCTTCACGGGCCGCGGCCTGGAAGGGCTGGTTGATCATCAGGCGCAGCACGGGACGGGCGAAATAGGTCACCACATCGCGGTCATTGACCGTGATCTTGCCGGTGCCGGGGCGGATCCAGACGCGGGCGACCGCGTCCTTGCGCTTGCCGGTGGCATAGGCGCGGCCGAACTTGTCCAGCTTCTGGACATGGACCGGCGCCTCTTCGATTCCGCCCTGGCGGGAATCGAGCGCGTCGAGGGACTGAAGAACCTCAGCCATGATCAGTTCCTCACATTCTTGCGGTTGAGGCTGGCCACATCCAGCGCCACGGGCTGCTGCGCCTCATGGGGATGAGCGGCGCCCTTGTAGACGCGCAGATTGCCCATGATCTTGCGGCCGAGCGGGCCACGAGCGAGCATGCGCTCCACGGCCTTCTCGATGACGCGCTCGGGGAAGCGGCCTTCCAGCAGGAACTTGGCTGTGCGCTCCTTGATGCCACCCGGGAAGCCGGTGTGGTGGTAATAGACCTTCTGGTCGCGCTTGCGACCGGTCAGTACCGCCTTCTCGGCGTTGACCACGACGACATTGTCGCCGCAATCCACGTGCGGGGTGTAGAGCGGAAGGTGCTTGCCCTTCAGGCGCATGGCGATGATGGTGGCGAGACGGCCCACGACGAGTCCGGTCGCGTCGATCACCACCCATTTCTTTTCGATTTCGGCAGGCTTGGCCGAATACGTCTTCATGGATCGGTTTCCGAATGAGAAAGCCGGTCCCCACGAAAGATCGCAAGGCCCCCGGCAATGGACGGGCTTGTAACCCAGAGCCGGCGTAGCGTCAACGCAGCATGCGTCCGATTTATCTTTGTTTTTCAGATGCTTATTAAAATGGTGTTATAACACCACATTTCAAGCCGCTTTTCCGGCGCAACAAACGCCGTCCTTTTCGTTCAGCGCGCATCCCGCCCGAGTGCCTCGACCTGGCGCAGCCAGCGGGCGCGCTCGTCCGGCGTCGCCACATCCACCAGGCCGAACAGGCTGTGGCGCACCGGGGCGATGCCGACGAAATCCAGGATGTTGCGCTCCAGCCCGAGCACGCCATGGGCGAAGAAATACCAGCGATAGATCAGGGCCGGCATGCCCATGGTCACGATCACCCGCGCCGAGCGGCCGCCGAGCAGCTTGTGGGGAAAGCCGGGGCCGGCCTGGATGAAGGCGAAGCCCGGGCGCATCAATTGCTCCAGGAACGCCTTCAGCAAGGCCGGCATGGTGCCGAGCCAAAGGGGAAACAGCAGCACCACATGATTGGCCGCGAGCAGCGCGTCGCGCGCGGGAAGCAGATCATGCGGCATGGTGCCGGTCTCGAAATCCGCCTGGGTGCGCATCAGCGAGAAATCGAGCGCCGCCACCTCGACCCGTGCCACATCGTGGCCGGCGGCACGCGCGCCGTGCGCATAGGCGTCCGCCAAGGCGTGGCAGAGATGCCCACCGTGCGGATCCGGATGCCCCTGAATGATGAGGACGGATTTTCCCATGGCGTCTCCCCTTGCTCGCACCATGCGGGGCGGGAGGGAAAACGCATTGATCCGGATCAGGGCGCGCCGTTGCGGAAGGGACCTATCGCGCCGGAATGGAATAGGTCGCCACGCAATGGGCGACAAGCTCCGCGCTGCCGGGGCTGTGAAGCGCGACATCACCCACCGCGAGGCGCTTGCCCAGCTTGATGATGCGCGCGTCCGCCAGGATCGGGCCGGGCGCCGGCTTGCGCAGGAAGTTGATGGAGAGATTGGTCGTCACCGCCAGCGCCACCGGGCCGATCTGTGCCAGCAGGGCGGCATAGACCGCAACATCGGACAGCGCCATCAGCGCCGGGCCGGACACGGTGCCGCCGGGCCGCAGGTGATCGTCGCCCGCCTCCAGCCGCACCGTCGCCGTCATGACGCCAGTGGAAATCACGGTGTGCGCCTTGCCAGGGCCGAACGCCTGGGGGAATTCCGCGTGCAGGAACGCCTCCAGGTCCTGTGGTGACATCCGCACTTCACCGTTCCCCATTGCGTGCTCCCCGCATCTCGCTTCCCGCTTGCGCTTTGCTTAGAGTAGCCTGGCAAAAGATCAAAGCGCGCCAAGCGCGCGAGGGAGATGACATGTCTTCTGCCGCATCCCCAGTTGCAGCCGCCGTCGAGGTTCCGGTCGAGCCGGCGGTGCTGCGCAGCGATGCCGACGGCGTCGCGCTGCTGACGCTCAACCGCCCCGCGAGCCGCAACAGCCTTTCCGAAGCCATGATGGCGGCGCTCTCGGAAACGCTGACCGACATCTCGGTGGATCCTGCGGTCCGCGCCGTCGTGCTGGCGGCGCGCGGCCCGGTGTTTTCCGCCGGCCATGATCTGAAGGAGATCCAGGCCCATCGCAGGGACGAGGATCGCGGCCGGCATTATTACGACCAGGTGCTGCGGCGCTGCGCGGCACTGATGACCGCCATCGTGCGCCTGCCCCAGCCGGTGATCGCGGCGGTGGACGGCATGGCCACGGCGGCCGGATGCCAATTGGTCGCCAGCTGCGATCTCGCGGTGGCCGGCGCGAAGGCGCGTTTCTGCACGCCCGGGGTCAATATCGGCCTGTTCTGCCACACCCCGATGGTTGCCCTGTCGCGCGCCGTCTCGCGCAAGCACGCGCTGGAAATGCTGCTGCTCGGCGAATGGGTGGAGGCGGAAGAAGCCCATCGCATGGGTCTGGTGAACCGGGTGGTGGCCGATGGCGAGGCGGTGCCCGCCGCGCGCGACCTCGCCCTGCGCATTGCCGCCAAATCGCAGGTGCCGGTGAAGCTGGGCAAGGCCGCCTTCTACGCCCAGTCGGAAATGACGCTGGACAATGCCTATGCTTTCGCCTCGCAAGTGATGACCACCAACATGCTCGCGCGCGACGCCGACGAGGGGATTTCGGCGGTGCTCGACAAGCGCCCGCCCCATTGGGAGGATCGGTGAGGGCGAATTGATCGCGGCCTTTACGTTCCCTAAACCATAAAGGGCTTTCCTAGAGTCCTGGCTGGCATGATGCCGCTGGCGAAGGAAGGCGCGATGACCGACAGCCTAAGCCGCGAAACGCTCTTCGATTCACACGCCGAAAGGCAGTGGGTTCGCTTGCGTCGCGTGCGGGTGTGCGCCGCGATAGCGTTGCTTCTGGCGGCGGCGCTTCTGCTGCTGCCCTTGCGCTATACCGCCACTGCCTCCCTGTCGTTCGATGTCGCCTCACAGCCGCCCGCCGCCAGCGTGCGCGGCGTGGCGCAGGTGCTGGGTGCCCGCGAGATGGCGCAGGATGTGTTCGCGCGCCTCAATCCGGCGGACCGGGCCGCTCTTGCCGAACCGAGTCGCGCCTTTTCGCTGGCGCGCTGGCTTTCCGCCGATGCGCCACGCGCGCCCGTGGATATCGCGGGTGCGGCGCTGGTCTCCGGCTTGGCCGTGACCCCGCGCTTCGGCGGGCGGGTGCTGGAACTGTCCTTCACCGCAACGCGGCCGAAACTCGCCGCGCGGGTAGTGCAGGCCTATGCCGACGCTTTCCTGTCTCTCGATGCCGAGGTGCGTGCCGATCCCGACGGCCCGGCGGCCGCGCACGCGGCGACGCCGCAGATGCGCATCGCCGCCGCCGCAATGGCGCCGGTGATGCCCGATGTTCCCGCTCCGCTGCGCTTGGTGCTGCTGGCGCTGGCGACCTTTGCCCTCGGCTTCATCGTGCTGCGGCTCGGCCGGCCGGCCCAGCACATGATGGATGACGAGGAGAGCGCGCGCCTGCCGGTGCAGCTCACCGACGGGCGCAGTGTCGCCTGGATGGATGCCGGACACGGGCGGGGCATGACGCAGGACGAGGCGCTGGCGCGCCTGCTCCAGGTGCTGGAGGAGCTGTGCGCGCGCCCCGCCGATGCCGGGCACCTCGTGGTGCTCACCGCCGATACGCCGTTTGCCCGCTCTGCCGCGTGCGCGGTGGCCTTGGCGCGCGCGCTCTCCCTCGGGGATGCGCGCGTCGCACTGGTCGCCCTCGACGGCGACGCGCCGGAATTGAGGGGCTTGGTGGCCGATCCCTGGGCCGCCGGGGTCGATGAGATGCTGTTCGGGGTTGCCGGCTTCGGTGAAACCATCCACCGCGATCTGGTGTCGCGCGCCCATATCATCCCGCCCGGTCGCGGCGCGCGGGGCGGCGCCAGCGTCGCCACCGCCGACCGCCTAGCTCTGATCCTGCGCGCCCTGCGGCAGACTTATGATTGCGTGATCGTCGCCGCGCCGCCGGCCCCCCATCTGGTGGCGGCGGCGGGCCTTGCGGCGCTTCAGCCGCTGCTGGTCTGCATCGAAGATATGGGCGCGCCCGTGGGCTCGGGCGTGGAAGCCTATGCGGCGCTCGCCTCCATCGGTTTCAATGACGTGGTGATGCTGCGTCTTGCCGACACCGATGCGCCGGCTTCTGCGCCCGCACTGCCGGTGCTGGAAGCAGAGCCGGTGCGGCAGAGGCGCGAAAGCACCCCGCGCCGGCTTGCCCCCGCCGCCTGAAGCTCCAGAAGAACCTGGACTACCACAAGCGACAAATTGATTTTAAATTCAATAACTTGCCGCAATGTGTCGAAGTAAAACCTTACGCGAATCGCGATTGATGAACTGGCATCACACCTTCTTATCGGGCCGCTCCATCCAGCGGATGAGGAAGGCGGCGGGCACGATCCAGAGCGATCCGAGCAGCACATAGGACACCGTCTGCCAAGCCCAGGGCAGCTCGGTGACGCGGCCTTGCGCGATCGCCATCGCCCCGAGCGCCCACACCACCACCAGGATCAGCATCAGAATGGTGCCGATGAACTTGCGCAAACGCATGGGCATCGCGCCCTCCTTTGTTGTCCCGTGGCGTGCGGTGCTGGTGCACGCCACCCGCTCCCCTGCGGCAGCGACGCCGCGCCGTCTTGCACCCGTGGAAGCCGCTGTATATCGGATCCGTGGGGAGGGCCATATTCTGGAGCAGGTTCAGATGCCGCAGGATCGCCGCGCGATCACATCCGTCGATGCCGCGCCCGCGCCCGTGCCGGGCGCCCGGGCGGTTCGCCTGTGGCTTTATGCGGTCGCCGCGCTGATCGTGCTGATGATCGTGGTGGGCGGCGCGACGCGCCTCACCGAATCCGGCCTGTCGATCACCGAATGGAAGCCTGTCACCGGCGCCCTGCCCCCGCTCTCGCAGGCCGACTGGCAGGCGGAGTTCGAGAAGTACAAGGCGATTCCCCAATATGAGATCCTCAACAAGGGCATGGGGCTGGAAGGCTTCAAGCGCATTTTCTGGTGGGAATGGGGCCATCGCCTGCTGGGCCGCCTGATCGGCTTCGCCTTCCTCCTGCCCTTCCTCTATTTCGCCGTGCGCGGCGTGCTGCGGGGCCCGCTGCTGGTCAAATGCCTCGGCCTGTTCGTGCTCGGCGGCCTTCAGGGCGCGGTGGGCTGGTGGATGGTGGCCTCCGGCCTTTCCGCCCGCACCTCGGTGAGCCAGTACCGGCTGGCGGTGCATCTGACGCTCGCCTGCATCATCCTTGCCGCCATCGTCGCGGTGGCACGCAGCCTCAAGGTCGCGGGCGAGGACAAGGTGCCCGCGCCCCTGCGCACCGGATCGCTCGTGCTGGTGGCGCTGGTGCTGCTGCAGATCTTCGCCGGCGGACTGGTGGCGGGGCTGGACGCGGGCTTCACCTTCAACACCTGGCCGCTGATCGACGGGCATTTCATTCCCGCCGCCGCGCAGCTCGGCGCGCTCGATCCGGCATGGCGCAATCTGTTCGAGAATGTGCTGACGGTGCAGTTCGTCCACCGCATGATCGCCTATACGATCCTCGCGGCGGCGCTGCTGCATGCGCTCAACGCCCGCCGGATCGGCGGATGGGTGGCGCGCGAGGCCTGGGGCGTGTTCGCTCTCGTGTGCTGCCAGGCGCTGCTGGGCATTCTCACGCTGGTGTTCGTGGTGCCGATGGATATCGCCCTGACCCACCAGTTCGGCGCCGCCGTCGTGCTGATCGCGGCGACGCTGCATGCAAGCGATGTCGCGCGCGGCGGGCGGGCGCTCGCACCCGCTAGTATTCCGGCCCGTCCGGCGCGGGCCTGAGGATCAGCGCAGGGCGATCGCCACCAGCGGCCCAAGCAACAGGTTCACGAAGCCGGCCAGGATCATAACCAGACCGGCGATAGAGCCTTCCTCGCGCCCGATCTGATGGGCCTTTGCGACGCCCGCGCCATGGGCGCCCATACCGAACAGCGCGCCGCGCGCCAAGGTGGAGCGCAGCGGCAGCCATTTCAGCATGACCTCGCCCAGCGTCGCACCGCAGATGCCGGTGACCACCACGAACATGGCGGTGAGATCGGGAATGCCGCCGATCTCGCCCGACATGCTCATGGCGAATGGGGTGGTGGTTGAGCGCGGCATGAGGCTGCGGCCGAGCACATCCGGCAAGCCCAGCAGGTTGGCGAGGCCCCAAGCCGTGCCGAGGGCAATCGTGCTGCCCGCGAGCACACCCACCAGCAGCACAGGCCAATGACGGCGGATCATCGCGCGCTGCTCATAGATGGGGATTGCGAACGCCACCGTTGCTGGCCCGAGCATCAGCAGCAGCCAATGGGTGCCGCGCAGATAATCGGCATAATTGGTGTGCAGCAGTGCCGTCAGGCCCAGGATCAGCACCGGCGTCAGCAGCAGCGGCGCGGTGAACCAGCGGCCGAACCTGCGATTCACCACCCGCGCGAGCACATAGAACGCGATTGTGGCGACGGGCCAGAAGAACAGCCAGAACAGGGAGCTGGACTCAGGCATGTCCGGCTTCCCCGCCATGGCGCAGGCTGAAGCGATACGCGAAATCCACGATCAAAGCGGTCGTGCCCATGACGGCCACGGTGCCGACGAGGATGATGGCGGCGATCTTCAGGCCCAACGTCCCGACGAATTCGCCGTGGTCCATCACCGCCATGGCGGCGGGCACGAAGAACAGCAGCATTTCCGCCAACAGCCAATAGGCGCCCAGGCGCACGTTCGCCGCCCGCAGCACGCCGGTGCCGAGAAGCACCAGCAGCAGCCCCATTCCCACCACGCCGCCGGGCAGCGGCAGATGCAGCCAGCGCACCAGCGTATCCCCCGCCAGCCAAAAGCCGAGCAGGACGAGGATCTGGAGCACGCGTGTGCGGCGCAGCATAAAGCGGAGGCGGGTCAGGATCCCGGACATGGGAGAGGTCCACAAACAGAGGCGGCAGGAAGTGCGTTGAACATTAGGGTGCGGTGCGATATTCGTAAAATGAATTGAATGAATTCTATCCAGTCCAAAACGGAATGACGCGCCATGGAGCTTCGCACCCTGCGTGCCTTCGTCGAGGTGGTTCGCCAGGGCGGCTTCTCCCAGGCCGCGAAAACCGTGTTCGCCACCCAGTCCACGGTCAGCAAGGCGGTGAAGCATTTGGAGGAGGAATTGGGCGTGGTGCTGCTGGACCGCCTCGGCCATCGCAGCGAACTGACCGCCGCCGGCGAGATCGTCTATCGCCGCGCGCTCACCATGCTGGCGGAGCGCGAGGACCTGACCACCGAACTCGACGAATTGCGCGGGTTGAAGACCGGAATCCTGCGCCTCGGCCTGCCGCCGCTCGGCAGTTCAACGCTCTTTGCGCCTTTGTTCGCGCAGTTTCGCAGCCGCTACCCCGGCATCGAGATTCGCCTCGTGGAACAGGGCAGCAAACGGCTGGAAGAGATTCTGCTGGCGGGCGAAGTGGAGCTGGCGGGCTCTCTTCTTCCAGTGAAGGAGGAGTTCGCGGCCCAGCCGGTGCGCCTGGAGCCGCTGGTGGTTCTGATGCCCGAGGGAGACCCGCTGGCGCACGCGCCGAGCCTCACCTTTCCCGACCTCGCGGCCCTGCCCTTCATCCTATTTGAGAGCGGATTCGCGCTCAACCAAGTGATTCTCGATGCCTGCGAGCGCGCGGGCGTCTCGCCCACCATCATCGCCCGCTCGGGGCAGATCGACTTCATCGTGGCGCTGGTGGGCGCGGGGCTCGGCATCGGCTTCCTGCCGCGCACCATCGCCGAGCAGCGGCACCACCCCTCGGTGGCGCTGGTGCCGCTGAATGAGCCGAGCACGGACTGGTACATGGCGCTGATCTGGCGCCGCCGGGCCTATCTTTCCCACGCCGCCCGCGCCTGGCTCGCGCTGGCGCGGGAATATTATGGCGAGGCGGGCGAAACGACGGTCAGCTGACCGCCAGGGCCTGTTGCAGGTCGGCGATGATGTCGGCCACGTCCTCGATGCCCACGGAAATCCGCACCACCTCCGGCCCCGCTCCGGCCGCCACCTTCGCCTCGTCGGACAGCTGGCGATGGGTGGTGGAGGCGGGATGGATGATCAGCGAACGCGTGTCGCCGATGTTCGCCAAGTGCGAGAACAGTTCCACGTGGGAGACGAGCTTCACGCCCGCCTCATAGCCGCCCTTTAGGCCGAAGGTGAACACGGCGCCCGCACCCTTGGGCAGGTATTTGCGGGCGAGCGCGTGATATTTATCCTCCGGCAGGCCGGGATAGCTCACCCATTCCACCGCGGGATGCGCGGCCAGGAATTTCGCAACCGCCAGCGCATTCTCGCTGTGCTGCTTCATGCGCAGGGTGAGCGTCTCGATGCCGGTGAGGATGAGAAAGGCGTTGAACGGCGAGAGCGCCGGGCCGAGATCGCGCAGGCCAAGCACGCGGGCGGCGATGGCGAAGGCGAAATTGCCGAAGGTCTCGTGCAGAACGATGCCCTGATATTCCGGCCGCGGCTTGGAGAGGAAGGGATAGCGGTCGGTGGCGGACCAATTGAAGGTGCCGGCGTCCACGATCACGCCGCCGATGGAATTGCCGTGCCCGCCCAGGAACTTGGTGGCGGAATGGATGACGATGTCCGCGCCATGCTCGATGGGGCGCCACAGATAGGGCGTCGCCAGCGTGTTATCGACGATCAGCGGCAGGCCGGCGGCCTTGGCGATCTGGGAAATCGCGGCAATGTCGGTCACCACGCCGCCGGGATTGGCGATGGATTCGGTGAAGATGGCCTTGGTCTTGGGCGTGATGGCGCGCTCGAACGAAGAAATATCGTCCGGATCCGCCCACGCAACATTCCAGCCGAAGCTCTTGAACGCATGGGTGAATTGGTTGATGGAGCCGCCGTAGAGCTTACGTGAGGCGACAAATTCATCGCCCGGCGAGAGCATGGTCTGGAACACCAGCAGCTGCGCCGCATGGCCGGACGCCACCGCGAGCGCGGCCGTGCCGCCTTCCAGCGCCGCGACGCGTTCTTCGAGCACCGCGTTCGTGGGATTGCCGATGCGGGTGTAGATATTGCCGAAGGTCTGGAGGCCAAACAGCGCCGCCGCGTGATCCACATCATCGAACACGAATGAGGTGGTCTGGTAGATCGGCGTCGCCCGCGCGCCCGTGGTCGGGTCGGGCTGGGCGCCCGCATGGATGGCGAGGGTGGCGAAGCCCGGTTCGCGGTCGGTCATGGCTGGTCTCCTCCGAGTCCCCGGCATTATGCCGAGGGCTTCATGTTATATTCTAGTTCGTGCATCAAAAAAATGTTGTTTAACCGCCACCACAGGGGCGAACGGGTTATTGTGCGTCGCCCGGCACCTTCGGCGTGCGCGACAGCGACAGGCGCTGAACCCCGCTTCCCAGGCGCTGCGGACGCTTTGAGGAAATGGTGCGGCTGTTGACCCCGGTCCAGCCGATCTCGCCCGAGAGCCGGCCGTATTCGATCTTCGGGCAGCGATCCATCACCACCTTGAGCCCGGCGGCCTCGGCGCGGGCGGCGGATTCGTCATGGCGCACACCCAGTTGCAGCCAGAGCACCTTGGGCAGCGGCGAGAGCGCCAGCGCCTCGTCGAGCACCGAGGGCACGAAGGCAGGGGCGCGGAACACGTCCACCATGTCTATGGGCACCGGCACGTCCGCGAGCCGGCCATAGAACGGGCGGCCCGCAAGCTCTTTGCCGACCTGGCCGGGATTGATGGGATAGACCTCGAACCCGCGTTCGGAGAGATATTTCGCCACGAAGAAAGACGGGCGCGCCGGATTGGGGCTCGCGCCGACGACGGCGATGGTGCGGCAGGTGCTCAGGATGTCGCGGATATAGGCGTCATCATAGCGATCGTGATTCATGAGGCTGGTCCCCTGCCGCGCGTCCCGCGCCTTGCTTAAAGGCAGAATGGCTCAGGCGCGCCGCGCCTTCGAGAACAAGGTGAAGAAATTCTGCGTGGTGCGCGCGGCGATCTCCTCCAGTGTGGTGCCGCGCGCGGCGGCGAGCACCGTGGCGGTCTCGCGCACGAAAGAAGGCTCGTTGCGCTTACCGCGATGGGGCGTCGGCGCGAGGAACGGCGCGTCGGTCTCCACCAGCAGCCGCTCGGCCGGGAGCGCGGCGGCAAGCTCGCGCAGGGCGGCGCTGTTCTTGAAGGTGATGACACCGGAGAAGGAGACATAGCCGCCGAGCGCCACCGCCCGGTGCGCGAGGTCCGCACCGCCGGTGTAGCAATGCAGAAGGAAGGGAAACGAGCCCTTCGCGCTCTCCGCCTCCAGGATGGCGGCCACATCGTCGTCCGCCTCGCGCGCATGGATCACCAGCGGCAGGCCGGTTTCGCGCGCGGCGGCGATATGGGTGTGGAAGCCGTGGGCCTGCGCGTCCCGCGGGCTCTTGTCATAATGATAATCGAGCCCGACCTCGCCGATCGCCACTACCTTGGGATGGGCGGAGAGCGCCACGAGATCCGCCGTCGTCACATCCGGCTCTTCCGCCGCTTGATGGGGATGGGTGCCCACCGAGCAGAAGACATTGTCGAACCGCTCGGCGATGGCGCGGATCTGGTCGAAGCGCTTCACGCGAGTGGAGATGGTCACGAGATGAGAGACGCCGGCATCGCGCGCCCGCGCCACGACGGCGGGCAGTTCCTCGGCGAAATCGGGGAAATCCAAGTGGCAGTGGCTATCGACGAGCATGAATGAGGCCTTCACAAGAGGCCCCTCACATAGGCATTCGGCGCCGCCGCGTCGAGCCACCGCTTGCCGTCGCGCTTCCGCCCACGCTGGGGCTGGCGGATCAACGCCTATCCCACCCCCTCAAACAGCGCCCGCTCGCGCCGGAACAGATCCAGCAGCGCGTCGGCCACCAGGCGGAAGCGAGCATCGGCACGGGCATCGGCGCGGGTCAGCAGCCATAGTTCGCGCGCCGGCGGCGTGTGCGGCAGATCGAGAAGGCACAGGGCCGGATGGCCGGCGGCCAGGAAATGCGGCAGCAGGGCGATGCCGCAGCCCGCAGCCGCCGCCTGCGCCTGCCCGGCCTGACTGTTGGTGCGGAAGGCAAATCGCGCGCGGGGAAACTGGCGCGCGAGCCAGAGCGCCTCGGGCAAATAGCCCGCCGCCTCATCGAAGCCGACGAAATGGGGCGCATCCCCTTGCGTGATTCTCGCCTGCCACTCCGCGGTTCCGTAGAAGGCGAGCCCCACACCGCAGGCGCGGCGCGCCAGCAGGTCGCCGTCCTGCGGCCGGGCGAGGCGCAGCGCGATGTCGGCCTCGTGGCGTTGCAGGCTCACCGCGCGGCGGTCGGCGATCAGTTCGATATCGAGCGCGGGATGCCGCCTTTGAAGCGCCGCCAGGTGCGGCAGCAGGAACACGTCCGCAAGGCTCGCGGTCGCGGTCACGCGCACCCGCCCGGCAAAGGCGTCGCGCGGAGTCTCCTCCAGCAGGGATTCGGCGGCGCGTTCCATCGCCATTGCGATGTCGAGAGCGCGCCGGCCGGCGTCGGTCAAATCATAGCCGGTGGCGTTGCGCGCGAGGAGCGGCGTGCCGATGGCCGCTTCCAGCCCCGCCACATTGCGCGACACGGTGCTGTGATTGACGCCGAGCACGCGCGCCGCCGCCGAAAGGCTGCCATGGCGCGCGAGCGCGGCGAAGACGCGGAGCTGGTCCCAATCGAGATCTGTGCGAGAATGAGCGGCCATTGCGCAGTTTTCGGGAATTTTCGCGCAGATGGCCAGCGCCTATTGCTTCCCGCGAACCGGGCGCCCGCTTCCGTCCTCCCCGGCGCGCCTTTGGAGAGCTGATCTCATGCCGTCTTCCGCCCCCATCCGCCTCACCCTCGTCGGCGGCCCGACGCTGCTGATCGAGATCGCCGGCTTCCGGCTCCTCACCGATCCAACCTTCGATATGCCCGGCGATTATGCCTCCGGCACCATTATGTTGCACAAGCTCACCGGCCCGGCGATCGCGCCGGAGGTGCTCGGCGCCATCGACGCCGTGCTGCTCAGCCATGACCAGCATTCGGACAATCTGGACCGCGCGGGCCGCGCTTTCCTGCCGAAGGCGGGCACAACCTTCACCACGCGCATCGGCGCAGAGCGGCTCGGCCTCGGCGAGGGCCTGGCGCCCTGGGATACGCGCGAACTGAAGGGACCGAATGGGGAGCGCCTGTTCGTGACCGCGGTGCCGGCGCGCCATGGACCTCCGGGCATCGAGCCCATCGCGGGCGAAGTGATCGGCTTCGCGCTGGGCATCGAGGCGCCGGGGGATGCGCTCTATATCTCCGGCGACACGGTCTGGTACGAGGGCGTCGCCGAGATCGCGCGGCGCTTCTCGCCCCGCATCGCGATTCTGTTCACCGGCGCCGCCAAGCCGCGCGGCGCGTTCCACCTGACCATGAACGCCAATGACGCGCTGGAAACCGCGCATGCCTTCTCCGGCGCGCGCATCGTCGCCGTGCACAACGAGGGCTGGGGACATTTCAGCGAGGCGGAAGACGAGCTTGCCCACGCCTTCACGGCGCTCGGCCTGGGCGACCGGCTCGCCCGGCTGCAAAAGGGCGAGGCGCTGTCGCTTTAGGGCGAATGGACATCGGCTTCACGCCGTTGCAGCGGAGCATCGTCATGCGCGGGCCTGTCCCGTGCATCGACGCGGCACCGCTGGCATCGGCGTTTCAAGGCCGCGCCGGCGGCCCGACCATGACCTGCCCGGCTATAACCTGCCCGGCCATGACAACCGGCCGATGAACGACAATCGTGCCCACCTGCTTGAAGCAACTTCCGGAAAAAGGCCGGAAAGGCTCACCGGCACAATTCGCTGTCGGCCGGCAGCGGCGTGATCTGCCAGAAGCTTTCGCGGCGCGGCTTCAGCCAGGGCGACCACCATTTGGCAAAAATGTCGATGGCCGTGCCTTCCAT
This sequence comes from Roseixanthobacter glucoisosaccharinicivorans, assembly GCF_043195095.2. Taxonomy (NCBI): domain Bacteria; kingdom Pseudomonadati; phylum Pseudomonadota; class Alphaproteobacteria; order Hyphomicrobiales; family Xanthobacteraceae; genus Roseixanthobacter; species Roseixanthobacter glucoisosaccharinicivorans. Next base: position 1,877,627 of record NZ_CM195538.1, on the reverse strand, counting down.
GCGCGGCGGGGCATAGACGCCGAAGCCGTTGGCGACGCCGGTCACCTGCCCGCAGCCCGTGGAGGGCCGCGGCGGCGGGCGATAGCCGAATTCCCGCACGATCACCACCCGTGCTTCCGGCACCGCCGCGCGGATGCGGCCGGCGGACATGCGGTCGGCGGCGATCAGGGTCGGCGCCGTTCCCAATTGGGCCAGTACCACCGGCCGCAACTTGGCCAGCGGCTCGGCCGAGACACAGCGCCCGCACAGGCGCGGATCGGGATACACCGTCACCGCGATGCGCACCGCCATAACCCCGATGGCCAGTGCCGCCAGGAGGCCGAGATAAAGCTTCACCCGCCGCTGCCATCCACCCAGCCGCTCCAGCTCGGCGAACACATAGACCGGCGCCATCAGGAAGAAGACGTGGAAATAGCGGTCGCGCAGGCTGATCGATCCCATCGCCAGCACGCCCACCAGGGTCACCACCGTACCGATGATGATCATGGAGCGCAGCAGATGGCGGATCGCCGCGCGTTCCTGGGTGCTCGCCCGCCCGCCCTCGCCCCGGTTGAGCGGCAGGAAAACCAAGGCGACGATGCCGATCAGCGGCAACAGATAGCCGATCCAGGCGCCGGCGAAGACGTCCAGGACATCCGACCATTTGGACTTCGCATTGGGCGCGATCACGTCGGCGGTGGCGAAGAACACGTCCTGCTTCATCACCACGAGCACGATGGAGAACAGGATGATGGGCACCGCGGCGACGCCGAGCGTGATGGCGATGCGCCGGTCGAGCCACACCCGGCGGAAGCTCGGTTCCAGCAGGCTTGAGATCAGGATCGCACCGAAGAAGGCGACATAGCCGAACTTGCTCACAACGCCGAGCGCGATCCAGCCGCCGAGCGCCGCATACAGCCAGCGCGACGGCGCGGCGCGCAGCGCGATCAGCGTCACCATCGTGCCGGCGATGGTGACGATCATGGCGTTGGAATGGGTCAGGATACGGTGGCTGTGATAGCCGATCACCCACAGCGCCGACAACGAGAACACCGAGAGCGCCTGGAGACGCGGATCAGCGATCGCCCGCACGGCGACCCGATAGACCAGCATGGCGCAGGCGAACAGAAGCGAATAGCGCAGGATCGCGAAGCTCAGCGCCCCCGGCCCGGTGATCTTCTGAATGCCGTACAGGAGCCAGTCGAACACCGGCGGGTTGCGCGCCACATAGCTGATCTCGAACGACTGAACGAGATAGCTCTCGATCGCATCGTCCACATTGATGGCGCTCTCGAACACCACGGCGATGAGGGCATGCAGAATGGCCCACAGGCCGACGATCAGCGCGATCCCGCCGGGCCGGGCCCACCAGGGCGCCGACTCAACCGGATCGTACGGGCCAAATCGCGATGGCGTGTTGGCGGGGCGGCCGGCACTCGGGTCCGCCGAAACAGTCGCGGACACAGGGGCACTCCGCAGTCGTATCAGGACCTTTTCTATACGCGGCGATCCGGCCCATGACCATCGCGCCGACCGGTCCCGGTGCATTTGCGCCCGCGGCTGTAGCGGGAATGTTACAGAGTGGCCAGCACCGCGAACCGACCCCAGCCGCCGCTGGCCGCGAGCGCGGTGTCGGCGGCGTCGTAGAGACGCAGGGCATCCACCCGCGCCCCGGCGGGACCGGTGCCGCAGGCCTGCACCATCTGGTCGACGGCGGCGTCATCCGCGCCCGCCAGCACGGCCTCGACGCTGCCGTTGGCGCGATTGCGCACCCATCCCGAAAGGCCCCGCGCCTCGGCGCCTTGGGCGCACCAGGCGCGATATCCCACGTCCTGAACCCGGCCTTCCACGATGAGATGCACCACTTTCACGGCACCCTCCCGGCCGCGTCCGGCGGGCCGCGCCTCACTTGTCGCATGGCGTACTCGCCTTCAGCGCCTCGAATTGCTCCATCCGCCCGCGCAGGACGAAGTCGTTATAATCAATCGTCAAAGCACCGATGACGCCATTGTCATACAGAGAGAAGCTCATGACATAGTCCGGAGTCTGGTCCGAGCCGCCCGGCTCGAAATAGCTGACGCTGGTCTGATGATAGGTGTGGCCGGCAAGCGCCGCCTTGGCGGCTTCGGGCAAGCCGGGCTCATCCTTGGCGGGGCGACCGATCACCGCGAGCGTGTCGAACACCTTCACGCCATCATCCGAGCCGTCGAACACGCGCGCCTCCAGCACCGTCTCTCCGGCCTTCGCGGCGGCGATCACCTTCTGCAGATGCTCGGTGGGCAGCAAGATCTTGCCGGTCAGCTCCACCGTGGCCTTGCGGGGCTTGGTGATCTTCACGCTGAGGCCGGTATCGGTGCGGGTGGCGGTGGCGTCGACGTCCGACTTCACCTCGTCCTGCTGGCGGCTCAAGGTCTTGAAGCGATAGGCGGTGGCGGTGCCATCCTCCCAGCTGGTGGAGAGCATTTCGCTGCTGACGGACGGGCCCTCTCCGGTATCCAGCTGGTTGGTCTGCCGCAGCTTCACCGTATAGCCCTCGCAGGCGTCGCCGCGCATCTCGTAATCAATCCGCCCGTCGGCGCCTTCCAGCTTCTGCGAGGGACGGGTCCCGTCGAGCGAGAGGATATAGCTGGTGCGGTGCGCGAGCAGCGGATCGGCATGCGCAAGGCCGAGAGGCACGGCCGCCAGCCCCGCGGTCAGGGCGAGCCTTGCGAGCATCCGCGAGCAATCCACCATTCCTGTCTCCTCATAGTCGTCCGGACGGCTTGCGCCCCGCCCCTGCTTCGGCGAAGAAGGCGCACATTTACGCGCAAGGTGTGGCAGGAGACGAGAATGTCGCAAACCATCGAGCAGAAACTGGCGGATCTGGGAATCACGCTTCCCACGCCCACCGCCCCGCTCGCCAATTATGTGCCCGTCGTGCGCACCGGCAACCTCCTGTTCGTGTCCGGCCAGGTCTCCATCGACGGCGCCGGCAAGATCACCACCGGAAAGCTCGGCGGCGGCGTTGAGATCGAGACCGGCCGCGCGGCCGCGCGCCAGTGCGCCATCAACATCCTCGCCCAGGTGAAGGCCGCCGTCGGCGATCTGGAAAAGGTCGTGCGGGTGGTGAAGCTGGTTGGCTTCGTGAACTCCACGCCGGATTTCGTGGATCAACCCAAGGTGATGAACGGCTGTTCCGATCTCCTGGTTGAGGTTCTCGGCGACAAGGGCCGCCATGCCCGTTCGGCGGTCGGCATCGCCGCCCTGCCGTTCGACGCGGCGGTGGAGGTCGAGGCCGTGGTCGAAGTGGCCTGATCCCACACCAAGATGGGCGACCTGTCCTGGCTGATCCAACGACCCGTCGCCCATCGCGGCCTGCACGATGCATCGTGCGGGGTGATCGAGAATTCGCCGAGCGCGGTGGAAGCCGCGATCGCCGCCGGCTTCTCGGTCGAGGTGGATATCCAATTGGCCCGCGACGGCGAGGCCATGGTGTATCATGACTTCGTGCTGGATCGCCTGACGCAGGGCGCCGGCCCGCTCGCGCAACAGTCGCGCGCGCAATTGGAACAGGTCCGCTTCCGCGCCACCGACGACCGCATGATGAGCCTGCCCGATCTTCTGGCACGGGTGGACGGGCGGGCGCCGCTGCTGATCGAAATCAAGAGCGCATTCACCGGCGACGTCCGGCTTGCGCTGCGCGCCGCGAGCCTGCTGGCGGGCTATCGCGGTCCGGCCGCGCTGATGTCATTCGACCCCGAGATGCTCTCGGCGGTCCGCGACGCGGCCCCCGACCTCACGCGCGGCATCGTGGCGGAACGGCGCTACGTCCATGGCGAATGGGACGGTCTCTCAGCGGGCACGAAGCGCGTGTTGCGCCATCTGCTGCATTGGCCCAAGACGCGCTTCCAGTTCATCGCCTATCGCGCGGCCGACCTGCCCGTCCCTCCGATCCGCCTCGCCCGCGCCCTCGGCTTTCCCGTGCTGGCCTGGACCGTACGCCGGCCCGCCGATTGGGAGGCGGCGAAAACCTTCGCCGACCAGATGATTTTCGAAGGCTTCCGCCCCTAAGGCACATGCCGGGCTCCGGCCGCGCATTCGCAGATGCGACCCTTGGCACAATGGGTTATGAGGCTCACAGGAATGGGCGCCGGCCGGCTCGGGCCGCCGACACCGCCTCGCCCGGGAGATCGCACCGTGCCGACGCTTCGCTCAGCCCTATCCAACGCTTGCCTGTCCTTCGCCAGCCTCTCCTTTGCCTGCGCCACCGCGCTTTTCTGCGCCGGATCCGCACGCGCCAATGATTCCAGCGCCGAGCTGTCTGCTGGTGGCCTGGTCCTCATCCGCAATCTCGAGGTGGAGATGCGCTCGGAGGACCTGTTCATCTCCACCCGCGAAGTCCGGGTGCGCTATGTATTCCACAATGCCAGCGATAAGCCGGTCACCGGCCTCATCGCCTTTCCCATGCCGGACATCACGGCGAGCGAGGCGAATATTTCGATCCCGACCGACGATCCGGTCAATATTCTCGACTTCAAGACCCGCGTGAACGGCACGCCGGTGCGCACGGATGTGGAGCAGAAGGTGTTCGTGCTCGGCATCGACCGCACCGCCATGCTTCTGGATCAGAAGGTGCCCCTCGCCCCGCACCTGCAATCCACCCGCCAGGTGTTGGACGCCCTGCCCCGCCCCCTCTGGGACGAATGGGCGAAGATCGGCCTTGCCCGCGTGGATGAATACGATGTGGGCCAGGGCATGAAGGAACATCTTGAGCCGCAATGGACGCTGAAGACCACCTTCTACTGGATGCAGACTTTCCCGCCGAAGGCCGACACCATCATCGAGCACGCCTATAAGCCCAGCGTCGGTGCCTCGGTCGGCACCACGATCGGCATGACGGCGCGAGGCGACGACAGCTATCTGAAGCGCGAGCAACGCACCTATGAGCAGAAATTCTGCATCGACCGCGCCTTCATGACGGCAGTCCAAGCCGGCATCAAGAAGGCCCCGAAGGACGGCATCGCCTTCTCCGAGGAACGCATCGGCTACATCCTCACCACCGGGGCGAACTGGTCGGGACCCATCGGCACGTTCAGGCTCACCGTGGACAAGGGTGCGCCGAACAATCTCGTCAGCTTCTGCGGCACCGGGGTTAAGAAGACCGGCCCCACCACGTTCGAGATGAACGCGACCGATTTTTACCCTGCGGAAGACCTCTCGATTTTGATCCTCAAGCCCAGCCCCACCCCTTGATTGCACCGCACCATGCCGCCAAGTTGAGGGTATGGGCGATATTGCATGACCGAGGCCCGCGTTCGCGTCCTCTCCGCCTTGACGGAGATCAGCGCCACCGATTGGGATGCCTGCGCGGCAGGGGAAGCCGCGCGGCCGGAACCTTTCGTCTCCCACGCCTTCCTTCAGGCGCTGGAGGAATCGGGCTGCGTCGGCGCGCGCACCGGCTGGCTGCCGCAGCATCTTCTGCTTGAGAGGCAAGACGGCGCCGCAGCCGGTGTCGTGCCGGCCTATCTGAAGTCCCATTCGCGCGGCGAATATGTCTTCGACCAAGGCTGGGCCGACGCCTATGAGCAGGCCGGCGGGCGCTATTATCCCAAGCTCCAGGTAAGCGTGCCGTTCTCCCCCGTCACCGGGCGCCGCCTGCTGACCCGGCCGGGTCCCGATGCAGTCGGCAATGCCGATCTCCTGGGCGCCGGCCTCGTGCAGCTCGCGCGCCTGCACAAGACCTCCTCCGTTCACGTCACCTTTGCCACGCAGGCGGAATGGGAAAGGCTGGCCGCACTTGGCTTTCTCAAGCGCACGGACCAGCAGTTTCATTGGGGCAATGCGGGCTATGCCAGCTACGAGGAGTTCCTGGAGGCCCTCGCCTCCCGCAAGCGCAAGGCGCTGCGGCGCGAGCGGCGCGAGGCACTCTCAAGCGGCATCGAGATCGAATGGCTGACCGGCAGCGCGCTCACCGAAGCCGCCTGGGATGCCTTCTTCGCCTTCTACATGGATACCGGTTCGCGCAAATGGGGCCGGCCTTATCTCAACCGCCAGTTCTTCTCGTTGCTGGGCGCGCGGATGGCCGACCAGGTGCTGCTGGTGATGGCGAAGCGGGCGGGCCGCTATGTTGCCGGCGCCCTCAACATGATCGGCGCGGAAACCCTCTACGGCCGCTATTGGGGCGCGATCGAGGAGCATCCGTTCCTGCATTTCGAGGTCTGCTACCATCAGGCGGTGGATTATGCCATCGCCCACAAGCTCAAGGTGGTGGAGGCGGGGGCGCAGGGGGAACACAAGCTGGCGCGCGGCTATCTGCCCACCCCGACCTATTCCGCCCATTGGATCGCCGATTCCGGCCTGCGGCGCGGCGTCGCGCATTATCTGGAGCGCGAGCGCGCCCATGTGGCGGAGATGGGGGAGGAGTTGACGGAGCTTGGCCCGTTCCGCCGCGGCGGTGTCCCGGAAGGCGATTAGCGGCATTCCTGCCGCGCCTGCGCCAAAAGGCGGATAGAATGGCCCAGGGGGGCATAACGCTGATTGCGGCCCGCGGGGTAGGCTCGCTATAACTCCGGCCTGCGGTGGGGGAAGGTGATGACTTATTGTTGCGGTGTGCTGGTGCGGGACGGTCTGGTGATGATCGCGGACACGCGCACCAACGCTGGCCTCGACAACATCTCCACCTTCCGAAAGCTCCATGTGTTCGAGGAGCCGGGCCATCACGTGATCGCCATTGCCTCGGCCGGCAATCTGTCGGTCTCCCAGTCCGTGCTCAGCCTTCTGCACGAGGGCGTGGAGGATCACGACGCCGGCGAGCGCCAGCAATTGCGCGACGCCAGGACCATGTTCCAGGCCGCCCAATTGGTCGGCCGCGCGATCCGGCAGGTCCACACGGTGGACGGCAATGCGCTGGAGCAGAGCAATGTCAGCTTCGACGTGTCGTTCCTGCTCGGCGGCCAGATCATCGGCGGGCCGCTGCGCCTGTTCATGATCTATTCGGCCGGCAATTTCATCGAGTGCACCACCGATACTCCGTTCCTCCAGATCGGCGAGCACAAATACGGCAAGCCGGTGCTGGATCGCGCCGTAACCTTCGACATGGAGATCGCCGACGCGCTGAAGACCAGCCTGATTTCCATGGATTCCACCATGCGCTCGAACCTCGGCGTCGGCCTGCCGATCGACGTTCTGGTGCTGTGCCCCGATACGTTGGAATCCGAGCTGAGCTATCGCGTCGAGCCGGGCGAGCCTTATTTCCACGATCTGCGGGAGCGCTGGTCGGCGGCGCTGCGCTCGGCGCACACCTCGATCCCGCGCCCACCCTATCTCAAGCACGGCCGGCGCGGCGAGAACGGCCAGGGCTGACCCTGCGCCCGGCATTCGCGGCGAGATCCAAAGAACATTGCTCTTAAAACAAAAACGCCGGCATCGCTGTCGGCGTTTTCGCATCTGGATCGAAGGCTCAGGCCGCTGCGGGCTGGAGCTTGGCGGAAACGATCTTGTCGGGATCCTTCACGGGCTCGCCGCGCTTGATCTTGTCCACATTCTCCATGCCGGAGATCACCTGGCCCCACACCGTGTACTGGCGGTCGAGGAAGCCGGCATCGCCGAAGCAGATGAAGAACTGGCTGTCGCCGGAATCCGGGTTCTGCGCGCGGGCCATGGAGACCGTGCCGCGCTTGTGCGGCTCGGCGTTGAACTCGGCCTTCAGCTTCTTGCCGGAACCGCCCATGCCGGTGCCGGTGGGATCGCCGGTCTGCGCCATGAAGCCGTCGATGACGCGGTGGAACGGCACGCCGTTATAAAAGCCTTCCGCCACCAGTTCCTTGATGCGCGCCACATGGCCGGGGGCCAGATCGGGACGCAGGGCAATGACCACCTCGCCCTTGGTGGTTTCGAGAACGATAACCTCGTCGGCCATGGCCAGTCTCCTTGGTTGGTCGATGGTGTCGCGGCTTTTTGTGCCGCGCTCTGAAGAGCGGTTGCGCGAACGGACGCGGGATTACTTGGCGTCGGCGGCCACCTGCATCTTGATGATCTTGTCCGGGTTCGCGACCGTGCCGTTCTGGCTTGACGAACCCTTCTTGATCTTGTCCACGAACTCCATGCCCGACACCACCTTGCCGACCACGGTATATTGGCCGTTCAGGGAGGGGGTGGCGTCGAAATTGATGAAGAACTGCGAATTGGCGCTGTCCGGCGACGACGAGCGGGCCATGCCCACGGTGCCGCGCTCGAACGGGACGTTGGAGAATTCCGCTGGCAGGTTGGGATATTTCGAACCGCCGGTGCCATTGCCATATTGGCCGTCGCCGGTCTGCGCCATGAAGCCGTCGATCACGCGGTGGAACGGCACGCCATTATAGAAGCCCTCGCGCGCCAGCAGCTTCAGCCGCTCCGCGTGCTTGGGCGCGATGTCCGGGCGCAGCGCGATCACCACACGGCCGTAGGTGGTGTCGAGATAAAGCGTGTTCTGGGGGTCGATCTTGCTCTGCGCGGCGGCGGGCAGCACGAACATCAGCGCGACGGCAAGGCCGGCCAGGACGCGGCCGAGAAAGCGGGGCATGGGTATCTCCTTGGAACCGATCAGCTGTTGGACATCAGCGTTTGGGAAACTTCGCGTGCAGCCGCGCGAGCACGACCGGCGGCACGAAGGCGGAGACATCGCCGCCCATGGACGCGATCTGCCGCACCAAGGTGGCGGTGATGGGGCGCACCCGGGGGGAAGCCGGCAGGAAAACGGTCTGGATGTCCGGAGCGAGCGTGCCGTTCATGCCCGCCATCTGCATTTCGTAATCGAGGTCCGTGCCGTCGCGCAGGCCGCGGATCAGCAGACCGGCGCCGGTCTCCTGCGCCACGCTCACCACCAGCTTGTCGAAGGTGACCACTTCGAGGACCGCCCCCTCCTCGGCCGCCACCGGCTCGCAGACTTCGCGCAGCATGTCGAGCCGCTCGGCGGCGGTGAACAAGGGCGTCTTGCCGGGATGGATGCCGACCGCGAGCACCAGCCGGTCGGCGAGGCGGCACGCCGAGCGCACCACGTCCAGATGCCCATTGGTGGGCGGGTCGAACGAGCCGGCATAAATGGCGGCGCGGGTGGTGTGGGCTTGCGGGGCGCTCATGGGGCGCAAGCGTTATCGCGCCGCGCGCCCACGCGCAATGGGGCGGTGCCGCGCGGCACCGCCTCTTAGGGTCACAGCAGTGGCATCCTCACAGATGGATGCCACCCGACACCTCGATGCGCTGGCCGTTCACCCAGCGATTCTCTTCAGCCAGGAAAGTCGCGATCATCGGGCCGATATCGTCGACCACGCCGACGCGGCCGAGCGCCGTCTCGCCGGCGATGACCGCGTTGACCTGCGCATTGTCGCGCACCAGCCCGCCGCCGAAATCGGTCTCGATGGCGCCGGGCGCGATGGTGTTGACGCGAATGCCGCGCGCACCCAGCTCCTTGGCCATATAGCGGGTGAGCACCTCGATGCCGCCCTTCATGGCCGCATAGGCGGCAAAGCCCGGCATGGAGAAGCGGGCAAGGCCGCTGGACAAATTAATGATGCGCCCACCGTCGGCCATCAGCGGCAGCAGCGCCTGGGAGAGGAAGAAGGTGCCCTTCAGGTGGATGTTTGCCAGTTGGTCGAACATCTCTTCCGTGGTCTCCATGAAGGAGGCATGGATGCCGATGCCCGCATTATTGACGAGCACGTCGAACCGATCGCGCCCGAAGGTGTCTTTCAGCGCCGCCTGCACGGTCGCGGCGAAGGCCGGGAAGGTGGCCGAGCGCTCCACATCGAGCTGAAGCGCAAGGCCGGTACGGCCCAAAGCCGCGATCTCGGCGCGCACCGCCTCGGCCTCCCCGGCGCGGGAATGATAGGTGAAGATCACATCCATGCCTCGGCGCGCCAGGGCCAGCACGGTGCTGCGCCCAAGGCCCCGGCTACCGCCGGTGACGAGAGCGATGGGTGTGGAAGAAGCGGGGGTATGGGTCATGACACGGTCTCCATCAGCGATGGGAGACTTCTAGAGCCCGACCTTCCGCATCTCTTGCCGGAAGCTGTCGAAGGCTTGCCCATTTCTCCAAACCCGCTTTTCCCATGCCGCCGATAGACTATGCTTCACCCTGCCCGGCTTCGCGTGACGCGCCGCCGTGCCATGCCGCGCTGCCGGCCAGGGAAAAAGCCGCCATGACCGACGATCTGCGCGCCGCCGCCACACGCCACACGGCAGGCTTACAAGCGCCCGAGGGCCTGCTTCTGGCGGAAGCCGGAGGCATTGGCTTTGCCTGCGCCCGCGCGCCCACGCCCTATGTGCACGCCCTCTACCGGCCCCTGCTTTGCCTGGTTCTCCAAGGGGCAAAGGACGTGACCTCGGGAATGCAAACCTGGTCGTTCAAGGCGGGGGAAACGCTGATCGTGGGCACGGACCTTGCCGTATCCGGACGGGTCCGGCAGGCAAGCGCCGCGGCGCCCTATCTGGCAGTGGCACTCGACATCGACGTGCCGTTGCTGCGGGAGTTGATGAGCGACATCGCAGCGGTGTCCCCGCCGCAGCCGGCGGCCCGGGTTGCGGTTGCTGAGACTCAGGGCGCGGTGCAGGACTGCGTCGCCCGGCTGGTGCGGCTCGTCGACACGCCTGACGCGCTCGCGGTGCTGCGCCCCTCGATCCTGCGTGAACTGCATTACTGGCTGCTGCGCGGCCCCCACGGCCCCATGCTGCGGCAACTCAGCCTGCCGGACAGCCATGCGGCGCGCATCTCGCGGGCCGTGGCGCTGCTGCGCGCGGACTATGCCCGCCCGCTGCCGGTGGGACGGCTCGCCGAGGCGGCGGGCATGAGCGTCTCGTCCTTCCACGCGCATTTCAAGGCAGTGACATCCCTCTCGCCGCTCCAGTTCCAGAAGCGGCTACGCCTTGTGGAGGCGCGGCGGCGGCTGCATGGGCAAGGGGTCGCCATTGCCGACGCGGCATTCGACGTGGGCTATGAGAGCGTGTCCCACTTCACCCGCGACTACGCCCGCCTGTTCGGTGCCCCGCCCCGCAGGGACCTGGAGGCCCTTTCCCTCAGCGACGGCCCGCTGCCATCAGGATCGCGGCGCCCCCCGCCAGGATCACGGCAGATACCCGGTCCGCCAGTGCCGTAAAGCGGCCCGTGAGGGCCGCGCGGGCGCGATCGGCTGCGATGGCCCACAGCATGTCGCCCACCAAGGCGATCATCGCGAATATGGCGGCGAGCAAAGCGATCTGGGGCACGGGATCGGAAGGATTGGTGACGAATTGCGGCAGGAAGGCCGCATGGAAGAGCAGCGTTTTGGGATTGGCGAAGGCAACGGCCAGGCCGCGCGCGAAAGCGGCCCGGCCCGAGGGCGCTGTTTCCCGCGTTGCTTCCCCGGCCTTCCGCCACTGGCGAACCGCAAGCCAGACGAGATAGGCGGCGCCGGCATAGCGCACGAGATCGAAATGGCGGGCAAAAAGCTCCACCAGCCATGCAAGCCCCGCGGCGACGACGGCGAGCTGCAGCACCAGCCCCACATTGACCCCGGCGGCTGAGAGCATGCCGGCACGGCGCCCATGCTTGAGCGCCGTGGCGACGATCAGGGCCACGTTGGGCCCAGGCGTCGCCGCGAGCGCCACGCAGGCGAGCACGAACAGGGCGAGGTTTTCAGCCGAGATGAGGCCCGCGCCCGGCATCAGTCTTCACCGCCCTCCCCAGGGCCGGCCTCGTCAGACGGGCCATTGTCCTCGCCTGGCTCGGCGGAAAGGCCGGTCGCCTCCTCATCCTCGCTGATATGCTCCACCGAGACGACATGCTCGTCCGCCGCCGTGTTGAACACGATGACGCCCTGGCTGGAGCGGCCGACGATGCGGATGCCTTCCACCGGGCAGCGGATGAGCTGGCCGCCATTGGTCACCAGCATGATCTGGTCCGGATCCTTCACCGGGAAGGAGGCGACGAGCTTGCCGTTGCGCTCGTTCACCGCCATGGCGACGATGCCTTTGCCGCCGCGGCCGGTGACGCGATATTCGTAGGACGAGGTCCGCTTGCCGTAGCCGTTCTCGGACAAGGTCAGGATGAACTGTTCCAGCGCCGTCATCTGGATGCGCTTGGCTTCATCCAGCGGGCCCTCGCCCTGCGCGCCCTCGGCTCCGCTCTCTTCGGCATCGGCCTCGAGAACCGGCGGTTCCTCGCTCGCCGCGCCCGGGGCTCCGCCCAATGCGCGCCGCTCGGCGTTCGCCGCGCGCAGATAGGCCACACGCTCGTCCGGCGTTGCGTCCGAATGGTAGATGATGGCCATGGAGATGACCCGGTCTTCTCCCTCAAGCCGGATGCCGCGCACGCCCACCGAATCGCGGCCCTTGAACACGCGCACATCCGTGACTGGGAAGCGGATGCAGGCGCCGTTCGCGGTGGTGAGGAGCACGTCGTCCTGCTCCGTGCAAAGCTGGACCGAGGCGATGGCCTCGCCCACCTCCAGCTTCATGGCGATCTTGCCGTTGCGGTTCACCTGGCTGAAATCCGCCAGCTCATTGCGGCGCACCGTGCCGCCGGTGGTGGCGAACATGATCTGCCAGCGGCCGTGCTCCTCGCTCTCCTCGGGCAAAGGCACGATGGAGGTGATCCGCTCGTCCGGGTCCAGCGGCAGGATGTTGATGAGCGCCTTGCCGCGCGCCTGGGGGGCGGCCGCCGGCAGGCGCCACACCTTGAGCTTGTAGACCTGCCCCTTGGAGGAGAAGAACAGCACGGGCGCATGGGTGGAGGCGACGAACAGGCGGGTGACGAAATCCTCGTCCCGCGTCTGCATGGCCGACCGGCCCTTCCCGCCGCGCCGCTGGGCGCGATAGGTCGACAGCGGAACGCGTTTCACATAGCCGGCATGTGAAACGGTGACGACCATCTCCTCGCGCTGGATGAGATCCTCGTCGTCCAGGTCACCGAAGCCCTCGACGATCTCGGTCCGGCGCGGGGTGCCGAATTCGGCCTTGATGGCATTGAGCTCGTCGCGAACAATCTGCTGAACACGCGCGCGACTTGCGAGAATTTCGAGGTAATCGGCGATTTCGACGGCGAGTTTGTTCAGTTCGTCTGCGACCTCGTCGCGCCCCAGGGCGGTGAGGCGCTGCAGGCGCAGATCGAGGATGGCGCGCGCCTGCTCGAACGAGAGCCGATAGGTCCCGTCCGCCGCGAGCGTATGGCGCGGATCGGCGATCAGGGCGATGAGCGGGGCCATATCCTTAGCCGGCCAATCACGTCCCATGAGGGCTTCACGCGCACTGGCGGGATCGGGCGCGGCGCGAATTAAGCGAATAACTTCATCAATGTTGGCGACGGCGATGGCCAAGCCGACCAACACATGCGCGCGATCCCGCGCCTTGCGCAGCAGGAATTTTGTGCGCCGGCTTACGACCTCTTCCCGGAACGAGATGAAGGCCGTGAGCATGTCATGGAGCGTCATCACGGCAGGCCGTCCGCCGGAAAGCGCCACCATGTTGACACCGAACGACGTCTGCAGCGGCGTCATGCGGTAAAGGTTGTTCAATACCACATCGGCCTGAGAATCGCGTTTGATTTCAATGTAGACGCGCATCCCTTCGCGATCGGATTCATCGCGGATTTCGGCGATGCCCTCCAGCCGCTTTTCGCGCACCAGCTCGGCGATCTTCTCGATCATCGTCGCCTTGTTCACCTGATAGGGAATTTCGGTAATGATGATCGCTTCGCGGTCCTTGCGGACAGCCTCGATGGAGACTTTGGCCCGCATCATGATGGAGCCGCGGCCGGTCAAATAAGCCTGGCGAATCCCGGAACGGCCGAGGATCAGCGCGCCGGTGGGGAAATCCGGACCGGGCACGACATCCAGCAAAGCCTCGGGATCCAGCAAGGGATCGTCGATCAACGCCAGCACGGCGTCGATGACTTCGCCGAGATTGTGCGGAGGAATGTTGGTCGCCATGCCGACCGCGATGCCGCCGGCGCCATTTACCAGCAGGTTCGGGAACTTGGCCGGGAGGACCGAGGGTTCGCGCTCGCTGTTGTCGTAGTTTTCCTGATAGTCGACGGTGTCTTTGTCGAGATCATCCAGCAGCGCGTTGGCCACCTTCTCCAGGCGCACCTCGGTGTACCGCATGGCCGCAGGCGGATCGCCGTCCACGGAGCCGAAATTCCCTTGGCCATCAACCAGAGGCAGCCGCATCGAGAAGCGCTGCGCCATGCGCACCAGGGCGTCATAAACCGACTGGTCGCCGTGGGGATGGTATTTACCAATGACATCGCCCACCACGCGCGCCGACTTGCGATAGGACTTGTTCCACTCGTAGCCGTTCTCGTGCATGGAGAACAAAATGCGCCGATGCACCGGCTTCAGCCCGTCGCGCACGTCCGGCAGCGCCCGCGCGACAATCACGCTCATGGCGTAGTCGAGATAGGAGCGGGACAATTCTTCGGTGATGGATACGGGCCGGATGTCGGAAGGCAGGTCGCCTCCCTGTCGCGGCGTCTCGTTGTCAGCCAAAAGACGGGTCTCTCATAATGAGCTTGTAAGCTCTGTCTTTTAGCCGATTCATGCTCGCGGCGCCAGCGAAAGACCGCCGGCGCCGGTATAAATATCCTCGTTTTTACAATGCGTTACACCGGAGGCCTCAAGTCGGGCACCGCAGCGCCTCCGCCTGTACCGCCACCACGGCCCGAAACCGGACGAAATACTCCCTGCTGGGGCGTGCGTCATTGGTCGATGGGCCGCGTCGAGCCCGCCTCAACATGCGAGGGGCCGTAGATCCCGGTCAGAATGGGATTTCGTCGTCCATGTCGTCGGAAGGGCGGCTGCCGCCAGAACCCGAGCCACCAGCGCCGCCGCCGCCACCGCCACTGGACCGGCGCCCACCGGACCCGCCGCCATAGCTACCGCCGCCGCCGCCGTACGAGCCACCACCACCCATCGGGCTCGATGAGCCGAAATCGGAGCCGCCGGCATAATCATCGCCGCCGCCCTCACTGGAACCGCCGCCACGGGCGTCCAGAAGGGTCAGTTCGCCCCGGTAAGGGCGCAGAACGACCTCAGTGGTATATTGCTCGCGGCCGTCCTTCTCAAATTTTCGCGTCTCGAGCTGGCCCTCGATATAGACCTTGGAGCCCTTCTTCACGAAGCGCTCCACCACGCCGACCAGGTTTTCGTTGAGCACCGAAATGCGGTGCCATTCGGTGCGCTCCTTGCGCTCGCCCGAGGCCTTGTCGCGCCAGGTCTCGGAGGTGGCGATGGAAAAGTTCGCCACCCGACCGCCGTTCTGGAACGAGCGGATTTCCGGGTCGCGGCCCAGATTGCCGATCAGGATCACCTTGTTGACGCTGCCGGCCATCGCCCGCTCCCTGTCTTGCGTGCCGGGCGATGCCGGCTGAACCGAAGCTGCACCCTAGCGCCCCCCTTCTGCGAAGCGAGGGGCACCCGCCCCTTTTCCACCAAAAGGTCCCGAAGGCCGGCGCATGAGTACAAATGTTCTTGATCTGTTCTAGCAATCGCGCACACTGGCCGCAAGATGAGTCTGAAGGCTGCACATTCCTTTTTTCGGTTTTGCCACCTATGTTCCGTTTCCGTTCCCTACCGCAGCGCACACCGCGTCCTAAATTAACCAAGGTGGCGGGCCGGAAGGCGCCGCGCTCCGCTTGCCGGACGCCTTTGCCCTCACTGCCCCGCTTACCCTAAGCCCGAGCCTCATGACTGATCGCGCGCCCCCTCCCCGCATGCCCGCTTCGCCGTCCGATCGCCGAGACGCCCGTCTGCTTTCCGTACGCGGGGCGCGCGAGCACAATCTGAAAAACGTCGATCTGGATATCCCCCGCGACAGCTTGGTGGTGTTCACCGGCCTGTCCGGCTCGGGAAAGTCCTCGCTGGCCTTCGATACCATCTATGCGGAGGGCCAGCGGCGCTATGTGGAGAGCCTCTCGGCCTATGCCCGCCAGTTCCTGGAGATGATGCAGAAGCCGGATGTCGACCAGATCGACGGCCTCTCGCCCGCCATTTCCATCGAGCAGAAAACCACCTCCAAGAATCCGCGTTCCACGGTGGGCACGGTCACGGAGATCTACGACTATATGCGCCTGCTCTGGGCGCGCGTCGGCATTCCCTATTCGCCCGCCACGGGCCTGCCCATTGAGAGCCAGACAGTCTCCCAGATGGTCGACCGGGTGCTGGCGCTGCCGGAAGGCTCGCGGCTTTATCTGCTGGCGCCGGTGGTCCGGGGCCGCAAGGGCGAATATCGCAAGGAGCTCGCGGAGTTCCTGAAGAAGGGCTTTCAGCGCGTGAAGCTCGACGGCACGTTCCATGAGATCGCCGAGGCGCCCGCGCTCGATAAGAAATTCAAGCATGACATCGACGTGGTGGTGGATCGCCTTGTGGTGCGCGGCGATATCGCAACCCGCCTTGCCGACAGTTTCGAGACCGCGCTCGCCCTCGCCGACGGCATCGCCGTTGTGGAATTCGCCGACGAAAAGGACGCAGACGGTGCGCCGAAGCGCATCATGTTCTCGGAAAAGTTCGCCTGCCCGGTCTCTGGATTTACCATTTCGGAGATCGAGCCCCGCCTGTTCTCGTTTAACAATCCGTTCGGCGCTTGCCCGGCTTGCGACGGGCTCGGGGTCGAGCAGACCATAGATCCCGATCTGGTGGTGCCGGACAAATCCCGCACCCTGAAGCAGGGCGCCATCGCGCCTTGGGCGAAATCCACCTCGCCATATTACGGGCAGACGCTGGATGCGCTCGCCAAGCACTACAAATTCAAGCTCACGGTGCCATTCGCCGATCTGCCGGAGAAAGCGCGCGACGTGATCCTCTATGGGTCCGGCGACGAGCAGATCGCCTTCGCCTATGACGACGGCCTGCGGGCCTATGAGACTCACAAGAGCTTCGAAGGCATCGTGCGCAATCTCGACCGGCGCTGGAAGGAAACCGAAAGCGACTGGGCGCGGGAGGAGATTTCGAAATATTTCTCCACCGTGCCCTGCGCGGTCTGCCACGGCTATCGGCTTAAGCCAGAGGCTTTGGCGGTGAAGGTGGGTGGCATGCACGCTGGCGAGGCCGGTGCGCTCTCCGTGCGCGCGGCGAGCGCCTGGTTCGAGGCCCTGCCTTCTGTGCTGACCGCGAAGCAGAACGAGATCGCGGTGCGCATCCTCAAGGAGATCCGCGACCGGCTGCGCTTCCTGATGGACGTGGGGCTGGAATATCTCACCCTCGCCCGCTCCTCCGGCACGCTTTCCGGCGGCGAGAGCCAGCGCATTCGCCTGGCCTCGCAGATCGGGTCGGGTCTTTCCGGCGTCCTCTATGTGCTGGATGAGCCATCCATCGGCCTGCACCAGCGCGACAACGCGCGCTTGCTCGAGACGCTGAAGCGCCTGCGGGAACTGGGCAATACCGTGATCGTGGTGGAGCACGACGAGGATGCCATCCTCGCTGCCGATTATGTCGTCGACGTCGGCCCCGGCGCCGGCGTGCACGGCGGGCGCATCGTCTCTCAGGGGACGCCAGCACAGGTCATGGCTGACCCCAATTCGCTGACTGGCCAATATCTTACCGGCGCCCTGGCCGTAGGCGTCCCGACGCGCCGTCAGCCGAACCCGCGCAAGATGCTGGCCGTGAGCGGCGCGCGCGGCAACAATCTGAAGAACGTGCGGGCGGAAATTCCGCTCGGCCTGTTCACCTGCGTGACCGGCGTTTCGGGCGGGGGAAAATCCACGCTGCTCATCGACACCTTATATAAGGCGGTGGCCCGGCGGCTGAACAATGCGAGCGAGGCGCCGGCTCCCTACGACAAGCTGGAGGGGTTGGAGCATCTCGACAAGGTCATCGACATCGACCAGTCGCCCATCGGCCGTACGCCGCGTTCCAATCCCGCAACCTACACCGGCGCCTTCACGCCCATGCGCGAATGGTTCTCCGGCCTGCCGGAGGCCAAGGCGCGCGGCTATGGACCGGGCCGTTTCTCCTTCAACGTCAAGGGCGGGCGCTGCGAAGCCTGCCAGGGCGACGGCGTCATCAAGATCGAGATGCATTTCCTCCCGGACGTCTATGTCACTTGCGATGTCTGCAAGGGAAAACGCTACAATCGCGAGACGCTTGAGGTCACCTTCAAGGAAAAATCTATCGCCGACGTGCTCGACATGACGGTCGACGAGGGCGCCGATTTCTTCAAGGCGGTGCCCAGCGTGCGCGAGAAGCTGGAAACGCTCTCGCGGGTTGGGCTCGGCTATATCAAGGTCGGCCAGCAGGCCAATACGCTTTCGGGCGGTGAAGCCCAGCGGGTGAAGCTGGCCAAGGAATTGTCCAAACGCGCGACCGGCCGCACGCTCTATATCCTGGACGAGCCGACCACCGGCCTGCATTTCCACGACGTGGCCAAGCTCCTGGAGGTGCTCCATGAATTGGTGGAGCAAGGCAACACCGTGGCGGTGATCGAGCATAATCTCGAAGTCATCAAGACCGCCGACTGGGTGATCGACATCGGCCCGGAGGGGGGAGACGGCGGCGGTGAAATCGTCGCGGTGGGTCCGCCGGAGGAGATCGCCCGGTCAAAGCGCTCCCACACTGGCGCCTTCCTCGCGGAGGTGCTCGCGCGACGTCCCATGAAATCCAAGGTTCCCGCCCTGCCGCCCAAGGTCAGGCGCGGCCGGCGCCAGGCGGCAGCGGAATAAGTCAGCCCCGCTTCTCTCCGGCCCGACCAGGGTTTCACACGTGCCTCCGGCGCATGATGCAGTGCAATGGATGGGGGCTGCTGGAAGCGCCTGACCCCTCGGCGCCCTCCGCCCCGGGGTCGATCGCCGCGAGCCGGAGGCCGCGAAAAGCCTTCGGGTTGGGCAGTTCCGAGCCGACGGCGCTGCCACAAAAGTTATCAGCTGGTATAAATTATATGCGATTGCCGCAATGCTGCGTTGCGGCAACATGCATTGGCTATGGCTCCGAACAGGCTTATCTCTTCCCCAACGATGCGGGGCGCGAAAGCGCAGGCCGCACAAAGGAGAGAAATCATGTTGCTTTGGGGTCTTCTTGCCCGCCAGGTGCGCCGTTGGCAGGCTTATAATCGCACGGTTGCCGAACTGTCCCAGCTCGATGACCGCGCTCTCGGCGACATCAATGTCAGCCGTTCGGAAATCCGGTCGATCGCGCGTCAGGCGTCCCTCGCCGCCTGAATGGCATGCGGGTCGCCAGCATGGCGGCACGCGAGATGAAAAATGTCCTGGCCCCGACGGCGCCGATGCTTCCAGGCACCGGGCCGCGAGGCTGGTTTCGGGAGTGCGGTCCGCGACCCTCCCGACCCTGGCGCTTCGCCAACCTCTGCTTTTTCCCAATTTGAATCCCGGCTCCCGATGCGGCGTCTTGCCTGCCAGCGCTGATGCGCTCGGATACAGATGCAGTTTGACGTTAGGTCAGAACAGAAGACCTTAGCCGTTGCAATTGTTGAATAAAATTGCGGACGAAGGTCTGGTGTTTCCTTGCGGAGGTTCTATAGTCCCGCCCAGCGTTTGCTTGGGGGCTTCGCGATGGCGTCGGTGTGGGACTCGAATTCTCGCCTTCTCTGTATTTTGGCCGCGGGTGTTGGCCTATCTTCCGGAGGGACTGCCGCGCTCGCGCAAACCCCTTCCTGGAATCTGTATCAGCAATACAGCGACTCCTATTTCATTCCCTTCGCCCAGCCCCATCCGGATTCCGGCTTCGTGGGGACTCAGCCGAGCTATGATTCTCCGAAGGCCGGCATCTTCGTCTCGGCCGCCATCGGCGACAGCGCCCCGCTGGTGTTTCAGCTCGACACGGGCTCGCAGGGCATGGTGGTGCCCCAGTATCTGATCCCGAACTTCCAGCAATCGCCCAACCAGCAGAAGATCCTTTATTCTTCCAGCGGCAATTACTCGATCGGCACCTGGACCACGGTTCAAGTGCGGTTCCCCGGCAGCCATGATGCCAACGGCAACGAGGCCGTGGCGACGATACCGGTGCTGGTGGAATCAGCCTCCTACACGGTGGTGGATGGAAGATCGGTGAGAACCGATTGCTCGGTGCCCGGCGCCGCCTGCACCACATTGATGGGCGTGGGCTATGGTCGCCCCGATTCCGGCTGGGGGCCGGATTATCTGCCCTCGCTCGTCAATAATCCGCTGCTGCATCTCGCCGGCATGGACGAAGGCACGGTTCGCGCCGGCTATGTGATCACCCCGCAAGGCATTCAAGCTGGCCTGACCGCGCAGAATGCCGGCTCCGGCTTTTCCTATGTGAAGCTTGTGCAGGATACCCCGGCGGGTCAGGCGGGCGTGAATTGGCAGACCGCGCCGGGAACGGTGGTGGTGGACGGCACGAAGGTCACCCATGTCGACAGCGTGCTGATGGATACCGGCATTTCCTATCTATGGTCCGACCTTGGCAAGAACGCCGCGGACAATTCCGTGGCTTGCGCCGCCAATCCCGATTTTTCGTGTGCTCCCAGGGGCACCGAGGTGACCGTCTATATCGGCGGCAACACCAACGTCGGTTACTCCTACAAAGTCGATGGCGACGACAACAATACAGCTGCCCCCTGGTACTCCCGGATCAACGAAAGCGACCTCGCAAATACCGGAATTCATCCCTTCTCGCAGTTCGAATATATGTTCGATGCCGTGGGCGGCTATGAAGGGCTCAAAGCCATCAATCCGGATACTGCGGGGGTCTATTTCTCGCCCTATCTCTCGACAATGGGCTCCTTCGCCGTGCCCGGCGGATTTTCCACGAACCTGCCGGTCTATGTGCGAGGCGATACGCAGATGTCGGCGGGGGGCTTGGCGACGCTGTTCGGCTCCATCGGCGGCCCGGGCGCCTTGGTCTTTACCGGAAACGGATTCATTTCGGTGCTGGGAGAGGTGAACCTGCCGGCCGGCATTACGGTGAGCAGCGGCACGGTCTCCTTCTCCAATACCGTCACGGCCTCCCTCTCCATCGCCCAAGGCGCATGGGTGCTGGACGCGGCCAACATCGTCGGCAATGTCGCCAACGCCGGCGTTCTGATGCATGACGGCACCCTCTTCGGAAGCCTGACCAACAGCGGCTTCGTGGGCGGAAACGGCACTGTGAACGGCACGCTGGTGAATTCCGGCGTCCTCAGCCCCGGTCATTCCATCGGCCTGCTGACGGTGAACGGCGATCTCGCCTTCTCCCAACAAGGGAGCTATCGCGCCGAGATCGGGGCGAACAGCAGCGATCTCATTGTCGTCAGCGGAACGGCGACGCTGAATGGCGCGCAGCTCGATCTGGTGCCGGTGGCCGGCTATGTGCCCACCCTTGGGCAAAGCTTCACCGTGCTGACCGCCGCCGGCGGCATCACGGGCAATTTCACGGTCAACACCAGCGCATTCGGCACGGCGGCTGCGCTCTATCCCTTCCTCTCGCCGAGCGTCGATACGGCGGGCACTCAGGCGACCGTAAGCTTGGCGCGCAGCGGGGTCCCCTTCTCGGTCTTCGCGACCACGGCGAACACATGGGCGGTCGCGACGGCGGCCGATACGCTCGCGCCCGGCGCGCCGCTCACCTCGGTGCTGGCGAGCCTACAGGCCACGACGGCGCCGGCCGCCTATGCCTCTCTGTCCGGCGAGGTCTATGCCTCGGTGCAGAGCGTCCTCATGATGCAGTCCACCTATGTGCGTGACGCCGTGGGCGCGCGCTTGCGCCAAGCCGCCGCGCCCGGCCTTGCGGCCGCAGGCGCGCCTCGCACCATCGAGGTGGACCCGCAAGGCACCGCGTTGTGGGGCCAGGGCTACGGCGGCTGGGGGAATTTCTCAGCCGCCCCGGGTACAAGCTCGGTCAGCGATTCCATTGGCGGGTTCCTGATGGGCCTTGACGGTACGCTGTCCGATTGGCGTATCGGCGTTGCCGCCGGCTTCGGCCAGTCGAGCTTCAATTTGGGAAATTCCACTTCCAACGGCACAAGCGACAATTACGATTTTGCCCTCTACGCCGGCCGCAGCTTCCCCATGGCGGGCGCCGGTGCGCTCGCCGTGCGGTTGGGCGCGGCTTATTCCTGGCACGACATTTCCGTGGATCGCACGGTGGCGCTGCCGGGCTTCGCGCAGGCTTATAGCCCGGGCTATTCCGGGCAGACGGGCCAGGTGTTTGGCGAGCTGGGGTATCAGATGCAGGGCATGGCCGGGAACCTGCCCGCCAGCATCGAGCCGTTCGCCGGCCTCACCTATGCGAGCCTTTCGACCGACAGCTTCTCCGAGGGGCTGGGGGCTGCGGCGCTCACGGCCCAATCCGGCACGTTCGACACGCTGAGCACGAGCCTCGGCGTGCGTGCCGCACTGGTGCTTCCGGCACCCGGGCTCGCGCCCATGACGCTTTCGGGAACGCTCGGATGGCAGCATGCCTATGGCTATCTCGCGCCAACCGCGACCCTTGCCTTCTCCTCCGGCTCCCTGCCGTTCACCGTTTCCGGCGCCCCGCTCGCGCGCGACGCCCTGCTGGTGGGCGCGGGGCTGTCCGCGAAGATGGGAGAGAGCATGGCGTTCGGCATCTTCTATTCCGGCCAGCTCGCCTCGGACGTAAGCGAGAACGCGGTGAAGGGCAGCCTGACCTGGACCTTCTGATACCGGCCTTCTGACCGGGACAATCTGGTCGCAGACCTTGAAGCGGCGGCCGTGATCGGGCATTGAGCCAGATCGGTTTTTCGGGCGCGCTTCCGGCGGCCCCGCGCCGGGCTTTATGCCCGGCTTCAGGAATGCTCATGAGTGATGTAAGCGCGGTGCATGTGATCGGTGGCGGCCTTGCCGGCTCGGAGGCCACCTGGCAATTGGCAACCCGCGGCGTACCGGTGGTGCTGCACGAAATGCGTCCGGTCCGCACGACGGAAGCCCATCACACCGAGGCACTGGCGGAACTGGTGTGTTCCAATTCCTTCCGGTCCGACGATCCTAAGGGCAATGCCGTCGGCGTCCTCCATGCGGAGATGCGCCGCGCCGGCTCGCTGATTCTCCAATGCGCGGACGCCAACCAGGTGCCCGCGGGGGGTGCGCTCGCCGTGGACCGCGTCGGTTTTGCGGAGGCCGTGACGGCGGCGCTCGAATCCCATCCGCTGGTGGAGATCCGCCGCGAGGAGATAGCCGGCCTGCCGCCGGCGGAGTGGGACAAGGTGATCATCGCCACCGGTCCCCTGACCTCGCCGGCACTGGCACAATCGGTGCTGGAGCTGACGGGCGAGACCGCCCTCGCCTTCTTCGATGCGATCGCACCGATCGTTCATTTCGACAGTATCGACATGAGCAAGGCCTGGTTCCAGTCGCGCTACGACAAGGTTGGCCCCGGCGGCACCGGCGCGGACTATATCAATTGCCCGCTCGACAAGGACCAATACGAGGCGTTCATCGACGCCCTCTTGGCCGGAGAAAAGGCGCCATTGCGCGATTTCGAAGCCAAGACGCCCTATTTCGACGGCTGTCTGCCCATCGAGGTGATGGCGGAACGTGGGCGCGAGACCCTGCGCTTCGGCCCGCTGAAGCCGGTCGGCCTGACCAATCCCAATGCGCCGGATGTGAAGGCCCATGCCATCATCCAGCTGCGCCAAGATAATAAGCTCGGCACGCTCTATAATATGGTGGGCTTCCAGACCAAGCTGAAGCATGGCGAGCAGGTGCGGGTGTTCCGCACCATTCCCGGCTTGGAGAATGCCGAGTTCGCCCGTCTGGGCGGCCTGCACCGCAACACCTATCTCAATTCGCCGCGCCTGCTGGACGAGACGTTGCGCCTGAAGGCCGATCCGCGCCTGCGCTTCGCCGGTCAGATCACCGGTTGCGAAGGCTATGTGGAAAGCGCGGCCGTCGGCCTTCTCGCGGGGCGCTTTGCCGCAGCCGAGCGGCGGGGGGAGGCATTGAGCCTGCCGCCGCTCACCACCGCCCACGGCGCTTTGCTCGCCCATATCACTGGCGGCCATATCGAAACCATTGACGCCGGGCCGCGCTCGTTCCAGCCCATGAACATCAATTTCGGCCTGTTTCCGCCGCTTGAGATCAATCCCAAGGGGGAGGACGAAAAGCGCCTGCGGGGCACGGAGAAGACGCTGGCGAAAAAGCACGCCATCGCCGCGCGCGCGCTCGCGGACCTGGATGCCTGGCTCGACAGCCCGGCCGAGGCGGCTTAAGAGGCCCACATGCCCAGGCACCTGCGCCCCTTTACCCCGGTCGAGCACAATGCTGACCTCGCCCGCTTCACCGTGGATACCGTGCTCAAGCGCGATGTATTCTCGACCGTCGAACGCGGGACCTGGGTCGACCAGGTCGGTGGTGAGCATCCCGCGGTTCTGCGTCGGTGGAATGCGGTGTCGCCCTGGTTCTTTCCGATCGCGGCGCGCCTTGCCGCCGGCGAGGTGAAAGCCCTGGAGCGCGTGAGCGCCACGGGGGTCACCACGCCGCTGTTGGCGGTGGGACATCGCTTCCTGGTGCGCGGATGGATCGAGGGGGCACCGCTGCAGATTGCGCGGCCCTATGGCGATCTCGGCTTCTTCCGGTCGGCCAAGGCCGCCCTGCGCACCCTGCATGCCGCAGGCTTTGCCCATAACGATCTCGCCAAGCAGCAGAATTGGTTGCGTGGCGCGGATGGCGAAGCCTGGCTGATGGATTTTCAGCTGGCGCTGCCCATATCCCGGCGCTCGCGGCTGGGCCGTATCCTCGCCTATGAGGATGTGCGTCACCTGCTCAAGCACAAGCGCACCTATTGCCCCGATGCGCTCACCCCCCGCGAACGCAAGATGCTGGCCACGAAGAGCGGCTTCGCCCGCGTGTGGATGGCCACCGGCAAGCGCGTTTACCGCTTCGTCACGCGCCGGCTCATGTCCTATTCGGACACGGAGGGCCGGGGTCCCCGGGTGACGCAGGTGGGGCCGCGTATCGCCGAGGCTCTGCTCGCCCATCCGGCGGTGAGCGACGTGCATATGGCGGATTTCCAGACACTCGGCGGCAAGGTCGGCCTTTATGCCTTTGTGGAAACGCGCGACGATCTGACCGCCGATGCCTTGCGCACCCATCTGGCCACAGCCTTGCCGGATCGGCCGCACCTCGACCATCTGCAGCTCGTGCCACAGCTTCCGCGCGACGCGAATGGCGTGGTGCGGGACGATCTCCTGCTGCTGGTGGCTCGCAACCAGATCGAGATGCTGGAGAGCCTCTCCGGCTCGCAGGTCACGCGCGAGCTGGTGGATGAGATCGCGCGCGGGCGGCTCAACCTGACCGACCGGATCACGCGGCCGGCAGCGTGATCCAATCGCGGCCGGCGCGCGCCTTGGCGGCCGCGCGCCAAAGCGTCCAGGCCCGCACAAAGGGCGCCAGACCGACGATGCGGGTGAAAGGATCGCTGGCCCGCGCCAGAGCCTTCAAATCCCCGGGGACCAGGGCCAGCGGCAGAAACGCGGGCACCGCCTGCGCCGGAACGCGCGTCAAGGCCGCCTGCGCCGCTTTCACGTGGTGGGTCGCGCGGGCGCGCAATTCACCCAGCGCGGCTGCAAGCCCGGGACCTGCGTTGCGCTTCACCACATCCTCGCGCGTCAGGCCGTGGCGCTGAAGAATGTCGAGTGGAAGGAAGCACTGGCCGCGCCCGGCGTGCAGCGGCAGCGCCCGCATCAGGCCGGTCAGCGCGATCGCCACCCCCGCATGGCCGGCGGCATCCGCGAGAGCGGGATCGGCGCGCCCCAGGAGGATCGTCGCCCCGAGCTGGATCAGCACCGACGAGGTCTCGCCCGCATAGCCCTCCAGATCATTGAGGGTGGGCATGGCGTCGTCGTAAAGATCGAAGGTGCGGGCATCAATCAGGTTCAGCAATGCGCCACGCGGCAGGTCGCAGGCGGCAATGGTATCGAGCATGGCGGCCGCCACCGGATGGCCGGAAACATCGCCGCGCCCCAGGCCCTCGATGATTTCGCGCCACCATTGCAGGCGCATTTCGCCGGGAAGCGCCTCGCGCACCACCTCACGCACCCGCGCCACTTCCAGGTTGAAGGCATAAAGCGCCATCAGGTGGCGGCGGGGCGACGCGGCGGCAAACAGGGCGGCGAGAAATCGGTCGCGATCATGGGTGCGGATGAGATCGGCGCAATGGGAATAGGCGGTTTCCAGATCGGGCGCACCGGATGCGCCGGCTTCCTCGCTCATGACGCGCCTCTCGGTCTCAGAATGCGATCAGCGCCGCGCCCACGCGCCGGCCTTCGGCCAGCAATACATTATAGGTCGAGGCAGCGGCGGGCGTCGGCATCAGTTCGAAGCGCAGATGCGCCGCACGCAGCCGCTCCTTCAGCCGCTCCGGCAGATGCGCCGGATCGCGGCCGGTACCCAGGAACAGCAGTTCAAAGTCCTTGGCTTCGGCGATGATCGGCGCCAGGGCCGCGGCGTCAAGCGCCGAGAAGGTCTCGACCGGCCACGGCCGGATCCCGGACGGCAATGCCAGGATCGAGCCGGAATGGGACATGCCGGAAAAATGGAAGAACCGGTCCCCATAGCCGTCGATGGGAACCTGGCGGGGCAGGAACGCCTCGGTCTTCTGCTCCGCCATCTGCTCCGTCTCGCCTGTTACTTGCGCGGCTTGCCGCGCCCGCGCGCACGGCTCGCCGAGGGAGCGGGCGCAGGCTTCGACGCTTCGGGGGCGGCGGGCAAGATCTCCGCTTCCTCCGGCAGGGGCGCCATCACGTCATCGACGCGGGCGGCGATGCCTTGCGGCTTCTTCTCGCCCTCCACCGCGCTCGGGCGCAAGCCGAGGTGAATCAGCATCGGCGCCGCCACGAAGATGGTGGAATAGGTGCCGACGATGATGCCGACCGCCATGGCAAGCGAGAAGCCGCGCAGCACTTCGCCGCCGAAGAAATAGAGCGCCAGCGTCGCCAGGAAGGTGGTGAGGGAAACGATGATGGTCCGCGAGAAGGTCGCGTTCACCGAGAGGTCCAGCATCTCCGGCAGAGGGATGCGCTTATAGCGGCGCAGCATCTCGCGGATACGGTCGTACACCACCACCGTATCGTTGAGCGAATAGCCCATGATGGTGAGGATGGCGGCGATCGAGGTGAGGTCGAAATCAATGCCCAGGATCGAATAGATCGCCAGCGTCACGAAGATATCGTGTGCGGTGGTGGCGATGGCGCCCACCGCGAACTGCCATTCGAAACGGAACCACAGATAGACCAGCACCGCCACCGCGCCCAGCAGCAGCGCGATGATGGACTGGCGCACCAATTCCGCCGACACGCTCGGGCCGACCGTTTCCACGCGGCGGATGGTGTAGTCCGTGCCGAGGGCGGAAGAGATCTTCCCGACGATCGCCTGTTGGGCGGCGTCCGAGGTGCCGGCCTCACCCACGCGGATCAGCACGTCGCGAGGGGAGCCGAATTCCTGGATCTGGACGTCGCCCAGTTCAAGGTCGCCGAGATGTTCGCGCAGGCCGGAAATGTCGGCCGACGCCTGGCTGGTCTGCGCCTCCACCAACGTACCGCCCCGGAAATCAATGCCGAGGTTGAAGCCGAAGGTGGCGAAGCACACGAGAGCCAGCACCATCGCCGCCGCCGAAAGCGGAAAGGTGAAATGGCGCAGGCGCATGAAACCGATGTGGGTCTGCGCCGGGATGTAATCGATCAAAGGCATTTACGGCGCACCTTCAGATGGGCAGCTTCGCCGGGCGCTGCCATTTCACCCACCATGCGATCATGAGCCGGGTGAGGGTGTAAGCAGTGAACACGGTGGTCAGAAGGCCAAGGATATAGGTGACGGCGAAGCCGCGCACCGGGCCCGAGCCGCCCAGCAGGAACAGGATGGAGCCCGTGGCAAGGGAGGTCACGTTGGCGTCCATGATGGTGCCGAGCGCGTGGGTAAAGCCCTTGTCGATGGCGGCGATGGCGGATCGGCCCTCGCGGGCCTCGTCGCGGATACGCTCGAAGATCACGACGTTGGAATCCACCGCCATGCCGATTGTCAGCACCACGCCGGCGATGCCCGGCAAGGTCAGGGTGGCGCCCAGCACCGACTGGAGCGCGAACATCAAGGTGACGTGCACCGCCAGCGCCACCAGGGCAAAGATGCCAAACAGGCCGTAGACGGCGACCATGAACACCGCCACGAGCCCGGCGGCGACGAAGGCAGCAAGCTTGCCGGCCTCGATCGAATCCTGTCCGAGGCTCGGCCCCACGGTGCGCTCCTCGACGACCTTCAGCGGCGCCGGCAGCGCGCCGGCCCGCAACAGGATGGCGAGGTCGTTGGCCTGCTGGACGGTGAAGGATCCCGAAATCTGGCCCGACCCGCCGAGGATCGGCTCGTTGATGCGGGGCGCAGAAATCACCTGATTGTCGAGGACGATGGCGAAAGGCTGTCCCACGGCCGCCTGGGTGGTTGCGGCAAAACGGCGGGCGCCATTGGAATTGAAGCGGAAGGTCACGATGGGCTGGCGCGTGTTCTGGTCGAAGCCGGGCTGGGCATCCACCAGATCCTCACCCGAAACCCGAACCTGCTTCTCGACCAGATAGGGAATGCCATCCTGCCCCTGGAGCACTTCGGAATCCGGCGGCGCGCGGCCTTCCAGCGCCTGCTGGGGCGACATGGACTGGTCCACCATGCGGAACGACAGCTTGGCGGTCTGTCCGAGCAGGGCCTTCAGGCGTTGCGGGTCCTGCAGGCCGGGCACCTGCACCAGAATGCGGTCCGCACCCTGGCGCTGGATGTTCGGCTCCACCGTGCCGAGCTGGTCGATACGGCGGCGGATGATTTCGATCGACTGATCGACCGCCGAGCGAATGCGGGCGGTGAGGCCGGCGTCCGTCAGCGTGACGGTAACGGCCCCTTCGCTCGCACTGGCGACCGTCAGGTCCATTTCGCCAGAGCTGCCGCCGAGCAGGCTGTTGGTGATGGGCGCCGCGAGCTTGCGCAGCTCCGCCACCGCCTTGGTCGTGTCGTTGGGATCACGCAGACGCAGCTGGATCGCGGTGTCGCGGATCGTCAGCCCGCTATAGCCGATGCGCTGCTCGCGCAGCACATTGCGAACCTCGTCCCGAATCTGCTCGGCGCGCTCCTTGCGCAGGGCCGCGCCGTCCACCTCCAGGAGGATGTGCGAGCCGCCCTGAAGATCAAGGCCGAGCGTCACGCGGCTCGACGCGAGCCACGACGGCAGCACCGCCAGGGCAGCGGGCGGAAGCAGATTGGGGAGGGCGAACAGAATACCGATCGCCGTGATGACGAGAATCGCCGTCGTCTTTAGCCGGGAAAAGTGCAGCATCGTCTTGCGATTCTACGGCCTCAGGAGGCCGCCTCATCCTTTGCGGGTTCGGCCTTGGACCGCACGACCGTGATCTGCGAGCGCAATTGGCGCACCTTCACATTGTCGGCGATCTGCAACTCGACCTCGGCCTCGTCGACCACACGCGCAACCTTGCCGACCAAACCACCTGCCGTGACCACCACGTCGCCGCGGCGCAGGGAGTTCACCATTTCCTGATGCGCCTTGGCGCGCTTCTGCTGGGGACGCAGGATCAGGAAGTACATGACCACGAAGATCAACAGGAACGGGGCAAGCTGAATGAGCATGTCGGTCCCGCCGCCGGCGGCCGTGGCGCCCTGGGCGAAAGCGGGCGTAATGAACATGTGCATCCTCGTTCTATCTGAAGAAAGGCCAGGCCGCGCGCAGATGGCACAAGGCCGGGCGAAGCGGCGGGACTATACCGGCGGAGCCGCCGAATGCAAACGCGACGCGCCAGCTTGTGCGCAGCTGCTTGACCCAAAGCGCAAATAAGGGTCCCAAAGAGCGGCCGCCGAGCTGCGCGGCCGTACCGGATCCGGCGCATGACCCGCAATCGCCTCATCGAGGACCTGTTCGTCGCCCTGCGCTTCTTCTCGCGCCTTCCGGTGCCGGTCCGGAATGGGGAGGATACGCCTTTCGGGGCGCCCCCCCTCGCACGCATTGCCTATGCGATTCCCCTCGCCGGTGCGGCCATCAGCCTGTTCGGAGCCTTGGTGCTGTTGCTGGCAACGGCCCTCGGCTTTCCGCCCTTTCTGGCCGCGTGCCTCTCCATCGCCACTCTGGTGCTGGCCACCGGCGCCTTCCACGAGGATGGGCTCGCCGACACCGCCGACGGATTCGGCGGGGGACGCGACAAGGCACGACGGCTTGAAATCATGCGCGACAGCCGCATCGGCAGCTATGGCGCGTGCGCGCTTGCTCTCTCACTTTTGATCAGGGTGGCAAGCCTCGAGGCGCTGCTGGTGCTCGGCGGGCCGGTGCGCGCCGTGCTTGCGCTGGTCGCGGCCGGCGCGGCCTCGCGGGCGGCGGGAATTGTTCTGCTTCAGGTTCTGCCCGCCGCCCGCTCGGACGGTGCTTCGGCGGGTGCGGGACAGCCGGGCGCCGATGCCGCGATGGCTTGCGCGCTCATGGCCGCGCTCGTCGTGGCGGTGCTTCTGGTGCCGAGCTTCGGCGTGGGCGCCACCTTTGCAGGGCTGATCGCCCCGGCACTGGCAGGGCTCGCCATGGCGCGACTTTCCGCGCGCCTGATTGGCGGACAGACGGGGGATGTCGCCGGTGCCACCCAGCAGGTCGCGGAGATTGCCTTCCTGCTGGCGGTGCTTATGTTCGCGAAAGCCGTTTGAGGCATCCGCCACCCGGTTGAGCGGCCCGCAACGGCCCGAAGAGCGCAGATGAGCGACGCCAAATCCGTTTTCCCCTCCCCCTCGACCTCCCCCTTTCCTGGCGGACGTTCTGTCGCATCACAGGCGATCGCAACGCCATGCGTGAAGATCTGCCAGGTTGATCCCGTATCCAGCCTGTGCCTGGGATGCGGGCGGACGACGCAGGAGATCGGCGCCTGGACCTCCATGTCCGCCGAACGACGCACCGCTGTGATGGACCAGTTGCCGGCACGCCTGGAAAACCTGCGCCGGCAACGCCCCGAAGCCTTTGCGGATTAAGACATGCGCGGCGACCGTCTTCTGTGGATTCTGCTGCTGGGCCTGTTCGGCGGCGTGATCGTGCTTGCCGTCCATCATGAGCAGGGCGAGGTGGCGGGGCTCGACCTGAGCCAGTTCGCGAGCCTGATTTCGAAATTCGCGATTCTCATCTTCGTCGGCGCGGTGGCGTGGTCGATGTTCCGCGGCCGCATCGGCGAAGCGCTGTTGGCGGCTCTGTTCTGGGTGATCGTCGCCGTGGTTCTGGCCATGGGCTACACCTATCGCGACCCGCTGCGGCAGGTGGCCGACAAGGTGTTGGTGCAGCTCATTCCGGGCTATGTGGGCGGTGGCGGTGGCCCGACCGCGACGGTGGAGATCGCGCGGGGCGCCGATGGGGATTTCGCTGTCCGAGCCGCGATCAACGATGCGCCGGTGCACATGCTGGTGGATACCGGAGCCTCCTCCGTGGTGCTCACGCTGGAAGCCGCCCGCTCCGCCGGCCTTCCGGTGGACTTCCTGAAATATGACGTGCCGGTGGATACCGCGAACGGGCGAACCAAGGCGGCCTCGGTGGTGCTCGACAAGATCACCATCGGCACCATCGTCGAACGGCGGGTGCCGGCGCTCGTCTCTCCGGCCGGGGTGCTGCGGACCAGCTTGCTCGGCATGAGCTTTCTGCAAAGGCTCGACAGTTTCGAGATTCGCGGCGAGAAACTCGTAATGCGTGGGCCGCTGGCGGGCCGCTGATGGAAGCGCTTTCCCGCCCTCGCCAGCCCAGCGCGCCCGAGCGCGACGCCGAGCGCGCGATCCTCATCGCGATCCTGCTCGATCTAAGCCTTGCCGTACCTTACGGGATCGCCACCCTGGTGATCGGCTCCCTGTCCATGCTGTCGGAGATGTTGCGCGGCGCCTTGCTTCTGGTGGTTGCCATCGCCTCGCTCCAGACCCTGCGCAACCTGCATCGCGGCCGGGTCTCCGCCTATGAGTACGGAATCGGCAAGGTCGAGCGCGGGCTGGGCTTCTTGATCGGCGTCCTGCTGGTGCTGGCTGCTGGTTTCATCGTCAGCCGCGCCTTCACTGAAGGCGGCGGAGAGCCCAAGGACGATTTCTGGGCGGCGGCCGCCATCGTGCTCGTCGGCTATAATTTCCTGGTAAACGCGGGTCCCATCGCGCCCTTATGGAAGGCGAGCCGAGCCGGCGGCTCCATGATCGTCCAGGCCCAGCTGCGCGCGCATGTCGCAAAGGCCGTGGCCTCCGCGCCAGTGGTGCTGTGCGTCGTCATCGACGCGCTCTCGTCCAATCCCGACATCGCGCGGATGGCCGATACCATCGGCGGGCTGATCGGCGCCGGCTTCATGGCGGTGGTGGGAGCGTCCATGGTGCGCGAGGCGCTGCCCGACCTTCTGGACCGTTCTCTTGCCGAACCGATCCAGCAGAAGGTCAACCGAGCGCTCGCGGTCTTCTTCGACGATTACGATGCCCTGCTGGGCGTCCGGACGCGCCGCTCAGGCCGCGTCGCCCATGTGGAGATCACCGTCGGCTTTGCGGCGAAGCGGTCCATGGGCGAGGTGTCCGACGTTCTCGGCCGGATGGAGCGCCAGCTCAAGCGCGACATTCCCGACATCGACGCGGTGCTGATCGCCCGCGCCCTGCCGTAACGCGTCTCAGAGCATTTCCAGGCCGCGCTTGAGGGTGGGCGGGCGGAATTCCGCGTCGATGGCCGCGAGATCCTCGGCATCCAGCACGATATCGGCGGCCGCGATATTGGCGCGTACATGATCCGGCGTGGCGGCCTTGGGAATGGCGATCACATCCGGCCGGCGGATGACCCAGGCGAGCGCGACCTGATAGGGATCGACCCCATGCTTGCGCGCCACCGCGCCCAGCGCACCCGAGCGCGGCAGCCGCGCCTGCTCGATGGGGCTGTAGGCCATGATCGGAATGCCGTGCTCCGCGAGGAACGGAAACAGATCAAATTCCGGCCCCCGGCGCGTGGGGTTGTAGAGCACCTGATCGACCGCGCAGGCGCCACCGCCACAGTCGAGCAGCTCCTCCATGTCGTCGGTATCGAGATTGCTCACGCCCCAATGGCGGATCTTGCCCGCCGCCTGGAGCGCCTCGAAGGCGGCCACGGTGTCCTCGAAGGGATGGCTGCCGCGCCAATGCAGCAGATAGAGATCAATACGATCCGTGCGCATGCGCCTGAGGCTGCGCTCGCACGCCTCGACCGCGCCGCGCCGGCTGGCGTTGTGGGGATAGACCTTCGACACCAGGAACACCTTGTCCCGGTAGCCCTGAAGCGCCTCGCCGAGCATATCCTCGGTGCGGCCGTCGCCATACATTTCCGCGGTGTCAATGAGGGTTGCGCCGAGGTCCACACCGAGGCGCAAGGATGCGATCTCCTGCGCGCGACGGCCCGCCTGCTCGCCCATGAACCAGGTGCCCTGCCCGATGGCCGGAACGGTTTCACCACCCGGAAGCTTCACAGTTCTTGGCATTTTGTATCCCCGTTTGGGCCGGACCCTAACCGACCCGTCGCAGGGTGAAAAGGCACCCGCCGCACCGTGGCAGCGGGTGCGAAGCGTCATACGGGATTAGAAATTGCCGAAGATGTGGCTGAATTCGTACGCCGTCTGCTCGACCCCGCTGCCGAGCGGGGAGACGACGCCGACCGTGCTGCCATTGTCGCGGCCGAGCGACCACATGGCGAGGCGGGCGATATCCGGATTGCCGTCTGCGTAATCCAGCAATTCCTGGGCGTCCTGGAGCGTGAAGACCTCGCTGCTCACGTCATTGATGCCGATCATCGGCGTGATGCCGAGCTTGGCGTCAATGCCGATCTCCTTGAGCTGGGCCAGCGTGGCGATCGCGGCGGAAATGGCGTCCTTGCCCATGTCCCCGCTGTCGACCGACGCGCCGTAATCCATCGCCATGATGTTCACCACGTCGATGTGCACGCCATCGGCGGCGGCCTGCTTCAGCAGATTGATTCCGTCCTGCGTGAGGCCGGTCGGCAGCACCGGCAAGGTGAAGGAGATGGTGAGGTCGGGGTTCGCCTGGTCGAGCGCCACCAGCGCCTGGTCGCGCAGATGATTGGCGGCCGTGTTGGTGACAGCCGCGCCCTCGATATCGAAATCAATGGAATTCACGTGATAGCGGTCGATGACGGACTGATATTCCGCCGTCAGCTTGGCCGCGCTGGTGGCGGTGAGCGCGGCTTCCTGGCCGTTGGCACCGCCGAACGAGATGGTGATGTTTCCGCCGGCAGCCTGGATCGACTCGATCTGCGCGAGCATGGTGGAGCCATTCCACAGCGTATCGTTCTCGATGGTCCCGGTGCCCTGCCAGCCGATCTGGTCGGTCCCGGAGCTGAGCATGAAGGCCAGCGTGAAATCGAGCACGCCGGAATTCTTGGCGATCGCGAGCAGGTCCTGGCTCGTGCTGAGGGACATGTCGATGTAAGGCGCGAACACCTGTTCGAGATGGTCAGAGCTGCCGGCGACACCGGTCGTCACATGGATCGGGCTTGTGGTGGCCGAAGTTCCCGCTTCGTCGATCGCGACCACCGTAAAGTCATAGCTGGTGGAAGCGTCCAGATCGGCGACCTTGTAATGGGTGTCGGTGGTGGTCGCGATGAGCGCCCCATTCATGTAGACGCCATAGCCCGTCACTGTGCCGACGCCGTAGACCGTCGCCGCATCCCAGACCAGCACGGTCGAGGTGTCGGTGGTGCTCGCCGCGAACAGGTCCTCGGGTGCGTTCGGCACCACGGGCGTGCTGTCCAGATAGCCGACGAAGCTCCAGACTTCGCCACTGCCCTCGGTGCCGTGGTTGGCGGCGGGATCGCTGCCTTGGGTCCACCAGCCGGCCTTGTAGACCACGCCGTTCTCGCTCGCGAGATCGCCGCTGTTATAGACCTTGGTGGCGGACCAGGGGTCGGCATAGATGGTAGTGCCGCCCGTGCCGGGCGCGCCAGTGCCGCTGCCGCCGGTGCCCGACTCGCCGGTGCCCGTGCCGCCGGTGCCTGTCCCGCCGGTGCCGGACTCGCCGCTACCTCCAGAACCGGTGCCGCCGGTCCCCGTTCCACCGGTTCCGGTACCGCCGGATCCCGTGGTGCCGGTCAGCGCATCGGTCCATTCGCTGACGGCCGAACTGTCCTTGGCGATGATATTGGCAAGGCTCAGGTCGGCGAGCGAAACGCCCGTGAGCGTATAGGTCTGGTTGTTGCTGGGAATGGAGATGACCACCGAGCCCGCGACCTCGGACAGGGTGAAATTGTCCGCCGAGAACCAGCCGAAATCCAGCTTGTCCAAAGCTGTGTCGAAATTCAGCACCGTGTTGGTGCCCCAGGCCCAGGTAATCGTGGTGACGGTGGCGACCCCATCGCCCGCATGGCCGGAACCGGTGTCTCCACCCGTGCCGGTTTCCCCGCCTGTGCCGGTGCCTCCGGTCTCAGTACCACCCGTTTCTGTGCCGCCGGTCCCGGTGCCGCCGCCGGTCCCCGGGGTCGCGAGGGCCGAGGTCCATTCCGCGAGCGCGCTGGAATCCTTGGCCGTGATGTTCGCCATCGTCAGCTGAGAGAGGTGAACGCCTTGCAGCGTGTAGGTCTCATTGTTCGAGGGAATGGAAATGACGACCGAGCCGTTCACCTCCGTCACCGTGAACTGATCGGCCTGGAACCAGCCGAAATCCAGCACGTCGGTGGCGGGGTTGAAGGCCAGAACGGTGTTCTTGCCCCAGGCCCAATTTATTGCGGTCGTCGTTCCCGTTGTCATCACACATCCTTCTGCGCGCCCACGGGCCCCTCGCCCCAGCGAGACCCAGGCTATTTCCAGATCAGGCTTTCTTATCTGGCCGTCATGTTCAAGCTGAACTTAGTTCACAATGGCCGTTTTCGTTCGTTTTCCCCCCAGCACCTTCGAACGGCACGCTTATGCGGAGAACAGGCCGTTTTAAGATTTTCGATTTGTCGCCGAAACCCGACATTCATCATGAAATAATTTCGAGTAATTGAGAGATTATCACCTTATAAGTAATTATTACATAAATATACCATCATTTTTACAGACATTACGGAGAGTTGACGGCCGAAGTAATGAGCAAATGTACTTCATTTGTTTTGCCGGCATATTATGCCTCGTCCCGCCCGCGCCCCGCAGTGGAGACAGATCAGATTGATCGGTCGCGCCGGCTGCGGCTGCGACGTTCCCGAAATGCGATGAGGAGGGCCCAATAGAAGATTGCCCCCTATGGGTCTGTTGGTGAGGGGAGCAATTGCCGGTCCGGACGAAGGCCGGCATCTGTGAGCCTGGGCGCAAGGCGGGATCACGGCATCGCCGACCTGTCGGCCTGGCGCGCGCTTCACATGGGGGTCGCCGCGCGTGACCTGGGTGCGCTGGGTGCGTGCCGCGCATCGGTCCACGCCATCGAGCGTCAGCCGCGCGGGTGGTAGGGGCTCACAAAAAGAAAAGGGCGCCCCGAGAGGCGCCCTGGTCAGTCACGATGAACGGGTCAGATCACTTGATCTTCGTCTCGCGGAATTCGACGTGCTTCTTCGCCACCGGGTCGTACTTCTTCAGCACCAGCTTGTCGGTCTTGGTGCGGGAGTTCTTCTTGGTGACATAGAACACGCCCGTGTCCGCGCTGGACAGAAGCTTGATCTTAATGGTTGCAGCCTTGGCCATGGTCTATCCTTGATGCCGCTACGGCGCGCGAACCGAAAGCGGTCGCGGAAAAGAATTACGCTCGCGCCACCGCATTGGCGGCACGTGGGCGCGGAAATTCACTCATCACGGCCCGAATGTCAAGCGTGGGCACGCTTTTCCACCATCATGTGGCCCGCCACCACCAGCACATACATGCCCAGCATGCCGGCCATCACATAAGCGAAACCATACGGATTGTAGATGTCCATGCCGAGCCCGACCAGCGGCGGACCGACAATGAGCCCGATCGAATAGAGCATCACGAACGCTGCATTGGCGGCCGCAAGGTCCGCTCCATGGAATCGCGCGCCGAGATGGGCGAGCCCCACCGTGTAGAGGCTGCCCACGACACCCGTCGCCAGGAACACCGCAACCTTGAAGGCCAGCGTATCGACCGCGATCTGCACCATGATGAGCGCCCCGATGGTGCCGAACAGCGCGCAGCCCAGCAGCAGGATGCGGCGGTCGATTCGGTCGCTCACGAGGCCGAGTGGGATCTGGAACACCACATTGCCCAGCACCGCGATGGTGAGCAGCAGCGAGGCGCCCCCCTCCGGCAGGCCGAGCCGCACGCCATAGAGGGGCAGAAAACTCATCACCGCGGTTTCGATGGCGCCGAACACCAGGGCCGCCAGGGTCGCCACGGGCGAGAGGCGGATGAACATCAGCACGCCGTGATGGTCGCCATCGGCGATCTTGGGCGTCATGCCGCGCGCCATGAGAATGGGGATCGCGCCGGCCGCGAGCATGATCGCCCCCGCCACATAAGGTGGCCAGCCGCGCGCGCCGAGAAGGCCGAGAATCGCCGGCCCGATGGCTGCGCCCACCGAAAGGCCGGTGGCATAGATTCCCATGATCAGTCCGCGTCGATGCGGCGGCGCGACCGCATTGATCCAATATTCGCTGACCGCGAACAGGATGCAGAGCGCGGCACCGAAGGCGAAGCGCAGCGGAAACCACAGCACGAACGACGGCACCAATTTGAACGCCAGCAAGCTCACGGCGGTCACCGCGATCGCCAATGTCAGCAGCGCTCGAACGCCGAGCTTGCGCACCATCAGCGGCACGAAAGGCGCGGTGGCGACCGTCGCCACTCCGGCGACCGCCGTGTTGATGCCGATCCAGGTGTTCGAGATGCCACGCGATTCCAATTCCAGCGCGAGGAGCGGAATCGACAGGCTGATACCGATGCCGACCACCGATATGGCGGAGATCGCTGCGGTAATTGAGGCAGTCCGGCTCATGGGAGCGCCGGACTGCTGGGGGGCATGCATGTGAATTCCTGAGACGTTCCTGAAGAGTGTCCCGCCGCCGGCGGCTTAATCGAGCAGGGCGCGCACGAACTTGCCGTAGCGCACGCTGTAGAACGGCACCGGCGTCTCGCGCCGGAAGCCGGCATCCAGCCGGGCCTGCACCTCTTCCAGGATGACGCGGGTGATGGCGGGAAGTTCCGCCTTCTCGGTTTCCTTGAAGGTGAGCCAGCGGGTTTCGATGAGTTCGGAATCCGGTCCCACCATGCCGTCCACCTTTTTCGCGATGGCACTGACATCGGCAGCAAAGAAGCGCGTGTCGAAGCGCTTGGGGCGGCGCGGCGGGGTGATCGCGCGCAGCACGAAGGTCAGCGATTCGAGATTTGGGAACACGCCATGCTCACGGAAGGCGTTCCATCCCTCTGCCGGGCTTTCCGGCGCGCCTGCTTCCGTGGTGCCCACCATAATGCCGGTTTCCTCATACATCTCCCGGATGGCGGCGGCGGCGAGCGCCCGGCTGCGCTGGGCGCTGGCGCGGGGCGTCTGTTCCTGAAGGCGGCGCTCGCTTTCATTATCCAGCATGCCGAACACCGGCATGGCGCGATCGCTCACCTCAAGGCTGCCGCCGGGAAACACGAACACGTTGGGCATGAAGCGGTGGCCGGGGTGCCGCAGCCCCATCAGCACGCGGGGTTCCTTGCGGCTGCGATCCAGCAGGATCAGCGAGGCCGCGTCGCGCGGGCGCACGTTCGGGCTGGTCTGCTGGCGTTCGACAGCGGAAAGGCGTGCAGCAAGATCAGTCATTGTGAGGCCGTTGGGAGAGCGGAGGGGCGCGGTTCGCGTTCGGGACTGTTTGGGTCGAAGCCATGCATGCGCCGCGACCATTGCAGCGCGATGAGGGCTCCCTTCAATACCGGGAGCAGCACCAAGCTCAAGACCAGAGTGAGGGGAAGGAACGTGACGAGGTGGACCCAGACCTCAGGGCGGAACACTTCCTCGACCAATACCAGCAACGGTACGACGATATGCCCCACCACGAAAATGACCGCGTAGGGCGGCGCGTCGTCGGCGCGGTGGTGGTAAAACTCCTCGTCACAGACGGGGCAGGCCTCGTTCACCTTGATGTAGGAGCTGAACAAGCGGCCGGTGCCGCATTGCGGGCAGCGACCGAGCGCGCCACGCGCGAGCGCACGGCCGAGAGGACGCTCGCCGCCAGACACAGGAGCCGTCTTCCCATAAACATAGGACCGGCCGGTCGGATCAATGGCACTCATGGTCGTTTGCGTCCCCCGCCCGCCCCCGACGGGCCCGACTTGGATGGACCGGGCTTACCGGATTCGATCTTACCCGATCCCGGCTTGCCCCGCCCTGGCGTTCCCGGGCTTGCGCGGGTCGCGCCTGCGGCATCGCCAGCCGACTTGAAGCTGCGCGCCCGCCCTGGCGCCGATTTACCGCCCCCCGGCTTTCCCGGACCCGGCCGTCGGCCGGGACGAGCCCCGGCGCGGCTGCCCTTTACATAGGCGCCCTCCGACAGAAGCTCAAATCGCAGCGCGCCGGCGACAGGCGCTGCTTCCACCAGCTTCACCTCGACCCGGTCGCCGATGCGGTGCATCTCGCCCGTCCGATCGCCCACCAGGGCCTGCCGCGCCTCATCGAAGCGGTAATAATCCGCGCCCAGCGTTGAGGCGGGGATGAAGCCGTCGGCGCCGGTCTCGTCGAGTGCGACGAACAGTCCCGCCTTGGTCGCTCCGGTGATGCGGGCAGCGAAGGTGGCGCCGATCTGGTCGGCGAGATGATGGGCGATGAGGCGGTCCACCGTCTCCCGCTCCGCCGCCATGGCGCGCCGCTCGGTACCGGAGATGGCGGTGGCGATCTCGGCCAGTTGCTCGGAGGTCATGCCCTCCGGCAAACCGTCTTTGCCGAAATGATGCGCGCGCACCAGACCGCGATGAACGATCAGGTCCGAATAGCGACGGATCGGCGAGGTGAAATGCGCGTAACGCCGCAGATTCAGGCCGAAATGCCCATAATTTTCCGGCGAATATTCCGCCTGGGATTGGCTGCGCAGCACCACCTGGTTGACCATGGGCGCGACATCGCTGCCCACCACCTGCGCCAGGATGTGGTTGAAATTGGAGGGCCGCACCTGGTCGCTCTTGGGCAGCTTGATGTCGAGCGTCGCCAAAAACTCCCGCAGGATCGAGAGCTTTTCCAGCGTCGGGCCGTCGTGGACGCGATAGACCAGCGGCGTGCGCTTCTCTTCCAAAGTCTCGGCCGCCGCCACATTGGCGAGGATCATGAATTCCTCGATCAGGCGGTGGGCATCGAGGCGCTGCGGCACGATCACCCGGTCCACCGTGCCGTCGTCCTTAAGCACGATCTTGCGCTCGGGCAGATCGAGATCCAGCGGCTGGCGGGCTTCCCGCGCGATCTTGAGGCAGGCATAGGCGGCATAGAGCGGGCGCAGAACGCCCTCCACGAGCGGGTCGGTGACCTCGTCCGCCTGCCCGTCGATGGCCGCCTGCGCCTGGGCATAGGCCAGTTTCGCCGCCGAGCGCATGAGGACGCGATGGAAGGTGTGGCCGCGCTTGCGGCCGTCGGCGCCGATGATCATACGCACCGCGAGCGCGGGGCGGTCCTCGTGCGGCCGCAGCGAGCACAGGTCGTTGGAAATGCGCTCCGGCAGCATGGGCACCACCCGGTCCGGGAAATAGACCGAATTGCCCCGCAGCAGCGCCTCGCGATCCAGCGCCGAGCCCGGCGGGATATAAGCCGCGACATCCGCGATGGCGACGGTGAGGATGAAACCGCCCTTGTTGGCTGGGTCCTCGTCCGCCTCCGCATGGACCGCGTCGTCATGGTCCTTTGCGTCCGGCGGGTCGATGGTGACAAGCGGCAGTTTGCGCCAATCCTCTCGCTCGGTGAGCTTCACCGGCTTGGCGGCGGCGGCTTCCTCCAGCACCGCGGGCGGGAAGACGTGGGGAATGCCGTGGGCGTGGATCGCGACCAGCGAGATCGCCTTCTCCGTCGCTAACGAACCGAGCCGTTCCTTCACCCGCGCCGTGGGCAGGCCGAACACGCGCTGGCGCATGAGCTCGACCGAAACCAAATCGCCGTCCTGTGCCTCCTGCTCGGCGCCGGGCGGCACCTGCAATTCGCGGCCGAGATTCTTCTTGTCCACGGGGATGATGCGCCCGCCGCCGCCATGCGGAGCGGCGCGGAAAATGCCGATGGTCTGCTTGCGCGCCTTCTCCAGCACCTTGATGACGCGGCCGGTGGGCAATCCCTCCTGCGCGCGATCGTCGAAGATCCGCAGCAGCACCCGGTCCGACAGGCCGGGCGCCGGCCCCTGCCCACGCCGGGGTGTAACGACACGGATGCGCGGCGGCTCGCCGTGCTGCTCCTCGTCCCATTCCACCGGAACGGCGATCAGGTCGCCATCGTCATCTCGGCTGGAGATATCCGCCAGCAGCACGCCGCCCAGGGCGCCAGGCACATGCACCTTGCGGCGGCGGCGCTCCACGGCACCGTCTTCGGCGAGATCGCGCAGCAGCGCCTTCAGCTCGATCTTCTGCGCGGAATTGAGCCCATAGGCGCGGGCGATCTCCCGCTTGTCCACTTCGCCGCCGCGTGCCGCGATAAAAGCCGTCAGCTCCGCTTTGGTGGGCACCTCGCCCTGGCGGGCCGGCGGCACGAATGCCGCGCGCGCTTCCGCCTCGACCGCTGCGAGGCGGCGGCCGGCGCGCGTCTTACCTCCCGCCTTGGGACGGGAACGGGGGGAACGGCCGGCGGGAGTTGAGGATTTCGGCAAGGCAAGGGTCCATTGATCGGGCCGAACCTACCTGAGCGGGCGACCTTCTGCCAGCGTTTGCCCATGCGCACGGCGCGGGCCTGCGCTCTCGCCCGGTTTTTTCGATTGCGACACTGATGGGGCCCATTCCGCAGGGGCCGTCGCTGTCACGAAAAAGCGAGTTCGAAAATTTTGGTACCTAAATCGCGATTTCGGGCGTTGAACGCAAAGCGCAGCAGGCAGACAGTGCAGCGCTCTCCCGCCCGCCTGCATCATCCGGGCTCGTGGCTCAGCCGCCTTCGATGAGTATTTCATGAGCGCACCCACCGAACCGTCCAGTTCCGCCCCGTCTCCCGCGTCGCCGGCTCTGAGCCACGCGGAGATCCTCACCATCATCATCGGCATCACACTGGCGATGCTGCTGGCCGCGCTGGACCAGACCATCGTCGCGACCGCCCTGCCCACCATCGGCTCGGACCTCAACGATTTCGTCAATCTCTCCTGGGTCGTCACGGCCTATCTGCTGAGTTCCACTGCGGTAACGCCGCTCTATGGCAAGCTCAGCGACGTCCTCGGCCGACGCGTGGTGCTGCTGTTCGCCATCGGCGTGTTCATCCTGGGCTCGCTGGCCTGCGCCCTGGCGCCGAGCATGCTGGCGCTTGTCCTGGCGCGCGGCCTTCAGGGATTGGGGGGCGGCGGACTGATCTCGCTGGCGCAAACCATCATCGCCGATGTCGTCTCGCCGCGCGAACGGGGACGCTACCAGGGCTATATCGCCAGCGTCTTCGCCGCCAGCAGCATTGCCGGCCCGGTACTGGGCGGCCTGATTGCCGACCACCTCCACTGGTCGCTGATTTTCTGGATCAACCTGCCCTTAGGCCTTGCCGCTTTCCTGATGACCGAGCGGACCCTGCGTGGCCTGCCGCGCCATGAACGGCGCCACAAGGTGGACGTGCTGGGCGGCGCGCTCATGATCTCGGCGGCTACCACCTTGCTGCTCGCCCTGACCTGGGGCGGCGTGCATTATCCCTGGGGCTCCGCGCCGATCCTCTGCCTGTTCGCGGTCGCGCTGGTGCTTTCGATCGCCTTCGTGTGGCGCATGAGGACCGCGCCGGAACCGTTTCTGCCACTTTCGATCCTCGCCAATCGCGTGGTCAGCATGAGCGTCAGCTCGGTGTTCTTCGTGGCCGGCATCATGATCGCGCTGTCGATCAATGTGCCGCTCTATTTCGAGACCGTGCGCCTGTTCACGCCCAGCCAGTCGGGCCTCGCCCTGATCCCGCAATCGGCAGGGGTTGTGTTGGGCGCGACCATCTCGGGCCGTGCGATGGCCCGGCTGACCCATTACAAACTGCCGGCGATGATCGGATTGTCCATTTCGTGCGCGTGCCTGGTGGCATTCGCCCTGATGCCGGAGCACCTGCCCACCGCCCTGCTGCTGGTGATGCTGGGGCTCATGGGCACCGGCATCGGAACCGTGTTGCCGGTATCCACGGTCGCGATCCAGAACGCGGTTTTGCCGCACCAATTGGGCACCGCTACCGGCACCTCTAATTTCTTCCGCGCACTCGGCGCAGCCATTTTCGTGGCGATGCTGGGTGCGGTTCTGCTCGGAGCGTTGGGCGTGTCCCAACAGGGCGACATCGCGATGCTGGCCCACGACGCCGATCCGGCGGTGTTGAGCCACGCCTTTCGCTTGGTGTTTGCGGCGGCGGCCGCGGCGATGCTGTGCGGTCTTGGCTTCCTGATCGCCATGGAGGAACGCCCGCTCCGCCGCACCGTGCGCGACGCAGAAGAGGTGCCGGCCCTCGCCGAGTGAGACGCCGGTGCTCCGCCGGGCCTTTTGCCCGAGGGAGCTCGCCCAACCGTGCCGGAGGCCGAAGCCGCGAGGCTCCGGCCGAGAGGGAGCTGCCCGTCAGGAGGCGGGCT
Source organism: Roseixanthobacter glucoisosaccharinicivorans (assembly GCF_043195095.2). Lineage (NCBI taxonomy): Bacteria > Pseudomonadati > Pseudomonadota > Alphaproteobacteria > Hyphomicrobiales > Xanthobacteraceae > Roseixanthobacter > Roseixanthobacter glucoisosaccharinicivorans. The sequence goes on along the minus strand of NZ_CM195538.1, from coordinate 1,834,109 downwards.
TGGCCTTCGCGGCGGGTTTTGGGCTCGAGGCCTTCTTTGCCGCAGGCTTTTTGGCGGCCGGCTTCTTGGCCGCAGCCTTGGGCTTTGCCGCGACCGTGTCCCCATCCTCGCCGGGAGCGGCCTTGGCCTTGGGCGCCGCCGCCTTCTTTGCCGGCGCCTTGCGCGCCGTCTTGGCTGCCGGCGCGGTCGCCGCCTTGGCGTCGATCAGGGTGATCGCTTCCGCCAGTGTAAGCTGGTCGGGGTCCAGCGCCTTGGGCAAGGTCGCGTTGATCTTGCCGTGATTGACATAGGGCCCGAACCGGCCCGGCCGCACGGTAATCGCCCCGCCGCTCGGATGATCGCCGAGATTGCGGCCTGCGGTGGCGCCGCCACGCGCGCCCCTGCCCTTCGCCTGCTTCTCCGCCAGCAGGGTGATCGCGCGATTGAGCCCGATGGCGAGAATATCGTCGCCGTCCTCAATGTTCGCATAGACCTTGCCGTGCTGGATGTAAGGCCCGAACCGCCCGATGCCGGCGAGAATAGGCTCGCCATCCTCGGGATGCACCCCGATCGGGCGCGGCAGCGCGAGCAGCGCCAGCGCCGTATCAAGGTCCACATCGGCGGGCTTCAAGCCCTTGGGAAGGCTCGACCGCTTGGGCTTGGCGCCGTCGACGCCCTCACCCAATTGCAGATAGGTGCCGAACCGGCCGTCGCGGATGGTGACTTCCAGTCCGGTCTCGGGATCGGCGCCCAGCTTGCGGGTCCCCTCGCCCTCCTGCGGCGCTTCCCCGCTGAGCGGCTGGGTGTGACGGCATTCGGGATAATTGGAGCAGCCGATGAAGGCGCCGAACTTGCCCATCTTGAGCGAGAGCCGCCCGGTGCCGCAGGTCGGGCACAGGCGCGGATCGGTGCCGTCCGCCTTCGGCGGGAAGATGTGCGCGGTCAACATCTCGTCGAGCGCATCCAGCACCTGCGAGACGCGCAGATCCTTCGTGGCATCGACCGCAAGCGAGAAATCCGCCCAGAATTCGCGCAGCACCTGTTTCCAGTCCACCTCGTCGGCGGACACGCGGTCGAGCTTCTCCTCCAGATCGGCGGTGAAGTCGTATTCCACGTACTTCTTGAAGAAGCTCTCCAGGAAGGCGGTCACGAGCCGCCCCTTGTCCTCGGCGACGAGGCGCTTCTTCTCAAGCTTCACATATTCGCGGTCCTGCAACACCGCGAGCACGGCCGCATAGGTGGAGGGACGGCCGATGCCGAGCTCCTCCATGCGCTTGACCAGCGAGGCTTCCGAGAAGCGGGGCGGCGGCTCGGTGAAATGCTGGGCGGTGGCGATCTCGCGCTTGTCCAGCTTCTCGCCCGTCGACATGGCGGGAAGCCGGCGGCTCTCCTCGTCCTCGTCGTCGTCGTCCTTGCCTTCGCGATACAGCGCCAGGAAGCCATCGAACTTCACCACCGTGCCGGTGGCGGTCAGGTCCAAAGTACGCGGGCCGGCCTGGGCGATGATGTCCGCGGTCGTGCGCTCCAGCGCCGCCGATTCCATCTGGCTCGCGACGGTGCGGGTCCAGATCAGTTCGTAGAGGCGGGCCTGGTCGGCATCGAGGTGGCGCGCGACCTCGCGCGGGCTGCGATGGGAATCGGTGGGGCGGATGGCCTCGTGGGCCTCCTGGGCGTTCTTGGCCTTGGTGGTGTATTTGCGCGGAACCGACGGCAGATAGCGGTCGCCGAACTGCTTGCCGATGGCGCTGCGGGTTGCCTCCACGGCTTCGGGCGCCATGTCCACGCCGTCGGTACGCATATAGGTGATGAGGCCCACGGTCTCGCCGCCGATGTCCACGCCTTCATACAGGCGCTGGGCGATCTGCATGGTGCGAGCCGGTGCAAGGCCGAGCTTGCGGCTCGCCTCCTGCTGCAAGGTGGAGGTCGTGAAGGGCGGCTGGGGATGCCGCTTGACCGGCTTCGCCTCGATATTGCGCACCGAGAAGGCAGCGCTCTCCAGCGATGCGCGGAAGGCGGCGGCTTCCTCGGCTGTGCCGACGGACAGGCGCGTGATCTTCTTGCCGTCCGCGCCGGACAGGCGCGCTTCGAACGTTTCTCCGCGCGGCGTGGCGAGCTGGGCGACGATCGACCAATATTCGCGCGGAACGAAGGTCTCGATCTCCCGCTCCCGGTCGCAGACGAGGCGCAGCGCGACGGACTGCACCCGGCCCGCCGAGCGGGCGCCCGGCAACTTGCGCCACAGCACCGGCGAAAGGGTGAAGCCCACCAGATAGTCGAGGGCGCGGCGGGCGAGATAGGCATCCACCAGCGCGATGTCGACCGCGCGCGGCTGCTTCATCGCCTCCAGCACCGCCTGCTTGGTGATGGCGTTGAAGACCACGCGCTCGACCTTCTGGCCCTTGAGCGCCTTCTTCTCGCGCAGCACCTCGAGCACGTGCCAGGAAATCGCCTCGCCTTCGCGATCCGGGTCGGTGGCAAGGATCAGCCCATCGGCCGCCTTCACCGCCTTGGCGATGTCGCTCAGGCGCTTCTGCGATTTCGGATCGACCTCCCAAAGCATGCGGAAGTCGGCCTCGGGATCAACCGAGCCGTCCTTCGACGGGAGATCGCGGACGTGTCCGTAGGAGGCGATGACCTCATAATCCGGACCAAGATATTTGTTGATCGTCTTCGCCTTTGCGGGCGATTCGACGATGACGACCTGCATGACGGCTGCTGTCTCTTGAAAACGCCGCGGCCCCTGGCGGCGGCGGCAACATGGGGTGCGACGCACGGCCTGTCAAATCCGCAGGCGGCAAGCCACCATCCAAACCATCCTTTCGTGAATACAACCCTGAGTAGCTTGTTTAACCACCCCCAACTCGCAGGATGCGCAAATATGGACGGGGCAAGAGGATGTCGGGATGTCTGGGGCGCGCGAAGACTTTAACGAGGATCAGGCCGCCGAGTTCGCGGCCTATGTGGCGTCGTTGACTGCCGAATTGTCGCGCCTGGCACACCGGCACCGGCTCTCCACCCTCGCCTATCTGCTGGAAATGTCGAGAATGGAGGCGCGCGGTATTGCCCAGCCGCGGCCGGTGGGCAAACCCCAGGAGGCGCGCGAATAGCCTAGCGCAGGCTCACCAATCCCCCGCCATGCCGCTCAAGCCGCCCCGCCAGATCCAGTTCCAGCAGCACCCATTGCACATCGCTGACGCTCGCACCGGAGAATCGCACGAGATCGTCCATGGGGGTCGGCACAGGCCCGAGCAGCTCGGCGATGCGCGCGCGCACCGTATCGTCGGGAGGGGACGGCTCGGGCGGAGCGGCGGGCGCTTCCAGATCCTGCACGGGCAGACGCGCGAACAGGGGGGTCAGCGCCTCAACCACGTCGTCGGCGCAGGTGACGAGGGTTGCCCCCCGCTTCAGCAGTGAATTGGTGCCACCGGCGCGCGGATCCAACGGAGAACCCGGAATCGCAAAGACTTCGCGGCCCTGCTCGGCGGCGAGGCGCGCGGTGATGAGCGACCCGGAACGCTCCGCCGCCTCCACCACCACCACCCCGAGCGACATGCCCGAGACGAGGCGATTGCGGCGCGGAAAATCGCGCGCGCGCGGCTCCCAGTTCAGCGGCATTTCGGACAGCAGCGCGCCCTGGTCGGCAACCGCCTCTATCAGTTTGAGGTTTTCGGGCGGGTAAGGCCGTGCCAACCCGCCGGCAAATACGCCGATGGTGCCGCTTGCAAGACTGGCTTCGTGGGCTGCCGCATCTATGCCGCGTGCCAGACCCGACACAATGGCATAGCCCGCCGCACCAAGGTCGCGCGCGAAGCGGCCGGCCAGCGTGCGACCGGCAGCCGAGGCATTGCGAGCCCCGACGATGGCAATCTTCGGCGCTCGTAATGCCGCCCCCTTGCCGCGCACGCAGAGCAGCGGCGGCGCATCGTCGATTTCCTGAAGGGGGTGGGGATAATCCTCTTCCCCCATGGCGACCAGCCGGCCGCCGATGCGCGCGAGGGCCGCGATTTCGTCCTCGACCTCGGCCAGGCTCGGAACGCGAGGGGGAATCAGCCGTCCGCCTTTGCGGGCGAGGGTCGGCAGGGCTTCAAGCGCGGCGGCCGCCCCGCCGAACTGGTTGATGAGAGCTCGGAACGTGCGCGGCCCCACTTGCTCGGTGCGAATCAACCGCAGCCAATCGGCGCGCTGCCGGGGCGAAAGGGTGACGCCCCGCCGTGCCATGCGCTCACCCCTTCGCGCCGATACGGCCTTCGGTGCCGGACAGCAGGCGGGCGATATTGGCGTGATGCTTGGCCCAGAGCAGCACCGCGAGGCCCGCCATCAGCAGCCCCATTTCCGGTCCACTCGCGAAATAAGCGGCCAGCGCCGTCGCCGCCGAGGCGACCAGGGCGGCGAGTGAGGAATAGCGCGTCAGCGCGGCGATGCCGAGCCAGACCAGGGCGAAGACCAGGGCAGACATCCAGGAGAGACCGAGCGCAACGCCAAGGAAGGTGGCAACTCCCTTGCCCCCCTTGAAACCGAGCCAGACCGGGAACAGATGGCCGAGAAATGCCGCGAGACCGGCGACGAGAGCTGCGTCCGGCCCGAGCCATGCGCGCGCGATGAGCACCGCGGCCGTTCCCTTCAGGGCGTCTCCGAGCAAGGTGAGAGCGGCAAGGTCCTTGCGGCCGGTGCGCAAGACATTCGTCGCGCCGATATTCCCCGAGCCGATGGTCCGGATATCGCGCGTGCCGGCAAGGCGCGTGATGATGATGCCGAAAGGGATTGAGCCCAGGATATAGCCGAGGGCAAACGCCGCCAGCGTCCACGGCAAGGCGAGAGTCCAGGAAAGCTGCATGCACAAGCCCCACGTGCCGGCCGCGCCGACCGATCAAACGTATTCGTATACCGTACGCCCGGCAACCAGTGTTCGCAGCACCCGTCCGCTCATGCGGGCTTCATCGAACGGCGTATTGCGCGAGCGCGAGTTGAGCTGGGCGGGATCCACCAGCCAGGGCATCTCGGGATCGAACACAACGAGGTCCGCAGGTGCGCCGGGCCGCAGCGTTCCTGTGGGCAGGCCGAGCAATTCCGCCGGCCGGGTGGAGAGCGCACGCAGCACGTTCACGATGTCCACCTGGTCCGAATGCACCAGCCGCAGGGCCGCAGAGAGCAGGGTTTCCATGCCGATCGCGCCGGGCTCGGCCTCCGAGAAGGGGAGCCGCTTCATCTCCACGTCCTGCGGGATATGGTCGGACACCACCACGTCGATGAGGCCGGACGCCAGCGCATGGATCAGCGCCTGGCGATCCTCTTCTCCGCGCAAGGGCGGGTTCAATTTGAAATAGGTCCGGTACTGGCCGATATCCAGCTCGTTGAAGCTGAGATGGTTGATGCTCACAGACGCTGTCACCGGCAGCCCGGCATGTTTTGCCCGCGCCAGCACCTCCAGCGATTCGGCGCATGTGAGAGCTGCGGCGTGGTACCGTCCGCGCGCTCCATCGACGAGCCGCAGATCGCGTTCCAGCACAATGGCTTCGGCAGATTTCGGATTGCCCGGCAGGCCGAGCCGGGTAGCGAAGGCGCCTTCGTTCATGGCGCCCTGCGACATCGAGGCGTCTTCGGTGTGATGCACGATCAGCGCATCGAAATCGCGCGCATAACTCAGGCAGCGGCGCAGTACCTGCGCACTCTTCACCGAATGCGGCCCGTCGGTAAAGGCCACCGCGCCCGCCGCCTGAAGCAGGCCGATTTCGGTCATTTCCTCGCCCTTGAGGCCCTTGGTCAGGGCGGCCATGGGGTGCACGCGCACGATGGCGGTATCGCGGGCGCGGCGCAGGATGAAGTCGACGATCGCGGGATCGTCCACCACCGGGTCGGTATCTGGCTGGCACACGATGGTGGTGACGCCGCCTGCCGCTGCCGCGCGGCTTGCGGTGGCCAGGGTCTCGCGATGCTCCGCGCCCGGCTCACCGACGAAGGCGCGCATGTCGACGAGGCCCGGTGCGACGATCGCGCCCCGGCAATCCACCACCTCCGCCCCATCCGGAACACCGGCGGCGGCGATGCCGAAGGCGCTGTCCTCGATCCGCCCCTCGATGATCAGGACGTCGCCGTGGAAATCCGAACCGCGGGAGGGGTCGATCACCCGTGCGTTCGCGAGAACCACCGGGCGGCTATCGGACGGGCGGACGGTCTCACGCATTTGGCAGTTTCCGCGCCAGGGCATCGAGCACCGCCATGCGGACCGCGACACCCATTTCCACCTGTTCCCGGATCAGGGACTGCGGCCCGTCGGCGACGCTGGAATCAATCTCGACGCCGCGGTTCATGGGGCCGGGATGCATCACTAGGGCATCGGGCTTGGCGCGCCGAAGCTTGGCCTGATCCAGGCCGAAATAATGGAAATATTCCTTCACCGAGGGAATGAAAGAGCCCGCCATGCGCTCGCGTTGAAGGCGCAGCATCATCACGATGTCCGCCCCCTCAAGCCCGCTGTCCATGGAGCGGTGGACCTCGATCCCGAACTGCTCGATGCCGCTCGGCAGCAGGGTGGAGGGCGCGATCACCCGCACCTGCGCGCCGAGCGTCGCCAGCAGGTGAATGTTCGAGCGCGCCACGCGCGAATGCAGGACATCCCCGCAGATCGCGACCGTCAGCCCCTGGATGCGCCCCTTGTTGCGGCGGATGGTGAGGGCATCCAGCAGCGCCTGGGTGGGATGTTCATGCGCGCCGTCGCCGGCATTAACCACGCAGCAATCCACCTTGCGCGCCAGCAGCGCCACGGCGCCGGAGGCATGGTGGCGCACCACCAATATGTCGGGATGCATGGCATTGAGGGTCATCGCGGTGTCGATGAGGCTTTCGCCTTTTTTCACCGACGAGGTGCCCACCGACATGTTCATCACGTCGGCGCCGAGGCGTTTGCCAGCGATCTCGAAAGAGGATTGCGTGCGGGTGGAGGCCTCGAAGAACAGATTGATCTGCGTGCGCCCACGCAAAGTGTTGCGCTTCTTCTCGATCTGCCGGTTGAGATCGACGAATTCCTCGGCAAGATCCAGCAGGCCGACGATCTCGCCGGCTGAAAGACCTTCGATGCCGATCAGGTCGCGGCGATCAAGGGTGAAGGCGAGGGAAGGTTGCATGGCAGGCGGCAGGCTTAACCACACTCGGCCCCAGCCGCAAGGGTAGAACGTGCGCGAGCCACAGGCCATTCGGCCATCCGTGTCACCATGCGCACCCGCCAGTTCGCCGGGAGAACAGAAATTTGACGTTTCAGCGCCATTGTTCGTTCACAGCGCATTCACAGCGTGCGGCGCAGTATTGAGGCTCGAAAGCGCAGACACAATTCGGCTTAGATCGTGGCCGATACCAAATGAAACGGTTCTGGCGGCTCAGGTTTCGAGCGCGGGACGTTCCAACGTTCAGGAGATGTTCACCATGTCCATTCTCACCAAGCAGGTCGCGGCGCTGGGGCTGGTGGCGGCCCTTGGCGTGATCTCGCTGACCCCGGCCACGGCCGGCGCGATCGGCACCGGCGCGGCGAGCCTCTCCGCAGCCGTGCCGAACGGCGTGACCCAGGTTCAATATTGGGGGCCGCGCTACGGCTATGGCCGCGGCGGATGCTGGAATTGCGGCCGCTATTACAACAATAACAACAATGGTGCGGCGGTAGGGGCGGGCATTGCGCTCGGCATTCTCGGCGCGGCGGCGATCGCCGGAGCGGCCAGCGCGCCTCCCCCGCCCCCGCCGGTCTATTATGCCCCGCCCCCGCCGGTCCTCTATGCCCCTGCTCCGCCCGTGGTTTATGCCCCGCAGGCCCGGGGGGGATGCTGGTTCCCGACCGATACCCACGGCAACGGCTATTGGGGCGCCTGCTGAGGCCGGCGAGAAGGACGAACACGCGATCAGGGGCGGCTTCGGCCGCCCTTTTGCGTTGTTCCGCGCTTGAAACCGCGATTTCGCCCGAACTTCGGCCGCGGCCAGTTTCAGCCGCCGATGGCGAGCGCCGCCGCGATCACGAGCGGCAAGGTCGCAGCGGCGCCGATCAGCTGTAACGTCAGGATCTGCGCCAGCAGGGGGGCATCGCCGCCCATCTGGCGCGCCAGCACATAGCCGGCCGGCGACGAGGGCACGGCACAGATGACCGTGGCCACCACCAGCTCCATACCCCGCAGGCCGAGCGCCAGCCCGAAGGCCAGCGCCAGCGCCGGCTTCACGAGCAGACACAGCACGATGGAATCGAGTGCCCCGGCCGCCGGCCGCACCAGATGCCGCACGCTGACGCCCGCGCCCACCACCACCAGCCCGACCGCCAAAGAGGCGCGACCAAGGATGTCGGCAACCTCGAGCGCCATATGCGGCATCGGCACATGGGCGATGTTGATCACCGCGCCCGCCAGGCAGGAGACGATGAGCGGATTGCGGATGAGCTGGCGCAGGATGCGCCCGGCCGTGGGCGCTTCCGCCCCCGCGTAGCGCGCCAGAACCGCGACCACCACCACATTGATCGCGGGGATCAGGCACACCAGCATCACCGCCGCGACCGCCACGCCCGACGTGCCATACAGCCCGTCCGCGAGCGCCAGCGCCACATAGGTATTCCAGCGCACCGTGCCTTGAAACACGGAGGTGAACGCCGGCCCGTCGATGCCTTGCAGCCGCTCCAGCAAGCCGCGTGCGGCCAGCAGCCCGACGCACAGGACGGCGAGCGAGAGCCCCATTGCGCCGACCGTGCCGATCAAGCTCACCCGCGACATGTCCGCCCGGATCGCTGAAACCAGCAGCAGGGCAGGAAACAGCACATAATATGTGATCTGCTCGAGGCCGACCCAATGGGCCGGATCCGGGAGAACCCAGCGTCGCAGACCCGTGCCCAGGGCGACCACGCAGAAGACGGGGAGCAGAGACGCGAGAATCGTTTCCATGGGCGACCGGTGAGACAAGGAAGACCGCGCCGGCCGGCGCGGGGTGGGAACCGCGCTGCGGCGAATCCCGAAACAGGTGCGTCACGCGGCGCTCCATCCATGCGCCCGTGGCGCTTCGGACTCAAGCCGTCCGCCGCCCGGCTCGGTTCGACGCGCATGTGGCTTCGTACACAATCTTCGCATGCTGCGTACGGCGCGCCGCGCACAATCGGAACAGCTGTGCCTTGGCCCTGAGACATATGCGCCGGCAAGCCTTTTCACGGACAAAAGGCGCCCTGGAATGCTTGCATTCGCCGGCGGCATATTGTTGAACTCCTTAACCTATGAGTGCATCGGGTTCGGGGAACGGGGCCGCATGTCAGATCGTACGGCTGCCGGACTCGCCGAGCAGATGCTTGACCTTTTGCCGCCGGACGGCGCTCCGGTGCTAAACCGAGTGCTGCGGGCCATGCTGTCCCGGCGGCTCGCCCAACAGATCTCCACCGAGGATTTCTTTCTCGCCCGCGACCTGCTGCTGAAGCGCGGGCGGGTCGGGCGCGAGCGGGGCCAGGGCGGCAAGATCTTTCTTCTCAAGGCCCCTCCTGCGGAACCGGCGGCCCCCGCGCCATCCCCGGTTTCGGCGACTGCGCCGCTGGAAGCGGAATTGATGGCGCCGGTGGCGCGCTATCTCTCCACCATTTTCGTGCGCAATCTCGACCTGCCGAAGGGCGGGCTCGCCTTGATGCAGGATATCTCCGCCATCGGCCCCAGCTCGGGCCAATGGGCGCGGCCGGATTTCATGCTGGTGAGCCTGATGCGCTTCACCTTCATGCCGGGCTCGCAGCTCGATGTGCACGCCTTCGAACTGAAAACCGAGGCCGGCGGCTCGGTTCTTGCGGTGCACGAAGCCCTGGCACAGACGCGCTTCACCCATTTCGGCCATCTCATCTGGCACTTGCCGGAAGAGTCCAGGGCCCGGGCGCGCCTGCCGGACGTGCACAAGCAATGCGAGGAGCACGGCATCGGCCTGATCCTCGCGGTGCGGCCGCACGACCCGGAAAGCTACGAGGTTCTGCTCGATCCCAAGCGCAAGGCGACGTCGCCGAAGACGGTGGACGGGTTTCTGGAAAGCCGCCTGAACCCGCACAACCGCACCGCGCTCAAGAGAGCCCTGAAGGAGGACGCCTGATGCCCCGGCTCGGACGCGTGATTGCCGTCGCCAACATGAAAGGCGGCGTCGGCAAGACCACCACGGTGGTGATGCTGGCGGAAGCCCTGGCGGCGGACGGAAACCGGGTGCTCGTCATCGACCTGGATGCGCAGGCCAGTGTTTCGCATTGCCTGGCGGGCAACGAGTTATTGGGCAAACTGATCCGGGAAGGGTGCACGATCAGTTCCTTCCTTGAAGATGTGTTTGTGGATGGCTCGCGGAGGACACTGCGCCAGGTGATACGCAATCAAGTCAGCACCACCACGCGCGGTAGTCATCTCCTTGATATCTCGTTGGTTCCGGCGGACCCGAGCCTGCGCTATGTGGAGCGTCATCTCATGGCAGCCCTAGTCAAGAAGGGCTTCGACATTGATGCACTCTCCAAGCGGATTTGGAACCGTATGGAACGGGAAATGCCGCCTTTACGTAAGGAATACGACTATATTTTCTTCGATTGCGCGCCTGGGATCTCTCTCATGACGGAAGTCGCGATCCGGAGTGCTGACCTTGTGCTGGTGCCGACGATCCCCGATCCCCTCTCGACGCTCGGCCTTTCGGCCTTCTGCAACACGTTCTGGCGCGGACCGCTGGCGAAAATGACCCCTCTACCTCTGCCCCAGCGCATTCCGTGTGTGCTCGCCTCTCGCTGCCAGAGCATTCGGGCACACAAGGAGACCCTGGCGGTCATGCAGATCGACGCCGGATCGAACGAACCCCCTTATCGTCTCCTAAAAACCGGAATCCCTCAGCTCGCAATCCTAGCCGACGTTTGCAAGGACCGCGCAGGACGGACATTTCAGGCCAAATACGGACCGGTGATCACCACAGCGCTTAACCAACTTCTCGGTGAAATGAAGGACATTCTCGATGGCCATCCATCTTGACGGGCATGCCGTCTTTGCGGCGATCGGCGCCCATCCGGCAGCTTTCCCGGACCTCTCAACCGATGTCGCGGTCGCTGCCGAGAAGCTGCTGGTTAAACAAATCAAGGCCAAGGGGCTGACCCTCGACGGCCTGCGCGCGCTGTTCAAAGCCATCGGCAGCGATCTCGCGACCGTGCTTCTCGATACGCTGAAGGATACTGACGTCGCGGCTCTGGTGAAGAAGCTGGATAAAAACCGCGCCGGCTTGGAGCCCGCGCCGGCCCGCGCCCTGCTTCACGCGCTCGGCCTTGGACTGAGTGAGCCTGAAGCCGACAAACCCAAACCTCCGACCAAGTCGAAGCCGGCAACTAAAAAGAAGCCGATTAAGGGCCTGATGGAAACCACTAACGCGTTCGAAGCTACCAGAACGCGCGAATCGGCAGAGAAACCGGTACCTGCGCCAAAAGCAGCGGCCAAGCTGCCGGCCGAGGCTCCAGCGGCGCCGGCAAAGCCGGGCGGCCGGGGTGGGCGGGCGAAGAAGGCATAGGTGGAGGTCCGGGGAATAGACGAGGGAGACTCCGCGCCCTCGAGCCGGGCTGAAGCCCCCGCCTGACCCTCCGCCGATCCCCCTCCCCAGCCCTCCCCCGCACGCGGGAGAGGGAGCGCTGTGGCGCCTTATGGAACAATCGATCTTCCCAAGAGCAGTAACCTCCCCTCTCCCGCGTGCGGGGGAGGGTTAGGGAGGAGACAGGAAGGTCACGCTCGGGCAAGCGGCCAAGGGCATGAATAACAAGCGGAAAAGAAGATCGGCAGCGGCGGAGCCCCCCTGCTACCCGGAAAACCAGGAGAAGCCGGAAAGCCCCCTTTCCCGCCCTTCACCCCTGCCCGTCGGGCCCGGCCTCCGCGACATCGCGCAGGCGCAGCGTCACGCGGGCTTCGCCTTGCCAGTGGTCGAGATCCAGGGATCCGGCCACATGCACCGTGCGGCCCCGCAGTTCGGTCAGCGCCCGGCCGAGCGGCTCCTCGGCGCAGCGGAAGGCGACCGCGCGCAAAGTCGAGCCGTCGCGGGCGGTGAGACGGGCGCGCATGTGGCCGGCGCCGAACGTCTCCACATAAGCGAGCCGATGGGACGGAAAGGCGAACACCGGCTCGGGATTGCCGGCGCCGTAGGGTCCCGCCTTGGCCACCAGATCCACCAATTCCGGCGTCGCGCCTGAGGCGGTCAGGGCGGCGTCGATGGTCAGCGCGCCTTCGGAGCGGGCGCGATCCACCGCTTCGGCAAGCACGCGCTCCAGATAGGCGCGCAGATCGCCGAGCCGCTTGCGCTCCACCGTGAGGCCCGCCGCCATGGCGTGCCCGCCACCCTTCACCAGCAATCCCGCTTCCACCGCGCCGCGAACGGCTCGCCCAAGGTCAACACCGGGAATGGAGCGGGCCGAGCCGGTGCCGGTTTCGCCGAGGAACGCGATCGCCAGCGCCGGGCGGTTGAAGCGCTCCTTCAGGCGCGAGGCCACAAGCCCCACCACGCCGGGATGCCACCCCTCCCCGCTCACCACCACGGCGGCGCCGGCTTCATCGCCATGGGCCGCGAAAGCCTCGGCCTCGGCGCTGGCGAGGATGGCGCGCTCCACCTCCTGGCGCTCGGTATTGAGGCGGTCGAGTTCGGCCGCCATGATCTTCGCTTCCACGGGGTCCTGCTCCAGCAGCAGGCGCGTGCCGAGCGTGGCATCGCCGATCCGCCCGCCCGCATTGATGCGCGGGCCGAGCAGGAAGCCGAGGTGCCAGGGGCGCGGCGGTCCATCGAGCCGCGCCACGTCCATCAACGCCGTGAGGCCCGGCCGCTGGCGCCGGCGCAGGGCGATCAGCCCTTTGGTGACATAGGCCCGGTTAAGGCCGACGAGCGGCACCACGTCCGCCACCGTGCCGAGCGCCACCAGGTCCAGCGAGGAGAGCAAGTCCGGTGCCGGCTGCTCGGAGGTCCAATGGCCCTCCTCACGCAGGCGACGCACGAGGCCCACCATGGTGATGAACACCAAGCCCACCGCGCACAGGTGCCCGAGGCCGGACAGATCGTCCTCCCGGTTCGGGTTCACGATGGCATCCGCCTCGGGCAGGGTCTCGCCGGCCTGGTGATGGTCGATCACCACCACGTCGAGCCCAAGGCGCCGCGCGGCGGCCAGCGGCTCCAGGCTGGTGGTGCCGCAATCCACCGTCACCAGCAGCGTCACGCCGCGCGCCGCCAATTGCTCGATGGCGGCGATGTTCGGGCCATAGCCCTCGAAGATGCGATCGGGAATATGGAACAGCGGGTCCAGCCCGCCGGCGCGCAGCACGCTCACCAGCAAAGCGGTGGAGGTGGCGCCGTCCACATCATAATCGCCGAAAACCGCCACGGTCTCCCCGGTGCAGACGGCGGCGGCGAGACGCTCCACCGCTGATTCCATGTCGGTCAGCGTGTTGGGATCGGGAAGCAGGGTACGGATGGCGGGGTCGAGATAGGCCGGCACATCCTCGATGGCGACGCCACGTCCCGCCAGGATGCGCGCCAGAAGCTCCGGCAGATCATAGCGCTGGGTGATGGCGAGCGCGCTCTGGGCGGCGCGCAGGTCCAGCCGGTCACGCCACGTCCGCCCGGTGGCGGAGGTGGTGACGCCGAGAAAGGGGCGATTCGTCGGATGCACGGTCACGCCCCATGAAGCCAGAGCCATGCCCCGGCGTCGAGAGCGCTCATGCGAGCAGCGCTAGCGCGCCGCCGGCCGCGACCGCTATGCCCGTCGGGACACCGAGGCGCAGCGCGAACGCCGGCGGGCCTGCCCCGGCGCCATAGGCCGCGCGGGCCAGGGCGTTCACTCCGAGGGCCGCGAGTACCGCATGGGCCGCTTCGCTCACCGAAATGCCGTTGCCGGCCAGGCGGGCGGCATTCAGCGTGGCGACATCCACGTCGGCAAGGCCGGTGAAAGCGCTGACCAGAAGCAGGCTTCCGGCGCCGCTCGCCTGCAACAGCCACGCGCTCAGCACCGCCACCCCCGCAAACCCCGCCGCGAAAAGCAAAAGCGGCTTGAGATCGAACGGATTGCCGAGCCGCGTGGCCTTGGGCCTGTGCCCGCCCGCCTGCCGCATCAGCCAGAAGCCGCTGAGCGCGAGAACGAGGGCTGCGACGCCAGCGGGCGCCGCCACCTGCGCCAGCACGTGCGGGGCGAGGAGCGCGAGCAAGGTCAGCACCCGCAGGATGGAAACCAGCCCGGCAAGGCACGCCCCGCCGGCCAGCAGCATCGGCGGCTCGCCCGCCGCCGCGCGCCGGGCGAAGACCACTGTGACGGCAGTGGACGAGACCAGCGCCCCCGCCAGGGCGCTGAACAGGATGCCCCGCTGCGGCCCCGCCACCTTCACCGCGACATAGCCGGCATAGGAAATGGCCGCGGTCAGCACCGTGAACAACCAGATCTGGCGCGGATTGAGGCTGTGGAACGGGTCGATGGTACGGTCCGGCAGAAGGGGCAGCACGATCACCGTCATGGCCAGCAGCACGAGCGCGGAGCGCAACTCCACCCAGGTCAGACGCCGCACCATGGCGTGCAACATGCCCCGGCCCGCAAGTAGCCCGGCGCTGGCGACCGCCGCGCCCCCGGCCAGCCGTGGATCGCCCACCACGGCGAACGCGCCGAGCGCGAACACGAGCAGGCCGGCCACCAGCCCGGTCATCGAAAACGCGCGCTGACGCTCCAGCTCGCGCCAGGTGAACACGCCGAAGGCCAGGGCGAAGACGAAAAAGCCGGTGGCCAGCAGCAGCGGACTGTCCAGCGCCTGCGCGAGCGCCGCGAACACGCCGCCCAGCAGGCCGGCGAGAGAGAAAGTGCGGACCCCGGCGGTGCGGCTGCCGGCCGGTCGTTCACGCGCCTGCCAACCGCGCTCGATCCCGACAATGAGACCGATGGCCAGGGCGGTCGCAAGCCGCAACAGCAGATCTTGCATCGCGCCGGCCCTCCCTTGTCGCGGAACAGCCCGCCACGCGGACCCGGATACGCCTCACACGACGCGCGTCAGAATATGAACTTGGAGAAATCCCGATGCTCGGTCTTCACCCGCCGCACGGTTCCCGTGGATGAGCGCATGAGGACGGTATCGGTCTCGATCACCTCGCGGCCGAACCGCACGCCCTGGAGCAGCGCGCCGTTGGTCACCCCGGTCGCCGACACAAGGCAATCCCCGCGCACCAGGTCGGAAAGCTTGTAGATGCGGGAGAAATCGCGAATGCCCATCTGCTTGGCCTTGGTGCGCTTGGCTTCGGTGTCGAGCACCAGGCGCCCCTCCATCTGGCCGCCGATGCAGCTGAGCGCGGCGGCGGCCAGAACACCTTCCGCGGCACCGCCACTGCCGAGATAGATGTCCACGCCGCTGTCCTGCGGATTGGTGGTGTGGATGACGCCCGCCACGTCGCCGTCGGTGATCAGCTTTACCGAGGCCCCAACCGCATGCACCGCCTCGATCAGGGCGGCATGGCGGGGCCGATCGAGCACCAGGGCCGTGATCTCCGTGGGGGAGAGTCCGCGCGCCTTCGCGAGCGCCTGGATATTCTCCTGCGGTGTTGCGGCCAGCGAGACGATTCCCTCGGGATAGCCGGGGCCGATGGCGATCTTTTCCATATAGACCGGCGGCGCGGCGAGCAGCGAGCCAGTCTCGGCGATGACAATCACCGAGATGGAGCCGGGCATGTTCTTGGCGCACAAAGTGGTGCCTTCGAGCGGATCGACGGCGATATCCACCGCATCCCCGCCCTCGCCCACCTCCTCGCCGAGGAACAGGTGGGGCACTTCCCCTTCCAGACCCTCGCCAATCACCACCCGTCCGCTCAGGGGCATTTTGGACAGTTCGCGATAGGCGGCGGCGCTGGCCGCCTCATCGGCGGCCTGTTCATCCCCGCGTCCCCGCAGCCGGGCCGCCGCCACCGCGGCGCGCTCGGTCACACGCGCGAGTTCCAGGGCAAAACGGCGATCCAGCACCTGGGCCGCACGGGTTTCGGGCATGGATCAGTCCTTTTCGATGCGGATCACCTGGGGCGGATTGGCGATCACGCCCTCCGCCTCGATCGCCGCCACGGCGCGTCGAACCGCCTCTTCCGTCGTGGCATAGGTGATGAGGATCACCGTCGCCTGCTCGCCGGCCCCCAAGCGCGTGGGGCGGTGTTGCACGATGGATTCCAGCGAAATGCCCTCGTCCGCCATGCGGCCGGCGATGGTGGCGGCGGTTCCCGGCTTATTGACCGCCGCGAGGCGGATGTAATAGCCGCCCTCGTGCAATTGCATGGGCGCGCGGCGCGGCACCTGGAGCGCCGCGCTCGGCAGGCCGAACGGATAGCCCTGCGTGCCCCGCGCCAGATCCACCAGATCCGCCACCACGGCGGACGCGGTCGCCGCGCCCCCCGCGCCGGGGCCGACCAGGGTAAGCGCAACCGCATCCCCGTCCACGGCGACGGCATTGGTGACGCCGGACACCTGGGCGATCGGCCAATGTTTGGGCACCATGGTGGGATGAACGCGCTGCTCGATGCCATCGTCGGTGCGCACGGCGACGCCGAGCAGCTTCACCTTGTAGCCCAGTTCGTCCGCGGCCCGGAGATCGGCCAGGGTCAGCGAACGAATGCCTTCCACATAGATTGCATCGGCATCCACCTGCGTGCCGAAAGCCAGCGAGGTCAGCAACGCCAGCTTGTGCGCCGTGTCGTAGCCGTCAATGTCGAAGGTCGGGTCCGCCTCCGCATAGCCGAGGCGCTGAGCTTCCGCGAGGCAGGTTTCAAACGAGAGTCCCTCGTCCGCCATGCGGGTGAGGATATAATTGCAGGTGCCGTTGAGAATGCCGGAGACGCGGGCGATGCGATTGCCCACCAGCGCCTCGCGCAAGGTCTTCACGATCGGAATGCCGCCGGCCACCGCCGCCTCGAAATTGAGCGCGACGCCGGTGGCCTCCGCGCCGGCGGCAAGCGCCATGCCGTGCTTCGCGAGCAGGGCCTTGTTGGCCGTGACCACCGGCTTGCCGGCCGCCAGGGCGGCGGCGACCGCAGCCTTGGCCGGGTCGCCCTCGCCGCCCATGAGTTCCACAAACACGTCGATGCCGGCATCGTTCGCCAGCGCCACCGGATCGTCGAACCAGCGCACGCCGGAGAGATCAATGCCGCGATCCCTGGCCCGATCGCGGGCGCTGACCGCCACCACTTTCACGGTACGGCCGGTGCGAGCCGCTATCTCTGCCGACTGACGCTCCAGCATCTTCACGACGCCGACGCCGACGGTGCCGAGGCCAGCCAGCCCCACGTTCAAGTCACTCATGGGAAATCAGGCTTCCTGTTTGATCAGCGGGCGGCGCTCAGCGGCACGACATTGTGCAATGTGGTGCCGGCGGTCTCGAAGAAGCGACGCACATTGCGGGCCGCCTGGCGGATGCGCTGCTCATTCTCCACCACGGCGATGCGGACGAAATCATCGCCGTGTTCGCCGAAGCCGACGCCCGGGGCGACCGCGACCTCTGCCTTTTCGATCAAGAGCTTGGCGAACTCAACGCTGCCCATGGCCCGGAACGGCTCGGGAATCGGGGCCCAGGCGAACATGGACGCCTCCGGTACCGGGATCGTCCACCCGGAGCGGCCGAAGCTTTCCACGAGCGCGTCGCGGCGGCGCTTGTAGGTCTCGCGCATCTCGGCAATGCAGTCCTGCGGCCCGTTGAGCGCAGCGGTCGCCGCGACCTGGATCGGGGTATAGGCGCCATAGTCGAGATAGGATTTCACCCGCGACAAGGCGGCGATCAACCGGTCATTGCCGACCGCAAAGCCCATGCGCCAGCCGGCCATGGAATAGGTCTTGGACATGGATGTGAATTCCACCGTCACGTCCATGGCGCCCGGCACCTGCAGCACCGACGGCGGCGGGGTATCGCCGTAATACAGCTCCGCATAGGCGAGGTCGGACAGGATGATGAGATCGTTCTTCTTCGCGAAGGCGACCACATCCTTGTAGAAATCCAGGCTCGCGACGGTCGCCGTCGGGTTCGACGGGTAGCAAAGCACCACCGCGATCGGCTTCGGGATGGAATGCTGCACCGCGCGTTCCATGGCGTGGAAAAAGCCGGCGTCCGGCTCGACCGGCACGGAGCGGATCACCCCGCCCGCCATCAAGAAGCCGAAGGCGTGGATCGGATAGCTCGGATTCGGCGTCAGGATCACATCGCCCGGCGCGGTGATGGCCTGCGCCATATTGGCGAAGCCTTCCTTGGAGCCGAGCGTCGCCACCACCTGGCGATCCGGATCGAGCTTGACGCCGAACCGGCGGGCATAATAGGCGGCCTGGGCGCGGCGCAGACCGGGAATGCCCTTGGAGGCGGAGTAGCGGTCGGTGCGCGGTTTGCCGATGGTTTCCTTCAGCTTCTCGATCACATGGGCCGGCGCGTCGAGATCCGGATTTCCCATGCCGAGGTCGACGATGTCGGCGCCATTGTTACGAGCGGCGGCCTTCACACGATTCACCTGCTCGAACACGTAAGGCGGCAGCCGGCGAATGCGGTGGAAATCGGTCATCTCAGTCAAGCTCCCAAGCCGCGCGCCCTTCTCTCCCGGCGCGGCGAACGAGCGTTCTACCACTGTTCGGTGAAGGAAAAAGTGCTCATCGAATGCTGCAAGTGCGAGATTTGCATCAAAAGCGCATCTTCCACCGTCCGGGTCGCGATTTGCGAGAGGTCAAGGCTGCCCTGCGGCGGACGCACCTCTCGCACACAGGCGTTGCTCGGGCCGGTGATGGCGCAGACGGTTGGCCCGAACAAACCAACGCAGGGCACCTCTAGCGCCGCCGCCATATGCAGAATGCCCGAATCGTTTCCGAGCAGTACGTTTGCGCTTGCGGCTTGAAACACCGCCTCTTCCAGCGGCGTCGCGGTAAAATCGCGCACCGGGGCGGCGGCGGCGATGATGCGGGCGGCTTCCGCTTCCGCAGGCCCGCCCAGCACCCAGACGGCGAAGCCCCGCGCGGCGAAGGCCGCGGCGATCTCCGCGAAGCGCTGGGCCGGCCAGAGCCGCTTCACATTATAGGCGCCGGGCGCAAGGGCGATCACCGGCCGGCCGTCGGGAACCGCCTGGGCGCTTTTTTGCCAGGCATAGAGATCGGTCGGCTCGACCCTGAGGCGCGGGGGAAGAATGGCTTCCATCACCTCGCCGGGCTCGCGCGCCAGGGCGCAGACCTTCTCGGTCTCGCCATGGACCTTCCCCTCGCCCCAGCGCACCTGATTGATGAGGAACAGGCGCCCCTCGCCGAACCAGCCGACCCGCTCGGGAATGCCGGCAAGGAAAGGCACGATGGCGGCCTTATAGGTGCGGCTCACCACATAGACCCGGCGATAATGTTCGCCGCGCAGGCGCCGGGCGAGGTCCAGCTTCTGCTGCAGGCCGAGCGCGCGATGGGGCGTGTTGTCGACCCAGGCCTTGCGCAATTCCGGAACGAAACGCACCAGGCGGTCGGTGGGGCTGCGGCAGAGGAAATCAATCGCCACGCCGGGAAAGCGCCGCGCCACATGGCGGGCCAGCGCGAAACAGCGGACATGATCGCCGATCCCGCCGAAACCCGCGATCAGGAAAGCCTCACCGCTCCCCCTGGCATTTCCGGCCGGCTCGGATCCCGGCGCGCCGCCACCTTCGCCTTTAACCGGGGACGTGCGGGCGGCAAGGCTCACGGCTGATCCTTCTGGGCGTCCGCGTCGGCCTGCTGGAGGCGGCGCTGGGCGTCATTGGCGGCATTCTCAAGCTCGGCCTGAACCTTCGCCAGTTGATCTGGAGTCATGGCCGGCGGGCGGGGGGTGGGCGGAACGCTGAAATTCGGAAAATTGCCGGCTTCCACCTTCGGCACGTCCGGCACCTTGGGCTCCAGGAAGGGGATGCTCGATTCGCCGGCACAACCCGCGAGGGCAAGCGCCATGAGCAGGCCGCAAGCGGCTGCGCCGCGGCGCAGGGAGGGGGCCGCGCGCGTGCGCATGGCCGAAAATGTCTGGCGCCGTGCGCTATTCATCTTTTCCCCGCATAAATCTTCCATACCGCTCATCCGCCGCAGACGAAGCACCTCGCCCCTCGCCATGCGGCCCGCTAATATGCCCGAAGCAGGAAACGCGAAACAGGCCCCGTCACGATCTCTGAAAAAGATCCGACATTTGGCGGGGCGCCGCCCAAGGATTGACCATGTCCGCGCCAAAGGACCTCACACCCGCGACCCGCGCCGGCCGGCTCGATATGGACGCCTTCGCCCGCAACCTTGCTCAATTGATCGAGGAAGGCGGCAAGGCCATGGCGGCTTATATCCGCCCGCGCGAGGCCGGCACCAAAAAAGACGACATGGCCGACGACATCGCCGACGCCTTCAAGACGTTCGGCCAGGTCGCGGAATATTGGATGGCCGACCCCCAGCGCACGGCCGAGGCGCAATCCCGCCTGATGACCAATTACATCTCGGTGTGGTCGGCCGCGTTGAAGAAGATGTCCGGTGAACCTGCCGCGCCCGTGACCGCGCCCGACCCCAAGGATGCGCGCTTCAAGGACCCGGAATGGAATTCCAATCCCTTCTTCGACGCGCTGAAGCAGACCTATCTCGTCACCACCCACTGGGCCGACGCCATGGTGAAGGAGGCCGACGGCCTCGATCCCCATGTGAAGCACAAGGCCGAGTTCCTGGTGCGCCAGCTCACCAACGCCATTTCCCCGTCCAATTTCATTCTCACCAATCCGGAGCTGCTGCGCGAGACGCTGAACTCCAACGGTGAGAACCTGGTGCGGGGCATGAAGCACTTTACCGAAGACCTGATCGAGGGCAATGGCGACCTGCGCATTCGCCAGACCGACCTCTCCGCCTTCGAAGTGGGCCGGAACCTCGCCACCACCCCCGGCAAGGTGGTTTTCGAAACCGAGCTGATGCAGCTCATCCAATATGCGCCCACCACGCCGAACGTGAAAAAGCTGCCGGTGCTGCTGGTGCCGCCGTGGATCAATAAGTTCTACATCCTCGACCTGAACCCGGAAAAATCCTTCATCAAATGGCTGGTGGACCAGGGATTGACGGTGTTCGTCATCTCCTGGGTCAATCCCGACGCGCGCCTCGCCGCCAAGGGGTTCGACGATTATATGCGTGAAGGCATCCTGGCCGCCCTCGATGCGATCGAGAAGGCGACCGGCGAGAAGCAGGCGCACACGATGGGCTATTGCGTCGGCGGAACCCTGCTCGCGGTGACGCTTGCCTATCTGGCGGCCGCCGGCGATACGCGCATTCCGAGCGCCACCTTCCTCACCACCCAGATCGACTTCACCTTTGCCGGTGATCTGAAGGTGTTCGTCGATGAGGAACAGCTTGCGGTGATCGAGCGCAAGATGCAGGAGACCGGATATCTGGAAGGCCGCAAGATGGCCTCCGCCTTCAACATGCTGCGGTCCAATGATCTGATCTGGCCCTATGTGGTGAACAATTACATGAAGGGCCAGCAGCCCTTCCCGTTCGACCTGCTTTACTGGAACGCGGATTCCACCCGCATGCCGGCCGCGAACCATTCCTATTATCTGCGCAATTGCTACCTGGAAAACAACATCGCAAAGGGCCTCGCGCGGATCGCCGGCGTGCCCATCGACATGCACAAGGTGAATATTCCCGTCTATGCGCTCGCCACCCGCGAGGATCATATCGCCCCGCCCAAATCCGCCTTCATCGGTGCCGGCCTCCTGAGCGGCCCGGTCCGGTTCGTGCTGGCGGGCTCGGGACATATAGCGGGGGTTGTAAACCCGCCGGCCAAGGTCAAGTACCAGCACTGGACCGGCGGCGCCGTGGGCGGCGCCTATGAGGAGTGGCTGGGCGCGGCGCAGGAGCACCCCGGTTCCTGGTGGCCGGACTGGATGCAATGGTTCAGCGCCATGCATAATGAGGAAGTGCCCGCCCGCGAACCGGGCGGCGGCGTTCTGCAACCCATTGAAAACGCGCCTGGCCGCTACGTCCGCGAACGGTCCTAGCCTCCGCTGCGGAACCAGGGCCACGCCGGCGCGGAGACCGCCGTCGCGCCAGAGCGCAGGCACGCCCTGAACCATTAGGTTGTATATAATATTTGTTGCACGTTTTTAGTGCATCTCGCATAGTCCCTCCCACGGACGACGCCCGCCCGGACCACATCAGATCGCGCCCGCTGTAGGTCTCAACCGGCGCTGCATTGCCGCGCATCTCGAACGGGGATGCAGCCTTGGAATGCCCCCTGCTGCCTGGCCCCCGGTCGTTTCTCCGGCAGTTGAGGAGGGATCTATGACCGACGGAGAACTGGAGCCCATCGGGGCTGAGAAAAGTGAAAAGAAGACCAAAGCCAAGGGCGGCGGCGGCGGCGCAGGCTCCGGGGGCGCGAACCGGCTCTCCCAGATCGCCAATAGGAAAAACGACGCCGGTGTTGGCCACGGCTATGATGTGAGCCGGGGCCTCAACCTCCAGCAGGCGCTGCGTAGCCAGCTGTTCGACCTGCAAGTCGAATCCACGGGCGACGATGATTTCGAATTCGTCATCGTCAAGCGCGGCGCCGACGGAAGCGTGACGGCGCGCTCCCAATTGGAATGGACCGTCCTGCCGACGCAGGGGTTCAATCGCATCTTCGGCTCGACCGCCGATCAATACACCTCTGAAGTATCGGAGAAGCTGGGCCTGGATGCCTCCTATGGCGGTTTTTCCGGCGCGATCTCCAATGCCGTCACCAACGCGCGCACCTTGAAGACCACCAGCAGCCTGCTGACGCTGCGCTTCGTGCGCACCATCGCGCGGGTTGAGCTTCCGGCCAATTTCAAATCCTTCGTGCGACCGGAAGTGGCCGCGATCCTGAACGGCGACGAAGAAACTCTGACCGAATTTTTCGACCAGTACGGCACCCATTTCGTCCGCCAGAGCCTCTATGGGGGCTATTGCGAATGCACGAGCGTGCTCAAATCCGCCGAGAGTTCGCGCGTGGAGAAGGTGGAATCCTCCATCAAGGCCTCGTTCGACAGCGCGGCCGGCCTCGGCGAGGGCGCGGAGGGCACGCCCAAGGTCAAGACCGGATCGGTTACCGCGCGCGCGGAACGCAATAAGGAAACCAGCGAGACCTTCAAGAAGGAGACGGAATCCGTCGCCTGGCTCTCCGTTGGCGGCAAGAGCGCGGTGCTGAACCAGGATCAGATCCCCCAATGGGCCGCCAGCATCGACGAGGCCCCCACTCTCTGCGGCTTCGAAACCAATAATGCGCTGGTGCCGATCTGGACCTTGTGCACCTCACCCAAGCGCGCCCAGAAGGTCGAGGCTCTGGCCCGGCAGTTTTTGAAGCAGCGCAACGCCGGCATCATCTATGCGACCGAGAGCCGGCTGAAGCTGGTGAAGTGCGAGACCTTCACCACCCTTCTGACCGACAAGGGCATGGGCACGAAGAACGACATGTCGGTCTTCGTGCCGGTCCGGACCGCGCAGCAGAAAGACTTCTTCCTGCTCGGCCATGTGGTTGAGAACCATTACGGCCAGGCGCGCGGCACCACTTATCTGGTGAAGGACCCGAGCCCGAACCAGACCTTGCTGAAGCCCCCGGTCAGCTGCATCCAGATCTGGTCCTCGGTGGGCAGCGGATTTCGCGAATTCAGCATCTGGAGAATGGTGGCGCCGGACGGCTATGTCGCCCTCGGGCACATCATCTCGCCCTCCTGGAAAGCCCCCCCGCTGGACGATTTCCGTTGCGTCCGCGAGGTCGATACCGAGGCCGCGCGCTATAGCGACTCGGTTTGGTCCAACAGCATCGGCAAGATGAATTTTATCACCACCGGTACCAATCTGTGGGGATCCGGCTGGCGGATGTTGAGCGCCGGGGACGTGGGCGGGGCGGTTCGCGTCGGCGACCGGGAAGCCGAGATCTACCGCATCGAGCCGAAGACACCGGCGAGCGGCATCGCGCTGAACCTGTTCCACGCCTTCGACTACTGGAACAACCCGTCCGGCACGCCCGTCACGCTCAAATCCAGCCTGCTCGAGGGCTGAGACGTCCCGCCTTTTTCACCGCAACGATGGAGATAACCATGACCCTTGTTTCGATGGGCACGCATCGGCGTGTGCTGCCCGGTGTGGGCGCTGCGCTCGCCGTCGCCCTTTTGCTCGGTTGGTCCGGCCTCGCCGAGGCCGGTACATGGCGCATCGGAGAACGGCTGAACTATTTCTGCCGCAACGGGGATAAATCCCGTGACAGCGTTCAGTATTGCCACAACTGCAACAACGTTTTCGGCCCGGGAAGCTATGTCACCTGGACTTTCCCAGTGACCTGCGATGGCCGGCGCACCAGCTTTCAGGTGCGGGGAGAGCTGAAATGCCACGGCTGGCCTGCAGAATCCGTGCAGCGGACTCGGATCACCGAAAATGCGGTTTCCAAACTGCCTTCCAGCTCCCGCGCCTGCCCCCGCTAGTTCTTGTCGACGTTCTGGCGCCGCGCCGTTCGAAAGCATGCGCCTTACTCCCGTCTTTCGCTCGTAATGGCCGGGCTCGCCCCGGCCATCCAAGCCGCATAGCCGTTCCGGCCCCGAAAGCTGGCACTGACGGGGCCGGGCGGGCACCCTCGATCCGCCCCAGATTTCCGCGCGGTCTCGCCCATCCTCACGTTCCCTAACGCGAACCAGGCTGGCCATATTCCCCCTGCCGCACATCCCTCCGCCGGGCTTGCACATATGTCGCACGCCGGTCAGGTTAGCCCTCTAGTGACTGGTGTGCAGGTGCGAACGTTCGCACTTGCACACCGTCGACGGCGCGCCAGGGGGCTGGCGGCCGGCTCATGTCCTCAGGGCTTAAGGGATAGACGATGAGTTTCCTCATCTGCTTGGGCGCGCTCGCGTTTTTGATGTTCGTCGCGTATCGCGGCTTCAGCGTGATCCTGTTTGCACCGGTCGCCGCACTCGGCGCTGTGCTGCTCACTGATCCCGCCGCCGTCCCCATCATCTATTCCGGACTGTTCATGGATAAGATGGTGGGCTTCATAAAGCTCTACTTTCCCTTGTTCCTGCTCGGCGCGGTGTTCGGCAAGGTGATCGAGCTTTCCGGCTTTTCCCGCGCCATCGTGTCGGCCATCATCGGCATCCTCGGCGCGGGCCAGGCGATGCTCGCCATCGTGCTGGTGGGCGCAGTGCTCACCTATGGCGGCGTCTCGCTGTTCGTGGTGGTGTTCGCGGTCTATCCGTTCGGCGCGGAGCTGTTCCGCCAGGTGGGGATTCCCAAGCGGCTGCTCCCCGCGGCCATCGCGCTCGGCGCCTTCGGCTTCACCATGGACACCCTGCCGGGCACGCCGCAAATCCAGAACATCATCCCCACCACCTTCTTCCACACGACGGCCTATGCGGCGCCGATCCTCGGCCTGGTGGGCGCGGTCTTCATGCTGGCGCTTGGCCTTGCCTATCTCGACTTCCGGCGCCGCCAGGCGGCGAAGGCGGGCGAGACCTATGGCGAAAACCATTCCAACGAACCGACCGTGCGCGCCGACGAGCCGCTGGTGAACCCGTTCATCGCCATCTCGCCGCTGGTGGTGGTGGGCGTTTCCAACCTGCTGATCGGCTGGGCGATTCCGCACGCCTATGGCGACACGGCCCGCGCGGCGCTGACACCGGGCACCCCGGAAATCAGTCTTGCGGTGAATTCGGTGGTGGCGATCTGGTCGGTGGCGGGCGCGCTGCTGCTGGGCATTCTCACGGTCTTCGTCTTCTCCTTCCGCCGGGTAGCCGCGCAGTTCGCGGACGGTTCGAAGGCTGCGGTCGCGGGTGCGTTGCTCGCCGGTCTCAACACGGCATCGGAATACGGCTTCGGCGCGGTGATCGCCGCCCTGCCCGGCTTCCTTGTGATCAAGAGCGCCCTCACCGCGATCCCGAACCCGCTGATCAACGAGGCGATCTCGATCACGGCGCTGGCCGGCATCACCGGCTCCGCATCTGGCGGCCTCTCGATCGCGCTGGCGGCCATGTCGGAGCAGTTCATCGCCGCCGCCAATGCGGCCGGTATCCCCATGGAAGTGATGCACCGTGTTGCCGCCATGGCCTCCGGCGGCATGGACACCCTGCCCCACAACGGCGCCGTGATCACCCTGCTCGCCGTGTGCGGGCTCACCCATCGCCAATCCTATGGCGACATCTTCGCCATCACGCTGGTGAAGACGCTGGCGGTGTTCTTCGTGATCGGATTCTACTATCTGACCGGCCTGTATTGAGGCCCGGTCATGCCGGGTCGGAGGCGATCCGGCTCGGCAGCAAGTCGCCGCTCTGTTCCAGCACGGGATAGGCGGCGGCCGCCACGATGTGGCTGTTGATCTGCTTCATGTCGCTGAGCAGGTCGAGATGCAGCGAAGACGTCTCGATGGAATCCGTCTGGCCGCCGCGCATGCGCTCCAGATGGGATTTCGTACCCTCGGCCTCCGCATTGCGGAACACCGATTTCTCCTCGGCCAGCATCCGCGCGGCGCGTGGATCCTCGGTCATGAACAAGGACGAGGCGAGGCGCAGGTTCGTGCTCAGCCGTTCCATGAGCGCGCGCACCTCCGCCTCGCTCTGCGGCGAGAAGGCGAGGCCGCGCTTCACCCGCTTGTCGGCGTGGATCAGCAGATTGCTCTCCACCATATCGCCGGCTTGCTCCATCTGGGTGGAGAAGGTGAGCACCCGCTGGAGCCGGGCCTGATCGGCCTCGGACAAATCGTGCGGATCGAGCCCCATGAGATAGCTGCGGATCGCCGAATTGAGGCTGTCGATGATGTCCTCGTTGCGCTTTATCTGCGCCACATGGCTGAGATCGCCGCCGACGACCGCCGCCTGGGCGTCCTTCAGCATGGTGTCCAGCAAATCGGCGAGGCGCATCGCCTCACGCGCAGCCGCACCGAGCGCGACCACCGGCACCTCGCGCGCAGCCGGATCGAGATAGAGCGGGCGTGCGGGATCGGCGAGATCCACATGGGCCGGCATCAGCTTTTCCAGCAGCTTGGCGAATGGACCCAGGACCGGGAAAAACAGCAGCGCCAGCGCCAGATTGAACAAGGTGTGGAAATCCGCGACCGCCCGGCCATTATCCGGCTGAATCACCACCATCAATTCGCCGATCGGCCCGAGGAAGGCCAAGGCGATGATGGTGCCGAGGATGCGGTTGAGCAGATTGCCCACCGGCAGACGGCGCGCCGCCGCCCCACCCCCGGACGCGCCTTCCAGAACCGGATTGATCGCAGAGCCGATGTTCGCCCCCAGCACCAAGGCGAACGCCGCGTCCGGCGGCACCACGCCCTTGCTCGCAAACGACATGATCAGCAGGATCACCGCGACGCTGGAATGCGCCGCCCAGGTCACCACGGCCGCCAGCAACACGTCGATCAGCGGCATGGTGGCCACCGCGCCGAGGAATATGCGCAGGCTCGGCGCATCCTCGTACGGCGTCATCAGTTCCAACAATTGATGCAGCGCGAGCAACATCAGCCCGAGGCCGATGAACACACGCCCGATGTCCCGCGTGCGCTCGACGCTGCCGCGCCGGAACATCATCACCCCCACCAGGATGAGCACCGGGGAAAACGCCGCGCCGTCGAACGAGAGCACCTGGACGATCAGCGTCGTGCCCACGTTCGCGCCCAGCATCACCGCGAGCGCCGGCACGAGGTCCACGAGCCCGGCGGCGGCAAAGCCCGACACCATCAGCCCGGTGGCGGTGCTGGATTGGAGCACGGCCGTCACCCCGAGGCCCGCGAGAAAGGCGCGCGGCTGGCTCTTCAAGGCATTGCCGAGCACGCTGCGCAGCTTCGGCCCGAAGGTGCGCTGGATGCCGGACTGCACCATGTGCGTGCCCCACAGCAGCAGGGCGATGGCGCCGGCGAGATTCAGAAGGGTGAGCGAGATGTTCATCCTGAAGGGTCGCCTTGTTCCGTTCACAGGCACCTGCGCCGGCCCGGCACCGGCTTGTCTCCACGACATGCCGCCCGCATCCGGAGCGTTTCACCCGCAGCCGCCGCGATCAAGCGGCGGCCGTTCCGTTTTGACAGGGTCGGCTCAGGCCGCCGGACCGGCCTCGCCCTCTGGCTCCACATAGCGCGGAAAAATGCCGACCGGCGGGGGAATGACGATGCCGCCCGCCAGGCGGTGCGCGCCGCCGAGGCGGGAGAAATCCCGCTCGTCCGCCGGCAGCAACAGCAGGTCCAGCATCCGGCCGGCACTGTCCGGCATCACCGGCTGGGCGAGGATCGCCACCTGGCGGATCACCTCCGCCGTGGTCCAGAGCACGGTCTTCATGCGCTCAGGATCTGTCTTGCGCAGCGCCCAGGGAGCAGCGGCGGCGAAATAGCGATTGGCGTCCGCCACCACCGCCCACACGGCCGCCAGATATTGGTGGATCGCCTGCACCTCCATCGCCTCGCGGGCCTTGGCGAGCATGCCGTCCGCCGCCGCGAGGATCGCCTCGTCCTCGGGCGAAAGCGGGCCGGGCTGCGGCACGACGCCGTCCAGGTTCTTGGAGATCATGGACAGGGAGCGCTGGGCGAGATTGCCGAGGTCGTTGGCCAGATCCGCATTCATGCGGGTGACGATGGACTCGTGGCTGTAGGACCCGTCCTGGCCGAAAGAGACCTCGCGCAGGAAGAAATAGCGCACCGCGTCCACGCCGTAGGCTTTCACGAGGTCGAACGGATCGACCACATTGCCCACCGACTTGGACATCTTCTCCCCGCGATTGAACAGGAAGCCGTGGCCGAACACGCGCTGCGGGGCGGCAAGTCCCGCTGACCAGAGGAAGGCCGGCCAATAGACCGCGTGGAAGCGCGTGATGTCCTTGCCGATCACATGCACGTCCGCCGGCCAGTATCTGGCGAACAATTCGCCCTGCGTGTCGGGATAGCCGAGCGCGGTGATGTAGTTCGTCAGCGCGTCCACCCACACATACATGATGTGCTTGGGATCCCCCGGCACCGGGATGCCCCAGTCGAACGTGGTGCGCGAGATGGAGAGATCCTGAAGCCCGCCCGATACGAAGCTGACCACTTCGTTGCGGCGAGCGTCGGGGGCGATGAAATCGGGATTGGCGGCGTAATGGTCCAGCAGTTTCTGCTGATAGGCCGAGAGGCGGAAGAAATAGCTCTCCTCCTCCACCCATTCCACCGGCGTGCCCTGGGGTCCGAGGCGAACGCCATCGGCATTCAATTGGGTCTCGTCCTCGGCGTAATAGGCCTCGTCCCGCACCGAATACCAGCCGGCATAGGTGGACTTATAGATGTCCCCGTTCGCCGCCATCTTTTCCCAGATCGCCTGGCAGGATTTCTTGTGACGCTCCTCCGTGGTGCGGATGAAGTCGTCGATGGAGAGGCCGAACGCCTCCACCATGGCCTGGAAGCGGGGAACGTTGCGGTCCAGCAGCTCGCGCGGCGTCAAGCCCGCCTTCTGCGCGGTCTGGAGCATCTTGATGCCATGCTCGTCCGTGCCGGTGAGAAAGCGCACGTCATAGCCGTCGAGCCGCTTGAAGCGGGCGATGCAATCGGTGGCGATCGCCTCATAGGCATGGCCCATATGGGGCACGCCATTGGGATAGGCGATGGCGGTGGTGATGTAGAACTTCGGCTTCGACGACATGGCGGCCCGCTTGAATGCGCGAGGAGGCTCGCCTTGGTTCGCGCTCAGGCGCGCGCGGCCTCGGCCAGCTCGGTGAAAATGCGAAAGACCAACGCCTTGCGGTCGAGATTGAACGTGTCCGCCTCGCCCGCCGCGCGCCGAACCTTCTCCCACACCTCACCCAAGCGGACAAGGCGCCCGCGCTCCCATTGCCCGCCGGTCGCGGTTTGCGCGATCCAGTCGCTGACCGCCTCGACGAACAGATCGAAGCCGTCGCCCCGGTCGCCCTGGAGCCGGGCGCCGAGCGCGTGCATTTCCTCGGGCCGCGCCTTCGGCAATTGCTCCAGCAGCCGCAGGGTCGCGGCGCGCACCTCCATGCCCTCGCCCCGCGCCAGGATCAAAGCACGCCGCACGCTGCCGCCGCTGGCTTCCGCCGCCTGCGGCAGGCGCGCGCTCTCAAGCTCTGGAATTTCCTCCTTGAGATGATCGAGCGCGACCAGCACATCCTGCGGCCCGAGCGCGCGCAGGCGCACGAGGCGTGTGCGCGAGCGGATCGTCGGCAACACCCGGCCGGGCGCATGCGACACCAAGAGGAACAGCGAGCGCGGCGGCGGCTCCTCCAGCGTCTTCAGCAGGGCATTGGCGCCGGCGGCATTGAGATCGTCTACCGCATCCACGATGCACACCCGCCAGCCACCGGACGAGGCCGTTGCGCCGAAGAAGCTGCGCACCCGCCGCACCATCTCGGCGGGAATCATGGTGGGAATTTTATCTTCCCCCGCTTCCGGCACGCGGCGGATGGCGAGCAGATCCGGATGGGTCAATGCCGCCACTTGCCGGGCGACCGGATGGTGCGGATCCACGGCGAAATCGTGCCGATCCGGTCCGGCCTGCGCACCGGAAAGCACGAAGCGGGCGATACGATAAGCGAGCGTCGCCTTGCCGATGCCCTCGGCGCCGCCGATCAGCAGAGCATGGGGAAACCGCCCGGAGCGCCAATCCCCGAGCAGGTCCGCCTCGACCGCTTCATGGCCGAACAGGAAGCTTTGCTCGCGCGGATGCAGCGCACCCGCCAGGCGGTCGCCCTCCACCGGAGCGCTCATGCCGGCGCACTCTCGATGGCGGGCAAGGCCAGGCGCGCGCTCACCGCAGACAGGATCTGAGCGGCCACGCTTTCCACGTCGCCTTGGGCGTCGATCACCACGCACCGCTCCGGTTCGGCTGCGGCAAGCGCCAGGAACGCAGCGCGGATGGCGGCATGATAATCGGCGCCCTCGCGTTCGAACCGGTCCGCCGCGGCGCCTTTTCCGCGCGCGACGGCACGGGCAAGGCCAATCTCCGGCGGCACATCGAGCACCAGGGTCAGATCTGGCGCGCACGTCCCCACGCTGACGCGATCAAGCGCGCGCAACAGGCGCGGATCCGCCTTGCCGACGGCGCCCTGATAGACGCGTGTGGAATCCGTGAAGCGGTCGCAGATCACCCATTCGCCCGCCTCAAGCGCCGGTGCGATGGTTTCGCGCACATGATCGGCGCGGGCGGCCGCAAACAAGGCAGCCTCGCCTTGCGGGCCTAAGGGCTGGGCAAGGCCGGACAGCAGCACCTCGCGGACTTTCTCCGCAAAAGCAGAACCGCCGGGCTCGCGCGTCACGCGCACCCGCAAGCCGCGCGCTTCGAGCGCTGCCGCGAGGATGCGGGCCTGCGTGGACTTTCCCGTGCCCTCCCCGCCTTCCAGCGAGATGAAGCGGCCGCGCGCGGCGGTCATTTCTGGATCTTGGCCATCAGCTTGGCGCCAAGGTCGCGCGCCGTGTCACCGACCAAGACGCCGGCACCGTCCATGGCGCGCTGCCACATGGTGCCCACGGGCACATCGGCCGTCGTCACCAGCGGCACGTCCAGCACCTTCAGCTGGCCGCGCGTGATCTCCAACTGCGCCACTTCGGTGCCCTTTACCACGGGCGCGCGGAGCGGACCGTGATAGGTGATGCGCGCCACCAGCTTGTCCTGGCTGTTGCGTGGCATGAGCAGGGAAATGGGTTCGCGCGCAGCAAGGCCGACCGAACCGGCCTCGCCGCCAAACACCGCCGCCCGCGCCAGCTCGGCATCGGCCGCGAACAGGGCGCGATGCTCGAAGGAATGGAAGCCCCAGTCCAGCAGCCGGCGCATCTCTTCCAGGCGTACTTTTTCCGAGGATGCGCCCATCACCACGGCGATCAGGCGCTGGTTGTTCTGCACCGCCGACCCAACGAGGTGATAGCCCACGTCCTTCACCCAGGAGGCATGGAGCCCGTCCGCGCCGACGCCCGCCTCCAGCAGGGGGTTGCGGTTGCGCTGCTTGATCTTGCTCCACTCGATGCCGGGGGTCGCGAAGATCGGATAGAGGTTCGGGAAGGTGCGGATGATGTAGCGCGAGAGCTGCGCCATGTCGCGCGCGGTGGTGACTTGGCCAGGATCGGAAAAGCCGGTCGAATTGCGGAAGGATGTTCCGGTAAGGCCGAGTTCCTCGGCCTTGGCATTCATCTTGACAGTGAATTCGCCCTCGGTGCCCGCCACGCCCTCGGCCAGCGCAATGGCCGCATCATTGCCGGAGATGGCGAGCGCGCCGATCAGCAGGTCGCCGACGCGCACATTGCTCTTCACCGCCGCGAACATGGCCGCGCCACCCGAAGGGCCGCCGCCGCGCCGCCAGGCATTCTCGCTCACCGTGAACAGCGTGTCCTGCGTGATCCGGCCGGAGCGGATCTCATCGAACACGATGGCGCCCGTCATGATCTTGACGATACCGCCGGGCGCGACGCGCTTTTCCGAATCCTTGTCGAACAAAATGGCGCCGGTGGAGAAATCCACCAGGATCGCGCTCGGCACCACGGTCTGGAAAGTGGATTGGGCACGCACTGGGCCCGCGCTCATCGCCCCGCCCAGAATGGCAAAACCTGCCGCCAGGGCGACAGGCTTCAAAGCACGGGATTTAAAGGAAAGGCTCAGGTGAGCGAGGGTGCCGATTGCGCGTTTGATGATGCGACGGTCGCGCCCGCCGAGATTAACGCCCAGAGCCATCGGTTGCCACACCTGCGTAGCTGAGGCCGCTCACGGGCGCCGGGCCCACGCTCCAGCCGGAAGAAGGAGCCGCACTGCGTGCCACAGGCTGCGCCTGGAAGGCAACCCGCTGCTGCGGGGCGACGGGCGCGGGCGCCGGAGCCGGGAAAGCGGAGCGCGCCGGAACCGTGGCGGATGCGGTGCGCACCGGAGCAGGAGCGGGCGCGGCTTCGGCCTGGCGCACGGCCGGGGCGGAAGTTTCCTCTCCATCCTCGTGCCCAAGATCGAACGGGCGCTGGAGCGGCTCGGGAATGGCGCCGGAGCTGGTGGTTTCCGGCACCGCGCGCGGCAGAGAGGGCACGAACGGGGTCGCGGACGCCACCATGACGGCCGATCCGCTCGGCACCTGCGCCGGCTCGTTGATGCTGAGCGAGGCCGAGAGCTTGCGATCGTCCGACCCGTCGAGCGGAGCGCGGGCGACATATTCCACTCGCACCTTCGCGACACCCCGGCCGGAGAAGCCGAGCAGGTCAGCGGTGCGGTGGGAGACGTCGATCACCCGGTTCTGGTGATAGGGGCCGCGATCATTGACCCGCACGATGATGGAATGATTGTTGTTCAGATTGGTCACGCGCACATAGCAGGGCATGGGCAGCGTGGGATGCGCGGCGGAAATGGAATCGCGGTCGAACACCTCGCCGTTGGCGGTCAGGCGCCCGTGGAAGTCGTCGCCATACCAGGAGGCGATGCCTTCAGCCTTATAATTGGGGTTTTCCGCCGGAACATAGGTGCGCCCGGCGATCACATAAGGCTTGCCGACGCGATAGGCACCGCCACCCTTGGGAACCGACTGGCCGTCCGCCACCACGCGCGGGCTTGCGGAGACACCATATTTGGGATCGACCGTGGAGCCGAGCTTATTGGCACTGCTGCAACCGGCCAGAACAAGGCAAACCGCGCCAAGGCTCAAAGTGCCGCGCCAGATGCGGAGCCGCGATGCGATCGTCTGCTCTGTCGTCATGTGCGCCCTGTCTCACCGACGTGCCGGAAATCCGACTCGCCGTCCGCCCCATGGATCGCCGTCACTATGTCACGGCAGGCTTCGATATGACAGAAATGGACTGGAGAACACGGCGAAAATGCGGCGCAGCTACGGCCATGGTTAATGTTCGGTAATGAAACGTTATTTGCCAAGGGTTTGAAAGCACAAGCTTCCTTAGCGGCAAACCCCACCTTGCGTGCCATTTTTCGACGATCTCCTTGCGGCATGTGCTGCCACCATCGGGACAGGCGAAGGGCGGCCCGCGCGCCGGCCGCCCTTAAGTTGCACCGCCGGCGGTGAGGCCTGCTCTCAGGCCGCCGCGCGGATGGTGCCGAGGAAGCGCTGCATCTCCCCTTCCAGGCGCGCGGCCTGGTCGGTCAAAGCGGCGGACGCGCTGAGCACGAGCACGGCGGCGGACCCGGTCTCGTCCGCGGTCTTGGCGACGTCGGAGATGTGGGAGGTGACCGAATTGGTGCCGGTCGCCGCCTGATCCACGTTGCGCACGATCTCCTTGGTCGCCATGCCCTGCTCCTCCACGGCGGCGGAAATCTCGTTGGCGACATCGCTCATCTTGCGGATCTGCGCCCCGACGCGCTCGATCACTTTGACCGCCTCCTGCGTGCTGTCCTGGATCGCGGTGATCTGGGCTTCGATCTCCTCGGTGGCTTTCGCGGTCTGGGTCGCCAGTGCCTTAACCTCCGATGCGACGACGGCGAAGCCCTTGCCCGCATCGCCGGCGCGCGCGGCCTCGATGGTGGCGTTCAAGGCCAGAAGGTTGGTCTGAGATGCGATATTGGAGATCAGGACGATGAAGTCGCCGATGCGGGATGCCGCCTGCGACAGCTCGCGGATGACGTCGCCGGTCTTGGCCGCCTCGTCGACGGCGGCGGCCGACATCTGGGCGGAATATTCCACGCGTCGGGCGATTTCGTCCACGGAGGAGCCCAGTTCTTCAGCGGAAGAAGCCACCATCACGACGTTCGTCGAGGCTTCTTCCGCCGCGGAGGCAACCGCGGTGGAGCGCGAGGACGTCTTGTCTGCCGCAACCGTCATCTGCTGCGCGGTCTGATGCAACTCGGCCGAAGCCGAGGAGACGTTGCCGATGATGCCACCGACCGCATCTTCGAACCGGGCCGCCAGATCGTTCATGGCCCGGCGCCGCTTCTCATCCGCCGCCTGTCGGTCGTGCTCGGCGGTTTCTTCCAGCGCGCGGGTGCGGGTGAGGCTTTCCCTGAACACCATCAAAGCCTTCGCGATCGCCCCGACCTCGTCGGTCCGCGCGATATAGGGGACGTTGATGCTCAGGTTCCCACCGGAAACCTGGGTCATGACGCCAGTCAACCGGCTGAGCGGCCCGGTGACGCGACGCACGACCACCACGAGGCCGGCAACCGCGAGCACAATCGCAGCGAGAAGAACGAACCCATAGATCGCCAGTTGGCGCTCCGCATCGGCTTCCGCGCGCGCCGCCCGGGACGCGATCGCATCGACGGCAACCGCCGCGACGTTGGCGATCGCGGTCTGGCCCGGCTCGGAGCGATCGCGCCACGCCTGGAGCGCTATGCCCGCCGGCCGGCCGTTGCTGACATTTGCGATGACCTCGTCGCGCAAGGTCTTGTAGGGGCCGGAGAAAAAGGCGTTCTGCGCGGCGTCGATCGCGGCCTTCAATTCCGGCGGAGCGTTCGGGGCAAGGCCGATCTCGCGGACCGTGGCCCAGGAGAAGGTGAAGCGACCATTGTTGATGAGAAGGGTCTTCCATTCCTGCTCATTCAAGGCGCGTCCTTCACCGACCACCTCGTTCAGCATCAGATTTCCCGCCCCGACCTCGGCGCGGGTCGCCCATGCCATTGCGCGGGCGAGAATGAGCTGCGACAACGCCGGATCAATGCTGCGGATCTGCGCTTCTACGGCGGTGGATGCTTCCTCAAGCGTCGCCAGCAGCCCCGCGCCATCTGTCAGCATGCGCTGGGCGACACGTGTGTCGCGCTGCTCTCGCGGACGGGCAAGCTGCTCGTCGATCTGCTGGCGCAGGATCCTGAGCTGTTCGTAGCCGCGCTTGAGCTGCTCGAACAACGGCTTCAACGCGGGGTCGATGTCCGCGTCCGCTCCGGCCAAGGCAGCGTTCAAAGCCAGCGTGACCCGCTCCCGCCGCTCGGCGAGCTGCTTCAGGCCGGCGGGATTGTCGCCATTGGGCAGCGACAGAGCGCTCACGCTGCCGCCGCGCTCGTAGCGAAATACGGACAGCGCCTGGAACAGATTGCGCTCGATGCCCGCATAGAGCGAGACGTTCCGAGCCGCTGTGAAGTTGCGATAGGCGTTGATCAGGGCACCGCTGCACAACACGGCGACCATCAGGCTCATCAGGCAGAAAAGGGAGACCAAGGTGGTTTT
Organism: Roseixanthobacter glucoisosaccharinicivorans; assembly: GCF_043195095.2. NCBI lineage: Bacteria > Pseudomonadati > Pseudomonadota > Alphaproteobacteria > Hyphomicrobiales > Xanthobacteraceae > Roseixanthobacter > Roseixanthobacter glucoisosaccharinicivorans. The sequence continues at coordinate 1,798,108 of NZ_CM195538.1, read as the reverse complement.
GATGGAAATGCGCATGTGCCTGCCTGGGTAAGAGCTTTGGGGCAGACTGGGGGCGCTGGCTTGCCTGGACCTGACACTTGCGTTTCCTCACCGGAAAAGGATCGGGCGTTCGAGAAAAATATTTGCGGCGGCTGAAGGGGGCGAGGCGGCCTCCTTGCGTCGGCTTTTCATTCCAGGATCGCGTCTGAAAATTACACCCTCTCAAGTTGCAGTTATTTCGGCCGATCTGTCATAGCCATGTCGGCAGATGTGATTTCCAACGCGGCTCCATCGACTTTCACTCTCCGCGACAATTTAAAGACAAACCGTTGAGCCGGTGCCATATGCGCGCAATTCGTGCGATGCAACATATATGGATTGCAGAATACATCGCCTTAACGCGGAGATGACAAATTCGAACACCGTTTTCCTCGGAGAACATTACGTTCTGAGATTGCAGATTACTGTTTTTACCTACTTTTCAGGACTTGATTACCTCTTTGCTGCGCTGCAATCAGTACCCAGCGTAAGGGGGAAGTCCATGACACGCATAACGTGCGTTGATGGCGGTTTAGATGGCGTGATCGCGCGCCGTTCGGCCTGCACCCCAGTCGGTTCGCCTCCGCCAGCGGGGCGGATGGATTCACTCGATTTCAATTGAGTCATCAGGGGGCGCCCATGGCCAGCACCTACAATCCCACACGCGTCATCGACCTCGGCACCCTTGGTCCAGGGAACGGTGCGACCATTTTTGGCGCGGCGGCCGGCGATTATGCCGGCTATTCGGTGAGCGGTGCGGGAGACGTGAATGGCGACGGCATCGACGACATTCTGGTGGGCGCACCCAGAATTGGGGAAGCCTATATCATCTTCGGCCGCGACGGCGGGCTTGGAACTATTGATCTTGCGGCGCTAGACGATGACGACGCCACGAATGATCCCGGCCTCAAGATTATCGGCGCCCACGGCGACGACTTCGCCGGCGCATCGGTAAGCGGTGCCGGTGATGTCAATTGCGACGGCGTCGCGGATTTTATTATCGGGGTTCCCTATGCGGATCGGGATGCTGATTTCGACGACAATGGTGGAAAGGCCTATGTAATTTTCGGCAAGACCGCTGCGACCGGCGGTCTCAACCAGATTGATCTGTCGGTGTTCGACGGCGAAGCGCCGGTAAACGCCACCGGAATTAAGATTTCCGGTGTATCCGGCAGCCTCGCGGGCGGATCTGTAAGCAACGCGGGTGATGTTAACGGCGACGGTATCGGCGACCTTATTATCGGAGCCGTCAGCGCCCACCCGTCGAAATACACAATTACCGAGAGTGCATATGTGATCTTCGGCGCCTCGGAGGAATCTGGCGGGCTTCACAATATTGATCTCGAAATTTTTGATGGTGAAGATTCTGAAAACGCGTCCGGCGTCAAAATTTCCGGCGCCAAGGTTGGAGATTTGAGCGGCTATACCGTGAGTGCCGCCGGCGATGTAAACGGGGACGGCGTCGACGACGTTATTATCGGCGCCCCGCAGGCCAACAACTTGGCCGGCGCAAGCTATGTGATCTACGGGAAGTCGCAGGCGGACGGCGGCCTCGCGAACATTGACCTCGCGGCATTCGAAGATTCCGACACCTCCAACGATCCCGGCTTCAAGATCTCCGGCGCCCGATCCCCCGACACGGCGGGCTACAGCGTCAGTGGCGCCGGGGACGTCAATGGCGACGGTATTGACGATCTGATTATTGGGGCGATTGGGTATGGCGAATTGGGCGGAGCCTATGTGGTCTATGGAAAGGTCGGCGGTGTCGGCAATATCAACCTGGCTAGCCTGTCTTCCAATCGCGGATTCACGATCTCCGGCGTGCCGGAATCGGCCTATACCGGGGCGTCGGTCAGTGAAGCGGGGGATGTGAACGGGGACGGCTACGACGACGTGATCGTGGGCGCATTTTATGAAGGAACTAGTGACTACGCCGCGGGCGCGAGCTATGTGGTCTACGGCCGGCCGAATAGTCCGCTCATCATTGATCTGTCGCACTTATCTCCGTCCCAGGGCTTCAAGATCGCGGGCGCTCATGCCGGCGATCAAAGCGGCTTTGCGGTCAGCGCCGCCGGGGACGTGAACGGCGACGGCTTCGCCGACGTGATTGTGGGCGCCTTCGGGGTCGATGCGGGCGGCGGAAGCGACGACACCGGCGCCGTCTTGCCCGCAAAGGTCGATGCGGGCGCGGCGTATGTCGTCTATGGCGGCGCGGGGAGTGGCAGCCCCACCATCGCATCCATCGCCTCATCCAGCGCGGACGGCTTCTATAAGGCCGGCGACACCCTCTCGATCACCGTCACATTCTCGGATTTGGTGAGTGTCAATACAACCGGCGGCGCCCCTCGCCTGCTGCTGGAAACAGGCGAAAACGACCATTACGCCACCTACGCGTCAGGCTCTGGCACCGATAGCCTGACATTCACCTATACGATCGTGGCCGGCGATGAGTCCGCCGATCTAAGCTATGCGGGAGTGCATGCGCTTGACCTCAATGGAGGGCGCATTGTTTCTCCGGCCACCGGCGTTCCTGCCACCCTGGTCCTTCCGGCCCCCGGCGAGACCGGTTCTCTTTCGGCCAGCAGCGACATTCGCGTCGGTGCCGATCCCGCTCCGGTGGTGACGCTGCCCGACGCAAGCGCCATAGACTATGCTGAGCAATCCGGCCCGATTTCGGTCTTTGGCGACCTGGATCTGACCGACGCGGACAGCACCTCGCTCGCGTCCGCAACCATTGTGTTCGCCAATTTCTCGGCGGGCGAGGATATCCTCGCGATGACCGCCACCAGCGGCATCGGCAATATCGCCGGCGGCTTCGATCCCGACACGGGGATGTTGACGCTGACATCGGCTGGAGCCAGCGCGACGCTCGCCGAATGGCAGGCGGCGCTTCGCACCATCACCTTCGAAAACACCTCGGACACGCCAGATCTCGCCGAGCGGACCTTTACCCTGGTTGTGAGCGACGGAACCCACGAGAGCAGCGCCCTGGCCCGACACATCGAAGTGCTTGCGGTCAATGACGCACCGGTGGCCGAAAATGACGCCTTCTCAATCAATGAGGACACTGCGGCGACCTTTAATGTCCTCGCGAACGACAGCGATGTGGATGGAACACATCTGACCATCCGCGCCATCAACGGCGTGGCCGTGAACGCAGCGGTGAAGGAAGAAGAAAAATCCGCTGACTTCGCAGCGAAATCAAGCGCTTCAGCAAGCAGTCATCAGGTCGTCCCGGTCGATCACGGAACCGTTCAAGTTAATCCTGATGGCAGCCTGACATTCACGCCAAGTTCGGATTTCAACGGAACCACGTCGTTCACCTATTCGGTTGCCGATGAGTTCGGCGGCACGCAAACCGCGACGGTCACGGTGAATGTCCTTCCCGTCAACGACGCGCCCGAAGCCAAAATCTATACCATTTCTAGCCTGGAAGATCAGGCTCTGATCCTTGATGTGGCCAAGGACAGCACGGATGCCGATGGCGACGCGCTCCTGGTCACCGCGGTGGACGGCAAGATCGTGACGGGGGATGGCGTCCAGGTGGCCGGCGGGGTCGTGACGCTCAACGCGCAGGGTGCCCTGCTCTTTACTCCGACCGTGAATTATAACGGTCCGGTCAAATTCACCTATACGCTCAGCGACGGACACGGCGGCCTCAGCGACGGTCAGGTCGACATCACCGTGTCGCCGGTCAACGATGCGCCGGTGATCGGCGCAGATTTTTTTACGATCGCCGAAAGCGAGACAATCGTTCTCGACCTGCTCGCAAACGACAGCGATCCGGAAAACGACACCCTCGCAATCGCGAAGATCATCGGAATGGATGTGACTCCGGGGGGCTTCGAGGCGCGGTGGGTTGGCGGGACGATAGTTTACAGAAGCGATGGCAAAGTGACGTTCAGCGCCGACGCCGACTACACTGGCGACGTTTCTTTTACCTACACCGTCTCGGACAGTCGCGGCGGAGAGAGCACCGGCACGGTTCGTGGCACGGTGATAGCCGTCAACGAAGCACCGGTCGCGAGCGACGACACCATTACCGGGCTTGAGGATAGCGGGATCGTCGTATCCGTCCTGGAGAACGACAAGGATGCCCAAGGCGACCTGCTGCGCGTGGTGGCCATCGACGGCCGCACCATTTCGCGGATGGCCGGCAGCGATGGTTCCATCAAGGCGTCGGTCGAAGTGGCCAATGGAACCGTGACGCTGAACCAAGACGGCGTCCTGGTGTTCACGCCAAAAGCCAATTTCAACGGCGAAACCAGCTTCACCTACACGGTCTCGGACGGGCGAGGCGGCAGCGATACCGCCACCGTCACACTCGACGTCAGACCGGTCAACGACGCACCGACCGCCCAAGACGTCTCGTTCGCCGTTGCCGCCGGCGTCAAATCCCAGCGGATCGACGTCGGCGCCGGCACCAGGGATATCGACGGGGATCTGGTTCGCGTGCTTGCGGTGGATGGCAAGGAGATCACCGCCAACACCCCCGTCGCGCTCACCAGCGGCACGGTATCACTCGCCGCCGACGGCAATCTGATCTTCAGCCCGTTCGCAACATTCTCCGGCACCACCAGCTTCTCCTACACGCTGACCGACGACCACGGCGGCACGCAGAGCGCGCAGCTCAAGGGCGAGGTGCACGCGGTGGAGAGCTGGACCAGTTTCGGCACCGAGCTGGATAAGGTTCTTGACGACCTTGGCCTTTCAAAGCCCGGCAATTTGAACGATCTGCTCGCGAAGGCGACTTATCTCGCTCCCGCCGCCTTTGCCACCGCCGGGGTGGGCATCGGGCAGGGTCCCCTGGGCGGCTATCACGCAGCGGCCGGATATGATCTCGACCTCAACGCCACCACCCCGGACACGGGCGTCTTGTCCAAGGCCCTGGCGGCGCTGATCAACGGCCAGACTTATTTCAACACGCCTTCGGTCGCGAAGCTGGGTGCGCAAGGCGCCGTGACGAGTTCGGTCAATCAAAGCCTGCTGTTCCAGAGCTATCTGAAAAGCGGCAGCCAGGTGCATATTGACGATGGCCACGGCGGGCAGGATTTCGCTTCCGCCGCCTCCGCCGCGAGTGCCTGGTCGAAGGCCTTCGCTCAATCGGTTCTGAGCGCAGGGTTCTCGGACGACCAGGTGACGAAATATGATCATCAGTCCCAAGCCAAGCTGTATCAGTCGGTTGTCGGAAAAGACGCCGCTCTCGCCGTCACGCTGGATGGCGTCTCAACCGCCGTGTCAAAGGCGGCGCTCGCCTTGAGCGGGGGAGAGTTCGTTTCCGACGACGGCGGCAGCGCCGTCGAGATCGCCCGTCCGGTGGCGGTGGCGGAAACGGCGGGCGGGGCCGACGACCAGAATGCGGTGGTTCGGATGCGCCAGGTTGGCGCCAACGATTCTTCCGTCATGTTCTACAAGGTCGATGATTTCGCCGGCACGGTGAATGGCCTGAAGCCTGGCGACGCCGGCTATGATGCCGCCAGCAGCGCCCACGCCTATCAGACCGATACGGGCAGCACCTGGGTCTCTGGCGGCGGATATGGCAAATATTCCGAAGCCACGCTCACGCACATTAATGCCAACGATCTCATCGCCATGAAGTTGTCCTCCGGCGGATCGACCTTCTACGCGTTCGCCGATGCCAATGAGATCGTGAACGGCCAGCATGTGGCCCATGTGTGGAGCTATGGTCTCAACACCTGGGGGTGGGAGGATCTCTACGGCGGTGGCGACAACGACTTTAACGATATCGTCGTCCAGCTCGATTTCCTCGCCGTGAAGACAATCCAGGATCAGATCCTCTGACGTCGCGTTCCTGCGGCCGGACGGCGGCTCCGCTGCCCGGCCCGGATTTGCGGCTGCCTGCCCCTGCCCTGCCCTGCCGCCGCCGCCGAGAGGGCGGCATGGCACGACACTTGGCGCGTTTTCTGCACCGTGGGTCCGGCCCGGAATGGTCCGGGCTTGCGCCACGGCGGCCCGGCCGGATCTGTCCGCGCCGAGACCTGTCCGCGCAAAGGATCATCGGCGGCGCCATGCCGCCGAGCGACATGCAGAGGCGCGGATATGCCGCTTTACAGCTTCCATTGTGCGCAATGCGACAAGGATGTCGAATTGCTGATCGGCTTCTCGGAAAAGCCGAAATGCCCGGCATGTGGCGGCGCAGACATGCAGCGGCTGATGTCGCGCGTGGCGCCGGAGGGCAAGAGTGCCGGCATCATCAAATCGGCCCGGGCGCAAGCCGCGCGCGAGGGCCATCTGAGCAATTTCAGCCGGTCGGAACGACGCTGAGGACGGGCGTGCGCCCGCGATAACAAGAGATCAGCCCCCGATCGGTGACTCAATCGGCGGAGGTGGCCTCGGAAACCGCCGCCGATCCGGCGGCGGCGTTGGGATCGCCCGGCGCGGTTTCCCACGCAACGCCCGGAATGGCCACGATGCGCCGTCCGCGACCGTCCAGGCGGGACACGATCACCCGCTGTTCCTCCATATAGGCCAGAAGCCGCCGGGCACGGCCGGGCGAGCGGCTGCCATAGGCGTGGGCGACATCCGCATCCGATGGGCACGGCCGCCGGTCGAACGCCGCGCGCGCCAGCGAAAGGAAGACCCCCTGCATATCCTCCGGCAGAGCCCCGGCCATGGTGAGGACTTCCGCCCAGGGTGAATTCTCCGCTTCCGCCTCGGCCATGTCGATGCCGGCATGGGCCACGGCCAGCCGGCGGCGAAAGGCCGACAGACTGAGCGGCTCGCCGCCCACCCGCCGAATCCGGCACCTCACCAGGAAATCTTGATACAGCACCGCGATCGTCCGAAAGCCGGCGTCGCTTTCAGCGAGGATCTCACGCAACGCCTGGTCGATGGCCGCCTGGCGCTGCTCGGGCGAGACCCCTGGCGCGGGCTCGGCGGCCGCAGGCGCGATGGCCGGTCCGCTTCGGGACAGCTGCGCGAGGACATCGGCCGTGGGAGCCACGGCCGGCGGGCGGCGCGGCACCAGCGGCCGTGCCTCGTCGGCCCCCGGGGTGAAGATCAGGTCGTGGGCATCCTCGGCTGCGGCGGGGTCCGGCAGCGGCATCAGCTTGGGACTGGTGGTATGCGCCGCCGTCTCCACGGAACCGATCCGCACCGGCAGGGGCCGGCGCGCCAGGGCCGGGCCGAGGGCGATGAAATTGCCGCTCTCCAGGTCGCGGAACGTCTCTGCCTGCCGGCGTTCCATGCCGAGCAGGTCGGCCGCGCGGGCCATGTCGATGTCCAGGAACGTGCGGCCCATGAGAAAGTTGGATGCCTCGGCAGCAACGTTCTTGGCGAGCTTGGCGAGACGCTGGGTGGCGATGACCCCGGCAAGCCCACGCTTGCGGCCCCGGCACATGAGATTCGTCATGGCGGCGAGCGATACCCTGCGGGCCTCGTCCGAAACTTCACCGGCGGCGGCAGGCGCGAACAATTGCGCTTCATCCACCACCACCAGAATGGGATACCACACGTCGCGATCGGCATCGAACAGGCCGCCCAGGAACGCGGCGGCGGCGCGCATCTGCTGATCGCTGTCGAGCCCTTCCAGGTTTAGCACCACCGAAACGCGATGCTGGCGCACCCGGGCTGCGATGCGCTGAAGATCGGCCTCGCCCCTTTGGGCATCCACCACCACATGGCCGAACCGCTCCGCGAGCGCGGTAAACTCGCCCTCCGGATCTATAACCGCCTGTTGGACCCACGGCGCGCTCTGCTCCAGAAGCCGACGCAGAAGGTGGGACTTTCCGGAACCGGAATTCCCCTGCACCAGAAGGCGCGTTGCCAGCAATTCCTCAAGATCGAGCACGGCCGTGCCCCCGCCTGAGCGGGTGCCGAGGTCGATGGACACCTTGGCGGGCGCCGTCATCGTGGCGACCGCCCGGTGGTGAGCAGGGAAAACTTCATGGCGCGACTACTATCGATTCCCGCCGCGTATTCAACCGCGCCGCCGGGTCGACCCTGTGTTTCGGCAGGCCGGTTGCCCGAGCGGATCAGGCCATCCGCCTCAAGCCCGACCACCAGTCGCCCGACGACAGCCTCAGCGCGAAAATCATAATTGCGCCGATGGGCCGTTCTTAAACGCGTCAAGACGCGCGTCTGCCCCCTCTAACGGAAGGGGCAGACGGTGAGCGCGTCCGGTCCGCGTGGGCTTCGGCGATAGTCCTCAGAATTTCAGCGCGAACTGGGCGGTGAAGGCATTCTGAGCCGCCGTGCTGGCGAGCTGGCTGGTGTAGGAGACCCCAAACGTCGCCTTCTCGGAGAACGCATAGGACAGTCCCGCCTCCAGCAGCAGCGCATCTTCCGCGATAGGCACGCCCGACACCGAGAAGGGCGAGGTCCCGCCGAGAAATTGCATGGCGCTCGTGGGCGTCGTGTCGCCGAAGGCGTGCTGCCACCCCAATGTCGCGTGCGGCGTCAGCGTGCGGCCCCAGGCCTGCATCGTCGTCGCAACCCGCAGGCCGAGGGTGGAATAGACCGTATCCATGCCGCCGGTGGAAACCGAGAGCGCCGCCGCACCACCGCTTTCCAGGAAGGAGCCCCCCGCCACGTTCACATAGGCCAAGCCCGCAAACGGCTCGAAGGCATAGGCGCCCACGGCCACTTCATAGCCCGCCTCGCCGAACACCTGCGCGGTTCCCGTCGTGTAGCCCCCGTCGGCAGACTGCCAGAAGCCGGGGAAGGCCACTGTGCGCGTCGCGGACACGTCGTGCCACGTATAGGCGGCGCCACCCCGCAGCGCGAGAGCGCCGAACTGCGCGCCCGCATAGAGGCCGATGTCGTAATTGTCGATGGAGCCTGACGAGGACCGATCCGGCACATCGAATTTCGACTGGCTGAAGCCGCCGAACAAGCCGCCACGCACATTGGGCGCCACCGCCACGTCGAGGCCAATGAGGAAGCCGCCGATAGAGTTGGAGATGGATGCCGCATTGCCGTTGGAGAAGCTGTTGCCCCAGCCGCCATAGCCCTGCGCCCACAGCGTCGGGGTGAGCCCCTCGCCCAGCGCGGCCGTCTGCGGACCGCCGGCGCCATAGGCCAGAGGCACTACGCCCGGGGCCGTGAGGGCCTGACGCAACCGGCCGCCAACCGCGTCGCGCACATAGACCGCCTGCTGCTGGAGCACCGTGCCGGTGGAGGCATAGGCCTCGCCCGACAGGGCATTGAAGGCACCCGGCGCGGAGGTCGCCGTCTGTTGCACCAACGCGTCGAACACGCTGTTGCCCGCCCCCAGCGCCTGCGCCGCCATGGCCGTGCCGGCCTGATTGGGCGTCTGCGCATAGGTGGCGAAATCGACGCCGGCATAATGCAGCAGAAGATAGACATTCTGCGCATCATAGCTCAGCGACGGCGTCAGGAACGCATAGTCGCTGGTCACGCTTCCGAAGGTGCCGGTCAACGTGCCCGTTGTGGTGATGATGGCGTAGGAGCTGTTCACCGCATAGCGTCCCGGCTGCGCCACCACCTGAACGGCGGCACCGCCATTGATCGTAACCGCCCCGGTTGCGGTGATGAGGTCGTGGGCGCCGGCGGGCGTTACGTCCACCCGGTAGAGAGAGCCATTGCCGAAGGACACGCTGGAGGCCGCGATGGTGCCGGGCGAATTGCCGGGAGCAACGATGCCGCCGTCGCCCACGACCAGGCTGGACACCGTGCCGTTGCCGGAGAGTGTGCCGCCAAGCGATAGGTTCATGGAAGAGGCGGTGGCGAACTCGCTACCGGTCAGACGCAGCGTTGCACCCTGGACAAGGACCTGACCGTTGATGGACCCGCCCCCCGAATAGGTATAGGTGCCGCCGCCGGTGAATCCCAAACTGGAGCCCACGGCACTCGTGATGGAATTGGCGACGTTATAGCTGTCGGACCGGGCAAAAAGCAGAACAGCGTTCGGATTGACGACAATGTCACCGGCCACCGACCCGGAATTGCCCAGATAGCCGATGGCGAGCGCACCGTTGACCGTCGTCGTTCCCGTATAGGTGTTGTTCCCGGTCAAGATCACGCCAGTGGGCGCCCCCCCTTCGATGGTGAGCCCGCCGCTGCCCGAAATGACGCCCGAAACGGTGAGAACCCCCGAAGCGGTACTTAATGTACCGCCGTTGGAACCGAGGATCACCGACCGCGACGAAGTGAAGGTACCGGAGGTGCTCAGCGTACCGCCATTGAGCGTCAGGCTGCCGCTTGCGGCGCCGAGGGCTTCGTCGGACGACACCTGCAGCGTGCCGGCATTGATCGTCGTACCGCCCGTATAGGTGTTGGTGCCGGACAGGGTTTGCGATCCCGATCCCTCCTTCACCACCTGGCCTGAACCCGAAATATTGCCGAGGAAGAGATCGCTGCCAGAGTGGTTGAAAACGAGGGTGCCGTTGTTCGTCACGTTGCCGGTGATCGAGCCCGTGGCGCCGCCATCACCAATCTGCAGCGTGCCGGCGGAGATGGTGGTGCCGCCGCTGTACGTATTGGCACCCGTGAGGATGAGCGTGCCGCCGCCCGCCTGGGTCAGGGATCCGGTGCCGGAGATGATGCCGGAATAGGTCACCGCGTCCGAGCGGTTGAAGGCGAGCGCCGCATTGTTCGTCACGTCGCCGGTGATCGAGCCCGTGGTGCCGCCATCGCCAATCTGCAGCGTGCCGGCGGAGATGGTGGTGCCGCCGGTATAGGTGTTTGCGCCGGTGAGGATGAGGGTTCCGGCGCCGGTCTTGGAGATGGAGCCGTTACCTGAAATTACACTGGACAAGGTGTAATTGGTGGACTGGGCGAATTCGAGCGTGGTCGTATTGGTCGCAACCACGATGTCGCCGGTCAGGGTCGCGCCGGATGCCAGGGTGAGGCTGTTGGTGCCGTCGACGAAATTCAGCGCGGCCGCGCGAACTCCATTGCCCCCGAGGCCGCCGGTTACAGAGCCCCCTGCTGCAATAGACACAGCAAGGTTCGCGCCCTGGATGCCCGCACCGCCAGCACCAACGCCGAAGATCCCACTTGTACCAGTTCCCCCCGTCACCGACGTCGCGATGCCAAGGCTGGTGACGCCACTCGTGTTCTCGACGAGGATACCATTGCCGCCGGCGGAGCCGATCACACCGGTTCCAGCATCACCACCGGTGATGCTACCTCCAGAAATCAAGACGCCGGTATTGCCAGTTCCCCCGCTGAGCACGAGACCCGAGCCGCCGTCGCCGCCTTTCCAGCTGGCATTGATGCCCGACCCACCCGCGCCACCGGTGATCGAACTGCCCGTGATGGTGATCAAATTGTCGCCGGTGGGTTGATAAATGAGAAGGCCGCTGCCGCCGTTGCCGCCGACGCCGGCCCAGCCATATCCACCACCCGCGCCGCCCGCGGCGCTGACGGTGATGGCGCCGCCCGAGCCTGTGAGCCCGGTGACAACCGCCCCGAAGCCGCCACCGCCGCCACCGCCGCCATATCCCGCAAATCCGGCAGCACCGCCATTGCCGCCAGCGCCGCCGGTGAGGGTTCCTGAAGTGGGCAGATCGGTGATGAGCCCGACAAAGGCATGCGCGCCGCCGCCGCCGCCACCGCCGGAACTGTTGTTGCCGCCGGCGGTGCCATCAGATCCAGCATCGCCAGCCGCGGATGCGCCTGCACCGCCAAAGCCGCCATCGATGTTGGCACCCGAGCCGCCATTGCCACCCGTCAGGCCGCTGCCTCCGCCGGCGCCTCCGGAGAGATTGCCCGGGTCCGTTCCGCTTCCATCCGTCCCGTCTCCGCCGGCTGCGGTGGCACTCGCGCTGCCCCCAATGCTGATCGGAAGGTTAGTCCCGCCCGCGCCACCGTCACCATCCGCCGCATGTGCGGCGAAGCTGGAGGCCGTAAGGACGGAAAGAACAGCCACAGATCCCAGAAGGGCAGACCGGATTGAGAGCCATCCTAGGACCACAGGACGCCCGATATCCGTGCCGCGGCGATTGGCATCTGCACCCAGCATCAAAATCTCCCCCACCTCACAGCTGTCCAATTTCGCTATCATAACAGGCGGATAACGGGCTGAAACTTTTTGGACTTATTCACAAAAGGTAGGAAAGAGGCCCCCCATGTGGCCGACCGGTCACAATCGCCCGGCATCCAGGAGCCACGGTGCCGGATGCCGCGAGGCCTCCACGCCGAGACCGTCTCTCGGGACCATGGCATCAAGGATTCATGCTGCCATGTGGGGCGTGGATCGCGCGTCCAGCTGTCCGGCGGCCGCCGATAGGGCCGGGCCGTAGCCGGGCGGTGAGCGGAATTGCGCGCAAGCTTCCGAGCGATGATGTTGACGACTCAGGAGGGAAATCGGCGGCTCCAGGCGTCCCCAGTTTGGGACTGACATGGCGGAAGGGGTGGGATTCGAACCCACGGTGGGCGTGAACCCACGGCGGTTTTCAAGACCGCTGCCTTAAACCACTCGGCCACCCTTCCCGACACGTCGTTGCGCTGTGCCAGTGTGCCTCATACCTCAAGCCGGCCGCCGACGTCGAGGGTGGCGAGATGGCGCTTCTGTGCCGTCCCCGATTTCCCGACGCCCCGATCGGAGATAGGGTGGCGCCCTACCGGGGAGAACCAAGCCCAAATGAGCGAAATGCGAGCCGCGCTGGTGCGCAAACTATGGCACGGCAGCGACCCTTTTGAGGGCTTCGATCCCACGGGCATCAAGGTGGACAAACAGGGCTGGGGGTCCACCCATCCCTACCTCATCACCAGCGTGTACGAGACCCGCCCGGTCCTCATCGTCGAGATCGGCGTGTGGAAGGGCCGGTCCGTCATCACCATGGCAAAGGCACTGCGCGCGCTGGGCGTGCCGGGCATGGTGCTTGCGGTGGACACTTGGCTCGGAAGCTCGGAACATTGGGCCAGCCCGAAGATGTTCGCCGACCTCAATCTAAAACAGGGTTATCCGAGCCTCTATCACACCTTCATGGCCAATATCCTTCATGAAGGCCTTCAGGATCTGGTCCTGCCTTTGCCGCTGGACAGCGTGAACGCCTGCGCCCTGCTGCGCGCCCACAAGATCCGCCCGCAGATGATCCATATCGACGGCGCCCATGATTACCGCTCCGTCGCGACCGATATCCTGAATTGGTGGCCGCTGCTGGAGTCCGGCGGCATCCTGATCGGCGACGATTATCGGGTGGACGGTCATTTTCCCGGCGTGCGGCGCGCGTTCGATGAACTGGCCACCGTCACCCACCTGGAGCTGGAGCACTCGCCCACCAAGTGCCGCATCCGCAAACCGCAACCGGCGACCTTGGAGCCGGTCACAAAGGCACCGTCCCTCGAGTGTACGGAAGGGGATGCGGCACAGGCCCCCGGATAGGTGGCGTCTCACGCCGATGCTGCCGAAACGTCCAACAGGAGGAAACCCATGGCTTCGTCTCACGGTCGCTTTGTCTGGTATGAACTGATGGTCCCCGACATGGACGCCGCCGTCGCCTTCTATGGCGATGTGGTGGGTTGGGGCGCGCAGAAGCTCGACATGCCGGACATGCCCTACACGCTGTTTACGACCGACTCCGGCCCCGTCGCCGGTCTCATGACGCTGCCGCAGGACTTGCGCGATCGGGGTGTGCCGCCCCACTGGACCGGATATGTGCACGTGGACGACGTCGACGTGGCCGCCACCAAGGCCAAGGCGCTCGGCGGCACGATTCATATCGAACCTCGGGATATCCCCGGCGTCGGCCGCTTCGCAGTGATTGGCGACCCGCAGGGGGCGGTGATCTCCCTGTTCAAGTGGGAAGACGAGAGCGCCCATCCCCTGCCCGACCAGATGGCCAAGGGCAATGTCGGGTGGCACGAATTGCTCGCCATCGACTGGGAGGCCGCCCTGCCCTTCTATGCCGAGCTGTTCGGCTGGAAGAAGGATCAGGCGGTGGATATGGGCCCCATGGGCACCTATCAATTGTTCGGCCTGGGCGGCAATGCGCTCGGTGGCATGTTCACCAAGCCCGAAGCCGTTCCCATGCCGTTCTGGCTATATTATTTCGTGGTCGGCGATATCGACGCGGCCGGTGGGCGCGTGACGGCAGGCGGTGGTCAGGTGATCAACGGACCCATGCCGGTGCCCGGCGGCGCATTCATCCTCCAGGCGCTGGACCCGCAGGGGACCATGTTTGCCCTAGTGGGATCGCGCGGCAGCTAGCCGACACAGCATGCGCAGCCAAATCGGCGGCGCATGCCTACCAGCCGACGATGCGGTTGACGATGAAGCTGAGAACGAACGACGCCAGGAGCGCGATCGCGATCTTCGGCACAAGCCCGAGTTTCAACGCCCGCGCCCGCGCGATCCGGTGAAGATGCTCCGCCGCCGCCGCGACCGCTGCCTCTGCGGTGGTCGCGACCGGCGCGCCGGGGTGCGTGATCATCAGATTTTCCACATGGCCGAAATCCTCGACCAGGTGCCCGTCTAAATCGCGAAAGCCTGATTCGCCTTGCGCCGCGTCGATCCGCGCCACCATGGGGCGCGGATCGTTGGTCCACAGGAACACGGGCAGGCCCCGCGCCTCGCCATAGCCCAATTCCCAGGCCGTGCCGGGATCCATATGGGCGCCGCGGAAGGGCGTGATGTTGGCAATGATGCCATCGGCCCGATCCAGCTGGGAAATACACCGCGCGCGGATCTCGGCGGAGGTCACGGCATTGTCCTGGTCGCCCCCGTCGAACGGGTGCAGCGCCACCAGCCCATGCCGAGCGCACAAGCCCACCAGGGTCGCGTAATGCTGAGCGGCATCAAGCCGGAACACATCCGGGCCTGCGAGATAGACGCGTACCATTCTCTTGCGCGTGCCTTGCCTGCTTCAGGCGCGCGGAAGCGAGCCGGGCTTTCCTTATACCGAAGTCAGATAGCTTGCGGCAAAGCCGATGATCACCAGCACCAGCCCCACCGCGAGAATGGTGACGATGCGGCTGGATGTGACGCCTTGCCTGGCCTTTGGCGCCGGCGTCACCACTTCTCCTTCGATCCCACGCTGATCCGGCGTGCGGAAAGCCGCTTCCTCGCGCCGTTCATTCTGGTCTTCCATGTCACATCTCCCATTCATCTCGGAGATGTAACGCCGGACGCGGGTTTCGGTTCGCCGCGCCCAGGTGTCCTCAATGCAGGATCTGCGAGAGGAAGAGCTTGGTGCGCTCATGCTGGGGATTGGAGAAGAAGGCGTTCGGCTCGTTCATCTCGATGATCTGGCCCGCGTCCATGAAGATCACCCGGTCCGCCACCTGCCGGGCAAACCCCATTTCGTGGGTGACACACAGCATGGTCATGCCCTCCTCCGCGAGGCTCACCATGGTGTCGAGAACCTCCTTCACCATTTCCGGGTCGAGGGCGGAGGTCGGCTCATCGAACAGCATGATGCGCGGGCGCATGCAGAGGGCGCGCGCAATGGCGACACGCTGCTGCTGGCCACCGGACAGCTGGCCGGGGTATTTATTCGCCTGTTCGGGAATCTTCACCTTCTTGAGAAAGTGCATCGCCACTTCGTCCGCCTCTTTCTTGGGCATCTTGCGCACCCACATGGGCGCGAGGGTGCAATTCTCAAGAATGGTGAGGTGCGGAAACAGGTTGAAGTGCTGGAACACCATGCCGACCTCTCGGCGCACTTCGTCGATGCGCTTCAGATCGTTGGTGAGCTCGATGCCGTCGACGACAATACTGCCCTTCTGGTGCTCTTCCAGGCGATTGATGCAACGGATCATGGTCGATTTGCCGGAGCCGGAGGGCCCGCAGATGACGATGCGCTCGCCGCGCTTCACCGTGAGGTTGATATCCCGAAGCACATGGAAATCGCCGTACCATTTGTTGACGGCGACCAGCTCCACCGCGACGGCGGGGGCGGTTGCCTCGACTTCGGCGATGAGCGGATCTTGAGTATGAGAGACTGAAGACATGGCATGCTCCCTCAATGACGGTTGGACCGGTCGAGCCGCTTTTCCAGCGCCATCGAATACCGGGACATGCCGTAGCAGAAGACGAAATAGACAAGCCCGGCGAAGCCGAAGCCGGTGAACAAGGTGGTGGGCGTCGCCCAGGACGGATCGGTGAAGGAGGCGCGCAGAATGCCCAGCAGGTCGAAGATCGAAACGATCAGGACGAGCGTCGTATCCTTGAACAGACCGATGAAATTATTGACGATTCCAGGAATCACCAATTTCAGCGCCTGGGGCAGGATGACGAGCCGCATCATCAGGCCCGACCGCAGGCCCATGGCCTGCGCGCCTTCATATTGTCCCTTGGGAATCGCCTGAAGTCCCCCGCGCACCACCTCGGCCATATAAGCGGAGGCAAACAACGCCACGCCCACGAGTGCCCGCAACAGACCATCAATGGTGAAGCGCCCCGGCAGGAACAAGGGCAGCATGTAGGTGGCGAAGAACAGCACCGTGATGAGCGGCACGCCGCGCCAGAACTCGATGAATATGATCGAGGAAATCTTCACCAGCGGCAGATCGGATCGCCGCCCCAACGCCAGGAGAATGCCGAGCGGCAGCGACACGACGATGCCGGTGACTGCGATCACCAGGGTCACCAGCAGGCCACCCCATTGGCGCGTCTCCACTTCCTGGAGGCCAAAATCCAGGTCCATCGCCAGCAGCACCAAGGCAAGGACGCCGAAAGCGGAGAGCGTGCCGTTGATCGCCCCGCGCCGGGTGCCCCCGAACACGGGAGCCGCCAAGGCGGCAATTCCGCAAGCGATCGCGGTCACGAGGAAGAACTGCACCCAATAGGACAGGCGCAATCCCGCGAACGAGCCTTGGATATTTTCGAGCCCTGTCCCGCCCAGCAGGAAATTGTTGAAGGAGAGATTGCCGCCGGTGAGCAGGACAAAGCACACCACCGGATAGATGCCGAAAAAGGCCAGGGCGTTCAACCGCTTGTAAGGCACCTTGGGGAACAGCAGCGGGGCGAGCAGCGCCGCACCCAGGAAATAGACCACATTGACCCGCCAGCGCTCACTTTCCGGATAGAAGCCGTAGAGGATCTGGTTGAACTTGGCATAGATGAAGGGCCAGCACGCCCCAACCGGCCGGCCGATCTTTTCCGGCAGGCAGGCGTCGCGCCCCGCACCGCTCCAGACCGCATCGAAGATGAAGAACTTCAGCAACGGGGGAATGGTGACATAGACCACGAGGATGCCGAGCAAGGTCAACAGCACCTGCCCGACCGAGCCGAACAGATGGGCGCGGGACCAGCCATAGATGCCGCGATTGGAGACGGGCGCCGGCTCTTGCGGGCGCAGGTCCGCCGGGGCGACGAAGGCCGCCTGGGGTGCGGGGCGCGGTGCGGTATTCATGGCGCCCTCACCGTTCCACGAGCGCGACGCGCTTGTTGTACCAGCCCATGAGCATCGAAGTGAGAATAGAAATGGCGAGATAGACCGCCATGGTGATGGCGATGATTTCAATCGCCTGCCCGGTCTGGTTCAGCGTCGTGCCGGCGAAGATGGCGAACAGATCCGGATAACCGACCGCGACGCCCAAGGTCGAATTCTTGGTGATGTTGAGATATTGGCTGGTCAGGGGCGGCACGATCACGCGCATGGCCTGCGGGATGACCACGAGGCGCAGGGTCGGCCCCGAGCGCAGCCCGAGCGATTTCGCGGCCTCGGTCTGGCCCTTCGAGACCGCCAGGATGCCGGCGCGCACGATCTCGGCGATGAAGCCGGCGGTGTAGATCGACAAGGCCAGCAGCAGCGACACGAATTCCGGGATCACCCGTATGCCGCCGACGAAGTTGAAGCCCTGCAGATGCGGCGTTTCAAGCGTCACCGGTACCCCGAGCGCGAAGCAGGTGACCAAAGGCAAGCCGACGATCAGGCCGAACCCGGTCCAGAACACCGGGAATTGCTGGCCGGTCGCCAATTGCCGCGCCTTGGCCCATCGGCCGATCAGGAACGACGCGAGGATGGCGACAAAAAACGCCACGACGACCCAGACGAAACCGCTCTCAAAGAGGGGGCGCGGAACGACGAGGCCGCGATTGTTGATGAAGACCGACGGCCCCGCCACGTCGCCGGCGAACGCGCGGAACATCGCCGAGAGCGGCGCAAGGCCGATGCTCGCGAAGGTGTCCGCGAGGAAATTGAACAGGGGCTGGAGCCCGAAGCCCCAGCTCTGACGCGGATTCGGCATGGCCGCCAACACTGCGAGGTACCAGAACAGGATCTGGAACAGCGGCGGCAAGTTGCGCGTGACTTCCACATAGGCGGAGGCCAGGCCCTTGATGACCACATTCTCCGAAAGGCGAGCGACGCCCACGAGAAAGCCGATGATGGTGGCGAGGATGATGCCCAGAAACGCCACCAGCAGCGTGTTGAGCAGGCCCACCAGGAAGGCGCGGCCATAGCTCATGGATTCCGAATAGGGAATGAGCGTCTGCGTAATGCCGAAGCCGGCGGAATTGTCGAGAAAGCCGAAGCCGGAGGCGATGCCTTGCCGGGCCAGGTTGGCCTGGGCATTGGCGAAGAACGACCAGGCGAGCCAGATGAGCGCGATGCCCAATGCGATCTGGATCACTGCGGAACGGAGCGCCGGGTCGGTCCACGACCATCGCCGGCGCGTCGGAGCGGGCTCCGACCAGCGTGCGTCTGTCATCTAGCCCCTCAAGATCCGGGACTCTGCGGCCCCTTTTGGAAAATGCAAAAAAGAGAAAGGTCGTTCGGTCGTCAGGCGCGGCGGTGTCGGCGCCGAGGCAAGGAAATCCGGCGCCCACGCGGGGCGCCGGATCATCGCATCAGCGAACGGGCATGCCGTATTGAAGGCCGCCCTGGTTCCACAGCTTGTTGAGGCCGCGATTGATGGCGAGCGGGGTCGACGGGCCGAGATTGCGGTCGAAGATTTCGCCGTAATTGCCGACCTGCTTCACGATCTTGACGACCCAGTCATTGGGCACGCCGACCGCTTCGCCATACTTGCCGTCCGAGCCCAGAAGACGCTTGATCTCCGGGTTCGGGGAATTGACCATCTCGTCCACGTTCTTGCTGGTGACGCCGAGTTCCTCGGCATTGAGCAGAACGAAATAGGTCCACTTGATGAGATCGAACCACTGGTCGTCGCCATGACGCACCAGCGGGCCGAGCGGCTCCTTGGAGATGACTTCCGGCAGAACGACATGGTCGTTCGCGTTGGTGAGCTTCAGCCGCACCGAATAGAGCTGCGACTGGTCCGAGGTGAAGGCATCGCACCGGCCGGAATCATAGGCCTTGACCGTTTCGTCGATGGTGGCGAACGCGATCAGCTCGTATTTAAGGTTGTTGGTGCGGAAATAATCGCCAACGTTCAACTCGTTGGTGGTGCCGGTCTGCACGCAGATCGAGGCACCCGCCAAATCCTTCACGGACTTGAGGTTGAGCGACTTGCGCACCAGGAAGCCCTGGCCATCGTAATACATCACGCCGGCAAAGTTGAAGCCGAGGGTGGTGTCGCGCGACATGGTCCAGGTGGTGTTGCGCGAGAGCACGTCGATGCCGCCCGACTGGAGCGCCGTGAAGCGGTCCTTGGCCGAGAGGGGGGAAAATTTCACCTTGGTGGCATCACCAAAGATGGCAGCCGCGACAGCGCGGCAGAAATCCACGTCGATACCGGTCCAATTGCCCTTGTCGTCGGGATTGGAAAATCCCGGCAAGCCTTGGGTCACGCCGCAGTTGAGAGCGCCACGCGCCTTTACGTCGTCAAGCGTCGCGGCATGCCCCGCGCCGACGCCGAGCGCGATCAATCCAGCCACTGCACACAGGATGCGTTTCACGGAAGGTCCCTTCTCTTGTTGCACCTGAAGCCAATCGGACAACGTCCCGTGGTTCGGGATCGACGCCGTTGTCCGGGACGTCGTATGGGATACATCTCAATCCCTCGCGACCGGGCGGTCAATAGCATGCCGCGTGCGTGGGCAGATGCAGGATTAGGCATTTCGGAGCATCCGATGACGCCCACCGATGTTAAAGCAAATTTCGCGCCAGAGACCGAGGTCGTTCGCCTCGGCCGGGACCCGTTTCGTTTTGATGGCTTCGTCAACCCGCCGGTGGTTCGCGGCTCGACGGTGCTCTATCCCACCTATGCCGACTTGTCCGCGCATCGCGGACGCTACAGCTATGGCCGGCGCGGCAATCCCACCACCGAGGCGCTTGAAACGGCTCTGAAATCCCTGGAGGGCTCGGATGGCGTGGTGCTGACCCCCTCAGGCCTGTCGGCGTGCTCGGTCGCTCTGCTCAGCGCCCTTTCCGCCGGCGATCATCTCTTGATGGTGGACACCGCCTATTTTCCCACGCGCCGCTTCTGCGACACCATACTGAAGAAAATGGGTGTGGAGACCAGCTATTATGATCCGCTGGTCGGCGCAGACATCCACAAACTTTTGCGCGACAACACCCGCGCGATCTTCCTGGAGGCGCCCGGTTCCCAGAGCTTCGAGATGCAGGACATCCCGGCCATTACCGCCGTGGCCCGCGCTCACGGCATCACCACGCTGATCGACAATACCTGGGCGACGCCTCTGTTCTTCAGGCCGCACGATTTCGGGGTCGATGTCTCGATCCAGGCCGGCACGAAATATATCGGCGGGCATGCCGACCTCAATCTCGGCACCATCTCCGCGGTGGGGCCAAGCTGGAAGCGCGTGCAGGACTTGCACGGCGACATGGGAATTTGCATCAGCCCCGATGATGCCGCCCTCGGATCGCGCGGCCTGCGCACCCTCGCGGTGCGGCTGGAGCGTCATCAGGAGTCGGCGCTGAAAGTCGCTCGCTGGATGCAAAGCCTGCCGCAGGTCTCCCGCGTGCTGCATCCCGCGCTTGAGAGCCACCCCGGCCATGCCCTCTGGAAGCGCGACTTCAAGGGCTCCTCCGGCTTGTTCAGCGCCGTCCTCAATCCGGTTTCGGATCAGGCGCTGGCAGCCTTCTTTGATGCGCTGGTGCATTTCGGCATGGGCTATTCCTGGGGCGGCTACGAAAGCCTGATCATCGCGTTCGATTGCTCAGGCTATCGCACGGCGACCAGATGGCAGGCGGAAGGCCCCGCGATCCGCATACATATCGGCCTGGAAAACACCGACGACCTCATGGCGGACCTGGAGCAGGCGTTCGCGAAGATGTCGGCGGTGTAGCACGATTTCTCGATGTCCCTCTCCCGCATGCGGGAGAGGGACCGGCAAAGTTGGACCGGGTCGCTCAGGTGGCGGCGCGATCCGCCCGGCGCTCGCGCAGCGCAAATTGCAGATTGCGGATGTAAATGAAGGTCGAGAGCGCCTGCCCGGCGATGAACACCGGGTCCTTGCGATACAGGGCATAGACCAGCAGGAGCGTGCCGCCGCCGAGGGAGAAGGTCCAGAATGCGAACGGAATCACCGAACGCCCGGCCCGCTCGCTCGCAAGCCACTGCACCACGAACCGCATGGTGAACAGGATCTGGGCGACGAACCCGAGGACAACCCACCAATCAAGCTGCGTGACGAACACGTCGTGCAGATAATCCCCGGCGGCCTGGACCAGTTCAACGAGCATTCGGATCAACCTCAACCAATTCCGGCACGCGGCGGCGCCGGATCAGCCACCAGACCCCGAGCAGATCGGCGATGCCGACCCAAAGGCGGTCGAAGAAGCCATATTTGGATTTACCGTGCCAGCGCGGCCGGTCCACCACCGGATATGTCACGATGCGATACCCTTCACGCGCGACAAGCGCGGGTGTGAAGCGGTGAAGCCCGTCAAATACCGGCAGGCGCAGATAGAGCTCGCGCCGCACGACTTTCAGGCCGCACCCTGTATCCTTGGTTCCGTCTTGCAGCAATCCCCCCCGCACCGCATTCGCGATGCGCGATTGGACGCGCTTGAAGGCCGTGTCCTTGCGTCCTTGCCGTTCGCCCTGCGCCATGCCGACACGGGGCCCGCCTTCGTCGAGCGCGCGCAGCAGCTCCGGCAGATAGATCGGATTGTTCTGTCCGTCGCCATCGAGCAGCAGAAGGATGTCGCCGGTCGCAGCCCAGGCGCCGGTATTGACGCCGGCGGATTTTCCGCACGCCTTGGCATGGCGCAGGATGCGGACATAAGGCCGCGTCGCGGCGACAGCGTTCAACTGAGCCAGCGTATCGTCAGCGGAACCATCGTCCACGAAGATCAGCTCGAACGGCTCCTTGAGCGCGGCGTCGATTTCCGTAACCAGGGGGGCGATGTTCTCCGCCTCGTCCTTGACCGAGATGACGACCGAAAGGCGGGGGCAGTGCGGGGTATTTGGCGCGGGGGAATTCAAGATCTCGCCTCTTCGAGCGCGGACATGCGTGCGGATTTGGGAATAAGGCGGGCGAGCCGGCGCGCGCCCGGCCCCGCCATGGGGCGGATGGTGCCATCCCCAGCCACGGCGAACACCAGGCGGCGCGCCGCGAACAGCTTCACCAGAAGGATGGTGGAAAGGCAGGCCAAGGCCGCGCCGGCAAGCACATCGCTGGGATAATGCGAACCGAGCACCACGCGCGATATGCCGACCAGCGCTGCAACTGCGATCAAGGCCCCGCGTGCGCGGGGAAAGAGAGCGGCGAAGGCCAGGGCCACGGCAAACACCACGGTGCTGTGTCCGGAGGGAAAGGAGGAGAAGCTGGCGCGCATGGCGAACCAGTCGAACGTCAGCTGCGCGTTCGGCCCCGTGAGGTGAAGCGCCATGTAGGGCCGCGCGCGCCCAAGCAGATATTTCACCACCAGCACCGCGAGCCCGACGCCGGCGACATTGAGGAACACGAAGCCGATCCGCGCGACCACGGCGGCCGCGATGCGCTGGCCCATGTCGTCGAGATGCGGCTTGAGCGCGAGCACGCACAGAAGCGCGAGACCCAGCGGCCACAAAATCACGCCCCCAAGTCCGAGCGCGGTGATCCGCTCGAAGAAATGCACCACGCCCATCGGCGTCTTCAGCCGCAGGCCGGGGATCAGAGGATCCACCAGGATCATCAAGGCGGCGATCAGGCTCACCACGAGGATGGTGAGGGACACCCCTTCCACGGCCCCCGCAAGCCCGACCCGCGGCCGCGGCCCGCGCACGGGACGATGCCACAGATAGCGCCAGGCGCCGAGCAAGCTTGCGAAGACCGCCAGAACATCTGCGAGCACGCGCGCAAGGCGGCCATCGGCGCCGCTCTCCCGTGGCGCGACGGCGGTCATGGCGTGCCCTCCGCCGGCCGGTAGGCCGTGATGCTCACCTTGCGGCCGCCATTATAGGTGAAGCCGTCCACGGTCGCTGTGGCGCGGTAGGAGAGGCCGATATCGCGGGCATGCGCCTCGAACAACGGCTTCATGTCCGCCCCGATGAAGGCGATCGCGCAGCCGCCCTTTTTCAGCAGGTCGCCGGCCTGGTGGGGATCGGTGAACTTGATATCCGTGCCCACAAGGAACACGAGACTTGGCTCCTGATAGGGGACGGTGGCGACATTGGCCGCCGGACAGCCGCTTTCGCGTACGATCTCGGCGAGGCGCTGGGAAATCCATACCCCGCGCATTTGCGGGAGCAGAATCCCGAACACGCCCCAATAGAGAACCAAGGCCCCCAGCACGGCGACGAGGAACGCCGCTTGCGGCCCCGGCACGGCGATGCTGCGCGCGGCGATCACCAGCAGCACCACCGCCACCGCAAGCAGCGGCCATGCCGCAAGCGCCAGACCGCTGCCGAGATAATGGAAGCCGACCACAAGCGCGATGAACAACAGGCCGGCGAGAATGGGCCAGAGATTGGCGAAATCCCGCATCCGCCGGCCCTGCCCGGCGAGTGCCCCGCGCTCCATGGCCAGGGCGGCGAGGATCGCAAGACCGGGATAGAGCGGCAGCACATAATGGGGCAGCTTGGTCGCGGTGATCTCGAACACGATCCAGGCTGGCACGACCCACGCCAGCAGAAAGCGCACCGCGCGGTCCTTGCGGGCACGCCAGGCGAACGGAACCGCCATCGCCACCAAGGCGATCGCCGGCCAGAAGGTGCCCCACATGGCGAGCAGATAGGTGCCCGGTGGCCCCCAATGCCCCTCTTGCCCGTCGGTCACCTTCCCCAGCATGTCGACGCCGACCGCAAGCTTGTAGAAGGCGCCGTTGGTGACGAAGTAAATGGCGATGAACCATGGCAGGCAGATCAGCGCGCACCACGCCAGCCCCGCCAGGGGCTTCAGCCGCCGAAGGAACCCGCCGGACCGCTCGATGATCACCAGAACCAGGATCGGCAGGCCGACGAACAGGGGCGCCATCGGCCCCTTGATCATGATGCCGACGCCGAGCCCGGTCCAGAACAGCGCCGCCCAGCCAAAATCGCGCGTCCTGTCGCCGTCGGGCCGCACATAGATTCGCGCCAACGCCGCCATGGAGCAGAGCGTGGTGAACAGCAGCACGGCGTCGGTCTTGGCGAGGCGCGCTTCGACCCCCAGCAGGACACAGCTCGCCATCATCAGGCCAGCCAGCAGCGCGCCGCGCCGTGACACGAAGTTCAGCGCGGCCCAATAGGTCAGCAAAACGGCGCCGATGGCGGCGAACAAGGACGGCAGACGATAAAAGAGGATGGAGGAGCGCGCCGACGGGCCGACCACGGCCTCGGCGATGGTCACGCTCGCGGCCTGGAGCCAATGAATGCCGGCCGGCTTCTTGTATCGCACCTGATCGTGGAAGCGGATGTCCACATAATTTCCGGTCTCGAGCATCTGCTTGGTCGCCTGGGCGAAGCGCGCTTCGTCCCGGTCGATGGGCGAGATGCCGGAAATGCCGGGCACGAAGGCGAGCAGAGCCACCACCACCAGCGCGAGCACAGCGCGCCCGTGGCTTGCGGCCACGCGATCGAGACCCTCGCTCAGGAAGGTCCCAATGTCGAAGGCCCGGGTGCGGCGCGTGCCGGCGGGCTCGGAAATGGCCATGCGTTCAGTCGGTCCGCTCGTTCAGGGCGCGGGACCATAGCAGAAACGCCCGCGCCGGAAAGAGCCACCTCCCCGCTTGGCCACGACCATGTTCCCTAACGACTGCACTGGCGGAGCAGATGGGCGGAAGAATGGCGCTCCGCCCCGTTGCGCCTCAGGCGGCGTCGCCGAACTCGTCCCAGTCGAGATCGGCGCCAAAGGCGAGCCAGCGGGCATTGGCGCCGAGCACGCCGGCCAGCCCCGTTCCCTCCGCAATCAGGATCGGCAAGGCGGAGAGAATGGCGCCGGGTCCCGCGGAACCACCACCCCAGACCATGCGCTGGACACTATGTGCCCGCAGACGGCGTCCCGCGCGCTCCAGGGCCAGCGGGCTGGCTTCGCGCAAAAGCCGCAGGCGCAGCCACAAATCAGGGTGGCCCTTCTGCTCGATCTCGGGCGCGGCACTGTCGTCTCGTCCGTCACCGATGCAATAATCCATGAGCACCGGCACGGCGTGCCCCAACACGAACGGCAGGGCTCGCTGCGCCTCGGTTCCGCAAAGCTGGAGATGCATCCCGAAGGCGCCGAGGCGGCGCATCAGCGCACCGGCGGCGGCCTGCCCCGCGGCGGCGAGGGTCGCGCCATCAATGGAAAGCGCCACCACACCGTGCCGGGCCATCTGTGCCAAGGTCGCCGCATCCAGCCAGGGATTGCCGGGAACAACCGCCCGCAAGCGCGCAGGCGCCCGCGTCACCATCCACTGGACATCGCACAGGAGCGCCGGCGCGGGAATGCTGATCAAGGCTGCCGACGTGCCGGTCAGATCCATGCGCCGCAGGAGAAAGCGCGCCAGGGCCCGCACACGTTGCTCGCCGTGCGGAGCGGATGCGACGAGGGTGTCGCAACCCGGCACGTGAAGGCCCGCATCCACCAGATCAATGCTGCCTGCGGTCCCGATCCCCGCATGAAGGGTGCGTGCGTCGATCGCTTTCATGTCTTCCGTCTCGGCCTTCAGGTCCGGCATTGTTTTCGCGGAACGATGCGAGGACAATAGCCGGCAATTGGAAGATAACGGAAGCCGCCTTAATGATTATTGCATCCACATTGAACGGCAATCATGCCGCCGTTTTTATTGCGATGCATTATTTTGTCAGGATGAGCTTCCCCTGCGCGGTAAGGCGCAGCTGGTAGACTTGCTCTCCGTGGGCGATGGTGATGACACGTCCCGCAGCAAACAAATCCCGACTATCGAGTTGCAGACCGATCATCGGCAAAGCCCGCGCCTTGTTTTCCGCGCCCCACGCCGCACCACCATGTTCATGCTTCGCCATTTTTAATTACTCCAAATCGAATTCTGGCACAGAATGGCTTAGAACAAGTTTTTCTGCTCCTTAGAACCATTCAATATTAAGTCGTGACTGCATGAATATTCAGTAATACATCGTCGCCTGCAAATCAACGCAAGCGCGTCAAAGCGCTTCGCAACGCACAAGGCTGCGTGGCCAATTGGATCAAAATAATCTTGGACGAACGCTGAAAAATCAGCACCGCCCACCCGATCCAGGCGAGGTTTGGAACAACACTAATGTGTGCCGATTCGCCGGGCGCGCTATTCGGCCGGTGCGGGGGGCGGCGCCGGTTGCGGGTCTTCTCCGCCGGAGACCGCGCGGGTCACGATCCGATCGAACCGGTCGAGATAGAGATAGATCACCGGCGTGATGTAGAGCGTGAGCAATTGCGACACCAGCAGCCCGCCCACGACCGCGACGCCGAGCGGCTGGCGCAGTTCCGACCCGGCCCCCGCGCCGAGCGCGATCGGCAGCACGCCGAAGATTGCGGCGAGCGTGGTCATCATGATCGGCCGGAACCGCATCAGGCAGGCTTCCCGGATCGCGTCTTGCGCCTCCACCCCCTCTCGCCGCCGGCCGAGGGCGAAGTCGATCATCATGATCGCGTTCTTTTTCACGATGCCCACCAGCATGACGATGCCGATGATGGCGATGACGGACAATTCCATGTCGAACGCCATCAGCGTCAAAATCGCGCCGATGCCGGCGGACGGCAGGCCGGACAGGATGGTCAGCGGGTGGATGAAGCTTTCGTAGAGAATGCCGAGCACGATGTAGATCACCACCACGGCGGCGAGGATCAGCAGCGGCTGGTTTGAAAGCGAATCCTGGAACACCTGGGCGGTGCCCTGGAAGCCTGTATAAACGCTCGCCGGCAGGTTCGATGCCCGTTCCGCGGCGCGGATTTGCTCCACAGCCTGCCCGAGCGAAGTGCCCGGCGTGAGGTTGAAGGAGATGGTCACGGCGGGCTGCTGCTGCTGGTGGGCGATCTGTAGCGGCCCGACCGTGCGGCGGATCTCGGCCACCGATTCCAGCGGCACCACCCCACCCTTCGAGGTCCGCAGATACACCTTGCTGAGGTCATTGGCATCGCGCTGGAAGCGCGGCTGCACCTCGGCGATGATCGCATATTGGTTGGTCGAGGTGTAAAGCGTCGCCACCTGCCGGCTACCGAACTGGGTATAGAGCGCGTCACGCAATTGCGCTTCCGTGATGCCGAGGGCGGCGGCCTTGTCCTTGTCGAGGTCGATGGTCAGCTGCGGATTGGAAATCTGCAGATCCGAGGTCACGTCGCGCAGCCCGGGCAGCTCGGCGAGCCTGTCGAGCAGCGCCGGGGCGGCGGCATAGAGGGCGGCGGTGTCCGAGCTTTGCAACGTGTATTGGTACTGGCTCTTGGACGCGACGCCGCCGATATTGATGTTCTGAACCGGCTGAAAGAACACGTTGACGCCGGGGATCACCGCCATGCGCTTGCGCAGGTCCTGGATGATCTGGGTCGCACTCTTGCTGCGCTCCGCGCGCGGCTTCAACGCCACGAACAGACGGCCGGTGTTGGTGGTGCGGCTGATGCCGGTGGCCCCGGCGGTGGAAACGAGATAGGCCACGCTCGGGTCCGCGCGCACCGCATCGGCGACGCGCTTTTGCCGCTCGACCATGGCTTCGAACGAGGTATCGGTTGCGGCCTCCACCGTGCCGGTGATGAAGCCGGTATCCTCGGTGGGAAAAAACCCTTTGGGGATCGCGATATAAAGCGCGACCGAAGCGAACAGGGTCGCGAACGTGACGCCAAGCATGAACGGGCGGTGGCGCAGCACGAAGTCGAGGCTGCGCCGATAGCCGCCGAGCCAGGCGTCGAACATGGCCTCGGTCACGCGGAAGAAGGCGTTGGGCTTCTTGTGATGGTCCACGGGCTCGAGCACGCGGGCGCAGAGCATGGGCGTCAGGGTCAGGGAGACGAAGCCCGACACCAGGATGGCGATCGAGATGGTGACCGCGAACTCGCGGAATACACGCCCGACCACGCCCCCCATGAACAGCACCGGGATGAACACCGCGACCAGCGACAGCGTCATGGAAATGATGGTGAAGCCGATTTCCCGCGCCCCGAGGATCGCCGCCGCGAACGGCTTCATGCCGTTCTCGATGTGGCGATAGATGTTCTCCAGCACCACGATGGCATCATCCACCACGAAGCCGACGCACAAGGTCAGCGCCAGCAGCGTCATGTTGTTGATGGAGAAGTTCAGCACCCACATGGCGGCGAATGTGGCGATGATGGAGATCGGCAGCGCCAGCGCCGGAATGATGGTGGCGCGGACGTTGCGCAGGAACAGGAAGATCACCAGGACCACCAGCACGATGGCTTCCATCAGCGTCTTCTGCACATCCGCCACCGCATCGCGAATGGAGACCGACCGATCGTTCAGCACCTGGATATTGACCGAGGCGGGAAGCTGCGCGCGGTATTGCGCGAGATGGCTGCGCACCTCGTCCACCACCGCGACGGTGTTGGCTTCGGGCTGGCGCACGACGGCAAGCACGATGGACCGCTCGTCGTTGAACCAGGAGGCGATGCGCTCGTTCTCGACGCCGTTGGTAATCCGCGCGATCTCATCGAGCCGCACCGGCGCCCCGTTGCGCCAGGCCACCACGAGGCGGCGATAGACCTCCGCATCGGCCTTGGGAATGCCCATGTCGATGGTGATCGACTGCTTCGGGCCCGACAATTGGCCGATCGGGGTGTTGGAGGCGGCGGCCTGGATCGCGTTCTGGATGTCGGAAGCGGAGATATTGCGCGTGGCCGCCGCGGCGGGATCGACGCGGATGCGCACGGCATATTTCTGCGTGCCGAAAATCTGCACCTGCGCCACGCCGGGCAATTGGGAAATCTGCTGGCCGATGATCGTGTCGGCATATTCGTTGACCGACGACAGGGGCAGCGTGTCGGAGGAGACGGCAAGCAGGATCACCGGGGCGTCGGCGGGATTGACCTTTCGAAAGCTCGGCGGCGTCGTCATCTCGTCCGGCAACTGACGCTGGGCCACCGAAAGGGCCGACTGCACATCGAGCGCGGCCGCATCAATATTGCGGGACAGGTCGAACTGGATGGTGATCGAGGTCGAGCCCTGGGTGCTCGACGAGGTGAGCGAGGTGATGCCGGAAATCGTGGACAGCTGGCGCTCGATGGGCGTTGCCACCGCCGAGGCCATGGTTTCCGGGCTGGCGCCGGGTAGCGTCGCGCTGATGTTGATGGTGGGAAAGTCGACGCGCGGCAAGGCCGCCACCGGCAACAGGCGATAGGCGAACAGGCCGGAGACGATCAGCGACAGCATCATCAGCGTCGTCAGGACCGGCCTGCGGATGCAGAGTTCCGCGAACATGACTCAGCTCCCGGCCGGGCGCTGCGGGGATATGGACTTCACATCCACGCGGCTGCCGGCCCGCAGCGAAAGCTGGCCCTCCGTCACCACGGTCTCCCCGTCGGAAAGGCCTTTCGTGATCACCGCCTCGCCATCCACGGTGCGAGCGACGGAGACCGGGCGCACCTGCGCCAAGCCCTTTTCAATCACGAACACGAATGCGCCGTTCTGTCCGTTCTGCACCGCCTCGGCGGGAATGGCGATCACATCCGGCTCCATGCGCAGGGTCACGGAGACGTCACCGAGGGTGCCCGGCCACAGGCGCTCGTCGTCATTGGCGAACAAGGCCCGCACCATCAGCGTGCCGGTCTGGGGATCAATCGTGTTGTCGATCGCGACCACCCGCCCGCCGTCGATGCGGTCGTTGCTGCCCTGGAGGCGCAGATCCACCTCCGCCTTGCCCATGGCGGCCCGCACCTCGCCCACATAGCGTTCCGGCACGCCAAAGGTGACATAGATGGGCTTGAACTGGCGGACGGTGGCGAGCGTATCGTCCACCCGGATCACCGCTCCGGGACGCACGCCGGAAATACCGATCCGGCCCGTCACCGGCGAAGCGATCTCATAATATGTGCGCTGCACGCGCAGGTTCTGAAGATTGGCCTCGTCCTGCTCCACCGTGGCCTTCTGCATGTCGGCGGTGGTCTTGGCGTCGTCAAGCTGGACCTGAGATACCGCGCTGCGCGCCAGCAACCCGCTGTAGCGCTCCACATCCCGCTGCGCTTTCTCGAGCTGAACCTTGTCCTTGGCGAGGGTCGCGTCGGCCTGGCGGATCTGCGCATCCACCTCGCGCGCATCCAGCACCAGCAGGACGTCGCCCTTTTTGACCGCGGCGCCGTCCTCGAACAGCACCTGCTCCACCCGGCTGGTCACGCGGGCGCGGATCGCCACGGTTACGAGCGGCTCGACGGTGCCCAGTGCTTCGAGACGCAGCGGCATGTCTTTCTGGACCGCCGGCGCCACCAGAACGGGAACCCGCCGTTCCTGCTGCGCTTGAGCGCTCGTGGCACCGCCCGTTTTTCCGATCAGGCCATGGGTCCATGCATAGGCCGCCGCGCCGATCGCAGCAAAGCCGAGAACCACCATGAGCACCCGGCGCCCGTTCGCACTGCGTCCCACACCCATGTACACCTCGACCGCGAATGCCGCACAACTCCGGATCGAGCGACTAGCCCGACCTTCCGTAAGCTTACCTCCATTTGACCCTGATTGGACGTTGAAGAAAGCGACTTTTGGCCCTCCCCACCCCGCTTAACGCATCCGTGATCGGTCGAAATCACAGAAATCCGGCGGAGAAATATCGCTCACCCATATACCTTTATCGCTTTCTCCAGCCGCTCAAGGGCGGCATCGAGCGTGGCGTCGTGCTTGGCGAAGCAGAAGCGCACCACCGATCGCACCGCGTCCTGCGCGTAGAAGGCCGAAACCGGAATTGCGGCAACGCCATAGGTGCGCACGAGATCCAGGCAGAAGGCCTCGTCGTCGAGGCCGGGATCAAGGGCGGCCAGGTCGATGGACAAGAAATAGGTGCCGGCACTCGGCAGAACCGGAAATCCGAGCGCGGAAAGGCCACCGGCCAGGCGGTCGCGCGCGCGCTGGAGCTGGGCGCGCATGTCCTCGAAATAGGCGTCGTCCTTGCCGAGCCCATAGGCGACCGCCGCCTGGAGGTTCGGCGGCGTCGTGAAGGTGAGGAATTGGTGGGCCTTGGAGAGCACGCGCATCAGCTCGGGTGCGGCGCAGACCATCCCCACCTTCCAGCCGGTCATGCCGAAGATCTTGCCCGCTGACCCTATTTTCACCGTGCGCTCGCGCATACCCGGCAGCGCCATCAGCGGCAAATGCCGGCGCCCGTCGAACATCACGTGCTCCCACACATCGTCGCACACCGCGAGCGCGTCGAAGGCGATGCAGTGATCGGCCAGAAGCTGCAGTTCCTCGCGGCTATGCACGACACCCGTGGGATTGTGCGGATTGTTGAACAGCACCAGTTTCGTGCGGGGGCTGAACACCTGCGCCAGCTGCTCGGCCGTAATCCGCCAGGAGGGTGGCTCCAGACGAACCAGGCGGGGCACGCCGCCGGCCCGCAGGACCAGCGGCAGATAGGCATCATAGAGCGGCTGAAACAGCACCACCTCATCGCCCGGCCGGATCAGCGCGAACAATGCCCCCGCCAACGCCTCGGTGGCGCCCGAGGTCACCATGATCTCACTCTCGGGATCGAGATCGAGCCCTTGCCAATGGCGGTAATGTGCCGCTGCCGCTTGCCGCAATTGCGGCAGGCCCATCATGGGCGGATATTGGTTCCAGCCGTTCAGCACCGCATCGGCCGCCGCCTGGCGCACATCGAGCGGACCCGGATCATCGGGAAATCCCTGCCCCAGATTGACCGCCTCGTGGGTGCGGGCAAGGCCCGACATGACCTCGAAAATGGTGGTCGGCAGGTCGGTATAGACCGGATTGAGGCTTTGCCCGGCGCGGAGCGGGGCGGCGGCTGGCTGGGTCATGATGGGACGCACGCGATCGTTCTGAGGATGGGCATTCGAACCGGCGTGTGGCAGAGCGGGAATCCCTGCGCCCGTCAAGGCGTATGCTCAAAGTCCGGCGGATGCTTTGCCCTTATGCGGTCTTCACCTCGGGGGCCGAAAGTGGAACCAGGGCTGCTGCAAGTTCCTCGTCGGTCACGGTGGAGAGGGGCTTCAGCAGCTTCGCCGCCCGCGTGCGCTCGCCGGCCCGCATGACGAGGATCACGGTTTCCGCACCCCCGCAGGCGGGATCACCGCAGGCAATTTCGCTGACCGAAACCGAAGCGTCCTCGTCGAGACCCAGAATGCGCCGGACGCTGTCAGCGAGGGTTCGGCTCGCATCGCGCGCACCCTGCCCCTCGCCGCGGCCCCGCATAAACAATCGCACCATAAGATACCTCCCTGGCTGCGTCGCGGCCGTGCCGCGCCGCACACGTGGCGCTCAAAATGTGTCCGACTGATTGCGGCCTTTGCGAGCCAGACGCAGAAATCCCTGGATGAATTGCGTTCCGCGCCCGGCGTCTTCGCGCTCCAGACGCAGCGCCGCCAGGGTCACACGGCCATTTTCCACTTGGCGCACCTCGATGGCCGCATGGCCGAACACGATCCGCATGCCGGGGGCGGGACGATCATCGGTGCGGTCCGCGAAGGCGGCCGCAACGGTGAACGCCTGATCCCTGGGCGGAATCGGCAGGCCGTAAAGCTCACCGATGTCGCCGAGCCGGATATCGCCGGCGAACGGGAAAGCCGCATCCTGCCCCCAGACCAGTTCCTCCAGCATGAACAGCCGATCCAATTGGTGAACCCGCTGCGGCGGTGTCAGCAGGTAGACATAGTCGCGCGCCAGCAGAAGACCCGCTTCTTCGGGGCCGAGGACTTTCCCCTCCCGCACCACCAGGACCATGCGCGCCCAGTCCGGCAGCAGGTCTGCGCGTATGCCGACGGTTCCCGCCGCCACGGGATAGGCCACGAGCTCATGCTCGCTCTGGCCCGGCAGGTCGATCTCGAAGCGCTGCGGCTCACGCAGGGGATCGGCCAGTGCCACATCCAGCCGTCGCGCAGCGAGGGCCAGCGTCCAGCCATGCAGCAAAAGCGAGGTCACCACCACGATGAAGGCGATGTTGAAATAGGCGTGTGCCCCCGGCAGGCCGGCGAGCATGGGGATGGTGGCCAGGAAGATGGAGACGGCGCCGCGCAGCCCGGCCCAGGACACGAACAGCTTCTCCCGGAACGAAAAGCCGAACGGCCACAAGCAGAGGAATACCGTCGCCGGACGCCCGAGCAAGATCAGGAAGGCGGCGACACCCAGCCCCGGCAGTATCGAATCGACCAGGCTGTGGGGCGAAACCAGCAGGCCGAGCATCACGAACATGACGATCTGGCACAGCCAGGTCACCGTATCGTGGAAGCTGGTAATCGCTGCCAGCGCCCGCACCGGCCGGTTGCCCATCACCAAGCCGGCCAGATAAACGGCGAGGAAGCCGGAGCCGTGCAGCACGGAGGTGAAGGCGAAGATCACGATTGCCGAAGCGACCACGAACACGGGATGCAAGCCCGCCGGCAGATCCACCCGGTTGATCATGAAGGTGAGCAGGAAACCTCCGGCGACGCCGATCACAATGCCGAGCACCAGTTCCTGTCCCGCCCCGGCCAGGATGTCCCAGCCCGCATGGGTCGCGCCCGCCATCATCAATTCCACCAGGATGATGGTGAGAAAGACGGCGGCAGGATCGTTGGTGGCGGATTCGATCTCGATCACCGCCCCCACCCGGCGGCCAAGGCGCAGTCCCTGTGCCCGCACCAGGAACAGAACGGCGGCGGCATCGGTGGAGGCAACGATGGCTCCGACCAGCAAACCCTCCAGAAACCCGAGGCCCAGCAGCACCATGGCCGCGCCCGCCACCAGCGCCGCCGTGATGAAGACACCGGCCGTGGACAACAGGAACGCCGGGGCGAGCGCGCCACGCATGGTGGTTGCCCGCATGCGCAGGCCACCGTCGAACAGGATCACCGCCAAGGCGGCCGAACCCACGACATAGGTCGCCCCGTAATCGCTGAAATGAATGCCGCCCGGCCCATCCTCACCGGCGAGCACGCCGATCAGAAGGAAGATCAGCAGCAACGGGGCGCCGAAGCGCGCGGCCAGGAGGCTCGACAGCGTGCCGACCACCACCAGGGCCGCACACACCAACAGCACCAGATTCGATAGGCCGATCACTTCCATACGTGGCTGAATCCCTGCATTCGTCTCAGTTCTGGGACATGCGGCGCTTGCCTGTAGCCCGATTGCGACACTGGGCGTATAAAAACCCCATGTGACGCTAAGGCCAACACAACGTGCCGCGGCAGATCAGCCGAAGATGGATACGACCCATGCCGTCAGATTTCGCTGCCCGTGCCTTTCTGGTCAGGGCGTGCTTGCGTACCGCATCGGGCGCCACGGTCCTGGAACCGGATACCGTTTGCTTCGATCTCGACCTGGCATTGCAGATCGCCGGCGACGATCTTCCCTTCGTGGCGGGAGTCGCGGTGTTTGCCCTGGACGCGGACGGGCAGGTGCTGAGCCGGTTTCCTTTGCTGAGCAAGGGCGTGCAAATTCCAGCACCGCAGGCTGTCGCCCTGGTCTGGCCGACGCCCACGGCGACGAAAGCTATCGCGGCGGCGTGAGGGACGCGCGGATCGCCGGTCAGCCGCGATTCGCCATGAAACGCACCGCCTCGATCGGCGACGTGAAATTGTAGATGCGCACATTCTTGCTGCCGCACAGGTCGCAGCGCAGGGTAATCGTCTCCGCCGCCTTCTCGTCTTGCGCATCCGCCGGCTGAAGGCGGGGCGTCTCAGAGGAGATGATGGAGCGGCGGCGGCATCTTGGGCATTCGGCACAGATCATTTTGCAGTATAACGCCAAAGGGGTCTGCGATCATAGCGATCCGCGCGCCTTGCGGGTATTGAGGAAGAGACCGGCCCAGGCTTGCGGCGGAAGCGCGTCGCCCAGGCCGATGGCTTCCAGGAAGCCGGGCACGATCGACCCGTGTGCCGCAGTCAGCGCATCATAATCGAGCACCGTCACCGAATCGCTCCCGAAACCCTCCCGGAACGGCGCAAGCCGCGCGTCATAATCCCAAAGCCAGGAATCGTCCTCGGTATAATTATATTCCTCGCGCTGAATGGCACCGCCCCACAGATCCCGGACTCTTTCGAGTTGCGCACGATAGGACGCCCGGTAGGCCGCCTTCTCCCGCAGGCAGGCGATGATCCGCACCGGCTGGGGTAGCGCATTGCGCAGCCACGCAACTTCGTCCCCGTGGCGCAACAGGCACACGCCCTCGGCTGAGAACAGGCAGGCTCGACCGGTGTGGGCGGCACCGAATGCCGCAAGCTCCTGCGCCACGGTGCGGCGATAGGTTTCGTCAAAGACCAGCCCGCTGCCGAGGCGGAACGTGGAGGGGCGGTGCAGGCGCATGGCGGCCGCGTGCAATTCCACATGATTATCGGCGAAGTGGCGACCGCTATAAAAAGCGCATCCCGCCTGCAGCAGGGCGTCGCGCGCACCGTCCAACACATGTTGAATCGAAGTGGTGCCGGTCTTGTGGAAGCCGATATGGACGATGCTTCCGGCTCGCTGGATCACCGTCGCGCTCTCCGCTCAGGACCGACTCGCACCCTGTTGTCCCGGCCGCCACTGTGGAACCTCGGGACGCAGCATGCAGAGTTGCATGCCTTGGTCCGATCAAGGATCCGCG
Source organism: Roseixanthobacter glucoisosaccharinicivorans (assembly GCF_043195095.2). Classification (NCBI taxonomy): domain Bacteria; kingdom Pseudomonadati; phylum Pseudomonadota; class Alphaproteobacteria; order Hyphomicrobiales; family Xanthobacteraceae; genus Roseixanthobacter; species Roseixanthobacter glucoisosaccharinicivorans. Next base: position 1,762,222 of record NZ_CM195538.1, on the reverse strand, counting down.
TTCGGAAGGTAACGGTCCAGTGGCGTCGCATTGGCGACCCCGGCAGGGCTCGAACCTGCGACCTGCCGCTTAGAAGGCGGCTGCTCTATCCAGCTGAGCTACGGGGCCGGCGCAGCCGTTCTAACATGAACCCGCTGCGGTTTCGCCCCGCGGCGAGCCCTCATCCACCGATGGCGCGGCCCTCAATGGGTCCATTGACCCAGGCGGCGGAAGGCGAAATTGTCCGAATAGGCGATCTTGCGCCGCACCGGCTCGTGCGGCTCGAACACCTGATAGGGAATGCCACGGCGCTCGGCATAAGCCACCGCTTCTTCCTTGGTTTCGAAACGCAGATGAATCTGGCTCTTCATATCGGCGGAGCTGGTGTAGCCCATCAGCGGCTCAACGGAGCGGGCACGCTCCGGCTCATATTCGAGCACCCAATGCTTGGTCTTGCCCACGCCGGACTGCATCGCGTTGCGCGCCGGCTTGAAGATGCGTGCCACCATTGCTCGCTTGCCCCGATGTCTCGCCAGCCCGAAGCCGGAGGTGCGTTCCCCGACAGGCCGCGCCGCCGAAAATTGGTAAGTTGAATGCTTCTAGCGTGGCACGACGGCGCTGGCAATGCGCGCCAGCGCCCCCACCGCCAGCAACACCGGCGGTGGGGATTTGCGTGTCAGGATCAGGAATTGATCATCTTGAGGCAGGTGGCGGCAGCTTCGGCGGAAGCGCGGGCCGTCCCCTGGTTGATCTGGCCAGACATCACGAGGCTCTTGGTCTGGGCGGTAACGACCGAGCGCGCGTCGACGCCGGGCTTGAACTGCGGCGCGGCGGCGGCATAGATCGCCTGCGCATCGGGCGTGAGGCCGGCGGCGCATTTATTGGCCGCGGGGCGATCCGCGAACACCGAGGTGGAGACAAGGCAAAGGCTCAGGGCCGCGATCGTCTTGAAGGTCACAGGCTTCTCCATCGTGATGGCAAGGGACCGCTTCAGCGCACGCCGACTCGGTTCACCGGTCCGCCGGCATTGGCGCCATACCCCGGCGCGCCGACACCAACGCCCGGCGTAACGCCGACGCCGGCGGCACCGGCGCCCACACCAGGACGTACGCCGACCCCGGTGCGATTGGCAACACATCCCGCCGGATAACCGGGACGGGTGCAATAGACGACGCGGGGCGCGGGCCGCACCACGCAGCCCACGGGAACGCCGGGGCCGGTGCAATAGACGACGGCTTGGCTCGGAGTGGGCACGACCGCACCGGCGGCCAGGGCCAGAACGGCTGCGGAAAGCATGACGGCGAGGCGAGGCATGGCTCAACTCCGAGAGAAATCGGTACTAAGCGTTAGGCGTGCGGAGGGACGTTCTCAATGGCGATTCTTGACCCTTCACAGCAATAAATGGGGAAGAATTCCGCCCACATGCCTCGCCCCCTGACGCAGGCGTGCTAAATGACGGTAATTATTTCAGCTTGTCTCAAACTTGGCGCAGCCCGGAGACCGAGGCGCGGAATGGACGAAAACCAGCGATCCTCTAGAGACGCACAAGGCGAGGCGGGCACGTCCCCGGCGTTTGACGACGCTTTCACGCATATGGCGGCGCTGCGCCAGCGGCCCGGCTTCGTGATGGCGGTCGATGAGGCCATGCGCGGGCTCTTGGGCATGTATCGTGGCCACCTGCTGCCAAACCGTATTCTCAACGACCGCGGGCGTCTGGCCCTCGCCTTGTGCACGCTCTATCTGCACCACGAGCCGGACCAGAACGGCGTGGGCCTCACCGTCACGCGGCTGACCAATCTATGCCAGAGCTCCGGAATTTGCAGTCGCGGGCGCGCGAAGGCGATGATCCTGCTGATGCGTTGGGCCGGCTTTCTTGAAGTCGGACGGGCGTCGGATGCGCGCGCGCTCGGCGGCCGCACGCGTCCCTTGGTGCCCACGCCGCGGCTGGTGGATGAGCAGACCCGGCGCTGGATGGTCATCGGTGGCGCTTTGGCGCGCCTCGATCCGGTCGGCGGCCGCATCGTCGCTGAGCTGGAACATCCGGATTTCTTCGGCGCGCTGATTCGGCAACTCGGCCGGCGCTATGTGGCGGGCTTTCGCTTGCTTGAGACTGCCCCCGCACTTGGCCTGTTCGCGGACCGGGACGGCGGGTTCATGATGGCTTTTCTGCTCGCCATGGCCGCTAACGACGCGCATGCGGCCGGTTGCGCGGCGCCCGCCGCCGTGTCCATCTCGGCGCTGGCGCGCGGCTGCCATGTGTCCCGGGCCCATGTCCTGAAATTGGCGCGTGAAGCGGAGGCGGAGGGCCTCGTTGAACGTCTTCCGGGGCTGGAAGGCGGGGTCTTGGGCACGTCCGCCCTGCAGGCCGCAGTGGAAGATTTCTTCGCCGCCGCCTTCTCGACGCTGATGTGCGCCGGACGCGACGCCTTGGTGGAGATGGACGCCCTCAACCAGCGGGGAACCGGCACCATGGCCCATCCCCCGCTGATTCCCACCCTGCCGGACACCGGGCGCGGTCCCGATATCAGGGCCTGAACGCAAGACCAACCCCGCCCTCAGCGGGTGCCCCGCAGGGCTCCGATCCAGTTGCGCGCCGTGGCGAGGTCGGATTGCGTCAGCCCGTGGCCGGCTGGAACCGTGACCTGCTCGACCGCCGCCCCATTCGCCGACAGCATCCGCGCCAGTGCCGCAACATTGTCTGCCGGGACGATGGGGTCCATGGCGCCGGAGAGCATCAGCACGGGCACGCCGGCAAGATCCGCCTCCGGCGCCTGGTCCAGCGGAACCATGGCGCGCAGCAGCACGGCGCCCGAAAGGACTTCAGGCCGAAGCAGCAGCATGGCGGCGGCGATGTTGGCGCCGTTGGAGAACCCGACCGCCACCGGCGCGGCGAGGCCATAGCGCGCGCGCGCGTCTCCAACAAAATCCGCCAGTTCGTTTGCGCGGCGCTTGACGTCCTCGTGGTCGAACACGCCTTCCGCGAGCCGGCGGAAGAAGCGCGGCCTGCCGCCCTCCAGCACCTTTCCGCGCGGCGAGAGCAGCGCTGAATTCGGCGACAGGGCGCGGCCGAGCGACAGCAAGTCGCCCTCATCTCCGCCCGTACCGTGGAGCAGGAGCAGCGGCGCGGCTCCGGGGCGGGGCGCCGGCTCGAAGCGATGGGTGAAGGCGAGCGCGGCGTCCGCGCCTTGAGTGGAAATGGTCATGACAGACCTCGCGTGGCTGGCCCCGCGCCGATGCGCGGCGCGGGTGCGGAATGGTTCTCAAGGATCAGACCAGGGCCGGAAGCACCTGTTCGATGTCCGCCCGGCGCGGTTCGAGGAAGGACGGCAGCTTCAGCGCCTCTCCCAGCTGGGCCGCCGGCTCGTCCACGGCAAAGCCGGGGATATCGGTCGCGATCTCGAACAGCACGTGACCGGGCTCGCGGAAATAGACCGAGCGGAAGTAATTGCGGTCCTTCTGCTCGGTGGTGTGGATGCCGTGGTTCTCCGCCAGCCGCTTCACCATTTCCGCCTCCGCCGCGTCATCGGCGGCGCGGAAGGCGACGTGATGCACGGAACCGGCACCAGCCCGCCCGCGCAGGAAGTCCCCGGCTACGCGCAGATCCACGATGCCGCCGATGGACGCCTCGGTCTTGAAGCGCACCAGGCCGCCCTCGCGGGCCGCTTCGGCAAAGCCGAGCACGTCGGTCAGGATCGCACCGGTCGGGGCCGCATCGGCGACCAGCAGGCTGACACTGTGAAAGCCGCGAATGGCAACCTCGGCCGGGATCTCCCCGGCGCTCCAGGCCGGCTCCTTCTCCGCGCCGGCCACACCGACGAGCGCAAGGCGGGTCCCATCCGGGTCGCGGAAGCTCAGCACGCTCTCCCCGAAGCGCCGCGCCGGAGCCTCATGGGTCACGCCCTTCTCGACGAAGCGATGCGTCCAATAGCCGATCGCGCCTTCCGGCACGCGGAACACGGTTTCCTGTGTCTCGCCAATGCCGAGGCGACCGGGCGCGGCATGTTCCCACGGGAAGAAGGTGAGAATGCTGCCGGGCTGGCCGACCTCATCGCCATAGTAGAAATGATAGGTGCCGGGATCGTCGAAATTGACGGTCTTCTTCACGAGCCGCAGGCCGAGCGTGTCGGTGTAGAAGCTTTTGTTGCGCTGGGCGGGACCGGAAATCGCAGTGACGTGGTGAATGCCGTGCTTGGTCATGGCTGGCTCCTGTGAGCGAAAATTCTGTCCTCCTTGAAATAGAGCAAGCCAATCATTCTTCAACGGCCAGAACATTGCAGAAGCGCAAACAGACTTTGCCCTTTGGGAAACGGCCGTGGCTCAAGCCACAGCCACGGCGTCCGGGGTGCTGGACCGCGCCGCGCGCGCATGCTATCCGCCGGCCTCCTTTTGCTTGGGTCGGACCTATTATGAGGCAGGTGCAGCAGCGACGACGATCTGAAGGCGCGCGCCGGACCGGTGCGTGATCGTTGACGCCTGCCCGCGCGCCCGGCCGTCCGCCGGCGCGGCCCCTTGCTTCCTGCCTGGTTTCCTTCCCATGACCGAACTTCCCGTCACCATTGCGCTCGAATCTCCCGCCGATGCGCCCGCCATCGACAAGCTGCATCGGCGCACCTTCGGGCCCGGCCGCTTCGCCCGCACCGCCTTTCGGCTGCGGGAACAGGCGCCGCATGATCCCGCGCTGTCCTTCGTCGCTTATCTCGGAACCATGATGGTGGGATCGGTGCGCCTGACCCCGATCGAGATCGGCAGCCATCCCGCCTTGCTGCTGGGACCGCTGACGGTGGAACCGCCGTTTCAGTCGGTGGGTATCGGCGCGCGGCTGATGCAGGATTCGATGGCGGCCGCACGGGCGGCCGGCCATGGGCTGATCCTGCTCGTCGGCGATGCGCCCTATTATCAGCGGTTCGGCTTCAAGCCCGTGGCCAGCGGCCGCGTCACCCTGCCCGGCCCGGTGGACCCCGGCCGGCTTCTGGTGGCCGAATTGCAGCCCGGCGCATTCGAGGGTGTTTCGGGAATGGCACGCGGGCGCCCCTCGGCGTAGCACGCCGCCGTTTCCCGGCAGATCCGGCCTCTGGAAACGAAAACGCCCCCGGATCTCTCCGGGGGCGTCGTCATGTTAGGGCGGCGGCACAGGGCCAGCCAGCTCATTCGGCAGCGGCGAAATCCGGGCGGGCGCGTGCCTGACGCTCCCGCTTCAGCAGCTCGGCCACCAGGAAGGCCAGCTCGATGGACTGCTCCGCATTGAGACGCGGATCGCAATAGGTGTGGTAGCGATCGCGCAGGTCTTCATCCGAAATGGCCCGTGCGCCACCGGTGCATTCGGTGACGTTCTTGCCGGTCATTTCCAGGTGCACGCCGCCGGCAAAAGTGCCTTCCGCCGCATGCACGTCGAAGAAGGTCTTGATCTCCGACAGGATGCGGTCGAACGGGCGGGTCTTATAGCCCGAGCCGGCCTTGATGGTATTGCCGTGCATGGGATCGCACGACCAGACCACGGTGCGGCCTTCCTTTTCCACCGCGCGGATCAAGGCCGGCAGATGCTCGCCCACCTTGTCCGCACCGAAGCGGCAGATCAGCGTGATCCGCCCGGCCTCATTGTCCGGCTGGAGGATATCCAGCAGGCGCAGCAGCCCGTCGCCGGACAGCGAAGGGCCGCACTTGATGCCGATCGGGTTACGGATGCCGCGGAAATATTCCACATGCGCATGGTCCGGCTGACGGGTGCGGTCGCCGATCCACAGCAGGTGGCCGGAGGTCGCGTACCAGTCGCCGGATGTGGAATCCACCCGGGTCAACGCCTGCTCATAGCCGAGCAGCAGCGCTTCGTGGCTGGTGAAGATGTCCGTAGTCCGCATCTCCGGATGGGACTGGGGGTCGATCCCGCAGGCGCGCATGAAGTCGAGCGCCTCGGTGATGCGGTTCGCCAGTTCCTGGTAGCGATGGGACTGCGGGCTGTCCTTCACGAAGCCCAGCATCCATTGATGGGCGTTGGACAGGTTCGCATAGCCGCCGGTCGCGAACGCACGCAGCAGATTGAGCGTCGCCGCCGACTGGCGGTACGCTTCGATCTGGCGGCGCGGATCCGGCTGGCGCGCTTCGGGCGAAAAGGCGATGTCATTGACGATATCGCCGCGATAGCTCGGCAAATCCACGCCGTTCACCGTCTCGATGTCGGAGGAGCGCGGCTTTGCGAACTGGCCGGCGATACGGCCCACCTTCACTACCGGGACGCCGCCCGAGAACGCGGTCACCACCGCCATCTGCAGGAACACGCGGAAGAAATCGCGGATGTTGTCGGCCGAATGCTCGTCGAAGCTTTCCGCGCAATCGCCGCCCTGGAGAAGGAACGCCTCCCCCTTCGCCACCTTGGCAAGCTCTGCCTTCAGGCGGCGGGCTTCACCTGCAAAAACAAGCGGCGGGTAGGAGGCAAGCTTGCGCTCCACCTCCTTGAGGGCTTCCGCGTCGGTATAGTTCGGCATCTGCACGACCGGATAAAATCGCCAGGAATCCGGACGCCAGCCTTCGGCGCGGCGAGAGGAGGTCTCGGCGCCAGGGTTGCGGTCGGATACGAAGCGGGTCGTCATGATGCTCTCCATCGGGTCGTCCGGCGGCCTGCCCGGCTGTTTGGGCAAGGCCAACCCCATGATGCGGTGCCGGAACGGCGGCTTATACACCAGCAGCCGGCACAGCGTAAGAGAACCCGTCACCGGCCGCCAGATCAGCCTCATATGGGAATATTCCGCTACGAAAGCAGGGGGGTAGCGTTTGCAGCGGAACGGATTATCTTCACAGAGCAGTGTCGGGGCATTGGCCATGCCGGCCACCGGAGGGTCCGGGAGTTGAAGATGCCGAAGCTTGTGATCTTCCTCGCCAAGCACGCCGCGCTTGGCTTTGCCCTCGCCGTGGCGTTCGTGGGCGGGCTGGTCGCGCTGGATATTGGGCATCTGCGCACCCTGCTCACCGGCAGCGGCGAGGCGTGGCTTCCCGCCTTCGTCTTAACCTTCGCGATGGGTCTCACCTTCTCAAGCGTGCAGATGGGCGTGGCCGTCATGCTGCTGGGTGAGGACGAGCCGCGGCAGCCCGCCGCGCCGAAAGGGGGCCGGCGTGCTCGCGGCCCGGGCGTCCCCGCCTTGCGTCCGGCGCCCGCCCGCGTGCCAGTGCGCCGCTGATCCGATAAGAACCGCGAGCCACGAGATACCGTCTCGCCGGCAGTCCTCTGTCGCAGACCCTGAGCCGATGGACGGATGCCGCGCCCCTCAGCCCGGTTGACCCCCGTACGCGGACGACCCAAAAGGGGGCGAGGGGAGCAAGCATGCTGACGAAAAAAGGTAAATATGGGCTCAAGGCGGCGGTTCATCTCGCCCGCCTCGCCCCAGGCGACTCCGTTCAAGTGGCCGATATCGCCGAGGCGAACCAGATTCCAAAGAAATTCCTGGACGTGATCCTTGGTGAATTGCGCAACGCCGGCATGCTATCCAGCAAGAAGGGGCGCACCGGCGGCTATCGTCTGGCCCGGCCGGCGGAGGAGATCATCGTCGGCGACCTGATCCGTGCCCTGGATGGGCCGCTGGCCGCCCTGCCCTGCGCCAGTCGCAATGCCTATGTGCCGTGCGACGATTGCGACATCGCCCATTGCGAAGTGCGCCTGCTGATGGTGCGGGTGCGCGACGCCATCGGCACCGTGCTCGATACCTACACGCTGGCGCAGATGCGCGATCTCTCCGCCGACCAACTCGGTTCGTTCGTGGATTATATCTGAGCGCGCGGGATTAGTGCCGGTTGGGCCCGAGATACGGCGACGGTGGCTGCGCCGCGAAACGCTGAAGATCGTATTGCGGATAGTCTCGCGCCAGGACTTTCAAGTCAGCCGGGGCGTGCCCGTCCACTGCATAGACCAGCTTTCCGTCCGCCAGCCGCTCCACGCGAACGTCGTGATTATAAGATCGCAGCAGCCCGACCATATCGCGCGCTGCATAGGGCATGGCGCGCTCGACCTCGGGAATCTTGATCCGCTCGTTGAAATAGATCCAGCCGGCCGGGATGGCGAAGCAGAGGAGCAAAAGCACCAGCCCCTTCGACATCTGAACGAAGCGTGGGCCACGTGCCGCATAATCCTCCCGGATATTGATGCGGTCTTCAAAACTGAAACCCATCCGGCCCTCCGCAAAAGGCGCGCGTTTGCGCGATGCGCCAGATGGCAGATATGAAAGACTATGCTTAACGAATATAGCTGCCCGGCGTCGCTTCGTCACTCAGCATGCGTATCCACGACCAATCTTCGATCTAACCGCCGCTGATGGCGGTCAGGACGAAGACATCCATGCCCTGAACCAGGGGTGTCGCCAGCCGGGCGCGCCGGCCGCCAACGAAGATGTTGATGTGTCGACGCACCGCCGGCGTGGAATCACACAGGCGGTCGCGCATCCCCGGCCAGCGGGCATCGAGCGCATGGAGCATCTCGTCAACCGTCGCTCCGCGCAGCCACACCCGCCGCTCCGCGCCGGGAAAAAGCCGGACCAGATGGTCCGGCAAGCGCACGAGCACCTCGGGCTTCGTATGCGTGCCGCTCTTTTCGGCGTCATCCATGCGCATCATCCTGCCACGAGGTCACACCTCGACCACCAGGGTTTCCACCGAAGTGATCAACGGCAAATGGGCCGCGATACAGGTCCAACGGCTGCCCTCGTCGGCGCTGGCGTACAACGCCCCGGAATTGGTGCCGAAATAGACCCCTGCGGGTTCCAGCGCATCGGTGGCCATGGCTTGGCGCAGGACGTTGAAATAGGCCCCCTGCTGCGGCAGGCCATCGGTATGCTTCTCCCAGGAACGGCCGCCATCGGCGGTGCGCCACACCGCGGCCTGCGCGTCGGGCATGAAGCGGCCCGCCGTGTCCCCGTTCAAGGGGATCAGATACAGCATCTCGTCGTCGCGCGGATGCACGGCGGCCGGAAAGCCAAACGAGGACGGCAAGCCCGCCTCGATGCTCTGCCAGCTGCGTCCGCCGTCATCGCTGCGATACATGCCGCAATGGTTCTGCTGGTACAGCCGTTCCGGGTGATTGGGCGCCATGACCAGGCAATGAACGCACTGGCCGAATTCGGGATAATTCTGTCCCTCCGGCATGTAATCCGCCCGCGTACCGCGATTGCGGGGTTCCCACGTCTTGCCCCCGTCGGCGGAGTGAAACACGCCGGCGGCCGAGATGCCGACCCAGATCTGCGCATTGTCCTGCGGGTTCAGCACCAGCGAATGCAGGATCAGCCCGGCCCCGCCGGGATGCCAGTCGGAGCGGGACGGATGGGCCTGCAATCCGGGCAGATGGGTGAAGCTTTCTCCACCGTCAGTGCTGCGGAACAGTCCGGCCGGCTCGACGCCCACATAGAGCGCGTCGGCGCCATGGGCGAGGCTCCATGCCGTCTTCACCGGCGGCGCACCAGGATCATAGGCAAGACCTTCGCTCGAATGGGTCCAGCTCGCGCCGAGGTCACTCGACTTCCAGACCGCGGGGCCGAACCATTCGTTGCCGCCCGCGGCATGAATGGTTCCCGTGCGGGGATCGCCCACCACGTGGTTGAGAGGCCAGGTCTCGCAGAACGGGCCGCGCACCTCCCAACTTTGCCGCGCACTATCGCTTTCCGCGATGAAGGCACCTTTCTTCGTGCCCACCAGCACCAGGACTTTCTTCGCCATCGTCTCCTCCATCCCAGCAAGAGCCCGTCCCGGCCTCACGGCACCAGATTGACCATCCAGCTAATACCGAAGCGGTCCGCGACCATTCCAAAGCACGGCGAGAAAAAGGTTTGTCCAAGGGGCATCTGGATCTGCCCACCTTGCGAGAGGGCGGTGAACACACGTTGCGCCTCGGCCTCGCTCGCAACGGCAAGGGAGAGGCTGAAGCCCTGGAAGCTGGTGCTGTTCCGGCATCCCCCGTCGGACGCCATGAGGATGCTTTCACCGATCTTGAAGCTCGCATGCATGATCTTGTTTTCGGAACCCGGGACAACCATGCCCGGCGGTGGCGGCTCGGGCGCCTCGCTGTACCGCATCAACAGGTCCACTTCCGCGCCAAGAGCGGTCTTGTAGAAGGCGAGCGCCTCCTCGCACTTGCCATCGAACGTCAGGTAGGGTTGGACCAGCATCACATTCTCCCTTTGTCCTGCGACACTGCCGTCGCATCGGCGCGCGCGGGTGCATGCCGCGCGGGCGTTCTGGGCAAGGACGTACGAATGTGCACGCGGCCGACAGGCTGCCGTGACTTTTTTTTGCGCCGGGGGAGCCGACGCTGTCGCCGCTCGCAAGACGGACCACGACCGCCCCCCACCAGGGCAGCGCGCCCCTGGCTCAGGACCCGGAGCGCAAAGTCGTAACGGCAACGCAATTTTCGCCCACCGGCAGGAACAAGGTCTGTTCGCCCGTGGGAAGCGCATAGAATGGCAGGTCCGACAGGGGCGACATGAGCTTCGAGCCAGGAGGCAGAAGCGAGGGCGCATCCTGGCAGCGCTGCTTGATCGGAACCACGCGCACCAAATTGCCTTCGCAGGCGCCTGCCGTGGGCGCCACCAGGATCACACCCGCGGCCTGCCCGGCCAAGCGCGAATTGGCGCTGAATTGCATGCCGACGGTGCCCTGCACCGCATGCTGATTGGGGGCGGTTTCCGCCACCTGGGTCTGGAAGGCATAATTCGCCCCGGTCGTCAGCGCCTTGCCAAGCTTCGCATAGGTGGCGGCGCAGGTTTGCACGCCATTGGCCAAGGCATGGGCGGTGAACAGGTCCTTGCCATCGAGCGCGCCCGACGGCGCCTGATCGGACCGGCTCATCAGGCCCGGTATCCCGCCGTGCTGCGACACCACTACCCCGAGAGCGAAACAAGCCAGCAAGCTGGCCACAGCGCCCGCCGTCAGAAAAATTCGCCGCGTGGAGACGCGATGCTTGCCGCCGCCGGGTTCGACGGCAGGCTTTCGGCTTGATCCGATGATGCGTTCGTAGACGCTTTGTTTTTCAGTCATAAGCGTGGTTCCAGAAAGGCCCCTGATGCGCGGAAACGCGCGCCATTCGTCTCGGCTCAGATTGCTGAAAGCGCCTGGGTGAGGCCGGCGAGCGGGGCGCGAAAGGACTCGTGCCGCGCCGCGCCATTCACCTGGAGATCATATGTAATCCCGATCACCCGCTCCGCCTCGATTGCCGCACGCAGGCGGGCCTCCAGGGACAAATAGGAGATGCACAGGCGCTCGTTGCACCCGCGAACCGGAACCGTAACGGGGGGCTGGCCGTCACGAAGATCGAGCGCGACCGTCCCGGAGCCGGCGGCGGGCGGCGTCCGTACAATCATCACCGGCCGACCGTCGTCCATGGCGGCAAGCGACCAGCTGAACACGGTTGCACCCGAAGGTCCCAGGATCTCCTGCGAAATATTGCAGACCTTCCGCTTCTTGACCCGGTTCTCATCGCAAATCAGCGTCCAGTTGGGGAACGGGCGGATGGTGCGCAAATATTGCCCGAGCGGCACGTCCGGTGGCGGAACCACATCGGACGGCTTCACGAGATAGCCTGGCGAAAGCTCCTGTGACACGGAAGGCTTAGCCGGTTCGTGTTTTTTGGCTTTCTCGGCGGCAAACGCCGCCCCGCACGCGAGCAGATGGAGTGTGAGAGCCGCGGCGCACATGGCGCCCCGACGTCCCCGGGTGACCCACATGACACGCCCCCTATCAGTTGAGGGTGAGGCTCAGACCTCCGGCCGCGCCCCAATCCCCACCGGCGCTGCTTCCCGAGATATTCATGCGCATCCTCTGGTCCGGGGTCGTGTAGCCCAGCCCCATGGCGAAGGCGCTCTCCCCGCCCCAGGCCCCTGCCCCGACCGCGGCGCTGACCTTCCCCGGCCGGTCGTCATAGCGCAGTGATCCCGCGGCAAGGCCGACCGCCGCGGCTTGACGCGCCTCGGTGCGCGCGGTCGCGATCTGGCTGTTGAGGCTGGCGAATTTTTGGTCCGTATAGGCATTCGCCTGCGTCAAGGTCTGCTGCGACTTGGTATCGGTGTAAGTATTGGCGGTTGATATGGCATAGGAGGTTTTTGAATCGGTATAGGTGTTGGCAGAGGCGAGAGTTTCGCTCAGTCCCGTCTTCATTTGAGCAACATTCACGGCATCTTTGCTTGCGACGCCCGCCGCTACGTTCGAAATCACCACCGGCGCATTCGCGTCCCCGCCGGCCAGCGTGATCGAGTTGAGCTTGTTGCCGCTGGTGTCGGTGTCGTACTGAACCGCCGTTCTGCCGAGCACGCCGATGCTGCCGACAGCCGAGCTAAGCGCCTGGTTCGTGGCGTAGAGTTGCGAGCCATTGACCGCATCCGTCGAGGTCGCGTTGACCTGGCCGGCCGCAAGATTGGTGATGGTGCGCTCCGCCCCCACCGCTCCCACAGAGACCGTGCTGGTTGCCGTTCCCGCGACCGCATAGGTGGTGCCGTTGATGGTCATGGTCGAGGTCTGAACGGCAGCGGCCGTGGTGGAGCCTGATCCGAGTGCGACATCCCCCGCATTATTCGCGCTGGCCCCCTGGCCGATCGCCGTGGAATTGGCCGCCGCGCCCTGGGCGGAGGAGCCAATGGCGATGCTGTCGGTGCCTGTCGCCCGGCTGACCGGCCCGGTGGCATTGACCTGAACATAAGGCGTGCTGCCAACCACGTTCGAGAGCGTCGTATTCAAGCTCGACAGCTTGGTGTCGACCGCTCCGATGGCGTCGCCGACATTATTGTAATTCGCATGATCGACGCGATAGGTGGGAGCAATGAGCGTGCCGTCGGACGCGACCGAGGCACCGCCGCCGAAGACCGTCGCGGCGCTGCGCGACACGCCGAAAAGCTGCGACCCATTCACCGCATCGCTGGACGCTGCCGAAACCGCACCCGCCGTCACATTGGTCAGGAGCGTGCCGCCGCTGCCGGCGAGGGTAATGGTGGTTTTCGGATCTCCGGCAACGCCGTCATACAGCACCGCGCGATCCGAAAGATTGGCCACGCCGGCGGAAACCGCATTGACCTGACCCACATTGGCCGCATCCGTATCCAGCGTTCCGGCCGCGACATTGGAAATCTTCTGCGCCGATCCGCTCCCATGGCTGGCGTCATACGCGCCGAGGGACGAATTCCATTTCAAGGCATCGGAGCCGAGCGCCGCGACCGCCTGGTTGGTGGAATAAAGCTGTGCCCCATTCACCGCGTCGCTGGACGCGGCGGAGACCGCGCCCGCCTTTACATTTGTCAGCGTCGTGCCGGTGCTGCCTGCAAGGGTGACGGTGTCCTTCGCGCTGCCAACCGCGCCGTCATACATCACCGAGCGATCCGAGAGATTGGACACGCTGGCGGTCACCGCCTTGACCTGAGCGACATTCGCCGCATCGGAATCTGCCGTTCCGGCCGCAACACCGTTGATCTGGCGAAACTGTCCGCTCGCGGCGTCGCCAACCGAAACCGCGGCCAATGTGCTCTTGGTGGCCGCGATGGCGTTGGCGGAACTCGCACCGGTCGGCACGTAGCCATCAAGGCCGGCGGCCGTATTCGCGACCGCGCCTTGCCCAAGCGCAACTCCCCCGGCGACGCCCACGGTGGCGCCGGTGCCAAGCGCAACCCCGTTCGACACGCTTGCGGTTGTGGCCCCCGCGCCGATCGCGATCGACGAAGCGCCGGTGGCGCTCGTGGCCTGCGTGCCGATCACGATCGACTGCGCCCCCGCCAGGCTGCCAAGATTTGCGGCCTGAACCGCCAGCGAATTTCCCACGACGCCCGACACCCAGCCGAGCCCGCCACTCGCGGTGCCGACTTGACAGCTCCAGGCTGCGGAAGAGGACGAAGGATCGTCGAGCGTGAGGCAGAGATTGCTGAGCCCGGCACTGCTCCCGGCGCCGCTGCTGCTTCCAATCACATAGCCGCCGGCATTGGCGACGGTGACGAAGCCGAGCAAGCCGGCCGCTGCACCTCCCAGGCCAAACCCGAGGGTAAGTGATTTGCGACGGAAGCCAAGACTCCTATGAGCAAGCCGCAAACTTGCAATAAGGCGCCGCCGATCTGAGGATTTCATAGCGGTGATCCCAAATGGAGAACACCGATTACGCACGTTACTCAAATACGACACAGATCCCCCCCAAAATAACGCGCTATAAGTTTTCGCTAAAACGCCCCCAGTTCCATGGTTCGACGTAAAGTCGCCGTCGGCTTTTTTATATCTTCGCCATCATGGCGCCCCGCCTGCTCCGCGGCTTCGACCGCACGTGCCAAACCACCCCGCCCGCCCGGAGGCACGGCATGCAGGGAACTGACGGCTTCTTCCCTTGATATTTCCAGCTCCGCCAAACGTTGAATGAAATGAATCTGCTTTTGCGGAGCTGATTGACCACATACGGACATAACAAGTCCCATAACATAATGGATGAATATCAGATTTACGTCAGACTCGCTCCACGCATCGAAACGCTCGGACAGAAGATTACTTCTGAATACGGCAACGCAATCCGCCATATGGTCAATGCATACCATATTACCTTCGACTTGCTGACGATCATCACCAACCGACATCATATTCCCTCATCAATTGATGGCGGCCCCCCGCGGTTCGCCAACCTACGAAGCGATCCTTGCCAAAGTCCTAAAATGCGATTCATCAAAATGTTATATTAATCTTCACCGCTCTGGAGGCCGTCAGGGCCCCGCCGGAGGGAATCGGCCTAAACTCAAAGATTTAGATTTCCGGGCCGCAACCCATTTTTGTGGGCGAGGCCCGCGGTCGCGGGCCAAGGGGGGAGAGAGGGCCGGGCAGCCTTTCCGACGTGAGCCCGTCACAGGCGTGCCGAAGGACGCGCGGAAAGCGCAGGTGGCGCTGCACGTCCTCAACGCACGATTCTGACTCTTGCCTGACGTCCCGGCACGCGCCTCATTGGCTTCGGGCAAGGCGCCGCCGCGCGCTGCCGCTGAACTGCCCAGCAAGTGCACATTATTTGGGCTTGCTTGACGGGCGGCAAATCTCATTATGTCTATACATGATTTAGGCATGGGGATCTCGCAGTGCAGGACTCCGTTCTGGCCTTCGATGACATCAGGCAGGACTTTCCCGTCCCCGGCCGGAACGCCGCGATGCGGGTGCTGGACGGCATCAGCTTCGAGGTGCAGGCGGGACGGTTCACCGCGGTGATCGGCCCGAGTGGCTGCGGGAAAAGCACCTTGCTGCAAATGGCGGCTGGCTTGCTCGCGCCCACGTTGGGCGCGGTGCGCCATCGTGGGCACCTCGTGAAGGGCGTCAATCGTGACGTCGGTTTCGTCCCCCAGCAGGCACAGCTGTTTCCCTGGAAGACCTTGGCTGAAAATATCGAGCTGCCGCTGCTGCTGCGCGGCGTCCCGCTCGCCGAACGCCGGGCGCGGGTGGCGGAAGCGATCAGCTCGGTCGCGCTCGACGGATTCGACGATCATTATCCCAACCAATTGTCCGGCGGCATGCAGAAGCGCGGCTCGATCGCGCGGACCTTGGTCTACCGCCCCGACGTGATTTTGATGGACGAGCCGTTCGGCGCGCTCGATGCGCAGACGCGCATGGTGATGCAGGCCGATCTCCAGGCCCTGTCCATGGAGGCCGGCGCGACCGTCGTGTTCGTCACCCACGACATCACCGAGGCGATCCTCCTGGCCGACGACGTGGTGGTGCTGAGCCAGCGCCCCTCGCGCCTGCTCGCCCATATTCCCATTGACCTGCCGCGACCGCGCGACATGTTCGAGCCGTTCCGCACGCCCGGCTTCGATCAGACCTACGAGCGCGTCTGGGCGGCCTTCAGTTCACAGGTCGCCGGCGCGCGCCGGCGGCATTGAGGCGCGCATGAACGACATGGTCGAATCCCGCATGCGAGACTCGCTCCAAGAGCCCGCGCACGCCGTTGAAAAGCAGCCCGCCGAGGACCGTCCGGCGCCGCGCTCGGCGCGCCGCTCCGCCGCCATCTGGGGACAGCGGCTGCTGGTATTGCTGCCGGGCATCGTGCTGATCGCCTTCTGGCAATGGGCGTCCGGACGGCTGATCAAAGAGATCTACGTCTCCAAACCCACCGCGGTGGTGGCGCGGCTCTATGAGCTGTTTTCCAGTGGCGAGATCTACCCCCATTTGTGGATCACCGGCCAGGAACTGGTGCTCGGCTATGTGATCGGGGTCGGCTGCGGCGTGATCGGCGGCTATGCGCTCGGTCGCTCGCGGCGTCTCTCGGCCATTTTCGAACCTTATGTGATGGGTTTCTACGGGGTGCCGAAGATCGCGCTCGCCCCCTTGTTCATCATCTGGTTCGGCATCGGCATGTGGTCGAAGGTGGCGCTCGCCGCGATCATGGTGTTCTTCCTGGTCTTCTATAACGTTTATTCGGGCGTGAAGGGTGTCGACCGCGAGCTGGTCAATCTCGCCAAGGTGATGGGCGCCAACGAACGGCAATTGACCACCCACGTCTATTTGCCCGCCGCCGCGCCTTTCGTGGTGCTCGGCATGCGGATGGCGATCCCCTACAGCGTGATCGGCGTGATCGTGGGCGAATTCACCTCCTCCATGCAGGGGCTCGGCCTGTTCATCCACGAGGCATCCGCCACCTACGACCCGGCGGGCGTGTTCGCCGGCATCACCATCCTTCTCGCCTTCGTCATCTCCGCCAATGTGCTCGCGGGCCGGCTGGAACGCCGTCTGCTGCGCTGGCGTACGCCCCTCGGCGCGCGCCCCACCGATATCTGAACCCGAAACCGTCTCTGGAGGGCAACATGCGCGTGGTGCAAAATCTGATTGCGGCGGCCATCGGCGCGTCGCTCCTGTTCTCCCCGACCCTCGCTGCCGCGCAGCAGACCGTGCGCATCGGCCAGGCCACCTCGGCGCTCAGCTTCATGCCCCTTTGGGCCGCACGGGCCCTCGACGGCTATGCGGCCCAGGGGCTGACGCTGACGACGGCTGTTGTGCCGGGCGGCGATCCTTCGGCGCTGGCCGCGCTCGACGCGGGCGATATTGATCTGGCGGCCGTCGGGTCGGAGGCGGTGTTGCGCGCGGCGGCCAAGGGCCAGCCGTTCCAGATCGTCTATTCGCTGATGTCGAAGGTCACGCTCCAGCTGGTCGTCTCCAACGAATTGATGCAACGCACGGGGGTCAAGCCCAGCGATCCGATCGAGAAGCGGCTGGCGGCCTTGAAGGGGGCACTGGTCGGCGTGTCGTCGATCGGCGGCGCCCAGGATACGGCGGCGCGCTGGCTGGCGGCCAAGGGTGGCCTCGATCCGAAGACCGACATCAAGGTGGCCCAGGTGGGCAATCCGCCGGCGCTGCGCGCGGCCTTGGAAAACAAGCGCATCGACGCGTTCGTGCTGTCGCCGCCGGAAGGATATCTCGCCGAGAAGTCCGGGGCCGGTACCGTGCTGGTGTCGCTGGGCGATGAATTCCCGTTGCTTGCCCACCAGCCGTTCCTGGTGCTGGTGGCGAAGAAGCCCGTCGATGCCAAGACCACCGATCTGATCGTGCGCACGGTCAAGGTGATGCAGGCGGCGAGCACCGCTTTGGTGCAAAAGCCCGAGCCCACGGCGCTCGCCATCCAGAGCCAGTTTTTCACGAAGGCCGAGCCGGACAGCATCGTCGCCGGGGTCAAGGCGATGTCCAGCGGCGTCGCCGACGGCGGCCGCCTGGACGTTCAGAGCTTCCAGAACCTGCTGACCTTCGCCAAGGAGGTGGGCACCGATTTCGGCAAGGAGTTCGACGCCAAGGGCTCGGAGAACGATCTCTGGACCAACAGCTTCATCGACAAGGCGAAATAGCACCGTCGCGGCGTGCAGGCGGCGGGCATCTGGCGCGCCGCGCCGCACGCGCGGATCGCGCTTCCCTGGACCCCGACCCGAAGTGCCTTCACGCGCGGCCTCGCGCGCGCCGCCGCAACCGCCGAAGACCAGCAAACCACCTCCCCTCGCCTGCCGCAGGCTTTGGCTTGGCGCCATACCGGGCAGTGGAAAGAAGAGATTATGAGCAGCAAGCCGATCTACATCACCTTCCTGAACGGCCCGGATATCGCCGCGCTGGAGATCACCGACACCGAGATTCTCGACGCCATCGAGAAGAGCCTCGCCGCCCAGGGGCGCGGGGAAACCGTGATCGAGCCGCGCGTCCATCTGCACCCCAACCCGGCGGTTGAAGGGCATTTCAACGTGCTGCGCGGTGCCATCGGCGGCGATGTGGACATTGCCGGGGTGAAGGTCGTGAGCGACTTCTACCTCAATTATGAGAAGGGCCTGCCCTCCGAGATGGCGGTGCTCACCCTCATGTCGCGCGACACCGGCATGCCCAAGGCGATCATCGAGGCGGGCGGCATCACCGACATGCGCACCGGCGCCATCACCGCGCTCGGCGCAAAATATCTCGCCCGCAAGAATTCGAAGATCCTCGGCCATATCGGCGCCCGCGGCTCGTCTTATTGGAACGTGCGGCTGCTGGATCATTTGTTCGATTTCGATGAGATCCGGGTGCATTCCCGCCGCCCCGAGAGCTACCGCCCGTTCGCGGAAAAGCTCGAACGCGACCTCGGCAAGAAGATCCGCGCCGTCGACACCTGGGAAGAAACCGTGCGCGGCGCCGATATCGTGGTCGAGGCATCCCGCCTGACCAAGCCCGAGCCTTTGCTGAAGACCGAATGGATCAAGCCGGGGGCGTTCGTGGTGCCCTATGGCACCAAGAGCGCGGTGGAGCTCTCCCTGACCGACATCATGTCCAAATTGATCGTGGACGATTGGGGCCAGTGCCGCGAGGGCGAACTCGGATCGCTGCGAGCCCACGTGCGGGCGGGCAAGCTCTCGCCGGAAACCCTGTATGCCGAGATGGGCCAGATCGTCGCCGGGCTGAAGCCGGGCCGGGAAAACGACGAGGAAACCATCCTGTTCTGGCACCGGGGCCTGTCGCTGTCCGACATCGCGCTCGGCCACGCCATGTTGGAGAAGGCCGCCCGTCTGGGCATCGGCCAGCGGCTCAGGTTCGCCTGACGCGGCGCCCGTCCACCCGTTTCCTGATCCGGCGGCGCAGATCCACACGGCGCCGAACCGAATGAAAGACCATCCCATGGATCCGAAATCCTACGACCACCAGGATCTGCGCAGCTTTCTCACCGCTTTCGAGGCGGACCGCCCCGACAAGCTGGTGCGCATCAATGAAGAAGTGAACCTCGATTACGACACCACCGCCATCACCTTCGAGTTCGAGAAGCACGGCAGCCCCATGCTGATGTTCGAGAACGTCAAGGGATCGCGCTTTCCGGTGCTGATGAATATGTATGGCGCCCGCGACCGCTTCGCGGCGGCGCTCGGCGTGCCGGAAGACAAGCTGATCGAGCGCTGGGCCAATACCGACGCGACGCCGATCGCGCCGGAAGTCCTCGAAACCGGGCCCATTCTCGACGTCGTGCTGACGGGGGATGCGGTCGATCTGTCGTATTTGCCGATCATGCGCCATTTCGTCGAGGATGGCGGCGCCTATCTGACCAATGCGATGTTCATCGCCCAGGACCCCGAGACCGGGGTGCGCAATGCCTCGTTCCACCGCATGCAGGTGAACGGCAAGACCCGCTTCGGCACCAGCCTGCACAGCCGCCGGCACCTGTGGAACTATGCCCGCAAGGCCAGCGCCATGGGGCTGAAGGAATTGCCGGTGGTGATCGTGGTCGGGTGCCACCCGCTGATCACCTTCGGCTCCGGCCTGTGGAAGGGCCCCATCAGCACCGACGAATACGAGATCGCGGGCGGCTTCCTCGGCGAGCCGTTGAAGGTCGTGCAGGGAGTCACCGGCCCGATCGAGATTCCGGCGTTCGCGGAGATCGCCATCGAGGGCAAGCTGCTGCTGGATGCGGACGAGGACGAAGGCCCGTTCGGTGAGTTCACCGGCTATGCCTCGGAGCGCTCCACCCGCAATGCGGTGGAGGTGAGCAGCATCCTGCACCGCAAGGACGCCATCTACCACACCATCATTCCCGGGATTTCGGACGAGCACACGATGCTACTCGGGGTCTCGCAGGAAGCGCGGCAATTGAAGTCGCTGCGGGTGCAATATCCCAATGTCACGGCGGTGCATTATCCCAAATCCGGCACCTGCCTGCTGCATGCCTATGTGGCGGTGAAGGACCCCGCGCCGGGCGAGCCGAGCAACATCGCCATGGCCGCGTTCGGCGACAATCTCAGCCTCAAGCTGGTGATCGTGGTGGATGCGGACGTGGACGTCTATGACGAGGAGCAGGTCATGTGGGCGGTGTGCACCCGCTTCCAGGCCGATTCCGACATGGACGTCGTGCGCAACGGCATGGGCGCGATCCTCGATCCGTCCAACCGCAACGGCGCGACCGCCAAGCTGATGATCGACGCCACCTGCAAGACCCGCCCCTATGCCAAGCGCCACAGCCTGCCTGCGGACGTGACGGCGGCGGCCCGCAAGCTGGTGCAGTCTCTGGTGTGAGCTGGCGCGATGCGGTCCTTCCTCTCTCCCGCGCGGAGAGGGGGAGGACCGATCTAGGCCGGATCGACCTTCATGGCACGGCGCCGCTGCAAGAGAGATCGTCATGCACGGGCTTGTCCCGTGCATCCACGGGGCGCCGCCGGCACCGGCTTTTCAAGGCCCGTGCGGGCGACGTGGCGTGAATGGCCGGGACACGCCCGGCCATGACGAACGGTGCGGGAAAGGCAATCGCGCGCAATGCCGTCGGGCGCCTCGACGATCCACCCCGCAGCTGAAGGACGCTCGGTCTCAGGCCGGGGTGATCCGCACCATTATGATTTCGCACGCCCCGCCGAGCGGGGTCAGCACGGCCATCTCGTCCTGGGGCGATAGAAGGGCACAGTCGCCGGCCTCTAGCGCGACAGAGCTGGCCGCGCTCTCGGCGAAGCTTGGCTCAGACACCGCACCCTGAACCACGAAAATGACGACGTCCGCCCCCGCGCTGGGCACGCTCAGCGGCGCATCGAGCGTCAGGCGCGTCACCTCATGGGTGAAGCGCGCACGCCGGGTCATGATGTTGAGATCCACCACCGGGCCGCCATGCGGCGTGCCGAACACCGCCGCCTCGCCCGGAAACCGATAGGGTGCCGAGGCGGGATCGAGGCGAACCGGGGCATGCGGGGGGACCGCGAGGGTAAGCCCCTCGCCTGAGAGCACGCACAAGGTGCGATCAATGCCCGCGAAGGCCGAGAACGGCCCCGCGCTTGCGACCGTGGCGGAGCTGATGCGCCAGTCGAAATCCGAAAGCCCGGCGCCTTCAGGCACGGTGAGGATCTCCACGGTCTCTCCGCCGCCATTCTTCCAGGCCATGCGGCGGCAATCGGCGGCGCGGACGATGCGCATGGGTCAGCCGAGGATGCCGGGAAGGTCGAGGCCATGTTCGCGCGCGCAGTCGAGCGCGCTTTCATAGCCCGCATCGGCATGGCGCATGACGCCGGTCGCCGGATCGTTCCAAAGCACCCGCTCCAGCCGGCGCGCGGCTTCCGGCGTGCCATCAGCGACGATCACCATGCCGGCATGCTGGGAGAATCCCATGCCCACCCCGCCGCCATGGTGCAGCGACACCCAGGTCGCACCTGAGGCGCAATTGAGCAGGGCATTGAGCAGGGGCCAGTCGGATACCGCGTCCGACCCGTCCCGCATGGCCTCGGTCTCGCGATTGGGCGAGGCGACCGACCCGGAATCGAGATGGTCGCGGCCGATCACGATCGGCGCCTTCAGCTCCCCGGAGGCGACCATTTCGTTGAAGGCAAGGCCAAGCCGATGGCGATCTCCCAGCCCCACCCAGCAGATGCGGGCCGGCAGGCCCTGAAATTTGATGCGGTCGCGCGCCATGTCCAGCCAGGTGTGGAGATGGGCGTTGTCCGGGAGCAATTCCTTCACCTTGGCGTCGGTGCGATAGATGTCTTCCGGGTCGCCGGAGAGCGCCGCCCAGCGGAACGGGCCGATGCCACGGCAGAACAACGGGCGGATATAGGCGGGCACGAACCCCGGGAAGTCGAACGCGTCCGCGACCCCCTCTTCGAGCGCCATCTGGCGGATGTTGTTGCCATAATCGACGGTCGGCACGCCTTGCTTCCAGAACGCGAGCATGGCGCGCACATGGGTTGCCATGGACGCCTTGGCGGCCGCCGTCACGGCTTTGGGATCGCTGGCGCGCCGGTCTTCCCACTGCTGCAGCGTCCAGCCGACGGGCAGATAGCCATTGACCGGATCATGCGCGGAGGTCTGGTCGGTGACCGCGTCCGGACGCACGCCGCGACGGATCATCTCCGGCAGGATTTCGGCGGCGTTTCCAAGCAAAGCGACGGATATGGGCTTGTTGGTCGCGCAGGCGGTCTCGATGATCGCCAGCGCCTCGTCGAGATCCTTGGCCAGGACATCCACATAGCCGGTCTTCAAGCGCATCTCGATGCGGCTCGGCTGGCATTCGATGGCAAGGCAACTGGCCCCCGCCATCACCGCGGCGAGCGGCTGCGCCCCGCCCATGCCGCCGAGGCCCGCGGTGAGGATCCAGCGGCCGGCAAGGCTCCCGCCATAATGGCGCCGGCCCATCTCCACGAAGGTCTCATAGGTGCCCTGAACGATGCCCTGGGAGCCGATATAGATCCAGGAACCGGCCGTCATCTGGCCGTACATCATCAGGCCCTGGCGATCGAGGGCGTTGAAATGGTCCCATGTGGCCCAATGGGGCACGAGGTTGGAATTGGCGATCAGCACGCGCGGGGCATCGGCATGGGTGCGGAACACGCCCACCGGCTTTCCCGATTGCACGAGCAGGGTCTCGTCGGCCTCCAGGCGCTGCAGCGCGCCGACGATGCGGTCGAAGCTTTCCCAGTCGCGCGCCGCCCGGCCGATGCCGCCATAGACCACAAGCTCGCCGGGCCGCTCCGCCACTTCGGCATCGAGATTGTTCATGAGCATGCGCAGCGGCGCCTCGGTCAGCCAGCTCTTGGCCGACAGATCGGAACCGCGCGGGGCGCGAATGCGGCGCTCATTGTCGATGCGGGTCATTGCGGGTCTTTCCTGGTCGTGCATGCGGTCAGCCTCGCGCCTGGGCAAAGGCGAGGCAGGTCTCGAAGATGGCGCGCAGCGCCGCCCGCAGGGGCGCGGCATAAGCGGCGTCGTATGGCGTCGGCCATTGGTCCGGCGTGAGCGGACCCAGCGGCTCGTGCATATAGGCGCGGCACGCCAGCTCCATCTGGACGGCATGCACGCCCTCCGAGGGCCGGCCATACTGGCGGGTGATGTAGCCGCCCTTGAACCGCCCGTCGGTGACGTGCGGCCGGCCGGTGGCCGCGCAGAGGGATTCGATCGCCCGCACCAGCTCGGGCGCGCAGCTCTGGCCGCTGTTCGTGCCGATGTTGAATTCCGGCAAGGTGCCCTCGAACAGGCGCGGGATCACCGAACGGATCGAGTGGCAGTCATAGAGCACGACGGTGCCATGGCGCTCCCGTGCGGCGGCGATCTCGCCGGCGAGCGCCGTGTGATAGGGATCGAAATAAGCCGCCCGCCGCGCCGCCACCGCCGCCGCGTCCGGTGCGCGGCCCGCATGATACAGCGGCTCGCCGTCGAACGTCGTGGTCGGGCACAGCTCGGTGGTCGCCTGGCCGGGATAGAGCGAGACGCCCGAGGGATCGCGATTGACGTCGATCACCGTGCGCGACACCGCCGTGTGCACGATGCTCGCGTTCAGCTCCCTGGCAAAGTCATACAGCTCGTCGATCCACCAATCGCAATCCTTGCGCGCGAGCGGGAGCGACACCAGGGCGTCGCAATAAGCCGCCGGGATTTCGGTGCCGGTGTGCGGGAGGCTCACCACCAGGGGCGCCGTTCCGCGCGTGACGCGCAGCCAATCGGGAGAGGAAGAGGTCACATCAAGCTCCGCTGATGGAAGGCAGCACATCGGCTCCAGCCGCCTCCGCGAGCGCGCCGCTGCGCACGAGGTCGATGGCGGCCGCCATGTCGGGATGGAAATACCGATCGTCCTCAAGGTGCGGCACCCGCGCGCGCAGGCATGCCCGAACCCGCTCCAGCCGGGGGCTGGAGGCGAGCGGGGCGTGGAAATCGCAGCCCTGGGCGGCGGCAAGCAATTCGATGCCGAGGATGCCGAAAGCATTCTCGGCCATGGGGGCGAGCCGCCGCGCGCCATGGGCGGCCATGGAAACGTGATCTTCCTGATTGGCCGAGGTGGGGATCGAATCCACGCTCGCGGGATAGGCCCGCTGCTTATTCTCCGACACCAGCGCGGCGGCGGTGACCTGCGCAATCATGAAGCCAGAATTCAGTCCGGGCCGGGGGGTGAGAAACGCCGGCAGGCCGGAGAGCGCGGGATCCACCAGCATGGCGATCCTGCGCTCGGCCAGCGCGCCGATCTCGCAGATCGCAAGGGCGATCATGTCGGCGGCGAATGCCACCGGCTCGGCATGAAAGTTACCCCCCGAAAGCGCCTCCCCCGTCTGCCAGAAGATCAGCGGATTGTCCGAAACCCCATTGGCCTCGGTTGAGAGGGTCGCGGCGGCCTGGCGCAGCAGATCGAGCACGGCGCCCATCACCTGGGGCTGGCAGCGCAGGCAATAGGGATCCTGCACCCGATCGTCGCCGAGGCGGTGGGAGTCGCGGATGACCGAACCCTCCATGAGCGTGCGCAGCGCCTCGGCGGTTTCGATCTGCCCGCGATGGCGGCGCAAGGCATGGATGCGCGGATCGAACGGCGCATCCGAGCCGCGCGCGGCATCGGTGGAAAGGGCACCCGTGACCAGCGCCGCGCGGAATGCGGTTTCCGCCGCGAACAGACCGGTGAGCGCGCAGGCGGTGGAAAACTGGGTTCCATTGAGCAGCGCCAGGCCCTCTTTCGGTCCGAGCGCCAAGGGGGCGAGCCCGGCCCGGGCCAAAGCCGCGTCGGCCGGCATGCGCTCGGTGCCGAACAGGCAATCCCCGACGCCGATCATCGCGGCGGTCATGTGCGCCAGCGGCGCGAGATCGCCGGAGGCGCCGACCGATCCCTGGGCCGGCACCACCGGAACCAGCCCGCGCGCGAGCATGGCCTCCAGAAACGCCAGCGTGCGCGGGTGTATGCCGGATGCCCCCTGGGCAAGGCTCGCGAGCTTGAGCGCCATCATCAGCCGCACCACCGGCGCCGGCATGGCCTCGCCCACGCCGGCCGCGTGGGACACGACGATGTTGCGCTGAAGCGTGGCCAGATCGGCGGCGTCGATGCGGACGCTGGCCAGCTTCCCGAATCCCGTGTTGATGCCGTAGACCGGCGCCCCGGCGGCCACGATGGCGTCCACCGCCGCTGCGCTACGCCGCACATTTTCGGCGCAGCTGGGGTCGAGGGTGAAGGCGGCGCCGGCGGCGATGTCGCGCCATTTCGCCAAAGGCACCGCTCCGGCATCGAGGCGCACGCTCATCGGCCCCTCCAGACGCGGGCGTGGAGCGGGTTGAAGCCGATGCGGTAGACCAGCTCGGCCGGCCGCTCGATATCCCACACCGCAAGATCGCAATCCTTGCCGGGCTCCAACGTGCCGGTCCGCTTGAGCACCCCGAGTGCGCGCGCCGCTTCGCGCGTCACGCCGGCGATGCATTCGGTCACCGTCAGGCGAAACAAGGTGGCGCCCATATTCATGGTGAGCAGCAGCGAGGTGAGCGGCGACGTGCCCGGGTTGCAATCGGTCGCAAGGGCGATCGGCACCCCGGCGGCACGGAAGAGATCGACCGGCGGCGTCTTGGTTTCGCGAATGAAATAATAGGCGCCTGGCAGCAGCACCGCGACGGTGCCGGCCTTACCCATGGCCGCGGCTCCTGCGGCGTCCGCATGCTCCAGATGGTCCGCCGACAGGGCGCCGAACCGCGCGGCCAACTCGGCCCCATGAAGGTTGCTGAGCTGGTCGGCGTGCAGCTTCACCGGCAGGGCGAGCGCACGGGCGGCTTCAAACACGCGCGCCACCTGGGCGGGCGAGAAGGCGATGCCTTCGCAGAACGCATCCACCGCATCCGCCAGCCCCTCTCCCGCCAGTGCCGGGAGCATCTGCGTGCAGATCGCATCAATGAAGGCGTCCTTGTCGCCGCCGGCCTCCGGTGGCAAGGCATGGGCGCCGAGGAAGGTGGTCGTGACGGTGACCGGCCGGCGATCGCCGAGCGCGCGGGCGGCGCGCAATTGGCGCCGCTCGGCCTCCAGGTTCAGGCCATAGCCGGACTTGATCTCGATGGTGGTGACGCCTTCCGCCAGAAGCGCATCGAGCCGCGGCAGGGCGGAGGCGACGAGCGCGTCCTCGTCCGCGGCGCGGGTGGCCGTCATGGTGGAGACGATGCCGCCGCCGGCCCGCGCGATCTCCTCATAGGGGACACCGGCGAGGCGCATCTCGAACTCGTTCGCGCGATCGCCGCCATAGACCAGATGGGTGTGGCAATCGATGAGGCCGGGGGTGATCCAGCGTCCCGCGCAATCCACGGCCTCGATGGCGTCGAACGCCGGCGCATCGGCGCGGGGACCGGCGTAGAGGATGCGGCCGTCGCGGGCCGCGACGAGGCCGTCTTCCACCACCCCGAGCCCTGGAAGCGCGGGCGCGAGGGTTGCAAGGCGGGCATTCCGCCAGATGCGGTCGCAGCGCATGGCCGTTCCCTGTCCCCAATTCCCATTGGCGGTGGCGCCGATAATGTATATACATAAATGCGCGACTTCGCGCTTGTCCAGCCCCCTTCGAAAAAAGGAAAGCGATGGTGCCGTCCCCTTCCCGGAGCCTCTGGTTTACCGACGCTCTGCTGCCCGATGGCTGGGCCCAGAAGGTCCGCCTCCACCTGCGCGACGGCGCAATGACCGCGATCGAGCGCGACGTGGCGCCGGCGAGCGGGGAGGAGAGGCACGGCCCGGTGGTGCCTGGGCTTCCCAATCTCCACAGCCACGCCTTCCAGCGCGGACTTGCGGGCCTTGCCGAAATGCGCGGGCCGGGCGAGGACAGCTTCTGGGGCTGGCGCGAGGTCATGTATCGCTTCGTCGACCGTGTCGGTCCCGAAGACGTGGAGGCGCTGGCCGCCCTCGCTTACATGGAAATGCTGGAGAGCGGCTTCACCCGCGTCGGCGAATTCCACTATCTCCATCATGACCCCGCCGGCGCGGCCTATGCCGATCGCGCGGAACTGGCGACGCGCATTTCCGCTGCCGCCGCCGAAACCGGGATTGCCCTCACGCTGCTGCCGGTGTTTTACGCCCATTCTGGATTCGGCGGTCTTGAGCCGGGCCACGGCCAGCGCCGGTTCATCAACGATCTCGATGGGTTCGCCGCGCTGATGGCCGCGAGCCGGGCTGCGGTCGCGCCACTGGAGGATGCCGTGGTCGGCATCGCCCCCCACAGCCTGCGGGCCGCGAGCCTGGAAGAAATCACTGCCATCCTTCCGCTTGCGGCCGGCGGGCCGGTCCATATCCATGTGGCCGAGCAAACCAAGGAAGTGGAGGATTGCCTCGCCTGGTGCGGGCAGCGGCCGGTCGAGCATCTGTTCGGGGGCGCCCCGGTGGATACGCGCTGGTGCCTCATCCACGCCACCCACATGACCGAGGGCGAAACCCGCCAACTTGCGCAAAGTCAGGCCGTCGCAGGCTTGTGCCCGATCACCGAAGCCAATCTCGGCGACGGGATATTTCCGGCCGCCGAATTTGCCCGTGCCGGCGGACGCTATGGCATCGGTTCCGATTCCAATGTGCTCGTGGATGCGGCGGAGGAATTGCGCACCCTTGAATATGGCCAGCGGCTGCGCCTGCGCGCGCGCAATGTGCTTGCGGGCGAGATGCGGGCCGGGGAAGCGCTGCGCTCCACCGGCCGCGCGCTGTTCGATGCGGCGCTCGCCGGGGGCGGGCAGGCGCTCCAGGTGCCTTGCGGCGCGGCGGGCTGGGGCATCGCGGTCGGCGCGCCGGCCGATCTCGTTACCCTCGATCCCGGCCGGTCCGCGCTGGCCGCACGCGCGGGCGATGCCTGGCTCGACGGCTGGATTTTCGGGGCGCGGGGCGGCGCGGTGGACGGCGTCTGGCGTCGTGGACGCAAATATGTGACGAACGGGCTTCACCACGACCATGAACGGATACGCGGCAGGTTCGCGCGCGTGATGGAAAGAGTGCTGGCGTGAGCGAAACGGTCGAAACTCCGCTCAAGGACAAGATGTCGGGGACGCTCAATCGGCGCATCCGGGCCGATATCGAAGCCAAGATCCTGTCCGGCGAATGGGGGCCGGGCTACCGGATCCCCTATGAGCACGAGCTGATGGCGCAATATGGCTGCGCCCGCATGACCGTGAACAAGGTGGTGTCCGAACTCGCCGCGGCGGGGCTGGTGGAGCGTCGCCGCCGCGCCGGATCGTTCGTCGCCGCGCCGCGCATCCAATCGGCGATTCTTCAGATCCCGGATATCGAGGCGGAAATCACCCTGCGGGGCGAGACCTATCGTTACGAATTGCTGCGTCTGCAGCGCCGCCGCGCGGACCGGCGCATGGCGCTGGAATGGGAGCTGACGCCCCGCGGCGAAGTGCTGGAGCTGGAGTGCCGGCACATGGCCGGCATGCGCCCCTTTGCCCTGGAACGACGCCTCATCAACATCACCGCCGTGCCCGAGGCGGCGGACGTGGATTTCTCGCGCCAATCTCCCGGCTCCTGGCTGGTCGGTCACGTTCCCTGGACCGAGGCCGAGCACCACATCACCGCCGTCAATGCCTCGAGCGAAATGGCGACGCTGCTCGACATCCCGGACCGCGCCGCCTGCCTGGAGCTGCAACGCCGCACCTGGCGCGGGGACGAGAACATCACGTTCGTGCGCCAGACCTTCCGCGGCGACCTGTTCAACCTGGTCGCGCGCTTCACCCCCTCGCAGGCCTCCTCCGGCGGCTGAAGCGCGGGCCCGCCCGGCGGACTCGCTTAGCCCGCGCCGAACACCGACCAGCGCATGGCCCGCGCCAATTGCTCCAGCGCGATCGAGCCCAGCACCGAATTGCCGAAGCGATCGAGGCCCGGCGACCAGACCGCGATCGAGGCCTTGCCCGGCGCCACCGCCAGGATGCCGCCGCCCACACCGCTTTTGCCCGGCAGGCCGACGCGGAAGGCGAAGTCGCCCGAGCCGTCATAATGGCCGCAGGTCAGCATCAGGGCCGCGATGCGGCGCGCCCGCTCCGAGGTGACGACCGAGCGCCCGGTGGTGGGGATCTTGCCGCCGAAAGCGATATAGCGGCCCGCCATGGCCAATTGCCGAGCGGTCATGGTGATCGCGCAATGGTGGAAATAGACCCCGAGCGCATGGTCCACCGGGTGCTCCAGCACGTTGAAGGCGCGCATGTAATTGGCGAGCGCGGTATTGAGGAAGCCGGTCTGCTTTTCCGAGCGCGCCACATTCTCGTCGATCGCCACGTCCTCGTCGTCGGCGATGAAGCGGATGAAGCGCAGGATGGAGCCGAGCGCCTCGCGCGGCTGGTGGCCGGAGAGCAGCACGTCGGTGACGGCGATCGCGCCGGCATTGATGAAGGGATTGCGCGGCTTGCCCTTCTCATATTCCAGCTGGACAATGGAATTGAACGCATTGCCCGAGGGCTCGCGGCCGACCCGGTTCCACAGATTGTCGCCCAGCTGCCCAAGCGCCAAGGTCAGCGTGAACACCTTGGAGATGCTCTGGATCGAGAAGGCGGTCTCGAAATCCCCGGCGCAGATCATCTCGCCGTCTGCGGTGGTCACGGCGATGGCGAACTGGTCCAGCGGCACCTTGGCGAGTTCGGGAATATAGCTCGCAACCGTGCCGCGCTCGGTGCGCTGCGCCATGTCGGCGGCGATGTCCGCCACCACCTGCCTCAAATCCGGCTTGAAATCCGACACCCCGGTCCTCCCCTTGAACACTGAGCGACTATAGCTCTCGCAGGCGCGAAGGGTAGCCGGCCGCGCCGCACAGGCTATGCTGCGCGCCCGTTTCCCAATCGGTGCGTCATGCCGCCTTCCCCTGCCCTGGTCTGGTTCCGCGACGATCTGCGGCTTAGCGACAATCCCGCCCTCACCCACGCCGCGCGGGATGGGCGGCCGGTAGCGGCGCTTTATGTGCTGGATGAAATTTCGCCCGGCGTGCGGCCGCTCGGCGGGGCGGCGCGCTGGTGGCTGGCCCAGTCTCTGAAAGCACTGATGCGCGACCTCAACGCGCACGGCATTCCCCTGATCCTGCGCCGGGGACGGGCGGGCGAGATCGTTCCGGCGCTGGCGCGGGCGCTCGGCGCCGGGCTCGTCACCCTCAACAACCGGCCGGGGGCTGCCGAGCGCGCGGTCGACGTGCAGGTCGCGGCCGATTTGCGGGCCGAGGGC
Organism: Roseixanthobacter glucoisosaccharinicivorans; assembly: GCF_043195095.2. Taxonomy (NCBI): domain Bacteria; kingdom Pseudomonadati; phylum Pseudomonadota; class Alphaproteobacteria; order Hyphomicrobiales; family Xanthobacteraceae; genus Roseixanthobacter; species Roseixanthobacter glucoisosaccharinicivorans. The sequence continues at coordinate 1,731,915 of NZ_CM195538.1, read as the reverse complement.
CGCGAGGTGCACCTGTTCAACGGCCATCTGCTGCATGAATTGGGATCGGTGCGCACGGCGGCGGGCACCTTGCCGCGCACCTTCTCCGCCTTCCAACGGGCCGCTTTGAAGGATTGGGTGCCACGCGCGCCCCTGCCCGTTCCGCCGCGCCTGGAGGCGGCCCGCCACGCACAGCAAAGCGATGATCTCGCCCAATGGGCGCTCGAACCTTCCCGCCCCGATTGGGCGCAGGGCCTGCGCGCCACATGGCGGGCCGGCGAAGCGGCGGCGCGGGAGCGATTGCACGCCTTTTTCTCTACCGGGCTCGCCGGCTATGCGGAGCTGCGCGACCGGCCGGACATGGACCACGTCTCGCGCCTGTCGCCGCATCTGCGCTGGGGCGAGATATCACCCCGGCAGGTCGCCTCCGCCACGCAACACGCCGTGGAGGCGGAAGGGCTTGCCCCGCGCGACGGCGAAAAATTCGTGGCAGAACTCTATTGGCGCGAGTTCAACCACCACATTCTGAATACGGCGCCGGACCTTGCGACACGCAATCTCAATGCCGCCTTCGACGCCTTTCCCTGGCGCGATGCGCCCGAGGACTGCGCGGCATGGCAGAGCGGCCGCACCGGCTACCCCATCGTGGATGCCGCCATGCGGCAGCTCTGGCGGACGGGCTGGATGCACAACCGCATGCGCATGGTGGTCGCGTCTTTCCTCGCCAAGCACCTGTTAGTGCACTGGCGCGCGGGGGAGCGTTGGTTCTGGGACACGCTGGTGGATGCGGACGCCGCGAGCAATCCCGGCAATTGGCAATGGGTCGCCGGCAGCGGGGTGGATGCCGCGCCTTATTTCCGCATCTTCAACCCGGTGCTCCAGGGCGAGAAGTTCGATCCGGACGGGGCCTATGTGCGCGCTTTCGTGCCCGAGCTGGCGCGGCTGCCGCCGGCGCTGATCCACAAGCCCTGGACGGGCGATGCCGCCGCTTTGTCGCGGGCCGGCGTGCGGCTCGGCAGCACCTATCCCCACCCCATCGTGGACCACGCCCAAGCCCGCGCCCGGGCGCTGCGCGCGTTCGAGCAGGTCAAGGCGCAAGCGGCCGGATGAAGGCGAAGGCATCGCCTGCGGCGGGGTGGTGCGAGGGCAGGCTATGGCGCGGCCGAAGGCTTCCCGCTACACCGGACGCGCCGGCGACTCAGGGGCGAGACGGCCCCGCCCGGCCGGGCCGGCGGGCATGTTGCGGCACGCGCGGCGCCGGGCCGCGGCGAGGATCAAGTGATGCGGGAAACCCTCTATTCCTTGCAGATCCTGCGCTTCCTTGCGGCCGCCTTGGTCATGCTGTCCCATGTGGAGCACAGCCTTTCCGGCTTTCGCGAGCGCTATGGCGCGGAGGTGCTGATTTTCGGGATTTCGGGCGATCTCGGGGTCCGCATCTTCTTCGTCATCAGCGGCTTCATCATGGTCTATATCGCCCATGACGCGTTCGGAAAGCCGGGGGCACCGGGGCGGTTCCTGGCGGCGCGAATCGTGCGCGTGGTGCCGCTCTATTGGCTGCTGACGACGCTGCAGATCCTCGTCTTCCTGCTGCTCGCGCGCCTCGGCGATCCCTCGGGCGCGGCGCTTCTCTCCGTGCCGGAAGTGGTGAAGAGCTATGTCTTCATTCCCTACTTCAATCTCTACGCGCAGCATCGGCCGATCCTGTCCCAGGGCTGGACGCTGAACTATGAGATGTTCTTCTACCTCGCCTTTGCCGCCAGCCTGTTCCTGCGGCGCACCTTGGGCTTGAGTGTCCTTATCGCCGCGCTGCTCGGCCTGACCGTGGCGGGAACGCTGGACTGGCAGCAGGACGTCATGCGCGCCTGGACCCATCCGATCCTGCTGGAATTCGTCATCGGCATCGCGCTCGCGCTGGTGAAGCTGCATCTCATGCGCAATGGGCGGGGCGTGCTGGGGTTTCGCCATGTCCTTCCCGCCTGCCTGGCGCTGATCGTCGCGGTCACGGCCTTTCCCCAGGCGGTGCCGGCGGCCCATACGCTGGTGGCGATGCTCACCGTGGGGCTATGCGTGCTGTGCGTGGATGCCAATCCCACACGCCCGGCGGTGGGCATTCTCGTGGTGCTGGGAAATGCCTCCTACAGCCTCTATCTCAGCCACAGCTTCATTTTTCTGTTCGTCGATCCGCTGTGGCGCAAGCTATTGGGCGGGCAATATCTTGGGTTCTATTTCCTGTTGGTCACCGGCACGGCGCTGGCGCTCGGCTACCTGACCTATCGCTGCATCGAGCTGCCCATGAACGGGTTTTTGCGCAGCGCGCTCCTGCGCCGCGGCCCGCGCCCGGCCCCGGTGCCGCGATGACCGCCGCAAGCCGCGCCGGTTGCCGCTGGTGAGCGCCTTCGGTAACGTTCGCTCGCCATCTGGAGCACGGTTATTCCATGAATATACGTAACGGCCTTGTTGAATCCATCGGCAACACCCCGCTCATCCGCCTGAAGAAGGCGTCCGAGGAGACCGGGTGCACCATTCTGGGCAAGGCGGAATTCCTCAATCCGGGCCAGTCGGTGAAAGATCGCGCGGCGCTCGGCATCATCCAGGATGCGATCGCGAAGGGCACGCTCCAGCCCGGCGGCGTGATCGTGGAAGGCACGGCGGGCAATACCGGCATCGGCTTGGCGCTGGTGGCTGCGCCCTTCGGCTTCAAGACCGTGATCGTCATTCCCGAGACCCAGTCCCAGGAAAAGAAGGACATGCTGCGCCTCGCCGGCGCCACGCTCGTGGAAGTGCCGGCGGTGGGCTATTCCAACCCGAACAATTACGTGAAGGTCTCCGGCCGCCTTGCCGAGGCGCTCGCCAAGACCGAGCCGAACGGCGCCATCTGGGCCAACCAGTTCGACAATGTGGCCAACCGGCAGGCGCATATCGACACCACCGGCCCGGAAATCTACCAGCAGACCGACGGCAAGGTGGACGGCTTCGTGTGCGCGGTCGGCACCGGCGGCACGCTCGCGGGCATCGGCATGGCCCTGAAGGCGCGCAACCCCAACATCAAGATCGCGCTCGCCGACCCGTTCGGCGCGGCGCTCTATTCCTATTACACCACCGGCGTGCTGCACGCGGAGGGCTCGTCCATCACCGAGGGCATCGGCCAGGGGCGCATCACCGCGAACCTGGAGGGCGCGCCGGTGGATTTCGCCTATCAGATACCGGACGCCGAAGCGGTGCAGATCGTGTTCGACCTGCTGGAGCACGAGGGCCTGTGCCTCGGCGGCTCGTCCGGCATCAATATCGCCGGCGCGATCCGCCTCGCGAAGGATCTCGGGCCGGGGCATACCATCGTCACCATTCTCTGCGACTACGGCACGCGCTATCAGTCGAAGCTGTTCAATCCCGAATTCCTGCGCTCCAAGGACCTGCCCGTGCCGGGCTGGCTGGAACGCAAGAGCGAGGTGCCGAACGTTCTCGTGTGATCCTCGCCGCCCCTCCTCCAACGCGGAATCCCGTTCATGACCTCCTCGCCTTACCTCGTGTCCACCCAATGGCTTGCGGACAATCTCGGAGCGCCCGACCTGGTGATCGTGGACGGCTCCTGGCACTTGCCGCCGACCGGGCGCAACGGCAAGGCGGAGTTCCTGGAGCATCACATCCCCGGCGCCGTGTTCTTCGACATCGACGCCATTTCCGACCATTCGAGCGACCTGCCCCACATGCTGCCGGACGCGCTCGCCTTCTCCGCGGCGGTGGGCAAGCTCGGCATCGGCGATGGGCTGCGGATCGTGGTCTATGACCAGCTCGGCCTGTTCTCGGCGGCGCGCGTGTGGTGGACCTTCCGCGCCTTCGGGGTGGCGGAGGTGATGATTCTGGATGGCGGCCTGCCGCAATGGCTGGCCGAGGGCCGCGAGACCGAAAGCGGCCCCTCCACCCGCCCGACGGCCAGCTTCATGGCGCGGCTGGACCGCTCCATCATCGCCGACATCGCCCAGGTGGAGCGCGCCTTGACCGCCGGCACCAGCCAGGTGCTCGATGCGCGCCCGGCGGCCCGGTTCCGGGGCGAGGCGCCGGAGCCGCGCGCCGGCATCGCCTCCGGCCATATTCCCGGCAGCCTCAACCTGCCCTTCAGCGAAATCGTCAAGGACGGCCACCTCGCCGAGCCCGAGGCCCTGCGCGCGGCGCTGGAAGGCGCGGGCGTGGATCTCTCCCGCCCGGTCATCACCTCCTGCGGCTCCGGCGTCTCGGCCGCCATTTTGTGGCTGGCGCTGGACAGCATCGGCAAGCGCCCGCACGCGCTCTATGACGGCTCCTGGGCCGAATGGGCGGCCGCCGGAAAGCCGGTGGCGACCGGAGCGGAATAAAACCTCGCGGCGCTTGGAAGTCCCCCTCGCCAGCGCTCGCGTGGAAGATCCCTAACCCTCGCTTGGAAGGCCCCCTCCCTAGCCCTCCCCCGCAAGCGGGAGAGGGGACAAGGCGGTGTCGGGGGGAAATCCGTACGTCACACAGTCCGATGCGCTCCCTCTCCCGCTTGCGGGGGAGGGTTGGGGAGGGGGAAGACCGCTCGGCAGGGAAAGACCGCCAGGGAGAGGGAAAGACCGTGGCGGGCGACGGATACGCCTAAAGCAGCCCGAGGGCGCGCAATTCGCGCTCCATCTCCGCCGGCAATCCGGCCGCGCCCTTGCCCGCCGCGTCGAGATCGGCGGCGACGTCCGTATCCTTGAGATAGCGCCAGCCCTGGAACGGGCGGTGCGGGCGCGGCGCCACGCGCACCACCTGCGGGTCCAGCACCAAGGTGCAGCGGCGGATGCCTTCGCCATCCACGAACGGGCGGATGTCGACCAGCCGCTGCCGGCACATGATCTCGCCCTTGATGACCCAATAGAGCGAACCGCCGCTGAGCAATTCCTCGGTGCGGGTCGGCACCATACGGGTGATATGCCCATGTTCCACAGGCAGGCCGCGCGCCGCCTTGTCGGCGAGGCGCTCGGCGATCCAGTCGGTGAGGTCCTCGATGGATTCGGCGCCGACGCACAGCTTCAGCAGATGAAGGGGGCGCGATGCTGCGGCGGCCGGCGCCTTGGCGAGCGATGTCTTGGCGAGCGATGTCTTCGCCGGCGATGTCTTGGCCGGCGATGTCTTGGCCGGCTTGGCGGGGGATTTCGCGTTCATGCCGCGGTGACCGGCTCCCGCTTCACCTGCGGCCAGTCCACCTCGTCCTCGGCCAGCACCTCGCTTTCGCGCAGCGCCTCGGCCTTCCAGGCGACGAAATCGGGTTGGGCATGAATGGCAGCCACATAGGCCGCGCTGACGTCGTCGAGCGGCACCGCATAGGTGCGCAGGCGCGTCGCGACTGGCGCGAACATGGCGTCCGCCGCGCAGAAGGCGCCGAACAGAAAGTCCCCGCCACTCCCGAAGCGCGCGCGGGCCTCGCGGAAGATGGCGGTGACGCGCGCGACATCCCGCTCCACGGCCTCGGGCAGGGCCAGCGGCGCCACCGGGCGCCACAGATTCATGGGAAGATGGCGGCGCAGATGATGGAAGGAGGCGTGCATCTCGGCGCTGATGGAGCGGGCGAAGGCCCGTGCGGCGGGACGCGAGGGCCAGAGCGGCCGGCTCGGATGGGTCTCTGCCACATGCTCGATGATCGCCAAGGAATCCCACACGGGGATATCGCCATCGACCAGCACCGGAACGCGGCCGGCGGTGCCGAGCGGCGCGAGCGCGGCCTTGAACGCATCGGTGCCGATGGCGATGCGCTGCTCCTCGAAGGCGATGTCGGCGGTCCGCAAGGCGAGCCAGGGCCGCATCGACCAGGAGGAATAATTCTTGTTTCCGATGATCAGCTTCAACGGCATGGCGGTCGTGTTCCCCAGGACCCTATGGGACTGGGCCGCGTGCCGTCAGTGGATCGAAGCGACGATGACGGGATCGAACCCGCCGAAGAGATAGACCACGGCAATGGTCGCAACAACAACGCCCAGAGCGGTGCGCGCGACGCACCAGCAGGATCGTTCGGTCTTTCCGGTCATGATGACTGTCTATGGCTTGAAGGGAGAGGAAAAAGCGTCCTGAAACAGGATTTCCGGATGAGGCGCATTTCGGCCACGCATTCGTCACAATACCTAAGAAATTCCTAACGAAAGCGCAAGGCCATCTTGCTGCGCCGCACCTGCCATAAGCGCATGGCTGCCCCTCGCGCTTGTTCCTATCAGCTCGGGCTTGCGCGGCGCTGGCGGCGATGCGACAGCAGGCCCATGACCAACCCGCAGAACCCGCCCGCGGCCGAGGCCGCAACCACCGCCCTGCCCGCCGAGGACGACGTGGCCCGCGCCATTCTCACCCTCGCCGCCCAGGAAGCGGGCAAGACCATAGCCCCCGCCGACGCCGCCCTCGCCTTGATGGGCCCGGCGCAATGGCAGCGCGCCCTGCCGGCGGTGCGCCGGGTGGCGGTGCGCCTCGCACTCGAAGGCCGGCTGGTGATCTATCGCAAGGGAAAGCCCGTGGACCCGCAGGAGTTCCGCGGCGTGTACCGGCTCGGCCTGCCACGCGAGGATTGAGCGGTCTGCCGGCCATCGCGTGCCGATCGCGGTGCGCAGAAATTCATGGCGCGAATTCTGCTGAAAATGCCGGGTTTAGCGCTCGGAAAACCACGGAGATGGGGCACAAAACCTCGATTCGTCTGCGCTAAGCCATTGTTTCACGTGAAACATTTTCCCACTGCTCGCCGGCGGCCGCAGCGCCGATGGGTCCCTAGGGCGCGGGAAACAGCACCTTGGTCTTGCCGGCGAAGTAATAAGCGGCAAGGCCCACCCATTCCCGAGTGGCGATGTCCATCAGGTCCTGCCCCTGCGCCACCCGCGTGAACGGCGTGTCCAGCACGTCCGTCCGAACGGTGCGATAATCCACTGGATAGGCGGTCACGGGAAAATCCACCGCGCGAAAACAAGCGATTGCGCGGGGCATGTGGAAGGCGGAGGTCACCAGCAGCCATTTCTGGCCGGGCTGCGGATTGACCAGCGCCTTGCTGAAAGCGGCATTCTCGATGGTGTTGCGCGAACGCTGCTCAAACACCACCCGCGAAAGATCGACGCCGACATCCTGCAGCGCCTTGCGTTCCGCCTCCGCCTCCGGTGCCACCATATCGCCCGCCGCGGTGGAGCCCGCCGCCACCACGAGGCGGGCCTGCGGATATTGCCGCGCCAAGGCGGCGAACACGATAATCCGCTCGGCCGCGTCATTCACCGCCGTGATACCGCGCGCCAGCGCCACGTCCGGCACTTCCGCCCCGCCGAGCATGATGATGCCGTCGACGGGCTTCCCGTCCGACACATAAGGCGGGAATCGCTCCTCAAGCGGCGAGACCAGATAATTGGCCAGCGGCGAGAAGCCGGTCAGGAACATGCCGAGCACCGCGAAGGCGAGAATCAGCGACGGCGTCCGGCGCAGGCCCGTCAGCAGCAGGATCACACCGAAAACAGCCAGCAACACCAGAACGTTGGACGGAGCCGCCAGGATGCCGAGTATCTTCGAGAGCGTGTAAAAATCGTCCATGAGCGCTCCTCTTCAACCAAGCAATAGCCTAGTCCTGTTGCAGCGCGAAGATACAGAAGCGCGCAAGCCGTCCGCCGGCGCTCGCGCGTTCCGATTTTGTCGTGGAGCGTCTCTGGAAGGGCCGTCAGGCGGTCTTGTCGAACAATTCCCGGCCGATCAGCATCCGGCGGATCTCGCTCGTCCCGGCGCCGATCTCATAGAGCTTGGCGTCCCGCAGCAGGCGGCCGGTGGGATATTCATTGATATAGCCGTTGCCGCCCAGGGTCTGGATCGCCTCGAGCGCCATCCAGGTCGCCTTCTCGGCCGCGAACAGGATCGCCCCGGCCGCATCCTCGCGCGTGGTGGCGCCGCGATCGCACGCCTTTGCAACGGCATACACATAAGCGCGCACGGCATTCATGGTCACATACATGTCGGCGATCTTGCCCTGCATGAGCTGGAACGTGCCGATGGGCTGGCCGAACTGCTTGCGCTCGTGGACATAGGGCAGCACCACGTCCATGCAGGCCTGCATGATCCCGACCGGGCCCGCCGCGAGCACCGCGCGTTCATAGTCCAGGCCGGACATCAACACATTGACGCCGCGCCCCACCTCGCCGAGCACGTTCTCCTCGGGCACCTCGCAATCCTCGAACACCAGCTCGCAGGTGTCGGACCCGCGCATGCCGAGCTTGTCCAGCTTCTGCGCGGTGGAAAATCCCTTGAAGCCTTTCTCGATGAGGAAAGCCGTCATGCCGCGCGCGCCGGCGGCCGGGTCGGTCTTGGCATAGACCACCAGCGTCTCGGCGATGGGACCGTTGGTGATCCACATCTTGTTGCCGGTCAGCACATAGCGGTCGCCCTTCTTCTCCGCCCGGGTGCGCATGGACACGACATCGGACCCGGCTCCGGGCTCCGACATGGCCAGCGCGCCCACATGCTCGCCCGAGATGAGCTTGGGCAAATAGCGCCGCTTCTGCGCCTCGTTGCCGTTGCGCCGGATCTGGTTGATGCAGAGGTTCGAATGCGCGCCATAGGACAGGCCGACCGAAGCCGAGGCGCGGCTGATCTCCTCCATAGCGATCACATGCTCCAGATAGCCAAGGCCGGAGCCGCCATATTCCTCTTCCACGGTAATGCCGAGCAGGCCGAGAGCGCCCAGCTGAGGCCACAGGTCGCGGGGAAATTGGTTCGTGCGATCAATCTCTTCGGCGCGGGGGGCGATCTTGTCCTGGGAGAAGCCGCGCACGGTGTCGCGCAGCATGTCGGCGGTCTCGCCGAGATCGAAATCGAATCCGCGGTGGGCGTTGGGCAACATGATCTTCCTCCCGGCCGCGTCGAAGCCCATTCTGTGCGGCACGGCCGCCGTGGACTTCTTGAGGAACGCGCGCTGAACCAATGGCACTGGCATCCCCTCCCCCGACGGCACACAGCGGCATCCGGAGGCGGAAGCTGAAGAATAAAACGTATGGCCGTTTATTCAACAGGAAACTGAGCGCCCTTCAGGCGTCCACATTGCGGCGCATGCCCGGCGGCCTCGGACGCCCGCCCGGTACATTCTGATCCGCGAGCATCGCCTCGGCGGCGTCGATGGAGACCGGCCCGGAAAACAGGAAACCCTGCGCCTGCTGCGCCCCGAACGCCCGCAGGAAGCGCAATTGCTCTCGCGTCTCAACCCCCTCGGCGGTCAACACGATGCCGAGCGAGCGGCCGAGACGCACCACATATTCCACGATCGCGGCGGCGTCCCGCTCGGTCCCGAGATTGGAGATGAACGAGCGGTCGATCTTGATCTTGGTCACCGGGAAACGGCGGATATGCACCAGGGACGCATGCCCGGTGCCGAAATCGTCGAGCGCGATGCGCACCCCGCTTTCACGCAGGCGCAGCAAGGTGGCGTTCACCTCCACATCCGCCTGGATGATCGCGCTCTCGGTAATCTCGATCTCCAGGCGGGACGGCTCGAAGCCGGTCTCGGCAAGACTCTCCAGGATGAGATCGGCGATATTGGGCTGACGCAGGCTGATGGGCGACATATTGACCGAGACGGTCACATCGTCGAGCCGCCGCCCCAGTTCGCACGCGCGCCGCATCACCCAATTGTCGAGCCGGCAGATCAGGCGACTGCGCTCGGCGATGGGGACGAAGGTCTCGGGGGGCAGGCGCCCGCGTTCGGGATGATCCCAGCGCACCAGCGCCTCGAAGCCGACGATGCGCTCGCTCTCGACATCCACCTGAGGCTGGAACACCAGCGCCATCTGCCCGTGATCAATGGCTTCCGCCAATTCAAGCTCGACCGTGCGGCGGTTGCGGATGTCCTGCTCCAGCTCGGGCGCGAAGAAGCGCACCAGTCCGCGCCCGTCCGCCTTCGCGCGATACAGGGCGATGTCGGCGAGACGCATCAGTTCGCCCGGGTTGTCCGTGTGCTCGGGAGCGAAGGAAACCCCGATGGACGCGCCGATCTGAAGCTCATGGCCCTCAAGCCGCACGGGCTGCTGCATCACCGACAGCAATGAGACCAGGAAGGGCTCCACCTCGGCCCGTTCGGCGCAGATCAGATACAGCACGAATTCATCGCCGCCGAACCGCGCCGCAAGGCCCCGATCGCCCAGCGTCTGGCGGACCCGCGAGGCCATCAGGCACAAAAGCTCGTCGCCCACGCCGTGGCCGAGCGTGTCGTTAATGTCCTTGAATCCGTCGAGATCCAGAAAGGCCATGGCCAGGATCTCGTTCCGGGCGAGGGCGGCGATGCGGGCCTGCAGGCGGCCAACGAAGCCGCCGCGATTGGCCAGACCCGTCAGATAATCCTCCATGGCCATTGATTTGGCCTCCGCCTCGCTGGCGGCCAAGGCTGCGCCGGTGCGGCGGGACTGCACCAGCAGCATGACGCAGATGCCGAGCAGCGTGAGCGAGAGCACCGCGATGACCGGAGCAATGCGCTGAAGCGCGGTGACGCCGGGCCGCTCGGGCATCCAGGCAAGGACAATCGGATTGGCGTCGGCGAAATTGGTCAGCGTGATGAAATTTTCCCGGTCGTCCGGCACCACCCCGCGATAGACGCGGAAGCCCGCCAGTTTCACCCGGCGTTCCAATTCGGCAAGAAATGCGTCGTCCAGCAGATCCACCGTCACGGATTGCAACACGTCCGGCCCGTCGCCGGCCGTTCCGGTCTGGGTGAAGGAGCGCACCACCGCCAGGCCCGCGAAGTCGCCGGTGGCGACGAATCCGGAAAGAGGTTCGCCGGCCGCTTTCGCGCTGCGGTTTTGCGGATCGCGCATGATCCGCTGGAGGGCGGGAAGCAGGGCGTCGAACTGATCCCGGTCCACTTCCTGGTCCAGCGAATAGGCGTAAAGAATGCGATTTTGCCGATCCAGCAGGAACGTCCGCTCATAGCCAAAGTGATTGTTGAGCGAGAGTCCCAGATTCTGGTGCAGCCACGCGCGGTCATTCTGCTTCACCCGCGCGCTGACTTCCGCATCAGGCTCGATCAGGCTGACGGTGCGCTTCATAAGGGCAGCATGATCGGCCAGTGCCGCGCGGACGGCCTGCCGCTCGAATGCACCGGTGCGGGCGTCATTGCTCGCGACCGCAAACGCCATGACCGCGCACAGGCACGTTACAACAACCAGCACCGCAGCGATGGTCGCCACCGAGAAGCTGCGCGCTGCGGCGCCCGCCCGTCTAGGAATATTAGCCTCCCGACCGAGAGCCACGAAAAGGCCGCGCGACCGACCCAATGTCGCCGCCGACCTTTCTCGTACGCCCGCGCGGTCGGCGCAAGCGTCGCGACAGCGCCCCCTCGCTTAGGTACCCCCAAACCACAGAGATGCGAGGCCGAGAAATGCGAAGAATCCGACGCTGTCTGTTACCATGGTGACGAATACACCGGACGCAACCGCCGGGTCGAGTTTAAGCTTGTGGATCGCCAGCGGAACCAGGATTCCGAACAGTCCTGCCGCCAGCATGTTGACCACAAGCGCGCTCGCGATCACTCCGCCAAGTTGCAAATTTCCGAACCAGGCGGCGGCGATGACACCAAGAAGGATCGCAAGGATTGATCCGTTTACCAAACCAACCAAAACTTCTCGGAGCACGACGCGGCGCGCATTGTGAGAGCTGATGTCCTTGGTGGCGAGAGCGCGTACCGCTACGGTCATGGTTTGGTTGGCCGCATTCCCGCCCATGGAGGCGACGATCGGCATGAGCACCGCCAGCGCGACCATCTTCTCAATGGTGGCGGAGAACAGGCCGATGATGAAGGCTGCGAGGAATGCAGTCCCAAGGTTCACCACGAGCCAGGGCAAGCGGCCGCGGGCGGTATAAGCCACGGAGTCCGAGAGCTCCTCGTCGCTGCCCACGCCCGCCATGGCCCGCAGATCCTCGTCCGCCTCCTCCTGGATCACGTCCACCACGTCGTCGATGGTCATGACGCCCACGAGCCGCCCGGCATCGTCCACCACCGGGGCGGAAACCAGATTGTAGTGCTCGAACATGCGAGCCACCTCTTCCTGGTCCTCGGACGCCTTCACGATGTGGCGCTGGTCGCTCTTCACGGCGGTCAACAGCACCGCGCGCTTGGTGCGCAGCAGGCGGTCGAGCGGCACCGACCCGATGAGCCGATAGGCGGGATCTACGACAAACACCTCATAGAAGGTCTCCGGCAGATCGTCGGTCTCGCGCATATGGTCGATGGTACGGCCGACGGTCCAGAAGGGCGGAACCGCGATGAACTCCGTCTGCATGCGCCGGCCGGCGCTTTCCTCGGGATAATCGAGCGAACGCTGGAGCGCGACCCGCTCGGGCGCGGGAATGTGCTGGAGGATGGCGGCTTTTTCGTCCTCATCCAGGTCTTCCAGGATGTAGACCGCATCGTCCGAATCGAGGTCGCGAATACCCTCCGCCACGGTCCAGGGCCGCAGCGCCTGGAGGATCTGGACGCGAACCGTCTCGTCCAGTTCGGTCAAGGCGGTGAAATCGAATTCGCCGCCCGCCAGTTCGATCAGTCGGGGCCGCAGCTCCGGATCGAGCGCTTCGATGATGTCGCCCAGATCGGCTTCGTGCAGCCCGCGGATCAGCCGGCGCAGGTGCTCGCCGTTCGCGGCCGCGACCGCGTGCTGGACCTGCGTCAGGAAACCATCGGCGATCGTACCGTCCGCATCGCGGGGCGACAGCGGGGGACGCTCGTCTGCGGCGGCGGAATTGTCCTCGCGCATCGTCTACCCCACGTCATGGATGGAAACCGGCACAGGTTCGGACTAGGTTGCCGCCAACCTGAACGAACCGTTCGTCGCTTGCTGTTGCTGAAAGCTGGGAAACCACGGCGTGCCGCCGGAGTCCGCCCACGCGCTTCTAGGCATACGGGGGCAGGAACGCAAACGCTCCAGCCGGAAAATCCGATTCATGAAGATCCGCATGACCTTGGCCTTGACCATGGGGGCTTTGGCGGCCCTCCTGATGCCGCTTGCTGCGCGGGCGCAAGGTTGCCCCGGGCGGCCGACGGCGCTCGGCACCGCGCGCGTGATGGAAGTGCCGGCGGGGGTGCGCGTCGGCACGAAATCCTTCCCTCAGACGCTTGCGCTCAAGCCCAAGGAAGTGGTGCTCACCTTCGACGACGGCCCCTGGCCAAAGACCACTGCCGCGGTGCTGGACGCGCTGAAGGCCCAATGCGTGCGGGCAACCTTCTTCCTGATCGGGGAGAATGCCCGCGCACGGCCGGAACTGGTGCGCCGGGCCCTGGCGGAGGGACATACCATCGCCCATCATTCCATGACCCATCCGGACGCGACGCTCGCCCATCTTCCGTATGAGGCAGCGGTGGCGGAGATCGAGCGGGGCATCGCCGCCGACGATGTCGCGGCCTATGGCAGCGCGGGCGCTCAGCCCCGCGTCCCGTTCTTCCGCTTCCCCGGTTTTGCCTCGACGCCAGACCTGCTCGCTTATCTTGAAAAGCGTGGCATTTCTGTCTTCGGCGCCGATCTTTGGGCCAGCGACTGGAATAAAATGACGCCCGAGCAAGAACTTGCCCTGGTACTTGGCCGTCTCGACGCAGCCGGAGGCGGTATTATCCTATTTCATGACACGAAAACTCAAACCGCAGCCATGATTCCGGCGTTCTTGCAGGCTTTAGCGGAGCGCGGTTATCACGTCGTGCACATTGTTCCCGCTTCGAACCGGTCGTCTGGCCGTTGAGATTAACCCTTTCTTTCGGGCGTCGGTTCGAACCTGGTGATGTGTCAAGGCTTCGATCCTTGGGATCCGTCCCGGTGGGACGTCAAGAGAGTTACAGGAATGCGGTCGATTATCCTTGCGGGCGCCCTCGTGGCCTTGGCGAGCACCGCCCAGGCGGCTGGCGACCCGCCTTTCGCCGGCTCTGTCCCAACGACCACATCCTCCGTGCCGCCCAGCGGCGCACCGCAGGCTTCAAGCCAGCCCGCCGCGCCTTCCGCACCTAAGCCCGCGCCGGTTCAGGCCGCTGCTCCCGTGCTGTTGCCGCCCGCGCCGCATCCGGCCTCCTACGCCACCTCGGCCGCCGTGCAACCCGGCGCGGCCTGCCCCGGCAATCCCGATGCGCTCGGCACTTCGCGCGTCGTAAAGATCGACCCGAAGCAGACGCCCTTCTTCGGTCGGCTTCAGTACAAGCAGACCGTGCCATTGCAGAAGGGCGAAGTGATTCTCACCTTCGACGACGGCCCCCTGCCCCCGATGACCCATCGCGTGCTCGACACGCTGGCCGCCAATTGCGTGAAGGCCACCTTCTTCATCGTCGGGCGCATGGCCTCCACCTATCCGAGCGTGCTTCAGGAAGTCTATGAAGCCGGCCACACCATCGGCACCCACAGCCAGACGCACCCGCTGATCTTCCCGAAACTGACGCACCCGGCGGGAATCAGCGAGATCGAACACGGCTTTGCCTCGGTCAATGCGGGCCTTGCTCCGATCGGCGCACACACGGTTCCCTTCTTCCGCTTTCCAGGCCTCGGCCGTACCAAATTCTATGAGGCCTATACCCAGGAGCACGGCATTGCGGTGTTCAGCGTCGATCTGGTGGCCGACGACTGGATGCACCTGAAACCCGACGAAGTGCTCAAGCGCGCGCTCGACCGACTGGAGGCGCGTGGCTCCGGCATTCTGCTTCTGCACGATATCCAGCCTTCCACCGCCGTGATGCTGCCGACCTTGCTGCACGAGCTGAAGACGCGCGGGTTCAAGGTGGTTCACATGGTCTATGGCGAGGGTCCCGACGCGGTAGCGGCTCTGCCGGCGCCGGTCTCCAGCCCCGGTACGGCTGCGAAGCCCGCGACCGGCCATTCTGCCGGCGCCCAGCCAGGCAGCGCACAAGCAACCGGTGGCGCTCCGACGGCGACCCCGGCCAAGCCGGCGACCGCTCCGGCCCGCGTGACAAATACGGCCAGTGCGACCGGCGGCCTTGCTTCGAGCCGGGTGCCCTTGCCGGCACCGGCCCCCGCCGTCGTCGCACCGACCCAGGCGAATCCCCCGGCGGCCGAGCAGCCCTTCAGCTTGTCCTGGCCGCGCATTCTGACGGACATCTTCCCGAAGGGCGTTCAGCCCACCGAGTGAGAAGCGCAACCGTCCGAGGTTGAAGAGCCGCCCGCCGAATCGGCCGGCGGCTTTTCATTGCGCATCCAGAGCAGCAAGCACGGCGGCATCGTCGATGACCGGGCTTCCACAGGGGCGCGCGTCTCGGCTCCACAAACGACAACGGCGCCCGAAGGCGCCGTTTTGCGTCGGCCTTTGCGGCCCCATCTTCTGGTGCGGACGAGAGGACTCGAACCTCCACGGGTCTCCCCACTAGCACCTCAAGCTAGCGCGTCTACCAATTCCGCCACGACCGCAGTCAGAGATGGCTCGGCGCCCGCGAACCCTGAGGTGCGTGGCGCCGGGGGCCATCGTCTAACAGATCGACCAGGGCGCCACAAGGCCTCAACAGCGGATCATGCGCCAACTATATGTAGCCTGTGGATGGCGTGTGTCCCGCGCGCCGTCAAAGACGTATGAAGCCCCATGACTGCACCTTCTTCCCCGTCGCCGGCCGCCCCTTCCATCGCGCGATCCAAACTCGCGACGCATTTCCTACCGAGCGTGGCAGGAGCGGCCCCGGTGGAATGGGGTGTGAGCGACATCCCGGTCCCCTATCCACAGGCGATCGCGGCCATGGAGGCGCGGGTGGCGGCGATCGCCGCCGGCACGGCGCCGGAACTTGTGTGGCTGCTGGAGCATCCACCGCTCTATACCGCTGGCACCAGCGCCCAGCGTGAAGACCTGATCGACGCGCGTTTTCCGGTGTTCGACACCGGGCGCGGCGGCCAGTTCACCTATCACGGACCCGGCCAGCGGGTGGCCTATGTGATGCTGAACCTCAAGCAGCGCAGCGCCGACCTGCGCCGATATGTCAGCGCGCTGGAAACCTGGCTCATCGCTTCCCTGTCTGCCTTCAATATCCGTGCGGAGCGGCGCGAGGACCGCGTCGGCGTGTGGGTTGCCCGCCCTGGCCGGGAAGACAAAATCGCGGCCGTCGGCATTCGCGTGCGCCAATGGGTCAGCTTCCACGGCATCTCGCTGAACGTGAGCCCCGACCTGACGCATTTCGGCGGAATCGTTCCCTGCGGCGTGCGCGAGCACGGCGTGACCAGCCTGGAGGATCTCGGGCACCTCGCCAGCCTGCCCGAGGTGGACAGCGTGCTGCGGATCGCCTTCGAGGAAGTCTTCGGCGCGACCCAAGCCGCGGCCGCGCCGCTCTGAAGGTTCGCATGCGGCCTCGGCCGAGCGTGCTCGAGGTGCTGAAGCGGCGAAGTCGGCTAAGCTCCCATGGCAGCCCCGTCTGACGGAGAACGGATTGGCGCGCGCTGGTGTTCGGGCTTGGGCCCGACGTGGAGTTGACCGACACTTGGCCCGGCTGCCAAGTGAGGCCGCCCGATAGTGCCGTTCTATTTTCCCGCAGGCGCAGCCGGCGCGGGCTTTGCGCGCTCATAAGTGGTGCAGGCGGTGGCGATGTAATTGGGCACGGAATCGACCCAGCACAATTCCATGCTGTCCGCACTCACCTCGCCATCGCCGGAACTGAAATCGGTGGCATAGACCACGCGCTTCCCGTCGCTGCGGAAGGTGCCCAGCAGCACCTGTTCCTTGCCGCCCTTGGAAACCACGGCGCCGCCGAAGGCGCGGCCGCTTTGCGTGTCGATACGCACGCTCCAGGCCTCGGTGCCGGGACGATTCGAGAAATGCGGCGTATCCACGCGCAGGCGCATATCGTCCATGGGGGCGATGGAGAGATTGGAGCCGGCATGCTCAACTGGCGTCCACAGGCCGACGATATTCGGCGCGTCCGCCGCATAGGCCGGACCGAGCAGCACGAGAAGAACCGCTGCCGCCACACCCGCGCTCCGCATGCCCCTGCTCCTTGCAACCGGCGTCCGCACGCGGCGGAACGCCTCAGATGCCCAATTTGCTCTTGAGGATCTCGTTCAGCGCCTGGGGATTGGCCTTGCCCCCCGACGCCTTCATCGCCTGCCCGACGAACCATCCAAGCATGGTGGGCTTGGCGATCACCTGGGCCACCTTGTCCGGATTGGCGGCGATGATTTCGTCCACCACCTTCTCGATCGCGCCGGTATCGGTCACCTGCTTCAGGCCCCGTGCCTCGACGATCTCGCGCGGATGCTGCCAGGTCTTTTCCTCCAGCAGGATCACCAAAACGTCCTTGGCGATCTTGCCGGAGATGGTGTTGTCCGAGATCAGGTCCACGATCCCGGCGATCTGCGCCGGGGTCACATGCACGCTGGACACCGCCAAGCCGGCGCTGTTCGCATAGGCGGAAAGATCGCCCATGATCCAGTTGGCCACCAGCTTGGCGTTGCGGGTGGTTGCGCCTTCCGCCTTCACGGCCGCCTCGAAATAGTCTGCAGTCTCCTTCTCCGCCACCAGGATGGCGGCGTCGTAGGGGGTCAGCCCATAATCGGTGATGAAGCGGGCCTTCTTCTCGTCCGGGAGTTCAGGCAGCGCCTCGTCGAGCGAACGCACGAAGGGTTCTTCCAGCACCAGCGGCAGCAGGTCGGGATCAGGGAAATAGCGATAATCGTGCGCTTCTTCCTTGGAGCGCATGGACCGCGTCTCGCCCTTGTTGGGGTCGAACAGGCGGGTCTCCTGGTCGATCTTGCCGCCGTCCTCGAGAATCTCGATCTGGCGGCGGGCTTCCACCTCGATCGCCTGGCCGATGAAGCGGATGGAATTAACGTTCTTGATCTCGCAACGGGTGCCGAGCGGCTCGCCGGGGCGACGGACGGACACGTTCACGTCGGCGCGCAGATTGCCCTTCTCCATGTCGCCGTCGCAGGTGCCGAGATAGCGCAGGATCGAGCGCAGCTTGGTCACATAGGCGCGCGCTTCGTCCGAGGAGCGCAGGTCCGGGCGGGAGACGATCTCCATCAGCGCGACGCCCGAGCGATTGAGGTCGACGAACGAGAGCGTGGGGGAGAGGTCGTGGATCGACTTTCCCGCATCCTGCTCCAGGTGCAGGCGCTCGATGCCCACGGTGATGCTCTCCCCGTCCAGCAGATCGACGATCACCTCGCCCTCGCCGACGATGGGATATTTGAACTGGCTGATCTGATAGCCCTGGGGCAGATCGGGATAGAAATAATTCTTCCGATCGAACACCGAGCGCAGATTGATCTGCGCCTTCAGGCCGAGCCCTGTGCGCACGGCCTGGGCGACGCATTCCTTGTTGATCACCGGCAGCATTCCGGGCATCGCCGCGTCCACCAGCGACACATGGTCGTTGGGCGGCCCGCCGAATTCCGTGGAAGCGCCGGAGAAGAGTTTGGCGTTGGAAGCCACCTGAGCATGCACTTCCATGCCGATCACCACCTCCCAATCGCCCGTGGCTCCACGAATGAGCTTCCTGGCATCGGCGGGTCGAACGTGAGCGGTCATCGCGGTCCTTCGCAACTGGCGCGGCATGTGCCGCAGGTGATGTGTGTCCCTACTCCCGCGACCCTCTCTCTGGCAACCTTGGGAGCATTGCGCAGTGCCCCTGCGCCGCCAGCATGGCGGCGCGACGGTCTCGCAGAACGCGCGGGGTCCGGCTGCGGCGTTTCCACCCTCGGCGGCGCGTGCTAAGCCGCAGCCGCATTCTGAATGGTTCGAGCGTGTGAAGGGAAGAATATGCGCCTGGCGTCCGTCACTCTCGCACGCGATGAAGCGGACATCATCGAAGTCTTCGTCCGGCACAACCTGCATTTCGTCGATTGCATGTACATCATCGACGACGGCAGCACCGACGCGACCCGCAACATCCTGGACCTGCTCCAGGGCGAGGGCCTGCCCGTGGTGCGGATCGAGGATGGCGCGCACGCCGCCTACAACCAGGGCCGCCGCACCACCGGCCTCATGCACCGGGCCATGCGCGACGAGGCGTGGGACTTCATATTCGCCCTCGACGCGGACGAGTTCATCGCGATAACCGACCGCGCGACCCTGGAAGCGGAGCTGGACGCTCTGCCGGAGCCGCGCATCGGCGCCTTCTCCGTGACCAATTATTTCCCCCACGCGGATGACGATGCCAGCGATCCGAACCCGCTATCACGCCTGACCCATGTGCTGGACCTGCCGCGCGGCGCCGGCAAGGTGATCGTGCCCGGCACCTTCGCCGGCCATCCCGAAACGCTGATCTCGGATGGCAACCACATTATCAGCCGCTGGCACGCCGAGCAGCCCGTGACCTTGCTCCCCACCGCTGACCTCGCCCATTTCCCGGTACGGTCGGACGATCAATTGGTGGCGAAATGCATGGTCAGCTACATCCGCTGGCGCGCCCGGCCGGACTACAAGGCATCCACCGCCTCGCACCATATCGAGGGCGCGCGCGCGCTGATGAAGGAGCCCGGCCTGCTGCTGGAACATCCGGACGAGCTTTTGCTCGCTTATATTCCCCAGCTCGATGGACCCGTGGCGGTGCGGCCTTTCGTCCAGCGCCGCGCCACGCCGCGCTATCCCGATCTCGCCCGCACCTATCCCTACCGACGGGTGCTCGCGAGCCTCGATGCGCTGGTGGAGGGCGCGCGCGCCGGCACGGCAGAACTGAATGCCCTGCGGGTCCAAGTGGCGAAGGCGCAGGCGCCGTTCCACCTCGCGCTTGCCGCCGCGCTGCGCAAGATGCGGCGCTCGTTCCTCAAGCGCTGGCTGTCCTTGCGCATGAAGTGACATTCTGCCCGGTCGGCCTCGCCAGCAAGATGGCTCTGGCATACATTAAACCAGAACAATCAGACCGGGCCGGTGAGAGCATCCGAGCCCCGGCACAGTCAGGTCAGGGAGACCGCAACGCCATGCCAGAAACAGTGACCGGCGAGACCTGGACCGGATGGCGCGACTTCACCATTGAAAGCCGCGTGCCGGAAAGCGAAATCATCACCTCCTTCGTCTTCCGCCCCGTGGACGGCAAAGGCGTGCCGCGCCATCAGGCGGGACAGCATCTCACCTTGCTGATCGAGCCCGAGGGCGGCCCGGCGCTAAAGCGCAATTACACGATTTCCGGCCGCGCCAATGGCGAGACCTATCGCATCTCGGTCAAGCGCGAGGCCCAGGGCGCGGCGTCGCGATGGCTGCATGATGCGGCGGACGCAGGGACACGCGTAAAGCTCATGCCGCCATCCGGCACCTTCATCCTGCCGGCAGACCAGGAGCGCCCCGTGGTTCTGCTCTCGGGCGGAGTCGGCCTGACGCCGATGGTCTGCATGCTGGAGGCGCTGGCGGCCCAAGCGTCCGGCCCCTCCGCTCATTTCATACACGGCACGCTGGACGGCACGACGCACGCCTTTTCAAGTCATGTGAAGGATCTCGCCGCACAGCGCCCGGGCCTTGCGACGATGGTCTTCTACGAACGCCCCCGCGACGGCGATGTGGCAGGCCGCGATTTCGATCGCGCAGGCTTCATTGATCTCGACTGGCTGGCACAAAACACGCCGCTGGCGCAGGCGGATTATTTCATCTGCGGTCCGTTGCTCTTCATGCGCCATTTCGTCCAGGGGCTGGCCGCGCGCGGTGTGCCGCAGGAGCGCATTCACTTCGAATTCTTCGGGCCGATCGAAGACCTGCTGGACCCGCAAACCCAATCCGCGCCGGCCGCTGTCTCTCCCGGTGCCAAGGTGGCCCCCATGACCCATGCCAAATCGTTTTCTCCCAGCACGCTGACCGCGGACCACATCGCGCAGGCGCTCATCGACAGCAATGCCGACGCGGTGGTCGCGAGCGATCGGGAGGGCCTGATCGTGCTCTGGAATCCGGGAGCCGAGCGAATCTTCGGCTTTTCCGAGCAGGAAGCGCTCGGCCAATCCCTCGACATCATCATTCCCGAACCGTTCCGCGCGCGCCATTGGGAAGGCTATCACCAGACGGCCGCGAGCGGCGTCAGCCGCTATGGCGCGGGCGATCTGCTCGCCGTTCCGGGCCTGCACAAGGACGGGCGGCGCTTCTCCATCGAATTTACCATCGTCTTGCTCAAGGACGCCGACGGCCAGGTCGTGGGCATGGTTTCCACCATCCGCGACGTGAATGTCCGCTTCGAGGAAACGAAGAAGCTGCGCAAGGAACTCGCCGCGCTGAAGGAACAGGCCGAACTGAAAAAGCCGGAAGCCTGAGCGCCGGCTCAATAGAGCCAGAGCAACTCACCCTCTCCGCCGGCGAGCCGATCACCCACGTAGCGCCGCGCCCTGCCGGAAATGCCGCCCCCGAAGAGCTCCGCGAGTTGCGGGACGCGGCGGGCGAGAAGGTGCAGGGCGATGAGATCGTGCTCGCCCGCATCGCCGAAGCCGGGGCCGAGCAAAAGCGGCTCGCGCGCCAGCAGCAACGTGCCGCGCTTCATGCCGGCACCGGCCTGCGGGCCGAGGGTGCCGGCAATGGCGATGGTGCCGGCGATCATGCCCCGCGCCGCATGCTCGGCCACGTCGCCGTGAACCAGCATCAGCCCTGCGCGCATGTTCGCGGCGGCCAGCGGCCCGGCATCGCCACGAATTTCGATTGTGCCGCCCGACATGCCGATGCGCGCGCCGGGCAGAGGGCCGCCGAGCCGCGCGCCGACATGTCCCCGCACCTGGATGCGCCCACCCGACATGCCGCTTCCGACACCTTCGCCGGCATCGCCCTCGATGATCAGCTCGCCCCCGACCATCTGCGCGCCCGCGAACGCCCCGACCGGCCCGGAAACCATCATCTCGCCCGGCGCCAAGGCTGCGCCCACGAAATCCAGACGCGGGTCGCCACTGATCCGGAGCACGCCTTCCGCGGCGGGCACAACCGCGAACAATTCGCCGAGCGGCAGCCGCGTGGTGCCATAGGCAAGGGGCAGGCGCTCCACCTCGCTGCGGCTGAGCTCGGCGAGCGCGTGCGGCGTAATCCCGGACAGGTCGAGACGCGCGGCAAGCGATCCCCGCAGTCTGAGTTCATAGCCGCTCACGCCATCAGCTCCCGCAGCTTGAAATGGAACGGGCCGAGATTGCCGCCGTAATTTCCCGCATCTATCGCGACGATGCCTGCGGACTCCCCAAGCGCGCAAACAGCTAAGATGCCGGCCCGCATGGAGGCGGCGACCTCGGCGGCGGACAGCCCGTCGATGACGATTTCGAGCACGCTCTGGACATCCGCCGGCAAGGCGCTCTCGACGCTGGCGCGCAAGGTCGGGCAATAAGCGTCATTGGTGGAGGCGATCATGCCGGCATATTTGCCGCCGATCTTCGAGCCGGACCGCACCACGCCGCCCGGAAAGGGCAGGATCGCCCCCTTCACGTCGCCCATGGCGTCAACCGCATGCTCGGCCGCATTCAGCGCGGCCGCGCGGGAGCGGGCGAGAATGAGAAAATTGCCGCCACCCACTGAAGCCGTGCTGCTGCCCGTGATATCGTCGCAGACGAACTCGCCCTCCATCACCGGAATGCGCCAGAACCGGCGTCCCTCGATGTTTTTGGCGATCTGGTGTCCGTCGCCGAAATAGCGCAACGCCCGGCCGAGCGGCACGCGCGGCCCCTCGTCGAGACCGGCATAGCAGGCGGAGGTGGGGGCGGTCAGCACGCATTGGCCGACCCGCGCCGGCACGATCTTCTTCAAATCGTTCAACGACATGGCGAAGATGAGCACGGAAATGCCTGGCCGCCCGTCGGGCGAATCCTCCGGCGCGATTTCTCCCTCGATCCCGGCCTCACACCCGCAGCCGATCACCGAGGTGGCGAAGCCCGTCATCGACACGGCGGCGGTACGCGCCCAGCGGGGCGTGTCGGCGGTGATGACAAGGCGAGTACCGGCCATGGGAAACGCTTCGGCGAAGCTGTCGCGGATCTCGACCCCGTTCAGGTTCACGGCGCGCACTCCACGATGCTCGGCCCCTGCCCGCCCCGGATCTCATCGTCCGAAATGCGGAAATGCTTGGCCTTGAGGCCGATGGCCTCGTCGAACCAGCGGTCCATGCGCTTGTCCATGAGCGGATCGAACGGCGGCTTCACCGCATAGGTGCGTCCTTGCACCAGATCCACGATCTCGCCGTCGCGCACGATGGTCCGGCCATCTTTCAGCACCAGTCGCGGTGCGCTGAACATGGCCTCGCGATCCGCCATATCCGCGTAGAGCACCACGTCGCCAATGGCGCCGGGCGCGAGATGGCCGCGATCCTTCAGGCCCAACGTGCGCGCCGGCGCGGCGCGGGTCACGATGGCGATCTCCTCCAGCGTATATTCGCGCTTCAGCTCGGCAAGATTGGTATGCGCCCGCGCCGCCTTGTGCAGCCGCGCCAGTTGCTCGGCGCGGAAATCGCGATCCATCAGCAATCGGATGAGGTGGGGGTAGGAGGTGAACGGCCCGCCGTTGGGATGGTCGGTGGTGAGAAACACCCGCCACGGGTCCTCGATCAGCAGGAACAGTTCCAGGCCGATGGCCCATTGCAGCGCGTTGACGAAGGATTTGTCGCGATAGGCGAACGGCACCACGCCGCAGGCTGCGTCGCACTCGATGTCCATCCCCACCCATTTCTTCGGGCTGGCTAGGGAATGGTTGCGATATTGCGCCATCAGGTCGGCGGAAGCCGTCACCGTCTGGCCGAACATGATCTGGCCCACGTCCACGCTGATATGGGGATTGGCATTGACCGCCGCCGCGATTTCCGCCGCACCGGAGGAAAAGCGCCGGTCCCCTTCTTTGCCATAGGCGTGGAACTGCACATGCGTGAGATGCAGGGGAAAACCCTCGGTCGCGCCGATGGTGGAGAGCGTCGTCGCCACATTGCCGGGCACGCCGAGATTGCAGCCGTGGAGGTGGATCGGATGGGGAATGCCGAGTTCCGTCACCGCGCGCTGCAAGGTCTGGAGCACCCGGCGCGGGGTGAGCGTGTAATGCGGGCCGGCCTCGTCCAGATCGAGGCTGCGGGCATTGAACTTGAAGGCGGAAATGCCGCCGGGATTGACGATCTTGATGGCACAGGTCTGGGTCGCCGCAAGCATCCAGGCGACATAATCATTGATGGCGGTCTGACCCTCGCCCTGCGCGATCAGGCGCAGCAGGAAATCGTCATTGCCCAGCACCAGGAACCCGCCGGTGTCGATGTTCGGAATGTCCGCCATCTCTAGATGGGCGTGACGGGCGTTGGCGCCCACCATGGCCGGCTCGAACACGGCGGTATAGCCCATCTGGGCATAGCGGCAGCCGGTGACATGGGTTGTCGGCGCCGCGTTTCCGCCACCGCAGCCGCAGAAGGCGCCGAACGGCTCGGGATTGGCGCGCCGATCCTCCCCCATGAGCAGGCGGGCGAGGTTCACCTTGCCGCCGGCGATATGGCTGTGCAGGTCGATGCCGCCCGCCATCACCACGCAACCGGCGGCATCGTGTGTCTCGTCGGCGCGCAGGGCGGGATCGTCGGCGACGATGCGGCCATCCTCGATCAGGACGTTGCCGAGCAGGTCCACCGCGCCGGAGGCAGGGTCGAAGATCCGCCCGTTCGTAATCCGAACCCTCACGGCCTTCTCCCCGATTGGAGGATCGCGGCGGCCGCCTCGGCAACGCTCGCCAGCCCCGCTTCGCGCAGTTTCACGAGCGGCAGGCACACCACGCTGTCCATTCGGAACACTTGGCCCGCATGGTCAATTCCCGGCGTGCCCACGGGGATGAAGACGTCCGGCTCGCGGGCAAATTCGGTGTGGGGATGCGCCAAAGCGATCACCGGGCCCGATGAAAAAACCGGCGGCGGATCGGGGCGAAAGGCGCTCACATGCACCAGCAGGTCGGCATCCCGCACCGCCCGGCTGGTGGCATAAAGATTCGGCGCGTGGCTGGCTTCGCCCTGGGCCACCCGCGTGCGCAGCGGATAGCCGAACCGCCAGAGCGCCATCTGGTGCGCGCCGATGAGATTGTCGCGCCCGCCCAAGGGGAAGACCGCCGCGCGCGTGGTCTCGTTCAGCTTGGCGACGATGGCGGCGGCATGGCCGACGATGCGCTCGCCTTCGCCAGGATCGAGCGCACCGGCGTTCCAGGTCAGGACGCTATAGCACGCCGCCTTGAGCGCGCCCGCAAGCTCCGCCAGCGCCGCGCCGAGCGCGCCGTCGAAGGCGCCGCCAAGCGTTTTGACGGAGCGCCCGTCAACGAACGCATTGAGGCCGGCCATCGCGTCCGCAAGCAGAGCCGCAGGCACGGGGAGGTGCGAGACGTCGTGGCCGGCAAGGGCCGCACGGGCGGCTGGCCCCGCGAGATCGCCGAGGAATACCACGCGGCGGGGATGCGCGCGGTTCGTGAACAAGGGCACTTCATCGCCATCAGCCGCCTCACCGAACGCGGGCGGCAACGCGCGCTCAAAAAAGCGGGCGAAATCGGGCGTCGGGTCCGCGCCCACCAGCACCAGCAGGTCGCAGCGATTGCGGACCTCCGCGAGCGTGGTGGCGATCCAGCCGCGCCGCTGGAGCGTATCCAGATTGCGGAACAGTCCGCTGGACGCGGCATGATCGAAGCTGGCGCCGAACCGCATGGCGAGATCGAACACACCCCGCAGCCCATCCACATCGGCGCCGAGCCCGCTGAACACCGTGGAGCGGCGCGTCTCGAGCAGAGCGGCGGCGGCCGTGGCAGCCTCTTCCAAAGAGGTTTCCCGTCCCGCGACGCGCGGAAGGGGCGGCGGGCCGTCCGTCCGCTGAAGCAGCGCGGCCGCTTGCGGGCAAGCGACGCGCGGGTGCACCGCCCGGCCCTGGACGGTCACTTCCAGGTCGTCGCATCCCAGGCCGCAGAATCCACATACGAGATCCGAGACGATGCGGGACGTCGCGGCGGCAGGCGTCGCAACGGGAGGCATCGGGGGATCAATCATATTTGAGATAGGCGAAACGCAGATCGCTCGCCGGCGTGCCTTCCAGGGGCCCACCCTCCTCGGCGCCGGGCTGCCATTGCACCACCTCCTCGATCTTCCGGGCGAGGGCGAAGTCGCGTTCGGTGATGCCCTTGGCGTCGTGGGACATGAGGCGCACCTCCACCCAGGCGTAGGAGGCGGTGATGTCTGGATGGTGCCAGGCGGCTTCCGCGAGATGGCCAACGGTGTTGATCACCATCAGCGTGCCCTTCCAGCTGTTGGTGCGGTAGGTCCGGCGGATCCACCCGTCCTCCAGCCGCCAGTGAGGCAGTTCGGACGCTAGGCGAGCGCTGATTTCGTCTTCGGAAAGCGTCTTCTTGCGATCGACAGGCATGTCGCGCGCCTCCTTCAGCGGGGGGTCCCGATCAAGACGCTGCGGCGGTTTTCCGCTTGTCGTTGCAGTGCTCCGGAGGTCCGGGCCATGCGTCCGTTCTTGGGAATAGAGCTAACATCATCCGGGACAGGCGCAAACCCGCCCGGGTTCACTTTTAAAGTCCGTGCTGCCGCTTGGCCGCCGTCAGCGTGTTCTGGAGCAGACAGGCGATGGTCATCGGGCCGACGCCGCCGGGAACCGGCGTGATCAGCCCGGCAATGCCCTGCGCCTCCTGAAAGGCGACATCGCCCACGAGGCGGGTCTTGCCATCGCCCTTACGCACGCGGTTGATGCCGACGTCGATCACGGTGGCGCCGGGCTTGATCCAGTCGCCACGCACCATTTCTGGCCGGCCAACGGCGGCCACCAGGATGTCGGCGGTCCGGCATTCGCCGGGCAGGTCACGGGTGCGCGAATGGGCGATGGTGACCGTGCAATCCTCGCGCAGCAGCAATTGCGCGGCCGGCTTGCCAACGATGTTGGAGCGGCCGACGACCACCGCCTTCATTCCCGAGAGATTGCCCAGATGATGCTTAAGAAGCATCACGCATCCAAGCGGCGTGCACGGCACCAGCGCGTCGAGGCCCACGGCGAGACGGCCGGCATTGACCACGTGAAAACCGTCCACGTCCTTGGCAGGATCTATGGTCGAGAGCACCTTGTTGGTGTCGATATGGGCCGGCAGCGGCAATTGCACGAGAATGCCGTGAACCGCCGGATCGGCATTCAGCTTGGCCACCAGCGCCAGCAAATCCGCCTCTGCGGTTTCGACCGGCAGCTTGAATTCAAACGAGGCCATGCCGGCTTCGGCGGTCTGGGCGGCCTTGTTGCGCACATAGACCTGGCTTGCAGGGTCCTCACCCACCAACACCACCGCAAGGCCAGGCTTCACGCCTGCGCGCGCGGCGAGGTCCGCGACCTCGACCGCGATCCGGGCCCGCAGGTCGGCCGCGAAGGCCTTTCCGTCGATAAGCTTGGTTTCGATCACAATCGTCCCCCGCGAACACAAACTGACACGCTGGGCGCCTTGTCGGCAGATGTCGCGCGACGTTCAAGAGAAATCGGTCCAGCCGCGCTCGGCGTCGCCATTCATCTCTTAAAGGGATAAAAAGTTTCGTAAAGAGAAAATTTAAGCGCGAGAGTCCGAAGCTTCGCCGAGGTGCCTGTCTTCGTAGGCGATGGTCCATTCGATGAGATCGCGCCACAGGCGCTCTGTGAGATCCGGAGGCAGGCCGGCGGCGGCGGCGCGCAGGCCCACGCGTTCCACCACCTCTTCCACACGGTCTGGAAGCAAAGCGGGAATTCCTTCCCGCTCCTTCACCCTCACCACGTTCTTGACCACCGCGAGGCGCTGCACCAGCAGATCCACAATCTGGTCGTCAATGGCATCAATGGCATCGCGCGCGTCCGCAAGGGCTGTGGGAATACCCTCCCGCTGCGGCCGCGCGCCGGGGCTCACTTGGCCCACCACAGGTCTTCCACCGGGAATCGACCGGCGGCATCCTCGATCACCTGGGCGAGGGAGAACAACGTCTCCTCCTCGAACGGGCGGCCGATCATCTGCAGGCCCAGCGGCAGGCCATCCGCCGAGAAGCCAGCCGGCACCGAAATGCCCGGCAGGCCGGCGAGGTTCACGGTCACGGTAAACACGTCGTTGAGATACATCTCGACCGGATCGGCCTTGCTCTTCTCGCCGATGCCGAAGGCGGGCGAAGGCGTGGTCGGCGTCAACACGGCGTCGACGCCCTGCGCGAACACGTCGTCGAAGTCGCGCTTGATGAGGCTGCGCACCTTCTGGGCCCGCAGATAATAGGCGTCATAATAGCCGGCGGAGAGCACGTAGGTGCCGATCATGATGCGGCGACGCACCTCGGGGCCGAAGCCGGCGGCGCGGGTGCGCTCGTACATCTCAGCCACATCACGGCCCGGAACCCGCAGGCCGTAGCGCACGCCGTCATAACGCGCGAGATTCGAGGACGCCTCTGCGGGCGCGACGATGTAATAGGTCGGCAGGGCGTATTGCGTATGGGGCAGCGAGATGTCCACCACCTCGGCGCCCGCATCGCGCAGCATGGCCGCGCCCTGCTCCCACAATTCGACAATCTCCGGCGACATGCCCTCCACGCGATATTCGCGCGGAATGCCGATGCGCTTGCCCTTCACTGAGGCGCCCACGGCATCCTCATAATTGGGCACGCGCAGATCCACGCTGGTGGAATCCTTCGAGTCGTGTCCCGCCATGGCGCGCAGCAGAAGGGCCGCGTCGTTCACGGAACGCGCGAACGGGCCGGCCTGGTCAAGGGAGGAGGCATAGGCAACGATGCCCCATCGCGAGCAGCGCCCATAGGTCGGCTTGATGCCCACGGTGCCGGTGAATGCGGCAGGCTGGCGGATCGAGCCGCCGGTATCCGTACCGGTGGCGCCGGCGCAGAGGAACGCGGCCACCGCCGCCGCCGAACCGCCGGAGGAGCCGCCGGGCACGAGCGGGGTCGTTTCCCCTTCGCGCCGCCAGGGCGAAACCACGGGACCGAAGGCCGAGGTCTCGTTGGACGAGCCCATGGCGAATTCATCGTTGTTGAGCTTGCCCAGCATCACCGCCCCATCGCGCCACAGCTGCGCGGTGACGGTGGATTCGTAGGGCGGGACGAAAGTCTCGAGGATCTTCGATCCGGCGGTGGTGGCGACACCCTCGGTGCAGAACATGTCCTTGACGCCGATCGGCATGCCTTCGAGCGGGCCGGCCTCGCCATTGGCGATGCGGGTGTCGCTGGCCGCGGCCATGGCGAGCGCCTTCTCGCTGGTTTCCTCAAGATACGCATTGAGGCCGCGGGCCGCTTCCATGGCGTCGAGATAGGACTGGGTCAGTTCAACCGCCGTGAACTCGCGCAGCGCCAGCTTTTCACGCGCCTGGGTGAGGGTCAGCTGATTGAGCGCGGTCATTCCACCACCTTCGGCACGGTAAAGAAGCCGCCCTCGGCATCGGGCGCGTTGGCGAGGATTTTTTCCGGATAATGGCCGTCGTTCACCACATCCTCGCGCAGGGGCAGGCTGAGCGGAATCACCCCGCTCATGGGCTCGACGCCGGACACATCAAGCGCCGACAATTGCTCGACGAAAGCGAGGATGGCGTTCAACTCCTCCTGAAGGGGCGCGAGTTCCTCCTCGCGCACAGAGATGCGCGCCAGATGCGCAACCCTTCGGACGGTCGCCTGATCGACGGACATGGACAGCTCCCAGCACGCACCGCGCCCGATGACAGGGCGGCGCCAACAGATGGCTCAACCGCAGGCGGTTGAAGCATGTTCCGAACGCGAGCGCTGCAATTTTCCGCATACCGTCCGCGCCCTTCCCCGCCGCTATAGCAAGTCGGCGAATTGGGAGGCAATGGCGGCGGCCAGGAAAGCGCGGGCCGCATGGTGCCGCGGCCCGCGATGGATCATGGCGCATCGCTCACGGCATGAGCGCGATCTGCTCCAGGCCGAGCGTCTCGGGATAGCCGAGGACCAGGTTCATGTTCTGCACCGCCTGGCCGGAAGCACCCTTCACCAGATTGTCCAGGGTGGAGATCACGATCGCCCGGCCGCTCGCGCGGTCGGCGACAACGCCCATCATCACCATGTTGGACCCGCGCACATGGCGCGACTGCGGAACCTGGCCGAACGGCAGCACATGGACGAACGGCTCGCCCTTGTAGAAATCCGCCAGGATCTTGTGGAGATCCTCAGCCTTCGCGCCGGTGGTGCGCACATAAAGCGTCGCATAGATGCCCCGGTTCATGGGCGCGAGGTGCGGCACGAACATGGGCGCGACCGGGCGGCCGGCGGCCTTGGTGAATTCCTGGTCCAGCTCGCCCATGTGCCGATGCGAGCCGACGCTATAGGCGTGGATGCCCTCCGACACCTCGGAGAACAGCATCGCCTCCTTGGCAGAGCGCCCGGCACCGGACATGCCGGTCTTGCTGTCGATAACGATGGTTTCCGGCTCGATGGCGCCGGCCTCCAGCAGCGGCACCGCCGGCAGGATGGAGGTGGTGGTGTGGCAGCCGGGATTGGCGATCAGCCGGCCCTTCTTGATCTCGTCGCGATAGATCTCGACAAGGCCGAACACCGCTTCCTTCTGCAGGTCGAGGGCGCCGTGGGGGTGGCCGTACCATTTTTCATAGGCACCGGGATCGCGCAGGCGGAAGTCGGCGGACAGGTCCACCACTTTCACCTTGGGCGCCTGCTCGAACACCTTTTTGATGACCTCCTGGGTGGTCGCATGCGGCAGCGCGCAGAACACGAGGTCCACCGCGTTGAAATCCACCTCGTCGATGGTGACGAGCTTGGGCAGCGCATAGGGCGCGAACTGGGGGAACACGTCGGCCATGGACTGGCCGGCTTTGCGGTCGGCGGTCAGGGCCACAAGCTCGACACGGGGATGTCGCAGCAGAAGGCGCACGAGTTCGGACCCGGTGTAACCCGAGGCGCCAAGAACCGCGATCCGTGCCTTTGCTGTATCCGACATGTCCTTCTCCCGCCCGCTGGGGGCCGTGCGACGTTAGGCCGAACATGTCTGCGCGCGAACGCTGCGCGGGCGTGTTCGGTCGGGGGTCTGTACACCGATCCCATATCAGGCGAAAGACAGGGATAAGTGACCAGTCCCGCGCTGCGCGCGTTTCCGGTATGTTCCCTTTCGTTCCCTCGCCCTGGCATGATGGCCGGCGGCGATTCGCCCCTAAAGCGACTTAAAGAGCCTCATGTCCGATAACGACGATCTGTTTGCCGCGCCCGCCCCTGCCCGCAAGGCCCCGAGCCCCCGCGCCAAGGCGCCCCCCGCCGTGCCCGAGATGGCGAGCGATTATACCGCCGCCCATATCGAGGTGCTGGAAGGGTTGGAGCCGGTGCGCCGCCGCCCCGGCATGTATATCGGCGGCACGGACGTCAAAGCCCTGCATCACCTCTTCGCCGAGGTGATCGACAATTCCATGGACGAGGCGGTGGCCGGCCATGCCACCTTCATCGAGGTGCATCTCGCCGCCGACAGCACGCTGACCGTCACCGACAACGGGCGCGGCATCCCGGTGGAGGCGCATCCCAAATTCCCCGGCAAGTCCACCGTCGAAGTCATTATGACCACCCTGCACGCGGGCGGAAAGTTCGACAGCAAGGTCTATGAGACCTCAGGCGGCCTACACGGTGTCGGCGTCTCGGTGGTGAACGCATTGTCTGACCATCTCGAAATCGAGGTGGCGCGCAACCAGACGCTCTATCGCCAGTCCTTTTCCAAGGGTGCGCCGCTCGGCCCCTTGTCCGAGGTCGGCCGCATCACCAATCGGCGCGGCACCAAGGTGCGCTTCCATCCCGATCCCCAAATTTTCGGCGAAGGTGCGCATTTCGAGCCCGCCCGCGTGTTCCGCATGGCGCGGTCCAAGGCCTATCTGTTCGGCGGCGTGGAAATCCGCTGGTCGTGCGATCCGTCCCTTTTGGTGGGCACCACCGGCGTGCCGGAGAAGATGACCTTCCGCTTCCCGGGCGGCCTCAAGGATTATCTCGCCGGCGATCTGGAAGGCCAGACGCTGGTCCATAACGAAATCTTCGCCGGCCGGATCCAGAAGCAAGGCGGCCACGGCTCGGTGGAATGGGCGGTGGCCTGGGTCGCCGACGGCGACGGCGGCATTTCCTCTTATTGCAACACCATCCCGACCCACGACGGCGGCACCCATGAGAACGGGCTGCGCCTGGTTCTGCTGAAGGGCCTGCGCGATTATGCCGAGCGCATCGGCCAGGCGAAGCGCGCGGCCATCCTGATCGGTGACGACGTCACCACCGGCTGCGCGGCCATGCTCTCCGTGTTCGTGCGCGAGCCGGAATTCCAGGGCCAGACCAAGGATCGCCTCGCCACGGCGGAAGCCTCGCGCATCGTCGAGCAGGCGTTGCGCGATCCTCTGGACCATTGGCTTGCCGCCAATCCGGTGCAGGCGAACCGGCTTCTGGACCATGTGGTGGAGCGCGCCGAGGAGCGCCTGCGCCGCAAGCAGGAGAAGGAAGTCTCCCGCAAGACCGCGGTGCGCAAGCTGCGCCTGCCGGGCAAGCTCGCGGACTGCTCCAATACCGAGGCGGCCGGGTCCGAAATCTTCATCGTCGAGGGCGATTCGGCCGGCGGCTCGGCCAAACAGGCGCGCGATCGCAAGACCCAGGCGGTGCTGCCCCTGCGCGGCAAGATCTTGAACGTTGCCAGCGCCGGGCGCGACAAGCTTGCCCAGAACCAGCAATTGTCCGATCTGCTCCAGGCGCTCGGCTGCGGAACGCTCGCCCAATATCGCGAGGCGGACCTGCGCTATGAGAAGGTGGTCATCATGACCGACGCGGACGTGGACGGGGCGCACATCGCCTCGCTTCTCGTCACCTTCTTCTATCGGCAGATCCCAAAGCTGATCGAGGAGGGCCACCTGTTCCTGGCCGTGCCGCCGCTCTACCGCATCACCCAGGGCGCAAAAACGCTGTATGCCCGCGACGACGCCCACAAGGACCTGTTGCTGAAGAAGGAATTCTCCGGCCGCGGCAAAGTCGATATCGGCCGCTTCAAGGGTCTCGGCGAGATGATGCCGGCGCAGCTCAAGGAAACCACGATGAATCCGCGCACCCGCACCATGCTGCGCGTGACCATCGAGGCGGCGGCGCAGGCCGATACGGCCGATCTCGTGGAGCGCCTCATGGGCAACAAGCCGGAGGCGCGCTTCGCCTTCATCTCCGAGCGCGCCGCGTTCGCCGGCGAGGATCTGCTGGATATCTGATCCGCGCCCTCAGGCGGAGGGGTCGATGGGCTCCGGTTCCACCGTCTTGAGCCGGCGCGGCAGGCGCGAGGCGGGAAAGGCCAACGCGATCAGGCATACGCCCGCGCCGGCGAACAATTCCACCGGCCCGATAAGCCCGATGAGCTGCGCCGCCAGCAGAGCTCCCAGCGCCTGGCCGGAAAAGAAGAAGGTCGCATAGAGCGAGACCGCCGATCCGCGCGCGGCCGGCACCAGCTCGGTGGCCATGATCTGCAAGGTGTTGTGGATCATGTAGAAGCCGAAGCCGAGCACGCCGAACAGAGCCAGCATCAGGCCGAGCGAAGGCACCAGCGCAATGGCGATCAGGCACAGGCCCGCCACTGTCGCCCCGAGCCCGGCCATGCCGGAAAGGCCGAGCCGGCGCACAAGAAATGCAACCAGGAACGTGTAGATCACGCCGCCGACGCCGAACATGCCGAGCGCGAACCCGGCTTCCACCGCATCGCCCAGCGCGCGGCCGACCATATGGGCGGCCACGAACGGGAACACGCCGAAGATCAGCGCGCCCTCAATGGCGGCGACCAGGAACAGGCGGATCGAGAGGGGATTGCCGAACACCACGCGATAGCGCGCCAGTGCGCCGCCAAGCGAGGGACGCTGCGGGGTCGCGGTCTCCCGAAGGAAGAAAATCGCGCCGAAGGCCGCCGTGCCCGCCACCGCAGCCGTGCACCAGAACACGGCGCGCCACCCGACGAGGGTCGAAATCATGCCCGACGCCATGGCACCGCCAAGCTGGCCCAGCACGATGGCCATGAGCAGGCGGCCGAGCGCCTGGGGGCGCTGCTGCATGGTCACGCGATCCCCCACGGTCGCCAGCGCCACGGGTATCACCCCGCCGGCCCAGCCGCCGGAAAAGATCCGGCCCGCCAGCAACGCGTCATGGCTTGGCGCCAGCGCGCAGCCGATCAGCCCGAGGCAGAGCATGGACAGCGTCACGCGGATCAACCGCACCCTGCCCACGGCATCGCCGATAGGGCCGAACACCAGTTGCATCGCCGCATAAGGGAGCGAAAAGGCGCTCGCGAGCAAAGCCGCGCGTTGCAGCGTGACGGCGAGGTCAGCGGCCAGAAGATTCAGCATCGGGTCGACCGCGCGCATGGAGAACGCGCTGGCAAACCCGGCGAGACCCAGAACCAGGAGGAAGGGCATGTCGGCACTGCCGGACGGAGACGGGACGCCGACCGAAAACAGGCGGGCGCGGGCGGCTTCCTTGGCTGTCATTCCGCAAGGGGTCAAGGGCGCTATCGCATGGCATTGCAGGCTGCAATTCGCCCCGCGCATGGCAGCTTCAATGAGAAGCATTGACACAGCGCACAAAATCCTTACTTTACAACGTGTCGTCCGATTATTTCGAATCCAAGCGCGCCGAGCGACGACCGCTCGCCCAGCCCCGTACGGCACGGGGCCTGCGATAAGCGGAGCGCTGCCGCATTAAGCGACGATATGTCATTTTCCGAACTCGGCCTGAGCGAAAAAGTCCTCTCGGCCGTCACGGCGTCCGGTTACACCACGCCCACGCCCATCCAGGCGCAAGCCATTCCGCACGTTCTCGCCCGGCGCGACGTGCTGGGCTTGGCGCAGACGGGCACCGGCAAGACCGCCGCCTTCACCCTTCCCATGTTGACCCTGCTGGAGCAGGGCCGGGCACGGGCGCGCATGCCGCGCACCCTCATCCTCGAACCGACGCGCGAACTCGCAGCCCAGGTCGAGGACAGCTTCGCCCGCTACGGCAAGAACCATAAGCTCAATGTCGCGCTGCTGATCGGCGGCGTGTCGTTCGGCGACCAGAACACCAAGCTGGTGCGTGGCGTCGATGTGCTCATCGCCACCCCAGGCCGCCTGCTCGACCATGTGGAGCGCGGCCAGTTGCTGCTCTCCGGCATCGAGGTGCTTGTCATCGACGAAGCCGACCGCATGCTGGACATGGGCTTCATTCCGGACATCGAGCGCATCTGCAAGCTGGTCCCCTTTACTCGGCAGACGCTGTTCTTCTCGGCCACCATGCCGCCGGAAATTCAGCGGCTCGTGTCGCAATTCCTGTCCAATCCGGTGCGGGTGGAAGTTTCCAAGCCCGCGTCCACCGCGACGACCGTGACCCAGGTCCTGGTCGCCACCGGACGCGAGGATTACGAGAAGCGCGAAATGCTGCGGGAATTGATCCGCGGCGCCGACGGCCTGCAGAACGGCATCATCTTCTGCAACCGCAAGAGCGAGGTATCGGTGGTCCACCGCTCGCTCCAGAAGCACGGCTTTAACGTGGTGTGCCTGCACGGCGACATGGACCAGCGCTCGCGCACCACGGCGCTGGACCAGTTCCGCTCCGGCGAGGCTACCTTGCTCGTGGCGTCCGACGTCGCGGCGCGCGGCCTTGATATTCCCGCCGTCAGCCATGTCTTCAATTATGACGTGCCCCACCATGCGGAGGATTATGTCCACCGCATCGGCCGCACCGGCCGCGCGGGACGCAGCGGCATGGCCATCGCCTTGATGACCCACGACGATCTGAAATCGCTGGCCGCCATCGAGAAGCTGATCGGAAATCCCATCCCCTGGCAGGGCGAGCCGCTCGGCGAAGCCCCGCCGCGCGAGCGCCGCACCGGCGCCGGCGACAAGCGCGGCCGCGAAAAGGGTCGCGAAAGTGGCCGTGGTCGCGACAAGGGCCGCGCCGCCCGGCCGGAAGATGGCGATGTGCCCCGGACCGAGCGGCAGAACACCCGCAATCGCAAACCGCGCGATGGCGCGTCCCGCGAGGAAGCGGCGCCTGCCGAAATCGCAGCCGCCCCGGTGCGCGAGGCACGTCCGCCGCGCCCGCCACGGGAACCACGCGAGGCTCCAGTGCGTGACGTGTCGGCGCGCGAGAGTGCGCCCCGCGAATCCAGCCGTCCGCCGCGTCGCGAGCGTCCCCCGGTCAACGAGCCGGCGGACATGTCCCACCTCCCCGCCTTCCTCCTGCGCCCCGTGCGCGTGAAGGCCACGAGCTGACCTTTTGGGGCGTGGGCCGATGCGGTCCCGCCCCACCTCGTCTGCGCGGGAATGAGTTTGTGGGAATGAGTTTTTTCGTCCGCCCTTTGGCGGACTTTTTTTCGCCTTCACTCCCCGCCTTCACTCCCCGCTGGCGGTGCCGCCGCGCGGCGGCCTCCCTCGCTTTGAGGGGGTTTTGCTGACGGCGGAGGTTTTGCGGCGTCCCGTGGAGGCGGTTTTCGCGCGGCGCGCTGCTCTCGCGATCTCCAGGGCGCGGCGGGCGAGCGCCGCCAGATCCTCGCCGTCGTCCAGCGCCGCTTCGGGCATCTTCCAGTAGGACATGATGGTGCGCCGCCCCTTGGCTTCATAGGTGAAGGGCACCGAGCCACGCCCCGCAAGGTCCAGGGCGAAGCCATCGTCCACCTTCAGATAGAGTTCGCCACCCGCCTCCAGCGCGAACATGGTGCCGTCCGCATAGACACCCGCCCCGCCGAACATGCGGCGCACCTCCACCGGACCGAAGGATGCGAACAATTCGCGGATATCATCTGCGGTCACGGCATGTCCGAGGGCGAGGAGGAATCTAGGGTGAGACCAGGGCCGGCTTTTCCGCAGGCGGCACATAGAGCAGAGGGCGCAGCAGCTCCAGCAGCGCTTCTTTCACGCCTGCCGCATCGGCGGGCTTTGTCGTCGCCGCGATGGTCAGTTCGATGCGATCATAGCCAAGCTTGCCCAAAACGACGCTCGGCGCGGGCGTCGCCAGTACGCGGGCATCCTGTTGGAGGAACGCCAGCGCCTTCGCCCGAAGCGCGTCCACATCCACGCTGGTCGCCACCTCCAAGGCCACCGACACCGTCGAATCGCCGGCCGGATAAGCGGATTTGTTGAGGATCGCAGTGCCCCACACCTGACCGTTGGGAATCAGGATCTGCACATTGGAGGCGCCCGCGAGTTCGGTGGTGAAGAGCGTCAGCGCCTTCACCGTGCCGGCCTTTCCGGCGACCTCGACAGCGTCGCCGACCCGGAACGGGCGGAAGATCAACAGCATGACCCCGGCCGCCATGTTGGACAAGGTGCCCTGCAAGGCCAGGCCGACCGCCAGGGAGGCGGCGCCCAACACCGCGATGATGCTGGTGGTCTGGATGCCGAAGCGCTGGAGCACGGCCACCAGCACGAACACCAGCACGGCGTATTTTGCGAGGCTCGCGAGGAAACTCGCCACAGTCACGTCGATCCGCCCGGTCGCACTCAGGCCGCGCATCAGCAGCCCCTCGACGGTCTTCGCAATCCACCATCCAACCGCCAGAAT
The DNA here is from genome assembly GCF_043195095.2 of Roseixanthobacter glucoisosaccharinicivorans. Taxonomy (NCBI): domain Bacteria; kingdom Pseudomonadati; phylum Pseudomonadota; class Alphaproteobacteria; order Hyphomicrobiales; family Xanthobacteraceae; genus Roseixanthobacter; species Roseixanthobacter glucoisosaccharinicivorans. Next base: position 1,694,576 of record NZ_CM195538.1, on the reverse strand, counting down.
AACCAGCGCGTAGAATATGTTGAGCCCGTAGAGCACTGCCACATCGCCCAGGTGTTCGGTATCAATATCCATCGCCAAGGCCTCGCTGCTGTTCTGAAGGGATTGAAGGGGCAAACGCGCGACGACGCAATAAGTTCGGCATTGCGCATGCGGGGTTCCGGCGCGCCGCGCGAATGAATATGGTGCCGCTCCCTTATCAGTAGCGTCGGACCATGCCCGAATCCTCCTCCCTGCTCGACCGTGCCATTGCCCTTCACGATTCCGGCCAATTGGACGAAGCGGCGGGGCTCTATGGGGAGATTCTGCGCACGACGCCGCAAGAGGGCGAAGCCCTGTTCCGGCTCGGCCGGCTGCGGTGCCAGGCGGGGCAATTGGAAGAAGGTGCACGCCTGCTCACCCAGGCGACACAGGCGGCACCACAGGATGCGCGGGCGTTCGATCTGCTTGGTCTGGCCCTGGAGCGGCTCGGCCGCCTGACGGAAGCACTCGCGGCCTATGATCGGGCGATCGCGCTCGCACCGGAAAATCCCGATGCCTGGGACAGCCGCGCCGGCCTGCTCGGCGCCCTCGGCCGCCGCACCGAGGCGCTGCGCGCTTATGATGAATCCCTGCGCCTCGCGCCGCGCCGCCCGGAAGGCTGGCTCAATCGTGGTGCACTGTTGCAGGAGATGGAGCGGCACGAGGACGCCATCAAATCCTTCGACACCGCGCTGTCCATGGCCCCGGACATGGGCCCCGCCCATCTCAACCGGGGCGTCTCGCTGAGCGCCCTCATGCGCTACGCCCCCGCCCTCGCGGCGTTCGAGACCGTGCTGGCGGCGGAACCGGACAATGTGGACGCGCTGTCCAATACGGCGCTCGCCCTGCGCAATCTGGACCGTCCGCAGGAGGCGCTGGAGTTGCTGGACCGCGCGCTGGCGCTCGATCCCCGCGCCGCGCAGGCGCACGCCAACCGCGCCAGCGTGCTGCTGGACCTGCGGCGCTTTTCCGAAGGCGTGGAAAGCGCCTCGCGCGCCGTGGAACTGGCGCCCGACCGGCCTGCGATTCTTTATCCTCGCGCCTTGCTGCTCTCGACCGTCGGGCGGCATGGGGAAGCGATCGCCGATCTCGACAGCGCGCTCGCGCGCGATCCCACCTTCATCCGCGCCCGCATTCTGCGGGCCCAGCTCCAGATGGATCTTGGCCGGCTCGACACGGGTAAGCAAGATCTTGAGACCCTGCACCAGGCGGCGCCGCCCCATCCGGAGGTCGCCTTCCTGCTGGCCACCGCACGGCTGCGCAGCGGCGACTGGATGCGCGGCCTGCCCCTGTTTGAGCGCCGCAACGAGTTGCGCCAGAAGGGCTATGCCGAATTTCCCTACCCACGCTGGACCGGCGACAAGCCGGACCAGAAGAGCCTTCTCGTGCTCCAGGGGGAGCAAGGACGCGGCGATATCATCCAGTTTGCCCGCTTCGCGCCGCTGCTCGGCCGCCTCGGCCACAAGGTGGCTTTGGCGGCAACGCCCGAAATGCTGCCCCTCCTCTCGGGGATCGAAGGCATCGCTGGCGTCATGAGCATCGAGCAGGCCATGGCGCTGCGTGAGCCGGCCAGGTGGGCACCGCTGATGAGCGTGCCGCATCTGCTCCATCTCACGCCGCAGACGCTGCCGCCCTTCGCGCCTTATCTGAAGGCGCAGCCCACCCGCACCGAGGCGTGGCGGCAGAGGCTGGGCGACGGCGGGTTCAAGATCGCTGTCGCCTGGGCGGGAAATCCCAAGGGTGAAGCCGGCATGAGCCGCGCCTTTCCCCTCGCCGCCCTGGCGCCCGTCGCGGCGCTGGACGGCGTGCGGATTCTCTCACTTCAGAAGGGGCCGGGCGAGGAGCAGGCGGAAGCCGCCGGCCTGCCGTTCGCGGTCGAGACCCTGGCAGCCATGGATCCGCCGGGCGAGACCTTCCTCGACAGCGCGGCGATCCTTGCCGCGTGCGATCTGGTGATCTCTTGCGATACCGCCATGATCCATCTGGCCGGCGCGCTCGGTCGCCCAGCCCTGCTGGCGCTGATCGCCGGGTGCGATTGGCGCTGGCTGGCGGTGCGGGAGGATACCCCCTGGTATCCGAGCGTTCGCCTGTTCCGCCAGGATATGCCGGGCGATTGGAGCACCGTGTTCGCGCGCATGGCAGAAGACGTGAAGCGGCGCATGGCCGCGCCCGCCGCCTGAGGCGCTGCCGGCTTCAGTCCATCAGCGAAAGCAGGCGCGCGGCGGCGTCCATCTCCACCTTGCGGGCGGCGTGGCGGGCGGCCGCAAGCTCATCCTCCCCCCATTGGGCGCGATTCCATGCCTCGTCCACATGGGCGGCGGTCCATGCGGTTTCAGCGTCGATAGCACCATGGGCCACCGCCAGCGCCAGCAGGGCCGACCCCGTGAGTGCGGTCATGGAGGTGACGGCCGCGAGGCGGAACGGCTCGCGCGGCACCAGTTCGGCGATGCGCGCCAAGGTCTCGTCCGGCTGCTTCACATGGCGCACGCCGGTGCTGAGGAAAAAGCGCGCGCCGTGCTGGTCGCGAAACCAGTCCAGCACCGGGTCCCACGCCTGCGCCTGCTGCGCCTCCAGCCGCTCCGGCCCATCGGCGCGATAGCAGAGCAGATCGGTGCCGGCATAGCTGACCACCTCGGCGGCGGAGGCGGCAGGATCGCGCATCACCCCGTCCAGCACCACATTGACGAGGCGCGTCAGCGGCATGGCGTGCGGATTGATCACGCTGATCTGGGCCTCCCATTCGGCCGCCACCGCCTCGGCCAGGGCACGCGTGGGCAGGCGCAGGATATCGCGCGCCGGGGTCCGCACCGGCCGCCCGTCCAGGAGAATGGTGAACCCCTCCCCGTCGGTGCCGACACCGGCCGCCGTGTAGAAACGCTTCGGCAGCGTCACCCGCTGGGCGGCGCGCACGGATTCCGCCGGATCAATGCCGGTTGTCTCAATGCCTTCCAGAAGATCGCGCATGTCGGGTCTCGTGTCTTCTCCTGGCGCGGCTTATGCGGGGATGCGCGCGAACAAGGTTTCTATGGCCACCGGCAGATCCGCGAAGCGCTCCACCATCAAGTCCGCGCCGGCTGCCAGCAAAGCGGCGGGCTGATGATAGCCCCAGCCGACCGCGATGGCGAAGGCACCGGCCGCCTTGGCCATTTCCATGTCGTAGGTGGTATCGCCCACCACAACGGTAAAGGCGGGCTGCGCCCCCATCTCGGCCATCGCCTGGAGCACCATGCCGGGATGGGGCTTGGACGGGGCATCGTCGGCCGTCTGGATTGTGGCGAACCAGCCCTCCATCGCATGGCCGGTCAAAACGCGCCGTACTCCGCGCCGCGCTTTGCCGGTGACCATGCCCAAGCTCAGATCGGCACGGGTGCGCAGCAGTTCCAGCGTTTCGCGCGCGCCGGGATAGAGCGGCTCGGTGGGGGCGGATTCGCGCTGCGTGCGGTAGGTGGAGCGATACGCCTCCTCCAGGGCGCTCGCGGGGAAATCCACGGCCCCGCGGGACAAAACCTGAAATGTCTCGGGCAGCGACAGGCCGACCACGGAGAGAATCTCCTCCCGCGTGGGCGGAGCCACACCGCACGAAACGAAAGCCGCGCTCATGGCCTCGACGATGGCATGCTGGCTATCCACTAGCGTGCCGTCGCAATCGAACAGGATGAGAGCGGGAAGCCGGTCTTCGGAGGTCATTTCTGGGTCAGCTTGTCGGTGGCGAGGTCGTACGTCCAGGATATGGCGTTGGGATCAAGGAATTGAATGGTCTTGAAGCCACGCTGCTTGCACTGGCGCGGAAACGGGCCCGAGGCGATCAGTTCCACCGCTGTCTTGGCCGGGAAGTTGAACTTGATGGCGATGGTGGTCGCTTCGGGTCCGCTGGTGGTCACCTGGAGATCGAGCCCGTTCTGGACGAAATTATCCTGAGTGGTCTTCGCGAACGCGCGCCGGGTCGGTTCGTCCGCGGACAGCTGCGGTACGCCCGGGCGAGCGGCCGGTAAGCCGCTCTCCGCTTGCGGAGTGTCGGTCAGCACAGACGCCGAGGGCACGAGCTGGGGCGCGACGAGTTGCGGGGCGACGAGCTGGGAGTCGGACGCTGCGGGGCCTGTCTGCGCGGGGGCCGGCGCGGCTGGGGCAGATGCGGCGGGCGCGGGCTGGGCCGGCGCCGGCGGCGCGGCTGCGGGTGGCGCGGCTGTCGGCGCGCTCGCCTCCTGCTGCGTACCGGCTGGCGGCGGGCTCAACATGATCCACACGCCGGCGCCGGCCAACAGCGCGACCAGGACGCCCGTGGCGCCGACAATAAGGGGAAGCATCGAACGGCGCGGCGGCAGGACGGCACCGCATTCGGCGCATTCATGTGCGTGGGGATGCGTCGGTGCTCCGCAGCCGGGACACAAGTCTGGCTGTCGGCTCATGCATCATCTCCTGACTTGATTGGATGGCGCGCCCCCGGCACCCATGTAGCGCGGTTTGTCCCCAGGGGAAACCTGCGCGGTCGCAGCTGAGCTGGGCAAGGCGGGCGCAGTACCCCGCGCCCGGATCAGGATTCGGGCGCTTCTAGGATGGGATCGTATTGCGTGGCGTCGAGCCCCAGAACCGCCCAGGACTGGGCCATGTGGGGCGGCAGCGGCGCGGAAACGTCGATCACGCCGGTCCCGCGCGGATGGGGAATCACGATCCGGCGCGCCAGCAGATGCAGCTTGTTCTGCATGCCGCCGGGAAACTCCCAATTCTCGATGTTGAAATATTTCGGATCGCCGACGATCGGATGGCCGATGTGGGCCATATGGGCGCGCAGCTGATGGGTGCGGCCGGTGACCGGCTTGAGCGAGAGCCAGGACATCTTCTGCGCCGCCTGGTCCACCACCGCATAATAGGTGAGCGCGTGGCTCGCCTCGTCGTCGCCGTGCTTGGCGACACGCATGCGCTCTTCGCTCTCCTCGCGGGCGAGATAGGTGGAGATGCGCCCCTGCCGTGGCTTCGGCACGCCCGGCACCAGAGCCCAATAGATCTTACGCGCCTCGCGCGAGCGGAAGCTCTTGGTAAGGATCGACGCGGCGAGGCGGGTCTTGGCGATCAGCAGGCAGCCGGCGGTGTCCTTGTCGATGCGGTGGACGAGGCGCGGCTTCTGCCCGTCGCGATCCCGCATGGAATCGAGCATGCCGTCCACGTGCCGATAGGTGCCGGAACCGCCCTGGACCGCGAGGCCCATGGGCTTGTTCAGCACCATCACATCCTTGTCCTCATAGAGGATCATGGCTTTCAGCGCGGTCAGGTCTTCATTCTCGCGGCGCGCTGCGGCAGCAATCACGCCGCGCGGCGCGGCCGGGCGTTCACCCGCCTCGCCACCCGGTGCGGCGGCCCGCGCTGCCTCATCGGCCGCATCCACCGGCTCAATCCCCGCAGCATCGACGCCGAGCGGCGGAATGCGCACGCTCTGGCCTGGATCGAGGCGCGAGGACGTCTTCACGCGCCCGCCATCGACGCGCACTTGTCCGGTTCGCACCAGCTTTTGGAGATGGCCGAACGACAGGTCCGGGAAATGGGCCTTGAACCAGCGGTCGAGGCGCATCCCGGCCTCATCCGCACTCACCTGCTTTAACTCGACCGCCATGGGTCACATCCTCGCAACGGTCGGAACTTGCGCGCAGATTTACGCGTCCCGCGCCCGTCTGTCACGTAAGGGCGCGCATGAGTGCCATGCCGGCCGTCACGGCGAGGATGCACAGCACCAGCGAGCCGATGGCATAGAGCGCCGCGTGCCCCCAGACGCCGCGCTCCATCAGCAGGGCGAATTCCAGGGAAAACGTGGAGAAAGTGGTAAACCCGCCCAGCATCCCTGTGGTCAGGAACAGCCGCGTGGGCTGGGACCAGCTCACCCCGGACCTCATGGCGAACCATATGGTCGCCAGCCCCATGATGAAACATCCCAGCACGTTGATGAACATCGTGACATAGGGAAATTCCACCATTCCGAGCAGGCGCATCCCTGCCAGATTGAAAAGGTGGCGCATCAGGCCGCCCAGGCCCGCTCCGACGAAGACCAGAAGCGCGGGAATCATGGCTGCACCTGCACGAATGAAGGACCCGCTTCGTCTTAGCTTTCCGGGGAGCCCGGCATCAAGGGCGCGCTGGGGGATTTTTGCATCGCAGCACGCATCCCGGCATTACGGCTCCCCGCGCTCCGCCCGCAATCTGGCCCAATAGTCCATGCGCTTCTTGATTTCGCGCTCGAAGCCGCGCTCCACCGGATGGAAGAAGCTCTGCCGCCCGAGCTGCTCGGGGAAATAATTCTGGCCCGAGAAGGCATCGGGCTCGTCATGGTCGTAGCGATAGCCCTTGCCGTAGCCCTCGCCCTTCATGAGCTTGGTGGGCGCGTTGAGGATATGCTTCGGCGGCACTAGGGAGCCCCCGGCCTTGGCAGTGCGCATGGCCGCCGACCACGCCTTGTAGACCGAATTGGATTTCGGCGCCGTGGCCAGATAGACGGCGGCCTCGGCCAGCGCCAGTTCGCCTTCCGGGGAGCCGAGGAAGTCGTAGGCGTCCTTCGCCGCATTCGCGACCACGAGGGCCTGCGGATCCGCGAGCCCGATATCCTCCACCGCCATGCGCACCAGCCGGCGCGCCAGGAACAAAGGGCTTTCCCCGGCATCCAGCATGCGGGCGAGATAATAAAGTGTCGCGTCCGGGTCCGACCCGCGCACAGATTTGTGCAGGGCTGAGATGAGGTTGTAGTGCCCGTCCTCGCTCTTGTCGTAGATCGGCGCGCGGCGCTGCACGACGTCCTGCAAACCGGCCGTGTCGAACACCTCGTCGGGGCGTGCGGCGCGCCAGACCTCCTCGGCCAGGGTCAGCGCGGCGCGTCCGTCGCCGTCCGCCATGCGTGCGAGCGCGGCGCGGGCGTCGGCATCCAGCGGCAGCGGCCGAGCCTCGACCTCCTCGGCACGCGCCAGCAGGCGGGAAATAGCCTCTTCATCCAGCGCGCGGAACACCAGCACGCGCGCGCGAGAGAGCAAGGCCGCGTTGAGCTCGAAAGACGGATTTTCCGTGGTGGCGCCCACCAGCGTCACCGTGCCGTCCTCCATCACGGGGAGGAAACTGTCCTGCTGGGCGCGGTTGAAGCGGTGGATCTCATCCACGAACAGCAGCGTGCCCCGCCCTGTTGCGCGGCGATGGCGGGCCTGCTCGAATACCTTCTTCAGATCGGCAACGCCCGAGAAAATGGCGGAGATCTGTTCGAAATGCAGGTCGGTGGCATGGGCCAGCAGGCGCGCCACCGTGGTCTTGCCGGTGCCGGGCGGCCCCCACAGGATGAGCGAGCCGAGCGAACGGCCCTCCAGCATGCGCGTGAGCACGCCATCGGGCCCGACCAGATGGTCTTGCCCCACGACATCCGCGATCTTCTCCGGGCGCAGGCGATCCGCCAGGGGGCGCGGCGCCCCCTGTTCCAGTCCGGCCGCTTCAAACAAGCTCACCATGAACCGCCGAACCCTTCCGCGCTCAGCCGCCGATCACCGCATTGATGACGCGCCCGCGGCGCGCCACGCTCACCTGCCACGCTCGCATGGGCGCGCGCGTCGCCTGCTCCAGATCCGCCGTGCGCGCGATCTTGGCTCCATTGACCGCCAGGATGACGTCACCCGGGCGAAAACCGGCCGCGGCGGCGGGGGAATTCTCCGCCACATCGGCCACCACGACGCCGGTGTCATCAACGTCCACCCGCATCTCCTCGGCAACTGCGGGAGATACATTCACCACCCGCGCGCCGGCGAAGGGCGACCGGCCGCGCAAGACGATCTCCTGTCGCGGCACGCTTTCAGGCGCCGGCTCCAGCGCGACCCTCACCTGAGTCTCGCGGCCTTGCCGGTTGATGGTGAAAGTGACCGTTCCACCTATGGGGCGGGTGGCGAAGCGATAGCCAAGGGATTCCGGATCATCGACCCCCTGCCCTTCCACCGCGACGATCAGGTCGCCGGTCTTGATTCCCGCTTTGGCGGCAGGGCTCGCGGCCAGTACGCTTTGCACCAGGACGCCGGTTGGCCGGGCGATGCCAAGCCCCTCGGCGATTTCCGGCGTCACGCGCTGCAACTTGGCGCCGAGCCAGGGGCGGCGCACGGTTGCGGACCCGGCCTTCGCCGATTCCAGCACCACGCGGACCATATTCGTCGGAATGGCAAAGCCGATGCCGTGCGACCCACCCGAGCGCGAATAGATCGCGGTGTTGATCCCGATCAGCCGCCCCGCCATGTCCACCAATGCGCCGCCGGAATTGCCCGGATTGATCGCCGCGTCGGTCTGGATGAAGAACTGATAGTCCGACACGCCCACCTGCGTGCGGGCAAGCGCCGAAACGATGCCTTGAGTGACGGTCTGGCCGACGCCGAACGGATCGCCGATCGCCAGCACCAGATCGCCCACGGCAAGATCGTCCGAATTGCCGAGTTCGAGGCTCGCATAGGTCTTCTGGTCACCCTTGATCCGCAGCACCGCTAGGTCCGTGCGCGGATCGCTGAGCAACAGCTCGGCATCGAACTCGCGCTTGTCGTTGAGCGCGATGCGGATCTGGTCCGCGCCCTGGATCACATGATGATTGGTGACCACGAGGCCGCTTGGATCCACGATAACGCCCGAGCCTAGCGAGCGCTGCATCCGCTCGGGTCCGCCGAGGCCAGGGGCATCGCCGCCCTGCCCGCCACCGAAAAAGCGCCGGAAGAATGGGTCGTCAAAGAACGGATTGGTACGCGGCGCGCTCTTCAGCGCATAGACGTTCACCACCGCCGGCGCGGTGCGTGCCACAACCGGCGCGAAGCTGAGGGTGATTTCGCTGCGGGAGGCCGGCACCTGCGCACCCTGGGTCTGGCTTGGGGCCGGCGCGGCCTGGGCACGCGCCTCTCCCGTCGCGCCGAGCGCCAGGAGCCCAAGCATGCCCGCGCACGCGAGCAAGGCCGGCACCCGCGCCGGCCGGGACGCCAGGGCCTGGACGAAGGATTTCAGCTGAAAAAAGTGGGAGATGCCAGAAGCCATGAGCCACCTTAGGTCCGCACCGGCGCCAAGCGGCACCGCATGCCACATATAGAGCCTGCCTGAAACGAAAGAAGGGCGACCTTGCGGCCGCCCTTCCAAAAGGTTCGGAAGCGGAATGAAATTCAGCCTCAGGCGGCGGCAGCCTCGGCGGCCGTGCGCGCATGATCGGCGGCACCCTTGGCATCCACGTCGCGATCGACGAACTCGATCACCGCAACGGGAGTCGAGTCGCCATAGCGGAAGCCGGCCTTGACGATGCGGGTGTAGCCACCCGGACGCGCCTGATAACGGGGCGCGATCACGTCGAACAGCTTCTTCACCACCGCAACGTCGCGCAGCTCGGCGATGGCCTGGCGGCGCGCATGCAGATCGCCGCGGCGGGCGAGCGTGACGAGCTTTTCCACCACCGGGCGAAGATCCTTCGCCTTGGGCAGGGTGGTGACGATCTGCTCATGGGTGATGAGCGCCGCGCTGAGATTCATGAACATCGCCTTGCGATGTTCCCAGGTGCGGTTGAACTTGCGATGTACCTTGCCGTGACGCATGACGGCGAACTCCTAAAATCCGACGGCGTTTCGAGCCGGCTTATGGTTGAGCGGCTCGAGCCGCGTATGGAAAGCTCAGTAGTGATCTTCGAAGCGCTTTGCCAGCTCTTCGATGTTCTCAGGCGGCCAGCCCGGCACTTCCATGCCGAGATGCAGACCCATGGAAGCCAGGACTTCCTTGATCTCGTTCAGCGACTTGCGCCCGAAGTTCGGCGTGCGGAGCATCTCCGTCTCGCTCTTCTGGATCAGGTCGCCGATATAGACGATGTTGTCGTTCTTCAGGCAGTTCGCCGAACGCACCGAAAGCTCCAGCTCGTCCACCTTCTTGAGAAGCGCCGGGTTGAAGGGCAGCTCCTGGATGGCGGTGGATTCGCTCTCACGCTTGGGCTCTTCGAAGTTCACGAAGATCTCAAGCTGGTCCTGCAGGATTCGCGCGGCATAAGCCAGCGCATCTTCCGCAGAAATGGACCCGTCGGTCTCGATCTGCATGGTCAGCTTGTCATAGTCGAGGATCTGACCCTCACGGGTGTTCTCGACCTTGTAGGAGACCTTGCGGACCGGCGAATACAGGCTGTCGATGGGGATGAGCCCGATGGGCGCATCTTCCGGCCGATTGCGGTCGGCCGCCACATAGCCCTTGCCGGTGTCGATGGTGAATTCCATGCGCAGCTCGGCGCCGTCATCCAGCGTACAGATGACGAGGTGCGGGTTGAGCACCTGGATGTCGCCCACGGTCTGGATGTCGCCGGCGGTCAACACGCCGGGCCCGGTCTTCTTCGCGACCAGACGCTTGGGGCCTTCGCCCTGCATCTTGATGGCGATGTCCTTGATGTTGAGAATGATGTCGGTCACATCCTCCCGCACGCCGGGGATCGACGAAAACTCGTGGAGCACGCCGTCGATATGCACCGAGGTCACCGCCGCGCCCTGCAACGAGGACAGCAGGATGCGCCGCAGCGAATTGCCGAGGGTCATGCCGAAGCCACGCTCCAGCGGCTCGGCCACGACGGTGGCGAGGCGCTTGGGATCGCGGCCAGCCGTGACCTGCAACTTCTCGGGCTTGATCAGTTCTTGCCAGTTCTTCTGAATCACTTGCGTCACCTTGCCTTCTCACCGGGCCGCTGCACTCAGGTGCGATCTCTGACCGCGAGGCGCCGACCCGTCCCGTATGCGGGGGGAGGAACCGGGCAGAAGGCTCGCCGACCGGGCCGGCGAGCCAATGGAACGCTCAGACGCGCCGGCGCTTGCGCGGACGGCAACCGTTATGCGGGATCGGGGTCACGTCCCGGATCGAGGTCACCATGAAGCCAGCGGCCTGAAGGGCGCGCAGGGCAGACTCACGTCCCGAACCGGGGCCGGAGACTTCCACTTCCAGGGTGCGCATGCCGTGCTCCGCAGCCTTGCGGGCCGCGTCTTCAGCGGCAACCTGGGCGGCGTACGGGGTGGACTTGCGCGAACCCTTGAAGCCCATGGCACCGGCGGACGACCAGGAAATCGTGTTTCCCTGCGCATCGGTGATGGTGATCATGGTGTTGTTGAACGAGGCGTTCACATGCGCGACGCCGGAGGCGATGTTCTTGCGCTCACGACGTTTAACGCGGGTAGCTTCCTTGGCCATCTGTACTTTGATCCTTCAGGCGCGCCCGTAACACCAGGCGCTCGGGACGGGTGCTCCCTCATGGGAGCGGGTCGAGCGAAACACAAAAAGGAAGGCCGGCGCACCGGCCTCCCCTGATCGCGCTAGGCGCGGATCACTTCTTCTTGCCGGCGATCGCCTTCGCCGGACCCTTGCGGGTGCGGGCGTTGGTGTGGGTGCGCTGGCCGCGCACCGGCAGGCCGCGACGATGGCGCAGGCCGCGGTAGCAGCCGAGGTCCATCAGACGCTTGATGTTCATGGACACTTCGCGGCGCAGGTCGCCTTCCACGATATAATCGCGGTCGATGGTCTCGCGGATCTGCAGCACTTCCTGATCGGTGAGCTGGTTCACGCGGCGTTCGGCCGGGATGTTCACCTTGGTCACGATCTCCTCGGCCTTCTTCGCGCCGATGCCGTGAATGTACTGAAGCGCGATGATCACGCGCTTGTTGGTCGGAATGTTAACGCCAGCGATACGAGCCACGTGTCTCTCCATGTGGACCGCCCACGGAGCGGGGCGGTGTCTCCGCGTCCGGTGGAGGCCGGCCCATGCGGAGATAAAACAAAACCCGCACGTCCCACGTCGCCAAAAGCGGCGCGGGCAGCACGGATGCCGGATGAAGGGAGCGCTGATACACGCTTATGAGGGAGACGTCAAGTCGCACCCCCACCGATCCCCCTCAGACCGTTTCGAGCACCTCGGAGATGGCCTTCGTCACCTCGTCGATGGGGCGCATACCGTCGATCTGCTGCAACTGGCCGCGTGCCGCATAATAAGGCGCGACGATCGCCGTATCGCGGTTGTAGGCGTCCAGCCGATGCCGGAATACGTCCGGATCATCATCCTTGCGAACCGGCTCGCCGCGCGCCTTCGTCTCTTCGGCGCGGCGCATGATTCGATCGGTCAGAAGCGCCTGGTCCACCACAAGCTCAATCACCGCATCGAGCTTGAGGCCCTTCTCGGCAAGCATATGGTCCAGCGCCTCCGCCTGGGCGACCGTGCGCGGGAACCCGTCCAGGATGAATCCCTTCTGTGCGTCCGCATGCTCCAGTCGTTCGGCTATGATGCCGATGACGACGTCGTCCGATACCAGACCGCCCGCTTCCATCACCGCCTTGGCCTTCAGCCCCACCGGCGTCTGGGCCGCAACCGCGGCCCGCAGCATGTCGCCGGTCGAGAGCTGGACAATCCCGTGACGGGCCACCAGTCGCTGGGCTTGAGTCCCCTTCCCCGCCCCGGGAGGTCCCAGCAGAATCAATCTCATTTCCGTCTCCCCCCACGCAGCTTGGCCTTCTTGACCAGTCCTTCGTACTGGTGGGCCAAGAGGTGTCCCTGTATCTGAGATACGGTGTCCATCGTGACGCTAACCACGATCAACAACGACGTCCCTCCGAAATAGAACGGAACGGCCGCGTAGGAAATGAGCAGTTCGGGGAAGAGACACACTGCCGCAATGTAAGCAGCACCCACGACAGTGATTCGGGTCAGCACATAGTCGATATATTCCGCGGTGCGCTCACCAGGGCGAATGCCGGGAATGAAGCCGCCGTGCTTTTTCAGATTGTCCGCCGTCTCCACCGGATTGAACACGATCGCGGTGTAAAAGAAGCAGAAGAACACGATCAGCGCGACATAGAGAACCATATACAGCGGCCGGCCGTGACCCAGCTGGGTGGTGACGACGCCAAGCCATTCCGGACCCGACCCCTGCATGAAGCTCGCGATCGTCGTGGGAATAAGCAGCAGAGAAGAGGCGAAAATCGGCGGAATCACACCCGAAGTGTTCAACTTCAGGGGCAAATGTGAGGACTGCCCCTCATACAGGCGATTGCCGACCTGTCGCTTGGGATATTGCACCAGCAACCGGCGCTGAGCCCGCTCCATGAACACGATGAAGGCGATCAGACCAATCACCATGACCAGCACGAGAAGGATGATGGGAGTCGAAATCGCGCCCTGACGTCCGAGCTCCAAGGTCCGAACGAAAGCGCCGGGAAGCTCCGCAACGATACCCGCGAAGATGATCAGAGACGTGCCGTTGCCGATGCCGCGCGACGTGATCTGCTCACCGAGCCACATCAAGAACATGGTGCCGCCGGTCAGCGTGATGACAGTCGAAATCCGGAAGAACAGTCCCGGATCCTGCACCACCGAACCCGAGCTTTCGAGGCCCACGGAGATGCCATAGGCCTGGAACAGCGCCAGAACCACTGTGAGGTAGCGGGTATATTGGTTGATCTGCTTGCGACCGCTCTCGCCTTCCTTCTTCAGCGCTTCCAGCGTCGGCGAGACGGTGGTGAGAAGCTGAATGATAATCGAGGCGGAGATATACGGCATGATGTTCAGGGCGAAGATCGCCATGCGCTCGACGGCACCGCCGGAGAACATGTTGAACAGGCCGAGAATGCCGTTTTGCGCGCCGTGAAAGACTTGCGAGAGCGCGTCGGGATTGATCCCCGGCAAGGGGATATAGGTTCCAAGGCGATACACCAGAAGGGCGCCGAGGGTGAACCAGATGCGCTTTTTCAGTTCCTCGGCCTTGCCGAGAGCACCGAAATTCAGGTTCGCTGCGAGTTGTTCCGCCGCCGAGACCATGCCTTGCTCCGCTTGGGCCATCCGCGTGGGAACGGCCTATCCATGAGAAGCGGGAGCGCGCGGCGTCAGGGCGAGAGCCGGCACGCACCGCATCTTTCCATCGGTCATACCCGCACTCGCCGCGGCAGACCATTGGCGAGATGACGCGCCGGGCCTACGCGATGAGGCGGAAACACCGCCTCTAACTTCGGCCCCATGCCCGGTGGAGCCTTAAATTCTTGAAACGAAATGCATTTTACGTAATGCAGCAAGAACGACGGCGAAGCAGATCCTGCCCGCCGCCGTCAGAAATCACGCAGCTTCTACCGCTACCGCAGACATAGTGACCGAGCCACCAGCCTTTTCGATCGCTTCAACAGCCGACTTGGTCGCATAGGCCACCTCAAGCGACACCTTCGCCTTCAGTTCGCCCGACCCCAACACCCGCACGCCATCCTTGGCGCGGCGGATGACACCGGCTGCCACGAGCGCGGCGGCGTCGATGGTCGCGTTCGCATCGAGCTTCCCGGCGTCAATGGCGGTCTGCATCCGGCCCAGCGAGACTTCATTGAAGTCGAGGGCGAAGATGTTGTTGAAGCCACGCTTCGGCAGGCGACGATGCAACGGCATCTGGCCGCCCTCGAAGCCCTTGATCGCAACGCCGGTACGGGCCTTTTGACCCTTGACGCCGCGACCCGCGGTCTTGCCCTTGCCGGAACCGATGCCCCGGCCCACGCGCATGCGCTTCTTGCGTGCGCCTACGTTGTCTCTGATCTCGTCGAGCTTCATTTGATGGCCCTCACTCGCCCTCGACCACACGGACGAGATGGCCGACCTTCGCGATCATGCCGCGCACGGCCGGCGTATCCTGGAGAGTGGAGCGACGATGCCGCTTGTTCAGGCCGAGGCCGACCAGCGTCGCCTCCTGCGAGAACGGGCGGCGGATCGGCGAACCGATCTGCTCCACGGTTACGGTCTTGGCGGTGGAAGCCGCCGTCTTTTCGGTCGCCTTAGCCATGGCGCGCTCCTAATGGTTGCTGCCTGGCTCAGTCCGTCGCTTCCGCGTCTTCGACGCGGCGGCGGGACTGGAGCTGCGACACCTTGATACCCCGGCGCGAAGCGACGGAGCGCGGGCTGTCCTGATTGACCAGGGCGTCGAACGTGGCGCGCACCATGTTGTAGGGGTTGGACGACCCGAACGACTTGGCGACGACATCGTGGATGCCGAGCGTCTCGAACACGGCGCGCATCGGGCCGCCGGCGATGATGCCGGTACCGGCCGGAGCGGCACGCAGGATGACCTTGCCCGCACCGTGATGCCCATGCACGTCGTGATGCAGGGTACGGCCTTCGCGCAGCGGCACGCGGATGAGAGCGCGCTTGGCGCTTTCCGTGGCCTTGCGGATGGCTTCAGGCACTTCGCGCGCCTTGCCATGACCGAACCCGACGCGACCCTTCTGGTCGCCGACGATAACCAGGGCGGCGAAACCGAAGCGCCGTCCGCCCTTCACAACCTTCGCAACACGATTGATGTGGACCAGCTTGTCCACGAACGTGTTGTCACGATCCTCGCGATCTCCGCGGTGTTCCCGTTCACGGGCCATTTCGCTACGTCCTTCGCGTCAGAACTGAAGGCCGCCTTCGCGGGCGCCCTCAGCGAGCGCCTTGACGCGCCCATGATAGATGTATGCGCCACGGTCGAACACGACCGCGGTCACGCCCTTCGCCGCCGCACGCTCAGCAACCAGCTTGCCGATGGCCTTGGCGGCCTCGGTGTCTGCGCCGGTCTTCAGGGTGCCGCGCAGGTCCTTTTCGAGGCTCGAGGCGGCCGCTACGGTCTCGCCCTTCGCATCGTCAATGATCTGCGCATAGATGTGCTGCGAGGTGCGGTGCACCGACAGGCGGGGACGCCCGTTGGCCGCAACGCGAATCGCACGGCGCACCTTGGCCTTGCGGCGCGCCAGCGCCTCCAAATCCTTAGCCATGGTTCGCCTCCGTTACTTCTTCTTGCCTTCCTTGCGGAAGATGAATTCGCCTGCGTATTTGACGCCCTTGCCCTTGTAAGGCTCGGGGCCGCGGAACTCGCGGATCTCGGCAGCGACCTGACCGACCTTCTGCTTGTCCATACCCGAAACCAGCACTTCCGTGGGCTTCGGGGTCACGATCTGGATCCCTTCGGGGATCGCATAGATCACGTCATGGCTATAGCCGAGAGACAGGTTGAGGTTCTTGCCGGCAGCCGCGGCCTTGTAGCCGACGCCTGTGATTTCGAGCTTCTTCTCGAAACCCTTCGTCACGCCTTCGACGAGGTTGGCGACCAGCGTGCGGGACATGCCCCACATCGCCCGATGCCGCTGCGTCTCGCCGCGCATGGAGACTTGCAATTCGGCGCCGTTCAGCTCCGCCAGCACTTCTTCCACGAGAGTCAATTCGAGGGCGCCCTTGGGGCCCTTCACCTTAACCGTCTGACCGTCCACGCTGACATTGACGCCGGCGGGAATGGCGACGGGATGCTTGCCGATCTTCGACATGTTTCTCTCCGTCGCTCGCTCAGAACACCGTGCAGAGCACTTCGCCGCCGACATTCTTGTCGCGGGCGTCGTGATCGGCCATCACGCCCTGGGGCGTGGAAACGACTGCGATGCCGAGACCGTTCGCAACGCGCGGAAGGGTCTTGACCGACGCATAGACCCGGCGGCCCGGCTTGGACACGCGCTTGATCTCGCGGATCACCGGCTGGCCGTCGAAATACTTGAGCTCGATCTCGAACTCGGTCCGGCCGTTGCCGTGATCGGTCGAGGTGTAGCCGCGAATATACCCTTCGTCGCGGAGCACATCGAGCAGGCTAGCACGCAGGCGCGAACCGGGGCTCGAGGTCTTCTCCTTGCGCCGCATCTGGGCGTTGCGGATACGGGTGATCAGATCGCTGATGGGATCGTTGATGGACATGAGCCTCTCCTCACCAGCTCGACTTCACGAGGCCCGGGACAAGTCCCTGGGACCCGAGTTCGCGCAGCGCGATACGGCTCATCTTGAGCTTGCGGTAGTACGCGCGCGGGCGGCCGGTGACTTCACACCGATTGCGCACGCGGATCTGCGCGGAATTCCGCGGCATCTGCGCGAGCTTGAGGGTGGCGGCAAACCGCTCCTCGATCGGCAGGGTCTTGTCGTTCACGATCGCCTTCAGACCCGCGCGCTTGCCGGCCAAGCTCTTGGAGAGCTTGCGGCGACGCTCGTTTGTCTCGATCGCGCTCTTCTTCGCCATGTCTTGCTCCTGTTCTCCGCGTCTGAAGAGGCCAAAACCCCTCCACAGCCGGAAAATCACAACCTTCTCTTGATTTGAGAGGGAACCGCGCCCGGCCGGATTAACCCAAGCCTGGCGCGAATCGCCTCTTCTATACCGTCACTGGCGGAAGGGGAAGTCGAAAGCGCGCAGCAGAGCCCGTGCCTCATCGTCCGTCTTTGCCGTCGTGCACACGATGATGTCCATGCCCCAGATCTGCTCAACCTGGTCATAGTTGATCTCGGGGAACACGATGTGTTCCTTGATGCCCATGGCATAATTGCCGCGGCCATCGAAGCTCTTGGGGTTCAGACCGCGAAAGTCACGAACGCGCGGGAGCGCAATTGTGACGAGCCGATCCAGGAACTCGAACATGCGCGCCTTGCGAAGGGTGACCTTCGCGCCAACAGGCTGGTTTTCGCGCAGCTTGAAGTTCGAGATCGCCTTGCGGGCCCGCGTCACGACCGGCTTCTGGCCGGCGATACGCGCGAGGTCCGCGGCGGCGGTCGTCACCTTCTTGGTGTCGGCAGTGGCCTCGCCAACGCCCATGTTGATGACGATCTTCTCGATCGTCGGAACCTGCAGCGGGTTCTTATAGCCGAACTGCTCGATCAGCTTCGGGCGCACGACTTCGTCGTAGTGCGTACGCAGCCGGGGGGTATAACTCACCTCAGCCATCGATCCTCTCCCCGGAACGCTTGGCCACGCGGACCTTCGTCCCGTCTTCCAGCACCTGGAAGCCGACGCGGGTCGGCTTGCCATCCTTGGGGTCGGCGACCGCAAGGTTGGACAGATGGACGGGCGCCTCCTTGGAGATGATCCCGCCTTCCTTGTCCGCCGTCTGGCGCTGGTGGCGCTTGACGATATTGACGCCGCGAACGAGCGCACGCTCCTCCTTCGGCATCACCTGAATAACCTCGCCGGAGCGACCCTTGTCGCGGCCGATGAGAACGACGACCTTGTCGCCCTTTTTGATCTTCGCCGCCATCACAGCACCTCCGGCGCCAGCGAGATGATCTTCATATGGTTCTTGGCGCGGAGTTCGCGCGGAACCGGTCCGAAGATACGAGTGCCCACCGGCTCTTTCTGATTGTTGATCAGCACGGCCGCATTGCGGTCGAAGCGGATCACAGAACCATCGACGCGGCGAATGTCCTTGGCCGTGCGCACCACGACGGCCTTCATGACATCGCCCTTCTTCACGCGGCCGCGCGGAATGGCTTCCTTGACCGACACCACGATGATGTCGCCAACGTGAGCATACTTCCGCTTCGACCCGCCCAGCACCTTGATGCACATGACGCGACGCGCACCGGAATTGTCCGCCACGTCGAGATTGGTCTGCATCTGGATCATGACGCACCTGTTCTCGTCATCCAGCGCCGCCGGCAAGCCGGCATTGCCCGTTCCACATACCGTGCCCGCTCATCGGTACACGGTTCTCACTGCGATGCGGTCTCCACTCGGTCCAGGCGTCCCGAACTCGACGGACCCAGCATCGGAGCGCTTCGTTATCAGACCTCGGCCCGCTTCTCGCCCTGGATCACGATCCAGTTCTTCAGCTTAGACAGAGGCCGGTGTTCTTCGATCCAAACGATATCGCCCACGTGATACGAATTCTCCGCATCATGCGCGTGATACTTCTTGGACCGACGAACGGTCTTCTTCAGCAGCGGGTGGGTGAAGCGACGCTCCACCCGGACCACCACCGTCTTGTCCTGCTTGTCGCTTACCACGACGCCTTGGAGCACGCGCTTCGGCATCGTTCCCTCACTTCGCCTTCGACGCGGCCGCGCCGCGCTTGGTGGTCTGCACGGTCTTGACCCGCGCGATGTCGCGACGGATCTCCTTGGACCGCGCCGTGTTCTCCAGCTGACCCGTCGCCTTCTGGAAGCGCAGGTTGAACTGTTCCTTCTTCAGCTTCAGCAGCTCATCGGCGAGCTGATCGGGGCTGAGGGCCCGAACGTCCTCGGCTTTCATGAGCCTCTCCTCACTCGGCGATGCGCTGAATGAAGCGCGTCTTGATGGGCAGTTTCGCGGCGGCGAGCGTGAGAGCCTCACGGGCCGTCTCGACGCTGACACCGTCGATTTCGAACATGATGCGGCCGGGCTTGATTTTGGCCGCCCAATATTCCGGAGCGCCCTTGCCCTTACCCATACGAACTTCGGTGGGCTTGGAGGTCACGGGCACATCGGGGAAAACGCGGATCCAAACGCGACCGGCACGCTTCATGTGACGGGTCAGCGCGCGACGCGCGGCTTCGATCTGGCGGGCCGTCACGCGCTCGGGCTCGAGCGCCTTCAGGCCGAATTCGCCGAAATTCAGTTCCGTGCCGCCCTTAGCGACGCCGTGAATGCGTCCCTTGAACTGCTTGCGGAATTTCGTGCGCTTGGGTTGCAGCATGGCTTATCGCCTTTCTCTCTGCTCGAGCGTCAGGCCGCGTCGCGATCGCGGTCGCGACCATGGTCGCGATCACGTTCACGCCGGGGCGGACGCCCGCTCGGGCCGTCACTCTCGGCCAGGCGCTTGTCCTGGGCCATGGGATCGTGCTCGAGGATTTCACCCTTGAAGATCCACACCTTCACGCCGCACGTCCCGTAGGTCGTGAAGGCGGTGGCGGTGCCGTAATCCACATCGGCGCGCAGGGTGTGCAACGGCACACGACCTTCGCGATACCACTCCAGGCGCGCGATCTCAGCTCCGCCAAGACGGCCGGAACAGTTGATCCGGATGCCCTCGGCGCCAAGACGCATGGCCGACTGAACGGCGCGCTTCATGGCACGACGGAACGCAACGCGGCGCTCCAGCTGCTGGGCAATGGACTCGGCCACCAACCGCGCATCGATTTCCGGCTTGCGGATTTCGATGATGTTGATGAAGACCTCCGACTTGGTCATGTCGGCAACCTTCTTGCGAAGCTTGTCGATGTCGGCGCCCTTCTTGCCGATCACCACGCCCGGGCGAGCGGAATGAATCGTCACGCGGCACTTCTTGTGCGGACGCTCGATGACAACCTTGGACACCGCGGCCTGCTTCAGAAGCTTGAACAGCATCTTGCGGATCTTGATGTCCTCGTGGAGCAGCTGGCCGTATTCGCCCTTGTTGGCGAACCAGCGGCTGTCCCACGTGCGGTTGATGCCGAGCCGCAGCCCGATCGGATTGACCTTCTGACCCATCAGGCCCGCTCCTCAACTTCACGCACCACGATGGTGATCTGAGCGAACGGCTTCTCGATGCGCGAGGCACGACCGCGCGCCCGCGGCGAGAACCGCTTCATCACCAGGCCCTTGCCCACATGCGCTTCGGCAACGATCAGATCGTCGACGTCCAGCTCGTGGTTGTTCTCGGCATTGGCGATCGCGCTCTCGAGGCACTTCTTCACATCGCGGGCGATCCGCTTGCGAGAGAACTCGAGATCGGCGAGCGCCGTCGCCACCTTCTTGCCGCGGATGAGACCCGCGACGAGGTTCAGCTTCTGGGGGGAGACACGCAGATTGCGCGCAACCGCCTTGGCTTCGTTGTCCGCGAGAGCGCGGGGCTTTGCCTGCTTACCCATGGCCTATCACCGCCGCTTCGACTTCTTGTCGGCCGCGTGCCCGTAATAGGTACGGGTCGGCGAGAATTCGCCGAACTTGTGGCCGACCATGTCTTCCGACACATAAACGGGGACGTGCTTCTGGCCGTTATAAACGCCGAAAGTAAGGCCCACGAACTGGGGGAGGATCGTGGAGCGACGGCTCCAGATCTTAATCGTATCATTGCGACCCGAAGCACGCGCGGTGTCTGCCTTCTTGAGCAGATAGCCGTCGACGAACGGGCCCTTCCAAATCGCTCTTGACATAAGTCAGGCCCTCACTTCTTCCGCTTGTGACGGCTGGTCACGATGAACCGATCCGTCGACTTGTTGTTGCGGGTCTTCTTGCCTTTGGTCGGGAGGCCCCACGGGGTGACCGGATGGCGGCCGCCCGAGGTCCGTCCTTCACCACCGCCGTGGGGGTGATCGACCGGGTTCATGGTCACGCCGCGGTTGTGCGGCTTGCGTCCGAGCCAGCGGTTACGACCCGCTTTGCCCAGAGAGATGTTCATGTGGTCCGGGTTCGAAACCGCACCCACCGTCGCGTAGCACGCGCCGTGCACCAGGCGCTGCTCGCCCGAGTTCAGGCGAACGATCACATACCCATGGTCGCGGCCGACGATCTGCGCATAGGCGCCGGCGGAACGGGCCATCTGGCCGCCCTTGCCGATCTTCAGCTCGACATTGTGCACGATCGTGCCGACCGGCAGGTTCGACAACGGCCCGGCATTGCCCGGCTTCACGTCCACCTGCTCGCCGGCGATCACGCTATCGCCCACGGCGAGGCGCTGCGGCGCCAGGATATAGGCCAGATCACCGTCTTCGTACTTGACCAGGGCGATGAAGGCCGAACGGTTGGGATCGTATTCGATCCGCTCCACCACGGCCGCCATATCGCGCTTGGCGCGCTTGAAGTCCACCAGGCGGTAGGTCTGCTTGTGGCCGCCGCCACGGAAACGAACCGTGATGCGACCGTTATTGTTGCGGCCACCCGAGGAGCTCTTGCCCTCGGTCAGCGTCTTCACCGGCTTGCCCTTGTAGAGGCCGGAGCGGTCCACAATCACGAGCTGGCGGAGGCTCGGCGTGACCGGCTTGAAATGCTTCAGCGCCATGGTCTTATTCCCGTCCCTCTGCTCACAGGCCCGTGGTGACGTCGATGGTTTGGCCCTCTTCGAGGGTCACGACCGCCTTCTTCACGTCGGACTGCACACCTTTACGGCCTTTGAAGATCTTCACCTTGCCCTTGCGGACCAAAGTGTTGACGCTCTTCACCTTCACGTCGAACAGCTTTTCCACCGCCTCCTTGATCTGGGGCTTGGTGGCGGTGCGGGCGACCTTGAAGACGACCTTGTTGAATTCGCTCGCCGCCGTCGCCTTCTCGGTGATGACGGGAGACAGGATCACGTCGTAATGACGTGGCTCGATGTTCCGCTGCGGGCTCATTTGAAGCGCGCCTCCAGCGCGTCCACGGCTGCCTTGGTCAGGACCAGGGTGTCACGCCGCAGGATGTCGTAAACATTGATGCCCTGGATCGGCAGCACGTCCACGTAGGGGAGGTTGCGCGCCGCCATGGCGACGTTGGCCTCCACCTCGGAGCCGTCCACGATCAGCACCGAAGCCCAACCGAGCTTCGCGAACTGTTCCTTCAGGGCCTTGGTCTTGGGGTCGGTCAGCGACATGTGGTCGAGAACGACGATCTGCTCCGCCTTCGCCTTGGACGAAAGCGCATGCTTCAGTGCCAGGGCGCGCACCTTCTTCGGCAGGTCGATGGCGTGGGACCGCACGACCGGACCGAAGGCGCGGCCGCCGCCACGGAACTGCGGCGCAGACGCCGCACCATGACGGGCATTACCCGTGCCCTTCTGCTTATAGAGCTTCTTGGACGTACGGTTGATCTCCGAACGACCCTTGGTGCGATGCGTACCGGCCTGGCGACGCGACAGCTGCCAGGTCACGCACCGATGCAGGATATCCGCACGGGGCTCGAGACCGAAAATCTCGTCCGAGAGCGTCACCGAACCTGCGTCGGTACCATCGAGCGTCTTGACGGCGATTTCCATCACGCGCCCTCCCCGTTCGTCGCTTCAGCCTGCACCTCGGCCGCGCCGCCATTGCCGTCGCGCAGCTTGAACGCGCCGGGCTTGGGGGCTTCGGTGGGCAGGCGCTTCTTGACCGCATCACGCACCGTGATCCAGCCGCCGGCGTGACCGGGAACCGCACCCTCGACCGCAATCAGACCGCGCTCGACGTCGGTCATCACGACCTTGAGGTTCTGGGTGGTGACGGTGACGTCGCCCATGTGCCCAGGCATCTTCTTGTTCTTGAAGGTCTTGCCGGGATCCTGACGACCACCGGTCGAACCGATGGAGCGGTGGGAAATCGACACACCATGAGTGGCCCGCAGACCGCCAAAGTTGTGCCGCTTCATGCCGCCGGCGAAACCCTTGCCGATGGTGGTGCCGGTGACATCCACATACTGGCCCACGACGAAGTGGTCAGCGGTGATCTCGGCGCCGACCGGGATGAGGCCTTCGGCATCCACGCGGAACTCCGCGAGCTTGCGCTTGGGCTCCACCTCGGCCACGGCAAAGTGGCCCCGCTCTGCGCGGGTGGTGTTCTTCGGCTTGCGACGGCCAGCACCGAGCTGAACCGCGACATATCCGTTGCTATCGAGCGTGCGGTGGGCAACCACCTGGCAGCTCTCAACTTTCAGCACAGTGACCGGGACATGTTCACCAGCATCCGTAAAGATGCGTGTCATGCCGACCTTCTGGGCGATGACGCCTGACCGCATGGTCGTGTCTCCTCGCCTCACTTCAGAGCTTGATTTCGACGTCAACGCCGGCGGCGAGGTCGAGCTTCATCAGCGCGTCCACCGTCTGGGGCGTCGGATCGACAATATCGAGCAACCGCTTGTGAGTACGCATCTCAAACTGCTCGCGCGACTTCTTATCGACGTGCGGAGACCGGTTGACGGTGAACTTCTCGATCCGCGTCGGCAGCGGGATCGGGCCGCGCACCTGCGCGCCCGTGCGCTTGGCCGTGGCGACGATCTCGCGTGTTGACGCATCGAGGATGCGATGATCGAACGCCTTCAGGCGGATTCGAATGTTCTGGCCGTTCATGGCTCTAGGGCTCCACGAAAGAGGGACGCATGGGCGAACCACGCGCCCCCGTTCAAACTTCTATTTCACTCGATGATGGAAGCGACGACGCCAGCGCCGACGGTCCGGCCACCTTCACGGATGGCGAAGCGCAGCTTCTCCTCCATGGCGATGGGGACAATCAGGGCCACGTCCATCGAAACATTGTCCCCGGGCATCACCATTTCGGTGCCCTCGGGAAGCGTGCAGATGCCCGTCACGTCCGTCGTGCGGAAGTAGAACTGCGGGCGGTAGTTGGTGAAGAACGGCGTATGACGGCCGCCTTCTTCCTTCGTCAGGATATAGGCTTCGGCCTTGAACTTCGTGTGCGGCTTCACCGAACCCGGCTTGCACACGACCTGGCCGCGCTCCACGTCCTCGCGCTTGGTGCCGCGCACCAGGATGCCCACGTTGTCGCCCGCCTGCCCCTGGTCCAGCAGCTTGCGGAACATTTCAACGCCGGTCACCGTCGTCTTGGTGGTCGGACGGATGCCGACGATCTCGACTTCCTCGCCAACCTTGATGATCCCGCGCTCCACGCGACCCGTCACCACCGTGCCGCGGCCCGAGATCGAGAACACGTCTTCGATCGGCATCAGGAACGGCAGGTCAACCGGACGCTCCGGCTGCGGGATGTAGCTGTCGACAGCCGCCATCAGCTTCAGCACCGCTTCATGGCCGAGCTCGGGCGACTTGCCTTCGAGCGCCATCAGCGCCGAACCGTGGATGATCGGGATGTCGTCGCCCGGGAAGTCGTACTTCGACAGAAGCTCGCGCACTTCCATCTCCACGAGCTCCAGGAGCTCGGGATCGTCGACCATGTCGCACTTGTTCAGGAAAACCACCAGCGCGGGAACGCCGACCTGGCGCGCCAGAAGGATGTGCTCGCGGGTCTGCGGCATCGGGCCGTCGGCCGCCGAAACCACCAGGATCGCGCCGTCCATCTGCGCCGCGCCGGTGATCATGTTCTTCACATAATCGGCGTGGCCCGGGCAGTCCACGTGGGCATAGTGGCGGTTCGTGGTCTCATATTCCACGTGCGCCGTCGAAATCGTGATGCCGCGCGCCTTCTCTTCAGGCGCCTTGTCGATCTGGTCGTACGCCGTGAACGTCGCGCCGCCCGCTTCCGCAAGCACCTTCGTGATCGCAGCCGTCAACGACGTCTTGCCATGGTCAACGTGACCAATCGTGCCGATGTTGCAGTGCGGCTTGTTGCGTTCAAATTTTGCTTTGGCCATGGGACTCTCCGTTGGGTCTCTCTGGCGATTTCTCGGTCAGGGTTCGGTTATGAAGTTCAGGCGTATTTCGCCTGAACCTCCTGCGCGACGTTCGACGGCACCTGTTCGTAGTGGTCGAACTGCATGGTGAAGGTGGCGCGGCCCTGGCTGAAGGACCGCAGCGTGTTCACGTAGCCGAACATGTTGGCCAGCGGCACCATCGCATTGATGACGTTCGCATTGCCGCGCATGTCCTGGCCCTGGATCTGGCCACGGCGAGAATTCAGATCGCCGATCACCGAACCCGTATAGTCTTCAGGCGTCACCACCTCGACCTTCATGATCGGCTCCAGCAGCACCGAGCCGCCCTTCTGAAGGGCTTCACGGAATGCCGCACGGGAGGCGATTTCGAACGCGAGAGCGGACGAGTCCACTTCGTGATACGCGCCGTCGGTGAGCTGAACCTTCACGTCCACCACCGGGAAGTTCGCCAGCACGCCCGCACCGAGCACGCTCTCGAGACCCTTCTGGACGCCAGGGATATATTCCTTCGGCACCGCGCCGCCGACGATCACGCTCTCGAAGCTGAAGCCCTTGCCCACTTCGTTCGGCTCGACCGTGAACTTCACCCGGGCAAACTGGCCGGTACCGCCGGTCTGCTTCTTGTGGGTGTAGTCGACGTCGGTCTTCTTCGTGATGGTCTCGCGATAGGCCACCTGGGGGGCGCCGATATTGGCGTCCACCTTGTAGGTCCGGCGCAGGATATCGACCTTGATGTCGAGATGCAGTTCGCCCATGCCCTTGAGGATGGTCTGGCCGCTTTCGAAATCGGTCGACACGCGGAAGGACGGATCCTCCGCCGCCAGCTTGGAGAGCGCGATGCCGAGCTTTTCCTGGTCCGCCTTGGACTTGGGCTCGATGGCAATCTCGATCACCGGCTCCGGGAATTCCATCTTCTCAAGGATGACCGGCTTGACGGTGTCGCACAGCGTATCGCCGGTGCGGACGTCCTTCAGACCCGCCAGGGCGACGATGTCGCCCGCATAGGCTTCCTTGATATCTTCACGGTTGTTGGCATGCATCAACAGCATCCGGCCGACGCGCTCGCGCTTGTCGCGGGTGGAGTTCAGCAGGCCCATGCCGGTCTCGAGCTTGCCCGAGTAGACGCGGCAGAAGGTGATGGTGCCGACGAAGGGGTCGTCCATGATCTTGAACGCGAGAACCGACAGCGGCTCGTCGTCGCTCGGAAGACGCACGGTGTCTTCCTCGGTCTTGAAGTCGATGCCCTTGATCGCGCCACGATCAATCGGGCTCGGCAGATAGTCGACCACCGCGTCGAGCAGGGGCTGGACACCCTTGTTCTTGAAGGCCGAGCCGCAGAACACCGGGTTGAACTTACGCGTCACGACGGCCTTGCGGATCAGCGACTTGAGGGTCGCTTCGTCCGGCTCGGTGCCGTCGAGGTAAGCAGCCATGGCGTCGTCGTCGAGCTCGACGGCGGCTTCCACCAGCTTGTTGCGATATTCGGCGGCCTTGTCGGCGAGATCCGCGGGGATCTCTTCGTCATGGAACTTCGCGCCGAGGGCCTCGTCTTCCCAAACGACCGCCTTCATGCGGACCAGGTCGATGATACCCTTGAAATTGTTCTCAGAGCCGATCGGCAGCTGGCAGCACACGGGGTTGCCGGCCACGCGGTCGATGATCATCTCGACGCAGCGGTAGAAATCAGCGCCGGTCTTGTCCATCTTGTTGACGAACACGATGCGGGGCACGTTGTACTTGTCGGCCTGGCGCCACACGGTCTCGGTCTGGGGCTCAACGCCCTGGTTGCCGTCGAGCACGCAGACAGCGCCGTCGAGCACACGCAGCGAACGCTCGACTTCGATCGTGAAGTCCACGTGGCCGGGGGTGTCGATGATGTTCAGACGCTTGCCGTTCCAAAAGGCAGTGGTCGCAGCAGAGGTGATCGTGATGCCACGCTCTTGCTCCTGCGTCATCCAATCCATGGTGGCGGCGCCATCATGGACTTCGCCGATCTTGTGGCTCTTGCCGGTGTAATAGAGGATCCGCTCGGTGGTCGTGGTCTTGCCCGCATCAATGTGGGCCATGATGCCGAAATTACGGTAGTCCTCGACGGCGTTAATGCGCGGCATGACTGAGGTCCTCTCCGATCACCAGCGATAATGAGAGAAGGCACGGTTGGCTTCCGCCATCCGGTGCGTATCTTCACGCTTCTTCACCGCGTTGCCACGGTTGTTCGCGGCATCGAGCAGCTCGGCGGAGAGACGCTCCACCATGGTCTTCTCGTTACGGGCACGGGCCGAGGCGATGAGCCAGCGGATCGCCAGGGTCTGGCGACGCTCGACACGCACTTCGACGGGCACCTGATAGGTAGCGCCACCGACGCGGCGGGACCGAACCTCCACGGCCGGAGCGACATTTTCCAGCGCGGTGACGAACACCTCGACAGGATCGTGCTTGGCCTTGGACTCGACCACGTCGAGCGCGCCGTACACAATGGTTTCCGCAACCGACTTCTTGCCGTCACGCATGACGGAATTCATGAAACGGCTGAGCACGAGGCTGCCGTACTTGGCGTCCGGAATGACTTCG
Organism: Roseixanthobacter glucoisosaccharinicivorans; assembly: GCF_043195095.2. NCBI lineage: Bacteria > Pseudomonadati > Pseudomonadota > Alphaproteobacteria > Hyphomicrobiales > Xanthobacteraceae > Roseixanthobacter > Roseixanthobacter glucoisosaccharinicivorans. Next base: position 1,666,956 of record NZ_CM195538.1, on the reverse strand, counting down.
CGGCGCTCGGCTTTATGACGACGAGACATAGCTCAAGCTCCCCTGATCACTTCGGCCGCTTCGCGCCGTACTTCGAACGGCGCTGCTTGCGGTTCTTCACGCCCTGGGTATCCAGCACGCCGCGGAGGATGTGATAACGCACGCCGGGCAGATCCTTGACGCGGCCGCCGCGGATCATGACCACCGAGTGCTCCTGAAGGTTATGTCCCTCACCGGGGATGTAACCGATCACTTCGTAGCTGTTGGTCAGCCGCACCTTGGCAACCTTACGAAGCGCCGAGTTCGGCTTCTTCGGGGTCGTGGTGTAAACGCGGGTGCAAACGCCGCGCTTCTGCGGGCTCGACTGAAGAGCAGGAGCCTTGTCCCGCGCCTTCTGCGCTTCCCGCGGCTTCCGGATCAGCTGGTTGATCGTCGGCATGTACGCCTTCGCCTCGTCCTGACCTGCGGCTTTCACCGCATCCATGAATTTTGCGACCCCCTCGGGGACCGCTACGATTTAACGGCCGAAGCCGCCACAAAACAGTTTCGACGCCGAAAGGCTTTCGCCCTTCAGCGGCACCGCAAACGCCCAAGCATGGAAAGCTGACTGAACAGCTTTCCGCTTCGTTCGCGACAGAGGATCACGCCACTCCATCTCCTTGCGGAGATTGGCGCCGCGATCGTGCACCCTTGTCTCGCAGTGCTCTTCCAGGCAGCTTTTGGCTATTTGATCAGGGCGCCCCGGATACCGGGAAAGCTGCTCCGATCGCTCAGACGCGAACGTCTGCCGTGGAAGTGGAGCGTGGTGTAGCCGCAGAGTCGCCGTGCGTCAAGGGCTCGCAAGCTTCGTGACAGCTTTATTGCAAGTTTCGGCCCGCTTCACGGGGCAAACCCGCCGCCCCAGTCATATTATATTAACACGACCCTGTCGGAGAGTTCATTTCTGTCTCCCGGTACCGCCGGAAGATGCGGCGCAAGCAGGGTGCCCGCCTGCGCGACGGCGGCCGTGATTCCCTCGGCCAGAGCCCCCGCCCCCGCCCGCTCCACCACCGCGCCGCAGAGCTTTATCCAGGCTTCGTGTGGGATTGCCGCTTGGACCCCTTCGTCCGCAACCAGTTCGACCAGGCGATCCTGCGGGGCGACGAAGATCAGCAGGCCGCTGCGCGCCTCGGTCTGGTGCAGGCCATGGGCGCGGAACACTTCCAACGCCATGGCGCGGGCCGCGTGGCGCCGCGCCGCGAGCGGAACGAGACGGGCAGCGACCGGCGGCCAGGTAAGCAACACGCAAAGCACGATGAAGCACCCCGCCTGAAGGGCCAGGAGCGACACCGGACGCATCGGCAAGACTGCGATAATCCCCCAGGGCACGATCAAGGCCGCAAGTGCGGCCCACATGATTCCGTGAAACGAATGCACGACCATTCTGCCCGACGCGACCGCGACGCGGATTTCGGCACGGGTCACCTGCTCGGCCTGCGCGACCGCCTCGGCGATCCGCTCCAGGTCCTCGGGCGTCAGGAGGGGGCGCCCGGTGGGCGATGAGGGGCATTCGGTCGTTCCGCGGCTCATCTCACCACCCTCCTGAGGCGCCGCCGCCGCCCGACGAGCCACCGCCGCCGGAAAACCCGCCGCCTCCCGAACCGCCGCCCCAGCCGCCGCCCCAACCACCGGACATGGGGCCGGGCACGAACACGCCGCGTCGCCGCCCGCCAAACCCGCGTCCGCCGCCGGAGCCGCGGGACATGAAATAGAGAAACAGCAGCACCATGACTGCGAAAACGACGATCTGTACCCAGTCGTCCTCGGTCAATCCGCCATGCGGCTCCGCATCGCTCGCGCGCGCCTTCGCCTCCTCCGGATCCAGATTGAGAATCTCCAGGATCGCGGCAGCGCCCGCCTCGATGCCGGCGGGCATGTTTCCCGCCTTGAAGGAGGGCAGGATCGCAGTCCGGATGATCGTTCCGGACACAGCGTCCGTAAGGATCCCCTCCAACCCATAGCCCACCTCGATGCGGACCTTGCGCTCGGTCGGAGCCACCAGCAGCAGCACGCCGTTATTCTTGCGTGCCTGCCCAAGCTGCCAAAAACGGAACAGCCGGTTCGCATAATCCTCGATGGATGTTCCCTGAAGCGAGCGCACGGTCGCGATCACGAACTGATCTGTCGCCTTGGCCTCCTGGGCCGCCAGCTGCGTATCAAGGCTGCGGACGGTGTCGGCATCGAGAATGCCGGCATCGTCCACCACGCGCCCGCTAAGCGGGGGAAAGCTCAGCTCGGCCCAAGCTGCGGTGCTGAAGGCGAGGAAGGCCCAAACCAGCAGCAAGCCCGCCCAGTCCCGCCGGGCCGGCATGCGCCGGCTCCCTGGTTCCGGGGGATAGGTCGGGCCCATGGCCCCCCTCCCGCGCATCAGTTGAACTTCACCTTCGGCACCTGCATCTGCTGCTCGGAGATGGTGAAGGTCTCCATGGGCTTGTTGGCGCGATACAGAGTCGCCGCCCAGATCGAACCCGGGAACGTTCTCAGCTCGGTATTATAGACGCGCACAGCCTCGATGTAGTCGCGGCGCGCCACCGCGATGCGATTCTCGGTGCCTTCGATCTGCGACTGGAGCGCGAGGAAGTTCTGGTTTGATTTCAGGTCCGGATAGGCCTCCGATACCGCGATCAGCCGGCCGAGTGCTCCGGAAAGCTGCGACTGAGCGTCCTGGAATTGCTTGAATTGTGCCGGATCGGTGATGGTGGAGGCATCCACGCGAATGGATGTTGCCTTGGCGCGCGCCTCGATCACCGACGTCAGCACGTCCTTTTCCTGGGCGGCATAGCCCTTCACGGTCTCGACGAGGTTCGGGATGAGATCGGAGCGGCGCTGGTACTGATTAAGCACTTCGCTCCAGGCCGCCTTCGCCCGCTCTTCCTCGGTGGGGATTGCGTTGACGCCGCACCCAGCCAGGACCAGCGCCACGAGCACCATCAGGGAGGGAATTTTCACGCGACCGGCAAATGCGCTGATGGAGGACATGACAAGCCTTTCTCGGCAAACGTCTGGGCGAACGATCATAGCGAGCATGAATGAACGTGCGGCGTCGCCAGTTCCAAGCCGCTCGATTCTATTTTCCCTTGGGGATGTATCCTGGCAGATCCTGCGCCTCGTCGAGTTGCGCCAGCTTGAGCGCCAGGTTCTCGGCCAGGTCCAGGCTGGTCTCGATCAGCCGCTTGCTCATGAAGGTGCGAAAATATTCGCCCCACATGAATTCCTTAAAGGGCGTGTCGTCATCGTCGCGGAATGCCGTGCCCCGCACGCCGCGGGCCAAGGTGCGCCAGGGATTGTCGGTCAGTTCGCGCACATGGCTCGGGATGCGCACATAGGGGCGCCGATTCCCGTCGGCGTCGATCGGCCAGCACATGCCGGCACGATCCATTGCGGGCCAGAATTCGTCGACATCCATGTGCGACCAGTCCAGGGTCGCCGCGACATCCTGCACCGCCGTCGTGTGCCCGCACAAAAGCAGCGCGCGGCACAGATGGTGATGGTCGATCATATAAAGCTGGCCCTTGGGCCCGATCACGCAGGGCACCGGCCGCTTGCGGACCAGTTCGTCGAGATCGTCCTTGTCGAGCCCGGCCATGCGTTTTGCGCGCCGCGTGACCTCGGCCATGCCGAGGGTCAGCTGGGTTGGATGCAGATCGTCGATCGCAATCGTACGACTTCCCATGGCGCCCCTCTTTGAGGTGCGGGCCGCGCCTTGCGCGACCCGACGGTTTTGCCTTCAGGTGTTAAGCGAAGATCAGCCCGGCGAGATCATCTGCTCGGGCCGCACCACCGCGTCGAACTCTTCATTCGTCACATAGCCACCGCCGACCGCCTCTTCGCGCAGGGTTGTGCCGTTCTTGTGCGCGGTCTTGGCGATCTTGGCGGCGTTATCGTAGCCGATCTTCGGGGCGAGCGCGGTGACCAGCATCAAGGACCGCTCGAGCGCCGCCTTGATATTGTCCTCGCGTGGCACGATGCCGACCACGCAATGCTCGGTGAAGCTGTTCGCCGCGTCCGCCATCAGCCGCACCGACTGAAGGAAATTATAGGCCATCACAGGGTTATAGACGTTCAGTTCGAAATGGCCCTGGCTGCCAGCGAAGGTGAGCGCGGCATTATTGCCGAAGATCTGCACGCACACCTGGGTCATCGCCTCGCACTGGGTCGGGTTAACCTTGCCCGGCATGATGGACGAGCCGGGCTCGTTCTCCGGCAGCGACAGCTCGCCAAGGCCCGAGCGCGGGCCCGAGCCCAGCAGGCGGATATCGTTGGCGATCTTGAACAGCGCAGCCGCCGCGGAATTGATCGCGCCGTGCGAAAACACCATGGCGTCGTGCGCCGCCAGGGCCTCGAACTTGTTGGGCGCGCTGGTGAACGGAAGGCCGGTGATCTCCGCGATCTGCTCCGCCACCTTCTCCGCAAAGCCGACCGGCGCATTCAGGCCGGTGCCGACCGCCGTTCCGCCCTGCGCAAGCTGCATAAGGCCCGGCAAAGTGGATTCGAGGCGCGCGATGGCATTGCCGACCTGCTGCGTATAGCCGGAAAACTCCTGGCCGAGCGTAAGGGGCGTCGCATCCTGGGTGTGGGTCCGGCCGATCTTGATGATCGTGGACCATTCCTTTGCCTTTGCGTCCAGGGCCGCATGAAGCGTGCTGAGGGCCGGCAGAAGGCGATGAACAATCTCTTCCGCACAGGCCACATGCATGGCCGTGGGATAGGTGTCGTTCGACGACTGGCTCATGTTGACGTGATCGTTCGGGTGAACCGGCTTCTTGGAGCCCCGCTCGCCGCCGAGGATCTCAATCGCGCGGTTCGAGATCACCTCGTTCGCATTCATGTTGGACTGGGTGCCGGACCCGGTCTGCCACACCACCAGCGGAAAATGATCGTCGAGCTTGCCGTCGATCACTTCCTGGGCGGCGGTAACGATCGCGGCGCCGAGGGCCGGGTCGAGGCGGCCCAGACCCATGTTGGTTTCCGCCGCCGCGCGCTTGACGATTCCGAGCGCCCGCACGATGGGCAGGGGCTGACGCTCCCAGCCGATCTTGAAGTTGCCCAGCGACCGCTGGGCCTGGGCGCCCCAATAGCGGTCTGCCGGCACCTCGATGGGGCCGAACGTGTCTGTCTCGGTACGGGTCGCAGTCATAATGAGGGTCCCCTGTCGCCAAAATTCTGGGAGCGACGAGGCTTCTAGCACAGCCTGTCACGAGGCCGAGTCCGCTCCGATGGTAAAATAGTTACAGAAAGGTACCCAGGGAGGGCGGTTCTCACTGGATTTGCCATAGGTTCGCCGTGGATCAGGCGTGATGTTACCTGATCGCGCTGAGGGCAGATTGACCAAGGTCTTTTCCTGCCGGAAGCTCGTGAAACTCGGCTCGGTTTGGGGGGAACCATGCCGCTCGTCGAGGCTTGAAGTGAGCGAAATCGTGAATCTTCGGCGTGTGCGTAAAGAGCGCGCACGCAGCGAGGCGCAGGCTGAGGCCGCTGAGAACCGGCTTCGGTTCGGACGCACCAAGGCTGAGCGGGAAGCTGAGGCCGCCGAACAGCGGATTAAAGCCCTGCGCCTAGAAGGCCATTTGCTCACGAAGAGGGAAAACACATGAAAAGCCCCGTAGTGAAAAGGTCCATCGTGATCGCCGGTCACAAGACCAGCGTGAGCCTCGAAGATGCCTTCTGGGATGCCTTGAAGGAAATCGCGAGCAGTCGCCGCCTGACGTTGTCTGACCTTGTCGCGACCATCGACTCGTCGCGCACACAGGGCAATCTGTCCTCCGCAATCCGCCTCTTCGTCCTCGACCACTATCGCGGCCATGCGGCACCCAGTCGCGCCTCGAGTACCTCCGACCGCACTGGAGCGACCGGAACTCCCGTTGCGTAAGCTTGGTCGGCCCCCTATCTGACTCTCTTGTGAAGCACGCGCTGCGTTGAAACGTGGCGCGTGCCTTTCTATAACCCGCTGCCAGTCGGTCGATCCAGAACGCGCCTTTTGAGCGAGTCGCTGGAGCTTCAGGACGCAGGCGGTTTCGATTGTGGTGGACCGCCCGTGTGTGGCGCTCCAACGGGAGACGGCGGATGTCGTGGAAGAATCAGGGCGGTGGCCCATGGGGAAGCGGGCCTCGCGGTCCCTGGGGTACGGGGCCTTCCTCTTCGGGACCAACGCCAACGGACATTGAGGACCTGATCCGGCGCGGTCAGGATCGGCTCAAGAGCATGCTTCCGGGCTCCATGGGCACAAAGGGAGCAATTCTCGTGGTGGCGCTCGTGGTGGCCGGTTGGCTGCTGTCGGGCTTCTATCGGGTCGAGCCAGACGAGCAGGGCGTGGTGCTCCGCTTCGGCCGGTTCGTCGAGATCACCCAGCCGGGCCTCAACTACCACTTGCCCTATCCCATCGAGACGGTGATCACGCCCAAGGTGACGCGAGTGAACCGGCTCGACATCGGCATGCGCCTGACCGAGGATCCGCGCCGCGGCAGCACCGTGATGCGTGACATCCCGGAAGAGAGCCTGATGCTCACCGGCGACGAAAATATCGTCGATGTGGATTTCGCCGTGTTCTGGGTGATCAGCAGCGCCGAGAAATACCTGTTCAACGTTCAGAATCCCGAAGGCACCATCAAGGCGGTGGCGGAAAGCGCCATGCGCGAGGTGATCGGCCGCACCAACATCCAGCCCATCCTCACCGGCGCCCGCCAGACCATCGAGCAGGACGTGCATGACCTCATGCAGCGCACCCTCGACAGCTATGGCGCAGGGGTGCAGATCACCCAGGTGCAGATGCAGAAGGTGGACCCGCCCTCCCAGGTCATCGATTCCTTCCGTGACGTCCAGGCCGCCCGCGCCGATGCGGAGCGCGCCCAGAACGAAGCGCAGACCTATGCCAACCGTGTCCTCCCCGAGGCGCGCGGACAAGCGGCGCAGATCGACAACGCGGCGCAAGCCTATCGCGAGCGCACCGTGGTGGAAGCCCGCGGCCAGGCCGAGCGCTTCATCAGTATCTATGATCAATATGTGAAGGCGAAGGACGTGACGCGCCAGCGCATGTATTTCGAAACCATGGAGCGGGTGCTCGGCGGCATGGACAAGGTGCTGGTGGATCAGAATTCCACCGCCCGCGAAGGCGGCGTGGTGCCGGTGCTACCGCTCGGCGACATCGGACGCAGATCGACGGCGCCCCAGGGCACCACCCAGCCCCAAGGAGCCGCCCGATGAAAAATCCCGTTCTCGGCGGCATCCTTGCCGTCATCGCCGTGGTCGTCCTGATCGGCCTTTATTCCTCAGCCTTCATCGTCAACCAGACCCAGCAGGCCTTGGTGCTGCGCCTGGGCGATCCGCTTACGCCCATCACCACCCCTGGCCTGCACTGGAAGATCCCGTTCATCGACAGTGTGGTCTATCTGGACAAGCGTATTCTCGACCTGGAAAACCCCTCCCAGGAAGTGATCGCGTCCGACCAGAAGCGTCTGGTGGTGGATGCCTTCGCCCGCTACCGCATCGCGAATCCGCTGCGGTTCTACCAAGCGGTGGGCACCATCGAGGCGGCCAATTCCCGGCTCGCGACGGTGCTCAACTCGTCTCTGCGTCGCGTGCTGGGTGAGAGCACCTTCACCAGCGTCGTGCGCGATGAGCGCGAGGGCCTGATGCGGCGGATCGCCGAACAGGTGAATCGCGAAGCCTCCAACTTCGGCATCGTGGTCGTGGATGTGCGCATCCGTCGTGCCGACCTGCCTGAGGCCAACAGCCAGGCGGTGTTCCAGCGCATGCAGACGGAACGCCAGCGCGAGGCGGCCGAAATCCGGGCGCAGGGTGCGGAAGCGGCCCAGCGCCTGCGGTCAAGGGCGGAGCGGGAAGCCACCATCGTGGTGGCCGAGGCCACCTCGCGCGGCGAGCAATTGCGCGGTCAGGGCGATGCGGAACGCAACGCCATCTTCGCCGATGCCTTCGGGCGCGATCCGGACTTCTTCGCCTTCTATCGCTCCATGCAGGCGTATGAGGCGAGCCTCAAGCCCGGCGACACGCGTCTGCTGATCAGTCCGGATTCGACTTTCTTCCGCTATTTCGCCGACCCGTTCGGCAATGGTGGAAAGCCGGTCCCGACGCCTTCGGTGCCCGCACCGGCGGCCGGCGCCTCCGCCGCGCCGGCGCTGCCCGCGCCCGCGCGCTGATCGCGGCGCGAGGGTCGATGCGCGATCTGGTTGCCGCCCTCGGTTTGGTCCTCGTTATCGAGGGTCTTTGCCTCGCCGCCTTCCCGGCGGCGTGGCGCAGCGCCATAAAGGCGGTGCTGCAAGCACCGGAAACCCCAGTCCGCATTGCCGGGCTGGTGGCCGGCGCAGTGGGCGTCGTTCTGGTTTGGCTGGTCCGCGGATAAACGGGTCCAGTTGACGCCGCGTCCCGTTTCCGCCGCATTGGCAGGCGAGGCCTAGGGTCATCGCCGTTCCATGCGGCTTTGCCTGGGTATTTTTCCGCCCCGCCCCTGAGGAGAGGCCATGTCCGCTCGCTTCATGTCCGCTCGCCTTCTCTGCGCACTCAAGATGCCGCTGCTCGCCATGGCGTTGAGTGCGCCGCTCGCCTGGTCGGCGCCGACGCTCGCGGCTCCGGGCAAGGGCCCCGATACCGTGGCCGACGTGGCTGAGAAGGTCATGGATGCGGTGGTGAACATCTCCACCTCGCAGAATGTGGCGGCCTCGCGCAGCGTGCCCGCCCCGCAACTCCCCCCGGGCTCGCCGTTCGAGGATTTCTTCGACGAGTTCTTCAAGCGCCGTCAGCAGCAGGACGGTGATCAGAATGGGGAGGGTCGCGACGGTGGACGCGGCCGCAAGGTCTCTTCCCTCGGTTCCGGCTTCGTCATCGACCCGTCGGGCCTGATCGTGACCAATAATCACGTGATCGCGGATGCCGATGAGATCTATGCCAATTTCAACGACGGCTCGAAGCTGAAGGCCGAGCTGGTCGGGCGCGACACCAAGACCGATCTCGCCCTGTTGCGAGTGAAGCCCGACAAGCCGCTGACCTTCGTGAAGTTCGGCGATTCCGACAAGATGCGGGTCGGTGACTGGGTGATGGCCATCGGCAATCCGTTCGGCCTCGGCGGCACGCTGACGGTGGGTGTCGTCTCCGCGCGGAACCGGAACATCAATGCCGGCCCCTACGACAATTTCCTCCAGACCGACGCCGCGATCAATCGTGGCAATTCCGGCGGCCCGCTGTTCAACATGGACGGCGAGGTAATCGGCATCAACACGGCGATCATCTCTCCTTCGGGCGGATCGATCGGCATCGGCTTCGCCGTTCCTGCCTCCACGGCCACGCCGGTGATTGCCCAGCTTGAGGAGTTCAAGGAAGTACGCCGTGGCTGGATCGGCGTGCGCATTCAGACCGTTAGCGACGAAATCGCCGAAAGCCTCGGCCTCGGCAAGCCCCGCGGCGCGCTGGTGGGCGGCGTCAACGACGGCGGGCCCGCCGCGAAGGCCGGCCTCAAGGCCGGTGACGTCGTGGTGCGTTTCGACGGCAAGGACGTGAAGGAAATGCGCGACCTCCCCCGCCTGGTCGCCGACACGGCGGTGGACAAGGAGGTGGACGTGGTGGTCGTGCGTAAGGGCAAGGAAGAGACCCTGCGCCTGAAAATCGCGCGCATGCCCGACGACGAGAAGGCCGCGGCCGCCGCAAAGGCGCCGACGGATGTGGCAAAGCCCGAAGCCAAGAAATCTCTCGGCTTGGAACTTGCGCCCATGAGCGATGAACTGCGCAAGCGCTTCAAGATCAAGGACACCGTCAAGGGCGTCGTGATCCTGAACGTGGACCGCAACTCGCCTGCGGCCGAAAAAGGCCTCAAGCCCGGACAGATCGTGGTTGAAGTGGGCCAGGAAGCGGTCTCCAGCCCCGACGATGTGCAGAAGCGCGTCGAGGGACTGAAGAAGGACGGGAAGAAATCCGCCCTCCTGCTGATTTCCGACGCGGACGGGCAGGTCCAGTTCGCGGCGATCCCGCTGAACTGAGCTGAAGCCTCAGGAACCGAAAAGGCCCGGACATGCCGGGCCTTTCTTCCCCCGCATCATCTGCGGACCGTTTCAGGCGTGGCGGATTTCCTCGGCGGAATAGCCTTGGAGATACAATAGCGCGGTGAGATCACCATGGTCGATACGGGCATGTGCTGCCTCTGCGACCTTCGGCTTGGCATGGAAGGCAACGCCAAGCCCAGCTTCGCCCAGCATGCCGAGATCGTTCGCGCCATCGCCAACAGCGAGGGTCTCGGACGGGGAAAGATGCAGCCGGTCCCGCAGTTCGACGAGGGATGCGGTCTTGGCATCGCGACCGAGGATCGGCTCCTCCACCAAGCCTGCGAACAGGTCTGCCTCGACCAGCAGTCGGTTGGCGCGATTCTCGTCGAAGCCGAGCTGCCCCGCGACGGCTTCCGTGAACAGGGTGAAGCCCCCGGACACCAGCGCGGTATAAGCGCCGTTCGCCTTCATGGTGGCGACCAACTCGACGCCACCGGGCGTCAGAGAGATGCGGCTGCGCAGAACCTCACCCACCACCTGCACCGGCAAGCCCTTCAGCAGCGCGACGCGCTCGCGCAGCGCGGGTTCAAACGCGATCTCGCCGCGCATCGCCCGCTCGGTGATCCCTGCCACATGGGCCTTGACGCCGATCACATCCGCGAGCTCGTCGATGCATTCCTGGCCGATCATGGTGGAATCCATGTCGGCGATGAACAATCGCTTGCGCCGGGCGGCCGCCAGTTGCACCACCACATCCACCGGCGCGCCGGCAAGCGCGGCCCGCACGCTGTCGGCAAGCAGGCGCGTATCTGCCCCGAGTTCCGGATCGAAGGGAATGTCCACCGCCACGTCGGCGGCGAGAACGCGCTCCTCTTCCGCACCGGGCAACACGGCACGCGCGGCGTGAATCATTTCGCGCGTTAAGGTCGCGTCAGAGGGATTTGCGATAAGTGTCGCGACATACACCATGGTCTCTCCAGTGAGGAAAGCTTGAAACCGTCGGCGGTGCTCATCGCAGGTCCAACGGCCAGCGGCAAGTCCGCGGTGGCGCTGGCCCTTGCCGAGCGCATGGGCGGTGTCGTCATCAACGCTGATTCCATGCAGGTTTATGGGGATCTGCGCGTTCTGACCGCGCGCCCCAGCCGTGAGGAGGAAGCGCGGGTTCCCCATCGGCTCTATGGCCATGCGGCGGCGAACGACGATTATTCCGTCGGCCGCTGGCTTGCCGATGTGATCGCGGCCATCGCCACGGCGCGGCAGGAGGGCCAGCTTCCCATCGTGATCGGCGGCACCGGGCTCTATTTCCGCGCGCTGACCCAGGGGCTGGTCGCGATTCCGCCGATCCCGCCGCAAATGCGCACCGCCATTCGCGCCGCGGCCGAAGGGGAGAGCGCGCCCGTGCTCCACAGCCGCCTGGCAACCCTGGATCCGGAAACCGCCTTCCGCCTGTCGCCGAACGATCGCCAGCGCATTTTGCGCGCGCTCGAAGTTGTCGAGGCGACCGGGCGCTCGCTCGCAGCTTGGCAGCGAAGCACGCAGCCGCCCGCCCTTGCCCCGGAAGGGCTGGTGCAGCGGGTGCTTCATCTCGACCGCGAGGTCCTGCGGCGCCAGATCGACCGGCGCTTCGAGGCGATGATGGAGGGCGGCGCCCTGGAAGAGGTGGAACGGCTTGCCGCCCGCCATCTCGCCGCCGACCGGCCGTTGCTCAAGGCCTGCGGCGTGCCTCCGCTGATGCGTCACCTGGCTGGCGATCTGTCCCGCGCCGACGCGATCACTCAGGGCCAGACCGACACGCGCCACTATGCCAAGCGGCAGGAGACCTGGTTTCGCAACCAGATGCCCGATTGGCCTCGAACCTCGCCCCAGGCGGCCCTGGACGGCTTGATGGCCGAGATCGCCGCCTGACTCAGCGCGCTATGCGGTTGCAAGTCCGCTGCGTGCAGGCGCCGGCCGGCCGCCAAGGCGGATCCAAGCGCCCGCGACCGCCAGGAACAGGAAGCCGATGGGCCCGTGCGGGCTCGCATGGGAGGTTTGGATTTCCCAACCGAACGCGATGAGCAAAACCAGCGCGGGCCAGGGGGCACGACGCGTGAGGTGCAGAGCAAGAGCAACGCACACGGCGGCGACAAGGACAATCCAGGAGCCGGTGAGGCTGATGAACGAGCCGACGCCGCCCACCCACGGGTCGACCCAATCCGCATTCAGCAGCGCGATGGCCCCCTGCTCCTGCTCGGGTGTCAGAGTTCCGGCCGAACGCATGGCCTCGATGTTCAGCATGCTGCGGCCAAGGCCGATTCCACCGATGGAATCGAGCGCCGTGTAGCAGATCAGGAATATGAAGGTCGCCACCCGGGAGACCCAGGCCACGAGGCACGCGAAGCCATCCTCAATGCCGGCCACCGCCATCCACAGGCCCACCGAAACCAGCCCGAGCATGGGAAGCTGGACCATGTGCATGGTGAACCACCAGTTCGGCCCGAAATAGCCGAGCGCCCAATAGCGCGGGTCGAACGGCTGGGACGTGCACAGATAGGCGTACATGCCCGGGCTTCTGGTAAAGCCGGCCGGATGGAAAAGCTCCATGCCGGCAAGAACAAGGGGTGCCGCGACAAGGCACGCCCACCATAGGAACCCCCTGATCTTCTGGTCCATGACTCCCCCCGATCCCATAACAGCTTAGCCGAAACGGCGGCCTGCCGAAACGGAGCGGGGTGGAGCCTATCCCGCGAGCGTGGATTGGGGCGATGGCGCTTTTGGGCCCGCCGGCTTTTTGGCGCGCGCAGCCTTTGCGGGCGGGAACACAACCTGCCGCACCGCCGCCGCCAGCGCCAGCGAAAGGCCCGCGATCAGCACACATCCAGCAGGGCTAACCCCAAGCTGCGGCTGGAAATTCGCAGCCGCGACCAGCCAGGGGTTAACGCCCGTCAGCAGCCCGTACCACGCGACTTCGCCAAGCCCTGTTAGGAGGGTGCTGACAAGCGTCACCCCGGCGAATAGCAGCGGACCGACGCGATTCGTGAAATGGAAGACGATGCGATAGACGAACAGGGCGATCAGCAAGCCGCCCATCATTACGGCTTCTGTCACATCCAGCTTCGACTGGATCAGGAAATGGGCAATGGCAAGGATTGCAATGGCATAGACGCTGGCGTGCAGGGCATTCCAGCGCTTGGCGCCCATGCGGCGGATGACGCGATCAAACGAAGTGCCTCCCAGCGCCAGCAGCAGCGCAACCGCCACCGCCCCGATGGTGAGATAGAAGCGCAAGATGATCTCACGGCCCGCCGCCGTGACACTATAGCCCTGATCTACAACGAACAATCCAAGATGTAACACGGCATAGAACAGGGCCGCGAGGCCGAGATTGCGGCGCGCCAGGACCAGCTTCGGCCAATGGAACAGGCGCCGGACCGGGGTGACGGCGAGGCTGAGGAGGAGGAAACGCACCGCCCACAGGCCGGTGAAATGGATCGCCGCCGCAACCGGCCGCCCCCCGAGATCCCCCGCCAGCGCCCACCCCGCCAACCACAGTACGGGGACAGCGCCTCCAAGAAGACTAAGCGTCAATTCCGGGCTGAACTTGCCATTGCGTTCGTGAAACAAAGCCATGATGCGTGCTCTCTCGCTGTCGCTCAAGATACGCAAGGCGCCGCGTCAAAGTTACGACCGCCATGACACAAGGCCGTGAGGCCACACATCATACGGCCACGGGCGCCTTAATGGCGGGATGGGGATTATAATCCTCAATCGCCACGTCCTCATAGCGGAATGCAAAGATGTCGCGCACCTGCGGGTTCAGGACCAGGCGCGGCAAGGGGCGCAAGGGGCGGGACAATTGCTCCCGCGCCTGCTCCATATGGTTGGAATACAGGTGAACATCACCGAACGTATGAACGAAATCGCCAGCTTTTAAGCCCACTACCTGAGCCACCATCGCGGTCAATAGAGCGTAGGATGCAATATTGAAAGGAACGCCAAGAAAAACATCGGCGGAACGCTGGTACAATTGACAGGAAAGCTTGCCCTCCGCGACGTAAAACTGGAACAGGCAATGGCATGGCGGCAGCGCCATCTTTGGCACATCGGTCGGATTCCAGGCGGTTACAATCAAGCGCCGAGAATCCGGATTGCGCTTAATGTCGGAGACCACTTGGGCGATCTGGTCGATCACGCCCCCTTCCGGGGTAGGCCAGGAGCGCCACTGATGGCCGTACACGGGGCCGAGATCGCCGTTCGCATCCGCCCACTCGTCCCAGATGGAAACGCCGTTTTCCTTGAGATATCTGATGTTTGTGTCGCCAGCCAGAAACCACAGCAGCTCGTGGACGATGGATTTCAGATGCAGCTTCTTGGTGGTGACCAGGGGGAAGCCCTCAGCCAGGTCGAACCGCATCTGATGGCCGAACACGGAGAGCGTGCCGGTGCCGGTGCGGTCCTCCTTGCGGACGCCTTCGGCCAGAATGCGCAGAAGAAGGTCGTGGTACTGGCGCATCTCAGCCCTTCTCCGTCCCAATTCCGTGCTTCTCCGTGAGATTTATGCACTCCAACCGGAAAAGTCATGGCCGCAGGTCGCGAAGCCGCCTCCGGACCCACACAAATTCGTGTTGCGACGCACCATTATCGACTCCGTCCTCGCTGCGTCGCAGCGTTGACATGGATCAATCCGCTGCCCACTGTGGACGCATTCCAAGGGGAGCCCCGCGAGGGGGCTGAGAGATCGCCTTCCGGATTGGTCGTCATGATCACCGGCGCCGCGATGACCCTTCGAACCTGATCCGGGTCATGCCGGCGAAGGGATCGGAATAGGCCTCCGCCGCGATTCGTCCGCGAATCTCCACAGAGGCCACCCGTCTCCTAAGCTCGAATTCCCGGATCTCATTTGAAGCGCGAGCTTGAAGGAGATCCGTATGCTCGACGAAGCCTCCACCTCATCCCTGAAGGTGACGACAGGCCCCCTGCTCCAGTCCCGCAAAGTGTTCGTGCCCGCCGACCGTCCCGACGTGCGGGTGGCGATGCGGGAGGTCAGCCTGTCCGATCCCGCCGAACGCCCGGTGCGCGTCTATGACACCTCCGGCCCCTATACCGACCCCGAGGCCTTGATCGACCTGACCAAGGGCCTTGCCGAGCTGCGCCGTAGCTGGGTGCTGGAGCGCGGCGATGTCGAGGAAGTGGAAGGGCGCGCGCAGAAGCCGGAAGACGATGGCCTGAAACCCGGCCAGACCAGCCATTTGCCCGCCTTCGACCGCACCGGCCGCAAGCCCCTGAAGGCCAAGCCCGGCAAGCGGCCGACCCAGATGGCCTATGCGCGTGCCGGCATCATTACCGCCGAGATGGAATATGTGGCCGCGCGCGAAAATCTCGCCCGCGCCAATGGCGGCGCCCACCCGCACCACAAGGCCATGGGCCTCGGCTCGGCCATTCCCACCGATATCACGGCCGAGTTCGTACGCGAGGAAGTAGCGCGCGGCCGCGCCATCATCCCCAACAACATCAACCATCTCGAAACCGAGCCGATGGCCATCGGCCGGAACTTCCTGGTGAAGATCAACGCCAATATCGGCAATTCCGCCGTCACCTCGGGGGTTGCCGAGGAGGTGGACAAGCTGGTGTGGGCGATCCGCTGGGGCGGCGACACGGTCATGGACCTGTCCACCGGCAAGAACATCCACACCATCCGCGAATGGATCATCCGCAATTCACCCGTCCCCATCGGCACGGTGCCGATCTATCAGGCGCTGGAGAAGGTGAACGGGGTCGCGGAGGACCTCACCTGGGAGATCTTCCGCGACACGGTGATCGAGCAGGCTGAGCAGGGCGTGGACTATATGACCGTCCATGCCGGCGTGCGCCTCGCCTATGTGCCGCTGACCGCCAACCGCGTCACCGGCATCGTCTCGCGCGGCGGCTCGATCATGGCCAAGTGGTGCCTGGCGCACCACAAGGAGAGCTTCCTCTACGAGCATTTCGAGGAATTGTGCGAGATCTTCGCCCAATATGACGTCGCCTTCTCGCTCGGCGACGGCCTGCGCCCAGGCTCCATCGCGGACGCCAACGACGCTGCCCAATTCGCCGAGCTGGAGACCCTGGGCGAGCTCACCGAGATCGCCTGGAGGCACGATTGCCAGGTGATGATCGAGGGGCCGGGCCATGTGCCGCTGCACCTCATCCGCGAGAATGTGGAGAAGCAGCTGAAGGTCTGCCACGAGGCGCCGTTCTATACGCTTGGCCCGTTGGTTACCGACATCTCGCCCGGCTACGACCACATCTCCTCGGCCATCGGCGCGGCCATGATCGGCTGGTTCGGCACCGCCATGCTCTGCTACGTGACGCCCAAGGAGCATCTCGGCCTGCCCAACCGGGACGATGTGAAGACCGGCGTCATCTCCTACAAGATCGCCGCCCATGCGGCAGACCTTGCGAAAGGCCATCCGGCTGCGCGCATCCGGGACGATGCCCTTTCCCGGGCCCGCTTCTCCTTCCGCTGGCGCGACCAGTTCGCGCTCTCCCTCGACCCGGAGACGGCGGAATCCTTCCACGACGAGACCTTGCCGGCGGAGGGCGCCAAGGTGGCGCATTTCTGCTCCATGTGCGGGCCGAAATTCTGCTCCATGAAAATCTCCCAGGAGCTGAAGATCGAAGCCGGCGATATTGCCCGCGCCGAAGCCGACAACCAGGCGGCCGCCGGCATGGCGGAAATGGCGCAGAAATTCCGCGACGGCGGCGGCAAGATTTACACCCCCGCCCCTGACGTCGCCGAACCACCCTCCGCC
Source organism: Roseixanthobacter glucoisosaccharinicivorans (assembly GCF_043195095.2). Lineage (NCBI taxonomy): Bacteria > Pseudomonadati > Pseudomonadota > Alphaproteobacteria > Hyphomicrobiales > Xanthobacteraceae > Roseixanthobacter > Roseixanthobacter glucoisosaccharinicivorans. Next base: position 1,650,182 of record NZ_CM195538.1, on the reverse strand, counting down.
TGAGCCGCGCGCCTCAAAAGAAAACCCCGCCCTTCACAGGGCGGGGCTGGCACCGGAACGATGGTTGGGTCAGTCGAATGACGCGCTGGTGGTATCCGTTTTGCGATTATAGCGAATCGTAATCTTCGCCACGCTGCAGAGATCAATATTCTGCCAGACTGCGCTCGAATCATCGTCGTCATAGACGACCTTCAAGTCCCACTTGCAGGCGCTCGTCTTGCGATTAAACTTGATCGTCCAAGTGTCCCCGTCTTCAAGAACGTCCTTTCCAAGGACATCCTCTTCCCAGTCATCAGATTTGACGGGAGAGACATAGACGTGGCTGATGTCATAGCCGGTTTTATTCACCAGAACGAAATCCTGCTTTCCGGCCGCATGCACGGGTGCAGCGATCATCATCAGACAGGACAAAGCAATCCAGAGACTGGAAAACACGTATTTCATTACCTCCCCCTATAATGCGCCCCGATTGGGTGGATTTTGTTTAGGTTCTTATTTCCCGCCGTCAATGGTGACGCTTTGTCGTATGTAAAAACGTGGATCGCGGCGGCAAAGGTTAAGCTGCCGGGGGATACCCGCGACGCCTGATTGCAGGCGGAGCGGGCTTGACCTGGCAAGGCGGCAGGCCCGAATCCGGGACGGCGGCCAAGGTCTGGCGTTCTGGCGGCTTATTGCAGGTTCCTTGCGCTTGCCCGCGGCTGGAAAGCGCAAAACGGCATTGGACAATCCGCGCCGCCCCCCTTGAAATGCTGAAACGTCCCGAGTAGGTTCCGCGCTCTCTTCGGCGCCCCCGCGTGCCGGAGCTTCGCAGGTGTAGCTCAGTTGGTTAGAGCGCCGGTCTGTGGAACCGGAGGTCGGTGGTTCGAGCCCACCCACCTGTACCATTGCCAATCTCTTCTCTTCGCCACATGCCACGCGCCGCTCGCGGCGCGGGCGATAAGGCGCATGCGCTGCCCCCGCGCGCGCATCCCGGCCATCCGCGCATCGCGGACGCGGCTGGTGTATGAAGCGGGGCATGGATACCTCAGCCCCCGCCGTCGCCCTCGCCGATTATGAAGCGCGCGCCGAGCAGCGCATGAGCGAGAGCGCGCGCGCCTACGTGAACGGTGGCGCGGCCGATGAACTCTCGCTGCGGGAAAACCGCGCCGCCTTCGCTCGCCTGAAACTTCAGAACAGCGTGCTCGCGGACCTATCCGGCGCCAATACCCGCCTCTCGCTGCTGGGGCTCGACCTGGAACATCCGATCCTGCTGGCGCCGGTAGCCTATCACCGGCTGGTACATCCGGAAGGCGAGATCGCGAGCGTGATGGGCGCGGGCGCGGCCAAGGCGTTGGCGGTCGTCAGCACCCAGGCCAGCGAGAGCCTGGAGCGCATCGCCGCCGCCGCCACGGGGCCCCTGTGGTTCCAGCTTTATATCCAGCACGACCGGGGCTTCACGGCAGATCTGGTGGGGCGCGCCAAGGCGGCCGGCTATCGCGCCCTGGTGGTGACGGTGGACGCGCCGGCGAGTCTGCGCAACCGCGAGCAGCGCGCCGGCTTCCGCCTGCCGCCGGGCATCGCGCCGGTGAATCTGCAGGGCATGCGCGCCGGGCCGCCCGCCTCCGCCGAAATCGGGCGCAGCCCGCTCTTCTCCGGCTTCCTGGAGGGCGCGCCCACCTGGCGCGACCTGGATTGGCTCGCGGGCCTCACCGATCTGCCGATCGTGCTGAAGGGCATTCTCAACCCCGCCGATGCCCGGCGGGCGGTGGAGGCGGGCGCGGCCGGGCTGATTGTCTCCAACCATGGCGGCCGCGCGCTCGATACGGTTCCGGCGACCATCGATGCCCTGCCCCGGATCGCCGAGGCGACGGCGGGCGCCCTGCCCTTGCTGCTGGACGGCGGCGTGCGGCGCGGCACCGATATTCTCAAGGCCCTGGCCCTCGGCGCGCGTGCCGTGCTGATCGGCCGGCCCCATATCCACGCCCTTGCCGTGGCCGGGGCGGCGGGGGTGGCGCATGCCGTCCATCTGCTGCGGGCGGAGCTGGAAGTCGCCATGGCGCTCACCGGCCGCGCCAGCCTCGCGCAGATCGATTCCGGCGTGCTGTGGCGGGCGTGAGTGCGCCGATCTTGGCGCCAAGCCCGCCTTGAGCATGACCGAGGCGGCCCGCGCCCTTGAGGCGTTTCAGCAGGCGCACGCAAGTCGCGCGGCGCGGGGCCAGGCTCAGGTCGGATCATGATATGGGGAATAAATGGCGGGAGTGACGGGGCTCGAACCCGCGACCTCCGGCGTGACAGGCCGGCGCTCTAACCAACTGAGCTACACCCCCCGAGCGACGCTGCCTTCGTGGCGGCGCGTCGAGATGGCGGGTGATAAGGCGCGGCCCGGATCAAGTCAAGCGAACCGCCCGCATTTTTAGCCGGCCTGTGCAAAACTCGCCCTTCCCCCAGGCGGCACGCTGTGGCGGGGCTTGGCGCCCGCCAATCCCATATGCTCCGCCTTTGGGCGATCAGTCCCCGCAAAAATGACGTTCGAAGGTCTGCATCGTAAATGCAGCGACTTCATCGCGGGGATGGCGATTGTCCTCCGCAAAGGCATCGTTGAAGAAATCTTTCACGATTTCATAGGACGGGAAATAAAACAGTCGGTCATCCTTGCTGTCCCGGATGAGTTCATCCACCGCGGAGCGCAGGATACTCTTAGAGACCGAATTTGCCGTGAAGCAGGAGACCGGCCGGAAGGTCGCCATCAGCGGAATGGGAGAGACCGTGAAGATGATCTTCGCCTGCGGCTTGGCGGCGTGGATGATCGCACAAATCCTGCGCAGATTGTCCAGGTTTTCCTGATGGGACGAGACGCGAAATCCATGGATCGCATCATCGAACAGGTGCGCCGGCACCGCCCGCCACAAGGCATCACCAGAGCGCTTATCCATCCAGATCTCTGCGAGGCCGAGGGTGAGAATAAACACATCCGTATCTTGAATGATCCGCCGCGTGGCGTCCTGAACCGCCGGATCCAGGGACGCGATTTCCTTGTCCTCCGAGAACCACAGATTTTCGGGAAACTGCTTGCCTTCCAGCGCCCATTCAAGCTGCTGGAGAATGGCGAAGGTGTTCACCATCCCCTCTCCAAAGCGGACGATATGGGATTGTTTACTCAGGTCTCCCCCGCTGACATGATAGCCTTTATCCAGGAGATACCGTGTCACGTAAGCAGCAAAACAGCTTCCAAATGCTGTAATACAAACGTTCTTTGTAATGAACTTGGTTTGCGGCACCCATCCGTGCATGACCAAGCGATCGACGCAGGCGGGCGTGTGCTCAATTTCTGCCTTGGAGGCGATGAAATTGGTCTCAGGACCGCGATACCATGATCCATTGAACACCGCCCGATGACCGTTTCGGTTGCTGGTGATCTGCTCCAGTGCGACCATCTGGCGTCCTTTCATCGACACATCGGCAAGCTGGCCATGCAGCCTCCAGAATGGCAAACCTGACGCGCTCAAACATATGGACGAATGCGCGTCGGGCAAAGCGCCGTCAAAATGAGGCTTCGGCAGCCGGATGCCCGCCGCCGCTGTTCGCAGCGTAAGAAGAAGGAGGAGCGGCTGAAAATCATCCTGCACGCCGGCACGCCCAAGACCGGGACGACATCGCTGCAACTCTTTCTCCACCGGCACCGCGATGCGCTGCGCGACCGAGGCGTCTTGTATCCAAGCGCGGGCATCACCCCGCCGCCGGAACCGAAGCATCAATGGATGATCGGCGGCCTGATGAGGGAAGATCCGCGCGATTTTAGGGGAATGCTCGCCGCAGCGCTTGAGGAGGCCCGCCCGGATACCCACACGATGATCTTGTCGTCCGAAGGCCTGTTTCACCGGTGGTGGGATTTTTCGCCGGAAGGGCGCGGCGCGCTGCAAGAATTGTCCGCGCGCTTTCCGCTGGAGGTCTGGGCTTTTTTTCGCGAGCCCGTATCCTTTATCCGCAGCTTCTACATTCAGATGCTGAAAAATCCACGGGGCAGCGGGCCCTGCTATGGCGAAGACCTCTCCCTCGGCGAAATGCTCGATCGCCCCCGGTTTTCCATTCATCTCGATTACATCGGCTATATCCGTGCGGTCGAGGAGGCACTGGGAGCGGGAACGGTGCGCCCGTTCCGCTATGGCGGAAATACCGTCGGCGATGTCCTGGCCGCGCTCGGCATCAGGGATCTGGACCCCGCCGCTCCCCGAGAGAATAGAACGGTCGGCTCACTTGGCGTGGCTTTGCTTCGCGTGATGAACCGTGAGACGCTCGGGGTTCAACAAAAACAGGACGCGGTGCGGCTGGTCGAGGAACTGGACCGGCTGGCCGACGGCGCCGCACGGCCCCTGCAGATCGAGCCCGGCGAGATCACCCGCATTCAGGCCTTGGCGGCCGAGAGCGTCTCCGCCTTTCGGGATATCTATAGCTTGGACTTGGCCACGCCACCCCATGATGGGTCGCCGAATTTGACAATGCCCGTGTAAAAAGTTCAATTAAGCCCACAAATTATCTTTAGATAAAACGAATGGGACCGATGCCGGCGCCACGTGCCCATGATCAGACGAAAGCATCTGGCGCGGCAAAACACGTGATGCCATGAGCGGGCGCGTCATTTATTCATTCATCGTCGATGAACATCCTAAATACGCCTTTCAAGCGTGGCACCTTGCCAAATCTCTTTTACGCCACGGCGCCACGAACAGCAGCGACGTGACCATTCAGATCACCCCGCGCGTGTCGGCGGAAATCGGAGAGATCTTTCGCGCCCAGGGCTATGCCGTGCACCCGCTCGAACCGTTCGGCGACGGAAAATGGTGCAATAAGATCTCCCAATTGCCAAATATTTGGGATCAGGCGTGCGAGCGGTTCGTCCTGCTCGACACCGACATGATCGCGGTTGGCGATCCAAGACCCCTTCTCCAGGGCGATTCCATCCAGGCAAAGGTGGTCGACGGCCCCAATCCCCGCCTCGATACGCTGCTGGAGATCCTCGCGGCGGCCAGCGGCGCGCCCGCCCCTCTCATGCTCACGGACGCGACGGGGGACCAGACAGTGGTCGGAAACGCCAATGGCGGTTTCTATGGCATTCCAAGCGGCCTGGCGCGCAGCTTTCAGACCGAGTGGAAGCGGTGGGCGCTCTGGCTGCTGGATCACAGCGCGCCGCTGCGCCGGGACGGCAAAGCCTCCCACGTTGATCAGGTGAGCGCGATGCTGGCGTTCCGGGTCTCCGGGGTGCCTTTTTCGCCCGCTCCCTCAAACCTGAACTATTTCGTGCACCTAAAGCCCGCGCCCCGGCATCACAGGTCGCAGGATCCGATTTGCCTGATCCATTATCACGACATCAGCATGAATGGCGCGGGGGAGATCGCGCCACCGATCGCCCTCACGCCGGAGGAACGGACGGCGGTTGAGACGGCGAACCGGCAGATGCGCGAAGACGATCATCCGCATCTAAGGGCCCTGTATCTGGCCGCCCGCTAAGGCAAGGTGCCGGCCAGCATCTGGCAAGGCGCGCTGCGCGTTCGTGGTCTTGAGGGTGCGCATCGCATGCCAAGCGCCGATGCCACACAGCCGGGGTGGGTCGCCGCAGGGGAAAAATGGTGGGCGGTGACGGGCTCGAACCGCCGACCCTCTCGGTGTAAACGAGATGCTCTACCAACTGAGCTAACCGCCCGGCCTGACGGGTAAGTCCCGTTCGCCGCCCCGCCATGCGGCATGCGGGCCGCGCGCCCGATGCCCAGGCGCGAGAAAAGCTTTAAGCGTCGTGCGCTCCACGCGCAAGCCGTGCGCGCCGGCATCCCCAAAAGCAACGCCGCGCACGAACAAGGCCCACGAAATGGGCTTGAAGCGCCATTGGGCGCCGGTTCGGGGCCGTCCGCGCGAGGGACAGCGCAGCAATGCCCATGTCCCGGAAAAGGCCCCTGCCCGCCTCCGACCGCACATCCCGAAGGTGCTCGCCGCGCAAAGGCCTGCGGCGCCTTCCGGCGCATCAGTAACAAGCCGGCGCGGATAAATAGGTTTGGCTCTCAGGAGGCGTCAAACACCCCTTGGAATCGACGATGGGCCGTGCCGGCGGCGATGGGCCCTGAAGCCGAACCGCCCTCTCTGGCGCGCCTCAAAGGGCTCCAGCGGCGGGCGCTGGGCGCGGGCGGGAAGAGAGCGCTCGCCTTCACCCGGTTCCGCCGCCGCGACCCCGGGGGGCGCTTCTTGGTCTTTGCGACAAAGCAGCACCCCCACGGGTGGAGGATCAGCCGTTAACGGCTTCCTTCAGGCCCTTGCCGGGCGTGAACTTCGGAGCCTTGGAAGCCTTGATCTTCACCGGCTTGCCGGTGCGGGGATTGCGGCCTTCGCGCGCCGCGCGGCTCACCACCGAGAAGGAGCCGAAGCCGATGAGCTTCACTTCTTCACCCTTCTGCAGGGCCTGGGCGATGATGTCGAACGTCGCGTCCACCGCGGCCGCCGCAGCCGCCTTCGTCAGCTTGGCCTCGTCGGCCACCGCGGCGATCAGTTCGTTCTTGGTGGTCATGTGACCGTTCCTTCCGTTGTTATCTTCGAATCGAGGGACATCAAAGCCCGCAGCGATGGGCGGGAAGCTTTACGGAAAATGCGGCTTTTGCAAGCGCGATCCGCCACAAACCCGCATCAATGCACGATTTCCCGCATTCCGTGACGCAAAACAAAAGAGGCGGCACCCTTTCGGGGCCGCCTCTCCTCATATGCTAAGTACTTGAAATCGCTCAGTGAGCGACCACGCCAGCGGCATCGTCGTCCGGCACGGCGGCGGTGATGGGCCGTTCGGTCCATTCGATGGGCTCAGGCTTGCGGATCAGCGCATGCTTGAGCACTTCGTCCATCCGCGAGACCGGAATGATCTCCATGGCGTTCTTCACATTGGCCGGAATATCGGCCAGGTCCTTCGCGTTTTCCTCAGGGATGAGGACCGTCTTGATGCCGCCGCGCAGCGCCGCGAGCAGCTTTTCCTTCAACCCGCCGATGGGCAGGACACGGCCGCGCAGGGTGATTTCACCCGTCATGGCCACGTCGCGCCGCACCGCGATCCCCGTGAGCACCGAGACGATGGTGGTCGCCATGGCGACGCCGGCGGAGGGACCGTCCTTGGGGGTGGCGCCTTCGGGCACGTGGACATGGATATCCCGACGCTCGAACAGCGGCGGCTCGATGCCGAAATCGACTGCGCGCGAACGGACGTAGGACGCCGCCGCCGAAATGGATTCCTTCATCACGTCCCGCAGGTTTCCCGTCACCGTCATCTTGCCCTTGCCGGGCATCATGACGCCTTCGATGGTCAGCAATTCGCCGCCCACCTCGGTCCAGGCAAGGCCGGTCACCAGGCCCACCTGATCCTCGCCCTCGATCTCGCCATAGCGGAAGCGCGGCGCGCCGAGGAATTCCTCGAGGTTCTTGGCGGTGACCTTGACGGTCTTGCGCTTGGACATCACCAGCTCCTTCACGGCCTTACGGGCCAGTGTGGAGAGCTCGCGCTCCAGATTGCGCACGCCCGCCTCGCGGGTGTAGCGGCGGATCAGCAGCATCAGGGCGCCATCGTCGATGGCGAATTCCTTCGGCTGCAGGCCGTGCTTCTGGATCGCGTTCGGGATCAGATGCTTGCGCGAGATCTCCGCCTTCTCATCCTCGGTGTATCCGGCGATGCGGATCACCTCCATCCGGTCCAGCAAAGCCGGCGGGATGTTGAGGGTGTTGGCGGTGGTCACGAACATCACGTTCGACAGGTCGTAATCGACCTCCAGATAATGGTCGTTGAACGTGGAGTTCTGCTCCGGATCCAGCACTTCCAGCAGGGCCGAGGACGGATCGCCGCGGAAGTCCGCGCCCATCTTGTCGATTTCGTCGAGCAGGAAGAGCGGGTTGGACTTCTTCGCCTTGCGCATCGACTGCACGATCTTGCCGGGCATGGACCCGATATAGGTCCGCCGGTGACCGCGAATCTCCGCCTCGTCGCGCACGCCGCCGAGGGAGACGCGCACGAACTCACGGCCCGTCGCCTTGGCGATGGACTTGCCCAGCGAGGTCTTGCCGACGCCCGGAGGGCCGACGAGGCACAGGATGGGACCCGAGAGCTTGTTCGCGCGGCTCTGCACGGCGAGATACTCGACGATCCGCTCCTTGACCTTGTCGAGGCCGTAGTGATCGGCATCGAGGATCGACTGGGCGAACGGCAGGTCCTTCTTGACCTTGCTCTTGATCCCCCACGGGATCGACAGCAGCCAGTCCAGATAATTGCGCACCACGGTGGCTTCCGCCGACATGGGCGACATCTGGCGCAGCTTCTTCAGCTCGTGGGTCGCCTTTTCACGGGCTTCCTTGGAGAGCTTGGTCTTCTTGATGCGGTCTTCCAGCTCCTGAAGGTCGTCGCGGCCGTCCTCGTCGCCGAGTTCCTTCTGGATCGCCTTCATCTGCTCGTTGAGATAATACTCGCGCTGGGTCTTCTCCATCTGGCGCTTCACCCGCGTGCGGATGCGCTTCTCCACCTGGAGCACGGAGATTTCGCTCTCCATCAGCCCAAGCACCTTCTCCAGGCGCTCGGCGACCTTGATGGTCTCCAGCACGCCCTGCTTCTCGGGGATCTTCACCGCGAGATGGGAGGCGATGGTGTCGGCGAGCTTGGAATGGTCGTCGATCTGACCGACGACGCCGACCACCTCGGGCGACACCTTCTTGTTGAGCTTCACATAATTTTCGAACTCGTTGACCACCGAGCGGGCCAGCGCCTCGCCCTCGACGCGGTCACCGACCTCGTCGTCGAGCGTGATCGCCTCGGCCTCGTAGAGGTCGGTGCGTTCGGTGTACTTGACCACCTGCGCGCGGGTGATGCCTTCCACCAGCACCTTCACGGTGCCGTCGGGCAGCTTCAGCAATTGCAGCACGGTGGCGAGCGTGCCGACATTGTAGATCGCGTCGGTGGCCGGATCGTCGTCGGAGGCATTCTCCTGGGTCGCCAGGAGAATATAGGTGTCGCCGCGCATGACCTCTTCCAGGGCGCGAATGGACTTTTCGCGGCCGACGAAGAGGGGAACGATCATGTGGGGGAAAACAACAATATCCCGAAGCGGAAGCACCGGGAACGTCTGAGAGACGCCGGCAACGAGCGCGGGGCGCGGCTTTTGGCTCGTCATGACCCAATCCTTTCTATTGACGCCGGCACAGACGGACGCCTGTCCGCCTGCGCAGCGCAGCCGGGACGGGAGCGGGATTTCAATGCTGGAGCGGACAGTGCAGAAGGGGCAAAGCCGCGAGAGGCACGAGTACCGAGCCCGGAGACCGGATTCTTCGAAATTGAAATGGAGAGCCGACCCACGGGTTTCAAGATCGCCGGATCAAGTCTCAGGCGGTTCGGCTCGAAAGTGCCGGATCCCGTTCCGCCGGAAAGAAACGCCGCGCCGTGGGCAAGCTTAGACACCACCCCCGCGCGCTCGGCGCGAGGGGCTTGAGCGGAATGCGGAGCGTCACGCACTGGCGCCGGCATCGCCGACACGGTCGGCGTAGATATAAAGCGGCCGGGCCCCCTGCTCGACCACCTCCTTGCTGATCACCACTTCCTCCACGCCTTCAAGGCCGGGGAGGTCGAACATGGTGTCGAGCAGGATGCCTTCCATAATGGAGCGCAGGCCACGGGCGCCGGTCTTGCGCTCGATCGCCTTGCGGGCGATGGCGCCGAGCGCCTCCTCGTGGATGGTCAGATCCACGTTCTCCATCTCGAACAGGCGCTGATACTGTTTCACCAGCGCGTTCTTGGGCTCGGACAGGATCTGCTTGAGAGCCGCCTCGTCGAGATCGCCGAGCGTCGCCAGAACCGGCAGACGGCCGATGAACTCGGGAATCAGGCCGTATTTCAGCAGGTCCTCGGGCTCCACCTCGCGGAACACTTCGCCGGGCCGCCGCTCCTCCACCGGCGCGACCTTGGCGCCGAAGCCGATCGAGGTGCCGCCCTTGCCGCGGGTCGAGATGATCTTGTCGAGCCCGGCGAACGCGCCGCCGCAGATGAACAGGATGTTGGTCGTATCCACCTGCAGGAATTCCTGCTGGGGATGCTTGCGGCCACCCTGGGGCGGCACGGACGCGACCGTGCCTTCCATGATCTTCAGCAGCGCCTGCTGCACGCCCTCGCCCGACACGTCGCGGGTAATGGAGGGATTGTCGGACTTGCGACTGATCTTGTCGATTTCGTCGATATAGACGATGCCGCGCTGCGCCCGCTCGACGTTATAATCGGCGGCCTGGAGCAGCTTGAGGATGATGTTTTCCACATCCTCGCCCACATAGCCCGCTTCGGTGAGCGTGGTGGCGTCGGCCATGGTGAACGGCACGTCGAGAATGCGCGCCAGCGTCTGCGCCAGCAACGTCTTGCCCGAGCCGGTGGGCCCGATCAGCATGATGTTGGACTTGGCCAGTTCGACGTCGCCATGCTTCGTGGCGTGGTTGAGCCGCTTGTAATGGTTGTGCACGGCCACCGAGAGGACCTTCTTCGCATGCTCCTGGCCGATGACATAGTCATCCAGGACCTTGCGGATTTCCTTCGGGGTCGGAATGCCATCCCGCGACTTCACCAACGAGGATTTCGACTCCTCGCGGATGATATCCATGCACAGTTCGACACACTCGTCGCAAATAAAGACCGTAGGTCCTGCGATGAGCTTGCGGACCTCGTGCTGGCTTTTGCCGCAGAACGAGCAGTAAAGCGTGTTCTTGCTGTCGCTGCCGCCGGTCTTGCTCATCTTCTTCTCCGTCCGGTCTGCCCGTCCGCCCGCCGTGGCGCGCTGACGTTGGACCAAATTCAGGACCAGAGGCGGCTTGGGCCGCATCCGGAACCGTTCGGCTTTCGGCCGATGTTCAGCCAATCACCCTCTCGCGTTGCAATCAAGGCACATGCACAGATTATGCCCAGACCGCTTGCCTGAGGATGGCATCGTCGAAAAGAGGTGAAGCTTCCCGATCAATGCAGTGACGCCACTCGACACGGCCTGCCGTGGCGGAATCCCTGAACAGTGTCCCTAGGCGGGAAGAACCACAGGGTACCGCCACAGCCGGTTCGAATGCCGGCTCATGGCCCCATGCAAGCGCGATCTTGCACTGCACGCAAGAGCCGTGCGTCCAAATGGCCCCTAAAAAGGGGCGGATCAGGCCTTGGCGGGCTCTTCCGCCGGGCGCTGGTCGAGCACGGAATCGATCAGGCCGAATTCCTGCGCGGCCGCAGCGGTCATGAAGTTGTCACGCTCAAGCGCGTTCTCTATCTCGCCGAAGGTGCGGCCGGTGTGCTTCACATAGATTTCATTCAGCCGCTTCTTGAGGCTGAGAATTTCCTGGGCGTGGAGCATGATGTCCGTGACCTGGCCCTGGAACCCGCCGGAGGGCTGGTGCACCATGATTCGCGCGTTCGGCAGCGCGAAGCGCAGGCCCTTTTCGCCCGCCGTCAGCAGCAGCGACCCCATGGAAGCCGCCTGCCCGATGCACAGCGTGGACACCGGCGGGCGGATGAACTGCATGGTGTCGTAGATCGCGAGGCCCGACGTCACCACTCCACCCGGGGAGTTGATGTACATCGAGATTTCCTTCTTGGGATTCTCGGCTTCCAGGAACAGGAGCTGCGCCACCGCCAGGGTGGACATGCCGTCTTCGACCGGCCCCGTGAGGAAGATGATCCGCTCCTTCAGCAGGCGCGAATAAATGTCGTAGGACCGCTCCCCGCGGTTGGTCTGCTCGACCACCATGGGAACCAGGTAGCTGTTGTACGTCTCAATGGGGTCGCGCATCTCGCATCCTCAGGCGCGGCCACCCGGAAGGGTGCGCCGCGCGATATCGTCGCAGTGGAAGCAGGTGACGACCTGAGGCTCAGGCCGCCTTCTCGTCTTCCTCTTTGTAGAGCTCTTCGCGGGAAACCGGCTTTTCGGTCACGTTGGCGAGCTCGAGGAGGAAGTCGACGACCTTCTCCTCGTACAGGGGGGCACGGACGGAGGCCATCGCCTGCGGATTGCGGCGATAGTAATCCCACACCTGCTGTTCCTGTCCGGGAAACTGCCGCGCGCGCTCCACCACCGCACGCGTCACTTCATCGTCGCTGACCTGAATATTGTTGCGCTCACCGATTTCCGCAAGAACCAGCCCGAGGCGCACGCGACGCTCGGCGATCCGCATATAGTCGCCGCGCGCGGCGTCCTCGGTGGTGCCTTCGTCCTCGAAGGTGCGGCCCTGCGCGGTCAGGTCCTGCTGAACCTGCTGCCACACGCCGTCGAACTCCTGCGAGACCAGGGTCGGGGGCACGTCGAACTTGTGCTGCGCGTCGAGCGCGTCGAGCAGCGCGCGCTTCACCTTCTGGCGGCTGGCGCCGGCATGCTCCTGGGTGATGCGGGCGCGCACCTGCTCCTTGAGCTTGTCCAGGCTCTCCTGGCCGAGGCTCTTGGCGAATTCGTCGTCCAGAACCAGTTCGCCGGGCGTTTCCACGAGCGTCGCGGTCACCTCGAACGCGGCCGCCTTGCCGGCCAGCTCGCGCGCCGCATAGGCCTCGGGGAAGGACACGTTGACGGTGCGGGTCTCGCCGGCGGAAATGCCGAGCAGCTGCTCCTCGAAGCCGGGGATGAAGCTGTTCGAGCCGATCACCACCTGGATGCCTTCGCCCGAGCCGCCCTCGAACGCCACGCCGTCGATGGTGCCGACGAAATTGGTGGTGACGCGGTCGCCATTCTCGGCGGCGCCCTGCTTCTCGCTATAGGGGCGGTTGGAATCGGCGAGCCGGTTCAGGGTCTCGTCCACTTCCGCGTCGGACACGTTCGCCACCAGCTTCTCGATGGAGATGTCCTTGAAGTTGCCAAGCTCGATCACCGGCAGGATTTCAAGCTCGACGGTATAGGCAAGGTCGGTCTTGCCCTCGATGACGCTCGTAACCTCGGCTTCATCCTTCGGCAGCTCGACGCGCGGCTGAAGCGCGAGGCGGAAGCCGTGCTCCTCGACGATCTTGCCGTTGGCTTCGGTCACGGCCTGCTCGATCACCTCGGCCATGACGGACTTGCCGTACACGCGCTTGAGATGGGCGACCGGCACCTTGCCGGGGCGGAAGCCGTTCAGACGGACCTGGCCCTTGAGCTCGGTCAGGCGGCCATTGGCCTTGGCATCCAGGTCCGCCGCGGGAAGCACCACGCGAAAGGCGCGCTTGAGGCCGTCGGCCTGGGTTTCGGTCACCTGCATCGTCTTGCCTTCGTTCATTTTCCGCCGCGGCGGTGTCATTCCATCAAAACTCAAAGTGCGCCGCGTCCGGCAAGGCGCATGGCGCATCCTGAAAGGGTGCGGTCCGGTGACGTGGTGCGGGCGGAGGGGCTCGAACCCCCACGACTTTCGTCACGGGAACCTAAATCCCGCGCGTCTACCAGTTCCGCCACGCCCGCGTGCCCGAGTTTCACGCACTCGGGAGCCGCGCGAGGCGCGCTTCTCCTGGTGCGCGACCGATTGAATCGGCACCGGCCGGGCTGGGGCTTATATCATGCCGCCGTCACCGTGCAGCAAGAAAAAGCACCGCAGAGCGCCGGTCTCGCGGCCATCCTCGGGAATTTTCCCGCGCGCCGGCCGCGATGGTAAATCTGGCTTGCCCTTTGCCCGGCGGCGGGAGAAGGTCCGCTCCGCTCAACCGTTCATTTCCAGGAGAGCTGCCTTGCGCGTCCCGGCCCCTTCCCGTCGTGCGGTTCTCACCGGAGCCGCCGCTTTGGCGCTCAGCGCCCCGTTCGCGCGCGCCGCACGCGCCCAGGTGGAAAGCCCGCCCGACACAGCGAACCGGCTCAAGGCCGCCGACACCGTGCGCGCCGAGCTTGGTGGGCAGTCCCCCATCGCCCTGTTCGGCGAATCCATTCCCGGCCCGGTGCTGCGGGTGAAGCGGGGCGCGGCTTTCGCGGTGCATGTGGAAAACGCCATCGGCGCGCCGCTGTCCCTGCACTGGCAGGGCGTGCGCGTTCCCAACGCGGTGGACGGCGTGCCCGGCCTCACCGGCAACGCCATTGCCAGCGGCGCGACGGGCGATATCGCCTTCACCCCGCCCGACGCCGGCACCTTCCTCTATCGCGCCTTCGTGCCGGAGCGCGCGTCGCGCACGCTGGTCGGCGCGTTCATCGTGGAGGAGGCGCAGCCCTCGCCCTTCTCCGCCGACCTGACACTGCTGGTCCAGGCCTGGTCGCCCGATCCGAAGATGACCGTGCCGTTGCTCACGGTGAACGGCGCCGTCTCCCCAACCCTGGAAGCCCCGGCCGGCGGGCGCGCGCGGCTGCGCCTGATCAATGCGAGCGCGCAGTTCCTGCGCCTGAAGATCGGCGATGCCCCGTGCTTCGTGCTGGCGGTGGATGGCCAGCCGGTGCAACCGTTCGCGCTGAAGGACGGCCGCGTCCAGCTGACCCCCGGCGGGCGCATCGACCTCACCCTCGACGTGGGCACAGCCGACCCCATCCGCCTGGATGTGGAAACCACCCAATTGCCCATCCAACTCGCCCTGGTGGTGCCGGTCGGTGCCGGCAGTTCCGCCCAGGGCCAGGCCCTGCCGGCGCCGGAGGCCCTGCCCTCCAATGGCCTGCCGGAAAAGATCCCGCTGGAGAATGCCGCGCGCTTCGAAGTGCCGCTCTCCGGTGAGGCCTCGCTCTCGTCTTTCCCGAGTCTCGGCACGGTGAAGCTGGGGCAAAGCGTTGTGCTCTCGCTGGTGAACAAGCTGGATGCGCCGGTCGCGGTGTTGCTGCACGGCAGCCCGGCCCGCATCCTGGACGGCGTGGACGACGGCTGGAAGCCCTGGTGGCACGATGCCATTCCCGTCGCGCCCCGCGCCACGGTCCGTGCGGCCCTCGTGGCTGGAACGGCGGGCAAATGGGCGGTGATCGGCCAGCGCGGCGGCGACGGCGCCATCGTCGCGGCCCAGTCCTACGACGTGGCCTGACGGAGTCGAGCGGACGGGGTCGGCATCTCGCCTGACCCGATGATCACACGGCGCGGGAGGCCCCCGCGCCGCCGTCACCCACCGACGGCCGCTCAGCGGGACGGAAGATCTGTGATAAGCCGGCTATAGACCGCCGGCAGGGACTCCGGCAGATCGTCCGCGATGAGGCCCGGCCCGGCCTCGTTTCCAGCTTCGCCGTGCAGCCAGACGGCGGCGCTCGCGGCCGCGAAGGGCTCCATGCCCTGCGCCAACAGCCCGCCGATGAAGCCGGAGAGCACATCGCCGGAACCTGCCGTCGCCAGCATCGGCGGGGCGTTCTCGGCTATGGATGCGTGCCCGTCCGGGCTGGCGACCACCGTATCGGCGCCCTTCAGCACCACCACCGCTCCGAGCATGCGCGCCGCCGCCCGCGCCCGCGCGAGCTTCGACGGGGCGTCGAGAATGTCGGCGTGCCCGGCAAACAGGCGGGCGAATTCCCCGTCATGGGGAGTGACCACCGCCCCGGCGCAGCGGCCCAGCAGATCGGCGAGGCGGTCCGCCGCCCCGGCAAAGCTGGTGAGGCCATCGGCGTCCACCACAAGGCTGCGGTGCGCACCGGCCGCCGCTTCCAGCAGGTCCCGTGTCCGCGCGCCGACCCCGAGCCCCGGCCCGAGCACGACCGTGGACAGGCGACGATCCTCCAGCAAGGCGCCCAGATCGGCCGGTGCCTCGCACGGGCGCATCATAATCGCGGCATAGGATGCGGCATGGATCGCCAGCGCCTCGCTCGGGCAGGCAACGGTGACCAGCCCCGCCCCCGCCCGCAGCGCCCCGCGCGCCGACAGCCGCGCCGCGCCCGCCGTCCAGGCGCCGCCGCTCACCACCACCGCATGGCCGCGCGCATATTTGTGGCCCATCGTGCCCGGAACCGGAAAATGCGCACCCCATGCGGCCGGCGCGTTCACGCATGTGAGCGGTCGGATGGTTTCGAGCACCGTGTCGGGAATGCCGATATCCGCTACCCGCACCCGGCCGCAGAGCGTGCGGCCCGGCAGCAGCAGGTGGCCCGGCTTGCGGCGAAAGAACGTGACCGTCTCGACCGCCTGTGCCGCCGCACCCCGCACTGCGCCCGTGGCGCCATCAAGGCCCGACGGCAGATCCACCGCGACGATGGGCTTGCCGCTTGCCGCCACGCGCTCCACCAGGGCGCGCGCGGCGCCGTCAAGATTACGGGCAAGGCCGGCACCGAAGAGCGCATCCACGATCAGGTCGGTCTCTGCCAGATCGAAAGTGGCCGCCTCCTCCACCGCGCCGCTCCAGCGCTCCGCCGCGCCGGCGGCATCGCCTTTCAGCGCGGCGCGATCTCCCAGCAGGGCGAGGCGGACGCGAAAACCGCGCTGTTTCAGCACCCGTGCGGCGACGAATCCGTCTCCGCCATTGTTTCCCGGTCCGCACAGGATCGTGACCCGCGTCGATAGCGCCTGCCGGCCCACCGTATCGGCCACCGCGGTGCCGGCCCGCTCCATAAGCACGCTGCCTGCGATTCCGGCAGCCATGGCCAGGTGGTCGGCCTGACCCATTTCTACGGGGTCCAGAAGCTCGATCATTTGGGTCTCCCTCGCCCCTTGCCTAATTCCCGTCCATTAACTGTCGATACGCATATTAAAAATTGCCTATTTCTTACTCACATTGTCTATTTATTGGGCGCGGTTGCCAATGAGCCGGGAAGAGGTCATGTATTGCCGCGCATGGCACGCATCCTGCTTAAGGGGAAACCGGCTCGGCCAATTTGCCGGTGGGACGGGCCAGGGAGACGGAGCGCATGAAAAAGATCGAGGCCATCATTAAACCCTTCAAGCTCGACGAGGTGAAGGAGGCGCTGCAAGATGTCGGTCTCCAGGGCATCACCGTGACCGAGGCGAAGGGCTTCGGGCGGCAGAAGGGCCATACCGAGCTTTATCGCGGAGCCGAATACGTGGTCGATTTCCTCCCGAAAGTGAAAATCGAGGTGGTTATCGCCGACGACATGGTCGAAAAAGCCGTTGACGCGATTCGTCGCGCCGCGCAGACCGGCCGCATCGGTGACGGCAAGATCTTCGTCTCCAACATTGAGGAAGCGATCCGCATCCGTACGGGCGAATCTGGTCTCGACGCCATTTAATAAAGTACCAAGAATAGTACTAGAGGAAAGGCACTTACCAGCATGTCTACGGTCAAGGATGTCTTCGACTCCATCAAGAAC
Organism: Roseixanthobacter glucoisosaccharinicivorans; assembly: GCF_043195095.2. NCBI lineage: Bacteria > Pseudomonadati > Pseudomonadota > Alphaproteobacteria > Hyphomicrobiales > Xanthobacteraceae > Roseixanthobacter > Roseixanthobacter glucoisosaccharinicivorans. Next base: position 1,633,020 of record NZ_CM195538.1, on the reverse strand, counting down.
AATGACGTGAAATACGTCGATCTGCGCTTCACCGACCCGCGCGGGAAGTGGCAGCATGTGACCTTCGACCTCTCCATGGTTGACGAAGACCTGTTCAGCGAAGGCACCGCCTTCGACGGCTCGTCCATCGCCGGTTGGAAGGCCATCAACGAATCCGACATGCAGCTCCTGCCCGATCCGGCGACCGCCTGCATCGACCCCTTCTTCTCCGAAACCACCATGTCGATCGTGTGCGACGTGCTGGAGCCCACCACCGGCGAGCCCTATGCGCGCGACCCGCGCGGCATCGCGAAGAAGGCCGAAGCCTACGCGAAGTCCACCGGCATCGGCGATGCGGTCTATTTCGGCCCCGAGGCCGAATTCTTCATTTTCGACGACGTGCGCTTCAAGGCCGACCCGTACAATACGGGCTTCAAGCTCGATTCCGTCGAGCTGCCGTCCAACGGCGACACCGAATATGAAGGCGGCAACCTCGGCCACCGCATCAAGACCAAGGGCGGCTATTTCCCCGTCCCGCCACTCGACAGCGCGCAGGACATGCGCTCCGAGATGCTCGGCGCCATGGCCAAGATGGGCGCCAAGGTGGAAAAGCACCACCACGAAGTCGCCTCCGCCCAGCACGAACTGGGCCTGAAGTTCGGCCCGCTCGTCACCATGGCCGACCATCTGCAGATCTATAAGTATTGCATCCACCAGGTCGCCAACATCTATGGCAAGACCGCGACCTTCATGCCCAAGCCGGTGTTCGGCGATAACGGCTCGGGCATGCACGTTCACCAGTCGATCTGGAAGGACGGCAAGCCGCTGTTCGCCGGCGACAAATACGCCGACCTCTCACAGGAATGCCTGTGGTACATCGGCGGCATCATCAAGCATGCCAAGTCGCTGAACGCGTTCACCAATCCGCTGACGAACTCGTACAAGCGCCTGGTGCCCGGCTATGAAGCCCCGGTTCTGCTCGCCTATTCCGCGCGCAACCGTTCGGCCTCCTGCCGCATCCCCTACACCAACAATCCCAAGGCCAAGCGCGTCGAGGTCCGCTTCCCCGATCCGGGCGCGAACCCCTATCTCGCGTTCGCCGCCCTGTTCATGGCCGGCATGGACGGCATCCTGAACCGCATCGACCCCGGCGCGGCCATGGACAAGGACCTGTACGACCTGCCCCCGGCGGAGCTGAAGCAGATCCCGACCGTCTGCGGTTCGCTGCGCGAAGCGCTGAAGTCGCTGGAAGACGACAATGCCTATCTCCAGAAGGGCGGCGTCTTCGCTTCGGACTTCATCGAAGCCTATATTGATCTCAAGATGACCGAAGTGATGCGTTTCGAAATGACGCCGCACCCGGTTGAATTCGAGATGTATTATTCGGTCTGATGCCGATCCGGCCGGCGGTGCGCCGCCGGTCTCTTTTCAGATGTGACTCTCCCGGCTGGGGCGCCCAAGTGGCGCCCCTTCTTTTTGGCGCCCCTTCTTTTTGGCGCCCCTTCTTTTTGGCGCCCCTTCTTTTTGGCGCCCCTTCTTTTTTGCCGGATCGCACCCCGCGAGCGGTCTCAGCCCAGAAACCACCAGGCCCCGCCCAGCAGCATCGCTTCGCCGGCGAGCGCTCCAAGCAGGATCGAGCGCCGGCAGGCGAAGAAGACCGCGACCCCGATGGCGACGCTGGCAAGCCGCAGGGACAACGGCATCTCGGCCAGGGCACCGGCCGGCGCGAAGATCAGCCGGCCCACCACGGCGGCCAGCAAAGCGGTCGCCACCGCCTTGACCCAGCGGAATAACTCGCTGCCCGCCTCCACCTTGCGTCCGGCCACCATGGCCAGCGCCCGCCACATCTCCGTGGGCAGGAAGCCGACAAATATCACCACCAGGATCGCCGCAGCCTCTGCGGAAAGCGTGGTCATGCGCGCCTCCGCAGAATACGCCCGATGAGATAGGCCACGGTTCCCCCGCCGATGCCGCTGATCATGAGGTCCGCGCCGCCAGACAACCCGACCACGAACGGCACGCTCAGCAGGCCGGCTGCGAGCGCGAGCCAGTCCATCAGATCATGACCGGCATTGCGGATCATCATCAGCGAGAACGACACCGGGGTCAGGAACAGCAGCCCGGCCGCCAGGATCGGCGGCAATTCGCCGGCGAGGAAGAAGCCCACCGCCGTGCCGGCGAGGCTGATGGCGAGCAGCGCATTGCCGAGCCCGAGCGCGAACGCGACCCGCCCTTCCCCGGGAATCTTGGGCAACAGGCGCAGCCCCTCGACCCAGAAGGTCATGGCCACATAGTGGGAACACAGCAGCTCCGCCCAGAAATTGCGCCTGTGGCCACGCATGAAGGGGGCGATGGCCACGGCCATGGGCAACAATCGCAATGACGACAGGCCGATGGCGAGGGCGAGCGCCGGCAATGCCGTTCCCGCCCCGATGCCGCCCGCCAGGATCACCTGCGCCGGAAGCGCCCAGATCAGGAGCGTGGACAGCATGCCAGCGAAAAAGGGGAAGCCGACGCCATGCAGCAGGCCGCCTAAGCCGACATAGCCCGCAAACAATACGACGCCGGGAACAGAGATGGCATGCCGCGCGCCGCGCCCCGCCCAGGCGAGGGGCGTCAGCGTGTCAAGGCGTTCGACTTCGGGGGGAAGCGGCGGTGGTTCGGCGGGAGCGGAGGCGGGGGGCGGCACGGGCGGCTTCTGGTCCGTTCTGGAGTGCGTTGTTCGCAAATTAGCATCACATGCCGGGGCGGCGTCTGCATCCTTTGCAGAGCTCGCCCCATCGCCATGCGGGATACCCGCGGGGACGGGCGCACCCGCGCGGACGCCTTTCGCCCCCAGCCGTTCAGGCCTAGAAGGAACGGCGTCTTCTCCAGCTTTCCAGCGAGTCCCGTGCGCGTCGTTCCCTTCCCCTATGCCGATCCAGTGGCGCTGTTCGAGACCTTCGCGGGCGAACCTTTCGCGGCCTTGCTCCACAGCGGCGCGCGCGATGGCGAACGCGGGCGCTATTCCTACATTGCCGCCGACCCGTTCCTGCGCCTCATCGCCGATGAAAGCGGCGTGCGGATCGACGGAGTCGTGCTGGATCTTGATCCCTTCACTGCGCTTGAGCGCGCGCTCCATCGCTGCACCCTGCCTGAGAGCGAAAGCCCGGTACCCTTCGCCACCGGCGCCGTTGGATTCATGTCCTACGAGCTTGGTCGCCATCTGGAGCGGCTTCCCGCGCCGAAGCCGAGCTCCGCGCCGTTTCCCGAGCTGCTGTTCGGCCTCTACGACACGGTGCTCGCCTTCGATCACCAGGAAGCGGCGGCCTATGTGCTGGCGAGCGGCCTTCCCGAGGCGGAGGGCCCTGCGCGCAGCAGGCGTGCGCACGCACGGGCCGACCATATGCTGGCCCGTCTCGCCCATGGCGCGCCGCAGCGCCGCCCGGCGGACTGGTCCGCCCGCGCATCCTGGACACCGATGCAGCCACGGGCCGAGGTCGAGGCCGGCATTGCCCGCGTGATCGAATATATCCGCGCTGGCGACATTTTTCAGGCCAACCTCACCCAGGCCATGCTGGCGCAGCGTCCCGCCGGCCTCACTGATTACGATCTCTATCTGCGCCTGCTGGAGCTGAGCCCTGCGCCCTTCTCCGCCCTGCTCACGGGTGATGGCACGCACGCCGTCCTCAGCGCCTCGCCCGAGCGCTTCCTGCGCCTCACCGCCGAGGGCGCGGTGGAGACACGGCCCATCAAGGGCACGCGCCCCCGTGATCCTGACCCCGCCCAAGACGCGGCCAACGCCGCCGCCCTGCTGGCGAGCCCCAAGGACCGGGCGGAAAACCTGATGATCGTCGATCTGATGCGCAACGACCTCGGCCGGGTCTCGCGCATCGGCAGCGTAGGGGTGCCGGTGCTGAATGGGCTGGAGACATTCGCGTCGGTCCACCATTTGGTATCGGTCGTGGAAAGCCGGCTGCGCCCCGGCGTCCGGCCCGTCGATGTGCTGCGCGCCTGCTTCCCCGGCGGCTCCATCACCGGCGCGCCGAAGATCCGCGCCATGGAGATCATTCACGAACTGGAGCCGCTGCCGCGCGGCATCTATTGCGGCGCCATCGGCTGGATCGGGTTCGACGGGGCGATGGACACGTCCATCGTCATCCGCACCTTGGCGCGCTCCGGCGAGACCTTGATCGCCCAGGCGGGTGGAGGGATCGTCGCGGATTCCGTGCCCGCGGACGAATATGAGGAAAGCATGGTCAAGATCGCGCCCTTGCTGCGGGCGGTTTCGGGAGAGCCGACATGATCGTGTGGCTGAACGGCGCACTGGTGGATCATACGGCCGCGCGCGTCGCGCCCGATGACCGGGGCTTCACCCTTGGCGACGGTCTGTTCGAGACCGTGCGCGCCAGGAATGGCGCGCTCTGGCACATGCATGCCCATCTGGCGCGCCTCGCCGCCGGGGCACGCGTGCTGGGCCTGCCGCTGCCGCAAGTGGATCTCACGGCGGCAGCGCGCGCGGTTCTGGAGGCCAATACGCTGTCCGACGGCGTGGTGCGCATCACGCTGAGCCGGGGGTCCGGTCCGCGCGGCGTGCTGCCGCCGGCCAAGCCCGAACCCACTTTGCTGATCACCGCCGCACCCGCCACGCCGCCGGCTCCTCCGGCCCGCCTCATCATTGCCCGTGTGACACGGCGCAACGAGCTGTCACCGCTGCATGCGGTGAAATCCCTGAATTACCTGGACAATATCCTCGCGCGCCAGGAAGCCGCGGCACAGGGGGCGGATGATGCCCTGTTACTCAATACGCGCGGACGGGTGGCGGAAAGCACCATCGCGAACCTGTTCGTGGTGATCGGCAACATGGTGCTGACGCCGCCCGTGTGCGACGGCGCCCTGCCCGGCATCATGCGCGCGGAGGTGCTGCGCGAGCACGGCAGCGAAGCGACCCTGAGTGTCGAGGATCTGGCGCAGGCGCAGGAGATGTTCCTCACCAGCAGCCTCGGCATCCGGTCCGTGTCGCACCTCGACGGGCGGGACCTTCTGGCCACCTATCCGGTTGCGGAGCGTTTGCGCGCGTCGCTCGGCCTCTGAGCTCGGCGAGGAAGGCGCTTGCGTCGGGGGGTCGGGCGCGGCGCGCAGACGCGGCACTTTGAAACAAAACGGGCGGCCAATCGGCCGCCCGTTTCGCATTTCAATCCACCGCTCGGCTCACGCCTTGACGAGGGGCACCTTGGGCACATGGCTGCCACGCCGCGGGCCGGAGCCCGTGGTGCCGCCGCCGCCACCACCGCCGCCGGAACGCGGCGTCTTCGGTGCAGGCTTGGTGCCGCCCTTCGGCCCACCGGACCGGGACGCCCCCGGCTTGGCGGACACGCTTTCCGCCTTGCGACGCGGCGCGCGCTTGGCCGGGGCGGAGACGATCTTGTCCGGCTTCGGCGTCACGGGACCGTCCGGGAATTCGAAGCCCAGCTTCGATTCCTTGCCGGTGCCCTGCACCACCACGAGCACATGCCCGCCACCCTTGAGCCGGCCGAACAGAACCTCGTCGGCCAGTGGCGTCTTGATATATTCTTGGATCACCCGCGCCATGGGGCGGGCGCCCATCTGCTCGTCATACCCGCGTTCCACCAGCCAGGCGGTCGCCTCGTCGGAGAGTTCGATGGTGACGTTGCGGTCCGCGAGCTGGGCTTCCAGCTGGAGGACGAACTTCTCCACCACCTGTCCGATCACCTCGTGCGGCAGATGCGCGAAGGTCACCACCGCGTCGAGACGGTTTCGGAATTCCGGCGCGAACGTGCGGTTGATGGCCTCGATGTCGTCACCCGAACGCTTGGTGCGGGTGAAGCCATAGGCCTCCTTCGACAGGTCCGCCGCGCCCGCATTGCTGGTCATGATCAGGATCACGTTGCGGAAATCCACGGTCTTGCCGTTGTGGTCCGTGAGCTTCCCGTGATCCATGACCTGGAGCAGGATGTTGAACAGGTCCGGATGGGCCTTTTCGATCTCGTCCAGCAGCAACACGCAATGCGGGGTCTGGTCGACACCATCCGTAAGCAAGCCGCCCTGGTCGAAGCCGACATAGCCGGGAGGCGCGCCGATCAGCCGCGAGACCGTGTGGCGCTCCATATATTCCGACATGTCAAAGCGCAGCAGGTTCACCCCGAGAATGGAGGCGAGCTGCTTGGCCACTTCGGTCTTGCCGACGCCGGTGGGCCCGGAGAACAGATAGGAGCCGATGGGCTTTTCCGGCTCCCGCAAGCCGGCGCGCGCCAGCTTGATGGACGCCGAGAGCGCCTCGATGGCCTTGTTCTGCCCGTAGACCACCCGCTTCAGCGTGCTTTCCAGATGGGCGAGCACTTCCGCATCGTCCTTGGAAACCGTCTTGGGCGGGATGCGGGCCATGGTTGCGATGGTGGCCTCGATCTCCTTCAAGCCGATGGTCTTCTTGCGCCGGCTCTCGGGCATCAGCATCTGGGCCGCACCGCTCTCGTCGATCACGTCGATCGCCTTGTCGGGCAGCTTGCGGTCGTGGATGTAGCGCGCGGACAGTTCCACCGCGGCCTTGATGGCCTCGTTGGTGTAGCGCAGCTTGTGATAGTCCTCGAAATAGGGCTTGAGGCCCTTCAGGATCTCGATCGTGTCCGGAACGGTCGGTTCCGCCACGTCGATCTTCTGGAACCGCCGCACCAGGGCGCGGTCCTTCTCGAAATACTGGCGATATTCCTTGTAGGTGGTCGAGCCCATGCACCGCAGCGTGCCGGAAGCGAGCGCCGGCTTCAGCAGGTTGGACGCATCCATGGCCCCGCCGGAGGTCGCACCCGCGCCGATGACGGTGTGGATCTCGTCGATGAACATGATGGCGTTGGGATAGGCCTCGATCTCCTTCACCACCTGCTTCAGGCGCTCCTCGAAATCGCCGCGATAGCGGGTCCCGGCGAGCAGCGCGCCCATGTCGAGCGAGAAGATGGTGGCGGTGGCGAGCACTTCCGGAACGTCGCCATTGATGATGCGCCGCGCGAGGCCCTCGGCGATGGCGGTCTTGCCGACGCCGGGATCGCCCACGAACAGGGGATTGTTCTTCTGCCGGCGGCAGAGAACCTGAATCGTGCGCTGGATTTCCTTGTCGCGGCCGATGAGGGGATCGATCTTTCCCTCATGCGCCTTCTTGTTGAGGTTGACGCAATAAGCGTCGAGGGCATCAGCCTTTTTCTTGGTGTCGTCTCCGGATTTCGTCTCGGTCTCCTCTTCAGCGCCGCGCACCGGCCGGCTCTCCGAAAGGCCGGCACGCTTCGCGATGCCGTGGGAAATGTAATTGACCGCATCGTACCGCGTCATGTCCTGCTCCTGCAGGAAATAGGCGGCATGGCTCTCGCGCTCGGCAAAGATCGCGACCAGCACATTGGCACCGGTCACTTCCTCGCGCCCCGAGGACTGGACATGAATGACCGCGCGCTGAATGACGCGCTGGAAGCCGGCGGTGGGCTTGGAATCGTCGCCGGCAGCCTGGATCAAATTCTCCAGTTCGCTGTCCACATATTCGATGAGATTACGGCGCAGCTTATCGAGATCGACGTTGCAAGCCCGCATGACAGCGGCGGCGTCCTGATCGTCGACCAAAGACAGCAGCAAATGCTCGAGCGTCGCGTATTCATGGTGGCGCTCATTGGCAAGGGCGAGCGCCCGGTGAAGCGATTGTTCGAGGCTGCGTGAGAAAGTTGGCATCTAGACCTCTATCTCGTGCGCCACCCGAAGCCCGGAACGTCCGTCGGCTGCGTTTGCGCACGCGCTCCTTCAAACTTTGTACCGGCTCCCAGATTACGCAAGAGCCTTGCCCGAACATCTCCATCACCAATTTGAGACGCCAGCCGACGTGAATGCACCTATTTTTTTTCCATCACACATTGCAGAGGATGTTGGTGTTTGCGCGCGAAGTCCATCACCTGCGTCACTTTTGTCTCGGCGACCTCATAGGTGAACACACCGCACTCGCCGACACCGTTCTGGTGGACGTGCATCATGATGGTGTTCGCCTCCTCGCGCCCCTTGTTGAAGAAGCGCTCGAGCACGTGGACCACGAATTCCATGGGTGTGTAGTCGTCATTCAGCAGCAGGACGCGATAGAGGCTGGGCCGCTTGGTCTGCGTCTTCGTGCGGGTGATGACGGCCGTTCCGGGATTGTCGCCGCCGCCACGGCGCGGCGGTTCGCCTGCGGCCATGGCCGGCACATATGCCGGACGCCCCAGGCGCGACGGGGAACGGGAAAGAGCGGGGCGGGAAAAGGACTGCATCATTTCATCGGCATCCGTGCCAGGTTTTGACGGGCCGCGCGGATGCGGTCGGGCGTCGGGCACGTGCCAGATAATAGGAACGGGGGCCCGGCAATGCCAGACCACCGTTGGCCTTAGGCTTCAAAATGACGCTTGGCGGCGCATTTTGGCAAGCCACGCGAAAGGCTCCCGTGGGAGCCTAAGCGTGTCGGACGCGATCACTGAACCTTGGCGAAGGCGCTCTCGTACGGCTTGTAGGCTTCCTTGGCGAGGTCCTTGTACAGCTCGCCGAGCTTGGTGGTTTCGGCCACCAGGCCTTCGTACGCGGTCTTCAGGTAGGACTGCTGGATCTCGACGGCCTGCTCGAGCGTCTTGGCGCTCATCAGCTTCTCGAGAGTTGCGGTGCCGAGCTCGAACGAGCTCTTGGTGTAGTCGGCGATTTCAAGGGCGATCGCCTGGGCGCTCTTGGAAAAGGTGCCGAAGCTCTTCATGGCGATTTCGACGTTTTCCTTACCGAGCTTCTGGAAGTCTTCAATATTCTGGGCCATGGGTGTCCTCATTGCGTTTGTTAAGGCTGCCACTCGTTTCGTGCGGTGCGGTGGGCCATTCGGATCCGCCCCAGTTGCATTAAGATGCATTGCAGCAAACTCGTCAACAAAATTGTGCACTGCACCATGCCTCATTTTGGCTTGGTTTACGGCTTGGTAACCGCGGGTTTTTAGGCTGTAGCCCAGTCATTCCCCGGTTCATGGACCCGAGCCACCCTCATTCTTCGTGCTCTCGCGCGAGATTGAGATGCTCCACTCCAAGCCGCTCCCTTTCCTGGACTGACCCACAGGACACGGTTTCATGCGTATTGCGCTCGCGAACGGCTCCTTCTCCGCCAAGCTCGTCGCGGCGGCTCTTGCCGCAGTGATGGTGATGGCTTGCGCCAGTGGCGCGGATGCAAAGCCGCGCAAGCAGAAGAGCGCGCAGACGCAATCCCATTCCAAGAAGGCCAAGGCGACCGCCGACCGTTCGGACGAGAACACCGGCCCTGGCTGGAAAACCGGCACCTCCGCCATCATCGTCGACGGCAATACCGGCAAAGTGCTCTACGAGGATAATGCCGATGCCCTGCGGCATCCCGCCTCGGTCACCAAGGTCATGACGCTGTACCTGCTGTTCGAGCAGCTGGAAGCCGGACGGCTGAAGCTCGACAGCGAAATGGTGGTCTCCGCCCGCGCCGCCGCCCAGTCGCCCTCCAAGCTGAACGTGCGCGCCGGCTCGACCATTGATGTCGAGGACGCGATCAAGGCGATCGTGACCCGCTCGGCCAACGACGTCGCCGTGGTGATCGCGGAAACCGTCGGCGGCACCGAGGAGAGGTTCGCCGACATGATGACCCGAAAGGCCCATGCCCTCGGGATGTCGCGCACCAATTTCGAGAATGCCAACGGCCTGCCCAATCCGCGCCAGGTGACCACCGCGCGTGACCTCTCCATCCTGGGCCGGGCGATCCAGGAGCGCTTCCCGCGGCAGTACAAATATTTCGCGACCCGCTCCTTCACCTACAAAGGCGAAACCATCGGCAACCACAATCGCCTGTTGGGCCGCATCGAAGGCGTGGATGGGATCAAGACCGGCTATACCCGCGCGTCCGGCTTCAATCTTCTCACCTCGGTCCATCGCGATGATCGCTATCTCATCGGCGTGGTGCTGGGCGGCAGCAGCGCATCGTCCCGCGATGCGCGCATGGCAAGCCTGATCGCCAACAATTACAACCGCGCTTATGCCGGCAACCGCATCGCGCCGAAGGTCACCGAGACCGCCTCCAACGAGGAGGAGGCCTCCCCGGCCGTCGTGGCGGCAGCGCGTCCGGCAGCTCCGTCCTATCCCATCGCGCCGCTGCCGGCGCCCCAGCGTCTCGCATATGCCGGGGCCGACCCGGTGGTGACGGCGAGCATTCCCGTCCGCGGTCCCGCGCCGGGCTCGGTGGAGCCCATCAAGCCGGTGGCGGTGAAGACGGTGTCGATCCAGCGCCCGGCGGCAGCTCCGGTGCCGGCGCCGAGCTTCACGCCCGGCAATGGAACCCTGGGCTTCATCGGCTCCAACGGTTCGCCGGTGGCCGCCGCTGACATTCCCACGCAGCCCCCGGCCCCGCTCCAGGCGCCGCAGGTGCACGCCGCCCCGATCGCGACCGCAGCCACCAGCGAGCCTGCAAGGCCCATCCGCACCGCATCCGCGGGCCCGGTGGCGCTCCCTGCCTCTTCCTTCGAACCCGCGTCGCGCGCCGCAGAGCCGGCTTCCCGAGCGGCCGCAGAAAGCACCAGCCAGCCCCGTCATTCGGGCTGGGGCATTCAGATCGGCGCCTTTGGTGCCGAGAAGGAGGCGCGTGCAAGGCTGGATGTGGCGCAAGCGAAGGCCAAGAGCCTTCTGGCCCAAGCCGATGGTTTTACGCAGAAAGTCTCCAAGGGCTCGACCGATCTTTACCGCGCCCGGTTTGCCGGCCTGGATGAAAAAGGCGCAAAGGAAGCCTGCCGTTTACTGCAACGCAATGATTTCGCCTGCATGATTTTCCGCAATTGATGTAGTGCGTTTGGAGAGAATCAGCGATGTTTGTTGAGAATGACATCTTTCGCTTGATTCACCCTCGCAGCAAGATAACTGGATCCGCCATGATCGGGGTGGAGCTTTTTCATCAAGGCGCGATGCGCGGTTCGAACCGCAGCTTCGCCCGCCCCCGGTTCAAGCCCAAGTATTTGATGGGCTTCCTCTTCCGTCATCGCACTGTTGCGCGCACTCATATTGTTTCCGCTCCCGCCCCTGCCACCCGCATTAGTTTGCGAGTCTTCACGCCATGCGGGCGCCCTGCGGTCGAGATAAGCTTCGATTAGCGCCAGCGACTGGGCATCTAGCCCGCCGCGCATCGCCAGCAGTTCGGAAACCGCGAGATCGTCCAGAACAGCGCCTGCGCGTGGACCGGCAAGGACTCGTCCGGTCAGGATTCCGGTGTCGTGGTTCAGTTCCATCTCGAACACGGGCGAGGACACGCGTGACACGCGCGGCGTGCGTGGCCCGGTGGATCGACCCTGGCCGAACAGTCCGGACAGCCATCCACCGATCCCGCCTGCATTAACCTGAGACAGCAGCCCGGCGCCCAGCATCGCGAGTGGAATCGCCGCCGCAATCCGGCCCGTCACCAAGGACACGACGGCGCCCACGAGCATCACATAGCCCGCGATCTTATAGAGCGCGGTCGCCAGAGCCTGGGGCGAGGCTTTGGTCCACAGCTTCAGGGCGTAAAGGCCAAGCAGCAGCAGAAGCGCTCCCGCGATCAAAGTCACCACAGCGCTCTCCCTTGCCTAACATGCCGGTGCCAGATCGGCCGGTCATTGACCCATGGCCGTGAGCAGGCGCGCCGCTCCCGCCTCCCGCCCCGCCAGAAGCGCCTGCCGGCCGCCGGCGGCATAAGCGGCCACCGCTCGCAGAAGCGCCCGCAATTCCTCGTCCGCACCCGGGCGAAACCGGCACCAGGCACCCGAGGTCAGGCGGGCCAGTTCCTTAAACACGGCTTCCACTTGCCGGTCCTCGCCCTCCTGGAACAGGAACAGGCGCACGCCCAGCACGGCGAGTTCCCCGGCCTTCGCGGCGAGGGCATCGGGATTTTCCTCCACCGCGTCCCCCACGAAGACCGCCGCCTTCAATCCCGAGCGCTGCGCCTCGTTGGCGAGATGGCCAAGCACACGGGAAATCTGCGTGTGCCCGCCCTGGCAGGCGATGGCACCCATCAGGGCGCCGAGCCGCGCGGGGTCGGACACCCAGGACGAAGCCCGGCATTCGGAGAGGCCGCGATAATAGATCAACTGGACATCGAGCCCGCCGAGCTCTGCGGCGGCGGAAAACAGATCGCCCTGTATGCGGCAGGCGAGGTCCCACGTCGGCTGGCGCGAAAAGGTCGCATCCATGGCGAAGGCGAGCCGGCCGCGCCGCCCATCGGGACGCGTGGGCCCAAGATCGCGCGCGGCGGCGAGAAATGCCGAAAGCTCCGCCTCGCTCGCGCCCCCTGCGGGCGCCAGGGGCTTCTTGGGTCCGTTCATGGGGCAACCGCCCCATGCATCGAGCCGGGTCGGCAAGGCGGAAGAGAATCCTGATCCATTCCAGCAAAATAGGCGTTCTCGCGCCCGGCACCAGGGGGCGCTTGGCGATGGCGGCCCAACCGCCATCGCGCGGTTGACCCGCAGGTTTCTGCCGCTAGGGTCTGCGCCGCAAAAAGAATGGCGGGCGGTCACGGCCCGCGGGAGAGACACGATGGCGGGCAAACCCGAGGTGGTGGAAACGGTCGATGCACTGCGGGCCCGTGTGGCCGCATGGCGCGCCGCGGGGGAGAAGATCGCTCTGGTCCCAACCATGGGCGCGCTGCACGAAGGCCATATCGCCCTGGTGCGCCAAGCCAAGGCGCTGGCGCGGCGGATCGTGGTCTCGATCTTCGTCAACCCGACCCAGTTCGCGCCCAATGAGGATTTCTCCCGCTATCCGCGCACATTCGAAAATGACGTCGCCCTCTTGGCCGCAGAAGACGTGGACGTGGTCTATGCCCCGACGGCCGCCGACATGTATCCGCCGGGCTTCGCGACCCATTTCGCCATGGGCGGCCCGGCGCTTGGGCTTGAGACCGATTTCCGGACCCATTTCTTCGCCGGCGTCGCGATCGTGGTGAGCAAGCTGCTGATCCGCACCGGACCGGACTACGCCATGTTCGGCGAGAAGGATTATCAGCAATTGAAGGTGGTCACGCGCCTTGCCGCCGATCTCGACCTGCCGGTCGAAATCATACCCGGGGCCACGGTGCGCGAGCATGACGGGCTCGCCCTGTCTTCCCGCAACCGCTATCTCTCGCCCGAGGAGCGGGCGATTGCGCCGGTGATCCAGCAGGCCCTGAAGGAAGCGGCCGCCGCGATCCGCTCCGGCACTCACGCCGATTCGGCCGCCGCCGCTGCTGCCGATCGCATCGCCGCCGCCGGGCTGAAGGTCGATTATGTGGCCGCGCGCCATGCCGAGAGCCTCGCGCCGCTCTCGGGGCCGGACGAACCCGTCCGGCTGCTGGCAGCCGCTTGGCTCGGCAAGACCCGGCTCATAGATAATATCGGCGTTTGACACCCAGGCACCCACGGGCAGGAGCCGCGCGCATGCCTCGCTATTTCTTCCACACCCAGTTCGGCGAAGAGATGCTGAAGGACGAAAGCGGCCTCGTGCTGCGCGATCCCGACGCCGCCTGGGAAAAAGCCCAGGCGCTTGCCGCCGCGCTGCTGGCGACACAAGCGGGTGATGCGCGCCTGCTCGCGGCGGTCATAGCTGTGTACGATGAGGCGGGGGAGATCGTGCTCGAATTCCCGGTTTCCGAGGCGGTACGGCACGAGGGGCAGTAAGCCTTGCCGCCGCGCGCGCGGCGGGCTTTCCCGCCATCGCGCGGACCGCTAGCGTAAGTGCAATCTCAGGTTTGTATGTCACGCCGCCAGTTTGGCAAAGGCGAGGGTTCAATGAAGGACGCGCTTGTAGTTCTAGGCATGCACCGCGGTGGCACCTCGTCCCTCGCGGGTACACTGGTGCATCTCGGCGCGGCACCGCCGAAGACGCTGATGCCGCCGACAGAACACAATGCGCTTGGTTATTTTGAATCAACCCCGGTCTTTGAACTCAACGAGGCCATTCTCAAATCCGGCGGATCGGACTGGAGCGACTGGCGGGCATTCAATCCGCAGTGGAGGGAAAGCGCGGTCGCCCGATCGTTCTCCGAATCCGCTCGCCAAACGCTCGAGGATGAATTTGGCGGCGCACCGCTGATCATGCTCAAGGATCCTCGCATCAGCCGGCTGGCGCCGTTCTGGTTCGAGGCGTTGAAGGCCAGCGGCTATACGCCTCATGTCCTCTTGCCAATCCGCAATCCGCTTGAGGTCGCACTCTCGCTGCGCGCGCGCGACCAACTGCCCCTTGCCCATGGCCTGCTCACCTGGCTGCGCCATAGCCTGGACGCGGAACATGCGTCCCGCGCGACGCCACGGGACGTGATTTCGTGGCGGACGTTCCTTTCCGACTGGCGCGGCACGCTGGAAACCAGCGGCACCCGGCTTCATCTGGCCTGGCCCCGCTGGTCCGATTTCTCCGCCATCGAGATCGACGGCTTCCTCTCGGACACGCTGCGTCACCAGCGGGTGGACGATTCCAACTGGCGCACGCGGTCGGAGATCCATGAATGGGTCCGTCTCGCCTATGACGCGCTGGAGGAGCTGAGCCGGACCCCGAATTCCAACAGCGCCATGGAGACGCTGGACCGGGTGCGGATCGAATTCGATCGAGCCTGCGTCATCTACGGGCCCGCGCTCGCCTTCTTGCAGGACCGCCTGGAACGGGCCGATTCCCGCGTCGGCCAACTCGATCTCCATGTGGAGCACCTCGACAGAACGGCTGAGGCCGCCCGCCTCGAAATGGAGGCCCTTCGCGAACGAATCCGCGTGCTGGAGGCGGAGCTTATCGCCCTCACCACGGACCGCGATGCGATCCGCGCGCATGTGGACAAGCTGCACGCCGCCCTTGAAGCGGCCGGCGCCAACCCAGCCACCTTCGAGGCGGAAAGCGCGGCGCTGGCAGCCGAGATCGAGCGTTTGACTACCGCGCTTCAATCCGCCGGGGAGGGCATCGCCGCAGCGGAACGCACGCGGCAGAACGCCGCCCAGCAAGCGGAAGAGGTGCATCTCGCCGCGGTGGAGGCGCGTCTCGCCCAGGAAATCGAGGCGCGGCAGGTTCTGGCAGCCGCCCTCGAAGCGGCACGGGCGGACTATTCCAACGCTCAGGCGCGGGCGGATGCCGAGGCAGAGCAATCCGCGGCATGGATCGAGGAAATCTCGGCCCTCACCCGAGACCGCGACGCCGTTCACGCCCATGCCCTCAATCTCCAGGCAATGCTGGAGCAGATGGAGGGCGATGTCGCTGCCATAAGGAGCGAATTGGCCAACGCGATTGCGGATCGCGATGCGGCCCGTGCCCAGGCGCACGATGTCGAGCGCATCTTCGAGGAAACGCGCCGGCAGAACGATGACGCCAACAGGGCCGCCGCCTACGAAGTCGAACTCACCGAGCTTCGTGCCGCGCTGGAAACGAAGGCCCTTCAGGAAGAAGCGCTTAAGGAAGAAACACGCGGGTTGCGTGACGAAATTCAGAGCCTTGCCGGCGGGGCGGATGTCTTGCGGGCCGATCACGATATCGCGCAAGCCGATCTTCGGCGTATGGAGACCGAGCTTTCCGAACTGCGGGCCGTAATCGCGGCGAAGTCGCTTGGCGAGGAAGCCGGATCGGCGGAACATGTGCGTCTGCGCGAGGAAGTGACGGTCCTGCATGCGGAAGTCGCCGCACTGACAGCGGATCGTGATGCTGTGCATGCCCATTCGCTGCGCATGGAGCGCGGCCTAAGCACCGCGCGCTCGGAATACGTGGACCTCGAGCGCCAGACCACAGCCGTCCAGGCCGAACTTGAACGCGTGCTGGCGCTTCGCGCCGCAAGTCGGCGGCGGGCGCGCAAGCTGCTCGGCTCCAAAATCGCGAAATGGCTCGTTCCCGACGTCCCGCCCCGCAATCCGCCGCAGGACGATGCCTGAGACGTCCCTATCTCCAGCCCAGACGGAGCCCACATGCCCAATGCCCCGATCCTCCGCCAGCAGATCAAAGCCGCCCGCGCGCTTCTGGGCTGGACCAAGGGCGATCTTGAACGCACCAGCGGAATCCCGACGGCCACCATCAAGGCCGCAGAGACCGGCGGCCTGAGCGACCAGCCCGAGACATTGCAGCGCATGCGTGCGGCGCTCGATGCCGCCGGCGTGGAGTTCATCGAAGCGGGGGTGCGGCTGCGTCCCACGGGCGAAGGCCTGCGCGCGGACCAGCTCAATGCCTCGAATGACGATTAACCCGTTCTTCGCCCGCCAGGGCTAAAAAGCCCGCGCTTGTCGGCGGCCCGCTATGGTCTATCTTCGACCTGGGCCGCGCGCGCGCATGAAGAACGCACCACCTTCATCCTGGAGGCGGAGCGCGGGTTTGGGAGACAGAAATGCTGAAGCAGCCGCGTGAACAGTTCATCGAAGGCCTCGGCGTCATCGAGACCACCCAGACCGACAATATCCTTCGGTGGGACGGCGACATGGTCTATGTGGAATATGACGTCTACCACAACGGCCAGATGGTTCATTCCAAGTATAAAAAGCGTGTGACGCGCGAAGTCGCCACCGCCTTGCTTGCCGTCCTCACGGAAAAATCCGCCTCGAACTGAGATGCTCTTCCCCTGACACGGCGCGGCACCAGGCTCCTCCGGTGCCGCGCGGAAGACCTACGCGGAAGACTTTTGGCGTTTAAGCCTTTGGGCCTTGAGCGTCGTGCCGCGCGGCACGTGTTGCACCAGGCACTCAGGTGCGAATCTGAATCTGCCTGATCTCTTCCAGATGACGCTCCAGCACAGGCAGCGTCTGGCCGGCATAATCCTTCAGCACCGTCTGATCGCCCTCCTTGGCGAAGCTGGCGAAGATGCCGATCGCCGCCTCATGCGCGCGGGTTTGCATCTGGACGAACAGCGTGTCGAAATCCGCGCCGGTCGCCGCCTTGAGCTGTTCGATTTTCGCTTCATGCTTGGTATCAAGGGAACCGGGCACCACGATCTGCCCGTCGGCCTTGGCTGCGGCCGCCTTGAGCCCCGCCAATGCGTGCGTGTGATCGGCGACAAGCCGCGTCGCCAGGATCTTGATTTGCGGACTTTCGGTTTTTTCCAACGCGAGACGGCCGGCCTCGATCTCGAACCGGTCGGCGATCGCGGCCGCCTCCACGAATTTCGGGCCGGACAGCGTGCCGGCCAATTGAGCCTGCGCCAGCGCCGGCGCGAGCAAGAGCGCGAGAGCGGCAAGGATAAAGGTCTTGATGTGGGGCATGGGCGCCTCCTTCCGTTGCGGAAAAACCTTTCGCACCGGCCGGCGGTTCCCCGCCGCGCGCCCTGCCCTTACGCGGGAGCCGCCACAAAGGTCAGGGCGAAGCCGTCATATCCTTTGCTGCCCACCGTCTGGATTGCGGTCGAGATCAGGCGTGGATCGGCCGCGATCAGGTCGAACAGCCGCCGCACCCCCTGGACGCGCGGATCTACACTGGCCGCATCCACCACCGCGCCGTCGCGGATCACATTGTCCCACACGATCAGCGTGCCCGGCCGCGACAGGCGGAGCGCCCAAGCGAGATAGTCGGGATTGCTCGGCTTGTCGGCATCCACGAAAATCAAGTCGAACGGCCCGATCCCTTCGGCTTCCACGCCTGGCAAGCTCTCCACCGCGCGGCCGACACGCAGGTCAATCCGCTCCGCAAGGCCGGCGCGCTGGAAATTCGCGCGCGCCACCTGCGCATAAGCGCCATCGGCCTCCAGCGTCACCAGCTTGCCGTCGGCAGGCAAGGCGCGGGCGAGCCAGATGGTGCTGTAGCCGCCGAGCGTGCCGATTTCGAGGATGCGCCGCGCATTCACCATGCGTGCGAACAGGGCCAGCATCTGCCCCTGCGCCGGCGAAACATTGATCGGCGGCAGGCCGGCGGCCGCACTCGTCTCCAGCACCGCTTCGAGCAGCGGATCGGCGGGCACGAGTGCGTTGACGATGTAATCATCGACGCGGGTCCACCGCTGCTGGTTGAGATCGGCGTCGCTCATATCCCCTCCCCGTCGGAACCGCCTCGTGCCTCGTGAAACACGAAGCGGTACTTAATCCTCGTCGCTCTCGCGCGCCGCGCGGATGGAGAGCACCGCATAAGCCACCACCAGCCCGAGCTCGAACAGCGTCAGGATCAGCAGGCGCCCCATGCCCGCCGGGGCCCAGGCGCCCAGGATCACCTGGCTCAGCGTGGCCAGCAGCCATAGCACCACCGCCCAGCCGGCGCCGAGCCACAGGCCGACCCCGGCGATGGGGTCGATGATCGCCGCCCAGATGATTGCCGCCTGAACCGACGGCGGCAGGCTTTCGAAGGAATTGGCGGCACCGTCGCCGATGCCGCAGATGATCGCCCAGTGATAGACGCCCTCCGCCAGCAGGAAGAGCGCCACCGCCCGCAGAAAGAACACCAGCCGCCGACGCCAGGGCGTAAGGCGCTCCAGATGAGCGCGGGCACTGGCGTCGATGGGATCGTAATGGGTCATGCAGGGTCCGGCGTGAGAGTCAGTTCATGGTCGATGGGCGCGAAATGGCCGGCGATGACCGCCGGATCAATATCTTCCAGCCGCGCGGGTTCCCAGCGTGGGGCATTGTCCTTGTCGACGATCACGGCGCGCACACCTTCGTAGAAATCGTGGCCGCGCGCCACCCGGTTCACCACTCGATATTCGGCGACAAGGCATTCCGCCAAATCCAGGGAGGGCCCGCGCCGCATCTGCTCCATGGCGATGGCGACCGAGGTCGGGCACTTGGCGCGAACGGTGGCCGCCGCCTCACGGGCGAAGGCGGCATCCTCGCCCGGGCCGGCACCGATCTCGTCCAGCCGCCCGAGGATCGCCCACACATCCGGCCGTCCAAACGCATCGGCGATCACGGCCTTGTGCCGGTCGAGCGGCGCGGGGCCGGGATCGGCCGCATGAGCCGCCAGGGTCGCCACGACATCGCCGCCGTCAACAAGCGCCTCCTCCAGGGCCGCAAACCCGGCGGAGGGAACGAAATGCGTGGCGAGGCCGGCGGAAAGCGCGTCCGCCGCCTTGATGCGCGCGCCGGTCAACGCGAGGTACACGCCCTTCGCATCCGGCAAGCGCGGCAGCACATGGGTGCCGCCCACGTCGGGAAACAGGCCGATCGCCACTTCGGGCATGGCGAACAGATAGCGCTCGCCCGCCACGCGATAGGGGCCGTGGGCGGAGAGACCGAATCCCCCGCCCATGCAGATGCCGTCGATCAGCGCCACATAGGGCTTGGGATAGGTGCCGATATAATGGTTGAGCTGGTATTCCTCGAACCAGAACCGCAACGCATCGTCCACCTGCCCGACGCGCCCATGCTCATAGATGGCGCGGATGTCGCCGCCGGCGCAGAACGCCTTCTCGCCCGCCGCCTTGATGACGACGCGGGTCACGTTCGGGTCTTGTGCCCATGCCTTCATCTGGGGGTGGATGGCGCGCACCATGGCATGGTTCAGCGCGTTGAGGGCCTTTGGACGGTTCAAGGTGATGACGCCGGCTTCCCCCCGGCGCTCCAGCAGGACGTCTGGCTCGGTGCTCACGGCAGCTCCTTAGGAGAGATGATGCGGGCGCGCGCCCGCCGGATCAGGCCCCGCGAGGGTTAGACGGCGCGTCAGCGTGCGTCAACGGAGGCTGACGCGCACCGAAGCGCGGGGTGCGCGTCACCCCGCCGCTCGCCATCGTCTCGCCCTCGCGCGGATCTAGGCCTATAAGGAACGCCTTGCGGCCTTCAAGGCCCGCCGCACTATTGCGAGTGCCCGTCCATGTCGTCTCCCGTCGCCCGTTTCCCCTCCGCCCTGCCCGACACTCCGGCCGCCGAACGGCTTGATCTGGTGCAACGTCCGCGACGCAATCGCAAATCGGGCTGGGCGCGGCGGCTGGTGCGCGAAAACACGCTGACGGTGGACGATCTGATCTGGCCGGTGTTCGTTGTTGAAGGCACCGCGACGCGCACACCCATCGCCTCCATGCCGGGCGTGGATCGCCTGTCGGTGGACGAGATCGTGCGCGCCGCTGAAAATGCCGCCAAGCTCGGCATCCCCGCCATCGCCCTGTTTCCCTATACCGAACCCACGCTCCGCGACCCGACCGGCAGCGAGGCGCTGAACGAGCAGAATCTGGTTTGCCGCGCCCTGCGCGCCATCAAGGCCGAGGTACCGGACATCGGCCTCATCACCGACGTGGCGCTGGACCCCTATACCAGCCACGGCCATGACGGCTTGCTGGAGGGCGAGCGGATTTTGAACGACGAGACCGTGGCCGTTCTCGTGCATCAGGCGATCGTCCAGGCCCAGGCCGGTGCGGACGTGATCGCTCCCTCCGACATGATGGACGGCCGCGTCGGCGCGATCCGCGCCGGCCTCGACCGCGCCGGCTTCGAGGACGTGCAGATCATGTCCTATGCGGCGAAATATGCGTCCGCCTTCTACGGCCCGTTCCGCGACGCCATCGGCACCGCGAAAACCCTCACCGGCGACAAGCGCACGTATCAGATGGACCCGGCCAACGGTGCCGAAGCCCTGCGCGAAGCCGCGCTCGACGTGGAAGAGGGCGCCGACATGCTGATGGTCAAGCCCGGCCTGCCCTATCTCGACATCGTCTATCGCCTGAAGGAGGCGTTCGGCCTGCCGACCTTCGCCTATCAAGTGTCCGGCGAATACGCGATGATCGAGGGCGCGATCCGCAATGGCTGGCTCGACGGCGAACGGGTGGTCGAGGAAAGCCTGATGGCGTTCAAGCGGGCGGGCGCGGACGGCATCCTCACCTATTTCGCGCCCCGCATGGCCGAGCGCCTCGCAGCCCGCCGCTGAGCGGTTCTTGTTGGGGGCTTCCGCCGTTGCGGGAGATGCCGCCCGCAGGGCCTGCGGTCGCTGCGATATTGGCTGTGCCACGCAGGTATCGGGTGGCGCGCGGCACTCGCGGATGACACTTTGAACTCCGAGCGCGTCGCCCGCGCTTCGTTCGCCCAATCCGAGGACTGCCCATGCGCGCCGACGCGCTTTCCACCGATCTTGCGCTCCTGCCCGTCACACTGGCAGATCTCCTGGCGGCGCGAAGCATCGTTGAAGCTGCCGTGGTGCGCACCCCCACGCTGCGCGCGCCGCGCCTCTCCGCCCTTACCGGCGCGGATGTTTGGGTGAAATACGAGACCTTCCAGATGACCGCCTCGTTCAAGGAACGCGGCGCGGTGGTGAAGCTGTCCCGCCTCACCCCGGAGGAAGCCAGGCGCGGCGTCATCGCCATGTCGGCGGGAAACCATGCCCAGGCGGTGGCCTATCACGGCACCCGGCTCGGCATTTCCACCACCATCGTGATGCCCGAGAGCACGCCGCAGGTGAAGGTGGCGGCCACCGAGGCGTTCGGCGCGCGCGTGGTGCTGCACGGCGAGGGGGTCGGCGATGCCGAGCTGGAAGCCCTGCGCATCGCGGCGGAAGAAGGCCGCGTGTTTGTCCATCCCTACGAGGACACGGACGTGATCGCCGGCCAGGGCTCCATCGGCCTGGAGATGATCGAGGACGGGCCGGCCTTCGACCAACTCGTCGTGCCGATCGGCGGCGGCGGGCTGATTTCAGGTGTTGCGCTGGCGGCCAATGGCCTGTCGCCGGCGACCGAGGTGATTGGCGTGGAGGCCGCCCTCTATCCCGCCATGTGGTCTGTGCTGAAAGGCATTGCCCGGCCTTGCGGCGGCCCGACGCTGGCAGAAGGCATCGCGGTGCGCAACGTCGGCACCATGACCGCTGAAATCATCCGCCGCCTCGTGTCCGATGTCGTGCTGGTGGAGGAGACGCGCCTGGAGCAGGCGGTCAACGCCCTTCTGACCAACCAGAAAGTGCTGGCCGAAGGCGCCGGCGCCGCAGGCCTTGCCGCCATGCTCAGCGATAAGGAGCGGTTCCGGGGCAAGACCGTGGGCCTCATCCTCTGCGGCGGCAATATCGACCCGCGGGTGCTGGCGAGCATTTTGGTGCGCGAGCTGGAGCGCGAGCAGCGCATCGTCTCGTTTCGCCTCACCATATTGGATCGGCCGGGCATGCTCGGCATGATCACCACGCTGCTCGGCCAGCTTGGCGCCAACATCCTGGAAGTGCACCATCGCCGCACCTTCCTGGATGTACCGGCCAAGGGCACCCGGCTCGATCTGACGGTGGAAACCCGCGACGCGCAGCATGCGGAGCAGATCCAGCGCGCGCTGGAGGCCGAAGGCCTGCCCGTCGAGCGGCTGGGTGCCGGTGGCAGCGAATGGTGAGCCACGCCTGAATCCGATCAGGGCTCGAAGCCGATCCGGGTGGCGATCGCCCGGGCAAACGCCTTTGCCCCGTCGGCCGCGCGCATCGCACGCGACTCGCAATGAAGCAAAACCCTGTCACGGCGCCGCAGCGGCACCGGCCGGGCGGCGGTTGTCGTTGGCGCCATAGACTGTGTCGGGCCGCGGCTTCCAGAGCCGCAGCGTATCCGAACCGAAGGCCGGCTGCTGCGCTTGGGCCGGGCCTGCGTCCGGGAATTGGATCGCCTCCACCGCGCTCCATGGGCGTTGCACCACCACCTTGTGCCCCTTCTCCACCAGCAGGCGAATGGTGTCGGGCGACAGGGCATAGGGCTCGGCGAACAGCACGTCGGGCAGCCATTGGTGATGAATGCGCGGCGCGTCCACTGCCTCTTGAACCGTCATGCCGTGGTCGATCACATTCACCAGCGTCTGCACCACGGAGGAAATGATCCGCGATCCCCCGGGCGAGCCGAGCACGAGATAGGGCTTGTCGTCGTGCACAACGATGGTCGGGGCCATGGAACTGAGGGGCCGCTTGCCTGGGGCGATCGCGTTTCGAGCGCCCTGAACGAGGCCGAACGCGTTGGAATTGCCCGGCTTTGTGGTGAAATCGTCCATGGTGTCGTTCAAGAACACCCCGGTGCCCGGCGCCATGACACGCGCGCCGAAATATGCATTGAGCGAATAGGTCACCGCAACCGTGTTACCGGCCGCGTCGGCGATGGAATAATGCGTCGTCTCTGTGCCCTCGTGGGGGGCGGACGAGGGATCGTCCAGCGTCGAGACCGCCGCTCGGGACAGATCAATGTGCGCCCGAATCGCCACCGCATAATCCTTGGACAGCAGACGCTCCAGCGGATTGGCCCCGAAGGCCGGATCAATGAGCGCGGAATTGCGGTCGATGAAGGCCTGCCGCATCGCCTCGGCCATGATATGCACCGTCTCCGCCGCACCCGCGCCGGACGCGGACAACGGATAGCCTTCCAGGATGTTCAGGATCTCGCAGATGGCCGTCCCCCCGGCGCTGGAGGGCGCAGCGGTGAGAATGTCGTAGCCGCGATAGGTGCAGCGAAGCGGCTCCCCCACGCGCACCGCGTACCGCGCGAAATCCTCCGCGCTCAGCAGGCCGCCGCCCGCCGTGCTCGCGGCGACGATGCGCTGCGCGATCTCGCCACGGTAGAAAGCGGCAGGACCAACGGCGGCGATCGCCGCCAGGGTTGAGGCAAGGTCGCTCTGCACCAACCGGTCACCGGCCTTGAGCGCGGCGCCATCCTTCAGGAAGATCGCGGCGAGCGTGGGATCGGCGCGGAAAGCCTCCGTACCCGTGGCGAGAATGGCCGCGTCGCCGGCCGAAAGCGCATAGCCTTCGCGCGCCAGTGCGATGGCCGGCGCCATCACCTGGGTGCGGGACATGGTGCCGAAGCGCTCCAGCGCGGTATCGAGACCCAGCACCGATCCCGGCACGGCCACGGCGCGCCAGCCCTTCAGGCTGGCGTCGGGAATCGGATTGCCGTCACGATCCAGGAACATGCCGGCCGTGGCTGCGCCCGGCGCGGCTTCCCTAAAATCAATGAAGGTCGCCGTCCCGTCGGCGAGGCGCACCACCATATAGCCACCACCGCCGAGATTGCCGCAGCACGGATGCACCACGGCCAGCACATACCCCACCGCCACCGCCGCATCCACCGCATTGCCCCCGCGCCGCAGGATGTCGGCGCCCACCCGGGCGGCAATGGCCTGTTCGCTCACCACCATCCCGCGCTGTCCCTCAACCGGCCGGGGAGAAATGGCGAACGCCTCGCACGTCGGGCCGAGAAGCAGAAGCATGAGCAAAACGGAACGGCGGGCGGTGGCGAAAACATCCATGGGCAATCCAGTCCTCAGAGAAGATCACGCGTGCGCCGCCCTTTTCCGCCGCCACATGGGCGAGGGCGTGGCGGGCCGGCCGGGTTTGCCAGAATGCCGGGCGCGCATCCAGGGCGCTCGTACCCCTGGGCGGTTCTTGCGCCCCAAGGTGAGGCACACCACCTTATTGTGCATGGAGCGACACGAGATGACATACACCCCCGGTGACAGCCGTCCCTATTCGGATTCCGCGCGCCCGCATGCCTTCGATCCGGTGACACAGCCGGAATATTTCGAGGGCGTGCTTTCGCGCCGCCTTTTGGCCTTCGCCGTCGACGCGACGATGATCATCGGCCCGATCGTTCTGTTGGCCGCGTTCATCTTCGTGTTCGGCATCTTCACCTTGAGCCTCGGATGGATGCTGTTTCCCCTGCTGGGACCCGCGTTCGTGGTCTGGGCCGTCTGCTATAACGCACTGACCCTGGGCTCTCCGGCCTCGGCCACGCTCGGCATGCGGCTGATGGACCTGCAAATGCGCACCTGGTACGGCGCCCCGGCCTATGCCGTGCTCGGCGGCGTGCACGCGGTGGCGTTCTGGGTGTCGGTGAGCGTGTTCACCCCATTCGTCTTGCTGGTGGCCTTGTTCAATGATCGCCGTCGCCTGCTGCATGATTTCCTGGTGGGCGCGGTGGTGGTGAACACCGAATCGCGGGCCGCGCTGCTGCGCCGCAGCTAAATTTCGCGAGGCAGAGCGCGCAAATTCTTTTGACCGACTCGACCCTGGGAGCGATGCTCATAAAATTCGAGGCCTGAGTGTCGTGACCGAGCACCCGCGTGACACACCGCAATTCTATCTGACCGCACCTTCGCCTTGCCCGTATCTGCCGGGCAAGGAGGAGCGGAAGGTGTTTACGCACCTTGTGGGCGAGCGCGCGACCACGCTCAACGACGTCCTGACCCAAGGCGGGTTCCGGCGCAGCCAGTCGATCGCCTATCGCCCGGCCTGTGAAGGGTGTCGGGCCTGCGTGTCCGTGCGCATCTGCGTGGACGAGTTCAAGGAGAGCCGGAGCTTCCGCCGCGTTCTGGCGGCCAATGCCGACATCGCCGGGGCGCTGCGCGAGACGGTGCCCACCTCCGAGCAATATGCGCTGTTCCGCTCCTACGTCAGCACCCGCCACGGGTCAGGCGGCATGGCCGACATGAGCGTGCTCGACTACGCCATGATGGTGGAGGACACCCATGTGCAGTCGCGCCTGGTTGAATATCGCAAGCTCGGCCCGGACACGCGCATCAACGGGCGTGGCATCGGCGATTTGTTCGCGGTGGCGCTGACCGATGTGCTGAGCGACGGGCTTTCGATGGTCTATTCCTTCTACAACCCCAATATCCCCGACCGCTCCCTCGGCACTTTCCTGATTCTCGATCACATCGCCAAGGCGCGGACCATGGGCTTGCCCTATGTCTATCTCGGCTATTGGGTGAACGGCTCCCGCAAGATGGACTACAAGCGCCGCTTCCTGCCGCAGGAACGCCTTTCCCCGCAGGGCTGGGAGCGGGTCGAGGCTTGAGCGCGCGAGACCACGCCCGCTATCTTGTAAACCCGCGCGGAAAGTCGCAAACGGCTTGCGGTGGTATCGCCGTGGGAGGCGTTTGAGTGGGCCAGTTCATCAATGTCTTTCTTGCGGTGTTCGCCGCCTTGTTCCCGGTGGTGAACCCCCTCGGCGGCGCGCCCATCTTCTATCAGCTCACACGCGGCGCCCCGGCGCCGACGCGGGCGATGATCGCCCGCAAGATCGCCACCTACGGCTTCGTCCTGCTGCTGTGCTCCATGGTTCTGGGCTCGCACATCCTCACCTTCTTCGGCATCAGCCTGCCGGTGGTGCGGGTGGGCGGCGGCCTCGTGGTGGCGTTCGTCGGCTGGCAGATTCTGCATCAGGGAAATACCACCGCCGACCGCGCAACCGACCACTCCTCCACCGAGGACGTGGACCTGTTGCGTATCGAGGACCAGTCCTTCTATCCCCTCACCATGCCGCTCACCGTGGGCCCAGGCTCGATCGCCACCGCCATCGCCCTGGGCAGCCAGGTGTCGGAGAACAATTTCTTCTCCTACGAGATGCTGGTGATTGAAGTCGGCGCGGCGCTGCTGGGCCTGATCGCCATCGCGGTCACGATCCTGCTGGCCTATCGCTATGCCGGCGATATCGAGCGCATCCTCGGGCCCAATGGCACCAACATCCTGGTGCGCCTGTTCGCCTTCGTGCTGCTGTGCATCGGCCTCCAGATCATGTGGGCGGGGGCGAGCGAATTGCTGAGCAGCCTGCCCATTCCCCACCAGGCCGCAAGGCCCCTTGGCGGATAAGGCCCTCGGGCGGATGAGCCTCAATCGCCGCCGGAGAGATCGCGGCGGGCGGCTTCCACTTCATGCGCATAGCGCCGCAGGGCTTCGACCTCGTGCAACTGGCCGAGCGTTCGGCTGGTATCCGGGTCCACCACGGCCAGCATCTCCGCACCGGCGCTGCGGAACACGCCCGCCGCCTCGGTGACGTTCATGTCCGGATGGAGAACGGCGTTGCGGTGTTGGACAAAGGCGCCGATCGGCCCGTCCTGCCCGGCCGAATAAACCCGCGCGACCCGCACCAGCCCGGCATAACGTCCCTCGGCGTCCAGCAGGGTGACGTGACGGGTCTGGCCGAGCGGGAAAGCCGCGCGGAAGGCGGCTTGGGTGCCATCGGCGGAAAAGGTCGCGCGCACCGGCTCCATCAATCGGCCGACCGTGAGGTCGCGGAGCCAGCCGACATCGTGTGCCCCGCGGATGCTTTCCCCGCGCAGGTGCAGCCGCCAGGTGGAGAAGGAATAGCCGAAGGTTTCCCGCACAGTGAGCGAGCAGGCGATGGCGGCAGTCAGAACCAGGCCGGAAATGGCGAGATCGCCGGTCGTCTCCAGGGTCAGGAAGGTCATGGTAAACGGCCCGCCGACGATGCCGACGGCGAGCGCGGCCATGCCAACCACGGCCGAGACCACGGGATCCACCGGGACTCCCGCGAGCGCGGCGCCGCCGGCAAACAGCTTGCCCATGAGCGAACCGAGGAACAGGGCAGCCAGAAACAGGCCGCCACGAAACCCTGATCCCAGCGACAGGGAAGAGGCGCAGATCTTGAACAGGAAGACCAGAAGCACCGAAAGAGTGACGCCGGTCCCAACCTGGATATGCAGCGCCCCCTCGCCGCTCGACATGATCTGCGGGCTGTAGAGGGCAAGCACCCCCACGCCCAGTCCGCCGATCATGGGCCGCAACGGGGCGGGCACGCCGCTGAGTTGGAACCCCTTCTCCACCAGGGTCACCAGCCGCATGATGGCGATCGCGACCCCCGCGCCGATCAGACCGAGCAGGATGAAGGGCGGGTAATCCACAAGCGTCAGCTCGGGAATTGGCGGCACGATGATAGGAAACGGTTCCGCTCCAAGGGTCCGGACCGTCAGAACCGCGAGCAAAGCCGCAGTCATCACCGGCGCGACGGAGGGAATGGCGTAAACCCCGATGATCAGCTCGAAGCCGTAGAAGGCGCCGGTCAGGGGGGCGTGGAACGCGGCGGCGATGCCGGCCGCCGCACCGGAGCCGACCAGCACGCGGCATTGCCCCCGGCTGAGGCCGAGCCGGGCGGCGAAGGCTGAGCCTATGCCGGCCCCAGCCTGGCTATACCCGGCCTCCATGCCGACCGACGCGCCGAACCCGTTGCAGAGCATGACCTGGACCGAGAGAATGGCGCTGTCGAGCAGTGACATTTGTCCGCCATACAGCGCATTCGCCTCGATCGGGTCGCGGATCCCGCCGGGCCGCACCTTGCGCACGATCCAGGCCAAAAGGCCGATCGTCAGGCCGCCAGCCGCAGGGATCAGATACATATAAGGCTGCGACAGGCTGGGAAGACGGCTGAGCATGCCGTCCGCACCGGCGCCGAACAGCATGCTGTGCATCCATTTGGCGCCGGTGCTAATCGCCATCGCAACGGCGCCCGAGAGGATGCCCACCACGGCCGCGAGCAGCACCAGCCGCAGTTCCCCTCGCCGATGCATGCTGGCCGCGAGAGCCGCGAAGCCGGAACCGGGGGTAGAAGCGCGAGGTTGCGTTTCGACCGCATCGGTCATGGCGTCAGGCGAACTTATTGGTGCGCGGGAATCCCTTGGGCGGCAGGCGACCGGAAGAGGCCCGCTCGCCCTGCCATTCCAGCAGGTCATTCACAGTCCAGGTGCGGCCGGAGGTATCTTCCCAGGTGAGGCCGTCTGCGATGGTGAACACCTTGACGTCGGAAAGGCCACCCTCGCGATAGCGCTGCAACCGCACACCGCGCCCACGCACCATTTCCGGCACTTGGGTGAGCGGGAACAGCAGCAGCTTGCGGTTATCGCCGATCACCGCCACCCAATCGCCCACCGCCGGCACCACGGCGGTGGCGACGTCCGGCGGATCCATCGAGAGCACCTGTTTCCCCTTCCGGGTATTGGCGAGGCAATCATCCTCCGCCACCAGGAAGCCGCGCCCCTCGCGCGAGGACACCAGCAGCTTGCGCCCACCCTGATAGGCGAAGACGCTGACGATCTCCGCCTCCTGCTCGAGGTCGATCATGAGGCGGATCGGCTCGCCGTGGCCGCGCCCGCCCGGCAGCTTGGAGGCATCCAAGGTGTAGAAGCGGCCGTTCGTGGCCCAGACCATGACGCGCGAAGTGGTCTCGGCGAAGAAGGCGTGGGCGAGGCTGTCATCGCCCTTGAACTGAAGGCCAGAGAGATCCGCCACATGGCCCTTCAGCGCGCGGATCCAGCCCTTCTGCGTGACGACGATGGTGACCGGCTCGCGCTCCACCAGCGCCTCTGAGAAGGCGTCCTCATCAAACACCGGGGCGACGCCGAAGCTGGTGCGGCGGCGACCGATGGCGGTGTCCGGTCCATAGAGCTTGTGCGTTTCGCGGATCTGCTTGCCGATCGCCTTCCACTGGGCCGGCTCGGATCCGACGAGCTTGTTGAGCTGGTCCTGCTCCTTGCTCAGCTTGTCGTGCTCCTTGCGGATTTCCATCTCCTCCAGGCGGCGCAGGGAGCGCAGGCGCATGTTGAGGATGGCTTCCGCCTGAACGTCCGTAAGCTCGAACGTGGACATGAGCGAGGTCTTGGGCTCCTCCTCCTCGCGGATGATGCGGATCACCTCGTCGAGGTTGAGATAGGCGATCAGATAGCCGCCCAGAACCTCCAGCCGGTGCGCGATCTCGCCCAGGCGATGGCGCGAGGAGCGCAGCAGCACGTCCCGGCGGTGGGCGAGCCACTCTCGCAGGGCGTCCGCAAGCGACAACACCTTGGGAATCTGCCCGCGCACCAGCACGTTCATGTTCAGCGAAACGCGGGCTTCAAGCTCGGTGAGCTTGAACAGGCTCGCCATCAGCACTTCGGCATCCACCGCGCGGGTGCGCGGCTCCAGCACCAGGCGGATGTCCTCCGCGCTCTCGTCGCGCACATCGGCGAGCAGCGGCAGCTTCTTGTCGGTCAGCAGCTCGGCGATCTTCTCCACCAAGCGCGACTTGGGCACGCCGTAGGGAATTTCCGTGACCACCACCAGATAGGTGCCGCGCCCGGTGTCTTCCTTGTGCCAGCGCGCCCGCACCCGGAAGGAGCCGCGCCCGGTGGCATAGGCTTCCGCCGCGCCGACGGGATCCTCCACCAGCACACCGCCCGTGGGGAAATCGGGGCCGGGCACGAATTGCAGCAGGTCGGAAGCCGGTGCGTCGGGGTGGTCCAGCAAATGGAGGGCGGCGTCCAGCAATTCGGCCGCATTGTGCGGCGGGATCGAGGTCGCCATGCCGACCGCGATCCCCTGTGAGCCATTGGCCAGCAAGTTCGGGAAGGCGGCTGGAAGCACCACCGGCTCTTCCTCGGAGCCATCATAGGTGGGGCGAAAATCCACCGCATCGTCGTCGATGCCGTCCAGCAGCAGGCGCGCGGTCTCGGTGAGGCGCGCTTCGGTGTAGCGCATGGCGGCGGCATTATCGCCGTCCACATTGCCGAAATTGCCCTGGCCGTCCACCAGCGGATAGCGCTGGGCAAAATCCTGAGCGAGACGCACCAATGCGTCATAGACCGCCTGATCGCCGTGCGGGTGGAACTTGCCGATCACGTCGCCCACGACGCGCGCGCATTTCTTGAAGCCGGCTTCCGGATCCAGCTTCAACAAGCGCATCGCATGGAGGATGCGGCGGTGAACCGGCTTCAGCCCGTCGCGCGCGTCGGGCAGCGCGCGGTGCATGATCGTGGAGAGAGCGTAGGCCAGATAGCGTTCTTCGAGCGCCGCCTTCAGTTCGACCGGCTCGATATTGCCATCGCCTGGGGGGGGAAGTGTGCGGGTCGCCATGGGATCGCACTAGCGCGCCCTGGGCCGCCGCACAAGCCGGTGAATCTTGGTGCACAGGTTTGTCACAGGCGAAACACCCTCAGGCCGCAAGACTGAACAAAATCGCCGATTTGATTTATCTATGTGAACGTCCGTTCAAAAATCATTGGCGACATTAGGTTTTTCGTTACCACGAATTAATCTGAAGTGATGTGAGGGAACATAACCCCGACACTCGAGCGTTTCACCTTGTGTCCATACGCCAAATGGCGTCGCTCGGAGCTTCGGAGGAGAAGCTAAAAATGAAACGTCTTATGATTGCTTTCTGTGGTGCGGCAGCACTCGGACTCGTCTCGCTGGCAAGCGGCGCAAACGCCGCGCCGCTGACGCCCGCAATGCCCCTCGGTCTCGCGCAAAGTGGCGTTCAGGCCGAGTCGGTGGCGTGGCGTCGGGTCTGCCGTCCGGTGACCCGCTGGGCCTATGGCCGCCGGATCGTCACCACCCGCTGCACCCGGGTTTGGGTTGGTCCGCCGCGTGGTGCTTACGGTCCGGGCCGTCCGGGTCCCTATTACGGCCCCCGCCCCTATTGATGTGATCGCCGGAATTGGGAGGCCCGCGCGGCCTCCCTCTTCAGGGCGGAGAGGAAACTATCGCGCGCATCCGGCAACTTAAGGCCACGCGGCTCCAGGACCCGCTGGGTCAGAAAATAGCCCGTCAACCGATAGGCCGCCGCCAATTCCTCAGCTGGAGGCGGGACGGGGCCGCCAATCAGAAAGCTCGGCAGGGCCAACAGCCGCTCCGCATAGGGCGCGCCGGCCCCCTCCGACACCGCACGCCCGGTGCGCGGAGAGACGAACACCAGGTCATTGCGCCTCCCGGTGGCGGCGCAGGCGTCCAACTCCAGCCCAAAGCCCAATTCGGCCAGCATCGCCAGCTCAAACCGGGCAAGAAGCACTCCTGCGGCCTCCGGATCTTCGATGGCATCCAGGATCGCCGCCAACACCTCATAGAGGCCGGGATGGGGATCGCGCTCCGGGAGCAAATGCAGCAGGCTCGCCATATGGCTCATGCCAAAGGCGGCATGCGGCACGCGGATCATCAGATCCGTGCGCGCCGTGAGGGCCTCCAGCGCATAGAACCCCAATTGACCGTCGAGCCTCGCGCGCCAGACCGCCCGCATCACATTGCCGGGCTGCAGAAGCGGCGCCTGGCGCTTCGAGGTGGCGCCCCGCAGCAGCCCGAGATGACGCCCATGCTGGCGCGTCATCAATTCCACGATGGCACTGCTCTCCCCGTGCCGCCGCACGCCGATCACGATGCCCTCGTCGGTCCATTCCACGGCGGCGTCAGTCCCCCCGTGGGAATTCCAGGCCCATTTCGCGATAGCGCTCGGGATCGTCGGCCCAGTTCTCGCGCACCTTCACGAACAGGAACAGATGCACCGGGCTTTCGACAATTTCGGAAATCTCCTTGCGGGCTTCCGTGGAGATCGCCTTGATGGCCGCGCCCGCCTTGCCGAGCACGATTTTGCGCTGGCTTTCGCGCTCGACGAAAATCGTCTGTTCGATCCGCACCGAGCCGTCGCGCAATTCCTTCCAGGAATCGGTCTCGACCGTGGAGCGGTAGGGCAGTTCGTCGTGCAGCCGCAGGAACAGCTTCTCGCGCGTCACTTCCGCCGCCAGCATGCGCATGGGGGCGTCGGTGATCTGGTCTTCGGGATAGAGCCACGGCCCGTAGGGCATGGATTGTGCGAACCAGCGCTTGATGTCGTCGATCCCGTCGCCCTTGAGCGCGGAAATCAGGAACACCTTTTCGAACGGCAGGCGCTCCGTGAGCCGCGCCACGAGCGCGAGCAGCGACTCGCGTTTCACGAGGTCGATCTTGTTGATGATCAGCGCACGCGGATGGCGCACTTGGCTCAAGGGCTCCAGCAGGGCCTCGATCTCCGCATCGACACCGCGATTGGCATCCACCAGGAGCGCGACCAGATCGGCGTCCGAGGCGCTGGTCCAGGCCGTGGAGACCATGGCGCGCTCCAGCCGCCGCTTGGGCGAGAAAATGCCGGGCGTGTCCACCAGAATGATCTGCGCCGGGCCTTCAAGCACGATGCCGCGCACGATCGCCCGCGTCGTCTGGACCTTGTGGGAAACGATGGAGACCTTGGTCCCCACCAAAGCATTGGTGAGGGTGGACTTGCCGGCGTTGGGCGCGCCGAGGAGAGCGACGAAACCGCAGCGCGTCTGTCCCTCGGCCGTGCTCGGCGGGGTGACCGCGTCGTTCATGCTTCGCTCCCGGTGGGCACGCCCTCGCGGGCGAGAAATGCGGCGGCTGCAGCCTTCTGCGCCGCCTGTTTAGATGATCCTATGGCTTCCGCAGAGGCAAGGCCAGGAAGTTCGACCCGTACCCGGAAACTCGGCGCATGGTCCGGTCCGCTGCGTTCCACGTCGCGATAGGAGGGCGGCGGCAGTCCACGGGCCTGGGCCCATTCCTGCAGATGGGTCTTGGCATCGCGCAGCGGCCGGCGCGGGGCCAGCAGCCGGGCGCGCCAGAACCGCTCCACCAGCGCATGCGCCGCCTCATAGCCCCCATCGAGATACACCGCGGCCACCACCGCCTCGGCCACGTCGGCAAGGATGGTGCGGCGGCTGCGCGCGCCCGATTGGGTTTCGCCATTACCGAGCCGGATGAAGGCGCCGATGTTCATGTCCTCGGCCACTTCCGCGCAGGCTTCCTCGCGCACGAGATCGGCCAAGCGACGGGAAAGCTCCCCCTCCTCCGCCTGCGGGAAGGCGGCATAGAGCATGTGCGACACAATCGAGCCGAGCACGTGGTCGCCGAGAAATTCGAGCCTCTGATACGAGCGCACGCGCGGTGCATCGCCCTTGACCACGCTGATGTGCGTCAGGGCAAGCTCGATCAGGCTGTGATCCGCGAAAGCATAGCCGAGATGGGCTTCGAGCGCGGAAAGGTCTGACCCGACGCTGCTCATCGGACCATGCTGAACAAGCGCGACCACCGCACCGACCAGGGCCACGTCCAGACCTGCCAGGCCTGCGCGTGATCGTCGATGGAGAAGAAGATCAATTGCGCCTTGCCGATGAGATTCTCGAACGGCACATAGCCCACTTGGCTCAGAACACGGCTATCCGCTGAATTGTCGCGGTTGTCGCCCATCATGAAGTAATGGCCGGCCGGCACGTTATAGACCTGAGTGTTATCGTAGAATCCGTTGTCCACCAGATCGAGGGTCTCATAGGAGACCCCGTTCGGCAAAGTCTCCTTCCACCGCTTGACCGGCACGACGCGCCCGCTGCCATCATCCTCGGTAATGTCCGAGAGGCGTTCGCGCTTCACAGGCACGCCGTTGATGTTGAGCACGCCGTCAATCATCTGGATGGCATCGCCGGGCATGCCCACGACACGCTTGATATAGTCGGTTTCATTATCGCGCGGCAGCTTGAACACAACCACGTCGCCACGTGTCGGCTCGGCCCCGAAAATCCGGCCGGAGAACAGATTTGGCGAGAAAGGAATGGAGAAGCGGGAATAGCCGTAGCTGAACTTCGAAACGAAGAGGTAGTCGCCGATCAGCAGCGTGTCCTTCATGGACCCCGAGGGGATGTTGAAGGGCTGAAAAAGAACGGTGCGAATCACCAGCGCGATTAAAAGCGCATGGATGATGACCTTAACGGTTTCGAGGAAACCGCCTTCCTTCTTGGAATCGCTGGCTGCGGTCATTGAGGGTCCGATGTATGGTGTGCGCGCACACTGTGCCGCAAACATTGCCCAGAAGGCGGTCGCATGGACGCGCGGAACTGCAATGCCCCGCAGCGCAGGGCAGCTATAGACCGTTCAGTTCCAGGCGGCAACGCAGCCGCCATGCGCCAGACGCGGGCATCGCGCAAACGTGCGCGTGCGGCGCAGGCTGCGTTCACGCACTGACCTTGCGACCGCGGTCACCGGAATGCGGCCGTGCCCACCGGCACCGCGCTGATGATGACATAGGCGGCGGAGAGCGGCCCCTCGTCCGTCAGGCTCAATTCGATGCGCGGCTCATAGCCGTCCGGGACCATGGCGGCGAGCCGGGTCGCGGCGCCGCCGGTCAGCGCCAGGGTCGGCTTGCCGCTGGGCAGGTTCACCACCCCCATGTCGCGCCAGAACACCCCGTGGCTCAGCCCTGTGCCCAAGGCCTTGGCGCAGGCCTCCTTGGCGGCGAACCGCTTGGCATAGGTCTCCACGCGGCGCATGCGCCGATCCGCCTTGGCGCGCTCAAGCGGCGTAAATACACGATCGAGAAAGCGGTCGCCGAACCGCTCGATCGAGCGCGCGATGCGGCGCGCGTCAGTAAAATCCGAGCCCATGCCTAGAATCATGCGGCCTGCTCCGTTCGCAGATGCGCCCGGCCCCGCGCGATGGCATCGCGCATGCGCCGGATGACGCTTTCGAGCCCGTGAAACACGGCCTCTCCGATGATGTAATGGCCGATGTTGAGTTCCACCACCTGCGGCAGGCGCGCCATCTGGCTCGCGGTCACATAGTCCAGCCCGTGGCCGCCGTGGACCTCAAGGCCAAGATCCGCGGCCTTCGCGGCGGCGGCGGCGAGGCGGGCGAATTCGCTTTCCGCATCGGCATCCTTCCCCGCCGCCCGCAGATCGCACCAGGTGCCCGTGTGCAGTTCGACGATGTCGGCGTTCAGGGCGCGCGCAGCCTCGATCTGCACTGGATCAGGTGCAACGAACAAGGAAATGCGAATGCCACCGGCCTTCAGCGCGGCGATCTTCGGGCCGAGGTCACCCGCCTGGCCGGCAGCGTCCAGCCCGCCCTCCGTGGTACGTTCCTCGCGCTTTTCCGGCACCAGGCAGCACGCATGCGGCGCGGTCTTGAGGGCGATTTCGACCATCTCGTCGGTCGCCGCCATCTCGAAATTGAGCGGAAGGCCGATTTCCGCCTTCAGCCGCGCCATGTCGGCATCGCGGATGTGGCGGCGATCCTCGCGCAGATGGGCGGTGATGCCGTCGGCGCCGGCCGCCATGGCGAGCGCGGCCGCGCGCACGGGATCGGGATGGCTGCCGCCTCGGGCATTCCGCACCGTCGCCACATGATCGACATTCACCCCGAGCCGCACCGGACGCACACCCTGCATGGTCTCAACTCCTCAGCCGTTGACGCGCTCCGCGCTGGATACCACCGGCTTCGACCGCAGCTCGGACAAAATGCCGTTGAGGTGGCGCAGGTCGAACACTTCCAGGTCGATCACCAGCTCGGTGAAGTCCGGCGAGCGCGAGCGCATGTTGATGCCCTGAATGTTCCCGTTCCGCGAGCCGATAACGGTTGCCACCTGGGCGAGCGACCCAGGTTCGTTCACCGCCGTGACCACGATCTGCGCGGGAAAGCGCCCGTCGCTCAATTCGTCCACGTCCCAGCGCACATCGAGCCAGCGCTCGGGCGCGTCCTCGAAATTCTGTAAGGCCGGCGACTGGATGGGATAGATGGTAATGCCTTCCCCGGGCGTGAGGATGCCGACGATCCGGTCGCCCGGCACCGCGCCGCCGTCGGGCGCAAAGCGCACCGGCAATTCGCCATTGATGCCGCGAATGGGGATCGGGCCGACCTGCGTTTCCTCCGGCCCGTCGGGAATCTTGAACTTGAGATTCTGCCCCTGCTTCAGCTCGAACCAACCTTCCCCCTTCGGCGCCTTCTCGGCCGAGGTGCGCTCGTCGGGGCGCACGGCGGTCCAGTCAGGATAGACCGCGCGGATCAGATCGTCGGTCTTGATCTCGCCGCGCCCCACGGCAGAGAACACGTCGTCCAGCGCCATGCGGGCAAGGCGCGGCAGGGCCTTGGAGAGCGAGTCGTCGGAAAACGCCTTGCCGGCCTTGGAGAAGGCGCGCTCGGCAATCTTGCGACCGAGCCCGGCATATTGCGCCCGCACCGCGGCGCGCGTCGCCCGCCGGACCGCAGCGCGCGCCTTGCCGGTGACGGCGATGGTCTCCCACGCACCGGGCGGCGTCTGCGCCTTGGAGGTGATGATCTCGACCTCGTCGCCATTCTTCAGCTCGGACACCAGGGGCGCCACGGTGCCGTTGATCTTGCAGCCGACGGCGGTGTTGCCGACATCGGTGTGCACGGCATAGGCAAAGTCGATGGGCGTTGCCCGGCGCGGCAGCGCGATCAGCCGCCCCTTGGGGGTGAAGCAGAACACCTGATCGTGGAACAGCTCGAGCTTGGTGTGTTCCAGGAATTCTTCCGGGCTCAGGCCCTGGGCGAGATTCTCGATGGTCTTGCGCAACCAGGCGTAGGCGCGGCTCTCATTGGAGAGCATCGCCACCTGGGCGCCGGAGGCATCCTTGTAGAGCGCGTGCGCCGCGATGCCGTATTCCGCGATATCGTCCATGTCGCGGGTGCGGATCTGCAATTCCACGCGCTGGCGGCGCGGGCCGATCACCGTGGTGTGGAGCGATCGGTAGTCGTTGGGCTTGGGGGTGGAGATATAATCCTTGAAGCGGCCGGGAACGATGGGCCATTTGGTGTGCACGACACCGAGCGCGCGGTACGTGTCTTCCACGGTTTCCACAATTACGCGGAAGCCGTACAGGTCCGACAATTGCTCGAAGCCGATGGCCTTGCGCTCCATCTTGCCCCAGATGGAATAAGGCCGCTTCTCGCGCCCCTTCACATCCGCCTTGATCTCGCGCCGGGCCAGCTCGTCCTGAAGCTCGCGCTCGATCTCCTCCACCAGCAAGCCATTGCGCTCGCGCAGTTCGGAGACGCGCGCGGTGATCGAGGCATAGGCCTCCGGCGAGAGCTGACGGAAGGAGAGATCCTCCAGCTCCTCGCGCATGTCCTGCATACCCATGCGGGCGGCGAGGGGCGCGTAGATATCGAGCGTCTCCTGGGCGACGCGATCGCGCTTTTCCTGCGGCACCCATTTCAGGGTGCGCATGTTGTGCAGGCGATCCGCAAGCTTCACCAAGAGCACGCGCACGTCATCGGCGATGGCGAGCAGCAGCTTGCGCAGGTTTTCCGCCTGCTTCGCCTGCTTGGAGACCAGATCCAGCTTCTTGATCTTGGTGAGGCCCTCCACCAAGGTCGCGATCTGGGTGCCGAACAGGCGCTCGATCTCGGCTTTGGTGGCGCCGGTATCCTCGATCGTGTCGTGCAGGAGCGCCGCGATAATCGTCGCGTCGTCCAGCTTCAGGTCGGTGAGGATCGCCGCGACTTCGAGCGGATGGGAGAAATAGGGATCGCCGGAGGCGCGAAGCTGCGTGCCGTGCGCCCGCATGGCGTAGACATAGGCGCGGTCGAGCAATGCTTCGTCGGTGTTGGGATTATACCGGCGTACACGCTCGACGAGTTCGTATTGGCGCATCATGGCGCAACGGACCGTCGAAGCAGGAGGGAGCAGCGGGACGCCGCCCCGTTTGAGACATTCCAAACCATATCATGGACGGCGCGCCCCGGCGCAAGGCTGAACCGGGGCGGAAGGTAAATTTATGAATGTCCTCAAGGAAGAAGCAGCGTCGATCCGGTAGTGGCGCGCGATTCCAGGTCCCGATGGGCGGTCTGCGCATCCCTCAAGGCATAGGTCTGGTGGACGGGAATCTTCACCGCCCCCTTGATCACCGCCTCGAACAGATCATTCGCGGTCGCCAGAAGGTCGGCGCGGGTTGCGACATGGGTGGCAAGGGTCGGGCGGGTCGCATAGAGCGAGCCCTTCTGCGACAGGGTCAGCAGATCAAAATTCTTGATCGCGCCCGAAGCATTGCCGAAGCTGACCCACAGGCCACGCGGCTTGATGCAGTCCAGCGATGCGGGATAGGTCGCCTGCCCCACCCCGTCATAGACCACGTCGCATAATTTGCCGTTGGTGATCTCCTTGACGCGATGCACGAAATCCTCGTCCTGGTAGAGAATGACGTGATCCACGCCATTGGCGAGCGCCAGTTCCGCCTTCTCCTTCGAGCCGACGGTGCCGATGACGGTCGCGCCGAGGAAGCTTGCCCATTGCGAGAGGATGAGCCCCACGCCGCCCGCCGCGGCCTGGATCAGCACCGTATCGCCCTGCTTCACCTCGAACGTGCGGCGCACGAGATATTGCGCCGTCATGCCCTTCAGCATCATGGCGGCCGCCGTGCGGTCGTCGATGGAGGCAGGCAGGTGCACCAATGCGGAGGCCGGTACATTGCGCACCTCCGCATAGGCGCCGAGCGCGGTGGCATAGGCGACGCGATCCCCCGCATGGAAATCATTCACATGCGGGCCCACTGCCTCGACCACGCCCGCGCCCTCGCTGCCGGGCGTGAACGGCATCTGCGGTGCTTTATAGAGGCCGGTGCGGAAATAGGTATCGACGAAATTGAGGCCGATGGCGGTGTGGCGGATCCTCACCTCCCCCGGACCGGGTGGGGCAATCTCCACGTCCTCAAAACTGAGAACTTCCGGACCACCGATCCGGTGCACGCGCACGATGCCCACCATTTTTCCGCTCCCAGCATTCCGATTTTGCGCGGATGATAGGCGCTCGCGGCCCGGCGGCAAGCCGCACGCCACTGAAACACCCTGCGCGATTATGGCCTGAGACGAGAGGGCGCGCGACAGGCCGGCGGCATGGCGATAAAATAACCCCCTGAAAGATCAACGCGCACCGGGAAGCCCAGATGTCTCAGTCGATGTCCTATGACGTTGCGGTGATCGGTGCCGGTCCGGCTGGCCTCGCCGCGGCCCTCGGCCTTGCGCGCAAGGGGCTGCGCACCGCCCTCGTCACCGGGCCCGAGCGTGGCCAGGATCATCGCACCACCGCCCTTCTGGAAGGCTCGGTGCGAATCCTCTCCGAATTCGGCGCCTGGGAGGATCTCGCACCCCAGGCGACACCGCTGCGCGACCTGAGAATCGTGGACGGCACGCGCCGTCTGGTCCGCGCGCCGGAGGTTCTGTTCCGGTCCAGCGAAATCGGGCTCGACGCCTTTGGCTATAATCTGGAAAACGAAGCGCTACGCGGCGCGCTGCGCACCCTGTGCGAGGCGATGCCCGGCCTCGATCTTTTCACCGCATCGCTCGATGATCTGGCCTGCCAGGATGACGCGGCCCATCTCGTGCTGGATACCGGAGCGCGCCTGACCGCCCGCCTCGTGATCGCCGCCGATGGACGCAATTCGCGGGTGCGGGAGGCTGTAGGGATCGGCATGCGGCGCCGGGCCTACCCCCAGGTCGCGTTAACCATGACCGTGCGCCATACGCGCCCGCATGACGATATTTCCACCGAATTTCACATGGAGCACGGACCGTTCACCCTGGTGCCCCTTTCGGGCAACCGCTCTTCCATCGTCTGCGTGGTGAGCGAGCGCGAGGCCGTGGACCTGCTGGGCCTCGATGCCGACGCCTTCGCGCGCGAGATGGAGCGGCGGGCCTTTTCCTTGCTTGGCGCGTTCGAGGTGGAAAGCGGACGCGGCACCTATCCGCTCGCCGCAGAAACGGCGGAAAAGGTAACGGCGCCGCGTGTCGCCCTGATGGGCGAGGCGGCTCATGTGATGCCGCCGATCGGCGCACAGGGCCTCAATCTGGGCCTGCGAGATGCGGAAACATTGGTGACACTTGCGAGCGAAGCGGTGGCGCAGGGCGCTGACCCCGGCAGCGCTGCGGTGCTGGAGCGCTATGCCCGCGAGCGCCGCAATGATGTGAGCGGACGCATGGCGGCGGTGGATCTGCTCAATCGCTCGCTGCTGTCCGATTTGGTGCCGATCCAGGGCGTGCGCGGCTTGGGGCTGTATCTTCTCGATCGCGTCGGCCCGCTGCGGCGCGGCCTGATGCGCCTTGGTATCGGCGCCCGCGCCGCCTGAGGCGCAATTCAGCGGATCATGTGCAGCGGCAGCAGATTCTGCTGGATGAGATAGAGCACGCCCGTCACCGTCACCACCGAAAGGACGGTGCCGAGCAGCACCGCGGCCGAGGCCTCCTCCACATACACCTTATATTGCCGCGCCAGCACGAAGGCATTGAGCGCCGGCGGCAGGGAGGCCATGAGCACGCCGGTCTTGACCCAGGTGGGCGAAAACACCCCGAGCGTGGTCAGCGCCATCAGCGCGACCGCCGGGTGAACCAGGAGCTTGAGCGCCAGCAAAGGCGCGAGCTCGCGCGGCACCCGGCCGAGCGGCCGCAGTGCCACCGTCACGCCAAGGGTGAACAGGGCGCAAGGCGCGGCGGCGTTCTTCAGGAAATCCAGCATGCGCTCCACCGCGCCCGGCGCGCGGAATTCGAACGCGGCGGAAACGATGCCGAGCAAGGTCGCCACGTTGAACGGGTGGGTGACCACCCGCTTCAGCACGCCAGCGAGCGTGTGGAGTACGCTTTCGCTGCGGCCGTGCACGCCCATCAGCAAAGGCACCAGCGTGAAGAAGAACAGGCTGTCGCAGGCGAAGATGAGCGCGGCGGGGGTCGCGGCATCCTGTCCCAGCGCAGCGAGCGTCAAGCCGGGGCCCATATAGCCGACATTGGCATAAGCGCCGACCGTGGCAGCGATCGCGGCCTCCCCCACATTGCCGTTCCGCAGCCACAGGGCCAGCATCAAGGCGAGCAGTGCGCAGAATGAGGTCGAGACCGCCACGGCCAGGATGAAGCCCGGATTGATGAGCTGGGCGAACGGGGTCTGCGCCACGATGCGATAAAACAATGCCGGCAGCGCGATATAGATGATGAAGAACGAGAGCCAGGCGAGCCCCTCCTCCGGCAGGCGCACGAAGCGCCCGCACGCATAGCCGAGGAAGATCAGGCCGAAGAACGGAAAGGCGAGGCCGAAGAGGTCGGACATGGATTGTGCACTGCGAAAGGGATCCGCCTGCTAGCGGCTTTAGCGTCGCAGGTCAAACGGTGCAGCGGCCCGCGCGCGCAACCCAGCGGCATGTTGCAGCGCATCTTGGGACTTGCCGCGTGCCGTGGGCATGGTCATGCTGAAGCAGGACCGTCTGGGGGGATCTCGCATGAAACTGCCGCGCAACTTCTTCAAGCCGCTCGCCATTGGCGCGCCCGCGCCGTATCGGGAGCTGCCGGTGCGGCTGGAGCGCATGATTCATTTCGTGCCCCCGCACATGGAGAAGATGCGCGCCAAAGTGCCCGACCTTGCCAAGCAGGTGGACGTGGTGCTGGGCAATCTGGAAGACGCGATCCCCATCGACGCCAAGGAGGCGGCGCGCTCCGGCTTCATCGAAATGGCGCGGAAAGTGGATTTCGGTTCCACCGGCCTGTGGACCCGCATCAACGCCCTGAATAGCCCTTGGGCGCTGGACGACATCATTGATGTGGTCGGCGCCATCGGCAACAAGCTGGACGTCATCATGCTGCCGAAAGTCGATGGCCCCTGGGACATCGCCTATCTTGACCAGTTGCTGGCCCAGCTTGAAGCCAGGCACGCCATCGGCAAGCCGATCCTCATCCATGCCATTTTGGAGACCGCGGAAGGGGTGAAGAATGTGGAGGCAATTGCCGCCGCCTCGCCGCGCATGCATGGCATGAGCCTTGGCCCGGCCGACCTTGCCGCCTCCCGCGCCATGAAGACCACCCGCGTCGGCGGCGGCCATCCCGACTACCAGGTTCTCGCCGATCCCGAGGGCGACAAGCCCCGCGCAGGCTATCAGCAGGATCTTTGGCACTACACCGTGGGCAAGATGGTGGACGCGTGCGCGGCCAATGCCATCAAGCCCTTCTACGGGCCGTTCGGCGACTTCGCCGATCTGGCCGCCTGCGAAAGCCAGTTCCGCAACGCCTTTCTTCAAGGGTGCGTCGGTGCATGGTCCTTGCATCCGACACAGATTGCCATTGCGAAGAAGGTTTATAGTCCCGATCCTGGTGAGGTAGCATTCGCCCTGAAAATCCTCGAAGCCATGCCCGATGGGGCAGGAGCGGTGATGATCGACGGAAAGATGCAGGACGACGCCACCTGGAAGCAGGCCAAGGTCATCGTCGACCTGGCCAAGCTCGTGTCGGAAAAAGATGCCGAAATGGCAAAGGTTTACGGCCTCTAGACGAGGAGCGCCGGATAGGTTGAGAGGTTCAGAGTCACATGCCACGCGATCCGAAACCCCGGGAGCGCACCGCGTCCCCCTCGCGCGCCGACAAGGCGATGATGACTCGCGACATCGGCGAGGTGCGTGACGCGTTTGCGACACCCCCGACCGACACCATGCGCCTCGCCAAGTTTCGCATCGGCGAGGTGGTGCGTCACAAGCACTTCCCCTTCCGGGGCGTGGTGTTCGATGTCGATCCGGTATTCGACAATACCGAGGAGTGGTGGCAGGCAATCCCCGAGGAAATCCGCCCGCGCAAGGACCAGCCGTTCTACCATCTGCTGGCGGAGAATGCGGAGAACGAATACGTCGCCTATGTCTCCGAACAGAATCTCGAAGCCGACCATTCGGGCGAGCCGGTGCGCCATCCCCGCGTCTCGGAGGCATTGACCGAAGATGGGGAAGGCGGCTGGCGCATGCGGCGCGATCTTCTGAACTGAGCGCGATCACCGTTGGTGTGTCGCTTTCGGCCGCCGTCCGGTAGAGACTAGGAATTAAAACGAAAACGGCGCGCCCTGGGGCGCGCCGTTTCTTTTTCCACCAATTCTATGCCGCGCGCTGGCGCAGGTTCACTTGCCCGCGGGTGCGGCAGCGGGGGCTGCTGCTGCGGGGGCCGGCTGGCCGGGCTGGCCGCCGCGCTCCTCAAGCTTCTTCTGGGCCAGCTTCTGGAGTTCCTCGGCCAGCTTCTGGCGCTCGGCGGCGACCACGTTGGGGTCGGAGGCCGGGCCCTCGTAAGCCTTGGCGAAGTCCTTGGCCGGCAGCTGGAAGTTCAGCGTGCGACCGCCCATCTGCAGGGCCTGGATGGTGATCGTCTGGGCCTTCTTCAGCTTGTTCACGAACTCGGCGTTCACGTCCATGGAGGCGAAGCAGCCGTTCGGGAAGCAGATCTCATACTTCAGCGCCAGGGGCTGCTGCTGGTCGATGATCACGCGGGTGCCGGGCTGAACCATCATGCCGATCGGAACCGAGACGATGAACTTCATGGTCGGGTCGCCCTGGACTTCGCGGATGGCCGCGGAGGCCAACGGTTGGCCGGTTTCGGCCGTAAAGTCCTGGGTGGTCATGCAAATCTGCTTGTTGGCCTGCTGGTCGTTGCCGCAAACCTTGGTCCAGGGCGTGTTGATGCCGGGAACCGCCACGGAGGCCGGGGCGCCGCCCTGAGCCTGCTGGGGCGCCGCCTGCGCGGGAGCGGCGGGTTTGGCCGGCTTGGCGGGCTGCGATTGCGCGAACGCGCCGCCGGCGACGCCGAGGGTCAGTGCCATGACGGCTAGGCCGCCAACACGGCGCAAAATTTTCGCTTTCATCATATTTCAAAAATTCCCTGTCGCGTGGCACCGGCCGGGTGGATCGGCTGGACCCCTCTTAACCTCGGCTCTGTCGGTGTCAATTGAGGCAACACGGTGACGGGGAACCGCTTCCGTGTGCGGATGTGATACCTTGCTCAACATTGCGGCTGTCACACGACAGCGTCGCCGCTGGAGATGATAAACACCCACCCATGCGACAGGCTGCCGCTATCCTCCTCGCACTGCTCACTTTTGGGCTCGGGCCTGCCCGCGCCCAGCCGGCGCATGCCATTGCGATGCATGGGGAGCCGGCTTACCCGCCGGGGTTCGATCATTTCGCCTATGCCAATCCCGCCGCGCCCCAGGGCGGGCGGCTCACGCTCTCGCTCCCTGGCACGTTCGATAGCCTTAACCCCTTCATTATAAAGGGGTCGTCAACTCCCTTCATCCGCGGCAACGTGGTGGAAA
The DNA here is from genome assembly GCF_043195095.2 of Roseixanthobacter glucoisosaccharinicivorans. NCBI lineage: Bacteria > Pseudomonadati > Pseudomonadota > Alphaproteobacteria > Hyphomicrobiales > Xanthobacteraceae > Roseixanthobacter > Roseixanthobacter glucoisosaccharinicivorans. The sequence continues at coordinate 1,588,788 of NZ_CM195538.1, read as the reverse complement.
GCCTGATGGCGCGGGGCTACGACGAGCCCTTCACCCTCTATGCTCAGTTGGCGCAGCAGGTGGAGACGGACCCCCAGCGCTCCTTTGTCACCTTCACCCTGGACCCTCGCGCCAAATTCTCCGACGGGACGCCGGTGACGGCCGACGACGTGGTGTTTTCCTTCCAGCTGCTGCGCGAGAAGGGGCGGCCCAACCATCGGCTCTATTATGGCAAGATCGCCCGTGCCGAGGTCTTGGGCGAGCGGGTGGTACGGTTCGATTTTATAAACCCCGACAAAGAGTTGCCACTCATCATGGGGCTGATGCCGGTGTTCGCGCGGCATGCGACCGACCCGGAAAAATTCGGGGAAACCAGCCTCAAGCCCCCGCTCGGATCGGGTCCTTATAAGGTGGAGGCGGTCGAGCCGGGCGCGAGCGTGACCTTGGCCAAGGACCCGTCCTATTGGGGCCGCGACCTGCCGACGAATCGCGGATTCAACAACTTCTCGCAGCTTCGATTCGACTATTTCCGCGAACAAAACAGCGAATTCGAAGCTTTTAAACGTCATCTGGTCGATGCCCGCTTCGAGAGCGATCCGGGGCGGTGGGAAACCGGCTATGATTTTCCCGCCGCCCGCGCAGGCGAGGTCATCCGGGAGGTGATTCCTACCGGGTTACCAAAGCCGCATTATGCCCTGGTGTTCAACACGCGCCGTCCGGTGTTCGCCGACGTGCGGGTGCGCCGGGCGATCATCGAGCTGTTCGATTTCGCCTGGCTCGACCGCAATTTTTACCACGGCCTCTATACCCGCACCGCCGGCTTCTTCGACGGCTCGGAGCTTTCCGCCATCGGGCGCAAGGCGGGCGCCGCCGAGCGGGCCATGCTCGCCGCCTTTCCCGGGGCGGTGCGCGCGGACGTGCTGGAGGGCACCTATGCGCCGCCCGCCGCCGACGGGAGCGGGCGCGACCGGCTGCGGCTGAAGGCGGCGCTCGACCTGTTCGCCGAGGCCGGCTGGCAGCTGAAGGACACGAAGCTGCGCCGTGTCGATACCGGCGAGCCGCTCCGCTTCGAAATCATGGTCACGACCCGCGAGCAGGAGCGCCTATGCCTCGCCTTCGCCAGCCAATTGGCGCGCGCCGGCATCACGGCCAATGTGCGGATCGTCGATGCGGTGCAGTTCGATGCGCGGCGCAATTCCTATGATTTCGACATGGTGCCCTTCGTGTGGGGCCAATCTCTCTCACCCGGCAATGAGCAAGCCTTCTATTTCGGTTCCGCGGCCGCAGACCAGCCGGGCACGCGCAATTACATGGGCATGAAGAGCGCCGCCGCCGATACGCTGATCGCGGCGATGATTGCCGCCAACAGCCGGGCGGATCTCGTGGCGGCCTCGCGGGCGCTGGATCGGGTGCTGATTTCCGGCGCCTATGGGGTGCCGCTGTTCCACGCGCCCGGCCAATGGCTCGCCCGCTGGACCTCGATCCACCTGCCGAGCCAGCCCTCGCTTTATGGGACCTTGCCGGAAACCTGGTGGCATACGCCACAATGAAGCGGCGCACGGCGGCCACCGCCGGAAGACTGGCGCGAACCCCAAGCGCGCATCGTTTTCCCCGGCAGATCGCGCCGTCGCCAACCGCTTGATTTCATTGCCCCAAGACCACGCCCGACGGCCCGCCTCCTGGGCCTGCCGGCCTTGCCGGCCAAGGTTCGCGGAACGGTACCAAACTTGTGCGTGACTTCAGCATCTTACACATTAGGCCGTCACCCCCTCACGGGGGTGTGGATCGAAACGACGCAGGCATTTTCGCCAGCGTGAAAGATCTGAGTCACCCCCTCACGGGGGTGTGGATCGAAACCAGGCCGGCATGTTCCGAGCTGGCCGTGGCCTTGGTCACCCCCTCACGGGGGTGTGGATCGAAACTGGTTCGTATCCGAAAGCCGCTGGATATAGCGCGCGTCACCCCCTCACGGGGGTGTGGATCGAAACCTGGAAGACCATCCGAAGAACGCCGATCTTCATCGTCACCCCCTCACGGGGTGTGGATCGAAACTTGACGCAGATGGTGAGCTGCACCTGGTGGCTCGCGTCACCCCCTCACGGGGGTGTGGATCGAAACAGCCGAGCGGCCGGCTGACTGTAGGAGCCGGTCGTCGCCCCCTCACGGGGGCGTGGATCGAAACATCCATGACGCGAACACCGACATTCAGAATGAGGTCGCCCCTTCACTGGGGCGTGGATCTTCACTGGGGCGGGGATCGAAATAAAGGCGGGCGGGGCATGATCGACACCGTCGTGCGTCGCCTGCCCACCGGCACCCGACCCCTCAGCCAATCTCCACCACTTCCACCTCGGCGCCGGCGACCTGTGCCACATCGCCCACGGCCTTGCCCATGAGCGCACGGGCGAGCGGGGAGACGTAGGACACCGACCCATGCGCCGGGTCCGCCTCGTCCTCGCCGACGATGCGATAGGTCTGGCGGCGGCCGTCCGCGCGCTCGAAGGTCACGCGCATGCCGAACTGAAGCGTTTCCGCGCCGGGCTCCGGCTCCACCAGCCGGGCAGTGGCGCGGCGGGCCGTGAAATAGCGCAGGTCTCGCGTCGCCCGCGCCATGGCGGTGCGGTCCGCCTGAACCTCGCCCTGCGCCTGGGCCGCGCCATAGGCCGCCCGTGCGTCCGCCAGGGCCGCGTCCAGCGCCGCCAGCCCCTCAACCGTCACCAGATTGGGATGGGGCGAAATGGGGCGGTCCGGCAGATCGGCGGCCGTGGCTTCAAGATCGTTCTCGCGGGTGAAGGCAACAGACATCGCACCAAGGTTTCAGGGCTGGGCGCCGCACGGGCGCGGAAAAAGGGAGCGTTGGTTTCATATAGTCAGCAAAGCAGGGCGTTCCATCCCCCTGCGGCACGCCGAGACCTGCTTTCCCCAAGGGCGCGCCGACCGGCGCTGTGCCCCGCCCCGCCCGCGCGCGCCCCTTGGTCGGCCGCAGCAGGAGAACCGGCCCGCTCAACCGGCCCCAGCGGAACCGCGGCAGCGGCGGCGCGTTCTCTTTCAGAAGGAGAACCATCCCATGAAGACGAGCATCGTATTGGCCTTCGTCGGCCTTGCTGCCCTCACCGGCCCCGTGGCCGCGCAGGGCGTTGTGCGCGGCGCCCAGGAAGGCGCGGCAGTTGGTAACAATGCCGCCGGTCCAGTGGGCGCAGCCGTGGGCGGCGCCGTGGGTGGCGTGACCGGAGGCGTGGTGGGCGGTGTCAAGGGAGTGCTGGGCATTCCCCAGAACACCAAGGTGAAAAAGCACACCACCCATTCATCGAGCACCAAGACCAAGAAGCACACGACCACCACGAGCAACGCGAAGGCGCCCGCCCCCGCGCCCGCCCCGGCGGCACCGAGCGGCACGGCGACCACAGCCCCCGTTGCACCCGCCACAACCACGACAGCCCCGAGTGCGGCGGCGCCCCCGCCGTCCAGCACCAGCGGGACCATTCCCGGCACGGCGACCACGCCGTCCAGCAATTGAGCGGGCGCAATCCCTAAGGCGGGCTCAGGCTAAAGCCGCGCCGCGAACCAAAGGCATGCGACCCAGGCGCCGATCAGGCCGCCTGGGCACGCAGGTGCACGAGCACCGCGTCCACTTCCAGCGGCTTGGAAAACAGGAAGCCCTGGGCCACTTGAACACCGGTGTTCCGCAGGGATTCTAGCTGGCTTTCGGTCTCCACACCCTCGGCGATGACCTTGACGCCAAAGTCCCGCGCGAGCCTTACCACGACGTCCACAATATTGGACTCGTTGCCGAGTGTCTCCAGATCATGGGTGAAGGATTTGTCGACCTTGATCACATCCACTCGTATGGAGCGCAGGCAGCCGATATTGGAATAGCCGACGCCGAAATCGTCCAAAGCGATCTGTGCGCCCAAACTGCGCAGGCTTTTCACCACCTCTTGCACGACCGGCAGCGCGTAATCGACCATTTCGCGCTCCGTCAGTTCAAACATCACCCGGCTGAGGCACAGGTCTTCCCCGCCGAAGGCCGATGCCGCCGCCTCCACCAGGCGCGGGTCCGCGAGTTGGCTCGGGGGCACGTTGATCCCCACATAGATATCGTCGTTCAGGCTGCGCAGGCGCTGCAGGTCGGTGGAGGCCTGCCGCATCACCCATTCGGTCGTGTCGTGCGCGAGCGGGCTTTTCTCGATCCAGGGGATGAAGGCGGAGGGCTGAAGAATCCCGAATTGGGCGTGGCGCCAGCGCAGCAGGGCCTCGACGCCTATCCACGCGCCGGTTTCGATCTGCACCGTGGGCAGATACATCAGATAGAATTCGCTGCGGCGCAGTGCGGCCCGCACTTGCCCCGCGATGGACAGGCGGCGCCGCATCATGGAAAGCGGCCCCACCCAGAACACGGCGCCCAGAGCCACGAAAATAGCGATATGCAACGGCAGGCGCGCGGCCCAGCGCTCGGCGAGCGTGAGTTCCGGCAGGCTCGCGCCGACGGTCAGCGCCCAGCGGGCGGATGTATCGGAAACCACGGCCTGCGGGGCCCACCAGGGCGTCGGCGGCAGGTCCATCGCCGGTTGCACCGGCCCGTCACCGGCCGGCACCCCCGCCGCGACGTGCAGCGTCATGAGTGAATCGGCCTGGGACAGGAGGAAGGGCGTCAGCAGGCATTGGGTATCCACGAGCGCCGTCGCCGTCAGGCCGTTCTCGCCGCGCGCCCGCACTTTGACGATGACACTCTCGCCACGCTGGGGCGGGCACAGGCTTTCGCCCACCGCAGTGTCCACAGGGGGAACCCAACGGCACAGGACCTGTTCTTCCGACCGCACCTCGATGCCCTTCACCGACACGGTGCGCAGGAGGCGACCGACGATGGTGGCAATCTGGCTCTGGCGGCAATCCGAGCGAGTCTCCTCCGCCACGGAGCGCATGGCCTGCGCGGTCAGATTCAGGTTGCGATCGAACCACGATACAATCCCGCTTGTCTGGTTGCGCGCATTCAACAATGCATCGGATCGCGTGGCGCGGTAATCAATAAAACAAGACAACAGAAAAAAGAACGAAATCACGCCGATAAATACAATAATCAGACTCGCTTCAGCCCTCTTCGTTGTGGGAAACATAACACCGGCTTTCGTATTCTTTGTTAGATGCGAAGAGTTGAACGCGAAATCACAGAACACGAAGAGAAAGACCCGCAAAAAACGGAACTTCTCATCCTCCGGGCGGAACCAACTCAATACCCCGCAGCCGCACGTTTGCGAACGCCGTGTGTCACAGGAAGTTTTCCAGAACACAACCTAACCACGAGCACTGCCGCGTCAACAGGGCATCTGAACACCGTCACGCGACGCGACAAGCCAACCCTCAGCCAACTTACCTTCCGCCGCCCTTGTGCGAAAGATGTGCCGCCTGGCACGAAAAGGCCGTTGTCGTGGCTGCGTGTCGTTCAGCCCGTCTTGCCGGCCCGAGCTCTTCCGGGGCCGACCTGCACGAATGGACCTCCCCCTCTCACTCCGCCCGTGCGCCTTCTGCCCCAGGCGGAATGATCGCGCGGCGATACATATAGATAATAGGTCTTATCGCAGTCAGACAACCCTGCGTTTTTCCGTGAGGGCCGCAAGCTTCTTGAGCACGGAGAGCGTGCCCTTCAGCCGCGCCTCGGCTGTGGGCCATTCGCGCAGGAACACCACCTTGAAGTCCGGCCGCACCTTGGCCTGCGGCCCCTCGGCATTGATCATCTGCACGAGGCCGGCGGGGTCGGCGAACTGGTTGTCGCGGAACGCCAGCACCACGCCCTTGGGGCCGGCATCCACCTTCCCCACATTGGCGCGGCGCGCGAGCGCCTTGATCTGGGTGAGTCGGATGAGGTGCGTCACCTCCTCCGGCGCCGGGCCGAAGCGGTCCACCAGCTCGGCCCCGAAGGAATCCAACTCCGCCTCGGTCTCGATGTCCGCGAGCCGGCGATAGAGCGCGAGCCGCACGTGCAAATCGGTGACGTAATCTTCCGGGATCAGCACCGGCATGCCGATGGTGATGTTGGGCGACCATTTGTCGGCGGCGATCTCGGTGATGCCGGCCTTCAGGTGGGCGATCGCCTCCTGTAGCATCTCCTGATACAGCTCGTAGCCGACTTCCTTGATATGGCCGGACTGCTCGTCGCCCAAGAGATTGCCGGCGCCGCGGATGTCCAGGTCGTGGCTCGCGAGCTGGAAGCCGGCGCCGAGCGTCTCCAGCGATTGCAACACTTTCAGCCGCCGCTCGGCCTGGGTGGTCATGGGCTTTGAGGCGGGCGTGGTGAACAGCGCATAGGCGCGCGCCTTCGCCCGGCCCACGCGTCCGCGCAGCTGATAGAGCTGGGCGAGGCCGAACATGTCGGCGCGATGGACGATCAGCGTGTTGGCGTTCGGCACGTCGAGCCCGCTTTCCACGATGGTGGTGGAGAGCAGCACGTCATATTGCCCATCGTAGAAGGCGGACATGATGTCTTCCAGCGCGGTTGCCGCCATCTGGCCGTTGGCCACCGCCACCTTCAGTTCCGGCACCTGCTTTTCCAGGAACTCGCGCACTTCGGCGAGATCGTCGATGCGCGGCACCACATAGAAGCTCTGGCCGCCGCGATAGCGCTCGCGCAGCAAGGCTTCGCGGATGGTGAGCGGGTCGAACGGGGTGATGAAGGTGCGCACCGCGAGGCGATCCACCGGCGGAGTGGCGATGAGGGAGAGTTCGCGCACACCGGTCATGGCCAGTTGCAGCGTGCGGGGAATGGGCGTCGCGGTCAGGGTGAGGACGTGCACCTCCGCCCGCAGCGCCTTCAGCCGCTCCTTGTGGGCGACGCCGAAATGCTGCTCCTCGTCCACAATGACGAGGCCGAGATCGCGGAAATGGATGCCCTTGCCGAGCAGGGCATGGGTGCCGACGACGATGTCCACCTGCCCGTCCGCGAGCCCCGCCTTCACCGCCGTGAGGTCCTTGCCGGTCACGAGCCGTGAAGCCTGGGCGATGTTCACCGGCAGGCCCTTGAACCGCTCGGTGAAGGTGCGGAAATGCTGGCGCGCGAGCAGCGTGGTCGGCACCACCACCGCCACCTGCTTGCCGGAAAGCGCCACCGCGAAGGCGGCGCGCAGCGCCACTTCCGTCTTGCCGAAGCCCACGTCGCCGCACACGAGGCGATCCATGGGATGGCCGGAGCCGAGATCGTCCAGCACCGACTCGATGGCCGCCTGCTGGTCGTCGGTCTCCTCATAGGGGAAGCGGGCGCGGAATTCGTCATAGAGCCCGGCCGCCGGGACGAGGCGCGGGGCTTCGGAGAGCTGGCGCGCGGCGGCGATCTTGATGAGCTCGCCCGCCATTTCGCGGATGCGCTTCTTCATCCGCGCCTTGCGCGTCTGCCAACCGCCGCCGCCCAATTTGTCGAGCTGAGCCTCGGTGTCCTCCGAGCCGTAGCGCGTCAGGAGTTCGAGATTCTCCACCGGCAGGAACAGCTTGTCGCCGCCGGCATAGTGGATCTCCAGGCAATCGTGCGGGGCGCCCATGGCCTCGATGGCCTTGAGCCCGATGAAGCGGCCGATGCCGTGATCCACATGCACCACGAGGTCGCCGGCGGTGAGCGCGTTCAGCTCGGACAATACGTCCTGCGCGCGCCGCGCCTTGCGCTTCGGCCGCACGAGGCGATCGCCAAGAATGTCCTGTTCGCCGATGATGGCGAAGTCGGGCGTCTCGAACCCCACCTCCAGCCCATAGACCGCGAGCGCCGCCTTGGTCTTCGGCAGGGCGTCCAGCAGGGCGAAGCGGGAGATCGCCGTGGTGTCCTTCAGCCCATGGTCGGCGAGCACGGTGCCGAGACGCTCGCGCGAGCCTTCCGACCAGCCGGCGAGAATCACCTTCTTGGTCTTCTGCAGCGTGCGCACGTGCTCCACCGCGAGGTCGAACACATTCACCTCCGGGTCGGCCCGCTCCGCCGCGAACGAGCGGCCCTGCACGCCGCCGATGTCGATCACCTTCCCGCGGGATGTCTCCGGCGTCGCGAAGGAGGAGATGCGCACCAAAGCCGAGGATGCGAGCCGGTCGCTCCATTCCTTGCCGGAGAGATACAGCCGGTGCGGCGGCAAAGGCTTGTAGACCGCGCCACCGCCGGCGAGCGCCAGCGCTTCCTTGCGGGCGGCGTAATATTCCTCGATCTGGCCGATGCGCTCGCCCGCCGCTTCCTCGGTGAGCGGATCCACCACCAGCGGCACGCCTTCGAGATAGTCGAACAGCGTATCCAGCCCCTCATGGAACAGCGGCAGCCAATGTTCCATGCCGGCATGGCGGCGGCCTTCGCTGACCGCCTCATAGAGCGTGTCGCCCTTGGTGTTGGCGCCGAATTCCGCGAGATAGGCCATGCGGAAGCGGCGCATGGTGTCGCTGGTGAGCTGGAACTCGGCCATGGGCACCAGTTCCAGCGACGACATCTGGCCGGAGGTGCGCTGCGTTTCCGGATCGAAGGCGCGGATGCTTTCCAGCGTGTCGCCGAAGAAATCCAGGCGGATGGGCTGCACCAATCCCGGCGGGAACAGGTCGATCAAACCGCCGCGCACGGCATATTCGCCGGTGTCGCGCACAGTGGGCGTGCGCAGATAGCCGTTGCGCTCCGCCCATTCCACGATGCCTTCCAACGCCATGGCATTGCCGGGCTTGGCGGCGAGCGATTGGGCGGCCAGCACCTCCTTCGCCGGCACGCGCTGCACGCTCGCATTCACCGTGGTGAGCAGGACGCTCGCCTCCCCGCCGCGCACGCGCGCGAGCCGCGCCAGCGTGGACATGCGCCGCGCCACGATGGCGCCGTTGGGCGAGGCGCGGTCATAGGGCAGGCAATCCCAGGAGGGGAAGGTCAGCACCTCCAGCTCGGGCGCATAAAAGGCCAATCCCCGCTCCAGCGCCGCCATGCGCTGGCCGTCCCGGCACAGCACGACAAGGCTCGGCCAGGGCGCATCCTTCTTGGCGGCAAGCGAGCGGGCGAGATCGGCGACGATCAGACCTTCCAGCCCGTCCGGCACGCGCGAGAGGGTCAGCGGCGCGCCGGGGGCGATGTCTTCGGCAAGGGGACGGGGACGCTTCACGGATCGGTTCCAATTGCGCGGGCGGGCGAACCGGCGCCCGTCCTGCGGACCCCTAGGGGTCCGGCATCTCGAAGGGAAAGGGGAGGAATACGACCGGCGCTAGAGACCGCGCGGGACGCCACGGCCGGACAGATGAAAGCCCTTGAGCCGACGAAATATCTCGGTGTCATGGTCGGGCGGCACCGGCACATTGCCGCCGATCCAGGAAATCAGGTCGGGGTCTTCCACCTCGATGAGGATTTCGAACGCGCTCACCTCGTCCTCGGTGAGGCTCTCGATCTCGGCATCGGCGAAGCGACCCATCAGCAGGTCCATTTCGCGCGTGCCGCGATGCCAGGCCCGGAACAGGATGCGCCTGCGGCGGACGTCCAGCCCTGCGCTCGATTTCTCGGTTCCCGTCACGATTGGCATCCTCCCGCGCGATCCCGCGCGTGCAACAGCAAAGCGCGGCCGGGCCCCTTTGGCGCCCGTCCGTGCCGATGCTTATAGTCGCTTTTGAAGCGCGCTGGCCAGTGCCCGGCCAGACCCCGCGCGGCGGCTATTTCTTCGAGAGGTCGCGGCCGAGATAATAGAGGCCAAGCGGCGGGATGAGCGTGCCGAAGAAGGTCTCGGTCGCCTCTTTCTGAGTCAGTTCCCGATGCTGCGTCACGGCCACATAGCCGGCGGTCAGGATCATGGACGTTGGCAAAGCGAAGCCCATGCCGAGGGCGATACCGCCCAGCGTCGTGATGCCAACGCCGGTCTTCCCCGCCAGATGCACGGGCTCCACCGGCACCGGCGGCGGCGGCGCCATGGCATAGGCCGAGGCGCAGACCCCATTCAACATGCCGGCAACCGCCAGTGTTGCCACAATCCATTTCGCGCGCATTCGACTCCCCCTCGGGTGATTCCACGTCGAAGATTAGACGGCGCACGATGCCCTTTATAGTGAAGCTGAAGCTATTTTACCGTTACTTTTCCTCAAACACCTGGGCGAGCCGGGTCATGAAGGGTTCGTCGGTCATGTCGAGCCGCAGCGGGGTGACGGAGATGCGGCCTTCGTCGAGCGCGCGCAAGTCCGAGCCCGGCACGGTGCCGAAGACGCGGCGCTCGAAGCCGATCCAATAATAGGCATTGCCGCGCCCATCCTGGCGCGCCTCGATGCGCATGAGATTCTGGTCGCGCCGGCCCTGGGCAGTCACGGCGATCCCCTGCACGTCCTGCGGCGGACGATCGGGGAAATTCACATTCACCAGGATGCCGGCGGGGATGCCTTCCTTCAGCAAGGTGCGGATCACCTCCGGCGCATGGGCCTCGGCGGTGTCGTAGGACGGATTGGCGCGCGTCGCCGGGCCGAACGCCTGCGACAAGGCGATGGAGGGAATGCCGAGGATGGTCCCCTCGATGGCGCCCGCGACCGTGCCGGAATAGCTCACGTCCTCGGCGATGTTCTGCCCGCGATTGACGCCCGAGAGTACGAGATCCGGCGCCTTGCCTTCCATGAGGTGGCGCACGGCCATGATGACGCAATCTGTCGGCGTGCCCTTCACCGCGAAGCGCTGTTCTTCTACTTGCCGCAGGCGCAGCGGATCGCTGAGCGAGAGCGAATGGGCAACGCCCGACTGGTCGGTCTCCGGCGCCACCACCCACACGTCGTCCGACAGGGCGCGGGCAATGCGCGCGCATGCGTCGAGCCCAGGCGCGTGGATGCCATCGTCATTGGTGACCAGGATGCGCATGGGAACGGGTCCTCGTGTCCGACCGGCCGGTGCCGGTCGCGTGGAATGACGGGCGGCGCCCGAAGAGCGCTGCTTACCCGGAGTGGGCGGCCGCTGCAACGCGGGCGAAGACCGCTCGGAAAGGCGACGAAGGCACAGGGTGTCATGGCCGGGCGCGTCCCGGCCATCCGCGCGGCGCCGCCGGATATCGGCAGGTGAGATCAGCGCAATCGGCGACGCGTGGGTCCCCGGGACAAGCCCGGGGATGACGACCGGTCCCTGGTTCCGGCCGCCGCCGCTTCCGAACGAACGCCCGCGCCGCCCCTATTTCAATTTCTCGATCACCTTCAGCCCGCCCATATAAGGCGCGAGCGCCTCCGGCACGGCGACCGCACCGTTCTCCTGCTGGTAATTCTCCAGCACCGCCACCAGCGCGCGGCCGACCGCGACGCCCGACCCGTTCAGCGTGTGGACGAAGCGCGGCGCGCCGGGCTTTCCGCTCGCATCCTTCGGGCGATAGCGCGCCTCCATGCGGCGGGCCTGGAAATCGCCGCACACCGAGCAGGAGGAAATCTCGCGATACATCCCCTGCCCCGGCAGCCACACCTCGATGTCATAGGTCTTCTGCGAGGCGAAGCCCATGTCGCCGGTGCAGAGCGTCACCACGCGATAATGCAGGTCCAGCTTCTTCAGCACCGCCTCGGCGCAGGCGAGCATGCGCTCATGCTCCTCCAGCGATTTTTCCGGCGCGGTGATGGAGACCAATTCCACCTTGGTGAACTGGTGCTGGCGGATCATGCCGCGCGTATCGCGCCCCGCCGACCCCGCCTCGGCCCGGAAGCACGGCGTGCAGGCGGTGAGGCGCAGGGGCAGTTCTTCTTCCGAGAGGATGGATTCGCGGACGAGGTTCGTTAGCGGGACTTCGGCGGTGGGGATGAGCCAGAGTTTCGCTCGATCTTCCTCCACACGATCAAGGTACGGAAGAAAAATCTCTGCGTCGGCCTGTTGTGCCGTCTTTATCTTACCACTGCCCAAGTCGAACAAAAATTTTTCTTCAGCGGCGGCGATGTCTTCCTTTGAAAGTGTGCGGTGTGCTTTAAACTGATCATCCTCAAATTTCGGCAATTGCGCCGTGCCGAACATGGCCTCGTCCCGCACCAGCAGCGGCGGGTTTACTTCCGTATAGCCGTGCTCTTCCGTGTGCACGTCCAGGAAGAACTGGCCGAGCGCCCGCTCCATCCGCGCCAGCGGACCCTTGTTGACCACGAAGCGCGCGCCCGAAAGCTTCGCCGCCGTGTCGAAATCCATCATCCCGAGGCCTTCGCCCACCTCGAAATGCTGTTTCGCCGCGAAATCATAAATCGGCTTGGTGCCGGAGACGCTCTTCTCCACATTGTCGTGCTCGTCCGCGCCGTCGGGCACGCTGTCCAGCGGGACATTGGGGATGGCGGCAAGCTCGGTGGTGAGCGCGGCGTCGAGCGCTTTGGCCTCCTGCTCCAGGGCGGGAATATCCACCTTCAGCCGGCCGACTTCCTCCATGAGGGCGGCGGCGCGGGCCTCATCCTTCGCCGCCTTGGCCTGGCCGATTTCCTTGGACGCGGCATTGCGGCGGGCGAGCAGGCCCTCCAGCGTGGTGAGCGTGGCGCGGCGCTGCCCGTCGAGCGTAAGGAGCTTGTCGCGCAGGGCGGTCGCCTCCGCCCTATCGACGCGGCGGCGCGTCAGGGCCGTGACGAGGCCTTCGGGCTGCTCGCGGATCCATTTGATATCGTGCATGAAACCGGCTCCGCCGCGAAAAGGCGACGGGGCCGCGCCGCCCCCTCGGGACGGTGAGGCTTCATCCCTCGCCGAACAGTGTGGGATGCGCCCCTTGGGAGCCTCAGTCCGCGGCTTCGGCAGCCTCGCGGGCCGCTTCCGCCGCGTTCCGCCGCTTCTCGACGATGCGCACCAGATAGACCGAAATCTCGTAGAGAAGCAGCGTCGGGATCGCAAGAGACAGCTGGCTGATGACATCCGGCGGCGTGAGCACGGCGGCCAGGATGAACACGCCGACGATGGCATAGCGCCGCGCCTTGGTGAGCATCTCGGCCGTGACCACGCCCACCTGCGCCAGCAAGGTGAGGACCACCGGCAGCTGGAAGCAGATGCCGAACGCGAGAATCAGCGTGGTGATGAGCGAGAGATATTCGCTCACCTTCGGCAGCAGCGAGATTTCCGCCCGCCCGTCGCCGCCCACCTGCTGCATGCCCAGGAAGTAGGTCATGGCCAACGGCATGGCGACGAAATAGACGAACGCCGCGCCAATCATGAAGCAGATGGGCGTCGCGATCAGATAGGGGACGAACGCATTCTTCTCGTGCTTGTACAGGCCCGGCGCCACGAACATGTAGATCTGCGTCGCCACCACCGGAAACGAGATGAACGCCGCCCCGAACATGCCGAGCTTGATCTGGGTAAACAGAAATTCCTGCGGCGCGGTATAGATGAGCTTCACGCCCGACGAAAAGCCGGACGCAAATTCATAGGGCCACAGAAGGATGTTGTAGATCTGCTTCGCCAGCATGAAGCAGACGAAGAAGGCGATCAGGAACGCGATCACCGATTTGATGAGACGCGCCCGCAGCTCGACCAGATGCTCGATGAGCGGCGCCTTCGAGGCGTCGATTTCGTCCGTGGTCATGCCCGGGGCCCTTCTGTCCGCGCGTCGTCCGTCTCCGAAGACGGCGCGGGCAGCGCAACGGCCTCGGCCGGGGGCGCGAGAAGGTCAGGCTCTGCGGCGGGGGGCGGTAACGGCACAAGGGGCTCGCTGGAAACGGCGACGGTGGGCGCGGCCTGCGCGGGCAGAGCGATCTGCGCCGTCGCGGCGGTGATCGCAGCCGCGGCGCTCATGGCGGCGGCCTCGTGGGGCGAGAGGGTCTTGGTCACCGCCGGTACGTCCACAGCGGGCACCTCCACCGCCGGCGCATCGACCGGCGCGGCGGGCTTGGCGACGCCCTCCACGGTGGAGCGAATCTCCTCGCGGATGCTGCGCAGCGGGTCGAACACGTCCGAACCGGGGAAAGAGGATTTCGCGCTCTCGGCGATATTGCCGATCTCGCTGCGCATATCCGACAGGTCCGCTTCCCTAAGGGCATCTTGGAATTGCCCCTGGAACTCGCCCGCCATGCGGCGCAGCTTGGTGACCGTGCGCCCCACGGTGCGCAGAACCGATGGCAATTCCTTGGGCCCGATGACGATCAGCGCGACAACGCCGATCAACATGAGCTCAGACCAGCCGATGTCGAACATGACGGCTCAATGCCTGCGGCTCAGCCGCGGCCTCCTCTAGCGCCCGATTGAAGCCTCAGACGGCCTTCTTCTCTGCCTCGGGTGCAGCCGATGCCTGGTGCGGAATCGGGCGCGGCGCCTCCGGCGCGGCGGCCGGCGCGGGCGCATCATCCTCAGCCAGGCCCTTCTTGAAGGACTTGATGCCCTTGGCCACGTCGCCCATCAGGTCGGAGATCTTGCCGCGACCGAACAGGAGGAGCACCACGGCCAGCACGATGATCCAGTGCCAGATGCTCAACGAACCCATACCACTTCCTCCAAAAACGTCGCGCGCATGGCGCCGATCGCGCGGCTTAGCGCCGCTCTCATGCCACCGACTCTAGAGCATGTCCCGACAAAGTTGAACGACTTTTCCCGCTCGGAAGCGTCGTTGCATTCACCTTGCGGCATCCGCCCGGCCTGCGCGCCCAAAATCCAGCGTTATCCCCCGGAAGCGGCGAAAACAAGGACTTCGGACGGGTCCACCATGACGCCCACGTCCCGTCCGGGCATTGCGCCGGGCGGCGCGCGCAGCCGCGCCACCACGGGCCGGTCGCGCCCCGCCACCATCACTTCGACGAGATCAAGCTCGCCGAGGAACCGCCGCTCCACCACCCGGCCGCGAATCCCACACGGATTGGCGGTGAGCGAGATGCCCTGCGGCCGCACGGCGAGCACGGCCGCGCCGTCCGCCGTGCCGCGCGGCGCGGGAAAGCTGCCGAGCGGGCTGTTCACCCATCCGCCCTGCACCATCGCGTCCATCTCGTTCAATTCGCAGAAGAAGCGCGCCGCCCCAAGGTCGCGGGGCGCGCGATACAATTCCTCCGGCGGCCCCACCTGCACCAGCTCGCCATTGCGCAGCAACGCGATGCGATCCGACAGGCGCATCGCCTCCTCGGGATCGTGGGTGACGATGATGCAGGTGGCGCGCGCGTCGCGCAGCACCGCCAGCGTGTCGGCCCGCACCTGGTCGCGCAGGCGCCGGTCGAGGCCGGAAAAGGGCTCGTCCAGCAGCAGGATACCGGGTCGCGGCGCAAGCGCCCGCGCCAGGGCCACGCGCTGCTGCTGACCGCCCGACAATTCATGGGGATAGGCGCCCGCATAGCGCTCCAGATCGACCCGGGCGAGCGCGCGCAGCGCCTCCCCCTCGGCTTCCGCCTTGCGCAGGCCCGAAAGGCCGAACATCACGTTCTGCAAATTGGTGAGGTGCGGAAACAGCGCATAATCCTGGAACACCAGGCCGATGCCGCGCCGCTCCGCCGGCACGAAAGCGGACGGCCCCGCCATCTCGATGGTATCGACACTGATGCGCCCGCTGTCCGGCCGCTCGATGCCCGCCGCGAGGCGCAGCAGCGAGGTCTTGCCGCAGCCCGAATTGCCGAGCAGGCACAGCACCTCGCCGGGCCGCACATGCAAGGTGATGCCGCGCACGGCCTCCACCTCGCCATAGGACAGGCGCACATCCTCGAAGCTCAGGCCCTTGGCGATTGCGGCGGGGGTTCGCTGGCGCACGGTCTTGGTCTCGATATTCATTCCTCGTCCTCGTCGCCCGGCTGCGGCGGCGGTGCAAGGGCGAAGTCGAGAGGGTCGGCCTCCAGCGGATCTTCGTCCTCGCGCAGCGCGTCATCATCGGACGGCAGCGGAATGGAGAAGCCGGAGGGTATGCGCCCATCCAGCAGTCCCGCGCCCTTCAGCTCGTCCAGGCCAGGCAGATCCTGCACGCCGTCGAGGCCGAAATGGACCAGAAAGGTGGGCGTGGTTCCATATGTCACGGGGCGACCCGGCGCCTTGCGGCGACCGCGCAGGCGCACCCAGCCGCTTTCCAGCAGCACGTCCAGCGTGCCTTTGGAGGTGGAAACGCCACGGATCTCCTCGATTTCCGCCCGCGTCACCGGCTGGTGGTAGGCGATGATGGCGAGCACCTCGATGGCCGCGCGCGAGAGCTTGCGCGGCTCCGGGGCGCCGGCTGCGACGACCGGGGCGAGGTCCGGCGCGGTGCGCAGCATCCAGCCGCCGGCCACCTTCACCACATTCACGCCGTGGCGGGCATAATCGGCGGTCAGCGCGTCCATGAGCGCTGGAATGTCCGCGTCCGCCGGCAGATGCAGGCGCAGCGCGTTGGCGTCCAGCGGCATGGCGGAGGTGAACAGCAGCGCCTCGATGATCCGCAGGTCGCGCGCGAGCGCCAGCGCCCGCTCGTCCTCGGGACGGGCGTCGAACAGATCGACGCGCGGCGCGGCGCGGTTCATGCCCCGCCCTCCTCCGCCGCCCGGTTGCGCAGCCAGAGCGGGGCGAAGGGCGCGTCCTGGCGAATGTCCAATGTCCCGTCCTTCACCATCTCCAGGCTGGCCGAAAAGCTGGAGGCCAGCGCCGTCGCCCGCTGCTCGGGCGTGGTGAGATAGTCTAGCAGGAAGTGGTCGAGACGCATCCAATCGCCGGCAACCCCGCCGAGCAGGCGCTCCAGCCGCGCCCGCGCCTCGGCCAGCGACCAGACCGCGCGGGTCTTCAGCGTGACATAGGAGAGCGCCTGCTTCTGCCGCTGGGCGGCATAGGCGGAAAGCAGATCGTACAGCGTCGCCGTATAAGTCACCGGCTGATCGGCGCCGCGCGGGCGCTCCGGCACAAGGCGCGGAAACACGTCCCGCCCGAGCCGCTCGCGGGCCATCAGCCGCGCCGCCGCCTGCCGGATGCGCTCCAGATGCCGCAGGCGCCGGGCGAAGGCGGCGGCCATCTCCTCGGCGGTCGGGCCATCCTCCTGCGGCGGCAGCGGCAGCAGCAGGCGCGACTTGAGATAGGCAAGCCACGCCGCCATGACGAGATAGTCGGCAGCCAGCTCCAGCCGCACCTTGCGGGCGGCGTCGATGAAGGCGAGATATTGGTCCGCCAGCGCCAGGATGGACAGCCGCGTCAAATCCACCTTCTGGGTGCGCGCCAAGGCGAGCAGAAGGTCCAGCGGGCCTTCGAAACCGTCGATGTCCACCACGAAAGCGCCATCCCCAGCCGAGGCGGGAATGTCCTCGGCAAATTCGGGGGTGTCGGAGGCGGTGGACATGGCCTTATCTGGATACTCCCAATAGACTGGCAAGCCGAAGCCGCGCTTCCATCGCGTCGAACCGGTCGGACACGACGCGCAGCGCCAGCGCCCGGTCCGCCCGCTCGGCGGCGAGGCCGGCGAGCGGCGGGGCATTCTCGGCCACCTGCTCCATTTCTTCCAGCTTGCCGTTGCAATGCAGGAGCATGTCACACCCTGCGGCGATGGAGGCGGCGGCGCGCTGCCCCACGCTTCCCGAAAGCGCGCCCATGGACAGGTCATCGCTCATCACGAGCCCGGAAAAGCCGATGAAGCCGCGGATGATCTCTTCCATCACCACGGGCGAGGTGGTGGCGGGCCGCCTGGCATCCAGCGCCGCATAGACCACATGGGCGGTCATGGCGAGCGGCAGATGGGCGAGCGGGCGGAAAGCGGCGAAATCCGTGCGTTCCAGCTCGGCACGGTCAGTGTCCACCACCGGCAGCCGCTCGTGGCTGTCGACGCGGGCGCGGCCGTGTCCGGGAATATGCTTCACCACCGGTAGCACGCCGCCATCCAGCAGGCCGCCCGCGGCGGCGCGGGCCAGCGTCGCCACCTGCTCGGGCGTCTCGCCGTAGGCGCGATTGCCGATGATGCCGTGGCCTTCCGGCAGGCGCAGGTCCGCCACCGGCAGGCAATCCACATCAATGCCGAGGTCGGAAAGATCGGCGGCGATCAGCCGGGAATTGAGGCGCACGGCTTCCAACCCCGCCTCGCGGCTGCGGCCATAGAGCACGCCGAACACTTCGGCCGGCGGATATTCGGGCCAATGCGGCGGGCGCAGGCGCTGCACCCGCCCGCCTTCCTGGTCGATCAGCACCGGCGCGTGCCAGCCGAGCGCATCGCGCGCCTCGGCCACCAGCAGCCGCACCTGGTCGGGCGTCTCCACATTACGCGCGAACAAAATGAGGCCCCAGGGCGCGCGTGCCCGCAGGAAGTCACGCTCCTGCGGCAGCAGGCGGGGGCCGGCGAGCCCGACGATGAAAGCATTCGCGGTCATGGGATCGGCCTATCGGGGCATTTTGCGCGCGTCAAGGTACGGCTCGCCCCGGGCCGCATCGACGAAAAAAGGCCGGGACGATGCCCGGCCTTAAGGTGGTTCTTGGAGGAACAGCGTCGGACGGCCCTGGCTCAGAGGCCCGCCACATATTGGCTCGGGTCCACGGGCTGGGAGCCCTTGCGGATTTCGAAGTGAAGCTGGGGCGTGGAGACGCCGCCGCTCTGGCCGGCCTTGGCGACAATCTGGCCGCGCCGCACGGTGTCGCCACGCTTCACCAGCAGCTCGCTGTTATGGGCATAAGCGGTGACATAGCCGTCCGCATGCTTGATGAGCACGAGATTGCCATAGCCCTTCAGCTCATTGCCGGCATAGGCCACGGTGCCATCCTCGGCGGCGCGCACGCCGGTGCCTTCGGGCACCGCGAAATTGACGCCATCGTTGCGGGCGCCGCCCGGCTTGGGACCAAAGCCGGAGATCACCCGGCCGCGCACCGGGGCGCGGAACTGGGGACCGGAACCGGGAGCGCGGGTGGATTCATCGGCATCATCCGCCGGCGTCACCTTGGCGGCGGTCTCCACCTTCGCCGGGCCGGCGGACGCCACCTTGGCCGGAGCGGCGGCGGACGGGGACGCAGCGGTGACGGTGGAGGTCGGCGCTGAGGGCGCGGTCGCGGGCTTGGCGGCAACCACGGTCTTGGGCGCGGCCGGCGGAGGGGCGGGCGGCGGCGGGGCCACCGCGACGACGCTCGGCTTGGCGGCCGCCGGCGCGGGGCGAATCTGCGCCAGATTGCCGGCGGTGCCGGGCGGCACCACGAGCGTCTGGCCGATCTTCAGCTGCGCGTCCGGGGAGATGCCGTTGACCTGCGCGAGATGGGCGCGGGTCATGCCATAGCTCTGCGCCACCGAGGTCAGCGTTTCGCCGGAGGTCACCACATGGCTGGCGCCACGCGCCGCCGTATGGGTCGGCGCCGGCGCCGGCGGGGCGGAGGCATAGGTTGCGGCGCCGTAATTGGGGGCACCGTACAGGGGCTGGCCACCCGAGGGCGGCGGCGGGGGCGCGGCATAGGCGACCGGCGGACCGGCCGGAGCCAAGGGCGCCGAGGCGATGGGACCGGAATCGACCCGGCCCGTCGGCGCGGCGCCGAGCGAACCCGTCACCTCCGGCGAGCCCTGGCTTGCCATAGGCCCGGGAGCGGAGAAGCGCGCCGAATCCGAGCTGCACCCGGCGAGCGCACCGGAGACGAGCCCGACCATGGCGAGCCGCGCCAAGACGTTTTGTCCCAAGGTTTCGCGGGAAGAAAGCATGTGACCGAACTCGCACGCAACGAACATGCGGCCACTTAAGAGCCCCAGCAGTAAACGGCGCCTTAAGCTCCCGAGCCTTCCTCAGCATTTCCTTCAGTGTGACAATTACGCAACGTCGCTGCGGATCACTCTACCTTCGGCGCGGTCGTCAAAAGGCGCCCTGTCGAGCTTGCGGTTGACGAGAGTTGACCGCCCAGGCTCTCCACCTGCGCCCCGTAATTGTCGCGCGTGGAGGGATCGAGCACCGCCGCCGGGGCGGAGAGCACCACGCCCGCCGCGGTGCCGATGGTGGTCGCGGTGCCGGCGGTGACCTGGATGATGCGATCGCCCACGCCCTCGCGGCCGTCGGTCATGGTCTGGCCCTGGGCGAGGCGGCCGCCGATCATCTGCACCACTTCCGGGCTCTCGGCGAACTTGCCGTGATTGAGCCTGTCGTCGGTCTGGAGCTTGGTGAGGTCCAGCACCGTGATGTGGTCGCGCTCGAACTCGGTGCGGAACGGTTCCTGCTCGGGATCCACCTGCCCCAGGCGCGCGGCCGAGCCCCACACCTGCTTGGACACCTGGAGCGCGCGATCGTCCTGCGACACGAAGATGGTGAAGCTGGGCTTGGGATTGCCGAAATCGGAAAACTGGGTGCGGAAGATATCCACATCCACGTCCGGCGCCGCCAGCATGACGTTGCGGATCTTCGGCGCGATGCGGCCGTTGCGGATCGCCATCTGGCGCAGCGCTTCCAGCGTCACCCAATTGCCCATGGAATGGGCGAGGATGGAAATCTCCCCCACGTCCGGATCCTTGGCGAGGTTCGCCAGCAGCTTTTCCAGCGCATCGCGCGAATAGCTGGCGCTTTCGCGGTCGTAGCCATAGGCGAGCAGGCTGCCGCGCGAGGGCCAGGTGAACAGGATCGGCGTCACGGGCGCGTTCGAATCGTGGATGATCTGCGCGAAGCGGAAGACGGCATCCTCGAAGCGGTTGTTATAGCCGTGGATGAAAATCAGGGCCTGGCGGCGCGGCGTCTTCTTGATGCGCTTGTTGAACCAGTCGAGCGCGGCGCTCTGGGTCAGGACGTCCGCGCGCATGGTCACGAAATCGGTGGCGGGATTGCCCGGCACGCTCTTCGGCCATTGGACATCGCCCACCTTGCGGTTGGCGGCGGGCGGGATGGACACCGCAATCTCGGCATAGCTGAGCGTGGTGCCGCGGTCGCCGGAAAACATGTCGAGGTTCTTGGCAGGCGCGCGGGTCGTAGCCACGACCATCTCGACCACGCTGGCGCCGGGCACCGTATATTCCACCGGCACCAATATGCCGGGCGGGCGCCCCCCGCATGCGGCCAGCCCGAGACTGAGCGCCAGAGTGAGCCCTACGGCGCGACCGTACGATCCGAGCCGCATCATGTCCCCTGCATTCCCTCCGCATCGGGCGCGGAGACATGTGGATAGAGGAGCAGAGCGGTCGGGGCAATGCACCGAGAGGGGGATTTATTTACAAAGTCGCGGCTGCCCCAGCGACAAGCGGCACGAATCGCACCGGCATCATCTGCGTGGCCACAAGCCCGGACGGGCCCTTCACGAAGCGCGTCAGGGTCTGAACGTCGCTCGGATCGCCCATGGGGGCGACCAGGATTCCGTCGATCCGCAGCTGATCCACCAGCGATTGCGGCAGTTCCGCCGTCGCGGCGGTGATGAGGATGCGGTCGAACGGCGCGCGGGCCGGCAGGCCGGTGCGCCCGTCGCCCACGAAAGCGGTGACATTGCGCAGGCCCAGCACGTTGAAGCGCACCTGCGCCTCGCTCACCAGCTGGCGGTAGCGGTCGATGGTGGTCACCTGGCCGGCGAGATGGGAGAGCACCGCCGCCTGGTAGCCCGAGCCGGTGCCGATCTCCAGCACGCCATGCTGGGCATTCACCGCCAGCGCCTCGGTCATGGCGGCAACCACGCTCGGCTGCGACATGGTCTGTCCGCAGGCGATGGGCAGGGCCACGTCGTCATAGGCATGCCGGCGCAATGACGGGTCCACGAACAGGGCGCGCGGCACCAGTTCCATGGCGCGCAGCACCGCCAGATCCTGGATGCCGCGATGGCGCAGACCGAGCACGAACGAAATGCGTTCCTGCTTCTCGGCGTCAGTATCCGCCATCGCGCCGTCCTGCTCCACAGATTGCTCGCCGGACATATTACACCACTTTCAAAAGCGTCTGGCGCCGGCTTTTCGCGCGCCAGACCGCCAACATCTTGATGGCAGGGACATTCCGGGCTTCCTGGACAGATGGGATCGCCCGCGCGCGGTTCAACGCCCCCGGCCGCGGTTCAGTTTCCCCCAGCGCGCGCTTTCCCGCGCATGCCGCGCTTTCGATGCTCTTGCGCGCGCGGGCCGCCTCGGCCACTTTCCCCGCGCATGCGCCCGGCTCTGCTCGATCCCCTCTTCGCGCCCCTGACCAGCCTTTCGGGCATCGGCCCCAAACTGGAAAAGCCGTTCGCCCGCCTCCTGGCGCGGGAGACGCCGCGGGTCATCGACCTTCTGTTCCACCTGCCCTCCGGCTATGTGGACCGCCGCGCCCGGCCGCGCATCGCGGATGCTCCGCCCGATACCGATGTGACGGTTGAGGTGCTGGTGGAGGACCATCAGGCGCCCCCGCCCGGCCGCCGCGCCCCCCATCGCACGCTGGTAAGCGATTCAAGCGGCGACCTGACGGTGGTGCATTTCAACATCGAGCGCGCGCGCATCGAACGCCTGCTGCCGGTGGGCGAGACGCGCTGGCTGTGCGGCCGCATCACGCTCTATGACGGCATGCGGCAGATGACCCACCCCGACCGCATCCTCGATGCGGCGGGCCTTGCCAAGTTGCCGCCCATCGAGCCCACCTATCCCCTCGTAGAGGGCCTCGCCGCCGGCCATGTGCGCCGGGCGATCGAGGCGGCGCTGGCCCGCATTCCGGATCTGCCGGAGATGATCCCCCTGGACGGGATGCCGGCGGACCTGTTTGCGGACGGCCGCTGGCCGAGCTTCCGCGAGGCGCTTCAGCGCGTGCACCGGCCGGCGGACCTCGCCGAGGCGCAACCCACCGGCGCCGCTTGGCAGCGCCTCGCGTTTGAGGAATTGCTCGCCCATCAGGTCACCTTGGCCCTGGTGCGGGCGCGGCAGATCGAGACCGGCGGACGGGCAAGCGTCGGCGACGGGCATATCTCCCGCGCCGTGCGAAGCGCCCTGCCCTTCTCGCTGACCGGCGCGCAGGAAGCCGCGCTCGCCGCCATCTCGGCCGATATCGGCTCGGACAAGCGCATGCTGCGCCTGCTCCAGGGCGATGTCGGCTCGGGCAAGACCGTGGTGGCGCTGCTGGCCGCCGCCGGCGTGATCGAGGCCGGCAGGCAGGCGGCGCTGATGGCGCCCACCGAGATCCTCGCCCGCCAGCATCTGGAAACCATTGCTCCGCTGGCCGCAAAGGCCGGAATCGAAACCGCCATCCTCACCGGCCGCGAGAGGGGCCGTGCCCGCGAGGCGATTCTGGCCGGCCTGCGGGAGGGGCGCATCGGCCTCGTGCTCGGCACCCATGCGCTGATCCAGAACGATGTGGCTTTCGCCGACCTCGCGCTCGCCATCGTGGACGAGCAGCATCGCTTCGGCGTGGAGCAGCGCCTCGCGCTCTCCCGCAAAGGGGAGGCGGTGGACATGCTGTTGATGACCGCCACCCCCATTCCACGCACGCTCGTGCTCACCCTGTTCGGCGACATGGACAGCTGCGAGCTGCGGGAGAAGCCCCCAGGGCGCCAGCCCATCGACACGCGCTCGGTCTCCATCGAGCGGCTCGACGAGGTGGTGGCCGCCGTGGGGCGCGCGCTCATGCAGGGCGCGCAATGCTATTGGATCTGCCCGCTGGTGGAGGAAAGCGACGTTTCCGACCTTGCTGCCGCCAGCGAGCGCCACGAGAGCCTGCAGCATTATTTCGGCGACAAGGCCGGGCTCGTCCACGGTCGGCTTTCCGGGGCGCAGAAGGATGCGGTGATGGCCCGCTTCGCCAGCGGGGAAACGCGCATTCTGGTGGCCACCACGGTGGTGGAAGTGGGCGTGAACGTGCCGAACGCCACCATCATGGTGATCGAGCATGCCGAGCGCTTCGGCCTCGCGCAATTGCACCAGCTGCGCGGGCGCGTGGGGCGCGGCGACAAGGCCTCCACCTGCCTGCTGCTGTATCGTGGCCCCTTGAGCGAAACCGCCAAGGCGCGCCTCGCGATTCTGCGCGAGAGCGAGGACGGCTTTGCCATCGCGGAGGAGGATCTGCGCCTGCGCGGCGAGGGCGATGTGCTCGGCACCCGCCAGAGCGGCTTTCCCGGATTCGCGCTCGCGCGCCTCGATGTGCACGCGGCGCTGGTGCCCAAGGCGCGGGAGGTTGCCGCGCGCATCGTCGGCGCCGATCCCACGCTCGGCGGGGCGCAGAGCGCGGCGGTGCGCATGATGCTGTATCTCCACGAGCGCGATGCCGCGATGCGCTTGCTCTCGGCCGGCTGAAGGACGATGGTCCCGCCCGACATGCCAGCCGCCCCCTCCCCCGAGCCCCGCCCGCGCCCCGCCGATTTGCGCGCCCTGCTCCTGCACCGCGCCATTTTCGCGGCCGGCTGCGTGTTTCTCACCCTCGGCGCCATCGGCATGGTGGTGCCCATGATGCCGGGCACGGTGTTCCTGATTCTCGCCGCCTGGTGCTTCGCCCGCACCTCGCCGAAGTTCGAGGCCTGGCTTCTCAACCATCGCTATCTCGGCCCGAGCGTCGCCCGCTGGCAGGAGACCGGCGCCATTCCCTGGCCAGTGAAGCTGCTGGCGCTCACCAGCTTCGTCGGCACCTGGAGCGCATCCTGGTACATGGGCGCGCCGATGGCGGTGCTGATCGGGCTGGGGATTTTCTTCTCGGTGCTGGCGCTTTTCATGGTGACGCGGCCGTCGCGGTGAGGCGGGCTCAGAGCCTTTTTTGAAATGCAAAGGGCACAACCGCCCCTGTCATGGCCGGGACAAGCTCGGCCACGACTTTTATAAGCTGCCTGAGAGGTCGGCAGCGCCCAGTCCGCAAAAATTCCAAACAGGACCAAAAAACTGGAATGACAACACAGACTCCGCATATGTCGCATCCCAGGTATCGCCCTGACATTGACGGCTTGAGAGCTGTCGCCGTGCTGTCTGTCGTCGCTTTCCACGCATTCCCGGATTGGATGAAAGGCGGATTCATTGGTGTTGATGTTTTTTTTGTTATTTCCGGCTTCCTGATTTCAACAATCATATTTGAAAATATTGATAGGGGTACGTTCAGCTTCTCTGAGTTTTACGCAAGGCGTATCAAACGAATATTCCCAGCTTTGCTGCTGGTGCTCGTTGCAAGTTTTGCTTTCGGCTGGTTCGCACTGTTAGCGGACGAGTACAAGAAGCTCGGTAAGCACATTGCCGCAGGCGCCGGATTTATTCTTAATCTTGTATCATGGAGGGAGGCAGGTTATTTCGATAACTCGTATGAAACCAAGCCGCTTTTACATTTGTGGAGCTTAGGTATCGAGTCACAGTTTTACATCATATGGCCACTTTTTTTATGGATTTTTTGGAAAAATAAAATCAATCTATTTACCATTACTATTATCATCACCCTTATTTCGTTTGCATTGAATCTTAGCAGCGCCGGGCAAAACTCAGCGACCACCTTCTACGCACCTCAAACCAGATTTTGGGAGCTGTTGTGTGGAAGCATTTTGGCCTGGCTCGCACTCTACAGGAATGATTATTTTACCGAGTGCAGTTTAAAATTTGACACTCTTATTTATAGGTTATTTTATCGAGAACCAGCAAAGATTGACGGTAAAATATTTTCAAACGCAATCTCTTTAGTCGGTAGCTTATTTTTAGCCTATGGATTTATTCGAATCACAAAGGAGTTTAATTTTCCTGGAGTGTGGGCGGCAATTCCTGTTTTAGGTACTCTTTTGATCATTTCGGCAGGATCTGGCGCTTGGATAAATCGAAATATACTATCAAATAAGATTGCCGTTTGGCTTGGCCTAATCAGCTTTCCGCTTTATTTGTGGCACTGGCCGTTGCTATCCTTCGCCAGAATAATGGAGAGTGAGGTTCCAAGCCTCAACATTCGCATTGCGGCTATTGCTCTTGCAGTCGCGCTTGCTTGGCTCACCTATAATTTTGTCGAACGCCCCATGCGCTTAGGTGGCGACAGCAAGGCCAAAGTTACGGTTCTAGCTATTTTAATGTCCGTTATCGGCGCCGTTGGCTACACTGCGTATGCGTGTGATGGGTTCAAATTTAGAAATTCTGTGACGCTTGTTCAGAATCAAGCTGCCGATTTGGATTTTAAATTTGAAAGAATGATGAGCGGTTGGATTTGCGACACTCTCACCTATAAAGGTTCTAGATGTTTTTATACTGGCGTAAACCCCTCTGTTGTTATTCTCGGGGATAGCCACGCAGCAAGGATTTATTGGGGTCTTAGAGAATTCTACGCCTCCCAGGGCAAAGGTGTAGGCGTATTTGGCGGCGGCGGAGGCTGCCCGCCGCTACTAAACGTAGTAAGCAAGCCCGATTCAGGCGACGACACCCAAAATTGTTTAGTAAAAATAACGCAAGCTATTAAAAAGATAATTGATACCCCGGGAATTGAAGAGGTAATACTTACTTCAAGAGGCCCTCTATATACGGAGCCCAAAGTCTTCGGCGATATTCATGGCGATAGATTCGGAAAATGGGTTCTGCATTATGAAAACGAACAGCAAGGAATGAGGAGCAATTCAGATGTCTTCTTTGGGGGTCTTGAATCCACGATTGATACCCTTGTTTCCGCCGGAAAGAAGGTTACGTACTTACGCGATGTTCCAGAATTAGATTTTGATATCAGGTCGTGCTTGATTAAAAGGCCGATAACTTTAACTTCAAAAGTGAAAGAACCTTGTGCGGTTCTAAGATCTGAATTCGAGGCTAGAAATCGTGAATTTAGATCAGGCGTAGATAATATTTTAAATTCACGACCATATGTGAAAGTTGTTGATTTGTCAGAAGCTTTGTGTGACGAAAAGTACTGCTATGGAGGGAAAGACGGCATTCTATTTTACATTGATGACAATCACCTTAGTCGTCGTGGTTCAGAATATGTTGTTCGCCGTTTATGGGACAAATTCCGGTAGGGGTGCGATGCCGCCACGACGCGTATTTGTTACCATTATGAGCCTGTTCGGAAATTGCCGGCCTGGGCGCTTGCCAGCCTCTCGGGCACCTCACACCCGTCATGGCCAAGCATGTCCCGGCCACCCATGCGGAGCAGCTGAGAGCAATTTTCGCGGGGTGAGATCGGCCCATTCACTCCCGCGCCCTCACTCCACGGTGACGGATTTCGCCAGATTGCGCGGCTGGTCCACGTCCGTGCCCATGATCACCGCCGTGTGGTAGGCGATGAGCTGCACGGGAATGGAATAGACCAGCGGCCCCACGGTCGCCGGCATCTCCGGCAGGATCAGCTTCTGGATCGCATCCACATTCGCCTGCGCCGCGCCAGCCGGATCGGTGACGAGGATGATCTTGCCGCCACGGGCCGCGACCTCCTCCATGTTGGAGACGGTCTTGTCGAAGATGCGGTCCGAGGGGGCGATCACCACCACCGGCATCTTCTCGTCGATCAGCGCGATGGGTCCATGCTTCAGCTCGCCGCCGGCATAGCCCTCGGCGTGGATGTAGGAGATTTCCTTCAGCTTCAGCGCGCCTTCCAGGGCCAGCGGATAATTGGTGCCGCGGCCGAGATAAAGCACATCCTGCGCCTTGGAGAGCGTGCGGGCGAGCACCTCGATTTCCGGGCTCAGCTTGAGCGCCTCGGTCATCAGGCGCGGCACTTCCATCATGGCGCGCACCAAGCGATGCTCGTCCTCAAGGGAAAGATTGCCCTTGGCGCGGCCGGTCGCCACCGCCAGGCACAAAAGCGTCGCCAGCTGGCAGGTGAAGGCCTTGGTGGAGGCGACGCCGATTTCCGGCCCGGCGAGAATCGGCAGCACCACGTCCGCCTCGCGGGCGATGGTCGAGGTGGGCACGTTCACCACCGCAACCACCTTCTGCCCGCACTCCTTGGCATAGCGCAGGGACGCGAGCGTATCGGCGGTCTCGCCCGATTGGGAGATGACGATCGTCACGCCGCCCGGGGGCAAGGGGGTTTCGCGATAGCGGAACTCGGAGGCGATGTCGGTGCTCACCGGAATGCGCGCGAACCGCTCGAACCAATATTCGGCGACCGCGCCGGCATAGAGCGCCGTGCCGCAGGCGGTGATCGACATGTGGTTGATATCGGCGAGCGAGAACGGCAGCTCGGGCAGGCACACCACCTCCTCGGCGATGTCCACATAATGGCTGAAGGTGTGGGCGATGACCTCGGGCTGCTCGTAAATTTCCTTCGCCATGAAATGACGATGGTTGCCCTTGTCCACCACCAGCGTGCCGGCGGCGACCTTCTGGATCGCGCGCTGAACGATCGCCCCGCGCTCGTTGCGCACCTCGACGCCCCCACGATGCAGGACCGCCCAGTCGCCTTCCTCCAGATAGGAGACGGTGTCGGTGAACGGCCCGAGCGCGATCGCATCCGAGCCGAGGAACATCTCGCCCTCGCCATAGCCGATGGCGAGCGGCGAACCGCGCCGGGCGGCGATCATCAGATCGTCGAAGCCGTCGAACACGAAGGCCAGCGCGAACGCCCCCTTCAGGCGCGGCAGCACCGCACCCACCGCGGTCACCGGATCCAGCCCCGCCAGCAGCTCCCGGTCCACGAGCTGGGCCACAACTTCGGTGTCGGTGTCGCTCTTGAAGGTGATGCCGCGGCCGATCAGCTCTTCTTTCAGCTCGCGGAAATTCTCGATGATTCCATTGTGCACCGCAGCAACGCGCTTGGTGGCGTGGGGGTGCGCATTGCGCTCGGAGGGCTTGCCGTGGGTGGCCCAGCGGGTATGGCCGATGCCGGTATGGCCGTGCAGCGGGTGGCGATCCAGCTTCTTCTCGAGATTCCGCAACTTGCCTTCGGCGCGGCAGAGCGTGAGGTGATTGTCCTCCAGGGTCGCGATGCCGGCGGAATCATAGCCGCGGTATTCCAGCCGGCGGAGCGATTCCACCAGGTTTTCCGCCACGGGTGTCTTACCGAGAATGCCGACGATGCCGCACATGACCGATTGCGCTCCGAAAATGTCACACCCGAGGCTGGTTAAAGCCCGCTTCATGCTGCGCCGCCAGCCCTTGCGGCGCAGCGCAGCATCACTTCCTCTTTCGCTTCCTGACCGCCGGTCGCCCGGCGGCCGGAGCGATCATTCCTTATGCTTGGCGCGGTCGCGGAATTCCGGCGCCCAGCCGGGCTTCACCACCTGCCGCCCGCGGGCGATCGCCAGCGCATCGTCCGGCACGTTATCGGTGATCACCGAGCCGGTGCCCACATAGGCCCCGGCGCCGATGGTCACCGGCGCCACCAGCGCCGAATGCACGCCGATGAAGGCGCCCGCGCCGATCTCCGTCCGCGACTTGGTGAAACCGTCGTAATTGCAGGTGATGGTGCCGGCCCCGAGATTGCTGTTGGCGCCCACATGGGCGTCGCCGACATACGACAGATGGTTCACCTTGACGCCGCGTTCAAGGTGGGCCGCCTTGGTCTCGACGAAATTGCCGATCCGCACCCCGGTATCGAGCCGCGTGCCCGGCCGCAGCCGCGCATAGGGGCCGATTGTGACGCCGCTTTCCAGATGGGCGCCTTCAAGATGGCAGAAGGAATGGATCACCACGTCATTGCCGACGCTCACCCCCGGTCCGAACACCACGTGCGGCTCCACCACCACGTCGCGGCCAAGCTCGGTGTCGGCGCTGAAGAACACGGTTTCGGGCGCGACCAGGGTGGCGCCGCCCGCCATGGCCGCGAGCCGAAGCCGCTTTTGGATGATGGCTTCCGCCTCCGCCAACTGGATGCGGCTGTTGACGCCCGCCACATCCTCCGCCTCGCCCTCGGCGGCGATGGTGGCATGGCCCTCGGCGCGGGCGATCTCCACCGCGTCGGTGAGATAATATTCGCCCTTGGCATTGTCGTTGCCGATGCGGTCCAGCAGGTCCAGCGCATGGGCGCCGGAGAGCGCCATCAGCCCGGCATTGCAGAAGTCGATCTGCCGCTCGCTGGGGCTCGCATCCTTCTCTTCCCGGATCGCCAGCAATTCCCCGCCGTGCGTGATCAATCGGCCATAGCCGGTGGGATCGGCGGTATAAAAGCCCAACGCCACGACGGCAGCGCCGCTGGCAAGCGGCGCGCGCAGGGCGAGCAGGGTCTGGGAGCGCACAAGCGGCGTGTCGGCATAGAGCACCAGCACGTCGTCCACCGGCTGCTCCAGCGCGGCGCGGGCAGCGAGCACCGCATGGGCGGTGCCGAGCCGCTCTTCCTGGAGAAACACCTGGGCGTGGGGGGCGATGCGATGGGCCTCCTCGGCCACATCGGCGCGGCCGGGACCGACCACCACGGCGACGCGCGTCGCGCCGGCCCCGCGGGTGGCTTCCAGCACATGGTGTAACATGGTGCGGCCGGCGATCTTATGGAGCACCTTGGGCACGCGCGATGCCATCCGCGTGCCTTCGCCGGCAGCCAGAATCACGACAAGAAGACTGCGTTCGCTCATGGGAATCCTCGCGCCACGACCAACGCGGCCCTTCTAGAGCCAAAACGGCATCCTTGTCGCCATCCGATCTCGCCGGCGCGCCAGGATCCGCGCCGGCTTGGGAAAATGATGGAAACTAAACCTTAAGCGAAGGTGAGAGCGAAGCGCCCGGTGAACGGAGCGATCGCGGCGGGGCGGCCGCGGCCCTATTCGCCGCAGGCCGTGCGGGTGCATTGCGGGTCGATCGCGCCTGAAGGGCGGCTGCGAGGACCAAAGGGCCGCCTTGGGAGTTGTCTCGCGGCGGGGATGATGCCATCTGGCAGGGACACCATTGCAGGACGCCGCTTATGGATACCGCCACAGACCGCAGCTTCCGCCCCGGACCGCGCGCCATGAACTGGCTGATCGCGATCGGCATGGGCGCCACCGGCTGGGCGATCTATGTGCGCTATCTGATTATCGAGCCGTCCACGGTGGGCCTCGCCTGCGATGCCGGGCTCGCCACCTTCCAATGCAAGCTGCGCGCGGCCACCATCGCCCTGTTCGGATGGTCGGTATTCGGCGGCATCGCCCTTGCCGCCGCTTTGGTGCAACTGTGGCGGCCGCGCCTCGTCACCTTCGCGGTCGGGATCGCGTTCGCCGGGATCGCGCTGGTGCTCTACAACAATATCGCCGGTGCGGTCGCGGCGATGCTGCTCATCCTGTCGCTCGCGCGGCCCGGACCCGCCACAGCGTAGCGGCGAGCGCCAGGCAGATCAGGCCGAACCACAGAGCCTGCCAGTTCTGCAGCGTTTCGTTGAGCGGAACGAAAACGCCTGCGACGAGCAGCCACCAGAAGGCCGCGCGCTCCGCCATGCCCGCCCCGGCCCCGGCCGGCAGCCGCAGCAAGGCGAGGACCGCAAGCGCCGCCGCCACCGGGGTCAGCGCGTTGAACGGGAAATCCTTATAGCGCGGGTCGAATACCAGTTCGAACGCCGCCTCGCCGATGGCGAGCACACCGAGCGCGAGGACGGCCGCGGCCGCCACGGCGAAGCCGTCCGCCTGCCGGCGCCGCGCGCCATCGAGCACGGTGGCGAGCGCGGGCAACCGCACGCCGGCGCCGATCGCGGCGGGGATCACAGCCACCGCCGCGAGCGAGACGCCGACGAACGCGAGATTGCGCGTCCAGCCGATCCAGCCGAGGCTCTCGAGCGGCAGCGCCGCGAGCGCGGGGCCGAACGTCGCCCCGCCGGCAAAGGCGATCAGGGCGACCGCGAGCCAGTCGCGCGGGCGCACGGCCCGCGCCCGCTTTTTCGCGCCGTACAGCGCCGCGCCGAAAGCCAGGGCCACCATCGCCAATCCCACCCCAGCCTGGGCGCGCCAGAAGGGGTGATCCGAAACCGGCTCGCCCCAATGGAATTTCGGTTCCCGCGTCCCCGCGTCGATCAAGCCCCAATGGCCGCCCACGGTGCCTTCATTGGCCCGCTTCCAGGGCTGGTCGAACGCCTCGATGACATTGACCCGATAGCCCTTCTCCTTCGCGAGCTTCAGCAGCTCGTGCATCACCAGGGCCTGCTCGGAGGGCGCGGGGAGCGCACCTTCGCGCATACGCCCGGCGCTGGGCCAGCCGGTCTCGCCGATCAGGATTTCCTTGCCGGGAAACATCTTCGCCACGTGCTGGCGGGTTTCGTCGATATGCCGGGCCGCCTGGTCGGCCGAGACCGGCAGGTCTTCCCAATAGGGCAGGATGTGGACCGTGATGAAATCCACGTCCGCCGCGAGGGCCGGCGCGCGCTCCCAGAACTCCCACACATCGGCATAGGTGACGGGAGTTGCGCCGACGCGGGACTTGACCTCCCGCAGGATGGCCGAGATGTCGGACGAGGAGAGTTCGCCCCGCAGCATCACCTCATTGCCGACGATCACCCCCTGGATCACATCGGGATATTGCTGCGCGAGCTTGACCCCGGACTCGATCTCGATCCGGTTTCGCGCCCGCTCGGAGCCGAGCCAGATGCCCTGGAACATCTTCAAGCCATGCTTGCGGGCCAGCGGCGCCACCTTGTCGAGCCCCATCTCCACCGAATAGGTGCGCACGCAATCGGTGATCTTCGCCAATTGCGCCAGATCCTCGTCGATCTGCTGTTCGGGAATGACGAGGCCCTTGATCAGCGGAGACTGTCCGTCGCGGAAGGGGGCGTAGGACACGCATTGCAGTTTTTCGCCGGGGGCCAGCGGAGACGGCGGCATGGGCACGGGCCGTCCCATCCAGCCGGCGAGCGCCACAACCGCCGCGCCCACCACCAGTGCCAGCAGGAGCGGCAACCGCAAAGACGATGTCATGAAATCTCCCGAGGGCTGGGGCCGCAGCGCGTGAGCAGCGACATAAAGCTTCACGACAACCCTGTGAAGTCATTGCGGTGCAACCAGGGCAAGCCCGGCCGGCGGAGCGATGCGACGGCACCTTGTTTGCGGCGCGTCCTCATGCTGACAAATTCCCGACATTCTCCTAAGGTGCCGTCGCGGATCGTCTTCCGCCCTTCAGCCTTCGAACCCAATGGCCAATATGGACCGTTTCCGTCTCACGCTCCTCGCGGGCGCCCTGTTCCTCGCGTTCGCCGGTCCGGTTTCCGCCCAGTCGCAGGGATCCGACCAGAAGCCCGCAACCCCCGCCGAGCAAATCACGCCGGAGCAGCAGGCGGCGCGGGATGCGCAGCGCCGGTCCGTGGAGGAATTCACCGAAGCCGCGAAACTGCCGGGCAATGCCGGCTTGCCGGAATGTGTCTGGACCGGGCGGCGCATTGCCGCGCTGCTATGGCGCGACGATATCGACACCGCGCGCCGGCACCTCGACATGTACGAGCGGTTCGGCTGCCCGACCGAACACCTGAAACTCGCGTTCCGCTGCCTGGTGCGCCAGGGCAACATAGATCAAAAAGCGCAGGAGCGTTTGGGCGCGCGGGTTCATCAATGTTGGGTTAACCCCGACTATGTTGCTGCACCGGCGCAATAATTAGATCACGGCGCGGCCTCCCGGCCGCCCACCGCCCGCCACACTTCCCATTTACCTCTTGATTTGAGAGGTTTAGTGTCTCGGTGCAGTGCCGCGAAAGAGGCGCTGCCGACCTAGGGGCAGGTCGAAAGGGTGCTCCGTAGCTTAAGATCAGGAACCGATATCTTAAGCCTGCGTTAACGGTTCGATTTCCCTTTCGAGTGGGTCTCCGCCAATGCGTCCCGGCCTTGCTGCTGCTGCAGCCATCATCACGGTTGTGATCGGATTTCACGCCGCGATCTGGTATTCCGTGCGCCCGGAAGTTCACGCTCCGAGCGTCACGGAACGCTTTTCGAGCCTGTCCTTCGCGCCCTATAGCCGAGACGTGCGCCACCCGGACAAGGGCCCGCCGGTCACTGCGGAGCAGATTCGCGCCGACGTGAATGCGGTGGCCCCCTACACCCGCGCCATCCGCACCTATTCCTCCACCATGGGCCTGGAGCAGATCCCCGCCATCGCCGCCGAGCGCGGGCTGAAGGTGACGGTCGGCGCCTGGATCGACAAGGACGAGGCTCGCAACCAGAAGGAAATCCGCGCGGCGGTCGAACTCACGAAGCGCAATCCCAACGTCGAAGGCCTGGTGATCGGCAACGAGACCATCTTCCGCGGTGAAAAGAGCGCGGCCGAGATGGCCGAGCTGATCCGCAAGGTGAAGCGCGAGACCAGCACGCCCGTGACCACCGGCGAAATCTGGAACGTGTGGCTCGACCATCCCGAGCTGGTTTCGGCGTCGGATTACATCGCCGCGCACATTCTTCCCTATTGGGAAGGCGTCAGCGCCGAGCAGGTCGTGGACCGCTCCATCGACATCTATAATCGCCTGCGCGCCGCATACCCGGGCAAGCGCATCGTGATCGCCGAGTTCGGCTGGCCGAGCGCGGGCTTCAATCGCGACGGCGCGGTGCCGGGCGAACTCGCCCAGGCGAACGTGATCCGCACCTTCACGGCCCGCGCCGAGGCCATGGGCATCGAATATAATATCATCGAGGCGTTCGACGCCCCGTGGAAGAGCTTCGAAGGCTCGGTCGGGCAATATTGGGGCGTGTTCGACGCCAACCGCCACCTGAAGTTCCCGCTGACCGGCCCGATCGTTCCGAACACGTTCAACCAGACGGCGATCCTCGCGCTGCTGCTGGGCCTGGTGTTCTCGCTGCCCATGCTGCGCGCCTCGCAGACCGTGACGGTGTCGCAAGGCGCAGTGCTCGCCGCTGCGGCGAACGGCGTCGGTGCTTGGGTCGCCCTGGTCTTCAACCATTGGGCGACGCATTACGTCACCGGCGGCAATTACGTGACGCTGCTGCTGTCGCTTGTGCTGCTCGTACCGCTGGTCATCGTGCTGCTCTACCGCATCGAGGAACTGGCCGCGGTCGCCTTCGGCCCCGCCCCCTCGCGCCTGGTGGAGGCGCGGCCCGCCGCCACGCTCTCGCGCTATCCCAAGGTCTCGATCCACATCCCCGCCTATCGCGAACCGCCGGAGATGCTGAAGCAGACCCTGGATGCGGTCGCGCGGCTGGATTATCCCAACCTTGAATGCGTCGTCGCGCTCAACAACACGCCCGACCCGGCGATGGTGGAGCCGATCCGCGCCCATTGCGCCACCCTCGGCGAGCGCTTCAAGTTCCTGAACCTTGAGAAGATCACGGGTTTCAAGGCCGGTGCCCTGCGCATCGCCCTGGAGCACACCGCCCCCGATGCCGAGATCATCGGCGTGATTGACGCCGACTACGTGGTCGCCCCCAATTGGCTGAAGGATCTGGTGCCGGTGTTCGAGGACCCCACGGTGGGCCTCGTCCAGGCGCCGCAGGATCATCGCGACGCCCACCTCAGCCCCATGCACGAGGCCATGAACGCGGAATATGCCGGCTTCTTCGATGTCGGCATGGTCCAGCGCAACGAGGATGACGCCATCGTCGTCCATGGCACCATGTGCCTGGTGCGCCGCGCGGCCATGATGGAGGCCGGCTCCTGGTCGTCCGACACCATCTGCGAGGATACCGACCTCGGCCTTACCATCGCCGAGAACGGCTGGAAGACCCATTACACCCGCACCCGCTACGGCTGGGGCCTGCTGCCCGACACGTTCGAGGCGTTCAAGAAACAGCGTCATCGCTGGGCCTACGGCGGCTTCCAGATCATTCGCAAGCATTGGTCCCGGTTCCTGCCGGCCCGCTCGCGCCTGACCACGGCCCAGCGCCGCCACTTCCTGCTCGGCTGGGTGGCCTGGCTCGGAGCCGAATCGGTGGGCGCGCTCGCGGCCATCCTCTCGCTGGCCTTCGTGCCGTTCGTGTTCGCCTTCGGCATCGCCGTTCCGGCGCACGTGCTCACTTTGCCGATCATCGCCACCTTCGTGGTCTATGTGCTGCACTTCATCGCCATGTACCGGATGCGCGTCGCCACAACGCCGCTGCGCATGCTCGGCGCGGCAATCGCCGCCATGGCGGTGCAGTTCACGGTCGCCAAGGCGGTGTTCGACGGGTTCCGCTACAAGGACCTCGCCTTCGCCCGCACGGCCAAGGGCGGTGGCTGGCTCTCGGGTGCGGCGCGCTCCTTCCCCGCTTTGCCGGAAGCGGTGGTGGGCACCTTGCTGCTGGGCTCGGGCGTGGCCCTGCACATGACCAATTGGCACACGGTGCGCGAGGTTGACCTTTATGCCCTCGCTTTGGTGGTCCAGAGCCTGCCGTTCGTCGCGGCGGCGCTGATCGGCCTCGGGGAAGCCTCGCGGCTAAACGACTTCGCCACCTGGCGCGCCATGCGGACCCGGATCGCGACGGTCGCCCGCCGCCTGCCGGCCGTGGCCGACTGAACCTGGCGAAAGCCCCCTCATCGAACGCCCGGCCCTGCGCCGGGCGTTTTCATTTGGGCCCGAGCACCCGGTTTGCGCGCGTTTTGACCACGGTTTTTCCCATGTCGCGGATGGAAATCACCGGCTTGGACGCGAAAAATCCGCACCCGGCGCCACACTGGAATCAAGACGCGGCAAAGGGTTTCGTGCCGCTACACCGCGTGTTGCGCCCTGCGCGGGCATGGTCACGCTTGCGGCAAAATTGGGGAGGGTTTACGACTGCGCGCCAGACCCTTCGCATCCGCGAAGGTGGTACCATTTCCCCGCTTACAGATGGGAGACCTTATGGACGCCACCACCAAAACCGCAGGTTCAGCCGCCAAGCTGACAGTGGGTGAGAAGAGCTGGGAGCTGCCGGTCAACGGCGGAACCATCGGCCCCTCGGTCGTCGACATCTCCAAGCTGTACGGCCAGACCGGGATGTTCACCTACGATCCCGGCTTTACCTCCACGGCGTCGTGCGAGAGCAAGATCACCTATATCGACGGCGACGAGGGCGTTCTGCTCTATCGCGGCTATCCCATCGAGCAGATCGCCGAGGGCGGCGACTTCCTTGAGACCTGCTATCTCCTGCTCTATGGCGAGCTGCCCACCGCCGCGCAGAAGGCCGATTTCGATTATTCCGTGACCCGTCACACGATGGTTCACGAGCAGATGACCCGGTTCTTCCAGGGCTTCCGCCGCGACGCCCACCCCATGGCCATCATGGTGGCCTCGGTCGGCGCGCTTTCCGCCTTCTATCACGACTCCACCGACATCTCGGATCCGCAGCAGCGCCTGATCGCCTCGATCCGCATGATCGCGAAGATCCCGACCCTCGCTGCCATGGCCTATAAATATTCCATCGGCCAGCCGTTCGTGTATCCCCAGAACTCCCTGGACTACACCTCCAACTTCCTGAACATGTGCTTCGCCGTTCCGTGCGAGGATTACAAGGTGAGCCCGACGCTCGCCCGCGCCATGGACCGGATCTTCATCCTCCACGCCGACCACGAGCAGAACGCCTCCACCTCCACGGTGCGGCTTGCCGGCTCCTCGGGCGCCAATCCCTTCGCCTGTATCGCCGCCGGCATCGCCTGCCTGTGGGGACCGGCGCACGGCGGCGCGAACGAAGCCGCGCTGAAGATGCTCACGGAAATCGGCCGTCCCGAGCGTATTCCTGAGTTCGTGAACCGCGCCAAGGACAAGAACGATCCGTTCCGCCTCATGGGCTTCGGCCACCGGGTCTATAAGAATTACGACCCGCGCGCCAAGATCATGCAGCAGACCTGCCACGAGGTTCTCGCCGAGCTCGGCATCAAGGACGATCCTCTGCTGGACGTGGCCGTGGAGCTGGAGCGCGTGGCGCTGCACGATGAATATTTCATCGAGAAGAAGCTCTATCCGAACATCGACTTCTATTCCGGCATCACCCTGAAGGCGATGGGCTTCCCCACCACCATGTTCACGGTGCTGTTCGCGGTCGCCCGCACGGTCGGCTGGATCGGCCAGTGGAAGGAAATGATCGAGGATCCGGGCCAGCGCATCGGCCGCCCCCGCCAGCTCTACACCGGCGCCGAGCGTCGCGACTACGTACCGATGGCCAAGCGCAAGTGATGTGGGCCGCGTGAGCCCTTCGCGGCGCGCGGCACCGTCTTCCGGCGTTTTACATGCCAATAGAAACGCGGCCGAAAGGCCGCGTTTTTCGTTTTAAGCAAGGTGTGGGATCGTCGCGCCGCACGGTCGCGCATTGCCACGGGCTGAGCGGCGCTGCGCACGCCGTCGGGACACGGACGGAAGCGCGGGAATATCAGCGAGGGGCCGCGGCCGTGGCAAGCACCACCCGCGCGGCGCGCAGGCTCGGGGCTTCGTCCTCGGTACCGAAGATCTCGTCCAGCCGCGCGAACGCCTCGATCTGCCGGTCCCGATCCGCCCCATCCTTCAGCAGCCGCCCCAGGGCGATCGAAAGCCGCTCGGGCGTGCAATCGTGCTGGAGAAATTCCGGCACGATGTTTTCCCCGAGGATGAGGTTGGGCAGGATGACGCTGGGCAGCTTCAGGATATAGGGCGCGATCACGGCTTCCCACGGCGCAACCTTATAGGCCGCGACGGTCGGCACACGCGCCAGCGCCAGTTCCAGCGTCACCGTGCCGGAGGCCGCGAGCGCGGCGCGCGCCATGCGGAACGCGGCATATTTCTCCTCCGGGTCGGTCACGATGCGCGGGCGCACCGGCCAATCGGCGGCGATGGCCTCGACCATGGGCAGGAGGCGCGGGAGCGTCGGCAGCACCACATCCAGCGGGCGCTGACTTGCAAGATGCCCGAGCGCCTGCCCGAACACGGCACCCAGCCGCTCCACCTCGCTGCGCCGGCTGCCCGGCAGCACCAGCACCAGCGGCGGCTCGTGCGGGGCACGGGCCGGCTGCGTCGCGTCGGCCCGCAATTCGGCGAGCCGCTCCAGCAGGGGATGGCCCACATATGTGGTGGGCGGCCCGCCGAGGCGCAGATGCACGTCCGGTTCGAACGGCAACAAGGCCATCAGATGATCTATGGAGGGCCGCATGGCCCGCGCCCGGCCCGGCCGCCACGCCCAGACCGTGGGCGAGACGTATTTCACAATGGGGATCTGCGCATTGCGCCGCCGCACGCGCGCGGCCACGCGATGGGTGAAGTCCGGCGCATCCACGAGCACCAGGACGTCCGGCGGCGCGGCGCAGATGGCATCGACCGTCTCGCGCATGCGCTTGAGGATGGTGGACAGCTTGCCGATCACCTGACCGAAGCCGATGGCCGTCAGGTCATCCATGGGAAACAGGCTGACCAGCCCGGCGGCCTGCATGCGCGCGCCACCGACCCCTGTGAACACCACGCCGGCGGGTGCAAGCTGGCGCAAGCCAGCCATGATAGCGCCGCCCAGCACGTCGCCCGATTCCTCGCCCGCCAGGATGAAAACGCGCAGCGGGCGCGCCGGCAGGCCGCTGCTCACGCCCGTGCCCCCGGCGCGACGCCGAGCACGAACAGGCCGGCGGCGTCGGCCGCGCGAACCAGCTCCTGCGGATCGGGGACAATGACGCCGCCGGCCTCGAAGGCGATGCCAGCAAGGCCGGCCTTGGCGGCGCAAGTGACGGTGGCGGGGCCAAGCGAGGGCAGATCCACCCGGCGATCCTGATCCGGCTTCGGCGCCTTCACCAGCACGCCCGTCCGCATGGGAAAGCGCAGCCGCCCGCTGGTCCGCAAGGCTTCATAGCGCGCCAGCACCGCATCCGTGCCTTCGGCGGCCTCAACGGCGGCGACGAAGCCGTTGACCACGATCACCCCCTGCCCCACGTCGAACGGGCCAAGGGTGTGCACCACCGAAAGGCCTAGCGCGATATCGGCTTGCTGCGCGTCGCTCGGCTGCACGTGGCCGAGCACGCCTTCCGGCAGCAGAAGCCCCGGCACCGCCTCGTGCGCGCCGATCAGGTGAAAGCCCTGCTCCGCCACGAGGCCCAGGACCCCGGACAGCAGGTGATTGTCGCCGCCGCGCAGCAGGCGCGCGACGCGCGGCAGCAAGCGGATGGTGGTCCAATCCAGCCCAAGATCAGACAGGCGCGGGCGCGTGAGCGTTCCCACCATCACGACATCGCGCACGCCGCGCGCGCGGGCGACAGCGGAGACGCTGCCAAGCGAGCCGAGGCGGAACCAATGGTGGGGATAGCGTTCCAGCGCGGGATCGGCGAAGCCCTTCATCAAGAGCATCAGCACATCGCGCCCCTGGGCGCGCACCGCCTCCGCGACAGCGGCCGGAAACGCGCCGCCGCCCGCGACGATGGCCAAAGGCCCCTCCGGCGTACGGGCCGTGGTGGCAAGGCCCTGTCCGTCCTCAGCCGGGGCAAGTCCCTGCGCCGGAAGCCCATGCTGTGCCGGCGCGGGGGTCACCGGATCATTCCTCGGTTACGACGCCGCGCGCGGGCTGGCAGAGCGAGCGATTCTTGCCCGCATCGATAAATTCCACAATCTCACGCGCGAATTGCGAGCTCTCGGTCTGCTCGCGGAGCCGCGCGAGACGATCGGCAAAAACGCCCGACCCGAAGAACAGGTCGCGATAGGCGGCCCGCGCCGCATGAAGATCCGCCCGCGTGAATCCCCGCCGCTTCATGCCGATGGTGTTGAGCCCAACCAGGCGCCCGGCCTGGCCGAGCACATAGGCGTAGGGAATGACATCCTCGCGCACCCCGGTGATGCCGCTGACCATGACCTGGGCGCCGATGCGGGTGTATTGGTGCACCGCGCACAGGCCCCCAAGGAACACGTGATCGCCGACGTCCACATGCCCACCGAGGGTGGCATTATTGGCGAAGATCACGTGATTGCCGACGTTGCAATCATGCCCCACATGGGCGGCGGTCATCAGCATGCAGCCATCGCCGATGCGGGTGACGCCGCGCCCGCCGGCGGTGCCGATATTGGCCGTTACATGTTCGCGGATCACGCAATCCATGCCGATTGTCAGCGCCGTGCGCTCGCCCTTGTAATGCACGGATTGGGGCGGCGTGCCGAGCGAAGCGAAGGGATAGACCTCCGTGCGCGCACCGATGGTGGTTTGCCCCTGCACGTTCACATGGGAGATCAGCCGGACGCCGGCATGAAGCGTGACGTCCGCTCCGACGGTGCAGAACGGGCCGATCTGAACGTCGTCGGCGAGGATGGCGCCGTCGGAAACACGCGCGAGAGGATCAATCAGGGGCACATCAGAATCCGGTAATCATCGCGCCAAGGCGCGCCTCGGCGACAAGCTCGCCGCCCACTTTCGCCTCGCCGCGATACCACCACATGTTGCGGCGGCGCGAGATCTTGGTCATGTGATATTCGAGCACGTCTCCCGGCACCACCGGACGGCGGAACTTGGCCTCGTCGATGGTCATGAAATAGACCAAAGGCGGCGGCTGGTCGGCCGGCCGCTCGGGCTTGGAGAGAATGCAGATCACGCCGGCGGTCTGCGCCATGCCCTCGATAATCAGCACGCCGGGCATGACCGGGTTGCCGGGAAAATGGCCCTGGAAGTGCGGCTCGTTGACCGTGACATTCTTCACGCCGACGCAGGAATTGTCGCTGTCGATGCGCTCCACCCGGTCCACCAGCAGGAACGGATAACGGTGCGGCAGGCACTGGAGGATCTTTTGAAGATCGGCGCTCGCAAGCACCTTGCATTCGCTCTCGGCCGAAAGGGCCTCGGGGCTGCTGCCGGTGTCGCTCATTGGTCCCCCCCTTCATCGCTGCGTCGGGTACTTGCCTGACCCAATTTCTTCAGCGCGGTCAATTCCCGAAACCACTCCCGCACGGGCTTTGCGGGCGATCCACCCCAGCGCACGCCGGGCGGAACATCGTCCTTCACGTTGGACGAGGCCGCGATCTGCGCCGCGTCACCGATGCGCACGTGGCCGATCACGCCCACCTGGCCCCCGAGCATGACGAAATCACCCAGCGTCGTGCTGCCGGAGATGCCGGTCTGCGAGACAATCACGCAATGGCGGCCGATCAC
Source organism: Roseixanthobacter glucoisosaccharinicivorans (assembly GCF_043195095.2). Lineage (NCBI taxonomy): Bacteria > Pseudomonadati > Pseudomonadota > Alphaproteobacteria > Hyphomicrobiales > Xanthobacteraceae > Roseixanthobacter > Roseixanthobacter glucoisosaccharinicivorans. The sequence continues at coordinate 1,547,333 of NZ_CM195538.1, read as the reverse complement.
CACATTATGGGCGATCTGCACGAGATTATCGATCTTGGTGCCTTCGCCGATCACGGTATCACGCAGCGCGCCCCGGTCGATGGTCGTGCCGGCGCCGATCTCCACATCGTCCTGAATCACGACCCGGCCGATCTGCGGCACCTTGAGATGACCGCGCGGGCTCGGCTGATAGCCAAAGCCATCCTGCCCGATGCGCACGCCGCTGTGGAGGATGACGCGATTGCCCACGAGCGCGTGGATCAGCGTGACCCCGGCGCCGACCGAGGTCTCCCGGCCGATGCGCACACCGGCGCCGATGACCGCATTGGCGCAGATCACCGATTGCGCGCCGATCTCGACGTCCGGCCCGATGACCGCGCCGGGATCCACCGTCACCCCGTCCTCGAGTCGCGCGGTGGGATGGATGAAGGCGCCGGGCGCAATGCCCTGATGGCCGAACACCGGCTGCGGGCGTAGCGCGGTCGCAAACAGGGTGCGGGTGATATTGACGAAAGCCAGCGCGGGGCGCGGGGACACCAGCACGATCAGCCCAGCCGGCGCGCCTTCCGCCAGTTTCTCGGTGGTGATGCAGACACTGGCGCGGGTCGCTTCGAACTCGCTGCGGTAGCGCGGCGCATCGAAGAAGACCAGGTCGCCTGGCCCCGCGTCTGCAAGGGTCGAGACCCCGCGGACAAGACAGGCCTCGGGCAGGTCGCCCGCCAGAGGGCGCGCTCCGCTCAGTGCCGTAACCTCCGCGAGGGTCAGCGGTGACGGCAGGGGGAAAAAGAGAGGATCGCTCATGATTTAGATACGCTGCGGGCGTCAGGCGGCATGACCGCCGACGCCCGCATAAGAGGACAGGATTAGAACTTGGTGCCGCCCGAGAAGCGGAACGCCTGGTCCTTGTCGTAGGCTTGCTGGCTCAGCACCCAGGCATAGTCGAAGCGCAGGGGACCGAACGGCGACTGCCAGATCAAGCTCGCACCGACCGAAGACCGGATACCGTTGTCGTCGAACACGCAGATATTGCCGGTCGCGTTCTGGGCACCGGGCGGGCAGGTGTACGGCGCCGGGGCACCCGCAAAGGTGGTCTGACCCTGGTAGTCGAACAGCGAGCCGGCGTCCGCGAACACCGCAGCCTTCAGGCCGATGTCCTTGGGCAGGAAGGAGAGCGGGAACTGAACTTCAGCCGACAGACCCCAGTAGGACGTACCACCCAGCGAGTCCTGGGAGAGCGAGGCCATGTCGCGCGGGCCGATGCCGTTCGGGGCGAAGCCACGAACCAGGTTCGGACCCATGAAGAAGTTGTCCATGATCCGCAGATCCTGGTCACCCCAGGCATTCACGTGGCCCGCCTGACCGTGCAGCAAGAGCACCCAGTCGCTGATCAGCGGATAGTAATAGCGCACGTCAGCCGAGGTGCGGATGAAGTTCACGTCGCCGCCGAGGCCCGCGAAATCCTGCTTCAGTTCCGCATAAAGGCCGGAGGTCGGATTGATGTTGTTGTCCAGCCCGTTGAAGGAGAGCGTGTAGCCCGCCGCCGACGTGATGGTCGCACCCTGCGCCACCGCCTCGATGATCGCCCAGGAGGCCGTTCCCGCGCAGGTCAGGAAGGGGTCGCCCCACACGGCGCAGTCGAGGTTGATCTCGCGCTGGTAGAGGTTGTAGCGCAGCGCCAGCGTGATTTCGTCGGTGATCGGAAGACCGAAGCGGAAGCCCCCACCCAGCGTGCTGGTGTTATAGGAGGTGTAGCTGGTCGCGCTGGTTTCCTTCCAATAGAAGTCGATGCCAGCCGAGAGCCGATAGCCGAGGAAGTAAGGCTCGGTGAAGGAGAATTCCGCGCCCTGGGCATTCTGGCCGAAGGAGCCGGAAATCTTCACATACTGGCCGCGGCCAAGGAAGTTTCTCTCGCCCAGGGAGACTTCGGCAATGAAGCCGTCCGAGGTCGAATAGCCGCCCGACACCGCAAACTCACCCGTCGGCTGATCTTCCACATCCACCACCAGGATGATGCGGTCGGGTGCAGAGCCGGGCTCGTTGGTGATCTTGACGCTCTTGAAGTAGCCGAGATTGCGCAGGCGGCGCTCGGCGCGATCGACCATCACGCGATTATAGGCATCGCCTTCGCCGATATCGAATTCACGACGAATGACCCAGTCGCGGGTGCGGGTGTTGCCGCGCACCTCGATGCGCTCCACGTAAACCCGCGGCCCCTCTTCCACCACGAACAGCACGTTGATGCGCTTGTTCTCGAAGTCGCGATCGCCTCGCGGCCGAACCTGGGCGAAGGCATAGCCGCTCTTCGACACTTCGATCGTGACGTTCTCGACCGACTTTTCGACCAGCTCGGCGTTATAGACCTGCCCTTCGCTCATGCGCAGCGCGCTGCGCAGATTGGCGGCCGGGACGTCGCGGATATTGGAGACCACATCCACCTTGCCGAAGCGATACTGCGCACCCTCGTCCAGCGTGAAGGTGATCACGTAGCCGGCCGGCGAGCCGCTGGTGGCGGGGATCAATTCAGCCGTGGCGGAGACGATGCGGAAGTCGGCATAGCCATTCTTCAGATACCAACGGCGCAGCAATTCCTGGTCCGCATTCACGCGGTCCGGATCATAGACGTCCGTGGACTTGAGGAAGGAGAGCCAATTGGTGGTCGTGGTGGTGATCACGTCCTTCAGCTTGTAGTCCGAGAACGCCTTGTTGCCGACGAACTTGATCTCCTTGACGCCGACCTTCTCACCCTCGGTGATCTCGAACACCAGATCGACACGCCCATTGCCGCGATCGATGGTGACGGGATTGACCTTTACGTCGGTGCGGCCGGCGCGGCGGTAAACCTCGATGATGCGCTGCGTGTCCGCCTGCACCACCGCCTTGGACAGCGTGCCGCGCGGCTTGGACTGGATTTCCGCCAGGAGGGCGTCGTCCTTGAGCTTCTTGTTGCCCTCGAAGGCGACGCGATTGATCACCTCGTTTTCGGAGACGCGCACCACCAGCCGGCCGCCCTGCTGGGAGATATTCACATCCGAGAACAGGCCGGTGGCATAGAGGGCGGCGAGGCCCTCGTTGATCTTGGCGGGCGAGAGCGACTCGCCGGGCTTGACCGCGAAATAAGACCGGATCGTCGCCGCGTCGACGCGGCGATTGCCTTCGACCACGATGTTCGATGCCGACTGAGCGGCCGCGGGACCCGCGATGAGGATGGAACCGGCTGTCGTCGCCATCGCGGCGCTGAGCGCGATGCCGAGGACGGCGGCCAGTTTCACGATGACTCGGACCCGGGAAGTCATATGGCGCGCAACCTTGAATTCGTTGTTCTCAAACCCGGGCGCCAGGGCGCTCGGATTCTCACCGTCGAGGCGCTTGTACAGGCTTTTCCCCGCACTGCAAACGCCTGTCCCACCAGCAGCTTCCGCTTTTCCGCCGACCGTGGCCGCTGCGCCACGACTGGCCCCTTTGTCACATGGTTGCCAAGTGCAGCACGTCGTTCCATGTGGCGAAAACCATCAGCATCAACACAATAGCGAGGCCAATGCGAAAGCCGATGTCCTGCGTGCGGGCGCTGAGCGGCCGCCCGCGCACCGCTTCCACAGCGTAGAACAGCAGATGCCCACCGTCCAACAGCGGGATCGGAAAGAGGTTAAGAAGTCCGATCGAAACCGAAAGAACCGCCGCGAGGGAGAGCAGCGCGCCGATTCCATAGGTGGCTACCTGCCCGGACACCTGGGCGATGCGGATCGGGCCGCCCAACTGATCGGCCGATTCTCGCCCTGCGATCAGGCCGCCCAGATAGTCGAAGGTGCGCGCGACCACGAACCAGGTCTCCTGCGCGCCCATGGTGACCGCCTCCACCGGGCCATAGCGGCGCGTGGTCACATCGGCTGCCGCGAGTGAACGGGAAATGCCCAGCAGGCCCATCTTGTGGGTATTGCCGAACGCGTCCTTCACTTCGCGCAATTGCGGAGTCGCGGTCAGCGAAAGCTCGGCATTGCCGCGCTCCACCTTGAAATTCAAGGCCTCGCCGGCATTGGAGCCGACGATGCGCTGCATGTCGGCGAAGCTTTCCACCGGCGTACCGTCGATCGAACGCACCAGGTCGCCCGGCACGAATCCCGCCTGCTCAGCGGCACTGCCGGCGGCCACCTGATCGACGCGCGGCGCTGTCACCTGGCGGCCGAACACCATGAACACCATGGAAAAAATGACCACGGCGAGGATGAAATTGGCGATCGGCCCTGCCGCGACGATGGCGGCCCGCCACGCCAGCGGCGCATAGAAAAAGCTTTCCTTGCGCTCTTGGGGCGTCATCTGCCGCAGCTTTTCGGTGTTCGGCGTGCTGGCCGCGTCTTCATCGCCGAAGAATCGCACATAGCCGCCGAGCGGTACGGCGGCGAGGCGCCAGCGGGTGCCGTGGCGGTCATTGAAGCCGGCGATCTCCGGACCGAAGCCCAGGGAGAAGGTCAGGACCCGCACGCCCGCGCGCCGCGCCACCCAGAAATGGCCAAGCTCGTGAAAAAACACCACCAGGGTCAGCACGAAGAGGAACGGCACCACATAGCCGAGGAGCGAGGTGCCCCAGGCGCCCAGACTCGCAAACACTTCCATCGTCCGTTCCTCGCGCGCGCCGCGCCGGCCCGTGGCGAAGCGCCGCGCAGCCGTTGGCACCGAATGTTGGGCAAAGGCCGCGCCGCGCGGCCTTCGCGATCCATAGGAGATGAGGCCGAACGCCCCAGCGCAGAGCCTTAGGATGCCTTTGCGGCAAACTTAGGCAAGCGCGAAAGCGATATTGGCCGCAAGTGCATTCAGGCGACGGCCGCTGCGGCATATTTCGGCAGCAGAGACTGCGCGAGGCGGCGCGCCTGCGCATCCAGCGCCAATGCCTCGGCCAGCGAGGCGGGCGGGCTGCCGGCAGGAAGCGTCGCCAGCGTCTCCTCGACGATGGCCGCGATGCCGAACATGCCGATCGCCCCCTCAAGAAAGGCCGCGACGGCGATCTCGTTCGCGCCGTTGAGGATCGTGGGGGCGCTGCCGCCCGCTTCCATGGCTTGCATGGCAAGGTGCAGGGCGGGGAATCGCTCGAGATCCGGAGCCTCGAAGGTCAGCCGACCCACCTTGGTGAGATCCAGCCGCCGGCACGAGGTGTCCAGCCGGTCGGGAAAGCCGAGGCAATGGGCGATGGGGACGCACATGTCGGGCATTGCGAGCCCGGCGACCACCGACCCGTCGCGGAACGAAACGAGGCCATGCACCACCGATTCGGGATGCACCACCGCTTCCAGCTGGCTGGCGGGGATGCCGAACAGATGGTGCGCCTCGATCAGCTCCAGCCCCTTGTTCATCAAGGTGGCGGAATCGATGGTGATCTTGGCGCCCATCGACCAATTGGGATGCTTCAGCGCATCGGCGGCGCGGGCGCGGGCAATCTGCTCGCGCGGCGCGGTGCGGAAAGGTCCGCCCGAGGCGGTGATGGTCACACGCTCCACATCCGCGCGCGGCCCGGCGCCGAGCGCCTGGTAGATGGCGTTATGCTCGGAATCCATGGGCAGCAAAGTGGTGCCGGTGCGCGCCGCCTCGGCCATGAAGAACGCGCCGGCCGCAACCAGGCATTCCTTGTTGGCCACCGCGAGCCGCCGGCCGGGCCCGAAGGCCGCAACCGTGGGCGCAAGGCCGGCAACGCCGGAAATGGCGGCCACCACCAGATTCGCCTCGCGCTGCGCCGCTTCGATGACGGCGGACGGCCCTGCCCCGCTTTCGATGCCGGTGTCCGAGAGCAGAGCCGCAAGCTCCGCGCCCAAGGCCGGATCGGCGATGGCCGCAAAGCGCGCGTTGAGATCGCGCGCGACCTGCGCGAGGGCATGAGGATCGCGCCCACCCGCCACCGCTTCCACGCGATAGCGGCCGGGCGCTTCGCTCAGCACCTTCATCGTGCTGCGGCCCACCGAGCCGGTGACCCCGAGGATGGAAATGACGGTCATGGCGAAAGACCTACCACAAAAGCAGACCCGCCGCTGGGGCGAGGTCGTTGCGGGCGAAGCCGATCAGGCCGGCGAGCAGCACCGCGGCGAGGAATCCGTCCAGCCGGTCGAGCACGCCGCCATGTCCGGGAATGAGGCTTCCGGTATCCTTCACGCCGAACGCCCGCTTGAAGGCCGATTCGGCAAGATCACCCGCCTGCGCCACCGCGCTCAGCACGATTCCGAGCGCCGCCCACATCGGGTTGAACACGAGGCCCGCCGCGAGCAACAGGGCTATGCCCGCCGCCATGCCGCAGATCGCGCCGCCCACCGCGCCGGACCAGGTCTTGTTGGGTGAGAGGCGCGGCCACAGCTTGGGGCCGCCGAGGGTGCGGCCGGTGAAATAGGCGCCGATGTCCGTGCTCCACACCACCGCATAGAGAAACAGCACGGCGACGAAGCCCAATTGGTCGGTATCGCGCAGCGCAACGATCGGCAGGCTGGCCACCGCTCCGCATAAAACGCCGGCGCCGGCCCAAAGGCGGCCGCGCGCGACCAGAATGGCGAGCCCCGCGCCGCAAAGGCAAATCAGAGCCGCGCCCGCCCCGGATCCGGTCGCGGCCAGCACCGCGCTCGCGGCCAGCACGGCCGCCCCGCCAATGGCGATCGGCGCCAAGCGTGGCATCACGCGCGCAACAGTGCCGCATTCATAGACGATGGCTATCCCCGCGAGCGCCCAGATCAGGGCGAACGGCCAGCCGCCGAACCAAGTGAGCGCCAGGACAAGCGGCGCCAGTATGGCGGCGGAAAGGGTGCGCTGGGGAAGGTCTTTTCCGCCGATCACGTGCGCACGCTGCCGGCGCGGGCGGCAATGCCGCCGAACCGACGGTCACGCCGGGCATATTCCTCAATGGCGCCCACCAGCGCAGCGTGGTCGAACTCGGGCCAATAGATGGGCAGGAACACGAGTTCGGAATAGGCGCCCTGCCACAGCAGGAAATTGGAGAGGCGCTGCTCGCCGCTGGTGCGCACGATCAGGTCCGGATCGGGAATGCCGGCGGTGTCGAGGCGGGCGGTGATCATGTCCGCGCTGATGTCCTGCGGCCGGATCTTGCCGGCCACCGCATCGGCCGCAAGGCGCGCGGCGGCGGCGGCGATCTCCTGCCGCCCGCCATAATTGAACGCGACCACGAGGGTCAGGCCGGTGTTGTCCTTGGTCAGGGCCTCGGCCTCATCCAGCAATTGGCAGATGTCGCGGGCGAGCTCCGCCCGCTCGCCGATGATGCGTACGCGCACATTGGCGCTGTGCAGCTCGGCCAGATCGTGCCGGACAAACCGCTTCAGCAGGCCCATGAGGTCGGAAACCTCGCTCGCCGGGCGCGACCAGTTCTCGCTGGAGAAGCTGTAGATGGTGAGAAAGCGGATGCCGATCTCGCGCGCCGCGCGCACGCACCGGCGCAAAGCCTCGAGCCCGCGCCGGTGGCCTTCGAAGCGGGGAAGGTTGCGGGCCGTCGCCCAGCGCCCATTGCCGTCCATGATGACGCCCACGTGCACCGGAATGCACGCGCTCCCCATGGCTGGCGTCGCTGAGGCGCCGTTGCGCACCGACATGGCCCCTTCCCCCTTCATGCCATGCTCCTCAGACCGAGAGGATTTCCTTTTCCTTGTGGGCGAGGGTCTGGTCCAGTTCGGAAATCACCTCGTCCGTCGCCTTCTGCACCTGTGTGGAGAAGCGGTCGAGGTCATCGGCGCTGATTTCGCTGTCCTTTTCGAGCTTCTTGAGCAGGTCCATGCCGTCGCGCCGCACATGGCGCACCGAAACGCGCGCCGCCTCGGCATATTTGTGGGCGACCTTCACCATTTCCTGGCGCCGCTCCTGGTTCAGCTCGGGAATGCGGATGCGCATCACCTGGCCTTCGGTGGAGGGGTTGAGGCCGAGATTGCTGTCGCGGATCGCCTTTTCCACCGCGCTGACCATGGAGCGGTCCCACACCTGGACGGACAGCATGCGCGGCTCGGGAACCGAGACCGTCGCGACCTGGCTGATGGGCATATGGGTGCCGTAGGCGTCCACCTGGATCGGCTCCAGGAGGCTGGCCGACGCGCGGCCGGTCCGCAGGCCGCCGAGTTCCTGCTTCAGCACGCCAACCGCGCCCTGCATGCGGCGCTTGAGATCGGCAAGGTCGAATGCGTCGGTGCTCATGGCAAATTCCTGTTCTTCATTTTCCCGGCGCGAAATGCCGGTTCTGTCCTTCCCGCCCCGCCTGACGACAAGGCCGAAGGCCAAGGTCTCTGAAACGCGGGGCACCCGGCAAACCCGCGGCACCACCCGGCGCCGCGAACCGGCGAGAGGGCCGCCCCGCCGGCGCCCGCTGGATGCGGACCGGCAAAGCGCAACGCGCCGCTATTCCCCGACTTACGCCTTTACGGCGCAACCACGGTAACGTGCCCTTCGCCCTTGGCGGCCGCCACGATGGCACCCGGCTCGCGAATAGAAAAGACGATTATCGGCAAGGCGGCTTCACGGGCAAGGGCGAACGCTGCGGCATCCATCACCTTCAGATCGTAGGCGAGCGCCTGATCATGGGTGAGGCGGTCATAGCGGCGGGCGTTCGGGTCGAGCTTGGGATCGGCGGTATAGACGCCGTCCACATTGGTCGCCTTCAGCACCGCATCGCAGCTCAATTCCGCCGCGCGCAGCACCGCGCCGGTGTCAGTGGTGAAGTACGGATTGCCCGTGCCCCCCGCCAGCAGCACGATCCGCCCGCGCCGCAGATGCCGCATGGCCGGCTGGCGGGCATAGGGCTCGCAGACGGTGGGCATGGGAATGGCGGACATGGTGCGGGCCGGCTCGCCGGCAGCTTCCACCGCCTGTTCCAGGGCCAGGCAGTTCATCACCGTGGCGAGCATGCCCATATGGTCGGCCGTGGACCGATTGAGGTCCTCGCCGGCCACGCGCGCGCCGCGCAGGATGTTGCCGCCGCCGACAACCACGGCAACCTCGCAGCCGAGCGCGCGCACGGCCACGAGATCGCGGGCGATCCGCGTCACGGTCGGGGGATGGAGCCCGAACGGCTCCGGTCCCATCAAGGCCTCGCCGGAGACCTTGATGAGGACGCGGGGATAGGGAAGGTCGGACACGGCGCCCTCCCCCGCCCCGATCAGGACTGACCCGCGACTGTAGCGGCGACTTCGGCCGCGAAGTCGCTCTCTTCCTTCTCGATGCCTTCGCCGAGCGCATAGCGCACGAAGGCCGTGAGCTTCACCGGCGCGCCGACGCCGCCCTCGGCTTCCTTCAGTACCTGGGCCACCGACTTGGAGCCGTCATGCACAAACGGCTGCTCGAGCAGGGTGACTTCCTTGAAAAAGGTCTTCATGCCGCTTTCGGCGATCTTGTCCTGCACATTGGCGGGCTTGCCCTGGTGCTTTTCGAGCAGGATCGCCTTCTCGCGGGCGACCACGCTCTCGTCGATGCCCGACGCATCGAGCGCCAGCGGGCTCAGCGCCGCGACATGCATGGCAATCTGGCGGCCGAGGGTGGAGAGCTTGTCCACATCGCCCTTGGATTCGAGCGCGACCAGCACGCCGATGCGGCCGAGGCCCTCGGACACCGTGCCATGCACATAAGACGCGATCACGCCGTGCTCGACCTGGAGCTTGGCGACGCGACGCAGCGTCATGTTCTCGCCGATGGTGGCGATCAGGGTCGCGAGCTTCTCGGACACCGTCACGCTCTCACCCGGGAAATGGGCGGCGGCCAGGGCTTCCAGCGAGCCGTCGGTGTTGAGGGCGATCTTGGCGGCTTCGCGCACGAACGCCTGGAAATCGGCGTTGCGGGCGACGAAGTCGGTCTCGGCGTTCACTTCCAGCGCGACCGCATAATGGCCCGAGGATTCCACCGAAACGAGGCCTTCGGCGGCCACGCGGCCGGCCTTCTTGGCGGCCTTGGCGAGACCCTTCTTGCGCAGCCAGTCGATGGCGGCCTCGATGTCGCCGGCGGTCTCGGTGAGAGCGGCCTTGCAGTCCATCATGCCAGCGCCAGTCTTGTCGCGCAGTTCCTTCACGAGAGCTGCAGTGATCGCGGCCATGCTCAGCTTCCTCTTTTTCTCATGCCACGGCCGGCAAGGGGGTGCCCAAGCCGGCCGCCGGGGCGCTTATCGCCCCTTCACTCAAATGACCTCCGAAAGAAGGGATCACTCCACTTCGGCGGAGAACTCCTTCGCCTGGGCGATCCAGCCGTCAACGCGGCCCGGCAGGCCCACTTCTTCACCAATGTGATGCGCGTCCTGGGCATCCAGGCCGGCGATCTGGGTGAAGTGGAAGATGCCGAGATCGTTGAGCTTCTGCTCGATCTCCGGGCTCACGCCCGTGAGCTTCTTCAGGTCGTCGGCGACGCCGCGCGGACCGGACAGGGGCTCGAAGGTGGACCACACGCTCAGCTCGGCGGGCAGATCCTCGATCAGGGGCTCTTCAGCCGCGCCCACATCGCCGAAATCGCCGGCGCCGCGGGAAATGCCGTCGATGGCGGCGCGGGCGACCAGGTCGCAATAGAGCTGGATGGCGCGGCCGGCGTCGTCATTGCCGGGAACCGGGAAGGCGATGCCGTCGGGATCGCAATTGGTGTCGAGGATGGCGGCCACCGGGATGCCGAGGCGCTGGGCCTCCTTCACGGCGATGTCTTCCTTGTTCGTGTCGATCACGAACAGCAGGTCGGGCAGGCCGCCCATGTCGCGGATGCCACCGAGGGCGCGTTCCAGCTTCTCCTTTTCACGGGAGAGCGTCAGGCGCTCCTTCTTGGTGTAGCCGGAACCCGCCTCGGGGCCGGCCAGCATCTCTTCCAGCTTCTTGAGCCGGGCGATGGAATTGGAAATCGTCTTCCAATTGGTGAGCATGCCGCCCAGCCAACGGGAATTCACGAAATACTGCGCGGAGCGGCGGGCGGCGTCGGCCACCTGGTCCGCGGCCTGGCGCTTGGTGCCGACGAACAGCACGCGGCCACCATTGGCCACCGTGTCGGACACGGCCTGGAGGGCGCGGTGAAGCGCCGGCACGGTCTGCGACAGGTCGATGATGTGGATATTGTTGCGGACGCCGAAGATATACGGCGCCATCTTGGGGTTCCAGCGGTGGGACTGGTGACCGAAATGCACGCCAGCTTCCAAAAGCTGGCGCATGGAATAATCAGGAATTGCCACTTTTACTCTCCGGTTGAGCCTCCGCGGACGTACCCTCGGCCCGTCAGGGACGAAGGCACCGGATTGGCCAATTGGCCGACTGTCCGCGTGCGGAATGGCGCGGCTTATAGGCGAAGGGGGGCAAAAGGGCAAGGGCACCACAGCTTTTCGCCCTCTCCTCCCCAGGCATTGCGCCGGTTAAGTGAGATTTTCTCACCCGCGCATGGATTTTTCGCGTTTGCCCGCGCCCTCCGCCAACGGCCAGCTTGGGGCACATTCAATGTCAGCCCCGATGGAGCCGTCCATGTCCACCCTGCACCCGGTCCTTTGCGACATCCGCGAAGGAATCGCCACCCTCACGCTCAACCGCCCGGAAAAGCTGAACGCCATCGACTATGCGCTGGCGGACGCGCTGCTCGCCTTTCTCGACACGCTGGAGACCGACGAGACCGTGAAGGCGGTGATTCTCACCGGTGCCGGGGAGAAGGCCTTCTCTGCCGGTGGCGACATCCATCAATTCTCCCGCAGCGTGCGGCTCGGCCCGCTTGGGGCGGTGCGCGATTTCGTGCGGCGCGGCCAGACGCTGACCTCGCGCATCGAGGCCTTTCCCAAGCCCATCATCGCGGCGGTCAATGGCATCGCCTTCGGCGGGGGATGCGAGATCACCGAAGCCGCGCCGCTCGCCATCGCAAGCGAGACTGCGCTGTTTGCCAAGCCGGAAATCAAGCTCGGCATGCCGCCCACCTTCGGCGGCACCCAGCGCCTGCCGCGCCTCGCCGGCCGCAAGCGCGCGCTCGAACTGCTTTTGACCGGCGACAGCTTCTCGCCGCAACACGCCCTTGCGCTGGGGCTGATCAATCAGATCGTGCCGGCGGCCGAGCTCATCCCGGCAGCCCGGGCGTTGGCACAGCGCATCATGCGCCACTCGCCCGTGGCGGTGACCAGCGTGCTCACGGCGGTGACGCGCGGCATCAACCAGAGCATCGGCGAGGGTCTTCAGGTGGAAAGCGAGCAGTTCGCTCGCATGGTGCCGACCCACGACCTGCGCGAGGGACTGGAAGCCTGGATCGAGCGGCGCCAGCCGCGCTACATGGGGCGCTGAGGCTGCGTTCCCGGCTGCGGGGCGGCGAGTTCCTCCCGCAGCCAGGTCCGAAACGCCGCCACCTCCGGGCGATGCAGCGAGGCGTGATCGGCCAGCAGCCAATAGGCGGTGCGCGCCTCCACGGGCGGTCCGAGCACGGCCACCAGACGGCCCGCCTCAAGATCCCCCGCGACCACGGGAAGCCGCCCCAGCGCCACCCCGAGCCCCTGTATCGCCGCCTCCCAGGCCAGATGGATGGAATCAAAGCGCAATCCGCGCTCCAGATCGGGGGCCGCGATCCCGCGCAGTGCCGCCCAGGCGGCCCAATCCTCGGACACGTCCGTTACATGCAGCAAGGTATGCCCCGCGAGATCCGCGGGCGCCCGCACAGCGGCGGCCAAGTGGGGCGCGCACACCGGCACCAGGTGCTGACGCGCCAGCAGATCGGCGGAAACGTTCTCCCAGCCACCCTCCCCCATGCGAATGGCAATATCCACGCCGTCGCGCGGAAACTCGATCTTACGGTGGGCGCTGTCGAGGCTCACGTCGATGCCCGGATGACAGGCCTGGAAGCGGGAGAGACGGGGAATGAGCCAGCGCTGGCCGAAGGTCGGCGCGACGCTCACGCTCAACCGATCCGCCGGGCGGCGCCCGGGCACAGCTTCGGTGGCGGAGGCGATCTGCGCCAGGATCTCCCGAACCCGGGGGAGATAGGCGAGCCCCGCCCGCGTCAGGCTCAACTGGCGGTGGCTGCGGGCGAACAGCGGCACGCCGAGCCAGTCCTCAAGCCCCTGAATGCCGTGGCTCACCGCGCTCGGCGTGAGGTTGAGTTCCTCCGCCGCCAGCTTGAACGAGAGGTGTCGGCCCGCCGCCTCGAACAGGCGCAGCGCATTGAGCGGCGGCAGCCGGTAGGCCATGGGCCACCCCGCCGCTCAGGCCGCTTCCACCGCGACCACGCCCGGGATCGCCTTGAGCGCCCCGGCGATCTGCGGCGAAACCGGATAGCGGCCGTCGAGGCGGATTTCGACCTCCGCCTTCCCCTGGTCCATCATCAGGATCAGGCTGACTTCGCCATCGCCGTTTCCCGGGAGCCCCTTGCCGCCCGACAGCCGCTTGGCGATTCCTTCCAGGGGATCGACGGATTTCACGAAAATCCGCAGGCTCTTGTGATGCTTGGCCGTAGCCGCGTCGAGCCGCTCGCAGGTCTGGATGCGCACCCGCACATCCTCGCCCTGGAGTTCGGCATTGACCATCATGAGGACCGGCGTGCCCGGCTCCAGCAGGTCGCGATAATGGGCGAGGCCCTCCGAAAAGATCACCGCCTCGAAATGACCGGAGGGGTCCGACAGGCCGACGATGCCCATGCGCGTACCCGACTTGGTGCGCCGCTCCTGCTTGGACACCACGGTGGCGGCGAGCCGCCCGGCCGCCGCACCGGCGCGCACGCCGCGGGCAAAATCGCTGAACGGCTGCACCCGCAGCTTCTTCAGCGATTGCGCATAATCGTCCAGCGGGTGGCCGGTGAGGAAGAAGCCGATGGAATCATATTCGCGCTGCAGCCGCTCCGCCGGCTCCCAGGGCGAGGCATCCGGCAAGGGCAACTCGGCCTTCACGGGACCCGAGCCGAACATATCGTTCTGGCCCAGCGCCCGCCCCTGCTCCTCGCGTTGGGCATGGGCGGCGATGGAATCGAGGGCGGCGAAGACCCGCGCCCGATTCTTCTCCAGCACGTCGAAGCAGCCTGCCGCCACCAGGCTTTCCAGCGTGCGTTTGTTGACCAGCTTGGCCGGCAGGCGATCCGCGAAATCGGAGAGGCTCTTGAACGTCCGCTCGCCCCGCGCCGCCACCAGCGCCTCCACGGCATGCCCCCCCACGCCCTTGATGGCCGCCATGGCATAGATGATCTTGCCGTCCACCACGGCGAATTCGCGGGTGGAGAGATTGATGTTGGGCGGCACCACCTCAATGCCGAGCCGCTGCGCCTCCTGGCGGAATTCCGCCAGCTTGTCGGTATTGCCCATGTCCAGCGTCATGGAGGCGGCGAGGAATTCGGTGGGGTAATTCGCCTTCAGCCATGCGGTCTGGTAGGCGACCAACGCATAGGCCGCCGCGTGGGATTTGTTGAAGCCGTAATCGGCGAACTTGGCCAAGAGGTCGAAGATGGTGTCGGCCTGCGCCTTCGGCACGCCGCGCTCGCTGGCGCCGGAGACGAAGCGCTCACGCTGCTTCTCCATCTCGGCGCGGATCTTCTTGCCCATGGCGCGCCGCAGCAGGTCGGCTTCGCCGAGCGAATAGCCCGACAGCGCCTGCGCGATCTGCATCACCTGTTCCTGATAGATGATGACCCCGAACGTTTCCTTTAAGTAAGGCTCGAGCTTGGGGTGGATATAGTCCGGCTCCGCGCGCCCGTGCTTGCAATCGCAATAGACCGGGATATTGGCCATGGGGCCGGGACGATACAGCGCCACGAGGGCGATCAGGTCTTCCACCCGGTCGGCCTTCATGTCCACGAGCGCCCGGCGCATGCCTGCGCTTTCCACCTGGAACACGCCCACCGTCTCGCCGCGCGCTAGCATGGCGTAGGTTTTGGGATCGTCGAGCGGGATCTTCGAGATATCGAGCTCGATGCCGCGCTGGTGCACCAGCTTCACGGCCTTCTCGATGGTGGTCAGCGTCTTCAGGCCGAGGAAGTCGAACTTCACGAGGCCGGCCTGCTCCACCCATTTCATATTGTACTGGGTGACCGGCATGTCGGACTTGGGGTCGCGATAGAGCGGCACCAGTTCATGCAGGGGCCGGTCGCCGATCACGATGCCGGCGGCGTGGGTGGAGGCGTGGCGGTTCAGCCCTTCCAGGCGCACGGCGATGTCGAACGCGCGCTTGACCACCTCTTCCTCGGCCTGGGCGGCCTGCAAGCGCGGCTCGTCGTGGATCGCCTGCTTCAGGGTCACCGGGGCTGCGGGATTCTGCGGCACCAGCTTGCAGAGCTTATCCACCTGGCCATAGGGCATTTCCAGCACCCGGCCCACATCGCGCAGCACGCCGCGCGCCTGGAGCGTGCCGAAGGTGATGATCTGCGCCACCTGCGCGCGCCCATAGCGCTGCTGCACATAGTGAATCACCTCGTCGCGGCGCTCCTGGCAGAAGTCCACGTCGAAGTCGGGCATGGACACGCGGTCCGGGTTCAGGAAGCGCTCGAACAGCAGGCCGAAGCGCAGCGGATCGAGATCAGTGATCTGGAGCGAATAGGCCACCAGCGAGCCGGCGCCCGAACCACGGCCCGGTCCCACCGGGATGTCGTGCGCCTTCGCCCATTTGATGAAGTCCGACACGATGAGGAAGTAGCCGGGAAACTTCATCTTGGTGATGACGGACAATTCGTAGGCGAGGCGCTCCTGATAGACGGCGACCTCGAGCCCCGGGGCCGGCCCATGCTTGGCGAGACGGGCCACGAGCCCTTCCTGCGCCTGCCGCTCCAGTTCCGCCGCCTCCTCGGCGAGCGGATCGCCATCGCCGCCGCCTGTGGTGAAGCGCGGCAGGATCGGCTTCACCGTGCGCACCCGATAGGCGCAGCGCTGGGCGATCTCCACCGTATTCGCCGTCGCCTCAGGCAGATCGGCGAACAGGGTCAGCATCTCCTCGCGGGTCTTGAAGCGGTGGTCGGGGGTCAGGCGCGGACGCTCGCCATCGGCCACGACCCGGCCTTCCGCTATGCAGCCCAAGGCATCATGGGCCTCATAATCGCCGTGCGAACCGAAGAACGGCTCGTTGGCCGCCACCAGCGGCAGCGCGCGGGAATAGGCGAGCTCCAGCAATTGCGGCTCGACGATGCGCTCGCGCTCCATGCCGTGGCGCTGGAGCTCCACATAGAGCCGGTCGCCGAACATCTGCGCGAGCATGTCCAGCCGCTCGGCGGCAAGATCGGGATGGCCGCCGGCGAGCGCCCGGTCGATCGGGCCGTTCGGCCCGCCGGTCAGCGCTATCAGCCCCTCGTTCGCCTCGCGCAGCCAGTCGAGCGAGATGCGTGATTCCTCGTCGCTCGGCGTCTCCATGAAGGCGCGGGAGACCAGCTTCATGAGATTACGCCAGCCGGTTTCACGCGCCGCGAGCAGAACCAGGCGCGGCTTCTTGGGCGGCAGGGCACCGCGCGGGCCGGGCGCCTCGGGAAGATCGACCGCCAGGGAACAGCCCATGATGGGTTGGATGCCGGCCCCCGCCATCTTTTCCGAGAATTCGAGCGCACCGAACAGATTGCCCGTATCGGTCAAGGCCAGAGCGGGCTGAGAATCCGCCTTCGCCAGATCCGCCAGCTTGCCGAGCGAAAGCGCGCCCTCCAGCAGCGAATAGGAGGAATGGACATGGAGATGGACAAAGCCGGGAGTGCGCATGGATCTTCCAGGGCGATACGCGCGGATGCCGCGTGCGAGTCGCGATCTCGCATTCTATTCAGATCGGACGCCCGATCGCCAAGGGCAAGTCCAAACCGCCAAGGGCAAGTCCAACCTCCCGCGCGGCACTGGTATAGCATTTTCCTTTGTCCGAGCCGCGCGATCCGCGACAGTCGGGCTGGCCGCGGCGGCGAAGGGGGAAAAAGTGCGGACATTCATCGGCAGCTGGCAGTTCTGGGCGCTCGGCGCGGCCGTGTTCGCGGCGCTCACCGCCATCTTCGGCAAGATCGGCGTCAGCGCGGTCCATAGCGACCTTGCGACCCTCATCCGCACAATTGTGATTCTCATCATCATCACGCTCATGGTGCTGGCGGGGCGCGCCTGGCAGCCGCTCGACACCATCTCCGCAAAGACCTGGCTGTTCCTGGTGCTGTCCGGCAGCGCCACGGGCGCGTCGTGGCTCTGCTATTTCCGCGCCCTGCAAATCGGCGAGGCGGCGAAGGTGGCGCCGCTCGACAAGCTCAGCGTGGTGATGGTGGCTGTGTTCGGCGCGCTGTTCCTCGGCGAGCGCCTCTCGCTGGTGAATTGGGCGGGCGTCGCGCTGATCGCCGCCGGCGCCATCCTGGTCGCCCTGCGCTGACCAGCGCCGGACACCCCGCATATCCCGAACGGCGCGAAGGGGCGCCGAAATGGCGCCGAACTTTCACCGAACATGCGCTTCATCCGGCCGAGGAGCTGCGAGATGGGCCACCAAACCGATGTTCTTCTGCGCTAAGCCATTGTTTCACGTGAAACATTTTTACGCGCGCGCCTAGTCCAGCTCGATAATCCGCCCCTCGAACACCGTCACCCGGCGGTGCATGCGCGCCGCCAATTGCAGATTATGCGTGGCGATGATCGCAGCAACCCCGGTGGCATGGACCAGTTCGGCGAGCGCGGAAAACACATGGTCCGACGTCTTGGGATCGAGATTGCCGGTCGGCTCGTCCGCCAGCAGCAGGCGCGGCGCATTGGCGAGCGCGCGCGCGATGGCGACCCGCTGCTGCTCGCCGCCGGACAGTTCGGACGGGCGATGGGTCAGGCGATGGCCGAGGCCGAGGTAGCTCAGCAGATCCTTCGCCCGCGCGGACGCGTCCTTCTTTGAAAGGCCGCGGATCATCTGCGGCATCATCACGTTTTCCAGCGCGGAGAATTCCGCCAGCAGATTATGGGATTGATAGACGAAGCCCACATGCACCCGCCGCATGCGCGTGCGCTCGCGGTCGGGGAGTTTCACCGTGGGCTGCCCGTCGATGAACACCTCGCCCTCGTCGGGATGCTCCAGCAGGCCCGCCATGTGCAGAAGGGTGGATTTGCCCGAGCCCGAGGGCGCCACCAGCGCCACCGACTGGCCGCGCTCGACCACGAGATCCGCCCCGCGCAGCACCTCGATGGTGCCCGCGCCTTGGGCGTAGCGCCGCCCGACTCCGGCAAGCGCCAGAGCGGCGGGGGTGGGCTCGGTCTGGAAGGGAGAGGTCGCCATCACTCGTATCTCAACGCTTCCACCGGATCGAGCCGCGCGGCCCGCCAGGAGGGATAAAGGGTGGCAAGCAGCGACAGCACAAGCGCCATGACCACGACCGAGGTCGTTTCCCCGGCATTCATCTCCGCCGGCAGGCGGCTGAGATAATACAGCTCCGGCGAAAACAGCTCGGTGGACGTGAGATAGGAGATGAAGCGGCGGATTTCCTCGATGTTCAGGCACACCAGAACCCCGAGCCCCAGACCCACCATCGTGCCCACCACGCCAATGCTGGCGCCGGTGATGAGGAACACGCGCATGATCGCCCCTTGCGTCGCGCCCATGGTGCGCAACACCGCGATATCGCGCCCCTTGTCCTTCACCAGCATGATGAGGCCGGAGACGATGTTCAACGCGGCGACCAGCACGATCAGCGTGAGAATGAGGAACATCACGTTGCGCTCCACCTGGAGCGCATTGAAGAAGGTGGCGTTGCGCTGGCGCCAATCCACCAAATAGACCGGCCGCTCCGCCGCCGACTGGATCGCCGGTTTCAGGATCGCCACGTCATCGGGATTGTCGATATAGACCTCGATGGCGTTCACATCATTGGGCCGGTTGAAATAGGCCTGCGCCTCCGGCAGCGGCATGAAAAGAAAGGCGCTGTCGTATTCCGACATGCCGATCTCGAACACCGCCGCGATCTTATAGACCTTGATGCGCGGCGACGTGCCCATGGGCGTCACCGCACCCCGCGGCGCCACAAGCGTGATGTTGTCGCCCGCCCGCAGCGCCAATTGGTCCGCGAGCCGCTTGCCGATCGCGACCCCCTGCCCCTTGTCGAAGCCTTCCAGGCTGCCCTGGCGAATATTGTTGGCGATCGAGGGCAGGCCGCGCAGATCTTTTTCCGAAAGCCCGCGCGCCAGCACACCGCTGGCGTTATAGGGCGAGGAGGCGAGCGCCTGCCCTTCCACCAGTGGCACGGCGAGCCGCACGCCGTTGAGCTTGGCGATCCGGTCGGCGACCGCGATATAATCGGTGAGCGGCGTTTCCAGCGGCTGCACCAGCAGATGGCCGTTGAGCCCCAGGATCTTGCCGAGCAATTCCTGCCGGAAGCCATTCATCACCGCCATAACGATGATGAGGGTGGCGACCCCGAGCACGATGCCCAAAAACGAGAAGCCGGCAATCACCGAGATGAAGCCTTCCTTGCGGCGTGCCCGCAAGTAGCGCAGGGACAGCATCCATTCGAAGGCCGAAAACGGCCGCGTGCCCGTCGGTTCTTCCGAGCGGGCCGCAGAAGCTGGAGCCATGCGCTGGCCTCCCGTCATTTCTTGAGCCTTTCATAGGCGTCCGCGATGGACATGAGTTCGCGCGACCCGTCGGAGCGGCGCTTCAGTTCGACCTTGCCCTCGGCGAGGCTCTTCGGCCCCACCAGGATCTGCCACGGCAGGCCGATGAGGTCGGCGGTGGCGAATTTCGCACCGGCGCGCTCCTCGGTATCGTCATAGAGCACATCGACGCCGCTGGCGGTGAGCTTCGCGTAAAGCTCGGCGCAGGCGCCGTCGACCGCCGCATCACCCACCTTGAGGTTGAGGATGCCCACCTGGAACGGCGCGACCGCATCCGGCCAGACGATGCCGTTGTCATCGTGCGAGGCTTCGATCATCGCCGCCACCAGCCGCGACGGGCCGATGCCGTAGGAGCCCATGTGGATCGGATGCTCGGCCCCATCGGGACCCTGCACCTTGGCACCGAAGGGATCGGAATATTTCGTGCCGAAATAGAAAATGTGGCCCACCTCGATGCCGCGCGCGGCCATGCGGCGCGCTTCGGGGATGGCGGCGAAGGCGGCTTCGTCATGCTTTTCGGACGTCGCCGCGTAGAGGTTCGTCCACTGGTCGAACACGCCCTGGAGCTGGTCGGCATCGTCGAAATTCACGTCGGCGGCCGGCGGGGCGAGATCCAGGTAATCGGCATGACAGAACACCTCGCTCTCGCCGGTGGAAGCGAGAATGATGAATTCATGCGAGAGATTGCCGCCGATCGGCCCGGTATCGGCCACCATGGGAATCGCTTTCAGCCCCATCCGCGAGAAGGTGCGCAAATAGGCGACGAACATCTTGTTGTAGGAATGGCGGGCGCCTTCCGCATCGAGGTCGAAGGAATAGGCATCCTTCATCAAAAACTCGCGCGAGCGGTAAACGCCGAAGCGCGGGCGCACCTCGTCGCGGAACTTCCACTGGATATGGTAAAGGTTCAGCGGCAGGCTCTTGTAGGATTTCACATAGGCCCGCACGATCTCGGTGATCATTTCCTCATTGGTCGGGCCGAACAGCATCTCGCGATCGTGACGGTCGCGAATGCGCAGCATCTCCTTGCCGTAATCGTCATAGCGCCCGCTCTCGCGCCACAGGTCCGCCGACTGGATGGTCGGCATCAGCATTTCATTGGCGCCGGCCCGGTTCTGCTCCTCGCGGATGATGTTGCAGATCTTGGTCAGCACCCGGTGACCGAGCGGCAGCCAGGCATAGATGCCCGCGCTCTCCTGCCGCACCATGCCGGCGCGCAGCATGAGCCGGTGCGAAACGATCTCCGCCTCCTTCGGCACTTCACGAAGGATCGGCAGAAAATAGCGGGACAAGCGCATCTGGATGACTCTGCGGCTGGACGTTTCAAAAGCGTGGCGGAGAGAAAGCGGAACGGTTGGCAAAATACAAGCCCGCCCCGCCCGCATCCGTGCTGCGACGCAACAAATGATCTATTGCGGCGCAAGGATGACAAAGGCGTAAATCTTGTTCTACTTTGAACCCGCCAAAAGAAAGGGGACCGCCATTGTGCCCAAGCGGCGCGATGGGGAGGGTCCGGGTCTCGGGAGGATCATCAACAACAAGCCGACCGACGACCCCCAAAGATGGCGCGCGCAATTCGGGAACGGCAGCACTGAAGGATCGAGCGGCTGCACCCGCGGCGAACCAGAATATGGTGCAATAAAACGAGAAAAAGGCGAGACCTCGGTCTCGCCTTTCTTTTTTCATCCGGCCGGGCTCCCAGCCCCGCCGGTGGCCAGCCCGCCCAATCTCCGGAAACGGAGCGAATATTCCCGCGCCCGGCCAATCACTCGTCAGTGGTGCTGAAGGGCATGGGGAAATCCTCCAGCGTGACGATGCCGTTCATCACCACATAGAAGAGCCCGAACGTCACGACGGCCGCCACCAGCGTGGTTGCCGCCACCTTGCGCAACAGGAAAGGCCGCGTCGGCGCGCCGGGATCAGTGCCCGGATCCACATCGCCCGCCTCGGCCTGCGAGCGCACGCCAAACGGAAGGATGGCGAACAGCACGGTCCACCACACGATGAAATAAATGGCGAGTACCGATCCGATCTTCACGCGCTTCGCGTCCTCACGCCTGTTCCAGCTCCACCAGCGTCCCGTTGAAATCCTTGGGGTGCAGGAACAGCACTGGCTTGCCATGGGCGCCAATTCTCGGCTCCCCGGTGCCGAGCACCCGCGCACCCGTCGCCTTGAGCTGCTCACGCGCCGCAAGGATATCCTCGACCTCGTAGCAGATGTGGTGGATGCCACCGTCCGGGTTGCGCTCCAGGAATTTCAAAATCGGCGAATCCGCGCCGAGCGGCTCAAGCAGTTCGATTTTGGTGTTGGGCAGGTTGATGAAGACCGTGCTCACGCCATGCTCGTGCTGCGGCACGATCTCGGAGACATCCGCCCCGAGCGTGTCGCGATAGAGGGCAGAGGCCGCCGCGATGTCGCGCACCGCAATGGCCACATGATTGAGCCGGCCGATCATGAACCCCTCCTGAACCACCATTAGGCCGCGGGCACCGCTTGGCGCCCCGCAGGTCCCTATCAAACTTCGAGAATGTGGACGTGGCAAACTGGCTTTTTGCCCCACAGCCCATTCACCGCAGCCCGCACCGCGCGCTCGATGGTCTCGGCGAGGGCATCGGGATCGCGACGGCGGGCCCGCGGCAGGCCGTTCATGGTCGCCACGACCGTATCAAACACATGATCGAGCATGTCGATGCCGCCTTCCCCGCGCTCGGGAATGCCGGTCAGCTCGAGCGCGGGCTCGCCGACGAGGGCGCCCTTCTGGTCCACCGCCAGGGCGACGGAAACCACACCCACGAAACCGAGGCGCCGACGCTCCGGGATGGTCTGGGCGGTGTCGGATACCAGCAGCCGCCCGTCCTTATAGAGACGCCCGAATGGGATATCGTCGACCCGCTCGGCCGGACCGGGTGCGAGCCGAATGACGTTGCCGTCGTAGCAATTGACCACTTCCGGAACGCCGAGGCGACGCGCAAGGGCGGCGTGCTCGGCAAGATGGAGAGGCTCGCCGTGCACGGGCACGGACACCTGCGGGCGCACCCAGCCGTACATCTGTTCCAGTTCGCCCCGACGCGGATGGCCGGAGACGTGGACGAGGGCATCGCGGTCGGTCATCACCCGCACGCCGCGCTTCACCAGGCCATTGATGACGGTGTTCACCACCTTTTCATTGCCGGGAATGGTGCGGGAGGAAAAGACCACGAGGTCGCCCTTGGAGAGGGCGATCTCCGGATGATCATCGGTGGCGATGCGGCTGAGGGCCGCCCGGGGCTCGCCCTGCGAACCGGTCAACAGCGCCACGACCTTGTCGCGCGGCAAATAGCCATAGGCATCCGCACCCCGGAACGGGGGAATGCCATCCAGCATGCCATGCTCGCGGGCGACACCAATCACCCGCTCCATGGCCCGCCCCACCACCACCACTTCGCGATCAGCCGCAAGCGCGGCCTCGGCGATGGAGCGCACCCGCGCCACGTTGGACGAGAAGGTGGTGAAACAGATGCGGTGCTTGGCGTTGGCGACGATTTCCCTCAGCGTCGCGCCGACATCGGCCTCCGAAGGCGAAACGCCATCGCGAATGGCATTCGTCGAATCGCAAATGATGGCGCGCACGCCCTCATCGCCCAGCGCGCTCAGCCGGGCAACATCCGTAACCGAGCCCACCACCGGGGTGGGATCGAGCTTCCAGTCGCCGGTGTGCAACACGAGCCCGACCGGCGTGCGGATCGCCACCGCATGGCTATCGGGAATCGAATGGGCGACGGGAATGAATTCCACCTCGAATGGGCCGATGGATATCCGCGCACCCGCCCGCACCACATTGACCGGGATATTCGGCGCGCCGGGTTCGCCCCAGCGCTTGGCTTCGAGCAGACCGGCGGTGAACGCCGTGGTGTAGACCGGGCATTTCAGGCGCGGCCACAGGTCAATCACCGCGCCGACATGGTCTTCGTGACCGTGCGTGAGGATGAGACCGACGATGTTCGCCTTTTCCTTCTCCAGGAAACGAATATCCGGCAACACCAGATCAACGCCCGGCGCCTCGTCCCCGGCAAAGCTCATGCCGAGGTCCATCATCAGCCATTTGCGGGCGCGACGCGGACCAAAACCGTAAAGACCAAGATTCATGCCGATCTCGCCCACCCCGCCCAGGGGTGCGAAGACCAGCTCATTCTGTTCCGCCATGTGACCTATCATTCCGCCTTCGGCAGGGAGACATCGCCGGCGGTGATGATCTCTGCAATTCCGTCCCGCCGCCGCAACATCATGGCGCCGCGGGCATCAATGCTCTCAAAACGTCCCGTCACTTCCCGCTCGCCGATGCGCACGCTCACCGTATCGCCGATGGCGAGGGCATGGCGCATCCAGTCGGTACGAACCGAGGGAAAGCCGTTGCCGCCATTCCATTGGTTGAGGCGCACCGCCATGGCCCGGTCCAGGGCTTCCAGAACGCGATCGGGTGCAGTGGGCGCGCCCGCCGCTTCCAGGCTGGTGGCGCGGTACGGCAGGTCCTCGGGGTGATGAAGGCAGTTGACGCCGAACCCGATGACCGCCGCCGGGCGCCCCGCCGCGTCGGTGCCGCCTTCCACCAGGATGCCGGCAAGCTTGCCGCCATCCAAGATCAGGTCATTGGGCCATTTCAGCTTGAGCCCTTCGGTCGTCACCAACGGCGCGGCCGCCAGCACGGCATCGCGCAACGCCAGGCCGGCGACGAAGCAGAGCTGCGCCACATGCGCGACCGGGGCCGGATTCGGCAAAACGAGCGTCGCAAACAGATTGCCGAGTTCGCTCGTCCAGGGCCGCCCGCGCCGACCGCGCCCCGCGCTCTGAATGTCGGCGACCAGCCAAACGGGCATGGCCTCGCCACGGCCGAGCCGCGCGAGACCTTCCGCGTTGGTGGAACCGATCTCCGTGAATCGGACGATGGGAATCGTGGAGCTTTGAAAACGCTGCGCCGCCATAGTTCAGAAAAGTGCCCGGGCGGCCACCCCGGCCGCGTTGATCAGCGGCGAGGGATAAACGAAATAGAAGATGGTGAACAGACCGGAAAGGCCCAGCACCGCCTTCAGTTCACCGGGCATGGGGTCGAAGGCTTCCGCCGGCTCGTCAAAATACATGATCTTGACAACCCGGAGGTAATAATAGGCCCCCACCACCGAGGCGAGCACGCCGATCACCGCGAGGCCATAGAGGCCAGCCTCAATCGCCGCGAGAAACACGTAATATTTCGCCAGGAACCCGGCCAGCGGCGGAATGCCAGCGAGCGAGAACATCAGCCCGCCCAGCAGCAGCGCCATCACCGGATTGGTCCGCGCGAGGCCAGCCAGCTCGTCCACATTCTCGACCGCATTGCCGTTGCGGCGCATGGCGAGCACACAAGCGAACGTGCCAAGAGTCATGGCGACATAGATGGCCATATAGATCAGAACGCCACGGATGCCCTGCGGGGTCGCGGCGGCGAGGCCCACCAGGGCAAACCCCATGTGACCGATGGAGGAATAGGCCAGGAGGCGCTTGATGTTGCGCTGGCCGATCGCGGCGAACGCGCCGAGCACCATCGAGGCGATCGAGACGAAGGCAATGATCTGCTGCCAGGAATGGGTGATGTGCGGAAACGCTTCGGTGGCAACGCGCAGGAACACGGCCATGGCCGCCACCTTCGGAGCGGTCGCGAAGAAGGTCGTCACCGGCGTCGGCGCGCCTTCATACACGTCGGGCGTCCACATGTGGAACGGAACCGCCGAGACCTTGAAGCACAAGCCGGCGAACAGGAACACGATACCGAACACCAGACCGATGGTGGGCGTCGTTGCGGCCGCGGCGATGGCCCCGAAATTCACCGAGTCGGTGAAGCCGTAGATCAGCGAAGCGCCGTAGAGCAGCATTCCGGAGGACAAAGCGCCGAGCACGAAATACTTCAGGCCCGCCTCGGTGGACCGCACCGAGTCCCGATTGTACGCGGCCACCACATAGAGCGAGAGGCTCATCAGTTCGAGGCCAAGATACAGCGCGATCAGATCCCCGGCCGAAACCAGCATGCACATGCCGAGCGTGGCGATGAGGATGAGCACCGGATATTCGAACTTGCTCTGCCGCTCGCGATTCAGCCAATGCACCGACAAGATCAGCGACGCCAGGGCCCCGAGGATCGCGAGGGCTTTCATGAATCGGCTGAAATCGTCGATCACGAGGCTGCCACCGAACGCCGAGAGTGTGGTGTGCGGCGCCACCAGCACAAGTATGCCGGCGGCCGCGAGCACGGCGATGGCGAGGCCGTTCACCAGATTGGCGGCCGCTTCGCCGCGGATCGCACCGACCAGCAGCAGCACGATCGCCGAAACGGCGAGCGTGACTTCGGGAAGAACGGCGCCGAGCGGGGGCAGGGACGACATCGGGCGACCTCGGGTCAGAAGCTGAACATCAGCGTGGCGGTTTTCACCGCCGACGCGACAGTATCGGTACGCGCGACCACTGCATTCACCGCCGTGGACGTCATGTCCAGGATCGGCGCCGGCCAGAAGCCGAACAGAATGGTGATCACAACGAGCGGAACGAGGATGGCGATCTCGCGCGGGCCAAGGTCGAGGATGTCCTTGAGACTGTCCTTTTCAAGCGGCCCGAAGATCACGCGCCAGTAGAGCCACAAGGCATAGGCCGCCGAGAAGATCACGCCAGTCGCCGCGAAGAAGGCGATCCAGCTGTTGCGCTCGAACGCCGCCAGCATGGTGAGAAACTCACCGACGAAGCCGGAGGTGCCGGGCAGGCCCACATTGGCCATGGTGAAGATCATGAAGGCGGTCGCATACAGCGGCATGCGCTTCACCAGACCGCCATAAGCGGAGATGTCGCGGGTGTGCATCCGGTCGTAGATCACGCCGACGCAGAGGAACAAGGCACCCGACACGAAGCCGTGCGAGATCATGAGGAACATGGCACCCTGCAAGCCCTGCTCGTTCATCGCGAACAGGCCCATGGTGACAAACCCCATGTGGGCGACGGACGAATAAGCGATCAGCTTCTTGATGTCAGTCTGCACCAGCGCCACCAGCGAGGTGTAGATGATCGCCACGACCGACAGCGTGAACACCAGCGGCGCGAACAGATGCGAGGCATCCGGGAACATGGGCAGCGAATAGCGGATGAAGCCGTAGCCACCCATCTTCAGCAGCACGCCCGCCAGGATCACCGAGCCGGCGGTCGGCGCTTCCACGTGGGCATCCGGCAGCCAGGTGTGGACCGGCCACATGGGCATCTTCACCGCGAAAGAGGCGAAGAAAGCCAGCCAGAGCCAGGTCTGCATTCCGACCGGGAAGCCGTGGGTGAGGAGGGTCGGCACATCCGTGGTGCCGGCCTGCCAATAGATCGCCATGATGGCGAGCATCATCAGCACCGAACCGGCGAGCGTGTAGAGAAAGAATTTGAAGCTGGCATAGATGCGGCGCGGACCGCCCCAGATGCCGATGATGAGGAACATCGGGATCAGGGCCGCTTCGAAGAAGAAGTAGAACAGCACCAGATCGAGCGCGCAGAAGGTGCCGACCATCAAGGTCTCGAGCACCAGGAACGCGATCATATATTCCTTCACGCGCTTCTTGACGCTCTCCCAGCTCGCCAGGATGCAGAACGGCATGAGGAAGGTGGTGAGGATGATCAGCGGCAGGGAGATGCCGTCGACGCCCATGTGATAGGCGGCGATATCGCCCAACCAGGGATGCTTCTCGACAAACTGGAAGCCGGCCGCCTTGGAGTCGAAGCCCGGCAGCAGCAGCAGGGACACGATGAAGGTGACGAGCGTCGTCCACAGCGCCACCCAGCGGGCGTTGCGGGCGGAGACCAAGTCGTCACCCCTGACCACCAGGATGAACAACGCTCCCACCAAGGGCAGGAAGGTGACGACGGAGAGGATGGGCCATGTGGTCATCGTCACACTCCGGCGAACATGAACCAGGTGATGAAGGCGGCGACGCCGATCAGCATCACGAAGGCATAGTGATAGAGATAGCCGCTTTGCAGACGCACGACCGAGGCGGTCACATCCAGCACGCGGGCGGAAATCCCGTCCGGCCCCATGCCGTCGATGATGCGGCCGTCACCCTGCTTCCAGAGCACGCGGCCGATCCACAGGACGGGGCGGATGATGATGAAATTGTAGATCTCGTCGAAGTACCATTTGTTCAGCAGGAACTGGTACAGCGCATCCTGGCTGCGGGCGAGCGCCACCGGCACCGTCGGATCAAGCACATAGAACCAAAAGGCGACGAGGAAGCCCAGCACCATCATGATCGTTGGCGCATAGGCCGCCCAGCCTGGGATCTCGTGCATCTCGTGCAGGATGTGATTTTCCGCGCCCATGAAGATGGACTGACGGAAGAAGTCCTGCACGTGGTGCCCGACAAAGTCGCCATAGAACACCATGCCGGCAAACACCGATCCCACGGCCAGGACGCCGAGCGGAATGGTCATGACCAGCGGGGATTCGTGGGCGTGTTCGTAATGGTGATGATCGTGGGGATGACCGTGGAAGGTCATGAACACCAGGCGCCAGGAATAGAAGGAGGTGAGCGCGGCGGCCGCCACGGTCATCACCCAACCATAGAGTGCGAAGCTGTTGTCGCTGGCCCAGGCCGCTTCGATGATCGCGTCCTTGGAATAATAACCCGCCAGGAACGGAAAGCCGGTAATCGCCAGCGTCCCGATCAGCATCATGGCATAGGTGAACGGGATCTTCTTATAGAGCCCGCCCATGTGGCGCATGTCCTGCTCGTGATGCATCGCATTGATGACCGAGCCGGCGCAGAGGAACAGCAGCGCCTTGAAGCAGGCATGGGTGAAGAGGTGGAACACGCCGACCGAATAAGCGCCCGCCCCCATGGCCACGAACATGTAGCCGAGCTGGGAACAGGTGGAATAGGCGATCACCTTCTTGATGTCGTTCTGCACCAGGGCGACGGTGGCCGCGAACATGGCAGTCGTGGCACCCACCAGCATCACCACGCTCAGGGCGGTGTGCGAGAGCTCGAAAATGGGCGACATGCGCGCCACCATGAACACACCGGCCGTCACCATGGTCGCGGCATGGATGAGGGCGGACACCGGGGTCGGCCCCTCCATCGCGTCCGGCAGCCAGGTGTGCAGCAGGAACTGCGCCGACTTACCCATCGCGCCGACAAACAGCAGCAGCGCGATCACCGTCGGCGCGTCCCAGGCGTGGCCGAGGAAATTGATGCTCTTGCCCGCAAGCGAGGGAGCAGCGGCGAACACCGCGTCGAACGTCACCGAGCCCGTCATCACGAACACGGCGAAGATGCCGAGCATGAAGCCGAAGTCGCCCACGCGGTTCACCACGAAGGCCTTCATGGCCGCCGCGTTCGCGGAAGGCTTCTCGTACCAGAAGCCGATGAGCAGGTAGGAGGCGAGGCCCACGCCTTCCCAGCCGAAGAACAGCTGGACCAGATTGTCCGCCGTCACCAGCATCAGCATGGCGAAGGTGAAGAGGGACAGATAGGCGAAGAAGCGCTGGCGGCTCGGATCCTCGTGCATGTAGCCGATGGAATAGAGGTGAACCAGCGAAGACACGGTCGTTACGACGATCAACATGATCGCGGTCATGGTGTCGATGCGGAACGCCCAGTCGATCTTGAGGTCGCCCACATGGATCCAGCGCATCACCTGCACGTGCGCGTCGTGTCCCCCGAAGCCCACCTGGAAGAAGGCCACCCAGGCGAGCACGCAGGAGATGAAGAGAAACGCCGTGGTGACGATTTCCGCCGGGCGCGCACCGATCACGCGGCCGAACAGCCCGGCAATGAGAAAGCCGATGAGGGGAAGAAAGACGATCGCCTGATACATGGCCTCAGCCCTTCATGGCATTGATGTCCTCGACGGCGATCGAACCGCGGTTGCGGTAGAACACCACGAGGATGGCGAGCCCGATGGCCGCCTCGGCGGCAGCGACGGTCAGCACCAGGAGCGCGAACACCTGGCCGACGATGCTGCCGTGGAAGGCGGAGAAGGCGACCAGATTGATATTCACGGCGAGCAGGATCAGCTCCACCGACATCAGGATGACGATCACGTTCTTCCGATTGAGGAAGATGCCGAGCGTGCCCAGCGTGAACAGGATCGCCGCGACCGTGAGATAGTGGGAAAGCGAAATGTCCATCTTTCCCTCCTAGATGCCCTGGCCCGGGCGCACCTTGACCACTTCCATCGCGGTCTCGGGCGTACGGGCAACCTGGGCGGAGACGTTCTGGCGCTTCACATTCACCTTGTGGCGCAGCGTGAGCACGATGGCGCCGATCATGGCCACCAGCAGCACCATGCCCGAGGCCTCGAAGAAGTAGACGTAATCGGTGTAGAGCACGTGACCGAGCGCCTTGGTGTTGCTGATCACCACACCGCCGACCGCCGCCACCTTCGGCAATTGCGCAACAGCAGGCGCGGTCGCCCAGGTGCTCACCACCAGGATCAGCTCCACCAGGAACACCACGCCGACCAAGGCGCCCACCGGCAGATATTGCAGGAACCCCTGCCGCAGCTCGACGAAGTCCACGTCCAGCATCATCACGACGAAGAGGAACAGCACCGCCACTGCGCCGACATAGACCACCACCAGGATCAGGGCGAGGAACTCGACGCCGATCAGGATGAACAGGCCCGCCGCATTGACGAAGCACAGAATGAGAAACAGGACCGAATGGACCGGGTTGCGGGAGGAAATGACCATGAAGGCCGACGCCACGAGGACGCCGGCGAAGAGATAGAAAAATACTGCCGCGACACTCATGCGCCGAGCTCCCCTCTCCGCGGCGCCACGGCGCCGATCCTATGCGGCCGCGCGTGGCGGCCGGCCCGTCGATAGCCCGTACCCATCACATTAGTCCACTGTCTCGGTTGCCCGCAGGACGCGCGCACCCTCAGCCCCAACCCTCACCGCCCGCCGAAAGCGGGCGAACCTGTCACCGATAAGGCGCGTCCAGCGCGATGGACTGCGCGATCTCGCGCTCCCACCGGTCGCCATTGGCGAGCAAGCGTTCCTTGTCGTAGTACAATTCCTCACGGGTCTCGGTGGCGAACTCAAAGTTCGGCCCCTCGACGATGGCATCCACCGGGCAGGCTTCCTGGCAGAAGCCGCAATAGATGCACTTCACCATGTCGATGTCGTAGCGCGTGGTGCGCCGCGTGCCGTCGTTGCGACGCGGGCCGGCTTCGATGGTGATGGCCTGGGCGGGGCAGATGGCCTCGCACAATTTGCAGGCGATGCAGCGCTCTTCCCCGTTGGGATAGCGGCGCAACGCATGCTCGCCCCGGAAGCGCGGCGAGATGGGGTTCTTCTCGAACGGGTAGTTGATGGTCGCCTTGGGCGCAAAGAAATAGCGCATGGCGAGCACAAAACCCGAGAGAAACTCGGTGAGGAAAACGGCGCGGGCCGCTTGATCCAGTTTCATGGCATCGCTCCCGCCGCGCCGACGCGGCCGAATGAAAAGTAACAAATCTCAATCATTGGGGCGCCGTCCCGGTGAAGTGAAGGACGCTCGCCACCACCACCACGGCCACCAGCGAGATCGGCAGGAAGATCTTCCAGCCGAGCCGCATCAGCTGGTCGTAGCGATAGCGGGGCACCATCGCCTTCGCCATCGCGAACAGGAAGAACATGAAGCACAGCTTCAGCACGAACCAGATGATCCCCGGCACCCACGTGAAGGGCGCGAACGGCAGTGGAGAGAGCCAGCCGCCGAGGAACAGGATCGTGCCCAGGGCGCACATGGTCATGATCGCCACGTATTCGCCCAGCATGAACAGCAGGTAGGGGGTGGAGGAATATTCCACCATGAAGCCGGCGACGAGCTCGGATTCCGCTTCCACCAGGTCGAACGGCGGACGGTTGGTTTCAGCGAGGGCCGAAACCAGGAAGATCACGAACATCGGCAGCAGCGGCAGGAAGTACCAGTTGAGCAGGCCCAGCCGCCCATTCTGCGCCTCGACGATGGCGGAAAGGTTTTGCGACCCCGCGCACATCAGCACCGTGATGATGACGAAGCCGATGGACACTTCGTAGGACACCATCTGCGCCGCCGAGCGCAGCGCTGCCAGGAACGGATATTTCGAGTTCGACGCCCAGCCGGCCATGATGATGCCGTACACGCCGAGCGAGGAAATCGCGAAAATGTAGAGAATGCCGATGTTCAGATCGGCGATCACCCAGCCCGAGGCCAAGGGAATGGCTGCCCATGCGGAGAGGGCGAGCACGCAGCTGACCAGCGGCGCCAGGATGAAGATGCCCTTGTTGGAGCCCGCCGGAATGATCGGCTCCTTGAGCACGAACTTCAGCAGGTCGGCAAAGGATTGCAGCAGGCCGAACGGGCCGACCACATTGGGGCCGCGGCGCATCTGCACCGCCGCCCAGATCTTGCGGTCCGCCAAGAGGATGAAGGCGATAAAGATCAGCAGTGCCACCAGCAGCGCGAGGCTCGCGCCGAGGATGATCAGCACCTGGATAAGGGTATCCTGCCAGCTCATGGGTTCTTCCCGCCCCTCAATCCGTCATCCGGCAAGGCGCATGCCCCGCCGGCTTCCAGCAGGCCGAGGCCCGCTCACCCGATGTCCTGTGTCCCGTCCTGCCCGCCATGTTCCTACTCCGCCGCCACGGCATCGCTGCCGAGCCGCAGTTTCGAGCATTCCGCCATCACGGCGGAGGCCCGGGCGATGGGGTTGGTCAGGAAGAAATCACCAATGGTGGAAACGAACGCGCCCTTGTCGGCCGTCCCGCCCATGCCGGCAAGCGCGGCGATGGACCCGGCCTCCGCCGGCTCCACCTGGTCCAGCCGGCCGAGATGCGGATGGGCCGCCACCATGGCCCCCCGGAGCGCAAGAAGCGTGTCGTAAGGCAGCTTATGGCCGATCACCTCGGACAGGGCCCGCAGCACCGCCCAATCCTCGCGCGCATCGCCAGGCGGGAACGCCGCGCGATTGGCGAACTGGGGACGCCCTTCGGTATTGACATAAATGCCGGACTTTTCCGGATAAGCCGCGCCCGGCAGGATCACATCCGCCCGGTGCGCGCCGCGATCGCCATGGGTGCCGAGATAGACGACGAAGGCGCCGGGCGCCACGTCCACTTCGTCCGCGCCCAGCAGGAAGGCTACGTCCAGTGCGCCGGCCGCGGTCATGCCCGCGACGTCAAGACCGCCTTCGCCCGGAACCACGCCCACATCGAGCGCGCCGACGCGGGCGGCGGCGGTGTGCAGGACCGCAAAACCGTTCCAGCCTTCCTTCACCGCGCCAACCGCCACGGCCACCCGAGCCGCAAGCGAGAGCACCGCGGCACCGTCCGCCCGGGCGACAGCGCCCTGCCCCACGATCACGAGCGGTCGCTCGGCCGCCTTCAGCGCCTCGGCGAAGGTGCCGGAGCCGGCGAGTTCAGCGAGCGTTTCGGGGCCGGCCCCGAGATATTCATAGGGATAGGTCAGGTCGACGCGCGGACCGATCACACCCACCTTCAGACCGCCGGCGCGCCAGCGCTTGCGGATGCGGGCGTTCAGAACGCTGGCCTCATGGCGCGGGTCGGTCCCGATGAGCAGGATCGCGTCCGCCGCCTCGATGCCGTCGATACCGGCATTGAAAATATAGCTGGCGCGTCCAAGCGCCGGGTTGAGCGCCGCGCCGTCCTGGCGTGCGTCGATGTTCTTCGAGCCGAGTTTGTCGAACAGCCCCTTCAAGGCAAAGGCTTCTTCAACGCTGGCGAGATCGCCCAGGACCGCGCCGATGCGGGCCGGCGCGGTCGCCTTCACCTTGGCCGCAATCACCGCAAAAGCTTCGGTCCAGCTGGCCGGCACGAGCCGTCCGTCCTTGCGCACATAGGGGCGGTCCAGGCGCTGCGCCTTCAGGCCATCCCACACATAGCGGGTCTTATCGGAAATCCATTCCTCGTTCACCGCCTCGTTGGTGCGCGGCAGGATGCGCATCACTTCGCGGCCGCGGGTGTCGATACGGATGTTGGAGCCGACTGCGTCCATCACGTCGACGGACTCGGTCTTGGTCAATTCCCAGGGCCGCGCATGGAAGGCGTAGGGCTTGTGGGTCAGAGCGCCCACCGGGCAGAGATCGGCCACATTGCCCTGCAATTCCGAATGCATGGCATGTTCGAGATAGGTGGTGATCTCCATATCCTCGCCGCGCCCGATGGCACCGAGGTCCGCCGCACCGGCGACTTCCGTGGTGAAGCGCACGCAACGGGTACAATGGATGCACCGGTTCATGGAGGTCCGCACCAGCGGCCCGATGTATTTGTCTTCGACCGCCCGCTTGTTCTCGGCGAAGCGGGAGGTGTCCACGCCATAGGCCATGGCCTGGTCCTGCAAGTCGCACTCGCCGCCCTGATCGCAGATCGGGCAATCCAGCGGGTGATTGATGAGGAGGAACTCCATCACCCCTTCGCGGGCCTTCTTGACCATGGGGCTCTTGGTGAGCACCACCGGCGGCTCGCCGTTCGGGCCGGGGCGCAGGTCCTTGACCGCCATGGCGCACGACGCCGTCGGCTTGGGCGGGCCGCCCTTCACTTCCACCAGGCACATGCGGCAATTGCCGGCGATGGACAGCCGTTCATGGAAGCAGAAGCGCGGAATTTCGACGCCCGCCACCTCGCACGCCTGCAACAGCGTGTATTCGGCGGGGACGTCTACCTCGGTGCCGTCGACAATCAGCTTGGCCATGACAGGTCCCTACTGCAGATCGATCGGATCAAGCGCACGCTCGATCCGGCCGACGCGGTGTTCCAGGCGTTCGAAGCGGCGACTGTTTTCAACAACGGCCTCCTCAAGCGCGGTCACGCGAACTTCCAAATGATGGATATCCTCCGCCATCCGCTCGGTGCGCGCATCCATGCGGCGCAGGAGCGTCAGGAGAGAATGATCCGCTTCGTTGGACATCCCTCACTCCGCCGCGACCGGCATATGCACCGGGTCGGAATGAGGATTGGCCGCATATTGGTCGATGCGCTTTTCGATCTCGTGACGGAAGTGCCGGATCAGGCCCTGCACCGGCCAAGCCGCCGCGTCGCCAAGCGCGCAGATGGTGTGGCCTTCAATCTGGGTGGTCACTTCCAGAAGCAGATCAATCTCACGCTTCTGCGCGCGGCCTTCGGCCATGCGGTTCAGCACGCGCCACATCCAGCCCGTGCCCTCGCGGCACGGCGTGCACTGGCCACAGCTCTCATGTTTGAAGAAATAGGAGATGCGCGCGATCGCCCGCACGATATCCGTGGACTTGTCCATCACCAGGATGCCGGCGGTGCCGAGGCTGGATTTGGCGGCGCGGGTGCCGTCGAAATCCATGATCAGGTCTTCGCATTGGTCCGCCGGAATCACAGGGCAGGACGCGCCGCCGGGGATGATGGCGAGCAGATTGTCCCAGCCGCCGCGGATGCCGCCGCCGTGGCGCTCGATTAATTCCTTGAACGGCGTGCCCATTGCGTCTTCGACCACGCACGGCGTGTTCACGTGGCCGGAAATGCCGAACAGCTTGGTGCCCACATTGTTCGGACGGCCGATGCCGGCGAACCAGGCCGCGCCGCGCCGCAGGATGTCGGGCGCGACCGCGATGGATTCCACATTGTTGACCGTGGTCGGGCAGCCATAGAGGCCCATGTTGGCGGGGAATGGCGGCTTCAGCCGCGGCATGCCCTTCTTGCCTTCCAGGCTCTCCAGCAGCGCGGTTTCCTCGCCGCAGATATAAGCCCCGGCACCGTGATGCACATAAAGATCGAACGGATAGCCGTGGACATTGTCCTTGCCGATGAGCTTGGCCTCATAGGCCTGTTCGACGGCAGCTTCGAGCTGCTCGCGCTCCCGCACATATTCGCCACGCACATAGATGTAAGCGGCATGCGCGCCCATGGCGAAGGAGGCGATGAGACAGCCTTCGATCAGGAGATGCGGATCATGCCGCATGATCTCCCGGTCCTTGCAGGTGCCCGGCTCGGATTCGTCCGCATTCACCACCAGATAATGGGGGCGCCCGTCCGAGACCTTCGGCATGAAGGACCATTTGAGGCCGGTCGAAAAGCCTGCGCCGCCACGGCCGCGCAGGCCCGAGACCTTCATCTCATTGATGATCCAGTCACGGCCTTTTTCCAGAATGCCCTTGGTGCCGTCCCAATTGCCGCGCGCGAGCGCGCCCTTGAGGCCCCAATCGTGCAGCCCGTAGAGATTGGTGAAGATGCGGTCCTTGTCCTGGAGCATGGCTCAAGCCTCCGGATCGCGCACGCCGGTGCCGGTCTTCGGCACCTCGCGCTCAGAGCCCGTGACGGAGGGGCTGCTCTCCTGGGCGGCGCGCGCCACCTCTTCCCGCTTTTCGCCGGCATGCTGGCCATTGACGGCCTTTTCCTGCGCGGCGGACGCGATGCCGACAGGATCGATCGGAGTTTCCACCGCCGCACCCGGACGGCCGGCCTGCAACAGATCCGGCTGCTCGTCGGCCGCTGGCACGGCTGATCCGGCGGCGCGCGGCTCATAGATCTGCGGATCGGTGAGCGAGGTGAGATCCCCGGCCGGCGCAGAGAACTGGCGGCCCGTCTGCGGGCCCGGCTTCACCGGGCGGCCAGCGGCGAGATCATCCAGAATCCTCTCCAGGATCTCGGGGCTCAGGTCCTCGAAATAATCGTAATTGATCTGAACCATGGGCGCATTGGCGCAGGCGCCAAGGCATTCCACTTCCAGCCACGACAGCGCACCATCGGCGGAAACATGGCGCTCCGGACCGATCTTGCGCTGGCAGACCTCTTTCAGCTCGTTGGCGCCACGCAGCATGCAGGGCGTGGTGCCGCAGAGCTGCACAAAGTGGCGCCCCACCGGCTCCAGATTGAACATGGTGTAGAAGGTGGCGATCTCCAGCACCCGGATATTCGGCATGCCGAGCCGGTCCGCCACAACGCGGATCGCGGGCTCCGGCAACCAGCCGCCGCACTGTTCCTGCGCCTTCCACAGGAGCGAAATCACGGCGCTGGCCTGGCGGCCTTCGGGGTATTTGGCAATCTGACGATCGGCCCAGGCATCATTCTCCGCCGTGAAGGCGAAGCTTGCGGGCTGCTCAGCTGCGAGGCGGCGGACGGACATCAGCGGCTTCCCGGGCTGACAATGTGACAATCATTATAGGCGCCGCCCACCTGGGCGATGCCGCAATAGGCGTAGACGCCATCCTTGTAGAGCTTCACCGCAGCCCCGTCCGCATGGGCGAAGCTGCCCCGCGTGCCGGGAATGCCGCTTTCGGGGATGAGCGCCGCATCCACCGGCTGCCAGCCGCCGTTCAGCAAGCTGTACATGGTGAGCTTCTGCACGACCATCGCCCGTGGCGCTTCAGCAGGAGTCCCGAGCGGAACCACCACATCGAGTGTGGTGGGTGCGCGGCCGTAATCGGCAGCCTCACCGGCACCGCACGCCAGCGGCAGAAGGGCGGAGGCGGTCAGAAGAACCTTCACCGGTCCACCTCCCCGAACACGATGTCGAGGGAGCCGAGGATCGCGGAAACGTCCGCCAGCATGTAGCCGCGGCACAGGAAGTCCATCGCCTGGAGATGCGCGAAACCGGGAGCGCGGATCTTGCAGCGGTAGGGCTTGTTGGTGCCGTCGGCAACCAGATAGACGCCGAACTCGCCTTTCGGAGCTTCCACCGCCGCATACACGTCGCCGGCCGTCACGTGATAACCTTCGGTGTACAGCTTGAAGTGGTGGATCAGCGCTTCCATCGAGCGCTTCATCTCGCCCCGCTTGGGCGGCACCACCTTGTTGTCGACCGTGGCAACCGGACCCGGCTCCTTCAGCAGGCGCTGCACGCACTGCTTCATGATCTTGATGGACTGGCGCATCTCTTCCATGCGGACCACGTAGCGATCATAGCAATCGCCGTGCTTGCCGATGGGAATGTCGAAGTCCAGCTCGGAATAGCACTCATAAGGCTGCGCGCGGCGCAGATCCCAGGCAGCGCCGGAGCCGCGCACCATCACGCCGGAAAAGCCCCAGGCCTGCGCCTCTTCCAGAGTCACCACGCCGATATCGACGGTGCGCTGCTTGAAGATTCGGTTCCCGGTGACCAGGGCATCAAGGTCGTCGAGGGTCTGAAGGCAGGGATCGCAGAACGCGCCGATATCCTCGACCAGCTTGGTCGGCAGGTCCTGGTGCACGCCGCCGGGCCGGAAATAGGCCGCATGCATGCGGCTTCCGGACGCGCGCTCATAGAACATCATGAGCTTTTCGCGCTGCTCGAAGCCCCACAGCGGCGGGGTGAGCGCGCCCACGTCCATCGCGAAGGTCGTGACGTTCAGGATATGCGAGAGTAGGCGGCCGATTTCGGAATAGAGCACGCGGATCAGCTGGCCGCGGATCGGCACCTCAATGCCGAGAAGCTTCTCCACCGCCAGGCAATAGGCATGCTCCTGGTTCATCGGCGCGCAATAATCGAGCCGATCGAAATAGGGCACGGCCTGGAGATAGGTCTTCGCCTCGATCAGCTTCTCGGTGCCGCGATGCAGAAGGCCGATATGGGGATCGACGCGTTCCACCACCTCGCCGTTCAGCTCCAGCACCAGGCGCAACACGCCGTGGGCCGCCGGATGCTGCGGGCCGAAATTGATCTGGAAGTTGCGGACCGGGTTTTCGGTCTTCGGCGAGTCGAGGGTGTGGGCCATGGGGCGCTCCTTCAGCTCGCCTTGGGGGCGCCGGGCTGCGAAGCAGCCTTTTCGTCGCCGGGCAGAACATATTCGACACCCTCCCACGGGGAGAGGAAGTCGAAGTTGCGGAATTCCTGCGGAAGCCGGACAGGCTCATAGATCACGCGCTTGACCTCGTCGTCATAGCGCACCTCGACGAAGCCCGTGAGCGGGAAGTCCTTGCGCAGGGGATAGCCGTCGAAACCATAGTCCGTCAGCAGGCGGCGCAGTTCGGGATGACCGGTGAACAGAATGCCATACATGTCGTAGGCTTCCCGTTCGAACCAGTTCGCGCCCGGAAACACTCCGCAGATGGAGGGCACGGGCGTGGACTCATCGGTCTGCACCTTCAGGCGGATGCGCATGTTGTGCTTCAGAGAAAGCAGGTGGTAGACGACGTCGAATCGCAGCTCGCGGGCCGGATAATCCACGCCGCACACATCCACGATGCCGTGGAACAGGCACGCCGGGTCGTCGCGCAGGAATGTCGCGACCTTCACAATCTCCGCTCCCTCGACTTCAAGGGTCAATTCGCCGAACGCCATGTGCGTCGCGCGGATCGCTTCGCCGAGCGCGCCCGATACGTGAACCGCGAGGTCCTTCAAGGTCTCGTCCATCTGCCTCTTCCCGTCGCCGCGCGTTCAGCGATTCAGCGTTCGATGGTTCCGATGCGGCGAATCTTCTTCTGAAGAAGAAGAACACCGTAGAGCAACGCTTCCGCGGTGGGCGGGCAACCGGGGACATAAATGTCCACGGGCACGATCCGGTCGCAGCCGCGCACCACGGCATAGGAATAATGATAATAGCCGCCGCCATTGGCGCAGCTGCCCATGGAGATCACGTAACGCGGCTCCGGCATCTGGTCGTAAACCTTGCGGAGCGCGGGCGCCATCTTATTGGTCAGCGTGCCGGCGACGATCATCACATCCGACTGGCGCGGGGAGGCGCGCGGCGCGAAGCCGAAACGCTCCACATCGTAGCGCGGCATGGAAACCTGCATCATTTCCACGGCGCAGCACGCAAGGCCGAACGTCATCCACATGAGCGAGCCGGTGCGCGCCCAGGTGATGAGATCGTCCACATTGGTCATCAGGAAGCCGCGGTCCGCGAGCTCGGAATTGATCTCCTGGAAAAAGGGATCGTCCGAGCCGACGGGACGGCCGGTATTGGGATCGACGAGGCCGCGCGGCGCCTGCGCCACCAGCGGCTTCGTCGCAGAAGGGGTCAATCCCATTCGAGTGCTCCCTTGCGCCATTCGTAGATGAACCCGACGGTCAGCACGCCGAGGAAGAGCATCATGGACCAGAAGCCGAGATCGCCGAGGCCACCGAACGAAATCGCCCAGGGGAACAGGAAGGCCACTTCCAGATCGAAGATGATGAAGAGGATGGAGACGAGATAGAAGCGCACGTCGAACGTCATGCGCGCATCGTCGAACGCATTGAAGCCGCATTCGTAGGCTGAAAGCTTCTCCGGATCCGGGCTGCTGTACGCGACTATGAACGGCGAGATGAGCAGAGCAAGGCCGATCACCACCGAGACCCCGATGAAGATGACGACCGGGAGATAATCCTGGAGCAGCAGGTTCATGATCCGCACCTTGGGGCGCATGGGCGATCCGCTTGAAGCGTTACCGCGCCGGCCTCGGTTGGAGGAGTTCGAAACGAGCGAGGCTTATCGCAGCGCCAGATGGGTGGCAAGTGCGACCTTGCCTTTGACGCGTGTAGAACCATCCAAACTCACCGACATGCCGGAACGACATCGCCCATACCGCGCAAAAGCCACGAGAATTTTTCTGTGTCGTCGATTTTCGCCGCAACGCTTCAAGGCCGTTGCGGCGACAGGAAAATGCGCCGCGCAGCCGATCTTTCAGCAGATCTTCGCGAGCCCGCGTGTCGATCTTCACCCCGATGCCTGTTTGCAGTGCAATACCGTCGCGTCAATCGGCTTGACGCAGCGCAGCGCACGTCTGTGAGCTTTCCACGGCTCAGGTCAGGCTGCGACAGTTTGACAGGGGAAAAACCTTCAAACGCCCGCTTGCCGTTAGGGACGGGTCGCCTCCTTCACCGCCGCAACCAATTGCTTGAGCGAGAACGGCTTGGGCAAGAAGGCAAAACGCTCGCCCTCGGGGAGATTTTTGGCGAATGCCTCCTCCGCATAGCCCGAAATGAAGATGATCTTCAGTTTGGGATCGCGACGCCGCAATTCGCGCAGCAGGCTCGGCCCATCCATCTCGGGCATCACGACATCGGATACCACCACATCGAAGTTCGTGCCGGGCTGGTCCATCGCCTCCAGGGCCTCGGCGCCGTTCGCCGCCGCCACAACGCGATAGCCGCGCGCGCTCAGGGCGCGGGCGGCGAAGGCGCGGACCGCGTCCTCATCTTCCACCAGCAGCACCGAGGCCTGCCCGGTCAGGTCCGGCACCTTGGCTTCCGGTTCGGCGGGACGCGCCGGCGTCTCCTCGACCGCACCCTCATGGCGCGGCAGGAATACCCGGAACAGGCTGCCCTTGCCGAGTTCGCTGGTGGCCAGCACGCTGCCGCCGGTCTGCTTGACGATGCCGTAAACTGTTGAAAGACCAAGCCCCGTGCCCTTGCCCACGTCCTTGGTGGAAAAGAACGGCTCGAAGATCTTTTCCAAGATATCCGGCGGCATGCCGGTGCCGGTGTCGCCGACTTCGACCAACACATAATCCGCCGGCGCAAGATTGCTGGCGTCGCCATAGGCGGCACAGGCCGCCGCCGGAACATTCAGCGTGCGCAACGTCACGACGCCGCCCGACGGCATGGCGTCCCGTGCATTGACCGCGAGATTCACGATCACCTGCTCGAACTGGTTCACATCCACGAGAATCGGCCACAACTCCCGCCCGTGTTCCACTTGCAGCGAGATGCTTTCGCCCATCAGGCGGCGCAACAGCATGGAAAGGTCGGAGATCACGTCGGTGAGCTGGATCACTTGCGGCCGCAGCGTCTGCCGGCGCGAGAAGGCGAGCAACTGGCGCACCAGCCCGGCAGCCCGATTCGCATTCTGCTTGATCTGCATGATGTCGGGGAAGGACGGATCGCTCGGCCGGTGATTGGCCAGCAAGAGATCGCAATAGCCGAGAATGGCGGTGAGCACGTTGTTGAAATCATGCGCCACACCGCCGGCGAGCTGCCCGATCGCCTGCATCTTCTGCGATTGGGCGAACTGCGCCTCAAGCGCGCGCTGCGCGGTCGTGTCCACCGCATAGATCGCCGCCCCGGCGCCGCCCGGCCCGAGATTGGCGGCATAGAGGCGCGCCGAGCGTCCCCCTTGCCCCGCTATGCCAACATCCACCGGCGCGCCGCCCGCCTGGCCAGACAGCGTCTCGCGCACCAGGCTTTCCATCGCCGGAACGTCGCGCTCGGCGACCAATTGCTCCAGCTTGGTGCCTGCGAGCATGCGGTCGCTGCCCGCAAACAGGCGGGCAAAGCTGCCGTTGGCCTCGCGCACCGCGCCTGCCCCATCGACATTCGCCATTGCGAGCGGCGAGCGCGAGAAAAACGAGGCGTCTGAACCGCCGGACATGCGCTGTGGCGGTTCCTGCGCCTGGCGCTCCACCACGGCGGACACGGCCATTGCGTCACCGCGCGGGATCACGACGGCGATGCAATCCGCTCCCGCCCGTCCGCCGATCCACACCCGGCCGGAGACTATGGAGCCGTCCTGCCGCACGAAATCCAGGTCGATTCCGCGCGGGCCGGTCTGGCCGCGCTCGAGCACGGCGCGCGCGATGGTCGTGCTCTGTGGACCGATGAGCTCGACAAACGGCAGCACGCCCGCCCCAAGTTCGGCCAGTCCGTAGCCGAGCCAGCGGGCGAAAGCGGCATTCGCCAGCCGCCCGCCGGCAGAAGAAAGCAACACCATGCCGACCGGCGCCTGCTCCCAGATTTCAGCAAGCGCCAGGGCACCCTCGGCGGGCAACAAGGGCGCGGAGGTCTGCGCCGCACTGGGACGCGCAAGGGGGGTGCCCCCGGCCACCTGTGCAAGCGGCGCCGAAGGAACCGTCTCGCCAGCCAGATGCAGCACCCACAAGGCGCGCCGCGCACCGGCGAGCGGCTGCACCGAAACCACAAGGCGCCGACCCGCCGGATTGGGATCAAAGGGGAAAGTCTGCATGCCCCTGACGCCATCCGCCGCGCTACGCAACAGCAGGCCAACCATGGCCTGCCCGCCAGGAATGCGGCCGAGAAAGCGGTCCGGCATCGGGACTTGCCCGGCCGCGCTGCGGCTGAGATTGAGATAAGGGGTGTTGACGGCGAGCATGCGCTCGCCGGCTTCCACGACGATTGCCGCATCGCTCATATTGGCCAGCAGCGCCTGCACCAGCTCATCGCTGCGCTTGTCGGTGCCGCTCCACAGCCGCATGGTTGCGCTGACCACGGCAAAGATGCCGACGGCGGCGAGCGCGGCGAGGATCGCGGTGATCCCGCCGCCCGGACTGCCTTCGAGCGCAGCGACGACGATGCCGCCGGCGAAAGCCGCGCCGCCGACCACCAAACGTTCACGCCCGGACGTCCTGCGGCTGAACACCCCGCTCAAAAAACCCGAGCGCGCATCGCCCGCGTCGGTGCTCATGAAGTCGTCCTTCCAGGGAGCGCAGAAACGCCCTTTGCGGCCATAAACCGCTCCGAATCCGCGAAAATTAACGCAAAGTTACGGCATTGGTTGAAATCATGCCATGATCGTCAACAATTTCTTGGTTCGCTGGTTGATGTTGTACCCTGCGGGCGCCCCTGGCCCGATCGCACGGCGCTGGGGTGCCGGGCTCGGGACGTGGTACATCGCACCGGCAGCGAAGAGGACACACGATGTTGCAGAATTTGTTTGGGGCGCAACTCGATCTGCCCGTGCGCTTGGCCATCGCCTTGCTGGTGATCGGCGTGCTGCTGGGCCTGACCGTGTTTATCGTACGCCACCTCGGGCGCGACGGACGGGGCGGCGCGGCGCGCTCCCGCCAGGCGCGTCTGGCGGTTCTAGACAGCGTCACCATAGATCCTCGCCGGCGCCTGGTCCTGGTCCGGCGCGATGAGGTCGAACACCTTCTGTTGGTCGGCGGCTCCACCGATATTGTCGTGGAGCCCGCGATTTCGCGTGCTGCGGCGCGCGAACCGACGGTATTGCGCGAGCCAGCCATCGCCCGTGAACCCGCACGCGAAGCCATGCCGCCGCGCGATCAGCGTGAGGCGCTACCGCCCCGCGAGCCGCGCGAAGCCTTTGCGCCGCGAGAAAGCCGCGAAGCCCTGCCCGCACGCGAGCCCATGGCGCCCCGAGAAGCCCTGCCACCCCGAGAAGCCCTGCCGCCGCGGGACGCTCCGCCCCCACGCGAGGCCCCAGCCCCCCGGGAGGCTCCAGTCCCT
Source organism: Roseixanthobacter glucoisosaccharinicivorans (assembly GCF_043195095.2). NCBI lineage: Bacteria > Pseudomonadati > Pseudomonadota > Alphaproteobacteria > Hyphomicrobiales > Xanthobacteraceae > Roseixanthobacter > Roseixanthobacter glucoisosaccharinicivorans. Next base: position 1,503,817 of record NZ_CM195538.1, on the reverse strand, counting down.
CGCGAGCCTCTTGCGCAACGCGACTCCATCTACGCGCGCGCGCCCCAGGCGCCCCGAAGGCCATTAAGCCCGCCGGTAGTCTCTACGCCTGTGCTTGACAGCGCGACTGGGGAAACCACCGCCGCGCCGTCCGCTCCAACTGCTGAAAAGCCGGAGGAATCCGCGCCCCTGTTGGCGGGCGCTTCACGCGAGCCGGCCCCGGCACCCGCCTCGGCCCCGGCGCTCGATGCCGAGGCCCTGGTGCCCGAGATCCGCCGTCCCCTCCCGACCCGGCGGACCACCGACCGGAACGCACCCGCGATCGACACGCCCCGCCGACCCGATGCCGGCGCACCCCGCGCGCCCTTCACGCGCCCGCCGCGTATCGACCCAAACCTCGATCCCGTCCGAGCCGCCCCCTCCGTCGCCGTATCCGTGGAAACCCCCGATGCCGCCGTGGCCGCACCACCTGCACCGGTGCAGGTGGGAGCACGTGCCGCAAAGCCGGAGACCGCCGCGCCGGCGGGCGTTGCCCCCCCGGTCAGCGTCGCGCCTGACGCGCCGCGTGAGATCGAACATACCGCGGCGCCCGAAGTGACGCTGGACCTGCCGCCCGCCCCTTCGCCGGTTGTACCGCCGGTGGCGCCCCCGGTGGTCGAGCGCCCTGCACCCGTGGTTCCTCCCGCGGCCCCGTCCGCTCCGGTTCCGGCCGCAGCGCGGGCCGACGCGCCGACACCGCGCCGGGGAACGACCTTCACCCTCGGCAAGGACGCTCGCCCGGCGGAAGCGCCGCGCACCGAGCCGCGCCTCGCCGCCTCCGCGCAGGAGCGCCCTGCCGCGCCGCCGGTCGCCGCGCCGCCGGTGACGACGCCTGTGCCCGATCTTGAAGCGGCGCCGACGAGATCCTCGGAAATCATTCCCGCGCTGACACTCGAGGACCTTCTGGGGCCGGATGCGGCGGAGATTCCAGCCGAACCCGCCGAGGCCGCACCACCGCCGGTCGAGCCACCCGCACCGGCGCGCCGCGGCCTGGGGTCCTTGTTCCGCACCGCCAACCTGAAGGCGCGTCCCGAAGGGGAGCGTACCGACGTACCCGAGCAGGCACCCGCCGCGCCCCCCGCGCCCGAACCGGCGGCCCTTGAAGTGATGGCCCGCCCGGCGGCGGCCCGCGTGGTGGAACCCGCCGACCTTCCCACCATCGCACCGGACCGCCCCAAGCCCGACGCGGAGCGCCCATCGGTTCCACCCACACCGGAGGTGCGCGCGCGGCCGGTCGACCCGAGAGACCTCAAGGTGAGGATGGCGCCGCCTGCGCCTGCGCTCGTGGTGGAGCCCGCAGTGCCCGACGTGGCAGCATCCGCCCAAGTCGCTGCCGCGCCCCCCACTCCCGCTGCTCCGCCGCGCCGTTGGGTGCTGCCGCGCGCCACCCCGCCGGCAGCGCCGCAGCCGAACACGTTCGCCCGCGAATTGGACAATCCGTTCGCCCTGGATTCCGGCGGCATGGTCTCCATCGACGCTCCCACGCTCACGCCCCCGGTGGCGGAGACCAAGGCCCCTACCCCGCCCGCCAAACCCGAAGCTGAGGCGGAGAAGGACCCGTTCGAGGACCTGGAAGCCGAAATGGCCAATCTGCTCGGCCGGGGCACCGGGCCGCGCTGAGCGCGACGGTTGGTGCGAAAATAGAAAAGCCGGGCTCCAGGGCCCGGCTTTTGTTTTGGTTTCGACCCTGATTACGGCCTCACACGAACCGGCACGCCGGTTCTCGAGGGCCTCAATCGTCGCGATAGACACGCTCGCGCCGCTCGTGTCGCTCCTGAGCTTCCACCGATAGCGTTGCAATCGGCCGGGCTTCCAGGCGCTTTAGCGAAATCGGCTCGCCGGTATCTTCGCAATAGCCGTAGCTCCCGTCCTCGATTCGGCCCAGGGCGGCATCGATCTTGGAGATCAGCTTGCGCTGGCGATCGCGCGCCCGCAGCTCGATCGAACGATCCGTCTCGGAAGACGCACGGTCCGCAAGGTCGGGGTGATTCTGGTTCTCGTCTTGAAGGTGCTGCAGCGTTTCACGCGCCTCCCGCAGGATATCGTCCTTCCAGGACAACAGCTTCAGCCGGAAATATTCCCGCTGGCGGTCGTTCATGAAGGGCTCGTCCTCGCGGGGGCGATAGTCCTGGTCGATTTGGACCGACATCAGCAATGTCCTCGATACAGCGTCGCTGATCCCCACCGGGTCGCCGCGCTTATATCCACCGCCTCGCCTCACGACAACCGCCATCAACGCCGGGGGCACTCGCCAGACAAACTCAAGCGCGGCGCGCTCGTTCCCCTCATGTACGTAAGTACCGCCAGGTAAGCCGCTGCGCCCTGGGGCGCGTCAGAGGCGGCTCACCACCAAGCCTTGCCGATGTTGAAGGTGTAGGCGAGGGAGACGCCTGCGGTGAACTGGTTGGCGCTCTGGGTCAGAGGCGAATCGGCGGCATCTCCAACCAGCCGGCCGTAGGTCCCGAACACGCCCGCGGTGAAGCCCCTGCCGAAATCCTTGGTCAGCTGCGCGGTCGCGCCCCAGGAATAAAGGCCGCTGCTGGCTTGATAGGGGGTCAAGGGATTGCCGAGGAAATTGGCGCTGAAGGCCTGGAACGGCGTGACTCCGAAATAAGCGTTCTGGTACGCGGAGGAGCCGAAGGCGAGGCGCGGGCCGATGGCGAAACGCCAGGTTTCATAGGGCACGATCACGTCCGCGCCGAGATCGCCGACCCAGCCCTCATAACCGCCAAAGCCATAGCGCAGCTCGCCGCGCAGGCGCAGCCAGTCAACCGGATACCATTCGGAAAAGCCACCGATTTCCAGCGAGGGGTCGAGGTTGCCGATGCCGTTCAGGCGGTCCGAATCATCCTCGTCCCGACCCCAGTCGATCCGGCCAACGGCGCCGATGCGGAATTTGCCGGTGTCGAACAGGGCGATCGAAGGATTGTCGTCCACACTGTGGAACGTGTTGAGTTCGCTCGCTTTTTCTATGCTGAAAATGAAGCCGGGACGGAATTCATAGGTCTCGCTGCCCGGGTATTGAGGTATGATATTGCCGGACCCGCCGATGGTCAGATACCAGTCTTCCTTCGGCTTGGCGGGGGCCGGCGCCATCAGGCCGGGTGCGACATCCGCGGCGGCGACGGGGCCGGAGGCGGCGATAAAAAGGCCCGTGGCACAGAGCGTTACGAAGGAAAGAAGGCGCGGCTCGGCCATGGTCCACCCAGTTTAAATCGAAGGATGCACCCTACCCCGCACCCTCCATTCGATTGGTGCCAAATATGTCACGCATGGGTAATTAACGCGCTCCTCGCGCGACTTACGCAGGCTTTTCGCTGCGGATAAGGTCAATGAATCCCAAACGTCCGTCGCATGAGCGTCAGGCGCTGGAAAATTCCACCGTGCTGACTTCCTGCCGGTCCGCGACCCGGGCGCGACGGCGCTCCCCCCGATCGGCGAGGCGGCCGGCCCAGTAGGCCGTCCAGCGCACGCCCGCGCCGAGGGCGCCCCAGGTGGAGGGCAGCGGCGGGGCGCCGAACAGGGTGATCCGGTCGTCGCGCTCGACGATGGCGTCGCCGATCAGGTCGGCGGCGAGGCTCACATTGGCGAGCGGATCCTGCCCGAGGGCAAGGGCATACCAGACGCCCGGCCGGTAGCGGCCGATCAGGGGCAGGCCGGAGGGTGCGCGCGCGGCGCGCCAGCCGAAGGCATGGCCCACCATGGCCGAGGCGAGGCGCGGATAGAGCACTCCGGCTTGGCGCCGCAACGCGCATGCGGCGGCGACCTCCCGGCCCTGATAGGTTGCGGTCGGAGCTGTGAAGGTGAGATGCCCGCCATCGAGGGCGAAGCGCACCGGCCGCGCGCCCGTCTCGCGCACGGCCGGGCCGCCATAGCCGCCCCCCGACACATGGAAGCTGCCGGTGACGAAGGTGGCCGGATAGACCGCCCGGGCGAGCCAGGGTGCCACCCGCCCCAGCCCGCGCGTGGCGCAGAAGATGGCATGGTCCGCCCGCACCCGCCCCGTCGCGAGCTGGATATATTTGCGCACGCCATCGAGATCGACGCTTTCGACCGGCGCACGCAGGAAACGGCGCACCCCCGCGGCGGCCGCGGCCTCGCCCAGCAGCCGGGCCAGCGGTCCCACGTCGAAGCGACGGGCATGGGAATCGAACAGCGCGCCGGAATACAGATCGGTGCCGATGCGCTCGAACAGGTCCGCCTCGCCCACACGCGAAAGCTCGGGAAGCCCGAGCACGTCGCGCGCGGCCGCCTCGTCCAGCAAATCGGCAAGCCCGGCGGGCCCGGGAACCAGCAATTCCCCCTCGCCCGTCTCCTCCAGGCGCAGCACGTCCAGCAGGCGCAGGGCGCTGCGGGCCGCGTCGGCGGAAAGATCATAAAGCGCCCGCGCCCGGTCCCGGTCGGCCCGCGCGCACAAGTCTGTGGCGGTCAGATCGAGGCCGGCGGCGACGACGCTCTCCTGCCGCCCGGCTTCCGGCGCCTTGGTCTCCAGCAACACCACCGAGCGGCCGCGCAGGGCCAGGACCAGCGCAATCCAAAGCCCGGGCGTGCCGTCGCCAATGACGCAGACATCGCAATCGAGATCGCCCCGCACCGCAGGCAGGGGCTCGGCCGGGGCGATGCCCGGCCCGGTCGCGCGCACGGCCGTGCTCATGGTGCCGAAAGGGTCATGGTGCCCCCATTCCCGTTTTCAGAAGTCCCGCCTTCAAATCTCCAACGTCGGTGCCACCCCTTAGATAAGGGCAAGAAGGTGGCATAAATCCAACAAGGATAAGGCGTAGCATTGCCTTACGCCGGGTCCAAGGGGCGATCACGAACCAACGGTATCATGTGGCTGCCGAGCGAGAATCGGTGACGGAAATGCCCTATTATGGTATTTTAACACCTCTGCGACGGAGCGGCATTCCCCACCGGAGGTCAGTGCCAAGATGACAGCGTCTGCAAGACACATTCGTCGTGCACGGGCTTGACCCGTGCATCCACGCCGCCCCGCTCGCTCCAGCATTTCAAGCATCGTGAGGCCGGCACCGCGTGGATGGCCGGGGCGCGCCCGGCCATGACGCACGAAGGGCGATGCGCGAGGGAAGCAGGAAAAGGGCGCGCATCCGCTGTCGGATGCCTCTCCACATTCCGTGAATTTAAAGCTGCGCCGAAGGCGCGCGATTGGTCGCTCAGGGCCGGTTGATACCGCGATCCGCCAGCACGTCGTCCACCTTGCGAGCCAATTGGTCCAGAGTGAAGGGCTTCGGCAGGAAGGCCACGCCATGGTCGAGAATGCCGTTATGCACCACGGCGTTGCGGGTATAGCCGGTGGTGTAGAGGATCCTCAGGCCGGACCGCGCGGCAGCCGCCTTTTCCGCCAGCTGCCGGCCGGTCATGTCGGGCATGACGATATCGGTGAAGAGGAGGTCGATGCGCGGCTGGAGAACCAATTGCTCCATCGCCTGATTGCCGCTGCTCGCCTGCACCACGGTGTAGCCCAGCTCGCGCAGGGCATCGACGCTCATGTGGCGCACGTTCTCCTCGTCCTCCACCACCAGGATGGTGATCTCGGGGCGACCCTGCGGCAGATCCCCTTCGCTCCTGCTCGTGCTTCCCGCCATGGCCAGTTCGCCAACCAGGCGTGGCAGGTACAGCTTCACGGTCGTGCCCTGGCCGATTTCCGAATAGATCTTCACATGGCCGCCGGACTGCTTGACGAAACCGTACACCTGGCTGAGGCCGAGGCCAGTGCCACGGCCCACGCCCTTGGTGGTGTAGAAGGGATCGAACGCCCGCTCGATCACGTCCGGCCCCATCCCGGTGCCGGTGTCGGAAACGCTCACGAGCACATATTGGCCCGCGGTCACCTCCGTATGGTTGCGGGCATAGCGCTCGTCCAGGTCGGTATTGGCGGTCTCGATGGTGAGCCGGCCGCCGTCGGGCATGGCGTCGCGCGCATTCACCGCCAGATTGACGATGGCATTCTCCAATTGCGCGGGATCGGCAAATGCGCGCCAGAGCCCGCCGGCCAGCACGGTTTCCACCTGAATGGTCTCGCCGAGCGTGCGCCGCAGCAGCTCGGACATGCCGCCGACCAGCTTGTTGGCATCCACCGGCTGGGGCTCCAGCGGCTGCTGGCGCGAGAAGGCGAGCAACCGCGCCGTGAGCGCGGCGGCGCGCTGGGCCCCCTCCAGCGCATTGGCGAGGCAGGTGTGCACCAATTCATGCTCCGCGCCGGTCAGCCGACGGCGCGCGATATCCAGCGAGCCGATGACGATCGCCAGCATATTATTAAAATCATGTGCGATTCCTCCCGTCAGCTGGCCGATCGCCTCGGTCTTCTGCATCTGGCGGATCTGCGCTTCGGCGATGAATCGCTCGGTCATTTCCTGCTGCAGTTCGCTGGTGCGCGCGGCAATCCGCGCCTCCAGCTCCGCATTCAGGCGCCGCAGCGCCTCCTCACTCGATTTCCAGCGCTGGAGCGTGGCCATCACGCTGCTGGCCAGGGCGACAATGAGCAGTGCGGTCAAGGCATAGAACAGCATGCCGAGATAGCCGGACGGCCAGTCCAGCCCGAACCCGTCCTGCGGGGTGACCAGATAATAGGCCACCATCAGGCCGCCCATCAGCGCCGCCAGCATCCCCGGCCAAAAGCCGCCGAGAAACGCCGCCAGGCAGATCGCCGGGATGAAAGTGATGAACGGATAGCCCGAGAAGACATCGCCGGCGGCCAGCCGTATCATCAAGGCGAGGGCGCTGAGCAACACCGCGAGCAAATATGCGAGCCAGGGGCGCGCGCGCACGGCCTCGGATAGCCCAGCGAATGTCATCGAGCGCCCGTCCCCCGCCGCCGCCGCTCTGCGCGACGCAGCACAGATTATTCAGGATCGAGACAAAAGTCTCGCCCTAGCTTGATACCTGTTGCGGGAGGGTGGGTCATCGCCCGTGCCAGCCGGTCTGCGCACCGACCGATCGCCGCACTGCACCAACGGACCCCGCGTGATAAGGTGCGAATCCTCGCCACGCCCCGGATGGTTCATGCGCCGCCTCATTCTGCTTCGCCACGCGAAATCCGATTGGCCCGAGGGCATTGTCGATGCCGAGCGCCCGCTCGCCCAGCGCGGGCGCGCGGCGGCTCCGGTGATCGGGTCCTACATGGCCGCGCAGGATCTGGTGCCCGACCGGGTGCTGATTTCGCCCGCCCGCCGGACCCGCGAGACCTGGCAATTGGTCGCCCCCGCCCTGCCCGCTTCCCTCAGCGTGGCCAGCGAGCCGCGCCTCTATGACGCCAGCGTCAGCCGCATTCTCTCCGTGCTGCGCGAACAGCCGCGCGAAATCCACCGGCTGATGCTGGTGGGGCACAATCCCGGCCTGGAAGAAATCGCCGATGTCCTGACCGACCAGGGCCCGGCGGCCACACGTGCCCTGATGGCGGAAAAATTCCCCACCGGCGCGCTGGCGATCATCGACCTGCCCATCGACGACTGGGCCGACGTGATGCCGCAGACCGGCCGGCTCGACCGCTTCGTCACCCCGCGCTCGCTGATGCTGGAGATGTAGCGCCTTGGCCATGGGCCTGCTCGATGAAGCCTGGATCGGCCTGCGCGCGGTCGCGGACCGGTTCGAGGACCTTGCTCATCCCACCTTGCGCCTGGGCGTCACCGGGCTTGCGCGCTCGGGCAAGACCATCTTCACCACCGCGCTGATCCATGCCCTGATGCACGGCGGCCGGCTGCCGGTGTTCGAGGCCATGAATTCCGGCCGCATCGCCGGCGCGCGCCTCGCGCCCCAGCCTGACGACGCGGTGCCGCGCTTTCCCTATGAGGACCATCTGGCGCGGCTCGCCACGCAGCGCGAGTGGCCGGCCTCCACCACCCGCATCAGCGAATTGCGGCTGGAGATTTCCTACGCGCCTCTCAAGGGCGGCATGCGGCGCCTCACGCTCGATCTCGTGGATTATCCCGGCGAATGGCTGCTGGACCTGCCGTTGCTGGACATGAGCTATGCCGATTTCTGCCGGCAGGCGCTGGAGCTGGCGCGCGCCCCGGCCCGCCTGCCCTATGCCGGGGCGCTGCTGGCCGCGCTCGCCGCCGCCGATCCCGCGGGGCCGGCGGACGAGACCAAGGCGCGCGAGCTCGCGGCCGTCTTCACCGCCTATCTCGCCGCTTGCCGGGGCGAGCGGGTGGGCATGAGCCTGCTGCCGCCGGGCCGTTTCCTCATGCCGGGGGACCTGGAAGGCTCCCCGGCGCTGACCTTCGCGCCGCTCGATCTGGCGGACGGCGCGGCGCTGCCCGCCGGCGCGCTCGGCGCCATGATGGAGCGGCGGTTCCAATCCTACAAAAGCGCGGTGGTGCGCCCCTTCTTCCGCGATCATTTCGCCCGGCTCGACCGGCAGATCGTGCTGGTGGACGCGCTGTCCGCGCTCAATGCCGGGCCTGCGGCCCTCGCCGACCTGGAGCGGGCGCTGGATTCGATCTTGGTGGCGTTCCGCGTGGGCCGCAACAGCCTGATCAGCGCCCTGCTGCGCCCGCGCATCGAGAAAGTGCTGTTCGCCGCCACCAAGGCCGACCATCTCCACCGCGCCAGCCACGACCGGCTGGAAGCGATTCTGCGGCGGCTCGTGGAGCGCGCGCTCTCCCGCGCCCAGGAAGGTGGGGCGCGCATTGATGTCGCCGCGCTCGCCGCCATCCGCGCCACCCGCGAGGCCGATGTTTCCAAGGGCGGACGCAGCATCGCCGCCATCATCGGCACGCCGGAGGCCGGGCAGGAAGCCGGCGGGCAAGTGTTCGACGGCAGCAGCGAGGTGGCGCTGTTTCCCGGCGCGCTGCCGGCCGATCCCGACGCGCTGTTCGCCGCCGAGGGCGCGGCTTTTCGCGGGCTGGCGAGCGGGCCGGACAGCGAGGCGGATTTCCGCTTCCTGCGCTTCCGCCCGCCCGCCGGCATTGGCGCGACCAGCCCGCTGCCCCATATACGCCTCGACCGCGCGCTCCAGTTCCTGCTGGGCGACCGGCTGAAGTGAGATCAGGCGCCTACATGCCAGAACCGCACAACGACCGGCACCGGCCCGAAAATGCCCGGCCCCAGGTGTTCCGCCTGGACGAGGCCGGCATCGTCGTGACCGAGGCGCCGGCGCCCATGGACGAGGCAGACGAGATCGTCGCGCCAATCCCGCCCGCGCGGCGCAAGGGCTTCTCGCTCGGTGCCTTGTTCTGGACCGCCCTCGGCGGGCTCGCGAGCCTCGGCATCGGCCTTGCGGTGACACGGCTGATCGAAGATCTGTTCGCGCAGACCCAGGCGCTCGGCTATCTCGGCCTGGCGCTGGCGGGCCTGCTGGCGGTGACGGTGGCGGCGATCATCGGCCGCGAGATCGCCGGGCTGATGCGCTTTTCCAGCCTGGATTCCATTCGCGAACGCGCGGTGCTCGCACTCGCCACCGACGACCGCCCGCTCGCCGAGGCGGTGACGCACGATTTGCTCGGCATCTCCAAGGAAATGCCCGTGCTCGCCCGCGCGCGCGCCGATCTCTCCTCGCATCTCGGCGCGATCATCGACGGGGCGGATCTGGTGCAGCTCACCGAGCGCACGCTGATGGCCCCGCTCGACGCACGGGCGCGGCAGCTGGTTTCCGACACGGCCAAGCGGGTGTCGGTGGTGACCGCCGTTTCACCGCGCGCGGTGGTGGACCTGCTGTTCGTGCTCTACAGCGCCTTCGTGCTGATCCGCCGGCTGGCGGAACTCTATGGCGGGCGCCCCGGCGCGCTCGGCATGCTGCGGCTGGTGCGCCACGTGCTGAGCCACCTCGCCGTGACCGGCGGGATGGCGGCCGGCGATACGCTGGTGCAGGAATTGGTGGGCTCGGGCATCGCGGCGCGCCTCTCGGCGCGGCTCGGCGAAGGGGTGGTGAACGGCCTGCTCACAGCCCGCCTCGGCCTCGCCGCGATCGCGGTGACCCGCCCCCTGCCCTTCACCGCCTTGCCCGCGCCCCGCGTCGCCGATGTGGCGGCGGGGCTGATGAAGAAGGCGCAGGAAGACCAGGTGCGCCCTCAGCTCGGCAGCAGGCGCACCGGCAAGGCCGAGGGCGAATAAGGCTCCGGCCGGTTGCGCCACAGCATCTCCCAGAGCGGCCAGGCCAGCAGGGGGCACAGCACCAGGATCAGCGCGCCCACGGTCCAGTCGGCGTTGCCCAGCGCGCTCGCCAGCACCGCCATCAGTCCGAGCGCGGTGATAACAGCCAGACCGCTCATGAGCCACCAGCGCCAGGGCGACAGCCCGCCGTCGAACACGATGCCGGGCGCATAGGGACGCAACGCTCCGTGCAGGGCGGCGACGAAGGCCGCATAGGCCTTGCGGTGATCATCCACATTGGTGATGGAGGTCCGCGACAGGGAGCCGATGGTGAGCTTCACACCCCCCTTGCCGTGAATCACGGTCTCGAAATTGGGCGAAGCCAATTGCCCGGGATGATAGCTCAGCCGCACTCGCGCCACGTCGCGCAGATGAAGCACGCCGGAGCGCGCGCCCACCGCCCAATGCAGCACTTCGCCATCGAGACGGAAGCGTGAGCCCGAGCCGATCAGGCGCGGCCGGAAACTGTAGATCAGTCCCTCTTCCGGCGGCGGCGCGCCGTCCGCTGGACCCGTGCCGAAGGAAAGGCCGGTGGATGTCGTCAAGGCAAACCTCGCGAAAGCTCAAGCGTGCGGACACGGCATGACGTTAAGTCACATCGTGCGCCAGGGTACAATATTGCGGCTTGAGGTCCACCAGGGGCGTGCCGTCGATGCAATCGAGCCCGCGCACCAGCACGCTCAGCCCCTCGCGGGCGACGAATAGCACCACCGAGGAGGCGATGGGGTTCGGCCGCACCGGCGAGCGCAGCGCGAAGGTGCCGGAGGCCGCACTGGCGCGGCGGGGCATCTGCAACACAAGGTCGCGCCGGGCCTGGTCCATGAAATAGAGCACCTGCAGCCGCGGCTCGCGCCCGACGCCTTCGAGCGCGGCTTCCCAGCGCGGGTCGATCTCCAGCCGGCAGATGGGGCCGTCCTCGCCGCCGCGCTTGGGGCAATCCTCCCGCCGCGCCCAGGGCGTGCGGATGCGGCCGATGAAATAAAGCCCGGCGTCGAAAGCCGGCGGCAGCGCGACCGCGATCTCTCCCGGGCGGATCCCCGCGTCATCCTCGGACGGTGCAGGCGCGGCCGCGCTTTCGGTTGAAAGGGAACTCATGCTTTATCCTCGGCAGACCCGCGTTCGCGGCAAACCCGCCGTGATGATAGACCCACCTGCCCGCTGCCGCCATGCGGCGCCCTTGCCCCCCGGCGCCGCCATGCGGCGCCACCTGTCCCCCGCGCCGCCATGCGGCGCCCTTGTGCCCGGAGACCTCCCGATGCAGCCGTCCCGCGACCTCGCCCGCCTCGTGGAGATCATGGCCGCGCTGCGCACGCCGGGCACCGGCTGCCCCTGGGACCTGGAGCAGGATTTCTCCACCATCGCCCCCTATACCATCGAGGAAGCCTATGAGGTGGCGGACGCCATCGCCCGCAACGACATGGCGGACCTGCCCGACGAACTGGGCGACCTGCTGCTTCAGGTGGTGTTCCATTCCCGGCTCGGCGAGGAGCAGGGCCTGTTTGATCTGGGCGACGTGGTGGAGGCCATCACCTCCAAGCTCATCCGCCGCCATCCTCATGTGTTCGGCGATGCGCGCGATCTGGGCCCGCAGGCCGTGAAGGCCCTGTGGGGGGAGATCAAGGCGCAGGAAAAGGCCGAGCGCGCCCGGCGCCGCGCTGCCGCCGGCCTTCCCGCCGAGGATGACGGACGCACGCTCGACGGCGTGCCCGTGGGCCTGCCGGCACTGACGCGCGCGCTGAAGCTGCAGGAAAAGGCCGGCAGGGTAGGCTTCGACTGGAACGATGCGCGGCAGGTGCTGGCCAAGATCCGCGAGGAGACCGACGAGGTCGCCGAGGCGCTCGATGCCGGCGGCCCGGAGGCCATCAAGGACGAGATCGGCGATCTTCTGTTCGCGCTGGTAAACCTTGCCCGCCATGCCGGCGTGGACCCGGAAGCGGCCTTGCGCGGCACCAATGAGAAATTCTCCCGCCGCTTCGCCTTCGTGGAAGACCGGCTCGCCGAGGCGGGGCGCACCCCGAGGGAGGCGAGCCTGGATGAGATGGAAGCCTTGTGGGTGGCGGCGAAGGGCATCGAGCGGGAGGTGTGAGCACGGCGCGGCTGGCGGATTCCCGGCGGCGTCCTACCTAAGATAGGCGTCGATAATCCGCGCCTCCTCGCGAAGCACGTCCGCCTGCGCCAACTGGCCGACGCCCGCCATCTCCGCCGCCGCCGCATGTCGCGCGGCGATTTCCAACTCGAGAAGACGCCTGACCGCATCGGCGGTCAGCGACAGCCGGGGCACTTCCACCGAAGGGTCCCCGAAGTCGCGCACCACATAGGTTTTATGCTCGGACGCGAGCGGCACCGCCTGGGCATTGTCCAGTTCACTCACGAGCAGGCGCAGCACACGCACGCGAACCGGCTCTCGGGCGACCATTGCGTCGCGAAGGTCCTTGCGTAGGCGCACCTTCAACGCCTCGGCTTCGTCAGCCACGTCGTCTCCGCTCATCCCGGTCGCTTCGCCTGCGCGCGGCCGCTTCCGGCTTGGCCGCCGCCGCGCGCCTCCATTCACATCTGATGGACGCGCCCCGCGCCGAACCGCCGCGTCACCAGGGGCGCGCGCTCGGGCAGGATGCGCAAAGCGAAATGCATCACGCCGTCCTCATCGGTGCGGCGCTCCAGCACTTCCCCGTGGCGGTAGAGCCAGCCCTGGCCCTCGCCGTCGTCGGCGGCCACCGTCACGTCCAGTGTCACACGGCCGGCAGTGATCTGGCGTTCCACCACATCCAGGAGGTCCGACGTGCCGGCGCCGGTGAGGGCGGAGACCAGGATCGGCCGGTCTGCCAGATCGCTGCGCGCGGCGGTGTTCTCCATCGCCTCGCGGGCTTCCTGCGAAAGCAGGTCGATCTTGTTCCACACTTCCAGCACGCGCCCGCTGGCCTCGATGTCGATGCCGAGGTCGGTGAGCACGTCCTTCACATCGTCCGCCTGCGCCTGGCTGTCGGGGTGGGAGACGTCGCGCACGTGGAGGATCACGTCCGCCTCGATCACCTCTTCCAGCGTCGCACGGAAGGCCGCGACCAGCTGGGTCGGCAGGTCAGAGATGAAGCCCACGGTATCGGACAGAATGATCCGCGTGCCGTGCGGCAGGTCCACCGCCCGCAGGGTCGGATCAAGGGTCGCGAACAACAGGTCCTGCGCCATCACTTCCGACCGGGTGAGGCGGTTGAACAGCGTGGATTTGCCCGCATTGGTATATCCCACCAATGCAACCACGGGATAGGGCACGCGCTTGCGACTTGTGCGGTGCAGCGCGCGGGTGCGCTTCACCTGTTCGAGATCGCGCTCGATGCGGATGATGCGCTCCCCGATCTGCCGGCGGTCGGCCTCGATCTGGGTTTCACCGGGACCGCCGAGGAAGCCGAAGCCGCCGCGCTGGCGCTCCAGATGGGTCCAGGACCGCACGAGGCGCGAGCGCTGGTAATTCAGATGGGCGAGTTCCACCTGAAGCGTGCCTTCCTTGGTGCGGGCACGGCTGCCGAAGATTTCCAGGATCAAGGCGGTACGATCCACCACCTTGGTGGACCACGCCTTTTCCAGATTGCGTTGCTGCACGGGGGAGAGCGCGGCATCGAAGAAGACGAGGCCGATCTCTTCCGCCTGCACGATGCCGGCGATTTCATCCACCTTGCCGGAGCCGAGATAAGTGGCGGGCTTCACTTCCGCCAAAGGCACGAGGCCGCGATAGACCACATCGAGGTCGATCGCCATGGCAAGGCCCACCGCCTCGTCGAGCCGCGCTTCAGGGGAACGGCGCTCGTGCGCCGCACCCTTCTGCGTCCACCGGGCCCGGTTGGATGAAAACGGCGTGATGACAGCGCATCGGGTCGGCGGGGCCTGGCGTTCAACGCTTTTTGCCCCAACCTTCGATGCGCCCCGTTCGTCCTTATGCTCCACGTATCGTTACGCCTTCTCCGCCGCGACCTCGTCGGTCGGGTCAAACAATTGCACGGGATGACCGGGCATGATGGTCGAAATCGCGTGCTTGTAGACAAGCTGAGAGTGGCCGTCGCGCCGCAGCAGGACGCAAAAATTATCGAACCACGTCACCACACCTTGCAACTTCACCCCGTTCACCAAAAAGATCGTGAGGGGAGTCTTGTTCTTGCGGACGTGATTGAGGAATGTGTCCTGCAGGTTTTGTGTCCGTTCCGCCGCCATTTTCGTATCCGTTTCTTTCGGCGTTGCCCCGCCCTACCCGACGCGAAGCAGCGATCGAAGGGCGGGAGTTAGCAGCCTAGGATGGCACAGCGAGAAATCGGTGCAACTGCAATTTTTGCCCCGCAGCATCAGCATATTGTGCTGCATCAAGCGGAGGCCTCGGCGAAATTGTGGAACTCGGCCCGCAGATTGCGTGCGACAGGGCCCACCGCACCGTCGCCGACGGGCGTTTCGTCGATCCGCACCACCGGCGTGACAAGGGAGGTCGCGGAGGTGATGAAGGCCTCTTTCGCCGCGCGTGCCTCATCCAGCGTGAAGGCGCGTTCCTCAACCCGAAGCTGCATCGCCGCCGCCACTTCCATCACCACCGCCCGGGTGATGCCGCGCAGGATGCCGTGCTCCGCCGGACGCGTGACGAGCGCGCCATCCTGCGTGACGATCCAGGCATTGGTGGACGCGCCCTCGGTGACGCAGCCGTTCGCGTCCACGAACCAGGCCTCGGTCGCGCCCGCTTCGCGCGCCGCCTGCTTGGCCAGCACGTTCGGCAACAGGCCGACGGTCTTGATGTCCACCCGGTCCCAGCGGTTTTCCGGCAAGGTGATGACTTTGATGCCGGCGGCAGCCACGGCATCGCTCTTAGCGAAATTGGCCGAGCGGGCCGTGACGACGATGCTCGGCGGCACGCTGGCGGCGGGAAAGCCATGGTCGCGCCGCGCGACGCCGCGCGTCACCTGAAGATAGACCAGCCCGTCGCGCACCAGGTTGCGCCGCACGGTCTCGCGCAGCACCGTCGCGAGCGCCGCCCGCGACATGGGGGCGGCGATGCGCAATTCCTTCAAGGAGCGATCCAGCCGGTCGAGATGACGGCGCTCGTCGATCAATTTGCCGCCGCGCACTTCGCAGACTTCATACACGCCGTCGCCGAACTGATAGCCGCGATCCTCCACATGCACGGAAGCGTCGCGGTGGGGCACATAGCGGCCGTTCACATAGGCAATGCGGGACATGGCGGAATTCGAACCTCAACTGCGCCAGAAGGCAAGGTGAATGAGCACGAACGCGCCCACCGTCTCCAGCCGGCCGGCGATCATGGCGAAGGCGGCGCCGAGCACGGACAGCGGCGGCAGGGCGGAAATGGCGGGCCAGTCCGGGTCGGCCGCGTCATAGATCGGGCCGGTGTTGGTCAGCGCCGCCACCGCCGCCGTGATCCCGGCCTGGAGGCTGGGCATGGAAATGCTCATGAGGATGATCGTGACGGCGAGGGTTGCGAGCACCGAAACCAGTCCCACCCACACCCCGCGCATGGCGGAGCCGACGCCCCCCTCGCCGGTGCGCGCGGGCTGCACCAAATGCGGGGAGATGAGCCGCATCAAATCGCCCTGGGCGCGCAGCAGCATGGCGCGAAGCCGCAGAAGCTTGATGCCGCCGGTAACCGAAAGCGCCCCGCCGCCCACCAGCGCCATGCCCAGCACCAGGGTCGGCGGCACGATGCCATACACCTCCGGGCCGCTCACGAGACCGCTGGTCGCGATCAGCGAGGCGGCCGCGAACGCGCCCAGCTCAAGCGACGCCCGCACCGAGACGATCGAGGGATCGCGAAAGATGATGGCGCCGATCACGATCGCCGCCACAAGCCAATAGCCGAGCAGCAGCAGGCTTTCCGATTGCTCGGGCGCGGCATGGATGCGGCGTGTCACCAATGCGCGGTGCCAGCGCACGCTGGTGGCCGACCACAGCAGGAAGGGGATCATGGCCAGCGGGGTGGCAACGCTGGTGCGCAGCGCCTCAACCGCCTGGGGCGGCACATGGGCGCCGGACGACGTCGCCGCCGACGCAAGGCACAAGGCCACATAGAGCGAATTGCCGCTCGCCAGCAAAACGATCAGCGCCAGCAGGGTCGCGGCGGCATAGATCGGCGCGATATCGCGCACCACGCCGGCCGTATCGACGATTTCGAGCCCATCGACCCCCGCCTGGGCGCGATGGGGCAGGCCCGCAAGCCCCGCCGGTGCCAGCACCGCCACCCCGGACACGATGGTCAGCAGGCCGCCGCTCCATTGCAGCAGCGCGAACCACACATACAGGCTGCGCGGCGCCTCGTGCACCGCCGTGAAGCCAGTGGTGGTGAAGGCGGAAAGTGCCTCGAACCAGGCGCGCCACAGATCGAGGCCGCTCGCGACCGCTACCGCCGGCGCGGCCACCACGGGCACCAGCAGCCACAGCGCGGCGAGCGCGGCGAACGCATGGAGGCGGCGCATCCGCACCTTTACCCCCGCGCACGAAAGCCGCATCGCCCCGGCAAGAAACACGCAGGCGAGCGTGGTCGCGAGGAAGATCGGCGCCTGGCCCTCCCCGTTACGCACCGAGACCAGCGCAGGCAAAAGCGCCGCGCCCCCCACCCACAGGAGCGCCAGCGCGAGAAGCCGGAGGATGGAGGGCATGGAGGCGATGCTTTAAAAGAATTCGAGGCTCACGCGGAACAGCTGTTCCACGCGCTTGATGCGCTCCGCCAGGGCGAACAGGATCACCCGGTCCTGCGCGCGCACCACCGTGTCGCCGGTGGGCAGGAGCACTTCCCCGTTGCGCACCAGCGCGCCCACCCGCAGGCCCTTCAGCAGGTCGATATCACGCAGCGGCCGCCCCACCAGAGGCGAGGTTTCCAGCGCTTCCGCCTCGATCATCTCGCCCGCGCCGTCGAGCAGCGAATGCACGCCGCGGATGCGCCCGCGCCGCACGTGCTGGAGCACCTTGGAAACGGTGATCTGGCGCGGGTTCACATGCGCGTCGATGCCGAGGCCGCGGGCGAAGGTCGTGTAGCCCGGCTCGTTCAGCAGCGCGAGGATGCGCCGCGCGCCGATCTGCTTGGCGAGCAGGCAGGCAACGATATTGATGCGGTCGTCATTGGTCAGCGCGATCATGGTGTCGGCGTCCCCGACCCCCGCCTCGTCCAGGATTTCGCGTGAGAGGGCATCGCCGTTCAGCACCACCGAGCGCGACAGGATCTCCGCGATCGCCTGCGCGCGCTCGGGCGCGGTCTCGATGATCTTGATCTTGGCGATCGGATTGCGCTTCTCCAGCTGGTCGGCGACATAAAGGCCGATATTGCCGCCGCCGGCGATGACGATGCGCTGCCCCGGCACTTCGTCATGGCCGAAGATCGACAGGGTGCGCCGCACCTGATCGGACCGCGCGACGAAATAGGCGATGTCCCCGGCCTGGATGGTATCGCGCGAGGTGAGCACGATCGGCTTGCCGCCGCGATTGACCGCGACGATGGTGGCGCGCAGGTCCGGAAACAGCTGTGTCAGCTCGCGCAGCGGCGTGTCGAGGATCGGGCATTCCTCGGAGCAATAGACGCCCGCCACCACCACCGCGCCGTCGGCGAAGGTGACCGTATCAATGGACCCGGGCAGCGACAGGCGCCGCAGCACCATTTCGCCCACCTCGATCTCCGGCGAGATGACCACGTCGATGGGCAGATGGTCACGCGAGAGCATGTCGCGCCATTCGGGCATCAGATAGGTCTGGGCGCGGATGCGGGCGACCTTGGTCGGCACGTTGAACAGGGAGTGCGCCACCTGGCACGCGACCATGTTCACCTCGTCGTGCAAGGTCACGGCGATCAGCATGTCCGCCTGCTCGATGCCGGCCTTGGCGAGCACGTCGGGGTGCGAGCCGTGGCCCACCACGCCGCGCACGTCCAACTGCTCGGTAGCGATCTGGATGCGTCGCGCGCTGGCATCGACGATGGAGACGTCGTTCTGCTCGCTCGCGAGGCGCTCGGCAATGCCGAGCCCCACCTGCCCCGCCCCGCAGATCACGACCTTCATGCGCGATTCCCCCTCACCCGTCCTAAGCTTATCCCCTCGGCGCCGCAGCGCCTATGCCTACCCTACGCCGAGAGCCTTGAGCTTTCGATGAAGAGCCGAGCGCTCCATTCCCACGAATTCCGCCGTGCGGGAAATATTTCCGCCGAACCGGTTGATCTGCGCGGCGAGATATTCGCGTTCGAACACCTCGCGCGCTTCCCGTAGCGGTAGGCCCATCAGATGTTCCCCGCCATTGCCGTTGGGCAGGTTGGGCACGAGCGCCCCCACATCCGGCGGCAGCATGGAGGCGGTGACGATGGCATCGGGGTCTCCGCCCGCCAGGATCAGCACCCGTTCCACATTATTGCGCAGCTGGCGCACATTGCCCGGCCAGTCGTGGGATTGCAGGACCGCCATAGCATCATCGGCGATCTTCCGGCTCGGCAGGCCGGTGGTCTGGGAGATGAGGTCGATGAAGAAATCCACGAGGTCGGGAATGTCCTCGCGCCGCTCGGCCAGCGGCGGCACGCGGATCGGCACCACGCTGAGGCGATGATAGAGATCCTCGCGGAACCGCCCCTGCGCGATCTCCTCCTCCAGGTTGCGGCCGGTGGAGGAGATGATGCGCACGTCGACGCTCACCTTGTCCGAGCCGCCGATGCGGGTGAAGGTCTGCTCCACCAGCACGCGCAGCACCCGGTTCTGGGTCTCGCGCGGCATGTCGGCGATCTCGTCCAGGAACAGCGTGCCGCCGTGGGCCTCCTCCAGCGCGCCGCGCCGGGCCTCGCGCCCCTCGCCTTCCTCGACCCCGAACAATTCATATTCCAGCCGCTCGGGCGTGATCGCCGCGGCATTGATGACGATGAACGGCCCCTGGTTGCGGCTCGACACCGCATGAACCATGCGCGCTGTCAGCTCCTTGCCCGATCCCGACGGACCGATGATCAGGATGCGGCTGTTGGTGGGGCCGACCCGGTCGATGGTCGCCTTCAGCTGCTGGATGGCGCTGGAGCGGCCCACCAGGGTCTGCGGCTGGGTCATCTGCTTGAGTTCGCGCACTTCCCGGCGCAGGCGCAGGGTTTCCAGCGCGCGCTCGGTGATCACGATCAGGCGGTCGGCGTTGAACGGCTTCTCGATGAAGTCATAGGCGCCGCGCTTGATGGCGGCCACGGCGGTTTCGATATTGCCGTGGCCGGAGATCATCACCACCGGCACGTCGGGATGCGCCAGCTTGATGGTGTCGAGCAGTTCCAGCCCGTCCATGCGGCTGCCCTGGAGCCAGATATCCAGGAAGATCAGGTTGGGCCGGCGGGTGGCGATGGCGGAAAGCGCGCTGTCGGCGTCCCGCGCGGTGCGGGCGGAATAGCCCTCGTCCTCGAGGATGCCGGCCACCAGGCCGCAGATGTCGGCTTCGTCATCGACGATCAGAATGTCATGGGCCATGGCTCAAGCCCCCTTCTTCTGCTCGGCCGGCACCAGGATCGGCCCGTCGGCGCGCATGCGCAGCCGGATCCAGGCGCCGCGTCCCTCGGGCGAGTCGTACAGCTCGATGCCGCCGCCATGCTCTTCCATGATCTTGCCGACGATGGCGAGGCCGAGGCCGGTGCCTTTTTCACGCGTGGTCACATACGGCTCCAGGAGACGATTGCGCTTCTCCTGGGGCAGGCCGGTTCCGTTGTCGATCACATCAACCACCAGATCTTCGCCGGACTGGTCCGCCTTCACGCGGATCAGCCCCTTGCCACGTTGTTCCGCCGGAACGGCCTCGATGGCCTCGGCGGCATTCTTGAGGATGTTGGTCAGGGCCTGGGAAATCAGGCGTCGGTCGAACCGCGCCGGAAGGGAGGAAGGGATGTCGGCCTCGAACGTGACTTCGGGATGACCGACCTTCATTAAAAAGAGCGTCTGCCGCAGGGTCTCGGCGAGATCCTGGCTGTCCACGACCGGCTTCGGCATGCGGGCGAAGGAGGAGAATTCGTCCACCATCCGACCGATGTCGCCCACCTGGCGGATGATGGTATCGGTGCACTGGTCGAACACGTCGCGGTCCTGTGTGATGTGCTTGCCGTACTTGCGCTTCAGCCGCTCCGCCGAAAGCTGGATGGGCGTCAGCGGATTCTTGATCTCGTGCGCGATGCGGCGCGCCACATCCGCCCAGGCGGAGGTGCGCTGCGCCGAGATGAGCGCGGTGATGTCGTCCAGGGTCACCACCCAGCCGTGATCGGCCTCGGAGGATTGCTCGGTGGTGACGCGCACGGCGAACACCCGCTCGCGCCCTTCGCGCTGCACCGTGATATTGCCTTGGACCACGCGCTCGCGCCCGCTCTCCGCCTCGCCGATCAGGGAGGCGGTCTCGGGCACCACTTCGGCCAGGGGATGGCCGAGCGCATCGGCCTCCTTCACGCCCAACAGCTTCTCCGCCGAGCGGTTGAGGATCGTGACCCGCTCGTCGGAATCAAGCCCGATCACACCCGCCCCGACGCCCGAGAGCACCGCCTCCGTGAACCGGCGGCGCACGTCGATCTGGTCGCGCGCCCGCA
Source organism: Roseixanthobacter glucoisosaccharinicivorans (assembly GCF_043195095.2). Classification (NCBI taxonomy): domain Bacteria; kingdom Pseudomonadati; phylum Pseudomonadota; class Alphaproteobacteria; order Hyphomicrobiales; family Xanthobacteraceae; genus Roseixanthobacter; species Roseixanthobacter glucoisosaccharinicivorans. The sequence continues at coordinate 1,483,143 of NZ_CM195538.1, read as the reverse complement.
GCAGCGCGTCATGCTGGTTGCGCAATTCCGCGGTCATCTTGTTGAAGGTCTCGCCCAGCGTCGCGAAATCGCCCTCGGACCGATAAATCGGCACCTGGACGTCGAGATTGCCCGCCGCCACGTGGTCCGCCGCCGACATCAGCCGGCGGATCGGCGCCACCAGCCATTTCGACACATTGATGCCGAGCCAGACCGCCGACAGCAGCACGATCAGCGTGATGACCGCATACATCAGCGCGAACGCCACCTGCACCCCGAAGCGGCGCTCCTCCAGGCTCTGATAATCCGCCAGCGTCTCCCGCGTGGTCTTCAGATAGCCAATCACCCGCGGATCTATGGGCCGCGCCACATAGAGATAGAGATCGGGATAATCCTTCAGCTTGATCAGCGCCCCGACGAAATCGGCATCGGACGGCAGATAGATGATCGGCTGCTCGGCGGTGGCCTCATCAATGGCGATATTGGCGGGCACCAGGAATTCCCGGCCCGTCATCACCTGCGCGCCCTCGACCACTTTCAGGTCGCGCTCGATCATCAGCGCGCCCGGCAGATTGCGCAGCGCCGCCTGGGCGGTGAGGATCTGCCGGAAGCGCGGCCGGTCGGTGTCATAGAGCGGCTTGAGGCGATTGAGATCGGCGCTCATGGCGAGCACGTCGCCGCGAATGTTCAGCGCATGCTCGCGGACATAGGTTTGCGCCACCTGCACCGCATTGGCGACGATCTCCTGCGTTCGCACGGAAAACCACCGGTCCAGCCCGCGATCCAGGGTCAGGCTCGCGACCCCCGCCACCAGAATGGCGGGCACCACCGCGACCACGGCGAACAAGGCGACAATCCGCACATGCAGCCGCGAGGCGGCCCGGCCCCGCGCCCGCGCCCGGACGATGCGCCACACCTCGCGCCCCACCATGGTGGACAGGATCGCCACCGCCAGCGCGTTGCCGGCCAGCAGGCCGATCACCACCTCGTGGCTCGGCACCACCGGCGTCAGGCCCATCAGGATCAGGAAGGTGGCCAAGGCCGAACAGAGCGCCAGCACCACCATCGCCGGGGCGAATATCCCCACGCTCAGCAACGGGCTCGCTCCTGGCATCCCCCCGCCCGTGGCACGGTTTTCGGCGGTGTCCAGGCTGGCATTCGTCATGGAGGAAAGGGTCCTGAGACGCACCGGGAATCGGTACGACTGATGCAATGGGACAACACTGGTGCAAAAATGTGACTATTGCGACCGGTCCCACAGCTTGTCAGGGCCATCGAACAAAAAGTGTCAGGGGTCGCGGCCGCCGTCCGGCCAGTTCCGCGCGTCTTCCTCGCGCATGGGGCGTCCCACCAGGTAGCCTTGGACACAATCGCTGCCGAGCGCCACCACCTCGTTCAGGGCCGCGTCATTCTCAACCCCTTCGGCCACCACCTCGATGCCGAACGCGTGGGCCAGATCCACCATCACGCCGACGATGCGCCGGGAGCGGGAATTGTCGATGATCTCGCGGATGAAGGAGCGGTCGATCTTCAGCACGTTCACCGGCAGGCGCTGGAGATAACTGAAGGAGGAATAGCCGGTGCCGAAATCGTCGATGGCCACTTTGCTGCCCAGGGATTGCAGCTGAACCATCACCTCGACCGCTTTTTCCGGCTCCGACAGCAAGGTGCTCTCGGTGAGCTCGAACAAGACCTGCTCGCCCTTCAGGTTCACCTGCTGAAAAATGTTCGCGATGCGCGCCACGAGATTGGGAGCCATCACCTGCGGCGCGGACAGATTGACCGAGACATAGCGCGGACCGAGGCCCTTCGATGCGCGATCGTGGTTCCAGCGTGCGCAGGCCGCCACCGCCCGCTCCAGGACCAGCTCGCCCAATTGCTCGGACAGGCCAGAGGATTCGGCAATGGCCACGAATTCGCTGGGCTCCACATTTCCCAGCGTGGGATGACTCCAGCGGGCGAGCGCCTCAAAGCCCATCACCGTTCCCGTCTTGCAGCAGACGATGGGCTGAAACACCATGTACAGATCGTGCGAACGCCGCAAAATGGCGTCCCGCAGGTCGGTTTCCAGCGCCAGGCGTTCCTGGTGGTCGGCGCGCAGCGATTGGTCGAACACCACCGCATGGCCGCGCCCCTGGGCGTGGAGCGCCATCTCGGCATCGCGCAACATGTGCTCCAATTGCCCCTGCTCGCGGGCGATGCCAATGCGCGCCCGCAGATAGAAGCGGCGGCCCTCGCTTTCCAGCGGCGCCTGGAACAGCACATCGACGCTGCGCCCGGTCGCCAGCGCATCCGAGCCGCGAAACAGGATGATGGCGAACTCCCGCTCGCCGGTGCGCGCCAGCATCGCATCGTCACGGAGCGCGAGGCGCAGCCGCAAGGCCAGCTGCGCGGCCACCGGCTCGGTGAACTCGCGCCCGAGGCTCGCGGCGAGCACGTCGAGATCGCGGAAATGCACCACCACCACCCCGGTTGGCGCGTTCGGCGCTTCGGCGACCAGGCGCATGAGCCCGGCTCGATTTGGCAGCCCGGTCATGGCGTCGTGATAGGCGAGCCGCTCCAGCGCCTCTTGGGCATCCACGAAATTTGAGATGTCCCGCAGATAGGCGGTGAAGACCCGCCGCGTCGCGCCGCGAATTTCCGTGACGGTCAGTTCCACGGGAAACAGGCTGCCATCCGCCCGCCGGCCCTGAAGCTCCACACGCCGGCCGAGAATGTGGGGCGAACCGTCTTCCAGATAGCGCTTGAGGCCCGACTGGTGCGACATCGCATAGCGCGGCGGAATGATGGTGGCGCCAAGCGAGCGGCCGATGGCATCCTCACGTCGAAATCCGAAGATCCGCTCGGCGGCCGGATTGAACTCCAGGATCATGCCCGCTTCGTCGATGGTGACGACGGCATCGAGCGCCGAGCCCAGCATGCTGCGCAAGGTGACGTCGTTCAATTCCCGCTCGGCGCGCAGGCATTCGGCCGAGCGCGCCACCATGCCGGCCACCAGATGGCACAGGGATTTGACGGTCTCGTCCCACGGCAGGGTGTCGTCGTCGTGGGCGATGCAGAAATGACCCCACCAATGGCCTGTCGCCATGACCGGCACGGTGTAGAAGCGCACGATCTGACGGGCCTCGAAATAGGTGCGCAGATAGCCCGTGAGATCGCGGGTCAGCCCCTCGATCACCTCGCCGCGGATGCGCCGGCTCGCCCACTCGCGCTGAAGGTCGTCAGGGCCGTCGGGGGCGAGGGTGCGATGGTGGGTGCGCCCGATCGGGGCAAGGCCCGGCCGCGCCCAATCGGCCCGGCAGATCACGCCGAGACCCGGTTGCCCGTCCTTGTGAACTTCAAATAACGCGACGCGGCTGAGCCCGAACGCCTCGCCAATACCGGCGCAGACACGTTCCAGCGCATCGGTCCAAAGTTCGCCGTCATCGCTCTGGGCGATGAACGCATTCATCGCCCAGAGCAGCTGACTCAAAGCGACTTCAGACATCACGGGTCCTTGCATAAGACATCAACAAACGCGGTGCCTTATGCGTTATCGCATATCCGGACCGCCCCCTGATGAGATCTTATTCCTTCGATTTGCACCTTGCACGCACAAGATGTCGCTAAAATCCAGATTAACGGCTGGTGCGAATGACCTGAATATCCAGATCTCGGATTTTCTTGCGCAAGGTATTGCGGTTCAGACCAAGCAATTCCGCCGCTTTGATCTGATTACCCCGCGCTGCAGCAAGAGCCGCCGACAAAAGCGGGTATTCCACATCCCGCAAAATCCGGTGGTAGAGGCCGGGCGGGGGCAAATCCTCGCCGAAGCCCGCGAAATATGTATTCAGATGCCGCTCCACCGAGGCGGCAAGGGTGGCATCCACCGGCCCGTCCTCGGTGCCCGCGCTCGGCACCGGCTCGGACAGCTCGGCCTCGATGATGCCGGGCGTGATGATTTCCTGCGGGTACAAGGCCGAGAGCCGGCGCACCAGGTTTTCCAGCTCGCGGACATTGCCCGGCCAGCGATAGCGCTTCAGACGATCAAGGGCGGCGGTGTCGATCTGCTTCGCCGGCAGGCCCTCCCGCTCCGCCTGAAGGAAGAAGTGCCGCACCAGGTCCGGCACGTCCTCGGAGCGTTCGCGCAGCGGCGGCAGACGCAGGGGCACCACGTTCAGGCGGAAGAACAGGTCTTCGCGGAAGAGGCCCTGCTGGATCAGCGTGCGCAGATCCTTGTTGGTGGCGGCGATGATGCGCACGTCGGTCTTGATGGGGGTGCGCCCGCCCACCGTGGTATATTCGCCCTGCTGGAGCACGCGCAGCAGGCGGGTCTGCGCCTCCATGGGCATGTCGCCGATTTCGTCGAGGAACAGCGTACCGCTTTCCGCCTGCTCGAACCGGCCGGTATTGCGGGCCGTTGCGCCGGTGAACGAGCCTTTCTCGTGACCGAACAATTCGCTCTCGATCAGGTCGCGGGGGATCGCCGCCATGTTGATGGCCACGAACGGGCCGGTCCGCCGCTTGCCGTAATCGTGCAGAGCCCGCGCCACCAGCTCCTTGCCGGTGCCGCTCTCGCCGGCGATCATCACCGTGAGGTCGGTCTGCATGAGGCGCGCCAGCAGGCGATAGATTTCCTGCATCGCCGGCGAGCGGCCGACGAGCGGGATATTGTCCTGCTCCTCGGACCCGAGCGGATGCTGATCGGACTTCTTCGGCTCCGCCAGCGCGCGGCCGACGATCGAGATCAGCTCCTTCAGGTCGAACGGCTTGGGCAGATATTCATAGGCCCCGCGCTCCGAAGCGCGGATCGCCGTCATGAAGGTGTTCTGCGCGCTCATGACGATGACCGGCAGGTCCGGCCGCGCCTTCTTGATGCGCGGCAGCAGGTCGAAGGCGTTTTCGTCCGGCATCACCACATCGGTGATGACCAGATCGCCATCCCCCTGGCTCACCCAGCGCCAGAGGGTGGCCGCATTCCCGCACGAGCGCACTTCATATCCGGCCCGGGACAGGGCCTGATTGAGCACGGTGCGGATCGCAGCATCGTCGTCGGCGACCAGAATGCTTCCCGTGGGCATGGATACCTCAGTTGTCCTCGGAGGCGACACGTGTGCCGCGATACATGGGAAGGAGAACCCGGAAGCTGGTTCGCCGGGGCTGGCTGTCGCATTCGACGATCCCGCCATGATCGCCGATAATCTTCGCTACCAATGCAAGGCCGAGGCCACTTCCCGTCGGCTTGGTGGTCACGAACGGGTCGAACAGATGGGGCAGCAGGTCGTCCGGCACCCCCTTGCCATTGTCCTTGACGCAGAATTCCAGCGGCAGGCTGACGCGGGAGGACGCGCCGGGCACGGTGAGCCGCACGCCGGGGCGGAAGGCGGTGGTGAGATGGATTTCCCCGTCCGTCTCCGAATCGATGGCTTCGGCCGCGTTCTTCACGAGGTTAAGGAACACCTGCACCAATTGGTCCCGGTTGGCGTAGACCGGTGGCAGGGAGGGGTCATATTCCTCGATGAAGCGGATGTGCCGCGCAAAGCCCGAGGAAGCGAGCGTGCGCACATGCTCCAGCACCGCATGGATGTTCACCGGCTCGCGGGCGATCGGCCGCTCGTCGGAGAACACCTCCATGCGGTCCACCAGCTTAACGATCCGGTCCGCCTCGTCGGTGATGAGGCGGGTGAGCGCGCGATCCTCGTCGCCCGCGGACTGTTCCAAAAGCTGGGCGGCGCCACGAATGCCGGAGAGCGGATTCTTGATCTCGTGCGCCAGCATGGAGGCGAGCGCGCTCACCGAGCGGGCGGCGCCGCGATGGGTCAGCTGGCGATCCATCTTGTCGGCGATGGTGCGCTCCTGGATCATCACCACCACATGGCCTGGCCGCTCGGAGACCGGCCCGACATGGATATCGACCACCCGCTCGCCGCCGTTCTTGGGCGTGCCCAGATCCACGCGATATTCGTTCACCGGCGCGCCGCGCGCCCGCACCTGATCAATCAAGCCGAGCAGCGGCGTGCCGAACGGCACGAATTCGGCGAACGGCCGGCGCCGCAGCACCGGCAGGCTCACTTCGAAGAATGCCTCCGCCGCCACATTGGCATCGACGATCTGCCCGGTGTCGGAAACCGTGATCACCGGATGGGGCACCGCGTCGAGAATCGCGCGGGTAAAATTCAACTCCGGCTCGGGCCGGCGCTTTGCATCTGCCTTCATGCCGCGGCCTTCCAGTTCGCATCATCGAAAGCGGCGTGAATCCCATCCACGACCGCATCGGGGTCTTCCGCGCGCAGCAGCCTTGCCCGCCATGGCTTGACCCAGTCTTGCTCGCGGCCGGCGCTCTCCGCCGCCGCTTCCAGCGCCCAGCCGATATGCTTGCGGGCCTGCCGCATGCCGAGCCCGGCGCCATAGAGGGCGAGCCAGCCCTCATACATTTCCAGCAGCACGTCGCGCTGCTCGCAAAGGCTCGGCGCGGCCGGCGTGCGGCCGGTTGCGAGAAATTCCGCCACCTGGCCGGGAAACCAGGGCCGCCCCTGGGCGCCCCGGCCGATCATGACACCGTCCGCGCCCGAGGCGGCCAGCATGTCACCGGCATCGGCGCAGCGGGTGAGATCGCCATTGGCGAGTACCGGAATGGAGACCTTCGCCTTCACCTCGGCGATCGCCGCCCAGTCCGCTTCGCCGGTATAGAACTGGCAACGGGTGCGGCCATGGATGGTCAACAGGGCGATGCCCGCATCCTCAGCGATGGGAGCCAGGACCGGCGCGATCCGGGCCTCCCCATCCCAGCCGAGGCGGGTCTTGAGCGTGACTGGCACCGAGACCGCCGCGCGCACCGCCGCGATGATCCGCGCCGCCAGCGGCAGGTCGCGCAGCAGCGCCGCACCCGCAGCGCCCGTGGTCACGCGCTTGGCCGGGCAGCCCATGTTGATGTCGATGATATCGGCGCCTTCCGCCTCCGCCATGCGGGCCGCTTCCCCCATCCAATGGGGATCGTTGCCGGCGAGCTGAACGGCGTGGAGCGGAATGCCGGCTCGCTCGGCGCGAAGGGTGGTCTCGCCATGGCCCTCGAGCAGCGCTTCGCTGGCGACCATCTCGGACACCACGAGCCCGGCCCCATACCGGACCGCCATGCGCCGCACCGGTGCATCGGTAATACCCGCCATCGGGGCGAGCACGACCGGGTTCGGCAGGGCATGGGGGCCGATTCGAACAACCGAAAGAGATGAAGGAAGAAGCTCTTGCACAGATTTTAGGCCACCTAGGGAGTGCCTACATTCTAGACAATTGCGATGCACGCGCAAGGGCAGCTTTGCAATGAGAGCCATGGTGCAGTGCGAAGGCTGCCGAAGGCACAGGCGACCGCCGCTTTTTTGTCCCCTTGCGCGGCGGGTTCCGGCGCTGTTCAAGGAGCAAATGACGCAAAAAGGGAATGGTCTTCATGGCAACGTGCGCGGTCATTGTGGTGGCGGCGGGCCGCGGCACCCGCGCCGGCGGCCCGTTGCCCAAACAATATCACCTGCTCGGTGGGGAAACCGTCCTGCGGCGCACCTTGCGCCTGTTCGCTGAGCACGCGGATATACAGACGATACAGGTGGTCATCCATCCCGATGATCAGGCGCGCTTCGCCGGCGCCGCCGAAGGCCTCGCGAAAGTGCGTCCGGCGGTGGCGGGCGGAAGCGAGCGGCAGGATTCGGTGCGGGCCGGCCTCGAAGCGCTAGGGGGCGAGGCACCAGACCTCGTGCTGGTGCACGACGCCGCCCGCCCGTTCGTCACCGCCGCCTTGATCTCCCGCGCGGTGGAAGCGGCAGCCGCCCACGGCGCTGCGGTGCCCGTGACCGGCGTGACCGATACCATCAAGGTGGTGGACGGCATGGGAACCGTCCTCTCCACGCCTGTGCGCGCCACGCTGCGCGCGGTGCAGACTCCCCAGGCTTTCCGGTATGACATGCTGCGCGCCGCCCACGATGCGGCGCAGGCGGACGGCATCGCCAGCCTCACCGACGACGCCGCCGTGATGGAATGGGCGGGGCACAAGGTCGCGACCTTTGAAGGAGAAGCGGGCAATATGAAACTCACTTCCGCCGACGATCTTGCCCGCGCCGCCCGCGCGGGCGCGGCCCCGCTCACCGATGTGCGCACCGGCACGGGATTCGATGTGCACGCCTTCGGTCCCGGCGACCATGTGATGCTCGGCGGCCTCGCCATTCCCTTCGACAAGGGGCTGGACGGCCATTCGGACGCCGACGTGGGCCTGCATGCGCTCACCGACGCCGTGCTGGGCGCGCTGTGCGACGGCGACATTGGTGCCCATTTTCCGCCCTCCGACCCGCAATGGAAGGGCGCCACCTCCGACCGTTTCCTGGTGTTTGCGCTCGACAAGGTGCGCGCGCGGGGCGGCATGGTCGCCCATCTCGACCTGACGCTAATCTGCGAAGCCCCGAAGATCGGCCCCCACCGCGACGCGATCCGCACGCGCATCAGCGAAATCACGGGAGTCGCCCTCGGCCGCATCAGCGTAAAGGCCACCACCACCGAGCGGCTTGGCTTCACCGGCCGACGCGAGGGCATCGCCGCCATGGCGTCCGCCACCATCCGCCTGCCCGAGGAGGATTTGCTGTGAGCGATCTGGAAACCCAGGACCGCGCCCGGCGCGTGCTCGAAGCCTGCCGCGCCGCCGGCCTGACCCTCGCCACCGCCGAATCCTGCACCGGCGGGCTGGTGATCGGCGCGCTGACCGACATCGCCGGCTCCTCCGACGTGGTGGATCGTGGCTTCGTCACCTATTCCAACGCCGCCAAGATGGCGATGCTCGGCGTGCCCGAGGCGATCCTCGCCGCCCATGGCGCGGTGAGCGAGGAGACCGCGCGGGCCATGGCGAAGGGTGCGCTGGCGGCGGCCGGGACGGGCCTTGCGGTCTCGATCACCGGCGTCGCGGGCCCGGGCGGGGGATCTGAGGAAAAGCCTGTGGGGCTGGTGCATTTCGCGGCCGCCAAGCGCGGCGGGCTGCTGGTGCACCGCGAGGAGCGCTTCGGCCCGCTGGAGCGCGCGGAGATCCGCTCCCGCTCCGTGCTTGTGGCGCTGGAAATGCTGGAGACATTGGCGCGGTTTTAGGCGTCAGGCCGCCCCGTAGACCTTATCCGCCCGCTTCTCGAACGCATCGGCGAAGCGGCGGAAGGCGGCGTCGAACATGGCGCCCATCAGCAGGCCCAGGGTGCGCGAGCGGAATTCGTAGGAGATGAAAAAGCTCACCTCGCACTTGCGCGCCCCCTCGCCGCCCTCCAGGTCGCGGAACTCCCAGCGATTGTCGAGGCGGCTGAACGGCCCGTCCAGATATTCCACGTGGATGGTGAGCTTCGGCCGGTCCAGGGTGACGCGGGAGGTGAAGGTCTCGCGGATCAGCTTGTAGGCGACCGTCATGTCGGCCACGAGCACCTCCTGGCCCTCCCCGCCCGGCGAGCGGCGGCGCACCCGCAGGGATTGGCAGAGCGGAACGAATTCCGGGTAATGGTCCACATCCGCCACGAGATCGAACATCTCGGACGCGGAATGGTTTACCACGCGCTTGCTGGAAAAAGACGGCACGCGCTCACACCCGACCGAGCTTCGCCTCGCGGGCGCTGCGCAGGCGCGCGAAATCATCGCCCGCATGGTGCGAGGAGCGCGTCAGCGGGCTCGACGACACCATCAGGAAGCCCTTGGCATAAGCCACCGTCTCGAAGGCGGAGAATTCGTCCGGCGTCACGAAGCGCTCCACCTTGTGGTGCTTGCGGGTGGGCTGAAGATATTGGCCGATGGTGATGAAATCGACCTCCGCCGAGCGCAGGTCATCCATCAGCTGGAGCACCTCATTCCGCTCCTCGCCGAGGCCCACCATGATGCCGGACTTGGTGAAGATGGAGGGGTCCAGCTCCTTCACCTGCTGCAACAGGCGCAGTGAGTGGAAATAGCGCGCGCCGGGGCGCACGGTGAGATACTTTGCCGGCACGGTTTCCAGATTGTGGTTGAACACGTCGGGCTTGGCCTCGACCACCACCTCGATGGCGCCCGGCTTGCGCAAGAAATCAGGCGTGAGGATTTCGATGGTTGTGCCCGGGCTTGCGGCCCGGATGGCGCGAATGGTGCGGGCGAAATGCTCGGCGCCGCCGTCCGCCAGATCGTCCCGGTCCACGGATGTGATGACCACATGGGAGAGGCCGAGCTTGGCCACCGCCTCGCCCACCTTCTGCGGCTCGTCGAGGTCCAGCGCCTGCGGCAGGCCAGTGCGCACATTGCAGAAGGCGCAGGCGCGGGTGCACGTGTCGCCCATGATCATGAAGGTGGCGTGCTTCTTTTCCCAGCACTCGCCGATATTGGGGCAGCCCGCTTCCTCGCACACCGTGTGCAGGCCGTTGGCGCGCACGATGTCCGCCGTCTTCGACCAGCCGGCGGAGCCAGGCGCCTTCACACGGATCCATTCCGGCTTGCGCAGGATCTCGCTTTCGGGCCGATGCGCCTTTTCCGGATGGCGCGGCCGGTTCAGGGTGTTGACGAGCGTGACCATATCTTCAGGCGACTTTCGCGCGCGATAAAAGCATTCGCTTCAAAACCTAGTCTTCCATCGCGCCAGCGTCGAGCCGGCGCGATGCAGTGCTGACCTGCCGGCAGCGCCGGACCGGCCCGGGCCTTTAGCGCGCGCGGATGCGGCGCCACACCCACAGCACGATGATCGCGCCAATCACGGCGGCGATCAGTGTGCGGAAGAAGCCATAGACCGGCACGTTCGCCCATTCCGCCAGCTTGCCGCCGACAAACGCCCCGATCAGGCCGAACACGAGGTTCGTCAGCAGCCCGTGGTCGCTGTCGGTGATCCGCTCCGCGATCCAGCCGGCAATCAGGCCGATCAGGATCATGGTGAATAAGCCGACCCCCGGCTGGCTCAACGCTGCATAGGTCTCGCCGTTCATGGATCAGCCTCTCATTTCCGCCCGACCCGCGCCGCGCCCCCTCACATATGGATAACGCGGCCGTACGCGTCCAGCACGCTCTCGTGCATGGTTTCCGAAAGGGTGGGATGCGGGAAGATGGCGTGGATCAGCTCTTCCTCGGTGGTCTCCAGATTCATGGCGATCATGAAGCCCTGGATCAGCTCGGTGACTTCCGCGCCCACGAGATGGGCGCCCAGCAGTTCGCCGGTCTTCTTGTCGAAGATGGTCTTCACCAGGCCCTCGGGCTCGCCGAGCGCGATCGCCTTGCCGTTGCCGATGAACGGGAAGCGGCCCACGCGGATTTCGCGCCCCTGCTCCTTGGCCTTCTTTTCCGTGAGGCCGATGGAGGCGACCTGCGGGTTGCAATAGGTGCAGCCGGGGATCTTGTTCTTGTCGATGGGGTGGGTGTGCAGCCCCTTGATGGTCTCCACGCAGATCACGCCCTCATGCTCGGCCTTGTGGGCCAGCATGGGCGCGCCAGCCACATCGCCGATGGCATAGATGCCGGGCACATTGGTGCGGCCGTAGCCGTCGGTCACGACGATGCCGCGCTCGATCTTCACGCCCACCGCTTCGAGCCCGAGGCTGTCCACATTGCCCACCACGCCGACGGCGGAGATCATCCGGTCCACGGCAAAATCGTGCTTGGCGCCCTTGTCGTCCTCCACATGGACGGTGAGGTTCTCGCCATGCTTGGTGACGCCGCTGACCTTGGCACCGGTGAGGATTTTCATGCCCTGCTTTTCCAGGCGCTTGCGCACGTGGGCGGCGATCTCCTCATCCTCCACGGGGAGGATCTGCGGCAGCACTTCCACCACCGTCACGTCGGCGCCCATGGTCTTGTAGAAGGACGCAAACTCGATGCCGATGGCGCCCGAACCCATGACCAGGAGCGACTTGGGCATGATGTCCGGCACCATGGCCTCGAAATAGGTCCAGATCAGCTTCTTGTCGGGCTCCAGGCCCGGCAAAGCGCGCGGGCGAGCGCCGGTGGCGACGATGATGTGCTTGGCGGTGTAATCGCCGCCGCCGAGCGCGCCCTTGGGCGCATTCTCGGCCGCTTCCACCTTCAGCTTGCCGGGTGCGGACAGGGTCGCCTTGCCCCAAATCACGTCCACCTTGTTCTTCTTCAGCAGGAAGCCGACGCCGGTGGAGAGCTGGCCCGCGACGCCGCGCGAGCGCTTCACCACGGCGCCGATATCGAAGCCCACCTTCTCGGCGGAGAGGCCGTAATCCTTGGCGTGCTCCATATAATGGAACACTTCGGCCGAGCGCAGCAGCGCCTTGGTGGGGATGCACCCCCAGTTCAGGCAGATGCCGCCGAGATGGCTCTTTTCCACCACGGCGGTCTTGAAGCCGAGCTGGGCCGCGCGGATGGCGGCCACATAGCCGCCCGGGCCGCCGCCGATGACGATGATGTCGAAATTGGTCTCAGCCATGGATCTCTCCTTCCCCTCCTGGGCCGCCGGACGCACCGCATCGGCAGAAGGGACCGGGTGGGAATGGGGCCGTGCCCGCCCCGCGCGCGCCGGCAAAAAGCCTCGGCGGGCGGCAGGGCCGGCGGGGCCGGGCCCGGCGCAACCGCGCCGAACCCCAGCCGTCAGCGGGTCAGATAGGCGTAGATTTCATCCTTCAGCCGCACGCGCTCCTTGCGCACGGTGTCCAGCGCGAGATCGTCCATGGGCTCAAGATTGGTCTCGGCCTTGTGGACCACATCGTTCACCTTGTCGTACTCGGCCACCAGATGGGCAAAGTGCGGGTCGCTCTCGCGCAATTCGTGGAGCTTGCCGGCAAGGTCCGGAAAATCGGCGGCGAGCTGATGGGGCGTATGGGACATGAGTGCCTCGTTCTACCTTGGACGCGGCGGCATGCGCGCCGCATGTGCCCTGCTACACCGAAGCCGCCTTGCGACCTTTGATTTGCCATAACTCCGCCACTTCACAATACGCAGCGTATTCATGCAAAAAAACGGGACCAAAGATCCAACCTGCGCAAAAATTCTTTAACGTCATTCCTTGAAGGGCTTCTGAAATTTGCATCAGACATAAAATATTCGAAATGATGAGGCACGCAACTTTCTCGCAGTTCATCATACAAACCATCTGGCAATACATATAAAATATTCGACGCTCGAACTGGACAAGGAAAATCCTCAATTTGAGACACATCAAGACCCATTAAATTAAATCGACTCACACCTGACCCAGCAGATTGCTTCATCCACTGCGCAGGAATGTGGGCTAAAGTCGCAATCATGGACGGAGCATATTTACCACGTTTCTGTTGAAAATTCTGAACCGTTTGACAACATTCAATAATTATTGAATCACAATACTCACCTTGGTTATGAAATTTAAGATAGAAACCATCCGGAATCATAGAATACTTCCCCTGCCCAGCAATGTATAGGTAGGGTAAGGTTCCAACATCTCCAACCAGTTTTGGCCTCGCCCTTAACCAGGGCGAGGACTCGTTTCCCCCAAATATATGAGTATATATCGGCCAATTGTCAGCGATGAATTTCTTAAATACAGCGTCTTCCATCGAGCCTACCTCACACCAGCATGGTCATGGGCTTCTCGACGAACTCCTTGAACGCGCCCAGAAGCTCCGCGCCCAAAGCCCCGTCCATCACCCGGTGATCGCAGGTGAGGGTGGCGGTCATCTGGGTGACGATCTTGATCTCGCCGCCGCGCACCACGGGGCGCTGCTCGGACGTGCCGATGGCGATGATGGAGGATTGCGGGGCATTGATGATCGCCACGAAATCGCGCACGCCCATCATGCCGAGGTTGGAGATGGAGGTGGAGCCGCCGGAATATTCCTCCGGCTTCAGCTTCTTGTTGCGGGCCCGCGAGGCAAGATCGCGCATCTCGTTGGAGATGGCGGAGAGCGTCTTCGTCTCGGCCTTCTTGATCACCGGGGCATAAAGGCCGCCGTCGATGGCCACCGCCACGCCCACGTCGGAATTCTTCATGCGCAGGATCCGGTCCTCGGCCCACACCGCATTGGCGGCCGGCACCTTCTGGAGCGCCAGCGCCATGGCCTTGATGATGAAGTCGTTGACCGACACGCGATAGACCGGCTTGCCGTCCTTGTCCTTGGACGCCATGGCATTGACGGTCTCGCGCAGCTTCATCAAATCGTCGAGGTCGCAATCCACGCTGAGATAGAAGGTGGGGGTGAGCTGCTCGCTCTCCACCAGCCGCTTGGCGATGGTCTTGCGCATGCCGTCGAGCTGGACTTCCTCGAAGGACCCCGCCTCGAACATGGCCTTGACCTGGTCGGCGGTCGGGCCGCTAACGGCAGCCTTCGCCGGAGCGGGCGCCGCTGCGGCAGGCGCGGGCGCGGCGGCAGCCACGGGCGCAGCAGCCGGCTTCGCGCCGGGCTGGGCGCCTTCCACATCGCGGGCGACGACACGGCCATGGGGGCCGGAGCCGGGGAGCGCGGCAAGGTCGATGCCCTTCTCCTTGGCGAGGCGACGGGCGAGCGGAGACGCGAACACGCGTCCACCCTGGCCGTTCGCAGCCGGGGCGGCGGCAACCGGCGCGGGTGCGGATACGGGCGCAGGTGCCGGGGCAGCGGCGGGCGCGGCGGGCGCCGAAGCAGCGGCGGCCGGAGCCGGAGCAGCCGCCGGGGCCGGAGCAGCCGCAGGTGCCTTGGCGCCGCCGGCGCCCGAGGCCACGGCTTTGGCGTCCTCGCCCTCGCCGGCCAGAACCGCGATGAGCTGGTTCACAGGCACGTCCTGCGTGCCCTCGGGCACCAGGATCTTCGCCATCACGCCTTCATCGACGGCTTCCACTTCCATGGTCGCCTTGTCGGTCTCGATCTCGGCGATCACATCGCCGGACTTGACGCTGTCGCCTTCCTTCTTGAGCCATTTGGCGAGGTTGCCCTTCTCCATCGTGGGAGACAGGGCCGGCATCAGGATTTCGATGGGCATCTGGTCGTCCCCCTCAGCGATAGGTCACGGCGCGCACGGCCTCGATCACGTCGGCGACCGTCGGCAGAGCGAGCTTTTCGAGATTGGCGGCATAAGGCATGGGCACATCCTTGCCGGTCACGCGCAGGACCGGGGCGTCGAGATAATCAAACGCATCGGCCATCAGGCGGGCGGAAATCTCGGCGCCGACGCCGGACTGGGCCCAGCCCTCCTCGATGGTCACGCAGCGGCCGGTCTTCTTCACCGACTCGATGATGGTCGCGGTATCCATGGGGCGAATGGTGCGCAGGTCGATGACTTCCGCCTCGATGCCCTGCTTGGCCAATTCCTCGGCCGCCTTCAGCGCATAGGTCATGCCGATGGACCAGGCCACCAGGGTCACGTCCTTGCCGGCGCGGGCGATGCGCGCCTTGCCGATGGGAAGCACGTAATCGTCCAGCTTCGGCACCTCGAAGGAGTGGCCGTAGAGGATTTCGTTTTCCAGGAAGATGATGGGATTGGGATCGCGGATCGCCGCCTTCAGCAGGCCCTTGGCGTCGGCGGCGCTATAGGGCGCGATCACCTTGAGGCCCGGGATGTGGCTGTACCAGGAAGTGTAATCCTGGCTGTGCTGGGCGGCGACGCGCGCGGCGGCGCCGTTCGGGCCGCGGAATACGATCGAGCAATGCACCTGTCCGCCGGACATATAGAGCGTCTTGGCAGCGGAATTGATGATCTGGTCGATCGCCTGCATGGCGAAGTTGAAGGTCATGAATTCGACGATGGGCTTGAGGCCCGCCATGGCGGCGCCCACGCCCATGCCGGCGAAGCCGTGCTCGGTGATGGGGGTGTCCACCACGCGCTTGGCGCCGAATTCCTGAAGCAGGCCCTGGGTGATCTTATAGGCGCCCTGATATTCGGCGACCTCTTCACCCATCACGAACACGTCGGCGTCCCGACGCATTTCCTCGGCCATGGCGTCGCGCAGGGCCTCGCGTACGGTCATGGTGACCATTTCAGTGCCGGGCGGTACTTCCGGATCCGGCTGGCTCTTCACCTGGGGCGGATTGGCGACGGCGGATGGCACGGCCGCCTGCGGGGCGGGCGCGGCGGCGGCCGTGGGAGACGGCTGCGGAGCGGCAGCCGGCGGCGCGCTCTCAGCCGCCTTCTGGGTCGGCGCGGGGGCGGCACTTGCGTCCTCGCCTTCCCCCAGGATCGAGGCGATCGGCGTATTCACGGCTACGTCCTGCGTGCCCTCGGGCACCAGGATCTTGCCGAGAATGCCCTCGTCCACCGCTTCCACTTCCATGGTGGCCTTGTCGGTCTCGATCTCGGCGATCACGTCGCCGGACTTGACGCTATCGCCCTCTTTCTTGAGCCATTTGGTGAGATTGCCCTTCTCCATGGTGGGGGAAAGGGCCGGCATGAGGATATCGATGGGCATGGCTTCTGCTCAGCTCTTGCTCGACGCGGGCTCGCTCACGCTCGCCGGGGCGGGTGGGGCGGGACGCTGTCTCGTGAGATTGGTGTAGGCGGAGGCCGCGGCTGCCGCGACCATGAGGGAGGCGATGAACAGGATGAGGGCCTTGCCGACCCGCTGGGCATGATCGCCCGCCGCGCCTTCGCGCAGACGGGCGGAAAAGGGCCAGAGCACCAGCAGCGCCTGGCGGCCTGCGCTCAACGAGCCGGAGGCGGCCTCGGCCCTCATCCCTTCGCGGATCGCAACGCCCCAGCTCGCGGCTGCACCCGCGAGCGAGGCCAGAAGGAGAATGAGGGCCGGGATCGCCATGGCCGCCGCCTCAGCGCAGAATGTCCGTGTACAGTTCGGAGGGATCGGGTTCGGGATCGTGGGTCGCGAAATCGGCGGCCGCGTTGACGATCTCGCGGATCTCGCCGTCGATCGCCTTCAGTTCGTCCTCGCTCGCAAGGCCCTGTTCCAAAAGGCGGGCCCGCACCTGCTCGATGGGATCGTGCTCGGTCCGCATCTTCTGCACTTCCTCCTTCGACCGGTATTTTGCCGGATCCGACATGGAGTGGCCGCGATAGCGGTAGGTCTGCATTTCCAGGATGTAGGGGCCCTTCCCGTCGCGGGCAAAGCCGAGCGCGCGTTCGGCGGCCGCCTTCACGGCGCGCACATCCATGCCGTCCACCTGCTCGCCGGGAATGTTGAACGAGGTGCCGCGCTTGGAGAAGTCGGTCTGGGCGGAGGCGCGATTGACCGCGGTGCCCATGGCGTACTTGTTGTTCTCGATCACGTACACGGCCGGCAGCTTCCACAGCTCGGCCATGTTGAAGCTCTCATAGACCTGGCCCTGGTTGGCCGCGCCGTCGCCGAAATAGACCACCGAGACCGAACCGTTGTCGCGGTAATGGTTGGCGAACGCGAGGCCGGTGCCGAGCGAGACCTGGGCGCCGACGATGCCGTGGCCGCCGAAGAACTGCTTCTCGATGCTGAACATGTGCATCGAGCCGCCCTTGCCCTTGGAATAGCCGCCGCGGCGGCCGGTGAGCTCGGCCATGACGCCCTTGGCTTCCATGCCGGTGGACAACATGTGGCCGTGGTCGCGATAGCCGGTGATCACCTGATCACCCTTCTTCATGGCCATCTGCATGCCGACCACCACGGCCTCCTGGCCGATATAGAGGTGGCAGAAGCCGCCGATCAGACCCATGCCATACATCTGGCCGGCCTTTTCCTCGAAGCGGCGGATCAGGAGCATCTCGCGATATGCGTGAAGGTCCTGCTCCTTGGTGAAATCCGGTATCGCGCCGGGCGCGGCTTCGGTGCGGGCGGCTGCCTTTTTTACGGCCATCTCATCCTCGGGACACGCTGGAACCGAGGAGTCTCTAGCGCACCTCCGAGATGACTCAAAGCGACATTTGCGTCGTGCTGCACCGCAACACGTTGCAAACGCTTGACTCTGTTGAGTTGAACCGAATTTCAGTTAATTGACATCATGAACTTATAACAAGTTCATCAGTGAGGTTTTAGCAGCACAAGGTCCTTCGCATTCACGAAATCGAGCTGCCGGCGCCCCTCCTCATCCAGCAGGTCGGGATCCAACCGGCTGGCCTGGAGCAAGGAGACCTTGTTCTCGATTGCACGGCGCTGGGCCTTCAGGGCCGCTAGCTCGCCTTCCAGCTGCGCCATCTCCACCTGGAAATTGCGCTTCGCCATCAGCCCGTGCTGGCCGTTATAGGCATGGTACGCAAAATAGCCGATGACACCCCCGGAGAGGCTGTAGAGCAGCAGTGCGAACAGGAAGGAGCGCAGGCGCGAGCGTGTTTGCATGGCCCCATCTTGCCCCATCCCGGTTGCCGGGGGGTTAAGAGTCGGGGGACGGATTTAAAGGTGCCGTCGGCAACCGTTAGCTCGTGCCCCTCCCCCGTTCCCCGCAAGCGAGAGAGGGAGCCTCCGGCGCTTCGCACAGAACATATCCCTTCCGTTCCGCCGCGATCCCCCTCTCCCGCTTGCGGGGGAGGGTTAGGGAGGGGGAATGGAGAGAGTCCGTAAGGAGGAATTCGGGAGAGTTAGGCGGGCGCCGGCCTTTCGAAAACGCAAAAAAGGCGGGGCGCTGCCGCCCCGCCTTCCGCTATCCCAAAAGCCCCGGTCGAAAACTCAGGCGAGCGCCTTCAGCGCGGCCTTGCCGGCATATTTCGCGGCATCGCCCAATTCCTGCTCGATGCGCAGCAGTTGGTTGTACTTGGCGGTGCGATCCGAACGAGAGAGCGAGCCGGTCTTGATCTGTCCGCAGTTCGTCGCCACCGCCAGGTCGGCGATGGTGGAATCTTCGGTCTCGCCCGAACGGTGGGACATCACGGCGCGATAACCCGCCTTGTGGGCCATTTCCACGGTTTCCAGCGTCTCGGTGAGGGAGCCGATCTGGTTCACCTTCACAAGAATGGCGTTGCCGGTGGCTTCCTTGATGCCGCGCGACAGGCGCGTCACGTTGGTGACGAACAGATCGTCGCCCACCAGCTGGCACTTGGAGCCGATGGTGTCGGTGAGCAGCTTCCACCCCGCCCAGTCATCCTCGGACATGCCGTCCTCGATGGTGACGATGGGATAGCGCGACACGAGATCGGCCAGATACTTCACCTGGGCGTCGATATCGCGGACCAGCTTCTCGCCTTCATAATGATAGGCGCCGTCCTTGAAGAACTCGGTCGCCGCGCAATCCAGGCCGAGGAACACGTCCTCGCCGGGGCGATAGCCGGCTTTCTCAATCGCCTTCATGATGAAGGAGAGCGCATCGTCCGCGCTCAGCAGGTTCGGCGCGAAGCCGCCTTCGTCGCCCACATTGGTGTTGTGGCCGGCGTCCTTGAGGCCCTTCTTGAGGGTCTGGAAGATTTCCGAGCCGATCCGCAGCGCGTCCGCGAAAGTGGGGGCGCCCGCCGGCAGGATCATGAATTCCTGGAAGTCGATGGGATTGTCGGCATGGGCGCCGCCATTGACGATGTTCATCATCGGCACCGGCAAGGTGCGGGCGTTCACGCCGCCCACATAGCGATAGAGCGGCAGATTGTTGGAGATCGCGGCCGCCTTGGCCACCGCCAGCGACACGCCGAGAATGGCGTTGGCGCCAAGGCGGGCCTTGTTGGGCGTACCGTCGAGGGCGATCAGGGTGGCGTCGAGCTTGGCCTGGTCCTCGGCATCGAAGCCGCCGACGGCATCGAAGATCTCGCCGTTCACCGCGTCCACGGCCTTGAGAACGCCCTTGCCGCCGTAGCGGGACTTGTCGCCGTCGCGCAGTTCCACGGCCTCATGCGCGCCGGTGGAGGCGCCGGAGGGCACGGCCGCGCGGCCGAGGGAGCCGTCTTCCAGCACCACGTCCACTTCCACCGTGGGATTGCCGCGGCTGTCGAGGATTTCGCGGCCGATGATATCGACGATGGCGGTCATTGGAATATCCCTCCCTTTGGTCCTGGAGCCGAGATGTCCAGGCGCGCCCGATGTCGCGGCCGCTTCTAGCGCGAACGTGCGCGGCTGCGAAGGGGCGATGGGAGCGGCACCTTGCCCGTTTTCGGCTAATGTCCTGTTCCAGAATCCGATGGACCGCCTCTTTTGCCGAACAAGGACTTGTCATGACTTCCGCCGACCTCCAGCTCGGTCGCGAGACCGCCCTGCCCGCCTCCCCGGAAACGGCGGTGCTGGATCGCGTGCCCAACCCGCACCCGGATGTGGATTATGTGGCCCGCTTCACTTGTCCCGAATTCACTTCGCTCTGCCCGGTGACCGGACAGCCGGACTTCGCCCATCTGGTCATCGACTATGTGCCGGACCAGTTCCTGGTGGAATCCAAGTCGTTGAAGCTCTATCTCGCCAGCTTCCGCAACCATGGCGCCTTCCACGAGGATTGTACCATCGCCATCGGCAAGCGCCTGGTGGCGCTGCTCGCGCCGCGGTTTTTGCGAATCGCCGGCTATTGGTATCCGAGGGGAGGCATACCCATTGATGTTTTCTGGCAGACTGGCAGCCTGCCGACGGGCGCCTGGCTGCCGGATACCGGGGTCGCGCCCTATCGCGGAAGGGGATAGCCATGCCCAATCTGGTGATCACCAATGGGGATGCGGCGGTGGAGCGCCTCAAGGCCGGCGGGATTGCCGGCCACTTCCTGCCCTGGCGGGACATGCTCCACGACGGCCCGGTGCCCGCAGATCCGTCCCTGGCCATCGTGGCCGATGCCCGCGCGGCGTTTCTCGCCCAGTCGCTGGGGCTGGAGTTCGATTCCGTCCGGGCGGACTTCGCCGAGCGGGATGGGCAATTGGAGATCCACATCGCCTTCAATTGCGTGGATTTGTGGTTCGAGCACGACCTCTACGACCAGCTCCAGCTGATACAATTGCTCAATTATTTCGCCCGCGAGCCGGAGCGTCTGGGCCTGCGGCTGGTGCAGGCGGACCATTATCTCGGGGTGATGGACGAAGCGCAGGTGAATGAGCTGGCGCAGCGCGCCAGTGCGGTCAGCGCCGTGCAGCTGGAGACCGCAAGCGACGCCTGGGAGGCGTTCACGGCGCCGACGCCGCGGGCGCTCGCCCGGTTCGTCAAGCAGCAGAGCGCGGCCCTGCCCTTCCTGGTGCCGGCCCTGCGCCGGGCGCTGGCCGAACTGCCCGCCCCGCGCACCGGCCTTTCGCTGACCGAGGAACGCATCCTGCGCCAGCTGTTGGACGGACCCCAGAGAGTCGCCCATGTCTATGGCGCCGTGCACAAGATGGACGAGGCGCAATTCCTGGCCGACCTGCCGTTTTTCCTGCGATTGGACGGACTTGCGTTCGCTCACGAACCCCTGATCGAGGGCCTGCCGTTCGCCTCCAGCGAATGCAAGCCGTTCCAGGCGAGTACGCCCGCGGGCCCGGAGGAAATCACCTATCGCACCTTCGCAACCGCCGAGATCGCCTTGACCGAGGCCGGGCATGCGGCACTGAAAGGCAGTTTCGACCATGCCTGCGAAAATGCCATCGACCGCTGGCTGGGGGGAACGCGCCTCCAACCCGGCGCCATGTGGCGGTATGACCGCAATGCGGAACGGCTGATCGACCCCAATTGAGGGGGCCGCCGGAAGTGGGGATGGCCGCCGCTCCCGCAAAATGTTTCACGTGAAACAATGGCTTAGCGTAGACGAACAGCGGTTTGAAGGGTCATCTCCGCACCCGTCGGGCCGACCAAACCGTGCTTTCGGCCGAACTTCGGGCGATGAATTTCGGCAAGAGAACGAACTTTTCCGCAAACGTTGCCCGCGCCGCCTCGATGGCGTGTCCCGGCCTGGCGTCATGGCCGGGCCTGACCCAGCCATCCCGCTTCGACACCCGCGCCATGCGTGAACGCCAGCGCCAGCGGTTCTGCGTGGATGCACGGGACAAGCCGGCGCATGACGGCGGCTCCAGCCCGGGCCTCTGGGACGGATCGACATTCAGCGGCGTGATGGACCATGAATGTCGCTCGGCCCCTAGGATCGATCGACATTTAGGGCCTGACGCCCTTGCAGCAGAGCTGCGTCATGCACGGGCTTGTCCCGTGCATCCACGCGGCCCCGCTGGCATCGACTTTTCAAGGCCTGCGCGGGCGGCCCCACGTGGATGGCCGGGGCAAGCCCGGCCATGACGACCGGTGAAAGAAAGACAATCGCGCGCACCCGACGTCAGGCGCCGCGACGCTGCACCTCGCCGCTGAATGTCGATTGGTCCTAGGCCGGCGTGAGCAGCTTCAGCCCCACGATGCCGGCGGCGATCAGGCCGATGCAGCCGAGGCGCAGGGCGCCGGCGGGCTCGTTCAGAACGAAGATGCCGACCAGCACGGAGCCGACAAGGCCGATGCCGGTCCACACCGCATAGGCCGTGCCCAAGGGGAGATCGCGCAGGGAAAGGCCGAGCAGGCCGATGCTGGCAGTGAAGGTGACGGCTGTGAACAGGGTCGGCCACAGGCGGGTGAAGCCTTCCGCATGCTTCAGCCCAAAGGCCCAGCCGATTTCCGCAATCCCGGCCAGAGCCAGGTAAACCCAGGACATGAGACGCTCCGGTACAGGCGGGGTCGTCCCCGCCGAACCACCGAAAAGGGCAAGGTCGTCCCGCCCCGGTGCATTTCATCGTTTCTCTGAAACGGTGAAATGCACTAACACCTTGTTTTGGTGCACTTTCTTCACGCGAGCCGGTTCGGCTTCGCTCGAAAATGCGCCAGCGCGCCTGCACGGCACGCCTATTGAGAATATTATTTTCTCAATAAGAATACTCTAGCGCCAAGTTTCGCCAGTTCAAGCAGCTCCGGCGGGACGCTCCACCACAATGGCCGCGCCGAGCGCGCTGGACGGCTTCACCACCACGATCCCCTCGATGGCTTCTTCCACCATGCCGCGCGCCTCAAGCGAGCGGCGCAGGCTGGCGGCGCCGGGCGAGTCGAAGCGGATGGCGGCGAGCCGCATGCCTTCGCCGGCGGGGGCGGGCACGCCGTAGCGCTGGGTGAAATTGGCCCGGGTCATCAGGTCGATCTCGCCGCGCGGCGTCTGCGCCACATACCAGTCATCGCTGGCGCGGCGCGGCGTCACGCCGGTGAGCGTATCGAGGAAGGTGACGTGATCCACCAGGCTTTCCGACACCAGCACCACCCCCGACACGCCGGTGATGCCATTGGCGTGCCGCTGGAGATCGGGCGACCAGAAATTCTCCGGCCGGTGCTGGGTGCAGGTGAAAAAGCCCACGTCGGGCGCCAGGGGATCGACCGCGAACGCCAGCGAGAAGCCGACTTCCACATCATTGCCATCGGGGCGGCGCGCCATGCGCGAAAACTCGAACAGATCGAACCCGCCGAAGCCGGCGGCGTCGAAGGTCGCCTTCTCTCCGGCCGGGTCGGTGCCCTCCAGCACCAGCATGGAGAGGCCTTCTCCATTGCGGGCGAGGAAATCGCGATTGAAGGCGCCGAAGGAAAAATGGTCCGCGGTGCCGGCCGGGATCTTCTCCGGCTCGGAGATTTCCAGCAGCTCGATGAAGAAGCCCGGCATCTGCACGATGCGGTTCTGGGTGCCCCAGGGGTGACGGTTGCGCGGGCTGACGGTGAAGCCGAGCAGATCATAGATCTCCCCTGCCGCATCGAGATCGCGCACCACATGGACGACGTGATCGAGACCTCTGCGCATGGGGAACTCCTTTTACCCGTGGGATGCCGCGCTAGACCAGCCGGCTTTGCTCCATCGCCGCGCCGACGAAGGACGCGAACAAGGGATGCGGCTCGAACGGCCGCGACTTCAGCTCGGGGTGGAATTGCACCCCGATGAACCAGGGATGGTCGGCATATTCCACGATTTCCGGCAGCAACCCGTCGGGCGACATGCCGGAGAAGCGGAGGCCGTGCTGTTCCAGCCGGTCCTTATAGGCGGTGTTCACTTCGTAACGATGACGATGGCGCTCATAAATGTCGCTCTCGCCGTAAATCTCGCCGACGCGGCTGCCAGGATTGAGCACCGCGTGATAGGCGCCGAGCCGCATGGTGCCGCCGAGGTCGCCCGCCGCCGAGCGGCGCTCCAGCTCGTTGCCCTTGAGCCATTCGGTGAGCAGGCCCACCACCGGCTCGCTGGTCTCGCCGAATTCAGTGGAATTGGCATTCTGCACCCCGGCGAGATTGCGGGCCGCCTCGATCACCGCCATCTGCATGCCGAAGCAGATGCCGAAATAGGGCACCTTGCGTTCGCGCGCGAACTGGGCCGCGCGGATCTTGCCTTCCGCCCCGCGCTGGCCGAAGCCGCCCGGCACCAGGATGCCGTGCACATGCTCCAGGAACGGCACGGGGTCTTCGTGCTCGAAGGTCTCGCTCTCGATCCAGTCGAGATTGACCTTCACCTTATTGGCGATGCCGCCGTGGGCCAAAGCCTCGATGAGCGACTTATAGGCATCCTTCAGGCCAGTATATTTGCCGACCACGGCGATGGTCACTTCGCCTTCCGGATTGCGCACGCGGTTCTCGATGGTGGACCAGCGCTTGAGGTTCGGCGCCGGCGCGGGGTCGATGCCGAACGCGGCCAGCACCTCGGTATCGAGGCCTTCCGCATGATAGGCGGCGGGCACGGCATAGATATTGTCCACGTCCCGCGCCTCGATCACCGCGCTTTCCCGCACGTTGCAGAACAGCGAGAGCTTGCGCCGCTCCTCGCGCGGAATCGCCCGGTCGGTGCGGCACAGCAGGATGTCGGGCTGGATGCCGATGGAGCGCAGCTCCTTCACCGAATGCTGGGTCGGCTTAGTCTTCAACTCCCCGGCGGAGGGGATGAAGGGCATCAGGGTGAGATGGATGAAGATGGCATGGCCGCGCGGCAGCTCGTTCTTGAGCTGGCGGGTCGCCTCGAAGAACGGCAGGCCCTCGATGTCGCCCACGGTTCCGCCCACCTCGATGAGCACGAAATCATAGGTTTCGTTGCCCTCCAGGACGAAGTCCTTGATGGCATTGGTGACATGCGGGATCACCTGGACCGTGGCGCCGAGATAGTCGCCGCGCCGCTCCTTCGTGATGATGTCCTGATAGATGCGGCCGGTGGTGACATTGTCCCGCTTGGTGGCGGGGCGGCCGGTGAAGCGCTCGTAATGGCCGAGGTCGAGATCGGTCTCGGCCCCGTCGTCGGTCACGAACACTTCGCCATGCTGATACGGGCTCATGGTGCCCGGATCGACGTTCAGATAGGGATCCAGCTTGCGCAGCCGGACCGTATAGCCGCGCGCCTGAAGAAGCGCGCCCAAGGCTGCGGAAGCGAGGCCCTTGCCCAGCGAGGACACGACGCCGCCGGTGATGAAGATATAGCGCGCCATGGGCTTAAACTCTAATCCGCGCAAACGCGATTCGGCGAGAGCAATGCCGTTCCGGCATCGCCTCGCCTGTGGAGAACCTCATATCGCGGCGCGAACGCCGCGATACACGATCACTGAGACTTCGGAACCTGCGGGCCGCTCGGCGCCGGTGCGGCTTCCGGGGCAGGCGCGGGCGCGGGAGCGGCCTGGCCAGCCGGCGCCTGCTGGCGGAGCTGATCGAGAATCGTGCCGCCGCTCTGGGGAACCGACGGGCCGCTCGGAGCAGCCGGGGTCAGCAGCGCCGGCGGGGTGCGGCCCCAGCCGGCCAGAATGGTCAGCGAAATGGAGGTGACGAAGAAGATGCCGGCGAGGATCGCGGTGACACGCGTCAACAGATTGGCGCTTCCGCGCGCGGTGAAGAAGCCGCCGCCGGAGCCGCCGCCCCCGCCGCCGATGCCCAGGCCACCGCCCTCGGAACGCTGGATCAGCACCACGCCGATCAGCGCGAGCACCACCATCAGATGAATGACGATCAAAACAGTCTGCATGGAATCCACGTCTTCGCGCCGGCGTCCGCCAAAAGGCCGGCAACCGCGCACAGGTCCGGAAAATGTCAGTCGGGCGCGTTCCTACACGATCGCGCCGGGCAATGAAAGAGTGCCTGATTTCGCAGCACCTCCCCGCGCCCTGCATGGCACGCGGATCTCATTCCAATGCGAAGCTCACGACCGAGGCAAAGGCGATGATCCATACCGCTCCGCTGACGCTGCGGGCGCGGCCGGCGACGACATTCACAGCCACATAGGTAATGAAGCCGATGCCGATGCCTGAGGCGATGGAGAAGCTGAACACGGTGCCGAGCGCGGTGGCTGCCGCCGGCAGCGATTCGCACGGATCGTCGAAATCCACCGCGCGCAGCGCGGAGACCATGAGGCACGCCACGAACACCATGGCCGGCGCGGTGGCAAAGGCCGGCACCGCCATGGCCAGGGGCGCGAACACCAGGCAGGCGAGAAACAGGAGCGCTGTCGCCACCGAGGCAAGGCCCGTGCGCCCGCCCGCCTGGATGCCGGCCGCGCTCTCGATATAGGAGGTCGTGGTGCTGGTGCCGAGCACGGCGCCGAGCATCGCCCCGCCGCTGTCCGCCAGCAGCACCTCGCGCAGGCGGGGCACCGTGCCGTCCTCCCGCATCAGGCCAGCGCGGAAGGTGGTGGCGATCAGCGTGCCCATGTTGTCGAGCACATCCACCAGGAAGAAGGTGAACACCACGCTGACCGCGCCGAGCTTGACGGCGCCGGCGATGTCCATTTGCAGGAAAGTGGGCGCGAGCGAGGGCGGCAGGGCGACGAAGCCGTCGAATTTCGTCAGGCCCAGCGGCACCCCGAGCAGCGTGGTGACGGCGATGCCGATGAGGATCGCGCCCGGCACCTTGCGGGCCGAGAGCCCCGCCATCAGCAGGAAGCCCAGCGCCGAAAGCAGGGTCGTGGTCTTCTCCAGATCGCCGAGGCCGATCATGGTCGCGGGCTTCGCCACCACCAGCCCCATGCCCTGGAACCCCAGCAGGCCGAGGAACAGCCCGATGCCGGCCGCGATGCCGAGCTTCAGCGACAGGGGAATGGAATTGATCAGCCATTCGCGGATGTGCAGCACGCTGATGGCGAGGAACAGCAGGCCCGACAGGAACACGGCGCCGAGCGCCACCTGCCAGGGAATCTGCATGCCCAGGACGACGGTGAAGGCGAAATAGGCGTTCAGCCCCATGCCGGGGGCGAGCGCGATGGGATAATTGGCCAGCAGCGCCATGGCCAGCGTGCCGAGCGCGGCGGCAAGGCAGGTGGCGGTGAAGGCGGCGCCATGGTCGATCCCGGCGGCGGCCAGGATCTGCGGATTGACCACGATGATGTAGCTCATGGTCAGGAAGGTGGTGAGGCCGGCGAGGATCTCGGTCGCCGGCCGCGTGCCGTTCTCCTGGAGATGAAACACCCGCTCCAGCATGCCGCCCGGTCCCCGTTTGCTGATGCGGCGAGGCTAGCAGGAAGCCGGCGTCCCGCCAGCCCTTCGCAGATGCGAACAGCGCAAATTTGCGCCCCTCACCCGCCCGCTGCGCGGTCGACCTCTCCCCCACGGGGAGAGGTGGGGAACAGGGGGTAAGAAACAGACCGCTTCCTCCACCCGGGCCGAATCCCCTCTCCCCGCTGGGGAGAGGGTTAGGGTGAGGGGTGAGCGTGCGCCGCCTAATGCGCCAGCACCGCCAGCAGCAGCAAAGCGACGATGTTGGTGATCTTGATCATGGGGTTCACGGCCGGTCCCGCCGTGTCCTTGTAGGGATCACCCACCGTGTCGCCGGTGACGGAGGCTTTGTGCGCCTCCGAGCCCTTATAGTGGCGCACGCCGTCCTTATCGACGAAGCCGTCCTCGAACGACTTCTTCGCATTGTCCCAGGCGCCGCCGCCCGAGGTCATGGAGATGGCGACGAACAGGCCGGTGACGATTACGCCCAGCAGCATGGCGCCCACCGCCGAGAAGGCGGCGGACTTGCCCGCCACCCCGCCGCCCGCCACCAGATAGATGAGGAAATAGCAGACGATGGGCGAGAGCACCGGCAGCAGGGAGGGAATGACCATTTCCTTGATGGCCGCTTTGGTGAGCAAATCCACGGCGCGGGAATAATCGGGCTTCTCGGCATAGGTCATGATGCCGGGATGCTCGCGGAACTGGCGCCGCACCTCTTCCACGATGGCGCCGGCCGCCCGGCCCACCGCCGTCATGCCCATGGCCGCGAACAGGAACGGCAGCAGGCCGCCGAACAGCAGGCCCACCACCACATAGGGATTTTCCAGCGAGAAGTTCGGCGTGACCCCGGCGAAATAGGTGCCGGGAGCGGCCGTGCTGGTGAAGAACTTCAAATCCTGGCTATAGGCCGCGAACAGCACCAGCGCGCCGAGGCCGGCGGAGCCGATGGCATAGCCCTTGGTCACCGCCTTGGTGGTGTTGCCCACCGCGTCCAGCGCGTCGGTGGAATGGCGCACCTCCGGGGGAAGGCCGGCCATTTCCGCGATGCCGCCGGCATTGTCCGTCACCGGGCCGAAGGCATCGAGCGCCACCACCATGCCCGCGAGCGCCAGCATGGTGGTTGCGGCAATCGCGATGCCGAACAGGCCGGCGAGGCCATGGGCCACCAGGATGCCGGCGATGATCACCAAAGTCGGCAGCGCGGTGGATTCCAGCGAGATGGCGAGCCCCTGGATGATGTTGGTGCCGTGCCCGGTCACCGAGGCCTGGGCGATCGACACCACCGGGCGATAGCCGGTGCCGGTGTAATATTCGGTGATGACGACGATCGCGCCCGTCACCGCGAGCCCGGTCACGCCCGCCAGGAACAGGCTGGTGCCGGTGATGGCGCTGCCCGCGATGGGCCCGAACCCGGCCAGCAGCCAGGTGACGAGGGCGAGGGCGAACACCGAGAGCCCGGCGCTCGCGCCGAACCCCTTATAGAGCGCCCCCATGATCGAGGACGTGGGCCCGAGCCGCACGAAGAAGGTGCCCGCGATGGAGGTGATGATGCACACACCGCCGATGGCGAGCGGATAGAGCAGCATGGATTCCAGGGCCGGCGTATTGGCGAAGAAGATCGCCGCCAGCACCATGGTCGCCACCACGGTGACCACATAGGTCTCGAACAGATCGGCGGCCATGCCGGCGCAGTCGCCGACATTGTCGCCCACATTGTCCGCGATGGTGGCGGGGTTGCGCGGATCATCCTCCGGGATGCCGGCTTCCACCTTGCCCACGAGATCGCCGCCCACGTCCGCACCCTTGGTGAAGATGCCGCCGCCGAGACGCGCGAAGATGGAGATCAGCGAGGCGCCGAAGCCGAGCGCCACCAGCGCATCGACCACCGTGCGGCTGCCCGGCGCCATGCCGAGGCCCTTGGTGAGCACGGCGAAATAAACTGTCACCCCCAGCAGAGCGAGCCCCGCCACCAGCAGGCCCGTCACCGCGCCCGCCTTGAACGCGAGGTCGAGCCCGCCCGCGAGCGACTTGGTTGCCGCCTGGGCGGTGCGCACATTGGCGCGGACCGAGACGTTCATGCCGATGAAGCCCGCGAGCGCCGAAAGGATCGCGCCCACGGCAAAGCCGACCGCCACCAGCCAGCCCAGCAAAAATCCAACCGCAATGAAAATGACGACGCCGACAATCCCGATGGTCGTGTACTGGCGCTTGAGATAGGCCTGCGCGCCCTCCGCGATGGCGGCGGCAATTTCCTGCATCCGCGCGTTTCCCGGATCGGCGGACATGACCGCGCGCCCGGCCCAGACCCCGTAGCCGACGGCCAGCAGGCCGCAGGCGATGATCACCACCAATGCCAACATGAATCCACCTCTACGTTTCCACCCAGGTTTTCTTGTCTTATGGGGGGAGTGTGAGGGGTGCGCTGGAAAGTCGCAATCCGTCTCTTTGCGGTATTCGCCTGGGCGGCGTGCGGCATAACAGGTTGGCGAAGCCGAAAAGCGCCCGCGCCGTCAGAGCTTGCTGCGGTGGAACAGCGGGCGCGGCACATTGCGCACGATGGCCATGATGCCGAACCAGAACCAGGGCGTGTAGAGCACCGCGCCGCGCTTGGCGATGGCGGCCTCCATATCGCCCGCCACCTTCTCCGGCGTCGCCCACAGCGGGCCGCCCTGCGGCAGATGGGCGGTCATTTTCGTCGCGACGAAACCGGGGCGCACATCGAGCACCGCGACATTGGCCTTGAACAGGCGATGCCGCAGGCCTTCCAGGAATTTTTGCAGCCCGCCCTTGGCGGCGCCGTAGAGATAATTGCTCTGCCGCCCCCGGTCGCCGGCCACCGAAGTGATCACGGCGATGGTGCCCGTCCGTTGCGCCTCGAAGCGCGCCGCGAGCGCGTCTGCGAGCAAAGCCGGGCTGACGAAATTGAGCGCGAGCGCCGCTTCCCCTTCCGCCGCATCGGCGGAAACACGGGCCTGGTCGGGCAACGAACCGTAGGCGATGAGCGCCACGTCCAGCCCGCCGAGCGCGGTCCAGGCATTTTCGGCCACCGCCGCAAGCGCGGCCGTGCGGGCGAAATCGGCCTCCTGCACCTCCACCTGCGGCGCCCCGCGCACGCTGAGGTCCGCCGCCAAGCGGTCGAGGGCGGCGCGGTCGCGGCCCACCAGCACGAGGCGCTGGCGCGCCTCGGCGCAGCGGCGGGCAAAGGCGATGGCGATGTCGGAGGTGGCGCCGAAGATGGCGACGCGGCGTGCGGTCTCGGTCATGTCTGGGCCTCCGCCGGGTGAATGCCGACGCGGCGCGAAAACGCCGAGGACATTGCGGGATCGAGGAAATGCCGGAACGCGGACAGGGCCGGATAGCCCTTCGCATAGGTTTCGGCCGACATGGAGAAATCCTTGGCGGGATAGATGCGCCCGCGCGCGACGACCACGATATCCTCCAGCCGCCGCAGCAGGCGCAGCGTGCCCTCGCCCAGATTGGGGAAGTCCAGGGCCAGCGTCACGCCGGGCATGGGAAACGACATGAGGCCGGGCGAACCCACGCTGCCGAAGCGCTTCAGCACCACCAGCATGGAGCCCTGCCCGGCATCCGCGATGGCGCGCAGCAGATCCGCCGTGCCATCGCGCGCCGCCTGCGGCGGGATCACCGCCTGGAACTGGTAGAAGCCGCGCGGGCCATAGAGCTTGTTCCACTGGCCGATGGCGTCCAGCGGGAAGAAAGTCTTCTCATAGGAGGCAATGCGCGTCTTTCGGCCCGAGCGGCCGAGCTTGCGCAAGTAGGCGGCATTGAACGCGCGCAGCGACAGCGCGTTCACCGCCGAGATGGGCGGGGCGAAGGGCACCGCGATCTTCGTTTCGCGCGAGGGCGGCGGCGCGCCGACGCCCGGCGCATGGCGCGCCCGCACATAGATGCCGCGCCCGAGCTGCGCCCCGCCGGCGAGGCAATCCACCCAGGCGGCGGTATATTCCCATGCCTCGGCGCTTTCCGCATCCAGGGCGAAGAAATCGTCGAGATGGCCGAAGCGGATCTCCTCGCTCTCCAGCGCCAGCCCGCTCACCTTGCGCAGGCGCAGCGTGGCGGAGAGGATCAGCCCGGTCAGGCCCAGCCCGCCGATGGTGGCGCAGAACAGGCCGGGATTTTCCGTGCGCGAGCAGATGAGGCGGCTGCCATCGCTGCGCGCCAGCTCCAGGCTCTCGACATGATTGCCGAAGCTGCCGCAGGCGTGGTCGTTCTTGCCGTGCACGTCATTGGCGATGGCCCCGCCCACGCTGACGAAGCGTGTGCCCGGCACCACCGGCAGCATCCAGCCCGAGCCGTCCGCCAGCGGGCGGGAGATCACCGCGAAGATATCGGCGAGCCGCACCCCGGCTTCGCAGGTCAAGAGGCCGCTTTGGGGATCGAACGCCATGAAGCAGTCGAGATGGCGGGTCTCCACCAGCAGCCCGCCGGGATTGAGCGCCACGTCCCCATAGGAGCGCCCGCAGCCATAGGCGATGGCCGGCGCGGCAGGCGGCCCTTGGAGCAGGCGCGCTGCACTTTCCGGATCGCGCGGGCGCACCACGTCGCCCTCGGCGCGCAAGACGCCGCCCCAGGAGCGATAGGCGCGCCGGACCGGCTCCATCAGGTCGCCGCCAGCAAGGTGAGCAGGGCCAGAAGGCCCAGCACGAGCGAGAAGCGATCCTTCAGCGCGAACACCACCGGGTCCTCGCTCATGCGCCCGTGCACGGTGAGATGCCAGACCCGCAGGATCCAGATCAGCACCAGCGGCATCAGCGCCCACAGCATGCCGGGGTGGGTGTAGATGTCGCGCGGGTATTGCTCATTGATCAGATAGACCATGAAGATCACGATCGCGGAAAAGCTGGAGGCGACGCCCGCCGCCAGCAGCAGCGGCAGATCGCGCACCGTATAGCCGCGCGACACCACGGCCGTGCCGCCGGCCTGCACCACGCGGTTCAATTCCGCATAGCGCTTCACCATGGCCAGGCCGAGGAAGATCAGCATGGAGAAGGTGAGCAGCCAGGGCGAAACCGGCTGCGGCGCCAGCAGGCTGCCGGCAAGCACCCGCAAGGTGAACAGGCCCGCCAGCACGAACACGTCGATGATCGGCTGGCGCTTGAGGATCAGCGAATAGGTCAGCGTGACCACCGCATAAGCCGCGAGCGCCGCCGCGGCGGCGATCGGCAGGGCCAGCGAGATCAGCGCCGAGAGCGCGAACAGGGCGATCGCCGCGAACGCGCCGTCGCGCGGAGGGATGGCGCCGGCGGCGAACGGACGCGAGCGCTTGCGCGGATGCTGCCGATCCGAGGGCAGGTCCAGCAGGTCGTTCACGATATAGGTCGCCGAGGCCAGGATGCCCATGGCGAAGAACAGCAGGACCGCGTTCATCGCCAGCACCGGCGTCGCATAGCTGAAGCCGAGCACGGGGGCGACGAACACCAATGTGTTCTTCGCCCAATGCTGGATGCGCAGCGCCTTCGCCCAGGTGCGCGCGCCCGCGCGTTTCACCGCGAACGCCTGCTCGATGGGCTTTCCCGCCGGCAGCAGCGGCCTCAAGCGCTCCACATTGCCCACCAGGATCACCGCTTCCGCCGCCGCGAAGATGGGCGTGTCCACCGGGCCATCGCCGGCATAGACGAACCGCTCTCCCAGCATCTCCCGGATCGCCGCCAGCTTGCGCGTGCCGGAGAGATTGACCCCATGCTGCGACCCGCGCGCCAGATCGAACAGGCCGAGATGGGCCGCCACCGCATCGGCGATGGATTGATCGGCCGCGGTGACCAAGGCGATCGTGCGCCCGGCACGCTTCTGCGCCTTCAGATAATTCAGCAGGTCCGTGTTGTAGGGCAGCAATGCGGGATCGAAATCGGTGCGGTCGGCGACCGCGCGCTTGAACGCCGCCTTGCCCTCGCCGAGCCGGGCCGCGAGGTCGACGACATCCTGCAGCCCCGTCTTCACATAAGCGAGGCAGCCCTCGTGCAGGGTATCGGAGAAGGTCAAGGTGCCGTCGAGATCCACCGCGAGGGGTGGGAGAGACGCATCTTCTTTCGCGGCCAGCCCTTGCACCTGCTCACAGCCTCCGAAGACGCCTGAAGGCGTCCCGTGCGACATTCCTGGCGCGCGAACATGATCCGCGCGGACCGATACGGCACTGGCTTATTGCACTTGACCTGCCCACGCGCAACCCGAGCGGGCAACGCTGCGGACTGCCGCCGACGCTCGCGCGCACGGGCTGATTTCGGCAAAGCCGACCCGCACCGCCGCCGCCACCCCGCCTTTCCGCGAGCCGGCTTTCCGCACGGCCGCGCGCCCTTCCGCCCTTTTATCGGAACCGCGCGGCCGCTTGGGCGATGGCGGAGAGCTTCTCCTGCGCCGAGCCGGTGCAGCAGATCGGGTTGTCGGCAAAAGTGGCGAAGCCGCAATCGGGGTGCAGCAGCACGCGCTCACGGCCGAACAGATTGATGGCATGGGATATGCGGGCGGCGACCTCGTCCACACCCTCGGCGTGCGGGTCCTTCTGATTGACCACCCCGACGCCGATCCGCGCCTCCCGCGGCAGGGCTTGAAGGATCTCCATCTCCCCGGCCCGCGGGGTGCACATTTCCAGGAGATAGGCGCCCACCTTCACCTGCGCCAAAGTCTCGATCAGCGGGGCATAGCTGCCGGCGAGCGCGACGCTTTCGTCGGGAGTCCAATTGCCCCGGCACACATGCAAGGCGGTGCGATGGCGCGGGGCGCCCTCCAGCACCGCATTGAGCAGGTCGCGGGCGAAGCCGAGTTCATGCTCCGGCGCGAGCGATTCCGAGAGCGCGCCGCACATGAAGCTGCGCTTGTTCTTGGCCCCGGAGAACACCACCTCGGACAGCACCGGCTCGTCGAACTGCACCAGCGCCGCGCCGGCATCCATCAGTTCGGCCACTTCCTCGCGCAGAACCCGCACGATGTCCTCGGCGAGTGCCTCGCGGGTGTCATAGGCGCGGTCGGAAATGCACTCCATCCACATGGTGCGGGTGAGCAGATAGGGGCCGGGCAAGGCCACCTTCACCGGCTTGGCGGTGATTCCGCGCGCGAAATCCACCTCATGGGCCACCAGCGGGCGCGAGCGCGCCAGCTTGCCGAACACCGCCGGATGGCGCACGTCCCCGGCCGGAATGTCGAGCGCGCGCAATTCCGCCTGGAACTCCTCGGGATCGTCGACCAGGGGCAGCAGATCGGTGAGCGGGATGAGCTGGCAATTGTCGAGCCGGCTCGCGACGAAGCTCGCATAGCTGTCGCGCCGCTGCTCGCCGTCGGTCACGATGTCGACGCCTGCCTTCTCCTGCGCGGCGATGGCGAGGCGCACCGCATCATCGGCGGTCTCCTGGAACGCGGCCTCGGACAGGCGACCCTCCACATAAGCGTGCATCGCCTCGATCATCCAGCGCGGGCGCGGCCAGGAGCCGATGCCGGTCACGGCCAAAGGCGGGATGGCCGGCGGCTCGACCGGAACGCGCCGGGACGCCGGCGCGGCGGGGACCGGGGCGGCCATGGGCGCGGCGGGCGGCGGCGCGGGCGCGCGCTCAGCGAGCGTACCCTTGCACACCAGGAACGAGCGCTGGCGCTCCACCTTGGTGAAGGACACCAGCTCGTTGCCGGTGAGCCGGCACCAGGCGGGCAAATCCTCGTCCACCGAGATTTCCGAGGACAAGATTTCCAGCAGCCCCCCGCGCGGCAGCGGATCGATATGGCGGCGGATCAGCAGCAGCAGCCCGTTGCCGCAATCGAGATCGCCGCCGTCGAAGGAGACGTCGGGCTTATGGATTTGGCTTTCGCCCAAGGTCATGGCGCGATCCTCAGCTGATGGGCGGGCACGGCGCTCACGCCTTGCGGCGCCGCCCGACCTCGTAGCCGACCGCGCCCGCGCCAATGGCGAGGATGCCGACGGCGATTGCGAGCGCGGGCGAGATTCCGGCTTCGACGACGTGCGGCTGCGCGGCCGCAGACGCGGCGACGGGGGGCGCGGCCGCCGCCTGCGTCTTCTGGTCGGCGGGCAATGCGGCGGTCTCCAGCCGGGCGGCGGTGGCGTAAGAGCGGGTGAGCATGGCGCGGCCCACGTCCTTCAGGATCGCCTGTCCGGCCACCCGCCCCTGCCCGAGCACCAGATCGACATTGGCGACCTGCGGGCCGCCGAGATTGATCGAGCGGTTGCCCTGGGCGTCTTCCACATGCCAGGCGGTGACGGCATCGCCCGCGATCCGGTCCACCGCGATCTTGAAATAGCCCTCGGGGCCATCGACCGAGGTGCCGGGCTTCAGCCGGATCTCGCTCTTGTTGACCAGCAGGAAGCCGAAATTGTGCCCGGTGGGGCAGCCCACCGGATAGACCGCGAAGCGCGGATCGCGGGCGTAATCGGTGCCGTAGGAAAGGCTGAATGCCTTGCCGTAGACCTTCAGATTGGCCTTGTCGCCCTCGAAGGCATTGGGCCAGGGCGAGAGGAAGGCCACCATGTCGCCGTCCTCGAACACCAGCGCCTTGCGGGCGGTGGTGTCCTCGATCAGCAGGTCCGCCTTGACCGGGCCGAGGGTCTTCGATCCCTTGACCGTGCCGCCCTCCAGCAGCTCCAGTGTCACCGTGCCGGCGGCAGCGTCCACCGCCGCCACCCGCACCTTGCGATCACCCACCGGCCAGCTCTCGCCGGCCCCGGCAAGGCCGGCGAACACCTTGTCCTCGGCGAGCAGGATGCGGTCCATGCGGACACCGGAAATCCAGTCGAACACCAGCTTCTGCCCGGAGATTTCGCGCGCCTGCCCCTGGTTGTAGAGCTGCGCGAAGCGATTGCCCCACCAGCCGGTCTCGGTGCTCGACAATTCCGGCGCGCCGAACGCCCATTCCCAGTCGGTGCCGGCGATGGTGCGCACATGCAGCGAATGGTTGGCCATCTTCTCATGGCCGACGGTGGCGTAATAATTATAGACCTGCCCGCCCACCACCACGCTGCCGCCGGCGGGGATGGTGACGTTCTCCTTCACCTCGATCGTCATGTCGTAATCGACATAGGTGGGCAGGCGGCCGAGCACCGGCACCTGCTCGCCGCGCAACGCCACCTCGCCGCCCCAGGTGTCTTCCATGAAAGCCAAGCCACCGGGCGGGATCACCACCTCGCCGTTCTCGACCCGGCTCTTACGAATGAAGACCGCGTCATATTTCAGTGGCTTGCGGCCGAAATCGTCGGTCACGGCGCGGCCCTGCGGCAGGCCGGGAAGGCCGGGCACATAGGCCGGGTTCACGCCGCGCTCCGAGGGCAGAGAGAAGGGCGGCGGCGCGATTTCGCTGGTGGCGATGGGGTGGGCGAGCGGCCAGCCCGGCTTGGCCGGCGTCAGGATGGTCGAATAATCGGCCGCCACGGCGGGACCGGCGAGCAGCGCGGCGGAAGCGAAGGCGATCAGGACCTGTTTCACGGGCGTTCTCCCTTCAGGCGTGGGCCTGCGGCTCGCAGGTCGGGACGGCGCGAGCGCCGGGCAGCGGACAGGCACTGGCGCGGCGCGCCAGGAACAAGGTCCCCCAGCCGGTCAGCAGCAATGTGTTGAGGAACAAGAGCCATTTCGGCACCCCGACGAGGAAACTGCCGGCGATGCCGATGCCCACCACCGAGAGCGCCGGGGCGAGGCAACCGATACACAGGGCCGAGACGGCGAGGAGGCCGCCCCCGGCGGCAAGGCCGGCGGCCCCGGCCCCACCCCGCCGCCCCACCCGCAGGGCGAAGGCCGCGAAGGCCGCCGCGAGGCCGATGGTGGCGGCGGTGAAATATTCCTGCTTGCGCTGGAAGCTCACGAGGAAGGCCTGCGAGCGCTCATAGGTGAGTGTGCCCTGCGACACGTATTCCTCGGGCAGGAAGCCGCATTCCTCGGCCGCCTGCGCGCTCGCCGGCATCTTGAACAGCGCAAACGAGGCGCCGACATAGCCGAGCGCCGCGACGAGGAAAACGGCCAGCATCATCCGGATCGGAATCATCGTCACGGCCTCCCGGTTTCGCTCAGTAGCTGATGGAAGGCGCGCCTTCGCTCATGAATTCGACGAGCTTGGCGCCGCCGACGATCTTCGCCCCGTCCACCAGGGCCGTCTCGTCGAGCGCGCGCTTCTTGAAGCACGGCGAGCACACATAGATGGTGCCGCCGGCTGCCGCGAAATTGGTCATCAACTCCTTCAGGGGGGCGAAGCCCTCCTCGTGGATGTCGTCGGCATAGCCCTTCTGCGACAGCCGCGTGCCCTCGATGGAGAGGAACACCACGGTCTCCTTGTCGGAGGCCACGGCGGCATTGGCGATGACGAAGCCGACCGTCGCCTTGTCGGTGTCGTTCTTGGCGCAGCTGATGGAAATGACGAACTTGCCGGGCATGCGGGCTCACTCCTTGGGTTGGGTTCAGCTCCAGTCCAGCCGCGACCGGATCAGGAAGCTGTGGGTCTGCGGATCGTGGCGGATCAATTCGTTGCGGGTCATGCGGCACCAGGCCGGCAGGTCCTCCGGCGCGCCGGTATCGTGGGCGATCACCTCCAGCACCCGGCCGGGCATGGCCTTGAGGCGGATGCGCAGCAGCATCACCAGTTCGCCGCAGCCCATGTGGCCGGCGTCAAAGCTCTCCACCGCCTCGTGCGATGCGTTCCCGCCCATGCGTATTCCTCACGCAACGGCCTGCGAACGGCGTTAGCCGCCGTTTCGGGCCGATGGACCTATGGATTGGGAAGAGGAGCGGTGTCCGGTCGTCGACGCCCTGCGGATTTCACGGCAGGAGCCAGCCCTCACGGGGCATAGCGTTGCGGAAGGAGACCACTCGACAGGGAAGGTAACAGGGCGCCGGGCGCCGTCAAGGCCCTTCGCCGCGCCGCGCGCCCGGCCGGGCGCGGCGCCTGCTCGCTGACATGGGGGAGCGGCAGGCCCCGTCTCCCGTTCCCCACCTCTCCCCCACGGGGAAACGATATGGTCCGGGCGCGGCAACACCGCCCCGGCCCGGGTGATCGAGGCGGACGCCGGGATCGCGGCGCCCTGGGGATCAGGGGGCGCCGACCGCGGCAAGTAGAGCGACGCCGGCCCGCAGCGCCTTGCCGGTTGGTCCGACCGGGAGGGCGGCGACGATATGGATCGCATCCGGTACCTTGAACCGCTCGGTGCGCGCTGCGACCCACGCCCGCAGGTCCTCCGCGTCCGCGCAGGCACCGTCCCGCAACACCACCGCCGCGTGGACCGTCTCGCCAAGGCGCGGGTCGGGGACCCCGCAACACAGCGCCGCCGCGACGTCGGGGTGTCGCGCCAGCAGCAGGTCGATCTCCGCCGGCGCGATCTTGTTGCCCCCCCGCGAGATGATGTCCTTCAGTCGGCCGACAATGGCGACGAGCCCGTCCGGCCGAACGCGGGCGAGATCGCCGGTGCGGAAGAAGCCGTCCTCAAAGGCGGCGGCGGTGAGCTGCGCATTATCGAGATAGCCGAGCATGCCATAAGGCGTGCGGATCAGCAGTTCGCCGCAGCCTTCGTCGACCGCCTGGGCGCAGGCACCAAGACGGATGTCCACATTCTCTGTCGGTCGCCCGATCGTGCCCGCCCCGGTGAGGGCATCGCGCGGAGCGAGGCAGAAATCGCAGGAACCGGTCTCGGTGAGTCCATAGAGATCGAACACCCCTGCCCTGGGATATGCGGCGCTCAGGGCTTCGGAAAGCGGGAGACCCAGCGCCTCCCCGCCCGTCAGCACGATCCGCAGCCCGTCGGCAGCCACCGCCGGGCGGGCGAAGATGGCGCGCATCATGGACGGCACGCCGACGAACACGGTGGTGCGGGGCATGAGGCCGATCACGGTGTCGGCCGTAAACTTGCCGACCAGGATCAGACGCGCCTTGCTGCGCAGCGCGAGAAGCAGCGCCCACAAGCCGAAGATGAAGATGAGCTGAAGCGGCAGTTGCACCGTGTCGTCCGGTCGAAGCCGCAGCATGCGGTCAAGCACGTCGAGCTTGCCGGCAAACGCATCATGGCCGATCACCACGCCCTTCGGCGTTCCGGTCGAGCCCGAGGTGAAGATAACCAGCGCCGCTCCCTCAAGCAGCGGGCGGGCGGGCGGGGCGAGAGATGCGATCTGCGTGAGGGTTTCGCACTCGACACAAAAGCGCGCCGCGCTCTGCGCCTGCACCGCCTCGACCGTGGATGGCGCGGCGAGGGCGTGGAGCGGCACGGCGACGCCGCCCGCCTGCCACACGCCGAGAAAGGCGGCGATGTCGCCAGGGCGGTTCGCCACCTGCACCAGCACCGGTTCGTTGGGCGAAAGGCCCCTGTCCCGCAGCGTCTCGGCGAGCCGGCGGGCGGCGGCGACCACGTCAGCCGGGGCGGCGGTGCCGTCCGTGCTTTCGATCTCATGCGGATAGGAGGCGAGGGCCTCTTCCAGCAGACCGGCGAGTGCGGCCGTCATTGCGGCACCTTTGGGAAACGCCCGTCACGCCAGACCAGCGCCGCCTTGAGCCCGTCCCGCCGCGCGATATCCATGAACTGGATCTTGTCGGGAGAACCGGCGCCCTCGATGGCAAGGTCGATATCAAGCGCGCTCTCCAGCGCCTCCAGCATGCCCTGGGCCTCGATGGCACGGTTCAGGGCGCGCTTGGTCTGCTTGACGAGGTCGGGATCAATCGCAGCGATGTGGGTCGCAAGGCGCAATGCCTCGGCGTCCACATCGGAATCTGGAACCACGCTGTTGATCATGCCGATTTCGCGCGCGCGGCTGGCGCTGATCCGGTCGGCGCCGGTCAGGATGATCTCCTTGGCCACCTTGGGGCCGACCAGCCAGGGCAGGATCATCACCACGATGCCGGCGCCGAACTTAAGCTCTGGCTCGCCGAAGAACGCATCCTCTGCGGCAATGGTGATGTCGCACGCGAGCGCCAGCTCGCACGCGCCGGCAAGGCAGGGCCCGCGCACCGACGCGATGGTGGGCTTGGGCGAGCGCCAAAAGCGCATCACCGTGTCGAAATCCTTCCGCAGCAGCGGGCGCCACTGGGCAACCCCGCTCGGCTGCCGCTCCATCTGCTCCTTGAGGTCGAAGCCGGAGGAGAAGGCCTTGCCTTCTCCGCGCACGATGATGGCGCGCACCGCATCATCGGCCTCGGCCGAGTCCATGGCGGTGCAGATCTCGCCCAGCATCGTCTGGTTCAGAGCGTTGGTGCGCTCGGGCCGGCTGAGCGTGATGCGGCACACGCCGTCGAACGTCTCGTATTTGAGGGTCGAGAATTCCATCTGCTCCTCTTCGATCAGCGGTTGCCGCCGGCCATGGCGGCGGCCTCGGGAAGACGACGCAGGCGCGCCATCGCCAGCACGCCGAAAAAGGGGCCGATCGCCAGCACCGCAAAGGCGAACTGCCACCCCACCAGGGCCACGACATAGGGAATGAGGTGGATGGTCACGAGCGTCAACAGGAAGCCGACGCAGGTCTGCACGGTCAGCATGGTGCCGATGAGCCCGCGCTCGCTCAATTCCGCCACCGCGGCGGAGAATTGCGCGGAATCCGAGATCACCGTGACCCCCCACACCAGGGCGATCGCGAGCGTCACCACGGCCGGCCCGCCGAAACTGAAGCCGATCAGCACGGCGCAGCACCCGCTGAGGACCATGGAGCCCATGGTGACGGTGGTGCGACCGAGTCGGTCCGCGCACCAGCCGCCGATCAGGGCGCCCAGCGCGCCGGCTGCGATCACGGCAAAGGCGCCATAACGCGGATCGAAGGGAGGCGCGGCGCCGTAGCGCGCGGCAAAGCTGGCGGCGAAGAAGACGCCGATCCAGGACCACATGGCGTACAATTCCCACATGTGGCCGAAGTAACCGAAATTGGCGAGCCTGACCGCCCGCATGCGGAAGGCCTTCAGCGCACTGTCGAAGCGCAGCGGGGGTGCTTTGGCAAGGTTCGGTCCAAGGGCCGCGAAATTGATCAGCACGGCCGCCGCGAGCGCCCCAGTTGCGGCCCCGACCACCGGCAGGCGCCAGTCGAGCCCACCGAGTGCGCCGATGGCGTGGGGCGAGGCCGACCCGAGGGTAAGAGCGGCCACCAGCAAACCGATCAGGAGGCCGAGATCCCCCTTTGCCCAAGTGGAGGCGATCTTCATGCCGACCGGATAGACACCGGCCATGCACATGCCGGTGATGAAACGCAGCACCGGCACCATCGGCGACGTGGGTTCGAATGCAAGGATCGCCACATTTGCGAGGAAGGCGATGAAGGCCGATGCGGCGAACAGCCGTCGCAGATCGACCCGGTCAGCCAGGGACAGGATGGCGCTGATGAGCGTGCCCGCCACGAAACCAGCCTGGACCGAACTCGTCAGAAGCGCCTCGTGGAAGGGCGTCAGCGTCCAGTGCTCCCGGATTGCGGACAGCGAGGCCGTGGTGGCGAACCACGCCGACATGGCCGCCACCTCGCTGAAGACCAGGATCGTCAGCGAGATGGTCTTGGTGTGAGCGCCGGACACGGCGCGCGAAGTCAGTGAATATCGCACGCCGCCGGTCCGTCAGTTCGAGGCCTTCTTTACGAAGGCGCAGGGATTTTGCGACATGGGCCGGAAGGCTTCATCCCCGGGAATGGTCGCAACGAGCTTGTAATAATCATAGGGCGCCTTGGACTCTTCCGGCGACTTTACCTGGAACAGGTACATGTCGTGAATGGTGCGGCCGTCCTCGCGGATCTTCCCCTTGCCGAACAGCGGATCATCGGTGGGAATCTCCTTCATCTTGGCAACCACGGCGGCACCGTCGTGTGCCTTGTCCTTTTCCATCGCCGAAACGGCCTTCATCCAATGCAGCAGGGCGCCATAGGTGCCGGCCTGGTTCATGGTCGGATACTTGCCGGCATTGCGTGCCGCCAGCGTTTTGCCGAAGGCGCGGGTGCCGTCGTTGAGATCCCAATAGAAGGCACTCGTGAGCATCAGGCCCTGGGCGGTCTTCAATCCGATGGCATGGATGTCGGAAATAAAGGCGAGCAGCGCCACCAGCTTCTGCCCCGCCTGGGTGATGCCGAATTCACCCGCCTGTTTCACGGTGGTGATGGTATCGCCGCCGGAACTCGCCAGGGCGATCACCTGGGCCTTGCTGCCCTGCGCCTGGAGCAGGAACGAAGAGAAATCGGTGGTCTGGAACGGCGCCAGCACATGGCCG
Source organism: Roseixanthobacter glucoisosaccharinicivorans (assembly GCF_043195095.2). NCBI lineage: Bacteria > Pseudomonadati > Pseudomonadota > Alphaproteobacteria > Hyphomicrobiales > Xanthobacteraceae > Roseixanthobacter > Roseixanthobacter glucoisosaccharinicivorans. The sequence goes on along the minus strand of NZ_CM195538.1, from coordinate 1,440,863 downwards.
AGCACCTTGCCGCCACTGGCGTTCACGATATCCGCCGCGTCGCGTTCCAGCGCATGGCCGAAGGCATAATCCGCGGTGATGAAAAACCAGCTCTTGCCACCCTGCGACGTCACGGCCCGGGCGGTGCCGTTGGCGAGAGCCCACGTGTCGTAGGTCCAGTGCACGGTGTTTGGCGTACAGGCCTTTCCTGTCAGATCGGACGTGCCGGCGCTGGTGACGAGCAGCACCTTGTTCTTCTCTCGCGCGATCTGGGCGACGGCGAGGGCCACCGAGGAGGTCGGTACGTCGACCACCACGTCGACATTCTCCTGGTCGTACCAGCGCCGGGCGATGGCGGCGCCCACGTCTGCTTTGTTCTGGTGGTCGGCGGCGACGATCTCGACCTTGAAGCCGTGGGTCTCGGGCTTGAAGTCCTCCACCGCCATCTGCGCCGCGACCACGGCGCCGGGGCCCGCGATGTCGGCATAAAGGCCGGACTGGTCGTTGAGAACCCCCACTCGGAACACAGGCAAATCCGCTGCGAAAGCCGTTGTTGCGACCGAAATGAACGCGGTCGCGAGGATGCTGATGCGCATGTCCCTCTCCTTAAGTCGTTTCCTTGATGGATCTTTGCGCGGCTCTGGCGGCCGTGACTTATGACGGGATGACATTCGCTATTTGTCAAACAAATAATTTAAGAGTTGATTTTACCGATGAGGTCTGGTGGAACGGATCTCCCGACACAGCGGATTCTGAGGTCATGGAAGCCACCTACGGCACGATCGTCACCACCAGCGCCGCGAGCCAGATCGCCGACCAGATCCAGAAGGCCATTCTGGACGGGCGCCTGAAGATGGACGAACGCCTGCCGACCGAGGAGGAACTCGCGAGTCGGTTCGGTGTCTCGCGACCGACCGTGCGCGAAGCGCTCAAGCGGCTCGCCGCGCGCCATCTCATCCGCTCACGCCGGGGTCCTACGGGTGGAAATTTCGTCGCGGGCCCCTCGCCCGAGGAACTCAGCCAGAGCCTCGGCACGTCGGTCACGCTGCTGATGGCGACCGACGGCGTGACACTGGAGGAAATGGCGGTCGCCCGCATGGAGATGGAAGCGATCTGCTGCCGCCTCGCCGCTGGCAACCGCACCGAAGATCACCTCAATGCGCTACGGGCCGAGCTCGCAATCCAGAACAACAGCGCCATCAGTGATCAGGACTTCTGCGCCTCGGACGTGCGCTTCCACCGCGCGGTGGTGGATGCCGCCGGCAACGCCCTGCTCCGCTTCATGATGAACGCGATGGTCGAGACGCTGATGCCCGTCAGCAACATGATCATTTTTCGCGTCCGCGACCGGCGCGATATCGTCGCCCATCACGAACGCATCCTGAAGGCCCTCGAGGCCCACAATGGGGATGCCGCCGTCGAGGCGCTGGGCGGCCTCATGCAGTATATCCGCGCCCAATACGCGAAGGTTATGGAATTGCGCGCCGAGAAGACGCGCTAGCCGAAGCCTCCTGCGCAAATCCGCACCACATCATCTGGAGGAGCCGCTCATGGCTGGCGATACGTTCCGCGCTCTCATGGCTCGCAAGACCGACACCGGGCAGGCGATCGCCCTTGAGCAAATCACCGAAGCTGAACTTCCGGCAGCGGACGTGACCGTTGATGTCGAATATTCGTCCTTCAACTATAAGGACGGCCTCGCCCTGAAAGGGCAAAACCGCATTCTACGCGCGTATCCAATGGTGCCAGGCATTGATTTCTCCGGCACGGTTCGGTCGAGCGAAAGCAGCGCATTCGCCCCCGGCGACCGTGTGGTGCTGACCGGCTGGGGCGTGGGCGAAAACTGGTCGGGCGGCTTTGCGGAGCGGGCGCGCGTGAAAAGCGAGTGGCTGGTGAAGCTGCCCGATGCAATCTCAACCCGCCACGCCATGTCCGTGGGCACCGCCGGCCTGACCGCGATGCTGTGCGTCCTTGCGCTCGAAAAGCACGGCATCAAGGCGGGCGGCGACGTCATCGTCAGCGGTGCCGCCGGAGGGGTGGGCAGCGTTGCCGTGCGCCTGCTGTCGCGCCGCGGCTATCGCGTCTTCGCCCTCACCGGACGGCGCAGCGAGGAGGCTTTCCTCAAGTCTCTCGGCGCCCATGAGATCGTCGACCGGGCGGACTATCAGGCGGCGGGCAAACCGCTGCAGGCGGAGCGCTGGAACGGCGCGGTCGATACCGTCGGTGGAAACGTGCTCGCAAACATTCTGGCATCGAGCGCCTATGACGGCGCCGTTGCGGCCTGCGGCCTCGCCGGGGGAGCAGACCTGCCCTCGAGCGTGTTCCCCTTCATCCTGCGGGGCGTCGCCCTGCTGGGGGTCGATTCCGTCAACTGCCCCAAGGCGCGGCGGGAAGAGGCCTGGGCCCGGATCGCCAGCGAGCTGACCGAGGCCGACATGGCCTCCCTGACCAGCGAGGCCACGCTGGACGACCTGCCGACGCTGGCGGACGACATCCTCAAGGGGCAGGTGCGCGGGCGCACCGTGGTGAAGACGCACAGCTGAACGGCGCGCCGATCGGTCAATTGGAACCGCGTCTCAACGCGGTTCCGTTACCCCCTTCGGCGAGGGCCTCTTCTTGTTCCCGCAGATGCCGCACCAGGATTTCCTCTGAGCTGGCGCTGTGGGTGCGGGCGAATTGCTCGGCCCCATCGGGGTCGCCGCCGCAATATCCCTTCCGCTTCCTGAACTCACAGCCGCTTTCAAGGCTTCGAACGCCGCTCCCCTGCGGCGGTGGCGATCGGCGTGCTACGCCGCCAGCCGCGCGGCCAGCCCAGCCGGCCCGCAGGAAATAGAAGATGGCGTTCACCAGCTCCCGCGACGCAGCCTTCCTAGGGCGCCGGCCCGCCTGCGCTTCGGGGATCAGCGGCGCGATCAGATCCCGTCCCCTTTCCCGACGATACGTTCAAAGAATCGGTCACGCCTTCCCCAACTTGATGATGGATAAGGCTGTCCGATTCACGCGTGGTGCGCGGAGTATATAATCGGCAAAGAAAAAGGCCCCGGACACGCCGGGGCCTCGCGAACCGCTGGAAGCGGAATGGCTCAGTTCTTGGTCTTGTCCACCAGGGCCTTGGCCTTGATCCAGGGCATCATGGCGCGCAGCTTCTCGCCGACTTCCTCGATCTGATGGGCATTGGCCTTGGCGCGGGTGGCCTTGAACGAGGTCTGGCTGACCTTGTTCTCCAGCATCCAGTCGCGGGTGAACTTGCCGCCCTGGATGTCGGCCAGAACGCGCTTCATCTCGGCCTTGGTCTCGGGCGTGATGATGCGCGGGCCGGTGACGTATTCGCCATATTCGGCGGTGTTCGAGATGGAGTAGTTCATATTGGCGATGCCGCCCTCATAGATGAGGTCGACGATCAGCTTCACTTCGTGCAGGCACTCGAAATAGGCCATTTCGGGGGCATAGCCCGCCTCGACCAGGGTTTCGAAGCCGGCGCGGATCAGCTCCACGAGGCCGCCGCAGAGCACCACCTGCTCGCCGAACAGGTCGGTCTCGCACTCTTCCTTGAAGGTGGTCTCGATGATGCCGGCGCGGCCGCCGCCGATGGCGGAGGCATAGGAAAGGCCGAGGTCATGGGCATTGCCCGAGGAATCCTGGGCGATGGCGATCAAGGTCGGCACGCCGCCGCCGCGCTGGTATTCCGAGCGTACGGTGTGGCCGGGGCCCTTGGGGGCGATCATCAGCACGTCGAGATCCTTGCGGGCCTCGATCAGGTTGAAGTGGATGTTGAGGCCGTGGGCGAACAGCAGCGCCGCGCCGGTCTTCATGTTGTCGTGCAGGCTTTCCTTATAGATGTCGGCCTGCAGCTCGTCGGGGGTGAGCATCATCACCACATCGGCCCATTTGGCGGCGTCGGCGGGCGACATCACCTTGAAGCCTTCGGCCTCGGCCTTCTTGGCGGTGGCGGAACCGGGGCGCAGCGCGACCACGACATCCTTGACGCCGGAATCGCGCATGTTCAGCGCATGGGCATGGCCCTGGCTGCCATAGCCGACGACGGCAACCTTCTTCCCCTTGATGAGGTTCAGGTCGGCGTCACGATCATAATAAACGCGCATCATTCTCTCCTGTTGGGCGTTTCTTGGATTGTTCGTTACTCAAGGCGGAAGGCGGGACCCACCATCGAGACGGGCCGTAATGGACGAAGGGCCGGCGCGACCTGGCTTGCGGCGGCGCGCAGACCCCTCACACCATTCGACGGCTTTCTTTTCGGCCCTCAGGTATCCCAGCCCCTCGCATCAGCGCAAGCGCGGCCTCGCATGGCCGCGCGCCCAGCCCTGCGGCGGGCGCGCCACCTCACATGGCCTCAGGTCCGCGGGAAATGGCGACGATGCCGGTGCGCGACACCTCGACCAGTCCGAGCGGCGTCATCAGCACCGCGAACTGGTCGATCTTGTCGGACTTGCCGGTGATCTCGAACACGAAGCTCTCGGTGGTGGCGTCGATCACGCGGGCGCGGAAGGCTTCGGCGATGCGCAGCGCCTCGCTGCGGGCGTCCCCGGTGCCGCGCACCTTCACCATGGCCAGCTCGCGCTCGATGGAGGTGGCTTCCACGGTGAGGTCGCGCACCCGGTGCACCGGCACGAGGCGGTCCAGCTGGTTGCGGATCTGCTCGATCACCATGGGCGTGCCGGTGGTGACGATGGTGATGCGCGAGAGATGGCCCTCGTGGCTCACCTCGGACACGGTGAGACTGTCGATATTATAGCCGCGGCCGGAAAACAGGCCGATCACGCGGGCGAGCACGCCCGGCTCGTTGTCCACCAGGACGGACAAGGTATGGCGTTCGATGCGTTCGGGAGGATGGGACATTTGGGTGTCTCTGATCAGGCGAGTCCCCTCTCCCGCTTGCGGGGGAGGGTCAGGGAGGGGGCAGGCCAAAGGCCGGAAAAGGCGGGATGGGATGAGGGTGCGTCTGCCCCCTCCCCCGCACGCGGGAGAGGGGGTAACGGGTCGGTGGACCGAAGCCCTCACACCAGCATCTTGCCCTCGTCGGTGATGGCATCGTCGAGATCCACCGCCATGTCGCCGAGGATCATCTCGTTATGGGCGCGGCCCGACGGGATCATGGGGAAGCAGTTCTCCTGCTGGTCCACGATGCAGTCGAAGATCACCGGGCGCTTGATGTCGATCATCTCGGCGATTGCCGCATCCAGATCGGCCGGCTTGTCGCAGCGGATGCCGACGCCGCCATAGGCTTCCGCCAGCTTCACGAAGTCCGGCAGGGCTTCCGAATAGGAATGGGCGTAGCGCCCGCCGTGCAGCAGCTCCTGCCACTGGCGCACCATGCCCATGTAGCGGTTGTTCAGGATGAAGATCTTCACCGGCAGCTCGAACTGCACCGCCGTGGACATTTCCTGCATGTTCATCAGGATCGAGGCTTCGCCCGCAATATCCACGCACAAGGCGCCGGGATGGGCGATCTGCGCGCCGATCGCGGCGGGCAGGCCGTAGCCCATGGTGCCGAGGCCGCCGGAGGTCATCCAGCGGTTCGGCTCCTCGAAGCGGAAGAATTGCGCCGCCCACATCTGGTGCTGGCCCACCTCGGTGGAAATGTAGACGTCCTTGTCCTTGGTGGCCTCATAAAGCCGCTCGATGGCGTATTGCGGCTTGATGATGTCCGCACCCTGGCGATAGGCGAGGCTGTTGCGCCCGCGCCAGCGGTCGATCTGCTTCCACCACAGGTCCAGCGCGTCGCGCTCGATCTGCTTGTCCTTCGCCTTCCACTCGGCGACCAGCGCCTCCAGCACCTTGGTGCAGTCGCCGACGATCGGCAGGTCGACCTTGACGTTCTTGTTGATGGACGAGGGGTCGATGTCGATGTGGATCTTCTTGGAATTGGGCGAGAAGGCATCCAGCCGCCCGGTGATCCGGTCGTCGAAGCGCGCGCCGATGCACACCATCACGTCGCAGCCGTGCATGGCCATGTTGGCTTCGTAGGTGCCGTGCATGCCCAGCATGCCGAGCCATTGCCGGCTCGCCGCCGGAAACGCGCCGAGGCCCATCAGGGTCGAGGTGACCGGCACGCCCGTGAGGCGCCCCAGCTCGCGCAGCGCCCGGCTCGCCTGCGGGCCGGAATTGATCACGCCGCCGCCTGTATAGAAGACCGGCCGCTTGGCGCCGGCGATCATCTCCACCGCCGCGGCGATCTTGTCGGCATCGCCGACGAGCTTCGGCCGGTAGGTCTTATGCTGGATGTTCTCGCGGCCGACATAGGTGCCGGTGGCGAACTGCACGTCCTTGGGAATATCGACGACCACCGGGCCGGGCCGCCCGTTCTGCGCCACGTAGAAGGCTTCGTGCAGCACGCGCGCGAGGTCGTTCACGTCGCGGACGAGATAATTATGCTTGGTGCAGGGGCGCGTGATGCCGACCGTGTCGCATTCCTGGAACGCGTCATTGCCGATCAGATGGGTCGGCACCTGCCCGGTGATGCAGACGATGGGGATCGAATCCATCAGCGCGTCGGTGAGGCCGGTGACCGCATTGGTGGCGCCGGGGCCGGAGGTGACCAGCACCACGCCGACCTTGCCGGACGAGCGGGCATAGCCCTCAGCCGAATGCACCGCCGCCTGCTCGTGCCGCACCAGGATATGCTCCACCTGGTTCTGCTGGAACAGCGCGTCATAGATCGGCAGCACGGCGCCGCCGGGATAGCCGAACAGATGGTCGACACCCTGGTCGGCCAGCGCCTGCATGACCATTTCGGCGCCCGTCATTTCCCTGCTCATCTCATCCACTCCTCTGCGCCCGTGCCCAAGAGGCATTCGCGCGCTTTTGTTCTTCATCCACCCGCCGCGCGCCGGACACCCGATCCGCACGGCGGCCCAGAAACGACGAAGGGGCCCGAAGGCCCCTCGTCACGCGCCACCAGACCCCGAAGCAGCGTTCAAGCTGCTCCGCCGGTGGCGCTCCTGCATACAAGGATGGTAACGATCTTGCGCATGACTGCACATAGCCTTCCAAAAGTTGCGCGAACCTAGCCGCGCACGAAATCTCCGTCAAGGCGCCCTGCCACTTTTTTGTGACGCGCGCGCAAGGAAACGCCATTGTCCGCGCTTCGCCCCGATATTGCCCAATCTTTCGTGGCAATATAAGGGGGAAAAGCTGGATCAGCGGACGCTGCGGAAGACCTCATGCTCTTGAACACCAAATGCGCGCGCCTGTCGGCGATCACCTTCGCCCTGTTCCTGACGGGAGCCGGCGTTGCGCGCGCGGACTGCCAGACCGACTTCACCGCTCTGCGCCAGGAGATGGAAGAGAAGGGCCAGGCGCTCCAGGCCGCCGGCAAGCGCAAGGCGCCGCCGCAGGAATTGTGCGGCCTGTTCCGCACCTATACGGCGGTGGAAGGCAAGCTCGCCAAATATCTCGCGGACAATAAGGACTGGTGCCAGATCCCCGAACAGGCCGTGAACTCCGCGAAGGCGAACAACACCAAGACCGCCGCCTTGCGCGACAAAATCTGCGCCGCAGCGGCCTCCGGCGCCGCCGGCGGCGATGCCGCGGGCGTCAAGCCGCCGCCGCAGGGCTCCATTTCCAGCGCGCTGGGCGTCACCACCGGATATGTTCCCGGCCAGAGCTCAAAGGGCGGCGGCATCTTCGATACTTTGAGCGGCAACGCCCTCGGCAAGTGAGGGTCGCCCGATGACCAGCTGGGGGGGAGACGGGGCGGTGGCGCCGGTCGCCGATGCGCCCGTCAACAATTGGGTGGATCGCTACGCCCCCGCTCCGATCCGTCCCTATCTGCGCCTCGCGCGTGCGGACCGTCCCATCGGCAGCTGGCTGCTGGTTCTTCCCTGCTGGTGGTCCACGGCGCTCGCCGCCATCGCGGCCGGGCAGCCCTATCCCGATCCCAAGCTGCTGGCGCTGTTCGCCGTCGGCTCGGTGGCGATGCGCGGGGCCGGCTGCACCTGGAACGACATTCTCGACCGGGACATCGACCGCAAGGTCGCGCGCACCCGCAACCGCCCGCTGGCCTCGGGCCAGATCGGCCTGCCCGCCGCGTTCGCCTTCCTGATCTTCCAGTGCCTCGTCGGCTTCGCGGTGCTGCTCTCCCTGCCGCGCTTCGCAGTAATCACCGGCATCGCCTCGCTCGGGGTGGTCGCCATCTATCCGCTGATGAAGCGCATCACCTCGGTGCCCCAGCTGGCCCTTGGCATCGCCTTTTCCTGGGGCGCGCTGATGGGCTGGGCGAGCGTGTTCCGCAGCATCGAGGATCCCGCGCTCCTGCTGTTCGCCGGCTCGGTGTGCTGGGTGTTCGGCTATGACACCATTTATGCCCACCAGGACCGCGAGGACGACGCCATCGTCGGCGTGCGCTCCACCGCGCTCCTGTTCGGCCGCCGCAGCTGGATCGCGCTCGCATTGTCCTATGGCGCCACCCTGATCCTGTTCGCCATGGCCCTGGCCTCCGCCCAGGCCGGCCTGTTCGCCACCTTGGGGCTGGCGGTTTTTGCGGGCTATCTCTTCATCCAGGTGAAGCGGCTGGACATCGACGACCCCGACCGCTGTCTCGCCCTGTTCAAATCCAACCGCGACGCGGGCCTCGTTCTGTTCGCCGGTCTCGCGCTCGATGCCGCGCTCCAGCATGCGGTGGCGCTCGGCCTGCTCTGAGCGCTCCGGCCCGTGACCGCGCGGGCGGCATCACCTCATTGTGCACCGCACGCAGAATGCGGCCGCAGCGCCGAATTCCCCCCGGGACGGGGCGATCTTCGCTTGCGCCGACAGGCGCCTCCGCCTATTGCCTGCGCCATGAGCCTGCTTGATCCCCCGACCGCGACCGGAGCTTCCGAACCGGCGATCGAGGTGCCCGCGATTGCGGCCCGCCATCTCGCCGACGCCGTCGCGGCGGCCGGCGCGATTGCGCTCGCCATGTTCCGCAACGGCGTCACCAGCTGGACCAAGGACAACGACTCCCCGGTCACCGAGGCCGACATCGCCGTCGACCGCTTCCTGCGCGAGCGGCTGAGCGCGCTGGCCAACGATTACGGCTGGCTCTCTGAGGAAAGCGCCGATTCCTCCGAACGTCTCGGCGCCCGCCGGGTGTGGGTGGTCGATCCCATCGACGGCACGCGCGGCTTCATGGCCGGCGGAGCGGACTGGGTGGTCTCGGCAGCCCTGGTGGAGAACGGCCGCCCGATCGCCGGCGCCCTGTTCGCGCCGGTCTCGGACGAATTGTTCGTCGCCTCCCTCGGCGGCGGCGCGACCCGCAACGGGGCGGCGATCGCCGCCGGGGCGCGCGTCGCCGTGGATGGCTCCGTGGTCGCGGGCCCCGCTTCCATATTGGACCGTGTCGCGCGGCACACCCGCGTGACCCGCCCGCCGCGCCTGCGCTCGCTGGCGCTGCGGCTGGCGCGCATCGCCACCGGCGAGCTGGATATCGCCCTCGCCCATGGCAACAGCGCCGACTGGGACATCGCGGCCGCGGACCTGATCGTGCACGAGGCGGGCGGGCTGCTGACCGGGCTCGACGGCACCGCGCCGATCTATAACGCACCCGTCCCGCTTCACCGTCCTCTGGTGTGCGCGGGACCCCTGCTTCACGCCCACACCCTCGCGCTCGCGCAACGCGAGTTCGGGGCCATCTTCTGACCGTCACCGCTGGGGAACGTTGACACCATGACCACCTCTTCCGAACCGAAACAATTGCTGCACCTGGTTTTTGGGGGCGAGTTGAAGGAGCTCGACGGGGTCGAGTTCAAGGATCTGTCGAAGGTTGACATTGTCGGCATCTATCCCGACTACGCGAGCGCCGCCGCCGCGTGGCGCGCGAAGGCCCAGCAGACCGTGGACAATGCCCTGGTGCGTTATTTCGTGGTGCACATGCATCGCCTGCTGGACCCGGACACCCACACCCCGGGCCACTAGCCCAAAGCCTTCCGGCTGCGCACCCGTGCAGGGTCGCAGCCGGTGGAACCGCCGCCAAGCTTGTGTTTGGCGGTATCATGAGGGTATTACTTCCCCTCCGTCCAAATAGGCCCCCCGTGGGGATGTGGGTGTGTTCGCGTTCCCCCTTTCGGAACCGTGCCCACGCAAGGAGCAGGACGCTTTTTGAGCATGTGGCGCCGTCTTCGCACGAACCGTGGCTTCCAGATCGCCGCCGGCACGACCTTCGCGTCCTATTTCGCGCTGGTGGCGCGGACCACGCGTTTCGACGTCGAGCCAGCGGACATCTACGAGCGCATCGACGCGCACCTGCCGCTGATCATGACTTTCTGGCACGGCCAGCATTTCCTGACCCCCTTCATCATGAAGCCGCACCACAAGGCCAAGGTGCTGATTTCCCGCCACGCGGACGCGGAGATCAACGCCATCGCCGCGGAACGGCTCGGGGTCGGCACCATTCGCGGCTCGGGGGCGACCTCGCCGGGGGATTTCCATCGCAAGGGCGGCGTCTCGGCCACCTATGCCATGATCGAGACCCTGCGGGAGGGCATCAACGTGGCCATGACCGCCGACGTCCCGAAGATCGCCCGCCGGGCGGGCCTGGGCGTGATCACCATCGCGCGCCATTCCGGCCGGCCGATCCTGCCCATCGCCATGGCGACCGCCAATCGCATCACGCTGAAAAGCTGGGACAAGGCCAGCCTCAACCTGCCGTTCGGGCGCGGCGCGGCGGTGGTCGGCGATCCGATCTTCGTCGATCGCGATGTGGACGAGGCCGGCATGCAGGCGGCGCGTGCCCAATTGCAGCTCAGCCTCGAAACCATCACCGCCCGCGCCGAGGCCATGGTCGGCCGCCCACAGGGGGCGCCGGCATGAAGGGCATCCGCTTGCCGGTTCCCCTGCGCCTCTACCGGGGCGTCACATCGGCGGCGGCGCTGCTCACGCCCGCATGGCTCGGCTATCGCGTGCGCAAGGGCAAGGAAGATCCCGCGCGGCTGGCGGAACGCCGCGGCGTCGCAAGCGCCCCCCGCCCGCGTGGCCCGCTGATCTGGGTGCATGGCGCGAGCGTGGGCGAGATCGTCTGCGTCCTGCCGCTGATCGAGCGGCTGGCCGGGCGCGGCTACGGCATCCTGCTCACCTCCGGGACGCTGACCTCCAGCCGCATCGCGGCCCGGCGCGCGCACCCCTCGGTGATCCACCAGTTCATGCCGCTGGACGCCCACCGCTTCGTCGGCCGGTTCCTGGACCATTGGAAGCCCGACCTGGTGCTGCTGGCGGAATCGGAATTGTGGCCGAACCTCATGAGCGAGCTTGGCCGCCGCAACACGCCCCTGGTGCTGGTGAACGGACGCTTGTCGCGCCGTTCGGCGGAGCGCTGGGCCCATCTGCCGAGGAGCGCGCGCGCGCTGCTCTCGCGGGTCGACCTGTGCCTCGCCCAGAGCCGCGACGATGCCGCGCGCTTCAGGGCGCTGGGCGCGCCGCGCGTGGAAGTGGTGGGAAATCTGAAGTTCGACGCCCCCGCCCCGCCCGCCGATGCCAAGGCGCTCGACCGCATGAGCGAGGAATGCGGCAACCGGCCGATTTTCCTCGCGGCCTCCACCCATCCGGGAGAGGAAGAGATCGTGCTTGCTGCCCACCAGCGGCTGGCGCAGGAAATTCCGGACCTGCTCACCATCATCGCCCCGCGCCATCCCGAACGGGGCGCGGACGTGCGCGCGCTCGCGGAAGCCGCGCACCTGGCGGCGGTGCAGCGCAGCGAAGGCTATCTGCCGGACGGCGGGACCGAAATTTATGTCGCCGACACCATCGGCGAACTCGGCCTGTTCTATCGCCTCGCCCCAGTGGTGTTCATGGGTGGCTCGCTGGTGCGCCATGGCGGGCAGAACCCAATCGAGCCCGCCAAGCTCGGCGCCGTGGCACTGCACGGGCCCCATGTGTGGAATTTCGGCTCCATCTACGCCCGGCTCGACGAGCGCCACGGCGCCGCCTTGGTGCAGAATGACGGCGACATCGCCCAGTGCGTGTCCGCTTTGCTGTTCGACGGCCATCTGCATGCGCAGACCGCCGCCGCCGCCCGCCAGACGGTGGACATGCTCGGCGGCGCGCTGGACCGCACGCTCTCGGCCATAGAGCCGTATCTCCTGCATATTCGCCTCGCGCGCTGATGTTCGCCCGGGCGCCCGCCTTCTGGTCGCACCCGCACACCCTGCCCGGCCGGCTGCTCGCGCCCATCGGCTGGATCGTCGGCGCCATCACCTTGCGGCGGATGGCGAAGCCGGGCGCCGAACTGGGCGTGCCGGTGATCTGCATCGGCAATCCCACCGTTGGCGGCGCGGGCAAGACGCCGACCGCCTTGGCGCTGCTCGCGCAGATGAAGGCGCGCGGCGCGACGCCCTTCGCCCTGCTGCGCGGCCATGGCGGGCGCGAGGCGGGGCCTCTGTTGGTGGATCCGGCCCGCCACGATGCGGCGGCGGTGGGCGATGAAGCCTTGCTCCTCGCCCAGGCCGCGCCAACGATTGTCGCGCGCGACCGGGTGGCGGGCGCGCGGCTCGCCGTGGCACGGGGCGCCTCGCACATCGTGATGGATGACGGCTTTCAGAACCCGTCCCTCCACAAGGACGCCGCTCTGCTGGTGGTGGATGGCGCGGCCGGGCTCGGCAACGGGCATGTCCTGCCGGCGGGGCCGCTGCGCGCGCCCTTCCCCGGTCAGGCGGCGCGGGCGGATGGCCTGCTTATCATCGGTGCGGGCGCGGCCGGCGCGGCGGTGGCCGCGCGGGCCGCGTTGCAGGTCAATGTGCTACGCGGACACCTGGTGGCGGACGCAGGCGACGCCGCCGCGCTCGCCGGACGGCGCATTCTCGCCTTCGCCGGCATCGGGCGGCCGGGGAAATTCTTCCAGACCCTGCGTGACCTCGGTCTCGACGTGGCCGAATGCCGGGCGTTTCCCGATCATCACCCCTATACGCCCGCCGAATTGTCCGCCTTGCACCGCGACGCGCGCGCCGGCGGCCTCAGCCTGGTGACGACCGCGAAGGATGCCGCGCGCCTTGAGGCACCGGAGTTCGCGGACGTGCGGGCGCATGTCCAGATTCTGCGCGTGGGGCTGGAGCTTGAGGACGCAGCAAGCACCAAGGCCCATGGCGTCAAGGCCGATGGCGTCAAGGCGCGGGAGGCAGAGGCAGAGACGGAGGAAGCGCGCGGGTTCGCGGCGCTTATCACGCTGGCAGAGACGCGCGCGGCGCGCCGGCTCAGCCCTGCTGGCGGCGGAGCTGATTGACGCGCGTCAGCACCGCCTGCGGGTCGGCATAGGCTTCCTGCAGGTCGACGCTCCAATAGCGCAACTCGTCAAGCGCGATCCCTTGGCCGGTCACGGCGCAGCGCACGAAGGTGCCGGGGCGCACAATGCGGAATTCGCCATCCAGATAGCGCAGCTCGGCTTCGCCATTGCCTTCGGGAAAACGCTCGAATCTGTTCATCACGATTGAAACAAGGCCTCATCTAGCCGGAACAACATAAGCCCAACCGGCGCCGACCGAAAGGGCAGTTGCATCCATTGTCAGAGGTCGAACAGGCCCGGCTGGGATTTGGCCTTCTCGCCGCTGCGCGTCCGCGCCGGCTTGGCCCGCGCGGGCGGGGCGATGGACTGCCCGCCCGAAGGCGGAACGGGAGCAAGGCCGGCCCCGTTGGCCACGGCTCCCACACGCCCGTCGGCGAACTCCAATTCCAGCGCCGCGCCGGGTGCGACCGCCCCGGCAGTGCGCACGGCCACGCCCTGCGCATCGCGCACCAAAGCGAAGCCGCGCCGGAGCACGCCCTGATAGGACAAAGCCTCTAGCACCTGCGCGGCGCTCGAAAGCTGGCGCTGCCGCTCGCGCAGCAGGATGCGCGCCGCCCGGGTCGCGCGATCGCCGAGCCCTTCCAGCCGATCGCGATTGCGGGCGATGTGGACCCGCTGCGCGCGGCGGGCCGCATCGAGCCCGGCTCCGATGGCGGAAAAGCGCTCGCGCTTGCGCTCCACCGCCCGCCGCAGGCAGCGCTCCAGATTGGTGCCGAGAGTGGCCGAGCGCTCCCGCGCGCGCTCCAGCCGGGTCTTCAGGGCAGATGGCGACAGGCGCGCACTTGCCTTCTGGAACTGGATACGATGGGCCAATGCATTCGCCCGCAAGGCGCGCGGCAGGCGGCCGGATGCCGCATCGAGCCGCTGGCGGGGAATTGCCAAAAGTGCGTCGGCGGAAGGCAGCAGGCGCGCCAGGCTGCGCAATTCGCCGCGCCGGCGCTCCAGCAGGCGCAAGGGCGCGGCCATGAGCCGGCCACCCAGCCCTTCCACCGCCACCAGCAGATCCGCCCGCACCGGCACCACCATTTCGGCGGCGGCAGTGGGGGTCGGCGCGCGTACGTCGGCGGCAAAATCAATCAGCGTCACGTCGGTCTCATGGCCGACCGCGGAGACCAGGGGAATTTCGCTTTCGGCGGCGGCGCGCACCACCGCTTCCTCGGAAAAGCCCAGCAGGTCTTCCAGCGAGCCGCCCCCGCGCGCGACGATGATCACGTCCGGCCGCGGCACCGGCCCGTTGTGAGGCAGGGCGTTGAAGCCACGGATGGCGGCGGACACCTCGGCCGCGCAGGTGTCGCCCTGCACCCGCACCGGCCACACCACGACCCGGCGCGGGAAACGATCCGCGAGGCGGTGAAGAATGTCGCGGATGACGGCGCCGGTGGGCGAGGTGACGATGCCGATGACGTTCGGCAGATAGGGTAGCAGCGCCTTGCGCGCGGGATCGAACAGGCCTTCCGCCGCGAGGCGTCGCTTGCGCTCCTCCAGCATCGCCATGATGGCGCCGGCCCCGGCGAATTCCAGGGATTCGATGATGATCTGATAGCCCGACTTGCCCGGATAGGTGGTGAGGCGCCCGATGGCGATCACCTCCAGCCCCTCTTCCGGCCGCAGCTTGAGGCGGGCGAAATTGCCTTTCCAGACCACGGCATCGAGTCGGGCGCCCTCGTCCTTCAGCGAGAAATAGGCGTGGCCGGAGGAATGCGGCCCGCGGTAACCGGAAATTTCACCCCGCACGCGGACATGGCCATAGGCCTCCTCCACCGTGCGGCGGAGCGCGGCGGAGAGTTCCGAAACGCTCCATTCGGGAGCGTTGGCATGGGGTTCGGGCAGTTGGACCATCGACTCACATCGCTGCATATGATCTTGGCAAGAGCATAGCGGCATCATCTCATATGCGGCGAGCGCAATGCCTCCCCCCTTGTTTGGAAGCGCGCAAGCCGATAGCCAAGTTAAAAAGGGAGATGACGCCGCATGAATGTGCTTCTGCTCGGTTCCGGTGGCCGCGAGCATGCCCTCGCCTGGAAGCTCGCGCAGAGCCCTAGCATCAGTCAGCTCTATGCCTTGCCCGGCAATCCCGGCATCGCGGACCTTGCCGAACTGGTGGAAGGCATAGCGCTCTCCGCCCACGACACGCTGGTGACGTGGTGCATGAAGAACGGCATCGAACTGGTGGTCGTCGGCCCCGAGGCGCCCCTGGTGGCGGGTCTGGTGGACCGCTTGACCGAGGCCGGCATCCCCGCCTTCGGCCCCACGGCCGCCGCTGCGCGCCTGGAAGGATCCAAGCTCTTCACCAAGGAATTGTGCCGCGCCCACGGCATTCCCACCGCTGCATTTGCGCGCTTCACCAAGCCGGAAGCCGCCTGGGCCTATGTGACCGCAGAGGGCGCCCCCATCGTCATCAAGGCGGACGGCCTGATGGCCGGTAAGGGCGTCGTGGTCGCGCTGACGGTGGAGGAGGCGATCGCCGCCATCGACCAGGTGTTCGCCGGCGGTGGGCAGGAAGTGCTGATCGAGGAATTCATGGAGGGCGAGGAGGCCAGTCTGTTCTGCCTCGTGGACGGCGAGACCGTCATTCCCTTCGGCAGCGCCCAGGACCACAAGCGCGCCTTCGACGGCGATCTCGGCCCCAATACCGGCGGCATGGGCGCCTATTCCCCGGCCCCGGTGCTGACCGCCGAGCTGGAAGCACGCGCGATCGCGGAAATCGTCGTGCCCACGGCACGCGCCATGGTGGCTGAGGGCAACCCCTATCGCGGCATCCTCTATGCCGGCCTCATGCTGACGCAGAGCGGGCCGAAGCTGGTGGAATACAATTGCCGGTTCGGCGATCCGGAATGCCAGGTGCTGATGCCGCGCCTGGAGAGCGATCTCCTCGCTTTGCTCAACGCCGCCGCCCACGGCGAACTCGCGGGCGCCGCGCCGCAATGGTCGTCCAAGAGCGCCATCACGGTGGTCTACGCCAGCCGCGGCTATCCCGGCCCGCACCAGACCGGCTCGGAGATCCGCGGCATCGAGGACGCCGAAAAGGAAGAGGGCGTGATCGTCTTCCAGGCGGGCACCAAGCGGTCGGGCGCCAAGATCGTCTCCAACGGCGGGCGCGTGCTGAACGTCACCGCCACCGGCGACACCCTGCGCGAAGCGCGCGACCGGGCCTATCGCGCCGCCGCCCGCATCGATTGGCCGGACGGCTTCTATCGCAACGATATCGGCTGGCGCGCGCTGGACTGAGTGGCGCTCGCGCCAGCGGGGGGCTCTGGCCCCACCCGTCCGGTCGTGCCACCTTCGGCGCTCCCAGTGCCGCCCTCCCCGCGCGGAGCATGACCATGCCTGATCTCGCCGATTTGTTTCCCGGCTTCTCGTCCCACAATGTGGACACGCCCGCCGGCCGCCTGTTCGCGCGGGTCGGCGGTGAGGGGCCGCCGCTGCTTCTGCTGCACGGCTATCCGCAGACCGGCGTGATGTGGCATCGCCTGGCGGGAGAGCTGGAGAAAACCCATCGCCTCGTCATTCCCGACCTGCCGGGCTATGGCTGGAGCGCGGCGCCCGCACCGGGCAAGGACCATGCGCCCTATTCCAAGCGCGCCACCGGCGCCGCCCTGGTTTCGCTCATGGAGAGCCTCGGCCATGCCCATTTCTCCTTGGCGGGGCATGATCGCGGGGGGCGCGTCGGTTATCGGCTGGCGCTCGATGCCCCCGGGCGGGTGGACCGGCTCGCGGTGCTGGACATCGTGCCGACGCTCGCCATGTGGCACGGCATGGACCGGGCGCGCGCGCTCCAGGTGTATCACTGGGCCTTCCTCGCCCAGCCCTATCCGCTGCCGGAAATCCTGATCGGCGGCAATCCGCGCTTCTATCTCGACCACACGCTGGCAAGCTGGACCGCGGCGAAGGACCTCTCCGCCTTCGATGCGCGCGCGCTCGACCATTATCGCGCGGCCTACGCCTCGCCGGACCATATCCGCGCCATGTGCGAGGATTATCGCGCCGGCGCCACCATCGACCTTGCCCATGACGAAGCCGACCTTGCCGCCGGGCGGGTGATCGAATGTCCGGTGTTCGCGATCTGGGGCGCCCACGGCATTCCGAGCCGGGGCGTCACCCCGCTGGACGCGTGGCGGGTGTTCGCGCCGAAGATCGAGGGACAGGCCGTGGAGGCGGGGCATTTCCTGTGCGAGGAAAATCCCGCGGCGACGCTGAAGGCGCTGCAGGGCTTTCTGGGCTAAAGGCGCGGCATGGGCTGCGGGGGTCTCGCAAGACCTGCCCCCTCCCCCTGCCCCCTCCCCCTGCCCTCCCCCGCAAGCGGGAGAGGGAGCGGGCGCGTTCTTTTTGGCCGCGTATTTCCCGCGATCCCACCACAGTCCCCTCTCCCGCTTGCGGGGGAGGGTTAGGGAGGGGGAATATGCCAGGAAATAAGCGCAGAACCGGCCAAACTCCCGACAGCCTCAGCGCCGGTCCTTGAAAAACGCGCGCAGCACGTCCGCCGCCTGCCGCTCGGCGATGCCGCCATAGACTTCGGGTGCGTGATGGCAGGTCGGCTGGGTATAAAAGCGCGGGCCGCTCTCCACCGCGCCGCCCTTGGGGTCGGGCGCGCCATAATACAGCCTGCGGATGCGGGCGAATGAGATCGCAGCCGCGCACATGGCGCACGGCTCCAGCGTCACATAGAGATCGCAGGACAACAGCCGCTCGGCGCTGAGCACCTTGGCCCCGGCGCGCAGCACCTGCATTTCCGCATGCGCCGTGGGATCGGCCAATTCGCGCGTGCGGTTGCCGTCGCGGGCGACCACGGTCGAGCCGCGCACCAGAACCGCGCCGACCGGAACCTCGCCCCGCTCGGCCGCCGCGCGCGCCTCATTGAGCGCCATCTGCATGAAAGTCTCGCCCAACCCGCGCTCCTGCACCTCGTGTCGCCGCACGGTTCGTGCTATCGGCCTTCCATGCCCCGTACACAACCTCCCCGCAAGGACAAGAACCGCGTCCCGCGCGACAAGCGCGCGTTGCCGCAGCCCAAGACCAATGACGCCGAGCGCGTCGCAAAGGTGATCGCACGCGCAGGCCTCGGCTCGCGGCGCGAGATCGAAACCTGGATCGAGGCCGGGCGGATCGCCGTCAACGGCATCGTCCTCACCAGCCCTGCCTTCACCGTGACGGAGAAGGATTCCATCCAGGTGGACGGCCAGCCGCTGCCGGAGCGCGAGCGCACCCGTCTTTACCTCTACCATAAGCCCAAGGGCGTGGTGACCACCAACCGCGACCCGGAAGGCCGCACCACTCTGTTTGAAATCCTGCCGAAGGGCCTGCCGCGCCTCGTCAGCGTGGGGCGGCTGGATCTCAATTCGGAAGGCCTGCTGCTGCTCACCAATGACGGCGGGCTCGCCCGCGCGCTGGAGCTGCCGGAAACCGGATGGCTGCGCCGCTATCGCGTGCGCGCCAATGGCGCCATCGACCAGGCCAAGCTCGACGCGCTCATGGGCGGCATCACGGTGGAAGGCATCGAATACGGCCCCATCGAAGCGACGCTCGACCGCGTGCAGGGGGCCAATGCCTGGATCAGCGTTTCGCTGCGCGAGGGCAAGAATCGCGAAGTGCGCAACGTGCTCGCCGCCCTCGGCATGCGCGTGAACCGGCTGATCCGCGTGTCCTACGGGCCGTTCCAGCTGGGCGACGTGCCCGAGAACGGTATCGAGGAGGTGCGCACGCGCATCCTGCGCGACCAGCTGGGCGAGGAACTTTCCGCCGCCGCCGGGGTGGATTTCGACGCGCCCCTGTTCGAGCGCGCCATGGAGGAAGCCCAGCGCTTCACGCCGCGCCCCGAGGATCTGGACGATCGCCCGGTCCGCCGTGGGCCCACGCGCCGCGAGACCGTGGCCGTGCGGCACGATACGGAAATCGAACATCGCGGCCGCTCGCGCCATCCCCATGGGGATGGGGACACCGAGGGCGGTGCGTTCCGTGTACGCAGCCGCCGCAAGGACGAGCGCGAAACCGTCAGCGCCGGAACCGTCGCCGACCGCAAGGGCCGGCAGGTGAAGGTGGAACGCTTCGTGCCCGAACCGCAGGACGAGCGCTTTGCCGAGCGTTCCGACCCTCGCCGGCCCGCACGCCCCGCCATGGGCCAGAAATTCGGCGCCCGCCCGTCGCGGCCCGAGGGTCGTTTCAGGAGCGACGAGGAGCGTCCGCGTGCGGCCCGTTCCGAGGACGGAGGCCCCAAGCGCGGCCCGGCCCGTTTCCAACGCGAGGACAGCCGCGACGGCGCGCCCGCACGCGGTCCGCGCCGGGAGGGGGTTGGCGCTTCGCCGCATAAGCCGATCTTCGGCCGTGGCCGCCCTGACGGTGCCGAACGCGGCGTCCGCCGCGAGGGCGGCACCGGCAAGCCGGGCGGCTTCCGCTCGGATCGCGCGGAGCGCCCGAAGCCCTTCAGTGCCGACCGGCCTGAACGCGCCCCCCGCCGTGACGACCGCCCGGCCTATGACGACAAGCGCCCGCCCCGCCGCGAGGGTGGCGCCGGTAAGCCGGGCGGCTTCCGCTCGGATCGCGCGGAGCGCCCGAAGCCTTTCAGTGCCGACCGGCCGGAGCGCGCCCCCCGCCGTGATGACCGCCCGGCCTATGACGACAAGCGCCCGCCCCGCCGCGAAGGCAGCGCCGGCAAGCCGGGCGGGTTCCGCTCGGATCGCGCGGAGCGCCCGAAGCCCTTCAGCGCTGACCGGCCCGAGCGCGCCCCGCGCCGCGACGAGCCGGGCCGCAGCCCGCGCCCGCGCGGCGGCGGCTTTCCCGAACGCGGACGCAGTTCTGATGACGTGGGCTTTTCCGGCGCGCGTCCCCAACGGCCCGACGCCCCGCGAGGCCGAGGCAGCTTCGGCGATCGCCCGCCGCGCGAGGGCAATGAGCGCGGCGGCTTCGGTGGTGGCAAACCCCGCAGCGGCCATGGCACGGACAAGCCGCGCGGCGGATTCGGTGCAGGCGCGGCGCGTGAGCGTCCGGCCGGCAAGCCCGGATTCGCCGGTGGCCGGCCGCGCGCCGGTGCCGCGGAAGGTGGTGAGCGCACCGGTTTCCGCCCCGGCGGCAAGGCGGGCCCTGGCGGCCCCAAGCGTCCCGGCTTCGGCGGCCCGAAGGGCGGTGCCCGTCCCGGCGGCGCGCCGCGCGGAAAGCCTTCCGGCCCGCGCAAACGGGACTAGGACTCATCTATAGTCAGGGGTTGGCGCCGTCGAAGCAGAGCATCGTCGTGCACGGGCTTGTCCCGGCCATGACGCGCAAAAGATGACACCCGGTCGAATCGCGTGCACCTGCCACCAGGCGCATCGACGACCCCGACGCCGCTGACTGTCGATCCGTCCTAGAGGTTTCCCCCTGTCGCATTCTAGGGAAACACTTCGCCTCATTGTACACACGCGTTCTCATTACGCGATCCGATGTCCACTTCGCCCGGACCGCTCCAGGCGCAGATTCAAGGGTGATGCAGCATGCGCATCGTCGGCGGCCTTCATCGCGGACGGGCTCTGAAAAGCCCGTCCGGCAGCGCCACCCGGCCCACCACGGACCGGCTGCGCGAGGCGCTCTTCAACGTGCTCGCCCACGCCTATGACGACGCGGCCGACGGCGCGCGCGTGCTGGACCTGTTCGCCGGCACCGGCGCGCTTGGCCTGGAAGCGCTCTCGCGCGGCGCCGCCTTCGCCTTGTTCGTGGAGGATGCGGTGGAGCCGCGCGCAATCATCCGCACGAATGTGGAAACCTTGGGCCTCACCGGGGTGACGCGCATCTTCCGCCGCGACGCCACCAAGCTCGGCGCCCTGGGGCCGGGCGAGCCCTATTCGCTGGTGTTCTGCGATCCGCCCTATGGCAAGGGCCTGGCCGAGCTGGCCCTGGCCTCGGCGCGAACCGGCGGCTGGCTCGCGCCGGACGCCCTGCTGGTGGTGGAAGAGAAGGCCGGCGCCTTCGTGGCGCCCCAGGGCTTCAGCGAGCTGGAGCGCCGCCGGTATGACGAGACCGAGCTGACCTTCCTCTCCGCCTGATTATTCGGCCTTGAGGAACGCGCCCACGCGCTCCACTGCCTCGCGCATGTCGCTCGCGGAGCCGGCATAGGAGAAGCGCAGGAACTGACGGCCTCGGAACGGGTCGAAATCCACACCCGGCGTCACCGCCACATGCACCGCATCCAGCATGCGCGAGGCGAAGGCGTGCGAATCGCCGGTGAAGGCGGAGACGTCCGCATAGAGGTAGAACGCGCCGTCGGCGGGCAGGAAATGGTGCAGCCCCACGCGCGGCAGCCCCTCCACCAGGATGCGGCGGTTCTCCTCATAGCCGTGCTTGACCGTCTCCATCTCCGCGCGCCCGTCGAAGGCGGCCTCGGCGGCGACCTGCGAGAGCGTCGGCACCGAGATGGAAAAATTCTGCTGCAACCGCTCCATGGTGCGCGACAGGCCGGGCGGCACCACCATCCAGCCCACGCGCCAGCCGGTCATGCAGAAATATTTGGAGAAGGAATTGATGACCACCGCATCCTCGGCGATCTCGGCCGCGCTCACGGCGGGAAACGCATAGTCGAGGCCGTGATAGATCTCGTCCGAGACGAAGCGCAGGCCAAGATCGCGGGCGCAGGCCATCAGCGCCGTGAGGGCTTCCCGGTCCATCATGGTGCCGGTGGGATTGGCGGGGCTCGCCACCAGCACGCCCTTGAGCGGCTTTTCCCGATGCGCGGCGATCAGGCTTTCGGGCGTCAGGGCGAATCGGTCCTCGGCCCGAGTCTCGATCAGCACCGGCTCGCAGCCGAGCGCGGACAGAACGTGCCGATAGGGCGGATAGCCCGGCGCGGCGATGGCGACGCGGTCACCGGCCTCGAACAAAGCGAGAAACGCGAGGATGAAGCCGCCGGACGAGCCGTTGGTGACAACCACCCGCTCGGGATCGAGCGCAAGGCCATGCACCTCGCCATAATGCCGCGCGATGCGGGCCCGCAGCGTAGGAATGCCGAGCGCGGCGGTGTACCCCACCTGCCCCGCCTGAAGAAATGCCGCTGCGGCAGTGCGCGCCGTGAGCGGGGCGGGGGCGGCCGGCTGGCCGACTTCCAGATGGATCACCCGCGCGCCCGCCCGTTCCAGCCGCGCGGCATGCTCCATCACGTCCATGACGATGAAGGGGGCCACTGCGCTGCGGCGGGAGGCAAACTCGAAATCGGAGGCGAGACCCATGATCCAATCCTGCCCTGCGGGCGTTTTTGCCGTGGCGCGCCGCCGTGCTCTCGCCGCAATCGCGCGTTGGGTAAGGGGCTCGTCGCCCCAACGTGAACGGGGGTGCATTGACCGCAGCCGCCGGCCCGTGTTCCTTCGTTTCGTACCGTGTCGGCCGGCGTCCGCCAAGGGTGCAGGTGGCCATGGTGCAGGTTGCCATACGGCGCCCGGTGCGTGGCTCGCCGGCAGGGTAATGGGCAGGGCGCCTTCGGATCAAAGCGAAAGAGAGCACGCGCGTTCGATGAGCTTGACGGCCAGTCCTTCCCGTCCTGTGTCCGGCACCGCACAGCGCCTTGCCGGGGCGTGCGGCCATGGCCTTGCTCTCCTGGCCGCCGCCTTGTTCTGCACGCCTCTTGTGCACGCACAGGAAAGCAGCGCCAAGCCGCGCTCCCAGATCATCCGCGACGCCGAGATCGAGGACCTGCTGCGCGACTACACGCGCCCGGTGCTGAAGGCGGCGGGGCTGGCGCAGCAGAATGTGGAAGTCGTGCTGATCGGCGATCGCGCCTTCAATGCCTTCGTGGCCGACGGCAAGCGCATCTTCGTCAATGTCGGTGCCTTGATGGATTCGGAGACGCCGAACCAGATCATCGGCGTCCTCGCCCATGAAACCGGCCATATCGCCGGCGGGCATCTGGCGCGCATGCGCGAGCAGATCGCCGGCGCCCAGACCATGGCGATTGTCGCGATGCTGCTGGCAGGCGCCGGTGTAGCGGCGGGGGCGGCCACCGGCTCAAGCGGCCTCGGCAGCGCCGCCGCCGGCGCCATCACCGCGCCGCAGGAGATGATCCGCCGCTCGCTCCTCTCCTACCAGCGCGGCGAGGAGCAGGCGGCCGACCGTTCGGCGGTGAAATATCTCAACGCCACCCATCAGTCCGCCAAGGGTATGATCGAGACCTTCCAGCGGTTCCAGAACGAGCAATTGTTCATCAGCCAGCGTGTCGACCCCTACCTGCTGAGCCACCCCATGGCGCGCGAGCGCATCGCGGCGCTGGAGGAACTGGCCAAGGCCAGCCCCTATTACAACACCAAGGATCCCCCTGCCCTTCAGGCCCGTCACGACATGATGCGGGCGAAACTCACTGGCTTCATCGAGCGGCCCGACGTGGTCTACCGGCGCTATCCGCTGAATGACACATCGCTGCCCGCACAATATGCCCGCGCCATTTCCGCCTATCGCTTCGGCAATGTGAACGATGCGGTGGCCAAGATCGACGCGCTGGTCGCCAAGCAGCCGTCCAATCCCTATTTCCTGGAATTGAAGGGACAGGCGCTGCTGGAAGCCGGCCGCGCCGGCCAGGCGGTGCCGCCGCTGAAGCAGGCGGTGAGCATGACCAACGGCAATCCGCTGATCCGCGCCATGCTCGGTCAGGCGCTCGTCGAGTCGGGCAATCCGGCCTATACGGACGAGGCGATCCGCGAATTGTCGTTCGCGACCCAACGCGACCCCAATTCCGCCACGGGATGGCGCTCCTTGGCGCAGGCCTACGGGCGCAAGGGCGATCTCGCCAATGCCGACCTGGCTTCGGCGCAGGCCGCCTTCGCATCCGGCGATTTCAGGACCGCGCGGGAACTCGCCGCCCGCGCCCGCACACGCTTTCCCCATGGTACCCCAGGCTGGCTGAAATCCGACGACATCGTCAATTTCAAGCCGCCCGCCACCGCCCAGCGTCAATAGACGCCGATACTGACTGGAGACTTCGATGCTGTCCCGCCTTGGCCCGCGCGCCGCCCTTGCCGCCTTCGCCGCGCTCGCGCCGGCTCTGGGCTTCGTCACGCCCGCTGCCGCCTTCACCGACGCCGAGAAGGCGGAGATGGGCCCCATCATCCGCGACTATCTGCTGAAGAATCCGGAAGTGCTCCAAGAGGCCATCACGGTGCTGGAAAGCCGCCAGCAGCAGGCGGAAAGCGCCGGCCGCAAGGATGCGCTGGCGAAGATGAAGGACCTGGTCTTCAACAGCCCGCGCGGCGTCGTGGTCGGCAATCCCAAGGGCGACGTCACCCTGGTCGAGTTCTTCGATTACAATTGCGGCTATTGCAAACACGCGCTGAGCGACATGAACGCTCTCATGAAGGCGGATCCGAACCTGAGGATCGTGCTGCGCGAATTCCCGGTGCTCGGCCCGGGCTCGGTCGAAGCCGCGCAGGTGGCCGTGGCGGTGCGCATGGTGGCGCCGGAGAAGTATCTGGCCTTCCACGAAGCCCTGCTCGGCGGCAAGGGCCAGGCCGACCGCGCCCGCGCGCTCGCGGCGGCAAAGGAGGTCGGCATCGACCTGGCACTGATCCAGAAGCAGGCCAGCTCGCCAGAGCTGAACGCGACGCTCGATGAAAGCATGAAGATCGCCCAGGCGCTCGGCCTCAACGGAACGCCGAGCTTCATCATCGGCGACGACGTGATCGTGGGCGCGGTCGGCTTCGACAAGCTGAAGAGCGCGGTGGACGCAGTGCGCAAGCCGGTCGCCAATTGAGGCACCAGCTTTTTCGCGCCGGATCGCCCCTGAACCGCGCGCCGCGCCCCCGCGCGGCGCGCTTCGGCGGTGTATTGCGCGCAACGGCGCTTTTCATGTCGCACCGGGACCCCTATAACCCCGTGGCCCGGCTTGGCCGGGTTCACGGCTGAACGGTCACGGATGCCCGATACCATCCACGTCCTCAACGGACCCAATCTCAATCTGCTCGGCACGCGGGAACCCGCGATATATGGCGCCGCGACGCTCGCGGACGTCGAGGCGCTGTGCCGTGCCGCTTGCGAAAGCCATGGCCTGGACCTCGTGTTTCGCCAGACGAACCACGAGGGCACGCTGGTGGAGCATATCCAGGAGGCGCGCGGCGCCTGCGGCATCGTGCTGAACGCGGCGGCCTACACCCACACCTCGGTTGCAGTACGCGACGCCATCGGCGGCTGCGGCGTGCCGACGGTGGAAGTGCACCTCTCCAACGTGTTCGCTCGCGAAGACTTCCGCCACCATTCCTATATTTCCCCGGTTGCGCGCGGGGTGATCTGCGGCTTCGGCCCGCAGAGCTACGTGCTCGGCATCGCGGCCCTCGCCGCGGGCCGGACCAAACCCGCATGACCCGCACGAACATCCGCAAGGAGCCCTTGTGCGGCCGCCCAGGCCACACGATCGCAGGACCATGATGAAACCCAGCAACCCCCCAATCGACACCGCGCTTGTGCGCGAAATCGCCAAGCTTCTGTCGGACTCCGACCTGACCGAGATCGAGGTGGAGCAGGACGCGCTGCGCATTCGCGTGGTGCGCACCCCCGCCGCCGTCACGATCGCCGCGCCCGCCCAGGGCTATGCGCCGGTTCATGCCGCCGCCCCGGCACCCGCGGAAACCGCGCCGCTGGCAGCGCCGACCGATTTCTCCAAGCATCCGGGCGTGCTGTCCTCCCCCATGGTCGGCACCGCCTACCGCGCCTCCGAGCCGGGCGCGCCCGCGTTCGTCGAGCTGGGCACGGTGGTGAAGGAAGGCCAGACGGTCCTGATCATCGAGGCCATGAAGACCATGAATGCCATCCCGGCCCCGCACGCGGGCACTGTGACGCGCATCCTGGTGGAGAATGGCCAGCCGGTGGAATATGGCGAGCCGCTGATCGTCATCGAGTGAGCGCGCGCTGCGGCGCGCATTTCGCCCGGCCGGCGTTCGTCGAGCCTCGGTTCCACCGTGTGCGGCGCGAGGCCGCGCCACGCGGGAGAGCCGAAGGGGACCGCCCGCACCGGGCGGCCCTAGATCAGTTTGAAGACCAGTTTCAGGTGAAAGCAGGCATCCTCAGATGTTCCAGAAAATCCTGATCGCCAATCGTGGCGAGATCGCCTTGCGCATCCTGCGGGCCTGCAAGGAATTGGGGATCGCCACCGTCGCCGTGCATTCCACCGCCGATGCCGACGCCATGCATGTGCGCCTTGCCGACGAGAGCGTGTGCATCGGCCCGCCCGCCGCGCGCGAGAGCTATCTCAACATCCCCTCGCTGCTCGCCGCCTGCGAGATCACGGGCGCGGACGCGGTGCATCCCGGCTACGGCTTCCTGGCGGAGAACGCCCGGTTCGCGGAGATCCTCGCGGACCACAAGATCCATTTCATCGGCCCCAAGGCCGAGCATATCCGCATCATGGGCGACAAGATCGAGGCCAAGCGCACCGCGCAGCGGCTCGGCATTCCCGTGGTGCCCGGTTCGGAAGGCGGCATCCATTCGGACGAGGAGGCGCACCGCGTCGCCAAGGAGATCGGCTTCCCGGTCCTGGTGAAGGCGGCGGCCGGCGGCGGCGGGCGCGGCATGAAAGTGGCGATGACCGAGGAGGATCTTTCCACGGCGCTCTCCACCGCCCGCACCGAGGCCAAGGCCGCGTTTGGCGATGACGCGGTCTATCTGGAAAAATACCTTTCCACCCCGCGCCATATCGAGATCCAGGTTCTCGGCGACGGCAAGGGCCATGCGGTGCATCTCGGCGAGCGCGATTGCTCGCTCCAGCGCCGGCACCAGAAGGTGTGGGAGGAAGCCCCCTCCCCGGCGCTCACCCCCGCGCAGCGTGAGGAAATCGGCGAAACCGTCGCCAAGGCCATGCGCGAGCTGCAATATCTCGGCGTCGGGACGGTCGAGTTCCTGTACGAGAACGGGAAGTTCTATTTCATCGAGATGAACACCCGCATCCAGGTGGAGCATCCCGTGACCGAAATGGTCACCGGCATCGACCTCATCAACGAGCAGATCCGCGTCGCCGCCGGCGAGCCGCTCACCATCCAGCAATCGGATGTGGTGATCGAGGGCCATGCCATCGAATGCCGGGTGAATGCCGAGCATCCGAGCACCTTCCGCCCCTCGCCCGGCCGCATCACCCATTATCACGTGCCGGGCGGCCTCGGCATCCGGGTCGATAGCAACGCCTACCAGGGCTATGTCATTCCGCCCCATTATGATTCGCTGGTGGGCAAGCTGATCGTCCACGGCAAGACGCGGGCGGAGTGCCTCAACCGCCTGCGCCGGGCGCTGGACGAGTTCGTGGTGGACGGCATCGACACCACCTTGCCCCTGTTTCGCGTGCTGGTGCGCACCCACGACATCGCGGAAGGCCAGTACGACATCCATTGGCTGGAGCATTTCCTGGCCGAGGGCGAGGGCGCGGACAAGCCGGCGGCCTGAGCGCCAGGCTCATGGCCGGGCCGACCGCCCGGCCATTCCATCGGACCCGAGCAGGGCGAGCGTCCCCGCGTCCGGCTGCCCGCCGAAATGCCGTTCCAGCGCGGCGCTGAACACGCTGTCGCCCGCCTCGGCCTCGCCTGCCCCCGCCGCCTTGGCGAACAGGGTCATGCAAGAGCGGAATTTCAGATCGTCGGGCGTGCCGAAAATGGCTGAAATGCTGCGCCCCTGATGGGCCGCCACCGCCTGCGTACAGGCGATGAGGCGAGCACCGAGCACGGGGTGCGCGAGATAGGCCTGCGCTTCCGCTAGCGAGGCGATGCCATAAAACTCGGCTGTGGGCGAATGTCCGAGCCCGCGCATCTGCGGGAACACGAACCACATCCAATGGCTGCGCTTGCGGCCCGCCCGAAGCTCGGCCAGCGCCTGCTCGATCACGCCGGCCTGCGCCTCCACGAAGCGGTCGAGCGAAAATCTGTCCTCTGCCATGCGCCCTCCTGATTTGAAGAGGGGGGCGGGCGTCGCGGCCGATGCGCCCGCTCAGTCCTCCTCACCAAGGCTGAACTGCTGCAATTGCTCGTCATAGGCGAAGCTTTCGCCATAGCGGGCCCAGGTGATGACCGCGCGCAGGGATTCGTCCGCGAACTCCTCCGACATATGGTCTTCCAGCTCATCCTCGAAGCGCGACCAGGGCGCCTTGTGGCTCGGCCGCTCTTCCAGCACGTGCCGGATGTGGGCAGCCAACGGCACATGGGCGAGCAGGTGCTTGGAGAACAATTCCTTGCGGTCGTCCACATCGGCTTCGACAAACTGGCGCCCGGCATCGGTGAGCATGATATCGCCGCTCTGCACGTCGGCGAAGCGCAGGATCTGGAGCGTCTCCGCGATCGGGAACAGCGCGTCCGCCGGCATGTTGAGGCTGTCCGCCAGCGCCGGCAGATCCGCCCGCCCGTTATAAGGTGCGTCGGTCAGCTCTTCGAGCAGGCCCGCCAGCACGTTGGTGGACACTGCCGTGAGCGGCGTGGTGATGGTGATATCCTGCCCCTGGCTCTGCTCCGCGCCCGGCTTGTTCAGCTCGGCGCCGGGGCCGTCGCGATTGGTCATGCGCGAATAGATTTCTTCCACCAGCGCGCGGAAGTCCGGCGCGAGGCGATCGCGCGGATGGGCGAGCGGGATCGGCATCTCATGCGCCACCCGGCCCGGATTGGAGGAGAAGATCAGGACGCGGTCGCACATCAGTACCGCTTCCTCGATATTGTGGGTGACGATCAGGATCGACTTGATGGGCAGCGCGCCCTCGGTCCACAGGTCGATGATGTCCGTGCGCAGGGTCTCGGCGGTGAGCACGTCGAGCGCCGAGAAGGGCTCGTCCATGAGCATCAGGCGCGGATGCACGACGAGCGCCCGGGCAAAGCCCACGCGCTGACGCATGCCCCCGGACAATTCCTTGGGATAAGCGCTCTCGAACCCGCCGAGGCCGATCAGGTCGATGGCCTGCTCGGCACGGCGGCGGCGCTCGGCCATCTCGATGCCGATGGCCTCCAGGCCGATCTCCACGTTCTGGAGCACGGTGAGCCAGGGGAACAGGGCGAAGGTCTGGAACACCATGGAGATGCCCCGCGCCGGCCCGTCGAGCTTGCGGCCGCACCAGGTCACCTCGCCCGAGACCGGCGTGGTGAGTCCGGAAATGATGCGCAGCAGGGAAGACTTGCCCGAGCCCGAGCGGCCAAGCAGCCCGACGATCTCGCCTTCCCGGATCGAAAGCGAGACATCGTCCAGAACCAGGAAGCGGTTGTTGTCGCTCTTGCGATACGACTGGACCACATGGGACACCGACAGCATCGGCGTGGTCGCGGCCGGAGACGTGGTTTCGAGCATGGGAGGTTCCTCAGTCGAGCCGCAGGCGGCGGGCCGCAAAGGTGAACAGGGGTCGCCACAAGACCCGGTTGAAGGCGATGACATAGAGCGACATGATCGCGATGCCGAGCGTGATGCGCGGGAAATCCGCCGCCGTCGTGGCATCCGCGATATAGGCCCCGAGGCCCTCGGCGCGCAGGGTGGTGTTACCCCAGCTCGCCACCTCGGCAACGATGCTGGCGTTCCACGATCCCCCGCTCGCGGTCAGCGCGCCGGTGACATAATAGGGAAAGACGCCGGGCAGGATCACCTTGGTCCACCAGTGCCAGCCGCGGATATGGAAGGCGGACGCCGCCTCGCGCATGTCGCCCGGAAACGCGCTCGCGCCGGCGATGACGTTGAACAGAATGTACCATTGGGTGCCGAGGATCATCAGCGGCGAAAGCCAGATGTTCGGATCGAGCCCCAGCGCCACGATGCCCACCACGGCGAACGGAAACACGATATTGGCCGGGAAGGCGGCGAGGAACTGCGCCAGCGGCTGCACCGCCGTCGCCACCTTCGGATTGAGGCCGATCCACACGCCCACCGGCACCCAGACCAGCGAGGCGAGGAAGATCAGCACCGCCACCCGCAGCAAAGTGAGGAAGCCGAGATAGAGCACGTGCACCACCTCGCCGCCTGCGACCTCCGTCGCGACGAAGGCGATGATCACCCACAGGCTGTAGAGCGCGGCGGCGATCACGAGGCCGGCCCAGATGCGGTCCATGGTGCGGCTGCCCCAAGCCTTGTGGACCTCGTGCGGAACGCGCACCGGCGCGCGCAGCGGCATGCGGCCGAGCGCCCGCGCAAGGCTGCCCAGCGGAGACAGCACGATGCGGAAATAATGCGCCCGCTTGACCAGATCGAGCACCCAGGATCGCGGCGGCGGCCCGCCGGCCGATTGCTCGAAGCGGAATTTCTCCGCCCACGCCACCAGCGGGCGGAACAGCACCTGATCATACAGCAGGATGATCACCAGCATGGCCAGCACCGCATAGGCGACGGCGGCGATGTTCCGATCGGCGATGGCGGTCGCCACATAGGCGCCGATGCCCGGCAGCGTGATGGTGGTGTTGCCCACGGAGATCGCCTCCGAGGCCACCACGAAGAACCAGCCGCCGGACATGGACATCATGGTGTTCCACACCAGCCCGGGCATGGAAAACGGCACTTCCAGCCGCCAGAACCGCTGCCAGCCGGTGAGGCCGAAGCCGTCGCACACCTCTTCCAGGTCGCGCGGCAGGGTCTTCATGGACTGGTAGAAGCTGAAGGTCATGTTCCAGGCCTGGCTGGTGAAGATGGCGAACACCGCCGCCAGTTCCACCCCCAGCACCTGGCCCGGAAACAGGCCCATGAAAAACACCACGGTGAAGGACAGGAAGCCCAGCACCGGCACCGACTGGAGGATATCGAGGATGGGGATCAGCACCATTTCGGCGCGCCGGCTCTTCGCGGCGATGGCGCCATAAATGAAGGTGAACACCAGCGAGGCGACGATCGCCGCGAGCATGCGCAGGGTGGTGCGCAGGGCGTATTCCGGCAGCATCGCCGGATCCAGCGAGATCGGCGTCTGCTGCAATTGCGCGATCGGAACCAGCGTTTCCTGCGTGCCGTGAGTGAACAGCGCGAACAGCGCGAAAATCACCGCGAAGGCGAAAATGTCGAAGACGGAGAATCGGCGCTGCCGTTCGGAATTGGGCTCGTTTCGGGTACCGGCGGGCTGAAAGAGCATGGCAGGTGGTCCACCGCGCAGAAGAGGACGCAAGCGGCTCACACCAAAGTGAACCTGCGGCGGCAGTAGCGCGCCCGCATGACAAATGCACTACGCATTTTTGAACGGCGCGTGCCTCCAGCCCGGCCGCGCGCTTTCGACCCCGCACGCCAAGGCGCTGCGCCGCACGCTGCCACACCACGCCGCAGCAGCACGCCGTCGAGGGCGGCAAAGCGCCACATCCTCGCTCAACTTATATGCGCCATCAATGGAGCCATGAGCCGACCTAACGACCCGATCGTCGAAATCACCCCGGACGTGCTGCTGAAGGCCTATGCCTGCGGCATCTTTCCCATGGCCGAAAGCGCGGACGATCCCGGCCTCTACTGGATCGAGCCGGAGCGGCGCGGGGTATTCCCGCTGGACGGCCTCAAGATCTCCTCGCGCCTCGCCCGCACCATCCGGTCGGACAAATTCGAGATCCGGGTCGACCACGATTTCGAAGCCGTCATCGACGGCTGCGCCGCGCCCCAGGAAGGCCGCGCCAAGACCTGGATCAATGCCCGCATCCGCCGGCTCTATGGCGAATTGTTCATGCGCGGCCGCTGCCACACGGTGGAAGCCTGGCGCGACGGCCGGCTGGTGGGAGGGCTCTATGGCGTGCGGCTCGGCGGCGCGTTTTTCGGGGAGAGCATGTTCCACATCGAGCGGGATGCCTCGAAGGTGGCGCTGGTGCATCTGGTGGCGCGCCTGAGGGCCGGCGGCTTCCGCCTGCTGGACACTCAGTTCGTCACCAGCCACCTGGAAAGCCTCGGCGCCATTGAGATCAGCCGCCGCCAATATCACCGGCAGCTGGAACAGGCGCTGGAGGTGGAAGGCGATTTCTATTTCTGGCCGGCAGCCTTGCCGGTGGCGGGCGGGGTGGCCTTGCAGTCGGTCAGCCAGACGTCATAGACCGGATGCTCCACGCCATGCAGGCCGGGACTGGAGGCGAACATCCAGCCGGTGAAGATGCGCTTGGCCTCGCCCTTGAGGGTGATTTCGTTGACCTCGGTGAAGCTGGTGGTGTTCTGCGTCTCCGTGGGCGGGCGCGTGTAGCACACGCGCGGCGTCACCTGGAGCGCCCCGAACTGCACCGTTTCGCCGATGCCCACCTCGAACGAGGTGATGCGGCCGGTGATCTTGTCGAGCCCGGCATAGACCGCGGTGCGATTGGAAATGCGCTCCGGCGGCGGCTGCACCACCACCACATCCCCCGAATCCCCCGGCGCGGAGGGCGTGCCGGCTGCGGGCGGCTGCGCCACGGAGGGCGCGGGCAATTGCCCTTGCCCCGGCGGCCGGGGGGAACCCGGCGGCGGCAATTGCGGCGCGGACGGGCGCTGAGGCGACGCAGGGTATCCGGGCGGTAGCGCGCCGTTTGGCGCGGGGGCGGTTGAACTGCCGAAGCCGCTCGGCGGCGCCAGCGGCGCCGATTCGATGCCGGAGCGGCTCTGCGCCAGCGCCGGACCGGCGGCGCAAAGCCCCATCACGAGGGCGACACCGGCCTTCAGCCGCGATGACGGAGAGAACAGCCGACGCGCATCGAATTGGACTTTGACCATGAAAACGCAGATCCGAACATGCCGAGGGAGCGGAGCCCGTTCCCCGCGTGGCGCCGGCGAACGGCGGACGGCGCGCCGTCCAAGCCATTCCCCGATGCACGCGGCACGGTGAAGCGCACCCAATTCCCTGCTGGTTATCACCTGCAATGCGGCGCCGCGAGGGCGAATCGAGCCTGCCCCAAGGAAAGCGCGGGATCAAAGCTCACGCCCGCAGCCCAGCGCTACCGCCGGACTCATGGGCCGGCGGCACGCATCTGCTTATTCGCCGGGCGTCCAGGCCTTATAGTCGCCGGTGACTTCCGGACGATTGCGGCCACCGGGAAACGCGCCCTTGGGCCGATAGGCGGCGGGCGAGCCGGTCATGTTCCGCAGATGCGGCTTCTGCCAGTCGCGCGGGGTGTAGGAGACTTCCGTGGGCGGGGTGTCGGTGCGATGGTGAATCCAGCCGTACCAACCGGTCGGGATGGTGGTGCTGTCGGCATAGCCGGGATAGACCACCCAGCGGCGTTCGAACCCCAATTGCGGATCTATCGCGCCGCCCTTGGTGCGGAAATAACGGTTTCCCGCCTCATCCTGCCCCACGAACTCGCCGAAGCGACGGGTCCACAGCATGGTGCCGACCGTCTGCTTATTCCACCAGGTGAACACATAGAGCAGGAACTCTTTCACGGCCCACGCCTCGCTGCTTGACGCCTCGCCCTTGATCGCGCGGACCATGCCACCGCGCCCCCGCGGTGTCCACCACGCGGAAGCACGCGCCGCCGGTCAGGGCGAAAAAAGCGTCATGACATAAACGAAGAACAGCACCAGATGCACCAGCCCCGTGAGGGCATTGGTCTTGCCGGTGCCGAACGACACGACGCTGAGGATCAGCGCCAGAAGCAATTGTGTGCGGTCCTCGAAATCGAGCGAGAGCGTCACTTCCCGATGCACCAGGAATCCCACGGCCACCATCACCGGCATGGTCAGGCCGATGGTGGCGAGCGCCGAACCGAGGGCGGCGTTCAGCGCTCTCTGCAACCGGTTGCGCCGGGCGGCGCGCACCGCGGTGATAGTCTCCGGCAGCAGCAGGATCGCCACCACGATTGCGCTTACCACCGCATCCGGATCGGCGAGGCCCTGGCGATCCATGAAGCGCTCGACGCCTTCCGCGACGTGGTTGGACAGCAGCACCACGCCCCCGAGGCTGAGCAGCAGGAACAGCACCGCACGCCAGAATTCGCCGGCGGTCGCCTCCCGCTCCTCGCTTTCGTCCCAGCCAAGGAAATGATCGCGATGCCGCACCGTCTGCATGAACAGGAACGACCCATAGAGCAGCACGACGCCGAACATGATCACCACAATGTCGATCGTGCTCGGCGTGCCGGCCTGGCCGGACTTGGTGACGCTCGGCAGGATCAGCGCCAGAACCGAGATCGCCATGATCACCGAAAGAAAGCCGCTGAGCCCTTGCTGACGCACCTCTTGCTCGCGATGGCGCAACCCGCCCAGCAGCAGGCACAGCCCGACCACGCCGGTGAGGACGAACATGACCGTGGAGAGCACCGCCTCGCGCGGCAGAGTCGGATTGTTCTCTCCGTTCAGCATCATGGACACCAGCACCGACACCTCGATGAGGGTCACGCTGAAGGTGAGCACAAGGGTTCCGAACGGCTGCGGCAACCGGGCCGAGACGGTGTCCGCGTGGCTCACCGCTGAAAAAATGGTCCCCATCATCAGCAGAGAGGCCGCCCATTCCACGGCCCGCCCGGACAGCGGGTAGAGCACGGGCCAGGCAAAGGCCAGGGCGAGCCCGGCAATGGGGAAGAGGAAAGGCAACAACCTGCGAAGCATCGGACCCGCCCGCTAGAGGGCGATGCTCTGCCCCTGCGCCTTGCGCTGGGCAAGCAGGCACAGATAGGTGGCGGCAAGGCTCGCGCCTGCAAGCGCGGTGATCTCCGCATGGTCGTAGGGCGGGGAAACCTCCACCACGTCGAAGCCCTTCAGGTTGAGATCGCCGAGCCCGCCCACGGTCATCAGCGCCTCGCGGCTGGAGAGCCCGCCGCACACCGGCGTGCCGGTGCCTGGCGCGAAGGCCGGGTCCAGCGCGTCGATGTCGAAGCTGAGATAGACCGGCGCATCGCCCACCCGCTCGCGGATATGGCGGATGATGCCGCGCGGACCAAGGTCGGCGGCATCAAAGCCGTGCAGCACGTCGATGCCGTAGGTTTCCGGCGCATGGGTGCGGATGCCGACCTGAACCGAGCGCTCCACCCGGATCAGCCCGTCCTTCACTGCGCGGGTGATCATGGTGCCGTGGTCGACGCGGGTCCCGTCGTCGTCCCAGGTGTCTTGGTGGGCATCGAACTGCACCAGGGCGATCGGCTCGCCGAGATGGGCCACCAGGGCCTTGAGCACGGGATAGGTGAGGAAATGGTCCCCGCCCAGCGTCACCAGATGCGAGCCGCGCGCGAAATGCTGCGCCGCCTGCGCCTCGATCGCCGCCGGGATGGAATAAGGCAGGCCGTAATCGAACACGCAGTCGCCGGCGTCCGCCACGTCGAGCGCCGCGAAGGGATCGAAGCCGAAGGGATAGAAATCGTCGCCGTCCAGGATCGCGGACGCGGCGCGGATGGCGCGCGGTCCGAATCGCGTGCCCGGCCGGTTCGACACCGTGACGTCGAGCGGAATGCCCCACACCACCGCCTCCGCCCCGCCGCCGTCCTTGGCATAGCGCCGACGCAAGAATGAGGTGACGCCCGAATAATTCGGCTCCGTGGACTGTCCATGGCGGAAGCTGCGATCGAGGGCCCGATCCACGGGGCGCGGGTGAAGGGGATCATCGCTCATGGAAGACCTCTCGGGCGCGGGAATGGCTGCCGCGCCGCCGAGCAGGGCGGTGCGATCGTGCGGGCGGGACGCACCCCTTGTCGATAGCGCCCGCACGCGGCCGCAGGCAAGTCTTTCGCGGGCGTAGGCCGGAATATGCCCCGGCACCGCGGCCCGGGTCGTCAGATCGCGTATTCGCCCACTTGGTGGGACGCCGGCGGGCGGCAATCCACACCCGGCCCGCTCGCGGGAAACAGGCGCGCGCGGTCGAACCGCACCGCGACCTTGCCGGCCTCCGGCACCTTGGCCGTGGGGGCGACATCGGCTTCCACATGCGCGCCGCCCACCTCCAGCTCCAGCCGGCGGATCGCGCCGTGGCGCCGATAGGCCTTCACCATGCCTTCCGCCCCCGGCGTGCCGGCGAGCGCGACCGTGATGTCGTGCGGCCGCGCGAACAGCACCGCCGGGCCATCGGCCACCCGCTCCATGGCGGTGGCGATGATCTGCCCTTGGGCCCGTACCACGCCTTGCGCGACCTGCACCGGAATGCGGCTGGACTCGCCCATGAAGCCGAACACGTCGGGCGTGGAGGGTCGGTCATAGACATCGTCCGGCGTGCCCACTTGCTCGATGCGGCCCTTGCTCATCACCACCACGCGGTCGGCGAGTTCGAGGGCCTCCTCTTGGTCGTGGGTCACGAACAAGGTGGTGTGTCCGGTCTGTTCGTGCAGATGCCGCAGCCAGGCGCGCAATTCCTTGCGAACCAGCGCATCCAGCGCGCCGAACGGCTCATCGAGCAGCAACACCTTGGGCTCGATGGCGAGCGCGCGCGCAAGCGCGACCCGCTGGCGCTGGCCGCCGGACAATTGCGCCGGATAGCGCGCGCCATAGCCCGCCAGTTGCACCAAAGCGAGCAGGCTTTCCACACGCTTGGCAATGTCGCCTTCCGACGGGCGCGTCGCACGCGGGCGCGAGCGCAGCCCATAGGCGATGTTGTCGGCCACGTTCATATGGCGGAACAGGGCATAATGCTGGAACACGAAGCCAATGCCGCGATACCGCACCGGCACGGTGGAGGCATCCGCCCCATCCAGGATCACCCGGCCCGAATCCAATTGCTCCAGCCCCGCGACCACGCGCAACAGGGTGGTCTTGCCGGAGCCGGAGGGCCCGAGCAGCGCCACCAGTTCGCCCGGCTGAACATCCAGGGAGATGCCCGCGAGCGCCTGCTGCGTGCCGAACATCTTGACGGCATTTTCTACGGCGACGGCAACGGTCATAAGCAGTGCAAGGCCCCGGTGAAGCGGATGTCCCGCTTATGGCATGATCGCGCGGCGCAGGAAACGCACGCCCCGCGAGATGAAATCACAGCCGTCTGAGCGGTCCGGCGAGGATCACCTCGCCGGTCCCCTGCCCGGGCGTGCCATCGGCGGCCTCAAGCGTGATCTCGAGCATGGCCGTGGATTGTCCGGTCCAGGCCGTAAAATCGGGCGCGAGCGCAGAGGGATCACGAAAGGCGCACAGGAGATGGCGGGCGCCATCCGGCCCGACCAGCCACAGGCGATAGGTCTGCCCTTCCGGCGGTGGGCCCGGGAGCCCGACCACGTCCAGCCGGCGGGTTGCCGGATCAAGCTTTATGGTGACGCGCAGTCCGCTGCGTGGCGTCAGCACCGCCTCGTGCTGCGTCTGCGCGCCGCCAGGCTGCGCGGCAGGGTTCTGCGCGACGGGCGTTTGTGGAGCGGAGGTTTGCGCGGTCGGCGGCTGGAGGCTTCCCCCGTCGCTGCGCCCCGCGTCGCGCAGCAGCAAGCCGCCGAGGCCAAGCACGAGGATGGCCATCAGCCCGCTCGCCACGCGCCAGGGATTGCGCGCGGCCGGCACGGGTGCGGGTGGCGCCGGTGGCGTGGATGGGCCGCTCTTCTGCGGCAAGGGCGACGGCAGACGGGCCGATGCGGCCTCCTGCGGGCCGGAATCTTTCTCCAGTTCCCGGATTTCCGCTTCCGCCACCACCGGGGGAATTGGCGATGGCTCCTCGGCCGATGCCCCCTCGGCGGCCGGCGGAGCATCCGGCGCGCGGGGGGACTGCGCGACGGCCTCCGAGGCGGGAGCCGGGGCGGTGGGCGGGGACGACGGGGACGACGGGGCCGTGGAAGAGGCTGCGTCGTCGGCTCCGCGCTCGGGCGCCTCCTCGGCAACGGAGGGCATGGTCTCCGCCGCCGGCAGGCCCGCCATGATCTCTTGCAGCAGCCCTTCCGGCGGAGCCACGCTGACCGCGAGCTCGTGCAGCGGCCCGAGCCGGCGTTCCCAGAGCGTGACGAGGGCGGCGAACGCGTTGTCCCTCGCGATCCGCGACCGGGCCGCGCTGCGCTCGGCGGCATCGAGGGTGCCGAGGACATATTCGGCGGCTTCCTGCCGGTCGTCTTCGCGCGCACCGGTCATTGCAGAACCGCGTCGATTTCGCCGACGCTTCGCCGCAACCAGCTGTTGATGCTGTGGACCGGCGCGTCGAAATAGACGGAGAGCGCATCGCGGGTCCAGCCGTCATAATAGGCCAGCAGCACCATGCGGCGGCGCTCTTCCGAAAGCTGGCCGAGGCAGCCGAGAAGTTCGAGCAATTCGCGGCTGCGCACGGCGCTGGCCAGGGGATCATCCACCGGCTCCTCGGCCGCGAACGGCTCGAACACGGCGCCATCGTCGCTCGCCTGCTCCCGGGCGAGGTCGAGCGCGACGCGCCGCACATGGGCGACCATCCAGCACAAGGGATCACCGATGAGATCCCGCAAGGTCTCGGCCGCCGGACGATCGGCGGGCCCATCCTGCGTCCGCGCAGCCGCGTCCAGCGAGGGGCGCAACGCGCGCGCCTCGGTCCAGATCGAGAGATAGGCGAGCTTCAGCGCGGCCGTGGCGCGATCGCGGTGGCGCAGCAAGCGCAAGGCGACGCCAAAGAAGCGGGGGCTGGTGCGGGCATAAAGAATCTGGAAGGCGTCGCGATCCCCAAGGGAAACCGCGATCACAAGATCACTCAGCACATCCGAGTTCGCCACGACCGTCCTGATCCCGCACCGGGGAACCGCTGAAAAAGCGAGACTTAAACTCTCACTCTAATAAACGGTCGCAAGGCTTTGCGAAAAAACGTGTTTTCGCCGCTTAGCCCGCGCGCGACGAAAGCGCCGCACCCCAAGAAAATGAGGCTAAATCAAGACCCTCAAAAGGTGAAGCCCTTCTGGCCCTTTCACAGGCAAGAAGTTGAAAATACGTCCTTTTTATAAGGACCTTCGCCGACACGCGGACGCCGGCCGGCATCCGCGACGCGCTCACGCCCGGGCTGTCTCGCCCATGCGCCAGCCGATGCGGCGCTCCATCGCTTCCGCCTCGCTCACGCGTTCACGCTCGCTGGCGGCCTCTTCCATCTGGAGCTGGGCCTCGGCATCGGCAAGGGCACTCTCCGCCTCGTCGCGCTGGGTGCGCAAATCCTGGGCGGAGCGGGAAAGATTGTCGCGCCGCTGGCGGGCCGCGGCGGCGAGCGGGGAATAGGCGAAATGGCGCGGATCGGAAATTCCCGACCGCTCCTCCTCGCCCGCGATATCGCGATCGAGATCCGCCGCCATGCGGTCGAACTCCGCGATCATGGTGTCGATCCGCACGATGCGCCGGCGCGCATCCTCGATCTTGAACCGCTTGGCGCGGATAAGGGGTTCACGCGACTTCATGGAACGCGATACTCCGAAGGCACAAATGAACGCGGCGGCCGGTTTTCGGACGCTTCCAGGGCCACAATGACGCCGACCTGTTGCCCTTTCCTTACCGCCCGGCCGCTTTGGCCAGGAAAATCGCTTAACCTCACCGGTCGGAAACCAATCGTTTACCGACTTCGTTAATGATGCCTCCACGGTTCGGATGAGGGTGCTTCGAAAAAGCCCCTTGGCCGACGCTCCCGAGGCTCGGGAGATGGTGTGGAGATACAGGCCGGGTCGGCCGAAACAACTTTAGCGACGTGCGGAGAGTCAGTCTTCGCATTCATGCACAAAGTTTTTTCGAAGGACTCTTGTCCAGATGAATCGGTATCGGGTATCGATTCATCACACGTATCGCGAATCACACTGTCGGCTGAGCACACCAAGGGCGGCACGCCGCTTTTCGGGTTGTTGCGAGGAAGGGGATTGCCATGCGCGTCTTGCTCATCGAGGACGACAGTGCGACGGCCCAAAGCATCGAGCTGATGCTGAAGTCCGAGAGCTTTAATGTCTACACGACGGATCTCGGTGAAGAAGGCATCGATCTGGGTAAGGTCTATGAATACGACATCATTCTGCTGGATATAAACCTGCCGGATATGTCGGGCTTCGAGGTGCTGCGCAATCTGCGCGTCGCTAAAGTGAAAACCCCCATCCTCATCCTCTCCGGCCTCGCCGGCACCGAGGACAAGGTGAAGGGCTTCGGCTTCGGCGCCGATGATTATCTGACCAAGCCGTTCCACAAGGACGAGATGGTGGCGCGCATCCACGCCATCGTGCGGCGCTCCAAGGGCCATGCCCAATCGGTGATCCAGACCGGGGACCTGATCGTCAACCTCGACACCAAGACGGTGGAAGTGGAAGGCGCCCGGGTCCATCTGACCGGCAAGGAATACCAGATGCTGGAGCTGCTCTCGCTCCGCAAGGGCACCACGCTCACCAAGGAGATGTTCCTCAACCATCTCTACGGCGGCATGGACGAGCCCGAGCTGAAGATCATCGACGTGTTTATCTGCAAGCTGCGCAAGAAGCTTGCGAATGCCTCGTCGGGGAAGAATTACATCGAGACCGTCTGGGGTCGCGGCTATGTTCTGCGCGAACCCGTCTCGGGCGCCGACCGCATCGCTGTCTGACGCACACCGGATCCAAGCATCCGACCAAAAGGCCTCGCCGACGGCGAGGCCTTTTTCATGCGCGCATGATGGATGGCTGCCGCGCGGCGCTCACCGCCCCTTGGCGGCGAGCCATTTGCGCATTTCGGCAATCTCCTGCTCCTGCGCCGCGATGATGCCCTCCGCCAGCTTGCGGATCTGCGGATCGGTGCCGTAGCTCAGCTCCACCTTCGCCATGTCGATGGCGCCCTGGTGATGGGCGATCATGCCGCGCACGAAATCGACGTCGGCATCGCCGGTATAGGCAATGGCCATGTCGGCGTGCATCCGCGCGTTGGCGGCCTGGAGTGCCGTGGTGGCGGGCGTCGCGTTCGCCGACGGCGCGGGCATGGACATGGTCTGCCCGCCTGCGGCCGGCATCGACATGGGCATCTGGTCATGACCGGGCATCGCTGAGGCCGGTGCCGATTGCGCAATCGCTGCCCCCGTCGGTACGGCCAAGGCACCGATCATCAAGCCCGCAGCGACTAACCCTGCCATACGATCA
Source organism: Roseixanthobacter glucoisosaccharinicivorans (assembly GCF_043195095.2). Lineage (NCBI taxonomy): Bacteria > Pseudomonadati > Pseudomonadota > Alphaproteobacteria > Hyphomicrobiales > Xanthobacteraceae > Roseixanthobacter > Roseixanthobacter glucoisosaccharinicivorans. Next base: position 1,399,844 of record NZ_CM195538.1, on the reverse strand, counting down.
TTCATGAACCTGTTCCTTCCGGCGCGACGATGCCGCCCCCAGCGGAGCCCGTCGCCGACGGCAAAAATAGGGCTGCACGCGACCACGGACATGAGTTGGCGCAAGCCGAAGCCGCGACGCAATGGCGCGCCGATGCGATCCGCCACAGACGCCATAAGCTGCAGCGCCCGTCACGGGCGCACCGCGGCGGACGTCCTTATTTTTCGGTGACCGCGCGCATCTTGCGCATCAGCGCTTCAAGCTCTGCGTCATGCTCGGGCGGCAGCACCAGATTGGCGCTCACCAGCAGATCGCCATGGCCGCCGGAGGCCTTGGGAAGCCCCTTGCCGCGCAGGCGGAAGGTGCGCCCGCCCGACGTCCAGGCCGGAATGTTCAAGTCCACGGCCCCGGTCAGCGTCGGCACGCGCACCTTGGCACCCAGCACCGCATCGGGGAGCGGCACGTCCGCCTCATAGCGCAGGTCAAAGTCCTCGCGCTTGAATTTCTCGTGCGGGGCATAGCTGATGGTGACGAAGGCATCTCCCGGCGGTCCACCGAGCGGGCTCATCTCCCCCTGCCCCTTCAGGCGCATGCGATGGCCTTCCAGCGTGCCGGCGGCGATCTTCACTTCCACCTGCTTGCCGCTGGGCAATTGCACGCGCTTTCCCGCACCGTGGGTGGCCTCCTCGAAGCTGACCGGCAAGGTCAGCTCGATGTCGGCGCCCGGCTCCGGCATGCCGCCGCGCGCGCCGCGCCGTTGCCGGCCGAACCCGAAAATATCGCCCAGGTCCTCGCCCAGGTCAGGGCCGCGTCGGGCATTGCGTCGCACCCCTTCGGGACCGAAGGAAAAACTCTCGAAAATCGTATCGCCGTCGAAGCCGGAAAAGCCGCCCGGACCGGGCCGGCCGCGCCCGCCGCCGAAACCGGAGAAATCCGGGGCGCGTGGCTTGCCCTCCGCATCTATCTCGCCGCGGTCGAACTGGCCGCGCTTTTCGGCGTCGGCCAGAATCTCGTGGGCCGTATTCAGCTCGGCAAAGCGGTCCTGCGCCTTCGGATCGCCCTGGTTGGCGTCGGGATGCAGCTTCTTCGCCAGCCGCCGATAGGCGCGCTTGATCTCCGCTTCGTCGGCGTTCTTGGCAACGCCGAGGACGTCGTATGGATCACGCATGCAAATTCACCTCAGGGTCGGCGCTTTCCGGCCGACCTCGCCCTTCATGTGGGAAGAAGGTGCCCTATTTCAACAGCGGGGCTCAAGCCCGTCCAAGGACTCGCACCTGCGACAGGGTGGTTCCCTTGCCATCGCGGCAGGCGTCGCCCTGCACCCAATGTTCCCCGGTGCTGTCGACGACGCCGATCCGGAACTCCCGGCAGCCGTTGTCCTTTACCACGCCCAGCGGCGTCGCCGTTCCCCGTGCGCCGGTGATGGTGTTTTGCCACGGCATGCTTGCGCCGGCGTCGCGCGATTTCAATGCCTGGTCGAGGGCCACCTTCGCCTGCGCCCAATCGGTGGTGGCAATCCCCTGCGGGGCCTCGCCCACCGGAATGGACAAGGCCACCGGCTGGGGCTTCAGTGAGCCTGTGACCAATTGATCGTCATCCGACATGCCCAGCAGCGATCCGCAGCCGGACAAGGCCAGCGCGGCGCTCAGAAGCGCCCCTGCGACCAATGGCCTGACGACTGTGCGGCGCCGGCCGATCGCCCTATATAAGGCGGTCTTCGCGTCGCCTCGGTCCGCCGTTTCATATTGACGCCACACGGGAAGGGCTCCCAGCCATGTCCGATTCGCCTATGGAAGCCGCAAACCCCTTAACAGGCAGTGATTTCACGCAGAGTACCGAGCCTTTTCGTCTCTTTTCCGAATGGCTCGACGAGGCCGGGCGCACCGAACCCAACGATCCCAACGCCATGACCCTCGCAACCGTGGATCAGGACGGCCTGCCGGATGCCCGCATGGTGCTGCTGAAGGGCCTCGACGCACGCGGTTTCGTCTTCTTCACCAACACGATGAGCGCGAAGGGCCGGGAACTGGCCGCCACGCCCAAGGCCGCGCTCGTGTTTCACTGGAAATCGCTGCGGCGCCAGGTACGCGTGCGCGGACCGGTGGAACAGGTCACGGACACCGAGGCGGACGTCTATTTCGCCACGCGTCCGCGCCTGTCGCAGATCGGCGCCTGGGCGAGCCAACAATCCCAGCCGCTGGAGGGCCGCTTCGCCTTCGAGGCGGCGGTGGCCGCGACCACGACGAAATATGCCCTCGGCTCCGTGCCGCGCCCGCCCCATTGGACCGGCTTCCGCATCGTGCCCACCGCCATCGAGTTCTGGCACGATCGCCCGTTCCGCCTGCACGATCGCATCGTGTTCCGCCGCCCGGAACCGGAGGGCGACTGGACCCGCACGCGCCTCTATCCCTGAGCTGGACGGGAGGCGCTGCGCGGAAGCGGGCCAGCGCGCTTGACCGCGCCTCCTGCCCGTGCTGCCTGCCTGGGAATGGCGCCCGGCGCGCCGCACGGCTTTACGTTTCGAGGAACCCATGTCCGCCAGCAACCATTCGCCACGCATCATGCTGTTGACCGGCGCCTCGCGCGGCATCGGCCACGCGACGGTGAAGCGCTTTTCCAGCGCCGGCTGGCGGGTCATCACCTGCTCGCGCCACGCGTTTCCCGAGCAATGCCCCTGGGCGGCTGGGCCGGAGGACCACATCCAGGTGGACCTTTCCGACCCGGAAAACACCGAAGCCGCCATTGCCGAGATCAAGAACCGCTTGCCGGCGGGGGAATTGCACGCGCTGGTGAATAACGCCGGAATCTCGCCGAAGGGTGCAGGCGGGGCGCGCCTCGGCTCGCTCGACACCACGCGCGAGACCTGGGCCCATGTGTTTCAGGTGAATTTTTTCGCGCCCATCATGCTGGCGCGCGGACTGGTGGAGCAGCTGGAGGCGGCGCGCGGCTCGGTAGTGAATGTCACGTCCATCGCCGGCGTGCGCGTGCACCCGTTCGCGGGCGCGGCCTATTCCACCTCCAAGGCGGCGCTGGCGGCGCTCACGCGCGAGATGGCGGTGGATTTCGGCCGCCGCGGCATCCGCGTCAATGCCATCGCGCCGGGCGAGATCGACACCGCGATCCTCTCACCCGGCACCGACAAGATCGTCGAGCAGATTCCCTTGCAGCGGCTCGGCACGCCGGACGAGGTGGCGAAGATCATCTATGTGCTGTGTACTGAGACTTCGTCCTACCTCAACGGCGCCGAGATCCACATCGACGGCGGGCAGAACGTGTGAGCGGCGCGGCTTCTACAGCCAGCGGCGCCATTTGAAGAAGAGATAGGGCAGGATCGCCGAAACCACCATCGCGGTCAGCGCGATCGGATAGCCATAGGTCTCGGCAAGCTCCGGCATATGCTGGAAGTTCATGCCGTAGATCGAGGCGATCAGCGTGGGCGGCATCAGCACCACTGAGAGCACCGCGAAAATCTTGATGATGTTGTTCTGCTCCAGCCCGACCATGCCGATGGTGCCGTCCAGCAGGAATTGCAGCTTGTTGCCGAGGAAGTTGGCGTAATCCGAGAGGCCGGCGACATCGCGCGTCATGCTCTTGATCTGGCTCTTGGTATCTGGCCCGAGGGGCTTTGAATCGCCCTCCGTGCCGATGAAGGCCAGGAGCCGCGAGAGCGAGGCAAGGCTTTCCCGGGCATAGGAGAGCAGGCCTTCCTTTCGGCCGATATGGGTCAGGATCGCGCGATAGCGCTGCGTGCGGTTGCCGCCCTCGGTGTCGCGCTCGAACACGCGCTTGGACAAGCGCTCGATATCCGTTCCCGCGCGCTCCAGCACCTCGGACACGCGGTCCACGATGGTGTCGAGCAGCTCCATCAGGATCTGTCCGCCGGTGGTCTGCGTGCACAGCTTGCCGAGCCGGCCGGCGAGCACCGAGAAGGGCTTGGGATCGGCGTAGCGCACCGTCACCAGCTTTCCCTTGACCAGGATGAAGGTGACGGGATTCACCGACGGCGCCTCCGTATCGGCTCCGCACAGGATCGACAGCGTCATGTAAGCGGCGCCGGCTTCGACATAGAGCCGGCTGGAGGGCTCGATCTGCCGCATCTCTTCCCGGGTGGGAATTTCGACTCCCACCGCGCGCTCGATCTGCTTGTCCTCCAGGTGCGCGGGAGACACCAGATCCAACCACAGCGCGTCCGCCGGCACGTCGCGATCATGTGGCACAGTCTGCGCCTTGAGCGCACCGTCAACCAGGCTGTAGGCCAGCAGCATGTCTCACCGTCTCGGCTCGCGAACGCGGCTCGTGGGCGTCCGCTTCAGACGATACATGCGCGGCCCTGCACGGGCTGGCAAGCGCGGCCCAGGCCGCAACACACGGCTCAGGCCGCGAGGTGGTCGATATCGCGCAGGGTGACGACCTTGTTGGGCTCTCCGGCGCTCTTCGGCGTCGCGGCCTTGGTCTCGCTGGCGAGACGGGCGGCAGCGGCGGCGGCAGCAACGGCCGTGATCCCGATCTCGCGCCACTGGCCCGAATGGGCGCCGTAACGGTTTGTTTCGGTCTCCGCGCGGGGGGCTTCGCCCGGCCCTGGCTGATTGCTAGACATCGTACTCTCTCCTAACGACGGCATCTGCCTAAAACAGATGCCCTTGGGTGTGAAGACCACTGACAGATGGTGGGCAACTGCGTCGAAACTGTGCAGGAGCTGCGACATTGCAGAGGTCTTAGTGGGTGAGCATTGCGCAGGCCTTTCAATATGGTCTTAACGCGTGACGAAAGGTGAGCCACTGAGACATTTTTGCCACGTTTTTCCGCGCTGCGGCGTGGCGAGTTCGTGGCCTCTTCAAGGCGTGGCAGGGTTCGGGTAATCCATTTCTACGAAACGAATCTGTTCACCCTATTTTGGTATGAGGCGGTCATGGCGAAGCGGGCGGTCGCGGCTGTTCTGCTTGGACTTCTATTAGGTGGCTGCATGGCGTCCACGCCTCAGCCCGCTCCGGAATCGTCGCTCAAGCCGCGAGACAAGCAATTGCTCGCGCAGGCGCCCTATCCGAAGGTGAAGCCCGAGGGGATGTTTGCACGGCAAATTGTCGAGTACACCGGCAAGGAGAAGCCGGGGACGATTGTCATCGATACTGACAAGAAGCTGCTCTATTTCGTCGAGGGCAATGGCCAGGCCATTCGCTATGGCGTGACGGTGGGCGAGGAAAGCCTGGCTTTCCGCGGCGACGCCAAGGTCGGCCGCAAGGCCGAATGGCCGAGCTGGACCCCGACCCCCGAGATTCATCAGCGCATCGCCGGCCTTCCGGCCTATGTGGGTCCCGGCCCGCATAATCCGATGGGCGCCCGCGCGCTGTATCTCTACCAGGGCCAGAAGGACACGCTGTTCCGCATCCACGGCACCAATCAGCCGGAATTGCTGGGCCAGGCCATCTCCTCGGGCTGCATTCGCATGCTCAACGAGGACGTGATCGACCTCTACAATCGCGTCCCCGTCGGCGCGGAAGTCGTGGTGCTCTGAAGACCCGCTTTCGCCAGGACCCTTTTGAAAAAGCCGCCACGCCCTTGCGTGGCGGCTTTTTCGTTTCCGATGCCTTCCGATGTCCTATTCCGATATCCTGCGCTTCGGGGATACCGTGCCCTTCGCGTTCGATGCCTCGCCGCACGCCCTGACGCCGCAGGATCGGCGGCGCTCCGACATCAAGACGTTGCGCGAACATCGCATACGCATACATCCTGACTCGGCAACGACCGACATGGCGGCGAGAGGTTCAGCCATCGCCATCGCGGAGCGGGAAGCCAGTGCCTGCCAGGCTCAACCGCCGGGCAATTTTTCGCTGTCACCGGCAGCCTTGGGGCCGGGCTTGATCTTCGGCCGCTTCAGGGGAAGCGGGACCTTGTCCGGCAGCGTCCGCGATGCCTCCTGCGCCTCCGCCTCCTCCGGCGCAGCCGCGGAGTCCTTGCCAGCCGCCTCCTTGGCGATGGCGTCCTTGCCTGTGCCTTCCTGGCCGGCATGATGCGCGGCGATCAGCGCCGGGGCCGGGGTCTTGATGATCCAGCGACACAGCTTGATGTCGAGACGGCGCTTGGCGATGTCCACGTGGATATGATCCTCGTGATAGCCATCCGACCCCGGGCCGAGCACGGTCGAGAAGCGTGCGCACGCATCTGCCTTGATGCGCTCCTGGAGGGCGATCGGGAACCCGCCGTTCTTCACCTCGATCACCCGCTTGTCGGCGGTCTCGAAGCCGCCGAAGTCGATCGCCGCGCCCTGCCCGTGCTCGCTCATCTTCGCGCCCTTGATCCGGTTGCGCGGACGGCAGTCATAGGAGGCGGCGACCTTGAAGGTCTCCATCCGCGTGCCGAGCGTCGCCACCGCCGGGCCGAGATCTTCGCGGACCCATTGCGTCACCGCCGCCGCCATCTCGCACTGGAGGATCGCTGCAGGCGACAGGGTCACGAGATTGCCGTCCGCCAGCCGCACCGCCGTGACGTGAACCGGTGCCGGTAGCGCGCACCCGGCCTTGACCGCGACCGGCGGCGCGGGGGTCGCGACCAGGGCCTTCTGCTCTACCAGGGCCGCGCATAAGGCGGGCAAGGTGCCGGGCGCGACCACCTCTGCGGGCGCCCCGGCGGCCGGCGGCGCGCCGGGTGCGGCCGATCCGCTCGGCGGTGGCGGAGCCACCAGCGCCGGGGCCGGCGTGTCCTCGGCCTCCGGCTCGGCTTGCTCCTCGCCAGGCAGGGGTTCACGCGGCCGGGGCGTGGGCACATTGGCGAGGCGCGGCAAGGTCGCCGTCTCAGGCGGAGTGGACGGCGCGGTCTCGGCGGCCTCGGCAGGCGGAGGCGGGGCGAATGCGGGCGCGGGCGCAAGCGCGGCAAAGAGGGGAAAGGCAAAGGTCGCAGGGGCTGGCGGGGCTTCGGCGGCTTGCGATTTCGCTTCAGCCGCATCGTCCGCCTCGATCTCCGCATCGAGCGAGTTTGGACGGGGCACCGGTAACGGCACCTTGGCGATGGGAATGCGCGGCTTTGCGATCGGCAGCGAAGCGGGCGGGCGCGGCGCGGTTGCGGCCTGCGTAGCGCCGGGCATCAGCGCAGAGATGGCGGCCGCGAGCAGAAGCGCGGGCCACAGGCCCGCGTGCGCCTCGGGCGGGCGTTTCCGCGCAGGGCGATGGAGCGTGGCGGTCCACCGCGCGGGTGGCGACCAGATAGGCGGGGATCGCAGTCTCATCGGTGCGATCATAGGCAGATGGCCGCATGAAGTGAACGCCTATCCACACGATCCGTGCGCAGCCAAGGTGAAGCTGGCTGTGCGCCTTGTGTTTCTGCGCTGCGGCTTCCACAACACAACAAACTGTTCGCGCCGCATCGCGCGCTTTCCATCTTTTCTCCTTGTGCGGAGGGTCCATGCGAGACCTGAAGGCGGTTTTATTCGATAAGGACGGCACATTGGTGGATTTCGACCGGACCTGGGGTCCGTCGGCCGGCTTCGTGATGCGCACCCTTGCGGCTGGCAATGCCACCGCCCTGGCACGCTTGGAGGCGGTCAGCGAATATCTTCCGGACGAGGAACGCTTCCTGCCCTCCTCGCCATTGGTCGCCGGCTCCTCGGCCCATTATGGGCCGCTCTGGGCACAGACCCTGGCGCGGCCGGCGGATGACGAATTCCTGCATCTTATTGATCGCCTGTTCCGTGAGGCCGGCCTCATCCATCTCACCGCGATCGGAGCGCCGGACCATGTGCTTCAGCGCCTGCACCAGGGCGGGCTGAAGCTCGCCATCGTCACCAATGACGCGGAATCCAACGCCCGTACCCAGGCTGAAGCGCTCGGCCTCATGCCCTATCTGGAGGCGGTTCACGGCTATGATTCCGGTTTCGGCTCCAAGCCCGGTCCCGGCATGGTGAGTGCCTTGGCGAAAAGCCTCGCGCTGGATCCCCATGCCATGGCCGTGGTGGGGGACAGCGCGCACGATCTGACCGCCGCGCGCAGTGCCGGGGCCCGCTTCATTCTGGTTCGCACCGGGCCGGCGCCGGTGGAGCATCTCTATGGCGAGGCCGATCTGGTGGTGGATTCCATCGCCGATTTGCCGGCGCACCTTCTCGCCGAATGACAGCCACCGCTGGAAACGCACGTGAAAAGCGGGCATAGATCGACTTGAAGGGGCGCCGCACGGCACCTCGCGGAACACCGACGCGACAGCCATGATCAAGCGCCAGCTCTATGTGGAGGAGCGATCTTCCGCCCTCGCATCCTGGAGCCTTCGGCTCGCGCTGTTCGCGATTCCGGTCGTCGCGCTGGCCTCCGGGCTCTATCGCGCCAACCTGCTCGATTTCGAACCCGCCATGGCCACCGTGGGCGCCGGCCTCGCACTTGCGGGGGTGGGTGCGCTGGTGGCGGTTGCCGCCTGCATCTCCATCTGGGAGAGCGGCTGGCGCGGCCTCGGCAAGGCCATCGGTGCACTGGCGATCGCGCTGTTCGTGCTGGCGGTGCCGGCCGCCGTGCTGGCCCGCGGCGTGATGCTGCCGCCGCTCACCGATCTGTCCACCGACATGGAAGATCCGCCCTATTTCCGCGCCATGGGCTTCGCGCGGCCGCGCGCGGCCAATCCGGCGGTGTATCCGGGCGAGGATGCGGCGGCGATGCAGCGTTCCGCCTATCCGGGCATCAAGCCCATCGATCTCGACGCAACGCCGGAGGAAGCCTTCAACACCATGCTCGCCTTGGTGCAGAAGCGGCGCTGGCGGGTGCTGGACGCCGTGCCGCCGCGCGGCGGCCTGCGCGATGGCCAGATCGAGGCGGTGGCCATGACCCCTCTGCTCGGCCTGCGCAACGACGTGGTGATCCGCGTGCGGCCGACGGCGCGGGGCGCCCGCATCGACATCCGCTCCATGTCCCGTTTCGGCGTGCATGACCTGGGCGAGAATTCCTGGCGCATCTCCAGCCTGCTGGCCGATATTTCCGCTGAGCGCCGCAAGAAACGCCAATAGGCCGCTCGACCCGGGCGGCGCAGGATCCGCGCGCACGCGGGATCAGACCGCGACCGGAAGCGCCAGATCCTCCCCCTCGTTGCGCACCGAATTGACACGGCTGGACACCGCCCACATCTGCATCGCTTCGGCGGGATACGGCTTCAGAAGATCGAACGGGGCAGGATCCTGCAGCCAGCGGGTGATCTCTCCCGGCTCGAGGATCACCGGCATGCGGTCGTGCAGCGGCGCCAGCAGCCCATTCGCGGCGCAGGTGAGGATGGTGAAGGTGCGCACCCATTCGCCCGAGGCCGGATCCTTCCACCCTTCCCAGAGTCCGGCGAGCGCCATGGGCTCGCGGCTGCGCAGGGTGATGAGAAAGGGCTGTCGGCCGGCGGCCGTGCGCTGCCATTCATAGAAGCCGTCGATGGGGATGACGCAGCGGCGCGGCTTTCTCCACGCGGCGCGAAAGCTCTGCTTCTCCGCCACGGTCTCGCTGCGGGCATTGATGAGCGCGCTCGCGCCTTTCATGTCCTTGGCAAAGGAGGGCACCAGCCCCCAGCGCAGCAGGCCGATCTCCGCGCGCGCTGTTTCGGGATTGCGCCGGATGACCAGCAGATCCTGCGTCGGCGCGGCGTTGAAGCGTGCCGGAGCATTGGGCAGGGGGATGTCCTTTGACTCAAGGCCAAAGCGCTCCATGTAATAGACTGGCCCGTAGCTTTGGATGAAGCGTCCGCACATGGATGCACCGTGCCGCACCGCGCCGCGCGGGAGAAGGCCGGCACGCGGCCTTCGCGGACCAGCCCACAGGAGAAATGCCCATGAAGCGCATGCTGCTCATGTTGCCCGTGTTCGGGATACTCGGGCTCGCCCTGTGGTGGATGGTGGTGGGCTGGGAGGCCGGCGCGGACGCGCCCATGGAGGCGACCGATTATATTCCCATGGTGCTCGGCGTGGTCTTCACCTTGATCCTCGGCTGCGGACTGATGGCGTTGCTCTTCTTCTCCAGCCGCCGGGGATATGACGAGGCGGCGAGCGGTGTCCTCGATCCACAGGCAGCTGCTCCTCCCGAGCGCACCGGCAGCTACAATCTGCATGTGCGCCCGTCCGCATCGAGCCCGGAAGGCATGGCGCACCGCCATGCCGATGCCGAAACGCCGGCCACCTCTCAGCGCGCGATCCGATAATCCCCGGTGATGGAGGGCGCGCCCTCGGTCTCGACCTGTCGCTTCTCTACCAGATGCTCCAGATGGGCGAGCACGGTGAGCGAGGCGGCACCGAACAGACGGGGATCGAGCCCAATATAGATGCCGCGCACCAGCTCTGGAATGGTGGAGGTGCGCTCCAACCCGCGCAGAATCGCCGCCTCGCGGGCATGGCGATGGTTGAGATAATCGCGCACGAAGGCAGGCGCATCGTTCACCGCCGGGCCGTGGCCCGGCAGATAGAGCCGCTCGCTGCGCAAGGCGAGCTTTTCCAGCGAGTGCACATAATCGCCCATGGAGCCATCGGGCGGCGCGACGATGGAGGTCGCCCAGCCCATCACGTGATCGCCGGAAAACAGCAATTCGTCCTCATGCAAGGCGAAGGCGAGATGGTTGGCGCAATGGCCGGGTGTCGTGATGGCTTCCAACGTCCAGCCGCTGCCGGTGAGCACGTCCCCGTCGGCGAGCACGATTTCGGGAACGAAATCGGTATCCGCGCTCGCATCCATGGGATTGATCTCGCCGATGAACAGCGGACGCGCGGGGCGGTGCGGCCCCTCCCCAACGGTACGCGCTCCGGTCGCCGCCTGCACCGCGGGAGTGGCGGGGGAATGGTCGCGGTGGGTGTGCGTGATGACGATATGGCTCACGTTTTCGCCGCGCACCGCGTCCAGCACGGCCGCGATATGGGCGGCATCGTCAGGACCGGGGTCGAGGATCGCCACATTGCCGTGCCCGACGATGTAGGTGCAGGTGCCGGTGAAAGTGAAGGGCGAGGGATTGGGCGCCACGATGCGACGCACATTGGGCGCCACCTCTTCCACCTGGCCGGGCGGCACGTCGAAGCGCCGGTTAAACGCAATGTCATCGCTCATGGATATTTTTCGCAGGCTGGCGGGCGCGTGGCGGAGTAATGTCGCGCCGGAGTTGGGGATTGCAAGGACGAGTCGCATGACAATCTTCCGCAGCTTGACCGGCAACGCAAATGCGCGGGCCCATCGCGGCGCCCGCAGGGTGCTGGCGGTCGGCTTGGCCGTGGTGGGCTTGGGGATGGCTGGTGTTTCCATGGAGTCCAGCGGCGCGATGGCGCAGAGCGCCTATCCCGGCGGACCTTCCAGCGTGGCCATGACCTGTGCGCAGGCGCTCAGCTTCGTCACCAAGGCGGGCGGCACGGTGCTCGCAACCGGCGGCCTCACCTATGATCGCTATGTGCGCGACCGTTCGTTCTGCAGTTATTCCGAGGTGACCAAGCCCGCCTTTGTGCCGACGCGAGACGTGAAGCAGTGTTTCGTCGGCTACACCTGCATTGATCCCTCGATCGACAACGGTGGGCGCCGCTGACTACCTGAGCAAGGCAACACGCCAGCGCACGGAATGACCAGCACATATGAACGAAAGGCGCGGCGGCGAGGCCGCGCCGGAACGCTCTGCAGGTACTCCGTTACACCCCGTAGCCGCGCTGTTTCAGCACGGCGCCGATCTCCTCCAGCACCACCGGATCGTCGATGGTGGCGGGTGCGGTCCATACGTCAGCGTCGGCGATCTTCTTCATGGTCCCGCGCAGGATCTTGCCGGACCGTGTCTTGGGCAGCCGCGCCACGGTCACCGCCAGCTTGAAGGCGGCCACGGGGCCGATGCGATCGCGCACCAGCCCGACCAATTCCTTCTCGATGATCTCCGGCGCCCGCCGCTCGCCGGCCTTCAGCACTACGAAGCCGCACGGGATCTCGCCCTTCAGGGCATCCTTGACGCCGATCACAGCACATTCCGCCACATCGGGATGGGAGGAAAGCACCTCCTCCATCCCGCCGGTGGAGAGGCGGTGGCCGGCGACATTGATGATGTCGTCGGTGCGGCCCATCACGAACACATAGCCGTCGTCGTCGAGGTAGCCGGCATCCGAGGTTTTGTAATAGCCCGGAAACTCCGCCAGATAGCTTTCGCGGAACCGCTCGTCCTGCTGCCACAAGGTGGGCAGGCAGCCCGGAGGCAGCGGCAGCTTGAGGACGATCGAGCCCATGGTGCCGTTCGGCACCGGCTTTGCCGCTTCGTCCACGATATGAATGTCGTAGCCGGGCAGCGGCACCGTGGGCGAGCCGGGCTTGATGGGCAGAAGGCCAAGACCGACCGGATTGCCGGCGATGCCCCATCCGGTCTCGGTCTGCCACCAATGGTCGACCACCGGCACCTTCAGCTTGTCCCCGGCCCAGGCCACCGTATCGGGATCGGCCCGCTCGCCGGCGAGGAACAGGGTGCGCAGCGTGGAGGTGTCGTAGCGCTCCAGGAATGTCGCGTCCGGATCTTCCTTCTTAATGGCGCGCAGTGCGGTAGGCGCGGTGAACAGCGCAGCGACCTTGTGCTCCGCCACCACGCGCCAGAAGGCGCCGGGGTCCGGCGTGCCCACGGGCTTGCCCTCGTAGATCACGGAAGTGCAGCCCATCAGCAGCGGGCCATAGACGATGTAGGAATGGCCGACCACCCAGCCGATGTCGGAGGCGGTCCAGAACACATCGCCGGGCTTGAGGCCATAGAGATTATCCATGGTCCAGCGCAGCGCCACCATATGGCCGCCGGTGTCGCGCACCACGCCCTTGGGAACGCCGGTGGTGCCCGAGGTGTAGAGGATATACAGCGGATCGGTGGCGCCCATGGGGGTGCAATCCACGCCCCGCCCGGCGGCTGCGGTCGCTGCCCGCTGCTCGGCCCAGTCGAGATCGCGGCCTTCCACCATGTCCGCCGCGAGCTGCGGCCGCTGCAGGATCAGGCAGCCCGAGGGCTTCACGTTCGCCATTGCGATGGCCGCATCCAGAAGCGGCTTGTAGGGCACCACGCGATTGGGCTCGATGCCGCACGAGGCGGCAAGGATCACTTTGGGGGCCGCATCGTCGATGCGTACCGCCAGCTCCTTGGCCGCGAAGCCGCCGAACACCACCGAATGAACGGCGCCGATGCGCGCGCACGCCAGCATGGCGATCACCGCCTCGGGCACCATGGGCATGTAGATGACAACCCGGTCGCCCTTGCCGACGCCCATGTCGCGCAGCACCGCACCGAGGGTGCGCACTTCCGCCAGCAAGGCGGAATAGGTGATTTCGCGCTTGATGCCGGTGACCGGACTATCGTGGATCAGGGCCACCTGGGGGCCGCGGCCGGCATCCACATGGCGATCCACCGCATTGAAGCAGGTGTTGCACACCCCGCCCACGAACCAGCGCCCATAGGGGCCAAGGTCGGGATCGAACACGGTGCGCGGGGGGGCGATCCAGGCAATGTCGCGCGCCGCTTCCGCCCAGAAGGCCTGTGGATCGTGCTGCCAGCGGGCATAAACCTCGCCATAGCGGCTTGAGCCCAGGTCGAGCATGGCACGTTCCTCCCGATAGACGTGTTCTGATTGCCGCGCATGATGCGCGGGGGATTTCACAACGCAAGTCCGCTCTACTGCGTAAGACCTTTGTCGACCACACGGGGTGATTGCGCCGGCCCGAACGGCTCAGCTAGGTTCGGCCCGCCGTTACGGCCCAAAAAATGGGGAAGCGCCATGGTGAGCATTTATGATCGCGATCTCGACCGGACGCCAGCCAATTTCCAGCCGCTGACCCCACTTGGCTTCCTGGAACGGGCGGCGCGCGTGTTCCCCGAACACACGGCGATCATCCATGGCAGCCTGCGGCGCAATTATCGCGATTTCTATGCCCGCGCACGGCGGCTCGCCTCGGCGCTGGAGAAGCGCGGGGTCGGCCCCAATGATACGGTCGCTGTGATGCTTCCCAACGTGCCCGCCATGCTGGAAGCCCATTATGGCGTGCCCATGTGCGGCGCTGTGCTCAATTCGCTCAATACCCGGCTCGACGCGGCGATCCTCGCCTTCACGCTGGAGCATGGCGAAGCGAAGGTGCTGATCACCGACCGCGAATTCTCGCCCGTCATCAAGGCGGCGCTGGCGCTCTCCACCAACAAGCCGATCGTCATCGACTATGACGATCCCGAATTCACCGGCGCCGGCGCCCGCATCGGCGAGATGGAATATGAGGATTTCCTTGCCACCGGCGATCCCGAATACAATTGGGCCATGCCCAGCGATGAATGGAATGCCATCGCGCTGAACTATACCTCGGGCACCACGGGCGACCCGAAGGGCGTGGTCTATCACCATCGCGGCGCGCATCTGCTGGCGGTGGGCAATGTGGTGACCTGCGCCATGGGGCGGCATCCGGTCTATTTGTGGACGCTGCCCATGTTCCACTGCAACGGCTGGTGCTTTCCCTGGTCAGTTTCGCTCGCCGCCGGCACGCACGTCTGCCTGCGGCAGGTGCGGGCGAAGCCGATTTTCGATGCATTCGCGGACTATGGCGTTACCCATATGTGCGGCGCGCCCATCGTCATGTCGACGCTGCTCAATGCCCCGGACAGCGACAAGCGGCCCCTGCCGCACGTGGTGGAATTCATCACCGCCGCCGCCCCGCCGCCGGCCGCCGTGCTCGCGGCCATGCAGGAGGCCGGCTTCAACGTGACCCACGTCTATGGCCTCACCGAAGTGTACGGCCCGGCCGTGGTCAACGAGTGGCACGAGGAATGGAACGATCTGCCGGCCCCCGAGCGGGCGGCGAAGAAATCGCGCCAGGGTGTGCGCTACGGCGCGCTGGAGGCGCTGGACGTGATGGACCCCGATACCATGGTTCCGGTGCCGGCCGATGGCGAGACGCTGGGCGAAGTCATGTTCCGCGGCAACGTGGTGATGAAGGGGTATCTGAAAAACCCTTCCGCCACTGACAAGGCATTCTCCGGCGGCTGGTTCCATTCCGGCGACCTTGGGGTGAAGCATCCCGATGGCTATGTGCAGCTCAAGGACCGCTCCAAGGACATCATCATTTCCGGTGGCGAGAACATCTCATCAATTGAAGTTGAAGACGCGCTCTACAAGCATCCGGCCGTCAGCGCCGCCGCCGTGGTGGCCCGCGCGGATGACAAATGGGGCGAAACCCCGGTCGCCTTCGTGGAATTGCGGGAGGGCGCGAGCGTCACGGCGGAGGAGCTGATCGCCCATTGCCGGACCCATCTTGCCAGCTACAAATGCCCGCGCCACATCATTTTCGACGAGATCCCCAAGACCTCCACCGGCAAGATCCAGAAGTTCAAGCTGCGGGAGATGGCCAAGGAGGTTTGAGCGGGCCGGCGGGTACGGACGGGTTTGGAACGCGATGACGTTCCGTTCCAAACCTGACCAAGCGGTAATATGGCGGCCATCGTTTTTTCACGTCCCCTGGGCGTATGGTGCGCGAAAGTCACCAACGCCAGGACCGCGATGCGCTCCCTTTTCCGTCTGCTCGGCGATATTCGCCGTCTTGCCCTGCCCTATTTCCGCAGCGAGGAGCGCTGGAGCGCCCTCGGCCTGCTGGCGGCGGTGATCGCCCTGGAACTCGGCTGGGTCTATGCCACGGTGCTGCTGAACGAATGGAACAGCGCCTTCTACAACGCGATCCAGGAAAAGAATTTTCCGGCGTTTCAGAAGCAATTGCTGGTGTTCTGCGCCATTGCGGCCGGCGCGATCATCGTCGCCGTGTATCAGATCTATCTCAAGCAATGGCTCCAGATTCGCTGGCGGCGCTGGCTGACCAAGCGCTATCTCGACCATTGGCTGGCGGACGAAACCCATTACCGGCTGCGGCTATCCGGCGATTCGGCGGATAATCCCGACCAGCGCATCGCCGAAGACGTGAACATGTTCGTCAGCCAGACCATCGGCGTCGGCATCGGGCTGCTGGGCACCATCGTGTCGCTGGCCTCGTTCAGCGTCATCCTGTGGGGCCTGTCCGGTTCCTATGACCTCAAGCTTTTCGGCACCGACCTCTTCATTCCCGGCTATTTGTTCTGGGCCGCGTTGATTTATGCCGGCGTCGGCACCTGGCTCGCGCATCTCATCGGCAAGCCGCTGGTGCGACTCAATTTCGACCAGCAGCGCTACGAAGCCGACTTCCGCGTGGACCTGGTGCGGGTGCGCGAGAATGCCGAGCAGATCGCGCTTCTGCGCGGCGAGCCGGCGGAAGAGCGGCGCCTGACCGGCCGTTTTTCCCGTATCCGCGAGAATTTCTTCGCCCTTATGAGCGCGCAAAAGCGCCTGACCTGGTTCTCCGCCGGCTACAACCAGATCTCCACCATCTTTCCCTATGTGGTGGTGTCACCGGCTTATTTTTCCGGCGCCATCCTGCTCGGGCCGATGATGCAGACGGCCTCCGCCTTCTCGTCGGTACAGAGTTCGTTTTCCTTCTTCATCTCCTCTTATTCCACCCTCGCCGAATGGACCGCGGTGGTGAACCGGCTCACGGGCTTTGAAGCCTCCATGGCGGCGGTGAAGCGCGATGCCGATGCTCCGGCTTTCCGCCATGTTGAGAGCGGGGGGAGCGAGGTGCGGCTCGCCAATCTGGACGTGCGCCTGCCCAACGGCAGCGCCTTGCTGCACGCGCAAGGCATCTCCGCCCATCCGGGCGAGCGGGTGCTGGTGACCGGGCCGTCAGGTGCCGGCAAGACCACCTTGCTGCGCGCGATCGCCGGGATCTGGCCGTTCGGCGAAGGGGAAATCGCCCTGCCCGCACAGGCGCGGCTGATGATTCTGCCGCAGCGGCCCTATATTCCCGCCGGCCGCCTGGATGCCGCCCTCTCCTATCCCGCCGAGCCCGACACTTATGAGCGCGCTCTGCTCGAGGAGGTGCTGACGGCCGTGGGGCTTCCCGCGCTCGCGATGCGGCTCGACGAGGCGGCGGCCTGGCCGCATGTGCTCTCGCTCGGCGAACAGCAGCGCCTCTCGATCGCCCGCGTCCTGCTGGTGCGTCCCGACGTGCTGCTGCTGGACGAGGCCACCGCGGCCTTGGACGAGCCCCTGGAAGCGCGGCTCTATGCCTTGATCGCGCAGCGCCTGCCAAAGGTGGTGCTGCTCTCCATCGGCCATCGCTCGACCCTGGTGGCGCTGCATGACACGGCTCTGGCGCTGGAGGGCGCGCAATCGCCGCGCACACTGGCGGCATCGCAATTGACTCCGGCGGCGGCATGAGGCGACACGTCGCACAGGATCGGTGCGCTCAATCGTTTTTCACAGTGCGTCGCAACAAATGGAAAGGTAGCGGGACACGACGTTCACCTGAATAACCGACTTATTCACGCATTCGATAACTTGGCCGGCACTCTTTAACTTGCCCTTAGGGTTTGCTATAAATGCGGAACCATCGGGTGTTTGGATCATGATTTTAGTCGGACGCAAGTTGACCCGTTTCACGAAGCTCCGCTAACGGGGAAGTCTTATGCGCAAAGTTCAGGAGTTGATGAACGTATTGTCCATGTTTTTCTTCGTCGCTTGCGCGGCGATTTTGACGTGCTCGATGATTGCGTCTACGGCTTACTCGCTTTTCTTGTATCTGATTTACGGTTTCGATCTTCCTCAGGCGGCCATGTCCGGCTTTGACCTTCTGTTCAAGCTCATCATGTGCGCCATTGCTGCGCTGGTGATGTCCATATTCTGCCGCGCGGTGGCGCGCCTGAGCGCGGAGATGGTCGAAGCGCCGGTCTCCCTGAAGCCTTCCCTTCAGCGCAAGTCTGCCTCCAAATAGGAAGCGTCCGCCCGGCTGCGACGGTCTGTCATCAAGCGACATCACCGGCCGGTGGGCCGAACGGTCGCATTCCGAGTCTTTTGCCCTTCATGCGCATTGACGGTGGCGCCGCCAGCCCGTAACGCCTGGGAAGGCTGGGCGTGAGGGCGAGAACCATGATCTTCAAGCGGGATTTGCGGCGGGTGCGGGTCGCTCTCACGTCGCGGATCTTCTGGAAGCGCCGATGCGTGTTTCTCCTGGGCGCGGTGGGGGTTGGGCTTGCCTCGGTCCTGTTCGCCGCCGCCGCTGATCGCGGGCAGGAGCTGTATGTCGCCATCTCGCATCAGGTGCCCTACGCACTGCTGATCATAACGCCGGTCGGCTTCGGCCTGTTCGCCCATCTCACCGCCCGCTATTTCGACGGCGCCCAGGGCAGCGGAATCCCACAAGCCATTTCCGCGCGCCGGTCGAATGATCCCGCCCATCGCGCGAGGCTGCTGAGCGTGAAGGTGACGCTGGGCAAGGTCGCCCTTACCATCGCCGGCCTTGCCGTGGGCGCCTCCATCGGCCGCGAGGGGCCGACCGTGCAACTCGGCTGCGCGATCATGGTGATTCTCGCCGGCTTCGTCGGCATCGGGCGCGCCAACGGCCTGATCCTCGCCGGCGCCGCCGCCGGCATCGCGGGTGCCTTCAACACGCCGCTCGCCGGCATCATGTTCGCCATCGAGGAGATGGCCAAATCCTACGACAAGCGCCTCTCGGGCATGATCTCCTACGCCGTGGTCATATCCGGCCTGGTGAGCTTGGTGCTGGTGGGCCAATATTCTTATTTCGGCGCCATTCCGGGCGAGGCCTTTCCCCAGCAGATCGGATGGACGGCGGTCGCCGCATGCGCGATCATGGGCGGCATCGCAGGCGCCATTTTCTCGCGCGGCCTGGTCGCCCTCTCATTCGCCAATAGCGGAATGATCGGCCGCCTGAAGCGCACGCCCTGGCTCTATGGAGGCCTGATCGGCCTCGTCGTGGCGGTGCTCGCCGTGACGACGGACGGCTTTGCCGGCGGCTCGGGCTATGCGCCCACCCGCGAGCTGCTCGAACAGGGCATCACCCATCCCTGGTGGTATGCGCCGATCAAGCTCGTGACAACGATGCTGTCCTCCGCCGCCGGAATTCCCGGCGGACTGTTTTCACCCTCGCTCTCCGTGGGGGCCGGCTTCGGCGCGGCGCTTTCGGGGATTCTGCCCCACATCGACGTGCGCGCGCTCGCCATGCTGGGCATGGTGGCCTATTTCGCGGGCGTGGTTCAGGCGCCGCTGACCGCCTTCGTCATCGTGATGGAGATGACCAACGAGGTGCATCTGGTGGTGCCGCTTCTCGCAACGGCGCTGCTGGCCGCGGGCCTCTCCCGCCTGCTCGCGCCAGAGCCGCTCTATCACGCGCTGTCTTATGCCTATGATCCCAAGCCGGTCACGCCCCCGGCGGCTCGCCCTCCGGCTTCCTGACCCGCCGCGGGGAAGGACGCGACCTTCGGCGAGGCTCACGCCAGCCGCGCGTCCGCCCTGGCGAGCAGCGCGGGAAAACCATCGTCCGCCAGGGCAGCATATTCGCGTGCACGCTGATCGGTAACGGGATCGCGGCTTGCGAGCACCGCGTCGGGATGGCCGGGGTGCACCATGACGAGGCCCCCATCGGGAAGCCCCGCGATGAAATGGGCCAGCAGCGCCGCGAAATCGTGCTGCGGCCCGAAATCATAGGCGCCGGCAAAACCGCTGTTGGTCGGCAAGCCCTGCGCCTGCGCCTGCGCCTTCAGCCCGGTGGCAAACAGGCCGAGCAGCCGCGCCTTGGCATCGAAGCCGAGGCGCGCCCGCGCGGCCGGCGTGCAGTCGCGCACCAGGGCGCCGGGTGCATGGCGCGCCGCTGCTTCCAAAACCGCGCCACGGATGCCGGGAAGAAGGTGCACATGCTGATGGCCGTCCACATGGTCTGGCGGCCGGCCGAAGGCGGCATGGAAGGCCTGGAACTGGGCTTCCACCTCGGCGCGGACCGCAGCCCGATCCAATCGGCCGGTGAGCGCACGCCTGACCACCGCCTGCAAGGGCGCAAACGCCGCCCCGCCGAGCGGATCGGCGGCGAGCGGGGTAAATCCGCCGGTGAACGTGACATGCAGGCCGATGCTGGCGGAGGCTTGGGCCGGCTTTACCTGCACACTCTCCTCAAGGCGCGCGGCCTCCTCGGCGAGGCCGGGAAACACGGTCATCACCGAAGTGGCGTTCAACCGGGCCGTGGCCAGGAGCGCGCGGATGGCCGCCGACACACCCGGCGCAAGGGCATAATCGTCCGCGCAGATCCAGATGGATTTCACGGCAGGATCATCGGGCGCGCGCCGACATCGGCATAATCCGCGGCGGGCGCCGCCGGCTCCTCATCATGGCGCAGCGCATGGTCGGCAACGAAATAGACCGGGCGCGCTTTGATCTCGGACAGGATGCGCGCGATGTACTCGCCCATCACCCCGATCACCAGCAATTGCACGCCGCCAATCACCATCAGGCCGACCACGAGCGAGGGATAGCCCGGAACGGGAATGCCCCAGAACAGGCGCTCGATCACGATCCACACGCCATACAGGAAGGCGATGCCGGCAAGCCCGGCGCCCACCAAGCCGGCGAGCCGCAGGGGGGCGGGCGAGAAGGAGGTCAGCGCCTCCATGGACAGACTCAGCAGGCGGAAGAAACTCCAGCTGCTGGACCCGTGGGTGCGCCCCGCGGGCCGGTAGGGCACGGCGATCTGGCGAAAGCCGATCCAGCTCGACAGACCCTTGAAGAAGCGGTTGCGCTCCGGCAGGCGGCGCAGGGCCGCCGTGGCGCGCGGCGAGAGCAGGCGAAAATCCGCCGCATCCTCTGGAATGCGCGTGGAGGCGCCGAAATTCAGCAGTTTGTAGAACACCTTGACGAACCAGCGCCGGGAGGCCGCCTCGTCCATACGGTCGGCCTTGACCGCATAGGGCACGTCATAGCCCTGATCCTTCCAGAGGCCGACGAAGGTTTCGATCATTTCGGGGGGATGCTGGCCGTCGCCGTCCATGAACAAGAGCGCATCACCGCGCGCATGGTCGAGCCCGGCGAGCAGAGCGGCTTCCTTGCCGAAATTGCGCGAGAGCGCCACCACCTGCACATCGACGCCCAGCGCCGGCAATTCTCCGGCCACGGTGGCGCAGGCGTCCCGGCTGCCGTCGTCCACATAGACGATCTCGATCCGCATGCCGCGCGCGCGGGCCACCGCCTGGGCGCAGGCGCTGAGCTTGGCATGGAAGGTCGGCAGGCCGTCCGCCTCGTTGTAGACCGGAACGACGATGCTGAGGTCGGGTGTCATGGGAAAGCCGCCCTTGGCGCCGCTGGCTATTTTCACCCGTTTAGCCGGGATCGTGGGGATAGGCGAGAGACTCGACATTTTTTTAGAACCTAGGGGAACCGCAGTTCCGGTATCGCGTTTACGCGGTGGACGGCGTGCTTCCCCCGACGCCGTCCATAGACGCGGTCGCCTCCCCCCGGCGGCCGCGTTTTCCATTTCAGATGTTGATATCCGACCCGCGGTCGAAATTTGCGGCGGGTCAATGAAGGAATTGTGGCCAATACTTAAGCTGAATTAAATGTCGTCGGCACGAGCTAAGGTCGTGTCGCCGACACGGCTAGGAGAGGCCATTTCCGATGATCCGGGACATTCTCGTTAATCTCACCAACGGCGGCGCGCGTGACGCGGCCGGCGAATTTGCGATCCAACTCGCCGCCCGCCTGTCCGCGAACCTGACCGGCCTCGCGGTGACCTATGAAATGGAAGTGCCGCCCTTCTATATGGGGGCGCTTCCGACCGATTTCATTGATGCGCAGATCAAGGAAAACGAGGAAGCCGCGCAGAAGGCGGCGGTGCGTTTCGGACAGGAAGCCGCAGCGGCAGGGATCGTCTATGAAACCCGCACGCTCAGCGCCTCGCTCGGTATTGCGGCAAATCGATTCGCGAGCATGGCCCGCCTGTTCGACCTCACAGTGGTCGCCCAGCCCGATCCCGACCGTCCCGGCCCGGAGGAGGTGATCGCCGAGACCGTGCTGATGGACAGCGGGCGCGCCGTGCTGCTGGTGCCCTATGTGCAGACCCAGCCGCTCGGCACCGGCCGCGCGGTGATCGCGTGGGATGGCAGCCGCGCCGCCGCGCGCGCCCTCAACGAAGGCATGCCCCTCCTGCATCTGGCCAAGACCATCGAGGTGCTCTCGGTGATCCGCGGCAACGAGGATGAAGAAAGCGCCGAAGGCTGCGCCGAGGTTGCGCGCCACCTCGCCCGCCACGGGCTGAAGGCAGACGTGCACAAGCTGCACATCGGCGCTGGCCAGCAGATCGCCGACACGATCCTCAACGAAGTGTCCGACCAGGGCGCGGATTTCGTCATCATGGGCGGCTATGGCCATTCCCGGCTGAAGGAGCTGGTGATGGGCGGCGTCACCCGCGAGATCCTCGACACCATGACCGTGCCGGTGCTGATGGCCCATTGAGGCCCAAGGCCACGCGCGGCAATGAACGGCCGCGGCACGCAGCCCCGCTGAAACGAAAACGGCGCCTCAGGGGGCGCCGTTTCTGTTCAGGGGCCGAGCACCGCGCCAGAGCGCGGCGCGGCTCACTCACCCTTCTTGGAACCGCCGAGCTTGGCGAACACGGTTTCCAGATCCAGCGATTCCCGGCGGCCGGCCGGCGCGTGATCGCTCTCGTACTCGTCCTGGCGGGTCGTGACGTCGGCGGGCAGAAGGGTTGCGCCCTTGTCCTCGCCGGCGGGGGAGGCGGGCCGATCCTTGGCGGCGCGCTGGACTTCCATGTCCAGGTCGATCTGGCTGCACAGGCCGAGCGTCACCGGGTCCATCGGGGTGAGCGCCGCCGAATTCCAGTGGGTGCGTTCCTTGATCTGCTGAATCGTCGCCTTGGTCGTGCCGACGAGGCGGATGATCTGCGCATCCTTCAGTTCGGCATGGTTGCGGATCAGCCACAGGATAGCGTTCGGGCGGTCGTGGCGGCGCGAGACCGGGGTGTAGCGCGGCCCCTTGCGGCGCTTCTGCTCCGGCAGGCGGACCTTGGATTCCTGCAACTTCAGCCGGCGGCTCTCGTTCTTCTCCGCAAGGTCGATTTCCTCGCGCGTGAGCTGGCCGTTGGAGATGGGATCGAGCCCCTTGATTCCCTGCGCGACCTCGCCGTCGGCGATGCCCTTCACTTCCAGCGGGTGAAGTTTGCAAAAATCGCCGATCTGCTCGAACGTGAGCGCGGTATTCTCCACCAGCCAAACGGCCGTCGCTTTCGGCATCAGGGGGGTGTTGGGTGACATGGGCTGCCTCTGAAGCTTCTCTTAGGTGGACATTCGCGACACCTGGGGCGCAAATCTGCGCGAGGTCGCTCCGGGTCGGGAGCGAACCGCGGATGTCTCACGATGTCCGGGATGCCTTTAACATAAGCGCCTGTGCGTTCTTATGCAAATGGTCCCCTGCGGCCCGGTGCGAATCGTCCCGCGCCGACCGCGCCGCTTGACAGGCGGGGTGCGGGCGAGGCTTTTCACCGTCTGAACCCTGGAACATATGAATCATGGAAGAAAAGCCCCCGCTCCGTGTCCTGCTCTGCGCCCCGCGCGGTTTCTGCGCCGGCGTCGTGCGCGCCATCGACGCGGTGGAACGGGCGCTCGAGATCCATGGCGCGCCGGTCTATGTGCGCCATGAGATCGTGCATAATAAGTATGTGGTGGAAGGGCTTAAGAACAAGGGCGCGATCTTCGTGCGCGAGTTGGACGAGATTCCGCCCACCAGCGCGCCGGTGATCTTCTCCGCCCATGGGGTCGCCAAATCGGTGCCGGAAGATGCCGCAGCGCGCAATTTCTTCTCCATAGACGCCACCTGCCCGCTGGTCACCAAGGTGCATCGCGAAGCCCAGGTGCACCACAAGAAGGGCCGCGACATCCTGCTGATCGGCCACAGGGGCCACCCGGAAGTGGTGGGCACCATGGGTCAGTTCGAGCCGGGCGTCGTCACGCTGATCGAGACCGCCGAGGATGCGCGGGCCTTCACCCCGCGCGATCCGAACAATCTCGCCTATGTGACGCAGACCACCCTTTCCATCGACGACACGGCGGAGATCGTCGCGATCCTGACGTCGCGTTTCCCGGCGACGGTCGCGCCCCACAAGGAAGACATCTGCTACGCCACCACCAACCGCCAGGAAGCGGTGAAGACGGTGGCGCCCAAGGTGGATGCCATGGTGGTGGTGGGCGCGCCCAATTCCTCCAATTCCCAGCGCCTGCGCGAGACCGCCGCGCGCGAGGGCTGCGACGTCGCCGTGCTGGTGCAGCGCGCCGCCGACATCGACTGGCCGCGCTTTGAAGGCATCTCCAGCCTCGGCGTGACCGCCGGTGCCTCGGCCCCCGAGGTCCTGGTGGAAGAAATCCTCGATGCGTTCGCGGAGCGCTACACCTTGCATGTCGAGACCGTGACCGCCGCCCAGGAAGACGTCTTCTTTCCCCTGCCCCGCGCCCTGCGCCCCGACGCGGCGGAATAGAGCGTGGCTGTCTATACCGACGTTTCGGCCACGAGCCTTGCCGAATTCCTCGAGCGCTACGATATCGGCACGCTGGAATCCTTCCACGGCATCGCCGAGGGCGTGGAGAACTCGAACTTCCTACTGCAGACCAGTCGCGGCACGTTCATTCTCACCTTGTACGAAAAGCGGGTGGACCCGGCGGACCTGCCGTTCTTCATCGGCCTGATGCAGCATCTCGCCGCGCGCGGCCTGTCCTGCCCCGAGCCGGTGCCCGGGCGCGACGGCGCCATGCTGGGCGAGCTTGCTGGCCGGCCGGCAGCGATCGTCACCTTCCTGCGCGGGGTCTCGGTGCGCCGTCCGACCGCCGCCCATTGCGGGCAATTGGGCGAGGCGCTCGCGAAGCTGCACCTTGCCGGCGCCGATTTCGCGTTGAAGCGGCCGAATGCGCTTTCCGTCGCCGGCTGGCGCCCGCTATTCGAGGCCGCCCGCGCGCGCGCCGATGAGGTCGTGCCGGGCCTCGCGGACACCATCGGCGCCGAGCTGGCCGAACTGGAGAGCGCATGGCCACACGGCCTGCCGGCCGGCGTCATCCATGCCGACCTGTTCCCGGACAACGCTTTCTTTCTCGACGATCGGCTCTCCGGCATCATCGACTTCTATTTCGCCTGCACCGATCTTTATGCCTATGACGTGGCGGTGTGCCTGAATGCTTGGTGCTTCGAGCAGGATGGTGCCTTCAACGCCACCAAGGGCCGGGCGCTTCTCGCCGGCTACCAGGCGGTGCGCGCGCTGACCACTGGGGAGGTGGAGGCCCTGCCCCGCCTCGCGCGCGGTGCGGCCTTGCGCTTTCTGCTGACGCGTCTCGTGGACTGGCTGAACGTACCCGAGGGCGCCCTGGTGCGCCCCAAGGACCCGCTGGAATATCTGCGCAAGCTGCGCTTCCATCGCGCGGTGCACACCGCGCGCGACTATGGACTGGCCGCATGAGCGCGCGCATCGAGATCTGGACCGACGGCGCCTGCTCCGGCAATCCCGGCCCCGGTGGTTGGGGGGCGGTTCTGCGCTCCGGGCCGCACGAGAAGGAACTCTCCGGCGGCGAGGCGCACACCACCAACAACCGCATGGAGCTGATGGCCGCCATCAGCGCCCTGGAGGCGCTGAAGAAGCCGAGCGCGGTGGATCTTCACACCGACAGCGAATATCTGCGCAACGGCATCACCAAATGGGTGGCCGGCTGGCGCCGCAACGGCTGGCGGACCGCCGACAAAAAGCCGGTGAAGAACCAGGATCTCTGGGAGCGCCTCGACGCCGCCCTCGGCCGCCACGAGATCGCCTGGCATTGGGTCAAGGGCCACGCCGGCAATGAACTGAACGAGCGCGCCGACCAGCTCGCCCGCGACGGCATGGCGCCGTTCAAGCCCGGCGGGATGGCGCGGGTCGGGGTGGTCTAGGGGCTCGCCCTTGGAGCGCGGGGGATAGAGCCCTTACCCAAGCGCGGCTGCGTATTCCCCGTCCTTGAAGCCCACGATCAGCGGGCCGCCGAGATCCAGCACCGGCCGCTTGATCATGGAGGGCTGGGCCAGCATCAGCGCCACCGCCTTGTCTTCGTCCAGGTCGGTCTTCTCGGCGTCCGGCAGCTTGCGGAATGTCGTGCCCGCGCGGTTCAGCAGCACCTGCCACCCGAGCACGCGCACCCAGGCGTCCAGCATGGGGCGGTCGATGCCCTGGGTCTTATAATCATGAAAAACATAAGCGATCCCATGGGCATCGAGCCAGGCCCGCGCCTTTTTCATGGTGTCGCAATTCTTGATGCCATAGATCGTCGCCGTTGCCATGGTCCCGCCCCGCTTCTGGTCGGCGTGGGCTATAGCATTTCGTCCCCCGCACCTGCACCGGGTTCGGGTGTCGCGCCGACACTCGCTCCTCCTCCAGCCACCCGCCGGCGCGCTGAGCCAAATTAATTAAATTGCATTTTTAATTATTGATGCGAATTTGGGAAATCATTAGTTTTCCCTCGCGGCGCGCGCGGATTTGGATGCTTGCGGCACGTCCGCGCCCTGCGAAGCGAAGGCAGTCGATCAGAAATCCATGCTACCAAATGGATGCTTGGCTCACCCGCCGCCGGATGCCCCTGTCATGACGACCCCCGCGCACATCGTCCGCCACTCGCTGCACGAAACGCTCGTGGCGCCGTTGCGGGACATGATCCTGCAAGGCGAACTCAGGCCCGGCGAGAAAGTGCCCGAGGAGCAGTTGTGCGCGCATTTCGGCGTCTCCCGCACACCGATCCGCGAGGCGCTGAAGGTGCTCGCGGCGGAAGGCGTGCTGCAAATCCTGCCCCATCGCGGCGCCATCGTCGCGCGCATCACTGAGGAACAGGTGGAGGAGCTGTTCCCGATCATGGCATCGCTGGAAGCGTTGGCCGGCACACTCGCCTGCCGCAATGCCACCGATGCGCAGATCGCCAAGGTGCGGGCGCTGCATGATCAGATGATGGCCTATTACCAGGCCGGCGACGAGCCCGCCTATCTCAAGCAAAATCGCCTGATCCACGATGCCACGTTCGAGCTGGCGGGCAATGCGACGCTCGCCTCCTTCTATCACCAGGTGCTCACCCGCATCCACGCGTGCCGGTTCGTGATGCGCAAGAGCCCGGCGCACTGGCGGCAGGCGGTGGAGGAGCACGAGCGGATGATCGCGGCGCTGGAAGCGCGCGACGGGCACGCTTTGTCCAAGTTGCTGGAAGAGCATGTGACCGGCACCACCGTCGGCATCGCCCGCGAATTCATTGCCCGCGCGCACGCGGCGGACGCTGCACGCACGACAGCGGGCGCCTCGAAGAACGCCGCGGGCGCCCTAACCGCACGACGCGCCGTTGGCCGGCCGCGCAAGGTGTGAAAGCAGAGATCCTGGGCCTTGGATCGCGTCGTCGGGGCCGTCCGCAAAGATATTCGTAATTATTGATTATAAAGGAGGAGACCCATCATGAGCGCAACCCATCGGCCCGTACCCCCGCGGGACTCCGCCGACCGCCCCGCAGGGGAGGGGCAAGCGGCCCGCCGCCCCCTGCCGCTGGAAGGCGTACGCGTATTGGACGTCAGTCAGGTCATGGCCGGTCCCTATGCGAGCATGCTGCTGGGCGATCTCGGCGCCGACGTCATCAAGGTGGAACCCCCCGGCACGGGCGACCAGACCCGCAGCGCCATGGGCTTCAAGATGAAGGGGCCCGACAGCATGGGCTTCCTCAACATGAACCGGAACAAGCGCTCCATCGCCCTCAATCTGAAGAGCGGTGCCGGGCGCGAACTGTTCTACAAGCTGGTCGAGACCGCCGACATTCTCATCGAGAATTATCGCCCTGGCGTGATGAAAAAGCTCAAGTGCGATTATGAGAGCCTGAAGGCCATCAACCCGCGCCTGGTCTATGCCTCCATCTCCGGCTTCGGCCAGACCGGCCCGTGGGCCATGCGTCCGGGCTTCGACCTGATGGCGCAGGCCATGTCGGGGGTGATGAGCGTCACCGGCCATCCCGGTGGCCCGCCGGTGAAGGCGGGCGTTCCGGTGGCCGACATCGGCTGCGGCCTGTTTGCGGTCTATGCGGTGCTCGGCGCCTATATTGGCCGCACCCACACCGGCGAAGGGCAATATATCGACGCCTCGCTCTTTGAAGCGGCGCTCGCCTTCTCGGTATGGGACACCAGCGAATATTGGGGCACCGGAAAGGAGCCCACCCCGCTCGGCACCGCCAACCGCATGAGCGCGCCCTATCAGGCGGTGCGCTCCAAGGACGGCTATTTCGTCATGGGCGCCACCAACCAGAAGCTCTATCGGGCGTTGTGCGAGCATCTCGGCCGGCCCGAACTGATCGAGGATCCACGCTTCCACGATATTTCCGCCCGCCTCGCCAATCGCGAAGCGCTGATCGAGGAACTGGAGAAAGTGTTCGTCACTCGTACCTCGGAGGACTGGGTGGAGCGCCTGCTGGCGGTGGGCATTCCCGCCGGCCCCATGTATTCCTATCCTCAGGCCTTCGAGAGCGCCCACGGGCAGCATCGCAACATGCGGATGGAAGTGCCTCACCCCATCGAGGGAACCGTGCCCAATATCGGCTTTGCGGTGAAGCTCCAGGGCACGCCCCAGCGGGTGCGGCTGCATCCCCCGCTGCTTGGCGAGCACACTGAGGCTATTCTCGGCGAATTGGGCGTGGTCGGCGAAGCCGTGGACGCCCTGCGCACCGGAGGAGCCTTCGCGCCATGACAAATACCCTGACCGCCACGGCCCCGTCCGCCGCCGATACCGGCACCGTGCGGCTGGAGATCGACGGGCCGATCGCCCGTCTCACCTTCGACCGGCCCCACGCGCACAATGCCATGACTTGGCGCATGTATGAGGAGATGGCGCAGGCATGTGCCCTGCTCGCCACCCGGGCCGACACGGTGCGCGTCGCCGTGCTGCGGGGCGCCGGGGGCAAGGCCTTCGTCGCCGGAACCGCCATCGACCAGTTCCGCGCCTTCGTCGACGGTGAAGACGGCATCGCCTATGAGGCGAAGATGGAGGGGTTCATCGGCGCGTTGGAGCGCCTGCCCATGCCCACCATCGCCGTGGTTGAAGGCCTTGCGGTGGGCGGCGGCATGGTGATTTCCAACGTCTGCGATTTCCGCGTGGCGACGCCCGGCGCGCGGTTCGGAATCCCCATCGCCCGCACGCTTGGAAACTGTCTATCGGCGGCGAACCTGCGTCGCCTGACCCAGGCGCTGGGACTGCCCACCCTGAAGCGCATGCTGCTTTCGGCCGAACTGCTGCCCGCCGAAAGCCTTCCCACCGGCTATGTGAGCGTGGTCGCGCCCGACGCCCTGGACGCCCATCTTGAGCAATTTTGCGCGCGCATCGCCGCCCAGGCGCCCGTCACCATGCGGGTGACGAAGGAGGCGCTGCGGCGCCTCGGCGACGATCTCGCCCCGGAGGACGGCGACCTGGTGCGCGCCGCCTATGGCAGCGCCGATTTCAAGGAGGGGGTGGACGCGTTCACGTCCAAGCGCCCGCCGGCCTGGCGCGGCGTCTAGCCCTCGCGCGACCTGCCTCGACGAAAGCAAACATGCCCGGCCGTGTGCCGGGCATGTTTTTTTTTGCGGAGACGCTGGTCAGCGAAGGACGTCGAGCGTGGTCGGCGGCGTTTCGATGGAGAAAGTCTTCATCGCCTTGGCGTCGAGATCGGCCTTGTTCAAGTCGAGCACTTGCGTCTGGCTGTTCTGATAGGTGCGCAGGTAGAAGCGCTTCGTCTTCAGATCGGACACGGCGCTCCATTCCGTGGTTTCGACCCCGGCAACGCCGCCGCCGGCCTGGCTGTCCGCCGCCGTACGCACGACGCCCGGCGCGATATCGAACGTATTGAGCAGGTGGAACGCAAGATCCACGGCATCCGAAGTCTTCGCGAGCGGAGGCGCAGCGCGGGTATATTGGAACGCCCGAACGAAGCGCGCGGGCGACGACACATCGCCCGGCAGGCCCGTCGCTCCCGAACCCGTGCTCGGCGGCGCGATCGTGAGCCCGCCGATCGTCACGGGCTTGGGATCATAGGCCGAAAGGTTCAGATAATTGCCGAGATTGGCGATATGCCACTCGAAGCTCGGCGCATTGGTGAGCACACCAATCGGGTTGTCGTGCATGTGAAGCACGCCGCCGATATATTCAATCACAAGGCTTTTTCCGGCGGCATCGTGCAGAGTGACATGCAGTGGCGCCGGCATTTTCAGGACAGATTGCAGCGACTTGTTGACCTTTATCTTCGGCAGCCCAACCTTGACTTCCTCAACAGTCGCGAAATTGGTCAGAAGATAGAGCAGAAGTTCGTAAGATGCGATGGACGTCTTCGCATCGGCAGGTGCAACCTCCTGATATTCTGCAAGGCCCGGCAGATAGAGCATGCCGCCGGCAAGCCCCGCCTCGTTGAGACCGTCCACCAGAATCGGCAGGCCAAGGCCATTGAGCCCGACGGCGCCATATTTCGTCGTCCACGGCAGGCCGGCATTGGCGGTGCCGTCCGGCGCGGTGCCGGCGAGGGCGAGCTTGCGCGGCACCACCATGAATTGCGATTGCATGGGCAGCCCGAATTCCATGGTGCGGCCATAGACGAAGCCGCCGTCATTGGAATGCAGCAGGAAGGATGTGCAGGCATTCGCCTGCTGTATCGGCAACACTGCCGCCGCTGTCAGAGCAAACGCGGCGGCCATCGACCGTGTCAGGCGTAAAAGCATATTGAGCCTCCCTGGTGCGGCCTTCTGGCCGCTGCCAGAGCATAAGCTTCCACATTGTTGCTGCCCAGGGGACGCGCCGCGCTATTTCTTCCCAAAATCCGCAAGCTTGGAAATGTTCGCAACAGGCGGCCGGGTGATTCTCTTTTCGGCCTCGTGCCGGCTTCACATTTACGTTTAGTCAATCGTATTGATACACAGATGCCGCAGAATTCGATGCTCGAAAGGTGCGAAGAGAAGCGTCAACTGGTAGAACCGCACCCGCTTGTGCGACAGGGATTTCGTCGCCCGTTCTGCTGCGCGCACGCGCGCGCGGCGTGTGATCGGGCGAGAGAAATATCGATGGAATAAAGGGTTGTGGCGAGCCCACCGGGAGCGGAAACACGAAGATTACCTGACGCGAAGTCTCTGCGAACGGGCCTTCCACCTGCGTCTTCGCGGTACCTCCGGAACCGCTCCTCTTCGAGCAGGCACGCATAAACCCGGCGTTGCCATTTTAACGCGAAAATCGACGAAGACTTGCGGTTGTCAATGAGATGAGGCAATAAAGCATCACTCAAGAATAAGGACGACTTCATTGACCGACGAATCCAACCCCGCCTTGAATGCAATATATGTGGAGCTCGCTGCAGAGATCGTGGCGGCCTACGTCAGCAATAATTCGGTGGCGGCAAGCGAGATCGCGAGCCTGATCGAGACCGTCCACACCTCCATCTCCAACCTCACGCAGACCGCCAAGGAACCGGAAGTGGTGCCGCTGACTCCTGCCGTCAGCGTCCGTAAATCGGTGACTCCCGATTACATCATCTGCCTGGAAGACGGAAAGCAGTTCAAGTCGCTGAAGCGCCATCTGCGCACGCGTTACGACCTGACGCCCGAAGAGTACCGCGCGAAGTGGGGCCTGCCGAGCGATTATCCCATGGTTGCTCCGAACTATGCTGCCGCCCGTTCGGAATTGGCAAAGGCCTCTGGCCTCGGCCAGCTGCGCAAGACTGCCGCCGCTGCCCCCGTCGCCGCGAAGCCGGCCGCCAAGCGCCGCGCGCCGGCCAAGAAAAGCTGAAGTCGTATCCTTGAAAAAGACGGCGCGGGCATCACAGCCCGCGCCGTCTTTTTATTTGCCGGCCGAACATTGCGCAATCCGGGTGTGCGATTTTCGCGTCCGCAGCGCTATTTATACTGACTCCATATAACGCCGATCGCCTCTCTGAAAGCTCATCCGGTTCGACGCCAGAGCGCGCACCGTGCACGGAGCTGCATATTCACGTCTGCATCGGATCGTCGCGCAGCGGCGCTGGATCGTCCACCGGCTCAGGCTCGGGGAAGGGATCGCGTCGAGGCTCGCGGCGCGGATCATCGTCCGGCAGGGGCGGCAGATCCGGTCCGGGCTCGGGCACATCCTCGGGATCGCCAATGGGATCTATGGGAGGGCCAGGGGGCCGCGGCGGACGGACCGGGTCTGGAGTGCCGGGAAATGGCCCTGCCTGCGGGTCGGAGCCGCACTCATGTGTTGGGCCGCGCTCCAGGAGATGCATGGAATGTCCTTCCGCGTCTTGACCGGAAGAAACCCGCGCCGCGCGCCCACGGTTCCCGACGTCACCACATGCGTGGAAGAGGCCCTGAAAAGAAAAGTGCCGGACCTCGCGAGAGGCCCGGCAAGTATCGCCGCAGAGCGGCGAACCTTCCAGAGGGGAACAGCTGCTGCACCGCACAGGATGCAAGCAGTGCAAGGACAAATTGCCCCTTCCTTGGGCAGATTGCAATGCAAAATGATCGCATGTCAGGCATGTGCCTGACGCTGGGCTAATGCGCGCCCAAGCCGCGTGCACCGGCCCGAAACGTCACAAATCAGTAATTCCAGCGCTGCGCCTTGGAGATCAGGAAATCCCGGAACACCTGGATGCGGGCCACCGAGCGCATTTCCTGGGCATAGGTGAAATAAGCCTCAAGCTGAGGCGTTTCCCGGTCGGTGAACAATTGCACCAGTGAGGTGGCATCGTCGGAGAGATAGTCCGGCAAGGTGCCGATGCCCACGCCCCGCTCCACCGCCCGCTTGAGGCCCAGAACGCTGTTGACCTCGAAGGCCGGCACGCGCGGCGCCCCGCCCTCGCGCCCGGCATGCTCCAGCCAGTTCAAACCTTGGAAATAGCTCGGAATCGGCCCGCCAAGCAGCAGGATGCGATGCTTGTCCAGCTCATCGAGCGTGCGCGGGTGGCCGTGTCGCTTGAGATAATCCGCCGAGGCATAGGCGTGGAAATGCACGGTGAACAGTTTGCGCTGCACCAGATCCGGCTGAACCGGCTGCCGCATGCGGATGGCGACATCGGCCTCGCGCATGGCAAGGTCCAGTTCCTCGTCGGTGAGGATCAGCTGGATGCGGATGTCGGGATAGAGATCGACGAACTCGCCCACCCGGGCGGTCAGCCAGTGGGTGCCGAGGCCGACCGTGGTCGTCACCCGCAGGTCGCCATTGGGCTTTTCCCGGCTGTCGGTGAGCTGCGCGCGCGCTGATTCCAGCTTCAGGAACACCTCGTGCGCGGTGCGATAGAGCAGCTCGCCCTGCTCGGTCAGGATGAGGCCGCGCGCATGGCGATGGAACAGGGGCACTTTCAGCTCCTGCTCCAAAGCCGAGACCTGCCGGCTCACGGCGGATTGGGACAAACCGAGGGTCTCACCCGCATGGGTGAAGGAGCCCGCTTCGGCAGCGACGTGGAAAACCTTAAGCTTGTCCCAGTCCATGCTTGCGCCCTTACGCTGCTACTCTGCCGCCGCCGAGACCTCGTTGAGCGCAAGGAAGCGCTCTGCTTCCAGGGCCGCCATGCAGCCGCGCCCGGCGGCCGTCACCGCCTGGCGATAAACATCGTCCGCCACGTCGCCGGCGGCATAAACGCCGGGCACCGAGGTCGCGGTGGAATCGGGAGCGGTCCACACATAGCCGCTCTCCTTCAGCTTCACCTGCCCGTCCACGAGGCCGGTGGCCGGCGCATGGCCGATGGCGATGAACACGCCGTCGGTGCGCAGTTCGGCGACCTTGCCGGTGTTCACGTCGCGCAGCTTCACCGCCGTGACACGGGAGGGATCCTCCTCCCCCACGATCTCTTCGAGGGCGGCGTTCCACACCACGTTCACCTTGGGATGGGCGAACAGGCGATCCTGGAGGATACGCTCCGCCCGCAGCCGGTCCCGGCGATGCACGAGGGTGACCTTGGAGGCGAAATTGGTGAGGAAGAGCGCCTCTTCCACCGCGGTATTGCCGCCGCCCACCACCACGACTTCCTTGCCGCGATAGAAGAAGCCGTCGCAGGTGGCACAGGCGGACACGCCGAGGCCGCGATAGATCTCCTCCGAGGCGATACCGAGCCAGCGCGCCTGCGCGCCGGTGGCGAGGATCACCGTCTCCGCCACATAGACCGCGCCCGACTCGGTCACGAGACGGAACGGGCGATGCGACAGGTCGAGGCTGGAAACGTGGTCGGAAACGATTCGCGTGCCGACGTGTTCGGCCTGGGCGCGCATCTGATCCATCAGCCAGGGACCCTGGATGACGTCGGCGAAGCCCGGATAATTCTCCACGTCGGTGGTGATCGTGAGCTGGCCGCCGGGCTGGATGCCCTCGATCAGGACAGGTTCCAGCATGGCGCGGGCGGCATAGATGGCAGCGGTATATCCAGCGGGGCCGGATCCGATGATCACGACCTTAACATGCTGGGCGGACGCGTGATGAGCAGGCATGGCAACCTCAAACCGGAACAGCCTCCCCGCTTGCGAGGGCTGCAAGGGCCGAGACCGCCTCTCTCCGCGCCTTCCCTGGCGCGAGCTATGCGTGAATGTAAGGACAGCCGCGCTGTCCCACAAGGCGCTGCCTGCACCCGAATAGGGTTCACGATGGATGTCCCCAGCCGACTGGCGAAATATTATTTCGTTGCGTGCCGCGGCGGCTACACTAAGGTGCGGCGCAAACGCCCCGAAGGAGTAATCCCTTGACCTCTCATCTCGACGCCGTGGACTGGAAAATCCTGGCCGAGCTGCAACGAGACGGGCGCATGACCAATGTGGAGCTGTCCCGCCGCGTGGGGATTTCCGCTCCGCCGTGCCTGCGCCGCGTGCGCGGGCTGGAAGAAGAGGGGATCATCCAGGGCTATCGTGCCCTGCTGGATGAAAAGCGCCTGGGCTACGACCTCATGGGCTTTGCAATGGTGCATCTCATCAGCCAGGCGGAGGTGGACCTTTCCGCCTTCCAAGACCGCATCGACAATTGGCCGCTGGTGCGCGGCGCCTGGATGCTGTCGGGAGACGTGGATTTCCTCATGCTGTGCGTGGCGCCGGACCTGCGCACGTTCCAGAATTTCGTGCTCGAGATCACCGCCGCGCCGAACGTGCGCAATGTGAAGACCGCGCTGACCCTGAAACAAGCCAAGAACGCCCCGATCGTGCCGCTGGAAGCCATCGAGATGCCGGAGTGAGGGCGCCGTCCGCAAGATAGGCACGCTGTCCCCTCCCCCGTAAGCGGGAGAGGGAACGGGCCGGGCAGAGGCCTTTGTGCTTTAGATCCAGCGCACCGAGACGATTTCGAACGAGCGGGCGCCCTTCGGCGTCACCACCTCGACGGATGCGCCCTTCTGCTTTCCAATCAACGCGCGCGCAACGGGCGAGGAAATGGAGATGCGCCCGGCCTTTGCGTCGGCCTCGTTGTCACCGACGATCTGCCAGACCTTTTCTTCTTCCGTATCCTCGTCCACCAGGGTCACGGTGGCGCCGAATTTCACCGTCTCGCCGGAGAGCTTGGAGACGTCGATGATGTCGGCGCGGGAAATCTTGTCTTCCAGCTCCGCGATCCGACCCTCATTCAGGGATTGCTGCTCCTTTGCCGCATGATATTCGGCGTTTTCCGAAAGATCGCCGTGGGCGCGCGCTTCGGAAATCGCTGCGATGATCCTCGGACGCTCCACCTGCTGACGGTTGCGCAATTCAACTTCCATGGCGGCAAAGCCGGCCTGGGTCATAGGAATCTTGTCCATGGGTCCTTCGTAGAACCTCCTAGAAACGGAGCGACTCACTGGTCGCCCACCGGTGGGGATGCCCCATCCGGCGCTGAATATGATACCGCAAGCGCGCGACGATCACCGTCTCGGTTTACGGCGCGCCTTCAAGCAGTCATGCCGATCGCGCGCGCGGGCCTTTTGTCCCGCACGTTCGAAAGGGCTGAGCCCTCAGGACACGAACGCCTCGTCCGCACCCTTAGATGCACCGACGCCGAAATAGCTTTGCAACGCGCGCACCTGGAGATCGCCGCCCACATAGGCCTTGACCCCCTGCGCCGCTGCTACGGCTCCTGATAGCGTGGTGTAATATGGCACTTTGTGCAAGAGGGCCGACCGGCGCAACGAGCGGCTGTCCGCAAGCGCCTGCGCACCCTCCGTGGTGTTGAACACCAATTGCACTTCGCCGTTCTTGATCGCGTCCACGATATGCGGGCGGCCTTCGAGAACCTTGTTGATCTTGCCGGCGATGATCCCGTGCTCTTCCAGATAGCGCTGGGTGCCGGAGGTCGCGATCACCCGGAAGCCCAGATCCTGCAGCAAACGCACGGTGGGGAGAATGCGTTCCTTGTCGCTTTCCTTCACCGAGACGAACACCGTGCCGGCCTTGGGCACCTTGGTGCCGCCACCGATCTGGCTCTTGGCGAAGGCAACGCCATAATCGGTGTCGAGGCCCATCACCTCGCCGGTGGAGCGCATCTCCGGTCCGAGCACCGTATCGACGCCGGGGAAGCGCGCGAACGGGAACACGGCTTCCTTCACCGCGATGTGGTTCATGTTCTGCTTCACGAGATCGAAGCTCGAAAGCTTCTCACCCGCCATCACCCGCGCGGCGATCTTGGCGATGGGCACGCCCACCACCTTGGCGACGAAGGGCACCGTGCGCGAGGCCCGCGGATTGACTTCGAGCACATAGATGTCGTCGCCCTTCAGGGCGTATTGCACATTCATGAGCCCGACCACGCCGAGCGCCAGGGCGAGCGCGGAGGTCTCCTCCTCCAGCCGCGTGATCATCTCCGCGGAAAGCGAATGGGGCGGAAGCGAGCAGGCGCTGTCGCCGGAATGGATGCCGGCTTCCTCGATATGCTCCATGATGCCGGCCACGAACACCTGCGTGCCGTCGCACAGCGCATCCACGTCCACCTCGATGGCGTCCGAGAGATAGCGGTCGAACAGCAGCGGGTTCTTGCCCAGCACCGTGTTGATCTGGCCCGTCTTGTCGTTCGGGTAACGCGCCTTCACATCCTGCGGCACGAGGCCGGGAAGGGTCTCCAGCAGATAGTCACCGAGCTGGCCTTCCTCGCGGATGATCTGCATCGCCCGCCCGCCGAGCACATAGGACGGCCGCACCACCAGCGGGAAGCCGAGCTGGGCGGCGACGATGCGGGCCTGCTCCACCGAATAGGCGATGCCATTGTCCGGCTGGCGCAGCTTGAGCTGGTTCAGCAGGCGCTTGAAGCGGTCGCGGTCCTCGGCGAGGTCGATGGCGTCGGGCGAAGTACCGAGGATCGGCACATTCGCCTGTTCCAGGGCGTGGGCGAGCTTCAGCGGGGTCTGGCCGCCAAACTGCACGATCACGCCAACGAGCGTGCCGGCGGTGCGCTCGCGCTCGATCAGTTCCAGCACGTCCTCGGCGGTCAGCGGCTCGAAATAGAGCCGGTCCGACGTGTCGTAATCGGTTGAGACGGTCTCGGGATTGCAATTGACCATGATGGCTTCGTAGCCGGCTTCCTTCAGCGCGAAGGCGGCATGGCAGCAGCAATAGTCGAATTCGATCCCCTGCCCGATGCGGTTCGGGCCGCCGCCCAGGATGACCACCTTCTTCGCATCGGACGGGCGCGCCTCGTCGGCGAGCGCGGCGCCGAACGGGCGCTCGTAGGAGGAATACATATAGGCCGTGGGAGAGGCGAACTCCGCCGCGCAGGTGTCGATGCGCTTATAGACCGGGCGCACGTCCAGCGCCTGCCGGCGCGCACGCACATCGCCTTCGCCGAGGCCGGCGAGGCTTCCGAGACGGGCGTCGGAGAAGCCCATGCTCTTCAGCCCGCGCAGCGCGCCGGGCGTGGTGGGCAGGCCGAACTGGCGAACCTTGTTCTCGGCTTCCACGATGCCGCGGATCTCGGCCAGGAACCACGGGTCGATCTTGCACGCGGAATGGATCTGGTCGTCGCTCATGCCGAGGCGCATGGCCTGGGCCACGTAGAGCAAGCGCTCGGGCGTCGGGGTGCCCAGCGCCGCGCGCACGGCATTCTTGTCGTCGCCATGGCCGAGCCCGCCGATCTCGATCTCGTCGAGGCCGGTGAGGCCGGTCTCCAGCGAGCGCAAGGCCTTCTGGAGGCTCTCCTGGAAGGTGCGGCCGATGGCCATCGCCTCGCCCACCGATTTCATGGAGGTGGTGAGCGTGGTGTCGGCGCCAGGGAACTTCTCGAACGCAAAGCGCGGAATCTTGGTGACGACGTAGTCGATGGTCGGCTCGAACGACGCCGGGGTCGCCCCGCCGGTGATGTCGTTCTCGATCTCGTCCAGCGTGTAGCCCACCGCAAGGCGCGCGGCGACCTTGGCGATGGGGAAGCCGGTGGCCTTGGAGGCCAGAGCCGAGGAGCGCGACACGCGCGGGTTCATCTCGATCACGATCATGCGGCCGGTCTGCGGGTCGATCGCGAACTGAACGTTCGAGCCGCCGGTCTCCACGCCGATCTCGCGCAGCACCGCAAGCGATGCGTCGCGCATGATCTGGTATTCCTTGTCGGTCAGCGTCAGCGCCGGCGCCACCGTGATGGAATCGCCGGTGTGCACGCCCATCGGGTCGATATTCTCGATGGAGCAGATGATGATGCAATTGTCCGCCTTGTCGCGGACGACCTCCATCTCATATTCCTTCCAGCCGAGCACGCTCTCCTCGATGAGCACCTCGCTGGTGGGCGAGGCGTCGATGCCGCGCTCGACGATCTCGATGAATTCCGCCTTGTTGTAGGCGATGCCGCCGCCGGTGCCGCCCATGGTGAAGGACGGGCGGATGATCGCCGGCAGGCCGACGATATCGAGCGCGTCCAGCGCCTGGGCCAGGGTCTTGATCTGGCGCGAGGTGGGGGTGTCGAGGCCGATCTTGGTCATGGCCTCGCGGAACAGCTCGCGATCCTCGGCCTTGTCGATGGCCTCGGCGGTGGCGCCGATCATTTCCACATCGAACTTCTCGAGCGTGCCCATGCGCTTCAGCGACAGGGCGCAATTCAGCGCCGTTTGGCCGCCCATGGTGGGCAGGAGCGCGAAGCCGCCGGGGCGGACATAGCGCTCCTTCTCGATGATCTTGGCGACGATCTCCGGCGTGATCGGCTCGATATAGGTGGCGTCCGCCATGTCCGGATCGGTCATGATGGTCGCGGGGTTGGAGTTCACCAGGACAACCCGGTAGCCCTCTTCCCTCAGCGCCTTGCAGGCCTGGGTTCCGGAATAATCGAACTCGCAGGCCTGACCGATGACGATGGGGCCGGCGCCGATGATGAGGATGGTTTCGAGGTCAGTGCGTTTCGGCATGTCTCGCGGGCGCTCAGCGGGCGCAAAAAAAGGGCCGCGGGAAGCGCGCCCCTGATGAATGGAAACCGTCGCGAATGACGGCAGACGCTGCGCAGGGCGTTGAATTATCTCTTCCCGACGCGCTATTGGGCTTCCTTAGACCATATTTGGACGCGACGGAAGACGCCTCCATGGCCCCATGCTCCGGAGTCCGCAGTCCCGTGCCCCTCCCTTTCGGCCATATCTTATCGCAATACCGCCCCCTGCTGATCCAGCTCGCCACCTTTCTGGGCGTCGGATTCACGGCGCTGTTCTTCCATTTCCTGGTGTTGAGCGCGCTGGTGGAATGGGAGGTGGTGGGGCCGGTCTCCGCCTCGCTGGTGGGATTCGTGGTGGGCAGCTGCGTGACCTATACGCTCAACAGCCGCTTCACCTTCAAGTCCACGCGCTCCCATGCCGGGGCCATGCCGCGCTATTTCGCGGTGGCGGGCGTGGCGTTCGTGCTGAACGGGCTGCTGATGGACGTGTTCGTCCATCGCCTCGGCGTGTTCTACCTGCTGGCACAATTCCTCACCAGCGCGCTGGTCCTGTGCTGGACCTTCAGCGGCTACCGGGTCTGGGCGTTCGCGGAGAAGCGGCCGCGGCCGGAACCGCGCTGAGCCTGCCTCAGCGCGTCGCGAGGAACGCCATGCGGGCCTGATTGTGCCCCACGTTCGGCCGATGGCGCACGGCGGCAAAGCCGGCGGCCGTCATCATGGCGAGCACATCGGCTTCCTCATAGGTCGCAAGCCCCAGGTCCGCCCGCAGCTTGCGATAGGGGGAAACCGCCGTGCGGGCGAGCCCGAGGACGGCGGCGAAGAAGAATCCCTCCCGCGCCGCGAAGGAGAGCAGCGCCGCCGCATCGCGCGCCGCGCCCACGCCGGGGGGAATCACATCCGCCAGAAGCAGCCGGCCGCCGGGCGCGAGGAGGCGATGAAACAGAGCGAGCAGCCCTTCGAGCTGGGCGCGCGAGAGATATTGCGCGAGCGAATTGACGATGACGAGGTCGAAGCTCCCATCCGGGAGCGCCTCCACCTCCTCGATCGACAAGACCGAGAGGGCAGGATCGGCGGACAGGCGGGCTTTCAGCTTTTCACGGACGCTCGGCGCCGCGTCGCTCAGGGTGAGATGCGCGCAGGTGCGCGCCATCGCCTGCGCTGCCAAGGCCTCCCCGCAGCCATAATCCAGCACCCGCGCCGAGGGGCCGGGCACGAACCGCGCGAGATCCGCCGCCAAGCGCTCATAGTGCACGCCCTTGTGGCGCTCGTTCACATAGATGGCATTGGCGCCGTCCCAGAACGATACCCAATCCATGCACCACTCCTCCAACGCACACGATGCGGGGGCCGCGCCTGAGCCAAATCGCGCTTGGCTTCGCGCGCCATGGTGCCCCGGCGGACGCCGAAATGCACCGTGCCGTAACGGCGTTGTGATTTTGCATTCATTATGCATGAAAACGCGCCACCTGCCTCAAAGGCGGGCATTAAAAGATGTGCCTATTTATGGGACGTCAGCCTCACGAATGTGAAGCTCCTTGCGCTGCAACATTTTTTCCGTGTGGCACAACGGTTGCGTATGGACTGGCGGCAGACAGGAGACGCCATGTCATCACCTAAAGTGCAACTGCGCCTCAACGGCATCCGAAAGAGCTTTCCCGGAAAGCAGGGTCCCACCCAGGTGCTCGACGGCCTGACGTTCGACATCCACGAGCGCGATTTCGTGAGCATCATCGGCCCCAGCGGCTGCGGAAAGACGACGGTGTTCAACATCATCGCCGGCCTCGTCGACCCCGACGAGGGCATGCTCATGTATCGCGGCCAGGAGGTGGACAGCCTGCGTGGCAAGGTCGGCTACATGATGCAGAAGGATCTGCTCTTCCCCTGGCGCACGGTGCTGGACAATGTCCTGCTCGGGCTGGAGACCAAGGGCGTCGATCCGCGCCAGGCCATGGATACCGCGCGCGAATATCTTTCCACCTTCGGCCTGTCGGGTTTCGAGAACGCCTATCCCAAGATGCTGTCGGGCGGCATGCGCCAGCGCGTGGCCTTGATCCGCACCCTGGTGCTGGACCCCGACATCCTGCTGCTGGACGAGCCGTTTTCCGCGCTCGACTACCAGACCCGCCTTTATCTGGAAGGCATCCTGATGGAAGCGGTGGAGACCTTCCACAAGACCGTGATTCTCGTCACCCACGACATCGACGAGGCGGTCGCGCTCTCCAAGCGCGTGGTCGTGCTCAGCCAGCGCCCGGCCCGGGTGAAGGCGGTTCATGACATCGCGCTCAACGAGCATTCCCCCATCGCCGCCCGCAGCGATCCTCGCTTCTCCGGATATTTCAACACGCTGTGTGCGGAACTCGATATTCAGACCAGGGCGAGCGCATGACTGAGATGGCTCAACTCGCAAAAACCAGCGTCCGCCGGCACCTGCGTGCCAGCAAGCGGCGCAATGTGTTCGATTCCACCGCCGGCCGCGGCGTGCTGCAGGTCCTGGCCGTCGTCGCCTTCTTCCTGCTCTGGGAATTGGCGGTGCGGATGGAATGGCTCAATGCCTTCCTCGTGGGACAGCCGAGCGGCGTCCTCCACGTGCTGGTCTCGATGGTCTCTGACGGCTCCCTGTTCGTCGATACCGGCTACACGGTATTCGAGGCGATCCTCGGCTTTGCCTTCGGCACCCTGATCGGCTCCGTGATCGGACTGGCGCTGTGGTATTCGGCCTTCGTCGCCCGCCTGGTGGAGCCGTTCATCGCCGCCATCAATTCGGTGCCGAAGATCGCCCTCGCGCCGATCATCATCCTGTGGTTCGGCACCGGGCTGACCTCGAAGGTGGCTCTGGCCATCTCGCTCACCTCCATCGTCGCGCTCATCACCGCCTATCAGGCGGCGAAGGACGCGGACAAGGACCTGCAGGCGCTACTGTTCTCCATGGGCGCCAGCAAGCACCAGATCTTCAAGCGGGTGATCACGCCGTCCACGTTGCCGGCCATCATCGCCACCTTCCGCATCAATATCGGCTTCGCGCTGGTCGGTGCCGTGGTGGGCGAATTCATCTCCTCCCAGCATGGCCTCGGCCATGTGATCTACATCGCCTCCAGCCTGTACGACCTCAATACGGTCTGGGCCGGCCTGTTCACGCTCATGCTGGTTGGCTTCCTCTTCTACCAGATGGTCGAAGTCACCGAACAGCGCCTGTTGCCCTGGAAGCAGCAGATGGGCGGAACCCAGATCAACGTTTGACCTCTCGTTACCGGAGACATGTCCTCATGACTTTTATGCCGAAACTGGGCGCTTTTTCCCTCGCCCTGGCGCTTTCCTCCGCCGCGCTCGCCCCGGCCTCCGCGGTGGAAATGAAGAAGGCCACCATCTCGCAGGCCTTCCAGTCCATGCTCTATCTGCCGCTGTACGTCGCCATGGACGAGGGCTTCTTCGAAAAGCAGGGCCTTGATCTCACCAAGGAAAGCGCCGGTTCGGGCTCGGTCGCCCTCTCGGCCGTGATCTCGAAGAGCGCGCAATTCTCGCTGCACGGGCCGGAATGGACGGCGATCGCCGCCTCCAAGGGCGCGCCGGTGAACACCATCGCCAATGTGGTGAACGGCGCCGCCGTGTGGATCGCCACCACGCCCGACTTCAAGTTCGACAGCGTGAAGGACCTGAAGGGCCAGAAGATCGTCACCGGCCTGATGCCCACCACCAGCACCTCGCTGTTCATCAAGCTGCTGAAGGAAAACGGCATGGATGCCAATAAGGACGTGGAGATGATCCAGGTCCCGCTCGGCACCGAGCCCGGTCCCTTCGTCGCCGGCCAGGCCAAGGTCGCGGTCATGTACGAACCCGGCCTCGACCAGGTGGTGGCCAAGGGCATGAAGGTCGTGCTCGGCTTTCCGAAGCTCTACGGCCCCTATGCCTTCTCCACCATCACCGCCCGCACCGACGTGGATCCCGATCTCGCCCAGCGCCTGACCAACGGCCTGGAGATGGCGGTTCGCTTCATGCACAAGAATGAGGCCCGCACCATCGAGATCGCGCAGAAGGAATTCCCGAAGCTCGATCCCGACGTGGTCGCCGCCGCCACCAAGCGCATGCTGGCCGACAACGTCTATCCCACCAGCGTGGACATCACCCCCGCGGCGCTGACCCTCGCGCTCGACACCCAGATCGCGCTCGGCAACCTCTCCGGCCAGCCCGACTACAAGACCTTCGTGCCGCGGACCTATATGGACAA
Organism: Roseixanthobacter glucoisosaccharinicivorans; assembly: GCF_043195095.2. Taxonomy (NCBI): domain Bacteria; kingdom Pseudomonadati; phylum Pseudomonadota; class Alphaproteobacteria; order Hyphomicrobiales; family Xanthobacteraceae; genus Roseixanthobacter; species Roseixanthobacter glucoisosaccharinicivorans. The sequence continues at coordinate 1,356,506 of NZ_CM195538.1, read as the reverse complement.
GGCGATGGCCATGCCCACGAACTGACGCGCGGATTTTTCGTGCGTCAGGGGGCTTCGGCGGGGTTCTCACCCTTCGCCGCCGGAGCCCCACTTCACGGACCTCGATCCGGCACCGGGCAGGCTTGCCCCCGGCGCCACGCGCGCCGCCTTCCCAGGAAGGCGGCTCCGCCCGGACGCTGTGTCCCGCCTGTACCCCTCCCCTCCCGGATCTTCCCATGACCGCCCTCAAGACCAGCGCCGGCGTGCTCGAAATCGTGCGCGCCGTGGCCGCAGGCGAAGCTTTGCCGCAGGATCTGATCGCCGCCAGCCACGCGCGCGCCGTTGCCCTGGAAGGCGACCTTCATGCCTTCGCCCATCTCCCCGCCGAAGCGCCCACCGCGCCCCCTGGCGCGGGGCCGCTCGCCGGCGTCGCGGTCGGCGTCAAGGACCTGATCGCCACCGCTGACATGCCCACCACCTATGGCTCGGCCGTCTATGCGGACCATCAGCCGGCGGAAGATGCCTATGTGGTCGGCCGCCTGAAGGATCTCGGCGCGACGATCCTCGGCAAGACCATCACCACCGAATTCGCCTGGCGCGAGCCCGGCCCCACCCGCAATCCCTGGAATCTCGGGCACACGCCGGGCGGCTCCTCCTCGGGCTCGGCGGCCTCGGTCGCCAGCGGCTCGGTCCAGGTGGCGCTGGGTACCCAGACCCTGGGTTCGATCCTGCGGCCCGCCGCCTATTGCGGCGTCGTCGGGCTGAAGCCGAGCCATGGCACCATCGCGCTCAAGGGCGTGCATGATCTCTCCCAATCGCTGGACCATCTCGGCCTGTTCGCCCGCAGCGTGGACGATGCCGCCTTCATGCTGGCGCTGCTGGCCGGCGGGCCGGGCGCCGCGCGGCGCACGATCTTCCCGTTCGGCGTCGCGGGTGTCGCGCCCTTCCCGGCGCCGCGCATCGCATGGGTCCGCCCGGCCGGTGCGCCGGCCCTGGAGGACAGCCAGATCGCACTCATGGAGATGGCGGCGGCGCGCTTTGCCGGTTCGGGCGCGACGGTGCAGGCGGTGACGCTGCCGGACGCATTCGCCCAATTGCCGGCGATCTCCGCGACCGTGTGCGGCGCCGAGGGCGCGGCCAATTTCGGTGATCTGGTGGCCCGCTTCCCGGACAAGACCTCCGCCCGCTTGCAGGCGCTGGTGGAGCGGGGCGCCGCGATTTCGGCCACCGATTATCTCGCCGCCCGCGCGGCCCAGCTGGCGCTCCGCGCGGAGTTCACGCGTGTCCTCTCCGGATTCGACGTGCTGCTGACCGCGCCGGCGACGGGCGAAGCCCCTGAGGGCCTCGGCGAAACCGGCGACCCCGGCCTGTGCGTGCCGTGGACCACGATCGGCGTTCCCGCCATCGCCCTGCCGGCGGGAACGGGTCCGCGCGGCCTTCCGCTCGGCATCCAGCTGGTGGCGCCGTTCGGCGAGGACGTGAAGCTGCTGCGGGTCGCGAAATGGAGCGAGACCGCGCTCGCCTATCCCGCGCGGATCGCGCCGGGCTCATAGGCCGACAGAAGGATCGGCCGCGAAGCCGTTAATCATGTGATCCAGACGGGACTGCGGGGGGCTGTCCCGTCTGGCTCTGCCGGCGGCGGATCAAGGTCCGCTGCCGGCAGAGTGTGTTACCGAAGGTCGAAACGCCTCACCGGCCGGCGGCGAAGGCGATGCCTTCCTCGACCTGGCTGATCGCCCGATCCACCAGATCTATGGCCCGGTCGCGATGACCGCCCTTGTTGGGTTCGGCCTGGATGAGATTGGCGCGCGCCGCCCGCAGCGAGCCGAGAGCGGCGTCCATGAACGGCTGGTTCGCGCGCGCCGAGGACACCAGCGCGTTCGCGCCGATGGTGCAAGCAATGCCCAGGGCAAAAACCAGCACGAGAGACCGGCGGGACGTCGTCCCGGATGTCTTGGTTTCAGACATGACAAGCTCCGTTGAACGCCGCCCCACCCCGTGGGGCAGCGGTGAGACCTTACCAGCGATAATTCACCCAGAAGAGACCCACAATCGGTTTTAGCGCCCGGACATTGGGATCCGACGACAGGAAGATCTTCGGTCCGGAAACCCTGGCCTGCGCCGCGTTCGAGGCTTCCGCCGTCAGCGCGAACTGCACGCCCAGCCGGCACGGGCCGGGCAAATTGCCGAGCGCGCCCTTCTGCCAGTCCACCACCACGCCGCCGGCATTGCCGCCGAAGCCCTGGATGCGGAACGGGCGCCCGTTGGCCCGTTCCACATCGGCCAGCGAGGAGCCGATGCGCACCCCGCCGACGCTCCAGGCGCTTTCCTCGGTGAAGGCGGCGCGGGTCGGCACGGTGTAGCCGAGCCCGTCGGCCCAGGCCATGTCGACCCGCAGCTTGGGATCGCCCGCGAGCAGCACCGAGCCGGGACCGGTGGAGCCGTCCGGCTCCTGCACATCGGCGCGGGTGATCGCCTGCGGGCCGAAATCGGCGATCAGATTGACTTCCGTGGTGGTGGGCGCCCACGGACCGCTGCATTGGAACACGCGCGGCCCGGCGGTGGGCGCGGGAATGCCGACGACGGTTTCCGAAACGCTGTCGAACGGCCCGGTTTCGACCACGGCGCCCGTGCCCCAGCTCGGCCCCGGCGCCTGGCATCCGGCCACGACGCCCGCGAGCGCCAATCCCGCAAGGGCAAAGATGGGCCGACCGAGCCCTTCGAAACACGCCGCCATCCCCGAGCCTCCCGTGTAAAAGCCTTTCATATCCGAGAGTTCGCCCGGCCACCAGGGTACCCCTGTCATATGGTATTCATCTGCGGTGCGCATCTGTGCGGGGATCGCGGGGGATTGCTCATGAACGATATGCACGTGCCGATGCCATCGACGCCCACGGTGGAAGCCCGTTCGGTTCAGGACTATATCGACGAGCGCCCGCTGTGGCGTGACGGAACGGAAGTTTCCGTAACGCCCATGACGGCCATGCAATGGCGCATCTGGGGGCTCGCGGCGGCCGGAAAATTCTTCGAGGGGCTGGTCGTGTTCATGACCGGCGTCGCCATGCCGCTGATGGCGGTGGAATTCTCCATGGGCGCGTTCGAGCACGGCCTCGTGGGCGCGGCGAGCCTGTTCGGCATCCTGATCGGCGCCCTGTTCCTCGGCGGCCTTGCCGATCAGTTCGGCCGCAAGCTGATGTTCATCGCCGAGATGGCGCTGTTCATCCTGTTCCTGATCCTGCTGTCGGTGGCGCCGAACTTCTATTGGATGGTGTTCTTCCTGTTCGGCGTGGGCGTGGCGCTGGGATGCGATTATCCCACCGCCCATCTGGTGATTTCCGAAAGCATTCCCTCCAGCGCCCGCGGCCGCCTGGTGCTCAGCGCCTTCGGCTTTCAGGCTGTCGGGGCCCTCGTAGGCACCGGCGTGGGCTATCTCATCCTCACCTTCGCCCCGGAGCTGGCGGCGTGGCGGCTGATGTATGCCACCGCCATCATTCCCGCCGTGATCGTGCTGGTCGGGCGCTTCTATGTGACCGAGAGCGGCCATTGGCTGGCGGCCCACGGCCGCATGGCGGAAGCCGAGCGCGAGGTCCACAAGCTGCTCAAGCGCAATCCCAATTATCCCAAGGAAATCAAGCTCAAGGTGCGCCATTCCCACGCCCATCCGCACCATGAGCGCAACATGTGGGCCCTGTTCAAGGCGAAGAACCTGCGGGCCACCATCCTCGCCTCGGTGCCCTGGTTCCTCCAGGATCTCGGCACCTACGGCATCGGCATCTTCACCCCCACCATCCTCGCCGCCGCCATCGGCTCGCATGCGAGCGTGCAACATAACCTCACCGGCATCATCGCCAGCGACATGCTGGCGGCGGAGGGCGCGGCCTTCATCGACCTGCTGCTGATCGTCGGCATCTGCGCCGCCGTCCTGCTGGCGGACAAGGTCGGGCGCATCCCGCTCCAGGTGTTCGGCTTCATCGGCTGCGCGGCCGGGCTGCTGATCGCCTCCTTCTCCGTGGATTATACCGGCGGGGCGCAGATCTTCCTGATCTATACCGGCTTCATGCTGTTCAACTTCATGACCAATATGGGACCGAACGCGCAGACCTATCTTCTGGCCGGCGAGGTGTTCCCGACCCATATCCGCGGGCGCGGCGCGGGCTTTGCCGCCGCCTTCGCCAAGATCGGCGCGGTGCTCACCGCTTTTCTGTTCCCGATCCTGCTGGTGGATCTCGGCACGAAACCGCTGCTGTATATCCTCGTCGCCACCTCGCTGGTGGGCGCCTGGATCACCTGGCAGTTCCGTATCGAGACCACCGGCGTCAAGCTGGACGATATCGGTCTCTGACCCCCAGCGCCCGCGCGCACGCCGCGCGGGCTGCCGGCAACGGCGAACGCGCGGCTCAGGCGAAGCGTTCGCCGACCACCTGCCAGTTCACCCGATCCTTCAGCACCGCATCCACATGGGCGGTGCGCCGGTTCTCATAGTCGAGATAATAGGCGTGCTCCCACACGTCGATGCCGAGCAGCACCTTCTTCCCGTCGGGCAGCGGGTTGGCACCATCCTTCATGCCCAGCACGGCGAGGCGCTCGCCATCGCGCACCAGCCAGACCCATCCGGTGCCGAACACGCCGTCGCCGGTTTCGACCATCTTGCGGTTGAGCGCGTCGAGCGATGTGAAGTCCGCCTCGATGGCTTTGGCGAACGCTCCCGTGGGCGCGGCCGGGCCGCCGGTGAAGCTCGCCCAGTACAGATCGTGGTTCCAGGCCTGGGCGGCCTGGTTGAACATGGCGGTATCGCCCGCCTGCTTCGAGGTGACGACGATTTCCGAAAGCGTCATATCCGCATAGGGCTTGCCGGTCGAAAGGGCATTGACCTTGTCGTAATAGCCCTTGGTGTGCTTGCCGTAATGCAGGCCCACCGTGCGGGCCGAGATGGTGGGCGCCAGCGCATCTTCCGCATAGGGCAGCGGCGGCATCACGAACGGCGCCGCAGCCCGCGCCACATGGGGCATGAACACGCTGGCGGCGATTGCGGCGCTGCCGAGCACCAGCGCATCGCGACGGGACAAGCCCGCGGCGGGCGCGGACGGGTCCGGCGCGCGGCGTTCGGGCGCGGAGGGACTGAAGGAGGATGTCATGAAACGTCTCCCGATATTGCGCCCGATGCGCCGCATGTCCTGCGCGCTCGGCCGGGCCGCGAGGTTCGATCCCGCCCCGCGGGGATCATCGCCCCGCCGCCGGGCCCGGCGCAACCGCCTCGCGCCTTAGTGACAGGAACGCACGGGCGCCGGCCCCGGCGCATGGCGCGGGTCTGGTGCGCGCGCGGATTTGCACGGTTTCAATGGCTTCCCGCCACGCCCTCGGCTAGAAGGAAGCGCATTTTCATTTCGCGTCACGGCCGCGCGGGGCGGAGCCCTGTCGCACAGGGTGCATGCCCGTGCCGTAACGCTACCCCATCCAGCGCTTCCCCAGGGAGGCGCGACACGGCGCTTGCGCCTCAATCGAAAACAGGTTTCGCCTTTGGCTTTCTCGACCCCCTCCCCGTCCATTGCCCGCGCCCTCGCGGCCCGCGACTATAACGAGCCGACGCCGGTTCAGGCCGCCGTGCTCGCCCCAGAAACCGCCGGGCGCGATCTGCTGGTCTCCGCCCAGACCGGCTCCGGCAAGACCGTGGCCTATGGGCTGGCGATCGCCGAGACCCTGCTCGGGGAGGCCGAATTCCTCGGCGCCGCCGGCGCACCGCAGGCCTTGATCGTCGCGCCGACGCGCGAACTCGCCCTACAGGTCCACCGCGAGCTGGAATGGCTGTACGAGAACGCCCGCGCGCGCATCGTCGCCTGCGTCGGCGGCATGGACCCGCGCCGCGAACGCCGCCTGCTCTCGGACGGCGTGCACATCGTGGTCGGCACCCCCGGCCGCCTGCGCGACCATATCGAGCGCGGGGGGCTCGACCTCTCCGCCCTCCAGGTGGCGGTGCTGGACGAAGCCGACGAGATGCTCGACCTCGGCTTCCGCGAGGATCTGGAATTCATCCTCTCCGCCGCGCCCGAGACCCGTCGCAGCCTGCTGTTCTCCGCCACCCTGCCGCGCGGCATCGTCGCGCTCGCCAAGCGCTACCAGCACGACGCCATGCGCATCGAGGTGGCGAACACCCAGGGCGGGCATGCCGACATCGAATATCGCGCCGTGCGCATCGTGCCCAAGGAAATGGAGCACGCGGTCGTCAACCTGCTGCGCTATTTCGAATCCCCGTCGGCCATCGTGTTCTGCAACACCCGCGAAAGCGTGCGGCATCTGCTCTCCACCTTGCAGGAGCGCGGCTTTGCGGGCGTCGGCCTCTCCGGCGAGATGGGCCAGAACGAGCGCAACCAGGCGCTCCAGGCGCTGCGCGACGGGCGCGCCCGCGTCTGCGTCGCCACCGATGTCGCGGCGCGCGGCATTGATTTGCCCAATCTCGGCCTCGTCATCCATGCCGACCTGCCGCACGATGCGGAGAGCCTCCAGCATCGCTCCGGCCGCACCGGGCGCGCCGGGCGCAAGGGGGTGAGCGTCCTGCTCGTGCCGCCCTCGCGCCGCCGCCGGGCCGAGCAATTGCTGCATTTCGCGAACGTCGTGCCGCTCTGGAGCGGCCCGCCCAGCGCCGAGGACATCCGCCGGCTCGACCAGGAGCGCATGCTCGCCGACCCGCTGCTGAACGAGGAGCCCTCGCCCGAGGATCTGGTCCTCGCCCAGGCGATCCTTGCCGAGCGCTCGCCCGAACAGGTGGCCGCCGCTTTGGCGCGGCTCTATCGCGACCGCCTGCCGGCGCCCGAAGACGTGCTCGACCCCGGCGAGGGCCGCAACGCCGTGCGCCTGCGCGACAGCGACCGCGAGGAGCGCCGCCCCGAGCGCGCGCCGCGCGAAAGCCGGGCCGGCGGCGCCGGTGGTCCCGGCGGGGCCAGCGTGTGGTTCCGCATGCCGGTGGGCCGGCGCAAGAATGCCGATCCCAAATGGCTGCTGCCGCTGATCTGCCGGCGCGGCGTCGTCACCAAGCAGGATATCGGCTCGATTCGCATCTTCGACAGCGAAACCGTGTTCGAGATCGCCGAGGACCTGGCCGAGAGCTTCCTGGCGAACGCGCGCGCCTCCGAGGGTGGCGATGTGCCCATCGAGCCCCTGACCGGCGATCCGGCACCCGCCGCGCGCCGCCCGAGCTTCAGCAAATCCCGCAAGCCGGCCTACGACCCCGCCGCCATGGACCGCCCCGCCGGCTCCGGCCGCACCGACGTGAAGGGCGCGTTCGGCAAATCGCGACCGCCGAAAGCGGCCGGAGCGAAATATCCGCCCAAGGCGCCGGGCGCCGGCAAGGGCGGCAAGGCCAAGCCGAACAAGGGCCGCGCGCGCGACTGAGCCGCGCCTTCTGGCGCGTTTCTGCGCAGGGGCGACGCCCTTGGTGCGGTCGCGCGCCGCTTCGGACACCGTCTCGCCTGCGGCCCAAAGCCTTTGAACCGAAAGCATTCATCGACCAGGAAAGCACGGCGCGCGACGCCATGCCGAACGCTTCCCCCGCCCAGCATTTAAGGAAGGCACGATGCGACGTCTCGCCCTGATTTGCGGCACGCTTCTGATGACCCTGGCGCCCGTCTTCGCCGACGGCAGGATCACCGAGGCTGATCGCGCGAAAGTATTGGCCGCGCTGGCACGGGAAGGCTGCACCGGCGGCACGATCGACGTGGACGACGGCATCTTCGAAGTGGACGACGCCATCTGCCGGGATGGCCATACCTATGATCTCAAGTTCGATCCCGCGTTCAAGCTGATCGACAAGGACCTGGAGCGCTGAGGCTGCGCCGTGCGCGCCGGCGCGCACGGGCCGTGCCAGCTTGAGGCCCAATTCGACGCGCGAGGCGCATGGCGGATATGTGTCATATTCGCCATTAGGCTAAGGCTCGGCCTCACCTTCGCCATACAGATGTTGCGGTTTTGTGCGTCGCAACACTGGAAACGCACGCTTTGATTCGTCGCCCCCTCCCCTTTTGCGCGCTCCCCCTGCTGGCCTTTGCGGTGCTGGGCACGAGCGGCGCCCACGCGGCCTCCCACAGCCATCAGACCTTCACCAGCGGCGCGCACGACAAGGAAATGCTCTCGCTGGCGCCCGGCACGCGCATGGAGCAGCGCTGCAACGCCCGCGCCATGGGCGAAATCAGCCGCGCGCGCAAGGATCTGCATCCCGACGAACTGGTGGCCTATGCGTTCGGGGATACCCAAGTGTCCGGCACCGCCGTCAAGGCGCCGGGCGCGGCGGTGCGCAGCGGCGAGACCTGGTATCGCCTCTCCTATTCCTGCCGCACGAGCGAGGACGGCATGAACGTGCTCTCGTTCGATTATACGCTCGGCAAAGCGGTGCCGAAGAGCGATTGGTCCGCCCACTATCTCGTGCCCTGATCGCGCCGCGCAGGGCGCACCCGCTCAGGACCAGCCGACCGCGACCCCGTCCCGGCCGTCGGCCTTCACCTGATAGAGGGCGCGATCGGCACTCTCCAGCGTCGCCTGCGGGTTCGCCACGCCCGGCGTTCCCTCTGCGACGCCGATGCTGCAGGTCAGCCGCACCTCACGGCCCTCATGCACGAAGGGGTGCTCCGCCAGGGCGCGGGCGATATCGAGACCGACCAGGCGCGCCTCCTCGGCCGAGGTCTCCGGCATCAGGATGCAGAATTCATCGCCCCCGAGCCGGGCCAGAAGATCGGTCTGGCGGATGCGGCTCGCGGCAAGCGTGGCGAAATGGACGAGACTGCGGTCACCGGCACCGTGGCCGAAACGGTCGTTGACCTGTTTGAAATTGTCCAGGTCCAGCAGCAGCAGCACATAGGGCCGCGCGGTCCGCAGCGTGCGCGCATGCTCAAAGGCGATCTGTTCCTCGAACTTGCGGCGGTTCCAAACGCCGGTGAGGGCATCGACCTGCGCCAGCACGGCGACCTCGCCGCGCAATTGGTCGATGGTCATCACCGCGAAGCCGAAATTCCACAGGATGCCGCTGAAGATCACCCCGAGCATGGTGAGCGCGGCGAGCTGGCCGAAATCGGTGAACGGCGCGCGGCCGGAGAGGGTCCACAGATTGATCAGCATCACGGTGCCATGGCCGGCGAGCCCGATGAAGATCCCACCGCATGTGATGGCACTCCCCACCGCCCGGCGGCCGCCGGACATCAGGAACACGACGCTCAGGCCCATGGGGAGCGACTGGGCCACGGCATAGACGAGGGCCTGGGCGATGCCACTGCCGAAGGCGAGGACGATGGCGACAACGCTGGCAGCCGTGGCGAGCACCACGAGGCTCCATCCGCCGGACCGGCCGTGGAAGCGCAAGGCACCCAGCCACAACAGCCAGAAGCCGGCGACGATCATGCCATTGCCGGCGACGGCGGGCAGCATGGAGGCGGTCATGTGCTGGAACGGCAAGGCGAGCCCGCCGGCGGTGAACAGCCCGCAACCGCCGAGCCACAGGCGCGCGGCGTGAAAGGTGGCATATTCGAAGGCGATGGCGGCCCAGACGATGGAGAGGGCGAGGGATACCAGGATGATCACGCAATAGAGCGTGAGGAAATGCAACTCCATGAGGGAACCCGCCTGCCCGGCCGCGCCTTCCGGCAAAAGGCCAGCCGTAAGCTATAGCGGAAACCGCATAGAGAATGAATGGCGCCTGAATTCGACGCGGGCGGACCGGCGCGCCGCTTCCCCAGGTACGCGGGTTGCCCCTCCGGCTGCCGCTGCGCGCGTGTCCCCTCGCCGGGCTTCAGTCCTCGGGCTCGGTGGTGAACATCAGGGGATAGCCCTTGGCGCGGGCCGCCTCCGAGGCGCGGGCGGACTTGGTTTCCGCCACATCGCGCGGAAACACCGCCACCACGCAGGCGCCGCGCCGGTGGGCGGTGAGCATGACGCCGAGCGCCTGGGGCTCGTTCATGCCGAACTCGGCTTTCAGCAGCATCACGACGAATTCGCGCGGCGTGTAATCGTCGTTGAGCAGGATCACCTTATGCAGGCGCGGCCGCGCGAGCTTGGGGCGCGTCTCATCCTTCGGCCGTTCGATGGTCGAGGGTTTGTCGGCGGCGCTGACGATCTGGCTCATGGTGCGGCCCGCATCTGCTGGAGGTCCCGGCCCATGGGCGGGGCTTTTACCGCAGGGGCGGGGGTGGGGCAAGGGGTGGGATTGAGCGAGTCTAGAAATTTTATTCTATGAACCAATGAAATAGCTAGATACCACTAAAGGGCGACACCAAAAACGACCGTCAAAATTATGTCTAGACGACCAATGAAACCTATATTTAGAGCAGAAAAAATGACCCCTTAAAAAAAATTTCAGTCAATTAAATAAATCGACGTTCAAAATAAAACAATTTCATACGCGCTAATTTAGATTGATAAACACATGTCCATCGTAATTGCAAGAAAATTTGGAGAAAGAATAGTCATTGCTAGCGATACCATGATTTCAGATACAGACGTTACTCAAACAAATAAACTTCCTGGAAGAATAAAATCAGTTGTGATAGATTTACGCATATCAATTTGCTACGCAGGGCCAGCAAATCAGTCTATTGATGAAATCAGAAAATGTAAGCAAAAATGGGATAAAAACAAATCAATTACGGAATTATATGAGGCTTTAAAGATTTCAAGTCATGTTCATAAATCAGATTACATCATAATATCACACATTGACGGAGTACAAATTCGAAAAATCACTAATGGAACCATATCAAACGATGTTGAAAATGCATATATTGGCGACTCTCATATAGTTAAAATGATTTTTGATGTAGAAAAAAATATGTATAAAGATCAAAATTATGATTTTTCAGGATTTGTTACTTCAGACGAAGAGTGTTTTAGAAATTCATTCCTTGAGCTTTTTAGAAAAAATGGAACTCTGATAAACAGAGCGGTGGGCGGTATCGCGATATTTCTCCTTGGATCACCCTATGGCCATACATACGATTCCTACGCGACTATGCAAGCCTGGGACATTGTTTACTTTAACAAACCCATATCGGACCAGCAAATGGCTGATAGAGCGAGCGGACTAACACAATGGAGTGTCAATGTTCAATCAACAACACTGAGAGGAGCGGCTGTCGTAAGCGCGATAATCACAACCGCCGGAATTGGTTACATTTACAGCCCATTAGAAAGTGACGAGGCGATAAAAATTATTCTACCAATTGCGGATGCTAAGAATCCGAGCACTATCTTACGCTTAGTTCAAAATGAAGCGAATGCTCGTGCTGCCCGCCTTGGCGGTATAAGCGTTGATCCAATTTAGTACCCTATCACTTCCTCTGATCTCCCTTCTGATCCCTTCGTCGCCGGATCGGGGCGGGGGCCTGGCTTATCGTCGCGACAGAGAGGGTTCTGCCCGGTCGCTCCCCGGACCCAGGTCGTCCAGCGAGGGCTTCGCCACGCGCAAGCCGCCAATTTCACCTCTCCCCCACGGGGAGAGGTCGGCCGCGCAGCGGACGGGTGAGGGGTTGGGCCTTTCACGACTTCAAGGGTCGCCGAACCGACGGCGTGCCCCCTCTCCCCAGCCCTCTCCCCGTCGGGGAGAGGGAGAAGGCCGTTGTGGCGAGCCTCCAGCCCTTCACCGGCCGCCCCTCACTTCCTTCTCCCACCCTTCCGATACCCCTTCGTCCCCGGATCGGGACGCGGCCCCGGCTTGTAGTCGAGGGCCGACAGGGGCTCGGCCCGGTCGCTCCCCGGCCCCATGTCGTCGAGCGTCGGCTTCGCCACGCGGGAGGAGGCGCGCGGGGCGTAGAGGGGGAGTTCGTCGGGGGTGCGGTCGCGCTCGGTCGGGGCCGGCTTCACCCGGCCCACGGGCGCCTCCACGGACGGCGCCCCCGTCGGCGGCACAGCCGGCGCGTGGCCGCTGCCGGTGTCGGATTTCGCCCGCCCCGTGATCTTGCGCCCGCCCCGGCCGGACGAACCCGCAGACGCGCCGGCAGAAGAACCCGCTGCCTTGGGCGGCTGGTTGGCGGCGCGGCCGTATTTGCGCTCGCCCCGGAAGCCGCCGGTCTTGTCGTCCACCGCCTCCTGCCGCGCCATGGGATCGTCGGAGACCGCAAGCTCGGTCGCCTGCAGGCGCTTGATCTCGTCGCGCAAACGGGCGGCGGTCTCGAAGTCGAGGTCGGCGGCGGCGGCGCGCATGCGCTTTTCCAGATCCGCCATCACCGCCTTGAGATTATGGCCGAAGGCCGCCCCCTCCTCCGCCATGCCGGCATCCACCTGCACATGGTCGCGCTCATAGACCGAGTTGAGGATATCGCCGATGGCCTTCTTCACGCTCTCCGGCGTGATGCCGTGCGCGGTGTTGTACGCCACCTGCTTTTCGCGACGGCGGGTGGTCTCCGCCATGGCGCGCTGCATGGAACCGGTTTCGTGATCGGCATAGAGGATGACGCGCCCGTCCACATTGCGGGCGGCGCGGCCGATGGTCTGCACCAGGGAGGTTTCCGAGCGCAGGAACCCTTCCTTGTCGGCGTCGAGAATGGCGACAAGTCCGCACTCGGGAATGTCCAGGCCCTCGCGCAGCAGGTTGATGCCGATCAGCACGTCGAACGCGCCGAGCCGCAGGTCGCGGATGATCTCGATGCGCTCGATGGTGTCGATGTCCGAATGCATGTAGCGCACGCGGATGCCGTTCTCGTGCAGATATTCGGTGAGGTCCTCGGCCATGCGCTTGGTGAGCACGGTGACGAGCGTGCGATAGCCCTTCGCCGCCACCGCCCGCACTTCGCCGAGCAGATCATCCACCTGGGTGCGCGCGGGGCGGATCTCCACCGGAGGGTCGATCAACCCCGTGGGGCGGATGACCTGCTCCACGAACACGCCGCCGGTGCGGTCCATCTCCCACGGCCCGGGGGTGGCGGAGACATGCACCGTCTGCGGCCGCATGGCCTCCCATTCCTCGAACCGCAGCGGCCGGTTGTCCATGCAGCTCGGCAGGCGGAAGCCGTATTCCGCCAGCGTCGCCTTGCGGCGAAAGTCGCCGCGATACATGGCGCCGATCTGCGGAATGGTGACGTGGCTCTCGTCGATGAAGACGAGCGCATTGTCCGGCACATATTCGAACAGGGTCGGCGGCGGCTCGCCGGGCTTGCGGCCGGTGAGCCAGCGGGAATAATTCTCGATGCCCGCGCAGGCGCCGGTCGCCTCCATCATCTCCAGATCGTAGCGGGTGCGCTGCTCCAGCCGCTGCGCCTCCAGCAGGCGGCCCATCTTGTAGAGTTCGTCGAGCCGGGTCTTCAGCTCGGCCTTGATGCCGGCGATCGCCTGGATCAGCGTCGGGCGCGGGGTGACGTAATGGGAGGAGGCATAGACCTTGATCGACTTCATGTCGCCGGTCTTGTGGCCGGTGAGCGGGTCGAACTCGGCGATGCTCTCCACCTCATCGCCGAACAGCGAGACCCGCCAGGCACGATCCTCATAATGGGCGGGGAAAATCTCGATATTGTCGCCGCGCACCCGGAAGGTGCCGCGCGCGAAATCGGACTGGATCCGCTTGTATTGCAGGGCGACGAGATCGGCGATCAGCTGGCGCTGGTTGATGCGCTCCCCCACCTCCAGCTTGAAGGTCATGGAGGAATAGGTCTCCACCGAGCCGATACCATAAATGCAGGAGACCGAAGCGACGATGATCACGTCGTCCCGCTCCAGCAGCGCGCGGGTGGCCGAATGGCGCATGCGGTCGATCTGTTCGTTCACCGAGGATTCCTTCTCGATGTACGTATCGGTGCGCGGCACATAGGCCTCGGGCTGGTAATAATCGTAATAGGAAACGAAATATTCCACCGAATTGTCGGGGAAGAAACTCTTGAACTCGCCGTAGAGCTGCGCCGCGAGCGTCTTGTTCGGCGCCAGGATGATGGCGGGGCGCTGAAGTTCCTCGATCACCTTGGCCATGGTGAAGGTCTTGCCGGAACCCGTCACCCCGAGCAGCACCTGGTCGCGCTCGTGCGCGCGCGCCTGGGCCACCAGTTCGGCGATGGCCGCCGGCTGGTCGCCGGCCGGCTCGAATTCGCTCTTGATCACGAGCGGAACGCCGCCCTCGCTCTTGTCCGGGCGGGGCGGGCGATGGGGGGTCCAGGTCTGGCCGGTGACCTCGCGGCGCCCCTCCTCGATCAGCCGCGAGAGCGCCGCCACGGTCGCCGAGGCGCCGGCGGATTCGAAATCGCCGCTCATGTCTCCCGGTGCGAGGCCGAGCGACTTCGCAACTTCAGGATCAAGGGGTTGGGAGGGCGCAGGCTCGAAATGACGCTGCGAGCGCTCACCAAGTTTGCCGGGTCGGGATGCTTTGGCCATGGCGCCAATATGGGGTGCATCGGCGCCGGAGAAAAGGTGGCGTGCGGCCGATCAGGGCCGCCCCGCCTGCTCCAGTTCCTGCGCCCTTTGCTGGGTCAGTACGCGCCGGCATTCGGCGCCCTCCACGCGGGCGATGGTGCCCTCGCCATTGACGTAGAAGGCGCAGTCCGCATCGCGGAAGGTGGTCCAGGCCTTCTGCGCCGCCTTCAGGCGTTCCTGCTGCGGGGCGGTCTGCTGGGCGGAAAGCGCCTTGAGGGCGGTCTCCAGGCGGGCCTCCCAGCCCTCGGTGAGCTTGGTGATGCAGCGCACGATCTCGGGCGTGGTGTCCTGGTCGCAGCTTTTGTATTCGCCGGAATACCAGGCATTGGGCTCCGCCGCGCGCGCCGGGCTCGCCACCGCCGCCGCCAGCATCAGGCCGGCGAGCAGCGCCATGGGGCGCCGGGCGCCGGCTTGAGGGGACCCACACACCGCTCCACGAGCTTCACCCATCCGCGCCTCCCGGTTTCACATCCTGCGCCGCGCACCTTGCCCCGCCGCGCGAGTCGCGCGCCGGGTGCGCCAACGATGCCCATGCGGCGCGCAAAATCAACGTCCCCTTCCGGTACGCGGACCGTGCGGGCATCGGTTCAGCCGGGCGGCAGGCCGCCCGGACCGCTGGCGCGGAACTGGCTCATCACGCTCGCTTCCAGGATATTATAACGGTTGCGCGCGTCCGAGAGGTTCCAGCGCTCGCGGTCGAGGTCGTTGCGGAGGCTGTTGCGGGTGCGCTGCTGGTTCTGCTTCGTGAAGTAGCACGCGGAATCGTTCACGCACGGCTTGGAGAGATCGTCCTCGGCGCGGCGCAACTGGTTTTCCAGGTCCAGCACCCGCGATTCATAGCGCCGCACATTCTGCTGCGCGTCCCACAATTTGCGGCCGACCATATAGCCGGACGAGAAGGCGGCCGCCGTGGCCGGCGGGCAGACGCCGGCATAATCATCGCCGGCGCGCCCATGGGCAAAGCCCGAGGCCGGCGTGCAATAAGAGGCCAGGCCCACCTCGCGCCCCGCCATATAGGCCGGCACGTTCGGCGCGACGCCATAGCTGCTGCAGGCCTTGGCATGCTCCTGCAGGCGGCTTTCCGGCGCGCCGTTGAAGCCGTCGGCCTGGCCGATCTCCTGCCAATTGCCGCCCTGGCATTCTTCCTTGGACAAGGTGGCGCAGCCGTTCAGGGCCAGCGCCACCGGAAAAACCATCAGCAGCGCCAGTTGCTTCGCCCGCATCACACCCCGCCCCGTAAACGCCGCGGCCTTAAGCTGCGGTATGGTCGTAGGTTAATTGCCGCGGCTCACGGGTTTATGACACCGAGCCGCGCCAGAACGCGGGCGCGGCCCAGCAAAGGCAGGAGCGCCGCGAGTTCCGGGCCGGTCTCCTGCCCGGTCAGGGCGAGGCGCAGCGGACGGAACAGCGCCTTGCCGCCGCGCCCGCTTGCGGCCTTCACGGCGGCGATCCAGGGGCCATAGGTGCCAGCGTCCCAGGGCTCCGGCGGCAGGAGGGCGCCTGCGGCGGCGAGAAATTCGCGGTCTTCCTCGGCGATGATCCCGCTCCCGGCGTCCGAGCACACCTGCCACCAATGGGCGGCATCGGCGAAGCTTGAGAGATTGCCCCGCACCGCCAGCCAGAAATCTGCGCCGCCGGTGATGCCCGCCGCCACGAGCCGGCCCGCCACCGCCTCAAAAGGCAGATGATGCAGCGTGCGCGCGCTCAGCATGGCGAGGTCCGCCGGATCGAACCGGGCCGGGGCTCGGGAAATATGGGAGAGGTCCACCTTGGCGGCGAGCGCGTCCAGGCTCTCCACCGGCGCGAGCGCATCGGAGGTGCCGACCAGAACCGCAGCGGCGGCCACCGCCAGCGCTTCCTGCCCTTCTTCGCGCAGCGCCCGCAGCGAGAGATGCCCGAGCCGCTTGGAGAGGCCCTCGCCGCTCGGCAAGGTCAGCAGATTGTGGTGGGCGAAGCGCGGCGCGACCCCGCCGAGGGCCTCGAACAATTCAATCTGCACCGCCGTGTTGGTGACGTGGTCCTCGCCCCGCACCACGCAGGTCACGCTCATGTCGAGATCGTCCACCACCGAGGTGAACGTATAGAGATAGGTGCCGTCCGCCCGCACCAGCACGGGGTCGGACAGGGTGGCGGTGTCCACATGCTGCGGGCCGCGCACGCCGTCGTCCCAGGTGACCACGCGTCGCTCCAGCCGGAAGCGCCAATGGGGCACGCGCCCTTCCACTTCCAGCTTGGCCCGCTCTTGCGCCGTCAGAGCAAGGGCGGCGCGATCATACACCGGCGGCAGGCCGCGCGCGCGCTGGAGGCCGCGCTTGAGGTCCAGCTCGGCCTCGGTCTCATAGGCGGGATAGAGGCGGCCGGCGGCCTTCAGCGCCTCGGCGGCCGCATCATAAAGGGCGAGCCGGTCGGACTGGCGCGCCACGCGATCGGGCGCAATGCCCAGCCAGTCGAGATCCTCGGCGATGGCGTCGGCGAACTCCGCGCGCGAGCGGGCCGCGTCCGTATCGTCATAGCGCAGGATGAAGGTGCCGCCGCCGCGCCGCGCGAGCAGCGCGTTCAGCAAGGCGGTACGCGCATTGCCCACATGGATCAGGCCTGTGGGCGAAGGCGCGAAGCGCAGGACCGGCGCGGGTCCGAGGAAGTCCGAAGAGGAGGATGATGCCGACATGGCCAAGCCCATAGCGCGCGGCGCCGCGCGCGTCGATTCCTAGGATGGCGCGTCCGCGAGCGGACCGGAATCCGCAGCTCTGGGAATCGAGACGGGCGGGGCATCGCCCCACCCGTCGGATCACGCTTGACGCTGGCGCGTTCGGCTCATTGCGGCGGCGGGCACGGCGCGCCGGGTGCACAGCCGGCAGGCGCCCCGCGCGGCGGACGCTGCTGCTGCCCCGGAGGGGGACCGCCGGGCGCGCCCTGCGGCGGACGCCCGGGATTGGCGCCGGGAGGCGGCCCGCCGGGATTGCCATGGGGCGGGCGCCCTTGCTGGGGCTGCCCCGGAGGCGGTGCGCCAGGATTACCGTGCGGCGGACGGCCGGGATAGGCGCCCGGAGGGGGAGCGCCCGGATTGCCGTGCGGCGGGCGGCCGGGATACGCGCCCGGAGGGGGAGCGCCGGGATTGCCCAGCGGTGGGCGGCCGGGATAGGCGCCCGGAGGCGGGCCGCCCGGATTGCCGGGATAACCGCCCGGAGGCCGGCCGGGATAGGCACCGGGCGGATGATAGCCGGGCGCTCCGGGACCGCCGGGGTAGCCGGGCCGGCCGGGATAGCCGGGACCGCCGACCGGATAGCCGGGACGGCCGGGATGGTTCCACCAGCCGGGCGGGCGCGGGCCGGGGCCGGGCGGCGGCACGCCCCAGCCCGGGCGCGGGCGGGGATTATAATATTGCCAGCGATTGTACTGGTTCCACCACGGCGCGCCGCGATAATAGCGGCCCCAGTAATTGCCGAAATTGAACCCGACCACCGGAATACCGACCACCGGCGCATATTCCGGCACCAGCACCCGCTCGCCGCGATAGTCGAAGGCGAGATATTCCCCATAGACCCAGCCGCGATTGGGACCCCAGGCCACATCGCACCAGGATTGGTTGGACAGGCAGCCGAAAATCTCCACCGGTGCGCCTTCCGGCAGCACCGTGACGCGGGGATATTGGGTGTCGGGACCGGCGCGCATGTTGACGTCCGCCGTCGTGAAGCCGGGCGAGGCCTGCGCCGCCCCCGCCAGGCAGGCAAAGGCCACAGCCCAGCCCGCGATCCTCATTGCCCCAATCATCCGCATCCTCGTTTCATCCGGTGACGCCACCGGTAACGAGAGTCGTGATCTGTTTCCATGGCGTTTCCGGTACGTGACCGCGGCGGCATTGCGACACCGCGCGGGCTTAATCATGAGATGGCAAACGGCACCACGTCGCGGATGTGCGGATCAGTGTGGATTTCCCGGTCGAGCGGCGGAAACGCGCGCAGGTCGCAGTCGCGGCGCGGGCAGATGCGGCACGACACGCCGAGCCGCGCCACCGGCGCCGCCTTCAGGTCCAGCCCGTCCGCATAGACCATGTCGTCGGCGAACGAGACCTCGCAGCCGAGCCCGAGCGCATAGGCGCGGTGCGGCTGGCCGTGGCGCAAGCTCGGCGCTTGGATCGAGCGGGCAAGGCAAATGTAGCGCACGCCATCCGGCATTTCGCCGAGTTGCACCAAGGTGCGGCCCTGCGCCTCGAATGCCTCGTGCACGTTCCACACCGCGCAGGCGCCGCCGTGGCGGGCGAACTGGAAGCGCGTGGCGCTGTGGCGCTTGGTGATGTTGCCGGCGCGATCCACCTTGGCGAAATAGAACGGCACGCCCTTGGCGCCCGGCCGCTGGAGCGTGGAGAGGCGATGGCACACCTGCTCCAGGCTCGCGCCGGTTTCCAGCACCAGCCGGTCGAGATCGTGCCGGCGCGCGCGGGCGAGATCGAGAAAGCGGCCATAGGGCAGCACCAGGGCGCCGGCGAAATAATTATTGAGCGCGAGGCGGCAGATTTCCCCGGCCGTCTGGCTGCGGAACCCGGCGCCCGCCACCAAGCGATCCATCAACGGGCCATGCTCCAGCTGGGCGATTGTCACGCCGAGGCGGAACGCCCGGCTCGCGGGAGAGAGCACGCCGGACAGGGTGAGCAGGCGGTTGCGCGCGTCATAGCGCGACAGCGGCAGGGCAGGATCGGGCGCGCCCAGCTCGGTGCGCACGTTGAAGCGGTCGGCGAGATAGGAGATGAGCGCGGAAATGGGCTCGGCCCCGGCCAGCAGGCCGAGCCGCTCCGCACACCCTTCCGCCGCCCGGTCGAGGGCATCGACGTAATTGTCGATATAATGGAAATAGTCGCGCACCTCCTCATAGGGGATGAGCTTGGCCTCGTCGCCGATGCCGGCGGTGAGCATGTCGTCCATGGAGGCGCGCCATTCCGCCGTGCGGCGCAGGGCGGCATTGGTGCGCAGGAAGGCATGGGCGAAGGCGGGCGAGAGATTGGCCACCGCCTTCATGTCCTGCAGGCCGAGGTCGAGATCGCGGAACAAGGGGTCGGCGGCGGCCTCGCGCAGGTCCGCCACCAGGCGGTCCAGATCCTCGGCGCCGAACGAGGTGATATCGACGGAAAAGGTGCGCGAAATGGCGATCAGCACCGAGGCGGTGAGCGGGCGCTGGTTGCTCTCGATCTGGTTCACATAAGAGGGCGAGACGCCGAGCCGATGGGCCAGTTCGCTCTGCTTCAAGCCGAGCTTCTCGCGCAGGCGACGGACCGCATGGCCGGCGAAAACCTTTTGGCGCATGGTCGCCTCGAATTGCAAATTCTTTACACATTACAACATGATTTTTTTACATATTCAACTTTCTCACTGCATTTGCTAGCGCAGCAGCCATCGTGCCGCATTTCGCCCGGCGCAGGGGGATGTGAACCCTTTCCCTCGGGCGTTCGGCACCATTAGACTGGTTGCAAGAAACCGGGACGAGACTGGGCAATCCGGCAGGGGACTTGGGCGCATGAAGGAAATTCTGGAAGAGCTTGAGAGCCGGCGCGGCGTTGCACGCCTGGGTGGTGGCCAAAAGCGCATCGAGGCGCAGCACGCCCGCGGCAAGCTGACCGCCCGCGAGCGCATCGAGCTTCTGCTGGATCGCGGCTCGTTCGAGGAATTCGACACCTTCGTGCAGCATCGCTGCATCGACTTTGGCATGGAAACCCAGAAGATCCCCGGCGACGGCGTGGTCACCGGCTGGGGCACGGTGAACGGGCGCAAGGTGTTCGTGTTCGCCAAGGACTTCACCGTATTCGGCGGCTCTCTGTCTGAAGAGCATGCCCGCAAGATTACCAAGATCCAGGACATGGCGCTGAAGACCCGCGCGCCCATCATCGGCCTGTTCGATGCCGGCGGCGCGCGCATCCAGGAAGGCGTCGCGGCGCTCGGCGGCTATGGCGAGGTGTTCAAGCGCAATGTCACCGCCTCCGGCGTGATCCCGCAGATCTCGCTCATCATGGGCCCCTGCGCCGGCGGCGACGTCTATTCCCCCGCCATGACCGACTTCATCTTCATGGTGCGCGACACGAGCTACATGTTCGTCACCGGCCCGGACGTGGTGAAGACCGTCACCAACGAGACCGTGACCGCCGAGGAACTGGGCGGCGCCAAGGTGCACACCTCCAAGTCCTCGGTCGCCGACGGCGCCTATGAGAACGACGTGGAGATGCTGCTGCAGACCCGCCGCCTCATCGACTTCCTGCCCGCCAACAATGCAGCCGGCGTGCCGGAATGGCCTTCCTTCGACGATCCGCTGCGGATCGACGAGAGCCTCGATACGCTGATCCCGGACAATCCCAACAAGCCGTACGACATCAAGGAACTGATCCTGAAGACCGTCGACGAGGCGGACTTCTTCGAGATCCAGGCGGCCTATGCGAAGAACATCGTCACCGGCTTCGGCCGCATCGAGGGGCGCACGGTGGGCTTCGTCGCCAACCAGCCCATGGTGCTGGCCGGCGTGCTGGACGCCGATGCCTCCCGCAAGGCGGCGCGCTTCGTGCGCTTCTGCGATGCGTTCGAAATCCCCATCGTCACCTTCGTGGACGTGCCGGGATTCTTGCCGGGCACGGCGCAGGAATATGGCGGCCTCATCAAGCACGGCGCGAAATTGCTGTTCGCCTATTCCCAGGCGACCGTCCCGCTGGTCACGCTCATCACCCGCAAGGCGTTCGGCGGCGCCTATGACGTGATGGCCTCCAAGCATGTGGGCGGCGATGTCAATTATGCCTGGCCGACCGCGCAGATCGCGGTGATGGGCGCGAAGGGGGCGGTGGAGATCATCTTCCGCGCCGACATGGGCGACCCGGACAAGATCGCGGCCCAGACCAAGAATTACGAGCAGCGCTTCCTCTCGCCCTTCGTGGCGGCCGAGCGCGGCTATATCGACGAAGTCATCATGCCGCATTCGACCCGCCGGCGCATCGCCCGCGCGCTCGCCATGCTGCGCTCCAAGCAGGTGGAACAGCCCGCCCGCAAGCACGACAATCTCCCCCTTTAGCAGGGTTGTCATGCCCGGGCTTGTCCCGGGCATCCACGCGGCGCCGCAGGGGCGACGCTTCAGGGATGGCCGTGGATGGCCGGGACAAGCCCGGCCATGACGGCGCAAGAAATCGAGGGCGCCGAGCGCCGAGGGGATCGACCTAGATGTTCTCGAAAATCCTGATCGCAAACCGGGGTGAGATCGCCTGCCGCGTCATCAAGACGGCGCGCAAGATGGGCATCAAGACCGTGGCCGTCTATTCCGACGCCGACAAGGACGCCCTGCACGTCGAGATGGCGGACGAGGCGGTGCATATCGGCCCGCCCCAGGCCGCCCAATCCTATCTGGTGATCGAAAAGATCATCGACGCCTGCAAGCAGACGGGCGCGGAAGCCGTGCATCCCGGCTACGGCTTCCTCTCCGAGCGCGCCGCCTTCCCGCGCGCGCTGGCCGAGGCCGGCATCGTCTTCATCGGCCCCAATCCGCATGCGATCGACGCCATGGGCGACAAGATCGAATCCAAGAAGGCGGCAGCGGCGGCCAACGTCTCCACCGTGCCGGGCTATCTCGGCGTGCTGGAGGACGGCACCCAGGCCGCCAAGATCGCCGACGAGATCGGCTATCCGGTGATGATCAAGGCCTCCGCCGGCGGCGGCGGCAAGGGCATGCGCATCGCCTATTCCCGCGAGGAAGTGCAGGACGGCTTCGACCGCGCCAAGAGCGAGGCCAAGTCCTCGTTCGGCGACGACCGGGTGTTCGTGGAAAAATTCATCGTCGATCCGCGCCACATCGAGATCCAGGTGCTGGGCGACAAGCACGGCAACGTGGTCTATCTCGGCGAGCGCGAATGCTCGATCCAGCGCCGCAACCAGAAGGTCGTGGAGGAAGCCCCCTCCCCGCTGCTGGACGAGGAAACCCGCAGGAAGATGGGCGAGCAGGCGGTCGCGCTCGCCAAGGCGGTGGGCTACGACAGCGCCGGCACGGTGGAATTCGTCGCCGGCCAGGACAAGAGCTTCTACTTCCTGGAAATGAACACCCGCCTCCAGGTGGAGCATCCGGTCACCGAGCTGATCACCGGCATCGACCTCGTGGAGCAGATGATCCGCGTCGCCGCCGGCGAGCCCCTCACCTTCTCCCAAGCCGACGTGAAGCTGAACGGCTGGGCGGTGGAAAGCCGCATCTATGCGGAAGACCCCTACCGCTCCTTCCTGCCCTCCACCGGCCGCCTGGTGCGCTATCGCCCGCCGGCGGAAGGCGTGCACAATGGCATCACCCTGCGCAACGACACGGGCGTCTATGAAGGCGGGGAAATCTCGCTGTTCTACGATCCCATGATCGCCAAGCTCGTGACCCACGCGCCGACCCGGATGGAAGCCATCCTGGCCCAGGGCGATGCCCTGGACGCCTTCACCATCGACGGCATCGGCCACAACATCCCCTTCCTCTCCGCGCTCATGGCCCACGACCGCTGGAAGGAAGGGCGCCTTTCCACCGGCTTCATCGCCGAGGAATATCCCGACGGCTTCCACGCCCGCGCGCCCGAAGGCGAGACCGCCCATACGCTGTGCGCCGTCGCGGCGACCATCGACCATGTGCAGAACGCCCGCAAACGCCAGATTTCCGGCCAGATCACCGGCAAGCCGGTCACGTTCGACCGGCGCCGTGTGGTGCAGTTGGTGGGCGAAGGCGGCACGCAATTCCAATCCGCCGAGATCGACACCATCGAGGGCGGCTTCCATGTGGAATTGCTGACCTGGGGCGGGCAGGTGACCAACACCTACACCCTGATGACCGATTGGAAGCCGGGCGATCTGGTGTGGAACGGCACCATCTTCGATGACACGGTCAGCGTGCAGGTCCGCGCCATTCCCAATGGCGTTGCCCTCACCCATCGCGGCGTCGCGGTTCAGGCGCGGGTCTATACCGAGCGGGAAGCCGCCCTCGCTTTGCTGATGCCGGAAAAAGTGGCGGCGGGCGGCGGCAAGGAATTGCTCTGCCCCATGCCGGGCCTCGTGGTCTCCATCGCGGTGGTGCCGGGCCAGGACGTGAAGGCCGGCGAGGCGCTGGCCGTGGTCGAGGCCATGAAAATGGAAAACGTGCTGCGCGCCGAACGCGACGGCATCATCAAGGCAGTCCATGCCAAGCCGGGCGAGAGCCTGGCGGTGGACGCGGTGATCCTGGAATTCGCGTGATGAAGGGGCGGGCTGTCTTTTCCCCTTCTGCACCATCCCGGCGGTCGGCCGGGGACGGAAGGGACAGCTCCGCCTGCACGCGACCGTTGGCCACGCGGATGCACTCTCGTCCAGAGGTGTCCGTCATGCCCGGCTCTGTGCCGGGCATCCACGCCGCGTCGCAAGCACCGACCTCAGATCGCCCCGCCCGATCTGACCGCGTGGATGGCCGGGACGAGCCCGGCCATGACAATGGTAAATGCGGAGCCTCGCATGCCCGCAGCTTTCGTCTACATGCTCACCAACCGCCCCAACGGGCCACTTTACCTGGGCGTCACGAACGATCTCGTTCGGCGGATCTTCGAGCACCGCGAAGAACTGGCGGAAGGGTTCACGAAACGCTATGGCCTGAAGCGGCTGGTCTATTTCGAGGCGCATACCGAGATCCGGCTCGCCATTCAACGCGAACGGACCATGAAGCACTGGTCGCGGGCCTGGAAAGTGCGCCTCATCCTGGACGCCAACCCGGAATGGCGCGACCTCTGGGACGAGATCGTCTGAGGCGTGCCCCTTATGCCGGGCTTCACGCTGCTGCCGCTACCGACCTTCCATGTTGCTCCCGGCCCAACCGCGTGGATGGCCGGGACGAGCCCGGCCATGACAACGGCAAAGATTATTTTGCGACGGCGTCATGGGATATGGCGCAGGCCGTCATGCCCGGCCTCGTGCCGGGCATCCACGCCGCGCCGCAAGCATGGACCCGCGAAATCCCGTCCCGGCCCAACCGCGTGGATGGCCGGGACGAGCCCGGCCATGACAGTGGTAAAGATTATTTTGCGACGGCGCCGTGGGCTATGGCGCAGGTCGTCATGCCCGGCCTCGTGCCGGGCATCCACGCCGCGCCGCAAGCATGGACCCGCGAAATCCCGTCCCGGCCCAACCGCGTGGATGGCCGGGACGAGCCCGGCCATGACAACGGCGAAGATTATTTTACGACGGCGCCGTGGGATATGGCGCAGGTCGTCATGCCCGGCCTCGTGCCGGGCATCCACGCCGCGCCGCAAGCATGGACCCGCGAAATCCCGTCCCGGCCCAACCGCGTGGATGGCCGGGACGAGCCCGGCCATGACAGTGGTAAAGATTATTTTGCGACGGCGCCGTGGGCTATGGCGCAGGTCGTCATGCCCGGCCTCGGGCCGGGCATCCTCGCCGCACCGCAAGCATCCTGCGTAAGCGCCGGCTCTGCACGGGGAAGGACCCTCTGATGCGTCTGCTCTCGCACCTGCTGAAGCGTTTCGTGGAGAAGGGCCAGCTCACGGTGATCACCGTGGATGGCGTGCGGCACGTGTTCGGCAGCGGGGTGGACGGGCCGAGCGTTACCGTGCGCATGCACGACAAGAAGCTCGAGCGCGACCTGTTCTTCAATCCCGAACTGGTCTCCGCCGAAGCCTATATGGACGGCCGCCTCACCTTCGAGGACGGGGCGGTGTTCGACCTGCTGAACCTGTTCTCGGTCAACCGCAAGGGCCTCGGCGCCCATCCCGTGCAGCAGGCGCTGCGCAAGGGCTGGCGCGCGCTGCGGCGGTTCCATCAGGCCAACCCGGTCGCCAAGGCGAAGGAGAACGCCTCCAGCCACTACGACCATCCGGCCGAATTCTACCGGCTGTGGCTGGACGAGACCATGGCCTATTCCTGCGCCTATTTCTCCGAGCCAGACGAGCCGCTGGCGGATGCCCAGCGCAACAAGTTCCGCCATGTGGCGGCGAAGCTGAAGCTCACCCCTGGTATGCGGGTGGCGGAGATCGGGTCCGGCTGGGGCGGGCTCTCCATCTATCTCGCCAAGACTTGCGGCGTGCACGTCACCGCCATCAATGTCTCGCCCGACCAGCTGGCGGAATCGCGCCGCCTGGCCGAGGCGGCGGGGGTCGCCGACAGCATCGACTTTCGCGAGATGGATTATCGCGACCTGAAGGGCCCGTTCGACCGCGTGGTGTCGATCGGCATGATGGAGCATGTGGGCGTCCATCATTTCGACGCCTATTTCTCCACCATCCGCGACTTGCTCGGCCCCGGCGGGTTCGCTTTGGTGCACGCCATCGGCCGCATGTCGCCGCCGGGCACGACCGCGCCCTTCATCCGCAAATACATCTTCCCCGGCGGCTATGTGCCGGCCCTGTCGGAAGTGTTCGCCTCCACCGAGCGCACCCATCTGTGGGTCGCCGACATGGAGGTGCTGCGGCTGCATTATTATTGGACCATCCGTGCGTGGCGCCACAGGTTCGAGGCGCGCCATTCCGAGGTGGAGGCGATGATGGGCGCGCGCTTCACCCGCATGTGGGAATTCTATCTCGCGGCGGTGGAACTGGGCTTCCTGCACGGCTCCAACATGGTGTTCCAGCTGCTGCTGTCCGACCGGCGCGACGACGTGCCGGTGCGGCGCGATTACATGTTCACGGGGGAAGAGGCCCTGGCCGCGCAGGATCTGGCCGCGCAGGAACCGCGCCTGCCGCCCGCCCCCTCCAGCCAGGAGTTTGCGCAATGACCGAGAACACCGGCACCTTGCCGTTCACGACCGAGCTTCCCCCCGTGACGCGCGAAGACTGGCTGAAGCTGGTGGAAGGCGTGCTGAAGGGCGCGCCCTATGACAAGAAGCTGGTCACCCGCACCTATGAGGGGCTCTCGCTCGATCCGCTGCCGCCGCGCAAGCGCGACGCCTTGCCCATCGCCGGGCGCCCGGCCGGCGCGCCCTGGATCATCAGCGCGCGCGTCGATCAGGCGGACAAGGACGCCGCCAACACGCAGGCGCTGGAAGACCTCGACGGCGGCGCCTCGGGCCTGACGCTGGTCTATGCCTCCTCGCCCCATGCCCATGGCTTCGGCCTGCCGGACGGCGAGGTGCTCGACCGCGTGCTGGACGAGGTGATGCTGGATCTCATCGACACGCGCCTGGAAAGCGGCGGCTTCAAGGGCCGCGATAACGCCCTCGCCTTGGCGAAGCTCGTGCAGGATCGCGGCCACAGCCCGGCGGATCTCTCGGTCTCGTTCGGCCTCGATCCCATCGGCGATCTCGCGGCGGCGGGCTCAGCGCCCCTGCCCTGGGCCAATCTTGCCCAGCGCTTTTCCGAGACCGCCGGCATTCTGGCCGGCAAGGGCTTCAAGGCCCGCTTCGCCCGTGCCGACGGCGCGGTGCATCACGCGGCCGGCGCCTCGGACGCGCAGGAGTTGGCGGCGGTGGTCGCCACCGGAATCGCCTATCTGCGCGCGCTGGAAGCGGCGGGCGTATCGCTGGAGGCCGCCTTCGGCCAGATCGAGCTGGCGCTGACCGCCGACGTGAACCAGATCGCCACCATCGCCAAGTTCCGCGCGCTCCGCCTGCTCTGGGCCGCCGTGCAGCGCGAGAGCGGCGTTGCCGCCCGTCCCGCCCATGTGCATGCCACCACCGCCTGGCGCTCCCTGACGCGGCGCGACCCTTACGTGAACCTACTGCGCGCCACCGTCGCAGCCTTCTCCGCAGGTGTGGGCGGGGCGGACAGCGTGACCGTGCTGCCCTTCACCCAGGCGCTCGGCCTGCCGGATGCGTTCGCCCGCCGCCTCGCCCGCAACACGCAATTGGTGTTGCTGGAGGAATCCAACCTCCACCGCGTCGCCGATCCCTCCGCCGGCGCCGGCGCCATGGAGACCCAGACCGAAGGGCTCGCCGCCGCCGCCTGGCAGATCTTCCGCGCCATCGAGGGCAAGGGCGGCATGGCGCAGGCGCTGACCACCGGCTGGTGGCAGCAGCAGGTGGCCGAGGTGCGCGCCCGCCGCGCCAAGGATGTGGCGACCCGCAAGGAGCCCATCACCGGCACCTCCGAATTCCCCTTGCTGGGGCAGGCCGTGCCGGCGGTGCTCGCGCCCAGTCCCGCGCAGCCGGTGCCGGTGGAGGGCGCCCTTTCGCCCCACCGCCTCGCCGAGCCGTTCGAGGCCCTGCGCGATGCCGCCGAGGCGGAGGCGCCGCGCGCCTTCCTCGCCACCCTCGGCCCCATCGCCGCCTTCACGGCGCGGGCGACTTATGCCCGCAATCTGTTCGAGGCCGGCGGCATCGCCGCCCCGGTGCCGGAAGGGTTCGCCACGCTGGAGGATCTCATCGCGGCGTTCGCGGTCTCCGGCGCGCGCATCGCCTGCCTGTGCTCTTCCGACGAGATGTATGCCGAGCAGGCGGAGGAAGCCGCCCGCGCGCTGAAGGCCGCGGGCGCGAAAGCGGTGTGGCTCGCCGGCCGGCCGGGCGAACATGAGGCGGCCTGGCGCGCCGCCGGCGTGGACGGCTTCCTGTTCGCCGGCTGCGACGTGCTGGACGTGCTCGGCACCGCCCAGCAGCAATTGAGTGCCTGAACTGGTGAGTGCCCGAAAGACTTGCGTCACCCAGCGCTTGCTCGCGCGGTGCGCCGAACTGAGTTAGGATGAGACATGAGCCGCTTGCCCGCCTTCGCCGATATCGATTGGCGCGCGCCGGACCTGGCGCCCCCATCGGCCAAGTTCGCACCCTGGGTGACGCCCGAGGGGATCGCGGTGAAGCCGCTGTACGGCCCGGCGGACGTGGCGGGGCTCGATTTCATCGACACCTATCCGGGCATCGCGCCATTCCTGCGCGGCCCCTACCCCACCATGTATGCGAACCAGCCCTGGACCATCCGGCAATATGCCGGCTTCTCCACGGCGGAGGATTCCAACGCCTTCTATCGCCGCAACCTCGCGGCCGGGCAGAAGGGGCTTTCGGTCGCGTTCGATCTCGCCACCCATCGCGGCTATGACAGCGACCATCCCCGCGTCGCCGGCGACGTGGGCATGGCCGGGGTGGCCATCGACAGCATTTACGACATGCGCACGCTGTTTTCCGGCATCCCGCTGGACCAGATGAGCGTGTCCATGACCATGAACGGCGCGGTGCTGCCGATCCTGGCGCTGTTCATCGTGGCGGGCGAGGAACAGGGCGTGCCCCACGCCAAGCTCTCCGGCACGATCCAGAACGACATCCTCAAAGAGTTCATGGTGCGGAACACCTATATCTATCCGCCCGCACCCAGCATGCGCATCATCTCGGATATTTTCTCCTACACTTCCAAGGAGATGCCGCGCTTCAACTCGATCTCCATTTCCGGCTATCACATGCAGGAAGCCGGGGCGACGCAGGATCTCGAACTCGCCTATACGCTGGCGGACGGGGTCGAATACGGCCGCGCGGGTGCCGCCGCCGGCTTGCCCATCGACGTGTTCGCGCCGCGCCTCAGCTTCTTCTGGGCCATCGGCATGAACTTCTTCATGGAGGTGGCGAAGCTGCGCGCCGCCCGCCTCCTGTGGACCCGCCTGATGACCGACCTCGGGGCGAAGAACCCCAAATCCCTGCCGCTGCGCACCCATTCCCAGACCTCGGGCTGGAGCCTCACGGCGCAGGACGTGTTCAACAATGTGATGCGCACCGCCGTGGAGGCCATGGCGGCCACCCAAGGCCACACCCAGTCGCTGCACACCAATGCGCTGGACGAAGCGCTCGCGCTGCCGACCGACTTTTCCGCCCGCATCGCCCGCAACACGCAGATCCTGCTGCAGCAGGAGAGCGGCACCACGCGCCAGATCGACCCCTGGGGCGGCTCCTTCTTCGTGGAGCGCCTCACCGCGGACCTTGCCGCCAAGGCCTGGGCCCATATCCAGGAAGTGGAAGCGCTCGGCGGCATGGCGAAGGCCATCGAGGCCGGCATTCCCAAGCTGCGCATCGAGGAGGCCGCCGCCACCACGCAAGCCCGCATCGACGGCGGGGCGCAGACCGTGGTGGGCGTCAACAAATACAAGCCGCTGACCGAGGCGCAGATCGACGTGCTGAAGGTGGACAATTCCGCCGTGCGCGCCGCGCAGATCGAAAAGCTCAAGCGCCTGCGCGCCGAGCGCAGCGATGCCGAGGTGGAAAGCGCGCTCACCGCCCTCACCCATGGCGCGAGCGCGGGCGCGAACCTGCTGGAACTCGCCGTCAACGCCGCCCGCGCCAAGGCGACCGTGGGCGAAATCTCCGACGCGCTGGAGAAGGTGTTCGGCCGCCATCGCGCCGAGATCCGCGCCATTTCCGGCGTCTACAAGCGGGAGGCCGGCGCCATGACGGACAAGGTGGGCAAGGTGCAGCGCCAGGTGGAAGAGTTCGAGCATGCCGAAGGCCGCCGGCCGCGCATCCTGGTGGCCAAGGTGGGCCAGGACGGGCACGACCGCGGGCAGAAGGTGATCGCCTCCGCCTTCGCCGACCTCGGCTTCGACGTGGACATCGGCCCCCTGTTCGCCACCCCGGAAGAGGCCGCGCGGCAGGCGGTGGAGAATGACGTCCATGTGGTGGGCATCTCCTCTCTCGCCGCCGGCCATCTCACGCTCGTGCCGGCGCTGAAGCAGGCGCTGGAGGCGGAAGGGCGCGGCGACATCATGGTGGTGGTGGGCGGCGTCGTGCCGCCGCAGGATTATGACGCCCTGCGCGCGGCCGGCGCGGAAGCCATCTTCCCGCCCGGCACCGTGATCGCCGACGCCGCGCGCGACCTCCTGGTGACGCTCTCCCAGCGGCTCGGCCATTCCAAGGCGGCGGCCGAATAGCCCGCCCCTTTCCCCCATCTAGGAGTGCGCGATGCCGGACTATGGTTCGACAATGGAGGTGCTGCATCTGGCGCCCCATCTGCTCGGCTTCTATGATGGCCGCATCCCCGGCGTGCGCCTCTACAGCGAAAAGCCCAATTGGCTCGACGACGGCGCCTTCGCGCTGGGCATCTGCACCTATGCGGTGGTGGATGGGGCGGAGGCGCTGGTCTACGATCCGCACATCTCCTTGCCCCACGCCCGCATCATCCGCCGCACGCTGGAGGAGATGGGCGTCACGCACATGCGCCTCGTGCTCTCCCATTGGCACGACGACCATGTGGCCGGCACCGAGGTGTTTGCCGATTGCGAGATCATCGCCAATCAGGACACGGCCGAGATCCTCGCGGCCCACAAGGATGCGCTTGAAAGCGGCGATCCGCCCATCACGCCGCTGATCCTCCCCAACAGCCTGTTTTCCGGCACGCTCGACCTCATGGTGGGGCAGATCCCGGTGCAATTGCGCCAGCTCGACATCCACAGCCGTGACGGCACGGTGGCGCTTTTGCCCGGCGGCGTGCTGCTGGCGGGCGATACGCTGGAAGACCCGATCACCTATGTGGCCGAAGAAGACCGGCTGGCGATCCACCTGCGCGACCTCGACCGCATGGCGGAATGGGACATCTCCACCATCCTGCCCAATCACGGCTCCAAGGCGCAGATCCTCGCGGGCGGGTATCCGCCGGCCTTCATCGCGGCAACCCGCCTCTATGTGGAGAAGCTGTTGCGGCTGGAGCGCGAACCCGCGCTGGCCGCGCAGGACCTCCCCACCTTCGCCGCCGAGGCGCTGGCGACCGGGGCGGTCGCCTATTTCGAGCCTTACGAGGCGGTCCACCGCCACAATGTGGAGAAGGTGCTCGGCGTTGCGGGGCAAGCCGCCTGAAAGGCGAACCCGCCGCTATTCCGCAGCGACCAACTCTTCGGCCTCCGCCTCGGGGGCGGGCGCGCCAAACAGAAGCAATTGCTGCTCCCGCACCGGGGTGAAGGACTGGCGATGATGGCGGCAAGGGCCGTGGGCGCGCAGCGCATCCCCGTGCTCGCGGGTGCCATAGCCCATGTGCCGCTCGAACCCATAGACCGGGAATTGCGCGCCGAGGCCGCACATCAGCCGGTCCCGCGTGACCTTGGCGACGATGGAGGCCGCCGCGATGGAGGCGATGAGCCCGTCGCCGCCGACGATCATTTCCACCGTGCAGGATAAGGGCGGGCGATCGTTTCCATCGACAAAGACCAGCGCCGGCGCGCATGGCAGGCCGCGCACCGCATTGGCGAGCGCCCATAAGGTGGCCTGGCGGATATTGTCCCGGTCGATGCGTCCCGGCGGCGCGAGGCACACCGAAACCTCCGCCGTGGCGCAGATTTCCGCGAACAGGCGCTCGCGCACCTCGCGCGTCAGCTTTTTGGAATCGTTGAGCCCTACGGGGATTCGCTTGGGATCCAGCACCACGGCGGCGGCGACCACGGGCCCGGCCAGCGGGCCGCGCCCCGCCTCGTCCGCCCCAGCGACCGGCCGCGCGCCGGCCTTATAGGCGGCATGCTCGCGCTTGAAATTGAGGCCGAACTTGGCTTTCGCGGAGCGGGGCTCGATGGCGGCCATGGCGTGAACTCTCTTCCCCGAGCGTTGCGATTCGGCTTCACCGACGATGCGGGAGGGTGGC
The DNA here is from genome assembly GCF_043195095.2 of Roseixanthobacter glucoisosaccharinicivorans. Classification (NCBI taxonomy): domain Bacteria; kingdom Pseudomonadati; phylum Pseudomonadota; class Alphaproteobacteria; order Hyphomicrobiales; family Xanthobacteraceae; genus Roseixanthobacter; species Roseixanthobacter glucoisosaccharinicivorans. Next base: position 1,324,666 of record NZ_CM195538.1, on the reverse strand, counting down.
GCCGCCGCCGGCCGAAGGCAAGGGTGCGCCGGGTGCGAGACAAGGGCCGATCGAAAGTCCTGGCGTTGCGCCGTTGCAGGACCATCGTCATGCACGGGCCTGTCCCGTGCATCCACGCGGCACCGCTGGTACCCACTTTTCAAGGTCCGCGCGGTCCGCCCGGCGTGGATCGCCGGGACGCTCCCGGCCATGACGCGCAAAAGACGACGACCGATCAAAGGATGACGATGGCGCGGACCTGCCGTCGAGGCCTCGACACTCCGGGCTTAATGCCGTTGCAGCAGTGCTGCGTCATGCACGGGCCTGTCCCGTGCATCCACGCGGCGCCGCTGGCACCGACTTTTCAAGGATCGCGCGGGCGGCCCGGCGTGGATGGCCGGGACGCGCCCGGCCATGACGATCGGTAAAGGAGAGACATTCGCGCGACCGCCCCCAAGTGCCTCGAACATGCAGCAGGCCCTTGAATGTCGAGCCGGGCTGGAGCGCGGTTTCGCGCCAAAAACTTTCCCTAAGGAAAATTTAATCCCGGCCGAGGCGCAGTGTCGCGGCGGCGCCCGAGGCGCGCCCCGGCGTGCAAACGAGGATTTCGCCGCAAAGCTGTGCTTTAAGAGAACGAGGATCGAACCACAGGCCCCCTCAAGCGTTGTCTCTGCGGCCAAGTCGGCGGAAACGAAGACGGCGCGAAGCATCAGGTGGCGCGCCTGTGGGCAGGAGGCTTGAGCATGCGGTGGGACGACTTCCGGTCCAGCGGTAATGTGGAGGACCGGCGCGGCGAAGGCGGCGGCGGCGGGTTCCAGATGCCGGGCGGGCGCGGTGGCCTCGGCATCGGCACCATCCTCATCGTCGGTGTGGTGGGCTGGGCGCTCGGCATCAATCCGCTTGTGCTGCTCAGCGGCCTGGAAGCGATCCAGGGCGGCGGCAGCGGCAGCTCCTATCAGCAGCCGGCCCCCTCCCAGGCGACCCGGCAGGGTCCCCCCACCGACGAACTCGGCCGCTTCGCCGCCGCCGTGCTGGCGCAGACCGAGGATGTGTGGACCGATCTGTTCCGCGCCCAGGGTCGCACCTATGTGGACCCGAAGATGGTGCTGTTCTCCGGCCAGACCCGCTCCGGCTGCGGGGGCGCCTCGGCCGAGATGGGGCCGTTCTATTGCCCCACCGACCAGAAGGTCTATCTCGACCTCTCCTTCTTCCAGGAGCTGAAGACGCGGTTCAAAGCGCCGGGCGATTTCGCCGCCGCTTATGTGATCGCCCACGAGGTGGGCCACCACGTGCAGAACCTCACGGGCATCCTGCCGAAGATCCAGGCCGCGCAGCGCAATGCCGGTACCAAGAGGGAGGCGAACGCGCTTTCCGTGCGGGCCGAGCTGATGGCCGATTGCCTCGCCGGCGTGTGGGCCTATCACGCCAACGAACGCTTCCGCATCCTGGAGCCCGGCGACGTGGAAGAGGCGCTCGCCGCCGCCACCGCCATTGGCGACGACCGCCTGCAACGCCAGTCGCAGGGCGTGGTGGTGCCGGACAGCTTCACCCACGGCTCCTCGCAGCAGAGGGTGACGTGGTTCACGCGCGGGCTTAAGAGCGGCTCCATGCAGCAATGCAACACCTTGCAGGGAGCCATCTGATGCCAGGCATAGATGCCGCGCGCACCTTCGTGCCGCTGAAGATCGCCGTGCTCACCGTTTCCGACACCCGTGCGCTCGCCGACGACAAATCCGGCGCCGTGCTGGCCGAGCGCATCGAGACCGCAGGCCACGTGCTGGCGGACCGCAAGATCGTGCCGGACGATGTGGCGGAAATCCGCGCCGTGGTTCAAGGCTGGATTGACGATCCCGCCATCGACGCGGTCATCACCACCGGCGGCACCGGCTTCACCGGCCGCGACGTGACCCCGGAGGCGGTGGAGCCCCTGTTCGAGAAGCGCATGGAGGGCTTCTCCACCGTGTTCCACATGATCTCGTTCGCGAAGATCGGCACCTCCACCCTTCAGAGCCGCGCCACCGCCGGGGTCGCGCGCTCCACCTACATCTTCTGCCTGCCCGGCTCCCCCGGCGCCTGCAAGGATGGGTGGGACGAAATCCTCGTCAACCAGTTGGACGTGCGCTACCGCCCTTGCAACTTTGTGGAGATATTGCCCCGGCTGGACGAGCACCTGCGGCGCGACAAGGCCAAGGGCGCGAGCGTCTAACGTCGGCGCGCCCGGTTAGAGCGCGGCGAATCTGGCGCCGAGAGTCCAGGCGTGGACCTGGGGGCGGCGGCAAATTTCGCCGCGCCGAAATTCGACGGGAAACTTTGGCCGAAATCGCGATTTGGTCGGCTGGAAAGGCACGGAGAGGCGCGAAAAACTGCCTTCTCGCCCCTGTTCTTCTAGGCTAAGCCATTGTTTCACGTGAAACATTTTACGCCATCAGGCGGCCGGCGCCGCCGGGCGGCGGGGTTTTCGGGGCGCCCGCGCCGGTGCGGCCGGGGGCGGCGGCGGCGCGGGCACCCGCCCCTGCGGCGTCCGCCCCTTGAAGGCCACCGCCATGAGCGTCGCCGGAACGGCGGCATTCAGCACCTGGATCGCGACCAGCAGCCAAAGCCCGATGAAATCCCGCAGATAAGCGAGCAGGGAACCCATCAGCACCGCATGCACCAGCATGCCCGCCAGAACCACCAGCCCAATCGCCTTCGCCCCCGCCCCATGGCGCCGCACCGCCACCGTGAGCGTCCACAGGCATAGCGGCAGGAACAGCACCACTGCGCTGAACAAGCCCGGATTGTAGCGGCGTTCCAGCAGCGCCGGGACGATATGGGCGAAGGCATTCACCAGCGGCACAGCGAAGAAACTGAGCGCGATCAAGGGAAAGCGCCGCGCCACCAAGGCGCTCGCAAAGCCCGCGACCCAGACCGCCGAGACGTTCACGGAAGTGATGAAGGCCAGCGGCACCGGGCAGGAGATGGCATCGCCATAGCCCAGCGTCGCGCACAAGGCGCCGCGAAAGGCATAAGGCGCGCCCAAGAGGCTCACCCCATGTTCCTCGAACTGGTGCAGCAAATAGGCCGTCACCGCCAGCCAGGTGAGCCATTGCAGATCGAACCAGCGCGCAATCCGCCGGTCGGCCTGAAGACCGTCGGTGGCGGCAAGCACAATGAGCAAGGCCCCGGCAGCGCCGAGGCCGATCCAGGGCCAGGTGGTTGCGAACAGGGGCATGGGCGGGCAGCTTAGCGGGCAGAAAAGGCGTGTCCAGCCGAAGGCGCCGCAAAGCACCGGGACATGCCATCTGGGAGGGCGCGCCATGACCCGTTCCACCGCCGAAGAGGCCGTCTTCAATCAGCCGCCGCCGTTCGCGGACATCAATCTGGTGACCCGAGACACCCCGTTGCGCGAGGCTGCGGGCCTTTCCGGCAAGGCCGCGGAGGATCTGGCGGCGTTCGGCGCGGACTGGGGGACGCAGGCGCGCCTGGACCTCGGCCGGCACGCGAACGAGAACCCGCCGCGCCTGCGTACCCACGATCCCCAGGGCCGGCGGCTCGATCTTGTGGAATTCCATCCCGCCTATCACGCCCTGATGGCGCACAGCCACGCGGCGGGTCTTGCAAGCTCCACCTGGACCGGGGGCAGCCATGTGGCGCGGGCAGCGCGCCTGTTCGTGATCGCGCAGGTGGAGGCCGGGCACGTCTGTCCCCTCACCATGACCCATGCCGCCCCGGCCGCGCTCGCCGCCGCGCCCGCGCTTCTGGCCGAGTGGCTGCCGCGCATCACGTCCGGCCCCTATGATTCGCGGTTCATTCCGTTCTGGGAGAAGAGCAGCGTCACCCTCGGCATGGGCATGACCGAGAAGCAGGGCGGCACCGACGTGCGCGCCAACATCACCCACGCCGAGGCGATCGGTGGGGACGAATATGAGATCACCGGCCACAAATGGTTCTTCTCAGCGCCCATGAGCGATGCCTTCCTGGTGCTGGCGCAGGCGACGGGCGGGTTGACCTGCTTCCTCGTGCCGCGCTTTCGCCCGGACGGCACGGTGAACGCCCTGCATCTGCAACGGCTGAAGGACAAGCTCGGCAACCGTTCCAACGCCTCGTCCGAAGTGGAGTTCGCCCGTGCCTTCGCCTGGCGCGTCGGCGCGGAAGGGCGCGGGGTACCGACCATCATCGAGATGGTGCAATTGACGCGGCTGGATTGCGCCGTCTCCTCCGCCGGCCTCATGCGCATGGCGCTCGCCCTGGCGGTGCACCATGCCCGCCATCGCACGGTGTTCCAGAAGCGGCTGATCGACCAGCCGGCCATGACCGCCGTGCTGGCCGATCTCGCCATGGAAAGCGAGGCGGCGACCGCCCTCGCCTTCCGCCTTGCCCAAAGCTTCGACCGGGCGAAGGACGACCCGCTGGAAGCCGCCCGCGCGCGGCTGCTGACGCCGGCGGTGAAATTCGCCGTCTGCAAGGCCGCGCCGGGGTTCATTTATGAGGCGATGGAGGCGCTCGGCGGCAATGCCTATGTGGAGGAAAGCCCCCTGCCCCGGCTCTATCGGGAGGCGCCCGTGAACGCCATCTGGGAGGGCTCGGGCAATGTGATGGCGCTCGACCTGCTGCGCGCGGCGGGCCGGGATGCCGCCGCGACCCGCGCGGTGATCGCGGCCCTGGCGCAAGAGGCACGCGAGGTGCCCGGCGCCGTTGAGACAGCCCGGGACATTGCCGATTCCCTGGCGGGCGACCACTTGGCAAGCCGCGCCCGGCACATTGCCGAGCGGCTCGCCGCCCTGGCCGCCGCGGCGGCGCTGGCCGCGCATGCGCCGCGGCCGATCGCCCATGCCTTTGGGGCAACCCGGCTGTTGCGTCCGCGCGGACTGTTCGGCGCCAATTCCATTGCCGAACCCGCCCGGCTGCTGGATCGCGCCTTAACCGAAGCGTGAGAGGAAACGGTATCGCACCGCCACCGCCGCGCGGTTCCCATTGAAACCTCAGGCCGCCTTCGCTATAGGGCACTTCGACTATCCGAGGGGCCGCAGAGGCCAAGCCTCGGCCGTGGCCGCTTTGTCTCGCCCGCAGCGAGCAGGTCGTGCCCCGAGCGGCCGAGCCATAACAGAGGCGCACTCATGTCTTCGACGTTCGATACCGTCGCCAATATCATCGCCGAGACGTGCGACATCCCGCGCGACACCATCACGCCGGAAAGCCATGCCATCGACGATCTGGGTATCGACAGCCTGGACTTCCTCGATATCGCCTTCGCCATCGACAAAGCGTTCGGCATCAAGCTTCCGCTGGAACAGTGGACGCAGGAAGTGAACGACGGCAAGGCCACCACCGAGCAGTATTTCGTGCTCAAGAACCTGTGCGCTCGCATCGACGATCTGGTCGCGGCGAAGACCGCCTGAGGTCGGACGGAGCGAATGCGTCCTGAAGTTTTCAAGATGGTGGACCGGGTCGTCGCGATCGATCCGGGCCTTGAGACCATTCATTGCGAAGGCCTTGTGCCGGAAGAAAGCTCCATCTTCGAGGGGCATTTTCCTGGCCATCCCCTCATGCCCGGCGTCCTGCTGATCGAGGCCATGGCCCAGACCACCGGCTGGCTGGTGCTCGCGCGCAACCGATTCGACAAGATGCCGTTCCTGGCCACCGTCAAGGAAGCCAAGCTGCGCACCTTCGTCGTCCCCGGCCAGAATCTGGACCTTTATTCCAAGATCCTGCACGAGGGCTCCGGCTTCGTGGTGGCGCAGACCCGCTGCACCTGCGAGGGCAAGCCGATCTGCAACGCCGAATTGGTGTTCCGCGTGCTGCCCTGGCCCGAGGGCCGGATGAAGGACGTGGTGCTCAAGGTGGCCGAGCGGGTGGAATTCCCGATCGCGGACTATGTCGATGCCTGATCACAGCCCAAGCGGCAAGCGCGACGTCTGGATCACCGGAATCGGCCTGGTTTCCTCGCTGGGCGAGGGGCCGCAGGCCAATTGGCAGGCGCTCGCCGCCGGCACCGCCCCGGTGACCGATGCCGAGCGCTTCGCGCCTTATGTGGTCCATCCCCTGGTCAAGGTGAATTACGACAGCCAGATCCCCAAGAAGGGCGATCAGCGGCAGATGGAGCCGTGGCAGCGTATCGGCACCTATGCCGCCGGGCTGGCGCTGGACAGCGCGGGCATCGCCAAGAATGCCGAGATCCTCGGCCAGACCGACATGATCGTCGCGGCCGGCGGCGGCGAGCGCGACTTCCTCGTCGATGCGGCGATTCTCAACGATATCCTGGCAACCAACGATGCGGGCCGGCTGCTGAACGAGCGCCTGCTCTCGGACCTGCGGCCCACGCTCTCGCTGGCGCAATTGTCCAATCTGCTGGCGGGCAACATCTCCATCGTCCATGGCGTCACCGGTTCCTCCCGCACCTTCATGGGCGAGGAAAGCGCGGGCGTGGATGCAACCCGCATCGCGTTTTCGCGTATCGCCGCGCGGCAGAGCGAGATCGCGCTGGTGGGCGGGGCCTATAACGCCGAGCGCGAGGACATGCTGCTCCTCTACGCGCTGAACGATTTCTGCATGAAAAACGGCTTCCGGCCGATCTTCGGCGCGGATGGCGCGCCGGGCATTCCCTCCGGCTCCATGGGCGCCTTCCTGGTGCTCGAATCGCCCGAGCACGCGACCGCGCGCGGCGCCAAGCCGCTGGCGAAGCTCTCCGGCGTGTGGTCGGAACGGGCACGCCGCGACACGCCGGGCAGCGTCGCCGAAAAGGTGACGGCGCTGCTCTCCAAGGCCGGCACGACCCCGGGCACCGCCGTATTCTCCGGCGCCACCGGCGCCCGTGGCGCCACCGAGGCGGAAGCGCAGGCCCTGCGCGCGGCCGCCCTGCCGGTCCGTTCGCTCGCCAATCGCATCGGCCATGGCTTCGAGGCGCAGTTTGCCGCCGGCCTTGCCCTTGCCGCGCTGGCGGTGAACGAGGGCACGCTGTTTCCTGCCTTGGCCGGCGATACGCTGGAAAGCGATGCGCCAAAGACCGGTGGTGAAGCCGTGTCCCGCGTGATCGTCACCGCCGTCGGCCATTGGCGCGGTGAAGGCGCGGGGCTGGTGGAACGGGTGGGTTGAGCCTTATATCTCACGCGTAAGAGGGCGGACATCGGGGCTGGCGAGGGGCGCGCCGGAAGGTCCCATGAGGTCTGTCCATGCGGGTGGAGGCGCGACGTCCCCCTCCCTCGCCGCCCCGCCGCCGTCTGTCACGGGCGCGGCCCCAGGACGTGCGGACGCTCACCCTGGTGTGACGTCCTTGGAAGGAGGCGCCTGTGGCGCAGGCATATACGGACAAGTTCGGCCGCCCGATCGTGGTGGTGACCGGCATCGGCATCGTGACCTCCCTGGGCCAGGGTAAGGCGGAGAATTGGCGTCGCCTGACCGCCGGCGAATCCGGCATCCACACCATCACCCGCTTCCCGCTGGAAGGCATGCGCACCACCATCGCGGGAACCGTGGACTTCCTGTTCGACGGACGCGTGCCCGCGCCCGATCTCTCCCAGCGCCTCGCGACCCTGGCGGCGGAAGAAGCCATCGCGGAGGCCGGCATCGGCTCCAAGGGCAATTTCCCCGGCCCGCTGTTCGCCGCCGTGCCCCCGGTCGAGCTGGAATGGCCGGAGAAGCGCGCCCTGGCCGAGGTCGTCCCGAACAAGCCCTTGGTCTATCATGACCTTCTCGACGCGGCGGAGACGGGCAAATTCTCCGCGTGGCACGAGCGCTTCCTGTTCGGCTCGGTGGCGGACCGCCTCGCCGATCATTTCGGCACCCAGGGCCAGCCGATTTCCCTCTCCACCGCCTGTGCCTCCGGTGGCACGGCGATCCAGCTCGGCGTCGAGGCGATCCGGCGCGGAGAATGTGATGTCGCCCTTTCGCTGGGCACCGACGGCTCGGTGCATCCCGAGGCGCTGATCCGCTTTTCCCTGCTCTCGGCGCTGACCACCGCCAACGACAAGCCGGGCGAGGCTGCCCGTCCGTTCGCCAAGAATCGCGATGGCTTCGTGATGGCGGAAGGCGCCGCCGCTTTGGTGCTGGAAAGCCTGGAGCACGCCACCGCCCGTGGCGCCAAGATCCTCGGCGTGCTGGAAGGCTGCGGGGAGATGTCCGACAATTTCCACCGCACCCGCTCCAGCCCGGACGGCAAGCCCATCATCGGCTGCATGATGAATGCGCTGAAGGATGCGGGCATCACGCCCGGCGACGTGGACTACATCAACGCCCACGGCACCTCGACGCCCGAGAACGACCGGATGGAATATGTCGGCATGAAAGCCGTGTTCGGCGAGGAGGCCCTCGCGGGCATTCCCATCTCGTCCAACAAATCCATGATCGGCCACACGCTCACCGCCGCCGGCGCGATCGAGGCGGCGGTCTCGCTGCTGACCATCGCCAACGGACGCATCCCGCCGACCATCAATTACACCATCCCCGACCCGGCAATTCCTCTGGACGTGGTGCCCAACGTCGCCCGCGACGCGCGTGTGAACCGCGTGATCTCCAATTCCTTCGGCTTCGGCGGGCAGAATGTGTGCCTGGTGCTGACGGGGGAGCCGGCGTGAGGCACGGCTTCTGCCGCTGGACGGCGCCGATCGACGCCGCAGGGCGCGGGCATCCATGACCGCGTCCGAAAACAAGCGGGTTCTCGTCACCGGCGGCGGGCGGGGCCTCGGCGCGGCGATCGTGCGCGCGCTCGCGGCGGCCGGCTATGACGTGACCTTCACCTATCGCAGCGCCGGCCCCGAGGCCGACGCGCTGCTTGCGGAGATCCGCGCCGCCCATCCGCAGGCGGCGATCGGCGCCAAGGCGGTGGACCTTGCCGATCGCGCCGCCGTCGAGGCCCTGGCGCAGGAGATCGAGGCGGACGCGGCCTATTACGGCTTCTGCCATAATGCGGGAGCCTCCTACGACACGCTCGCGGCCATGGTGGACCAGGACAAGGCCGAGCAGGTGATGCAGGTCAACCACCATGCCTTCGTGCGCCTGGCGCGCGCGCTGGTGCGCCCCATGATCCGCGCCCGGGTGGGCAGGATCGTCGCCATCGGCTCGGTGGCGGCATTGCAGGCCAACCAGGGCAATGTCGCCTACGCCGCCTCCAAGGCCGCCCTGCTGGCCCATGTGAAGGGCCTGGCCGTGGAGAGCGCGAAGCGCGGCGTCACGGTCAATTATGTCGCCCCCGGCTTCATCGACACGGCCATGCTCGCCAAGTTCGCCGACTACCGCGACCGCATGGCGGCACAGATCCCCGCCGGGCGTTTCGCACAGGTGGATGAGGTCGCGGCGCTGGTCGGGTTTCTCTTCTCGCCGGGAGCAAGCTATATCACCGGGGCCGTGATCCCGGTGGATGGGGGCCTCTCGGCCCAGCTTGCCGTCCATCGCTGACCTTCAGGACCAAAATGCGCGCCCTTCAGCTCGTTTCCGACCGCAATCTCCAGATCGTCGACATGCCCGAGCCCGACGCCCCCGGCGCCGGCGAGGTGCAGATTCGCGTCAAGGCGCTCGCCCTCAACCATATCGACGTGTGGGGCTGGCGCGGCATGGCGTTCGCCAAACGCAAGATGCCGCTGGTGGTGGGCGCGGAAGCCGCCGGTGAAGTAATCGCGCTCGGCGCCGACGTGCGCGGGCTGAAGGTGGGCCAGACGGTCGCCATGTACGGCGCCATGACCTGCGGCCATTGCAAGCAATGCCTCAAGGGCCGGGACAATCTGTGCGAAAGCGTCGGCGGGGTGCTGGGCTTCCACATCGACGGCTTTGCCCGCGACATCATCAACATGCCCGAGCGGCTGGTGATTCCCGCCCCCGAGGGCGTCTCCTTCGAGGAGGCGGGCTGCGCCGGCATCACCTTCTCCACCGTCGAGCACATGCTGTTCGACAATGCCAAGCTAGAGCAGGGCGAGACCGTGCTGGTCCACGCCGGCGGCTCGGGCATCGGCTCCGCCGCGATCCGCCTCGCCAAGGATATCGGCGCCACCGTCATCACCACGGTCGGCGACGACGAGAAGATGGAAAAGGCCAAGGCGCTCGGCGCCGACCATGTGATCAATTACCGCGTCGACCGGTTCGAGCACGAGGTCCGCAAGATCACCAAGAAGGTGGGCGTGGACGTGGTGTTCGAGCATGTGGGTGCCGACACCTGGAACGCCTCGCTGCTGTCCATGAAGCCCGGCGCGCGGCTCGTCACCTGCGGCTCCACCTCCGGGGTGAGCGTGCAGATGAACCTGATGCAGCTGTTTCAGCGGCAGTACAAGATTTTCGGTTCGTTCGGCGCCACCATCCGCAATGTGGCGGACGGCCTGGAAAAGATGGGCCGGGGCGTGAAGCCGGTGATCGACACCGTGGTGCCGCTGGAGCGCTTCAACGAGGGGCTGGAGCGCCTGGAGAGCCGCAAGGTGTTCGGCAAGATCGTCGTGCGCTTCTAAAGAGCCACGCGAGGAAACCGGCCGTGTCGCCGCTGAAGATCCTGTGGGGCCGCCTGGTGCGTCGGGTGCGCCACGCGCTCGCGCCGATCGCCGAGAGCATCATCGTCGGCGTCGTGCGGGTGCTCGTGTGGTGGTCGCGGCTCTTTCCCATCTCCTGGTCGTCGGCGGTGGTGAGCACGCTTGCCCGCCTGCTGGGCCCGTTCTTCCTGGTCAGCCGGGTGGCGCGGCAGAACCTGCGGCGCGCCTTTCCGGAAAAGAGCGACGCCGAGATCCGCCGCATCCTTGATGGCGTCTGGGACAATCTCGGCCGCATGTCGGCGGAATTCGCCCATCTCGACCGGATCTGGGACTACAATCCGGCCCATCCCGACCGGGGACGCATCGAGATCGTCGGCACCGAGGTGATGGCCCGCCTGCGGGACGACGGCAAGCCGGCGCTCTTCTTCACCTCCCACACCGGCAATTGGGAATTGAACGCGATCACCGGCGGCAAGCTAGGCGTGAAGGGCGGCGTATTGTATCGCGCGCCCAACATCCAGAAAGCCGCCAAGCTGATCGAGGATATGCGGGCGGAGACCATGCCCGGGCTGATCCGCGCCAACCGCAATGCCGGCCGCCAGATGGCGCGCATGCTGGAGGAGGGCCAGCATATCGGCATGCTGGTGGATCAATATTGGGGCCAGGGCGTGATGGTGGATTTCTTCGGCCGCCCCTGCCCCACAAACCCCACCTTGGCGCGGCTCGCCCGGCAGTTCGAATGCCCGGTGCATGGGATGCGGGTGATCCGCCTGCCGAAGGGGCGGTTCCGTATCGAGATCACGGAAGAAATCGTGCTGCCGCGCGACGCGGACGGGCGCATCGACGTTCAGGGCGCCATGCAGGCGGTGACTTCGGTGATCGAGGATTGGGTGCGCGAATATCCCGGCCAATGGCTCTGGCTGCATCGGCGGTGGCGATAATGACCCCTCGAAACGCCTTGGACAAAATCCCCCGCTTGCCCCTCGACCCCTTATCCTATAAAGCCGCGCTTTCCTTTTTTCGGGGATGAACGATATGGGTTCGCGGCCGGTGGCCGTCATCATGGGCAGCCAGTCGGACTGGGAGACCATGCGGCACGCTGCGGAAACGCTCGCAGCACTCGAGATCGGCAACGATGTGCGCATCGTCTCCGCCCATCGCACGCCTGAGCGCATGTTCGCCTTCGCCAAGGGCGCGAAAGCGGAAGGCTTCAAGGTGATCATCGCCGGCGCGGGCGGCGCCGCCCACCTGCCCGGCATGGTGGCGGCCCTCACCCCATTGCCGGTGTTCGGCGTGCCGGTGGAATCCAAAGCCATGTCCGGCCTGGACAGCCTGTATTCCATCGTCCAGATGCCCGCCGGCGTCCCTGTGGGCACCCTCGCCATCGGAAAGGCCGGTGCCACCAATGCCGCTTTGCTCGCCGCCGCCGTGCTGGCGCTGAGCGACGAGGAATTGGCCGCGCGGCTCGATGCCTATCGCGCGGAACGCACGGCGGCGGTGACGGAACGGCCGGTCTGATCCATGCTGAAGCCCGGCTCCACCATCGGCATCCTCGGCGGAGGACAGCTCGGCCGCATGATCGCCCTTTCGGCGGCGCAGCTGGGCCTGAAGACCCATATTCTGTGTCCCGACGCGGACAGCCCGGCCTTCCAGGTGGCCGGCGGCCACATCTGCGCCGCCTATGACGACGAAGCCGCCCTCGCCGAGCTGGCGCGGGTGAGCGATGTCGTCACCTATGAATTCGAGAATGTGCCTTTGGCCACGGCCGAATTCCTGGAACGGTACGTTCCCGTGCGGCCAGGGGCCAAAGCGCTCGCCATCACCCAGGACCGCCTGCTGGAAAAGACCTTCGTGCGCGGCCTCGGCATCGAGACCGCGCCGTTTGCCCCCGTGGACGATTTTGCCGGCCTGGAAGCGGCGGTGGCCGCCATCGGCCTGCCGGCGGTGCTGAAAACGCGGCGCTTCGGCTATGACGGCAAAGGACAGGTGACCCTCCGCCCCGGTGACGACCTCCTCGCCGCGTGGCATGCCATCGGCGCGCAGAGCGCGATCCTGGAGGGCTTCGTGACCTTCGCGCGCGAGGTGTCCGTCATCGCGGCGCGCTGCATGGACGATGCCTTCGCCGCCTATGACGTGACCGAGAACGTCCACCGCGACCATATTCTGCACACCTCCACCGTACCGGCCGCCGTGTCCCGGCAAGCGTCCGACCGCGCCCATGCGATCGCCTGTAAGATCGCCGGCGCGCTCTCCTATGTCGGCGTGTTCGCGGTGGAATTGTTCATCACCTCCGCCGCCTCGGGCGAACGGGTGATCGTGAACGAGATCGCACCCCGTGTGCACAATTCCGGGCATTGGACGCAGGACGGCGCCGTCACCAGCCAGTTCGAGCAGCATGTCCGCGCCATAGCCGGGTGGCCGCTCGGTGACGCATCGCGCCTCGGCGAGGTGCAGATGATCAATCTCATCGGCGCGGACGCGCACGATTGGGCGAAAATCCTGGCCGAGCCAGGCGCCCACCTACACCTCTACGGCAAGGACGAGGCCCGCGCCGGCCGCAAGATGGGCCATGTGAACCGCCTGCGGCTCGACGGCCGCGTCTCGCCCACCCCCACCTGCTGAGCCCGGCAGCAGCGCCGAGAGCAGCCGCGCCCGAGTGTGGCGTCACGTGGTCGCTGCGTTGAGGGAGCCGGCGACCAGGGTTCGCGCAATCCACCGTACGGTGGCCTCGACCTGCGCCGTGTCGAGGCCGCAGATATCCTTCAGCACCACCAGCGTCTCGATCCCTGCCAGCAGGGACAGGGCATTGACCAGGCGCGTGAAGGCCTCGGGCGCCATGGTGGCGGCGATGCCGGACAGCGCCTCGGAGATCCACCGTACCCGCCGGCCTCCCCGGCTGGTCCCCTGGCCTGCGGCGGCCAGTGAAAGATAGGTGCGGAACAGCGCCTCGTGACGCAGCACCATGGCGAGCACGCTCGCCACCACCTCTTCCGCCTGCCGGGCCGGGGGGAGCGCACGTAACCCCGCGTCCAGCATCACCCCATCCACCTCCTCGGCGATGGCATCCAGCAGCGCTTCTTGGGCCAGGGCTTCTGGCGTCGAGAAATAGCGATAAGCCGTGGCGCGCGAAATCGCTGCCGCGTCCGCCGCCTCGCCGACGGTGGGCGTGCCGCCGTCCGCCAGGAGGCGGCGCGCCGCGGCCAAGAGGGCGGCGCGCGTGCGCTGCTTCTGCGCGACCCGTTCACCTGACGATTGACGATCCAATGCAAACCTCTTATGAGACAAATGTCTCGTTATGAGATTTTTGTATCAAAATTATGGAAAGGGCACAAGCCGTGACACTTCTTTCACCCGCCGCCCTGGCTGAGGCGGCGCCGCCAGAGGTTGGCTCTTCGATCCATCTGCTGGGGACCATTGTCACGTTCCGGGGCATCGCCGCGCAGACCGAGGGCAATTATTCGCTGGTGGAAGCGGCCACCGCGCCCGGCGCCTTCACGCCGCCCCATGTCCACAGCGCAGATGCGGAAGCCTTCTATGTGCTGGAAGGGGAATATGAAGTGTTCCGCGACGGCGCGATCAGCCGGCACGGGCCTGGCTCTTTCGTCTATATGCCCCGCGGCACCGCCCACGGCTTCCGCAATACCGGTACCGAAACGGCGCGCATGCTGGTGATCAATGTGCCCGGCGGTCTGCACGAACAATTCTTTCTGGCAGCCGGCGAGACCACCGCCGGCCCGCTGGCTTTCCCGCCACCCGCCACACCGGATATTCCGAAGCTGATCGAGGTGGCGGAGCGCTACGGCATCACCCTGCTGCCACCCGAGTGATGCAGTCATTCGGCCGGCAATATCCATTCATTTTTCCGCAACCTTTGGCAGAGGGATGAGCTTTCCCTCTTCCGCTTTGTAGAAATATTGGCTTGCCACGAGCCACCCCTTCAGCGGCCGCAAGGGCGGAATGCAGGTGAGCAGCAACAGGGGAAGCGTCGTCACCAGGTGCACCCAATACGGCGCCTCGTGCGCCACTTCCAGCCAGATGGCGAATAGGGTCGACGGCAGGCAGCCGAAGCAGATGACGAAGAAGGCGGGGCCGTCCGCCGGATCAGCAAAGGAATAGTCGAGCCCGCACACCTCGCACTTGGGGGCGAGTGTGAGGAACCCGTTGAACAAATGCCCCTGCCCGCAGCGCGGACAGCGCCCGCGCAAGCCGGTTTCCAGAGGGGACAGGGCGGGCCAGGAGGGGGTGGCCATTTGATATCCAGTCAGGCACGTTATTTGACTGCATATAATATACATTCAATTTAGTCGGGCAATGAGGGCCAATGTCGCAGGTTGGCTGACGGTCGGCCCAGTCAGGTCCGCTTGCGCGAGCGCTCGGCGCTGACGTTGCGCGCAATGTGGGCCGCCAGATAATCCGCGGCCTGGAGCAGCCCCGGCTGGCGCTCCCACAGGATGAGATCCACCGACGGCAGGGCCGGCAACCCGTCCGCCGCACCCAGGCGCACCAGCCCGGTGGAGCGGACCGAATCGGCCAGCACGATGATGGCGGCATCCGCCAGCGCCATGGCTTGAAGGCCGGCGATGCTTTCCGAGACGCAGGCGATGCGCCAGGGGCGCCCCTGTTCGTTCAGCCCCGCCAGGGCATAATCGCGATAGAGATTGCCGTCCGGCAACATGGCGAGCGGCAGCGGATCGTCGAGATGAGCGGTCCCGTTGGCGGCGCCGAGCCACACCAGCGGCTCCGCCCGCAGAACCGTGCCGCGCCCCACTTTCGGCGCCACGCCGGGCATGCGGGTGGCGATGGCGATGTCGATCAGCCCGTCGGTCATGTCCTGCGCCAATTGCCGCGACAGCGCGCAGCGCACCGTCACCTCCACACCCGGATAGCTGGCGCGGAAGCTGGCGAGGGTCTCGGGCAGGAGGAAAGCGGCGTACAGATCGGGACAGCCGAGCGTGACCCGCCCCTCGATCTCCTCGGCCGCGAGGCGCAGGCACGCCTCTTCATGCATGCGCAGCACGGTGCGCGCATAGGGCAAGAGCATCTCGCCATGGCGCGACAGCCGCAGGTGCCGCAAGTCCGGTTCGAACAAGGCGCGGCCCGCCGCCTCCTCGAGCCGCTTCACCTGGAGGCTGATAGCGGGCTGGGTGCGGTTCAGCTTGCGGGCGACACGGGTCACGCTCTGCTCCTGAACGAGCATCACGAAGGTGCGCAAGAGGGTAATTTCGAGGGGACGCGCCATTTGCGCTCATAAATATTATTTCGCTTTTCGCAAAGCAATATAAATTTGATTACTTGACTCATCCAGGCTTTAATTTGTTACGACTTGGGTAATATTGATTACCTCATAGGCAAGTGCGCAAAATTTGATCTGAATCAAACCCGGATGTGCAACCAAAAAAGGCAGTCGACAAGCGGTGAGATAATAATTAATAAAATCTATGTACATAGGGGATAATTGGATGTCAGGTGCGTTCCTGGAGCTCTCCGGGCTGGTGAAGCATTATGGCGGCGTGGCGGCCCTCGACGGGTGCAGCCTGTCGCTTCGCAAGGGCGAGGTCACCGGCCTGATCGGCCCCAACGGCGCGGGCAAGACCACCTTGCTGAATGCGCTCACCGGGCTTGCTAAGCCCGAGGCCGGCACGGTCATCTTCAATGGCGTCGATGTCACCGGCCTGCCCGCCCATCGCATGGCCGCGCTCGGCGTGGTGCGCAGCTTCCAGATCGTGCGGGAGCTTTCCAGCCTCACCGTGTTTGAGAACCTGCTGCTCGCCCCGCCGCACCAGATCGGCGAAGGGCTTTTGCATGCGGTGGTTTCGCGCCGCAAATGGTGGGCGCAAGAGCATGCGAACGCCGCCAAGGCCCGCATCCTGCTGGAGCGCGTCGGGCTGTGGAAGCTGGCGGATCAATCCTCCGCCGCGCTGTCCGGTGGCCAGAAAAAGCTGCTGGAGGTGGCCCGCGCGCTGCTGCTGGAGCCCCGGCTCCTGCTGCTGGACGAACCCGGAGCCGGTGTTTCGCCGCCGCTGCGCGAGGAGATCATCCGCCTGGTGCGCGAACTGAAGATGGAGGGCCTCTCGTTCGGCATCGTCGAGCACGACATGCACCTCGTGGGCGAAGTTTGCGATCATGTGCATGTGCTGGCGGAGGGACGGACCCTGGTCTCCGGCACCTTCGCCGAAGCAACCTCCGATCCCCGCGTGGTGGACGCCTATCTGGGCCTCGCGGCATGATCGAAAACCGCGAAACGGACGCCCTGCGGGTGCAGGGGCTGCGCGCGGGCTACGGCCGCGGCGGCGATATCGTGTGCGGCATAGATTTCGCGCAGCGGCCGGAATCCATTATCGCCGTAATCGGCCCCAACGGATCGGGAAAATCCAGCTTCATCAAGACCATCGCCGGCCTTTTGCCGGCCCGCGCCGGATCCGTTTCGGTGACCGGAAGCGATGTCACCACGCTTTCCCCGGCCCGCCGGGTCTTCGCCGGCCTCGCCTATGTGCCCCAGGAGGCCAATGTCTTCCGCAGCCTCACCATCCGCGAAAATCTCAAGCTCGCCACGGAATTCCTGCGCGGCCGCCCGGGCATTGGGCGCGAGCAGGAGGAACGGGTGCTGAACCTGTTTCCCGAGATCGCCGCACGGCCGCGCACGCTCGCCGGCAACCTCTCCGGCGGCCAGCGGCAAATGCTGGCCTTCGCCTGCGCCCTGCTGGCCAATCCGGAAGTGCTGCTGCTGGATGAGCCCTCCGCCGGCCTCTCCCCGAAGATCGTCGGCCAGACCATGGAGGCCATCACCCGCGTGCGCGACTCCGGCGTCACCATCCTGTTGGTGGAGCAGAATGTCTCCGCCGCCCTCAAGATCGCCGACGAAGTGGTGGTGTTGGTGGCCGGTCGCCTCAGCCTGCGGGCGCCGGCGGACGATGTCTCGCCGGCCGATCTCGCCGGCCTGTTCTTCGGAAAGGCGGCCTGACATGGCGCAGCTGTTCCTGAACGGCCTGGTTACGGGCCTGCTCCTCGCCCTGCCCGCGCTCGCCCTGACGCTGGTGTTCGGCATTCTCAAATTCGCCAATTTCGCGGTCGGCTCCCTGCTCACCTTCGGGGCCTACGCGGGCTTCGTCGCGAATGTGCAGTTCGGCTGGCCACTGCCGCTCGCCGCCGCGTTTGCGGCGCTCTGCGTGGCGCTGGCATCGATCATCGCGGATGCGCTCGTGTTCGAGCGGTTGCGCGATCGCGGCTCCATCACTTTGCTGGTGGCCTCCATGGGTGTGTCGCTGGTGGTGGAGAACATCTGCCGCTTCGTCTTCGGCAATGCCGCCCGCAGCTTCGACGTGACGCTCGCTCGGCCGATCCGCTGGCAAGGCGTGCGCATCAATCACGAGCAGATCGTGACCGCGAGCGTGGTGGTCGTGGCGCTTCTGCTCGTGCATCTGCTGCTGACCGCCTCGCCCCTCGGCCGCGCCATGCGGGCGGTGGCCGACAATCCCGCCCTCGCCGCCGTGCGCGGCGTGGAACGGCGCACCGTCGCGCGCATTGCCTGGGCGCTGACCGGCGCCCTGCTCGGGGTCGCCGGCGTGCTCGCCGGGCTCGATCGCGCCATTGATCCGCTGATGGGCTGGAACTACCAGATCCCGATCTTCGCCGCCGCGATCCTGGGCGGTCTCGGCAGCCCGCTCGGCGCGGTGGCTGGCGCGCTCATGATCGGCCTTGCCGAGGAAATGTCGGCGCTGATCCTGCCGACCAATTACCGGCAGGTGGTGAGCTTCTGCGTCATCCTCCTCCTGCTCCTGTTCCGCACCAACGGCCTGTTCGGCGCAAAGGCGGTGCGCAAATGAGTGCTTATCTCGTTACCCTCATCATCCTGGTCAGCGTCGCTGCTCTGGTTGGCCTTGCCCTGAACCTGCAATGGGGCCTTGCCGGCTTGGTCAATTTCGGCGTCTCCGGCTTCGTGGCGCTCGGCGCCTATGGGGTGGCGATCACCGCGCCTCATATCGGCTGGTTGCCGGCGATGATCTTTTCCGCAGCGCTCTGCGCCGCCATCAGCATGGCGTTGGCATTGCTCTCGATCCGGCTGGAGGAGAATTACCTCGCCATCGTCACCATCGGCTTTGGCGAGATCGTGCGCATCCTGCTGCTGAACGAAGGGTGGCTCACTGGCGGGGCGCTCGGCATTGCCGACATTCCGCGCCCGTTCGCCACCGTCACGCCGCCCGGTGGAGGGGATGGGGTGATCCTCGCGTTCGCCATCGCGCTGGTGCTGTTGGTGTTCGTGCTGTTGGAACTGCTGGTGCGCTCGCCCTTCGGCCGGGTGTTGCGGGCGGTCCGGGACGATCCCACCGTGGCCTCCGCGCTGGGCAAGCCGGTGCTGGCGCTGCGGGTGCGGGCGTTCGCCGTGGGTGGCGCGGTCATGGGCCTCGCCGGAGCGCTGCACGCCTTCTACCTGACCTATATCGACCCGAGCCAGTTCACCCCCATCATCACCGCTTATGCCTTCATGGCGGTGATCGCGGGCGGACGCGGCTCCAATCTCGGCCTCCTGTTCGGCGCCGGGTCGATCATGGCGCTGCTGGAAGCGACGCGCTTCCTGAAGGATCTCGTGCCGTCCATCGACGGCGCGCAATTGTCGGCACTGCGGCTCGGCATGATCGGCATCGGCATCGTGCTGCTGCTGATCTTGCGCCCGCAGGGCCTTGTGGCGGAACCGCGCCGACGCGCGACCGAATTCTTTCCCGATGCGAAGGGAGAAGGCTGATGCCTCGCGTAACCCCGCTACCCTCCAGTGCCCTGCCGCCCGAAATCGCGCAGGTCTACGAGCAATTCGCCGGCGGCTATGCCGATTTCGCCGATCAGGCGGCGGTGCTCGCTCATGTGCCGCCGGCACTCGACCACATCTACCGCATGCTCATGGAATTGCGGGCGCGCGAAGCGGTGCCCTGGCGCTATATCGAGCTGGCGGTGGTGGTGGTCTCCAAGTTGAACGCCTGCCCCTATTGTGTCTCCCATCATGCCCCCCTGCTTGCCGTGGAGGGCATACCCACCGCCGCGATCGAAGCGCTGCCCGATGCCGAGCATGAGGCCTTCGACGAGGTCGATCGCCTAGTCATCGCCTATGCGCGGCTGGTGACGGAACGCGCCTGGGGCATCCGCTCCGGCGTCTTCACCCAATTGCGCGCGCATTTCTCCGAAGCGCAGATCGTGGAGCTGACCCTGCGCATCGCGCTTTGCGGTTTCTTCAACCGGTTCAACGACGCGTTGCAGATCGACGACGGCGTCGCCGAAACCTTGCTCAACCTTCACCCAAAAGAAGAACCAGCCACCTCAGGAGAACAGCCATGAGCCACTCGCCGCGTCTTACCCGCCGCCAGGTCGTTGCCGGCCTCGGCGCCCTCCCCTTCGTCGGCGCCGCGATGCCGGCGTTCGCCCAGGCCGCGGAAATCCCGCTCGGCATGGTGCTGCCGTTCTCGGGCGCCACGGGCCCCTATGGGCCCGACATGAAGAAGGCGGCCGAACTGGTGGTCGGGCAGGTCAATGAGGCCGGCGGCATCCTCGGCGGGCGCAAGCTCAAGCTGTTCATCGAGGATTCCGAGACCAATCCCACCGTCGGCGTCACGGCCACCAAGAAGCTGCTGGAAGTCAACAAGGTGGAACTGGTGGGCGGCTTCTGGGGCAGCCCGATCGCGCTGGCCGCCAAGCCCATCATCCTGGCCGCCAACAAGGTTCAGATGGTCTCCTGCTCGGCCAATGCGGTGACCGACGGCGACACCAAGGGCCTCGTGTGGCGCTTCCAGGCCAAGAGCACGTCCTGGGGCCCCGCCGGCGCCAAGGTGATGAATTCCATCGGCGCCAAGAAGGTGGTGGTGCTGGCGCAGCAGAACCCGTTCGTGGTGGCGATGATCGAGCCCTTCAAGGCGGAGATGGCCAAGCTCGGCGGCACGGTGCTGGACGTGGTCATGTACAATCCCGACCAGCCCTCCTATCGCGCCGAGGTGGAAAAGGCCTTCGGCAGTGACCCCGAAGGCGTGTTCTGCCTGTCGCTGCTGACCGATTTCACCTCGATCGCGAAGGAAGTCTATCGCGGCGGCTTCAAGTCCAAGATCGTGGCGCTCTCCATCGGCGCCGATGCGGAAGGCAAGTTTCTCCAGGCCGTCGGCCCGGAAGTGGCGGAAGGGATCTATCACCTCCAGCCCGCGCCCCCGCTCGATACCCCGTCCTACAAGAAGTTCGTGAAGGAGATGGGCGCACCGGCCGGCACCGTGTTCCTGTTCGCCGGCAATGCCCACGACCAGATGTGCGTCACCGCGCTGGCGATGGAACACGCCAAATCCAGCGATGCGCTGACCTGGGCCAAGTCCATTACCGAAGTCTGCAACCCGCCTGGCGAGGAAGTGGACGATGTGGTGAAGGGGCTGGAACTGATCCGCGCCGGCAAGAAGATCAAGTTCGTGGGCGCCGGCGCAAGCTGCGATTTCGACGCCAAGGGCGATCAGATCAACCGCTCGTTCCTGGTGCAGGTCGTCAAGGGCGGCAAGAACACGATCGTCGGCGTGATTTCCTGATCCGCTAGCGCTTTTTCAAGCCTGGACATCAGCAGCGCGCGGAGAGCCTCCGCGCGCAACGAGAACGTGCGCCTCAAGGCCACCGGGAGAAACATCATGACACATCCCAAACCCATGCATCTGTGCGGCTTTCTCATCGCCGGACCGGTGGTGCACAGCCACGCCGTCTGGCGCAATCCCGCGCACGAGACCGCCTTCCTCAGTCTCGACCATTATGCCCATATCGCCCGCACCCTGGAGCGCGGGAAATTCGACTTCCTGTTCTTCGCCGACCGGCTCGCGGTCGCCGACCGCTATGGCGAGAGCCTGGAAACCGGGATCCGGCTCGGCGATCAGGATGCCACGCGCATGGATCCGCTGCCGGTGCTCGGCGCCATGGCGGCGGTGACGCAGCACATCGGCCTCGGCGCCACGCGTTCCACCACCTATGACGCGCCCTATAACATCGCCCGCGAATTCGCGACGCTTGATCATCTCTCCGGGGGTCGGGTGGCCTGGAACGTCGTCACCTCCATGAACGATGGGGAAGCGCTCAACTTCGGCTCTGTGCCGCACCTCGGCCACGACGAGCGCTACGACCGCGCGGACGAATTCATGGAAGTCGCCTTCAAGCTGTGGGACAGCTGGGAGGAAGGTGCGCTGGTGCTCGACCGCGCCAACGGCATCTATGCCGACCCGGACAAGGTTCATTACGTGAACCACCAGGGCAAATGGTTCCAGTCACGCGGGCCGCTCAACATTCCCCGCAGCCCGCAGGGCCGGCCGGTGATCATCCAGGCGGGCTCGTCCGGCCGCGGCAAGGCGTTCGCGGCGCGCTGGTCGGAGGTGATTTTCGCGCTCCAGCCCAACCGGGAGCGCATGGGCATATTCACGCGCGACGTGCGCGCCGCGCTGGAAACTGCCGGCCGCGCCCCGGACGCCAGCAAAGTGCTCATGGCGGTGATGCCCTTCATCGGCCGCACCCGCGCGGAGGCGGAGGAAAAGCGCGACCTGCATGATTCTCTGATCGACCCGCGCGTCGGCCTCTCCACGCTCGCCGCCCATGCCAATGCGGATTTCTCCAGCCTGCCGCTGGAGGCACGGGTGGATGAGATCCCGGTCTCCGGCAGCCAGGGCAATTTCGCCGCGCTCCGCAGCATCGCCCCCGACGGCTCCATGACCATCGCCGAGGCGGGGCGTGTCTATGGGCGCGGCGTCATGTGCCCGCGCATCGTCGGCACGGCGCAGGATGTGGCGGACGAACTGGCGAGCATCGTCGATGCCGGCCTTGCCGACGGTTTCGTGATCTCGCCGGCCTTCCTGCCGGATACGTTCGATGACTTTGTCGACGAAGTGGTTCCGCTGTTGCAGGCGCGCGGCGCCCTGCGGAGCGCTTATCCCGGCGGCACCTTGCGCGACATGCTGGGTGGCTGATGCGGCCGGCGTGCGGCTATACCCAATCCGGCGGCAGGTCGGGGCGGAAGGAGAGCGGGTGCCGGGCGTCGCGATAGGCGACGCCCGGCAGGATGCACAGCATCTCGAACAGCAGGTTCGCCCCGATCAGGGCCGTATTGCCCGTGGTGTCGTAGGGCGGCGACACCTCCACCAGGTCGAACCCCACGATATCGAGGCCGTGCAGGCCCCGGATCAGCTCCAGAGCCTGGGGCAAGGTGAGGCCGGCCGGCTCGATGGTTCCCGTGCCCGGCGCGATCGACGGGTCCAGGCTGTCGATGTCGAACGAAATATAGGTTGGGCGCCCCATGAAGCGGGTGCGGATCTCGCGTGCCAGATCGACGAGCGAGCGATGCCAGCAGCGCTCCGCCGGCACCACCCACACGCCAAGACCGCGCTGCCAATCGAAATCATCCGCCGCATAGCCCGAGCCGCGCAGGCCCACCTGCACCATGCAGCGCGGATCTATGAGCCCTTCCTCCAGCGCCCTCCGCATGGGCGTTCCATGGGCGATGCGCTCGCCGAACATGGTGTCGTTCACGTCCGCATGGGCATCCACATGGACCAGCGCCACCGGCCCATGGGTCTTTGCCGCCGCGCGCAGGATCGGCAGCGTCATGGTGTGGTCGCCGCCCAGCGCCATCGGGCGGCAGCCGGTCGCGAAGATGCCGGCGAAATGCGCCTCGATGAGCTCCACCGAGCGTTCCAGGCTGTAGGGATTGGTCGCGACGTCGCCGAGGTCGGCGATGGCGAGGCTGTCGAACGGCGCGGCGCGCGTCGCCGTGTTGTACGGGCGCACGAACACGGATTCCGTACGGATCTGGCGCGGCCCGAAGCGCGTGCCGGCGCGGTTCGAGGTGCCCACGTCCAACGGCACGCCGATGAAGCCGGCATCGAGCTGCGCGGCATCGGCGATGTGCGGCAGGCGCATCATGGTGGCGATGCCGCCGAAGCGTGGCATGTCGTTTCCGCTCAGCGGAATATGGCGGGTGCGGTCGGTCATCGCGACTCCCTAAGCAAAGCGCGCCTCAGCCTAGGACGCCGCGTGCAGCGCACCAAGGCGGCATGGGCTGGCTGGAGACAGGGGCGCAGTCCCGGCGACGTTTTTTCCGCGCCGAGACGCCACCTGTCATCGCATCCAGCCGGGAAAGATCGCGCTCAGCCCGCCGGCGATCATTTCCATGGCGATGGCGGCGAGGATGATGCCCATCAAGCGCTTGGAGATGGAGAGCGCGGTCGGCGTGAGCCGCGAGCCGAGCCAAGGCGTGAGCGCCATCGCGCCGGCAAAAAAGATCAGATAGCCGATCAGGCCAATATAGAAGGCGGCGATGTCGCTCGGCTCGTGTGCGGATTGGGCGAAGATGATGATTGTCGCCATGGCACCGGGCCCGAGGGCGATCGGCAGGCCGAGCGGATAAACACCCGCATTCTCAACCGACTTGAACTGCTCCTGCTCCCCCTCGGCGCCGTGATGGGAGGGATGGTCGTCGCCGCTGAGCATCGAAAGGGCGATCAACAGCACGATCAACCCGCCCGCGAGGCGGAAATGCGAAACGCTGATGCCGAACAGTCCAAGCAGCGCATGTCCGGCGAGCGCGCAGACCAACGCGCCGATGCTTACGGTCGCGATCATGGCCATCAACGTGCTGCGCCGCGTGGCAGGCGTGTCATCGGCGGTCAGCGCCAGGAAGATCGGCGCGATGCTGAGGGGACCCATGATGGCGAAAAGCGCCGCGAACAATTTTGCGGACAATGTGAAGTCGATCATCACGGCACCCCGTTTCCCATCCCATTCCCCCAAAAGGGTGTGCCCGATTTTCCCGGCTTTCGATACCTTTCCCGCAGCCCCCTTCGCCGCCGCGCCGTTTGCGCGCGCCGCTCCCAAGGAACACAGGCGCGTATCGCAGACGCAGCCCGCCAGTACGGCCAGGCGGCACATCTTCCGCATTTGGCGCTTTTGATCCGGGCGAGACCGCTCCACCGCGAAGGGGGCGCCATGGCAAGAACTGATGATCCCATCATCCGCTCTGCCGGCAGATCGCTCCGACGGCACGAACCTTGCTGCGTCGGAAGCGACACGCCCGGCGCCGCGCGCGGTCACCCCAACTGCCTACCAGATGCGCTTGACTCACCTGCGTCATCATGTTCCAAATTAGTTGACCACTTTGCTAGTCGACTAGCTCGCTAAGCACTCAGGGAAATCGACGGCTTTCGAGCAGGTTACGCCTCACGCCCCCCGCGGCGGCGGGTGCCGCAAGACGGCGCACAGGCCGAGCTTGACGGGGCCGGGACTGGAAAAAGCGGCGGCGGCAGTGCCAAGCGCGGGAACCGCGCGGGTTCGGGCGAAAACAAGAAGAGAGTAGAAAATGCTCAATATCGACGAGGCGAATGCCGCTTTCGTGACCTATCGCGAGATCAAGAGGCGCATCGTGGATCTGTATTATGGGGTTGGCGAGCGACTGTCGGAGGCGCGCCTCGCGGAAGATCTGGGGGTCGGCCGCTCGCCCATCCGGACCGCCCTGTCACGCCTGAAATCGGAGGGGTGGATCGCCATCTCCCCGCAGAGCGGCACCTATATCAAGGCGCTCACCCCGCGCGAGATCCGCGAAGTGACGGAACTGCGCATGCTGCTGGAGATGCATGCCGCCGGCGCGGCGGCGACCCGCATGTCGGCGCCCATGCTCAAGACCCTGCGGGCCGATTTCCGCGCGAAGGCGCCGCGCATCGCCAAAGGCGACGCCGATGCCTTCATCGCCCTCGACAATCGCCTGCATGCCGCGATCTATGACGCCGCCGACAATTCCCTGGTGCGCCAGACGCTGCTCGACCTGCGCGACAAGGTGCAATGGATCCGCCGCGTATGCGCGGTTTCCCAGGAACGCGTGCAGGACGGCTTCGCGGAGTTGGAAGGCATCCTTGCGGCCCTGGAACGGCGCGACACCGAGCGCGCGGCCAAGGCCATGCGCGACCATGTAAAGAGCGCCGCCGCCTTCTGCGAGCGGCTCGAGGAAATCGCCGTTCTCCACCAGCGGACGCCCTGACGGCGCCCGCCTTCACCCCTCACTCGCATCCCCGGCCAGGAGCGTTTTTTAAGTCATTTCCAAGTTGGTCCGAGAATTGCGCAAAAAGCGCGACCGGGCATCCAGAGGAGAATAGGATCATTATGGCAGCAATGGCGGGTGCGACACCCTTCATCGTCAATACCCATGCGCAGAAGCCGGCTTCCCCGCCCGTCGTCGCCCTCAATGACGTGACGAAAGTCTATGAAACGGCATCTGGCGGCACGGTACATGCGCTGAGCAAGATCAATCTTGCGATCCGCGGCGCGGAATTCGTCTCCGTCATCGGAGCATCCGGCTGCGGGAAAACCACCTTGTTGCGCATCATCGGCGGGCTCGAAGACGGGTTCGGCGGCGAGCTTATCCTCTCCGGGCGCAAGGGCGGCGGCCCGAGCCGGGATGTCGGCATCGTGTTCCAGGACGCGAACCTGCTGCCCTGGCGCACCATTCTCCAGAACGTGCTTCTGCCCGCGCAGGTGCTGCGCCTGGACAAGCAGGCCTCCCTTGCCCGCGCTCACGAATTGATCGAACTGGTCGGCCTCAAGGGGTTCGAGGATAAGTATCCGTTTGAATTGTCGGGCGGCATGCGCCAGCGCGTCTCGATCGCCCGGGCGCTCATTCACGATCCCTCGGTGCTGCTCATGGACGAACCGTTCGGTGCCCTCGACGCGCTGACGCGGGAAACCATGAATGCCGAAGTCCTCAAGATCTGGGACGCCACCAAGAAGACAGTCTTCATGATCACCCATTCGATCACAGAGGCGGTGTTCATGAGCGACCGGGTGATCGTCATGTCGCCGCGTCCCGGCCGGGTCATCGCGGAAGTGGATATCGCCCTGCCGCGGCCCCGGCACATCGGCATGCTGAGCGAGGAAAAGTTCGGCGCCTACACCGGAAAGCTGCGCCGCCTGCTGGACGTCGGCACCGACTAGACCGCGTCCCGCCGCATCGCCCTGTCCCGCGCGTTTTCGCGCCACCCGAACCCGTGAGTCATCGCCATGTCCCTCGACGCTACGGCTGCGGCCGAAATCCTCGCCTCTCGCAAGCGCGAGCGCCTGCGCTGGCTCTCCGTCTCCAGCGTGGATTCCCTGATCTCCTTCGGCGGCTTCGTGATGCTGGCGCTGGTGTGGGAACTGGCGGTGGATCTGTTCAAGGTTCCTGATTTCATCCTTCCCGCGCCCTCGGCGATCGCGGTTTCCCTTTACAATGGCTTTGCCTCCGGCCTGTTCGTCTATAATTTCTTCGTCACCGCCTTCCAGACCATTGCCGGCTTCCTGCTGGCGGCTGTGATCGGAACCGCCATCGGCGCGGTGGTGGCGCAGTTCCGCATCGTGGAGCGCATCGTCTATCCCTGGCTGGTGGCACTGCAGACACTGCCGAAGATCGCCATCGCGCCGCTGATCATCATCTGGGCCGGCTACGGCATCGGCTCCAAGGTCATCATCGTCGCGCTGGTGGCCATCTTCCCGGTGCTGGTGAACACCATCATGGGGCTGAAATCCTGCGACCAGGGCAAGCTGGACCTCATGCGCTCGCTCGGCGCGGGGCGCTGGGAAACCTTCCGCACCGTGCGCCTGCCGAACGCCCTGCCATTCATTTTCGCCGGGCTGAACGTCGCCATCGTACTCGCCATCCTGGGCTCGATCGTGGGCGAGTTCGTGGGGTCGAAGGCCGGGCTCGGCAATCTCATCCTGGAAGCAAACTTCCAGTTCGACGTGGCCCGCATCTTCGCGGTGCTGGTGGTGCTCGGCGTGTTCGGCGTCGTGCTCAGCGTGCTCATGCGCATGGCGCAAAGCCACTTCCTGTTTTGGAACAAGTCGCTCAGCTGAAGGCGACCCAAATAAACCTAAAACAACCAGAGGCGGAGTTTAATTATGCGAAGCATTCGTTTGTCTTTATGTACGCTTGCGGCGGCGATCGCCCTGACCGGTGCCGCCGGCCAGGCCGGCGCGGCCGAGAAGGTGGTCTATGCGGTCACCACGTCCAACATTTCGGTCGGCCACGCGGCCCAGTCCTCGATTCCCCTCGCGGCGGAATTCTGGAAGCAGGAAGGCCTCGATGTCGAGGTGATCGGCTTGTCCGGCGCCACGGCCGGCGTGCAGCAGGTGGCCAGCGGACAGGTGGATTTCGCCACCGTGGGCGGCGACGCACTGCTGATCGCCCGGTCGAAGGGCATCAAGGTGAAGGCCGTCTATACTTACGCCCGCAAGTCGATCTATCGCATCGTGGTGCCGGAAGACAGCCCGATCAAGACCGTCGCCGACTTGAAGGGCAAGACCATCGGCGTGCCCGACATGTCCGCAGGCTCTGTGCCGTTCTCCCGCGCCGTGCTCTCTTCCGCCGGCCTGAACCCGCAGAGCGACGTGAAGTGGCTCTCGGTCGGCATCGGCGGACAGGCCGCCAACGCCTTCCGCCAGAACGTGATCGACGCCTGGGCCTCCTGGGACACAGTGATCGCCGGGCTGGAGAACAACGGCTTCAAGTTCCGCTATATCGACCCGCCGTGGATCGACGAGGTGGTGGGCAACGTGATCATCGCCCGCGAGGAGACCATCGAGAAGAAGCCCGAGGTGGTGGTAAAGGTCGCGCGCGGCATCGCCGAAGCCTCGGTCTACGGCCTCACCAATCCCGATGCCGCCCTGCGCAATCACTGGAAGATGTATCCCGAAACGAAGCCGCAGACGGTGAATGACGAGACGTTCAAGCAGGCCCGCCGCATCTTCGATTCCCGCTTCAATCTCACCAAGCTGGAGCCGGGCGTGAAGTGGGGCGAGAACGTGCCAGCCCAATGGAAGCGCATGGCCGACATCTCCATTGAGGAAGGGCTGATCCCCAAGGACTTCGACGTCACCGCCGCCTACACCAACCAGTTCATCCCCCAGATCAACGACTTCGACGCGAAGAAGATCGAGGCGATGGCCAAGGCGTCCACATGGTGAGGACGCGCTGACCTAGGCGCCACGTGATCTGCCCGTTTCACCCGTCCCGTAACAAGAAAGCCGTGCCGCGCCTCGGCGTTGCACGAGGAGAACAAGAAAATGACCGAACGACGTAAAGATCAGATGAGGCTGGGTGGCTTCTTCCATCCGACGGGCAATCACGTGGCCGCCTGGCTCGACGCCGGCTCGCAGATTGATGCCGGCACCAATTTCGACCATTATGTGCGGCTTGCGCAAACCGCCGAGAAGGCGAAGTTCGACCTGATCTTCCTCGCCGATGCCATCGCCACCCGCGACGGCAACCTCCAGGCGCTCTCGCGCTGGCCGCAATACATGGCCTATTTTGATCCGGTGACCCTGCTCTCCGCGATCTCGGCCGTCACGAAACACATTGGGCTGGTGGCCACCGCCACCACCTCCTTCAACGAACCCTACAGCCTCGCCCGCAAATACGCCTCGCTGGACCATATCAGCCACGGGCGCGCGGGCTGGAACGTGGTGACCTCCTCCAACCCCTCGGAGGCCTATAATTTCGGCCGCGATGCCCATTACGGCCATAATGAGCGCTACGAGCGGGCGGAGGAGTTCGTCAAGGTCGTGAAGGGCTTGTGGGACAGCTGGGAGGATGATGCCTTCCTGCGTGACCGCGCCACCGCCCGCTATTTCGACCCCGACAAGCTTCATTACCTCAACCACAAGGACAAGCACTTCTCCGTGCGCGGGCCGCTGAACGTTGCCCGTCCCCCGCAGGGCTATCCGGTGATCTTCCAGGCGAGCGCCTCCGACACCGGCAAGGAGCTTGCGGCACAGATCGCGGAAGTCATCTTCACCCCGCTCCATGACCTGGAGCAGGCGCAGAAATTCTATCGCGAACTGAAGGACCACGCCGCGAAATACGGCCGGGGCGAGGACGAGATTGTCATCATGCCCGGCCTCAACGTGGTGGTCGCCGCGACCGAGAAGGAGGCGGACGAGAAGATCCGCTATCTCCAGAGCCTCATCCATCCCGACGTCGGCAAGGAATTGCTCTCCGCCGCGCTCGGCGGCATCGATCTGAGCCAATGCGATGTGGAGGAGCCCCTTCCCGCCCATCTCATCGCCGAAGAGCTGGGCCGCTCCAATTCGCGCGTCTCCTACATGCTCAAGGGCAATCCCACGCTGCGCCAGATGTACGAGCAGTTCGGCACCGGACGCGGCCAACGCACGGTGAAGGGCACGCCTTCGAGCATTGTCGACCAGATGGAAAGCTGGTTCCTCAATCGCGGCGTGGACGGCTTCCTCATCCAGCCGCCGATCCTGCCCGCGGGGCTCGACGAATTCTGCGAGCACATCATCCCCGAGCTGCAGAATCGCGGCCTGTTCCGCACTGAATATACCGGCAGCACGCTGCGGGAAAATCTTGGCCTGCGGCGTCCCGCGAGCATGTATGCGAAGGCGGGCTGAGGCGCATCGAGGCCGGGGCCGCCGTGCACGCGGCGGCACCCCCAAGGGAGGAAGAAGACATGAGCGTGCATGCGGCCTTTGAATGCGATCCCGCCCGCGAGCCCCAGGAATTCCGCCGCTGCCTTGGGCAGTTCGCCACCGGCGTCACGGTGGTGACGGCCAATGTGGGCGGCGAGCTGGTGGGGCTCACGGTGAATTCCTTCGCCTCGGTCTCACTGGATCCCCCCCTGATCCTGTGGTCGATCGACCAAGCGTCGAAGAGCTACCCCAAGTTCAGCATCGCGGACCATTTCACGATCAATGTGCTGGCCCACGACCAGATCGCCCTCTCGCGCCATTTCGGCCGTTCGGGGCCGGACAAGTTCCAGGACATCGGCTGGAGCGTGGGGGAAACCGGCGCGCCCATCCTAGACAATGTGGCCGCCTTCTTCGAATGCACCCGGGAATCCGAGCATCGCGGCGGCGATCACCTCATCCTTGTCGGCCGGGTCCGGCGCGCGGTACATTTCGAGCGCGGCACGCTCCTGTTCGCGCAGGGGCGCTATCGCATCGCCACCGACCATCCCGCCGAGGCAAATGTGGTGCGCGCCGCCTCCTGATCCCCGCTCGGGGCATAAGCGAACGCGCCGCCCTCAGATCGGCAGGCTTCGGAAGGCGCCCGAATGCGCGAATCTGCCGGGGTGCGCCGTGCCGTATCGAATCGTCGTGGGTGTTTTCCTGGCCTTTTCCACCCTCTGCGGCGCGGCACTGGCCAATCCCGGTGCGGCACAGGCGCCGGCAGGGCTGGCCGCGCCGGCGGGCGCGCGCCTTCAGGGCATGGTGCTGCTGAGCCGCCATGGCCTGCGCGGCCCCACCAAGGCCACGCACTGCGACACCGCCGAAGAAGCTGGTGAATGCTTCGACGCGCTCGCGAGCCGTCCCTGGCCGGCCGATGTCGCGGCCGGACACCTGCTGCCGGAAGGCTATGGGCGCGTCGCCCGCCTCGGCCAATTCTATCGCACCCATTATGCGGCGCTCGGCATGCTGGCGGGAGGCGCCTGCCCGCCGCGTCACGCCGTGGCCTTCACTGCCGACACGTCCGAGCGCACCATCGTGACGGCAGCCGCGCTGATGGACGCCATGTTTCCCGGCTGCGCGATCCCGGGCTGGTCGATTAGCCCCGATGTCTACAAGGGGCCGTCCTGCGGCTTCGATCCCGCGCTGGCGGCCCGTGCCGCGCAGGCGATGGCCGGCGGCTCCTGGGCTGCTGTGGCGGCGGGAGAATTGCGCGCGCCCCTCGCCGCCATGGACGCGGCCCTCGGACCGTTTTCCGATGCCGGCTGCGCGGCCCACGGCGCCGCCGCGCCCTGCTCGCTCTCGACTGTGCCCATATCCGCCGAAGCGCCGGGGCCGATCGCGCTCGCTACCGCCCCGTCCGAGCAGTTTCTCATGCAATATGCCGCCGGACATCCCGCCGATGAGGTGGCGTGGGGCCGGCTGGAGGCGGCGAGCGGCCGTCCGCTGCCGGAAGCGTTGACATTCGTCAGCGCCATCCACGCCTTCTACGACCGCGCCGCGCACATGCCGAAATATCAGGCCGTGAAGAAAGGATCGCCAGTCCTTGCCCGGATGCTGGCAGCGCTGGAGGCGGCGGCGAACAATGGTCCCGTGCTCCAGGTCTTCGCCAGCCACGACGACCTGATCTTGAATGTCGCGGGAATGCTCGATCTCAACTGGCAGCTCGAAAGCTATCAGCCCGAGCAGGCCCCGCCCGGCGGGGCCGTCGCGTTCGAGCTGTGGCGCAGCGCGGACGGCGAGAGGATGGTCCGCCTCGTCTATTTTGCCCAGACCATCGCGCAGATGCACGCCGACGCCGAGCTCTCGGACGTCGCCCCGCCGGCCACGGCGTTGCTGCCGCTGCCCGCCTGCGCGGGCGGTGCGGACGGGCTGTGCCCCTGGCCGCGCTTTCGGCAGATCGCGCAAGAGGCCATCGACCCGGCCTGCGTGGGAAAGCCGGAACACTAAAGCCGGCGCGCGAGAGGACAACGCGGCGCACGACGGGAGAAGGCGTTGCGC
Organism: Roseixanthobacter glucoisosaccharinicivorans; assembly: GCF_043195095.2. Lineage (NCBI taxonomy): Bacteria > Pseudomonadati > Pseudomonadota > Alphaproteobacteria > Hyphomicrobiales > Xanthobacteraceae > Roseixanthobacter > Roseixanthobacter glucoisosaccharinicivorans. Next base: position 1,292,792 of record NZ_CM195538.1, on the reverse strand, counting down.
TGCCCGTCTCGGTCGCGGCGGGCCTCACATGGCTGCCAGCGCCCCGTTGGCGATGTCGCACACCAGCATATGGCCGGGCGCGTGGGTGATGCAGAAATCCGGCCGCACGCTGGCGATGACCGCCTGCGGGGTGACGCCGCAAGCCCAAAACACCGGCACTTCGCCGGGCCGGATCTCGACCGGATCTCCGTAATCCGGGGCGCCGATATCGGCGATGCCGATGGCGGCCGGATCGCCGATATGCACCGGCGCGCCATGCACGGAGGGAAACCGCGAGGTCACCTGCACGGCGCGGATGGCATCGGCCGGCAAGAGCGGCCGCATGGAAACCACGAGCGGCCCGCTGAACCGCCCCGCCGGCTGGGTGGGGATGGAGGTGCGATACATGGGCACGTTGCTGCCCTGCTCGATGTGGCGCACCGGCAGTCCGGCCGCCAGCATGGCTTCCTCGAACGAGAACGAGCAGCCGATCAGGAAGGCGACCAGATCGTCCCGCCACAGATCGGTGATGTCCGTCGGTTCGCCGACAAGTTCTCCCGCGCGCCATACCCGATAGCGCGGAATATCGGTGCGGATGTCGAGGTCACGGCCGAGCACCGGCAGAAACGGATCTCCGACTTCCGAAACTCCCACGAGCGGACAGGGCTTCGGGTTGCGCTGGCAGAACAGCAGGAAATCATAGGCCACCGCGCGCGGCAGGATGGCGAGATTGGCCTGCACGAAGCCGGGCGCGACATTCGCCGTCGGCCCGCTCAGCACGCCGGATCGGGCAGCAAGGCGAGCCTCGTACGGCATCGTGGCGCTGGGCATGGCGGCAAGGGCTGGGGACATGGGAGCCTCCGTGCGTTCAGCGGCGCAGGGCGGCGTCGAAGGCCGCCTCCGCCGCTTGTCCAATGGCGAGGATGGCGCGGTCACGGCCCGCCGCACCGGCAATCATCAGGCCGACCGGGGCCGTCCCCGGCCAATGGCAGGGGATGGACAGGGCGCAGCCGTCCAGGAAATTGATGAAGGTGGGATTGCGCAGCATCAGGATATTGGCGGCCCCATAGGCGGCATCGTCCGCCTCGAGCGCGGCAAGGGCGGGGGCGATGACGGGCACGGTCGGCAAAATCAGCGCATCGAACGGCGCGAGGCGCGCTTCGAGGGAAGCGATCCAGGCGGCGCGCGCCTCCAGCACGTCGATATAATCCGCCGCCGACATGTCCTTGCCGCGCATGAGGCGGACCATAACGCGCGGATCATAGCGCGGTCCGGCGCGCTCGATCAGCGCGCGATGCCAATGCCACGCCTCGGCGGCGATCAGCCCGCCCTTGGCATTGATGGCGGGAAGCTGCGCGAATTCAGGAACCGCGATCTCACGCACCTGCGCGCCGGCCGCCGAAAGGATCGAGAGCGCCTGGGAAAAGGCGGCGGAGACCGCGCTATCCATGCCGTCGAGGGCAAGGGTTGTGGGTACGGCGAGCCGCAATCCTTCAAGCGAGGCCGGGGCCGGCACAGCGTCCCCACTGCCGGAGAGAATGCGATCGAGGATCGCGCAGCACGCCACGGTCGGCGCGATGGGGCCGATGGAATCCAGGCTGGTTGAGAGCGGCAGCACGCCGTCGCGGGGCACCCGGCGCGGGGTGGGCTTAAATCCAGTAAGGCCGCAGAGGGCGGCGGGAATACGCACCGAGCCGCCGGTATCGGTGCCGATCGCGGCCGCTGCCATGCCGTCGCTCACCGAAACCGCGGCGCCCGAGGAGGAGCCGCCGGGAATGCGGCAGGTGGCCCGGTCATAGGGGTTCAGCGGCGTGCCGTAATGGGGATTGAGGCCGAGGCCAGAGAAGGCGAACTCGGTCATGTTGGTGCGCCCGGTCAGCACCGCGCCGGCGGCGAGCAGGCGCGCCACCACCGGGGAATGGGCGGCGGCGGGCGGTGCGTCGTCGAGCGCGACCGAGCCGGCGCGCGTGGTTTCGCCGGCCACATCGAACAGGTCCTTGATGGAGATCGGCAGCCCCTCGATGGGCGAGCGGGAAACCCCCGCCTTGCGCACCGCGTCGGAGGCGCGCGCCAGCTCCGGCGCCCATTCCTCATAGAGGCGCGTGAACACCCGCGCCCCCTCCCCGGCCGGATCGCGCGCGCGGTCGAGAGCCGAGTCCGCGAGGGCGGCGGCGCTGGTGCGGCCGGCCTCGAGGTCGGCGCGCAGATCGGTGAGGGGGCGCATCATGGTCAGGCCACTTCCGGCAGGATGTCGATGGTGTAGCTGTGGCGGATCGTGCGGCCCTTCACAGGGTCGAACAGCTCCATGGTGAAAGCCGGCGCCGGGCGAATGCCGCCGATGGCGCCAACCGTGCCGCAGATCATGCCGACGCCCGCCGGAAGCGCACGGGCGCCGCCGGTGAAGCCCTCGATCAGTTCAAGCGGCGGACGCAGCGCGCTGAGCGGGCCTTCCTGATAGAGCACGCTCTTTCCGCCTTCCTCGATGAAGGCGCGGATAATCATTTCGTCCCAATGGCCGGCGACATCCGCGAAGCGCCAGGCGGTGCGGGCGATGGGCTTGGCGCAAATCTGCTTGGAGAGCGCAACGCTCTGCGTCTCCAGCTTGCGGTCGGTATGGTCCGAGGACAGGCTGACATACATCTCGCCCTCGGCGGAGAAGACGAAGGTCTCCACCTCGCCCGAGGTTTCCGCACCCAGCACCTGGATGCGGTCGGCCTGGGTCATGAGGTTCTCGGCGGCACGATAATAAAGCGGCACGGCGCTCGGGCGCGGCACGCCGATGGCGTAGAGTTCCTCGATATGGTGCTCGATGGCGGCCATGTCGCGCCCGGCCCAGCCGGCGACCACGAGATCGGTGAGGGTGACCGTGAGCGCCCGCGCGGCGCCCTCGGCATCGACGTTGAAGTTCAGTTCCATGACAACCTGCGAAGAAAGACCAGGGGAAAGCCGCGCCTCAGGAGAAGACGCGCGGCAGATAAAGGGCGAGGCCCGGAAAGATGGAGATCAGCACCAGCAGCATCGCCATGGCGAAGACGAACGGCAGGGACCCGACGATCACCGCACCCATCGACCCGCTCTTGCGCAGGCTCTGCACCACGAACAGGTTGAGGCCCACAGGAGGGGTGATGAGCGCCGCTTCCACCAGGATGATGATGAGGATGCCGAGCCAGATCGGGTCGTACCCGAGCTTGAACATGATCGGCGCCACGATCGGGATGGTGGTGATCATCATGGAAAGCGTCTCCATGAAGCAACCGAGGATGAGATAGAAGATCACGATCACGAACAGCATCGCCGTCGCGGAAATCCCGAGCCCGGAGATGGAATTGGTGATGGCGTCGGTGATCCCCGTGGCCGACATCACGAAATTCAGGAAACTGGCCGCGATGATGATCAGCATGATCATCGCCGTCGCCTTCATGGTGCCTTCCACCGCCTCGCGCAGCATGGTGAGCGTGAGACGGCCGAACCAGGCGGCGAGAATGAGCGCCCCCAGCACACCGAGTGCCGCCGCCTCCGTGGGCGTCGCAAGCCCGGCATAGATCGAGCCGACCACCAGCAGGAAAATGCCGAGCGGCGGGGCGAGATGCACCAGGCTGCGCAGCCGCTCGCCCCAGGTGGCCTTCACCTTGTGCCCGCCCCAATGCGGCTTGACGAGGCAAGCCACGATGATGGTGAGCATGAACAGGCCCGCCAGCAGGAGGCCCGGAATGATGCCCGCAAGATAGAGCTTCGGCACCGAGGCGTTGGTGAGTACGCCATAGATGACGAGATTGATGGAAGGCGGGATCAGAATGCCCAGCGTGCCGCCGGCGGCGAGCGAGCCGAGGAACAGCGGCTCGTTATAGCCATAGCGCTTGATCTGCGGGATCGACACCGTGCCCACCGTCGCCGCCGTGGCGACGCTGGAGCCGGACGTCGCCGCGAACAGCGCCGAGGCGCCGATATTGGCGTGCATCAGCCCGCCCGGCAGCCAGGAGAGCCACAGGCTCATGGCGCTGTACATGCGCTCCGCGAAACCCGCCCGCAGCAGCACTTCGCCGAGCAGGATAAACAGCGGAATGGCGACCAGCAGGAACTCGTTGTTGGTGCTCCAGGCCAGTTCGCCCATGGCGCGCGAAAGCGGGAGCATGGAATAGAGCGGGTCGAGAATCAGCCCCAGCACACCGAGGGCGGCACCCACGGGAATGGACAGGCCGATCAGCACCAGCAGCAGGACGATGGTGGTCGCGATCATGCCACCTCTCCCTTCACCATGCGTTCGCCGGCGGCGGCTTCTTCCTCGGCCTCCTCCTGGGTGGAACGTACGCCGGCGATGGATTTCACCGTGGCGATGTCGCCGGTGACGAGCGCCACCGAGGCGCGCAGCAGCATCATGGCGAGGATCACGCACATGAACACGAGGCCGAGGAACCACAGGCCCTGGGGAATGAACAAAGGCGTGGCGAGCGGCGTATTGGCGTGCGAGCCCTGGGAGATGGAGGCCCCGACCACGTCATAGGCATAATAGGTCAGCACGCCCATGAAGGTGCCGAGCGCCACCAGCGACAGCCAGTCCAGCACCGCGGCGACGCGCACCGGCATATATTGGTAGAGCACGTCGACGCGCACATTGGCCCGCTGGAGCGTCGCGAAGGCGAGCGACCAGGAGGTGCTGATGGCGAAGGCGTAGCTGGAGAGCTCATCCGCGCCGCCGGTGGTCCAGCCGATGAATTTGCGGCACAGCACGTCGAAGGAAATCAGCAGCACGCTGGCGATGGTGAGCGCCCCGCCGAACCATACCGCGCCCCGCGACAGGGTTTCGGCGAAGCTGAGCACCTTGGCAAGCGCTGGAAGGGGTTTCGGGCTGTTCATGGCAGAGGCTCCACGGACGCAACGGTTAGGAGGGCCGCGGAAACGGCCCTCCCAAGCCGGCGCCGTCACTTGTTGACGGCGAGACCGAGTTCCTTGCCGATGGTGGCATTGAAGCTCGCGACGCATTCGGCCGAGCAGCGGGCCGCCCACTTGGGCAGGATCTGCTCTTCCAGCACCTTGTGCAGCAGCGCCTTGTCCGCATCGCTCGGGGTCACCAGCACCATCTTGCCCTTCACATCGAACGGGCAGGCGGCAGCGCCGGTGTTGCAATCATAGCCCTGCTGGGTCTGCTTGGCCGCAGCCGCCCAGATGTCGTTGACCATGCCGTTGATATTGGTCGTAAGGAACGCCTGCACCTTCGGGTCCAGCTTCTGCCAGGCCTTTTCGTTCACGGCGTGGATCTGCTGGTTCCAATTGATGGGCAGTGCCACGAGGTGGGTGGAGACTTCATACCACTTGGCCGAATAGCCGGAGAGCGAACCGGTGATGGCGCAATCCACCACCTTGTTCTGCAGCGCCGGCACCACTTCGCCGAACGCCATGGTCACGCTGGAGCCGCCGAAGGCTTCCACGAACTCGGCCTGGGTGCGCGAGGAGGTGCGCACCTTCTTGCCCTTCAGGTCCGCGAGGCTCTTGATCTCCGCATTGCAGAACAGCACCTGCGCCGGATAGGTGGAGATGCCGAGCAGGCGCACGTTCGAGCCATCGCCATAGACCTTCGCGAGCACCGGCTCGAACGCATCGGTCACCTTGCGGGCGGTCTGCGCATCGGGGGCGAGGCCCGCGAGGTCGATCGCTTCGTTGATCGGATTGTCCGAGGCGAAATAGGACAAGGTGGCGGTGCCGAACTCCACCACGCCCTGGGACATCAGACGCAGCAGTTCGGGACCCTTCAGGCCCATCTCATTGAAGCCCTTGATCTCGGCCGTGACCTGGCCGTTCGACTTCTCGGGGATGGTCTTGGTCCAGAACGGCTTTTCATAATCCTGATACGCGGTGAGATTGCTCAGGCCGCCCACGACCTTCAGGTTGGTTTTGGGCAGTTCCTGCGCGCCGGCGGAGAGAGTCGCGGCAAACAATGCGGCGGCGGCTAAAGTCAGGTGTTTCATTTTAAATCCTCTGGTTGGTCTGGGTTCTGATCTTGATTTTATTGGAGATGTTACGAGAACATTCAGCTCCATCGCACGCAGGAACGCGGAAAACGCAGCAACACCTCGGCCCCACTCGGCGAGAGCAGCACCATTTCGCCCAGCGCGGCCCCGCCGAGCCCGGCGACGAACAGATTGGGATGCAGCTCGAACAGCATGCCCGGCGACAAGGTGAGCTCGGGCGCCGCCACGGGCGCGGCGGTGGGGTCGAAATGCTGACGGAAGGCATCGGTCAGCAAAGGATCCTCGTAGGAGCAGCCAAGCCCGTGGCCGTTTCTGAACCGGCGCAGCCGCGGATCGGCGGAGGTCACGCCACGCCGAGCCAGCTCCGCCTCCATGGCGGCTTCCACGCCGGCCAGCGGCAGGCCGGGACGCAGCGCGGCAAGGCCCGCCTCCAGCATAGCATCCACATGGCCTGTAAGTTCCGCATGCGCCGCGCTCTGCGGGCCGATGCTGCCCATGCGGATGCCGTGGCCCCAATGCCCGTCCACCGTCAGCGCCACGCCGAGCAGCACCTGGTCCCCGGCTTGCGGCACCGCCTGGGCTTCCTCGCGCCAATAGCGGCAATAATCCGCCTGGGGGGCAATGGTGAGCCAGGTGCGGCAATAATCGGCACCGGCGCGGCGGGCCCGCATCTCTAGGTTCAGCTGGATCTGCCAGGCCGGCAGGCGGGCGGAAAGCTCGGCGCCCAAGGCCGCGAACAGGTCGTCGCACAAAGCGGCGGCGGCGCGGTGGAGATGCTGCTGGGCGCCATCCTTCACCAGCCGCAGCCGCGCCACGTCCGCATCCAGCGCTGGCCCGCCGCCGAAATCGCCGAGGCCGCGGTGGATGCCCACCGGCATCTCGTCGAAGCCGACGCGCCCGAGCCGGCCGCCCACCGGCAGCAGCACGCCGAGCGTTGCGCCCCAGGCATCGGGCCGCACATCGTGCACGATGAGGTCCGGGCGCAGATCGCGGGCGAGCGGCACCATGAAGGGGCTCGCCACCAGGAGATGACTTTCACCGGGCAGGATCAGCAGCAGCGAGGCGCTCTCATGTCCGTCCCAGCCGCTGAGGAACCGCAGGGCGCCGTGGGATTTCGTGCCGGTGCCGAGCGCGCTGCCATGGCCGAACACCGCGATCCCGGCGCATCCGCGCGCGCCGGCAAGATCCAGCAGCGCCGCGCGCCGCGCCGCGAGGAAAGCCAAGTCGTCGATGGGAAAAACAAATGGCATGGCCGGCTCTCAGCCGACGGACGCGAAGGCGCGATCCACACAGGACGACCATCGCACGCCAAGCGCACGCGTGTAAGCCATTGCTGAAATCCCTCTGCCGCAGCGTTGACGCCGTCGTTCTGAGGGTCATTGCAAGGCATGGGAGTGGCCACTGTCCAATTGTATGTTTGGAAGCGACGTATAAGCTGGATTTATGTCTCCTAATCCCGCGCGGGAGCGCCCGCCGCCACGGTCTGCGCCAGACGCGCGATGACGCGGGAAGGATAGCTCTCCGGGCCGTCGATCCAGCTCGCGGTAAAGCCGAGATCCGGCAGCGGATCGCACACCACCTCCAGCAGTTGCAATTCGCCCCTTTCCAGCTCCTTGCCCAGGAAAACCGGGGTGATGACCGCCGTGCCGATGCCGTCCAGCACCATGCGCACCACCATGGAGAGCGAGGCGCAGCCATACATGCGCGGCGTCGATATCCCCCACCGCATCAGCATGTCGCGCACCATGCGATAGGGCGAGCTGTTGGAGGGATAGGTGATGATCGGCAGCGTGGCGACCCGGTCCAGCGTCACCGGCCCCGGCCCGAGATCAACCCCCGGCTTCACCACCCAGGCCAGCGGATAGGTGCAGAGCGGCAAATTCTCCACCCGCGCCTCCAGCACCGGCCCCATCAGAAACGCGACGTCGATCTGCCGCGCCATGAGGTGGGATTGCAGCACGTGCGTGCTGTCCACCTCGATTTCCAGCACCAGGGAGGGATAAGCGGAATGCACCTGCTCGATGAGACGCGGCAGCCACGTCTGGACGATGGTTTCCGCCACGCCGATCCGCAAGGTTCCGCTCATGGTGGTCTGGTCGCGCGCCGCTTGCAGCATGTCGTGGCGCGCTTGCATCATGCGCTCGGCATGGGAGAGCAATTCATGCCCCTTGGCGGTGAGCTTGACGCCGCGCGCCTCGCGTTCGAACAGCCGCACGCCCAGCGCCGTCTCCAGCGAGGCGATGCGCTGGGAGATGGCGGGCTGGGTCGTGCCGAGCTTCTCCGAGGCCGCTCGCAGGCTGCCGAGCGCCGCCGCCCAGAAGAAGGTCTCGATGTTTCTCAGGTCGATCATCGGGCAATGATGGCCCTGCCCGTCGCCGCCTCCAACCGAAACTTCCACGCCGCTCACGCACGCACCGCCGCCGCCGCGCGGCGCGTTCATCGCATTCAGATACCATTTTCGTATCCGCACTGGCGCCGGGCAGCACCAATGCGCGGACGCGCCGCCCGGCGAAAAATTTTCCAAACAGCTTGTTTTGCTGCGCTTTTAAGGTGCGACGGCGCGGCGTTTGCGCGGATCGGGGCGCACGCGCTACATATTTGCGCCATGCTGATTTGCTTGAAGCGGCAAGATCAATAAAATGGTTACCAAGCGATGGTAGCTGTGGGGTATCGACAGGACGGATAGACCATCGGTTCCGCCCTGCCACGACAAGGTGTGATTGAAAAGCCCACGGGCCGTTCGGCGCGGGCGAAGACATCCGGTACGCACAGCGTGGCACAATCCGCCGCGCCTAGGATCGGGATCGAAATCCGTTCGCGCAGTGAGGACCATGACCTACACGTCCTTTGACGACACCGGCTACATGGATAGCCCTGTCTCATCCAAGGCCCGGCTGCCGCTGGTCGTCTTCGGCGCGTTCGTCATCGGCATCGGCGCATTGGCCGCCGCCACGCTCATCGTCACCTCCGATGCTGAATGGCGCATGCTGGCGGGTGGTTCCAGCCACCGCATCGAGGTGCCCCCGGCGCCCCTGCCCCCGCCGGTCCAGGTGTTCGCCGCCCCCGTGCAGCCGGCCCCTGCCGTCGACGACGCCGACAAGGACGTCACCGACATCGAGAATTTCCGCTCCGCCGGGGCGATCATCCTGGCGCCGAGCTGGATGTTCGACGGCGGCGTGCGGACCGCGCAAGGCACCTTCGTGCCCCGCCGCACCCAAATTGCGTCGGCGCTTCCGCCGGCCGAGCCGCTGGAAGCCTCCCGCATCGTGCCCCTGCCACCGGTGAAGCCGCTGCTTGCGCCCGGCCTGCCGTCGCAGACCGAGCTGTCCGCCGCGAGCGATGTCGGCTTGTCCGGAACCGCCCCGCTGCCCACGCGCAACCCGCTGGGCCGGCAGATCGCCAACCAGATCGGCGGCACGCAGCTCGCCTATCTGCCGCCCTCGGACAAGCCGTTCGGCGAGGAACCCGCGCCCAAGCTCGCGCCCCAGGTGGTGCCACCGGCCGCTCAATCCATCCTGCCCGGCCCCACCGACCGCTTCGCGGTCTACGATATCGCCGGCAAGACCGTGTACATGCCGAGCGGCGAGAAGCTGGAGGCGCATTCCGGCTATGGCGACACCTTCGACGACGTGCGCCACGTCTCGAAAAAGATGGTCGGCCCTACCCCGCCGAACACTTATGAGCTGACCATGCGCGAATCCCTGTTCCATGGGGTCGAGGCGCTGCGCATGCGCCCCGTGGGCAAGGAGCCCATGTATGGCCGCGACGGCTTCCTGACCCACAGCTACATGATGGGTCCGCGCGGCGATTCGAACGGCTGCATCTCGTTCAACGATTATCCGAAGTTCCTGGAAGCCTATAAGCGCGGCGAGGTCACGCGGATCATCGTCGTGGCAAGCCTGCCCGGTGCCCAGCCCAAGCACGACAATCCCCTGCTCTCCTGGCTCGCAGGACGCGCCGGCACCACACCCGAGACCCGCTGAACGGCGGCCGGGCCGAAGGATCGTCGCGCCGGCCCCATCGGAAACTGCATAAAAGATGTCGCGAGGCAAGGCAGCTGGCCCTGTCCTCCCCCATCGGCAAGCGCCGCTTGCGCGGATTTGCGACGGCGGAATGCTGCAATCGTGCTCGTTTGTGGCAGCGCGCTCGTCTACACTGCGCGGGATGCAAGATACGAGCGAAGCGCTTGCCCAGCTTTACGAACATACGCCGGTCCTGGTGGCCGCGTATGACATGTTCGACCGGCTGCGCTATGCCAACGCGTCCTTCCGCGCGGCATTTTCCCTAGACCCCGGCGAGGCGCCGTTCTGGGGCGAGCTGATGCGGCGCAACTTCCATGCCGGGCGCGGCACCGTGATCCGCACCGCCGATTTCGAGGCTTGGCTGATCTCGACCCAGTCGCGCCGGGGCAAGATCGGATTTCGCGCCTTCGAAACCGACCTGATGGACGGGCGCTGGTTGTGGATGACGGAAACCGTGCAGCCCAACGGCTGGATGCTCTGCATCGCCAGCGACATCACCTCCCTGCGCGCGGAAGAGCGCAGCGTACGACAAGACCGCGACATCGCCATCAAGGCCGCCCATACCGACGATCTCACCGGCGTGGCCAACCGGCGTTATGTGCTCGCGCGCATTGACGACATGCTCGCGCGCAACGACACGCTTTCCGATGCGGCCGGCGGCACGGGTTGCGTGGCCGTGCTTGATCTCGATAATTTCAAATATATCAACGACCATTATGGCCATCAGGCGGGCGACCTGATCCTGCGGGATTTCGCCCGGCGCATCCAGGGGCAGGTGCGGCGGCGCGATTGCTTCGGGCGGATCGGCGGCGAGGAATTCGTGCTGGTCTTCCCCGACACCTCCATTACCCAGGCACAATTGCTGGTGGAGCAGATGCTCTCCACCATTCAGAAGTCCCGCCCGCTGCCGGAGCGGCCGGACTTCGCCTATACGTTCTCCGCCGGCGTCGCCGCCGCCATTGCGGGCGAGAGCGCGACCGATATCTACGGACGCGCCGACAAGGCGCTCTATCGGGCCAAGATGGCGGGGCGCAATTGCATCCTGCTGGAAGAGCCCTGCCCCGCGACCGCCGCCAGCGCCTAGGGCCGACCGGGATTCAGCGGCATGGTGGATCATCAAGGCGCCTGACGGCGGGTGCGCGATTGTCCGCATGGACCGGTCGTCATGGCCGGGGCTGTCCCGGCCAGCCACGCCCGGCCGCAGGCGCGGTCCTTGAAACGCCGGTGCCGGCGGCGCCCCGTGGATGCACGGGACAGGCCCGTGCATCACGATGCTCTGCTGCGCTCGTGCCAAGCCATGAATGTCGATTGGTCCTCCGGGTTCGCACCGGGCAAAGGCCCGGCGGCGCCGGTTTGATCTGTGGATCGTGAACGCCATGGGGCTTCGCGCGGCGGCGGAATTCTGTCTACTCACCCAATGGAATTCGCATCCGACAACACAGCCGGCGTTCATCCCGCGATCATGGCCGCGCTCGCGCAGGCGAATGAAGGTCCCGCGCCCTCCTACGGCGCGGACCCGTGGAGCGCGCGCGCGGCGCAGGCTTTGCGGGACGTGTTCGAGACCGAGGCGCGGGTGTTCCTGGTGGCCACCGGCACCGCCGCCAACGCGCTCGCGCTTTCCGCCCTGACGCCGGCCTATGGCACCGTGTTCTGCCACCGCGATTCCCATCTCAACACGGACGAATGCGGCGCGCCGGAATTCTTCACCGGCGGCGCCAAGCTCACCACGCTGGAAGGCTTCGGCGGCAAGCTGAGCGTGGACGAGATCGAGCGTTCGCGCCGCGACTTCAAGCGCGGCTTCCACCAGCAGATGCCGGCGGCGGTGTCGATCACCCAGGCCAGCGAACTCGGCCTCGTCTACACGGCCGAGGAGGTGGGGGAGATCGGCGCCTATTGCCGCGCGCACGGCCTCACCCTGCACATGGACGGCGCCCGCTTCGCCAATGCGCTCGCCGCTTCCAACGCCAGCCCCGCGGAGCTGACCTGGAAGGCCGGCGTCGACGTGATGAGCTTCGGGGCTACCAAAAACGGCGCCATGGGGGTCGAGGCGGTCGTGATCTTCGACCCGGCGCTGGCGGACCATTTCGACTATCGCGTGAAGCGCGGCGCCCATGTGATTTCCAAGGGCCGGTTCCTGGGGGCCCAGATGGCGGCCTATCTGGAAGACGGGCTCTGGCTCGAAACGGCGCGCCATGCCAATGCCATGGCGGCGCGGCTCGCGGCCGGGCTCGCCGGCGTTCCTGGGGTCGCGCTGCCCCTGCCGACACAGGCCAATGAAGTGTTCGCGATCCTGCCGCGCCCGCTGCATGACGCGCTGCAAGCCGCCGGCGCGCATTATTACGAATGGCCGCGCCTCGCCTCCGGGCTCGCCCCCATCGAGGCCGACCGGGCTTTCGTCCGCCTGGTCTGCTCGTTCCGCACCGAGTCCGCCGAGGTGGACCGGCTGGTGGCATCGGCGCACGCCGCACAAGTCTAAGCCTGAGCCTGAGACGGCGGAGGTCGCCGGCGCTGGCCGGCAGTCCGTACGTCCGGCAATCCGCATCTGGACATGAGACATCGGCACGGCCGATGAGCGCCCTGCCGCGCGCGCGGCCCTGGCACCACCGCAGCCGCGCGATCGTGGCAGCCCGTCCCCGCCCCGCCCCGCCCTCGCCCCCGTTCATGGCCGACGTGCACCCGGATCGAGCAAGCGTGATCGCACAAAACTGGCACTACGGGCGTTGATGTCGTATATGCTGCTGGTAATGAGCATGCTTATTATATGAAAGCTCTCCAATGGTGGACCATTCCACGCTCGGCTTCCTGTTGCACGACGTTGCCCGCCTGCTGCGCAAGCGGTTCGAGCAGCGCGCCCGCGATAGCGGGCTGACGCGCTCCCATTGGCAAACGCTCGCCTATCTCAAGCACAATGAGGGCATCCACCAGGGCGGCCTTGCGGACCTGATGGAGATCGAACCCATCACGCTGGTGCGCATTCTCGACAAGCTGGAGCAGCGCGGCCTGATCGAACGGCGACGCCACCCCACCGACCGGCGGGTGTGGCTGCTTTACATGGGCAAAGGCGCGCAACCCATGCTCACCGAAATGCAGAAGCTGGGCGAAGCCACGCGCTGCGAGGCCCTCGCCGGCGTTTCGGACGAGGATTGCACCCGGATGATGCACGCGCTCGCCACCATGAAAGCGAACCTTCTCAACGTTTCCAACGAACCTGGCCCCGATCAGGAGGAAAACCATGGCTGAAGCCCAAACCCTAAATCGCCCCGACGCGTCGCGCCGCGCCCCCGTGGGCGCCGCGATGCCAGCCAGCCTCGACACGATGCGCGAGGCGCGCACCGAGGAGGCGGAAGCTTCGCCCGAAGTCGCCGCGCCCCCTGCTCCTTCGCAGCCCCCCAAATCGCGCCGTGGCCGCATCCGCGTCCTTCTGTTCGCGCTGCTGCCGGTGGCGCTGATCGTCGGCGGCTATTTCTACGTCACCGGCGGAAGCGTCATGTCGACCGACAATGCCTATGTGCAGGCCGATACCGTGGGCATCTCCACCGACGTCGCCGGCATCGTCGCGTCCATCGCCGTGCACAACAACCAGGTGGTGAAGAAGGGCGATATCCTGTTCCAGCTCCAGCAGGACACGTTCCAGATCGCGCTCGACGGCGCCAAGGCGCAGCTCGGCACCGTGCGCAACCAGATCCTGACCCTGAAGGCCAATTACAAACAGGCCCAGGCCGAGATCGCCCAGGCGCAGGCGGATCTGCCTTTCTACCAGACCTCGTTCAAGCGCCAGGAGGAATTGCTGGCGAGCGCGGCCGCCTCCAAGGCCGCCTATGACCAGGCCAAGCAGAATCTCGACGCCGCCAACCAGAAGGTGGATGTCGCGAAGGCCCAGGCTATGGCAACGCTGGCCCAGCTCGGCGGCAACGCCGACCAGCCGGTGGAGCAGAACCCGTCCTATCTCCAGGCGAAATCCGCCGTGGACAAGGCCCAGCGCGATCTCAACGAAGCGACCGTCCGGGCCCCGTTCGACGGCATCGTCACCAATGTGCCCTCGCTCCAGGTCGGGGCCTATCTCGATGCCGCCCAGCAGGCCTTCAGCCTTGTATCGACAACCAATGTCTGGGTGGAAGCGAGCCCGAAGGAAACCGAGCTGACCTTCGTGAAGCCGGGGCAGCCGGTGAGCATCACCGTGGACACTTATCCCGGGATCGTATGGTCAGGCACGGTGGCCAGCATCAGCCCGGCCTCGGGCGCGAGCTTTTCGCTGCTTCCGGCGCAGAACACCACCGGCAATTGGGTGAAGGTGGTGCAGCGCATTCCCATGATCGTCCATTTCACCGATCTCGCTGGCAAGCCGCCGCTGCGCGTCGGCATGAGCGTCACGGTGGATGTGGACACCGGCCATCCGCGCGGCCTGCCCACTTTCATCTCCCAGCTGTTCGGAACCGCCAGCCATGGCTGAGGCCTCAGCGGGCGCCGCGCCCGCGATCGCCAACCGGGGCGCGATCACCGCTTGCGTGATCCTCGCCGTGATCATGCAGGCGCTGGACACCACCATCGCCAACGTGGCGCTGCCCTATATCCAGGGCAGCGTCTCGGCCAGCGCGGACCAGATCAACTGGGTGTTGACCTCCTATATCGTCGCCGCCGCGATCATGACGCCACCCTCGGGCTTCCTCGCCAACCGGTTCGGGCGCAAGCGCGTGCTGCTGACCGCCATCGCCGGCTTCGTGATCGCCTCGATCCTGTGCGGCCTGTCGCAATCGCTGGTGGAGATCGTCGCCTTTCGCCTGGCGCAGGGCCTGTTCGGCGCGGCTTTGGTGCCGCTGTCGCAGGGCATCTTGCTGGATATCTACACGCCGGAGGAACGCGGCTCCGCCATGGCGCTGTTCGGCGTCTCGGTGATGGTCGGCCCGGTGCTGGGGCCGGTGATCGGCGGCTGGCTCACCGACAACATGAGCTGGCGCTGGGTGTTCTACATCAACCTGCCGATCGGCCTGCTGGCGTTCGCCGGCATCACGGTCTTCGTCACGGAGACCACGCGCAATGCTGCCGCGAAGCTCGACTGGCTCGGCTTCGGCGCGCTCTCGGTTGCGATCGCCACCCTGCAATTGTTTCTCGACCGGGGCGAGCAGCTCGATTGGCTGTCCTCCGGCGAGATCATCATCTGGGCGGTGGTGTGCGCCTCGGCCACCTATGTGTTCCTGGCCCACACGTTCACCGCCACCAACAGCTTCGTCAATCCGCGCCTGTTTCTGGACCGGAACTTCTCGGTCAGCATGTTCTTCATCTTCATCGTCGGCGTGACCTATCTCGCCTCGCTGGCGCTGATGACGCCCTATCTCCAGACCCTGATGGGCTATCCGGTGATGACCGCCGGCCTGGTGATGGGGCCGCGCGGCATGGGCACGATGCTGTGCATGTTCATCGTCGGCCGGCTGATCGGGCGGGTGGACACGCGCATCCTTCTTACCCTCGGCCTCGGCCTCACCGCCTGGGCCATGTACGCCATGACCGGATGGACGCCAGACGTATCGCAATGGACCGTGGTGTGGGTCGGCTTCGTGCAGGGCGCGGGGCTGGGCTTCCTGTTCGTGCCTCTGACGACGGTGGCCTTTTCGACCTTGCCCGCGCACATGCGCGGCGAGGGAACCGGCCTCTACAATCTCTCCCGCAACATCGGCTCCAGTGTCGGCATCGCCTATGTGACCGCGCTATTGACCGATAATGTACAGGTGAACCACGAGAATATCGCGGCCTATGTGACGCCCTTCAACCACGCCTTCGAGGATCCGTGGGTGCATCAGCACCTGGACCCGCTGCTGGCCGGCGGACGGGCGGCGCTGGACCAGATCATCACGCTTCAGGCCACGATCATTGCTTATATGGACGACTTCAAGTTCATGATGATCCTGACGCTGATCGCCATGCCCCTGGTGCTGCTGCTGCGCGCCCCCGCCGCCGCACCGGCGGACAATGACCACGCGGTCGTCATGGAATGACGATCTCCTGAAAGTGTCGCGGCGAATGTCGGCGCGGCGCCCCCTGGAGCGTCCTCGTGTCGGAAGGCGAAGGAAACGCCCCGAAAGGAGAGACCCATGCGCGTGATGGTGATGGTAAAGGCGACCGCCGAGAGCGAAGCGGGACTGATGCCCTCCAGCGACTTGCTGGAAGCCATGGGCAAGTTCAATGCCGAGCTGATTGCCGCGGGCATCATGCTGTCCGGCGACGGCCTGCAGCCCACCTCCAAGGGCAAGCGCGTTGCCTTCGACGACGCAAGCCGCACGGTCATCGACGGCCCGTTCGCGGAGACCAAGGAAATCGTCTCCGGCTTCTGGATGTGGCAGGTCAAGGACATGGCCGAAGCGGTGGCGTGGGTGAAGCGCTGCCCCAATCCCATGCCCGGCCCCAGCGAGATCGAGATCCGCCCGGTGTATGAGTTCGCCGATTTCGGCGAGGCGCTGACGCCGGACATCGCCGCCCTGCACACGCAAAATCAGGAGCAGATCAGCGGGCGCTGATCCGCGCGGCCGGCGCGCCGCGCGGTGGGCATTTCCGTTCCCGTCGATCGGCCGCGCCGCGCGTCCCGGCGCACCTCATTCCCGCGCGGCGCCGCGCAGATGCCGCGTGCGCGCGGCATCGACGGCGCCGGTGTCCGTGAGGCCGACGCCATAATGGGCGGCCGCCTGCGCGGCATCCAGGAATTCATGGCGCACGTCGCGCGCCACCGCCTCCGGATCGCGCATGAAGGGATCGCCATATCCCCCGCCGCCGGGCATCTCGACCACCAGCCGGTCGCCGGCCGGCACCACCTGAAACCCCTTTGCCCGCAGGCTGGCGCCGGAGGCGAGCGAGAGGCGGCCGATCTCCCCCGGTCCGCCGCCGTCGCGGCCCCGGGCGGGAAAGCGCGCCCGCTCGAAGCGCGCATGAATGCCGAACGGCGCATCCTCCCGGCTGCCGATCACCATGCGCTGTCCGAGCCCACCGCGCCGGGCGCCCGGGCCGCCCGAGCCGGCGCGCAATTCCTTGGTCCAGATGACGAGGGGGGTGATGGCTTCCGTCACCTCCACCGGCACGTTGCGCACGCCGGAGGGGAAGGGCGAGGCGGACAGCCCGTCCTGCTGCGGCCGTGCCCCGGCGCCGCCGGAATGAAAGGTGGTGACGTTGAAGGCCGTCGTCCCGTCGCCGCTGATGCCGGTGAGGCCGTGCCCCGCCGCGAGGCTCAGGTTCCACAGGCAGGAGGTGCCCTCGGCCGGCACCGTGTCCGGCAAGGCCTGATGCAGGCAGCCATAGACCACGTCGGGGATCATGTGGCCGATCACCGAGCGGGCGAACACCGCCGCAGGGTGCGGGGCATTGACGATGGTGTTCACGGGCGCCGTCACCACCACCATGTCGAGCGTGCCGGTATTGTTCGGCACGAAGGGCGCGAGCGCCGCCTTGATCGCGAAGGCGGCATAGGCCTCGGTGTAGCAGATCGGGCAATTGATGGCATAGCTGGAGAGGCCCGAGGTACCGGCGAAATCCACCAGGATGCGCTCCTCCTCGACGGTGAGGCGCAAGGCGATGGTCACCGGCGCCTCGAAGCCGTCGATGACCATGCTGGCGTCCCAGCTGCCGCGCGGCAGACGCGCGAATGCCTCCACCATGGCCTTGCGGCTGCGGGCGATGATCTCCTCCCCGACGCTATCGAGCGCATCGAGGCCGTATTCATCCATCATCTCGACCAGCCGAGCGGCGCCGATATCGTTGCAGGCGGCCAGCGCATAGATGTCGCCGACCACCTGCACCGGCTCGCGCACATTGCGGCGCACGATACGCAGCAGGTCCTCGTTCATCACCCCGGCGCGGGCGAGGTACATCAGCGGGATCTGCAGGCCCTCATGATAGATCTGCCGCCCCTCGACGCTGGCGCCGAGGCCGCCGATATCCACCACATGGGTGGTGCAGGCGAACAGCGCGACAATCCGGCCGGCCTTGAACACCGGCGTCACCACCGTGATGTCGAACAGATGCCCGGTGCCCATCCAGGGATCATTGGTGATTAGGACATCGCCGGGCTTCAGCGTATCGGCGGGAAATTCGGCGAGGAAATGCACCACTGAGCGGGCCATGGAATTGACGTGGCCCGGCGTGCCCGTGACCGCCTGGGCGAGCATGCGGCCGCGGGTATCGAACACCCCGGCCGAGATGTCGCCGGCCTCGCGCGCGGCGGTGCTGAAGGCGGTGCGCACCAGCGTCTGCGCCTGTTCCTCCACCACCGCGATGATGCGGTTCCACAGCACCTGGAACTGGATTTCGCCGATCTGCGCGCTCATGCCGGGCTCCTGTCGATGATGATGTGGCCGACGCCGTTGAGGGCGGCGGTGAAGCCCGCCGGGATCAGGGTCGAGGTCTCCGCCTCGCAGATCATGGCCGGCCCGCTGACGGTACCCCCCGGCTGCATGTCGGCCCGCTCGTAGATGGCCGCCTCGATCCGTTCGCCGCTGCCGGGATCGACGAGGCGGCGATGGGTGCGCGGCGGCGGGGCGGGAAAGGCCGCCACGTCCTCCGCGCGGGGCGGCAAGATCAGCGCCTCCGACAGAGCGAGCGTCCAGGTGAGGATTTCAATGTCCAGGCCGGGAATGATGCGCTCATAAAGGGCGTGATAGGTCGCCTCGAACGCCCGACGAACCACCGCGGCGCCATCCGCCCCGAACGCCGCCTCCGTCAGCGGCACGGTGATCTCGTGGCCCTGCCCGCGATAGCGCATCAGGCCGGCCCGGAGTTCCTGGAGCGGGGCGTCGGGCGCGCCGGTGCGCACGACCGCTTCCGCCTCGTCACGCATGTCCGAAAACAGCGCCGCGACCCGCGCGCCGTCATAGGCCGACAGCGGCATCAGCCGCGTGCGCACCACCTCATAGGCGATGGGTGCGCTGAGGAAACCGTGGGCGGAGCCCACCCCCGCCCCCACCGGCACGATGACGCGTGAGATGCCGAGCTTCTGCGCCATCCGCGCGGCGTGGAGCGGCGCCGCGCCGCCGAAGGCGATCATGGCGCGGCCCTCCATCGCCTTGCCGTTCTCCACCGCATGGGTGCGCGCGGCGCTGGCCATGGTCTCGATGATGATTTCCGTGACGCCATAGGCGGCGGTCTCGCCCGCCATGGCGAGCGGGCCGGCCAGCACCCGGTCAAGCGCCGCCGTGGCGCTTTGCGGCGCCAGGTCAATGTGCCCGCCGGCGAACCGCACCGGATCGAGCCAGCCCAGCGCGAGATCGGCATCGGTAACTGTGGGCATGTCGCCGCCGCGCCCGTAGCAGGCCGGCCCCGGCATGGAGCCGGCGCTGTCGGGGCCGACCGTGATGCGGCCGAGCGGATCCACCCGCGCCACCGAGCCGCCTCCGGCGCCGATCTCCACCATGTCGATCACCGGAATGCGCACGGGAATGCCGCTGCCCTTCACGAACCGCGCGGCGCGGGCGATCTCGAAATGGCGCGCGTGCTGCGGCTTCAGATCGTCGATCAGCGTCACCTTGGCGGTGGTGCCGCCCATGTCGAAGGCCAGCGCCTGGGCCAGGCCGTTCTGGGCGGCGACCATCTGGGCCATGATCGCCCCGCCCGCCGGCCCGCTCTCCACCAGCCGGATCGGGAAGCGCCGCGCGGTTTCCACCGTCGTGATGCCGCCCGACGACATGATCAGCAGCAGCGGCGCCGCGCAGCCGAGGTCCCGCACGCCCTGTTCCAGCCGGCTGAGATAGCGCTCCATGATCGGCAGCACATAGGCGTTGGCGACCGTGGTGGAGGTGCGCTCATATTCCCGGATTTCCGGGCATACCTCGCTGGACAGCGAGAGGAGCGCGCGCGGAAAGCGGGTTTCGAGAATTCGTGCGACCCGCTGTTCGTGCGCGGGGTTCTGATAGGCGTGCAGCAGGCACACCGCCACCGCCTCCACCCCTTGCGCCACCAGCCGGTCGGCGAGTGCCTCCACCTCCGCATCCTCAAGCGCCAGCAGGACCGTGCCGTCGGCGGCCATGCGTTCGGACACCTCGAAGCGAAGCGGGCGCGGCACCAGCGGCGCGGGGCGCTCCATATAGAGGTCGTATTGCTCGAAGCGGTGCTCGTAGGCGATCTCCAGGCTGTCGCGAAAGCCGCGCGTGGTGATCAGCGCGGTGCGCGCGCCCTTGCGCTCGATCAGCGCATTGGTGGCGAGCGTCGTGCCGTGGATGACGAGGCCGAGCGCATCCGGGCCGATGCCGGCTTCGGCGAGGATGGCGCGGGCCCCCTCCAGCACCGCGCGTTCCGGCGCATCGTGGGTGGTGAGGACCTTGGCGGAGAAGGTCCGCGCCCCTTGCACCAGCACCAGATCGGTGAAGGTGCCACCGATGTCGATGGCCAGCCGGGCCACGGCCGCGGGGTCGCTCATTGCGATTTCTCCTGTCAGGCCCGGCGCCGGCGGCGGACGGGCGCGGTGGGGCCGGCGGTCCGGCGCGAAGGGTTCAGCCGCTGACGGCGCGCCCATCCTCGCGGGTCAATTGTCGGAAGCCGACGACCGAGACCAGCGTGGCGAGCGAGAGATAGAGGAAGGTTTCCTGCATGCTGCCCAAGTGCGACACCGGGCCGGCCGCGGACAGCATCGAATAGATGAAGGAGGCCAGCGAAATGCCGAACCCCATGGAGAGCTGCTGCGCCGAGCCCACGAGGCTGACCGCCCCGTGTGCCCGCGCCTCGGGCACGTCGGCATAGCTCAGCGTATTGCTCAAGGTGAGCTGCACCGAGCGCACCATGCCGAACACATAGATCACCGCCAGCATGACGGCAGTGGAGGTTCCCGGCTTGAACAGGGCGAAGGCGGCGATGACCGCCGTGCCCGCGAGCGCGTTGAACAGCAGCAGGGTGCGAAAGCCGTAGCGGCGCAGCAGCGCGCGCAGCAACCCCTTGGTGGTCAGCGCGCCGATCGCCGATAATATGGTCATCAATCCGGCCTGGAAGGCGGTGTAGCCGAACTGGATCTGGTACATCAGCGGCAGCAGCGCGGGCACGCCGTTCAACCCCAGCCGGCATATCCCGCCCGCCACCACGCCGATGCGCAAGGCGCGAATGCGGAACAGCGAGATGTCGATTACCGCATCGGCGCGCCTGCGGGCATAGAGATAGAAGCCCGCCAGCAGGGCCAGCGACAGCACAAGGACGGCCAGTGTCGTGAGCCCGGCGACCTCGGCATTGCCGAGCATCTCGATGCCGACTTGCAAGGTCGCAATCCCGACCGCGCACAAGAGAAAGCCGAGCAGGTCGAACGGCCCGGAGCGCACGCCCTTGGTGTTGGGAATATAGCGCAGCACCGCCGCAATGCCGATGATGCCGATCGGCACGTTCACGTAGAAAATCCAGCGCCAGGACAGATAGGTGGTCAGGAAGCCGCCCAGCAGCGGGCCGATGGCCGGGCCGATCATCGCCGGCGTGGTCATGACCTGCACCGCCATGGCAAGGTCCGCCTTGGGATAATTGCGCAGCAGGATGAGCCGGCCCACCGGCAGCATCAGCGCTCCCGCCGCCCCCTGGACAATCCGCATCAGCACCATCAGCTCGAAGCTTTGCGCGAGGCCGCAGACCGCCGAGCTGATCGTGAACAGCGCGATGGCCGCGCAGAACACGGTGCGCGCGCCGATCCGGTTGGCGATCCATCCGCTCACCGGGATGAACACGGCGAGGCTCAGCACATAGGCGGTCACGGCGAAATTGGCGGCCACCGGCGTGGTGCCGAGATCCGCCGCCATGGCCGGCAGGGACGTGAGCGTGATCGTGATGTCGATCTGCTCCATGAACATGGCCAGCGCCACCACGAGCGGAATGGCGAGGCTGGGGCGTGCCTTGCCGGGTGGGGCATCGAAAACGGGCGGAGGAGAGGAGGCCGGTTGGGACATGGGCGCGCGGATCCGCTGGCGCCGGAGGGACAGCCGGCACGATGGCGATGCGGGGAGATGAGGACTGCGCGGGCGGCGCGAACGCGCCCGGGAAGCGCCGGCTAGGGCGGCAGGGCGAGCGGCGGGCGGGTCATGCCGGCTCGAGCTCGCGGAAGGCGGCGACGCTGCCGCCGAGCGCACGGCTCAAATCCATCGCCTCGCGGATCAGGATCGGCGCGCACTTGCCCATTTCCGCCTGGTCGAACCGGCTCGCCGGACCGGACAGGGTCAGCGCGCCGAGCAGGCCGTTGCTCCAGAACACCGGCACCGACATGGAGGCGATGCCCGGCAGGCGCTCGCCCTGGGTGATGATTGGCAAGGCGGGCCGGTTTTCCTCCGGCGCACCGGCGGAAAAAGCGCGGATCGCCTGGTCCGCCGAGCTGTTGGAGCGCAATTGCGCACCGACGGGCGTGATCGGGGTCTGCTCGCCAATGTGCATATGGTCGCGCAGCGGCTGGGCGCTGTTGACGCGGAACAGGCACAGGCGCGCGTCACCCTGAGGCACGTAGAAGGTGGCGCTCTCGGCGGTCTCGCGCACCAGCCGGTCGAGCACCGGCGGCACGTAATCGTCGAGCTTGAAGGTGGACCG
Source organism: Roseixanthobacter glucoisosaccharinicivorans (assembly GCF_043195095.2). Lineage (NCBI taxonomy): Bacteria > Pseudomonadati > Pseudomonadota > Alphaproteobacteria > Hyphomicrobiales > Xanthobacteraceae > Roseixanthobacter > Roseixanthobacter glucoisosaccharinicivorans. The sequence goes on along the minus strand of NZ_CM195538.1, from coordinate 1,270,309 downwards.
GAAGGCAGAGCCCAGCAGCAGCACCTTTGCGCCGAGCTGATAGCGTCCATCGTCCAGCCGGTTCACGCAGCCAAACCGCGCCAGCGAAGCCAGCAGGCGCAGCAGCGTGCTATTGTAGAAGCCGGTGCGCTTGCCGAGATCGCGCAGCGACAGCGGCTCCTCGGCGGTCAGGAATGCGTCCAGCACCTGCAAGGCCCGCTCCGCCGTGGCCGCACCCTTGTCGGCCAGCGGGGTCTCTGCATTGCTGCGGGAGGGTCGTCCTCTCATGATGCCTGCCACCGTTCGCGTTTTCCCATTGACGCCCCCTCGCCCGCGCGGGGCGGAGGGCGCATTGCTCTTGTCAGCCATTATCATAGGCCTGAAGCGCCGCGGCGAGAGCGGCATTGACGTCGCGGGAATGGCCGAGCCGCGCCAGCGTCGCGCCGATGTCCAGGATATCCTGCATCACGTCCGGCAGGCCGATCTGGCCCATGGTGCCGAGGCGGATCATGCGCCCCGACAGATGGTTGCGCGCCCCCGCGACCACGGTGCGATGGGTCGCCATCAGCTCCTTGATGATCTGCCCGCCATCCAGATTGCCCGGCACCGAGAGCGCCACCACGGTGCGCGAGCGTGCCGCATGCTGGCCGAACGGTTCAAATCCCAGCGCCGCGCAGCCGGCGAGCAGGGCATCGTTACATCTGCGGTGGCGCGCGAACACATGGTCGAGCCCCTCCTCGTGGATCAGCTCCAGCGCCGCGCACAGGCCGGCGTTCAGCGACACCGGCGGCGTGAACGGGGTCTGGTCGTCGTCGATGACGGCGAGCGCGCGGCGCAGATCGAAGAAAAAGCGCGGCATGCCGCTGTCGCGCTTCACCGCTTCGATCGCCCGGTCGCTGAGGCCGATGAGCCCCATGCCCGGCGGGCACATCAGCGCCTTCTGGGAGGCCGAGACCACCACGTCGAGGCCCCAGTCGTCCATGCGCATGGCGGTGCCGGCAAGGCCGCTGACCGAATCCACCACCACCAGCGTGTCGCGATCGCGCACCAGGGCGCCGATGGCGGCAAGGTCGTTCTCGATGCCGGTGGAACTCTCGTTGTGGGTGATCACCAGCGCGCGGTAGTCGGCAGCGGCGAGGCGCTCGGCGATCACATCGGGCTGCGCCGGCTGGCCCCAGGGAAATTCCACCTTGTCCACCACCGCCCCCAGCGCAGCAGCGATGGCGGCATAGCGGTCGCCGAACTGGCCTTGCACCACCACCAGCACGCGATCGCCCGGCGCGATCACATTGAGCAGGCCCGCCTCCATGGCGCCGGTGCCGGAACTCGCCAACGTCAGCACCGGATTGTGGGTGCCGAACACCGGGCGGATCAGCTCCTGGATCCGGGCGATCTGCGCGCGGCCATAGGGGCCGCGATGGGCGACCACCGGGCGCGCCAGGGCGGCGCGCACCACCTCCGGCACCGGCACGGGGCCGGGAATGCGCAGGCGATAGCCGGTGGGGGCGAGGGTCGGATCCTGGACGGTGGACATGGATTTGACTTTCGCTGCGCACGCGGCGGCAAGGCCCGGCGCTGAAGGAGAAGGGGATTGGGGTCAGGCGGCGCCGAAGCCGCCGCCGCCGGGGGTGCGCACGGTGACGATGGTGCCGCGCTTGAGGGATTGGAGCGTGCGCCCGTCGATGGCGACGCCGTCGATCAGGATCTCGCCCCGCGCGCCTTCGCCGCCGCCGTGCAGGCCCGAGGCGCCGAAGCGCAGACGCTCCGCCACGAACACCGCCGCCACGTCCTCGGCCTCGGTCTCGATCACCACCTCCTGCCCCCGGCCGCCGCGATGGCGCCCGCTGCCGCCGGAGGTGTCGCGCAGCACCTTGCGGTGGATCAGCACCGGCGCGGTGCGCTCCACCACCTCGATGGGGGTCGCCGAGATGTTGGAGGGCCAGGAGAGGCAGTCTACCCCCGTATGCCCCTCGCCGGCCCCGGTGCCGCCGTTGAAGAACATCACGCTCGCGAACGTGCGGCCGGACGCCGTGGTGCCCGCCATGTTCATGATCCACAGCGGCGAGCCCGGCGCCGAGCGCACCTTGTCCGGCAGGATATCGGCCAGCGCGTTGAACACCAGCACCGGCACATAATGGCCGGTGGCCGCCCGCCCGCCGACCGCCGCCGGATGGCGCGGGTTCAGCAGGCTGCCTTCGGGCGCCACGGCGCGGATCGCCCGGAATATCCCGTCATTATTGGCGAGCTGCGGCAGCAGCAGGCATTTCAGCGCATAGACGGTCATGGCGAAGGTGTAGGCGAGCACGCAATTCACCGCGCGCGGCTGCTGGGGCGAGGTGCCGGCATAATCGGCCAGGATCTCATCGCCCTTGATGGTGATGCGCACCGCAAGCGTGAACGGCTCGGCGAGCCCGTCGGTCAGCATGGTGTGGCTGTAGACGCCATCCGGCAGCGCCGCGATCTGGCGGCGCATGGCCTGGTCGGACCGGCTGAAGATTTCCTCGGCGACCTGCGCGAGGTCGGCAAGGCCGTGGTCCGCCATGGTGGCGCGCACACGCTCCTCGATCAGCGCCAAGGCATTCACCAGCGCCCACACATCGCCCTCGGTCTGGTCCGGCGTGCGCACGTTGGTGCGCAGGAGCTGGATCAGCGAACGGTCGGGCTCGCCCTCGCGCAAAAGGCGCATGGGCGGAATGTGGAAGCCTTCCTCGAACAGTTCGCGCGCCTCGGTTGAGCGCTGGCGCCCGCCGATGTCCGGCACGTGGGAGGTGGCGGCGGCGAACGCGACGATCTCAGGCCCGGCGAAGATCGGCCGCACCACGCAGATGTCGTTGAGATGCCCGGTCCCGATCCAGGGATTGTTGGTGACATAGACGTCGCCCGGCCGCATCTCCGCGACCGGAAAATGCACCCGCATCGCCCGCACGGTCGCCGGCAAGGTGCCGATGAAGGAGGGGATGGAACCGGTGTTCTGCGTCAGCGATCGGCCCACGGCGTCGGTGAGCACGCAGGCGAAATCGTTCGCCTCGTTCGACAAAGTGGAAAAGGAGGTGCGCACCACCGCCTTCGCCGCCTCGTCCACCGCCGAGATGAGGCGGGTCCAGATCAATTCCAGCGTGACGGCGTTGATCGCGCCGGAGGCCGCGTTGCGCTCAGACATGGGACAGCTCCACGACGATGTTGCCGGTGGGCAGAACGGTGAAGGTGGCGCCGGGGCCCACCACCAGGGTGCTGCCATCCTCTTCCACCAGCGCGGGACCGGCACCGACGAAGCCGACCGGTAGATGCTCGCGCCGATACAGCGCGGCCTGAAGGGGCGGCCCGTCGCCGAAATGCACTGGACGGCTGCGCCCGGTGCCGGCGGCCCCATCGGCGGCCCCGGCGGAAAGCGTGAGCGCCTCGGACCGGCCGCGCAAAGTGATGCGGGCATTCACCAGCTCGATGGGGACCTGGGGCGGCGCGCGGCCGTAGCGCTCGGCATAGGCGGCGCGGAAGGCGGCCGTCACCATCGCCCGCAATGCCTCGGCCTCCTGCGGCCAGGGCATGGGCGGCAAGGCGACGGGAATATGCGTGCCCTGCCCGGCGCATTTGGCATCCACGCAGCGCACGATGTCGATCTCCGCCGCCTCCCAGCCGCCGCGCGCGAGCACGGCGAGGCCCTCGTCCTCCAGGCCCGCGAAGGCCGCGGTCAATTCGGGGGCCGTGGTCTGCGCCAAGGCGAGCGCGAGAGTGGCGAGGCGGTCCACGCGCGGCGGCGCGGTGAGGAGGCCGAGAGCGGAGGCAACACCCGCATTGGCCGGAACCACAATGCGCGGAATACCGAGCTTGCGGGCAAGATTGAAGCCGTGCAGCGGTCCGCCGCCCCCGGTGCAAACCAAGGTGAAGGCACCGGGATCGCGCCCGCGCTCGGCAAGATGGGTGCGCGCGGCGCCCGCCATGGCCTCGGTCACGACATCATGGATGCCCCAGGCAATGGCCTCGGAACTGAGCCCGAGGCGCGCGGCGAGTTCCCCGATGGCGGCGCGCGCGGCGCCAACGTCCAGCGGAATGTCACCGCCGGCGAAGCTCTTCGCGTCGAGATAGCCGAGCAGCAGATTGGCGTCGGTCACCGTCGGCTCGCTGCCGCCGCGCCCGTAGCAGGCCGGGCCGGGCTCCGAGCCGGCGCTGCGCGGCCCCACTTTCAGCAGGCCGAGCGAGTCGGGATAGGCAATGGAGCCGCCGCCGGCACCGATCTCGATCAGATGCACCGTTGAGATGCGGATCGGCAGGCCGCTGCCCTCGATGAAGCGGGCCTGGCGCGCGGCCTCGAAGCCGAACACCACGTCGGGCTCGCCGTCCTCGACCACGCACAGCTTGGCGGTGGTGCCGCCCATGTCGAAGGCGAGAAGGCGCGTTTCCTCCACCCCCGCCAGGGTAGCGGCGGCGAGCGCGCCGGCGGCCGGACCGGATTCCAGGAGATGGACCGGCACCCGGCGCGCTTCGTCCAGATGGGTCAGGCCACCGCTGGAGAGCATCATCAGCAGCGGACAGGCCGGCTCGATGCCGAAATCGGTCAGCCGCGCGCCGAGCCGCTGGAGATAGCCCTCGGCCAGCGGCTTGATGAAGGCATTGGCGGTGGCGGTGGTGCCGCGCTCATATTCGCGCACCTCACGCACGATCTCATGCGAGGTGGTCACCGAAACAGCGGGAAAATGCTCGGCGATGAGTGCGGCCGCCTCGGCCTCGTGGGCGGGATGGAGATCGGCGTGCAGGAACACCACGGCGAAGGAGGTGACCCCCGCCGCCACCGCCTCGCCCACCCGCGCCAGCAGCGCGTCGCGGTCGAGCGCACGCAGCACCGTGCCGTCCGCTTTCACCCGCTCGGGAATCTCGAACCGCAGGTCGCGCGGCACCAACGGCGCGGCGGGCGTGAGCGAGAGGTCGTAGAGTTCGTAGCGGCGCTCGCGGGCAATGGCGATCACGTCGCGAAAGCCCTCGGTGGTCAGCAGCGCCGTGGCTGCGCCCTTGCGCTCGATCAGGGCATTGGTGAAAAGGGTCGTGGCATGGACCACACGGCGGATTTCGCCCGGCGCGGTCGCGGCGTCGGCGAGCATGCGCGCCACGCCCTCCATGATGCCGGCAACCGGATCGGCATGGGTGGTCAGCACCTTGAGGCTGCTGACGCAGCAGCCCTCGCCATCGCACAGCACGAGATCGGTAAAGGTGCCGCCGATGTCGATGCCGAGCGACATGCCGTCGGAATGAGCGTCCGCGGGCTCAGTGAGCGTCGGCGATTTGGTCAGCATGGGCTTTGTCTCGGATGATGTGGTTGCTGTCTTCCGCCCAGTCCACCGCGAGGCGCATGCCGCGATCCCAGCGCATGGCACCGGCGGGGCCGGCGCGGTTGGGGACGAAGACCACCAGGGGACGGTCGTTGGAAAGGCGCAGGTAGAGATGGGTTAGCGGCCCGCGATAGATTGCGTCCTCAATGGTGGCGGTCGCGCTGTTGGGCGCGCCCGGTGCGCCAAGATCGGCGGGGCGCACATGGATCGCCTCGGGCCGGATCAGCACCAGCACATCGTCGCCGACGTCGGCGGCGCATGCCGCCGTCAGGCGGATGCCGCCGGAAAGCGCGATCTGGCAGGCCTGCCCATCGCTGGCGGTGACGCGCCCCTCGAACAGGTTCGAGGCGCCGACGAAACCGGCAACGAAGCGCGAGGAGGGGCGCCCATAGATGTCGCCGGGCGTGCCCACCTGCTCCAGCCGGCCGCCGCGCATGACGACGATGCGATCGGCCAGGGTCAGCGCCTCTTCCTGGTCGTGGGTGACCATGATGGTGGTGATGGAGAGCCGCTGCTGAAGCCGCCGCAGCTCGATCTGCATATTCTCGCGCAATTCCTTGTCGAGCGCGCCGAGCGGCTCGTCGAGCAGCAGGACGGACGGCTCGATCACCAAGGCGCGGGCGAGCGCGACGCGCTGCTGCTGGCCGCCGGAGAGCGCGCTGGGCATGCGTTCGGCGAACCGCTCCAATTGCACCAAGGCGAGCGCATCGCGCACCCGCACGTCCCGCTCGGCCCGGTTGAGGCCGCGCATCTGCAAGCCGAACGCGACGTTTTCCGCCACGTTGAGATGGGGAAACAGCGCATAATTCTGGAACAGCATGCCGATGTTGCGGCGATGCACCGGCACCCGCGTCACCGGCCGGCCGCTGATGAGAATATCGCCCGCGCTCGGCTGCACCAGGCCGGCGATCATGCGCAGGCTGGTGGTCTTGCCGCAGCCGCTGGGACCGAGGAAGGCGACCATCTCGCCCGCCTCGATCTCCAGCGACAGCTTGTCCACGGCGGTGGAGCCGCCATAGGTCTTGGTCAACCCCATGAGGGCGACCGAGGCGGAATTGGTCTCGAGCGCCATCAGCTTGCCAGAACCTGGTTAAGCTTCTGGATGATCTCGGCGCGACGCGGATAGATGTAGGACCAGTCGATCAGCAGCAGGCCCTTTTCCTTCATCTTCGCCTCCGGGTACATGGCGACCTTGGCGACCTCCGGATCCAGCGTGACGCCCGAGATGCTCGGCGCCGAGAAGGTGGCGTTGGCCATGCCCGCCTGGACCTCGGGATCGAGCATGCGGTTGGCGAAGGCGGCGGCGAGGTCCGGCTCGGGCGAGCCCTTCACCACGGTCACGCAGTTCACACCCGCCGCGATCCCCTCCTTGGGATAGCTGATGCCGATGGTGGCACCCTTGCGGATGTAGGGGATGATGGACTTGGTGAAGTCCGGCCCGCCCACATCGGCCTGGCCTTGCGAGACCTGGAGAATGGCGGTGACGTTATTGTCATACACCGTCAGAATGTTGTGCTTCAGCTCGGCGATCTTCTTCCAGGCGCTGTCGATATCGTATTGCGCGTCTTTCAAGGGCTTGCCGGTGACCAGCGCCGCGGTGGCGATCAGCAGCGCCAGGCTCTGCGTCTGCTTGGGGGTGGGCATCATGAAGCGGCCCTGGAACTTCGGGTCCCACAGGTCAGAATAGCTGTCGATGCTCTGCACCACGTCGGAATTGAAGTACGGCACGAGCGCGGAGACCGCGAATGCCGCGCCATGGCCGTCCGAGACCACGAGGCCGGAGATCACCTTCTCCAGGTTCGGCATCTTGTCGCGCGGCAGCGGCACGATGAGGCCGTCGTCCTTGGCGATCGGCACGCCGGAATCGTCCATGAACATGACGCTGTAGGTGGGGTTGGCGCGCTGCGCCCGTAGGATCGCGATCTGATCCAGCGTCACGCCCTGGGTCTGGTTGATCTTGCAGCCGAAATCCTTCTCGAACTTCGGGATCACATTGTGGCGCACAAACTCGCCCTGGGGGCCGAGATAGGTGCCCACATTGATCGAGCGACCCTCGCTCCAGGCATTGCGGACAAACCCGGCCGGCGCGGCGAGGCCGCCGGCCGCCACGGCCAATCCGGCGAGAACGGAACGTCTTGCGATGGGCTTGTTCATGACATCCTCCTGGAATTCAAACGCTCATGGCACGACGCAGGCCGACCAGCTTCTCGACCACGAAAACCGCGACGGCGCCGATCAAGGTCATCAGGCTCGCCATGGCCGCGACCGAGGGATCGAAGATCCGCTGCATGGCCTGGATCAGGTAGATCGGCAGCGGCTCGGCCTTCGCGTCGGTGAGCCACATGGAGATCGGGTAATTGTCGAACGACAGCATGAAGGCGAACAGCGCCCCGGCGGCGATGCCCGGCGCGATCTGGGGCAAGGTCACCCGCCACAGCACCCGCAGCCGGTTCGCGCCCAGGGTGAGCGCAGCTTCCTCAAGCGTCATGTCCGCCTGCCGCAGGCTGGCCATGACGGTGCGCATCACATAGGGCAGCGTCACCAGGATGTGGGCGAAGAACAGGTTCATCGCCGAGTTCTGCATGTTCCACAGCGCGTAGAATTGCAGCAGGGCCACGCCCATGATCAGGGTGGGGAACACCAGCGGCGACATCAGCACCCCTTCGGCCACCGACTGGCCGGCGAAGGGATGGCGCACCAGAACCAGCGCCGCCGGAATGCCGAGCGCGAGGGAGGCGAGCGTCGCGGAAAGCGCGAGCCCGAGGCTGAAGCCCACCGCCCCGCGAAAACCCGGATCGCCCAGCACTTTCCAATACCAGCCGAGGGTGAAGCCGCGCGGCGGGAACACCGCGAGCGGGGTATCCGACACGGAGATGACGAACACGATCGCCAGGGGCGCCAGAACGAACACCAGCATCAGCGCGGTGACCGCATAGGAGACGACGGCAAGGCCGCCCGTGAGTTCGTGCTTCATTGGGCACCGGCCTTGCGCGCGCCGGCGGGAGCCGCATCCTGCCCGCCCGCGCGCCGGCGTTCGAGGACGAGCATGGACAGCGCGTTCACCGCGAACACCAGCACCACCATCACCACCGCGATCGCGGCGCCGAGCGGCCAGTTGTAGGTGGCGGTGATCTGCTGATCGAGCAAATTGCCCAGCATCATCGCCCGGTTGCCGCCGAGCAGAGCGGGCGTGACGTAGGAACTCGCAGTGAGCGAGAAGACGAAGGTGAGCCCGGCGGCAAGGCCGGGAATGCTCAGCGGCAGCGTCACCCGCCAGAACACCAGCCAGGCCGGCGCGCCGAGCGTCTTCGCGGCCTCTTCCACCGCCGGGGAAATGCGCGAGAGCGCGGTGGCCAGCGGCAGCACCATCATGGGGAAGAAGACGTGCAATGAGCCAATGATCACCGCCGTCTCCGAAAACATCACACGGAAGGTAACCTTGGGAAATCCGAACTGGTACAGCACCCAATTGACGACGCCGTTGCCGCTATTGGCCAACAATAGCTGCCACCCATAGGTACGCACCACGATACTCACCATCAGCGGCGCGATTATTATTATGGTCGTCAGGCGCGAGATCTGCGGAACGCCGCGAGCGATCACCATCGCGACCGGATACCCTAATATCACGGAAAAGATTGATGTAATTATGCTGATTCTGATCGTCGCTACAAATATACGCCATATGAATGGGTCAGCGGATATTTGGGCGAAGTTGGCGAGAGTGAACGGCGCCCCGATCCGCCCTCCCCCCGCCTGGGTCATCACGCTGTAGGAAAAGAGTGAAACGCACGGAAATATGAAAAACACGAGCACAAACAGAAGCGACGGCACAAGCATCCACAATGCGGAAGGCCCCTGAGGGAGATGTGCAATCAGCTTATTGGCCATCGAAGCCGGAGACGAATAAGCGGCATCTGACAAACTCATGGCGATATACCTTTAATGACACCCGAAACAACAGGGCGTTACACCCACACGTCTCGAATGAATGGCATATATGCAAATAAATCACCGCCTAAGGATGAGGCGTCCTGCACCGAAAAAGGGCATGTGTTAAGTCGGCAAATCCACCACTGATTAAGTTTGAGGCACGACTTAAAATTTAGCATCGAGGTATTTAGTGCGCAAGAAGAACAATTAATGCGTCTATCGCACCAATTTGGTGCGTTGCAATAAATATGTATTTTACCCCTATATTTCGATATTTTTAAATTTTAATTCGCTGAATAATGATCTGCTATTTGTATATAAATTTTGTATTTTATGATTTGATTCGAAACTATATTTATATTATACATTTTTAAAATCAAATATTGTCAATTTGTATTTAATGATACATAATTTTCATTATGTATATTATGCCTGTCGCCATTATTTCGTTTCAAAATAGAGAGATATACGCGATTTTTAGCTCTTGCCTCTACCAAACGATGGCGTACACGCCTAGCGTGCATATCGCTTCGCACCATGAGGCCGGTCGCAGTGCCTCAGAATGAGGCTGCCTCTCTAGACTTCCATTATTGGATATGAAATCTTTTCGGCATCTCATCACCGTCCCGCCTTTTGCTTTGGGATGGCCTCATCCAATTCCGAAAAAGAAGATGACGATGGCTCTGGTTCCCCATCAGAAACTGACCGCTTTTGCGGCAGAATTGCTCGCCGCCGCCGGGTTGTGTCCCGCGCACGCCGCCCTTTCGGCCGAGTGCCTGGTGTTCGCCGACCTCAGGGGCACCGAGTCCCATGGTGTCAGCCGCCTGCCGAGCTATGCCGCCGCCGTGCGGCGCGGGCTTTTGAACACCGCGCCGAACATCGCGATCACCCCCCTCGCCCCAGGCGCGGCGCGGGTGGATGGCGACAATGCGGTCGGCTTCGTCACCGCCCAGCGCGCCATGCAGGAGGCGGTGAACCTTGCGAAGACACAGGGAATCGGCGCGGCGAGCGTGCTCCACGGCAATCATTTCGGCGTCGGCGCCTTCTTCGCGGCCGAGGCCATGGCGCAGGATTGCATCGCCATGATCATGTGCAATGCCGCCCCGGCGGTGGCGCCTTGGGGCAGCCGCGTGGCGACGCTCGGCACCAACCCGCTCACCTTGGGCGTGCCGGGCGGCACCTTCGCCCCATTGCTGCTGGATATGGCGACCTCCGTGGTGGCGAAGGGGCGCATCCGCCTTGCCGCCGCGCGGGGCGAGGCGATCCCCGCCGATTGGGCGCTGACCGCGCAGGGCGAGGCGACCACGGACGCAGCCGCCGCCATGGACGGCGTTCTGCTGCCGCTCGGCGGCCCGAAAGGCTCCGGGCTCGCGCTGTTCATCGACCTGCTGTCGGGCGTGCTCAGCGGCGCCGCCTTCGGCCTCCAGACCCGCAATATGTACCAGGAGGGGGACGGTATGCCGAACGTCGGTTATTTTTTCGTCGCCATACATATCCCCGCCTTCATGCCGATGGAGATGTTCCGCGCGCGCTACGACATGCTGATGCGCGATGTGAAGGCGGGACCGCCGGCGGCCGGATTTTCCGAAATCCTGCTCCCCGGCGAGCGCGCGAGCGCTGCGGCCGAGCGCGGCCGGCGCGAGGGTGTCGCGATCGCGGACACAACGCTGGCCGCGCTCGCCAAGGCGGCCCAGGATTTCGGCATTCCGGCCCTCGCCTGATGCACCCGAATCGACCTTTCAGCGCTGGGCCTGAAGGGGGTGTTCCCGGTCGCGAGGATTGGCCGGCGGCACCGGCTTCTGGCCCGCCATCCTCGCGGAGACCGGCGCTGCCGTGCCGGTGACGCTGAATGCCCAGCGCGGGCGCAGGGACGCTCCCGTCGCTAAGCCAGATCCCCGCGTCCGCGCAGGGACTCCATATTGTGGATATGGACATGCGCACCGGCCGGAATGGGGGCGGTGGCGCGCCCCACGGTCACCCCATATTTGATGACCGGCGCCCCTTGCGCGATCGCCGCGAGGGCGAACTTGTGACCGTCCGGGATCGGCGCGGACGGCGCCCGCCGGCCCTGCTCCACACCCCGCAGCGCAAGCGCTTCGCCGGCCTGCGCATCCGCGCCGAGCACGGTCGCCACATTGTCGCTGGTGTGGAGGATGAATGCGACCGCAGCCATTCTCAGTCTCCCCTCAGATGGATGGCCGGATACGGCTGATGGCGATTTCAAGCTCGCCCAGCCGCTCGGCGGCGGTCAACGTGCCGCGCGCCACATCCTGCATGCAGGCCTCGATGCGCGCCGCAGCCTCGGCGAGGCTGGTGTCCCCCGTGACGATATCATCCAGCGGCACGTCGATATGCTCCGCCATGGTGGCGCAGGTTCTTGGGTTGCCGCAGATCTTGATCGTCGGCGACACCGGGCTGCCAATGGAATTCAGGGCCCCGGTGCCGAACAGGATGATGTGCGCGCCACCCGCCGAGAGGGCCGTGATGTTCTCGGTGGCGGGCGCGGGCGCATCCATCAGCCAGAGGCCCGGCGCAGGGGCCGCCGCGCCATAGGCGAGCACGCCGCGCAGCGGGCGCGACCCGCTCTTGCACATGGCGCCAAGGGATTTTTCCTCGATGGTGGTGAGGCCGCCCTTGATGTTGTCCGGGGCCGGATTGACCGCGTTTAGATTGACATGCGCCGCCTCGGCGATGCGCTCATATTTCAGGATGGTCTCGCGCACCTGACGGGCGACATCCGGGCTGGCGGCGCGGGCATCCAGTGCCGCCTCCCCGCCGAGCAGCTCGACCGGTTCGGAAAACACGAGGCGAGCGCCGGCATCCACCATCCTGTCGCAGAGGATGCCGATGGCCGGGTTGGAGACCAGGCCGGACGAGGAATCCGAGCCCCCGCATTCAAGGCCGATGGTCAGTTCCGCCGGCGAGAAAGCGGAGCGCTCCAGCGCCGCCGCGTCCGCCTGCCAGCGTTCCAGAATCGCCCGCCCCGCCTCCATCATATTCCGCGTGCCCAGGCACCCCTGGATGGAGAGCGTCTCGACAGGCTTTCCGCCGCTGCGGATCAGGGCCGCTACGCGCTCCCCCGCCACCGGCTCCAGGCTCACCACCAGGACCGCATAGACATTGGGATTGAGGCCGAGGCCGGCCATGGTGCCGATGGACAGGTCGAGGTCGTCACCCAGTTGGCCGCGCCCATAGAGCGGGGTCAGGGCCACCGCGTCCGGGACGGCGGCCGCGAGCCGCCGGGCGACCGGGTTGGCGGCATCGGTGGCGGAGATGACGGCGAGCAGGTTGCGGATGCCGAGCGTGCCGTCCGCACGCCGGAAGCCGAGCCAGTTTTCAGCCATGGAGGCGCATGCTTTCGGGCAGGCCGAACTCGTCGGCGAGGGCGTGGAGTTCGGCGAGGATTTCGGGTGCCAGCGGAATTCCCGCCGCCGCGCGCTCGCGCGCCACGGCCTGGCGCCGGGCACCCGGCAGGCGGATGGTCTCGCCTTCGCGTGCGGGCGCCTCGGCCAGGGCATCGGTCATCTGCGCCATCCGGCTTGCGAAGTCCGCCTCGTCCATGAGCGCGGTGGGATCGATGGCCACGAACAGCTGGCCGATGCCGGCGGCGCCCTGTGCCGAATGCTGGGACCCCACATTCGGCGCGAACGCGCCACCGGCGAGGATGCCGGTGAGGATCTCCAGCGCGAGGATGAGCGCATAGCCTTTCGCGCCTGCCATCGGCAGCACCGAGCCCGCAAGGGCGGCCTTGGGGTCGGTGGTCGGCTCGCCCTTGTCGTCCACCGCCCAGCCCTCCGGAATGGCGCGGCCGGTGCGGGCGGCGAGCAGGATCTGCCCGCGCGCCGCAACGCTGGTGGCAAGGTCCACCACGATCGGCGCGGCGCCGTTGGGCGCGGCGACGGCGAGCGGATTATTCGTGAAGAAGGCCTTCGTGCCACCCCAGGGCGCGACCACGGGCTCGCCGCTCGACGCGCTGAGCCCCACCATGTCCGCCTCCGCCGCCATGGCGGCATAAAAGCCGGCATGGGCATAATGGTTGCTGTTGCGCGCCATGACCCAGCCGATGCCGAACTCCCGAGCGAGGTCGATGGCGCGGCGCATGGCCGCTTGCCCCACGACCGGGCCGAGGCCGTTGTCGCCGTCGAGGACGCCGAGCCCGCCCCGCCCCCTGATCCAGGAGAGGGACGGCGCGGGGTTGATGGCCCCTGCCCGCACCCGCCGGGCATAGATGGCGAGGCGCGCGACGCCGTGGGTGTCCACGCCTTCCAGATTGGCGGAGACGAGGCAGGCTGAGGTCTCCTGCGCATGGGTGGGGGAGCACCCCGCCTGCTCGAGGATCCGCGCTGCGAATGCCTCGAGCGCACCGGCCTCCACACGACTTGCGGCTGCAGGCGCGGCTGCGGTCAATGCCCGCTCTCCATGAGGGCGCTTTCGGCGATGGCATAGCCCTTCGCGCCGGCATCCACGATGCCCGACATGCGGCTGAAGAAGATCACGCCGTCGCACGGCGCGCGCAGCTCTTCCACGGCTTCCAGGGTGAAGGGGTCGATCACGGTGCCCAGCAATTCGTCCCGCTGCACGGCGCGGCCGAGATCGGAAGGCTCGTCGGCCAGCGAGAGAAGATAGCCGGCGCGCGTGGGGTTCGCCTCCTTCCGGGCCTTGCGGCCGAACATATGCTGGTCGGGGACGGGCGCCGCCTGGCGCTCCAGCATCCCCAGCAGGCCCATGACCGCCTCGATGCCGCGGACGGTCATGTCGCGATAGAAATTGGCGAGCGGGGTCGGAAGATAGGTGCCGCCCACTTCGACCGCGCAGGCCGCGATGCCGAGCTTGTTGGCGTGGCCGGCCGCGGTGGACGGCGGCAGGAAGTTCACATGCACGAAGCCGGTGCCGAAGGCCTCGCACATCGCGAGGCTGCGGGCACGAACATCACCCGTCGCGTCCTCGTTGAGGTCGGCCCGCTGCTGGATACGCCCGCCATTGCCGCCCGCATGGATGTCGATCAGCGCATCGCACCGCGCGATCACCTCGCGGGCGATCACCGCGGCGATCATCTCGGTGATGGAGCCGCGCGCATTGCCGGGAAAGCAGCGATGAAGGTCGGTATTCTCCCGCTGCTCGCTGGTCTCCCGGCGCAGGTCCGCGAACGCCAGGGGATTGGCGACAGGCAGGAGCAGCAGGGTTCCCGCCAGGGTCGAGAGGTCGAGGCCATCCAGCAGCGCCTTCAGGGCGACGAGGGAGCCGTTCTCATCCCCGTGCACGGAGCACAGGACCGCCAGCGTCGGGCCTTCGGTGGCGCCGGCAAGGACGTGGACGGGGATCGACAGGTCGCCCCGCAGCGTGCGGGTGACGGGCAGCGAGACGAGGGCGCGCGTGCCGGGCGCGATCTGGCTGGAGCCGAGAACGAAGGCACTCATAGACTCATACCCCATTTCTTGATGGTAACTTTCTCGATCAGGTCGAAGGCGAATTTCTCGAACACGTAGCCGATGATCGCGATGGTGATCATGCCCGCGATCACCTCTTCGCCCCGCATGAGCCCGCGGGCATTGTCGATCATGAAGCCGAGGCCGGAGCGCGCGGAGAGGATTTCCGCGCCCACGATCACGCGCCAGGACGTGCCGTAGGTGAGCCGCAGGCCGGCGATGACGAACGGCAGCGCGGCGGGGATGATGACGCGGGTAAAGGTGCGCCATTGCGAGGTGCCGAGCGCGAGCGCCGCCCGGCGATACACGGGATTGATGCTGGTGATGCCGGCCTGTGTGTTGAACAGCAGCGGCCAGATGGACGAGAAGAAGATCACGAAGATGATCGACTCGACGCCGATGCCGAACCACAAGATGGCCAGCGGCACCCAGGCGAGGCCCGGGATCGGGTAGAGCAGCTGGAGGATGGGCTGCACCGGCTCGCGGAACGCCTTGGAATAGCCCAGCAGCACCCCCACGGGCAGCGCGAACGCCACCGAGAGCAGGAAGCCGGTCATCTGCCGCCCCAGGCTGATGCCGATGTTCTGCAGCAGGTATCCGGACCGCGTCATCTCAACCAGCGAGATCACCACGGCTTTGGGAGAGGGCAGAAGGAAGGGCGGATAGATCCGCAATGACGCCACGACGTGCCAGAGCACCACGAGGGCGACCAGCAGCCAGAGATGGCGCAGCGGGCGGGCGATGAATTGCAGGAACAGTTTCAAGGCGGTGTCCTTCACGTGGCTGCCGTCCGCCGGTCGCCGGTCGAGGCTCGTGAGGCTCATGCGGCGGCTCCCACGGGTGCGATTTCATCGGCGATGGCCTGGAACAGGCGGTAGCGCAGCTCGGTCATGGACGGATCGTTGGGGTTGCGGGTGTGCGGATGGTCGATGGCCTCGATCAGCTTGATCCGCCCCGGCCGCGCGGACAGGACGATCACCCGATCGGCGAGCACGATCGCCTCTTCCAGGGAATGGGTGATGAGAACCATGGTCTTCTTGGATTCCCGCTGGATGCGCAGCAGCTCGATCTGCATCAGGTAGCGGGTCTGGGCATCCAGCGCCGCGAACGGCTCGTCGAGCAGGAGGATGTCGGGGTTCGGCGCAAGCGCCCGGGCGATGGCGACACGCTGCTTCATGCCGCCGGAGAGGCGGTTCGGATAGGAATCCTCGAAGCCGGCGAGGCCCACGAGCTTCAGGAACTCCCCGGCCTTCTGCTTCGCCTCGGCGACGGCCATGCCGAGATTGCGCAGCCCGAACGCGGCATTCTCCGCGACCGTCATCCAGGGGAAAAGCGCGTATTCCTGGAACACGTAGCCGCGCTCCGGGCCAGGCTTTTTCACCGGCTTGCCGCCCACCAGAACCTCGCCCGTGGACGGCTTCTCGAAGCCGGCGATGATGTTGAGCAGCGTCGTCTTTCCGCAGCCCGACGGGCCGAGGATGCACACGAACTCCCCCTCCTGCACCTCGATGTCCGTGGGCGAGAGGGCGACGAACGTGCCCTTGCCGTCGGGCTTGGGAAAACTCTTGCTGACGTTGGAAATGGTGATGCCGGCCATCACATGGCATCCTTCGGCAGGAAGGACGTATCGACCACGGGCGCGAGGTCCGGCGCGGACTTGATGATGCCGAACTTCACCATGGCGTCGGCGAATTTCGACAGCGCCGCCGGCTCGATCTTCGCCGTGAAGGTGAGGCTGCGCATGGATTCCAGCTGCAGCGCCAGATCCGCCTCTGTGCCGCGCATGATCTTGTTGACCATCTCGGCGACCTTCTTGGGATCATCGTTGATGAACTTGATGACGTCGCAATGGACGGCGACCAGCTTGCGCACCGTGTCGGGGTCCTTGGCGACCATGTCGGCCCGCGCGGCGACGATGGCGGAATAGGCCGGGCCGTCCCACATCCGGTCCGGCGGCACCAGGACCTTGGCACCCATGGCGACCGCCTGGGACACGTAAGGATCGAACGACACGGCGGCATCCACATCCCCGCGCCGCAGGGCCGTGATGTTGTCGGTGGGCGCGAGCGGCACGATCTCCACATCGGCCTTGGTGAGACCGGCCTGCGGCATCACGTACATTTCGAACTGGAGCGCATGCGTGGTGACGCCGCGCGGCACCGCGACCTTCTTGCCCTTAAGGTCGGAGACGGCCTTGATCTTGTCGTCGAACGCATAAACGCTGGTGCCGCCGATCGTGGTCGCGGCCAGGATTTTGATGGGCAGGCCCACGTTAAGCAGCGTCACCGCGTTCGGCACGTTGATGTAGCCGAAGGGCGCGCTGCCGGCCGCCATGGCCTCCGCCGCGGCGCCGCCATTGCCGAGGTCGCGGTGATCGACCGAAAGCCCGTATTTCTCCCACAGCTTCATTTCCGTGGCGATGAACGGCATGCAATGCGGCCAGCCCAGCCGGCCCGACACCACCGTGATGGTCGAAGCCGCGCGGGCCGGAAGGCCGGTGACGAGTGGCACGGCGGCGGCGCCCATCAATTGCAGGAAGCTGCGCCGGGGAAGCAGGTGCGGCATGATCGGCTCCATTAGAAAAAATGTTTCCATTCTCCTCGCAACGACCGTGCCAACTTTGAAAAATCTCTATTTCCGCCATTTTTGGTTTAGCAGATGTTTCAGTTGAGATAGATTATCTAATGCACAGCATCTCCCAGGGGTTCAAAAATGGAAAATCTCCCGCCGTTGAACGCCCTCCGGTCATTCGTCGCGGCCGGCGCAACTTTGAGTTTCACGAAAGCGGCGACGGATCTGGGCGTGACGCAGGCGGCTATCAGCCAGCAGGTGCGGCTTCTTGAACAATATTTAGGCAACGCCCTGTTTATTCGGCATCACAACATGCTTCAGCTTACCGAAGCGGGGGCACAGCTTCTGCCGCGTTACCAGGATGCCCTGTTTTCCATTTCTGCCGTGTCGGAATCGGTGCGAACCCGGCGCCCGCCCGGCATCCTGCGGGTCAGCACCTTGCCCGGCTTCGCCCAATGCTGGCTCGTGCCGCGCCTGAAATCCTTCTGCGACGCCAATCCCGACGTGGAGATCCACCTGACGACCTCTCACCGCACCGCTGACTTCCCCCATGGGGAGGCGGACATCGCGGTGCGGGTGGGGGTGAGCTGGCCCGGGCTGGATGCCACATTCCTCATGGGCACCCAGATCACCCCCGTATGCAGCCCGCTTCTGCTCGCGCGGGGGCCGGGCCTGCGCAATCCGGAGGACGTGCTGCACTATACGCGCCTGCACTCCACCACCGATCCGGACGATTGGCGCACCTGGCTGACCGCCGCCCAGGTCAGCGCGGACGATATTGATCGCGGGCCACGGCTCGATTCCTTCGTCCTCGCCATCGGCGCCGCCCATGCGGGCGTGGGCGTCGCCATCATCCGCCGCAGCCTCGTCGCCGACGACCTCGCCAAGGGCCGGCTGGTCGCCCCGTTCACGCTGGCGGTGGAGGTGCCGGGCGGCTGGCACCTCATCCATCCCCACGAGCACGAGCGCCGCTCGGAGATCCGCCGCTTCAAGGAATGGATCATCGCGGCCGCCCATCGCGATTAGGCAAAACGCCGGTTGGCCGGCGCATCATCAGCCCCTGTCCGCTGCTGAAGCCGCCGCTTTCCCGTCTTGCCCGCCTCGATGCGAAAAGGCCCGTCGCCTTGCCAGCGACGGGCCTTCTTTCACTCAAGCACCGGTGCGGCCCATCAGGCGCCGCAGCTTTTCCTCAGCTGCAGCCGGTGGTGCCGCCGCAGGTGTCGCACTTCAGGCAGGTGCCGTTGCGCACCATGGTGAAGTTCATGCACTCGGGGCAGGCTTCGCCTTCATAGCCCTTGGCGCGGGCCTCGGCGCGGCGGTCGGCGGTGCGGGCCGCGCCCCAGTTGAGCGAGGTCGAGACCGAAATCTCAAGGCTCGGTGCGGTCTCGGGCAATTCCTCCTCGCGCAGGGCGGGAGACACCTCCGGCTCGGCCTTCAGGGCGGTCGCCCCCTCGGTGCGCGCCCGCAGCATGGTGACATTGTCGCTGGCCGCGCGCGGCTCGGCCGGCGGGGTGGCGAGCAGGCTCACATTCTTGCCGCGCACCAGACCCTTGGAGACCACCCGCGACGCCGCAGAGGTCGGCGCCTTGCCCTCGTCCACGCCCTTGCCGAGCGCGTCGAAGCCGGTCTCGGAAGGCTCCACATGGCCGAGGTCGTTGCGGCCGAGATAGGACACCGCCAGTTCGCGGAACACATAGTCCAGGATCGAGGTGGCGTATTTGATGGTGTCGTTACCCTGCACCGGGCCGGCGGGCTCGAAGCGGGTGAAGGTGAAGGCGTCCACATATTCTTCCAGCGGAACGCCATATTGCAGGCCCAGCGAAATCGCGATGGCGAAATTGTTCAGCAACGAGCGAAGGGCCGCGCCCTCCTTGTGCATGTCGATGAAGATCTCGCCGAGCGAGCCGTCGTCATATTCGCCGGTGCGCAGATAGAGCTTGTGGCCGCCGACCACCGCCTTCTGGGTATAGCCCTTGCGGCGATCGGGCATCTTCTCGCGCTCGCGCACCCGGTGCTCGACGATGCGCTCGATCACCCGCTCGACGATCTTCTCGCTGACCGTCGCGGTGCGGGCGGCGGCGGGCTGGGCGACCAGCGCTTCCACCGCATCCTCCTCGTCCTCATCGTCCGCCACGAGCTGGGCATTAAGCGGCTGGGAGAGCTTGGAGCCGTCGCGATAGAGCGCGTTGGCCTTCAGCGCGAGGCGCCAGGAGAGCAGATAGGCCTCCTTGCAATCGTCCACCGTCGCGTCGTTCGGCATGTTGATGGTCTTGGAGATGGCGCCCGAAATGAAGGGCTGCGCCGCCGCCATCATGCGGATATGGCTTTCCACCGACAAGGACCGCTTGCCGATGCGCCCGCACGGCGAGGCGCAGTCGAACACCGGCAGGTGCTCGGCCTTCAGGAAGGGCGCGCCTTCGAGCGTCATGGCGCCGCAAATGTGCACGTTCGCCACGTCGATATCGGCCTTGGAGAAGCCGAGATGGGTCAAGAGGTCGAACTTCGCATCGGCGAGCTGGGCCGGGACAACGCCGAGTGACTTCACCAGGAAGTCCTCGCCGAAGGTCCAGCGGTTGAACGCGAACTTGATGTCGAACGCGGTCTTCACCGCCGCTTCCGCCTTGGCCAGCGCCGCGTCGTCGAAGCCCTTGGCGCGCAAGGTGGAATGGTTGATGGCCGGGGCCTGGGCCAGCGAGCCGTGGCCCACCGCATAGGCCTCGATCTCGGCGATCTGCGCTTCGCCATAGCCGAGCGCGCGGAGCGCCTCGGGCACGGCGCGGTTGATGATCTTGAAATAGCCGCCGCCGGCCAGCTTCTTGAACTTCACCAGCGCGAAGTCGGGCTCGATGCCGGTGGTGTCGCAATCCATCACCAGGCCGATGGTGCCGGTGGGGGCGATCACCGAGACCTGGGCATTGCGATAGCCATTGGCCTCGCCGCCGGCGAGCGCCTTGTCCCACGCGCTCTTGGCGTGCGCGGCGAGGCGGGCGTCCTTGATCGAGGCATGGTCCAGCGGCACCGGGGCGACCGAAAGCCCCTCATAGCCCGAGGCTTCGCCATAGGCGGCGCGGCGGTGGTTGCGGATCACCCGCAGCATGGACGCGGCATTGGCGTCATAGGCCGGGAAGGTGCCCAGCTGGGCGGCCATCTCGGCCGAGGTGGCATAGCAGATGCCGGTCATGATCGCCGAGATGGCGCCGCCGATGGCGCGGCCTTCCGGCGAGTCATAGGGAATGCCGGAGCTCATCAGCAGGCCGCCAATATTGGCGTAGCCGAGGCCGAGCGTGCGGTATTCGTAGGACAGCTCGGCGATGCGGCGCGAGGGGAACTGCGCCATCAGCACGGAGATTTCCAGCACCACGGTCCACAGCCGCACCGCGTGCTCGAAGCTCTCCACGTCGAAGCGCTTCTCGGCGTCGCGGAACTGCAGCAGGTTCAAGGACGCCAGATTGCAGGCCGTGTCGTCCAGGAACATATATTCCGAGCACGGATTGGAGGCGCGGATTTCGCCGCCCGCCGGGCAGGTGTGCCAATCGTTGACGGCGGTGTGGAACTGGATGCCGGGATCGGCGCAATGCCACGCCGCCGAGCCGATCTTCTCCCACAATTCGCGGGCCTTGATGGTCTTGGAGATCTTGCCGTCGGTGCGGCGGATCAGGTTCCAGTCCGCATCGGCTTCCACCGCGCGCAGGAAGTCGTCGGTGACGCGCACCGAATTGTTGGAATTCTGCCCCGCCACCGTGAGATAGGCTTCCCCGTCCCAATCGGTGTCATAGATGGCGAGATCCAGGTCCTTATAGCCCTGGCGGCCATATTGGATGATGCGGCGGATCGCGGCGTCGGCCACGCAGGCCTTGCGGGCGGCCTTGATCTCGCGCTTCAGGGCCGGGTTCTTCTCCGGGTCGAAGCAATCATCG
The DNA here is from genome assembly GCF_043195095.2 of Roseixanthobacter glucoisosaccharinicivorans. NCBI lineage: Bacteria > Pseudomonadati > Pseudomonadota > Alphaproteobacteria > Hyphomicrobiales > Xanthobacteraceae > Roseixanthobacter > Roseixanthobacter glucoisosaccharinicivorans. The sequence continues at coordinate 1,249,162 of NZ_CM195538.1, read as the reverse complement.
CCATTGCCGTCGCAATTCACGCACGCCTTGAGCACGGCTTTCAGGTGCTTGGCATTGATCTTGGAGCCGGTGACGAGCGCGGCGACCTTCTGCTCTTCCGCGACCTTCCAGTCCACATAGGCTTCGATATCGGGATGGTCGGCATCCACCACCACCATCTTGGCGGCGCGGCGCGTGGTGCCGCCCGACTTGATGGCGCCGGCGGCGCGATCGCCGATCTTCAGGAAGCTCATGAGGCCGGACGAGCGCCCGCCGCCGGAGAGCTTCTCGCCCTCGCCGCGCAGGGACGAGAAATTGGAGCCGGTGCCAGAGCCGTACTTGAACAGGCGCGCCTCGCGCACCCACAGATCCATGATGCCGCCGTCGCCGACGAGATCGTCGGCCACCGACTGGATGAAGCAGGCGTGCGGCTGGGGATGCTCATAGGCGGAAGTTGAGGCGGTCAGTTCCCCGCTCTCGTGGTCCACGTAGAAATGGCCCTGCCCCGGCCCGTCGATGCCATAGGCCCAGTGGAGGCCGGTGTTGAACCATTGCGGGGAATTGGGCGCCACCATCTGCATGGCGAGCATGTAGCGGTGCTCATCGAAGAACGCCTGGGCGTCCGCCTCGGTGTCGAAATAGCCGCCCTTCCAGCCCCAATAGGTCCAGGTGCCGGCGAGACGGGCGAACACCTGCTTGGCGGAGATTTCCCCCACCGTGCGCTGCTCCCTCGGCAGATCGGCGAGCGCCGCCTCGTCCGCCACCGAGCGCCACAGGAAGGAGGGGACGGCATTCTCCTCCACCTTCTTGAGGCGCGCGGGGACGCCGGCGCGGCGGAAATATTTCTGCGCGAGGATATCGCTCGCGACCTGGGAGAATTGGGCCGGAACTTCGATGCCTTCCTGGCGGAAGACCACCGAACCGTCCGGATTGCGGATCTCGCTCACCGTCTCGCGGAACGGAATGGCCGCGTAGGGAGACTGTCCATCCGTGGTGTAGCGGCGTTCAACGCGCATGACCGAAGCTCCTCGCCCCTGGGGGCACATATTAGCTCAAAGGGCGCAACCGGTACGCAACAAAGCGGGTACGGCGGCGTGCGCCGTCCCTGGCCGGACTGCTGTGATGGGGATCCGCGCCGGTCGGGTCCGAGGCCGAAGCCAGAGGATTTGTCCGCCGCTGAGGTGACTGACGCTAAAGCGAGTCTGCCGATTCCGCAAACACAGATTTGGGGCCAACGAAGCCATTCGCCTACTAAATATAGTGGACCACTGCCTGTTAATAAAGTCCTAACGCCCTTGCGGGCGTGGAGTTTCCGCAGGTCCCGCCCTGTGGATAGCGGCCCCGGCGCGCGGGCCGTCTTATGCACGTCATCCACAGCCGGCGAACCATATTCGCGCCATTTTTTCGCCCCGGCCGGAAAGCGCTTGCGCCGTCCCGACTCGCCCTCCCCCAAAGGGTTTCACCCTCCCCCCTTGCGGGGGAGGGCTGGGAGGGGGGTATCTTTCCGCCCTCCCAGCGCTGGGGTTTTCGGCCCGATACCCCCTCCCGACCCTCCCCACAAGGGGGGAGGGAGAATGGACCCCACTAGCCCTGGTAGGTCCTCACCGCCGGGCGAACAATTTTTCCATGTCCTTCAACGACAGGCTGACGAAGGTCGGCCGGCCGTGATTGCACTCCCCGCACGGGGTTTCACCCTCCCCCCTTGCGGGGGAGGGCTTGGGAGGGGGGTATCTTTCCGCCCTCCCAGCGCTGGGGTTTTCGGCCCGAGACCCCCTCCCCAACCCTCCCCCGCAAGGGGGGAGGGAGAATGGACCGCACTAGCCCTGGTAGGTCCTCACCGCCGCGCGAACAATTTTTCCATGTCCTTCAACGACAGGCTGACGAAGGTCGGCCGGCCGTGATTGCACTCCCCCGCATTAGGGGTCGATTCCATGTCGCGGAGAAGAGCGTTCATCTCCTCCACCTTCAATCGGCGCCCCGCCCGCACCGAGCCGTGGCAGGCCATGGTGGCGGCCACATGCAGCAGGCGGCGTTCCAGCGGCAAAGCATCGTCCCATTCCGCCGCATGCTCGGCGAGGTCGCGCACCAGGCGCGTGACGTCGCTGTCCTTCAGCAAAGCGGGAACCTCGCGCACCAGCACGGCGCCGGGGCCGAAACTTTCCACCACCAGCCCGAGGGCGGAAAGATCCTCCGCCCGCTCAATCAGCCGGTCCGCTTCGGCGCTCTCCAGATCCACCACCACGGGCACCAGCAGCCCCTGGCGGGCCACCCCGTCGCGGGCGAGCGCGGCCTTGAGCTTCTCATAGACCAGCCGCTCGTGGGCGGCGTGCTGGTCCACCAGGATCACGCCATCGCGGGTCTGGGCGACGATATAAGTCTCGTGCAATTGCGCCCGCGCGGCGCCGAGCGGCTTGTCGAGATCCGCCCCATCCACCGGCGTCGCGGCGGGGCGGGAATCGGCGGTCGGCGCGCCCACGTCCAGCAGGCCTTGCAGGCCCGGGAGCGATCCGGCGCCCTCCCCGCTTTCGGAAAACCCATCGTCCCCGACAGGCCGCGCCGGCGAGGTCCGCCAATCATAGGGTGCGGCGGGCGAAGGGCGCGGCTCGACGAAGCGCGGCGTCCAGGCCGGCCCGGAGGCCAGCGTGCCCGTTCCCGTCCGCAAAGGCATGGCGAACGCCTGCTCCTGCGGACGCGCGAAGGCCACCAGCCGGTCGGCCATGCTGCCAGCGGTGCGGGGTGCCCGCAAAGCGAGTGCATCGGTGAGCGTGCGCACGATGAGCGCGCGGATGTTGCCGCCGTCGCGAAACCGCACCTCGGTCTTGGCGGGGTGGACGTTCACATCCACCTCGCGCGGGTCGAGCGTGATGAACAAGGCCAGCAGCGGGTGGCGATCGGACGGCAGCAGGTCCGCATAGGCACCACGGATCGCGCCCATCAGCAGCTTGTCGCGCACCGGGCGACCGTTCACGAACACATATTGGGAGAGCGAATTGGCCTTGGAAAAGGTGGGCAGGCCCGCCAGCCCCTCCAGCACCGCCCCGCCCCGCTCGCCCCGCACGGGGATCACATTATGCCCCGCCTCGGCCCCCAGCACGTCGGCGATGCGCAGCGCCCGGCCGGCATCGTCCGCCGTGCGGGCGGGATAGGTGAGCGGGCCGCGCTCCTCGGCGACCAAGGTGAAGGCCACCTCCGGCCGGGCGAGCGCGAGGCGGCGCACCACGTCGAGCGCGGCGGCGGTTTCCGCCCGGTCGGATTTCAGGAATTTCAACCGCGCCGGGGTGGCGAAGAACAGGTCGCGCACCTCCACCCGCGTGCCGCCATTGAGCGCGGCGGGGCGCGGCGGGGCGACCACGCCGCCCTCCACGCGGATTTCATAGGCATGGGCCGCGCCCGCCGGCCGGCTGGTGATGGCGAGCCGTGCCACCGCGCCGATGGAGGGCAGCGCCTCGCCCCGAAAGCCGAGGGTCGAAATGGAGAGCAGGTCTTCCGTCGGCAGCTTGGAGGTGGCGTGCCGCTCGATGGCGAGCGAGAGCTCGTCCGGCCCCATGCCGCCGCCGTCGTCGGTGACGCGGATGAGCCTGCGGCCGCCGCCGTCGATCACCACCTCGATGGCGCGGGCGCCGGCATCGAGCGCGTTCTCGACAATCTCCTTCACCGCCGCAGCCGGCCGCTCCACCACCTCGCCGGCGGCGATGCGGTCGATCAGGACGGGAGGCAGGCGGCGGATGGCCATGGACAAACGACTCGCAAGGATGGCCGCCCAGGATAGCGCACGAGGCGCCGCGCGACAGGGCGCGGGTGCGATCGTCCCCGTGATCCACGGGGGGAGAAGCCGGATTCCAGGGTGCGCCGCCCCGCCCTACTGCTGCGCGCCGTTTCCTACCACTCGTCATGCCCGGCCCCATGCCGGGCATCCACGCCGCGCCGCCCGCACGAACCTGTCCCGCCTGCGCCCGCGGCGCCGCGTGGATGGCCGGGGCAAGCCCGGCCACGACGAGCCACCGAAAAGAAAATGGCGCCGGAGGAACCCCCGACGCCCGTTCTTAAAGCCCAGATTGTCCCCTCACGCCGCCAGCGGCTTCAGGCCCGCCTCGATCTGGGCGCGGCGCGCCTCAAGGAAGGGCGGCAGCGAGAGCTTTTCGCCCAGCGTCGCCAAAGGCTCGTCGGCGGTGAAGCCGGGTTCGTCGGTGGCCAGCTCGAACAGGATGCCGTTGGGCTCGCGGAAATAGAGGCTGCGGAAATAGAAGCGATCCACCGGGCCGGAGGACGGCATGCCGAATTCCCGCAGGCGCGCCGACCAGGCGTCGTAATCGGCGAAGGTGGGCACGCGGAACGCCACGTGATGCACCGCCCCCGCGCCCTGCCGCGCCCGGCCCATGCCCTTGTCCACCCGCACCTGCACTTCGGCCGAGGGACCGCCGGCGCCCATCTCATAGACGAAGGTTTCCACCCCGTCCGGTCCGGCGAAGCTGCGCGCCTTGCGCATGCCCATCAGGCCGGTCAGCACGGCGTCGGTGGGCGCAAGGTCCGGCACGCTCAGGGTGATCGGGCCGAGGCCACGGATCTGATGGGCGGCGGGCACCGGGCTGCGGTCCCAGGCGATGCCGGGACCGCGCCCGCCATCGACGATGAGGCTCAGGCGCTGGCCCTCGCGATCCTGAAGATCAAGCGTCGCGCGCCCGTCCCGCTCGGCGATGGGATCGGCCTTGACGCCGGAATCGGCGAGGCGCTGCGCCCAATAGTCGAGCGCCGCCTCGTCCCGCACCCGCAGGCCGGTGCGCACCACCGCATTGGTGCCGCGCTTTTCGGGCATCACCGGCCAGTCGAAGAAGGTGAGGTCCGTGCCGGGGTTGGCCTCCCCGTCCGCATAGAAGAGGTGATAGGCCGAGGTGTCGTCCTGGTTCACGGTCTTCTTCACCAGCCGCATTCCCAGCGTGTTGGTGTAGAAATTATGATTGTACGGAGCATCCGCCGTGATGGCGGTGAGGTGGTGGATGCCGGTGAGTTCCATAGCCGTCTCCCGAGGCGACGTCCCGCCGCCCGTTTGGGGTCTTGATCCGGCGCTGTCGGCCGGGTCCATGGCCATCTACTTAGGGGCGGGCTCCTCAGGGTGCGAGCAGCGCCTTCGCAAAGCAAGTTTGCACGGGCGCATTTGGAAATCGGCGGAACTTTCCCGAATGCCGTGCGAGAAGGTGCGGTGAAGCGCGGCGAAGCGCTTCAAACCGGGCGTTCGTCGGCCGCCCGCGCCCATCTGCCCTTTCGCGGCAAAATGGGCTAAGAGGCGCGCCATGGCCTATGCGGTGAAGGAAATGTTCAAGACCCTCCAGGGCGAGGGCGCCCAGGCGGGGCGGGCGGCGGTGTTCTGCCGCTTTTCCGGCTGCAACCTGTGGTCGGGCCGAGAACAGGATCGGGATACCGCCATTTGCCGCTTCTGCGACACCGATTTCATTGGCATGGATGGCGAGGGCGGCGGCCGGTTCGCCGATGCCGACGCCCTGGCGGAGGCCCTGGCGCGGGTGTGGGGCGCCGGCGGACCTGAGCGCCGCTATGTGGTGTTCACCGGCGGAGAACCCTTGCTGCAACTGGATTCTGATCTGGTGGCCGCAGCCCATGCGCGCGGCTTTGAGATTGCGATCGAGACCAATGGCACGCTGGAGCCGCCGGAGGGGATCGACTGGATCTGCGTGAGCCCGAAGGCCGGCGCGCCGCTTGTTGTGACACGCGGACAGGAGCTGAAGCTGGTCTATCCACAATCTGGAATTGTACCGGACGCTTTGGATGAGCTGGATTTCGCCCATTTCTTCCTGCAACCCATGGACGGTCCCCGCCGGGTGGAGAATACCGCCGCGGCGGTTGCCTATTGCCTCGACCATCCGCGCTGGCGCCTCAGCGTCCAAACCCACAAGATGGTTGGAATTCCTTAGGTTTTTACCGAGCATGCGCCCATGAAGATTACCCAGGCCTTCACCTTCGAAGCCGCCCACCGCTTGCCCAACGTGCCGCAGACGCACCGCTGCTTCCGCATGCACGGCCATTCCTACCGGGTGGAACTGGTGCTGGATGGGCCCGTGGATCCGGTCAGCGGCTTCGTCGTCGACTTTTTCGACGTGGAAGCCGCTTTTGCCCCGCTTCTCAAGCGGTTAGACCATTATTGCCTGAACGAGATCGAAGGGCTGGAGAACCCCACCGCCGAGCATATCGCGGTGTGGATCTGGGAGCGTGCCAAGCCCGCGCTCCCAGCCCTGTTCGCAGTGAAAGTGTTTGAAACGCCAATGTCTTGGGCGGAATACCAGGGCGCCTGAGCGCCCTGAACATCAGGGCGCTACCCGCCGGGCATAGGCCTCGAACGCCTTGAGCTGGCCGGCGATGAACTCGCGGGTGCCTGCGTCCGTGAGTTCACCCTGTTCGTTCACCTTGTTCTGCGCCTGCCCCACCATGACCTCGGGCACGTTCATCACGAAGGCGTCGAGAAACACCAGGATCTGGCGCAGATGATATTGCGCCCGCGCCCCGCCAAACACACCCATGGACGCCGACTGGATGAGAACCGGCTTTTCCTTCAATGGCTTGGAGGGCAAGCGGGACACCCAGTCGATGGCGTTCTTGAGGCCGCCTGGGACGGAATAATTATATTCCGGGGTCACGATGATCAGCCCGTCGGCGGCCTTCAGCGTCGCGCCGAGGGCGGTGACGGCGGCGGGGAAGCCATCCGCCTGGATGTCCGCGTCATAGATGGGGAGTTCAGCAACCGAAGGTAGTATTTCCACCTCGACGCCCACGGGCGCCAGGGAGTGAAGCGCGCGGGCAATCGCCGCGTTGTAGGAACCCTTGCGCACGCTACCGACCCAGACAACCCATTTCATGAATGCTCCTCAAGATTGCGCCCGCTGCGGCCGCGCAAATCACGCGACCACGCACCTGTGGCGTTGGCCTGCGAATTATTGCACGTTCGGCGCATTCATACATGGGGCGGCGGCATGCTTGAAGATTACGATCTGTTCCTGACCCAGTTCGTGACTCTGTGGGCTGTGCTGGAACCCGTAAGCCACCTATCCATGTTCGTTGCGACGACGGCGGAAATGCCGCCCGTCCAGCGCCGCAAGACGGCGCTTCTGTGCTGCTTCTTTGCGTTCCTGATTTTGGTCTTTTTCGCCGTAGCGGGCCGGGCGTTGCTGGATGCCATGCACGTGTCGGTGCTGTCGTTCCAGATCGCCGGTGGCCTCGTCCTGTTCATCTTCGCCACCGGCATGATCTTTTCCGATCCCCATCCCGCGCCGACCCTGGACGTGGATGCCGATAAGAATATCGCCTCGCTTGCGGTCTATCCCCTTGCGATCCCTATCATTGCCGGGCCGGGCGCGATCCTGTCCGTGGTGATCCTCGCCGACAACAACCGCGGCATGCTGGAGCACCAGGCGGTGACGATCTCCGTGCTGGCCCTGCTCATGGGCCTGATGGCGGTGCTGTTTTTCCTGGGAGATTACGTGCTCAAGCTCATCGGCCGCTCAGGCGCGAACCTGATCCGCCGCATCATGGGCCTGGTGCTGGCCGCCCTTTCGGTGGATATCGTGCTGACCGCGCTCTCAAGATGGCTGCACCTGCCGCCGATCTGAGGCCGGTGCGCCGCGCGCGCGCTCACTCCGAATAGCGCTGTTCCATCCACGGGTCGCCGCGCTCGTGATAGCCGCGCTCCTCCCAGAAGCCGAGCGTGTCAGCCGGGAGAAATTCAATGCGCTTCAACCACTTGGCGCTCTTCCAGAAATAGAGATGCGGCACCACCAGCCGCATGGGGCCGCCATGCTCGCGGGTGAGGGCCTCGCCCTGCCAGCTGTGGGCGAGGATCGCGTCCGGCGCGGCGAAATCCTCCAGCGGCAGGTTGGTTGTGTACCCGTCATAGCTGTAGAGCAGCACGAACCGTGCCTCCGGCATCGGCTCAACCATGGCGAGCAAATCGCGGGTGGAAACCCCGTCCCATCCATTGTCGTAGCGCGACCAGGTGGTGACGCAATGGATGTCGCTGACCTCATGGGTCTGGGGCTGGGCACGGAAGGCGGCCCAATCCCAGGACAGCGGGTTTTCCACCAGCCCATCCACATCCAGCCGCCAGGACATGGGCGAGACGAAGGGCTGCGTGCCGAGATCCAGCACCGGCCAGTCTTTGACCAGATGCTGGCCGGGCGGCAGGCGCTCCGCCTCCGGGCGGGAAATCCGCCCCGTCAGGAAGCGCCCTTCCTTGGCCCAGCGCTGCTTGGTGCGGGTCAGCTTGGTCTCCGCCGTCTCGGGAGCGGAAGCAAGAGAAGCAGGATCGGAGGGGGAAGGCGAAGAATCGGCAGTCATAACCCGCTCCATTCAAAGGCATGCGCTTCGTTGAGCTCGCCCGTCAGCCTCCCACAGCTCGGCCCCGCCCTCAAGCAGGCACCGGCGTGCGCGCCGCGACGGCGCCGACTTCAGCGAGGATTTCATAGCTGCGCAGCCGCGCCCCATGGTCGTGGATCGCTGCGGCGACCATGAATTCGTCGGCTCCGGTCTGCTCAAGCAGCCGTTCCAGCCCCGCCCGAACCGTAGCGGGACCACCGACCACCGAGCACGCGAGCATGCCGGACGCCTGGTGCTTCTCCATCGGCGACCAATAGGTCTCGATATCGTCGATCGGTCGTGGCAGCAGTCCCCGGGTCCCCCGGAACATATTGGTGAATGCCTGCTGGGCGGAGGTGAACAGCCGCTTTGCCTCCGCATCGGTATCGGCGGCGATCACATTCACGCCAACCATGGCGTGGGGCTTCGCAAGCTGCGCCGAGGGTTGGAACCGCTCGCGGTAAACCTCCAGCGCCTGGAGCAGGGCATCCGGGGCGAAATGGGAAGCGAACGCATAAGGCAGGCCGAGCATGCCCGCGAGTTGCGCCCCGAACAGGCTGGAGCCGAGGATCCAAAGGGGCACGTTGGTGCCGGTCCCGGGCACCGCGCGGATCGTCTGGTCCGGCCGCGCCGGTCCCAGAAGCGCTTGCAACTCCAGAACATCCTGCGGGAAACGGTCGGACGCGGCGGGATCGCGATGCAGCGCGCGCCAGGTGCGCTGATCGGTGCCGGGCGCCCGGCCGAGCCCAAGGTCGATGCGGCCGGGAAACAGCGTCGCGAGGGTGCCGAATTGCTCGGCGATGACCAGGGGCGAATGATTGGGCAGCATGATGCCCCCTGCCCCCACCCGGATGGTCTTGGTGCCGCCGGCCACGTGAGCGATCACCACCGAGGTCGCCGCACTGGCGATGCCGATCATATTGTGGTGTTCGGCGAGCCAGAAGCGGGTGTAGCCCCATGCCTCCGCGTGACGGGCCAGATCGAGCGAGCGAGCCAGCGCATCGGCCGGCGTGCCGCCATCGGGCACGGGAGCAAGGTCGAGAATGGAAAGAGGGGGCATGGAATGCGGGGGCATGGCAAGAGGGGGCATGGACTGTGCGCTCCGTTGGTGCGGACGTCATCGCTGCGCCCGCGGCATCTCAACTTCGCCGGCAGACATGCGCCCCCACCGGCGCGAGGAGAGATTGGGACCCGGGAGCGGAAAAACAAGGGCGACCGCCGCGCCGGCTCCGCCGCAGGGCGGTAGGCGGCACCCCGTCAGCGGGACCCCTGCAGGCTGGTCAGCCGGCCAGGGCGCTGAGCGTCACGGTCTCGCCATCGAGAGCGAAATCGACGGAAATGCCGCAATCGCGGGCCAGAAGACCGGCGTAATAGGGTTGAATCGCGTGGGCATCGAGCCCGCCGTCGGGAATGCCGCCGGCGATCAGCGCCGGCACCGTCTGCGGGATGCGCGCGCTGACGCCGTTGGTGGTGATGACGAACCCCTTCTCCACCCCGCCCGGCGCCGCATCCACCTTGATCAGGCCGCCGCGCGGAATGGTCGTGCCGGCCAGCAATACAAGATTGAGCAGCAGCTTCACCCGGTTCTTGGGCTGGAACTCGCGCGGCAGGGTCCATTCGATCTTGGTGCGGGAATCCTCCATCATGCCGCGCACCACCTGGTCGGCGTCGCTGAGGTCGATGGTGGCGCCGGCCGAGCCCGCCGCGCCAAAGGCGAGCCGGGTGAATTGCAGACGCGCGGAAGCCTGTCGCGCGCTCTTCGCGATCAGGTCGAGCGCGACCTCGCGCATGTCGGGCGCGTCCTCGTCCTCAAGCACTTCGAGGCCGTTGACGATCGCGCCCACCGGGCTGATCACGTCGTGGCACACCCGCGAACACAACAGTGCTGCAAGATCGAGAGGGGAGACCGCAAGCTTCACGGGGGCGTCGGAAAGGGACATGGCGGATCCGTAGACGGCGAGACCGGCCGATCCCACCGCGAAGGCGAAGCCGGCAATGCCCGCGGGAGCGAGTGCGGTCTGATACCCCGCACCTCGGCCGGCCACAAGCCGGCTTTGGACTAGGTCGAGAGGAGAATCCTGCAATTCCAGGGCGCGGCGCACATGCCATGACGCAGAAACCGGCAGGCAGAAAGGTCCGAACGCCTTGCCTCGCGCCTTTTCTGCGTCACAGTCATCGGCGAACCTACGCTGCCGATTCGCGGCGATCCTTGAAAGCCCAGCGCGAGACCTTCATGACCGCACTGCGATCCGCCCTTTTCCGCCTCGCCGCCGCGTCCGCGCTGTGCGCGGGCTTCGCGACCGGCGCCTCGGCCCAATATGCGCAGCAGCCGCAGCCGGCCCCGCAATATGTCCAGGGCCAGCCGGCCGGCGCGCCCCAGCCGCAATATGCCGCGCAGAACCGGTACGCCCAGCCCAATTCCCAGCCGGCGCCCTATTCCACGAACGAATTGGTGAGCAAGGGGCACTCCTTCTTCGGCAGCGTGTCGCGCGGGCTCGCGCTCTCCATCGAGAAGGCGGTCGGCCAGTGGGGCCAGCCCAATGGCTATATCCTCGGCCAGGAAGGCGGCGGCGCGTTCGTCGGCGGCCTGCGCTATGGCGAGGGCACGCTCTATACCCGCAACGCGGGCGACCTCAAGGTGTTCTGGCAGGGTCCCTCGATCGGCTGGGATTTCGGCGGCGACGGCGCCCGCACCATGGTGCTGGTCTATAACCTGCGCACCGTGGACGATGTGTTCCGCCGCTTCGGCGGGATTTCCGGCTCCGCCTATTTCGTGGCGGGCTTTGGAATGACCGCATTGACCGCGGATAATATCGTCGTGGTTCCCATCCGCTCCGGCGTCGGCGTGCGGCTCGGCGCGAACGTGGGCTATTTGAAATTCACACCACAGGCCACCTGGAATCCGTTCTGATCGCGCAGGCCCCTCCCCCGCTGGCACGAAACGCTGCGGCGTCGTATGTATCGGGACGTTGCAGTTGAAAGCGTAGGTTCCGCGTGATCGAGCAGATCATGTATTTCGCGCTGGGCGTCCTCGGGGCGACCCTCGTGGCTCTAATGGTGCTGCCTGCCGTTTGGCATCGGGCGGTGCGCCTCACCACGCGCCGCATCGAAGCGGCTGTGCCCATATCCATGTTCGAGATTCAGGCGGAGAAGGACCAGCAGCGCGCCGGCTTCGCGCTCAACCAGCGGCGCCTGGAACTCCAGCTCGACGCGGTGCGCGAAAGCGTGGTGACCCATGCCCGCACCATCGAGCAGCAACGGCTTCAGTTGGTCGAGCTGGAGAAGGCGCTGAGCGCCAAGACCGCGGCGCATGAAGCCCTGACCCTCGCCCACGGTGAACTGGACGCGCGCTTCAATGCCGAGCAGACGGCGCTGATCGAGCGCAACACGCAGCTCGCGCAAACCTCCGCGACGCTGGAGCAGACCGAAGCGGACCTGTCACAGACCCGAAGCACGCTTGCGACGACCACCGCCCGCGCCGAGGATCTGGCCACGCGCCTCGCCGCACGGGAGACGGAGCTCGCTGCGCGTGTCGCAGACATTTCCGCGCTTCAGGCGGAACGCACCCAGCTCTCGACAGACCTCGCCGCCGTCCGCGCCACCTTGGCCGAAACCAGCGATATCCTCGCGACCGAACGCGCCGCTGCCTCCGCAGCGGCTGCCAGCACCGAAGCCGAGCGCTTGCGCCTGGAAGCGGCGCTGGCCGATACAGGCCGCCGTCTCGCCGCCAGCGAATCCCTCGCCGCAGAACGGGCCGTCACTTTGGCGACCCAGTCGGCGGAAATCGAAAGCCTGACAACCCGCCTCGCCGCCAGCACCGCAGACCTGGATGCCAGCCGCGGCGTTCTCCAAGCCCTCTCCCAGCAGCGTGCGAACGAGTTCGCGTCCGCTCAAGCCCAGCAGACGCGCTTGTCGCAGGCGCTCGACATGCTGCGCGCCGACCATTCCATGATGGAAGCCGCCCTCGCCAAGGCGCGCGCCGAGCGGGACGCGCATCTGGAACGCGAGGAAGACCTCGATCTTCTGCGCAAGACGCTTGCGGGCCTGGCCGAGCAGGTGGTGACACTGTCGGCGTCATCTGCAGCCAGTGGCCTCGCCGGAGGACCGACCATCGCCCCCGCGCTCCCGGCCGAGGCGCAGCCCGCCGGCAGCGTTGAGAAAGCTGGCACCGGCAGACGCAAGCGCGCCAGCTGATCCCGAGGGCCAGCTTTAGGCCCCGGGCGCACTTGGAGTCAGCGGATGATATTTCCCGTTGCTTCGCGCGAGACCACCAGATCCTGGATGCGACGCCTGAGGTCGCTGGTGATCCTCGGGTAGCGCTCCGGCGTCACGAACGCGGCGGGCGAATAAGGCACGCCCCCCTTTGCGCCCGCAAAGATGCGTGGCCCATCCGCCTGCATGACGATGTCACCCTTCTGCAAGGAGGTGTCCTCCTCGATCGGGACGGCGGCAAGTCCGAGGGGACCATTGCCGGTGCAGGTGCAGGCATCCGTCAGCTTGGTTCGGTACAAAAAGGCATTGGGCATATCGGTATAGGACGTGCCCGCGCGGTCCGTCGCATGCTCGATGCTGCCGCCACGAAACACGGCAGTGCTTGCCGCCGGGCAAAGGGCGGCGCAGCGACCCTCCTCCTGCCCGGAAGTGACGCCGGACATGGGGAAATAGCGCCCGTCACACGTCCGCACACAGAAGGCGACACCGCTGCCGCCCGTGCTGCGGCGTGGTTCTGCGCCAGGTGTGACCGTGATCGTGGGCGGAGCAATTGGTACGGCGCGAACGATCCCGCCGAACAGGGCGGCGAAAAAATCGCCGGGGCTCTGCGCCGACGCGGGCCCCGCGCCGACTGCAACCAGCAGGACGGCGGCCGCCTGAAGCTTCAACGCGGTGCGCATTCCATCCCCTCCGTTCTCGGGCCGGCAGCCGGTCAACCGATAGACGTGGGTGCTGGAGCGGGGACTTCGAGCGAAGCAAAGGCGCTTGGCCCGAAATAGCGCTGCTTGGGCGCGGGCGCGTCCAACTCAGGCAAGACAACGAAAGCGGAAGCGGAAACCAGGGTCACCATCATCGAGACGATGACCAGCGCGCGTGCGATCATGGACATGGCAAAACTCCGTCGGTGCCTCGCCTTCCTCCGCTCTGATCTCGGAGGGCTGCCATGGGAACGCCTTATTAACCACACAGTTCCATCACTCTCGTCAGATCAAGCGCTGGGGGTGGAGCGGCGATCCGCCAGCTTTCTTCGCCGCAACGCTCTTGTGGCTTGCGGCGCGCGCCATTCCGGGCGAAGGAACGGGACCTTAGGTCAGCTTATGCGTTGAAACGGCGACATGATCGACAAACTCGAATATCTGATCGCCCTGGCGCGCGAGCGCCATTTCGGCCGCGCCGGCGAAGCCTGCGGCGTGACCCAACCGACGCTGTCGGCGGGCATCAAGCAATTGGAAGACACGCTCGGCGTGCTCCTGGTGCAGCGCGGCTCGCGCTTCATGGGCTTCACGCCCGAGGGGGAGCGCACCCTGGAATGGGCGCGTCGCATCGTGGCCGATTCGCGCGCCATGCGGCAGGACATCGACGCGCTGAAGCGCGGCCTCTCCGGCCCGCTGCGCATCGCCGCCATTCCCACGGCCCTGCCGATGGTGGCGGCGCTGACCACGCCGTTCCGCGCGCGCCATCCCGATGTGCGCTTCACGATCATCTCGCGCACCTCGATCGAGATCCTGAACCATCTCGAAAATCTGGAGATCGACGCGGGACTGACCTATCTGGACAACGAACCGCTCGGCCGCGTGAACACAGTGCCGCTCTACCGCGAGCGCTATCGCCTCGTGACCTCGCCGAACGCCAAATATGGTGACCGCGAAGCGGTGACCTGGGCCGAGATCGCAGGCCTGCCGCTGTGCCTGCTGACGCCGGACATGCAGAACCGCCGCATCATCGACGGCATGCTGAGCGTTAGCGGCAGCCCGCCCAAGCCGTCGCTGGAATCCAATTCCATGATCGTGCTGTTCACCCATGTCCGCACCGGCCATTGGGCGAGCGTCATGCCGGCAATGCTGGCGGATTCTCTCGGGCTGACCTCGATTGTCCGCTCGATCCCCATCGTGGAGCCGGACATCACCCATTCCATCGGGCTCGTGGTGCCGCATCGCGAGCCGACCACGCCCATTACCGCGGCGCTGGTGGCGGAAGCCCGGCGCATCGCGCCGCGCCTGGAACAGAATCTGATCATGGAGCGCGACCCCGCGCTGGCGGCCCTCAAGCCTTAGGGCGACGCCGCCGCACTACTGAACGGGGGTGTCGTGCGCGCGCGTCTCGAGCGCTGCGGTGCCCGGCGCCACGATCGGCATGGCGCACCCGTCCGGCACAGCCATGGCACGCCCGCCTGCCACATGCCCCTGCTCCTGGTGGTGCTTCAGCCGCATTTCCAGGAATTCGATCCGGTCGAGCAGCGCGGCGACCGCCTCTCCCACCGGATCCGGCATCAGGTGATGCTCGAGGTCGATCCGCCCGTCGCCCAATCGCCGGCGCTCGGACAGGGGCTTCACGATCCGCCCGGGAATGCCCACCACGGTCATGCCCGGCGGCACGTCTTCCACCACCACCGAATTTGCTCCGACGCGTGCTCCCACCCCGACCGTGATCGGGCCCAGGATCTTGGCGCCGGCCCCCACCAGGACGCCGTCCATCAACGTCGGGTGACGCTTGCCGACGGTCCAGGATGTGCCTCCGAGCGTGACGCCGTGATACAGCGTGACGTCATTTCCCACTTCCGCCGTCTCGCCGATCACCACACCCGCGCCGTGGTCGATGAAGAACCGGGCGCCGATCCGCGCGCCGGGATGAATATCGACATTGGTGACCAGACGGCCAAACCAGGAGAGGAAGCGCGCCAGGAACTTCGCCTTGCCCTGCCAGAGCCGGTGCGCGCACCGATGCCAGATCACGGCATGCACGCCGGGATAGGTGAGCACGATCTCGAGGGTGGCGCGCGCCGCCGGATCGCGCGATTTCACGCAGGCGATGTCATCGCGGATCTGGCGCCACAGGCCGGGCGCGCGCGGCACCACGGGCACGGATCGGTTGACGGCGGCGGGGGCTTCCTGACGGCTCGTTCCCATGATCATGTCGCGCTCCCGACGGTGGACCGGCGCAGCCGCAGGGCCGCCTCGGTGAATGTGTCCTCATAGAAACGCAGCAGCATCTCCGAAGGCACGGTGGCCTTGGTGCGCACCGCGAAGGCCCGGACCCGTTCCAGGATCGCCCTGCCGCGCACCACGTCCACGGTGATGCCTTCGTCCGCCAGCGCCTTCTCCACCGCCGCGAGACCGGAATGCTTGCCCAGCACCACCCGATGGCCGCGCCCGAACAATTCCGGGTTCAGCGCTTCATAGGTGGCGCGATCCTTCAGCAGGCCGGAGACATGGATGCCGGATTCATGGGTGAAGACATCAGCGCCGACGATCGCTTTGCCGCGCGGGACCGGGCGGCGCGCCGCGAGCGAGACCTGTTCCGCCAGCGGGCCGAGGGCCGCGGGCGTGATGCCGGTCTCGGCGCGGGCCGTCTGGCGCAATGCGATGGCGACTTCTTCCAACGCCGCATTACCGGCGCGCTCGCCAAGCCCGGCAACGGTGACGCTCGCATGGCGGGCGCCGCCCATCACCGCCGCAAGCGTGTTGGCGGTAGCGAGGCCGAGATCGTCATGGGCATGAAATTCCAGCTCCAGGTCGCTCGCCGCCGCCACCCGGCGCACCAGGGCATAGGTGGAGAAGGGATCGAGCACACCGAGCGTGTCGGCGAGGCGCAGGCGGAACGCACCAGCCGCGCGGGCCGTTTCCGCAAGGCGGCAGAGGAAATCGGGGTCCGCGCGCGAGGCATCTTCGCCGCCCACGGCGACCTCGAAGCCCAGCGTGCGCGCCAGCGAAACGATGCGGGTCACCGTCTCCAGCGCCCAGGCGCGGTCCTTGCCCAGCTTGCCCGCCAATTGCCGATCCGAGGTGGGCACGGAAAGATTGACGATGCCAACCCCGGAAGCCACCGCCGCCATAAGGTCATCTTCGCTCATGCGGCACCAGGCCATGACCCGGGTCGGCAGCTTCAGCGACACGATGGACCGCAGGGTCTCGATTTCCTCGTCGCCCATCGCCGGCGTGCCGGCTTCGATCTCCGGCACACCGGCGGCGGCGAGCGCCTCGGCAATCTCGATTTTCTCGCGTCGGGTGAATGCGACGCCGGGCGCCTGCTCGCCATCCCTCAGGGTGGTGTCGTTGAGGAAAACGTCGCGGAAGCGCCCGTTTTCATGCGAGCCGGGGGCGTTTGTGGAGCCGGGCCGGCCTTGGGGGATGTTGTCGGATTTAGAGGTCTTAGCGAGCATGGTGTGTCTCGGCTATCCACTGGATTGAGACTGTAACCAAAACTTAAAGCAAGCGATGTGCCACTGAATTAAGCACCTGAATTTGCACTCTTCTTCGGCATTTTCGGGAAGCCGTGCACTCGTCCTCCGTCGGAGGGACGACGCGTTCGGCAGGTTCGCGACAGAACCTGTCGCGCCTCTCCCACACAGCTACCGTCGATCGCTTTGAGGAAAAAACGCGCCGCCGGCCCATCCGGCCTCAGGCGGGCCCAAGCGTGACCTTCACATCAGCGGGTGCAGCCCAATAGGGAGCGGACGTCACCAGAATATGCGCGCCCGCCCGGGCATAAGCGGCAGCGTTCGTGGCATTCACACCACCCGCGGCCGCCACCAGCGTCCGCACGCCGGAAGCCGCCACCATCTGCACCACGGACGCGATGTCCTGCGGCGTCATCTTCTCACACTGGAGAACATCGGCGATCGACGCCATGGCTGCGGCTTCATCCAGCGACGCGACCTCGACCACAACCTTCTTTTCCGGTGCGGCCTGCCGCAGGCGCGCGATCGTGGATGCGGGATCGCCGAGGAACACCCGGTGCTCGGGAAACACCAGCAGCGTTTCCGACAGGCCGAGCCGATGGGGCTCGGCTCCTCCGGCGCGGATCGCGACGATCATCGGCGCCTTGGCTCCCGGAAGGGTTTTCCGGGTCGTGACGACGGAGATGCCGGGCGCGACCGCGCGTGCCGCATCGACAATGGCGGCGGTGGCGGTGGCGATGCCCGACAAATATTCCACGAGGGTTTGGGAAACCTTCCAGGCACGATGGATTGCGCCGGCGCTTCCCTGCGCCCGCAGCAGCACCGCGCCCGCCTCCACACGCGAACCGGAGGGCGCCAGGACCTCGGCCTGCGCGCCGGCACGCACGATCAGCGCGGCCGCCGTCTCGACACCACAGGCGACAGCCGCCGCCCGCATCTGAAACTGCATGCGCGCAACGGCGCCGCCGATGCCGAGGAGATGCGTTGTCAGATCCCCATGGGGGACGTCTTCCGCCAAGAGCGCGTCAAGCCGCTCCGGCAACCAGCCGAGATCCATGTCGAAATCCTCCCGGGGCCGCCCGCCCGCGGGAGAGCGGCGGAAAAGGTCAATGAGCGATGCCGCCGACGGCGCCGGTGGCCATGTTTTCAACCGTGCGGATCGCATCCAGGGTCGCTTCCGCGATCCGGCGCGGGCGCTCGGCAATTCCCAGCCAGCTTGGCTCTCCCTCAAGACGCGGGTCAACTTCCGCGAGCTTGAGATCGGCCGGCACCGCAATGCCACTGCGCACGAGGCCACGCAGATGCCCGGCAAGCGGAGCCACGATCGGAGTTCTGTCGCAGGTGCCGATCACCTCGTCGCGGCGCACGCGATCACCGATCGCCGCGCGTGTCATCCAGAGGCCCGATGCGGGCGCCCGGGCGAAACGCTCCCGGCCGGCCCCAGCCAATGGCGTAGAGCGACCATGGGGCGCCAGCGTGGATCCATCGCGCAGAATACCGATGGCTTCGGGGGCCGTCTCCACCGCCACATCCACGTGGCGCCCGGCGGTAAAGCCGGGTCCGAGCCCGACACTGACCCGGGCGAAGGGGCGAATATCCACCTTCAAATTCCGCATGCGCATGCGCGCATCCACCAACACGTCGATGAGGCCGAGGCACAGCAACTCGCCCATCTCCAAAGACGTCACCATGACCGCGTGGCGCTCGGTGAAACCGCGCAGCACTTCCACCAGAGTATCCGCGGGCCGGGCGGGCAGGCCTTCCAGCTCCGAAAAGCCGGTCACCAACGCATCGTCAAAAGCCATGCTTCGGCGCAGGACCGGCAGGGAAGGATCGCGCGACAGCACGACCCCGTACCCAGCATGAAACATCCGGTGCGCCACCGCCGAGGCCACATCATTGGTGCCGAGCACCACGGCCACTGGCGCACGCCCGGACGGGGTGAATTCGGTTTCGCTGCGCATCTCAATATTGCCCCACGAGAACGTGTCGCACCGCGTGTAGCGACATTCGTGCCAAGTCGCCCTCGCGGCACGCCGAAATATGGGTCGCGTCTGCGTCCGCGCGGTGCGCTGGCCGATCCGCTGCATTTGCAAGGGCTCGCAGCGGCCGGCCGGGGCCATCCGGGTCAGCGGTGGGTTTTGCGACATAGGCCGACATCGCGTCGAGGCAATGTCGTGTCGCAAACCGGACAGGCCATGGCTGTCGCAAACCGGCTCATTGGAATCAGAAGCATTTCGCACTGCAACACCGATGGCACATGGCTTGCTAGAATCTCTCCATACGTCACAGCACGCGCCCCTTGGGCGACTTTGGAGACTGACATGCTCGGTATCGGCAGCACCCTTCCCGCCTTCACTGTCACCGGCGTGAAGCCTGGGTTCAACTTCCATGAAGAGAACGGCCAGCCCGCTTTCGAGCCTCTGACCGAGGCGAGCTTTCCCGGCAAATGGAAGATCATTTTCTTCTATCCGAAGGATTTCACCTTCGTCTGCCCGACCGAAATTGCTGAATTCGCCCGCCTTTCCGGAGAATTCGCGGACCGGGACGCGGTCGTGCTCGGCGGCTCGACGGACAATGAGTTCGTGAAGCTTGCCTGGCGGCGCGATCACAAGGATCTGAACCGCCTGCCCATCTGGTCGTTTGCCGACACCAACGGCTCGCTTGTGGACGGGCTTGGCGTGCGTTCGCCCGACGGGGTGGCCTATCGCTACACTTTCGTCGTGGATCCGGACAACGTGATCCAGCACGTCTATGCCACCAACCTCAACGTGGGTCGCAATCCCAAGGATACGCTGCGGGTGCTGGACGCGCTCCAGACCGACGAATTGTGCCCCTGCAATCGCGAAGTCGGCGGCGACGTGCTGAAGGTTGCGTGACCCCATGAGCATCGAGGCGCTCAAAGCCCAGCTTCCCGACTTCGCGAAGGACGTGAAGCTCAACCTGTCCTCGCTCACGCGCGAGGAGTCCATCTCGTCCCAGCAGCTCTACGGGCTGCTGGTGGCTTGCGGCCTGACCACGCGCAACGCGACGGTGGCCCAGGCGCTGGAGGCGGAAGCTGCGCCCCACCTCTCTCCCGCCGCGATGGATGCCGCCAAGGCTGCCGCCTCCATTATGGCGATGAACAACGTTTATTATCGCTTTACGCATCTGGCTTCGAACAAGGCCTATGAAACCCTGCCGGCAAAGCTGCGCATGAGCGTGATTGGCAGCCCCGGCGTGGACAAGGCGGATTTCGAGCTCTGGTCGCTCGCCGTTTCGGCCATGAACGGGTGCGGGCGGTGCATCGATTCCCACGAAAAAGTTCTGCGCGACGCGGGAATCAGCGAGGCGCAGATCCAGACCGCGGTGCGGATCGCCGCCATTGTCGCTTCGGCGGCCGTGGCCCAGGAAGCCGCAGCGGCGCACCTGCCTGCGGCGGCGGAATGACTTTCGTGTCGCTGTGTCAATGAGCACACTTTTTTGATCTGGATCAAAGCTTGCGATCACCCCCGGGTGTTTCCTGAAAGTTCTATAAAAAATTGCAGCCACATCGAAAAGATGGTGGCGCAGGGAAGCACCGACAGGAGGGCGAACCTCTCGCGAGCCGCTTGCGGCGGGGAGTACGTCCATGTCCGACGTCTTTCAGATTCGTGTGCCTCGAGCGTCCAGCAACGCTAACGGGGAAGCCTTGCTAGCCATGTCGAACCCAAGCTCCGGCATTGCGCCCGGGGTGCCGCACGCGCATCCGACCCGGGGCACGTCGCCGGAAGTCGCGTTGATCGGCATCTACGAAATTTCGAAGATCCTTACCGCGCCGCGCCGGATGGAAGTCACGCTCGCCAATGTGGTGAACGTGCTGTCCTCGATGCTGCAGATGCGGCACGGCATGATCGTCATTCTTGATTCCGCCGGCGAGCCGGACATGGTCGCGACCACCGGCTGGATGCCGCAGATCGCGGGCCAGATCCGTGCGCGTGTGCCCCAGAAGGCCATCGACCAGATCGTCGCGACCCAGACGCCGCTGGTGGTGCAGGATGTCTCCGCCGATCCCATGTTCGTGGGGCACGAGGATCTCTTCGCACCGTCAGACAATACAACCGTTTCCTTCATCGGCGTTCCCATCAAGGCCGATACGCAGGTGATGGGCACGCTCTCCATCGACCGGGTATGGGACGGCTCCGCGCGCTTCCGCTTCGACGAGGATGTGCGTTTTCTCACCATGGTGGCCAATCTCGTCGGGCAAGCGGTGCGCCTGCACACTCTGGTGGCCGGCGACCGTGACCGCCTCATCGCCCAGACCCATCGCCTGGAAAAAGCGCTGAAGGAAGAAAAGACCCAGCCGGACGAGCTTTCCGACACCAGCGTCGCCGACGCGGGTCCGATGGGCATCGTCGGCGATAGTCCGCTGGTGAAGCGCCTGATCGCGACTGCCCAGGTGGTGGCGCGCTCCAATTCCACCGTGCTGCTGCGCGGCGAAAGCGGAACCGGCAAGGAATTGTTCGCCCGTGCGATCCATGAGCTTTCGCCCCGCAAGGCGAAGCCGTTCGTGAAGGTAAACTGCGCGGCCCTGCCGGAGACCGTGCTGGAATCCGAACTTTTCGGGCATGAGAAGGGTGCCTTCACCGGCGCGTTGAACATGCGCCAGGGCCGCTTCGAAATGGCCCACGGCGGCACGCTGTTCCTCGACGAGATCGGCGAGATTTCCCCCGCGTTCCAGGCCAAGCTTCTGCGCGTGCTCCAGGAAGGGGAATTCGAGCGGGTCGGCGGCAACAAGACCTTGAAGGTGGATGTGCGGCTGGTCTGCGCCACCAACAAGAATCTGGAGGAGGCCGTCTCCAAGGGCGAATTCCGGGCGGATCTCTATTACCGCATCCACGTGGTGCCGCTGATCCTGCCGCCGCTGCGCGAGCGGCCGGGCGACATCCCCAAGCTGGCCAAGAATTTCCTCGATCGCTTCAATAAGGAAAACAAGCAGGGCCTGAGCCTGTCTCCGCCGGCCCTTGAGGTTCTGCGACGCTGCTATTTTCCCGGAAACGTGCGCGAATTGGAAAATTGCGTCCGGCGTACCGCAACCCTCGCCCATGATGATGTGATCACGCCCCACGACTTCGCCTGCGACACCGGGCAATGCCTCTCCGCCATGCTGTGGAAGGGCAGTGCGCCCAAGCCGCTGCCCATCGCCCCGGTGCAGACGCTGACCCAATTGCAGCCGGCGCCGCCAGCCAGCGCTACGCCCGCCGCAGAGGCGGCGCCGCCCGCGACCTGTCCCGGCACGGAGGCTTGCCCGGCGGTGCCGCCGCGCCAGAGCGAAAAGGAGCAGTTGCTCCAGGCCATGGAACGCTCCGGCTGGGTGCAGGCGAAAGCCGCCCGCATCCTCAATCTGACACCGCGCCAGATCGGCTATGCCCTGCGCAAGCACGGCATCGACATCAAGCGGTTCTGATGCATCCCGGCGCCTCCATCGCACCGCCGGCATCCGGCCAGCGCTTCCAGTGGCCCGGCGCGCAACGCGGCTGCGGGGCCGCCAGGGCTGGCGCGCCATGATCGGGGAAGCGCCAGCCCACCCCGTCGAACCGTTCGAGGCCATGGACTGGCAGGGCCGTCCCGTGCGCTGCCAGGATTGTCCGCATGAAGACATTCATGCGGAGGGGCGATGCGACCTCGGCAAGATCTGCGTCGCCGACCGCCGCGGCAAGCGAATAGATCGGTTTTTTGCGCGAAACCCCCATCTTGCCGCCCGCTATCTCGACCATCCCTATTTCGAGGTGCGCACGCTCGCGGCGAAACATGCCAGCCTGTTCCTGCTCGCCCCGCTGCGCGAGGATCCCGAACCCGACGTGCGGATCATGGTGGCCTATCGCCTTCCCCTGTCCCGGATCCGGGACATGCGCAAGGATGCTGACGCACGCGTCCGCATGGCGGTCACGCAGCGCCTGGAGGGCAACGATCTGATTGCTATGCTTGCGGACGAGAATTATGCGGTCCGCCTCACCGCTGCCCGCAGGGTGCCGCCGGCGTCGCTTGTGATGGCGCTCTACGACAGCGAGCCGGAAGTGCGCCGCGAAATCGCCCGCCGCATCGCCCTGCCCCATCTCGTGACCATGGCCGGCGATCCGGATCCGCTGGTACGCCTGGTGGTGGCCGAGCGGCTGTCGCCCGAACGCCTCACCGTGCTGATGAAAGACACCGACCTGCGTGTGCGATTTGCAGTGGCCGAGCGCATCGGCCGCTCCCATCTCGCGGCACTTGTCGATGACCCGGTGAGCGAAATACGCGAACTGGCCTTGCGGCGCCTCATCGAGGATACCGGGCGGGACGGCTCCGGCCGGTAGGTCCGCAGCCCCGTGTCGCACCGCTGCGCCCCCAGGCGGGGCACGACGCGGGGCAGGCTTTCTGCGGCGGCGCGCGCTGGCTGGGGCGCTACGTCTTCACCGAACCTGAACGAGAAAAGGCCAGCGCATTGCTGGCCTTTTTCCATCCTTCCAGCGCCTGTCGCCAGGCGCCTCGCGGGCTAGGCTGAAATCACGCGAAGAATTCGCCCGCCTTGGTCAACGCCCGGGCGAGTTCTTCCACCTCTTGGTGGGTATTGTACAGCCCGAACGATGCACGGCAGGTGGCCGAGACGCCAAAGCGCTCGAGCAGCGGCATCGCGCAATGGGTGCCGGCGCGCACTGCAATGCCCGCCCGGTCGATCACCGTCGCCACATCGTGGGCATGGGCATTCTCCATGGCGAAGGACACGATGGCGCCCTTTCCCACCGCATTGCCGATAATTCGCAAAGAATTGATTTCACTTAGTTTTTCGTGAGCATACGCCACCAGAGACGTCTCGTGAGCGTGGATCCGATCCTTGCCGATGGAGCGGATATAATCCAGCGCGGCGCCAAGGCCGATTGCCTGGACGATTGCCGGCGTCCCCGCCTCGAAGCGATGCGGAGGCGCGCCGTACGTGACCGCGTCGCGGGAAACCTCGCGGATCATCTCGCCGCCGCCATTGAAGGGCGGCATCTGCGAGAGAAGCGCATGCTTGCCATAGAGCGCACCAATCCCTGTCGGCCCATAAAGCTTATGGCCGGTGATGACATAGAAATCGCAATCCAGGTCGCGGACATCCACGTCCATGTGGACGCTCGCCTGTGCGCCATCCACCAGAACTGGAATGCCGCGCGCATGGGCGATGCGCACCACTTCCTTCACTGGGACCACGGTGCCGAGCACGTTCGACATCTGCGTGATCGCGACGATTTTGGTGCGATCGCTCAGAAGCTTCTCGAACTCATCCAGGAGGAAATTTCCCTCGTCATCCACCGGCGCCCATTTGATCACCGCGCCCTGCCGCTCGCGCAGGAAATGCCAGGGCACGATATTGGCGTGATGCTCCATGATCGAGAGCACAATCTCGTCGCCGGGGCCGATGTTGGCGCGCCCATAGGTCTGGGCTACGAGATTTACGGCTTCCGTCGCGCCCCGGGTGAAGATGATCTCTTCCGTGCGCTCGGCGTTCAGGAACGCCGCAACCCGCTCGCGCGCGCCCTCATATCCATCGGTCGCCGCATTGGCGAGATAATGCAGACCCCGGTGCACATTGCTGTACTCCGATGTATAGGCTTGGTTCATCCGCTCCAGAACCGCCTTCGGCTTCTGGGCCGATGCGCCGTTGTCGAGATATACCAGTGGCTTGCCGTAAACCTGCATGTCGAGGATGGGGAAATCCTCGCGGA
This sequence comes from Roseixanthobacter glucoisosaccharinicivorans, assembly GCF_043195095.2. Taxonomy (NCBI): domain Bacteria; kingdom Pseudomonadati; phylum Pseudomonadota; class Alphaproteobacteria; order Hyphomicrobiales; family Xanthobacteraceae; genus Roseixanthobacter; species Roseixanthobacter glucoisosaccharinicivorans. The sequence goes on along the minus strand of NZ_CM195538.1, from coordinate 1,224,736 downwards.
TGCGGTTCACATCATAGCTTCCATTGCTGACGGCCGGATGCATCACTTCAACCCCGCTCGCCGAGCCACGCGAGCGTCGCGGCGCTCAACGCATCGCGCAGGCTTTCATCCGCGACGGTGTCAATGACTTCGCCGACGAAGGCTTGAATGAGCAGCGCCTCGGCCTCCTTGGCGGGGATGCCGCGGGCCATCAGGTAGAATTTCAGCTGATCGTCGAGCGTGCCGGTGGTGGCCCCGTGGCCGCACTGGACGTCGTCAGCGAAAATCTCAAGCTCCGGCTTGCTGAAGACTTCCGCCTCCTCCGAAAGCAGAAGCGCGCGTGACATCATGCGCGCATCGGTCTTCTGGGCCTGCTGCCGCACCGCGATCTTGCCTTGGAACACCGCGTGCGCCGCATCGTCCACCACCGCCTTGAAGGTCTCCCGGCTCTGGCTGCCGGGTGCGGCGTGCTCGATGGAGAGGGTCGTGTCGGCATGTTGCCGGCCAGCAAGCAGGCTCACCCCCGAGACCTCCGCCACCGTATCCGCTCCCGAAAGGCGCACGAACATCTGGTTGCGCACCACCGAGCCGCCGACGATGAAGCCGAATGCGTTGAACCGCGCCCGCGCCCCGATATCGGCGAGCAAGGTGCCGACATGAAGCGCTGCGCCGCCTTCACCCACGGTCTTGACATGATCGAGGCGTGCGTCGTCGCCGAGCTGGAGCTGGAGCGCGGCATTGACCTGATAGTCCAGCCCTTCCGGTCCTTCATGGCTCTCGATCAGGCACACGCTGGCACCGGCCCCGATCACCGCCGCCGATCGGGTGAAGATCGCAGATGGCACATCGCCAGCGGTCACGAACAGCAGATGGATCGGACGCTTTACCTGCACCCCTGCGGCAATCTCGATGATAACGCCGTCCCCGGCGAACGCTGTGTTCAACGCAAGCGCCGGCTCATTATGGGGAAGCAGCGGACCGAGATCGGCCGCCAGAAGCGGCTCATCCCCCGCCAGCGCCGGCGCCAGGGCACGGATCGTCACGCCCTCCTCAAGATCAGCGAGATCGGACAGGGCGGGCGCGAACGTGCCGTTCACCACCACAAGGCGTCGCGCGCCGAGGTCGCAAAGCCATTGCCCGGCCACCTTTGCGGCGGCCAGGGCAGCGGCATCGGGCGTGCCCGCGAGCGGCTTGGCATCCTTCATCAACCGGCGCAGGTCGGTATATTTCCACGCCTCCAGGCGGCGGTGTGGCAACCCGCCGAGCGTGAACACATTGAAGGCCGCGGCGCGCGCTGCGGCCACGGCAGGTCCGCCCGGCAGGTCCTGCCGCGCGGCCGCATAGGTGTCGGCAAGGCCGGTCTCGGCCTCAGTCTTGATGGCGGCGATCCCTGCGTTCATGACCGTCACGCCGCCTCGTTCTGATATTGCGCATAGCCGGTCGCTTCGAGCTGCAGGGCGAGCTCCTTGCCCCCCGTCTCGACGATGCGGCCCGCGGCGAGGACATGCACGACATCGGGCACGATATAGTCCAGCAGCCGCTGGTAATGGGTGATGACGATCATGCCCCGCTCGGCCGAGCGCAGCTGGTTCACGCCATTGGCCACCACTTTCAGCGCGTCAATGTCGAGGCCGGAATCGGTCTCGTCGAGGACGCACAGGCGCGGCTCCAGAAGCGCCATCTGCAAGGTCTCGTTGCGCTTCTTCTCGCCGCCGGAAAAGCCGACATTGAGCGGCCGGCGCAGCATTTCCGGATCAATACCGAGCTTTTTCGCCAACTCGCGCACGCGCTTCAGCAGGTCGGGGGAGGACAGCTCCTCTTCTCCGCGCTTCTTGCGCTGAGCGTTCAGTGCCGCACGCAGGAAGGTGAGCGTCGCGACGCCGGGAATTTCCAGCGGATATTGGAATGCGAGAAATACGCCTTTGGCGGCGCGCTCATCCGGGGACATCTCGAACAGATCTTCGCCGTTGAACAGCACTTGCCCGCCGGTGATCTCGTACCCTGGCTTGCCGGCCAGCACATAGGACAGCGTGGATTTGCCAGCGCCGTTCGGACCCATGATGGCGTGGATCTCCCCCGTATTGACGGTGAGGTCGAGCCCGTTGAGGATTTTCCGCCCGCCGATCTCGGCGCGAAGGTCGCGAATTTCCAAAAGCGCAGTCATCGCCAATTCCTATCCTGTGCGGGTTTCGTGCCGAGCGCCTAACCGACGCTGCCTTCGAGCGAGATGGAGATCAGTTTCTGGGCCTCCACGGCGAACTCCATGGGAAGCTGCTGGAGCACATCCTTCACGAAGCCGTTCACAACCAATCCAACCGCTTCTTCCTGGGAGAGGCCGCGCTGAATACAGTAGAACAACACGTCTTCGGAGATCTTCGAGGTGGTCGCCTCGTGCTCGAACACAGCCGTCGGATTGCGCGCCTCGATGTAAGGCACAGTGTGGGCCCCGCACATGTCGCCGATCAGCAGAGAGTCGCACGCGGTGAAATTGCGCGCGCCGGCAGCCTTGCGATGTGCCGTGACCTGGCCGCGATAGGTGTTCTGGGATACCCCGGCCGCAATACCCTTGGAGATGATGCGGCTCGACGTATTCTTGCCGAGGTGGATCATCTTCGTGCCTGAATCCACCTGCTGATGGCCGTTGGATATTGCGATCGAATAGAATTCACCGCTGGAATTATCCCCGCGCAAGATGCAGCTTGGGTATTTCCACGTGATGGCGGATCCGGTCTCCACCTGGGTCCACGAGATCTTGGAATTGTCGCCCCGGCAATCGCCGCGCTTGGTGACGAAATTATAGATGCCACCGACGCCCTCGGCATTGCCTGGATACCAGTTCTGGACGGTCGAGTACTTGATTTCGGCGTCATCCATGGCGACAAGTTCGACCACGGCGGCATGGAGCTGGTTCTCGTCCCGTTGGGGCGCGGTGCAGCCTTCCAGATAGCTCACATATGCGCCCTTGTCGGCGATGATCAACGTGCGCTCGAACTGCCCCGTGTTGCGCTCATTGATGCGGAAATAGGTGGAGAGTTCCATGGGGCAGCGCACCCCTGGCGGCACATAGACGAAGGAGCCATCCGAGAAGACGGCGGAATTCAAGGTCGCGAAATAATTGTCCGAGGTCGGCACCACGCTGCCGAGATACTTACGCACAAGCTCGGGATATTCACGCAATGCCTCTGAAATGGGCATGAATATCACGCCGGCTTCCTGCAATTCTTTCTGGAACGTCGTCGCCACCGAGACACTGTCGAATACTGCGTCCACCGCGATGCGCCGCTCCCCCTCGGGCCGCACGACGCCGGCCAGCAATTCCTGCTCGCGCAAGGGGATTCCAAGCTTTTCGTAGGTTTTCAGAATTTCCGGATCCACCTCATCGAGGGAAGCGAGTTCCGGCTTCTTCTTTGGCGCGGAATAATAATAGAGATCCTGGTAATCAATCTTCGGATAGCTGACGCGCGCCCAGTCCGGCTCACGCATGGTGAGCCATCGGCGATAGGCATCCAAGCGCCATTCCAGCATCCAGGCCGGCTCATTCTTCTTCGCGGAGATGAAGCGAACGATATCTTCCGAAAGACCTTTCGGCGCCTTCTCGGATTCGATGTCGGTGACGAACCCGTACTTGTATTGTTCGACGTCGATGCGGCGGACCTGCTCGACTGTCTCTTGTACGGCGGCCATTCAGTCACTCCCCTCACGGTTACAGGCGGCGCGTGCGCTCCCGAGGGAGCCCTTAATCGCGGGCTCCGTCGGCGGCGGCGCCGTTCGGCACGGGTCCGGCGCGGTCGCCCGCCCGGAGTGGGATCTCATCGCCTCAGGCGGGAACGCAGGTGTCTGCGACCGGGCAAACCGCGGCGCATTGGGGCGTCTCGAAGCTGCCCTCGCATTCCGTGCATTTCTTGGGGTCGATAATGTACATGTCGTTCTTCAGGCGAATGGCCGCATTGGGGCATTCAAATTCGCATGCACCACATACCGTGCATTGCGAGGCGACGATCTTGTAGGCCATCTACGTGACTCCAGAGCGCGCGTACGATGTCCCCGTGACATCTCGCCAGATCGCCCACGCAAGCCCTGTGCCACACAGATTTTCGCTGATTTAATTGGATAAATTCCAATAGAACCCGCGAGCCCCTGTCGCGCGCCCGACAGGGTGTCGCGTCTGCTACAGGCCGATGTCCGACGCGTATGGCGACCTCGGCAAGCGCAAGGCGATCGGCAGCACCCGCCCACTCGCACACTGCGGGAGGCCACGCACATCCGGGGCCAAATCCGGCCTGCCGCCCGTTGCGGGCGCCACCCCGTGCAAGCGCATCCGAAAGATCAGGTTTCGCGCCCGCCTGGGACTTCGTCGCGGCATCTCCAAGGATGTCGGGTGGCCTGCATGGATGTCGGATTTGAAACAACTCTGAAATGGCGCTGCGGCGCCGCGTAATCCGTTGTTTTCTCTGGATTTTGTTAAAGCAAAACCCTTGGCACGGGAGTTGCAAAACCTATTCAGCGCACGGCGACTGGTTGCTGGCTCACGCCGATGACCTGGACAAGCAACGTCCCCTCCGTTTCGCGAAGCAGGGCTGACGAGTTCGGAAATGAGCGGCTCACGCCCTTGGCGTGACAAAGCAACCAGTTCGCAGGAGAAGCACATGTCGTCACTACGACAAATCGCATTTTACGGTAAGGGGGGCATCGGCAAGTCGACCACCTCCCAGAATACGCTGGCGGCGCTCGCCGAGATGGGACACAAGATCCTCATCGTCGGCTGCGATCCCAAGGCGGATTCCACGCGTCTGATCCTGCACGCCAAGGCGCAGGACACCATCCTCAGCCTCGCGGCTGCCGCCGGCAGCGTCGAGGATCTGGAACTCGAGGAAGTGATGAAGGTCGGCTACCGCGACATCCGTTGCGTGGAGTCCGGCGGCCCCGAGCCCGGCGTCGGCTGCGCCGGTCGCGGCGTCATCACCTCCATCAACTTCCTGGAAGAGAACGGCGCCTACGAGGACATCGACTATGTGTCCTACGACGTGCTCGGCGACGTGGTGTGCGGCGGTTTTGCCATGCCCATCCGCGAGAACAAGGCCCAGGAAATCTACATCGTCATGTCCGGCGAGATGATGGCCATGTACGCGGCCAACAACATCTCCAAGGGCATTCTCAAATACGCCAATTCCGGCGGCGTGCGGTTGGGCGGGCTCGTCTGCAACGAGCGCCAGACCGACAAGGAGCTGGAACTGGCGGAAGCCATGGCGAAGAAGCTCGGCACGCATCTGATCTACTTCGTGCCGCGCGACAACATCGTGCAGCACGCCGAGCTGCGCCGCATGACCGTGCTCGAATACGCTCCGGACTCGGTGCAGGCGGGCCATTATCGCTCGCTGGCCACGAAGATCCATGCGAACGGCGGCAAGGGCATCATCCCGACCCCGATCACCATGGACGAGCTGGAAGACATGCTCATGGAGCACGGCATCATGAAGGCCGTGGACGAAACCGTCGTCGGCAAGACCGCCGCCGAACTGGCTGCAATGTCCGCCTGAGGCTTTTCAAAGCAAATCCCAGCCCCTTTTCGTGAGGGGCTGGTTTTCCGCCACGAAAACTGGGGTTAAGCGAGGATAGCGAAATGAGCCTGGCAAAGACACAGAGCATTGAGGAAATCAAGGCTCGCAACAAAGAGCTGATCACCGAAGTCCTGCAGGTCTACCCGGAGAAGACCGCCAAGAGGCGCGCCAAGCACCTCAATGTCCACGAATCCGGCAAGTCCGATTGCGGCGTGAAGTCCAATCTGAAGTCGGTTCCCGGCGTGATGACCATCCGCGGCTGCGCCTATGCCGGTTCGAAGGGTGTGGTCTGGGGGCCGATCAAGGACATGATCCACATCAGCCACGGCCCGGTCGGCTGCGGCCAGTATTCCTGGGCGGCGCGCCGCAATTATTATATCGGAACGACCGGTATCGATACCTTCGTGACGATGCAGTTCACGTCCGACTTCCAGGAAAAGGACATCGTCTTCGGCGGCGACAAGAAGCTCGCCAAGATCATGGACGAAATCCAGGAACTGTTCCCGCTGAACAATGGCATCACGGTTCAGTCGGAATGCCCGATCGGCTTGATCGGCGACGACATCGAGGCGGTCTCCAAGGCCAAGTCGAAGGAATACGAAGGCAAGACCATCGTCCCCGTGCGTTGCGAAGGCTTCCGCGGCGTGTCGCAGTCGCTCGGCCACCATATCGCCAACGACGCGATCCGGGACTGGGTGTTCGACAAGATCCCGGCCGACGCCACCCCGCGTTTCGAGCCGACGGCTTACGACGTCGCGATCATCGGCGACTATAACATCGGAGGCGACGCCTGGTCCTCACGCATCCTGCTCGAGGAAATGGGCCTGCGCGTGATCGCCCAATGGTCCGGCGACGGCTCGCTGGCGGAGCTTGAGGCCACCCCCAAGGCCAAGCTCAACGTCCTGCACTGCTACCGCTCCATGAACTATATCTCGCGTCACATGGAAGAAAAGTACGGTATTCCTTGGTGCGAGTATAACTTCTTTGGCCCCTCCAAGATCGCGGAATCGCTGCGCAAGATTGCCAGCTATTTCGACGACAAGATCAAGGAAGGCGCCGAGCGCGTGATCGCCAAGTACCAGCCGCTGATGGATGCGGTGATCGCGAAGTATCGTCCGCGCCTGGAAGGCAAGACCGTGATGCTGTTCGTCGGCGGCCTTCGCCCGCGTCACGTCATCGGCGCCTACGAAGACCTCGGCATGGAAGTGGTCGGCACCGGCTATGAATTTGGCCACAACGACGACTACCAGCGCACCGCCCAGCATTATGTGAAGGACGGCACGCTGATCTATGACGACGTGACGGGCTACGAGTTCGAGAAGTTCGTCGAGAAGATCCAGCCGGATCTGGTCGGCTCGGGCATTAAGGAAAAGTACGTGTTCCAGAAGATGGGCGTGCCGTTCCGCCAGATGCACTCCTGGGACTATTCCGGCCCCTACCACGGCTATGACGGTTTCGCGATCTTCGCGCGCGACATGGACATGGCGATCAATTCCCCCGTCTGGAAGATGACGAAGGCCCCGTGGAAAGCGGTGCCCAAGCCCACCCTGATGGCAGCGGAATAGCTTAACCGCGTCCCGGCGCCCCGTTCGCGGAAGGCGCCGGGACCCCAGATCGGGACATGACATTTCAAGAGGACACCACCATGACTCAAAATGCCGATCACGTGCTCGACCATCTCGAGCTGTTCCGCGGCCCGGAATACCAGCAGATGCTGGCGAACAAGAAGAAGATGTTCGAGAACCCACGCGATCCGGCCGAAGTGGAGCGCGTTCGGGAATGGGCCAAGACCCCTGAGTATCGCGAGAAGAACTTCGCTCGCGAAGCGCTGACCGTGAACCCCGCGAAGGCCTGCCAGCCGCTCGGCGCCGTGTTCGCCGCGGTCGGGTTCGAGGGCACCATCCCCTTCGTCCACGGTTCGCAGGGCTGCGTCGCCTATTATCGCAGCCATTTCTCCCGCCACTTCAAAGAGCCCAGCTCCTGCGTCTCCTCGTCCATGACGGAAGACGCCGCGGTGTTCGGCGGCCTCAACAACATGATCGACGGCCTCGCGAATACCTATGCGATGTACAAGCCGAAGATGATCGCGGTGTCCACCACCTGCATGGCGGAAGTCATCGGCGACGACCTCAACGCCTTCATCAAGACGGCGAAGGAAAAAGGCTCCGTGCCGGCCGAATATGATGTGCCCTTCGCGCACACCCCGGCCTTCGTCGGAAGCCACGTCACCGGCTACGACAATGTCATGAAGGGCATTTTCGAGCATTTCTGGGACGGCAAGGCCCGCACCGCGCCGGTGCTGGAGCGGGTGCCGAACGAGAAGATCAACTTCATCGGCGGCTTCGACGGCTATACCGTCGGCAACCTGCGTGAAGTCAAGCGGCTGCTCGGCATCATGGGCGCCGACTACACCATCCTCGGCGACAATAGCGACGTGTGGGACACCCCCACCGACGGCGAGTTCCGCATGTATGACGGCGGCACCACGCTGGAGGAGGCGGCCAACGCGCTCCACGCGAAGGCCACCATCTCGATGCAGGAATATTGCACCGAGAAGACCTTGCCCTTCATTCAATCCCACGGCCAGGAAGTGGTCGCCTTCAACCATCCCATCGGGGTGGCCGGCACCGACGCCTTCCTGATGGCGGTGTCCCGCATCATCGGCAAGGAAATCCCCGAGGAACTGGCGCGCGAGCGCGGTCGCCTGGTGGACGCCATCGCCGATTCCAGCGCGCACATCCATGGCAAGAAGTTCGCCATCTACGGCGATCCGGACTTGTGCCTCGGTCTCGCCGCCTTCCTGCTGGAGCTCGGCGCCGAACCCACCCATGTGCTCGCCACCAACGGCAGCAAGCAATGGGCGGAAAAGGTCCAGGCCCTGTTTGACTCCTCGCCCTTCGGCCAGAACTGCCATGTCTATCCCGGCAAGGATCTCTGGCACATGCGCTCGCTGCTGTTCACGGATCCGGTGGATTTCCTGATCGGCAACACCTACGGCAAGTATCTGGAGCGCGACACGGGTACGCCGCTGATCCGCATCGGCTTCCCGATCTTCGATCGCCACCACCACCATCGCTACCCGGTGTGGGGCTATCAGGGTGGCATGAACGTGCTGGTCTGGATCCTGGATAAGATCTTCGACGAAATCGACAAGAACACCAACGTCCCCTCGAAGACCGACTACAGCTTCGACATCATCCGCTGATCGGCGGTTCCACAAGCCTGCCCCACCACCCGAATGGGCGGTGGGGCACATCCAATGAAAGTATTTACGACCCGATTATTTGGTTCATTTCATATCCGTTCCATGGACAGGAGATGCGCATGTCGTCGTTATCGGCCACGATCCAGGACGTCTTCAACGAACCCGGCTGCGGCAAGAATGCCAACAAGTCCGAGGCCGAGCGCAAGAAGGGCTGCACCAAGCAATTGCAACCCGGCGGCGCCGCCGGCGGCTGTGCGTTCGACGGCGCGAAGATCGCGCTCCAGCCGCTGACTGACGTTGCTCATCTCATCCACGGCCCGATCGCATGCGAAGGTAACAGCTGGGACAATCGCGGGGCCAAATCCTCCGGTTCCAACATCTGGCGCACCGGCTTCACCACCGACATCAACGAGACCGATGTCGTGTTCGGCGGCGAGAAGCGTCTGTTCAAGGCGATCCGCGAGGTCATCGAGAAATACGACCCCCCCGCGGTGTTCGTCTATCAGACCTGCGTGCCCGCGATGATCGGCGACGATATCAATGCGGTGTGCAAGGCGGCGAAAGAGAAATTCGGCAAGCCGGTCATTCCGGTGAATTCCCCAGGCTTCGTCGGCCCCAAGAATCTCGGCAACAAGCTCGCGGGCGAAGCCCTGCTGGAGCATGTCATCGGCACCGAGGAACCCGAATATACCACCCCTTATGACCTCAACATCATCGGCGAATACAACCTGGCCGGCGAGTTGTGGCAGGTGAAGCCGCTGCTCGATGAGCTGGGCATCCGCATCTTCTCCAGCATCTCCGGCGACGGGCGCTACAAAGAAGTGGCCTATTCCCATCGCGCCAAGGCGGCGATGATGGTGTGCTCCAAGGCCATGATCAATGTTGCCCGCAAGATGGAGGAACGCTACGGTATTCCCTTCTTCGAGGGCTCTTTCTACGGCATTGAGGATTCCAGCGACTCCTTGCGCGAAATCGCCCGCCTGCTGATCGAGCGCGGCGCGCCCGAGGAATTGATGACCCGCACCGAGGCGGTGATCGCCCGTGAGGAGGCCAAGGCCTGGGCCGCGATCGCCTCCTACAAGCCCCGCTTCAGGGGCAAAAAGGTTCTGCTCATCACGGGCGGCGTGAAATCATGGTCGGTCGTGGCGGCGCTGCAGGAAGCCGGCCTTGAGCTGGTGGGCACCTCGGTGAAGAAGTCCACCAAGGAAGACAAGGAACGCATCAAGGAATTGATGGGCCAGGACGCCCACATGATCGACGACATGACGCCGCGCGAAATGTACAAAATGCTGAAGGACGCGAAGGCGGACATCATGCTCTCGGGCGGTCGCTCGCAATTCATAGCGCTGAAGGCGTCCATGCCCTGGCTCGACATCAACCAGGAGCGCCACCACGCCTATATGGGCTATGTGGGCATGGTGAAGCTGGTCGAGGAGATCGACAAGGCGCTTTACAATCCCATCTGGGAACAGGTGCGCAAGGCGGCGCCCTGGGAAGTCGCCGGCACCAATTGGCAAGCCGTGGCCATGGCGCAGATGGATGCGGAAGCCGCCGCGCTGGCGGCGGATCCGGTGGCCGCCGAAGCCGCGCGCCGCGCGAAGAAGATCTGTAACTGCAAGTCGGTCGATCTCGGCACCATCGAGGATGCGATCGCCGTCCATGGACTGACCGACGTGGAGGGTGTGCGCACCCACACCCACGCGTCCGGCGGCTGCGGGGCCTGCTCCGAACGCATCGACGACATCCTCGCAGCCGTCGCCATGACGGCTGTCCCTGCTCTCCAGGCTGCGGAATAGGCGGCGCCATGGCCACGGTCACACTCGGCAAGAAGGCCTGCGCGGTCAATCCGCTGAAGATGAGCCAGCCGATCGGCGGCGCGCTCGCCTTCATGGGGCTGCGCGGCGCCATGCCGCTCCTGCACGGCTCCCAGGGCTGCACCTCGTTCGGCCTGGTGCTGTTCGTGCGGCATTTCAAGGAAGCGATCCCGATGCAGACCACCGCCATGAGCGAGGTGGCCACGGTGCTCGGGGGCTATGAGAACGTCGAGCAGGCGGTGCTGAACATCCATAAGCGCACCAAGCCGGAGATCATCGGCATCTGCTCCACCGGCGTCACCGAGACCAAGGGCGATGACGTGGAGGGGTACATCAAGCTGATCCGGCAGAACCATCCGGAAGTGGCCAACCTGCCGATGGTCTATGTCTCGACGCCCGACTTCAAGGACGCGTTCCAGGACGGCTGGGAAAAGACCGTGGCCCGCATGGTGGAAGTGCTGGTGGAGACGCCCGCCAATGCCGCCCGCCGCGATGCGGCGCGGGTGAACGTTCTGCCCGGGTGCCATCTCACGCCAGGCGATATCGAGGAAGTGCGCACCATCCTTGAGGATTTCGGCCTGGAGCCCTCGTTCCTGCCGGACCTCGGAGGCTCGCTCGACGGGCACATCCCCGATGAGTTCACTCCGACCACCATCGGCGGCATCGGCGTGGATGAAGTCGCAACCATGGGCCAGGCGAGCTGGACTATCGCCATTGGCGCCCAGATGCAGCTCGCAGCCGAAGCCATGCACAAGAAGACCGGGACCCCGTTCCGGGTGTTCGAACGCCTGTGCGGCCTTGGTCCGAACGATGCGTTCGTCTCTTTCCTCAGCGAGATCAGTGGCCGGCCTGTCCCGCTGAAATATCGCCGCCAGCGGGGCCAATTGGTCGACGCCATGCTGGACGCCCATTTCCACATCGGCGGCCGCAAGCTCGCCATCGGCGCGGAACCCGACCTGCTGTTCGATTTCAGCTCCATGCTGCATGAGCTGGGCGCCCATGTGACGGCGGCCGTCACCACCACCCAGTCGCCCGTTCTTTGCCGGGTCGAGGCGGAGGAGGTGCTGATCGGTGATCTGGAGGATCTGGAAACCCTTGCGAAGACGCGCGGGTGCGACCTCCTGGTGACGCATTCCCACGGCCGACAGGCGGCCGAGCGTCTGCACATCCCCTTCTATCGCGCCGGCATGCCCATGTTCGACAGACTCGGCGCCGGGCATCAGCTGAGCGTTGGTTATCGCGGCACGCGCGACACGATCTTCGCCATCAGCAATCTCATTATTGCCGACCACGAGGAAAATCACGAACCCACGCCCGATACCTGGCGCGGCGAAGGCCACGCCGCCGGCCATGCCGCCGCGGCGCATTGATGCGAGACGAGGAAAGGAAGATCCCATGAAAATCGCCTTCGCCACCCAGGATCTGAAGCGTGTCGATGCTCATTTTGGCTGGGCCAAGAACATCGCGATCTATGAAATCGGTCCCCAAGGGCATCAGTTTCTCGAGGCCATCCAGTTTGATGGCGACCTCAAAGAAGATGGCAATGAGGACAAGCTCGGTCCGAAGATCGAGGCGATCAAGGATTGCGCCATCCTCTATGTCGCGGCCATCGGCGGGTCCGGCGCGGCGCGCGTCGTGGCGAACAACATCCATCCCATGAAGGTGAACCAGCCGGAGGACATCTCCGACCTTCTCGTGAAGCTGGAGGATGTGCTGAAGGGCAATCCTCCTCCCTGGCTGCGCAAGGCCCTGTCCAAGGGCCAGGAACGCACCTTCGACTTTGATGAATGAGGATCACATGGCCGAAACTGCAGAACTCGCCCCGACCACCGCTGCCGAAGCCCCCTTCATCAAGGAATTGATCAAGGTCTGGCGCGCGCAGGATTCTCATGGCGCGTGGGACAGCAAGGCCGATCTCGCCCTGCTGGAACCCTATATTCTTGACAAGGAGGCGCGCCGCGCCCTGCCGATCATCGGCGATCCCGATCCCGACACGCTCTGGCGCATGGAGCTGTTCTTCAATGCTGTCTGCCTCTCCATCGAGAAGGCAACCGGCGTGATGATCACTCCCATGATGAAGATGAGCCATGAAGGCTTCGGCCGCATGGTGCTGATCGGCGGCCGGCTGATCGTGGTGAACAAGCAATTGCGCGACGTGCACCGCTTTGGCTTCGATTCCCTCGCGAAATTGGCCGAGGAGGGTCAGAAGCACGTCAATGCCGGCATCGAAATGATCGAGAAGTTCGAAGCCGTCGCGAAATATTGAGGTGATCCATGAGTGACCTGGAAAGCTTGAAAGCTGAAATCAAGAAGCTGTCGGCGAAAGCGACGGCAGCCAAGATGGATTTGCATGATCTGTCCGAGGAACTGCCGATCAGCTGGGAGACCATCCCGGAAGTCGCCAAGCGGGCCCACGAGGCCTTCGCCGAACTGGAGCAGAAACGCGCCCAGCTGAAGGCACTTGAGGCCGCCTGATACTACCGGCGCGCATCCGCCTTGCGCGATGCCTGCGCGGCTCAACGCAATCGCTCGCGGCGCCGGTCAAGGAACGGCGCCGTTGGTCTCATTTGAAAGTCGAGAGCATCATGTCAAACGCAACCCGCGACGGCCGCGCCTGGCAGCCGGAATATCTCCTGGCCATCGACGCTAAGAAGTGCATCGGCTGCGGTCGCTGCTACAAGGTCTGCGGCCGCGATGTGATGACCCTGAAAGGCATCAATGAAGAGGGCGAATTCATCAGCCTCGATGACGATGAGGATGATGAAGTCGAGAAGAAGATCATGGTCATGAACGACGATGGGGCCTGCATCGGCTGCGGCGCCTGCGCGCGCGTCTGCCCGACCAATTGCCAGACCCATGGCGCGGAGAAGGCGGAAGCCGCCTGAGCTGCCACCGCAGGAAATGCACGCAACCGCCGGCGAGACGCGAGCCGGCGGTTGCGTGACATGCCGGTTCATCACTGTCGATTGACGGGTGGCGTCATGTACCAAGGCGGGGCGGAGTCGCGCCGATCCGGCGCCGATATTCCGTTCTTCCTAAGATACTTGAACGCCATCGGCCACGGCCATCACACCACTCGGATGCATGACCGCGGCCGTTTCATTCGCGCGTTGTTTCAAACGAACTTATTCGATGCCCTGTTCGCGCGCCTTCCACATGGCGGCGATGCGGAAGCGCTCGTTGATGGCAGCTGGACTCGCGAGAATTTCCGCCTCGGCTTCGGCGAATGCCGCCACCACCTTATCGGCCTCCTCGCGGGTCAGGGGCAGGCGCCCGGCGACGTGGGTGGCCTCTGGTACCGCAGCGAGGATCGCGCGCCGGTTCGGATGATCCTTCACCTCGATCAGCTCGAAGGCCTCAAGCGCGCCGTCGAGACAGATGGCGAGGCCGATCACCTCCAGCTTCCGTCCATCCTGTGTGGTCTTGATGAGGGTGGTCATGATCTGCCTTCCTCTTCTGTCGCAAGCCAGCTGTAGCCACCCTGATCCCAGAGCTGGGCCAGGGCCTGGTCGGCCTTCCAGCCGGGGAACTGCTGCTGCACCGTGTCGAAATCGCTCTGGAAGCGGGCCGCGTCGTCTCCGGCGAGATGGGCAACCATGTGCTCGGTCTTGAACCGCAACACGAAGGACGCGCCATCCCCGCCCGCGCAAAGCTGATATTCCTCGCCCTCCAGGATGATATCGGCCGCGATCGTCTGCTCGCTCATGCGCTTGACCTCCTTCTGGCCGCGACTTTCATGCGGCCACGGCCGCAGGCGTGTCCTCGGCGCCGCCCCATTCCGCCCAGGAGCCGTCATAGACGGCGGCCGAGGGATGGCCGATCACATGCAAGCCGAGCGCGAGCACGCAGGATGAGATCCCCGAGGCGCAGGTGGTGACGATCGGCCGGCTGAGATCTATTCCCGCGGCGGCGAACCGCGCCGCAAGGGCCTCGCGCCCCAGCAGGGCTCCGGTCTCGGGATGGATCAGATCGGCCCAGGGAATGTTGATGGCATTGGGGATATGGCCCAGCTTCTTCACCGGGAAGACATCTTCCTGCGTTCCGTCGAATTTCGCCGGGCCGCGCGCGTCAATAAGCTGTTCTGCTCCACTGAGCAGGTTGTCCTGGATCTGGCCCATGCTGCGCACCAGTTCCGGCCGGAATCGGGCTTCGAATGCGCGCGGCTCGGGGCGGACCGGCGACATCTCGGTCGGCAGCTTCTCCTTGACCCATTTGGCGAATCCGCCGTCGAGCATCGCCACATTGTCATGGCCGAACACGCGGAACATCCACCAGGCACGACCAGCCGCGGAGCCGCCATACAAACGATCATAGACCACGACGCGATCGCCGGGTCCCACGCCCATAAGCCCCACCTTCTTGGCGAAGTCCGAGGCGCTCGGCAGCATGTGCGGCAGCGGGCTCGATGTATCCGCTACGTGATCAATATCAAAATGAACCGAGCCGGGAAGGTGACGCCCGCGATATTGCGTGCGCCCGTCAAGATTTGTGCTGGTGTGGTGCCAAGTGCAGTCCAGGATCCGAACATCCGGATCCGCAAGATGCGCTGCAAGCCATTCGGTGGTTACAAGTCCTTCAGGATTTTCCGAGCTCATGCACTTGATCTCCCTGTCGGAAAGCCGACCCACTGTCGCGAATTAGACACCGGACCCCCGCGCCCGGTGCTGCCTTATCTCACCGCTTCCGTCACAGTACGCGCGGCATCGCATAGCCCGGCTGGGGCCGCGCATCGTAATAGTCCGGCCGCTCCGGCCAGCCGCCCTCGGCGATGAATTTGAAATGGGCGATCCGCACCGGGGCGCCCACCGAGCAGGACACCTCCGCGAACTTGATCTCGCGATTTCCAGGCCCGGCCGAGAAGTCAGCCACCACCTTGCCGTCCGCCGTGCGCGCACGCGCGAAGCCAGGCGTCCCGACCGTAACGGCCGGCACCGAACTCGCGACGAACAAAGGCGTTTCCTCGCCTTCCGCCTCGGGGCCGAACGCCGGGGTGGCGAAGGTGAAGGTGGTCAGGATGCCGCTGCGCTCCACCGGCCGGTCCGCGGTGAGGGGCCGGGCGACCGAATAGATGGTCAAGGTTCCGCCGGCAAGAAGCGCCTTCAGCTCTTCCAGGGAGGTTTGGGCAAATTCTTCTGCAACGTTCATGTCAGTCTCCAAACAATGGCGGGTTGAGAAACGACAGATCAATTTCTGTGCCAATTGCCCCCGCATCCGCGTGGACTGGCAGAACCTGCCGATCGCGTGCCTATCTGCGGGAAATTTGCGCGAATCTTGCAGGGATGTTCCGGCGAGACGAACAGATGTAGGCAGCCCATGCTGGACACGGCGATTATCGGAGGCGGGCTATGCGGCCTCGCCCTGGCGCGGAGCCTTTCCCGACACGGCCGGCCGGCCGCGCTCTTCGAGGCGCGCCCGCGGCTCGGCGGCCGCATCCTGACGGTTGAGGACGCAACGAGCGGTCTTCCGCTCGACCTTGGCCCCACGTGGTTCTGGCCGCAGAGCCAGCCATTGGTCACCGGCCTCATCGCGGAGACCTGCCTCGCCCATATTCCGCAGCATGACGAAGGCGTGGTGCTGCACCTGCGCGACCCGGACAAGCGCACGGAGGAAATTACGAATCGTCAGGTTCATGGCGACGCCCGCCGCCTGGAAGGGGGCATAGGACTGCTGGTGGACGCGCTGGCCCAAGATCTGCCGTCGGCGCGGACCTATCTCGGCCATGTGCTGACCCGCGTGACGGATCGGGGCGATCATGTCGCCCTCGCCTTTCGCGTTGGCGATCATACGGTCTCACTGGAGGCGCGCCACGTGGTCCTTGCCCTTCCACCCCGCCTGCTGGAGGAAAGCATCCAGTTCGAGCCGGAGCTCAGCGCGGCGGTCCGCGATGCCATGCGGGGAACCGAAACCTGGATGGCGGCCCGAGCGAAGGTGATGGTCGCCTATCCCAGGGCCTTCTGGCGGGACGCCGGGATCTCCGGCAACGCCTTCGTCACCCACGAACAGGCGGTCATCGGCGAAGTGTTCGATGCTTGCGACGGCACGGCGGAAAAGGCCGCGCTCGGCGGCTTTCTGGCCCTGACGCCGCAATTGCGCCAAGCCTTCAGCATCGGCCTGCCCATGCTGATGGACAATCAGTTGGTGCAAGTGTTCGGCGCGGCCGCGGAGGGCGGCACGCAATATTGCCAGGATTGGGCGAGCGAGCCCTTCACATGCAGCGCCCGCGACCGGGACGCAACCACCGGCACCCATTCCGACACCGGCAATCCGCTTCTGCGTCGCCCACTGTGGGGCGGCCGGCTGCACATCGGGGGCTCGGAGACGGCCGCGCAGGGCGCCGGCTATCTGGAAGGGGCGCTGGATGCCGCCCGGCGCATCGAGCGGGCTCTGACCCACGCCTGGGCCACCCAAGAGACCCGGCTCGATGGAACTTTCTCTCAGGATGGCGACGGCAGGGGAGACGAACCCGCGCTCGCCGCCTGGCGCGCCTGGGTGGCGCTTCAAGGGGACGTCGCGTTCGATGATTATCGTCGGCGCCTGACCCAGGCGCTCACGACCCAGCAGCGCGAACAGATCACCCAGCGGGCGATCCTCGCCGCTGCGGAGGCAACCTTTGCCGAGGCGCTGGTGAAACTGGGCGAACTGCCCTTCGATCTCGCCGCGGCGCGTGTGGAGCGCGGACGATCCAGCCTGACGCCGTTGATCCAGGAGCCGTTCGGCGCCTTCATGCAGTCGCTGATGGGCGATGTGATCGCCTTCAACCGTACATCCTGCGCCTTATCGAATTTTCCTGACGAGCATCAATTATCGAAGGCTTATGAGCAGGCCATTCTGCGGGATATCGCGGCGGCGTGGCAGGAATTCTCGCTCGCCGCCAACCGCCTGCTGCTCCCGAAGGCGCGGCCGGCACAGGGCCTGCCTGGGGACGCGCGGGGGAACCTGCACGCAAACCTGCAGATACCGGGGATTTCTTCATGAGCGAGCGCAACATGGACGAGAACGTGGCCTACGCCATCTGTAGCATGAGCGACATTCCGAGCCAGCGGGCGGCCGGCTTTCATCTGATGATCATCGGGGAGAACGGCGAACCCAAGCCCTGGCCCATCATTGTTGTCCGATGGGGGCGCCAGGTGTTCGGCTATGTCAACAAATGCCCCCATGATGGGGTGAATCTCGACTGGGAGCGCAACCAGTTCCTCGACCCGAATGGCATCCGCCTCATGTGCGGAAAGCACGGCGCCCTGTTCGAGCTGGGCACCGGCACCTGCGTGGATGGCCCCTGCAAGGGCAAGAGCCTCATTCCCGTGGCGCTGGCTATCCTCGACAACGACATCTGCGTGACCGGCGTCACCCTCGTGGAGGAGGATGACGCGGAGGAGGACGACGCGGTCGCCGACGAAGCGCAGGCGTGAAGAAACGCCGGCCCGTCAGACGGGCCGGTTCTCGTTGCGGTTCTTCACCGGCTCCATGCGGGCGACGCCTTCCTCGAAGGTGATCGGCGTATAGGCCTCGTTGAAGCCGATGGCCGCATCGAGCAGGTGATCGAGCTTACCGGCCGTGTCGAGCTTCTTCACATCGTTCTTGTCGATGCTCATCAGGTCCATCATCTCTTTCCACACCGTCGATTCATCGCACGGCAGGACGAAGAAGGTGATGCCGTCGATCACGACCTTGTATTTGGCCAGAAGATCAATGTTGTTGGCGAAAATGAAATAGGTCCCGCTCGGGCTCAGCAATCCCTTCAGCACCTCGGCGGCGACCGAGAGATAAGCGAAGGAATGGATATAGCCCACCAGGATCGGAATGGTGGGTTCGCCCGCCTGGACGACGGTCAGAACCTGCTCGATGGAGAAATCCGGCGGGCGCTTTTCGTCCGCGACCTGGGCCTGGAACTTCAGCGCGATGTCGCCACGGAAGCCGAAGCGGCCCGGCTTCTTCGTCGGCGCCTTGAGAACCGCATTGAGCAGCCGTCCCTCCCGATCAAGCCGGGCCAGCGCGGTCTCCTCGATCGTGATCGTCTTCTCAAGCGTCGTCATGGATGAATCCCCGGGTTTCAAAGACATTTCCGGCGCAAAAGCGCCAACCGGGACCACCGATGCAAATAGCCTGCCGCTTCCCTGCTGGCGTGAACCGTGCATGCGAAAGAGCTCCGCGTCTGCGCGCCCCTTCAAACCGACACATGGCGATGAAGCTGCAAATCGAACGTCCCTATATCGAGGCGATGGTCACGCGTTTTCCAGCCTTGGCGCCGCTCACGGAGCAGTTGCGCTTCGGCGAGAAGATCGAGGTCGCCTTCACCCATCTTTCCGAGGTCGAGCTGGACTTCCTCCAGCACCTGTACCGCGGCGCAGGCCCGCAGATGCAGACGCGCGCGGCGCAGATCGCGACCCTGCAACGGGCGTTCAGCGACAAAAGTGTCAGGTTTGCTGCGAACGACCTGGAATCCGTCGTGCCGGCCATCGCCCGCTATCTGATCGGCGAGGCGATCCACGGCTGGATGTTCACCGCCAGCGTCGCCAGCCGGCCCCTGCCCTATGTGGTGACCCGCCTCGACTACACGCCACCTTCCAATGATGAGACCGGACGCGTCTTCGTCGAGTTGAAGGCCAATGCGAAGGGGAGCATCACTTCCACCACGCTGCGCATTTCCGGCGGCGATATCGCAGGAAAGACAGTGGCGGAAATCTTCGCCGCCAAGGGATTCCTGAAGGAAACCCCGGAACTGATCGCCGCCTATGAGGAGACCGAGACGCGCTATTTCGCCTGGCGCGGGCGCTATGGCGCCCAATTCTCCGGCCGGGGCACGGGCTTCTACACCGACGACCCAAATTCCTCCCATCGCGATACCGACTGGTCGCGCAAGGATGTGGTGGTGTTGTCCTCCGGCGGGGGAGCCGCGCGGCTGGTAAACGATGAAAGCATTCTCACCGCCCGTGCCCTGACGCTTGAGGTCACCGGCGACATTCTCGGCCAATATCTGCGCAAGGCGGCGAAGAGCAATCTCTACGACGCCGAGGAGGAGGTGGAGGAATCGAAGGCAGCGATCCGCCCGGGCCTGTTCAGCCGGATCCCGATCCATCCCTATATCCTCATGTTTCATCTCGACCTGCACCATTATCTGTGGGTGCATGCGGATGACATGGAGCCCTATGCCTACCAGCCGAACTTGAAGGAAAAGCTGGTTCTGCCGGAGGAACAGACCGACCTCATCGACATCCTGACCGCCGAGATGGATGTGCTCATGGATGATATCGTGGCGGGAAAGTCCGGCGGCACCACCGTGCTGTGCGCGGGTCCGCCCGGGGTCGGCAAAACCCTCACCGCAGAAGTCTATGCCGAGATCATCCAGCGTCCGCTCTACCGCGTGCATTCCGGCCAATTGGGCTTGAACGCGGCGGCCATGGAGAGCGCGCTGAAGGATACGCTGACCCGCGCGCAGCGCTGGGGCGCGGTGATGCTGATCGACGAAGCCGATGTCTACATCAAGCGACGGGAAGACGACATCGCCATGAATGCCGTGGTTGGCGTGTTCTTGCGGGTGCTGGAATATTTCAACGGATTGCTGTTCCTGACCACCAATCGCATCGACGATATCGACGAGGCGATTGTCTCGCGCTGCATCGCCCTCATCAAGTTTCACGCGCCCGACAGCGCCGCGCGGCGCCGGATTTGGGGCGTGATGAGCGACCAGTTCGGCCTCTCCCTCGGCACACCGCTGCTCGATGCGCTGGTGGACCGGTTTCCGGCCACCACGGGACGCGACATCAAGGGGCTGGCGAAGCTGGTGGCGAAATATTGCCGCCACAAGCGCGTGCCGCCGACGATCGAGGTGTTCGAGCGTTGCGCGATTTTCCGAGGCATCGAACTCGGCCACGCGGCCTGACGCGCGCCTGCGCAAGGACCGCACCGGCACCATCCGGACGCCGGCAAAGCACGTCCGCTTTCGGACGCCGCGCGGCCTGTCGCAAAGGCGACACGCGTCGCAAACCACACAGGATCAAGTCAACAATATCGTTGCAATTCAACCCCTTACCGGATGGCACGGGACTTGCTGAAATCATCTCAGACAGGTCCAATCAGTGAGGGCGGACAATGATCAATCTGACGGATAGTGCTGTGAATGCGGTGCGGACGGCGATGACCTCGGCCGCGGAGCCCGCCAGCGGCTTGCGCATCCAGGTCGAAGCGGGCGGCTGCGCCGGCTACAAATATCAGATGGGCCTTGTGGCCGAGGGCGACCCGGACGACACCGTGATCGAGCGCAATGGCGTCAAGGTGTTCGTGGACAATAAGAGCCACGAATATCTGGCTGGCACCACCATCGACTTCGTGGTGGCGCTGGAAGGCTCGGGCTTCACCTTCGAGAATCCCAACGCCAAATCTAGCTGCTCCTGCGGCAAATCCTTCGGCTGAACTCTTTCATCCACATGCGGGCATGCGCGTCGCCCAACGCGCATGCCCGCTTCCGCCGAATTCTTCTTCAGGAGATTATCATGCTGGCCGAAACCGAGAATGTGCAGGCCTCCCCCGCCGAGGACAGCGAGCGCGTGCGGATCATCAAGGCGGTGATCGAGGACATTCGCCCGAACCTGCAACGCGACGGCGGCGATTGCGAGCTGCTGGGTATCGAGGGCAACAAGGTGATGGTGCGGCTCACAGGTGCCTGCGTGTTCTGCAAGCTGGCCAGCATGACGCTGGAAGGCATCCAGTCCAAGGTGGTCGAGCGCCTCGGCGAACTGGTGCGCATCGTGCCGGTGGCCGGCGCGGCGAAGGCACGGCACTGAAAGAGACATGCGGTGCCGATCTATCTCGATAACAATGCGACAACACGCACGGACCCGGCCGTGGTCGCGGCGATGTTGCCGTATTTTACCGAGCAGTTCGGCAATGCCTCCTCGGCCCACGCCTTCGGCAGCGATGTCGCCACCGGCCTGAAGGCCGCCCGCAAGAGCCTCCAGGCCCTGCTGGGGGCGGCTTTCGACCATGAGATCGTCTTCACCTCGGGCGGCACGGAGTCCGACAACACGGCCATCCTGTCCGCACTCGAGGCGCAGGAGGGACGCGACGAGATCGTCACCTCGGCGGTCGAGCATCCCGCGGTGCTTGCCCTCGTCGAACATCTTCAGGTGACGCGGGGGATCAAGGTCCACATCATCGGCGTCGACGCCAGCGGCCGGCTGGACATGAACGCCTATCGCGACGCGCTCGGGCCGCGCACGGCGCTGGCCTCCGTGATGTGGGCGAACAACGAGACCGGAACCTTGTTCCCGGTCGCGCATCTCGCCGAGCTCGCCCACGCCGCCGGCGCCTTGTTCCACACCGACGCCGTGCAGGCGGTCGGCAAGGTTCCTGTGGACCTCCAGGCGACGCAGGTCGATATGCTCTCGCTTTCCGGGCACAAGCTGCACGGCCCAAAGGGCATCGGCGCGCTTTATGTGCGCAAGGGCACGAAATTCACTCCCTTGGTGCGCGGCGGCCCGCAGGAGCGGCGGCGCCGCGGCGGCACGGAGAATGTGCCGGGCATTATCGGGCTCGGCAAAGCGGCGGAACTCGCCCGTGCCCATCTCACCGCGGCACCCGGCCAAGTAAGCGATCTGCGCAACCGGCTGGAGCACAATGCGGTGCAGCAGATCGGCCACTGCCTGGTCCTCGGCGACCGCGACAACCGCTTGCCCAATACATCCAACATCGCCTTCGAGCATCTCGAAGGCGAAGCCATCCTCCATCATCTCAACCGCGCCGGCATCGCCGCCTCGCTGGGATCGGCATGCTCGTCCGGCTCCATGGAGCCCTCGCATGTGCTGCGCGCCATGGGCGTGCCGGCGAGCGCCCTGCGCGGCGCCATCCGCTTTTCGTTCTCGCGTGAAAATACGGTCGATGACGTTGACCGGGTTTTGCAGGTGCTGCCCGAGATCATCACGAAACTCCGGACATTGTCACCCAACTGACAATGAAGCGGCAGGCCTACACCGGAATACACGTCCCCAGTTCACGGAGCTTTATTATGAAGATCATGATCCGCCGCTCGCCCGAGACCGGCCTGTCCATCTATGTGCCCAAGAAGGACCTTGAGGAGCCGATCGTCGAGACCGAACACGAGACGCTCTGGGGCGGCTGGATCAAGATCGCGAACGGCTGGGTGCTCGATCTGCCCGAAATGGCGGAAGGCACCACGCTGCCGATCACCATCAACGCGCGCAAGCGTGGCGAAGAAGGTTGAACGTCGATGAACGCCCCTATTCCCCATATGGATTTCGCCAGCGCCGTCGATGCCGAGGCGGTGCTGACCAAGGTGGCCGAGCAGATGCGGGCCGGCTTGGTCGTCCCCTATCTCGGACCGGGCCTGACGGAGCTGTCAAAGCCCGCCATTCCCATGAATCCAGAGGCATTGGCGGCCTTCTTCGCCACCAAGGTGGCGCTCCCGCGGCGCGCCAAGGGCAATGCCTGGGCCTCCGCCCAGCACATCGAGAGCATGAAGCACCGCTCCACCGTCACGGCGCTGATGAACGAAGCCTTCAGCCCGCCGGTCGAGCCCACCGCTTTGCATCGCTATCTCGCAACCCTGCGCCTGCCGATGATCGTCGACACCTGGTATGACGGCGCCATGCGCACGGCTCTGTCGGACCGCTCCGACTGGGGCGAGGTGCAGGGCATCACCCGCGCCGGTATTGGCGAAGACCGCTGGTATCGCTTCTACGATGCCTCGGGTGCGGAAACCGAGCGCACAGCGGCTCCCGGCTGGACGACGCTGCTCTACAAGCCGCACGGCTCTATCGCGCCGGCGAAGAACTTCCTGATTTCCGACGCGGATTATGTGGAAGTCCTGACGGAAATCGACATTCAGACGCCGATTCCGGACGTCGTGAAGGATCGCCGCACGCAACGCACCTTCCTGTTCATCGGCTGCCGCTTCAACGACCAGCTGTTGCGGACCTACGCGCGCCAGATTTCCAAGCGTTCGGGATCGCAGCATTTTGCGATCGTCGAGCCGCAGGCCCTGTCTAAGAACGAGACGCGCTTTTTCATCTCCCAGGGCCTGACACCGATCGCCTTGCCGCTGGAGCGCGCCGTGGAGATTTTGCGCGGTTGATCTGCCTCCCCTTTCGCATCCTGTCCATCGGAGCGCCTCGGCGCTCCGATGTGTTTTTGAAGGGCTCATCGGCCCAACAGGGCCGCCGCACCGCGCCGCGATATCTGTAATCTTTCCAACATACCGCCAAAGCTTTCGTCGACACATGTTCGCAAGGCGACAGAGCAGGATGGCGAGCAAGAAATTGATATTGCTCAAATTCATGTATTTTCAGGCGGTGGCACGCGAGTTGCTCGTATCTCCCCAGGACATTTTTGAAATTTGGCCAGCAACGGGGAACGGACATGCACGCATTAGCAGAGCACGAAGGCGCGTCGGCCGGAAGCGTCGCGAATGTCAGCGAAGTCATGCAGGCGATTGCGGAGCACAAGGGCTGCGGCACGTCGGGCGGCAGCGGCAAGGCCAGCTGCGGCTCCGCCGCCGGCCAGGGCGACCTGCCGACGGAAATCTGGGAGAAGGTCAAGAACCATCCCTGCTACAGCGAGGAAGCCCACCACCATTACGCCCGCATGCACGTGGCCGTGGCGCCCGCATGCAACATCCAGTGCAATTACTGCAATCGCAAATACGACTGCGCCAATGAATCCCGTCCCGGCGTGGTGAGCGAGAAGCTGACCCCCGAACAGGCCGCCAAGAAGGTGCTCGCGGTCGCCTCCACCATCCCGCAGATGACGGTGCTCGGTATCGCCGGCCCCGGTGATCCGCTCGCCAATCCGGAGAAGACCTTCAAGACCTTCGAGCTGATCTCGAAGACCGCGCCCGATATCAAGCTCTGCCTCTCCACCAACGGGCTCACCCTGCCCGACCACGTGGACACCATCGCCGGCTTCAACGTCGATCACGTCACCATCACCATCAACATGGTGGACCCCGAGATCGGTGCGAAGATCTATCCCTGGGTGTTCTGGAAGCACAAGCGTTATACCGGCGTGGAAGCTGCCAAGCTGCTCACCGACCGCCAGTTGCTGGGCCTGGAAATGCTGACCGAGCGCGGCATCCTGTGCAAGGTCAACTCGGTGATGATCCCGGGCATCAACGATAAGCACCTGGTCGAGGTAAACAAGGCCGTGAAGTCGCGCGGCGCCTTCCTGCACAACATCATGCCGCTGATCTCGGCGCCCGAGCACGGCACCGTGTTCGGCCTCACCGGCCAGCGCGGCCCCACGGCTCAAGAGCTGAAGGCCCTGCAGGACAGCTGCGAGGGCGAGATGAATATGATGCGCCATTGCCGCCAGTGCCGCGCCGATGCTGTGGGCCTGCTGGGCGAGGACCGCAGCGCCGAGTTCACCACCGACAAGATCATGGCCATGGAGGTCAATTACGACCTGGACAGCCGCAAGGCCTATCAGGCCATGGTGGAGGAAGAGCGCGTCGCCAAGGTGGCTGCCAAGCAGGAAGAGCTGACGACGCTCGCCGGCGAGCAGAGCGACATCAAGCTGCTGGTGGCGGTCGCGACCAAGGGCTCGGGACTCATCAATGAACATTTCGGCCATGCGAAGGAGTTCCAGGTTTATGAACTCTCCACCGCCGGCGCGAAGTTCGTCGGTCACCGCCGCGTCGACCTCTATTGCCAGGGCGGCTATGGCGACGAGGACAGCCTGGAAACCGTGATCCGCGCCATCAACGACTGCCATGCGGTGTTCGTGGCCAAGATCGGCGGCTGCCCCAAGGGTGATCTGCAAAAGGCCGGGATCGACCCCGTGGACCAGTATGCCCACGAATTCATCGAGAAGTCGGCCATCGCCTGGTTCAAGGCGTATCTCGACAAGGTGAACAGCGGCGAGATCGAGCATATCGAGCGTGGAGACGCCGAGATCCGCCAGGGCGCGCTGATCACCGCCGCCTGATCATTCGAATATCGACGAAGTCTAGGAGCAGACGATGGCCCTGAAGATCATTGCCTCGCAGTGTACGAGTTGCTCAGCCTGCGAGCCGGAATGCCCCAACGTGGCGATCCGGGAAAAGAACGGCACCTTCGTTATTGATCCCAAGAAGTGCACCGAATGCATCGGGCACTTCGATTCACCGCAATGCACCGCGGTTTGCCCGGTCGACGACACCTGCGTCATCGACACCTCCTATCCCCGCTACCAAGCTCCGGCGTGAGGCGCCCGTCATGAACTTCACCATTACACCGGCAGCCGAAAAGTTCGTCCGCCTCATGCTGCGTGCCGACGGGGGCGCCACCAGCGGGTTCCGGCTGGCGGTGACGCCCGGCGGGTGCTCGGGCCTCTCCGCCGACATCGCGGTCCTGCCCGCCCCTTCGGCGGGGGATGCGATCGTCGAACGCAACGGCGTGCGCTTCTTCCTGCCCGCCGAGAGCCGACTCCTCCTGAACGGCGTCACCATCGATTTCGCGGACACGCCCGCCCAGACCG
This sequence comes from Roseixanthobacter glucoisosaccharinicivorans, assembly GCF_043195095.2. Lineage (NCBI taxonomy): Bacteria > Pseudomonadati > Pseudomonadota > Alphaproteobacteria > Hyphomicrobiales > Xanthobacteraceae > Roseixanthobacter > Roseixanthobacter glucoisosaccharinicivorans. The sequence continues at coordinate 1,198,715 of NZ_CM195538.1, read as the reverse complement.
GGCTTGTGTTTCGCGATCCCAAGGCCCGTTCGTGCAGTTCGCACGGTTGAGCCTAAGCCGCGCGAGGTCGGGGCCCCAGCCATGACGCAGACCACACGTTTGGACATGGCAGGCCCCGGCCTCGACGATGGTGTGTTGGCGGCAGCCCTCCTCGGCGGAGGATTGCCGCCCGCAGCCGAGGCGCATCTCGCTCAGGCGGGCCGTTCCTATCATCTGGACGAGGTCGCGGAGCGCCATCTGCGCGAAGCCGAGGCGCTCGCCCCAGGGCACGCGGCCGTGCTGATCGGCCTCTATCGGTTTTATTTTTACAAGGGGCGACTTGCGGAGGCGCTCGAGGTGGCGAAGCAATGCCTGGAAAAGGCGGCCCGCGAGAACAATCTCGCCCCGCGCTGGCAGGACGTGAGCCCGGGCGATGCCGAGTTCGGTCGCTACGACGCCATGCTGCCCCGCTTTTATCTGTTCACTCTCAAGGGCTACGCCTACCTCCAGATGCGCCTGGGTGCGCTGGAAGAGGGACGCGCCGCCGTCACCAAGCTGATCCAGCTCGACCCCAGCGACAAGATCGGCGCGAAGGTATTGCTCGACGTTCTCGAACGCATTGGGCAAGACGATGATGGATGAAATCGACGAAGCCCGCGATTGGCAGGGCAACGAAATCAATTGCGCTGTCTGCGCGCACCAGGATCTGCTCGCCGAGGGCCTCTGCCGGCTGAAGCATGCCTGCGTGCACGACCGATATGCCCGGCGCATCGACCGTTTCTTCAACTGGAATCCGGGCCTCTCAAACAGCTATATCGCCCATCCCCATTTCGAAGTGCGGGCGATCTCGGCGAAGCACGCGAGCCCCTTCGTGCTCCAGCCCCTGCTGGACGACCCGGAAGAAACCGTACGCTGGAACGCCGCCCGGCGGCTGCCGAAGCGGTTGATCCTGCGGCTGCGGCACGACCCGCATCGCGAGGTGCGCATCCGCATCGTGTCGCTGCTCGATGATCCCGAGTTAATCCCCATGATGGCGGATCCGGATTATTACGTGCGCCTGGTCATCGCCCGGCGCGTCGCGGCGCCGCTGCTGGCGCGCATGATCGAAGATCCGGAGGTCGAGGTCCGCCGGATCGTGGCGCAGCGCCTGCCCCGCGACTGGCTGCTTCAGATGGTGGACGATGCCGACGCGGCGGTGCGACTGGAGATCGCCCAGCGCCTGTCGCCCGATCTGCTGGCCCGCCTGCGGCACGATCCGGACTGGCGCGTGCGCTACGAGGTGGCGCGCCAGATCGCAGTGGAAGACATCGCCGAGCTTGCCGACGACGCGGACGCGTTCGTCCAGGATATGGCGCGCTCGCGCAGATTGAACAGCCAGGGTCGATCAATGGAGCATCCGCGATGAGCAATATTGTTCGCGATAGCGACGTCGTCGAAATCACCGCCCCTCCCTATTTTTCCTTCGGCGAAAAGGTGAAGGCGAAGCGGACCATTCGCAACGACGGCACTTATGCCGGAAAGGAGATCGGCGACATCCTCGCGAAGAAGGGCGAGGAGGGATACGTCGTCAGCATCGGCACCTTCCTTCAGCAATTCTATATCTACGGCGTCGAATTCATGGAAAGCGGCAATCGCGTTGGCATGAAGAAGAAGGAACTTGAGCCGGTTCTTTCCCGCGACGACATGGCGGACATTCCCCTGCCCGGAGGAACCATAGCGTGATCGAGCCCAGGCTTCCGAAATACCAATGGGGACAGCGCGTGAAGGCGACGATCGACCTTCACAACGACGGCTCTTTTCCCGCCGCCCCTCTGGAGGCGCTGCTGGTGGCCACCGGCGCGACCGGCGAAATTGTCCAGGTTGGCACCCACACCGAGGCCAACATGCCGATCTATCTCGTCGAATTCGGCGAGCACCTCGTGATCGGCTGCTTCGAAGAAGAAATCGTTCCGCTCTAGAGCACGAGCTGAGCCATGAATTCGGCAACGCTAAAATCTCATGCGGCGCCCGTATCGGCACATCCGAACGAGCTGGATCGCCGCCGCATCGCGCGCGGAATCAAGGCGCGGCGGCGTTATCGCTATGTGGAGCCGAGCGTCGTCGACGTGGACGGCGGCTATCGCATCGCGAGTCCCTGCTGCTCGCGGAATATCGACGCCGAGGGCGGCATCATCGACGTGGCCCTGCTCCTGTTCGAGCCGGAGCACCGCACTTGGCGCCTGTTCTGGAAGAACCACAAGACCGGAACGTGGGAGCTTCACAGCGTTCACATCCGCCTCAGCTCGATCCTCGACCAGCTGAACATGGATGACGAACGCACCTTCTGGCAATGATCTTGCATAGATAAAATTGTCAGATCTCCAACACAGGATCCTGGACATGGCCTTGAAAGCGGACGACTTGACGCAGATCGACCAGATACTTTCAGCCGTGGATGCGGATGCGGGCGTGTTCCCCGATTTACGCAAGCGGTTTCCACATTTATCCTGGACAAGGTGCGATGCGTCGGATGTCACCGAAACCCCGTTCAGGATCTATCCGAAATTCGAGGTCCACCTTCTCGATGCCGCCGATCATTGCGTCCTGATCACGGCGGACCCGGAGCGCGCCACCGGCATCGTGCTTGCAGTCCGGAAGGCGATGCCATGATCGAGGCTGCCGTTTCCCAGGAATTCAATGATGTCGCCTCCTCCGCCGAAGATGAGGTGGAGCTGATCCCGCTTTCCGATCCGGACATTACGCTGGCCGAAATCGAAGCCGTGGACGCCGCGATGCGGGCGCCGCGCCTGTCTGCGGGTCCGGGCGTGACCGCCTTCGAGGATGCGTTTGCCGCATATCTCGGCCGCAAATATGCGATCGCGGTTCCGAGCGGCACGATCGGCCTGCTCCTTGCGCTGAAGGCCGCGGGCATTGGGCCGGGCGCCGAGGTGATCGCCTCCTCCTATTCCTTCCGCGAGACCGCCCACGCGATCAGCCTCACCGGCGCGCGCCCGGTGTTCGCGGATATCGACTATTGGGCCGGGACGCTTGCGCCGGAAAAGGCCGAAGCGAAGATCACGCCGCATACGCGCGCCATCATCGCCGCCAATACCAATGGCCACCCCGCCGCATGGGAAGGTCTGCGCGCACTCGCGCAGCGCCATGGCCTCGCCCTATTGGAAGATTCCACCGAAGCCATCGGCTCGCGCTACCAAGGCAAGCTGGTAGGCACCTTTGGCGACATGTCGGTGTTTGATTTCTCCCAGCCCTCCGCACTCACCTGCGGCGAAGGCGGGATGCTGGTGACCGACGACATCGACCTTGCGGTCACCGTGCGCAGGCACCGCGCGCATGGGTTGGAAGAGCGCGGTTCCGTGGTGGTGGGCGGCTCTGCCCCCTATCAGGCAAACATGAGCGATATCTCCGCCGCGCTGGGCTTGGCCCAGTTGAAGCGCATCGACGATATCCTGGAGCGGCGACGGCTCATCGAGCATTTGTACTACAAGCATGTCGCATCATTCGAAGGCATCAAGGATCCCTATGTGGGGCCGGATGTCACAGAGGTGAACTGGTTCCTCTATCTCGTCCACCTCGGGAACCGCTTCTCTCGCTCCAGCCGCGACGCCATCGTCGAAGACTTGCGGGTGGAGGATGTGGAGGCGGCCGGGTACTGCAATCCTCTCCACCTCCAGCGCCACTATCTCGACATGGGATATCGCCGCGGCGACCTGCTGGTCACTGAGAAGCTCGCCGACCGGGCCGTGGCCCTGCCGTTCCACACTCACCTCACCGAAGATCAGATCGAATTCATCGTCGCCACGATGAAGGATGCATCCATAAACGTGGGCGCCGGGGCGGCGATTTACTGAAGTTTGAGTTCAAGTCAAATCTTTTAACGTCCAAACATCAATCTCAGGAGAGAAAAATGACCACGCTTACCGTTATGCCTTCCGGCAAGTCGTTCGATGTCGCGGAAGGCTCCAGCCTGCTGGCGGCGATGCTCGGCGCCGAGATCGGCATCCCGCACAAATGCGAAGGCAAGGCGAGCTGCGGCAGCTGCCATATCTTCGTGCTGGAAGGCCGCAAGGGTCTGTCCAAGATCGCCCGCGAGGAGAATGAGAAGCTCGATGCCATCGTCGGCGTCAGCTCCAAGTCGCGCCTTGCCTGCCAGGCGAAGGTGCTCGGCACCGAAAACATCAAGATCGAGCTGCTCGGCTTCGATTCCTGACCGGCCAGGAGGAAAAAATGGAAATCGTGATGATCCATGCCCGCTTCGTGCCGAACGGCTCGGTGGTGGAGATCAGCGAGCGCCCGGCCGGCCTGACCCCGCAGGACTGGTTCAATCTGCTCAGCGACCGGGCGGGCGATGTCTACCAGGCCTTCTCGGGCGGCCGCGGCGTGTTCCGCATCGAGAAGACCAAGCTTGAGACCCTGAAAGCGGAAGCAACCTCAAGCGCGGCCTGACGGCAGGGATTTAGTCAGCCAGGCGGGCGACCAAGCGATAAAGGCTGATCCCGAACGGGATCAGCCTTTGCACATACGCCGCCTGTTCGACGATGATTGCGTCCTGACGGCGCGGGACGGACAGGCGCATCGCCCGCCCCCGCTACAGGTCAGCGGCTTATTTGAGAAACTGGCCCTGGAACAAGGCCAGTTTCTCCGCGGTATCGAGCCCGCTCTGCACCGGCCAGCGATGGTCGAAGAAGAAGGTCTTCACGTCGCGGGTCATGTCCTTGCCGTGGATGTACCAGCGCTCGACCCCATCCGGCCCGATAATCGCCGGGCCATCCGCGCGGTGCACCACGTCGCCGTCCAGCCAGAGCTTCGTATCGCCGTAGAGATAAATTCCGGCCTTGCGGGACATGTCGTCTTGATTACGCTCTTCCACGACAAACATCTGGCTCATGATGATCCCTCAAAGCGTTGCGTTCGCCCTGCCCCTGCGATGCAAGATCCGTGCGCGCCTCATCCCGCGCGCATCTCATGCCGCCCCAACGGTGGCGCCCTGCCCGAGCACCGCGGTGTTATATCCCTCCTCGCGCAGCACTCTCTGCACGGCCGGCCGCGCAAGCATCCGCCGGTAATGGGCGAGGAGATTCTCCGGCAAAGCGATGCCGGTCTTCTCGGCCCAGAATTCCACATAGAACAGCACCGGATCGCCCGCCGAGAAGGCGCCCGCCAGATAAGGCCCTTGGCCGATCGCCGCGTCGAGCACCTCGAAGCCCTTGTGCACGATGTCCCGGCCCAGCTGGCGCACGCGCTCGTGCTCCGCGACATCCCGAGCGAAGGTGGAGGTTGCGAAGATGCGCGCGAACCCCTGGCCGTGGATCGTTCCCACCACATAGGCCATGGCTTCCACGAGCCGCGTCTGAAGCTCCACATCCTCCGGCCAGAGCCTTGCGCGCGGCCGGCTGCGCGCGAGCCAATAGGCGATGGCCTGGACCTCGGTGAGCGCCGAGCCGTCCGCGCGGACGAGGGTCGGAATTGTCGATTTTGGGTTGATCGCGACATAGTCCGGCTTGAAATGATCGCCGGCGGGAAGGTTCACGACCGAGACCTCGAACACCTCCTCCAGTTCCTCCAGCAGGATGTGAATGCCCGTGGAGCAAGATCCCGGCGTCATATAGAACTTCATCAGGGCCATGGGTCATCCTCGCCATGTCGGGAAGCTGGCAGGCGCACGCCTGCGGGCGTCTCACGGCATGCTTCATGCAAATATCGGGGCATTCCCCCGTACAGGAGCCACTTGTGCGGGGTGTGTGACCGGGAGCGTCGCGTTTGCGACAGAAACCAGCATGGCCCTCGACCTGAAATCACCCTGGACCACAGCCGATGTCAGCGCTTTGCTGGCCTCGGTCGCTGATGACCGCAGCTGGCGCCTGGAGGTTTCCTCCGAAGGCATCGCGCGGCTCAACGATCTCACCGTGGTGCCAGATGCGGCCTATGAAGAGCAATTGCATTGCTTCTTTGAAATCTGGGATGAGGGCACCGATTTCGTCGGTCCCGGCGCAGCGTCCGACACCGCCTTGTGCCGCAAGCTGGAACGCCTGCTGCGCGACAATTATCCGGTTCTTCAGGGTGCGCGTACCCTGTCCGCGATCTGACGCCGGGCACGCAACGACGCCGCCGCGAAGGGGAGCAGGAGCTTGCCGATGTCGCCAGGAGAAATTCAGGTTTTCGTCATTTGCCCAATGTCGGCCATCGCCCCCGGCGGGGTGAAATCGTTCCGCCTGTCCCGCGTCGTAGATACCGGGGAAAGCCGCGAGACCCGCCCCTTCCCCATCTTCATCGTGCGCACGCTAACCAACGATTATTTCGGCTATTCCAACGTTTGCCCGCATGAGGGCCGCTGGCTGAATATCGGCTCGGGCGAATTCTTCACACCCGACGGGGAGTTTCTGCGGTGCGGACGACACGGCTCCACCTTTGAAATCGACACTGGGGCATGCGTGAAGGGTCCCTGCAAAGGCAAGAACCTGGAGCCCCTCGCGCTGGCCGTGGTCGACGGGGAGGTGTGCGTGTGCGGGATCGAGCTGGTGGAAGACGATGGCTTTCCCGATCCCTTTAGCGATCTCGATGAAACCATGGAAATCATGATCCACCCGGAATGACGGGCTGTGAGGAGACGAGGCACATGGCGGAGCCGACCGAAGAGCATTGCCGCTTCTTTGTCTCCTACACCGGGGTGAAACTGCCCTTCACACTGGTCAACGCAATCGAGGCGGATGCGCTGTCAAACCGCAACACATTCATCCACGCCTATTACGATCCTGCCGGTGTGCTGCGCGGCTTCGACAAGATGGTTTACGGCGAAGTGGAACTCTCCCATCGCTATGCCTATCACCCCAACGGCCAGTTGAAGCGCGCCGAGATCGTGATGCTGGACGAGGAGACGGCGGCGCTCTGTTTCGACGAGACCGGCGCGCCACGTCCGGACGTGGACCTGCTGCCGGAAGCGGATCTGGCCGCGGAAAATGAAGGATGCGGATCGCCATGACGGTTGCCCAATTGCTCGACGCGCTCATGCAGATGCCGAAGGACGCGGTCGTCCTCATGGAGGCCGACGGTGGCCTCTCACGTGTCGATGCGCTGGACTTCGTGGAAGATCACGGCCCGGGCGCTCCGGCGGAGGTCATCTTGCTTGCGAGCATGGATGAATGACGCCAATCCGGGTGCTCATTGTCGTGTCGGCCATGATGATACGACGTTTTATGTCGCACTTCCTTCACTCTTAGCCCCGGCACGCTGCGCCGCTTTCCAATAAAATCACGCGGCCTGGCGCTTTCCGCGTCGATGGCGAGCAAATTGCTTTGACCTTACCAGCGAAGATCTGCGGCAAGGGAAGCGCCGGGGCTATGAACCATCTGTCGAGCGAAACCAGTCCCTACCTGCTCCAGCACAAGGACAATCCGGTCCACTGGCAGGTCTGGGGCGAGGCGGCGCTGGCCGCGGCGCAGGCGGCAGACAAGCCGATCCTGCTCTCCATCGGCTATGCCGCGTGCCATTGGTGCCATGTCATGGCGGCGGAGAGCTTCGAGAATGCCGAGACCGCCGCCCTGGTGAATGACCTGTTCGTTCCCATCAAGGTGGACCGGGAAGAGCGGCCGGACCTCGACCTCATCTATCAGAACGCCCTCACCCTGCTCGGCCAGCGCGGCGGCTGGCCGCTGACCATGTTCCTGACTCCGAAGGGCGAGCCGTACTGGGGTGGCACCTATTATCCGCCCGAAAGCCGCTACGGCCGCCCGGCATTTCGCGACATGCTGGCGCGTGCGGCACAGGTCTATTCCGGCCAGAAGGATACGGTGGAGAAGAACACGACGGCGATGCGCGCGGGGCTCGCGCGCTTGTCGGAGCCGCCGCCGGACAATCTGCTCACCCCCGATATATTGGACGAGATCTGCCTCAAATTCTCGGACCTCATCGACGAGGTGGACGGCGGCATCGGCCAAGCGCCGAAATTTCACCAATCGCCCGTGCTCGCGCTGCTGTGGCGCGGCTATAAGCGCACCGGCAAGGCCAAGCTGCGCGACGGCGTTCTGCTGACGCTGGATCGCATGTCGCAAGGCGGCATCTACGATCATCTGGGCGGCGGCTATTCGCGCTACTCCACTGACAATGCCTGGCTCGTCCCGCATTTCGAAAAGATGCTGTACGACAACGCCCAATTGGTGGAGCTGCTGACCTGGGCCTGGCAGGAAACGCGCAATCCCCTTTATGCCGCGCGGATCACGGAAACCGTCTCCTGGATGCTGCGCGAGATGCGCGTGGAGGGTGGCGCCTTCGCTGCCGCCCTCGATGCCGACAGCGAGCATGAGGAAGGCAAGTTCTACGTCTGGACCGCCGCCGAGGTCGAACGCGTGCTCGGTTCGGAGGCCGCGCTTTTCAAAGCCCATTATGACGTGCACCGGATCGGCAATTGGGAGGGGCGCAGCATCCTCAACCGTTCCGAGAAGCCGGACCTTGCCGAGCCGGCCATCGAGACTCGCCTCGCCGCGGCGCGCGAAAGGCTGCTCGAGGCGCGCAGCGCGCGCGTGCGTCCGGGGCGCGATCACAAGGTTTTGGCGGATTGGAACGGCCTTGCCATCAGCGCGCTTTGCCTTGCCGGCGGTGCGCTCGGGCGGGAGGACTGGATCGACGCCGCCAAACAGGCCTTCGCCTTCATTCTCGCGCATATGACCGACGCGCGCGGCCGCCTGCACCATTCCTGGTGCGAGGGGCGGACCCATTGCGGCCTGCTGGATGACTATGCCGCCATGAGCCGCGCCGCTCTGATCCTGTATCAGGCCTGCGGCGATGGCTATTATCTGGCCTGTGCCGAGACCTGGGCGGCACTCCTGGAGGCCCATTTCAGCGATGCGGAGCGGGGTGGCTATTTCCTCACCCCCGACGATGCGCCGGGTCTCATCACGCGCATCCGCAATGCGTTCGACCATGCGACCCCCTCCGGCAATGGCATGATGGTGGAGGTCTTCTCCTCCCTCTTCCTGCTGACAGGGAAAGAGGAATATCGCGCCCGCGCCGAGCGGCAGATCGGCGCCTTCGCCGGCGAGGTGGCGCGCAATGCGATACCGCTTGCGGCCTTCCTCAGCGGGCTCGACGCCTTCGCCAACAGCGTTCAGATCATCATCTGCCCCGGCACCGGTACGCGCGACCTGGTGGACGCCGTGCACGCCTGCTGCATTCCGAACCGTGTGCTGCGCGTGCTGGGCGCCGGCGAGCACCCGCCGCAAGGACATCCTGCCCATGGCAAGGAAAGCATCTCGGCCAAGGCGACGGCCTATGTCTGCATCGGGGAGACCTGCTCGCTGCCGGTGACCGATCCGGAACTCCTGCAACTCGCCCTTTCCGGCCGGCAGGCCCCGCCCGTGGGCCAAAACCTGGAGGTGAGCCATGTCTGACGTGGCGGTGCAAATCTCGATGTTCGAACGCGTCGGCGGGGCGCCCACCATTGATCGCCTGGTGGAAGCCTTCTATCGGCGGATGGACACACTGGAGCAGGCGCGCGAGATCCGCGCGATGCATGCACCGGATCTTTCGGCGACAAAGAATGTCCTCAAGCGCTATCTGTGCGAATGGACCGGCGGGCCGAAGCTCTATTCCGTCGAAAAGGGCCATCCGCGCCTGCGCCAGCGTCACATGGGCTTCAAGATCGGCAATGCGGAGCGCGATGCGTGGCTGGTGTGCATGCGCGGCGCTCTGGAGGAAACCGTCGCCGACGAGGCCGCCCGGCGCGAGATTGACGAGGCGCTGACGAAGCTTGCGGACTGGATGCGCAACCAGGCCGACAATCCCCATGATTCCGGCCACGCCCGGCCGTAAGCCGATCGGTGCCTAAAGCGGAACGCCGAAGAACTCCTCGTCTGCCCCGCCCCAGGCCTTGTGCAGGGCCAAGGCATTGCGCCAGCGTGCCAGCTCGGCTTCATCGGCGGAGCGATGGCTGATCTTGCCGTCCGGCCGTTCCGCCAGCAGATAGGACTTGGCGTTGCGCAGGAAGCGCTGAAGATCCTTGGTGTCGACCGGCCGCACCACACAGCGGGGCGCCTCGTCGATGAGGATGGTGGTCGGCATCATGACACGTCTCCCCTCATGGCAAGCCTTCCCTGGTGAACCGTCACGCGCGACAGGCGCGCGCGACGGTAGGGGGTCAAAACCCTTCGTCCCGCTGCCCCCAGGGGTGCGATCCCGGCACCAGTTCCGCTTTGATCCCGGCTTTCGCGATGTCGGCGAGGCTGCGATAGAATGTGGCCTCGTGGATCAGGGTGCCGCCCTTGGTGGTGATCGCCACATAGCGCGCCACGGGATCGCTTTCGCAGACATATCCGCCGCCCGGATCCCGCGTTTCGCGCACATTGCCGTTCCAATCCACGAAGAAGCCCTCAAGCGACATCTATTCCTCCATTTGAAACTGAATGCGCACTGCCCCGCGGGCTAGAATTCCGCGTCTGCGTCCTCGGAAGCGAGCTGCTTCAAGGCGGCCTCGACAATGTCCCGGCATGCAAGCAATTGCAGATACTCGGCTTTCTCGATCGTCACCGGTTCGGCATCGCGCCGGCCTTCCCCATCCGCCACGTCCGCGCAAGAACGGGACGCGGCGGCGGCCTCGAACAGCACCTTTTCAAGCTGATAGATCCGCTCGCTGGCGCGCTCGAGATAGGGCACGGGATTTCCCCGGACATTGGCCTCGTGCAAAGCGTTCAAGCTCAGCAGGGTGCGCAGGCGGCGGGCCGCCGTGCGCTTCTCCGCTCCGAAATCAGCCTTGATGATGCTCATCATCACCTCCGCGACGCGCGCTCGACCCGCTTAATCCAGCGGCGGGCCGAGATCATCGTCGGCGCTCTTCTTGGTCTTCTTCTTTTCCACCTTGGCCTGCGCATACATGCCCGAATTCTTCAGGGCGATCGGCGCCTGACCCTCGACGAACTGCGAAATCCAGAACAATGTCCGCTCCAGTGCCTGACCCGCCGAAGCCGCGTGATAGCTGCCCCGCTCATCGCAATTGAAGCCGTGGGTTGCGCCGGGATAAGTGAAGGCGCTGACATTGGGATGGGAGGCGCGGAACTGCTCCACCTGCTCGATCGGGATCAGCGGATCATTCTCGGCGAAGTGCAGCAAGGTCGGCACCTTGCGCTTCTCGCCCTGGGTTTCGACAATGCCGGGACCATAATAAGCGACCACGCAAGCAATGCCGGAAACCGCGTTCGCGGCCGCATAGGCCATGTTGCCCCCGCAGGAATAGCCGACGATGGCGACCTTCCCGGCCTCTTTCACGGCATCCACGCTGGCCTGGATATCGGCGAACGCCTTGGCATCGTCCACTTGCTCCAGCACCGCGAGGCCGGCGGAAAAGCCCTCCTCGTCGTAGCTCAGATCTACGCCGGTCTGGACCCGGTCAAACAGCGACGGTGCAATGGCCACATAGCCTTTGGCCGCAAAAGCATCGGCGATCTTTCGAATGTGTGGATTGACGCCGAACAATTCATGGAGAATGACGACAGCCCCCTTGGGTTCTTCCACAGGGTCGGCCCGATAGGCCGAAAGGGCATGTCCGTCGGAAGCAATAAGCTCGATCATGGCATCCTCAATTCTTGCCCGCCGCTGATTGAGGCAGGCATTGCGTGCTCGATCCGCCCAGCCTCGGTCATTCGGACGGCGGATAAGGTGCCAGGCTCGCGCCCAGAACGTTCAATTCTTACTTCTTCTGGTTCTTTTGAAGATGTCCTAAAGCAATCCAAGCTCCAGTTGCACATCCTCCGACATGCGGGAATTATCCCAAGGCGGATCGAACACAAGCTTGATCGCGGCCCCGGAAATCCCCTCGACGCCGACCACCGCTTTCTCGACCCAGCTCAGCAATTCGCCGGCAACCGGGCAGCCTGGGGCAGTCAAGGTCATGTCGATCTCCACATGACCGCCCGGCAAAAGGTCGATGCGATAGATCAGCCCGAGATCATAGACGTTTACGGGTATCTCTGGATCGTGAACGGTGCGGATGGCGGCAATGATCGCCTCCATCAATGCTTCGTCCACACCGACTTCGGGCCCTGCCACGCGCGTCGCGTGCGATGCGCCGCCATCATCGAGCTGTGTCATCTGCCTGCCACCCTCTCGCCAACGGCTGCCCTGTTGGATTTGCGACCTTGGCGGCATTGAGACATGGCGGTGAACCGACACGGCGCAGGCACGGCAAGCAGAGCGCCGACATTTGCCGGTTTTCGGTGCGTATTCGCCGGTGCTTCGGAGGCTTTCGCCAAGGTCATCACGAATTTCAGTCCCAATCCAACCTCTCTGGGCGGCCTATGGGACAGGACGTGCAAACGCGGTGCCATGCTCGCGTCAGGCAATGCCCTGCGCGAGCGCTTCGATCACGGTCCAGCCGACGGCGCCCGTGGGATCCAGGTGCCGCAGAGCGGCAAGGATTTCCTCGGTGCGCTCCGGCTCGTTCCGCCGCAGATGGATGAAGCCGAGCGCCTTCAGCGTATAGAGCGCGAACCGGCCCGCGCCCTCGGGCAGGTTCCGCTCCGGCCGCCACCGGCGCCAGTCCTCATCCCACCCGGCCTGCCGTGCCGCCTCGCGCAACCCGCTCTCGGCCACCGCCTGGGCCTCGTCCAGGTTTCCTTGATAGGTGTGGATCTTGTAGAGGCAGAAATAGATCGGCAATTCGCCCGGGGCCGCGGCCAGCGCCTGGCGGAACAGGCCGTCTGCCCGCGCATGATCTTGCCGATACGCGGCGACGCCTTGCTGGAGCAAGGCATTGATCTCCGCCGGCAGGTCGCCGAAATTGATGGGGTCGCGGTCTTGGAAAAGCTCGATCATCGGCGACTCGCTCAAGCGGGCGTGACCGGATCACCCAGCCGATGCCCGCGCATGTCTCTCCCTCCAAGCAAGAGCCGGGCCGTCGCGGAAGGGCTTCGGTCCCTTGAGTTCGACACCGCGCGCCCCTGTCGGCAATGCGACATGGCCCTAACATTCTGTCCGCCGTGCGCTTGAAACCTTCGTCACGTGGCCGGGAATCGAAGCATTTGCAGGCCCGCTTCGGGTTTCGCAGGGGTGGTTTGAACCTTGCAGAGGCATGGCGGGTGACATCTGGAGAGCGACGACGATGGCAATGGTCGGGTCCGACATCGAGCGCCTCATCAAGGAGGCATTTCCCGAAGCGCAGGTGATCATCGTGGATCTCGCGGGCGACGGCGATCATTTCGCCGCCCGCGTGACGAGCGAGACCTTCCGGGGGAAGAGCCGGGTGCAGCAACACAAGATGGTCTATGACGCGCTTCAGGGGCACATGGGCGGAACGCTGCACGCGCTCGCCCTCGAAACCATCGTGCCCGCCTGACGCGATTGCAATGGCGGTTCAATTCACTAATCGTGAAAGGGAAAATTGATGGCAAGTTCCACAGCAGAGCGCATCGCAGGCATCGTCGCCGCAAACGATGTGGTGCTTTTCATGAAGGGCATTCCGGCCGCGCCGCAATGCGGCTTCTCGGCCACCGTGGTTCAGATCCTCGCGCGGCTCGAAGTGCCGTTCGAGAGCGTGGACGTGCTGGCGGATTTCGAGATCCGCGAAGGCATCAAAGCCTTCTCCAGCTGGCCGACCATTCCCCAGCTCTACGTCAAGGGCGAGTTCATCGGCGGCTGCGACATCGTCCGGGAAATGTTCCAGGCCGGCGAGCTTTCCACCGTGCTCGCCGAAAAAGGCGTGGCAGTCGGCGCGGCCTGAGAGTGTCCGGTTCTGCCCCGCGGTGGTCACGCCGCGGGGCGAAAACCCGCTCCCTTGCTCAGGCCACCACAGCCTGCGCCTGGCTCGCTCGACGCAGCAGCGTGAGGCATTCGACATTTCCGGCAAGGTCGAGCGCCGTGAAGCCGTCAAGGGTCTCGGGACGGATATCGGCGCCGCGCTCCAGCAGGCGCGCCACCACATCGGCGAGCCCGGCGGAGGAGGCATACATCAGCGCGGTCGCGCCATTGTCATTGGCCGTGTCGAGGTCGATGCCGCTCTCCACCAGCAGGTCGATCATGTCGAAATGCCGGCCGACGCAAGCGAGCCAGAGGGCGGTGTTGCCGTCCGCATTGCGGGCATTAAGCCGTGCCCCCGCTGCGATCAGCGCCCGCGCCATAACCAGCGCGCCCGTGTGGGCGGCGTGCATGAGCGGGGTCGTACCATTGGCGATGGTGGCCTCGACAGCACCGGGCGTGAATCCCTGCGCCTGGAGCCAAGCATCCAGCTCTGCCGGAAGCGCTTTCGCGGCCGGCGTGCGCTGCCGCCACGCCTCGAAACCGCCGTCCAGGCTATAGACCTGCGAGAAGCCGAAATCGGAAAAGGCCTGCGCATATTCCTGGCTGGCATTGCCGTGATAGCAATAGATCAGGATCGGCTGATCCTTCGGCGTGCCGGCGAGCGTCGGCCCGAGATCGGAAAACGTAACCCGCACCGCGCCATCAATCCGGGCTTCCCCGAAGGACGTCGGATCGCGGACATCCAGAAGAAGCAGATTGCCACCCAGCAGGGCCTCGGCCTCGGCGAGGCCGAGGCGGCGGAACGGAACGCGCTGGCGCATGTCTATCCTCGTTCGGGAAGCATCGCCCGGCCTTCATAGGCCGGCTCGGTGGTGATCCGGTCGTCGCTCAGCGGCCGACCGACCGTGAAATGGTAAAGGCTCTGGAACTCCAGCGTGGCGAGGCCCAGCAGCTCATGTAGCGCATCGTCGAAGAAGCAGCCGATGCCGGTGCCACGCAGCCCGGCCGTCTCCGCCTCCAGATAGAGCACATGGCCCAGCAGGCCCGCTTCCCAATGTAGCTGGCGATAGTGAGACGGGTCGGTTCGGACCGCCCCCTCGAATTGCGCCAACATGCTCATGGCGAAACAGCTGTCGCTGGCAATAGCTTGGTGGCAGCTCACGGTCCGCGCGATGCCCCGGCAATCGCTCTGCACCAGGCGTACCAGCGGCAGATGAGCGGGCGTGCCTTCGACCGGCTCCCAGACGAAATCCGCGCGCAAAGCCGTCCGCAACGCCCGGCCGGCCGCCTCGGAGCGCGGAAGGGCATAGAGCCCCGGGGGCAATCCCTCCACCCGATGGACGAACAGGATGGGATGCAGGGCAGGTTCGTGCGGCCAGATATCCCACGGCGCGGCGGCGCGCGGCAGCACCGCGTCCAGCATTCTGAAGAAGATGGGGCGCGGCATTTCAAAGCGGCTATCAAAGCGCTGGGCGCTGCGCCGCCCCAGCAGAATCTCGGCGGCGCGCTGGTGACCGGCGCCGGTCAGGGCGGGACGGGCAGGCAAAGCGGCGGGTGTGACCGGAGCTGCCGTCGCCCGCGTCGCCCGGCTCACCTCGGCGATGATCGGCCAGCGATAGAGCGGGTGCGGGTCCAAGAGGCTCGCGCGGCCCGCCCAGTCGCCCCCTGCAAGGTCAGCGGGCGTAGGCCGCTCGACCTCGCGATGAACCGGCTTCGCGGCCGGCTCGAGGGCCACGATTACGTCTGCGTCTTCCGGTTCCACGCCAGAGAAATCCGCCGGACGATCGAGCCCCATCATCGCCGCCAAGGTCGCGGCATCGTAGCCTTCCACGATGCGGGCGCTCCAGCCCAGCGCACCGGCCGCATAACGCAGCGCGCCCAGGGCGTGGCCGATATCGAGCTGGCAATAGCGGAAGGCGCGCTCGCCATATTTCCACGCTTCGCGCCAATGGATCGAACTGAGCCCGATCCAAAGACGCGGCGCGCTGCCGGGCGAGGCTGGCGCGTGGCAGCGCTGCTCCAGCACGTGGTCGCGGCTGACATAATGATGCAGCCCGTCGGCAAGGCCTGTCACATGCGCCGTAAGTGCATAGACTTCGGTCGGGTGAAGATTTCCGCTGGAAGGATTGCAGCGCAACGCCCACCGGTCCGGCCCGAACGCCTTCCAGGCCGCAAGACCGAACGACACTTCCAGCAGTAGCGCGACGCTGTCCAGGTTCAGCGCGGCGGGGCGGGGCGATGCGTCAAATATTTGGGAAAAGCGCGTTTTCAGGGCGTGCGCCGCGAGCGGAAGGGCCACACGCGGCGCACCCGCGAAGACGCGGAAGGGATCCGGCTGCGCATCCCAATCCAGGGTTTCCGGCCCCGGCGCATAGCGCGCCAGGCTGTGCTTGGTCCGCGCATGATAGGCGAGCACCGTATCAACCGCGCTCAGGGCCTGCGGGGCGGTGATCGTCATGCCTCGGCAACCGACGGTTCCGGCTCAGGGCACCCGCCTGGAGCCTCGGGCCGCATGCAGCCCTGAACGGCCTTCAGCGCGTCCCCGTCGCGCAGCCAGGATGTCACGGGCTCCCGATCGAATCCCGCGCAGCGCTCGGTGCCACGCTCCACCAGCGGCCGGCGGATCAGCAGCGGATCGGCCATCATCAGCGCCAGCGCGGACGCCGCATCCAGCCGTTCCGGCAAGATCTCGCCTGATTTCACCCGCGGCGCTGCCGGGTTGAACCAACTCGTCACCGGCGTATCTCCGAAGAAGCCGAGCAGGCGCTCGGGCGTCCACGGCTCGCGCAGCAGGTCCCGCGCCTCCACACGATAGCCGGCGCGCTCCAGCATCGCGATCTGCCGCGCATTGGTGCCGCAGCCGGGCTTTTGAAAGAACACGATCGCGGTCACGACCGCCCCCTATCGCATGAAGCCGAGCTGCACGATCGGCTGGGCACCGCCACGGCCGAGGATCGTATCCACCTTCTTGCGCACGGCCTCCAGCGTCAGCGGCTTCACCAGCGCGCCATGGGCTCCAGCCTTGATGCCATCAACCGCCGTGGCCTCCTGGGCCTTTTCGCAGACGATGAGAATGCGCACCCCGGGAAACTTGGCATTGAGATCGCTCACGAGGTTGGTGCCGCGCTCGCTGAGGAAGGACACGCCCAACAACACCACGTCCGGCTTCAGCCAGCCGACGCCCTTTTCATAAGCTTCTTCGGGGGTCGCAAGTTCATGCGTCTCGATTTCATCGTGCAGCATGAATTGGAGGGCGGCACGCGTGATTTCATCCTGATCGACAACAAACACGCGCCGCTGATCCACGGCCTTTGATGTTTCGACACCAATCTGCATGTCACCCTCGCTGGCGTGTCGCGGCACATCTGCCCGTCCGCGTTCCATACCGCTCGAAGCAAGTTCCGTTCCGCTCGGGAGATGCCAGTATTCGCGCGGGTTAGCGCAGAGTTCGCGGCGCCGTGCGGAGCCCGCCCGCTTGTTTCGTTTGTGACAGCGCAGCGCCCGCTGTCCGATTCAAGACACAGCGCCCGACAAGCAAAACGTCAGATTTTTCGCTTATAAATCAGCGAATTACTGAATATCTCAATCTGGCACGCGGTTTGCTGAAGAAATCCTGCACGGCGAGTGAGGGCTGAGTGCACGCAGACGCGACGACGAGCGATGCGCTCCTTCCCGTAACCGGCGAGCCTGTTTGTGAGCGAGGAACATTCACGCCTTGCGCGTGGTGGTCATTGGCAATCGGTTCGAAGGAAACCAATCATGTCGTCACTACGACAAATCGCATTTTACGGTAAGGGGGGCATCGGCAAGTCGACCACCTCCCAGAATACGCTGGCGGCGCTCGCCGAGATGGGACACAAGATCCTCATCGTCGGCTGCGATCCCAAGGCGGATTCCACGCGTCTGATCCTGCACGCCAAGGCGCAGGACACCATCCTCAGCCTCGCGGCTGCCGCCGGCAGCGTCGAGGATCTGGAACTCGAGGAAGTGATGAAGGTCGGCTATCGCGACATTCGTTGCGTGGAATCCGGTGGTCCCGAGCCCGGCGTCGGCTGCGCTGGCCGCGGCGTCATCACCTCCATCAACTTCCTGGAAGAAAACGGCGCCTACGAGGACATCGACTATGTGTCCTACGACGTGCTCGGCGACGTGGTGTGCGGCGGTTTTGCCATGCCCATCCGCGAGAACAAGGCCCAGGAAATCTACATCGTCATGTCCGGCGAGATGATGGCCATGTATGCGGCCAACAACATCTCCAAGGGCATTCTCAAATACGCCAATTCCGGCGGCGTGCGGTTGGGCGGGCTCGTCTGCAACGAGCGCCAGACCGACAAGGAGCTGGAACTGGCGGAAGCCATGGCGAAGAAGCTCGGCACGCATCTGATCTACTTCGTGCCGCGTGACAACATCGTGCAGCACGCCGAGCTGCGCCGCATGACCGTGCTCGAATACGCTCCGGACTCGGTGCAGGCGGGCCATTATCGCTCGCTGGCGACGAAGATCCATGCGAACGGCGGCAAGGGCATCATCCCGACCCCGATCACCATGGACGAGCTGGAAGACATGCTCATGGAGCACGGCATCATGAAGGCCGTGGACGAGAGCGTCGTCGGCAAGACCGCTGCCGAACTGGCTGCCATGTCCGCCTGAGGCCTGCACGTCTTAGCGAATACGATGCCGGCCCACGGGCCGGCATCTCCCCCAGATATCATGAGCCGGCGAAAACAATCGCCGCAACCGGGCCGGAGACAACCACAGGCGGGCTGCACGACGGCCTTTGGAGCGCACCGTGAGCCTTACCGCGACACGAGAGGATAGGATCGACCCAGCCCTCGGCTTTCTGCGGCCCCTGTCGCAGCTTGGGCGGACCCGCGATCAGCCCGAACATCCCGGCATTGCGGCTTATCGCATGCTGACCGGCGTGACGCCCGACACCGTCGTAGCCGAGGACGACATCGCCTTCGATCGGCACGTGCTGGCTTCGATCATCGCGGTGGCCGCGATGGAAGGCGCGCCGGTCGCGGAACGGGTTGGCCTCTCCCCCTGCGAACTCTCCGAACTCATGGACCAATGGTTCCCTCTGGCGCACCCGCGCACCGCAAGCTGGATTGCGCAGGGCGCGGCGCCGATGGAAGAAGAGGTAGCCATGGTGCGCGACCTCCTGCGCGCCAAGTGCTCCTCTCACGGCGACACCGGCCGATGGCTGGCCGCGATGATCGCCCGCCGCGCCATGGAGCCGAACCATCTTTGGGAAGACCTCGGACTGCGTGACCGCGCCGAACTCTCGCGCCTCATCGCCCGTCATTTCGCGCCGCTTGCCGAGCGCAACACCAACAACATGCGCTGGAAGCGGCTGTTCTATCGCATGCTCTGCGAGGACGACGGCTTCGTGATGTGCTCCACGCCGGTCTGCACCCAATGCAACGACTTCGCGCTCTGCTTCGGCGACGAGAGCGGGGAAAGCCGAATGGCGGACCGGCGCCGCTCGCTGGCCCTCGGGGCGGCATCCGAAACCGATCTCGCTTCGTCCCAACCCTCCTGATCATGGTGCGCCCGATGGAAGACATGCACGCCACCGCATCCTGCGAACCGACCGTCCTCGACCAGGATCTGGACCTGGAACTGAGGTTGATGTGGCGGCGGACCAAGCAGGAAGATCGGAACTGGGTCGATTGCGGCGGGATGCTGCGCCGCGCCGGCCTGCGGCCGACCCGCCAGCGGATCGTGCTGGGCCGCCTGCTGTTCTCCAAGGGTCACCGGCATATCACCGCCGGAATCCTGCACGAGGAGACGCAGAAGGCGCGCGTGCCCATGTCGCTCGCCACCGTCTACAACACGCTGAACCATTTCACCGAAGCGGGCCTGCTGAGGCGGATCGGCATCGACGGCGCCACCGCCTTCTATGATACGAACCCGAGCCAGCATCACCATTTCTATATCGAGGACGAGAACACGCTGTGCGACATTCCCGCCGACAGCGTGGTGATCGGCCGGCTGCCGGACATTCCGGAGGGATTTGAAGTCTCCGGCATTGATGTGGTGGTGCGGCTGCGCCGGCGGCTGTGACGGCGGTCTGGTTCGGCCAACCGGCCGGACCGCCCCGCATTGTCGCAAGCGCGACATCGCGCGACGTTTTTAAAACTTCAAAAAATCATGGACTTGCGTCACCCCGGTCGATTGGCACGCCGGTTGCCTTTTCAATCCCCGGCGCCCGCGTCCCGGCTGGGCGCGGCCACCGCGCCGCGTGGCTCAACATGTGCGAAGGAGACAGGCGATGAGCAGTTCCGCAGGATCGGTGAGCAATGCGCCCCGCGTGCTCGAAAACTTGAACAAAGCATCATCCGCCGAGGATTTCTTCACGCTGCTGGGGGTCGAATACGATCCTCTGGTGGTCAATGTGGCGCGCCTGCACATTCTGCGTCGCATGGGGCAATATCTCGTCAGCGAGGATTTCACCGGCCTGAGCGAAGAGGCCGTGACGCAGCGCTGCAAGGCGGTGCTGGAACAGGCCTATGCCGACTTCGTCGCCTCCTCCCCCATTGATCAACGGGTGTTCAAAGTGCTGAAGGACGCCGTGGCGCCGGCCAAGCCGAAGCCCATGGTCCAGCTGAACGTGCTCAAGTAATCGCATTTTAAAAACGACGTCTTCCGAACGTATCCGCCGGCCGCCTCCTCCGCATCAAGGACGGGGCGGCCGTTTGCGTATCGGCGGTGCCGAAGCGCACCGACAAACCCGATGGCAACGGCGATCCCACATCCGTCGTCCGGTCTCGCCGCCGGGCTGTCGTATTCCCGACGCGTTCGGCCCGCTTTTGTCAGCGCCCGCCGGCCCACCTTGCGACACACTCCGACCAATGTGCGCAACTTATTGAATTCGATCGGCAATTTATTTCTTTTCGCACTTGGTACGACACTTGCGTTTGTCTTCTTCGAACTGTCAGACATGCTCGGAGCAACCGAATGCACATCGTCGTCTGCATCAAGCAGGTTCCAGACTCGGCGCAGATCCGCGTCCACCCCGTGACGAACACCATCATGCGTCAGGGCGTGCCGACCATCATCAATCCCTACGATCTGTTCGCGCTTGAAGCGGCTTTGGCCCTGCGCGACACGTTCGGCGGCGAGGTCACTGTCCTCACCATGGGCCCGCCCTCGGCGGAAGACAGCCTGCGCAAGGCGCTCACCTTCGGCGCCGACCGCGCGGTGCTGCTGACCGACCGCTTCTTCGCCGGCGCCGATACACTCGCCACCACCTATGCGCTGGCGACCGCCGTGCGCAAGATCGGCGAGACCTTCGGCGCGCCGGACCTGATCTTCACCGGCAAGCAGACCATTGACGGCGACACCGCCCAGGTCGGTCCCGGCATCGCGAAAAGGCTCGGGCTGCTGCAGCTCACCTATGTGGCGAAGATCAATACGCTGGACCTGGAGGCGCGCACCATCGAGGCCGAGCGCCGCTCGGAAGGCGGCGTGCAGGTCCTCAAGACGCAGCTGCCGTGCCTCATCACCATGCTGGAAGCGACCAACGAGATCCGGCGCGGCGGCATGGAAGACGCCCTGCGGGCCGCGCGTGCCACCATCGTGAAATGGAGCGCGCAGGATGCCGGCGTGGAAGATATCGCCAAATGCGGCCTGCGGGGCTCGCCCACCATTGTGAAGCGCGTGTTCGCCCCGCCGCCGCGCGCGGAAAAGGTGGCGATGGTGGACTTTACCAGCCGCCCGCCCGCGGAGGCCCTGATCGAGGACATCTTCAAGCGCCAGCCCAAGCTCGAAGCCGAGCTTGGGACCTTGGCGCGCGGCTATTGAGCGAAGGACGAGGGAACCAAGGCGATGAGCGAACCAACCAAAGCGCCCGCCCCGGCCGCAGGCCGCGCGGCAACCAAGAAGGAGCTCCCCGAGCACTTCAAGGCCTATAAGCATGTGTGGGTGTTCATCGAACAGGAGCGCGGCGTCGTCCATCCGGTCTCCTGGGAATTGCTGGGCGCGGGGCGCATTCTCGCCGACAAGCTCAAGGTGGAGCTGGCGGCGGTGGTGATCGGCCCGGAGGGCGAGGCCACCCGCAGTGCCGCCGCCGAATCCTTCTGCTACGGCGCCGACCTCGCCTATGTGGTGGCGGACGACCTCCTCGCCGATTATCGCAACGAGGCCTATACCAAGGCGCTCACCGATGTGGTGAACACCTATAAGCCGGAAATCCTGCTGCTGGGCGCCACCACGCTCGGCCGCGACCTTGCCGGCTCGGTGGCGACCACGCTGCTCACCGGCCTTACCGCCGACTGCACCGAGCTGGACGTGGATGCCGACGGCTCGCTCGCGGCGACCCGGCCGACCTTCGGCGGCTCGCTTTTGTGCACCATCTACACGCTCAATTATCGCCCGCAGATGGCGACCGTGCGCCCCCGCGTCATGTCCATGCCCGAGCGCGTGGAGAAGATGGCGGGACGGATCATCACCCACCCCCTGGGCATGATCGAGGACGACATCGTCACCAAGGTGCTGTCCTTCATGCCCGATCGCGATTCCGCGAAGTCCAACCTCGCCTATGCCGACGTGGTGGTGGCGGGCGGCCTCGGCCTCGGATCGCCGGAGAATTTCCAGCTGGTGCGCCAGCTCGCCGGCGTGCTTGGCGCGGAATATGGCTGCTCGCGCCCTCTGGTACAGAAGGGCTGGGTCACCTCCGACCGGCAGATCGGCCAGACCGGCAAGACCATCCGGCCGAAGCTCTACATCGCCGCCGGCATTTCCGGGGCGATCCAGCATCGCGTGGGCGTGGAGGGGGCGGACATGATCGTCGCCATCAATACCGACCCCAACGCGCCGATCTTCCAATTCGCCCATGTGGGCATCGTCACCGACGCGATCCGGCTCCTGCCGGCGCTGACCGAGGCTTTTCGTGCCCGCCTGTCGCCCCATTCGCGCGACCGGATCGCAAGCTGAAGGAGGAGCGTGCCATGATCGAGGAAAAATTTGACGCGATCGTCGTTGGCGCGGGCATGGCGGGCAATGCCGCCGCCCTCACCCTCGCCCAGCGTGGATTAAAGGTGCTGCAGCTGGAGCGCGGGGAATATTCCGGCTCCAAGAACGTGCAGGGCGCCATTCTCTATGCCGACATGCTGGAGAAGCTCATCCCCGAATTCCGCGAGGAGGCGCCGCTGGAGCGCCATCTCGTGGAACAGCGCTTCTGGATGATGGACGACCGCTCGCACACCGGCCTTCACTACAAGTCGGACGAGTTCAACGAGGAAAAGCCGAACCGCTACACCATCATCCGCGCCCAGTTCGACAAATGGTTCTCCTCCAAGGTGAAGGAGGCCGGCGCCGTCGTGCTGTGCGAGACCACGGTGACGGAACTGGTGCAGGATGCCTATGGCAAGGTGATCGGCGTGCGCACCGATCGCAAGGGCGGACAGATCCATGCCGATGTGGTGGTGCTGGCCGAGGGCGTGAACGGCCTGCTCGGCACCCGTTCGGGACTGCGCGAGCGTCCGAAGCCGGACAATGTGGCCCTTGCGGTGAAGGAAATGCACTTCCTGCCGCGCGAGACCATCGAGGCGCGCTTCAATCTGAAGGGCGACGAAGGCACCGTGATCGAGGCCGTCGGCACCATCTCCCGCGGCATGACGGGCATGGGCTTCATCTATGCCAACAAGGAATGCGTCTCGCTCGGCATCGGTTGCCTGGTGGCGGATTTCCAGAAATCCGGCGAGACCCCCTATGGCCTGCTGGAGCGCTTCAAGAACCATCCCTCGGTGGCGCCGCTGATCGAGGGCTCGGAAGTGAAGGAATATTCCGCCCACCTCATTCCCGAGGGCGGGTACAAGGCGATCCCGAAGCTCTATGGCGACGGCTGGGTGGTGGTGGGGGACGCGGCCCAGCTCAACAACGCCATCCATCGCGAAGGCTCGAACCTCGCCATGACTTCCGGACGCATCGCCGCCGAAGCGATCTTTCAGATCAAGTCGCGACGCGAGCCCATGACGGCAAAGAATCTCGCGCTGTACAAGACGCTGCTGGATGATTCCTTCGTCATCAAGGATCTAAAGAAATACAAGGATATGCCCGCGCTGATGCATGTCCAGTCGCAGAACTTCTTCCTCACCTATCCCCAGCTCGTCTCAAAGGCGATGCAGAACTTCGTGCGCGTCGACGGCACGCCGAAGATCGAAAAAGAGAAGATGACGCTGCGTTCCTTCGTGGCCGCCCGTTCCTGGGCCGGCCTGTTCGGCGACGCGTTCCGCTTCGCCCGCGCCTGGCGCTGAAGATTGCGGGGCATGGGCCGCACCCCATGCCCCGGCCTCAAACCGCACCGACACCCTCAAACCCTGGAGTTGGAACGATGAGCGATCCGTCCGTCCGCGTCGAAGACAAGCTGTTCTACAATCGCTATCTGGTGGATGCCGGCCGCGCCCATATCAAGGTGCGTCCCCATACCGTGCCGCCGGCGCCGCTGCTGGCCCTGCTGAAGGCTTGCCCGGCCCGCTGCTACGATCTGACCGAAAGCGGCCAGGTGGAAGTGACTGTGGACGGTTGCGTGGAATGCGGCACCTGCCGTGTGATTGCGGAGCCCACTGGCGATATCGAATGGAGCTATCCCCGCGGCGGCTACGGCGTTCTGTTCAAGTTCGGCTGAACCCGTCTCGCCCATCGCACAGGCTTACAACCGGCCGCACCTGAGCGCGGCCGGCCGGGAAAGTGTCGCTTTGATCGGCGGCGGGATCAGCCGAGATAGGCGACCTTGATCGTGATGTTGCCCAGGGCGCCGCTGTTGAGATTGGCGCCGGTCTGCTGGCCGATATAGGCGTCGGAGCCGGGCGTCCAGGTGGACGTATTGGTCTTGCTGCCCCACGGGCAATCCCAGTAATAATTGCCGATGTTCTTGTCGCCATCATAGAGATCGAAGCTGCCTTCAGTGCCGGACGAGGCGTTCTCGCGGCCGCAGGCGCCGAACGTGTAGCTATCGCCCGGCTTGATGACCTTGCCTTCCAGCTTGTCGGGGCTGATTTCGTTATCCTTGCTCCCGATATAGAATTTTCCCCATTGATGGACGACGTTCTTCAGCATCACCGAACAATTGACGGCCTTGATGGTGAATTCAGCCCATTGAGCGTAAGCCATCGTTTTCTCCCCTATTTTTTTTGAAAGCAATCCTCGCGTGGTTCGCCTGCGTTCAGCTCGCGCGGCATCCGTCCGCATTTGTGCGGACACGCGAAACCCAAAGCAGAGAGATAGAAACTTCAGCTGAGGCCAGGCTCAATTGCCCGCCTCACGCCTCCGTTCGCATCCGACGAAACGCGGTGACGATGCGAACATTACTACAACCTATACGGGTATCAATATGTTTTTTGACTTTAAAATTGCACATCTGAGATATGCCACCTGATGGCCCCATGCCCGGCGCTCCGGAATAGGATCTGGCTGAAGCCCCTGGCGATCGCGCGCGACCTGTTTTCGGCCCGTGGACAGGCCCCGGCGCCATGGCCGAGCCCTGGAATAGGTCCTGCTCGCGATCAATCCGAGCCGCGTGCAGCAAAACCCATTATTTTCAGATACTTCGTCCTTTCCCTGAGACTTGAATAAACGGGAAGCGCACCAATGCCGGCCTCTTCAGCGAGCCGCGCACGGCACTCGGCGCATGCTGCACTGCACCATCCATGCGCGAGACAGGGGTGCGCCGAGGGGGTTTAGATAGAGAACGACAATCAATATACCGAGAACAAACCCGCTGTCCGGACGAGGGGGCGAGCCACAATTGAGCGTTTGCAAGACATGTCCGGATTTTGCGAGCTGTTTTCGATAGAGATGTTCTATCGCAACATCCCACAGCTCGCTTGATCTGCCGCGACAACGTGCCATTCTTTCTGGAATCGTAACAAGGAAACCGCCTCCAGCGGGCCAGGGAAGGGTGTTTGCCGATGGTCGGCTACGAATCGTGGAGCGCGGAACGCGCGTCCGAGATCATCTCCTCGCACCGGCATATGGACGGCGCCACCATGCCGATCCTGCATGCCATTCAGGAGACGTTCGGCTTCGTGCCCGAGCCCGTCGTGCCGATGATCGCCGAGAGCCTGAACCTCTCGCGCGCCGAGGTCCATGGCGTGGTCACCTTCTATCATGACTTCCGCCGCGAACCGCCGGGCCGCCATGTGTTGAAGCTCTGCGCGGCGGAAGCCTGCCAATCCATGGGCTCGGACAAGCTCGCCGAATATGCCCAGGAACGCCTTGGTGTCGCCATGGGCGAAACATCGACCGACGGCCGCGTGACGCTGGAGCCGATCTATTGCCTCGGCCTGTGCGCCTGCGCGCCCTCGGCCATGATCGACGGCCGCCTGGTCGGCCGCCTCGACCGCGAAACCATTGACGAACTGGTCGCGGAGACCGACCGATGAGCAGCCCCCGCATTTTCGTCCCCAACGACGCCACCGCCGTCGCCTGCGGCGCCGACCGCATCGCCCGTAAGCTGCAGGACGCCTTCGCGGCACGCGGCCTTTCGGTGGAGATCGTGCGCAACGGCTCGCGCGGCCTGTTCTGGCTGGAGCCCCTGCTGGAGGTGGAGACCCCCGCCGGCCGCGTCGGCTATGGCCCGGTGAAGCCGTCCGACGTGGACGCGCTTCTCGATGCCGGCCTGCTGGAGGGCGCCGCCCACCCGCTCAATCTCGGGCTGGTGGAAGAGATCCCCTATCTCAAGAAGCAGACCCGCCTCACCTTCGCCCGCTGCGGCATCATCGATCCGCTCTCGCTGGAGGATTACAAGGCCCACGGTGGCTATCGCGGCCTGGCCAAAGCGGTGGAAATCGGTCCGTCCGCAACGGTGGAAGAGGTGTTCCTCTCCGGCCTGCGCGGGCGCGGCGGCGCGGGCTTCCCCACCGGCATCAAGTGGCGCACCGTCGCCGCCGCCCCGGCGGACCAGCGCTACATCGTCTGCAATGCGGACGAAGGCGATAGCGGCACCTTCGCCGACCGCCTGATCATGGAAGCCGACCCGTTCTGCCTGATCGAGGGCATGACCATCGCCGGTCTCGCGGTGGGCGCGACCAAGGGCTTCGTCTATTGCCGGTCGGAATATCCGCTGTCTTTGGCGGTGATGGAAAAGGCCATCGCCATCGCCCGCGCCAACGGCCTGCTCGGCAAGAATGTTGCCGGGTCGGGTTATGATTTCGACATGGAAATGCGCATGGGCGCCGGCGCCTATGTGTGCGGTGAGGAAACCGCTTTGCTCGACAGCCTGGAAGGCAAGCGCGGCGTGGTGCGCGCGAAGCCTCCACTGCCGGCCCACAAGGGCCTGTTCGGCAAGCCCACGGTCATCAACAACCTGATCTCGCTCGCCACCGTCCCGGTGATCCTGGACAAGGGCGGCCAGTTCTATCGCGACTTCGGCATGGGCCGCTCGCGCGGCACGATGCCAATCCAGCTCGCGGGCAACATCAAGTTCGGCGGCCTGTTCGAAACCGCCTTCGGCATCTCGCTCGGCGAATTGGTGAACGACATTGGCGGCGGCACGGCGTCCGGCCGTCCCGTGCGGGCGGTGCAGGCGGGCGGCCCGCTCGGCGCCTATATGCCGGTGTCGCAGTTCGACACGCCGTTCGACTATGAGGCCTTCGCGGCCAAGGACGCGCTCATCGGCCATGGCGGCATCGTGGTGTTCGACGACACGGTGGACATGGCCCACATGGCGAAGTTCGCCATGGAGTTCTGCTCGCACGAGAGCTGCGGCAAGTGCACCCCCTGCCGCATCGGCTCCACGCGCGGCGTGGAGACCCTCGACAAGATCATCAAGGGCGATCGGCGCGAGGCCAATCTCGCCATTCTGACCGACCTTTGCCACACGATGAAGCTCGGCTCGCTCTGCGCCCTCGGCGGGTTCACGCCCTATCCCGTCATCAGCGCACTCACCCATTTCCCGGAAGATTTCGGCGTGTCGCCGAAATTGCCCGCGGCTGCGGAATAGGAGGAACTCAATGTCCCTCGTGCATGAAATCGACTACGGCACGCCCCGCTCCAAGTCCGAGAAGCTGGTTTCGCTCGTCATCGACGGCATGAAGGTGCAGGTGCCGGAAGGCACCTCCATCATGCGCGCGGCCATGGAGATCGGGAACCAGATCCCCAAGCTCTGCGCCACCGACATGCTGGACGCCTTCGGCTCCTGCCGGCTCTGCCTGGTGGAGATCGAGGGCCGCAACGGCACCCCGGCTTCCTGCACCACGCCGGTGGCGGAAGGCATCGTGGTGAAGACCCAGACCGAGCGGCTGAAACAGATCCGCAAGGGCGTGATGGAGCTCTATATCTCCGACCACCCGCTGGATTGCCTGACCTGCTCCGCCAACGGCGATTGCGAGCTGCAGGACATGGCCGGCGTGGTCGGCCTGCGCGACGTGCGCTACGGCTATGAGGGCGAGAACCACACCAAGCTGGGCAAGGACGAGTCCAACCCCTATTTCACTTACGAACAGTCGAAGTGCATCGTCTGCAACCGCTGCGTGCGCGCCTGCGAGGAAGTGCAGGGCACGTTCGCGCTGACGATTTCCGGCCGCGGCTTCGGCTCGCGCGTGTCGCCGGGCATGAACGAGACCTTCCTTTCGTCCGAGTGCGTGTCGTGCGGCGCCTGCGTGCAGGCCTGCCCCACTGCGACCTTGAACGAAAAGGCCATGTACGACATCGGCACGCCCGAGCATTCGCTGGTGACAACCTGCGCCTATTGCGGCGTCGGCTGCACCTTCAAGGCGGAGATGCGCGGCGACGAGCTGGTGCGCATGGTGCCCTATAAGGACGGCAAGGCGAACCGCGGCCATTCCTGCGTGAAGGGCCGCTTCGCCTATGGCTATGCGACCCACAAGGAACGCATCCTCAAGCCCATGATCCGCTCCTCCATCCACGAGCCGTGGAAGGAAGTGAGCTATGAGGAGGCGATCCAATACGCCGCCTCCGAGTTCAAGCGCATCCAGGAGAAGTACGGCCGCCGCGCGGTGGGCGGCATCACCTCCTCGCGCTGCACCAATGAAGAGACCTATCTGGTCCAGAAGCTGATCCGCGGCGCCTTCGGCAACAACAATGTCGATACCTGCGCCCGCGTCTGCCACTCGCCCACGGGCTACGGCCTCTCCCAGACCTACGGCACCTCCGCCGGCACGCAGGACTTCGATTCCATCGAAGAGACCGACGTGATCCTGGTGATCGGCGCCAACCCGACCGACGGCCATCCCGTGTTCGGCTCGCGCATGAAGAAGCGCCTGCGCGAAGGCGCGAAGCTGATCGTCGCCGACCCGCGCAAGATCGACCTCGTGCGCACGCCCCATGTGCAGGCGGACTTCCATCTGCCGCTGCGCCCGGGCACCAACGTGGCTCTGGTCACGGCGCTCGCCCATGTGGTGGTCACCGAAGGGCTGATGAACGAGCAGTTCATCCGCGAGCGCTGCGATTGGGACGAGTTCCAGGAATGGGCGGCTTTCGTCGCCGACGAGCGCCACAGCCCGGAAGCGGTCGCCAAATACACCGGCGTCGATCCCCAGGACGTGCGCAAGGCCGCGCGCCTCTATGCCACCGGCGGCAATGCGGCGATCTATTACGGCCTCGGCGTAACCGAGCATTCCCAGGGCTCCACCACGGTGATGGCGATCGCCAACCTCGCCATGGCGACCGGCAATGTCGGCCGCAACGGCGTGGGCGTGAACCCGCTGCGCGGCCAGAACAATGTGCAGGGCGCATGCGACATGGGCTCCTTCCCCCATGAGCTGTCCGGCTATCGCCACGTCTCCGACGACGCCACCCGCGCGCTGTTCGAGAGCCTGTGGGGCGTGAAGCTGGATGCCGAGCCCGGCCTGCGCATTCCCAACATGTTCGATGCCGCCGTCGATGGCACGTTCAAGGGCATGTATGTGCAGGGCGAGGACATCCTCCAGTCCGACCCCGACACCCGCCACGTCTCGGCCGGCCTCGGCGCGCTGGAATGCCTGGTCGTGCAGGATCTGTTCCTGAACGAGACGGCGAACTACGCCCACGTCTTCCTGCCCGGCTGCTCGTTCCTGGAGAAGGACGGCACCTTCACCAATGCGGAGCGCCGCATCCAGCGCATCCGCAAGGTGATGGCCCCCAAGAACGGCTATGCCGATTGGGAAGTCACCGTCATGCTCTCCGAGGCGCTCGGCTATCCCATGGATTACAGCCATCCCGGCGAGATCATGGACGAGATCGCCCGCCTGACCCCCACCTTCACGGGCGTCAGCTACAAGAAGCTGGACGAATTGGGCTCGGTGCAGTGGCCGTGCAATGAGAAGGCGCCGGAAGGCACCCCGATCATGCATATCGACGGCTTCGTGCGCGGCAAGGGCAAGTTTGTGCTCACCGAATATGTGGCCACCGACGAGCGCACCGGCCCGCTGTTCCCGCTGCTGCTCACCACCGGGCGCATCCTGTCGCAATACAATGTCGGCGCGCAGACCCGCCGCACGGAGAATGTTGCCTGGCATCCGGAAGACGTGCTGGAAATCCACCCGCACGATGCCGAGAACCGCGGCATTCGCGACGGCGATTTCGTGAAGCTGGAAAGCCGCGCCGGTGGCACCTCCCTGCGCGCGGTGATCAGCGAGCGCATGCAGCCCGGCGTGGTCTACACCACCTTCCACCATCCGGTGACGCAGGCGAACGTGGTGACCACGGACTTCTCCGACTGGGCCACCAATTGCCCGGAATACAAGGTGACGGCCGTGCAGGTCGCCCCCTCCAACGGGCCGAGCGCCTGGCAGGAAGAGTATGAAGAACTCTCCCGCCAGAGCCGTCGCATCGCCGAAGCGGCGGAGTGAGATGAAGGCCGGCGCCGCCCCGCGCCCTTCCCGCCTGGACCCAGGCCCCTCTCCCGTACGCGGGCGAGGGCTGGGACGAGGAACATCGGGCGTCGGGTCGTGGGCGTTTGCCGGCCGTTCCGTCCTCGCATGCGCTTGCAAGCGGGGCAAGGTGCCCATGGCGGGGCCGCACTTGAATGCGGGCGCGTTCGGCACAACCTTGATGGCAGCAACACCCGGTGGCGCGCCTCATGGATGAGATGTCCGAAATCCCCGATTTTCCCGAGCCTGTGCGGCGTGTGAGCCGCGACGTGTGGCGTCTGGATGGCGTCACGGTTGCGGAACGCGCGGTGCCCGAGGAAACGCCGGTGGCCCTCACCTATAACGGCACCACCCATGCCGTGATGATGGCGAGCCCGCTCGACATCGCTGACTTTGCTCTCGGCTTCTCGCTCACCGAGGGGATCATCTCCAGCCCGGCGGACATTCTCAGCCTCGACGTGATCGCCGTGGAAGACGGCATCGAGGCGCGGATGTGGATCGCCGAGGAGAAGGCCGCCGTGCTCGGCGCCCGCCGCCGCGCCATGGCGGGGCCGACCGGCTGCGGCCTGTGCGGGGTGGAGAGCCTTGCCGAAGCCATCAAGCCCGCCGCGCAGGTCACCGCGCGCCCGGTCTTCTCAGCCGCCCTGGTGCTGGAGGCCATGGCCACGCTGGCGCCCGCCCAGACGCTCAACCATGAGACCCGCGCGGTGCATGCCGCCGGCTATTTCGAGCCGGGGCGCGGCCTGCTCGCCGTGTGCGAGGACGTCGGCCGCCACAATGCCCTCGACAAGCTGGTGGGCAAGGTGGTGAAGCTCGATGCCGATCCCGCCCACGGCATGGTTCTGCTGACGAGCCGCGTTTCCATCGAGATGGTGCAGAAGGCCGCCGTGCTGGGCACGCCGGTCATCGCCGCCGTCTCTGCCCCCACATCCCTCGCCATCCGTACCGCGCAGGCGGCCGGCATCACGCTGGCCGCCATCGTGCGCGGCGACGGGTTTGAACTCTTCACCCATCCCGAGCGCATCGACCTCGGGTCATCCTCACGGCACGCACATGTCGCATAGCACCAGCACCAACGACCGCCTCGTCTATATGGCGAACCAGATCGCGACCGCCTTTTCCACCCAGCAGCATGCGGCGGCGGTCGCCTCCACGCGCGAGCACATCCACAAGTTCTGGGATCCGCGCATGCGCTCGAAGATCTTCGAACATCTGGATCATGGCGGCGAAGGCCTCTCTCCGATCGCGAAGGAAGCCCTGGAAAGCCTGCGCGGCACGTCCGTCGCGGCCTGAGGCTCAGGCTGAAGGATCGCGCGCGGGATCGACCATGGCGCCGGCATTCATGAGGCCGGCCGGGTCAAAGGCCGACTTCACCCGCCCCATGAGCGCGCGGCGGACAGGGTCGCCATAGCGCTCCAGCAGGTCCCGCTTAAGCCGGCCGATGCCATATTCGGCGCTGAAGCTGCCGCCCAGCGCGGCAGCGATGGCATAAAGGTCGTGTGCGAGGCCCGCCTCGATCTTCCGGGTGAAGGCCAGCCGGTCCTCGCCCTGCGGCACGACGATATTGTAGTGAATATTGCCGTCGCCCACATGGCCGTACACCGATAGCATCAACGCGGGATCATAAGCCGCCACCGCCGCGCCGCCCTGCTCCAGGAAGGCGTCGAGAGCGGAGATCGGCACCGAGATATCGTGCTTCACCGATCCGCCGGCGTGCTTCTCGCCCTCGGGAATGGTCTCGCGCACCGC
Organism: Roseixanthobacter glucoisosaccharinicivorans; assembly: GCF_043195095.2. NCBI lineage: Bacteria > Pseudomonadati > Pseudomonadota > Alphaproteobacteria > Hyphomicrobiales > Xanthobacteraceae > Roseixanthobacter > Roseixanthobacter glucoisosaccharinicivorans. Next base: position 1,166,457 of record NZ_CM195538.1, on the reverse strand, counting down.
CCACATGTCGGCGCGCTGGCGCTCGGACTGGGCGAGGAGCGCATCCTCCACCCATCCTTTTTCCATCAGTGCTTCCAGCGTTCCCATGAGAATTTCATCCAGCGGAACCCGCCGGGATGAAGACGAGACCTCCAGCAGAACCGCCCCGCCGCTGCCCGTGGTCAGATTGACCTCGCCGGGCTTCAGCGCCGCCACCAGCGCCACCGAATTGGCGGTGATGAATTCGAACGAGGAGATGAGGTCCGCCGTCTCGCGCCGCACTTCCGCGAGCATCTGCGGCAGCGGCGCGCCCTTGGCGAGTTGCAGCCAGGCGGTCGCGGTGAGCACCTGTTCGGGGCACAGCTTCAGCACAACGCCGGTGACGATGCCGAGCGTACCCTCCCCGCCGATGAACATCTGCTTGAGGTCGTAGCCCACATTGTTCTTGCGCAGCGCGCGCATGTCGCCGAGCAGGCTGCCGTCGGGCAGCACGGCTTCGAGGCCAAGCACCAGGTCCCGCGTCATGCCGTAGCGCAGCACAGAAAGGCCACCGGCATTGGTGCCCACATTGCCGCCCAGCCGGCAGCTGCCTTCCGAACCGAGGCTCAGCGGCAGCATGAGGCCCGCCTCTTGTGCCGCCCGCTGCGCATCGGCGAGGATCACGCCAGCATCGGCGGACAGGGTGAAGCCGAGCGGGTCCACCGCGCGGATGCGGTTCATGCGCTCCAGGCTCACCACCAATTGGCGGCCCGTCTGGTCCGGGGTCGCCCCACCCACATAGCTGGTGTTGCCGCCCTGGGGCACGAGGCCGAAGCCGAGTTGCGCGGCCAGGCGCACCAGGCCTTGCACCTCTTCGGTGGTGCGCGGCCGCAGCACCGCCGGCGTGTCGCCGCGGATCAGCTGGCGATGGTCCACCACATAAGGGGCGATGAAATCCGCCGCGGTCATCACGCCGGCTTCGCCGAGCAGTGCACGAAAATCGGCAAGGCCGTCAGTGGTCATGGGTCCGCCTTTCCGGCTGGTTTCGTCCATAGGGCCGCGCGGGCCCGCCTTAGATCACATGGGCGGGCGCGAGGGCGCAGGGAATGGTGCCGTTCTCCACCTGAATCGCCGCATGGCCGATGTTGAACCGCGCCTTCAGCGCAGCGCAGGTTTCGGCGAGAAAGACATCGTCCAGCGGTGCGTCGGGGCGCACCAGATGGACGGTGAGCGCGCAATCGGTGGTGCTGAGTGCCCAGATATGCAGGTCATGCACCTCGCTGACGCCGGGGCGGGCAGCGAGGAAGGCCGCGACGGCGTCATGGTCGATCCCACTCGGCACCACATCCATGGCGAGGTTCACGCTGTCGCGCAGCAGCGCCCATGTGCCTGCGATGATCGCGGCCGCGATAATGAGGCTCACCACCGGATCCAGCCACAGCCAGCCGGTGACGGCGATGACTGCCGCCGCCACCACCACGCCCAGCGAGACGGCGGCATCGGCGATCAAATGCACGAAGGCGCCGCGCACATTGAGGTCATTCTTGCGGTCGGCCATGAACAGCATGGCGGTGCCGAAATTCACACCGATGCCCACCAGCGCGACGATCATCACGACGCCGGTCTGGATCGGCGCGGGATCGCCGAAGCGCCCGATTGCCTCGATGATGATGCCGCCGGTGCCGAGCAGCAGGATCATGGCATTGGCGAGCGCGGCAAGAATGGAGGACCGGCCATAGCCGAACGTGCGGCGCGGGCTCGGCGCGCGGCGCGAGAGCCATGCGGCGCCCCACGCGAGCAGCAGGCCGAGCACGTCGGACAGATTGTGGCCCGCGTCCGCCAGCAAAGCGAGCGAGCCGGACAGCAGGCCGAAGATGGCCTCGATGATCACGAAGCCGAAATTCACCGAGGCGCCGATGGCGAACGCCCGAAGCGAGCTCGGCACCGCATGGGCGTGATTGTGCCCGCCATGGCCATGGCTGTGGCCGGAATGATCGTGGCCCGAATGGCTGCCTTCGCCCGCGCCGTGGTCGTGATCCTCGTGGCCATGATCGTCATGCGTTGCGTGGTCGTGCAGCGCGGTGTCCCCGCGCTTCGCCGCCGGCGCGGCATGGGCATGGCCGGTGCCGTGGTCGTGGCCGGCATGGTTGTGGCTGGCGTGATTGTGGTTCTCATGCCCCGGTGGGAAAACGGGCTGGGATGCCTCTTCGGATGCCGTACCGGGTGTAGGTTTGCCGTCGTGCTGGTCTTGCCCCTGTGCCGTCATGGTGGGCTCCTTGCCGCGGTCGCGAAACTGACGGCCGCCTAGATACCATCGTGCACGGTCTCGCGCGCCCCTCGGCGCAATAAAATAGGGCCAGACCTCAGCTGAGGAAGCCGAGCACCTCGCGCGCGAAATCCGCAGGCAGCTCGATTGCCGACATATGGCCTGCGTCGAGCTTCACCAGCTCCGCACCGGGAATATGGGCGGCGATCAGTTCCCCCCATTCGGGCGGGGTCGAGCGATCCTGAAGGCCCGCGATCACCAGGCAGGGCGTCTTGATGTGCGGCAGGCCGTGGCGGAAATCCATGTCGCGCATGGCGCAGCTCGTGCCCATGTAGCCACCTGGCGCCGTGTGCACGATCATCTCGCGCACCTTTGCCACCTGGTCGGGGTGGGCCGCGCGAAACTTCGGCGTGAACCAGCTGTCGATCACGGCATCGGCGATGGGCGCTGTGCCGGTGCGGCGCACGGCCTTGATGCGCCCTTCCCACATGCGATGGGGGCCGGCATGGGCGGTGGTGTTGGCGAGCACGGCGCGCTTCAGGCGCTGCGGGGCGTTGAGCGCCAGCCATTGCCCCACCATGCCGCCGAGCGAGAGGCCGCAATAGTTCACCGGTTCGGAAACATCGAGACGGTCGAGGATGTTGAGAAGATCGCGGCCGAAATCGCCCATGGCATAGACCGCGTCGGGCGCGCTGGACTGGCCATGGCCGCGTGCGTCATAGCGGATGACGCGGAAATGGGGCGTGAGATGGGGCACGAGCGCGTCCCACATCTCCAGCGTGGTGCCCAGCGAATGGGCGAGGACCAAGGGCGGCGCGCCCTCATTGCCCTCAACCTGAACCCGGAAACGCTCACCTGCAATATCGAGGACGGACACGGGACCCCCGGTCGGCATTCTGTATACGACGCCGGTTTAAAGCCTTGCCGGCAATTGGCAAGGTCGATGGGCGGGAAAGCGCCCCCAATCGCGCCGAAAACACCCTCCAGCCGGGCCGGAGGGTGGAAGAGCCGATCGAGAAGGACCGGCCGGCAGGCGGTCGCGCCGAAACTCAGTCGAGGTCGGCTTCCAGGATGGCCATCTGGAAATTGTAGGAGAGGTCGCCGTCCTCTTCGTCCTTGAACAGGACGCCGATGAATTCGTCGCCAAGATAGACTTCGGCCGAATCGGTCTTCTTCGGGCGCGCCGTCACCTTGATCTGCGGATTGCCGAACAGGGTGCGCATGTAGCGCTGCACGCGCTCGAGTTCCGTTTTATCCAAGTGTCTTCCTCCAAGGGTCGAATGGCCGCCCGGGGACGGCCACGAAAGCGCGAGATGCGCGTGAAATCTAAGGGCGGCTCAGATGTCCGCGCCGGCGAAGATATTGTCGTCGAACATCTGGTCCATGGCGCGCGAGGGTTCCGCGCAGCCGGCCTCGCCCACCACCTTGGCCGGCACGCCCGCCACCGTGGTCTTGGGCGGCACCGGCTTCAGCACCACCGAGCCTGCGGCGACGCGGGCGCAATGGCCGACCTCGATATTGCCGAGCACCTTGGCGCCCGCTCCCAGCAGCACACCGCGCCGGATCTTGGGATGCCGGTCGCCGGATTCCTTGCCCGTGCCGCCGAGGGTGACGCCCTGGAGGATGGAGACGTCATCCTCGATCACCGCGGTCGCGCCGATCACGATGCCGGTGGCATGGTCGAGGAAGATGCCGCGGCCCACGGGCACCGCCGGGTGGATGTCCACCGAGAACACGGAGGAGGCGCGGCTTTGGAGATAGAGCGCGAAGTCGCGCTGGTCGTGGGTCCACAGCCAATGGGACAGACGGTGCGTCTGGAGCGCGTGGAAGCCCTTGAAATAGAGCACGGGCTCCAGCGCGCGGGTGGTCGCGGGGTCGCGGTCCACCACCGCCATGATGTCGGCGCGCACCGCCTGGGAGATGGTGCGATCCTGCGACACGGCTTCGTGATAGGCGGCGCGAATGGCGGAGCCGGGCAGCTCCGCGTGGTCGAGGCGCGCGGCGATGCGTTCGCCGATCACCGCTTCGAGGCTCCCCTGCCCCAGCACGGCGCCGATCAGGAATCCGGCCAGCAGCGGCTCGCGCTCGGCGGCAAGGTCGGCCTCATTGCGGATGCGCGCCCAGACGGGGTCGACCACGTCCTGAAAGCGTTCCGTATTGATGCGCGCCAACGGCTGGTGCGGCGCCTTGAACAAAGACTGGGGCATTCCTGCCTCCCGGTGGATCACGTTTCGACGCATTTCTAGCACAAGCCGGCCGTCGTTCCGAGCCGGCTCGCGCACATCATCCATGCCGGGCGAAGAAGTCGAGCGCGCCCTGCTTGAACACCTTGTCGCCGACCGCGGGATTGTGATCCCGGCCGGGGATGTCCAGCATCTCGCCCCGGGGCAGCAGGTCCGCCAGTTCCTGCCCGCTGCCGGCGATCAGGTCGCGCGTGCCCACCGCCACCAGCGCCGGCTGGTCGATATCGGCCACCTGCGCGCGCGTCAGGGTCTGCCGCGAGCCGCGAATGCACGCCGCGAGCGCTTTCAAATCCGCCTTGTTGGCATCGGCGAAGGCGCGGAACATGCGGCCGAGGGGGTCGGTCACGTCCGCAAGGCTCGGCGCTTCCAAAGCTGCCGCCACCTCCTGCGGCAGGCCATCGCCCTCCACCAGATGGATGCCGAGCCCGCCCATGATGAGGCTGTTGAGCCGATCGCGCTCGGCGAGAGCAAATTGCGCCGCCACCCGCGCGCCCATGGAATAGCCGATGATGTCGATGCGCGGGATGCCGAGATGGTCGAGAAGGCGCCGCGCGTCCTGCGCCATCAGGCGGGTGTCGTAGAGCGCGGGGTCATACAGCTTGCTGGAGGCGCCATGGCCGCGATGATCGAACGCGATCACCCGATAGCCGGCGCCCATCAGGGTCTTGAACCAGCCGGTATGGACCCAGTTGATCTCCTTGGTGGAGCCGAAGCCGTGGATCAGCAGGATCGGCGGGCCGGAACCCTCGTCCAGATAGGAGATGTCCAGACCGTCGGCGGAAAGGAGGGGCATAAGCGTATCCCGAAGCGATGTTTCGGGCGGACCCTAATTCGCCGCGGGGCTTTGCGGAAGCGAAAGCTGCCCGTGCGCTCGCCGCCTCCGCCCAAGGCCCTGTTCCGCCACGATCTTCTGCCTGTTGAAAGCCGTCTGGCCTCGCGCTCAGACAGCCGAGAGGGAGGCCGCCTCCCGCGCCGCCTGTTCGAAGCGAGCGACGGCTGAGGGTCCGGCGGGCGCCGGGTGGGTCGCGTCGGCGCTCGCGCTCACATCAAGGCGCGGATCGGCCGGCGGCATGGGGGCTGCACACAGGGCGCGGGGCTGCGCCTTGCGCCCGCGCACCCGTTTGCGGCGCCAGATGGGCCGCACCATTTCCACGCAGAAGCGGTTGAAAGAGGCGACGAGGCCGAACAGCCAAAGCGCCGCCACCAGTCCCCACCACACCAGCTTAAGCAGCGCCGAGCCCATCACCAGGGCGCCGCGCCCCAATGTCTTGAGGATCGCAAGCGTCTGCCCACCCTTGGCCTCGGCGAGGCGCGCGAGGCGGGAGAGGTCCTTGCCATTCTCCGCAACGGCAAGACCGGCGACGGCGGCGCGCGAACCGGCTTTCGCCTGCACGGTGCCGAGATCGCCCATGAGACGGGCGAGCGGCTTCAAGCCATCGGCCCGCACCGCGCCTTTCAGGGCGGTGGCATCCAGGCTCGTGCCGGCGCGGCGCAGCGCCGCGAAATCCACGGTTTCGTTCACCGCGCGGGTCAGCAGGCGGGTCATGCCCACCGAGAGGCGGCCGGTGCGCTTGGCGATCTTCACCGCGCTCACCCCGGCCCGCACCGGCAGGCCGGCGCCGAAGGTGGCATAGGTGCCGGCGGTGAGCGCCAGCCCGGCCACCGACAGGCCCAGGATCAACGGATCCACCGCTTCGCCATTGGCATATTTCCAGCCTTCGCGGCTTGCGTCGCGCAGATCGCCCCAGGCGGTGAGATCGCCGGCGGCGGCACCGGCGAAACCCGCCAGATCCTCCGGCGTGCCGGTGAAGAAGCCGTAGCCGAAATGCTTCGCGGACCGCCAGGCCGCCGCGGCGCCATCGTTGGCCGCGAGAACACGGGCGCGCAGGTTCGGATCGACCGCAAGGCCGCGGGCATCGGCAAGTTCGAGATAGGAGGCGGCAAGCTCCCCGTCATCATCCGCCAGCGCGTGCGCGATCGCCTCGTCGGCATCTGCGGCGCTAAAGGATTGGAGCGCGAGATCGGAGAGAAGGGCGGGATTGTCGCGCGCTTGGATCAGGCGTGCACCGCCCTTCGCCAAGGGCGCTGCCCAGGGCAAGAGGCCAGCGAAGGCCGCCAGCAAACCAAACAAGGCCAGGATACGCGCCATCTTCTTCTCCAGTTGAAGAGATAAACGCCATTTGTGGCAAGCCGGTGCCCTGGGACCCGTCGCCAATCCTGGCGTGCCGTCGTCGCGGGAGCATGGTCATGCACGGGCCGGTCCCCGTGCATCCACGCGGCACCGCCGGCACCGGCGCTTCAAGGCCCGCGCTATTCCCCGCACCGCCGAATGCCGATCCGTCGTGGAGTCGATTATTTTTATCCGGATCAAATTGACGAGCCAATTACACCCGGATATAACGGGCGGGAAAGGACTTTCCCATGACAGCCACCGCCCCCGCTTCCCTTCCGCCCCTCCCGTTCTCGGGCCCGTTCATCGCGTTTGCCGGTGCGCGCCGGTTTGCGGAAGGCTCCGCCTCAGAGGTGGCAGCGGCCGTCAAGCGCCTGCAGCTCGAAGACGAGACGCAGGAGGTGCTGACGTTCGATCTGGAGACCGCCCACCCGGTGGACTTCGATCTGCGCGGCACGCCCGAGGACGTGGCGGCGCGCTATGCTGTCCCCCCCGCACCGCCCGAAGCCGAGCCGGCCCGTGGCCCCGGACGGCCCAAGCTCGGGGTCGTCGCACGCGAAGTCACGTTGCTGCCGCGCCATTGGGAATGGCTCGCCGCCCAGCCGGGCGGCGCCTCCGTGGCGCTGCGCAAGCTGGTGGAGGCCGCCCGGCGCGACCAGAGCGCGCCCGCCCGCCGCCGCGCGGCGCAGGACGCCGCCTATCGCTTCATGAGCGCGCTCGCCGGCAATCTCTCCCAGTTCGAGGAGGCGCTGCGGGCTTTCTATGCGGGGGACGCGGCGGGCTTTGCCAAGCTCACCGCCGCGTGGCCGGAAGATATCCGCACCCACGCCCATCGCCTCGCCGCGCCGGCGTTCGAATGAAAGAGAGCGGCCCGCTTCCGACAGGAGGCGGGCCGCTTTGCTTTGGTGCCAATGATGCCGGTCAGTGGGGGCGCGCACCGCCCTCGGCGTGGCCTCCGGCCCCGTTCGACCGCGCCTTCGCGCGCCGGGCCAGCATGTTCAAGGCCTCCACACCGGTGGAGAAAGCCATGGCGGCATAGACATAGCCCTTGGGCACATGGGCGCCGAAGCCGTCGGCGATCAGCGTCATGCCGATCATGATGAGGAAGCCCAGCGCGAGCATGACCACCGTGGGATTGGCCTCGATGAAATGCGCCAGTGGATCGGCCGCGAGCATCATCACGCTCACCGCCACGATCACGGCGATGATCATGATGGGGATATGGTCCGTCATGCCCACCGCCGTAATGATGCTGTCGACCGAGAACACGATGTCCAGCATCAGGATCTGGGCGATAGCGGCAGCAAAGCCGAGGGTCACCTTGCTGGTGCCGAACACGTCGTCATGGGGCGCGGGGTCGACCGTGTGATGGATTTCCTTGGTGGCCTTCCACACCAGGAACAGGCCGCCGGCGATCAGGATCATGTCGCGCCAGGAAAAGGCCTGGCCGAACACCGAGAACACCGGCTCGGTGAGCTGCACGATGATCGCCACCGTCCCCAGCAGCGCAAGGCGCAGCACCAGGGCGAGGCTGATGCCGATCCGCCGGGCCTTGGAGCGGTGCACCTCCGGCAGCTTGTTGGTGAGGATGGAGATGAACACCAGATTGTCGATGCCGAGCACGACCTCCATCGCCACCAGAGTGATGAGGGCCACCCAGGCCGCGGGATCGGCTGCCAATTGCAAAAGATAGTCCATGGATCACTCACCTGCCTTCGACGGATGAAACTTGTGACACGGCGCGCCGCGAACCGCGACGATCCGTGCGAACGGGGGAAGATGGGATTTGCGCGCCGGGGCGCCGGCCCGGACGGACACGGCGCGCGGCAAAGCCGCCCCGAGCCGACGGCGATGCGGATCGCGGCAGGCGGGAGCGGCGGCAAAAATGCGCGCGCGAAAATGCGTCAGAGGGTCGATCCAGGGCATTGGGCCTCTCGCCGGCAAAAATGTCGGAAGAGATCCGACATCACGCACGCATTTTCATGCACGCGCCAGAGGGGCCCGGATCGTGAGACTATAGCTAGGGAGCCGAAGGCCGCTGGGCCAGATCAGGACACGCGCGGCAGGATGTCGCAGCGTCAAGCCCAGCATCGGAAAACGGGGCGGCGGAACGGCACGCATAAAAAAACGGCCGGGAAATCCCGGCCGTTCGTGTTGAATGGGATCGCCGATCGAGGGCGGTCAAACGTCCTGGATCGCCGAGAGCTTCCATTGCCCACCCTTGGGGCGCACGAAGGTCCACACCTCGGTGGTCTCGCTCACGGCATCGGTGCTGCCGGCGGCCAGAGCGCCGGTCGCGCGGTCGCGCATCAGGTCGCGGATCGCATAGCGCATGGCCACGGTCGCATATTCCAGATTGCCCTCGCGCCAGGCTTCGGAGAGGTCGCCCTGCAGCAGCTTCACGTCGCTCACGTCGTTGCGCACGCCGCGGGCCGCATTGTCACGCAGCTCCTCGGAGAACACGGCGAGCACCTCCGGCGTCGTGCGCTCGGCGAGCGCGCCATGATCCTCGCGGGAGAAGGCGGCCTGAATTTCGGACAGCAGACGCTCGAACGCGTCGAGATCCTGCGGGCCGATGCCAAGCTCGTCTTTCACGCGGTTGGCCGGGGCCGGCTCCTGCGGCACCGGGCGCGGAGCCGCGCCGCCGATTCCACCGAGACCGCCGAGCGCGCTGCGCCCATTAGCCGGCCCGGCGGGACGCGACGGACCGCCGAACATGCTGTCGCGCGATAGTGGCCCGGGGAAGGGCGCCCCCGCGCCAGCCGGCCGGGGCTGCTGGCGACGGTTCGCGAAAAAGCGCATGGCGAGGAACACGAGGCCGCCGACCAGGGCCACCTGGAGCAGCAGGCCGAGGAAGCCCGACAGGCCGCCGAGGCCGCCACCGAACAACATGCCCACCAAGCCGCCGATCAGCAATCCACGCATCAGCGCGCCGCCGAACCCGCTGCCGAACATGCCGCCCGGACGCGCCGCAGTGGCCGCGCCGGCGGTGTTCATGCCGGGCTGGGGCTGGGGCGTTATGGACCGCTGGATCGGCGCCGCGCCGGGCGCCGTCTTGGTCGCGGCGGGGGCCTGAAAGGTGCGTGTTCCCCGGCTGCCGAAGCCGCCGCCCTGGCGTGCGTCGGCATGATCCACCATCGTCAATGTCACCGCCGAGGCGAGAGCGAGAACGCCCATCAGGACCGGCATGCGCTTGAAAATCTTCATTTCACCCTCGAAAGGAACCACCCGCAGTCCGCCCCGGCCCCTCCGCTTATCCAGGAGATGACCTAACGGCAGATGGGTGGCATATGGGGATCGATTTGTGGCTTTGTCAGGGGGTGGCACGCGGCCACCCCGTTATTTTTGCATCCCTCAGGCGGCCAGCCCCTTCACGAGGTCCAGCGCCTGGCGCTCGAACAGCCGGCGATAAAGGCCGTTTTCGCGCGCGACGAGCGCGTCGTGGTCGCCCTCCTCCACGATCCGCCCCTTGTCGAACACCAGCAGGCGGTCGAGCGCCCGCACCGTGGACAAACGGTGCGCGATGACGAGCGTGGTGCGCCCTACCATCAGCCGCTCCATCGCCTCCTGGATCAGCGCCTCGGATTCCGAATCGAGGCTGGAGGTGGCCTCGTCCAGGATCAGGATGCGCGCATCGGCGAGGAACGCCCGGGCGATGGCCACCCTCTGACGCTCGCCGCCAGAAAGCTTCACGCCCCGCTCGCCCACCAGCGTGCCATAGCCGCGCGGCAGGCGGTCTATGAAGCCGCTGGCATTGGCCAGCGCCGCCGCCCGCTCGATCTCGGCGCGCGTGGCGTCGGGCCGGCCGTAGGCGATGTTCTCGGCCAGCGAGCGATGGAACAGGATCGGCTCCTGCGCCACCACCGCGATCGAGCGCCGCAGCGAGCCCTGCTGCACGTCGCGCACATCCTGCCCGTCCACCAGCACCCGGCCGCCGGTCACGTCGTGCAGCCGCTGGATCAGCTTCACGAACGTGGTCTTGCCGGAGCCGGAATGACCCACGAGGCCCACCCGCTCGCCGGCGTCGATGGAGAGCGAGAGGTTGTCGTAGAGCGGCTTCTCGTGGCCCTGGTAATGGAAACGCACATTCTCGAAGGCGATGGCGCCCTGGTCCACCCGCGCTGGCACCGCGCCCGCCTTGTCGGCGATGGCGATCGGGGTCTGGTGCAGTTCCACCAGTTCCTCCATCTCGTTCACCGAGCGCTGGAGATTGTGCACATGCATGCCCACCTCGCGCAGATAGCCGTGCACCACAAATTCAGTAGTGAGCACATAGGCGACGTCGCCAGGGCTCGCCTGCCCGTTCCACCACAGCAGCAGCGCGGTGCCGATGATGCCGGTCTGCAAGGCCAGCAGCGCCACCAGCTGCGCGGTGCCGCTCCAGGTGGCGGCCCGCCAGGTGCGGGTGGTGCGGGCGTTCCATTTGGCGAGCACGCCGGCCAGCCGCGCCTCCTCGCGCGCCTCGGTGCCGAAGCCCTTCACAACCGCATTGCAGCTCACCGCATCGGCGAGCGTGCCGCCCACCTTGGTGTCCCAGGCATTGGAGAGCCGCGCCGCCGGCGCCACATAGGCGGTGGAGAGCAGCAGCGTCATGGCCACATAGAGCACCGCTCCCGTGCCCACCAGTAGCCCCATGACCGGCCAATAGAGCCCGAGCACGAGCGCCGAGCCCGCCAGCACCACCAGTGAGGGCAGAAGCGCCATCACGATGGTGTCGTTCAGCAGGTCGAGCGACCACATGCCCCGCGAGATCTTCCGCACGGTCGAGCCGGCGAATGAATTCGCGTGCCAATCGGAAGAGAAGCGCTGCACCCGGGCGAAGGCGTCGGCGGCGATATCGGACATCATGCGCAGGGTCAGCGTGACGATGCCCATGAAGGCGAAATGGCGCACCACCACCGTCACCGCGCCGAGCGCGAGAATGGCGAGGAACGCGTTTAGCGCCACCGCCCGCGCGGCGAGGCGCACCGTCTCGGCACCGCCCTGGGCGGCAGACAGGGCATCCACCAGGCGGCCGACGAAGATCGGCACCAGCACCTCGCCCAGGGTCGCCACCAGCATGCCCACCATGATGGCGGCAAGCAGGGTCGGCCGGCGGCGCCAATGGCCCCAGAGAAACGCGAAGACGGTGCGGAACGTGTCCGCCCGCTTGTGTGAACCGAAAAACGACATGGCAGACTTCCGGTCGCGCCTGTGCGCAGGACCGGCCTCTGGTGGAGACGAGGAACGGACGCGACGCGCCAAAGCGAGCGCAGGTCGCAAATCCGATGGGAGAGGAGTGTGCGCCGGGGGCGCGGAAACGGAGCTAGCGGGCCGTGGTCCGAGCGATCGTTTCGGGAATCGGCGAACGGCGGCCGAGCGCGATAAACTGCTTCATCCTGTGGCCTCCCTGTTCGCGATGGACATATGGCTACGCTAGAGAAGCGGCATAAAAAGGGCAAGGCGCGCCGCTAAAGGGCGGCCAGCGATACCTTTGCGGCAGCGCCGCAATTTGTGTCGCGCCGCCGCACCCGGCGCGCCCCTTTCCCCTTGGAGGGGCCGGGACGAAGCGCTAATGTCGCGCGGATTCAGGCCGGCGATGACGGACAAGGCACAGCCATGGCAGCCCACAGCATTCCCCATTTCTGCAACGATCTCGGCGTAACCGTGGTCGAGGTCGGCGCGAAAGAATTCATGTGCATCGGCGCCCGGCCGCCGTTCGATCATCCCCACATCTTCATCGACATGGGCGATGAGACGGAGGCGGTGTGCTCCTATTGCTCCACCCTCTATCGCTTTAATCCGGCGCTCCACGCCGACGAGGCCAAGCCCGAGGGCTGCGTATGGGAGCAGCGGCCGGTCGCCGCCTGATCGCCCATGACATCCCCTGTCGCGCGCAGCGCCATCATCGTCGGTGCGGGAATCGGCGGGCTGGCTTGCGCCATCGCCCTGCGCCGCGCGGGGTTGTCCGTGCGCGTGCTGGAACAGGCGGAGGCGCTGGAGGAAGTCGGCGCCGGCCTCCAGCTCACGCCCAATGCCACGCGGGTCCTGCGCGATCTGGATCTGTTGCCGGCGCTGGAAGCGGTGGCGATCGCTCCCGACGCGCTGGAAGTGCGCGACGGGCGCAGCGATTCCGTCATCGCCCATTGCCCTTATGACGCCGCCACCGCCCGCTTCGGCGCACCGTTCCTGGTGGTGCATCGTGCCGACCTGCACCGCGTGCTGAGCGAGGCCGCGCGCGCGGCCGGTGCCGAGATCATGCTGGGGACGCGGCTCGAAGGCGTGGAAGCCGACGACAGCCAGGCCTCGGCGGTGGCCAACCGCGCCGGCGACCCGGTGCCGCTCGAAGCCGATTTGCTGGTGGGCGCGGATGGCATCCGCTCGGTGGTGCGGCCGCAGATCGGACTTTCGGCGGTGCCCGTGTTCGCGCAGCGCGTGGCCTATCGGGCCACCGTGCCCGTGGAACAGGGGCGCGCGCCGAACGTGGTGCAATTGTTTCTCGGCGCCGAGGCGCACCTCGTCACCTATCCCGTGCGGTCCGGCCGCGCCATCAATGTGGTGGCGGTGGTGCAGGAATCGCGTCCGGTCACCCGCTGGAGCGAGGAAGGCGACGCGAGCCGCGTGCATGCCGCCTTCGCCGAATGGGCCGAGCCGGTGCGCCGGCTGCTTGCCGCCGCCCCCTCTTTCCAATGCTGGGGCCTGTATGATCTCGATCCCCTGCCCCGCTGGGGCTCGGGGCGGGTGACGCTGCTGGGCGATGCCGCCCATGCCATGCTGCCGTTCCTCGCCCAGGGCGCCGCCCAGGCGATCGAGGACGCCGCCGCGCTCGCCGCCGAGCTGAACCGGGCCTCGAGCGTGACCGCCGCGCTGCGCGCCTATGAGACCGCGCGCCAGCCGCGTACCGCGCGCATCCAGCGCGACGCGCGCACCAACGGCACGGTCTATCATCTCTCCGGCCCGGCCAAATTTGCCCGCGACGCGCTGCTGCGCATCACTGCCGACCGGCTCATCGACCATTACGGCTGGATCTACGGCGCCTAGGGACAATTGACAGTCGGCGGCGTGGTGGAGCGTCGAGGCGCTGACGGCAATTGCACGCCATTGTCTTTCTTCGACCGGTCTTCATGGCCGGGCCTGTCCCGGCCATCCACGCCGAGCCACCGCGCGGGCCTTGAAACGCCGGTCCCAATGGGGCCGCGTGGATGCACGGGACAGGCCCGTGCATGACGATGCTCTTCTGCAATGGCCTCAACCCATAAATACGGTCCGGACGTCATGGCCGGGCCTGTCCCGGCCATCCACACCGAGCCACCCGCGCGGGCCTTGAAACGCCGGTGCTAATGGGGCCGCGTGGATGCACGGGAGACGCCCGTGCAGGACGATGCCCTGCTGCAATGGCCTCGACTTTAAGCGCCGGCCACGCACCAGCGCACGGACCAAGGCGCCGCGCGGCCGTCCTCGAACGTGCCCTCGGTCCAGATCACGGCGCCCGCCGGGGGGCTGAAGCCCTCCTGCGCGGCGGCGGAAAGATTGGCCGCGAGGCAGAGCCGCCGGCCGTCCTCCAGCGTCCACGCCACCTCCACCGCCGCCCGGCCAACCACCCGCGTGGCGGACAGGCGCCCGGTCAACAGAGGCAGAAGCGGCCACACATGCTCGCGCCGCGCGGCGATGACGTGGCGATACCAGTCCAGCCAATCCATGTGCTCGGCCAGGTCGCGGTCGGACCATTCGAGCTTGGAGGCGAGGAAGGTGGATTGCGCGACCGGATCGGGAATGCGCTCGCGCATGTCGGGATCTCGAAAGGCGGGAAAGCGGGCAAATTCCGCCCGGCGCCCGGCGCGCACCGCCTCGGCCAGATCTCCATCGAAGCCGCAAAAGAACAGGAACGGCTGCGGGGCCGCCCATTCCTCGCCCATGAACAACATGGGAATCTGCGGACCGAGGAGATAGAGCGCCGCCGCCGCCCGCACCGCTTCACGCGGCGCCAGGGCGGTGATGCGCTCGCCGAAGGCACGGTTGCCGATCTGGTCGTGGTTTTGCAGGAAGGCGACGAAGGCGATGGAGGCGAGGTGCGCGCTCGGTTCGCCCCGCTCGGAGCCGCGATAGGGCATGTGTTCCCCCTGGAACACGAAGCCTTCCGCCAGGGCCCGGCCGAGCTTTTCGGTGTCACCCGCATAATCGGCGTAATAGCCTTCCGCCTCCCCCGTGATGGCGGCATGCACGGCATGGTGCACGTCGTCGTTCCATTGGGCGGTGAAGCGGGTCGAGGGGTCGCCTTCCAGAAGGTGCGCCTCGTTGGCCTCGTTCTCGACGATGAGATGCACATGCCGGCCCTGGCAGGCGGCGCGCACGCGCCGTTCCAGCTCATTGAGGAAGCGGTCGGCGCTGTCGTCCAAAATGGCGTGCACGGCATCCAGCCGCAGCCCGTCCATATGAAATTCCTCAAGCCAATACAGGGCATTGTGGATCATGAAATCGCGCACGACCGCGCTGTTTGGTCCGTCGAAATTCAGCCCGGCGCCCCAGGGCGTCTGGTGGCGATCGGTGAAGAAGCAGGGGGCATAGGCGTGCAGGTAATTCCCGTCCGGCCCGAAATGATTATAGACCACGTCGAGGATCACCATGAGCCCGCGGGCGTGGGCGGCATCCACGAAGGCGCGCAGGTCCTCGGGCCGGCCGTAGGAACTGTCCGGCGCGTAGAAGAGCACGCCGTCATAGCCCCAGTTCCGGCCTCCGGGAAAATCCGCCACCGGCATGATCTCGACCGCGGTGATCCCGAGTTCCACCAGATCGTCGAGCCGTTCGGTCGCGGCGCGAAACGTGCCCTCGGAGGTGAAGGCCCCGATGTGCAGTTCGTAAATGATCGCCTCATGCCAGGGGCGGCCGTGCCAATCCGTATCGCGCCAGACGTAGCGGGCGGGGTCGATCACCTCGCTCGGGCCGTGGGCATCCTCCGGCTGGTGGCGTGAGGCCGGGTCCGGCACCATCAGCCCGTCTTCCAGCTGGAAGCGATAGCGCGTTCCCGCGCCGGCCGCCGGAGTCACGCATTGGTGCCAGCCGTCGGGGGTGCGATGCATCGGTGAGGCGCGGGCTTCATCGAGCACCAGCATCACCCGCTGCTGCGCCGGCGCAAACAGGCGGAACCGCACCGCACCCGTCTCGATCTGCGCGCCGAACGGCATGGCATGGCCGCGCGGGGCATCCGAAGCGACGTCTGGGGGAACGAAACTGTTCATGCTGGCGATACCCGGACGGTTCGGGAGGTGTCGCGGGCCCGTGCGCCCGCCTCCTCTATTCAACCTTCGCCGCACGGCGAAGGTTCCGACCTACCGTGCGGCCGCGGCGCCCGATCGGCCCGCGGGCGGTCTCGTTCGGGCCATGCCTTTTCGTATCGCTTTTTCCCGTTCCGGGGCGCTTTTTCTTGCCCTTCGCCTTCGCGCCTGCGAGAAGGCAGGCATCATGATCGTTCTTGACGATATTTCGCTCCGCGTCGCGGGGCGCCTGCTCATTGATCACGCGTCCGCGGCCATCCCCGAGAACGCGCGTGTCGGCGTGGTCGGCCGCAACGGCACGGGCAAGACCACCCTTTTCAAGGCCCTGGTCGGCGAGCTGGAGCTGGAGAGCGGTGTGGTGCGCCTGCCGAACCGCACCCGCATCGGCCGCGTGGCGCAGGAAGCGCCCTCCGGTCCCGACAGCCTGCTGGAACGCGTGCTCGCCGCCGATACCGAGCGCGCCGCTTTGCTGGAAGAGAGCAAGACCGCCACCGACCCGCACCGGATCGCCGAGATCGAGATCCGCCTGGTGGATATCGACGCCCATTCGGCACCCTCGCGGGCGGCCCGCATCCTCGCCGGCCTCGGCTTCGACGAGAGCGCGCAGGCCCGCCCCTGCTCGGAATTTTCCGGCGGCTGGCGCATGCGCGTCGCGCTCGCGGCGCTGCTGTTCACCGAGCCGGACCTGCTGCTGCTGGACGAGCCGACCAATTATCTCGATCTGGAAGGCACGCTGTGGCTTCAGGATTATCTCGCCAATTATCCGCGCACGGTCATCCTCATCAGCCATGACCGCGACCTGCTCGACACCAGCGTCGATCACATCCTGCATTTCTTCAACGGCAAGCTCACCCTCTATCGCGGTGGCTTCACGGCGTTCGATCGCCAACGCCGGGAACGGCTGCTGCTGGACCAGAAGGCCCGCAAGAAGCAGGAGGGCCAGCGTGCCCATATGGAAGCGTTCGTCGCCCGCTTCCGCGCCAAGGCCTCCAAGGCCAAGCAGGCCCAGTCGCGCATGAAGGCGCTGGCCAAGATGGAGCCGCTCGCCGCCGAAGTCGGCGAGACCCAGGCCGCCATCTCCATCCGCCATCCCGAGAAGCTGCTCTCCCCGCCGATCGTTGTGCTGGACCGGGTCGAGGTCGGCTATGTGGAAAACAAGCCGATCCTGCGCAATCTCGACCTGCGCATCGACGAGGACGACCGCATCGCCCTGTTGGGGCCGAACGGCAACGGCAAGTCCACCTTCGCGAAGCTGCTGGCGGATCGCCTCGCCCCGCAAAAGGGCAAAGTGGTGCGCGCCGACAAGCTGGAGGTCGCCTATCTCGCCCAGCACCAATTGGACGAATTGATCCCCGGCGACAGCGCCGCCCAGCATGTGCGCAAGCTGATGCCCGACGCGCCCGAGGCGAAGGTGCGCGCCCGCGCGGCCGAGATGGGCTTCTCCGGCGCGGCGGCCGACACCAAGGTGTCCTCGCTTTCGGGTGGCGAGAAGGCGCGGCTGCTGCTTGGCCTTGCGGCCTTCAACGGCCCGCACATGCTGATCCTCGACGAGCCGACGAACCATCTGGACATCCAGGCGCGCGAGGCGCTGATCACCGCCATCAACGATTTCCCCGGCGCCGTGATCCTGGTGTCGCATGACCGGCATCTGCTGGAAGCGTGCGCGGAACGACTCTGGGTGGTCGGCGGCGGCACGGTGAAGCCCTATGACGGCGATCTTGACCAATATCGCCGCGAGGTGCTGAGCAAATCCAACGGCCGCATGACCGGCGACGGCAAGAAGGAGCGCATCGACGGGGTGGCGTCGGCCGAGGAGACGGCGGACCTTGCTCCCCTGCGCAAGCGCCTCAAGGATGTGGAAGCCCAGGTGGCGAAGATCGAGAAGGATATCGCCGCCGTGGACAAGCGCCTGGCCGATCCCAAGATCGAGAAATTCCCCAATGACGCCGCCCGGCTGACCAAGCAGCGCGGGGATCTGGTGGACGCCTTGGCGCAGGCGGAAGAGGAATGGATCACCGTCAGCGCCGATCTGGAAGCCTTGGCGCAGGCCGCGGAATAACCGGCGCCCGCGCCGCGCGGCCACGTGCGCCGGCTTCAGGACGGCAGAACCGCCCCCTGCGCCAGCGCCACCATCAATCCCTCATTGGCGCGCAGGGCGATTTCGCCTGAAATCCGCTCCTCCTCGCGATCGCAGAAGGTGGAGAGCAGCACCTCTCCCGCAAGTCCCGGCAGGGTGGCCGACAGCGGCTCATCACCGAGATTGAGCGCGACCAGGACCCGGCCCGCGCCGTCGCGCACGCGCACATAAAGCAGCAGATCACCTTGCGCCGCGAGGGCGCGATAGGCCCCCAGCATCAGCTCCTCGCGCCCCCGCCGCACCTCGATGAGGCGCCGCACCAAGGTCAGCATGGAATGACCATTGCCGCGCTGTGCGGCCACATTCACTTCAGGAAAATCCGCCGCCAAGGGCAACCAGGGCTCGACGGTCGAGAAGCCGGCGAACGGGCCGTCGTCCCATTGCATGGGCGTGCGCACGCCGTCTCGCCCGAGGCCGAGACCGGGGACGTTTTTCTCATAAGGATCCTGCACCCGCTCGGGCGGGATGGGAACGTTGGCCATGCCGATCTCATCGCCATAATAAAGCGTGGGCGTGCCGCGCAGGGTGAGCAGCAGCATGGCCGCCACCCGCGCCTGGTCCGGCCCGACGCGGCTCGCGATGCGCGGGCGATCATGATTGCCCAGCACCCAATTCGGCCATCCGCCGGCCGGCAAGGCGGCCTCATAAGTGGCGATGAGACGGTCCAGCGCCCGGGCGGTCCAGGGGGTATCGAGCAAGGCGAAATTGAACGGCAGGTGCACGCCCTTCAATTCGGCGCCGTAATAGGTGACCAGCCGCTCGATGGGGAGATAGATTTCTCCGATCAGCAGCCGCTCGGGAAACTCATCCACCACGGCGCGCAGGCCGGCGATGACATCCTGAACCTCGGCGAGGTCGGTGGTGTGCACGGGCTGGAGGCGGGAATAGGGATTCATCCCGGTGGCGAAAGCGGGGTTTTCCGGATTGTCGCGGAAGTCCAGATCCTTCAGCAAGTGCCAGATGACATCGACGCGGAAGCCGTCCACGCCGCGCCGCATCCAGGTGCGCATGACCTCATGCATCGCCGCGACCACTTGCGGATTGCGCCAGTTGAGATCCGGCTGCCGGTCAAGAAAGGCGTGGTAATAATATTGCCCGCTGGCCGCATCCAGCGTCCAGGCGCTGCCGCCGAATTCGGACAGCCAGTTGTTGGGCGGGCCGCCGTCGGGCGCGGGATCGCGCCAGATGTACCAGTCGCGCTTGGGATTATTGCGCGAGGCCCGGGCCTCCTGGAACCAGGCATGGGCATCGGAGGTGTGATTGGGCACCAGATCCAGCAGCAGCTTCATGCCGCGCTCGTGCACCGCCGCCACCAGCCGGTCGAAATCCGCAAGCGTTCCGAAGAGCGGGTCGATGCCCACGTAATCGCTGACGTCATAGCCGAAATCGGCCATGGGCGAGGGAAAGATGGGCGATATCCAGATGGCGTCCACGCCGAGGTCGGCAAGATAGTCCAGCCGCGAGAGCAGGCCCGGCAGATCACCCACCCCATCGCCCGAACAATCCTGGAAGGAGCGCGGATAGACTTGGTAGATCACCGCCTTTTGCCACCATGTCGCCGGGGGCCGGAGCGCTCCGGTCTCGCTTGCTGCATCCATGGATGGTCCTTCCCCTGGCTGTGAGCGCCCTGCCACCGCCATTCAAGCAGCCCGGCGCGACCGGCGCATTACGCTTCCCGCTCTCGGGCCGGGGAAGCGGCGTGATCGTCATAACCAAAGCCGCGCCGCGCCGGTTCCCAGCCCGCCCCTCGGTTATGCTGCTTCTCCCCAATGGCGCGCGAAAGAAGGGGAACCCTCCACGGTCTGGCGCGTTGCTTCCCTGAAAGGGCTCAGCCGGCTGTTTGCCGGACGAGAGCCTTTCGCCTTCTCCCGCCGCAGTGACGAGCCCATGCTGATAATCTCCGAACCGCGCGCCACCCCACAAAGTTCCGTCTCGGGCCGCCCGACCCCCCGGCTGTATTTCCTTGAGCCGATGCAGCAGGCGGCCTTCGCGCAGGCGTGCGCGCATGCGAGCGCCCTCGGCTTCGACACCATTCTTCTGGCCTCCCCCTTCGCCACCGGGCGAGACAAGAGCGTGTTCCTCAGCGCGGATCATGACCAGCTGAACGCCCGTTTCGAGCGCCCCGGAGACGCGCTTGACGCGGTCGCGGCATTGGTGGACGAGGCCCGCCAGCACGGGCTGGACCTGTTCCTGGACCTAGTGGTGGACCGCATGGCGCCGGACGGTCTTTTGCCAGCCATGGAACCCGACTGGTTCCAGCCGCGCGAAGCTGCGCCGCCCGCGCCCGATCCGCGCCGCGCACCGGCCCGCGAGGGCGCACAAGTCAATTTTGCCGATGCCGGGGTTGCCGGCGCTGTGGCGGCCTATTTCGCCGATCTCGCCGGCGCGCTGGTGGATTGCGGCGTCGCCGGCTTTCGCTGCGATGCCCCGCAACGGGTGCCCGCCAGCGTGTGGCGCACCATCATCTCCGCCGGACGGGAGACCGCGCCCGAGGCGCGTTTCTTCGCCTGGACGCCCGGCCTCACCTACGCGCAGATCGAAGCCCTGCTGCCGGCGGGCTTCGATGGCGGCTTTTCCTCGCTCGCGTGGTGGGATGTTCGCAAGCCCTGGCTCGCGCAGGAAATGGCGATGCTGAACCGCCTCGGCCCAGTCATCGCCTTTCCCGAGGCGCCGTTCGCCGCCCGGCTGCCCGCCCGGCCCGATGCCGGCGATCCTGCCCGTGCCCACCGGCGAGCTCTCGCGCTCGCGGCCGCGCTCGGCGACGGCTTGCTGATGCCGGCGGGATTTGAATTTGGCGCGCGCGATCCCCTTGATCCGACCGGCGCCGTTCCAACCGACTTCGCCCAATTGCGGGACATCGCCGCCTTCGATCTCTCGCCCGCCATCGTGCAGGCGAACGAGGACATGGCGCAGCGCGCCAGCGATGGCGCCAGCGGACCCTGGCGGCTGATCTCGCCACCCGCCGCCCCGCTCGCGGTGCTGATCCGCGCCTGCGCTGACGGGCATGCGGCGGACCTTGTCCTCGCCAATGCCAGCCTTGAGCGCGAGGGCCAGGCCAGTGGCGCCGCCCTGATGCCCCGCACCGACGGCTTCGCCCGGTTCGAGGGGCCGGATGCAACCGTCTTTGACACCACATCCAGCCTTGCCGTGCCGCCCGGCGCGGTGATGCGCCTGCACGGCCAGCGCCCCCAGCCGGTCTTGCTGGAGGAACAGGGCCGCAAGGGCGCCCTTAGCGCCGCGCGCGCCCAGCGCCTCGCCATCGAAGCGGTGAGCCCGGCGGTGGACGATGGGGCCTTTCCCGTGCGGCGCGTGGTCGGCGAGCGCATCTCCGTGGAAGCGGACGTGGTGAGCGACGGGCATGATGCCATAGCGGTGGCCCTGCTCTGGCGCCCCGCCGACGATGGCGCCTGGCGCGAAGTGCGCATGGCGCCGCTCGGCAATGATCGCTTTGGCGCCGAGTTCCCCCTGGAGCGCCTCGGTCGCCACCTCTTCACCATTGAGGCGTGGCGCGACCCTTATGCCAGCTTCCATCACGGCTTCGAGGCCAAGGTGAAGGCGGGGCAAGACGTGGCACTGGAGATCGAGGAAGGCCGGATGCTCATTGCCGGTGCCTCGGCGACCGGAGAGGCCGGCGCGCGCATCGCCGAGCTCGGCCTTGCCATGGCGCGCGCGGACGCCGCGGGCGCGCGCGATCTGCTGCTGAGCGACCAGACCCAGGAGATCCTCGCCGGCAGCGACGTCAGGCCGTTTGCGGTGCGCCATCCCCGCCTGTTTCCGGTGGATGCCGAGCGCGAGCGTGCCGCCTTCGCCGCCTGGTACGAGATTTTCCCGCGCTCCACCTCCGGCGAGCCGACCCGCCACGGCACGTTCGACGATGTGATCGCGGACCTTCCGCGCATCCGCGACCTGGGATTCGACGTGCTCTATTTTCCGCCGATCCATCCGATCGGCGCGAAGAACCGCAAGGGGCGGGACAACACCCTGACCCCCGGCCCGGACGATCCCGGCAGCCCCTATGCGATCGGCTCCCACGAAGGCGGCCACGATGCGGTGCACCCTCAATTGGGCACGGCCGCCGACTTCCGCCGCATGCTGGCCGCCGCGAAGGACCATGGGCTTGAGATCGCGCTGGATTTCGCCATCCAGTGCGCCCCCGACCACCCCTGGCTCGCCGCCCATCCCGGCTGGTTCGACTGGCGGCCCGACGGCAGCATCAAATATGCCGAAAATCCGCCGAAGAAATATCAGGACATCATCAATGTGGACTTCTTCGCCAAGGATGCCGTGCCCGATCTGTGGCTGGCCCTGCGCGACGTGGTGCTGCACTGGATCGACCAGGGGGTGCGGCTGTTCCGCGTCGACAACCCCCACACCAAGCCCTTCAATTTCTGGGAATGGCTGATCGGCGACATCCGCGCGCGGCATCCCGACGCGGTGTTCCTGGCGGAAGCCTTCACCCGGCCGAAGATCATGCATCGGCTGGCGAAGATCGGCTTTTCCCAGTCCTATACCTATTTCACCTGGCGGAACACGAAGGCGGAGCTGGTTCAATATATGAACGAGCTGACGGAGCCGCCGGTCAGCGATTTTTATCGCCCCCACTTCTTCGTCAATACGCCCGACATCAATCCCTATTACCTTCAGACCTCCGGTCGCCCCGGCTTCCTGGCCCGCGCCGCCCTCGCCGCCACCCTCTCCGGGCTGTGGGGCATGTTCTCGGGCTTCGAATTGTGCGAGGCGGATCCGGTTCCGGGCAAGGAGGAATACAAGTCCTCCGATAAATACGAGATACGTGCGCGAAATTACGGTTTAGAGGGCGGTATAAGTGCCGAAATCACCCTTCTCAACCGCGTTCGTCGGGAAAACCCGGCGTTGCGCACCCATCTCGGCCTGCTCTTCCTCAATGCCTGGAACGACCAGGTGCTGGCCTTCGCGAAATTTACGCCTGATCGCGACAACCTTCTGGTGATACTCGTGAATCTCGATCCTCACGCGGCCCAGGGATGCGACTTTGAGATCCCCCTGTGGGAACTCGGCCTGCCTGACCACGCCACCATCCATGTGGAAAACCTCATTCATGATCAATCCTTTAGCTGGAGTGGCAAGATCCAGCACCAGCATCTCGACCCGGCCCTTCCCTTCGCGATCTACCGCTTGTCCGGGGAGGCCTGAATGAGCGAACCCGGCGCCGGCAATCCCAATCCTTATTGGTATAAAGATGCCGTTATTTATCAGGTTCATGTAAAATCATTCTTCGATTCCAACAATGATGGGATTGGCGATTTTCCGGGCTTGCTGTCTAAGCTGGATTATATCGCCGATCTCGGCGTCGATACCATATGGCTTCTGCCATTCTACCCGTCACCACGACGCGATGATGGGTATGATATTTCGCTTTACGAGGGCGTATCTCCCGATTACGGGACCATGGAAGATGCCCGCCGCTTCATCGAGGCGGCGCATGCACGCGGCATTCGCGTCATCACCGAACTGGTCATCAACCATACTTCCGATCAACATCCATGGTTTCAGGCCGCCAGATCCGCACCAAAGGGATCGCCGGAGCGTAATTATTATGTATGGGCCGATGATGATCACGGATATTCCGGGACGCGTATCATCTTTCTTGATACCGAAAAGTCCAACTGGACTTACGATCCAGTCGCAGGCCAATATTTTTGGCACAGATTTTATTCCCACCAACCAGATTTGAACTTCGACAATCCGGAAGTCCTGGAGCGGGTCCTGTCCGTCATGCGCTTCTGGCTGGACATGGGCGTCGACGGACTCAGGCTCGACGCCGTCCCTTATCTGATTGAGCGTGAAGGCACGTCCAACGAGAATTTGGACGAGACACACACCATCCTCAAAAAGATCCGCGCCCATCTCGACGAGAATTATACCGGGCGAATGCTGCTTGCCGAAGCCAATATGTGGCCGGAAGATACACAACAATATTTTGGGTCCGAGGGCGATGAATGCCATATGGCATTCCATTTCCCTCTCATGCCGCGTATGTACATGGCGATTGCGAAGGAAGATCGGTTTCCGATCACGGATATTCTGCGCCAGACACCCGCCATTCCCGAAAACTGCCAATGGGCGATCTTCCTGCGCAACCATGATGAGTTGACGCTGGAAATGGTGACCGATTCCGAGCGAGACTATCTGTGGAGCGTATACGCTGCGGATCGTCGCGCTCGCATCAATCTCGGCATTCGCCGTCGACTTGCGCCTTTGCTGGAGCGGGACCGCCGCCGGATCGAGCTGATGAATGCGTTATTGTTCACCATGCCTGGAACTCCCGTCATTTATTATGGCGATGAGATTGGCATGGGCGACAATATTCACCTCGGCGACCGCGACGGCGTCCGCACGCCGATGCAATGGTCGCCGGACCGCAACGGCGGCTTCTCCCGCGCCGACCCGGAAAGCCTTGTCCTGCCGCCCATTCAGGATCCTCTGTATGGGTATTATGCGTTGAATGTCGAAGCCCAATTGCGCGATCCCCATTCGCTGCTGAATTGGACGCGCCGCGTTCTGGCCATTCGCAAGCGACATAGCGCATTCGGCCGTGGTACCTTCCGCCTGCTCTATCCTGGCAACCGCAAGATCCTCGCATTTCTGCGCGAATACCAGGACGAGACCATCCTGTGCGTGGCGAATCTCTCGCAGACGCTACAAGCGGTCGAGCTTGATATTGTGGAGTTCGAGCATCGCGTGCCGGTCGAGATGGTGGGCGGCACGCCCTTTCCGCCCGTCGGCCGCCTGCCCTATCTGCTCACTCTGCCCGCCTATGGCTTTTACGCCTTCTACCTCTCGAAAGAGGTCGCGGAACCGAGCTGGCACGCGCCGCCTCCCGAGCAACTGCCTGAATTCGTTACTTTGGTGCTGCGCTCTGGCTTGCCGGAGGTAGGCCGCGATCGCCACAAGGCGCTGCTGGAGAGCGAGGCCCTGCCTGCCTACATCGGCCGACGCCGGTGGTTTGCCTCCAAGAATGAGAAGCTGGGCGCGGTCCGCATCGCCTGGTCCCTGTCCCTCCCTGCGGGTGCCGACCGTTCCGAACTGCTGCTTGCCGCCATCGACGTGGAAGTGGGCGGGCGCACCGAGCAATATATGATGCCGCTGGCCATCGCCTGGGAAGATCAGCAGCCCGCGCCGCTGGTGACTCAGCTCGCCCTATCGCGGGTGCGCCAGGGCCGCCGGGTGGGTTATCTCACCGATGCCCTGACCCTCGATGCCATGCCGCATGCGGTGATCGCCGCCCTGCGCAAGGAATTGGCGCTGCCCATCCCGGACGGCGGCGACCTGCGCTTCGTGCCGACCGCGCGGCTCGCCGCGATGGACATTCCGGCCGAAACGCCGGTGCTGCGCATCGCCGCCGAACAGTCGAACTCCACCATCATCATCGAGGATCTGGCGGTGTTGAAGGTGGTGCGTCGCACGGTATTCGGCATCCACCCGGAATCCGAGATGGCGCGGCATCTCACCGAACAGGAATACGCCAACACGGCGCCGCTGCTCGGGGAAGTGGTGCGCTTCGATGGTGAGAGCCAGCCCGCCGTGGTCGCGTTGCTGCTGGGCCATGTGCGCAACCAGGGCGACGGCTGGACCTGGATGATCGAGCAATTGCGCCGCGTACTCGGTGCCACCACGCCGGCCGGCGAAGAAAAGGGGGCCGCCTTCGACGAACAGGTGAACGGGCTCACCCCGTTCATCCGGGCCACCGGGCGCAGGCTGGCCGAGTTGCATGCGGTGCTGGCCCGTCCGAGCGACGATCCGGCCTTCGCGCCGACCACAGCCGAGGCCGAAGATGCCGCCGCCTGGGGCGCGCAGGCGATGGACGAGGTGTCCCACGCCCTAGATATCCTGGCCGCGCATGATCCATTCGAGGATGCGGAGACGGCGGCGCGCGTGCGCGCGCTTCTCGACAGCCGCGCGGCGCTGCTGGAAGCGGTGGATGCCCTGGCGCAGACCGCCGTGGGAGCGCTGATGACGCGCATTCACGGGGATTTCCATCTTGGTCAGATCCTGGTGGCGGGCGGAGATGCCTTCATTATAGATTTCGAGGGCGAACCCCGCCGCACCATCGCCGAACGCCGGGCCAAGGCCAGTCCGTGGCGCGACGTGGCGGGGCTGATGCGGTCGCTGGATTACGTGCGCGCGGCCATCGACGCTCCCGCAAGCGAAATCCGCGCGTGGGAAACGCCGGAGGAGCGCCAGGCTCTTCTCGAGCGCTTCCGTAGCCGGGCCGAACGCAGCTTCCTCAGCGGCTACAGCGAAGGCGGCGGGCCTTCGGCGAGCATCGACCGGCGACTGCTCGATCTCTTCCTGCTGGAGAAGGCCGCTTACGAAGTGGCGTACGAGGCGGCCAACCGGCCAGCCTGGATCGGCTTCGCGGTGCGCGGCCTGCATGACCTTGCCGTGCGGCTCGCCGGCGCGGCCGAAGTGGAAACCGAGCCAAGCCTGGAGGATGCCCATTGAACATTCTCCCGCGCCAGCCAGGAGCAGCTGAAATGACCATCGCTGAGCGCATCGAGACCGAGCCGTCGCTGGATCCCGCCGCCGTCGAGGCATTGGTGGAGGGGCGCCACGGGGATCCGTTCGCCCTGCTCGGTCCGCATGTGATCGGACGCGATATCGTGCTGCGGACCTTTCAGCCGGGAGCGCGTGAGGTCGAGGCCGTGGATCCTGTCAGCGGCGCGCATATGGCGACGCTTGAGCTGGTGCATCCCGCAGGGCTGTTTTCCGGCAAACTCCCGTCCTCCGGCAGCGAGCACGGCGCGGGCGCGCCGCCGCGTTATCGCCTGCGGATCCGCTGGGGGGACGGCGGCATGCAGGAGAGCGAAGACCCCTACGCCTTTTCCCCCTTGCTGGGCGACCTCGACCTCTACCTGTTGGGCGAAGGCACGCATCTTGGTCTTTCCGAGGTGCTGGGCGCGCACGTGGCAAGCGTGGAGGGCATCAACGGCGTGCGGTTCGCCCTTTGGGCGCCGAACGCGCGCCGGGTGTCTGTGGTGGGCGATTTCAACGGCTGGGACGGGCGACGCAATCCCATGCGGCTGCGCCATTCCGCCGGCATTTGGGAGATCTTCATTCCCCGTCTCGGCGCCGGCGCGCGCTACAAGTTCGAACTGCTGGGAGCCGACGGCAACCTGTTGCCACTAAAGGCCGATCCGTTGGCGCGCGCGGCGGAGCTGGCGCCCGCGACGGCCTCCATCGTCGCCGATCCGGCACCCTTCCACTGGTCCGATGCCGGCTGGATGGAGCAGCGCCAGGCGCGCCAGGATGCGCAAGCGCCGATCTCCATCTATGAGCTGCATCCTGGGTCTTGGATGCGCCATCTGGACGACGGCAGAAGCTTCACCTGGGAGGAGCTGGGCGACCGGCTCATCCCCTACGTGTCCGACATGGGCTTTTCCCATATCGAGCTGATGCCGGTGATGGAGCATCCGTTCGGCGGCTCCTGGGGGTACCAGCCCCTGGGCTTGTTCGCCCCGACCGCGCGCTTCGGGCCGCCCCATGCCTTCGCCCGCTTCGTGGATCGCTGCCATGCCGCCGGCATCGGCGTGCTGCTGGATTGGGTGCCGGCCCATTTCCCGAGCGATGCCCACGGCCTCGCCCGGTTCGACGGCACCGCGCTTTACGAACACGCCGACCCGCGCGAGGGCTTCCATCACGATTGGAACACGCTGATCTATAATTTCGGCCGCTCGGAAGTCTCCGGCTTTCTCATCGCCAGCGCGCTCGAATGGCTGCGGCATTTCCATGTGGACGGGCTGCGCGTGGATGCGGTCGCGTCCATGTTGTACCGCGACTATTCCCGCAAGCCGGGCGAATGGGTGCCGAACATCCATGGCGGACGCGAGAATCTGGAAGCGGTCGCCTTCCTGCGGCGGCTGAACGAGACCGTGCATGCCGAGGCGCCCGGAGCCATCATGGTGGCCGAAGAATCGACCGCTTGGCCTGGGGTCACGGCGCCCGTGGCGCTGGGCGGGCTCGGCTTCGATTTCAAATGGAACATGGGTTGGATGCACGACACCCTGCGCTATATCGGCCACGAGCCGATTCACCGGCGCTACCACCATCACGACATGACGTTCGCGCTCGTCTATGCCTTCTCGGAGCGCTTCGTCCTGCCGATTTCCCATGATGAAGTGGTGCACGGCAAGGGCTCCCTGCTTGGCCGCATGCCGGGCGATACCTGGCAGCGCATGGCCAATCTGCGGGCCTATCTCGGCTTCATGTTCGGCCATCCCGGAAAGAAGCTACTCTTCATGGGCTGCGAGTTCGGCCAGACCGGCGAGTGGAACCATGATGCGGAGTTGCCCTGGTTCCTTCTGGACGATCCGTTCCATCGCGGCGTGCAGAAACTGGTGCGCGACCTGAATGCGCTCTATCGCGCGGTGCCCGCCCTGCATGTGCGCGATACCACGCCGGACGGCTTCGCCTGGATCGTTGGGGACGACGTGGACAATTCGGTGTTCGCGTTCTTCCGCTACGCGGATACGGGCGCGCCGATCCTCGTGGTCGCAAACATGACCCCGGTGCCGCGCCAGGGATATCGGATCGGCGTACCGCATGGCGGCCAATGGGAAGAAATGCTGAATACGGACGCCGGCGAATATGGCGGCTCGGGCATCGGCAATCTCGGCGCGGTTGAAGCGGTCGGTGAACCAAGCCACGGCCAGGCGTTTTCCCTCAGCCTCAGCCTGCCGCCGCTCGGCGCGTTGTTCCTGCGGCCAAAGGAAACGTCATGACGTTGCCACCGCTCCCCGATCGTCTGGAAGCGGGCCGCCCCTATCCCCTTGGCGCTGTGCCGAATGGCCTCGGGACCAATTTCGCCGTGTTCTCCGCCAATGCGGAAAAGGTCGAACTCTGCCTGTTCGAACCGTCCGGCCGCCGCGAGGTGGCGCGGTTCCCGCTGCCCGAATGTACGGACGAAGTGTGGCACGGCTATTTGCCCGGCGCCTTCGAGGGCTTGGTCTATGGCTATCGCGCGCACGGCCCGTTCGATCCCGCGCGGGGGCACCGCTTCAATCCCGCCAAGCTGTTGCTCGACCCTTACGCGCGGCAGCTCACCGGCGCGGTGCGTTGGTCGGACGCACTGTTCGGCTATCGTATTCATGGCGGGCGGGCAGACCTTTCGGTCGACCGGCGCGACAGTGCCGCCGCCATGCCGAAAGCCGTGGTCGTGGGTGAGGCAACGGACTGGGGCGACGACCGCGCGCCCGATGTGCCGTGGGAAGATACGGTCATCTATGAAGCCCATGTGCGCGGGCTTTCCATGGGACGTGCCGATATTCGCCCGCACGAGCGCGGCACGTTCGCGGCCCTCACCCATCCGCGCTTCATCGAGCATCTGCAAAGGCTCGGCATCACCGCGATCGAGCTGATGCCCGTGCATGCCTTTCTGCAGGACCGTTTTCTGCTGGAGCGGGGACTGCGCAATTATTGGGGCTATTCCACCCTCGCCTTCTTCGCACCGGAGCCGAGCTTCCTGTCCACCGGCTCGCTGCATGAGCTGCGCGCCGCCATCCGCCGTTTCCATGCTGCCGGCATCGAGGTGATCCTCGACGTGGTCTATAATCACACCTGCGAGGGCAACGAACTCGGGCCCACCCTCTCGTTCCGCGGCCTCGATAATGCCAGCTATTATCGCCTCGTGCCCGGCGACGAGCGCTATTACATCAATGACACCGGCTGCGGAAACACGGTCAATCTCAGCCATCCCCGCGTGCTGCAGATGGTGATGGATTCGCTGCGCTATTGGGCCACCGCCTTCCGCGTCGACGGCTTCCGCTTCGATCTCGGGGTGACCCTGGGACGCGAAGGCACGGGGTTCGATCCCGGCGCCGGCTTCTTCGACGCGGTGCGGCAGGATCCGGTGCTCGCGCGGTGCAAGCTGATCGCCGAGCCATGGGACATCGGGCCGGACGGCTACCAGCTCGGCAGCATGCCGCCGGGCTTCGCGGAATGGAACGATGGCTTCCGGGACGGCGTGCGGCGGTTCTGGAGCCGCGAGCCGGGCCGGCGCGGCGATCTCGCGGCACGCCTTTCCGGGTCCGGTGCCACTTTCGACCGCCGTTTCCGCAGGCCCTCCGCCTCGATCAATTATGTCGCCTCCCACGATGGCTTCACGCTCGCGGATCTCGCGTCCTACGAGCACAAGCATAACGCCGCCAATGGCGAGGATGGGCGAGACGGCCACGATGGCAACCACAGCGCGAATTGGGGCGTCGAAGGACCGACCACCGATCCCGCGATCCTGGAAACGCGAGGCCGGGTCATGCGGGCCATGCTGGCGACGGTCATGTTCGCGCAAGGCACACCCATGCTGCTGGCGGGCGACGAATTTGGCCGTAGCCAGAAAGGCAATAACAACGCCTATTGCCAAGACAACGAGGTCTCTTGGATCGACTGGGAGCAATCCCGGGCGCCCGCAGGCCGAGCGCTCACCGCGTTCTTTGCGCGCCTCGCCGAGATCCGCCGCCGTTTCGCCATCCTGCGCGCGCCCCATTTCCTGCATGGTCTGGTTGAACTTGCGCCCGGCATTCGAGACATCGGCTGGTTCGATGAGACCGGCGCCGAACTGCACGGGGAGTCGTGGCATGCGGACGGGGGGCACACGCTCGCCCTGCGGCGGGCGGGACCGGCGTCGGTCGTGGGCGATGTGCCGCCTGGACGGCTCGACGTGCTTCTGTTGCTGATGAACGCCAAGGACCGCCCGGTGGTGTTCCGCCTGCCACCGCCCGCGGTGACATGGCGGACGATGGTGGACAGCGCCGCCGGCCTGGTCTCCGAGCAGCGCCCGGTCGAAGGAGAGACGCTGGTATCCGCCCTCAGCATCCGCCTGCTTGCCACCCATCTGGATCCGCAGCCGTGAGACTGCCGGCCCGTTCCGCGCGCAAGTCCGCGCCCGCTTTTTCCTGAAGGCCATTTTCCATGGATGATGCCCTGCTCGACCTCGCCCGGCTCGCCGGCATTTCGCCGTTCTGGACCGACGCATTCGGCCGACCCCAGGCGGTGCCCCATGAGGTTCTGCGCGCGCTGTTGCGGGCGCTCGATCTGCCCGCCGATACGCCCGGCGACATTGCCGACAGCCGCGCGCGCCAGCGCGGTGGCACTGTGGATGGCCTCGCGCCCCTCCTGACACAGGATGCGGGCCGTGCGATCCGCATTCCCGCGCCGAAAGGGGCGCTGCGCATGCGCTATCGGGTCACGCTGGAGGGCGGCGGCCTGGTGGAGGGCGAGGCGGACGTGGAGAACGGCGCCATCCTGCTGCCAGCCATCGACTTGCCGGGCTACCATCGGTTGGAGCTGGGGGATGCGCAGACCACGCTCGCGGTGGCGCCGGCCCGTGCGTTCGGGCTTTGCGATGTCACGGGGCGGGACGATCCGCGCCTGTGGGGCCTTGCGGTTCAGATCTATGCGCTGCGGCGCGACGGCGATGGCGGAATCGGCGATTTCTCGGCGCTCGCGCAGCTCTCGGTAAAGGCGGCCAATGCCGGCGCCTCGGCCTTGGTGCTGAGCCCGGTTCATGCACCGTTCGCCGCCGATCCTGCCCATTTCAGTCCTTACTCCCCCTCAAGCCGCCTGTTCCTCAACCCGCTGCATTCCGACCCGGCCCTGATCTTCGGTGGCCCCGCGGTGGATGCGGCGGTGGCGGCGCTCGATCTCGGCCCGCTTCGCACCTCGCTTGAAGCATCCGATCTGGTGCAATGGGACAAGGCCGGCGCGGCCAAGATCGCCCTGCTGCGCTATTTGTTTGAGACCGTCCTGCCGCACGAGCCGCAATTGATGGCCGCGTTCGAGGCGTTTCGCGCGGCGGGCGGACAAAATCTGGCCGACCATGCTGTGTTCGAGGCCCTGCACCAGCGCCAGTTCGGCGAAGGGCGCGGGCAATGGCACTGGCGCGGATGGCCGGAAGGGTTTCGCGAAGCCCGCGGGCCCGCCGTCGCCGGCTTCGCCCGCCGCCACGCGAAAGAGGTGAGCTTTCACGCCTTCCTGCAATGGGTTGCCGACAAGGGGTTGGCGCAGGCGCAGGATTCCGCCCGGTCCTCCGGCATGGGCATCGGCCTCATTTCCGACCTTGCCGTCGGCGCGGATGGCGGTGGAAGCCAGGCGTGGAGCCGGCAAGACGAGATGCTCATCGGCTGTTCCATCGGTGCGCCGCCGGACCTCTTGAACTCGATCGGCCAGACTTGGGGCCTGACGGCCTTCTCGCCGCGCGCCTTTGCCGCCAGCGGCTTTGCCAGTTTCCTCGACATGCTCCGCGCCGCGATGGCCCATGCGGGCGGCGTGCGCATAGATCACATCATGGGCCTGTCGCGCCTGTGGATGGTGCCGGATGGCGCGCCGCCCGCGCACGGCGCCTATCTCGCCTATCCGTTCGACGATCTGGCGCGCCTCGTGGCGCTGGAATCCCACCGCCACCGCGCCATCGTCATCGGCGAGGATCTCGGCACCGTGCCGGAAGGCTTCCGCGAGCGGCTTGCGGCGCGCGGCATTCTCGGCATGCGGGTCCTGTGGTTTGAGCGCGAAGGCGCCCAGTTCAAGCCGGCCGACGCCTATGCCCCCGGTGCCATCGCCGTCACCGGAACCCACGACCTGCCCACGGTCACGGGCTGGTGGAGCGGGCGTGACATCGACTGGCGCAGCCCCGCCGGACTGTTGGCGGAAGGCAATACCGAGGAGGCCGAGCGCAGCGGCCGCGCCGAGGACCGGGCGCATCTATGGGACGCCATCGGCGACGGCGGCCTTCCGCCACCCGATCAGGGCGAAGCGGTATTGGACGCCGCTTTACAGTTTCTGGCCGCCACCCCAAGCCCGCTGGTGGTGCTGCCGATGGAGGATGCGCTCGCCTTGCCTGAGCAGCCCAACCTGCCGGGCACGGTGGAGGAGCATCCCAACTGGCGGCGGCGCCTCGCAGGCCAGGCCGCTCAAATCTTGGAGGAGCCGGAGGTCCAGCGACGGCTTCATTTGCTTAACACCGCAAGGAGCATGGGATGACCGCGCCTCGCGCCACCGTGCGCCTTCAGTTTCACCGTGAATTTCCGCTCGATGCCGCGATCCCGCTGCTGGATTATTTCGCCGATCTCGGGATCAGCCACATTTATTCCTCGCCGCTGCTCACCTCGCGCCCCGGCTCGCGCCACGGCTATGACACGGTGGATCACGGCACGCTCGATCCCGAATTGGGTGGAGAGGCCGCCCTGCGCCGGCTGGTGACGGCGCTACGGGAGCGGGGGATGGGGCTGATCCTCGATATCGTGCCTAACCATATGGGTGTGGGCGGCGCCGACAATCCGGTCTGGCTCGATGTTCTCGAATGGGGACGCGAAAGCACCTATCGCGAATTCTTCGATATCGACTGGACCCCGGCGGACACGCGGCTTTCCGGAAAGGTGATGGCGCCCTTCCTCGACCGCCCCTATGGCGAGGCTCTGAAGGCCGGCGCCATTCGCCTCGGCCATGATGCCGCCCGCGGAACCTTCCATTTTAGCCACCATGATCATGTCTTCCCCCTCTGCCCCCGCCACTATGGCGACGTGCTCGGGGCCGCGCGGCAGGATGTCGGCATTCTCGCGACGGAACTCGCCACTTTGGACGATCCCGAGACGGCAAAGGGCGACATCCAGGCGGCAAAGGAGCGCCTCGCGCTGCTCTTGACGCGTGAGGGCGCGCAGATCGTCGCCGATGCGCTCGATGCCTTCGATCCGGGCAGCGAAGACGGGCAGATGCGCCTGCATGCGCTGCTGGAAAAGCAGAATTTTCGCCTCGCCTGGTGGCGCGCGGCCAACGACGAGCTCAACTGGCGCCGCTTCTTCGATATCATCGGCCTCGCGGGCGTGAAGGTGGAACGGCGCGAGGTGTTCGACACCGTGCATGCGTTGGTGTTCCAGCTTTATGCCGATGGGCTGATCGACGGCCTGCGGGTCGATCATGTGGACGGCATCGCCGATCCCGGCGCGTATTGCCGCCAGCTGCGGCGCAAGCTTGCGGCCCTCGATATCCAGCGGCCTGCGGATACACCCGTCGGCGGTTATGTGGTGGTGGAGAAGATTCTCCATGCGGGAGAGACGATGCCCGCCGCCTGGCAGATGGACGGCACCACCGGCTACGACTTCATGGATGAAGTTTCCTCGGTGCTCCACGACGGCAGCGCGGACGACGCGTTGGAAAAAATCTGGAGCCAGGCCACGCAGGATTCCGCCACCTATGCGGTGCAGATGGAAAGCGCGCGGCGGCAGATCCTGCGTGAAGGCTTCGGCACCGAGATGAACACCGCAGCCCGCGCCCTTCACGAAGTGGCGCAGCAGGATCTCGACACCCGCGACATCACCCTTGCCTCCATCCGCCGGTCCTTGCGGGAACTTGTCGTCGCCTTCCCGGTCTATCGCACCTATGCCGACGCGAGCGGCCGCTCGGCGCAGGACTGGACCTATTTTTCCCAAGCCCTCGCCCAGGCCCGGCGCCGCCTTGCGCCCATAGACCATCCGGTTCTCGATCTGCTGGACCGCTGGCTGGGCGGAGAAGCGCCGCGCGCGCTCGGCGGCGACTTGGAGCATGCCGGCACCCGCGCCTATGCGATTGCAAAATTCCAGCAGCTCACCGCCCCCATTGCCGCGAAAGCGGTTGAGGATACGGTATTCTATCGCTACGGACGTCTGCTCTCGCGCAACGAAGTCGGCTCAGATCCGGCACAGATGGCTCTGCCGGTGCGCGCCTTCCACGCCCTGGCGGCGGCGCGCGGCATCGCGTTTCCCGACGCCATGCTGGCCACCGCCACCCATGACCACAAGCGCGGCGAGGACAGCCGCATGCGGCTCGCGGTGCTGAGCGAAATCCCCCAGGAATGGTCGATGACGCTGGCGGACCTCATGGAGGCGGCGCAGCCGCTGCGCGAGGCGCTGGGGGCCCTGCCCCCGCCGACCCCTGCCGACGAAGTGATGCTCTATCAGGCTCTGATCGGCGCCTGGCCGCTGGATCTCGGGCCGGAAGACGGCGGGCGCCTGCATGGCCTGCTGGAGCGTGTCGCCTCCTGGCAGATCAAGGCATTGAGAGAAGCCAAGCGCCATACCAATTGGGTCTTTCCCAATACCGACTACGAGGCGGGCTGCGACAGCTTCCTGCGCCTGATCCTTACAGATGGACGGGGCAAGGCGGTGCGGGCGGTGATCGCCGCGCTGGTGCAACGCCTCGCACCCGCCGGAGCGCTCAATGCGCTGGCGCAGATCACGCTCAAATATACCGTGCCCGGCGTACCGGATCTCTATCAAGGCACGGAGTTCTGGGACTTCAGCCTGGTGGACCCGGACAACCGTCGGCCGGTGGATTACCGCATCCGCGCGGCGGCCCTTGCGCACATCGGCCCACCCGCGACCTGCCTGCCCCACTGGCGCGATGGACGGGTGAAGCAG
This sequence comes from Roseixanthobacter glucoisosaccharinicivorans, assembly GCF_043195095.2. Lineage (NCBI taxonomy): Bacteria > Pseudomonadati > Pseudomonadota > Alphaproteobacteria > Hyphomicrobiales > Xanthobacteraceae > Roseixanthobacter > Roseixanthobacter glucoisosaccharinicivorans. Next base: position 1,131,009 of record NZ_CM195538.1, on the reverse strand, counting down.
AGCCTCATCGCGACGCTGTTGCGTGCGCGCGCGGCCTACCCGGGCCTGTTCGCGCGCGGCAGCTATCTGCCGCTGGAGGTGACGGGATCAGCGAGCAATCAGGCGATTGCCTTCGCGCGCCAGCATGGGGAGACGAAGCTGGTGGTGGTGGCGAACCGCCTGTGCGCCGGGTTGCTCGGCCCCACAGCCGACCAACCTCTGGTTCCGGGGGAACCGCTCCAGGGTACCGATCTCACTGTGCCGGCGGACCTTGTGGGCACCTATGACGATCTTGCGAGCGGGCGCGCCGTCGCCCTTACGCAGACGATGCCGCTCGCCAGCCTTCTCGACCGCATGCCGGTGGCGGTCTTGCTCACGGCGCCCTGAGGAACCAGAATTACCGGTGACGCGTTGTGCTTGAGCGTAACTACGGCGAGGGTTCTCCGTCATCGGGCGATGCGAGGCCCGGCGCCGACAGTGAGGGAGGCGAAAATGGGCAAGCAGACCGGCGCTGGCCAGGGCCAGCACACCGACAAGAAGCTGGATCAAGCCCTAGAAGACAGCTTCCCGGCCAGCGATCCACCTGCCACCGGGCCGCGCGGCATCACCGGCGCGGAAGCTGCGCCCGCGTCGCCGGAACGGGTACCGACCGAAACCGAGGCCGAATGCCAGGCGGAATCCGACGCCCTCGATGAGGCGCTGGACGATAGCTTTCCCGCCAGCGACCCTCCGGCTCAGAATGTGAAGCGCGGTGCCGACGACGCGGCGCCGGAAGAACTCTGCCCGCCGACGCCGCTCAAACGCTAAGGCAGCAGAAGCGCAGGCTGCATCTCGCTTGAAAGATGGCGCCCGCCGATTGTCGGACACGGGCGCAAACTGCACGCCTCGTGCCGCAATCCCACCCGACGGCGAACTGACAGCACCCCGCGACCGTGCGGGGGTGCTGTCAGACAGCGTGCGTCAGGTCGTGCTTTGGGAGGGAGGTGTCGGGAAACGCCCCATGATTCAGCGCTTCTTGGCCTTGCGCGCCGCATAGCGTGCATCCCGCGCGGCCTTCTGTTCGGCCCGCAAGCGCTCTTCCTCAGCTTCCGCTTCCGCCTTCAGGCGCTCGGCTTCCGCAGCTGCTTCGGCTTCCGCGCGAATGCGTTCAGCCTCGCGCTGCTCCTTCTCACGTGCTTCCTGCTCTGCACGGGCCGCCTGCTCACGCTCGCGCTCCGCCGCGCGCTCCGCACGGGCCGCCGCCTGCTCCGCGCGGGCGGCGCGCCGCGCCACAGCTTCGGGGTCGTCTTCCTTCGCACGGGCACTGAACTTCTCGAGCATCGCCGCGCGCGCCTTCGCCTGCGCTTCCAACCGCTCGTTCAACCCGGCCTTCTTCACACCCTTCATGTCCCATCCATCGTCTTGCGGTCCAACGCCTCTCTCATATAGGCAAATCGTCGTCCGCGCAGCACGACGCGGAGCCGGCGCGCCATTTTATCCGCCCAAGGCCCGAAAAGGGCGACGGCATGGCGCAGGCTCTGCCGCCCGAATATGAAAATTCATCAATTGCCCCTATGTATTCACCATTGGGATGGTGTGCAGGGGGAGCCCATGGCGGGGGCACAATCAAAAAGCGGATGGCTGCAAAATCTCTCCGTCCAAAGTAAAATCGTAGGCATCATCGCCCTGCTGCTGGCGTGTTTCCTGGTTTCACTCGGCGTCACCCGCATGACGGTGTGGCGGATCGACGAGCAGCGGGCGAGCGCCGAACAGTTGACCGCCTTCATCAAGGAGGTCAACGCGAGCGCCCGGGCCATCAATCGCCGCCAGATCGCATTGATGCGTGCCGCCTTCTCACCCACCGAGCCCAATCTTCAATACTACCGCACCACCGACGCAACCTTCACCGAACAGCTGGACCAGGTGAGAAAGCTGGCGGGCACGGACTCGATCCTTGTCGGTCAGTTCGAGCGCGTACGGCTTCTCAACGACTCCTGGAAGGAGCAGGTGGCGAGCCCGGTGGTGGCGATGGTATCTCGCTCCCTCGGTTCTCCCCTTCCCGGCACGGACCTGAATGCTGCGCTCGGAAGCTTCCTGACGACCGAAATTACCGATATCGGCAGCCGCGGCATCGCGGCCGGCCTCGACCAGATGTTGGCGACCTCTTCCGCCCGCCTGGAAGCCGCGCAGGACGACCTCGAGGAAGGTGAGCGGCTGCTCGGGATCATCAATCTGTCCGCACTCCTGACTGCGCTCTGCATGGCTGCGGCAGCCATCTTCATGATGTCGCGCCTGGTATCGGCACCGCTTCGGCATGTGGCGCAGCTCATGGAGCGCCTCGCCGCGCACGATCATTCGATCGTCGTCACGCATCTCGACCGCCGCGACGAGGTCGGGACCATCAGCCGGGCGCTGCAAGTGTTCAAGGCCATGGCGATCGAGACCTACGACAACAATTGGGTCAAGACGGAACTCGCCGGTCTTTCGCGGAAGCTCCAGGAAACCAAGGAATCACGCGAGTTCGCGCAGATCATGGTGCGGGAGGTGTCGGGGCTGGTCGGAGCCGGGGTCGGCGTCTTCTACAGTTTCGACCCGGACACCGGACTGCTCGAATTGCGCGGCAGCTATGGCTACAAGGAACGCCGCCACGTCAGCCCCGATTATCGGCTCGGCGAGGGCCTTGTGGGCCAATGCGCGCTGGAGCGCAGCACCATCGTCCTCAGCCCCGTGCCGGAAGACTACGTCCGCATTCACTCAGGCACGGGCGAGGCAAACCCGCGCGCGGTCTTCGTCCTGCCCATCGTTTCCAAGGACCAGTTGCTGGGCGTATTGGAACTCGCCACCTTCGAGCCATTGCAGGGCCGGCGCCTGGCGCTCGTGGAGGAGCTGGCGCCGCTCGCCGCCATCAGCCTCGACAATCTGATGCGCGCCCGCCGCACCCTCGCGCTGCTGAAGCAGACTCAGGAACAGACCGCGGAGCTGCGTGCCGCGGAAGAGGAATTGCGCAGCCAGCAGGAAGAATTGCGCACCACAAACGAGCAGATGCACGCCCAGTCCCAGCGCCTCATCGCCTCCGAGGAGCAATTGCGGGTCCAGGCAAAGGAATTGCAGCAGACCAACGATATTCTGCGGCACAATGCCGAGGAATTGGAAAAGCAGAAAGCCAACCTCGCCGAGCTCCAGTCGGAAACCCAGACCAAGGCCGACGATCTCGCACGCGCCAATCAATACAAGTCGCAATTCCTCGCCAACATGTCGCACGAGCTGCGCACGCCGCTCAACTCCCTGCTGATCCTCGCCCACGACCTGTCGGAAAACCGCAGCGGCAATCTGGACGAGGACCAGATCGAGGCCGTGTCTATCATTCACGACAGCGGTGCGAACCTGCTGCGGCTTATCAATGAAATTCTCGATCTTTCCAAGGTCGAAGCCGGCAAGATGGAGCTGGTGCGCGAGCCGCTGCAGGTGGCCGATTTTGCCCGCAGAATGGAGCGCAATTTCCGCCACATGGCCGACGAGAAGGGTCTCGCCTTCACCATCGACGTTGCACCGGACGTGCCCCCCGTGATCGTCACCGACGACGGAAAGCTGGAGCAGATCACCAACAACCTGCTGGGCAATGCCTTCAAGTTCACCGCCAGCGGCAGCGTCACTGTGGCATTCACACACTGCGCGGACCTACCGGGCGGCGGAGTGGCGATCGAGGTGACGGATTCCGGCATCGGCATTCCCCCGCAGAAGCTCGACACCATCTTCGAGGCGTTCGAGCAGGTGGATGCCAGCACCCGCCGGCAATATGGCGGCACCGGGCTCGGCCTTGCGATCTCCCGCCGTCTGGCGATCCTGCTCGGCGGCGATGTCACGGTCCGCAGCACCGAGGGCGCGGGAAGCACGTTCCGCCTCACCTTGCCCGTGGCCGCCGATGCCGAAGGACAGGCGGCCGCCGCCCGCGAGGCCATTTCCCCCCGCGAACCGGGCACCGCCGCGCCGGCGGCCCATCCGATCGCCGGCACGCCCGAGCGCCCGGCCTATACCGCGCGCCCCCAGCCCTTCCTGGCGGACGACCGCAACCTGATCGCATCCGGCGACAAGGTTGTCCTGATTATCGAGGACGATACGGCTTTATGCCGCTCGCTCATGGGCATCGTGCGGCGCAAAGGTTATCGGGTGGTTGCCGCTTCGGACGGCGAGACCGGCCTGGCGTTCGCGCGCACCTATAATCCCACCGGCATCCTGCTGGATGTCATGCTGCCCGGCATGGATGGCTGGCAAGTGATCGAGGCCCTGAAGAGGGATCCGGCGACCCGCCACATCCCGGTGCATTTCCTCTCCGCCCTGGAAGAGGCCCCCCGCGCGCGCGAAGCCGGCGCCGTAGGCTTCCTCACCAAGCCGGTGAGCCAGGCGGACTTGAACGGCGCCCTGGAGCGGCTCATGCATTTCGCCGCCGACCGGCTACGCCAAGTCCTGGTGGTGGATGACGATCCGACCGCGCGCTTTTCGGTGCGCAAGCTGATCGCGAGCGCCAGTATCGAGGTTCGCGAAGCCGGATCCGCCGAGGAAGCGCTCACGTTCCTCGGCCAGCACGAGGTGGATTGCATCGTGCTCGACCTTGGCCTGCCGGGCATGTCCGGCTTCCAACTCGTGGAGGAACTGGCCGCGCGCGGCAGCATCGTGCCGGTGGTGATCTATTCCGCCCGTGACCTGACGCCGGAGGAAAGCCTGCGGCTGCGAGCCTATACCGACAGCATCGTCATCAAGGGAGCGCGCTCTCCCGAGCGGCTCCTCGACGAAGTGAGCCTCTTCCTGCACAGCGTCCGCCATGCGCCGGACGCGATCCCCCCCGAGCCCGATGGCGATCTTGCCGGCCGCAAGCTGCTGCTGGTGGACGACGACATGCGCAACATCTTCGCGCTTTCCAAGGTCCTGCGTGGCAAGGGGATCACCGTCATTCTCGCCTCGGACGGCACCAAGGCGCTGACCCAGCTCGCCGACCATCCCGATACGGAAATCGTGCTGATGGACATCATGATGCCGGTGATGGACGGCTATGAGGCCATGGGCGAAATCCGCAAGAAGCCGGCCTTCGCCAAACTGCCCATCATCGCCCTCACCGCGAAGGCGATGACCGGCGACCGCGAGAAGTGCATCGCCGCGGGGGCGAGCGATTATCTTTCCAAACCCATCGACGTGCCGAAGCTGCTCTCGATGATCCGCGTGTGGCTGGCACGGTCATGACCGAGGACGGCACCGAGGACATCGAGGGGATCGAGGCGATCGAGGTCGACCTGTTTGTCGAGGCATTGCGTCGGCGGTACGGCTATGATTTCCGCGAGTATAATCGGGCGTCCCTGACGCGGCGGATCCGCAATCTGGTCACGACCTTCGGTTCCGGGACCATCGGCCGGCTGACCGACATTTTGTTGCATGACGCAGCGCTTGTGCCGGAGGCGATCTCCGGCCTTTCGGTGCCGGTGTCGGAATTCTTCCGGGATCCGGCAAGCTTCGCCTGCCTGCGTCGCGACGTGTTCCCGGCCCTGGTCTCCTATCCCCAGGTCAACATCTGGCAGGCGGGATGCGCGCGCGGCGAAGAGGTCTACAGCCTCGCCATTTTGCTGACGGAGGCCGGGCTTTACGATCGCACGCGGATCTATGCGACGGATATTTCACCGGATTCGCTCAGCCGCGCCGCCGCGGGCATCTTCCCCGCACGCGACCTGCGCGACGCCACGGAGAGGTATAGAAGTGCTGGCGGAACGCACAGTCTGTCGGACTATTATCATTCCCGCTATGAATTTTCAAAAATCGACGCACAACTTATGCGGAATATTACTTTCGCCGAGCACAACCTCGTCACGGACGGCGTATTTTGCGAAGCGCATCTGATTTTGTGCCGTAATGTTTTGATCTATTTTACCAATCCGCTTCAGGATCGAGCGATTGGCATGTTCGCGGACAGCCTCGTGCGGACCGGCTTTCTATGTCTCGGAGCGCGTGAAAATCTCGAGTTCTCGCCCGCGCGCGACCGCTTCCAAATTGTCAACGCTGCCACACAGCTGTATCGCTTGAGGCCAAGCTATTGAGGGGAGCGATGGAGGCCATTGTGATCGGCGCTTCTGCTGGCGGCCCCGCCGCCCTCCAGACGATCATGGCGGGCCTGTGCACCGATATTCACGTCGCCGTCATCCTGGTGGTTCATGTGAGGGCCGACACGGAGGATCTGATGTCGCCCTTGCTGGACCGGTCTAGCAAATGGCCGGTGACAACCGCGCGTGAACGCACCAGCATCCTGCCGGGCCATGCCTATGTCGCGCCACCCGGGTACCATTTGCTGATCGAACGGGATCGCCGCTTCTCCCTGTCTGTGGATAAGCGCATCTCCTTCTCCCGCCCTTCGATAGATGTCCTGTTCGAAAGCGCGGCCGACGCCTATGGAGCAAACCTCGTCGGCGTGCTGCTGACGGGCGCCAATGCCGACGGCGCGGCTGGTATGAAGCGCATCCGGGAAGCCGGAGGAACCGCCCTCATCCAGGATCCCGCCGACGCCGCCGTTCCCATCATGCCGCAAGCCGCGCTCGACATGGCTGGCGCGGACCTGTGTGCCCCGCTGCCCGAACTCGTCGCGGCGCTCAACCGAATGTGCCGGACATGACCGATATCGCCCGCCCCAAAATCCTCGTCGTCGATGACGTGACGGCCAATCTCGTGGCCATGCGCCATCTGCTCTATTCGGTGCGGGCGGATATTTTCGAGGCGCGGTCCGGCAACGAGGCCCTGGCGCTGTGTCTGGAGCATACCTTCGCCCTGATCCTGCTGGACGTCCAGATGCCGGACATGGACGGCTTCGAGGTGGCGTCCCACCTCAGCAACGATCCCACAACCTGCGACATTCCGGTGGTGTTCGTCACCGCGACCTATCTCGACGATATCAACCGCCTGAAGGGCTACACCTTCGGGGCGGTCGACTACATCGCCAAGCCGATCAACGATGCCATCCTGCTGTCGAAGGTCACGGTGTTCCTCGACCTGCATGTGAGCAAGCTGAAGCTCAAGGCGGCGTTGAGCGAGCTTGCCGAGCGCAACCGCCAGCTGGAAGACGAGATCGACGAGCGTCGCCGGGTCGAGAAGCAGGTGCGTCATATGGCGACGCACGATGCGCTGACCGGGCTCGGCAACCGCATTCTGTTTCTCGATCGGCTTGACCGCGCGCTCGCCCAGGCCGCCATGCGGCACGCTCAGTTCGCCTTGCTCTATCTCGACATCGACGGGTTCAAGGGGGTGAATGACAGCTATGGGCACGGCGTGGGCGATCGACTCCTGTGCGCCATCGCCGACCGGCTGCGCAATGGGGTGCGGCGCGAGGATATTGCGGCACGCCTCAGCGGAGATGAATTCGCCGTCATCATGGACGGCATCACGGATGCGGAGGTCGCCCTGTCACAGGCTCAACGGCTGTGCGCGGCGCTCCAGCAGCCCTATGTTTTGGCCGATCAGGAGGCAACGGTGACGGTGGAGGTAAGCGCGAGCATCGGCGTCGCCCTCTACCCCGACCACAGCATGACCGGCATAGATCTGATGCGCTCGGCGGATCGGGCGATGTACCAGGTCAAGCAGGCCGGCAAGCGCGGCGTTGCCATGGCCCACACCACCCTGCTCGACGTGCCGCGGGACACCGACGCGCCGTCGCCCACATAGGCCGGCCTGCCTCAGGCCTGTTCCTTGGTGCGCACGGTGCGCCGCGCCTTTTCACGGATGGCGCTGCGCTGAGAGGCCTCGGCGGCCTCGCGCGCTTCCCGCAGCGCCTTCAGCTTCGCCATCTTGGCGCGGGCGGCGTCGGCATCCTTTTCATATTCGGGCGCTGCGGCGGCTTCCGGCTCTCCGGTGCGGCCCTGCAGCTTCTCAAACGTCTTCTCGGCCTGCGCGCGGGACAAGCTGCCCTTCATTGCTGCCGTCATTTCAAAACTCCCATGATCGCTTCAAGCGTCCGTGGTTACGCTGTTCTGGACGAGCCATTGGTCCAGGGCGGCGTCGGTGGCGCGGAGAATCGCCGCGCCCACTGCTTCGCCCACGGCAGTGTGCATACCCGCGAACCGTTCGGAAGAGTGTCCCGGCGGCGAACTGAGAACCACGCAGTCCGTCCCGGTTCCGGTCACGGCCTCATGCATCCCCGCCCGCCGGTATCCTGCACCAATTATCGCGACGGTGCGAGCCTGCGTCACAAGGCTCGCGGCCTCAAGCAGCGCGGCGTCGTGCAGCGGCACCGAGACATCGCAGAGAATATTGATCGTGCCCGGACCAACCCAGGGCGTTGCGACGCGCTGCCCGACGCGCTCGCCATTGTTGAGGCCGAGCGTGACGAGGCATTCGGCCCGCACGCCCTCCACGCTGGCGCTGGCGTGATGGTGGAAGGCGACGTTGCGCGCCGTCATCATCCCCACCGCATCCTCATGCCCAGCCTCCGCCAGGCGCTCGGCAAACCAGCACGCGGGGTCGAGGCCGGGCGTCAGATCGGTGTTGCGCACTTCCAGCCAGACCACCTTTCGCGCATCCACGATGCCCGGGCGATTGAGCGACCAGCTCACCATGCGACGCGGCCCGGCGAACTGCGCCACCAGCCAGGGCCGCGCACAGGCGATCACGAACGCGCGCGCCTCGCCGGCATCGCCCGAAGCGCAGGCCGCCGGCACGCTCATGCGGCGCGCGCGTTCAAGCGAAGCTCATCAGATAAGCCATGACACAGACGACCAGGATGATCGCGACGAGAATCCAGTGCCGGGCGGCGAAATTATGGAGAATCATGCAGGAACTCTAAGCACAAGCCGGCCGTAACGGAAGAGTGGGCATGCGCTCCGCCTCAGGCTTTCTTCAGGAAGCAGGTTTTCAGCACCAGATCCTTGATCTTCTCCGCGTGGCACTCGATTTCCTCGGCATTGTCGGTCAAGCGGATGTTCTTGATCAACGTGCCGCGCTTCAGCACTGAGGACGAGCCCTTCACTTTCAGGTCCTTGATGACGTGAACGCTATCGCCATCCTTCAGACGGGCGCCGTTGCTGTCCTTGACCACCAGTTCATCGCTCATGCCGCACCCTCGCGGGCGCCGCGCGCAGCAGCACGCGCGAAAGCCGCCCGCCAGCGGTCTCTTCCAATTTCCAAGCCAGTGCAAGGGGGATGGCGGCGCGGTGCGCGGGGAATAGCGTCGCAGGGGCGCGGAAGGACTTCCGGCACAGGCCGGGACGGTTTGCGCGGATCGCGCGACACCCAATGGCTAGATTCGAGCCGGCTAACGTAAATATTTTCTAGAGCCAACAACGTGCGCGTAAAACGAGCGTTTCTTAAAGTATTAAATATTTCTTAACGCGCCAAGCGCCCGCTCGGCAAAGCTGGCTGGATGGGATCGGCTCAGCACGGCGCGTTCGTAGGCGGCGCCGAGCGCCTGGGCCTTCGGGTCCGCGCCGGCCATATAGGGATAGACAGCGAAGGCGAGGATCCGCGCCGGGGCGATCCGCGCGGCGGCCTCCAGTTGTGCCTGCACCCGTTCGAATTCTGCGGGCACGAGCCGCAGATCCTCCGGCCCGGCGCCGGGCAATTGGGTGAAAATCTCCAGCACCAGATCGAATGCGGCGTTGCGCTGTTTCAACAAGGCGAACAAAGGGGCGAGGCGCTCGTAATTGACCATGCCGTAGACCCCGACGCCATCCTGCACCATGAGCCGGATCGGGCCGACGTCCAGCACGTCCGACCACACATCTGTGAGGTAGCCTGCTCCCTCCAGTTGACTAAAGAATGTCGAGATGGACAGCGGCGCGCCCTTGGTTCCCAGAGTGTCACGCAAGCGGAGCAGATAGCTCTTCAGATGGGCGCGATCTTCTGATTTTCTCCAGCTATACTGATCTATTTCATATGGCACATACCATCCAGCAAAGGAAGGATGGGATGAATACGGTGTATTCGAGATAAATCTTGCGCCAACCTCCGCCATTTCAGACATGAATGCCGCCAGGCCGATCTGCTCCTGGCCCATCAACACTTTCCAATAGCGATGGTCGTAAGGCAATCCTACGGTCACGCTTAAGCCCGCGGCATAAGCGAGATCCATGAAAGCGACCACGCTTTCATCCGACATCCGATATTCTTCGCCGAAGCTCGTCCATTGCAAGACCACGTCACGGCATTGTAATGCACGCAGTGTAGCGACTTTTTCAGCCCATTGGGTTTGGGAGAGCTTGAGATCATCTTTCCAGATTTGCAGGAAACTGCCATCAAGGCGGGTCGGGGCCGGACCGGGAATAAGGGCCGACGCCGCCAGCGGGATCGCAGCTCCGCCGAGCAACACATATAATGCAGTGCGGCGTGTAAAGAATTGAGTAGTCTTTTTCATGCGAATTGCGTTCTGGGTTTCGGGGCTGGCGCGGTAGCGACCGTTTCCAGCGGACATGTGGGTGCGAGCGTCGATTCCTTGTAGCGGGATGCGCGGCGTCTGACACGGCATTCCCACCCGATCCGTCGACCGAGTTCCAAAATCGAAGGCAGCAGATGCGGATACTGAGCGTTTTTGGGACCCGGCCGGAAGCCATCAAGATGGCCCCCTTGGTCTCGGCCATTGCTGCGGAACCGTCGCTGACCTCGCTCGTATGCGTTACCGGGCAGCATCGCGCGATGCTCGATCAGGTGCTCGGCCTGTTCCAGATCACCCCCGATTACGATCTCGACGTCATGAGGCCCAACCAGACGCTGAATGCCTTGAGCGCCCGCGTGATCGCGGCGCTCGACCCGGTGCTGGACGAGGCGCGGCCGGACCGCGTGCTGGTCCATGGCGATACCACCACGGCGCTGGCGGCCGCGCTGGCGGCGTTCAACCGGGGCATCAAGGTGGGGCATGTCGAAGCGGGGCTGCGCACCTATGATCTTGCGCGCCCGTGGCCCGAGGAAATGAACCGGCAAGTGGTGGATCGCCTGTGCGATCACCTGTTCGCGCCCACCGCCGCCGCCGCCGCCAATCTCGCGTCGGAACATGTACAGGGTCAGGTCACTGTGACCGGCAATACCGGCATCGACGCCCTGTTCCTGACCCTCGCGCGCATTGATGGCGATGCCGCTTTGCATCAGGAGCTGGATGCGCGGTTCGCGAATTTCGGCACCGCGCGCCGGCTCATTCTGGTGACCGGACACCGACGGGAGAATTTCGGCGCCGGCTTCGTCGCCATCTGCGATGCGCTGGCGCGCCTGGCCCGGCGCGGCGACGTGGATATCGTCTATCCCGTCCACCTGAATCCCAATGTACGGGGCCCGGTGATGGAGCGGCTTGGCGACTGTCCCAACATGCATCTCATCGCTCCCCTGGACTATGTGCCCTTCCTGTATCTCATGCGCCGCGCCGCCCTTGTGCTGACCGATTCCGGCGGCGTGCAGGAGGAGGCGCCCTCGCTCGGCAAGCCGGTGCTGGTGATGCGCGACGTTACCGAGCGGCCGGAAGCGGTGATCGCCGGGACGGTGGAACTGGTCGGTACAGACCCGGACCGCATCGTTTCGGCCGTCGCGCGCCTGCTGGACGATCCTGCCCATTATGCCCGCTTCGCCCAGCGCCTGAACCCCTATGGCGACGGCAAGGCATCCGGCCGCATCGTCGATACGTTGTGCGCGCGCCGCACCTCGACGTTCGCCGCCTGACCCCTCTCCCCCTCGCCAGTTCGCGCCGCCACGTGATTTTATTGTCGGGACTGTCCCCGAAACCGGTCTGTGTTATCAGTTTGGTGACTGACGGGCGGCAATTAGGTAACACGCGCGGAAGTATGCGCGCGGGTTCGAGGGAAAGGACGCGGGGATGGCGGGACGAGGCGCGAAGGGAGACCTCGCGACGAAGTGCAGGCGGTTCGCCCTCGCGTTGGCCCTGCCCTTGAGCGGCATCTGCGCCGTTGGCGTGCCGGCCCTGGCACAGGACAGCGCCCCGGCGGTTCTGACGCCTGCGCCTGCCGACCCTGTCGCTTATGCCATGCAGCGGGTCGCTGGCGATGGCTCCGTCACCGTTTCGCTTACCCTCGCCGATCTCGGAATCCTGCAGCCGATCGGCCTGTCGGGGCTGGACGCGCGGCGCTCCGTGTTCTTCCCCGTGCCCGCAAACCTGCCGCTGAACAGCGCCCGCCTGAATTTCCAGGGCCGCTATCTGCGTGGTGACGGCGGGCGCACGACCTATCTCGTCTCCATCGACGGCACGCCGCAGGTGGCCCAGCAGGTGAAGGGCGAGAAAAGCGCGGTTCTGTTCGAGATTCCGGTGGCGACCAATGCCCGGCGCACCGGCTTCCTGGATCTCAACGTGGCCTGGGCCTCGGTGGTGGCCGAGCAATTGTGCGCGGATGAGCGGGCGATCGGCAATATTTTCGAGATCAGCCCCGACACGCGCCTGACCTATACCTATGACCGCAACGCGGTCACCGACATCACCACCGCCTGGAGCGCCCTGCCGCCCCATCCGATCCTGCTAATGCCGCCGGCGCCGCTGTCGCGCAATGCCTTCGACGCCGCCTGGCGCATCGCCGCCGTTCTGGAGCGCGCGGGCCGGCGCGCGCGCATGGTCTCCTTGCCCCAAGTGGGCGACGAGGTGGACCTGACCGGCCTCGACGTGCCGCCGGGCTTCGCCGCCGTACCGGCCTTCGCCGCCATCTCCGGCAAGGACAAGCACCGCATCGCCAATGAGGCGGAGATTGGCGCGCTGCTGGTGGTGAGCGGCCCCGGCGCTATCGCCGCCGACATCGCGATCGTGGATGAAAACCTGTCCGGCGCGGTTGCCAACGCCCTCGCCGCCCTGCGCGACCAGATCCGCACCGCAAGCCCGAGCGCCGGCGAGACCTATGACAAATGGAGCAATGCCGGCGCTGGCGTGTCCGAGCCCGGTGCGGACCAGAATGTCAGCCTCGCCCGGCTTGCCGGGCGGCCGGTGATCACTGTTTCCGCCAATGCCGGCGCGCCGGCGGCGGGCATTCTTGCCGATCTGTGGCGGCGCATGCTGGTGGTGCCGCGGGTGCGGGCCATCACGGCCGCGAGCCCCGATCTCGTCAACGCCGCAGAGGTGCCGCTGTCGCGCCTGGGCGGGACCCCCGGATCGTTCGACGTGCTCGCCCGCGGCGACTGGAGCGCGGGCTTCGACCTTGCGACCGTGGTCACCGGTGGGCGCGTGCCGGCGGCGTTCGCGGTGGATGTCTCGGCCGCCCCCGGCGCCGGCGATACCGCGCCCATCGCCTCGGTTTTCCTCAATGATTATCTGCTCGGGGCGCGCAATCTGACCGCCAACGGCCAGCCGGAAACCATCAAGGTCGCGGTGCCCGACTATGCGCTGACGGCCCGCAACGTGCTGCGCGTCTCGTTCCAGCGCCAGCCCATGAGCGACCGGTGCCGCGAGACCCCGCAATCCTTCCCGGTCGCGGTGCTGCCCTCCAGCCGCGTCATGCTGGAGCCGGCGCCGAAGACCGAGGATTTCGTCGGCATCGTGCCCTATCTGGCCGAAAAGGCTGAGATTTTCGTGCCGCAGGCCTATTTGCAGGCGGGCGCGTCGCGGTTGCCGCAGATGGTCGCGATCGCCGCCGCCGCCGGCATCTCGCCGGAGCGCGCCAAGTTGACCGTGGTCGCCAACGACACCGAGGCGCGGCCGGAAGGCACGTTCCTGGCGCTCGACACCAATGTGGCCGGCGCCACCAGCAAGGTCACCATCGCCGAGGACCGGCTGATCCTGCGCGAGCGGCCGAGCGAGGTGCTGCTCAATGTCTCCGGCGTCACCGGGGCGGGCGTGGCACAGGCCGTGGTGGCCAACGGCCAGCGCGGCATCATGTATCGCACCCTCGGCAGCGAGGCGCCGGACCTCGACCGGCCGTTCCAGTTCGGCCGCGGCGACCTGACCGTGCTGACCTCCGACGGGCCGATCGTCCAGCTCGACACCCGCACGCCGGTGACCCAGGAGGTGGGCGAGCGCACAGACACCCTCGGACGGGTGCTGCGCATCGCCAGCAATTGGGGCACCGTCCTGGCGGTGATTGCGATCCTGGCCTTCATCTTCCTGATCCTGCGCGCCCGATGGGTGCGCAGACATCGCCCGCCGCGCCAATAGGCGGGCGCCACCCGAACAGCGAGGAGGGCGCGGCCGGCCAGGGTCCGCGCCCTTTTTCGTCACCCGACATGGTCGCCCCCGGCTTGCGCCGCCCCCTCTTCGGCGCAAAATGTTTCACGTGAAACAATGAGTTAGCGGAGACGAACAGGGGTTTCGTGACGCCTCTCCGTGCCTTTTCGGCACATCAAACCTGCGTTTCGGGCGATTATTCGCCCATGACTCCGGCGCTGTTCGCGGCCGATCGCGAAAGCTCGGCCCGCCAGCCTTCCCCACTTCACCCGCCCCGCTTCGCCTGGCCGCGCTTCGCAAGACGGCTCGGCTCTGCGACCATAGGCCGGCCCGATTTGGCGTGCAGTTCAGAATCAGCCCACAAGGGCGCCCCCGAAAAGCGCCGCAGGAGACCCCATGGCCGCCACCTCCGACCAGATCGCCCAGATCATCGCCCGCGAGATCGCGGCGCGGCCCGCGCAGGTGAACGCGGCGGTGGCATTGCTGGACGAAGGCGCGACCGTTCCCTTCATCGCGCGCTATCGCAAGGAGGCCACCGGCGGCCTCGACGACACCCAATTGCGCACGCTGGAAGAGCGCCTCTCCTATTTGCGCGAATTGGAGCAGCGGCGCGAGAGCGTGCTGAAATCCATCTCCGCCCAGGGCAAGCTCACCGACGAGCTGTCAACGAAGATCGCCGCCGCCACCACCAAGGCGGAGCTGGAAGACCTCTACCTCCCCTATAAGACCAAGCGCCGCACCAAGGCGGAGATCGCCCGCGAGCGCGGCCTCGGCCCGCTGGCGGAGGCGATCCTCGCCGATCGCGCGAGCGTTCCCGCCGAGCTTGCGGCGCGCTTCCTCAGCGCCGACGTGCCCGACACCAAGGCGGCGTTGGATGGCGCGCGCGACATATTGGTGGAGACCTTCGCCGAAAATGCCGAGCTCATCGGCCGCCTGCGCACCCACATGCAGGCCAATGCGGTGCTGCGCGCCAAGGTGATCGAGGGCAAAGAAGAGGCGGGCGCCAAGTTCCGCGATTATTTCGACCATTCCGAGCGCTGGGCGACGGTTCCGAGCCACCGGGCGCTCGCCATGCTGCGCGGGCGCAACGAAGAGGTGCTCTCACTCGACCTCGACGTGGATGCGGACGATCCCGCCCCCATCAAGCCGGTGGAGCGCATGATCGCGCAAGCTTATGGCATTTCCGCCGCCGGCGGGCCGGGCGATACCTTCCTGCGCGATGTGGCGCGCTGGGCCTGGCGGGTGAAGCTTTCGCTGCACCTGTCCATCGACCTCATGACCGCCATGACCGAGCGGGCGGAGGAAGAGGCGATCCGCGTGTTCGCCCGCAATCTGAAGGATTTGCTGCTCGCCGCCCCGGCCGGGGCGCGCGCCACCATGGGGCTCGACCCCGGCATCCGCACCGGCGTGAAGGTGGCGGTGGTGGACCAGACCGGCAAGCTGATCGCCACCTCCACCGTCTATCCCTTCCAGCCGCGCAACGACATTACCGGCGCCAGCGCGGAACTGGCCCACCTCATCCGCAAGCACAATGTGGAGCTGATCGCCATCGGCAACGGCACGGCGAGCCGCGAGACCGAGAAGCTGGCGGCCGACGTGATTTCCGCTTTGCCCGCGCCGAAGCCCAAGACGGTGGTGGTGAGCGAGGCCGGCGCCTCGGTCTATTCCGCCTCGGCCACGGCCGCCGCCGAGATGCCGGATGTGGATGTCTCGCTGCGCGGCGCGGTCTCCATCGCCCGCCGTCTCCAGGACCCGCTGGCGGAACTGGTGAAGATCGAGCCGAAATCCATCGGCGTCGGCCAATACCAGCACGACGTGGACCAGAGCCGCCTCGCCAAGGCCCTGGACGCGGTGGTGGAAGACGCGGTGAACGCGGTCGGCGTCGATCTCAACACCGCCTCCCCCTCCCTGCTGGCGCGCATCTCAGGACTCGGCACCTCGCTTGCCGAAGCCATCGTCGCGCATCGCAACGAGGTCGGCGCGTTCAAGAGCCGCAGGCAATTGCTGGACGTGGCGCGGCTCGGCCCGCGCACGTTCGAATTGTCCGCCGGGTTCCTGCGCATCACCAATGGCACCGAGCCGCTGGATGCCTCCTCGGTGCATCCCGAGGCTTATGGGCTGGCGAAGAAGATCATCGCCTCCTGCGGGCGCGACGTACGTTCTTTGATGGGCGATAGCGCGGCGCTCAAAGCGCTCGATCCCAAGGTGTTCGTGGACGAGCGCTTCGGTCTGCCGACCGTGAAGGACATTCTCGCCGAGCTGGAGAAGCCGGCCCGCGACCCGCGCCCGGAATTCAAGACCGCCACGTTCGCGGACGGCGTCAACGACATGAAGGACCTCGTGCCCGGCATGCTGCTGGAAGGCGTGGTGACCAATGTGGCCGCCTTCGGCGCGTTCGTGGACATCGGCGTGCATCAGGACGGGCTGGTGCACGTCTCGGCGCTGGCCGACCGGTTCGTGAAGGACCCGCACGAGGTGGTCAAAGCCGGCGACGTGGTGAAGGTGCGGGTGGTGGAGGTGGATGTGAAGCGCAAGCGCATCGCCCTCACCATGCGCAAGGACGACGGCGCCGCCCGCCCCTCCGGCCCGCGCCCGCCGCAATCGGGCGCCTCGCCGGCGGACGTGCGCCGCGCGACGCAGCAGCCCCAGAAGTCCGCCAAGCCCGCGGAAGGCGCCCTCGCCGCCGCCTTGGCCGAGGCGATGCGCCGGCAGAAATAAGCGGCGCGTGTTTTTCCTGACACCGCCCCTCTCGGCCGGGATGTTTCCCTCTCCCCACTGAAGATTACTCTCTCCCATTGCGAACCATTCCCTCTCCCGCATGCGGGGGAGGGTCAGGGTGGGGGCCGGCCGAAGGCCGGAAACGTCGAACATAGCGTCGAGGCCCCATGCCCCCTCCCCAGCCCTCCCCCGCAAGCGGGAGAGGGAGCAGATACCTCAGGACGCAGTCGCGAGAGCCGGCGCCGGGCGCGGTTCGCACGGGGCGGAGCCGTCGCCCGAGGCGCCGAGCAGATCGAGGAAGGCGCGCGCCGCCGGGTTTGCATGGGCATGGCCGGGGGTTTCCACATGGGCCACCACCAGTTCCCAGCAGATTTCCGGCCCCGCCAGATGGGCAATGCCGACGGCGGGGTGATGCCCGCGCGCGATCGCCTCCGGCACCAGCGCCACGCCGAGCCCCTGCGCCACCAGATCCAGCAGCGTGCCCAATTCATTCACCTCGAACGCGATGCGCCGCTGGATATTGGCCTGGGCGAAGATCTGGTCCACCTGCCGCCGGGTGCCCCAGCCGCGTTCGAAATCCACGAACGGCACGCGCGCCAATTCCAAAGGCTGCACGTCCGTCCGCCCCGCGAGCGCATGGCCCGGCCCGCAGGCGAGCACCATTTCCTCGCACGCGATCAGGCGCGTCACCACATCGCCCGCATCCTCGCCGAGCGGGAAGAAGGCAAGATCGAGCCGGCCTTCGCGCAGGCAATCGAGCATATGGTCGACGCCGCCCTGGGTCAGGCGGATCTCGATCTTCGGATGCTGGGCATGGAAGCGCGCGAGCAGCGCCGGCAGGTCCAGGAACGGCGGCAGGCTCTGCATGGTGCCCACCGAAAGCTTGCCATGCTCCAGATTCTGCACTTCCACCACGGCCGCGCGCGCCGCGCCCACCGCCTCCAGGATCAGCCGCGCCTTGTCGAGCAGCACGCTGCCCGCCGCCGTCAGGCGCACCTGGCGTGTGCTCCTCACGAAGAGTTGCGCGCCCAATTCCCCTTCCAGGGCGCGAATGGAGGCCGAGAGCGCGGATTGCACGATGTTCACGCGCCCCGCCGCGCGGGTAAAATGGCCTTCCTCCGCCACGGCGATGAAGTGCTGAAGCTGACGCAATTCCATGGCGGGCCCCGATTAAGCGACCAGGCAGATATATCGCATCTCAAAAATCCATTGGAATGATTGAAGGACGCGACCCATCTACGCCTCATACGGCCCGCCTGCCAATGGAGTGCATCATGCCAAAAACAAGCCTGCCCACCCGTCCCTTCGGCCGCACCGGCATGGACATCACCCGCGTCGGCTTCGGCGCCTGGGCCATCGGAGGCCCGGACTGGGCGGTGGGCTGGGGCAGCCAGGACGATAGCGAGTCTGTCGCGGCCATCCGCCATGCGGTGGAGCGCGGCATCAACTGGATCGACACCGCCGCCGTCTACGGCCTCGGCCATTCCGAGGAGATCGTCCGCGCGGCGCTGAAGGACATTCCCGCCGCCGACCGGCCCTATGTCTTCACCAAGTGCGGCCTGATCTGGGACGAGGCCGACCGCGCCGCCTTGCCCAAGCGCATCGGCGCGCCGGACAGCATCAAGCGCGAGGTGGAAGCCTCCTTGAAGCGCCTCGGCGTGGAGCGCATCGACCTCTATCAGATGCATTGGCCGGCGCAGGACGGCACCGAGATCGAAATCTATTGGCAGGCGCTGCTGGATTTGAAGGCGCAGGGCAAGGTCGGCGCGGTCGGCCTCTCCAACCACAATGCCGCGCAGCTCGCGCGGGCGGAAAAGCTCGGCCATGTGGATACGCTCCAGCCGCCCTTCTCCGCCATCCGCCGCGACGTGGCGAGCGCCGAACTGCCCTGGTGCGCGGCGCACGACATCGGCGTCATCGTCTACAGCCCCATGCAGTCCGGCCTGCTGAGCGGCCGCTTCACGGCGGAACGCGCCGCCGCTCTGCCGAAGGACGACTGGCGCTCGCGCAATGCCGAGTACACGGGCGAAAATCTCGCCCGCAACCTCAAACTGGCCGACGCGCTGAAGCCCATCGCCGAGGCGCACAAGACCAGCGTCGCCGCCGTGGCGGTGGCCTGGACGCTGGCATGGCCCGGCGTCACCGGCGCCATCGTCGGCGCGCGTAGCCCGGCCCAGGTGGACGGCTGGCTCGACGCGGCGCGCCTGGAACTGACCGCCGCCGATCTCGAAGCCATCGCCGCCGCCATCGAGGCGACCGGCGCCGGCACCGGCCCGGTGCGCCCCGCCTGAGGCGAGCGCCCTGCCGGCCGCGCACGCCGCGCGGCCGGGGATCATGGAAGGGACCTGACCGCGCCCCGCGCGGCAGGTGGGATGCAAGGGACCAATGTCATGAAAATCGGTTTCATCGGGCTCGGCCGCATGGGCGAAGCCATGGCCGCGAACCTGCTCAAGGCCGGCCATGCGGTGAGCGTCTATAATCGTTCGCCGGCGAAGGCCGATGCGCTGGTGGCGGCCGGCGCCGTGCGCGCCGCAAGCATCGCGGAAGCCTGCCAGGGCGAAGCGGTGCTGACCATGCTCGCCGACGACAAGGCGGTGGAGCACGTGGTGCTCGGCGACGGCGCCGTGCTCGAAAGCCTGCCCAAGGGCGCGCTGCACATCTCCCACAGCACCATTTCCATCGCCCTGTCGGAACGCCTTGCCAAGGCGCACGCGCAGGCCGGCCAGGATTATGTGGCGGCGCCCGTGTTCGGCCGGCCGGAAGCGGCGGCGGCGGCGAAGCTGTTCGTGGTGGCCGCCGGCGCGCCCGAGGCGGTCGCGCGCTGCGCGCCCCTGTTCGAAGCCATGGGTCAGCGCACCTTCGTGCTCTCGGAACAGCCCGAAGCCGCCAATGTGGTGAAACTCAGCGGCAATTTCCTCATCGCCTCGGTCATCGAGGCGCTCGGCGAAGCCATGGCCCTGGTGGGCAAGGCGGGCATCGACAAGAGCGAATATCTGGAGCTTTTGACCTCTACCCTGTTCGGCGCGCCGGTCTATCGCACCTATGGCGCGCTCATTGCCGAAGAGCGTTTCTCCCCCGCGGGATTCGCGGCGCCGCTCGGACTGAAGGACGTGAGCCTGGCGCTGGCGGCGGGCGAGGCGCTGCGCGTCCCGCTGCCGCTCGCGAGCCTTCTGCGCGACCGCTTCCTCTCGCTGCTGGCGCAAGGGGGCGAGGATCTGGATTGGTCCGCCGTCGGCGGCCTCGCGCTGCGCGATTCCGGCCAGGGGAAGGCGGGGTAGTTTCGTTCATCCCCCCACACGCGCGAGCTGCCCCCTCCCCCCTTGCGGGGGAGGGCTGGGGTGGGGGGTATGGCGTCGCAATCACCCCCTCGCCCGGACAAGCGGAGCGACACCCCCCCTCCCATCCCTCCCCCGCAAGGGGGGAGGGCCGCCGCTCATTCTCAGGCCTCAGATCACCGGGTCGATGTGCGCGGCGTCACGCGGCATTGTTTCAACTCGGTCGTGAACCCATAAACCGGGAATGACCGAGATGGGGGTGGGGGGCGGACGGGCTGATTTTGGGTACCTAGCCCGGCAAAGCGGCCTTCGAAAGTCACTTTGGTACACTTGACGGGCTACCCCTTTATCGACTGAATTCCACGTGGACGGGGGGCGGATCTTGGCCAACGTGATTGATGAACGAAATCGGGCAGCGACGGCGCTTCGGCGTGATCTTCCGGATGCTTTTGTTACGGTCCTAGGTCCTGATCATCCGTTCTTGTTGAAAGGGCCAGATATTATCATAGGGGGTGAAGGGAAACTAACGGCCATCTATGTTCCAGCAGTTGCCGAGCGGAAAGGCGCCCAAGACCAGCTTCGAACTCGGTATGTATTGTCACGTTTGGCGCTACCACAACACACCAGACATATTCTGACTTGGGGTAGGAACTGGGATGAAGGCGTGGCATCTGATCTTGCAGAGAGTTTTGCGGATACCTTGTCACTCGACAGCAGGGCGGGTCTGCGAAAGATCGCTGAAGATGGGAACTTCGTCGGCCGGCAACGTCCTATAGCCAAAGAAAACTTGCAGGAGATAAGAAACCGTTTCTCCCAGGCACTTTTCGTCACACGGCTTGCAAATCGTACCGCCAGCCGGGAATTGGACTCCCCCATATTATCAAGTGAGGATCCAAAGACGAGGCATCGACCCCGCCTTATCGACACCCACATGACAACCGATAAGGTCATGACACACTATTACGACGACGGCGTGGCCACGAAAGACTTTGTGCAAAGCCTTCTTGTCTCTACCGTTCCAGATCGACATCCTCTTGTACAGGGTCAGCCTAAGCTCGTTGGTCATCCTTTCGATATAGCACTTTTGAAAATGCTGCGACCGGCGAGAGGAGACCCTCTTAAAGTAAGGCGCGCGGCAGCGTTTGCCGGGTGGGTGCTGCTTGATGAACATCAAGGCGAACTCTCTGGAGCTATCGCCGACCGCCTCAGTCGAGGGTGATAAAATATGAGTAGACGAGCCCGACACTTGACGATGCTTAGCCTCGCCCTCGGCGCATCGGCTAGGGCGACTCCGAACTCCTATGACCGTGTCGTGGCGGAACTTACCGAATTAGGAAGGGTTCAGACGATCTCACCGCTACGTCGCCGCCACCTACTGCAGAGCATTCATGCGCTGCGAGCGCTCGAAAGCGCCTTAAAGGAAGTAATTCGAAGCTCGGGAGCGTCCCCTAAGGGTGCGCTTGGGGATCTTCTATTGCAGCTTGAGCAGCTGCCCGCAGGAAATCCATCAAAGCTCTCGCAGCGTGACAGGATCGGCTTTCACAATGGAATAAGGCGGTACCGAAACCAGATAATGCATAGCGCTGATTTCTATCCATCAGGTACTCACGATTGTGAGACGCGCCTTTCGGAGATCGAGGCTTGCTTTTCCTTGGCTGTCCGTTGACATAGATATTCATAATCCACGTATTGAAGGCACTACGCGCAACCCAGCGGGGGTCCGATCGCAGTTATTTATAGTAATTAAGGTCAAAACACTTGATGCGAAGGCCCGCCCGATATCGCACGCTTGATTACTGCAATACAGGTTTTGAATGCCATCCTTCAGAGACGGCCGCCTTGCTCATCCATTTCCCACGCGCGAAACAAAATTCGCCTTACCTCGCCCCTAATAGGCCTGAACTCGAACTTCTCACCAAGAAGCACGCAAACGCCTCGCTCTGGATCGACCAGCTTGAAAATATGCCCGATTGCCTCGTCGGCCAGCGCTTGATCGCCTACCTGCGGACTTGGGAAGAAGTACCCGGCTCGATCCCCAAGAAGGAAGCGATCGAGATCCTCATCGAAGTGCTCAAAAGCATTCCTTAGCTTGCGCCCTTTCAGCGCTGACGTGTCATTAAGTGCAAAGGCGCCTCGCAGCCGATCACCGCGGGCGGCTGCGAGTCGGTTGTCCGTTCTCACTGGCCAGAAGAAGCGGGAGAGCGCGCCCGCGTGGGTCAAGGCCTCTTGAATGGTAGCGAAGATCAGCACAGGTGACTTGGACGCGACAACAGCCTCATCGAAGCGTTGGAACGCCGCCTCCGAACGCTCGGCCGCATATATAATCGAGTGGATGTAGAATGCTTCGTAGGCTGGATAGATGCCCCGGTACTGCTTTGCAATCATCGCCCCCCTCTCCTTGCGAGCTTCTTCGTCGAATTTCGCCATGTCGATACTCCTGATGCTCGACGGCCCCACCCCTGCCGCGGACGTCAGCATTCTAAAGAACTGCCCAAATTGAAGGAACGGCAGCTACTAGGTGACGACGGAAACATCTCTTATTGCCGCAACGGGGTCGATAGCTGCCTGGCCGCTTCCGGAGTTCGCCAAATGCTGTTTCAGCATCGGCATGTGCAGCGATCGGTTGCGCCACGGCGAGAGCTGCCCAAGTGTTATGGCCCGCGCACCTTGCCCACACGCGCGTCCTACCCCCTCCCCCCTTGAGGGGGAGGGTTGGGGTGGGGGGTATGGTGCCGCAATCCCCCCTCGCCCGGTCGAATGGAGAGACACCCCCCTCCCATCCCTCCCCCGCAAGGGGGGAGGGCCGCCAGCGACCATCGCCAAACCTCAGATCAGCAGGTTGATGTGTGCGGCATCGCGCGGCATCGTTCCGGACAGGGCACAGCCGGCTAGCTGCCCCCTCCCCCCTTGAGGGGGAGGGTTGGGGTGGGGGGTATGGTGCCGCAATCCCCCCTCGCCCGGACAAGCGGAGAGACACCCCCTCCCGCCCCTCCCCCGCAAGCGGGAAGAGGGCGCATGGGCGATACGCAAAAGAAACGAAAGCGGGTGCGCCGCGCGGGATCGGCGCACCCGTCTGACAGCGGCGCCGGAGCGGATCTGACCCGCCCGGCGCCGCCGCAGCCGTGGGACCCGCCTCAGATCAGCAGGTCGATGTGCGCGGCGTCGAGCTGGCCCTTGCCGATGAAGCCGAAGCTCACCGTGCCGTCGTGGCCGATGTCGCCGTTCCAGGCGGCGTTGCGGATCACGTAGCCGTCGGCATCGTGGGACACGATTTCCGCGTTCCATATGTTCTCGATCTCGTACGGCATGTTGATCTCGAGCTGCCAGCCGTGCGCCGCGGTGGCGCCGTCATTGTGGATCGCGATCGAGGCGTTGAAGCCGCCGCCCCAGGAATCCACGCTGGAGAACAGCGCCTGGAGGTCCGTGTCGTGCACCGGCTCGCTCGGCGGCGCGGGGTCGGTGGGGGTCGTGGGCGGCGTCGAAGTCGCGCCGTCGTCATTGACGATGGTGCCGATGCCGGTGGCGTGCGCCAGCGTCGCCCCCGTGGGGTTGGAAAGCACCAGCGAGAAATGCTCGTCGGCCTCCGCCACCCGGTCGGCGGTGATGGGGACGGCGATGATCTTGGTCTGCTCGCCAGCGGCGAAGGTGAGCGTGCCGCTCACGGCGGTGAAATCCGCCGCGCCGGCGGTGTCCGCCACGGTGTGGAAGTCGAGCGTCACCGGCCCGGTCGCCGCCTCGCTGAGCGTAACGGTGAAGAGGGCATGCGCCTGCGCGCCCGCGCCGCCGCTGCCGGCGTCCCCGAAATCATATTCGATGCCTTCGAGATAGGAGAGCTTGTTGGTGTTCACGCTCGTCCAGTCATCCTTCAGGATGCCGCCGGTATCGCCGGAATTGGGATTCCACGACCAATAGGTCCAGCTCACGCCCTTGTCCCCGGCGGCGATGTCGGTGGTGCCGTTATTGTCCAGATCGCCGCCGAGATAGGAGGTGATGGCCTCCAGCCAGGGCGCATCCTTCGGGTCGGTCAGCTTGGTGCCGAACTCGCCGATGTAAACCGGGGCGATGTTCTCCTTGTAGATATAGCCCCACATCTGGTCGAACTTCTCCGGCAGATTGGCCGGATAGGACGGATCGCTGAACCAGGGCTGGGGATAGATCGAGTTCGGATAATCGTGGGCCGAATAGACCAGCTTGTTGTCCACATCGAGCTCGATGGGGCGGTCGCGCACGCCCATCAGATTGCCGCCCCACCAATAATTATTGCCTTCATACGTGCCGATGCCCTCGACGAAGATCAGCCAGTTGGAATTGACGTCGCCGATGGCATTGCCGGCCCGCTCGGCGGCCGTCGCCCAATCGTTCGCGCCGCCGCCGCCCCAGGTGCCGTTATAGGGCTCGTTGTGCAGGTCGGCGCCGATCACGGCGGTGTCGCCGGCATAGCGCTGCGCCAGCATCTGCCAGTCGGAAACCCATTGCGCCTCGCTATGGGTCGAATCGTACCAGAGCCCGTTGGCAGAGGTGCCGGCGCCGGCATCGCTGCGGTGATGATCGAGGATGATCTTCATGCCGATGGCGTCGGCATAATCGACGATCTTGTCCATCACCTGCAGCGGCGCGAGGCCCGCGAGGTCCGGGTTCTTGGCATAGTCGATGCCGTTGGCCGGAGAGGTCGCATGCAGCATGTCGGTGGAGAACGGCAGGCGGATGGTGTTGAAGCCCAGATCCTTCATCTGGTCCATCATGTCCTGATAGCTGCGCGTCCACAGGCCGTGGGGCGACATGGTGTCGGATTCAAAGCCGAACCAGTTCACCCCGCCGATCTGCACCGCATTGCCCGCCGCATCGACGATCTGGTTGCCGGAGGTGGAGAGCCAGCCGTCCAGCCCGCCGCCGCCCGAACCGGGGTTGCCCTCCACCACGGAGGCGTCGCTCACCGAGATTTCCGGCAGATGGGCCGGCGGGGCGGTGTCGTCGTTCACGATGGTGCCGGTGGCGGTGGCATGGCCGAGGGTCGCGCCCGTGGGAGCCGAGAGCTTCACGGTGAAGGTCTCGTTCGCCTCCACCGCCGTGTCGCCGGAGACCTGGATATACACGACCTTGGAGGTCTCGCCGGCCGCGAAGGTGACCGTGCCGCTCGTGGCGGCATAGTCGGAGCCCGCCGTGGCGGTGCCGTTGGCGGTCGCATATTGCACGCTCACCGCGCCGGTGGCCGCCTTGTCCAAGGTTACGGTGAAGGCGAAGTCGCTCGTGCCGGCATTGCCCTCCGTCAGCGTACCGTCGGCGATCGACACGACGGGCGGCACGGGGGCCACGTCGTCATTGACGATGGTGCCGGTGGCACTGGCGTCGGCAAGCGTCGCGCCGGTGGGATTGGTCAGGGTCAGCGTGAGCGTCTCGTTGGCTTCCACCGCCGTGTCGCCGGTAACCTGCACATGCACCACCTTGGTGGTTTCGCCGGGGGCGAAGGTGAGCGTGCCGGCGAGGGCGGCATAGTCGGAGCCGGCGCTCGCCGTGCCGTTGGCCGTGGCATAGGCCACCGTCACCGGCGTGCTGGAGGCCGCCGAGAGCGAAACGGTGAAGGCAAGGTCGCTGGTGCCGGCATGGCCTTCCGCCACACTGGCGTCCGCCACGGCGAGCGTGGGCAGCACCGGCACCGGATCGCCGCCGACCGGCGCGCCATTCACCAGGAAGCCCGTCGCCGCCGTGCCGCCCGCCCCGGCGGTTGCCTGGAAGCCGAACGCGACCTCCTTGCCGGCGCCCACGGTGCCGTTCCACGCCGCATTGCGCACCACGTAATGGGAGCCGACGTGGCTGACGATCTCCGCGTTCCAGATGTTGGTAATCGTGAAGGCGGAATCGAATTCCACCGTCCAGCCGTTGAGCGCGGAGGGGCCGGC
This sequence comes from Roseixanthobacter glucoisosaccharinicivorans, assembly GCF_043195095.2. Taxonomy (NCBI): domain Bacteria; kingdom Pseudomonadati; phylum Pseudomonadota; class Alphaproteobacteria; order Hyphomicrobiales; family Xanthobacteraceae; genus Roseixanthobacter; species Roseixanthobacter glucoisosaccharinicivorans. The sequence continues at coordinate 1,105,060 of NZ_CM195538.1, read as the reverse complement.
TTCCACCGTCATGCTGGCGACGAAGCCCGCGCCCCAATTGTCGTTCACCACATAATCGAGGCCGGAAGACCCCGCCGGCGGGGTGGCGACGTCGTCATTGACGATCGTGCCGGTGGCGGTGCCGGCGGCGATGGTGAGGCCGGTGGGGTTTGAGAGCTTCACGGTGAAGCTCTCGTTCGCCTCCACCGCCGTGTCACCGGTGACCGCGATCTGGATCGTCTTCGTGGTCTCGCCGGCCGCGAAGGTGACGGTGCCGGTCTTGGACGCATAGTCCGAGCCCGCCGTGGCGGTGCCGTTGGCGGTGGCATATTGCACGCTCACCGGGCCTGTCGCCGCCTTGTCCAGGGTCACGGTAAAGCTCATCTGCCCGGTGCCGCCATTGCCTTCCGCGAGCGTCGCGTCGGCGATGGAGACGGCCGGCGGCACCACGGGGGCCACGTCGTCGTTCAGAATGGTGCCGACCGCCGTGTCCTCGGCGAGGGTCGCGCCCGAGGGGCTGGAGAGCTTCACCGAGAAGGTCTCGTTCGCTTCCACCACCGTGTCGCCGACGATGTCCACGTGCACGGTCTTCGAGGTTTCCCCCGCCGCGAAGGTGATCGTGCCCGTGCCGGCCACATAGTCCGCGCCGGCAACCGCCGTGCCATCGGCGGTGGCGTATTGCACCGTGACGGGGCCGAGGGCCGGCTTGTCCAGCGTGACGGTGAACATGAAGTGGGCGTGCTCGCCATTGCCCTCGGCGACCGAGAGATCGCCGATGGAAATCGCCGGCAGCATCACCGGCGCGCTGTCGTCGTCGAGGATGGTGCCGATGGCCGTACCGTCGGCGATGGTCGCGCCGGAGGGATTGGAGAGGGTGACCGAGAAGGTCTCGTTCCCCTCCACCGCCGTGTCGCCGACGATATCCACATGCACGGTCTTCGATGTCTCCCCCGCCGCGAAGGTCACCGTGCCGGTGCCCGCCACATAGTCCGCGCCCGCGCTCGCGGTGCCGTTGGCGGTGGCATATTGCACGCTCACCGGGCCGGTCGCCGGCTTGTCGAGCGTCACCGTGAAGACGAAATGGCTGTGCTCGCCATTGCCCTCGGTGACCGCGAGATCTGCGATGGAAAGCGCCGGCGGCGTGCCGGGGGCGCTGTCGTCATTGAGGATGGTGCCGGTCGCGACCGCGTCGCCGAGGGTGGCGCCGGTGGGGTCCGACAGGGTGACGGTGAAAGTCTCGTTCGCCTCCACCGCCGTGTCGCCCATGACGTGCACATGCAGCATCTGCGAGGTCTCGCCGGGTGCGAAGGTCAGCGTGCCGCTGTCGCCGCTATAGTCCGAGCCGTCGGTGGCGGTGCCGTTGGCAGTGGCGTAATGCACGGTGACGGGGGTGGTGGACGCTTTGTCCAGCGTCACCATGAACATGAAATGCGCTTCCCCCACATCGCCCTCGGCCACCTGGGCGTCGGCAATCGAGATCACCGGCGGGGCGGAGGGGTTGGTGTCCACATCGTCGTTGAGAATGGTGCCCACGGCCGAACTATCGTTGATCGTGGCACCCAACGGCGCGGACAAATGGAGGCTGAAGCTCTCGTTCAGCTCGGTGAGCGTGTCGCCGGTCACCGGCACATGGATCATCTTGGAGGTTTCGCCCGGCGCGAAGACGATGGTGCCGACGCTGGAGGCATAGTCCGAGCCTGCCGTCGCGGTGCCGTTCAAGGTGGAATAGCTCACGCTCACCTGGCTCGCGGAGGGCGCCGAGAGGGTGACGGTGAACATCATCATCGCCGTGCCGGCATCGCCCTCGGCGATACTGGCGTCCGCCACATTGAGCACCGGCAGCACCGGGGCGGGCGGCGCGGCATCGATCGCCGCCTGCCATTCCGCGCGCGCGGTGGTGTCGAGCGCGATGATGTTGCTCATCTCGATCTGCGACAGCGTCACGCCAGGCAAGGTATAGGTCTGGTGGTTGCCCTCGATGGTGATGACGAGGCCGGCGGGCGTCTGCGCAATGGAGAATTCATAGGCCTTGAACCAGCCGAAATCGAGCTTGTCCGAGGCCGGGTTGAAATCCAGCACCGCGTCCGAGCCATAGTTCCAGGCGATGGTGAAGGTCTCGCCCTGGACCCCGCTCGGCGGGGTGCCGGTGCCGGTGTGGGAGGGCCATTCGTCCGTTCCGGCGATGGGCACGCCCTGCGGTAGCACCTGGGAATCCGGCACCGAGGAGAAGCCGAGCTGCAGCGCCACCCGATCCTCGCGCACCTGGGCGAAGTGGAATTCGAAATTGTCGATGGTAAGGTCCGCGACCTTCACACCCAGCAGGATCAGCGCCTGGCCGGTGCCGGAATTGGAGATCACCACCCCTTCCGCGCTGTCCACCATGTAGATCTGCTCGCGGGTGCCGAAATAGCGGAAGTCCACCACGTCGGTCGCGGGATCGAACGCCACCTTGTCGATCTGGCCGATCTCGTGCGAGCGCGCATAGACGGTGTGGGGCTCGCCCGTGATGCCCTGCTCCCACGCCAGCGCGCCGGAGAGATCCTGCCGCAGATGGTTGTTCTCGATCGGCATGAAGCTGTCGATGGTGAGTTGGCCCAGCGACACGCCCTGAACGATGGCGGTTTCCCCGGACCAGGGATTCATGAAGCCGACCCCGGCCGGCGTATCCACCACGATGAAATTGTGGACGCTCACCCCGCCGAGGTCGAGCTTGTCCTTCGCCGGATCGAAGCCGACGATGTCCGGCCCGTCGGTGGTGACGCTGAACACGCGCCCTTCCCCGGTTCCTCCGCCGCCGGTGCCGCCGCCCCCGGAGGCCGTGTCGTTGTTCTGGATCGTGCCGGTGGCGCTGGCATGGGCGAGCGTCGCGCCCGCGGGCGCCGAGAGGACCAGCGAGAGGGTCTCGTTCGCCTCCACCGCCGTATCGCCGGTGACCGCCACATGCACCACCTTGGAGGTCTCGCCGGGCGCGAAGGTCAGCGTGCCCGTGGTGCCGGTGAAATCGCTACCGGCGGTCGCGGTGCCGTTGGCGGTGGAATAGCTCACCGTCACCGGCGTCGAGGAGGGCGCGGAGAGGCTTACCGTGAAGGCGAGGTCGCTGGTGCCGCTGTCGCCTTCCGCCACCGCCGCATCCGCCACCGACATTGCGGGCAGCACCGGGGCGGGATCGCCGCCCACTCCGTTCAGCGTGAAGCCGCTGGCGCTGGTGGCGGCGCTGCCCGGCCCAGCCTGGAAGCCGAACGAGGCGCTCGCGTTCGCCGGCACGGCGGCGTTCCAAGGCATGTTGCGGATGACATAATGATCGCCCACGTGGCTGACGATCTCGGCGCCCCAGATGTTGGAGATGTCGAAGGCGGCATCGAATTCCACCGTCCACCCGTTGAGACCTGCCGACCCGGCGGGCACCGTCATGGCGCCGACGAAGCCCGAACCCCAATTGTCGGCAACAGCGTAATTCACGTTCGCCATCTGTCATTGCTCCAGAAACGCGAGTCCCTCCGGGACACCGCATCTGGATCTCACGAAGCGTCAGGCGATGCTTTTTGAAGTCGATGAACCGGGCGGAAAAATCGGCCACGCCGACGACTTTCGCGGTGCACACAGCCAATGGCGCCCGCCCGCCTTGCCGCAGGGGCGCAAATCGCCTTTCCTGCGTCGGGGGACGCAGGCCCGCGGATCGGGCGGCGGCGGTGGGGAGCCGGGGACGTGAGGAGGCAGGACGCGGTCTTGGCGCAAAATCCGCTCGCCGCCTGGTGGGCGCGGCGCCCCGCGTTCCTGCGCGCCCAGGTGACGGGATGGAGCCTGTTCTCCATCGTTGACCTCACCAACCGATGGGTCTCCTACGAGAATTTCGGCATCTCGCTCGGCCTGACCGTGATCGCGCTGCCGCTGCTGATCCTCTCCACCACCGCCATGCGCGCCGCCTATCTCAAACTCGGGCTCGACGCCGCCATCACCGTGCGCGCCGTGGCATGGATCGCCGCCCTGTCGTTCGCGGCCGCGCTCTTCCTGGTCGGCTGCATCGGCGTGGTGCGCGATTATTTCGGCTGGCCCATCCCCAACTGGCGCCCGCAACAGCAGGTGCTGGCGCCGCTGATCTATTATTTCTTCACCATGATGGGCTGGAGCCTCGCCTTTTTCTGGGTGCGGGCGGAGATCGGCGCGCGCAGCGACCGCCAGCGGGTCGCGCTGGCCCAGGCCGAGGCCTTGCGCGCCGAATTGCGCGAATTGCGCCTCCAGCTCGATCCGCACTTCCTGTTCAACGCCCTCAACGGCGTCGGCGAGGAAATCCTGGACGATCCCGACGCCGCCCATGTGATGGTGCACGAGCTTTCCGATTATCTGCGCCATTCGCTCGCCACCCATGACCAGCCGGTGGCGAGCGTCGCGGCCGAGGCGGCGAGCCTGGCCGCCTATCTGCGCATCCAGGAAGCGCGCTTCGGCGACCATCTGGTCGCCACCCTCGACGTGGCGCCCGAGGCCGCCGGCCGCCCCATCGCCAGCTTCCTGCTGCAGCCGCTGGTGGAAAATGCCATCAAGCACGGCACCCGCCGCCACGGTCTGCGCATCGACATCGCGATCCAGACCGAGGGTGAGGGGCTGCGCATCCGCATCGGCAATACCGGCACGCTCGCCCCCGCCGCCAAGCGCCTGCGCCGCACCGGGGTGGGCCTTGCCAATGTGCGGCGACGCCTCGCCCTGCACTATCCCGGCCGGCATTATTTCACCCTGCACGAAGCCGCGCCGCCGGGCGGCGCCGGGCGGCGGGTGGTGGCCGAGCTGATCCTGGAGGGCGCGCCGTGCTGAGCGCCGTGATCGTGGACGACGAAGTGCGCGCCCGCCGTGCCATCGCCCGCCTGCTCCAGGCCCATCCGCAGGTGCGCATCGCGGGCGAGGCCGATTGCGTGGAAGACGCGCTCGACCTGCTGGTGCGCGAGCCGCCGGACCTGGTGTTCCTCGATATCGAGCTGGGCGACGGCAGCGGCTTCGAGCTGCTCCAGGCGCTGGAAGACCCGCCGCGCGTGATCTTCGTGACCGCCCATGCCCAGCATGCGGTGGACGCCTTTGCGGTGGATGCGGTGGATTATCTGCTGAAGCCGGTTTCGCCCGAGCGCCTCGCGGACGCCCTGCGCCGCGCCCTGCGCCAGATCGGTTCCCCGCCCGCCCCTGAACCCGTGCCCGCCCAGCCGCTCGCCCCGGGCGCGACGCTGGAATTGCGCACGCCCAACCGCACGGTCTTCGCGCCGCCGTCCGATATCGTGGCGCTGCGGGCGGATGGCGATTTCACCCGCGTGTTCCTCGCCGGCCAGCCGCCCTTGATGATGCTGCGCACGCTCGGCACCTTCGAGACCTTGCTGCCGCGCCCGCCGTTCCTGCGCCTCGGCCGCTCGCTGATGGTGAATTGCGACCGCCTGCGCAGCATCGAGACCCCCTCGCGCGACCGGGCGCACGTGGCGCTGGAGGGCTTGGCGACGCCCCTCATCCTCGGCCGCGCCGCCACCGGCCGGCTGCGCGAGGCGCTGGCGGACAAGGGCAAGCCCTGAGCGGTTGGACCTCGGGCCGGAAGGCGTGTCCGGCCCCACCGCGCCCCTTCGATGTCGTCATGGCCGGGCTTGTCCCGGCCATCCACGCGGCGCCGCCGCGAGCCGCTGGATGCCCGGCACAAGGCCGGCCATGACGGCGGGGGCGGGAAGGAGATTTCCCGTCTGGGTTCGCGGCGGTCGACCCGGCTATTTCTCGGTTTCCGTCAGCCCGCGCACGAACAAATTCTGCATCAAGGCGATCACCAGGATCGGCGGCAGCATGGCGAGGATGGCGGTCGCCATCACCAGATGCCACACGGGATCGGACTCCACCGCCGCCGCCGCGAGCCGCTGGATGCCCATGACGATGGTGTAATAGCCCGTGTCCGTGGTCACCAGCAGCGGCCAGAGATACTGGTTCCAGCCATAGATGAAGAGGATGACGAACAGCGCCGCGATATTGGTGCGCGAAAGCGGCAGCAGCACGTGCCAGAAAAACCGCAGCGGCCCGGCGCCGTCGATCAGGGCCGCTTCCGTCAGTTCATCGGGAATGGTCATGAACACCTGGCGGAACAGGAAGGTCGCCGTGGCGCTGGCGATCAGCGGCAGGGTCAGCCCGCCATAGGAGTTCAGCAGCGAGAGGTCCGCCACCACCTGGAAGGTGGGTAGGATGCGCACCTCCACCGGCAGCATCAGCGTGATGAAGATGAGCCAGAATGCCGTCTGCCGCAGCGGGAAACGGAAATAGCAGACCGCGAAGGCGGAGAGCAGCGAGATGGCGATCTTCCCGAGCGCGATCGCCATGGCCATGACGAAGCTGTTCAGCAGCATGCCCCCGACGGGCGGAAAGCCCTGGGTGCTGGAGCCCGTGAACAGAGCGGTGCGGTAATTCTCCAGGAACAGACTTCCCGGCAGCAGTCCGACGCGGCCGGAGAGGAAATCGCCCCCCGAATGGGTGGAGGCGATGAAGGCGAGATAGACCGGCAGCACCATCACCACCACGCCGAGGATTAGCGCGAGATGGGCCAGCAGGCTGAGCAGGCGTCCGGAGCCGGCCATCAATATTGCACCCGGCGTTCGATGTGGCGGAACTGCATCGCCGTCAGCCCGATCACGATCACCAGAAGCACCACCGATTGCGCCGCCGAGCCGCCGAGATCGAGCCCGCCGAAGCCGTCGCGGAACACCTTATAGACGAGGATCGTGGTCGCCTGCCCCGGCCCGCCGCCGGTGGTGGCGTGGATGATGCCGAAGGTGTCGAAGAAGGCATAGGTGAGGTTCACCACCAGCAGGAAGAAGGTGGTGGGCGCCAGCAGCGGCCAGACCACGAAGCGGAAGCGTCGCACCGGCCCGGCGCCGTCCAGCGCCGCGGCCTCCATCAGGCTCGCGGGAATGGCCTGGAGGCCGGCGAGGAAGAACAGAAAATTATAGCTCACCTGCTTCCAGGCGGCGGCCAGGATCACCATCAACAGCGCCTGCTCGCCATTCAGGAAGTGGTTCCAGCTGACGCCCACGGCGTCGAGCGCGCGGGCGAGGATGCCGATGGAGGGGTTGAACATGAACCACCACAGGATTCCCGCCACCGCCGGCGCCACCGCATAGGGCCACACCAGCAGCACGCGATAGGGCCCGGCCCTTTTGCCGATCCGGTCCGCCGCGAGCGCCAGCCCGAGCGCCAGGACCATGGCGAGGACCGTGACGCTGGCGGAAAACACCGCCGTCACCTGGAACGCGTTGAGATAGGTGGGATCGCGGAACAGGGTGGTGAAATTGGCGAGGCCCACGAAGGCGCGCGAGAGGCCGAAGGCATCTTCCGCGAACAGCGAGGAGACCACCGCCTGCCCCGCCGGCCAGACAAAAAACACGAGCGTGATGGCCAGCTGCGGCGCCAGCAGCAGATAGGGCGTCAGGGAGCGTGGAAAGGTGACGCGCTTGGCCTGCATCTCAAGGTCCGTCTGCGCCGCGCGGGGTGCGGCGGAAGAAAACGGCCCGCCCGCCTGGAAAAGGGGGATGCGGGCGAAGCTCCGCGCGCGTCGCGGCGGGCCATCCTCATGCATGGGCCTGACAGGGGCGTGACATGAGCATGACGAACGATAGGCGAAGGTAAAGCGGCGCACCAGCTTCATGGCGCCGCCCTTGAAGGACGACGGGCTATCGCCCGTAGCGCCGTCCGGCTTCCACCGCGAGCCCGGTGCCCACCGAGCCGAACGTATCGCCCGCAACGATCCGCGCCTGCGGCGCCATGGCGACGATGGCAGAGCGCACATGGGCGAGACGCGTCGAACCGCCGGTGAGGAACAGCGCGTCGATGTCGCTCGCCTTCACCCCCGCCTCCCTCAGGCACTGGGTGATACGCCGCGCGATCCGCCCGGACAGGCTGTCGGTGTGGGTCACGAGGTCGTCATGGACGATGCCGACTTCGAGCGCGGGTTCCAGCCAGGCGAGGTCGATCGCCGTCTGGCCGTCCTCGGAGACCGCGATCTTCGCGTCCTCGGCGGCCATGGCCAAGGTGTGGCCGCGCTCCTCGCTCACCACATGGGCGAGCCGGCGGATCAGCTCGGGGCGCGCGGATTCGCGCTCCATCTCGCGGATCGAGCGATGCACGCGCGGATCGTACAGGCGGTTGATGGAGGACCAGGTCGCAAGATCCTGGAACAGGCTCGCTGGGGCGGAAAGGCCTTGCCGCTTCATGGGGCTGCCATGGCCGAGCAGCGGCATCACCATGCCGAGGCTGAGCGCGCGGTCGAAATCCGTGCCGCCGATGCGCACGCCGTCATTGGCGAGGATGTCGTCCGCCCGGTCCGGCTTGTCGCGCCGGTCGGGGCCGATGCGCACGATGGAAAAATCCGATGTGCCGCCGCCGATATCGGCGATCAGCGCCAGTTCTTCCCCATTCACCTGCCGCTCGTAATCGAGCGCGGCGGCGATCGGCTCGAACTGGAACGAGATGTGTGAAAAGCCGATCTCTCGCGCCACGTCGCCCAGCACGTCCTGGGCGCGCGCGTCGCCCGCCGCGTCGCCATCGACGAAATGCACGGGGCGGCCGAGCACCACCTGATCCAGCGGCGCGCCGGCGGCGCTCTCGCCGCGCCGCTTCACCTCGGAGATATAGGCGCCGATCACCTTGCGAAACGTGACGCGGGAGCGGCCGACCGCCGTGGTCTCATCCACCAGCGCGCTGCCGAGCACGGATTTCAGCGCCCGCATCAGGCGCCCCTGTTCGCCGCTCACATAAGCGGCCATGGCCGCGCGGCCGATCACCGGCGCGGCGATGCGCGGATAGAAGATGGCGCTCGGCACCGTCACGGCATCACCCTCGACGGGCGCCAGATGCGGCCCGCGTGGGCCGTTGAGGCCAAGGGTGGTGTTGGACGTGCCGAAATCGAGGCCGCAGGCCGCCATGGTGGGTTCCCGAAAACGGAGCGATAAGGGCGTGCGCTGCAACATAGCGCAGAAGGGCGCGCTCGGTACCCCTTCGGCGCGCCAAGATCAAGCCCCGCGCGATGACATCCGCGCGCGTTGCCCCCGCCGGTGCCGGCTCCGGTCCGCGGCGGCGACTTCAATGCGGCGGCGCGGACAGGTATAGACGGTGCGCGTTCGCGAGAGCGACGGGCCGCAGGGCCCCTGCCGAAGCTCCAGAGGTTTTCCCACGATGGATACGAATTATGGCTGGGTGTGTCTCTCCGCCCTGCTCATTGTGGTTTTGCTGCTGGTTCCCGGTCTGTGGTGGAATGCGCGCGCGCCCGCCGCGCGCCGCTTGCCCTCCGCCTTCGTGCCGGTGCCGGGCCTGCTCGCCCTCGCCGCCACCGGCCTGCTGCTGTGGATCGTCCATCCCGCCAGCTCCCTGATGGTGACGCTGCTCTACGGGGGCGCGACGCTCCTCCTCGCGCTCGATCTCGCGTGGCGGTGGTGGCGTGCGGATAGGTGGCGCGCTTCGTTCGGCGACCAGGGTCCGGGCGTGTTCGCGCTCTGGGGGGCGATGATCGCCATGGCCATGGCGGTCGGCCTCAATCCCTTGCCCATCGCCCAGGAATCCCATCTGGAGACGGTGATCCCCGGGCGCATGGTGGCCTCGCCGCCGGACCATCTCATTCCCTACATCACCGCCAGCTATATGTTCCACGGCAAGAATGGCATCGAGCGCAGCAAAGAATATTTCGGCGAATGGTCGGTGGCGGCGCGCGGTCCGCTGGTTCCCCTCGCCACCAATGCGCTTTTCTCCCTGTTCGGCGCCACGCCCCGCGATACGCCGAACCTGGAACGCAAGCCCTGGCCCGGCACCAGCGACGGCGCCTATCTCTCCCGCCTCCTCGGCTGGATCACCAACGCGATGATCGTGCTCGGTGCCGGCCACCTGCTCCTGGCGCTCGGAGTGAAGCCCGCCAGCCGCCCCTGGGTGCTCGGCTGCCTGTGGGTGGCGCTGGCACCGGCGATGCTGATCAATACCGTCTTCCTCTGGCCGAAGGTGCTGGCCGGCTTCTTCATCCTCCTCGCCCTGGCCGCGCTCCTGCGCAGCCGCTGGGGCGTGGCGGCGGGTTGCGGCGTGCTGGCCTGGCTGAGCCATCCGGTAGGCCTGCTGTTCCTGCCGCCGCTCGGGCTGATCGCCCTGTGGACAGCATGCGACGGCGCCGGATCGACGCGGGAGAAGGCCAGCGCCGCTGTGCGGGCGGGCCTGACGTTCGGGCTTGTGGCCGCTTTTCTGATGACGCCTTGGCTCGCCTACAAGGCCTGGCTCGGCGCCCACGACATGTTCATGGACTATATGCTGAGCGATGGCCGGGGGCTTCTCAGGGCCGCCTCGCTCTGGTCCTGGCTCGGCGCGAGATGGGATAATTTTTGGATCACCCTGAGCCCGACCACCTTTTATTATTCGAGCAATCTGCACCAGTGGGTCGACGGTCCGGTCAGCGATCCCCTGCGTTGGACCGTCCAATATGCCAAGACCCTGCCGTCCGGCCTCGGCATGAGTCTCTTCCTCTTCGCCTATCTCGCCCTGCTGCGTCCCAGTGCGGATCCGCGCATCCGCCGCGTGCTGGCCCTGATCGTCCTGACATTCGCGCTCATGCTGTTGCTCCTCGGCTTCAGCCGCGACGGGCTCGGGCGCAATTCCCTGGAACCGCTGGTGCCGCTGATCATCGTGCTGTGCGCCGCGCAGACGAAGGCCGGCCCGGCCTGGATGATCGGGCTCGCCGGGATCTATCTGGAAGGGCGCTGGGTGGAATTCACCGGCTTCATGCTGGAGAAATCCTTCAGCTGGGCGAATGTGCCGCTCGACGCTTGGGTGTGCTGGAGCATCAGCAGCCTCGTGGGGCTGGCGCTGCTGAGCCTCGGCTATGTGGTGCTGGTGCGCGGCACGGACCTGACCGCGCGCCTCGGGCCGGCACCGGCCTGACGCAAGGCGACCGCGACGTGATCTGACGCGCGGCGGCCTCAGGCGCCGGAAAGCGGCTTGCGCACGCGCGCGGCGGCGCGGGCGCGGCTTGCCGGCAAACCGTTTCCCCGCGACCCCTTGGGCCAGCGCAGCGGCCAGGACACGATATGGTCCACCAGCTCGAACAGGCCGAACATCTGTTCGCCGCCCGACACCTTGCCGCGCACCGAGATTCCCGCCTCATGGACCGTCTCGGTCGAGCCGGAGACCAGCGGATGCCACCAGGGCAGGTCCTTGCCCTCGTCCAGCAGGCGATAGGCGCAGGTGGGTGGCAGCCAGGAGAGTTCCGCCACCGCCTCCGGCGTCAGGCGCACGCAGTCGCTGACCTGTTCCTGCCGGTTGGGATAGTCGGAGCAATGGCAGGAATGGGTCTCGAACAGCCGGCACACCACGTCGGTATAGGCGATGTCGCCGCTGTCCTCGTCCTCCAGCTTCACGAGGCAGCAGCGCCCGCAGCCGTCGCACAGGCTTTCCCACTCGGCCGGATTCATGAGAGCCAGCCCCTTCGCGCGCCAGAACGGCAGCGCCGTGCCATGGGTCCCGGGGGCGGCAGGCGACCCAGTTGAGCCCGGCGTGCCAGGCGTGCCCGCGCCCGGCGCGGCATCGGGGAAGGCGGTGGGCGCGGGATCGGAAGGCGAGCGGTCTGGCATGGCCCTCCTTACCACGAAGCCCCGCGCGCCTTGAACCGCGCGGCGAAAATTTACCCCGTCCTCACGTCTGCTTGCGCCGCGTCACGCGGCACTCGCGGCAATCCGCGCCGCGGGTTATAGACAAGGTGGCCCGCCGGCCGCCGTGTTTTTGACACGCGGCTGCACGAGCAAGGATGATGGCGGCGCCCGGCGGGGCGGCGCTGGCGATGGCCGCATGCGGCAATGACGACGGAGAACGGGAGCGCGCGGGGCGCGGCGCGCTTGCGGACAAACAGGCGATGAGAAGCATCAAGCGGTGAGCGAAGGTCCCAAACCCTCCTTCAAAGCCCGGCTGCGCAACGCGCTGCTGGATTTCGACGCGCGCATCGACAGCGCCCTGTTCCAGCTTGGCGCGTTCACCCGGCGGGTCACCAGCGGCTATTCCGCCTTCATGGAGCATTTCTCGCTCTCCGGCGTGCCGCGCTTCCTGGTGGGCATGGCATCGGAAGGGTTCACCCTGGGCGCGGCGGGCTCCGTGGTGGTGCTCGCGCTCGCCCTGCCGGCGTTCCACGAAACCTCCGACGACTGGCTGAAGCGCACCGAACTGGCCGTGACCTTCCTCGACCGCTACGGCAACGTGCTGGGCGAGCGCGGGGTGCGCCAGAACGACACCGTGCCGCTGGCCGATTTCCCGGATTATCTGCTCAAAGCGGTGCTCGCCACCGAGGACCGGCGCTTCTACGAGCATTTCGGCATCGACATCGCCGGCACGTTCCGCGCCGTGGTGACCAATGCCAAGGCCGGCGGCGTGCGCCAGGGCGGCTCCTCGCTCACCCAGCAGCTAGCCAAGAACCTGTTTCTCTCCAACGAACGCACCATCGAGCGCAAGATCAAGGAAGCGTTCCTGGCGTTGTGGCTGGAAAGCCGGCTCACCAAGAGCCAGATCTTCAAGCTCTATCTCGACCGCGCCTATCTCGGCGGCGGCGCCTATGGGGTGGATGCGGCGGCGCAGTATTATTTCGGCAAGTCCGTGCGCGAGGTGAACCTCGCCGAAGCCGCCATGCTCGCCGGCCTGTTCAAGGCGCCGAGCAAATATGCGCCCCACGTCAATCTGCCCGCCGCCCGCGCGCGCGCGTCCACGGTCTTGGACAATCTGGTGGATGCCGGCTTCATGACCGAGGGTCAGGTGTTCGGCGCCCGCCGCAATCCCGCGACCCCCGTGGACCGCAGCGACATGGCGGTGCCGGACTATTATCTCGACTATGCCTTCTCCGAGGTGCGCAAGCTCGTCGACGCGCTGCCCAAATCCATCACCGAGCGCAATTTCGTCGTGCGCACGGGGCTCGATCCCAATATCCAGAAAGTGGCCGAAGCCGCGCTGGACCAGGCGCTGCGCCAATACGGCAAGGATTATAAGGTGGGCCAGGGCGCCATAGTGATCATGGAGCCCAATGGCACGCTGCGCACCATGGTGGGCGGGCGCGATTATGGCGAGAGCCAGTTCAACCGCGCCACCGACGCCCTGCGCCAGCCCGGCTCATCGTTCAAGCCGTTCGTCTATACGGTAGCGCTGATGAACGGCTACAAGCCCACCACCATCGTGCAGGACGCGCCGATCTGCCTCGGCAATTGGTGCCCGCAGAATTACGGCCGCTCCTATATGGGCTCGATCCCGCTGATCGTGGCGCTTCAGCATTCGCTGAACACGGTGGCGGTGCGGCTCGCGGAGAAGTTCGGCCGCGCCAAGATCATTGATCTCGCGCACAAGATGGGCATCACCTCCCCCCTCGCGCCGAGCGCCCCGCTGCCGCTCGGCGCGGCCGAGGTGACGGCCATCGACATGGTGACCGCCTATAGCGTGTTCGCCAATGGCGGGCACAGCGTCTATCCCCACGCCGTGGTGGAGATGCGCGTCTCCAACGGCGAGGTGGTGTGGCGCTTCGACCGCGATGCGCCGAAATCGGTGGAGATCATTCCGCCGAACGTGATCGACATGATCAACCCGATGCTGAACAATGTGGTCGAGAACGGCACCGGGCGGCGGGCGCGGCTGGAGAACATCAAGGTGGCGGGCAAGACCGGCACCACGAATGCCTATCGCGACGCCTGGTTCATGGGCTTCACCGGCAATTATGTCGGCGGTGTCTGGTTCGGCAATGACGATTACACGTCCATGAACAAGATGACCGGCGGCACCTTGCCGGCGATGACGTGGCAGAAGGTGATGGCCTATGCCCACCAGGGGGTTGAGCGCAAATTCATCCCCGGCGTCGGCGACCAGCCGGCCCCCAAGCTGGAAGACAAGCCCTCCCCCATCGAGGTGCCGGAACTGGATTCCATCCAGCGCCCGATCACCCTGTCGCCGCGCAGCACGGAGCGTCTGATCCGCCTGGAACAGATGTTCCGCACCGCGCCGCCCTTGCCGCCCCTGCCCGGTCCGACCGCCATGGGAACGCCCGCAGCCGGCTCCCCTGCGGCGCCGACGCGCACCAATTGACCGGAGCCCGGGACGTGATCGGCATCCAAGATTTCAGCGCCATCCAGGCGTTGACCGGAATTCAAACTCTGACCGCACCGCTGGGCCTGCCGTGCGCCTCGTGACCCTCGCGACCACCCTCGCCGCGGCGGCGGCGCTCGGCCTCGGCGCCACCTATTTCGCCGTCACCCATTCGCGCGGCATGGATATGGTGCGCCTCGGCGCCTGGCAGGGCTGGCCGCGCTCGGGCACCACCCAGGCCGATCCTTATGCCGCCGCCGCCTTCGCGCGCACCGGTGAACTGCCGCTGGAGCTGGCCGACGGCCTGCTGTTCCTCGCCGACCACGACACCGCCGGCGCGCCGCTGGACGGGCGCTGCGACCTGCGCATCTCAGGCTCCCTGCCCCAGTCGCGGCTGTGGACGCTGACCCTCACCGACGACAAGGGCGCCCTGGTGCCGAACGAGGCGGACCGCCACGGCTTCACCAGCGCCGAGTTGGTCTATGAGCCGGACGGCAGCATCAATGTCTCGCTCTCCCCCCGTGCGCGGGCGGGAAACTGGCTGCCGACCGGCGCGCGGGGACGCCTGCGGGTGGCGCTGCGCCTCTATGATGCCCCGTTCAGCTTCGCCTCGGGCGCGCAGGACGAAGGGCAATTGCCGCGCATCGTCACGGAGCGGTGCCCATGACCCTTGCTTCCCTGTTCCGTCGCAGCCGTCCGGCCTATCGCTCCACCGCCCGCGCGCCGGGCCCGGTGGAACGTCTGGCGGCCATCTTCCAGGCGGTGCCCGCGGCCCCGCGCCTGCTGCTGCTGCCCCTCGCGGTGGTGCTGGTGCTCGGGGGCATCGTGCATCTGGTGTCGGTGCTGGCCATGCCGCGGCTTGCCCAGGCCTCGGCCTACCAGCGGCTCTCCGCCCTGGCGCCGCCGAACCGGCTGGTGCTGCTGCCGCAGACCGGAACGCCCGCATTGCCCATGACCGACCCGGCCTTCGTCAGCGCGGTGTGCCGCTACGATTTGCGCGAACGGCCGCTGAAGGTGCGCGTGCCCCAGACCGGCGACTACACCTCGGTCTCGTTCTACACCAATCGCGGGCTTGCCTTTTATGCACTGAACGATCAGGCGGCCGGACGGGTGATCGAACTGGACCTGCTCTCCCCCGCCCAACGCGCGGCATTGCCGGAGGATGAGGAAATCACGGCGGCGGACCGTCTGGTGGTGGAATCGCCGACCACCACAGGCATCGTGCTCATTCGCGCTTTCGCGCGTTACGCAGACGTCCGCGAAGCCGTGCGCAAGCAACTCGAAGCCGCAAGCTGCACCTCTACGCAATAGTGCATCGGAATGAGACGGCACGGCGCGGCAATTCGCGAGGCGATGCCCTTTTCGCTGTGCCTTTTAATCCCCCGGCCTTATTCGCGCGGCGTCCGGCGGTGTGCATTCCGGTGCGCCCGTCGCCGCGATGACCTATTCTCAGCCTGGCGCTTGAGCTCACGCCTGGCGCTTGGACGGCCCTTGCCGCTTGGGCGAACCCGCGCGCTTCGCCTGTCCTTGCATCGGCGGCAGCCGCTTCGGCGCCGGGGCCAAGACCACCGTCACATCGGGGTGACGTTCGATGCGTACCACGGGCAAGATATAGATCTGTGCGCTTTCCCTCGGTTGCCCGTCCTGCGTTGCTTCCCCATCCGCGTGGACGCGCGCTTTTCGCGCCCGCACTCCCCGCGCAGCGGAGAACGATAAAACCGTTCCCATTTCGCTTCTCCTCAAGGGTCACCGTAACCCCTTCAACGCAGATAGGCTCCGAAAGTTTCCTCAGGCTGTGCAATAAGAAAGATTGCGTGCAGATCTTCATACCTCTTAGTGGTTGCGTTCGCCGCCATGTGTGATTTGATCGTGGGCAAGCCCTTCGGTGCGGCGCGCCCGACGCGGAAAATGCCCCCGTATGCCCTTGCGTGATCCGACCGCTCCCTCTCCCTTTCTTTTGCTCGGCGCGGGCCGGGGGGGATCATCGCTTCTGGCGGGCTGCCTGGAGCGTCATCCCGCATTGCTGATTCGTGCGGAACTTGGCGGCGTGGGCGTTCTCATGGGCGCCGATGAGGCGCAGGTCCCGCCGCCTTCCATGGCGCGCCTGCTGGACTACCGCCTCACCCGCTTTCGCGCCCGTTGCGATGGCGACCGCAGGGCCAATCCGGAGCGCATCTGGGGCAACAAGATCACCACCGAGCAGGTGCTCGGGCTGAACGCCCACAATCACTACAATCTCACTCAGGAGCCGGTGCTGGACCGCTTCGTGTCGGCGATGACGGGATATCGGTTCCTGTTCATCATGCGCGACGGGCGCACGTGCGTGGATTCCAAAGTGCGGCGGGCCGGGCTCAGCCATGTGGAGGCGGCCCGGCGCTGGTGCGCCTCCGTGCGGGTGCTGGAGCATCTGAGCGGACAAGGCGTGCTGGCGGGCAGTTTCCGCTATGAGGATCTGATCACGGCGCCGGAAGCCACCTTGCGCGAGGTGGCGGCCTGCGTCGGCGTCGCCTTCGATCCGCTGATGCTGGAGGGGGCCCGCAGTCCGATCCTGCCGGCGGATTATCGCCACGGCCGGTTCGTCAACGAGAAGGCCGCCGAGCGTCCCAACCTGCCGCCGGCCATCGAACATTTGATCCGGCCGGACCTCGACCGGCTCGGCTATGCCTGAAGCCGCACGAGCGGATGGCAGGCGAGCGGACAGCACTCAGCCGGGGGCCACCTCGATGAAGGCGCGGCCGGCCTTGTCCTCGATCTCCAGCAGCCACAAGTCCGGATCGAATCGCATTTCCTTGACCATCCGCGCCTCGCTGTCCGCGTCCGGCGAGCCGGGCGGCACCAGGACCGCGAACAGGCGCGCGCCGGACGTCTCGGCGTCGAAGGCGCTTTGCGGCGCCGGGCCGTAGAGCGCCGCGCAGCCGTCCAGCGTCGCCACTTTCACGAACACCGCGCCGGCCTCCTCCGAGCCGCGCCGGCGCACCGCCGCGAACGCGCCCGCGCCATTGGCGGTGCGGATGATGGCGGCGGCGAAAATGGCGCTCTTCAGCCGCATGTCAGTCGATCACCGAGCCGGAGACCGCGATCAGCTCCTTCACCACCCGGTCGGAAATCTCCCCGTCGGGCGGCAGATTGCGGTCGCGCTCGAAGCGCTGGACCGCCAGGCGGGTTTCCAGGCCGGGCTTGCCGTCGAGCTTGAGCGGGCCATAGCCGAGCTTGGCGAGGGTTTTCTGCACGCCGAGAATGCGCGAGGACGGCGCCAGCTCCGCCGGCGGCCGCACCGAGCCGGTCACCGTGTCCGCACCCGAAAGAGCTATTCCCGGCACCCGCGCGGGCGGGCGGGTCGCGACGGCGGTCCGCGCGCCGCCGGGCACCGGGGCCGGCGGCATGAGGATCGCGGCGGCGGCCGCCGCGGCCGCGCTCTGATGCGGAGCGGCCGCGCGCTGCGGGGCGATGTTCATCGGCGCCCCGCCCTCGGGGGGCGCGGCGGGCGCATTGGTGTCGCCGGAAATATTGACCGTGCCGAGAATGCCCCCGGCGGGGGCGGTGGTGATGGGCACCGCCGTGTTCGCCATGAGGTTCGGCGACAGCGCGGCCGCCGGCACGTGGGTGCCCGCCGCCCCGCCGGCGGCCTGCGGCTTGGGCGTCGGCACCGGGGCGATGGGCACGGCGGTGCCGCCCGGCAACGGGCCGGGGCGCGTGCCGCTCTGCATCACGAACACATTGGCGAGCACGGCACCGGTGAGGAGCACGCCCACCAGCGTTGCGAGCCCATCCGCAAAACGCAGCCCGAGCCGGCCGCGCGGGGGTTCCGCGAACGGCATCTCGCCCGGCGCGCCGGACACATGGCTTTCTCCATAATCTATTCTCATGCGCGCCGCCGCTCCCCGTCCGGTTGGGCGGCCGCGCCGGGCCGCGCGAACGGCGCCACGACCACGGCCGGGCGGGTCAGCGGCAGGCTGAGCGTCACCGTCGTGCCGCGCCCGAGCACGCTCGCGACCTCGAACGTCCCCTCGTGCAGGCGCACCAGCGCCCGCACCACCGCAAGGCCAAGGCCGCTGCCGGTGCGCCGGCGCTCCATGTCGCCGGTCTGGAAGAACGGTTCGCCGAGCCGCGCCACGTCAGCCGGCGACATGCCCGGCCCCTGGTCGGCGACGGCAATCAGCAGGTTGCCGCCCTCGACCCGCGCAGAGACCTCCACCCGCGTGCCCGGCGCGCTCACCTTGAGGGCATTGGACAGCAGGTTCAGCAGCATCTGCTTCAAGGCCCGCTGATCGGCGAGGATCGGCGGCACCCGGCTCGACAGGTTGAGCGCGACGCGCACCTCGCGCCGCACCGCCTCGATCGCCATCATGTCGTGGCAGGTCTGCGCGAGGCGGCGCACATCCACCGGCTCGACCAGGAGTTCATACGCTCCGGCCTCGACCCGCGACAGGTCGAGAATGTCGTTCACAACGCCCAGCAGATGCTGGCCGCTGTCGTGGATGATGCGGGCATAATCGGCCCGCTTCTCGCCGTCCATCCGGCCGGCGGCGTCGCCCAGCAGCATTTCCGAAAAGCCGAGGATGGTGTTCAGCGGCGTGCGCAGCTCGTGGCTCATGGCGGCGAGGAACTGGCTCTTCGCGGCATTGGCGCGCTCGGCCTCCTGGCGGGCGGCGGCTTCCTGCTCGGCCTTGGCCTTCTGGGCGCCGATGTCGCGCCAGCAGGCGCGCACGCGCCCGCCCTCCAGCGGAAAGGCGCGCATCTCCATCCACACGAATTCGGGGGAAAGCCCGTCCGCCTCGCAGCGCAGCCGCACCTCGCAGCGCAGGTCATGGGCCACTTGCGTCAATCCGGCCGCACCCGACACCGCGGCGAGAAAGGCCGGCCGGTCCGCCACCAGGATGCGCTCGAACAGGCCGTGTCCCACCAGCTGCGCGCCCGGCAGCGCGGCGAAGGGGAATTGCGCATGGGCGATGGTGACCACCTCACCGGAGCGCAGGTGATGGGTGACGAGGGCAAGGTCCGCGCCCGGCCCGGCGCCGCGCAGGCGCACCGCCGTGCGCGACAACCCGCCGGAAACCCCCGCGAGCGCCGCCGAAACCAGCCCGCAGGCCAGCAGCCACAGGCCGTCGGATGCACCGCCCGAGGCAAGGCCCGAGGCTTCCGCCAGCAGCACCGCCCCCCCGGCGCCGGCGCACAGCAGCGACAGCGCGCCCAGCGCCTGGGTGCTACGCCGCGCCAGGAGCCCGATATCGGCGAGGCTGCCCCGTGGGTCGGACGCAGACATCGCGCGCGCATCCGGCCCAAGCTTGTGTCTCATCACAGTCGCGACACGCAATGGCTGCCCACAGCGCCTTGCGGCGCCCCCTCGTTCATCCCACGCAAGCTTGCACGGCGCGCTTAAACGAACTGCTAAGGCCCGCCCGCCAGCCCGGCCAGCGTTAACGATGTCTTGAAAAGTCGGGGGGCGCGGGGCCGCGCGGGCGCTGCGGCAGGGCCGGCGTTCTGATATCTATGGTTATCCAAAGGTTGAGACCGGCCGCTGTCGGTTTCGCCAAGGAAAATGGTCCAGGCCCCGGTTCGGGGCCGCCTGGGGGAGCTTGAAGCGAGGCGCTCCATGTTCTTTTTGATCCGCATGACGTTCTGGCTCGGCCTGATCCTGCTGCTCTTGCCCATCGGCACGTCCGGGGACGGGCGCGAGGTCGGCCCGTGGCAGGCCTTTGTGGCGGTGCAGTCGGCAGTGGCGGACGCGCGCGGCTTCTGCCAGCGCCAGCCGGACGCCTGCGCGGTCGGCGGCGACATGCTGGTGACCCTCACGGAAAAGGCCCAGGTCGGCATTAAATGGGTGGCGGACGCGCTCGGCCATGCCCGCAGCGATGCCGCCGCGCCCGCCGGAACCGCCTCCAGCCACGGCCTGACCCCGCAGGATCTGGTGCCCTCCTGGGGTGGCGAGCCCGCCGGAACCCCAGCCGCGACGCCCGGCGTGCCCACGCCCCTGAAGCGCCCCGCCTGAAACCTTCGGCCCGGCGCATCCGCGCGCCGCGACCTGCCGGACCGCGACCTGCCGTTTCGGCTCAAAAAATCCCGCCGGCGCGCCAACGCGCGGCGCATTTTTTGCTTGTCTCGACTTTTGCCGGGGCTGCGCGCAGCCTATATGGCGCAGAACCGACCAAGGGCGCCGACACGGCGTCGGCGGTGTCTTACGGGCAGGTGCGATGACAGCGGATCAGGATATCGAGGCCCTGGTGGCCGATTTCGAGCTTCTCGACGATTGGGAAGACCGGTACCGCTTCGTCATCGAGCTGGGCCGCGCCCTGCCACCTTTTCCCGAGGCCGAGCGCACCGACGCCAATAAGGTGCAAGGCTGCACCAGCCAGGTGTGGCTGGTGAGCGGGCGGCGCGACGGGCCGGACGGGCCGGTGCTGGAATTCAAGGGCGATTCCGACGCCCATATCGTGCGCGGCCTTGTGGCGGTGCTGCTCACCATCCTCTCCGGCAAGGGCGCGCGGGAAATCCTGGAGGCCGATCCGCTGGCGGTGTTCCGCCGCATCGGCCTTGAGGGTCATTTGACGCCGCAGCGCTCCAACGGCCTGCGCTCCATGGTGGAACGCATCCGCGCCGACGCCCGCGCCGCTCTCGCCGAAGCCTGAGCGCGCCGCGCGCGTGCTACCGGCCGGGCAGGATCGTGCCCGTCGGCGCCGGCGCGACGGGCGCGCCATAGGCGAGCGGATCGGGCCCGAACCGGTTCGGTCCGCGCGTGCCCGCCAGCAGGTTGAAGATCAGGATCACCAGCGCGCCGATGCCGGTCAGCTCCAGCAGCAGCCACCAGCCGGTGCGGTCCGTGTCGTGAAGCCGACGCACGCTGACCGCCAGGCCCGGCAGGAGATGCACCAGATGCACGATGCCGATGAGAATGCCGTAGCTCTCGAATTCGACCATGCCGTCGCCGGTCTCCAGCTCGCCGCCGAAGAGCACCAGATCCAGCACCTGGGCCGCGATGCTCAGCAAGAGGACCGCAAGGACATAGAACCAGAAATCCTTGCGGCTGGTGCGGCCGGTGAAGGTCGCGTATTGGCGCATCGCCTTCAGATAGGAATTGATCATCCCGCCACCCCATTGCCCCGGCGCGCTCGCACCGCCCCGGCCATTTGAGGGGATGCCGGCGCCGGGTCAAGGGCGTTCCGGCCAAGCGACAAGGGCAAGAAGGCCCCAGGCTTTTGCCCTTGAGCCATGCTCACTCGCTTGCTCCCGGCGGGGCGTGCCAGGCCCGGCCCGGCACATGGGTGCGGCCGTGGGCGGCGCGGGCCAGGCCGTAATGGGCGGCGAGGCGATCGAGGGCGAGCGCCAGCACCACCTTGGCAGTGCGCAACGGCCAGCCGCGTTCGCTTTCCACGCTCTCCAGTCCTTTAAGGAAGCAGCACACATCCAGCAGCACGCCAGACAGTTCCGGCCCAACCGCCTCGATCGCCCGATCCACGCGGCACTTGGCCGCAAGCACCGCATCGCTGAAGGCCTCCGGCCCCGTGCCGCCACCGCCGCCGGTCGCGCTCCAATTGGTGGTCACGCGCGGGGTCAGCTGGGCGCGGGTGAAATCCGCCCGCAGCCGCTCGCCAGCAAGAGCCTGAACCGGGTCGATGAGGGGCCGGCCATCCTTGCCCTTGCGGCGGGCGAGCCAGGCCAGCGGGCTCTCGGCCAGATGCAGCGCCACATCCTGTTCGCGCCCGTCCACCAGCACGCGATGAACCGCGACGCGCGGGCTCGGCCTGCGGGGCGAAGCGCCCCGCCGCACGGGGGATTGGGGATCTGCGCTCATGCCAAATCTCCGAAAACGGCGGGGCCGACGCCCTGCGCGCTGCGCATCGGGAGGGGGCCGCCCTGCCCCATCGCCTGGGCCGCGCAGGCTTCGAGCGCGGACAAGGCGCGATCGAAGTCCGGCGCCTCCCGGCGCTGCTCCATGCGCGCGCAGGCATAGGCGATGGAGGTGCGATCGCGCCCGAAATGATCGGCAACGGCGCCGCGCGGCACGCCGAGCGTCACATGGGCCACATAGAGCGCCACATGCCGGGCCAACGTCACCGGCGCGCGGCCGCGCGTGCCCTCCAGATCCTGCGGCGGCACGTGGACGAAAGCGGCCGCGAGCAGGCGGGCCGCGTGGCAGCGCGCCAGCGCGTCATCCGGCGGCAAAGGTGCGCCGGGCAGCAAGGCTGCGCTTGGGCTGGTGGCACGAGACGCGCACGCGGGCGGCGGCGCGGGGGGACAGGCTTGGCCTCGGCGGGACTTGAGACGCATCACACTCTCCGATTAGAGTATTTATTCCTATATCGGGAGGCGAATAAAATCAAGACGGGAAAGTTTTTTGTGCCGCACCGCGTCTGCGAGATATTTTATATCTAATTTAATCAGAAGCTTAGCCTGCATTTGCGGCGATTTTTCCGCCTCGATTTTTAGGAAATTATCCCCACATCGGAAAACTGAGTCATGCTGCGGGTTCAGCCACAGGAGGCATCATGGCGCCCGCTCCCCGCATACAGACCCCCCGCCATTCCCGCTTGGACAGGCACGCCGCGCCGTCGCGCGCGGCCACCCCGCCGCATGCGTGCCGCATCCGCGCCTATCGCAGCACGGATAAGGAAGAGGCGATTCACGCGCGGCTGGAAGGATTGACTCTATTGACCGCAAATAATCGCGCGGCGGCCCAAAGTGCATTGCGTGCCACGCGACGCTCAGCCCGCAGCGGCCAATGTTATGACCCCGTGCGACATGCGGCTTTGCGGCGGCTGGTTGCGGCTTATGGCGAGGCCTTCCCGAAGGGCGGCCTCAAGCTTTTGCCCAGCGCCCGGCACCCCGCGGACGGCGCGTGACGGGGCAGCCAAAGGTGGGGCTGAGCACTGCACAAATAAAAACGCCGCCCAGCTGGGCGGCGTTGCTTGTAACCGTTTTCTTACTGCCGAAGCCGGCCGCATCCGGCGCCGCCTCCAGGCCCGTTGGCCAAGCCGAGCGCTGCTCGGTCAGGCGGGACCAGACTTGTACGCCGACCTATACAAATCAGCGACGACGACGACGCTGCTGGCCAAGACCCATCTGCTTGGCAAGTTCGGAGCGCGCGGCGGCATAATTGGGTGCGACCATGGGATAATCGGCCGGCAGCGACCACTTCTCGCGATACTGCTCCGGGCTCATATTGTACTGCGTGCGCAGGTGCCGCTTGAGCGACTTGAACTTCTTGCCGTCTTCCAGGCAGATGATGAAATCAGGCGTCACCGACTTCTTAACGGGCACGGCGGGCTTCAGCGGCTCCGGCGCAGCCTCGACCTCGCCCTTGGACACGCGTTGCAGCGCGGAATGCACTTCATTGATCAAGGCGGGCAGTTCGGCGGCTGACACGGAATTATTGCTGACGTAGGCAGAGACGATATCCGCCGCCAGCTCGATATAAGTTGTCGATTCCGATGCTTCGCTCATGGGACTTTCTTCTGGTTTGAAACGGAAATCGAATTAGCATGCGGGACCGGCGAAGCCGTTGCCTCACCAACGCTGTCTTCGGCCCGCGAAGCGACGCTTGCATCGACTCGACGATGGCACCGCCATAGCTAGTTATGTTGAAGGGCAACGAATTGCAAGTTCATTCTCACGAAAAGTACAACTCTTCTTCCTCGCTATTACGCAATCGTGCACGAACCCCTCTCCTCCACTAGCTTGGCCCAAGACCACTTGCACATTGTCTCGGCATATCAAGCGCTTCCCCCCGCGCTCCGGCGGCGGGGCGCGCGACTTGCGGGGCGGCGGGGGAATGCCTACTTCGAGGGAGCGAAATACTGGGAGAGCGCGCGTGAGCACCGAAGCCAAAGCCCCGACATCCAGCGAGATCCCGACCGGCGACAAGGTGGTGAAGAGCGAAGCGGAATGGCGCGCGGAACTCTCCCCCGCTCAATATCGCGTGCTGCGCCAGCAAGGCACCGAGCATGCCTTCACCGGCCCCTATTGGGACGAGAAGCGCGCCGGCACCTATCTGTGCGCCGCCTGCGGGGCGCCCCTATTCTCCTCCCAGACCAAGTTCGATTCCGGCACCGGCTGGCCGAGCTTCTATGCCCCGCTCGATCCCGCCGCCGTCAGCAATCATGAGGACCGCGCCTTCGGCATGGTGCGCGTGGAAAGCCGCTGCGCGCGCTGCGACAGCCATCTCGGCCATGTCTTTCCCGATGGCCCCAAGCCGACCGGCTTGCGGTTCTGCATGAACGGCACGGCGCTCGCGCTCAAGCTGGACGAAACACCTGCCTCCGATACCTCCGATGCGGGCTGATCCCCCGCGGGCGGCCATCCGCCCCACCGAGCGGGTCGTGCACGGCCTCACCCTCACCGACGATTACGCCTGGCTGCGCGCCGACAATTGGCGCGACGTCATGCGCGACCCTTCGGTCCTGGCGCCGGACATCCGCGCCTATCTGGAGGCGGAGAATGCCCATTCAGCCGCCTTCTTCGCGCCCCAGGAGGCGCTGAAAGAAAAGCTGGTCGCGGAGATGCGCGCCCGCATCAAGGAGGATGATTCCTCCGTGCCCGCCCCCGATGGCGCATTTGCTTATTATTCCCGCCATCGGGCGGGCGGGCAGCATCGCCTGCTGTGCCGCGTGCCGCTGCCAGAGGGCCCGGAACAGGTGATGCTCGACGGCGACCACGAAGCGCAGGGAAAGCCGAATTTCCGCCTCTATATCGACAGCCACACCCGCGACCACCGCCGCCTCGCCTGGGCGGCGGACGAGCAGGGCTCGGAATTGTTCACCATTCGCGTGCGCGACCTTGAGACCGGCGCGGACCTGCCGGACCGGCTGGAGGGCGCCACGGGCGACCTCCTGTGGTCCGCAAATGGCGAATATCTCTATTATATCAAGCGCGATCCCGAGCATCGCCCGGCCTTCGTCCACCGCCACCGCATCGGCACCGACCCCGCCGACGACGTGCTGGTCTATGAGGAGAAGGACAAGGGCTTCTTCGTGTCGCTGGGGAAGACCCAGTCGCACGCCTTCGGCCTGATCGCCTGCGGGGATCACGAGACCTCGGAGGTCCATCTGCTGGATCTCGCCCTGCCGGAACCTGAGCCCCATTGCGTGGCGCCGCGCGAAACCGGCGTGCGCTACGACGTGGAGCATCATCCCGATCTCGACGGCAACGACAGCCTGGTCATCCTCACCAATGCCGACGGGGCGGAGGATTTCAAGCTGGTCACCGCCCCGAGCCACGGCACCGGCCGGGCGTGCTGGGTGGATCTGGTGCCGCACCGGCCGGGCCGGATGATCCTGAGCCACGTGGCCTATCGCGGCTTCATCGTGCGCCTGGAGCGGGAAAACGGCCTGCCGCGCATCGTCGTCCGCGCGGTCTTCTCCAGCGAGGAGCACGCCGTCGCCTTCGACGAGGAGGCCTATGCGCTCGGCCTCAATGGCGGCTATCTGTTCGATACCACCGAACTGCGCTTCACCTATGCCTCCATGACCACGCCGGCGGAGGTGTGGGCCTATGACATGCACGCGCGCGGCCGCGCGCTGCTGAAGCGCCAGGAGGTGCCGAGCGGCCACAATCCTTCGGCCTACGTCACCCGGCGCATTTTTGCCCCGGCGAACGACGGGGAGAGCATCCCGATTTCCCTGCTCTACCGGGCCGATACCCCGCTCGATGGGTCCGCCCCGTGCCTGCTCTACGGCTATGGGGCCTATGGCATCACCATTCCCGCCGGCTTTGCCACCAATCGCCTGTCGCTGGTGGATCGCGGCTTCGTCTATGCCATCGCCCATGTGCGCGGCGGCACCGACAAGGGCTGGCATTGGTATGCCGACGGCAAGCTCGACAAGAAGACCAATACCTTCACCGATTTCATCGCCGCTGCCGAACATCTGGTCGCCGCCGGTTTCACCCGGCCCGAGCACATCGTCGCGCAGGGCGGCTCAGCGGGCGGCATGCTGATGGGCGCCATCGCCAACATGCGGCCGGACCTGTTCAAGGGCATCATCGCGGAAGTGCCATTCGTGGACGTACTGGCGACCATGCTGGACGACAGCTTGCCGTTGACTCCGCCGGAATGGCCCGAATGGGGCAATCCCATCGCTTCCATGACGGCGTTCGAGCGCATCCGTGCCTATTCGCCGGTGGATAATGTGCACGCGCAGGATTATCCGGCCATCTTCGCCCTGGCCGGGCTGACCGACCCGCGCGTGACCTATTGGGAGCCGGCGAAATGGGTGGCGCGGCTGCGGGCGCTCGCCACCTCCAGTGCACCGCTTCTGCTGCGCACCAATATGGAGGCCGGCCACGGCGGGGCCGCCGGCCGGTTCGACCGGCTGGACGAAGTGGCGCTCACTTATGTGTTCGCCCTGTCGCTGGTGCAGACGGCAGCGCGCTGAGCCCTCACTGCGGATCGCTCTGCGTCTGGACTATGCGCCGCGCGGATTTTGAGGTTTCATATTACCGTATTGCTAATGGGGGGTGAGGCCTCCTGTGCGGGTGAATCCCTGTCACCCGCACAGGAGGATACGATGAAGGACGAGCAATCCTTGGCAGACTATGTCGCCTCACTCACAGGGGAGCTGCAGCGGCTGGCTTTAGCGAAACGACTGGAGGTCCTCGCATTCTTATTGGAAATGGCGAGGCTAGAGGCTGAAAAGATCGTGCAAGACGCCTTGAAATAACCTGTTCGTCCCGCCGCCTCAGGTCGGCGGGACGTCCCGGCATTTGCGCGCCCGCCCAGCGCTTCGGCCGTTCCTCGGCCCCGGGCCAAATCATCCCGAGCGCATGGCCCGCCAGGTGGAACGCGACGCACGACTATCCGAAGGCGCGATGACGGCGCAGGATTGGATCCGTCGCGGCGCCGGTGCTTTTCTGAGGCTACATGCCTAGGCTAGGGTCAAGCTGGGTCTGCCGGAAGACCCAGCCGATCCCTCTTCGGGTGCCCTCTTTCGAGGCGTTTGCGGGCGCACCTCCATCCTAAAGGCCGAGCCATGAAAATCGCTCTGGAAGAACACTTCATGCTGCCCGACTTCATCCCCTATCTGGACCAGGCCATGCCCAAGGTCTCGGATGAGGGCCGCACGCGCCTGATCGCGGCCATGTCGGATTTCGGCGAACAGCGCCTCGCTGCCATGGCTAGCGCCGGCGTGGACTTCGCCGTGCTCTCCCTGTCCGGCCCCGGCGTCCAGGTGGAGGCGGACACCGCGGTCGCCGTGACGATGGCGCGGCGCGCGAACGATCTCCTGGCGGAAGAGGTCGCCAAGCGACCCGATCGCTACGGCGGCTTCGCCCATCTCGCCATGCAGGATGCGGCCGCCGCCGCCGACGAGCTGGAGCGCTGCGTGCGCGATTTCGGCTTCGCCGGCGCCATGGTGAACGGCCAGACCAACGGCATCTATCTCGACGATCCGCGCTACGACGTGTTTTGGGAGCGCCTCCAGGCGCTGGACCTTCCGCTCTACCTGCACCCGGGCGATTCCTATCGGCTGCCTTATGTGCTGGAAGGCGCGCCGGAATTGCTGAAGCCCACCTGGGAATGGAACATCGAGACCTCGTCGCATTTCCTGCGGCTGGTGTTTGCCGGCGTGTTCGACCGCTTCCCCGGCCTGAAGATCGTGCTCGGCCACATGGGCGAGACCTTGCCCTATGTCCTGTGGCGGCTCGACAGCCGGGCCGAGCTGATCGTCGGCAAGCGGCCGCTGCTGCAGCCGCCCTCGGCCTATTGCCGGCGCAACCTGTATGTCACCACCTCCGGCCAATGCGACAACGTCCCGCTGCTGGCGGCCATCGGCGGCGTCGGGGCGGAGCATGTGTTGTTCTCGGTGGATTATCCCTATGAGGATTCCGCCGTGGCGGGAAAATTCCTCGACGACGCCCCGCTTGACGATGAGATGCGCGCAAAGGTGGCACATCTCAATGCGCGCGCCATCATGCGGCTGAATGCTTGAGCACAGCCGGCGCCCGGCGCGAAAAGGGCGGCGCCAGGGCCGCCCTTTGTGCTGGTCGTCCCGCCCGGCTCAAGCCGGGGCGTAAGTGATGGCAGACAGAAGCTCGGTCGTGACGGGGGGCAGAACGGCGCGCCCTGAACGGACGCGCCCACCCGAGGCGACGGCTCTCAGAGCATCTTCACCTTGCCGGTGGCGATGTCATACACCGCGCCGACCACCTTCACCTTGCCGGCGCTCACCATCTCGCCGATGATCGGCTTGGCTTCGGCGAGCCGGCGGGTGTTGTAACGCACGTTCTCGGCCGTGGCCTCGGCCAGCAGATCCTTCGGCTTGCGGGCGATCGCCGCCTCGATCCCAGGCTTCATGGCACCCACCAGTTCGGGCAAATGGCCGGGCAGCGTCGTGCCCTCCTGGATCACCTTGATGGTGGCGGAAACCGCCCCGCAGCCGGAATGCCCGAGCACCATGATCAGCGGCACGCCGAGGACCTTCACGCCGTATTCCAGGCTCGCAAGGCCATCGTCATTGCCGAAATTGCCGGCGACGCGCACCACGAACACCCGGCCCGGCCCCTGGTCGAAGGCGAGTTCCGGGGCAACGCGCGAATCCGAGCAGCTCAGGATCGCGGCGATGGGATATTGCGCCCGCGCCCGGTCCATGCGGCCGGCGGAATAATCCTTATTGATGCGGGTATTGGCGGCATAGCGGGCATTGCCCTTCATGATCCGCGCCAGCGCCTCGTCGGGCGATATGGCATTGGGGGCGGGGGCCGTCGCGTCTGGCGCGGCGGCCTGCGCGAAGGCCGGGCGGGCGAAAAACGGTGCTGTCGCGGCAAGGCCCGCCAGCGCGAGCCCGCCGCTGAGCAGACGGCGGCGCGAGGGATTGAGCGCGTTGTCGATACAATTCTGGCACATGGCGTTTCTCCTTGGAATGCGGGGCAAAAGACCCCGCCACGGGGAGAGCCGCGCGCTTTGCGCCAGTGCACAGGCCCCCCGATGGAACCATCATACGGCTTCCCCCCTTCGCGTATACGACGGCACTTCCCCAGCGTCTGCGCGCTGCGCTCTGATCGACGAGGATCCGGCCGCGGCCCGCAGCGGCGGAACAAGCAGGTGGAAGGACTGGCGCAAGGAGGCGGGGCGATGGGCACGGGCATAAAAAAATCCCGGAGCGCCAGGGCGTTCCGGGATTCTGTTCGGGTTCGAGATGGCGGCGCGTGCGGATGCGCCCCGCTCAGTTCGCCGGCGGCGTCTTGGAGACGTGGTCGCGCAATTCCTGGAGCGAGGAGAAGCGCAGCACGCCGTCGGGCAGCTCGGCCTGGATCGAGCCGTCGGAATAAAGCGTATAGGCCATGCCGCCGACGATGCCCGATTTGAGAACGGTCGGTTCCGGAATTTCGGTGCGGCGCGCCGGCGGGGCGCCATAGGGGCGGCTCGGCACCGGCGGGGGCGGCGCCGCGGCCGGCTCGGCGGGCGGCAGCTCGACGGGACGCTCCGGCGCACGCTCGGGCATCACGCGCTCGGGCAGGAGATCCGAGCCGATGCGCGGACGCGGGGCCCGCTCTTGAGGCGCACGCTCCTGGGGTGCCCGTTCCTGAGGGGCGCGATCCTGGGGCGCGCGTTCGGGCGGGAAACGATCCTGCGGCGGACGCGGAGCCGGGCCGCGCTCGGCCGGCGCGCGATCCTGCGGCACGCGCGGCTGCGGCATCCGCTCCGGCGGGGCCGCGCGTTCCGGCAGCAGGGGATCCGGCGATCCGCCGAGCGGCATGCGATCGGCGGGGATACGCTCGAAGGGGTTGCGGTCCAGCGGATTCCTGTCCAGCGGGTTGCGATCGAGCGGGTTACGCTCCGGCGCGCGCTCCTGAGGCGGGCGATCCAGCGGATTGCGCACCGCCGGGGGGCGCTCGAAGGCCGGGCGCTCGGCGCGCTCCGGCATCTGCTCCACCGCCCGTTCCAGCGAGCGGTCGAGGGCGCGTTCCATGCCGGCCCGCTCCAGCGCCACGCGATCGGGCACCGGCTCCTCGGCCCGGTCCTGCGGGCGATCCAGCACGCGGCCGCGCCGCTGGTCGGCCACGGGAACGCCATCGCCCAACGGCAGGCGCGCCCGCGCAGGCGGCAATTGCGCCGGGGGCTCATAATCCTCGAGCGGGGTGAAATCGGCCTCGTGGGCCTCGCGCTCGGCATGCTCGTCGGCGAGCGCCAGGGGCGCGGTGCCGGCGGAGCCGTGGCCTTCCAGGACGTCGAAGCGCGCATTGAGGCGCGCCACCTCCTTCAGAACCATGGCAATGCAGATCACGACGATGCCGCCGCTGACGCTCACCGCCCCGGTGGCGATCAACGCATTGCCGAAATTCGAAACGAAGATCGCCGCCCCGAGCGCCAGGGCCAGAAGGCCGACCGCAACGAGGAGCCCACCGAGAGCCACCAGGATTCGCCACATTCTCTCAACTCCACGCACGACCGGCGTGCCCCCGGTCTCATACATTAGAAAGAGAAAGAAACAATTCAGCCCGATGCGCTGTTGTCCCTCGCCCCTGCCCGGCCTATCTAGGTCCCAGTTCAGGCGCCCGCCCCTGCCCGGTCACCGGCGGGGGGGTCGTAGAACTCCTCCCGGACCGAACGCGGAGACGCCAGATGTCTTTCACGCTTCCCGAACTGCCTTATTCTTACGACGCCCTCGCACCCTATATGTCCCGCGAGACGCTCGAATATCATCACGACAAGCATCATCTTGCGTATGTCAATAACGGTAATAATCTCCTAAAGGGAACAGAATTCGAAGGAAAATCCCTCGAGGAGGTGGTGAAGGGGTCGTTCGGCAAGAATGCCGGCCTCTTCAACAATGCCGCCCAGCATTACAACCATCTGCATTTCTGGCAGTGGATGAAGCCCAACGGCGGCGGCGCCATTCCCGGCGAGATCGAAAAGAAGATCATCGCGGACATCGGTTCCGTGGAGAAATTCAAGGAAGACTTCACCGCCGCCGGCATCGGCCAGTTCGGTTCCGGCTGGGCCTGGCTCGCGCTGGTCGACGGCAAGTTCGTCATCACCAAGACGGCGAACGGCGAAAACCCGCTGGTTCATGGCGGTACGCCGCTGCTGGGCGTCGATGTGTGGGAGCATTCCTATTATATCGACTACCGCAATCGCCGCCCCGACTATCTGAAGGCTTTCCTCGAGCACATGGTCAATTGGGACTATGTGGCCGAGCTGTACAGCAAAGCCGCCTGACCATCGCGCGATGCGGCGGTTCGGACCGAACCCGCCAGGACGCGAACCCCTGCGAGGCCGGAGCAATGTTTGCTCCGGCCTTTCTTATATCCGGCTAACTTCCGCCCCCAATACGCAAGATCCGCGCAAGCTTTTGCCTTCAAGCTGATTTAAGAAGCACAATCTTGACGAGCAGTGACAATTGCTGCATCGCAATGCATAAACTTCTTGCATCGCTCACGCTCGCCAGAAATAGTCTTTTGCTCACGGTTACGTGACTGATGGCGCAGGCCAAGCTGCCCTGCGACGGTCATGTTTTCGGAGCTGGTGCACAGCGTAAGAGTTGGATGCTTTCTTCCATGCGAGTCGCAAGTCTCTTTCGTCTGCCCGCGTCCAGCGTAGATCGCGTGGCATTGGCCCTCATTGCGGCTGTATTCCTGCTCGCCGTCTTTACCTTCGGGGATTACGGATTGGGGTGGGACGACTTCACCCACTCCCAATACGGCGACCTGCTGTACAAATATTTCGATTCCCGCCTGACGCAGGATAAGGTGTTCTCCTTCGTCAACCTCTATTATTATGGTGGCGGGTTCGACCTGATCGCCTCGGCCATCCACAAATGGATGCCGGCGATTGATATTTTCAGCATCCGCCGCCTTCTGGGTGCGATCGTCGGGGTGATCGGCTTCGCCATCGTGTGGCGCACCGGGCGCCGGCTCGGCGGCCCGGTCTGCGGCCTCGTCGCGCTGTGCCTGCTGCTCATCTGCCCGCTCTATTACGGCCATATGTTCATGAATGCGAAGGATGCCCCCTTCGCCGTGGCGGTGGCCGGCCTGCTCTATGCCATCGTCCGCCTCCTGGACGAATATCCCAAGCCCAGCTGGCGCAGCGTCGCCCTGTTCGGCCTCACCCTTGGCCTTGCGGTGGGAACCCGTGTGCTGGGCCTGATCGCGGTCGGCTATGCCGGGCTCGCCTTCCTGCTGCTGCTGGCGATCGAATGGCGCCAATTGGGCTTCAAGGCGATGCTGGGGCGCGCCGCCGGCTTCTTGGGCCTCATCGCGATCGGCCTTCCCCTGTCCTATCTGGTGCTCGGCCTGATCTGGCCCTGGGCCGTCATCGAGCCGCTCAACCCGCTGCGCGCGCTGGCTTATTATTCCAATTTCTGGGAAGTGCCCTGGCGCGAGCTGTATGAGGGCCGCCCCGTGCTGGTGCCCGACATGCCGCGCACCTATGTGCCGACCCTGTTCGCGGTGCAGATGCCGGAACTGTTCCTCGGCCTCTCGCTTTCCGGCGCCGCCGGCGCCCTGGTGGCCGCCTTCTTCGGCAAGGGCAGCAGCACGCGCCGCGCCGCCCTGCTGCTGATCGTCTCGGCGGCCGCATTCCCCATCCTGCTGACCGTGGTGACCCGGCCGGTGATGTACAATGGCATCCGCCATTTCGTGTTCGTCACCCCCGCCCTGGCATTGCTCGGCGGCCTCGCCGGCAACTGGATCTGGCAATGGGTGGCAGGCTTCAACCGCACCGCGCGGGCCGCTGTGGCCGGCCTCTTCATGGTCGGTTTGGCGTTCCCGGCGGTGGAATTCGCCGAGATCCATCCTTATCAATATACCTATTACAACCATCTCGTCGGCGGCGTGCGCGGCGCGGACAGCCAGTTCATGCTGGATTACTGGGGTCTCGCCTTCAAACAGGCCTCCGCCCAGCTGGACGAATATGTGGACGAGCATCGCCGGGCCCTGCCCCAGGGCCGCAAGTTCAAGGTCGCGGTCTGCGGGCCGCACCATGCTGCGGCGGTGGAACTCGGCCCGCGCTTCGAGACCACCTATAATACCGAAGGCGCGGATTTCGCGCTGATGCTCGGGGAATTCTATTGCGCCCAGGTGCAGGCGCCTGTGCTGGTGCAAGTTGAGCGCGAGGGCGTCATTTATGCCCGCGTCTATGACGTGCGCGGCCGCAGCTTCCCGAGCGTGTTCGCCGGCGGCAAGAACTGACCGCAGGATCGGATGCTGAAAAACCACCGGGCCAGCCGACTGGCCCGGTGGTTTCATATTGAAGTCCCCTGCTTTAAGCCTCCCTGCGCGCCCAGGCCGACTTGAGCGCCCGGCTCATCGCACGCGGGAGACGTCGGCGCCCGCCTTCAGATCCATTTCAGGCGGCGGAACAGCACCACGAGGCCGGCGGCGAACATCACCAGGATCACGGTGATGACCCAGAAGGAATCCGGGTCCTGCGTGCCGGGAATGCCGCCCACATTCATGCCGAACAGGCCGGAAATCAGCGTCAGCGGCGCGAACACCACAGTCACCACGGCCAGCACCAGCATGGACTGGTTCATCTGCTCCGCCCGCCGGTCCACCAATTGATCGCGGATCAGGGACGCGCGCTCGCGGATCGAATCCAGCTCTTCGGTGAAGCGCGCCACCCGGTCGCCGGCATCCCGCAAACGATTGCGGTCCTTGGGGCCGATCCAGGGATCGTCTTCCAGCGAGAAATGATTGAGCGCCTCGCGCTGGGGCGCGATATGCCGGCGCAGCTTGATGGAGACGCGCCGCAGCACCGCGAGCTTCGGCAGCATCTCTCCGGCGCCGGTGGTGGGCACCAGGTCTTCCAGTTCGTCCGCCTCGTCCATGAGGTTCGCCACCACGGCGTCGAGTCGGTCCACGAGACGCATGGCGACTTCCGCCACCATCTCGCCCTGGGTGTGGGCGCAATGCCGCCGGCTCAGGGAATCCGCATAATCGGCAAGCGCGGAGATCGGCTCGTGATGGAACGAGATCACCCGCTTGGCATCGACCCAGAAATAGACCGAGAGCGGATCTTCCGGCAGGGCGTTGCGATGCAGATTGATGCCCCGCAGCACCAGCATGGCGCCGTCAGCGAACATGGAGCAGCGCGGGCGCGATTCATCGTCCAGCATCGCCTCGAGGATCGAGGCGTCGAGCCCCGCCTTGGTGCGCAGCCATTCCTGCGGGCGGCGCTGAATATGACGGAAATTCAGCCATACGAAGCCGCCCTCCGGGGCGGTGCCGGCCTCCACCTCCTGCCAGCTCAGCTTGGTGGCGCGCCCCTTGCCATCGAACGCCCACGCATCGACCAGGCCCTCGGCTTCCGCTTCCGTCATGGCTTCACCCCGCACCGGCATCGCCGGTTACCTGCCAGAAATGCAGCAGGGGGGGAAGCCGTGGCGGGCCTTATTCCGCGGCCAAAGCGCTGAGAATTCGGGCCCAGCTGCGGGTGCCCTGGCGGAAGCAGCGCACATCGTATTTCTCGTTCGGCGAATGGATGCGGTCATCGTCCAGCGCAAAGCCGATGAGCAGCGTGTCCATGCCGAGGGCGGCCTTGAACTGGCCGACGATGGGAATGGAGCCGCCGCTGCCGATGGTCACCGGGGCAACACCCCATTCCGCCTCAAGGGCGGCCGCCGCCTTGGCGAGATCCGGGCTGTCCGGTGGCACCATTACCGCCGGG
The DNA here is from genome assembly GCF_043195095.2 of Roseixanthobacter glucoisosaccharinicivorans. Classification (NCBI taxonomy): domain Bacteria; kingdom Pseudomonadati; phylum Pseudomonadota; class Alphaproteobacteria; order Hyphomicrobiales; family Xanthobacteraceae; genus Roseixanthobacter; species Roseixanthobacter glucoisosaccharinicivorans. The sequence continues at coordinate 1,070,409 of NZ_CM195538.1, read as the reverse complement.
CTGCCCTCGCCGAGGGTCAGGTCGAGCTTGCAATCGGCCGGGATGCGCGCCTTCACGAAAGCCTCGAAGGCGGCGCGGATCGCCTTGGGGTCCTGGTCCGCCACCAGGCGGAAGGTGACCTTCGCGGTCGCCTTGGCGGGAATGATGGTCTTGGTGCCCTGCCCCATATAGCCGCCGAACAGGCCATTCACCTCGAATGTGGGACGCGATTGGATCTGTTCGATCAGCATCCGGTCCGCCTCGCCGGTGGAAATGGAGAGGCCCACCGGGCCGAGAAACGCCTCGGCGGTGAGGCCAAGCGCCTCCCACTGGGCGCGCACGGCGGGGGTCGGCTCGCGCACATCGTCATAAAAGCCGGGAATGGTCACCCGGCCCTTTGCGTCATGCACGTCCGCGATGAGGCGGGAGAGCACATGCAGCGGGTTGCGCGCCGCCCCGCCGAACAGGCCGGAATGCAAATCGCGGCTGGCGCCGGTCACTATGATCTCGGCATGCAGCATGCCGCGCAGCGCGGTGGTGATGGCCGGGGTGTCGCGATCCCACATGCCGGTGTCGCACACCAGGGCCACATCGGCGCCCAGCTCTCCCCCGTGGGCTTTCAGGAAAGCCGGCATGCTGGGCGAGCCGCATTCCTCCTCTCCCTCCAGCATCACGGTTACATCCACCGGCAGCGCGCCGGTGATGTCGCGATGGGCGCGCAGGGCTTCCAGGAAGGTGAAGACCTGCCCCTTGTCGTCGCTGGCCCCTCGCGCGACGATCTGCAGTCGGCCGTCCGGGCTGGTGCGAATCTGCGGGTCGAACGGCGGGCTGTCCCACAGCTCCAGGGGGTCGACCGGCTGCACGTCGTAATGGCCGTAAAACAGCACCCGGCGGGCGGCGCCGGTGTCGGTGCGGCCGACGACGACCGGATGGCCGGTGGTTTCGTGAACTTTAGCCGAAAAGCCGAGTTCAACCAGGGAATCGGCGGCGAATTTCGCTGCTCGGCGGCATTCGTCTGCGAATGCCGGGTCGGTGGAAATGCTCTGGATGCGCAGGAAATCACTGAGCCGGGCCAGGCTCGCGTTGAGCTCACCGTCGATCCGATCGAGAATCCGGTCCAGCGCCATCTGCCTCTCCTCCTCCGCCCTCAAGCCGGGCGGCCGAGGGAATCGGGCGCGATGCTGGGCCGCGCCGGGCTTTGAGGCAAGATGGATCGGGCAAGGAAACGGGCAGCGCAAAGCAGCGGTGCGGCCAGTCTATCGCCGGTCACGCGCGGGCGGAAAATCGCGCTCCGCACCGCCAAGCCATTGAAATCGCAAGCGGGTATGCGCAGCCGAGCGCGGATGCGCGCCCTGACCCGCGCGGCGATCTCAGCTTGCGGCAAGCAGCGGACTGCGCACCTTCGCGTCATCATGGCTGGACAAGGCCGGCCTCTGGGCCCGGCGGGCCCGCTGGAGCACGGAACCGATGCGCCGATAGAGCAGGCGCGGCAGCAGCGGCATGGCCACCGCCGCATCATATCCGGCACGACTTGCAAGGCGGGCCAGAACCGTTGGCGCCCCTTCGGTGACGAGAATGCCGGGCACGGCGTCCGGCCCTTCGCGGAACGGATGATCCGGCACCAGGTCCACGGAGGCCGCCTGAACCACGATCACATCAAAAGTCCGGGGAGCGTTCAGCGCTTCGTCTATGGAGGCGATTTCAGTCACGGCCCCGACGCCCAGCGCCTTCAGACCGACGCATGTGATTTCACGACGCGCCGAATCCGAATCAACAACGAGAATGCGGGCAGTTGGCAACACCTTCATGGGGCGCTCCCATTGGAAGCACACCGGCCGCTGCACGGCCGGGGCGCTGGTTAAGCAGCTCCGGCCGAACGCAACCCCGCAATCACGTTCGACACGACTATATTAGTACCACATCGCACCGTGGACGCAACTGTGGGCCGGTTCGATCACCGGCTGATACTGCCGAGAATTCCACGCAAAATCGCCTTGCCGAGCTGGGTGCCGACCTGCGACGCAACGGAACGCGCCACTTGTCGCACCACAACTTCCGTTGTGGACATCCGGGTCGATGCGGGCACGCGGGGTGGGGCGCGTGTGGGCGCGGGACCGGTCCGCGGCACGGGCGCGCGGCCCCATGGCCGGGTCGTCGGTCCCGTCGGCGAACCGCGCTCGGGCGCGCTCCTGCCGGGCGCACTGCCTGCGGGCGCGCTTTTCTCAGCGGCGCGCCGCTGAAGAATCTCAAATGCCGACTCCCGATCCACGGGCGTGTCGTAGAGATGGCCCACCGGACTCTGTCGCAGGATTTCCTGACGCTCCGCCACGCTCAACGGGCCGATCCGGCCGGAAGGCGGGCGGATCAGCGTGCGCTCCACCATGGTGGGCGTGCCGTTGCCCTCCAGCATCGAGACCAGAGCCTCGCCCTTGCCCAGTTCCATGATCACTTGCGCGGTGTCGAGCTTGGGATTGGGTCGGAAGGTCTCGGCCGCCGCCTTCACGGCCTTCTGGTCGCGCGGCGTGAAGGCGCGCAACGCGTGCTGCACCCGGTTGCCCAATTGGGCGAGGACGGTTTCGGGAACGTCGAGAGGATTTTGCGTGACGAAATAGACCCCGACGCCCTTGGAGCGGACCAGCCGCACCACCTGTTCCACTTTCTCCAGCAGCGCCTTCGGCGCCTCGTTGAACAGAAGATGGGCCTCGTCGAAGAAGAACACGAGCTTGGGCTTTTCCACGTCGCCGACTTCCGGCAATTGCTCGAACAATTCGGACAACAGCCACAACAGGAAGCAGGAATAGAGCCGCGGCGCGCCCATCAGCTTGTCGGCGGCGAGGATGGAAATGGTGCCGTAGCCGGAGCGGTCGACCCGCATCAGATCCTTGATGTCGAGCGCCGGCTCGCCGAAGAAGTGGTCTCCGCCCTGGTTCTCCAGCACCAGAAGCTGGCGCTGGATGGCGCCGATACTGGCGGCGGAGACATTGCCATATTGCGCGGAGAGGCTCTTGGCATTCTCCGAGACCCACACCAGCATGGCCCGCAGGTCTTTGAGATCCAGCAGCAGCAGGCCTTGTTCGTCGGCGACGCGGAAGGCGATGTTCAACACCCCTTCCTGGGTCTCGTTCAAGCCCATCAGGCGGGCCAGCAGCAGCGGCCCCATCTCGGAAACCGTGGCGCGGATGGGGTGCCCCTGTTCGCCGAACATGTCCCAGAAGATCACCGGGAACGTATCGGCCTCATAGGTGATCCCCACCTCCTTGGCGCGCTGGAGCAGGAAATCCTTGCCGTCCCCCTTCGCGGCGACGCCGGACAGATCGCCCTTGATGTCGGCGGCGAACACCGGCACCCCGGCGCGCGAGAAGCCTTCCGCCATCGCCTGGAGCGTCACCGTCTTGCCGGTGCCCGTGGCGCCGGTGACGAGCCCATGGCGATTGGCCAGCCGTAACGTGAGGTATTGGGGATGCACGGTGTTCCCGGTCACGCTCGCGCCGAGAAAGATCCTGCCATCCGAATCGGGGCTCGCCATGCCGTCCTCCCAAACTTCGCAGTCCGCTTTGTCGCGCGGGCAACACCGGGCGGGCAAGTGGCGTTCACCGCTTTTGCGCGCTTGCGCCCATGATGCGGCGCGGTCAATATCCCGCCGCGCCGTCCCGACGAAACCGCGAGAAGGAGTTGCCCGTGGATGAGTTGACCGCTCGACTCATGGACAAGGTCGGGGTGAGCGAGCAGACCGCGCGCGCCGCGATCGAAATGGTATTGGCCTTTCTTTCGCGTGAGGCACCGCCGGCCGCCATTGCCGAGCTTGTGGCCGCTATCCCGGATCTGAAGGGTGAATTGCAGATGCCGCCCGACGAGGCCGCCTTTCCCGCCGCCACCGGCCATTTCGGCGGCATGGCGCGCTTGATGCGGATCGCCGACCAGATGATGGAAGCCGGCATGACCATGCCGCAGGTGCAGGATGCCACCCGGGAAGTGGTGGCCTTCGCACGCGAAAAGGCGGGGTCGGACCTGGTGGATCGGATCGTTGCCGCCGTCCCGGGTTTGCGACAGGTGGCGTGACCGGAAAGCCCGTGCCGGCATCGGAGTTGATTCACGGATGACCTCTCCCGCTGCTCCCCGCATGTTGCAGGCCCGCAACCGCGCCCTGCCCCTCGGCCCGCGCACCCTCGTCATGGGCATATTGAACGTGACGCCGGATTCCTTTTCCGACGGCGGCCGCAGCCTCGCGGTGGACGATGCCCTCGCCACCGCCCGGCGCCTCACGCGCGAGGGCGCGGACATTCTGGACATCGGCGGGGAATCGACCCGCCCAGGCCATGTGCCGGTGCCGGCAGAGGAAGAATGGGCGCGCGTCGCCCCGGTGCTGGAGGCGTTGCAGGCCGAAACCGGCGTGCCCATCTCCATCGACACGTCCAAGGCCGAGGTCGCCCGCCGTGCCATCGCCGCGGGAGCGGTGATCGTTAATGATGTGTGGGGGTTCACCCGCGACCCCGAGATGGCGCAGGTGGTCGCGGACAGCGAGGCCGCCGCCGTGCTCATGCACAATCGCGCAGAGGTCGATTCAAGCCTCGATATCATCGACGAGTTGCTGGCCTTCTTCGATGGCGCCCTGGAGCGGGCCATCCAAGCCGGCGTGCGCAAGGACCGTATCGTGCTCGATCCCGGCATCGGCTTCGGCAAGACCTTCCCGCAGAATCTTGCCGCCATCGCCCGCCTGCCGGAACTGCGCGTGCTGGGCTATCCCCTGCTGCTCGGCACCTCGCGCAAATCGCTCATCGGCAAGGTCATCGACAGCCTGCCGGCGGAGCGCGTGCCGGGAACCATCGCCTCCAACGTCATCGGCATCATGGCGGGGGTGGAAATCATACGCGTGCACGATGTGGCGGCCCACGTTCAGGCCGCGCGCGTGGCGGAAGCGATCCGCGACGCGACATGAGCCTCACCCGTGCCTATCTCTGCCTCGGCGCGAACGTGGGAATGCCGCGCGAAACGCTGGCGCTCGCGTTGGCGACGCTGGCGCGGGCGGGGCTGACCATCACCGCGCGCTCGGCGCTCTATCGCACGCCGCCCTGGGGGCCGGTGCCCCAGCCGCCCTATCTTAACCAGGTGGTGGCGGTGGACTGCCCGCTCGACGCGCGCGGCCTGCTTTATCTCGCGCTGCTGGTCGAGCGCATGCTGGGCCGCGACCGCACACGGGAGGAAAGGTTCGGCCCCCGCGCCATTGATATTGATATCCTCACCTTCGGCGATGCGCGGTTCGACGACAGCGACCTCCAACTCCCCCATCCGCGGCTGATGGAGCGCGCCTTCGCCTTGGTACCCCTGGTGGAGATCGCGCCCGAGCTTAAGATCGCGGGCGAGCGGGCCGCCGATGCGCTGGCGCGGCTCGATGCGAGCGCGATCGTCAAGCTTCCCTGACGCAAAAAGGCGCCGCAGCCCTTCGGCGCGGCGCCCTTTCAATTGGATCGGGGGAAGACGCGGCTTCGGACCAGGCGGTCCGGCGCGTCAATTCATGCGGCTGTTATCGGCCCAGGCATCGACCTGGCGCTTCACTTCATCCTTGGCAAGGCCATAGCGTTCCTGAAGCTTGCCTTCCAGAATCTCACGATTGCCCTTGATTTCGGCAAGATCGTCGTCGGTCAGCTTGCCCCATTGGCTCTTCACATTGCCGGTGAATTGCTTCCAATTGCCTTCGATGCGGTCCCAGTTCATGAGGGAACTCCTGTGTGGGGGAACATGCCTTTACAACGCGGCCACGGCCGCGATGTTCCCCCATCAGCCCATTGAGCGCCGGGCGTGAAGCCGGCATGCTCGGCATCGCAACATCGCCTTTAGCGAGGAGTGAAAATGGTCGCGACCGCAGAAGGGGATGTGATGACGCAGGCGAGGGACGACGATGCCAAGCTCGCCGAAGGGGTGGTGCGTGGCCAGCGCGCCGCTTTGGCGCGGGCCATCACCTTGATCGAATCGCGCCGCCCGGATCATCGCCGCCGCGCTGAAATCCTTCTGCAGGGCCTCCTGCCGCGCACCGGCAACGCCTATCGGGTCGGCATCACCGGCGTGCCGGGCGTGGGAAAATCCACCACCATTGATGCGCTGGGCACCTATCTCACCCAGCGGGGCCACAAGGTGGCGGTGCTGGCGGTGGACCCCTCCTCCACGCGCACCGGGGGATCCATCCTCGGCGACAAGACGCGCATGGCCCGCCTTTCGGTGGACCCCAATGCCTTCGTACGCCCCTCGCCCTCCAGCGGCACGCTCGGCGGCATCGCCGCCAAGACGCGCGAAACCATGCTCCTGTGCGAAGCCGCCGGCTTCGACGTGGTATTGGTGGAAACGGTCGGCGTCGGCCAGTCGGAAACCGCGGTGGCGGATCTTACCGACACCTTCCTGGTTCTGATGCTGCCGGGCGCGGGCGATGAACTCCAGGGCATCAAGAAGGGCGTGCTGGAACTGGCCGACATCGTCGCCGTGAACAAGGCCGACGGCGACAACCTCATCCGCGCGCGCGCGGCGGCCGGGGAATATCGCGCGGCGCTGCATCTGCTCGGGGCGCGCGCGCCCCATTGGTCGCCGCCCGTGCTGACCTATTCCGGGCTCACCGGCGAAGGCATCGACAAGCTCTGGGGAGAAGTCCTCAACCACCGTACGCGCTCGGAAGCCGCCGGCGCCTTCGCCGCGACGCGACGCGCCCAGCAGGTGCGCTGGATGTGGACCCTTTTGCACGAAAAGCTGGCCGAGCGCGTGGCCCGCGATCCCGCCATCAAGGCGCGCGTGCCGGCCCTGGAAAAGGGCGTGGCCGAAGGCACCCTCTCTCCCACCCTTGCCGCGAACGAGATCGCGGCGCTGCTCGGGCTTTAGCGGGTGGAACGGGCCAAGCGGCGGATCTTGATCTGCGGCTTTGAGCCGTTTCCCGGTGTGCCAAAAAACCCCTCCGCTCAGGTGGCGCGCCGGCTGGCCGGGCTTGCCCGTCCCGCCCTCGCCGATACCGAGCGGCATGTGGAGATCCTGCCCACGCGCTGGGCGGCTCTGGATCGGGCCGAGGCCCGCATTCACGCGCTCAAGCCCGACGTCATCCTGCTGCTCGGCGTGGCATCCCGGCGGCGTGTGGTGTGCGTGGAAAGCCGGGCCGTAAACGCCGCCGGTTCCTTTCCCGACGCGAGCGGGGCGGCGATGACCTCACGCAAGCTCAGCGAAGGACCTGCCGAAATCCGCAGCCGCGCGGATCTGCCCCGTCTGTTGGCAGCCCTGCGCACGGCCGGCCTGCCGGCGGCGCTCTCGCGCGATGCCGGGCGCTATCTCTGCAATGGGCTCTATTACAGAGTGCTCGCGCTCACCGCGGGGCGCGACGTGCCGGTGGTGTTCATCCATCTGCCCGGAGGACCCGGAACGCGCGGTCGCGCCTGGGAGGACCGGCTGGTGTATGGGTTCGGCGAGGGGCTCGTGGCCGTGTCGGGCCGCCTCAGCGCTCGCGGCGGGGCGGCTTGGGGGGAGTGACGTCGATCATCTCGAAGTCGCCGGCCCGGTAGGTCTGGGTGCGGACCTCCACCACGCCCTTTCCGGTGAGCAGATAGCGAATGCCGCCAATCACCACCAGGGCCGTGACGAACAAGCCGACCGCGATCAGCAGGCTTCCGAGCAAGGTGAACAGCAGCACCGCGCCGAGCGCGACGGCCATGAGAATTCCAACGCTGCGGAAGGTCGAGAAGAAGCGGGTCATGGATCCAATCCTAGTAGGGTTTAGATCCTAGTCCAAGCTTTTGGCCACGGTGTGGCGAAAGAGCAACGGGGCGCGCGCCTGCGTCCCGCGCAACGCCTGCCTTGAGCGTCACATGGAACTCAGGCGTGGCTTTGGCGTTGAGCTTGAGCATATTCAAGGAGTTCAAAGAATGCCCCGCAGTGCCCTGTACGCCGTAATCATCGCTCTCGTGTTCGTGGTCGGCGCCGGTAGCTTTTACGCTTATCAGGAATATCAGCGGAAACAGAATTCCACCGAAATCACCATCGGTCCCAAGGGCATCAAGATCGACCCGCCGGCGAAGTAGAACAACCGAAGATACCTTCGATCCGACCTCCGTTGCGCCCGCAGAAAAGGCGCAACGGTGTATGGTGTATATTGTCGAACTAAACGGTCTCGGACTCGACTTGGGGCCGGTCCAGTGCCGCCTTGACTGCCTCGACCACTCTTTTACTGAACATTTCCTTGGCGTCTGACAAGGAAAGATGAAGATCGTCGGCAAGCAGAGTAAACACCTCGCTGCTAAGAACTTGCTGGCGCTCGGACTCGCTCCATCCTTGCGCCGCGTTTCGTTTCGAGAGCCCATAGACGAGCGCACGACCGAGGCGCAGCACAAACATATTCTCGGCGGCTGTTTGCGCCGCTTCCCGTGCGACGACGGGGGATACCTGGGCAGGCGCGGAGCCGCGGAGAAGCTCCGCAAGTCCCGTGACGCTCGGATACGTCATATTGACGTAGAGCTGATGTGTTGCGGGATAAAAGCGCGCGGCCCGATGCGTGAGGTTGCGATCGGCAATTTCGCGCTCATCGCGCAGCAGCAGCATTTCCGGAACGACTTCCCGGTCTTCGACAAAATCCGCTTCTTGATTGTTACCCGCTTCGGCCGTCGGAGATTTCGGAGGGGGTGCGGGCGCATCTTTGGCCCGTGGCGGTGTTGCTGGCGCTGACGCCTGTTTGGCGTCCTTGGCATCGACGGGAACGTTGGGCAAGGGCGCTGTTTGCGGACCTCGAGGAACGGGTCGCATGCGCTTGAGATCAAGCGCAGCGATCAGATTTTCGAGCTGTTCCTGCACGCTGCCTATGAGTCGAAGATCGGGCGACAGCCGGCGGATTAATTCGAGGAGCCAATCAGGACGGCTATCGCGCACGATGCCGGCAAAATCCATCAACCGCACTTGGTCCTGCAATCCATTTTTGTAACGCAGGAACTGACGATATCCCTCGGGGCGCACCGGAAAATCAGGAGCAAGCTCCACCAGGAACGAAAGGTGACGTGCGCCGAGGCTGATGCCGAAACTGGGTGCATCCTGGGTCCATTTGGCAGCCGTGCGCATTTCGTAAAGTTCGTTGCCAAACAATATGCCTGCAAAGCAACCGTCGGGAGTAAGCCGGTCCACATAGGAGGCGTTATGCTGCGGCGACTTGGGATTTACCGGATCATAGCCGAAATGGACGGCCACGCCGTCACCAGCGGATACGGTTTCCCAGCGCTCAAAGCGTTCTCCGACGAGACGGCCGATCGTAACGAGCGGGCGCATTCCTGGAAGGCCGTGCAGATCCGTGCCGAGCAGGAACTGGACGTCATCGGGCACGCGGAAGAAGCGCTGATGCAAGCCCTGAAGAACCCACATCTTCGAGACCCGAGGATTGCCGTCATATGGGTCGACGACCGTATCTTGCTCCGCTCGATTGCCGAGCAGGATGACTTCCGTCCAATCGAAGCTCGTTTCATCGCCCTCGGCCTTCGCTTGGGCGGTAACGTCGAGAACGGTCGCGGGTGCGCCCGTTGCCGGATCCTCCCGCAGAATACGTCCAAACACTCCATCGCGCTTGCCGATGATGACTTCGCTGACCTTGCCTTGATGGCAAGAGCGATAGCGCAAGCCGAGATGATTGGACGGCAGGGAAGCAACCTTCGCGCCCATGCCGAAGTTACCGTCCAATTGTTGGACTTTGCCAATGGATGAGGAGATATCGCACATGCGGAAGAGTTCTTCCGCATTCATGCCCGGACCCGTGTTCCAAATGCGCAGCTTTCGCGCACCCTCTACCGCACGCGCCGTTATCTCGATACGCCGAGTCCCGATCGGCGCCAGCGTCGCCGCTTCCAGCGCATTCTGAACCAACTCGCGCAGCATCATTGTTTTCGGGCAGCGTTCGATCGTGCTAGCGACCAAAAAATCCTCATCCCGAACACGAAGCTTCGCGACCAATTCTTTCACGGCGTGATCCCTACCTAAAAATACCGTGTACCGGCTTAATCGATTCCTATACCCAAGATATAAATCCGTCTATACGGACACTCAATATCAAGCGCTATGTATCTACCATATACTACCGTCAAAAACCCTACGTCAGCTTTGTAACAAGAAAGTTATACCTGTATAACTGTTTTATTAAAATACGGCGCGCTGCGGTTTCTTCGAGACGTGCACAAAAACACCTTAGACACCCCATATGGGCGCAACATAAACGCGCACGCGCCCATTTCACACGCCAGACGCGCGAACCCAAGCGTATTTTTCACGATTTCGCAGCGAGCTTGAACTATGCAGTGCTGCAGAACTCTTTGCCCATGACGAGCCGCCGAGTATGCAGCTCTGAGGCCCGTGGGTTGAAGAGCACCGTGCGCTGGCTGGGGCGCCAGGATTCGAACCTGGGAATGGGGGAATCAAAATCCCCTGCCTTACCACTTGGCGACGCCCCATCGCGATGGGCGCGGACCATATCCGCTAAAGCGGGGCAAATGCAACGCCCTGGCGTGCCTTTTCCAAGTGCGAAAAGGCACGCCAGCGGCGCTCAATTGCCGCTGAAACGGGGCATGCGTTTTTCGGCGAAGGCAAGGCGGCCCTCGCGGTAATCGGCGCTGGCATTGGCGAGCGTGGTCAGGCGGCGCGCTTCTGCCGCGACGGCGTGGCCAGCCCCTTCCGCCGCGCGGATCGAGGCTTTCGCGGCGCGCAGCGTCAGCGGCGCATTTTCTCCGATGCGCGACGCCACTTTCTCGGCCAGCGCGTCCACATCGGCGGCGGGGGCGATCTGGTCTACCGCACCGGTCTCATAGGCCCGGACGGCCTTCAGGCGCTCGGCACCGAAAAACAGCTGGCGCGCGCCCTGGCTTCCGAACACCCGCACGAAGCGCGCGACGCCGCGCGGATCATATCCAAGGCCGAGCCGGGCGGCGGGAATGGCGAAGAACGCCTCTTCCGCCACGACCCGCAGATCGCAGCTCGCAGCAAGCGCCGCCCCCGCGCCCACGCAGGCGCCATGGACCAGGGCGATGGTCGGGAACGCCACCGCCTCGATGGCCGCGCAGGCGCCTTCCACCAGTTCGTCATAGGTCTGCGCACCCGAGCTGTCCGAGCGGGCCGCATCGAAATCTGAGATATCGGCACCGCCGGAAAAGGCGAGGGTCCCCTCCCCGCGAATGATAGCGACGCGGATGTCGGTGCGCTTGGCGGTGTCGGATGCAAACGCCGCGAGCGCACGCCACATGCCGCTGGAGATGGCATTGCGCCGTTCAGGGTTCGACAAAGTCAGCCGCGCGACGCCGCCCTCGATGGAAACAGAAACATCACCCGAGGCCATGTATCCCCCCATGCGCGCGAAACGCCGCCGCCCTGCATTGAAACGCAAGGATTGCCTAGCGCATCTCGAAGGCGCGCGCCAACCTTCTTGCGGCCGGGGCGGACGTTCAGTCGCGCCTGAACAACAAGTTGGCGACCAGACCCACCATCAACGCGCCGATCGCAACCGCAAGGCCGTAGAATAAGGCGTGGTTCTCGGCAAACCGGGCCAGCTGCTGCTCGAAGCCGCCCTTCTCGACCACCACCGAGGTCGCGGCGGTCTGGAGCAACTGTCCGTCGGCAAACAGCTTCACAGTGACTTCATAGGTTCCGACCGGCGCGCGCGCGGGGATGCGGAAGGCGGTGCGGAAAGCCGTGGCGGAGAGCAGGTTCACCCCGTTCGGCGCCTCGCCATATAGGCCCTCGTCGATCTTGATGCGCAGGAACGCCAGGCGGAAGGGGTCGTCCGGCACCACATCGGCAAAGTCCGGCCCGACCCGTTGGACGAAGATGTTGCGCTTCAGCCCGATCTGCTCGCGGCGCAGCACCTGGGGCGGCGCGATCTCCTCCGCCGGCCGGTTCGTGGCCACCGCCAGCACGGCGGGACAATCCACGAACGTGCGGCTGTCGGTGTTCACATAGAGCCCGAGCACGCGCGACTTGCGCCAGGTGACGAAGGTTTCTTCTGGCCCGCGCACGGTCACCGCGAAATCATAGCGCGGCGGGGCATCCGCCCGGGGCACATCCTCCACCACGCCGAACAGCACCAGATCGGCGCCGGTGAAATTGGAATTGATGAGCACATGGGGCTCGGACACCGACAGGATCAGGCGCTCCGCCCGCGCGCCTGCGCAGGCCAGCATGAGCAGACCCCAAGCGAGCAGGAGGCGGATCAATTCCCCCTCCCCTTTGCGGTGACGGCGAACGGGTCCGCGGGCGGGCGGGCGAGATCCACGCCCATGCGCAGCCCCACGGCAAGCACCAGCAGGCCGAGCAGCAGGCGCAGATGCTCCGCCTTGAGGGATTGTCCGGCGCGCGCGCCAAACTGGGCACCCATGGTGCCGCCCACCATCAGGATCAGGGCCAGCACCGCGTCCACGGTGCCATTGGCCACCGCCTGGAGAATGGTCGCGGCGGTCATGGTGACGAGCGTGAGCACCAGCGAGGTGCCGACCGCGGTCTGGGTCGGCACGCGCAGCAGATAGATCAGCGCGGGCACCAGCAAGAACCCGCCGCCCACGCCCAGCAGCGCCCCGAGGAAGCCGATGCCGAAGCCGATCACCACCACGGGAATCGCCGACACATAGATGCGCGAACGGCGGAAGCGCACCTTCAGGGGCAGGCGCAGCAACCAGCCGTGGGTGCCAGGACGGCGGATGCTGACGCCCTGCCCACGCCGCGCGCGCAGGATCGCGCGCACGCTCTCCACCAGCATCAAGGTGCCGACGCTGCCGAGCAAGGTCATGTAGGACAGGCCGATCACGAGATCGACCTGGCCATAGGCGCGCAGCAGCGTGAAGGTCGCGACGCCAGCGCCGGTGCCGACCAGGCCGCCGAGCAGCAGCACGCCGGACAGGGGCAGGTCGATCAACCCCTTGCGCAGATAGGACAGCGCGCCGGAAAACGAGGAAGCCGCCATATGGGCCGACACGCTCGCCACCGCCACCGCCGCCGGCACGCCGGTGAAGATCAGCAGCGGGGTCATGAGAAAGCCGCCGCCGACACCGAACATCCCGGAAATGAAGCCGACCGCCAGCCCCATCGCGAAGATCGCGAAAATGGCGACAGGCAGTTCGGCGATGGGAAGATAGATCGTCAAGGCGGGCGTCCGGTGTGCGATGCCGCGGCCGAAGCGGCCATTCCCCACGATCCACGCGGGTTCGCTGTCGGCTATAGCAGATTCCCCGTGGCGCGGAATCGTTTCCGGCCGCCTCTATCCCTTTGGGGATATGGGCACCCCCGCCCCATGCTCGAACAATGTGGGCACGATCAGCGACGGGTGAAGACGCAGGACAAGGAGGCAAGCGCATGGGAGACGGGCACAGGCGCCAGGCGCGCGAAACCGCGACAGCATCGGAGGCCACCGGCCGGGCGCCGGCATGGCGCGCGTTGCAATGAGCGGGCGGCTCGAAGGGCGCGTCGCACTGGTGAGCGGGGGCGCCGGGGGATGCGGGCGCGCGGCCTCTGAACTGTTCGCTCAGGAAGGCGCGAAGGTCGCCATCGTCGATCTGCCGGGCAGCGCGGGCGCGGCACTGGCGCAGGAGATCAATGACGCCGGCGGACAGGCCATGTTCGCCGCCGCGGACGTTTCCGACAGCGCAGCGGTGAATGCGGCAGTCGCTCAGGTGGAGGCCGCCTTCGGCGCGGTGACGGCGCTCTTCAATCACGCCGGCACACTGGTGGTGAAGCCCTTCCTCGACACGACGGAAGAGGAATGGGACCGCCTGATGGGCATCAACGTGCGCAGCATGTTCCTCATGACCAAGGCGGTGCTGCCGGGGATGATCGCCGCCGGCGGCGGCGCCATCGTGTGCACCTCCTCCATTTCGGCGGTGGCGGGCACGCCCATGGAAGTGCTCTACGACACCACCAAGGGCGCCTGCCACATGTTCGCCCGCGCCATCGCGGTGGAATTCCGCGAGCGCAACATCCGCTGCAACGCCGTATGCCCCGGCTTCATCCGCACGCCCCACGGCATCCGCGAGGTGGAAGAGCTGACGCGCTATGGCATCGACGTTTCCGACGCCGCCCTCGCCGCCCAGCAAGGCCGCCTGTGCCGGCCGGACGAGGTGGCGAAAGCCGCCTTGTTCCTCTTGAGCGAGGATGCGAGCTTCGTGAGCGGGACGCATCTTTTTGTCGATAATTGCTTCACCGCCATGTGACGGGCGAAGCCTAAGGGACGACATCATGGAACTCGGAGCAGGCGGCCACTGGAACAATTGGGTCGGCAACCAGTCCTTCATTTCCCAGCACGCGGCGGTGCCGGAGAGCGAAGAGGAATTGTGCGCGCTGGTGGCTGAAGCGGGACGGCGCGGGCTGAAGGTGCGCGTGGCGGGCTCGGGCCATTCCTTCACCCCCGTGGTGGCGACGCCGGGATTGCGCCTGTCGCTGGAAAAGCTCAGCGGCATCCGCAAGGTGGACATGGCGCGCAAGCGCGTCTCGCTCGCCGCCGGAACCCGGATCGGCGACGCCGGCCGGGCGCTGAAGGCGCTGGGTCTTTCGCTCACCAACCAGGGCGACATCGACACCCAGGCCTTTGCCGGCGCGCTCTCCACCGGCACCCACGGCACCGGCATCACGCTCGGCAATCTCGCCTCCCAGGTGGTGGGCATGCGGCTGGTGCAGCCGTCCGGCGAGATCCTGGAAGTGACCGATGAGGATCCCGACCTGCTCAATGCGATGCGGGTTTCCATCGGACTGCTGGGCATCGTCTCGGAAGTCACGCTGCAGGTGATGGACGCCTATAATCTGCGCGAGCGGCTGTGGCGCGACGATTTCGAGACCTGCCTCGCAAACCACGATGCCTTGGCGGCGGAGCATCGCCATTTCGGCTTCTTCTGGTGCCCGACGCCGGAGAGCCGGCACCTCTATTGCCTGCCCGACACCGCGCCCGTTTCCACGACGTCGAAGCTCTCAGACGTGTGCGAGATGAAGGTGATGGACATTACCGACGAACCGCCCGAGACCGCCGAAGGCGAATTTGAGCGCATCGCCTATTCCTCGGAAATCTACCCGATCGAATATGTGCCGAATTTCCACGAGCTGGAATATGCGGTCCCGTTGGAAAAGGGAAAGGACGCCCTGTGCGAGGTGCGCGCGCTGATGCGGGCCAAGCACCTCGATTGCATTTATCCTCTGGAATACCGTTTTACTGCCAGTGATAAAGGCTGGATCAGCCCATTTTATGAGCAGGACAGCGTGACCGTATCCGTTTCGGGCGGCCCGGGGATCGCCTATTGGCCCTATCTGCGGGAAGTGGATTCCATTTTGCGCCAATACGCCTCGCGTCCCCATTGGGGCAAACTGCATTTCCTGAACCGGGAAGATGTGGACGCGCTCTATCCCAAGGCGAACGCCTTCCGCGACCTGCGCCGCAAGCTCGACCCGGACGGCATGTTCCTCAATGATCACCTCGGCTTGCTGTTCGCCTGAGCGAACGCGCGCCCGGCCTCAGGGCCGGGCTGCCGCCGCGCGGGGAAGCATCGCCGGGCGGCGGTTCATGTCCTGGATGAACAGGTTGAACAATTCGGTCTGGCTGGAAATGTTCAGCCGCCGATAGATGTTCTTGCGGTGGATCTTCACCGTGCCCTCGGACAATTCCAGGATCTCCGCGATCGAGGTGCTGGAATGGCCGCGCAGGATAAGCTGCACGATGCGTCGTTGCTGATGGGTGAGGCTGCTTTCGCAAAAACGCTCGAACGCAGCTTCCATAAGGGTCTGCCGCGGCACCGGAAAATCTTCCAGCGAACGGAAATGGCTGCGCAGAGTCTGCCGGACCACAGGCTCCGTGGCACGCAGCATCTCCATCTCGGCATCGGAGAATGCCGCATGCCCGCGCATGCGCATGAGCGAATAGACCGCCGAGCTGCCGCCCCGCAGCGGCACGATGAAGCCGATCTCCTCTACCAGCGCGCCCGGTTCCATGGACACGCAGGGATGCACCTCGGCCGAATTGAAGAAATCGGATGAAAAAAAATCATCCGGTGCCAGTTCTGCCATGCGCCAGAGGCCGGACGTGTGGCTGTTGGCGCACGCGGTATAGAAGGGGTCAAGCAAATACGTGCCGCCCAGATAGGCATCAAGCGCCTGCGCGGAGGCATAATGCTGGTAGCCGTCGTGCAGAAATAGCGGGCGCCGCCCAAATGGATAGGCGAATATCGTTGAAAAATCAAAGCTGACGATCTCGCTCAGCATTTCATCCAGAACATGGATGAGGCTCTCTTCGCCGATATTCTCGATCAAACGCGCCGTCTTTTCGGGAGTGAACACGTTCTGCCCTCCGTTCGCCTGGCCCTTTCAGCCTTGCAAGAACGGGGCCTTTTTGCGTGGGAAGAAAAAAATCTTCGCCCAAAGAGGGGGCGGCATACCCCTTTAGGGATATGGCTCGCCTCGTATCGAGCGCGAACAATCCCCTTCAGACGGCTCGAACCGGGGATCAGCAGGGCGCCAGAGCCTGTCGCCCGCCTCCCCCACACAACGGCCCAGGCATTGCATGGGACCCTGTCGGCGAGCCTCCACGACCGTGAGCCGCGATTGCTCGCGTGGCATCCGACGATCTGAACCAAGGGGAAAGCAGATGCTGGGTAAATATGTGAAAGCTGCGGTCGTCGCAGGCGGACTGATGTCCGCCTTCGCAGGGGCGCCTGCGGCCTATGCGGCCGATTCCAAGGACCCGATCATCATCGCCCTGCACGACTGGACTGGCCAGGCGATCACCTCCCACATCGCGGGTGAGATCGTGAAGTCCAAGGGCGACAAGGTGGAATACGTCACAATCGACTATCTCACCGGCCTCACCGCCATGGAAAATGGCGACATCACCTTCATGTCCGAGCTGTGGGCCACCACCGCGGGCGACGCCATGAAGGCCTCCGACGCCACCGGCAAGACCGAGAATCTCGGCCCCCTCGGCCCCAAGGCCAAGGAGGAATGGTGGTATCCCATGTACATGAAGGAGAAGTGCCCCGGCCTGCCGGATTGGCACGCGCTGCTGAAGTGCGGCGAAGCCTTCGCCGTGCCCGAGACCGCCCCCAAGGGCCGCTATCTCGGCATGGAAGCCACCTGGGGCGGGCATGATCCGGAGCGCATCAAGGCCCTGAAGCTTCCGTTCGTCGCCGTGGATGCCGGCACCGAGGCCGCCATGTTCGCCGAGCTGAAGTCGGCCTATGAGCGCAAGGCACCGATCATCCTGTGGGTGTATTCGCCCCATTGGGTGCCCTCGGTGTTCGAAGGCGAATGGGTGCAATTCCCCGAATATACCGACGCTTGCTACACCGACCCGAAATGGGGCGTGAACCCCGATCTCGCCTTCGACTGCGGCAAGCCGCATGGCGAGATCTACAAATACATCTCCGCCAAGGCCAAGACCAAGTGGCCCGACGCCTATAAGGCACTCAAGGACTTCAAGGTCGACGGCCCCGAGCTGAACCTGATGGTCAAGGCGGTGGATGTGGACGGCAAGTCCATCGACGATGTGGTCGCCAAGTGGATGACCGATCATAAGGGCCAATATTGAGCGCCCTCATCCGAGCACAGTGAACCGCCGGCCCTGCGGGGCCGGCGTCTTTTCCCCTTTTGATCTTGGAATGAGAGCTTATGGCCGCAGCCTCCCAGGCCGCCACCGTCGCGCCGCCCCCCGCAGCAAAGACCCTGGCCACCGCCGAGCGCCCGGTGGCGCTCACCTGCCGCAACCTCTGGAAAGTCTATGGCGACGGCGCCGCGGCCTTCATGCAGGCGAACGAGACACCGAGCCCCGAGGAAATTCGTCAGGCCAAGCTGTTTGCCGCCGTGCGCGACGTGACGCTGGAAGTCGGACGCGGCGAGATCTTCATTATCATGGGCCTGTCCGGCTCGGGCAAATCCACGCTCGTGCGCTGCATGTCGCGCCTCGTGGAGCCCACGGCCGGCGGGGTCTTCTTCGAGCACAAGAGCTTGCTGCGCATGACCGGCGAGGAGCTGATCCAGCTGCGCCGGCACAAGATGGGCATGGTGTTCCAGAATTTCGCTTTGCTGCCGCACCGCACCGTGCTGGGCAATGTCGCCTTCCCGCTCGAAGTTCAGGGCATGGGCAAGGCCGAGCGCGAGGCGCGCGCGCTCAAGGTGATCGAGCTGGTCGGCCTCGGGGACAAATCCGGCCATTACCCGCGCGAGCTTTCCGGCGGCCAGCAGCAGCGCGTGGGCATCGCCCGCAGCCTCGCCGTGGAGCCGGACCTGTGGTTTCTCGACGAGCCGTTCTCCGCGCTCGACCCTTTGATCCGCCACGAGATGCAGAACGAATTCCTGCGCCTTCAGCGCCTGTTGTCGAAGACCATCGTCTTCATCACCCACGATTTCGACGAGGCGATCCGCCTCGGCGACCGGGTCGCCATCATGAAGGACGGCGCGGTGATCCAGGTGGGCACGCCCGAGCAGCTCGTGGTCTCTCCCGCGTCGGAATATGTGTCCGCCTTCACCAAGCATGTCTCGCGGGCCAAGGTCTTGCGGGTCGGCAGCGTCGCCGTGCCGACATCGGCGAACGAGCATCTCGGCCCGGCCGTAAGCGCCAATGCGCGGATCGCGGAGATCGCTGCGATGTCCGTCGACAGCACAGCGCCGCTCGCGGTTCTCGACGATAGCGGAGCGCTGGTCGGCAAGCTTCAGCGCGCCGACGTGATCGAGGTTCTGGTCAGCGGGGCGCGGGCATGAGCGATATCGCCGTCGCCCCCGTCCGGCGGGGGGTGCGTTTTTCCGTCGGCTGGCTGATCGCCATCGCGGTGGCGGTTCTGCTGGTGGCCCCCCTTGCCGCGCCGGACAGCTTTCGCTGGGCACTGAGCTATCCCACCGCCTGGGTGGTGCCGGTGTCCGACTGGCTGCGCGCCTTCCTGTTCTGGCTGGTGCGGGACCTCAGCTTCGGCCTGTTCACCTTCAAGGACATGACGCGCTTCGTCTCCTCCCTCTTTGCCGGGGCGCTGGAGATTCCGAAGGCGATCTTCTCCACCGGCTTCACCTTTGGCGAAGATGGGTTCCACATTCCCCGCCTGTCCTGGGCCGGCATCGTCTGCGCCATGGGCATCTGGGGCTACATGCTGGGTGGCGCGCGGCTTGCCGCGCTGGGCGCGCTCGGCTTCGGCTATATCGCTTTGTTCGGGCAATGGGACAGCGCCATGGTCACGCTCTCCCAGGTGGTGCTGGCGGTGGCGTTCGGAGTGTTCTCCGGGCTCATGCTCGGCATCTGGGCATTCCGCACGCCGCGCCTTCAGCCGGCGGTGGTGGCGACCCTGGATTTCATGCAGACGGTGCCCACCTTCGCCTATCTGGTGCCACTGATCTTCCTGGTCGGCGTCGGTCCGGTGTCGGGCCTCATGGCCACCATCCTCTATGCCATGCCGCCCATGGTGCGCGTGACCATGATGGCGCTGAAGGCCGTGCCGCCCGAACTGGACGAACTCGGCCGCATGACCGGCTGCACCACCCGCCAGGCGCTGTGGAAGGTGCTCGTCCCCTCGGCGCGCGACGACCTGCTGATCGGTGTCAACCAGGTGATCATGCTGACCCTCAACATGATCATCATCGCCGCCATGGTGGGCGCCGGCGGTCTCGGGTTCGACGTGCTCAACGCGCTGCGCCAGCCGAACGGCCTCGGCAAGGGCCTGGAAGCCGGCATGGCGGTGGTGGCGCTCGCCATCGTGCTCGACCGCATGAGCCGTGCCGTCGTGGAACTGCGGCCGGTGCACGGACACGCAGCTGTGGTCCGGCGGCGCTATGTCTGGGCCGGGCTCGCCGTCCTGCTCGGCTTCACGCTGTTGTCGTTCGCCATACAAGAGCTTGAGGTCCTGCCGCGCGATTGGCGCGTCTCCACAGGCAGCATGTGGTCGGAAGTGGTGAGTTTCGTGAACACCCATCTGTTCACCACCGCCGAGGCGTTCCGCACCTTCATCCTGCTGAACCTGCTGCTGCCGGTGAAGAAGGCCCTCATCGGCATGCCCTGGCCCGCGTTGATCGCCGTGGTGGGCGCCGGCGCCTGGCGGCTCGGGGGATGGCGCTTCGCCCTCGGCATGATGGCTCTCATCGCCTTCATTCCCGTCGCCGGGCTCTGGGAGCGCGGGATGACGACGATCTATCTGTGCGGCATCTCGGCAATCCTCGCCATTCTCATCGGTGTGCCGCTCGGGGTGCTCGGCAGCCGCTCGGACCGGCTGCACAAATTCCTCGGCACCTTGTGCGACACGCTGCAGACCATGCCGGCCTTCGTCTATCTGCTGCCGGTGGTGATGCTGTTCCGCATCGGCGACGTCTCGGCCATGGTGGCGATCGTGCTTTATTCGCTGGTGCCGGCCATCCGCTTCACCGACCACGGCCTGCGCCGCGTGCCGCCCAGCCTGACCGAAGCGGGCACCATGGCCGGCTGCACACCCATGCAGCGCCTGCTGAAGGTGGAACTGCCCTATGCCATGCCGGAAATCATGCTGGGGGTGAACCAGGTGATCATGATGGCCCTGAGCATGCTGGTGGTCTCCTCCTTCGTCGGCACAAACGATCTCGGCAAGCAGATCCAGGTGGCGATTTCCCAGGCGGATCCCGGCAAGGGCCTCTCGGCGGGTCTCGCCATCGCCTTCCTCGGGATCTTGGCGGACCGGATGATCGGCCGCTGGGTGGCCGCACGTAAGGCTCAGATGGGGCTTTGAAGCAGGATCATCGCCGCTCCCTTGGAGGGGCGATGACCTTCTCTGCCGCATTTACGAATGCCGCCCGCGCTCCCGCAGAGGGAAAATGTTTCACGTGAAACAATAGGTTAGCGTAGACGAAACGCGGTTTAAAGAGGCTCCTCGCGAGACTTTTGCGCGATGACGCCGCCCCTTCGGGTGAATTTCCGCGCATGAATTTCGAAGATGAATTTCGCGCATGGATTTCGCACGCCGCGACGGCTGATGAACCGGCGCGTGGCAGGCCGGCGCGTGCGGCTTTCGGGTCACGACCTCGGGCTGTCGGCTGCGATGGTGGCGCTGTGGGCGGGACTGGACGATCTCGCCCCGCCGGCTCATCGCCCACCCGCCGCCGCATTCGGAAAACACGCCGCGCCAAGGGCGTAAAAAAAGCCGCCCGGAGGCGGCTTATCTTTAAAACTGGGTGGTGCCCAGGAGAGGACTCGAACCTCCACGACCGTTAAGCCACTGGCACCTGAAGCCAGCGCGTCTACCAATTCCGCCACCTGGGCTCGAAGGCCTTGGCCGTCGAGAGGAGGCGAGACATAAGGGGGGAGGTCCTGCCTTGTCAACGCCTTCCAAGCCGCCTTTTCAAGAAAGATTGCCGGGTCAGCGTTCTGCCGGTGGATAACTTTTCCAGCCCGCCCGCGGGTCGCGCACCAGCTCCGGTTCCGGTGCCATGCGGCGGCCACTCTGATCAAATCGGCCGCACCGTCCGGCCCGGTCCGCGACGCTCTCGCCTCCCCGATGCCGCCGGGCCGAACGGGACGTGAGCCCCGTCCGGCGCGGTGCGTCTTCAGCTGTTGGTGAAATTGGGCGCGCGCTTCTCGGAAAAAGCCGCCATGCCTTCCTTCTGGTCCGCCAAAGCGAACTGGGCATGGAACACCCGGCGCTCGAAGCGGATGCCTTCCGAAAGCGTGGTCTCATAGGAGCGGTTGACGCTTTCCTTGGTCATCATGGCCACCGGCAGCGACATGGCGGCGATCGTCGCGGCCACCTTCAGCGCCTCGTCCACCAGATCCGCCGCCGGCACGATGCGCGAGACGAGGCCCGCGCGCTCGGCTTCCTCAGCCCCCATCATGCGCCCGGTCAGGCACATTTCCATGGCCTTGGCCTTGCCCACGAAACGCGTGAGGCGCTGCGTGCCGCCGGCACCCGGCATCACGCCGAGCTTGATCTCCGGCTGGCCGAACTTGGCCGTATCCGCCGCCAGGATGAAATCGCAGCTCATGGCGAGTTCGCATCCCCCGCCGAGCGCGAAGCCGGCCACCGCCGCGATCACCGGCTTGCGGGCGCGCGAGAGGCGCTCCCAGGAGGTGATGAAATCATCCAGATAGGTGGCGGGATAGGTGAAGTCCTTCATCTCCTTGATGTCGGCGCCCGCGGCGAACGCGCGCTCCGATCCGGTGAGGACCATGCAGCCGATTTCGCGGTCCGCCTCGAAGATATCCACGGCCTCGTTCAGCTCGCGGATGATCTGCGCATTGAGCGCGTTCAGGGCCTGCGGCCGGTTCAGGCGGATCAGGCCGACACGGCCGTGGGTTTCCACCAGGATGGTCTCATACGCCATTCTTCATCCTCCCTCGCGCGCGAGCTTGAAGCGCACGCGGCGCCTTTGCTGTAGCACTCCGCCGCGAGGCGCCCAATGCCCGGAACGGCCCGCCCGCCTGGCGGATTCGGCCAGGGCACAAGGCGGGCGCGGACACTCAGCGCTGGCAGGAGGCGCAGAAGAAGGTGGAGCGGGCGCCCTGCACCATGCGCTGCACCGTGCCCTTGCAATGGCGCGTCGGGCACGGCTGGCCCTCCCGGTCATAGACGCGGAACGCATGCTGGAAATAGCCCAGCTCGCCGTTCACCTGCCGATGGTCGCGCAGGCTCGATCCGCCGGCCTGAATGGCCTCGCGCAAGACGTCGCGGATCGCCGTCACCAGGCGCTCGCCCCGCACGGTCGGGCCGCCGGCCTTGGTCGCGAGCGTCGCGGCGAGGCGGCGCGGCGAGAGGCGGGCGCGGTGCAGCGCCTCGCAGACATAGATGTTGCCGAGCCCCGACACGACCTTCTGGTCCAGCAGCGTCGCCTTCAGATTGGCCCGGCGGCCCGCGCACACGCGCGCCAGATGGGTGGCGTGGAAGAAGTTGCCGAGCGGCTCCGGGCCGAGGTTGCGCAGCAGCGGGTGGCTTTCCAGCCGGTCATACGGCACGAGCAGCATGGCGCCGAAGCGGCGGGGATCATTGAAGGTCACGGTCACGCCACTGGAGAGGTGGAGCACCACGTGATCATGCGGCACCGCTTCGCCACGCGGATAATGGAAGCCGCCGGGGCGGCGCACGTTCGAACCGCCCTCGATCCGGATCGAACCCGACATGCCGAGATGCACCACCAGCACCTCGCCGCCGTCGAGATCCGCGAGGAGATATTTCGCCCGCCGCCCGACCGCCTCCACGCGGCGACCGGCGAGGCGCTCGGCGAAGCTCTCCGGCAAGGGCCAGCGCAGGTCCGGCCGGCGCGCTTCCACGGATTCGATAACGGCCCCTTGCAACACCGGCATAAGACCGCGGCGGACGGTCTCCACCTCGGGTAATTCGGGCATTTTTTCCTTTGCACTCCGCGGTTCTGGTCGCCCAGACTTCCGCCTCGATTCGTAACGCTCCGATGAAGCTACCTGCGCGGCACGGCGACGCAAGGTGCAATCTTGGCCACCCACACCCGCCCGCGTGCCCTCATTCCGCCGCGCCGTGCAGACCCAAGTGCAGGGAGGACTGGGCCGGCGCTGGGCTTGCCGCCGGGCCCGCGGCGGCGCCGAGGCCGGTGCCGTCCCCACCATTTTTGGCCGGGATCGCGGCCACCGGCGCGGGCGGCGCCTCGAATTCCAACTGCTCGAGCCGGCTGCCGCGCTTGGCGATCTTGTCGGCGGAAATCAGCACTTTCGAGACATCCTCGCCGACCTGGCCGAAATGGCGCGACAGCTCGCCCACCCGCTCGCGCAACCGCCCCACGTCGGCCACCAGGGCGCCAACCTCGGCGCGGATGTGGTCCGCCTGCTCACGCATCCGCGCGTCCTTGGAGATCGCCTGAACCAGCTGGATCGCCAGCATCAGCAGCGAGGGCGAGACCAGCACCACCCGCACGCGGAAGGCGCGCTGGACGATATCGTCGAAACTCTCGTTGATCTCGGCATAGACAGATTCGGACGGCACGAAGATCAGCGCGATGTCCTGCGTCTCCCCCGGCACCAGATAGCGTTCGGCCACGTCATTGATGTGCTTCATCATGTCTTGGGTCAGGCGCGCGGCGGCATGCTTGCGCCGCTCGGGGGTCGGCGCCTCGCGGAAGGCGGTGACCGCCTCCAGGGGAAATTTGGAATCCACCAGCAACGGACGGGAATCCCCCGGCAGGAAGATCGCGCAATCGGGCCGCCGGCCGTTGGACAGCGTGTGCTGGAAGGCGAAGCTGCCCCGGGGCAGGCCGTCGGCGACGATCGCCTCCATCCGCGCCTGCCCGAAGGCGCCGCGCGCCTGCTTGTTGGAGAGCGTCTCGCGCAGGGAAATGACCTGGGACGACAGGTCGGTCAGGCTTTTTTCCGCCTTCTCCACCATCACCAGCCGCTCGGCGAGCTTCGTGAGGCTTTCATGGGTGGCGCGGGCGGAGGTGTTGAAGCTTTCACCGAGGCGATGGGAGGTGGAATCGAGCCGCTCGGAAACCGCACGGGCCAGTTCGCTTTGGCGTTGGGCGAGCACTTCCGCCATGCTCTGGACCCGGCCGGAGGTTTCCGCCTGGATGCGGGCGAGATCGCGCAGCCGCGCTTCCATCTCCAGGGCCCGCGCGGCGGCCTCGTCCGCTTCCTCGGTCCGCTGGCGGGCGGTGCGCCGGGAGGCGAAAAGCATGAGCAACAGCAAGACGAAAACGCCCGCCGCACTTGCTGCGAGCGCGGCGCCAGCGGTTATGGCTTGACCTGCGAGGAAAAACAGCACTTCGCTCATCAGCTTCCATAACCCGATTCTTGCACCGAACAAAGCGCGAACATGTTGACGCCGCGCGGACCTTCGCCTATCTGCGTTTCATGTCCATACGCCCGATCCTCATCATCCCGGAACCCAAGCTGCGGCTCATCTCTGAACCGGTCGCCAAGATCGACCACGAGGTGAAGAAGCTGGTCGCCGACATGTTCGAGACCATGTACGACGCGCCCGGCATCGGGCTCGCGGCGGTGCAGGTGGGCGTGATGCGGCGCGTCGTGACCATAGACGCCACGCGCGAAGGGGAGGAGAAGAAGCCTCTCGCCCTGATCAACCCGGAAATTATCGCCTTTTCAGACGAACTTTCGGTTTACAGCGAAGGCTGCCTCTCAATCCCGGAATATTATGAGGAGGTCGAGCGGCCGGCGCGGGTGACGGTGCGGTTCCAGACCCTGGAGGGCGCGACCGTGGAGACCGAGGCGGACGGCCTGTTCGCGACCTGCATCCAGCACGAGATCGACCATCTCAACGGCGTGCTGTTCATCGACCATCTGTCCAAGCTCAAGCGCGACCGTGTGACCAAGAAGTTCGCCAAGGCCGCCCGCCGGGAGGCGGAGGGCTGAGCGGCCGGAGCCGAGCGTCCGCGCGTTCCGCATTGCCGCGCCCCCACCCCTTGCCCTAAAACGCGACGCCGCGCGGCCACTCGCGCGCGGCCCCAACCACAGCTTGCCGCAGCGCCCGGCGCGGGGCGGCGGCGGAGACCAGTGTGATGCGCATCGTGTTCATGGGCACGCCGGACTTCGCGGTGCCGACCCTCTCCGAGATCGTCGCGCGCGGCCATGACGTGGTCGCCGTCTACACCCGCGCGCCCGCCCCCGCCGGCCGGCGGGGGCTCGACCTCACGCCCTCGCCGGTCCAAGCGGTGGCGGAGAAGTTCGGCCTGCCGGTCTTCACCCCCAAGACCCTGCGCACCGAGGAAGCCGCCGAGCAGATGCGTGCCTTCAACGCCGACGTGGCGGTGGTGGTCGCCTATGGGCTCATCCTGCCCCAGCCGATCCTGGATGCGCCCGAACTCGGCTGCCTGAACCTGCACGCCTCTCTGCTGCCCCGCTGGCGCGGAGCGGCGCCGATCCAGCGTGCGGTGATGGCCGGAGACGCGCAAACCGGCATCGCCGTGATGAAAATGGAAGCCGGGCTCGATACCGGCCCGGTCGGCCTGCTGGAGCGTGTCGCCATCGGGCCGGACATGACGGCGGGCGAATTGCACGACGCGCTGATGGTGCTCGGCGCCGACCTCATGGGCCGGGCGCTGGCGGCCCTGGAGCGCGGCGGGCTGCATTTCACCCCCCAGGGCGAGGACGGTGTGCTCTACGCCGCCAAGATCGCCAAGAGCGAAGCCCGCATCGACTGGAGCCGGCCCGCCCGCGAGGTGCACAACCAGATTCGCGGCCTCTCCCCCTTCCCCGGCGCCTGGTTCCCCTTGGGCGCGGACGAGGCACGTGTGAAGGTGCTGCGCGCCACCCTTGCCGAAGGCATAGGCGCGCCGGGCACCGTGCTGGACGATGGCCTCGCCATCGCCTGCGGCGACGGGGCGGTGCGGCTGGTGCAATTGCAGAAGGCCGGCAAGCAGCCCATGGGCGCGGACACGTTCCTGCGCGGCAATCCACTGCCCCCCGGCACGCGACTTACTTGAATCCGAACTCTCTGGCTAAAATGGAATAGAGGGCTTCTGCGGCGTCTCTATTTAATTGAATCGTCTGGCTCAATTTTCCCGGAAACTCTCGGTCAGATGTACCCAGCGTGTCGATCTGGATCAGTCTCGCTTCCCCATCGCCCAGCACAAAATAGTTCGCTTCGATCGGCTTGTGAGTCGTATAGCGATCTCGTTGCTGCCTATTGAACGCGGTAATTAGCGCCATATTTTCCTCCTGGAATCGAGCAGATCGTAACGTGCCCCGGTACAAGCTCACCATCGAATATGACGGCACCGCCTTCGCCGGCTGGCAAGTGCAGGCGAACCTTCCCACGGTCCAGGGCGTGCTGATGGATGCGGTGGAGCGGCTCACCGGCACGCGGACCCATGTGGCCGGCGCGGGGCGTACCGACGCCGGCGTGCACGCGACCGGGCAAGTGGCGCACATGGATCTTGCCCGCGACTGGCGCACCGACGTGGTGCGCGATGCGCTCACCGCCCATCTGCGGCCCCATCCGGTGGCGGTGCTCACCGCCGAGCGGGTGGCGGATGATTTCGACGCGCGCTTCTCGGCCACGAAGCGGCATTATCTCTATCGCATCGTCAACCGCCGGCCGGACCTTGCGCTGGAGCGCGACCGGGCGTGGCGCATTCCCCAGAAGCTGGACGCGCAGGCGATGCATGTGGCCGCCCAGCGCCTGCTGGGCAAGCATGATTTCACCACCTTCCGCGCCGCCGAGTGCCAGGCTGCCTCCCCGGTGAAGACCCTGGACCAGCTCGACGTGGAGCGGATCGGCGCGGAAATCCGCGTCACCACGTCCGCCCGCTCGTTCCTCCACCACCAGGTGCGGTCCATGGTGGGATCGCTGCTGCGCGTGGGTGAGGGGCGCTGGAGTGCCGCCGATCTCGCCGACGCGCTCGCCGCCTGCGATCGCCGGCGCTGCGGCCCCATGGCGCCCGCCGCGGGGCTGTATCTCGCCGCCGTCAGCTATTGAAACTGGGCACCGCCACGCTTCTGCGTGGAGCGCGGGGCTGGTCTGCAACCCTGGCCTGAGCCGCGCGGGAACAAGATGGGGGGCACCGGCATTCATCCTGGGTAAAGAGGCGGAAAAGTGCGTTTCGCCTCAGGTGCGTGAGACCATGATGAATTTCAGCCTGCCTCTTCTCGAACGGACCTTGCTGCGGCGCGCCGGCTTTCACGCCCGCGAAACCGTGCGCGACACGGACTTCGTCGTCGCCCGCGTGGCCGATGCGGCCCCCTCCAGCTGGTTGTTCTTCGATGGCGAGGAAACGGTGGATGCCACCAAGGGCACGCCGGTCATCATCCCCGGCGCGGCCTTTTTCGTCGATGAGGCCTGGCCGTTCCGCGATGGTAGCGCTGCACAGGCGCAGGCCAACCGGCTAAACACCTTCGCCCCCGGCCGAGGCGATCTCTGGCGCGCGGTCCCGGTCCGCACTCTCGCAGAGGCTTAGGCCTGTTCGCCCTTCAACGGCGTAGCACGGCCACCGGCCATCTCGACCAAATGCAGGGCGCATCTGAAAACAGATGTGCTCTTTTTGCTGTCTGGGCGCCCGCGCTTGTTTGCGTGGATCGCGCCCCTGTATGGTCCCGACGGGCCTGAGGGCGCGTCCAAGGGCTCGGGTCGACAACAAAAGGCCAACAAAAAAGGCGGGCCAAGCCCGCCTTTTTCACGAAGAACGGCTGCGCTCAGATCGCGCCGTTGATCCACTGCACCAGCTTCGCCTTGGGGGCGGCGCCCACCTGGCGGGAGGCGATCTTGCCATCCTTGAACAGCAAGAGGGTGGGAATGGACATGATGCCGTATTTGGACGCCGTTTCCGGATTCTCGTCCACGTTGAGCTTCACGATTTTCAGCTTGTCGCCCAGCTCGCCGGACACTTCATCGAGGATCGGGCCAACCATGCGGCAGGGGCCGCACCATTCGGCCCAGAAATCCACAATGACGGGCGCGCCGGACTTCAGGACGTCCTGTTCGAAACTCTGATCGGATACTTTCTCGACTGCCATGGCACACCTCAAAGGGGGCGAAGGGGGAATCCCGGTGTGAGTGCAACGTAGGTAGCCCCTCCCCCTCCCGTCAAGGCAAGTCGCGCCCTCGTGACCCCTGCCGAAGGGTCAAGCAACCGCGCTGCGCGCCAGCGCGGCCGCGAGCCGCTCGGGTGCAAGGGCATGGATCACCGGCCCGCGCGTATAGACCACCATCGCCTCCACCGTCCGGCCCGGAAAGGCGCGCCGCAGCACCTCGCCATAGATGGCGAGCTGGGAAACATAGGCGCCGCCGACATCCTCGGTGCGGCGGGGCGGGAGCGAATCGGTCTTGAAGTCCGCCAGCAGGATGCGATCGGCACGCACCGCCAGCCGGTCGATGCGGCCGGAGACCGACATCAGCCGGTCGCCCGCCAACCAGCGGCCGACGATCGGCACTTCCGCCACGCTTCCCGCGCCGAACAGCTCCGCGAGGCCCGCATGGTCGAGCACGCCCAGCGCCTCGGCCGCGAGGATGTCGTGGGCCTCGGCCGGCAAGGCAGAGGCGACATGCCGCAGAAGCTGGTGCGCCGCGTCGTGCCGCAGCGCCGGCTCAAGATCCGCCAGCCCGGCCAGCAGGCGATGGATCAGATCGCCCCGCAGGATCGGATCGAGCGCGCCGCCTTCGGGCGTGGCACGCGGCCCGGCTGGTCGCGGGGCCTGGTCCTCCGCATGGGAGGGCCGGAGCAGCGCGGCGGTCACGGGGGCGGCGTGCAAGGGCGCGGGACGCACCGGCGCAGGCGCGGCGGTGTCTCCCGCTCGCCCCGATCCCTGTTCGTCCCCGGCCGACAGCGATGCCAGCACGGGCACGGCGCGGGCGGGGGCAAAGCCTTCGCCCTTGCGCCAGCGCAGCACCGGGCCTTGGGCATAGGGCGGTTCCACCTCCATCGCCTCCTCGGCGAGCGCGTCGCGCACCAGATCGTACCAGCAGCCCTCGGGCCGCCCATGCGGCTTGTCCTTGCCGGGAAGGCGGGTCTCGGCGCCGCAGACGATCACCGCATCCTCCGCCCGCGTCAGCGCCACATAGAGCAGCCGGCGATATTCCTCGCGCTCGCGCTCCAGCGCCGCGCCGCGCGCGAGGCCGAGCACGGCCGGGCCCTCATCCTTGCGCCCGGCGAGGATGGGGACGGTGCCGCCCGCCCCGTCCGGCACCGGCAGAAGGCCGCCGGCGGTCCGCGCCTTCGGCACGTCCACCGTATCGGCGAGGATCACGATCGGCGCCTCCAGGCCCTTGGCGCCATGCACGGTCATGACGCGCACTTCGTCGCGCCCGCTTTCCATGTCGCGCTTGGTCTCCGCGCCGCCGCGTCGCAGGAAGGCGAGGAAGCCGGCGAGCGTTGCCGGCTCGGAGCTCTCATAGGTGCGCGCGAGCGCCATGAACTCGTCCAGCACGTCCGCCGCTTCCGGCCCGAGGCGCGCCAGCATGGCGCGGCGCCCGCCGTCGCGGCCGAGCACGCGGGCGTAGAAATCGAACGGCCGCAGCAGCGGGGCTTCCCCGCGCCATGTCTCCAGCCGCGCCGCCGCCGCGCCCCAATGGGGAAACCGCCCCGCGGCGCCGGCCAGCGCCTCGCCGAGCCGCCCCGCGCGGGGCGGGCAGAGCGCGATGAGATCCTCGTCGGTGAAGCCGAACAGCGGGCTTTTCAGCGCGCTGGCCAAGGCGAGGTCGTCGTCGGGCGAAAGCAGCGCATCGCCGAGCGCCATCAGATCGAGCGCGGCGATATGGTCGGCGATGACCAGCCGGTCGGCGCCGGCCACGTCCACCCCGGGGCCGGCGGTCTTCAAAGCGCGGATCACCGCCTCGAACAGGCGCCCGCGCCGGCGCACCAGGACCAGCACGTCGCGCGCCTGCATGGCGCGGCCCGCGCGCGAGGGAATGGCGAGGCGCTCCGCGATGCCCGCCCGCACGAAGGCGGCGATGCGCTGGGCCAGCTGGTTCACCGGGTCGTCGGCGGGCACCGCATCGAGCGGCCGGCGCCAATCGTCCACCTTGGGCTTGGGCGCGGGGACGGTGGTGGGCCACACTTCCACGAGCGAGGGCGCATCGGCGCGGATGGCGGCATGGACGGGCGGGGCATTGTCGCCCGTGAGGCCGCGCCGCGCCGCCTCTGCGGCGAAGATGCGGTCCACCGCCTCCAGCACGCCGGGCGCCGAGCGGAAGGAATGGGGCAGGCGCACATTGCGGAAATCCTGCGGACCCGCCGCCCCGGCAAAGCGCGCGTGCATGTCGCCGAAGGTGCGCGGATCGGCGCCCTGGAAGGAGAAGATGGACTGCTTCTCGTCTCCCACCACGAACAAGGTGCGCGTCAGCCCTTCACGGGCGCCTTCGCCGGAGAAGAAATCGGCGATCAGGCCCTCGACGACTTTCCATTGTTCCGGGCTCGTGTCCTGCGCCTCGTCCACCAGCACATGGTCGATGCCGCGATCGAGCTTGAAATGCACCCAGGAGGCCGGCACCCGGTTCAGCAGTTCGGCGGTGCGGCCGATCAGATCGTCGAAATCCAGCAGGCCGCGCTGGGCCTTCTCGCGGGCATAGCGGCGGCAGGCTTCCGCGCCCAGGGTCAAGGCGGCATCGGTGCGCGCGAGCGTCTCCACCGCGCGCAGGCGATCCATCAGGCCGGCAATGCGCTCTTTCTCCAGGTCGAGCGCCCCGCACAGCGCGGGATAGAGCCCCCGCACGCCTTTCGTGAGAAAGCGCGAGGGCGCGCGCGGCTCGTATTTATCGGTGAGGAACACGCCGAGATAGGCCGCCAGCGCCTCGCCCTCGGAACCGGCGGCGGCAGCGAGCGCGAGCTGTTCGCCGAGCGCCTGGTCGGTCTTTGCCCCCTCGCGCAGGCAGGCGCCGATGCTCGCCCATTCGCTGCGCGCCAGATGCGGGCTCGCCAGCATCTCCCGCCGCACGCGGTCCGGGGTCTCGTGCGGCGAAACGCCGAGCACCCGCGCCACCGCCGCGCGCCGCGCGTCCGCGTCTGCGCCCAGCGGCTCGATGAGCGCGCGGGCGTCCACCGCCGCCTCCAGCAGCGCATCGACGCCGGCATCCGACAGGGTTTCGATGAGCGCAGACAGCGCCTGTCCCAGCCGGCCCGCGGGCGCGCCGGTCGCCTCCACGATCAGCTCGGCGCGAATGCGCGCCATGAGATCGAGCCGGCCGGCATCGTCCAGCTCAGAGAAGCCCGCCGCGACGCCGGCCTCGAAGGGAAAGCGATGCAGCAGGCCCCCGCAGAAGGCGTGGATGGTCTGGATCTTCAACCCGCCCGGCGTCTCCAGCGCCGCCGCGAACAGCCGTCGCGCCCGCGCGCGCAGATCGCCATTGGGCGGGCGATCGTCGATGCGCACCAGCTCGGCATCGAGTTCGCGATCGCCCAGGCCCACCCAGCGCCCGAGAATGTCCAGCACGCGGTTCGCCATATTGGCCGCCGCCGCCTTGGTATAAGTGAGGCACAGGATGCGGCCCGGCGGGGTGCCGGAGAGCAGCAGGCGGATCACCCGTTGCGCCAGCACATGGGTTTTGCCCGACCCCGCATTGGCCGAGACCCACGCCGAGCTCAGGGGATGGGAAGCTTCCCCCTGCCGGCGGGTGGCGTCCGCCTTTGCGGCATTGGCGATCTGCGCGGTTTCGCTCACGCCTCGCCCTCCTCGCCGCCGCCAAGCGCCCATTCGCGCACCCGCGCCAGATGATCGTAAACCCCAAAGCGCCCTTGCCATTGGGGCGCGGCGAGCGCGCGATAGCCCTGGTTCGGATCCTCGAACGCGAGGAGAAGGTCTTTCAGCCGCTCGAGCGCATCTTCCGCCATCTGGGTGGCGGTGCTCTCCTTGTGCACGCCGGGCTTCTCGCGGCCCGGCTCGGCGCCGCCCTTCAGCTCCACATAGCGGAAATCCTCCACCTCGGCCGCCGGCACATCCTTAAACGCCCCGCGCGCCGCCATGGCGGCTTCGAGCGGCAATTGGGGCGAAAAGCTCGCGCCCTGCCGGGTGCTCGGCGCCGTGCCGGTCTTGTAGTCGAGAATGGACAGGCGCCCGTCGTTGCGCAGCTCGATGCGGTCGGCGCGGCCGGTGAGGCGGAACGGCCCGCGCGTCAGCGCGATATCGAGCCGGCCGGAGACTTCCGGCACCACCCGGCGCAGCTCGGCGCGGCGTTCGCGCTCAAAGGCCACCACCCAGCCGGCGACGCGCTCGAACCGCGTCCACCACACCGCATGTTCGGCGGGATAGACCGCAAGCGGCGCGAAGGCCGCCCGGCCATGGGCCAGAAGCTGGTCGAGCGCGTCCGGCGGCAGATCCTCGGGAAAGGCGGCGGTGAAGGTGCCGAGCGCCGCGTGCATAGCACTGCCCCGCTCCGCGCCGCCCGGCGTGGCATCCAGCGGGTCGAGCGGCCGCAAGCGCAGCACGTGGCGCGCGAAGATGGAATAAGGATCGCGCAGGAAGGTCTCGATCTCGGTAACGCTGAGCTGGCGCGGCCGCAGCTCCAGCGGCGGCGCGGGCGCCGGCTGCTCCGCGCGCGGCACGCTCGGGCCCTGATCGAGCGAAGCTGCGGCGAGCCGCCAGCCCTCGCCGCGCGCCCGCACCATCGCCCAGCGCGCCTTGCCCGCGACGGTCGCGAGCCGCTGCAGAAAGCGGGAGGCGACGGTCTGCGTGCCCGCGACCTTGCCGGGATAGGTCAGGATCACCTCACGCGCGCCGAACCCCTGCACGAAATCGTGGGCCGACAGGCCGATGCGCCGTTCCGGCAAGTCGAGCCCCAATTCGCTGCGCATGGGCCGGCTCAGCCAGGGGTCGGTGCGGGTCTGCGGCGGCCAGGCGCCTTCCACCAACCCGCCGAGAATGATCCGGTCCACATGGACCAGGCGCGCCTCCAGCGGGCCGAGAATGCGCACCTGCTCCTGCGCCTGGCGGGGCGGACGCACCATCTGGTCGGCGAACAAGGCGGTGACGGTCTCGGCATAATCTTCAAGCCGCAGCGCCGGGCCGTCGGCGGCGCCGTCCGCGATCTCCTCGAAGGCGTGGGCGAGCGCGGCAGACGCCGGGTCCGGATCCGCCGGGTCGAGCGGGCCGGCCATGGCCGCGACGGCCGCACGATGGGCGGCGACCAGGGCCGGCAGCGGCGCCTTTCCCGTGCAGGCGAACAACGGCGCCAGCGCCGCGCCGAGCCGCGCCACCAGATCGGAGGCCGCCGCGAGGCCGCTATCGTCGACACGGCGGCGCGGGTCGCCCTCGCGCAGGGACGCAGGATCGAAGGCGGCCAAAGTCGCCGCCAGCCCGGCGATGCCGGCGCGTGGGCGCGGCCCCCGCAGGGCGACCAGCTCCAGCGCCGCCACCGCCGCGCGCTTGGCGTCGGGATCGAGGCCGAACCGCGCCAGGGGATGCGTCAGAAGCGCGAACAGCGGCCCCGGCGCGCACGCCTCCGCCGCCGCCCGCGCGACCAGCCGCGCCAGCCGGCCGGACGCGGTCTCCGCCAGCGGCACGCCGGCGGAATCGTCGATGGAAATGCCGAAGCGGTTCAATTCCGCCGCGACCCGGCGCGCGAGGTCGCGATCCGGCGTCACCAGCGCCGCCGTCTCGCCGGGACGCTCCAGCGTATCGCGCAGCACCAAGGCGATGGCCAGCGCCTCCTCGCGCGGATCGGCGGCGGCGACCAGGGACAGCCCCGCCAGCGCGGCATCGCGCGCGCCATCCGGCAGGCGTGTCGCGAGCGCGGTCCAGCGGTCAGTCGTCTCCGACTGCCGCATGGCCTCGCTGAGCAGCCGCTCGCGCCCATTCGGCGCGCGCGGGCCCAGCTCCACCACATCGCGCCGGGCGACGCCGAGCAGCGGCAGCAGATGGGCAAGGCCATATTGGGGATGGTCTGGCGCGAGCGTCGCCGGCGCGGTGAGCATCGCGAAGGCGTCGTCCTCCGCGTCGAGATCGAGGCCGGGCAGCACCACCGCGCCCTGCGGCAGGCGCGCGATGGCGGCCAGCAGCCGCGCGGTGGCCGGCAGCGAGCCGGTGGAGCCAGCGGCGATCACCGGCCCCGCCGCGATGCCGAGCCGGGCGAGGCGGGATGCTTCCGCTCCCACCAGCACATCGCGCCGCACCGCCGGCTCCACCAGTTGCAAAGCATCCAGGTGCGCCAGCCAGGCGCGCCGGGCGATGCGCAGGAAATCCAGGCTGATCTCGAAATAACGGTCGTGCTCTTCCGGCGCGAGCCCATCCAGGCGTGACCAGGCAACGCCGGCCGTGCTCATCTGGTCGAACAGGCGGCCGAGTTCATCCGCGAGCGCAACGGTCGCCGCCGGTCCTGCCGCCACCGCCGCCTGCCCTGCCCCTTCGGCCAGGGCATCGCGCCAGCGCTCCACCAGGGCGGCCAGGGCCACCCGCCGGTGCACGCTCGCCACCGCGCGGGGCGGCGCGAGCAGGGGCGCTTCCTCGGCAAATACGAGTGCGTCTTCGTCCACATCGCCCAGCGGCACGATGCGCGGCAGCAGCAGCGCCTCGCCGCAGCTCGCCTCCAGCAAGGCATCCGCGAACATGCGCCCGGCGCGCCGGGTGGGGAGATACAGCGTCGCCGACGCCAGCGCCAAAGGATCGCCGCGCGGCGCAAAGCCGGGCACCAAGTCCCCATCCAGCAAGGCGCGCGCCAGCGTGGGCAGGAACGGCGCCGAAGTGGGAATGGAGAAAACCTGCGTCATGACCACCCGATGAGGGCGCGAGGCCCAAGCGCGCGCATCGTCACCTTTCACGCTGGGCCAGCGAGTCGCAAGCGGCACGTCGATCGCAGGCGGCCACGCGCCAGCGCTGGGGCAAGCCCCGCCCGCGCGCCGCTAGCGCGCCGTGCTCATCGCTTGCAGCACCGCATCGCTCGGCCAGCAATCCACCTTGAGCCCGGCGGATTTCTGGTAGGCGCCGAGCGCCGCGCGGGTCAGCATGCCCGCCTTGCCGTCGATCTTGTCGCCATAGAGGCCCATGCGCGTCAGATGCTTCTGCATCGCCTCCACGGCGCTCGTGCGCATCTGCGTGGATGCCGACCAGGGGGTGACGAACGGCTGCGGAGTGACCATGCGATCGGACAGATGGCCGACGAACAGCACGTAGAGATCGGAAAAATTATATTGCTTGATCACAAAGTAATTCTTCGTGGTCAGGAACGAAGGACCATAGATCCCCTCCGGCTGGAGCAGCGAGGCGGGCTGCGCCAGTTCGGCGGGCGAGGGCGAAACCCCGCCCATGGGCACGAACCCCGCGCGCAGCCACTCGCCGATCGGCCGCTGGACCTCGGGCACGCCGAGGGTGCAATCGGCATTGGCCGGCGCGCGCACCTCATAGGCCCAGCGCAGGCCCGGTTGCCAGCCCTTGTCGGCCAGTTGCTTGGCGGCGGAGGCGAGCGCATCGGGGGCCGAATGCCAGATGTCGACCCGCCCGTCGCCGTCCAGATCGACACCGTGCTGGAAATATTCGGACGGCAGGAATTGTGTGAGCCCGGTGGCCCCGGCCCAGGATGACCGGAACTCCTTGCGCGTGACCACGCCCTCGTCGAGGATCTTCAGCGCGAGGATGAATTCCTCCCGATACTGATCCTTGCGGCGCCCCACATAGGCCTGCGTCGCCACCACGCGCAGCGTGTCATAGGGGTCGGAATAGCGGCCGAAATCGGTCTCGCGGCCCCAGATCGCCAGCACCATGGTGGCCGGAACGCCGAACTGCCGTTCGATCTGGTCGAGCGCGGCGCGATGCTTCTGCATCAGCCGCTGTCCCTCGACGGCGAGCCGGGCAATGGTGGCTTCCTTCACATAACTGGCCGGCACCTGGACGAACTCGGGCTGCGCCCGCGCGCCGGTCACGGGCCGTCCCGGCAGGGCGAGGTCGGGCAGCTTGTAGTCCGGTTCGAGCCCCCGCGTTTCGCGCTCGAAGGTGGCGCGCGAGACGCCGGCCGCCTGCGCCTGCGGCCAGAGCGAGGCGATGAATTGCGCAAACGCGGCATCCGCCGCATGGGCGGTGGATGGCCGGCCCAGAGCCACGACAAGCAGGGCGAAAAGGATGATGCGGCAAGCTGATTGCACGGAACCGCTCATGCCTTGGGATCCAGATGATGCATGGGCAAGGCTAGCACGCAGCGGTCCGATCGTGAACGCCGCGGGGCGCCAGCGGGCACGCCGCACGGTTCCAAGGATTAGTCGCTCGAGCGGCGGATCGCCTCTTCCGCAGCGGAAATCGCGTCGGGGGTGCCGACATGCATCCAGAGGCCTTCCAGCCGCAGGCCGAACAGGCGCCCCGCCTCCCCCGCGCGATCGAAGATGGCGTTGAGCGAGAACGGACCCTGCGGCGCGCCCTCGAACAAGGCGGGCGAGAGAATGCAGGCGCCGGCATAGATGAAGGGCGCCACCATGCGCTCGCTGCGGCGGGCAAGCCGGCCCTCGGCATCCATGGTGAAGTCGCCCGTGCCGTCATAGCCGATGGAGAGCGCGCTTGCGGCCACCAGCAGCAGCGCATCCATGCGGGCGGGATCGAACTGGTTCTGCAGGCGCACCAGGTTCGGCGTCACGCCCTCGATCCAGATGGTATCGGAATTGATCACCAGGAACGGCGCGCCCCCGAGCAGGGGCAGTGCGTTCTTCACGCCGCCGCCGGTATCCAGCAGAAGGCCGCGCTCGTCGCGGATGTGCAGGTGGGGTGGCGCGGTGCGGGTGGCGAGATGGGCCTCCAGCAGGTCGGCATGGTGATGGACGTTCACCACCGCCTCGCGCACCTCGGCCACCTCCAGCCGGTCCAGCACATGGTCGATCAGCGGGCGCCCCGCGACCTTGACCAGCGGCTTGGGAATGGTCTCGGTGAGCGGACGCATGCGCGTGCCCATGCCGGCGGCGAGCACCATGGCTTTTTGAACGGTCGTCACGTCTGAAGGTCCTTAGATGGCAGAACAGCCTCGTACCACATGCGCAACGAACCGAGTTCCTGATGCCCGAGACAACGCGCAAGGTAGCGCCTAACCCGAGGAAGATGACGCAGATATTGCGGTTTCCCGTCGCGCTGGTGGAGACGGGTGAAAATTCCGAGAATCTTGGTCGCCCGCTGCGCGCCCATCAGCGCATAGAGATGGGTGAAGGCGCGCGCATCGAAGGTGGGATCGGCCTCGCGCCGCTGCGCGACGTAATGGCCGACAATGTGCAGTTCCAGGTTTTCCGGGATGTCCACCCGCGCGTCCTGCGCCAGCGAGGCGACGTCATAGGCCGCCGGGCCGAGCACTGCGTCCTGGAAATCAATCAGGCCCATGCGCTGGAGCCCCTCGCGCTGGGGCAGCCAGATCAGGTTCGGGGAATGATAGTCCCGCAGCACCCAGGTCTGCGGCTCGTTGAGAACCGGGCTCAGGGCATTGCGCCAGAGCATCAGGAATTCGTCGCGCACCACCGCGTCGGCGCGCACATTGCGGAACGGCAGGTACCAGTCGAGCATCAGTTCCAGCTCGATCAGAAATGCCTCAATCCCGTAGACCGGCAGGACGTAATCGCTTTGCGGGGCGATATGGAGCACGTGCGGCAGGGATTGCGCATGCAAAGCGGCCAACACTTCGGCCGCGACCTCGTAGCGCGCCTTGATGGGCTCGGGAGGGCTGCCTTCGAGCACTCCGCCATCGCCGAGATCCTCGATCACCAGAAGGCCCCGGTCGAGGTCGGCGGCATAGATCTGCGGGGCGGAAAAACCCTGCGCCCGCAGGCCGCGCGCCATGGCGACGAAGGCCCGCACGTCTTCGGCCAGATGCGCGAGGCGGCTATAAGGCAGGCCGCGCCGGATCGGCGGGCCATCGGGCCGGCGCGGCGCGTTCATCAGCACCGCCGAGCGGTCTGGCAGCACAAGCCGGGCATAGGAGCGGCTTGAGGCATCGCCCTGCATGTAGCGCCGCTCCGCCGCGCCGAAGCCGGAGGCCTCGATCAGCAGCTCCGACACATGAAGCCGGTCGAGGCGCTCGATGAAGGCCCCGCTTCCCGAGAGGATCGCCCGGCGCCCCTCCGGCCCGAGATCGGGCGCGAGATCGAATTCGATGATGAGCCGGTCGGCGGCGAGGCGCTCCGCCGCCCGGTCGGGCCATTCCACGATGACGATGGAATCGGCGGAGAGTTCCTCCCATCCCAGCTCGTCCAGCTCGTCGGGGTCCTCGACGCGGTAGAGATCGGCGTGGGTCACCTTCACCCGCGCGAACTCGTAGCCCACGAGGACGGAGAAGGTCGGGCTCGGCACCTCCAGCGCCGGATCGTCCGCCAGCACGCGCACCAGGGCACGGGCGAAGGCGGTCTTGCCGGCGCCGAGATCACCGCGCAGGGCCACCAGATCCCCCGGCGCCAGCCAGGGCGCGAGCAGCGCCGCCAACTGGCCGGTCGCCTCAAGGTCAGGCAGATCCATGCGGAAGGCATTGGGAAGGCCGGGAACACGGGAAATCAGGGGGCTCATTCCGCAGCCTCGTCGCGGCGCGCCGCCGCAAGGGGAAACCGGCACACGGCCAGCGCACCGCCACCCTCGGCCGTGCCAAGGGTGATCGAGCCGCCGTGCAATTCCATGAACGAGCGCACCAGCGAGAGGCCAAGGCCCACCCCGCCGCGCTCGGCGCCGGCGCCGTGGGTTTCGAACCGCTCGAACACCTTGCCGGCGATATCGCCCGAAATGCCGGGTCCCTGGTCGCGCACCTCGACGCTGAGCGCGCCTTCGGTGCGCCGCGCGCTCAGGGTTACGACCCCCTGCGGCGGCGACACAGCGATGGCGTTGGAGAGCAGGTTGAACAGGATCTGCCGCACCCGCCGCCGGTCGGCCGTGAAGGCGCCGATCTCTTGCGGGGCGTCGATGTGCAGGCTCACCTGTCGCTCGGCCAGGAGGTCGCGCACCGCCTCGCCCACCGCTTCCAGGGTGGCGCGCACATCCACCTCGCCGAGATCGAGCGCCATGGCGCCGGCATCAATGCTGGCCAGGTCGAGAATATCGTCGATCAGGGCGCGCAGCGCGTCCGAGGACTGGCGCACATGGTCGAGGAATTCCAGCTGCTTGCCGTTGAGCGGCCCGACATTGGGCTCGCCGAGCATATGGGCATAGCCGATCAGCGTGTTGAGCGGCGTGCGCAGATGGTAGGAGACGTGGCCGACGAACGCATTCTTCAACGCGTCGGCGGCTTCCAGCGCCTCGTTGCGCTCGATCAGCGCCCGCTCCACCTTCACGCTGTCGGTCACGTCTCGGAAGGTCACGAGCGTGCCGCCGTCGGGCAAGGGCTGGGCGGCGCCGTCGAGCACCAGCCCGTCCGCGCGCTCCATGCGCAGATGGGTGCCGCTGCGATGTTCGAGCGCCGTCACCACGGCGCGGATGCGCGCCCAGCTGTCGAGATCGGCATGGAGCGGCCGGCACATGGCGGCGACCGCGTCGATATGCGGCTTGTCGCTCAGCGCCTGGGCGCTCAGCGACCAGAGCGAGAGAAAGGCATGGTTGTGCAGGCGCAGCTTGCCGTCGCTGCCGAACACGGCGACCGCCTCGGCCAGTTCGTCCAGCGTCTCGCCCTGGATGCGGATCAGGCTGTTGTAGCGGCTCTCCAGCGCCATATGCTCGGAGACATCCTCGAACAGATAGGTGATGCCGCCCTCGGCATTGGGGGTCACCACCACGCGCAGCATCTGCCCGCCCGGCAGGTGCCACCAATCGTGGATCGGCTCCAGCGCCCGATAGGCCTCGCGCAAGTGCTCGCGCCAGGCGCGGAAATCCGCCTGCTCGGGCACCTTGCGCGCGGTGCGCAGGGTTTCGAGGATCTCGCTTTCGGTGGGGCGCGTGTCGAGGAAGGCGGCATCCAGGCCGAACAGGCCCTCATAGGCGGAATTGTGGAACGCCAGACGCTCGTCGGCGCCGAACATCACCACCGCGGTCGCCAATTGGTCGAGCGTGCGGCGATGGGCGGCGATGGTGTGCGCCACCTCGGCGCGCGCGGCCTCCGCTTCCGTAATGTCGATGGCAAGGCCACCGGCGCCGGCGGGATCATCCACTTCCAGCACTTCCAGCACGCGGCGGCGGCCGCCCGCCACGAGCCGCGCCCGCGTCTGGTAGGGCTTGCCGTCCCGGCGCGTGGCAGCGGCCGCCTCGCGTGCGGAAAGGTCCAGCAATTCCATGCCGCGCGCCACCGCTTCCTCGGGCGAGGGCGCGCCCACCGCCTGGGCAAACGCCGGGTTCGCCCGCATCAACGCGCCCGCCGTGTCGCGCAGCCACATGGGAAACGGGGCTGCGGCGAACACAGTGGCGAGGATGCCGCGCGCGGCTGTCTCGGCCTGTGCACGCTCCACCTGCGCACGCGCGCCCTGCCCAGGGTCGGCCATCTGACCACCTTCGGCCAGCGACCCGGATGCCGGCGCGGTCCGCACGCTCAGCATGCGGCTGCCGTCGGTGGCGCGTCCCTCGGCGATCCATTGCGCGCCGTCGGGTCCGGTGATGGGCAGGGAAAAGGCCCGCCCCTGCGCGCGCAAAGCCTCCAGCGGCGCGGCGAGCGCGGCGGCGGCGGGCGCGCCCAGCCAAGGCGCGAGATCGAGCTTCACCGCATCCTGCAGCGGTTTGCCCGTTGCCGGAATCTGGTGGTCGAGCATTGCCGCCGCACCCAGCAGATGGGGCAGCGGATCGCCCACCACCCAGAGCACGGTGCCGAGCGCATCGCCGGCCAGCAGGCTCTTCAATGCATAGGCATCGGCCCGCGCGTGGGCGGCGCTGCGCAGGGCCGCCTTTTCGTTGCGTGAAATCCGTCCCAGCCAGAGGCTGCATGTGATCGCGATCACCACGGCGGCGGCGAGCCCGCCGATGCCGAGGGCGCTTCCCAGCAGCACACCGGACGGTTCAGCCCCAGAACCGCCCAGGCCGGCCGCCGCGGCATCCGCCACGCCGCAGATCAAGGCCGTGCCGCTCAAAAGCACCCGCGACAGGCGGGCGGCGGGGGCGCGGCGGCGGATCTGGCTGAAAGCCGCAGCGCGAGGCCCATGGATCGTCGGCGGCGCGTTCGATCGCACGCGCACGCAAGCTGTTCCGGCGGCCGTCTTGGCCCTGTCCGCAACCCCACCCTGCATGCGCCGCCGCGACCTCCCTCAGCTGGCGCCCGTGCCGGACGCCATCCGGCCCACGCCGAATCACATTCGACTGTAGCGAAGCCGCCCGGTGCGGAGAAGAAGGCGACGCGTACGGCGCCCCGCGCTCAGAGTCCTTCGAACAGCGCGGTGGACAGATAGCGCTCGGCGAAGGACGGGACGATGGCGACGATGACCTTGCCGGCATAGTCCGGGCGCGCACCGAGTTCCAACGCCGCGGCAATCGCCGCGCCAGAGGAGATGCCGCCGGGAATGCCTTCATAGCGGGCGAGCGCGCGGGCGGTGTCGAACGCGGTCTGGTTGCCGACCGTCACCACCTCGTCGATGACGCTGCGATCTAGCACTTCCGGCACGAAACCCGCGCCGATGCCCTGGATCTTGTGCGGGCCGGGCTGGCCGCCGGAGAGCACCGGGCTGTCCTCCGGCTCCACCGCCACCATGCGCAGCGAGGCCTTGCGCGGCTTCAGCACCTGGCCGATGCCGGTGATGGTGCCGCCGGTGCCGACGCCGGAAACGATCACATCCACCTTGCCGTGGGTGTCGTTCCAGATTTC
Organism: Roseixanthobacter glucoisosaccharinicivorans; assembly: GCF_043195095.2. Taxonomy (NCBI): domain Bacteria; kingdom Pseudomonadati; phylum Pseudomonadota; class Alphaproteobacteria; order Hyphomicrobiales; family Xanthobacteraceae; genus Roseixanthobacter; species Roseixanthobacter glucoisosaccharinicivorans. The sequence continues at coordinate 1,028,422 of NZ_CM195538.1, read as the reverse complement.
CTCGGCGGTGGTCTTGCGGTGGATGGCGGGGTTCGCCTTGTTCTTGAACTGCTGCGGCATCACCGCCTTGGGCAGGTCGCGGAGCAATTCCTCGGCCTTGGCGACCGCGCCCTTCATGCCGAGTTGGGCCGGGGTAAGCACCAGTTCCGCACCCAGCAGAGCCAGCATCTTGCGCCGCTCCACGGACATGGATTCCGGCATCACCAGGATCAGCCGATAGCCGCGCGCGGCGGCGACGAAGGCGAGCGCGATGCCGGTGTTGCCCGAGGTGGGCTCAACCATCACCGTGTCGGCATCGAGCGCGCCGGCGGCCTCCATGGCATCCACCATGGCGACGCCGATCCGGTCCTTGACGCTGGCGATGGGATTGAAAAACTCCAGCTTGGCGAGGATCTCGGCCTTCACGCCGCGCAATTGTGGCAGGCGCTGAAGCCGCACTAGGGGCGTATCGCCGATGGTCTGGGTGATGGAATCATACACCCGGCCACGGCCCGGAGCGATGTCGCCGGCCGGCTTGCTTGCCGATTCTGCCATTGGATTTCTCCCTCGATTGTCTCTTGGCGTCTGTCTCGTGGCGTCGCGTCCTGCGGGGCGCCGCCGGGTTCAGATGGTGAAGTCGATGCGGTCGTGTTCCGAGCCGTGGCCCTTGTCGTCGGCGGAGCGGCAGAGGTCTTCCAGCGTCACGGTGTCGAGCGCCTTGTCGAACGTGTCCTCGGCGGAGGCGACGGCGGGCTGCACCACTTCCAGCACCAGCGGGGGAAGGATGATTTCCTTCTCCTCCTCGGCGCCCTCCACCACGCGCACGATCTCGGCCACCGAGACGCGCCGGCGCTCGCGCGCCAGCTCGTAACCGCCGCGCGGGCCGCGCACCCCTTTCAGCACGCCGGCATGCACCAGCGCCTGCAACACCGGCTCCAGCCGGCGGGGCGGCAGGCCGTGGCGGGCGGCCAAGGCTTTCGCGGCAACGGGAACGCCCCGGGCATGGACGGCGACATCCACGACGGCGGCGATGGCGAGCAGGCTTTTGTCGGATAAACGCGGCATGGGACTGTGGCTATCTCGATCCGTGCGCCCCGTCGAGCCCTGTCGACCCAAAACCACCGGAGCCGCGTGCAGTTTCTTCCAATTTGCCGGATTCTTCCAGCAGAATATGCGTCACGGGCGCCACCACCATCTGGGCAATGCGCATGCCGCGGCTGATCTCAACCGGCGCATCTCCATGATTAATCAACAGAACCAGCACTTCGCCGCGATAGTCCGCATCAATGGTTCCCGGCGCGTTGAGCACCGTGACGCCGAACTTCAAGGCGAGGCCCGAGCGCGGCCGCACCTGCGCTTCAAAGCCCGCCGGCAGGGCGAGGGCGAGCCCGGTGGGCACCGCCGCCCGCGCGCCGGGCTTCAGCACCAGTGGAGCATCGGCCGGCACGGCAGCCATCAGGTCGAGCCCGGCCGAGGCGGCGGTCGCATAAGCCGGCAGGGGCAAATCCGCCCCGTGGGGCAGACGCAGAACGGGAACGCCAACGGCCATGCTCACACTCCCTCGCCGGCCAGCGCACCGCCGATGCGGGCGACAAGGCGGCGCGCCACCTCGGTCTTGCTGGCGGAGGGCCAATCCTCCACCCCGTCGGCGCTCACCAGATGCACGGTATTGAGATCGCCGCCCATGATGCCGGTTTCCGGCGAAACATCATTGGCGACGATCCAGTCGCAGCCTTTGCGGGCCAGCTTGGCCTGGGCGTGGGGCACCACATTCTGCGTCTCGGCGGCAAATCCCACGACAAGGCGCGGGCGCAGCGTGCCGTGCCGCGCGATGGTGGCGAGAATGTCTGGATTTTCCACCAGATCGAGCTCCGGTGCGGCAGCCTCGCCTTTCTTGATCTTTTGATCGGCGGCTCCGGCGACCCGCCAGTCGGCGACCGCGGCGGCGAACACGGCGGCGTCCACGGGAAGATTCTCTTCCACCGCCGCCAGCATCTCGCGCGCGCTCTCTACCTTCACCATGCGCACGCCGCGCGGATCGGCAACCGCCACCGGGCCGGAGATCAGCACCACTTCCGCCCCGGCGGCGGCGGCGGCGGCGGCGATGGCGTGGCCCTGCTTGCCGGACGACCGATTGGCGATATATCGCACAGGATCTATGGGTTCATGGGTGGGACCGGAGGTGATGAGAAGGCGCCGGCCCTTCAGCAGCACCGTCTGGTCCGAGAAACGCGCCTCGATGGCGGCGAGCAGTTCCAGCGGCTCGGCCATGCGCCCTTCGCCGAATTCGCCGCGCTCGGCCATGGCGCCGGAATTGGGGCCGATGAGATAGACCCCGTCCTCCTTCAGCCGCGCCACGTTGCGCCGGGTGGCGGGATGCGCCCACATGCGCGGGTTCATGGCGGGCGCCATCAATACCGGCTTGTCGGTGGCGAGCAGGGCTGTGGTGGCGAGATCGTCCGCAAATCCGTTCGCGGCCTTGGCCATGAGATCGGCGGTGGCGGGCGCGACCACGATCAGATCGGCCTCGCGCGACAATTGGATGTGGCCGATGTCGTGCTCGGCCGTGAGGTCGAACAGATCGGTGAACACCCGTTCGCCAGTCAGCGCGCCGACCGAAAGCGGGGTCACGAAATGCTGGGCCGCCGGGGTGAGGATCGCCCGCACCGTGGCGCCGCGCTCCTTGAGACGGCGGATCAGGTCCAGGCATTTATAAGCGGCGATGCCGCCGCCGATGATGAGCAGAATGCGTCGCTGGTGCAGCATGGCGGTCTCCCGGCCGGGCGAAGCCCCTGCGATAGCCGAAAAATCGCCTCAGCGGCAGGGGAGACTTTTGCCTGCGGGGGGAGAACCGGTGCCGCAATGGCGGATGCGCGGACAAGACACCCGCCCCACGCCGGCCATTGGCTATTTCACGCTGAACACCGGCCGCGCCGGCAGGGGCGCGGCGAGGCTGGGCAGGAAGCTGAAGTCGGACGGCGCATTGCCGACCGCCAGCGTTGCCTGTCCGTGACACCCGACGCAGGAGCCGACGCCGCCGCCGGTCGTGGCCACGGCATTGTTCTGGATATAGGTTTCCAGCGTCAGGTTGGAGAGCAGGCCCGGCACCGCGTCGATCGGGTAATTGGGCAGCCGCACTTCAAGGCCCGAGGTGCCCCATTGCGTGCCCACCAGCGCGTAATTGGCGAACACCGAGCCCGCCTGGGCCAAAGCCCCCTGCCATTGGGTATTCAGGCTCGCGGTCAGGCCATAGATGCTCCAGCAGCGCACGATCTGCGGGGCGACATAGAGCGTCTGCCCGCCACTGGTGACGGGTTGGGCATAGGCGCCCGCATAAGGCGGCTTCGCATTCCAGGCGAAGTTCTTCTGCGCGCCGGCCGAGGGCGGATTATTGGTCGGCGCGGAGGATCCCCCAACAAAATAGGAATAATTCCCAGAAGACGCCGGCGCCGCGCCGCAGCTTGGCTGGTTGATCGTGGGACATGGCCCAGGCTTGGTCGGATCGCACGCGGCGGTGGCGACGGGTGCATTGTCCACATGCTCGAAGGTGGACCAGATCCATTGCGCCAGCAGCACCTTGTTGCCGTCGTAATAGGGATTGCGCTGGATGATGTGCATGCCCACCATACCCAGCGTCACCGTCTCGCAGATCTGCTGCCCCCCGCTGACAAGATCGCCCGCGACGGCGAGTTGCGCGTCGATGGTGAAATAGCGGCTCTTGGTGTCATTGGGGCCGAGGATCCGCCAGGCGATCTTCAGCTCCATGGCGCCGCGCGATCCCAGCGGGTCGATTGCGGAGGTGGGGAAGGCCACCTGCTTCTTGTCCGCGACGAACTTGGTCTGGCCGGCGATCGTCACGAGATTGTCCAACGGGCTACCGTTAGGCGCGAGCAGATAAAGTGCCTCGGTGGAATTCAGGCGGCGCTCGTAGAGGGTCCAATTGCCGTAGATGTCGATCAGCGGCAGGTTGGTCGACGCTTGGTAATATTCGTCGTTCTTGACCGAAGGCGCGCCCTTTCCGTCGCTGGCGATGGTGATCACCGGCAGCGCCGTCGCGCCGCAGGAGGCTCTCACCGGTCCGCTGCCGAAGAGGAAATCCGGCTTCACCCAGCTTTGCCACACCCGCGATCCCGTCGCCGCAAGCCCCCGGGTTGCAGGGGCGGATTCGGTGCCGGCGACCCAATTGAGGCCGATGAAGCTCTGCCACGACATATTGTCGAACGGAGTCTGGGAATCGTTCGCCGTGCTGGTGACCTGGCCGAAGATGCCGTTGTAGCCCAGGCCAGGTGAGAGTTCCGGGTCCGGCCCGATATAGGCCGGGATGGTGGAGCAGAGGGTCTGCGTGCCGTTCGCGCACAATTGCGCCTTTGGCACATATGTCCCCTGACCAAAGCCGTCTTGCGCGGAAAAGCTGGCGGCCCCCAACACCGCGGCAAAGGCAAATGCCGGCAGGATACGCATCGTCCCCTCCCCAGTCGTCTGATTGGGGAAAGCGTAACAAACCATAGGTTGCATTTAAACAAAAATTATAACTACGCGTGCATCAACGATGCATTCCCCGGTCCCGCGCATCTCCTGAAAGGCGGGACACGGACCGCAGCACATGCGCGCTATTTCAGTGCCAGCACCAAAAGCGAAAGCGCGATCACCCAAAGCGCCGCATTGCCCCAGAATGCGCGCCGTGCTTCCGCCTGGCCGATGCCCTCCAGCGTCTTGGGCGAGAGGCTGAGGCCGTCGCGGGTGGCTTCGTCCAGCTGCGTCACAACCCGCCCTGCCCGGCCCAGCAGTTCGGGCACGTCTGCCAGGAAGCTGCCGACTTCGCCAATGGCGCCGCCCGCTTCCTGGATGCGGCCGACCGGGCCGAGATTGCGGGCGATCCAATCCTCCACCACCGGGGCGGCGGTGGTCCACATGTTCAATTGCGGGTCGAGCGAGCGCGCGACGCCTTCCACCACAACCATGGTCTTCTGCAGCAGCAGAAGTTCGGGCCGGGTCTTCATGTCGAACAGGCCGGTGACCTCCAGCAGCAGGGAGAGCAGCTTCGCCATGGAAATCTGCTCGGCGCTGCGCGAATGGATCGGTTCGCCGATGGCACGGATGGCCTGGGCGAAATCCTCCACCGAATGATGGCGCGGCACGTATCCGGCGTCGAAATGCACCTGCGCGGTGCGGCGCCAGTTGCGGGTGATGAAGCCGTAGAGAATCTCCGCCAGGAACCGCCGCTCGCGCGCGCCGAGCCGGCCCATGATGCCGCAATCGACGATCACGAGGCGCCCTTGCGCGTCCACGAACAGGTTTCCCGGGTGCATGTCGGCATGGAAGAAGCCGTCGCGCATGGCCTGGCGCAGGAAGGATTGCATGACGATGCGCGCCAGCGCCTTCAGGTCATGGCCGGCCGCTTCCAGCGCCGCGCGGTCGGACAATTTGATGCCGTCGATCCATTGGGTGGTCAGCACTTCCCGGCCGGAGCGCTCCCAATCCACGGCGGGGACATGGATCTCGGGATCGTCCTGGGTATTTTCCGCCAATTCCGCATAAGCGGCGGCTTCCAGGCGCAGGTCCATCTCCATATTCACGGAGCGGGCGAGGGTCTCCACCACCGCTTCCAGGCGCAGCCGGCGGGCTTCCGGCGAGGTGCGCTCTGCGAACGCGGCGACACGGCGGAACGTCGCCATGTCCGAGCCGAAGCGGCGGCCGATGTCGGGCCGCAGGATCTTCACCGCCACGTCGCGGCGCGTTCCATCTTCCTCCACCACCTCGGCCTTGTGGACCTCGGCAATGGAGGCGGCCGCGACCGCCGGGCCGAACACCGCGAACGCCGCCGAAACCGGCCGATCGAGGGCTTCGGCGACCATGGCCTCGGCGATGTCCTGCCCGAAGGCGGGCATGCGATCCTGGAGCACTTCCAGATCGCGGGCGATGGATGTGCCCACCACATCCGGCCGGGTGGCCAGGAACTGGCCGAGCTTCACATAGGACGGACCAAGCCGGCTCAGCGCCGCCGACAGGCGAGCCGCGCGCGAGCCGGCGTCGGGCCGGGCGATCAGGCGCGCGAGCTTCAACAGCGGCCGCGCAGGCGGCGGCAGCGCCAGCGGCGGCACGAAGCTCAGCACCCCTTCGCGGGCGAGCACATAGGCGGCCCGCGCCAGGCGAGCGGCATCGGCGAGAAGAAAGATCACGCGCATATCCTTTTGTCCTTCCCGCTCCCGAAGGAAGGCGGAAGAACGAAGCCGTTCAAATCCGGAACCCCGAATGCAGCGCCACGACGCCGCCGGTCATGAGCGTGAAATCCACGCGGCCAAACCCGGCCTCGCGCATCATCTGCGCGAAGGTTGCGGGCGGGGGAAAGCGGCGGATGGATTCGACGAGATATTGATAGGGCTCCGCCTCCCCCGCGACCCGGCGGCCGAGTTCGGGAATGACGCGGAAGGAATAGAAATCATAGATCTTGTCGAGCAGGGGCACATCGACCTTGGAGAATTCCAGCACCAGCGCCCGTCCGCCGGGCTTCAGCACCCGCTTCATCTCGGACAAGGCGAGGGGAATGCGCGGCACGTTGCGGATGCCGAAGGCGATGGTGACGGCGTCGAAGCTCGAATCCGCAAACGGAAGCGACTCGGCATTCGCGTCGACGAATTCGACTTTGTCCGAGAGGCCGCGCTTCTCGGCCCGCTCGCGGCCCACGGCCAGCATCTCGCGATTGATGTCGGCGACCACCGCCCGGGTCCCCTCGCCGCCCGCACCGACCACGCGGAAGGAAACATCGCCCGTGCCGCCGGCCAGATCCAGCAGACGGAACGGCCGCGCGCCCTGGGGCGGACGCACCTTGGAGACCATGGCGTCCTTCCAGGCCCGGTGCAGCCCGCCGGACATGAAGTCGTTCATGATGTCGTAGCGCCGGGCGACCTTGTGGAACACCTCGTCCACCAGGGTCTGCTTCTCATCCAGCGGGACGGTGCGATATCCGAAATGGGTGTCCGGCTGGTCGTGGGGCGAGGCTTGCATCAGGGGATCCGGCGAACATGGGGACGGCGATTGCGCCGAACCTTACCGGATCGTCCCGCCGGACGCCACGCGCCGCGCGTGTGGCGACCCGCCTCAAGCGGCCACCCGCCGCAGCGCCCCCGCCGAAGCCGGGCGGGAGGCGTGGACGGCTAGCTGCCGCGGCGGCGGCGCGCCTTGCGGCCCATCAGATCGAGTTCGTCCACGGGCAGCAATTCCAGCTCCAGGAAGCCGTCCTGGTCGCGCGAGCGTGACTTCGGCGCGCCGGAGGGAGAAACCCCCGCCACACCCTTGCGCTGCTTGCGCAGCATGATTTCCCGCCGCAAGGGAAAGATCGGAACATGAATCGTGAAGGTCATGGCGATCTCCAGGTACGTTAAGGGAACCGAAACGGTCTCAACTCATCCCGGCAAATATTTCCGAATGTTTCACACCTTTGTGCAAACACCCGCTTGCCGCGACACCCCAAGAACGCCTGCGGATCGGGGCGATTATTTGTCCGAGATGGGGGCGAAGCAAGATCATCCCATGGCGCCATCCACCATTGGGGATATTCATCAAATATTAAGGATGAAATCTATTCTGCGGCGGCGCGTGACAAACGCCATTGCGCGAGGATTGCGCGCAACGCCGCCGGCTTCAACGGCTTGTGAAGCACCGCCATGTCCACCGCCGCGGCGGCATCGCGCACCTTGCGGCTGCGGTCGGCGGTGATCAGGATCGCCGGCATCTTGCCGAGCTTCCAGCGCAGGCTCATCACGGCATCAATGCCGTGGCCGCCGTCGAGATGGTAATCAATCAGGAATACGTCCGGCCGCGCCTTGGCGGCACGCACCTCGCGCAGCGCGGTCTGCACGTCTCCGGCCTTGATGACCTTGCAGCCCCAGCCGGTGAGCAACAGCTCCATGCCGTCGAGGATGGCCGGCTCGTTGTCGATGGCGAGGATGCACAAGCCGTCGAGCGGCGCGGTGGCGCGCGCGGGGCGCGATTGCTGGACGTCCTCTTCCGGCAGCGGCACCGCCACCGGCAATTCCACCGTGAAGCTCGACCCGCGCCCGGCAGCCGAGCGTATCGCCACGGGATGGCCCAGCACGCGGGCGATCCGCTCGACGATGGACAGGCCGAGGCCAAGCCCGCGCGCCTCGCGCGCACCCTGGTCGAGGCGCTGGAATTCCTGGAAGATCAGCTTGTGCTTGGTGCGCGGAATGCCGAGGCCGGTGTCGATCACCTCGATCCGCACCTTGCCCCTGCGCCGCCGGCAGCCCACCAGGACGCGCCCCTTGGGCGTGTATTTGATCGCGTTGGAAATCAGGTTCTGCAGCAGCCGCCGCAGCAGCCGCCGGTCCGAGCGCACGGCCAGCGAGGACGGCACGAAGGTGAGCTTCAACTGCTTCTCGGCGGCGAGCGGGGCGAACTCCAGCTCCAGCTGCTTCAGCACGTCGCCGATGCGGAACGCCGCGATCTCGGGGCGCATGGCGCCGCTGTCGAGGCGCGAGATGTCCAGCAGCGCGACCAAGATCTCTTCCACCGCCTCCAGCGAGGAATCAATATTGGCGGCAAGCCGCCCCTCCTCCGGGCCGCGTGCGCGCTCCACCAGACTGGTCACATAGAGGCGCGCCGCATTCAGCGGCTGGAGGATGTCGTGGCTCGCGGCGGCGAGGAACCGGGTCTTGGAAAGGTTGGCATCGTCGGCATTGGCCTTGGCCTTTTCCAGCGCCTGGTTGAGGTCTTCCAATTCCTCGGTGCGCTCGCGTACGCGCCGCTCCAGCGTCTCATTGGCCCGCTCCAAGGCCATCTCGGCATGCACAGAGGCGGTGATGTCGGTGAAGGTCACGACGATGCCGCCATCGGGGAGCGGATCGGACCGCGCCTCGATCATCATGGCGCCGTGGCGCAGCCGCTCCTGGCAGGGCCCGCTCTGGGCGGCATAAAGCACCAGGCGATGGTCGAGGTCGCTCGGCGCGTCCTCGTCTTCCATCTGGGAATGGGTGAGAATCTCGCGCAGCGGCACGCCCACCGCATAGCATTCCGGCGGCAGGTCCAGCATTTCGCCAAACCTGCGGTTCCAGCACACCAGGCGCAATTCGCGATCGAACACGGCGATGCCCTGGCCCACATGGTCGATGGCGGTCTGGAGCAACTCCCGATTGTATTGAATCGCAGCGGAGGCATCGTCCAGCAGGCGCAGCGCGGCCTTGGTTGAGACCGCGCGCTTGCGCAGCAGAAGCGAGAGCACCAGGCGCGAGGACGCCGCGCCGATCGCGGAGGCAAGCAGATGCTCGGTCTGCCGCACCAATTGCGCATCGGCCTCGCGCTTGGGCTCCAGCGACAGCCCCTGTTCACGAGCGAACGTGGCGAAGGCGGAGCGGGCGCGGTCCTCGCCGAGATAGCGCGCAACCGTGGCGATCAATTCCTCCACCGTGACCGAGGAGCGCCAGCGGCGGAAGGCGGGGCGCACCAGCGTCTGGTCGCGCGCCATGAACAGGCCGGCCTGCACCTGCTCGATGGCCGAGGGCTTGGTGAGCAGCGACACCACGAACAGCAGCAGCGTGTTCAGCCCGAGGCTCCAGGCGACCCCATGGGCGAGCGGCGAGGCGGATAGCCCGAGCAGGCTGGTGGGCCGCAGCAGGGCGAGATCGAACGGCCCCCGGGCAATGAGCGCCTGCGAGAGCATCCCGGCGTCGGCAAGGCTCGGCACCAGCAGCGTGTAGACCCACACCACCATGCCCGCCACGATACCCGCGATCGCGCCCGCCGCGGTCGCCCGGCGCCAGAACAGGGCGGCGGCAAACGCCGGCCCCACCTGGGCGATCGCCGCGAACGAAAGCAGGCCGATCTGCGCCAGCTGCACGTCGCCCGTGGTCCGATAATAGAGATAGACCAGCAGCAGCAGCACGAAGATGGCCGCGCGGCGCACCAGCAGCAGCACCCCCACCATGTCGTGCGGCGATTGCTGCGCGGCGTGGCCGGACGCGCGGCGTCGCAGCAGCAGCGGCATCACGAGATCGTTCGAGATCATGATCGACAGCGCCACGGTCTCGACGATCACCATGGCGGTGGCGGCCGAAAGGCCGCCAACGAACGCCAGCATCGCGAGAAAGTCGTGCCCCGCCGACAGCGGCACCGCGAGCACGAACACGTCGCGATCCACCGTGCCGAGCGGAAACAGCGTCATGCCCGCCAGCGCGATCGGCACCACGAACAGGTTGATGAGGAGGAGATAGAGCGGAAACAGCCAGCGGGCCCGGCGGATTTCCGCCACCCCCTTGTTTTCCACCACCGCGACATGGAATTGGCGCGGCAGCAGCAGGAAAGCGCCGGCCGAGAGCACCGTCATGGTGACCCAGTTTTCCAGCGAAATCCCATGCTCGAAGGGCGCGGTGACGCCGCTTTCGCGGGCCGCGTACCACAGCGCCATGGGCCCGTCGAAAATGACGAAGGTGACGGCGAAGCCGACCGTGAGAAAGGCCACCAGCTTGACGATGGATTCGGTCGCCACCGCCAGCATCAGCCCGTCCTGATGTTCGGTCGCGTCGGTATGGCGCGTGCCGAACAGCACCGCGAAGGCGGCCATGGCGAAGGCGACGAACAGCGCCAGGTCCCCACCCACCGGCAGCGCCAGCGGCGCCGTGCCGAGCGGTCCCATGACCGCCAGCAGCGAAGCCGAGACCGCCTTCAGCTGGAGCGAGATATAGGGAATGGAGCCGACGATCGCGACCACCGAAACCAGCGCCGCGATGCCCTGGTTCTTGCCGTAGCGGGCCGCCAGGAAATCGGCGATCGAGGTGATGTTGTGCGCCTTCGCCAGTTCCACGACGCGGATCAGCAACGGGCTGCACACGGCGATCACAAGGATCGGACCGACATAAATGGTCAGGAAGTCGAAGCCCTGCAGGGTGGCGAGCCCCACCGAGCCGAAGAAGGTCCAGGAGGTGCAATACACCGCCAGCGACAGGGAATAGATGAAGGGCCGCACGCTCCGCGGCTTTCCCCGCCACAGCGGCGGGAACAGGCCGCCGCCCGCTGCCGAACCTGGGGCCTCGCCTCCCGCCCCGGTTGCGCCGGACACGGCGCGACTCCGCCGCCGGTCCCCGAAACTCGCCACGGCGAACAGGAAACCGATATAGCCAAGCGCGACCAGAACGACGACCCAGACCTGAAGCATATCCCCCATCCAACCGCGCTTATTCGTGTTGCGGCATTGTTATGTCTTGCGGGTCGAACGTCTTGCGGGCGGCAATGTGGTCCGCGTCGAACGTCTTTCCCGTAAAAGTATTGCCCCTGCGAACATCTGTTCCGCCGAGGCCAGGCCCATCGCGGTTTCAATGCGCGGCCAACCCCGCCGGCCGACCCTAGCTGTAGGACGCCTCCGCGCGCTGCGCCTGCTTCTCGCGCCGGCGCTGAACCGAGGAGGCGATGTTCATGCTCTCGCGATATTTTGCAACCGTCCGGCGAGCGATATCGATGCCATCGGTCTTCAGCTTCTGAACCAGGGTATCGTCGGAGAGCACGTCGCTCGCGCTTTCCGCGTCGATCAGGCTCTTGATGCGATGGCGTACCGCTTCGGCCGAATGCGCCTCCCCCCCGCCCGAGGCGTTGATGGAGGAGGAGAAGAAGAATTTCAGCTCCAGCACGCCGCGCGGGGTGGAGATGTATTTGTTCGACGTCACGCGCGAGACCGTGGATTCGTGCATGCCGATGGCATCGGCCACGGTGCGCAGGTTCAGCGGGCGCAGATGGCGCACGCCATGCACCAGGAAGGCGTCCTGCTGGCGCACGATCTCGCTTGCCACCTTCAGGATGGTGCGTGCGCGCTGGTCCAGCGAGCGCGTCAGCCATCCGGCGCTTTGCAGGCACTCCGCGAGGAATGTCTTCTCCTCCGAGGAGCGGACCGCCTTGGCCACGGAGGCATGATAGGTCTGGTTCACCAGCACGCGCGGCAAGGTGTCGGAATTCAGCTCCACCAGCCAGGAACCGTCGGACGCCTCCTTCACGAACACGTCGGGCACCAGCGGGTGCAGCACGCCGCTGCCGAAGATCAGGCCCGGCTTGGGATCGAGCGCGCGGATCTCGCCGATCATCTCCGCCAGGTCTTCCGAATCCACCCCGCAGATGCGCTTGAGCGCGTTGCGATCGTGACGCGCGAGCAGTTCGAGATTGGCGAGCAGCGCCTCCATGGCGGGATCGCAGCGGTTGCGCTCACGCAATTGCAGCGCCAGGCATTCCGAGAGGGTGCGCGCGCCGACGCCGGTGGGCTCGAAGGTCTGGATCAGGCGGAGCACGCTTTCCACCTCTTCCAGCGACACCTTCATCTGCTCGGCCAGCGCGGCGATGTCCCCCACCAGATAGCCGGTCTCGTCGATCATGCCGATGAGGTTGAGGCCGATGATGCGCCGCACGGGATCGGTCTCGGCCAGCGAAAGCTGCGCCTCCAAATGGTCCGCAAGCGTGCTCTCGCTGGCGAGGAAGGCTTCTGGATTATAGTCCTCGCCCCGCTCGCCGCCGCCGCCACTGCCCCATTCCACCGCGCTGGAGGAGCCCGTCCCCACGCCGCGCTCGGCGGGAACGTCATCGGGGAACACATTGCCGAGGTCGGTGTCGAGATGGTCCTCCATCTTCGCGCGGCTCGGCTCGGCGTCACCGTCCAGGAAATCCCCCGAAACCGGAATTTCGCGCTCCTCGGCGGCCGCCGCGGCGGGCGCCTCCGGTGCCGGCTCTGCGGCACCGCCTTCCGGCTCCGCGACGCGCTCCAGCAGCGGGTTGCGCTCCAGCTCCGCCTCCACATAGGCGGTCAGTTCCAGGTTGGACAATTGCAGCAGCTTGATGGCTTGCATCAGCTGCGGCGTCATCACCAGCGACTGACTCTGCCGGAATTCCAGTCGCGCCGAGAGGGCCATCAGCCGCACTCCCCGCTGCGGCGGGCGCCGCCCGGCGCCTCGGGTTCAGGCATGGGGTGCGAGCGGTTCACAGGCGGAACTCCTCGCCGAGATAGAGCCGGCGCACCTCGGGGCTGTTGACGATGGAATCCGGATCGCCCTCCATCAGCACCGAGCCGGTGTGGATGATGTAGGCGCGGTCGATCAGGCCCAGGGTCTCGCGCACGTTGTGGTCGGTGATCAGCACCCCGATGCCGCGTGTCGTGAGATGCCGCACCAGGGCCTGGATGTCGCCCACCGCGATGGGATCAATGCCCGCGAACGGCTCGTCCAGCAGCATGAAGGCGGGCCGGCTCGCGAGAGCACGCGCGATTTCAAGGCGCCGCCGCTCGCCGCCCGAAAGCGCGATCGAGGGCGACTTGCGCACATGGGTGATCTTGAACTCTTCCAGCAGCTTGTCCGTCTCCTCCCGCCACAGCTTGCGGTTGGGCTCGGTGACCTCGAGCACGGCGCGGATATTGTCCTCCACCGACAGGCCGCGAAAGATCGAGGCTTCCTGCGGCAGATAGCCGATGCCAAGCCGGGCGCGGCGGTACATGGGCATGGGGGTCACATCATGACCTTCCAGCTCGATGCGGCCGGCATCGGCCTTCACCAGGCCGGTGATCATATAGAAGACGGTGGTCTTGCCGGCGCCGTTGGGGCCGAGCAGGCCCACCGCCTCGCCGCGCCGCACATGTACGCTGACATCCCGCACCACCTTGCGCCCACCATAGGATTTGGCGAGGCCGAATGCGGCGAGGGAATGCTGCACTTGATCCGCGTGGGGGGTTCCGTAACCGAGATGGGCGCTCGCCTCATCCTCGGCATCGACGGCCGGGGCGGCGGTGGCGGCATAGGCCTCGTCGAGAACGACTTCGTCGTCCCACGCGGCCTCCTCGTCGGCCTCAATCGTGTCGTACGGCGCATCGGACCCGTGGTGCTGGTCCGCCTGCTGGGCAGGGCGCTGCCTGCTTTTGCCGAACATGGAAAAGACGTTCACCCGATACCTCCGAGACGGAGCCCCTCCGACCCGGCTAGTCTTCTCCCGTCAGCGCCGCAATGCAACATGCAAAATTCAGGCCGCGAACGAAACTTGCGCCAAAATGATGGAAATTCCTGACCCCAAACCCTTAACGCTTTGGCGCAGCTGGCGTTTCCTGTTTGACGCTGCCGGGCAGGATCAGGCTTTCCACGCGCCCACCCTCGAAACGCGACACGCCTGTCGTCAAATCGACCGTCAGCTTCTGTCCCCGGATGACATTGGGCCCCTGGGTCAGGATCACCGGCTTGCCGGTCAGCGTGACGGTGTTGCTCTTCACGTCGAACACGCCGATATCGCCGGTGGCGGTCTGGTCCTTGGTTTGCACCACCACGCCGCCGGTCGCCTCAAGCCGGCGAATCTGGTTCGACTTGCTCGGCTGGCCGTCCGCGGGCGCTGCCGAGCCATCGTAGAAAACCAACAATTGCGGGCTTCTCAGGGTCGTATCGCCTTGGGTAACCACGACATTTCCGGCGAACACGGCGGTCTTTTCCTTGTCACGCACTTCCAGCGTGTTGGAATTGATCCGCACCGGCTCGTCGCGATTCTTGGCGAAGCCCTGGAGCGCATTGGGAACATTGCTGCCTTGCGCAAGCACAATCTGAGATTGCGTCAACAGCGTGGCTGCGCATGTCGCGGCCGCGACAATGAAGCCGAAAAGACGGGTGCGGATCATCGCTTCTGGGTCGCTACAGAGGGGGCGGGGGTAACAGCGGGAGCAGATGCGGGCGCGGGCGCGGCAGCGGGAGACGCGCCAGCCGGCGCTCCCGGCGCTGCGGGATTGGACAGATTGGCCAGGCGGAAATCCAATTGCACATTCCCTTCAAAAAAGGCCCGGGTGCCGCGGTCAAACACCTTCATGCTGTCGGCGACCAGCCGCCCGTCCATATAGGTGAGCAACACCGGCTTGTCGGTTGTCAGCGAGCCGGCTTTCGCGTCCACGTCCGCATCCTTGAGCAATCCGGCATAGCCGCCATTGGTGGCAAGGTCCACCCCGCCGCGCAGCGTGATGAACTGCCGCTTCACATCCACCGTGCCAGTCGCCGACTTCACCGTCGCCCAGCCCTTGTTCGCAAGCTCCATGCGGGCGGAAACCTGGGTGAGGTCCAGAACGTCGGTATTGGTCAGATCTTGCGAGGCGGTGGCGGCATTGACGCTATAAGCGCGATTGTCGTCGGTGAATCCAGAGAGCTTCGGCTTTTCCATCGTCAGGCGGGTGCCGCTCAGATGCAGGGTGCCCACCTCGAACGGCAGGTCGATCTTCATGCCCAGCTGGGCAATCAGGGGAAAAGCGATCATCGCCGCCAGCGCGGCGATGAGGCCCACGGGCAAGGCGCGCTTCACGAACCGCACGAAAGCGCTATGGCGCTGGGCGCGGCTGTAGTCCGGCAGGGCGCGCGCCCCGTAGGTGCTGATCTGCGGCGGCACGCGGCCGTGGGGCGTTGGCTGTTCGCTCATGTCTCGCATTCTAACCGGCCGGCAAACGAACGGCATACCCCCGCCGCAGCGACCGGCGCCCAGTGCCAAACATCCGCCGGGATGCCGCGAAAGCCCCCCGCTTCGCGCGCCCCATATGGGGGCGCAATGGGGTGCCGGCAAGGCAGGCGAACCATTCCACGACGTCAGGAATGGGAGAAAATGTCCTCTTCGGCCCAGCCGGCGAGATCGAGCGCGGCGCGGGTCGGCAGGAAGGTGAAGCAGGCCTGCGCCAGATCCGCCCGGCCGTCGCGCGCCAGCATGGCCTCCAGCTTCGCCTTGCAGGCGTGCAGATACAGCACGTCTGAGGCGGCATAGGCCATCTGCGCTTCCGTGAGTTCGGCCGCGGCCCAGTCGGAGCTCTGCTGCTGCTTGGAGAGATCCACGCCCACCAGCTCGCGCACCAGATCCTTCAGGCCATGCCGGTCGGTATAGGTGCGCACGAGGCGCGAGGCGATCTTGGTGCAGAACACCGGGGCGGTGGTGACGCCGAACGTGTGCTTCAGCACCGCGATGTCGAAACGGCCGAAGTGGAACAGCTTCACCACCGCCGGATCGCTCAGCAGCCGTACCAGATTGGGCGCGCTCGCGGCGCTGGCACCGGCCGGGATCTGCACCAAATCGGCGCTGCCGTCGCCGTTCGACAGTTGCACGAGGCACAGCCGGTCGCGATGCGGATTGAGACCCAGCGTCTCGGTGTCTATGGCGACGGTGGCGGCGGGACGGAACGCGTCCGGCAGGTCACCGCGATGCAGGCGGATGGTCATGGATGCGGCTTTTCGGATTGACGGGAGCTGACGGCTTCTAGCCGACGCAGCGCCCGCCGTCCAATGGCCCCGAGGACGCGGCGGCCGTCCGGAACAAGCCGGGGATCGGCGCGGCAGGATCGCCACAGCCTTGCGCCATTCGCGCGCGAAGCAAGATTTTCCATCCCCCTGTCAGGCCCGTGTAATATTTCATCGGAATGATGGACTTCGCACTGTCGCAACGCCGAATCTTGGTGTGAAACGCACGGGAGCGGAGGCCGATCGTTGAAGATGCTGGCGGGCCGCAAGCTCGGGCCGCCGGTGGTCTTATCGGACGACCATGGCGATTGATGGGAATGTGAGGAATCATGCGGGTGCGCGCGAAGATTTTCGGTATTGCGGTGGGGCTTCTCGGCCTTTCGGCTTTCTCCACTTTGGCTGAGGCCCAGCAGGTGCCTCCGGGCAGCTACCTGTATTCCTGCCAGAAGGCGAAGTTCGCCAACGGCATGCTGACCGCCTTCTGCCGCAACCAGCTCGGCGTGTCCGTTCCCGCGTTTCTCATGGTGGGAGGGTGCGTGCCGGGCTCGGACATCGCCAATTCCAATGGGACGCTCACTTGCCGCGTCAGAAATGGTGGCGGCCCGGGTCCCGCTCCGGGACCGGGCTATAGTCCCGGTTACCGTCCCGCACCCGGCTACAATCCCGGGCCGGGCTATAATCCCGGGCCCGGCTACAATGGCGGCGGCCGTGGCCCCGGCCCGGTGCCGCAGGGCTCCTATCTGGCCTCGTGTCGCGACGTGAACATGGCCGGTGGCACCCTGAATGCCCTCTGCCGCGACCAACGGGGCCGGTGGCGCGAAACCAGCATTTTCCCAAGCCTGTGCCGGGGCCGCGACATCGCCAACATCAACGGGCAGTTCGCCTGCCGCTAGTTTCGCCACGCGGGTTTCGGCCAGCGCGCCATGCGCGCCGGCCGGCCTGGGCTCTGGATAAAAGGACGCAGACATGCCGATGCTTGTGCGGCTTTTCTCCGCCGCGATCCTGCTCGTCGCGCTTGCGGCGGGTCCGGCCCTCGCGCAAGTTCGCCAGGGCAGCTATCTCGCCACCTGCGCGAATGTGCGCGAAGAGGGCGGCTGGCTGAAGGCCACCTGCCAGAATGGCTATGGCGGCTGGGCGGAAGCCAGCACCGTGCCGGGGTGGTGTCCGCCCGGCAACGACATCGCGAACCAAAACGGAAGCTTGGTCTGCAAGGCCGCGTCCGCCGGCTACGGCAGCCCCTCCGCACCCTCCAGCTATGGGGAGAAGATCCCCTATGGATCCTACATGGCCACGTGCCGGGACATCCGCATGGTGGCCGGCTGGCTGAAGGCCACCTGCCAGGATTCGCGCGGCCGCTGGGTGGATGCCACCACCGCCGCGAGCTGGTGCAGCGCCGGGCGCGACATCGCCAATATGGACGGCCGCCTCACCTGCCGGTGAGCCATGTCCATCACGAGCGCTCCACTTTATTGAATATGGGCGGATGCAGGTCTAACGGCAGACGATGCTGCGATAGGTCTCGTCCGCCCTGCGCACGCCTTCGCAGGTGCGGGTACCGGCCGCCAGGACAAACTCGAAGGTCCGGCTGACGTTTTTGTAGCGGCAGACCAGGGTGGCGGGACGGTCGCTCTTGTCGAGGTCCGCCCACACATCGGTGCGCCCGCGCCCGTCCGGGCGCAGGTCCACCATCTCGGAAGGCGGCCCATCGAAAACGGACACCCGCTCCAGCGGATGACCGTCCATGGATGCGGGGCATTCCACGGCGCCCCAAGCAGCGGCCGAACCGACCAGGACACCGACGAGCGCCCCGAGGAATGCTACAGCCGCGCGGGGCATGGCGCGCCGCTGCTCAGCGGCGCAGCGCCTTCACGTCGCGCACCGCTCCGCGCGCGGCCGATGTGGTGAGCGCCGCATAGGCCTGGAGCGCCTGGGAAACGACGCGGGTGCGGGCCGCCGGCTTCCAGGCGGCATCGCCCTTCGCCTCCATGGCCGCGCGGCGATGGGCGATCACCTCGTCCGAAACCGAGAGATGGATGCGGCGGTTGGGGATGTCGATCTCGATGATATCGCCTTCCTCGACCAGGCCGATGGCGCCGCCCTCGGCCGCTTCCGGGGAGACATGGCCGATGGACAGGCCCGAGGAGCCACCGGAGAAGCGCCCGTCGGTGACCAGCGCGCACACCTTCCCGAGGCCCTTCGACTTCAGGTAGGAGGTGGGATAGAGCATCTCCTGCATGCCCGGCCCGCCACGCGGCCCCTCATAGCGGA
Organism: Roseixanthobacter glucoisosaccharinicivorans; assembly: GCF_043195095.2. Lineage (NCBI taxonomy): Bacteria > Pseudomonadati > Pseudomonadota > Alphaproteobacteria > Hyphomicrobiales > Xanthobacteraceae > Roseixanthobacter > Roseixanthobacter glucoisosaccharinicivorans. The sequence goes on along the minus strand of NZ_CM195538.1, from coordinate 1,009,955 downwards.
TCAGCACGATATCGCCGGCGACCACCTTGCCGTTGGCGAGAATGGCTTCCACCGCCGCATCCTGGCTCTCGAAGATGCGCGCCGGGCCGGAAAAGGTGAGCGAGGCGGCATCCACGCCGGCCGTCTTCACGATGCAGCCCTCTTCCGCGATGTTGCCATACAGCACCGCAAGGCCGCCATCCTTGGAATAAGCGTGGGCGAAATCGCGGATCACACCCTTTTCCCGGTCGATGTCGAGATCATCCCAGCGGCGCGACTGACTGAATGCCACCTGGGTCGGCACGCCGCCGGGCGCGGCGCGATAGAAGGTCTGCACGCTCTCGGAGGAGGTGCGCATCACGTCCCAGCGGTCCAGCGCATCGCCGATGGTGGGCGCATGCACGGTGGCCTGGTCGGTGTGGATCAGGCCGGCGCGATCCAGTTCGCCGAGAATGGCCATGATGCCGCCGGCGCGGTGCACATCCTCCACATGGATATTGGCGACCGCCGGGGCGACCTTGCACAGCACCGGAACGCCGCGCGAGAGGCGGTCGATGTCGGCCATGGTGAAGGGCACCTCGCCTTCATTGGCGGCGGCGAGCAGATGCAGCACAGTATTGGTGGAGCCGCCCATGGAGATGTCCAGCGTCATGGCATTCTCGAACGCCTTGAAGGTGGCGATGTTGCGCGGCAGGACGCTCGCATCCTCCTGCTCGTAATAGCGGCGCGCGAGATCGACGATGAGATGGCCGGCCTCCACGAACAGGCGCTCGCGGTCGGAGTGGGTGGCGAGCACGGAGCCGTTGCCCGGCAGCGCCAGGCCCAGCGCTTCGGTGAGGCAGTTCATGGAATTGGCGGTGAACATGCCCGAGCAGGAGCCGCAGGTGGGGCACGCGGAGCGCTCCATCACCTTCACGTCCTCATCGGAGACGCGGCTGTCGGCGGCGTAGACCATGGCGTCGATCAGGTCGACCGACTTCTTCTCGCCGTTGGAGAGGATCACCTTGCCGGCCTCCATGGGGCCGCCGGAGACGAACACCACGGGGATGTTGAGGCGCATGGCGGCCATCAGCATGCCGGGGGTGATCTTGTCGCAATTGGAGATGCAGACCATCGCATCCGCGCAATGCGCATTGACCATATATTCCACGCTGTCGGCGATGATCTCGCGCGAAGGCAGGGAATAGAGCATGCCGTCATGGCCCATGGCGATGCCGTCATCCACCGCGATGGTGTTGAATTCCTTGGCGACGCCGCCGGCCTTCTCGATCTCGCGCGCCACCAGCTGGCCGAGGTCCTTCAGATGGACGTGGCCGGGCACGAACTGCGTGAACGAGTTCACCACCGCGATGATGGGCTTGCCGAAATCGCCGTCCTTCATGCCGGTGGCGCGCCAGAGGCCCCGTGCGCCGGCCATGTTGCGGCCGTGGGTGGAGGTGCGGGAACGATAGGCAGGCATGTCCTCTTACCTTTTATATCCGCGTCAGGGGTGTCCTGCGCAACATTGTGACCGCTCTCTTAGAGCGAATTTAGGCTGAACGGAATTCTTTCGAAGCGAGGGCTGCCCGTCGGGCCATGCGTTCAGGGCATCGGTGCCGCTTAATTTTTCCAGGGCCGGGAACGCTAGCCCTCGTCAACCGTTGTTTAGGCAAGTTCACCAAGTCGAAAGGAATATCCTATGGGCAGCACCAGCGACAAGATCAAGGGCACCACCAACGAAGCCATCGGCAATGCCAAGCAGGGCATCGGCAAGGCGGTCGGAAACGACAAGATGCAGGTCGAGGGCAAGGCCCAAGAGATCAAGGGCGAAGGCCAGCAGGCCATGGGCAAGGCCAAGGATGCGGTGAAGGACACCGTCAACCGCAACCTCTGATTCCAACCGTTTGGTGACACGCGGCCGGGCGATATCATTGCCCGGCCGCGTGCCGTTCAAGCGCCCCGCACCAAGACAAAAGGCCGCCCCCCGGGCGGCTTTTTGCGTTGTGCAGAAACACGGCGGCGCGCCATCGTGCGCCACAAACGCGCTATTGACCGTTCGGCAGACGGAACGCCCTGTTCAAGCGGCGCCGGCTTGGCTATTTCTCCCCTGAACCTGCCGCCGCGAGGAATTGTCCCAAGATGCGCGCCCTTCTCGACGTGATCCTGATTGTTCTGCAACTCTACACCTGGGTGCTCATCATCGCCGCGGTGCTGTCATGGCTGCTCGCCTTCAACGTGGTGAACGCCTATAATCCCGTGGTTCGCACCGTCGGCGAGTTCATCTACCGCATCACAGAACCGCTGCTTGCGCCGCTGCGCAGCATTCTGCCCTCCCTGGGCGGGCTCGACCTTTCACCGATGGTGCTCATTCTCCTCATCTTCTTCATTGAGCGGGTGATCGGGCTTTATATCTATCCCTACGTCTTTTAACCGCCGTGGCCTTCTTCCAGGCCCATGCCGGCGGACTGGACGTGAGTGTCCGCGCCACGCCCAAGGGCGGCCGCGACGCGCTGGATGGGGTCGTGCAGCTCTCCGATGGGCGGGACGTGCTGAAAATCCGCGTGCGCGCCGCTCCCGAAGATGGCGCGGCGACGGAAGCCGTGGCGCGGGTGCTGGCCAAGGCGGCCGGTGTCGCCGCCTCGCGGGTCGCATTGGTATCGGGGGCAACCGCGCGGCTGAAGCTGTTCCGCATCACCGGCGAGCCGGCCACACTGGAGGCGGCGCTCACGCGCGCCGTCTCTCAGGACTAGCCGCCGCTTCCACGCCATGCGGATGCCTCAGGCGGCGACGAAATCCGCTCGCATGGGGGTAAACACGTCGATCAAGACGCCAGGTTCGATGCAGACGGCGCCATGGTGCACGTCCGACGGCACATAGAAGCTGTCACCGGCGGAAAGCCGCGCGGTCCGTCCGCCGATGGTGATCTCAAACACGCCGCTTTCCACGCTGGTCACCTGCACATGGGGATGGCTGTGCGCCACCCCGCCCGGACCGGGCTTGGTGAAGAGCACCCGCACCACCATGATCTCGTCGTTATAGGTGAGGATCTGGCGCTGGACGATATCGTCCACCACCTCGACCGGAACTTGCGCGGCAAAGGCGAACACCGCCCCTTTTTCTTGCGACATGATACGCTCCTTGCGGACCGGAGCCATGGAACGCCCCGTCACGGTCCTTCAATGATTTAAAACGTTTTAGCGCGTCGACCCGCGCTCATCCACCGCCTGCGCAGTCTCGTGCACATAATTGGCGGCGGCGCGCAAAAGCCCGCTCGGAACGCCCCTGCCGCACTGCGCGGCGGCGGTGTTGACAGGATAATATGCTAATATATTAGGGGGAGAAAACGGCCCCTGGATGCCTCCGGGAAAGCCGCTTGGTCTCGGGGGAGGACGCAAAGTGGCCACGGCGCGCGGCACCACGCGGCAAAAGGGCATGAGATCCGCCGGGCCGGGCAAAAGCCTGCGGGCGATCCCCGCTTCGGCGCGCATTCATGGCCTTCTGCGCGAGCAGATCGTCGGCATGGACATTCCCCCCGGCGCATTGCTCCAGGAAAAGCAGATCGCGCTTGCCTGCGGGGTCAGCCGCACGCCGGTGCGCGAAGCTCTGCTGAAGCTGGCGGACGAGCGGCTGGTGGATATCTTTCCCCAATACGGCACCTTCGTCTCGCGCATCTCCATTCCCGCCATGCGCGATGCCATGATGATCCGCGAGGCGTTGGAGCGCGCAGCCGTCCGAGCGGCCGCGCCCTGTGCCAGCGGGGAGGATATCGCCGCCCTGCGTGGTCTGCTCGTGGAGCAGCATGCGTTGCACGAAGCGGGCCGCCTCGCCGCCTTCCACGCCGCCGACGAAATATTCCACCAGACGATTTCGGAGATCGCGGGCCATCCCAATCTGTGGCGCGTGGTGCGGCAAGAGAAGGCCCATGTGGACCGCTGCCGCATCCTCACCCTGCCCCAGCCGGGGCGCCGAGCGGCGGTCTTGGCCGACCACGCCGCCATTGTCGAGGCCATCGCCTCCGGCGACCCCGACGCGGCGGAAAAGGCGATGCTCGCCCATCTCGGCACGGTGCTGCCTTCGGTGGCGGCGCTGGTGCAGGCCTATCCCACCTATTTCGAGGAATCGCCGCTCCCCCCGGAGCCACCGCCCGCACCGAGCGAACCCGAGATGCGGGCCCGTTGCGAGCGGCAGCCCCCGGAGCCGCCCCCGCGCGGGGCCAAGGCGGCAACCGCAGCCAAGAAAAGGGCCTCATAACCCATAAGGCGCACTCCGCCTCACACGGACCGCCTGTTTCGCACGCCCCTCAAGTCCCAGCGCCCGCGTCCGCCGGCGCCTTCCTCAGGAGCTTTCCATGACAGCGACCCAGCTTGCCCTCCCCCTCTTCCCCGATCTCAAGGGCAAGGCGGTGCTCATCACCGGCGCCAGCACCGGCCTCGGCGCCGCCGCCGCCGAAGGCTTCGGCCGCAGCGGTGCGCGCGTCGCGGTGCATTACAACGCCAGCCGCGACAAGGCCGAACAGGTGGCCGAGCGCGTGCGCGCGGCTGGTGGCGAAGCGGTATTGGTGGGCGGGGACGTCACCCGCCGCGAGGCGCCCGCCGCCATCCTCGCCGCCACGCTGGAGGCCTTCGGCGGTCTCGACGTGCTGGTGAACAATGCCGGTGGCCTCGTGAAGCGCGTGCCGATCGGCGACTATAGCGAGGAGCTTTATGACGCCGTGCTTGATCTCAACGTGCGGCACGTGGTGGCGTTCATGCACCAGGCGGTGCAGCTGATGCTCGCCCAGGGGCGGGGCGGAGCGATCATCAATGTGTCTTCCATCGCCGCGCGCCACGGCGGGGCTGGCGGATCAGTGCTCTATGCTGCGGCCAAGGGCTTCATCTCCACCGCCACGCACGGCTGGGCGAAGGAGCTGGCGCAGACCGGAATCCGTGTGAATGCGGTTTCTCCCGGCGTGATCGAGACCCCGTTCCACGATCGCTATTCCACCCCGGCCCAGATGAGCGCCATGCAGGCCACCATTCCCATGGGCCGGCTGGGCGTGCCGGATGAATGCGTCGGCACCTTCCTGTATCTCGCCTCGGCGGCGGCGAGCGGCTATGTGACCGGACAGGTTGTGGAGGTGAACGGCGGCCAGTACATGCCGTGACACGAAGGCCTGCGACCGCCCGCGCGCTAACCGGCCGGCAAAAGCCGCGCGGTGCGCAGGGCGGCAAGGTCGCGCGATCCCGTGCAGAAGCAGGCGATGCGTAATTGCGCAATGATCACCTCGAAATGCGCCACCACTGCCTCGCTCGACAATACGGCGGAGGGCAATACCCCCGCCGCCTGCCCGGCCAGATCGGCGCCAAGGCGAATCGCTTTCGCCACGTCCACGCCGTCCTTCAGCCCCCCAGAGGCGATCAGAGGCACCTGCGGACACGCCGCGCGCACTTCGGTAAGTGCGCGCGCGGTTGGGATGCCCCAGCCGGAAAAGGCCGAGGCGACGGCGCGCTGGGCGCCGGTCCCGCGTTCGCCTTCCACAAGCGCCCAGTTCGTGCCGCCGGCACCCGCGACATCAATCGCGGCTACGCCGTTATCCACAAGCCGGCGGGCGAGATCGGCGGCGATTCCGAAGCCCACCTCCTTCACAATCACGGGAGCCGGAAGGGTGCGCGCAAGCACGCCGATCTGCTCCAGCAGGCCGCGCCAGTCGCGATCGCCACCGGCCTGGATCGCCTCCTGAAGCGGGTTGATGTGCAGGATCAGGGCATCCGCCTCCACCATGTCGACCGCCCGCCGCGCCTCGTCGAGCCCGTAGCCGCGCGCGAGCTGGGCCGCGCCGAGATTGGCGAACAAGGGAATGTCCGGCGCGATCCGGCGCAAGCCGGAATCGAGCCCGGCCGCCGCCCCGCCCTCCAGCACCACGCGCTGAGAACCGACGCCAAGGGCGATGCGCAGATGCTGCGCCGCTTCCGCCAGATGGCGATTGATCAACCCCGCCGCCGCCGGCCCGCCGGTCATCGAAGAAATAAGCAGAGGCGCCGCGAGCGGACGTGAGAGAAACGTCGTTGTGAGATCCACAGCGTCCAGATGCAGTTCAGGTAGTGCGCAGTGCTCGAAAATCAGGCTTTCAAAACCGGTTTTCGCACTGGATAAGGCACGGCCGTCCGCCATCACGATGTCTATGTGGTCTTGTTTGCGGCGCTGGATCTCGCTTTCCGCGTTCATCGCGTGAATCTCTTCTGCTTGACAGCAAGCCGCCTTCAAGGGTTCTAGGGTCTGATCTAACATCATGCAAGCGCATGGAATCTGCCGAGCCCGCCCCGCAGGGGCCACGCGGGCGGAAGAGCGAGGAAGGGCCGGCCTGATGACCCACGGCAAATCCCGGGACGGCGAAGTGCTGCATGCCGTCGAGGGCGGGGCCGCGACGGCGCTCGCGAGCGAGCGCTCGCCCGACCTGAGCTATCTGCGGTCGGTGGTGGACCGGCGCCTGGGCTTGCTGTTGCCGACCACGGCCTCCAATCCCGCGACGCTGCACGCCGCCATGCGTCACATCCTGCTGGCGCCGGGCAAGCGGCTGCGGCCGCTGCTTGCCATGTCGGCGGCGCTGCGCCTCGGCGCCGACGAGCATGCGGTGCTCGATTGCGGCTGCGCGCTGGAGATGATCCACGCCGCATCCCTCATCATCGACGATCTGCCCTGCATGGACGACGCAAAGCTGCGGCGGAACCAGCCGGCGACCCATGTGCAATTCGGGGAGGATGTGGCGGTGCTGGCCGCCATTTCCTTGCTGACCCGCGCGTATGGCGTGGTCGCCGCTTCCGCCGCCGTGCCGGCGCCGGCACGGGCGGAGATCCTCGCCATCTACACCAATGCGGTCGGTTCCCTCGGCTTGTGCGGCGGCCAGTTCGACGACCTGCGCCCGGTGCCGGGGCGCAGCCTTGCCGCCACTGAGGACGTGAACCGCCGCAAGACCGGCCTGCTGTTCAGCGCCGCCGTGGAGGCCGCCAGCCTGGTGCATGAGGCGCGCGCGGAAGATCGGGAGGCGCTGCGCGATTTCGCCAGTCACGTGGGCCGCGCCTACCAGATTCTCGACGATCTGCTGGATGTGCAATCCTCGGCCGCCGCGCTCGGCAAGGATGTCGGCAAGGACGAAGGCAAGGCCACGGTTGTCGCCTCGCTCGGCGCCTCGCGGGCTGCGGGCTTGCTGGATAGCCATCTGCGCGGCGCGGCGGACGCGTCCGATCGCATGTCCCGCCGCAGCGAGGGCGCCGATCCGCTGCGCGACTTCCTGCGCCACGCGTTCGGCGGCCTGCCGGGCGTCACTTTGCCGTGAGTTTTCTCTCCCTGTCACGGCCCGCCGCCCAGCCGACCCCGGCGGCCGCGCACGGGGCGCCGGTGCTGCAGATGTCCCATGTGAGCGCGAGCTACGGCGCCCGCGCCGTGCTGCGCGATGCTTCGCTTGCGGTTTCGGCAGGTGAAATCACGGTGCTGCTCGGGCCCAATGGCGCCGGCAAGACGACCCTGATCCGCGCCGTCTGCGGGCGCCTGCGGCCCGATCATGGAAGCGTCCGCGTGAAGGGCCATGCCGCCCATCTGAGCGCGGCGCGCCGGCGCATCGGCCTCGTGCCGCAGGAACTCGCGCTGTATCCGAGCCTCACGGTGCGGGAAAACCTGGACATATTCGCGCGCCTCGCCGGCATGCCGCGCGCCGTCATCACGGGGCGGGTTGGTGCCGTCATGGAAGCTGCCGGAGTGGCCGCGCGGGCGAACGAGCGCATCGACCGTCTGTCCGGAGGCTGGAAGCGCCGGGCCAATATCGCCGCCGCGCTGGTGGGTGAACCGGCGCTGCTGGTGCTGGACGAGCCGACGGTGGGCGTCGACCGCGAAGCGCTCGCGGGCTTCGCCGATCTTCTGCGCGCGCTCGCGGCCGGCGGCCTCGCGGTGCTGATCGTGACCCACGACCTGGAGCAGGCGGCGGCGGTGGCGGACCGGGTCGCGATTCTCGTCAACGGCCATGTGGCCCTGGAGGGGCCGATGCACGCCCTCGTGGCGCGGCGCTTCGGCGGGGCGCGGCGGGTGGAACTGCGCTGGGCGCACCCGCCCGACGACGACACCCGCGCCCATCTCTCCGCCCTCGCCCTGCGGAGCGATGCGACCGGCACCAGCTTCTCCGGCGGCCTTGCGGCGGGCACGGGAGCGCTCGCCGATCTCCTGCTCACCCTCGAGCAGCGCCACATGATGCCGCGCGAAGTCTCCGTGCGCGAGCCCGACCTTGCTGCACTTTATGCCGACGTGCTCGCCGAGGCGGCACGATGATCTGTGCGATCATGAAGGCCATGGGCCTCACCTTGCTGCGCGACAAGGGCGCGCTGGTGATGACTTTCCTCCTGCCGCCGCTGATGTTCCTGGTGTTCGCGGCAGTCTTTACCGGGGTGAGCGGCGACGACGCGCCGGTGAAGGCTGCGCTCGCCGACGCTTCCGGCAGCGAAGGCGGCCATGCGCTGTTCGTGTCGCTCCACAACGCCCCGCTGGTAAAGGCGATCCCGGTCAAAGACGAGGCCGCCGTCCGCGATGCGGTGCGCTCGGGCACCGCCGATGCCGGGCTGGTCATCGTCTCCGACCCTTCGGCGGGCGGCGATGCGGCGCCGCTCTTGATCCTCGCCGATCCCGGCCGGGCGGCTGCGGCGGGATTGCTCATGGCCCATGTGCAGGAGGTTATTTCCGAGCGCCTGCCGCAGATCGGGCTGAAGCGCCTCAGCGCGCAGATGCAGTCCATCGTCGGCAAATTCACCCCCGAGCAGACCGAGCAATTCGACCTCGTCCTGCAAGCAACCGCGGAAAGCGCAGCCAGGGGTGAAAAGGTGCGCGCCGGAGACTTTTTTGCCCGCCAGACCGTGGATTCGCTGAAAGCGCTGCCGACCGTCACCTATTATGCCGGCGCCATCGCTGTGCTGTTCCTGCTGTTCTCTTCGGTGCAGGGGGCGGCCTCCCTGGTGGAAGAGCGCCGTTCCGGCATCTTCGACCGCATCATCATGATACCCGGCGGAACCAGCGTGATGGTGCTCGGCAAGTTCGCCTTCATCACCCTGCAAGGGGTGTTGCAGGTGGCGCTTCTGTTCGCCGTCGCCGGCCTGGTTTACGGGGTGGCGGTGCTGCCGCATTTCGCCACCTGGCTCGCCACCACGGTCGCCGCGGCGGCAGCCACCTCCAGCCTCGCCCTCGCCCTCGCCTCCGCGGCGCGCACGCGTCAGCAGGCGCAGACGCTCTCCACCTTCGCCGTACTGATGCTTTCGGCCATCGGGGGCAGCATGGTGCCGCGCTTCCTCATGCCCGGCTGGCTGCAAAGCGTCGGCTGGATCACCCCCAATGCCTGGGTGATCGAGGCCTATCAGGACAGCCTGTGGCGGGGCGCCGCATTCGGCGAACTGGCGCCTGCGCTTTTCGTGCTTATTTGCTATGCTGGTGTCGGGCTTCTGGCCAGCTTGGTGCTTGCGCGGCGTCATATGCGGCTCGGCTGAGGCGTCATGCGGCCGCTGCGGTCCAATCCGCGTCTGAAATTGAACCTTGAGGCAGAACAAGGCAGGCGGGTCCGCATTTTGCTCGCATGCATGGGGCATTTTTTGCGCCCGCAGTGCCCGGAGGCCGGCTTCAGCCGGAAACCGGCATCCAGCATCCGGGGCGGGCGTCCTGAACCTGAGTTTGAACCATGACCATCGCCTTGAATACGCTGATCGTCCTCGTCACCGTCGCAATCATGGAAGGCGTCGCCTGGGCGGCGCACAAATACATCATGCACGGCTGGGGCTGGGGCTGGCATCGCTCCCATCACGAGCCGCACGAGGATGTGTTCGAGCGCAACGATCTTTATGCCGTCGTGTTCGCTTTGCTCGCCATCGGCCTGATCATCTATGGATCGAACGGCTTCGGCCCGCTCTATTGGGTGGGCGTGGGCATGACGGTCTACGGCTTCCTGTATTTCTTCGTGCATGACGGGCTGACGCACCAGCGCTGGCCGTTCCGCTATGTGCCGCGCAACGGCTATCTCAAGCGGCTCGTGCAGGCGCACCGGCTGCATCATGCGGTGGACGGCAAGGAGGGCTGCGTCTCCTTCGGCTTCCTCTATGCCCAGCCGGTGCAGAAGCTGCGCGACCAATTGCGCGAGACCCATGGCGGTTCACTGAAGAACCTGGACACCCGTTCGTGAGTCTTGCACCTTCCGAGCGGACCGGCGAAAACCCGCGCCGCCCGCGCGCACCCAGCGCGGCGGCGGTGGAGATGAAGCGCGCTTATGCCCGCCAGGGCGCCATCGGCCTCGCCCTCGCGGCGCTGGTTATGGGCGGCTGGCTGGCGGGGCACATCTTCGGCGTGTTCTTCCTGCGCCTCGCGCCGCCGGACATTTACGCCGCGCCGCTGGTGATCGCGCTCCAGACCTGGCTGGACGTGGGCCTGTTCATCATCGCGCACGATTGCATGCATGGCTCGTTGGCGCCGTTCCGGCCGAAGATCAACCTCTGGGTGGGGCGGATCGCGCTCGGCCTCTATGCGGCCTTCAGCTATGACCGCCTTCTGCCGAAGCACCACGACCACCATCGCCATTCCGGCACGGCGGATGATCCCGATTTCGACGCCGACCATCCCGACCGCTTCTGGCCCTGGTTCCTGCGCTTCATGCGCACCTATTTCGGCTGGCGGGAGTTTGCCATCCTCACCGTGGTCCTGGCGGTCTATATCCTCGTCATCGGCGCGCCGGTGGTGAACGTACTGCTGTTCTGGGCGCTGCCGGCGCTGCTCTCGGCGCTGCAATTGTTCTATTTCGGCACCTATCTGCCGCATCGCCACGGCGAGCCGAGCTTCGCCGACACCCACAATGCACGCAGCAACGAGTTCAGCTATGTCTGGTCGCTGCTGACCTGCTTTCATTTCGGCTATCATCATGAGCACCACGAGGCGCCCTATGTGCCCTGGTGGCGGCTGCCGAAATATCGGCGGGAAAATCCAGCGGAGCGCGGCTGAGCGTTTCGCCCGCCGCTCGCCCTATCCCTGCGCCGGGGCTACTGCCGACAAAATCAGGTCCGCCGCCTCGCCCACCCCGCCACTCGCCGTGATCTCGCTTTGGATGCGCCGCGCCGCGATGGCATAGGCGGGGTCCGACAGCACGACGCCGAGGGCTTCTTCCACCCGCCGCGCCGATGCCTTCTTGGCCGGAAAGATGCGCGCCACGCCGCTATAGAGCAGGCGCGCGGAAATGCCGGGCTGCTCGAAGGCGATCGGCATGGCCACCAGTGGCACGCCCAGGCTCAGCGCATCCATCACCGTGTTGAAGCCGGCGTGGATCACCGCCGCCTTGCAATGGGCGAGCACTTGGCGCTGCGGCACGAAGGCCCGCACCACGGGATCGCCCGGCAGCGCGCGGGCCGCCTCATCGCTCAAGAGCCCGCCGTGTGCGAGCACGAGCCGCACATTCAGCTTCTGCGCCGCCCGTGCCACCGCCAGGAACAGATCCGCCCGCGCGCCCTGCAAGGTGCCGAGCGAGCAGAACACCAAGGGCCTCCCGTCGCCATGGAGATCGAAATCCAGGCGCGCCTCCGGCTCCGGCGTCCGGAACGGGCCGCAATAATGGAAGTACGACGGCAATTCGCTGCGGGGAAAATCCAGCCCCTTCACGCATTGCGCCACTTGCAGCAGCGGCGAGAAGCCCTGGTCCGCCAGCGGATCGAGCCCGAAGGCTTCGGCATGGCGCGCCACCACCTTGGCCATAGGCTTCATGAGGAAATCGGTGACCTTCCAGCCGCCCTCGCTCCACCACCGCCCCTTCTCCGTGGGGTCGTAAGGCCAGTCCACGAACGGCGGCGGCAGGCCGATCTCGCGGTTCAGCGGCAGGGCTGTGGCGGTGGAAACGAACGGCAGCTTTAAATGCCGCGCCACCAGGGCGCCGGCGGCTTCCGTCTGGTCTGCGATCACCGCGTCGATCCTTTCGGCGCGAAACGCATCCGGAAGATCGCGGCAGAGCATGTCGGTGATGTCGGCGGTCTCGCGGATCACCCGCAGCAGGCCGAGCGGCCCGGTAGGATTGGCGAGCGTATCAAGATGCTCCTTCAACGCGCCGGAGGGATGGCTCGACAGCCCCACGGCGTGGAACCCCGCCGGCGCGCCGCGTACCATCTCGGCCGCATCCGCCATGTGGAAGAAAGTCACGCGATGCCCGCGCGCGACCAGCGTACGCGACAGCGCCATCAGCGGGTTGTAGTGCCCGGAGAGCGGCGGGGCGACGACGGCGAAATGCAGCGAAGTCATGCGGGGCGGGTCCAGAGCGTCTTGGGACGGATAACCTCGGCCGAAGCGAGCCGGGACAGCGCCGCCTGCACTGCTCCGGAAGCGGCGAAGCCGATCTTCTCGGCCTTGCTGGTGGAGCGTCGCTCATCCCAGGCATGGGGCCCAGCCGCGCGCACCTTGGTGCCGATGGCGCGATACACCGCCCGCGCGGTCGCGATGGCGCATGCGGAGCGGAACGGCAGCGCCCGCATGCCGATCAGCGCCGAGTCGTAATAAGGCTCGGCCAGATCGAGCAGCCGCGCCACCACATCCGCCACCTTCTGGCGGTTTTCCGGCAACGCCACGTCGCCCGGCTCCACGCCGCCGGCGCGCAGCCAGTCCGCCGGCAGATAGACCCGGCCGATGCCGGCATCCTCGACCACGTCGCGGGAAATATTGGTGAGCTGAAAGGCGAGGCCGAGATCGCAAGCGCGATGGAGCACTTGCTCCTCGCGCGCGCCCATGATCAGCGCCATCATCACGCCGACCACGCCCGCCACATGGTAGCAATAGGAGAGCGTGTCCTCGATTGTCTCGTAGCTGCGGTCCTCCACATCCATGCGGAATCCCTCCAGCAAATCGAGGGGATATCGCTCGGGAATATCGTTGCGGCGGATCACCTCGGCAAAGGCGGCGAAGGCGGGGTGCGCGGTCGGCAGGCCGCGATAGGCGCGATGGGTCTCCTCATAGAGCCCGTCCAGGCGCGCCTGTGCGCTCTCGCTCTGAGCGACCCGGCCATGGCCGAGTTCCTGCCCGTCCACCACGTCGTCGCAATGGCGGCACCAAGCGTAGAGCATCACAGCATCCGCCCGCGTGCGCGGATCGAACAGCTTGGCCGCCGCCGCGAAGCTTTTCGACCCGTTGGCGATGGCCGCTTCGCTCGCGGTGAGAACCTCGCTCACGTCCGGCCCTCCTTGGCGGAACCGGTGCGGTCCATGGCGATGGCGGGAAAGTCGGCGATGATCAGGCCGGCGGTGGCCTTGGCCGAGCCGACCACGCCCGGCACCCCCGCGCCCGGATGGGTGCCGGCGCCGACGATATAGAGGTTCGGGATCTTGTCGTCGCGATTGTGCGGCCGGAACCAGGCCGACTGCGTCAGCAGCGGCTCCACCGAGAAGGCCGAGCCCATGTGCGCGTTCAACTCGTCGCGAAAGCCGAAGGGTGTGAGGATGCGGCTCGTCACCAGATCCGCCTTCAGGCCGGGCAGCAGACGCGCTTCCAGATAATCGAGGATACGGTCGCGATATTTCGGGCCTTCCACGTCCCAGTCGATCTCCGCCTTGCCGAGATGGGGCACAGGGGAGAGCACATAGAAGCCGGTGCAGCCCTCCGGCGCGAGGCTCGGATCCGAAACCGTGGGGGCGTGCAGATAGAGCGAGAAATCCTCCGGCAGCGCGGGGCCGGCGAAAATCTCGTCGATCAATTCGCGATAGCGCGGCCCGAACAGCACCGTGTGATGCTGGAGATGATCGTAGGTGCGCTTCGTGCCGAAATAGATCACGAACAGCGACATGGAATGGCGCATCTTGCCAAGCCGCTTGCCCTCGGCCTTGCCGCGCGGCGTGTTGCGCAGCAGCTTGGCATAGGTGTGCACCACGTCCGCATTGGAGGCGACGAGGTCAAATTTCGTCACGCTGCCGTCGGCCATGCGCACGCCGGTGGCGCGCCCGTTCTCAACCAATATCTCGTCCACGGGCGCGGAGAGCTTCAGCGTGCCGCCGAGATCCTCGAACAGGCGCACCATGCCGCCCACCAGCGCGCCGGTGCCGCCGCGCGGGAAGAACACCCCCCATTTGCGCTCCAGGGCGTGGATCAGCGCATAGATGGACGAGGTTGCGAAGGGATTGCCCCCGACCAGCAGCGAGTGGAATGAGAACGCCTCGCGCAGATGCTCGTCCTTGATGAAGCGCGAGACCATCGCATAAACGCTCTTCCACGCCTCCAGCCGCATGAGCTGAGGCGCGGCGCGGATCATGTCCTTGAACGAGAGGAACGGCACGGCGCCGAGCTTGATGTAGCCCTCTTCGAACACGGCCTTGGAATAGGCCAAGAAGCGCTGGTAGCCCTCAACGTCCACGGGCGATCTCGCGGCGATCTGCCGGTCGAGCTCCTCCTGGTCGTTCACATAGTCGAACTGAGTGCCGTCATTCCACAACAGGCGGTAGAACGGCGAGATGGAGATCAGCTCCACATACTCGGAGAGCTTGCGGCCAGCGATCGCGAACAGCTCTTCGAGCGCGCTCGGGTCGGTGATGACGGTCGGCCCGCCATCGAAGGTGAAGCCCTGGTCCTCGTAGACGTAGGCGCGGCCGCCCGGCTTGTCGCGCTTCTCATAGAGCGTGACGTCGAAGCCCGCGGCCTGAAGGCGGATCGCCAAGGAAAGGCCGCCAAAGCCGGAGCCGATCACCGCCGCCTTGCGGTGGCCGTTGGGGTGCGTCTTGGTCAGCATCATGGCACGCGGGACCCGTGTTTCACGTCGCCGATTTCATTCGCCGGCATTCCGGCTGCTGCGATACAGCATCTCGCACTCAAATGCATATGCCGCAGCCGCGCGCAGGGCTTCATGTCGGCTCCTTCAGGCAGCGCAGCGCCGCCCGGATCGGCACCGGCGGGCGGCCGGTGAGAATGCGCGCCTTGTCCGCGAGCGTGAGGCGGGCGGCATAAAAACGCGCGATAAGCGGCTCCGGTAATCCATAGAAGCGCTGGAGGATCGTATAGCGCTGCCCCGGCGCGGCGGCACGGAACAACATGCGGTTGAGCAGGCGGAAGAAGGAGCGCTGCTTCCAAGTGACGAAGACGTGATGCTTCACCAGATCCGCCAGGGCTGGACCGGACAGATCCTCGCAGCTGGATACCAGATCGGCCAAGGCCATGGCGTCCGGCAGCGAATAGCCGGTGGTCGGGTGGAACAGGGCCCCCCGCAAGCCGGAGCGCACCACCCCCGCCGGTCCGCTCCGCCAGAAGGCTTCAAGATCGCCGCCGAGCGCGATGGGAAGGATGCCCTCCTCCTCGCGCAAAATCTCCTCCACCTGCCAACCCTGCGTGCTGGCGTAGGCCAGGATGCGCGCACGCAGCGCGCCCCCGTCGAGCGCCGGCCCGTCGGCATAATAGGTGTCCTCGATCAGGACCGTATCGGCGGTGAAGGGCAGCAGGTAGACGAACCGATAGCCGTCGAGCTGGGACACGGTGGCGTCCATGATCACCGGCCCGGTCAGCCCGTGCGGAGCGGCGAGGCGCACCTCCAGGCCGAGGAATTTCTGATAGCCGAGCATCAGGTCCGGGCTCTCGCCCGGCCCGCGCCCGTCCACCACCGCGCGGGCAGCGATCGTCTCGCCACCGTCCAGCACCACGCGGTCGGCATGGAGTTCGGCGACCGGCGTGTCCGTGCGCAACGCCGGACCGAGCCTTTCCCGCGCAACCACCGCCAAGCGGTGGGAGGCGATGGACGCATAGCTGCCTTCAAGCGCCCGGCGCCGGGCCGGAAAACGCACGCTGTGCCCCTGCCATCGCGCGGTGATCATGGGCGAGAGAAAATCCAGTTGCGCCGGGGTCACGTCGGACTGGTGGAACGACCAAGTGTGATTGCCGCCGATGTGCGGTCCCGCCTCCAGGATGGCCAGCGCCAGATCCGGCCGGGCCTGCTTCAACCGCAGGGCCAGCAGCACATTGGCGAGCCCGCCGCCCACCAGCACCATATCCATCGCCGGCCCATCTCCCGCGTCTTGCATCGGACCATGGCTCTCACGCCCGCGTGGCCGACACAAGCCCGCACCGGCCGAACGCAAAGACGGGCGCTACCCCGACGGATTGACCCCCGTCATTCCGGAACCCGGCGGCCCGCCGTACATTGGTTGTGGGGCGACACGCAGGAGAGCGGCCATGGTTCAGGTTGTGGGCATCGACCATCTGGTGGTCCGCGTCAGCGACTATGAAAAATCGAAGGCCTTCTACGGCCGGCTGTTCGCGTTTCTCGGCTTCGAGGTCCTGGGCGATTATGGCGACATGATCGGCTGGACCAACGGCAAGACCCGCTATTGGATCGGCCCGTGCGATGAAGAAGGTCGCAAGCACAAATACCGCATCGGCGACGTCGGCTTTCACCATTACGCCTTCGAGCTGCGCAGCCGCCAGGATGTGGATGATCTCCAGGCCTTCCTGAAACAGGAGAAGGTGGAAATCGTCGATCCCGCTGACGAATATTACGAAGATTATTACGCCGTCTTCTTCCTCGATCCCGACGGAATGAAGCTGGAGGGAATGAAATACGGCGAGAAGACCGCCGAGAAAGCAAAAAAGTCAAAAAAGACCGAAGGGAAAAAAAGCGAGGGGAAGAAGACTGAGGGGAAGAAAAACGAAGGCAAATCGAAATAGCGCCCTTCGCCGCTCGCCCCTGCCGGACCCGACCAGACGGACTCAGGCGCCCGGCGCCCAGATCCGGTAGAGCGACCGCGCGAGACTATCGAGCGCGAAACCGAGGATGCCGATGAGCAGCACGGTCGCCATCAACTCGGAATAGGCGAGGCGATCGCGCGTATCGAGGATGAAATAGCCGAGCCCGGCCGAAACCCCGAGCATCTCGCACGGCACAAGCACGATCCACAAAATGCCGATGGCAAGGCGCACGCCCGTCAGGACATGGCCGAGCACGCCCGGCACCACCACGCGCCACAAGGTTTCGAGCGGCGTCGCGGCAAGGCTGCGCGAAAGCTGGAGCCAGCGCGGATCGAGCGCGCGCACGCCCGCCGCCGTGCTCAGCAAGATCGGCCACACGGCGGCGAAGGTGAGCAGGAAATAGATCGGCTTGTCGCCCACCCCAAACACCATCACCGCGATCGGCATCCAGGACAGAGGCGAGATCATGCGCAAAAACTGGAACGCCGGGCTGGTCGCCGCCTCCACCACCTGAAAGCTGCCCACCGCGAGCCCGAGCGGCACGCCGATCAGCAGGGCGAAGGCGAGGCCGACGAAGATGCGCTGCAAGCTCATCATCACGTGCAGCGGCAGGTCGGAATGCAGCAGCAGATCGAACAGCGCCGGCACGGCGGTAATCGGGGAGAAGCGGGCGAGGAAGGAGCCTTTCTGCGCCAGCACATCGGTGCCGATCCACCACAGAACGAACACCAAGGCGAGCCCGCCGAGGCCGAGCGCCAGCCGTACCGCGAACGAGGCCCCGGCCTTCGCCCGCACGGGCGCCGCCTGCGCCTTGGCGGGCGCGGGGAACGTGGCCTGGGAGGTGTCGTGATGACTCGTCATAAGGTGTTTCTGCTTCGGGAAGGTCTTTGACGTGGCATGTTCGTTCGGCGAGAAGGTTGCTTTCCCCCTCCCCACCCCTCCCCCGCAAGCGGGAGAGGGAGCCTGTGGTGTCGGGGAGGATTCATTGTTTCCACCTTTCCGGCAGCGTCCCCTCTCCCGCTCGCGGGGGAGGGTCAGGGAGGGGGCCGCCGCAGGCGGAACGCAGGGGCGGAGAACCCGCCCCTGCCCGCCTTACACCACGATCACTTCCTGGCGCTCGAAGCTGTCGGGCACGCCAAAGGCCTTCAGCCCGCCGGCCGCCAGCACCGCTTTTTTCACGAAGCGGTCGTCCACCAGATCCTTGGCCGCAAACGCCGGATCCAGCGTGTCGAGGAAGGCATGGTCGCCCTCGATCAGCGTGCCTTTCAGGCGCCGCACCAGTTCTTCGGTGTAGCTGGCATAGGGATAGGGCTGGAAATCAATGCGGTTCTCGCGCCAGTCGGGATGGCGGATCGCCCCGGATGCCACATAGGCCGCCACGTCGTCCGGCGCGGGAGCGAGCACTTTGCTCAGCACCGCCTCGGTGTGCGGCGTGTATTTGTTGGGCCCGTCCTTGGAGAGAAGCCGGGCAGTCTCGGCCCGGTGCTCGCGGGTCCAGACCTGCGCCTTCACCATGGCATTGACCACCTTTTGCGACCATTCGGGCCGCTCATTCAGGTCGCGCTCGTGCATGAACACGACGCAGCAGGCATGGTCCTTCCACACGTCGCCGGTGAAGCGCAGCACCTTGCCGATGCCTTGTAATTCCGCCGCAGCATTGAACGGCTCGGCGACGATATAGCCGGCCACCTGCTTGGTGGCGAGCGCCGGCACCATGTCCGACGGGGCCATGATGACCAGATTCACCTCATTGGCCGCCGGAGCGCCGGTGCGCTTGGTGACCGGGGTGAGGCCGTTCTCTTTCAGCAGCGCCTGGAGCACCACATTGTGGATCGAATACCAGAACGGAATCGCCACCGTCTTGCCGCCGAGCTCCTTCACCGAATTGATCTCGGGCAGCACCGTGAGGCCGGAACCGGCCATGTGGTTCCACGCCACCACCTTGGCCGGCGCCTTGGAGCCGAAGCGCGCCCACACGGTGATGGGCGAGAGCAGGTGCACCACATTCACCTGGCCGGAGATGAAAGCTTCCACGATCTGCGCCCAGGAGCGCAGCAACACGGGCTTTTCCGCCTTGAGGCCCTCGGCTTCGAAATAGCCATTCGCGTGCGCAACCAGCAGCGGCGTGGCGTCGGTGATCGGCAGATAGCCGATGCGAACCGGGGCGTCCGGTTCCTGAGCGCGCGCTTGATAGGCGTTGAGCAACGGCAGTGCGCCCGAGGCGGTCAGCAGCGCCGAAAGTTTCATGATGTCGCGACGGGAGAAGAAATCATGCGTGGGCATGGCTGACGTCCGAATTCTGGCGGCGAACCGCGTTGCGGAGGGTCGTAAGGATTTCTATGCGCAGGGTGCCGAGTTCCTCCACCGCATCGTCGCGGGGGAACGGCAGGGACAGCGTCCATTGACCGATCTGCCGCGCCGGCGCCCCGCCCAGCAGCACGATGCGGTCGGAGAGCAACAGGGCCTCGTCAATGTCGTGGGTGATAAGAACGGCGGCGGTGCCGGTGTCCGCCACCACCTTCAAGAGCAAGCTCTGCATCTCGGCGCGGGTCACCTCGTCGAGGGCGCCGAACGGTTCGTCGAGCAACAGCACCTTGGGCCTGCGGGCGAGGCAGCGGGCGAGGGCCGCGCGCTGCGCCATGCCGCCGGACAGAGCGGCAGGATGCTGACGCCGGGCATGGGAGAGCCCCACTTCGGCGATGGCGGCGCTCACCCGGGCTTCGCGCTCGGGCCGGGACAAGGCCGGCTGGTGCTTGAAATCGAGACCGAAGGCGACGTTCTTCTCCAACGTCAGCCACGGCAGCAGGCTCGGATCCTGGAACGCCACGGCGACGCGCGGATGCACCCCACGCAACGGCGCTCCGTCCATCAGCACCGTGCCGGAGGTCGGCGCCTGGAGCCCGCCCAGGACCCGCAGGAGGCTGGATTTGCCAACTCCGCTCGGGCCGAGAACGGTCACCACCTCGCCGGGCGCGAGCGCGAGATCGAAGCCCGACAGCAGGTTCTGCGCAGCGCCGGGATAGCGCAGCACGATATCGCGTGCCTGAAGGACATAATGGCTCTCCATCACGCCGCCTGCCCGCTGCCCGGCGCGGCGTGATCGGCCAGGGCCGCCTTGAGCTGGACGAGGCTCGGCGTGATGATGGGCAGGAAGGCGGCCTCGCGCCACCGGCGGGCAAAGTCCCGCCCGGCGCCGGAGAGATAGGCGCGCCCGCCGCTGGCCTGCAATTCCAGCCCGACCGAGGCATTGGCAAGCTCAGCCAGGGCGATTCGGATCTTGAACAAGGGCGCGGCCTTTTCCGCGAAGCTGCCGCTGGCGAGCCCCTCGAACAAGGCATTCTCCTGGGCATCAATTGCCGCTGAAAGCTCGGCGATGGGCGCGCTCAGCACGTGGCGGCCGGCATCGGCGATATGGTCGCCGGCCTCCTTCAACGCCCGCCGCGCAAGGCCGATGGACATGCCGATCTGCAGCCCGAGGAAAGCCGGGCGCACCCGCGGCAGCCAGGGGCGGGCGTCGGAATGAAGAATGTCCGCCTCGGAAATGGCCACGTTCGCAAGCGTCACGGCGGCGGTGTTGGTGCCGCGCAGCGCAATCAGATCGAGATCGGCCGAGCGCTCCAGCCCGGCGGCATTAGAGGCAAGGCTGGCGACGAACGGCGCGCCACCCTCCGCGGAGGCGACAGCCGCGGCCACGTGAAACCCCTCGGGTCGCAGGTTCGTGACCCAGGGCAACTTGCCGTCCAACGAAAAACCCGCCCCAGACTTGCGCGCCATCACCTGAAGACCCTCCAGGCCGGCGAGGAACTTCATCGCATTGGAAAGACCAGTGGCGCCCGCCACTTCCCCCGCCAGCAACGGAGCGATCAGCCGTTCGCTCAGGCCCGCATTGGGACTCTGGAGCAGGTATTCAATGTAGGTGCGATGACCCCACAGCACAAAGCCGGCCGCCAGTGAACGGGAAGAAACTTCGGCGATGGCGCGCACGCCGTCCACCACGGAGCCGCCGCCGCCCCCCAGAGCCTGCGGTACACCGGCGCCGGCAAGGCCCGAGGCGGCGAGGGCCGGAAGCAGCAGGGCCTTGTCGGCGTGTCCCGTGTCCAGATCCTCGGCGGCCGCCTCCAGCCAGGGAAGGAAAGAGGCTGCATGCGTCCCCGCACCGTGTGACATGGCTGGTGTCTTCCCGCTTCGTTCACGCTCTCCGCGCCCCATGATGCCGGAGCCGGGGCGGCCAGCGAAGCCCCTCACCATAGGTGAGCGGCACGCGCGGCACGACAAGGGATATGATGGAAGTGAATATCACGCAAGATGAATGGATTGTTGCATATTTTACACGATTTTACGTAATTTAAACGAAACGTTAATTTGCCGCCATAATGCTTTGAAAAGGCATGAAAGCAAGAAGCCCGCCCTTACGGGCGGGCCTCCTGTGGAGATCAGATCGTGGTCAGCGCTGGCCACCCTTGTGTCCAGCCTCCGACGCGCGCTTGGGATCATCCGCGAAATTGCCGCTGCGGTGTTGATCGCCCTGCTGGCGGCCGTCCGAACCGCCGCCGGACTGGCTCTGCTGGCGGTGCTCGCCGCCCTTCTGGCCGGCTTCGGCGGCACGCTGCGGATTGTTGGCGAAGTTGCCGGGACTGTTCTGCCCGCCCTTCTTGCCTGCGTCCGAAGCCTTTTGAGGATCATTGGCGAAGTTTCCCGAACCGCCACGCATATCGTTGGCCATGGTTCACTCCTGTTGCTGTGCCAATTGTCAGCCCCAGCCTTTTCAACGCCCTCCCCGGCCCCGTGTTCCGGCTAAAATTCAGCCGCGCCAGGAAGCCCCTTTTCTCACTCCGACACGCGACAGCCAGGCTTCAGGCCGAAAGTCCGAGGGTTGCAGGCTGGCGATAGGCCATCATCGCCGGCACCAAAGCCGCCAGCGCCGCCACCGTCAGCATGATGGCGACGAAGGCCAGATCGTCGGACGCAAACTCTACGGGCAGGACGATTCCGCTCTGGCGCGTCAGCTGGGTCGCGACCATCCGTGCGGCGAGGAAGCCCAGGGCCATTCCAAGCATCGCGCCCACCCCGACCAGGGCCATCACCTCGCTCCACACCAGGGTAAAAATCGCCCGCCGTGGCGCGCCGAGCGCCCGCAACGCCGCGATCTGCGCGCGCCGCTGGGCGAGGTGAACCGCGCTCACCAGCATCACCGCAACGATCACCAGCGCCTGTGCCCCGAGCGCGATGCCGCCGAGCAGAAGCCGCGCATCCCCGAGGGTTCCATAGAGCCGCACCAGCACTTCGGCGGGGAAGACGGCAAGCGTCGGCGACTTGCGATATTGCGCACGCAACCGATAGGCATCGGCGATGGTCCGCGCCTTCACGATCACCGCCGGCACGCCCGGCACGGCCTGGGGCCAAGGTGAACCGAGATGAGCGGAAGTGCCCTCAAGCTCATGGGAATGTTCTGCTTCTCCTTCCACGCGGCGCGGCCAGGCATGCGCATCGCCCATGCCATGCAGGCGCCATACGGCCTCTATGGGCACCAGGATCGCGCGGTCCCATGGCGTCCCGGTGGGCGCCATGCGGCCGACAACGTGATAGGCGATTTCCGAATGGGTGTGCCCGCCCTCCCCCGGCAAGCCATGCATGGGCTTTATGATGGCGCCGAGCGCCAATGGCACGCGCGCACCCACCACCGCCTCGTCCAGCGCGTCGAAGACCTGCCCCTCGCTCAAAGCTCCGCCACCGGCCTCCAGGGCGAACGCGGCGATGGTGCCGACGATGGGCTGGCCCTCGAAACTGTCGCCGAAGCCCACCGGCGCGGCATAGGCGACGCGCGGATCCTCGGCGAGCGCCTTCAGCACGCTCCCGTCCATCAGCGGCAGCGGCGCGGCTTGCAGAAACACCGCGGAAAGAACGAGCTGCGTCTCGCTACCCGCCGCGCCCACCACGATATCAAACCGGTCCGCCGCCCGCGCCGAACCGAGACGGAGCGCGCGCTCCTGCAATTGAACCGCCATGCCTAGAGCGGTGGCGACCGCGATCAGCAGCACGATGGCGAGCGCGCCCAGCCACAACCGGCGCAGATCTGCGAGGATGAAACCGAACGGGATCATTCCGCCGCCTCCGCCCCACCATGCGCGCGAACCACAGGAACGTCGGCGACGATGCGGCCATCCACCAAGGTGAGATGCCGCGCCATGCGCGCCACCAGGCGGGCATCGTGCGTCACCACGATCAAGGTCGCGCTCTGCTCCTTCGCGAGTTCGCAAAGCAGCTCCGCTACGGCGGTGCCAGCGTCGGCATCGAGGCTGGCTGTGGGTTCGTCCGCCACCAGCACGCCAGGGCTCATCAGCGCCGCTCGCGCCACCGCCACGCGCTGCATCTCGCCCCGCGAGAGCGTCTCAACCTTCTGCCGGGGCCGCCGCACCCCCACCCGCTCCAATAAGGAGAGCCCGCGCGCTCTCAGCGCCGGGTCTAATCGCGGGCGCCAGAAGCGGGCCGGCAGAAGCACGTTTTCCAGCGCGCTAAGACCAGGGAACAAATGGAAATTCTGCATCACGAGGCCCACATGGGCGGCACGGAAACGGTCGCGCCCGGCTTCGCCGAGGCGGGCGAGATCGGTCTCGCCCCATGCGATGCGGCCGCTGTCGGGGCGGGCGAGGCCCACGATGAGATTGATCAATGTGGTTTTGCCCGCACCCGACGGCCCCGTCACCGCCATGCGGGTGCCGGCGGCGACGTGTAAGGCCGGAATGTCCAGCGCGGGTGCCGCAAGACCGGGAAAGGAGACGCGGACCGCCTCCAGGGAAAGGTCCGGCATGGTCACACCGGCTGGAAGCGCGCGTTGGTCAGGCGCAATTGGCTGACGAACCCGGTTTCAGGATCAATCCAGGAGCCCACGTCCAGCGTGCCGGAAACTTCGATCGGCGCGTTATATTGAACGAAGGTCTGACGATCGCGCAGGTAAACGACCACGATGTCGTCCGGCCAATCGGAATCGGAGGAACAGAAGGGGCAGATCGACATGGGGATCTTGGTAAGGACGAAGAATTTCGCCTCGGCCTTCAGCGGCGGCGCCATATAGCCCCGCATGGTCATGGGCCTGCCCTTGGCCTGCTTGACCTTTTCGGAGAATTCCAGGCCGAGCACCGTAACCTTGGCATAAAGCTCGTCAAAATCCAGAACCTCGCCGGCCTGGGCGATCATGCCATTCAGGGTCGCGCCCGTGAGCGCGCCACCCCACGGGGCCGCGCAGCCCGCGGCACCGGCCAGCACGCGCAGCAAGCGGCGCCGGGAGAGCGGCGGGGGCGAAATCAGCTTGGTCATGCCACTGCGTCCTGCGATGCCAAAGGCCGGAAGGGGCAATCCCTCCCGGCCGCGGCCCGAGCGGCGACAGCGCCGCGTTTAACTGCTCGCTTGTTTTATCTGCACGCTTATTTGGCAGCCTCGGCGCGCTGCTGGGCCTCGCCCAGGGCCATCGCCTCCGCGATCACGCGGAAGATCTCGGTATTCTCCATGTAGCCATGGATGTTTTCCGAGCCCGGCCCCTGCGCCTGAAGCACCACGTCGTCCACGGCATGCACGGCGGTGTCTTCGTTCTTGGGAATATTGCCGATGCGCAGCACGGCGCCCGGCACGTTCTTATAGGCCTCGTTGGCCACATACTCGCCCTTCTCATTCTTCACCGCCGGCACGTTCTGGCCGTCGAGCTTGGGACGGAAGGTCTCGTAATAATCCGGGAAATTATTGGCGAAGATGGCGAGGCGGCGGGACACGTCGATCCGGTCGGGATATCCGTCCCCGTCCTTGTCCTCATAATTGGGGAAGCCGGCATCGTGATAGGTGCCAACCTTCTCGCGCATCTCGGTGCCCGGCTTGTCGTCGTCGATGGTGCCGATGAGCGAGGCGCCGTGGGTATGGTCGGCGGTCACGACGATGAGCGTGTCGGGATGGGTCTTGGCGAACTCCATCGCGATCCCCACCGCCTTGTCGAAGGTGATGGTCTCGAACACGGCGCGCTCCCAGTCGAGCGGATGCTCGTTCTTGTCGATCTCGGCGCCTTCCACCATGAGGAAGAAGCCTTCCGGATTTTTGGACAAGATATCCAGCGCGGCGACCATCATGTCCGGCACGTCGGGCTGGTTGGGAAACTTGCCCACGGTGCCCTTCTTGAGAAACTTCTGGTCCAGCGTGCCGTCCATGTTCCCAGTGTGGAACAGGCCGAGCAGCTTGCCCGAATTGTTGCCCTTGGCGGCCGCCGCCAGTTCGTCCTTGGTGGCGGCGAAGCCGTAGCCGGCGTCGCGGAACTTGGCGATATAGTCGATATCGTCCTTGCGCTTGGAACCGGGCGTGGTCTTCGGCAGGAAATAGGCCGAGCCGCCGCCCAGGATGACTTCCGGCTTCACGTCGAAGAACATGCCGACGATCTCGGCCTTGTCGGCGCGGCGGCGGGTATGGGAGACGACGGCGGCCGGCGTGGCATCCTCGATCTCGGCATTGGAGACGACGCCGATCACCTTGCCGGGCGCCTTGCGGCGGATCACCTCGGCGATGGTTTCCTGGCGCGGCTGATCGAGCGAGCCCTTGGCCCGGCTGGCATAGACGCCGAGCGCGTTCACCGCGCTCTTCTGGCCGGTCATGAAGGCGGACATGGTGTTGGCGCTGTCGGCCGCGATGGAATCGGTGGAAGAGGTCCCGATGAAGGCCATGGCCGGCAGGTGGTCCATGTTCAGCTTGCCGTTGGCCTTGCCCTGAGTATTGCCCAGCGACATGATCCGCGCGGCGGTGCGCATGGAAACGGCCATGCCATCGCCCAGCAGGAAGATAACGTTCTTCGCCTTGGCGGTGGCGGGGGTGCCGAACACTTCCCACGTCACGCTATCGTGGAAATCGCCAACCGAGGCCTCGACCTTATAGACGCCCGGGGTCTTCAGCGACACGCCCTTGATGACGACCGAGGAGGGGCCGTCGCCGTTTTCCTTCTCGACGAAGGTCGGCGCCTTGCCGAACGCGCTCTTGTAGTCCTCGCCATTCACGAGGATTTTCACGTCCTCGAGCTTGGTCACCATCGGCAGTTCGACCTTGAAGTCGAACACGCTGCCGGAGAGCAGAAGCGCGCGATCAATGGGATAGATCTGCGCATTGTCCTTGCTGACGCCCTTGTAAAGGCTATCGCCGCTTTGCGCCAAGGCGGCGGCGGGCAGCGCGGCAACGCTCGGGGTGATCGCCAGCGCAAGCATTGCAAGCCAATTCGGTTTCATGTGATGAATCGCCCCCGCCCTATGGATGCGCGCGAATGATACTTCGTATCACGCGCAGAATTCCGATGCCGTTTCCGGCGGGCGGATTATTGGCGCTTCAGCATGTCACGCAGATGAACGTCCCGCGAAGACTTGCAGGGCATTTCCCAGCACCACCGATGAGAAGAATAAACGGCCGGATCAGGGGTTGCCGCCCCCTGCCCGACTTCTGCGGAAGGTGGCGGGGCTCAGCGCCGTCCATTTGCGGAAGGCGCGGTGAAAGGCGCTCGGCTCGGCAAAGCCCAGGGCCTCGGCGATCTCCGCCACCGGCCGGGCGCCCTCCGCCAGCAGGATCATGGCACTGTCGCGACGGATCTCGTCCTTGATGGATTGATAGCTCTGCCCCTCCTCCCGCAGGCGGCGGCGCAGGGTGGAAGCGGGCAGCCGCATCTGCCGGGCCATGTCCTCGAACCGCGGCCAATGGGCCGGCGCGACGGCGCGCAGGCGACGGCGCACCCCGGCCGCGAGCCCGGCATCATGGCGATAGCGCACCAGGATATTGGCCGGGGCGCGCTGGAGAAACTCCCGCAGCGCCTTCTCGTCGCGGATCACCGGCAGGCGCAGGAACTCCGCGTCGAAGGCGAGCCGGCTGACGCTTTGGCCGAATGCGACCGGCGCGCCGAAGAATTGGCGATATTCCGCGCCACGGTCCGGCTCGCCACAGCGGAAATCCACCAGCCGCAAGGAGATCCGCCGCCCCACGAGCCAGCAGGCGATGCCGTGCAGGATGATCCAATAGGTGCGATAGGCAAAGGCCGAACGCGCCGGCCCCCGCTCGCGCAGGACGATCTGCGCCTGCCCGTCATGAACCCCCAATTCTCCCGCCGGCTCCTCCAGCATCACGTTGAGGAAGCGCAGCGTCCGCCGCAGGGCCTGATCCAGGGTTCCGGTGTGCAGCACGCACTGGCACAGCAAGGCGAAGCTGCCCGGCCGCAGGGGGCGCAGGCCGAGGCCGAGGTATTCATCGTCGAGCGCCACCGCGATCGCACGCCACAACACGCCATATTGCTCGGCGGAGACGGGCTCGCGCACCGTTTCGGGCAGAGCGGCGGCGGCGAGCAGCGGCGCGGTGGCCAAGCCCCGCGCCCGCACGCAGGCCAGCGCATCCTCCACAAAGCCGGGCGAGATCATGCGCCGGCCGGCGTCATTTTCAGAAACCGATCCCGGCACGGGCGTCCTCGTTGCAAAACCGATCAACATTTTATGCCGAGCCGGGCATGGATTGCCATATCATCCCGGCGTTAAGTCGCACCGTTGAAACGCCGTGCAGGACAACAAGAACGCGGCACAGGGAGAAAGCCCCGGGACACCCCTTTCGCCTCTGCGCGGATGCGGACGCCGGTTTCCCCTGCGTTTTCAGTCAACAAGCGCGCAGCCGGGCGGAAGCTGAACCATGCAGATCAAGGACAAGGTCTTTCTCATCACCGGCGCCGGCTCCGGCCTCGGCGCCGCCGTGGCGCGCCATCTGGTCGCCGGCGGGGCGAAGGTGGTCATCGCCGATATCAATGCGGCGGGGGGTGAGGCGGTGGCGCAGGAGCTGGGCGAAAGCGCCCGCTTCGCCCGCACCGACGTGACCCAGGAGGCCGACGGACAGGCGGCGGTGGCGCTCGCGCTGGAGGCGTTCGGCCATTTCCATGGGCTCGTGAACTGCGCCGGCATCGCGCCGGGCGAGAAGGTGGTGGGGCGCGAGGGCCCGCACCGCCTGGACAGCTTCGCCCGCGCGGTGAACATCAACCTGATCGGCACCTTCAACATGATCCGCCTGGCGGCGGATGCCATCGCCAAGGAGGCGCCGCAGGCCGATGGCGAGCGCGGGGTGATCGTCAACACCGCCTCGATCGCCGCCTATGACGGGCAAATCGGCCAGGCGGCCTATGCCGCCTCCAAGGCCGGGGTGATCGGCCTGACCTTGCCCATCGCCCGCGAACTGGCGCGGCTCGGCATCCGGGTCGTGACCATCGCGCCGGGCATTTTCGAAACGCCGATGATGGCGGGGATGTCGCAGGAGATCCAGGACGCGCTCGGCAAGAGCGTGCCCTTCCCCTCCCGCCTTGGCCGGCCGCCGGAATATGCGGCGCTGGTCCAGCACATTTGCGAAAACACCATGCTGAACGGCGAAGTCATTCGCCTGGACGGCGCCTTGCGGATGCCGCCGCGCTGAGGGAGCACGAAACCATGAGCACCCACGACCCCATCGTCATCGTTTCCGCCGCCCGCACGCCCATGGGCGGTTTCCAGGGCGATCTCAAGGACATGACCGCGCCGCAGCTGGGCGCAGCCGCCATCGCCGCCGCCCTGGAGCGCGCGGGCCTTGCGCCCGACGCAGTCGAGGAAGTGGTGTTCGGCTGCGTGCTGCCGGCCGGCCAGGGCCAGGCGCCGGCGCGCCAGGCCGCCATCGGCGCCGGGCTGCCGCTTTCGGCGGGGGCCACCACCGTCAACAAAATGTGCGGCTCCGGCATGAAGGCCGCCATGTTCGCCCATGACCTGCTGACCGCCGGCAGCGCCGAGGTCGCGGTCGCGGGGGGCATGGAGAGCATGACCAACGCCCCCTATCTGCTGGACCGCGCCCGTTCCGGCTATCGCATGGGCCACGGCAAGGTGCTGGACCACATGTTCCTCGACGGCCTGGAGGATGCCTATGACAAGGGCCGCCTCATGGGCACCTTCGCCGAGGATTGCGCGGAGGCGTTCCAATTCACTCGCAAGGCACAGGACGATTTCGCCATCGCCTCCCTGGAGCGCGCCCAGAAGGCGATCGCGAACGGCAGCTTCGTCAAGGAGATCGTGCCCGTCACCGTCAAGTCGGGCAAGGCCGAGCGGGTGGTGAGCGCGGACGAGCAGCCGCCCAAGGCCAAGATGGACAAGATCCCGACCCTGAAGCCCGCCTTCCGCGAGGGCGGCACGGTGACGGCGGCGAATTCCTCCTCCATCTCGGACGGCGCCGCGGCGCTCGTGATGATGCGGTTGTCGCAGGCGGAAAAGCGCGGCCTCACCCCGCTCGCGGCCATTCGCGGCCATGCCACCCATGCCCAGGCGCCGAACCTGTTTCCCACCGCTCCCATCGGCGCCATGCGGACTTTGAGCGCGCGCACCGGCTGGGACCTGGAGGACGTGGACCTGTTCGAGGTGAACGAGGCGTTCGCGGTGGTGGCCATGGCGGCCATGCACGACCTCGGCCTGCCCCATGAGAAGGTGAATGTCCACGGCGGCGCCTGCGCGCTCGGCCATCCCATCGGCGCGTCCGGGGCGCGGGTGCTGGTGACATTGCTGGCGGCGCTGGAAAAATACGATCTCAAGCGCGGCATCGCCTCGCTGTGCATCGGCGGCGGGGAAGCAACCGCCATGGCGGTCGAGCGCCTGTCCTGAACCGCGACGGGGCGGGTCCGCAGACACGCGCTGACGATAAAACGGGGCCGCCGGAATTTCCGCCCGGCGGCGCCTTCCAACCTGGTTTGCGCCGAAATGTTTCACGTGAAACAATGACTTGGCGAAGACGAACAGGGGTGACACCCCTCTTTTCCGCACCCTTTCGGACGATAAAAGCGCCTTTTCTGGCGAATTCCGGCCGAGGATTCCGGCCCGCCGCCGAAACGCCTGCCGTAAGGTGCGCGCTAATGTCTTTCTTTGACCGGTCGTCATGGCCGGGCTCGTCCCGGCCACCCACGCCTCCCCGCCCGCGCGGGCCTTGAAACGCCGGGGCCGGCGGTGCCGCGTGGATGCACGGGTCGAGCCCGTGCATGACGATGCTTCTGCAATGGCGTCGAAGCCATGAATCTCGACCGGTCCTAGCCGCCGTATCTCAGATTGAGCAGGCCAGAGCTGGTGCCGCTGCTGACCGATTGATTGATGCCGGAATCGAACAGAACCAGCACCGGGCTGGATTGGCTGTTATTGGTCACGTCCCACGTCACGGCGAAACGCTGGAGCAGCTTGTCCACCTTCGCGGGGTCCTTCAGATCGGCGATGTTGAGCCGCGACTTGACCGCCTCCGCCTGCTTGGCGATGTCCGCATTGGCCATGGCGTCGGGAAAGCCGAACACGGTCTTGCACACCTGCCACAATGCGGTATCGCCGAGCAGCCCATAGGCCGAGGTCACGGTCGGCGCCATGCGCTTGAAATAGAGCGCGAGCTTCACGCCCTGGTCGCTCTGGCCGGCGGTGTCCTCCAGCGATTGCTGGGCATATTTCGCCATCACCGTCTGCTGAAGCGCCTGGGTGGAAGTGGTGGCGGCGCCCAAAGTCTTGAAGGCGAACATCTTGGCCAACTGGGTGAAGCGCTGATCGTTCAACTTGTTGGCGAAGCTGTTCTTGTCGGAAAGGTCGCTGTCCAGCACCTTGCGCATGAAGCCCTTGGCATAGGTCATGTCGGAGAGGCCATAGGCGGTCATGGCATAATTGAACAGCCGGTAGTTTTTGATCAGATCGTCGGCGCTCTTCACCTTGCCGATATTGGCCTGGAAATAGGCGGTCTCGCGCGCCACCTGCGGGTCCTTCGCCTGCGCCTTCAGCGTATTGGCCATGTCCTTCGACAGATAGCGATAGGTCGCATAGGTGGAACCGAGGTCGATGGTCATGGCGTGGTCCTGACGGGCGGCAAGGGCGAGCGCGGCGCGGGCCGCAGACTTATTTTTCGCGCGTGGAATGGGCGCTCGAGCCGACCTCGGACAGGTCCGCCTTCATCACCGGCCGATAGGGATTGGTCTCGGCGGGCGCAGGGTCGGCCGCGACGCTCGGAGCGCTGGCGGCGGCGCGCATGTCCTCGGCCATGCGCGCGAGGATGCGCTGGGCATCGGCGATATTGCCGGCATTCACGGAAACCTCGACGGCATGAAGCGCGACGCGACGGACCTTCGCCACATCCAGGTGCGCGCCGCCGTGTTCGGATCCCAAGCTGGAAATCGTGGTCATGGCATCACCTCGCCGCTGCCGGCCGATCCGCGTCCCGCTTTCGATCGGGGCCACGCCGGTTTTGGAACGGTAAGCCGAGCCTTGCGCAGGAAGCTTGCGTGGGGCTTGCAGGACCAGCCCGCGCGCGTGAGCTGCTACATTTCGCCCGCTTCGAACGCCGCCATGAAGGCGGCGACGCGCCGGTCCACCCGGATATCGGAGGGGCGGATCTCGCGCACCAGCGACATGCCTTCCAGCGAGCGCGCGCGCGAGAGCGCCACATAGGCCTGCCCGGCGGCGAACGCGCCATTGTCGAAATCAATGCGCACGTCTTCCAGCGTCAGGCCCTGGGCCTTGTGCATGGTCATGGCCCAGGCGGGGACTAGCGGAAGCTGGGTATAGGCGCCCACCACCTGCACGTCGATGCGGCCGGAGGGCTCGTCCCACCCATAGCGGATGCGCTCCCAGGTGAAGCTCTCGATCTCCGCCGTGGACCCGCTGTCGAGCCGCACCATGGCGCTGTGGGCGCCGATGCCGACCACCGTGCCCACCGAGCCGTTGACCCAGCGGCGTGCGGGGTCATTACGCAAGGTCATGACCCGCGCGCCGGGCTTGAGAACGAGCCGTTCCGGCACCGGCAGGCGGTCGCCCTCCAGGCCGAACTCGCCCTTCAGCACGCCTGCGAACTCGCGCGCCTCCCCGGCCAGATTGGCGAGGCCGCGCTGGTTATAGGCATCCGCCCGCGCATTGGTGGGGGTGAGCAGAACCGGCTGCACGCCCGGCCGGTGCGCCCGCACGCAGGCGGCGTTGATGGCCTCCAGCGTCTCGCGCATGCGCTCGCCCCGGCGCAGGTTGGCGAGATGGGAAATGAACGCCCGGTCGCTCTGGCGGTGCACGGTGAGGAACGGCGCGCGGGCCAGCTCCTGCTCCGCCAGCGCCTTGGCATGGAACGCGAACGGCCCCTCGTAGCCCATGCGCGCGAGCATGTCCTGCTCGGCCAGCGGCACCACCGGCGGCAATTGCAGGAAATCGCCCACCAGCACCATCTGCACGCCGCCGAACGGCTCGGAATTGTCGCGCGAGATGCGCAGCGCGCGGTCCACCGTGTCCAGCAGGTCGGCCCGCACCATGGAGATTTCGTCGATGATGACGCGGTCCAGCTTCTTCAGCAGGCGGCGCACCTGCACGCGCGGCTTCACCTCGTCGGGATTGAGGATGCGCGGGGGAATGCCGAAGAAGGAATGGATGGTCTGCCCGCCCAATTGCAGGGCGGCGACGCCGGTGGGCGCCAGGAACACCTGGCGCCCACGGGGCATCTTGCGCAATTCGTGCAGGAAGGTGGTCTTGCCGGTTCCGGCGCCGCCGAGCACCAGCAAGGTGCGCGCCCCGCCGTCGATCTGGCGCAGCGCGCGGGTGGCGCCGTCTTCCTGCGCGACGAGTTCGCTCACTTCAGCAGGCCGCCCTCTTGCGCCAAAGCGATCAGATCCTTCTGCGGCCGCGCGCCGAGATGGGAGATGACCTCGCTCGCCGCCAGCGCGCCGAGGCGCAACGCGGTGGCCGGATCGCGCCCGGTGGCATGGCCGAACAGGAAGCCCGCCGCGAACAGGTCGCCCGCGCCGGTGGTGTCCACCACCTCGGCCACGGGATGGGCGGGAACGGTGACGGTGGCATCGGCGGTGAGGAACACCGCGCCCTTCTCGCTGCGCGTCACCACCGCCTGGCGGGCATCGCGGCGCAATTGCACCAGCGCGGCATCCACCTCGGCGGTCTCATAGAGCGACTTCACCTCGGCCTCGTTGCAGAACACGAGGTCCACCACGCCGGAGCGCAGCAGATCGAGGAATTCGGCGCGGTAGCGATCGACGCAGAACGCATCCGACAGGCTGAGCGCGACCTGCCGGCCGGCCCCGTGGGCAATCTCGGCGGCCGTCAGGAACGCCTGCTTCGCCGCCGGCGGATCCCACAGATAGCCTTCCAGATAAGTGATGCCGGCGCTCGCCACCACGGCCGGGTCGATCTGGGCGGGGGTGAGGTTCTGCGCCGCGCCGAGATAGGTGTTCATGGTGCGCTCGCCGTCCGGTGTCACCAGGATCAGGCAGCGCGCGGTGGCCGGGCCCTCGCCGGCGGCGGGGGTGGCATAGGCGACGCCGGCAGCGCGGATGTCGTGGGCGAACACGGTGCCGAGCCCGTCCTGCCGCACCAGCCCGACGAAGCCGGCGCGCGCGCCGAACGAGGCGACGCCCGCCGCCGTATTGGCCGCCGAGCCGCCGGACACCTCGACGCCCGGCCCCATCGCGCCATAGAGCTGTTCGGCGCGGGCCTCGTCGATCAGCGTCATGGAGCCCTTGGGCATCGTCTGAGCGAGGAGGAAATCCTCCTCGGCGCGGGCGATGACGTCGACGATCGCATTGCCGATGGTGAGCACATCGAGGGTCGGTGCAGGCACGGGCGGGACACTCCGGGAGAAAACACAGGGTCCAGCGGTAGCACCCGCGCACCGGATCGGGCAATCGCAAGTCGCGTGTTTGTCCGCGCTATGCGCGTTTGGCCCGCCCGGCGCCGGTTCGCCCCATTGAGCCGGGGATTGTCACCTGCGCTCATAAAAATTGACCCGCCGTAAGGCGCTGCCATGCTACATGGCGGCGATTGCTGCGCGAATTTGGTTTGGCGCCTGGCTTGGTACGGACGAAGCGCGACCCCCCGCCGCTTCTCCGCCGCCTCCCGGCGACAGACCGTCACAAATCCAGGGTGCGGGGGTCCGATAGTATGGCACGCAAGTATTTCGGCACGGATGGCGTGCGCGGCAGAGCCAATGCCACCCTGACGGCGGATCTCGCCCTGCGGGTGGGCATGGCGGCAGGGCTCACCTTCCGCCGCGGCGAGCACCGCCACCGGGTGGTGATCGGCAAGGACACCCGCCTGTCCGGCTATATGATCGAGAATGCGCTGGTGGCGGGCTTCACCTCGGTCGGCCTCGACGTGCTGCTGCTGGGCCCCATGCCGACGCCGGCGGTGGGCATGCTCACGCGCTCCATGCGCGCCGATCTCGGGGTGATGATCTCGGCCTCGCACAATCTGTTCGACGACAACGGCATCAAGCTGTTCGGACCCGACGGCTTCAAGCTCTCCGACGCCATCGAGCTGGACATCGAGGAGCTGATCGACGGCGACATGTCGCGCAAGCTCGCCAAGCCCACCGAGATCGGCCGCGCCCGGCGGCTGGAGGGCGTGCATGCCCGCTATATCGAATATGCCAAGCGCACCCTGCCGCGCGGCCAGTCGTTCGAGGGGCTGCGGGTGGTGGTGGATTGCGCCAACGGCGCCGCCTATCGCGTCGCCCCCGAGGCGCTGTGGGAATTGGGCGCGGACGTGATCGCCATCGGCGCCGAGCCCGATGGCATCAACATCAATCGCGACGTGGGCTCCACCTCGCCCGCCGCCCTCTCCGCCAAGGTGCGCGAAGTGCGCGCCGACATCGGCATCGCCCTCGACGGGGATGCGGACCGCGTGCTGATGGTGGACGAGAAGGGCCATATCATCGACGGCGACCAGATCATGGCCGTGGTGGCCGAGAGCTTCAAGGCCGACGGCCGCCTCTCGCGCAACGGCATCGTGGCGACGGTGATGTCCAATCTCGGGCTTGAGCGGCATCTCATGGATATCGGCCTCAGCCTCGCCCGCACCTCCGTGGGCGACCGGTATGTGCTCGAGCGCATGCTGTCCGACGGCTATAATGTGGGCGGCGAGCAATCCGGCCACATCATCCTTTCGGATTATTCCACCACCGGCGACGGGCTGGTGGCGGCGCTCCAGGTGCTGGCGGTGGTGGCTGGCAAGGAACGGCCGGCCTCGGAAATCTGCCATCGCTTCGACCCCTTGCCGCAGATTCTCAAGAATGTGCGCTATCAGTCCGGCGCCCCGCTGGAGAATGAGAAGGTCCAGGTGGCCATCGCCGATGCCGAGCGGCGGCTTGCCAATCATGGGCGGCTGCTGATTCGCCCCTCCGGCACGGAACCGGTGATCCGCGTCATGGGCGAGGGCGACGACCGCGACCTGGTGGAGACCGTGGTGGACGAGGTGATCGACGCCCTGAAGCGCGTCGCCGCCTGATGGAGCAGGCGCGCGCTCTGGCCGGCGGGGCCGGCGCGCGGGGCGTGAAAGAGATTTGTTAGGGTTAACGGGCATTTAAGCATCTGCTGAGAAGGTCTGACGGCGCGGGGCGGAAACCTCCCGCCCCGTTCGGATCCTCGCCATGATGCCCCTGCCCTTCCCCCGTCCCGTTTTTCTCGCCCTCGCGACGATGCTGCTGGCCTGCGCGAGCCAGACTTCGGCGAGCCAGGCGGCCGATTTGCCGCCCGGCTTCCTCGGCAAGGCCGGCGATTTCACGCTGAATGCCCCCGAGGTGGAAGACGACGCCCCGTCCGGCTGGTACTTCCGCGCCGACACGGGCTATGCCTCCGCCTCCGCCGCCACAAGAACCGGCGCCCTGGCCTTTCCGATGAGCAGCGAGGGGGACGCCTGGACCCTCGGCGGCGGCATTGGCTATCGCCTGCTGCCCTTCCTGCGCGCCGATTTCACGATGGATTACATGGCGCCGTTCAATGCGGCGGCCAGCGGCGGCGGCGTGCAGGTCTCCGCCACCACCGCGCTCGCCAGCGCCTATTGGGACATCGCCACCTGGAACGGCCTGACACCTTATGTGGGCGGCGGCCTGGGCTTCGGCATCGTGTCGCTGGAGCGCGATCCGTTCCTGGCGGTGGGCGGCATCCATACGCAGGATTGGCGGTTCACCTGGGAACTGGCGGCCGGCGTCAGCTGGGCCATCACGCCGGGCCTCAGCCTCGATGTCGGCTATCGCTATCTGTCCATCGACACGCCGGGCCTTTCCCCGGCTGGCGTATTCACGCCAACCAGCACGCCGGTCGTGCAGGAGATCGACGCCCATCAGTTCCGCATCGGCGTGCGATACGCGCTGAAGTGAGGACCGCGCCTTCGCAGTGCCTTACGTTTGGGAATAATGATCGGGCGATGCGCCTCAGCGATTGCGGGCGCGCGCCGCCATGAGCTGCTTGATGCGCTCGACCACCGATTGCGGCTCATAGGGGCGGGAGAGGTGGGGCCCCTCGTCGCACAGCTCGGCGGCCTCGTTCGCGGCCTTGGCGGGCGTGCCGGCGAGAATGACATCCACCGTCGGATGGTTCTCGCGCACGAACGCGGCGAGGGCAAAGCCCACGAGCCGGCCAGGGGCCAGAATATCGGCCAGCATCACATCGAAGGGCTGCTCCGCATTGGCGAGCAGGTCGAGCGCCTCATCCGCGCTCGCCGCCTCCGCGACCTGATAGCCGCAGGTGCGCAGATATTCGGCCAGCACGTGGCGCACTACGATATCGGCGTCCAGCACGATGACGCGCGGGCGCTCTTCCACCAATGGGCCTGCTTCGCTCATATATTCTCCTTTGATGAGGGATCCAGCAGCGCTGCAATGCGCGCGACCGCTTCGCCGAGCACATAGGGCTTGGGAATGAAGGCGGTTGTGTCTGCGCCCTCCAGCCGCTCGAGATGGCCGGATGTGATGAGAACAGGAAGTTCGGGCCGCTCGCGCTTCAGGCGGCTCGCCAAGGCGAGCCCGTCGACCGCACCGGGCATGCGCACATCGGTGAACACCAGATCCACCGCAAGCCCAGCGGAGAGCGCAAGGATCGCCTCGTCCGCAGACGCCGCTTCCACAACGCGAAACCCCTGATCGCGCAAGGCTTCCGCGATGACCAGCCGGACCAGGGGCTCGTCCTCGACGACCAGAATTGTGCGGGGCACGTCATCTCGGTGCGGTACGTGCTCCATCATGGCGCTCAATGGCCGTTTCCCCCCTGAGACTATGGGGAAGGAACGGCCGCTTCTCCAAATGGTTCCGCTTCAGCTCGAAAAATGCGCCGCGCTCCCGGCGCCTAATTGGCCGCGTCCGGCGCACCCGCGCCGCCCTCTTCCCGAAACTTCCGCACCGCCGCGGCGCGGCGCATCCGCTCCGCCAGCTCCGCCAGGAAGGCACGGGCGATGACGCCGTCGAATCCCTCGATGAAGCTCATGGCCGAGATGTTCTCGAACGGCGGGGAAATCACTTCGACCCGCTGGCCGTCCTCGTCGCGGAAGGTGGCACCGAACCAAACGGTGGACTCATCCCCGCCCTCGCCCTTGCGCTCGCCCTCATGGGCGCCGAACACGCGGAACTTGTCCGCGCCGAGATCCTTCGCCGCGCGCTCCACCTGATCCCAGCTCATCACCGGATGCGCGGGTTCATCTTGCTTTCGGTCTGTCCGGCGATCGCTCATCGGGTCCTCCACGGTGCCGAGGGTCGGCGGCGGGGCGCAAATGTCAAGGCGCCCCTCGCGCCGGAACCATTCTCTCCCCGCTCATGGAAACTGGAACGCTCGCTCGAAGCCGACGCCCAGTGTGATCTGGTTGGTCCCGTCCAGGCGCTTGGTGATCGGGCTCGCCGCCGCCGACCCGACCAGCCGATCGTATCCGCCGTACACGGTGGCGGTCCATTCGGGCGACACCTCATAGCTGACCGACCCCGCAAGGCCCGCCGACTTCGCGCCCGCGGACGCCTCATAGACCGGCAGCGTGGGATTGAGCGCCGCCGTCACCGCGCCGACGCCGAACTCGGTCTGCATGGCATTGGCGTCCGCCAGATTGAGACGCGGGCCGATGGCGAAGGTGAACTTGTCCATCGTATGGACGAGATCCATCGCCAGCGTGCCGGTGAGGCCGTCGCCGCCGTTCACGCCCTGGCGCAGCTCGACGCGCGTGCGGATGACATGGTCGATGGGCCAGAACTCGGCGAACGCGCCGAGTTCGATGGCGGAGGAATAGCCCGGCAGCCCCGGCAGGGCGCCGTTCGGCCGGGAATCGCGCAGGGCCGCGAGCGGGCCGAGCGAGATGCCGCCAAAACTCAGCATCGACACGGAAAAATCGTCGTCCGGAGCGCTGAAGGTCACGGGTTCGTCGGCGCGGCGAATGTCGAAGCTCGGCATGAAGGTGGGCCCCACCTTGGATGTGCCGGGAAAGCTCGGGGCGCTCGCCAGCGTGCCGCCGATGGAAACGATCCAGCCCGCGCCGGACCCTTCCCCATCGCCCGCGCGGGCAATGGGCGGCCGGCCCACGACGACGGCGAGGGCGAGGAGCAGCGGCGCGGTCGGCCGCAGCCGCCGCGCGCGCCCATTATTCCGGGCTTTCAGCGACACGGGACACCTTGATTGCGAATTTCTTGATGCGATGCCAGAGGCTGCGCTCGGTGATGCCCAGGCGTTCGGCGGCACGCGCCTGGACCCCTCCCGCCTCCTTCAGCGCTTCGAGAACGAAATCCCGCTCGATCCGCGCCAATTCCCCATCGAGATCGGACGGCAGGGCGCGCACGTCCCCGCCGGAGCCGCCTTCGAGGCCGAACAGCAGCAGGTCCTTTTCCCCCACCTCGCTGCCGCGCGCGACGATGGCGGCGCGCTCCATGCTGTTCTGCAATTCGCGGATGTTGCCGGGCCAGGAATACCGGGTCATGGCGGCGATCGCGCCCGGGCTGAGCCCGGTGATGCGCTTGCCCATGTCCTGCGCCGCCTGGTTCAGGAAATGCGTGGCGAGAAGGGCGATATCTTCCCGTCGTTCGCGCAGCGGCGGCAGCGTGATGGGGAAGACCGCGAGGCGGTAATACAGATCCATACGGAACCCGCCGCTGGCGATCTGCTTATGCAGATCCTTGTGGGTGGCGGCGATGATGCGCACGTCCACCTTCACGCTCTTGCTGCTTCCGAGCGGCTCGAAGCATTGCTCCTGGATCGCGCGCAGCACCTTGGCCTGCACCGCCAGCGGCATGTCGGCGATCTCGTCGAGAAACAGGGTGCCCCGGTCGGCGGCGGTGAACCGGCCGTCGCGGCTTCCGCTCGCCCCCGTGAAGGCCCCCTTGATATGGCCGAACAATTCGCTCTCGATCAGCGTTTCGGGGATCGCCGCGCAATTGACCGCGACGAACGGCAGGTCGCGGCGCGGGCTGTTGTAGTGGATGGCGCGCGCGACCAGTTCCTTGCCGGTGCCGCTTTCCCCCTGGAGCAGAACCGTCGCCCGGCTCTGCGCCACCTCGCTGACCTGCCGCAGCACCTCGGCGAACGGCGGGCTGCGGCCCACCAGATTGTCGAACTTGTAGCGCCCCTCCAGCTCGGTGCGCAGGCGGGCATTCTCATTGACCACGGCGCGGATCTTCAGCGCGCGTTCGATGGTGGCGACCACATCGTCCAGCTCGAACGGCTTGGCGACATAATCAAACGCGCCGTCCTTCACGAGATCGACCGCGCCGCGCACCGTCGCATAGGCGGTCATGATGATGACCGGCAGTTCGGGACGCCCCTCCTTCAGCGCATGGAGCAGGTCCCGCCCGGTTCGATCGGGCATCCGCAAATCGCTCAGCACCACGTCCACCGCATGGGTCTTGCAATAAGCGAGCGCGGCATCGACGCTGTTCACCGACGCGGCCTCGAAGCCGCGTTCCACGAGCGCGGCTTCCAGCACTTCGCCCAGGCGGATCTCGTCATCGACGACAAGGATATTGGGTGCCATTCGGCCTTCTCATTGTGCGTGCAGGGGCAGATGGATGGTGAAGATCGTGCCGCCGGACGGCGCGTCGCGATACTCAACGGTTCCCGCGTGCGCCTGCACTGTGGCCTGAACCTTGGCCAGTCCAAGGCCGGTGCCATTTACCTTGCTGGTCACGAACGGCTCGAACACGCGGTCGCGCATCTCGGGTGCGACGCCCGGACCATTGTCCTCGATCTCGATGCGCACGCCGTCGCTCTCCAGGGCGACCCGCGCGATGATGTGGCCCCCTTGCGGCGCGGCCTCCACCGCGTTCAGCAGCAGGTTCAGCAGCGCCTGATGCAGCCGGTCGGCGTCGCCCATCACGGGAACCGGAATGTCGGGCAGACGCACGGCCAGCGTCACCTGCCGCCGCTCCAGTTCCGGCGCCGCAAAGCCGAGCACCGGGCGCACCACATCCGAAACCAGTTCCACGGGAACATGCTGGCATTGCGTCGGCCGGGCATAATCGAGCAGTTCGCGAACCAGGCGCTCGATGCGGTTCACCTCGTCCAGCACGAACATCATCAGCCGGTCCTCGCCCGGCGCCATCTGCGTCTTGCGGCGCACCAGCTCGGTCGAGGTCTTGATGATGCCGAGCGGATTGCGAATTTCGTGGGCGATCACCGCCGCCGCCTCGCCCAGGGTGGCGAGCTGGGCGCGGTGGCGCATCTCCGCCTCCAGGTTGCGCAGGGTCTCGAGCTGGGCGGTCATGGCATTGAAGCCGATCGCGAGTTCCTCGATCTCGCGCCCGCCCTCCTCGCGCACGCGGGTGTGGTAATCGCCCTCCGCCACCGCGCGCACGCCGCGCGTGAGGGCGCGCAGCGGGTCACTGAGCCGGCGCGACATCGCCATGCCCACGAGCAGCGAGAGCAGGCCCGCGATGCCGGCCAGCGCGATGAACAGCCAGAGGGTTCCAAGGCGCTCTAAGGCCGCCGACACGCCGTTGAGGCGGCAGGCGATAATGCCGACGAGCCGTTGGCGATCGTCGCGCAACGCGGCGAATGCCACCGCCGAGCCGTTGTTGACCCGATGGGGCAGCAACGCGCTGTCCGCACCCGAGCGCAGCACGGCCAGGACATCGGGCGGCACCTCGAAGGGGGGCCCCCCGCTGCGCGCGAGGTCCCGCAATTGCCCGTCCTCGGACACCTCGATCAGGTGCAGATCCAGGGACCGGATGCTTTGCGGCGCATTGAAGAATTGTTCGTCGAGCACATTGGCGACGAACAGGAAGGCATCCACCCCGCCAATCCGCAGCGCCTGCACCGCCCCGACCATCATGGCCGGCTGTTCGTGCTCCGTGACGAAAAAGATTGATGCGATGGGTTCGCGCGGCAATGGCTGAAGCAGCTCGATGTCTCCGGCCGAGAACAGCACCTTGCCGTCCCCGGTGTAGAGACGCACGAAATCATAACCCACGGAGGCGAGCAGATCGGCGAACGGGCCGATGGGATCGGCCCCGCCGGTCTCGGTGCCGTTGCTCTGGCGCGACAGGGCGGCGGCGACGATCGCGGTTGCGTGCTGGGCCTCCTCCTTGCCCTCCGCCGTCTCATTGGCGAGGAAATGCGCGATCTCGCCGATCCATTGCTCGACATTGCTCTCGAACGCGGCGGAGATCACCTGCGCCGCGATGAAGCTCGCGATCAGCACCGGAGGCACGCTCACCAGTAGGAACGACAGGGTGAGGCGCAGGCGCAGCGGCAGCCGGGACCACCAGGCGAATGCGGATTGCCGGCATTGCGTCATGGCGGGTTCAATGCTCGCCCTTGCCCGCAGCGCCGTCGCAGCGCGGCAGGACCGCGGGCGCGCGGCTCCAGACCAGGGTTCGCCCAAGCGCCTTCACGCCCACGAATCCGGTGACGGAAATGGCCTCCTTGCCGCTCCGCTGGATGGCGGCGCTATAGCGCGCGCCACGTTCGGGATCGTAGATCCAGCCGCCCTCCCAGCTTTCGCCCTGCGGGGCGAGGCCGCCGATCACCTCGACGCCGCACAACGGCCGGTTCCGCAGGGATTCATCGGCATTGTCTTCGTCGCGCACGGGCAGGCCCGCCTCGTCTCGGGGTGTCTTCAGCCACACAATATGCCCGCACAGCGTGGTGCCGCACAGATGCAGATCAACAGCGGCCTCGCCATCGTCGGTGAGCCAGACCCCGGAGATGTCGGGCGCGGCAGCAGCGCCGCAAGCCGAGGCGAGAAGAAGGGCGGCGGCGATCAATCCACGCATGAACGATGCTCCAGAACGGGGGCGGGGCGATGTGCGGGCGCGGCCTCGTCTTCTGCGCCGATGAGAGCGACGCCGAGCAGGATCAGCACGATGCCGGCGCAGGCGCGCGCATCAATCGTCTCGCCGAAGGCCATCCAGGCCACCAGCGGCACCGTGACATAGCTCAGCGCGGTCAGCGGGAACGCGCGGCTCAAGGTGCTCCCCTGGAGCACCATCATCCAGAGCACATAGGTCACGATGTAAAGCGCGATCGCGATCCAAGCCGCCGGCGCGGCGCAGGCCGCCGCGAGGAAAGCGCCCCCGAGGGGAATATCGCCGATCGCCTCGGCGCTCGCCTTGAACGCGATCTGGGTCGCCGTATCGGCGGCGAGGAAGGTCGCGAACAGCAGGAGGGCGGAGGGCGGCAAGGGTGCCAAGCGCTTCATGGGCGGCGCCTTCCCCGCGCGTGCCGCAGGTCCGGGTCCCAGCGGGGAAACGCCAGCAGCGGCGCCGCCAGGCGGATCGCCTGGTGGATCACGCGATTGCGGTGCTTCACCAGATGCACGCGCGGCTCCAGCGTGCTGCCGAACCGCAGCTTGGAGGCATAGGCGGTCTGTCCGGTCTGGAGATAGCGGCGGCCGATGCGCTGGCAGAAGCGCACGTTCTCCATCCAGCTCAGGGCATAGAGATCGTGATCGGGGCCGAGCGGATAGGCCATGCCGAGGAATTTGTCGATGACGCGATCACCCTCCACCAGCAGCAGGTTGAAGGCCGCGAGCACCCCGTCCACGCGATAGCAGGCGAACACCGCCTGCCCGCCGAGGGCCGCCGCGATG
Organism: Roseixanthobacter glucoisosaccharinicivorans; assembly: GCF_043195095.2. Lineage (NCBI taxonomy): Bacteria > Pseudomonadati > Pseudomonadota > Alphaproteobacteria > Hyphomicrobiales > Xanthobacteraceae > Roseixanthobacter > Roseixanthobacter glucoisosaccharinicivorans. The sequence continues at coordinate 967,485 of NZ_CM195538.1, read as the reverse complement.
CGGGGAAAATAATCGCCGGGCAATTCCTCGAAATCGCCGTAGCGTACGTGGCTGCGGGTGCGGGTGGAGTCGTAGAGGGCGGCAATTTCGTGTTCGATCCCGGCGATCGAGCTGCGCCACTCGACATCCACCTCGCCGGCCCGTCGCAGCTTGCGGCGCAGATCCTTGCGGGTCGCCGATGAGAGGTGCGCGAGATAGGCGTCGAGATCGCGGCACCCGGCGAGATCGAGCACCGCGACCGGCAGGCTTTCGATGGCCACATAGCCGGCGGCGGACAGCGCCGGGGAGAAGCGCTCCAGATCCGGCGGGGCGATATCCTTGAAGGCGATCAGCGACGCGTTCTGCCGCCGCGCCTGCGCCTCCACGGCTTGGCACAATGCGGCGGCCACCGGCTGGCGTGCGCCCGGCGCAACACGCGGGTGCAGGGAGATGGGGCAGCGCTCGGTGAAGGGCGAGCCGACGCCGAGCATCCGCCATTCCATGAGGCGCGGCGCCCGCGCCGCGATGGCCGCGCAGACCCGCCCGAGGACCCCGTCCTGAAACGGCGTGTCCAGGCGATACTTCAGGGTGAAAAGGCATGCTCCCGCGGCAAAGCCGTGCCCATCGTTCACCGCCACCGCCGCAAGCTCCATCGCCTGCGGCGGATCAATTTCGCAGGTCCGCAGATACGCCCAGCCTTCGCTCTCGCCCGGCCGGTCCGCGTCCCAGTCCGCCTTCTCGATGGCCCGGATCCCCGGCATCGTGCCGCCGGTGACGGTGGATGCCGCGAGCGGCACGGATGCAAGCCAGGGGGAAAGAAGCGCCTCATGCGACATGGGCGACCTCCGCTTTCGCAGGCATCGCCGGGGTCTGCCGGTGGGGACCGGCCGAACGGGCGGCCGGCGCCATCGGGGCCGCGACGATGGCCTGCGCGAAGGCAGCCACCTTTTCGGTGACGAGGTGATGCTGACGGTCCAGCGTCACCAGATGATAGCTGTCCTCCAGCACCAGGGATTCCACCGGCCCGCCCAGCCGGCGCTGGAGGAAGAAAGCATTGTCGAGGCTCGCGACATCGTCGTGGCGGGCATGGACGATGAGGGCCGGCTGGCGGATCTGGGGCAAAAGCGGCTTCAGCGCCGCGACGAGCCGCCAGAGCTGGCGCAGCGCCTGGGCGGGTGTCGCCAAGATGCCGGCATCCCCGTTTCCCTGCCGCAGCGCGCGGGCGACGATGCCGCGCGTGCGCTCGTCCTTCAGGCCATAGGGTTCGCGCTCGACGAAACGATAGCGCCGGCCGAGGGGCGTATTGATGAGCAGGCGCAGCAGGAAGCTATAGCGCGGGATCGACCAGCCGTCGTATCGCAAGGTCGGGGCGAGCATGATGAGCGCCCGCACCCGCTGCGGCTCGCGCGCCGCCAGAAGCGCGGCCAGCAGCGCGCCCATGGACAGGCCGCCGACCAGCACATAGGCGCATCGCGCCTCCAGCGTGGCGAGGGCCGCCTCGGCGCTGGCATACCAATCCTCGAACGAGGTCGCGGCAAGCTCGTCCTCGCTGCCGCCATGGCCCGCGAGCTGGCAGCACAGCACGGTCATGCCGGCGGCGGCGAGCCGGCGCGCCACCTGGCGCATCTCCACCGGCGTGCCGCCGAGGCCGTGGATGAGCAGGACGCCGGCCGGGCCGCCTTCCAGCAGCAGGCTACGATCAATGGACATGCGCATTCCTCAGAGGCTGGTGGCGACAAGGGCGACGCCGGCGGTGACGAGGACGGCGCCGGCATATTGGCGCCGCCCGATGCGCTCGTTCAGCCACAAATGGCTCGCGAGCGTGATGCCGAGGATGTTGAGGCTGGCGAGCGGGAAGGCGATGGCCAGCGGCACGAGCGCGAGAATGCGCGTCCACACCAGAAACTCGAGGGCATAGATCGCCAGCCCCGCCAGCAGCCAGGGCTCGCTCACGAGCGACAGCGCGAACAGGCCGGCGCCCACCGCCCGCGCCGCCGGGAGCCGGTTCGCGCCCAGCTTGAACGCAAGCTGGCCGGACACGTCGCAGGCGACGGAGAGCGCGAACAGGGCAATGATGGATGTCTTCATTGAAGAATGGACTCCATGGTCCGCAGGATCCGAAGGTTCGTCCGCGCGTTGATGGGGTTCGGCTCCTGCGCGGGCACCGGGCGCTGCGTGCGATCGCCATAGGCGAGCAGCGCCCGCACGAGTCCGCTGCCGCGGTCCGGCGAGTAGTCGCCGCACACATCCATACCCAGCACGCGGCGGCGATGGGCGATGAGCGCCACGGCCGCGTGCACCTGGTCGAGCGTCAACCGGCCCTGATCCCAATTGGTGATCGCCTCGTCGGCGCCGAGCACGTCCTTGTCCAGCGTGATCCAGACCGGGGTGTCCGGCAGGCTGCGCGCGATGGCGTCGATCCGGCCCAGCCAATCCCCCTCCTCCACCCCGCGCCAGCGCATGCCCTCCCGCGACGTGCCGGCGGTGGCGAAGGCGCCGGGCGTTTCGAATGCGGGGCCGGCATAGAAGGTGCGCGCGGAGGCGAGCGGATGCACTTCCAGCCGGCCCGCGCGCAAGGCCGCAAGATCGGCGCCCTTGAACTGCGGCGAGAGCAGATCGGGGCTGCACGGGCCAATGGTGACGACCCGCTCCACCTGCGGCAGATCCAACGCGCGACACACCCAGGAGCCGCAATTGATGCTGCGCGGCCAGCGCGTCCAGTCCGGGTGATTGTCGAAATGAACGATGCTGACCGGCCGATCGAGCCGGGCGATCAACAACAGGCTCAGATGGTGGAAATCGCCCGAGCCGTAGAAATAGATCTCGTTCGGCTCGGCCGGGCCGAGCCGCTCGCCCAGCGCCCGAAGCGCGGCGCGATTCGCCAGCAGGCGAAGCCGGGGCGCAAGATCGCGGGCGAAGGTCAGATCGCCGCCCACGGTATCCAGCCAGCCTTGAACCGGCGCCTGCGCGGCCACCGCGCCATCGAGATCGACCACCCGCATCCGCATGGAGGTCACCGCGGGGTGACGCGGGTGAAAAGCTGGTCCAGCAGCGCCAGGGCGAGATCTATCTCGCCATAGGACATGGTGAGCGCGGGCGCGAGGGTGATGACATTCTTATGGTAGCCGCCCACGTCGAGCACCAGGCCATAGCGCTCGCCGCCGTGGACGAGATCGCCCTTCAGCCCTTCGTCCGCGATGCGGTCCATCAGCGCCTTGGAGGGCGTGAAGCTGTCGTGCGGCTCGCAGATTTCCACCCGCAGCGCCATGCCGAGGCCGTCCACATCGCCGACGATGAGGTGCTTGGTTTTCAGGTCCTGGAGGCCGGCGAGGAAATAGGCGCCCTTCTCCATGACGCTGGTGGCGAAATCCTCCTCGCGCATCATCTTCATGGCTTCCAGCGCCACCGCCGTGCCGAGCGGGTTGGCATTGAAGGTGGAATGGGTAGATCCGGCGGGGAACACCTGCGGATTGATCAGCTCCTCGCGCGCCCAGATGCCGGAGAGGGGATTGAGGCCATTGGTGAGCGCCTTGCCGAACACCAGCACGTCCGGCTGCACGCCGAAATGCTCGATCGACCACAGTTTTCCGGTGCGGTAGAAACCCATCTGGATTTCATCCACCACCAGCAAAATGCCGTGCTTGTCGAGCACGCGCTTCAGTTCTGGGAAGAAATTCGCGGGCGGAATGACGTATCCGCCGGTCCCCTGGATCGGCTCCACATAAAAAGCCGCGTATTCGCACTTTCCGGCCTTGGGGTCCCAGACGCCGTTATATTCGCTCTCGAACAGGCGTTCGAATTGCTGGACGCAGAGATGGCCGTATTCTTCCTTGCTCATGCCGCGCGGGCCGCGAAAATGATAGGGGAAGGGAATGAACTGCGCGCGCTCGCCGAAATGCCCGAAGCGGCGGCGGTAGCGATAGGACGAGGTGATGGCGGAGGCGCCGAGCGTGCGGCCGTGATAGCCGCCCTCGAACGCGAACATCAGGCTCTTCCCCTGCGACGCATTGCGCACCAGTTTGAGGGAATCCTCGACGGCCTGCGCGCCGCCGACGTTGAAATGCACCCGCCCCTTGCGGCCGAACCGCTCCTGCGCGCCAATGGCGATCTCGGCCGCAAGCTCGATCTTCTCGCGATGCAGATACTGGCTCGCGACCTGCGGCAGGCGGTCGAGTTGCCGGCGCATGGCCTCGTTCAGGCGCGGGTTCGCATAGCCGAAATTGACCGCCGAATACCACATCTGAAGATCGAGATAGGCGCGGTCCTCATCATCATAAATGAAGGAACCCTCGCACCGCTCGAAGATCTTCGGCGCCTCGCTATAGTGCACCGTATCGCCATGGGAACAATAGTCCGCTTCGAGCGCATGCAGGCGCGCCCGCTCTTCTGCGAGGGTGTCGGCGGCGGTGGCGAGCGTACGATCAAGCATGAAGATCCTCGAACTGCGGGCGGGTGAAGGAAGAAAGGGCGGGCGTGACCGGCGGCCGGTCGCGGGAGGTGATGAAGCGCAGGGCGTCGGCGAACCCGGCGATCTTCTTGTGGGGAATGCCCTGCGCCGCGCAGAAGGCGGCCAGTTCGCCCTTGGCGAGGACGAAATCGGCCTTGCGGGCGAGGCAGAAATCGGAGCGCCCGTCGCCGATCAGGATCACGCGCCGGTTCGCCGGCACGGCGGCGCATTTGCAGGTGCCGCTGCCGCACCGCTCGCCCTGGGTGGAAAATTCCGCGCGCCACCCATCGGCGCCCACCTGGATCATCCGGTTGCTGACCACCGGAAGATCAATGCCGTTCGCATGCAGCAGATGCACGATGGCAAGATCGAACCCGTCGGAGACAACGGAGAGCGTGGCGCGGCGCAGCCAGGCGGCGGTCGCGAAGCGGATGAAGTCGGGATCGAGCGTCACGCCCGAAAGCGCCGCATGCAGGTCCTGCGGCCGGGCGCGGATCAAGGCGACCTGGCGGGCGAGGCATTCCCGCGAGCCGATGCGGCCGGCGCGCCATTCCGCCTCGATATCCTCCCAACTCGGATCGGCGAACGCCGCGAGCAGCAGGTCGGTAGTGTCGACGGGGCTGATGGTGCCGTCGAAATCCAGGGCAAAGTGCGTGTGCATGAAACCTCGCGCTCATCTGCGGAGGACTGCGCAAGCCTCGTGCCAAGATTAAATCATATGTTTTTCAATGTGTTATTAAAATGAACCGCGCGGCGGCGCCTCCAAATCCCGTAGTCGCCACCAATCTTTGGAGGTGCGGGCAGCGCACCCGCAGGTTTCCAGGCACCACGCGCGGGCGACGCCGGCCTGCCGGACGGAATCGGAGGGAAGGCCCCCTCCCCTCCCCAGGCCAAAGGCACATTGCTGCTATGCAGCATTCGCGGGACCGTGATTTTGCAGTGCGGGAGGCGCTGTGTTATTTTTCAGCCGTCCCTCGTCTGCCGCGAACGTTTTTCTCTGCCATGAACGATCTTCAGCGCCTTCATACCGCCGTGCTGTTCGCGGCCAGCCTATGCTTCGTCGCGGGTGTGGCGCAGACCCAGGCGGCCCTGTCCGCGTCCCGCTCGGCGCCTCAGTTCGAGGTCGCCATCGCGCGCGCCGCCACCAATATCGCCTGGCACCTGGAACAGGCCTCCCGGATGGACAGCGTGGATCCACTGGCGACCATGTTCGTCAATTGAGGGCGTGAGCGGGCCGATCAGTCCGGCAGCGTCGCGGCAAGCTGGGCGGCCGCGCGCATCAGATGCGGCAACAGCGCTTCGGCCTTTTCGAGCGAAAAGCGCGGCACCGGCCCATGGCACGCCACCGCGCCCACGATCTCGCCCCGCGTGTCCTTCACCGGCACCGCGATGGCGCATAGACCTTCCAGAAATTCCTGGTCGTCGGTGCTATAGCCGCGCTGCGCGATCCGCTCCAATTCGCTCTCCAGCGCCGCGACGCTGGTGAAGGTGTTGGGCGTGTGCGCCTTCAGATGGAGGGTCTGCAGGATCCGCCGGCGCTGCGCGGGCCGCATGGCCGAGAGGAACAGCTTGCCGCTGGCGGTGCAATGCATCGGCACGCGCGAGCCGACCTCCAGATGCATGCGCAGCGGCCAGCTGGCTTCTACGCGATCGAGATAGACCGCCTCATTGCCCACCCGCGTGACGAAATTGCAGGTCTCGCCCGCCACTTCCACCAATTGCTCGAGAATGCCGCGCCGCTCGGAGCTGACCGAATTGCGCAACATGTCGAAACCCATGCGCAGAAAGCGCGGACCGGCGGCGAAGCGGCGTCCGTCGGGGTCGCGCAGCAGGTAGGATTCGGCTTCCAGCTTCTGGCACAGGCGGTGCACCGTGGGCTTGGGCAAGCCCAGGCGCACGCACAATTCCGGAACGCCGAGCGGCACCGGGGAGCGGGCGACCTCGCCGAGCAGATGGAGGGCCCTCAACATCGCCGATGCTGCGTCGCGCTCGTCCGCCTTCTCCGGCTTTTCGCTGACTTCCGCCATTCCGCTTGTCTCGTCCGCTGCGCTGCGCTGCGCGCCACCCTTAAAGACTTGCGCGGCCAAATCAAAGGGGCGCCGGCGCGGGCACTGCGGCAGCTGCAGCAGATGATCTTTCGCACCGCACAACAAAAATCTCACTGAATGAGACGTTTCGTTTCAATAATTGGATTGACTCCTCTCCGACCTTCGTCGCATCGTAGGTCCCGCAGAGAGGAAACTGCCAATGCAAGCCGAGGAATACTTCGACTTCGTCGTCGTCGGCGCGGGGTCGTCAGGATGTGTGCTGGCCAATCGCCTCAGCGAAGACGGCAAAAGCCGCGTGGCGCTGGTAGAGGCTGGCCCCAGGGATTCCAATCCTTGGATTCATGTACCGATCGGCTATGGGAAGACCATGTGGAACGACCGCCTCAACTGGCGCTTTCACACGGAACCTGAGCCGAACATGGGCGGACGCAGCATTTATTGGCCGCGCGGCCGGGTGCTCGGCGGGTGCTCGTCCATCAACGGTCTGGTGGTGGTTCGCGGACAACGCGAGGATTATGACGGCTGGGTCGCGCGCGGCGCGAAAGGCTGGGGTTGGCAGGATGTGCTGCCCTATTTCAAGAAGCTGGAGGACAACCGCAGTTTCGCCGCCGATCCGCTGCACGGCGTCGGCGGTCCTGTCACCATCTCCTCCATTCCCCGCAAGCACGAATTGATCGAGGCGGTGAAAGCCGCCGGGCGCGCGCTCGGGGTGCCGGAAACGGACGATTTCAACGGCGCGAGCCAGGAAGGGGTCGGCTATTTCCAGCTCACCACCCGCAACGGCATGCGCGTGAGCGCGGCGAAAGCCTATCTCGCCCCGGCCCGGTCCCGTCCCAACCTCACCATCTTCACCGAGGCGCAGGCGCGTCGCGTGCTGTTCGAGGGCATGCGGGCGAGCGGGGTCGAGCTCAGCACCGCCGATGGAATCCGCACGCTGAAGGCACGGCGCGGGGTCATTCTTTCGGCGGGCGCGGTGCAGTCGCCGCAGGTGCTGATGCTCTCCGGCATCGGCCCGGCGGCGCACCTTCAGGAAAACGGCATCGCGGTGAAGCTGGACAGCCCCGGCGTCGGCGGCAACTTGCAGGATCATCTGCAATTGCGCCTGCTCTATCGCTGCACCAAGCCCATCACCACCAATGACGCGCTGAACTCGCTGGCCGGGCGGCTGCGCATGGGGCTGGAATATCTGCTGTTCCGCGGCGGCCCCTTGGCCATCGGCATCAACCAGGGCGGATTGTTCACGCGCGTCCTGCCGGAATCCGAGACCCCGGACATCCAGTTCCACATCGGCACGCTCTCCGCCGACATGGCCGGCGGCAAGGTGCACGACCATTCCGGCTTCACGCTTTCGGTGTGCCAGCTGCGGCCGGAAAGCACCGGCACCGTGCGCCTCGGCTCAGCCGATCCGCTCGCGGCGCCGAAGATCACCGCCAATTACCTCGCCACGGAGACCGACCGGCGCTGCGCGGTGGCAAGCCTGAAATTTGCCCGCGCGCTCGCCGCCACCGAGCCGCTGCGCAGCTATGTCGCCGAGGAAAAGCTTCCCGGCCCCTGCGTCACCGACGACGAAGGCCTGCTCGCCTTCGCCCGCGAATATGGCGCCACCATCTTCCACCCCGCCGGCACCTGCCGCATGGGTGCCGACGACGACCGCGATGCCGTGCTCGATGCGCGCCTGCGGGTGCGCGGCGTCGACGGGCTCTGGGTGGTGGACTGTTCCGTGATGCCGGCGGTCACGTCCGGCAACACCAATATTCCCGCGATCATGATCGGAGAAAAAGCCGCCGACATGATCCGCGAGGACGCGCTGAACAACAGCACAGGGCGAGACAACGCCCCAAAACAAACCAAGGACGGGAGGAAAACACCATGGCAGGACACGCAGCAGCTTCAAGCCGCGAGTTAAGGCGGGTTGTCGGCGCCAGCCTTATCGGCGCAACCATCGAATGGTATGACTTCTTTCTCTACGGCATCGCCGCGGGCATCGTCTTCAACAAGCTGTTCTTTCCCGGCGACGATCCGGTGGTGTCGATCCTGCTGGCCTACACCACGTTCGCCGTCGGCTTCGTGGCGCGGCCCATCGGCGGCCTGATCTTCGGCCATTTCGGCGACAAGCTCGGCCGCAAGACCATGCTCATCATGACCTTGATGATCATGGGTGTCGCCACGGTGGCGATTGGCCTTCTGCCCACCTATGCGCAGATCGGCGTCGCCGCACCCATCCTGCTGCTGCTTCTGCGGGTCGCGCAGGGCATCGGCATCGGCGGGGAATGGGGTGGCGCGGTTCTGATGGCGTATGAATACGCGCCGGAAAACAAGCGCGGCCTCTATGCCTCGATCCCGCAGATCGGCCTCGCGCTCGGCCTGTGCCTCGCCTCCGGCGTCACGGCGCTGATGTCCATGCTGCCCGACGAGCAATTCATGTCGTGGGGCTGGCGCATCGGTTTCGTCGGCTCCATCGTGCTCATCGTGGTCGGCATGTATATCCGCCTCAAGGTGCACGAGACGCCCGAGTTCGAACTGGTGAAGGCCAACAACCAGGAAGCCACGATCCCGTTCTTCACGCTGCTGCGCGAATATCCCCGCAACGTGCTGCTGGGCATGGGCGTGCGCTATATCGACGGCGTGTTCTTCAACGTCTTCGCCGTGTTCTCCATCGTCTATCTGGCGAACTATGTGAAGGTGCCGCGCACGTCGACCCTGTGGCTGGTGACCGTGGCCGCATTCGTGATGGTGTTCACCATTCCGATGTTCGGCCGGCTTTCCGATCGCTGGGGGCGTCCGCGCACCTATGCCGTTGGCTCGCTGCTGCTGGCGCTCTCGGTTTATCCGGCCTTCTGGCTGATGTCCTCGGGCTCCATGCCGCTGATCGCGCTCGGCATCGTGTTCCCGTTCGGGGTGCTCTACGCCATGTGCTACGGGCCGGAAGCGGCTTTGTTCTCGGATCTGTTCGACGCCCGGGTGCGCTATACCGGCATCTCCTTCGTCTACCAGTTCTCCGGCATCGTCGCGAGCGGCATCACCCCGATCATCGCCACCTATCTGCTCGCCCAGGGCAACGGCCTGCCGTGGCACGTGTGCGCCTACGTGGTGTTCGCAGCCATTATCAGCATGGTCTCCGCCATGGCGATCCGCGTGCCGGTGCCCGGCGCCCAGTCATCCACGCTCGCGCAGCGTTCGCCCCAAGGCGCGCGTTGAAGGGCGCGCGCTGACCGACACGGACCCGAAGGCGGCGCAGCGCCGCCTTCCTTCCCTTTCCATCAGAGGATTGATCTTCCCATGAAGATGACCACCGAAGAGGCGTTCATCAAGGTCGTGCAGGCGCACGGAATCGACGAAGCCTTCGGCATCATCGGCTCGGCCATGATGCCGGTGTCCGACCTGTTTCCCGCGGCGGGCATCCGCTTCTGGGACTGCGCCCACGAAACCAACGCCGGCCTGATCTGCGACGGCTACACCCGCGCCACCGGCCGCATGGCCATGGCGATCGCCCAGAACGGGCCGGGGGTGACCGGCTTCGTCACCGCCATGAAGACCGCCTATTGGAACCACACCCCCATGCTGCTGGTGACGCCGCAGGCGGCCAACCGCACCATCGGCCAGGGCGGATTCCAGGAAGTCTCCCAGATGGCCATGTTCTCCGACATGGTCTGCTACCAGGAAGAAGTGCGCGACCCCATGCGCGTCGCCGAGGTGCTGAACCGCGTGATCGAGAAGGCGTGGCGCGCCTCCGCGCCGGCGCAGATCAACATTCCGCGCGATTTCTGGACCCAGGTGGTCGATATCGAGCTGCCGCAGATCGTGCGCCTGGAACGCCCGACCGGCGGCAAGAACGCCATCGCCGAGGCCGCCAAGCTCCTGTCGGAGGCCAAGTTCCCGGTGGTGCTCAACGGCGCCGGCGTGGTGATCGGCAATGCCATTCCCGAGGCCATGGCGCTCGCCGAGGCGCTCGGCGCGCCGGTGTGCTCCGGCTATCAGCACAATGACGCTGCCCCCGGCGGCCATCCCCTGGCGGTCGGCCCGCTCGGCTACAACGGCTCGAAGGCGGCCATGGAGCTGATCGCGAAGGCCGACGTGGTGCTGGCACTGGGCACGCGGCTCAATCCCTTCTCCACCTTGCCCGGCTACGGCATGGATTATTGGCCGCGCGAGGCCAAGATCATCCAGGTGGACATCAATCCGGACCGCATCGGCCTCACCAAGAAAATCTCGGTGGGCATCTGCGGCGATGCGCGCGAAGTGGCGCGCCAATTGCTCGCCCAGCTTCTGCCCGGTGCCGGCGATGCCGGGCGCGAGGAACGCGCCGCGCTGATCCATCAGACCCGGTCGCGCTGGCTCCAGCAGCTCGCCTCCATGGACCATGAGGACGACGATCCGGGCACCTTCTGGAACGAGCAGGCCCGCATCCGCGACAAGGACCGCATGTCGCCCCGCCAGGCGTGGCGCGCCATCCAGGCCGCATTGCCGAAGGAAGTGATCGTCTCCACCGACATCGGCAACAATTGCGCCATCGGCAATGCCTATCCCTCGTTCGAAGCCGGCCGCAAATATCTCGCGCCCGGCATGTTCGGACCGTGCGGCTATGCCTTTCCCGCCATCATCGGCGCGAAGATCGGCTGCCCCGACGTGCCGGTGTTCGGCTTCGCCGGCGACGGCGCGTTCGGCATCTCCATCAATGAGATGACCTCCATCGGCCGCGAGGAATGGCCGGCGGTGACCATGGTGGTGTTCCGCAATTTCCAGTGGGGCGCGGAGAAGCGCAATACCACGCTCTGGTACGACAATAATTTCGTCGGCACCGAGCTGGACCCCAAGCTCTCCTACGCCAAGATCGCGGAAGGCTGCGGCTTCAAGGGCGTGCGCGTGGAGACCCCGGCCGCGCTCACCGAAGCCATCGCCACAGCGGCCGCCGACCAGAAGGCCGGCATCACCACCTTCATCGAGGTGGTGCTGAACCAGGAGCTGGGCGAGCCGTTCCGCCGCGACGCCATGAAGAAGCCCGTCAAGGTCGCCGGCATTGCGCGCGACGACATGCGCGCGCAGATGGCCCGCTGACGAGAGGGCGGTGAATCGCCCTCTAACTCATTGAATAGAGACGGATTCACCAGATCCGGCTCTAAGGCCGATCGCCATTCATGGCTTGACGCCGTTCAGGAGAGAAACGTCATGCACGGGCTTGTCCCGTGCATCCACGTGGCACCGCTGGCGCTGGCTTTCCAAGGCTTGTCCGGTCGGGGTCGCGTGGATGGCCGGGACAGGCCCGGCCATGACGACCGGAGAAAGAAAAGACAATCGCACGCACCCGGCGTCAGGCGCATCGTCGATGCGCCACGCCGCTGAATGTCGATCGGCTCTAGAGCGCGATCCGCCCCAAAGGTGGGGTGAATCGCCCTCTAACTCATTGAATAGAGACGGAATCACCAGATCCGGCTCTCGCGGCGGGAGACGTTCCCTGACCCGTCTCCCGCCGCTTTTCCCACGCCCCTTGCCATGAGGCCCGACATGCTCGCCCTCGACCGCATCATCGACGCCGCGCGCGCTTCGCCCCGCAGGATCGTGCTGCCGGAGGGCGCCGACCCGCGCATCGCGGCCGCCGCCCGCAGGGCGGTGCGCGAAGGCATCGCCCGTCCGATCCTCCTCGGTTCGCCGGAGGAGGTTCTGGCCGCCCTCGATGGGGATGCGCGGGGCGTCCTCATCGAGGATCCGGCCACCTCCGTGCACGGCGCGGCCTATGCGGGGGAATTGCATGCCCTGCGCCAGACCAAGGGCATGGACCTTGCCGCCGCGCACCGCCGCATGCTGGAGCCGCTTGCCTTCGCCGCCATGATGGTGCGCAGGGGGGATGCCGACGGCACGGTGGGCGGAGCGGTCGCCACCACGGCGGAGACCGTGCGCGCCGCGCTCCAGATCATCGGCCTCGCGCCGGGCGCGAAGCTGGTCTCGAGCTTTTTCCTGATGATCCTGTGCGAGGAGTACCACGCCCAGAAAGGCGCCTATGTGTTCGCCGATTGCGGGCTGGTGATCGACCCGGACGCGGCGGAGCTGGCCGACATCGCCATCGCCTCCGCGCGCTCCTACACCGCCATGACCGGCGAACGGGCGAAGGTGGCCATGCTCTCCTTCTCCACCGCCGGCAGCGCGCGGCACGAGCGGGTGGACAAGGTGGTGGAGGCCGTGCGCCTCGCCCGCGCCCTGGAGCCAGACCTCATCATCGAAGGCGAATTGCAGTTCGACGCGGCCTTCGTCGCCGCCGTGGGGGCCGCCAAGGCGCCGGGCTCGGCGATCCGCGGCGATGCCAATGTGTTCGTCTTCCCCAATCTCGACGCCGCCAACATCGGCTACAAGATCGCCCAGCGCATGGGCGGGGCGAAGGCGATCGGCCCAGTGCTGCAGGGCCTCGCCCGGCCGGCCAATGATCTATCGCGCGGCTGTTCGGAAGACGACGTGTTCCACATGATCGCCCTCACCTGCGCCCAGGCGGGGTCGGAAGCGGAGCGCCCGCGCACCCCCGTGCTCGCACCAACCTGGCCGGCGACCAGCCCCCAGGGCCTCGGCGTTTCTCAGGCGCGATAGAAGAAAGTGCGTTAGGACCCATCGACAGCCATGCATTGATGCCAAGCAGCAGGGCATCGTCATGCACGGGCCTGTCCCGTGCATCCACGCGGCACCGCTGGCATCGACTTTTCAAGGCCTGCGCGGGCGGCCCGGCGTGGATGGCCGGGACGAGCCCGGCCATGACAAGCTGTCGATGAAAGACAATGGCGCGGACATGCCGTCAGCGCCTCGACGATCCACCACGCCGCTGAATTTCGATTGGTCCTAGAGCAAGGCGGGATGGCCACGCACGACAGGGATTGCGCCGCCTTGCGCCCGCTCACTAGGGCGCCGCACGCCCCTTTGGGACCGCGGGACGATGTCCGCCGTTCCGCGCGAGCTGGATTGAGCAATCCGCCAGCAAAACGACAGCACATCGGCCCCGTCGACGTGACGTCGCATGGCATGGCTTTCGCCTGGCAAGATCGAGGGTTTCAATTTTGGCTGGGGGACTAGGATTCGAACCTAGATTGACGGAGTCAGAGTCCGCAGTTCTACCGTTGAACTATCCCCCAATCGCCGCGCCGGTGACAGGGTCGACCAGCGGAGATTGACGCCGCCGAGACCTCGGCGTTCGAGCGAGCGGTGAGCCCGTCGGGCGAGGGCGCTCTATACGCAATTCGCCGGCCGGGGTCCAGAGGCTTGCCGGCGAAAATAACTTCTCCACAGGTTGGCATACATCATACGCAATGGTGCCATGCACAAAACTCTATGTTGCAATGCGGGAGTTTCCCCTATGTAAGGATTGTTGATGGAGAATAGCCATGACCACGATCACTGCCCACCCGTTCCGCGAGACCACCCTGTTCGGCCGTTTCACCGCCCAGGTTTCGGAATTCTTCGCGGCCGTGCGTGAAGCCCGCGTGATGGCGGATCGCTACGAGCACCTGCGCCGCATGTCCGACAGCGAACTCGCCCAGCAGGGCCTGACCCGCGAAACCATTCCCCAGGCGGTCGCGAACGGCTTCTGAACCGCTCCCCCTGCGGTTTGAAGCACACACCCGGCCGCGCGACGCGGCCGGTGGGATTGTCAGTCCGGGACGCTGCGCTGCGCCTTCTCCGGCAGCAGCACGTGGGCGCGCAGCACATGGATGCGCCGCCGCCCGATGCGAGAGAACAGGCGCTTCTGCGGCGCCACGCCCGACGGGTGCCCGCCGAGCCGTTCATAATGCTTGCGCGAGATCAGCAGGCCCTGCCCGGCCTGCGGCAGGCCGAGGAGCGCCAGCCGCGCCGCCGCCACCGCCTCGCCAAGGCGCGGTTTGAAGCCGTAGCCGTCCACCGACAGGCGGAAGGTCGCAACCGTGCGGTCTCCGAGCCCGCGCCGCTCGACCGTCTCCAGGAAGGTCGCCACCTCGCGCGGCCAGCCTTCCTCCAGAATCGAATTGGGTTGCAGGAACAGCAGCCAGCGCCCGCGCGCCATCGCCGCGCCCTGCCGCAGCCGCATGCCCATGTCGTGCACCGAAGAAAACAGGGTGCAACCGGCGGCATCCGCAATGGCGGCCGTATCGTCCGTTGAATCGGCGTCCGCGAGGATCACATCGCGCAAAACACCGGCCGTCACGCCCTGAACCAGCGCCGCGAGCACAAGCACAAGCTGGCGTTCGGAATTCTTGGTGGGAATGATAACGGAAATCAATCTGGCGCGGCTCCCGTTCCCTCAACACAGCTATACCGTCGCCATTCAATCCAGTCGATGGCGCATCCTGCTTAAACTAAGTGCAGCACACCTTGAAGTCGTGGCCTTGCGCCAGCCTGCCCGCCAATGGCGGCCGGGAGTTCACCTCGCGCGTCCCATGCTCTAGAACGGCGCAGATCCATCGCTTCAGGCGGTGCGCGTGAAACCCGCCGGAGCGCCCCGCGCGACCGGCCGCAAGAGCGAAAAGCGCAATGAATTCCGTCATGACATTCGAAGACTGGGACAAGGACGCCGCCGGGCGTCTGAAGGTGTGGCCGCTGCAGGCCTTCACCACGGCGATCTTCGACGGGCGCGCCGGCGGGCTGCGGCTGGAAGTGGGCGTGCCCCGCGCGCCGGACCAGCCCCTGCCCGCGGTCCAGATCTCGCTCGATGCCGCCCAGCTGCGTGCGCTCGCCGATGCCCTGATCGAGGTCGCGAGCCATATCGAGAACAAGACCCGGCCCGACTGAACGTCCCCGCCCCAGCCAAGGCATCGGCAATGGACACGCGCCCCGCTGAAGCGACTGCTCCTCGCCCCGCCCGTCGGTGTGCCGCGCGCATGCGTGGCGCGGATGCCCCGGCGCACCGGCGAACCGCGCCGGGGCGCGGCCTTGCGCTGCCCGCGGCCCTGCTCGTCGTCGCCGTCCTGGCCCTGCCTGCGGGCGCAGCGCGCGCCGAAGACACGGCGCGACCGCCGGTGAATGCGGTGCCGGTGGAGACCCTGGCGCAATTGTCCAAGGCCCTTTATGCCTGCTGGGCGCCGCCGCCCGGCACGGCCGGATCGGAGATCACCCTGCGCTTCGGCCTCACCGCGAAGGGGGAAGTGCGCGGCAAGCCGCTCGCCACCTATTCGGTGCTGACGGGAGACGCGGAAACCCAGCGCGCCTTCGTCGCCGCCGCGATCCTCGCGCTCAGCCGTTGCACGCCGATCCGCATGAGCGAACAATTGGGCCGCGTGGTTGCGTCGCGCGTCTTGACCTTGCGGTTCGCCTCCGGCGAGGCGCGCACCTGACGGCGCTCAATCCTCGCTCGCGCCATCCTTCTCGCCCGTGTCGACCGGAACGCGGATCGGCGCCCCCTTCTGCTGTGGGCCGGCCTTCTGCACGCGCTGCAAATTCGCCATCCGGATCAAAGCAAGCTCGGTGCGGATGATCGAGGTCTCGTCGGCGAGCACCTCGAGGGCGGAAGCGATCCGCTCGACGGCATTTTGATCCTGCCGCGTGGCCTTGCGCTTTTCCAGCACCTCGCGGATGCCTTCAAACACGTCCTTCACTCCAGTGGCCATGACGGGTGCCTCCTCATTCGATGCGCGGGGGGCGGACCACCGCCTGCGCTGCCTTCACCTGCGGCGGCCACCATCATAGGGGCCGGCGTGCAACGCACAACGCGTCGTTGCCCGTTCGGTCGCAAGGCCCGGAAGACCTCGCGCGAAGCGTGCGCGACCCGCGCCCTTTTGGCGTCTCCGCGCTTTCCGCACAAGACCCGCTTTCCGCACAAGACCTTCCCGCGGTTCTCCCGTATGGAGAGGCAGCATCAATACGGGGAAGACGGAATGGGCCGGGTGCTATTAGCTTGGGAACTCGGGGAAGGCCTCGGCCACGTCTCGCGCCTGCTGCCGGTCGCCCAGGAGCTTAAGAGGCACGGGCACGAGTGCATATTCGCGGTGCGCGACCTCGGACTTGCGGCCATGCGCCTTGCCGATACCGACTTCCCGCTGTTCCAGGCCCCCTATGCCGTGCTGCCCCAGGGGCGGCTGCCGTTCAGTGTGGGCGCCTATGGCGACATTCTCGGCCTGGTGGGCTTCAACGAGCCCATGCGGCTGGAAGCGCTGCTGCGCGGCTGGGACCAGGTGCTGGACATGATTCGCCCGGATCTGGTGATCGGCGATTATTGCCCGCTGCTGTGCCTGGCGATCTCCGGCGCGATCCCGGTGATCGTCCTCGGCGACGGCTTCACCTTGCCGCCGGCGGACCGGCCCACGTTCGACCCGCTGGCCAATCGCAAGCCCAGCCTGAATGAAGAGGAGCTTCTGGCCCATGTCCGCAGCGTCCAGCAGCGACGCGGGCGTCCCGCACCGGACACGCTGCCCGGCATTCTGCGCCACGCTCAGCCCTTCATCATCACCCTGCCGGAGCTGGACAGCTATGCCGGGCGCCGGGCTTCGGGCGTTGGCGTCGGCCCGCTTCAGCCCCTGCCCGCTCCGGCCGAGGCACCACCCACCTGCGGCTGGTTCGCCTATCTCAGCCTCTCCCATCCGAGCACGCCGGCCCTGCTCGCGACCCTCACCCAGCTGGACCCGACCGGCAGCGCCTATGTGCGCGACGCTTCGTCCCAGGAGCGCGCGTCCCTGGCGGGCCAGGGCATCCGCATTCACGACACCCCACAGGACCTGCCCGCCGCCATCGGCGCGGCCGGCGCGCTGGTGCATCACGGCGGGCTCGGCACGCTCGAGGTCGGCCTCGCGGTGGGGCGCCCGCAATTGATCGTGCCGCGTCAGCTGGAGCAGCGGATCAATTGCGGCCTGATCGGCGGGTGGGGCGGCGCGGTCTCCATGGCGGTCAATTTCACCGCCAAGAATGTGCAGGATGCCTTCCAACGCTTGAAGGAGCCCTCGTTTCCGCAAGCGGCGCGCGAAAAGGCGAGCGAACTCCAGCGACGCGGCCCGTTCGGCAGTCTTCCGCAGATCGTGCGGGCGAGCGAAATTCACCTGTGATGCGCGCACGCTTGCGTTTGCCCGCCCGGCCCGATACGCGGACAGGAACGGCCGAGATCCGCGGCGGGGCGGATGCGGCAGTGCGGGATAATCGGGCTCAAGATGCAGATAATTTCGGTCGTCCAGCGCAAGGGCGGCGTCGGCAAGACCACCACGGCGATCAACCTTGCGGGGGAATTCGTCCGTCTGGGCCGCGCCGTAACGCTCATAGATGCCGATCCGCAGGGATCCGCCTATGCCTGGGCGCTGCCACGGCGCCTGCGTTTCACCGTGCGCAACGATGTGCTGACACGGGCCAACATGGTCTCCTGGATCAAGGGCGTGTTTCGCAGCGGTGGTGAATTCGCCATCATCGACTGCCCGGGCGAGCTCGGCCTCACCTTCGAGGCGTGCGTGGAATTGTCGGACCTGCTGATCCTGCCGTGCGGCCCCTCCAGCCTCGACATCAGCTCGCTGAAACAGACCCTGGGCCGCCTCGGCGAGGTGCGGGCGACCATCCGCGGCGCCGGCCCCAAGGCGCTTTTGGTGCCCACCAAGGTCGACCACGGCACGCTGGAGGGCCAGCAGATCCGCCCGGAACTGGCCGAGTTCGGACTGCCGGTGAGTTCACCGCTGTCCTATGACGTGAATTTCGTGCGCTCCTTCACCGCCGGCGAGGCGGTCTCCACCTATGCGCCGGGTTCGGTCGCGGATCGTGATACGCGCATGCTGGCGGATCAGGTCCTGCGGCTTCTGGGTCCGATTCGCATGGCGCGCGGCCCCGAACGCCCCCGCTCCGCACCCGGCGGACGCTGACGCACAGGCCTTCGAGCGCCCAATCCGCCAATCGAAATCCGGCGAAGCGACGCCTTGGAAGGCGCCCGACATTTTCCGCATTGGATTGCCGGGCAAGCTGCTTGACAGGCCCTGCCCCCCGACTCTAAATGGCGCCTCCCAACGACCGGGGCCGTAGCTCAGATGGGAGAGCGCTGCAATCGCACTGCAGAGGTCAGGGGTTCGATTCCCCTCGGCTCCACCAATTCGTCGTTTCTTGCCGTCACAAGGCATATCAAAATTCTGCAATGCGTTATTTACGGCGTAATGGGCCAGCATGGCGTCGCTTTGCGTGCCGTTGCGTCCCATTGATCTGATATGCGCAGGCATCTGCCGCGCGCCTGCAGACGAGATGCGTCCCCAAGCCGAATAGCCCCATGGGATAGCTGGACGCATTGAGGTGGGACGTCTCACCATGCCGCGCGGTCACCGCGAAAGGATCGCGCCGCACTCACGCCCGCCGCAGCTGGCATCTGGATGAATGCGCAAATTGTCCGCTGCTCAGCGTGAAGCGGTGGTGACGGACAAGCCGAACAGGCGCTCCAGAACCACGATGAGCACCACCACGAGCCCCATCTGAACGGTGGAGGCGGCGGCGACGATGACCTGCTCGGACCCGTACTGGATCTGGCTGTAAATCTGGATCGGCAGCGTCGAGAGGCCGGGTCCGGTGAGAAACAAGGTCGCGTTGATCTCGCCGAACGACACCACGAAAGCGAAGATTGCCCCCGCGACGATACCGGGCTGGATGCTGGGCAAGGTAACCTTGAAGAAGGCGCGCGCCGGGGACGCGCCGTGGATGATTGCGGCCTCCTCGATGCGGATGTCGAACAGATCCAGGCTCGAGATCACCGAACGCACAACGAACGGGATGCCAAGCAGGATGTGGGCTGCCGTCACGCGCACCAGCAGCGGCGCGTTCATCACCTGGAAATAGAGCAGCAGCGCCACGCCCAGGATCAAGCCCGGAAAGATCAGCGGCGTGAGCAGCAGGGCGTTGATCAGCCCTTTGAAGGGAAAGCGCCCGCGCACCAGCGCCACGGCAGCTGTCGTTCCCAGTAGTACGGCGGCGAACGCCGAGACCACTGCGATGATGGTGCTCCACATGAGGCCGTTGATCATGTCGTCGGTGGCGAGGAACTCCCAGTACCAGCGCAGGGACAGGCTGGTGGGTGGGAAAATCAGCGCGGACGAGGGGTTGAACGAGGAGATGATGATGACGACGATGGGCACCAGAATGATCCCATAGGCGAAGACGGTCGCAGCGCCCAGCGCAACCATCTGCAGCGAGATGCGGCGCCTGCCGGCGCCCGCCGGAACAAAATGATCCGCAACGCTCATCGCGTGGCTCCATAGGAATTCTTGCCGAGAAACTGCATGAGGACGGCGCAGCTCGCGGTGGTGGAGAGCACCAGAACGACCGAAAGCGCCGCGCCCATGGGCCAGTTGAAGCTGGCGGTGGCATCGAAAATGAGGTTCCCCATCAACTTCACCCGCGGCCCGCCAAGCAGGAAGGAGATGATGTAGGTGCTCATGGCGATGGTGAAGACCGTGACGGCCCCCGAGACCATGCCGGCGCGGCTGAGCGGCAGCGTGACCTTCAGGAAAACCCGAAGCGGGCTCGCCCCATGGATTGCCGCGGCTTCCTTCAGGCTCGGGTCGATGGTGATGAGCGTATTGGTGATGTTGATGATGATGTACGGCAGCAGAATCGAAATCAGCCCCAGCAGTACCGCGCCCTCGGTGTAGAGCATGGCGATGGGCTGGTCGGTAACGCCCGAGGAAATCAAGAGCTGGTTGACGATGCCGCGCCGGCCGAGCAGCGCGATCCAGCCGTAGACGCGGATCACCGTGCTCAGCAACAGGGGGAACAGCAGCAAGATGATCAGCTTCTTGCGCGCTTCGGGGCCGATCTTGGAGAGGAAATAGGCCGCTGGATAGCCCAGCAGCAGGCACGCTGCGGTGGTCTCGATGCTGATGCGCAAGGTGAGCCAGAGGCTCGCGAGATAGAATTTGTCACCCAGCGCGCGGACGTAATTGCGCGTTGTGAAGATGCCGTCGAAGAAACCGGTGTCCGACTTCCCGTAGAAGCTGACGACACAGAACGCCAGGGACGGGAGAACCAGCAGGGCAAGGTAATAAAGCAGGCTCGGCGCCAACAGGAATTCGGCGCGGCTGCCGCGGATCCAGGTGCGGGCTCGGCTCACCGGCGCGGCCGCGGTTTCAAGGCTAATGTGCGACAACGACTGCCTCCTCCGGGCGCCAGACGGCGAGGATTTCGTGACCCACTTCAAGGCTCGCCAGATCGCTGCGGCTCGGCGCGCGGGCAATCAGCTGGCTGCCGCCGCGGGTGCGCAGTTGGACCCGCAGATCGCTGCCGAGATAGACAAGGCTCTCGACGCTCGCGGGAAGGCCCGCGCCGGCGGCGTGCCCGTCCCAGCGCAGCAGGTCGAGCCGCTCGGGCCGGATGGCGAGCCGGACTCGCTCCCGATCGGAAACATTGGCGTCGCGTGCGAGGGGAAAGCGCATGCCTTCGATCTCCACGCACCAGCCCTGCGGCGCACGGGCGGCCGTGCCGTCGAGCAGATTGGCGCTGCCGAGGAAGTCGGCGACGAATGTGTCCACCGGCCGCTCGTAGAGCTCCAGCGGCGTCCCCTGCTGCGCGATGCGGCCATCGCGGAAAATCGCGATGCCGTCCGACATGGCGAGCGCTTCTTCTTGGTCGTGCGTAACATAGATCGTGGTGATGCCGAGCAGTTGCTGGAGGGACCGCAATTCGCTCTGCATTTCCACCCTCAGCTTGCGATCCAGCGCGCTCAGCGGCTCGTCGAGCAGCCAAACCGCCGGGCGGGCCGCAATGGAGCGGGCGATGGCGATGCGCTGTTGCTGGCCGCCGCTCAGCTCGCGGGGAAACGCCTTCTCGCGGCCCGACATGCGCACCATCTCAAGAGCCTCGCGTGCGAGGCGCTCGCGCTCCTCACGCCGCATGCCGCGCATCTCCAACCCGAAGGCGACATTGTCCAGCACCGTGCGGTGGGGGAACAGGGCATATTGCTGGAACACCATCCCGATATTGCGCTTGTGGGGCGGCACCTGGTTCACCGTCTGTCCGCCGATGCGGATTTCGCCGGAATCCGGCTGCAGGAAGCCGGCAATCAGGCGCAACAAGGTGGTCTTGCCGCTTCCGCTCGGCCCCAGCAGGGAGAAGAAGCTGCCGTCGGCTATAGTCAGGCTGGTCCGGTCCACCGCCCAGCTTTTATTGTATTGCTTGGAGATGTTGGAGACTTCGACGATGGCCATGAGCCCGCCCTCCTATCGGCCGACGACGCGGTTCCAGGCTTCGGTCAGTTCCGCGCGCTGCGCATTCAGCCAGGCATAATCAATGGCGACGAAGCGCTTCTCTTCCTCGGGGGTCCAGGCGATCTTGCGCGCGGTTTCCGCGTCGATGAATTCCTTCCACCGCGTATTGGTGGGATGGAAGCCCAGTTTCTTCGCATTCGCCGCCTGCAGCTTCGGATCGAGCGTGATATTCACATAGTCTTCGATCAGTTCCATGTTCTTGGTGTTCTTCACCGGGCCGAAACCCCAGGAGGTGAAGAAGCCGCCTTCACTCGGCAGGACGAATTGGGTCGCGCCGCCCCAATTCTGCACCTGGATCCATTCGGCGCGGCCGAGCCAGCCGATGGCCGCGTCCTCCTGGAACAGACTGCGGGCATTGGCCTGGGAATCCACCGTCCAGATGGGATCGAGGTCCGCAAGGCGCTTGAGGTTTTCCAGCCCTGCCTTGGTGTCCTTGTAGTCCTTGCCGGCGGCCAGCGCACACAGAAGAATGACGTGCAGGCCGAAGGAATGGGTCACCGCCGGCAGGACGATCTTGCCCTTGTACTCCGGATTCCACATGTCGGCCCAGGAGGTGGGCGTCTTCTTGACCATTTTGGGATTGTAGCCGAGCCCAAGGCCATTGAAGAGAAACGAGGTATAGTGGGGTGTCACAAAGCGCGGATCGACATCTTTCAAGTTCGTGAGCTTCGGCGACTTGTAATCCATGTCGGCAAGGATGCCTTCCGCCTCGGCGCGGGCGAAGAAGGAATCCGCGAGGCAGATCAGATCGTATTCGCTGCGCGGCATGCCGAGCTTGGCTTTCGCGATGCGCGCCGCATTGTCGGATCCGGTATCGTGCAGGACCGGGATCTTTGTCTTTTCGGTGAATTGCGCGTCGATATTCTGTTTGTTCCAGGTGGCCCAGTCGCCGCCGAAATCGCTCACCACGAGTTGCTGGGCCTGGGCCGAGGCGGAACGCACGGCGCCCGGCAAGATCAGGGACGCGGACCCGGCTGCCAGCGTTGCCGCTGAGAGCGTGAGCATCTGGCGGCGGTCGAGATCTTTCGTCATCACAATCTCCAACGGCAACGGGGCATTCTAAGCTTTCAAAGGCCAGCCAGTTGGTCCGACCTTACGTTTCATATAAGAAACGATCATTTCTCATATGAGTTCATGCCGGGCTGACCATTGAGTCAAGGCGCTATTTTAATCATCGGTGACGTTATTTTGTGCGCTAACTCTAAATCGCTAATACATAGCGATAACTGGTGCTTATACTTCTGATCCGAAAACGCGGGCGGATTGACAGAAGAAGGACGGAGGATAATATGTTTCATATCAGGGAGACATGTTCCAAATGCGAAACAAGGAAAAGGTGGAAGCGAATACTGGACCGGCGACCCCGGCCATTATTAATGCGATCGCCATCCTGGAATCTTTCGACGAGAAGACCCGTGCCCTTTCGCTCTCCGAACTGAGCCGCAAGCTCGGCATCGCCAAGGCTTCCGTGTTCCGCAATCTCAATGCCCTGGAGCAGTGCGGCTATGTGGTGAAGAGTCCGCGCGATGGCACCTATTCCCTCGGGGTGAAGGTGCTGGATCTAGCGCGGCGCTTTTCCGAGAAGGATCATTTCCTGTCCATCGGCGCCGCCCACACGCGCGAACTCTCGCGCGTCACCGGCGAGACCAGCCATCTCGCGATCCTGGACGGGCCAGACATCGTCTATGTGGACGTCTCCGAAGGATCGCAGCTTATTCGTGCGGTGGTCAGCCGCGGCGACCGCCTGCCGGCTCACGGCGTCGCATCGGGCAAGGCGATCCTCGCCTATTCTTCGCGCGACAAGGTGATCGAATTTCTGGGCCGGAACCTGGCCTCGCTCACGCCGGAAACCATGACTTCGTCGGAAGATCTCCTCACCGACTTCGAGCGCGTGCGCAAGCGCGGCTATGCCACCAATATCGGTGAATCGGCGAGCGATGTTTCCGCCGTTGCGGTGCCGATCTTCGCACAGAATGATCTGGTGGTGGGCGCCATTGGCATCGCCGGCCCGCGCCTGCGGCTCGGGGCCAAGATGCTGGCCTATCTCGCCACGGCCATCCAGGCGCAGGCGCAGCGTTTTTCGGCCGAGCTCGGCGCCAGTTCGAGCCGCTCCGGCGCCCCCGCCTCGGACGCCTCCGATGTCCTCGCCGGCATCAAGAAGCGACGCAAGCTCGCCGCGGCGTAACGCTGGCGTACCGCCTCGTCAGATCAGAATTCCAATGGTTTGAGGGTTAGATGAACAAGATCCCCAGCAACCGCTCCTTCCGCCTGAAGGAAACCGCCTCCACCACGACGCATCCGCGTGTCTTCGGGCACCGCGGCGCGGTCGCCTCCGAGCATTATCTCGCGTCCATGGCCGGCATCGACATGCTGAAGCAGGGCGGCACCGCCGTCGACGCGGCCATCGCGGCAACCCTCGTGGAAGGCGTGGTCAACCCGCACATGCATACGATCGGTGGCGAATTGCCGATCCTTGTCTCCTCTCCCGACCACCCGCAGGTGGTGTGCATCAACGGCAATATGGTGGCGCCCGAGGCGGCGACGCCGGAAGCATACCTCGATCTCGGGTTCGAGAAGATCCCGCCCGCCGGGGTCTTCGCCGCCGGCGTTCCAGGTGCCATGGGCGCCATATTGGAGGCCCTCAAGCGGTATGGGCGCCTCACCTTCGCCGACGTCTGCGCGCCCGCCATGGATCTTGCCCGCAACGGCTTCGCCATGCATGCCGGCCTTCAGCGCCAGCACAATTTCGGCGTGGCGGACCTCGCCGACTTGTTCCGCGCCGAGTGGCACGGTTCAGCGGCGCTCTACTTGCTTGAGGACGGCTCGCTGCCGGAGGAAGGCACGACCCTGCGCAACCCGGCCATTGCCGACATGTTCGAATACCTCTCCCGCGAGGAGAAGGCCGCCGGCGGAACGCGCGAAGCCGGCGTGCGCGCGGCGTTCAACGCCTTTTACCGGGGGGATGTGGCGCGCGAGATGGTGGCCTTCGTCACCGCGCGCGGCGGCCTGCTGCGTCGCTCCGATTTCGATCAGTTCGAGGTGCGGATCGAGGCGCCGGTCACGATGCGGTTCGGCGGCGTCGACGTCTATAAATGCGGCCCCTGGAACCAGGGTCCGGCTTTGCTCCAGACCCTGTCGATCCTCAAGAATTTCGATCTGAAGGCGCTGGGGCACAATTCGGCGGACTACATCCACGTCGTAGTAGAGGCGATCAAGCTCGCCTTCGCCGACCGCGAGCAATATTACGGCGATCCGGCGTTTGTGGACGTGCCGATGGATATGTTGCTGTCCGATGCCTATGGCGCGCTGCGCGCCGCGCTCATCGGCCCGCGGGCGGATCAGGAAGTGCGGCCCGGCGATGCCTGGGAGGGCGCGGCACTGCTGCCGGTGGAGGACCGCATCGGCGGCTCCCTGTGGGGCCCCGGCACCGTGCACGTGGATGCGATGGACCAGGAGGGCTACACGGCCGCCTTCACGCCCAGCGGCGCCTATCTCAAGGCGCACGAGGTGGTTCCCGCGCTCGGCTTCCCGCTTGGCGCGCGGCTCTCCAACTGCCGGCTCACACCCTCTCACCATCCGAACGTGATTGCTCCGTTCAAGCGGCCGCGCACCACAATCAGCCCCAGCCTCGCCATGAAGGACGGCAAGCCCTGGATGGCCTTCGGCAGCATGGGAGGCGATCAGCAGGACCAGTGGCAGATCCAGTTCTTCCTCAACCGCGTGGTATTCGACATGCCGCTCCAGGCCGCGATCGAAGCGCCGAAATTCTCCAGCGACCATTTCCCCGCGCTGTTCCACCCCCACGACTTCTTTCTCAACCGCCTGCGGATCGAGGAGAGCGTGGGCGAGGCGACCCTGGAAGGCCTGGAAGAGAAGGGGCACGATCTCGACGTGGCGCCGCCGTGGACCGAGGGCTTCCTGTGCGCCGCCGAGCGCAATCTTGAAACCGGGATTATGGAGGCAGGCTCCGATCCAAGAGGCACAAAGTCGGAGGTCTTCCCCGCCTATGCGCTAGCGATCTAGAGCGCATTCCCGCGGCGAAGATGCCTGCGGCATCGAATTACGAGGCTTTACACCTCTGGGCGTCGTGAGCACCGCGTCTCCTCTTCGGCGCCGAACCTTGGGGAGAAATGCCGTTTTTCGCCATAGGACGCGCACACGACCGCGTGGACCCAGCAGCACGTGCGTTTTGGCGACGTCCTCGTGCTGTGCGCCATCTCCCGTCGGGGATGTTCGGCCCCGGGCTGCGGCGGAGACGCTCATCCCTTCAATGCGAACGCCTTGATCGCGTCCACGAGCGCATCGAGCGTATCAAAGGCGACGCTCCCCGCGGCGCATTCGGACAGGATCAGAGACAGCTCCGTGCAGGCCACCATCTGCACCTCAACGCCATCGGCGAGCAGCTGGGCGGAGGCGCGGGCCATGGCGCCGCGGGCCTGCGCGTCGACCCCCGTCGCCTTGATGCGGCGGATGGCGTCGAGTACCGCCCCTTCGTCGGCGGGATACACTGGCGTCAGACCCACGGCGCGCAACGGCGCATCGAACAGAGCGGTCAGCCGCACCGCCGGCGAGGCGATAATGCCGACCCGGCCGTCGCTTTCCGCGGACAAGGCGAGCGCCCGCGCGACCGAGACCTCCACCAGGCTCAGCATGGGAATGCCCACGGAAGCGGCGATGGCGCCCGCATAATGGTGCGTGGTGTTGCAGGGCATGGCGAGCGCCTCGGCACCGGCCTGCTCCAGGCGCCGCGCCATCGCCACCAGCACCGGCTCCGGGTCGTCGCCCGTGCCGTCGATCAGCCGCCGGATACGCGAGGGCACCTGCGTGTTCTGCTCGACGATGAGCGGAATATGGTCGCTGTCGTCGGCGGCGGGGATGGCGGCGATGAGCTTGTCCATCAGCAGCACGGTGGCCTGCGGCCCCATGCCGCCCAAGATCCCGATGCGCCGGGGGGTCACGATGGACATGGTGAAATCCTTCCGGGAATGGCGGCACGCGGATCGAAGCACGCAGCATAGCCGAACAGCGCCGCCGTGCCGCCAGTATGGAGGAAGCAAACCGCCTCGCCCTTGCCGAAGCGGCCCTTGCGCACGTGGTCGATCAGGCCCGCCGCTGCCTTGCCGGTATAGACGGGATCGAGCAGCACACCCTCCAGGGCGGCAAACATTCTGATGGCGGCGATGGCCTGCGGCGTCGGAATGCCGTAGCCCTCGCCCACCTGGCCCACATCCACCGTCACGTCGGCGCGTGGAACGAGGCCGGGACGGCCGATCCGAGCGGCCGTGTCGAGGGCGAGGGTGTGCACCTTCTGCTCCTGCTCGGCCTGCCCCGCCTTCACGCTGAAGCCGAGCACGCGCGTGCCCACCTCGGCCGCGCGCAGGCCAACCAGAAGGCCCGCCTGGGTGCCGGCGCTGCCGGTGGCGGTGACGATATGGTCGAAGGCGATCCTCGCCGCGCCCGCCTGCGCCGCAAGCTCCAGCGCGCCGGTCACGTAGCCCAGCGCGCCGGTGGCGTCGGAGCCGCCAATCGGGATCAGGTGGACCCTGCACCCCTCGGCCCGCAGCCGCTCGGCGCAGGCCGCAAGTTCGCTCGCCATGTCGGCGCCGTGCGGGCGCAATTCCAGGCTGGCGCCGTGCAGGCGATCGAGCAACACGTTGCCGTTGTCGGCATAAGCGGGATCGGAGCGGAAGGCGGCGGCCTCCATGAGCAGGTGGCATGAGAGCCCGAGCCGGGCCGCCGCCGCCGCCGTCTGGCGCGCGTGGTTGGATTGGACGGCACCCGCCGTCACCACCGTGTCGGCACCGGCCGCGCAGGCCTCGGCCATGATGTATTCGAGCTTACGGGCCTTGTTGCCGCCAGTGGCGAGGCCCGTGCAGTCATCGCGCTTGATCCAGATTTCCGGTCCGCCGAGGGCCTCGGTCAGCCGGTCGAGCCGGCCCAGAGGGGTCGGCAGATGGGCGAGGCGCAGGCGGGGATGGCAGGCGAGGTCCATGCGGGGGCCTCCGGAACGCGGCGGGGCAACGGTCATCGCCGGCGGGAAGGCCCCGCCGGCGATGCATGATCAAACACGCGGTGGGTTCAGGCCGCGTGCTTGTTCATGAAGTCCTCACACAGGGTGGTGAGGTAGATGGGGGTTTCCTGCATGGGGCAGTGACCGCAATTCTCGATGATCGCCATCTCCGAATTGGGGTGCCAGGCGAGGAAGGTCGAAGCCAGTTCGTCGGGCAGGAAGCCCGCCTGGTCCCACACCCCGGCCACCACGAGCAGCGGCGGCGTCGGGCGGGCGGCCTTCACCTCGTCGGAGAAGTCCTCCACCGTCCACATGTCCAGATAGCGCCGCACCGCCACGTTGTTGCGGGTATTGCGGGCGAGCCAGAGCTTGTGCTCGGACCATTGCTTGGTGAGCTTGTGGTTGGTGATGCGCGCCGCAAGCTCGCGCACCGCATCGTCGTCCACCAGCGTGCGCTCGAAGAAGGCCCGGCGCTCCGGATCCATCTTGATTGCCGCGGCGGAGACCGGCCCCACCGCGACCTCGCTCTTGATGCGCTCCGGATGCATCAGCACCATGCGCTCCACCACCATGCCGGTCATGGAGAAGCCGATGATGTGGAAGCGATGCCAGCCGAGGCTGTCGGCGGTGTCGAAGGCGTCCGCCGCCGCTTCCTTGGCGCTGAATTCCCCTTCCAGCTTGATCGACCGCCCGTAGCCGCGGATATCCACGAACGCATAGGTGAAGCGTTCCGTATCCAAGTAGAGATGCATCGGCTTCCAGCTGGTGCAGTCCGCGAGCCAGTCGTTGAAGACGATCACGCCTTCCTTGCCTGTGCCGACAAGTTCGTATCCGAGAACCATCTTAAGTCTCCGTAGCCGTTCACGGCATGCTGTCAGGGGGTGGTGACCTTGATGTCGGTCACGGCGGGAAGCTTGCCGGCAACGATCTCGCTGTGGGCCTGCTTCAGGGGTTCCATGTCGTAGAAGGGCTTCACGTCGAGCTTCGTGTTGAGGAGCTTGTTTTCGAACAGGAAGTCCATCACGCCCTGGGCGCCCTCGATATCGGCCTCAGACACCATCAGGTCCACGTCCGCCGGGCTCTTGATGGGCTTGGCGAGGTTGCGGTCGAAGTCGGTCGCGATCTTCAGCAGGTGCGGGTCGAGGCGCGAGGTCTTGGCGAACCATGCGTGGGCCTGGTCGATATTGTTGGAGGCCCACCAGGTGGCCATGATCCAAGCCTTCAGGAACTTCACTTCGCCGTCCCGGCCATTGGCTTCGATCCACTTGCCGGACAGGCCCTGGAGGCCGATGTTCTCGCCCTTCGGGGCGATCCACAGAGGCTTGGCGATCTTCGCCTCGATCAAGCGCTCCATGGTCGGGTCCCAGGTGATCACCGCATCCACGAGCCCGCCCTGCATCGCGGCGGTCTGCTCGGCGATGTCCTGGTTGACGATGGTCATCTCCTTGAAGGGATCCTTGATGCCGGCCGCCACGATCGCCTTCACGGAGCGCGGGAACGTGGTGGTGGCAAAGGGGGCGGTCACCTTCTTGCCCTTGAGGTCGGCGAGGCCGCCCTGGAAGTCGGGCCGCACCAGGATGCCGAAGCGGGCATCATGGGTGCGCATCAGCACCTTGGAGCCGGGCATGCGGGCCATGGCGCGCAGCACCGGAGCATCGGCGGCAAACACATTGTCGATGTCGCCGGCCACCGCCGCCTCGGCCAGCGGACCGCCGAAGGTGAAGGTCTTGAAATCGGCCTTGATGCCGTTGAGCTCGAAGATATTGGTGTGGCGCAGCACCTCCACCACCTCGCCACCGGCGGCCCAAAGCGACTGATAGCCGACCGTGACCTTGATCGGGTCGGCGGCGTGCGCCTGTCCCGCAAGTCCGCAGGCGAGGGTGGCGACGGCAAGCACACGAGTAAGCGCGGCGCGGCGTCGAGGGGGTCGGGCTCCCATTGTATCGGACATCTTGCTTTCTCCTCTGGTTATCAGTTGGGGGCCTTCCAGCCCACGAGCGCGTGCTCGAGCCAGAGCATCAGGCTGTTCATGAGGAAGCCGACCGCGCCGATTACGATCATTCCGGACATGACCTTTTCGGTCTCGATCATGGAGCGGGCGAGCTGGATCATGTAGCCGAGGCCCGAGGTGGCGGCGATCAGCTCGGCGGCGATCACGCAGGTCCAGGCCACGCCAAGTCCGACGCGCAGACCGGTGACGATGTAGGGCACCGCCGTCGGCAGCATGACCCGCGTCAGGAACAGCCACCGCCCGGCCCCAAAGCATTGCGACACCTGCACATGGATCGGCGCCACCGAGCAGGCACCGGTGTAGGCGTTGGTGAAGATCGGGAAGAAGCCGCCAATGAATATGATGAACCAGGCGGAGTGATCGCCGAGGCCGAACCACAGGATGGCAAGCGGAATCCAGGCGATGACGGAGATCGGGCGCAGGATTTCTACCAGGGGCAGCACATAGGCGGCGACCTTGCGATTCATGGCCAGCAGCAGGCCGAGCGAGATGCCCGTCACCGCGGCGAGACCGAAGCCCACGGCGACGCGCAGCACGCTGGCGCGGATATCGGTCCACAGCAACCCGGCCTCGGCGAGGTCGACCGTCGCCTTGAACACCGCCGTCGGCGGCGGGAAAATGTTCGGGTTCGCGAACCCGCTGCGCACCGCGCCTTCCCAAAGCAAAAGCAGGATCGGGATGAGCACCAGATGGCGCAGTCGCGCGGCAGCGCCCTTCAGGAAGCGGAACGCGCGGGTGCGCGCCGGAGTGCCGGTGGAGCGGACGGCTCGGGTGTCGGACGCGGCCATGGCGCCGTCTCCTTGCGTTGCCATCACGCTGCCGCCGCCCGCACCACTTCGGCGCGCAGGAGATGGGACAGTTCGTTCTTGATCTCCAGGAAGCGCAGGTCATGCGCCCGGATGGAGGGATCTCGCGGGCGCGGCAGGTCGACATCCACCACCGCCTTGACCCGTCCGGGGCGCGCCGTCATCACCAACACCCGGTCGCCGAGAAACACCGCTTCCTCGATATTGTGGGTGATGAGCACGAAGGTTTTTCCGGTGCGTTCCCAGATCCTCAATATCTCCTCCTGCAGCAGGTCACGGGTGAGGGAATCGAGCGCGGCAAAGGGCTCGTCCATGAGCACCACGTCCGGGTCGGGGGCGAGGGCGCGGGCGATGCTCACCCGCTGCTTCATTCCGCCGGAAATCTCGTGCGGGTAGCGGCCGGCGAACCTTGTCAGGCTCACGAGATCTATGAAGCCGTCGACGATCTCTTTGCGCTCGGCCTTGCCGACACCCTTCGCCCGGAGGCCGAACTCCACGTTCTGGTGCACGGTCATCCAGGGAAACAGGCCGTACTCCTGGAAGATCACGGTGCGGTCCGGGCCGGGGCCGCTGATCGGCGCGCCGTTGCGCAGGGCCTCGCCCATGGTGGGCTTGGAGAAACCGGCGATGGTGTGCAGCAGGGTGCTCTTGCCGCAGCCGGACGGGCCGATGATGCAGAAGAACTCGCCGGCATTGATTTCGCACGACACATCATCGAGGGCGACCACCGCCTCCGCCTCGTCGGGCGTGCTGAAGGACTTGGTGAGTTTCCGAATACTAATGGGGCCCATGTTCGGTTCCTCCGGCTGAGGCATCACGCGACGCGATAGCGCTCGATCACATCGAGGTCGGGTTCGAGGCCGAGGCCCGGGGCGGTGGGCACCGGCAGGTATCCGCCGACGGGGAGCGTGGCACCGCCATAGATCTCGGCCTCGAAATCGCAGAACAGACGCTCCAGCAGCGGGGTCGCGCGCTGGGCGGCGTTGATGTGGAGCGTCGCCACCTGGCCGGGGCCGAACAGCGCGCAATGGGGCACGAACTCCACGCCTTCCGCCTCGCAGAGGGCGGCGATCTTCATCAGCTCCGTAACACCCCCGGTCTTGGCCACGTCCGGCTGGGCGATGTCGATGGCGCCGGCGTCGATCATCGCGACGAAGTCGTGCAGGGAGCCGGCGTTCTCGCCCGCGGCGATGCGGTGGCGCCCGGTGGCGCGCACGATGGCGAGGCCGCGAAAATCCTCCGGCGGCCAGATCGGCTCCTCGAGCCACAACAGGTCGAGAGGGGCAAGCTCGCGGTCATAGCGCAGCGCCTCGGTCACCGACCACGGGCAGTTGGTGTCGAGCATCACCACCGCGTCGGTGCCCGCCGCCTCCACCGCCGCGCGAATCTCGGGGACGGTGACCTCGTGAAGCTTCACGTGGCGATAGCCGAGATCCACCGCGCGGCGCGTCGCCTTCTCCACGTCGGGGACGTTGCCATAGCGCATGAGGCTCGCATAGACGCCGATGCGGTCGGTGAAGGGGCCGCCCAGCAGGTCCACCAGCGGCTGCCCGGCAGACTTCGCGGCGATGTCCCACAACGCAAGGTCCACGGCGGAAATGCCGTACATGATGGGCCCCACGCGGCCGAAATTCTGGAGCTGGAATTCAAGATCGAACTTGGTCTTGGCGATCTCGCAGGCACGGCGGCCCACGACCAGCGGCAGCACCCGCGTCTCGATCAGCATCTTCAGCCCACGGTCCTCGCCGCGAGAGAAGGCCTCGCCCCAGCCGACGATGCCGGCGTCGGTCTCGAGGCGCACGAACAGGGTATCGAACTGGGTGCGCGGCGCACCGCCGAAGCTCCAGGGCGGGACGCCTCCGGACTCGAATGGAACCGAGATGAGGATCGCTTCCGCCTTGGCGATGCGCTGACCCAGCGGCGAGGCGGAAGGCGCGCCGCCGGACTCGCTGGCGGCCAGGGTGGAAATCGCGGATTGGCTGGTCGTCGCAACCGAGACTTGCATTTTGTACCTTTTTTCGTCTTCCGCTCCGCCTTATGGTGGGGGAGTGGCTGTCGCTGATTGTTGACAATTATCTGATAACGTCCGATTTAGTTGGTCAATGGATGAATTGACTAAAATTCGAGTTCGAATTGATTAAAGAGGAGGCAAGCAACCGATGGCTGCTCTGAAAATGGTCTCGGCGGTCGCCAAGCGCAGTCTCGACAGAGCGGCCGCGGATGCGCTGCGGCAGGCGATCGTCTCCGGCGAGGTTCTTCCGGGCACGCGTCTCACGGAAATGGAGATCGCGGCGCAATTCGAGCTTTCGCGCGGCACCATACGCGCCGCGCTCCAACGCCTTATGGGCGAGGGCTTGATTGTCCAGCGTCCCTATGCCGGCTGGGAGGTTGCCACCCTGACATCCCATGACGTGTGGGAGCTTTACACTCTGCGAGCCAGCCTGGAGGGGCTCGCCGCCCGCCTCGCTGCCCGTCACCCGGACCGGCGCGCACGCATGGAGATCGCGTTCGATGCGCTGAAGGCGGCGGCCGATTCCGGCGACGGCCGCGAGATCACCGAGGCCGACCTTTCCCTGCACAAGACCATCGTCAACCTGGCCGGCCATAGCCGCCTCGCCAGCCAGTATGACGTGGTGGAGCAGCAGGTGCGGATGTTCATGGCCTCGTCCAACGCCATACTGCCCGGCTCGGCAACGTTGATCGAGAACCACGTTCCTCTGGTGACGGCAGTGTCGGAAGGCGATCCGGATCTCGCGGAACGCTGCGCCAGCGTTCACAGCACCATCTCCGGCGAGATCCTGGTGCGCCACCTGGAGGCGCAGGTGCACACGCACGCCGGGGAGGCCTCCGCACCTTCAACGTCCGATCCGCGCTGATCCCAACGCAGCCCCGACCGCCCGATCCCGCGCCGCCCTTCGACGGTCGCCGGCTGGAAGCGAGGAGAAGATGGAGTTAACGCGCTCGCGCCAGGCGCCGGCCTCGACTGGGCGCGGGCCCTGGCTGCCTCGGAGCTCAAGGCATGGGCCGCGAGCCGGCTTGAACGGTTCAAGGTCCCCGAGAGTAGTCACATCGTCCCGGCCATGCCCAGGGGCCCACCGGAAAAGCGTTGCAAAGCTGCGTCGCCGCCCGCGCGCGCGTCAAGACGGGCGGCGAGAGAACATCAGCCAAGCACGGCTTCACCTGTTCTCGCCCGCAGAACCGCGAACGGGCTCCAGGGCGAGAATCCGTCACATCTTTTCGGTGGGGGCGAGTTCGCGGCCGGTCGAGATCCAGATGTTGAGCAAGGTATATGCGACCGCAAGTATGGTGGGACCCAGAAAAATCCCCAGCATGCCGAAAGCAACGAGGCCACCGACAACACCGCCGAATATGAGCAGGATCGGCAAGTCCGCGCCCTTCTTGATGAGGAACGGGCGAAGGAAATTGTCCATCGTTACGGTGATCACCGCCATGACCAGGAGGACCGAAGCGCCAATGGTGGCCCCGCTGTAATACATCCAGAAGACTGCGGGAAAGAGCACCAGCCCGGGGCCGATCTGGATCAGGCACAGCATGAACATCAGCGCCGTCAGCACGGGTGCGAACGGCACCCCGACCGCCAGCAGAGCGATGCCGCCCAGCGCGCTTTGCGCCAGCGCCGTCACCACCACGCCGAGCGCAACGCCCCGGATGGCGCGGCCGACCAGCAGGATGACCATCTCCCCGCGGTCACCGCCCAGGCGCCGACCAAAGCCGCGCGCGGTTTCCGCACCCTTTTCGCCCCGGGCATAAATGAATGCGGCCAGTACCGTGGTCAGCAGGAACTGGACGAACATTCCGGCCAGACCGCCCGCCGCGGATGCGAACCATTGGGTGAAGGCGCCGGCATACGGCGTCAGGCGCGGCGCGATATCGTCAAACCCGGCAGAGGTCACTTGGCCCCACATCTCGGCGGCGGGTGCGCCGAACAGCGGAACCTCGGCAAGCCAGGCCGGCGGCGGCGGTATGCGTATGGACAAGGCGGCCCGCGCCAATTCGGTCAGTTGGTCCCGATTGGCGATAATGGTGCCGACCGCGAGCCAGAACGGGATGATCAGCACCAGCAGCAGCGCGACGGTCATGATGACGACGGCGAGCGCGCGGCGATTTCCGGTGTGCTCCTGCACCCAGAGCATCAACGGCCAGGTGGCGATGACCAGCGTGGTGGACCAGACGATCGCCGGCAGGAATGGCTGGAGAATCAGAAAGCTGGTGGTGATGAGCCCGACGATGAACAGGACGGCGAGCGTCGCGCGGGGAAGGTCCAGCTGTTGCGGCAACATATGGTCGAGCCTTTTGCCTTGCGCGCGTCCAAAACGGTCCACGTCTTTACGCCGCGGACAAGGCCACGTCCACGCACCTGCCAGCGCCAGGCCGCCGGCTCCGCCGGGCCGGAACGCGAGGCCCGGTTCCGCCCCGAAACCCCTGGCGGCGCCTCAGGCGATATAGGGCAAGTGGGGCACGCTCTGGGACGCGCGGAAGGCGGCGAGACGTTCGGCGGCCTTCTGGCTGGAGGCGCGCAGATGCGCCACAAGCGCCTTCTTCGCCACGGTCCCGCTGCCGCGCCGCACGGCGCGCACGATATCCAGATGCTCGTCCATGAAGGGATCAACCAGGGTCGCACGCTTCAGCGCCACCTGGATGTGCTTGCCCGAGACCAGAATGCACCGCGTGCGCCGCAACGCCTCGATGAGTTCCGGATTGCGACCATGGGCCACCAGGTCGATATGCAGATCCGCTTCCAGCACGTCGAGGTCGGAAATGTCCACGTGCGGGAAGCGGGCGATCACATCCTTCAGGCGGGCTTCAACACTGTCGAGCTGCGCGATCGGGATCCGGCCGATGGCACTTTCCAGCGCCACCGGCTCCAGCAGGATGCGCAGCTCGTAGAGATCGTGGAAGCGCGCCTCGTCCAGCGGCACGATCCACCAGTGGGATTTCTCGCCCTTGGAGACGATGCCCACCTCGCGGGCATGGATGAGCAGGTCGCGCGCCACCGTGCGGCCCACATCGAAATGGCGCGCCAAAGCCAGCTCGTTCACGCGGAAGCGGCCAAACACCGAGCGCAGGATGATCTCGCGCTCGAAATCATAATAGAGCGACTGCCAGGCGAAGGACTTGGCGGACGCCGGCGGCTCAGCGTGCAGCTGGAGCATGGCCGAGGTGATCTTGACGCGCTGGGGCGTCTCGGTGCGCCCGACCAGCAGGCCGCGCCCCTCGAACCGGCTGAGCAGCCCCTCGCTTTCAAGTTCGGACAAGGCCTGCTTCACCGGCGAGCGGCTGGATCCGAACAGGGCCGCGAGCGGCCCCTCCAGCAACACCGCGCCCACCGGCAGCGCGCCATCGCAGATGGAGCGCCGCAATTGCTCGGCGATCAGGGCATAGGCGGGCGTCCGGTCGACGACCGGCGCCTGCTTGCCGCGGCTCAGGTTACCGCGCCGATTTGCCATGGCACGAATTCATTGTCGCCGAAGCCGTAATCCTCGCTCAGCGTATGCGCGCCCGAGGCGATGGCGATGATCGTCTCGAAGATCCGCTCGCCAGCTGCCTCGATGGTGTCTTCCCCGGTGACGATGCCGCCGCAATTGACATCCATGTCTTCCTGCATGTGCGCGTACATCTCGTTGTTGGTCGCGACCTTGATGCAGGGAGCGGGCTTGAAGCCGGAGACGGAGCCCCGGCCGGTGGTGAAGACAATCACGTTGCAGCCCCCTGCCACCTGGCCGGTGACGGCAACCGGATCGTAGCCGGGCGTGTCCATGAACACAAAGCCCGTGCGGTCGATGATCTCGGCATATTCATAGACCGCTTCCAGCGGCATGGTGCCGCCCTTGGCCACCGCCCCCAGCGATTTTTCCAGGATGGTGGTGAGCCCGCCCGCCTTGTTGCCGTGGGAGGGATTGTTGTTCAGCTCCGCCTCGTTGCGCTCGGTGTAGCGGCGCCACCATTCGATGCGGTCCACCAGTTTCTGCGCCACCGCCGGCGTGACCGCCCGGCGGGTCAGGAGATGCTCGGCGCCGTAGATTTCGGGGGTCTCGCTCAGCACCGCCGTCCCGCCGTGCCGCACCACGAGGTCCGCCGCATGGCCGAGCGCCGGATTGGCGGAAATGCCCGAATAGCCGTCCGAGCCGCCACACTGAAGCGCCACCTTGAGGCCGGAGAGCGGCACGGTGGTGCGTTTGGCAGCGTTCACCGCGGGCAGCATCTCGCGGATGATGCCGGAGGCGACCTCAACGGTCTTTCGCGTGCCGCCTAGGTGCTGGATGGTCATGGTGCGCAGGAACGGGCCTTCCTCGAGCCCGTACTTCTTCACGATGGGGTCGATCTGGTTGGTCTCGCAACCGAGGCCAATCATGAGGATGCCGGCGAAATTGGGGTTTTTCGCATAGCCGCTCAGCACGCGGGTGAGATAGGCATAGCCCTCGGTCTTGGTGTTGATGGCGCAGCCGGTGCCGTGGGTGAGCGCCACCACCCCGTCCACATTCTCGAACCCGTCGAGGCCGCCGCCGCGGTTGAACCCGTCGGCGATGGCGCGCGCCACCGTGGCGGAGCAATTCACCGAGCTGACGATGCCGATATAATTGCGCGTGCCCACCTGCCCGTCGGCGCGCACATAGCCTTCGAAGGTGCGGCGCTGGCCCTGCGGCAGCAGCGGCGTGGGACGGGCATCCTCGGCGAAATGGTGATCGACGCCGCTCTCCTGCATGGCGAGGTTATGCAGGTGCACGTGCGCGCCGGGCGCGATGTCGACGGACGCGATGCCGATAACCTGGCCATATTTCAGCACTGGCTCGCCCGCCGCGACGGCGCGGATCGCCATCTTGTGGCCGCTCGGAATCTGGGCCAGCGCGACGATGGCGTCCCCGTCCATCTCCACCGGCGTGCCCGCGGGAATGGCGGATCGGGCCACGGCCACATTGTCCCGCGCATTCAGTTGGATCACCGGGGAGGCCGTGCGCATCGTCAGCATGGAATTGTCCGCTAAAATGATTATTGCGTGCATCAATCAATCATGTTAGATGTCCTCCAGTCAATAGAAAAATGATAATAAATTAGGCAGGAAAGAACGCCTATGCCTCTGATTTAGCACCATAAAATTGAATGATCCGAGCACAGCTCGGAGCGTTAAGCGTTACGCATCGTCACGCCGGATCCGTATATTTATCAAACGCGATGAATTTCGCTTCCGAAGACGCGGGTTTTTGCCTTGTCCTACGAATTCGATTTCTCATTCCTGGATGAATATTTGCCAGACCTGTGGCACGGCGTCTGGCTGACCCTGGGAATGACGACCGCTTCCATCCTTCCGGGCTTCGCGCTCGGGACGCTCTGCGCGGTCGGCCGCCTGTATGGCCCGCCGTGGGCGCGGCGGGCGGTGATCATCTATGTGGAAGGCATCCGCAATACGCCGCTCATCATCCAGGTGTTCTGGCTGTTCTTCGGCCTCGCCGTGTTGCAGGTGCGGATCGGCCCGTTTGCGGCGGCGGTGATCGCCCTCGTCATCAATGTCGGCGCCTATACCGCCGAGATCATGCGCGCGGGTTTCATGAGCATCCCGAAAGGCCAGATCGAGGCCGCCTCCTGCCTGGCGCTCAAGCCGAGCCAGGCCTTGTGGTCGGTGCAGCTCCCCCAGGCCGTGGAGCGCGTCTATCCCGCGCTCGTCAGCCAGTTTGTGCTCATGATGCTGGCCACCTCGATCATGTCGCAGATCTCCGCCGAGGAGCTGACCGGCGTCGCCTACATGATCCAGTCCTTCACTTTCCGCGGGTTCGAGGTCTACCTCGTCATCGCCGTCATCTACCTCGTCATGGCCTCGCTCCTGCGCCTCACGCTGCTTGGCGTGGCCCAGGTCTCCTTCCCCCGCCGCCGCCGGCTCGGCACACCGCTGTGAGGCTCTGATGCTGGGACTGACCATCGAGCAGATCGCCTATCTCTTCCGCGGCGCGGGCTGGACCATCGTGCTCTCGCTGCTCGGCTTCGTCGGCGGCACGCTGCTCGGCCTGCCCGTCGCCCTGGCGCGTTCCGCCCACAGCAAGCTCGCGCGGGCGCTCTCCGGTGTGCTGGTGCAGGTGGTGCAAGGCATCCCGCTGCCGGTCATCATGTTCGTGGTCTATTTCGGCATCAGCATCGGCGGGTTCGATGTGCCGGCGCTGGTGGCGGCGGGCGTTGCCATGACGCTCTATGCGGGCGCCTATCTCGGCGAGATCTGGAAGGGCTGTATCCTCGCCGTGCCGAAGACTCAATGGGAAGCGGGCGAATGCCTCGCGCTCACCTCCACCCAGCGCTTCGTGTTCGTGATCCTGCCCCAAGCCCTGCGCATCGCGGTGCCGCCCACCGTGGGCTTCCTGGTGCAGATCGTGAAGAACACCTCCTATTCCGTGGTGATCAATTTCTTCGACCTGACCTATTCGGCCAAGGTGATCAACAATTCCACCTTCAGGCCGTTCACCGTATTTACCATCGCCGCGCTGATCTATTTCGCCATCTGCTTTCCCATGTCGCTGCTGGCGAGCCGGTTCGAGCGGCGGCTGCACCGCGGCTGAGGAGACGGCATGACCCTTCAGACGAGAGCCCCCGCCCCTTCCGCCGCTTCCCGTGAGAGCCCTTCCATGACCAGCCCCGCCGCGCCCCTCGTGCGCTTCCGCGACGTGCGCAAGAACTTCGGCGCGTTGGCCGTGCTGAAGGGCATCGACCTCGACGTGGCACCGGGGGAAGTGGTGGCCCTGATCGGCCGCAGCGGTTCCGGCAAGAGCACGGCGCTGCGCTGCGTCAACGGCCTGGAGAAGGTGGACGGCGGTGAATTGACCGTGTGCGGGCGGGCGCTTCACAGCGGCACGGTCGACCTGCGCGAGCTGCGCCAGGACGTGGGGATCGTGTTCCAGAGCTACAATCTCTTTCCCCATCTGACGGTCGAGCAGAACGTGACGCTGGCGCCTCGCAAGGTGAAGCGTATCAGCAAAGGCGAGGCCCGCGACCTCGCCGCCGACGTGCTGGCGCAGGTGGGCCTGGCCGACAAGGCGCAGAACTATCCCGAACAGCTCTCCGGCGGCCAGCAGCAGCGCGTCGCCATCGCCCGTTCGCTGGCCATGCACCCCAAGCTGATCCTGTTCGATGAGGTGACCTCGGCGCTCGACCCCGAGCTGACAGGCGAGGTGCTGAAAGTCATCGAGCGGCTCGCCAAAGGCGGCATGACCATGATGCTCGTCACCCATGAAATGGCCTTTGCCCGCTCGGTGGCCCATGCCGTGGTGTTCATGCACCAGGGCAAGGTGTGGGAGAGCGGCAAGGGCGAGATGCTCGCCAATCCCCAGACCGTCGAGTTGCGCCAGTTCGTCGGCAACGGGCTGTGACACCCATCTGCAACGCCAACAGAAAACAAGATTTGGAGGAGTTTTCACCATGACCATGACCCGCATCGCCGGCACGCTTGCGCTCGCCGTTGCCCTGGTGGCCGGCCCGCTCGCCGCCAACGCCGAGACGCCCGCCGGCATCAAGCAGCGCGGCAAGCTGCTAGTGGCCATCGACGTCAGCCATCCGCCCTACGGCATGCTGGACGCGCAGGCCAAGGAGACCGGCTCGGACGTCGAGACCGCCAAGCTCCTGGCGCAGGATCTCGGCGTGCCGCTGGAAGTGGTGCCGGTCTCGGGCGCGAACCGCGTGCCCTCGCTGCTGGCCGGCAAGGTGGATCTGGTGATCGCTTCCTTCTCCATCACGCCGGAGCGCAAGAAGGTGGTGGATTATTCCATCCCCTACGGCGTGATCCCGGTGGTGGTCTCCGCCCCCAAATCGACGGTGATCAAAGGCGCGGCCGACCTGGCCGGCAAGTCCATCGCCGTCGCGCGCGGCACCACCGCCGACATCGAGCTGACGCGCACCGTCAAGGACGCCAAGGTCGCCGCCAACATCGTGCGCTACGAGGACGAGGCCACCGCCAATACCGCCGTCGCCACCGGGCAGCAGGACATTCTGGCCGCCGCCCTCTCTACCGCCAATGCGGTGGCCGAGCAGAACCCGGGCAAGCAGCTCGAGGTGAAGATCGAGATGGCCGCCTATCCCATGGCCGTCGGCCTGCGCAAGACCGATCCCGAGCTGAAGACGTTCGTGAACGCTTGGGTGACGGACAA
The DNA here is from genome assembly GCF_043195095.2 of Roseixanthobacter glucoisosaccharinicivorans. NCBI lineage: Bacteria > Pseudomonadati > Pseudomonadota > Alphaproteobacteria > Hyphomicrobiales > Xanthobacteraceae > Roseixanthobacter > Roseixanthobacter glucoisosaccharinicivorans. The sequence goes on along the minus strand of NZ_CM195538.1, from coordinate 926,887 downwards.
CCTGAAGAACGGCAAGCTGAACGACATCTATAAGAAGTATTTTGGCCAGTCCCTGCCCGAGAACCTCCCGGCCGAGTGAAATTTCGCCAATGATGGAAGGGGCGCGATCTGCGCCCCTTCGCTGTCGCACCGTGCCTCAGGAGACGCCATGACCGCCGCCGCCCAGCCCTATCGTGGGCTGTTCCCCGTCGCCCCCACCCCGTTCCTCGCCAATGGCGACCTCGATCCCGACGGCCAGCGCCGCGTGCTCGATTGCATGATCGACCAGGGCGTGGACGGCATCTGCATCCTTGCCAATTATTCCGAACAGTTTCTCTTGACCGACGAGGAGCGCCGCATCCTCACCGAACTGTCGCTCGCCCATGTGGCAGGGCGCGTGCCGGTGATGGTGACATGCTCCCATTTCTCCACCCGCGTCGCCGCCGAGCGCGCCGCCCATGCTCGCGCCGCTGGTGCCAGCCTCATCATGCTCATGCCGCCCTATCACGGCGCCGGCATCCGCCTCGACGAGCAGGCCATCTTCGATCATTTTGCCCGCGTGGCGGATGCCGCGGGCATCCCGGTGATGCTTCAGGACGCCCCGCTAAGCGGCGTCTCGCTCTCCGTGCCGTTCATGGTGCGGCTCGCCCGCGAGCTGCCGCTGGTGCGCTATTTCAAGATCGAGGTCGCCGGCACCGCCGCCAAGCTGCGCGCGCTGATCGCCGCAGGCGGTGATGCCGTCGAAGGCCCGTTCGACGGCGAAGAGGCCATCACGCTCATGGCCGATCTCGACGCGGGCGCCACCGGCGTGATGTCGAGCGCGCTCCTGCCCGATCTGCTGCGCCCGGTGCTGGACCACCACGCGGCCGGGCGGCGTGCCGAAGCGGCGCAGGCCTATGCCCGCGTCCTGCCGCTGATCAATTACGAGAACCGCCAGTGCGGCCTGCGCGCGGCGAAGATCGCCATGATGGAGGGCGGCGTGATCTCCTCCGACGCGGTCCGCCATCCGCTGGAGCCGGTGCACCCCGCCACCCGCGAAGGATTGCTGGAAATCGCCCGGGAGCTCGATCCCCTGGCCCTGTGCTGGGGCAAATGACGGTAGGACATCGTCATATTTGACTCGACCAAGGCCGATCCGCGGGCGAAAGCTGCCCGCCTCGATAAAGGATGACCGACATGACCATCACGACTGATCTGCTGATCGGTGCGGATTCGCGGCCCGGCACGGTCGGCGAGGTCCAAGCGGTGGAAGCCGCGAGCGGCCTGCCGCTCGCTCCCCCCTTCGGTGGCGCGACGCTGGACGACCTGGAGCGCGCCTGTGCCCTCGCGGAGGCCGCGTTCGATACGTATCGCGCCGTATCCCTGGAAGAACGCGCCCTGTTTCTCGAGGCGATCGCGCAGAACATCCTCGATATCGGCGATGTGCTGATCGAGAGGGCCATGCAGGAAACCGGCCTGCCGCGTCCGCGCCTGGAAGGCGAGCGTGGACGTACGGTCGGCCAGCTCCGCCTGTTCGCGCAGGTGGTGCGTGACGGCGGCTTCCTCGATCTGCGCATCGATCCCGCCCTGCCCGAGCGCAAGCCCCTGCCCCGCCCGGACCTGCGCCTGCGCAACGTGCCGCTCGGCCCGGTCGCGGTGTTCGGCGCGAGCAATTTTCCGCTCGCCTTCTCGGTTGCCGGCGGCGACACCGCCTCCGCGCTCGCGGCCGGCTGCCCGGTGATCGTGAAGGCCCATTCGGCACATCCCGGCACATCCCAGCTCGTGGGCAAGGCGGTGCAGAAGGCGGTGGCGGATCGCGGCCTGCCGGAGGGCGTGTTTTCCCTGCTCTATGACAGCGGCCGCAAGGTGGGCCAGGGCCTGGTGGCCGACCGGCGCATCAAGGCGGTCGGCTTCACCGGCTCGCGTGCCGGCGGCACCGCCTTCATGAAGATCGCGGCGGAACGCGCCGAGCCCATCCCGGTCTATGCGGAGATGAGCAGCATCAATCCCGTGATCCTGTTTCCGGCGGCGCTCGCCGCGCGGGGCGCCCAGATCGGCACGGCGTTCTCGGCGGCGCTGAGCCTGGGCGCGGGGCAGTTCTGCACCAATCCGGGGCTGGTGCTAGCTCTTGAGGGCCCGGGGCTGGAAGACTTCCTCGCCGCCGCCGCGACCGCGATCACCGGCCTGCCTTCCGCCACCATGCTCACGCCCGGCATTCTTGCTGCCTATAATTCCGGCGTGGAAACCCTTGCCTGCCACGGCGCGGTGAAGGAGGTGGCTCGCGGACAGGCCGACGGCGCGCTGAAGGGGCGACCCGCCCTGTTCGCCACCGGCGCGGCGGAGTTCCTCGCCCACCCCGACCTCCACGAGGAAGTGTTCGGCGCCTCCTCCCTGGTGGTGCGCTGCGCGGACCTGCAGGAGCTGACGCGCGTGCTGGAGAGCCTGGAAGGCCAGCTCACCGCCGCCCTGCACATCGACGAGGCGGACTATCCGGCAGCGCGTGAGCTCGTGCCCATGCTGGAGCGCAAGGTGGGGCGCATCCTCGTGAACGGCTTCGGCACCGGCGTCGAGGTATGCCATGCCATGGTCCACGGCGGCCCGTTCCCGGCCACCGCCGACGGGCGGTCCACCTCGGTCGGAACGCTCGCCATCGCCCGCTTCCTGCGTCCGGTCAGCTACCAGGACCTGCCCGACGCGCTGCTCCCGCCGGAACTGAAGGGCGCCGGTGCTCCCGGCCTGCCGAAGCGGCTGGATGGAAAGCTGCAGGCATGAGCGCACGCAGCATCACAGGTCACACCCGGGTGCTCGGCATCCTTGCCGACCCCATCGCCCATGTGAAGGCGCCGCCCGGCATCAACGCCATCTGCGAGCGGCGGGGCCGCGATGCGGTGATGGTGCCGTTCCAGGTGGCGCCCGAGCATCTCGCCGCCTTCGCGGACAGCCTCCGCACGCTCAAGAGCTTCGACGGCGCCATCATCACCGTGCCCCACAAGGCGGCGATGGTGGCCCATTGCGACGAAGTGAGCGCGCGGGCGCAGGCCATGGGCGCGGTCAACGTCATTCATCGCACCGCCGACAGCCGCCTGCATGGCGACATGCTGGACGGAGCGGGCTTCGTCGCCGGCCTGCTCGGCGCCGGGGTGGCCCTGGAGGGCCGGCGGATCTATCTCGCCGGCGCGGGCGGCGCGGCGAGCGCCATCGCCTTCGCCCTTGCGGCTTCCGGCATCTCGCACCTCACCATCGCCAACCGCACCCGCGCCAAGGCGCAGGATCTGTGCGATCGGATCGTGGCGGCCCATCCCGACGTGTCGGTTTCCGCCGGCGGCGAAGACCCCTCCGGCCACGATATCATCGTGAACGGCACTTCGCTCGGCATGCGGCCGGACGATCCGATGCCGCTCGACGCCGGGCGGCTCACGGCATCCATGGTGGTGGCGGAAATCATCATGGAGCCGGAAATCACGCCGCTTCTGGCCCGTGCACGCGAAGCGGGCTGCCGCATCCATCTCGGGCGGCCCATGCTGGAGCATCAGCTTGAGCTGATGGCCGACTTCTTCGGCATCTGAACCCTCGGCGCGCCAGGCGCCCCCGTCCCGCCGCGCGCAGGACGGGGGCGGCTGCACCCTTCACACATCGAGCATCCTAGCGCTGCGGCCCAAGGCCCGCCAAACGGGCGGGTCAGGATTTGAAGCCATAGAGTCGGTGCGCATTGTCCGTGAGGATGTGATTGCGCGTGGCTTCGTCGGGAACCCAGTCGGCAAGCAGGTCGAGCAGGTCGCCCACATTGGGCATGGGGGTCCAAGTGGAGACATGCGGCCAGTCCGAACCCCAGACGCAGCGCTCGGGCGCCACCTCGACGAGCGCGCGCGCCAACGGGATCGTGTCCCGATAGGGCGCCCCCTCGACAGAAAAGCGGTAGGCACCGGAAAGCTTGACCCAGCCACCTTCCGCCACCAGCCGCAGGAGTTCCTGAAAACCGGGGTGCTCGATACCTTGCGAGGGGGGGAAGTGGCCCATGTGGTCCACCACCGCTGGCGCGCGCAGCTTGCGAATCCGCGGCCCGAGTTCGACGAGGTCCCGCGCATCCAGGAGGAACTGGAGGTGCCAGCCCATCTCGGCGCACAAGTCCCCGTAGCGCTCCATGAGGTCGAGACTGACGCCGCCGCCGAACAGCGCGTTGATGCGCAACCCGGCGACCCCCGCCGCCTTCAGCTCCGCATACGCGGCATCCGGCAGGCCGAGGTCCGCCACCGCCACCCCCCGCAAGCGGGCCGGGTTGGCCCGCAGCGTCTCCAGCATCAGCCGGTTGTCGGTGCCATGGACGCTGACCTGGACCAGCACGCCATAGGTCATGCCGGTGGCGTCCAGCATGCCGAGATAATCGGCGGCCGTGGCGACCGGCGCGGTATAGCTCCGGTTCGGCATCAAGGGATAGTCCGGAGGCGCGCCGATGACATGGGCGTGCGTGTCCACCGCCCCAACCGGCACCTTGAAGCGGCTCGCTCCACGGGGATGGGGATCCGGTCCGGGACAGGCCGGCGGCTCCCCGTTTTGGATCACGGAATCACTCATCGGGATGCAGCACCTTTCCACGGGCCTAAGGCAGAGCCAGCGCCCCCATAAGCAGCCGTCCGTAAGCGAGCACGGCAAAGATCGCAATGGCCGCCGCGCCTGCGCACCGCACCGGCTCTCCTTGGGCGAGAGCCCGGCCGCGTTGGACCGACGGTGTCGCACCGATCCACGCCTGTCCCTGAGGGGTCGGCATTCTCGCTCGGCCTTCGATAGCGCTCGTTCATTTGAACGTCATGTAACCGACACGGTGCGTTCAACGAACCGGATTACCGTGCGCTCCACGTTCAAATGAACATGCAGACGGGCGGGCATGAACATCACGCTGCGGCAACAGGATATCGTCGATCTCGCCCGCCAGGGGGGCTTCCTGAGCGTGGAGACGCTCGCGGAGCATTTCTGCGTCACACCCCAGACCATCAGGCGGGACATCAACACCCTGTGCGATGCCAATCTGCTGCGTCGGCGGCGCGGCGGGGCGGAATATGTGGAAGCGCCCCGCCTCAACCTTGCCTACGACTCGCGCCGCATCGTCCATCCCACGGCCAAGCAGACCATCGGCGCCCTCGTCGCCAGCCTCATCCCCAACGGGGCCTCGCTGTCGTTCGGCATCGGCACGACGCCGGAATTCGTTGCCCTCGCCATGCAGGGCCATGAAGACCTGATCGTCATCACCAACAATCTCAACGTCGCCATGGCGCTGAGCGTCACCGCCTCCAACCGCATCATCCTTCCCGGCGGCGCCATGCGCCTGCCCGACCGCGACATGCTCGGCCCGCACGTGGAGGAGATGTATCGCAATTACCGCGTCGACTTCGGCGTCTTCGGCGTCGGCGGCATTGAGCCGGACGGCACATTGGTCGATTTCGACCGCGCCGAAGTCCTCGCCCGCTCCGCCATGCTCGAAAGCTGCCGCCGTTCGGTGCTGGTGGCCGACGTCAGCAAGTTCGGACGGCCGGCGCCTGCGCGCGGCGGGCATCTGTCCGACATCGACCTGCTGGTGCTCGATGCGCCGCCGCCGCCGGCTTTTGCCGCGCTGTTCGACAAAGATGGCCTCGGCGCGCGCCTGCGCATCGCCGCCGAGGAGGCAGCATGAGCATGCCCGAGACCGATCCGGATTTCGTCCGCCTTCACGGCGTGACTCGCCTGTTCGAGGGCGGCGGCGGCGTCGATGATCTCTCCCTCGCCATTCCGCGCGGTGGGTTCACCGTGCTGCTCGGCCCCTCCGGTTGCGGCAAGTCCACCACGCTGCGCCTCATTGCCGGGCTCGAGACGCCGGACCGTGGCCGCGTCGAGATCAATGGCCGCGACGTCACGGCTCTCCCGCCGTCCGCGCGCGGCCTCTCCATCGTGTTTCAATCCTACGCGCTGTTTCCCCATCTGACGGTGGCGGAGAACATCGTGTTCGGCCTCAGGGTGCGCCATGTTCCCCGGGCGGAGCGGGATCGCAAGCTCAAGGACGCGCTCGCCCTCACCGGCCTTGAGGGGCTGGACGCGCGCAAGCCCGCGCAGCTTTCCGGCGGCCAGCGCCAGCGCGTGGCGCTCGCCCGCGCCATCGTCGCTGACCATCCCTTGTGCCTGATGGACGAGCCGCTCTCCAACCTCGATGCCAAGCTGCGCCATTCCGTGCGCCAGGAGATCCGCGCGCTGCAACGCCGGCTCGGCATGACCGTGGTTTATGTCACCCACGACCAGACCGAGGCGATGGGCATGGCGGACCATGTCATCCTCATGCGCCAGGGCCGGATCGAGCAGCAGGGCGCGCCCGCCGCGCTTTATCAGGCGCCGGCGACCGCTTTCGCCGCGAGTTTCATCGGCTCGCCGCCCATGACACTAATCCCGGCGGAGCTTGCCGGCGTGCCCGAACCGCCGCAGGGCCTGCCCCGCGCACGGCTCATGGCGGGGGTACGCGCGGAGGACCTGCGCATCCAGCCCGCTGGCCTCGGCTGGCTGCCGGTGACGGTTGTCGCCAGTGAATTCCTTGGCGCCGAGACCTTCGTCTATCTCCAGGTCGAGGGTGGGCCGGAGCTTATCGCCCGCGTCCCCGGCCGGATCGATCCGGCCCCCGGTACGGCCCATTCCCTGTCCTGGGCCGAACACGCCACCCATTGGTTCGACCGCGACAGCGGCCGGAACATCTGCGCAGGCGCGGCATCGCACCCGCCCCCCGAACCCACATCCGTTCCAGAGGCCGCCGCACCCCCGGCGCTCTGACCCCTCCCGTTCATCTTTGTATGCGTTCCCCCAAGGCCAGAAGGACACTGACCATGAGACGTTTCTTCACCGCCGCCGCCACGGCGGCGAGCCTGCTCGTTGCCGCAACGATGCCGGCCTTCGCGAAGACCGAGCTGACGATGTATTATCCGATCGCCGTCGGCGGACCGCTGACGAAGGTCATCGACGACATGATCTCCGGGTTCGAAAAGGAAAATCCGGACGTCCACGTCAATGCCGTCTATGCCGGCAATTATGACGACACCCGCGTGCGCGCCCTGGCGGCCCTCAAGAGCGGCCAGCCGGCCCAGCTCTCCGTGCTGTTCTCCATCGACGCTTACGACCTCGTGGAGCAGGACCTGATCGTTCCGTTCGAGGACGTGGTGAAGACCGACGACGAGAAGGCCTGGCTCGCCAGCTTCTACCCCGCGCTGATGGCCAACAGCCGCGTCGAGGGCAAGACCTGGGGCATCCCCTTCCAGCGCTCCACCATCGTCATGTTCTACAACAAGGACATGTTCCGCGAAGCAGGGCTCGACCCCGAAAAGCCGCCGCGCACCTGGGACGAGTTGGTCGCGGCGGGCAAGAAGCTCACCAAGGATGGCCGCTACGGCCTGATGGTGCCGGGCACCGGCTATCCCTATTGGATGTTCCAGTGCTTCGCCATCCAGAACGGCAAGGAACTGATGAGCAAGGACGGCGCGAGCGTCTCTTTCGATGATCCGGCGGTCATCGAGGCGCTCTCCTTCTGGCGCTCGCTCACCACCGACGCCAAGATCTCGCCCGCCGGCCTCGTGGAATGGGGCACGCTGCGCCAGGCCTTCGTGCAGGGCCAGACGGCCATGATGTGGCACACCACCGGCAACCTCACCGCCGTGAAGAAAGAAGCGAAGTTCGACTTCGGCGTCGCCGAGCTTCCCGCCCACAAGCAGCCCGGCTCGCCCACCGGCGGCGGCAATTTCTATCTGTTCAAGAACGCCTCGGAAGCGGAGCGCGCCGCCTCCCTCAAGCTGATCCGCTACATGACCGCGCCCGAGCGCGCCGCCGACTGGTCGATTGCCACCGGCTATGTGGGCGTGAGCCCGGCCGCCTATGAGACCGAGAAGCTGAAAGCCTATGGCAAGGACTTCCCGCAGGCCCTCGTCGCCCGTGACCAGCTCAAGGTCGCCATCGCCGAATTCTCGACCTGGGAGACCGCCCGGGTGCGCGAGGCGCTGAACAATGCCGTGCAGGCGGCGCTCACCGGCACCAAGAGCCCGGCCGAGGCACTCAAGGCCGCCCAGGCCACCGCCGACCAGCTGCTCAAGCCCTACAAGCACTGATCCTCTTCATAAAACCGGGGGGCGGATCGTCCGCCCCCCATTACCGAAAAACCGCCCATGCCCGAGACCGGTGCCCCGACACGCGTGCTGGATCCAATCGCGCGCCAGCAGCGCCGCCGCCATGCGCTCTATGGCTGGATGCTGCTTGCGCCAGCGTTGACCCTTCTGACGCTGTTCGCTTTCCTGCCCACCGCCACGACCTTCTGGGCAAGCCTCTATTCGCGCGGCACAGCGCGTCGGCCGTCCGTATTCAATGGCTTCGAGAATTATCTGGACCTCGTCCATGATCCCAATTTCTGGACCGTGGTCGGCAACAATCTGCTCTATGCCGGTGTGACGATCCCGCTCTCCATCACGCTCGCGCTGGTGATGGCCCTATGGGCGGACGCGCGCCTGCCGCTGCGCGGCTTCGTGCGCGGCGCCTATTTCACCCCGACCATCCTGCCCATGATCGCGGCGGCCAACCTCTGGCTGTTCTTCTACACGCCGGGCCTCGGGGTGATCGACAGCTTCACCGGCCTGTTTGGCCTGCCGCCGGTCAATTGGCTTGGCCAGCCGCAAACCGCGCTCTGGGCGATCATCGTCGTGACGGTGTGGAAGGAGGCGGGCTTCTTCATGATCTTCTACCTGGCGGCCTTGCAGACCATTCCGCCCGACCTCAAGGAGGCGGCGCTGGTGGAGGGCGCCGGGCGGCTCACCTATCTGCGCCGCGTCCTGCTGCCGCTGCTGATGCCCACCACGGCCTTCATCTTCATCAATGCACTCATCAATTCGGTGAAGCTCATCGACCATTTGTTCATCCTGACCAAGGGTGGCCCGGACAATGCGACCAAGCTTGTCCTCTATTGGATTTGGGAAATGGCTTTTTCCTATTTCGACCCGGCCCATGCCACGGCCCTGACGGTGCTGGTGCTTTTGGTGCTCGGAGCGGTCGCCGTCTTCCAGTTCACCATCGTCGAAAAACGGATCCACTACCGATGACGGCGCCCGCCTCTCGCCATCCGATCCGCTGGAGCGAAGCGCTGGACGCCGCAGGCGCGTGGCTGCTCGCACTGGTGTGGATCGCGCCCCTTCTGTTCGCCGCCTGGGCCTCTCTCCACCCGCCGGGGCAGGCGCTCGACTTCTCGCTCGCCGCGCCCTTCACATTTGAAAATTATCGCACCGCCTGGGCCGCCGCGCCGTGGCTCGCCTATACGCTCAACACCCTGTTGCTGGTGACCTTCACCCTCGCGGGCCAGCTCGTCCTGTGCACGCTCGCGGGCTATGCCTTCGCCCGCTTCCGCTTTCCCGGACGCGAGGCACTGTTCGTGCTGGTGCTGCTGCAATTGTTCATCCTGCCGGAGGTCTTGATCGTCGAGAACTACGCCATGGTCTCGCGCCTCGGGCTGCTGGATTCCATCACCGGCATGGGCCTGCCTTATGTGGCGAGCGCGTTCGGCATCTTCCTGTTGCGGCAGGCGTTCAAGTCCGTGCCGCTGGAATTGGAGGAGGCGGCGCGGGTCGAAGGCTGCTCGTGGCTGGGCGTGCTCTGGCGTGTCTATGTACCGGCCACCCGACCGGTCTATCTGGCCTATGCGCTGGTGTCGGTCGCGACCCACTGGAACAATTTCCTCTGGCCGCTGATCGTGACCAATTCCGCGGACACCCGCCCGCTCACCGTCGGTCTCTCGCTGTTCGGCGCGCCGGAAAGCGGGGTCAATATTTCCATCATCAGCGCCGCGACGCTGATGGTGGTGGCCCCGCTGATGATTGCGTTCCTCATCTTCCAGCGCCAGTTCATCCAGGCCTTCCTGCGCGCCGGCATCCGCTAGGACGGATGCGCTAATCGGCCTCGCCAGTGCCCCGCTGCTCACGCATGAAATCGGTGGAGCTGCGGACCACTTCGGAAATCTGCACAAGCTGCTTCGTGAGCGGGCTGGTTTTGCGCCAGACCATGCCGATGGTCCGCGAAGGCTCGGGATTTGCGAAGCGGGCCACGCACACCGATACCGAGCGCGTCTCCACCCCCACGGCCATTTCCGGGATCAGCGTGATGCCGATGCCGGCGTCCACCATCTGGACCAAAGTGGATAGGGAACTGGCCTCCAGGAAATCGCGCGGCGTCGCCCTTATGTCGACATTGCAGAACGACAGCGCCTGATCGCGAAAGCAGTGCCCTTCCTCCAGCAGGAGCAAGCGCATCTCGCGCAGCGCATCGGGAGCGGGCACCGGCTTTCCCTCATCCGCGCCGGGCCGGACCAGGACGAAATTCTCGGTGAACAGGGGGACTTCCACCAGCGCCGGCTCGGAGACCGGCAAGGCGACGATCGCCGTGTCGAGCCGGCCGTCTTCCAACTCCTGGAGAAGCCTCGGCGTCTGCGTCTCGCGCACGTGAATGTCGAGACCTTCGTGCTGTCGGCTCAGCCGGCCGAGGAGGGTCGGAAGCAGATAAGGCGCGACCGTCGGGATGACACCGATCCGCAGCCGCCCCATCAGACGATCGCGCGAGGCACGGGCCAGATCCCCCAGTTCGTCGATGGAGCGCAAAATGTCGCGGATGCGGGGGGCGAACGCCTCGCCAAAACTGGTCAGACGGACCTGGCGGGCGCCGCGTTCGAACAGCTCGGTGCCGACTTCGCGTTCCAATTCCTTGATCTGCATCGACAAAGCCGGCTGGGAGATGCCACAGGCCTCGGCCGCGCGGCGAAAGTGGCCATGCCTGGCCAACGCCTCGAAATAGCGCAGCTGCTTGAATGTCAGATTTTTCATAAGGCGAACTTATCAGAGTGATCAGTAAATCGGAATTAATCTAATGAGAGAGATTTGGTAAGAGCCGTGCCTGTGAAGCTCGGGCTGTTCGATTGTCTCGCTTGGCCCGCAGCGTGGATCGGAGGAAAGCATGAACGCGACGACTGAGGAGAACACGGGCAAATGCCCGGTCGCCCATGGAGCCGGTGGGACCCAGAATCGCGACTGGTGGCCGAACCAGCTGCGGGTGGATCTGCTGAGCCAGCACTCCGCCAAGTCGGATCCCCTGGATCCGGCCTTCAATTATCGCGAAGAGTTCAAGACCCTCGATTATGAGGCGCTGAAGACCGACCTGCGGCATTTGATGACCGATTCGCAGGAGTGGTGGCCGGCCGACTTCGGCCATTACGGCCCGCTGTTCATCCGCATGGCCTGGCACAGCGCGGGCACCTATCGCCTCGCCGACGGGCGCGGTGGCGGCGGCCGCGGCCAGCAGCGCTTCGCCCCGCTCAACAGCTGGCCGGATAACGTCAGCCTCGACAAGGCCCGCCGCCTGCTGTGGCCGATCAAGAAGAAGTACGGCCAGAAGATCTCCTGGGCCGACCTCTTGATCCTCACCGGCAACGTGGCGCTGGAGACCATGGGCTTTCGCACCTTCGGCTTCGCCGGCGGCCGCACCGATACCTGGGAGCCCGACCAGGACGTCTACTGGGGCCGCGAGACCACCTGGCTGGGCGGTGACCTGCGCTATGCCCACGGCTCCGAGGGCGTGACGAAGCCTTCCGACGAGGGCGTGCTCGTGACCGACGATGATGCCGACGGCAAGGTGCATTCGCGCAACCTGGAGAACCCGCTCGCCGCCGTGCAGATGGGCCTCATCTACGTCAATCCGGAAGGCCCTGACGGCAATCCGGACCCGTTGCTCGCCGCCTTCGACGTCCGCGACACTTTTGCGCGCATGGCGATGAATGACGAGGAGACCGTCGCTTTGATCGCCGGCGGCCACACCTTCGGCAAAACCCACGGCGCCGGTCCGGCCGACAATGTCGGCCCCGCCCCGGAAGGCGACGAGTTGGAGGCGCAGGGCCTCGGCTGGCGCAGCACCTTCGGCACCGGCAAGGGCGGCGACACCATCACCAGCGGCCTTGAGGTCACCTGGACGCAGACCCCGGCGCAATGGAGCAACTTCTTCTTCGAGAACCTGTTCAAGTTCGAGTGGGAGCTGGAGAAGTCCCCGGCCGGCGCACACCAGTGGGTGGCCAAGGACGCCGGCGACGTCATCCCCGACGCCCATGTGCCGGGCAAGAAGCACCGCCCCACCATGCTGACGACCGACTTGGCGCTGCGCTTTGACCCGGTCTACGAGAAGATCTCGCGCCGCTTCCTGGGCAACCCGCAAGCTTTCGCCGAGGCCTTCGCCCGCGCCTGGTTCAAGCTGACCCACCGCGACCTCGGCCCGCGCTCGCGCTACCTCGGCCCGGAAGTGCCGAAGGAAGAGCTGATCTGGCAGGACAACGTGCCGGCCGTGGATCATCCCTTGATCGACGACGCGGACGTCGCCACCCTCAAGGCGAAGGTGCTGGAGACCGGCCTCTCGGTCTCTGAGCTGGTGGCCACCGCCTGGGCCTCCGCCTCCACCTTCCGCGGCGGCGACAAACGCGGCGGCGCCAATGGCGCGCGGGTGCGCCTCAGCCCGCAGAAGGATTGGGCCGTCAACCAGCCGCAGCAACTGGCCAAGGTGCTGCGCGCGCTGGAAGACCTCCAGTTCGCGTTCAACCGCGACGCGGCCGGCGGCAAGAAGGTCTCGCTCGCCGACCTGATCGTCATCGCCGGCAATGCCGGCGTCGAGCAGGCGGCGAAGGCGGCGGGCCATGCCGTCACGCTGCCGTTTGCGCCGGGCCGCACCGACGCCACGCAGGCCCAGACCGACGTCGACGCCTTCGAGGTGATGGAGCCGGCGGCCGACGGCTTCCGCAACTACCAGAACCCGCGGCTCGGGGTTCCGGCCGAGGCGGTGCTGATCGATCGGGCGCAGTTGCTGACGCTGACCGCGCCGGAGCTGACCGTGCTGATCGGCGGACTGCGGGCGATCAACATCAACGTGGACGGCACCCGCCACGGCATCCTCACCGACCGGCCGGGCGCGCTGACGACCGACTTCTTCGTCAACCTGCTCGACATGGGCACGCAGTGGACGGCGGTCGGCGACCGCAAGAGCCTGTTCGAGGGTCGCGACCGCAAGACCGGAGAGGTCAAGTGGACCGGCACCCGGGTCGACCTCGTGTTCGGCTCGAACTCCGTCCTGCGCGCTTTGGCCGAGGTTTATGCCAGCGCCGATGCGGGCGAGAAGTTCGTGAAGGACTTCGTCGCCGCCTGGACCAAGGTGATGAACCTCGACCGCTTCGACCTGGCCTGATCCGCCTTGAAATCCCCGACCGCCGCCGAAGCCCGGCGGCGGCCGGGGCATTGCCCATGCTCATCGCGCTGGAGGGTGAACCGGCGGTCGCGTTCCGCTCCCCGCAGCGGCGGCGTGGTCTTTGCATTGGCGGGCGTGCTCGCCCATAGTAAACCCATGACGGAAGAATATTCGGGCGCGGAAAAGCTACAATCGGGGCCGCGGTCGCGGACGGCCGCCGCGGACGCCGAATTTGGTCCGTGGCTGGCCCAGGCTTCCATCCTCGTCGTCGACGATGAGCCAGGCATCCGGAATTTTCTGGTGCGCACCCTGCGGCCGCGCTGCAAGCAGGTGGACGAGGCGGCGGATACCGCGGAGGCGTCCCGCAAGCTCGACGTCCAGCATTTCGACGTCATCATCATCGACAATATCATGCCGGGAAAGACCGGCCTGGAATGGCTGGCCGAGCAGCGCACCGTGGGCCTGTTCGCCGATGCCATTCTCATCACCGCCTATGCCGATCTCGAGACGGCGATCCAGGCGCTTCGGGCGGGGGCGGCGGATTTTGTGCTCAAGCCGTTCCGCTCGAACCAGATCATCAATGCCGTCGCGCGTTGCCTCGAACGGATCCGCCTTCAACGCGAGAATTTCGTGCTTCAGCACGAGCTGCGCTCGAGTGCAGACCGGGGCATTCTGCGCGACAAGCTGATCGGCACCTCCCCGGTGATCCAGAAGGTGCGCGAAACCATTTCGCGGGTCGCGCCGCTGCCCACATCCGTGCTTCTCACCGGCGAATCCGGGACCGGAAAGGAAGTGGCGGCGCGCTCGCTGCATATCCTGTCAGATCGGGCAGACAAGCCTTTCGTGCCGGTGAATTGCGCCGCCATTCCGCAGGATATGATCGAGAGCGAGCTGTTCGGACATCTGAAGGGCGCGTTTTCCGGCGCGGTTTCGGCGCGCGACGGGCTGTTCATCCATGCCCACGGTGGGACGCTTTTCCTCGACGAGATCGGCGAGCTGTCGCCGGCAATGCAGAGCAAGCTGCTGCGCGTCATCGAGGATCGCCGGGTGCGCCCGGTGGGCGCCGAGCGCGAGGTTCCGGTGGATCTGCGCTTCGTCTTTGCCACCAACCGGGAGCTGGAGAAGGAGGTCCAACAGGGGCGCTTCAGGGCCGACCTGTTTTACCGCATCAATGTGCTGCAGCTCCATCTTCCCCCCCTGCGTGATCGCGGCGCGGACGCGCAGGAACTTGCCGACCTGTTCATGCGCACGCTGTCGCGGCAACTGGGCGTGCCGCCGGTGATGCTGGATGGGGCGGCCCGCGCCGCCCTCGGCCGCTATCCCTGGCCCGGCAACATCCGCGAGCTTCGCAACCTGATCGAGCGCACCCTGATCCTCGGGCGGTTCCCGGATGATTTTCCCGGCCAGCGCGCGAGCGCGCCAGCCGCGCTCGGACATAGTCTGGAAGAGCTGGAAAAGCGCCACATACTCTCGGTGCTCGAAGCGACCGGCCATGATCGCGCCGAGACCGCGCGCCGCCTCGGTGTCTCGCGCAAGACGATCGACCGCAAATGCGCGCAGTGGAATGTCCGCGACTCCTGACCGGGCGGCCGCCCGGCGCCCGGAACGCTCGGTCCGCTTCCGGCTCCTCGCCATCGCGCTTCTGCCGACCCTGGTTGTGGTCCCCCTTCTGCTCGGCGTCACCATGGTGCGCTGGAATGCCAAGTTCGACGCGTTGCTGGTGTCGAAGGTCGATGGCGATCTGACGATCGCGCACCAATATCTGGCGCGCATGCTCGAATATAACGGCGACCAGATCGAGGCCCTGGGCCTCTCGGCGCTGTTCCGAGACGTGGCCGGCGGGAGCGGGGACACCGGCCTTTCCGAACTGCTTGAGACGCGGCGCAGGGCCCTTGGGCTCGACTTCCTTTATGTGCTCGACGCTAACCGCGCGATCCTCGCCTCCTCTCCCCGGTTCGCCACGGCCGAAGTGCGCGAGGACTGGCCGGTGATCGACGCGGGCCTGCGCGGCGATCGGCGGGCCGCGATAGACGTCTTCTCCAATGCCGAGCTTGCCGCCATTTCACCCGCCCTTGCCGAACGGGCGCTGCTGGAGCTCGTGCCGACCACGAACGCCGTGGCGAGCGATCGGCGCGAGGAGACGCGGGGCATGGTGGTCCATTCCGCCGCCGGCGTTCAACTGCCCGGCGGACGCAGGGGCGTGCTCGTGGGCGGGATCCTGCTCAACCGCAATCTCGTGTTCATCGATACGATCAACGATCTCGTCTACCAGACCGCCAGCCTGCCGGAGGGCAGCCGGGGCACGGCGACTTTGTTTCTGGATGATGTGCGGATCAGCACCAATGTCCGCCTGTTCGAGGGCCGTCGGGCGCTGGGCACGCGCGTTTCCAGCGCGGTGCGCGAGGCGGTGCTGGGGAAGGGCCAGATCTGGCTCGGCAGCGCCTTCGTGGTGAACGACTGGTACATGTCCGCCTATGAGCCCATAGTCGACAGCTACGACAAGCGGGTGGGCATGCTCTATGTCGGATTCCTGGAGCAGCCGTTCAGCGATGCGAAATATACCACCCTCCTGGCGGTCATCCTCGCCTTCGTGACCGTCTCGGCCGCGAGCGTGCCCATTTTCCTGCGGTGGGCGCGGGGCATTTTCAAGCCGCTGGAGAAGGTCAACGACACCATCGTGTCGGTTGAGGCCGGCGATCGGGACGCCCGCACCGGCCTGGTACGCGCGGACGACGAAATCGGCCGCGTCGCCATGCACCTCGACCATCTGCTGGACCAGCTCGCCGCGCGCGAACGCGAGCTGGTGCAATGGAATGACGACCTCAACCGGCGGGTGGACGAACGCACGCGCGAGCTCCAGCTCGCCAACCGGCAGATCGAAGCGACGACCAAGCAGCTCATCATGTCGGAGAAGCTCGCGGCCATCGGCGAGATCACCGCCGGCGTCGCCCATGAGATCAACAATCCCATCGCGGTCATCCAGGGCAATCTCGATGTTCTGCGCGACGTGCTCGGCCGGCAGGCGGATTCCGGCCGCACCGAGTTCCGCTTGATCGACGAGCAGATCGACCGCATCAGCCAGATCGTCAACAAGCTGCTGCAGTTTGCAAAGCCCGAGGAATACGCCGGCTTCATCGAGCGTAATGCGCCAGCGGACATCATCACAGACTGCCTTCCCCTGGTTCAGCATCTGGTGAACCGCAGCGGCATCGCCATCGTGCGGGAGGACCAGGCGACGCGCCACGTGCTGATGAACCGCACCGAACTTCAGCAGGTGCTCGTCAACCTCATCGTCAATGCCATACACGCCATGCCCGATGGCGGGACCCTGACCCTGCGGTGCCGCGACGGCGCGCGGGAGGGCCGGCCCGGCATTGTCATCGAGGTGGCCGACACCGGTGTGGGCATGGCCGCGGAGGTGATGGAGAAGATCTTCGATCCCTTTTTCACCACCAAGCGCAGCACCGGCACCGGGCTTGGCCTGTCCATCACGCAGAAGCTGGTGGCACGCCAAGACGGAACCATCCATGTCGAGAGCACGCCGGGCGCGGGAACGACCTTCTCCGTGTTTCTCCCGCAAGCAGATTGATGCACTGCAAGAGACATTTTGTCTGACGCGGGGACTTTTTGTCCTCAAGCAACAAGTGTCTTGACTGAAATAACGTTGAAATACCTCAGCCATCCATGTGGCATGCGAATTGCGACCTTTCCTTCCCAAAAGAAAAACAGGTGAAGGACGAGGAAACGCAGACCCTTAGGGCTCGCATTCTTACGGCAGTGCAGCAATTATTCTCAACGTGACCCGCCATCGGTCGCGATGCGTGCGCCTGTCCCCCGTGCAGCCCTTTCGCAGCTCTCGAAGCAACAAAAGCACTGGGGAAGACTCATGACAGCAAGCGTGAATACATTCGACGGTCCCGCCGGTGGGATCGGCATTCTGGACCGCGAGCGGATCGTCGCCCGGCCCGGCTTCAATCGCTGGCTGGTGCCCCCGGCGGCGCTGGCGATCCATCTGTGCATCGGCATGGCGTACGGTTTCAGCGTGTTCTGGCTTCCGCTGTCGCGCGCCATTGGCGTCAACCAGCCGGTCGCCTGTCCGAACATGAGCCTAGCCAGCGCGCTGTTCACCACCACATGCGATTGGCGCGTTGCCGACCTTGGATGGATGTACACGCTGTTCTTCGTCCTGCTGGGCTCCTCGGCCGCCCTGTGGGGCGGCTGGCTGGAGCGCGCCGGCCCGCGCAAGGCGGGCGTCGTCTCCGCCTGTTGCTGGTGCGGCGGCATCGCGCTGGCAGCACTCGGTGTCCTGATGCACCAATTGTGGCTAATGTGGATCGGCGCAGGTGTGATCGGCGGCATCGGCCTCGGGCTCGGCTATATTTCGCCGGTGTCGACGCTGATCAAATGGTTTCCGGACCGGCGCGGCATGGCCACCGGCATGGCCATCATGGGGTTCGGCGGCGGCGCGATGATCGGCGCCCCGCTCGCCAACATGCTGATGAATGCCTTCAAGACCTCCACCTCCGTGGGCGTGTGGCAAACCTTCCTGGTGATGGCCGGCATCTATTTCGTATTCATGATGGCCGGGGCCTTCGGCTATCGCATTCCGCCGGCGGGATGGCGCCCCGAGGGCTGGACCGCACCGGCCGCCAAGTCTTCCATGATCACCCATCGCAACGTCCATCTGCGCGACGCGCACAAGACGCCGCAATTCTGGCTGATCTGGGCGGTGCTCTGCCTCAACGTCTCGGCGGGTATCGGTGTCATCGGCATGGCCTCGCCCATGCTTCAGGAAATCTTCGGCGGCCGTCTGGTTGGCCATCCGGAATTGTCCTTCACGCAGCTCGATTCCGGGCAGAAAGCCGCCATCGCGGCCATTGCCGCGGGCTTCGCCGGCCTGCTGTCGCTGTTCAATATCGGCGGCCGGTTCTTCTGGGCCTCGATGTCGGACAAGATCGGGCGCAAGAACACTTATTACACCTTCTTCATCCTCGGCATTGCCCTCTACGCGCTCGCGCCGTCGGCCGCGCACATGGGAAGTCAGGCGCTGTTCGTGGCGATCCTGTGCGTGATCGTATCCATGTATGGCGGCGGCTTCGCCACCGTGCCGGCCTATCTCGCGGATGTGTTCGGCACCCAGTTCGTGGGGGCGATCCACGGTCGCCTGCTCACCGCCTGGGCCACGGCCGGCATCATCGGCCCGGTTGTTGTGAACTATATCCGCGAATTCCAGATCAATGCCGGCATTCCGCGCGATCAGGTCTACGATTTTACCATGTATATCCTGGCGGGAATGCTGGTCCTGGGCCTGATCGCCAACATGCTGGTGCGCCCGCTGCCCGAACGCTGGTTCATGAGCGACGCCGAGGTCGCCGCGCTCCAGGCGAAGGCGGTTTCCAAGGATGCCGGGCCGAGCGGTTCGTTCGGCATCGGCAAAGGCGGCCTGGACGGCAAGGCGGCCCTGGCCTGGGCAGCCGTCGGCATCCCGATGATCTGGGGCATCTGGCTCACGCTCAAGAGCGCCGCTGCCCTCTTCTGAGCGATATTGCGACGACGGCCCCGAGCCGGGCCGCCTTCGTCGGCTGCACCTGAACCCTCTCCCCCTGCGGCCGGCGCCGCAGGGGCTTTCTCTCGCGATTGCGTTGGTGTGGCTGGATGCAGGCCTCCGGCCATCCGCCTTCAGGCCGCGGTGCGGATCGTCGCGGCCTCTCCTTCAAGCACCACAGGGCGATCGAGCAACGTATCGGGGTCGACCTGTCCGGCCAGCGCACGGGCGAGCTGGTCCGCGTTCAGTTCGCCTTCCCAGCGCGCAACCACGATGGTTGCCACTGCATTGCCGATGAAGTTGGTGATGGCGCGGCATTCCGACATGAAGCGGTCGATACCGAGAATGAGCGCCATGCCGGCCACCGGCACCGCCGGCACCACCGAGAGCGTCGCCGCAAGAGTGATGAAGCCCGCCCCTGTAATGCCGGCCGCGCCCTTCGAGCTGAGCATCGCCACCAGCAGCAGGATCACCTGGTCGGTCAGGCTGAGGTCGATGCCCGTAGCCTGGGCGATGAACAGCGCCGCCAGCGTCATATAGATGTTGGTGCCGTCGAGGTTGAACGAATAGCCGGTGGGGATCACCAGCCCCACCACCGACTTGGCACAGCCGGCGCGCTCCATCTTCTCCATCAGGCTGGGAAGCGCCGCCTCGGAAGAAGACGTGCCGAGCACCAGCAGCAATTCTTCCTTAATGTAGCGCAGCAGCGCGAGAATGGAGAAGCCGTTGTAGCGCGCCACCGCACCCAGCACGATGAACACGAACAGGAAGGAGGTCAGGTAGAAAGTGCCGACCAACATGGCGAGGTTCGCCACCGAGCCGATGCCATACTTGCCGATGGTGAAGGCCATGGCGCCAAACGCGCCGATGGGCGCGGTCTTCATCAGGATCGCCACCAGGCGGAACATGGCCTGCGAGAGCGAGTTCAGCACGTTCATCACCGGCTCGCCGCGATCGCCGATGGCGGCGAGGGCGATGCCGAACAGGACCGCGAAGAACAGCACCTGGAGAATGTCGCCCGAGGCCAGCGCGCTGATCGGCGTGTTCGGAATGATGGCCATCAGGAAGCCGACGATGGTCTGGTCGTGGGCCTTGCTGGTGTAGTTCGCGACCGCCTTGGGATCGAGGCTCGCGGGATCAATATGCAGTCCGGCGCCCGGCTGAACCACATTGCCCACGATCAGGCCGATGACCAGCGCCAGGGTGGAGAAGGTGAGGAAATAGATCATCGCCTTGCCGGCCACCCGGCCCACCTTGCCGAGATCGCGCATGCCGGCAATGCCGGTGACGACGGTGAGGAAGATCACCGGCGCGATGATCATCTTCACCAGCTTGATGAAGGCATCGCCCAGCGGCTTCAGGTCGGTGGCGAGGCTCGGATAGAAATGTCCGAGCAGGATGCCGGCGGCGATCGCCAGCAGCACCTGGAAATAGAGGTGGCGATAGAATTTGCGATGCGCGGCCGGAGCCGGCGTGGCGGGGACGGTGGCGGGTTTCATGTGGTTTCCTCTCGCATTGACCATCGGCGCCTCTTTCCGCGGGCGGCGTTCTGGAACCTTGATGGTGGTGTCAGGGGCCCGGCGCGCATCCACGCCGTGAAGAGCCCCGCGCAAGACGCATGCCAGCCCCAGCCGCCACGAGGGACTCCCGCAACATATTGAAACGAAAGGTCTTTGAGTCCTTTGCCCTCAGCCGGGCTCGACGCCGAGTGCGGATTGATGCACAATGCCTTTTCTGAACGTGCGGAAATCCGCACAAATGGAGACGACATGGCGGCGTTCGCGTGGCGCGCGACGGGACGGACGGCAACCAGGGAACGCACCGTGCGGCGGCTCTGCGGGGCCGCGCTGGTGCTCCTCGTCCTCATCGCCGTGGATCGCCTGGCGGCCTATGTGGGGGCCCATTGGGCGCTCTCCCAATTGCAGACCGATGCGGATGCGGCTGCGCTATTGCGGGTTGCGGTGATCCGGAGCGAGATCGAGAAGCAACGCACCCTGCCGGTTGTGCTCTCCCAGGATCCCGACGTTCGGGCGACGCTGGAACACCCTGACACCACTCGCCTTGCCGCGCTCGACGTCAAATTTGCGGGGCTGGCGGCCGGCACGCGGACCGGCGCGATCTATCTGCTCGACGTCACCGGCCTGACCATTGCCGCGAGCAATGCGGGAACTTCGGCGAGTTTCGTGGGCTCAAATTATGCGTTTCGGCCCTATTTCCGCACGGCGATGGCAGATGGCAGCGCCGAACATTTCGCCTTCGGCACCGTGAGCCGGCAACCCGGCTTTTATCTCACCCGACGCATCGACGGACCCTCCGGTCCGCTCGGCGTGCTGGTGGTCAAGGCCGAGTTCGAGGCGATCGAGGACCAGTGGCGCCAGTTCGCGGAGCCGACCTTCGTTACCGACGACCGGGCGATCGTCCTCATCTCCAGCGTCCCGGCCTGGCGCTTCCGGGCGATCGCGCCCATCGCGCCGGAGCGGCGGGAGGAATTGCGGGCGAGCCTCCAGTTCGGCGATGCGACGCTCGACCTTCTGCCCATCGTTCGCGATCCCGCCATGGCGGGGCTGGTGCGCGCCGCCCTTCCCGGCCAGCGCAAGCCGCGCCTGTTCGTGGAGGCCTCCGCCCCGGTGCCGACCACCGGCTGGACGCTGAACGTGCTCGCGCCCGCCGATGCCGCCATGAGCCTTGCCACAGGCGCCGCGCGCGTGCTGGCGGTGCTCGTGGCATTGCTCGGCCTCGGCCTCGGCGCGCTCGCCCTCTCCCGCCGCGCACGGCGCCTGGAGGATGCGGCCCGGCAGGCGGCGGCACGGCGCCAGCTGGAGGAGCGGGTGGCCGAACGCACCGCGGAATTGAGCCACGCCAACATCCGCCTCCATGACGAGATGGAGGAGCGCCGGCGCACCCAGAACGCGCTCGACGGGCTGAAGGACGACCTTGTCCAGGCCAGCAAGCTTGCCGTGCTCGGCCAGATCGCGGCCTCGGTGGCCCATGAGGTGAACCAGCCGGTGGCCGCGATCCGCACGTTTGCGGAAAATTCCGAACTTTTCCTCGATCGCGGCGATACCCAGGCGGCGCGTGCCAATCTCGCCACCATCGCCGCCCTCACCGACCGCATCGGCGCCATCACCGGCGAGTTGCGCGCCTTCGCCCGCAAGGCGGAGGGCCGGCTGGAGAGCGTGCCGCTGCGCGCCGCCGTCGACGGGGCGCTGCTGCTGGTGGGGCATCGCCTGACCCAACAGGCGGTGGGCATCGAGATCGCGATCGCGGACGACGATCTGTGCGTAAGCGCCGAGCGGGTGCGCCTGGAGCAGGTGTTCGTCAATCTGCTGCAAAATGCGCTCGAAGCCCTGGACGGGCGGGCCGGCGGGACGATCCGCATCCAGGCCGAGGCCGCCGCCGACCAGGTGCGCGTGGAGGTCGCGGACAATGGCCCCGGCCTACCGCCGCACGTGATGGAAGCCCTGTTCATGCCCTTCACCACCACCAAGGCGCAGGGCCTCGGGCTCGGCCTTGTGATCTCGCACGACATCGTCGCCGAATTCGGCGGCACCCTTGCCGTCGAAAACCGTCACGGCGCGGTCTTCACCCTCACCTTGCCAAGGGCGCCCTGATGGATGTGGCCTTCATCGACGACGACGACATCCTGCGCGCTGCCAACGTCCAGGCGCTGATGCTGGCCGGCCTCTCGGTCGCGCCCTTCGCCTCCGGCGCGGCGGCGCTCGAAGCCATCGACGCCGGCTTTCCCGGCGTGGTGGTCAGCGACGTGCGCATGCCGGGCATGGATGGCCTGGAACTCTTCCGCCGCCTGCGCAAGATCGACCCGGACCTGCCGGTGATCCTGATTACCGGCCACGGCGACATCGCCATGGCGGTGGATGCCATGCGCGAGGGCGCCTATGATTTTCTCGCCAAGCCCTATGCCGGCGAGCGCTTGCTCGGCGCGGTGCGGCACGCGCGCGAGAAGCGTCGCCTGGTGTTGGAGAACCGCGAGCTGCGGCGGCGCGCGGAAGCGGCGAGCGAGGACCTGCCCTTGCTGGGCGAGACCGCCGAAATGGCGCGCCTGCGCCAGACCCTGCGCCAGCTCGCCGACGCCGATGTGGACGTGTTGGTGGAAGGCGAGACCGGCAGCGGCAAGGAGGTGGTGGCCAATGCCCTGCATCGCCTCAGCCGGCGCGCCGCCCGCCCATTCGTGGCGGTGAATTGTGGCGCGCTGCCGGAAAGCGTGATCGAGAGCGAACTTTTCGGCCACGAGGCCGGCGCCTTCACCGGCGCCCTGAAGAAGCGTGTGGGACGCATCGAGCATGCCCACGGCGGCACGCTGTTCCTGGACGAGATCGAGGCCATGTCGCCGGCGCTCCAGGTGAAGCTGCTGCGCGTGCTGGAGGCGCGCGAGATCACTCCGCTCGGCACCAATGAGGTGCGCCGCGTGGACATCCGCGTGGTCGCCGCGGCCAAGGTCAATCTCCAGGCCCTGGTGCGGCAGGGTACGTTCCGGGAAGATTTATATTATCGCCTGCACGTGGCGACCCTGCACATTCCGCCGCTGCGGGAGCGGCGTGCGGACGTGGCGCTGTTGTTCGGCCATTTCCTCGCGCTCGCCTGCGCCCGCTTCCAGCGCGAGCCGGTGCAGATCGGCGAAAGCGTGCGGCGCCATCTCGATACCCACGACTGGCCGGGCAACGTGCGCGAGCTGGTGCATTATGCCGAGCGCGTGGCCCTGGGCCTGGTCGCCAATCCAGCACCGCCGGCCGGCTCGGGAGACCGGGCACCCCTGCCCGAGCGCATGGAGGCGTTCGAGGCCGGCGAAATCCGCGCGGCGCTGGCGGAATACTGTGGCGACGTGCAGGCGGCGGTGAAGGCGCTCGGCATTCCCCGCAAGACCTTCTACGACAAGCTGCGCCGCCACGGCATCGACCAGGCGGCCTATCGCACCGGCCGGGTGCCGGCGCCCGCCCCCGTGTCCGCGCGATAGGTCTGGCGGGGCAACCAATCCCACGCTTCTTATCTCAGGGCGTTTTGCCCCAGGCGCGGCACAAGGCGCGCATCTCTTCCGCCGGATCGGCGGCGCGCATTATGGCGCCCATGACGGCGATGCCCGCCACGCCCGCCGCCTGGCACGGGCCGACCGTGTCCGGTTCGATCCCGCCGAGGGCAAGGACCGGAACCGATGTCGCGGCAACCCGCGCCCGCAGGCCCGCTTCACCCAGCGCCGGCCCGTATCCGGGCTTCGAGCGCGTCTCGAAGGCGGGGCTGGCGATGAGATACGTAAGACACCGCGCATCGGCTCCCGCCACCTCGGCCAGCGTATGGGTGGACAGGCCGATGAGCGCGCCGGGCCCCAGGCGCGATCGCGCTTGGCCGACATCCGAGCCCGCCGGCAGATGGACACCGTCCACCCCTGCTTCCACCGCAAGGTCGAACGCCCCATGCAGCGTCACGCGCCCGCCGAAGGGAAAGGCGAGCGTCAGCAGGGTGCGGGCGAGCGCGATCTGCTCGGCCTGCGGCAAGTCCTTCTCGCGCACGCTGATCCAGCGGCAGCCGCCTTCCAGCGCCGCCGCCACCACCTCGGGCAGCGGGGCACGCGCCTGCGTGCGGTCGGTGATCAGCAGGATGGGCGGCTGCGGCAGCATGGATTCTCCCCGCCGCAGCCTAGCCCAGGCCCTCAGGTGCCGACGAGGCCGAATTCCGGGCTGGAAGCTTCCGCATGCAGCTTCTTGGGGATACGCCCCGACAGCCGGGCGAGCCGTCCGCCATCCACCGCATGGCGGAATGCGGCGGCCATGCGCACCGGATCGTGCGCCTTGGAGACCGCCGTATTGAGCAGCACCGCCGCGCATCCGAGCTCCATGGCGAGCGCCGCATCGGAAGCCGTGCCGATGCCGGCGTCCAGCACCACCGGAACCGGGGAGCGGGCGCAGATCAGCTCGATCATGTGCGGGTTGGCAATGCCGAGCCCGGTGCCGATCATGGAGCCGAGCGGCATCACGGTGGCGGCGCCGAGGTCCGCCAGCTTCTGGCAGGTGACGGGATCATCGTTGCAATAGGGCAGCACGACGAAGCCGCGATTGACCAGATCCTCGGTGGCCTTCAGCAGTTCCTCCACGTTCGGATAGAGCAGTTCGCGATCGCCGATCACTTCCAGCTTCACCCAATTGGTCTCCAGCGCCTCGCGCGCCAGCTCGGCGGTGAGCACCGCATCCTTCGCGGTCTGACAGCCGGCCGTGTTTGGCAGGATGTGCACGCGGCCGGAGAGCAGGTCGGTCAGGCTCTCCTCATAGCTCGCAAGGCTGATCCGGCGGATCGAGGCGGTGGCCATCTCCGCGCCCGAGGCGGCGAGCGCATCGAGGAACACCTTCTGGTTCGGATAGCCCGCCGTGCCCAGGAACAGGCGCGAATTGAAGCTGCGCCCGGCGATCACCAGCGGGTCGGCATTTGGGGCGGCGGCGGAGTTCAGGGAAGCATTCATGGTCATTCTCTTTGCCCGCGCGATGCGGCGGGCGCTAGCCGGTGTCTCGCGGGCGGCTCAGCCGCCCTGCTGGCCTTTGTTTGCAGGCGGCTCAGCCGCCTTGCTTGGCCTGGATGATTTCCACTGCGTCGCCCGAGACGAGCTTGTGCTCGGCCCAGCGGGCGCGCGGCAGGACGGCGCCGTTCAGCGCCACGGCAATGCCCTTGCGGGCCGCATCCACGCCCTTCTGATCCAGAAGATCGGCGATGGTGGCAACCGCGAGGGTTTCGCGCGCGCCATTCACCTGGAGATCGAGCAGGGTTTCGGTTTCCATCATCCTCACTCCGCCGCCACGCGCGCCGCGAACCGCTCCGCCCCGAACGGCGCGATCAGCGGATCGGTCCGGCCCTCCAGCACTAGGGCGCAGATGGTGGAGGTGGTCACCGGCAGCAGCAGGATGCCGTTTCGGTGATGGCCAGTGGCATGGATCAAGCCTTCCACCTCGCTCACGCCCAGGATCGGCGCATCGTCACGGCTGCCAGGGCGGAAGCCCACCCATTGCTCGATGATGGTCAGTTCCTCGATGGTCGGCACGCAGCGCCACGCGTGGGTGAGCAGCGCCAGCTGGCCACCGGCGGTGATATCGGTGTCGAAGCCCTTCTCCTCCACCGTCGCGCCGATGATGAGGCGCCCGTCCTTGCGCGGCACCATATAAGTGCCCGGCCCCCACAGCACATGGGTCAGCAAGGGCGCAGCGGGGTCCATGCGCAGGGCCAGCATCTGCCCCTTGATGGGACGCACCGGGAGCGGCGCCGCCGGGGCGATGGTGACCCCACGCGACCAGGCGCCCGCTGCAAGAATCACGGTATCGGCGGGATGCAGGACGCCATCGACCACGACGCCGCGCGCCTTGCCGTCGCGGGTTTCCACCCGTTCCACCTTGGCCTGTTCGTGCAGCACCGCGCCGGCCTTCAGCGCCGCCACCTTCAGCGCCGCCGCGGTTTGCCGGTTGTCGGCCTGATGATCCTGCGGGCACCACAGCGCGCCGGCCAGTTTGGTGGCGAGATGGGGTTCCTTGCGGCGCGCCTCGGCGGCGGTCAGCCATTCCACCGGCAGGCCGAGGCTCTTTTGAAAGGCGTGCTGGTGGCGCAGCTTGGCGGCATCGTCGGCGGTCAGCGCGACGACCAGCGTGCCCTCCTCGCGCAGGCCCACATCCATGCCGCTGGCGGCTTCCAGATCCGCCGCGAAGGCGGGCCACATCGTCTGGCTGGCGCGGTTGAGGGCGAGCAGCCCTTCCTCTCCCGGCTCGGCTTCCGCGCAGGCGGCGAGCATGCCGGCGGCGGCATGGCTGGCGCCGGAGCCGGCACGGCCGGCGTCGAACAGCTCGACCTTGCAGCCCGCCTGGGCGAGACGCCAGCCGATGGCGAGCCCGATGACGCCCGCGCCGATGACGGCGACGCGCATCCCCACAGCGTCGCTGCGGGCCGGCTGAACTTGCGAAGACATACTATTCTGGGACGATAAGCGGGTGCTCATCGGCTCCTCCCTACGCTGGAATGACCCAGACAGGTTCGATGGGTATGATCTCAGCCGCGCGTGACGCGCGGCACCCCAGGCCGTCTGACAGTATCACCGCTTCGCGCCCCAGCGGCAAGGAAAACTCAAAAATTCGCATCGAACCGTCACGAAGCGATGCAAGGCGTTTGGTCCCATAGCTTTTTCACGGGCCAGCCGCAATTGCGGCGCGCGGAATGCATGGGGCGGCCGCCGAGCCCGGGCAGATGTTGTGTGCCAGCCCCCGCTGTCAGGCGTGCGCGGACGCGCTATAAGGCGGCCATGCTGCCTCTGCTTCCGCTCATCCGGCGCGTGCGCCACGGCCTCACCCTCGGTGTGCGCACCATCGTCATGGACGAGGCGCGCGGCGTGCTGCTGGTGCGCCATTCCTATACGCCCGGCTGGCATTTTCCCGGCGGCGGCGTGGATGTGGGCGAAACCACGGAAGATGCGGCCCGGCGCGAACTGATGGAAGAAGCGGCGGTCACCGCCGAAGGTCCATTGGTGCTTCATGGCCTGTTCTTCAATCCCCGCGTCGGCGGGCGCGATCATGTGGCCTGCTATCTCGTGCCGCGCTTTTCCTTCGAGGCATTGCCCGGCCCCAATCTGGAAATTCGCGAGGTGCGCTTTTTCCCGCGCGACGCTTTGCCGGAGGATGTCACCGCCAGCACGCTGCGCCGCCTCGCCGAGATCGAAGGCGGGCAGCCGCCGGACCCGCGCTGGTAGCGCGCGGGCCATCGCTCTTCGCGTACCCGTTCGCCGCCTGTCTCATTCGGGAGCTGTCTCATGGAAGTGACCTCCGCCCCCTCCCCCGCCGCCGAAATCGCCACCTTGCTCGATCGCCTGGGCGTTTCGCCCGCAGCGCGCGCCGGCGGCACGCTGCGGGCGCATTCGCCGATCACCGGCGAACAGGTCGCCACCCTGAATGAAACGCCCGACGCGGCGGCGGCGATCGGCGCCGCGCACGAAGCTTTTCTCGCCTGGCGCGCCGTGCCCGCGCCCCGCCGGGGCGAGCTGGTGCGCCTGCTGGGCGAAGAATTGCGCGCCGCCAAGGCGGATCTCGGCCGGCTGGTGACGCTGGAGGCGGGCAAGATTCTCTCCGAAGGGCTGGGCGAAGTGCAGGAGATGATCGACATCTGCGACTTCGCCACCGGCCTGTCGCGCCAATTGCACGGGCTGACCATCACCACCGAGCGCCCCGACCATCGCATGATGGAAACCTGGCATCCGGCGGGCGTGGTCGGCGTGATCTCGGCGTTCAATTTTCCGGTTGCTGTCTGGTCCTGGAACGCGGCGCTGGCGCTGGTGTGCGGCAACGCCGTGGTGTGGAAGCCGTCGGAAAAGACGCCGCTGACCGCGCTCGCGGTCCAGGCGATTTTCCAGCGCGCGGCGGAGCGCTTCGGGGAAGCGCCGGCCGGCCTCTCCACTTTGCTGATCGGCGGGCGCGAGATGGGCGAAGCGCTGGTTGACGACCCGCGCGTGCCCGTGGTCTCCGCCACCGGCTCCACCGCCATGGGCCGCGCCGTGGCGCCGCGCCTTGCCGCGCGGTTCGCCAAGGCCATCCTGGAGCTGGGCGGCAACAATGCCGCCATCGTCTGCCCTTCCGCCGACCTCGACCTGACGGTGCGCGCGGTGGCGTTTGCCGCCATGGGCACCGCCGGCCAGCGCTGCACGAGCCTGCGGCGGCTGATCGTGCACGACAGCGTTTATGACGCGCTGCTCGCGCGCCTTAAGCCGGCCTATGGCTCGGTGCGCGTGGGCGATCCGCGCGATCCGGCAACGCTCGTCGGCCCGCTGATCGACGCGCCGGCGGGGCAGGCCATGGCGCGCGCACTCGCGGCGGCCCGTGCCGAAGGCGGCAGGGTGACCGGCGGGGAGAGCGTGCGGCCGACTGGCCTTGCGGGCGGCGCCTATGTCCGCCCCGCCTTGGCCGAGATGCCCACCCAGAGCGCCATCGTGCGCGCTGAAACCTTCGCGCCGATCCTCTATGTGCTGCGCTACCGGACCCTGGACGAGGCCATCGCTCTTCAGAACGACGTGCCGCAGGGCCTTGCCTCCTCCATCTTCACCACCGATCTGCGCGAGGCCGAGCGCTTCCTCTCCGCTGCCGGCTCGGACTGCGGCATCGCCAACGTCAATATCGGCCCTTCGGGTGCCGAGATCGGCGGGGCGTTCGGCGGGGAGAAAGAGACCGGCGGCGGGCGCGAGGCCGGATCGGACAGCTGGAAGGCCTATATGCGCCGGGCCACCAACACCATCAATTACGGCACCCGCCTGCCGCTTGCCCAGGGGGTGAGCTTCGAGCTGGACTGAGGCCGCGCGTCTGGCGACAGGCGAAAGGGATTTCTTTCAAGGCATAAATATTGCTTCATAATCGGCACGTTCAGCGTGCGGGAGCCTTGTGAATGCCCTTCATCCACCGCATCGGTCCACGCAGCTATGTGTTCGCCGACCTCAAGGAGCTGATGGCCAAGGCGACGCCGCCGCGCTCCGGCGACATGCTTGCCGGCATCGCCGCCACCAGCGCGGAGGAGAATGTCGCCGCCAAGATGTGCCTCGCCGAGGTGCCGCTGAAGACCTTCCTCTCCACGGCGCTGATCCCCTATGAGCAGGACGAGGTGACGCGCCTCATTCTCGACGGGCACGATCATTCCGCCTTCGCCCCCATCGCGAGCCTCACCGTGGGCGATTTCCGCGATTACCTGCTCTCCGATCAAGCGACGCCGGATGCCCTCGCCCGCCTGGCCCATGGCCTGACGCCGGAAATGGTGGCGGCGGTCTCCAAAATCATGCGCAATCAGGATCTGATCCTGGTGGCGAAGAAATGCCGGGTGGTCACGCGCTTCCGCAACACCATCGGCCTGCCCGGCACCATGGCCGTGCGCCTGCAGCCCAACCATCCCACCGACGATGCCGCCGGGGTTTCCGCTGCCATCCTCGACGGCCTGCTCTATGGCTGCGGCGATGCGGTGATCGGCATCAACCCCGCCTCCGACAGCCTGCCGGTGCTCGACCGGCTGCTGAAGCTGGTGGATGCCGTCATCACGCGCTTCGACATCCCCACCCAGAGCTGCGTGCTGACCCATGTCACCACCTCCATCGAGCTGATGAACCGGGGGGCGCCGGTGGATCTGGTGTTCCAGTCCATCGCCGGGACGCAGGCCGCCAACCGCTCGTTCGGCATAGATCTCGCGGTGCTGCGCGAAGGCTATGACGCCGCCCGCGCGCTGAAGCGCGGCACGCTCGGCACCAATGCAATGTATTTCGAAACCGGCCAGGGCGCGGCGCTCTCCGCCAATGCGCACCATGGCGTGGACCAGCAGACCTGCGAGGCGCGGGCCTATGCGGTCGCCCGCGCGTTCGAGCCGCTGCTGGTGAACACCGTGGTCGGCTTCATCGGCCCGGAATATCTGTATGACGGCAAGCAGATCATCCGCGCCGGCCTGGAAGACCATTTCTGCGGCAAGCTGCTCGGCGTGCCGCTGGGCGTGGACGTCTGCTACACCAACCACGCGGAAGCCGACCAGGACGACATGGATACCTTGCTCACCCTGCTGGCGGCGGCGGGTGTCACTTACATCATGGGTATTCCCGGCGCCGACGACGTGATGCTCAATTATCAGTCGACCTCGTTCCACGATGCCCTTTATGTGCGCGAAGTGTTCGGGCTGAAGCGGGCGCCGGAATTCGAGGCGTGGCTCCAGTCCCTGCACATCACAGGGACGGACGGGCGGCTGCTGCCCGCCGATGGCGGTCATCCGCTGCTCGGCTTCGTGGCGGAGCGGGCGGCATGATCGAACGCGATCCCTGGCTCGCCTTCGCCCGCCATACGCCGGCCCGCATCGCGCTCGGCCGCACTGGCGCAAGCCTGCCGACGCAGGAGGTGCTACGCTTCGCCCTCGCCCATGCCCAGGCGCGCGATGCGGTCCACACGCCGTTCGATGCCGCCGCCATGGACGCGCAGGTGCGCGCGCTCGGCTTCGAGACTGTGCAGATCGCCAGCGCCGCCCCGGCCCGCGACGTCTATCTGCGCCGGCCCGATCTCGGCCGCTGCCTCGCCGAGGCGAGCCGCGCCACGCTCGAAGCGGCCGCCCACGGCCCCGTCGATCTCGCGCTGGTGGTGGCGGACGGGCTCTCTTCCGCCGCCGTGCACGCGCAGGCCGTGCCCTTTCTCGCGGCGCTCAAGCCCTGGATCGAGAAAGAGAATTGGCAGGTGTCGCCGGTGTGCATCGCATCCCAGGCGCGGGTGGCGCTCGGGGATGAAGCCGGCGCGGCGCTCAAGGCGCGGGCGGTGCTGGTGATGATCGGCGAGCGGCCCGGCCTGTCCTCGCCGGACAGCCTCGGCCTTTACCTCACCTTCGCGCCCCGTCCCGGCTGCACGGATGCGGAGCGCAATTGCATCTCGAACGTGCGCGCCGAAGGGCTCTCCCACGAGGCCGCCGCGTTCAAGCTGGCGTGGCTGCTGAAGGAGGCACTGCGCCGGCAAATCACCGGCGTCGATCTGAAAGACGAGAGCGATGCGCTGCTGGAGGGAGCCATCCCGGCGCCGGCCCTCCCCCGATAGCGGCACGCGATTCCGTAGAGGCACGATCTTTGCTTCACAAGAAAAACGGAACGCAGGGGCATTTGCCCGCGCGCGGCTGGAGGGATCACCTTATGAGCAGTCCGGAAAAGTCCTCAGGCGTAAGCTATACTGCGGTGGATGTGACGTATTTCGAGCAGCGTTCGCTCAAGCGTCACGCGCGGGTTTGGTCATTGTGGGCGCTGGGCGTCGGCGCCGTGATCTCCGGACAGTTTTCCGGCTGGAATCTTGGGTTCGCCACGGCGGGCTGGGGCGGCATGATGCTGGCCTCTGCGGTCATCGCCATCATGTATCTTGGCCTGACCTTCTCCATCGCCGAGATGTCGCCGGCCCTGCCCCATACGGGCGCGGCCTATTCCTTCGCCCGCGCGACCATGGGGCCATGGGGCGGCTTCGTGACCGGCCTGTGCGAGAATGTCGAATACATCATCACGCCGGCGGTGGTGGTGTTCTTCATCGGCACGTATCTGTCGTCGATCTTCGGAACGCCAACCGCGTTCCAGCCGGTCTACTGGATCTTTTGCTATATCATCTTCGTCGGCTTCAACGTCGCCGGCGTCGAGCTCTCGTTCAAGGTGACGCTGGTGGTGACGCTCGCCGCCCTCGCCTGCCTTGCCGCCTTCTGGGTGAGCGCGCTGCCGGTGATGGAGTTCAAGCGCTGGGCGCTCAATATCGGCGTCGGCCCGGACGGCACGGCGGTGGAACTGCCGGACGGCAACGGGCCCTATTTCCCGTTTGGCATTGGCGGCGCGCTCACGGCCCTGCCGTTCGCCGTGTGGCTGTTCCTCGCGATCGAGCAATTGCCGCTGGCGGCGGAGGAATCCGTCGATCCCGCCCGGGACATGCCCAAGGGCATCATCGCCGGCATGATCACGCTGATCGTGTCCGCCTTCCTGGTGCTCTGGCTCAACCCCAGCGTCGCCAAGGGCGCCTTTGGCCTCTCCACTTCGGGCGAGCCGATCCTGGACGGGTTCCGCGCCATTTATGGCGACGGCCTCGCCAAGGTTCTCGCGCTGGTCGCGGTGATCGGCCTCGTGGCGAGCTTCCACACCATCATCTTCGCCAAGGGCCGGCAGGTCTATTCGCTGTCGCGCGCCGGCTATTTCCCGCGCTGGCTGTCGGTGACCCACAGCAAATACCGCACGCCCCACGTGGCCATGGCGGCGGGCTCGGGCGTCGCCCTCATCATCATGCTGGTGATCTGGTTCGTGATGGGGTCAGAGAGCGGGGCTGCCACCATCGGCGGGACGCTGCTGAACATGGCCGTCTTCGCCGCCATGTTCTCCTACATCATGCAGGGGATTTCCTTCATCCTCATGCGGCGGAACATGCCCCACATCGCCCGCCCCTATCGCAGCCCCTTCGGCATCCCGGGGGCGGTGGCAACGATCGTGATCGCGCTGATCACCGTGTTCTTCCAATTGTCCGACCCGGTCTACCGGGCGGGCGTCATCGGCGTCGGCATCTGGTTCGTGGTGGGCATGGCCTATTTCGCCGCCTATGGGCGCCACAAGCTGGTGCTCTCGCCCGAGGAGGAGTTCGCCCTCTCGAAGGGCACGGCGGAATATAAGAGCTATTGAAAAAGGCGCCTTAAATGAAACTCCCGCGGTCGCAGCGGTGATCGCGGGAGCCCTTCACAGCCGGCGCGCGGCGTGCCGGATCACACGTGCTCGACCGACACCACGCGATAGGTGTGCATCTCGTCTTCCTCGCGGATCGAGACATATTCGCCCGGTGCGAAGGCTTCATCGCCGAAGCGATAGCCGGACTCATCGTCCTCGTCGCCGCTGACGTCGTAGCGGAACGCCCAGCTGCCGCCGGGCCGGCGCACCAGATGGCCGATATCGTCCGCCTCGCCCGGGCGGAAGCGCACCACCCGGCACGCCGCGCGATTGGCGTGCCAGAGCTCGGGGTCGATGCGGCCGTTCTCATCCAGCGGCGCGACGAAGGAATAGCCGAAATTGCGGGCGCCCTCGGGGTGGTCCTTCTCGCGCGCCAGTTCGAGACGGATCTCGCGGAAGGAATGAGGCAGTTGGCTCATAAGCAGTCTCCTCGGGCGTCGCCCGTCGCCGGTTCCGGTCTGGATCCCCTTCATGCCGCAGGAATAAAAGGGGCGCCAGCTCGGGACATTCACTTAGGCAGAAGACACCCGAAATATTTACATCCGTTGATCCAGGCCAATGCGCCCGTCTGCGTGCGTGGCATGTTAAACTTCAATTCCAGTGCGGAGACGGACCCATGAGCGACGCTTCGACTTTTCCCGACTTCACCAAGGCCTTTGCCGAAATGTGGCCTGGCAAGACCCCGGCGATGGGCTGGCCGATGGCCGCGGCCCGCGTCTATTGGATCGAGCTGCCGGTCGCCATCAACGCCCATCTGCAACGCTTCGCCACCGCCCAGCTGCAGGAGCAGATGCGGTTGATGAGCGAGATGGCCAAGCCCGACGCCGCGACCTCGGTGCTCACCAAGGAAGCCGCCTTCCTTCAGCAATCCGCTTTCGCCTGGGGCACGGAAGTGCTCGAGATCGTGGAATTGTGCAAAGAGAAGCTGCTGAACCCCACCGCTCCGGCCGAAGACGCCGACGCGGGATATCGTCACGCGGCCTGAACCGCGCGACGCAGAATGAAATGCCGCGGCGTCATTCAGGCCGCGGCAGCCGGGCGCGTGCGCTGCGCGCGACCCAAGCCGAGCCGCCCGCGCGGCGCAGCGGTCACGCGGGGCTGAACCCCTCCAGCACGATCTTGCCCCGCGCCCGGCCGCTTTCGAGCAGGCTGTGGGCCCGCCGCAGGTTGGCGGCGGTGATCGGGCCATAGGTTTCCGCAAGCGTCGTGCGGATCTCGCCAGAATCCACCAGGCCGCTGACCTCGTCCAGGATGACGTGCTGCGCCTCCATGTCCGCCGTCTCGAACATCGAGCGGGTGAACATGAGCTCCCAATGGACCGACACGCTCTTGCGCTTGAAGGCGCTGATATCCAGCGTGGCAGGATCGTCGATCAGCGCGAAACGGCCCTGGGGGGCGATCAGCTCAGCGCTCGCGCCCAGGTGCTGATCGGTGTTGGTGGTGGAAAAGACGAAGGCCGGTTCGCCAAGACCGAGTGCCTTCACCTGCTCCGCCAGCGGCTTGGAATGATCCACCACATGGTGGGCGCCGAGATCGCGCACCCATTGCTGCGTTTCCGCGCGCGAGGCGGTGGCGATCACCGTCAGCGAGGTCAGCTTGCGCGCCAATTGCACCGCGATGGAGCCGACCCCGCCCGCTCCGCCGATGATCAGGATCGCCGGCGCGGCACCCACCACAGGCTGTGTCACCTGCAGGCGATCGAACAGCGTCTCCCAGGCGGTGAGCGCCGTCAGGGGCAGGGCTGCCGCCTCCGCCCAATTGAGCGTGGCGGGCTTTTTGCCGACGATCCGCTCATCCACCAGGTGGAACTCGGCATTCGTCCCCTGCCGGCCCAGAGCGCCGGCGTAGAAGACCGCGTCGCCCGGCTTGAAGAGGGTCGCCTCCGGCCCGGCTTCCACCACGATGCCCGCGGCATCCCAGCCGAGCACCTTCCACCCCCCGGCCTCGGCCGCGGCGCGGCGGCGCACCTTGGTGTCAACGGGATTGACCGAGACCGCACGCACCTCGACCAGCAGATCGCGGCCGGTGGCGACGGGACGGGGCAGCTCGATATCGCTCAGGGCCGAGGCATCGTCGATGGGAAGGGAAAGCTGATAGCCGACCGCGCGCATGAAAATCTCCAGTTCTGGACTGGCGCGAAAATGCTGGGTACGCTCGTCCCGCGCAAGAACGCACATAAATCGCACATAGTATCAAAAAGGATACCGTGACATGCCCCGGGTGCGCCACAAGAGCCTGGATTGCAGCCCCGGCTGCGCGGTGGAAGCCACCCTCAGCCTGATCGACGGCAAATGGAAGGGGGTGATCCTCTATCACCTGTTCGAAGGCACATTGCGCTTCAATGAATTGCGCCGCCGCCTGCCGAACGTAACCCAGCGCATGCTCACCAACCAGCTGCGCGAGCTTGAGGCGGAACACCTGATCACGCGCACGGTGTTTCCCGTGGTGCCGCCGAAGGTGGAATATTGCCTGTCCCCCCGCGGGCGCAGCCTCGAGCCGGTGATCATGGCGCTGAAAGCCTGGGGCGATGCCAATTTCGACCTGGCCAAACCCGCCGGGACCAAGCCTGACGGGAACGAAGCCGCCGAGACCGAGGCCGCGACAGCCGCCTGAGCGCGGGGCCGGAGGGTCCGCCGCGCGCTCTTCCCCCCGCATCCTGGCCGCGACGATCACTTCCCCTCGGAATGCCCGCTGTCGAGGGTTGCCCATCCGGTCGCGGTGCCGGTCGCGGGAAGCTGGCCGCGCTCCGCCTGCGCGCGCAGGATGTGCGCCTTGGCCAGCATGTGCGCGCTCACCGGCGCGGTCAGGAAGAGAAACAGGGTGATGAGCAGCTCGTGAAGGGAGACGTCGCCGCGCAGCATCGTGAAATGGACCATCGAGGCGATCAACAGCGCGCCGATGCCGAGCGTGGTCGCCTTGGTCGGCCCGTGCAGGCGCCGCATCATGTCCGGCAGGCGCGCGAGGCCGAGCGCGCCCACCAGCAGGAAGAAGGCGCCGATCAGGATCAGCGCCGCGACCAGGGCCTCGAGGAAGGAATGCATGGGCCGCTCCTATTCGATCACGTTGCCGCGCAGGAGGAATTTGCAGAACGCGACGGTGGTGACGAAGCCCACCATGGCGAACAGCAAAGCCGCCTCGAAATACATGGCCGTGCCATAGGCGATGCCGCCCAGCACGATGAGGGCGATGGTCTCGATCACCAAAGTGTCGAGCGCCAGCACCCGGTCGGTGGCATCCGGCCCAACGGCGAGGCGGTACAGCGTGAGCGCGATGGCGAGGCAGATGGCGCCTCCTGCGATGGCGATGGCGGCGGCGATCATTCGAATATCCTCTTCAGCCGGCTTTCGTAGCGCGCCTTGATGGCGGCGACCGTCGCCTCGGGAGTCCCGGTATCGAGGCAATGCACCAGCAGCGCCTTGCCGTCGGCGGAAATATCCGCGCTCACGGTGCCCGGCGTCATGGTGATGGTGCCGGCGAGCATGGCGATGGCTTCGGGGGTGTGCAGGTCGAGCGGCACGCAGACGTAGCGCGTGCGCAGGCTCTCGTTCCGCCGGAACAGGATCAGCCGCGCCACCTCGATGTTGGAGACGACGATGTCCCACATCACCAGGAGCGCGTATGCGGCGATGGTGAGCGGCGCCTTCAGCCGTGGCCGGCCGGGCCAGAAGGGGGCGGTGAGAAGGGGGATGACGAGGCCGAGGATCAGCCCCATCACCACCACGCCCGGCGTCGCCTCGTTCATGAGGAGCACGAACACAAAAGCGATTAGCAGGGTGAGCAAGGGATGGGGGAGAAGGCGCGCGCGCATCTCAGTCTCCTGCCGCAAGGCGCGCATCCGGCCCCAGGACCGCGCCGATGTAAGCGGAGCGGTCGAGCGCCTGGCGCGCGGTCAGCCCGAGCGCATCGCTCGCGGGGCCGGCCGTCACCGTCCAGGCGAGGGTGAGGGCCAGCAGGCCGACGATCGCGACCAGCGGCAGGACGGGCAGCGGCTTCGTCTCGGAAGCGGGACCGCTCGCCCAGAACAGCACCGAGCCCGCCCGCGCGAAGCCGAAGGTCATGGCGAGGCTCGCGCCCAGGATGAGCGCCCAGATCCAGGGCCACGCGGCACTGGCCTGCGCGGCCTTCAGGATCATCACCTTGCCGAGGAAGCCGGACAGCGGCGGCAGCCCCACGAGGCCGATCGCCGCGAGAAAGAACAGGCCGCCCACCAGCGTTTCGCCGGTCATTGCGGGCGCCGGCACCAGCCGGTCGCGCGCCGCGCCGCGCTGCTCCTGCACCAGCCCGGCGATCAGGAAGAGCGCCGCGCCGGCAAGGGTGGAGTGAACGAGATAATAGAGCCCGGCCGAAAGGCCCGCGGCGTCAAACAGGCCGATGGCAACCAGCAGCGTGCCCATCGAGGCAATGACCGCGAAAGCCGCGAGATCACGCAAGGTGCGGCTTCCCACGAGGCCGATGGCGCCGACCACCAGCGTCACGAGGGCCGCCGGCACCACGAGCGGCGCCGCCGCCAGCGCCAGCGGCCCGGCGCCAGCACCGAAGATGAGGCCGTAGACGCGAATGATGGCGTAGGCGCCCACCTTGGTCATGATCATGAACAGAGCGGCGGCCGGGGCCGAGGTTCCGGCATAGGTGGCGGGAAGCCACCAGTGCAGCGGCACCAGGGCGGCCTTGGTGGCGAACACCAGGAACAGCAGCAGGGCGCCGGCCTTGAGCAGCGCTGCGTCGCCCGCCGCCACCTGCGGCACCTTCACGGCGAGGTCGGCCATGTTGAGGGTACCGGTGACGGCATAGATCAGCCCCACGCCCACCAGGAAGACCACCGAGGCGAGCAGGTTGATCGCCACATATTGAAACCCGGCCTTGAGCCGCGCCGCGCCCCCGCCGTGCAGCATGAGGCCGTAGGAGGCGATCAGCATCACCTCGAAAAAGACGAACAGGTTGAACACGTCGCCGGTGAGGAAGGCGCCGTTGATGCCCATGAGCTGAAACTGGAACAGGGGATGGAAGTGCCGTCCCCGCCCGTCCACGCCGCCGGCGGCATACACCAGGACGCACAAGGCGAGGACCGAGGTCAGCAGCAGCAAGGTCGCGGACAGGCGGTCCAGAACCAGGGTGATGCCAAAGGGCGCCGGCCAGTCGCCCAGCCGATAGGCGTGGACCGTTCCCTCGCTCGCCTGCGCGAACAGCACGGCGGCAAGGCCCACCAGAAGCACCGTGACCGTGATTGAGACGATGCGCTGCCGGCGCAGGTGATGGCGCAGCAGGAGCACCAGGAAGGCGGCCGCCATGGCCGGCACGATCACCGGCAGGATCATCAGATGGTCGAGCGGCGCGGTCATGACTCGCCGCCCCCGTCGGACCCGCGCGGGGCCTCCAGCGCGCTGTGGTCGGAGCCGGTTTCCAGATAACCGCGCAAGGCCAGCACCACGATCAGCGCCGTCATGCCGAAGGAAATGACGATGGCGGTGAGCACCAGGGCCTGCGGCAGCGGATCGGTATAGCCCGCGGCCTCCGGAGAAATGATCGGGGGACGGTCGACCACGAGCCGCCCCATGGCGAACAGAAACACGTTCACCGCATAGGACAGGAACGTCAGGCCGAGGATCACCGGAAAAGTGTGGGCACGCAGGATCAGATAGATGCCCACCAGCGTGAGGATGCCTATGGCGGCGGCGACCAGCAGTTCCATGGTCAGTCCTCCCTGCCGGCGGCGGCGGAGGCGGCGCTTTCCAGCGGCACATCCATCGGCTCATGGCTTTCCGGCGATGGATCGACGCGGTGCGCGACACGGGAGAGCTGCGCCAGCGACAGTACCATCACCCCCACCACGGTGAGGAACACGCCGAGGTCGAAAACCATGGCCGACGCCAGTTCGAAGTCCCCCACCACCGGCCAGTGCAGGTGCCCGAACGTGGAGGTGAGGAACGGCCGGCCGAAGGCGAAGGCGGCGAGCCCCGTGAGCCCGGCGATGGCCACGCCCGCGCCGATCATGGATTGCGAATCCAGCTTCATGCGCTCCGCCGCCCAGCCGTAGCCGGAGGCGATGTACTGCATGATCAGGGCGATCGCGACCACGAGGCCGGCGACGAAGCCGCCGCCGGGCGCATTATGACCCCGCAGGAAGATGTAGGCGCCCACCACCAGAGACAAGGGCAGCAGCACCCGGGTCGCCACCACCAGGATGAGCGGATGGGCGTCCTTGGACTCGTCCCGGGGCAACATCGCCTTGATGCGGCGCACGGCGGCGCCCTTCAGCGTCGGATCCAGCAGCGCATAGATGGCGAGTGCCGCGATGCCGAGCACGATGATCTCGGCGAACGTGTCGTAGCCACGGAAATCCACCAGGATGACGTTCACCACATTTGTGCCGCCCCCGCCCGGCTTGGCCTGGGCGAGGTAGAAATCGGAAATCGACGTGCCGTTGCGCGTCATCACGCCATAGGCGAGCCCCGCCGCGCCGAGGCCCGCGAGGCCCGCGACGATGCCGTCGCGCCAGCGCACGGCGCGGCTCCCCTCGGGCGGCGTCGTCTTGGGCAGCAGGTTCAGCGCCAGCAGCATCAAAATGGTGGTCACCACGTCCACCGAGATCTGCGTCAGCGCCAGGTCCGGCGCGGAGAATTGCAGGAAGGCGAGCGCCACCACCACGCCCACGACGCCGGTGAGGATCAGCGCGGTCAGCCGCTCGCCGTGGAACAAAAGCACCCCGCCGCTCGCCAGCACGAGGGCGAGAAAGGCGGTGAGGGCCGGCCCGGTCACCGGCAGCAGATGCCGCGCGCCGGCCTCGTGCGTCGCGCTCCAGAAGCCATAGCCGCCGACCGCCACGAGCGTTACCACCGTCACCCCCATGTAGCGCGAGAGCGCGCCATTCTGCAGGGCGCTCACGCTCCGGCGGCACGCCACCACGAGGGCGCCGCTCGCGACCTCGAACATAGCCTTTGCCTCGAGGCGCGGCAGGCGCGCGCGCACCGCATCCGCGCGGCGGAAGGCCAGGATCAGCGCGGCGCCGCCCGCGAAGGCCAGAAGGCTCATGAGCAGGGCCGGCGTGAGGCCGTGCCACAAGGCGAGGTGATAATCCGGCAGCGGCCCGCCGATCACCGCGCCGGCCGTCAGCGCCACCAGCGGCCCCGCCACGGGACCGGGAAACAGGCCGATCGCGATCACCGGCACCACCAGCACGGCCACCGGCAGCCACATGCCGAGCGGCGGGTCATGGGGCGCATGGGGATAATCGTGCCGCGACGGGCCGAGGAAAGTGCCGATGGCGAAGCGTGCCGAATAGGCCACCGAGAACACCGCCGCCACCGTCGACAGAACGGGGAACAGCAGGCCGAGCCCCAGATAGGAGGTGTGGGCCGCTTCCTCCAGCATCATCTCCTTGGAGAGGAAGCCGTTGAACAGCGGTACACCGGCCATGGAGGCCGCCGCCAGCAATGCGAGCGTGCCCGTCACCGGCATGAGGACCAGGAGGCCGCCCAGGCGGCGGATGTCGCGCGTGCCCGCCTCATGGTCGACGATGCCCGCGCTCATGAACAGCGCGGCCTTGAAGGTGGCGTGGTTGATGATGTGGAACACCGCCGCCACCGCCGCCATGGGGGTGCCGAACCCCAGCAGCATGGTCATCAGGCCGAGATGGCTCACCGTGGAATAGGCGAGCATCCCCTTCAGGTCATTCTTGAACAAGGCGATCACGGCCCCGATCAGCATGGTGGCGAGGCCCACCGGCGCGACGATGAGGAACCAGGCCTCGGTGCCCGCCAGCACCGGCCAGAGCCGCGCCAGCAGGAACACGCCCGCCTTCACCATGGTGGCGGAATGCAGATAGGCGGAGACCGGGGTCGGCGCCGCCATGGCGTGGGGCAGCCAGAAATGAAACGGGAACTGGGCGGACTTGGTGCAGGCACCCACCAGGACCAGCAGCAGCGCCGGCAGATAGAGCGGCGAGGCGCGCACCATCTCACCCCGCAGAAGAATCTCCGAAAGCTGATAGGAGCCCGCCGCCTGCGCCACCAGCAGCAGGCCCGCGATGAGCGCGAGCCCCCCTCCCCCGGTCACCACCAGCGCCATGCGCGCGCCCTGCCGGGCATCGGCGCGCTTGGTCCAGAAGCCGATGAGCAGGAACGAGGTGAGGCTGGTCAGCTCCCAGAAGACCAGGAGCAGGATGATGTTGTCGGACAGCACCACGCCCACCATCGCGCCCTGGAATAGCAGCAAATAGGCGAAGAAGCGGCCCATGGGATCCTCGCGCGAGAGATAGAACCGCGCATAGACGATCACCAGCAGGCCGATGGCCAGGATCATGGCCGCGAAAAAGAAACCGAGGCCGT
This sequence comes from Roseixanthobacter glucoisosaccharinicivorans, assembly GCF_043195095.2. Lineage (NCBI taxonomy): Bacteria > Pseudomonadati > Pseudomonadota > Alphaproteobacteria > Hyphomicrobiales > Xanthobacteraceae > Roseixanthobacter > Roseixanthobacter glucoisosaccharinicivorans. The sequence continues at coordinate 885,609 of NZ_CM195538.1, read as the reverse complement.
CCGCGAACACGGACAAGGAAAGGCCGAGGGACGGAACCCAGGCCACGCCCGCCTTGGGCACTGCGCCCGAGAACACCGCCGGCGCATGGGACAGGAGCAAGGCAAGGGCGAGCAGCGTCACGCCACCGGTCGCCGCGGCGCAGGCATTGCGCCCGGAGCGGATCACCAGCGGCGGAATGAGGGCGCCGAGGAAGGGGATGAAGACAACAAGAAGCAGGGTCACCGTTGAATGCCTCGTCACGCCTGGCTTGGGTCAGGTGGATGAGGCTCCTCGAGCCCCGATGGACGATGGCGACCCGAAGGGGGTCGCAGCGCTCCCGCTCATTCCTCCTTGCAGAAGCCGCCCTGGGCGAACGCCGGCCCGGGACAAGCCTGGGGCGCCGCCACCGGCCGCGCTTGCCGCTTTCTAACATGAAAAGTCGGCTCACACAGACACGAGCATCACTTCAATGTGGAAAATCGCGGGCGCCGGTGAATGCGCGCCGCCCGCGCGGCGGCGTGCGCGTGCATCGCGTCTTTCCCGTGCCGCACCGTCCCGGCGTGGATGAACGCCCGCGTCCCTTGTGTCGGCGTCCCTTGCGTTGGCGTCCCTTGCGTTGGCGTCCCTTGCATTGGCGTCCTTTGCATTGGCGTCCCTTGCGTTTTCGATGCCGGCCATTGATGCCTACTGACGCAGGGGCTAGTTAGGCAGGGGGCCAAAGGACGCCAGAATTGTGAAAGCACGCCTCAAACGCGCGATTGAAGTCTTGAGCGGGACGTTCTGGGTTCTCCCCGGCCTGCTGACTCTGGCGGGAATTCTTCTTGCCCTGGTCCTGGTCTATGTGGACGGCAGCGGCCGCGTTCCCCATTGGCTGCTTGCGAGCGCGTGGCTCTATAACGGAGGAAGCACCGGCGCGCGGACGCTGCTTGGGGCGGTCGCCTCTTCCACCATCGGCGTGGCCGGCACGGTGTTTTCCATCACCATCGCGGCGCTTTCCCTGGCGGCGGGCCAGATGGGGCCGAGGCTGCTGCGCAACTTCACCAAGGATCGCGGCAACCAGTTCACCCTCGGCGCCTTCCTCGGCACCTTCTCCTATTCGCTTATGGTCCTGCGGGCGGTGCGATCGGAAGAAGAAGGCGCCTTTGTCCCTCACCTGTCGCTTACGTTCGCGATTTTCCTGGCATTCGTGTGCGTGGGCACGCTGATCTATTTCGTTGATCACATCGCAAGCCGCATCAACGTGGACACTGTCATTGATCTGGTCAGCGACGACGTGCGGCGGGCACTGCAACGCCTGACGGTGGAGGAGGAGCAGCCCAGCCCGCCGCCCCTGAGCTTCTGGGATGCGGCAACGCCAATTGCCGATGACCGGCGCGGCTATCTTCAACAACTCGATGCGCAGGGCCTCGCGCAATGGGCGCACGAGAAGCATGCGAGCCTATTGTTGCTGGTGCGGCCCGGCGACTATGTTTTTCCCGGTGCGCCCATCGCGTTCGTGCGGCCGCAGGTGGAGGGCGCGCGCGAAGCCGTGCGCAACGCCACCGCGCTCGGGCCGCAGCGGGACAGCTCGGCGGACATTGAATTCGCCGTCAGGCAGCTGGTCGAGGTCGCCGTGCGCGCCTTGTCGCCCGGCATCAACGACCCGCTCACCGCGATCAGCGTGGTGGATCGCCTCGGCGCGGCGCTCTGCGATCTTGAACCCTTGTATCTGCCCACGGGCGTCACCGTCGCGGAGAAGCGGCCGGTGCTCGTCGTTCCGAGCGCGGACTATGATGGGCTTGTGGACGCGATGTTCCACATGATCCGGCAAAACGGAACGCGCAGCACCGCGGTTCTGATGCGGATCCTGGACGTGCTGACGGCCGTGGTGAGCGTGGAGCGAAAGCCCGTCCGCGTCGCCGCGCTCCAGCGACACGCCAACCTCGTGCTCGACGACGCAAGCCGGCACATTTCGTCGCCGGCGGATTTGAACGATATCCGCGAACGCCATAGCGGGTTCGTCGCCATGAAGGACCATGGTCCGCTTGCAGCCATGGCCGCCTGGTCCAAGGAAAAATGATGGTCCTTGCGGACCTCACGGCATGCAGTGGGTCATTTTCCGCCTCCCGCGCCTGCTCGCTGTCGGCGCGGGTGCATGGCTTCGGGCGCATGGGCACAGCGCCGGGGGAATGGGCTCGCCCTATCTGCGGCGGCGAGCGGCGCCCGCACGGCCGTTGGCTGCCGCCAGCCAGCCGCCGAGGGCGATCACACCCACGGCGACTGCGGCGAGGCCAAGCCTGACGGTTTCGCCGGAAATCACCGGGGCCGAACCGGACGCCTCGGCGCCGAAGGATCCCCGCGTGCGATGCAGATCGCTGACGGGGGTGACAAGATTATCGCGGCGACCGGGCCGCACGCGTCGGCCGGTTTCCTGGGCCGTATAGCCGGTCCAGGCCAGATAATGATCCAGGAAGCCCGGAACAGCCATGCTGCCGAGGATCACCTTCGCGGTGCTGAAGCCCACCCACAATTCGCGCCGCGGCCGGCGCGCGCCTGAGAAAATGGCTTCCGCGGCGACTTCAGGCTGGATGACCGGCGGCACCGGGCGCGGGTCGTGGCCGAGGCTGGTGCGCGCCCAGTCGAACTGGGGCGTATTGACCGCGGGCAATTGAACCATCACCAAGGCGATGCCGCTGTGCTCATGGAGCAGCTCGGCGCGCAGCGAATCCGTAAATCCGCGAATGGCATGCTTCGCGCCGCAATAGGCAGACTGGAGCGGAATGCCGCGATAGGCGAGCGAGGAGCCCACCTGGATGATCACCCCGCGATTGCGGGGCCGCATGCAGGCCAATGCCGCCATCGTGCCATGGACATAACCGAGATAGGTCACCTCGGTGACGCGCCGGAATTCCTGCGCCGTCATATCGCGGACCGGGGCGAAGACGGTCGTCATGGCATTGTTGACCCATACGTCTATGGGTCCGAGCTTCTCCTCCACCGTGCGCGCGGCGGCGAGCATGGCTTCGGCGTCGGCGACATCCGCCGCAATCGCAAGGGCCCGCGCGCTGCTCGCCTCCATTTCGGCCCTCGCCTCCTCAAGCGAGGCGGCATCCCGCGCGATCAATGCGACCGATGTTCCGGCGCGCGCGAAGCGGCGCGCGGTCGCCCGGCCGACGCCTGCGGACGCTCCGGTGACGACCACCACCTGGGCGGTCTTTGAGCGGATTTGAGACATCATGAGTCAGCCCTCCGGGCGGATCAGGGCCAGTCCTGTTTCAGGATCGTAGCGCTTGTGAAGATGGGCCGGCTGCTCGGTCACCACGATCTCGAGCGTGGGTCGCACCCGTGCCTTGGTGAGATGGCCGGCGCGGGCGCTGCCGTCGCGCCGGCCGAGAACGGCGTGGATGTGGATCGCCTGTTTGCCATCGGGGCCGAGGGCAATGTCGCCGGTGAGCGCGGCGACCTCCACCTGCTCGTCCACGCGATTGTGAAGGTAGCTCTTCGTGTCCCAGTCGAAATAGCTCACGACCGCTTCGCTAAAGGCACCGATGGCGGAAAATTGCGCAGCCGAAAGGCGCTGGTGCGTGGCGAAGGTGGAGAGGCATTCAATCACCTCATCCCCGGTCTCAAGCACCACCGCGAACGTGCGCTGGCCCGCGGTCTCGGCAAGAAGCTTGCTCTGCAAGATGATCTCCTTGAGTTCGTGGTCCCGTCGGAGGGTCTGCGCGCCTCTTGCGCGGGCGTGGATCGCCGGCAGCCGCCGATCGCCACGAGACGGATCGTTCTCCGGGAACACCCGGCTATCGGCTTGGTTCCAAAGCGGCCCGTCCGCGCCGCCGCCACGAAGCGCGTGCGGTCACAAGCACGGGCGTACCGCTGCGGCAGGAATGGAACGCATGCGCGGCGGGCGGAATTGGTTCGGCGAGCCGGTGAGGCGCACGCCGGTGGCAGTGCGCATTTGCGGGCGTCAGACCCCTATCTTCCGGAGAAGTTCCATGGCCAAGCCAACCGCCGCCGACATTCTCGTCGAGACCCTCATCGCCTGGAAGGTGGACACGATTTTCGGCATTCCCGGCGATGGCATCAACGGCATCATAGAGGCGCTGCGGGTCCGCCAGGACAAGATACGGTTCATTCAGGTGCGGCACGAAGAGGCCGCGGCCTTCGCCGCCTGCGCGTACGCCAAATGGACCGGAAAGCTCGGCGTCTGTATCGCCACCTCAGGGCCCGGCGGCATTCATCTGCTGAACGGTCTTTACGACGCCAAGCTCGATCACCAGCCGGTGCTCGCCATCACCGGCCTCCAGTTCCATGACCTGCTGCACACGTTCACGCAGCAGGACGTGGAACTCGATAAATTGTTCATGGACGTCGCGCTCTATAACGCCCGCGTCATGGGGCCGAACCACGTCCAGAATACCGTGGAGCTGGCCTGCCGCACCGCGCTGTCATCGCGGGGTGTCGCCCATGTCACGATCCCGGTGGACGTGCAGTCGCAACCGGTCGACGAAGGGCTGCGCTCCGAGCGCAACGTCCCCGATCACGTATCCGACCTGATGGTGGTCTCCGCCCAATTGCCCGGAGAGGAGCAACTGGCCCGCGCGGCTTCCCTCCTCAATGGCGGAAAGAAAACCGCGATTCTTGCCGGCCAGGGGGCCCTTGGCGCCGGCCCGCAACTCGCAGCGCTGGCCGAACGGCTCGGGGCGCCGATCATCAAAGCGCTGCTCGGCAAGGGCGCGCTCGCGGACGACAGCCCATATACGACGGGCGGCATCGGCCTGCTTGGAACCAAGCCGTCCCAGGAGGCCCTCGAAGACTGCGACACGCTCCTGATCGCCGGCAGCAGCTTTCCCTATATCGAATATTATCCAAAGCCCGGCCAGGCGCGCGCGGTTCAAATCGACCTCGACCCTCAGCGCATTGGGCTGCGCTATCCCGTGGAGGCCGGTCTGGTGGGCGACACCGCCAAGGTGATCGACGCCTTGCTGCCGCGGCTGAATTATCGCGAGGACCGCGGCTTCCTCGAACAGGCTCAGGCCGGCATGCGCGACTGGAACGCGCTCATGCAGGAGCGCGGCACCCGCCGGGACATGCCCATGAAGCCGCAGGTGGTGGCCCATGAACTCAATGCCCTGCTGCGCGACGATGTCATCGTCGCGACGGATTCCGGCACGATCACCACCTGGGCGGCCCGCCATCTGAGAATGCGCGGGGACATGAAATTCTCCTGCTCCGGCAATCTTGCGAGCATGGCCTGCGGCTTGCCGTATGCGATCGCGGCCGCAACGGCCTATCCCGACCGGCAGGTGGTCTGCTTCATTGGCGATGGCGGAATGACCATGCTGATGGGCGAACTGGCCACCTGCATGAAATATGGCCTGGACGTGAAGATTATCGTCATCAAGAACAATGCGCTTGGGCAGATCAAATGGGAGCAGATGGTCTTTCTCGGCAACCCGGAATACGTCTGCGACCTCCAGCCGATCGACTTTGCAACCGTCGCCAAGGGCTTCGGAATGAAAGCCTTCCGCATTGAAGATCCCGCCACATGCGCCGACACGCTGCGGGAGGCGATGGCGATGCCCGGGCCGGTGCTGATCGAGGCCGTGGTCGATCCCCACGAGCCGCCGATGCCGCCCAAAACCACCCTGAAGCAGGCGGCGCATCTGGCGGAATCGCTGGCCCGCGGCACGCCGGCCCGGGGGCGGATCGCCCTGACGCTCGCCTCCGACGTGGTCCGCGAAGTCATCTGACAAAGGGCGCCGCGCACACCCTCCCCGCGCGCCGGATATCGGGGCGCGGGGCGGCACGCCAAGGGAGCCGGACAGCTATTGTGCGGCCCCAAGCGTGTCGGCCATCTGCGCGCCTCTGGCGCCCATGGGCAAGGGCGGGCCGGTGGTGGTGTCGACCGCCGTCTGATGCTCGATCTCGGCATTAAGCTCGGCGCCGAGCAGAATGACGCTGATGGAGAGCCACATCCAGGTCATGAAGCCGACGACGGCGCCCAGGGATCCATAGGTTTCGTTGTAGGTGCCGAAGCGGCTGACATACCAGGAGAAGCCGGCCGAGACGATCAGCCAGAGAACGGCGGCGACCACACTGCCGAGGCTCACCCACTTCCAGCGCGCCCGCGACCGGCAGGGGCCGTACCGATAGATGACGGTGATGACCCCCGCGACGATGACGGCGAGTGCCGGCCAGCGCAGGAGTGAAATCAGCCATTCGGTTCCCGTTTCGAGATACACCACCTTCAGCAGCATGGGCAGCGCCACCACAGTGGCCGTCGCGATGCCGGCAAAGGCGATGGCCGTAAAGGTAAAGCCGAGGGTAAGCAGCGTGAGCGTGATGAACGATCTGCGCTCGTCTTCCTGATAGGCGACGTTGAGCGCCTCGATCATCGCCTTGGTGCCGGCGTTAGCGCTCCAAAGCGCGATAAGAAGGCTGAAGGCGAAGCCAAGGCTCAGGGTGGACGATCCCTGCGAAATCACCCGCAACGCCTGGTTCCGCATGACCTCGATGGCACCCGATGGGAGCACCCAGGACGCCGCTTCCAACTGCTCCTGAAGACCGGAGGGGTCCAGCACCAGGCCATACAGCGAGATTAAGGCGCTGATCGAGGGGAAGACCGCCAGCAGCGCGAAAAACGTCACCCCGGCCGCCACGCTGAGCACTCGGTCAGCGAAGAATGCCTTGACCGTCCGCAGACCGATATCACGCCAGCCCCGCAACGGAATCTGTGTCGGGAACGATGCCCCCCGCCCGCGGCCGGGTTCGCGCATCATGGCCTGGATCGCCTTCTCGCCATTCCGGTCGGCGGCGGCGCGCGCCCGACCCTTTGGGCTCATCGGGCCATTCCTCTGCCCCGGTACCAACAGGACGGCTCCGGCAATCGCAGCCCAGAACAGAACATTCCCAGCCAGTCGCCCCCAATGCGTCCGCTCCATCCCGCTCTCCCTCGCTGCCGTTACACAACAAGTGCGGCGTGCCAACGGTTTCGCATCTTCTTGGGGACGGAGCGATTTCTTGGCGCCAGCCCGGCGATCCGCGCCGCTGGATGCGGAATGCCGCGCGCCCGGGCTCCCATGGTGCCGCTCCCGCCAGGGTCAGTTTTCGAGGCCGGCGGGGGCGCGCGGGCGCCACCGGGCCAAGCGTGCACAAGATAACGTGACCCGTGGCGCATGAACATTTCGCCCTCCCTCGGATTGGGTTCCACGAGGGTCGTCCAGCACGACGGGCACAGACGATACGGCAGGTTCTCCCGGTCGAGCGAAGCCGCTGATCGCCCAGGCGCACACGCACGCCCACGACCGAACAGCCCTCGCAGGATCGCAACAAGCGGCAATAAGGAGCTTCCTCTATGCCCGGCGTTACCTCCATGCCGATGGACCATGCGCGCGCATTTCCCATCACCTCCCCACCCATCCACCCCTTCCTCGCCTGCATCCTGGCGACATGCTTCACAGGCGCGTTCCTCACCGATCTCGTCTATTGGCGCACCGCCGTGATGATATGGGCGGATTTTTCGGCCTGGATGATCACCGCCGGCGTGATCCTCGCGTGGCTGTTCGCCATCGCTGGGGTGGTCGAGCTGATCATGCGCCCGTCCGTGCGGCAGCGACCTTGGATCACGCCTTACGCGCTGGGCAGCCTCGCCGTGCTGCTGATCGCGACCTTCAACATGCTGATCCATTCGCGCGACACCTGGGCTTCCGTCGTGCCGACCGGCGTCGTGCTGTCGGGCCTGACGGTGCTCGCCCTGCTCGTCACGGCATGGTTTGCGGCCCTGATCATCTTTCCCCCTCGCCTGGGAGTAACCTACCAATGACCAGAAAATTCATTCCCAACGGCGCATGGGCGGGTCTCGCGCTCCTGTCCGCCGTAGCCCTCACGGGGGCGGTGCACGCACAGGAAAATGCCGACGCCCAGGCGCAGATCGGCCCGAACCCTCCCCTTCCGGAGCCGCAACGGGGCCTGCTTCCCACCATGCACCTCGCCGAGGTGATCGGCTGGAAAGAGGGCGAGACACCCACCGCGGCGGCGGGGCTGAAAGTTTCAGCTCTGGCCACCGGCCTTCAACATCCCCGCTCGCTCTATGTGCTGCCGAACGGCGATATTCTCGTCGTGCAATCCAAGGCGCCGGGGAGCGAGCCGATCAAGCGGCCCAAGGATCTGGTGATGGGCTGGGTCGAATCCTGGGTCACCTCCGGCGGCGACACGGGGGAGAGCAATCGCATCACCCTGCTGCGGGATACCAATGGGGACGGCAAGCCGGACACGCGGACGGTCTTCCTCGACCACCTGCACTCCCCGTTCGGGGTCGCGCTGGTCGGCAACGATCTTTATGTCGCCAATACCGACGCGATCGTGCGCTATCCCTACACAACGGGCGAAACCAAGATCACCGCCCCGGGCACGGTGCTGACCCAATTGCCCGGCGGCCCCATCGACCATCACTGGACCAAGAGCCTGGTCGCCAGCGCTGACGGCACACGCCTTTATGTGGGCGTCGGCTCCAACAGCAACATCACGGAAAACGGGATCGAGGCGGAGAAGAACCGCGCCGATATTCTCGAGGTGGACCGTGCCACCGGCCAGTGGCGCATTTTCGCGAGCGGCCTCCGCAATCCCAATGGCTTGAGCTTCGAACCGCAAACCGGTGCCCTCTGGGCGGTGGTGAACGAGCGCGACGAACTCGGGCCTGATCTGGTGCCGGACTATCTGACCTCGGTGAAGGACGGCGCGTTCTATGGCTGGCCCTACAGCTATTGGGGCCAACACGTCGATTCCCGCGTCAAGCCCCAGCGTCCGGACCTGGTGGAGAAGGCCATCATGCCCGATTATTCCCTCGGCTCCCACGTGGCGCCGCTCGGGCTCGCCTTCAATACGTCCGATGCCCTGCCACAGAAGTATCATGGCGGCGCCTTCGTGGGTGAACACGGAAGTTGGAACCGGCAGATTTTCCACGGCTACAAGGTGGTCTTCGTTCCGTTTTCCGGCGGGAAGCCCAGCGGCAAGGCCGAAGATGTGGTCACCGGCTTCCTCACCGCCGATGGCAAAGCGCACGGGCGGCCGGTCGGCCTCGCCATGGACAAGACCGGCGCATTGCTGATCGCCGACGACGTGGGCAATACCGTGTGGCGCGTCACCGCTAACACGGCCGCCGCCGGCCTCTGACGCACCCGCTTATCCGGCGTCCGAGCTGCAAGGGCGCAGGATCGCAGGTGGCTTATCCGGATCGAGACCCGTTCACGTGTCCCTCAGGATGCGCGAACGGGTCTCGATCCATTCTAACGATCCATGACCGGACTTCGACCCGACCGCTGCAGGCGGCGAGAAGTTCTCGACCCCTGGCATGTGCGGATCCGACAGCGAAGGGCGCAGGATCTCCTGTCTCGGTACCGGTTTGACGGGGGAACCCATGCTTTCCATATTCGAACTCCTGGCCGGCCTTCTCACGGTGACCGCCATCTTCGCGTGGCTCAACCATCAGCTTTTTCGGCTGCCGGAGACGATCGGCCTGTTGGTGATGGGCCTCGGCGCGTCGCTCTTGCTCATCGCCGTCGAATTTCTGTTTCCCCAAGCGCATCTCTACGCGGCCCTGACCAAGAACCTGCAACAGATCGACTTCTACGAAGCCGTCATGCATGGCATGCTGGCCTTCCTGCTGTTTGCAGGCGCGCTCCATGTGGATTTCGGCCGGTTGCGGCGGCGCGCCCTGGTGGTTGGCGCACTCGCGACGATCGGCGTCGCACTCTCCACCCTGATCATTGCTACTGGGCTCTGGCTCGGCACCCAGGCGCTCGGCACTCCGATCAGCTTTGCCTGGTCGCTGGTGTTCGGCGCATTGATCGCACCCACCGATCCCGTTGCCGTGCTCTCGACGCTGCGCTCTGTGAATGTTCCGGAAAAGCTCGAAACCGACATGGGCGGCGAAGCGCTTTTCAACGACGGCATCGCGGTCGTTCTGTTCACCCTCACGCTCCAGATGGCCACCGGCAGCGAAGGCGCCTCCGCCCCCTCCCACATCCTGAAATTGCTCGTGCTGGAAGCCGGCGGCGGGGCGCTGCTCGGCCTGGCCACGGGTTTCGTCGCGTATCGGGCGATGCGGGCGATCGACAATTATTCGATCGAGGTGATGATCTCGCTCGCGCTGGTCACCTCCACCTATGCGCTGGCCGACGCATTTCACATGAGCGGGCCCATCTCGGTGGTGGTGGCGGGCGTTCTCATGGGCAATCATGGCGCCGCCCATGCGATGAGCGATCGCACGAAGCGCTATGTGTTCGGCTTCTGGACCCTGGTGGACGACATCCTCAATGCGGTGCTATTTCTGCTGATCGGGCTGGAGGTGCTGGTGGTGGGCTTCGACCCGGCGCTGGTCTGGGTGGGGCTGATCGCGGTTCCCCTGGTGGTGGCGGCGCGCTTCATCTCCGTGGCGGTTTCCATCTCGCTGCTCGCCCGCTGGCAGAGCTTCGCGCGCGGCACGCTGGCCGTGCTCACCTGGGGCGGCGTGCGCGGCGGCATTTCGGTGGCGCTCGCCCTATCGCTGACCGGCACGCCCGCCCGATCGCCACTCCTCGCCGCCACCTATGCCGTGGTTCTGTTCACCATTCTGGTGCAAGGCCTCACCCTTGGATGGGTGGTGCGCAAGACTGTCCTGGACGAGAGCGAAACGCCCGATGGTCCGTGAACAGGAGACCCGCGATAAGACGCCGCCGAAACCGGCCTCATCTCCGATAATGGTATTCGTGAAATTCCTCGCCGATCTCGCGGGCGATGGCTTCATCCACTTTCGGCCGGTCGGGTGAATACCGGCAGATGGGGTCCGTCGCCTGGGGGCGGCCAGCGATTGCCATCGCTTGGCACCTGCACCCCCCGAAGTCCACCTCTTGCCTCGGGCAGGAGCGGCACGGCTCTTCCATCCATGACGTGCCACGAAAGGCATTGAAGGCCGGCGCGTCGCGCCAGATATCGGACAGGGAATGGTCGACGACCGACCAGAATTCCATGTCCGGCAGCGTCTCGGCGGCATGGCACGGCAGCGCCTTGCCGGAGGGCGTGATGTTCATGGTCCGGCGGCCCCAGCCGCCCATGCATGCCTTGGGATAGGAGGCATGATAATCGGGCAGCACATGATCGACGGCGATGACGCCGGCGAACCGCTCCCGCAGCGCCTCGGCGGCAACAATAGCGTCGCGCGCCGCGCCGGCGTCGGCCTGGAGCGCGGAGCGGTTGAGAAGTGCCCAGCCATAATATTGGGCGTGCGCCAGTTCCACCCGCCGGGCGCCCATCTCCACCGCCAATGTGATCATCGCCTCCAACTGGTCGAGATTGGCCCGGTGCAGCACGACATTGACCGTGAGCGGCAGGCCCGCCGCAACCACATGCGCGGCAATTTCGCGTTTGCGGGCAAAGGCGCCGTCATATCCGGCAATCGCGTCCGCGCGCGCAGCATCCGCCGCCTGCACCGAGAGCTGCACATGGTCGAGCCCGGCTTCGGACAATTGCGCGACACGCGCCGCGGTCAGGCCCACCGCCGAGGTGATGAGGTTGGAATAAAGGCCGAGCCGCGTGCACTGGGCGACCAGCGTCACGAGGTCGGGACGGGCCGCAGGTTCTCCACCCGACAGGTGGATATGCACCACGCCGAGGTCCGCCGCTTCCCCCAGCACCCGGCACCAGGCTTGCGTATCGAGCTCAGCCGCCTTTGGCGTCAGCGTTTGCGGGTTCGAGCAATAAGGGCAGCCGAGCGGGCAGCGGTGGGTCAGCTCGGCGAGAAGCCCGAGGGGCGGAGCGATATCGTTCACAGGTCCAACAGCCGTTTGTGGTGGAGCGCGCCGAGAAGCCGGCCCGCCTCGCACATGATGCGGGCGCGCTCTGCCCCGTGGCGGCTGGCAAGGACATCCACCAGCTCGGCGAAGGTGCGCGCGCCATCGCAGAGCTCCAGGATCTCGGCCGCGCTGCCGTTCGCCGCGAACACCGTTTCCGGCGCCAGAAGCAGCCATCCGCGATGGGCATCCTTGCGCAGGCGTACGCCGCGCGGCAGACGGGGGCGGGCCTCAGGGGCAAAGCTCATGTTCATGGCTGCCACGCTCCCGGCGGCGGCCGGTCCTCCACATAAGCCAGCCACAGCGCATCGAGCTGCGCCCACAGCACGTCGGTCTTGAAACGCAGGGCCGCGAGCGCTGCCGCCCGCTGCGCTTCGTCGGTGGCATGCTCCAGCACGTAATCCAGCGCGAATTCGGAATCGCGGCTTGCCTGGGGCGGGCGCGCCGTGAAATAGGCCAGCGCGCGCCCGTCGACGAAATCATAATGGCGCAGCATGCCTGCCACCCGCTCTTCGATGATCGCGGGAGAGAACAATTCGGTCAGGGAGGAAGCGATGGCCTCCAGGAGCGGGCGCGTCCGGCAGAAGGTGACATAGGCTTCCACCGCGAAGCGCGTCATCGGCAGGACGGCACGGGTGGAAACCACCAGGTCCCGGTCGAGGCCGAGCGCATCCGTCAAGGCCAGCCATCGGGAAATGCCGCCCGGATCCTCATCCGTTCCATCGTGGTCGCAGATGCGCCGGCGCCATTCGCGGCGTAGGGCCGGGTCGTCCATCTGCCCGAGCACGGCGGCATCCTTTATGGGGATCATGGATTGGTAGAAATAGCGATTGAGGGCCCAGGCCTGCACTTGCGCCTTGGTGCATTCGCCGGCGTGCAGCCTTCGGTGAAAGGGGTGGAGATGATGATAGCGCTCCGCCCCCACCGCGCGCAGATCCGCTTCGAATTGCTGCCGGTTCACGTCACGATCTCCATGCCGTCATGCGCAATCTCCCAGCCGGCAGCGCGCACTTGTTGATGCTCGGAGCTGCCTTCGATCAAGACGCGATTGCTGTTGTTGATGTGTACATAGATGCGCCGCCCGATATTCAGGCCGGCAAAGGCTCCCAGGGAGCCGTTTGGACCGGTCATCGGGATATGCCCCATCCGTCCCGCGCTCTTGCGGGAGAGCCCGAGGCGGATCATCTCGTCATCGGTAAAGGTGGTGCCGTCGAAGAACAGAATATCGACGCCCTCGCACGCGCTGCGCAACGCGTCCGTGATGGCCGCGCAATTGGGAACCATCAGGCAGGTTCGCGTACCGTGACGCAGGTGAAGCGCAATGGTACTTGCTTCCCCATCACTGCGACCCTCAAGATAGAGCGGTTCCTTTCCGGCAACCATGAGGGGGGTGACCTTAAGGCCGCAGATTTCAACTTCAGTCTCGGGGGAAAGAACGATACGAGTCACCACATCCCGGGCGAGCGCATCGAAAATCGGATTGTCGTCAAGAACGGCATGGGTTTGCGCCGTCGCATAAAGCGCGAATTTCTGTCCCTCTCGCAGGGACAACAGACCGGCGACGTGATCCACTTCACCGTTGGTAAGGATCACCGCCTGCACCGGCGAGGAACGCCCTTCGCCCTGCGGCGCCAGATCGGGCGTTGAGAGCATCTGCTGGCGTAAGTCCGGCGAGGCATTCACCAGCAGCCAGCGCGCACCATCTGCACTTACGGCAAAGCCGCACTGTGTGCGGACCCTGACCCTCTCATCTCCGGCACGGGCGCGGGCGCACACGTCGCAGCGGCAATTCCACTGCGGCACGCCGCCGCCCGCGGCCGTGCCCAAGAGCCGGATCCGCACCCGGTGCGACCTTATTCGTCGCGGTCGATCTCGGCGGATTCGTAGCTCGTGACTTCCATTCCAACCGAGGTTTCGAGCAGAACGGGGGTTTCCCAGATGTGTGCCTGTGCGTCCATGGTGAGTCTCCTGACTTTGAACATGGGGCTATTACGGCGTCCTGGTGCGATGGGGGATCCGCACGTCCGTCGTGAGAAGGCAACGCGCTGGCGGAGCGAGGGGTTCCTGATCCGCCGGAATTTCTCGCGGCCGCGCCTCCATGCGAAGCTCAGCCTCGCACCACGGCAATTGGGCGCCCCAACGTAATGCCCGCCTCGCTTTTGTTCACCATCGAACGAGGCAGCGGGACCCGGAAAGGACCCCGGCGTTGATGGGACGGCCTTGCGCCTCCTCATTCCAGTGGCTGCGGCAGCAGCCCTAATTCCACGAATGTCTTGTCGCCTCGATGAATATTTAAAAATGGCGAAATTTCTATTGCCAAGTTTGAATATCGGAACAGATCAACTCTCACATCGTTACTTGAGTCATCACGGAAAACGTCGCTGCGATGCGCGGCGCCACGTATTGCCGCGCGTTGCCGCACATATCGTCCGGTCACCTTGATCGGCGGGGCAGCACCGGCCCGCTGACCCCAGACACGCTTACAAGATTTAGCCACGCTTGATGGAGCACGCCAGATGGCCAGGAAAACGACGAAAGCAGCCTCCGACGAGCGGGTTGCCGCAGCAATCCACGACCAAACCTTGCTGCGCGGCAATGGGGGAGAATTGCACCAGATCGCGGAAGGCGATACGCCGACGCTCACGACCGCGCAAGGCGGCCCGGTCGCCGATGATCAGAACACACTGAAGGCCGGCGCGCGCGGCCCAAGTCTGATCGAAGACTTCCATTTCCGGGAGAAAATCTTCCATTTCGATCACGAGCGGATTCCCGAGCGGGTGGTGCATGCGCGCGGGTATGGCGCACACGGCTATTTCGAGACCTACGAATCCCTGGCCCAATACACCCGCGCCGACCTGTTCCAGCGCCCGGGCGAAAAGACGCCGGCGTTCGTGCGGTTTTCCACCGTCGCCGGCTCCAAGGGCTCCTCCGATCTCGCGCGCGACGTGCGCGGCTTTGCGGTGAAGATCTATACACAGGAGGGCAATTGGGATCTCGTCGGCAATAATATTCCGGTGTTCTTCATCCAGGATGCGATCAAGTTTCCGGACCTGATCCATTCGGTGAAAGCCGAGCCGGATCGCGCCTTCCCTCAGGCCCAGTCGGCCCATGACAATTTCTGGGACTTCATCTCGTTGACCCCAGAATCCATGCACATGATCATGTGGGTCATGTCGGACCGCGCGATCCCGCGCTCCTTCCGCTTCATGGAGGGGTTCGGCGTCCACACCTTCCGCTTCCTGAATGCGCAAGACGAATTCACCTTCGTCAAATTCATCTGGAAGCCGAAGCTCGGCCTGCAATCCGTGGTGTGGAACGAAGCGGTCAAAATCAACGGCGCGGACCCGGATTTCCATCGCCGCGACCTTTGGGATGCGATCCAATCGGGCAATTTCCCGGAATGGGAATTGTGCGTCCAATTGTTCGACCAGGCATTCGCCGACAGCTTCGACTTCGACGTGCTGGACCCGACCAAGCTCATTCCCGAGGAAATACTGAAGCCCATTCCGGTCGGCCGGCTGGTGCTTGACCGCATGCCGGACAATTTCTTCGCAGAGACCGAGCAGGTCGCGTTCATGACGCAGAACGTGCCCCCCGGCATCGATTTTTCCAACGATCCCCTGCTTCAGGGCCGCAACTTCTCCTATCTCGACACCCAGCTGAAGCGGCTCGGCAGTCCGAACTTCACGCACATCCCGGTCAATGCGCCGAAATGCCCGTTCGCGCACTTCCAGCAGGACGGACACATGGCGATGCGCAACCCGGTCGGCCGGGCGAATTACCAGCCGAACTCTTGGGGGGCCGGGCCACGGGAAAATCCCACGCGCGGGTTCCGCTCGTTCCGCGAGGAGATCGACGCGCCGAAGGTCCGCCTGCGGCCGGAAAGCTTTGCCGACCATTACAGCCAAGCGCGGCAGTTCTTCAACAGCCAGACGGCCATCGAGCAGAAGCATATCGCCATGGCGCTGACCTTCGAGCTCAGCAAATGCGACAACCCGCTTATCCGCGAGCGCATGGTGGCCCATCTGCTCAATATTGACGAGGCGCTGGGCGCCACAGTCGCCGACAAGCTGGGCATGAAGGAACTGCCCGAGCCGGCGGACGCGGCGATCACCCCGCGCGATGACCTTCCGGCCTCGCCCGCCCTCAGCATCATCCAGAACGGCCCGCCGAGCTTTGCCGGCCGCAAGGTCGGCGTGCTGGTCAGCAATGGCTGCGACGGCAAGATGCTGAAGAAGTTGAAAGCCGCGTTGGAGAAGGAGGGGGCCACCCTGGAAGTGGTCGCGCCGAAGGTGGGCGGCGTGGAGGCCGCCGATGGAACCGCACTTCCGGCAAAGCACATGATCGACGGCGGGCCGTCCGTGCTTTTCGATGCCGTGGTTCTCTTGCTTTCGGAAGAAGGCGCCGAACGTCTCGCAGGCGAGGCGGCGGCACGCGATTTCGTGGCGGATGCCTTCGCCCATTGCAAGTTCATCGGCTTCACCTCGGCGGCAATGCCGCTCCTCGCCAAAGCCGGCGTCGCGCCGGATGCCGACGAGGGGCTGATCGACCTGGATGGGTCGGGGGCCATGGCGAAGTTTATCGAAAGCTGCCGCACCTTGCGGCTTTGGGCCCGCGAGGCGGCCGTGAAGCTCTGAGAAGGATGAAGCGGGCGCGCGAGAAGCGGGCGGCCTGAGGCGCGCCCGTCTCGTCAGGGAAATGCGTCAGCGCTCAACGCCGTGCAGGTGGCAGCGGACCTGGCGCGGTCCGCAGCAGGGGAATCGACCGGCCCGGAGATCAGATCCCCGGGCATGACGATATCCGAAAGTCCGGCGATGCCGGGATCGCACCCGGCGCCGCGCTCGTGCCACTGAACCGCCTCTTGCCGCGTCCCCATGATGTCGGCGCGCGCCATCTGCGGGAGCGCGCCGAGGATGAGGAGGGCCAGAAGGCCGGTTGGGATCGTGACCTTCATCGGAACGATGCGGTGGCTGAGCCCGTTCAATTCACGGCCGGATCGAAAGCCGGGCCCGACTGCGCGTTGAAGGCGACGGCATTGGGCGCTTCGGCCTGAGCGGCGTGCACGGCCTTGTGGTGTTCAGCCGGCATCGGCAGCAGGCTCTCCTGGCGCGACACGGCATATTGCTGCTCGTTCTCGGGGCCGATGTACGGGTCGGCGAAAGCAGTGGAGGCGGCCATGACGACCAGGGTCGAAGCAATGGTAAGGGTCTTGGTGAAGGTGTTCATTGTGGTCACTCCTGTTTGAGTGAAAGCACAATATCGTTCGCCAAACCCTGGATGAATTGCACCTAGGTTTCTTCTCATGTCTTGTGGTTTGTATGCGCAGAAACCTTCGTATAGGTCCTCGCCGGGATCAGCTGCGCGCGCCTCTGGCTCGCCGTGCGGTGTCGCACGCTCGGCGTTCACCTCTGCCGGGAAGTGGAGACGAGACGACCCATGGGAAAGCCCTGTCGCGCGCGCTCTTATGCTTCTTCCGCTAGGTCATCATGTTCCGTATGGACATCAGACAAAAGCAAACCAGCGTATGATTCAATTCTGATTTATTCCACGCCATGTTGCTTTCGGGGTGAGGCGTCTGGTCGCGGCCGGACGATTCTGGCGAAAGGATTAATCGTGTGCCAACCAACCCAATGATTACCATCGTCGATGACGATGACGCGGTGCGAACCGCCATAGAAAATCTCGTGCGATCGCTCGGCCTGCGCACCAGCACCTTCGCATCGGCGGACGCGTTTTTGAACTCCGAGCGGGCGCGGGACACCAACTGCATCATCACCGATGTGCAGATGCCCGGCATGTCCGGCGTGGAGCTGCAATCGCATCTGCGCCGGCAGGGCAATCGCGTGCCGATGATCTTCGTCACCGCCTTTCCCGAGGACCGCATTCGCAAACAGGCGATGGCGGCGGGGGCGATCGGCTTCCTGAGCAAGCCGTTCGATGGCACCGCGATGATCGCCTGCATTGACCAGGCGCTGGCGATGGCGTGATGGGACACCATCGGGACGATGGCGTGGCTTTCCATGCCGCGCCAAAGCGTCCCCTGCCCTTTGCCCAATTCTTTCCATGTCGCGGCGCCTCACAGGCGCCGATTTCATGTGCGCGCCGCAAATCCGCAGAGTCGAAAAACATACCAACGTATGCCCCCCGCCCTCCAAGGCATAATCCAAAGCAACGGGCGAATAGTATCGAAGGCGATCCGACGGCGGCATCTTACGTCCATCGCAACCCACATCGGACATACGTCGATGAACACCTTGACCAAGACCCTTTCCGCCGCCCTGATCGGCCTGCTCGGCGCGACCGGCATTGCTTCCGCCCAGCCGGCCTCCTACGCCGCGGCGGCCGCAGCGCACGAGCGCCAGGTTGCCGAACCCCAGCAGGACGCCTCGCAGGGCGCGACCGCCGGCTACAGCACGGACTCTTATTCGCTCCAGCGCGGTACCGCGCAGGATCACGACCCCCATTGGGGCCCGGCGCAGGACGCTGACCAGTATTGATGCTAAGTCGTCCTTAAGGCAAAGCAGACGTGCAAGACCGGGACAGGGTGCATCCTGTCCCGGTCTTTCCGAACATCAAACGCAGGGGGCCGTCTTGGACGAGGTGGAGGCACAGCCGCAGCCAAGAAAATGGTTCATGATGGCGATGGCGACGGCGCTCGCGACGGCGATCTTCATCGTCGATACGATCTCGCCGCTCGATATGGCGATCGCTGTGCTTTACGTGATCGTGGTGCTGTTCTCGGCCACTTACCTGGAGCGGCGCGGCCTGCTGCTGGCGGGCGCGGCCTGCATCGGCCTCACGGTGCTGAGCTTCACCATCATGCACAGCGAGAACTACAATATCTCCTCCACCATGCGGGGGGTGGTCAGCGTTGCCGCGATCACCGTCACGACCCTGCTCTCGCTGAAGAACCAGCACGCGACGCGCGCTTTGCGCGAGCAGGCCGACCTGCTGGACCTGACCCACGACGCGATCTTCGTCCGCACCGTCGATGATATCATCACCTATTGGAATCACGGCGCGGAGGAGCTGTACGGCTGGACCCGCGCGCAAGCGGTCGGCCAGCGCGCCAGCACGCTGCTGCACACGGTGTTTCCAGAGCCGCAGCAGGACATCTTCGAGCAGTTCCAGCGCACGGGCCGGTGGGAAGGCGAACTCGTCCACACCACCCGCGAGGGCGCATCCGTCGTGGTCATGAGCCGCTGGTCACTCCAGCGCGATGAGCGCGGGCGGCCCCTGGCGGCCATGGAAACAAACAGCGACATCACCGAGCGCAAACACGCCGAGGACGCACTTCACCAATCCCAGGCGGAGCTGGCCCACGTCACCCGCATCACCACCATGGGCGAGCTGACCGCATCCATCGCCCACGAGATCAACCAGCCGCTGGCGGCGGTGGTAACCAATGGCGAAGCGTGCCTGCGCTGGCTCGGCCGGGCGATCCCCGACCTCGGGGAGGCCAAGTCCGCCGTGGAGCAGATGATCCGCAACGGCCGGCGCGCCAGCGACGTGGTCGCCCGGCTGCGCGCGCTCGCGCGCCGCGGGGAAGCGGACCGCGTGCCGGTGGACGTCAACGAGGCGATGAACGACGCGCTGCTGCTGGTGGAGCGTGAGCTCTCGAACCACCGCGTGGCGCTCGACCTTTGCCTGGACCGGAGCGTGCCCCGCGTTCTCGGAGACCGGGTGCAATTGCAGCAGGTGGTCATCAATCTCGCGCTCAACGCGATCCAGGCCATGGAGGCGGTTCCGGCCGCGCGCCGACGCCTGCGGGTGGAGACGCGCAGGCGCGACGATCCATCCGCCAACGCGGTGCAGATTAGCGTCACGGATACCGGCCCGGGCGTGGAGCCGCAAAATATTCCATTGCTGTTCAATGCGTTCTACAGCACCAAAAGCGATGGCATGGGCATGGGCCTGTCCATCTCGCGCTCGATCATCGAAGCGCATAACGGTGTTGTCGCCGCCACCCTCACCGAGGGCGGTGGCATGTGTTTCAGCGTCACGCTGCCCATGCATGAGGAAACCTGCTCGTGAGCATTCGCCCGGCCTCAAGCGCATCCGCGCCGTCCAGCGAGCCCCTGGTCATCGTGATCGACGACGATGCCGACCTGCGGAGCGCCCTTTCCAGCCTGTTCCGCTCGGTCGGGCTGCGGGTGGAACTGTTCGGCTCCGCGGCGGAGTTGCTCGCGGCAAAGCTTCCCGATGTGCCGCGCTGCCTGGTGCTGGATATCCGCCTGCCGGGTGTCAGCGGGCTCGATTTCCAGGCGCAGCTGGCGAAATCCGCGACCGACATGCCCATCATCTTCATGACCGGCCACGGCGACATTCCCATGTCGGTCCGCGCGATGAAGGCGGGCGCCGTGGACTTCCTCACAAAGCCCTTCCGCGACCAGGATATGCTCGACGCGGTGACCACCGCTATTGATGCCGACCGCGCCCGGCGCGAGGCGCACAAGGCGGTCTCGGCGGTCGAGCAATCCTATGCGACGCTCACCGCGCGCGAGAAGCAGATCATGGCCCTCGTCACCTCCGGCCTCATGAACAAGCAGGTCGCCGCCGAAGTCGGCCTCAGCGAGATCACCGTGAAGATCCACCGGGGCCACGTGATGCGGAAGATGGAAGCGAAATCGCTCGCCGACCTGGTGCGCATGGCGCAGACGCTCGGCCTGTCCACCGACGGAAAATAACGCGCACGCATCCCGCCAAGGCGCGGCGCGTGGATTTCCGAAATGGCCACCACGCCCTTCAGCCGCCATTGCGGCAAGCCCCACCTCTGGTGGGTGGGACGGCGGGGCGCGGGGGGCTCGATGATGGATATTATGTGTGAGAATGCGTGGAATGAGCGCGGAGCGTCGCAAGGAACGCGTCGCACGCGGCCGAGCGAAAGCCGCGTCGGCGGATCAGGAGAGTTGGAACCGTCGCCAAGGGCTGGCAGCTGATGCTCGCCATCGCGGGTTGAAGCGCGAGCACGGACCGCGGCACCACGCCGAGACATCCCCCCGCCGCGATGCAGGCGAGGATCGCGTGATAGGAGCGCAGCTCCAGCGGCCGCAATTCCCGCTCGCCCAGCCCGGAACGGGTGACCCAAGTCTCGACGATCCGACGATAGGTGCAGCCCGCCTCCAGCGCCGCGAGCCGTTTCACCTCCAGGTCGTCGGCCGTGCGAACCGGCGGATGGCGGGCCGGAAGCACCAGCATCAGCTCTTCCTCAAACACCGCATGGCTCTCCAGTTCCGGGACGAGGCATGGGTCGTATCCCTCCTCCCCGGGCAGGCTGGCCACCAGGGCGCACTCCAGCGCGTGGCCGAGCACATCCGCCACGAGGGCACGGCTGGTGCCGGTCTTCAGGTCGAGATCCACCTCCGGCCAGGCGCTGTGGAAAGCGGCGAGCGGGGCCGGCAGGCGGCTCGCGGCCGTGCTCTCCATGGCGCCGATCCGAAGCCGGCCCGTCGGAAGGCTGGGGTTCAGGGCACCCCGCGCCTCGGCGCCGAGGGAAAGGATGCGCCGCGCGAAATCCAGATAGGTCCGCCCTTCGGCGGTCAGGTCCATGCGCTTGCCTTCGCGCAGGAACAAGGCCGCGCCAAGATCCTCCTCCAACTGCCGCAAACGTGTCGTCACGTTGGAAGGCACGCGGCCGAGTTGCTCCGCCGCCCGGGTCACGCTGCGCGTTTCCGCCACAGCCAGGAAAATTTCAAGGGTCGAGAAATCCACGCCCGCCGCCCGCTTGATCTGTTTTTGAGAATGATTTACGAGTTATATTCTCATTTGAAGAATGTCGCGTCAACCGGATACCCCTATCTGATCGCGGACCCGGCGCCATCCCGCCGCTCCGTCCGCCCCGAGAGGCAAATGCCATGACCCAATGGCCCGACCGTCGCATCCTCGCGCTTTTCGGCATCGACGTTCCCATTCTGCTCGCGCCCATGGCCGGCCCCGGATCTCCCGAACTGGCCGTCGCGGTGGGCACCGCAGGCGGGCTCGCCGCTTTGCCCTGCGCGCTCCTCACCCCGGAGCAGTTGCGCGCCAATCTCGACGCGGTGCGGCCCGCCCTTGCCGGGCGCCCGCTCAACCTGAACTTCTTCTGCCACACGCCACCCCAGCCGGACCCCCAACGGGCCCTGCGCTGGCGGGCGCGCCTTGCGCCTTATTATCTGGAACGGGGGCTCGATCCCGAGGCGCCGATCCCGGCCGGTGGCCGCGCGCCGTTCGATGACGCCTTCTGCACCATCGTCGAGGCCGAGCGGCCGAAGGTGGTGAGCTTCCATTTCGGCCTGCCCGAAGCCGATCTGCTGGCGCGCGTGAAGGCCACGGGAGCCAAGGTCATTTCCTCCGCCACCTGCGTCGCCGAGGCGGTCTGGCTGGAACAGCACGGCTGCGATGCCATCATCGCCATGGGTCTGGAGGCCGGCGGCCATCGCGGGCATTTTCTCAGTGACGACCTGAACCGCCAGTCCGGCACCTTCGCTTTGGTGCCACAGGTGGCGGATGCGGTTTCCGTGCCTGTCATCGCCGCCGGCGGCATCGCCGATGCGCGTGGCATCGTGGCGGCGCTGGCGCTGGGCGCGGCGGCGGTTCAGATCGGCACCGCCTATCTGTTCAGCCCCGAGGCGAACGTGCTGCCGGTGCATCGGGCGGCACTCGCCGTCGCCGACGATCAGAGCACCGCGTTGACCAATCTGTTCACCGGCCGGCCCGCGCGCGGCGTCATGAACCGGGTCATGCAGGAAATCGGCCCGCTCAGCCCGGATGCGCCGAGCTTCCCGCTGGCCAGCGGCGCGCTGGCGCCGCTGCGCGCGGGGGCCGAGGCGGAAGGGTCTAACGCATTCTCCAATCTGTGGTCCGGCCAGGCCGCGCGCCTCGCCCGGCACCTGCCGGCAGGCGAACTCACCCGCCGCTTGGCGGCGGAGGCGCTGGAAAAGCTCGCCCGCTGAAGCGATCCCGGCAGCGCGGGCGATGCCGGGGGCTTTGCTCAAGCGCGCTCAGGGCGACAAGCGGACGGTCATTTTTCCGTTCGCTCATCCGTCGCGGCGGCGAGGATCGGGCCGCCATTGCGCTCCTGAACCAGCACGGCGGATTTCAGACCCGCCGACGGCTCCGGCAGCGGAAAACTCGCCGCGCGGCCCTCCCAATCGCCGAGGCGCACCAAGTCCTGAACCACATGGGCATGGGCGAGCGTGTGCCCGCCATTCTCGCCGCGCCGCACCGGCACCTCGCGCGTGAGCGGATCATAGAGCACCAGCCAGACATCCGCCCCTTCGCCGCGCGCCGTCCCCGCGCCGATCACGGCGCGTCCACCGCGCAAATTCAGCGCGGGCGCGCCGGCCGGCCGCCGGCTGCGGGCAATCAGGGACTCCACCTCCGCGAGGTCATAGCCCACCGTACTCGCCTGTCCGTTGATCACCATCTGCGGCGTGAACGGACCCGCCTGGCCGAGCTTCGGCTCATAGATTTCCTGGCGACGGGTGAATTGGGGTTTGCCGAACACATCCTTCCAGCCGAGATAATCCCAATAGGTCACGCTGAAACTCAGCGCGAGGACATCCGGCCGGCGGGTCAGCTCAATCAGATTGGCATTGGCGGGCGGACAGGAAGAGCAGCCCTGGCTGGTGAACAGCTCGACGACCACCGGCTGTTCCGCGGCACGCGCGGCAATCGGCGCGGCCGCCGTCGCGAGCGCGAGCGCGGCGGAGAAGAGAAAAATCGGCTTCACGGGGCACCCTCTGCGGAGCGACTCCGCCGTCGGCGGAGAATGGACGTCCGAGAGGTTTTCGTCGCGGCGGCGGCCATCGTTACCCCCTCACGCCATCGTGTCGGAGGCGAAGCCGTGCAAAGGGGAGCGGACATGACGGCCCGCCCCCCGGGGACCTGGTCTCTGCGCGGCGGAAAGATGCCTGATCCCTCCGCCGCGGTCTTAAGCGCCGCAGTCACTCAGGCGGGGGTAGCCGGATAATTCTGCGGATACAGGGCGCGCAGGGCGACCTCGTCCATCTCCTGCTTGAAGGTCAAGGTGCTGCCCACCGCGCGGGCCCGCGCGGCCGCCGGACGGGCGTCCACCATCTCGAACCAGCGCTTGAGATGGGGGAAGGCACCGAGCGGATCTTCGTCCACGCCCAGCGCGAACGAGGCCCGGATCAGCCAGCCCCAGGCCGACATATCCACGATGGTGAGATCCTCGCCGACGAGAAACGTCCGGCCGGAGGCCAGGCGCTCGTCCAGCAGGCTGTAATGGCGCTCCACTTCGCGGCGATAGCGGTTGATCGCGTACGGTAGCTTTTCCGGGGCTGCGCGCTGGAAATGCACCGACTGGCCCGAATAGGGACCGACCCCGGTGGCTATGAACATGAGCCAGGACAACAGGTCGCCACGGTCTTCCGGGCGGCCGAGGAAGCGGTCGATCTTCTGCGCGAGATACAGCAGGATCGCGTTGGAATCGAACACCGCCGTCGGCCCGCCCACGCCGTCGGTGTCGACGATCGCCGGCAGCTTGGCGTTGGGATTGATGGCGCGGAACGCCGGCAGGTGCTGTTCGCCCTTTCGGGTGTCCACCGGGATCACCTCATAGGCGAGCCCGGCTTCCTCCAGAAACAGCCCCACCTTGTAGGGGTTGGGCGAGGGATGGAAATAGAACTTGATCATCAGGGCTCCGTGGGCGGGGAGGAAACGGAAAACGCATACACCTTCAGAAGGCGCGATGGGTGGAGACGGCAGCTTCCAGATCCGCCTTGATGGTGCGGAAACGCGCGTCGACCGCTTCCGGCTCCTCGCGGTTCTTCGTCATCATGGCGAGGCGCGCCGCGCCACCGCGGATCACCTCGCGGGCGTTGTTTTCCAGCCCCTCGATCAGCCCGTCGGCCACCGCCTCAGGGGTTTCGCGCACGAAGCCGAGATCCGGGCCGGCCTTGTTGGTGGCCAGCATCGGGGTATCGGTAGCGGTGGGATAAAGCGTCATCACATGCACCCCCTCGCCCAGCAGTTCGCGGCGCAGCGCCTCGCCGAACCGGCCGAGCCCCGCCTTGGCGGCGGCATAGGTGCCATAGAACGGCCCGCCCACCAGCCCGAAGCCGGAAGAGACATTGACGATGGCCGCGTCCCCGCTCGCCCGCAACAAAGGCAGCGCGGCGCGCGACAGCAGGATCGGCGCGAGAAGATTGAGGGAGATCATGGCCTCGATCTCCGCTTCCGGGATCTGCTCCAGGCGCCCGGCACGCACATTGCCGGCATTGTTCACGAGAATATCGAGCCGCCCGCCGAACGCTCCGGACGCGGCGGCGATCAAGGCGGCCCGGTCGGCGGCGACGGTGACGTCGCAGACCTGAACCTGCGCCGAGCCGCCGGCCGTCCGCACCAGGGCGGCGGTCTCCTCAAGCGGTGCGAGGCGCCGCCCGGCAAGCAACAGGCGCGCGCCCTTGCGGGCAAAAGCGAGCGCGGCCGCACGGCCAATGCCGCTGCCCGCGCCGGTGAGCAGGACTGTCTTTTCCTCAAGCTTCATTGTTCTTCTCCTTAAGCGTGGTCGCCGCTTGCGGGGCGATGCTGGCGGCGGTCTGCCCGAACAGGATGCTCTTGCCGGCCTCGGTCACGGCCGGGCGGCTCTGGTACGGCGCGCCCTTCGCGTAGGCCGCCACCGTCGCCGGACGCGCCGCGACCTCGGCGAACCAGCGCTTCAGATGGGGAAAAGCATCAAGATCCTGCTGCTGGCGGCGCCAGGGCACCACCCAGGGATAGATCGCCATGTCTGCTATGGAATAATCCGCCCCGGCAACGAACGGCACGAGCGCGAGGCGCCTATCCAGCACGCCATAAAGCCGGTTGGTTTCCTTCACGTAGCGCTCCATGGCATAGGGGATGCGCTCCGGTGCATATTGCACGAAATGGTGGTTCTGCCCCGCCATGGGGCCGAGCCCGCCCACCTGCCAGAACAGCCATTCCAGCACCTCCTTGCGCCCGCGCACATCCGAGGGCAGGAAGCGCCCGGCCTTCTCGGCGAGATAGACCAGGATGGCACCGGATTCGAACACGCTCACGGGTGCCCCGCCGTCGGCGGGATCGGGATCGGTGATCGCCGGCATGCGGTTGTTTGGGGAGATGGCCAGAAAATCCGGCTTGAATTGATCGCCGGCACTGATGTCGATGGGATGGATCACATAGTCGAGGCCCAATTCCTCCAGCAGCATCGTCACCTTGTGGCCGTTGGGCGTGGGCCAGTAGAACAGGTCGATCATGCGCTCTCTCCCTGCGCGCCGGCAGCCGGCGCCTCCCGCTCGTCGCTGAGATCCTTCAGCACGGTCACGATTTCCTCGGGGTCGAGGCGATTGCGATAGTCGGCATCCACGTAGGACATCAGTACCCGCCCGTCGGGCGCGATTACGAAGGTGCCGGGAACGGGCAGGCGCCAGCGGGTCTCGCCATTGATCTGCGGCAGCTCGATGCCGTTGCGAGCATAGGCCTCGCTCAATTGCGGCGGCAGCTCAAACACCAGGCCATAGTCGGCGGCGACCACGTTCCCCACATCGCTCAGAACCGGGAACGCGAGATTGCCGGCGTCGACCGTCTCCTTCGAGCGGTCCGGCAATTGCGGCGATATGGCGAGCAATTCCCCGCCGAGCGCGCGGATGGCCGGCAGCGCCTGCTGATAGGCACGCAGCTGAAGATTGCAGTACGGGCACCAGCCGCCGCGATAGAAGGTGACGACGACCGGCCCCTTCGCGAGAAGGTCAAAGAAGTGGACATTGTCCCCTTGCGCATCCGGCAAGGTGAAGTCCGGTGCGGTCTGGCCGGCGCTCAGCGCCACGTCGAGCAGGCCGGAGCGGCGCAGATCCTCGATCGCCCCCTCATAGAGGGAGACGCGCTCGCGGGGGGCTTCGCGCTCGAAGGCGGCCCGGCGGGCCGCAAGATCCTGGAGCAGGCTCACGCGACCACCTCCCATTTTTGGACCGGCAGGGCCGGCGCCTGGATTGCGAGGCGGGAGCGCCAAGCCTCCGGTTGCAGGTGCAAGGACATGGGCGTTTTCCTTCAGGAGCAGTCCGCTCCCATTTGATCTCATCCTTCGCTTTTCAAAATCCCGCTTCATCGCATATGATTCATTCTTCAGAGGAATGAATGGTGCGCCGGTGGATCGCTTTGCCTCCCTCAGCCTGTTTGTGCGGGTGGTTGAAACCGGCAGCTTTTCAGCCGCTTCCCGCGCGGCCGGCATTTCCCAGCCCACGGCGAGCAAGCAGATCGTGGAACTCGAGCGCCACCTGGGCGCCCGACTGCTCCAGCGCACCACGCGCAAGCTCAGCCTCACCGAGGCCGGGGCGCGCTTCTACGATCATGCCAAACGGCTGCTGGCGGATCTGGCGGAGGCCGAATCCAGCGTCTCCCAGCTCCAGGGCGCGGCGGTGGGCACCTTGCGGGTTGGCGCGCCGATGGCATTCGGGCGCTTGCACATCATGCCCGAATTGCCGGATTTCCTCCGCCAATATCCCGACCTTGCGGTGGACCTTTCGCTCAACGACAGGTTCGTGGACCTGATCGAGGAACGGGTGGACGTGGCGATCCGCATCGGCCGCCTGTCCGACATGAATTTGATCGTGCGGCATCTGGGCGAGAGCCGGCGCGTGCTGGTCGCGAGCCCTGCCTATCTCGCCGCGCGCGGGGAACCGCGCACGCTCGACGCCCTGCACACCCATGATTGCATCGTCTATCGCTATCTCTCCACCGGAAACGAATGGCCCTTCACCGGTCCCACCGGGCCGGTCTCGGTGCGCGTCAACGGCAGCTTTTCGACCAATAGCTCGGAGGCCGTCCGCGCCGCCGCGCTGTGCGGCATGGGCATTGCGATGGTGCCGGTCTGGATGGTCGGCGACGCGCTTGCGAGCGGGGCGCTCAAGGCCATTCTCACCGACCATGAGGCACCGGGCGCCGACATCAGCGCGCTCTATCCGCCCACCCCGCATCTCGCCCCGAAGGTGCGGGTGTTCATCGACTTCCTGCGAAAGGCTCTGAGGCGCCGGGCGGCCCAATGGGCGCCTGAGAGCAATGACCCATCATTCCGCTGATCGGAATAATAAATTGCAGATCCGGGGGATTATCGTTTCATTCAGGCAGGATCATCTTCGACCCATGGATGCCGGCGACCGGCGCCCCCCACAGGAGGATGATCCCATGTCTCACGTTTCCGCTCCCCGTCTCCCGATCCCGGCCACCATCGAGGACGCGCCCGCCGCCGCCCAGCCGCTGCTGAATGCCGTGAAGGCCCAGCTCGGCAGCGTGCCGAATCTGTTCCGCCTCGTGTCCAACAGCCCGGCCGCGCTGGAAGGTTACCTCGGGCTCAATACCGCGCTCGGCAAGGGCCGCCTGCCGGCGGCGACGCGCGAGCGCATCGCGATCGCCATCGCCGAGATCAACGGCTGCGATTATTGCCTCTCGGCCCACACCTATCTCGGCCACGC
This sequence comes from Roseixanthobacter glucoisosaccharinicivorans, assembly GCF_043195095.2. Taxonomy (NCBI): domain Bacteria; kingdom Pseudomonadati; phylum Pseudomonadota; class Alphaproteobacteria; order Hyphomicrobiales; family Xanthobacteraceae; genus Roseixanthobacter; species Roseixanthobacter glucoisosaccharinicivorans. Next base: position 857,392 of record NZ_CM195538.1, on the reverse strand, counting down.
GCTCGCCAAGCTCGAAGCGGCCGAAATCGCCGCCAACCGCGACGGCACCTCGACCGATCCCAAAGCCGATGCGGCGGTCCGCTTCGCCGCCAGCGTGGCGCGCCAGCGCGGCCACGTGGATGCCAGCGAAGTCGGGGCGGTGAAGGCGGCCGGCTATGACGACGGCCAGGTGATCGAGATCGTGCTTCACGTCGCCCTCAACACCTGGACCAATTACATCAACGAAGTCGCCAAGACCGAAATCGACTTCCCGATCGTCACCACGCGCAAGGCGGCCTGAGCCGCTCCGCACGTCCCGCCGTCCAGACCACCGGCCGGCGGGACGGGGGACCAAGATCGCGCACAGGAGGTACCGATGACCTCACCCTTATCCGTTCCGAGCGACATCGCCTTTTCCCCGGCGGTCAAGGCGATCCAGGCCCGCAAGGGCTCGCGCGCCGGGTATCGCCGCATGGAGGAGACCGGCGGCTGGCGCGACGAGATCACCCCCGATCTCGCCGCCTTCCTTGCGGCGCAGACGAGCTTTTACCTCGCCACCGCCAGCGCCGCCGGCCAGCCCTATATTCAGCACCGGGGCGGCCCGCCGGGCTTTTTGCGGGTGCTGGATGCGCACACGATCGCGTTCGCCGATTTCAAGGGCAACCGGCAATACATCACGCTCGGAAACCTCAGCGAAAACCCGGCAGCGCACATCTTCCTGATGGATTATGTGAACCGCCGGCGCATCAAGATGTGGGGCACGGCACGGGCGGTGGAGGATGATCTCGCCTTGCTGGAGGCTTTGCGCGTCGAGGGCTACAAGGGCGTGCCGGAGCAGGCGGTGGTGTTCACCCTCACGGCCTGGGACGCGAACTGCCCGCAGCATATTCCCCAGCGCTTCGAGGCCGCCGATGTCGCGGCGGCGCTGGAGGTGCGCGACCGGCGCATTGCCGAACTGGAAGCGCAGCTGGCGCGCCTCACCGACACCGCACGGCCGGGCGCGGCGCAGCCATAGGGCTTTGGCGCCCCTGTCCGCGCCGCCGCCGGCGGTGCGGGCACGGGACCGGGCCGGATGCGAACGGCGCGCCGGGCGTGAGCCGAGGCCGTACCGCATCGCAACGGTTCAACACATCCATGATATTCTCTTCCAAGCACGCAATGCGCGTTGCGCGACCCGCGCGGCGGATGATTTGATCCGCCCGGTATCTGCGCCACCATCGTCCGCCCGGGCCGGCATGAAGAAGCGGAAAGTATCCGCCACGCCCGCGCGCCGGAACTTCAAGGGAGAGAAAATGATTACGAACGCCCCAAAAAGGGCTGTTGCCTGTCTTGTCGCGGCTTTTTGCATCGCCTTTTCAGCCGCGCCGCGCGCGGAAACCTCCACGGTGCGGATCGGGCTGCAATATGGCCTCGTCTATCTGCCGATCGTGGTGGCGACGCAGGAAAAATTGTTCGACAAACAGGCCAAAGCGCTGGGATTGCCCGGCCTTGAGGTGACGCTGAACCGCTTCTCCGGCTCCGCCGCCATGAATGATGCCTTGTTTTCCAACAGCGTGGATTTCGGCGCGTTCGGCATCGCCGGTGCGCTGATCGCATGGGATAAGACGCGCGGGCGCCAGCAGGTGAAGAGCCTCGGCGGCCTCTCCGTGGTCACCTACACGCTGTTCACCAACCGGCCCGAGATCAAGTCCTTCAAGGATTTCACGCCGGACGCGAAGATCGCGGTGCCGGCCTTCAACTCGCCCCAGGCGATTCTGCTGCGCGTCGCCGCCCAACGCGACCTGGGTGACAAGAGCAAAGCGGACGCGCTCATGGCGAGCCTGCCGCATCCCGACGCGACGGCGGCGCTGCTCGCCGGGCAGGCGATCGGCGGCTATTTCGCCACCCCGCCTTTCTCCCAGATCCTGGAGCGCGACCCGAAGATCCACAAGGTCCTGGTCTCCGCCGACCTCTTCGGCGGCAAGGAGGCCACCGCCGCGACGCTCGCGGGCATGCAATCCTTCGTCGATGCCAATCCCAAGGCGGCCCAGGCGCTGCTCGCGGGACTGGACGAAGCCTGCAAGCTGATCCGCGCCGATCCGAAGAAGGCGGCGGAAATCTACCTGAAATCGGAGACCGTCCAGCTCGCCCAGGCGGAAGCGGAAAAGATCATCACCGACGGCTCGATCATCTACCAGACCGAGCCGCAGGGCGTGTTGACCTATGCGAAATACATGGTGGAGCAGGGGATGATGAAGAAGATGCCGGAGAAATGGCAAGATGTCTTCTTCCCCTATATCGCCGCGCGCGCCGGCAATTGAACGGCGCAACCGAAGGAAAGGGCGCCCGCGGGCGCCCTTTTTCATGCGCTCAATCCGAGACCAGATAGCGTTCGATGGTATCGCGCAGGAGCGCGATAATCCGGTGCTCGCGCCGCTCGATATCCTCCAGCACGCCGGAAACCGCGATCACCATGGGGCGGTTGCGGCGCTCGATGCCGTCGGGCAGCGGCATGGCGAGCGCGCCCGCACCGGGCGAGACCAAAGCGCGGGAAAAGAAATAGCCGGCGCGCCGCGCTTCGTGCACATGGCCGAGCGCGGCGCGATAATCAATGCGCGGCCGGTCGCTCGGCGCCTCCGCATTGGTGCGAGCGACGAGCGCGCGCACCTCCTCGTCCGGCGCGCGCATCAGCAGGGCAAAGCCCGTGCCCGACCATGCCAGCAGGCGCCGCGAGCCCTGGGGCACGTGATAGCGGATCGGCGTCGTCGCCTGCACCACGTGGATATATTGCGAATAGATGCCGTTGCGCACGGCGAGGATGATGGTGTCGCGGCTCTCGCGCGAGACCTCCTCCATCAGGCGCAGCAGGCGCCCGTTATGCACCGGCCCCTCGTTCAGCCAGGTGCCCAGCAGCGCCACGCGGGCGGTGGGCAGGAAGGTGCGGCGCACCCGGTCATAATCCAGATAACCGAGCTGGGCCAAGCTCTTGAGCAGGGCCGAGGTGGATGATTGGGGAAACTGGAGATGCGCCGCGATCTCGGTGACGCGCGCGTCGCGCTGGATCTCGTCGAAATATTCCAGGATCCGCAGCACCCGTTCGGCGGATTTCACCACCGGGCTGTCGGCCATGTCGCCGACCGCCGCAACCGAGCGAACCCCCTCGTCTTCTTCGAAGATCTTTGATTTTGCTGGCTTCCGCATGGTCGCTCCCGTCACGTGCGCCGGTCAATTGATCACATATCTGATGATTTTTCCATATATGTGTAATGCGCTTGCGGCCGGCCCCACGCGGATGCTTTTCTGCCCGCAACAACACCGCGCCCCGCAAAGCCACCGGGGAAAAGCAGCGTGACCAGGGAGCGCCGCCCATATGCAAAGCTTTCGATTCGGCTTCGATCATCTTCCGGCGGAAGCCGAGCAGATCCGGCAGGATGTTCGCGCCTTTCTGCAAGCAGAGCGCGACGCCGGCCTGTTCGTTCCGCACCGCTGTTCCTGGAGCACGTTTGACCCCGCCTTCTCCAAGCGCGCGGCGGCCGCCGGATTTGTCGGCGTCACCTTGCCGAAAGCCTATGGCGGGCAGGAGCGCTCCAGCCTGGTGCGCTTCGTCGTCACCGAGGAGATGCTGGCCGCCGGCGCCCCCTGCGGCGCCCATTGGATCGCGGATCGGCAATCGGCCCCGCAGATCCTGCGCCACGGCACGGAATACGCGAAAAACCTCATCGTGCCGCGCATTTGTGCCGGCGAATGCTATTTCGGCATCGGCATGAGCGAGCCGGATTCCGGCTCCGATCTTGCCGCGGTGCGCACCCGCGCCACCCGCACCGAGGGCGGCTTCGTGCTCAACGGCTCGAAGATCTGGACCACCAACGCCCACCGCGCCCATTATCTGCTCGCCCTGGTGCGCACCGGCGATGCCGGCCCCGACCGCCATGGCGGGCTGACCCAGTTCATCATCGACATGTCCGCCCCCGGCATCGTCGTGCGCCCGATCTACGATCTCTCGGGCAATCACGAATTCAACGAGGTGTTCTTTACCGACCATGTGGTGCCCGACGCGCTCATGGTGGGCGAAGAGGGCCAGGGCTGGGATATGGTCACCCAGGAACTCGCCTTCGAGCGCTCCGGGCCGGACCGCTTCATGTCCGACTACCGCCTGCTCGTGGAACTGGTGGACCGCATCGGCCAAGAGCCCGACCGCCAGCAGGCGGTGGAGACCGGGCGCCTTGTCTCCCATATGGCCGCGCTCATGAACATGTCCGCCTCGGTCGCGGCCCTGCTCGGCCGCAATGAAATGCCGAACGTGGAAGCCGCTTTGGTGAAGGATGTCGGCACCGCCTTCGAGCGCGACATTCCCGAGGTGGCGCGCCGGCTCATGCCGGTGGAATCCAGCCTCGATGCGCAGGACGACCCGTTCGCCGAGACACTCGCGGACGTGATGCTGCGAGCCCCCTCCTTCACGCTGCGCGGCGGCACGCGGGAAATCCTGCGCAGCGTCACCGCGCGCGGCCTCGGACTGCGCTGAGACACCCCATGCTCGATATCAACACCGCCCCCGCCGCGTCCGGAGAGGACGATTTCGCCGCCATCCTGCTGGAGCAGACGGACCGCCTGCTGGCCCACCACGTCACGCCCGCCTGCCTGAAGGCGGCCGATGACGGCGCCTTTCCGCTCGCCGCCTGGGATGCGGTGAGCGAAGCCGGGCTGACCCTTGCTCTGGTGTCGGAAGAGGCGGGCGGCGCGGGCCTTTCCGCCGTCACCGCCGGCCAGATCATCCGCCGTTCGGCCTATCACGCCTTGCCGGCCCCACTCGCCGAAACGCTGATGGCCCAAGCGCTCTGGACCCTTGCGGGCGGCGCGGCGGTGGACGGCATGGTCACGCTCGCCACCGGCACAGGCCTTGCGCTTTCATTCGACGGCGAAGGCGCCGTGCTTAACGGGTCGCTTTCCTCCGTCCCCTGGGGCGCGCAGGCAAGCTTCATCCTGCTCGCCGCGCATGACGGCGACGGCACCGCCCATCTCGTGCTGCTGCCCCAGGCCGACCGGCCGGTTCGCAGCCGTCAGAACGTGGCGAACGAGCCGCGCGACAGCCTCACGCTCGCGGGCGTGCGGGTGGATGCCGGCAACATCCGCCCCCTGCCCGCAAGCCTTTCAGATGCCGACGGGCTGATGATGTTCGGCGCCTTCCTTCGCGCCCAGCAGATGGTCGGCGCCATGGAGCGCTGCCTGGATCTTGCGCTGACCTATGCCAACGAGCGCAAGCAGTTCGGCAAGCCCATCGGCCGCTTCCAGGCGGTGCAGCACATGCTTGCGGAGGCCGCAGGCCAGTGCGCCGCGGCGGGCGCGGCGGCGCAATTGGCGGCCTCGGCTTGGGGCGGGGCGCACTTTCCATTCGCGGTGGCGGTGGCGAAGGCGCGGTGCGGGGAAGCCGCCGGCAAGGTGGCGGAAATCTGCCACCAGGTGCACGGCGCCATGGGCTTCACCCATGAACATCCGCTGCATTTCTTCACGCGCCGCCTGTGGGCCTGGCGCGATGAATTCGGCCGCGAGGCCCATTGGCAGGAACGTATCGGCCGCGCGGTGTGCGGCCAGGGCGGGGACGCCCTGTGGCCCATGCTGGTGGCCCTGCGCCCGTCCGGCGCGCAGGATTGAGGAGAGCAAGAGTCGTGTCTTCATTTGAGCAAAGCGGCCCGCTCACCGGCGTGCGCATCATCGACCTGACCAACGTCATCATGGGCCCCTTCGCCACCCATATCCTCGCCGATCTCGGGGCGGATGTGGTGAAGGTGGAATCCCCGGAAGGCGACACCTTCCGCAGCTACAAGCCCTCGCGCACGCCGGGCATGGCGGGGAACTTCCTGCATCTGAACCGCAACAAGCGCTCGCTCGTGCTCGATCTGAAGCGCCCGGACGCGCGCCGCGCGCTGGGCCGGCTGATCGCGGGGGCGGACGTGTTCGTCCATTCCATGCGGCCGAAGGCCATCGCCCGCCTCGGCTATGAATATGAGGCGGTCAAGGCGCTCAATCCCGACATCGTCTATTGCGGCGCCTACGGCTTCAGCGCCAAGGGCCGCTATGCGGACAAGGCGGCCTATGACGATTTGATCCAGGCCGGCTCCGGCCTCTCGGCCCTCCAGGCGGCGATGCACGGCACGCCGGGCTATCTGCCCACCGTGCTGTGCGACAAGATTGCCGGGCAGGCCATCGCCTCGTCCATCATGGCCGCCCTGCTCCAGCGCGCGAATGGCGGCGGGGGGCAGGCGATCGAAGTGCCCATGTTCGAGACCATGGTGGAGTTCAACCTGGTGGAGCACATGGTGGGCGCGGCCTTCGAGCCGCCGCTCGGCCCGCCCGGCTTCAACCGGGTGATCTCCCCGCGCCGCAAGCCCTACGCCACCCGCGACGGCTATGCCTGCATCCTGCCCTATTCGGATCGCAACTGGCGCGACTTCTTCGACTTCACCGGCCGCACCGAGTTCAAGGACGATCCGCGCTTCGCGACCCTCGGCGAGCGGGTGCAGAATATCGACGTGCTCTATGCGGCGGTCGAACAGGAGGCGGTGCGCTTCACCACCGCGGAATGGGAAGCTTTCTGCGACCGGGTTTCCATCCCCTGCATGCCTGTGAACGGGCTCGATGATCTGCTGGAGGATTCCTATCTCCAGGAGGTGGGCTTCTTCTCCATCGAAGAACATCCGAGCGAGGGCGCCTATCGCTCCATGCGCCAGCCGGTGTCGTTCAGCGCGGCCCCATTCCGCATCCGCCACCATGCCCCGCGTCTCGGCGAGCACGGCGCGGAAATCCTCGCCGAGGCCGGGCTCTCGGCGGAAGAAATCCAAGCGCTGACGCAGGCCGACACGGACCAGGAATTGGAGCGGATCTCGTGAGCGACCATCTCAAATTCACCGTCAGCGACGGCGTCGGCACCATCCTGCTGAACCGCCCCGAGCGGATGAACGCCTTCACCTTCGACATGATCGCCGCCTGGACCGACGCGCTCCAGCACTGCCGCACAGACCCCGCCGTGAAGGTGGTGCTGGTGACCGGAGCCGGCAGCGCGTTTTGCTCCGGCGGCGACATCGTGGAGATGGGCGACCGGCTCCAGCAGGGCCCGGCGCAGCGCAAGGACGAATTGTTCGAGAAGATCCAGCGCATCCCCCTCACGCTGGAGGATCTGGACAAGCCGGTGATCGCGGCCGTGAACGGGGTGGCCACCGGCGCGGGCATGGACCTCGCGCTCATGTGCGACCTGCGCTATGCCGCGAAAAGCGCGCGCTTCGCGGAAACCTATGTGAAGGTCGGCCTCGTGCCCGGCGCCGGCGGCGCGCATTATCTGCCCCGTCTCGTCGGCACGGCGAAGGCACTGGAATTGTTCTTCACGGGCGATTTCATCGACGCGGACGAGGCGCTGCGCATCGGCATCGTCAACAAGGTGTTCGACGATGCGACGCTGGTGAGCGAGGTGGAGACGATTGCCCGCCGCATCGCCCGCGCGCCGCAACTGACCCTGCGCATGATCAAGCGCGCGGTCTACCAGGGCATGCGCAATGACCTCCGGAGCAATCTCGATCTGATTTCCTCCCATTATGCGGTGATCACCTCCACCGACGATCATAAGACGGCGGTGGAACGCTTCATCGCCGCCAAAGCCAAAGCCTGATCCGCGCCGGCCCGCCAAGCCGCCGACCCGAGACAAGCAGCCCTTCAAGACATTGAAAAGCAATAAAAAGATCGACCCTCAGGGGAGCCAGATGAAACACATGCCCACGCCGCAATATCCCGACGCCAAGGTCAAGCCGCTGCTCGAAGTGGACGGCGTGACGCTGCAATACAAGACGCGCGACCATCTGGTGACGGCGACGTCCGAAGTGAGCTTCGAGATCTTCCCAGGCGACCGTTTCGTGCTGCTCGGGCCGTCGGGCTGCGGGAAATCCACCTTGCTCAAGGCCATCGCCGGCTTCATCCGCCCCACCCAGGGCGCGATCCGCCTGAAGGGGCAGGAGGTCACGCGCCCCGGTCCGGACCGCATGATGGTGTTCCAGGAATTCGACCAGCTCATGCCGTGGAAGACGGTGCGGCAGAACGTGGCGTTCCCGCTGCGCGCCAACGGCATGTCGGCGGGCGAGGCCGATGACCGTGCCGTGGACGTGCTGGAGAAGGTGAACCTCACCAAGTTCGTCGATGCCTATCCCCACATGCTCTCCGGCGGCATGAAGCAGCGCGTGGCCATCGCCCGCGCCATGGGCATGCGGCCCGACATGCTGCTGATGGACGAGCCCTATGCGGCCCTCGACGCCCTGACCCGCCGCAGGATGCAGCAGGAATTGCTCGATCTGTGGGACGACATTCGCTTCACGGTGGTGTTCGTCACCCATTCCATCGAGGAGGCGGTATTGATCGGCAACCGCATCCTCGTGCTCTCGCCCCACCCTGGACAGGTGAAGGCGGAGCTGAACTCCCACCATTTCGACGCCAGCCACCAGGGCGGCGCCGAGTTCCAGACCCTCTGCGGGCGCATTCACACCATGCTGTTCGACGAGACCCAGCCCGCTCACTGAAGGCGCGGCCGCCGAACCCATCCCAAGGAGATCCCCATGTCGCAGACTGCGATGAAGCTGGAGCCGGTGATCCGGCCCGAATATGTCCGCACCACCTTGCCGCCGGTGAAGACCGGCGCGGTGGAAGCACCCCTGCCGTTCATCCAGCGCATGTTCGCCCACGCCATCGTGCGGCGCGCCCTGGTGTTGGTGGCACTGGCAATCGTGTGGGAAATCTATGGCCGCTGGCTCGACAATCCACTGATCTTCCCGAGCTTCACCGAGACCTTGCGGGCCCTGTGGGACAACATCATCAACGGGCGCATCCCGGACCGCCTCCTGGTGAGCATGCGCATCCTGATCATGGGCTATGCGCTCGGCATCGCGCTCGCCGCCATCTTCACCACGCTCGCGGTCTCCACCCGCATCGGCACCGACCTGCTCTCCACGCTCACCGCCATGTTCAATCCCATGCCGGCCATCGCCCTGCTGCCGCTGGCGCTGCTGTGGTTCGGCCTTGGCGTGCCGAGCCTGATTTTCGTGATCGTGCATTCGGTGCTGTGGGCGGTGGCGCTGAACGCCCATGCCGGGTTCCTCGCGGTGTCGGAAACTCAGCGCATGGCGGGGCAGACGTTCGGCCTGCGCGGGCTGCGCTTCGTGGTTCAGATCCTGATCCCGGCCGCCTTTCCCTCGATCCTCTCGGGGCTGAAGATCGGCTGGGCGTTCGCCTGGCGCACGCTGATCGCGGCGGAACTGGTGTTCGGCGTCTCCGCCGGCCAGGGCGGGCTTGGCTGGTTCATCTTCGAGAACCGCAATTTGCTGGAGACGCCCGGCGTGTTCGCGGGCTTGATGACGGTGATGATCGTCGGCCTGTTCATCGAAGGGGTCATCTTCCAGACCATCGAGCGCTACACTGTGCGGCGCTGGGGCATGCAGCGCTGAGTCTGGCCGAACCGCGCGGAGTTGAGAGTATGGATCTGGCGCATCACGTCGCCGGCAAGGGCATCGTCGTCACCGGCGCCTCCTCGGGCCTGGGCGAACATTTCGCCCGGCTGCTGGCGGGGGCCGGAGCGCGCGTGATCGCCGCCGCGCGGCGCACCGACCGGCTCGCGGCGCTGGCCGAGGAAGCCAAGGCCAAGGGATGGAGCATCACCCCGCTCGCCCTCGACGTGACCGACGACGACGCCATCGCACCCTTCTTCGTTGAGGTGAAACAGACCCTCGGCCGGCTGGACGTGCTCATCAACAATGCCGGCGTCGCCGACACGACCCCGGCATTGGATCTGACCCCGGATGCTTTCGACAAGGTGGTGGACACGAACCTGCGCGGGGCCTTCTTCGTCGCCCAGGGCGCGGCCCGCGCCATGAAGGAGAGCGGCGGCGGCAGCATCGTCAACATCGCCTCCATCCTGGCGTTGCGGGTGGCGGGGAATGTGGCGCCCTACACCATCGCCAAGGCCGGTCTCGCACAGATGACCCAAGCGCTGGCGCTGGAATGGGCGCGCTACGCCATCCGCGTCAACGCGCTCGCGCCCGGCTATCTGGAAACCGAGCTGAACGCGGATTTCTTCGCCTCCCCCGCCGGCCAGGCGCTCATCAAGCGCATCCCCCAGCGCCGGCTCTCCCGCCTCACGGATCTCGACGCGCCCCTGCTGCTGCTGGCGGGCGATGCGGCGCCGACACTCACCGGCGTCGTGCTGCCGGTGGACGGCGGGCACCTCGTTTCCTCCCTCTAATTCCCTCAGGGGCTCCGATGGACTTCACCCTCCCCCCGCATATCGAAGCCGTTCGCGCTCAAACGCGCGCCTTCGTGGCCGACCACATCCTGCCGCTCGAAGCAGACCGGGCGAATTATGACGCCCATGACAACATCGCCGAGCCGGTGCTCGAACAGGTGCGCGCCAAGGCGCGGGCCGAAGGGCTCTGGGCGCCGCAGGTGCCGCAGGCGCTCGGCGGCATGGGCATCGGCATGGTGGGGCAGGCCGCCATGTACGAGGAGGCGAACCGCTCCATCTTCGGCCCCGCCTGCTTCAATGCCGCCGCGCCCGACGACGGCAACATGATGCTCATGTCCAAGGTCGCCACCCCCGCGCAGCAGGACTGGTGGCTCAAGCCCGTGATCGCCGGCGAGATGCGCTCCGCCTTCGCCATGACCGAACCCCATCCCGGCGGCGGCTCCGACCCCGGCATGATGCTGACGCGCGCGGAAAAGCGCGGCGATCGCTACGTCGTGACCGGCCGCAAATGGTTCATCACCGGGGCGGAGGCGGCGCAGCGCTTCATCGTCATGGCGCGCACATCCGACGATCCGCGCACCGGCCTCACCGCCCTCCTGTTCGACGCCAAGGCGCCCGGCTGGCACATCGAACGGCGCATCGAGATCATGGGGCCGGAGGAACACGGCGGGCATTGCGAACTCATTTTCGATGGCCTGGAGATTCCCGCCGAGCATGTTTTGATGAAGGAGGGCGACGGGCTGCGCGTCACCCAGATCCGCCTCGGACCTGCGCGCCTCACCCATTGCATGCGCTGGCTCGGCCTCTCCAAGCGCGCGCTGGAGATCGGCCATGCCTATGCCAGCGAACGCACCGGCTTCGGCATCCGCCTCGCGGACCGGGAGAGCGTACAGATCAAGCTCGGGCGCGCGGCCTCGGCGATCGAGGTGGGCCGCCTGCTGGTGATGAAGGCGGCGTGGCTGCTGGATGCCGGCGACAAGGCCCGCAAGGAAATCTCCATGGCCAAGAACCATGTGGCCGAAACCCTGCACCTGTGCGCCGACACGGCGCTGCAGCTCTGCGGCGCCAAGGGCTATTCCAAGGACACGCCGCTGGAATGGATCTATCGCTATGCCCGCCAGGCGAAGCTGGTGGATGGGGCAAGCGAGGTGCACGACATGGTGCTGGCCGCAAATTATGCGCGGGAAGGCCAGGATTTCTGGCGCTGGGGCGTGCCCCATGGCAAGTGAGGGGCCTCTCGAAGCGGGCCTCCCCCTCGACGCACTCGCCGCCTTTCTCACCCGCGAACTCGGTGCCGCCGCCGTGGCGCCGCGCGCGGCGCAATTGCTGAAAGGCGGCGCGATCCAGCAGAATTGGCGGCTCGACCTCACCATCGCGGGCGGCCCGGAAGCGGGCGAGCGCTCCTATGTGCTGCGCAAGGACGCGCCGAGCGTGGTGGGCTCAAGTCACGGCCGGGTGGCGGAGTTCGAGATCATCAAGGTCGCGCACGCGGCGGGAGTCACGGTGCCCCGCCCCATCCTCTCATGCGCCGATGCCTCCCTGCTCGGCACACCCTTCGCGCTGATGGAACGCATGGAGGGCACCGCGCTCGGCCCGCGCGTCGTGAAGGACACAGCGCTCGGCGGCGACCGGCCAGCGCTGTTGCGCCGGCTCGGAGCGGAGATGGCGAAACTGCACCGCGTGCGCCCGCCCCAAGCCGCCCTCGCCTTCCTGCCTGCCCCGCCGGAGGATTTCGCCCGTGCCGACATCGCCGATCTGCGCGCCGCGCTCGATGCGCTGGGCGAGCCGCGTCCGGCGCTGGAATGGGGCCTGCGCTGGGGCGAGGTTGCCGCCCCGCCGCCGAGCGATATTCGCCTCATCCACCGCGATTTTCGCACCGGCAATTACATGCTCGATGCCACCGGCGTGACGGCCATTCTGGATTGGGAATTCGCCGGCTGGGGCGATCCCATGTCCGATCTGGGCTGGTTCTGCGCCGAATGCTGGCGCTTCGGCCGGCCGGACCTGGAAGCCGGCGGCATGGGCGAACGCGCGGATCTCTATGCCGGTTACGCGGCCGAGAGCTGCCAGCCGGTGGACGATGCCCGCGTGCGCTATTTCGAGGTGATGGCCCATATCCGCTGGGCCGTCATCGCGCTTCAGCAGGGCGCGCGGCACGCGAGCGGGCAGGAAAGCTCGCTGGAACTCGCGCTCACCGGCCGCATCGCCGACGAGCTGGAACTGGCGATCCTGCGGGCCACCGCGCCCGCCGCCTGGGAGGCACGCCCATGACCGGCCAGACCCCGCGCACGCAGACCTTCGGCGCCGCCCTGCTCGCCATCGCCCGCAAGACGCTGCAGGAAGAAATCGCGCCCCAGCTCTCCGGCGACCAACGCTATCAGGCGGCCATGGTGGCCAATGCCTGCGCCATCGCGGGGCGCGAGATGGAGACAGAAGCGGTCGCCCGCGAGGCGGAAGCGGCCTGTCTCGACACCGCGCAGGCGCCCTCCCCGGCCGCGCTGTGCGCCACGATCCGCGCGGGCGCGCGCGATGCCGATCCCCCTCTTCACGCGGCTTTGCTGCGGCACAGCCTGATCGCGACCTATCGCACCCGCCCCGGCGCATTGCGGCCCGCCGAACGGCAAGAGGTCGATGCCCTCATCAAGGACCAGACGACATGACCAAGCCAAATCTCGGCGTAATCGGCGCCGGCCTGATGGGCGGCGGCATCGCCCTCGACGCCGCGCGCCACGGCATCGACGTGCTCATCTACGACGCGCGCGCCGACGCGATTGAAAAACTGAAGGCCCGCGCCGCCAAGACCTATGAGCGCTGGGTCTCCTCCAACCGTATGAGCGCGGACGATGCGAAGGCCGCGCTCGCCCGCATCGTCGGGGCGCGCGATCTCGCCGCACTCGGCGCGCGCGATCTCATTATCGAGGCGGTGTTCGAGGATCTCGCGGTGAAGCGCGCGCTGTTCGCGGACTTGGCCCCGCACATCGCGCGCAGCAGCATCGTCGCCACCAATACCAGCGCCTTGAAAGTGGGCGACATCGCCGACGTTCTGCCCGATGCCGCGCGCTTCCTCGGCTTGCATTATTTCAGCCCGGCGGAAGTCAGCCCGTTGGTTGAGGTGGTGCGGGCGGAACGGACCTCGGCGGAAACCGTGGCGCGCGCCCTCGCCTTTCTGGAGCAGACACGCCGCGTGCCGCTGCGCTGTTCGGATACGCCGGGCTTCGTGGTGAACCGCTTCTTCTGCCCCTATTACAATGAGGCGGCCCATATCGTTCAGGACCTGCGGGCAACTCCGTCGGAGGTGGATTTCATCGCCCGCGCGCGGCTCGGCATCGCCGCCGGCCCGTTCAAGGTGATGAACCTCATCGGGGCGACGGTGGCGGCCCACGCCATGGAGAATCTCTCGCCGCTCGGCCCCTTCTATCGCGCCTGCGCTGCCCTGGTGCGGCAGGGCGAGAGCGGTGCGGCCTGGGAGGTTTCCGACGAGGCCGCGCCGTCCTCCGAGGTCGCCGACGAGATCGAGCAGCGGCTTCTCGGCGCGCTGTTCGTGCCCGCCCTGGAATTGCTGTATGCCGGCGCCTCGACGCCTGCCGACATGGACAAGGGGGCACAGCTCGCCCTGCGCTTCACGCTCGGTCCCTGCGCCCTCATGGAGCGCGCGGGTTCCGCCGCCGTGGAGGCTGCGATCGCCCGCCTGTGCGCCCGCGACGGGCACCCGCAACCCGCCCTGTTCGATCTTCAGCCGAGCCGCGCCGACCGCGCCTCCTAAGTCGTATTCCCGGAAACGGGCGCGCGTCCCGGCCAAGTGCAGCGCCGCAGGCGTGGAACGCGAGCCGGGACCCAGCGCAAAAAGCCCGCCGCAGGCGCTTCAATCGCGGGCGCGCAAGGGCATGTGCCGGCTGCGCCGTCTTCTCCCCTAGGTCCCGGCTCGGCGCTCCGGCAAGGCCGTCGCTGGGCCGGGAGGCGTCCTCACACCCGCTCGATGGCCAAGGCGATGCCCTGCCCGCCGCCAATGCACATGGTGATGAGGCCGAAGCGGCCGCCGGTGCGCTGAAGCTCGTTCAGCGCCTTCACCACCAGGATCGCCCCCGTGGCGCCCACGGGATGACCGAGCGCGATGGCGCCGCCATTGGGATTGAGCTTGGCGGGGTCGAAATCCAGCTCCCGCGCCACGGCGCAGGCCTGGGCGGCGAACGCCTCGTTGGATTCGATCACGTCGAAATCGGAAACCTTCAAGCCCGTGCGCTCGCACAATTTGCGCACCGCAGGCACCGGGCCGATGCCCATCTCGCCCGGCTCCACGCCGGCATGGGCATAGCCCACGATGCGCGCGAGCGGCCTCTTGCCGGAGCGCGCCGCGCGGTCCTCGGCCATCAGCACGAGGCTCGCCGCCCCGTCATTGATGCCGGAAGAATTGCCGGCGGTCACCGTGCCGCCCTTCTTGAAGGCGGCGCGCAGGCCGGCGAGAGTCTCGGCGGTGGTCGCCTTGGGGTGCTCGTCGGTGTCGAACACCATTTCCTTGCGGCCAACGGTGACGGTGACCGGCAGGATTTGGTCGCGGAAGCGGCCTTCATCTATGGCCGCGCGGGCCCGCTGCTGGCTGGCGAGGGCAAGCTCGTCCTGCGCCGCGCGGGTGATGTTCCATTTCTCGGCGACATTCTCGCCCGTGATGCCCATGCCGCCATGGCCGAACGGATCGGTGAGCACGCCGATCATCAGGTCGGAGGCGGCCATGTCGCCCATGCGCTGGCCGAAGCGCGAGGTGGACAAAAGGTGCGGCGAGCGGCTCATGCATTCCGCGCCGCCCGCGACCGCAACCTCGCAATCGCCAAGAAGAATCGCCTGCGCCGCCGAAACGACGGCCTGGGCGCCGCTGCCGCAGAGCCGGTTCACGTTCATGGCCGGCACCTCCTTGGGGATGCCGCCCTCCATGGCCGCGACCCGGCTGAGATAGGCATCGCGCGGCTCGGTGACGATCACGTGGCCGAACACAACCGTGCCCACCTCCGCACCGTCCACCTGCGCCCGCTTCATCGCCTCCGCCACCGCCAGGCTGCCAAGCTTGGTGGGTGGGACAGACGCGAGCGCCCCCCCGAAGGTGCCGATGGCCGTGCGCACGCCGGACATGATCATGACGGACTGTGACATGGTGTTCTTGAGCCTCCCTGAGGGCGGGCGCACCGCCGATCTGGCTCCGGCCTAAACCCGCGATGGCCCCCCGCGCAATGGGCACGGGGCCGGCGGGGACATTCATCATGTCCATGATCGGCCGCCGCGGCAGGCCGCCGCCGGTCAGGGGTTCGGCTGCACCTCGCCGCGCGGGTCCGGCAGGCTGTCCTTTTCGGCGGGCGAGACCTTGCGCCCCGCCATCTCCGCCCCCGCATCCTTCGGCAGGCGCAGGAAGCTGATGACCGAGGAGGCGCTGATCAGCGCGACAATGAGGAAGGCGGGCGTGAAATCCGCCAGCACCAGATTGGTCTCCCCCCGCAAGTCGCGCATCACCTCCAGGATGATGCCGGCGGTCGCGACGCCGAGCGAGATCGACACCTGCTGTCCGACGCTGGCGAACGAGGTCGCCCGGCTCATGGACGCGGGCTCGACATCGGCATAGGCGATCGCGTTCAGGGCGGTAAATTCCAGCGAGCGGAAGAAGCCGCCGATGAGCAGAACGGACATGATGACGAACGTTGGCGTATTCGGGGTGAAAAGCGCGTTAGAGGCGATGAAAGCCGCCGAAATCAGGCTATTCACCACGAGAACCCGTCGAAATCCGAAACGGCGGATAATCGGCGCGGCGGTGGTCTTCATGATCAGTGCCCCGGCCGAGGCGGCGAAGGTCATGAGGCCGGAGGCGAACGGCGAAAGCCCGAACGTGAGCTGAAGCATCAGCGGAAGCAGGAACGGCAAGGCGCCGATGCCGATGCGGAACAGCGACGCGCCGATCACGCCGGCGCGGAACGTGGGCAGGCGCAGCAGGTTGAGATCGAGCACCGCATGCGGCGTGACCCGCGCATGGCGAACGTAAAAAATCAACGCGATCAATCCGATGGCCGTCACGCCCCCGGCCAACCAGAGCGGCACCAGCGCCTGTCCGAACACCGCGAAGCCAAACACAAGGCCCGAAAGGCCGATGCCTGAGAGCACGAGGCCCCGCAGATCAAGCGGCGGCACATCCTGCTCGCGCACATTCTCAATGAAGCGGGTGGCCAGGATAATACCCAATATTCCAATGGGAACATTGATGTAGAAGATCAGGCGCCAATCGAAATAGGTGGTGATGAAGCCCCCCAGCGGCGGCCCGAGCACCGGCCCCAGCAGCGCCGGCACGGTGAGCCATGCGAGGGCGGAAACCAACTGCGCCTTGGGAATGGAGCGCAGAATAACCAATCGGCCCACCGGCACCATCATGGCCCCGCCCATGCCCTGGATGATGCGGTAGAGCACGAAATCCGAAAGGCTGGTGGACATGCCGCAGAGTATGGAGCCGATGGTGAAGATCACGATGGCGGCGCGAAATACGGTGCGCGCACCATAGCGATCCGCCGCCCAGCCGCTGGCGGGAATGAACACCGCAAGGCTCAGCAGATAGGACGTCAAGGCCAGCTTCAGCGCTACCGGATCCTCGCCGAGCGACGTGGCGATGGCCGGAAGCGAGGTGGAGATGACGGTCGAATCCACCTGTTCCATGAACAGCGCGCAGGCGACGATCAGGGGAATGAGGATTTCGCGGGGAATCTGGCGGGAAAGCATGGGCGCAGGCAATCTTGCTCCGCTTGGAGTGCCCTCTTAGACCATCTTTTTCAATCCCGCCATGGCCGGTTTTCGAACCTGTCTGCCCTCCTCAGGTACGGCATATGGCAAGGCTTCAGCCTGTTTACGGATCGTTTACGCCAAGGCCGGGCCTTCCGGATGGAGCGCTTATGGGCGCTGCTGCATCTTTATTGCCGCAGCGTTGGGTCCGCCCCGCGCTGGCGTCACCGAAGGAGGGCGCAATGCCCCAGACCAACACCGCCGCCGTGCGGCGCTGCGAAGACGAAGCCGAAATCGAACCCGAGCCATTTAGTCCAAAACTGGACCCGCGGGCCGGCCTCAAGGCTGCGGAAACGCCGAAGCAGAATTGGGCGATCGAGGAAATCGCTGCCTTCGCCCATCTTCGGCCCTGCGATCACGTTGTCGTGCTCGGCAATGAGAGTCTCGACCTTGCGCTCCGCTTGTGGCGGTCGGGCTTCACGAACGTGGGCTGCGCGCCGCGCAATCTCGACAAGGTGGCCCACGGCGGCGCGGACGCGCTGATCATCGACCACCTTGCACCGGGCGAGGATTTCGCCGCCGCAATTGCGCGCAACCGCAGCTTCGTGCGGCGCGGCGGCTGGATGCTGGTGCATGTGGCGCGCGCGGCCGGGCGCGGCGCGTTGCCGGCGCTGCGGGGCCTGCTCGCCAAGGCCGGTTTTTCCGCCGGACCGGGCATCGTGGACAGTGCCGGCGTATGGATCGCCGCCCGGCGCGAGGACGAGGCGTCGCGACTCGCCTCGTGACCAGAACCGGAACCGGGCGGAAACGGCGCATTTCCGCAGCGACATGGGCGCGCAATCTTGAAGCGCCCAGGATCTCCCCCATATGGAAGCATGGTTCCTCGGAGCGCCGGTCAACACCCATGATTTACATTGTCGCCGCCTTGCTTCCCCCGCTCGGCCTGCTGCTGAACGCGCAGCCTGTGTCGGCGATCCTCAATCTGGTGATGATCGTGCCGTGTATACTGCTCGGCCTGATCTTTCCGCTGTTCTTCGCCGTCCCCTCCGCCCATGCGGTGATCGCGGTGCATATGAAGCGGTCCGATCGGCGCCAGCGGGAAATCGTGGATGCGATCTCCCGCCACGGCGTTCCGCCAGGCTGGGGTCGCTGATCCGGCACGCCGTTCGGCGGTTCGAAAGGCGCCCATGGGCGCCTTTTTCACGTGCCGGAGAGCGCCCGCACGGCCAGCGCGGTCGCGGAAGCGCGATTCTCTACGCCAATCTTGGCGTAGATCTGTTCCAGATGCTTATTCACCGTGCGCGGGCTGAGGCCAAGAATCTGGGCGATGTCGCGATTGGCCTTGCCGCGCGCGATCCACATCAAAACCTGCGCCTCGCGCTGGGTGATCGACAGCGCGCGCCGCAAGATCTCCTCGTCCCTGGCCGGCGCCTCCTCGATCACCCGCAGCAGGAATTCGCGCCCGCCGATCTGGCCCACATAGGCGAGCTTCAGGGTGCGAGGCGCATCCGCGAGGCGTGACAGGTCGATCCCATCGCGCTGTGCGGCATCAGAGGTCTGGCAGGCTTCAAGCCATTGGCGTACCGCATCGGGTAGCACGAAGCCTTCGCCGGGCTGGGCGGGGGCGATCTGCGCCATCAGGCGGGTCGCCTGCGGGGTGCTCCAAAGCACCCGCCCGTCGAGATTGGCGGCGAGCAGGAAGCGGCCGGCGGCATCCAGCGCCACCTGCGCGCCCTGGGTCTGGCGTGCATTGGCAAGATGCACCTTCATACGGGCGATGATCTCGCTCGGCACGATGGGCTTGGTGACATAATCCACCCCGCCCGCCTCCAGGCCCTGGACGATATGCTCGGTCTCCGACAGGCCGGTCATGAAGATCACCGGCACATGGGCGAGGGCCTTGTTGGTCTTCAGCGCCCGGCAGGTCTCAAAGCCGGTCATGCCGGGCATGATGGCGTCCATCAGGATGATGTCGGGGGTGATCTGCTCCACCAGGGCGAGGGCGTTCGCGCCCTCAACCGCCACCAGCACGGTGATGCCTGCCTCCTCCAGCGCGTCCGTGAGGAGGCTCAGGGTTTCCGGGCTATCGTCCACCACCAGGACGATGTCGCGTCGCTTGGCGCTATGCATCATCGCTGCGAAGGCCCTCCAGAACGGTCATGTAACGGTTGAGATCAAAGCTGCGGACGATGTCGCTCATCTGGGCGACGAATTCCGCATGGTCGGGTGATTCCTCGCCGAGCGCCTGGAGCTTGGCCTGGATGCCGCGCACGTAGCCGATGCGGCCGAGCTTCAGCAGTTCGTCGATATGGCGGTTGGCGGGCGCGATGATCTCGCCCGGCGGCGGTGCGGGCGCGGCCGGTGGATCGCCGTCATAGATCCAGTCAAGGGTCAGCAGGCCGCGCAAATGTTCCAGCAGATGGCGCAGGTCCACAGGCTTCGCGATCTGCTGGTCGTGATGCCGCCCTTCCACCTCGGGCCGGCCGGTGTCGCCGGCATTGGCGGAAATCATGATGATGCGGGCGCCCGGCGCCACCTTGGCCCGCAGACGACGGGCGGCCTGCCATCCGTTCAGGCCGGGCATCGCGATATCGAGCAGGACAAGGTCCGGCTGGACCTGCGCGGCGAGTTCCAGGCATGCGGCGCCGTCCGGGGCGGTGAAGACGACGAAGCCGAGCGGCCGCAGCAATTCGCACATCAGGTCGCGGTGGGCGGCATCGTCGTCCGCCACCAGCACGGTGCGCGGTTCGCCGCGATAGCCGGTGATGCGCCGTTCGGCCGGGGCGGCGTCGTCGGGCGTCGAAACCTCCGACAGCAGAAGGCGCACGGCAAAGATCGAGCCGCCTTGCGGCCCATTCTTCAGCACGATCTCACCGCCCATGATCTCGGTGAGCAGCTTGGTGATGGTCAGTCCGAGGCCGATGCCGGCCGTATTATAGGTGCCGGCGCGCCCGCCCCGTTCGAACGGCTCGAAGATGCGCAGGCGGTCCTCTTCGGCCACGCCGAGCCCGGTGTCCTCCACCTCGAACTCGGCCACCTGGTTGCGGAACGAGACCCGCAGTGCCACATGGCCCGCGGCGGTGAACTTGATGGCGTTGGAGAGCAGGTTGATGAGGATCTGCCGCAGCCGCTTTTCGTCGGTGAAGACCAGTGGCGGAAGCCGGTCCGAGCGGGTGTGGCGGAAGTCGATGTCCTTGGCCTGCGCCTGCAAGCGGAACATATCCACGATCTGATCCAGCAATTCGTGGATGCGGACCTTGTCGCGGTTCAGATGCAGCCGGCCAGCCTCGATCTTGGAGATGTCCAGCAGCCCGTCGATGAGGCCGGAGAGATGCTCGGCGCTGCGGCGGACGACACGGATCGCGTCGCGCCGGCCGGCGGGAATGGTCGTGTCGCGCTCCAGCAATTGGGCATAGCCGAGGATGGCGTTGAGCGGGGTGCGCAATTCGTGGCTGATGCCGACCACGTAGCGGCTCTTGGCGAGGTTCGCCGCCTCCGCCACCTCCTTGGCGCGCTGGAGCTTGGCGTCCGTGCGCTTGTGGGCCTCGATTTCGCGCATGAGCAGGGTGGTCTGGCGCTGGCTTTCCTCCTGCGCCACGTTACGGCTTTCCTGCGCCAGCACGAACAGCCACGCCACCACCCCGACCACGATGATCAGGACGAAATAGACCGTCCACAGCGTGGTGCGGATCGCCTCCCCATAGGCGGGGGATTCGAACGTGGCGTGGAAATAGATGATGGCGAGAATCGCGGCGATGAGCGAGGCCAGCGTCGCCAGGATCGCGATATAATGGCCGATACGCGAATTCAGCCGTTTCACCGCCCAATGCGGCAAGGTGGCGGCCAGGAAGGCGAGAATCTGGTCGGCGGCGCGCGCATCCTCCTTGCAGCGGTCGCGGCAGCGGGCATCAAGCGAGCAGCAGAGCGAACAGATGGGACCCGCATAGAGGGGGCACTGGGCCATGTCCTCGTGCTCGAACTTGTGCTCGCACACGCAGCAGCGGATCGTGCCCTTGCCGCGCCATTGCACCTTCGGCTGGCGGGCGATGTAATAGCGCCCCTTGGTGGCGAGCGCGATCGCCGGCGCCGCGAGGAACGACACCGCGAGCGCCACGAACGGTGCGAACGCCTGGAGCATGCGGCCGAACTGCCCGGAATAGGCGAGCACCGCCACCGCCGTGCCCAACGCTACCGAGCCCACCCCTACCGGATTGATATCGTAGAGATGGGCGCGCTTGAACTCGATGTTCGGCGGGGAGAGGCCGAGCGGCTTGTTCACCACGAGATCCGACACCAGCGCCGCCACCCAGGCGATGGCGACGATGGCGTAGAGTCCGAGGATCTCGTCCAGCGCCTTGTAGATGCCGAGTTCCATCAGCATCAGGGCGATGGCGACATTGAACACCAGCCACACCACGCGGCCGGGGTGGGAATGGGTCAGGCGTGAGAAGAAGTTCGACCAGGCGATCGAGCCCGCATAGGCATTGGTCACATTGATCTTGAGCTGGGAAATGATGACGAAAATGCCGGTGAAGGCGAGCGCCGCCTGTTGCGAGGGCAACATGGAACCAAAGGCGACGAGATACATCTGGGTCGGCTCGGCGGCATGGTCCAGGCCAACACCGTGCTGGAGCGCCAGATAGGCGAGAAACGACCCGATCATCATCTTCAGCGCGCCAGGCACGATCCAGCCCGGTCCGGCCGCCAGCAGGCTGCCCCACCAATTGAACCGGTTACCCGCTTCCCGGCGCGGCAAGAAGCGCAGGAAATCCACCTGCTCGCCGATCTGCGCCACGAGAGCGAACACCACCGTGGACGCCCCGCCGAACGCGAGCCAGGAGAAGCTTCCATCCACCGGGCCGAGGCGCCCCGTGAAACCGGTCCAGGCGGAGAGATCTCCGCCGTGGGTGAAGGCGATATAGGCCAGCGGGATGACGTGCAGCGCCAGCCAAACCGGCTGGGTCCACATCTGAAACCGGGAGATGAGCGTGATGCCATGGGTGACCAGGGGGATCACGACCAAAGCGCTGATGATGTAGCCGAGCGCCAGGGGAATGCCGAAGCACATCTCCAGCGCCAGCGACATGATGGCCGCCTCGATGGCAAAAAACAGGAAGGTGAAGGAGGCATAGATCAGCGAGGTGAAGGTGGAGCCGATATAGCCGAACCCCGCGCCGCGCGTGAGCAGGTCGATATCGACGCCGAATTTCGCGGCATAAAAGCAGATTGGGAAACCGGCCGCGAAGATGATCGCGCTCACCACCAGGATCGCGGCGACAGCATTGGTGAAGCCGAACGACAGGGTGATGGCCCCGCCGATGGCTTCCAGCGCCAGGAAGGAGATGGCGCCGAGTGCGGTGTTGGCGACGCGGAACGACGACCAGCGCCGCGCGCTCTTGGCGGTGAAGCGCAGGGCATAGTCTTCCAGGGTCTCGTTGACGACCCATTTGTTGTACTGGCGTCGAACCCGAACGATCCGCTGTTCCCCGGCCATATGGTCCCCGGCCCTTTTTGAAATCCCCTGCCGCCACGCCCGGTCCCGGGCTGGGCGTCACCGCGTCATCATCTCATCGCCTCGTCCGCTTGCCGCGGCCGCCGCCTGCGGCAACACTTGACAGGCGGAGCCGGTGCCATGAAGACCCGGGACTCCACCCCAAGATAATTCATTATGCCACAGCCTATTTTCCGATGGGTGACTGAATTTATCGCGCTTTCTACATCGCCCTGATCAATCTCCAAGCATTACGCCCTTTCCTCTCTACGTTTCCCCAATATTCCCGAAACTTAAGTAAAAACGCGCGTAGCGCCTGCACGCTACAGGCGCGCGCGCCCGCGCGCGAATTAAAACGCATGCGGGAAACCTCCCCACAAAACCGATAATAAGGGTTTCCTCGCGGTGCCATATACGTCAATCACCGTATTGCTGCGTCGCATCATTCCCGGAACCATGGAACCCACGCAGGAGCCTATTCGGCCCTGTCTTCGCTTTGTATTGCGCTGGAGGGGACCTTTATGTCGGGTGGCGATGATCGCAACATCAAGATGAACACAACGCGCAGGGATGTCTTGAAAGGCGCAGCCGCGCTGCCTCTTGCTTCTCTTATCCCCGCAACGACATTATTTTCCGGTGCCGCCCATGCCCAGGCGCCGGCCACTTCAGCCGTAAATACAACAGGACTCGCAGTCACCGATACTGAAGTCACGGTCGGCATCCTGCATTCCGTGACAGGAACCATGGCGATTTCCGAGACCGGATCGGTCCAGGCGGAAAAACTCGCCATCGACCAGATCAATGCGGCGGGTGGCATCCTCGGCCGCAAGATCAAGTATATTCAGGAGGACGGAGCGAGCGATTGGCCGACCTTCGCCGAGAAGGCTAAGAAGCTTCTGGTACAGGACAAATGCGCCTCGGTCTTCGGCTGCTGGACCTCCGCCTCCCGCAAGGCGGTTCTCCCGGTGTTCGAGCAATACAACGGAATGCTCTATTATCCCACCTTCTACGAAGGACTGGAGCAATCCAAGAACGTTATCTATACCGGCCAGGAAGCGACCCAGCAGATCATCGCTGGCCTCAATTGGGTGGTCAAGGAGCGCGGGGCGCAGACTTTCTATCTGCTCGGATCGGATTATATCTGGCCGCGCACGTCCAACAAGATCGCCCGTAAGCACATTGAAAATTTCCTCAAGCTTAAGGTCGTGGGAGAAGAATATTTCCCACTTGGGCATACGCAATTCAATTCGGCGATCAACAAGATCAAGCTGACGAAGCCGGACGTGATCTACGCCATCATCGTCGGTGGCTCCAATGTCGCCTTCTACAAGCAGCTCAAGGCCGCCGGCATCGACCTGTCCAAGCAGACCCTGCTCACCATCTCGGTCACCGAGGACGAGATTTTGGGCATCGGCGGCGAGAATATCGCTGGCGCCTTCGCCTGCATGAAATACTTTCAGTCGCTCGACAATCCCAACAACAAGGCGTTCGTTGAAGCCTTCAAGAAGACCTATGGCGACAAGATCGTCATCGGCGACGTGACCCAGGCGGCTTATCTGGGTCCCTGGCTGTGGAAACTTACGGCCGAGAAGGCGGGCTCGTTCGACATCGACAAGATCGCCGCCGCCTCCCCCGGCGTTGCCTTCGACAAGGCGCCGGAAGGCTATGTGCGCATCCACGAAAATCACCATCTGTGGAGCAAGACCCGCGTCGGCAAGGCCCGCCCCGACGGCCAGTACGACGTCGTCTTCGAGACCGCCGAACTGGTGGAGCCCAACCCCTTCCCCAAGGGCTACCAATGATCTCCCGCTCGTCCTGAACGACGAGCGAGCGGAAGCGGGGCGGCGGCCGGGTCAGGGGGTCGCCGTCCCCTCCTTCGTCGCGATCCGGCCCGGCCACGCCTCGGCCGCACTGTCTTCCGTCATGAATTGAGCGGCAGCAAGAGCTGCGGGGATACTTTGATGCTGGGATATTCGCTCGGAGAGCTTGGCTCCATCTTCGCCATGCAGGCCTTCGCAGGCCTGATTTTGTTTTCTGTTTTTGTATTGATGTCGCTGGGGCTGGCCATCATCTTCGGCCAGATGGGTGTCATTAACATGGCGCATGGAGAATTCATGATTCTCGGCGCCTATATGACCTATCTGACGTCTCAATTATTCCAAACCTATCTGCCAAGCCTTTTTCCCATCTACTTCTTCGTCGCCATGGCGATTGCGTTCCTGGCCTCCGGTGCCCTCGGCATGCTGGTGGAGTGGAGCATGATCCGCTTCCTCTACAAGCG
Organism: Roseixanthobacter glucoisosaccharinicivorans; assembly: GCF_043195095.2. NCBI lineage: Bacteria > Pseudomonadati > Pseudomonadota > Alphaproteobacteria > Hyphomicrobiales > Xanthobacteraceae > Roseixanthobacter > Roseixanthobacter glucoisosaccharinicivorans. Next base: position 832,648 of record NZ_CM195538.1, on the reverse strand, counting down.
CCCGCTGGACACGCTGCTCGCCACCTGGGGGCTATCGCTCATCATGCAGCAGGCGTTCCGGTCCATCTTCGGCGCGCGCGAAGTGGGCGTCGAGCTGCCCGACTGGATGATGGGCTCGCTCCCGGTCACCGACACTATCGACGTTCAGATCAACGGCCTGTTCGTGATGGGCCTCACCACGCTGATCGCCGCCGCGGTCTATCTGCTGATGTATCGCTCGCGCTGGGGCTTGCAGGTGCGCTCCGTGATGCAGAACCGCACCATGGCGGGCGCGGTGGGCATCAATACCGAGCGGGTCGACCGCATGACCTTCGGCCTCGGCTGCGGCATCGCCGGCATCGCAGGCAGCGCCTTCACCATGATCGGCTCCACGGGTCCGACAGCAGGCCAGCTCTATATCGTCGATACCTTCCTGGTGGTGGTGTTCGGCGGCGCCGCGAGCCTGCTCGGCACCATCGCATCTGCCTTCACCATCTCCCAGGCCCAGTCGACCATGGAATTCTTCATGTCCGGATCCATGGCGAAAGTGCTGACCCTCATGGTGGTCGTTGGCATCCTGATGGTGCGTCCCGAGGGCCTCTTCGTCCTCAAAGTCCGCCGCTGAGGAGCCCGGCATGCAAAGCGAACCTTTCACCCTGCGCTCCAAGGATCTCATCGGCATCCTGATCCTGGCCGCCCTGCTATTCGTGATCCTGCCGGCGATCCTCGATCCCTTCCGCCTCAACATGGTGGGCAAATATCTCACCTATGCCTTCGTCGCCGTGGGCCTGGTGCTGTGCTGGGGCAATGCCGGCATTCTCTCGCTGGGCCAGGGGGTGTTCTTCGGCCTCGGCGGCTATTGCATGGCCATGTATCTCAAGCTCGAGGCGTCCAGCCCCGAAGCGACGAAAATCCAGTCCACGCCCGGCATCCCGGACTTCATGGACTGGAACCAGATCACCGACCTTCCCTTCTTCTGGGTTCCCTTCAAGTCGCTCGGCTTCTCGCTGGCGGCCGTGGTGCTGGTGCCGGCGATCCTGGCACTGATCATCGCCTTCGCCATGTTCAAGCGGCGCGTGGGCGGGGTGTATTTCGCCATCATCACCCAGGCGATGGCGGCGATCGTGACGATCCTCATCGTCGGCCAGCAGGGCTATACCGGCGGCATCAACGGCATCACGGACCTGCGCACCCTGCACGGCTGGGACATTCGCACCGATGGCGCGAAGACCATCCTTTATTTCGTCAACGGCGGGCTGCTGATCGGCTGCATCCTGCTGTGCCAGTTCATCCGGCGCTCGAAGCTCGGCCGCATCCTGGTCGCCATGCGAGACAAGGAGGATCGGGTCCGCTTCTCCGGCTATGACGTGGCCAGCTACAAGATCTTCGTGTTCTGCTTCGCGGCCGCGCTGGCCGGTGTGGGCGGAGCCATGTTCACCTTGCAGGTGGGCTTCATGTCGCCCTCCTTCGTGGGGATCGTGCCCTCCATCGAAATGGTGATCTATGCGGCGGTGGGCGGGCGCCTTTCGCTGCTCGGCGCGGTCTACGGCACGCTGCTGGTGAACTGGGCCAAGACTTCGTTTTCAGAAAGCTTCCCGGAGCTTTGGCTGTTCGGCCTCGGCGGGCTGTTCATCGCCGTTGTGCTGCTGTTCCCGAACGGTCTCGCAGGCCTCTATCGCACCTATGTCGAGCCGCGCATCGACGCGCTGTTCGCCCGCAAGCGCAGCCCGGGCGCCGATGCCGCGCCCGGCGCCGCCCCGACCCTGGCCGAGTGAGGAGACCGAACCATGAATGCCGCTCCCATCATCGACCAGATCGCGCCCGACTTCCTCCTCGCCGTGGAGGGGCTCACCGTTTCCTTCGACGGTTTCAAGGCGGTGGACGACCTCTCCTTCTACGTGGATGAGAATGAGATCCGGGTCATCATCGGCCCCAACGGCGCGGGCAAGACCACGGTGCTCGACCTCATCTGCGGGCGCACCCGGGCGACCTCCGGCTCGGTCAAGTTCAAGAGCACGGAGCTGACAAAACTCAAGGAATACGAGATCGTCCGCAAAGGGGTGGGCCGCAAGTTCCAGAATCCGTCGATCTATGACGACCTGACCGTCTTCGAGAATCTGGAAATCTCCTTTCCCCGCGGTCGCGGCGTGCTCGGCGCGCTGGCCTTCAAGCGCGACGCGGAGGTGCGCGAGCGGGTGCAGCACGTGGCCGAGACCATCTTTCTCGCGGACCAGTTGAACCGCAAGGCCGAGTTCCTCAGCCACGGGCAGAAGCAATGGCTGGAAATCGGCATGCTGCTGATCCAGGACCCCGAGCTTCTGATGCTCGACGAGCCCGTGGCCGGGATGAGCGTTGCCGAGCGCAAGAAGACGGCGGAGCTGCTCAACACAATCATCAAGGACCGTTCAGTGATCGTGATCGAGCACGACATGAAGTTCGTCGAGGACATCGCCCACAAGGTCACGGTCCTGCACCAGGGCAAGATCTTGTCGGAAGGATCCATGGCCAAGGTGAAGGCCGATCCGAAGGTGATCGAAGTCTATCTCGGCCATTGAGAGGGCGAAAAAATGCTCGACGTATCCAACCTCGTCGTCTCCTACGGGCAGAGCGAGGTGCTGCACGGCCTGAATTTCACCGTCGCGCCCAATGAGATCGTGGCCATCATGGGCCGCAACGGCATGGGCAAGACCACGCTGATGAAATCGCTCATGGGCGTGGTGCCCACCCGCTCCGGCATGGTTTCCCTCGCGCAGAGCGAGATCACCGCGCTGAAAAGCTATGAACGGGTGGCGAAAGGCATCGCCTATGTGCCGCAAGGCCGCATGATCTTCTCCGCCATGACGGTCGAGGAAAATATCGAGACCGGCCTCGTCGCCTCCGGCGCCAGCAAGGTGCCTGGCGATATTTACGAGTTGTTCCCCGTACTTCTGGACATGAAGCACCGGCGCGGCGGCAACCTTTCGGGCGGCCAGCAGCAGCAGCTCGCCATCGCCCGCGCGCTCGCGACCAAGCCCAAGGTGCTGCTGCTGGACGAACCGACCGAGGGCATCCAGCCCTCCATCATCCGCGAGATGGCACGCACCTTGAAACGCATCCGCGACGAGAAGGGCCTCTCCATCGTTGTCTCGGAACAGGTCCTCTCCTTCGCCCTCGATATCGCCGATCGCGTGCTGGTGCTGGAGAACGGTTCGATCGTCCACGAGGACCTGCGGGCCGACATCGACGAGGCCAAGGTCGCCAAATTCCTTTCGGTGTGAGGCGCCCGCCTCGCCCCATCCATCCGCCCAAATTCTCCTTTTCGCCCAAGAGACTCAAGCAAGCTGGGAGCTGTCCATGGCCGATACTTTGATTAAGGTCGATCTCAACCAGTCCGCCTATGACAACGACATGGTGCACAACCGCTGGCACCCGGATATTCCCATGGTGGCCTGGGTGAAGCCCGGCGACGATTTCATTGTCGAAACCTATGACTGGACCGGCGGTTTCATCCAGAACAACGACAGCGCCGACGACGTGCGCGACATCGACTTGTCCATCGTGCATTTCCTCTCCGGCCCGATCGGGGTGAAGGGGGCCGAGCCGGGCGATTTGCTGGTGGTGGACCTGCTGGACATCGGCGCCATGCCGGACAGCCAGTGGGGCTTCAACGGCTTCTTCTCCAAGAAGAACGGCGGCGGCTTCCTGACCGACCACTTCCCCCAGGCGCAGAAATCCATTTGGGATTTCAAAGGCATGTTCACCTCGTCCCGGCATATTCCGGGGGTGAATTTCGCCGGCCTGATCCATCCCGGCCTGATCGGCTGCCTGCCCGATCCCAAGCTGCTTGAGACGTGGAACAAGCGCGAGGTGGACTTCATCGCCACCAATCCGACCCGCGTGCCCCCGCTCGCCAATCCGCCCTTCGGCCCCACCGCCCATATGGGCCGCCTCACCGGCGAGGCGAAGGCCAAGGCGGCGGCAGAAGGCGCGCGCACCGTGCCGCCGCGCGAGCATGGCGGCAATTGTGACATCAAGGACCTTTCGCGCGGCTCGAAGATCTATTTCCCGGTCTATGTGGACGGCGGCGGCCTCTCCATGGGCGATCTGCACTTTTCCCAGGGCGACGGCGAGATCACCTTCTGCGGCGCCATCGAGATGGCCGGCTGGGTGCATCTGAAGGTGGACGTGCTCAAGGGCGGCATGGCGAAGTACGGGATCAAGAACCCCATCTTCAAGCCCTCGCCCATCACGCCCAATTATAAGGATTACCTGATCTTCGAGGGCATTTCGGTGGACGAGGCCGGCGGCCAGCATTATCTCGACGTCCACGTCGCCTATCGCCAGGCGTGCCTCAACGCCATCGAATATCTGAAGAAGTTCGGCTATTCCGGCGCCCAGGCCTATTCCATCCTCGGCACGGCGCCGGTGCAGGGGCACATCTCCGGCGTGGTGGACATTCCCAACGCCTGCGCCACGCTCTGGCTGCCCACCGAGATCTTCGACTTCGACATCAATCCGACCGCGGCGGGACCGACCAAATTCCTGGACGGCTCCATCGACATGCCGCTTTCGCCCGATCTGTGATCGCGGACGCGCCACCGGCCGGGGCGTGCGCGCCCCGGTCTCCCGCGAGGAACGCCAGAAAACGAGGGCGAGATGCCGGTCTATGATTATATGTGCGACGCTTGCGGCCCCTTCACGCAGACCCGGCCCATGAGCGAATACAACCATCCCCAGGCCTGCCCGGACTGCGCGGCCTCTTCGCCCCGCGCCATCCTCAGCGCGCCACGCCTTGCCAATATGGATGCGGGCCGCCGCACCGCGCTTTCCACAAACGAGCGCAGTTCCAATGCGCCCATGAGCGTCGGCCAGTTCGCCGCCGCCCAGGCTTCAACCAAGCACGGGGCGGGCTGCGGCTGCTGTTCGGGCAAGATGAAGAGCCGCACCAAAACAGCCCAAAACGGCGCCAAGAGCTTTCCCTCGGCCCGGCCCTGGATGATCAGCCATTAGGCCGGTGCGAAGCGAAAAGCCTCAGTCGGCGGATTGCCCGATGGGCGCATAGCCCTCCTCGCCCGGCAGAGGATCGGCCTTGCCGCGAAAACCGGTCGCCAGAACATAGAGTTCCGCCGAATCCGCCCGGCTCGCGGCCGGCTTGAGGTGTTTCACGGAGGAAAAATCCCGCTTCAGGTCCGCCAGCAGCACGCCTTCGGTGCCGCCCTGGATCACTTTGGCCAGAAACGTGCCGCCGGGCGCCAGCACCTGCCGGGCGAATTCCACCGCGAGTTCCACCAGGGCGACGATCTTGATGTGGTCGGTCTTCTTGTGGCCGGTGGCGTTGGCGGCCATGTCGGACATGACGATATCGGCCCGCCCGTCCAGCAATTCCAGCAGCCGCGCCGGGGCCTTCTCGTCCAGGAAGTCGAGCTGCTCGAAGATCACGCCGGTCACCGGCTCCATCTCCAGCAGGTCGATGGCGACGATCTTGCCGCGCCCCTCTTCCAGGCCAATCTTCTTCGCGGCCACCTGGCTCCAGCCACCGGGGGCGGCGCCGAGATCCACAATGCGCATGCCCTTTTTGAGCAGGTGCGCCTTCTCGTCCATCTCGATGAGCTTGTAGGCCGCGCGCGAGCGATAGCCTTCCCGCTTGGCGCGGGCGACATAGGGGTCGTTGAGCTGCCGTTGCAGCCATTTCTGCGAGGAGGTGGTGCGGCTGCGGGCGTTTTTCACGCGCACTTTCAGCGGCCGCCCATCCGGGCCCCGGGTTGGATTGGTCACGCGATGCTCCTATTGGGGCCGATGGCGACGCCAGGCCCCGTCTGCCCGCATCAACTGCACCAGCATGCCTTCGCGCAAGCCCCGATCGGCGACGCGCAGCCGATCCGTGGGAAAAGCTTCCCGCACGGCTTCCATGATGGCGCAGCCGGCGAGCACCAGATCCGCCCGCTGCGCACCGATACAGGGGTTGGAAACCCGTTCCTCGAACGACATGTCCACGAGGCGGTCCACCACCTCATTGATGTCGCGGGCATGGAGCCAGGCGCCGTCCACGCGGGCGCGATCATAGCGCTCGAGACCGAGGTGGATGCCGGCGACCGTCGTCACCGTTCCCGACGTGCCGAGCAAATGGATGCGGCCTGGCGGGCGCACGCCCCAGCTCTGACGCACGCCTTCCAGCATTTCCAGCACCTCGTCCACCATCTTGATGAACAGCGCGCGGGACACCTTCACACCGCCGTGGCGCTCGGCCAGCGAGACCACCCCCACTGGCATGGAGGCCCAGGAGCGGATGCGGGCGCGCGGCGGTCCGTCGTCGCCCGCCGCGCGGCGGCCGAGCCAGACCACTTCGGTCGAACCGCCGCCAATGTCGAACAGGATGGCGCCGTCGCAGGTCGGGTCCACCAGCGGTGCGCAGCCGGAGGCGGCAAGGCCGGCTTCCGTGCGGCGGTCCACCACTTCCAGCACGAGCCCGGTGCGGCGCTCGACCTCGGCGCAGAAGTCCGCGCCGTTCTCCGCCGCCCGGCAGGCTTCGGTCGCGATGATGCGGGCGCGCGAGACGCCGCGTGCGGCGATCTTGCCGGCGCACACTTCCAGCGCCGCGATGGCCCGCCCCATGGCCGGGGCGCCGAGACGCCCACTGCCGGAGAGCCCTTCGCCCAGGCGAACGATGCGCGAAAAGGCATCCACGACCCGGAAGTTGCGGGCGGTGGGACGGGCGATCAGCAGCCGGCAATTGTTGGTGCCGAGATCAAGGGCGGCATAGATGCGATCGCAGGAGGGAACGGCCTGCTGCCCCTCCCCCGCATGGGCCTGGGAGGAGGCGGGCTCGGCCAGTGCCGGGCCGCGCGCATCCTCGCTGCCCTCGGGGCCGCAGGCATCGTCGGGGCGCGCGGGGCCACGGCTGCCGGCATGCCCCGGCTGCGCGGTGCGCGGCTGCGACGCCGCACCTGCAACGGTTGGCGCGCAAGAAACGGACGCGGAAGAAGCAGGCGCGGTGTCCGGCGGCGGCGCGTCCGCGCGCATTTCGGCACACGGGTCCGATTGCGGGCCTGGATCAGGCACCACCGCTTCCGCCACATCCCCGCCAAAGGCGGTGCGGATGGAAGAAAAGCAAGGCTCCGCCTCGCTCTCCCGGCAAGAGCGCTCCGGGTCCCGATCGGACCCGTGCGTCTCGTCCCTCATCTCAAACCCCTCGCCGCCCTGTACCCGTGCCGGTTTTCAGCTTCGTGCACCTGCGGTCAAAATGTCGCTTCGGCACGAAGTGTAACACCGGGAGGGGAAGGCGCAATGCGCCTGCCCCCATGGGGCGGGAGAATACCGGCTGCGTGCCCCCTATTCGGCGGCGCGGCGGCCGGCCAGATCCAGCGTCAGGCCAGTGGCCAAAGCATCCGCCCGGAACGCCTTGACCGCATCGAGGGACAATTCCTCGGCGGTCCTGCTGCCGAGCGCGGGCAGCTTCTTCAGCACATCGGCCGGGGCGGTGATGATGTGGCAGCCGAGGCGGTCGGCCTCGATCACATTCCACACCTCGCGCGTGGAGGCCCAGATGACTTCCACATTCGGCGTGGCGCGGGACAGTTCCACCGCCTTGGAGATGGCGGGCACATAGTCGATGCCGAGGTCGGCCAAACGCCCGGCGAACACGGAGATGATGGAGGGCGCCCCGCCGGCCAGCGCTGCCACGCCCAATTCCACCTGCGGCACGGCGAAGATGGCGGTGAGGTTCACCTTCACCCCGTCCTGCACCAGATCGCGCACCAGCTCATACAGCGTCTCGCCGCGCGTGGTGGAGACCGGAAGCTTTACGTGCACATGCGTGCCCCAGGTGGCGATCACGCGGGCCTGAGCGCGGATTTCCTCGATCTCGTCGGAGAACACCTCAAAGGAAATATGCCGGTCGGGCACCGCTTCGACGAGGTCGCGGGCATAGGCCTCGTAGTCGGAAACGCCAGCCTTGCGCAGCAGGGAGGGATTGGTGGTGAAACCGGCGATATGGGCCTGCTTCGCCATCTCGACGATCTGCGCCTTGTCGGCACCATCGGTGAAAAGCTTCACCTTGAGATCAGCGAGCTTTACGGCCATCACTTCGTCTCCCGTCGCGTTTTGCGGCATCCTATAGCGCGCGGACGCGCCCGCGTCACGGAAGAAGGCACTCCGCGCCCCGCATCGACGCACGCTTTCGCGCAACCGGGACGGAAGCCGCGACGGCCCGCTCTATAAAAATGTTTCACGTGAAACAATGGCTTAGCGCAGACGAATTTCGGATTCGTGGGACTTCGCGGCGGCTTTTCGGGCGATGACACCGCAGGTTCGGCCGAATATTCGAAGATGAATCCTCTGCCGCGCGTGCGTGAGATCGCGGACGTCCGCTCACGGGTTCGAAGTCAGCGGCGCCGCCATGAGGCCGAGCGCGGTGGCGCCGGGGGGCACCGTGCTCGCCGGCGGCAGAGCGACGAGGCTGTTCGCGCCCGCACGCGCGAGCACCGTCCCGCCCGCGGGCGGGGCGCCGGACAGGCGCACCAGCATGAGGTCGGCCCCGGAAGGATCGCCCTCGGAACGGGTGAGGATCAACGCCCCGGCCGGTGCATCCTTCGCGCGCAGCAAAGGCGCGGCGGCGACGATGCGCACGCCCTGCGGCACATCCAGCCACCAGGACCCGCCGGCCGGCAGAACGGCGGCATCGGCCTGTCCCGACACCAAGGCCTCCAGCGCTTCGGCGGGCTTAGCAAAACGCGATTGGGGAATGGCGGCGCCGAAGAAGGATTGGGCGAGGCGCGCCTCGTCCCCATCCCCCGCCACGGCCACGCGGAAATCCGGCTTTTGCTGAAGAATCGAGCCGGCGATAATGGCGGTCCAGACCTGCACCAGGGTCTGCGCCGTCTGGGTCTGCGCCGTCTGCGGCCCGGCATTGCGCGAGAGCAGGCGACGCAGCAGCGCGGCCTGCCGTCCGGGCCGGAACACCGGGCCACCGCTCGTGGCCTTGCCGGCGCCCACTTCCGCGACAATAGCCGCCCGCGCATTGAGCAGAGCGAGCACTTCGCCGTCCACCCGGTCGATCTCGGCGCGCAGCACCTCCAGCGACCGCGGCGCCGGCGTGCCCTGCGCCTTGGCGCCGGCGATCGCGAGGAGGGAAAAACACGCCACGAAAACAAGAAGATACCGAAGATTCATGACCGCCGTCCCTCGCTCCGCGCCGCGCCGGCGCTAACCTTTCATTGACCAAGCCACAGGATCGGCCGGCCGGGCAAGGCGCAATGGCGTGGCTGGAAAGAGTCCGGAAACCCCCGTGCCCCATCGTGCGGAGGTGCCTGTGGGGCAGGGATATGCGACAGGTGCGTGCGAGCAACCGCATGCGGCGCGAAGAGGGTGCGATGGTTTCTGCGGATCTGGTGCAGCGGATGGCGAAGAAGGCTCACGCGGCCGCGCGCGCCCGCTATCCCTTGCTCGAACCGTGGGAGCGCCTGTCCCCCGAGCGCCGCGCCTATCAATGCCGGCTCATGGGCCAGGCGCTCTCGGCGCTCACCGCCCACGACCTGCTCGATCTGCTGGACGCGGTGCCGGAAGTGATCGCCCTGCCCGCCGAGCCGAGCCCGTTCGCGCTCGCCGAATTGCAGGAAGCCGCCATCGGCGACAATGGCACGGTTAGCGATGCGCGGCGCCGCTATCGCTCGCTTCTGGCCATCGCGGCGCGGCCGCTGCGGCTGCGGCGCGCCGGCCAGCCCAATTCCTAGAGCTGTTTCGACCAACACCGGTTCGCCCAACGGACTCTAGGCTATTGTTTTGACGCGTTTTCTTAACGCAAAACCGGAATCCATTTTTGCTGAAAACGCTCTAGGACCGATCGACCTCCAACGGCGTGGTGCATCGTCGAGGCTCCTAACGGCAGGTGCGGGATATTGTCTTGCTTTCACCGGTCGTCATGGCCGGGGGTGTCCCGGCCAACCACGCCGGGCCGCTCGCGCGGGCCTCGAAAAGCTGGTACCGGCGGAACCGCGTGGATGCACGGGACAAGCCCGTGCATGACGATGCTCTGCTGCAGCCACGAATATGGATCGAACCAAGAGCGTCGGCGCGGGCCCCTCAGCCGTCCCATTCCTGCCGGGCCACCAGCCGCGCCTTGAGGCACGCCAGCCCGCCGATCATCCCATAGCCGCCGACGCTGCCCGCATAGGCATAGGTCACATTGTGATCCTTATGCAGGAAGGTGCCGGCAAGCCCCACCAGTTCGCCGGCGCGGGCGGCCTCCAGCAGGCGCTCCAGCTCCGCAACCACGGTCGGGTTCGGCGTGGGCGCGGTGGGCGGCAGGGCTGTCCCGCGCAGGCTGATGACTTTCTCGGACATGGCCGGTCTCCCTCGTTCCACGCAGAGACAAGCAAACCTCATGCCGAAAAAGGGCGACCCGAGGGCCGCCCTTTTCTTTTTGCAGAACAGGAGTCCTGTCACCGTTCGTCATGGCCGGGCCTGTCCCGGCCATCTACGCCGGGCCGCCTGTGCCGGCCTTGAAAGGCTGGGCCAGCGGGGCCGCGTGGATGCACGGGACAAGCCCGTGCATGACGATGTTCTGCTGCAAGGGCGTCAAGCCCCTGAGGCGGCAGTCTCACCGCTTCACGGTGCCCGGGACGCTCGCCTGGGTCCCGCTGGTCTGGGTGCCGCCGGCCTGAGAAATCGTGCCCTGATGCGAGGTGCTGGTTCCCGAGCCCTGCGTGGCATTGCCCTGGCCGAGGCCGGAGGAGATATCGCGCACCCGCAGATTGTTCTGCACGTGGCGGACGCCGGAAACCTGCTCGGCCACATCCTCCGCCCGACGCCGCTGGGCGCGGTCGGAGACGGTGCCGGTCAAGGTCACTTCTCCCCCATTGGCGGTCACCTCGATTTCGGAGGCATCCACCTGCCAGTCATCGGTGAGACGGTCGCTCACATCCTCGCGGACACGATCATCCGAGCGGCTGTAGTTCTTGGGGCCACGGCCGCGATACTGATCCTCGCGCCGGCGCCGCTCGGCCGCCTCGTCACCGAACCACGACGAAACCTCGTCGCTCGCCCGGTCCCAAAGGCCGCGATCCTGGTCGCGACCCCGTTCGCCGCCATAATAGCCCTCGCGGCTGGAATAGCCGTCCCGGCCGTAATAACCCTCACGACCATAACCGCCGCGCCCGGTCTGCTGGGGCCCGGACATGCCCCATTCCTCACGGCCCCAATCCGGCCGGCGGGCTTGGCGGTCCCGCGAGAAGCGATAGGACTCGTCCTCGTCGCGCGCATGGCCATAAGAGAAATCGGAGCGCGGATAGGTGCCGCCGCCGAAATAATGGGTCTCACGCGAGTCCTGCCCGCGAGAGCCCTGCCCGCGCCCGGCGCCGTAATCTTCATACGGGCCACGCCCGTAATCGCGGTTCGGACCATTGCCGTAATCCGCGTAGCGCCCCGCCTCGCGGGCGCCGGAAGGGTCGCGCCAGCCGGGGCGGTTGCCATAGCTGGACTCGGACGAGAAATAACGCTCGCCGCCACGTCCGTGATCATCGCGATAGCCCTGGTCCCGGCCACGGGCATAGGCCTCGCGATCATTGCCGCCGCGCGGGCCGCTGCGGAAACTGTCCTCATTGCGCCAATCGGAACCGTACCGATCATCGTTGCGGTGCCGATCATCGTCGGCGCGCCAATTCTGAGGCATGCATTCCTCCTGCTTTGGATTTTCCCCTCGCAGAAAAAACCGCGCCCGCACCAAGAGGTTCCGGTAAAGTGCGCCAGCATTGCTCAAATGAAATGCAATTGCCTTAAGTTCTTGCATGCCTTGTGGGAGGCAAGCACAAGCGCGGCCGAAGGTCCCGCCCGGGCTTCATCGTGGCGGTGTCACACCATCGCGGGGCGCGCGACCTGGTTGCCGACCTCGAACAAGCGGCGATAACGCTCGATTTCGGCCGGCGGCCCCATGGCCTTGGTGGGATTGTCGGAGAGCTTCACCGCCGGGAGGCCGTTGGCCGAGATCACCTTGCAGACGATGGAGATGGGATCGAGCGCGCCGTTCGGGGCCAGGCCGCGAAAATCATTGGTCAGCAGCGTGCCCCAGCCGAAGCCGAGCCGCATGCGCCCGGTGAAGCGGGCATGGATGCGCGCCACCTCGTCCACGTCCAGCCCGTCGGAAAAGATGGCGAGCTTCTCGCGCGGGTCCTGGCCGCGCGACTTCCACCAGGCGATCACCTCCTCGCCCCCCTCGATCGGGTCCTTGCTGTCGATGCGGATGCCGGTCCAGGCGGTCAGCCAATCGGGCGCGTGCGCCAAAAAGCCGGTGGTGCCGTAGGTGTCCGGCAGCATGATGCGCAGATTGCCTTCGTAATCCTCCTGCCAGTCCGCCAGCACCTGATAGGGCGCGCGCAGCAATTCGGCGTCGGTGCGGGCGAGCGCGGAATACACCATCGGCAGTTCGTGCGCATTGGTGCCGGTCGCCTCCACCTCGCGCCGCATGGCGATGAGGCAGTTGGACGTGCCGAGGAAGGTGCCCCCCAGCCCTTCCATCAGCGCCTGCACGCACCAGTCCTGCCACAGATAGCCATGCCGGCGGCGGGTGCCGAAATCGGCGACATTCACCGGGCCGAGCGCCTTGATGGCCTCGATCTTCTCCCACACCCGCGTCATGGCGCGGGCATAGAGAATCTGCAATTCGAACTTGCCGAGCCCCTTCAGCACCGCGCGCGAGCGCAGCTCGTTGATGATGGCGAGCGCGGGGATCTCCCACATGGTGGTCTCGACCCACGGCCCCTCGAACACCAGTTCATATTGGCCGTCCCACTTTTCCAGGTGGTAGGCGGGGAAGCGGAAGCCTTCCAGCCACGCCACATAATCGGGCGAGAACATCTGCCGCTTGCCGTAGAACATATTCCCGCGCAGCCACGTGGACTCGCCGCGCGTCAGGCGCAGCGAGCGCACATGATCCAATTGCTCGCGCAAGGCGCCGATGTCGATGATGTCGCCGAGCCGCACCCGGCTGGTGCGGTTGTGGATGCCGAAGGTGACCTTCACGTCCGGGTGGCGCCGGAAAATCGTCTGCCCCATCAGCAGCTTATAGAAATCCGTATCGAGCACCGAGCGGACGATGGGGTCGATTTTCCAGGTATGATTATAAACGCGCGTGGCTATGTCGGTCATGGCAATCCCGATGCGGCGGATGACTGCTATACCACCGCGCCACGGGTGTACATCCACTTTGCCTTGTTTGGGCGCCGCTTATCCTCCGCCATCGGCAGCATTCATCGCAATCTGGATTGGCTGACACCTGTTGGCCCCGTGGAATTTGTGGTAGCAGAGCCGTGCGGATGGTGGCATTACCCCTTAAGGTTGAGCCCCATAAATGGCGAGTATATTTGCGATTATTTTGATCGTGATGCTCTAAATAATCCGGCACTTCCTGGAGAAAGACTTGAACGGGGCGGGGCGCAGCGAGGTCATGGGCGGAGATTTGGCTAAAGCGCTGGATGCCGTGAGGCAGCTGCTTGGCCTCTCCAACCGTACGATCACCGAAATATATGACCACTACCTGACCACCGCGCGCGCGATCTTCGGCATGGATGTCGCGATCATCGCTTTGGTGAAGGATGGCGCGTTTACACCTTTGCGCATGCAATCCAGCCAGGCGCTGACGATCCGCGAGGGACAGCCGATCCCCGAGGCCGCCACCTATTCGATCGAGGCGATCCGCACCGGCCAAGCCATCTCCTGTCCCCACGTGGCGCGCGACCCGGTTCTGCGCGCCCATCCGATCTATGCCGACACCGGCCTTGAATCCTACATGGGCGCGCCGATCAGGATCGGCGACGAGATCGTCGGCTCCTTCAGCCTGCTGGACGCCGCGCCGCGCGAACAGCCCTTCTCCCCCGAAGCGATGGCGCTGCTGGAATTGCTGGCGGAAACCCTCGGCCGCGCCATCGAGCGCGACCGCATGGAAGCCGAGCGCCGCGAGGCGGACAAGGAGCGCACCGCCGCCATCAATTTCTTCCAGACCGCGTTCGCGAATGCGCCCATCGGCATCACCCTGGTGGATCTCGACGGCAAGTTCCTGCGCGCCAACCCCGCCGCCTGCCGCCTGTTCGGCTATTCGGAAGAGGAGCTTCAGGCGCGGGACTTCCAGTCGCTGACCTATCCCGACGACCTGAGCCTGGATCTGAAGCAGCTGGAGGAGATGAAGGCCGGCCTCATCTCGGAATATGAGATGGACAAGCGCTATGTGCGGCCGGACGGCGCGCTCACCTGGGCGCAGCTCAATGTCGCCCTGGTCCGCAACGAGGACGGCTCGCCGCGCTGCTTCATTTCGCAGATCCACGACATTACCGAAGAACACACCTTGATCCAGGAACTCGACCAGAAGCGCAAGCAGCTGGAAGAGGCCAACCAGAAGCTCACCCAGCTCGCCTCGCTGGACCCGCTGACCGGCGCGCTCAACCGCCGCGCGCTGCGCCAGCGGCTCGACCAGGAAATGGCGCGCGCCCATGCCGAGGGCACCCCGCTCGCCTTCATCATGGTCGATGTGGACGACTTCAAGCCCTATAATGACCGATACGGCCATCTGGCGGGCGATATCGCCCTGAAGGAAGTGGCGCAATGCATGCGCGCCGCCTCGCGGGCGAATGATGCCGTCTGCCGGTTCGGCGGCGAGGAATTCCTGCTGCTGCTGCCCCAGACGCCCCAGGCCGAAGCCCGCAAAGTGGCCGAGCGCGTGCGCCAGTCCATTGCCACCAGCACCGCCTTGCCCGAGCGCCTCACGGTGAGCGCGGGCGTGCACGTCTATACGCCCTCGGAAAAGGGCCAGCCCATTGATCGGCTCATCGCCCAGGCCGACGCGGCGCTTTATGAAGCCAAGCGCAACGGCAAGAACCGCGTCGAAATCATGTGAGCCGATCCGGCGCGCGGGCCCCGCGCGCCGTGTCCCGCGCCGAACGCCGGGTCAACCCGCCTGCGCGATCATGCAGGGGCGGCCATCCTCACCGCAGGTCCACAGGTCCAGGCCCTCGGCCCCCTCAGCGGCGTTGAGGCGCATGGGCGGCCCGTCGAAGATCGGCCGCACGCTGCGGAACGAGAAGCGCTTCAGCGGCCGCCCCAGCAGGCGCGCGGCGAATTCCACCAGCATCGTCGCCTGCAACGGCCCGTGCACGACGAGGCCGGGATAGCCCTCTTCCTGCTGGCAATAGGTGCGGTCGTAATGGATGCGGTGGCCGTTGAAGGTGACGGCGGAATAGCGGAACAGCAGCACCGGGGAGGTGTCCACCTCTTCCTGCCAGGTGGCGACCGGTGGCGGCTCGCTCTTGCCGGCGCCACCCGCCGGCGCATCCACGCCGCGATAGACGATGTCCTGCCGCTCGGCGAGGGCCAGGCCACGCGGCGTATAGATATTGTGCGCGACGGTGACGAAGCACAAAGTACCCGTGCGCCCTTCCTTCACCACCACGTCCTCGATGCGCGACAGGCGGCGCGCCTCGTCGCCCACCCGCAGCGCATCGTGGAATTCGAGCGCGCCGCCCGCCCACATGCGGCGCGGCAGCGGAACGGGCGGCAGGAACCCGCCGCGCGCGGGATGCCCGTCCGGCCCCAGGCGGTCCATCTCCACCGTGATCGGCGACAGGCACCAATGGGCGGTGAGCGTCGCCTCTTCGCCGGGCGCCGGGTCGCCGGGATCGCGGTTCAGCGTGGCGCGCATTTCGCGCACCGCGCGGGCGGTCACGAGGTCGCTCACCTCGTTGGTGCGGCCGATCCAGCCGCGCAGGGTTTCAACGTCCAGGGGCTCGCTCATGTCGACCTCAATAGGAGCGCGGCAGGCCGAGCACATGCTCGGCGATATAGCTCAGGATGAGATTGGTGGAGATCGGCGCCACCTGATACAGGCGCGTCTCGCGGAACTTGCGTTCCACGTCGTATTCCTCGGCAAAGCCGAAGCCGCCGTGGGTCTGCACGCAGGCTTCCGCCGCCGCCCAGGAGGCATCGGCCGCCAGCATCTTCGCCATATTGGCCTGCTCGCCGCAATCAAGGCCGGCCTCGAAGCGCTCGGCCGCCTTGTGCACCATCAATTCGGCCGCGCGCATCTGGGCATAGGCCTTGGCGATGGGAAACTGGATGCCCTGGTTCTGGCCGATCGGCCGGCCGAACACCACCCGCTCCTTGGCATAAGCGGTGGCCTTCTCGATGAACCATTTGGCGTCGCCCACGCATTCCGAGCCGATGAGGATGCGCTCGGCATTCATGCCCGACAGGATGTAGCGGAAGCCCTTGCCTTCCTCGCCGATGAGATTTTCGGCGGGAATGCGCACATTGTCGAAGAACACTTCGGTGGTGGAATGGTTCATCATCGCCCGAATGGGGCGGATGGTCAGGCCGGCATTGCGCGCTTCGCGCATGTCCAGGATGAAGACCGAAAGGCCGTCGGTGCGCTTCTTCACCTGGTCTTTGGGCGTGGTGCGCGCGAGCAGCAGCATCAGGTCGGAATATTCCGCCCGCGACGTCCACACCTTCTGCCCGTTGACCACATAATGGTCGCCGCGCTTCTCGGCGAAGGTCTTGATGGAGGAGGTGTCGGTGCCGGACGTCGGCTCGGTGACGCCGAACGCCTGGAGGCGCAGTTCGCCGGAGGCGATCTTCGGCAGATAGGCCTGCTTCTGCGCTTCGTTGCCGTGCCGCAGCAGCGCGCCCATGATGTACATCTGGGCATGGCAGGCGCCCCCGTTGCACCCTGCCCGCTGCACTTCCTCCAAGATGGCGGCTGCGGCGGACAGGGGCAGGCCGGCCCCGCCATAGGCCTCCGGTATCAGGGCTGACAGGAAGCCGGACTGGGTCAGCGCAGCGACGAACTCGGACGGATAGGCCGCCTCGCGATCGAGCCGGCGCCAATATTCGCCCGGAAAGCCTGCGCAGAGCTTGCGCACCGCATCGCGGATATCGGCGAATGTTTCCTCGTCCTGACCCTGCATGAACCCACTCCAAAGCAAACCGTCCTCCTCCCTAGCAAGGGATGAGGCCATCTTGGAAAGTGATAAAAGTGATCGCCCGGTAGGGGAAAAAGCTATACCCGCTCGGCGATCCGCGCCCGCCACAGCGCCGGCCCCAGCGCGTGCACCGATTGCCCGGCACTATCCACGGCCACCGTCACCGGCATGTCCTCCACCACGAATTCGTGGATCGCCTCCATGCCAAGGTCCTCGAACGCCAGCACCCGCGCGCTCTTGATGGCCTTCGACACCAGATAGGCCGCCCCGCCGATGGCGATCAGATAGGCCGCCTTGTGGCGCGCGATGGCGGCGATCGCGTCCGGGCCGCGCTCGGCCTTGCCGATCATGGCGATCAGCCCGGTGCCGGCGAGGATCTCGTCGGTGAAGACGTCCATCCGCGTGGAGGTGGTGGGGCCGGCGGGGCCGACCGCCTCCTCGCGCACCGCGTCCACCGGGCCGACATAATAGATCACCCGGTCCTTCAGGCTCACCGGCAAGGGTTCCCCCGCCCGCAGCATCTGCGACATGCGGGCATGGGCGGCGTCGCGCCCGGTGAGCATGCGCCCGTTCAGCAGCAGCTTCTCGCCGATGCGCCAGGAGGCGACCTCCTCCCGCGTCAACGTGTCGAGATCCACCCGCCGCGCGACCGTGCTGGTCTGATCGAGCACGATCTGCGGCCAGGCGGAGAGGTCCGGCGGGTCGAGCTTCACCGGGCCGGAGCCGTCGAGCACGATGGTGGCATGCCGGTTGGCGGCGCATTGGGGAATCAGCGCCACCGGCTTGGACGCCGCATGGGTGGGGAAAGTGGCGATTTTCACGTCCACCACCGTGGTGAGCCCGCCGAGCCCCTGCGCGCCGATGCCGAGCGCATTCACCTTCTCATACAGCTCGATGCGCAATTCCTCTTCCCGGCTCGCCGGGCCGCGCGCGAGAAGCTGCGTCATGTCGATGGGTTCGAGCAGGGATTCCTTGGCCAGCAGCATGGCCTTTTCCGCGCTGCCGCCGATGCCGATGCCGAGCATGCCGGGCGGGCACCAGCCGGCGCCGAGTTCCGGCACCGTCTTCAGCACCCAATCCACCACCGAGGCGGAGGGATTGAGGGTCGCGAAGCGCGCCTTGTTCTCCGATCCGCCGCCCTTCGCCGCCAGCGAGATTTCCACCGTGCCGCCGGGCACCAATTCCACATGCACCACGGCGGGGGCATTGTCGCGGGTGTTGCGGCGGGCGAACAGCGGGTCCTCCACCATGGAGGCGCGCAGCGGATTGTCCGCGTCGAGATAGGCCCGGCGCACGCCCTCGTTCACCAGATCCGCGAGCGCGCGGTCGGTATCGAAGCGCACGTCCATGCCCACCTTTACGAACGCCACCACCAGCCCGGTATCCTGGCAGATCGGCCGGTGGCCGAGCGCCGCCATGCGCGAATTCACCAGGATCTGCGCGATGGCGTCCTTCGCCGCCACGGATTGCTCGCGCGCATGGGCCTGCGCGAGATGGGTGATGTAATCGGCGGGGTGAAAATAGGAGATGTATTGCAAGGCGTCGGCGACGCTCGCGATCACATCTTCCTCGGCGATGACGACGTTCGGTTTCATGTCTCCCCCTCAGCGGCCCAGCAGATGCGGGACGAACAGGGTGATGGCCGGGATATAAGTGATGGCCAGCAGGAAGGCGATCATCGCCAGCAGCCAGGGCATCACCGCCACGGTGAGTTCGCTGATGCCCATGCGCGTGATGCCGGACGCCACGTAGAGATTGAGGCCGACCGGGGGATGGCACATGCCGACCTCCATGTTCACCACGATCATGATGCCGAAATGCAGCGGATCAATGCCCAGCCGCACCGCCACCGGCGTGAGGATCGGCGCCATGATGAGCACGATCGAGGTCGGCTCCATCACATTGCCGGCCAGAAGCAGCAGCACGTTCACCATGAGCAGGAAGCCGATGGCGCCGAAGCCGAGGTCCACCATCCATTGCGTCATGGCCTGGGGAATATTCTCGTTGGTCATGAGGAACGAGAACAGGGCCGCGTTGGAGATGATGTAGAGCAGCATCGCCGACATGTTGGCGCTCGACAGCAGCACCCGCGGCACATCCTTCAGGCCCATGTCGCGATACACGAACACCGCGATGATGAAGGCATAGACCGCCGCCACCGCCGCCGCCTCGGTCGGCGTGAACGCGCCGGTATAGATGCCGCCCATCACGATGACGATCAGCGCGAGGCCCCAGATGCTCTCGCGGAACGCCCGCCAGCGTTCGATCATCGTCGCGCGCGGCATGCGCGGATAATCATTCTTCCACGCGCGATACCAGGTGGTGACGCCGAGCAGCACCGCCAGCAGGAGCCCCGGCACCACACCGGCGATGAACAGATCGCCGATCGAGGCGGAGGTGACGCGCTCGCCGTTCGGCCCGGTCATCTGCAGGCCGGTGGTGGCGACCGAATACATCACCATCACGATCGACGGCGGAATGAGAATGCCGAGCGCGCCCGAGGTGGTGACCACGCCGGCGCCGAATTTCGGCGGAAAGCCCTGCGCCTGCATCGCGGGAAGGATGATCGAGCCGATCGCCACCACGGTCGCCGGCGAGGAGCCGGAGACCGCCGCGAACAAGGCGCAGGCGAGCACGCCGGCAAGCCCGAGGCCCCCCGGCCAATGGCCGATCAGCGAGGTGGCGAAATTGATCAGCCGTCGCGCGACCCCGCCGTGGGTGAGGAAATTTCCCGCCAGGATGAAGAACGGGATCGCCATGATCTCGAACTTCTCGATGCCCGTGAACAGCTTTTGCGCGACGATGTCGACCGGGATCGTGGTCAGCGTATAGACGAAGGTCAGAACCGTCATGCCGAGCGCGATCGAAATCGGCATCCCGGTCAGCATCAGAAGCAGAAACAGGCCGAAGATGATGAGGGCGCTCACCGGCGGATCTCCTTCGGAAACAGATCGGAGGAATCGGCGCCGGGCAGGTCGGTATCCAGCCCGTCCACATGGCCATGGTCGTGCACCGGCAGGTGGCCCGTGCGCCAGAACGACAGCGCCACCTGGAGAAAGCGGAAACACATGAGATAGGAGCCGATGGGGATCGCCAGATAGACGATCCAGGACGGCAGCTCCATTTCCGCCGTCATGTCGCCGAAGGCGTAGCGCGCCATCACGAATTTCACGCCGAACGTGCCGACCACCGCCGTGAACAGGGCGCCGCACAGCAGCCCGAACAGGATCAGCGCGGCGCGCGAGCGGTCTGGCAGGCGGTTCACCAGCACGTCGACGCCCACATGGATGCCGGTGCGCACGCCATAAGCGGCGCCGATCTTGGCCATCCACACGAACATCAGGATGCACGCTTCCTGCGCCCAGCCGAGGTTGATGTGGCCCACATAGGGATAAAGCAGGCTGGTGCCGGCCGCGTAACGCTGGAGGACGGCCACGAAGATCAGCAAGGTGGCCGCGCCGATCAGCACCGCGATCAGCGTTTCCTCCAGATGATCGAGGACATGGAACAGTGCCGTGCGCGCGCCGTTGGTGCGGATCATGATCGCCATGTAGATGACGAACACCGCCGCCGTGAATGCGAGCATCGTGTAGAGCTTGTACAGCGGATCTTCCATGGCCTCCCCTCTCGGGCGCGTTTCGGCGGCCCGGTGACCGGGCGCCTGAACGATGCTCTTCTTTTCGAATGCGGTCAGCCGATGCCGTCGGCGTGGCCCTGGTGTGGCGCCGATGGCCGCGCAGATGCCGGCACGTCGCCAGCGGCGGCCCGGGCGCGTTCGCGTCCCGCCCTGGCCGCTGGAGCCCGGCCAGATCTGGCCGCGCGCGCCCCGACGGGCGCGGACAAAACCCGAAGGCCGCGCCGCGCGGGGCGGGCGGCCTTCAGGTCAGGCGATCATTTGGTGGCCTCAGTCTCTTTCAGCACCGCGTTGATGGTTTCCTGGCCGATGCGGCTTCCCATCTCGGTATAGACCACCTCCATCGCCTTGCGGAACGCGGCGGTCGTTTCCTTGGTCGGGGTCGAGATCTGGATCTTGCCGGACGCCTTCATCGCGTTGAGCGCCTCGTCATTCTCGGCCTGCGAGATGGAATTGGAATAGGCGGTGGCCTCCGCCATGGCCTTTTCCAATTGCGTGCGCACGTCGGCGGGCAACCCGTCCCAGAACGGCTTGTTCACGATCACCGCATAGCCGATATAGCCGTGATTGGTGACCAGCGCATACTTCTGCACTTCATAATGCTTCTGGGTATACATGTTGGAAGGCGTATTCTCCGAGCCATCCACCACGCCGGTCTGCATGGCCTGATAGACTTCCGAGAAGGCCATCACCTGCGGCAGCGCGCCGATGGCGCGGAATTGCGCGTCCAGAACCTTGGACGACTGGATGCGCATCTTCAGGCCCCGGAAGTCCGTGGGCTTGGCGATCGGCGTGTTGGCGCTCATGATCTTGAAGCCATTGTCCCAATAGGCAAGACCCTTGATGCCCTTGGACTCGAGCTTGGCGAACAGCGTCTTGCCCACCTTGCCGTCGGTGACCCGGCGCAGCGCTTCCTTGTTCGGGAAGATATAGGGCAGGTCGAACACCTCGAACTCCCGCACGCCGAGCGGGCCGAACTTGGCGAGCGAGGGCGCGAGCATCTGCACGGCGCCGAGCTGAAGCGCCTCCATCTCCTCCTTGTCCTTATAGAGCTGGGAGTTGGGGTAGATTTCGACCTTCACCTTGCCGTTGGTGTATTTCTCGGCCAGCTGCTTGAACCTCTCCGCGCCCTTGCCCTTGGGGGTATCGGGGGTGGTGACATGGCTGAACTTGATCACGATCTGCTGGGCGAAGGCGGCCGGCGCCCCCATCAGCGCAGCCGCCATCACGGCACCGAATACGAACCTCTTCATTGCGTCTCTCCCTCTTCGTGCCGCCAACGCGGCCCCTCTTGATCGCGGCGCATTCGCCCGCGACATTGGGGACCTTCGCGGGCCGCAACGGCCCGCCAGCGTCATCTGCGCCGGCGCATCTTGAAAATGCGCGACGCCAGAAGCAAAGACTATTTAAAGCTGCTTGTAATCGCAATTTATTATAGCGGCGACGAAATCAGTATTCCGTAAGGTCATGTGCCCGCGAAACGGTAATTCTGCGTTTTGAAGCCGCGGCGCCGCGGCGCCACGCTAGCGGCCCTCTTCCAGATCCTCGGCCAGGGAGGCGCTCCAGGCCCCTTCCCGCACCAGGCGGATCAAGGTGGCGTGCGCCAGTGCGTCGATGGCGCGCACGGCGTTGGACAGCGGCCGGTCGCAGGGCCGCACGATGTGCAGGTCGCGCGTGAGCACGGGCACGCCCAGCGGCCAGGCGAGCAGCCGCCCTTCCTCCACCTCGCGCCGCACCGCCGCCGCCGGCAGGATGGCATAGCCGAGGCCGCCTTCCACCAGCAGCTTGATCTGCCCATAAGTGTCGATGTCGATCACGGTGCTCAGCAACGCCCCCTCGGACATGGCCCGCTCCTCGATCAGTTCACGCAGGCCATGGCCCAGGCTCGGCAGAATCAGCGTGAGCTGCGCCACCCGCCCGAGCGGCACCGGCCCACCCGAGGGATGGCTCTCCCCTTCCGGCGGCACCTTGGGGCCGATCAGGCACAATTCCTCGGACAGCACGCGATGGGCGGTCAGGCCGCGATCATTCACCGTGCGATAGAGCACGCCGAGATCAATCTTGCCGTCGCGCAGCCAATCCAGCACGAAGCCGCTCATGGCTTCCGCGACCCGCAGCTTGACCTTGGGATAGCGCCGGCGCGCTTCGCTCAGCAAAGGCACACACAACATCTGGCTGATGGTGCCGGGCATGCCGAATCGCACTTCGCCGGCCGGCTCCGCCTGCCCGCCCTTCACCGCCTCGCGCGCCACCTCCATCTGGCCGATGATCAGCCGGGCATGGCGCAGCAGCGTTTCCCCCGCCTCCGTCGGGCGCACGCCCTGCGGGCTGCGGAACAGCAGGTCCACCCCAAGGTCCATCTCCATGTTGCGCACATGCTGGCTCAACGCCGGCTGGGCCACGCGCAGGCGATGGGCCGCCTTGGAGAAGGAGCCCATCTCGACGATGGTGATGAAATAACGAAGCTGTCGCAGGTCCACGGTCGGCGTCTTCCCTAAGGGTCAGATGCCGGGATTATACGCAGACGGCTACAGAGAAGGAAAATCTATGGGGCGGCAATGCCCAGCCGGTGCGCCCGGTGCGGCTGAACCAGGCGGAAGCTCTCCCCCTCCGGCACCGCATTGGCGCTGAACAGCTCCTGCAGCGCGGCACGCTTCTCGACGGTCGCGGAAGCGCGGGCGGGGTCCACCTCCACCAGCTTGGCGATGAAGGCGTCCAGCCCGGAGAATTTGCGCAGATCGTCATATTCCACGCATTCAAGAATGCGCAGGCCGTCGCGCTCCACACCAGCCAGGGCCGCCTGGGCCTGCGCGCGAATCTCGGTCTCGTCCTCCACCGGCAGCATGGAGGCGAAGAAGGTGCCCGCCGCCAGCGGCTCGACCACCACCACATTGCCGCCACTCACCCGCGCCGCCTCGCGCAACGCCGCCGCCATCAGCGGCTGCGGCACGTGGTGCAGGCTGTTGAGAAACACCGCCGCGCCGAATGTGCCATCGGCGAACGGCAGGTCCTGTGCGCCCGCCTGCTCGAACCTTGCCCCCGGCACCGCCTCGCGCGCCGCGGCGATCGCTTCCGCCTGGGGATCAATGCCGGTCACCTCGGCGCCGCGCGCGGCAAGGGCACGGGCGAGCGCGCCCTTGCCGCAGCCCACATCCAGCACTTTCAGCGCCGCGAAGGGCGCAAGCCAACGCTCCAGGAGGCCGAGCGCAGTGCCGGCGGGGCGAACAGTCATGGCGTTTCTTCCCTGTTTTATTGCCTCAGACGGATACCGGCGCGGGGGCGAAGGCGGCGCGCACCGCGTCCGTGTGAGCGCCGAGCGCCGGCACCGCGCCGAAGTCCGCCGGCTTGCCATCCACCACCGCTCCGGGCGCCAGGTAGCGCACGGGGCCTGAGGGTGTTTCCACTTCCACATAGCGGTTTTGGGGATGGGCCGCGACATCTTCCAGCGTGCTCACCCGGCCATAGGCAACGCGGGCGCGCTCCAGCCGCTCCACCGCCTGCGCGCGGGTCAGCGTGGAGAAGACCGCGTTGATCGCCTCATCCAGCGCCGGGCGGGAGGCGACGCGATTGTTGTTGCTGTCGAAGCGCGGATCGGCGGCGATGGCGGCATCGCCCAGCACCTCGGTGCAGAACATCAGCCATTCCCGCTCGTTCTGGATCGAGAACAGCACCGCCTTGCCGTCGGCGCAGGTATAGGCGCCATAGGGCGCGATGGTGGGATGGTTGAGGCCCGCCCGCTCCGGCACCTTGCCGCCATAGACATATTGCAGATAGGGCACGTTCATCCAGTCGGACAGCGCGTGATAAAGCGACACCGCGATGTGCCGGCCGATGCCGGTGCGCTCGCGGGCATAGAGCGCCTGCATCACCGCCTGAAGCGCCGTCATGCCGGCGGCGATGTCGCACACCGAGACGCCGACCCGCGCCGAGCCATGCTCATTGCCAGTGATGGAGGAGAGCCCGCTCTCCGCCTGCACCAGCAGGTCATAGGCCTTCAGATCGCGATAGGGACCCTCGTCGCCATAGCCGGAGATGGAGCAGGTGATCAGGCGGGGATTTTCCGCCCGCAGCTTGTCCGGCGCGAAGCCGAGCCGGTCGATGGCGCCGGGGGCGAGATTCTGGATGAAGATGTCCGCCTGCGCCACCATCGCCCGCAACACGGCGAGGTCCTCAGGGGCCTTCAGGTCGAGGCAGACGGATTCCTTGCCCCGGTTCAGCCAGACGAAATAAGCGCTCTCGCCATGCACCAGGGAATCGTAATTGCGGGCGAAATCCCCCTCCGGCCGCTCGATCTTGATGACCCGCGCGCCAGCATCCGCGAGGCGGGACGACAGATAGGGAGCGGCCACCGCCTGCTCCACGGAGACGACAAGGATGCCTTCAAGATCGTTCTGCATCGGGACCGGAAAAGTTCGAGGAGCCATCGCGGCCGGCGCGCACGCCGTGCGGGTCGCATAAGGATGACACTCGCCCTAAAGCTGGCCAGAGCACAAATACGCATCTGGCCTAGGCGCCATATACAAATCATATAGCGCGATTTCGCGCCGCGCCACCGGCCGCCCGCCCCTGCCACCGGGCGGACGGTCCGCCTTCGCGGGGGGCCATAGGTCTTTGCTATGAGCGGGCAAGCAATTCCCTATTTGCGCCGGCCGGACCGCGCGGCACTGTGCGACCCTCCTTCGTTCTGACCCAGGGCGGTTCATGTCCTCTTCGCTGTTCGACGCGCGTCTCGTGGTCCTGTTCGTTCCCGGCGACCGCCCGGAACGCTTCGGCAAGGCGCTCAACGCCGGTGCCGATGCCATCATCCTCGATTTGGAGGATGCCGTGGCGGTGGCCGAGAAGCCCCATGCGCGCGAGGCCATCGCGGCCGGCTTCCCGGCGGGCGGCGGGCCGATCTTCCTACGCGTCAATCCCGTCGGCACGCCCTGGCACGCGGAAGACCTCGCTTTGGCGCGGCGCCTGCCGCTCACCGGGCTGGTGCTGCCCAAGGCCGAGAACGTCGCAGACCTTCCCGATCTCGACGGCCTGCCGGTGATGGCGCTGGTGGAAACCGCGCGCGGCATCGCCAATGCTCGCGCCATCGCCGCCGCGCCGCAGGTGCGCCGGCTGGCGTTCGGCTCCATCGACTTCGCCGCCGACATCGGCAGCGCCCATACCAACGATGCCCTGCTCGCCGCGCGCAGCGAACTGGTGCTGGCCTCGCGCCTCGCGGGGCTCGCCGGCCCGCTCGACGGGGTGACCGCCGGCTTCGACGATGCCGCGCTGTGCGAGCGCGAGGCCGCTTATGCCGCAAGCCTCGGCTGCGCCGGCAAGCTGTGCATCCATCCGCGCCAGATCGCCCCGGTGATCAAGGGATTTGCCCCTTCGGACGCGGAACTGGAATGGGCGCGGCGGGTGCTGGCGGCCTCGGCCGCCGGAGGCGCTGCGGTGAAGCTGGACGGGGCCATGGTGGACACGCCGGTGCGCCTGCGCGCCGAAGGCATTTTGGCCCGCGCGCAGGGCACGCCGGCGCTTCAGGGAGACGCCAAATGAGCGACGAAACCAACATTCTCGCCCGCTATGTCGCGGACCTCGCCTTCGCCGACCTCCCGCCCGAAGTGGTGGCGCGGGCGGAACGGCTGGTGCTCGACTTCTTCGGCAATATCGCGCGCGGCGGGGCGGATGCGGAATCCAGCGCCAGCGTGCGCGCCATGCTCGCCCGGCTCGGCCTCGACGGCCCCGGCGCGTGCACCGTGGTCGGGGCGTCGCGCACCTATGCGCCGGCGGTCGCCGCACTGCTGAACGGCGTCTACGGCCATTCGCTGGATTTCGACGACACCCATGCGGAATCCTCGCTCCACCCGAGCGCTCCGGTGGTCTGCGCCGCCTTCGCCGCCGCCGAGATGGTGGGCGCCAGCGGGCGTGATTTCATCACCGCCGTGATCGCCGGATATGAAGTGTGCTGCCGGCTCGGCGTCGCGCTTGATCCCACTGTGCACTATGCGCGCGGCTTCCATCCCACCGCCACCGCCGGCACGTTCGGTGCGGCGGCGGCGGCGGGCAAGCTGCTGGGGCTGGACGCCGAGCGCATCGCCTGCGCCTTCGGGGTCGCGGCGAGCCAGGCGGCGGGCTCGCTGCAATTCCTGGTCAACGGCGCCTGGAACAAGCGCTACCAGGTGGGCGCGGCCGCCATGAACGGGCTGATCGCCGCCACCCTTTCGGCCGAAGGCTTCAAGGGCGCCTCGGAGGCCATCGAGGGCAAGCACGGGTTCCTGCACGGTTATAGCGACGGCGCCGACCCGGCCAAGGCGGTGCGCGACCTCGGCACCGTGTACGAGACCATGAAGATCGGGCTCAAGCCCTATCCCAGCTGCCGCTATACCCATGCCGCCCTCGACGGGCTGCTGTCGCTGCGGGCCGAACATCATCTCACCGCCGCCGACATCGTGAAGGTGCGCGTGGGGCTGCATCCCAACGGCATCACGCTCACCGGCGCGCCGCTCGACGAGAAGCGCCGGGCGCGCACGGTGGTGGACGGGCAATTCTCCATGCCCTTCACCGCCGCCGTCGCGCTCGACCAGGGCGCCTTCGGCTGGGACGATTACGACCGGCTCGGCGATCCCGCCATCGAGGCCATGTGCGATCGGATCGACGTGGAGGCGGATCCGGCGCTCGAAGGCCGCGCCCATCCCTTCGGCGCGCTCCTCACCGTGACCACCACCGGCGGCACGTTCGAGCTGGACATTCCCGACCCCTCGGGCGAACCGGACCTGTTTCCGGCGGACGCGGCGCTGTCCGCGAAATTCACCACGCTGGTGAAGCCGGTGCTCGGGGGCAAGACTCCGGATCTCGCGCGCAGCCTGCTCCAGAGCACGGATATCGCGAATATGGCGCAGGTGGCGGCCCTCGCCCGCGCCTGAGGCGGATCATCGGCACGCGCCCCGGCGGAACGGCGCGCAGCGGGCACATCGCACCGGCGGCGGACCAGGGGTCCGGCCGCTGGTGCGCGTTTCTCGGCCCGGCGCCGATCCGGCCCCCATCGCGTGCCGAAGCGGGCCAAGCCTCGGGAAAGGCGTTTCGCAGCGCACATGCTGCAGCGCCAAACTATTCAGCCGACACGGCTTTTTTGCCATCTTTGCCTTTTCGGCATCAATGTCGTTCCATATCTTCGATAGTGGAACGAAACGCAGGGGAGTATCCAGGGGGCAATTCAGAAACAGGGAGGGACACCATGCCCCGCATGCGTGCCATTGACGCTGCCGTCCGCGTTCTCGAGAAGGAAGGCATCACCTGCGCCTTCGGCGTGCCCGGCGCAGCCATCAACCCGCTTTACTCCGCCATGAAGCTGCGCGGCTCCATCCGCCACGTGCTGGCGCGCCATGTGGAAGGCGCCTCCCACATGGCCGAGGGCTATACCCGCGCGGTCGCCGGCAATATCGGCGTGTGCATCGGCACCTCCGGCCCCGCCGGCACCGACATGATCACCGGCCTCTATTCCGCCTCGGCGGATTCGATCCCGATCCTGTGCATCACCGGCCAGGCGCCCCGCGCCCGCCTCTATAAGGAAGACTTCCAAGCGGTGGACATCGAATCCATCGCCAAGCCGGTTACCAAATGGGCCGTGACTGTGCGCGAGCCGGCGCTGGTGCCCATGGTGTTCCAGCAGGCCTTCCACGTCATGCGCTCCGGCCGTCCCGGCCCGGTGCTGATCGACCTGCCCATCGACGTGCAGCTCGCCGAGATCGAATTCGACGAAAGCACCTACGAACCCCTGCCCGTCTACAAGCCCAAGGCCACCCGCGCCCAGGCCGAGAAGGGCCTCGAATTCCTGCTCTCGTCCGAGCGCCCGCTGATCGTCGCCGGCGGCGGCATCATCAATGCGGACGCCTCCGACCTGCTGGTGGAACTGGCCGAAGTCACCGGCGTGCCGGTCATCCCCACCCTCATGGGCTGGGGCACCATCCCGGACGACCATCCGCTGATGGCCGGCATGTGCGGCCTGCAGACCTCGCATCGCTACGGCAATGCGAACATGCTGGCCTCCGACTTCGTGCTCGGCATCGGCAACCGCTGGGCGAACCGCCACACCGGCTCGGTCGAGGTCTACACCAAGGGACGCAAGTTCGTGCACGTGGACATCGAGCCGACCCAGATCGGCCGCGTGTTCGGGCCGGATTTCGGCATCGTCTCCGACGCCAAGGCGGCGCTGGCGCTGTTCGTCGAGATCGCCAAGGAATGGAAGGCCGCCGGCAAGCTGCCCGACTTCTCCAAATGGGCGGACGAATGCCTCATGCGTAAGCAGACCATGCTGCGCAAGTCGCACTTCGACAACGTGCCGCTGAAGCCGCAGCGCGTCTATGAGGAGATGAACGAGGCGCTCGGCCGCGATGTCACCTATGTCACCACCATCGGCCTGTCGCAGATCGCCGGCGCGCAGTTCCTGAACGTCTACAATCCGCGCCACTGGATCAATTGCGGCCAGGCCGGCCCGCTCGGCTGGACCCTTCCCGCCGCCCTCGGCGTGCGCGCCGCCCGGCCGGACGCCAAGATCGTCGCGCTCTCGGGCGATTACGACTTCCAGTTCCTGATCGAGGAACTGGCCGTGGGTGCCCAGCACAAGCTGCCCTATCTGCACGTGGTGGTGAACAATTCCTACCTCGGGCTGATCCGCCAGGCGCAGCGCGGCTTCGAGATGGATTTCGAAGTCTCGCTCTCGTTCGACAACATCAATTCGGAAGAGATCGGCGCCTATGGCGTGGATCACGTGGCGGTGGCCGAGGGCCTCGGCTGCAAGGCGATCCGCGTGCGCACGCCGAACGAGTTCAAGGATGCCTTCATCAATGCCGAGAAACTGATGCAGGAACATCAGGTGCCGGTGGTGCTGGAATTCATCCTGGAGCGCGTCACCAACATCGCCATGGGCGTCGAGATCGACAAGGTCAACGAGTTCGAGGACATCCTCGACGTGCCCGTGGACCAGGTGCGGCAGGTTGAGCCGGCCGAGTGATCTGCTAAAGCTTTGCTCCGCCCTGCCGTAGCCGGTTCCCTCCGGCTGCGCGCGTGGCGGGCGATGGCGGCGGCAGCGGGTCCACCCGGCGCCGCGCACATCGCTCCGAAGACCGACGACAAAACCGACCGACGAGACCACCGGAAGAAAAGGCCCGCCGCCCCTGCCCGCCCGCGCGACGGTGCCGGTGCGCGGTGCGGCCAGGACCGCCCACCCAGAGACCAACCCGGTTCGGATCTGCCGTCCGTCGGGGAGTTGAGCGCAAACGTCCAAAAGGCCAGGCTAAGCCAGCGGAGAGGTGAATGCCCAAACTCGCAGCGAATCTCACAATGCTCTGGAACGAGCTTGATTTCACCGAACGCTTCGCCAAGGCGGCGTCGGTGGGCTTCAAGGGCGTCGAGTATCTGTTCCCCTATGCCTATCCCGCCGAGCAGCTCGCCGAGAAGCTCAAGGAAAACGGCCTGACCCAGGCGCTCCACAACCTGCCCGCCGGTGATTGGGCCAAGGGCGAGCGCGGCCTCGCCGTGCTGCCGGACCGGGTCGGCGAATTCCAGGACAGCGTCGGCAAGGGCATCGAATATGCCAAGGTGCTGGGCACGCAGACGCTGAACGTGCTGGTGGGCCTCACCCCCAAGGACGTGCCGGCCGAGAAGGTGCACGAGACCCTGGTGTCGAACCTCAAGTTCGCGGCCGCGGAACTCAAGAAGGCGGGCATCCCGTTCGTGGCGGAAGCCATCAACACCCGCGACATTCCCGGCTTTTACCTGACCAACACCAAGCAGGCGCTGGCGCTGTTCGACGAAGTCGGCGCGGACGACATCTTCTTCCAGTACGACATCTACCACATGCAGATCATGGAGGGCGATCTCGTCCCCACCATCCGCGCCAACCTGCCCCGCATCAAGCACATCCAGCTGGCGGACAATCCCGGGCGTGGCGAGCCGGGCACCGGCGAGATCAATTATCCGTTCGTGCTGAAAGCCATCGACGAGGCCGGCTACACCGGCTGGATCGGCTGCGAATACAAGCCCAAGACCACCACCGATGAAGGCATCGGCTGGATCAAGGATTATCAGTAAGCCGTCCGCAGGCCGGACACCTCGGCTCCGGCCGCAAATCAAACATCCCTGCCCCGCCCGGCGGGGGTGAAACCAATCCAGGAGATACGCACATGAACGTGGGTTTCATCGGTCTCGGCATCATGGGCACCCCCATGGCCGGCCACCTTGTCGATGCCGGGCACAAGCTGTTCGTCTATGACGTGTTCAAGATCCCCGCCGAAATCACCGACAAGGGCGCGACCGCCGTCGCCTCCTCGGCCGAAGTGGCGAAGAATTCCGACATCATCATCCTCATGGTGCCCGATACGCCGCACGTGGACGAAGCCCTGTTCGGCAAGGGCGGCGTCGCCGAGGGCCTGACCGCCGGCAAGATCGTGGTGGACATGAGCTCCATCTCGCCGGTGGAGACCAAGAAGTTCGCGGAAAAGATCAACGCGCTCGGCTGCGATTATCTTGACGCTCCGGTCTCCGGCGGCGACGTGGGCGCCAAGGCCGCCTCGCTCACCATCATGGTCGGCGGCCCCGATGCCGCCTTCGAGAAGGTGAAGCCCCTGTTCGAGAAGATGGGCAAGAACATCACCCTCGTCGGCGGCAATGGCGACGGGCAGACCACCAAGGTCGCGAACCAGATCATCGTCGCCCTCA
This sequence comes from Roseixanthobacter glucoisosaccharinicivorans, assembly GCF_043195095.2. NCBI lineage: Bacteria > Pseudomonadati > Pseudomonadota > Alphaproteobacteria > Hyphomicrobiales > Xanthobacteraceae > Roseixanthobacter > Roseixanthobacter glucoisosaccharinicivorans. Next base: position 801,406 of record NZ_CM195538.1, on the reverse strand, counting down.
CCATCGAAGCGGTGAGCGAGGCCCTGCTGTTCGCCTCCAAGGCCGGCGCCGACCCGGCCAAGGTGCGCCAGGCGCTGATGGGCGGCTTCGCCAATTCGCGCATCCTGGAAGTGCACGGCGAGCGCATCGTGAAGCGCAATTTCGCCCCCGGCTTCCGCATCGAGCTGCACCAGAAGGACTTGAACCTCGCGCTGTCCTCGGCGCGGGCGCTGCAGATCGCGCTGCCCAACACCGCCACCGCGCAGGAATTGTTCAACGCGGTTGCGGCCCGTGGCGGCGGCAAGCTGGACCATTCCGCCATGGTGCAGGCGCTGGAACTGCTGGCCAATCACGACGTCGCGTGAAAACGACCAAGCTTAGCCGAAAGTCATAGAACTTTCGGCTAAGGCCTTTATGTAAATGCGATACCCCCGGCCAATCGGGGCAGGCCCAAAGAGGGCGTCGCCACAAAGGCGATGGCCTCGCCCAAATGCTTCAGAAGCCGCAGCCAGCGGACGGAAACAGATCAGCGGGCGGCAAACCGCGCGCATCATCGGGAGGAGACGAGAATGTCGACGAAGCGCGCGCGTGCCACCAAGATCGTGGCGACCGTCGGGCCCGCCTCCAACAGCCCGGAAAAGCTGAAGGAATTGTTCCTGGCCGGGGTGGATGTGTTCCGCCTCAACTTCAGCCACGGCACTCAGGAAAACCACGGCGAGGTGCTCGCCCGCATCCGCAAGCTGGAGCAAGAGGTCGGCCGCCCCATCGGGGTCATCGCCGATCTTCAGGGCCCCAAGCTGCGCCTCGGCAAGTTCACCGACAACGCCATCACCTTCGCGCCCGGCAAAGTGCTGCGCTTCGACGCGGACGTTGAAAGGCTGGGCGATGAGAACCGCGTGCCGATCCCCCATCCCGACATCATCGAGGCGCTGGTCATCGGCTCCACCGTGCTGTGCGACGATGGCAAGGTACGCCTGAAGGTGGTGGCCAAGGGCCCCGGCTGGCTGGATGCGCAGGTCATCAGCGGCACGCGGCTTTCCAACAACAAGGGCTTCAACATTCCCGACGTGGTCCTGCCGCTCTCTCCGCTGACGGAGAAGGACCGCAAGGACCTGGATTTCGCCTGCAATCTCGGCGTCGAGTGGATCGCGCTCTCGTTCGTGCAGCGGCCCGACGACATCCATGAGGCGCGCGCGCTGATCGGTGATCGCGGCGCCGCCATCATGCTGAAGATGGAGAAGCCGGCGGCGGTGGAACATCTCACCGAGCTGGTGAAGCTCTCCGACTCGATCATGGTGGCGCGCGGCGATCTCGGCGTCGAACTCTCCCTGCCCGAGATCCCGGCGATCCAGAAGCGCATGATCGCGGAATCCCGCCGCTACGGAAAGCCGGTGATCGTCGCGACTCAGATGCTGGAAAGCATGATCACAGCGCCGGTCCCCACCCGCGCGGAAGTCTCCGACGTCGCCACCGCCGTCTATGAGGGCGCGGATTGCGTGATGCTCTCGGCCGAGAGCGCGGCCGGGCAATATCCGGTGGAGGCCGTCTCCTTCATGGACGACATCATCCGCCACGTGGAGCGCGACCCCGGCTATCGCCAGACGCTCGACGCCACCCAGGCCGAATGGGGCAAGACCATCGGCGACGCGGTGACGAAGGCGACCTACCAGACCGCCATCGCGGTGGATGCCTCCGCTTTGGTCGCCTACACGCTCTCCGGCACTACGGCCCTGCGCGCCGCGCGCGAGCGCCCGCCCATGCCGATCCTCGGCATCACCACCAGCCTGGAGACCGCTCGGCGGCTCGCGCTCTCCTACGGCGTCCATGCGGTGCATATGGACGAGGATATTCATTCATTCGGCGAGATGGTGGATACGGCAGTGCGGATCGCCGTGGAAGAAGATCTCGGCCGCCCCGGCGATCGCCTGGCGATCACCGCCGGCGTGCCGTTCGCCAAGCCCGGCACCACCAACATTATGCGGGTCACGACCATCGGGGACACCAATCCGCCGAGCAAGTTCGACGGCCCGCAGGGCTGATCGCTCTCGGCCGGGCGGCGCGCGCGCATCCCGGCCAGCAATCCCCGCGCGCTTTGGGAAAAATCAAAACCTGAGCGCGCGGAAAGGCTTGAGATTTTGTCTTATAAAATAGTCAAAGCGCGCCATTTTGGACGCAGTCATTCTTCTGTGCGCAGGCCGCAAGGCTTTTGAGATAGCGTCTTCGACGGAGATGCGGGAGACTTCGCCGATCGGCTATCAGGATCGCGCATGCCCGTCGAAGTCGAACGGAAGTTTTTGGTCACGTCCGACGCCTGGCGCGAGGATGCTCGCGGCGCACGCTTCTCCCAAGGGTATTTGTGCATCGGCCCCGAATGCACGGTGCGCATCCGCCGCGCGGGCGAGAAAGCCTTCATTACGGTGAAGGGCCGCACGGAAGGCATGTCCCGGCCGGAATTCGAATATGAAATCCCCCTCGACCATGCCGAGCTGATGCTTGCCGAGCAATGCATGAAGCCGCTGATCGAGAAGACCCGCTACGAGGTGGATTTCGCCGGCAAGGTCTGGACCGTCGACGTGTTCGAGGCTGCCAACAAGGGCCTCGTCGTGGCGGAGATCGAGCTGGCCGATCCCACGGAACAGGTCGCCTTGCCGCCCTGGATCGGCGAGGAAGTGACTGATGATCCGCGCTATCGCAACTCTTCGCTGGTCAGCGCACCGATGACCGGCTCTTACGAATCCGCCGATCTCTGATCGGGTCGGACAGCTGCCCAAAATGAGGCGCGCGCCGCCTCAGCCGGATTTTCCGCCGCTTTGGGCCAACAGGGCTTCAACCGCCAGCAGATCGCGCCACACCAGCCGCTTGCCCAAAGGCGTGCGCAGCAGATAGGCGGGGTGAAAGGTCGGCAGCGCGCGAATGACGCGGGTGCCGGTATCATAATCCACCAATTTTCCGCGAATCCGGGTGATGCCCTCGCTCACCGCCAGCAGCGCCTGGGCCGAGGGACCGCCGAGACAGACCACGATATCGGGGTCCGCCAGCTGGATCTGGCGGCGGATGAAGGGCAGGCAGATGGCGGTTTCCTGGGGCGTCGGCGTGCGGTTACCCGGCGGACGCCAGGGAATCACATTGGCGATATAGGCGCTGGTGCGATCAAGCCCGATGGCGCCGAGCATCAGATCCAGCAGACGCCCCGAGCGGCCGACAAAGGGGAGTCCCTGCTCATCCTCGTCGCGGCCCGGCGCTTCGCCCACGAACATGATGCGCGCGTCGGGATTGCCGTCGGCGAACACCATGCGGGTGGCGGTGCGCTTCAAGGGGCAGCCGTCGAACACCTCCATGATGGCGCGCAGCTCCTCCAGCGTCGCCGCCGCATGCGCCATGTCCCGCGCGGCCATTTCCGCCATGTCGGGCGGCGCCGCCGAGAGTGTCGGCACGGCCGGTGGATGGCTGGAAGCGCCGCCTGAGGCGCGCGCGGCAGCTCTCGCCGCCGCCTGTCCCGGCTCGGATGGGGCGGGGCGGCCGTGAGCGGAGACGGAGTGCGGCTGAACCGCCGGACGCGGAGAGCCGGCACCGCCCGGCGCGCCACGGGCCGGCGTGCCCTGCCCCCGCGCGGCCGCGGCCGCCGCCTGGGCCGTCGCGCTTTCGGCAAAGCGATCCACCGGCGTTTCGCCGAGGGCCACGTCCACCCCCGCCTCCAGATGGAAGGCCAGGATGTCGCGCCAGTCGTCGAGGGAGGAGGAAGCCATGGGCACCGGGTGGAATGAGGAGCCGCCAGAATAAAGCGGAACGGGCGCGGAGGGAACGCAATGATCGGGCATGGCACAGTCCCGCCGTGCGCCGGAAAAGGCCCCTAGTTCCCCCCTGCGCGAAGCTGACGCGTGCCGGAGCGAATTGTCAGAACGCTCCAACCGTGGAAGAACTCCAAGGATAAAAGATTGACGTATGCGGGAGCGATCAATGAGCGAGGCGGAACTGCCGGAACGCGAAGGCATGGACTACGACGTGGTCGTCGTGGGGGCAGGCCCCGCCGGGCTTGCCACGGCCATTCGCCTCAAGCAGCTCTCCGCCGAGCGCGGCGAGGAGATTTCCGTCGTGGTGGTGGAGAAGGGGTCCGAAGTCGGCGCCCACATCCTCTCCGGCGCGGTGGTGGACCCGATCGGCCTCGACCTGCTGTTTCCCGACTGGCGCGCCGAGGCTGACGCCCCCCTGGTGACCCAGGTGAGCGAGGATCATTTCTATCTGCTCGGTCCGGCCGGCGGGGTAAAGCTGCCCAATTTCGCCATGCCGCCGCTGATGAACAACCACGGCAATTATGTCGGCTCGCTGGGCAATGTCTGCCGCTGGCTGGCGCAGAAGGCCGAGGCGCTGGGGGTGGAGATCTACCCCGGCTTTGCCGCCGACGAGATTCTCTATGACGAGAAGGGCGCGGTGATCGGCATCGCCACCGGCGACATGGGCGTGGACAAGCACGGCAAGCCCAAGGGCGAATTCACCCGCGGCATGGAATTGCGCGGCCGCTACACCGTGTTCGCGGAAGGCGCGCGCGGCCATCTCACCAAGCAATTGATCGCGAAATACGCCCTCGATGCCGGCAAGGAGCCGGGCAAGTACGGCATCGGGCTGAAGGAATTGTGGAAGGTGAAGAAGGAAAAGCACCATCCCGGCCTGGTGCAGCACGCCTTCGGCTGGCCGCTCGGCAATTCCACCGGCGGCGGTGCGTTCCTCTATCACATGGAGGACGAGCAGGTGATGGTGGGCTTCGTGGTCCATCTCAATTACCAGAACCCCTATCTTTCCCCGTTCGACGAATTCCAGCGCTTCAAGACCCATCCCACCTTCCGCGACACCTTCGAGGGCGCAAAGCGCATCTCCTATGGCGCGCGCGCCATCACCGAGGGCGGGTATCAGAGCGTGCCGAAGCTCTCCTTCCCCGGCGGTGTGCTGGTGGGCTGCGCGGCCGGCTTCGTGAACGTGCCGCGCATCAAGGGCAGCCACAATGCGGTGCTCTCCGGCATTCTCGCTGCCGACCATCTCGCCCCGGTGCTCGCCGAAGGGCGCAGCCACGACGAGCTGATCACCTATGAGAATGCCTGGCGCTCCTCGGCCATCGGCGCGGACCTGAAGAAGGTGCGCAACGTGAAGCCGCTGTGGTCCAGGTTCGGCACCTTCATCGGCATCGGCCTCGGCGCGCTGGACATGTGGACCAACACCTTCGGCTTTTCCCTGTTCGGCACGCTGAAGCACGGCAAGACCGACGCGGCGAGCCTGAAGCCGGCGGCGCAGTGCAAGAAGATCGCCTATCCCAAGCCGGATGGCGTGCTGACCTTCGACAAATTGTCCTCGGTCTTCATCTCCAACACCAATCACGAGGAAGACCAGCAGGTCCATCTGGTGGTGAAGGACATGGCGCTGCAGAAGTCTTCCGAGCACGACATCTACGCCGGCCCGTCCAACCGATATTGCCCGGCCGGCGTCTATGAGTGGATCGAGGAGGGCGCGGACGCGCCGCGCTTCCAGATCAACGCGCAGAACTGCGTCCACTGCAAGACCTGCGACATCAAGGACCCGAACCAGAACATCACCTGGACCGCCCCGGAAGGCGGCGGCGGGCCGAACTATCCCAATATGTGAGGACGGGAACGGGGCGGGGCTTCTCCCGCCCCGGCCTGGATGCGGCGCGCGCCCCCGGGTGCGCCTCAGCCCGGCTGCGCCGCAGGCGTGAGCGGCGCCGGGCAGGGCTCGGCCTCCATGCGATGGAGCAGCCGCACCAGCGGCCCCGGCGAAACCTGGATCAGGCCGTCGAACGGCTCGCCCATCTCGATCACCAGGAAGATGGCGGCGGAAATCGCGATCATCGCGAGCACATGCCCAACGGCAACCAGCGGATTGCGCGGCGCGAACACCCCGAGATACAGGAAGATCAGCGAAAACCAGCAGATCACCACGGCGATGAAGATCGTGGGGGTCGCGGTGCGCGCGAGGCCCGAGACTTTCCAACGGTATTCGACCAGCTGATGGGCGAAGGCGAGCAGGGAGAGGCGTGCCTGCTTCTCGCTTTCGGTGCTCGGCTCCAGCGCGCGCACCTGCGAATCAAGCCGCAGGATCACCTTCAAGGCGGACCCGTCCGTGCGTGCCGCAGAAAAATCAGCGTTGTTCTGCCAGGTTTCGGCCAGCAGCTGCTGGCCGTATTCCTGCAACGTGTGGCGCAGATCACAGGCGGCCGGGCCATAATTGAGCAGTTCCAGGTCCGTCAACTGGATGCTCGCGGCGTATTTCTGCACGTCCGAATAGGCTTCACTGTAATTGTAGCGCGCCGAATTGACCATCAGGCCCAGCAACAGGGCGGACATGGTGGAAACCATCGCCATGCTTGCCTTCAGGCTCATGATGGAGCCTTCCCCAAGCCAGGCCTCGGGCAATCGCCGCGCCAACACGCTGCCCGCGCCCGCCGCGAGGAGCATCAGCGCGAAGGTGGCGACGATCGAGGTCCAGATATTCATAGCCTCAGCTTCCCAGCTTCCTCGTCATGCGCGGCGAAGCTTTAGTACTGCCCGCCCTTCGCGGCGCCAAGGCCCGCGCCCGCTTCGCCCGATTCTGCCGCATTAGCCGAGCCTTCGACGATGCCCCGCATGGTGAAGCTGGCGCCGTGCAGGAAGCTTTTCACGGCATCGCGCACCACGTCGTCGAGGCTGTCGGGGGTCGGCGTGCCATACACGAAGCGGCGGATGGCGAGATAGAAGATGCGCCCGTGGAGGCCCCAGAACATCTCCGCCTCCCGCTCGCCGATGGGCGTCTCCCGCGGCGACGGCAGGCCGAGATCGTGTCGCAGCTCCGCGCAGGCCGGCAGGATGATGAGGTCGCGCACGATGGTGAGATAGCGCTTCGTGATGTCGAACGACTTCAGTCCTGAAAAGACGAAGATTCGCACCCACTGATAATCGAAGACCTTCTCGACATATTGCAGATAGAAGGCGATCAGCCGCTCTTCGAGCGAATGGCTGCGATCCTTGACCAGACGTTCCCAATCCGGATTCCAGCGGCTGAGATAGACGTGCTCGTACACGCGCTCGATCAGCGCTTCCTTGCTGGGAAAATGGCGATAGATGGCGGAATGGGTGATGCCCATGCGCTTCGCCAGCTCGCGGGTCTGCCCCTCGAAGCCGTGCTCGGCGAAGAAGCGGGCGGCTTCCTCGACGATGGCCAGCTCGCGATCGGCGGCGCGCATGTTGCGGCGCCTGGGGCGCACCTTCGCCGCATCGACGGGCGCCGCCTGCGCCATCACCTCGGGCGCAACCTCGGGGCCGGGCGGCCCACTGCGTGTCCGCGCGGAAGCTGACGCGTCGGCCGTGACGGCCTTTCTGCGAGGCGATGCGCCCTTCTCCAAACCTTTCGACTCCTGACTGGTGCCGCGGCGCGCGGGCGAACTCACCGATAGCCCAAACAGAGAAAATGACCAAATGGTCACTTCTTGTTGACAAGCGCCCGCAATCGAGGCCTATTTTGTGACCAAGCGGTTACAAAATCCGCAAGAGGAAAACGCCACGGGAGTTTGCGCGTGAAAGCTCGCGCCTTCAGCTATGTCCGCGCTCAGACCCTGGCCGACGCCTATGCGGCGTTCGCGCAAGGGGGAGACGCGAGTTATATTTCCGGTGGGCAGAGCCTCGTGCCGGCGCTGGCGCTGCGGCTCCAGGCGCCCGAAATCCTGGTGGATCTCGCCGGCGTCCCGGACATGCGCGGGGTCACGCTGGAAGGCGACATGCTGCGCATCGGCGGCCTCACCCGGCACGCCCAGATGCTCACCGAACCTTTGATCGCCCGCCATGCGCCCTTGCTGGCGCAGGCCGCGCCTTATGTGGCGCATCCGGCGATCCGCAATCGCGGCACCCTCGGCGGCAGCGTGGCGCTGGCTGACCCCGCCTCCGAATTTCCCGCCATGATGCTGGCCATGAACGCGCAGATGGAAATCTTCGGCGCCTCGGGCACCCGCCTCGTGCCGGCGGACGATTATTTCCAGGACCTCTACCAGACCGCGCTCGAACCCGGCGACATCCTCGTGGCGCTGCATGTGCCGAGCGTCGGCCCGCGCCATCGCTGGGCGTTCGACGAACTGACCCGCCGCCGGGGCGACTACGCCATGGTCGGCGCCGGCATCCAGGGCACGTTCGAGGAGGACGGGCGCGTCGGCGACATCCGCATCGCCTTCTTCTCCGTCGCCGCGACGCCGGTGCGGCTTAAAAGCGTGGAAGCCGCGCTCGCCGGGCAGGTCATCGACGCGGCGCTGATCGCCCAGGTCCAGGGCCTGATCGACGCCGAGCTGGACCCCGCCGAGGACGAGCACCTGCCGCCCGCCATGCGGCGCCACCTGGCGCGCGTGCTGCTGGGCCGGCTGCTGCAAACCGTGAGTTCCCCCACATGAGCGCCCCCGTTCCCCTCGCCCTCACTGTCAATGGCGTCGAGGTGGCACGCGCCGTCGCGCCGCGCACCACGCTCGCCGATTTCCTGCGGCTCGATCTCGAACTCACCGGCACCCATACGGGCTGCGAGATGGGCGCCTGCGGCGCTTGCCTGGTGATGATGGACGGCGTTCCCGTCCATTCCTGCCTCGTCCTCGCCGTGCAGGCCGAGGGCGCGGTGATCGAGACGGTGGAAGGCCTGTCCGAGCGCGGCGCCATTGCCGAGCTGCAGCAGGCCTTCCACCAGCGCAACGCCCTGCAATGCGGCTTCTGCACCCCCGGCGTGCTGGTGAATGCCCATGCCCTGCTGGAACAGGGCGGCGTGCCCACGCGGGAGGAAATCCGCGACGCCCTTTCCGGCAATTATTGCCGCTGCACCGGCTATGAGGCGATCGTCGACGCCATCGAGACCACCGCCCGCCGCTGCGCCGCCGGCGAGGTGCGCCCATGAACGCGCCGACCAAGACGTTCGACCGGCCGGGCCATGTGGGCCAGCCCCTGTCGCGGCCCAATGCCAAGCGGCTGCTGGCGGGGCGCGGGCGCTATGTCACCGACATCACCTTGCCGCGCATGCTGCATGCCGCCTTCGTGCGCAGCCCCTATGCCCACGCCCGGATCGCGGATGTGGACATCGCCGCGGCGCAGGCCATGCCGGGCGTGCGCCTCGTCGCCACCGGGGCGGACCTCGCGCGGCTCTGCACGCCCTGGGTGGGAACGCTCGACCATTTCAAAGGCATGAAATCCCCGCCCCAATTGCCGCTGCCGCTGGAGCGCGCCGTGTGGGCCGGGCAGGCGGTGGTGGCTGTGGTGGCCGATACCCGCGCGCTCGCCGAGGACGCGGCGGAAATGGTCGCCATCACCTTCGAGGAATTGCCGCCGGTCACCGACCTCGACATGGCCCAGGCCGAGGGCGCGCCGCGCGTCTCTCCCGAGCTTTCCGACAACATGTGTTTCCGTGCCGGCCTCGACACCGGCGGCGTGGACGACATCTTCGCCACCGCCGCCCATGTGGTGGAAGGCGAATTCCGCTTCGGCCGCCACACCGGCGTCACGCTGGAGCCGCGCGCCATCATCGCCGATTACGACCCGAGCGAGGAGCGCCTGACCGTCCATCACGCGACGCAGACGCCCTATCAGTTCCAGGATCTCTACGCTCGCCATTACGGCATCGCCGAATCCTGCGTGCGGGTGATCGCGCCGGATGTGGGCGGCTCGTTCGGCGTGAAGCTGCATGTCTATCACGAGGACATGGCGGTGGTCGGGCTCTCCATGATGCTCGGACGGCCGGTGAAGTTCGTCGCCGACCGCACGGAAGCCTTCGTCTCCGACATCCACGCCCGCGACCACCGCGTGAAGGCGCGCGCCGCCGTGGCGGCGGACGGCACCATCCTCGCCATGGATGTGGAGGATGAGACCGCCGTCGGCGCCTTCTCCACCTATCCCCGCACCAGCGCGGTGGAGGGCAACCAGGTGATCCGCCTGATCGGCGCGCCCTATAGGCTCGCCGGCTATCGCGCGGACCTCAAAGTGCTGTTCCAGAACAAGGTGCAGACCAGCCAGTATCGCGCGGTCGGCCATCCCATCGCCTGCGCGGTCACCGAGCGGCTGGTGGATCTGGCCGGGCAGAAGGCCGGGCTCGATCCCTTCGCGGTGCGTGCCCGGAACATGATCGCCGACGATGCCTACCCCTGCGCCTCCGCTACCGGCTACAGGTTCGAGGCGCTCTCCCATCAGGCCTGCCTCGCCAAGCTGCACACGCTGATGGAGTACGAGCGTCTGCGCGCCGATCAGGCCGAGGCCCGCGCGCGCGGCATTCATCGCGGCATCGGCATCGCCGCCTTCGTGGAAATTACCAATCCGAGCCCGGCCTTCTACGGCATCGGCGGCGCGCGGATCTCGGCGCAGGACGGCGCCATCGTGAAGATCACGCCTTCCGGCGAGGTGCGCTGCCTGATTTCGGTGACCGAGCAGGGCCAGGGCACCGAGACCATCATGGGCCAGATCGTCGCCGATTATCTCGGCGTCTCGCGCGACATCGTGCGGGTGATCACCGGCGATACCGAGGTGACGCCCCATGGCGGAGCCACCTGGGCCTGCCGGGGCGCCGGCATCGGCGGGGAAACCGCGCTGCAGGCGGCGCGCAAGCTCAAGGGCAACGTGCTCGCCGTCGCCGCCGCCATCCTCCAGGCCCAGCCCGACGCGCTGGACCTCGTGAACGGCGAGATTGTCGAGCGCGCCACCGGGCAGGCGCGCATCAGCCTCGCGGAAGTGGCACGCATCGCCTATTTCCGCTCCGATACGCTGCCCGCCGGCACCAATGCCCAGCTCTCGGCGGTCCATCATTACGCGCCGCAGGGCTATCCCTTCGCCTTCACCAACGGCATCCACGGCTGCCATGTGGAGGTGGATGTCGAGACCGGCCTCGTAAAGATCCTCAAGCATTTCGTGGTGGAGGATTGCGGCCGCATCATCAATCCGCTGCTGGTGGAAGAACAAGTGCGCGGCGGCGTGGTGCAGGGGCTGGGCGCGGCCTTCTACGAGGAATGCCTGTACGACGAGAGCGGCCAGCTCACGAACGGCTCGCTGGCCGATTACCTCGTGCCCATGTCGTGCGAGATGCCGGACATCCTCATCGACCATTTGGAAACACCGACCAAGGACACCGAGCTCGGCGCCAAGGGCTGCGGTGAAGCCGGCACGGCGGCGGCCTCCGCCGCGGCGCTGAACGCGGTGAACGACGCCATCGCCCCGTTCAATGCCTCCATCACGCAGATCCCCATGACCCCCGCGCGGCTGCTGAAGGCGCTCGGGACCTACTAACTCATAAAAAACGACCCCTGGGAGGGACCTATGGCCAATTTTCTAAATCCGCCGCTATCCGGCGTATCGCGCCGCGCCGTCCTTGCCGGCATGGGAGCCGGCATCGGCCTCATGGCCGCGCCCGCGATCCTGCGCGCGCAGACCGAGACCATCCGCATCGGCTTTCCCACCCCGCTCACGGGCCCATTCGGCGCCGAGGCGAAGGACCAGGTGAAGAGCGCCGAGCTGGCGGTGAAGCTGGTGAACGACAAGGGCGGCATCGGCGGCCGCAAGGTCGAGCTTCTGGTGCGCGATGACAAGCTGAACGCCGGCGAGGCCGCCACCCGCACCCTCGAACTGATCGAGAAGGACAAGGTGCACGCGATCGTCGGCTCGCTCTCCAGCGCGGTGCAACTGGCGGTAAACGAGGTGACCCGCGCGCGCGGCGTGCTCTATGTTTCGATCAGCCAGTCCGACACCATCAACGAGGTGAAGGACTTCTCGCGCTTCACCTTCCACGAGGCGCTGAACCCGCACATGACGACTGCGGCGGTGGCGCAGAAGACCTTCAAGAAGGGCTCCAAGATCGCCTATCTCGTGGCCGATTACGCTTATGGCCATGAGATGCTGCGCGGATTCAAGCGCGCCGCCGCGGCCATCGGCGCGGAAAACGTCGGCGAGATCCTGCACCCGTTCGGCGCCGCCGATTATTCGACACTGATGCCGCGCATCCGCTCCATGAAGCCGGACATCCTGGCGATCTGCAACTTCGGCCGCGACCAGGCCAATTCCATCAAGCAGGCCAATGATTTCGGCCTCAAGCAGCAGATGCAGATCGTGGTGCCGGTCATCCTGCACAACCAGCGCCTCGCGGTCGGCCCCGACGTGTTCGCGGGCGTGATCGGCGGGGCCAATTATTATTGGGGCCTGGAGAGCACCATTCCCACGGCGAAGACGTTCAACGATGCCTTCAAGGCAGCCAATGGCGGGGCCTATCCCACCGATTACGGCGCCTATGGCTTCACCGGCGTCGCCTCGCTGCTGATGGCCATCGAGAAGGCCGGCAGCACCGACACGGACAAGATGGTCGAGGCGCTGCAGAACCTGAAATATGACGTCGCCAAGGGCCCCCAGCATTATCGCGCCTGCGATCACCAATCGGTGCAAGCGGTGCTGGTGCTCGAATCCAAGAAGAAGGCAGACATGGCGAACGATCAGGATCTGTTCGCCATCATCGCCAATGATCCCGGCTCGGAAGACATGCTGCGCTCCTGCGCGGAGCTGGGCTTCCCGACCTGAGCGACCCCCTCACCCCAACCCTCTCCCCGGCGGGGAGAGGGGGTTCCCGGTTTCCTCCCTCTGGGGACAGGTAAGGCTAAACTTCACCTCTCCCCATTGGGGAGAGGTCGGCCGCGCAGCGGACCGGTGAGGGGGCAGAGCCTTCCGGCGGGATCAAGCCGCGCCGGGCACGCCCCTCACCCCAACCCTCTCCCCATCAGGGAGAGGGGGAGTTCCCGGTTTCGCCCCTCGGGGGACAGCGGGGAAATTCCGAAGTTCACCTCACCTGACAGGGGGAGGAGACGACACAGAAAGCCGGAGCCGACACCGTCATGGATCTCGAACTCATCCTCATGCAGCTGTTTTCCGGCGTCGCGCTGGGCGCGGTGCTGATCATGGCGGCGCTCGGCCTCACCATCATCTTCGGCATGCTCGGCATCGTGAACTTCGCCCATGGCGCCCTGTTCATGGTCGGCGCTTATGCCGGCGTGTGGGTGGCCGAGCAGACCGGCAATTTCTGGTGGGCGCTGCTGCTCGCGCCCCTGGCGGTGGGGGCGTTCGGCATGCTGATCGAACGCTTCCTCATCCGCCCGCTCTACAAGCGCTCGGTGGATGATCCCCTGCTGCTCACCTTCGGCCTCGGCTATGTGCTGGTGGAAGCGGTGCGCATCGTATTCGGCACCGACGGCGTGCCCTTCGCCACCCCCGAGGCGCTGAGCGGGGTGGTGGATCTGGGCATCGGCTATTTTCCGCTCTACCGCCTGTTCGTGGTCGGCCTCGTGGCGGTGATCCTGCTGGCGCTGTGGCTGGCGCTGGAGAAGACCAGGTTCGGCCTTATCGTGCGGGCCGGCGCGAAGGACCCGCTGATGATGCGGGTGCTGGGGGTGGATATCAGCGCCCTGTGGCTGGTGGTGTTCGGCCTCGGGGTGGCGCTCACCGCGCTCGGCGGCGTGCTGGCCGCGCCCATGCGCAACGTGACGCCGGAAATGGGCACGCTGGTGCTGGCCGAGGCGTTCGTCGTCACCGTCATCGGCGGCATGGGCTCCCTGCTCGGCGCGGTGATCGCCGGGCTGGTGGTGGGCGTCGCGGTGTCCATGACCGCTTTGTTCGCCCCGGAAATGGCGACCATCGTCATGTTCGCGCTGATGGCGCTCGTCCTTCTGTTCCGCCCGCAGGGCCTGTTCGGCCAAAGCGTGCGCGCATGAGCGGAGATCCTTCCATGCCCCCTTCCCCGGCTTCCGCCGCCGCCCCGCCGCTGGCCGCGCGGACGGGCGTGAAAACCACCGGCCTCGGCGCCGCGCTCCAGCGCTGGCGGGTCGCGCTGTCGATCCTCGCCCTCTGCCTGCTGCCGTGGGTGCTGCCCTCCCAGGCGCTGGCGGTGAACGTGCTGGTCTTCGGCCTGTTCGCGGTCGGCTATAATCTGCTGTTCGGCTATACCGGGCTGCTCTCGTTCGGCCATGCGGCCTTCTTCGGCGGCGGCGCCTATCTCACCGGCATCGCCATCGCCCATTTCGGCCTCGGCTGGTTTCCTGCCATGCTGGTGGGCGTGCTGGGCGCAGGGGTGCTCGCCGCGATCATGGGCGCGCTGTCGATCCGCACCCGCGGCATCTATTTCTCCATGGTGACGCTGGCGCTCTCCCAGCTCGTCTATTACGTGGCGCTCCAGGCGAATTCCTGGACCGGCGGGGAAAACGGCCTGCGCGGCTTCACCGTCTCCACCATCAATCTGTTCGGCTTCACCGTGGATTTCCTCGACCCGGTGAAGAAATACTATGTGCTGATGGTATTCGCGGCGCTGGCGCTGTGGTTCGTCTCGCGGTTGCTGAACTCGCCCTTCGGCGCGGTGATCGAGGCGATCCGCGAGAACGAGACGCGGGCGCGCGCCTGCGGCTATGACGTGGAGCGCACCAAGCTCATCGTCTTCATCCTCTCCGGCCTCATCTGCGGTCTGGCCGGCGCGCTCTCCGCCCTGCATCTCGCCATCGTGCCGCTGGATACTCTGCACTACCAGACCTCCGGCTTGGTGGTGATGATGACCCTGCTCGGCGGCGCCGGCAGCTTCTTTGGGCCGTTCGTGGGCGCCCTGGTGTTCCTGCTGATCGAGGATGTCGCCTCGCTCTGGACCTCCCACTGGCAACTCATCGTCGGGCTGATCTTCATCGCCTTCGTGCTGTTCCTGCCCAAGGGCATCTGGGGCACCCTCATTTCCCGGAGGTCGCAGGGATGACAACGCCGCTTCTCTCCGTCGAGAACATCGGCCGCAGCTTCGGCGGGTTCGTCGCGCTCGCCGATATCAGCGCCAGCTTCGCGCCGCGCAAGGTCACCGCCATCATCGGCCCGAACGGTGCCGGCAAGAGCACCTTCTTCAACGTGCTGTCCGGCGTGCTGCCACCCTCCACGGGGGCGATCCGTTTCAAGGGCAAGGATCTGACCGGGCTGCGCCAGCACAAGTTCGTGCATCTCGGCATCGCCCGCTCCTACCAGATCACCAACATCTTCCCCGAGCTGACGGTGCATGAGAACGTGCGCGTGGCGGCGCAGGCCTTCGTCGCGCGTTACGACGTCTTCTCCAATCGCGACCGCTACGGGGAACTCGACGAGAAGGCCCATGCGGCGCTCGCCGCCGTGGGGCTCCAGGCCAAGGCACATCGCACCGCCAAGGCGCTCGCCCATGGCGAGCAACGGGCGCTGGAGATCGCCATCGCGCTCGCAGCCGATCCTGAGCTGCTGCTGCTCGACGAGCCCACCGCCGGCATGGGCCCGGAGGAGACCAAGGAGATGGTCGCCCTCATCGAGAAGCTCGCCGCCGAGCGCACCATCCTGCTCGTCGAGCATAAGATGAAGATGATCCTGGGCCTCAGCGATCGCATCCTGGTGCTGCACCACGGCCGGCTGATCGCCGACGGCACGCCCCAATCCATCCAGACGGACAAGGAAGTCCGTCGCGTCTATCTGGGTCAGAACGATGGCTATGCTTGAGATCGAGGGCCTGGATGCCTGGTACGGCGCAAGCCACATCCTCCACAAGGTGAGCCTGAAGGTGGAGAAGGGCGAGATCGTCGCCCTGGTCGGCCGCAATGGCGCCGGCAAGACCTCCACCTTGCGCGCGGTGATGGGGCTGATGCCGCGCGCCACCGGGCGGGTGCGCTTCGACGGCACCGAGCTTCTGCCGCGCGCCGCGCACGAACGCTTCAAGCTCGGCCTCGCCTATGTGCCGGAGGAGCGGCGCATCGTGCAGGGGCTCACCGTGCGGGAAAACCTGCAGCTCGGCCTCGTCGCCTCGGGCAAGAAGATCGACGAGCGCACGGCCATCGACGAGATCGCCGAGAGCTTCCCGCGCCTCAAGGAGCGCCTGCACCAGCAGGGCACCACCATGTCGGGCGGCGAGCAGCAGATGCTGGCCATCGCCCGCGCCATGATCGCGAAACCCTCCATGATCCTGCTGGACGAACCCTCCGAGGGCATCATGCCGGTGCTGGTGGAGGAAATGGGCGTGCTGTTCCGCAGGATGCGCGACCAGGGCATGACGCTCGTGCTGGTGGAGCAGAATGTCGAATGGGCATTGAAGCTGGCGGACCGGGCGGTCATCATCGACCAGGGTGAAATCGTCCATGAAAGCAGCGCCGCCGCGCTTCTGGCCGACAAGGACATTCAGGATCGCTATTGCGCCGTGTGAGCGCTCGAAAGGACTTTCGTCATGGAAATCGTCGGCGAATATCGCATCGCCGCGCCGCGCGAGACGGTGTGGAAGGCCATCCTCGATCCGCAAATGCTGCGTCGCTGCATCCCCGGCTGCCAGGAGTTGACCGAAACCGGCCCCAACGCCTTCGCCGCCAAGGTGCAGATCAAGGTGGGCCCGGTCTCCGCCAATTTCGCCGGCACGGTGGAATTGCAGGACATCACGCCCCCGGAAAGCTGCCGCATCGTCGGCCAGGGCAGCGGCGGGGTGGCCGGCTTCGCCAAGGGCGATGCCGTGGTGACGCTGGCCGAGGACGGGGAAGAAACCCTTCTCACCTACAAGGCCGACGCGCAGATCGGCGGCAAGCTCGCCTCCCTCGGCGGCCGGCTGATCCAGGCCACCGCGCGCAAGCTGGCGGACCAATTCTTCTCCACCTTCACCAAGGCGCTGAACGGCGAAGGGGAAGCGGAGAAGGCGGCGTCGTAGCGCGCCGTCTCAACGCCCCTACCCCACCACGAACGCGCCGCGGCTGGCGCGCACCTCGTCGACGATGAAGCGCTCGGTCTCGGCGATGCGGCGCAGGTCGCGCAGGTCCGCGTGGACCACCAGCCAATAGGTGCGCGAGAAGGTGACGGCGGGGAGAATACGCACCAGCTCCGGGCAGGCGGCGGCGGCATAATCGTGCAAGATGCCGAGCCCCGCCCCGGCCCGGATCGCCTCCAGCTGGCCCACCACGCTCGCGCATTCGAACCGTCGCGCGGTCAGCTCGATCAGCGCGCCCATATAATCGAGGCCCGAGCTGTAGGTGAGATCCTGCACATAGGTCACGAGCGTGCGGTCGGCGAGGTCCGCCTCGTGCTCAACCGGCCCGGTCTGGTCCAGATAGGCGCGCGCGGCATAGACCCCGAGCGAATAGTCCGTGAGCTTGCGTCCGAACAGCCGCCCTTCCTGCGGCCGCTCCAGGATGATGGCGATATCCGCCTCGCGCTTGGACAGCGAAAACGTGCGCGGCAGCGGCACCAATTGCACCACGAGATCGGGATGCTGCCCGGCGAAACGCGCCAGCCGGGACGCAAGGAAATAGGTGCCGAACCCATCCGGCGCGCCGATGCGCACCGTGCCTTCCAGCTTGAGATCGGCATTGCCCAGCAGGGAACGGGCGCGCAGCATCTCGCTTTCCACCCGCTCGGCCATGAGCAGGAACTGCTCGCCGATGGCGGTGAGCGTGCAGCCGCTCGGCCGCCGCTCGAACACCTTGGCCCCAAGATCGGCCTCCAAAGCCGTGAGCCGGCGCGTGACGGTGGCGTGATCCAGCCCGAGCTTGCGGGCGGCGGAAAGCATTTGTCCGGCGCGCGCCACGGCCAGAAACACGCGGGCATGGTCCCAATTCATCGCGGAGAAGTCCATACGCCAAAAAACGCGGAATGAGTCCGGGATCTTAGGCGTTGCTCCGCGCGGATACCAGAGATCAAGTGCGGCAGGATTTCGCGCGGGAGCACACCATGCAGACCATCGGCCATTACATCCACGGGCGCCACGTCACGGGCGAGGACCGCTCGGCCCCCACCTTCGAGCCCGCCACGGGCGAGCAGATCGGCACCGTGCTGCTGGCCTCCACCGCGCGCGTCGACGAAGCCGTGCAAGCAGCGGCTGCCGCCCTGCCGGCCTGGGCGACGCTGCCGGCGCCGGCCCGCGCCCGCGTCATGTTCCGCTTCAAGGACCTTTTGGAGCGCAATATCGACGATCTCGCCGCCCTGATCAGCCGCGAGCACGGCAAGACCGTGGAAGACGCCAAGGGCGAGCTGGTGCGCGGCATCGAGGTGGTGGAATTCGCCTGCGGCATCCCGCATTTGCTGAAGGGCGAATTCTCCGATCAGGTCGGGCGCGGCATCGATACTTTCTCTCAGCGCCACCCGGTCGGCGTGTGCGCGGGCATCACCCCGTTCAACTTCCCGGCCATGGTGCCCATGTGGATGTTCCCGGTGGCGATTGCCTGCGGCAACACCTTCGTGCTCAAGCCCTCCGAGAAGGACCCGAGCCTCTCCCTGCGCCTTGCCGACCTGCTGGCCGAATCCGGCCTCCCGGCCGGCGTGTTCAACGTGGTCAACGGCGACAAGGAGGCGGTGGACGCGCTGCTGAGCCATCCCAAGGTCGCGGCGGTGAGCTTCGTCGGCTCCACGGCGGTGGGCGAATATGTCTATAAGACCGCCGCCGCCAACGGAAAGCGCGCCCAGGCCCTGTGCGGCGCCAAGAACCATCTCGTGGTGATGCCCGACGCCGACCTCGACAAGACCGTCGATGCCCTCATGGGCGCCGGCTATGGCTCCGCCGGCGAGCGCTGCATGGCGGTCTCGGTTGCGGTGGCGGTGGGCGGCGTCGGCGATGCGCTCATGGAGCGGCTGGAGCCGCGCGTGCGCGCGCTGAAGGTCGGCCCGGGCAATGATCCGGCGAGCGAGATGGGCCCCCTCGTCACCAAGGAGCATCTCGCCAAGGTGCGCGGCTATGTGGACCTCGGCGTTTCCGAGGGCGCGAAGCTGACGGTGGACGGGCGCGGCCTCAAGCTGCAGGGCTATGAGAACGGCTATTACATCGGCGGCTGCCTGTTCGACGACGTCACCCCCGACATGCGCATCTACAAGGAGGAGATCTTCGGCCCCGTGCTCTCCGTGGTGCGCGTGCCGAGCTTCGACGAGGCGCTTCAGCTCGTGAACGACCACGAATACGGCAATGGCGCCGCCATCTTCACCCGCGACGGCGATGCCGCCCGCGCGTTCGATTATGGCGTGCTGGCCGGCATGGTGGGCATCAACGTGCCGATCCCGGTTCCCATCGCCTATCACTCCTTCGGCGGCTGGAAGCGGTCGATCTTCGGGGATCGCAACGTCTATGGCCTGGAGGGCGTGGGCTTCTACACCCGCCTGAAGACCACCACCTCGCGCTGGCCGGCGGGCATCCGCACCGGCGCCGAGTTCGTGATGCCCGTTCTGGGCTGAACCGCGGCCGCGACGCCCGCGCCTGACGCGAAGAGAGATGCCGTGATCTCCCGCCTTCGGCGGGGGCTCGCCATCCGCTCTGCAACTTCTGCATGGCCGCGCCGGCAGCTCTGCCGCTGCGGCCTTGACGCCCTTCGGGAACATCCTTCTCTTTGGCGCGCCGGCGCCGCGAGCGAAGGCGTTCTGGATTCGCTGATGGTCATGTTCTGCCCCCGTGTCCCGCGCCCGGCGCGGTACTGCTTTCCTAGTCTCGCGCCCGGTGATGTCGTCGCACCCAGCGCGTCCGGCGCGCGGCGAGGTACGCTGTGAGCGTGGAACCGAGCGCGCAGCCAACCGCCGCCGCGGCGCCGGAACCGCGCATCGGCCTGCTTCCCTTGCTCGCCGAGACGATTTCGGTTCAGGCGCTGGGCACAATGGCGGTGCTGATGGTGCCGGCGTTGGCGCCGGCGATCGCACGCGATCTTGGCATCCCGACCGCGAGCGTGGGCTATCAGATTTCCCTGGTCTATTTCGCGGCCATGACCGCTTCGCTGGTCGCCGGCACCCTGGTTGCTTGGTATGGCCCCTGCCGCACCGGTCAGAGCGCGATGCTGTTCCATGCCGGCGGGTGCCTGCTGGCCAGCATTCCCACCATTCCCACCATGGCGCTGGGCGCCTTCGTAACCGGGCTCGGCTACGGCCTCATCAATCCGGCGGCGTCTGAACTGCTGATGCGCCATGCGCCGGC
Source organism: Roseixanthobacter glucoisosaccharinicivorans (assembly GCF_043195095.2). Lineage (NCBI taxonomy): Bacteria > Pseudomonadati > Pseudomonadota > Alphaproteobacteria > Hyphomicrobiales > Xanthobacteraceae > Roseixanthobacter > Roseixanthobacter glucoisosaccharinicivorans. The sequence goes on along the minus strand of NZ_CM195538.1, from coordinate 781,498 downwards.
GAACCGGCGCAACCTGATCTTCTCCCTGAAACAGACGGGCGTGCCGCTGGGCGGCATGGCAGCCGGCCTGTTCGGGCCGCAGATCGCGCTGACGCTCGGCTGGCACGCGGCCCTGATCTGCGTCGCCGGCCTGTGCGTGCTGGTCGCCGCGCTCTCCCAGCTCGGCCGCGCGGAGCTGGATCGGCATCGCAGCCGCGCCGGCAGCAGCCGGCTGTTGTCGTTCACCGCCATCAAGCTGGTGCTGTCGCACGCCCGCCTGCGTTGGCTGGCGCTCTCCTCCTTCTGCTTCTCAGCGGTGCAACTGTGCGTCATCACCTTCCTGGTGGCGCTGCTGGTGGAGGATCTCGGCTTCTCCCTGGTCCAGGCTGGGGCGATCCTGGCGGCGGTCCAGGTGTCGGGCGCGGTGGGCCGCGTGCTGTGGGGCCAGGTGGCCGACATGGCCCACGACGGCCTCGGCGTCCTGGTCTTCCTCGCGCTGCTCATGGGCGGCGCCGCGGTGGCGATCATGGTTGCCGCGCCCGGCTGGCCGCTGCCGGTGATCGTGGCGCTGCTGCTGGTGCTCGGTCTTTCGGGCGTGGGCTGGAACGGGGTCTATCTCTCCGAAGTGGCGCGCAACAGCCCGCCGCGGGCCGTGGGCACCACCACCGGGGCGGCCATGTTCTTCACCTTCACAGGCGTGGTGTTCGGCCCCGTGATCTTCTCGCAGATCCACGACCGGGTCGGCAGCTACATGGGCAGCTACGGCCTTTTGGTCGGCCTTTCTGCGGTCGGCGGCGCGATGATCCTCGCCGCCCGCCTGCGCGGTGCCCGCTGAAGCTGCGAAACGGCGCCGCTCAATGCCCCTCGAAAGCCATGAGCGTGCGCACCGGCACGCCCATGGCGCGCAGTTTCGCGGCGCCACCGAGGTCCGGCAGGTCGATGATGAAGCAGGCGGCCTCCACCTGCACGCCCATGTTGCGGAGCAGCTTCACCGCGCCCTCAGCGGTGCCGCCGGTGGCGATCAGATCGTCCACCAGCACCACCTTTTCCCCGGCGCTCACCGCGTCCACATGCATCTCCATCTCGTCCTGGCCATATTCCAGGGCATAGGCCATGCGCACGGTCTGATGGGGCAGCTTGCCCTTCTTGCGGATCGGCACGAAACCCGCGCAAAGCTGGTGCGCCACCGCCCCGCCGATGATGAAGCCCCGCGCCTCGATGCCCGCCACCTTGTCGATCTTCGCCCCGGCCCAGGGCTGCACCAGTTCGTCCACCGCGCGGCGGAACGCACGGGCATTGCCGAGCAAGGTGGTGATGTCGCGGAACAGGATGCCGGGCTTGGGATAATCCACGATGGTGCGGATCGCTGCCCGCAGATCGGTCGCCTCGGCGGGCGCGGGAGAAAGGGGGGACGGACTGATGGTCATGGAACACCCTGGTTCGGCCGGAGGGCGCAGCATCGCCCGCCCCGCGCTTTTGACTGTCGTGCCGGGCTTAACACTGTTGCCGAGCCATTGTCTGCCCGCAAGCGGGGCGAACACCGGGCTGTGAAACCACTCCCGCCGCGCCTCAATCGGCGCCCTCGCAGTCCAGCTTCTGGCGCGGAAAGGCTTCGGCGAGCGATTGAATCAGCACGGCGCGCGCCGCTTCGCCTGCAGGATCGTTCACCTTGAGGGCGGGCACCGCGCAATTGTTCCAGGCGTGGGTGATGAGGTAGAGCCGCATCCAGCCGGCAGACTCCGGCACCGAGGCGTGGCGCAGTTCGCGCGTGGCGCAGGCTTGGGGATTGGCGTTCTTAACGCAGGAGGCGGCAACGGCCGTGCGCCACACGGCGGAAAGATCCCCCTTGCCTTCCAGCGCATCCACATAGACGCCGCAGGCCGCAGGTGCGGGGGTGAAATCGCGCAGCGCGGCGGGGGTGGCGAAAGCCTTGAGCTTGGCGATGTTGAAGGCGCAGAAATCCGCCACGGCATCCTTCACCTTGGCGTGGAAATCCCGCGCGCCTGGCAGATCCAGCGGCTTCAGCGCGGCGGCGGCGGCCTCGATGCGCGCGCACTTGGCCGCATAGGCGGCGGCGTTCACGCGCCCCATGTCGGCCGGCTTGTCTGGAAAGCTGGGCGAGGGCGCGGCGGAGAGCGTGTAGTCATAGACCAGGGCCAGGGTATCGCGCAGGCTCTTTTCGTCGGTCTTGGTGGGGTCGAACCACACCCGACCGGAACAGGCGCCGTCCGCGAAGGACACGGATTTCTGCGCCGCGCCAGCGGCCCCGCTCCACAGGCAGGCCAAAAGAACCATCCACACCCGCGACGCCATCGCATGCCCCCATCGGCCGCACCCGGCCGTCATGGAAAAGCATAGCCATGCCCCGCGCAAGAATCTGCATCCCGCACGCGCCCGACGCGCGATTTTAGCGCGCGTCGGTCTCAATCCCGGCGATGGCGCGGGCGAAATCTGCGGCGGCGAAGGGCTGGAGGTCCTCCGCCCCCTCCCCGACGCCGATCAGATGCACCGGCAGGCCGAACTTCGCGGCGATGGCGACCAGGATCCCGCCGCGCGCGGTGCCGTCCAGCTTGGTCATGACAAGCCCGGTGACACCGGCGATCTTGGTGAAGACCTCCACCTGGGAAAGCGCGTTCTGGCCGACGGTGGCATCCAGCACCAGCAGCACCGCATGCGGCGCGCCGGGCTCCAGCTTCTTCACCACGCGCACCACCTTCTCCAGCTCGGCCATCAGCTCGGTGCGGTTCTGCAACCGTCCAGCGGTGTCGATGAGCAGGATGTCGGCGCCCTCGGCGCGCGCCTCCGTAATGGCATCATGGGCGACGCCGGCCGCGTCCGCCCCAGGCGCGCGGGCAACCACCCGGGCGCCGGTGCGCGCACCCCATACCTTCAACTGCTCGATGGCGGCGGCGCGGAACGTATCGCCCGCCGCCAGCATCACCTTGCGGCCCTCGCCCTTCCATTGCGCGGCGAGCTTGCCGATGGTGGTGGTCTTGCCCGAGCCGTTCACCCCCACCATGAGGATGATGAAGGGCTTTTGCGCGCCGTCGATCACCAGCGGCCGGGCGACCGGGGCAAGGATGGTTTCGACCTCGGCGGCGATCAGGCTCTTCACTTCGTCGGCGCCGATCATCTTGTCGTGCCGGCCACGCCCCACCGCTTCGACGATCCGCGCGGCGGTGGCGGTGCCAAGATCGGCGCGGATCAGGATGTCTTCCAGCTCCTCCAGGGTGTCGGCATCGAGCTTGCGCTTGGAGACGAGGTCGGTGATGCCCTGGGTGAGGCTGGAGGCGGTGCGCGCCAGCCCGCTGGTGAGGCGACGCCAGAAGCTGGTCTTTGCCGGCTCCGGCTCGTCGCCCGCCTGCGGGGCATCGGACGGCGCGGCGGACTGTTCCGGAGCGAAAGGCGCTTCGGCGAAAACGGGCGGCTCTTCCACCGGCGCAATCGCGGCCAGGGGATCATGGGCCGGCGCCTCCGGGGCCGATGCTTCTGCGAATTGGCCTTCTTCGAATTGGCCCTCTTCAACCTGCCCCTCTTCCACCTGCTCTTCTTCAGCAGGCCCGTCACCCATCGCTGGCGCATCGCTCGGCGTCGGCGCGTCGGTGGGAAGGGCCGGAACCGGCTCCGCTTCGCCCACCGGCGCCTCGGAGGATGTGGGTTCCGTGCCCTCGGCCGCCTCGGGCTGGAGCGGAGCCGGCGCGGGGTCGGCGACGGGGTCGGCCTGTGGGGGTGCTTCGGGCTCGCTGCCCCAGCCTCCGGTCAGGCGGCTCCAGAGGCCTTTTTTCTTGGGGGCCGGCGGGGGGCCGTTCTCGCTGTCGCTCATCACATCAGGCCGCGATTAGCCGCGCGCCGTCGTGACCGGCGATGCGCAGGGGGAGGATGGTGCCGCGTGGCGCGGGATGGGAAACGCGTACCGGCGTGAAATGCTCCGTACGGCCGAGGCCGCCGCTCTCCATCAGCACGCTGCGCTGCGCGCCCACGCACAAGGAGAGATGGCGATGCAGCGCCGTGGCGCCCGTTTCGCGCAGGCGCTGCGCCCGGGCCTTCACCACCTCGTGCGCCACCTGCGGCATGCGGGCGGCGGGGGTGCCGGGGCGCGGCGAATAAGGAAACACATGCAGGAAGGAGATGCCGCAGGCGTCCACGATGTCGAGCGTGTTGCGGAACTGCGCCTCGCTCTCGGTGGGAAAGCCGGCGATGAGATCGGCGCCGAACACCAGGTCGCCCCGCAGGCGCCGCATCTCGCCCACAAGACGGATCGCCTCGGCGCGCGAATGCCGGCGCTTCATGCGCTTGAGGATGAGATCGTCCCCCGATTGCAGCGAGAGATGCAGGTGGGGCATCAGCCGCTCTTCCTCGGCCAGCGCCCGCAGCAGGTCCGCATCGGCTTCCACCGTGTCGATGGAGGAGAGGCGCAGCCGCTTCAGCTCCGGCACATGCTTCAGGATGGCGCGCACCAGCTTGCCGAGCGTCGGCGTGCCGGGAAGCCCGGTGCCGTAGGAGGTGAGGTCCACCCCCGTCAGCACCACCTCGCCATGGCCGGTCTCAACCAGGGTGCGCACCTGCGCCACCACCTCGCCCATGGGCACGGAGCGCGAATTTCCACGGCCATAAGGGATGATGCAGAAAGTGCAGCGGTGGTCGCACCCGTTCTGCACCTGCACGAAGGCGCGGGTGTGCCGCTCGAGCCCGTCCACCATGTGAAGCGCGGTTTCCCGCACCGACATGATGTCGTCCACCACCACTTTCTCCTCGCCGGCGAGGCCGAAATCGAGCGCGGCACGGGTAGCCGCCCAGGTTTCCGGCGCGCTCTTGGCGCCGTTGCCGATCACCCGATCCACCTCCGCCATGGCGGCGAAGGTGCCCGGCTCGGTCTGCGCCGCGCAGCCGGTGACGACCACGCGCATGTCGGGATGCGCGCGCTTCAGGCGGCGGATGGTCTGGCGCGCCTGGCGCACCGCCTCGCCCGTGACGGCGCAGGAATTGACGATGACCGTGCGCTCCAGCCCCGAGGCCTCGGCGGCGCGCCGCATCTGCTCGGATTCCAGCGCGTTCAACCGGCAGCCGAACGTGACGACTTCGACACCCTGCGCATGAACGGGCGCCGCGCTCACGCCGCCTCCGCCAACATGGCCGGGGTGAGCACGCCGGAAAACTCGTAAGACACCGGCCCGGTCATCAGCACATGGCCGTCCGCCTGCCGCCAGGAGATGGTGAGGTCGCCGCCCGGCAGCGTCACGCGCACGTCGCGACCCGACCGGCCCGTGCGCACCGCGGCGACCGCGGTGGCGCAGGCGGCGGTGCCGCAGGCGCGGGTGCGGCCGGCGCCACGCTCCCATACATGCAGCAGGATGTGGTCGGGCGAGAGCATCTGGGCGAAGGAGATGTTGGCGCGTTCGGGAAACAGCGGGTCGTGCTCCAGCGCGAATCCCAGCGTCTCCACCTCCACCGCGTCCGCGTCGGGCACGAAGAAGACGGCGTGGGGATTGCCCATGGAGACGAGATTGGCCGGCCCCAGCGCCTCATAGCCCGCCATGACATGGGCGGAGGTGTCGGCAACCGCGTGCGCCAGGGGAATATGCTTCCAGTCGAGATGCGGGACGCCCATGTCCACGGTCACGCTCCCGTCGGGCAGGATCTCGCAATTCAGCAGGCCGGCTGCGCTCTCGAACAGCACATGCCGCGCCCCTGTGCGGCGGGCCTCAAGAGCGGCGATGCAGCGCGTGCCGTTGCCGCAGGCACCCGATTCAGAGCCGTCGGAATTGAGGATTCGCACGAACCCCATGGAGCCGGACGCGCGCGGGGGATAAAGCACCATCGCCTGGTCGAACGGCAGCGCATCGGCACGGGCGAGCGCACGCGCGGCGGCAGGCGACACCTCCACGGGATTGGCACGCAGGTCCAGCACGAGAATCTCGTTGCCGAGGCCGTTCATCTTCACAAAGGGGCGATTGGCGAGGCTCGTCATGGGTCCATACACGCATCGGGAGATGCGGGTCTTATATGGCCTCAGGCGGGGGGTGCGCCACCCCGTTGCGGAGCACCGCGGCTTTTGTGGGGCGCACGCCGTCCAAAAAACACCCGGTGCCGGCGGCATTGCCTCCGCCGCGGCTGCGAACCACGCGTCCTGCGGGCCGTGGCGCGGGGAGGCCGTTAGCGCCTTGAAATCCCCGGCACCGCTCAACCTGGCCCGGATCTCCCGGCCACCTCGGCGGCGTGCTTCGCCTGCCGTTGCGGCCACCTAGGCGCCCGGTGCGAACATGATAAAAGAGGCGCGCGGCATCCGCCTTTGGCCCGAATCAGGTGGTACAGGCAGCGCATGTCGGCAAGGAGATTTCAGGCGATGGGCGGTGTTGACGTGGTTCGTGGAACACGGGCGGCGTTGCTGGCCATGGGCGTGGCGAGCGGCCTTTTCGCGCTGGGCGCGCCCATCCTGAGCGCTGCCGCGCTGGCGCAGGCCGCGGCACCTTCGGGCCAAACCGGGACGCCCGGCCCCGCGCCCCATGCTGCGCCGGACGCCGGCGCCCCCTCCACCACCCAGGCCCTGCCGGGAGCAGCTTCGCCCCTGTCGCCGCCCGCCGGCGTCGATCCTCGTTCGGTACAGACCCAGCCGCTCACCGCCCCCTCGGTCCAGGCCTTCACCGGCGAGGAAACGCAGCTCACGACCATTCCGGTCCTGACCAAGAGCGGCAGCGCAAGCTGGGATGCCGGCTTCGACACCATCGTCGCCACGCTCAAGGACATCACGGCGGAGATGAACCGCATGGGGCTGAAGCGCACCGGCGATGTGTTCATCGTCTATAATTCCAGCGACGACGCGGGCTTTGAGTTCGAAGCCCAGGTGCCGTTCACCGGCGCCACCACGCAGAAGCCGCAGGGCGATGTGAAGCTCGGCGCCTCGTTCGCCGGCAAAGCCTTCAAATTCACCCACAAGGGCTCGTTCGCCGATATGGACGACACCTACGAGGCGATCGCCAATTTCCTCGACGACAAGAACATCGCGGCGCAGGATCTCTATATCGAGCAGTACCGCACGGATCCGCAGGTCACGGCGCCGGATTCGCTGGTTGTGGACATCTTCGTACCGGTTCGCTGAACCAGACACTTCCCAGCGGGCCGCGAATCCTTTTCACTAGAGGAAGTTGTGTTGTCTTTCGGTGAACCGCCGATCGCGGCGGCGCCGAGGTGACGATGAGGAGGCGCCCCATGCCCCGGCTCTTCACCGCGCTCGAAATTCCGAGCCAGATTGGAGATGGCCTGTCCCTCATGCGGGGGGGCCTCTCCGGCGCCCGGTGGATGGACCCCGAAAATTACCATGTCACCCTGCGCTTCATCGGCGATGTGGACGACGCCAAGGCCCGTGACATTGCCCTGATGCTCGGGCAGGTGCGCCGGCGGGCGTTCGAGATGAGCCTCGGCGGGCTCGATCAGTTCGGCGGCCACAAGCCGCGGGTGATCTATGCCAGCGTTCGCCCCAACCCGGCGCTGCTGGAGCTTCAGGCCGAGCATGAGCGCATCATGCAGCGCCTCGGCCTGCCGGCGGAACGCAATTACAAGCCGCACGTTACCCTGGCCCGGCTGCGCGATACCTCGAGCCGGCAAGTGGCCGATTATCTCGCGACACGCGGCTTCTTCCGCAGCGAAAGCTTTCTGGCGACCCGTTTTGTCCTGTTCTCGTCGCGCGATTCGGTCGGCGGCGGACCTTATGTCGAGGAAGCCGCCTATCCCCTCGCCGGTGGCGCCGCGATGCGTCTTGCGATGCCCGTGGGACATCCCATATCCTTTGTATGAGTGAGACCGAACGCGCCCGCTTCCGCTTCGACTGGAGCGCGCTGCCCTTCGCGGAACGGCTGAAGGCGGCGAAGGACGAGGCTATCGTCAAGAAGAGCTTCTGGCAGAAGCTCAAACGCACCGCGGCGCATGTGCCGTTCGCGGAAGATGCGGTGGCGGCCTATTACGCCGCCTTCGACCATGACACGCCGGTGCGCGTGCGCGCGACCCTGCTGGGCGCCCTTGCCTATTTCGTGCTGCCGCTGGATGCCATTCCCGACATCCTGCCGGTGATCGGCTTTTCCGATGATGCGGCGGTGATGTTCCTGGCGTTCCAGGCGCTGACATCCCACATCACGCCGGCTCATCAGGCGGCGGCAAAGGAGATCATCGCGCGGCTGCGCACGCAGGGCGAGGACGAACCCGAGGTGCCGCCCGCGTCCGGCGCACCCGGCCCAGCCGGCGCCTGAACGCCAAGCCCGCACAAGGCGCGGCTTCGAGCACGCTTCCACGACGAGGATCCGATAAAGGAAACGCCGCTGCTTAGGCAGCGGCGTTTTTTGTCCGGCGACGCGCGCCGGCGCGGTGCGACTCAGAACCGGACCTGAAGCCCGCCGCGCAGCGACTGGTCGGTGCCGACGGTGGAGAAATTGCCGTCATAGGCGGCGAACAGGGACATCTTGTCGGTGGCCGAGAGCGAGAGCCGCGCGCCCACCGGCAGCACCCAGGCATCCTGGTTGAAGCCCTGCACCTGGATCGGCGCATAGCCGGGCAGCTGAACATTGGGATTTGCGCTGTCCACCACCACGTCGCGGGCGATGCCGGTCTCGATCTCGCCCGTTAGCCAGCCGGCCCAGCCGAACTGGCGCAGATTCACCTTCTGCTGCATGGTCACGGTGAATTCCGGCCGCAGCAAGGTGTAGTCGCTGCCGCTCCAGGCGGCATTGAGGCCGGGATAGACGCTGCTTTCGGTATAGCTGTCCACATTCACGTTCAGCAGCGTGAGGGCGGCGCGGGGAATGAAGCTCATGGTCCCCATCTCGACGGTGGTGGAGGCGGCGAGCCGGCCGGCGATGCGCAGGTCGTTGAAATTGGCGTTGGTGGCCGCAAGGCCGCCGCCGACCCAATAGGTCTGGTTCGCCTCATCATCGCCGCGCCCGATCAGCACCGAGCCGTTCAGCACCACCCGGCCGATTTCGTAGGACGCATAGGCGCCGAGCGAATAAGCGTTGGAGGTATAGTTCGGGCTTGCGGTGCCGGAAGCGTCGGCATTGTTCTGGCTGTAGGTGCCCATGAGGCCCACCACCAGGTTTTTCGCCACTTCCCCGTCCACGCCCAGCATCACGCCGCCGCCGTCCGCCTGGATGGTGGGAACGCCGCCATCGGCATAAAGGCGGGTGCGCGAGCCATACGCATTGGCCCACAGGGCCATGCCATCGGCCCGCGAGCCCTGGCTGATGGGGCCGATGCCGGTGAGGAAGCCGGGCACATTCTGCCCGCCGTCGGCATTGGCGGCGACCGCCGGTCCGGCGAGGCTGGGCTTGGCGCCCGGCGCGCTTGGGGCAGCATCCTGGAACTGGGCGGCGCGCCGCTCCAGCACATCCAAGCTGCGCAGAGTGTCGCCCGCCGCAAGGCGGGTGGTGGCATCCACCTGGAACGGACTGATGGTGGCGACATTCACCCCATTGGCCGAATATTGCGCGCCGACGCCCATGCGGGTGTCGCCGGCGCTGATGGACCCGAACGCGCCCTGCACAGAGGAAGCGGCGAGGATGTTGTAGATTCCGTTCGCGCCGCCGGTGGAGGGCTGGATGGAGACGCTGCCGCCGGTGATGTTGGCGATATTGGTCACGATCAACTGGTCGCTCAGCCCGGCGCCGTTGGTCTCGATCTGCAGCACGCCGCCATTGGCCACATAATTGCCGACCATCAGGGTGCCGATGCTGTTGCCCGGCGCGACCACGCCGCCCGCGCCGCCGACCGTGCCATTGACGAAGCCGGTGCCCTGGAGCACCGCCCCGCCGCCGAGGCTGACCGCGCCGACGAGGGTTCCATCCACGCGCACCCTGTTGAAGCCGGTCACCGAGACGTTGCCCAGCATCTGCCCAGAGGATTGCAGAGTGAAGCTGTTGCCATAGCCCGAGGCGAGCAGCGCGAAGAGCGAGACGCTGGTATCCGCCGCAAGGCTGCCGCCCACGATGGCGCTGTTGCCGGAACCGGCAAGGCTGATCTGACCGGCCATGCCGCCGTTCATCACGAAGCTGTTGGCCGCGCCGGAAATCTGCACCTGCCCGGAAACCGTGCCGCCGGAATTCACCTGCGCCTGGTTCTGCGTGCCGGCCATTTCCAGCGCCACGTTCGTCGCCTGCGGGATGGTGAAGGCCGGCGTCGCGGTGCCGGCGGCATTCTGCTGCGCAATGTAGTTCTGAAGATAGGCGTTCGCGGACGTGACCTTGCCCGAGATGACAAGGCCGTTGCCGGAGCCGGAGACGGAGATGCGCCCGTCCACCGCGCCGGTGGCGCCGATCTGCGCGATGCCGCCGGTGCCGCTCAAGGCGAACGCCTGGTCGCTCGCCGTATTGGCGATGAAGGGGGCGACGCCGTTCTGGTAGCCGAACGCCGCCGACGGCACCATCGAGACGGCGGGCGACGTGATGGTCCCGGCGATGGCGGCGCGGTTGTTCACGCCGGACAGGGACACCAGGCCGGTCACGCCGCCGTCTAGGGTCAGCGTATTGCTCGCCCCGTTGAGGGCGATGGTGCCGAGCACCGCGCCGGTGGATTGAACATTGGTGGTGTTCTGCGTGCCGTTCACCAGCACGGCGTAGGAATCGCCGCCATAGGTGTTGATGGTGCCGCCGATATTGGCCGTGTTGTTTGTGCCCGCCATGGAGATGGCGGCGGAATTCTCGCCCCACAATTCCAGGATCGCCCCGGAGGTCAGGTTCAGTGTCGCGTCGCCCTGGAGCGCGACGCCGGAAATATTGCTGCCGAACACCGCAAGGCTCGGGCGTGGTACCGTGATCTCGACCAGGGAGCCGGTGGGGTTGGCCTGGTTCTGATAATAGATCGTCGGATCGACATACCAGGACCCGATCGTGCTGCCGGACGGGCCGAGGGTGAGCGTCTGGCCCTTCACGTCGAGCGAGGAGGTGCGCACGTTATCGCCGGTACACACCGAGCTGGTGGCGGACACCTTGGTCGGGCTGGCGCCGAAGCTACAGCTGCCCTGCGTGGTGGTGGCAAGCACCACATTGCGGTCGAGCGCCCACACCAGCGGCACGGACGTATAGTCGCCGATCTGGTAGCCATAGGGCGCGAACCAATCCTGCGCGCCGAAGAACGGGAACCAATAGGCCGCGTTCGACTGATAGCCAAGGAAGTTGATGGCATAAGCGAAGTCGGTCGCCGTATTGTAGAACAGCGATGACGTATAGCCCGCGATCAGTCCGCTGTGGCCGATCAATTCGCCGCCGGTGCCGAAGCTCGGCATCTGGTAGAGGGCGAGGCCGTAATAGGACGGGATCGAGCCCACCGAGCCCGGATAGATGAAATCGGTGCGCTGGGCCTGCATGCTGGCGCTCAGCAAGCCATTGTCATTGGTGGCGATCTCGCGCACCCATTTCAGTTCGTCCGACGGCGTGGACAGCATCGCCCCCGCGGCCCAGGGAACCTGCGGATCGACGAAGCTCATATTGTAGACGCTGCCCGCCGGCACCGTATAGGGCGCCTGGGTGACCAGATATTGGTTGGAGCCGGCGTAATTGGCGGTGGTGAACTGGTCGGTATAGGGAAACGCCGAATCCTTCATCCCCATGGGGGTGAATACCAGGTCCTGCGCCAGCTTCTCCATCGCGGTGCCAGTCACGCTCTGCGCGATCAGGCCGAGCAGGACGAAATTGGTGTTCGCATAGGCCATCTGGCCGACCGCGCCGGGGGTCTGCTTGCCGGTGTTTATCGCCTGCACCACCGCCTGGATCAATTGCTCCGGCGTGTAGTTCGCGGCGCCATAGGGGCCGTTCGGGCTGTTGAAATTGGCCCATTCCTGAAGGATCGTCTCCCCCGGAACATGCAGCGAGGGCGACACCAGATATTCCGGCAGGCCGCTGGTCATGCTCATCACGTTGCGCACGGTGATGACATTGCCGTTGGGAATATTCAGGCCCGCGACATAAGTATTGATCGGCGCGTCAAGGTTGATCAGGCCCTGATCGGCGAGGCGCATCACCACCGTGCCGGTAATGGTCTTGGAGGCGCTGCCGATGCGGAACTGGGTGTCGGCGGTGATCGGGCGGGTGTGCTGCACGTCGGCATAGCCGGCGGTACCGACCCAGGACTTGCTGCCGCCGTTCCAGCTCACCGCGATCGAGATGCCCTCGATATTGTTCTGGGAATAGACCGAATCCAGGAAGCCCTGGAGCACCGGCGCGAGCTGCGCCGACTGAAGGTCGGTCTGCCCGGCGAGCGCCGGCGTGACGAAAAGCGCCCCGCACGCGACACCTGCCGCGAGGCGGCGCAATTGCCGCGGCACATATCCGGTTCTCACGCACTGAATCCTCATGGCCCCGCCTCCATGGCGAACAATGGTTTAAAACATTTTAACTACAATTATAAGTTGTATCGCGACATTGGCATGACAAAACTCGAAAATCGCGTCAGCCGGGCGCTGTCTCCAGCGCTTTTTCTTCGCCGCGGACAATCTTTAGCCGGCCTGTATCCATATGCACATGTAGATCGGCCACGTCGAAATAAGCATCGTCATGCGTAATGGCGATGACGGTCACGCCCTTTTCCTTCAGCAAGGGGAGGATGACGCGATAAAACTTCTCACGAAAATAGGGATCTTGGTCGGCTGCCCATTCATCGAAGATACATATGGGGCGGGCTTCGAGAATCGCGGCGATCATCGCGAGGCGCTTGCGCTGCCCGCCGGAGAGCTTGGTGGTGGTGAAGCGGTTGTTCTCCAGCCGCGACTTGTGCTGCATCTCCAGCAGCTCGAACAATTCCGACACCAGCACCGGGTCCGGCGCCGGTTGCCCATAGAGTTCGGCGAACAGGTGATTGTCGGAGAAGATCACCGAGAACAGGTTGCGATAATCCTGGATGTTGAACGGACCGACGGTCGTGCGGTCCACCCGGATCATCCCCCCCTGGTTGGGATAGAGCCCGATCAGCATGCGTACGAACGTGGTCTTGCCGGAGCCGTTGCCGCCGGTGATGAAAATGGTCTGCCCGCGCCGGATGGTGAGGTCGATCGGGCCGACCGTGAACGGTCGGTCGCCACCCGCCGGGGCATGGGCGAAGCTCGCCCCGTCCAGAACGATGGTCTTGAAATCGGCGAGGCTGGAGACCCCGCCATTCTTGTGCCCGTTGATGCGCCCGAGCCGGTCCTGGAGCCGCATGATGTTTTCGGCGGCGGAATTGGCATTGGTGAAGATAGGAATGGAGCCCACCACGTTCGAGACCGGGCCGATCATGAACAGGCTGGCCGTGGTGGTCATCACCACCACCTGGGTATAGGCCTCGCTCACCGCCGGCACCACGAACACCATCACGCCGGTGAGCAGGAAAAAGGTGACCTGCGAGAACACGAAGTCGGTGGCATAGGTGGTCTGCGTGCGGATGCGCAGGCGCGTCACCCGGTGCGAGATCGCCTCGATGCGCTGGGCGATGGCGTGGGCCCGCGCATCGCTCATCTTCACTTCCTTGAAGCCCTCCAGCATGTCGCTCATGCTTTCGATCAGGAGGTTTTCCTGCTCGAAAGATTCGCGCAGCTCCGCTTTCACCTGGGTGTTGCGCGACATGTGCACAAACGCCCCGATGATGGTGCAGGCGGCCGAGAGGATGAACGCTGTCCACGACAGGAACGCCATGTAGATCATGGTGAAAATCACCAGGATCGCGCTCTGGATGCCGATCACCAGATTGGGCGCGGCCTGCGAGAGGATCAGGGTTTCGCGGGTGAGGCAGGAATAGATTTCCGCCCGCCCCACATCCTCCAGCTCGAGAAATTCGGCGCGGCGCGCGCGGGCGATCAGGCGCACGCGCATGCGGTCCACCAATTGCTCCACCCGGTGGCACACCTCCACCATCAGGCTGCGCTGGGTGTAGACGAACACCAGGATGGTGATGCCGAACAGCAGCAGGTTGACGAGATTGCCTTCCTTGTCCTGCACATGGCTCGCCGCGAGGTTGATGATGGCGAGGATGCCGGCATTGGACAGGCCGGATATGGCCGCGAGGATCAGGAAGCGCGCGCTTCCCACCCCCGCCTCCTTCTGGAACAGCCGCAGAACCTTCATGACCCGCCTTCCCGCACCCGCGTTCGCCTGCACCGACGGTCAGTGCCGCCGGTGCATTCCCTTCATTGCGCCAGAAGCAGGCGGTCGAGATCGTCCAGGCTGAGGTCGCCATAGGTGAAGTCGGAGGGGGTTGCCTCCGAACCGCTGCGGCCGAGGCAATGGGCGAGGACCGCGCGCACCTGAGACAGGAAACGCGCGCACAGCGCCTGCGCGTCGGCGGCGGCGGCGAAATGACCGCCGTCCATCTCCAGGCTGACGCAGAGCTTTCCGTCCTCGACCGCGGCGAGGATTTCGATCGCATGGGGCCGCATGGTCTGCGGCGCCATGGCTTGGCCGGGCGTGTTCCAGTCAATGGTGAACGCCCCGGCCCGGCCGCCGCCGGACAGCACGCCGAGATAATTGAAGCCCACCTGCGGCCTCAGGATCGCGAGGCCGATTTCGCCGGCGACCTGGCGCAGCAGGGGATAGCTCCAGCCCTGGTCCGGGGTGCGGCGGGCGCTCTCCTTCACGCCCCGGATGGTGGACGCGAGATCCCCGCCCACATGCACCTTCAAGGGATGGAACACGGTGAACCAGCCGACCGTGCGACTCACATCCGGAAGGTCTTCCCCGAACAAATCGGCGAACGGATAGTCGCGGCCGTGGCCTTCCACATTCACCAGCGCGCTGCGCCGGCCGAACTGCTGTTCCAGCGCCAGCGCGAGGGCGGCAAGCAGAAGGTCCTGCACATTGGTGGTGTAGGCGCGGTTGGCGCCTTCCAGCAGGCGCGCGGTCTCTTCCGCATCGAGATGTCCCTCCGCGCGGATCATGTCGCTCAGGCGCGCCGGACCGGTCCATTCGGGCAGGAGCGCGGGTTCCTCCTCCAGCGCCCGCCAGAAATTCAGGCGGTGCGCCCAATCCACCTTGGCGCGGATCTTCTCCAGCGCCAGCGCATGGTCGCGATAGGAGGCGGTCTTCTGCGGCAGGCGGGGGCGCGCGCCGGCACGCGCGGCCTGATAGGCGGTCTCGAAATCCTCCAGTAGGATCGACCAGGAGACCGCATCCACCACCAGATGGTGCGCCACCAAGAGCAGCCGGTCGCCATCCGCGCCATGGGCCAGCAAGGCGGCCAGCAAGGGCGTCTCGTCGAGCGCGAAGCCGGCCTGAAGCGCATCGGCGGCGACTTCGAAGGCAACCGCGTCCGCCTCGGCTTCGGCCGGAAGGTCGATCTCCGCGAGGGTGGGCGCACGCTCGGGGGCATTGAACACCTGCGCGCGGCCATCCGTGCCGGCGAAAGCGGCGCGCAACGCGTCATGCTGCGCCCACAAGGCGGCAAGCGCCGCCCGTGCGGCATCGCCATGAATGCGCGGCGCGCGCAGCAGGACGCTCTGGTTGAAATGATGCGGCGCCTCGGCCGTTTCCAGGAACCAGTGCTGGATCGGCGTCAGCGGCACTTCGCCCGTGACCGGGCCCTGGTCCGCCGCCACACGCAGCGGCTTCACCACCCGCGCCAGATCCTTCACCGTTGGGTTCTGGAACACGTCGCGGATTTCCGCTTTCCAGCCGGCCTGGCGCAGCCGCGACACGATCTGGATGGCGCGGATGGAATCCCCTCCCAGGGAGAAGAAATCGTCTCCCGTGCCGATCGCCTCGCGCCCCATCACCGCCTGCCAGATGGCCAGAATGCCGGCCTCGAGCGGGGTTGCGGGTGCGCTCGCCTGCGCTTGCGGCGCGCGGAACACCGGCTGCGGCAAAGCGGCCTTGTCCACCTTGCCGTTCAGCGTCACCGGCATCTGGTCCAGCTTCACGAAGAAGGCCGGCACCGCATAGGCCGGAACGCTTTTCAGCAGATGCTGGCGCAGCACGGCGGGGGTCGGCACCTCCTGGCGCGGCACCTGCCCGTCGGCGAACAGGCGGGCGTAGAACGGGGTGCGGCGGAAGCCGTCGCCGAAATGGGCGCTGAGATAGGAGAAGGACACCGCGTCGCCCCCGGCTCGGCGCACCGCGCCGGCGAGGATGAAATCGGGATTGAGCCCGTTGGCGCACAGGCGGCGGGAAATGCGCAGCGCGACCACATCGCCCGCCCGCACTTCAACCGGCGTGTCGAACACCGGCAGATAGACCGGCAACCAGGAGCCTGGATTGTCCAGGATGTCCACCACCGAGCGCTCGTCCACGCCGAGGCGCAGCCACACGAGGAAGCCGGTCACCGCGCAATCGCGCGCGATGGTCAGCGCCACGTCCTCGTCCGCCTCAAGCGCGGCATCGGCCGTATAGTCGAGATATTCGAAGGCCGCGTCGTCGGAGACGATCGCCTCGCGCGGGCAGTTCTTGAGGCACAGACGCAGATCGAAGGGATGGCCGACCTCGGCGAAGATCTTCTCCACATAATGGCCGGCAATGTCGGAAAAGCCTGACGCGATCTGGTCCGCCGGCAGCGACAAGGCGGCGATGCGGGTGTCCGAGAACATCGGATACATGGACGCGGGATCGGCCAGCAGATGGCGCGCGCCATTGATGATCTTGGCCGAGCCTTCCGCCCCGCCGATGGCGCCGACGATCTCGGAGATGCAGGCGTCCACCTTCTCCGGCAAGCGCACGGTCATGGCATCGCCGTGGATCACCTCGATGCGGTCGGAAAGGCCGAGCTTTTCCACCGTCTCGCGGGCCTTGCGGGCGGTGGCTTCCAGCCGGTCCACCGCATAGACCTTGCGCGCGCCGGCCTCCACCGCGAGGCGGGCGAGAATGGCGAGCGGGCCGGTGCCGATGTCCACCACGCTCTTGCCCGGCAGATGGCGCGCGAAGGCGTCGCGATAGCGCGCGTTGCGGCCCTCGTCGGCGGCCATGGCGCCATAGGCGACGTCGTCATAGACGAAGAATTCGGCCACCGAGGGCCACAGCTCCACTTTCTCCTCGGCGCAATAATAGGCCGCGAGCGCAACCGAGCCGTCGTCGCGCTCCAGGTGCGCCACATGCACGTCGCGCAGGCCCTCCACCCGGCGCAGCGCGGCTTCCACCTCGCCCAGTTCCAAGCGGTGGCCGGCGACCTTCACCTGGTCGTCGAGACGGCCGAGGCAATCCACCGAACCGTCGGCGCGCCAGGCGCCGAAATCGCCGGTGCGATAGAGCCGCGCGCCGGTGCGCGGATGGGTGATGAAGGCGCGCGCCGTGCGCCCCTCATCGCCCTGATAGCCGCGCGCGAGCCCGAGCCCGCCGAGATAAATCTCGCCCGGCACGCCGATGGGCGCGGGCTCCAGAGTCTCATCGAGAATATGCAGGCTGGTGTTGGGCAGCGGCCGACCGATGGGCAGGCGCGCGCCCTGCGCGTCTTCCGCCCGCACCCGGTGCACGGTCGCGCAGACCGAGAATTCGGTCGGGCCATAGGCGTTATAGGCGCGCAGCTGGTCGGCATGGGCGCAAAGCTCTTCCACCGGCGCGGCTTCCCCGGCGGTGATCAGCACCTTCAGGCCGTCCAGCGGCGCCCCGTCGAGCGCGCGCAGATAGGTGGGCGGCAAGGTGACGACGCTGGTGCCCGTGCGTGCCAGCGCGTCTAGGAACAGGCCCGTGTTCTCCAGTGTGGCGCGCGACGGCAGCACCACGCACGCGCCGGCGAACAGCGCCATGAACAGATTGGCCAGCGAGGCATCGAACGAGGGCGAGGCGAACTGCATCACCTTGTCGTCCGGGGTGATCTCGAAGGCTTCGATCTGCCCGAGCGACATGTTCACGAAGCCGGCGTGCTCCACCATCACCGCCTTGGGCTCGCCGGTGGAGCCGGAGGTGAAGATCACATAGGCGACCTCCCCCGGCGCGCTGCGGTCGAGCGGTGGCGCGCCGTCTTGCACAAGGACCGGCGCCACGCTCGCCTGCGGCAGGGCGCTGTCGGCGATGCGCTCGGCGTCGGTATCGGCGAGGATCAGCCGGCATTCGGCGCGCGCGAGCATGAAGTCGATGCGAGCGCCGGGCAATTCCCCGTCCACGGGCACATAGACCGCGCCGGCTTTCAAGATCGCGAGCAGCGCCACCAGGGATTCGATGGAGCGATGGGCCAGCACCGCCACCCGGTGTCCCGCTGCGATGGCATGGTCCGCCACCAGCAACGCCGCCAGGCGATCGCTCGCGGCATCGAGCGCGGCATAGGTGAGCACACGGCCTTCTTCGTCTTCCACTGCGGGACGATCGGCATGAGCCGCTGCCATGGCGCGGAAGGCGCCCACCATGGTGGCGGGCACGCGACCGACGCGGAGACCCTGCGCGAATTCGGCGATCCGCTGGGCTTCCTGCGGCGGCACCAGCGGCAGGCGCGCCACCGGCAAGCTGGTATCCTCAAGCGCCGCGCCTGCCATGTGCGCGAACTGGGCGCCGGCCCGTTCGATGCGGTCGGCGTCGAACAGGTCGCTGTTGTAATTCAGGTCGAGGATCAGCGCGCCGTCTTCCTCCTGGAAGTGGAAGACCATGTCGTAGCGCGAGAAATTCCAGGCGTTGCGGGCCCCGAACGGGGCGATGGAGACGCCCTCCAGGGTCAGGTCGACCCCGGCGAAATTTTGCAGCACGATCATGGCGTCGAACAAGGGCGAGCGGCTCATGTCGCGCTCGATCTGGAGTTCGTTCACCAAGGTGTCGAAGGGATAATCCTGGTGCGCCAGGGCGGCGTTGATGGTCGCGCCCACGCGCGCCAGGAAGGCCGCGAAGCTGCCCCCCTCCGCGAGACGGTCACGCAGGGCGAGGGTGTTCACATAATAGCCGATCTGGTGCTCCAGGCCGGCATCGGCGCGGCCGGCGACCGGGCAGCCGAGCACCAGTTCGCCCTGGCCGCTATAGCGGTGCAGGAACGCCTTGGTGAGCGCGGTGAGCACCACGAACAGGGTGGTGCCGCTGCGCTGGGCGAGGGTTTCCACCGCGCGCAGCATCGGCACTCCGAGATCGAAGCGGGCGGTACGGCCGTTGAGGGTCTGCACCGGCGGGCGGGCGCGGTCGCGCGGCAGGTCGAGCGGCGGCACGGGGGTCACGAACTGGTCCAGCCAGAATGCCCGGTCGGCGGCAAGCGCGCCGCTGGAAGCGCGCTTCGCCTGCCAGACGGCGACATCGCGCATCTGTACCTCGAGCGTCGGCAACACCGGCGGGCGAAGTTGGCGCAGCGCCGCGTAGCATTCGGCCAGCTCGCGCACCAGCACGCTCAGCGACCAGACGTCGGCGACGATGTGGTGGATGTTGAACAGCAGCAGATGGGCCGGCACGCCGCCCGCGTCGGGCAGGCGCACCAGCACCACCCGCATCAGCGGGCCGGCGACGAGATCGAAGCGATGGGCGCCATTGGCGGCGGCGAGCCGTTCGGCCTCGCTCTTCGGGTCGCCATGCCGGCGCAGGTCCACCTGCTCCATGTGCCAGGGCAGCTCGGCATGCACCACCTGCGCGCCGGCGCCGTCCGGGCCTTCGCGGAAGGTGGTGCGCAAGGATTCGTGGCGCGCGATCAGCAGCGCGAACGCATGCTCCAGCGCATCCTCGTCGAGCGCGCCGTGGAGTTCGTAGGTCTCGAAGAGATTATAGGCGGTGGGCGCGACGCCCAGCCGGTCGAGCCGCCACAGGCGGTTCTGCGCGGGGGTCGCGGGATAGAAGTCCGCCGGCGCCGCGCGGGGAATGGAAACCTGTGCGGCGGCCTGCGGACGGGCCGCGTCCACCAGCGCCGCGAGCGCGCGAATGTGAGGGGCGGCGAAGAAATCCTTCAGGCTCACCTCGACGGCGAGCGCCTGATAGATCTTCTGCACGGCCCGGATGGCTTTCAGCGAATCCCCGCCGAAATCGTGGAAGCGGGTTTCCACGCTCACCTTGCTGAGGCCGAACAGCTCGGCCCAGATCTGCGCGAGCGCCGCCTCCGTGGCGGTCTGCGCCGGCACGAAGCCGTGCTGGGCATAAAACAATTCCTCCGGTCGCGGCAGCGCCTTGCGGTTCAGTTTGCCGGAGATGGTGGTGGGCAAAGCCTCCAGCGGCAGGAACACGCGCGGCTGCATGGCGGGCGGCAGGGACTTGCCGAGCTCGCCCTTCAGCAGATCCACTGAAAGCGGGATCGCCTCGCCGTCGGCGCGCACATAATAGCCCACCAGCACGGGCATCTGCCCCTCGCCCTCCTGGAGCGCGGCGGCGGCAGCCGCGATGCCGGGAACGGCGCGCAGGGCGGCTTCGATCTCGCTCAATTCGATGCGCACGCCGTTGATCTTCACCTGATTGTCCTGGCGGCCGAGGCATTCCACCGTACCGTCGGGCAGCAGGCGGCCAAGGTCGCCGGTCTTGTAGAGGCGCGGCGCGCCCTCCCCCTCCAGCGGATTTGTGATGAAGGCGGCGGCCGTCAATTCGGGATCATTGAGATAGCCGAGCGAGGGATAGGCGGTCTCAATATGGATCTCGCCGATCTGGTTCACCGCGCAGGCGCGGCCGTTGTTCAGCACCAGCACTCGCGTATCCGGCAGCGGCCGGCCGATGGGCAGCACGCGCCGCAGGTCGCCCGGCAGCGCGCCGACCTTGTGGAACACCTTGGCGAGGGTGGTCTCGGAGGGACCGTAGAGATTGACCACCTCCGCCCCCTCCCCCGCCGCCGCGCGCCAGGCGGCGACATCGGCGCCGAGCAGCGGCTCGCCGGCCACCAGCAGATGCTTCAAGGCGGGCAGAGGATCCGCCTCGCCCCGCCGCTCCAGCTCGCGGGTGAGGAGGCGCAGCACGGTGGGCACGCAATGCACCAGCGTGACGCCCGCCGCCTTCAGGGCGTCCACCAGATGGCGCGGCGACAGGCGGATGTCCTCGTCCACGGCGCAGAGCGTGCCCCCGACCATCAGCGGCGCCAGGATGTCGCGCAGGCTCACGTCGAACGTGACCGGCGCGAGCCAGGAGCCGCGCGTCGTCTCGGTGAGGCCGAATTCGCCGATCTCCCAACGCAGGAAGTGGGAAAGGCTGCGATGCGGGCCGAGGATCGCCTTGGGCGCGCCGGTGGACCCAGAGGTGAACATCACATAGGCCGCGTCCGTGGGCCCGATACGCCGCTCTGGGGGCGCGGCAACCGCATCGCCGCAATCTTCCAGCGCGATGATTTCCACCGGCCCGTCGGCGAGCGCCTGCGTCGCCGCGAGGCGCGCGCGCAGATCCTCCACCAGCGCGGCCTCGGTGAGGATGACGCGGCTTCGCGCCTTGTTCAGATAGGCGCGCAGCCGCTGTTCCGGCAGGTCCGGCGGCAGCGGCAGGAAGGCGCCGCCCGCCTTCCCGGTGGCAAGCAGAGCGGCGACATAATCGACGCCCGCCGGCAGGAACAGGCCGACGATGGCATTGCGCCCCACGCCCGCCTGCGTGAGCCGCGCCGCGATGGCGTTCGCGCGCGCATCGAGCGCGCCATAGGTGACCGGGTCGTCGCGCCGCAGCACGGCAACGGCGTCCGGCCGGGCCGCCGCCTGAAGCTCGAACTGGTCGACATAGGAAGCGCGTTGCATGGATCTGTCCCGTCAGGAGAGCTGCGGCAAGGCAAAGTGTTCGCGAAGCAGGCCGAAGGTGAGAACGACCATCAGAAAGTCATCCTCGAAGGTCTGGTTCAGCTCGGTCTTCGGATCGAGGTATCGGGTTTTGAGATGGGCGATGGCCGCGGGGTTGAAATAGCCGTCGGCGCGGATGCGCTCCTCGTCCAGCAGGTCGAGCACCTGTGGTTCGCGCGCGCGCAGCAGGCGGGCGCTGGAATGGGCGACGAAGGAGAATTTCTTGCGGTCCACGATCTGCGCCGGCAGATAGCGCCGCGCCACCTGCTTGAGAACGAATTTCTCCTCCCCGCCGCGCACCATCAGAGCGGGTGGAATGCGCCGCGCCACGTCGATGACGCCGAGGTCGAGGAAGGGATAGCGCGCCTCCACCGAATTGGCGAAGCTCACCCGGTCGCCATGGTCGGCGAGCAGATGGTCCGCCATGCGCAGCTTGAAATCGAGATAGGAGCGGATATGGAAGGGGTGGCGGCCGGCGATCTGGCTGCGGTCCACGACATCGCCGGCGAGGCAATCGAAGCTGTCGAAGCGCGCCGCCACCGCATCGGCATAAAGGCCCTGGCGGCTCTCGCGGCTGGCGGCGTAATTCTTCTCATAGAAAAAGCCAGGATCGCCCCACAGCCGCTCGCGCCATTCCGCCTCGATCATCTCGTCGAGGTCGAGGCTGTCCGCCGCAGCGCCGCCGCGTTCCATGTCGAGCCGATAGCCCACATAGCCGCCGAACAGCTCGTCCGCGCCCTCCCCGGTGAGCACCACCTTCAGGCCCGCGTCGCGCACCATGCCGGAGAGCAAGAGCGAGCAGACATTATAGGATTCGCGCAACGGCGCCTCGGCGCAGCGCACGATGTCGGCCAGCCGCCGCGAGAGGACGGAGGGGTCCACCTCCGCCTCGTGATGCACGGTGCCGAGCCGCTTCGCCATCAGCCGCTGGGGGCCGCGCTCGTCCATGGCACGGTCGGGGAAGGTGATGGAGAAGGTGTGGCGCGTGGATGAGCCCGCCACATCGGCCACGATGGCGGCGATGAGCGAGGAATCCAGTCCGCCGGACAGATAGCCACCCACCGGAACGTCGGCCTGGAGGCGATAGCGCACCGCCTGCCGCAGCGCCGCGTCGAGCTCCTCGACGCACTCCTCCAGCCGACGCGGCGCGATGTCCTGCGCGAGGGGATAATCGAGGTCCCAGTATTTCTGGACCTTCAGGGGCTTGTCGGGGTCCGCCACCAGCACATGGCCGGGCGGCAGGCTCTTCACCTCGGCGAAGATGGTGCGGGGCGAGACGAGGCCGGGAAAGGTGAAGATCTGGTCGAGCGCGGTCAGGTCCACCGTGCGGTCCAGGGCGTTGTTCGACAGCAGCGCGCGGATTTCCGAGCCGAACATCAAGAGCCCGTCGCGCTCGGCATAGAAGAGCGGCGCGATGCCCACATGATCGCGGCCAAGCACGAGCCGGCGGGTCGTCCGGTCGAACACCGCGAATGCGAACTGGCCGTTGATGCGGCGGGCGAACTCGACTCCATATTCGGCGAACAGCGCGGGCACCAATTCGGTGTCGCAGCGGGTGGCGAAGCGGTGGCCCCGGCTCTCCAGGTCGGCGCGCAATTCGGCGTAATTATAGATCTCGCCGTTGCAGATGCCCACCACGCGCCCCTCGGCCGCGAACATGGGTTGGCGGCCGGCGGCGAGATCGACGATGGAGAGCCGGCGGAAGCCGAGGCTCACCACCTCGTCGCTGAAAAAGCCCTCATCGTCCGGCCCGCGATGGCGCAGCGTATCCGCCATGCGGACGATGAGATCGTCCGCAACCGTGGGGCCGGGGTGGCGCCTGAGATATCCGACAATTCCGCACATGGCTCACCACGCATCCGGCTGGTCGAGCAGGCCCGTGGCGGGGGCGGCGGGCTCCGAGGTTTCAGGCTGCGGTTCGGGCGGCTCCAGCACGGTCCGCAAATCGCCGAGCAGGGCCTGGGGCGCGGCTGTAACCGCCCGCGCGAGGCGCACGAAATCCGCCGCCATGGCCTCGACCGTTTCGGCATCGAACACGTCGCTGGAATATTCCAGCAGCAGTTCGAGATGCGGCTTCTCCTCGAACATGAAGTTCAGATCGTATTTCGCGCTGACGCTGGCATCGCGCAGGGCGACGCCCGTGGCGGCACCGAGATCGAGCCGCACGGGATCGTTGTTCTGGAGGATCACAACCACGTCGAACAGCGGCGCGCGCCCCTCTTCCTCGGCGGGGCCGACCGCCTCCACCAAGGCGTCGAACGGGAAGGCCTGGTGGGCAAAGGCGTCGAGAACCAGCGCGCGCTCGGCGGCGAGCAGGTCGGCGAAGGCGGCGCCCTCGCGCACCTGCCCGCGCAGGGCGAGCATGTTGAGATAGAAGCCCACTTGCGGCTCCAGCTCCAGCCGGTCGCGCCCGGCGACCGGAGTGCCGATGACGATGTCCTCATCCCCCGACAGCAAGGCGAGATGCAGCCGCACCAAAGCGGTGAGCAGCACGAACAGGCTGGTGTCGGCGCGCCGGGCGAGGCCGTTCAGGCCGGCGGTGAGCACATCGTCCATGATCGCGGGCACGATGCGCCCGGCGCCGCTTGGGCGTGCGGGCCGCGCGTGGTCGGTGGGCAGGTGGAGCACCGGCGCGCCCTCCTCAAAGCGGCCGAGCCAATAGGCGCGCGCCGCCGCACCAAGCTCCTGCCCGCTCTGCCAGACCGCGTAATCCTTGTATTGCAGCTCCAGCGGCGGCAGGTCCGACAGGCCCGGCAGGTCGATCGCGGGGGCGCGGGGGCTGTGGAGCGCGGCCCGGTACAGGGCCTCCAGATCCCGCAGCATCACATTCACCGACCAGCCGTCGCAGACGATGTGATGGATATTGATGAGGATCGCCCCGCCGGTGCGCGCCGGATCCGCCAGCAGATGCACCCGCAGCAGCGGCCCGGCGGCGAGGTCGAACACATGGTGGAATTCTTCCTGAAGACGCCGCGCGATCTCATCCTCGCCCCCCGCGCCGCGCGCGAGGAACAGTTGGTCGGGTCCAGCGGCGCGCACCTCCTGGCGCGGCACGCCGCCCCGCGTGAGGAAGCGCGTGCGCAGGATTTCGTGCCGCGCCACCAGCGCAGTGAAAGCGCGGGCGAGCGCGTCGAAATCCACCACGCCGTCGAGCCGGAGCGCGCCCACCATGTTGTAGGTGACGGTGGACGGGTCCAGCGCCTGCACCATGAACAGACGGCGCTGGGCGAAGGAGAGCGGATAATCCGCCGCCTCCGCCGCCGGCAGCAGCGCGTTCGGCGGCGGCACCACGGCGCCCGCGCGCCCGGCGATCAGCTCCACCAGCACGCCGAGAGTCTGGGAAGAGAAAAAATCGCGCAGATCGAGGCTCGCGCCAAGCCGCTGGCGCAGCCGCACCACGGCCTGGTTGGCTTTCAGGCTGTGGCCGCCCAGCTCGAAGAAATTATCCTCAAGCGCCACCGCCGGCAGGTCGAGCACCTCGCACCAGATATCGGCCACCGCTTGCTGGAACGGCGTGAGCGCGGCGGCGCCCTGCCCCTGCGCGGCACCCTGGGCGCCGAGCGGCGCGCCGCCCTCGGCCCGCAGCGCGCGACGGTCGGCCTTGCCGTTGGCGGTGAGGGGAATGGCGGCCACGCGGATGAAGCGCGCAGGGATCATATAGTCCGGCAGCTTGTCCGCGAGATGATGGAACAGCGCCTCGCGCCCGAGCGCCGCGCCCTCGGCATTGGCGTGCGGCACGATGTAAGCGGTGAGGCTCTCGCCTCGGCTGTCCGCGCGGTCGCCGCCCTCGGGCATGACGGCCGCGTCGCGGATGCCGGGATGGGCGATCAGCTGGCGTTCGATCTCGCCCAGCTCGATGCGGAAGCCGCGGATCTTCACCTGGTCGTCCATGCGGCCGAGATAGAGCAACGCTCCGTCCGCCCCGATGCGCCCGAGATCGCCGGAGCGATAGAGCCGCTGGCCGGGCAAATCGGGATGGGAGATGAAGCGGTCGGCGGTCAGATCCGGCCGGTTGAGATAGCCGCGCGCCACCCCGTGTCCGCTGACGAGGATTTCCCCGGTCAGCCCGCGCGGCCGCAGTGCGAGGTCCGGCCCCACCAGCACCACGCCATAGGAGGGAAGCGGAGCGCCGATGACGCTGCGCCCGTCGGCGATCTCTTCCGCGCCGATCTCCTTGAAGGTGACATGCACGGTGGTCTCGGTGATGCCGTACATGTTGACGAGGCGCGCCTGGGGATAGAGCGCCCGCCAGGGCGCGAGCCGCGCCGGCAGCAGGGCTTCCCCGCCGAACACGATCTCGCGCAGGCGCAGCGGCAGCGCCTCGCGGGCGCAGGCGGCATCCGTGAGGGCATAGAAGGCGGTGGGCGTCTGGCTGAGCACGCTCACGCCCTCGCGCGCCAGCAGGTCGAGGAAGGCGCCGGGCTCGCGGGTCAGTTCCTGGGGCACCACCACCACCCGGCCGCCGAACAGCAGTGCGCCGTAGAGTTCCCAGGTGGAGAAATCGAAGCAGGCGGAATGGAACAGCGTCCACACGTCCTGCGGGCCGAAGTCGAACTGGCGGCCGCGGTGGAAGAACAATTGGATGACGTTTCGATGCTCGATCATGCAGCCCTTGGGCCGCCCGGTGGAGCCCGAGGTATAGATCACATAGGCCAGATCCTGCGGCCTCGCGCGCGGCGCGGGGTTGGCCGACACCATCGCGCCGCCGGCAATCGTCACATCCTCGATCACCAACACCTGCGCGCCGAGCGAACGGGCCAGCGCGGCGTGCGCGGCATCGGCGACGATCAGGCGCAGGCCGCTGTCGCCGGTCATGAAGCGGATGCGATCCTCGGGATAGGCCGGGTCGATGGGCAGATAGGCGCCGCCCGCCTTGAGGATGCCGAGGATGCCGGTCGGGATCGCCAGGGTGCGGCCCACGAGCAGGCCCACCAGTTCGTCCGCCGCCACGCCGTGGGCGATCAAGGCGTGGGCAATGCGATTGGCCCGGGCGTTCAGCGCCTCATAGGTCAGGGCCCCGGCCGCGTCGCTCGCGGCGATGCGCGCGGCATGGGCGCCGGCCACGGCCTCGAACACCGAGACCAGGGTGACGTCGGCGGGAAAATCGGCCACATCCGCGGCACGCGCGAGCAACGCGGCGCGCTCGCCCGGCAGCATGATGTCGAGAGTCGAAAGCGCGCTGCCGGGCGCGGCCATGGCGGCGGAGACGAGGCGCACGTACCGCTCGCTCATGTCCGCGCCGGTCGCGGCGTCGAACAGGTCGCGGTTGAAGACGAGACTGGTCGCGAGGCCGTCGGCATCGGCGGTGAGCGACAGAACGAGGTCATACTTGCCCCAGCCGAGCCCGGTATCGGCCGCCTGCCAGCCGGGCGCAGGGTTGCCGTGGGCGGTGTCATAGTGGAACAGCACGTCGAACAAAGCGGTGCGGCTCATGTCGTTCTTCGGCTTGACCGCGAGCACGGCGAGATCGAACGGCATGGCGCCGTGGGTGGCATCCTCGGCCGCGCGGGCGGCGGAGCGTCGGGCGAAGGCGGCGAAGCTCTCGCCCGGATCGACGCTCACCCGCAGCGGCAGGAGATTGGTGCGCGGGCCGAGCGCGGCGAGCACGCCGGCCGGTTCCAGCGGCTCGCCGATGATGATGTCGCCCTGGTCGCACAGCCGGTGCAGCAGCGCCTGATAACAGGCGCGCAGCACGTCGCGGCGCGAGAGACCCTCGCTGGCGGCGAAGGCGTCGAGCCGGGCCAGCGTCGCGCCGTCCACCCAGCCGGCGGCGCGATCGGCGGTGTAGGTGTGGATCGCCGCGCGCGGCCGGTCGGTGGGCAGCACGAGCGCCGCGAGCCCCTCCATGCGGGCGCGCCAATGGGCGGCGGCCGCGCCATGGCTGGCTTCGGCGGCGCGCTCGGGCGCGGCGATTTCACGGCTGAACGCGCCGGCCGGAGGCATCGCGCCGTCGGGGGCGGCGTAGAGCTCGGCAAGCTCGCCCATCAGCTTGTGCAGGCTCGCCTTGTCGGCGATGCCGTGATGAGCGGTCAGCGCCAGCCAGGTGGCGGTGAAATTGGTGCCGCCATTGCGCTCGCGGCACAAGGTGAGGCGCGCGAGCGGCGCCGTGTCGAGCGCGAACGACTGGCGCGATGCCTCTTCCAGCGCGGTGAGTCCGGCGCCGGGGGACACCTCGATCTCCGTGATGGGAAGGCGCGCCTCGACCCGGATATCGAGCGCCGGCCGTTCCTCGCGGGTGGCCAGCGCCATCCGCAGAATTTCGTGGCGCGCGACGAGGCGCTGCGCCGCCCGCTCCAGCCGCGCAGTCTCCAGCCCGCCGTCGATGCGGGCGATCACCGGCATGTTGTAATAGGTCGGCCCGGCCGGATAGAGAACCCCGCGCTCGAACCGGTCCACGAACCAGAGCCGTTCCTGGTGGAAGCTCGGCAGCGCGAAACTCGTCCCGCCGCTGCCCGTCCCGCCTTCGCCCAAAATCCCGGCGAGCGGGGCGCGCGCATCGGCGCAGACCGCGCGCACGAGATCCGCCAGGAGCGCCATCCATCCGGCGACACGGGCGCGGGCGAACAGGCGGGTATTGTAGGTGGCCTTGATGCGCAGGCCGTCGGGGCCGTCGGTCACATAGAGCGTGAGGTCGAACTGGGCGGCGGGGATGTCCACCTCGTCGAGGGTCATGCCGGTGCCGCGCAGCAGGCGGGAGATCTCGTCCCGGTCGTCCATCACCAGGACCACTTCGAACAGCGGATTGCGCGCGGCATCGCGCGGTGCGCCGAGCGCCTCCACCACGCGATCGAACGGCACGGTGCCGTGCGCGGCGGCGGCCAGCAGAGCGTCGCGCGTGCCATCCAGCAGCGCGGCGAAGCCCTGGTCCGGGTCCACCCGGCCGCGCAGCGCGAGTGTATTGACGAAGAAGCCGATCTGGTCGGCGGTGACGGGATGATCGCGCCCGGCGGTGACCGTGCCGATGACCAGGTCGCGGGCGCCCGTGATGCCGCAAAGCAGGGCCTGGAAGGCGGCCGCCACGGCCGTGAACGCGCTCGCCCCCCGCGCCGCCGCAAGGGCCTTCAGCGCGGCCGCATCGGCGGCGGGAATGAGTTGAACCACATGGTCGCCGTCATGGGTCTTGCGCGGCGGGCGCGGCGCATCGGCGGGCAGCTCCAGCACCGGGGCACCGGAAAGCTGCGCGCGCCAATAAGCGAGATGTGCCTCGGCATCGGCGCGCGGGACGGCGATACAATCCTTGTACTGCACATCGAGCGCGGGCAGCGCGGCCGGCACGCCGCCGCTCTCCTCGGCGAGCAGCGCCAGCAGATCTCGGGTGAACACCCCAACCGACCAGACATCGGAAATGATGTGGTGGAGCGTGAACGCCAAGGCCTCGCCGCCCGCTTGCGCATCCGCATGTTCGCCCCGCAGCAGCAGCGCGCGCCACAGCGGCGCCCGGTCGAGCGCGAACGGCGCGCTGGCGAAGTCCCGCAGGACGCCATCGCGCATCTCGGGAGAAAGATGCGCCGCCGCCTCCACCCGCAGGTCGAGGCGGGGTGTGGGGAAAATCACCTGCCGCGGCAGGCCGTCCACCTCCACCAGGGCGGTTCGCAGGCTCTCGTGACGGACAGCGAGGCGGGTCAGCGCGCGGGTCAGCGCCGCTTCGTCGAACGCGTGCGCGGCGTGCAGAACGAAGCCGATATTATAGGCGATCAGGCCGGGGTCCATCTGCTCCAGCATCCACAGGCCGGCCTGGACCTTGGCGGGAGCGTAGTCGGCGGCCAGCGGCAGCGGCGCGATGGGCGCATGGGCCGCACCGCTGGACAGATTGGCGGCGAGGCCAGCCACGGTGGGCTGCTCGAAGAAGGCGCGCAGCGGCACCGCACGGCCGAGCGCGGCCTCCACACGGGCGAGGATCGCAAGCGCCTTCAGGCTGTGGCCCCCGAGATCGAAGAAGCTTTCGGTGACGCCCACCTGCTTCAGGCCCAGCACGGTGGCCCAGATGCCGGCGATCACCTGTTCCTCGCTGGTGCGCGGCGCCACCATCAGGCGGGCCGGCACGCGCGCGCCCGGCAAGGCGGCGAGCGCGGCGCGATCCGGCGTGCCGTCTTCGCCTAAGGGCAATGCGGGGCAGGCCAGGAACGCGTCGGGCCGGCGCTCCACCGGCAGGCGCAGCGCGCAATAGGCGGCGAGCGCGGCGAAATCCGGCGCGGCGCCCGCATGGCCGACGACGACGGCCGTAAGGCCCTCGCCCTCCCGCACCAGGGCGGCGTCGGCAAGCGCGGGATGCTCGCGCAACACCTGGGCGACGGGGCGCAGGTCCACCGGGCCGGAGCGGGTGAAGGCGAAATCCTCTTCCCGGCCGAGGATCGCGAGCCGCCCGTCCGCCGCCAGCACGCCCAGTTCGCCGGTGCGCATCCAGGCGCCCCCGGCGGCGCGTGCGGCGAGCGGCGCGGCAACGCCGATGGCGGCGGGGCGATCGAAAACGTCGAAAGTCGCGCGGCCGTTGATGTCGGCGGCCCCCTGCGCCGCGCGATCGGCGGACGAGAGCGGGAGGTCCGAGAGCGCGGTCTGTGGCGCGCGCACGCCCTCGGCGAGCAGGGACAAGAAGCTGTCGAGCCAGCGGCGGGCGGTCGGCGCATCGGCCACCGTCCCCGCATGGTCGAAATCAATCAGCGTTTCCCCGTTCAACTCCAGCAGGTTCAGGAACAGGTCCTTCTTGGCGTGGCGCACCGGCGGGGAGATCCAGTCAAGCGCAAGGCCGGGCAGGCTCAGTTCGAAACCGCGATCGAGGTTGAACAGCACGTTGACGCTGAT
This sequence comes from Roseixanthobacter glucoisosaccharinicivorans, assembly GCF_043195095.2. Lineage (NCBI taxonomy): Bacteria > Pseudomonadati > Pseudomonadota > Alphaproteobacteria > Hyphomicrobiales > Xanthobacteraceae > Roseixanthobacter > Roseixanthobacter glucoisosaccharinicivorans. Next base: position 751,158 of record NZ_CM195538.1, on the reverse strand, counting down.
GCCCTCGGCCGGCACCTCGTCGCTCAGGAGCTGCGCGGCTTCGTGCTGGGCGCGGTTCAACGCCGCGCGCACCTGCCCCACCAGCGTATCGAATGGGACGGCGGCATCGAGGTCCAGCGTCACCGGCATTATGGCGGAAGCGGCGCCCACCATCACCGGCAGGCCAGCGGTGGTGTGGCCCGCGAGCGGCACGCCGATGGTGAGGCGGCGCTGGTTGCCGAGCCGGCAGAGCAGCAGCGCATAGGCCGCCAGCATCACCATGAAGGGGCTCACGCCCTTCCGGCGGGCATAGGCCTTGGCATCCTCGAAAATGTCGGCGCCGCGCACGCGGTCCGCCTTCAGGTGCACCCGTCCGTCATCCGCAGCATCAATGCGCGGCAGCGCCACCGGCACGGCGGAGGGCATCTCCCCCACAGCGTGAGGAACGCCGCGCGTCCAGGCGACGAAATCGCCGAACGACCGCGCGGGCGGCAGTTCCACAGGGACGCCGGAGACCTCGGCGCCATAGAGCGCGGCAAGCTCGCTCGCCATCAGGCCGAGCGACCAGCCGTCGGCGACGATGTGGTGGGCGGTGAAGGCGAACACATGGCGCTCGCCCGAAAGGCGCAGCAGCAACGCCCGCACCAGCGGCCCGCGGGAGAGATCGAAAGCGGTCGCCAGGTCGCGCTCCAGCCGCGCCCGCACGCCGGCGCTCGCCATGTCCTCGCACGTGAAGGCAGCTGCGGCGGTGCTGGAAAAGTGGCAGCGGGCCTCATCCAGCCGCACGATGCGCAGTGCATCGTGGCGCGCCACGAGCGCCGCGAACGCGCGCTCCAGCGCCGCCGGGTCCAGCGGGCCCGACAGGTCGAGCGCGATCATCTCATTATAGGCAAGGCTCGCCTGCGGATCCGCCGCGATGAGCGCGCGCATCTCGCGCTGGCCCCGGCCAAGCGGGAAAGCGCCCGGCTGCGGGCCGGCCGGCGGTGGTGCGGGATCGCGCGGCGGCAGCCAGCCCCCCGCGCGCATCTCGGCAATGCCCAGCTTCACCGCATCAATGAGGAAGCGCACCTCCGCCTCCCCGTGGGCGGTGGAGAGGAAGCAATTGCGCCCCTCCCACACGAACACGCCGTTCTTCAGCAAGTGATAGTTCAGGATCTCGGTGTCGCCGCCATAGTCGAAGCGAAACAGCGAGGAGAAGTGCACCATGCGGATGGGCAGGTCCTCGGCCGTGAACCAGGCGTTCAGCTCGTCGCACATGGCCTTGGTGCGCGCGTTCAGTGCGTCTTGCAGCGTCGCGCCCTCGGCCGCGAGATAATCCAGGGTCGCCTCGGCGGCGGCCATGGTGAGGGGATGGTTGTTGAAGGTGCCGGCGACGAAGGCGGTGCGCGCGGTGGGCACGCTGTCGTCGCCATAGAGCCAGTTGCCGCCGTCCACCGCGTCGAGATATTGCGCCGTGCCGGTGACGACGCCGATGGGCAGCCCGCCGCCCACCACCTTGCCGTAGGTGACGATGTCCGCCTTCACCCGGAAATGATGCTGGGCACCGGCGGGATGGACGCGGAAGCCGGTGATGGTCTCGTCGAAGATCAGCGCGACGCCGTGCGCTTTCGTGAGATCGCGCAGGCGATGCAGGAAGGCGCGCGGCTGCACCACGGGATCGCGGCTCTGCACCGGCTCCACCAGCACGGCGGCGAGGCTGTCGGCATGACGGGCGAGGATGTCGAGCGCGTCGTCCTCGCCGTAGCGCAGCACGATCACATCCTCCACCATGCCTTCCGGCGTGCCGTCGCTGACCGGCATGGTGTTGACCTTCTCGCCGTCCGCCCAGCCCACGGCCAGCACGCCGTCGAACGTGCCGTGGTAGGAATTGACGAAGGTCACGATCTTGCGGCGGCCGGTCTTGGCGCGGGCGAGGCGCAACGCCACCATCACCGCCTCGGTGCCGGTGGTGAAGAAGGCCACGCGCTCGGCGCCCGTCATGTCCTGGATCTTGCGGGCGACCCGCCCGGCGCGCGGGGTCTGCGGGCCGATGGGATAGCCGGCGGCAATTTCGGCCAGCAAGGCATCGCGCACGAACGGGGGATTATGCCCGAACAGGGTCACGCCGAAGCCCATGGTGATGTCGACATAGCGATGGCCGTCCATGTCGAACACGAAGGGACCTTCGGCGCGCTCCACATGGAGCGGATAGTTCAGTTCCTTCCATTCCGGACGGAAGCCGATGACCGCGCGCGGATTGGCATAGACGTCGCGATGGGCGGCGGTATGGGCCTTGGAGGCGCCGGTGCGCGCGTTATAGGCCTGCGCCAGGCGATGCACATGGGCGGCGTTAACGGCGCCCAATTCCCTGCGCTGGCTACGGTCGGCCTTGAACAGGCCCTTCACTTCCTGCTTCGCGGCGGGTGGCGGCGCGGCCGGGGCTGAGGCGGCGGCTGTATTGGCGACCGGCCGGGCCGTGGGCGCAGAGGCGGCGCGCGCCGGCAAGGGGGCGGCCGGGCAAGCGCCGAGTGCCGCGAGCTGCTGGGTGAAGAGCCGGCTCATGGCCTCGATCTGCAAGGCCATCAGCCCGCTCGCTCCCTCGGCGACCGGCGGCGCGAGGGCCGAGGCGGACGCAGCCGGGGACTGCGGCGCGAGGGCCGCCACGGCGTGAAGAGATGGGGCGGGCGACGGAGCGTCGGCGGGGGCCGGCGCGGCCTCGACGGGCGGCGCGGCGCGTTCGAGGACGAGGTCGGTGAGCGTGTCGAGCGTGTCGCCGCGTTCCATCACCTCGGCCAGCGGCAGGTCGATGTCATATTCCCGCGCCAGCGCCTGCTGGAGCTGCACCACCAGCAGCGAATCCAGCCCCAGGCTGAACCAGGAGGTGCCGCCCTCCACATCCTGCGGTGCAAGACCTGCGATGCCGCGCAAGATGGTGCGGATGGTGCCAGCGACGGCCGCGCGTGGCAGGGCGCGGACGGGGGAGACGGTCCCACCTGTTGCGTGTGAAGCGGTTTCGGGCGCGCGGCCCGCCTCGATCTGCGCCATGGGTCCCATGTCGTGACGTGTGGGTAGCACGCGGGTGCGGCCGGTGAAGGGGGAGGTGGGCGCATCCGCGATGCGGCCCGCGCGACCGGCGAATACCGCCGGCCAGGCGATCGGCTGTCCAAGCTCGAACAAAGTGCCAACGAGGCGCAGCAGCGCCCCTTCGCCCTGGCGCGCATCGAAGCAGGACAGCACCCGGGCCGAGGGCATTGCCGCCGCCGCGAGCGGCGCAAGCACCGGCCGCACGCCGAGATCAAGCAGGATCGGCTCGCCCTCCGCACCAGCGGCTTCGATGGCGCAGGACAAAGCGGCCGCGAACGCCACCGGCTGGCGGGCATGGCGCACCCAATGGGCACCGTCCGCCAGATCGCCGGGACGCAGCAGCGCGCCCGTCAACGACGAGACGACGCGGCAGGCGGGCGTGCCGGGCGCGAGGGGCGCGGCGGCGGCGCCGATCGCCTCCAGCGCCCCGTCCATCATGGGCGAATGGAAGGCGTGGGACACGCTGAGCGGGGTCACCCGGCAGCCGCGCGCCTTGAACCGCACCCCGGCAAGGGCGATGCCCTCATGCGTGCCCGAGAGGGTGGCGCGCGCCGCCCCGTTCCACGCGCCGACGCAGACGCACTCGGACAGGTCCGCGAGGATTTCGGCGATCAGGGCCGGCTCTGCCTCCACCGCCGCCATGGCGCCGGACGGCAGGCGATCCATGGCCGCGCCGCGCGCGGCGGCGAAGCGCAGGGCGGCGTTGGGCGCGATCAGCCCGCCGATGGCGGCGGCGGCGATTTCGCCCGCCGAATGGCCGAGCACCACGGCAGGTTCAAGCCCGAAGCTGCGCAGCAGCGCGGCGCCTGCCAAAGCGAGCGCGACCGCGCCGGGCTGGTTATAGCGGGTCTGGGCGAGCAGGTGCGCATCCTCGCCCAGCAGGATCTCGCTCAAGGGGCGGTCGAGCACGCCGGCCAGCGCCGCGTCCGCCTCCAGCAGCGCGGCGCGGAACGCGGGCTCGGCGGCGAACAGATGGCGCACGGTTTCCGGCGCATGGGCGCCCTGCCCCGGCAGCAGGAACACCAGGGACGGCGCCTTTGCGCCTTCGCGCCGGCGCGAGGTGGCGGCGCGCAGCGCGTCCACGAACACGTCCGTGCTGGTTCCGGAGATTGCAAAGCGATGCTCGAACGGCGCGCGGGCGCAGGCGGCGGTGCGGGCGAGATCGTGCAGGCGGGCAATATCCGCCCCCTCAAGCGCATCGGCATAGCGCGCGGCGAGCAGGGCAAGGTCTTCCGCCGTGCGGGCGGACAGCGGCAAGATGGTCGGCCGCGCGGTCACAGGCGCGGCCTCTTCCGGGCCCTCCTCGGCCTCCTCGATCACCACATGGGCGTTGGTGCCGCTCATGCCGAAAGAGGAGAGGCCGGCCCGCAGCGGCGCGCCGGTCGCGCTGTGCCAGGGGGTCGCGGCGGTGATCGGCGCCAGCGGCAGTTCGGCCCAGGGGATCAGCGGATTGGGCGTGTTGAGATGCAATGAGGCCGGCAGCGTGCGGGCGCCCAGCGCCACCAGCAGCTTGGCCAATCCGGCAAGGCCGGCGGCGGCTTCCAGATGGCCGATATTGGTCTTCACCGACCCGATCTTCAGCGGCGCCGCGCGCCCGCGCCCATAGGCGTCCGCGAGCGCCATGGCCTCGATGGGATCGCCGAGCGGCGTGCCGGTGCCGTGGGCTTCCACATAATCCACATCCGCCGGGGCAAGCCCGGCATCGGCCAGCGCCTCGGCGATCACCGCCCGCTGGGCGGCGCCGTTGGGGGCCGTCAGCCCGTTCGAGGCACCGTCGTGATTGATCGCGCTGCCGCGCACATAGGCGAGCACCCGCGCCGGCCGGGCGCTTTCAGCCTCCAGCACCAGGGCAACGCAGCCCTCGCCGCGCCCGTAGCCGTCGGCGGCGGCATCGAAACTCTTGCAGCGTCCGTCGGCGGACAGCGCGTTCATCCGCGTCAGCCCCACCTGGAGGTCGGGGCTCAGGATCAGGTTCACGCCGGCGACGATGGCGCGCGTGCATTCGCCCGCACGCAGCGCGCGCACCGCCAGATGCAGCGCCGCGAGCGAGGACGAGCAGGCCGTATCCACGGAGAGCACCGGCCCCTGGAGGCCCAGCACATAAGCGAGGCGCCCGGCGGCGACGCTCGGGATCGTGCCGGTGAAGGCATAGGGGCCGATGGCATCGAGCCGGCCGGCGCGGGCCTGCGCCTGCACATAATCGCCCGCGCTCACGCCCACGAACACGCCGGTGCGCGAGCCCTTCAGCGCGGTGGGATCAAGGCCCGCGCGCTCCAGCGCCTCCCAGGCGGTCATCAGCAGCAGGCGCTGCTGGGGATCGACCGCTTCCGCCTCGGCGGGCGTGAGGTTGAAGAAGCGGGCCGGGAAGGTCTCTATATCAGTCAGATAGCCGCCGCGCTCGGTGATGCAGAGCCCGGCGGGCAGCTCGCCCCAGCGCCCGGCCGGCTTGCCGCCGGTGGCATCGCGCCCGGCCAGCAGGAGATCGCGAAAGGCGTCCGGCGTCTCCACCCCGCCGGGCAGGCGCAGCGCAAGGCCGCTCACGGCGATGCGCGGGACCGACACGGGAAGCGGGGAAGGCGGCGCGGCGGTCGCCCCATCGCCGGCGGGTGCCGCCTCGCGCGCATCGGCGCGCGCCAGGGCGAGAAGCGCCGATGCGATCGCGGCCAGGGTGGCGTGCTCGAACAGGAAGGTCACCTGCACCCGCACGCCCAGCGCGAGGGTGAGGCGGCGCGCGAATTCCACCAGGCGCAGCGAGGTGAAGCCGCTTTCCATCAGCGGCCGGTCGAGCGCGATCTCGCCGCCTTCGACGATCCGCCGCGCGAGGGCGCGCAGCTGCGCCGCGAACGCGGCCTCATCTCCGGCCGCGAATGCCGCGGCAAGCTCGGCGGCATCCGCCGCCTCGCGCGCTTCCAGATCGGCGCGCACCTCGCGGAATTCGCCAGCCACAAAGCGCTGCACCAGCTGATAGCGCTGCACCTTGCCGCTGGTGGTCTTGGGAATGCGCGCCACCGGCAGCACATAATCCACAGGAATGCCGATCTCGCGCAGCACCGCGTCGCGCACGCCGGCGGCGATGGGGGCGAAGCTCTCCGCATCGCGGCGGTGGAGAACGAACAGCGCCACATGCTCGCGGTCGTCGCCGGTCACCTCGCGGCCGATGGCGCAGGCCACCACCATGTTGAGGTCCAGCCCCTCCACTGCGCTTGCCACCCGCTCGATGTCCTGCGGATAGAAGTTCGCGCCGTTGAGGATGATCACATCCTTGCGGCGGCCGGTGACGATGAGGCGATGATTGCGCAGGAAGCCGAGATCGCCAGTATCGAGCCAGCCATCGGCAGTAAAGGCCGCGCGGGTGGCGGCCTCGTTGTTGTAATAGCCGCGCGTCACGCTGGCGCCGCGGATCTGGATGCGCCCGACCACGCCCTGCGCCAGCTCCGCCCCGTCATCGTCGGCGATGCGCACCGCCACATCGGCGATGGGGCGACCGATATCTGCGAAATCCACCGGGGAGACGCCGGGCTCGGTGCCGTCGATCTCGCGCACCGGCTGGCCGGGGCTCACCTGCGCGCGGTCCACGACCACGCTGCACATGGCTTCGTCCGGTGGCGCCATGGAGACCACCAAAGTGCCTTCCGCGAGCCCATAGGCCGGGGTCAACGCTGCCTGCGGCAGCTTGAACGGCGCGAGCGCGCGGGAGAATTCCATGCCGAGCGCGCAGGCGATCGGCTCCGCCCCGTTGGCGATCACCCGCAGGTTCGAAAGGTCCCAATCGCGCGGTGCATCGGGCTCGAAATATTTGAGGAAATGGCGATAGGAGAAGTTCGGACCGCCGGTGACATTGGCCTTCAGGTCGGAGGCCGCCTGCATCCACACCAGGGGATTGCGCACGAACAGCTTGGTCGGAATCAGCCCATGGTCGAGACCGAACACTGTGGGCAGGATGTGGAACCAGATGATGCCGAAATCATGGGTCAGCGGCATCCAGCTCACGAAGCGCGGCGGCGCGCCCGGATGGTCGATGGCGCCGAGAATGGCGGCGCAATTGGTCAGCAGATTGGCATGCGTCACCATCACGCCCTTGGGCGCGCCGGTGGAGCCGGAGGAGAATTGCACGAAGGCGATATCGTCCGGCCCAACTTCGGCCTGCGGCGCCTCGGGACCCTCGATCTGCGCGCTGTCGGCCACCAGGCTGCGCGCCTCGATGCGCCCGAGCGCGGCGGCGGTCGCCGCATCGAGCTGATCCGCAACGGCGCGCACGCGCCCGGCGACGCGGGCATCGCCCACCAGCCAGGGCCGGTGCAGCACGCTCCAGATGTGGCCGATCTTTAACGCACCCTCGTCGCCTGTGGGCGTGGACACGGGAACGGCGATGATGCGGCCGAGAATGCAGGCCCAGAACAATGCGGTGAACAGCTCGGTGTCGTCGGTGGCGATCAGAACCTCGTCGCCCGGCCGCACGCCGGCTTCGCCCAGCCGGTGCAGCCAGCGGAGCGCGCGGGCGCGCAGGCCGGCATAGGACAGGAAGCTCGCCCCCCTGCTGGCTCCGAAATAGGTGATGCCCCCGGCTGTCGCCGCGCTCGATGCCAAGGCATGGCTCAGCGTTATCGCGTCTTGATGCGATTTCATGATGCCCCGAATGTTGGTACCGCGAGCGAGGCCCCAATGATCCCGAAACTGCGACACGCCTATGACAGGTGGCTAAATCACGATGTCTTATGAAGGACGCACTTCATCTGTAATTTCATTTCGGAAACGCCGGTGCGCGGGGGCGGAGACCATGACAGATACGACAAACACCCCGTCTCGGCACGATCAGAACATAAGCCGGCAACGCGCCCGGGATGCCGGCTTGCGCCTGCCCGGCCAAACGGGACCGCTGAACGCAATCACAGACGTACCAGGGGTTGAAGTCGGTTTTAATACAATCATCCGGGACGATGACACGCCGGTGCGCACCGGCGTCACCGCCGTGCTGCCGCGCCCGCTCGCGCAGGTGGTCGACCCGGTGTGGGCCGGCTTCTTCTCGCAGAACGGCAGCGGGGAGATGACCGGCACCCATTGGATTCGCGAGGCCGGCTGGCTCTCCGGCCCGATCACTATCACCAACACCTTTTCCGTCGGCCTCGCGCACCACGCCACGGTGCGCTGGATGTGCAGGCGCTTCCGCGACAAATTGGACCATGAAAGCTGGGTGATGCCGGTGGCTGCCGAAACCTTCGACGGCTATCTGAACGACATCGTCGGCCAGCATGTCACCGAGGACGACGTGATCGCGGCCATCGAATCGGCCCGCTCCGGCCCGCTCGAGGAGGGCAATGTGGGCGGCGGCACGGGCATGATCTGCTACGGCTTCAAGGGCGGCACCGGCACCGCGTCGCGCCGCGTGCGCACGCCGGCCGGCACCTTCACGGTGGGCGTGCTGGTGCAGGCGAACCACGGCATTCGCCCCTGGCTCCAGGTGCTCGGCCTGCCCGTGGGCCGCCATCTGCCGGATCCGCGCGGCATCAATCGCGAAAGCGGCTCCATCATCGGCATCATCGCCACCGACGCGCCGCTGTATCCGACCCAATTGGAGCGCCTCGCGCGGCGCGGCGGGCTTGGCATCGCGCGCGGTGGCACGCCCTCGGGCAATGCCTCGGGCGACATGTTCGTCGCCTTCTCCACCGCCGGCGGGCCCGGGCCACTGCCGGAAAAGCCCCTCTCCACGCTGGAGTGGCATGCGAATGAGAGCCTCGATCCGCTGCTGTTGGCGGTGGTGGAGGGCATCGAGGAAGCGGTGCTAAACGCGATGCTCATGGCGCGAACCATGACCGGCCGCGTCGGCACCATCGCCGCGCTCGATCCGACGGAGCTTTTCGCCGCGATGGATCAGGCGGGCGGCGAATGGCGGGCGTGAGGGGCGACGAACCCCGGGGTCGCGGTCAGGGCTGCTTGGACGCCGCCGGGCACCGGGATCGGTCGAAAATGCCCATTGCCATCGGGGCCACATAGGTCAGTTGATCGCCGCGGCGCGCACCGTAAAGATCGTACAACAGGCCGAGCATCATATCGGCGACGCGGTCAAGGTCCTCACCGGGTTTCAGAATGACCAGAAGCTTCTGAAAATTCCCTTCTGAACTGTCGGTGTCGAACCCCGCCGCTTCCAGGATCGCCAAGTTGCTCATTCGCACCTCGTCCCGGACCTCGCCTTTCTTCACGCCATAGAAGCCGGAGGCCGCCTCGCACAGCATCTGAATGTTGTCCTCCAGCAGCAGGCATTGCACATATTGCTGGTCCCCGCCCTTCACCGACACAGCGACAAATCGGTCCATCTTTTGCCGCACGAGGTAGGTCACGAAGAGGCGGTCTGAGATCTTGCAGTGGTTCTCGGCGATGAATGTCGCCCGCCCGTCCGCCGCCATGGCCGACGGCACAAGAAAGGCCAGCCAGACGCAGGCAGCCGCAAGCCGCACCAGAGTCCTCACCCGATTCGCATGCATGATCAGCCCCCGCCGTATCGGGGCGAAAGCTTAACCTGTGCGCGAAAGTTGCGTAAGGAGAGGCGAGCAAACGCGGCTGCAACCAAAGCGCACAGGGCGGCCGACGCTTCTCCGTTACAGGCGGTCGAACACCAGGTCCGCGCTCTGGTCGGAATTCAGCACAAGGCCGCCGGGTCGCACCCACGCGCTGAACAGCCAGGCGGAATTCCAGGGCGAGGCCAGCCAACGCCCGTGCAGATCCTCAGCGTCGGGCACCGCGCGGAACAGATCGCCGTCGCAGGCGAGGAGGCGCGCCCGGCAGATGCCATAAGGCGAGGCGAGTGTGATGCGCAGGTCGCCCGCGTCTCCCGTCACCTCCGCCTCAAGGGCCACGTCCCGCGCCCGGTAGCGGCCGCGCGGATCGGCGCGCGGCGCGTCCGGGCGTGCGGGCACGAAGCGCGCGACGCGCCCCCAGCGCGCGATGTGCAGCGCCGCGCCCGCCTGCGCCAGCACCGCGAGCGGCGGCAGCGCCATCTGCGGGATCACCCAATCTCCCTCACCCGGCCCCTGCTCCGCCGGCACCAGTGGCGCCGGCCCCATGCTGGTGGTGAGCGTCGCGCCCGCTGCGTCCGCCGCGAGCTCCAGCACGCGCCCGCCGCCCTCCTCCCGCCACACGCCGCTCATGGCCCGCAGCGGCGCCAGCGCTTCCTCGGGCAGAAACGCGGCGGAGGGACGGCGCAGCAGGATGTCCAGCACCTGCCGCACCAGCGCGAACACCGGGATATCCTCGCGATTGGCGATCAGCACCACGCCGAGATCGGGGCCGGGAAAGCGCACGGATTCCGAACGCGCGCCCACCACCGAGCCGCCATGCCCGATCCCCACCACGCCGCCATGGACCGTACGCACGAGGCCGAGCCCGTACGGCGAGGGGCTGCCGCTGGCGAGCGGCACGGCATCGGCGGGCTCCATCTGGCTGATGATCGGATCGCCGGAAAGATGCCCGGCCCGCAAATGCTTCTGCCAGCGCACCATATCGGCGCGCGTGGACACCAGCCCGCCCTCCCCGCCCAAGGCGGCGAGCGACATGGCGCGTAGGAAGCCGCCGGCCCCGTCGCGGCGATAATGGCCGGCGAGGCGCGGCGTCCATTCATCGTCCCGCCACAGCAGGCGGGTGTCGGCCATGCCGAGCGGGCCGGTGACATAACGTGCCAGCAGATCCTCGAACGGCGCACCAGAGGCCGCCTCCACCGCATCGGTGAGCAGCAGGAAATTGCTGTTGGAATAAAGCAGGTCCGCGCCCTCTTCGGCGGCGACGCCGGGGCTCATGGCGATCACCCGCCGCTCCAGGTCGCGCGAGACCGGACCGAGCGCGTTGACCCCGCCCAGCACCATCAGATCCAGCAGGTCGCGGATGCCGCTGGTGTTGGCGGCGAGGCTGCGCAGGCGCACGTGGCGCCAGGCGGACGGCACCCAGGAAACGTGCTTGCCCACCGCATCGTCAAGCGACAGGCGGCCCGCGCGTGCCAATTGAAGCGCGAGATAGACCGCGAACTGCTTGCTCTGTGAGCCCACGCGCAGCACGCTCGCGCCATCGAGCGGCACGTTCTGGGCCAGATCCGCACGGCCATAGGCGTGTTCCAGCACGCATTCCCCGCCGCTCAACACCGCCAGCACGGCACCCGGCGCATCGTCTTGAATGCGATCGCGAAACAGGCGATGGATCTGCGCCGTCTGGTCGCTGTCGGGGATCATCATCGGTGGTCCATCCCTGCGCGCGCATCCGCGCCGGAGGGGCAGCGCGTGGCCCTCCCGGCGGCTGTGAAAAGGAGAGCGGGGCGGTGATCGAACTTTACCTGCTCGCCCTCGACCGGCTCGGCCCGCGGGAGGATGCGCTTTTCGCCGCCGTGCTGGACGCGGAGGAATGCGCCCGCGCGGCGCGCCTGCGCTTTGCGCGCGATCGCACCGCCTTCATCGCCGCCCATGCGCTTGCGCGCTTCGCCCTCAGCCGCGCCCGCCCCGCCGTCCCGCCGGCCGCTTGGCGCTTTACGGCGCCGCCGCTCGGCAAGCCCGTGGCCCATGCCGAAGGCGGCGCGGGCGTGAGCTTCAGCCTCTCCCACACCGCCGGGCTGGTGGCGGTGGTGGTGAGCGAAGACGGCCCGCTGGGCGTCGATGTGGAAGCCATCGTTCCGGCCACCGCGACGCTGGATCTCGCCACCGCCTTCTGCGCGCCGGCCGAGCATGCGGCCCTGGCCGCGCTCAAGGACGAGGCCGCCCGCGCCCGGCGCTTCTTCGCCCTGTGGACCTTGAAGGAAAGCCTGCTGAAGGCGGCCGGCCTCGGCCTCTCCCAGGCGCCGCAGACGGTGCAGTTCGCGTTCGATCCGTTCGCGGTGACGCAGCTTTCCGGAGCGGCGCGCGGCGACTGGCAGCTGTGGAGCGGCGTTGCGCCGCCCGGCCATTGCCTGGCGGTCTGCGCCGGAGGCGAGAAGCAGCCGCATCTCGCCGCCTATACGATCAACGACGGCGCGGCGCTGGCAGCGGGCGCCGCCTTGCCGGACGGTGCGCTGACGGACGCGTCGCTCACGCTCAGCACCTGCCGCAGCAGGGCCAGCACCGTGTGAACATGGGGCGGGTGGAACATGGAATAATGATCCCCACCCACCTCGTGCAACACGAAGGGGCCCCGCGTCGCCGCCCGGAACGCCACGCCGCCCGCGCGGGGCACAGCATCCGCCGCCTCGATGCACAGGATGGGCGCTGAGAGAGGCGCCGCCTCTGGCCGGTGGGCGCGGGCGATCGCCTGATTGTGGGCGGCGAGGCGTTCGATGCGGGCGAAATCCTCCGCCGGCAATTGCTCCATGATGGCGAGCACCCGCCCCCAATAGGGCGTGGTGCGCAAGTGCGCGAAGGTGAAGGCAGCGGGCGGCGTCGCGCCCTTTTCCGAGGCTCTCTCCTCCGGCGCCGCATCGAGCAGGACGAGGGTGACCGCCCGCCCGCGCGCTTCCAGCAGCCGTGCGGTCTCGAGCGCGAAATGCGCGCCCAGCGACCAGCCGACCAGCCGCACGGGATGGGTGCTTTCCACCGGCACTATCTGCGCCGCAAACAGCGCCGCCGCCGCCGCAAGGCTCGGCGCGAACGGCATGTCGGCATCGAACCCCGGCGCCTGCAGGCCGTAGCACGCGACATCGCAATCGAGCGGCTCGGTGAGATCGCGATAGAGCGTCGAGGTGCCGAGCGCGGGCGGGAAGAAGAAGGCCACCGGCGCGCCGGGCGTGCCTGCGCGCAGCTTCAGCAGCGGCGCGGGCGCCGCGTCGGCCGGTGGACGCTCCAGATGAGCGGCGAGCGCGCGAATGGTGGGATGGTCGAACAGGGCGCGCAAGGTGAGCTGGCGGCCAAGCGCCGCCTTGGCCTTCGAGACCAGGGCGATGGCTTTGAGGCTATGGCCGCCGAGGGCGAAGAAATCCTCCTCCAGCCCCACCTGTTCGAGGAACAGCACCTCTTTCCAGAGCGTCCGCAACCCCTCCTCCAGGGCGCTGCCGGGCGCATCCGCGCGGGCGCCGGCGGCGGGGGCGCGCCAATGCTCTTCCAGCGCCTTGCGATCGAGCTTGCCATTGGCGGTCATGGGAAAGCGCGAGATCGGGAAGAACCGGCTCGGCACCATGGCCGGCGGCAGGCGGGCGGCGAGCGCGGCGCGCAGCGCTCCGGCATCGGCGCCCGCGCCCTCGGCGAGGATCACATAGGCGAACAATTCCGCCGTGCCGCTGCGCGCATCCACCACCGCAGCGGCATCGGCGACCTGCGGCAGCGCGCGCAAGGCGGCTTCCACCTCCTTCAGCGAGACACGATAGCCGCGAATCTTCACCTGGTCGTCCATGCGACCGAGGAATTCCAGCTGCCCGCCGGGGAGCCAGCGCACCTTGTCGCCGGTGCGATACACGGGCACGTCGCTCGCGCCCGGATCACCCGACAGGGACAAGCGGGTGAAGCGCGCGGCATCCGCGGGGGACGCGTTCACATAGCCCTGGGCGAGCCCCGCGCCGCCCACCAGCAATTCACCCGCCACCCCTTCCGGCACCGGCCGCAGGGTGTGGTCGCACACGAAGGCGCGGGCGCCCACGATCGGCCGGCCGATGCGCTGCGGCCCTTCCCCGGCGCGGGCGAGATCGTCCAGCGGCCCGCTCACGCAACCGATGGTGGTCTCGGTCGGCCCGTAATGATTGGCCAGCGACACGTGCGGCGCGAGCCGCTGAAGATGCTGGAGATCGGCGAAATTCTGCCCCTCCCCGCCCAGCAGGATGAGCCGCAGGTCCCGCGCGTCGGCGAACGCCGCGGCGCTGCCGGGCGTCGCCATCAGCATGGCGAGATAGGAGGGGGTAAGCTTGAGCAGCGTGAGCCTATGGGCGGCGAGCAGCGCCAGCACGTGCTCGGGATCGCGGCGCGCGTCCTCGTCGAGCAGCGAGAGGCAGCCGCCGCCCAGCAGCGCTCCGAAGATGGCGGTATAGCCGAGATCGAACGCCGGCGAGGTGAGCAGCGCCGTGCGGATCGGAAAGGTCGGCCCGCAGCGCTGCACCAGCCAGGACACATAGGCGAGCAGCGCCCCATGGCCGATGCGCACGCCCTTGGGCTGGCCCGTGGTGCCCGAGGTGTAGATGACATAAGCGGTGGGATCGGCCGGCAGCGGCGGCAGGTCGGCACACGCGAGCTCCCCCGCCGCGTCCCGCGCGCGCTCCAGCTCCTCTTCCAGCGACAGCAGCGCCACGCCGTCCACCAGCTCCGGCAGGCGCTCCGGCGCCGCGCTCAGCACCAGGCGCGCGCCGCAATCGGCGAGGATATGGCCGAGCCGCGCCGGCGGGCTCGGCAGATCCAGCGGCACATAGGGCACGCCCAGCAGAAGGCAGGCCAGCATGGCGGTTGCCAGCCCTTCTCCCGCGTCCGCATGCAGCGCTACCGGAATGGATGGGGTAGCGCCAAGGTCCGCGAGCCGCTGGGCGAGGTGGCGCGCGTGACGCTCAAGCGCCGCGTGGGACACGATCCGCGCGCCGATCCGCAAGGCCGGCGCCTCGCCCTCCCGCGCGACCAGGGCGGCACGCGCCGCGCGCAGATCAATCGCCGGGGCCGGCAACGCCCCGCCATGGCCCCACGCCATCACCCGGTCGTGCTCCTCCCGGCTCATCAAGGTGAGGTCGTCGACCGCGCGCTGCGGGGCCTCCGCGATTTGCTCCGCCAGCACCTCCAGCCATAGGGCGAGGCGGGAGACGCGTTCCGGGTCCACCACGTCGGCGTTGAAGGTGAAGGCGATCTTCAGGGCCGCGCCCGGCAAAGCGACCACGCCGAAATCATAATTGGAGGTCTGATAGACGCTGACATCCTCGATGGTGACGCCCGGCGCCAGCTCCTGCGCCGCGCCCTGGAAGCGGTCCTCCAGCGGATAATTCTCGAACACGAAATAATGGCCGATCAGCCCCTGGCGCAGGGGGCTCGCGGCCTGGATGTCGGCGAGCGCGCAATGCACGTTCTCCAGCCAGTCCATGCGCTCGTCCTGTGCACGGCGCAGGAAGGCGGAGACGCTCTCGCCCGCCTTCAGGCGCACCCGCAGCGGCAGCATGCCGATGCACGGGCCGAGGATCGCGTCCGCGCCCTCCATGTCGGGCGGACGCGTGGACGCCATGGCGCCGAACACCACGTCGTCGCGATCCTCGACCTTCGCCAGCAGCAGGCCCCAGAGCGCCTGGATCAGGGAATTGAAGGTGGCCCCGCTCGCCTGCGCCCGCGCGGCGAGGCGGCGCGTGAGGTCTGCGGAAAAGCCCGTCGTATGGGTGCGCATGTCGCGCCCGGTACCGAGCGCGCGCGCCCGCGCGGCCGGCAGCGGCAAGGCGGTGTCGGCGCCGGCCAGATAATCGCGCCAATAGCCGAGCCCGGCGCGCGCGCGCCGCGCCAGCGAGGCCTTCACGAAGGCGCTGAACGGCACCGGGCGTGGCAGCACCGGTACGGCGCCGTGCGCATACGCCTGATAGGCCCGCGTCAGCTCGTCCTGCAGGATGCCGATGCACCAGCCGTCCATCAGGATATGGTGGAAGGAGAACACCACGCGGGCAAGCTCGCGCGTCTCGACCAGCACGCCGACCCGCAGCAGCACGTCGCGCTGGAGATCGAACGGCAGCGCCCGCTGCGCCTGCGCATAGGCCTCCACCCGCGCGGCGCGGTCCTGCGCCGGCAAGGCGGAGAGATCGACGATCTCGCAGGCAAACGGCCGCGCCTTCAGCACGATCTGAAGCGCGCGATCGCCGCCCGTGAGGCGGAACACGGTGCGCAGCATGTCGTGCCGCGCCACGACCAAAGCAAAGGCGCGATCGAAGGCGGCGACATCCAGCGGGCCGCGGATGGAAAAGCGCATCTGCTGGAAATAGCTGCGCTGCCCGTCCCCACCGGCCTCGCGCTCCAGCAGGTCGTGAAAGGCGATGCCCTCCTGGAACGCGGTCAGCGGGTAGATATCCTTGATATTGTCGCGGCTGATCATGTGCGATTCCGATTGTACCTTCAGAATTTATAGGTGATCCCGCCACCGATGATGTGTTCGTCGAAATTCTGCGAATTGTCCGACGTGATCTGGTGATTGAATTTGTAGCCGTATTCGATCGTCGTATGATCGTTCCAGGCATATTGGCAGCCGATCGAATAAACCGACTCGTCATAGACGATCGGCAGCTGGATCGCTTCCTGGACGATATATTGGTACCGCACCTCGAACAGCGTCTTGGGATCGTATTGCTTGCGCAGAGCGACGTCGTACGTATTGATGAAGATGCCCGGCGTTCCGGGATAGACCAGTTCGGACGCGAGCCGGCTCCAATTGAGCTCGGTGCTCCAGGTGGCATCCATCTGCCATTTCAGCTTGGCATAGCCCACGAGGGTGCTGACGATGGCAAAGCGGGGATCGGCATAATCCTGCATCAGATAGCCGAGCTGGCCGGATATGTTCAGCGCCGGGTTGAAGGCATAGGAGAAGCCGACCGCCGCCAGATAGCCGAGAGAATTGCGATCATACAGATCGGTCATAGTGTAAATGGTGCGGTCGAGAGACACCAGCGCATAGACCTTGTCGGTCTTGTTGAAATTATAGCCGACTTTGTTGATCTGGTTGAAATCCGCCAATTCATAGAGGCTGGTCGTGGCGCCCGATCCCAGGCTCTGGGAATAGAACTGGCTGTCCTTCATCGAGACCGCGATCTCGCCGAACCAGGGGCCCTGGTCGTAATCCAGCCCGGTCTTGTACTGCTGCTTGGTGATGGTGTTGAGCGCTTTGGGCACGGCGCCCAGGGCGGCATTTGAGAGCGCCTGCTGGGTCGCCTTATAGCTGGAATTGGAGGTCCAATATTCGTTGATCTTGCCGAAAGCGGACGGGTTGAACAGATATTCCTTCTTCACCAGCGTATCGTGCAGGACATAATCCGTATACCGATAGGACGCCGCCAGCGCGCCGCCGTAGTTTCCCGCGTCATACTTGATATTGATGGCCGGCGCCGCCACGAGGCCGAGGTCGCCGCTGGTGGGCGGCGGCAACTCCAGCACATTGGTGGAATACAGGCTGTCGAACGAGACCTGCGGCGCCACCACCAGCGCCCCGTCGAGATAGCGAAAGCCCGTGGTGGACGTGACTTCGGGCACCTTCAGCGCACGCACCGGCGTCGTGGTGCCGGTATCCTGGTTGTTTTCCTGCGGCGCATTCGTGGGCAGAGTGTCCGCCGCCGGGCAAGACGCGATGCCGGCAAACAAAAGCAGCACTGCGAGGACCGAAGGCAGGATCGGGCGGAAGGACATCGGGCGCACGCCGCGACGTCTGGACCGCCCCGCGCTCATGGCGCGCGTCCCTGACCGGCCGGCGGCTCCTTCGGCGAGAGCCAGGCCGCCCAGCTGGCGAACAAATCGCGCGCGCCGCCGAGGCCGAGCGGGCTGTCGACCAATTGCGCCGTATGCGGCTGCACCACTGGGTCCGGCCGCTCGCCGCTGGAGAGCGAGGCCGTGCCGGGCGGAAGCGCCCCGGGCAACACCGCCCCCGGGCGCAATTGCGGCGGTCCGCCCTGCTGGCCGGTCGGTGACGGCGCGGCCGGCACCGGCGCTCCGGCGGCGCGCGCCGCGTCCGTCGCCTCCTGGCGCACCAAGGGGGCGATGGATTGCGGCAGAAGGCCGTTCTCATACGCCCGGGTATAAGCGGAAAGATCGCTGGACCACGCGCCCTGCGGCAGGATCGCGCCGCTGCCGCCGGGCGGGCGCTGGGCGAGATCCGGCCGCGAGACATCCAGCGATCCGGACAGCGCGGCGGAGGGCGCGGGACGATTGTAGTCCGCCGTCGCGGCGGCGGAATTGTGCGCCCCCACCGCACCGAGCGTCCCCAGCCCCTGCGCCTGTTGCTGCGGTGGCGGCGGGGTTGCCGAATCCCCGGTATTGAGGATCAGCGGCAGCCCGTTATTGCCGCCCACCACCACGGTCTTGGCATTGGGCGAGGTGGCGAGCAGGACGGTGGCCTCGATGCCGCGCCATTTCAGATAATTCTCCGAAATACCGGATTGCACGGTTTCCTGGAATTTGCGGATGCCTTCCGCCTCGATATATTTGCGGTCGGATTCATAATGCTCACGCTCGACGCGATATTGCATTTCCTGCACCAATTGTTCCTGCTCGATCTTGCTCTGGATGGCGGCGACGATGCGCGGCGGCAAGGCCACGTCGCGCACCAGCACGTCGGTGAGAATAATCAGACAATCCTGCCAATTTCCATTCGCGTTTTCGACCGCAACATCCTGTTGCGAACAGATATAATTCTTCACGCCAGGGTCGACGACCGCACGAAATACACGTTGCATCATGTTTTCGCGTGTCGGCCCATAATAATCCCGCACGGCGAACATGGCGAACTCCCGGCGGGTCGCGGCATTCACCTCGGGCAGAAGCAGGGTCTCGGCATAGCTCGGGCCGAGTTTGGAATTGAGATGCGGCAGGAATTTCTGGTTCAGAAACCAGCGATAGGTGATGGAAATGGAAATGTTCAGCCCGTCGGAGGTGATCGCCACGATGTCCACGTTGCGGGCCTGAAGGCGCAGATCATAGACATAGATGATGTCCCACGGCCATTTGATCGTGACCCCGCTGGGAATGGAGAAGCGCAGCTCCGTGCCGCCGAACCGGCGCCACAACACGCCGCCCGAGCCCACCGGCACGTTGACGATCATGTAGGGGGCCAGGAACACCACGAACACGAGCGCAACCAGCAGAATCAGGGCGATGCGTCGCCGCAGCCGCCCCCAGCGGCCCGGCCCAACCGGCCCGGCCCCCTCTTCGACATCGCCCCGCAAGGGCGCGTCGTATCCGATCGGGGGCTCGCCCAACCTGTCGCTCATGGATTCACGCACTCATGCTTGGAACTTGGCCGACTTGAAACTGGCCGAGCGAAGGAGGTGCCGTCGCACGCGCCTAATAGCGCGGCAGTTTGACGGTGGTGTTGCGGTCGCCGTTGGATCCGACGATCACGAGGATCATCAAACCCACAAGCGGAGAGAGCGCGATCGACAAGATGAAATAAAGAAAAAAACCGCCGCGCAGGCCGATGCCGAGAAAGCCCACAAGAAGGCTCAGCAACAGATAGATCATGATGGCCATGGCACGCCCTCGCAAAAAATCTCGAGACCAAAGTGCGGCGACAGGCCCTGCTCCGCGAGACCTCGCGCCACCGCGACCAGCCCCCGGTCCGCACCGGAACACAGCGCGCGGCACAGCTCCGCGCGATGCGCGGGACGGGCCGAAACACGGCGGGCGCGGCGCCTGCACGCCGCGCCCGCCGCAGTCTCACAGGACCGGGGCGACCGGGGTGCCGGCCGGCACTTCGGCGACGGGCTCGGCGACCACAACGTCCTTCTTGCGGCCGCGCATGGTATCGCCCGCGTTGGACAGAAGAGAGGAGGTGTCGGCGCGGGCCTTTTCAAACTCCTGCACGAAATAGGCGCGCATCTTCTCCGGCTCGAAGTCGAGCAGCGTGCCGCCGGCTTCGAAATGCTGGGTGAACACGCGGCCGAGCGCGACGGTGGCGGCGGCGGAGAGCGCCGGCATCACGGCGGCGCCGAGCAGGGCGCCGATGAAGGGCACCGACTTGGCGATGCTGCCGAGGCCGCCGGTGGTCATCACCGCCGGAATGCCGCCGCCGAGCACGGAGGCCGCAACGGCGCGGATCCGCTCGCGCGAGAACGGCAGGTCATAGACCTTCGCGAGCTCGCCGATCATGGTGTACTGGATGCCCGCCACGCCGGCGACATCCACCACCGGCAGGGGGATCAGGCCCATGCCGGCCGCCCAGAGCGCGTGCGAACGCACGATCTTCTCGGCCTTGTCCTGGTTGGAGACGAGCGGGGCGGACGCCACGGGGCTGTCCACATGCGATTCGTGGTCGTTCTGCACATCGGAAACCATGGGTCATCCTCACGCGGTTGGATAACGAACATTTCGCGGCCGGACCTGCGCGCCCCTGACGCAACCTGAAGCCCCGCGGACAGTGCGCCGCGGGCGGACCTGCTGCGACCGGGCTCGCCAGCCCGACAATGATACAATCAAAATTATTTAGTCCGATTTTTTACAATCGGATTTCCATTCTGAAGCTTAGCCCGCGGCTTGCCGTCGGCCTTCAAAAGCCGCGCACCCGCAGGCCCATCCCGGACACCATCACGCCGAAAGCCGCACATGGCGGCTCATCGCGCGATGCGACGGGAAACTGGCATAAGCGGTTTCAGAAGTCCACATGCTTCACGTATTTAGCTGTCTATCTCAATATACATCTGTTTTTAAATCTTGCGTGCCAAGCAAATGCTTATGCTTTTGTCATATGCTTGACATCCATCTGCGACACTTCTGCCGCGCGGAAGACGACCTAATCTAATGAACTGTCTCGCCTAGGCCTGGTAGGCATGCGCGAGCGCAGCAAACGTGAACGCGAAGCCGCCGTCGTTCGGCAGGTGAGTCTGGGGAACGGCTGCGCGAAAATGAAGGCGAATACGCCTCGCCGGGCAGTGGAGGCTGGGCCTCCGCTGCATAAAGGCGAGCCGAACGTATTTTCCGCGAGAGAATATTACAAGTTTTAGTTGCAATTTTCACATATTCCCACGAACGCGCAGGTCTCACGACCCTACACATATCGGCCTTGCCCCATGGGCCCCGGTCGCCTCGATGAGGAACAGCGTCATGAACGGCCTTGGTCTCGCCACGCCGTCCTGCGGCCCTGCCGCCCACACCGCCGGCCGCGTGTCTTGGCCGAACGCCCGCGACGCCGCGCGCAGCAAATGGCTGCCTTATGCGGAAGGCGGCACCGCGCATTCCCATCGTCTGTTCTGCCTGCCCTTCGCCGGCGGCGGCGCGAGCAGCTTCATGGGGTTGCGGCGCAATGCCCCGGCCTGGCTCGATGTGCAGCCAGTTCAATTGCCCGGTCGCGAGAACCGCACGGCGGAACCTGCGCTGCGCAGTGTCGATGAGGTGGTCAGCAGGCTTGTGGAGGCTTTGCGCCCCTGGCTCGACCGCCCGTTCGGCCTGCTCGGCTATTCGCTGGGCGCGCGGGTCGCCCGCGCCCTGATCCTGCAGCTGCGCCGCGAGGACCTGCCGCTGCCGCACATCCTGTTCCTTGCCGCCCATCGTGCGCCCAACGCGCCGAGCCGCCGCCCGCCGCTGCACATGCTGCCTTCGGACGCCTTCTGGGCGCGCCTCGCCGCCTATAGCGGCACGCCCGCCGAAGTGCTGGCGAACCAGGAATTGCGCGACCTGCTGGAACCCATGCTGCGGGCGGATTTCGAGATGGCCGAGGGCAATATGCCCGTGGCCGCGCCCCTGCCCTGCCCGGTGGTCGCCTTCGCCGGCACCGAGGACCCCTTCGCCGGGCCGCAGGACATGGCCGGTTGGGCGCTGGAAACGCGCGGCGATTTCGAGCTGGTCACGGTGGAAGGCGCGCATTTCTTCCTGCGCACCAATGCCCGCTGCTTCATGGACCACGTCTTCTCGCGGGCCGCCCTCCGCCTTCTGCCCCACGCCGTCGCGGCCTGAACCGAGCGGGACGCCCGAGGGGCGCCCGCTCCTTCTCGCCCGCGCCTATTTGCGCGCCGCCGCCAGGACGTCCGTGATGGCGGCGATCACCGCCTTGGGATCGTCGTCCTGAATATAATGCCCGGACTTGGGGATCAGGCGGTTCACGCCCACGGTGGAATTCGCCGCCAGCTCATCGTGCAGCTGCATCCACAGCGCGTTGGCCGGCCCGCGCTCCGCCTCGGGCATGTTGGGCATGGCGTTGCCGGCGGTCAGCACGATCAGCGGCAGGGCCTTGAAGCTGCCCTTGGCGGCATTCAGCTCGCGATCGTCGCGGGTGGGATTGGCGGCATCCATCGAGAACATATTCTCATGCTCCGACAGCATGGCCTGCCAATAAGAGGCGGTCATGCTCCAGCCGTTCTCCACCGCCGCCAGGGCGGCATCGGCACCCGCGGTCACATTGCCGCAATCGGCGAGGATCTGGCTGCCCGGCGTGATGTCGCCGACCTTCGCCGCGTTCAGGCACTTCACCAGCAGCGCTCGCTGGCTGGCATTGGCCTGGTAATAGGATTGGGTCACCGGCGCCATCAGCTTTTCCTGATTCGCCACCGCCGGGTCGACCAGCACCATGCCCGCCAGATCGTCGAGGTGACGGTCGGCGAAGTAGACGGCGTTCATCCCGCCCATGGAATGGGCCACCAGCACGATCGGCCGTTCGATGTTGGCCGCGCGCAGCATCTTGTGCAGGTCGCGCGTCATGACCGGCAGGTTCTGCGGCTCGGGCGTGGGATCGCTGAAGCCAAGGCCGGCGCGATCATAGGCGCAGGCGCGGGTGAGCTTGGCGATCTCCCCCTGCACATAGCGCCACGTCACCGAGGTCTCGCCGAAGCCGGCCTCGAAGATCACGGTCGGGCTACCGCTGCCCTGGCACACCAGGTTCAGCCGCCGCCCCGCGTCGACATCCACCAATTGGCCGGGCTTGCCATAGAGCGCCTGGTCAAACGGCTGACCCGTCTGTGCCAGGCAAGGAACGGCCCCCATCGCGCTCGCCACAACCACAAGACCAAAGTTTAGCCAAGACATGATCCACCCCCATGCTGCGAGGTGGCCTTAGCGGCAAGATGTTTCAGCGTGACGACGGTTGGAGGAACACACCGGATTCATCGCGATTTCGGCGCGATTCGCGCGATGCAGACAAATTCCTCGAAACGTTCCGGCGACGTTCCGACGAATAGCGCTGAAATCGCGCGGTTATGTGCGGAGATCCGGGATGAAACCGGCGTTAAACTCCATTTCCTCGCGCCAATTGCGTCGTCAGCACCACTTTTCCCTTCACCCGCCGGCCGGCAATCTCGCCGAGCGCGTCGGCGCAATTCACCAAAGGAAATGTGGTATCCACATGGGCCGAGATGCGGCCGGCACGAGCATGGCCGATCAGCTCCGCCGCTGCCGTCCTGAGCCAGGGCACATCGCGCCGCGCCTGCGCCCCGAAGGCCACGCCGCGGGCATCACAATTCTTCAGCAGCAACAGGTTGAGCGGCAGTTTCGGGATCTCGCCGGCGGCGAATCCGATCACCAGCAGACGCCCGCACCAGCCCAGCGCCCGCACCGCCTGCTCGGATTGCGCCCCGCCCACCGGATCGAACACCACATCAATGCCCCGCTCCCCGCCGAGCGCTTTCAGCGCGAGTTTAAGGTCTTGCTGCGTATAATCTATTCCCTCGTCGGCCCCATGCGCGCGGGCAAAATCCAGCTTGTCCTGGGCGGAGGCACACGCGATCACGCGGGCGCCCAGGACCTTGCCCAGCTCCACCGCCGCGAGCCCCACCCCTCCCGCCGCGCCGAGCACCGCAAGTGTTTCTCCCGCCTTCAATTCTCCGCGATCCCGCAGGGCATACAGAGCGGTGCCATAGGTGACGATGAGGCCGGCGGCGCGCACCAGGTCGAGGTCGTCCGGCACCGGGGCGAGGATCTGCGCCTTCACCACCACCTTCTCCCGCGCGGCGCCGCTGGTCATGTAGCCGGCCACCCGGTCGCCGATGCGAAGGTCGTCCACGCCCTCCCCCAAGGCACTGACAAATCCGGAGAATTCCGCACCAGGCGAAAACGGCAGGGGCGGCTTGTGCTGATAGAGATCGCGGATGATCAGCGTGTCGAAGAAGTTGAGCCCGACCGCCGCCACGTCCACCACCACCTCGCCGGGACCTGGCACCGGATCGGGCAGATCCTGGACCACCAATTGCTCCGCCGGCCCGTGGCGCACGCACATGACAGCCTTCATGACCCCATCCCCATCATCCTCGCCACGGGGCGCAGCACCGCCCGACGCAGCCTTGCCGAAACCGGCGGAACCGCGCGATCCTTCCCACGAAACCGGGGATGGCGCCCATGGCGTCTTGTCAACTCGCCGCCCTGGCCGCAAAGGATGCCAGCGCGTTAAGGAAGCAAAAGCAGTCTGTGTGCCATTTTTTTGTCGGCGTCCACATTTAGGGGCATTGAAGCAGCCCGCTGCGCTGCCTTTCCTGCACCGCGTTCAGATCTAGGAGAAGTCATGGCTCCGTTCCGCACACGCCTTGCCGTCCTCGGCGGCCTCGCCGCCGCTCTGGTCGCAGGCCCGGCGTTCGCCCAGCAGGCGCAGCCCAAGCCGGTCGCGCAGTTCGGCGATTGGAGCGTCTACGTTAGCGCCACGCCCAACGCCAAGGTCTGCTACACGATCTCGCAGCCCAAGGACCGCCTGCCCGCCGGGCTGAAACGCGATCCGGCCTATTTCTTCATCTCCACCCGCCCGGCCGAGAATGTGAAGAACGAGATCAGCCTGACCATGGGCTTCGCCCTTAAGGAAGGCAGCGAAGCCAAGCTGACCGTGGGGACGCAGGCCTTCGCGCTCTATACGAAGTCCGAAGGCGCATGGGTGCGCAATGTCGCGGACGAGGGCAAAATGGTGGAAGCCCTGCGCAAGGGCAGGGATGTAACCGTGGTGAGCGTGTCCGCGCGCGGCAATTCCACCACCGACAAATACGGTCTCGCGGGCATCGCCCAGGCCCTCGACCGCGTCGCGCAGGAATGCAAATAGCCGCCGGCGACAGCCCCGGCGCGGCCACTTTGCCCGAACCGCGCCGCAATCCTTGCATTTAAAGGGCCTGAAGGATCGGATCGCGTCCGTCGTGCGGCTGGCATGGCGGGCGCGAAACCATTATGTGTGACCCGATGACGCTCCTGATCGACACCACCCCCGCCGCCGCGCCGGCCCCTGCCCCCGTTTCGCTCCCCTCCCTCGTGGGGCTAGACCGGGAGAAGCTGGGCCGCGCGCTCGCCGCCGTGGGGGTCGCCGAACGCGACCTGCGCATGCGCGTCAACCAGCTCTGGCATTGGATCTACCTGCGCGGCGCGCTCAATTTCGACGAGATGACCAACGTCTCCAAGCATTTGCGGGCGACCCTGGCACAGGCCTATTCGCTGGAGCGGCCGGAGATCGTTGTGGAGCAGGTGTCGCAGGACGGCACCCGCAAATGGCTGCTGCGCCTGCCGGCGGATACGCCCGGCGAGAAGCCGCACGAAGTCGAGTGCGTCTATATTCCCGAGAGCGACCGCGGCACCTTGTGCGTCTCAAGCCAAGTGGGCTGCACGCTCAATTGCTCATTCTGCCACACCGGGACCCAGCGCCTGGTGCGCAATCTTTCCGCCGCCGAGATCGTGGCGCAGGTGATGGTGGCGCGCGACCGGCTCGGCGATTACCCCGGCCGCGACCGCGCGGTCGGCCCCGGCCTGCCGACCGAGGGGGACAGGCTCGTCACCAACATCGTCTTCATGGGCATGGGTGAACCCCTCTATGCGTATGAATCCGTGGCTGAATCCATTGAGATCCTGTCGGATGGAGATGGCCTCGGCCTCGGCAAGCGGCGCATCACGGTCTCCACGTCCGGGGTGGTGCCCGAGATCGAGCGGCTCGGCCGCGAGGTCGCGCCCATGCTCGCCATCTCGCTCCACGCGGTACGTGACGAATTGCGCGACGTGCTGGTGCCGATCAACAAGAAATACCCGCTGGCGCAATTGCTTGAAGCGTGCCGCACCTATCCGGCCGCGTCCAACGCCAAGCGCATCACGTTCGAATATGTGATGCTGAAGGGCGTCAACGACAGCCCGGCCGATGCCCGAGCCCTGGTCCGCCTGCTGGAAGGCATTCCGGCCAAGATCAACCTCATCCCGTTCAACCCCTGGCCGGGCACCCAATACGAGTGCTCCGACTGGGAGACGATCGAAAAGTTTTCCGACATCGTGTTCCGCGCGGGTTATGCCAGCCCGGTGCGCACCCCCCGCGGACGCGACATTCTCGCCGCCTGCGGCCAGCTCAAGAGCGAGACGGAAAAGCTTTCCGCCCGCGAGCGGCTGGCGCTGCGCGCCATGGCGGCAGCTGCCGAATAATCGTTCCGCATCAGGCTTAAGGCCACGCGCGCCCATGGATTCCGTCTTCCGTCTCCTGCTGCGGCTCATCCTCATTCCGGCCGGATATGTGGTGGCCATCTGCGCCGGCACGGCGGTGATCCTGTTCGGCCAATGGCGCATCGGCACGCTGTTCGCCAGCGCGCCGGAAAGCCCGGATACGTTGGTGATGCTGGTGGATGCGCTGTTCACCGCCGGATTCCTGGTGGTGTTCCTGGTCTCCACCATGTGGCTGGTGGCGGCAATCGGCGTGCTGTTCTCGGAAATGTTCGCCGTGCGCTCCTGGATGTTCCATGTGGCGAATGGCGCGGTTTCCGCCTTTGTCGGCGCACAGCTCTTTCCCACCCTCAGCGGCGAGCGCATGCCCGTGGCGGACCCGTTCTACATTCTCGCGGCGGGGCTGGCAGGCGGACTTGCCTATTGGCTCGTGGCGGGATGGAGCGCTGGCTTCTGGAAGCCCATGCTGCTCTCCTCCGGCCGGGCCCAGCTTCCCCCGCCCCCGCCGACCGGCGGAACACCGCCGGCGCAATGAAGGCGGTGCCTATTGGGCGGCGGGCTGCGGCGCATGGGCGATCTGCACCGCATGGTCCAGCGCCATTTCCAGCCGGTCGTTGCCCCAGAACAAGTCCTTGTCCGCGGTGACGAAGGTGGGCGCGCCGAATATGCCGAGCGCCTGCGCCTCCTCGACCGTGCCGCGCAACTTGTCCTTGTTTGCCTGCGTCTCCGCCTGGTCGATCACCTCGTCGCAGAAATGCCCGAGCCCGGCGAGCACCTGCCGCACCACCGTGCGGTCGGAAATGTCGCGTCCCTCGGCGAAGGCCGCGCGGAACAGGGCGCGGGTGAAGGCCGGGCGGGAGGCATCGTTGAGCCGCGTCGCCACGCGCGCACCGAGCAGGCCGTTGACCGGGAAGGGCTCCGGCCGGGTCACCGGCGGCAGGCCATAACGCGCGGCCAGCCGTGCCAGGTCGCGCCACATATGCGCGCCCTTCAGGGGGTAGACATTGAACGGCGAGGAGGAATAGCCCTGGGCGGCGAAGATCGGCCCAAGCAGGAAGGGCTTCCATTCCACAAGCACGCCCACAGCTTCCGCCAACGGCGCGAGGCGACTCGCCGCGAGATAGGAATAGGGCGAGGCGAACTCGTAGTAGAAATCAAGCGTGGCCCTGGTCATCGGCCCCTCCTCAGGCTAAATCGGCCGGAGTGTGCTGCCGGTCCGCGCATCCCCGCAAGGGGTTGGATCAAACCGGACCGGAAACCGGGTGCATCAGCGTCACGCGCCAGAGGCAAGGGGAAACACAGGTGATCCGTTGAAGCTCGTGCTTTTCTTCGCCCTCGTGACCGGCGCGGCCGTCGCGATCCTCTTCACGGTCTTTCCGCAATGGGATCTCGCGATAACCGGGCTGTTCTGGGACGCGGGCTCGCGCAGTTTCCAGGTCGCCGCCTCGCCTCTCGGCAAGATGCTGCGCAGCGCGGGCAACATTATTCCCTGGCTGTTCGCGGGACCCGCCTTCGCGGCCATCATCCTCAAGCTGCTGTTTCCGCGGGCGCCCATGTTCATGAGCGCCCGCGCGGCGCTGTTGCTCGCCCTGTCCATGGCCCTCGCGCCGGGCCTGCTGGTGAACGCAGTGCTGAAGGAACATTGGGGCCGTCCCCGTCCCGTCCATGTGGAGACCTTCGGCGGCAAGGACGTGTTCAGCCCATGGTATTCCACCGACGGCACCTGCCCCGGCAATTGCTCTTTCGTATCCGGCGAAGGCTCGCTCGGCTTCTGGATGCTGGCACCGGCCAGCCTTGCCCCGGCTCCGTTGCGGCCGGTCGCGGTCGGGGCGGCATTGGCGTTCGGCATGGCGGCGGGCGGCCTCCGTATCGCTTTCGGCGGCCATTTCTTCACCGATACGGTGTTCTCGGCGCTGCTCACCATCCTCGTCATCGTCGGCCTGCGCTGGCTGATCTACGACCGCAGGGGGGCGCTCTCGAGCGCGACGCTGGAGGACGGCATCGGCAAGCTCGGCTTCGCGCTGAACGCGCTGTTGCTCGCCGTAATGCGCGCGCTCTGGTGGGTTTCTCGCACCGCCATGCGCAAGATTGGCCATGCCTTGCGCGCCCTCCCCTTGCCATGGCGACGCTCCGGCCTATAGTCCGCGCGCTCTTCAAGGCCCTGTATTTCGAGAGATGAGATGGCGCGCGACGTGAAGAAGGTGGTCCTGGCTTATTCCGGCGGCCTGGATACCTCGGTGATCCTCAAATGGCTCCAGACCACCTATGGCTGTGAGGTGGTGACCTTCACCGCCGACCTCGGCCAGGGCGAGGAGCTCGCTCCCGCGCGCGAAAAGGCCCTGCTGCTGGGCATCAAGCCGGAGCACATCTTCATCGAGGACGTGCGCGAGGAATTCGTGCGCGACTATGTGTTCCCCATGTTCCGCGCCAATGCGGTCTATGAGGGGCAATACCTGCTGGGCACCTCCATCGCGCGCCCGCTGATCGCCAAGAAGCAGATCGAGATCGCCCGCAAGGTCGGCGCCGACGCGGTCTCCCACGGCGCCACTGGCAAGGGCAACGACCAGGTGCGCTTCGAGCTGGCCTATTACGCTCTGGAACCGGACATCACCGTGATCGCCCCCTGGCGCGAATGGGACCTCACCTCCCGCACGCGCCTGCTGGAATTCGCCGAGAGCCACCAGATTCCGATCGCCAAGGACAAGCGCGGCGAAGCCCCGTTCTCGGTGGACGCGAACCTGCTGCACTCCTCCTCCGAGGGCAAGGTGCTGGAAGACCCGGCCGACGACGCGCCGGAATATGTCTATCAGCGCACCATTTCCCCCGAGGATGCGCCCGACAAGGCCACCCTCATCACGGTGGATTTCGAGAAGGGCGACCCGGTCGCCATCGACGGCGTGGCGCTCTCGCCCGCCAGCCTGCTGGCCAAGCTGAACGAACTCGGCAAGGCCAACGGCATCGGGCGGCTGGATCTGGTAGAGAACCGCTTCGTGGGCATGAAGTCGCGCGGCGTCTACGAGACCCCGGGCGGCACCATCCTGCTGGTGGCCCATCGTGGCATCGAGAGCATCACGCTCGACCGCGGCGCGGCCCATCTCAAGGACGAGCTGATGCCCCGCTATGCGGAGCTGATCTACAACGGCTTCTGGTTCGCCCCGGAGCGGGAGATGCTCCAAGCCGCCATCGACCATTCCCAGGCCTATGTCACCGGCCGCGTCACGCTGAAGCTCTACAAGGGCAATGTCAGCGTGGTCGGCCGCGAGAGCCCCTATTCGCTCTACAACCAGGACCTCGTGACCTTCGAGGAAGGCGCGGTCGCCTATGACCATCGCGACGCAGCGGGCTTCATCAAGCTGAACGCCCTGCGCCTGCGCACGCTCGGCAGCCGGGCGCGCAAGACCTCCTGAACCCACGCGCGCCGGCCTTGCGCCGGCGCGCCGCCTCCTCCCGGCGCCCTCTCCGGAGCTTTTCATGCAGCCGATTCAGATCTCGGTGGTGCCGGTCACCCCGTTCCAGCAGAATTGCTCCATCCTGTGGTGCACCGCCACCAACAAGGCAGCAGTGGTCGATCCCGGCGGCGACCTGCCGCGGATCCGGGCGGCGCTCGCGGAAACCGGGGTTGAAGTCGAAAAAATCCTCCTCACCCACGGCCATTTCGACCATGCCGCCGGTGCGGCGGAGCTGGCGGAGAGCCTCGGCGTGCCGATCGAGGGACCGAACGCCGCCGACCAGTTCCTGCTGGACGCGGTGCCGGAGACGGCGGCGAAATATGAGTTCGAAGGTCGGGCGGTAACGCCGGATCGCTATCTGTCCGAGGGCGAGACAGTTCGGGTTGGCGATCTCACTTTGGATGTTTTGCAGGTGCCGGGGCACACGCCCGGGCATGTGGTGTTCGTGCACGCCCCCTCGAACGTCGCCATCGTGGGCGATACGCTGTTCAAGGGCTCGGTGGGCCGCACGGATTTTTCCTACGGCAACGCCGAGCAGTTGATCCAAGGCATCGTCACGAAGCTGTTGCCGCTGGGCGATGCCATGGTGTGCCTGCCCGGTCATGGGGCCGTCACCAGCATCGGCGACGAGCGGGCGACCAATCCCTTCCTGCCGCGCTGATCACGCCCCCGGTGCACGCTCAGGCGGCGCGGGGATTGGGCCTGCGGTCCGCGACCGCGATGCGATTGCGGCCCGCATTCTTGGCCTCGTACAGCGCCATATCGGCACGTTCGATCACCTCGTCCACGTCCTGGTCGCCAGGTTGCGCCAAGGCCGCCCCGAACGAGACCGTCACCGCGATCTCCTGCCCCTCGACGAGGACCCGGCTCGAACCGATGGCGCTGCGCATGCGCTCGGCGAGCGCCATCACGCCGGCGCGATCCACGTTTAGCAGCAGGACAACGAACTCCTCGCCACCGAAGCGCGCGACCCGGTCATGCTGGCGCAACGCCGCGCCGATGGAGGCCGCAACGCTGCGGATCACCGCGTCGCCTGCCGGGTGCCCATAGACATCGTTGACCAGCTTGAAATGGTCGATATCGGCCATCAGGATGCCCAGCCCGTCGCTGGTGCGCGACCCGTTGAGGGCAGCGTCTGCGACAGTGAGGAACGAGCGGCGGTTGAGCAAGCCGGTGAGCGGATCGGTATCGGCAAGCTGGCGCAGTTCTTCCATGTCCTGCTGATATTGCTCGGCCGACCTGATGATCTGCGCCTCCACAGAACCGAGCCGTCGCAGCAGGGCGCGCAGCGCGCCTGACAATTGCAGCACTTCCAGGCTGCCGCGCTGATGCGGCAGGTTGTTGGTGTGGGGATCGCGTCCGATGTGCGCGGCCGCCTGTGTCAGCGTCACCAGTGGACGCGCAATTTTCCGCGCGAACCAATAGGCGCCGAGAAAGGTCACTGGCAGGGCCAAAAGGCCGATGCCGAGAATGATGAGGGCAAGGCGCGTCGCGTCCGCGAAGGCCATCGTCGCGTCCTGGCGCGTGACCACGATCCAGCCAAGGCTCGGATAATCGCCATTGCGTCCCGTGACGGCAAAGCCGGTGAGCACGCGGTGCCCATCGCTCTTATCGACAAAGACCCCACTGCGCTCATCCATCATGGACGCGATGAGCTCGTCCGAAAATGGCTTCGGGTTCTCGGAATTGCCCAGCAGCACCCGCCCGTCGCGCCCGATAAGCCACACCGTGGTCGCCCCGTTCCTTGGCGCGATATCGCTCAGCAGCTTGGTCCACTTGACACTCAAATGCGCGCCGAGGGTCCCAAGGAGACGATTTTCGGGGGAATAGACCGGCAGGGATACATCGACGAAGCGCGTCGTATCGTCGACCTGAGGCAATGACAGCAAGCGAGCGAGCTGTTCGCCTTCCTCCGCATCCCCGACCGAGGGCACGTTCAGTCCATTGCGGAACCAGTCGCGCGCGAGAACAGACGTACCTTCCAACACGCGTCCCGTGGCGGCCAGGACGATACCGTCGGGATTGGCAAATCCGATCCAGACGTAGCGCGGCCGCGCCGTCTTCAATTGCTCGATGACTGCACGGACCTCGTCCGGGCTCTCTTCCCAGATGCGGCTCAAGGGACGCATGTCCGCGATCTGAAGGATGTCGCCATAGCGCTCGGAAAGGTCCAGATCGAGACGGTCCGCAAGGGAGGTGGCCTTTTCCGCCATTTCCGCCTTCAGATGCGCGATCAGCCCGCGCCGGCTGACGCCCGCGCTGGTAAGCGCGACGGCGGTCAGGGTGACGAGTCCGATGCTCGCCATGG
The DNA here is from genome assembly GCF_043195095.2 of Roseixanthobacter glucoisosaccharinicivorans. Taxonomy (NCBI): domain Bacteria; kingdom Pseudomonadati; phylum Pseudomonadota; class Alphaproteobacteria; order Hyphomicrobiales; family Xanthobacteraceae; genus Roseixanthobacter; species Roseixanthobacter glucoisosaccharinicivorans. The sequence goes on along the minus strand of NZ_CM195538.1, from coordinate 719,410 downwards.
CAAACGCCATCTGCTGGCCCACCGTCATGCGATCCTGCAAATGGTGCAGTCGCAGGCGCAACCGATGAAACACGCCAATTATCCTTCATTCACCCCGCACAGATCTCGCGCGATCGGTTTGTGAATGAACCTCAAGGCTTTCCTGAGGCTCGCACCTCGGGCTCCGGCCGACAGACGAAGGCGCGGCCATCTCAATGGCCTCTAGATTGTAAGGCTAACTTATATTATGTAGCCCATATCATGACCGAAACACCCCTCGGCTTCCTGCTCGTGGACGCCGCCCGCCTCTATCGCGCAAGCATCGACCGCGCGTTCGAACAGACCGGCCTCGGGCTCACCGCCGGCGAGGCGCGCACCCTGGTCTATGCCGACCTGCATCCCGGTCTGCGCCAGACCGCCCTGGCGGTGCGCATGAATGTGGAGCCCATGACCCTCGTGGGGTTCCTGGACAAGCTCGAAGCACAGGGGCTGATCTCCCGCGCGCCGGACCCGAGCGATCGCCGGGCCAAGACCGTCAATCTCACCCCCGCGGCGGATGCCATCCTCTCGTCGGTGCGCGCCTCCGCCGCCGGCGTGCGGATGCGCGCACTTGAAGGCCTGTCCGAGAGCGAGAAGGACACTTTCCGCAAGGCGCTCGAACAGATCCGCTCCAATCTCTGCCTGACCGCGAAGGACGATGCGCAATGACCCCCGTCATGTCGCAAAATCGCACCGCCGTCATTGGCGCGCTGATCGTTGTGATCGGGCCGCTGTCGATGTCGCTCTATACGCCCGCTTTGCCCGCGCTGGTGCACGCATTCAATTCGACGCCGTCTGCCATGAAGCTGACCCTGAGCGTCTATTTCTGCGGCTTCGCCTTCTCTCAACTGCTGTGCGGCCCGCTGTCGGACGCGTTCGGCCGGCGGCCCGCCGCACTCGGCTTCTTCGCGGTCTATGTGGTGGGAAGCCTGGTCGCGGCGTTCGCGCCAGACATGGTGTGGCTGGTCATTGGGCGCGGACTCCAGGGGATAGGGGTGGCTGCCGGCCCGGCCATATCGCGTGCCATCGTGCGCGATCAGTTCACCGGGCAGGCCTCGGCGCGCATCCTCAACCTCATCGGGACCATGCTCGCCATCGGCCCGGCGCTGGCGCCTACCGTGGGCGGCGCGATCCTGGTGACGTTCGGGTGGCACCCGATCTTTTTCGTGATGGTCGCGTACGGCGTCCTGGTGGTGTTGCTGCTGGCCTTTGGGGTGCCGGAAACCAACCGCCATCCCGAACCGGCCCAGGCGCGGCCGGCGCGCGTATTTGCCAATTACCGCACCTTGGTGCTCAATCGCGGCTTCATGCGCATGAGCCTGCTGATCGGCTTCACCCTAGGCGGCATCTATACGCTCGCCGCCATCCTGCCGTTCGTGCTGATCGAGAAGATCGGCCTCTCCCCGACCCAGTTCGGCTTCGCGATGATCTGCCAGACCGGATCCTACATGCTGGGCACCATCGTGGCCGGGCGGCTGATGAAGAAGGTCGATGCCGTGCATCTGATCCCCGTCGGGCTTGGCTGCGCGCTGGTGGCGGCCGCCGGGCTCGTGCTGGTTCCGCCGCTATTTCCCCATGCCTTTCTCGGCGTCATGGGGCCGGTGGCCCTGTGGGCGTTCGGCGTCGCGATGCTGCTGCCTGGCGCCACGACGCTCGGGCTTGCCGGATTTCCCACCATGGCCGGCTCGGCCGCCGCGCTGATGGGCTTCATGCAGATTGGCGGCGGTTTCGTCGGCTCTCTGGTCGCGAGCACGTTTGGCGATCCCGGTGCCGCGCTGATGCTGGTGGTGCCGGGCATGGCCACCATCGCCCTGCTTTGCTTCGTGCTGCTGCGGCCGCGCCGTGGCGCTGCGGAACCCGCGGTCACCCCGGGCATGGTGGATGAGGGAGACCTTGAGATCGCGACCGATCCCGCCGGCCTGGTTGGTGCGGCCGGCGACGAGATCGAAACCCGCATCTTTCGCAAATCCGCCTGATCGCCGGGCAAGGCGGCCCGGTGTCATCCACCGGCCCGCCGGTCGCTTCAATCATGATCGCCGTGCGACAGGCGGATGCGGCGCACGAGCGACCACACCGCCAGCACCGCCACCGGCACGGCCAGCGCAGTGACGAGACCAGGTTCCAACTCCAGCCCCACCGCCGCGTCGAGATGCCCTTCGTGCAGGCCCTCCGCCAGCAGATGGACAAGGCTGACCACATAATAAGAGATCGCCGCCACGGAGAGCCCTTCCACCGTGCGCTGCAAGCGCAATTGCAGGCGGGTGCGCTCGTTCATGGAAGTGAGCAGGTCGCGGTTCTGCTGCTCCAGTTCCACGTCCACGCGGGTGCGCAGCAGATCGGCGGCACGGGCGAGCTTGGCGGAAATGTTGGCCTGGCGCTCCTCCACCGACAGGCAGGTGCGCATGGCCGGCGCCATCCGTCGTTCCAGGAATTGCTGCCAGGTGGGAAAACCCGCGACCTGTTCCTCGCGGATGATGGCGAGGCGCAGACGCACGATTTCCGAATAGGCCCGGCTGGCACCGAAGCGGAACAGCGATGCGGTGGCCCCGGCCTCCAGCTCGGCCGCGAGCGCGACCAGTTCGTCGAGCAAGGCGTTATTGGCCGCCAACCCCTCGGACTGCCGCATCTCGTTGGTGGCCTGGGCAAGGCGTGCCTCGATCTTGCCGATCTGCGGCGCGAGACGTTGGGCCTCCGGCAGGCCGAGCAGGGCGAGCAGGCGATAGGTTTCGATCTCCAGCACGCGCTGCACCAGCGCGCCGGCGCCCTCCGCCCCGAGACCGCGGTCCCGCACCAGGATGCGCACGAAGCCCGAGGGGTCCGGCTTGAAATCCGTGACGATCTCGGCCGCATTGTTGACCACGTCGGATCGCGCAAGGCTCGCGCGGTCAAAGACCGCATCGAGCTGCAGGTCTTCCGCCGTATCGGTCGCGAGATGGAGATCCACCGCCACCAGCAGCGGACCGGGCGCGGGAATCTGCGTCAGCGGCCCCGACAGCACCAGCGCCGGCGGGTGGAAGGGCAGCACGCCCGGACCCAGCTCGCTTGAAGGAAAATCCCAGGTATAGGTCGAGAATTCCGCATGGCTCTCCCACCGCAGCGTCGCGCCGCCGAAGGAAACGCGATGATGCTTGGCGCCGGGCGGCGGCCCCTGAACACCGCGCGCGACGCACAGATCGTTCACCGCCGCACGCGCCGCTTGGGCGTTTGCGGGATCGGTGAGGAAAGCCACGTGCAGGAAACGGCGCGGGGTCTCCACCGGGAAGAAGGGGCGAGCATGCAATTCCCCCAGCACCGCCGCGCGCAGGGGATGCGCCTCCAGGATTTTCCCTTCGCCGATGCCGAGATCCGCCGTGCCCATTCTCTTCCCGTCTCCGCTCGAAGCCACGCGACCGGCGGGCGGGCCGGTGCGATTGCTGGCGCCCATGCGGTGCTTGCACGCCGCCGCCCCGCTTTCAAGCGCGCGTGATGATGCAGCGCGGCGGAGCCGGCGCAGTTTGCCGGCCCTTGACCCTCGCCGATCCTGCCATTGCCTCAACCCGCCGTCAGCCCCGATAGGTGGGATGTGTCGTTGAGGCGCAGCAGCTTGGCGGCCGTGCCGCTCCATTCGATTACGTTCAGGTTGCACGGCTCCTGCGCGAACCGCCAATAAGCCGAGAGCGGCAGGTCCAGCAGATGGGTCAACAGCACCCGGTTGACGCTGTCATGGCCCACCAGCACCACCGTTTCGCCGGCATGTGCGGCCTCCAGGCGGCGGATCAGGTCGGCGGCGCGAACCGCCAGATCCTGCAGCGATTCCCCCATGGGAAAGCGCATGAGCTGCGGCGCCTCGTGCCAAAGTGCATAGAGATCAGGAAATGCGGCCTTCACCTCCGCGTGGGTCTGCCATTGCCATTGGCCGTAATCAATGTCGCTCAGCGCATCGTCGGCTTCGCTCGATACGCCGCAGGCGGCGGCGATGGCGGTGCCCGTGGCGATGCAGCGGCCGAGCGTGCTGGTATAGACCTTCACCGGCTTCCAGGTGGCGGCGATGCGCTGCGCCACCGCCAGCGCCTCCTGCTCGCCGATCGGTGACAGGGCCACCTCGATGCGGCCGCGGAAGCGTTCCGGCTTGATGCCCGGCACATGGCCATGGCGGGTGAGGATGAGAGTGGTCAAGGAAACTCCCGCGTTAGGATTCGCCGGGAAGCTTAGCATTGGCATGGGGGCGACGGCGTGACAGCGCAAACGAGCATGCGGAGCGCCCTCGCCGCAGCCGGCGCGGGGCGTGTCAGACCTTCCACGCCGATGATCCCGCTCGTCCCGGCGACGTGAAGAACGGAACCGTCTGGCTGCCGAGGACTTGTCCTAGCGAGCCGCCACGCGTGCGTCGGCGCAATCCTCCACATCGAAAGGTTCATGATGCGGAAAATCGCTATTTTCGCTGCCCTTATGGTCGCGACCTCCCCAGCGGCAATGCTCTCCACCGCCCAGGCGCAGCCCGCCGGACCGCCGGGTTACCATCATGCCGCGCCGCCCCCTGGCCCCCATGGCGCGCCTGCTTATCACCATCCGCCGCATGCCCCAGCCCACCCCAACGCATGGCGCAAGAAAGGTGGGCACGTTCCGCATGGCCATGGACAGGTGGTCACGGATTATCGCCGCCACGGCCTGCGCCAGCCGCCACGCGGCTATCATTGGGTGCGTGACGGAAACAATTATATCCTCGCAGGCATCACCAGCGGGATCATTTCCAGCATCCTGAACGCCACACGATAATGGGGCGATGGCCGGGGGCTCCGGCCGCGCTTGCCAGATGTTCTGTCTTCGCGTCGAGTTTAGTTCTCGTCGTCATCCGGAGGCAGCCGGTTTACGTCCTTCCGCGCGTGTACCGGCGCGAGGCCTGACCCAAGGCCAGCGCCGGTACCGCCGCCCATTCCTCCACTGCCTCCCTTGTCCCCGCCTCCCCGGCGGGATCCCTCATCGCCCCGCTCGGCCTTTCCCTTTCCGCCCGCGCCGGAGGGGCGCGTAGGGCCTTGCATGGGAATGTCCAGGTCCGGGGGGACGGGATCCAGATCAAGAGCGGCGCGCACGAAGTCGCGCAGCGACACGACCAATTCGTGAGTGTGGACGGGCCGGCCGGCAATCAGTTCGCGCACCGCTTGCGCCGCAAGGCGGACCTGCTGGTCGGTGCCGAGCAGGATGATGTCCGACAAGGCCGCTTCCACCGCATCCCGAACGCGTCGGCCACGCTCCGAGCCCATGGGCAAATCCAGCACCTCCGCAGACATAGCCTCCGCGCCGATGTCCCCGCCGCGTCGGCGCAGATCGCGCAGATGCGTGGGATCGACGGTGAGATCTCCCGTGAACGAACCGCCGAGGGTCTTGTAGGCCGCGATCAGCGTGCGCAGGCGCTCATTGATCTGCCGGTTCATGCGCTCGCGGCGTTGCTGGATGGTGAACATCACCACCAAGCGAATGCCGACGCCGATAAGCGTGACCAATGCCAGGCCGATCAGCGTCACCAGCAGGCTCTCCCAGGAGCTGAAATCGAGGTTTCGCAGGGGTGCCTCCACGATTGGGCGGGGAAAACGCACGGTCTGGAAACAGGCCGCCGGACCTTGCGCTAAAGATCATAGGCAAAACCGGGATCCTCTTCGCGGAAATTACATATTTCTTCCGCCGTCCATGGCGAAAACGCCCTGGAGTGCCAATCGGATCCGTGGGCTCTCCCAGCCAATCCCACCGGTCACAAATGCCGCAGCACGCGCACCGCCCGGTGCCGAGGTAACGAGCATCACGCGCGCAGCACCAAGTCAAAACTTGCCAATTTGGAGGAGACCGGCTGCACGATGAGAGGCCGTCGATGACACTAAGGCCGCCTTGATCCCAACGCTTCCCTCTCGCAATAGCCCCGTGGGTACCCATGTATATGCAATTAACATGCGAAGTCAGCCGAACCTCGCCCCCTCAGCATGGTCCGCCTCTGCCGGGACAACACGATGCTTGACCCATTAAGCTCTCGAATTGTACGATTTGCGTAACGACACACGACATTCAGCGCCGAAGACTTAACCCATGACGAAAACTACGATTTCAGTTGGTTGCATTGGCGGCAGTGGATCGCGTGTGGTTGCGAGAATACTGAAATCTTGCGGGTATTTCATCGGCGAGGATTTAAACGAGGAGATGGACAACCTGTGGTTTACCCTCTTATTCAAGAGGCTGTCAGTCCTGGTAGAAGAGCTTGATAGAATCAAATTCCTGTACGCAAACTTCTACCACAGGATGCGCTACGGCGATCTGCCATCCCACGAAATCAAGGATATTCTAGCAAATCTTTCCGTCAGAGATCGGATTGTCCACGATCCGGATTGGCTCGCCGCACGTATGCGCTCGTTCCTGAATGAGCGCGGAGGCGCCGTTGATAAAATGGCATGGAAGGAACCCAATACGCACATCGTTGTCGATCGGCTCCTGACCATCGACCCCGATTTGCGTTACATCCACATCACGCGCAGCGGCCTCGACATGGCGTATAGCGCCAATCTGAACCAACTGCTGCTTTGGGGAGCCACTTTCCTGGACCGGCCGGTAGTGTTGGGTCCCAGAGACGCCTTATCGTACTGGGTCGCTGTGGAGCAGCGCATGAGGAGGCTTCAGAAGAGCTATCCTGGCCGTATATTGATCGTCAGCTACGAGGAGCTTGCCTTCAGGCCGAAGGACGTCGTCGCCGAAATCCTCCACTTCTGCGGGGAAAGCGATATGATACGGGCCGCGGATGCCGCCGAAATCGTCATCCCTGCCGGCAGTATAGGGCGGCACAAGTCTCAGGACCTCGGCGCTCTCCTGCAGCAAGATGTCGATTACGCCAAAGCCATAGCAGCCCGCAGCGTGTGACACGAGCTTCCGGCGCGCTTTGTACTTGAAGCGATCTCCGGATCTCATGCCGCGACGGCCGGCGGAGCTTTCTCCAGCCGCCAGTTACATCCCTTGAAGCACAATCAAGGCGCACTTCCGTTTTCCGGAAATGACAGCCGGTATAGCCGCATATGGTAATGCGGTTGCCATAGCCAATCCGCAAGCCCCTCGGACCGTATGCTGACGGAGACCGGCCGGGGTGCATCGGGCGCCCCCTTGGGCAGCGCGGCGAAATCGGATGCGCCGCTGACAACCGGCGAGATGACGAAGCCCGTCTCCCCCATTCGGTAGATGTAACGATAATCGCGTTCGGCCCCATCAGGAAAACGGTAGGTTATGAATAAGCGCGGAGACTTATAAACTAGTCCCCAGATCTGCCCGATGAGGGACGGACGTATTTCGATCTCCGCCCAAATTACCGAACCCGCCTCCCGCGGCAGATCCATTCTTTGTCCAAAACTCAGCCTGTCCTCGCCCAGTGGCTCCAGACGGAAGCTGCCCGGCGTGGCGCGGCGCTGTAAGATCGTGGCGTCGGACCCATAGGGCGACAGATGCAGGAATTGGAGAGGGTGATAAAGGCTCAGCAGCAGAGGCCAGCTATTCCCGTCCTCCAACATGGGAAGTCGGCCGTCAATGGGCTGAACGGAGAAGATGATGTTGCGAGGATGCTGCGATCCGATCAAATGGTCAGCATCCTTCCGCAGCAATTGTGGCGTATAAGCCGAATAGCTTTGAAGCACCGGGCGCGGCCGCCATTCCAATCCAGCGGCAAGCAAGGCCGATTGCGTGAAGGAATAGGCGTCCGTCGGCCCCTTCAGAGCAGGCAATGGAGCCGCGGCCCGGATTTTTTCCAAGCTTTCCAAGTATTGCGCATCCAGGGTGCCGGGTCGGGCGAGCCGCAGATACAAGCCTTCCCCCGCACGATAGAAAGGGAGCAATATCTCTGCGGCAGGTTTCCAGGCCATCGTAATCGCCAGCCAGCAGGCAAACGTGACGCCAAGACTGAGCCGTGCCCGGCCGGGCACGGCCAGCATCAGCCCGGCCCAGCAGACCAGGATCGCCATGCCTGCCGCTGCCGAGGGGTGGCGCCCCCCTTGCCGCACGAACCCCTCCTTGTATGCCAGGAACAGCAGCAGAGCCATGCCCAGCAACAGGATCTTGCCGGTCATCCCGCCCCCGAGATGACGCAAATGCAGAATGTAAAGAAATGCACAGGCCACGAAGAATATAATAATATGCCAGTATGGCCCCGGGACAGACATGGCATCGGAATAGCCGGATATGATGTACCACTCGGAAACAAAATAATCCGGCAAAGCCGAAATCTCCTGGGAACTGACAACCCAGAGCATCGGAATGCTCGCCATGAAAATGGCGAGACAGGCCAGGGCAAGGCGCCGCTTTCCCGCCCATGTCATCATCATGGTCGAGAAAAGAACCATGCAGAGCGCCGACACGGCGGAGGTGCCCTTCACCAGCACCAGCATCGCGAGCGCCGGCATCATCAGAGGCAGAACCATTTGCCGCCAATTTTGCGCAGGCATCGTCAGTGAAGAAGCGATTCGGTAGGCGAGCAGAAGCGCGAGCAACGGCACCGCCATCAGCTGCGGATCCTTGTCTACCAACGGCAGGAACAGCGCGAACCCCACCGCAGGTCGCCATGCGCGCGCGCCCACCACCGCCAGCAGCGCGCAGATGGCCGTCACCGCCAGCAGCACTCCTCCAAAGATCGCCAATCCATCGGTTTCCGGCATATAAAGCGCGGTGTAGATCGGGGCAAAAGGCCCGAAGGTGAAGGTTAACGGCCGGCCGACGAGACCTTGGCTCGTCGCCGCGTTCATCCCGAGCTGCCATCCGCCTCCCAGGGTTGCAATCGGAAAGATCGGCGCCAAGGGGACGAATGCGGAAATGCAGCCCCACACTATGGCAAGGACGGCGCAAACCTTTAAAAATCCGTCCAGCGGACGTGTCTCGTTTTCAACCACAGTGACAATAGCCAATTGATTCTGGAAGGATCGGAAGATATTTCCCGCCCGCAGACTATGCCGCCCCAAGGGTCAGGTAAACCGGCGGGACCGGGAGGGGCTCAATTCCGCTCTGACGCCCAGCGCTCACTCCCAATGCTTCAGCCTTGAAATCCGCACCAGATTTTCCCGCCCATCGATCATCGCCCAGGGATAGCCCGCTGCGGCTGCGGCCGTCGCGACAAGGGCGAGCTACCCTGCTCGGCCTATGTCGGCTTGAACGTTCCATCGTCGAGGTTCCTCAATCGCGATCCTGCTTCGTAACACTGCGGCACCCAAAAAGACGCACGGATGTCCTCAAGCAATCGGCGCGCAGCCTTCGGCGCAACGGCAAGGGTCGCAGTCGCCGCGTTCAGGCGGACCTGCATGTTCGGGTAGTCGTACAGCGCCATCAGCGCACGCCGCTGATCGCCGGGGCGCGTCTTCAACTCGGCTTCTATTGCCCGTTTTTCTAAAAACGAACGGTTGTATTTACGTATTTCATCGTAATCCAAATTATATTGTAAAATACCAATCTGAACATAATCTTTGACGAGCTTGTCCGTCGACATTTCACTCAGTTTTGCCTTCTTCATGGCTTTAGAACTCCATGATCTATCAGTGCTTTTATACCCACCCGCTTTCGCTCAGGCCTATCCCTATCCTTCAGGTATTCGCGCGGCGAGACACCTCCATAATCATCATTTCCTTTTTGATACCATGCGCTGATCTCCCAATGCTTCAACCGGGAAATCCGCACCAGATTTTCCCGCCCATCGATCATCGCCCGGGGATAGCCCGCTGCGGCTGCCGCCGTCTCGACAAGGGGGAGCTACCCTGCGCGGGCTATGTCGGCTTGAACGTTCCATCATCGAGACGCCGCAATCCCATTCCGGCTTCGAACGCTTGCGGTTGCCAGCCAGACGCGCGGATATCCTCGAGCAAACGGCGAGCAGCCTCCGGCGCAACGGCCAGCGTCGCCGTCGCCGCGTTCAGGCGGACCTGCATGTTCGGGTAATCGTACAGCGCCATCAGCGCACGCCGCTGATCACCGGGGCGCACCTTCAACTCGTCCTCTATTGTCATTCTTTTGAAAAATGAACGTTTATACCGACGAATGTCGTCGTAATCTAATTTATATTCAAAAATTCCGATTTTAATATAGAAATCAACGAGGTCCTGTGTAGACATTTTGCTCAGATTTTCGTTTTTCATGGCTTCAGAACCCCATGCTCCACAAGAGCTTCTATGCCGACCCGCTGGCGCTCAGCCCAATCATTATCCTTCAGGTATTCGCGCGGAGAGAGTTGCCCAAAAGCACGATTCGGCCTTTGATACCATGCGCTGATCTCCCAATGCTTCAACCGGGAAATCCGCACCAGGTTTTCCCGCCCATCGATCATCGCCCAGGGATAGCCCGCTGCGGCTGCGGCCGTCTCGACAAGGGGGAGCTACCCTGCGCGGGCTATGTCGGCTTGAACGTTCCATCATCGAGTCGCCGCAATCGCATTCCCGCATCGTAAGCTTGTGGTGGCCAGCCGGACGCGCGGATATCCTCGAGCAATCGGCGCGCCGCCTCAGGCGCAACGGCAAGGGTCGCCGTCGCCGCGTTCAGGCGAACCTGCATGTTCGGGTAGTCGTACAGCGCCATCAGCGCACGTCGCTGATCACCGGGGCGCGCCTTCAACTCGCTCTCTATTGCCCGTTTTTGGAAAAAAAAACGATTGTATTTTCCGATTTCATCGGTATCCAATTTATATTGATAAATACCAATTTCAATGTAAACATCTACAAGTTCTTTTATAGATATTTTGCTCAAATCTTGTTTTTTCATGGCTTCAAAACCCCATGCTCCACGAGAGCCTCTATGCCGACCCGCTGGCGCTCAGCCCAATCCTTGTCCTTCAGGTATTGGCGCGGTGAAAGGCCTTCATAATCATCATTTCTTTTTTGATACCATGCGCTGATCTCCCAATGCTTCAACCGGGAAATCCGCACCAGATTTTCCCGCCCATCGATCATCGCCCGGGGATAGCCCGCTGCGGCTGCGGCCGTCTGCTCGACAATATGATGCACATCGGTCCCTGCTGCAGGCACATCCACCGCGCCTGGAGTTCGGCCAAGGTCTTCGGCGGCTCCAGATACGCCGTGATGTGAGGAATAAGGAGATCAGCAATCCAGACTGTCGCCTCCACAGCGGCCGCAAACAGCTTCGCCTGCGGGCTGGGGCCGTAACGCATTGCGCGGAGCAGCCAGCCGGCCGCGCGCCGCACCACGCGCATGCGGTCCTGCGCGGTGGGCGGCGCCTCGCGTGGAATGGCCGGCGGGTCTTCGAGAGGCGGGCCGCCATTGTGCCCGATCTCCGGGGGCCGCGGGGTGATGATGATGCGCGGCGGGTCTCCCTCGCCCCGGGGCGGGAGTTGCGGACCCGCAGGTGGCGGCGTGACGGGCTTGGAGCCCGACGGGGCTGTTCCGGCGCCACCCGGGCCGGCCCATTGTCCCCCGTGTGGGTTGTTCCTTGGAATGCGCGGCTGGTTCGGGTTGAAACCCGCCTTGCGGATCGCCTCGCGCAGCCGCAGGAGCTTGACGTGAAAACTTAGATCCACCAGCGCGGCGCGGATGTCCAGAAGCTCCTGAACATCCGGCTCGGACACCGGGGTGTTGGATTGCCACCGATACATGGGTCAGCCTCTCTCCTTTGCTTCAGGATGAGGCCGTTTCGGACGATAGGAATAAATTCATGGAGACGCTTGGCCGTCTGAAAATCACTTAGGGAAAGCAGGGGTGAATTTTTAGGTTTATTTTCCTAGCGTTATCCGCCCGCCTTCGGAAGAAAATAAATCTGCCTAGAGCGCAAATCGCGAAAATCTTTCCCCACCCGCGCAGCGTTCCCCGCTCACAGATGCCGCAGCACCCGCACCGGCTTTTCGCTCAGCGCCCGCCACGTCCCGAGCAGGCCAAAGCCGAGGGTAAACACCAGCGCCAACCCCATCGCACCGGCCGCCGCGCCGGGGGCGAAGGCAAAGCCGATCTCCATCACCCGCGTCACCACCCCATAGGCGGCGAGCGAGCCGGCGGCGATGGCGAACAGCGCCGTCACGAGCCCGAGCCCGGCATATTCAAGCCCATAGGCCAGGATCAGCCGCCCGCGCGTTGCGCCGAGCGTCTTCAGGATCACCGCGTCATAAACGCGATGCTGATGGCCTGCCGCCAAGGCTCCGGCCAGCACCAGCACGGAGGTAAGCAGCGTCACCAGCGAGGCGATGCGGATGCCGAAGGCGAGGTCGCCCACCATCTTGTTGGCCTGCTCCAGCGCCTCCTTCACCCGAATGGTGGTGATGGCGGGATAAGCGCGCGCCATCTCCCGCAGCAAGGGGATTTCACGCGCGGCGTCGGCGCCCTCGGGAAAGGTCAGGGTGGCGAGCAAGGTATGGGGCGCGCCGGCGAAGGTCGCGGGCGAGAACACCATCACGAAATTGATGCCCAGCCGCTCCCATTTGACCTCGCGCAGGTTGGAGATGCGGGCGGTGATCGCCCGGCCGAGCACGCTCACCGTCACCGTATCACCGAGCTTGAGCCCGAGGCCCTGCGCCAGCTTCTTGTCGAAGGAAACCAGCGGCTCGGTTTCGTTCGGGCCCCACCATTGGCCCTCCACCACCTTGGAGCCTTCCGGCACCTCGGAAGCGGTGGAAATGCCCCGGTCGCTCTGCAGCACCCAGGCGGCATCGGCGGAGGGCTTCACCTGCTCGGCCGGGATATCGTTGAGGGCGAGAATGCGCCCACGCAGCATCGGCACGGCACGGTAGGCGGCACCCGGAGCATGGGTGGCGATGAAGCTGGCGAATTCCTGCGCGTCGGCGCTCGGCACGTCCACGAAGAAGAAGCTCGGCGCCTTCTCCGACAGCGCGCCGGAAATCTCCTGCGTCAGGCTGCGGTCGATCAGTGCGATGGCGGTCAGCAGCGAGAGGCCGAGCCCGAGCGACAGCACAACGGTGGGCGTGAGCGCGCCGGGCCGGTGGATATTGGCGAGCGCGAGCCGCGCCATGGTGTTGCGCGGGCGCGGCAGGCGCGCGGCGAGCGCCATGATGCCCATCGCCACCAGCCGCAGCAGGCCGAACACGCAGGCCGCCGCGCCAAGGAAAATCATGGCCGCGCGCTTGTCCTCCGCCGTCAGCACGGCAAGGGCGGCGAGGGCCGCCATGGCCAGGGCACACAGGCCCGTATAGATCCATTGCGGGCGGCGGCGCTCCTGCCCCAGCGCGTCACGAAACAGGCTGGAGACCGGCGCCTCCTGCGCTCGCGCGAGCGGCCACAAGGTGAAGGCCAGCGTGACCAGAGCGCCGTAGAGCGCCGCCATCGCCAGCGCGAGCGGATCGAGGTGCGGCGCCAGCGGAAATGGGATGAGGCTCGCAATGGCCGCCGTGGCGACGAACGGCAAGGCGGCGCCCAGCACGAGCCCGATGGCGATGCCGATCGCCGCCAGGATCGCCACCTCGAAGAAATAGGTGCCGAAAATGGTGGCACGGGTGGCCCCGAGCGCCTTTAAGGTCGCAATCACGGTGCGCTTCGTCGCGAGATGGCTCGCCACCGCATTGGCCACGCCCACGCCGCCCACCAGCAAAGCGGTCAGGCCCACCAGCGTGAGATATTGGCTGATGCGCCGAACATTGCGCTCCAATTGCGGGGAAGCGGCATCGCGCGTACGCACCTCGAACCCGGCCTCGGGCGCCCCCTCGCGGACGCTCTTGGTGAAGGCGTCGAGTGCGGCAGCGGAAGGATCGTCCAACAGCACCCGATAGCTCCAGCGCACCAAGCTGCCGGGCTGGATCAGCTGGGTTGCCGGCAGGGCTGCGGTGGAAACCAGCAGGCGCGGGCCGAAGCCGACGCCGGCGGAAAGCCGGTCCGGCTCGGTGTCGAGCACCGCGCGGATCTGGAAGCGCGTCTCGCCCACGCTGAGCATATCGCCGATCTTCAGCGAAAGGCGCGACATCAGCGTTTCGTCCGCCAGGGCCCCGAACGTGCCGCCGTGCTCCGCCAGGAGATCGGCCAGGGGAGCGGCGGGCGTGGTTTCGACCGCGCCGACCATGGGATAGGTGGCATCCACCGCCTTGAGCTCCACCAGGGTGGCGTCGCCCTCTCCGGTGCGGGCCATGGCGCGCAGGAAAGCGACCTGCCCCACTTTGCCGCCGGCGGTGATCAGCGCCTGCTCCTGCGGGCTCGCCGCGCGCTGGATCAAGGTGAATCCAGCATCCCCGCCCAGGATGGCGCGTCCCTCGCGGGCCAGTCCGTCGGTGAGTGCGCCCGCGAACGAGCCGATGCCGGCGATCGCCATGACGCCCAAAGCGAGGCAGGCGAGGAAGATGCCGAAACCACGTCGCGCGCCGCGCAATTCGCGCAGCGCCAGCCGCAGGCTGACGGGAAGGCGCGACGCCGCTTGCGCCGGCACAGCGGCGCTCACGCCGTCACCTTGGGAGAGGCGCTGTCGGCCTCGATCCGCCCCGAGCGCAGATGCACGGTGCGCCCGCAGCGCGCAGCGAGGGCCGCATCGTGCGTGACGAGGACGAGCGTGGTGCCGCGCGCCAGATGCGCGGCGAACAGCAGGTCCATGATCTGCCGCCCGGTCGTCTCGTCGAGATTGCCGGTCGGTTCGTCCGCCACCAGGATCGCGGGATGGGGCGCGAGCGCGCGGGCGACCGCCACGCGTTGCTGCTCGCCGCCGGACAATTGAGAGGGATAATGGGAGAGCCGCCCGCCGAGTCCCACCGCCTCCAATTCCGCCGCCGCCCGGCCGAAGGCATCGGCGCGCCCGGCGAGTTCGAGGGGAATGGCGACATTTTCGAGTGCCGTCATGGTGGGGATGAGGTGGAAGGATTGGAATACGATCCCCACATGGGCACCACGGAAGCGCGCGAGCGCATCCTCGCCACGCCCCGTCAGCACCTCGCCGGCAACCCGCACCTCGCCGCCGTCCACCCGTTCGAGGCCCGCCATCACCATGAGCAAAGTCGACTTGCCGGAGCCAGACGGCCCGACCAATCCCACGGTCTCGCCCGCGCCGATGGCAAGCGATACGCTCTTCAGCACATGCACCCGCGCCGCCCCGCTGCCGAGCGAGAGATCCACATCGGTCAGCGTAATAGCGGGCGCGGGAGAGGAGTGAGTATCCATGCGGTCTCAGATCGATTCGCACGTCGCGGAGCATCAAGCGGAGCGTTTCACATGGCTCCGCATGGCGCGCGCGGCGGCGCTGGGATGGGCGCGTCGGGGACGCGCGGCCGGACGGCGTCCGGTGCTTGGGGCATATGGAACGTCATTCATGTCGCGGAAAGGGCTGATCGCGCTTATGGTCGCATTCACGTTTGCGTCAGCACCCGCCCTCGCGAAGACGGTGAAACTGGTGGCCTTGGGCGACAGCCTCACCGCCGGCTACAACCTCCCGCGCGCCGACAGCTTCGCGGCGCAGCTGGAAACCGCCCTACGTGCGAAGGGCTATGACGTCAGCGTGGCCAATGCCGGCGTCTCGGGCGACACCGCGAGCGGCGGGCTCGCCCGGCTGGACTGGAGCGTGCCGAAGGGCACCGACGGCGTGATCCTGGAACTTGGTGCCAACGACATGCTGCGCGGCCTCAACCCGGATATCGCGCGCCAGGCGCTGGGCGAGATCATCGTTCGCCTCAAGGCTCGCGGCATCCCGGTCCTGCTGGCCGGCATGCGCGCCTCGCTCAATATGGATTCGGCCTACCGGCGCGAATTCGATTCCATCTACCCGGACCTTGCCGCCCAATACGGCCTGCCGCTTTATCCCTTCTTTCTCGACGGCATCGTGGGAGATCGCAGCCTGAACCTGCCAGACGGGCTGCATCCGACCGCGCAAGGGGTGGCGCGGATCGTGTCCGGCATCTTGCCGCAGGTGGAGGCATTCCTCGCGCAGATCGGGGCTCCGAAACCGGCGGGCGCTCAGTAGCGATACAGCGCGGCGAGCACGAGCCCGTTCTCCTGCAAGGCGTTGCGCGCGAAATAGGTGGTCACCAGGCTGGCCTGGACCGCCAAGCTGTCGGAAACGTCGTACATCACGCCCATCTGCAGCTTGTAATACTCATAGGAGGCGTCGAAATAGGGCGCCTCCCCCGCCCCTTCGGACATCACGTTGAAGGATTGCGCCAGCACCAGCCAGCGCGGCGCGATCCGCACCCCGAGGGTGGCATCCACGCGCCATTCGTCGGGCGGGGCGCCGAAGCGCAGGCGCTGGGCCAGTTCAAGATCGAGGAAGGCGGGCAGGCCCCATAGCACCAAGTTCCAGCCGGCCAGCGCCCGCAGATCCAGTTCGCCATTGACATAGCCGATGACCGCCGGCCCCTCGCTCGGCTTGGCGCCGGGAAAGCGCGCCACCGCCTGGAGCGAGGCCACGAAGCCGTCTCCCTGCGCGATCTTCACCCGCCCACCCAGATCCGTATAGCCGGGACCGAGATAGGACGTGTCGGCCGGGCTGCCGAGGGAGATGGAGAGCAGCTCCGGCGCCAGGATCAAGGTGAGGCTGTCGGTCGCGCCCACCTCCATGAACAATTGGGTGGAGACCTTGTCATAGGTCTGCGCCGCATAAAGATTGGACGAGCCGTCGAAGGCATGGTCGGCCCGCGTCATGGTCGATTGAAGATAGGCCTGAAAGCCGGATTCCTTCAGCGTCCAGGCGCCCGCGCAGGCGCGCTGGGGCGCGGACGCCAGCCCGCAGGCCGCCAGCACGGCGCATAGGGCCGAGCCAATGGAAAGACGCCCCCCAGCGCCCATGATTTTGCTCCCCGCCGGCGGGCAATTGTGCCCCGGCCCGCTCTGCTCATGCTATCATGCAAACGGTTCGGGCGCGGGATGGCGGGCGCGGGTGACGTTGCGGAAATTTCATGAAACGGTCTCTTGCCGCCACATTTTGAACCCACCATATTGACCGTGAACCGCTGGGACGGCGCGGCCGGAAGGTCGTGCCCAGGTCCCGCGGTCGAAGTGGAGAATGACGATGTCCGATTATGATCGCAACGTCGCCGGGCGTTACGGAACGACGGTGACGCGCTCGGAGGCCGCGATCGACCAGGGCCTCCGCAGCTATATGCTGAGTGTCTACAATTACATGACCCTCGGCCTCGCCATCACCGGGCTGGCCGCGCTGGGCGTGTTCATGCTGTCCGTGACCACCGATCCCAGCCAGGCGGCGGGCCAGGTGGCCGGCGGCATCATGCTGACCAAGTTCGGCTATGCCCTGTTCGTGAGCCCGCTGAAGTGGGTGGTGATGCTCGCCCCCCTTGCGGCGGTGTTTTTCCTCAGCTTCCGCATCCAGAGCATGAGCGTGGGCGCCGCCCAGGCGACCTTCTGGGTCTATGCAGGCCTGGTGGGCGTATCGCTCGCCACGATCTTCCTCGTGTACACCCACGAGAGCATCGTGCGCGTGTTCTTCATCACCGCTGCCACGTTCGGTGCGTTGAGCCTCTACGGCTACACCACCAAGCGTGACCTGTCGGCGATGGGCTCGTTCCTGATCATGGGCCTGTTCGGCATCATCATCGCCTCGGTGGTCAACATCTTCCTCGGCTCCACGATGCTGCAGTTCATCGTGTCCGTGGTCGGCGTCCTGGTGTTCGCGGGCCTCACCGCCTACGACACCCAGCGCATCAAGGAGATGTATTTCGCTGGCGACGACAGCTCCACCATGGGCAAGAAGGCCATCATGGGCGCCCTCGCCCTGTATCTGGACTTTATCAACCTGTTCATGATGCTGCTGCAGCTGTTCGGCAACCGCAACAGCAACTGATCGCCAGCATCTGATCCGCCCCTCGCGGCGGGCACATATGAAGAAGGCCCCGGCTTGCGCCGGGGCCTTTTTTCATGCCTGCCCGTCACCCCCGCGCCAGGCTCCATGTCGGAGACCCCATGCGGGGGCTCGCATCAGTCCCTGGACAAGCCCAGGCCGGGACGCAGCCGCAGGATCACGACGCCGATCACGATGAAGCCGATGACCACATAGGGCCAGAGGTTGGCGGGGAAAGGGGGGACCGGAAAGAGCGAATTGCGGAACGGCCACACCATCGCCACCGTGCCGGCCGCGCCAATCACCCCGTAGATGAAGCGCGACCTTACGCCCACCACCGCCATCGAGACGGTGACGGCCAGATAGACCAGGATCACGCACAAGGTGGCGATGGTGGCCACGTCGCCGAAATAATCGCCGGCCCCCAGCAGCGGACCCAGCACCACCAGGCCCAGCACCATCAACACGCTGATCATCAATACGGCCCGCGCCGGCGTGCCGTGGACCGGATGCGCGACCCCCAGAGCCGGTGCGAGACCGGCGCGTCCGAGCGCATACAGCATGCGCCCGCCGGCGCTCACCGAGCCCAAGACGGCGGAGAAGGCCGAGATCGCGGCCGCCAGATCCAGCAGGGTCGCAAACCCGCGCGAGCCATATTTCAGCGCCAGGGTGTTGAGGGGCGCCTCGTCCGCCGCCAACGCCTTCATCTCGCCAAGGCCGAACCCGACCACCTGGAAATAGGACGCGAACACGAAGAACAGGCCGGCTCCCCCCACCGTGCCCAGCACCGCGATCGGCACGGACCGGCGCGGCACGCTCATTTCCTCGCTCAGGGTGGTGGCCGCCTCGAAACCGACGAAGGACAGCACCGCGAACACCATGCCATGGGCGATCCCCGACCAGCCGAACGCCGGGTCCGGCACGAAGGGCGACAGCGGCAGCCCGCTTTCCGCCGCAACCCGCACCAGCACCAGGATGCCGAGCACGATGATGGCCAGCACCGCCGCCGCCTCGAACGCCAGCATGAGCCGGGCCGCCACCCGCATGTCCCGATAGGCCAGGAGGGTTGAGACCAGGATCGCCGCCAGCCCGACCATCAGCCACAGGCCGGGAATGGCGATGCCGTAATTGGCGAAGGCGGCGCGCACGAAATCTCCCATCAGCGCGGCGACCCCGCTGCCCGCCAGCAGATAGGTCAGCATCAAAAGCCAGCCGACCAGGAAGCCGGCGCGCGGACCGAACGCCTCCGACACATAGGCATAGGCCGAACCGGCATTGGACACACGGCGCGAGAAGAAGACGAAGGAGAGGCCGACCACGCACAGGGCGAGGGTTCCGACCACGAAGGACAGCGGTGCCGCGCGCCCCGCAGACCCCGCGGCGAGCGTCACGTTGAAGGCCATGGCCACCGTGGGTGCAATGATCGAGATGGAAAGCCCGACGGCCTCCAAAGTCGACAGGTTGCGACGCAATTCCCCCATTCCATCCTCCCAAATTCGCCAGCCGAAAGCTTAGCTATCGCGCGAGGGCGGGGCCCGACCAACGGAACTTTATGACCGTATCGCAGCGCGGCAGCGTCCGGGCGGGGCGATGATGGGGCGCGCGGCGGGCTTCATAAGTTTCCAGGAGGCGGCTATGAACCGCGGCATCGCCCTTTCCCGCGCCAGGACCCGCCCGTCATGCCTCACGCCCCGGTCCACGTCCGCCTCGCCACCCATTCCGATCTTCCCGCCATCACCGCGATCTATGACGAGGCCGTGCGAACCGGCACCGCTTCGTTCGAGCTGGAGCCGCCGGACCTCGACGAAATGACCCGCCGCTTCGAAGCGCTGATCGCCGGCGGCTATCCTTATTTCACGGCGCTCGATCCTGACGGCACGGTGCTCGGCTATGCCTATGCGGGGGCATTCCGCCCGCGCGTGGCCTATCGCTGGACGCTGGAGAATTCGGTCTATGTCGCCCCGTTCGCGCACCAGCGCGGCATCGGCCGGGCCTTGATGAACATGCTGATCGCCGAAAGCGAGGCGCGCGGGTTTCGCCAGATGATTGCGGTCATCGGCGACAGCGCGAACTCCGGTTCCATCGGCCTGCATCGCGCCTGCGGGTTCGCGGACATCGGCGTGCTGCAAAACACCGGGCTGAAATTCGGCCGCTGGCTGGATACGGTGCTGATGCAGCGTTCGCTGGGCGATGCGGAAACCACCGTGCCTTTTGCCTAAAGGCCTGCCCTCATAAAATGTTTCACGTGAAACAATGGCTTACCGAAGACGAACAGGGGTTTGCTGCGCCTTCGCCGCGCCCTTTCGGCCAAAGAAACCGCGATTTCGGGCGCATATCGCGCCATAGATGACTCCGCGACGTCTCTGATCGGGAGGGCTCAGAAGGGCCCGCGTGCGACCACCCCGTCCACCACGCCCTCGAACACGGCGATGCGGTCCCGATAGGCCTTGGCGATGCAGGCCACATCGCTGCCGCAGGCCGCGCGCTGCTTGAGGAAGGCGCGCTGCTGGTCTTGCAGGTCGCCGCGCTGCCCCATGCCGACGAGGCGCGTGACGATGGCGTACTCAGTCGCCATCTTCACGTCGAGATCGTTGAGGCTGAGCGTGACGCAGATGGCCTTCTCGTCGGGCGCCTGGGCGGCGGCGCAATCGAAGCTCGCGGCGCGGGCGCCGGCGGGTAGGCAGAGCGTCGAGGCGGCCGCCAGAAGGACGAGCGCGCCGGCCGAAAATCGCGAAACCAAACGCTTGCCCATGGCCTCTTCCCTCTTCAGCTGCGCGTGGCGGCGAAACGGCGAAAGCCCTCCGCCCGCAGATGGCAGGCCGGGCAGGTGCCGCAGCCATGGCCCCAGTCGTGGCGCGCCCCGCGCTCACCGAGATAGCAGGTGTGAGTCTCCTCCACGATCAGATCCACCAGAGCCGGCCCACCCAATTGCGCGGCCAGTTCCCAGGTCTGCGCCTTGTCGATCCACATGAGCGGGGTGTGCAGCGCGAACCGGCTGTCCATGCCGAGGTTCAGCGCCACCTGGATCGCCTTGATGGTGTCGTCGCGGCAATCGGGATAGCCGGAGAAATCGGTCTCGCACATGCCGCCGACGATGTGGCGCAGGCCGCGCCGATAGGCGAGCGCGGCGGCAAAGGTGAGGAAGATGATGTTGCGGCCGGGCACGAAAGTGTTGGGCAGGCCGTTCGCGCCCATGGAAATCTCCACGTCGCGCGTCAGCGCGGTGTCGGAGACGGCGGCGAGGGCATCGAGGGACAGCGTATGGTCCTCCCCCAACCGCGCCGCCCAGCCCGGATTCAGCGCGGAAAGCGCCGGCCGCAGCTTTTGCCGCGCGTCCAGTTCCACCCGGTGGCGCTGGCCATAATCGAAGCCGAGGGTTTCCACGCGCCCGAAGCGCTCCAGCGCCCAGGCGAGGCAAGTGGTGGAATCCTGGCCGCCGGAGAACAGCACCAGCGCGCCTTCCGCCCCGCTTCCCTCACCTTCCGTCATGGGGGACGCGATGGGGCGCGCGGCGGAAGCGGGTGCATCCATGGCTATGCGCCCGGCGCCCTTCCGCCCGGCGCCGGTTTGTCCGGGGCCGCCTCATCCGGGGCTTTCGCTTCGATGGCGATGGCATGGAGCCCTTCCGCGATCTCCTGGGCGAGCAGGCCGTTCACAAGCCGGTGACGCTCCACCCGGCTCTTGCCGGCGAACGCCTGCGCCACCACGCGGACCCGCAGATGGGTGATGCCGTCGTCGGCCCGACGGGTCGCCCCTCCATGGCCCGCGTGCAAGGCGCTTTCGTCCTCCACCTCCAGGCCGGCCGGGCTCAACCCCGCCTGAAGCGTGGAGCGGATGCGCGCAAGATGCGAGGTGGTGGATGAAGATTCCATGGGTGAAGAGGTAACGCCGCCGTCGCCGCGCCGTCAATGCGGCCTATGTTCGATCGAGCGTCTAGGCCAGCGCGATTGCGGCAGAGCATCGTCGTGCCCGGGCTTGGCCCATGCATCCACGCGGCGCCGCTGGCGCCAGCTTTTCAACCCCGCGCGGCGGCCCGGCATGGATGGCCGCGACAAGCCCGGCCATGACGCGCGCAACACGACCGACCGAAGACGGACACAAGGGCACCCGCCCGAATTCAGCCGCATCCGCGCCCCTGAATGGCGATCCGGCCGAGGGGGCGCAGGCGATGCACAGGATTGGATCACTGCGCCATGGCGCAAAAGCGCTGGCGATCCTATATCTGGGCGGACGCCCGGCGTAACATTGCGTCGCGCCTGTCCTACCGGCACCGCCTCAGGCGGCCTTCCTGTTTTCTTTCCCTCAGCTTGCCGCACTGCGGCGCGACGGCCATAATCGAATTATGAAGATCGACTCCCCCTTCTTCGACCGCATTCGGGTGAAGCCCAGTGCCGATCGCCTGCGCAGGCCCACCTGCGCGGCGTGCGACTGGCCGGGCTGCAGCCGCGACGGCACGCACCGCGCCCCCAAGGGGCGTGCGGCGGAAGGGGAATATTGGAACTACTGCATCGACCACGTGAAGCAGTACAACCAGTCGTACAATTATTTCGCCGGCATGAGCGACGATGCCGTGTTCGCCTATCAGAAGGACGCCATCACCGGCCATCGCCCCACCTGGAAAATGGGAACGCGCGGCGCCGACCCCGCCACCGCGGGCGCCCATCGCGACCCGTTCGGCTTCACCCATGAGATGGGCGGCACCGCCGGCTTCGAGCCGCCGCAGCCGGAAGGCCGCATGGTGCGCACGCTGGAGCGCCAAGCGCTGGAAGTGCTCGGCCTTGAGATCTCCGCCACCGGCGTCGAGATCAAGGCGCGCTTCAAGGAATTGGTGAAGCGCCACCATCCCGACGTGAACGGCGGCGACCGTTCGGCCGAGGACCGCTTGCGCAGCGTGATCCAGGCTTACAACACCTTGAAACAGGCCGGTTTTTGTTGAACACACGGAACGGCGGCCGCGACGAGACGCCCCGCCAAGAGAATTTTTGCAGCAGCGGAAAACCCTTTAAGGTGCCGCACGGATCAACAAGCAAGACGACGCGCGCAAACCTACAAGCGCATACGGAGGCGTTATGAGCGGCACCGAGACCATTGCCCCGACCCCGGACATGAAGGTGTCGGTGCGCCAGGTGTTCGGCATCGACATCGACATGGAAGTGCCGGCCTTTTCCGAGGCCGAAAGTCATGTTCCGGATCTCGACCCTGACTATCTGTTCGACCGGCCGACCACCCTGGCCATCCTCGCCGGCTTCGCGCACAACCGGCGCGTGATGGTGACCGGCTATCACGGCACCGGCAAATCCACCCATATCGAGCAGGTGGCCGCGCGCCTCAACTGGCCCTGCATCCGCATCAATCTCGACAGCCACATCAGCCGTATCGACCTGATCGGCAAGGATGCGATCGTCGTGAAGGACGGCCTCCAGGTCACCGAATTCCGCGACGGCATCCTGCCCTGGGCGCTGCAGAACAATATCGCGCTGGTGTTCGACGAATATGACGCCGGCCGCCCGGACGTGATGTTCGTGATCCAGCGCGTGCTGGAAGTCTCCGGCCGCTTGACCCTGCTGGACCAGAACCGGGTCATCCGCCCGCATCCCTCGTTCCGCCTGTTCGCCACCGCCAACACGGTGGGCCTCGGCGACACGACCGGGCTCTATCACGGCACGCAGCAAATCAACCAGGGCCAGATGGACCGCTGGTCCATCGTCACGACGCTGAACTATCTCGCCCACGACAAGGAAGTCGAGATCGTGCTCGCCAAGGCGAAGCACTATCAGACCCCCGAGGGACGCGACACGGTCAACCGCATGGTGCGCCTCGCGGATCTCACCCGCAGCGCGTTCATCAACGGCGATCTGTCCACCGTCATGAGCCCGCGCACGGTCATCACCTGGGCCGAGAATGCGGACATCTTCAAGGATCTCGCCTTCGCCCTGCGCGTGACCTTCCTCAACAAGTGC
Source organism: Roseixanthobacter glucoisosaccharinicivorans (assembly GCF_043195095.2). Classification (NCBI taxonomy): domain Bacteria; kingdom Pseudomonadati; phylum Pseudomonadota; class Alphaproteobacteria; order Hyphomicrobiales; family Xanthobacteraceae; genus Roseixanthobacter; species Roseixanthobacter glucoisosaccharinicivorans. The sequence continues at coordinate 695,738 of NZ_CM195538.1, read as the reverse complement.
GACGAGCTGGAGCGCGCTTTGGTGGCGGAGCTGTACCAGCGCTGCTTCGGCACCGAATTGACCGAGAGCACGGTCAACGTCGCCCTCGCCTGACGCTCCGCGGCGGCGCGTTCCCCGGACGCCCGCCGCGCCTCCTCCCGGAGGTTGACGGAGGGAGAAGACCCGCACGGGCCGCCCCCTCCCCGCCGCCTTGGCGGCGGCACCATGTCGTGACCGGCGCGCAGCGCGCCAAGAACAGGGCCAGCGGCGATGCCTCCCTCCAACAAGACCGTGAAGACCGCCCCCAAGGAAGCGCCCGCCGAACCCTTCAAGCGCGCGGTGACCGGCTGCTTCAAGGCGATTGCCGGGGTGAGCGAATTCGACGTGAGCTTCGCCAACGAGCGCCCGTCGCTGAGCCCCGACCGCGTGCGCCTGCCCGAGCCGCCGCGCCGCTTCTCCGCCCAGGATGCCGCCGTGGTGCGTGGCCAGGCGGATTCCCTCGCTTTGCGCCTCGCCTGTCACGACCAGGGGGTCCATCGCAAGATGCTGCCCACCGGCGATACCGCCCGCGCCGTGTTCGAGGCGGTGGAGCAGGCGCGCGTCGAGGCGCTGGGCGGCAATCGCATGACCGGCGTCCAGCGCAACATCAATGCCATGCTGAACGACCGCTATCATCGCGGCCCCTATGCCGACATCACCGAGCGCGCCGACGCGCCGATCGAGGACGCGGTCGCGCTGATGGTGCGCGAGCGCCTCACCGGCCAGGCCCCGCCGCCCGCCGCCCGCAAGATCGTCGATCTCTGGCGCGACTATATCGAGAGCCGCGCGGAGGGCGACCTCGCCCGCTTCGCCGAGAGCATCGAGGACCAGAAGAAGTTCGGCGAGATCACGCGCGAACTGCTCTCCTCGCTGGAAATGGGCGAGGAAAGCGGGCTGGAGAGCGACAAGGAGAGCGAGGAGGACGACAATCCCGCCGGCCGCGAGGAACAGGGCGGCGAGGAGGGCGATGCCCGCGAGGACGACAGCCAGCAGGGCGCGACCGAGGTGGAAGCCGAACTGGCGCAGGAGGAATTGCCCGACAGCGCCGTGGAGAGCGAGGCCGGCCCGCCGGCTGAAAGCCCCGACGACGGCGACATGGGCGACAGCGAGGAGGCCGCCGAGCCCTGGCAGCCCCGCACGCCCCAGGGGGCCGACACCAAGGGCCCGGAATATCACGCCTACACCACCAAGTTCGACGAGGAGGTGCACGCCGAGGAATTGTGCGACACCGAGGAGCTGACGCGCCTGCGCTCCTATCTGGACAAGCAATTGAGCAATCTCCAGGGCGTCGTCTCGCGTCTCGCGAACCGCCTGCAACGCCGCCTGCTGGCGCAGCAGAACCGCGCCTGGGAGTTCGACCTGGAGGAAGGCATCCTCGATCCCGCGCGGCTGTCCCGCGTGGTGACCGATCCCGGCGCCGCGCTCTCCTTCAAGCGCGAGCGCGACACCGAGTTCCGCGACACGGTGGTGACGCTGCTGATCGACAATTCCGGCTCCATGCGCGGGCGCCCCATCACGGTGGCCGCCACCTGCGCGGATATCCTCGCCCGTACGCTGGAGCGCTGCGGCGTGAAGGTGGAGGTGCTCGGCTTCACCACCCGCGCCTGGAAGGGCGGGCAATCGCGCGAAGCCTGGCTCGCCGGCGGCAAGCCCGCCAATCCCGGCCGCCTCAACGACCTGCGCCACATCGTCTACAAGTCCGCCGACGCGCCCTGGCGCCGGGCGCGGCGCAATCTCGGGCTGATGATGCGCGAGGGCCTGCTGAAGGAGAATATCGACGGCGAGGCGCTCGATTGGGCGCACCAGCGCCTGCTCGGCCGCCCCGAGGCGCGCAAGATCCTGATGATGATCTCCGACGGCGCGCCGGTGGATGATTCCACCCTCTCGGTGAATGCCGGCAATTATCTGGAGCGCCATCTGCGCCACATCATCTGGCAGGTGGAGAACCGCTCGCCGGTGGAGCTGATCGCCATCGGCATCGGCCATGACGTGACGCGCTATTACAAGCGCGCCGTCACCATCGTGGACGCCGAGGAGCTGGGCGGCGTGATGACGGAGAAGCTGGCGGAGCTGTTCTCCGAAACCCCGCCGGCACCCGCCAAGACCAGCGGGCGCAAGCGGCTGCATTGATCCGCGGGGAAGCGGGGGAATGGCTGTCATGAACCCTGATCGCGCGGCGGGGCGCGTACGGCGCACCGGCCTGTTCGCCGTCCTGGCCCTCGCCGCCGGCGCGGCGTTCGGGCTTGCGGGCCATGCGTTTTCCAAGCCCGCCAGCCTGCCGGTGGAGCCGGTGGCGATCGAGGTGCAGGCCACGCCCCTCGCGACCTTCCATCCGCGCAAGGACGACACGCGCTTCGGCGCCCTGATCTATCGCGGCGGCCTGCGGCTCACCTCTCCCTTTCCCGGATTCGGCGGCATATCGGCGTTCCGCCTCGATGCCGACGGCGCGCATTTCCTCGCCGTCACCGATGCCGGCGTGTTCCTGCGCGGGCGGCTCGTCACCGAGGGCGACCGGCCGACCGGCCTTGCCGACGTGACGGCGGCGGCCATGCTGGACCAGACCGGCGCGCCGCTCGCCGACACCAAGCGAGGCGATGCGGAATCCCTCGCCATCGGCCCGCAGACTGTCTTCGTCGGCCTGGAGGACGTGAACGAGATCTGGTCCTTCCCCGGCCTCGACCCGCTGGGGAAGAAGGGCAAGCCGATCCCGGTGCCGCCGGGGGTGAAGGCGCTGCGCGACAATCTCGGGCTCGAGAGCCTCGTCTATGTGCCCTCCGGCCCGCTCGCCGGCGCGCTGCTGGGCATCGGCGAAGTCGGCGTGACCAATGCCGCCGATCTGCCGGGCTTCATCATCGGCGGGCCGAAGCCGGGCACCTTTACGATCCCAAAAAGCGGCGTGTTCAGCGCCACCGATGCGGCGCTGGGGCCGGACGGCGAACTGTTCCTGCTGGAGCGCCATTATGCGGTGACCACGGGCGTTTCCATGCAGATCCGCCGCTTCCAGCTGAAGGATGTGGCGCCCGGCGCGGTGCTGAAGGGCGACATCCTGTTCACCGCCGACATGGGCTATGAGATCGACAATATGGAGGGCCTCGCGGTCACCGTGAACGCGGCCGGCGAGACCTTGCTGACCCTCGTCTCCGACGACAATTTCAGCCCGATCCAGCGCACCATCCTGCTGCGCTTCGCGCTGGCGAAGGACTGAGGTCGGGAGGGCCTGCGGCACGGCTGAGGCGATCAGCGCCCGAGAATCGGTCTTGGCTTGACGCTTTTCAGGTGAGAAACGTCATGCACGGGCTCGTCCCGTGCATCCACGCGGCACCGCTGGCACCGGCTCTTCAAGGCCTGCACGTTCGGCACGGCGTGGATGGCCGGGACACACCCGGCCATGACGACCGGCAAAAGAAAGACAATCGCGCGCAGCCCACGTCAGGCGCCTCGACGCGGCACCTCGCCGCTGAATGTCGATCCCCCTATCCCATCACCCGCCCGGCTTCCCAGCCCAATATGGCGCGCTTGCGGGTGAGACCCCAATGATAGCCCGTAAGATCGCCGTTCTTGCCCAGCACGCGATGGCAGGGCACCACGAAGCTGATGGGATTCTTGCCGACCGCCGCGCCCACCGCCCGCGCCGCCTTCGGGCTGCCCACCCGGTCGGCGATGGTGGAATAGGTGGTCGCCCGGCCCATGGGGATGCGCAGCAGGGTTTCCCACACCCGCACCTCGAAATCCGTGCCGATGAAGACGATGCGCAGCGGCTGGTCCTCGCGGCAGGCGGCGGGGTCGAATATGCAGCGCACCAAGGGCAAGGTCGCCGCCGGCTCCTCCACGAAGCGCGCATTGGGCCAGCGGGCCGACATGTCTGCGAAGGCCGAGCGCTCTTCGCCCGCATCGGCGAAGGCGAGCCCGCACAGGCCGCGCGGGGTCGCCATGGCCAGAGCGAGGCCGAACGGCGAGGGGTGGAAGCCGTAGCGGATCACGAGCCCGGCCCCGCCGGTCTTCCATTCCCCCGGCGACATGGCCTCGTGCACCACGAACAGATCATGCAGCCGGCCGGGGCCGGACAACCCCAGTTCCAGCGCGGCGTCGAGCACATTGCCGCTCTCCGCCAACACCTGGCGGGCGCGATCCAGCGTGACCGCCTGGAGAAAGGCCTTGGGCGTGAGGCCGCACCAGCGGCGGAACACATCGGTCAAGGCACGGCTGGTGACGCCGGCGGCGCGGGCGATCTCCTCCACCTCCGGCTGCTGGCGCATGTGGGTGGTGACATAGGCGACGGCGTGGCGCACCACGTCATAATCGGCGGCGGCGATGTCCAGTTCGTTGGCGGGGGTCAAGGGAGCAAAGCCAGCCACCGGGGGCAGCGTCAGCGTGGGGGAATCGTGCAGCAGCACGGGCGTGGCTCCTTCTAAGGATCGAGGGGCCATCTCACCAGCTTTTGTCATGGGCGCCCACCCGATTTCCCCGCAGGATCAAAACACGGTGCGGGTCACGCCGCGCTTCACTTCCAGCAAGGCGGCGTTGAGATCATCCGCCAGTTCCCCCTTCTGCACCGGGCCGAGATGGATGCCCACGGGCGTGTGATGCCCGCGCGAGACCAGCGCCATGTCGATGGTGCCGAACTCCTCCACCTCGCGCCGCCAGAGCCGGGTGAAAAAGGGGTTCATCTGGAAATCGCGCGCCTTGCCCCGGGCCGGCACGTGGCGCACCTGAATCAGGCTCGGTGTCACACGAATATATTCGCGCGCCGCCGCGGAACGGAAATTGGCGCGGAAGGCGAAATACACCAGCGCCACGTCGAGCCCAAAGAAGCCGAACACCGGCCAGGCGCCCATGGCCAGGAACAGGACGCCGCATGAAAAGCTGATGGAGCCGACGCCCAGCATCAGCAGCAGAAAGCCGCGCTGCGACAGCGAACGGTGCGGCGCCATGGTGGCGGCGAACACCGTCGGCTCCCCATCGTCGGGGAAAGGCAGGTCATTGGCCTTCGTCATGGCTGGGATTATAGGGACAAAATGGCGCGAAAAACCACAACTCCCCCAGCCGGCTCTCAACTTGCCGCGACCCCCGCCAAGCCGGCCAGGGCCGGCGTCAAGCCCGCGGCACCCGCCAGGATCGCGCCGCCCCCCAAGGCAGCGACACCTCCCACGGCAGCGACACCCAAGACGGACGCGAAGGCCAAGACGGACGCGAAGCCCGGGAAGGCCGCGAAGGCCGGGAGGGCCGGGAAGGCCGGCGCCAAGCCCATTCTCCCCGCTTCCCCCGCCTTACGCTTGAAGGGCGAAGCGGCGGCGGGCGTCGTTCCCGCGCGCCGCCGCGCGGTCGCCAATGCCGCCGCCGCCGCGCACGGGCGCACCCTCGCGCCCTGGAGCGATGCCGAGATCGTCGAGGCCTTCACGCGGTTCGAACTGCGCGATCCCGAGCCCAAGGGCGAACTGGATTATGTCGATCCCTTCACCTTGCTGGTGGCGGTGGTGCTTTCCGCCCAGGCCACCGATGTGGGCGTGAACAAGGCCACCAAGGGCCTGTTCGCCGCCGCCCCCACGCCCGCCGCCATGGTCGCGCTCGGCGAAGAAGGCATTGCCGGGCATATCCGCACGCTTGGCCTGTTTCGCGGCAAGGCCAGGAACGTGGCCGAACTCTCCCGCCTGCTGCTGGAGCGCCATGGTGGCGCGGTGCCGGTGGATCGCGCGGCGCTCGAAGCTTTGCCCGGCGTCGGCCGTAAGACCGCGAACGTGGTGCTGAACATCGCCTTCGGCCTGCCGACCATCGCGGTGGACACGCACCTGTTCCGCGTCGCCAACCGCACCGGCCTTGCGCCCGGCGCCACCCCGCTGGAGGTGGAACTGGGCCTGGAGGCGCGCATCCCCGACCGCTTCAAGCGCCACGCCCACCATTGGCTGATCCTGCACGGGCGCTACATCTGCAAGGCGCGCCTGCCCGAGTGCCCGATCTGCCCCATCAATGATCTGTGCCGCTGGCCGGACAAGCCGATCTGAACCGGCCGGCGAGCCGCCTCCTCATTCCGCAGGCTTGCCGACAGCGCCGCGATCCACATGAAGCGCGAACCCGCTCGCTCCGGGGTCTCCCAAGCCGGCACGAAGCTGAAGGCTAGGAATGGCGTAATCCCCGCCATTCTGCTTGCGGTAGGGAATGGGCGGGGTCGTCGCCAACGTCCGCAGCCGCGCGCGCAGGCGCGCCGCAACGTCCTCGAACCCCGCCGCATCGAGACGATTCACGCGGAAGGCAACGAACGGCGGAAGCACGTTGAAGCCGGGATAAAACAGAATGCCATGATTGATGGGGAACAGAATATCGTCGATCGGACCATTCACCCCGCGCGCTGAATAATGCTCCTCCCAGCCGCCGGTCGTCACGATCAGCATCGCCCGCTTGCCGGCGAAGGTCCCTTGGCCGAACCGGTCTCCCCAATGCGTGTCGCTGTGCTCTCCCACGCCATAAGCGAAACCATAGGCATAAACCCGGTCAACCCAGCCCTTGAGGATCGCCGGCATGCTGTACCACCAGAGCGGAAACTGAAGGATCAGCACGTCGGCCCACAGGAGCTTCTCCTGCTCCGCCCGCACGTCGTCCGTCAGGGCGTGCGCGGCGAAGGCTTCGCCGGACGCCGCCGCTGGCTGAAGGCGGGCATCGGGCGGCAGAAGCGGAAAGTCGGCCCGGTCCACTTCCGCCTTCCACCCCGCAGCATACAGATCGCTGACCTGCACCTCATGGCCTTCAGCGACGAGTGTGCTGACCGCCACATCGCGGAGCGCTCCGTTCAGCGAACCCGGTTCGGGATGAGCAAAGACGAGCAAAACATTCATGATCAGTGATCCGATGGTGAGACGGATTCACATCTAGCTTGAAGACAACCGATCCACTATATGAAGTAAATGGATATGATTGTTCCGTTTAATGGATAAGTCAGGCGTCACGCTCGAACGCCTGCGCACCTTTGTCCGGGTCGCCGACCGCGGCAGCCTGTCTGCGGTGGCGCGGGAGCTGGGGGTCGGCCAATCCACGATCACCCGGCAATTGCAGGAACTGGAGGACGCCGTCGGCGTCCCCCTGCTGAGCCGCACCACACGGCGCGTGACGGTGACGGACGAAGGCAGCCGCTATTACGCCAATGCCCTCCAAATCCTGCGTCTCGTCGAGCAGGCGGGCGATGAAGCACGCGCCACCCAGGGGGCGGCGGCGGGGACGATCCGGATCTCCTGCACCGCCGGGTTCGGCATTTTGCACGTCACCAAGATGATCTTCGCGTTCCAGGACCTCTATCCTCACATCAGCGTCGACCTCGATCTGACTGATGCGCGCATCGATCTTGTCCGCGAAGGCGTCGACATCGCGGTGCGCCTCGCCCCGCTCATCGACAGCACTCTGAAATTGCGCGCGCTCGGCGAAAGTCAGCGCATTCTGGTGGCCTCGCCCGCCTATCTGGCAGAGCATGGCAAACCCGCTTGCCCCCAGGATCTCTCTGCCCATGAGAACATCCGCATGTCGAACGTGATGGGCAGCGAAACCCTCGTTCTTCGGGGCGCGGACGGCGTGGACCATGCCGTGCCGGTCACGGGGCGGTTTCGGGTGAACCATGGCCTTGCGGTCCGCGAGGCGCTTGTCGCCGGACGCGGCATCGCCGCCGCCCACCGCTGGTTGATCGACGATCTGCTCGCGGAAGGCCAACTGGAGGCGATCCTGCCCGACTATCGATTGCCCGGTGTCCCGCTGAATATGTTGATCGTACCGGAACGCGCGGGAATTGCGCGCGTTCGGCTGCTCATGGATTTCATTGCCGCCCGCATCGCGGCTCTGCCAGGCATCCAGACCTCGGCGATGGGGAGGATTGATCGGTCCTAGGACCGATCAACATTCAGCGGCGCGGTGCCGCGTCGCGGCGCCTGACGTCGGGTGCGCGTGACTGTCTTTCTTCCGCTCGTCATGGCCGGGCTCGTCCCGGCCATCCACGCCAGGCCGGACGTGCAAGCCTTGAAGAGCCGGTGCCAGCGGTGCCGCGTGGATGCACGGGACACGCCCGTGCAGGACGATCTCTCCTGAACGGCGTCAAGCCATGAATGGAGATCGGTCCTAAGCCTCGATCAGGCGGTGGGTCGGCACCGGCTTCAGCCGCTTGTGGAGGTGCACCATGAAGGCGGTGCCGAACACCGGCATGATCAGGTTGAGGATCGGCACCATCAGCAGCGGCGTCATCAGCAGGCCGGCGATGAAGATGCTGGTGGCGTTCGCCTGGCGCAGCGCGCGCGCCTGGGCGGGTGAGGAAAAGCGCATCGCCGCCATCTCGAAATATTCCCGGCTGAGCAGATAGGCATTGGCCAGGAAGAAGGCGATGAGATTGACGCCCGGCACCAGCAGCAGCAGCAGCGCCAGAATGTTGACCGCCAGCACCAGCACGAAGAAGCGCGCCGAATAATAAAGCGAGGTCGCGAGCGGCTGGGGCGTGCCCAGCGGATCGTTGGGATAGCTCGCCCGCTCCACCTTCTCCGCCACCTCGTCCACGAACAGGCCGGCCACCAGCGAGGACGCCGCCGGCACGAGATAGGCAATGCCGAACACGAGGCCGAGGCCGGTGACGATGGCGAGGGTGGTATCCAGCCAGGGATAGGGCAGCTCGGTCAGGTATTCCACCGCCGCGAACAGGCCGATCGCCAGAACGGCCAGCACCCCCAGCGCCAGCAGCACCGATCTGAACAGAACGCCGCGCAGGAGCGGCGAGAACACCTGCCCGAATGCGGTGAAGGCGGCGGCGAACATGAAGGGCCTCGCGGGGGAGAAGGAATGTCCCCCCTCACGTAGGGTGCGCCGCCCCGCGCCTCAAGGGCTTTGCGCCTACCGACTATGGAATGACCCGCACCGGGAAATCCACGTGGAACACGCGGCGCTGCCCGAAGCGCTGGATATAGGCGGCCTTGATCTCGCCCAGCTTGGCGCTGGCATCGGGCGTGTTGGGATGGACGATCAGCAAAAGGCGCGTGCCGGGCCGCGAGAGCGCCAGCGCGGCGGCGGCCGAGAGAGCGGCACCGGGCGCCGGATCCGGCGCGGCCGAAGCGGTGGAGGCCGTGCCGGCGGTCGCGGCGCCGCTCGCGGACGCGCCAGGGCTTCCGGCCGTGCCGTTGCCGGCCGGCGTGCCCTTGCCCGCAGGAGGTGCTGGGGAAGCGGGCGCTGCGCTGGCGGGAGGAGCGGCGGTCGTTGCCCCGCCCGAAGCGGCCGGCGCGGGCGAAGGCGGGTGTGCGGCGACCAGGCCCTGCGCCTCCAGCACTGTCAGCCCCCCGGGAAAGCGCGGCGCGACGACTTCGGCGACGAACTGCACCCATTGCTGCTCACTCACCCCCCGTCCGTCGGGCGTGTTGAGGCTGAAGAACAATTGGCTTTCCAGGAACACGCTGTCCGCCCAGGGCGTCGGCTGCCAGCCGGGCGCGGAGACCGCATTGTCCTGCGCGCGGGCCGGGCCGGTGAGCAGGGTCGCCAGCAACAGCGCGGAGAAAATGGAAGCGGCCCCGGCTTTCGCGGAATGGGAGAAGCCGTCTCGCGGATCGAACCTGCCTCTTTTCTTCGCGCGAATGGACGTCCTGTTCGCTCGAAAACGCTCCAGCGGCACGCGCATCTTCACTCCCCCCACTTCGCTCCCCCGAGCTTATGGCGCTCCGCCACACGCCGCCCGCTCTCGCGAACGCCGGGCCGCCGCGTGGGCGTCGACCGCCGCGCGCGCGCAAAGTCCCGGGTACGGCAACGGCCGCGACGAGCGCCGCCACCTGCCGAACAGGACACGCCGCGCGCACCCGCGAATCCGCCGCGCCTTGGATCTCATATGATCCGTTCCCGGCCGGCCCGGCAACCCGCGCCCCGCGCCAGAGGCCTTTTCCGCCCCTTTCTCGTACCGGAGCGGCCGGGACCAGGAGACGGATTTTCCAGGCGAAACAACGAGAACGAATATTCGCTCTTGACCCGGAGCGCGGCTGTGGCCATGCTGAGAGCGAATATTCATTCTCACACCCTGAGGTTCCATGGCCCTGGGCGCCCCCGATGTTTCCGTGCTCGATCACCGCTCCGAGCAGCAAAAGCGCATCCTCACCGCCGCCGTGCAATGCTTTGCCCGCGATGGCTTTCACGGCACCTCCATGCAGAAGATCTGCGCCGAGGCGGGCATGAGCCCGGGCGCGCTCTATCGCTATTTTCCCTCGAAGGAATCCATCATCGGCGCGATCGTCGAGGGCGAGAGCGCGGAGCGGGCCAAGCTGTTCGAATTCCTCGACCAGGCGCCGAGCCTGATCGACGGGCTGACCGAATGCATCGCCACCCTGCTCTCCAAGGACAGCATCGACTGCGCCAAGCTCGGCCCGGAAATCATGGCCGAGGCGATCCGCAACGAGAAGCTGCGCGAGGCGCTTGAGCCGGTGGAGCAGGAAAGCCACGTCCTGCTGCGCGCGGCGCTGGTCTCGGGCGCGGCGCGGGGCGAAATCGACCCGCACATAGATCCCGATACGCTGGTGATGCTGCTGAAGGTGATGGGGGACGGGATGATCCTCCACAATCAGCTGCATCCGCAATGGAATCTGCCGGATCGCCTGCCCGCCTTCGCCACCCTGGTGCGGCGCATGCTGTCGCCGGAAACAAAATCCTCCCCGCCATGAGCATCAGCTTGCCGCATTTTCCCTATCGTCATGCGCCGGCGCAGACGCCCCGGATCGCCGACACGCCCGCGCCTGGACACAGAAAGACCGACCAACCCATGCCCCGCCTCGCCCGCAGTGCCCCGCTGAATCTCTCAAGGCGCCAAGCGCTGCCGCACCGCCTGCTTCTGGGGGCGCTGTTCGCCGGCGCGCTCGCGGCACCCCAGTTCATTCCCCCCGCGCTCGCGGAGGCGCCGGCCGCCGAGGCGGTGAAGGGGCTCACCGTCAGCGTCACCCACCCCGAGAAGCGCGAGATGGTGGAAACGCTTCTGGTGACGGGCTCGCTGATCGCGCGCGAGGAAATCCAGGTGGGCCCGGAGATCGAGGGCTATCGCCTCACCGAGATCCTCGCCGAGGTGGGCGATAAGGTGAAGCAGGGCCAGGTGCTGGCGCGGCTCAATCGCGAGGTGCTGGAAACCCAGCTCGCCCAGAACACCGCCAACCGCGCCAAGGCCAAGGCCGCCATCGCGCAGCAGCGCGCCAATCTCGACCAGATGCTGGCGCAGGAGGCGGAAGCCACCTCGGCGGTGGAGCGTTCGCGCCAACTGCGCAAGACCGGCGTTGTCTCGCAGGAGACCCTGGACGAGCGCGAGCGCGCGGTGAAGGTGGCGAGCGCCCAGGTCGCCGCCACCCGGGAAGCCCTCGCCGCGAGCGAGGCCGATGCCGGCCTCGTGGAAGCGCAGCGCTCCGAGATCGCGCTGAAGCTCACCCGCACCGAGGTGAAGGCTCCCGCCGCCGGCGTGGTGCTGGCGCGCGACGCCCGCATCGGCGCCATCGTCTTGTCCACCAAGTCGGAGCCGCTGTTTCGCATCGCCCGCGACGGCGCCATCGACCTTGATGCCGAGGTCCCGGAAGCGGCCATGCCGCGCATGCAGGTCGGGCAGAGCGTCGCCGTCACGCCGGCCGGCTTCTCCGCGCCGCTCGCCGGCACGGTGCGCCTCATCTCCGCCCAGCTCGACAAATCCACCCGGCTCGGCAAAGTGGAAATCGCGCTTGGCGACGACGACCGCCTGCGTCCCGGCACCTATGGCCGCGGCGTGATCGAGATCGCCCGCCGCGAGGGGCTTGCCGTGCCTCAGTCCGCCGTCATGTTCGACGCCAAGGGCGCCTATGTGCTGGTGGTGAAGGACGGGGTCGTGGCCGAGCGCCGCGTCGAGCCGGGCCTGAAGGGCGAAGGCCGCATCGAACTCGTCTCCGGCGTCGGTGCGGGGGATCTGGTGGTCGTGCGCGCGGGCGGCTTCCTGCGTGAGGGCGACCGCGTCACCGCTGTCGAGGCGGACCGCACCGCGGGAGCGAAATAAGCGCCATGGCCCTCAATATTTCCGCCTGGGCGATCCGCAAGCCCATCCCCTCCCTGGTCCTGTTCGTGGTCTTGACCGCGCTCGGCATCGTGCATTTCCGCTCGCTGCCGGTGACGCAGATGCCGAACATCGACGTGCCCATCGTCATGGTCTCCATCTCCCAGCCCGGCGCCGCGCCAAGCGAGCTGGAGACGCAGATCACCAAGAAGGTGGAGAACGCCGTCGCCGGCGTGGCCGGGGTGAAGCACATCACCTCCTCGCTGTCGGAGGGCTCCTCCGTCACCACCATCGAATTCCATCTGGAAACGGCGGTGGACCGGGCGGTGAACGACACGCGCGACGCCATCACCAAGATCCGCACCGAACTGCCCCAGGCCATCGAGGAGCCGCTGATCCAGCGGGTGGACATCGAGGGCCTGCCCATCGTGACCTATGCGGTCGCCTCGCCCACCATGAATGCGGAGGAACTCTCCTGGTTCGTGGACGACACGGTGGCTCGCACGCTCCAGGGCATTCGCGGCGTCGCCCAGGTGAAGCGCGAAGGCGGCGTGGATCGTGAGATCCGGGTTGCGCTCGATCCCGACCGGCTGATGTCGCTCGGCATCACGGCGGCTGAGGTCTCGCGCCAGCTGCGCGCCACCAATTTGGACGTCTCGGGCGGGCGCGGGGAAGTCGGCACGCAGGAGCAGTCGATTCGCACGCTGGCCGGCGCCGCGAGCGTGGACGATCTCGCCGAGACCCGCATCGTGCTCTCCAACGGGCGCTACGTGCGGCTGAAGGATCTCGGCACGGTGACCGACGGGGCGGCGGAGCAGCGCGTGTTCGCGCGGCTCGACGGGCGCCCCGTGGTGGCCTTCGGCGTCTATCGCGCCAAGGGCTTCTCCGACGTTGTGGTCTATGACCGCACCGAAGCGGAGGTGCAAAAGCTGCTCGCGGCGCATCCGGACGTGTCCATCACCATGATCGACACCACCGTGCGCTACACCAAGGCGGACTACCAATCCGCCATGCATACGCTGATCGAAGGCGCGATCCTCGCGGTGGTGGTGGTGCTGCTGTTCCTGCGCGACTGGCGCGCGACCCTCATCACCACGCTCGCCATCCCGCTGTCCATCCTGCCCACCTTCTGGGTGATGGACGCGCTCGGCTTCTCGCTGAACGCGGTGAGCCTGCTCGCCATCACGCTGGTCACCGGCATCCTGGTGGACGATGCCATCGTCGAGATCGAGAACATCGTGCGCCACATGCGACAGGGGAAATCCCCCTATCGCGCGGCCATCGAGGCGGCGGACGAAATCGGCCTCGCGGTGGTGGCGACCACGCTCACCATCGCCGCCGTGTTCGTGCCGGTGTCCTTCATGGGCGGCATCGCCGGGCAATATTTCAAGCAATTCGGCATCACGGTTGCTGTGGCGGTGCTGTTCTCGCTCGCGGTGGCGCGGCTCATCACGCCCCTGATGGCGGCCTATTTCCTGCGCGACCACGGCCACCGGGAAACCGGCGACGGCTTCATCATGCGCCATTATGTGCGCCTGCTGGGCTGGTCCGTGCGCCATCGCTTCGCGACCATTGCGATGGGGTTCGCCGTGTTCGCCGGCACCATCTTCCTGTCCACGCTGCTGCCCTCGGGCTTCCTGCCCACCAACGACATCTCGCGCTCCATGCTCTCCATCGAGATGCCGCCGGGCACCACGCTCGCGGAAACCCAGGCGGTATCGGACCAGATCACGGCGGACCTGCTGAAGCAGCCGGAAGTGGCGAGCGTCTATGCCACCGCCGGCACCGGCGGACAGGGCGGCATGGCGATGATGGCGAGCGAGGTGCGCAAGGCGCAGATCGTCGTGAACCTGAAGCCGCGCGCCGAACGCAGCGTCGACCAGAAGACCTTCGAAACCCGCCTGCACGACGAGCTGGCGGCGCTGCCCGACATGCGCTTCACCTGGAGCCCCAACGGGCAGGCGGCGCAGCGCGGCTTCTCCATGATCCTCTCCGGCAATGACGGCGAGGCGGTGGAACAGGCGGCGCTGAAGCTGGAGAAGGAGGTGCGCGACCACGTGCCGACCCTCGCCAACGTGGTGTCTAGCGCCGCGCTCGACCGGCCGGAAATCCGCATCGTGCCGAAGCTGGACCAGGCGGCGCAGCTCGGCGTCTCGGTGGATACCATCGCCGAGACGGTGCGCATCGCCACCATCGGCGACATCGCGGCGAACCTCGCCAAATTCTCTGCCAAGGACCGCCAGATCGACATCCGCGTGCAGATGGACGAGAAGGCGCGCGCCAAGCTCGCCACCTTCGATGCGCTCAAGGTGCCGACCTCCAAGCCCGGCGTCTCGGTGCCGCTGTCCTCGGTGGCGGACGTGAGCTTCGGCAAGGGCCCGACATCGCTCGACCGCTATGATCGCGCGCGCCGGGTGGCCGTTGAAGCGGATCTGGTGGGGGAAACCCCGCTCGGTGCCGCGATCGAGGCGGTGCGCGCGCTGCCGGCCGCGAAGAACCTGCCGCGTGGCGTCACGCTCAAGGAATCCGGCGATGCCGAGATCATGGGCGAGGTGTTCTCCGGCTTCGCGCTCGCCATCGCCGCCGGCGTGATGTTGGTGCTCGCGGTGCTGGTGCTGCTGTTCCAGGATGTGCTGCAGCCCATCACCATCCTGGTGGCGTTGCCGCTCTCCGTGGGCGGGGCGTTCATCGCCTTGCTGCTGACGGGCAATTCCATCTCGCTGCCGGTGGTGATCGGGTTCCTGATGCTGATGGGCATCGTGACCAAGAACGCCATTCTGCTGGTGGATTTCGCCATCGAATCCATGGCCAAGGGCATGGATCGCACCACTGCGCTGCTTGAATCCGGCCGCAAGCGCGCGCAGCCCATCGTCATGACCACCATCGCCATGGCGGCGGGCATGCTGCCGTCCGCGCTGGCGCTGGGCGAAGGCGGCTCGTTCCGCGCGCCCATGGCGATCGCGGTGATCGGCGGGCTCATCGCCTCCACCGTGCTGTCGCTGGTGTTCGTGCCGGCGGTGTTCTCGGTGATGGACGATTTCAGCCACGTTATGGGCCGGCTGTTCGGCCGCTTCGTCGGCAAGAAGGACGAGCATCCCGGGCATGAGCACGATGCTCACGGCCCGGATGCCCACCGGCCGGACGCGCAGGATGGGCAGAAGCACCTGCCCTTCCCCCGCGCGGCCGAATGACATCGCGCGCCCCGGCCGGAAGGGGAAAACGGCCGGAGCGCGCCTGCGCCGGGACGCCTGCGCTCAGCGCAGGCCGCCCGAAGCGAAGAGGATCTCGCCGGTGAGCCAGCCGGCATCGACCGAGACGAGGAAGGCCGCCACGCTCGCTATATCCTGCGGCTGGCCGCCGCGCCCGAGCGGGGTCTTGGCGATGAACTGCTTTTCCATGTCGCTGCCGATCATGCCGATGGCACGCGTGCCTTCGGTATCCACGCCGCCGGGGCTGATGGCGTTGACGCGGATGTTCCTCGGCCCCAGCTCATTGGCGAGCGTGCGGGTGATGGATTCCACGGCCGCCTTGGTGGCGGTGTAGACCGAAGCGGTCGGCAGCGAGAGCGCGGTCGCCGCCGAGGAAATATTGACGATGCTGCCGCCCTCTGCGGGGAACAGCTTGACCGCCTCCCGGGTGGCCAGCAGCAGGCCGAGCACATTGGTATCGAACTGGCGGTGGAAGTGCTCCTCGTTCACCTCTTCGATCGACGCGAACGTGTAGACCCCGGCATTGTTCACGAGAATGTCCAGCCCGCCGAACGCGGCCTTCGTTTCCGCGAACAGGCGCGCCACGTCGGCGGCCTTCGCCACATCGCCCTGCACCGCGACCGCCTTGCCGCCGGCGGCGGTGATTTCCGCCACCACGCGGTCAGCGCCCTCCTTGCTGGACGCGTAATTCACCGCCACCGAGGCCCCTTCGGCCGCGAGGCTTTTCGCGATGGCCGCGCCGATTCCCTTGGAGGCCCCGGTGACCACCGCGACCTTGCCTGAAAGCTTGCCCATCTCATCTCTCCTAACCGGAACGATTCGATAATTAGATAAATATCTAATTGATGTGCGGCGTAGATGGGAAGGCCGGCTGCGGTTGCAAGGGGTCATCGCGCCGGGCGGTGCCCGAAGTTTTCGGGACGGGCGCGCATGGAGGCATAAAGGTCCGCGCGGGCGGAGTCAGATCCGGGAAAGCTGCTCGAGATAGGCGCTCAGCACGTCGCGGCGCAGGATGAGCTTGGCGAATTTGCCCTCGCGCACGATATCCACGAGGCCAGCGGTCTCAAGCTCTTTGAGATGGTGGGAAATGGTCGCGGCGCTCACGGAATGGCACTCCGCCAACGCAGTGCAGGCGAGTTGCGCCCCGGCGGCACCGATCTCCTTCAGCATCTGGTAGCGGCGTGGTTCTGCCAGCGCGCGGGCGATCTGAGCAAACTGCTTCTCGCTCAGATGAATGGGTTCCGCAGACGACATGATCTCAAAACTCGTGGGCGCAACGAACCTCACATGGTCGCCGCGACGCTCAATATGTGGTCGCCCCCGCGCTTTGACAACGCCGGGCGCCCCGCCCCCGCGGCGCGCGCCCGGCCATCGGATGGCGGAACGGCCCCCGCGCGGCGCGGCCCGAAAATCTATTTCACATTCATTTCAGGCGGCTTGACTTGTTCGCCAAAACGAACGATGTATCGACACGGGAAACATCAACGATGGGTGCGGCCATGATGCGCTGCCTGTGTATGCGAATGTGATTGCGGCCTGATTGAAGCGCCGCGTCTTTTGCCGCCCGAAATTCCCTTCCAGCCGTCGGTTGCCTGCGCCCTGAGATGGACCGCCAGGACGAACGCGCGTTCGCGTTCCATGCCGACGAAAGCCGGAGATGATCGTGACCGCCATCCTGCCTATTGTCGCCGCATCGGCACAGGAAGCCGACCCTTCGGGAAGGCCCGCGCCCGTGCAGAACCCCTTCGAACCCGCCCCCGCCAGCCGCGCCGTCATCGAATTTGCCCATGTGGGGAAAACCTATGCCGCCCGCGCGGGCACGCCGCTGGTGGCGGCCTTGGAGGATGTGACCCTTTCCGTGCCCGAAGGGGCTATCGTCGGCGTCATCGGCCGCTCGGGCGCGGGCAAGTCCACCCTCATCCGCCTGGTGAACGGGCTGGAGCGGCCGAGCTCCGGGCGTGTCGTGGTGGACGGCACCGACATCACCGCCTTGTCGGAGACCGGCCTTCGCGCCGCGCGCCGCTCCATCGGCATGATCTTCCAGCATTTCAACCTGCTGTCCCGCCGCACCGCTTATGAGAACGTGGCCCTGCCGCTGGAGATCGCCGGCGTCTCGCGTCGCGAAATCAAGGCGCGGGTTGAACCGCTGCTCGATCTGGTGGGCCTTGCCGACAAGCGCGACCGCTATCCGGCCGAACTTTCCGGCGGGCAGAAGCAGCGCGTCGGCATCGCCCGCGCGCTCGCCACGCGCCCGCGCGTCCTGCTTTCCGACGAAGCCACCTCCGCCCTCGATCCGGAGACCACGAACCAGATCCTCGCCTTGCTGCGCAAGGTGAATGCCGAACTCAAGCTCACCGTGCTTTTGATCACCCACGAGATGGCGGTCATCAAGGCGGTGGCCAACCGGGTGGCGGTGCTGGATGGCGGGCGCATCGTGGAAGAAGGCCGCACGTTCGAGATCTTCTCCCACCCCCGCCATGCGACCACCAAGGCGTTCATTTCCGCCGTCACCGGCACCGCGCTGCCGGCCCAGGTGGCGGATCGCCTGAAGCCGGTCCGCGTGGGAGAGGCGCAGGCGGTGCTACGCCTCGTCTTCACCGGCACCCATGCGACCGACCCGGTGCTGTCGCGCGTCGCGCGCCTGCTGGGCGTGGATGTGAACATCATCCAGGCCCAGGTGGACGATATCGCGGGCGAACCGTTCGGCGTCATCGTGGTGTCGGTGCCGGGCGACATCGCAACCGTGGCGGCCGTTAAGGCCGCCGTCACCGGGCTTGGTCTCGGCGTGGAGGTGCTTGGCTATGTTTCCTGAAATCCTGCCCCCCGCCATCGTCGATCTGCTGATCGAGGCCACCCGCCAGACCCTCTACATGGTCGCCGTCGCCGGGCTCATCGGCACCGCCATCGGCCTGCCTTTGGGCGTGTTCCTGGCCACCAGCCGCAGCGGCGAATTGTTCGCCGCCCCGGTGCTGAACCACACGCTCGGACTGGTGGTGAACGCCGCCCGCTCCACGCCCTTCATCATATTGGTGGTGGCGATCATTCCCTTCACCCGGCTGATCGCCGGCACCTCCATCGGCACCAATGCGGCCATCGTGCCGCTGACGGTGGCGGCGGCGCCCTTCATCGCGCGGCTGATCGAGGCCGCGATCCGCGAGGTGGACCAGGGCCTGGTGGAAGCCGCCCGCGCCATGGGGGCGAGCCCGCTCCAGATCGTCGCCAAGGTGCTGCTGCCCGAGGCGCTCCCGGCCATCACCCTCGCGCTCACCCTCGCGGTGGTGAGTCTGCTCGGCTATTCCGCCATGGTGGGCGCGGTGGGCGGCGGCGGCCTCGGCGATCTCGGCATCCGCTTCGGCTACCAGCGCTTCATGCCCGACGTGATGGCCGCCGTGGTGATCGTCCTGATCCTCCTCGTGCAGGCGGTGCAGAGCTTCGGCGACCTGCTGGCCCGCCGCCTCGACAAGCGCAACCGGCGCGACTGACCCGTTCCTTAAAGGAGATCCGAAAATGAAAGTTCGCTTCCGCGCGCTCGCGACCGCGCTCACCCTCTCGTTCGTCCTGACGAACGCTCCGGCCTTCGCCGAGACCATTTCGGTGGGCGTCACCCCCGGTCCCCACGCCCAGATCCTGGAAGCGGTGAAGCCCATCGCCGCCAAGCAGGGCCTGGACATCAAGATCGTCGAATTTTCCGACTATGTGGTGCCGAACACCGCGCTCGATTCCGGCGAGATCCAGGCGAATTCGTTCCAGCACCAGCCCTATCTCGACAATCAGGTTGCCGATCGCGGCTATAAGATCGTCTCGGTGGGGCAGACGGTGAATTTCCCGATCGGCATTTATTCCAAGAAATTCAAGAGCCTGGACGATCTGCCGGGGGGCGCGACCATCGCCATTCCCAACGACCCCACCAATGGCGGGCGGGTGCTGCTGCTGCTCGCGGACAAGGGCTATATCAAGCTGCGCGACGGCGTCGGCTTCAAGCCGAGCGTGGCGGATATCATTGAAAACAAGAAGAAATTCAAGATCGTCGAGATCGACGCCGCCCAGCTGCCGCGCTCGCTTCCCGACGTGGATGCGGCCGGCATCAACACCAATTATGCCAAGGAAGCCGGCCTCGACCCGGTGAAGGACCCGATCCTGCGGGAAGACCCGAAGGGGCCTTATGTCAATGTCATCGCCGTGCGCACGCAAGACAAGGACAAGCCGTTCGTGAAGATCCTGGTGGAAAGCTATCGCTCGCCGGAGGTGAAGGACTTCATCCTCACCACCTTCAAGGGCGCCGTGCTTCCGAGCTGGTGAATTTTAGGACGGATGGAACGGCAGCTGCGATCCGGCTGCACGCGAACATCTTTCTCTACAGCGCGTGATGGCCGGGCTCGTCCCGGCCATCACGCCGGGCCGTTCGCGCCTGGATTTGAAACGCGGGTCCCGGCGGAGCCGCGTGGATGCACGGGACAAGCCCGTGCATGACGGTCATCTGCTGAAGCGGCGTTCAGCCATAAAGGGGGGCGCCCTTAGGCGTTGGCTTCGAGGCGCGTGATCACGGCGGTGCGCGCTTCCTCGATCTGCTGCTCGTAATTGTCCGCGAGCGGCTCGCCCAAGGCATTTTCCAGCACGCCCCGCACCGCATAGAGCGCAGCCAGCTCGGCCGGGTGCTCCAGGTCGTCCCGCGCGTCCTGTTCCGCCGGATCGGACGTGATGCGGGAGATCAGATCCAGCAGAACCACCGCCACCGAGCGGTCCAGCGTCATCACGACATCGCCGCTGGGCAAGGTGACGGAATCGGTGAGCGGCTCATTCTGGGGCGCGGACATGACGTTTTCCATTCAAGGATTGATGGGCAAAGCCTAGAGAGCGTTTGCGGCGCGGGCGCGACCTTGCGTCAGCGCCGGGCGACGAGGAACAGGCGCGGGAAGGCAAGCAAGGCCTTGCCGTCCGCCCGCAGCGGATAAGCGGCCGCGAGGCGCGCCTGATAGGCGGCGATAAATTCCATCCGCTCCGCCGCGTCCAGCGGGTCGAGAAACGGACGCAGGCCCGTGGACTTCAGCCATTCCACGATCGCGCCGTGCCCGTCCAGCGGGTGATAATAAGTGGTGCGCCAGATATCGACCTGAGCGGCTCCTGCGATCAGGAGATTATAATACTCGCCCGCTGAAGGCAGCTCGGTGCGCGCGCCCACCGCATCCGCCAGCTTTTCCGCCCACGGGCCATCCTGCGCGGTCTCGCGCATGGCGACATGGGAGGGCTGGTCGAGATTGTCCGGCATCTGCACCGCCAGCACCCCGCCGGGCGCCAGCAGGGACAAGAGGCGCGGAAACAGCGCCGCGTGGTGCGGCACCCATTGCAGCACCGCATTGGCGAAGATCAGGTCCGCCGGCCGATCGAGCGTGAAGGTGGAGGCATCGCCTGCCTCGAAGCGCGCGCCGGGCAGGCGCTTGCGGGCGGCCTCCAGCATGGCCGGCGAGGTGTCGATGCCGAGCACATCGGCGCCGGGAAAGCGTTGCGCCACCAGCTCGGTGGAATTGCCCGGCCCACAGCCGAGATCGACGGCGAATTGCGCCTCTGCGAGCGGCACGTGGGACAGCAGATCCCGCGCGGGGCGGGTGCGCTCGTCCTCGAACTTGAGATATTGGCGGGCGTTCCAGTCCTCGGCCATGGCAGCACTCCGCGTTTCAAAGCAGAAAGGCGGGCGGCGGACCGCCCGCCTTTCGATCAGCGGCCGAACTTCTTGTAGTGGATGCGCTTGGGAATGATGGAATCGATGCCGAGGCGCCGCTTCTTGTCTTCCTCATAGTCCGCGAAATTGCCCTCGAACCATTCCACATGGCTGTCGCCCTCGAAGGCCAGCATGTGGGTGGCGATGCGATCCAGGAAGAAGCGATCATGCGAGATGATGACGGCGCAGCCGGCATAATCTTCCAGCGCCTCTTCCAGGGCGCGCAGGGTTTCCACGTCCAGATCGTTGGTCGGTTCGTCGAGCAGCAGCACATTGCCGCCGCGCTGGAGCGTGCGGGCAAGGTGCACGCGGTTGCGCTCGCCGCCCGAGAGCATGCCGACCTTCTTCTGCTGGTCGCCGCCCTTGAAATTGAAGGCCGCGCAATAGGCGCGCGAAGGAATTTCCTTCTTGCCGACATAGATGACTTCGTTGCCGCCGGAGATTTCCTCCCAGACGGTCTTCTTGTCGTCCAGCGCGTCACGGCTCTGGTCCACATAGCCGAGCTTCACCGATTCACCGATGGTGATCGAGCCGCTGTCGGGCTTCTCCTGGCCGGTGATCATGCGGAACAGCGTGGTCTTGCCCGCGCCGTTGGGCCCGATGACGCCGACGATGCCGCCCGGCGGCAGCTTGAAGGAGAGATCGTCGATCAGCAGGCGATCGCCGAACGCCTTGTTGAGATGGTCGAAGGCGATGACGTTCTGCCCCAGGCGCTCGGCCACGGGAATGACGATCTGCGTCGCCGAGGGCATGCGCTCGGAGGCCTTCTCCAGCAATTCCTCATAGCGCTGGATACGCGCCTTGCTCTTGGCCTGGCGGGCACGGGGCGAAGTGCCCATCCATTCCTGCTCGCGGGCGAGCGCGCGCTGGCGCGCCTCGTCCTCGCGGCCTTCCTGGGTCAGGCGCTTCTGCTTCTGCCCGAGCCAGGAGGAATAATTGCCCTCGTAGGGGATGCCGCGGCCGCGATCGAGCTCCAGGATCCAGCCGGTGACATTGTCGAGGAAGTAGCGGTCATGGGTGACGATCAGGATCGCACCCGGATAAGAGCGCAGATGGCCTTCGAGCCAGGCGGTGGTTTCCGCGTCCAGATGGTTGGTCGGTTCGTCGAGCAGGAGCAGTTCCGGCTGTTCCAGCAACAGGCGGCACAGGGCGACGCGGCGGCGCTCGCCACCCGAGAGCTTGGCGACGTCGGCGTCATCCGAGGGGACGCGCAGGGCGTCCATCGCCTGGTCCACCTTGCTGTCGAGATCCCACAGGCCCTGGCCTTCGATCTCGTCCTGCAGGCGGGTCATCTCGTCCGCCGTCTCGTCGGAATAATTCATGGCGAGCTCGTTATAGCGATCGAGGATCGCCTTCTGCTTCGCCACGCCGTCCATGACGTTCTCGCGCACGCTCTTGGTGGGATCGAGCTGCGGCTCCTGGGCGAGATAACCCACGCGCACGCCTTCCGCCGGGCGGGCCTCGCCGGTGAAGTCCTTGTCCATCCCGGCCATGATCTTCAGCAGGGTGGACTTACCGGCACCGTTCGCGCCCAGCACGCCGATCTTGGCGTCCGGGTAGAAAGACAGGTGCACGTTGTCGAGCACCTTCTTGCCGCCAGGATAGGCCTTGGTGAGGCCATGCATGTGATAGGCATATTGATAGGACGCCATGCGCCACCGGCTCCGGAAAAGGGATGCAGGAAAGTTGCCGCCGTTCTAGCCTCCTGTGAAGACGCGGGCAAGCAAGCCCGTCGCAGATCCGAAGGAGACGCATATGGGCGGACCGCACGATCATCCCCACACGCAGGGCGACCACAGCCACGGCCCGGACACCGGCGCGGCCCCCATCCCCTCCCCCGGCATCGACTGGCGCACCAACGGCGTGAAGGTGATCCCCGGCGACGATCTCGACCCCAACACGGCCCAGACGCCGGGCATGAACCGCGCCACGGCGATCAACCGGGCCCGCGCCGGGGCCGAGAAGCTCTGGGCCGGCACGGTGCATATCCATCCCGACGCCAAGACCGGGGCGCATCACCATGGCGATCTGGAAAGCGTGATCTTCGTGGTGAAGGGCAAGGCGCGCATGCGCTGGGGCGACCATCTGGAATTCACCGCCGAGGCGGGCCCCGGCGATTTCATCTACGTGCCGCCCTATGTGCCGCACCAGGAAATCAACGCGTCGCCGGACGAAACGCTGGAATGCGTGCTGGTGCGCTCGGGCCAGGAGCCCGTTGTGGTGAACCTCGATATCGAGCCTGTGGAAAAACCCACCGCCGTCAAATGGATCGACTCGATCCACAAGGAATGAGCCGGCGAAAGGGTTTGCTGGCCATTGGCGGGGTGCGCGGCACGGCACGCTCCGCTGCCGCCCGGCGGATTTTTCCCCAGCCCGGCGAGAAAGGGCGCGAAAGCCTGTTGCAATCCGGATTTCGTTTTGGCATAGACACGCACCTGCCCGGCGCCACACCGCCACGGCAGATGGATGCGGGTGTAGCTCAGGGGTAGAGCACAACCTTGCCAAGGTTGGGGTCGAGGGTTCGAATCCCTTCGCCCGCTCCAAATTCTCCCAATAAATTCAGAGCGTTATGGTAGGGCCGCCGCAAGGCGGCCCATCGCTTCTCGTCGCTTACATTCTGGCGATCAAAAATGTAAGCCCCATGTAAGCAGCTGGTCGAAATCTGGGTGCGGCTTGGACGTGCTCCGGCGCGCTTATCAAGTCACCGCATCCAGCATCAACCTTCAGGCGTTGCATTTCCACGCCGCGACAAGAGCACCAATTCGGCCGCTTCTTCGGCGTCGTTCAGGAGCATCTTACGTGGCGCGCCTAACTGCGCATGCATCGTTAGACCGCGGGCAAGGTCGATAACCTGGCGCGCGCGCGTGGCGACAGGAAAGTCAGATGGGATTTCTCCCGCGCTGATCCCGTCGCGGAAGCGGCGTTCCACGAGCGCTACGCCACCAGCGGCTGCGTCCTTCAGAAACTGCCTGACTTCAGCGTCGTCCACGAGCGGCGCGACGCACACCATCAGGCATCCCCGGACCGACCCTTCTTCGGTCGCAACTTCCACGGCGTGCCTCAGGAAGCCGGCGATCGCGTCGCGAAGAGCCGGTGGCGAGAAGAGCGCCTTCGCTGCGCCTGCACCCTTCCGCTCAGCATACGCCCGAAGGACACGCAGGAAGAGCGTTCGCTTGTCTCCGAAGACGGAATACAGGCTTTGCCGCCCCACACCCATGCCCGCGATGAGATCGTCGATCGCTACACCGTCGTAGCTTTTCGACCAGAAGATCTGCGTGGCTTTGTCCAGTGCCTCGCTCTCGTCGAAGGTTCGGGGGCGCCCGCGACCCCTGCTCGAATTCTTTAGCATCTGGTCCAAAAATCCTTGACCACGTGTCCCGCCCGAATATATTAGTAATCAGTCCAAAAATAGCAAGCTGGCTCGTGGCCTGACGATCCGGCCTTCTCTCACGGCGGAACCAATATGAGACACTCAACCGCTCTGGTCACCGGCGCTACGTCCGGGCTTGGTTATGCCGCAGCTCGCTTGCTCGCCAACGGGGGATGGCAAGAGGTCATAATAACGGGACGCAATCTGGACAAGACCAAGAAAACCGCCGCTCAGCTTGCGAATGAGACCAAGAAACGGGTGTTCACGCCGCTTGAGCTTGATTTGAACAAGGCCGCCAGCGCCAAGTCTGCGGTCGCCGAGTTGGTCAAACGCGGTCGGCCGATTGATTTCCTGCTGCTCAATGCCGGATTGGTCCCAACCAAGAAGCGCGTGATTACTGCGGAGGGCGTTGAAGCTTCTCAGGCCCCGCTGATCGGCCATCATGAACGGGCTGTCGGGTTGCTCAATGCCGATCTCCTGAGCCCCGACGCGCGGATTGTTATCACCAGCGCGGAGCCTGCCCGCGGGGGCGTGCCTATGTTCAAATATACCGACCTGCCGGCGTTCGCGGCGAAATACTACGGGGACGACCAAACCGCGGCTGCTGAAGCTCTCATTCGCAGCGGACCAAACGTGAAGTACTCGCCTAACACTGCGTATGCCGACGCAAAGCTCATGATCGCCTGGTGGGCCGAGGCGCTGGCGCGCCGGCTATCGTCCGATATGGCCGTCTATGCTGTCTCGCCCGGTGCGTCGAACGCCACCAATGTCGCACGAAACGCCGGCCCATTGTTGAAGTATCTGATGATTCCAATCGTGAACCTCATTCCCGGCATGAATCAGACGCCGGAGACTGCGGCCGGTCGCTACATCCAGGCGTCGGAGTTTGGAACCAACGTCTCAGGGCAATTCTTCGCCTCGGCCAAGGGGAAGTTCTCAGGCCCAATGGAACTGCAGCGCGAGCCACACCTCCACGACCGCGCCAGCCAGGAAGCCGCGTGGCAGGCCGTCGTTAAGGTCTCCGGCGTCGACCTGTCTCACCCGGCATCTTTGAGGGCGGTGTCCTAACACCTGACCGCCGCCACGGCGCAGAAATATCATCCTAAATTGTCCAAAAATACGCAGGCGCAATGGCGTCCGAGGAGAATGTGAATGGCATGGTATCAAGATAAAAAGGTGGTGATCCTCGGCGGCACCAGCGGAATGGGTCTCGCGACGGCGAAGAAGCTCCTCGATGGAGGCGCGCGCGTTCTGGTGACAGGCCGCTCGCAAGCCGGACTGGACTCGGCGAAGCAGGAGCTTGGGACTGACGCCCTCGTGGTTTCGAGCGACGCGCGATCATTGACCGATATTGACGCCCTCGCCGCTCAGGTGAAGGCCGAGTTCCAGACCATCGACCTGCTTTTCGTCAACGCGGGGTTCAGTACCCCAGCGCCGCTCGCGAACGTCACCGAGGCCATCTACGACGAGATGTTCAATCTCAACGCCAAAGGGCCGTTCTTCGCGGTCCAGAAATTCGCGCATCTCATCAACCGGGGCGGCTCCGTCGTCCTCACGACCTCGGTCGCCAACGTCAAGGGACTGCCTGGGCAAGCCACCTATGGCGCTGCCAAGGCCGCGCTGCGCTCCTTGGCTCGGACGCTCGCGACCGAGCTGCTTCCCCAGGACATCCGCGTCAACGCCGTGTCGCCCGGGCCCATCGCCACGCCAATCCTCGACAAGGTGTTTCCTGATAAGAACATGGCCGCCCAGGTCCGGGAGAAGTTCAGCGATATGATCCCGATGAAGCGCTTCGGGACCTCGGAGGAGATCGCGAAGGCCGTCCTCTTCCTCGCCTTCGACGCGACCTTCACCACGGGCCTTGAGATTCCGGTCGACGGCGGCTGGTCGCAACTCTGAGGGGGCGGGTAAAATGAAGATGCGACGAATTGTGAGCGCCGAAGGCAAGGCTGGCGTCGTCATGCAAGTGGACGATCTTCTCGACACCGAAACCGCCGATAGGGTCACGAATATTTGGGGGTTCGACGAGATTCCTCAGCTTCCTCTCACGCCTGAACACGTTCTCGGGGAATACAAGCGGCTTGGGATTTTTGGGCCAAAGGGCTCAGTCCGCGTCGATCTCCAAGTCGTTCCCCCGGAGAAGGCGGGCGCGACGGATCTCGGGATCTTGATGGCCAAGATTGATTTCGGCACCGGCGGGGGTATGACCCCCAGCGAGCATGGCGGAGCGATGCACCGGACCGACACCATCGATCTCGCGGTGGTGCTCAAGGGCGAAGTGGATATCGCCTATCCGGGAGAGGACGGCCAAGTGCACGCGACCACAGCCAAAGAGGGCGACTTCTTCGTGCAGAACGGCGCCTTTCACGAATTCCACAACCGCTCGGACGCCCCTTGCGTAATCCTCATGTTCGTCTTCGGCGCCGAGAGGAAGGCGGCCTGAGTCACAAGGGATCGTCCACTTCTCGATTCTGAGAGTATTGCCGCCGCTACGGTCCCCGCGGAGTCGGCGCGTGTAGATGACGGCCAGTCGACGGTGGGCAGCAGCGGCAGCGGCCTCGCGACCGCCCAGCGGTTCGTTGAGCAGGGCGTCTAGCGTTCATCGCCAGCCGGCGCCAGGGCGAGTTCGACAACGCTGTCGCGAAGATCGGCAAGAAGGTCACCGGCGTAAGACCGACATCTCCAATCTCGACGACCTCGACTGTCTCCATGAGAGCGCCGCGAAAAAGGGCAAGATCGATGTGATTTTTGCGAATGCGGCCTTCGTCGAAAAGACCATGGCCGCCGCGGCGACGCCCGAGCACTTCGACAAGACGCCCTTCGGGGCCGTCTCTATGCTTTGGCAGGTCGGCGTTACAGCTTAGCGCCATCGCTCGCCGAGGCGGAAGCCGGGAGAATGGATCGCGGCGTCTCCACCTGGGCGATGCCGCCATTGACGATATAGATGCGCTCAATCGTGGCTTGGTCGCTCACGCTTGCTCCTTACGGCGGCCTCACGCGCAGATCATCGAGCCCCTCGATCGGGAAGACGATCTCGCCGCCGGCGCGGAGCCGATGCCGTTCATCGACAGGGTTCTTCGAGCCTAAGATTGGGTCTTGCGGCGTGCCGGTGAGTTTTTTGGTGCCGTCAGCCTGCGGCACGTAGCGAGGCCTTTCGCGCTTCGCTAACGGTGAGCCAGATCGCCGAAACGAGGAAGTAGAACGCTCCGAACGCGGCATAGGGCGCGATGTTGGCAATGCCCACCGGCTCAGCCCCCTGGGCCATCTTGAGCATGAACACCCCAGCCAGAATCGACTGGGCACCACTCAAGACCATCGCCCATTGCGCGCCGTAGTCTTTCCAGCGGCGAATGGCCGTGACGAGCTGAAAAAGCCCGGCGAGGCACGCCCAGACGCCGAAGACCGTAAGCACGCCGTTCATGCTGCCACGGAGGGCAACGGCTACGGCGCCCGCGGTTAGAATGCTGATGATGAAATTGAACAGTTGAGACTTATTCCGGCTCAACCCACCACTGCGCCGGGCGTCGACAATATTGGCGACCGCGTCCCAGGCGGGGTAGGCGATCAGCATGACGGCCGCCAGAGCGGGAGCACTCTTCGCAAATATGACGGCGATCGCGACCCAGGCGGCCGAGAATGCGAAACGGGCGTAATAGTAACGTTTCAGCCAACTTGAAGTGGCGGAAGCGGTGGGCTGATCGGTCGAAACGCTGGTCATCGGCATGTCTCTCCTTTCAATCAACCTACTAGAAGGTAGACATCTTGTCAAAGCGCGTTTCTGCGTAGCGGAGAGGAAGGGTCGCATGTCTCGCTCTTCTGACATGTCGACCAGAGCCGCCACGTCGTCGGCGCCACATCGGATGTTCCCGGGCGGCTTGATAGATCGCTCGCACCGTCGGCCGGAAGCCGAGGGTTCGCGAGAGCAAGACATCCATGGGAAGAAACCAGGGATTTAACAGTGGTTCAGACGAGCCCGTCAGCGACTCGCCCATCGCATTCTGACTTCATGGACAGATGCCGGACTCGACGAGGTACGAAAACTGTTCCGCTGCTTGCCGACGACCTCACACGCTGAGTGCGTGAGCATCGGCTTGACGTACTGCCTACTAGAAGGCAGGTTGCAGACATGGCCAATCTGACAAATACCGCCGACGAAATTCTTCGGTGCGCGCGCTCGCTGATCGTTGCGGGCGGCTACAACGGTTTCAGCTATGCCGATATTTCCGAAGTGGTCGGCATTCGGAAGGCGAGCATTCACCATCATTTTCCAAGCAAGGTGGATCTGGTCCAGACACTTGTGTCGCGTTATCGCGAGGAGACCGAGGCTGCACTTGCGCAGCTCGCGGTTCAGGAGCCGGCCGATCAGCTTCGTGCCTACGCGGAATACTGGGCGGCGTGCATCAGCGACGGGACAAGACCTTTCTGCGTCTGCGCGCTGCTTGCCGGCGAAATTCCGGTGCTGCCGCCTGTGGTCGTTCTGGAGGTCAGGGGTTATTTTCGCATCCTGTCCGCTTGGCTGACATCCGTGATGGAGACAGGCGCGACGCGGGGGACTTTGACGCTTTCTGGCTCCGCTCGAGCCGAGGCGGAAACGGTCATCGCGACCGTGCATGGCGCCATGCTATCGGCAAGGGCCTATGGTGATCCGGCCATATTCGTTGCTGTCACCCAGCCCTTGATCGAAAGGCTGACGCTCATTCGGCAATGAAGGGGGAAAATAAAGTCATTCATTCCCCCAAGACGTCCGCCATGCTGTTGGTGGATTTCGACTGACTTTTCTTCGGCTCTGCGGTGGCGGCGCCTTATGAAGGCTGTCGCGGCAGCGGATACCACGCTATCGCTATGGGCATGCGCGGATATGACAAGAGTCTGCGCCGGAAGATCCCGCACTTTGCACCGTGCTGCCGACGCTGGGCCATGCCGCAATCCCGCCATTCGGCATTCGAAGCATCCCGCCAATAGCTTCGATCTGACTCGGCGGGCGAGACCGCGGATCAGCCGGTATCCTTCCTCAAGGAGCGCGGGCCGGCGCGCCCAGCACGCGCGCGGGAAAATAGGGAAGAAGACCGGTCGAGGGCGCGCAGTTGACGTATTCGAAATCGGGGGCGGCTTGGTCCAGAACGTAGATCTCGTTGTACGTGCGCAGCTCCAGCGCCTCCTGGTATTTTCGGCGCTCAGCAAGTGCCCGGTGATAAATGGCGAGATGGGTCGGGTGGTGCTTTGCCCACGCTTCCAGATGCCCGAGAGAAAGAAAGTGGCCCAGGGAATAGGCCTCCTTGAGCTCCATGCCCTCCGCGTCCGCCAACACCACCTGCCGCAATGCGCAGCAGCCCGCCTCCACGGGATTGCGGCGCAGATAGTCCATACCCGCATCGAGTTTGGGCCTGACGTTGCGCTCGTAACTCTCCCGCTGCTCGGCGCCGCAGGCGGACCATGAGACCCCCGAGCGGATGACTGTGAGGCCCGCCGGAGGACGGATGGCAAGGCGCTTGCCCTGCGCCTCCGGCAGCATTTCGAGTGGCGCAAGGCGCGGCGTCTCGCCCTCCAGAAGGTCCCAAGCCGAGGCGGGGATGCGGTCTCGCGCCGCACCCCAGTAACCGGTCTCCCCCATCTGCTCCAGGCGCGAGAAGGGGCATGCGGATAGACCGCGGCGATACTCGGCGAAGGCGATGGTCTCCGCGCGCTCGGGCACGATGCTCACCGGCTCCCACCACTGGCCGAAATCCTCGGCGAGGGCACGATCTCCCGCACGCCAGGCGGCGATCTCGGGCGCCTCTCCCCAGCGCGTGCAGGCGGCGCGGTCTGGCCAATAGAGCGCCGCCATGTGGTTCGGCCGCCCCTCAAGATCGGTGAAGGTGGCGCGATCGAAGTAGGACGGCGCGTCGGGCGCATGAGACGCGGCTGCGAGGAAGTCCGAGAGCGCGCGCGCTGCGCGATCCCCCGCCTCCGCGGCCATGCCCACGAACAGCACCGCGAGGCGATCCGGGGCATGATCGAAGCGCGAGGAATAGCGCGGGATCGGCGGGGCATGCCCCGCCGGCCGGCTCATGGGATAGAGGCGCGTGGACTGCTCGCTCATGGGTGCTCAGACCGTTCAGCTCTTGTCCATGGCGAAGGCGCTCAACTTCGGGTCGTCCGCAATCATCTTCAGGAATTTATCAGTGATGTAGTCCTTGGCGTCCGGAGTCTTGGACAGCGTGCCGGTGGACTTCAGATACTCGGCAAGGTCCGTGTGCCAGACATCCATCACTGATGGACCCTTGGAGCGGTCAAACAGCTTGAGCTGCTCGTCGAGGGTGTAGATGGGCCGCTTGTCGTAGTCGACCTCGATAAAATGGTCGGACAGTGTCGTGCCGCCTTCCGGATAGAAGACCTTCATGTAGGCCATGGTCTCGGCGCGGTGCTTCTTCTGCCAGGCGATGGAGCGCAGGTAGACGGCCAATACCTTCGCCACGGTTTCCGGATGCTCGGCGGCATAGTCAGCGCGCACCACAACTGCGGCGGTCACCGCGGCGCCACCCTCGCGCCCCGTGCAGATGGGCTTGGCATCCGCCTTCTCCAGAAGCGTATAGCTGAAAGGTGGCCAGGCGGCCGCGAGGGCGCCGTTGCCGGAGGCATAAGCGGCGATGGTCTGCGCCGGGCCGAGATTGACCACTCGCACGTCGTTGGGGCCGAGGCCCATCTTCTTGAGGCAGGCCACCGCCGCATAATGGCCGGTGGAATTGGTGGTGAGAAGGATCTCCTTGCCCTTCAAGATCGAGGGATCCTTCAGGATCGCGTCCGCGTCCTTGGTGCGCGCGGCAACCCAGGCGGTGTCGGACTGATCGTCCGCCAGTGCGATGGTTACGAGGTTGAAGCGCACCGCGCCGAGCACGGCCGGCGGCGAGCCGGTGCCGCCAATGTCCCACGACTTGGAGGGCGCCGCCGCGATCTGCTGCGGACCGGCGGGAAAGGTGGAGAAGCTCGGTTCCAGGCCCACTTCCTTCCACCAGTTCTTCTCGGTGGCAATGTAGAAGGGCAGCGACCAATAGAGCGCCGGCTGGTAGGAGATCTTCACCTCCTCGGCGAACGCAGGGGCAGTGAGTGCCGGCGCGGCGAACGCCAGACCGGCTGCGAAAAGCGTGCGTGCGAGGACCGCGCGGCGACTGACCATGATTTGAACTCCTGTTCCCGATGTTCTGGAAGGTCTTGTTTTTTGTGATTGTTTCGTCGTCGTCTCAGGACGCCATGGAGAGGCGGCGCGTCGCCGCCTCCTCCTGATGGGTGCCCGCCGAGCGCAGCAGGCGCCACAGGCGGGTGCGGATGCGGGTAAAGGATTCCAGCTCCATCACCTCCTCCACCGGGCGCTCCGCCCAGCGCTCGGCGTTGCGCAGCGAGCCAACATCGACGATCTCGCGGATCGAGCCGGGACGACCCGCCATGACCACGACCCGGTCAGCGAGGTAGGTCGCCTCTTCCACCGAGTGGGTGATGAACAGCACGGTGCGGCGCTGGCCGGCGGTGAGGCGGATCAGCTCCTCCTGCATCTCGATACGGGTCTGGGCGTCGAGGGCGCCGAAGGGCTCATCCATGAGCAGCACCTCTGGCTCCAGGATGAAGGAGCGGGCGATGGCGACCCGCTGCTGCATGCCGCCGGAGAGCTGATGCGGATAGCTGTCGCCGTGGCCTTCCAGCCGCATGGTGGCGAGATAGCGCTCCACCAGCGGCCGCGCCTCCGCCGCGCTCATACCCCGGCACTTCAGCCCGAAGCCGATATTCTGGCGCACCGTCTTCCACGGCAGCAGGGCGAACTGCTGGAACACGACCGCCCGGTCTGGTCCGGGCCCAGCCACCGTCCTCCCGCCCACCGTGACACTGCCGGAGGTTGGATGATCGAGGCCGGCTGCAAGACGCAGCAGCGTGGTCTTGCCGCATCCCGACGGACCCACGATGGCAACGAACTCGCCGTCGGGCACGTGCAGGGTGACAGGCTCCAGCGCCTGGTAAGCGCCCCCCTTGCGCTCGAACGACCGGGTGACGTCGGTGAATGCGATGCCGCTCATGCGCCCGCCCTCCAGTTGCGCCCGATATGGGCGTCGATCTGCCGTAGACCGAGGTCGATGACGAGGCCGATGAAGCCGATCGTGACCATGCCGGCCATGACGATGGGCGTGTCCACCGACCCCTGCCCCTGCACGATCAGGTAGCCCACCCCCGAGGAGGCGACGATCAACTCGGCGCCGATCAGTGACTGCCAGCCCAGCGCCGCCGCCACGCGTATACCCGCCATGATGGAGGGCATCGCCGAGGGCAGAAGCACGTCGACGATCAGCCGCCAGTTGCCCGCGCCCATGGTCCGGCAGGCCTCGATGAGGCGCGCGTCGGTCATGCGCGCGCCGCGGAAGGTGTTGATGACACAGGCCGCGAAGGCGCCGGAGAAGACGATCAGGATCGGCCCGCCGACGCCGGTGCCAAACCACAGGGCCGCGAACGGCACCCAGGCGAGCGGGGCAATGAAACGGAACGTCTCGAAAAACGGCGTGACGGCGTAGCGGAACGGCGCGAACCAGCCCATCAGAAGACCCACCGGCACGCCCAGCGCCACGGCGAGCGCGAAGCCGGAAAAGAACCGCCCGAGGCTCGCCAGGAGATGTTGCTGGAGCGTCGCTCCCGCGAACGGCACCCCCATATTCTTGACCAGCGCCTGCGCCACGTCCCATGGCGAGGGGAGCACCATCTTGGGCAGGAGGCCAGATCCGGCGAGGCCGAACCAAAGGCCGAGCGCCACCGTGATACTGGCGGCCGAGAGCAGGGTGAGGCGGATACCCGCGCCCATTCCTCGGCGCGACGCCCGCCTCCGCGCCGAGCGCGCTTCGGGCTTGGTGAGGACTTCCATGGTCATGGCGTCACCTTTAGCCAGGGCATTATGCGTTGCTCGACGAGCCCGAGGAGCCAGGTCATGCTCGCGCCGCAAACCGCCACCGCCGCCATGGCGACCACGATCATGCCCGGGAAGATGTCCTGCGCCGCAGTCATCAGCACCCGGCCGAGACCGAAGAAGGCGCCGATCAGCTCCGCCGCCACCAACGCCATCCAGGAGGCCTGGAGCGACACGCGCAGGCCCGAGAAGATGAGTGGCGCGGCGCCCGGAAGGATCACGTCCAGGAGCAGATGGCGCGGGCTGGCGCCATGCACACGCGCGGCGGCGATAATGGTTGGATCGACGTTGCGCACTCCGGTGAAGGTGTTGATGAGCGTCGGCACGAAGGCGGTGAACCAGATGACGAAAATCTTCGCCCCATCACCGAGCCCGAACCAAATGATGGCGAGAGGAATCCAGGCCAGCGGGGGGATCGGCCGGATGAAGGCAACGATGGGGCCGAACACGGCCTCCGCGCTACGGCTCATGCCCATGGCGAGGCCAACGGGCAGCGCGGTGCCGGCGGCCACCGCAAAGCCCATGAACGCGAGCATCACCGAATGCACGGTGTGCTCGACAAGCGTGCCGCCCGCATAGCCGGTGGTGGCGAGCTGCACGGCGGCATCCCATACGTCGCCCGGCTGCGGGATGCGCATGGGGTCGAACGTGCTTGCCGATACCCACCAAGCGGCAAGAAACGCGAGCACAGCCGCGCCGCCGATGGCCGGCGCACTGAGCCAAATGCGGCGAAGGGAGGTCGAGGCAGCCATGGCTTCCCCTTATTCCGCCGCGGCGCCGAAGGCCGCCGGCAGATCCATGTCACCATCGAAGCCAGAGGACTCCTCGCTGATGCTCTCCAGCAGACGGGGACGCTCACGGCGCACGCGCAGGGAGAACAGCTCGTGCCGGTTGTAGTAGCCGGCCATGTCGTGATGCTGCTTCAGCTCGACCAACATGGAAAGATCAATCTCGGCCAGCACGAGGCCCTCCCCTTCGGGCGGCCGATCTGCGAGAAGCTCGCCGGTGGGACCGACGATCATGGAAGAAGCACGCGGGCAGGCCCGCATCATCTGCTCTACCTCCTCGTCGCCCTCGCTGGTGGCGGCGATGGTGGCCTCGTCGAGCACCCCGGCGGCGACCACGCAATAGACCTTGGCCTCGAAAGCGTGGGCGGCGGTGCGGAAGCGAATGGCGTCCTTCAGGTTATACGGCGCGCCGGCCAAGGGATTGCGGAACGGCCAGATGGCTGGATAGCAGGAGCAGTGGATCTCCTCGCCCTCGCTCATGAGCACATAACGGGCGAGCGGGTTGTTATTCTCGCCGCAAATGAGCCCGCCGATGCGGGCAAGCGAAGTCTGCACCACCCGCAGGCCTGCGGCATCGCCCCGGTTCCACGACAATTGCTCATAGAAGGTGGGAACCAGCTTCCTGTGCAGGTTCACCACCTCACCCGTGTCGGATATCAGCGCCTGTGAATTCCACATACAGCCGGGGCTGGTGGGCGAGACTTCACAGAAGCCGAGGCTGACGAAGATGCGGTGGCGCGCCGCGGCCGCGGCGATCTCGCCGAGGGCGGCGCGATCGGAAAGCAGCGCGTTTTCCGCGAAGCGGCGGAAGAAGCGGTGGGCGTCGATGGGACGATAGAGGCCGGCCCAGATGGGGAACCCGGGAATGAAGGATTCCGGAAACACCACCAGCCGTGCGCCGGCCCGCGCCGCTTCGGCGATCACCTCGACCGCCTTTGCGACCCCACCGCGCAGATCGAAGGGCGGCGCCGCCACGTGCGCTGCAGCAACCACCGCTGTCCGACTGCCGGAGGCTCCCGAAATGCCTTCCATTCTATAGCTTCCTTCGAATATCGCCGGGGGCGGCGAGCGCCGCGCTCTGGGGCACTTGCAAGCATCGTATCGCGGGAGCAGCATTCGAAAAGACACAAGAAATAGAATATGAGGTTCGGATTAAATGAACTGCTTTACGCTCCGTGCGCTGCGCACATTCGTGACGGTGGCCGAATGCGGCACCATCTCAGCCGCGGCGGAGCGGCTCGGTCGCAGCCAGGGGTCGGTGTCGACCACCGTCAGCGAGTTCGAGGCGCATGTCGGGCTCCAATTGTTTGTCCGCAAGCCGGCCAAGGGGCTGGCGCTCACCCCCTCGGGCGAACTGGTCGCGCTGGAGGCGCGCGGGCTTCTGGCGCATGCCGACGAGTTTGAAAGCATCGCCGGAGCGCTCGGCAACGCAGTGGAGGGCCAGCTCACGGTCGGCTGCTTTACAAACCTCGCCCCGGTGGTGTTCGCCAACATCATGGGCTCGTTCTCGGCGCGCTATCCGAGCATCCGCATCCATATCGAGATCGGTGATCAGGAGGAGATCCTCCAGGGCCTCAAGAGCGGGCGCATAGAGACCGCGCTCACCTTCGACCTCGGCCTGTCCGACCAGTTCCACGCGGTGCCCATGGCCGAACTGCAGGCCTTTGCAGTGCTGCCGGAGAGCCACCCGCTCGCCGGCCGACAGAGTGTGCGGCTCGGGGATCTCGCCCCCGAACCCATGATCCTTATGGATCTGCCGCACACGCGCGAGTACTTCCTCTCGCTCTTTTACGCCCGTGGACTTGAGCCCAATATCCGCTTCCGCTCCTCCTCCTTCGAAGCGGTGCGAACCCTGGTGGGCAACGGACTCGGCTATTCGATCCTGAACCTCAAGCCTGCACTTTCGACCACCTATGACGGCACGCGCATTGTGAACGTGCCGTTGGAAGATGGGGTGCGCCCGCTCAAGGTGGTGCTGGTGACACTAAAGCGCATCGCCAAGCGCCGCCTCACCATGACGTTCCAGGATTTCGTGCGCGGCTTCCTGGTGAACTGGAGCAAAGGCCAGACCGCGGCAGCGAGGGAAGGAGCCGCTGAGATCAAGGCGAACGCTGAGAAGATCTGAGACCATTGCGCGCCAAGGCCGGGCTTGCTGGCATTGCTGCGTTCTTGAAGAGCGGCAACGCCGCTGGGCCGATCTCGAAGCCGGCCATCACCATCCGGCTCTCCCACATGTGGCCGAGCCGATCCGAATTGCGGAGCGCCGAGCTGAGGGATCAGGCAAGAAACAAGCAGGAACGTCGCTATATTTCGTCTCGGTCAGCACATAGCTCTCCGTGGCGGTGGGTCGCTGCAGCGGTCATCGACGATAGACCTTCGGGAGCATCAAGATGAAGACATGGTTTGTCACCGGCGCCAGCCGAGGATTAGGCTTGGAAATTGCCCGTGCGGCCCTCGAAGCGGGCGACCGGGTGATCGCGACCGCGCGGAACTCCGCGCACATTACTACTGCGCTCGCAGGCTATGAAGGCCGCCTTTGCGCGCTTGAGCTCGATGTCACTGAAGCGGCGGCGGTCCAGTCCGCCGTGGAACAGGCGCTGAAGGCGTTCGATCGCATCGATGTGCTCGTCAACAACGCGGGCTACGGCCAGCTCGGCGCGTTCGAGGAAGTGACCAGCGCCGCGCTGGCGCGGCAGTTTGCCACCAATGTTTTCGGCGTCTTCGACGTGACCCGAGCTGTCCTGCCGATCATGCGCCGGCAGCGCTCCGGGCACATCCTTACCATATCTTCCATCGCCGGCATGGAAGGTTTCGAGGGCTCGTCCGTCTATTGCGCGACCAAGCACGCTGTCTCGGGCTGGTCTGAAGCGCTGGCGAAGGAGGTCGCGCCCTTCGGCATCAAGGTCACCTGCGTCTATCCCGGGCGTTTCCGGACCGACTTTCTCGATGGCAGCTCAGTGCGCTACGGCGAAATCGAGATCGACGACTACAAGGCATTTTCTGAGCGGCGCCGGGCCGCGCTCGATGCCGACAATCATCTTCAGATCGGCGACCCGATCAAGCTCGCCGCCGCCATCGGCACGCTGGTCGCAGCCGAACACCCGCCGGTGTGGTTCGGCGCGGGCTCGGACGCCTACGCGGTCTTCACCGCCAAGGCCGATGCACTGCGCAAGAATGTCGAGGACTGGAAAGCGCTCATGGTCTCGACGGATTTCACCAGCTCCAGCTGAGATCGGAACGGCGGGCATGCAGGACTGGGCGCCGTTCCCAATGCCCGCCGCGTCCGAGGGGGGTCTCAGGACCCAGCTGTCTTGAATCCGGGGATCCGCGCCATGATGCGCTGAAGCTCGCGATCGTCCGAAATCCCCTGGAAATCGTATCGCGGCGTATAGGGCGCTTCGAGACGGCGCATCTCATCCTCGGTCAGCACGATGGACAGCGAAGCGACCGCATCGTCGATCTGGCGCGTGCTGCTGGCACCGACGATGGGGGCGCAGACGACCGGATTCGTCCTCAACCAGGCCAAGGCGACCTGTGCACGCGAAACACCGCGTCCTTCCGCCACCGTGCCGACCGCCTCAATGATGGCTTTGTCGCTCCCCGCGGTCGCCGCGGTATAGAGCATGTCCGCGAACGGATCACTGCCCGCACGTGCGGTCGCCTTCGCATCGCCCCAGGCGCGCGCCAGCCGGCCGCGGGCGAGCGGGCTCCAGACCATGGTGCCGACGCCCTCATCCTGGCAGAGCGGCAGCATCTCGCGCTCTTCCTCACGGGCGATCAGATTGTAGTGGTTCTGCAGGGTGACGAAGCGCGCCCAGCCATTGGCTTTCTGCATGTGCAGGGCCTTGGAAAATTCCCAGGCACGCATGGACGAGGCGCCGATATAGCGGGCCTTCCCGGCCTTGACGACGTCGTGCAGCGCTTCAAGCGTCTCCTCCAGCGGCGTGGCGGGGTCGTTGCGATGGGTCATGTAGACATCGACGTA
The DNA here is from genome assembly GCF_043195095.2 of Roseixanthobacter glucoisosaccharinicivorans. Lineage (NCBI taxonomy): Bacteria > Pseudomonadati > Pseudomonadota > Alphaproteobacteria > Hyphomicrobiales > Xanthobacteraceae > Roseixanthobacter > Roseixanthobacter glucoisosaccharinicivorans. The sequence continues at coordinate 657,746 of NZ_CM195538.1, read as the reverse complement.
ATCGGTGCCGAGCCGGCGCAGGCTGTGGTCGATTTCGGCCATGATGGCCTTGCGGGACAAGCCCTTGCCGTTCGGCCCCGGCCGCATGGGATGGCGCACCTTGGTGACGATCACGACGTCGTCGCGGTTGGCAAAGTCCTTCAGCGCGCGACCCAGGATTTCCTCGCTGGAGCCTTGCGAATAGAGATTGGCGGTATCGAAGAAATTGATGCCCTGCTCGATCGCGTGCCGGATCAGCGGACGGCTCTCTTCCTCCCCCAATGACCAAACCGGGTGGCCGCGTTTGGGATCGCCATAGGTCATCGCCCCGATGGCGATGGGCGAGATGTCCAGCCCCGTGTTCCCGAGCTTGATATAGTTCATGGCTTTCCCTATCGTTCGCAAAGCGGAGAGTTCTCCGTTCTGTTATCGGAAATAACGGAGAGTTCTCCGTTTATCAAGAGGCCATGCCGATGCCGCGCAAAAACGAGGGCGTGTCAGACGGTCCGCCGACGGCAAAGCGCGCCGACGCGTTGAAAAACCGCGAGCACATCCTTGAGATCGCCCACGACGCGTTCGCCGAGTCCGGGCTGATGTCGCTGAACGAAATCGCCAAGCGGGCGGGCGTCGGCGCGGGCACGCTCTATCGCCATTTTCCGACCCGGGAAGCGCTGATCCTGGCCGTGTACCAGCATGACATCGAGCGGCTGGTGGGCTGCGTCCCGAAGCTGCTGGCGCGGCACCCGCCGCTGAGCGCCTTCCGCCTGTGGTTTTTCACGCTCGCCGATTATATTCGCGTCAAGCACGGTCTCGGCGAGGCGCTCCACAGCCCAGCCGCGCAGGAGGCCATCCGTGGTACCTATGCCCCGGTCACGGCGGCGGTTGACGCGCTGATGCGCGCGTGCGTCGCCGCGGGGACCATGCGTCCCGGATTGCAGGCCGCCGACGTGCTGCTGCTCATGGGCTTCCTCTGGCGCATTCCACGCGATGCGGAGGGCCAAACGCAGGCCCAGCGGATGATGGACCTGGTGCTGGCGGGCCTCGCGGGCGGTGAAGATCCGACCGGCACAGCGGACGATCGACAGACCTAGGCAATTGCTCGGGCGCGGCGCGCGGGCGCATCCGACATCCCCGCGGGGCCTATTACTCGGTCGCCGGACGCGACATCGAACGCGAGATCGCGCCGCTGTTGCTGAGCGAGGGCGTGGGCCTGCTGGTCTCGAGCGACCGACGCGCCATGCGCCTCGGCGATCGGGCGCATGACGTCGAGGGCATTATAGCCTCGATCCTCGTCCAAGGGTGGTGAGCCCGCGGCTTCGGATTTCTTGCCCGATCCGGTTGATCACATGAGGCCTGACGTGGTCGTGCTCACGCCTCGTTCCGCGCCAGGATCGTGGCGACGTCGCGCTTTGGCGGAGCACCAAAGGCTCGGCGGTACTCGCGATTGAACTGGGTGGCACTCTCATAGCCCACCTTCAGGCCGGCAAGGCCCGCATCAATCCGGTCGTTCACCATCAGCCGGCGTGCTTCATGCAGCCGAAGCTGCTTCTGGTACTGCAGCGGGCTCATGGCGGTGATGGCTCGGAAATGATGATGCAAGGTCGATTCCGCCATGCCTGCCCTCTCCGCGAGTTGGTCGATCCTGAGAGCCTCGGTGAAATTCTCGCGGATCCAGTCGATCGCCGTGGCAACCCTGTTGGTGCGCGTTCCAAGCTGCACCGCCTGGCGAAGGCGACCACCGATCGGGCTCAGGAGGACATGATAGAGAATTTCCCGCTGCAAGGTATGCGCGAGGATTGGAATGTCCTGCGGGCTGTCGAGCAATTCCACGAGCCGCATGGCGGCCAGGGCAAGGGACGGTGTAACCGGTCCGATCGCCATGCCCATGCCGAAGGGCGCCAGCTCCGGGCCATATTGCGCGACCTCGCCGATGAGCTCGCGCGCCAGCTCCAGGTCGATGTTGAGCTTGATCGAGTAATAGGGCTGCGATGGCGAGGCGTTGAGAACCTGCACGATGGTGGGAAGCCCGACCGCCGTCAGCAGGAAATGCTTTTCATCATAGACATAGCTTTCCTCTCCCAACACGACCCGCTTCGACCCGCAGGCGATCAGCGCGAACGAGGGATCGTAGAGGAAGGACACGGGCTCTGCGGGTCCCACCTTGCCGTGGATGGTCAAGCCGGAGACAGCGGTCTGCTCGCCCTGCCAGCCGGCCCCCAAGTGGCGCTTGACCAACGCGGCGATGCGGCCGAGGGCAAAGGCGATCATCTCATCCTCGCCAGCGGCTGTGCTTCCTGAGACGATCATCTGCGGCCTCGCGGGCGGATCGGTGGCGATGGACGGAGCGCCATAAAAGCGAAGATAGAAACGGGACCACTCAACACCTAGCCTGATCCGCGCGAATATTTGCCTATTCCTGTCGATCGTCGGCTTTCGGTGTGGCGCGGGATGAACCGTTGCGTCCTAAGATTTTTCCCCGCCGGTACGAATGCCCGCGATCAGAATGTCCACGAGGCGCTGCGCGGCCTGTCTCCAATTGGGTCCCGCACCGATGTTTGCCACCCCCGCCACCGCGCGCAGCAGGTCGAGCGGGTCGATGTCCAGGCGGATCTCACCGCTCGCGACGGCGCGGTCGACCAGCATCGTGATGGTGTGCTTTGCCTGGGCTCCGGAAGCGGCATAGAGCTCCGAGGTTCCACCCACGATCGAGTTGAGCGCCTCCGACATTCCCTGCTTGGTGCCGATATAGTCCACGAACAGCAGCATTCCCTCGCGCAGCGCCTCCACCGGAGGATGGGTCTGCGCGAGCCGCGCCGCCGCCGCATGGATCTGGTCGGTCTCATTGCGGTAGACCGCAGCGATCAGCGCGTCACGGGTGGGAAAATGCCGATAGAGCGTGCCGATGCCGACGCCGGCCGCGCGCGCGATCTCGTCCAGGCTTGCGGCGGAACCCTTTTCGGAAAAGGCCACCTTCGCCGTTTCGAGCAGGCGCACGCGATTGCGCTGCGCATCGGCGCGCGGTTTGCGGACAGCCTGCGGGTCGGCGTCGTCGGCCACCTGAAAATCACCCCTTGATAAACGGAGGAACCCTCCGTATTTAAAACGGAGGCACCCTCCTTTTAACTCCATGCCGACCCGCTGGCAACGATGCCGCAGCGGCAGGAGAGGTGTGTCCATTGCTTAAGGAGAACACCATGGCCGTGGCTTTCGGATCAACATCGACCACCGACGACGTACTCGCAGGCGTCGAACTCGGCGGCAAGCGCGTGCTCGTCACCGGCGTGTCGGCCGGTCTGGGCGTGGAGACGGCGCGTGCGCTCGCGGCGCATGGCGCACAGGTGGTCGGCGCGGCGCGCGATCTTCAAAAGGCGGAAGCGGCGACGGCCTCCGTGCGGGCCCAGGCGGCGAACGGCGGCGGGTTCTCGCTGGTCCAGCTCGACCTCGCCTCGTTGGCCAGCGTCCGCGCCTGCGCCGATGGTCTGCTGGCCGATGGCCGGCCGTTCGATCTCGTGATCGCCAATGCGGGTGTGATGGCATCGCCCTTCAGCCATACCGCGGATGGCTTCGAAACCCAGTTCGGCACCAATCACCTCGGCCATTTCGTGCTGATCAACCGCATCGCCCCGTTGATCGCATCGGGTGGCCGGCTGGTGAATGTCGCCTCCTCCGGCCATCGCTACTCGGACGTGGATCTGGAGGATCCGAACTTCGAACGCACGCCCTACGATCCGATGATCGCCTATGGCCGCTCGAAAACGGCCAACATCCTGTTCGCGGTCGCATTCGACCGGCGCCACCGGGACCGCGGCGTGCGCGCGACGGCGCTGCATCCCGGCGGCATCCGGACCGAACTCGGACGCCATATTCCGCCCGGCGCCCTCGACCAGTTGCTCGAGCGGATCAATGCGGAGCTGCAGGCCGAGGGCAAGCCGCCGTTTCAATGGAAAACCATTCCGCAGGGCGCCGCCACCTCGGTCTGGGCCGGCGTGGTCGCAGACGCCGACGCGGTGGGCGGCCGCTATTGCGAAAATTGCCACGTCTCGGCCGTGACCGACGGGCTGATCAACCCGGTCAGCGAGGGCGTGCGCTCCTATGCCCTGGATCCGAATCATGCCGAGGCCCTGTGGGCCAAGAGCGAGGAAATGGTGGGTGAACGCTTCTGATCCTTGCCCTGACGGGGCTTAGCGACGCGCCCCTGACACGGAGAAGCCGCGCCCCTGGTGGGCGCGGCTTTTTTCATGTGGAGAGTGGCGGTTCGCGAACAGCTTTTGCGCGGTCCTTCCCGCGAAGCCGGGTGATGCCGAGCGACCACGCCCGCGATTTTTTTTCGCCACATTTCGCAATCCGTCCAGCCGTTGCGTAATCGCGGTCGCGGCCCCCTGCGAACGATGCTGTTACTGCCGCACGGGCTGGCTACAGAATACCGCGTGACTCCGCACCGATCTCGCCAAGCGTGTGAGACCTCTCTGTGCGCGGAACCCGGTGGACGCAAGCTGGCCGGGGCGGCGCCGACATTGCCGGCGCGACGCGAAGCCGTTGGGACGCTGGGGGAAATATGTCGAATCGTGGTGAAGCGCAGAGCCGCAATGTCTCCCACCTGACCGCCATGGAGATGCATCCCACCCGCAGATTCGGCCACGGCCTTCCCGAGTTGCCCCCGCCCGCCCCCGCCCCTTCTGCGCGGCCGTCGCGGCCCTTGCGCAGGGGGCTGCTGTTAAGTTCGGCCTTGGTCCCGGTACTCGCCATCGCCCTGTCCGTGGCTCCGGTCTCGCCCCATGCGCAAACCGTCCTGATCGATCCGCTTGCCGGTGGCGCCGGCGGCGCCGGCGGTAGCGGAACAACCGCCGGCGCGGGCGGCGGCGGTGGTGGTGGTGGCGGTGGCGGCGGCGGCGCGGGTGGCAACACGTCGAGCGTAAACAGCCCCGGCGCTGGCGGCAGCGCGGGGTTCGGTGGCACCTCCGGCGCGGGCGGCAACGCGGGCAACGTGGCCGGTGCGGGCGGAAATGGCGGCGGCACCGCCGGCGCGGGCGGCACGGGCCTCACGCCCCCCGCGAACGGCGGTACCGGCGGGGCGACGGGCGCCGACGCCGGCCCCGGCGGGAGCGCAACCACCGGCTCCGGTCCCGGCTACGGCGGCGGCGGCGGCGGGCATGGCTATATCGGTACGACCTTGCCCACTGCAGCCGTGAGCGCCGGAGACGGCGGCTTCGGAACCTACTCAGTGGTCGCAGGCGGTGGCGGTGGCGGCGGTGGCGGCGGCGGCTTTGGCGCGGTTGTAAGCGGCACCGGTAATCTCGGCACCCTGACGATCGCCCTGACCGGCGGAGACGGCGGCGGCAGTGGAGCTGGAGACGCACCCTATCTTCAGACCACCGGCGCCAACGGGGCCGGCGGCGGGGGCCTTTATCTCTACAGCACGGCTGCCACCCAATTGACGATTGGGGCAACTGTGACCGGCGGATCGAATGTCGCCAACGGCATGTCCTTCATCGGCGGCGCCGGCGGCAGCGGCGTGTTCGCGGTCAATACGACAGATGTCACCACGATAACCGTCGGCGCCGGAAAGACGGTCTCTGGCGGAAAAGGCGGCAACGCGACGTATGGCGGCAATTTTTTCGGAACGAATTATCCGCAAGGCACGGCTGGCGCCGGCGGCATCGGCATCGGCGGTAGCAACCTCAATGTTGTGCTGACGCCGACCGCCACCGTTTCCGGCGGATTGGACGGCGATCTCTTGTCGCCTTACTCCCTGAACGTCGTAACGACGGGTACCACGCGGTCGAACGCGATCCAGTTCACCGGCGGCGCCAACGTGCTGGACCTGCAAGGCAACGGTACCGGCTACGCCACGATCACGGGCAATGCCGTGGCGGTCTCCAGCGGCAGCGACACGCTGCGGCTGTCCGGCCAGGGCGGCAATTTCGACCTCTCGCTGGTCGGCTCGACGGGCAAGTTCCGCAATTTCGCGAACATGGACATCAATTCCGCCGGCGCGACCTGGGTCCTGACCAATAATCCGGTCGGAAACGACGACGTCAACACGACGGTCACAAACGGCACGCTTCAGGCCGGCAATGCTCTGTTGGGCGGCACGCTGCACGGCAACGTCACGGTTAAGTCCGGCGCCACTTTCACGAACGTCGCCTCCGGCGCGACCACGGCAGGCCTGTATGGCAGCCTGACGATCGAGAGCGGTGGCCACTTGCGGGCGATTGCCGGCAGCGACGTTGCCGTTCAGGCCGGCGGCTTTTTCACCGGCGGCATCACGCTCAACGCCGGTGCCGTGCTCGATGTGACCCTCGGCGCGCCGCTGACCACCTATCCGCTGATCAATTCCACCTATAATCTCGAGCTCAACGGCAACACCGTCAACATCACCAACAATGGCGCGATGGCCGAGGGCACCTATAACCTCATCGGCTACGCCAATACTTTCTCGGGAACCGGCCTCGTCATCGGCACCGCGCCGACGGATTACGAATACACGATTGGCAGTGCCGCGAATATGGTCACGCTGACGATCGTCGGCGCTGGCCTCTATTGGAACGGCACGACCACTACGGGTGCGACGGGCCCGGTCGCGGGCGGGGATGGCACCTGGACGGCCGCGGCTGGGGGCGTGACCAACTGGACCAATGCCAGCGGCACCACCAATGTGGTGACGGACCCCACCAAAACCGCCATCTTCTCCGGTACGGCGGGGACGGTGACCGTGTCGGCGGCGAACGGCGCGGTGTCCGCCAAGGGTCTCAAGTTCCTGACCTCCGGCTATGAGATCACCGGCGACACGCTGACCCTCGCGAATGCTTCCGCGGCGCCGATCGTGAACGTGGACGGAACCGGCGCGCTCGCGACCATCTCGTCCGTGCTCGCGGGCAGCGACGGCATGGAGAAGACCGGCGACGGCACGCTGATCCTGTCGGGCGTGAACACCTATAGTGGCGACACGACCATTTCGGCCGGCACCGTGCGGATTGCCTCGGCCGGCAGTCTCGGCGCGGGCAGCTATGCGGGAGCGATCGCGCTCGCATCGGGCACTTTGCTCGATTACGCCTCATCCGCCGCCCAGACCCTGACCGGCGCGATTTCTGGCGCGGGCGCCCTCACCGTCTCGGGATCGGGCACGCTGACCCTGTCCGGCAGCAACACCTATTCCGGCGCCACCACCATCAGCGCGGGTGCGGTGGTCGCGTCCGGCGGTTCGGCGATCGGCGATTCCAGCGCGGTGACGGTGGCGAGCGGCGCCAGCCTGACGCTGACCGCGAACGAGACCGTCGGCTCGCTGGCGGGCGCGGGCACCGTGACCTTGACCAATGTCAGCCAGCTGACCGCTGGCGGCGACAACAGCTCCACGACCTTCTCGGGCGAGATTGCCGGCATTGGCTCGGTGGAGAAGACCGGCACGGGCACGCTGACCCTGAACGGGCAGAGCAGCTTCATCGGCGTGATGACCGTTTCCGCGGGCGCGTTGGTGTTGTCCGGCGGAGCGGCCCTTCCAGGCACCACGGAAATGAACCTGTCCAGCGGGGCGACGCTGGAACTGGTCGACGGCTCGCAGAGCCTGGCCAATCTGAACGGTGCCGGCGGCACGGTGAATCTCAACGCCAACAGCCTGACGGTCGGGGCAAACAATGCCACCGGAACGTTTGCGGGCGCGATCACCGGCACCGGCGGCCTGACCAAGGTCGGCGCCCTCAACCAATTCCTCACCGGCACCAACACGTTCACCGGGCCGGTGCATATCGCGGCGGGCGGGCTGTACCTCCAGAACGGGTCGGCGCTGGCCGATACCGTCGCGGTGACGGTCGATGCCGGGGCGGAACTCGACCTGTTCATGGGGTCGGAAACCATCGGCTCGCTGGCTGGTGGCGGCAATGTGGTTGGTATCGGTACCACCGTGGTGCTCACGACGGGCGGCAACAACACCGATACCACTTTCTCCGGTACGCTTTTCGGAGCCGGCGGAACGATCGGCTTGACGAAGACCGGTACCGGCACGCTGACGCTCACGGGAAACAACACCTACACGGGCAACACGATCGTATCCGGCGGCCTGCTCCAGATCGGCGATGGCGGGACCTCCGGCTGGATCACCGGCGATGTGATCACGAATTCCGGCGGCAATTCCGGGGGGGTGGTCTTCAACCGTTCCGATGATGTCACCTTCAACAACACCGTGGGCGGCAGCGGCACGCTGGAGCAGAGAGGACCGGGAACGCTGACGCTGACCGGGTCCAACATGCTGAGCGGGACGACGTCAGTGACCGGCGGCACGCTGAAGCTGACCGGCAGCCTCTTCGGCGGCCCCGTGGATGTGAAGAGCGGCGGCACGCTGCTCGGCACCTCCACGGGCATGATCTTCGGCAGCACAACGATCGAGAACGGCGGCACGCTTTCGGCGGCGAGCGGCACCTTCTTCCAGATCAAGGACCTTTCGTTCGATAACACCTCGAACTTCGCGGTCGCGGTCGGAGCGCCGTCTTCCACGGGCGCTGTGTATGCGGACGGCGCGCTGACGCTGGACGGGGCGCTTCAGCTCACCACCGGCGCCGGCTTCGCCTCCGGCACCTACCGGCTGATTGATTTCACCGGAGCACTCACCGACAACGGCATGACGGTCGCCTCGCCGGCCCATTCGCTCTACGCGATCGACACCGCAACCACCGGTCAGGTGAACCTCGTGGTGGCGCTCGGCCAATGGTGGAACGGCACCGACACCACGGGCGGCTCCGGCGTTGTCGGGGGCAGCGGCACGTGGAACGTCCAGGCGGGGACCACGAACTGGACCAAGGCGGACGGAAGCACCGCCGACGCGTGGGGCCAGAGGGGCCTTGCCATCTTCGATGGAACCGCAGGCACGGTGACGATCGACGGCACGGTGAATCCGCAGGTTGCGGGCCTTGAATTCATCACCCCCGGCTATGTGGTGCAAGGCGCGACGCCGGGGCGGGCGATCCAGCTCGTGGCGCTGGCCGACGGCTATGTCCCGCAGATTTCCGTGGCCGAAGGCGAAGCCACGATCTCCGCCGGCCTGGGCGGTGGCGCAGGCTTCGAGAAGACCGGCACGGGCACGTTGCACCTGACGCGGGCGAACACGATCGAGGGCGAGGCGACGGTCTCCGCCGGCACGCTCCGGTTCAGCGGCGGCGCGAGTTTGGGAGGCTCGATCGTCGTCAAGTCCGGGGCGGCCCTTGTGGCCGATTCCGGGGCGACCGGCGGGGCAACGTTGGGCCTGACCGTGGAAAACGGCGGCACGCTCAAGATGGAAGCGGACGGCATGAGCCAATTGTCCGTCGGCAGCCTGACCCTTGGGACCACATCGGTGGTCAATATCGGCCTCGGCGCGCCATCGACCATGGCTGCGCTCACGACCGGAAACGGCGCACTGACCGTTGCCGGCACGCTGAACCTCATTGAGCGTGACGGCTACAGCTCCGGCACCTATCGGCTGTTCGATTATGGCGGCCAGCTCACCAATAACGGACTGGCGCTCGGGACGACGCAGCAATATTCGCTGACCGCGCTTGATTACGGGACCACCGGCCAGGTGAACCTTCAGGTCGCCGCCGCCCAGTGGTGGAATGGTTCGACCGTTACCCCGGGTTCAAGCGTGCAGGGCGGCGACGGCACCTGGACCGTGACCAATTCCAACATGAACTGGACCAACGCGACCGGCAGCACGGCCAACGCCTGGACCCAGGGCAGCGTCGCCGTCTTCGCGGGCACCGCAGGAACAGTCACGCTCAGCGGCGCCACCGATCCCCAGGTGGCCGGGATGTACTTCCTCACCTCCGGCTACGCGATCACGGACGGCGCGATCTCCCTCGCGGGATTCAACGGGCAGGCGCCGGTCATCACGGTGGGGGACTCAACGCCCGAGACGGCCGGCTTCACCGCAAGCATTGCCTCCGACCTGAGCAGCTCGGCGGGCCTCGTCAAGGCCGGCGCGGGCACGTTGACGCTCACGGGCGGCAACGCCATCACCGGAGACACGGTGGTCTCGGCCGGTTCGCTCACCTTCGCGGGTGGCACGTCGACGGCGCAGACCTTCTATGTGGGGCGTGATGCCGGAACATCGGCTTCCGCTACGGTAACCGGTGCCACGACGAGCCTCGATCTCGGCGGCTCAAACCTGTATGTGGGCTATCAGGGCACCGGCTCGCTCACCATCTCGGACGGCGCGGGCCTGATGTCGTCTTCGGGATATATCGGCAACGACAGCGGAGCCGTCGGACACGTCACCGTCACGGGGGCGGGGTCGCATTGGAATCTCAGCAACTATCTCTATGTGGGGAGTGACGGCACCGGCACCCTGGAGATTTCCGGCGGCGCCTCCGTGACCGCGACCTATGCGCGGGTCGGCTATTATGACTATGGCGATGGCGCCAACGGCGCGCTGACGATCACGGGTCCCGGCTCGTCGCTGAATCTGGGAACCGGCGAGCTGGATGTCGGCTATTACAACAGTGGCTCGGTGACCGTCTCCAACGGAGCGACGCTCACCACCGGCATCGCCTATATCGGCGTCTATAACGGCTATTACGGGCCATACAGCGGCACCGTGACGGTGACCGGTGCCGGCTCGACCTGGGACCTCAACGGCCAGGAACTGATCCTCGGCTACGAGTACGACGGATCGAAGGGCACGCTGATCGTTTCCGATGGCGGCAAGGTCACCTCGGGTACCGTAACCCTTGGTTATTATGACATCACCCAGGGCTTCGTCACGGTGACGGGCGCGGGCTCGATGCTCGATGCCGGCAACAACGGCTTCTATGCAGGCTATTACGGCGACGGCACCATCGCCGTCTCGGACGGTGGCACGATCCTGAGCGGCGACCTCTATCTCGGCAACGATTCCGGGCGGAGCGGCACCTTGACCGTGAGCGGCGCCGGGTCGTCCTTCAATGTCGGAACCGCCAGCATCTATATGGGCGAGTATGGCAGCAACGGCAGCATCACCGTGGAGAGCGGCGGTGCGGTTACGGCGGGCCAGATCGTCAAGGACGCCGCCGCCGCCAGCGCATTGATCACCCTCGACGGCGGCACCCTGCGCGCGGCTGCGACCCAGGCGGATTTCCTCTCCGGCTTCGCGGCGGGGGACATCACGCTCGCGGCGGGGGGTGGCACCATCGACACGAACGGCTTCGACATCGGCGTGGCGAGCGTGCTCGGCGGCACCGGCGGTTTGACGAAGGACGGTCTCGGAACCCTGACCCTCACCGCCGACAATACCTATTCCGGGATCACGACGGTTTCGGCCGGAACGCTCCAGATCGGCAACGGCGGCATCTCCGGCTCGGTGGCGGGGGCCATCGCCAACAGCGCGACGGTCGTCTTCAATCGGTCCGACGACGTGACCGCGTCCGGTGCGATCACGGGAACCGGTGCGCTGGTCCAGCAAGGGCCGGGCAAGCTGACCCTCGTGGGGGCGAACAGCGCGGCTGCGGGAACGACGGTGTCCGGGGGCACGCTGGAAATCCTGACCGGCGTAAGCCTCGCCAGCGACATCGTCGTGGGATCGGGCGGCACGCTGCAAGGGGAGACGAGCGGCACCGCCGGCGCCTCGGTCACCGGCACGGTGAGCGTGCAGGACGGTGGCACGCTGCGTGCGGCTCCCACCAGCACGGCGGGATTGTACGGGCTCTCAATGACGGCCCTGACCCTGTCGAGCGGCGCCAATGTGGATGTGATCCTCGGGTCAAACACCGGCGTCGGCGTCCTCTCGACAGGCAGCCTCACGCTGGATGGCGTGCTGAACGTGACCAACGCGGGGGGCATGTCGCTCGGCGTGTACCGCATCATCGACTACACGACGCTGACGGCGGACAACGGACTGGTCCTGGGGGCCACGCCGACCGATTTTGCCTACACCATCCAGGTGGTGCCGAACCAGGTGAACCTGACGGTTCTCGCGGGCGACATGCTGTACTGGAACGGGTCGACAACGACGCCCGACGGCACCATTCATGGTGGCAGCGGGACCTGGACGGCGAGCCCGTCCGATGCCAACTGGCTGACCTCCCCGCTGAACCAGTCGCGGGCCTGGAACAGCCAGTTCGCGGTATTTGCCGGCACGCCCGGCACGGTGACCGTGGACAATACGGCCGGGGCGGTCTCGACCACCGGCATGCAGTTCATGGTGGACGGCTACGACGTGGACAGCGGCACGATCACGCTCGCCGCCACCTCCGGCCAGACCCAGGTGCGCGTGGGCGATGGCACGAGCGCGGGCGCGGGCTATGTGGCGACCATCGGTTCCGTCCTGGCCGGCACGACCGGGCTTGAGAAGACCGATCTCGGCACGCTGATCCTCACCGGTGCAAACACCTACACGGGCGGCACCACGGTGACGCAGGGCACGGTGCAGATCGGCGATGGCGGGACCACCGGCTCCATCCTGGGCGATGTGGCGGTGGCGACGGGCGGAACGCTGGCCTTCAACCGCAATGATGTGGTCACCTTCAGCGGGGCGGTGTCCGGCGCGGGCGGGCTGACGCAGGCCGGCACGGGCACGCTGATCCTCACCGCGGCCAACACCTATACCGGCACCACGACCATTTCGGCCGGTACACTGCAGGTGGGCGATGGCGGCACGTCCGGTTCGCTGACGGGGCCGGTGCTGAACAACAGCGCGCTGGTTTTCAACCGCTCCGATGCCAGCAGCTTCGCGGGCGCGATCTCGGGCACGGGTACGCTGGCGAAGAGCGGAGCGGGCACGCTGACGCTGTCCGGCACCAACAGCTTCACCGGCGCGACGACGGTCTCCGGCGGCACGCTGGCCCTGATGGGCGGCTCTTCCCTGGCCGACGGGGCGCGCCTGACGGTGGCCTCTGGTGCCGGGCTTGAACTGGTGGACGCGAACGAGACGGTGGGCTCGCTGGCCGGCGCTGGCGACATCGTCCTCAACAGCTACTGCCTGACCACCGGCGGCGACGGCACGAGCTCGACGTTCTCTGGCGGGATCTCGGGCTCCGGCTGCGTCACCAAGACTGGCGCTGGGACGCTGACGCTGACCGGCACCAACACCTATTCCGGAACGACAACGGTTTCGGAAGGCGCGATCCAGGTGACGGCGGCGGCGAACCTTGGAACCGGGCCGCTGGCCCTGGTTGGCGCGGGAACGCTCCAGGCAAGCGGCACCTTCACCTTGGCCAACGAGGTCTCGCTGACACCCGCCTCGGGTAGCGGCGGCGGCACCATCGCGGTGGATCCGGCGCGGACGCTGACGGTTTCGGGCATCATCTCCGGCACCGGTGCGCTGACGAAATCCGGGACCGGCACGCTGGTCTTGACCGGCGCCAACACCTTCTCCGGCGCGACCACGGTCGATGCCGGGACACTGGAGATCGCCGGCGGCTCCTCGCTCTCCGACACCGCGCGCCTGACGGTGGCAAGCGGAGCGCTGGTCAACCTCACCGACGCGGATGAGACGGTGGGCTCGCTGGCGGGCGCGGGCGACATCACCCTGAACAGCCACTGCCTGACGGCCGGAGGCGACGGTTCGAGCTCGACCTTCAGCGGCAGCATGACGGGTCCCGGCTGCCTGTCCAAGACGGGCGCGGGCACGCTCACCCTCACCGGCACCAACACGCTGACAGGTCCGACCACCATCTCCGGCGGCGCGGTCCAGGTTACCGCCGCCAGCGCTCTGGGCAGCGGAGCGCTGGCGCTCCAGGGTCCCGGCACGCTGCGCGCGAGCGACACCTTCACCTATGGCTCGGCCATCTCGCTCACCCCGCTCTCGGGCGTCGGCGGCGGCACGTTCGACGTCGACGATACCAAGACGCTGACGCTCACGGGAACGATCACCGGGCTCGGCGACCTCGCCAAGACCGGCACCGGCACGCTCGTGATCTCCGGCACGAACAGCTACAGCGGCGCGACGAATGTGAATGTCGGCACGCTCATCGCCGAGGGCGGCAATGCGCTCGGCGACGAAAGCGCGGTGAACGTGGCATCGGGCGCGACCTTGATCCTGCGGCCGAGCGGGACCGAGAGCGTGGGCTCGATCGCCGGCGCGGGCGCCATTACGCTGGACGGCACACGTCTCGCCGCAGGTGGCAACAACAGCTCGACCACCTTCTCCGGCGTGATGGACGGCTCGGGCGGCCTCGACAAGGACGGCACCGGGACCCTGACGCTGAGCGGCGCCAACACCTATACGGGCGCGACCAATGTCAATGCCGGCACCCTCGCCGTGACCGGCAGCGTGGCGGGCGACATCTATGTGTACGACCAGGCGACGCTGGCCGGCACGGGAACCGTCGCGCAGACGGTGCACGTGCTCTCGGGCGGCACGCTGGCGGGCGTGCAGCCGACCGGGCTCACCATGGGGGCGCTGGACATGCAGTCCGGCGCGAACATGAACGTCACCCTGGGCTCCCCGATGGGCGGCGGCGTGTTCACCGTGAACGGCAACGTCACGCTGGACGGCACGTTGAACGTCACCCCCAGCACCGGCTTCGGCATCGGCATCTATCGGGTGGTCAGCTATAGCGGCACGCTGACCGACAACGGCCTGGAAGTCGGCGCACTGTCGGGCGGGCTGCTGGGCGGCGTGCAGACCGCAGTGGCCGGGCAAGTCAACCTGGTGGTCGACGATCCCAACAGCCCGATCCTGTTCTGGAACGGGTCCACCACCACCCCCACGCAGACCGTGGTGGGCGGCACCGGCACCTGGACGGCTTCGACCCAGACCAATTGGATCAATGCCTCGGGCACCATTTCGCGCGAATGGAACAGCGGCTTCGCGATATTCCAGGGGACGGCGGGCACCGTGACGGTCTCCTCCATCAACGGACCGGTCTCGGCGGTCGGCATGCAGTTCGTCGACAGCGGCTATGAGGTGACCGGCGAGCAGATCCTGCTCACGGGCACGGGCCCCGCGACCATCCGCGTGGGCGACGGCACCAGCGCAGGTGCCGCGACGGTGGCGACCATCTCCAGTGTCCTCGCCGGTACCACCGGCATCGACAAGGGCGATCTCGGCACCCTCGTGCTCACCGGCGCCAACACCTATACCGGCGGGACCACCATCTCCGGCGGCACATTGCAGATCGGCGATGGCGGGACCACCGGCTCGATCCTCGGCGACGTGGTCAACAATGCGACGCTGGCCTTCAACCTCTCCGGCACGACGAGCTTCGATGGTGTGATCTCGGGCACGGGCGCTGTGACCCAGATCGGGTCCGGCACCCTCACCCTCACCGGTGCGAACAGCTATTCCGGCGGCACCACGGTGGCCGGCGGAACGCTGCGCCTCTTGTCGGAACAGGCGCTCGGCACGGGCGGGCTGACGTTGCAGCGCGGCACCACCCTCCAGGCCAGCGGCAGCTTCACCTTTGGCGGGGCGGTCGCCCTGTCGAATGTCGGCGCCAGCGCGTTGGATGCGACCATCCTCGTCGATCCGAGCCAGACCCTCACGATCGCCGGCGTGATCTCCGGCAGCGGCGGCTTCGAGAAAACCGGGACCGGAACCCTGATCCTGACGGGGAACAATAGCTATACCGGCCTCACCACCATCTCGGCGGGCGTGCTGCAAATCGGCAATGGCGGAACAAGCGGCGCCATCGCCGGCGATGTGGTGAACAATGCCAGCCTGGTGTTCAACCGGTCCGACACCTATGCCTTCACAGGCTCCATCACCGGCTCGGGCGACGTGAGCTTCACGGGCGGCGGCATGGTGTTGTTCTCCTCGCCCTATACGGGTGCGGTGGGCGTGAATGACACGATGGTCCAGCTCCAGGCCGGCACCACCACGAGTTCCCCCTTCACCATCAACAGCGGCGGCGTGCTGGGTGGCACGGCGACCATCGGCGGCTTGACGGTGAATGCCGGCGGCACGGCGGCTCCGGGCTATTCGCCCGGCACCCTCACGGTCAACGGCGCTGTCGCCTTCAATGCCGGCTCGGTCTATTCGGTGGACGTGACGCCCCAGGGCGCCCACGATCTCATCATCGCTTCCGGCAACGTGACGCTCTCGTCCGGCGCCACGGTGCAGGTGAATGCGGTGCCGGGACGCTATGCCTCGCAGAGCATCGTTCCCATCATCACCACCTCAGGGACGGTGAGCGGCACGTTCGGCAGCGTGAGCTCCGACTACGCCTTCCTCCAGCCGACGCTGTCCTACGACCTCCAGAACGTCTATCTCGGCCTCGTCTATACCGGCGCGAACTTCATCGACTATGCCACCACGCCCAACCAGGCGAATGTCGCGGTCGCCGCGCAGGCCCTGAGCAATGGCAACCCGGTGTTCGAGGCGATCTTCTCGCTGGCGCAATCGGCGGTGGCTCCGGCCTTCAACCAGCTGTCCGGCGAGATCTATCCGTCGGTCAACACGGTGATCCAGCAGGAGTCGATCTATCTGCGGGATGCGGTCGGCGTGCGGCTGCGCCAGGCGGGGATGGAAAGCGCCGGCGCGGGGGCCCTATCCTATGCGGCGAAGGCAGCGGGGCCGGCAACGGCGAAGCTGAGCCAGGATCTGACCCCGACCTTGTGGGCGCAGGGCTATGGCGGCTGGGGCAACGCCTTCGGCAACGGCAATGCGGCAAGCATCTCCTCGTCGGTGGGCGGCTTCTTCGCCGGCCTCGATGCGGCGATCCTCGAGAACGTCAGGGCCGGTGTCGTGGCCGGCTTCAGCCAGACGCAGCTCGACGTGAACGCCCGCTCGTCCTCCGGCTCCATGGACAATTACGACGTCGGCTTCTACCTGGGCGGGCAGTTCGGCGCGCTCGGGCTGCGGGGCGGCGTGTCCTACACCTGGCATGACATCCAGGTGGATCGCACCATCGCTTTCCCGGGCTTTGCCGGATCGGCAAGCGGCGGCTACACGCTCGGAACCACGCAGGTGTTCGGCGAGGCCGGTTACCGCATGACCTTCGGCGGCTATGACGTGGAGCCGTTCGCGGGTCTCGCCTATGTCAACCTGTCCGGCGGCGCGACCTCCGAGACCGGCTTCGGCGGCGCGGGGCTTGCGGTGGATGTGGACGGGCAGAGCACACTCTACAGCACCCTCGGCGTGCGTGCGGCCACCGCCCTGACCCTCGGCGGCCGCGCCCTGACGCCGAGCATGACCCTCGGCTGGCAGCATGCCTTCGGCGATACCGGCTCGGCGGCCAGCATGCAGTTCCTCAGCGGCGCCGCGCCGTTCCAGGTGCAAGGCGTGCCGATCGCGCAGGATACGCTGATCATGGGAGCGGGACTGGCCTATGCCCTGTCCGATCTCGCGACCATCCAGGTCAATTATTCCGGCCAGATCGCGTCGGAGGCGAGTCAGAACGCCTTCAGCGCGCAATTCTCACTGAGATTCTAATGCCCGCTGCCTATTTGCTCGCCGCACGGGGCAGCGGGATAGTGCGAGCGGAGGTGGCCCCACCGCCTCCGCTCGCCATCAAGGCGATCACCCACCACGCGGCAGGCCGGGGCGCACCGCCCCTGCCGGCCCGGTTTCCTTCCGTTCCAAGGTACGTAGAGCAAAAATGATGCGTTCATTTCCCCTCGCCGCCCGCGCGGTCTTGATGATCGCCGGCGTACTGGGCGGCGGCTTGCTCGCCGAGGGTCAGTCCGCCCACGCCCAGTCCACGCAGGCCCAGCCGGCACAGTCCGCGCGTCCCGCCCCAACGACCCCGCCCGCGGCAGCCGCCGACCCTTCCCAACCCGCCGCAACGACCGCTACCTATCAGGACTGGCTGATGCGCTGCGTGGCCCAGGCCGACAAGGCGCGCACCTGCGAGGTGGTTCAGAACCTGCAGGTTCAGGGCCAGGGGGTGGTCGCAAGCATCGCCGTCGGGCGCACCGATCCCAAGGCCGGCATGAGCCTCGTCATCCAATTGCCCCAGGGCGTGTGGCTGCCGGCCGGCGTCAAGTTTCAAGTGAGCGAGAAGGCCAAGCCGCTCCAGCTCGAATTCAAGAAGTGCGCCCAGGCCTGCGTCGCCGAAGTCCAGCTTGACAGCGCAAGCGTCCAGGCCATGAAATCCGCCACGGAGCCCGGTAGCTTCACCTTCGAGGACGGCGCCCGCCACGCCGCGACGTTGCCGGTCTCCTTCAAGGGCTTCGGTCCGGCACTCGACGCCAGCATCAAGCCCTGAGACAGCCGGGAACCGTTCGCACGCCGTCCCGTCCGGACAATGCTCCACTCCGCCGACGCGGGCCCAGCGCCCCGCCGGTACCCAACAGGAAGGTCGAACCCTTGACGAGTCTGGACCAAGCGCGATCCCCCGCCTCTCTCCCGCTCTTCTATCGGAGCCCCACGCTTTTGCGCAGCCACGAGCATTCCGCTCTCGGCGTGCGGCGCGGGGCGAACTTCCACTTTGCCGCCGCCGCAACGGCGGTGCCCTTGGTGCTCAGCGAATTCGCATTTGCCGGGCGCGCCTATCCGATCGTGTTCGCGAATGACGACGGCGCCATGCCGCTGGCTGTGACCGGCACGCAAGCCGGGCAGAATCTGTTCGTCGAAGCCGATGGCGGCTGGCGCGCCGGCGCATATATTCCCGGCTATGTCCGACGCTACCCGTTCATCGGCATGACCTCCGAGGCCGGCGGACCCACCATGCTCGGCATCGACATCGCCAGCGACCGCGTCATCGCGGAAGGCGATGGGGAGGCGGACAGTCTGTTCGATGCGGCCGGCGGCCCAACTTCCGCCGGACAGGCGGCGATGGCCCTATGTGACGCCTATGCGGTGGACCACGCCCGGACGCTGGCCTTCGCCCAGGCGCTGAAGGCAAATGGATTGCTCGAAGAGCGCTCGGCCCAGGTGGACTATGCGGACGCCGGAAAGGCCGTGGTGCAAGGATTTCAGGTGGTGAACGAGGCGGCGTTCCGCGCCCTGCCCGCACCTGTGGTGGTGGAATTCCACGCCAAGGGCTGGCTCGAGCTGATCACGCTCCACCTGGCCTCGCAATTGTCTTGGCAGCTCCTTGTCGACGCCGGGTTCGCGCGTCGCCAGGCGTCGTCCCAAAACGCCTGAACCCATCCCGCCGCCGCGACGCAGCGCTGGCAAGGCTCCAGGCTGCGAGCGGCGGCAGACGACCTTCGGGCGATCCGGCCCCCAT
This sequence comes from Roseixanthobacter glucoisosaccharinicivorans, assembly GCF_043195095.2. Lineage (NCBI taxonomy): Bacteria > Pseudomonadati > Pseudomonadota > Alphaproteobacteria > Hyphomicrobiales > Xanthobacteraceae > Roseixanthobacter > Roseixanthobacter glucoisosaccharinicivorans. The sequence goes on along the minus strand of NZ_CM195538.1, from coordinate 638,712 downwards.
CACAGGGCGACTTCATCCGCGCCTGGCGCGAGAGGCCGCCAGGGTTGCGGTGGGATATTCGCCGAACTTTTCCCGATAGAGTTTGGAAAACGTTCCAAGATTGGAAAAGCCGAAGGTCAGCGCGGCCGTGGTGACATTGGTCTCGGCCCCTTTCGCCAGAAGCAGATCGCGGGCCGCATTCAGACGCTCATTGCGAATCCAGGTTACCGGCGAACAGCCGAAATGCCGCTGAAAGCCGTATTGCAGACTGCGGGCGGACAAGCCGCTCACCATCTCAAGATCGGTCAAGGTGATACGGCGGCTGAGATTGGCGAGAACATAGTCGCAGGCGCGTTCCACCCATTCGTCTTCGAGGGTCCGCGCCGCCTTTCCTTCACCTTCGCCGAAGAGCTGGTCGCGCAGCAGCATGCCGCAGATCGCACGATAGAAGGTTTCGTCGACGCCGATTTTCGCCGCCAGCTCGCCCGAAAGGTTACAGGCCTCCAGCAAATTGCAGGCACTGCGCACCATAAGATCGAAGTTCACGCCACCTACATTGAGCGGCAGCACGGTCGGGTTGCCCAGGTCCAGCTTGATCTCGTCCTGGCCCAGCATCGTGCGCGCGGTGTGCAGCAAGCGTCGCCGGTCGATGCTGGCAACAAGGACCGAACGATTGTTGCCCTCGCCGACCCTTTCGCCCTCCGGCGCCAGCAATGCGTCCGTGGCGACATTGCACAGGATCTCCTTGCCATTCACCTTGGAATGGATTGGCCCGCCATCCATCGGCATGAAAAACGAAAATTCGTCGGTCTCAACCCGGGTCCGGATCGGCGTATGCGACATACAGACAAGCTTTAAGCCATTGATGACCGAGAACGATTGCTGAATAGCGAAGGCGGAGGCATCGCCGATCGCATCGTATTCCGCGTTCCAACCGAATACGCGCTCGACCTGATACTGCATTCGCTGAAGCGATCGCGAATGCATCTTACCGCGATTGCCGAACGCCAAGCGGCGAAGTTGGGGCGCATGTGCAGCCATGTGCGGTGTCTCACGAGGTTCGTCGCCGGCGGATCACGGAGCCACATGCTCAGGTCGGTAGCCGCCTACTTGAACGTAAGTTTTGCGCGGAACGTAAGGGCACGCCAAGTTGCTTTTGCATTTAAAAACCTCCGCCCCCCAATTTTGTGTGGCCGGAGCGGGCGGTGCGCCCGTTTCCACGCGAAGCATCTGGGCGCACGCGCTTTTCCCGGCGGATCACACTCTCAAGAACGCGTTCGCCGATCAGATGGTTTCACCCTGGTCGCTCTCGGAATCGAGAAGGGCGTCGGCCGCGAGCTTCTGGCCGTCGCGCGCCGCCCCGCGGCGGGCGCGCACAAGGCGGATATGCCCACCCGTCTGCCCACCCTCCAGGCTTTCGGCGAGAGCCGCCGCCTCGAGCAGCGGGCCGAGCGCGACGCCGGTCGAGAGGCCTGACTTCTCGAACAGGAACACCAGGTCCTCCGTGGCGATATTGCCGGTTGCGCCGGGCGCGAACGGACAGCCACCGAGGCCACCCACCGCCGCGTCGAACACCCTGACGCCTTCCTGATAGGCGGCGAGCGAGCTGGCGAGGCCGAGGCCGTAGGTGTCATGCGCGTGATAGGCCCAGGCGCGCGCGCCGAACCGCTCGGCGCAAGCCCTGAACACATTCGCCACCTGCACGGGGATGGCCTTGCCGGTCGTGTCGCACAGACAGATCTCGGCGCGCGGCGCCATCTCCAGCACCTGCGCGACGATGTCGAGCACCCGCTCGGGCGGTGTCGTCCCCTCGAAGGGGCAGTCGAAGGCGGTGGCAAGGTTGAAGCGGAAGCGGCCCTGAGGCTTGAGATCGCTCAGAAGCGCGCGCATCTCCGCGAGCGACGCCTCGACGCTGCGCCGCACATTGCTCTGATTGTGGGACGGGCTCGCCGAAATCACATAGACGAGGTTGTCGACACCGGCGGCCAGCGCCAGCTCGGCGCCGCGCAGATTGGGCACGAGAACCGAGAGTTCGAGCCGCCGGTCGTCACGCAGGGCGGCCAGCACCTCGCGGATGTCGCACATCTGCGGCAGCGCGGTGGGGCTGACGAAGGAGCCGATCTCGATGCGCCGCAGGCCGCTGTCGGCAAGCTTGCGCGCGAGTGCGATCTTGGTCTGCGTGGGAATGAAGGGTTTGACGGCCTGGAAGCCGTCGCGCGGGCCCACTTCGACAATGCTGACGTTGTCCATGCGCGCCTCCTTCACACGATGCCGTCGGCGCGCAGCTTGCCGACCGCAGCAGCATCGAGCCCGAGGAGCTGCGACAGGACCTCTTCGGTATGGGCGCCAAGGGCCGGGCCAGGCTCGGCGACCTTCGGCGAGACGCCGTCGAACTGCGGGACGATCCCGGGGTGAAGCAGCGGGCCGAACTGGGCATCCTCCACCTGCTGGATCATGCCGCGGGCATCGAAGTGGGGATCCTGGACGCAATCGGCGATGGTGTAGATGATGCTCGCCGGCACGTCGCTGGCCTCCAGCTTCTCCACCGCCGCGCGGGCCGGCTGGCCGATCGCCCAGGCGGCGATCAGCGTATCGAGTTGGGCGACATTTGCGACGCGGCTCCAATTGGTGGCGTAGCGCGGATCGTCGGCCAGCTCCGGCCGGCCGATGAGGTCCATCAGGCGGCGGAAAATGCGGTCCGAATTGCCGGCGATGCAGATCCAGCTTCCATCCGCGCAGCGATAGGCGTTGGACGGTGCGGTGGAGGGCAGCATGGAGCCGGCCGGTTGGCGCACCACGCCGAGCTTGCTGTATTCCGGCAAGCAGCCTTCCATGAGGCTGAACACCGCCTCGTAGAGGGCGACGTCCACCAGCTGGCCCGAGCGCGTCTTGCGCACGTCGCGCTGATAGATGGCGGCAAGCAGGCCGACCACGCCATAGATCCCCGCAAGGCTGTCGGCGAGGCTCACCCCGGTGCGCACCGGCGGCAGATCCACCGCCCCGTCCGGGGGATAGGCCGTGAGATGGCGAATGCCGCCCATGGCCTCGCCGATGACGCCGAACGAAACCTTGTCGCGATAGGGACCATTTTGGCCGAAGCCGGAAATGCGCACCAGGATGCAGTCGGGATTGACCGCCTTGATCTCCTGCGGGCCGAGGCCCCAGCGCTCCAGCTGGCCGGGGCGGAAATTCTCGATCACCGCATCGGCCTCGGCGATGAGCTTGAGCGCGATGTCGCGCCCGGCGGGCGATTTCAGATCGAGCGTGATGCACTTCTTGTGGCGGGCGTGAACCGACCACCAGAGGGAATTGCCCTCCACCGCTATGCCCCAGCCACGGGCCGGGTCTCCGCCCTCGGGCGGCTCCACCTTGATGATCTCGGCGCCGAGATCGGCCAGGAGACGGGTCGCGAACGGGCCGGCGATGAAATGCCCGAGCTCGATCACCCGCAGCCCCGCCAAGGGACCTGCGGGCGCGGTGCCGGCCTGTGTGCCCGTCGTGTCCGCCTCGATGCCGTCGCCCATGGGTTTTTCCAGCATGACCCTCGCCTTCATATTGGCCCCGGGCATCACCGGCCCGGCCTGTTCGGGCGGAACAGTCCAGGAATCGGGATGCGGCGGCTATCGTTGTTTGGAGACGCCCTGCATATCCATCGGAGATCTCTGCCGCGAAGCGGGCACGGCCTGTGGCGGCGGCGCCTTCGCGTCCTCGGCGCGCGGTGCGGGCGCGAGGCATTCGATCAGGGCGCGGGCCACCATGGGCAGGGATTTATAATCCCGATAGCCCAGCAGCAGCGAGCGGGTGGCCCAGGGCTCATCCAGGGCGATCGCGGTGAACATGCCCGTGCTCAGATAGGGCGTCACCGAGCCTTCCGGGAGCACGGCGAGGCCGAGCCCCGCCTCCACCATGCGGCGGATGCCGTCGAAGCTCAGCACATTGACGCGCACCTTGAGGCGGATGCCAGCGGCGCGCGCCTCCTCGACCAGCTTACTCTGGAGCGAACTGCCGAGCTGGAGGCCCACCTGATCATAATCCGCCAGATCCACCAGCTTCACCGTCTCGCGGCCGGCCAGGGGATGCGCCGGGTGCACGATCACCATGAGCGTGTCCCGCCGGTAGACCCGGGCCTCAAGGTCCGGATTGGCCACATGGTCGGAGAAGATGCCGATGTCGGTAAAGCCGTCGCGAATGGCGTCGATCACCACCTGGCTCGACGCCTCGCGCAGCTCGACCTTCACTTCGGGAAAGCTGGCGGCATAGGCGGCGATATCCTCGGGCAGGAATTGCGTAATGGCCGACGTGGTGGCCCAGATGCGCACCTGGCCGCGCACACCATTGGCGTATTCGCTCAGCTCCGCGTCCAGGTCCTCCAGCATGCGCAGGATGCGCTTGACATGGCGGAACATGGCAAAGCCGGCGGGCGTGGGCTCAACGCCGTCCTTGGTGCGGTAGAGCAGCGTGATGCCGATGCGCCCTTCGAGATCGGAAATGCGCTTGCTCACCGCGGACGCCGCGATGGCATTGACGCGGGCGGCCTGGGCGATGTTCGCCTGCTCCACAACGGATGCGAACAGGCGCAGCGACGTGATATCGAAATGGGTCAAACGGGATTTCCCGGCGATGGCCGTCGCCAACAGCCGCCGATCGAGTTCGGTTCCTTCTTCCAGATTCATTTAGCCGCCTCCATCGTACAATGGAAAGAGCCTGCCCGGCAGAACCGCAGCGCCAGGTCCTCACCTCGCGCATACGGCGGCACGCTGCGGCCGCGGTTTCTCGCCGAGATCCGCCTCAGCAGCGTATCGCTCGCCAGCAGGTCCGTCGCGGTGCCTTCGGCGGTGATGCGCTCTGTCTCAGCACGTACGCCCCGTGAGCGCGCGGCTGATGGCGACCATCTGCTGCTCGCCGCTGGACAGCGTGCCGGCCAGTTGGACCCGCCGCTCCTTCAGGCGCGAGAATATGCCGTAATAGCGCTCCATGTCGTGGGCGAGTTCGATCGGCGGGAGGCCGAGGACGAGGGCGCCGAGTACCAGGTTGACGATGCCAAGCGGTCCGGTTTTCGGGTCTCACCTCTGGTTGCTTACGCCGTCACCGGAGAGATCAAGACCCGACACGCGGGTGAGATCAGAGCCGGGTCCGTGCGGCGTCTACCACCGCTTCGACGGTGATGCCGAAATGGCGGAATAACGCATCGCCCGGCCCAGAGGCGCCGAAGCCGCTCATTCCCACGAAGCCGCCATCCAGGCCGATCCAGCGCTCCCAGCCGAATTGCACCGCCGCTTCCACGCCGACGCGCACCGTGCCGGGACCGAGCACCTTGGACCGATAGGCGAGGTCTTGCCCGGCGAAGATTTCCCAGCATGGCATGGAGACGACGGCGGTCGGCACGCCCTCCGCCTGCAGAATATCGCGTGCCGCGAGCGCGAGCGCGACCTCCGAGCCGGTGGCGAGCAGCGTCACCCGGCGTGCGCCGCCCTCGCCCTCCGCCAGCACATAGGCGCCGCGCGCCGAGCGGTTCTCGCCGGCATCGCGGCGCAGCGGCGGCAAGGCTTGGCGGGAGCAGATCATGGACGACGGACCGTGCCGGCGAGCCAGCGCGAGCTGCCAGCATTCAACGGTTTCCACGGCATCGGCGGGGCGAAACACCGCCATGTTGGGGATGGCGCGGAGGGAGGCGAGGAACTCCACCGGCTGGTGGGTCGGCCCGTTCTTGCCGATGCCGATGCTGTCATGGCTGTAGATGGTGATGACCGGCAGCTCCATGAGCGCCGCCATGCGCAGCGGCGGGCGCATATAGTCGGAGAAGACGAGATAGGTGGCGCCCAGCGGCACGACGCCGCCATGGGCCACCATGCCATTCATCATGGCGCCCATGGCATGTTCGCGGATGCCGTAGTGCAGATAGCGCCCAGCCGGGTTGCGCGCCGTGAAGGCGGCAAGGCCGCGCTTGCAATTGGTGGGGCCTTCGAGGTCCGGCGCACCGGGCAGAAGCTCGGGGATCGAGCTGGCGAGGAGATCGACGATGTCGGCCGTGGACTGGTTGGAGGATTGGATGGGCGCCTCGGCTGCAAGCTTCGCGGCATGGCCCGCGAGCGCCTCGCTCCAGCCCTCCGGAAGCGCGCCGCGCATCAGGCGCTCGAACAGGCGACGCCTCTCCTGCGGCAGGGCGGCGACGCGCGCCTGCCAGCCCTCGTAGGCCGAGCGGTTGCGCAGCGCGACCCCCGCATGCCAAGCCGCAGCCACATCCTGTGGCACCTCGAACGGGCCGTGGGTCCAGCCGGCGGCGGTACGGGCCGCGGCGACGTCCTCGGGGAACACCCGCCCGCCATGGGCGCCGCGCTGGCCTTCAAGGCGCGGCAGGCCTTTGCCGATGGTGGTCGAACAGGCGATGAGCGTCGGGCGCGGATCACCGCCGGCGAGATGCAAGGCGGCGGAAACCGCCTCGACATCGTGGCCGTCCGCGTCGATCACCTGCCAGCCCGCGACACGGAAGCGCGCGCGCACGTCCTCGGAGAGGGCGAAGTCGATGACGCCGTCGTCGGTCATGCGATTGTCGTCCCACAGGAAGCACAGCTTCCGCAGGCCGAGATGACCGGCGAGCGAGATCACCTCGTGGGCGATCCCCTCCATGAGGCAGCCATCGCCGACCAGCGCATAGGTGCGATGGTCCACGACATCCGCGCCGAAGGTGGCGGAAAGCCAGGCTTCCGCCACCGCCATGCCCACGGCGTTCGCGATGCCCTGCCCCAACGGGCCGGTCGTGACCTCGACGCCGAGTTCCGACGCCCGCTCGGGATGGCCGTGGGTCGAGCTGCCAAGCTCGCGGAAGCGGCGAATCTCCTCGATGGGCATGCCGGCGTAGCCCGAAAGATGGAGCGCGGCATAGAGGAGCATGGACCCATGGCCGTTCGAGAGCACGAAGCGGTCGCGATCCGGCCAGGTGGGGTCCGCCGGATTGCACTTGAGGTGGCGGGTGAAGAGCGCGGTGGCGACCTCCGCCCCGCCGAGGGGCGCGCCGGGATGGCCGTCCTCGGCCTTGGCGATGGCGTCGAGGGCGAGAAAGCGGATGGCGTCGGCCATTCGGCGCGCGGAGGTGCCGGCTTCGGCGAAGCCGGAGGACGGAATCAGGGACATGGGCGCACGACCTTGCATGGCACCGAGGCCGCGCCCCGGCGGTTCAGTAAAGGGACCTCAGGACAGGAAGCCGATGGAAATCCAAGGCACCGCCGCGACCAGGGCGAGGCCTAAAAGCAGCGCGACCATGTAGCCCCACAGCGGCTTGATGCCCTCCGTGGGATTGACCTGGCCGATGGCGCAGGCAGCGTAATAGCCAACCCCGAACGGGGGCACGAACAGGCCGACGCCCATCGCCAGGATGATGACCATGGCGTAGTGCACCTCGTGGATGCCGAGGTTCTTGGCGATGGGGAAGACGAGCGGGGCGAACAGCACCACAGCGGGGATTCCTTCCAGCACGCTGCCGAGCACCACGAAGGTGATGATGGACACCAGCAGGAACACCGGCGCGCCGCCCGGCAGGCTCCCCATGGCGGCGGCAAGATCGCGCGAGAAGCCGGACTGGGTGAGACACCAGGCCACCGCCGTCGCGGCAGCGATGATGAACAGGATCGCCCCGGAGAGGGCCGCCGTATCCACCAGCATCCGCAACATGCGGCCCCAGTTGAACTCGCGATAGATCAGCAGGCCCACCAGAACCGAATAGGCGATGCCGAGGGTGGAGACCTCCGTGGCGGTGGCGACACCTTCCACCACCGCGGTGCGGATGATGAAGGGGAGCGCGAGCGCCGGCAGCGCCAGCACGAACGCCCGCAGGATTTCTCCTCGCGTGGCGCGCCGCACGCCGGAGAGATCCTCGTGGCGATAGCGCCGCCAGACCAGCGTGCACAGGGCAAGGCCGCAGACCAGGGCCGGCAGCAGCCCGCCGATGAACAGGGAGGCGATGGAAACGCTGGTGACCGAGCCGATGGTGATCAGAACGAGGCTCGGCGGGATCGTCTCGGTCTGCGCGCCGGTTGCGGCGAGCAGGGCCACGAGGTCGCCGGGCTTGGCGCCGCGCTTCTTCATCTCCGGGAACAGGGCCGGCGCGACCGCGGCCATATCGGCCGTCTTGGACCCGGAAATGCCCGAGACCAGATACATGGCGGCGACCAGCACATAGGACAGGCCGCCCCGCACATGGCCCAGCAGGGTCGCGAGGAAATTCACCATGGCCCGCGCCATGCCGGTCAATTCCATCAGCATGCCGAGCAGCACGAACAGCGGCACGGCCAGCAGAAGCAGATGCGACATGCCCTCGTCCAGCCGGCCGGCGATCACGGTCAAGGGGCGGCCGGTGCCGAGCGCGACATAGCTCAGCGCCGCAAGCCCGAACACGAAGGCGATGGGAATGCCGCTGAGCACGCCCATGGCCACGAACACAACGAAGAAGAGAACAAGGTTCCAATTGCCGAGGGAGAGGATCAGCGGCCGCGCGGCAAGGGCCACGCCCACCAGCGCCGCCGCCAGAACCACCGCCACCGCAAAATCGCGCAGAGTGCCGAGCCGCGCGACTCGCATCAGCCCGAAGAACAGGATCAGCGCGAGCCCGATGGGAAGCCCCGACGCCCGCCAGGCGACGGGGACTTCCAGGGCCGGCGTGACGACGGCCATCTCGTCCACCGCATATTCGATTGCATGGGGCAGCAGCACCACCACCAGCACGAGGCAGGCGACCAGCGCGACGATTTCGAGCCGCGAGCGCGTCCTGGCGGGCGATGCGTCGGCCAGGGCGCCCATGCGCATGTGCTGGCCCCGGTGGAAGGCCAGCACCGCTCCGAACATGGAGAGCCAGAGGAACAGCATGGAAGCGAGTTCATCCGACCAGACCAGCGGCTCGTTCCACACGTAGCGCGACAGCACGCCAGCGAAGAGCACGAGGACCTCGGCAAGCACCAGGGCGCCCGCGATCCATTCGACGACGCGCACCACCCCCGCCTCCAGCAGAACCAGAGGGGCGGGAAGCACGCCGCCGGTGGCGGTGGAGTGAGGTGATGCGGCCATCCCCGCGCCTCAGATCAGCTTGCCAGAGGAAGCCTCAAGCAGTCCCCAGGCTTCCTCGCCGAAGCGTCCCTTCCATTCAGTGTAGAATGTGGAATCCTGCAGCTTCTTGCGGAACAGCGAGGTATCGACGGTGATGAATTCGAGCCCCTTGGCCGTCAGCGCGGACTGAAGCTCGCCATTCAGCTTCTCGACATCCGCACGCTGCTTGAGAGCCGCGGCATTGACGGTCTTCGTGATGATGTCGCGGGTCGCGGCGGGCATGGCCTCGAAGTTCTTGCGGTTGGCGAGAAACCAGAAGCCGTCCCACATATGGTTGGTGAGGGAGAGATACTTCTGCACTTCATACATCTTGGCGAAGTAGATCCCCGCGAGCGGGTTCTCGAGGCCGTCCGCAACGCGGGTCTGCAGCGCGGAATAAGTCTCGCCCCACGGGATGGAGGTGGGGGATGCGCCCAGCGATTTGAAGAGTGACGTCCAGAGCGGAGAAGGCGGGACGCGGATTTTGAAGCCGCTCAGGTCGTCGGGGGTGCGGATCGGCCGGGACAGCGAGGTGGTCTGGCGGAAGCCGTTGTCCCACATGGTGTCGAACGCGATGAGATTGGCCTTCGCGAACGCCTTCACGATATGCTGGCCAAGCGGCCCGTCCACCGCCTTCCAGACCTGCGGATAGTCGGAAAAGGCGAACCCCACGCCGGTGATGGAGGCGACCGGTACAAGGGTCGCCACGATCAGGCCGGTCTGCGCGAAGAAATCGAGGGCACCCGAGCGAAGCTGGCTCAGCATGTCCGCATCGGTGCCGAGCTGGCTCGCGGGAAACACCTGGATCTCGACCCGCCCGTCGGTGAGTTTCTCGATTTCCTTGCTGGCCTCGGTCATGCGCGTGTTCAGCGGATGATCGACCGGCATGATGTTGGCGAACTTGAGCCGGAACTCGGGAGCAGCCGAAACGATGGCGGGCATCGCCAGGCTCGCGCCGAGCGCGGCCGAGCCGGCAAGCAGGGTACGGCGGGTCATGATTGGCATGGTGTTCCTCCCGGTTGTTTTTGTTGATCGCGATTTCTTCCTCTACTTCGCGGCGATCTTCGCGAAGAATTTGCGGAGCTGGTCGGCGATGAAGTCCGGCGCCTCCTCGGCCACCCAATGGCCGCAGTCGGGGATCAGCCCGCCGGTGACGTCCTCAGCCAGGCGGCTCAGCGATTCATAGGTTTCCATGCCCCGGCCGAAGCTGCTGTCGCCGCCGAGGGCGAGCACGGGCATCTTCAGCTTGCCGTTGCGGGCGACGATCTCGGCATTGTCGCGCGCGTCCTGGGGGAAGGCGCGGTAATAGGCCAGCAGGGCGCGGAACCCGCCCAGCCGGCTGTAGGTGCGGTGATATTCGGCCCGGTCCTCGGGCGGGATCACGTTCGGCCGCCGGCCGTAATTGTCGAACAGCCAGTCGATGACCATGTGCTCGCGGCCGGCGCACAACGCCTCCGGCAGGTCGAGCGTGCGGAAGAAGGGATGGTGCCAGCGGCGCCCGCCCTGGGACATTTCGGCGCCGTCTCCCGGGATCGCGACATCAAGGATCGCCAGCCCGCGCACCGCCTCGGGATGCTGGGCGGCGAGCGCGAAGGCGACGGGGCCGCCCCAATCGTGGCCCACCAGGAAGAACCGGTCGAGGCCCAGCTTGCCATGGACCAGTTCCCAGATGTCCGCCGCAACCGTGCGCTTGTCGTACCCCGTCGCCGGGCGGGAGGAATCGCCGAGCCCGCGCAGGTCCGGCGCGATGATGGAATAGCGATCTGCAAGCTGCGGGATGACCCGCAGCCATTCGTGCGCGCTCTGCGGAACTCCGTGCAGGAGAACCACGGGATCGCCCTGGCCGGCGGTGAGGTAGTGCAGCGTAACCTCGGAGAGGTCGGCGAAATGGTGCTGGACGTCGATTGTCATTGCCAATTCCTTGCGATGCGGCGTTCAGGCTCCGCGCAGGCGCCGGTAGGCTTCGATCACCTGGCTGTCGTCCTGCGCGCCCTTGCCCTGGCCGGAAACGGCGAGAAACATCTGGTGCGCCGCTGCCGCCAGCGGCAATGCGGCCCGCGCGTCGCTGCCCGCGGCGAGGACGATGCCGAGGTCCTTGACGAAGATGTCCACCGCGCTGGTCACGATGGGGTCCTGCTCCAGCATGCGGGGGCCACGGTCCCGCAGCATCCAGCTCGACGCCGCCGAGGCGGAAACGATGTCGAGCGCGACCGCAGGCGCGACGCCGGCCTTCTCCGCCAGGGACATGGCCTCCGCCGCCGCGGCGAGATGCACGCCGCACAGGAGCTGGTTGATGGTCTTGGCCATCGCCCCCTGCCCCGCCGTCTCGCCCACATGGATGAGCTTGCCACCCATGGCTTCCAGGAGCGGGCGCAGGCGCTCGAAGGTCGCCTGCGGGGCCGCCGCCATGACGGAGAGCGTCCCTGCGGCGGCGCCAACGACGCCGCCGGAAACCGGCGCATCGAGGAAAGGGCGGCCTGTGGCTTCCACCCGCTCGGCGATGCGGGCGACGGCCTGCGGCGGGCAGGTCGCCATGAGCACCACCGTTGCATCTGGCGGCAAGGCATCGAGCGCCCCGCCGACGAACAGCACATCCTCGGCCTGGGACGCGTTGATGACCATCAGCACCAGCACGTCGGCATCGCGCGCCGCGTCGGCGGCACTGTGGGCCGCCGTGCCGCCGGCCGCGACGAGGGTTTCCACCGGCTCCGGGCGGCGGTCGTAGGCGCGCACCGGAAAACCGGCCTTCAGGAGATTGGACGCCATCGGCAGCCCCATGGCGCCGAGCCCGACGAAACCGACCCGGATCATGCGACAGCTCCCGTCTGAGCGTGATTAGTCTTGCCACTGACCCATGCCGAGATGCGCCTTGCCACCGCCTCGGTGGAAATGCCGTATCGGTCATGGAGGGTGGGCAGGGCTCCCGCATCCAGGAACGCGTCCGGCAGGCCGATCTGGCGGAAGGCCGGGGTCACGCCTGCGCGCATCAGCACGCCCGCCACCGCCTCGCCGAGCCCGCCGATGGTCGAATGATTCTCCGCCACGACCAGCAGACGGCCCGGCTTGCGTGCGGCTTCCAGGATCGCCGCCTCGTCGAGCGGCTTGATGGTGGGCACATGCAGCACGCCGACATCGATGCGGTCGGTGCGAAGGAGCTTGGCCGCCTCCAGCGCCCGCATGGTCATGAAGCCGGTGGACACCACCAGGACGTCGGCGCCGTCCTGCAACAGCTTGGCCTTGCCCAGCTCGAAGCGGTAGCCGTACTCATCCAGCACCAGGGGCACGTTGCCGCGCGGCAGCCGCATGTAGACCGGCCCGCGATGCGCCGCGACGGCAGGCACCATCTGCTCGATCTCGTGCGCGTCGCAGGGATCGACGATGGTGAGGTTCGGCATGCCGCGGAAGATCGCGATGTCCTCCGTCGCCTGGTGGCTCGGCCCGTAGCCCGTGGAGAGGCCTGGCAGCGCGCAGGCGATCTTCACGTCGAGATCCTCCTCGGCGATGGCCATGCAGATGAAGTCATAGGCCCGGCGCGAGGCGAACACCGCATAGGTGGTCGCGAACGGCATGAAGCCCTCGCGCGCGAAGCCCGCCGCGCTCGCCATCAGCAGCTGCTCGGCCATGCCCATCTGGTAGAAGCGGTCCGGATGCGCCTGGGCAAAGATGTGCAGGTCGGTATATTTGGCGAGATCCGCCGTGAGGCCGAGGATTTCCGGCCGGGTCTGAGCCAGCGCTGCGAGCGCGTGGCCGAACGGGGCCGGCTTGGTGCGCTGGCCTTCCGAGGCGAGCGAGGCGATCATGGCCGAGGTGGTCAGCCGCTCTCCGGCCGATGCCGGCCGCACCGGCTTCAGATACTTGTCGCGCTTCATGACGTCCTCCCCGCTTCGAGGGCCACGAAGGCCTGGGTCCATTCCTCGGGTTCCACCCGCAGGAAGTGATTGCGCTCGCGCGCTTCGAGAAAGGGCACGCCCTTCGCCATCTTTGTGTCGCAGATCACCAGGCGCGGCTTCTTGATGTCGGTGTGGCGCGCCGTGTCGAACGCCGCCACGAGCGCGGCGATGTCGTTGCCATCGACACGCTGGACGTGCCAGCCGAAGGCTTCGAACTTGGGGACCAGCGGCTCGAAATTGAGCACGCCGCGCGAAGGCCCGTCGGCCTGCATGTTGTTGACGTCGACGATGCCGATGAGGTTGTCGAGCGCATAGCTGCCGGCGGACATGGCCGCCTCCCATGTCGACCCCTCGTCCAGCTCTCCATCGGAAAACAGCGTGTAGACGAAGGACGCGGATTTCTTGTGCTTGAGGGCGAGGGCCATGCCGATGGCGATGGGCAGCCCGTGCCCGAGGGACCCGCCCGTGATCTCCATGCCCGGCGTATAGGCCGCCATGCCCGACATGGGCAGGCGGCTGTCGTCCGTGCCGTAGGTGTCGAGCTCGTCTTCGGGTAGGATTCCGGCCTCGATCAGCGCCGCATAGAGCGCGATGGCGTAATGGCCGATGGAGAGCAGGAAGCGGTCGCGCTCTTCCCATTCCGGCTGGTCCGGCCGGTAGTCCATGGCGTGGAAATAGGCGACCGCGAGAACGTCCGCGATGCCGAGCGCCTGGGCGATATAGCCCTGGCCTTGCACCTCGCCCATGCGCAGGGCGTTGCGGCGGATGCGGTAGGCGCGCTCCGCGATCGGTATGTTGTGCCCGAGCTGGTTCATGAAGGATCTCGTTCAGGAAAGCGGAAGCGGCCGCTCGACGGGGAGCGGACGCGGCTGCGCGATCAGGGCGCGTCAGTGCGATCGGAGCGGATGGTGGCGAAGCATGTGGTCCTCCCGGCACGCCCTGCTTGAGCAGGGTCGCTGCGCGGCTTTTCGGCCTGCGCTGATCGTTAGGGAAGAACGTGCGGTCTTTGCCGGTCGCCTTCAAACGAATTATAAGGCCATATGTCTGAAAATAATTCAGGTGAAAGATGCGGAAACTGCCGGCGCTGAAGGGGGTACGCGCTTTCGAGGCGGCGGCGCGCCTGGGTTCGATCCAGCAGGCCGCCGATGAATTGCGGGTGACCCCTTCGGCGGTGAGCCACCAGATCCGTTTCCTGGAGGACGAGATCGGGGCGCGCCTGTTTCACCGCGCGCACCGCTCCGTCATTCTCACCGATGTCGGCCGCCGCTATGCCGAGGAACTCGGCCAGGCGCTCTCCCAGATCGAGGCGGCGACCCGCAATGTCGGCCGCGAGGAGCACAGCGATATCCTGTCGATCCACGTGGTTCCGAGCCTCGCCGCCCAGTGGCTGATGCCGCGGATTTCACGCTTCAGCGAAGTCAGCGCCGAGATCGACGTGCGTCTGCACGCCTCCAACAATCCCATCGACCTCGCATCCGGAACCATTGATCTCGCCATCCAGTACGGCACCGCTTTGCAGCAGAGCGGCACCGTGGTGGAGCCGTTTCCCCTCGAGACCATTGTCGCGCTGTGCTCTCCCCGCCTGCTGGAGGGCCCGCATGCGCTGCGGACGCCGGCCGACCTCAGCCACCACCCGCTGATCCACTCGGAAGTCAATCTCTTCGGCTGGCGCGAATGGCTGCGCCGCCATCCGGGGGTCGCGCTGAACCTCGATCGCGGGCCGCGCTTCGACCGCTCCTTCATGTCCATCAGCGCCGCCGTGGACGGGCGCGGCGTCTGCCTGGAGAGCCGTCTTCTGGTGGAGCGCGAACTCAAGAGTGGAAGCCTGGTCGCCCCATTCGGCTTCGAGGGGCCGCGCATGACCTGCCACTGCATGCTTTATCTGAAATCGAGGGCGAAGCTGCCGAAGATCGTCCAGTTCCGGCAATGGCTGTTCGACGCGCTCGCCGCCTCCGAAAGATAGGCGGGCATAAGGCACAGAAGAGAACGGGTGCGTCCGGGCGTGTCGCAGATCGTATGCGCTGCGATTTTCAGAAGGACACGTGCCGCGTGCCGTCCTCCTCTGCCTTCACCGTGCGTTCCGCTTGCTGGGGATCACGACTGCCCGGCGCTCCCGCATCTGTAGGACACGCAGCATGTTCTGCAGCGAGCGCTGCACATGAAAGCGCGCCGCTTCTCCGCTTCGCTCGGGGTCACGGCTGCAGATGGCTTCCACGATCTGCCGGTGCTCGCTAAACCGGTCAATCCAGTGATCCATCCAGCTCACTTCCAGCCAGATCACCAGTTGCAGCCGCTCATAGACCTGTTTCACCGCATCCAGCAGCGCCTGATTGCCGGTGGATTCGGCGATGATGACGTGGATGTGCAACCCGAGAGAGAATTCGGTCGCGATCTCTTCTTCCTTGTTCGCCACGCTTTCGAGCTTGGCGAGGCATTCGCGCAGACGGGCGAGATCCTCTTCCGAGGCCATCTCGGCGGCGACGCGGGCTGCGTGAACGTCCAAAGCCTCGCGCAGGCCAACCAGATCGCGAATGGCAGCGGAATCAAAGCTGACAACGACATAGCCGCCCTGGGTGCGCTTGGTGACGAGCTTCTCCTGCGCCAGCCGGGACAGGGCGTGGCGCAGCGGCGTCCGGCTGACGCCGAGGCGCTGGGCCATCTCGGCCTCTGCGAGCCGCTCTCCGGGGCGCAGCTCGCCCATGAGGATCATTGCCTTCAGGTCCTCGTAGGTCTGCTCGCCCAGTGTGGGCGTCGGATCGGCATCGAAAGATTCGCCGCTTTCGGTCGCGTCATCCGCCATCGTGTCGATTGTCCCTTGCCTTGTCCCAGATCGTTCACAGACTGGCGGGGCGCCAGAGTGCTCAGGGGCCCTCTCGTATCCCGTGCTGGATACAAGAAATGCGCCGGTTCTGGAAGACGGCCAAAAAATGCTTCGCTCAGCCAAGGGCGGCATGAACGCCCCTGGCTGCGCGCGCAGATGCATCGGCCGGAAGGACGACCTCAAAGCATAGCGGATCCTAAGCCTTGATCACGAAGGGATCCTGGATCTCTTCGCTCAATTCGCACCATACGCTCTTGGTCTGCAGATATTGCTGGATCGCCCCAATGCCGTTCTGGTGGCCGAGGCCGCTGTCCTTGTGACCGCCGAAGGGGGAGTTGAAGGCCATCGCGCGGTAGGTGTTGATCCAGACCGTGCCCGCCTGCAGGCGCCGCGCCATGAGGTGCGCCCGCCGCAAGTCCCGCGTCCACACGCCGGAAGCAAGTCCGAACGGGGTATCGTTCGCCGCCTGGAGCACCTCGGCTTCGTCGTCGAACGGGATGACGGCCAGCACCGGCCCGAACACTTCCTGGCGCACCAGGCAATTGGATGCATCCACATTGTGCAGGATGGTGGGCGAGAAGAAATAGCCGTCGGGAAATTCCGCCACGCTGGCGCGGGCGCCGCCGAACAGGATCTCCGCCCCGTCCGCCACCGCCTGCCGCACCATGCTCTCGTCCTTGGCGAGCTGGGTGGATGTGGCGACCGGGCCCATCTGGGTCTCGGCCTTCATCGGGTCGCCGAGCACAATGCCGCTGGCCCGTCCCACCAGCCGCTCCACGAAGCGGTCGTAGATGGGTCGCTGGATATAGGCGCGGGAACCGGCCACGCAGGTCTGTCCGGCGGCAGCGAAGATGCCCGCGAGGACCCCGGCTTCCGCCCGGTCCAGGTCGGCATCCGCGAACACGATGTTCGGGCTCTTTCCGCCCAGTTCGAGAATGGAGCTCACCAGCCGCTTGCCGGCCGCCGACGCGATGGCCCGCCCGCCGGCATCGCCGCCGGTGAAATTGATCTTGGCCACCTTCGGGTGATCCACCAGCGCTTCGCCGGTTCCCCGCAGCCCCGTGACCACATTGACGACGCCCGGCGGAATGCCGGCTTCCACCGCGAGCCGCGCCAGCTCGATCGCCGATGCCGACGTCACCTCGGACGGCTTGATCACCACGGTATTGCCCGCCGCGAGTGCGGGCGCGAGCGCCATGATGGTCAGGAAGGTGGGCGAGTTCCACGGCACGATCACCGCCACCACGCCGAGGGGCTCGCGCAGCGTGTAGTTGAAGACGCTGGTGCGATCGAGCGGGATGACCGTGCCTTCGACTTTGTCGGCGAGGCCGCCGAAATAATAGAGCCAGTCCTGCACGATCGTGGCCTGCGTGCGCATCTCGCTGTAGAGCTTGCCGTTCTGGGCCGTCTCCATGGCGGCGATGCGCTCGGCATGCTCGGCGATCCTGTCGCCCCACTTCATCAGCAGGCGCCCGCGCCGGGTGGGCGAGAGCGCACCCCACGGCCCTGAGAATGCGGCGGAGGCGGCGTTCACCGCCGCATCCACGTCGTGCGCGGAGGAATCCGCGAACGTGCCCCAGGGCTTTCCGGTGGTCGGGTTGAAGGAGACGAAGGTGCGGCCATCCGCCGACTGCGCCTCCTTGCCCGCGATGAAATTGCCGTAGGTGTTCCGCGCGTCGGGCACGAGGGGGGCGTTCATGTCTGATACTCCAGAGCAAGGGTGTTCGACGGCCGCCTGTTCAGGCGACCGCTGCGGCGCAGCCGCGTTGCGCGACGCGCCAGACCGAACTGTCGAGCGGCTGGCCCCGCCAGTCCTCCAGCATCCGGTCGGCCGTCATGAGGGCTGAGATGTCGATGCCGGTTGCGATGTCCATTTCCGAGAGCATGGAGACCACATCCTCCGTCGCCACGTTGCCGGTGGCGCCCGGCGCATAGGGACAGCCGCCGAGGCCGCCCGCAGCGGTATCAAAACGGGTGATGCCGGCCTCCAGCCCCGCCAGGATGTTGGCCAGCGCGCAGCCGCGCGTGTTGTGGAGATGAAGCTCGAAAACCACGTCGGGAAAGCGCTCGATCAATTGGCGCGAGAGGTCGTAGACCTGCAGCGGATTGGCGACGCCGATCGTGTCGCAAAGACCGATACGGTCGCACCCGCCCTCCACCAGCCGTTCGACGATGGCATGGATGCGCGCCGGGTCGACCTTGCCCTCGAACGGGCAGCCGAACACGGTGGAGAGCGAAATGCGACGGCGCAGCCCCTGCGTCGCCGCATGGGCGTGCAATTCCAGCGTTTCCACCAGCGAAGCCTCGGTGGAGCGGTTGAGATTGCGCTGGTTGTGGCCATCGGTGGCGGAGAAGACGAAGGTGACGCCGCCGACGCCTGCCTGCTGCGCGCGCTCCAGCCCGCGCCGGTTCGGCACCAACGCGAAGCTCTCAACGTTCAGATGGCGGGTCGCCGCCACCACTTCCTGGGCATCCGCCAGATTGGGAATCCAACGCGGATGAGTGAAGGAGGTGACCTCGATTTCCCGGATGCCGGAGGCCGCCAATTGCTCGATCAGCCGCACCTTTTCGGCGGTGGGCATGAAGCGGGCTTCGTTCTGCAAGCCGTCGCGCGGGCCGACTTCGGTGATCTGCACCATTGAGGGGAGCTTCATCATCATGCCTCCGGCAAGAAGGCGCGGTCGAGGATGTCCATCAGGCCCGCATAGGTGACGTCGCGCGGGTTGGGGCGGGTCTGGCGGAAATTGGTCATGCCGTCACGCGCGAGTGCGTCCATGGCGCTGCGCGGCACCTCCAGATCGTCCAGATGTACCGGAATGCCGATGTCGCGCGAGAGGCTTTCCACCGCCGCGATTGCCCGCTCCGCAGCTGCGCGCAGCGGCAGGCCTTCCACGGGTTCGCCCAATGCGATCGCGATGTCGCGATAGCGCGGCAGGGCGGCGACCAGATTCCACCGCATCACATGGGGCAGCAGCACAGCATTCGCGATGCCGTGGGCGATGTTGAACTGCCCGCCCAGCGGCATGGCGAGGCCGTGCACCATGCCGGTGGCGGCGCTGCCGAACGCGAGGCCGGCATAGAGGCTGGCGCTCAGCATGGCTTCGCGCGCCGCGATGTTCTGGCCGTAAAAGACCGCGGTGCGCAGGTTCTCGCCGATCATCCGGATCGCCTTCAGGGCGAAGTCGTCAGTCAACGGCTGGGCGAAGCGGGAGACATAGGCTTCGATGGCGTGGGTCAGCGCATCCATGCCGGTGGCGGCGGTGGTGAAGGCCGGCAGGCCGAGGGTCAATTCGGGATCCAGGATCGCGGTATCGGCCAACAGGTGCCGGCTGACGATGCCCTTCTTGGTGTGCTGCGCCTTCAGGCTGAGCACGGCAACGTTGGTCACCTCGCTGCCGGTGCCGGCGGTGGTGGGAATGAGGATCTTCGGGACGCCGGGGTTCACCACCTTGTCGATGCCGAGATAGGCTTCCACATCGCCGGGATTGTTGACCATCACGGCCGCACACTTGGCGGTGTCGAGCGCGCTGCCACCGCCGAGGCCGATGATGAGATCGCATCTGGAGGCGCGGACGCGCTCGGCACACACGATCACCGTCTCGATGCTCGGGTCCGGTTCCACGTCCGCGAACACCTCGATCTCGCGGCCCTGGAGCAGGTTCAGAACCCGTTCGGCGATGCCCGCCTTCACGAGGCCGGGGTCCGTTACAAGCATGATCTTCCGGCTGCCGAGGCGATCCACCTCGTCAGCCAATTGGTTGAGCGAACCGCACCCCTGGATCAGTCTCTGGATGGCGGTGAAGACGGCGATGTCGGACATGATGTTGTTCCGGATGACGGGTAGGAGAAGTCTTGGGCGCGGCGGGGTTCACACCACACCGTCGGCTTTGAGTTGGGCGATCGCCTCCGGGCTCAGGCCCAGGCGCTCGCGCAGGATGTCCTCGGTGTGGAAGCCGAGCGAGGGACCCGCCCAGCGCACTGCACCGGGGGTCTCCGACAGGCGCGGAGCCACCCCTTGCATGGTGAGGAGGCCATATTCCGCGCTCTCCACATCCACCACCGCACCGCGTTCGCGGAAATGCGGATCGGCCATGATGCCGGCCGCATCGTTCAGCGGACCGGACGGGACATCGTGCGTCTTGAGGATGGAGAGCAGTTCCGCGAGCGTCAGGGTGCGCGTCCAGTCGGCGACGATCTCGTCCAGCTCCTGCTGGTTTGCGCCGCGGGCGCGATGGCTGACGTAGCGGGGATCCGTGGCGAGCTGCGGCGCGCCCATGGCCTGCGTCAACCGCGCAAAGATTGCGTCCCCGTTGCCGCCGATGAGAACCCATTGGCCATCCGACGTGGGATAAAGATTGGAAGGCGCGATGCCCGGCAGCGTCGTACCCGTGCGCTGGCGCAAGGAGCCGGTGGCGCTGTATTCGGACAGGACGCTCTCCAGCACGGCGAGCACGCTGTCGGTGATGCCGACATCCACGACTTGTCCCTTGCCGCTGCGGTGGCGCGCCTCCAGCGCCGCCGTCACGCCGAGCGCAGCGAACACGCCCGCCAGAGAGTCGCCGATCGACAGCCCGGCGCGCGGGGGTGGCCGGTCGGCGAAGCCGGCGAGGATCCGCAAGCCCCCCATCGCCTCGGCGATGGCGCCGAAGCCCACGTTGCGATTGTAGGGACCGGTCTGGCCGAAGCCGGAGACCCGGGCGATGATGAGGCCGGGATTGGTTTTCTGCAGGTCGTCGGGACCCATGCCCCAGCGCTCCAGCGTGCCGGGGCGGAAATTCTCCACCAGCACATCGGCGTCCTGGATGAGCGTGCGCGCGATCTCCTGGCCGCGCGGATCGCGCAGGTCCAGCGTCACGCTGCGCTTGTTGCGGGCGATCACCGGCCACCAGAGCGACTTGCCGTCCAGCTGGGCGACGCCCCACTGGCGCATCACGTCGCCCACCTTGGGCGGCTCAATCTTCACCACGTCGGCGCCGAGATCCCCGAGCAATTGTCCGCAGAACGGTCCGGCAATGAACGAGCCCATTTCTATGACGCGGATGCCGGTCAACGCGCTCTGATTTTCGGATTGAGTCATCATATCTTCCCTACGACTGAATAGCCGCGCACGGTGTGGCCGGAACCGTCGGAAAGCCGGTTCCCCAAATTGCGTGAGCGCACGCCGGTTATGTGTTCGCCGACGGCTTCGATGGCCGCCTGGACGGCGCCGGCACGAATATGTCCGAGAATGGAGCGATGTTCGCTCCAGGAACGCTCGCGCCCGCTTTCGTCCCACACTTCCAGCCAGCGGGCGCGCGACAAGCGGACCATCAGATCCTCGACCGCACGCATATAGAAGCGGTTGCCGCTCAGGCGGGCCAGTTCAACGTGAAAGTCCGAGCCGACGCGATGCCAGTCGGAGCGATGGCTGGCCAGCGTGCAGGATGCGAGGATCTCTTCGATCAGGTCGATATCCGAACCCTGGGCGCGCAGGCAGGCCAGCTTCACCACCTCGACCTCGATCACCTGGCGGAATTCGATCGCCTGCTCCAGTTCCGCGAGCGAAATCGGCGTAACCATCCAGCCGCGTTCCTCACGGGCCACCAGTCCATCCGTTTCCAGGCGCATCAGGGCGGCGCGGATCGGAGTGCGCGAAGCATCGAAGCGGCTTTCCAGGGACCGCTCGCTGAACCTCTCCCCCGGCTCCATGCCGAGCGAGAGGATGATGTCGCGAAGCTGCTCGTAGATCAGGATCATCTGCGACATGGGACGCGCCCTTGTTCCGGTGGCCGCACCGATGCGGCCACCCTGTCCTGTGTTTCGGGAAGGCTCAGAGGAAGCCGATGGAGATCCACGGCACGGCTGCGACCACCAGCAGGCCGGTCAGGAGCGCGAGCAGATATCCGACGATGGGGCCCATCCCCTTGTCCGGGCTGACGCGGCTGATCGCGCACGCGGCGTAATAGCCGACACCGAATGGCGGGGCGAACAGGCCAACGCCCATGGCCAGGATGACCACCATGGCATAATGGACCTCGTGAATGCCCATCTGACGCGCGATCGGAAACAGCAGGGGCCCGAACAGCACGATGGCGGGAATACCTTCCAACACGCTTCCCAGCACGATGAAGGCGACGATGGACACCAGCAAGAAGCTGGTCGAGCCGCCGGGCAGGCCGGCCATGGCGGTGGCGAGCTGGTTCGAGAAGCCTGATTGAGTGAGCGCCCACGCCATGCCGGTGGCGGCGCCGATGATGAACAGGATGGCGCCGGACAGCGCCGCCGTCGCCACCAGCATCGGCATCAGCCGCCGCCACGGGAACTGGCGATAGACCAGCAAGCCCACCAGCACCGAATAGACGATGCCGATGGTGGAGACCTCGGTGGCCGTGGCGACGCCTTCCACCACCGCCGCCCGGATGAGGAACGGCAAGGCCAAGGCGGGAACCGAAACGATGAAGGCGCGGCCGATATCCTTGCCGCTGACCGCCTTGACCTTGCTCAGGTCCTCGCCGCGGTAGCGCCACCACACCACCAGGCACAAGGTGATGCCCAGCACCGCGCCGGGCAGCATGCCGCCCGTGAACAGCGCGGAAATCGAAACGCCGGTCACGGAGCCGATGGTGATGAGCACAAGGCTCGGCGGAATGGTCTCCGTCTGAGCGCCGGTGGCCGAGAGAAGCGCGACGAGATCGCCTTCCTTGGCGCCGCGGGCCTTCATCTCCGGAAACAGCACCGGGGCCACGGCGGCCATGTCGGCCGCCTTTGAGCCGGAGATGCCCGACACCAGATACATGGCGCCCACCAGCACATAGGACAGCCCGCCCTTCACGTGCCCCAGGAGGCTGGCGAGGAAGCCGACCATGGCGCGGGCCATGCCCGTCATCTCGATCAGCAGGCCGAGGAAGACGAACAGCGGCACCGACAGCAGGATGAGGTGGCTCATCCCCTCGTCCATGCGCCCCACCAGCACGATCATGGGGGTGCGGGTGGTGAGGTAGAGATAGCCGAAGGTGGCGAGGCCGAACGCGAAGGCGATGGGCACGCCGGCGAACACCAGCATGGCGACGATGCCGACGAAAAAGATGAGCAGGTTGAGATTGCCCAGGGGCCGCAGCACAGGTTCAAGGCCCATCAGGACGACGGTGATCGCCACGACCGTCGCGACCGCCGCAAGCGCGCAGCGCCAATTGGCGACGCGCGAGAATTGCAGCAGCCCGAAGATCACCATCAGCGTCATGCCGGTGGGCAGCGCCGCCGCCCGCCACGCATTAACGATCGAGAGCGCGGGCGTCTCGATGAAGGTTTCCTCATAGGCGAACTCGAAGGCCGGCCGGCACATCACGCAGAGGAAAACCATGGCCGCGGCCAGCGCGACCAGTTCGAAATAGGCCCGCGCCGAGGGTCCCAGGACGCCGACGAAGGCGGTCATGCGCATGTGCTCGCCGCGCCAGAAGGCGACGACGGCGCCCAGCATGGCAAGCCAGAGGAACAGGATGGACGCCAGTTCGTCCGACCAAACCAGAGGCTGGTGCAGCACGTAGCGCGAGACCACACCGGCGAACAGAATGGCCACTTCGGCGACGACCAGCAGGGCGACCGCCACTTCCACTATCCCCCGCAGGCCACGCTCGGCGCGAGCCACCGCCGACATGTCGGCGGCGCTCATCTCGGGGATGGCGGCGGTATCGAGATTGACCGTAGACATGGCGATCCCCTCCCCGCGTCAGAGAGGACCGACGACGTCTTGCAGCTTGTTCCAGGCTTCGTCGCCGAACTTGCCGCGCCAGTCCGTGTAGAAGCTGGTCTTGCGCAAGGCGTCCCGGAATGCGGTGCGATCCACGTCCACGAACTGGAGCCCCTTGCCCTGCAGGTCCGTGCGCAGGGAATCGCTGAGACGCACCACGTCGGCGCGCTGCTCGACGGCGGACTTGTTCAGCTCGGCCATGACGATGTCGCGCAGATCGGCCGGCAGGCCCTGGAAGGCGCGGCGGCTGCCGAGGATCCAGAAGCCGTCCCACACGTGGTCGGTCATGGAAACGCTGGTCTGCACCTCATAGAGCTTGGTGGTGTAGATGAGCGGGAGGGCGTTCTCCTGCCCTTCGACCACGCGGGTCTGCAGCGCCGAATAGACTTCGTTGAAGTTGATCGGAGATGGGCTCGCGCCCAATGCCTGGAACAGAGAAGTCAGCATCGGCGCCACCGGCACCCGGATCTTAAAGCCCTGGAGATCGGCAGGCCCGACGATCTTGCGCCCCGAGGACGTTATCTGACGAAAACCGTTGTTCCAGATCTTGTCGGCGACCACCAACCCCGACTTCGTGATCTGCGCGCGCACCAGATCGCCGAAGGCACCGTCCATGGCCTTCCAGACGTGGTCATAGTCGGGAAAGGCGAACCCGGTGTTCAGCATCCCGCTCAACGGCACCAGCGTCGCCACGATCGACGAAGAGATGTTCAGCAGATCGACGCCGCCGCTGCGCACCTGGGAGATCAGGTCGGTGTCGGAGCCGAGTTGGTTTGAGGGGAACAGGCTGATGTCGACGCGCCCTCCGGTGGCTTCGCGGATGCGCTTGATGGCTTCCGCCGCGCGCACGTTCACCGGATGCGTCGGATCCTGCCCGGTGGCGAACTTCCAGGTGAACTCGGCCGCCTCGCCGCGCCTGCCAATGATGGAAACCAGGGGAATAGCTGCCGCCGCGGCCAGAAGAGAACGCCGGGAAATATTTAACGTATTCATGCTGAGAGGCCTCCCTATATTATATACATCCTCGTTCGCCGCGATCACGACGCGAGATGTTGTTATTTAACGCGAATTTTTTCTACGGTTTCTATGCCGATACCATTATTTATCAGGATGCAGATGAGTATCCCATTTGGGATCCCATTGTCAAATGCAGAGCTTCGGCCCACCTAAATCCGGAGGCGATCAGGAGATGTGAGGCATTTTATATAGATAACATAAGCAGTTATCTGAGATTGGGTGATGGCGGGCCGCGATCAGGCGCCGCTCGGTGCGCGCACTGGTGGGCCTGCCGTGTGGCCTCTCCCGCAGCCATCACGTGCCCCGCTGACGAGGAGCCAAGCTGGTCAAGATCGTCGGCAGTCCTTATAAGCCCCGCGCGTGTGGCGCACGCTGTGCTGCCTGCGAGGGAGCCGTCCGCAGTGTCGATGAATGATTACGTCCAGCGTATCCTATCCGCCCGTGTCTACGACGTCGCCATAGAGAGCCCGCTCGATCTGATGCCTCGCCTCTCCGAGCGGCTGGGCGCGCAGGTGCATCTTAAGCGTGAGGATCTGCAACCGGTCTTCTCGTTCAAATTGCGCGGCGCCTACAACAAGCTCGTGCGATTGCCGCGCGCGGTGCTGGACCGGGGCGTGATCTGCGCATCGGCCGGCAATCATGCGCAGGGCGTCGCGCTGGCGGCGAAAAAGCTCGGCGTGGATGCGATCATCGTGATGCCGCGCACGACGCCGAGCATCAAGATCGAAGCGGTGAAGCGGCTTGGCGGCACCGTCGTGCTGCACGGGGACGCATTCGACGAGGCGCAGCTCAAGGCCAAGGAAATCCAGGCCGAGCGGGATCTGACTTTCATCCATCCCTTCGACGACCCCGACGTGATCGCCGGCCAGGGCACCTTGGGCATGGAGATCCTGCGCCAGCACCCCGATCCCATCGAGGCGATCTTCGTGCCGATCGGCGGCGGTGGGCTGGCCGCGGGCGTTGCGGCCTTCGTGAAGTTCCTGAGCCCGTCCACCAAGGTCATCGGCGTCGAGCCGACCGACGCCGCCAGCATGAGCGCGGCACTCGCCGCCGGTGAACTGGTCATGCTCGACCAAGTGGGGCTGTTTGCCGATGGCGTCGCGGTCCGCCAGGTCGGCCGGGAGACGTTCCGCCTGTGCCGGGAATTCCTCGACGAGGTGGTCACCGCCGACACCGACGCCATCTGCGCCGCCATCAAGGACATATTCGACGATACCCGGATGATCGCGGAGCCCTCGGGCGCGCTGAGCCTCGCGGGCCTGAAGGCCTACGTGGAGCGCGGCGGGGCGCGCACCGGCAGCCTGATCGCCATCAACAGCGGCGCCAATCTCAATTTCGACCGCCTGCGCACCATCGCCGAGCGGGCGGAAGTGGGAGAGCACCGGGAAGCTTTGCTGGCCGTCACCATACCCGAGAAGCCCGGCAGCTACCGCCAGTTCATCCGCACCCTCGGCACGCGCTCCATCACCGAGTTCAATTATCGCTTCGCCGGCCCGGATGCACCGGCGAGGATCTTCGTCGGCATCGGGCTGGCGAACGGCGAGAAGGAGAAGCAGGAGGTCATCGCGCTTCTGCGCGCGGCCGGCTACGAGGTGATGGACCTCAGCGACAACGAGATGGCCAAGGTCCATGTCCGCTACATGGTGGGCGGCCGCGTGCCGGGGCTGGGCAACGAGGTCATCTATCGCTTCGAATTCCCCGAGCGGCCCGGCGCGCTGTCCCGCTTCCTGGAAAGCCTCGCGCCGGAATGGAACATCTCGCTGTTCCATTATCGCAATCACGGCGCCGACCACGGCCGCGTGCTCGCGGGAATCCAGGTGGAGCCGGCTTCGCTGCCGCGCTTCACCCAATGGCTGGACAGCCTCGGCTATCCCTATTGGGACGAGACCCCCAATCCCGCCTACCGCCAGTTCCTCGCCGGGTAGCTCGGTTTCGCGCGAAACCGTTTATGTCGGCAGGGCCCCAGGCCGACCGACATTCAGCGGCGTGATGTCTCGTAGAGGCGCCTGACGGCAGTTGCGTGATGGTCTTTCAACGACCGGGTGTCATGGCCGGGCCTGTCCCGGCCGTCCACGCCGAGCCGCCCGCGCGATCCTTGAAAATCTGGTGCCGGCGGTGCCGCGTGGATGCACGGGACGGGCCCGTGCATGACGGCGGCCTGTTGCAACGGCGTCAAACCATGAAGGTCGATCGGCCCTAGGCCGGCAGCACGACCACCTTGGTCTTGACCGGCGTGCGGTCGTACAGGTCGATCATGTCCTGGCTGAGCAGGCCGACGCAGCCGCTGGTGACACCCGACCCAATGGATTCCGGATCGCTGGACGCATAGATCGTGTACAGCGTGTAGACGCCGTTCTGGTACAGATGGAGCGTGCGGGCGCCGAGCGGATTATCGAGGCCGCCCGGCATGCCGTTGGCCCATTTGGCCGCTTCCGGCTGGCGCTTGATCATCTCCTTCGGCGGCGTCCAGGTCGCCCATTCGCTCTTGCGCCCGACATAGGCATCGCCGCTCCACAGGAACCCGGCGCGGCCCACATTGGCGCCATAGCGGGTGGCCTTCCCGTCGTCCTCCACGCGATACACGTAGTAATTGCTGGGATCGACGACGATCGTGCCGACCGCTTCCTTGGTCTCGTAAGGAATGGTCTTGCGGAAATACTTCGGATTGACCTTGCTGACATCGACTGCCGGAATCGGAAATTTCTCATTGGGCAGCGGCCCGTAGACCTTCTGCGCCTCGGCCATGCTCATGTAGTCGGTGGTCGAGCAACCGGCCAGTGCCAGCGCGCCGAGGCTGACGGCTGAGCCGGCGAGAAACGAACGGCGGGTCAGAAGCCCCGCTCCGCGCCCGAGCGCAGCGCGCGCGTTCCCCGTGCCGGCATCGGCGTTCCGAGCGTCCATCATCATCCTGAAACTTCCCGTGTCCTGCTGCCCGGTGAGATGATACCCCATCTTACACCCGCCGGGCGTCTTCCGGGCAGACATTGCCGCCACTCGGCCCGGCTGGCAAGCTCGGCTTTTGGTGCGAAATAAGCGCAGATCCCACGGGGACTTATGCGGACGCCCGTTCATTCGCCCCCGACCGACGGCGCAAATCCGCGCTCCATCTCGCGCTGAAGGCGTGGCCGCTGGGGTTGCCCGCGATCCGGCGCGCCCTCCCGGCGTCCGGATCGAGATAGCCCCCCGGCGGCTCAGAGGCCCGCCGCGCCGCCGTCCGCGCGCGGGTCGTGGGCGCCTTCCAGATGCCCGCGCGGATGGAGGATCACCGCCCCGGCATGGCCCATGGTGTCGCTATAGGCTTCCGGCAGCACCTCCAGCACATGGCCGGCCCGCTCCAGCTCGCGCACCAGATCGGGATCAAAGCGCGATTCCAGCCGCAGGCTGGTGTTGACCGAGCCCCAGGTGCGCCCCAGCAGCCAGCGCGGCGCGGCGATCGCATCGCCCAGCGCTTCGCCGAACAGCACGTGGCGGGTGAACACCGCCGCCTGGGTCTGCGGCTGGCCCTCTCCGCCCATGGTGCCATAGGCCATGATGCGCCCGTCGCGCAGCACCGCGAGCGCGGGATTGAGCGTGTGGAACGGCCGACGCCCCGGCTGCAGCGGGTTCACCGCCTTGGGGTTCAGCGAGAAGCTGGCGCCGCGATTCTGCATCAGCACCCCGGTCGCCGGCAGTACGCAGCCGGAGCCGAACTCGAAGAAGATCGACTGGATATAGGAGACCACAAGGCCCGAACTGTCCGCCGCGCCGAGCCAGATGGTATCGCCGGGCTGCGCCGGCTGCGGCCAGGGCAAGGCGCGGTGCATGTCGATCTTCGCCGCGTCCGCATCAAGCGCGGCAGGCGAAAGCAGGGCAGCGAGATCGTGCTTGAGATGGTCGAAGTCGCACACCACCTTGTCGCGCACCAGGAACGCCCGCTTGGTGGCCTCCACCAGGCCATGCACATGGGCAAAGCCCTCGCCCCGCGTCACGCCGAGCCGCTCGAACAGGCCGAGAATGAGCAGTGAGGCGAGCCCCTGGGTGGGCGGCGGCGCATTGTAGAGCGTGCCGCAGGCGAGTTGCAGGGACAGGGGCGCGCGCAGGATCGCGCGATAGGCGGCAAGGTCCGCCCGTGTCACCGGCGCGCCGATGCGCTCCAGGTCGGAGGCGATCTCGCGGCCCACGTCGCCCCGGTAGAAATCGTCCAGCCCGGCGCGCGCCAGATGCTCCAGCGTATCGCCGAGCGTGCGCTGGGCGAGCACCTGCCCCAGTTCCGGCACCTTGCCGCCGGGCATGAAGGTTTCGGCAAAGCCGGGGGAGGCGTCCATCTCCCCCTTCTTCTCGGCGGTCAGGCGCACTTGCGAGGCCGTCACCGGCACGCCGTTGCGGGCATGCAGGATCGCCGGCTCCAGCAGGCGGGCGAGGCTGAGCTTGCCGCCGAAGCTGCGCGCCGCCTCCAGCGCCAGCTCCCAGCCGCCGACCGCCCCCGGCACGGTGAGGGCGGACAAAGGCCCACGCTGGGGAATCGCCTCGCACTCCCGCTCGCGGTAGAAAGCCTGCGTCGCCTTCGCCCCCGCGAAGCCGCACGCCTCGATATAGCGCACGCGGCCGGAGGGTTCGCGGATCAGCCAGAAGCCGTCGCCGCCGAGGTGATTCATATGGGGATAGACCACGGCGATGGCGGCGGCGGTGGCGATCGCCGCCTCGATGGCGTTTCCCCCTTCCCGCAGGATCTCGCGGCCGGCTTCCACCGCCAAAGCGTGCGGGGCGGCCACCATACCGCAGCCGGCATGCGTGCTCTCGTGGATCATTTCATCCTCCAGCCGGCGGGTCCTGCGGGCGCCGGTGCCGGCGCCGTGACGTCGTCGGCGTTGCGTCTTGCGGCTGCGGGCAATAAAGCATGGGGGGACGGAGGCAACCGACATTTTCGCGCGGCCCCGGCGCTTCGCTGGAAGCGGCCGGGCAGCGCGCGGCGGAGGCCTCACTGAAAATCAGCCCGCGCGCCGGCGCGGATGGCAGGAGACGAGGATGCAACAGCAGGTAAAGGGCCGGCACATGCTGACGGTCGCGAGCGCGACTTTGTTCGTAGCGTGCCAGACGGTGGCCACGGCGATCGCCGCCGGCTGGGCACTCGGCGGCCTCTTCAACCTCGGCAATATCGGCGAATATGTGCTGATGGCCCTGTTCACCGTTCCCGCGCTTTATCTCACGCTGATCTATGCGCGCAAGGCCGCCCAAGCCGAGGCCGTCGCGCCCTATTGAGCCCAAGCGGCGTCCGCGCCCGCGCTGCGGGGACGCCGGTAAGATTGCGGGTCAGAATCCTCTGCCCCCTCAGCATCCTCAGCCGCTCAGCGGATCGCCTTGCGATAGAGGTGCCAGGTGGCGTGGCCGAGCACCGGCATCACCACGATCAGCCCGATCAGGCCCGGCAAGGCGCCGAGCAGCAGCAAGCCGGCGACGATCAGGCCCCAGGCGAGCATCGGCAAGGGATTGAGCAGCACCACGTCCACCGAGGCGCGGACCGCCGTTCCCATCGACACCCGCCGGTCGATCAGCAGCGGGAACGACACCACGGAGATGGTGAGCACCACGGCCGCGAACATCGCGCCCACCGATACGCCGAAGATGATCAGCGCCCAGCCCGCCGGGGTGGTGAAGACGGTATCGACAAAATCCGCGAGGGAGGCCGGCATCTGCGGCCCGAGGGTCGCGGCATAGATCGCCATGGCGGCCACCAGCCACAGGCCGAAGATGAGCGTGAGCAGCAGGCCGAGTTCCAGCATCGGGGCGAGTGAGGGCGAGGCGAACACCTTGAATCCGTCGCTCCAGGACAGCGGCAGCCCCTGTTCGCGCCGCCGGCTCATCTCATAGAGACCGGCCGCCGCGAACGGGCCGATGAGGGCGAAGCCCGACACCAGCGGAAACAGCAGCGGCCACATGCCGTAGCCGAGCGCGATCCGCGCCAGCACAAGGCCGGCGAGCGGATAGATCAGGCACAGGAAGACGATATCGCTGCGGCAGGCGCCGAAATCACTGATGCCGCGCCGCAGGACCTCGCGCAGATCGCCAAAGGTGACGCGCCGGGCGCGCGGCAAGGGCGCGGCGACCGCCTCGCGCGGCGGCACGAACGCCGCCCCTGCCGCCCGCGCGGCATTGAACGTCAGCCGCACTTGGTCGGCACTCCACTCAACTGGATTGCGGATCGTCATGGCGCTTCCTCCCGAGGATCTGTCGGGACGTCCCGGAGCGGGGGAAAGCGCAAGCCGCGCAAGGCCACGATCACGCCGCGACACCCGTTTTGCCACGAGTGTACGCGCCCTGCGACATCTTGTCAGCACCGGCTTGCCGAATGGGAAGCCCGATTGGGGGCAGCATCGCCAGGCGGGGCGAGGACCCGTGCGCCGAGTGGCCCGGCGAAGATCCGCTCCCGCCACCGGAATGAGCGGACCACCTTTGTAAAAACGGGCCGCGCCAGGGCCGGCCCGCTCGATCGCGTGTTTACCGCCGCGGACGCACCTTGCGCGGCGCTTCCATTTCCCCTTGGTCCGTGAGGGTGGGAAAATCGCCCTGATTGTCGAGGGCGACGGTGGAATCCTCGGCCGGCGGCGCGCCGTCGCCCACCGGCTTGGTGGTGGAGAGATAATTTTCCTGCTGCGCCACCAATTCGCGCGCCATGTCCCAATGCGCGTCGCTGCGCCCTTCGGGCTGTCCTTCGTCAAGCCAGATCTGATAGGCCTTCTGACGAATCTTTTCCTGTTCTTCGTCCATACGCGTAACCTCCTGCGGGTTCGGCATCAGAACTTGCGGCCAGCCGGCCAAGTTCCCGCATAAAGGCACAGGTCAAGAACAAGTGTGCGTGTAATATTTACTGCCAAGCCTTAAGTTGAAATCGCGTGAATTGCTTGGTTTCAGCTTGTAAAAATTATCGAAATTCGGAACCACCCGTGCAGCGCGGGGTTGTGGGGGCAGCGGACGCATGCGCGCCCGGCTCAATTCCCACCAGCGAGGACCGCACCATGGGCTTCTTTTCCAAGGACATTCAGACCTTCGACGATCTGTTCGTGCACACCCTGCGCGACATTTATTATGCCGAGAAGCGCATCCTGAAAGCGCTGCCGGACATGATCGACAAGGCCAGCGATCCGCAGCTGAAGGCCACCTTCCAGGCCCATCTCAAGGAGACCGAGGGCCATGTGAAACGCGTGGAGGAGGTGTTCTCCATGCACGGCGCCGAGGCGAAGACCGTCACCTGCCCGGCGATCGACGGCATCCTCAAGGAAGCCGATGAAATCGCGAGCGAAGTCGCAGACGCCGAAGTGCTCGACGCCGCGCTCGCCGCCGCCGCCCAGGCGGTGGAGCATTACGAGATGACCCGCTACGGCACGCTCATCGCCTGGGCCAAGCGCCTCGGCCGCGCGGATTGCGCGAGCGTGCTCCAGCGCAATCTCGACGAGGAAAAGGCGGCCGACAAGAAGCTGACCTCGATCGCCGAATCCAAGCTCAACATTCGCGCGGCGGAATAAGCCGCGCCGCGTGCCGGCGGCCCGTCCGCCGGCACGCCACCGCGATAGGCCCCCGATCAGCCGAGAAAAGCCAGCACCTCGTCGAGCGTCTCGCGCGGGCATTCCTCCTGGGGCGTGTGCCCGCAGGGCATCGCGCAGCCGCGCACGTCGTCCGCCTTCTCGCGCCAGGTTTCCAGCACATCATAGAGCGCACCCACGGTGCCGAGGCCGCCCCACAAAGCGAGCAGCGGGACTTTGATGCGTTCGTCCGCGTCCGCAGCATCGTGGTCGAGGTCGATGGTGGCGGCGGCGCGATAATCCTCGCAGATGGCGTGGATGGTCGCCGGCGTGTAGCAGCGCAGATATTCGGCGAAAGCCGCCGGCTCCGTGGCGCCGGAAATCTTGATCTGCCCGGAAATATGCTCGTTCAAGAAGTATTCGCGGTCATTCCCGATCATGCGTTCCGGCAAGGGAAAGCGCTGGATCAGGAAGAACCACCAGAAATAGCGTGTGGCAAACGCCTTGTCGGTGCGCGCATACATGGTGGCGGTGGGGGCGATGTCGAACAGGGCGAGGCGCTCGACCGCGTCGGGAAAATCCAGCGCCATGCGGTGCGCCACCCGCGCGCCCCGGTCGTGCGCCACCACTGCGAAGCGCTCGAAGCCGAAATGGCGCATCAGCGCGATCTGGTCCTTCGCCATCTCGCGCTTGGAATAGGCCTGGTGGTTTTCCCCGCCCGCGGGCTTGGAACTGTCGCCATAGCCGCGCAAATCGGCGGCAATCACGGTGTGGGTACGCGCCAGCTCCGGCGCGATCTTGCGCCAGGTGACATGGGTCTGGGGATGGCCGTGGAGCAGCAACAGCGGCGGCCCGTCTCCCGCCTTCGCGGCGCGCAGGGTAATGCCGCCGCCCACATCCACGTCCAGCAGCTCGAACCCCGCCATGAGCGGCGCCGGGCCGAGGGAGACGATGTCGGCGGTCTCGCTCACGCCAGCCATGGGTTGTCCTTGAGATAGGCGCTTTCGAACGCCGCGATGTCGGCGCGCGCCTGCAAGGTGGTGCCGATGGCGTCCAGGCCGAACACGAGCGCCTCCTTGCGCGTCGCCTCGATCTCGAAGCGCAGCGAAAGCCCGCTGGCAGAAATAATCTGGTTCGGCAGGTCGATGGCAATGCGGCAAGTGTCGGGGTCGCCCGCACCCGCCAAAAGCGCGGCCACGTCGTCCGCCGGCAGGGTGATGGCGAGCAGGCCGTTGCGTGCGCAATTGTCGAAGAAGATGCCGGCGAACGAGGTGCCGATCAGCGCGCGGATGCCGTTCTGCGAGAGCCCCCACACCGCATGCTCGCGGCTCGATCCGCAGCCGAAATTCTCGCCCACCACCAGGAACGCCGCCGCCCGCCAGGGATCGCGATTGAGCACGAAATCCGCGCGCGGCGCGCCGTCGGGCCCATAGCGCAAGGCG
The DNA here is from genome assembly GCF_043195095.2 of Roseixanthobacter glucoisosaccharinicivorans. Taxonomy (NCBI): domain Bacteria; kingdom Pseudomonadati; phylum Pseudomonadota; class Alphaproteobacteria; order Hyphomicrobiales; family Xanthobacteraceae; genus Roseixanthobacter; species Roseixanthobacter glucoisosaccharinicivorans. Next base: position 605,266 of record NZ_CM195538.1, on the reverse strand, counting down.
GCGAAGGTGCCCTCCTTCAGGCCGGAGCGGTCGACACCCTTGAGGAATTGCTTGGGCATGATGACGTCGGTATCGACATTGGCCGCCGGCAGCGGCGCGGCGATGCCTTCGATCACGGTGAAGGGCTGCATCATTCGGCTCCCAGATAGGGGCGCGGATCGGCGATATGCCCCGCAAGCGCCGCCGCCGCGACCATGGCGGGGCTCATGAGATGGGTGCGCCCGCCGGCGCCCTGGCGCCCCTCGAAATTGCGGTTGGTGCTGGAGGCGCAGCGTTCCCCCGCGCCCAGCACGTCGTCGTTCATGGCGAGGCACATGGAACAGCCGGACTGGCGCCATTCGAAGCCCGCATCGGCGAACACGCGATCGAGCCCCTCGTCCTCCGCCTGCCGCTTCACCGCGCTCGATCCCGGCACCACCATGGCCCGCACGCCGGGCGCGACCGTGCGGCCGCGCACCACGGACGCCGCGTCGCGCAGATCCTCGATGCGGGCATTGGTGCAGGAGCCGATGAAGGCGCGCTGGATGGCGATCTCCGCCAGCGCCGTGCCGGGGGTAAGGCCCATATAGGCCAGCGCCCGTTCCATGTCGCGCCGCCGATCGGGATCGGCCTCCAGGGCCGGGTCGGGCACCTGCCCGCCGACGGGCGCGGCCTGGTCCGGGCTGGTGCCCCAGGTCACCATGGGGGCGATGGCGCCGGCATCTATGCACACTTCGCGGTCGAATACCGCGTCGGCATCGCTCGCCAGTTCCCGCCAGCGGGACACGGCCATGTCCCACAGCTCACCCTTGGGCGCGCGCGGGCGGTCCTTGAGATAGGCGAAGACGGTCTCGTCCGGCGCGATCAGGGCGCCGCGCGCGCCGCATTCCACCGCCATGTTGCAGAGGGTCATGCGGCCTTCCATGCTGAGCGCGGAAATGGCGTCGCCGGCAAATTCCACCGCCGAGCCCGTCGCCCCCGACGCACCGATGTCGCGGATCAGCGCCATCACGATGTCCTTTGCCCGCACGCCCGGCCCGAGGCGGCCGGACACCGTCACGCGCAGGGATTTCAGGCGTTGGTACACCAAGGTCTGGGTGGCGAGATAATGCTCGATGTCGGACGTGCCGATGCCGAAGCCGAGCGTGCCGAACGCGCCGTAAGTGGTGGTGTGGCTGTCACCGGCGGCGATCACCAGGCCCGGCAGCACGAGGCCGATCTCGGGCATCACCACATGCTCGATCCCCTGCTGGGGATGCAGCACGTCGAACAATTCGATGCCGAAGTCCCGGCAGTTCTCCGCGAAATAGACCGCCTGGCGCTGGGCCTCGTCATCCGGCATCCGCGCGGTGCGGGCACTGGCGGTGGAATTCACATGGTCCACCGTGCCGAGCGCCGCCTTGGGGCGCCATAGCGGGCGGCCCGCCTCCCGCAGGCCGGTGAAGGCCTGGGGGCTGGTGTATTCGTTGAGCACCGTGCGGTCGATATAGAGCAGCACCTGCCGCCCGTCCGCATCGAGGCGGCGGACGGTGTGGGAATCCACCAGCTTGTCATAGAGGGTTCTGGCCAAGGTGCGCTCTCGCTCTCCTGCGTCGGCGGCGATCATGCATCCGATCGCCGCCCGGCGGTGATGCAAACTGCGCATGAATGCGTGCGTCGAGCGGCATGCACGGCGGGGGCTAGGCCAATCGACAGTCGGCGGCGTGGCGGATCGTCGAGGCGACGGACGGCAGGTGCGCACGATTGCTTTTCTTTGACAGGATGTCATGGCCGGGCTCGCCCCGACCACCCACGCCGGGCCGCCCGCACGGACCTTGAAAAGCCGGTACCGGCGGTGCCGCGTGGATGCACGGGACAAGCCCGCGCATGACGATGCTCCTGCAATGGCGTCAAAGCTATGAGGATCTATCCTACACCAGCATCTGCATGTCGCCGTCGATCGCGATCGCCTGGCCGGAGATGGTGGCGCCGAGCGGAGAGGCGAGGAACACCGCCATGTTGGCGAGATGCTGCGGCGGGATCAGGCATTTCAGCGAGGTGGCGGAAAGCGCCATGGCCTGCACCTCGGCCATGGAGAGGTTGCGCTCGCGCGCCTTGTTCTCGAACACCGAGCGGATGCGCGGGCCATCCACCGAGCCGGGCAAAATGGCGTTGGCGCGGATGCCGAACTCGCCCAGTTCCATGGACAGCGACTTGATGAAGCCGATCACCCCCCATTTTGCCGCCGCATAGGGCGAGCGCAGCGGAAAGCCGAACCGGCCCGCGGCCGATGACAGGCCGATGATGGAGGGGTTTTGGCTCGCCTTCAGCGCCGGCACGGCGAGGCGCGTCACGTTGAAATGGCCGGTGATGTCCACCGCCAGCGTCCGGTCCCAGTCGGCGGGGTCGATCTGGTCCACGCGGCCCGTGGGCCCGGCGATGCCGGCATTGTTGACGAGCACGTCGAGCCCGCCGAGGCGCGCCAGGGCGCCGTCCATGAACACCTGCACGCCGGCGCGGTCGGAAACGTCGCAATAGCTGCCGGTCAGGTCGGGATCGCTCTGCGGGAGAGCGGCGAGCGCGGCCTCGTCCACGTCGCACACTTCCACCCGCGCGCCCTCGCGGGCGAAGGCGCGGGCGATCTCCAGGCCGATGCCTCCGGCCCCGGCCGTCACGATGGTGCGCAGGCCGGCAATTCCCATGTCCATGGCGTCTCTCCCTCGGCGTTTCGCCGTTCTTGATTGGGTCCGCGCGGCGCCGGTTCAGTCCGGCAGGATGCCGCGCGAGAGGATGAAGTCTCCGGCGCTCCAGATGTCCGCCAGCAGCGCCGCGCGCGCCGCCGTGCCGTCGCGCCGGCGCATGGCCTCGACCAGGGCGGCGTGGTGGATATGCGCCTCTCCCGCGCGCACGCGCTCCGGGCCGGCCTGGAAATCCAGGTTCAGCACCGGGCCGATCTGCAGCCACAAGCTCTCGATCATGGTGAACAGGGTGGGCAGGCGGGCGGCGCGATAGAGCGCGAAATGCAGGTCCTTGTTGTAATGCATGGCGGCGGCGCCGTCAGGCCGGGGCTTGTCGCGCTCGGCGGCGAAGGCGCGCTCGCAGCGGATGATCTCGTCCAGGTCCGCATCGGTGACATTCACCGCAGCGGTCTCGGCCGCGAGCCCTTCCAGGCTGGAGCGGATGAGCCGCAATTCCTCGAACCGCGCGCGCGACATGAGGGGCACGCGCACGGCACGGTTGGGCAGCACCTCCAGCGCATTTTCGGCCGCGAGGCGCGAGACCGCCTCGCGCACCGGCATGGCGCTGGTGCCGATGGCGCCCGCGAGCCCGCGCAGCGTGAACCGCTCGCCCGGCGCGGCGCGCCCCGCCAGCAGCAATTCCTTGAGGTCGCGATAGACCGTGTCCGCCAGCGTGACGCGGACGATGCGGCCCATGCGGGTGCCGAGCGTTTCGTCGCTTGCCGGAGCGGGGTCGTCGGCGGGGAGAGGCTTGTGTTCCATCACCATCGTCTGCTAAGTGTGATCACAGATAACAGATTGCCGCGCCAATCGGCAACATTTCCGTCGTCGGATGCAAGGAGGACCCGCCCGCGAGGCGCAAACCTCCTGCGGTTCCCGGCGCGGAACCATAGGGAAGAAACAACGCCATGACCGAAAAGCCCCATCCCGTCCCGATTCTGTCTGCGCCTCTCCCCCGCCGCCGGGTCCTCCAGGGGCTCGGAGCCGCCGCCCTTTTGGGCGGCGTCGGCATGCCCGCCATCGTGAAGGCGCAGGCCGACACCATCACCTTCGGCCATCTCACCCCGCTCACCGGCTTTCTGGGCCCGCTCGGCGCCTATGGGCAGATGGGCGTGCAGCTCGCGGTGGAAGAGATCAACGCCGCCGGCGGCGTGAACGGCCGCAAGATCAACCTGCTCATGGAAGACAGCGTCAATCCCGCCACCGCCTCTTCCAAGGCCGAGCGCTATATCGAGCGCGACAAGGCGGCTGTGATCATCGGCGAGATTTCCTCCGCCTCCTGCCTCGCAATCTCCCAGGTGGCGGCGCGCAACAAGATCGTATTCGTCAACACCGGCGGCAATTCGGACGCCCTGCGCGGCAAGGATTGCAACCGCTACATGTTCCATGTGGAAGGCGCCAACACCCAATATGTGAAGGCGGTGGGCGCGGCGATGCTGCGCGACGGCCTGATCAAGGGCAAGAAGCTGTTCTTCCTCACCGCCGACTATGCCTTCGGCCACGATCTCTCCCGCGTCGCCAAGCTCTATATCGCGGCGAATGGCGGCGAGGTGATCGCCGACGAGCTGGTGCCCACCGACGCCTCGGACTTCTCGGCCTATATGCTGAAGATCCGCCAGATGAAGCCGGACGTGGTGATCTCCAATCTTGCGGGCAATCAGATCACCAATTTCATCAAGCAATATGCCGAATTCGGCCTGCCCTTCCCGTTCGGCGGCTTCGGCTTCGACACCGCCGTGGCCTGGGGCGCCGGCAAGGGCAATTTCGGCGGCGTGTGGCCGTGCATCTGGCACCACGACGTGGAGGCTCCGGCTTCCAAGGCGTTCGTCGCCGCGTTCGTGAAGAAATACGGCAAGCCGCCGGAAAACCAGGCCTGGGGCGATTACGTCGCCACCAAGACGGTCGCCCGCGCCATGAACGAGACCAAGAGCACCGACAGCGCGCAGATCATCGGCTTCTTCGAGAAGGAGCCCAAGCTCGACATCCTGAAGGGCCGCGAGGGCTATTACCGGGCGTGGGATCACCAGTTGATCCAGGAGATGTACACCATCACCGCCAAGCCCGTGGCCCAGGTGAAGGACCAGTGGGACCTGATGGTGCTCGGCAAGGCGGTGCCCGGCCCGAACGACGCGCTCGACGTGATCGCGCCGACGCCGGCGGAAAACGCCTGCTCCTTCCCGGTCTGAGGCCGGCCCTGCCCCCTCCCCAGCCCTCCCCCGCAAGCGGGAGAGGGAGCCCCTTTCGGGAGACCGGAGAAAAGCTCCGTCCCGAGCCCACCAATCCCCTCTCCCGCTTGCGGCGGGGGTTAGGGAGGGGGAAAGCGGGGGAGGGAGCTTCTCGCTTCGGCCGAATACATCGCCCTCAGGACGAAGATCGCCATGCCTCTCGAACTCGTCTTCCTCATCGAGCAATTGCTCAACGGCCTTCTGGTGGGCGTCGCCTATCTGCTGATCGCGCTCGGCCTCTCGCTGATCTTCTCGCTCGGCGGCATCGTGAACCTCGCCCATGGCGGCTTCTATGCCATCGGCGCCTATATTGCGGTGGAAGTGGGCAATCGCTTCGGCTTTCCCGCCGCCTTCGTGGCGGCGCCGCTCTGCGTGGCGCTGATCGGAATGGTGATCGAGCGGGTGCTGTTCGCGCGCTTCTACCGCGCCGATCCCATCCTCTCTTTGCTGCTCACCTTCGGCCTCGCCATGGTGATCGAGCAGGCGCTGCGGATGCTCTTCGGCGCCACGCCGATCCCGTTCGCGATCCCGCAATTCCTGCGCGGACAAGTCTTCATCGGCGACTTCATCTATTCGCGCTATCGCATCGCCATCCTGCTTGTGGCCATGGCGGCCGTGCTCGGCCTGTGGCTGCTGCTCCAGCGCACCGCCTTTGGCCGCGTGGTGCGGGCCGGGGTGCAAAACCCGGACATGGTGGGTGCGCTCGGCATCTCGCTGCGGCCCTATCTGACCGCCGTCGCCGCCATCGGCATCGGCCTCGCCGGGCTCGCGGGCGTGATGCTCGCCCCCATCTCCGGCGTGCATCCGGCCATGGGCGCGGAAATCCTCACCGCCGCGTTCGTGGTGGTGGTCATCGGCGGCCTCGGCTCGTTCTGGGGCGTGGTGGCGGCCGGGCTGCTGGTGGGCGTGGTGCGCGGGCTGACGGTCTATTTCCTGCCGCCGGCCGCCGAGGCCTCCATGTACATGCTGATGCTGATCGTGCTGCTGGTCCGCCCGCGCGGGCTGTTCGGCGAACGCATCCTGCGCTTCGAGTAAGGCGGCCGTGATGCACCAGCCCGTCAGCCGCCGCGACACCGCCCGTCCCGCCTCCCCCGATCCCGCGAAAGGGAGCGCAATGCTCGCCCGGAACGCCAATATCCTGATCGCCGCGGCGGGTCTCCTGGTCCTGCCCTATCTGGTCACGGCGCTCGGCCTGACGCTGACCTCCGCCACCGACATCGTGGTGCTGGCGCTCGCCTGCATGGCGCTGAACCTGCTGGTGGGCTACACCGGCCTGGTCTCGTTCGGCCACGGCGCATGGTTCGGCCTCGGCGCCTATGCGGCGGCGCTGCTCCAGCGCCACGTATTTCCCGAATCCGGTATGATCCTGGTGGTGCCGGCGGCGCTGCTGGTGACGCTGACCGCCATCCCCATCGGCTTCGTGGTGCTGCGCCGGCGCGGCGTCTATTTCTCGCTGCTCACCCTCGCCTTCACCGCTCTGCTCTACACCGTCGCCTTCCGCTGGACCGACCTGACCGGCGGCGAGAACGGGCTCGGCGGCGTGAAGCGCGGCACCGCCTTCGGGCTCGATCTGGAACGCGCGTGGCCGTTCTATCTGGTGGTGGCGCTGGTCACGCTCATCGCGGTCTACGGCCTCCAGCGGTTCGTGCGCTCGCCCCTGGGCGCGGTGCTGGTGGCGATCCGCGAGAATGAGCAGCGGGCGCGCTTCATCGGCTATGACACGACGCTCTACAAGGTCGCCTGCTTCGTGCTCTCGGCCGGGCTCACGGCGCTCGCCGGCGGGTTGATGGTGTTCCACCATCGCTTTGCCTCGGCCGACCCGGTGAGCATCGCCTTTTCCGGCGAATTGCTGGCCATGGTGGTGATCGGCGGCATGCGCTCGTTCCTCGGCCCGGCGCTGGGCGCGCTGTTCTTCGTGCTGTTCCGCGAATTCCTCTCCATGTGGACGCCGGACTGGCTGTTTTACTTCGGCCTGCTGTTCGTCGCCTTTATCGTGTTCTCGCCCACCGGCCTCGTGGGCGTTGCCGGCCGCCTGCTGGCGCCGGTTTTGAAGAAGCGCGAGCAGGGCTCGGCCATGGGCGCGCGCACCGGCGCGGAGCTGCGCCCCTTGCCCGCCTCGCTGCGCAGCCAGCCGCGCTGGACCGGCGCCGGGGCGCTGCTGGAGGCGAAGGACCTCGCCCGCGCGTTCGGCGGCATCAAGGCGGTGCGCTCCGGCGCGGTGGCGGTGAAGGACCGCACGCTGCATGCCCTGATCGGCCCCAACGGCGCCGGCAAGACCACCGCTTTCAACCTGATTTCCGGCATGTTTCGCCCGGATTCCGGCGAGATCCGCCTGGCCGGCGAGCGCATCGACGGGCTGCCGCCCCACAAGGTGTGCGCCAAGGGGCTGGCGCGCTCGTTCCAGATCACCAATCTGTTTCCCACCCTCTCGGTGCACGAGAATTTGCGCCTCGGCGTGCAGGCGACCCACAAGCGCCGGTTCGATCCCTGGACCGACATCGCGGACATTCCCGACATCCATCACGAGACCGGCGAGATGGTCGCCTTTCTCGGCGTCGCCGGCATGGAGAAGGCGGAAGCCGGCGCGCTCTCCTATGGCGGCCAGCGGTTGTTGGACATGGGGCTGGCGCTCACCTCGCGGCCCCGCGTGCTGCTGCTGGACGAGCCTTTGGCCGGCCTTGCCGCGGCCGAGCGCACGCGCGTCTCCAACCTCATCAAGCAGATTTCCGGCGAGGTGCCGGTGCTGCTGGTGGAACACGACATCGACCGGGTGTTCGAATTGGCCGACGCGGTCACCGTGATGGCCGACGGCGCGGTGCTGGTGGACGGCACGGTGGAGGACGCGCGCTCCGACAAGCGCGTGCAGGACGTCTATATCGGCTCCGGCGCGGCGGCGCTCGCCTCCCGCGACCTCGCCACGGCGGCGACCGACACCGTCATGCTGGAACTGTCGAAGGTGGATGCCTTCTACGGCAAGAGCCGCATTCTCACCGAAGTGTCCATGGTGGCGCGCGAGGGCGAGATCGTCGCCCTGCTGGGCCGCAACGGCGCCGGCAAGTCCACCTTGCTCAAGACCATCGTCGGCATCGTGAAGCCTGCCTCTGGCTCGGTGCGCCTCGCGGGCGGAGAACTCGCCGGCCTCTCCTCCGCCGCCATCGCGCGACACGGGGTCGGCTATGTCCCCCAGGGCCGGGCGCTGTTCCACGGCATGAGCGTGCGCCACAATCTGGAGCTGGGCCGGCTGAAGCGCATCACTGGCGCGGGGCGTCACTTCTCGGAAGAAGAAGTGCTCGATCTTTTCCCGCGCCTGAAGGTGCGCCTGGATACGGCGGCCGACCTGCTCTCCGGCGGCGAGCAGCAGATGGTGGCGGTCGCCCGCGCGCTCATGGGCGACACCCGCGTGCTGCTGCTGGACGAGCCGTTCGAGGGGCTCTCTCCGGCGGTGACCGAGGAATTGTTCGACGCCTTCGACCGGCTGCGCCACCAGCTCTCCCTGGTGATCGTGGATCATCATCTCGACGTGGTGCTGAATCTCGCCGACCGCGCGGTGGTGCTGGAGCGCGGGCAGGTGATGCACGAAGGCCCCGCCCGCCCGCTGGCGCGCGACCTCGACCTGCGGCGCAAGGTGCTGTGGCTGTGAGGGAAGTTGCGCGTCCCAGCCAAGTGCAGCGCCGCAGGCGCGGAACGCGAGCCGGGACCCAGCGCACAAACCCGCCGCAGGCGCTTCCATCACAAGCGCGCAGCGCGTGCGCCGGCTGCGCCGTCTTCTCCCCTGGGTCCCGGCTCGGCGCTCCGGCAAAGCCGTCGCTGGGCCGGGACGCAGGACATGCATGCCGGAGAAACCCACCCGCGTCCCAGCCAAGTGCAGCGCCGCAGGCGCGGAACGCAGAGCCGGGATCCAGCGCAAAAAACCGCCGCAGGCGCTTCCATCGCACAAGCGCGCAGCGCGTGCGCCGGCTGCGCCGCCGTCTCCCCTGGGTCCCGGCTCGGCGCTCCGGCAAGGCCGTCGCTGGGCCGGGACGCAGGACACGCATGCCGGAGAAACCCACCCGCGTCCCAGCCAAGTGCAGCGCCGCAGGCGCGGAACGCAGAGCCGGGACCCAGCGCAAAAAACCGCCGCAGGCGCTTCGATCGCAGGCGCGCAAGGGCATGCGCCGGCTGCGCCGGCTTCTCCCTGGGTCCCGGCTCGGCGCTCCGGCAAAGCCGTCGCTGGGCCGGGACGCACCCGCACATGCCGGAGAAACCCACCCGCGTCCCGGCCAAGTGCAGCGCCGCAGGCGCGGAACGCAGAGCCGGGACCCAGCGCAAAAAACCGCCGCAGGCGCTTCCATCGCAAGCGCGCAGCGCGTGCGCCGGCTGCGCCGTCTTTTTCCCTGGGTCCCGGCTCGGCGCTCCGGCGCGCCGTCGCTGGGCCGGGACACGGGAAGCAGGACTGCCCGCCATCTTCAAGCGCCATGATCTGAAAGGCCATCCATGACCAAGATCGCCATCATCGGCTCCGGCTTCATCGGCCGCGCCTGGGCCATCACCTTCGCCCGCGCCGGGTTCGACGTGGCGCTCGCCGACCAGGCGCAGGGCGCGCCCGAGGCGGCGCTCGGCTATATCGACGGCGTCCTGCCGTCGCTCGCCGAAAACGGCCTGCTGAACGGCGATACGCCTGCCGCCGTGCGCGCGCGCCTTTCCGCCGCGCCCTCCTATAGGGCGGCGCTGGATGGCGCCGTGCACGTGCAGGAGAACGCGCCGGAAGCGCTGGACGTGAAGCGCGCTTTGTTCGCCGAGCTGGACCGCCTCGCGGCGCCGAACACGGTGCTTGCCTCCTCCACCTCGGCGCTCCTGCCCTCGGCCTTTTCCGAACACTTGAAGGGCCGCGCGCGGGTGTGCGTGTGCCATCCCATCAACCCGCCCTATCTGATCCCGGCGGTGGAGGTGGTGCCCGCGCCCTGGACCAGCGCCGAGACCATGACCCGCGCCGCCGATCTCATGCGCGCCGCCGGCCAGGCGCCCATCGTGATGAAGACCGAGCTGGACGGCTTCGTCATGAACCGCATGCAGGGCGCCCTGCTGGAAGAGGCGTTCCGCCTGGTGGCGGAAGGCTATGCCAGCGTGGAAGACATCGACGTCGGCATCCGCGAGGGGCTGGCGCTGCGCTGGTCGTTCATGGGGCCGTTCGAGACCATCGACCTCAACGCGCCCGGCGGCGTCGCCGATTATGCGGCGCGCTACCAGCAGATCTATGAGCGCATCTCGCCCAGCCAATGGCACCGGGTGGACTGGACCGGGCCGGTGATGGCGCAGGTGCTCGCCGAGCGCCGCGCGCGCCTGCCGCAAGACCAGCTCGCCGAGCGGCAGGTGTGGCGCGACCGCCGGCTGATGGCGCTCGCCGCCCACAAGCGCAAGGCCGCCACCGATATCGGCGCGTGACGCGCGCCCAAGAAATCTCCTCTGAATTTCTTCTGAATTTCTTCTGAATTCTTTCAGGAAAGGCTGACTTCATGGCTGAGACGAAGACCCCCGCCGCCACCGGACCGCGCAAGGTGGTGATCACCTGCGCCGTCACCGGCGCGATCCACACCCCCACCATGTCGCCCCATCTGCCCATCACGCCGGACGAGATCGTCGCCGACGCGCTGGCCGCGGCGGAAGCGGGCGCCGCGATCCTGCATCTGCACGCGCGCAATCCCGAAACCGGGCAGCCGGACCAGACGCCGGAAGCCTTCGGCCGGTTCCTGCCGCGCATCAAGCAGGCGACGAACGCGGTGATCAACATCACCTCCGGCGGCAGCCCCTATATGAAGGTGGAAGAGCGCGTGCTGCCCGCCGCCACCTTCAAGCCGGAAGTCGCCTCGCTCAACATGGGCTCGATGAATTTCGGCCTGTTCCATTTGCTCGACAAGTATCCGGAGTTCAAGTTCGACTGGGAGCGTACGCATCTGGAAAACACGCGGGACCTCGTCTTCCGCAATACGTTCAAGGATATCGAATATATCCTCCAGACCTGCTACGACAACGGCACCCGCTTCGAGTTCGAATGCTACGACATCGGGCACCTTTACAATCTCGCCCATTTCCTCGACCGGGGCCTGGTGAAGCCGCCTTTGTTCGTGCAGTCGGTGTTCGGGCTGCTGGGCGGCATCGGCCCGCACCCGGAAGACGTCATGCATATGAAGCGCACCTGCGACCGGCTGTTCGGCGATCAGTATCGCTGGTCGGTGCTGGGCGCCGGGCGCCACCAATTGCCGATCGCCGGCATGTCCGCGTCCATGGGCGGCAACGTGCGGGTGGGGCTTGAGGATTCGCTCTGGGCCGGGCGCGGCAAGCTTGCCACCTCCAATGCCGACCAGGTGAAGCTCGCGCGCAAGATCATCGAGGGCCTGGGCCTGGAGATCGCCACCCCCGACGAAGCGCGGCAGATCCTGCAACTGAAGGGCGCCGACAAGACCAACATCTGAACCGACATCGGGAACGGCCGCATGGGCCGTTCCCGTGCGGGCCGCGTGTCTCCCGGCCGGCCCCGCCCCGCGCCCCTTGCCCGACCTCCCCCGCGCGACCTGGCGCCGGGGAGCAGGAATCCCCAATCCTCCCAAACCCCTTCCCGCCCGGCAGCTTGACAGGCTCGCGGCAAAACATGATATATCATGCATACTAATAAGAAGGTCGACCCCGCCGGGAACGGTCATGCATCTGGGAGGAAAAATGCTCACCTTGTCATCATCCAAGGCATGGGGCTTTGCCGCTGCCCTGTTGGCCGGCGCCGCCTTCGCGCCCGCAGCCGGCCATGCCCAGGCGCCGGCGCAGAAGCCGGCCGAGGTCACGATCGGCTTCGTCCTTCCGCTCTCCGGCGGCTCCGCCACCATCGGCAACCAAACCAAGATGGGCGCGCAGGTCGCGGCCGACCAGATCAATGAAAGCGGCGGCATCGCCTCCATGGGCGGTGCCAAGCTGAAATTGATCTTCGCCGACAGCCAGTCCAAGCCCGACATCGGCGCCTCCGAGACCGAGCGGCTGATCCAGCGCGAGAACGTCTCGCTGCTCGTCGGCGCCTATAACAGCGCCGTCACCTTCCCCGCGACCGAGGTGGCCGAGCGCTACAAGACGCCCTGGATCGTCACGGGATCGGTGAAAGACGAAATCACCGAGCGCGGCTTCAAATACGTGTTCCGCCCCAACAACAAGGCCACCTACGACGCGCGCGAGCAGCTCGACGCCATCGACCTCCTCAAGAAGGAGAGCGGACAGGGCCCGAAGACCATCGGCCTGTTCTATGAGGGGTCGGACTGGGGCCGCTCGCATGTGGCGAACATCAAGAAGTTCGCCAAGGAGCGCGGCTACGAAATCACGCTCGACGAGAGCTTCCCGCCCAACCAGGTGGACTTCACCGCCCAGCTGCTGAAGATCCGCGCCTCCAAGCCGGACGCGCTGATTGTCGTGGCCTATACGCCGGACCATATCCTGTTCACGCGCCAGTATTTCGAGAACAAGATCAATATTCCCTACGGCATCCACTCGGTCGGCGGCGGCTCGGAAGACCCGTCTTATTATAAGGCCGTGCCGCAGAAGGCCGTGGACTATCTGTTCGTGCAGGAAGACTGGCAGATCGACCGCCTGAAGACCGACCAGGACCCGAAGGTGCTTGACGCCAACGCCCGCTTCAAGACGCTGGCCGGCTACGACATCAATTCCTACGGCGCCCAGGGCGTGTCCAACATGTACATCATCAAGGATGTGCTGGAGCGCGCCGCCTCCGCCGATCGCGAGAAGATCCGCGATGCGCTGGCCGCCACTGACATCACCTCCGGCATGCCGCTGATCGTGGGCTACCAGCGCATCAAGTTCGACGACCAGGGGCAGAACACCTTCGCGCACGGGGTGATCTCCGAGAATATCGGTGGCGAACGCCTCACCGTGTGGCCGCTGGAAAACCGCGCCGCCACCACCAAGCCGGTGTGGCCCGTGCCGGACTGGTCCAAGCGCTGACCCCCGCCTGAGCGGCGGGGCCGCAAGGTCCCGCCGGTCTTTTTCAAAGCGCCGGGGAAGCCGGGGTGTAGACGCCGGGGCGCATTCGCGTCCCGGACCAGCGACGGCGCAGCCGGAGCGCCGAGCCGGGACCCAGGGACAACACCTGCGGAGCAGTCAAGACGCGCATGAGCCTCTGTGGAGGGCGCGTCTGGCATTGGGAAAAGCATCGCCCCCCGCTCCCGGTGCCCCCTCCCCAGCCCTCCCCCGCAAGCGGGAGAGGGAGCGCGCGAAACTAATCGTCGACCCTTTCACCCGCCGATGCTGCACGGGTTCTTGCTTCGGCGTGCGGGCGAGGACTGCATCCGTCCCCTCTCCCGCTTGCGGGGGAGGGCTAGGGAGGGGGAAACGAAGCAGAGGCCGCACGCCCCCGGCCTTCGTCCAAAGCAACGCCTCATCCCGCCGACCAAATGACCTTACGGGAGTTTGATATATGGATCTGTTGACCCTCTCGTTCGCGGTCATTAACGGGCTTTTGATCGGCGGCATCTATGGCGGGGTGGCGCTGGGGCTGAGCCTGATCTTTGGCGTCATGCGGGTGATCAATTTCGCCCATGGCTCGTTCCTGATGCTGGCCATGTATTGCTCCTATCTGCTGTGGGCGAGCCTCGGCCTGCATCCGTATGTGAGCATTCTCGCCACCGTGCCGTTCCTGTTCGTGGTCGGCTATTTCGTGCAGGGCGTGGTGATCTCGCCGCTGTTCAAGCGCGAGCGCGCCCTGGTGGTGGAGCCCACCAGCGCGCTGCTACTCACCGCCGGCGTCTATCTGGTGGTGGACAATATCGTGCTCATGGCCTTCGGGCCGGACGTGCGCTCGGTGGCGGTCGACATCACCTATGAATCGATCTTCGTCGCCGGCCTGCCCATCAATCTCGCCCGCCTTGTCGGATTTTTGGCCGCCATCGTGGTGGCGGCGGCGCTGTCCTTCTGGCTGAAGCATTCGGAGATGGGACGGGCGATCCGCGCCACCGCGCAGAACCGCGATGCCGCCTCGCTTTCCGGCATCAATGTGCAGAGGGTCTATAACGTCACCTTCGGCCTCGGCTGCGCGGTGCTCGGCCTGTTCGGCGCGTTGCTGGTGCCGTTCTTCTCCATCACGCCGAACATCGGCCTGTCGTTCGGCATCAAGTCGTTCCTGGTGGTGGTGCTGGGCGGCATCGGCTCGATCCCCGGCTCGATCCTCGGCGGCCTGCTGCTGGGCGTGTTCGAATCCGTCGCCTCGCAATTCGTCACGGCGACCTCGGCCGCGATCTTCTCGTTCGGCCTGTTCATCGCGATCCTGCTGCTGCGGCCGGCCGGCCTCATGGGCCGGGCCTGAGGTTTCCCATGCGCACCAAAATCACCTTCGTCCTCGGCCTGCCGCTGCTGGCGCTCGCCCTCGCGATCCCGCTGTTCGTGACCGACAGCTACATTCTGCACTCCATGGCGATGGTCCTGTTCTTCGCCTATATGGCCTCGTCCTGGAACTTCGTGTGCGGCTATGTGGGCCAGCTCTCGCTTGGCCATTCCGCCTTCGCCGGGGTGGCGGGCTATGTCACCGTGCTGCTGTTCACCCAGCTCGGCGTGACGCCCTGGATTGGCATGCTGGCGGGCGGGGCGTTCGCGGCCCTGCTCTCGGTGCCGGTGGGCTATGCCACCTTCCGCCTGAAGGGGCCCTATTTCACGCTGACCACCATCGCGTTCGCGGAAATCCTGCGCATCTGGCTGGAGAATACCGACGATTTCCTGGGCATTCCGCTGAAGGGCGCGCAGGGGCTCACAGTGCCGCCGGTGGGGGGCTCAAGCTTCCTCGCCTTTCAGTTCGACGGCAAGGTGCCCTATTATTACATCATCCTCGCCATGCTCGTGGGCGTGATGGCGGCGACCGCCTTGATGGAGCGTTCGCGCCTCGGCTTTTATCTCAAAGCCATTCGCGGCGACCGCGACGGGGCGGAGGCGCTGGGCGTCGATCCCACCCGCTACAGCCTCACCGCGCTCGCCATCAGCGCCTTCCTCACCGGCCTCGGCGGCGCCTATTACGCGCAGCTGTTCCGCTACATCAATCCGGAGCGGAACATGGGCATCGACCTCTCCATCGACATGGCCATCATGACCATCGTCGGCGGCCAGGGCACCATCCTCGGGCCGACGCTGGGCGCGCTGCTGCTGCATCCCATCGGCGAGATGGTGCGCGCCACCATCGGCGGCAGTTTCCTCGGCCTGCATCTGGTCCTCTACGGGCTGATGCTCATCCTGGCCGTGATCTATTTTCCGAAGGGGATCATCGTGCCGCTGCAACGCCTGCTGAACGGGCGCAAGGCCAAGCCGGCGGCAAGCCGCACCGGCGTGAAGGCCGACGCGCTGGAGGGCAAGGGACAATGAGCGCGACGCAGAAAATCCTGGACGTGAAGGGCATTTCCAAAAGGTTCGGCGGCGTGCAGGCGGTCTCCACCTTGTCATTCCACTTGAACCAGGGCGAGATCCTCGGGCTGCTCGGCCCCAATGGCGCGGGCAAGACCACGGCCTTCAACATGATCGCCGGCGCCCTTCGCTCGGACACCGGCGAAATCCTGTTCGAGGGGCGCAGCCTCGCCAATCTCAAGCCGTGGGACATCTGCCGGCTCGGCATCGCGCGCACCTTCCAGCTCTCCAAGCCGTTCGGCGGGCTCAGCGTGCTGGAGAATGTGATGGTCGGCAGCTTCGTGCGCACGTCGGCGGAGGCGCAAGCCCGCGCCGAGGCGCAGAAGGTGGTGGACTTCCTCGACATGGGCGCAAAGGCCCACACCGACGCCGACGACCTCACCGCCTTCGACCGCCGCAAGCTGGAATTGGGCCGCGCGCTCGCCACCAAGCCGCGCCTGCTTTTGATGGACGAGGTGGTGGCCGGCGCCACCCCCAACGAAGCCGGCGAGATGGTGCATCTGGTGCGCAAGGTGCGCGACCTCGGCATCACCATCCTGATCGTGGAGCATGTGATGAAGGTCATCATGGGCCTGTCGGACCGGGTGATCGTGCTCGACTATGGCAAGCTGATCGCCGACGGCCCGCCCAAGGAGGTGGTGCGCCAGCCGGACGTCCTCAAAGCCTATTTCGGAGAGCGCTATGTCGACGCCCGCGCTTGAGGTCCGCGACCTGTGGTCCGGCTATGGCGACCAGGACGTGCTGCGCGGCATCAATTTGGTGCTGGAGCCGCGCACCATCGTCGCTTTGATCGGCGCCAACGGCGCCGGCAAGTCCACCTTGCTGCGCACCCTCTCCGGCCTGCTGCGGCCGCACCGGGGCGAGGCGAAGCTCTATGGCGAAAGCATCTTCTGCCTGCCGCCCCACAAGGTGGTGGAAAGCGGCTTCGTGCAGTCGCCCGAGGGCAAGCAATTGTTCCTCGGCATGTCGATCCGCGAGAACCTGCTGGTGGGGGCGCAGAACACGCGCGCCCGCGCGCGCCGCGACCAGACGCTGGAGGAAGTGTTCGAGCTGTTCCCCATCCTGCGCGAGCGCCAGGCGCTGAACGCCTCCACCCTCTCGGGCGGGCAGCAGCAGATGGTGGCGGTGGGCCGTGCGCTCATGGCCCTGCCGCGCGTGCTGGCGCTGGACGAGCCCTCGCTCGGCCTCGCCCCCATCATGGTGGATCGCCTGTTCGAGAGCATCGCCAAGATCAAGGAGCGCGATCTCACGATCCTGATCATCGAGCAGAACGTATTCCAGGTGTTGGAAATGGCCGATTACGGCTATGTGCTTGAGAATGGCGTTATGACGCTGAGCGGCACCGGGGCGGAACTGCTCGCGGACGACCATCTGCGCGCCAGCTATCTCGGCCTGTGACGGCCGCCACAAAGAGACACAGGGACGGAGACCTTTCGTGAGCAGCACCAAGATCGCCATCGTCACCGGGGGCGGCACCGGCATCGGCCGCGCGGTCGCGGAACGCCTCCTTGAGGCGGGCTATACGCCGCTCGCGGTCGGCCGCGACAAGGATGCGGATTTCGCGCTCGACTTCGCCGAGCTGGACGTGACCGACGCCGCCGCCATCGCCGCGCTCGCCGCGCGCTATTCCGAGGTGTCGGCGGTGGTGAACTGCGCCGGCATGATCCTGCACGACATGAAGGAATTCGAGCCGGAGGGCTTCCGCCGGGTGCTCGACGTCAACCTCACCGGCTCTCATCTCGTCACCATGGCGTTCCGCCAGGCGCTGGCGGCGGCGGGCGGCAGCGTGGTGAACATCGCCTCCATGTGGAGCTATTTCGGCTCGGGGCGGAACCCGGCCTATGCCTCGTCCAAGGGCGCGATTGTGCAGCTGACCCGCTCGCTGGCGGTGGCGCTGGCGCCGGAACAGATCCGCGTGAATGCGGTGGCGCCGGGCTGGATCGAAACCCGCCTCTCGGCCGGCGCCTTGCAAAATCCCGAGCGCGCGGCGCCCATCATGGCGCGCATTCCCATGCAGCGCTGGGGTTCGCCGGCGGACGTGGCTGAGGTGGTGAACTTCCTGCTCTCGCCGGCGGCGGGCTATGTGACCGGCGCGATCATTCCGGTGGACGGCGGCTACGGCATCGCCTGAGCAGGCCGGCGATTGCATCCCGGCCAAGTGCAACGCCCGCGGCGCGGAACGCATCCCGGTCAAGTGCAGCGCCTCTGGCGCGGAACGCGAGCCGGGACCCAGCGCAAGGACGCCGCCGAAGGCGCTTCCTTAGAGGAGCGCGCGGCGCGGTTTGCCTGCTGCGCAGGAGCCGTGTGCTGGGTCCCGGCTCAGCGCTCCGGCTCCGCCGTCGCTGGGCCGGGACGCGAGGGCGGCACGAGCGTGCTCCCCTCTCCGCCTGCCCCCTCCCCATCCCTGCCCTGCACGCGGGAGAGGGAGCGCATTGGCGCTGATCGAACCGCCTCACCCGCACGAGCCATAGATCCCCTCTCCCGCGTGCGGGGGAGGGTTAGGGAGGGGGAAATCGGGCCGCACGGGCCGTGAGCAAACTGCGCCTATCCCAGCCGCTGCGCCGCGCCATCCTTGCCGGCGGGCGCACGCGATTGCGCCTCCACCCAGGCCACCAGCACGCGGCCCCATTCGATATCCGCCTGGATCGCCTCGCGCGCGGCGGCCGGATCGCGGGCGCGCAGCGCGGTGAGCACGTCGTAATGCTTGTGCTCCTTGCCGGCGATCTGGCGCGGCGGCATGGTGGAATGGAACACGCTCAAGAGCGGCCCCATCAGCGTCCACATGTTCTCGACGATGGATTCCACCCGCGGCAATTGGGCGATGTCCAGCAGCGCGAAATGGAAGTCGCGATTCTTGATGCTGGCTTTCTTGGGATTGGTCGCCGCGGCCTCGATGAATTCGGCCTGGATCGCTTCCAGCTTGCGCAATTGCTTGTCGGTGATCAGCCGCGCCGCCCGCGCCGCCGCCACCCCTTCAAGCTGCACGCGGATGAGCTGGATCTCCTGCAGGCGCTCTGAATCCAGCAGCGGCACGTGGATGGCGGTGGCGGCCTTCATCTCCAGCGCCTGCTCGCTCACGAGGCGGAAGATCGCCTCGCGCACGGGGGTGATGCTGGTGCCGAGTTCGGCCGCCAGCGCCGAGATGCGCAGGCGCTCGCCGGGCTCGAACTGCCCGTCGATCAGCGCCCGCCGGATGCGGCCATAGACCCGCGCCGACAGATTCTCTTTCTCGACTTGCTGCAGCTCGGCCATCTGATCCCGCGATTCCCTACTTAAACCCTCAAAACATATATCATATTGCCGCCCGCAGCGCCTGCGACGCGCTGCCCGCGCGCGCTTCCAGCGCGAGGATGGCGGCGACGATCTCGGCCTCGTCCAGCACGCGGGGGAAATGGCGGGCGTGGGGCGCGGTCAGCGTGAGGCGCGCGATGGTCTCGGCTTCCTCGCCCGTCGGCCCCGCGCCGGCGAGCGCGGCAAGGCTCACGGGAAGGCCGATGCGGCCATAGAAGGCGATGATGTCGTCCATGAAGGCCTCGTCCCGGCCTTCCAGGACCAATTGCACGAGCCCGCCATAGGCCACCTGCAAGCCATGGAGGGCATTGGCATATTTCGGCACGGCGGAGAGCCCGCGCGTCATGGAATGGGAGATGGAGAGACCGCCGCTTTCGAACGCGAGCCCGCTCATCAGAACGGTGGCCTCCACCACCAGATCGAGCGCATCGTCGGCGCTCTTGCGGTCCACGGCGGCGAGCGCGTCCTCGGCATGGGCGCGCAGGATGTCGTAGCATCCGCGCGCGAGGATCAGCGCGCTTTCCACCGGCGCGCCGCCATAGATGTTCTTGCCCTTGGCGCGCACGCAGCGTTCCACCTCGAACAGCTTCACCACCGCATCGCCAATGCCGGCGAGGAACAGATGGCGCGGCGCCTGGGCGATCACCTGCGTATCCACCACCACGAGGTCGGGATTGGCGGGGAGCTTCTCCACCGCCAGCAGGCGGTGGTGTTCGTCATAGAGCACGTAATTGTGGCTGGTGGGCGCGTCGGTGGAGGCGATGGTGGGGATGGTCGCGACCTTGGCGCCGAGCCGCCCGGCGAGCGCCTTGCCGGCGTCGATGCATTTCCCGCCGCCGGCCGCCGCCACCAGGCTCGGCACGCGCGCGCCGCATTCCGCCACCAGCCGGTCCACCTCGGTGGGCGAGCTTTCGCCGCCGAAGGGAATGCGCCGCAGGTCCACCCCCGCCGCCGCGCAGGCTTGCGCGATCCGCGCGCCATGGGCGGCGTCGATGAACGGGTCGATCACCAGCACCGCATCGGTGGTGATGCGGGCGAGTTCGGTGCCCAGATGATCGAGCGCGCCCGCGCCCTGAATGTAGCGACGCGGGGCTCCGAAGACCTTCATCATTGCTCTTCCTCGATGGCGCGTTGACCGCGCCAGATGTGATTTTGACGACATGCCAATGCCCTGCCAACGGCCATCGCATTTCGATTAGAATATGATATATCGTGTATGAGTGATCCGCAATTCGCGGGCCGGAAGAAACAGCCGGAGGGTTGCGCCGTCCCGACGAGCGCGGCCCCCTCACCCGCCCGCACGCGGGCGACCTCTCCCCGCCTGGGAGAGGTGAAGACGGCGGAATTCCCCCTCTCCCCACCGGGGAGAGGGTTGGGGTGAGGGGTACCCGCCGCAAACGCCGCATCGCCTCAAAGCGGGCGCACAGCCCCGTCACCCGCCCGCACGCGGGCGACCTCTCCGGTGGGGAGAGGTGGGACCGGCCAGGGCGGGAAACGACCCTCCTCTCCCCGCCGGGGAGAGGGCCGGGGTGAGGGGGACAACGCCGGATCTCCTTGCACAAGGATATATCATATTTTATGACTAGCTGGACGAAGCGCGAAAGCACCGCTTCGCCGCATCAAGCCGCCCGCACCCTCGCACCGCGAAGGCGGCCGGAACATTTGGGAGCCCATATGAGCGCGGCCGCAAGCCCATCCTCACCGCCCGACCATCGCGCGTCGAATTTCCGGCCCACCCCGGAAACCATCGCGATGCTGCGGGAAAAAGCGCGCTTCGTGCGCCTGGAGACCATCCGGCTCATCGAAGTGGCCAAGGTCGGCCATTACAGCTCGGTCTTCAGCGCCGCCGAGATTTTCGCGGCGCTCTATTACGACATCATGGACATCGAAAAGGGCAATCCGACCCGCCCGGATCGCGACCGCTTCCTGATGGGCAAGGGCCACGCCGCCGTCGGCCTGTTCCCGATCCTGGCCGAGTTCGGCTACATCGCGAAAGAGGTGCTGGACAATTACACCCGCCTCGGCAACCCGCTCGGCGACCATCCCGACATGCGCAAGGTGCCGGGCATCGATTTCTCCTCCGGCTCCATCGGCCATGCCCTTTCCGCCGGCCTCGGTATGGCGCTCGGCGGGCGTATGCAAAAGCTTAATTTCAACGTGTTCGTCATGCTGGGCGATGGTGAGATGCAGGAGGGCCAGGTGTGGGAAGCGGCCCTTTCCGCCGCCCATCACAAGGCCTCCCGGCTGGTGGCGATCGTCGACCGCAACGGCTTCCAGCTGGACGGCGCGGTGGACGATGTCATGGGCATCGAGCCGCTGGACGAGAAATGGCGCGCCTTCGGCTGGGAGGTGCACATCGTGGACGGGCACAATCTCGAAGAGCTGACCACCCTGCTGCGCCAGGTGAAGGCCGACGAAGCCCGCACCAAGCCCTGCTGTATCATCGCCCGCACCGTGAAGGGCAAGGGTGTGTCCTACATGGAGACCGAGCCCGGCTGGCACCTCGGCTATCTCGATCCCTCCGACGCGAAGAACGCGGTCGCAGAAATCATGAACAGGGACATCTGAACCATGAGCGAAACCCTGTCCCCCAATCCTCCCATCGCCAGCCGTCCACTCTCGCCCAATTCCTGGCAATACCGGGAAATCAACGCCAAGACTCCCGGCCTCAGCCATCTGTCGGATGCGCTGATCGCGCTGGCGGAAGCCGGCGAGCCGGTGGTCGCCGGTTCCGCCGACCTGCAATATTCAAACGGCCTCGCCAAGTTCGCCAAGCGTTTTCCCGAGCGCTACATCCAGTTCGGCATTTCCGAGCAGAACATGGTTACGGCGGCGGCCGGCCTCGCCACCACCGGGCTCAAGCCCTATGTGGCGACCTTCGCCTCCTTCCTCGGGCTTCTGTGCTGCGAGCAGATCCGCATGGATGTCGCATATTGCGGCCAGCCGGTGCGGCTCATCGGCCACCACACGGGCATTTCGCTCGGTTTCTACGGCACCTCGCATCATGCCACCGAGGACATTTCCACCATGCGCGCGATCGCGGACCTCACCGTGGTCTCGCCCGCCGACGGCCCGCAGCTCGCCGCCGCCATCAAGGCCTCGGCGCACTATCCCGAGCCGATCTATTTCCGCATCGGCCGCGGCCGCGAGCCCGATGTCTACGGGCCGGATGTGACTTTTGAATTCGGCAAGGCCATCGAGCATTTCCCCGGCGATGAAATCACCATCATCGCCTGCGGCCTGCCGGTGCATTCGGCGCTGGAGGCGGCGCGCAAGCTGAATGCGGCGGGCCGCTCGGTGGGGGTCATCGACATGCCCACCATCAAGCCCATCGACAAGGCGGCGATCCTGAAGGCGGCCGCGCGCTCCAAGGTGCTGATGACGGCCGAGGAGCACAATGTGCTCGGCGGCCTCGGCAGCGCGGTGGCCGAAGTGCTGACCGAGGTGGGCGCGGGCGTAAAACTGATCCGTCACGGCATCCACGACGAATACAGCCTGATCGCCCCGCCGACCCATCTCTACGCACATTACAAGCTCGACGCCGCCGGCATCGAGGACGTGGTGCTCAGCGCCATCGGCGGCGACCGGGGCTGAGCGGTCGGCGGCCCTTTCCCGGCCATCCCCTCTCCCGCTTGCGGGGGAGGGTCAGGGAGGGGGAAAGCGGCAGCGACGAAAAGCACCGCCGCCAAAAGCCGGGAACGACCAAAGCCAAACCCCGGCGGGATCGCCCCGCTGCGCGGCCCCCTCCCCACCCCTCCCCCGCAAGCGGGAGAGGGAGCCCCACCGCTCAAGCCGCAACGCCCCTCTCCCATCGCCATCCCCTCCCCCGCACGCGGGAGAGGCAGCCCCACCGCTCAAGCCGCAACGCCCCCTCTCCCATCGCCGTCCCCTCTCCCGCTCGCGGGGGAGGGTCAGGGAGGGGGAAGACGGCAGCGCCGCAAGAAACCCAAGGCGAAAATCGGGGCCAACATCCGCAGGGCCGCCGACCCGGCGGATCGCCCCGCTGCGCGGCCCCCTCCCCACCCCTCCCCCGCACGCGGGAGAGGGAGCCCCATCGCTCAGGCCGCAATGCCCCCCTCTCCCATCGCCTTCCCCCTCCCTGACCCTCCCCCGCAAGCGGGAGAGGGAGCCCCACCGCTCAGGCCGCAATGCCCCCCTCTCCCCGCCGGGGAGAGGGCCGGGGTGAGGGGGGCAGGAACACGGCCCGACACACGCCAGGACATATCTCGCGCGCCGGCCTCCGCGCCGGCGCACAGCACGCCGTCCCCGTCTTTGCTACCATGCCGGCAAGCGGATAACCGCGATCGCCCGAACCGGGAGGAAACCGAAAAATGACCCAGCCCCAGCCCCGCCCCGCCGACCCCATCGACGAGAAGTGGCAGCCCTATCGCAAACCCCAGCCGGCCGAGGCGCGCCCTGAACTGGTGGTGCCGAACGCCATCCCCACCGACGAGCGCGTGTGGGTGCCGCTGGAAGAGAACGTGTGGTTCCGCCCGCTGCTGCTCTCCGCCTCCAGCGGCTATTGGATGAACCTACTGAAGGTGCGCAAGGCCGGCGTGCTTTCCCGCCACCGCCACCCGCTGCCGGTGCACGGCTATGTCATCAAGGGCTCCTGGCGCTATCTCGAGCATGATTGGATCGCCACAGAGGGCGGCTATGTCTATGAGGCGCCGGGCGAGACCCACACCCTCGTGGTCGACCCCCATGTGGAAGAGATGATCACCCTGTTCCAGGTGAATGGCGCGATGATCTATGTGGACCCGGACGGCAATGTGACCGGCTTCGACGACGTCTTCACCCGGATCGACAAGTGCCGCGCCCATTACAGCGCCAACGGCCTCGGGGTGGACTATATCGACCAGTTCATTCGCTGAATTTCGCGGAAATCGCGGCAAAATCCGCAGAAAGGCGCGGTCGGGACTCCGGCCGGCCGAAATCTCACGGAAATCGCCGCGGGCACCGCGGAAGACCGCCGAAATTGCCCATCACCGCACTGTTCCTCCGCGCGGGGCGAATGAAATTCGGCGCCCCCGCGTCGTCGGCGCACGGCCGCGCCGCTCAAGACAGCGGGGGGCGCCGGCGCGGGGTTGCGATCTCATTGTTTTTAGAAGCGATTCCCAATTCCAGGCTGTCGGCGATGCGGCGCGCGCGGATGATGAAATGGCGCGCGGCCGCCGGTGGGCACAGCTCCCGCGCGGTCGCCTCGAACAGGTCGAGCCAGCGGTCGAAATGGACGCCGGAAATCGGCAAGGGCAAGTGCCGCGGCATGGGCTGGCCGTGGTAGCGGCCCGTCATCAGCGCCACGGACGACCAGAAAAGACAAAGCTTCTCAAGGTGTTCGTCCCAGTCGGCGACGCGCGCCGCGAAGATCGGGCCGATCAGGTCATCCGCCCGCACACGCGCGTAGAACGTGAAGACGAGGGTGCGGATCATCGCCTCGTCGATGCCGGTCTCGTCCATGATCGCCCGCGTCGCCGCCGCCCGGCGGGCCAGCATCTGCTCGCTCTCGCCGCTGACGATGCGCTCGCGCGCCGCCTCCTCAGCCATCGCCGCCTCCGTCTCGCGCACCGGCGGCGCATGCGCCATGTGCCTGTTAAGCCAAGGGCTTAGCCGCACCCGCGCGGAACCGCAATCCGGGCTTTCCCGGAGGTCGATAGCGCCCCTCAGGCGCCGGTGGCCGCCCGCGTGAGCTTCTCGAACCGCTTCACCACCCGCTCCCGCCGCAGCCGGGAAAGCCGCTGAAGCCAGAAGATGCCGTCCAGCTGGTCGATCTCGTGCTGGAGGCACACCGCCAGCAGCCCGTCCGCCTCAAGTTCCTGGGGTGTTCCCTCAAGATCCTGATATTGCACGCGAACCCGCGCCGGACGCTCCACGTCGTCGACCACGCCCGGCATGGAGACGCTGCCCTCGGGATGGCGTCCCAGCTCGGCCGAAGCCCAGATGACGCGCGGATTGACATAGGCCCGCACCTGCCCCTCCTCCGGCAGGTCCAGCACCACCAGCCGCTCCGCCACGCCGATATGAGGCGCTGTGATGCCGATCCCCGGTGCCGCCTTCATGGTATCGCGCAGATCCTGCGCCAGCGCAGCAAGCGCGGCGTCGAACCGCGTCACCTCCGCCGCCACCTGCCGCAGCCGCGGATCTGGAAACCGCACGATCTCACGCACCGCCATGCCTGTCCTCCGGTCCCGTCTTGCTGGCAGCCGGGGCGAGCGCCCGGTTGCACCTTGGTGTTCCTTAAGGGAAAATGGCCGCGATTGCGCTGCATCAATCGCCCGGATCCGGCGCACCCCTACCCTGCCCTCGCGGTCGCCCGCGATCGCGGGCCGGCGCCTCCACGAGGAGAGGGCGATGCCACAATCGGCGGACAAACGCCAGGACCTGACCTCCCCCTCGGCGCCGGAGCTGGAGACCGGCCTCTCGGATGTGGAAGCCGCCGCCCGCCTGAAGCGCGACGGGCCCAATGAACTTCCCCAGGGCGAGCAGCGTTCGCCGCTGAAAATCATTCTCGACACCATCCGCGAACCCATGTTCGCGCTGCTGCTGGCGGCGGGCCTGCTGTATTTCGTGGTGGGCGATCCGGCCGAGGCGGCGATCCTGTTCGGCTTCGCCACCCTGTCCGTGCTGATCGCGGTGGTGCAGGAATTGCGCACCGAGCGCGCCCTCGAGGCCCTGCGCGACCTCTCCAGCCCGCGCGCCTTGGTGATCCGCGAGGGGATGCAAAAACGCATCCCCGGCCGGGAGGTCGTGCGCGGCGACCTGCTGGTCATCGCCGAGGGCGACCGGGTGGCGGCCGATGCGCTGTTGATCACCACCGCCGCGCTGGAGATCGACGAATCCCTGCTCACCGGCGAATCCGTGCCGGTGCGCAAAGCCGCAGCCGCGCCGGGCGCCATCGCCGGGGAGGGCGAGCTCCATGCGGATACGGACGACCGCAGCGCGGCGTTCTCCGGCACGCTGGTGGTGCGCGGCCAGGGGCGCGGGATCGTGCGCGGCATCGGCCGAAAGACCGAACTCGGCCGCATCGGCCAGAGCCTCGGCACCATCGAGCGCGAACCCCCGCGCCTGCGCGCGCAAACCCGGCGGCTGGTGCGCCTGTTCGCGGTGGCCGGCATCTCCATCAGCATTCTCGCCGCCGTTCTCTACGGCCTTGCCGGCAACGATTGGACCAGCGCGACGCTCGGCGGCATCGCGCTCGCCATGGCCATGCTGCCGGAGGAATTTCCTCTTATTCTCACGGTCTTCACCGTCATGGGCGCGATCCGCATCGCCAAGGCCCGCGTGCTGACGCGGCGCGCGGCGGCGATCGAGGCGCTCGGGGCGGCGACCGTGCTGTGCACCGACAAGACCGGCACCCTCACGCAGAACCGCATGACCGTGGTGGAATTGCGCGACACCGAGGGCGCGCCGGTGGCGCTTGCAGAAGCGGACGCGGCCCTCGGGCCCGAGGCCGCGCACCTCGTCCTGCTGGCGGCGCGCGCCAGTCGGGATCGCACGTTCGATCCTATGGAGCGCGCCTTCCACGATCTCGCGGCCCGCGCCGGCATCGCAC
Source organism: Roseixanthobacter glucoisosaccharinicivorans (assembly GCF_043195095.2). Lineage (NCBI taxonomy): Bacteria > Pseudomonadati > Pseudomonadota > Alphaproteobacteria > Hyphomicrobiales > Xanthobacteraceae > Roseixanthobacter > Roseixanthobacter glucoisosaccharinicivorans. The sequence continues at coordinate 579,089 of NZ_CM195538.1, read as the reverse complement.
CGCCCTGGCCGCAGACGGCGGTGTGCGATTTCGACCTGCGCGACGATCTTCCGGCGATGGGGCGCGTCTGGGGCGCGGCCGAGGAGACGCCCCGGCTCGCGGCCAAGGGCGCACCGGAGGCCATCGTCCGCCTGTGTCGCCTGCCTCCCGAGAAAGCGGCTCAGATCCTGGCTGCCGCCGCCGAGATGGCGGGGCGCGGCCTGCGGGTGCTCGGCCTTGCGGACGGTGAAGTGCACGCGACGGCGGACACCCGGCTGGAAGGGCAGGCGCTTGCGTTTCAGGGCCTGATCGCGCTGGCCGATCCGCTGCGGCCCGGCGTCCGGGAAGCGGTGGGCGAATGCCGGGCGGCCGGAATCCGCATTGCCATGGTCACGGGCGATCATCCCGCCACCGCCGCCGCCATGGCCCGCGCCGCCGGCCTTGATGCCGAACCGGTGGTGACCGGGCGCGAACTGGCCGCGCTCGATCCACCAACCTTCGCGGCGGCGGTGGCGAAGGCGGCGGTGTTCGCGCGCATCGTGCCGGAGCAGAAGCTGAAGATCGTGGAAGCCCTGAAGGCGCAAGGCGCCATCGTCGCCATGACGGGCGACGGGGTGAACGATGCGCCCGCCCTGAAAGCGGCCCACATCGGCATCGCCATGGGCGGGCGCGGCACGGACGTCGCCCGCGAGGCGGCGGCGATGGTGCTGCTGGACGATGATTTCAATTCCATCGTACGCACCATCCGCCTGGGCCGGCGCACGTTCGACAATCTGCGCAAGGCCATGGGCTATGTGCTCGCCATGCATGTGCCGATCGCCGGCCTCGCGTTCCTGCCGCTCGCGCTCGGCCTGCCGCCGCTGCTCGGGCCGCTGCACATCGCGTTCCTGGAAATGGTGATCGACCCGGTCTGCTCCATCGCCTTCGAGGCCGAGCCGGAGGAGCCGGATCTGATGCAGCGCCCGCCCCGCAAGGCCACGGACGCGCTGCTGCCGCTCGCCTTGATGGCCTGGAGCCTGATCCAGGGGCTCGTCGCTTTCGCGGCCGCAGGTGGCGTCTATGTGCTGTCGCTATACGCCGAACTGCCGCCGGATGTGGTGCGCGGGCGCGCCTTTCTTACCCTCGTCCTTGCCAGCGTCGTGCTGATCATCGTGGACCGCTCCTTCAGTTCCTCGCTGCTGACGGCGGTGACGCGCCCGAATTCCGCTTTGGTCGCGGTGATGGGGCTGGCGACGGTGATGCTGGGGATCGTGCTCGGCGTGCCGCCGGCCGCGGCGCTGTTCCGCTTCGGCGACGTGGGCCTCGCCGGGGTCGGCATCGCGCTCGCGGCGGCGATCGCCATGATGCTGCTGCTGGAGCTCGCCAAGGGCCTGGGCATCGCGGCGCGGCTGCGGCGCTAAAAGCGCTCGAGGACGGATCGACAGTTGTGGCTTGGCACGATCGCAGCAGAGCATCGTCATGCACGGGCCTGTCCCGTGCATCCACGCGGCACCATTGGTGCCAGCGTTTCCAGGCCCCGCCAGCGGCCCGGCGTGGATTGCCGGGACAGGCCCGGCCATGACAAACAGTGAAAGAAAGACAATCGCGCGCACCTGTCGTCAGGCGCCTCGACGAGCCACCACGCCGCTGAAAGCCAACCGTCCTAAGGCACCAGCACCGCCGCGCCCTGGAAGCGCCCCGCGCGCAGGTCCGCAAGCGCCTCGTTCGCCCGTTCCAGTGGGTAGAGCGTGGTGGTCGTCTTCACCCCGGCCTTCGGCGCGAGGGCGAGGAATTCGTGGGCGTCCGCGCGCGTAAGATTGGCGACGGACACCACCTGCCGCTCCTCCCACAGGATGGAATAAGGGAATTGCGGGATGTCGCTCATATGGATGCCGCCGCACACCACCCGCCCGCCCTTGCGGACAGCGCGCAGGGCGGCCGGCACCAGCGCGCCGACGGGGGCGAAGAGGATGGCGGCGTCAAGCGGCTCGGGCGGCGCTTCGTCCGAGCTGCCGGCCCAGCGGGCGCCGAGGGACAGCGCCATCGCCTGCGCCGCCGTGTCCCCCGCGCGGGTGAAGGCATAGACCTCACGTCCCTGCCAGCGGCACACCTGGGCGAGGATATGGGCCGCTGCCCCGAAGCCGTAGAGCCCGATGCGCCGGCCCTCGCCGGCTTTCACCAGGGAGCGCCAGCCGATCAGCCCCGCGCACAGCAAGGGCGCGGCCGCCACCGGGTCCTCGAAGCCGTCGAGCGGAAAGGCGAAGGCGGCATCCGCCACCACATGGGAGGCGAAGCCGCCATCGCGGGTGAAGCCGGTGAAAGCGGGCGCGTCGCACAGGTTTTCCTGGCCCGAGGCGCAATAAGGACAATGCCCGCAGGTATGGCCGAGCCAGGGAATCCCCACCCGCGTTCCCAGCGCCGGCGCCGTTACGCCCTCGCCCAGCGCCTCCACGATGCCGACGATCTCATGCCCGGGCACGATGGGGAGCACCGGGTTCGGCAGGTCGCCGTCCACCACGTGCAGGTCGGTGCGGCACACCGCGCACGCCTCCACACGCACCCGGATTTCGCCGGCGGCGGGCACGGGATCGGGGCGCTGTTCCAGCACCAAAGGCGCGCCGATGGCGTGGAGGACCATGGCCTTCATGTCGCTCTCCCCTTCGGGCGTGCCGGCGGCGCCTCAGGCCGCGCCGCGTTCGGCCGCGTCGGCGCCCGGCGGCAGGATCACCATGCCGGACATGGGCTCGACCCAGACCAATTGATCGACCACGCTGGTCACGCCTGGCACGTTTTCCGCGCAGACCCGCGCCGCCATGCGCTCGCGATCGTCGAAAATGGTGCCGCGCAGTTCGCATACGCCCTTCTCGACATGCACGCGGATGAGGCCGCTGCCGCTCCAGGGTTGCTTGGCGAGTTCATCGAGGATGGCGGCCCGCAGGCGCGCATCGTCCGTCTGCTCCGCCGATGCCGTGGGCAGAGCCGCGGCCAGCGCGCGCAGCAGATCGGACCGGGAGATGATGCCGACCAGCTTGCCATGGTCGACCACCGGCAGGCGCTTCACGCGGGCATTGGTCATGGTCTCGACGATCTGGGACAACGGCGCATCCGGCGTGGTGGTGAGCACGTCGCAGGTCATCACCTCTTCCACCTTGCGGCCGTGGGCGTGAACATATTCCTCCGCCTCCGTGCCGGGGCTCACGAGCAATTCCAGCCACCAGGAGCGCTTGACCTGCGTGCCGAGTTCGGCGCGCCGTAGGAAATCGCCCTCGGTGACCATGCCGACGAGCGTGCCGTCCTTGGCGACGACCGGCAGGCCGCTGATGTGCTGCGCCAGCATTAGCCGCGCGGCATCGGCGATGGATGTGGTGGGTTCAACGCTGATGACCGGCGTGGTCATGACATTCGCAACGCGCATGGTCGCCTCCCGCGGCTCCCGCTGTATGAAGTGTGGTGCGCATTGTGGCCCACGGCCGGGATGCTGCATTGAGCCGCATCAACACTACCCCCGCACCCTCATTGCGCCCCGAGCAGGGCCTTGCGGAACCGCAGGGCGGCGAGCGCGAAGAAGGCCGCGCCGATGGCGAGCAGCGCCAGCAGCTGCGGCCAGACGATCGCCAATCCCGCCCCCCGATAAAGGATCGCCTGCGAAAGCGCCACGAAATGGGTGGAGGGCGAAAACTGCATCACGTTCTGTAGCCACGTCGGCATGCTTTCCAGCGGCGTCGTGCTGCCCGAGAGCAGGTTCATCACGATCAGGATCGGCATCACGATCAGGCCGAACTGCGCCATGGAGGTGGACACGGTGGCGATGAGAATGCCGAGCGCGGTGACCGAGAATTGGTAAGTGACGGTCGCCAGGATGAACAAGGCGAGCGAGCCTTGCACCGGCACCGCCAGGATATATTCGACCACCACCAGCAGCGAGAGAATAGCCGCGACCACGATCACGAGGCCGTTCGCCCAGATCTTCGCCAGCATGATTTCGATCGGCGTCACCGGCATCACCAGCAGATGCTCGATGGTGCCGTGCTCGCGCTCGCGGATCAGCGCCGCGCCGGAGAGGATGACCGCCAGCATGGTGATGTTGTTGATCACCTGCATCACCGCCGTGAACCAGGCCGACTTGAGGTTCGGATTGAACTTCGCGCGCATTACCACGGCGATGGGCAGCGCTTGGGTGGTGCCCGGCAGGGCGGCGCTCACCTCCTGGAGAATGATGTTCTGAAGATAGGAGGCGCCATTGCCCGCCTGGGACATGGCGGTCGCGTCCACGTCGATCTGGATCGTCGGATGCCGGTTGGAAATCGCGTCCTGCTCGAATTTCGGCGGGATCTCGATGACGAACACGAAGCGGCCGGTGTCCATCACCCGGTCGATCTCGTTCGCGCCAATCAGCACCGGCTCCTTGAAGAAGGGCTTGAGGATCGCCGCCCGCACCTGCCGGGAGAGCGCGGACTGGTCCTCGTCCACCACCGCCACGGCGGCATTCTCCACCTCGAACTTCGCGCCGGTGGCCACCGCATAGATGGCGAAGGTGAAGGTATAGACGATCAGCCCCAGCAGGACCGGATCCGCCTTGAGGCTGAACAGCTCCTTGATGCCGAGGCGCCAGATGCGCATGAGGCGGGCGCGCATGTCAGGCCCCCTGCTTGCGCAGCGCGAGCACTGCCGCGCCGATAAAGCCGAGCGCGAACAGAACCAGCACCACGATATTGGGCCACAGATCGGCAAGGCCGAGCGCCTTCGCGAACACCCCGACGCTCACCGGCTGATACCAAGCGGCGGGAAAGGCGAGCCCCATCAGCCGCGCGCCGCCGGAGAGCGAGGACACCGGCACCAGCAGGCCGGAGAAATTTACCGCCGGCAGGATGGCGAGGATCGAGGTCGCAAAGATCGCCGCCACCTGGCTGGAAACGAAGCTCGAGACGAACAGGCCGAAGCCGGTGGTGGCGAACACATAGGCGAGCGAGCCCAGCGCCAAAGTCGCGAACGAGCCCTTCAGCGGCACCTGGAAGAACAAGGTGGCGAGCACCACCAGCGACAGGAAGCTCAGGAAGGCGATGAACACATAGGGCAATTGCTTGCCGAGCAGGAATTCCACCTTGGTGACCGGGGTGGACTGGAAATTGGAGATGGAGCCGGTCTCCTTCTCCTTGACGATGCCAAGCGCGGTCATCACCGCCGGGATCAGCACCAGCATCAGCACGATCACGCTCGGCACGATGGCGTTCACGCTCTTGAACGCCTGATTATAGCGAAAGCGGGTGTCGATCTCGATGGGATAGAGCGGCACCGCATGGCCATAGCGGCGCAGCACCTCGTCCGCCATATAGGTTTGCGCAAGGCCGGAGACGTAGCCGCGCGTGGTCTCGGCGCGGAACGGCATGGCCCCGTCCACCCACACGCCCACCTCGGGCTGGCGATTGCGCTGCAATTGCTTGCCGAAATCCGCGGGCACCTCGATGGCCACCGAGAGTTCCCCACTCTTCATGCGGGTGTCGAGCTGTGTCGTCGAAGTGATGGGCGCCTTCTCGGTGAAATAGCGCGAGCCCTGGAAGCTTTCGAGCAATTGCCGGCTCTGGGCGCTCTGGTCCTGGTCGAAGGCGGCGTAGGGCAGGTGTTCCACGTCAAACGACACGCCATAGCCGAAGGTGAACAGCAGCAGCACCGGCCCGATGAAGGCGAAGGCGAGACGGGCGGGATCGCGCAGGATCTCCAGCGTCTCGCGCCACGCATAGGCCCACATCCGGCGCGGATCGACCCGGCGCGGCGGACCGGAGGAGGTCGGGACGGCGGCCTCCGGCGCGGCCGCGTCGCCCTCCTGCCCCATGCCGGCCTGTTCCAAGACCGCGATGAACACCTCCTCCAGCGACTGCGTGTGGCGCTGCGCCTTCAGTTCGTCCGGCGTTCCAACCGCCAGCACCTTGCCCTGGTGCATCAGCGAGATGCGGTCGCAACGCTCGGCCTCGTTCATGAAATGGGTGGAGAGGAAGATGGTGACGTCATCGTCGCGCGACAGGGCGATCAGCTCCCGCCAGAAGCCGTCCCGCGCCACCGGATCGACGCCGGAAGTCGGCTCGTCCAGGATCAGGATCTCCGGCCGGTGGATGATCGCGACCGCGAGCTGGAGGCGCTGGCGGATGCCGAGCGGCAAGCTCTCGGGCCGGGTGTCGGCGACGCCGGACAGGTCGAAGCGGGCCAGCATCTCCTCGACGCGGGGCACGATGGTGTCGGGCGCCAGCTCGAACAATTGCGCGTGCAGCATCAGATTCTGCCGCACGGTGAGTTCGGTATAGAGCGAGAAGGCCTGGGACATGTAGCCGACGCGGCGGCGCGTTTCCATGTCCCCGGCATCGAGCGTCTGGCCGAACAGGCGCGCCTCGCCCTCGCTTGCCGGCAACAGGCCGGTCAGCATCTTCATGGTGGTGCTCTTGCCCGAACCGTTGGAGCCAAGGAAGCCGAAGATCTCGCCCTTCTCGATGCGAAAGCTCACATGGTCCACGGCTGTGAAGGCGCCGAAGCGACAGGTGAGCCCTTCCGCCTCGATGGCCGGCACGCCGTCCTGCGGCACGCGCGGGCGCTCCACCACCGGCCCGTCGGCGCTGCGCGCGTCCTCCGGCAAAAGCGCCACGAAGGCGCGCTCCAGCGTCGGGGCACCGGCGCGGGCGCGGATCTCGTTTGGGCTGCCGCTGGCGATCACATGGCCGTCGTGCAAAGCGGCGAGCCAGTCGAACGCGTCCGCCTCCTCCATGTAAGCGGTGGCGACGATGACGCTCATGCCCGGCCGCCGCGCCCGCATGCGGGCGACGAGATCCCAGAATTGGCGGCGCGAGAGCGGGTCGATGCCGGTGGTCGGCTCATCCAGGATCAGCAGGTCGGGATCGTGGATCAGCGCGGTGCAGATGCCGAGCTTCTGCTTCATGCCGCCGGAAAGCTTGCCCGCCGGCCGGTCGGCGAAGGGCGCAAGGCCGGTGGCGGCGAGCAGCTCGGCGCTGCGCGCGCGCCGCTCGGCCGCGCCCTGGCCGAACAGGCGGCCGAAGAAATCGAGATTTTCCGCAACCGAGAGCGTCGGATAGAGATTGCGGCCCAGCCCCTGGGGCATGAAGGCGATGCGCGCGCCGGTGACGCGCCGCGCCGCGCGGTTCGCCATGTCGGCGCCCAGCACCTCCACCGAACCGGCCTGGATCTTGGTGATGCCGGCGGCGAGCGAGAGCAAGGTGGATTTGCCGACCCCGTCGGGGCCGATGAGCCCGGTCATGCAGCCGGCGGGAATCTCAAGGTCGATGCCGCCGAGCGCGACCGTCTTGCCATAATGATGGACGACCCCGGCGAAGCGGACCGCCGCCGCGCTCATTGGGGAAGCTTCACGGCAAGTTCCGCCGGCCACACTGCCGTGCGGGCGGTGCGCACGAAGGCGCTGCCGCGCACGCCGGTCTTCACCTGCGCCTCATATTGTTTCAGCAGGCTCGGCGCGATCTTCAGCTTCACGCGGAACATCAGCTTCTCGCGCTCGTCCGCCGTTTCCACGGTCTTGGGCGTGAACTGCGCCTCGGTGGCGACGAAGGACACCGTTGCCGGGATCACGTAATCGGGCGCCGGATCGAGCACGATCCGTGCCTCGTCGCCAAGGCCCAGCCGCCCGGCGACGCGCGCGGGCAGGAACACGGTCATATAGACATCGGAAAGATCGAGCAGGGTCGCAATGGGCGCGCCGGCGCCGACCACCTCGCCGGACTGCACGAGCTTGTATTCGATGCGTCCGCGCCGCGGTGCGGTGAGCACGGAATCGTCGAGCTGGGAGCGGATGCGCGCCACGTCCGCGCGCGCACTGTCGGCGGCGGCCTGCGCCTGGTCGAAACTGGCTTGCGCCGCCCGCTTGGCACCTTCCGCCACGTTCATCTGGCTGCGCCGCTGGTCCAGCGACTGGACGGTGCCATAGCCGCGCTCGCTCAGGGTCGCGGCGCGGTCGTATTCCTGGTGGGCGAGCAGCACTTCGCTTTCGCGCTGGGTGATGGCGGCCTGGGCCTCGCTCATGGCCTTCTCGGCGCGGCGCACTTGGGCTTCCGCGCCTGAAAGCTGGGCATCGAGTTCCGCCGTATCCATGCGCGCGACCACCGCGCCCCGTTCCACCGTCTGGCCCTCTTCCACCAGCACCTGAAGCACCCGGCCGGCGAATTTCGCGGAGATCAGCACCTGCTCGGCCTCAAGCCGCCCGTTGGTGGTGGCGATATCGGCCGGCAGCTTGGTGCCGGCCAGCTTCTGCCAGAGCCCGTGCAGCCGGTCGCCGAGGTTCTTCGGTTCCTGCGCGGCGACAGGACCCATGCAGAGCGCGCCAAAGGCGATCTGGAGCGCGAACAGAAGTGCGATCGGACGACAGCGCACGGATAGGCTCCTGCGAACAGAAAAAGCGACAGGCCAAGGCCGACCGGTTTAGCTCAGCATCACTGCCCTATCATTGACGCACATCATGCGCCTGTCTCGTCGTTAAAAGTCACTGAAAGCAAGCCGGGACGCGCAATCCTATTGATCCGCACGCGGGCCGAACGGGGCAGCAGTTCCCGCCCGCAGCAGATCCGCAAGGCCGAGCCGCGCCGCGAACGCCCGCGTGGCGGCGGGCGAGAGATTGCGGCGGACGTGGTCGAGATCATAATAGAAGAACTCGCCCTCCACCGTGGATTGGCAGCTCTGCGGCCCACATAGCGCGTCGGCGGGAATGGCGATGGTGGTTGACGGACCATAGCGCCCGCGCATGGACCGGAACACGCCGTTCACCTCGCGCTGGAAGGCATCATAATCGGGCGCGGCGAGGCTGTTTACCGTGCGGGTACAGGGCGCGCGCAGCAGCGATCCGTCGTTGGCGACCACGCACGGCACGGGATCGCTCGCCCAATGGGGAATATCGGCCATCACCAGCACCCGTCGCCCGGGGGCGGCGAGGCGCGGCATCAGATCGTCGAACCCTTCCAGAAGCAGGCGGCGACCGGCCTCGAAGCCCACCGCCTCACCGGGATGGCGGTAGAGGTTTTGCGCCGTGGACGGCCACGCGCCAGCAAGAATGACGAGCGTGATGTCGGGCGCGGCCTTCAGCAGGGCGAGCACCGCCGCGCGCGAGGCGCGGCAATCCTCATTATAGGTCGGGATTCCCGCGAAATCGCGCCGGATGCCGCCGGCCTCGATGATCGCCGGGCAGGCGCGGAACAAGGCGATCGCCGTATCGGCCTGCCGGCCCGCCACATCCAGCATGGGCATCAACTGCTCGGCATGGCTGTCGCCCCAGATGATCGCTCGCGTCCCGGCGCTCGCCCATGGCGCGCCGACAGCGCACAGGCCCTTGGCGGGTCCCTCGGGCACGTGCTGCGGGCAGGCCCAGTCCCACATGCGGTCCTTCGATCCCATGGCCTGCAGTTGCGCGGAGACGCGGCCGGGCAGTCCGCCGGTGAAGAACAGCCCCAAGCCCACCGCCGCGACCACGCCGGCCGTCAGCGCTCCGGCGCCGATGCTGAGGCGCGGCGCCGGGCGCATGCGGCGGAACGGCTGTTCCACGAACCGCCACGAGAGCCATGCGGCGAGGAAGGACAGCACCAGCGCCGCAGCGCCCCAGGCGAGGTTCAGCCGATCGCCGTTCTGGTAATGGCGCATCAGCACGATGATCGGCCAGTGCCACAGATAGAGCGAATAGGAGATGCGCCCGACGAACGGCAACGGCGCCAGCGCCAGCGCTCGCGACATCCGGGTCGGGGTGGACGTGGGCATAAGCAGCAGCGCCGTGCCGAGCACCGGGGCGAGCGCATTGGCGCCGGGAAACGGGCTCTGCGCCGTCAGCAGCAGGATCGGCGCGAGAATGGCGATGAGGCCGGCGAGCTTCAGCAGATCGCCAAGGCGCGCCGATATGGCCCCCGTCCAGGCGGTGGGGATGAACACCAGGACCCCGCCGACCGCCAGCTCCCAGGCCCGCGTCCAGGGTTGATAGAAGGCGCTCTTGGGATTGGTGCCCACTTTCTGCACCGCATAGGCGAAGCTCGCCAGGATGAGCGCGCCCATCAGCGCCGGCACCAGGCGCGGCCAGCGCGCCGAGAACCGGAGCGCCGCGACCAGCAGCAATGGCCAGATCACATAGAATTGCTCCTCCACGCCGAGCGACCAGGTGTGGAGCAGCGGCATGGTCTCCGCCGCCGCATTGAAATAACCGGTATTGCGCAGAAAGAAGAAATTCGAGAGGCCGCCCGCCGCATAGGCCGCGCTGCGGCCGAGCACCGCGTAATCGCCGGGCGTGAGGATGAAATAGCCCGCCGCCAGCGTCGCCAGCACCACGAGCGTCAGCGCCGGCACGATGCGGCGGATGCGGCGATCATAGAAACGCAGCAGCGAGAACGCGCCGCCGCGCACGTCGGCAACAATGTTCGCGGTGATGAGATAGCCCGAGATCACGAAGAACACATCGACGCCGACGAACCCGCCGGGCACGCCGGGAACACCGAGGTGAAACAGCAGGACGCTCAGCACGGCTATGGCGCGGACGCCGTCGATATCCAGGCGGTAGGTCATCGGGCCGATGCTTTAGGCCACTCGCCCGCTGCCCGGCAACCCGGCGCCGGTTCCATTGTGTGTGACGCAAGCGTGGCAGGCGGTGTCGGCGGCCGCAATTCGTGCTACCTCCTGCCCCATCATCGCACCCATACCTCTCGGAGCGCCAGATGGCCGATATTCCCGCCCTGATCCTCACCGGCCTGCGGATCAGCTTCCTGCACCCCGAGGACATGCCGAGCGCGCTGATTCTCGATGTCACCACCGACGAGGGCGAGCAGCGGTTCGTGCTGCCGTGCGATCCCGCGCTCGACAGCGAGACCGTGGAGCAGATCGGCGATGAGTTCATGGATTGCCTCGACCGCCTGATCGCGCCCTCCGACGATGAGGACGAGGACGCGGAAGACGCAGAGGAAGACGAGGACGGTGAGGACGAGGCGAGCGACGGCAGCGACGGGAAGCGCTGATCGGCGGCCGCGCCGCTCGCGGGCGCCGCCGATTTGGGCGCCGATGCGTCGGCGCTTCAGCTTGGCGCAAACGCACCGGCCAACGCGCGAACGGTGCGGCCCGAGGGCCGGCGCTTGTGCACGAGGCACGCGACGTAAATGCCCCCGACGCGGGTAAACGCCGGGCCGGAACCCGGCCCAAGGGCGTGTCGCGCGCATTCCCCAGCGATCAGCGGCATTTCGGCAAGGGTCAGCGGCACAAAATGGCCTGTCCGGGCGTTGGTATCAGACCACGCACCAAGGACATCTCATGCCCGCGCAGACCCGACGGATCTGGCACCCTGATCCCATCAAACCTCAGTGCCCCCCTTCGGGAGCCGCGCAGCGCCGGGTCGCCCGCGCGGTGGCGGCGTTCGACCGGGATACCCGCATCCCGCTGCTCTCTACCGCCCAGGTCACGCGGCCGATTCTGATCTTACTGGTGCTGGCCCTGCTCTGCCTGACCACCCTGGCGGTGATGGCGAAACCGGCCCTTTCGGCGGAGGCCGGCGCGGGATACGCGCTGCCGCCGCGGTCCGAGCTGTCCGGGATGCTGCAGCTGGCGCAAGCGCCCGCACCGCAGGCGCCCGCGAATTCATCTCCCGCTCCCGCAGCCCCGGCGGCCGTCCCCTCCCCCGCGCCCTTGCCGCAGCCGGCGCCGGTCCCCGCGCCGCCGGGCTCCGCGGCCGACGTGCCCAAGGAGAAGGCGGCGGTGCCCGCCTCCTCCGACACCGCCCTGGTGCGCACCTGCAAGCTGCGCGCGCTGGCGGTATTGCGCCAGCGCTCGCCCTCGATCGAGGATATCTTCATTGATGTGGACGGCCTGACCGTCGCCGAGGCCGATTCGACCGTCGGCACCGAGCGGGTGCGCCATGTGCTGATGGGTGAAGCCTATATTCAGCGCGACAAGACCGACAAGGTGCATCGCTTCCTGTGCCTCACCGGCGATGAGGGCAAGGTGCTCATGACCTTCTTCACCGAGCGCTAGCACCGATCGACATTCATGGCATGGCTCTGTTCGGGAGCGATCGTCATGCACGGGCGTGTCCCGTGCATCCACGCGGCCTCGCCGGCACGGGCTTTTCAAAGCCCCCGCGGCCGGGCCGGCGCGGAAGGCCGGGACACGCCCGGCCATGACGGCTGGTGAAAGAAAGACGATCGCACGCGCCCGGCGTCGGGCACGTCGGCGATCCACCTCCCAGCTGATTGTGGATCGCTCCTAGCCCGCCGCGTCATTGCTGGGCGATGCAGCGGGGCTTGCCGCTCTGGCTGCGGGCGAGGCCCGGGAAGGTGATACGGGTTTCCACCGCCAGCGCGGCGCCAAGCCCGTTCGCCTTATATTCCTTGAACTTCGGGCACGTGGCGGCGGTTGCCGGGCCGGTGACCGCGGCGAACGTGACGCCGGAGGCGGCGATCTTCACCGGCTCCTGGTCGTCATAGGCGAGCGTGAGCGCCACCTTGCGGGCCGAAAGATCATAGATCACGAGCACGCGGCTCGGCCCGGTGCCGCGATCCATCACGAGATGCGTGCCGGCAAGTCCGAGCACGGTATCGGCCTCCTCCGCCGTGCTGATTTCGATATCCCCACCGCGCTTGGCGAAAATGCAGGGGCCGGCGGCACTGGCCGGAACGGCGCGGGCGATGATGTCGTTGCCGGCAGCGTCCGTGCGCGCACGCGAAATCACCTGGAAGCCACCGCCGAACTTGCATTGCGCCTCGGTGGCGAAGGCGGGCGCGGCGGAAAGGCCTGCGATGCCGGCGAGCACCAGCAGGCTGAGGCGGAATGTCGGGTGCATGCGGGCTCCGATCTTTACCCCGGCGGGGCGACGGCGCGTCTCAAGCACGATCCGGGCCTCGAAGTCGAGCCCTGCCGCAGCGGCGCTACCTTCAACTTCAGCGGAACACAACGCGGCGCGAGACGTTGCCCTTGCATCCCCAGACAAGAGGCCCGTCATGAACAATCTGATCTATATCGTAGGCTTGGTGGTGGTCGTTCTGGCCGTGCTGTCGTTCTTCGGCCTGCGCTAGGACGCATCGACATTCAGCGGCGTCGCGCATCGTCCAGTCGCCAGATGGTGCCACGTGGATGCACGCGAAATCTTACATACGACGATGTCTCCGGCACCGGCGGCAAGCCATGAGGGTGATCGGTCCTAGGACCGGGCGAGCCCGTTGAAACGAGGCGCGGGACTTTCCTCGCGCCGGCCGAGGGCGGCGGGAATCCACAGCCGCGCCTCGGGGCCATCCGCGCCCGTCATCATCTGCCAGCCGCCGCCGGCCCGTGCGGCGAATGCGGCAATCTCATCATGCCGCGCCGTGCGGAGCGTGCCGCCATCGGCGGGCATGGTGGATGCCGCGCGCACGGTGACGCATACATATTCGCCCGCTTCCACGTGCACCGGCTCCGCGCGCACCACGTCGCGCCGGGCGCCCAGTGTGATCTGGCTTCCCGCATCGGCCTGCTGTTTCAGGTCCATCACGAGGTCCAGCACGGCAAGCTCGAACCCGGCCGGCTCCACGAAAACATCCATGTCCTTTGCATCGCTGGCGACGGTAAGTTCGAGCGGCGGCCACACCGAACCGATCAGCAGGCAGCGCACATTGTTGAGCACCGTCGGCGCATGGACGATTCGTGGTCGGCCGCCGCGCCGGCCGGCGTCCAGCAGGCGCTGCGCGAGGCGCACCCCATGGCCGGCGCCGGCCAGGGCCTCGTCGAATTCCGGCTCGGGCCCATCGGCACGATTGCGCGTTCCGACAAAGGTCAGATCGGCAAGGACGGGCGTCAGCACGCGGTCCACGGCGCCGACGCTGGCCTCGGAGAGCGACGGGCGCGGCACGCCGCCGAGGCGGAGCTGGCGTCGGGCGCCGAAGACCCGCAGCCCCGTCGGGCGCCGCGTCAACACCGCCAGGGCGAAACTGGCGAGTCCGCCGACCAGCACATAGCCCGCCACGCGCCGGTTCCAGGCGGACAGGACATCACCCTCGCTGAGGGCATAGACCACCGTGAGGTCGGTGCCGGGTACGGCGCGATAGGCGGCGACGGCCGGCCCGCCCTCGATCAGCGCGCTGGCGGCGAGCAGCCCGGACTCATGTTGGCCGCGCTGCTCGGGCACGTCCGCGATCAGCACCGGCAGGTCCTGCTGCGCGCGCAGGTCCGGCGAGCGCAGCAGCAAGGTGCCGTCCTTGCGCACCAGCGCGGCGACGGCACCCGGATTGGGACCCAGCAGGCCGCGATAGGACGAATGAAAATATTCGGGGAAGACGATCGCGCCGACGACGCCACCGAACACCCCGTCCCGCCAGACCGCCCGGCTCACGGCGAACGATACGGACCGGCTCGCCGCGCCCCGGAACGGCACTGAAAACAGCAGACCCTCCTGCCCGCCCTTTCCGGCGAGAAAGAATTCGCGCTGGCTGAGATCCCGCGCGGGCGCGGGATAGGCTCGGCTTGAGGAGACGAGGCGTCCCGTCTCGTCAATGACGAAGGCCAGTTCCAATTCCGGCATGCGGCGCACGAGGCGCACGAGCAATTGATGCATCTGCGTGTCGGTGCGCAGCACGCCCGCCGGGCGTATGCCGAGCGCGTCCCGCACCCGCGACAGGGCCACGTCGACCGAGAGAAACCGCGCACCCGCATGCTCGGACAACATATGGGCGGAGGCGATCACCTTCTGGCGCGCCGCCTTCAGTTCCGCCTCGCGATCGAACCAGGCCACAAGGGCCACGAGGATCAGCGGCACGCCGATCACGGCCGAAATGCGCACAGGTCCCGACAGGCTGGCGGCCCAGGCGCCGAAGCGCCGCAGCACGCGCAGGACGCTGATCTTCATACCTCCTGCCTCCCTTGCCGCGCCCGCGACCATAGTCCAGGCTCCGCCGTATGATCAAACCGGCGCAAGCGGCGCATTGGGGGCTGAGCCTGGGGCGAGAGGCCGCGCCGCCATCGGCCGAGCCGCATCGGGAAGCGGCACGCGATGCTGCGCGCGGCCGGCGCCGAATCGGCGGCACGCGATTAAGATGGCGCCGCAACCCGGGGACAGAGCCGCATCATGACCGCCGAAGCCTCTTATTATTTCTATACGCCCGCCGAGGGCCACGGCCTGCCGCACGACCCGCTGAACGCCATCGTCGGGCCGCGCCCGATCGGCTGGATTTCGTCACGGTCAGCCGAAGGCACGCTCAATCTCGCGCCCTACAGCTTCTTCAACGCGTTCAATTATCGCCCGCCGATCATCGGTTTCTCCAGCGTGGGCTGGAAGCACAGCGTCGCCAATATCGCCGCGACCGGCATGTTCGCCTGGAACCTCGCCACCCGACCGCTGGCCGAGGCGATGAACACCACCAGCGCCGCCGTCCCCGCCGATGTGGACGAATTCGCCCTCGCCGGCCTCACCCCGGCGCCGAGCCGGCATATCGACGTGCCGCGCGTGGCGCAGAGCCCAGTCTCGTTCGAATGCCGGCTGACCCAGCTCATCCAGCTGCGCAGCGCGGCGGGTGATGACATCCAATCCTGGCTGGTGCTGGGCGAAGTGGTGGGCGTGCATATCGCCCGCGCCCTGCTCAAGGATGGGATCTACCAGACCGCGCAAGCCCATCCGGTGCTGCGGGCCGGCGGGCCGAGCGGCTATGTGGAGGTGACGCCCGAGGCGGTGTTCGACATGTGGCGGCCGCAGGTCTGAAGGGCAGCACCGGCGGCGCTGCACGTTCGCACGCCTATCGCGCCGCTTCCGGCCGTCGCGGGGGCGTTCATGCACGCCGCACCAGGCGGAATCATCTGGCGCCGTAGAGCATTGGGGTTAAAGGTAAAAAACAGGTATAAAATTTTTCACGCCTACAGGCATGCCTACATTTTTCGCGGCTGCAACTTCGTTAGTTCGGTCCGCAAAAAGCGGAATCCCACTGCATTTCACCGCGTATCTTTGAGAGCCATAACAGCCTCGCGCACGCGAGGCCAAGCGATATTGAGTTCCGGGCCGCATTCGGCCGAATCCGATCGTCGGCGAATCGCAGTTCTGCTTAAAATCGCAGTTTGCGTCCAAGCCGCTTGGTTTTCGAATATCGGCCATGACTTCCACAAACCATATCGATGATCCGAGCTTTGAAACTCCGAACAGACAAGCGGGGCGACTATAGGCCCAGGTTCTAGAACAAAATATTCGATCCGAACTGAAGCCAGAGCCTCCCCTCGGCATGAGCTGTTTGACAAAATGACGGTATTATGATACAACAGAGAGGTGGAACCTGCCGCCAGCTTCACAAAAGATCGCATCATGACTGTCAAATCTCAGGCCGCTTCCCCCGGCATTCTCGTGCTCTTTAATGCGACGCCGTCCCAGGCCGCAAAGTTCGAAGGCGAGGCCGCTGAAAAGGCGCGTGCCGCTGCCGAGGGCCTCGGCCATCGCTGCGTGACGCTGAACCCGGCGAAGGACGCCAAGCTCATCGCGAGTCTCGCGCGCGGCGCCCTCGACAAGGAGGGTGCTCCCCTGCTCGGCGCCGTCACGCCCCGCATGATCAGCGAGCTCGCGGCCGTGGCCGAGAGCGCGGCCAAAACGGCGCCTGTCGTGCAGTTGATTCCGAAGGCCGCTGAGGCCAAGGCGGCCGCGAAAGCGACGACGACAGTGCCGGCCGTCGAAACGGCCGCAGAGGCGGCCTCGGGCGCCACGGACAAGCCTGTCTCTGCCGTGGCCATTGCATCGCAGAACATGCTCGACGGCGGCAATCTCGGTGTTGTCAGTAAAGAGGTCGCCGTGGGGCTCTGGCCCGAGATTGCCAGCGGCCATTTGGTGCTGGCGCCGGACTATGAAGACGGTGCCTTCAACGGTTGGTGGCCGGCCGAGGTGATCAATCGCGATGCGACCCGGGCCACGCTCAAATGGCACGGCTTCGACGATCTGCCGGTGATCACGCGGCCGATCAGCCAACTCGCCCTCATGCATCCCGATTGCAAGGCGTGAGCGGAAAGCTGGGAGGCCTCAAGGCCTCCCAGCACTATTATCCGGTAGGCTTCCGACGAGGTGCCCGCTTTCGGATGGGGGGCGCCGGGTCGCTCGCCCCAGCGGCGCTTACTAATGTCGACATCTCAACGCCCAGAGCCTGCGCGATCGCCCATATGGTGGTGAGGGTGGGATTTCTGCGCCCGCCTTCTAAGCCGCTGACGTAAGCACGATCGACGCCCATACGTTCAGCCACCTCTTCCTGAGAGAGGCCGATCGCCAGACGGCAGCGTCGAACGTTTGCACCAAGCACATGTTGCGCATCCACCATGGTGCGATGGCGCGTCATTGTGCACTAGTGTGCTACGCATTATAGTGCACGTTACGAAATTCATCTCCGTCGATGCCCAATTTTCCAGGGCTTCGCCCCCTCAGAAAGGAACCCCTCCGATGGCCTCTCCCAGGCTGATCAGGACGCTTGCGCTGTGCGGCAGCCTCGGCCTGCTCGCCAGTCCCGCCTTGGCCCGCTCCGAGTACGGCTACAAGGATCGCATCTTCGAGCAGAAGTACGTCCTGCCGGAAAAGCTCAGCGACGATGAGCTCGTAATGCTCCGCCTGCTGTTCATGACGATCGGCACCACCCCCGCGCAGATCGAGGCGTTCTTCGGCGCGGAATTGGCCCAGGCCATGGGCGGCGCGTGCGACACGGTCGTGATTTTGAAGAAGGCGGTCTCCGCGCCGCCCCTCTCGCCGGCGCAGGACATGATCGCCAAAGCCGCCCAATCTTCGCCGGCCCCGACATCGAAGCCGCAACAATCCGGATTGTCCGTCGACGAGCTCTGCCTGGCGCAGACGGTTCTGTTCAAGTTCGCCTATGCCGACAGCCTGTCGACCGACCGGCAATTGAGCGATCTGGCGGCCGCGACCCGCAGGCGCTTCGCCGCCAACTGGATGTCGCTGGCCGAGTTGCAAAAGGCGGACATGCAGACCGCAGCCGGCAGGCTCACCGATATCCGGTCGCGTGTGACGCGCCTCGCCGCTGTCGGTGTCGTCGTTTCCGCCGCCGATGGGGGCGCCATGCAGGACAGCCCCATCAAGGAGACCCTGAAGCAGCTGGCGGGAGATGAGCCCTACACCATCATCGATCGCCGCCTGACCGAGATCGAAGAGGAGACGGCACGTGCCCTTCAGGCGCGCGAAGCGGCGCGCCGACAGGAAGAAGTGCGGCAGCAAGAGGAAGCCCGCCTTGAGCAGGAAACGCGGCGCCAGGATGAGGCGCGGCGTGAGGAAGAAGGCCGCGCAATGCGCGATGCGGAGGCGCGCGAGAGGCAGGCACAGGCCACTGCCACGGCTGCCGCCGATGCTTTGGATGCCGCTCAAGCGCGTGTCGCGCGAGCACGCCAAGCCGTGCAGGCGGCCGAGCGGCGCTTGCAGGAGCGGTCCGCCGCGATACAGGCCGATCAGGCGCGCCGCATGCTGAGCCTGGCCATGGGCATGGCGCGGGGACCGTCCGGCATGGCGCAGGCGTTCCAGGATCTGGCGGGCGGCGGCGGTCCCGATCCCCTGGAAGGAGTGCGGCGCGAGCGAGCACAGGCACAGCGCGAGCTCGATCAGGCCATGGCCGCGCTTGCCACGCTGCGGTCAGCCCCAAAGACGGCTTCGGCGTCGAAGGCCGCACCTGGCGCGCAGCCGGGGGAAGAACGCTGCGTCGAAGGCGGCCGCTGCACCATCGTCGAGCGCACGGTCTTCTGCCGCACCCCGCAACAGCTCACAGCCATCCTGTCGGAGCGGCCGGGAGCGGCGCGGCGCAGGGTGCGCGATCTCTTCGCCAGCACGGGCGACTGCACCATCCTCGACGTCGGCGACACGCTGCAATGGGTCGACGCCCTCGTCGTCATCCAGCCGAAGGGCGAGGCGCCGGCCGAACTCATCCCGGTCGCACGCGCCGACGGCCAGCGCGGCTTCGTGCTCAGCGGCGGCGTGGGGATGGCCCCGCCCGCCACGGCGCAGCGCTGAGCCGCGATCTGACGCGCGTTTCCATCACGTCATCAAACATCGCTTCATCACATCATCGCTTCATTATGGGGGAAAGCATGAAAGTTCTGATGAAAAACCCGAAGACGGGCGAGCTCAAGCGCATCAAGGTCGGCTGGAGCTGGGTCCTGTTCTTCTTCTCCACCTTCTTCGGCATCCCGCTGTTCCTGCGCCGCCTCTATGTCTGGGGCATCCTGATCAATGTGATCAACTTCTCCACGACCATCAGCCAGAGCCTGGCGGACCTCGAGCCGAAGGACGTGGCCCTGGTCGCGCTCGCGACCTGCATCCTCGATCTGACCTTGATGATCTTCTTCGGCGTCAAGGGCAACGAGCTGACGGCCAAGAACTATCTGGAGCACGGCTGGGTGTTCGCCGATCCGGATTCGCAGGAGACCTGGTACGCCAAGACCCGATGGAGCCTCGCCATCGACCGGCCGCCCCATCGCTCCGAGCCGCATCCCATCGAGCCGAACCGCACCGAGCCGACCCTGCGGAGCGAAGGATGATTTTTCGCGAGAAACGCATCTTCGCAAGCATTGCCGCCGTCGCCATCCTGGCGGTGGCGGCTCCCTCCAGCCGGGCGCAGGCGGAAGAGCCGGATTGCGAGGCGCCGGACTATCGCCCCGCCGATTTGCGCAAGCCCATGCGCTTCTTCTCCCCGCCGAACGCCGCCTGCCGGGGCAATGCGCTGGAAAGCGCGGACCTCGCCGTCGGCATGATCACGCCCGACACGCCGCAGGCCTTCGCCGCCTTCGCCCGCGACAATCCCGATGGCGGCATGCTGCAGTTCGTCTCGCCCGGCGGGGATCTTGCCTCCGCCGCCAAGCTGGGCGAGCTGATCCGCAAGGCCGGCTTCGGCACCAGCCTCGGGGAGATCTGCGTCGGCGCCTGCGCCTATGCCATCCTCGGCGGCGTGAAGCGCTACATGATCGCGCAAGATCCCGGCGCCGAGGACCAGGGAGACCAATACGACCGCTTCGAGGGCGCCACCGGCACCCGCCTCGGCGTGCATCAATTCTCCTTCTCGGGCACCACCGCCTATGCCCAGCAGATCATGGGGCGGTTGATCGACTACACGCTGGCCATGGGCATCGATCCGCGCTTCCTGGCTCTGGCGGCCAAGACGCCGGAGGGCGCACCCCACTGGCTCACACCGGACGAGATGCGCGCCTGGAACGTCGACAACACGGCGCGCCACTATGCACCCCTCAGCCTAGAGGCCGCCGGTGGCATGGGCAGAGACATCGGCGCCACTGCCGAAGTGGCCACCAGCCGCTTCGACGATACCACCCGCCTGCGCCTGTTCTGCCGCAAAGGCCGCAAGACCCCCCTCGTCGCCTTGGTGTTCCAGCCGGGCTCGCGCGACACGGCGCTGGGCCAAAAAACCAGCCGGCCGGAGGATGTGCTGAGCATGCTCGAAAACCTCGACATGGAGGTGCGCTTCGAGCGCGGTGGCACGCGCAAACTCGCCGCGCGTGTGCTCGACATCAAGCCCAGCCCCACCGCCGAGGCGCCGTTCCAACTCATCGCCGTTCTGGAGGTCTCTGGCGTGTCATTCCAAGAGCTGGAAGCCATAGTCGCGGTGTCGTTCCAGGACGCCGGCGATCTCTCCCGCGCCGACTGGTCGATCCAGGACGCCCTGCGCTTCCGCGTCTCAGGAGACAGACGTCTGATCCACCTCGCCATGGCCAACTGCACTGAGTGAGCTGTCGTCGATCAGGAGGTCTGAGCCCATGGGCCAAGGGGGGCGGTGTCCGAGATAAGGGGGTAGGAGCTTTCTCCAGACGAAGGAGCAGCAAGTGCCGACGATCCAATGGCCTCTGCGCATCATCGATTTTGAGGCGAGTTCTTTGGAGGATGGCGGATATCCCATCGAGGTGGGCGTTGCCGCGTGGCCGGCTCCGGAGGAGCCCATCCATGTGTGGTCGGCGCTTATCCGGCCGACGCAGGATTGGACCGACTTCGGCCATTGGAGCGAACTGTCGCAAGAGGTGCACGGCATCGACCGGACCGAGCTTGCCACGGCCGAGCTGCCAATGGTCGTCGCCAGGGCCCTGAACTCGCTGATCAGCAGCGGGCCAGTCTGGTGCGATGGCGGGCCGTTCGATGCCTATTGGATGGATGCTCTGTTCGAGGCCGCGGGAATAAAGCCTAGCTTCACGCTGCGCAGCTGGGATGGTCTGCTTCGCGAACTTGGCGAGGAAGTCAGCGAGAGGATACGGGACAGGCTGGAGCACGCCGAAGTGCGGCACCGGGCCGGCGAGGATGCTGCAATGCTGATGGAGGCGCTTGCGGCTCGGGTGAGGCAGGGGCGCTGACCGGGAAGGGGGCGCGGATCTGGACAGCGAGCAGCGCAGCGCAAATGAGTCGGTTTGACCCATACGTGCCCCTCGACTGCCCTTTCAGGGACGTCCGCTTTGCGCCCCCATATCGGCCTTTGATCTCGTAACAGCCGTGGCCGAAAGCAGACATTCGCAAGGCGGAGGACGTTGGTACCTTTGCGCCAGGAGCAGCCATCAGGTGTCTACCCAAAACCGGACCTGACAATTCGCCACGCGGCTTCCGTGGCCCCGAGAAGCCGTACGTATTTTGAAAGTGTCGAAACACTTGGTACGGGCGTGAGCAACGAATAGGAGGCTCTGGCTCTATGTGGCGGCCTTCCCTTGCTGCTGAACATACGTCTCAACCATGAAGGTGGCCATGGCGC
Organism: Roseixanthobacter glucoisosaccharinicivorans; assembly: GCF_043195095.2. Taxonomy (NCBI): domain Bacteria; kingdom Pseudomonadati; phylum Pseudomonadota; class Alphaproteobacteria; order Hyphomicrobiales; family Xanthobacteraceae; genus Roseixanthobacter; species Roseixanthobacter glucoisosaccharinicivorans. The sequence continues at coordinate 557,445 of NZ_CM195538.1, read as the reverse complement.
CCGCCATGTTTACTGCTAGTGCTGCGTGGCGGGCCGAAGGTTTGACGGGGATCTTGCCGCCAGGGGCATGCGCGTCGGAGAACCGGTTGCGCAGCGTGCCGATGCCATTGACCAGATTCATTGCACCGCCAAGGATCATCCTGATCGGCTCCTCAACGTGCTGGTCCGGCGCCATGTTGAGCTCGCGAGCTGCCAAGCCGTACAGCTTAGGCAGATCGTCCTTATGGCCGTACGGAATCTCGCGCTCGTCCAGCACCCGCTTGCATACGGTTTCGAGCAGAGTGCGCGCGACCGTGATCGCACCTTCCGGATCGGCAGCCCGGCGAGACAAAGCCTTGGCCCACACCGAATGCACACCATCGGCGTCGAAGGACGCCAACGGGTCGCCGGCGACAACGTCGATGGGAGCCCGGTTCGCGCCTTCAAGATGCTCGATGATCGGCGTGAATGCCCCGCTGATGATCTGGCGACGCTCTGCATATGTGCCAGCCTCGTTCTTGATGAAGGGCCAGAAAGCGCTCAGGTTGCGGTAGGTACGAACAAATGACGGAAGCAAAGGCTTCAAGATCTCGTCGGCCATGAACTCCCGGCGCAGGTATTCATAGACGTGATTGTCCGGAGATCCGCCCGTCGCAGCATCAGTCAAAATGCCTTCCATCATCGTCACTCGCTCGATGATGCTGTCCGGCAGGTCGTCGATATCCATGATTCGGTCCCCACGAGATGGCCGAAATTACCACCACGAAACCGCATTAGGCATAATGCTCCCGGTCCGTTCGTTCACTTTGGTCGGGTTGTAAACCCAATCCACAGCCGGGCTTCGGAACATGTCGGACCTAGCGGATCGAAACGCCACATGCTGACTTTGAGACGGCGGCGTCTACGGCCCGTCAGAAGCCTCTTAGGTGATCACTTTGCTCGGAATGCGCCGCGTCACTGACGGCACCCTCCTTTTTCGAGGCCTGCTTGCGACCCCCAGCAGGCGATTCAGTTCGCGGAGCTGTTCCTCAATGGACGCTGCTAGCTCTTTGATCCTTGCCGCCTCAATGCCAACCGCAGTGCGTACCTCGACCGATCGGTGCTCCTTTGCGCGGAGCCAAGCCACCAACCGATCCTCGAGTTCACTTGGCAGGCTCGCCAAGCCGCCAACAACCTTACTGTAGTGGGGCTGGGTGATTCCCACCGCCCGAGCCACCTCTCGCTGACTTAGTCCGGCCTGGAGGCGACGTTCCTCGACAGTTGAAAGAAGCTCGCTCATTGCCAGTCGTTCGGGTGTCATATAGAATGCATATATGCATTCACTGCGAGCGTCGAGTCAGAAGGTTCTCGCCCTATCGGGAGGTTGGCTGCACAGCCTCGATGTGCCCGCAGCTAACGACATCGTCGATGGTTGGGATTTCACCTGGGGCGACGCTGACAGGCCGATGACCCCCGCCTATTGGGCCGCGCAATCGTGGATGTGGAAGCTAGACGCGCCAGATCACTACCGCCTCGGAAACAGTCTCGAGGAAGAGCTTCTTGCCTGCATGCTCGGAGGCTACGGCATCCCGGCCGAAATTGGCCTCGCCGCATATGACAGGCTACGAAAATCAATGCATGCATCGCCCGATGCTTTAGCCAACCATCACGCGGTCCTCGATGCGCTCTCGACGCCGTTCCGGATAGGCGAACGGCCCGTTCGCTACCGCTTCGCCAGGCAGAAGGCCGGCTACGTCGCCGCCGCTTTCCAAGCATTGCCGGAGATCGACCGCTCGCTGAATGACGTTGCGTTGCGCGAGGAGCTGACCATGCTGCGCGGCGTCGGCCGGAAGACCGCCTCGTGGGTCGTCCGCAATCTCCGGCGCAGCGACAAGGTCGCCATCCTGGACGTTCATATCCTGAGGGCCGGGCGGGCGCTCGGCATCTTCGATCCCGGTCTCAGCGTCGAACGTCACTACCTTGCGCTGGAGACCGCATACTTGCGCTTCGCCACGTCAATCGGCACCGCCGCGTCGATCCTGGATTCCGTAATGTGGAACACCATGCGGCAACTGCCGGAGCGGGCCCCGGCCCGGGTCGTAAAGGTTTCGCCGGTCAAATCCTTGGATCGTGCCGCACTGGCGGTCTGAAAGGCGTAGGCCGCAAGAATTGACGGAGCCCGGTATAATGATTCACCTTACCTGACTTCGGAGGGGGAGAGCGCCATGTCGGGAAGCGGTGGAAGCAGGAGGGACGACGACGTCGGGTCGATCCCGATCGGGTCGTCGGGAACCTCTGGCGCAGGCGGCGGCGGTGCGGGCGGGGCCGACACCGATCCTTGCGCGATCGTTCAGGATGCGCCGATCAACAGCCCCAAGCCTGTCGTTACCACCCTTTCCGTGGGCGACGTTCTCGACGTCCGCGTCACCGGCACCGCCCCTCACCGCGTGCTGGCGGTCACGACCGCCACTGGAACTCCTGTGGGATCGCTGACCCATCGCGGGCATATCCAATTGATAGGCTGCATCGACCAAGGTAATGAGTATTCGGCAGAAGTCATCCAACTCTCTGGCGGATCGGTGATCGTCCGGATCGAGCGCAAGTGATCTCCGTCGCCGGTGGCGTCTACGCCGAGCGATGCCTCGAGCCGTTCTGGGACGACGTCTATGGCTCGGCCGGACGCTCGGCCGCGCTAATCTCAGGAGAGGTCGAGGACGTCCGGCTGCACACCTATCGTGCCGAGGGATTGGAGGACGGTCTCGCGAACCTTGCGGCCGTCTATCGTCTCGACGTGAGGGGACCTAAGGTGTCGGGACCGGGCGTTGCCTTCGAATACCTGCACTCGCTGTCCGACCCTCGGATCGTTCCGCGGCGCGACCTGATCGAGGAACGCGAACCTCTGGAGGTCGAGGACGACGTCGTCCTCAGATTCGGCATGATGGAGGGAAGCGCCAAGGTCACGGCAAGACGCGCGGTCTACGACCCGCAATCCGCCTTCGCCCCGCAGCCGTTCCATCGAAATGGCTCATGCGCGCAGGAATTGGCGATCGTCCTCAATGGATTGGAAGGCCGTCGACTGACGGGCAAATCGGAGCCCGAAGACATTATCGATACGCTCTTCGCCGAACACGGCGCCGATATCGTCATCCTGAAGCAAGGCGGTAGGGGTGCCATCGTTGCGACCCAAACCTCACGAAGCCCGGTCCCGGCCTATCGCAGCGCCAGCGTCTGGAAGATCGGCTCGGGCGACGTCTTCTCGGCTGCCTTCACGCTCCACTGGGCGATCCACGACAGGTCGCCCCAGGACGCCGCCGACCTCGCCTCCCGGTCGGTCAGCCACTATGTATCGACGCGCTCACTACCCCTGCCGTCCTCGGGCGAACTCCGTCGCACGGTCGACAGGCCGATAGGGCCGGGGCAAGGGCGGATCTACATCGCCGGACCGTTTTTCAATCTCGGCGAACTCTGGATGATCGAGGAGATCAGGTCGCAACTCCTGCATATGGGCGTGGCTGTGTTCTCCCCGCTGCACGATGTCGGTAGAGGCCCGGCGCACAAAGTCGCCAAGGCCGACCTCGCGGGCCTGGATGCCTGCGATGTGGTGCTGGCCGTCCTGAACGGCGGCGATGCCGGCACGATCTTCGAGGTCGGTTACGCCGTCGCTCGTGGCAAGCCCGTCGTCGCGCTGGCCCAGAACATCCGCCCCGAGGACATGAAGATGACGATCGGATCGGGCTGCCAGGTGGCCGACGACCTGGTCTCGGCGATCTATCGCGCCGTCTGGGCACTGCCATGAAGGGTATCTTGCTTTCGGGTGGTATGGATTCGATCGCGCTGGCGTATTGGCAGCGACCCGACATCGCCTTCACCGTCGACTACGGGCAGGCCGCTTCCAAGGCGGAGATCGCCGCGGCCGGACAGATCGCGTCGCTGTTGGAGATGCGGCACGAGATCATTTCGGTCGATTGCTCGTCGCTTGGTTCGGGACACATGGCGGGCACCGAGGCGCTCGACCTCGCGCCCGCACCGGAATGGTGGCCGTTTCGCAACCAGCTGCTGGTGACGTTGGCGGGGATGCGGGCCGTGGCCATCGGCGTGACCGAGCTGATGGTCGGCTCCGTGGCGTCCGACGACGTCCATGCCGACGGTCGGCGGCCCTTCTACGAGGCGATCGACGGACTGATGCGACTGCAGGAAGGCGAGCTCCGCGTGACCGCTCCCGCTCTAGGGCTGACGACGGCCGCCCTTGTCCGCATCTCCGGTGTCCCGCAATCGGCGCTTGCCTGGGCGCATTCCTGCCACGTCGGCGACCTCGCTTGTGGTGTTTGCCGAGGATGCGTGAAGCATTACGAGGTCACCGGCGAGTTGACCGGCCGTGCCTACTGAAGAGCCGGCGCCTCGTCTCGGCGGGGAGAAACGCCGCTCGACGATGCCCGATTGGCCGCTCGTGACCGAGTGGCCTCGTCTGGTGGGATCGGCGGACCGCGACTTCTTCCACGTTCTCGGCCAACGCCGATCGCGCGTGGGCGGCGATCTTCCGGAGCCGACCTTGGCCGCGGTTCTCCGCCACGCCACGCAATTGCGCGAGGCCCGCGGGGACGGTCGCTTCGGGACTTGGGAAAGCCGGACGGCTCCGTCCGCCGGCGGGCTCCATGCGCTTCGACTTCTCGTTCTAGGTGTCGGATCCGATATCGCCGGCCTCTATGATTGCGACGCGCATGCCTTGCGCGCGCCTACGGACCTTTCGGCGGCGCGAGAGCTGAACTCACGCAGCGTTCGCGAACTGGCCGGCGCGGAAGACGGCGTGACGCTCCAACTCGTTGCGGACGCACGCGTCTATTCCGACTGCTACGACGCGTGGGAGACGCTGATGTGGCGCGACTCCGGCGCCATGGCGATGGTGCTGTCGCTCGTCGCGACGGCGCTTTCGGCGAAAGCCGTCATCCTCGGTCGTCGAGGCGATGACATCCTCGTTGCGGCGGGCGTTCCGGGGCATTGGATGGGCGCAGGCGCGATCCATGTTTCCGGACAGTGTTGAATTACGTTGCGGTGAATTTCGATCGCGGATCCTTTTCGGGGCCGGCGAAAATTTCCGTTTGGATTTTTGTAACTTTCTTATCGCTCGTTTACGGTGGTGCGGTAAAAATGCTAGCAGGGCATTTCGATTCGACAGCACTAGGCGATTGGTTGGTTTTGATGGGCGCGAGCGGAAATTCTCCGGCCAGCGAAAAAACGTCCCGATTTCGCAAGGACGCCTCACTCGATCGGCTGGCGGATCGCTTCAACGTTGCGCAGTTCGTCAGTTTCGCGCCTTCCGCGAAAGGGCCGGTCCAGCAGTTCTCGCGCTTAGCCGACGCATCGCCGAACTCGCGCTTCGCCAGTCCGGCGGACGCCGTTCGCGAGCTCTTCCGCAAGAGCGCCGAAGGCACGGTCAACGTTCGCAGCTTCGACGAGGATCGTCCCCAGAGCCGCGAATTCATCTACGGCCTAGGTTCGGAAGCCGACGTCCTCTCGGCGTTGTCGCGCCTCTCTGCCGAGGGCCTCTTCACGATCGCCAACGAGACCATCGACGTGAGCGATGGCGGCGTGTCGGGCGTCGCCATGGGCGAGATCGTCGAGTTCGGTCCGGATACGACGCCCCGCGGCGTGGAGAAGAAGGGTTTCGCGACGTTGCCGCGCGAGTGGGCCGAGACCGTGTTCTCGACGGTGTACGGCGCCAGCCCCGATTTCGATTGCGCCGAGCGCAGCAGGATCGAGTTCAGCCTCCATCCGACGGCACGCGGTTACAAGCAGACCCCTGTCCTTTACTGGGAGCTCGGTGAATCCGAGGCGTTTCCCGCGAAGCTGGCGGACGCGCGTTGGCCCAACGATTTCTCCCGGATGATCGGCGACAAGGCGTATGGGCTCCTGGTCGCCCATGCGGCGGGACTGCCCGTTCCCCGCACGACCGTCATCGGGCGGCGGGTGGCCCCATTCTCCTTCGGCGCGGCCACCGGATCGAACGAGATCTGGCTCAGGACGTGTCCGACCGAACAGCAGCCCGGCAAGTTCAGCACGTTTCGTGGCTGGCGAGACCCGTTTCTGCTGATGGCGCAGGAGGACCCGGACCATAAGGCGATAGCGTCTGTGCTGTCCCAATCCGGCGTACCCGCCATGTGGTCGGGAGCGGCGATCGAGACCGTGGACGCTTCGCTCCTGATCGAGGGCGTGCGCGGGACCGGCGACCAGCTGATGCTCGGTTCCGTTCGCCCGTCCGACCTTCCGGTCGAGGTCACGGCGGCCGTGCTCGCGCTTCACGCGCTACTGCGCGAGCGCGTCGGCGACGTGCGCTTCGAATGGGTTTTCGACGGCGAGAGGGCGTGGGTCGTGCAACTGCATCGTGGCGCGACGGCATCCTCGGCGACGGTGATCGTCCCTGGGGACGCTGAGCGCTGGGTCACGTTCCGTCCCTCCGACGGTCTGGAGGCATTACGCGGTATCGTGCGCGAGTTGCCGCCGAGAACGGGCATCGCGATCGACGGACCCGTCGGGCTCACCAGCCACATCGCCGACCTGGTTCGCAAGGCCGGCGTGCCGACGCGTATCGGTACGGGATAATTCCACGGATTTCGGGGGCGGGACTTGCCGTGCGATCGGCGAGGGGAAAGAACACCACCTCCGCGACTTCGAACATTCCACGAGAGGGGCACACCATGGTACTCGCAGCAGTCAGAGAAGCCAGGGAAGACGCCAAGAACAGCCTGTCCACCTTGCGGCAAGCCATGCAGGAGCGCCGCGAGCGCGAGAGGAAAGCTGATGAGGAAAGGCGCGCGGACGAGGAAAGGGCCGCGCGAGACGAGGCGGTTGGCCAGGCCCCGCAGGCAGCGGCCGCGCGGTAATCCCCAATGTATCGCCGCGTGGACTACCGGCGCGAAGTCGACGCGCCGGACGGCCAGGAAAAGGCCTGGCGTGACGACTTCTCACGCGACTACGGCCGCGTCATCCACAGCGCCAGTTTCCGCCGCCTCCAGGGAAAGACGCAGGTCTTTCCCAGCAGGGAATCCGACTTCTTCCGAAACCGGCTGACCCATTCGCTAGAAGTCGCCCAGATCGGACAAGGCATCGCGGAACGCCTGAACCACGATTTCGCGGAACGCCTCGGGCCGCCGGGGATCGATGGCCGTCTTTGCGCCACGGCAGGGCTGATTCACGACATCGGGCACCCCCCATTCGGCCACAATGGCGAGAAGGCGCTCGACAAGGCGATGAAGCCCTACGGCGGATTCGAGGGCAACGCGCAAACGCTGCGCATCATCACGCGCCTGGAAAAGAAGAAGCGGTACAAGGAAGCGATCGATGGCGACGATCGCGCTGGCTACAACCTGTGCCACCGGACGATCGCCTCGGCGCTGAAATACGACAAGTTGATCCCGGCGTTGCGCGGCGAGGATGAAGACATCGTCAAAGGATACTACCTTTCCGAGAAGACGATCGTCGATCGCGTGAAGGCGTCCATACTCGAGGGTTATCAGCTGAAGCAGGAGGAGACCTTCAAGACGATCGAGTGCTCGATAATGGATCTGGCCGACGACATCGCCTACTCCATCTACGACCTGGAGGATTGCCTCAAAGTGGGGATCCTGTCCCCGGGCGAAATCCTGTCGTCCGAGGACGGGTTGCTGGCGAAGGTCGCGGCGAAGGTCTCTAAGGAACTGGAATACAACGTCACCACGAGGGACGTCCTCGGTGTGTTCCTCAATCTGTTCGCCGAGTTGGCCGATAGCGACGAGGACACGGACGCGCTCCCAGAGGATAGCGAGCCCACCCAGGAATCGGAGAGGGACAAAATCCTCGTCACCTTCGCGCAGATGTACCTATCGTCGAAGAAGCTCGGCGAGGACGGGTACCGCAGGACGAAGCTCTCTTCGGAGCTGGTCCACAAATTCATCAGCGGCGTCGAGCTGACGGTGCACGAGGAATGCAAGGCCCTCAGCTCAGTGAAGCTGCCGAAGCCACTCGCGCTGGTCAAGGAAGTGCTTAAGCAGTACACCCGCGCCGCCGCGATCTACTCTCCACGCGTCAAGATCGGGGAGTACCGTGGATCGGACCTCGTCGGCGATATCTTCGAGGCGCTCATGAGTGACAAGGGCGATCTCCTAATGCCAGACGACGTGCGCGCCATCGTCAACTCTGCGAGCGACGTGAACGTAAAGGCCCGCACCGTCTGCGATTTCGTCGCCGGCATGACGGACCGCTACGCCATGGAGTTCTGGGCGAGGCTGAAGTCGGACAGCGCCGAGAGCATGTTCAAGCCTATCTAAACGTTGCCTAAGGCGACTTCGTCGAAGCGCGAGATAGATATCGTATCAAGTTTGCCTAGCGTGATCGCCTGCGGGTGAGTGGTCTTGAGCGTCCTGTTCGCTTGAGCAGACCTTCTCGATGGCCCGCGCGGGCACACAGCATCGCTAAGCTAAACTACCCGAAACCGGACGCTTCCGGCGTCAGCTACAGGTCAGTGACCGCCCTCGACTTTCATCGGCGACACGTCCGCTTTTCGTTCGAAGTTCCCAATAGCGGACAGTCCGCTCCCGGCCCGAGGCTGTGTGAAAACCCCTGATGATGCTATGATCTGGCAGTGCTTCGGGGTGCCATATGGGACGTTTCGTTGAAGCTGCTGACCGCCGCCAAGCAAGCTTTTTGCCGACGTGCCTGGAAGACTATGTGGATGCTAACAACCCGGTCCGCATCATTGACGCCTTCGTCGATGAACTCGATCTGGCCGAACTCGGCTTTGCTCGCGTGCAGCCGGCATCGACCGGCAGACCCGGTTATGCCCCGGGCACCATGCTCAAGCTTTATGTCTATGGCTATCTGCACCAGCTGACCTCGAGCCGGAAGCTGGAGCGCGAGGCGCGCCGCAACATCGAACTGATGTGGCTGATCGGCAAGCTGGCACCCGACTTCAAGACGATCGCGGACTTCCGCCATGACAATGCCAGCGCGATCCAGATCGCGTGCCAGCGCTTCGTCGCCATCTGTCGTGCCCTTGGCTTGGTCGGTGGTGGCATGGTCGCGATCGACGGATCACGCCTGCGCGCAGTGAACACGCACGAGAAGAACTACACCAAGGGCAAGCTGGCGCGCCGGAAGGCCCATGTCGAGAAGAGCATCGCGCGCTATCTCGCCGAGCTTGAGGAGACCGACAGGGCGGAGACCGGCCCGGCCACTTCCAGGATCCATCACCTGACCGAGCGACTGGCGTCGCTGCGTGGTCGGCTTCGCGAACTCGAGGAGATTGGCCAGCAACTGCAAGCCGCTCCCGATGAGCAGGTGTCGCTCACCGATCCCGATGCCCGTGCCATGGCGACCGGGAGCGACCATCGCGGGGTAGTCGGCTACAACGTCCAGGCGGCCGTCGATACCCGACACCACATCGTCGTCGCCAATGCGGTGACCAACCGCGGTCATGACCGCTCGCATCTGCTGGAGATGGCCACAGCGGCCCAGGCCGAGACCGGCGCTGCCGAAATGATCGCCCTGGCAGATCGTGGATACTATGAGGGCGAGCAAATCCGCGCTTGCGCCGAAGCTGGCATCATCCCGATAGTGCCCAAGCCAAATACCTCACCGGCTCAGGCGCGCGGCTTCTGGGGCAAGGCTAGGTTCGTGCATGAGCCGCAGACCGACACCTATCGCTGCCCCGCCGGTCAACAGCTGCAGAAACGCTTTGCCCGGGTGGAGGGCGGCAAGCTCATCAGCGTCTACTTCAACCAAAAGGCCTGCAGCGCCTGCCCGTCGCGTCCCCTGTGCACGGCCGGCAAAGAGAAACGCATCCGACGATGGGAGCACGAAGCGGTGCTTGATGCCATGGAGCGCAGGCTTCAAGCGATGCCCGAAGCCATGGCGGTCCGCCGCTGCACGGTCGAGCACGTCTTCGGCACCATAAAAGGATGGATGGGGGCCAACCACTTCCGAACGCGCGGCCTCAAGCACGTCGCCACCGAAGCCAGCTTGGCGATACTGGCTTACAACATGAAGCGTGCCATTGCCGTGGCCGGCGTGGCCCCAACACTCAAGGCGATAGCCGAGTGACCGGAGCCGACGCGCACCATGGAAAAGGCAGCTTGACCGATCAGCCGCGCAGAGTTCTCACACAGCCTCGGCCCCAAAAAGGCCATTCGTCGCCGTAGCGGCAAACTTCTGCTCCTGGCGCCTCCCGTCGATCGGGCATCGTTCATGAATCCCACACGGGGGGATTGCCGATCGACGTGCGCAAGGCCTTGGTGAAGGCCCGCACCTTCGCGCTTGGCTGCGGCAGGGCGCGCAGGAGATAGATGCCGGCGGACCCATCGTTCCAGGGCTCGCCGCCGAGCGGCAGGCGTACGAGCTTGCGAGCCCTCACGTCCGGGCCGACGACCCAGCTCGGCAGAAATGCGATGCCCAGACTCGTCTCGGCCGCCGCGCGCTGGGCTTCGAAATCATCCGAACGAAAGCTCACCGTTCCATTCCCGGCATGGCCGGCCGGGCAGCCGAGCACATCGCGCCAGCCGAGAAGGTCGGCGCCGTGCAGCTTATCGATCAGCCGGTGCGATGACAGGTCCGCCGCGCTGTCGGGCCTGCCGGCCCGCGCCAGATAGTCCGGGCTCGCCACCAGCAGTCGTTCCAGCGGCGCGACCTTTGTCGCGATCAGCGTGCTGTCGGTCAGTGCGCCCATGCGGATGAGGACGTCGAGGCGCTCGATGACCGGATCGGCCAGCCGCTCCGTCAGATCGAGTTCGACGTGCAAAGCTGGATGCTCTGCTTGCAGTGCCGCGACGACCGGCAGCACATAGCGCTTGCCGAAGGAGGGGAAGCAGGCGATCCGCAATGTGCCCGAGACGGAGCCATCGAAGGCGGCGACTTCCGCATGGGTGTCGGCAAGCTCATCCAGGTGCCGCTGCGCCCGCTCGTGGAGGCGCTGGCCGGCATCGGTGAGCGTGAGCGCCCGCGTCGAGCGGATGAAGAGCGCGACGCCGAGATCCTCCTCCAGCGCATCGATCTGACGGACGATCGCCGAAGGCGTCACGGCGCGTCGCCGCGCGGCCCCGGAGAAGCTTCCGGCCCGGACCACATCCACGAAGGTGGCGAGGAATTCGGCGAAATGGGGTCTCATCTTTGCGATCCGGGCAAAGCCATTTGCAGGAGGCTCCGGCTTATCGCCGATGCCGGACACTCGCATATTCGCGGCGTCAACACAGCAGCGGCACCGCGCCTCTCGGCCCGATTCATCGCAGCCGGAGCGCGCCGGCGTTCCATCTCGCACGATATCACAGGGTCACGGAGATATTGAAATGCGCCGGCCCTGGCGCCGCGGGTGACCCTGCTCTGCTTCTTTCCCCCACGTATCGGGGCCCATCGCACGGCGGGTCATCCCGTTCACACGCTCATCGAGAAGGCAAAGAAATGAAAGTTCTGACCGACAAGATCCTCTCCCAGTCTGCCTATACTGCGGAGATCGACGTTCCTTTTGAGAAGATCGACATCGCCGAATGGCTGTTCAGCCTGCCGGAAGCGGAATATCTGCGCTGCTGCCCGCCGGATCACATCGGCTCCGGCGTCACGACCACCGACGATGGCCGCCGCATGGTCATCAATGTGGAGATGATCGGCACCGGCCTCGTCATCCAGCACTACATCGCCGAGGAGGCCACGGCGAACTATTGCCGGATGAACTCGATCTCCGACGTGTTCACGCCCGTCGGCCGCACCCAGGTCAATGTGCTCTGGGAGCTGATGGCCGAGGAGATCGAGGGCGGCAGGACCCGCTACACCAATCGTGTCACCTCGCGCCCGACCGACACGTTCATGGATTTCCTCGCCGCGCACGGCCAGACCTTCGAGCAGGCGGCTATCGCCCGGCAGGAGGCCGGTGGCGATCACAACCGCCGGGAGACGCCGCTCTTCGCCGCCAGCATTGGACGCCGTGCGCTCGCCAAGGCCGCAGCGAAATGAAAGCCATCGTGTTCGACGCGTTCGGCCCGGCCGACGTGCTCCATCTCGGCGACGTGGCGATGGCGGAGGTTCGCCCGGGCGATCTTCTGGTCAAGGTGCACGCCGCCGGCGTCAACCGCGCCGATCTGTTGCAGCGGCAGGGCTATTACGGCCGAAAGAGCTATGGCGAAAGCGATCTGCTCCGGCTGGAAGTGGCCGGCGAGGTTGTCGCTGTCGGCAGCGATGTTGCCGATGTCCGCATCGGCGAGCGCGTAATGGCCATCGTGGGCGGCGGTGCCTATGCTGAATATGCCCGCGTCGATCGGGGCATGGCGGTGCGAATTCCGCCTGATCTCGATGATCTCGGCGCGGCGGCGGTGATGGAGTCCTTCGTCACCGCCTGGGAGGCCGCCGTGCATCTGGGTGGGACGGCGAAGAACACGGCCATCCTCGTCCACGCGGCGGCGGGCGGGGTCGGCTCCGCCGTCGTGAAGATCGCGCGCGCGCTCGGGGCCCGTGTCTTCGCCACCTCGAACGTCGAGCGACGCGACGACGTTCTCGCCCTCGGCGCGGAGGCGGTGTTCGACTATCGATCCGAGGACTTCGAGCAAGGCGTGCGCGACGCCACCGGCGGGTCAGGGGTCACCGTGGTCGTCGACTTCGTCGGCGGCGACTATCTCCCGCGCAATCTGCGGAGCCTCGCTCCGGGCGGCCGTCTCGTTCAGGTCGGCCTGCTGGGCGGGCAGGAGAGCGCGGCGATTCCGCTGGCTCTCCTGTTGCACAACCATCTTCGCCTCATCGGGACTGTGATTAAATCGCGGACGGCGGACGAAAAGCGCGCCATGGTGCGGCGCTTCGCGGAAGGCGCACTGCCCCTGTTCGCCGATGGCCGGCTGACGCCGCTGGTCGGCAGGGTCTATCCCCTCGCACAGGCCGCCGAAGCGCATCGCTCCATGGAAGCGGGTGGCGGATTCGGCAAGGTTGTGCTGAAGGTTGCGGAGGAGAGCAGCGGAGGAGACTTCGCGCACGTCGGCTTTGGATGACGGATGGCTGAATGTCGGCTTTCGGGCAAAGAGCCAGAGTCTGCTTCTAGCGCAGGGGCGAGCTCACTCAATGGGTCCGATACGGCTGATGGTGGCCTTGCTCACGCCTGTGATTCGCGCGAGTTCGCGCACGCTCTCTCCTTCCGCCCTTCGCTTGGCAACGAAGGCACGCTGATCGGCCGATAGCACATGCTTGCGGCCGAATCGCACGCCGCGCGCCTTGGCGCGCATACGGCCTTCTCCTGTGCGTGTTCTGATCAGCTCTCGCTCGAATTCGGCAAGGCCGCCAAGTACGGTGAGCATAAGACGGCCATGCGGCGTTGTCGTATCGGCCCAGCCGTCGCCGAGGGACTTGAAAGCGGCACCTCGTTCAGCGATCTCGGCGAGAATGTTGAGCAGATCACGCGTCGAGCGCGCCAAGCGATCAAGTCGAACGACGAGAAGCGTATCACCGGCTTGCAAGGCGGCCAGACATTTTCGCAATTGCCGGCGGTCCGTTTTAGCGCCGCTTGCCGTCTCCTGGAACAGCTTTTCGCAGCCGGCGGCTTTGAGGTGTTCGATCTGGCTATCTAAAGTCTGCCCATCAGTTGAGACGCGCGCGTAGCCGAAAATCATTTGTGTATTATGAGACTATATTATGAGACAGTCAACGCGTTGATATTTCATAACATAAATATCGTCTCATATATTTTGATTTTTGAGACATGCTCCCTCACCAATTGAAGGAATGCCCGAGTTTCCGTTGCGCGAGATGCGGAAGTTGGCATTTAATCCGAAATGCGAATATTCGTAAGCCGACCGGAAGCTCTGCTGGTTAGCCGCCTCCAACTTATGAGCTTGGCCTCGACGCCGCCTCCGATTTGGTCGAAATCCCATTTGAAAGGGGCCTTTAATGAATCAGCCTGTGGCGGGGCGCCCTTACGCCGGTACTGATCAGTCTTACCCTGTGACCCGATCCCTCGAAAAGAAGGCGACCTTAGCATCGCGATGCTGAAGGCATCGGCTGTCATCTTGTTCGCGATCCTCCTCCGTGAGTACCTCGTTGCACACCTCACACCGAAGCTCGTAGCCGTCCCGGCCGCACACTGCGCAAGCGCCTTCGTCGACGACGACCGCGACCTCACCGCAGGCGTCACATTTCAAGAGCGGTGGCTTGCCTCCCTGTGTCGCGGCGTCATAGAGGTCTCGGGCGAAGTGGCTCACCAAGGTTGGCCAAATCTGGCCTTTTGCCGGAAAGGTCATGGGGCATACGCGACACTTGAGGCGAGCTGTGTCCTGGTCAGTGTCGGCGTGGTCTTCTAGTTCGACGAGCGCAGAATTGCAGACCGCACACACGAGCTCTGTCGCGGCGGCGTGACGCATTGTTGGCGATCGCCATCGCAGCGTGCGGGTCGAGGCCTGGCATCGGGCCAATTCTTCCTGAAACACGCTCTCGTTGGAGAGAAGAAACTCCCAGGTGTCGGGCTCCAGCGCTTCCGCCGGATCAAGGCCGAGGACGTCGAACAGGCGGCGAATCATCATCGCGGACTGCGCGACGACCTCCCGTAGTTCGTCGCGACGGCCTGCGAACCGGTAGTGCTCCAGTACATTGCGATGGCTCGTCAGTTTTCGCAGGGGCGCCCGATCGAGTTTAATCCCGAGCTGGCCGAACCGCTCGATAATCTGCTGCTCGTCAGCGGTCTTCTGGCCCTGGCCCTTGAAGGCGAGGTTGCCGGCAGCATCGAGTCCAGGGGGGATGCGGGCCTTGATGAGCACCTCGTCGCTTCCAGCCGGCGACAAGGCGCGGAGCTTCTCTTTGCAAAGGAGGAGAACCCCAGCCTGGACGTTGCGCACGGCGGAAATCAGCCGTCGCGGGTCCGATGAACGGAAATCCTCGACGCCAATCTCGATCGATTGCACTGCGTTCGTGAGCAGAGACTCCATGGTCCGAGTGACCCTCTATGGCGAGTATAGGCGCGCAGGACGCGCCAACAGCTGACCTTCCCGCTCAGTTGGGAGCGGACGTTCGCCGGATCCCCGTGCAGTCAGAGTGAGCGCCCACCCAACGCGGCCGATCTCGGCACCCCTCTCTGCTACCCTGAAAATTGAAGGCCGTTTGAACGGCATGGAGGTCGTAGCTGCGTGCGGGCAGATTTCTGAAGTGAATCTGGCCAAAAAAATGGCGGCATACTCTTCCACTGTTATCCTATGGCGCCTGTTTCCGAGCGAAGCGGTCGGCGATCTCGATGGCCCGCTGCAGCGACACACGATCCTTCTTGCCCGCCCTCATGATCTGCTTCCCGGCGGCTTCGAGCAAAGCTTTCTCCGCGGAAGCGATCGGGTATCGACGGCCGCCCACGGAGACGACGCCGCGAGGCGTCACCGTCAGGAGTTCCTCCCCTTCGATCTCGCGTTGAATTCCCACCGATTTCGAACAGCCGCGAATCTTCGGAAGCTTTACGTTCGTGCAATCCAGATCGATAATCCACGCTCCGATCTGGATCGCGCCGACCTGATATCCCCAGGGCCGTTTAACCTTCGAGAGATCTGAGCTTGGCTCCAGCACCGCCGCTTGCTCCTTAAATGTCTTCAATTCCTTCTTAGCCGCCCGACTCAAATCTTCTCCGTATGCGATGACGATGACGTCCTCGAAAACATCAGGTCGCTCGCGGCATGCTGCGATCAATGTTTTTGAATTGGGTGGATTGAGCGTGCCAGCGGGCACAGCATCGCATCTGGCGCGGGCCGCCTTGATATCCGAGGCTGTGACGATACGAGTCTCAGCGGCGCCCCACATCTCGTCGAAGAAGGCGGAGGCGGCACGAACGAGGTCGGGATCGTCGCTGAGGACGTTGGCCTCCTTCCAGCCGACCGCATCGTCACCCTCGACCATCAGGCCGTTTGTCGAGGCGTTTGATGAGCCGACGATGCACAGCTTTTCCGTTGCGTAGACCTTGCCGTGGAGCCTGCGGTGGGTCCGCACTTGAATTCCAACATCGAGGAGCTCCTGCACGGCATCCGGATTGCAGCCGACGTGGTCGAGGTTGCAGACAATCTGGACATCGTCACTTGGGGACAGCCCGAGCTTTTTTGCAGCCCCCAGGCCCCAGAATGCGACGGCGATACGAACCTGCTTGTCCTCGCGGATGGCGGCCGAGAAAACCTTTGCCACATCGTGTTCGCGAATGAACCTCAGCATCCCAAACTCCCAAATTCCGGCGCCTATGATGAATGCAGGTCATCCTAACAGCTCGGGCCGAGACTTTGTCTTTTCCATCGCCTCCGATTCGCGCTAGGAGCAGAAGGTCGCTGCTACGACGACGAATGGCCGGTTTGGGGCCGAGGCTGTGTGAAAACCCCTGATGATGCTATGATCTGGCAGTGCTTCGGGGTGCCATATGGGACGTTTCGTTGAAGCTGCTGACCGCCGCCAAGCAAGCTTTTTGCCGACGTGCCTGGAAGACTATGTGGATGCTAACAACCCGGTCCGCATCATTGACGCCTTCGTCGATGAACTCGATCTGGCCGAACTCGGCTTTGCTCGCGTGCAGCCGGCATCGACCGGCAGACCCGGTTATGCCCCGGGCACCATGCTCAAGCTTTATGTCTATGGCTATCTGCACCAGCTGACCTCGAGCCGGAAGCTGGAGCGCGAGGCGCGCCGCAACATCGAACTGATGTGGCTGATCGGCAAGCTGGCACCCGACTTCAAGACGATCGCGGACTTCCGCCATGACAATGCCAGCGCGATCCAGATCGCGTGCCAGCGCTTCGTCGCCATCTGTCGTGCCCTTGGCTTGGTCGGTGGTGGCATGGTCGCGATCGACGGATCACGCCTGCGCGCAGTGAACACGCACGAGAAGAACTACACCAAGGGCAAGCTGGCGCGCCGGAAGGCCCATGTCGAGAAGAGCATCGCGCGCTATCTCGCCGAGCTTGAGGAGACCGACAGGGCGGAGACCGGCCCGGCCACTTCCAGGATCCATCACCTGACCGAGCGACTGGCGTCGCTGCGTGGTCGGCTTCGCGAACTCGAGGAGATTGGCCAGCAACTGCAAGCCGCTCCCGATGAGCAGGTGTCGCTCACCGATCCCGATGCCCGTGCCATGGCGACCGGGAGCGACCATCGCGGGGTAGTCGGCTACAACGTCCAGGCGGCCGTCGATACCCGACACCACATCGTCGTCGCCAATGCGGTGACCAACCGCGGTCATGACCGCTCGCATCTGCTGGAGATGGCCACAGCGGCCCAGGCCGAGACCGGCGCTGCCGAAATGATCGCCCTGGCAGATCGTGGATACTATGAGGGCGAGCAAATCCGCGCTTGCGCCGAAGCTGGCATCATCCCGATAGTGCCCAAGCCAAATACCTCACCGGCTCAGGCGCGCGGCTTCTGGGGCAAGGCTAGGTTCGTGCATGAGCCGCAGACCGACACCTATCGCTGCCCCGCCGGTCAACAGCTGCAGAAACGCTTTGCCCGGGTGGAGGGCGGCAAGCTCATCAGCGTCTACTTCAACCAAAAGGCCTGCAGCGCCTGCCCGTCGCGTCCCCTGTGCACGGCCGGCAAAGAGAAACGCATCCGACGATGGGAGCACGAAGCGGTGCTTGATGCCATGGAGCGCAGGCTTCAAGCGATGCCCGAAGCCATGGCGGTCCGCCGCTGCACGGTCGAGCACGTCTTCGGCACCATAAAAGGATGGATGGGGGCCACCCACTTCCGAACGCGCGGCCTCAAGCACGTCGCCACCGAAGCCAGCTTGGCGATACTGGCTTACAACATGAAGCGTGCCATTGCCGTGGCCGGCGTGGCCCCAACACTCAAGGCGATAGCCGAGTGACCGGAGCCGACGCGCACCATGGAAAAGGCAGCTTGACCGATCAGCCGCGCAGAGTTCTCACACAGCCTCGGGCCGGAAGCAGCCTGTCGGCTTTTGGCGCTGGCGCGGGAATAACAGATGTCGAACGATTGGCAGGCTCGAAGTCGTTGATACCGACCGGCAGTCAACTCGACTTAGCTGCCGAATGAAGATTATCTGAAAGCGTGGAGGTTCAGATAACCGAAGCCGCTGGAGGAACGTTGATAACGGAAAGCGAAGAAGGCACGCCGATGGCGATCGATCTTGAAGTGATCGCCTACCATGAGGCTGGACATCCCGTCGTAGCGATCATCTGCCGGTTCATCGGCACCGAGATCGTGGTCCGCGACTCAGAGCATGGACACGGGCACGTCGCGTGGCAGATCCCGGACAATCTGACAGCCGACGACTTGCAACTCGCGGCACTCGTCACCGCGTCAGGGTTGGCGGCCGACGCGCTCCTCTACAGGATCAAGCCAAGGCCCGGCTCCGAATTTTCTGGGCATTTCAACGATCAGCTGCAGGTCAATGAGTTCATCCGAAATTCCGGCCACGCCGTGAATTTCAACGGCTATCTAGCGCTGGCGATGAAGATCCTCGGCGATAACTGGTCGTTCGTCGATCAGGTAGCTCAATACTCGATCCAGTCTAACCAACTCCGTGTGACCGCACTGGACCCCGGTAGCTCCCCGGCCCTGCCGGCGGACTGGAAGCGCATGTTAGATTTTCTGACCGTCGAGGGAGAGTAGCTGATGGCGCTACTTGAATACCAGCCGCGTCAGCCACTCTATCATTTCACAAGCCCCGCTGGCTTCGAAGGCATCTTGAAATCGAAGGTGCTCTGGTTCAACGACCTGACGCAGATGAACGACCCTCGGGAGTTGGATCTAGGATTCGAACACTTCGTTGAAGCCCTCAAGGCGGTACGCCATAACGAATACAAAGGCCATCGCGGCTTCTTCCTGTCGATCTTGGCCGGCAGGCTGACGGCATTGCGAGAGAGCCACCAAGCGTTCTGCTGTTGCTTTTCTCTGGTCGGGGACGACCTCCCATTGTGGAACGAGTACACGGGATACGTCGGGTTATCGGTCGGGTTCAAGCCGACGGCGATCAATGACATTCAAGCCCGGTTGCAGCAGGCAAACTACCTCTCTGACAACACACCAGAAGCGTTCCGGTCGAAGGTTCTCAAGATAGCGGCTACTCACGATCCCAAGGGGGGCGTCCCAAATGAGCAGTTTTGGACGCAGGCCTCCGTGGACGCCTTTACCGCCATCACTGCGCTCAAGCATCACACCTGGGCCTATGAACGCGAGATCCGGATGATTCACTTGCAGACCAGGGAGGAGCCTGATCCGGCGGACGGCGCCCTGGTGTCCGATGACGGCGACGTCAATGAGTGGATCACCCCGTCGACCCGCACCGGGGCCGGTGGCGAGGTGAGTTACCTGCCGTTCCAGTTCGGTCGGTACCGGGACGGCGACGACAAGCATCGTGGCGCGATCGCGCGGGTAATCATCGGTCCGATGTGCACACTGTCCATAGATGACGTCGCCGGCATGTTGGCTGCAAACGGCTATAACGGCGTCGAGATCGTTCACTCCGAGTGCCGCATCCGGAAGTCCGTCACGACTGCAGGAACCTGAGCGTCCTATAAAAGTCGTTCTCCGCAGCGGCCTGGTAGCACCAACTCGTCGGTGTCGGGCTGATAGATCGCGAACCGAAAACCCGGCAGCGGCTATCTCAGCCGCTTCGACGAGTCTGATCTTCGGTTCGCGCGCGGTTCAACCTTCAGCGGAGATAGAAATTTGCCGTAATAGACGCCGCTTTGGGGGCCGCTAACAGACTGACCGCTCCTGGCGCATTGCGCCCCACAGCGGACATTAGAGAAAGATAAGTCAGTCGCCGAGTATGCAAGGATCAAGTCTGTTCATTCCGCCGAAGGTCGTGCCATCGAATGGATGGACGATCACGTTAGCGTATCCAAACAGTTCGCAGCGAAGCTCCTTACAGCGGAGCGACATGTTCAGCTGAACGCGGCAACAAAGTCGTCAGTCTCGGTAGAACGCCGTCTCATCGGTCGGCCGGCGCTCATAGCCACCCACTGGTTTGTCCACTCTCGACAGTCGCACGAACCAACCTAAACCCAACCCCATCCGGTCTGACATTCCCTTAAGCCTTGTCCGCTTGATCCGGCTAATGCTCCCGCAGCGGGTGGCAGAGTTTGGGCCGTACATTGGCGTCCATGCGTCATGCCAAATTGAGAACGTTCCGACGATATCCCCGCCAATTCCTGCGGTAAGGCCCGAACTGGTCGCCCGTCTAAATGTGGGGCGCTCAAAACAATAGGGCGCAGGCAGAGACAGACCCCGGTGACAGTACTCTCCATGCCAAAAGCCGTGTATTGACGGTATCTCATTACAGCAAACGGGAAAGGCAACCCCTGCTGCCCCGCGGCTTGGTCGCGGCGCGTGGAGTGGCCTTGAGCCATCGAACCGATATCGATCGAGTTCATGAAGGTGCTCGCCTGGGCGCAGAATTTGATCCGGACTCAATTCGAAATCCTCGCTCGCGAGGAACGCAGATATCTCCAGCTCACCAAATTCGCTAAACGATCTGTCCAGCGGAATTCTTAACTGCACGGTTTGCCATTCGTCGTCCGGCTGTGCCGCGACGATTGCTTGGGCTAGGTTCCCCAGGCTCACCGGGTTTCCGAGTGCGTTAGCGTCCAGCGTCGGAAGCCATCCGGGTCTAGGCTGTGGCTCGAGCTCGAACAAATCCGGTAGGATAGGCACATTGTAAGTTGCGAACGGCGCGATGTCGTCGAATGGAATACCCCACTCCGTGACCGCACACGCAAGGGTGCGCAAATGAGCTGATCGGTAGACCTCGGACTGCCGTTGCAGGAATTGCCCGACGATGCCCTCCCTCTGAAGACCGAAGTCCCCGAAATAATTCGGATAGCGGGTATAGCCAGTCTTTAGCGCTTCTCGGATACGGCTCCACTCGAAGCCCCACTGCCGCGTGAATGGCAGGTCGAAGCGCTCTTCAAGATACTGCAGCTCATGACTCAAGGCGCCAGGAACATGTGAGGCCTTGAAGCGATCAAAGTAGGGTTCGGCGACAAACTCATCGGGTGCCGTGCCACTGTGCCCTTCGATCCATCCATGGGAGGTCTGTCCAAATGTCTCGCCAAGCAAGAAGTCGGACGCCATCGACGGATAGTTGATCGCACTCCGGATCAGATCGAAACTTGGCCTGTGTGCGGCCGGCGTAACTAGCAGCACACTCAACCCAGACAGGACCTCACTTTCAAGGCGGCGCGTTTCAATCCACGATAGCAAAGCCGAGGAGACATCGGCTCCTGTTGAGGGATGCATCAACAGCATCCGGATTTCTTTGGCTGCCCGCCACCGAACGAGTTTGACCGGCCATCTCAAGCGCTCCAGCAAAATCGAAACAGAGGCGGCGCTGGGGCCTTCAGCTACCGGAACCATGGAGCCTCCGGTATGGGTTGGTCATGAACCTCCTTGATCATGGATGCCACCATAACGTCGACAACACGCCGAGCGAGGTCACGTTGGTTCACCATAAGCAGAAAGTGCACCAAGTACTTTGGCCCGATTGTTAGCCCGTAACCACGCTTCTTCCAGAATTCCTGAGGTTCCGAGGTGTCCTTGACGAACTGCGCCCAGCGCTCGGGATAGTGCTCGGCGACCAGCCGTAGCCTTCCCAAGACCTCGTCCCGGGACGTCCAGTTGCTTTGCCAGCCGTGCCGAGCAATGTGGGCCTTAACCAGCCACTCATATGCCGCTTCGCGCCCCTCTACGGCCATCGAAACGTCAAAGGCTGCGTCCAGCGCCTCCTCGGCGTGGTACGTCGGCTCTCCGCTTGCGAAGTAGCGTCTTATGGCGTCGAGGGCTTCCTTGCCCTTCCCAGCGGCCACGTGCCTGCCAAGCCAGCCAGAATAGTGGGCACGAATGTCCCGATGGGTGCTCAGTCCATCAATGTCTGAGATCACTCCGACAAAGTCATCGAAGGCGCGTTCTTTTTCCTCGAGCGGTTCCTTCTTGTCTGCCTCTGTCGTGGAATGATAATGGTCGGAATGATCCGCCGGCATTCCGCCCAAGTACCGAAGCTGGCGATCAAGAAGGTCTGCCGCGGCGACGTCCCCTCCTTCTGCACGGTCGCGCAGGCCGCCTAAGACCTTCGGATCTATGAACGTACCGGCTATGGCCGATGCATCCAGGGAAGCGAGCGGCCAGACCTTCGCAAATTGCACCAGGCAATCGTCCGCTTGGCGCCAGTCCTCCTCCTCAACATAGTGCAAAAACAGTTCGCCGAGCCGTTCAGGATATGTCGCTGCAATAGTCTCGATTAGTTCGGTTGGCGCATGGTTGGTTCCGGCTCCGTCCGTGTACTCCGTAATCTTGTCAACCACCGGCACCAATGACCTAATCCAATCCAGAGCAGGGCTTAGCTCCGCATCATGCGCAGTCTCCACAGCATCCAGAATGTCGAAGACCCACGGGTCCTTGCGATAGCCGTATCCGAGGAGGCAGTCACCGGCCCGCTCGGCCAGCGCCTTCGCGTCTGGCAAGTCGTAGAGCGATGCGACACGGGACCGAAGCGACCACGCCTCCGCTCGTTCTGGGAATTCGGAGATCGAGGCGGACAGTGCCGCACTCGCGGTGTCGATCAGGAGCTTGGCTCCACCGCCGCTCATAATCGGGTGTCCGCAGTCTGACGTCAGCAACCACGCGTCGTCATTCCAATGCGGCGAGAACTGCGCGCGCCTGATGGCCCCCTCACTTATCAAGGTGCCCGAGGCCGCAGACGCTCCAACAAGGTGCAGGTCCGGCGCAATCATTCGCAAGCCCGCGAGGACTGACCTATACTGCGCCTGGTCGTTTTCGCTTGCCCCGTTGCGTCCGTGAAAGACAGGGGCTAACCTCGTCGTTCCCACGTAGATCGCCGAGAAGTCGGCCGGGAGTTCGCGGCGAGCGATCCGCCTTGCAGTTTCGCGAACCACCTCGAACGCGTCACCCAGCCAGCCCAAACCCGACTCAGCGAGCCCAGGATATTTGAAGGATTGGTGGGAGGTTGGCTTCAGCGCATACCCCAACTCGCCGAAGAAAAGTGCATATACAAAGTTGCGGATGCCATAATCTATCCCGTAATCATAACGGTCCCGCAGCATGTTGGCCGGCACAGCCGGAAGCGCAATGGTCACAGCTTGTCCGGGGCGGTGCAAGTGAGACCAAACGCCATAGAGCGGGCTCAGACTGGCCTCGTCCAATGCGATCCGCTTAGAGGGATCAGCCCTGATACGGCAAGCCACCCGTAGCATCTCATCGCAAATGGCAAGTTTTTCGCGGTGCCACTTTGGATCGGAGGTCTTCCCCCACAGTTTGATGAGAGCCTCATACTGCATCGCCTTGGCAAGGCCCTCGGCGAAGTAATTGATGTGCGGGCCTGGCTCTCTGAGGAGCAAAAGAAAATCCCACACCCCATCGACATCAGGGGTACCGCAAAGTGCCACGACGTCGCAATAGAGGTGTGCCAAGGAGATGAACTCACCCTCGGGCCTGTGGCGGAGCTGCAACCAAACATCGATCCGGCGCCCAAGCTCCTCTGCGCACTGCTCGGAAACCTCCGGCCGCCTATCTTTCGGGGCTGCTCGCGCCAGCATGGCGACCTCGCCATCGGTGAGCCCGGCTGCGTTGTCTAACAGATTGTCGAGCTGTTGCCAGTTCTTGTGTGATTTAATAGCTGCTTCTTCGAAGGCAGCAAAGTCCTGAACTTGATATCCCCTCGCATTTAAGACGCGTATCTTGACGGACCGAAGTCCAACAGCTCGAGGCAGGTCAAGAATCTGGAACGCGTACTCTTCGGCGGCTTCAAAGACACGAACGATCTGACGCTCGGACCATCCGGCCGCTAGCGAACGGACCGCCCACTCCCTTGAAACCCCTTCCATGAGTGGTTGAAAGTCGCCAAGCTTCGCCTTGCTTAGCCACAGCCAGCCCCACCGCCAATACGGCGGCGCATCATTCTCGAGCCAGTCTACAATTCCAGGCAGGATTGCTCTAAACGCTTCGTCGTGGTCGTCACGCTCCCTGACATACGCCAGGATACTGCCGTGAAATGGGTGCATGCCCGATGCTCGGGGCTCCAGCAAAAAGGCGATCTCGGCATAAGTCCCAAGGCATTGCCTAATCCCCAAGCTTGGCCAGTAAAACTCTGATCCCGCAAGTACATGGAGAACCTGCTTGCCCGTATCAGTCAGCATGTTCCAAAGGCCGCCATAATAGGCACGTATGTCTCCGTCCGGGCATGGCGGTATAAGGGCAACGTCGTCCGCGCGTATGGGCGCACCCGTGCTCACCAGGCTCTCAAAGGCGTAAATCAAATGGAGGGGGTGACCACCGGATACCTTGTAGAATGCGCTTGAGATGACCGCCACCTCGCTGGCTCTCTCTTCTCCTTCACGCGCATCCAAGAGGATTAGGCGAGATGCAGCGTCCTGGGCTTCTATCCATGAATGGACGGCGACTTCATCCATTGGTGGTATTGCCAACCAATCTTCATCTCGTGCCTGGGCCAAGAGCTTATTCGGCAGTTGGTCATTCGGAACCCGCTGTGTCCCAACTATCAGACTCACATTCTCCGGTAGCGGCAGTAGCTGGTTGAACAGAAAGTTGAGTTGATCGACCTTTCTGTAGTCACGCCAAACGTGATCCAGTCCATCGACAACAAGGTAAAGTCGCTCGCCTATCTCCTGAAAGTGCCGCGCAGCCGACGTCAAAGTGCTGCGAATCTTGTCAGTATCATCCGCAGTAGGCGACAAGGCCTCAGGGTGACGAAGTTCTAATTGGCTGACCAGAGAGTGCGAGATCTCCGAATAGGAAATACGGTCCGCGGTGTCGTCGCCGGATAGAAAATAGTGATGGCGAAGGATCGGCTTGTTTTCTCGCCTAAGCTCCTCGGTGAGAAAGCTCAGGTAAGTGCTTTTCCCCCTTCCTGGGGTTCCCCACAAAACCGTAACAGGCGTTTCCGGGGCTACGATTCTGAGCCGGAAGTTCTTGTGGAATTTCTGGTTTGGCAGTGAGTAACCCGGTGGTATCTGGAAGTCCTGCCGGATCGGCTCGGGTCGATCTCGTGTGATGACCTGCGCCAAATGGCGATAAAGGATGCGCCCTCCTGGCGGCTCGTTTCGAAGCATCGCCCAGCGCCTGACCATGTCCCGAAAATAATGCCAACCTGCCGGCAGCATGTCCGACGGAACAAGCTCCAACCTTGTCCGCGCTTCGAGGCCAGGCAGGGTGTCAGGGATCGTCTGAAATTCGAACTGCGAGAAGAATGAGTTAGCGGCTTCGGGCCCCCCGCATTCAGTCTCGATGACTGTCCGCAAGACCGGGTCGACGCCCTCCAAAAAGATCTTTTGATTAGTCATCGCCACCGAGAATGCGGCCGACGGCGCTCGATTGGTGCGGAGACAGGCAGAAGATATCGGACCAAGCGCTTCGACCCTTCGGAGGGAAGTAGCCCATTTACCCAAAAGCGATGTGCCGCGGGGCTTTCGTGCAAGTAGCCAATCCCAGTCGAGGAGGTTTGCGTCACCACCAACAGTGAACTTGACCTGGACGAATTCGAAGGATCCGTCCGTTCGTGCGGCAACGATATCGTCGAGCGATCCATACTCGTCGTTATCGGCTTCCAAGGCCACCCATTCGAATAACTCTGGAGATCGGTAGAACCGGATCAATGTCTCAATACCCACCAGGTCCTGGAACTCGTATCCTGCCCGAACTATAGCCGTTGGCTTTATCGTTGGATTTG
Organism: Roseixanthobacter glucoisosaccharinicivorans; assembly: GCF_043195095.2. NCBI lineage: Bacteria > Pseudomonadati > Pseudomonadota > Alphaproteobacteria > Hyphomicrobiales > Xanthobacteraceae > Roseixanthobacter > Roseixanthobacter glucoisosaccharinicivorans. The sequence continues at coordinate 531,818 of NZ_CM195538.1, read as the reverse complement.
TCACCCAATCATCCTTTTCATTTCCCGCAATTCTACTGCTTTTTCACGGCCGGTCACGTACCCCTTGTGCGTATGGAGGAGTGGCCTGCCGTGCCGGCGTAAGCGTTTCCTTGCTCCACAACAGCTTCACAGCGCTCACCGCCATGCGCTCCTGCAATCAGAAGCAGCTACGGTTTAAGGAGGCAAGGCGGCCGTGGCCCAGACGTAGGCGTGGCCGACGCCAGATGCGCAGTTAGAGTTCTTCGCAGTCCAGCCAGCACCCGCCGTTTCGCGGTTCAACCCACGCGCGATGTCGCGAGGTTTGCGGTATTGTCAGGCTCGGCGACTCGATCATCGCCAAATATAATGCTGCAAATTGAGGAGGTGGGTTTGAGGTACGAGCTTGCGGTATTCAATACAGATCAAGTCAACAAGAAGCGCATCAAGTTCCCTGCATCTGCCCTGATGCGCTCCGATGAAACCCATCGGCGCGAGGCCTTCCTCGCTCAAGCGCCTGTTGGAACGCCTGCCCATATGCAGCACGACATGCACAGGGTAGTCGGCTGGAGCCGCCAGCTTGGACATTATATCGACGGCGAAATGGTTCGCGTTCTGGGTTGCATAGAATACCCCGAGACCGAAGAGGATCGGGCGGCCCTGCAAGACCGAGTTGCTCGCCATAGAAAACGTATCAATGATGATAGCACAGCCCCGTATCGCCGCGAACTTACAGCAAAACTCGGATTTTCCGACGACGAGGATTTGACCTTCATACGCATGGAAGCTGTGTTTGCGAAGCGAGAAGGATTAGCGGCCAAACAATATCCCGAGTTTTTCACTCCGAACTCCGTAATCGTCGACAAGGACGGCCTGGTTGACTTCGATGAGCTATTAGCCCGTACAACCGAGCTGGCACCTGGCGTTTTCCACGACAAAAAGCGCGATTTGGTCCTGGTCGCTCACAGATTTTTTCGGCGCCGGCTTTCACATCTAAACGCTCTGAACACCGAATTTCTCAGTAGTTTTTCAGGCGTCGCGACCGGACACGCCAATCTGAGAGCTCGACTAAGGCTTGATCCAGATCTTCTCGGCGATCCAGCTTCGACAAAGGGCCTCATAGAGCTCGAATATTGGCGCGGTCCAAAATACGACGATGACATAAACAAAATCCCGAACGGTGTCGCGGAGCACAAGGCCGACGAGCAGACGCGACTATTTGAGGGTGTAGATCGAACCCAGATTTGGTGGAAAGGGCCCGAGACGCGGACCGTAGGCAGCACCTCGGCTGAGTATCGGACCTTTGAAGTTGAAGAGCTGATTGAAGACCCGTCCTCGGGATTGGCAAATGGACAATATGGATGTCGCTACGCCCATGCGGAGTACTCGGCAGACGCGGCTTCAATCACTCATTTCGACGGTGCCATCCGGGCGTATGAAGGCGCCCAGTATTTGGCGAGATTTGAGGCCTCGATAGATCGCGCGGGGAAGCAGTCAGACTATTCGAAACTTTTCCGGTTCGACGGCGCGCTCTCTATTTTCGATTGGAAGCGGCTGCTAAGCGATTATTACCGAGGCAACAACCTGATACCAGAATATCTCGGCGCGCCAGGGGACGTCGAGGAATCAAGGAGCGCAGCTGAATCGACTGGCGCTGAGGAACTTGCCGAGGCGCCCTTGGCAGCCTTCATTTCTCTCCTTCCAGAAGGCCTTTCCGACGGTGCAACGTTGTACCCTGAACAGTTGCAACAGATCGGGACCGAGAATTTTCCTTTTGTCGAAGTTGGGGTGGGCGAGGTTGCCACGTACCTCATTACGAAGTGTAACCTAGACGTAATGGCCATCGGTTTTCGAGACGATATTCTAAACCTGTCCCGCTTCGGTATCGGACGATCCAGAAAATCTGCGGTAAGTTTCACAGATGAGTTATCGGCGCTGGCGGCTGCCTTGAGAAAGGATGTCGAGAGCGGCATTGTTCGACGTGTCGCAATCCCAATCATGTGGGACTGCGACGGCCTCGTCATCACCCTGACGATAGCGGGCGATGCCTCCCTTGTACTGTCCATCCTCCAGCAGCTTCCTGCGTTGGTCGCCCCTGATTGCATGCCATCAGAATGGATAGAGAGCCTCGTCACCCTCATTCAGAGGGAAGCTCCGATGGAGAGAGCGCCCATCATTTGGGAAGGTGTCGAGCGCGGGGTGCTCGCCATAGAACGACAGGGTAATATTGAGGCCGAATTCATACTGCCCGGGCCGCTAAAAGACGCATTGATATCGAGCGGCGCATTGAGGACCACGGTAGAACAGAATGGGCAGGACGAGGAACTCGATGCCTGACATCAGAACTTTTGACCACACGCCTGCTGTGGGCTTTTCTGGCCACCGTGCTGCCGTTCCTCGCAGCGTGGCCAAGCCAACGCGCTGAGTGTCGGATGAGCACACTAATGCCCAAATCATCGAGCCTTCACGACGAACATTTGAGAGCGCGACTAGCGCGCCTGATGAGTGGAGACTTACGTCCTGAAGATGTAGCGAAGCTCTATATCGGTAAGCGGTCATCGTCCTATGGGCGTGCCAGCTTTCGAGAGATTGCCGATTTTGCGGCCCATCCCGACTTACGGAACCGTGGTCCTGTGACCGACCGCATTCGCGATATGCGGACAACCTTCAAGCCGATGCTGGATCGGGCTATAAGCGGAGATTCCCCGCCCATCCAGGAAATTCTTGACCGCGCTGAGTCAAATTTTCGGATGGCCACTGACGAGCAAATCGCCAGGTTTTCACGCGGGCTCAAACGCAAAGTGGCCGAGCCGTTGCTAAAGTCAGCGGTCGCCAAGATGAGGCGGGGCGCCATCCGGGCCATGACTTCCGCTGAGCAGAAAATTGTCGTCAACTTTGGCGATTCTGTCATCTGGAATCCAGCACTTCGGGGGCAAGACGTCTTTGATGATTTCAAGTTTGTTATGATGAAGAATGGACTGGTTGGCCAAGCCGATGGGGCTCGGATGGACAGCGCTCGAGCGGTAGTAATTTTGCATGCAATCACGGTAATGCACGGCGCAGCCTTCGACATAGGCGATGGGTTGGTCGGTGAACTGCAGGCGGGGTTCGAGAATCGCGATGGCTGCCTTGAGGTCACCGCGGCCCTAAAGCTTCGGGGTTATCCCAAACAGGTGTCAATTAAGGTAGGGCTGTTCTGGACCGACCTTCAGGGGCAAGATCATGTTGGCCCCAAGCTAGCAGGCCGTGCTGGGCCGTGGAACTTTCCGATTGAGATTCGGGACGGTAAGCTTGAGCCCATTGGCAGCGTGCCGCCACTGCCTGATGCGACGGACGATGTGCTAACAATAGATTTTCCGGGTGAGCGCTGAGATCTCCTCGAAGCGGACTAGCAGCTTTCAGGAGGCGCCCGGGCTGTCCTGAACGGCCGAGATGGGGGCGCAAAGCGGCCGTTTGCAACGTTGCGCTGAGAGGGCAGCTTTGGGTCAACAGCACCAGTTGCGCCTTGATCGCCAGGCATCGGTTTCGCGCGCAATGGTCTCAACTTGAGACCATCAGCCATCCCTCAGAAGGGTTTCCATCCGGTTCTCATTAGGCTGGAACCTCCTTCACGACGGCAAGCCTCATCATAGCCGCGAGCCGTCGTGTCCCGCCCGCCATTTCTCTCACGAGGTAGCAGCAGAAGCGAATCAGAGGAAAGCCGGGTCCCAACCGCCTTCAGGGCATATTGGGTCATGCGATCAGGGGTTACGAATACGCGTCCGACCCACATGTGCCGCACGCGCGTATCCCTAATCAGTGCTGCATTGTTTTCAGTCGCCCAGAGATGGAATCTCTCCCGGAAGCGAGACACAGGCGGCTGCAGAAAGATTGCATGGCAATGAAGGCCATCATTCAGAGTGACGTCATTGAGCTCAACTTTGGTGTGTTTTGGAACGGGTAGATCCGGCGCGACAAGCATCAAGGGCAGCTTGTGGCGCTCTTGATGGGAATTCGGTCTGCGAGCAAAACGCGTGATGATCCGAGAATATATCCGCTCGATATCGGCGTGCATCTGATCGATTTTTTTCGCTTTAAGCGAAAAAGTGAGGGGGTGAAACATGAAGCTCATGAAGAAGGGCTGATACCCTTGCTCAACCTTATCTGAGACCCAATCCCCATAGGCGAATTGAAGCTCCTTCGCAGGCGTATAAGGCACTCCCTGATGCCCGAGATTAGAAGCCATGATATACACCTCATATAAGCAGATAATTGATACATTGTATAATTGACAGATATCTCATCATCGAATGTCTGCATTTGTGATATAGACAATTTATGATGTTGATGTGTGTCAGAGATGCAGATTGCCATGTTTAAATAGGCATGTATTTCATTGCCATTTAGACATGATTATTCATATGCAGTGCGTTTCTGCACCACATTGAATAGGCATGAGGTCGAAGCGATTGCGTTCGGGAGTGCCACGGCGCCCGCTGGCGACATGACTATTTAACAGTATCGCAAAAATGACCCGTTTTCTGCGTTTCACCCTCAAATTGACGAGTTGCGGGGGCCTTGCATCTCTGCAAGGTCCCCATTTCTCAACTAATTGCGCTTAGCCGCTTTTTTTGCTCGCAGTTTTTTTACGCGCGTAACCCGGAAATTCGGATCCCCATCGACGCGCCTGATTGTGAGAACACGCCTTTCCCCAATTTCCATCTCTTCGGTCTCCTGATGCCAACGATGACTCAGCTTCGCAGTGATCGAGTACACCTTCGGCAATCTAGGCTCGTCCTCATCCCCCCAATCGTCACGAAACGTCGAAGCATTGGCGTTTACTTTATCCTCCATCTTTTTACGCATGGACGGTGGAATTAATACTTCATCATCTGAATCTTCATCATGAAGATCAATTGAGCCGTGATCTGCATCTGACGAAAGCAATGCCACATTCTTGTTTTTATTTGCCTTCCTAGAATCGTGCTCGGCCGCCAGATCGCATGCTTTCTGAAGGCCGCCGAGCTCCTTCAGCTTTTCAACCACGTCATCGGGGTCAGTGTTCAGTACATTCACAACATAGCCGATGCCGCGCGCATGCTTGTAAGCTTTCTTCAAGCTGGATACAGTCTTTGCGCGGTGCATAAAATGCATTACCGCGGTTGTAAGGTCCTTCGGCTTCCCTCGGTTCTTCCAATACGGGTGTGCCCAAAACTCAGCGAGAAGCTCTTTGTCTGGCTCAAGCGCAGCGACCAAAGCGGCCGCCTGCGCTCCCAGGCGATAGACTGCTTCGCGATGACCACTCCGAATTTCCAGGTATTCGTCGCTCAGCGCCTGAAGCTGCCGGAGGGGGTTGTTCGGCTTAGTAGAAAAAGCCTTGTTGGACTTCTTCTTCGTCTGCCCGGGAAAAGGCGCGCCCGATCTGGGCTTGCCCTTGGAATGACGATTACGATTTTTCATGATCGATGTCCTTTCAGTTCAGTCAAAGCGGTGCCGTTTCTCCCGGCGCTGCCGTCGGGAGGTCGTTCTTCGCGAATTTTTGGGGAAAGGTGGGGTTGAAAGACCCCGAGCTGGACTAGCTGTTGCTATCGGTCCCGTTGGAAATATCATCGTGCTTCTTCACGAGCGCGACAATGTCGGACTCACGCCACACCGTAATGCGCGCTCCGATCTTGAGGGGCTGCGGAAAGCGACCAGATTTGATACCGCGCCACCAGGTGGATGCCGAGACCGGGATCGGCCCATCGGGCGCGATGATCTGATTCTGCCGCAGCAGCCGCTCGCACGGTCGTCCGAAACCTTCGCTCATTGAACTCTCCAATAGTATTGGGAAAACGATGGGGCTTGCTGCAGCATCGAGGAGCGCCGAGGCGGTCCCCTGATGTGCTGTTCGGGAATGAGATCCGGGGGTGCTCGGGGGCATGGCATAAAGAGCCTCTCGGTCTTGCGGGCATGCGACCTCGATCTCGCAAATGACGAGTTGGAGCCGCGATGGTTGCGGGGGTGGAGAATGGACGTGCGGGGTCGTTGCGCGGCACCGCAAAGGTGTCGCGCAGGCAGCCGTAAGGGTTCGCGCACAACGTGAACGTGGCGTGCGAGCCTAAATGTCAGGAATGGGGGACTACGGAGCCTTTGGCGCCGCGGGCCACGACATGGCGGTCAGGCTGGCCGTCATGTCCGGGAAGGGCTGTGGCTCAGCCCCTGATCAGGATCTCGATATTCTCGATGGGAACGCCCAGGGACTTGGACAACTCCTCCTTGGCCTTCGCGATCGTGAGGGCGCCGCCTTCGACAGGGTCGCTCTCTCCGGGGTCTTGGTCGCCTTCCGCGGTATACTTATCGACCTTTTTAAGCTCGACAGCCTTTCCGGTCATAGCCCGGCCGAGGCTGATGCAGCTGAATTCCCACTCGAACCGGGAGATAGAGCCTCGGCGACCGACGATGTAGCGGCCGCAACCTGCATCCTCGAGCTGTTTCGCCAACGCGATTGCTGCTGTCCGGTCGGCTCCGATGATCTTGGCGATCCGCGTGATGCTGGTGTAAGACGCATCGCGCTCCCGCTGAGCTGTGCTGTCCAACAGGAGGCGCGCATATGCGGTCGAGCTGTAGAGCGCGTAGGTGCGTTTCACCACGTCATCGTGCACGTCGCTGGTCATGCCCTGCGGGCTCCAATGGGCGCCGCGGCGGCGCCGTTAACGGGGGGGCACCGGTGCGGCGCCGTTGACCTAAAGAGCCATAAACCCACGCCATAAGCAAGAGATAAAAGAATTTAAAATCAATATAAGAGCCATAAGGCTTTAAAAATCCATATGAGATAAGGGTTTAAGCGTCAAAAAAAATTCTAAATGAGGCTTAGAACAACCCAAGAGAGATCATCACTCGTCGCGCTTCCCTCAAGCTGCATCTCTGCCCGTCGACCCTTTGCGCACAACGGCCTTGGTGGCCCGAAACTCATCCAGCATGTCCGCCCACGCCTGCATGAGCACGACCCGCTCCGGCCAATAAGTGGCCCGGTTGTAGGCGCGGCGGATTTCGTTTTGGTCGATATGGGCGAGCGCCGCTTCGATCACGTCCGGCAAGAAGCCGCGCTCATTGAGGATGGAGCTGGCGGTGGCGCGGAAGCCGTGGGCGGTCATCTCGTCCTGCGTGAAGCCCATGCGCCGCAGCGCCGAGTTCAAGGCGTTCTCGCTCAGCAGCTTCTTGTTCGAGCGGATGGAGGGGAACACGAGCTCCGCCTCGCCCGTAAGCGGCCGGATCTCCGCCAGCACGCGAAGGGCCTGCTTCGAGAGCGGCACCTTGTGCGGCCGGCGCATCTTCATGCGTTCGGCGGGGATACTCCAGACGGAGGTTTCGAAATCGAACTCGGCCCAGCGTGCGCCGCGAATCTCGCCAGGGCGGCAGAAGGTGAGAGCCGTGAACAGCAAGGCGGACCGCAATGTCGGCCAGCCATCATATTCGTCGATCGCGCGCATAAGGCCGCCAACGGCCTTGGGATCGAGCAGCGCCGCCCGGTGTGTCACCTTTGGCCGCTCCAAAGCATCACGCAAAGCAGCGGTCGGGTCCGTCTCGGCCCGCAACGTCGCGATGGCGAAACGGAATACGGTGCCAATGGCAGATCGCATACGGCGGGCTGTCTCGCGCCGACCGCTACGCTCGATCTGCTGCAGGACAGCGAGGATCTCAACCGGGGTGATCTGGGCAATGGGGCGATTCGCCAAGGCGGGCCCTGCCAGCGTTTCGAGCATCCAGCGGTTCTTGCTCATCGTGGCGGCGGCGGCTTCGCGCGCCTCCAGCCTTGCCAGATATTCCGCTGCGATCGCGCCGAACGTATTCTCCGCCGCCACGGATGCCGCCACCTTATCGAGCTTGCGAACGGTGGACGGGTCCTCGCCGTTGAGCAACTGCTTCTTGGCCTCATCGCGCTTGAGGCGTGCATCGGCCAGCGACGTGGTGGGATAAGGCCCGAAGGAAAGCTGCTTCGGCTTGCCGGCGAACCTGTAGGCCAGGCGCCAGATGCGGCTTCCGTTCGGGCTGACGAGCACATGCAGGCCGCCGCCATCGAACAGCTTGTAGGCTTTGTCCTTCGGCTTGGCGTTGCGAAGCGCGAGGTCGGTGAGCGGCATGTGTAGGCATCTCTTTTGTAGGCACGCGGCCGATGCCTACGAACATGCCTACAAATCGATGAGATGCAACGGCACGCCAAGAGACGCGCTGGGGCGACAATTAGCGCGTAAGTGACTGATTTTTCAGTGCTTTGATGCGTCGCGAGACGACAAGAAACAAAAAAGTGGTGGAGCCAGGCGGAATCGAACCGCCGACCTCTTGAATGCCATTCAAGCGCTCTCCCAACTGAGCTATGACCCCACCGGGTCGCGGGCTTCGCGCTGCCACCTCGCCGCGGGCAAACCGCCCAATTCGAAGCGCTGGCGCGTCGGGAACTCCCGCGACGTTTCCCGGGGAAAGATCGCCCCCGGGCACGAGCGGGCCTTGAGGCGGCCCGCGATCCTTATAGCCTTATCTCTTTTCAGAGCCGGCGGAAACGAAATGGTGGAGCCAGACGGAATCGAACCGACGACCTCTTCAATGCCATTGAAGCGCTCTCCCAACTGAGCTATGGCCCCACCGGATCGCGAGGTGCGCGCAGGCGGTCATTTAAATGACATGGGATGTCAATTAAGGAACCAGTTGCGCGTCGGGATGCCCCGCGACGGATGCCAGGGGAATCGTGCCCCCCAGCGAGAGCGGCCTTTAAGCACAGGCCGCTGATCGTATCAAGCCTCTTCGTCGTCCTCGAGGCCTTCACCGATCAAATCGGAGACGTCGTCCCCTTCATCCTCGTCTTCCTCGAGGAAGGTGTCGTCGTCCGCGTCCGCGACGAGGTCGTCATCGACGTCCACATCCACGTCCACATCATCCACCGGCACCTTCGCGCCGACGGCTTCCTCATCCGCCTCTTCAAGGCTGATGACCTCGACGTCGGCGACCTCCTCGTCCGCGTCGGCGACCACCGGCACGGCGGCGGCACGGGCCGCTTCGCCGCGGCTGCGGACCACCGGCTCGAAATAGGAGCGCGGGTAGGATTCGCCGGTGAAGGGAGACACCACCGGGTCCTTGTTCAAATCGTAAAACTTGCGCCCTGTAACAGGACAGATGCGCTTGGTGCCGAGTTCTGGCTTCGCCACGGCAAAGATCCTAGGGGGCTGTCAAAAGGAGGGTGCTCCATTGGCGAAACCCCATGCCCCTGTCAAGCACCGAATCCGAATACGCCGCGTGGCCAGCGTGCACGAGCTTGTGTTAGACGGCATGCAATCCATCCTGGAACGGCAGCCGGCGGGACTTTGCGGGCTCCGCGCGCCGAAAATGGGAGCAGTCCATGTCCAGCGCCGTCGCCCACTCTTCTTCCCATGGTGATGGGGAAAATGCCGTTCCCGGCGCGAGCCGGCGCTCGCCCGGCCTTTCGGGAACGGTGCGCGTGCCGGGCGACAAATCGGTTTCGCACCGCGCGCTGATGTTCGGCGCCCTGGCGCGCGGGGAAACCCGCATCACCGGCCTGCTGGAAGGCGAGGACGTACTGAACACCGCCAAGGCCTGCATCCAGCTCGGGGCGCAGGTGGAACGCCTCGGCGCCGGCGAATGGCGGGTGGTCGGTGTCGGCGCCGGTCATCTGAAGAGCCCCGAGGCGCCGCTGGATTTCGGCAATTCCGGCACCGGCGCGCGGCTGATGATGGGCGTGGTGGCGGGAAACCCCATCGTCGCCACCTTCGACGGCGATGCCAGCCTGCGCCGCCGCCCCATGAAGCGGGTGCTGAATCCGCTCCTCGCCATGGGCGTGGTGGTGGAAGAGGAAGCCCCCGGCGGCCGCCTGCCGCTGCGCCTGAAGGGCCTTACCGAATTGAAGGCCTTCACTTATGAAACCCCGGTGCCCTCGGCGCAGGTGAAATCCGCCGTGCTGCTGGCCGGACTTGCCGCGAGCGGCGACACGGTGGTGGTGGAGCGCGAATCCACCCGCGACCATACCGAGCGCATGCTGACCCATTTCGGCGCCGACGTGCGCGTCGAGCCCCACGGCGCCCACGGCCGCCGCATCACCCTCGCCGGCCGGCCGAACCTGACGGGCGCCCCCGTGGCGGTGCCCTCCGACCCCTCCTCGGCCGCCTTCCCCCTGGTGGCGGCGCTGATCGTTCCGGGTTCGGACATCATCCTCAAGGATGTGATGATGAACCCGCTGCGCACCGGCCTCATCACCACGCTGAAGGAGATGGGCGCGTCCATTGAGACGCTCTCCGAGCGCACCGAGGGCGGCGAGGCCGTGGCGGACCTGCGCGTGCGCCATTCCACTCTGACCGGCGTGGACGTGCCGCCGGAGCGCGCGCCCTCCATGATCGACGAATATCCGGTGCTCGCCGTGGCGGCGGCGTTCGCACACGGAACGACCCGCATGCGCGGCCTCAACGAGCTGCGGGTGAAGGAAAGCGACCGCCTCGCCGCGGTGGCCGACGGGCTCGCGGCCTGCGGCGTGCCCCATGAGATCATCGGCGACGACCTGCTGGTCACCGGGCTCGGGCCGGACGGCGTGATCGGTGGCGGACCGGTGGCGACCCATATGGACCACCGCATCGCCATGGCCTTCCTGGTGATGGGCCTTGCCGCGCGCGACGGCGTGAGCGTGGACGACATGCGTTTCATCGCCACGTCTTTTCCGACCTTCGTGCCCATGATGGGCGACCTCGGCGCCGTGCTGAAATGAGCGACAGCCTGATCATCGCCATCGACGGGCCGGCCGCCTCCGGCAAGGGCACCCTCGGCCGCAGGATCGCGGCGACCCTCGGCCTGCCCCATCTCGATACCGGCCTGCTCTATCGCGCGGTGGCGGCGCGCTGCCTCGCCGACGGCACGCTGGACGACGAGATGGCCAGCGCGGAGGCCGCCCGCACGCTGGACCTGCGCGCGCTCGATCCGGAAAAGCTGCGCACCGGCGCCCTGGGCGAGGCGGCGTCCGTGGTGGCGGCCCGCCCCGTGGTGCGCGGCGCATTGCTGGACCTGCAGCGGCGCTTCGCCGCGCAGCCCGGCGGCGCGGTGCTGGACGGGCGCGACATCGGCACGGTGATCTGTCCCCATGCGCCGGTGAAGCTGTTCGTGACCGCCTCGGCGGACGTGCGCGCCACCCGCCGCCATCGCGAACTGCTGGAGCGTGCAAGCGAGGTCGCGTTCGAGGACGTTCTGGCCGACATCCACAAGCGCGACGAACGCGATTCGCACCGCGCCGCCGCCCCGCTGGTGATGGCACAGGACGCGGTGCTGCTGGACACCACCCATCTCGGCATCGAGGAGGCGCTGGCCGCCGCTTTGGCGATCATCGCCGCCAAGACCTCGACGGCCGGCGTCTGAGGCGAATCGACCTTCAGCCGAACCGCTCCCCCTCCCCCCTTGCGGGGGAGGGATGGGGAGGGGGGTCCCGCGCCGCCAGCATCTCGCCCGCCCGGACAGCGGGCAGATACCCCCCACCCTGCCCTCCCCCTTAAGGGGGAGGAGGAATGCCGCACCGCGTGATGGGATTCCCCATTCCGCAGGAAAGCGATGACACGGCAACGGTCGCGTTCGAGGAGGGCTGGTCGCCGCTTTGGCGATCATCGCCGCCAAGACCTCGACGGCTGGCGCCTGAGGCGAATCGACCTTCAGCCGAACCGCTCCCCCTCCCCCCTTGCGGGGGAGGGATGGGGAGGGGGGTCCGGCGCCGCCAGCATCTCGCCCGCCGGGACAGCGGGGAGATACCCCCCACCCTGCCCTCCCCCTCAAGTGGGGAGGAAGGAAACGGCGCCGCGTGATGGGATTCCCCATTCCGCGGGAGGGACATGAGGGTGCCAGGGGTTCTCGCCGGTGAGGTTCGAGTGACCCCTACGGGCTGAAGCGCGGCGCGCCGCTTCATTGACTTCCCGGCGGCACGGTTCTTAAGTGTCGGCGTCGATGGTCCCGGTTCGAGCGGCTTGCCGCTTCCGCCGGGTGAAAAGGGAATGCGGTCGCGCACGGGTTTTCCGGGCGATAGCCGCAGCTGCCCCCGCAACTGTAGGCGGTGAGTTCCGGCCGAAAAGCCACTGGAAGACGGGCCCCGCGCCCCTTCCGGGAAGGCGGCCGCGAACGGCGATCCGCGAGCCAGGAGACCTGCCACCGACAAGGACGCGTGCCGGGCGGGGTGCCCTGGCATGGCGATTCTTCCCGTGGCACGCCTGCGCGGGCCGCTCGCACCCATGGAAACCGGCGTGGAGCGACCTTCCAACGACGATTCGCCTTTCGCGGGGAGCGAGACGATGGTGCGAAGCGGCACGCCCGCCGACGGGCCGGCACGCGATTCCCTGCGCGTCGCCAGCGTTCCCGCCGTAACCCTGTTCGTCTGCACCACCTGCAAGCTCGCCGGCGCGGCCACCGACGCGCCACCCGCCGGCGCCGCGCTTGCGCGGGAGGCGATGCGCGTCGCGGCAACGGGCGGGGACCCGGCCATCGCCGTGAAGGAGGTGCGCTGCCTCTCCAATTGCAAGCGCGCGCTTTCCGCCGCCTTGGTGCGCACCGGCGGCTGGTCCTACGTGTTCGGCGATCTTTCGCCCGACAGCGCCGCCGACCTTTTGACCGGCGCGGCGCTGTTCGCCACCTCCACGGACGGCATCCTGCCCTGGCGCGGGCGGCCCGACAGCCTCAAGCGCGGCATGGTTGCCCGCATCCCTCCCATGACCTTCTCCGAGGACCAGCGATGACCTCTCTCGCCCGCATCCCCTGCACCATCGTCACCGGCTTCCTCGGCGCGGGGAAGACCACCCTGATCCGCAACATTCTGGAAAATGCCCAGGGCAAGCGCCTCGCCGTGATCGTCAACGAGTTCGGCGACGTGGGCATCGACGGCGAGATCCTGAAGGGCTGCGGCATCGAGAGCTGCCCGGAGGATAATATCGTCGAGCTGGCCAACGGCTGCCTGTGCTGCACGGTGGCGGACGATTTCGTCCCCGCGCTGGACCTCATCCTCTCCCGCACCCCGCGCGTGGACCATATCCTCATCGAGACCTCGGGCCTTGCCCTGCCCAAGCCGCTGGTGCAGGCGTTCCAATGGCCCGCCATCAAGAGCCGGGTCACGGTGGACGGCGTGGTGGCGGTGGTGGACGGCCCGGCGCTCGCCGCCGGCCGGGTCGCGGACGATCTCGCGGCCCTCGCCGCCCAGCGCGCCGCCGACGACACGCTCGACCATGACGACCCGGTGGAAGAAGTTTTCGAGGACCAGATCGCCTGCGCCGACCTCATCATCCTCTCCAAGTCCGACCTGCTGGATGCCGCCGGCGCGGAAATCGCCGACGCCCGCATCGCAAAAGCCCTGCCGCGCGCCGTGAAGGTGGTGCGCTCCGCTGGCGGCAAGGTGGACGCGGCGATCCTGCTCGGCCTCGGAATCGGCACGGAGGACGAGATCGACGCCCGCCGCACCCATCATGACGACGAGCTGGACCACGACCACGACGATTTCGACAGCTTCATCGTCCGCCTGCCGGAGATCGCCGATCCCGCCGCCCTCGCCGCCCGCGTGGCGCGTGCCGCCGAAACGCCGGACGTGCTGCGGGTGAAGGGCTTCGCCAATGTCGCCGGCAAGCCCCTGCGCCTGCTGGTGCAGGGCGTGGGCACGCGGGTTTCCCACCAGTTCGACCGGCCGTGGCGGGCGGACGAGCCGCGCACCGGCGCGCTGGTGGTGATCGGCCTGAAGGGCTTCGACCGCACTGCGGTGGAACGCGCGCTGCTGGCGCCGGAACCGGCGCTTTCGGCCTGAGGCGGGATCGCCCTTTCCATGCATCTGCTCGCGAGCACATCCGCCACCATCGAGGACCTGGCCGAGCCCATCGACCTGCGCCAGCCTCCCGGCGATGTGCTGGCCTTGTCCTTCACCGACAGCGACCTCCTGGCGCTCGCGGCGGCTTGGCGGCGGGGCCGCGACCGGCTGCCGAGCCTGCGGCTCGCGCGGCTGAAGGATCTGCGCCATCCCATGTCGGTGGATCTGTGGATCGACAAGGCGGCGCGCCACGCCAAGGTGATCTTGGTGCGGCAATTGGGCGGGCTCGACTGGTGGCGCTATGGCGCCGAGCGGCTCGCCGAGCTGGCGCGCGCGCGCCGCATCGCGCTCGCTCTGCTGCCCGGCGAGGACCAGGACGATCCGCGCCTTGCCGCCCTCTCCACCGTGCCGGCGGCGGAGCTGGCCGCATGGCTCGGCTATTTCCGCCAGGGCGGGCCAGACAATATGGCCGCGCTGCTGGAGCGGGTGGCGCGCGTGGTGCGGGGGGAGACAGGCGCCGAGATCGCCGCGCCGAAAAGCGTTCCGCCCGCGAGCTTCTATCTGCCGGATGCCGGCGCGGTGGACCTGGCGGACGTGGTGTGGACCGTCCCGCTTGCCGCTCCGGTCCAAGGGGCCGTCATGGCCGGGCCTGTCCCGGCCATCCACGCGGTGCCGGAAGGAACGAACGGGCAAAGTCGGACCGTGGGGCGCGGCGTGGATCCCCGGGACAGGCCCGGGGATGACGAAGCGCGCTCGGCAGTCCAGTCCGGCTCACACGGCCCCTCTCCCCGCGCCCTCATCCTGTTCTACCGTTCCATGTGGCTGGCCGGAGACCTCGCCCCCATCGACGACCTCTGTGCCGCACTCGGCGCGCGGGGCATCGCGCCTGTGCCGGTGTTTCTCGCCAGCCTGAAAGATCCCCACTCCCGCGCCTTCGTGCGCGACGCCATCGCGCAGGCGGCCCCGGACCTGATCCTCACCGCCACCGCGTTCGCGGCCGGGGATGCGGACGGCCTGTTCCCCGCCGGCGGCCCGCCGGTGCTCCAGATCATTCCCGCCACCACGGCGCGGGACGCCTGGGAGCGAAGCCCGCGCGGCCTCGCCGCCGCCGATCTCGCCATGCATGTGGTGCTGCCGGAGCTGGACGGGCGGGTGCTGGCCGGCGCCATCTCCTTCAAGGACATGGCCGCCCCGGACGCGGACCTCGCCTTCACCGCCGCGCTGAACCGCGCCGAGCCGCAGGCCATCACCCATGTGGCGGCGCGCGCCGCCGCCTTGATCCGCCTCGCCCGCACGCCCCGCGCGGAGCGTCGCATCGCCGTTCTGATGCCGGATTATCCCGGCGCCCCCGGCCGCACCGGCTATGCGGTGGGGCTCGATGTGCCGGAAAGCGTGCGGCGGGCACTCGAAACCCTGGCGGAGGCGGGCTATGCCGCCGGCACGGCACCCGCCCACTCAAAAGCCCTGCTGGACCGGATCGTCCCGACGCAGGCCCTGCCGCTCGCCGACTATCAGCGCCTGTTCGCCGCCCTCCCCGAACCCGTCCGCGCCGCTGTCACCGCCGCCTGGGGCGCGCCGGAAGAGGATCGCGACCTGCGCGACGGTGCCTTCCATGTCCGCTGCGCCCAATTCGGCACTGTCACGGTGGCCCTCGCGCCCGATCGCGGCGCATCGCTGGACCGGCGGGCGGACTATCACGACCCCGCGCTGCCGCCGCGCCATGGCCTGCTGGCTTTCGGCCTGTGGCTGCGGCACGGGCTCGATGTCCATGCGCTGGTGCATATGGGCGCACACGGCACGCTGGAATGGCTGCCCGGAAAGGCCGTAGCGCTGACGCCCGACTGCTTTCCCCAAGCCGTGCTCGGGCCGCTGCCGGTGATCTATCCCTTCATCGTCTCCAACCCCGGCGAGGCGGCGCAGGCGAAGCGGCGCATCGCGGCGGTGACGCTCGGCCATCTGCCGCCGCCGCTCACCGGAGCCGGGCTCACCGAAGCCGAGCAGGCGCTCGAACGGCTGGTGGACGAATATGCCGAAGCCGACGGCCTCGACCCGCGCCGCCGCGACCGCCTCGCCCGGCTGATCGTGGAGCGGGCGGGCGAGACCGGCCTTTCGGTCCGCGCCGGGGTCGATGGCGCGAGCGATCCCAACGAGGCGCTGCGCCGCATCGACGCCTGGCTCTGCGACGTCAAGGACATGCAGGTGAAGGACGGACTGCACATCTATGGCAGCGCCGACGGCGATGCGGAGCGCGCGCCGAGCGCGGAAGCCGAGCGCGCCGCCCTCCTCGCCGCCCTCGACGGCCGCCATGTGAGCGCGGGTCCGGCGGGCGCTCCGGCGCGCGGGCGGCGCGACGTGCTGCCCACCGGGCGCAATCTCTTCACCGCCGATCCGCGCCATCTGCCCACCCCCACCGCGCTCGACCTCGGGCGCCTGGCGGCGGAAGAGGTGGTGCGCGCCTATCTGCAGGAGCACGGCGATTATCCCCGCGCGGTGGTCATCGACCTCTGGGGCAGCGCCACCTTGCGCACCGGAGGCGAGGAAATCGCCCAGGGGCTGCATCTCATGGGCTGCCGGCCGGTGTGGGACCACGCCAGCGGCCGCGTCACCGGCATCGAGGTGCTGCCGCCGGCGAGCATGGGCCGGCCGCGCGTGGACGTGAGCTGGCGCGTCTCCGGCCTGTTCCGTGACATTTTCCCCGCCCAATTGGCCTTGCTGGACGCCGCCGCCCGCGCGGTCGCGGCCCGCGAGGAGGAGGAGAGCGAAAATCCGCTCGCCGCCCAGGTCCGCGCCGGCGGCGATGTGGCCCGCATTTTCGGCTCGGCACCGGGGGCCTATGGCGCGGGCATCGAGGACGCGTTGGCGCGCGGCGCGTTTGCCGACCGCAGCGAACTCGGCGCCGCGTATCTTGCCGCCGCCTCCCATGTCTATGACGGACCCGATGGCGCGGCCCGCCCGGCCGCCGGCGCCTTCGCGGCCCAGGTCGCGCGCGCCGATGCGCTGCTGCACGGCGCCGATGATCCCGCCCGCGACCTGCTGGACGGCGCCGAGGACGGGGCCTTCATGGGCGGGTTCGCCGCCGCCGCCGCGCTGCTCGGCAAGGCGGTGGATCTGGTGGTGCTGGACACCAGCGATCCCGAGCGGCCGAAGGCCCGCGCCTTGAAGGATGCGCTGGCGCGCATCGTCCATGGCCGGGTATCGCCGGTCTTCATCGCCGGCCAGATGCGCCACGGCCCGCGCGGCGCCGCCGAGCTGACCGAAACCGTGGACCGGCTGGTGGCCTTCGCCGAGACCACCCATCAGGTGCCATCGGACCTGTTGGACCAGATTCACGCGGCCTATCTGGCGGACGAGACGGTGCGCGCTTTCCTGCTGCGGGAAAATCCGCAGGCGGCGGAGGCCATGGCGCGCCGTTTCGAGGATGCCCGCCGCCGCGGCCTGTGGCACGCCCGCCGCAACGATCTCGACGGCGATCTTGCGGCCTTGCGCGCGCAAGCGGGAGACGCAAGGACGCCCGCGCAGACAAGCCATCAAGGAACCATCGGCACGGAGGCGGCGGAATGAGCGCGCTCTCCCGCCGACGCGGCGCCTGCCCGGCGCTGAGCGCGCCCATGGAGACCGGCGACGGCCTTCTGGTGCGCCTCGTCCCCGCCGACGGCATCTTCACGCCGCGCGCGCTCATCGGGCTCGCACGCGCCGCCCAGACGTTCGGCAACGGCATATTGGAAGTGACCGCCCGCGGCAGTCTCCAGATTCGCGGCCTGGCGGACGAGACTGTCGGCCCGCTGAATCACGCCGTCGCCGCCCTCGCCTTGGTGCCGCGCGAGGGCCTGGCCCTGGATGCCTCGCCGCTCGCCGGCATCGACGCCGCCGAGATCGCCGACGCCCGGCTCCTGGCCGGTGAAATCGGCGCGGCGGTGGCAGAAGCCGGCCTGCTGCCGCGCCTCGGGCCGAAGGTGTCGGTGGTGATCGACGGCGGCGGCGCCTGCCCGCTCGATGCCGCCAAGGCCGATGTGCGGCTGCAAGCCGTCCGGGCAGGCGATGGCGTGGCGTGGCAGGTGTCCCTCGCCGGCGATGCGGCACGCGCTCGGCCCCTCGGCACATTCGGCCGTCAGCAGGCGGTCGCGGCCGTGGTCGACCTCCTGGCCCGCATCGCCGCGCTCGGCCGCGCGGCGCGGATGGAAGATGTGCTGCGCCGGGCCGCATCCGACGATAGCCCCCAAGGCCCCCTCTCCCGCGTGCGGGGGAGGGCTGGGGAGGGGGGAAAGTGCCTCAACATCGCACCCCAGCCGCCCCGCACGCACGCAAATAGGGAAACGGACGCAGGCGCCGATCGCGTACCCCAGCACCCTCAAGACTTCACCGCCCTGCCCCCACCCCAGCCCTCCCCCGCAAGCGGGAGAGGGAGCACGGTGGCGATTGGGGAGGACGACCTCCCGAACCCGCCCCCTCCCCAACCCTCCCCCGCAGGCGGGAGAGGGAGCGCAATGGCGCTTGGGGAGGACGGACCGGCGCCGGCGGCAGCCGGCGCGGAAGGGACAAGCGCCGAGTCCCCCGAGCTTCTCCCGTCCCAAGGGCCGCACAGCCCCCTCTCCCGCGTGCGGGGGAGGGCTGGGGAGGGGGAAAAGTGCCTCGTCGACATCGCACCCCAGCCGCCCCGCACGCACGCAAATGGGGAAGCGGACGCAGGCGCCGATCGCGCACGCCCTCACTCTCAAGACTTCACCGCCGCGCCCCCACCCCAGCCCTCCCCCGCAAGCGGGAGAGGGAGCGCGGTGGCGCTTGGGGAGGACGGAACGCCCCCAGCGGCAGCCGGCGCGGAAGGGACAAGCTCCGAGTCCCCCGAGCTTCTCCCGTCCCAAGGGCCGCACAGCCCCCTCTCCCGCTTGCGGGGGAGGGCTGGGGAGGGGGAAATGGGCCTCGCCGACGTCGCACCCCAGCCGCCCCGCACGCACGCGAATGGGGAGGCGGACGCAGGCGCCGATTGCTCGCGCCCTCACTCTCAAGACTTCACCGCCCTGCCCCCACCCCAGCCCTCCCCCGCAAGCGGGAGAGGGAGCACGATGGCGCTTGGGGAGGACGACCTCTCGAACCCGCCCTGTCCCCAGCCCTCCCCCGCAAGCCGGAGAGGGAGCGCGGTGGCGCTTGGGGAGGACGGAACGGCCCCAGCGGCAGCTGGCGCGGAAGGGACAAGCGCCGATTCCCCCGAGCTTCTCCCGCCCCATGGGCTGCACGGCCCCCTCTCCCGCGAGCGGGGGAGGGATGGGGAGGGGGAGGGGGAAAAGTGCCTCGTCGACATCGTACCGCAGCCGACCCGCACTCATGCAAATGGGGAAGCGGACGCAGGCGCCGATTGCTCGCGCCCTCACTCTCAAGACTTCACCGCCCTGCCCCCACCCCAGCCCTCCCCCGCAAGCGGGAGAGGGAGCACGATGGCGCTTGGGGCGCGTGATGTTCCGGCGCGGCGCGCTGCCGCGTCCCCTGCCCCCGAAACCCGACCCGGCCCGCTGCACCTCCACCCGCTGGCCGACGGCACGTTCGCCCGAGGCATCGGACTGCCGTTCGGCGCGCTGGAGGCGGAGGCGTTCGTTGCCCTCATCGAGGCCGCCGAACAGGCCGGCGCGCGGGAGATCCGCCTTGCCCCCGGCCGCGCCCTGCTCGCCGTCGGCCTGACGCGAAACGGCGTGGCGCGCCTGGAACAAGCCGCAGCCGCCCTCGGCCTGCTCACCGATCCCGCCGACCCGCGCGGCTTCGTGGCTGCCTGCCCAGGCGCGCCGGCCTGCGCCTCCGGCCGGCTGTCGGCCCGCGCGCTCGCCCCGCAGGTGGCGCGCGCGCTTGCCCCGCTGCTGGATGGCTCGTTCGAGGTGCATGTCTCGGGCTGCGCCAAGGGCTGCGCCCATCCCGCGCCGGCCGCCTTGACCCTGGTGGGGCGCGAACCGGCGACCGCGCGAAGCGCGGCAGACTTGCCCGCACCCGGCGCGCCATCGCCCGCTGCGCCCCCAAGCAACGCGCCCGCTGTGGACTTTCCCATCGCCCTCGTGCGAGACGGCACGGCGGAGGGTATGGCGCTGGCGGCGCTTTCGCCCTCCGCCCTCGTCCCCACCCTCACCCGCCTCGCCGCGCCGGGCCGCAGCCCTGGCGAAACCGGGGCGCAGGCCCTGTCCCGCCTGCTTGCGCAGGCCTTTAAGGAGCGTTCCGCCTGATGGTTGCCGGGTTCGATTATGTGCGCGATGGCGCCGCCATTTACGAGCGCTCCTTCGCCATCATCCGCGCCGAGGCGGACCTCTCGCGTTTCAGCGAAGCTGAGGCCGACCTTGCCGTGCGCATGATCCATGCCTGCGGGCTGGTGGAGGCGGCGCGCGATTTCCTGTTCGGCCCCGGGTTCGTGGAAGCCGCGCGCGCGGCGCTGAAGGCCGGCGCGCCGATCCTGTGCGATGCGCAGATGGTCGCCCATGGCGTGACCCGCGCCCGCCTGCCGGCGCATAATCCCGTGCTGTGCACCTTGCGCGAACCCCAGGTGCCGGAGCTGGCGGAGCGGCTCGGCACCACGAGGTCCGCCGCCGCGCTGGAATTATGGCGGCCCCATCTGGAGGGCGCGGTGGTGGCCATTGGCAATGCGCCGACCGCCTTGTTCCATCTGCTGGAAATGCTGGATGCCGGCGCGCCGCGCCCGGCCGCGATCCTCGGCATGCCGGTGGGCTTCGTGGGGGCGGCCGAATCCAAGGATGCGCTGGCGGAAAACCCGCGCGGCATCCCCTTTGCCATCGTGCGCGGACGGCTCGGCGGCAGCGCCATCACCGCCGCCGCGCTCAATTCGCTTGCGAGGGCCGGCCTGTGACGGGACGTTTGATCGGTGTCGGCGTCGGGCCCGGAGACCCGGACCTCATCACCCTGAAGGCCGTTCGCGCGCTCGGCGCCGCGGACGTGATCGCGCATTTCGCCAAGGCCGGAAACTCCAGCCATGCCCGCGCCATCGCCAGCGCCCATTTCCCGCCGGGCGCGGAGGAAGTGCCGCTGCTCTATCCCGTGACGACGGAAATCCACCATCGCGACGAGGCCTATCGCAGCGCCATCACCGCCTTCTACGACGCCAGCGCGGCCGCGCTCGCCGAACGGCTGATGGCGGGGCAGACGGTGGCGGTGCTCAGCGAGGGTGACCCGCTGTTCTATGGCTCCTATATGCACCTGCACGTGCGCCTCGCCCATCGCTTCCCGACCGAGGTGATCGCCGGCGTCACCGGCATGTCCGGCTGCTGGTCCACGGTGGGGGCGCCCATCGCCCAGGGCGAGGATGTGCTGATGGTGCTGCCCGGCACGCTCAACGAGGATGCGCTGGCCCTTCGCCTCGCCCAGGCCGATGCCGCCGTGATCATGAAGGTGGGCCGCAATTTGCCGAAGATCCGCCGCGCCCTGGAGCGCGCCGGCCGGCTGGAGCGCGCCATCTATGTGGAGCGCGGCACCATGGCGGGCTGCACCCATATTCCACTGGCGGCGCGCGACGATGCCCGCGCGCCCTATTTCGCCATCGTGCTGGTGCCGGGCTGGGAGGGCGCGGCGTGAGCGGGCATCTTTGCGTCGTCGGCCTCGGCCCGGGATCGCCGGAGCAGGTGACACCCCAGGCCCGCGCCGCGCTCGACGCCGCGCAGGAGCTCTTCGGCTATGGCCCGTATCTCGCCCGCGTGCCGGAGAAGCCCGGCCAAGTGCGCCACGCCACCGACAATCGCGAGGAGCTGAGCCGCGCCGGCGCGGCGCTGGAGCGGGCGGCGGCGGGGGCGCGGGTGGTCATGGTCTCGGGCGGCGATCCCGGCGTGTTCGCCATGGCGGCGGCGGTGTGCGAAGCCATCGAGCACGGCCCGCCTCAATGGCGCACGGTCGAAGTGGAGATGGTGCCCGGCCTCACCGCCATGCTGGCGGTCGCGGCCCGCATCGGCGCGCCGCTGGGGCACGATTTCTGCGCCATTTCCTTGTCCGACAATCTCAAGCCCTGGCCGCTGGTTGAAGCCCGCCTGAAGGCGGCGGCCGAGGCCGGTTTCGTGATCGCGCTCTATAATCCCATCAGCCGCGCGCGGCCCTGGCAATTGGATGTCGCCTTCGACCTGCTGCGCGGCGTTCTGGCGCCGTCCGTGCCGGTGATCTTCGGCCGCGCGGCGGGCCGGCCGGACGAGCGCATCGTCCTCTCCACCCTCGCCGAGGCGAAGGGCGAACAGGCGGATATGGCGACCTGCGTCCTCATCGGCAGCGCGGAGACGCGGATCGTCGAGCGGCCGGGATTGTCCCCGCTGGTCTATTCCCCCCGCTCCGCGCGGGCCGGGGGATGAAGACGGGCGGCAGCCTGGAGCGGATCGCTATTCATGGCCCGGGGCCGTTGCAGGTGGCCGGGCCCGCCGGAGACATCGTCATGCACGGGCTCGGCCCGTGCATCCACGCGGACCCGCTGGCGCCAGCTTTTCAAGGCCCGCGCGGTCGGCCCGGCGTGGATGGCCGGGACACGCCCGGCCATGACGACCGCGAGACGACGGAACGGGGGGTGGACCTGCCTTCAGTCACTTCAAGGCCACCGACTGCCCCTGAATCGCGATCTGCCCTCAAACGCTATCCCGCTTCCATGAAGGGCGAAACCGCTCTAGCCGCACTGGGCGTCCAGCCACCCCAGCGCCGCATCGGCATCGCTCACGCGCGGCACGTCCTGAACCGGCGGGCGACGCAGCATCACCACTTCGATGCCGAGCACGCGGGCGGCGGCGATCTTCCCATAGGTCGCGGTGCCGCCGGAATTCTTGGCGACGACGATCTCGATGCCGCGCGCTTCGAGCAGAGCATGGTCCTCGGCTTCGCTGAACGGCCCGCGCGCGAGGATATAGTCCGCCTGCGGCACCGCCAGCGGCGGGGCGATGGGATCGACGCTGCGCACCAGATAGGCATGCTGGGGCGCGGCCTCGAAGGCGCGCACCTCGTTGCGGCCGAGCGTCAGGAACACCCGGCGCGGGGCCATGCCGAGCGCCTCCACCGCCGCCGCCACATCCTCAACCTCGCGCCAGCGATCGCCCGCTCGCGCCTCCCAGGCGGGCCGGCCGAGGGCGAGCAGCGGCACGCCGGTCGCTGCGCAGGCCAGAGCGGCGTTGCGCGAGATGTTGGCGGCATAGGGATGGGTGGCGTCGATCACCGCGCATGTCCCGTGGGCGCGCAGGAAATCCGCCAGCCCCTCGGCGCCGCCGAAGCCGCCGCTGCGCATCGGCACCGGCTGGGGCGCGGGATTTTCGGTGCGTCCCGCAAGGGAGAGCAACACGCTAAGATCGTCGCGGTCGGCGAGTCGCGCCGCCAATTGCCGGGCATCGCGGGTGCCGCCCAGAATGAGCACGGGGCGCCTCATGGCTGAAGTGCAGGACGCGGACGAAACATCGGGCAAGGCCACCGGCGCCGGAGGAACGGAGCCGGAGACTGCCGCACCCGCCCCCTGGCTGTCCATCGTCGGCATCGGCGAGGACGGGCTGGATGGCCTTTCGCCCGCCGCCCGCGCACGCATCGAACAGGCGCGCATCGTGTTCGGCGGGGCGCGGCATCTGGCCCTCGCGGCCGAGGCCATACGGGGCGAAGCGCATCCCTGGCCGAGCCCGTTTGCCGAGGGCGTGGCGCAGGTGCTCGCCGCACGGGGAAAGACCGTGTGCGTGCTCGCCTCGGGCGATCCGTTCCTGCACGGGGTCGGCGCCACCCTCGCACGCGCTGTTCCGGCCCGCGAGATGCACGTCATTCCCGCCCCCTCCGCCTTCTGCCTCGCGGCGGCGCGGCTCGGCTGGGCGCTCGCCGATGTCGCGCAGGTGTCGCTGCATGGGCGCGAGATCGGCCGCATCCGCCCGTTCCTGCATCCCGGCTGCCGCATCCTCGTGCTCACTTCAGACGAGAGCGGCCCGCCCGACCTCGCTGCCCTGCTGGCGGGGCTCGGCTTCGGCGCCTCGCGCCTCACCGTGCTCGAAGCGCTGGGCGGCCCGCGCGAACGCATCCGCACCGCGCAGGCCCATGAGTTCGCCCTGCCCGGTATCGACCCGCTCAATGTGCTCGCCATCGAGGTTCAGGGCACGGGCGCGGTGCTCACCCGCGCCAGCGGGCTGGACGATGCCTTGTTCGAGCACGACGGGCAGATCACCAAGCGCGAGATCCGCGCCGTGACCCTCTCCGCGCTCGCGCCGCGCAAGGGGGAAGTGCTGTGGGATGTGGGGGGCGGCTCCGGCTCCATCGCCATCGAATGGCTGCTGGCGGACCCCTCGCTCGCCGCCATCGCGATCGAATCCCATCCCGTGCGCGCGGCGCGCATCGCCCGCAATGCCGAGGCGCTCGGCGTGCCCCATCTGCGCATCGTGGAGGGCACGGCGCCCGGCGCACTGGGTGGCCTGCCGGCGCCGGACGCGATCTTCCTCGGCGGCGGCGCGAGTGAACACGGTGTGGTCGCGGCGGCGGAAGCGGCGCTCAAGCCCGGCGGGCGGCTGGTGGCCAATGGCGTGACGCTGGAAACCGAAGCGGTGTTGCTTGCGTTGCATGCGCGGCTCGGGGGTGATCTGCTGCGCCTCGCCCTATCGCGGGCGGAGCCCATCAAGGGCATGACGGGCTGGCGCCCGGCCATGCCCATCACCCAATGGCGCTGGATGAAGCCAGGAAGGGAGGCGCAATGATCGTCGCCGGCATCGGCAGCCGCCGTGGCGCCTCGGCGGAGGAAGTGATCGCCGCCATCGACGGTGCGCTGGAGCGCGCGGACCTCGGGCGCACCGATCTCGGCGCCGTGGCGACCCCGGCCGTGAAGGGCGGGGAAGTCGGCATCTCCCAGGCGGCCGCCGAACTCGGCCTGCCCTTGGTGCTGGTGCCCCAGGGCCAGCTGGAAGCCATGGCGGAGCGGGCGCAGACCCATTCCGAGCGCGTGGTCGCCCTGCTGCGCGTGCCTTCGGCGGCGGAGACGGCGGCGCTCGCCGCCGCCGGGCTCGGCGCCCAATTGCTCGGCCCGCGCCTTGCGCTGGGTCCGGTCACCTGTGCCCTCGCGCGCAGCGGAGAAGCCGCGTGAGCGTTCATTTCATCGGCGCCGGACCCGGCGCGGCGGACCTCATCACGGTGCGCGGGCGCGATCTGCTGGCGCGCTGCCCGGTGTGCCTGTATGCCGGCTCCATCGTCGCACCGGACTTGCTCGCCTATTGCCCGCCGGGCGCCCGCCTCATCGACACCGCTCCGCTCGATCTCGACCGCATCGAGCAGGAATATGTGCGCGCCCATGAAGCGGGACAGGATGTGGCGCGGCTGCATTCGGGCGATCTCTCGGTTTATAGCGCGGTGGCCGAGCAGATCCGCCGCCTGGAACGCCACGGCATTCCCTATACGCTCACCCCCGGCGTGCCGGCGTTTGCGGCGGCGGCCGCCGCGCTCGGGCGCGAACTGACCGTGCCGGAAGTGGCCCAGAGCCTCGTCATCACCCGCATTTCCGGCCGCGCCTCGGCCATGCCGCCGGGCGAGACGCTCGCCGCCTTCGCCGCCACCGGGGCGACGCTGGCGATCCATCTCGCCATCCATGGGCTGGCGCGGGTCGCGGACGAGCTCATCGCCTTCTACGGCGCCGATTGCCCGGTGGCGGTGGTGGCCAAGGCGAGTTGGCCGGACGAAAAGCTGGTGCGCGGCACGCTCGCCGACATCGCCGCAAAGATCGCCGCCGACCCCATCGAGCGCATGGCGCTAATCCTGGTGGGTCCTGCGCTCGGCGCGCGCGACTTCCGCGAGAGCGCGCTCTACGACGTGGATTACGTGCGCCGCTTCAGGGGCATGGGGGCATAGAGCCGACCGACCTTCATGGTCTGCCGCGACGACACCAGAGCCGCGTCATGCACGGGCTTGTCCCGTGCATCCAGGCGGCAGCGCTGACACCAGTTCTTCAAGGCCCGCACGTTCGGCTCGGCGTGGATTGCATGTTGCGTCTGCCCGTCCTGTTAGGATGGGGACGCCGGCGGGCACTCCGATGCGTGGACGGGTCTGTCGACCGTGGTCATCTCGGACCCGCCGGCGTTTCGGTCGCACACGCGTACGGGAGTTGGGGGCTTTCGCCCGAATGCAATCCGGCGTGCAGACCACCGCTCAAACATGCCGGAGGGTGCCATGGACGGCAAGCTCTCCATCGGGATCGACGTGTCCAAGGACTGGCTCGACATCGCGAGCCACGATGCGGGCAAGCCGTTGGACGGGGCCTGCGCATTGCCAATACCCCGGCGGCCGTGGCAGCTTGGAGCGACACCCTCGAACCGGCTCAGATCGGCCTGGTCGCCTTCGAGCCCACCGGCGGGTACGAACGGGGGCTGCGCCAGGAGTTGGTCGCAGCCAAGCTGCCGTCCGTGCGTGTCCACCCCAATGAAGTGGGGGCTTTCCGCACCCGCTGCGGGGTCAAAGCTAAGACCGATGCCCGCGATGCCCTGTTGCTGGCTGAGTTCGCCGCGCGCGAACTCTCCCGCCGCGCCCTGGGGTGCTGTGTGGAAGGAGACCTTGCCTTGCGCGAAATGACCGTGCGCCGCCGCCAGCTTGTGGATCTGCTGCAGGCCGAGCGGTGCCGCGCCGCCATTGCGCAGGCTGAAGCGGTGCGCGCCGACATAGCCGCGATCGTCGGCGCACGCGCAGCCTCCCTTGATGCCATCGAGGCGGCGATTGCCGAGCGCATCGCTGCCAATGCGGAGTTGGCCCAGCGAGCGGCAAACTTGCGCACGCTGAAAGGCATCGGCCCGGTGACAGTTCATACCCTGATCGCTGAACTGCCAGAGCTGGGCATTTTGACCGGCAAGGAGATCGCTGCCCTGGTTGGCCTTGCGCCCAGAAATCGCGAAAGCGGCAAGCGCTCCGCTCGCGCCACCACAGGCCACGGACGACCCGGCGTCCGCCGCGTGCTGTTCAACGCAGCTCGGTCCGCCATCCGCTGGAACGGCGTCATGCGAGACTTCTACCAGCGCCTCGTCACGCACAATAAGCGACCGGGGAAGGTCGCTCTAACCGCAGTCATGCGTAAACTGCTCGTCACTCTCAACGCCAGCGCCCGCGACAACCAGCCATGGGCTCATTCCGGCACTTGACGCCCATCACGGGAGATGGCCGGGACACGCACGGCCAGGACGAAAAGGGAACTGTCGAAAGACGATGGAACGGCGCGCATCTGCTTCAGGTCCGGCCTTCGGGGGACTGTCCGGGCGGAACAGATCAGCCCTTCCCCGTCGGCGCGAAGGGCGCGCGGCCCATGCGGGCGCCGGCGCGGTCGAACACCAGGATTTCCAAAGCCACATCCGCCCGCCCCAGCGCCGCCGCCGCGGTGGTCCAGGCGTGCGCGGCCACCAGATCACCGAGCGCGAGCCCGTCCGCGCTCGCATGCTGGAAGGCCTCGGCCACCGTATTGGCGGCGCGGATGCGCGCGCACAGCCCGGCAGAGCCGCCCGCCTCCCCGGCAAGCAGCGCGAGCGCTTCCAGATCCGGCGCGCCGCGCTTGGAATGCAGGTCCAGCAGCCCTTGCGCGAGCTTGGTCATCTTGGCGACGCCACCCGCCACCGTGACCTTGGCGACGGGATGCGCGCGCAGATATTTCAACATGCCGCCGACGAAATCGCCCATGTCGATCAGCGCCACCTCGTCGAGGCCATGAACGGCCTGCACCGCCGCCTCGGAGGCGGACCCTGTGGCCCCCGCCACATGGTCCAGCCCCATGGCGCGGGCGACGTCGATGCCGCGATGGATGGAGTGGATCCAGGCCGAGCAGGAAAACGGAATCACGACGCCCGTCGTCCCCAGCACCGAGAGCCCGCCGAGGATGCCGAGGCGGGGATTGAGCGTCTTCAGGGCCAGCTCGGCGCCATGCTCGATGGAAATCTCCACCTCCGCGTCGGCGCCGATGCCCTGCGCCGCCGCCACTTCCGCGATGCCTTGGGCGATCATGGCGCGGGGCGTGGGATTGATGGCCGGCTCCCCGGGCGGGATCGGCAGGCCGGGCCGCGTCACGGTGCCCACCCCTGGCCCGGCGCGGAACACGAGCCCGCTGCCCGCCGGCAGGCGCTTCACCCGCGCCATCACCAGCGCGCCATGGGTGACGTCGGGATCATCCCCCGCATCCTTCACGATGCCCGCCATGGCGCTGTCGCCGTCGCGCGCCTGCACCGCCAGCGCAAAGGCCGGGCGCGCGCCGGAGGGCAGTTCCACCTCCACCGGATCGGGAAAATCCCCGCCCGCGAGCGCCGCGAACGCCGCCTTGGCGGCGCCGGCCGCGCAGGTGCCCGTGGTCCAGCCGCGCTTCAGCGGCCGGTCGGGCGGCGGATCGAATTCGGCGCCGTCCGGATCGGCGCCATTCGGAACGTGGGCGCCGGGGCCGGCGGCTGCGGGGTCGCTCATGGCTCCTTCATACGTCCGGCGCGGGGCTGCGTCACGGGCGAGGCGGCTTGCCGCGTCCGGCGCCCTCCTCTAAGACGCGGCTTTCCGCACAAGAACAACAGGCGCATTTCCCATGTCCACGCAGAGCAACAAGCCGAAGGCCCGGCTGCCGCGCGGCCTCGTCGACCGCCACGGCGCCGAGCTGACCGCGACCCGCGCCATGCTGGACAAGATCCGCGCCGTCTATGAGCTGTACGGCTTCGACGCGCTGGAAACCCCCGCCATCGAATATACCGACGCACTCGGCAAGTTCCTGCCCGACCAGGACCGGCCGAACGAGGGCGTGTTCTCGTTCCAGGACGATGACGAGCAGTGGCTCTCGCTGCGCTACGACCTCACCGCCCCGCTCGCGCGCCACGTGGCCGAGCATTTCGACGCCTTGCCCAAGCCCTTCCGCTCCTATCGCGCGGGCTTCGTGTTCCGCAACGAGAAGCCCGGCCCGGGGCGGTTCCGCCAGTTCATGCAGTTCGATGCCGATACGGTGGGCGCGCCCTCGGTCTCGGCGGACGCGGAAATCTGCATGATGGCCGCCGACACGCTGGAAGCGGTGGGCATCGCGCGCGGCGATTACGTCATCAAGGTGAACAATCGCAAGGTGTTGGACGGCGTTCTGGAGGCCATCGGCCTCGGCGGCGCGGAGAATGCCGGGCGCCGGCTCACCGTGCTACGGGCGATCGACAAGCTGGACAAGATCGGCCCCGACGGCGTCCGCGACCTGCTCGGCGCGGGCCGCTGGGAAAGCCCGGAGGCCAAGAGCGGCGACTTCACCAAGGGCGCAGGGCTTGCGGCCGAGGCCATCGACAAGGTGCTGGCCTTCGTCAATGCCGGCACGGGTGTCGAGGGCCTCGCCCGGCTCGTGGACGTGGTGGGGGAGAATGCCGCCGGCCGCGCCGGCGTCGAGGAGTTGCAGCTCATCGCCGCCCTGGTGGCGGCGGCGGGTTATGACGACGGACGCATTCTCATCGACCCCTCCGTCGTCCGCGGCCTCGAATATTACACCGGCCCGGTCTACGAGGCCGAGCTGACCTTCGAGGTGAAGGACGAGGACGGCCGCCCGGTGCGGTTCGGCTCGGTGGCGGGCGGCGGACGCTATGACGGGCTCGTGGCGCGCTTTCGAGGCGAGGCGGTGCCGGCCACCGGCTTCTCCATCGGCGTCTCGCGCCTGCTCCATGCGCTGGCCCATCTCGGCAAGATGGATGCGGAGCCGGAAATCGGCCCCGTGGTGGTGCTCGTCATGGACAAGCAGCCCGAGCGCATCGCCGATTACATGAAGATGGTCTCGGACCTGCGCAAGAACGGCATCCGCGCGGAAATGTATCTCGGCGGCGGCGGCATGAAGGCGCAGATGAAATATGCCGACAAGCGCAATGCGCCGGCGGTCATCATCCAGGGCTCGAACGAGAAGGACGCCGGCGAGGTCCAGGTGAAGGACCTGGTCGAAGGCGCGAAGATCGCCGCCGGCATCGCCGACAATGCGGAATATCGCGCCGCCCGCCCGGCCCAGTTCGCGGTGAAGGAAGAGGAATTGGTGGAGGCCATTCGCGGCGTGCTGGAACGCCGCGCTGCGCCGAGCCTCGGGCTCGCGGACTGAAGCGCACCTTCCCTCACCCCAGCCCTCTCCAGCAAGCGGGAGAGGGGGCAAGCCCGCTCTTTCGCCCCTCCCGCCTGCCCGCCGGTTCTCTCCTGCTCCTCCCGCACGCGCGCCCCTCATCCCCTCTCCCGCTTGCGGGGGAGGGTTAGGGTGGGGGCAGACGGGCGGGATTGAAAGACAGCGTTCGGTCTTAAGGCGCCGAGCCTCGGGCTCGCGGACTGACGCGCACCTTCCATCACCCCAGCCCTCTCCCGCTAGCGGGAGAGGGGGCAAGCCCGCTCCGGCGCGGCCGGCGCGGGCAGCGCGCAGATTCCTAAGGCGCCACCGCCGCCCGGCGCACCTTGGCGCCGCGCCCGAGCGCCACGATGCCCACCACGGCCACCGCAAACAGCACGGTCTCCAATTCCGGCGCCTCCCCATTGATCGGCCAGGCCAGGCCGACGGTGACGAAGGTCTGCAACAATTGCACCTGCGAGACCCGCGAGATGCCGCCCATGGCGAGGCCCGCATTCCAGAAGAAGAAGCCGATGAACTGGCTCATCACCGCCACATAGCCGAGCCCCGCCCAGGCAAGCGCGGGCGCCGCCGCCACATTGGCGGGAAAGGTCAGAAGTGTGAGCGGGATGGTGAGCGGCAGGGCCAGCACCAGGGCCCAGGAAATCACCTCCCATGCCTCCATGTGGCGCGCCAGCCGGGCGCTGATCGGATAGCCGATGCCGCAGGCCACCACCGAGAGCACCAGCAGCGTATCGCCGAAGCCGAATCGGCCGGCGCCGCCATTGCGCAGGGCGAATGCCACCACCACCCCGGCCCCAAGCAGGCTGAGCGCAATGAAGGCGCGGCTTGGGCGCTCTCCGGCCAGCGCCGCCGCCCCAGCGACGGTCGCCAGCGGCAGCAGGCCGAGCACGACGCCGGCATGGGCCACGGGAACGGTGGCGGTGGCGGTGCCCATGAGCAAGGGAAAGGCGAAGATCAGGCTGACCACCACCACCAGCAGATCGCGCAGCACGCCGGGCGCGCGGGGAAGGGAGCGGGCGCGCAGCATCAGCAGCGGCGCCGCCAGCAAGCCGGCCATGGCCGCACGTGCGAAGGTGACGAAAACAGGATCAAAACCGGTCAGGGCGAGGCGCGTCGCCGGCAAGGTGGCGCCGAAGATCACCACCCCGACGAAGCCGAGGAAAAGTCCGAGGGGAACGCGCGACGCCATGGGACCCTGCACCAAAACGCACCGGCCTTGCGGAAAGCGCGAACGCGCAAGCACGCGCCGCCAAGCGCAGCCAAGCGCGGCCGATTGCTGCTGCGCCTTGGCGCCGCCGCGTCGGACCGGCTGAAGCTCCGGGGTTTCGTTCTAGTCTTGGGCCTGGCGGGCGAATAGCAAAAGGATGCGATGCCTCCCATCACTTCTGGTGACACACGCGCGCTGCAGATCACACCCGCACGGCGCGAATAGAAGGCCGTGAAAGCCTGCGCTGAAACGGCTTTGGCCTGTCATATCTTGGACTTGACCATGAGCTACAAGCGCGATGCCGGCAAAATTCATCATGGACGTGTGCGCCGCAATAGCTACACTTGGGTCCGCAAAAGTGCAGTGCCGCATTTGGTCGGGGGAACCATCCTGGGGTGGCAGACCGGGCGGCCTTCAAGGGGATATTCGATGACGCAACCGCAGCGACCGGGCCACGAAGTGGACCCCAAGCTTCTGGAAATCCTGGTCTGCCCGCTCACCAAGGCGCCGCTCTCCTATGATCGTGCCCGCCAGGAACTGGTGTCGCGCGCGGCCAAGCTGGCGTTCCCGATCCGCGACGGCATCCCGATCATGCTGGCTGACGAAGCCCGTCGCCTGACCGAAACCGAACTCAACGGCTGAACCTGCGTGATCAGCCGGCGCGCGCTTCTGGCGGCAGGCGCCTGTGGCCTGCTGCTTACCGGTTCCCGGCGCCTCGGGGCGGCTCCCGTCTTCGAGGTGGAAGAACAGCCCTGGGCCCTCGGCGGGCTCAGCGGCACCTTGGCGCTGGCCCGCGACGGGCGCGCCGCCGGCCCGGCCGTGCTGCTTCTGCCCGGCTCCGGTCCGCTGGACCGCGACGGCAATGGCCCGTCGATCTCAACCGACCTCTATCGCCAGATCGCGCTCGGCCTCGCCGGGGCGGGATACAAGGTGCTGCGCTACGACAAGCGCGGGGTCGGTGCCAGCCGCGCGCTGGTGGCGCGCGAGGAGGATCTGCGCTTCGACCAATATGTGGACGACAGCGTCAATGCCTTGCGCGCGCTGGCGGCGCGGCCGGATGTCTCCAGCCTGATCGCCATCGGCCATAGCGAGGGCGCGAGCGTCGCGACGCGCAGCGCCGAGCGGGTGCCGGTTGCGGGCCTGGTGCTGCTGGCCGGCGCCGGGCGGCCGCTGGCCGATATCCTCCACGATCAGTTCGTGGCCATGAACCTCACCGATTCCATGCTGAACGAGGCGTTGAGCATCCTGCGCACGGTGGCGGCCGGCGGGCGGGTGTTCCAGGTGCCCCCGGCGCTGCGCATGGCGTTCCGCCCCTCGGTTCAACCCTTCCTGGCCTCGGAATGCGCGGTGGACCCGGCGCGCGACCTCGCGCGCGTGCGCACGCCGACCTTGCTGGTTCAGGGCCTTCGCGATCTTCAGGTGAGCGGGCAGGATCTCGCGGCCCTGCGGCGCGGCCGGCCGGACGCGGAAGTGGTGACGCTGGCGGACGCGAACCACATGTTCAAGGTGGCGCCGGAGGACCGCGCGGCCAATTTCGCCCTCTACAGGAACCGCACCGCCCCCCTGCACCCCGGCGTGCTGCCCGCGCTGGTGCGCTTCATCGAGACCCAAGCCTGAGGCGCAGCCTCAGGCAGAACGAGGGGAGATCTGAGGCGCAGCCTCAGGCAGAAGCGAGAAGGCACGTGAGGCGCAGCCTCAGGCAGAACGAGAGGAGATCTGAGGCGCAGCCTCAGGCAGAAGCGAGAAGGCACGTGAGGCGCAGCGTCCGCCTTCGCGCGTCACGGCCGGCCTGTCCCGGCGATCCACCCCGCTCCGACCGCGCCCCCGAGCCCCCTTGCCGTATCCCCTCCCCCCTTGCGGGGGAGGGACAGGGAGGGGGGTATCGCGCCGCCCAACCGGCGATGGGATTTTCGCGCCATCAGACCCCCCTCCCCACCCCTCCCCCGCAAGGGGGGAGGGAGAAGACCGCTCACAAAAGGCCAAAAGGTGCCTGAGGCGCAGCGCCCCCTTCGCGCGTGACGGCCGGCCTGTCCCGCCATCCACGCCGCTCCGACCGCGCCGATCTTGAAAGGCGGGCACCATCGGTGCAGCGTGGATGCACGGGTCGAGCCCGTGCATCCACGCTGCTTCCGGCAAAGACGCCAGCTGAGGAAACGTGATGCTCAGGGTCCTGGAACCGATGGATGCGCGCCCTTCGGATTCATGTAGGAGATCTCGCCCGAACACGCGGTGTCATCGGCGGAAAAGCGGCGAGAAACCCGCTTCACACCCTGTTCGTCTTCGCTAAGCCATTGTTTCACGTGAAACATTTTCGGCGCCCGCCCCTTGAGGCCGCCCCTTGAGGCCGCCCCACGAGCCGCGATTGGCCCCACCCCGCGCCCCTCCCGAGGCGGAGCGCCTGGTTCGCGCTACAGCGCCATCCCACGCATGAGCTTGGGCACCGCGCCGGTCAGCCCCGCCGCATCCTTGATGAACAGGCCCTTGAGACGCGGCAGCCGGTCCACCAGGCCAAGGCCGACATCGCGCATCAGCCGCAGGGCGTCGGAATGGTTGGAGAACAATTTGTTCAGCCCGTCGGTGGCCACCCCCATGGCCAGGGTGTCGAACCGCCGCCAGCGCTGGTAGCGCTCCAGCACCTGGGGCGACGCGTAATCGAGGCCGACGCGGGCGGCGTCCGTGATCGCCTCGGCCAGTGCGGCAACATCGCGCAGGCCCATGTTGAGGCCCTGCCCGGCGATGGGATGGATGAGATGGGCGGCGTCCCCCACCAGCGCGAACCGTTCGCCGATGAAGCTGCGCGCCATGGCAAAGCCGAGAGGATGCACGCTCGGCTTGGTCACCGGCTTCACCGCGCCGAGGGAGAGGCCGAAGCGCTGCTCCAGCTCCTCCTGGAAGCGGAACGCCGGCAGGTCCACCAGGCGCTGGGCTTCCGCCGTCCGCTCGGTCCATACGACGGACGAGCGGTTGCCCGGCAGCGGCAGCGTGGCGAACGGGCCGCCCGGCAGGAAATGCTCCTCCGCCCGCCCCTCGTGCGGGCGCTCGTGCTCCACGGTGAAGGTGATGGCCGATTGGCCATAGGCCCAGGAGACGGTCTGGATTCCGGCCATCTCCCGCAGGCGCGAGCGGGCGCCGTCACAGGCCACCAGCAGCGGAGTCCGCAGGGTCTGGTCGGTGCCGTAGGAAACGGTCACGCCGCCGCGGTCGGTGGAGAAATCGCCCACCGGCTCGGCGATCAGCGCCACGCCGGCCGCCTGGGCCGCCTCGGTCAGAGCTTGCTGGAGCACGGCATTCGGCACCATGTAGGCGAACGCCTCGCCTTCCTCCACCTCGCCGTCGAAGGTGAGGAACACCGGGCGGGCGACGTCGCGGGTGCGGCTGTCGGTCACCACCATGGTGCGCATGGGTTCGGCCGCCGGCGCCACCTTGTCCCAGACGCCGAGCACGGTGAGCAGGCGGCGTGCGCCGGCGGCAATGGCGGAGGCGCGTGGATCGCCCCAGGTGCCGCGCGCGAAGGCCGGGTCCAGCACCGTGATGGCGGCATCGCGTCCGAGCCCGTCCTTGAGCGCTAGCGCAAGGCTCAGCCCGGCGAGCCCCGCCCCCGCGATCACCACATCGGCGCGGCCTGCGGCGGGCGTGTGGGTCTCATCGCTGGCGGTCATGATCTTCTCCTCGATGTGCCCGCCGCCCATACCATGGCGCGGGTTGAAAAGGCGCGGGCTGAAAAGCGGCCCTGCGATGCGGGCGCGTGCGGCAGCCTGACCTTGACGGGCGCCCGCGCGCGTGGCTCGTTCGCCCGAACCCGCCCCGCAACCTTCAAGGTCGAGCCCCGCCATGAATGATGTCGAAGCCCTCCTGCACATCCTCGACCTTGAGCCCCTTGAGATCAATCTGTTCCGGGGTCGCAGCGGGAGCCCGGGCGGCGGGCGGGTGTTCGGCGGACAGGTGGTGGCGCAGGCCCTCGTGGCCGCCCAGCGCACCGTGGAGATGGAGCGCATCACCCATTCGCTGCACGGCTATTTCCTTCTGGGCGGCGATCCCACGATCCCCATCGTCTATGAGGTGGACCGCATCCGCGACGGCCGCTCCTTCACCACGCGCACCGTGAAGGCGATCCAGCACGGCAAGGCGATCTTCTCCATGTCCGCCTCGTTTCAGCTCCTGGAACCCGGGCTGGAGCACCAGATCGCCATGCCGCACGTGCCCCAGCCGGAAGAATTGCCCTCTGACGAGGTGTGGCGCGACAAGCTGCTGAAGCGCTTTCCCGCCGCCTCGAAGCGCGACTGGATGGCGCTGCGTCCGCTGGAAGTGAAGCCCACGAGCCTCGATCCCGCGTTCCTTTCGGGCAATATCAACACCTCCCGTCCGAGCATCTGGGTGCGCGCGCGCGGCCCCCTGCCGGACGACCTGCGCACCCAGCAGGCGGTGCTTGCCTATGCCTCCGACCTTTCGCTGCTCCAGGCGGCACTGGTGCCGCATCGCAAGAGCGTGTTCGATCCGGACATCCAGGTGGCGAGCCTCGACCACGCGCTCTGGTTTCACCAGCCGTTCCGGGCCGACGAATGGCTGCTTTACGTTCAGGAAAGCCCGGCCGCCGGGGGCGCGCGGGGATTTTGCCGGGGCGAACTCTTCACCCGCGACGGCAAGCTCGTGGCTTCAGCGGCGCAGGAAGGCTTGATGCGTCCCGTTACCCCTCGGTGACTGCGGATTGAGCGATCTGATTATTTTTTAGGCTAAAATTCCGGCAACGTTGCGGCAACCGCATGACGAAGAGTCTCGTGGCGAGAAAATAAGCACGCCGCAAACGAGGCTTTCCCCATTTGGCACGGTCCTTGATTCCCTGTTCGCAGGCTTGGGTGCTGCAGCGTGGATTTTCCCCGTCACGCGCGGCCCAGCCCGGAAGAACGCGCCCTCCGCTTTTGCGGTGCGAGGGCATCACGGGGACAGGGACAGGGATCGATCCATGAAGATCGTGATGGCCATCATTAAGCCGTTCAAGCTGGAAGAGGTGCGCGACGCCCTGACCGGCATCGGGGTCCACGGCCTGACCGTGACCGAGGTCAAGGGTTACGGCCGCCAGAAGGGGCACACGGAAATCTATCGCGGCGCCGAATATGCCGTGAGCTTTCTCCCCAAGCTGAAGATCGAGGTGGCGGTCGCCTCCGATCAGGTCGCGAAGGTGGTGGAAGCCATCACCGCCGCCGCCAAGACGGGCCAGATCGGCGACGGGAAGATCTTCGTCTTCCAGATCGATCAGGCGGTTCGCATCCGCACCGGCGAGACCGACACCGACGCCCTCTGAGCAATCCTCATTCACGGAGCCATATTCCATGACGTTCAAGACCTGGTCCCGGGTGGGACTGCCAACCCTTCTCGCAGCGGCGGCCCTTGCCATGCCCGTGCTTGCGCAGACAGCCACGCCGGCGGCCGATGCCGCGGCGGCGGTTGCCGCGGCGCCGACCATCAATAAGGGCGACACGGCCTGGATGCTGGTCTCCGCCATGGTCGTGCTGATGATGTCGGTGCCCGGCCTCGCCCTGTTCTACGGCGGCCTCGTGCGCGGCAAGAACATGCTCTCGGTGCTGATGCAGGTGTTCTACACCGTCTGCATCGTCGGCCTGATCTGGGTCCTGTACGGCTATTCCATGGCCTTCACCGGCGGCTCCGATTTCGTCGGCGGCTTCTCCAAGGCCTTCATGAAGGGAATCACGGTGGATTCCGCCGGCGGCACCTTCACGGTCGGCGTGGCGATCCCGGAACTGGTGTTCGTCGCCTTCCAGATGACCTTCGCCATGATCACCCCGGCGCTGATCTTCGGTGCGTTCGCTGAACGCGTGAAGTTCTCGGCGATCGTGCTGTTCGTGCCGCTCTGGGTCACGTTCATCTACTTCCCGATCGCCCACATGGTTTGGTACTGGGCCGGCCCGGACGCGGTCGACGCGGCTGCCAAGGCCCTGAAGGCGGCGGCTGACGGCCCGGCCAAGCAGGCGGCGCAGGATGCCCTCGACGCGGTTCTCGCGGACGCCGGCTACATCTACAAGATCGGCGCCATCGACTTCGCTGGCGGCACCGTGGTGCACATCAACGCCGGTATTGCCGCCTTCGTGGGCTGCCTCATCGTCGGCAAGCGCACGGGCTTCGGCAAGGAAGCCTTCTCCCCCCACTCCCTGACGCTCACCATGGTCGGCGCCTCCCTCCTGTGGGTCGGCTGGTTCGGCTTCAACGCGGGCTCCAACCTGGAAGCCAACGGCCTCACCGCTCTGGCCATGATGAACACCTTCATCGCCACCTGCGCCGCCGCCATCTCCTGGATGATCATCGAGTGGCTCGCCAAGGGTAAGCCTTCCATGCTCGGCGTCGTGTCGGGCGCGGTTGCCGGCCTCGTGGCCGTCACCCCGATGGCTGGCTTCGCCGGCATCATGGGCTCGCTGGTTTCGGGCCTCATCGTCGGCGTGCTGTGCTTCTTCTTCTGCACCACCGTGAAGAACGCCTTCGGCTATGACGACTCGCTCGACGTGTTCGGCGTGCACTGCATCGGCGGCATCTTCGGCGCCATCGCGACCGGTATCGTGGTCGCCCCGGCGCTCGGCGGCACCGGCATCTACGACTACACCACCGGTGCGGTTGCCGATTACGCCATGGGCGCCCAGGTCCTGGCGCAGGTGAAGGCGGTGCTCATCACCCTCGTGTGGTCCGGCGTCGGCTCGGCGATCCTCTTCTTCATCATCAAGGCCGTGGTCGGTCTGCGCGCTCCGATCGAAGTGGAACGCGAAGGCCTCGACATCACCGAGCACGGCGAACGCGCCTACCACAGCTGAGCCTGAGGGGCGGCGGCACCGCCGCCCCTTAGCTTCCGGCGCGCCCGGACAAGGCCCGCCCGCGCGGCGGGCCGATGCAAACCAGAATGCGGCCTCGGCGCGAACCGGGCCGCGCGACGTCCCGGACAGGCCGCGCGAAACGGCGTGTCCAACCGAAATAAAAAGAGGGGAAGATGAAGCCTCGGCCGCCTGGCCGGGGCTTCATTGCTTTTTGGGGCGGCCTCTCCCGCTTATCGCGCGGCCGGGCGTCGCCCGTCCGTGTTCCATCCGGGCTTTTCCCGCGTCGAGAGCCCTGCTAGAAGCCCTGCATGGCACAAGCACCGTCACATCAGGGCGCGCGCCGCCCGGCCCGGGCGCGAATTACCAGCCCGGAACCCCGCCAGCGCGCCTGAGCGCGCGGGGTCAACCGGGACACGCCCCTTCGCCGCGACCGCCCCGCCGATGCGCCGGGG
The DNA here is from genome assembly GCF_043195095.2 of Roseixanthobacter glucoisosaccharinicivorans. Taxonomy (NCBI): domain Bacteria; kingdom Pseudomonadati; phylum Pseudomonadota; class Alphaproteobacteria; order Hyphomicrobiales; family Xanthobacteraceae; genus Roseixanthobacter; species Roseixanthobacter glucoisosaccharinicivorans. Next base: position 493,564 of record NZ_CM195538.1, on the reverse strand, counting down.
TGCGCCCACCGATGTAACGATCTGCCGCCAAGATCCCTTTCGAGCCCGATCCCATGACCGAGAAGACGCCGTCCGACGCCGTGGACTATTCCGCGACCCTGTTCCTGCCGCAGACCGACTTTCCCATGCGGGGCGGGCTGCCGAAGAAGGAGCCGGAGCTGCTGGAGCGCTGGGCCCGCATCGGCCTGCGCGAACGGCTGCGCGAAGAGGGGCGCGGGCGTCCCCGCTTCGTGCTGCACGATGGCCCGCCCTATGCCAATGGCAACATCCATATCGGCCACGCGCTCAACAAGATCCTGAAGGACGTGGTGACGCGCTCCCAGCAGATGCTGGGCTTCGATTCCAATTACGTGCCCGGCTGGGATTGCCACGGCCTGCCGATCGAATGGAAGATCGAGGAAGAAAATTACCGCAAGAAGGGCAAGGCCAAGCCCGACTTCTCTGACAGCGCCGCCATGATCGCCTTCCGCCAGGAATGCCGCGCCTATGCCGAGCATTGGCTGAACGAGCAGCGCACCGAATTCAAGCGCCTCGGCGTCGAGGGCGATTGGGACCACCCCTATACCACAATGAGCTTCCTCGGCGAGGCGCAGATCGCCCGCGAGATCATCAAGTTCGCGGAAAACGGCCTGCTCTATCGCGGCTCCAAGCCGGTGATGTGGTCGGTGGTGGAAAAGACCGCGCTCGCCGAGGCGGAGGTGGAATATCACGACCACCAGTCGGACACGGTGTGGGTGAAGTTTCCGGTGGTGGGGCCAGTTGCAGTTGCAGGGTGGCAAAGCCAGACCCATCGACTTGCAAATCCTGCAGATATTCAAAGCGCCTCCATCGTCATCTGGACCACCACCCCCTGGACCATGCCCGGCAACCGGGCGATCTCCTTCTCGAACCGCATCTCCTATGGCCTGTATGAGGTCACTGAGGCACCAGCGGACAATTGGTCGAAGGCCGGCGACAAGCTGATCCTCGCCGATAAGCTGGCGGACGACGTGTTCAAGGCTGCCCGCGTCACGAGTTTCTCTCGTCTCGGTGACGTACCTGCGGACGTGCTGGCGAACCTCGTCACCGCCCATCCGCTCGCCTCGCTCGGCTATTCCTTCAAGGTTCCCCTGCTCGAAGGCGACCATGTCACCGATGACGCTGGCACGGGCTTCGTCCACACCGCCCCGGGTCACGGCCGCGAAGATTTCGAGATCTGGACGGCGCACCGCCGCTGGCTGGAGGAGCGCGGCATCAATCCCGCCATCCCCTATACGGTGGACGAGGACAGCTTCTATACCGACCAGGCGCCGGGCTTTGCCGGCAAGCGCGTCATCACCGACAAGGGCGAGAAGGGCGATGCCAACCAGGCGGTCATCGACGCTTTGGTGGCTGCCGGAAACCTGCTCGCGCGCGGGCGGTTGAAGCACCAATATCCCCATTCCTGGCGCTCCAAGAAGCCGGTGATCTTCCGCAACACGCCGCAATGGTTCATCGCCATGGACCAGGACATCCGCAATGCGGACGGCACGGCGGCGCCGCGTCCCGCGACGCTGGCCGGCAACGCGCCCGACACCCTGCGCGCCCGCGCGCTCGCCGGCATCAAGACCGTGGATTGGGTGCCGGCGACCGGTGAAAACCGCATCACCGGCATGATCGCCAGCCGGCCCGATTGGGTGGTCTCGCGCCAGCGTGCCTGGGGCGTGCCCATCGCCGTGTTCGTCAAGGAAGTCGGCGACGGCTCCGTGGAGATCCTCAAGGACCCGGCCGTGAACGCCCGCATCGCCGCGGCCTTCGCGGAGGAAGGCGCCGATGCCTGGTACCAGGAGGGCGCCCGCGAGCGCTTCCTTGGCGATCGCGCTGCCGAGGGCTGGGCGAAGGTGGACGATATTCTCGACGTGTGGTTCGACTCGGGCTCCACCCATGCCTTCACCCTGGAGGTGCGCCCCGACCTGAAGGCGAACCGCCCGCCGGACGGGCCGGACCGGGTGATGTATCTGGAAGGCTCCGACCAGCATCGCGGCTGGTTCCACTCCTCCCTGCTGGAGAGCTGCGGCACCCGTGGCCGCCCGCCCTATGACGCGGTGCTGACCCACGGCTTCGTGCTGGACGAGAACGGGCACAAGATGTCCAAGTCGCTCGGCAACGTGGTCTCGCCCCAGGACGTGATCAAGGCGTCCGGCGCCGACATCCTGCGCCTGTGGGTGTGCGCCTCCGATTATGCGGACGATCTGAAAATCGGCCCCGAAATCCTCAAGACAACCGCCGATACCTATCGCAAGCTGCGCAATACCGTGCGCTGGCTGCTGGGCTCGCTGCATCATTACCGCGCCGGCGAACGGGTCGCCTTCGCCGACATGCCGCCCCTGGAAAAGCTGATCCTGCATCGCCTGCAGGAGCTGGACGGCCAGATCCGCGCCGCTTACGTGGCCTATGACTATAAGAAGGTCCACGCGCTGCTGACGTCCTTCATGACGAGCGAGCTGTCCGCCTTCTATTTCGACGTCCGCAAGGACGCGCTCTATTGCGATCCCTTGTCCTCGCTCACCCGCCGCGCCTGCCTGACGGTGCTGGACGAGGTGTTCGAGCGCATCGTCACATGGCTCGCGCCGATTCTGCCCTTCACCTGCGAGGAAGCCTACCTCGCCCGCACCGGCGATACGGAAGGGTCCGTGCACCTGCGCACCTTCCCCGAGACCCCTGCGGAATGGAAGAATGAGGCGCTCGCGGAGACCTGGCGGAAGATCCGCATGGTGCGCCGCGTGGTCCTCGGCGCGCTGGAGGTGGAGCGCACCGCCAAGCGCATCGGCTCCTCGCTCGAAGCCGCGCCGCAGGTGTTCGTGACCGATCCGGACCTTGCCGCCGCTCTGGAAGGCCTGGATCTGGCGGAAGTGTGCATCACCTCGGGCGCGCACCTCGTCCTGGCGGCGCCGCCCGAAGGCGCCTTCATGCTCGATGAGGTCCCCGGCGTCGCGGTGGTGCCCGCCTTGGCACAGGGCCGCAAATGCGCGCGCTCCTGGAAGGTGCTGGAGGAGGTCGGCAGCGATCCCGACTTTCCCGACGTCACCTTGCGCGACGCGCGCGCCCTGCGCGAACTGGCCGCGCGAGCCGCCGCCGAATGAGCCGCCCCGCGCGCCATATCCGCCTCGGCGTCCTGGTGGCGCTGATCGTGCTGGTGCTCGACCAGGGCAGCAAGACTGCGGTGCTCGCCTGGTCTCAGAGCTGGCCCGAGGGCGTGCGGGAATTGACCCCGTTCCTCAATCTGGTGGTGCTGTGGAACAGCGGCATCAGCTATGGCCTGTTTCCTCAGGGCGAGACCGGGCGCTGGGTGCTGGTGGCGTTCAAGGTGATCGCCTCCTTGCTGTTCGCGGTGTGGCTCGCCCGCACCCCGCGCAAGCTCGAAGCCTTCTCGCTCGGTCTTTTGATCGGCGGCGCCATCGGCAATGCGGCCGACCGGGTGGTCTATGGCGCCGTGTTCGATTTCGTGTCGCTGCACGCCTTCGGCTTCAACTGGTACGTGTTCAACGTGGCGGATGTGGCGGTCGTTGTGGGCGTTGCCGTGCTGCTTTATGATGCTTTCTTCGGACGCGCCTCAAAAATGCCGCCCTCTGACCTCAGCCGTATGGGCTGAATGTCCGAGAAGGGGCAGGCGCACGAGGGAAAGGCCCATGCGAATGACGGAAAATCGGCGGAACCGAGCCTTTATGCTGCGTGGCCTCATGCTGGCAGCGCTTCCATTCGCTGCCCTGTCTGCCTCTCCGAACCTCGCGTTTGCCCAGGAAAGCGACACCGGCGACTTCTTCAAGACCACGCTCGGCGGCCTTCTCGGCCTCAATGACGACGAGAAGCCGCAGATCCAATATCGCGAGCGCGCCCCGCTGGTGGTTCCCCCGCCGAGCGCCGCCAACACCTTGCCGCCGCCGCGCGATGGCGGCGCGGCCGCTAATCCCAATTGGCCGAAGGATCCGGATGTGATCCGCGCCGCCAAGGCCAAGGCCGGCGACCAGACACCGGTGGGCCTGACCGATTCAAGCCGCGTGCTGCTCCCCTCGCAATTGAACAATCCGCGCCTCAAGCCGACCCAGAGCGCTGCGAACGGCGCGCCGGTCGGGGCTGAATCCAAGCGGGACGTGCTGTTGCCGAGCGAGCTCGGGTTCAAGAACTGGTTCGCGCCCCAGGGCAGCGACAAGGATAAGCTCACCTTCAACGGCGAGCCCGAGCGGCAGGAGCTGACCGAGCCGCCTCCGGGCTACCAGACCCCCGCGCCCAATGCGCCGTATGGGGTGGTGGAGCAGAAGGCGGAACCCTTCAAGTTCCCCACCCTGTTCGATCGCCAGTGAGAGTTTCGGGCCGCAGCCGCGCTGCGCCCCGGCACCGGTCTTCGCGGCGTGCCGAACCGCGTGAGGAAACAAGGCCGCGTGCTCGCATGAATGTGCGCGTTGCACGCTTCGCCGCAGTGGCGGTGCGCCGCCGGCTTCCTATTTTAAGGCGATGCGCCGTCACTCCTTCGCGCGGCCCGTGCCTCCAAAGGGCAGAAACGAACAGATGAGACGCCTGGCAATGATCGCAATGGTCGCCGCGGGAACCGCCGCAGCAACGTTGAACGCCGCTTCCGCCGCAGGGCCGGACGTCACCCAATACCAGCTGGCCAACGGCCTCACGGTGATGGTGATTCCCGATCACCGCGCGCCGGTGGTCACCCATATGGTGTGGTACAAGGTCGGCTCTGCCGACGAGCAGGCGGGCAAGTCCGGCATCGCGCATTTCCTTGAGCATCTGATGTTCAAGGGCACCGAGAAGGCCGGCCCCGGCAAGTTCTCGGGCGAGGTGGCCCGGCTCGGCGGCCAGGAAAACGCCTTCACCTCGCAGGATTACACCGCCTATTACCAGCGCGTCGCCAAGGAGCACCTGGAAACGGTCATGACCTTTGAGGCCGACCGCATGACCGGCCTCAAGCTCTCCGACGCGGTGGTGCTGCCCGAGCGCGACGTGGTGCTCGAAGAGCGCCGCATGCGGACCGACAGCGATCCCGGCGCCCGCCTTTCCGAGGCCCTCCAGGCCGCGACCTATGTGAACCATCCCTACCAGCATCCGATCATCGGCTGGGAGCATGAGATCAAGCAGCTGAACCGCGAGGATGCCCTCGCCTTCTATCGCCGCTTCTATGCCCCCAACAACGCGGTGCTGGTGGTAGCGGGCGATGTGGAACCGGAAGCCGTTCGCGCGCTCGCCGAGAAGACCTATGGCGTCATCCCGCGCGCCGACACCCCGCCGCGCAACCGCCCGCAGGAGCCCGAGCCGCAGGTCCATCGCCGGGTGTCGCTGAGCGACCCGCGCGTTGCCCAGCCGAGCCTTCAGCGCAGCTATCTGGTGCCCTCCTATCGCACCGCCAAGCCCGGCGAGGCGGAGGCACTGGACGTGCTCGCCCAGATCCTCGGCGGCGGACAGACCGGACGTCTCTATCGCGACCTCGTGGTCGAGCAAGGGCTCGCGGCCGGCGCGGGCGCTTGGTACCAGAGCACGGCCTATGACGAGACCCGCTTCGGCATCTCCGCCTCGCCCCGTCCGGGCGTGACGCTGGAGACACTGGAACAGGCGATGGACGGCGTGGTGGACAAGATGGCGAAGGAGGGGCCGGACGATGTCGAGCTGGCGCGCGCCAAGACCCGCCTGACGGCGGAAGCCATCTATGCCCGCGACAATCAGGCGACCCTCGCGCGCATCTATGGCGCGGCGTGGGCCACCGGCATTTCCGTGGAGGATGTGAACCGCTGGCCGGATCTCATCAAGCGCGTCAGCGCGGCGGACGTGAAGGCCGCTGCCGCGCAGTATCTCGTGCTGAAGCGCGCGGTGACCGGCTATTTGACCCCGCCTCCCGCGACCGCGCCTGCGGCACCGGAGAAGCGCTCGTGAGCGCACCTTTCACCGCTTCCTCCTTTCGCGCTCGCATTCTTGTGTTGGTGATGATGGCTGTTTCCCTTGTTTCCGCGGCTCCTGCCCAGTCCCAGACCACGCGGATCACACGCGTGGTCAGCCCCGGCGGCATCGAGGCGTGGCTGGTGCGCGACACCACCTTGCCGCTCCTTGCCATGGAATTCGCCTTCCTCGGCGGCGCGGCCCAGGATCCGGCGGAACGCCCCGGCATCGCCAGCCTCGCCGCCTCGCTGCTGGACGAGGGCGCCGGCGAATATGATGCCGAGCGCTTCCACCAGGCGCTGGCCGACAAGGCCATCGAGCTACATTTCGACGCCGGGCGCGACGAGGTCCGCGGCTCGGTGCGCACCCTTTCGGAAAACCGCGACGCCGCCTTCGACATGCTGCGCCTGTCGGTGACCCAGCCGCGCTTCGACACCGAGGCAGTCGAGCGCATCCGCACCGCGCAGCTTGCCTCGCTGCGGCGGCGCTCCACCGATCCCAATTCGCTCGCCAACGAGCGCTGGTTCGCGCTGGCCTTCCCGAACCATCCCTACGGCCGCCCCGTGGACGGCACACTCGCCAGCGTCGCCGATATCACCCGCGAGGATCTGGCTACTTTCGCCAAGCGCAATCTCGCCCGCTCCAACCTGCGTGTGGCGGTGGTGGGCGATATCACGCCCGAGGAACTCGCCACCGAGCTGGACCGCGTGTTCGGCGCGCTTCCGGCCACCGCGCAGCTCACTCCGGTCGCGGATGTGAAGCCCCAGGACCTCGGCAAGACCGACGTCATTCCGCTGGATGTCCCCCAGTCCGTGGTCATGATCGGCACTGACGGGCTGGAACGGCAGGACCCGGATTTCATCCCCGCCTATGTGCTGAACCACATTCTCGGCGGCAGCGCCTTTTCCTCCCGCCTGTTCAAGGAAGTGCGCGAGGCCCGCGGGCTCGCCTATTCGGTCTATTCCTACCAGGTGGCATTGGAGCACGCGGGCCTGTGGTTCGCCGGCACCGCCACCAAGAACGACCGCGCGGGCGAATCCATAAAGATCATCAACGAGGAGTTTCAGCAGATCCTCGACAAGGGCCCGACCCAGGCGGAGCTCGACGAGGCCAAGAGCTATCTCACCGGCAGCTACGCACTGCGCTTCGACACCTCTTCGAAGATCGCCGGACAATTGCTCCAGATCCAGATCGACAAGCTTGGCATGGATTATATTGATCGCCGCAACGCGCTGATCGAGGCGGTGACGCTGGAGGATCTGCGACGCGTCTCGCAGCGTCTCTCGGGTGCGCGCAAGGCTCTGGTGGTGGTTGCCGGACGACCGGCGGGAGTGGTGGGAAACTGACCGGCCGGCGCCGCCGGTAACCATAGAGTCAGATACCTCCCCGCCGACGGGCTCAAGGCGCGGGTTCCCCCTCCCCGAGCGCTTTAACCTTCTGTTATACATTCCCGTGTTGCGGAGGTTTTTGGAGTTTCCTCATGCGTTTTGCTTTAGACGCGGCTCTGCCTATGCGTGTGTTGGCCGGGGCAGCCATGGCCATCACCCTTGCAGGGTGCGCCGGCAACTCGCAGGGAACGTTCGGCGCGCCCGGCGTGAATGTCGATCCGGCTGCGGCGGCGGGCGGCGTAGGCGCCGCACAGACCACCAATAATATGACCGTCGGCACTGGCCCGGATGCGGTGGAATTCGAATGCCCGCGCGTGGACGTGCGCTCCGGCGCGTCCACCTGGCAAGTCCCCGCCCCCGGTGGTGGCCTCAAATACCAGGGCTCGCTCGGCCAGATGGCGCGCGAATGCAATATCGCGAACGGCGTCATGAACGTGAAGGTCGGCCTTGATGGGCGCGTCCTGCTCGGCGACAAGGGCACGCCCGGCGCGCTCAACGTACCGATCCGCATCGCCGTGGTGCAGGAAGGTCCCTCGCCGAAGACCATCACCACCAAATTCTTCGTGGTGCCGCTGAACATCCCCCAGGGTGAAACCCAGACCACCTTCACGGTGGTGGAGGACACCATCTCCTTCCCGGTCACCACCCCGGAAGCGATCGGGAAATATGTGATCTACGTGGGCTTCGACCCCAAGGGCGAAACCCCGGCCCGACCGCGCCCGGCCCGGCCGCGGCCTGCTGCACCCGCGGCCGATGCCGCGCCTGCGGCAACCGCTGCCCCGGCCGCCGCAAAGCCCGCCGCGAGCAAGCCGGCCGCCCCGGCAGCGCCAGCCGCGGACCCCAATACGTTCGGCCCGGCGCCGACCTTCGGGCCACCCCCGGCGACTTTCGGACCGCCACCCGCACAATGACGAAACGCGCCGCATTGACCCTGCGGCGCGTTTGTCTATGGTGACGGCGGCCGCTCCTCGGAGCGGTCGCTCGGAAGATCCCTGCGGGAGAGACCGGCCCATTCTCTGAATGATGGCTGGCGCCGAAGGCGCAACCGCCCCGGAACCGCTCAGGCAAAAGGACCGCAGGGGGACGACACTCTGGAAAGCAGCCGCGGCGTGACCCTCAGGGTTCATGCGGGTGGCTCACCGAAGGCGTAAGCCGTGCCCGTTCCACCGGGTGCGGTCAAATCTCTCAGGTTCCGGTGACAGAGGGGGCGCCGCTCGGGTCGAAAGACCCGATGACTTTGGCGCGCCCCAGGAACCGGAATGTCACATCCCGAGACTGATCTCCCCCTTCTGAAAACGCCGCTACACGGCGCCCATGCGGCGCTCGGCGCCCGCCTTGTCCCGTTCGCCGGCTACGACATGCCGGTGCAATATCGCGATGGAATCCTGGCCGAACATGCCTGGACCCGCACCCACGCGGGGCTGTTCGACGTGTCCCACATGGGCCAGGCCAAGCTCGTCGGCCCCGATCACGCGACCACGGCCGCCGCGCTCGAGGCGCTGATCCCCGCCGACATCCTCAATCTGAAGCCCGGCCGCCAGCGCTATTCCCAGCTGATGGCGGACGACGGCGGTATTCTGGATGACCTCATGGTCACCCGTCCCGGCGCGCCGGACGAGGACGGCACCTTGTTGCTGGTGGTGAACGCCGCCGGCAAGGAGGCCGATTACGCCCATATCGCCGCCCGCTTGCCCGCCGGCGTGACGCTGGAACGGCTCGACGACCGCGCCCTGCTCGCGCTCCAGGGTCCGCAGGCCGCCGCCGTGCTCGCGCGCCATGCGCCTGAAGGCGCCACGCTGGACTTCATGGCGGCCGGCCCGGCCACGTTCGACGGAATCCCCGTCCATATCTCCCGCTCCGGCTATACCGGCGAGGACGGATTCGAAATCTCCGTCCCCGAAGACGCCGCAGTCACGGTTTGGAACACGCTTCTCGCCGAGCCGGAGGTCAAGCCCATCGGCCTCGGCGCGCGCGATTCGCTGCGGCTGGAGGCGGGCTTGTGCCTCTATGGCCACGACATCGACCCCATCACCTCTCCGGTCGAGGCCGCCCTCGTCTGGTCCATCCAGAAACGGCGGCGCGAGGGCGGCGGCTTTCCCGGGGCCGCGCGCATCCAGCGCGAGCTGGCAGAAGGCCCGGCCCGCGTGCGCGTCGGCCTGCACCTCGAAGGGCGTGCGCCGGCCCGCGAGGGCGCCGAGATTGCCAAGGACGGAACGGTGATCGGCATCGTCACCTCGGGCGGTTTCGCACCCACCCTCAACGCGCCCATCGCCATGGGCTATGTGCCGCCCGCCCTGGCGGCGCCGGGCACGCGTCTCGACATCATCGTGCGCGGCAAGAACCTGCCCGCGACCGTCGTCACATTCCCGTTCGTGGCCCAGCGCTACGTCCGTAAGAGCGAACAGAAGGGGGCCTGACCATGAGTGACGTGCGCTACACCAAGGACCATGAATATGTCCGGCTCGACGGTGACGTGGCGGTGATCGGCATCTCCGATTATGCCCAGAGCCAGCTCGGCGACGTTGTGTTCGTGGAGCTTCCGGCCATTGGCAAGGTCGTGAAGCAGTCCCAGGAAGCCGCGGTCGTCGAGAGCGTGAAGGCCGCGAGCGAAGTCTATGCCCCGGTTTCCGGCGAGGTGATTGCCGTCAACGAGGCGCTGGAAGCCGCCCCCGATACCGTCAATGCGGATCCGGAAGGCGCCGGCTGGTTCGTGAAGCTCAAACTTTCAAACCCCGCCGAATTGGACGAATTGATGGATGCCGCGGCCTATGCCGCCTTCGTCGAGACGCACGCCTGACACCCCAACGGCCGCACATGCACGGTGCCGCGGGCTGACGCGGCCGTGCACGTCGGCGAGGCAAACGCATCATGCGCTATCTCCCCCTGACACCCGAAGACCGAACCGAAATGATGGCACGCATCGGCGTGCCATCGGTGGACGCTCTGTTCGCCGACATCCCCGCCGACAAGCTTCTCGCCGAACTGCCCGACCTGCCTCGCCGCAAGGGTGAGCTGGAGGTCGAGCGCGCCCTGTCGCGCCTTGCCGCGCGCAACGTGCCAGCGGGCTCCGTGCCGTTCTTCGTCGGCGCCGGCGCCTATCGCCACCATGTGCCGGCGACGGTCGACCATCTGATCCAGCGCTCGGAATTCCTCACCTCCTATACGCCCTACCAGCCCGAGATCGCACAGGGCACCCTGCAATATCTGTTCGAGTTCCAGACCCAGGTGGCGGAACTCACGGGGATGGAGGTCGCCAACGCCTCCATGTACGACGGCTCGACCGCTGCCGCCGAAGCGGTGCTGATGGCGCACCGGGTAACCAAACGCGGCAAGGCCGTGCTGGCGGGCAATCTGCATCCCCATTATGCGCAGACCATCGCCACCGTTTCCCATTATGCCGAAGTGCCTCTGCTGCGCCTCGCGCCGCAGCCCACGGGGCCGGACGACATTCTCGCGGCCATCGACGAGACCGTCTCCTGCGTGGTGGTGCAGAGCCCGGACGTGTTCGGCAATCTGGTGGATTTGAAGCCCATCGCGGAAAAGGCCCATGCGGCCGGGGCGCTTCTGATCGCCGTGTTCACGGAAGCCGTCTCGCTCGGCCTCGTCGAGCCGCCCGGTGCGCAAGGGGCGGACATCGTGGTGGGGGAAGGCCAGTCCATCGGCAATCCGCTCACCTTCGGCGGCCCCTATGTGGGCTTGTTCGCCACCCGCGCGAAATTCGTGCGCCAGATGCCGGGGCGCCTCGCCGGCGAGACGGTGGATGCGGAAGGCCGGCGCGGCTTCGTGCTGACACTGTCCACCCGCGAGCAGCACATTCGCCGCGAGAAGGCGACCTCCAACATCTGCACCAATTCCGGCCTGTGCGCGCTGGCCTTCACCATCCATCTCTCGCTGCTCGGCGAAGCGGGGCTGACGCGGCTCGCCCGCATCAACCATGCCGCCGCCTGCGACCTCGCCGACCGGCTCGCCGCCCTCGACGGCGTCGCGGTGCTCAACGAGAGCTTCTTCAACGAGTTCACAATCCGCGTCGCGGGTAACGCGGCAGAGGTGATCGAGAAACTGGCGGCCAGGGGCATCCTCGGCGGCGTGCCTTATTCCCGGCTGGCGCCGGATGCGGGCCTTGACGATTTGATCCTGGTGGCCGCCACCGAGACATCCACGGACGAAGACCGCGCCGCCTATGCGGCCGCGCTGAAGGAGGTGCTGGCATGAACGCGCCCCTTACCGCCAGCGCCCTGCTCCCCCTCTCCCGCTTGCGGGGGAGGGTTGGGGAGGGGGCCCGTGAAGCCAAGCCTCCCTTCAATATTTCGATGCCGGATCTTTTCCCCCTCCCTAGCCCTCCCCCGCAAGCGGGAGAGGGAACGGCCGTCTTCTTGCCGAAAGCCGCACGCTCTTTCCTCTCCCAGGAGATCCGCTCATGAATCGCGAAGGACGCGGCGCGACGGCGCCCCAATCGGCGAGCGAAATCGGCCCTGCCACCTTCACCGGCAACCGGGCGCTGGACTTGGAAGAGGGCCTGCTGTTCGAGATCGGCCGGCAAGAGGTGACGGGCGTCGATCTGGACGAGCCGGCCGCCTTCGCCCCACGCCTCGGCGGGCTTGAGCGCAAGGCCCCGCTCGGCCTGCCCGGCCTCAGCGAGCCGGAGGCCATGCGCCATTATGTGCGGCTCTCGCGCATGAATTACGGGATCGACAGCGGCCTCTTTCCGCTGGGCTCCTGCACCATGAAGCACAATCCGCGCCTCAACGAGCGCATGGCCCGCCTGGCCGGATTTGCCGACATCCACCCGCTGCAGCCGGTTTCCACGGTCCAGGGCGCGCTCGGGTTGATGGGCGAGCTTTCGCGCTATCTTCTCACCCTCACTGGCATGGATGCGGTGGCGCTCACCCCCAAGGCCGGCGCCCATGGCGAATTGTGCGGCATGATGGCCATCAAGGCCGCCCATGAAGCCAACGGCCGCAAGCCCACCATCGTGGTGGTGCCGGAAAGCGCCCATGGCACCAATCCCGCCACCGCTGCCCTGCTCGGTTATCAGGTGAAATCCATTCCCGCCCGCGCCGACGGCACGGTGGACGTGGAAGAGGTGAAGAAGGCGCTCTCGCGGGACGTCGCCGCCATCATGCTGACCAATCCCAACACCTGCGGCCTGTTCGAGCCGGACGTGGTGGCGATCGCCGAGGCGGTGCATGCGGTGGGCGCCTATTTCTATGCCGACGGCGCAAATTTCAACGCCATCCTGGGCAAGGTGCGGGTCGGCGATCTCGGCGTCGATGCCATGCACATCAATCTTCACAAGACCTTCTCCACCCCCCATGGCGGCGGCGGGCCGGGCGCGGGGCCGGTGGTGCTCTCGAAGGCGCTCGCGCCGTTCGCTCCTGCCCCCGCGCTGGTCGTAGACGGCGACGGCCTGCGCCTCGTGGAACAGCAGGGTGAGGCTGGTGCCGAGCAGGCGCTCGGGCGCATGAGCGCGTTCCACGGCCAGATGGGCATGTTCGTGCGCGCGCTCTCCTGGATGCTGTCCCACGGCGCCGACGGCATGCGGCAGGCCGCGGAGGATGCGGTGCTTTCCGCCAACTACATCCGCGCCAGCCTCCAGGACGTGATGAGCGCGCCCTTCGCCACGCGCCCGGCCATGCACGAGGCCCTGTTCGACGATGCTTGGCTGGAGGGCACGGGCCTGTCCACGCTCGACGTCGCCAAGGCGCTGATCGACGAGGGCTATCACCCCATGACGGTCTATTTCCCGCTGGTGGTGCACGGCGCCATGCTGATCGAGCCGACGGAGAGCGAATCCAAGGCCTCGCTGGATCTGTTCATCGCCACCCTGCGGGATCTCGCGATGGCGGCGAAGGCGGGCGAGAAGGAGCGCTTCCTCGGTGCTCCGCATTATGCCCCGCGCCGCCGGCTCGACGAGACGCGCGCCGCCCGTGCGCCGGTTTTGCGCTGGGTGAAACCTGCGGCGATCGCCGAAGCGGCGGAATAGGCCCTCTGCGGCCGCACGCCCCTCAGGGGCGCGGCGCCACTTCAAAATGCCCGAAGCCGCCGTTTGCCTCGCGCGCCGGCGGCTTCGGCTTTTGTCGGGCAGCGCGCCGTATCGCGCGGGTGCTCTGAAGCGACGGTTCGCATCACAGCCGACCTGCGAACGGCACAGGTGCCGCTTCTTTCGACAAATGTACATGACGCTAGGTAATTACAACATCATCCCTGTAATTTACGTTACGTAATATAGACTTTGGAATCATGTCGTTCCAAATCGTCCCGACAATTCAGCACCGAAGTCTAAGCTTTAGCCGACGAATGCTGGTTCCCTAGAGTTTTACCATTGACAGACGCGAGATGTCGCCTCGCAATAGCGTGGGCTGGACGACCAGCACCTGAATCAAAAATAAAACGGCTCTAGGGAGCGATGTAATGTGGAATCAGGTCTATGACCCGTTCGGCAGTGCAGTGCTGTCGACTCTCGCGGCGGCGATCCCCGTCGTTACACTTCTGGTATTGATTGCCTCCGGCAAAGTATCTGCACACATTGCTGCAGTTCTCGCCCTTCTTGTGGCGCTCGCGATTTCCATTTTCGCCTTCACCATGCCGGCGGATCTCGCCATCCGCGCAACGCTACTAGGGGTTGTCACCGGATTTTTCCCGATCGGCTGGATTATTCTGAACGTCATTTTCCTTTATCGCCTTACGGTGGAGAAAGGGTGGTTCGAAATTCTCCAGCAATCCATCGGCGGCATCACGCAGGACCGGCGCCTGCAACTGCTGCTGATCGCCTTTGCCTTCGGCGCCTTCTTCGAGGGCGCGTCCGGCTTCGGCACCCCGGTCGCGGTGACGGGCGCGCTGCTGATCGGCCTTGGCTTCTCGCCGCTTGCCGCCTCCGGCCTTTCGCTGATCGCCAATACCGCGCCCGTCGCCTATGGCGCACTCGGAACACCAATCCAGGGACTGGCCTCGGTGACCGGGCTTGACCCCTATCTTCTGGGCGCCATGGTGGGGCGGCAATTGCCGTTCTTCTCCCTCATCGTGCCGTTCTGGCTCATCTGGGTGTTCGCCGGGCGCAAGGGGATGTGGCAGATCTGGCCGGCGATCCTGGTCACGGGCGTTTCGTTCGCCGTGCCGCAGTATTTGATCTCCAATTTCATCAATCCCTGGATCGTCGATATCGGCGCCTCCATCATCTCCATGGGGTGCCTCGTCGCGTTCCTGCAGGTGTGGCAGCCGAAGGAATTGTGGCTGTCGCCGAAGCTGCGCACCCACGACTTGAGCGCCGATACCATGCCGCCCCCGCCCCCGCCCCGCGCCAAGGCGAGCCGCGCCGAAGTCATCTGGTCCTGGGTGCCGTGGTTCATCCTCTCGCTGGTGGTGGGGCTGTGGGGCACCGGCTGGTTCAAAGCCCTGGTCAATCCCATCTTCACCATCAACGTGCCGGTCACCGGCCTGCACAACATGATCCAGAAGGTCCCGCCGGTGGTGGCAAAGCCGGTGGCGGAAGGCGCGGTGTTCGCCTTCACCTATCTCTCCTACACTGGCACCGGCATTCTCATCGCCGCGCTCATCGCCGCCGCCTTCATGAAGTTCTCGCCGGTGCGGATGGTGATGGCCTATGCCGAGACCATCTGGGTGGTGCGCAAGTCTCTGCTCACCATCGCCGCCATGCTCGCCATCGGCACCCTGACCCGCTATTCGGGCCTGGACGCGACGCTCGGCCTGGCCTTTGCCCATGCGGGTTTCCTCTATCCCTTCTTCGGCACCTTGCTCGGCTGGCTCGGCGTCGCGCTGACGGGATCGGACACCGCCTCCAACGTCCTGTTCGGCGGCTTGCAGAAGATCACCGCCGAGCAATTGGGCCTCAGTCCCATCCTGATGGGCGCCGCCAATTCCTCCGGCGGCGTCATGGGCAAGATGATCGACGCGCAATCCATCGTGGTGGCCTCAACCGCCACCAATTGGTTCGGTCATGAAGGCACGATCCTGCGGTTTGTGTTCTGGCACTCGATCGCGCTGGCCTGCCTCGTCGGCTGCTTCGTGATGCTGCAGGCCTATGTGTGGCCGTTCACCGCGATGGTCATCCACTGACGACCCGGCACCCGGCGTTCGCGCCGGGTGCCTCGTTCCCGCAGTGCGGGGTCCTGATCAATCCTCGCCCGGGCGTGCCTGGGGCAGTGGGATGGTGGAGGCCTGCGGCAAAGTGGGGGAATAATATTTGCGGTTCGCAATCGACCCGGTCACCTGCGGATCGCCGGCCCCCGCCGGCCCGTACGACATGGGGCCGAGCGGCCGCAGCGAATTCGGCTGATAGACCCCGCCCGGAGGCTGCACGCGCTGCACCGGATCGCCGGACGGCGGATAGCCCGGCGGCGGCGCGCCATATGGCTGCTGGCCATAGGCCGGTGCGCGCCCGTAGCCGGCGGGCTGAGATTGGCTGTAGCCCGGCGGCGCGCGTTCCGGCAGCGGCGGCTGGCCGGGCGGCGCGATGCTCATCGGCTCGCCGGGGACGCGCGCACCCTGCGGGAATTGGGGCGCCGGCGCGCCCAGGGGCTGGCCTTCCGAGCGCCCGCCGAATTGCACTGAGGGTTGCGGCGCCGAAACCATCAGCGGCGGCGGTGCCATGGGCCGGGGCGCGGGCTTGCAGATCAGGCGCGGATTGTTGCGCCGCATCAGGTCCACATGGATATGGTCGTAATGGAACACGTTCGAGCCGGGCGCCAGGACGGTGGTGAACACCTCGCACGCGCCCGCCTGCACCTGGAGCAGGAAGCCGCGCGCCTCCTGCGGCCCCTTCCAGCCGTTCTTGACCGTGATTTCGCGCCCATCGGCGAACACGAAGGCGCCGACATCCAGCGCATTGCCGAACGCATGCTCGGAAATCTTGGCGCCCACCTGGCCGTTCATGCCGCGGCAGGAATAAGACGACATCTGCCGGATGCCCACCACCGGCTGGCCCAACCAGGCCGTCGCCGCGGGCTGCACCACTTCGGCAAGCCATAAATTGAGATCGCGGATCATGGGACAGGCGAGCGTCGCCTTGGGCTCCACGGAGACCGCGCCGTCCTCGAGGCCGGACACGCGGAACGGGTGATCCATGCCGCAGGCGCCCGCGCCGTCGATTTCCGACATGGGCTCAAGGAAGGGAGATGCCACCGCGCCCTTTTCGGCGATGCACTTCTCTTCTGCCTCGGCGCGCCAGGGCTCCCGTCGGTCGAACAGATCGAAACGACAGCCCGACAGGAGCCCCACGCAGACGAGCGGGGCTACGAGATACCTGAATACGCCGCGCGTCATGGGGGCATGATGCGCTGCGACGGGTTGAGATCAGGTTAAGGGATGGCGGACGTGGCGCGGCAACTCGGGCCCCGGACGCAACGCCGAAACGACGATGGCCGGGCAAGCCCGGCCATCGCGATAAAATCTCAGTCGCGGCGTGCCGCTGCCGGACGCCCTCAGGCGTGCTCGGCCTCAGGCATTCTCGACCTCGGGTTCTTCCAGCGCGCGGACACGATCCACCACCGCCTTCTGCACCTTCTCAAAGGCCCGCACCTCGATTTGCCGCACACGCTCGCGCGACACACCGAACTCGGCGGCGAGTTCTTCCAGGGTCACCGGGTCCTCGGAGAGACGCCGGGCCTCGAAGATGCGCCGCTCGCGCTCATTGAGCACGCTCAGCGCGCCGGCGAGAGCGCCGCGGCGGTTCTCCATCTCCTCGCTCTCGGCGAACACGCTTTCCTGGTCCAGGTGGTCGTCCACCAGCCAGTCCTGCCATTCGCCTCCGCCCTCCCCTTCCTCGCGCAGCGGTGCGTTGAGGGAGGCATCGCCCGAGAGGCGGCGGTTCATGTCCACCACGTCCTGCTCGGTGACGCCGAGCTTGGTGGCGATGTGCTTCACCTGATCGGGACGCAGATCGCCCTCTTCCAGGGCGGAAATCTGGCTCTTGGCCTTGCGCAGGTTGAAGAACAGCTTCTTCTGCGCGGCCGTGGTGCCCATCTTCACGAGGCTCCACGAGCGCAGGATATATTCCTGGATCGAGGCGCGGATCCACCACATGGCATAGGTGGCGAGGCGGAAGCCCTTTTCGGGCTCGAACCGCTTCACCGCCTGCATGAGGCCGACATTGCCTTCGGAAATCACTTCGGATATGGGCAGGCCATAGCCCCGGTAGCCCATGGCGATCTTCGCCACGAGGCGCAGATGGCTGGTCACCAGCTTGTGGGCGGCATCGCGATCTCCATGCTCGCGCCAGCTTTTGGCAAGCATGTATTCCTGCTGCGGCTCCAGCATGGGGAACCGGCGGATTTCTTCGAGATAGCGTGTCAGCCCCCCCTCAGCCGAGGGAATGGGCACGTGTTGTGACCGGGCCATAGGCGGCCTCCTTGATGTCGTGGCCCTCAAGCGCAAGCGACCACATGCGCGGCCGCTTTCGCCGACCGCAACCGCGAACCATATAGGGTCTAACGCGCCAGGGCTAGCTTCGATCCCGTCACGACGCCGAGAGCTTCTCCAGAAGCAGTGCCAATTCGGATGGAAGCGGGCTGTCGAAGGTCAGCGTCTTCCCGCCGACAGGGTGGGCGAATCCAAGCCGTGTGGCGTGCAGCGCCTGCCGGTCGAGGGCGAGCAGCGCGGCGCGTGCGTCCGGCGCAATCCGCGCCGCCTTCGTGCGGAAACCCTGGCCATAGACCTCGTCGCCCAGCAGCGGGTGACCGACATGGGCCATGTGGACGCGGATCTGGTGGGTGCGCCCGGTCTCCAGTTGGCATTCCACCAGGCTCGCCACCGGAGACCCTGCGGTATCAAGGAAGGTTTCCAGCACGTCCCAATGGGTCACCGCCTCGCGTCCGCCCGTGCGCACCGCCATTTTCTGGCGGCTGGAGGGATGGCGGTCGATCGGAGCGTTGACCGTGCCGCGCTGGGCGGGGACGCCCCAGACAAAGGCAAGATAGGCGCGATCCAGCGGGCCGGTGCGTCCGTGGTCGGCGAACTGGGCGGAAAGCGCCGCGTGGGCGGCGTCGGTCTTCGCCACCACCAGCAGGCCGGAGGTGTCCTTGTCCAGCCGATGCACGATGCCGGGCCGGCGCACCCCGCCGATGCCCGAGAGGCTGGCGCCACAATGGTGCAGCAGGCCGTTCACCAGCGTGCCGGACCAATGGCCGGGCGCCGGATGCACGACCAGCCCCGCCGGCTTGTCCACCACGATCAGATGATCATCCTCATAGGCGATGGA
Organism: Roseixanthobacter glucoisosaccharinicivorans; assembly: GCF_043195095.2. Lineage (NCBI taxonomy): Bacteria > Pseudomonadati > Pseudomonadota > Alphaproteobacteria > Hyphomicrobiales > Xanthobacteraceae > Roseixanthobacter > Roseixanthobacter glucoisosaccharinicivorans. Next base: position 475,069 of record NZ_CM195538.1, on the reverse strand, counting down.
GAGATCCATCGCCTCGGGCACGGGTTCGGCGGGTTCGGGGGCCGGAACGCGCAGGCGCAGGACGTCGTCGGCATTGACCCGCTCGGAAACGTCTCCTACCACTCGCCCGCCGTTGGTCACGCGCCCCTCCGCCACCAGGCGCTGGATGCGGGTCCGGCTCAGCCCGTCGAGCCGGGCGGCGAGCACGCGGTCGATGCGCGCGTTCGCGTCTTCCAAAGGCACGACGACCTCATGGTCGATCTCGCCTTCGGAAGCCTCGTCCAGCACCTCGAGAACGGCGTCTTCATCCACCCAGTCAGGCTTGTTCATGGTTTTCACTTCACCCGATCCCGAACCTCAAGAGGAACTCTCACCCGCCCAGGAGCGCGTGCTGAAAAAAGTGCGGCGCTTTTCGCTGGTGTCCGGCCTCATCATGATGCTCGGGGTCGCCTCCGTCTTTGGCGTGATCGGCTATCGCATGTTGCGCGCCAAGGGCCAGAAGGCCAGCGATATCACCGCCGCCCTGCCGAAAGGCGCGCGCATCGTCTCCACGGCGGTGGCCGACAAGCTTTTGGTGGTGACGCTGGACGTGGGCGGCGCGGTCGAGGTGCGCACCTTCGATCTCGACACCCTCGCCCCCGCCGGGCGGCTGCGCTTCGCGGTGGAACCCTAGCCGGACGGCGACCCGCACCGCTTACTGGAGCGGTGCCTCGCCGTCTCCCGGCATGCGCGCCAGCATCATCTGGGTGATGGCGACCAGCATTTCGGCCCGCGCCTTGAGGTCCTGCGCTTCCAGCAGTGCCTGTTTTTCCAGCGCGCCATAAGGCGACATCACGGAAAGCGCGTTGACCAGAGTTTCCGTACCGGCCTGCTGGATGCCGTCCCAATCGGCTTCCAGCTGGTTCGCTTCCAGAAACGCGGCCAGCGCCGCGAGGAGCGCCGTGCGGTCCACCTCGTCCTCGCCCGCGCTCTCCTGGAAATCGTGCGCGTAAGAATGCGCGTCGATGGCGATCTGCCGGTAGGGCGTGGCGACATCGAGATCGGCGCCCACCTTGAAGCGGCAGATGCCCGACAAGGTGATGAGATAGCGCCCGTCACCGGTCTCGCTGAACTGGGTGATGCGCCCGATGCAGCCGACCTGGAACAGCATCGGCCCGTGCGCCCCCTCGGGCTTGCTCTCGTCCGGCTGGACCATGGCGATCAGGCGCTCGCCCGCGAGCGCATCGTCGATCATCTCAAGATAGCGCGGCTCGAAGATATTGAGCGGCAGTTCGGCACGTGGCAGCAGCAAGGCTCCCGCGAGCGGGAACACCGGCAAGGTTGCCGGCAGGTCCGCCGGCGCATGATAGGAGCGATGCTTGGCCACGCGCGTCCCTTAAGCGAACAAAATCGCGGAAAGCTTCTTGCGGCCGGTGACGGTCGACGGATCGGTCGGTCCCCAGGCCTCGAAGAATTGCACCAATTGCTTGCGCGCCCCATCCTCGTTCCAGGCGCGGTCGCGTTTGACGATTTCCAGCAGATGGGCGAGCGCCTGATCGCGCAGGCCCTTGGCATTGAGCGCGACCGCAAGGTCGAACCGGGCCTGATGGTCGGTGGGATCGGCATTGACCTTGGCTTCGAGCGGGGCGGCATCGCCCAGCGCTGCGGCCTGCTCCGCCAGATCGAGCGCCGCCCGCGCGGCGGTGATGGCGCTGTCGCTCTGCTTGGCGGCGGGAATGCTCGCGAGCGTTTCCTTCGCCTCTTCCAGGGCGCCGGCCAGCACCTGCGCGCGCACGAAACCGCCGAGTGCCTTCAGGTTTTCCGGATCTTCCGACAGGATATGGGCGAACACTTCCGCCGCGCCCGCCGCATCGCCCTCCGCCAATGCGGCCTCGCCGGCAGCGAGCAGTTCGGCGGCGTCCGGGTTCAGTGCCCCACCCAGCAGCCGCTCGATGAAGGACTTCACCTGGCCTTCCGGCAGCGCGCCCATGAAGCCGTCGACCGGCTGGCCGTTGACGAAGGCATAGACGGTGGGAATGGACTTGATGCCAAGCTTTCCGGCAACCGCCGGATGGTCGTCGATATTCATCTTGACCAGCTTGACCTTGCCCTTGGTGGCCTTCACCGATTTCTCGATGATCGGGCCAAGGGTCTTGCAGGGGCCGCACCATGGCGCCCAGAAATCCACCAGCACCGGGCGGCGCTTGGACTCCTCGATCACGTCCGCCATGAAGGTCTGGGTGGTCGTCTCGGTGACCAGATCGTCGCCGGCGCCGAGAGCGCCAGCAGCCGCATCATTGGCTGCGCCTGCTTGATTGAACAGCATGGGCCTGTCCTTCGAAAACTCTTTTGGGTCTCGCTCCGCCCTTAGATGGGCGTTCCGGGGCGCGACGCAATCTCATCCGCTGAGCTTCTAGCCGCAAATCCCGCGCGCCGCCATGCTTGCGGGCGCCAAATCGCCCGCCGCCCGTCCCCAACGGCAGGAGCACGCCTGTGCACGCACCTGCAGGCTGTGGATCATCGCGATTGCAAGCCCGGCCGGGTGCGGCGCGCCTTGCCCTTGGCGCGTGCGACGGGCACGCTGTTTGACCAAGGCCACGGGGATTGGCAAAACCGCCGCATAATGAAATTCACCCGCCTGCGGCTCGTCGGTTTCAAAACCTTCGTCGAGCCCTCCGACATGCTGATCGAGCCCGGCCTCACCGGGGTGGTGGGGCCGAACGGCTGCGGCAAGTCCAATCTGGTCGAGGCGATGCGCTGGGTGATGGGCGAAAGCTCGCACAAGGCGTTTCGCGCCAATGACATGGACGACGTCATTTTCGCCGGCACCACGGGGCGGCCGGCGCGCAACACCGCCGAAGTGGTGCTGCATCTCGACAATAGCGACCGCACGGCGCCCGCCGGCTTCAACGATGCCGACCATCTGGAAGTGGTGCGCAAGATCGACCGCGGCCAGGGCTCGCATTACCGAATCAACGGCCGCGACGTGCGCGCCCGCGACGTGCATTTGTTGTTCGCCGACGCCTCCACCGGCGCCCGCTCGCCGGCCCTGGTGCGTCAGGGACAGATCGGCGAGATCGTCGGCGCCAAGCCCGCCGCCCGGCGGCGTATCCTGGAGGAGGCGGCCGGCGTCGCCGGCCTGCACGCGCGCCGTCACGAGGCGGAGGTGCGCCTGAAGGCGGCCGAGCAGAATCTGCTGCGGCTGGACGATGTCATCACCCAGATGTCGGCCCAGGTGGAGAGCTTGCGCCGGCAGGCCAAGCAGGCGGTCCGCTATCGCGCGGTGGCCGAGGAAATCCGCCGCAATGAGGCGACCTTGTTCTGGCTGCGCTGGAGCGAGGTTGTGCGCACCCTTGCCGAGGGCGAGCGCGCGCAGGAAGCCGCGGTGCGCGAAAGCGCCGAGCGCACCCGCGCCCAGGCGGAAGCCGCCCGCCTCCAGGCCATCGCCGCCCACGAATTGCCGCCCCTGCGCCAGGCCGATGTGGAGGCCGCCGCCGCGCTCCAGCGCCTGACCCTCGCGCTCGGCGAACTGGACAAGGAAGAAAGCCGCATCGCCGCCCGCCGGCAGGATCTGGAGCGCCGCCTTGCTCAATTGACGCAGGACATGGTGCGTGAGGACGCGCTGTCGGCCGATGCCTCCGGCGTGCTCGCCCGCCTCGCGGAAGAAGCCGCCGAGCTCGCCGACGCGCAGGCCGACGCGGCGATGCAGGAAAGCGAGGCTGCCGAAGCCTTGGCGGAGGCCGAAGCCCGCCTCGCCGAGGCCGAGGAGATGCTGGAGGCGCAGACCGCCAGCTTCGCCGATCTCGGCGCCCGCCGCACCGCACTGGATACCAACTTGCGCGATATCCGCGCGCGCCTCCTGCGCAATGCCGCCGAGCGCGCCTCGGTGGATGCGGAGGAGCAGCGGCTGATGAAGGAATCCGGCGCCGATATGCTGGACGCCCGCCGCGAGGACGCATTGATCGCCCGCGAGCGCCTGGAGGCGGCGGAAGAATCCGCACTCGAAGCCGAGGCAGAGCAGGCCGACGCACGGCGCGCCTTGGAAGCCTTGCGCCCCGGCGCCGCCGATGCGGAGCGTGCCTTCGGACGGCTCGATGCCGAAGCGCGCACGCTGGAAAAGCTGCTGCAGGCCTCCGACGCCCGCTTTCCCCCCGTCGCCGACCTGCTGCATGTGGACAAGGGCTATGAAATCGCCCTCGGCGCGGCCCTTGGCGACGATCTCGACCTGCCGGTGGCCGCGGATGCTCCGGCGCGCTGGGCCGGCGCCGATTTCGACGCGCTCGACTCCGCCCTGCCGCCCGAGGCCGAATCGCTTGCCGCCCATGTGCGCGGCGCCCCCGCCCTCGCCCGGCGCCTCGCCCAGGTGGGCATCGTTCCGCGCGCGGACGGGGCACGGCTTCAGAAGAGGCTCAAGCCCGGACAGCGGCTGGTCTCGCGCGAGGGGGACCTGTGGCGCTGGGACGGCGTACTCGCCGCCGCCGACGCGCCCACCGCCGCCGCCCGCCGGCTCGCCGAGCGCAACCGCCTGGCCGACCTGCATGCCGAGGTGGAGGAGGCACGCGCCGCCCTCGATGCCGCGCGCGCGGCGCTCGCGGCCCAGGAAACCCGCCTCAAATCCGCGGCGGCCCAGGAAGCCCAGGCCCGCGAAGCACGGCGCACGGCCCAGCGCGCCGCCGATCTGGCACGCGAGGCGGAAGCTGCCGCCGAGCGCAAGGCCGCCCAGCACATGGCGCGCCTCTCGGCTCTCGGAGAAGCCCGGACCCGAATCGCCGCCGCCCGCGCGGAAGCCGAAGACGCCCAGCGCCGGGCCGAATCGGAGCTTGCCGCCCTCGATTCGCCCGCCTTGGTGGAAGCCGCCCTCGCCCAGGCCCGCGCCCAGGCGGCTCAGGGGCGCGCCGCGCTGGCCGAAGCCCGCGCCGCCCATGCGGCATTGCTGCGGGAGCGCTCCGCCCGCGTGCGGCGGCTTGAAGCGATCGCCGCCGAGGAGCGCTCCTGGAACCAGCGCGCCGGCGGCGCCGGGGAGCGCATCGCCGCTTTGGAGGCCCGGCGCGCGGAGGCGCAGGCAGCCCTGGAGGATACCGAGGAAGCCCCGGCCGAGCTCGGCCGTCAGCGCCGCATCCTCATGAGCGAGTTGGAGAAAGCCGAAGCCGCCCGCCGCGCCGCGGCCGATCGCCTGGTGGCGGGCGAGGCAGCTCAGGCGGCCGCCGACCGCGCCGCCCGCGACACGCTGGAGGCCATGTCTGCCGCGCGCGAGGAGAACGCCCGCGCCGAGGCGCGGCTTGACGCCCTGCGCCAGCGCCGCGACGACCTCATGCGGGAGATCGCCGACGCGCTCGAAGGCCCGCCCGAGACCGCGCGCGTGCAATCCGGGCTGGAGCCCGGCGCACCCTTGCCGGAGCTTGGCGCCATCGAGGCCGCGCTGGAGCGGGCGCGGCGCGACCGCGAACGGCTCGGCGCGGTGAATTTGCGCGCCGAACTGGAGCTTCAGGAGGCGGAGGGCCAGCATGGCAATCTCGCCGGCGAACGCGACGATCTGATCGAGGCCATCAAGCGCCTGCGCGCCGGCATCCAGAGCCTGAACCGCGAGGCGCGCGAACGCCTGCAGGCGTCGTTCACGGTGGTCGACGGCCATTTCCGCAAATTGTTCGACACGCTGTTCGGCGGCGGCGAGGCACAATTGGTGCTGACCGACGCTGAAGACCCGCTGGAAGCCGGGCTGGACATCATTGCCAAGCCGCCCGGCAAGAAGCCGCAGACGCTCTCCCTGCTCTCGGGCGGCGAGCAGGCGCTGACCGCCATGGCGCTGATCTTCGCCGTGTTCCTGACGAATCCCGCGCCGATCTGCGTGCTCGACGAGGTGGACGCGCCCCTCGACGATGCCAATGTGGAGCGATTCTGCGCGCTGATGGACGAAATGACGCGCCTGACCGACACGCGTTTTCTCGTCATCACCCATAATCCCATTTCGATGGCGCATATGGATCGTTTGTTCGGGGTCACAATGGCGGAGCGCGGCGTTTCCCGGCTCGTTTCGGTGGATCTCCAGGCGGCCGAGAGGTTACGCGAGGTGAGTTAAACGTGTCGGCCACGATGTCGCACAACGCATTTTTTATATATATTTCAATTAGTTATATGTAGCCACCTTCGCCTTGACACCCCATTTTGGCGCAACTATGGTGCGGCGCGGTTTCGGTGCTGAGATCGTCGGATCCATCTTCATTCGAAGCCGGAGTTTTCAGCATGCCGGAGGGTTCGGGCTCCGATCATCGGACACCTGACGGACGACCTGGAAAGCAGGCGAACGAAGAGGCGGATTCCGCCCTCTCCGAGCGTCTTCAGCGGCTCAATGCCGCGCTTGACAAGGCTCGGCCGAAAGACCAATCGCAGCCGGCGGGTTCACGGAACGATACGTCCACATCCTCTGGAATGGCCATGGCCTTCCGTTTGGGATCGGAGTTCGTTGCCGGGGTTCTGGTGGGGGCACTCATTGGCTGGGGCATCGACACCGTCTTCGACGTGGCGCCCTGGGGAATGCTTGTTTTCACTTTGGTTGGTTTCGGCGCCGGCGTGATGAACATGCTGCGGGCGGCGGGCGAGACCGGCAAAAAAAGCGGCCCGAAGGCGTGAGCCCGAGGGGTCGCATCCTTTTTCGCGGCGCAAGCCGTTGGTTTGGCACGGCTCTCGCGAGCCGCTTGAGACAGAGGCGAGTCGGATGAACATTGATCCGATCCACCAGTTTGAAGTGCAACGTTACGCGGACCTGCTGAGGGTCAGCGGCGTCTCGTTCTCCTTCACCAACGCCTCCGCCTTCATGATCGGGATCGTCGGGGCGATCTTCCTGTTCCTCACCTTCGCCACGCGTGGCCGCACCCTGGTGCCGGGCCGCATGCAGTCGGTGGCGGAGATGAGTTACGAATTCATCGCCAAGATGGTTCGAGACTCAGCCGGCAACGAAGGCATGGTGTTCTTCCCGCTGGTGTTCTCGCTCTTCATGTTCGTGTTCGTGGCCAATGTTATCGGCCTCGTGCCCTACACCTTCACCATCACCGCCCATATCATCGTGACGGCTGCCCTCGCGCTGCTGGTGATCGGCACCGTGGTGATCTACGGCTTCTGGCGCCACGGCACCCACTTCCTGCACCTGTTCGTGCCGTCGGGCGTACCGAGCTTCCTGCTCCCGTTCGTCGTGTTGATCGAGGTGGTGTCGTTCCTCTCGCGCCCCATCAGCCTGTCGCTGCGTCTGTTCGCCAACATGCTGGCCGGCCATATCGCGCTGAAGGTGTTCGCCTTCTTCGTCGTCGGCCTGTCCTCGGCGGGCATTGCCGGCATGTTCGGCGCGACGTTGCCCTTCTTCATGATCGTGGCGCTCACCGCGCTCGAGCTTCTGGTCGCGGTGCTGCAGGCCTATGTGTTTGCGGTTCTCACCTCGATCTATCTCAACGATGCGGTCCACCCCGGGCACTGACCCGGACCGCCATCGCAACCCCAATACCACCCAAGCGTGTTTTTCAAGGAGCAGAACAATGGAAGCGGATGCTGCAAAGTTCCTGGGCGCCGGTATCGCCTGCCTGGGCATGGGCCTGGCCGGCATTGGCGTCGGTAACATCTTCGGAAACTTCCTCTCCGGCGCCCTGCGTAACCCCTCGGCCGCCGACGGCCAGTTTGCCCGCGCCTTCATCGGCGCCGCGCTCGCGGAAGGTCTCGGCATCTTCTCGCTGGTCGTCGCGCTGGTTCTGCTCTTCGTCGCCTGATCCGCGCACGAGAGAAATGCGGCTTCGGGCCTTCGCCCGGAGCCTGATGGACAAGAAACGGGCGGGCGAGCCATGACCAAGACATGGAAGCTGACTGTTGCAGCCGCACTGATGGGACTGGCCCTCGCGGCGGCTCCGGCGGTGGCATCGGACAGCGCAAAACCTTCGTCCGGCCCGGCCGGAGCTGTCGTCGCGCAGCAGGATCATGGCGCGTCCACCGGCGCCCATGTGGCCGAGGTCGTCGGCGAAGCGGCACACAGCGGCGAACACAAGGGCGGCTTCCCGCCGTTCAACCCCGCGACCTTCGGCTCGCAGCTGGCATGGCTGGCCGTGAGCTTCGGCGTTCTCTATCTCCTCATGAGCCGGGTCACCTTGCCCCGGATCGGCCGGATCCTGGAGGAACGTCATGACCGGATCGCCCGCGATCTGGCTGAGGCATCCCAGCGGCGCGCCGAAAGCGAAGCCGCGCAGATCGCCTACGAAAAGGCGCTGACGGAAGCGCGCAGCAAGGCCAATGCCATTGCTGGCGAGGCCCGCAACCGCCTCAATGCCGAGACCGAGACCAACCGCAAGAGCCTGGAAGCGGCGCTGACGGTGAAGCTCGAAGAGGCCGAGGCGCGCATCTCCACCACCAAGACCAATGCTCTCTCCCATGTGCGCGGCATCGCCGTGGACACGGCGCAGACCATCGTGAACACCCTGGTCGGCACCACGCCCGCCCAGCAGGACATTGAAAGCGCGGTGGATCAGGTGCTCAGCCGCAAGGCCGCCTGAACCCAGCGACCCAGCAGAGCCCCCGTGGTGCGCCAGGCACCTCGGGGAATTGAAATCGAGACGACGGGCGATCGAGGACTGCCATGAACGAGATGCAACTCGCGGAGCTTTGGGTCGCCATTGCCTTCGTCGTTTTCGTGGCGATCCTGCTGTATGCCGGTGTCCATCGCAGCATCGCGGGCGCGCTCGACAGCCGCGGCACCCGCATCGCCGCCGAGCTGGACGAAGCCCGGCGCCTGAAGGAAGAAGCCCAGAAGCTGGTGGCCGAATATAAGCGCAAGCAGCGCGAGGCCGAGGCCGAAGCCGAATCCATCGTCACCGCAGCCAAAGCCGAAGCCGAGCGCCTCGCCGCCGAGACCAAGGCCAAGCTGGAAGATTTCATCGCCCGCCGCACCCGCATGGCGGAAGAGAAGATTGCCCAGGCGGAAAGCCAGGCCGTGGCCGACGTGAAGGCCTTCGCCGCCGACGCCGCGGTGAAGGCCGCCGAGCATCTGCTGACCGGCAGCGTCACCGGAAACCTGGCCGAGCGCCTCATCGGCAGCGCTATTTCGGATGTGAAGGCCAAGCTCAACTGAGCTTCTGGCGCCTGATCGCGGGCCTCGCCCGCAGACAAACCTAAGCCTTCGCAAGCACAATCGGCCGCCTCTCCGAGGCGGCCTTTTTGTTGGTACCGGGTACGCGCCGTGCGCCCCGCACCGCCGACGCGGTCTTGAAACAGCCGCCCTCCTGCGTCAAAGCTGAGACATGAAACGCTCGCAGCCGCTTTTCGCGCTTTCGCTCGGCCTTGGGCTCCTCGGCCGCGTCGGGAACGGGCGCGCCCGCCTGCATTTTCCATTTGCGGCAATCGCGCTGCTCGCGCTCGCGTTTCTGTCCCTCTCGTCCGCCGCATTTGCGCAGGATCTGCGCCCGCCCGGCGTGGTCCCCGGCGCCGGAGGCGCCCAGCCGTTCAATCTGTTTGGCGGATGGTTTGCTCCGCCGCGCCAAGCCGTGCCCGTCCAGCCCCCCGCTCCCAAGCGGGTCGCTCCTCCGCCGGAGCCGGAGGGGGTGGTGCACGCCTCGCTCGCCGATGCGGTGGAGGGCAAGAAGCAGCCGCCGACGAAATTCGTGCTCGTTCTTGGCGACCGGACCGCCGCCCAGCTCGCCCAAGGCTTGGCGGATGCCTATGTCACCGACCGCAGCAGCCCCGCCGTGATTGGCGTGACCGACGATGAAAGCGGGTTTCTCGCGCCCACCGCGCCCGGCGGCACCGATTGGCTGACGCGAGGCCCGGAGGCCATCGGCGCCGCGCGACCGAACGGCGTGGTCCTTGCCCTGGGCGCCAACGACCTCCAGCCGATTGCCGATGGCGACACCAAGGTGGAGCCGCTGAGCGATCGCTGGCAGGAACTCTATGCCAAGCGCGTCGCCGATGTGCTCGGCTCGCTGCGCGCACGTACGGGAAACATCATCCTCGTCGGCCTCGCGCCGGTGCAGAATCCCACCGTGTTCGCTGATTACGAGAAGCTGAACGACGTGCTGCGGGCACAGGCCGTGCGCGCCGGCGTGGTGTTCGCGCCGGTATGGGACGGGTTTGTGGATGACGACGGAAAATATGCCGCTTCCGGCGCGGCGGTGGACGGGCAGCGCCGACGCCTGAGGTTCAATGACGGAATCAGGTTCACCCGCGCCGGTGCGCGCAAGCTTGCTTTCTTCACCCAGAAGGACCTGACGCGCTTCCTCTCCGAAGCACCGCGAATCGAGGAGCCCCAGGGCGCGGATGGACGATCCGGGCCGCTCTCGCTCAGCGACATCGCGCGTGGCGCCAGCACCCTGGCGGGTGGACCGTCATCGGCGGTCGCTCCCATCGCGGTGAAGCTTCAGCCGAACGAAGCCGCGCGCGCTTTGCTGGAAGGCACGCCCATGCCGGTGGTGCCCGGGCGCGCGGACGATTATTCCTGGCCTCCCGGCACGGCAGCGGCCGCGGCCGCGGCCGCTGCGCCGTCGCCGCCGGTGGATGACCGCAATCCCGTGCAGGCCCCCCCGCCATGACAAAACGGCGTGCCGTGGGGCACGCCGTCTGAGGCACCTTTTCGCGCAGCTTACGCCCGCCGCGGAGAGGAACGCCGAACAAGGGAATGGCGCGCCTCAGTCCGCGACGGGGGAAACGCGCAAGCGCCCCGGCTGTCGCCGGAGCGCCTAAGCCCACGCCGAAGCGATCAGGCCGCCTTGGCTTCGAGCACCTGGTTGGGCGTGCCGGAGGTGATGGCAATGGTCCGGGGCTTCTTCGCCTCGGGAATGTTGCGCACCAGCTCAACGTGCAACAGGCCATTCTCCAGGCTCGCGCCCTTTACTTCCACATGGTCGGCCAGCTGGAAGCGGCGCGCGAACGCGCGGGCCGCGATGCCGCGATACAGCACCTGCGCACCTTCCGCCTCCGGCTCGGCAGCTTTTTCGCCGCGCAGGGTGAGCACATTCTCGTTCACCTCGATCGACAGTTCAGCCGGGGTGAAGCCGGCAACCGCGACCGTGATGCGATACGCATTCTCGCCCGTCCGCTCGATATTGTACGGCGGATAAGTAGGCGCTGCCTCGACGCCGCCGGCGGCGTCCAGAAGCGAAAACACGCGGTCGAAGCCGACGGTGTTGCGATACAGGGGGGAAAGATCAAGACGCATAGCATATCCTCCTCAAGCGACATGCAGGACCCGCCGAAGCCGGGTCCGATGAACGCGCCGTCGTGATGACCGGCGCTGCAAATCATGTGGGAAGGCGTATTTTCGCCGTCAAGAGGGCCCGCGCACCGCACGCGAAACGTGCGCAGATGAACAGTGCCTGAACAGCGGCGTTGGCGCGCATTCACCCAATCAGTCTATAATCGGAACGTCGGAATGGGGCGCCGGCCTTAATCACGCACTCTCTGCGGGAGATATGCGGATGTGGCATCCTATTGCCCCCGGCATGGCCGCCGCGCTGTTGATGGGCGCGCTGCTCGCGGGGCCGGCGCAGGCACAGGTTGTGGGGCTCAGCCTGGGCGCTCCGTTTCGCGACGGCTCGACGGTCGGCATCGCCACGACGGCGCCGGCCTATGCGCCCTATCTCGGGCCCGTCCCTCACAAAAAGCCGCCGGCCAATCTCGCCGCGCTGCTGGAGAGCCTGAGGGCGCGCGGCTTTTCCCACTTCACCGATGTCCACCAGAAAGGCGGCAACGTGATTTGCGAAGCCACCGGCCCCCGGCGGGAACGGGTCCGCCTGGTGGTTGATGCGACCACCGGCGAAATCAGCGGCGTGGTGGTGATCGGCTTTGGCGACAAGCGCTATTGAGCATGCGTTGTCGCGCGGCGCCTGAGCGTGTATCGCACTGAGACGCCGGTTCGATCCGCCTTTTCCGCCAGGAGAAGGCGAAGCCCGGCCTCCCGCATCTGTGCAGTTTCTCGGGCCGGCGCGCGTCATGACCCTCTACCCGACAGCATCAAATCCGGTCCCCGAAGGCGCCGTGAGCGGCCATGTGACCAGCGAGGACGCCGTCCGCATCCGCTTCGCCCGCTGGTTGCCGCTGGAGGGAACCCAGCGGCGCGGCACCGTGACGATTTTCTCCGGCCGCACGGAATTCATCGAGAAATATTTCGAGGTGGTGCGCGAGCTGCGCGCGCGGGGCTTTGCCGTGGCGATTCTCGACTGGCGCGGACAGGGCGGCTCGGAACGCCTGCTGCGCAACCCGCGTAAGGGCCATGTGGCGAGCTTCGCCGAGTATCAACGCGATCTGGCGGCGGTCGTGCGGGACGTGGTTCTGCCCGATTGCCCGGCGCCCCATTTCGCCCTGGCCCATTCCATGGGCGGGGCCATCTTCCTGGAAACCGTCCTCGCCGGGCACCGCTGGTTCGATCGGGCGGTGATCACCGCCCCGATGGTGGAATTGCAGCTGGTGCGGTTTTCCTCGGTGCTGCAGCCGGCGGCGCGGCTGCTGGCGCACATGGGCTTCTCCCGCGCCTTCGTGCCCGGCGGCGGGAGCCGCGCCACCACCTCCGGCCCGTTCGCTCGCAACCCCGTGACGTCCGATCCCAAGCGCTATGCCCGCGCGGCGGAGATTGTGGAGGCCCATCCCCAGCTCGGCCTCGGCGCGCCGACCATCGGATGGATGAATGCCGCTTATGAGACGATGGCGCACCTGATGGCGCCGGAAACCGTGCGCCGCATCCGCCAGCCGCTCCTGATCGTCGCGGCGGGGGCGGATTCGATCGTCTCCAACACCGCCGTCGAGCATCTGGCGGCGCGGCTCATCGCCGGCGCGCAGGTGGTGGTGCCGGCAAGCCGGCATGAGATCCTGATGGAGCGCGACATCTTCCGCGCCCAGTTCTGGGCCGCGTTCGACGCCTTCATCCCCGGTAGCGCGCCCTATTGAAGGGCTTCAACCGTTGAGAACGGCGAGCGCCTGGGCGTGAACCGCCGCGCTGCCGGCCGCCACCACACGCCCCCCCGCGACCGGCGAGCCGCCTTCCCAGCTGGTCACGATGCCGCCGGCGCCTTCGATGATCGGCACCAGGGCGATCACGTCATGGTCCTGGAGGCCGGTTTCGATCACCAGGTCCACCAAGCCGGCGGCGACCATGCAATAGGCATAGCAATCGCCGCCATAGCGCGAGAGGCGGACCTTCTCCTCCACGCGTTCGAAGGCCGTACGATCGGCGCCGTTCATCAGGCGGGGACTGGTGGTGAACAACACGGCGTCTTCCAGCCGCTGGCAATCACGCGCCGTGAGCACCCGCGCGCCCGCCGGGCCCTGGTAATGGGCAGACGCCCCGTCGCCGAAGAAGCGCTCCTGGATGAAGGGCTGGTGCATCATGCCGTACACGGGCTTGCCGTGCTTGAGCAGGCCGATCAGCGTGCCCCAGGCCGGCAGGCCGGCGATGAAGGATTTCGTGCCGTCGATGGGATCGAGCGCCCACACATAAGCAGCGTCGGTGCGCTCGTTGGCGAATTCCTCGCCGATGATGCCGTGGCCGGGAAAATGCGCGTTGATCAGGCGGCGCATCACCTGCTCGGCGGCGCGGTCGGCCTCGGTCACCGGATCGAAGGCCGTTCCGCCGCTCTTGTCCTCCACGCCGATTGCGGTGCGGAAGAACGGCAGGATGGCGCGGCCCGACTCCGTTGCGAGCTGATGAACGAAAGCATCAATGGCGACGGCGGTCATGGGCGGCTCTCCGAGGGGCGCGCCTTGCTTAGAGCAACTCGCGCCGCAGGAGAAGGCGGCGGCCGGCGTGTTTCCCACGGGCGCAAAGCCAACGGCGCGCGTCGGCACGGCGAATGCGGGCGCCCGCGAGGTTCAAAAGGATTAGAATCGGCGCCGTGCCAGAGCCGACCCGGGACACAGGGGACGGTGAATTCTACGGCATTTCCTTTGGTAAAGTCGCCCCTGCATTGAGCGGACGATCGCAAGCCATTGGAAATGCTAAAGAGTTTACTTTCTGAGCACGCTTAAAATATGAGCAGAGAGCCGGCTTGATGCAGATGGGGAAGGAGCCCATATTGATGCGGCGCGGTATTGCTTGCTGCGATGCCGCTGCCCTCCTTGGGCGTTTCCTCCCTAGACTTGGGCCGCTCCGATATTCGTGAGCGGCCCCTTTCTTTTGCGGCCTTTGCGGCCGTCTTCCCCTCTAAATCTCAAGTCCTCGATCCGGCCGTTGGCGCGCCCGATCTGGATTTCGCGGTCGGGTTAACCCCTCGCGCGCGGCGTGTGCGCCACGCCATGCCGCCCCTCTTCCGACAGTCCGCTCTCCCGGCGCGCGATTCGGTGAGAAGTACCGAACCGCTAACCTCCGAGAACGAGCCACTCCCGCTCAAAAACCCCCGCGCCCGATCATTGGTAATCTGAAACCGCAGGGCATGGTTGGCCACCCCTGTCCGCCCCAAAACCTGTTGCCCAAATGACACGCGTGCGCCGCACTGTGCCGATTTGAGCCGTTTCGGACCGGTTGAATTGATTATTTTGTCTACCACCGCTTGAAAATGCGCCCGCTACGCACCGCTGAATTGACCAAAACGCCTTATTAAACAAAGACTTATTCTGGTATACAAGAGTGCGACAAACGACCACTTGATTTTTGGCACCGCAATGGGCTATTGCTGCATTGCGACATGGCGATTGGCGTCGCTGTGTCGCTGCCCTCCTTGGGCGTTTCCTCCCTAGACTTGGGCCGTTCGCTCTGCGGGCGGCCCCTTTCTTTTTGAGCCGGCTGTATCGAGGCAATCGGCCTCCGAGGGCTATCTCTTTACGAAATCGCCCCGTGCGCAAATTCGTATATCTGCCATTCGAAAAACGCAAGGCACCTTTTTTATGCCTTATTCGGCAGCGGCCGCCCGCGGCCCCGTCAGTGCCTCCGCCGTGCGTGCGACAACCCCGGCCATCGCGGCGCAAAGGTCTGCCCGCACACGATAAAAATCTGCGGCGCGCTGATAGTTCGCCTCGTCCATATAGAGACCGCGATTGATTTCGATCTGCACGGCATGCAGGCCGGCCGCCGGATTTCCATAATGTTCGGTGATGTAGCCGCCCGCATAAGGCTTGTTGCGCACCACCGCATAGCCGCGCCCGGCCAGCTCCAGCTCCAGCGCGTCGGTGATGAAGCCGGCGCAGCTCGTGGCATAGCGGTCGCCCAGCACGATATCGGCGCGGGCGCCTTCCTCCCGGCCTGGACCAGAGGGCATGGAATGGCAATCCACCAGCACCACCGCCCCGAAACTGCGATGGGTGCGGGTGATGAGGCGCCGCAGCGCCTGATGATAGGGCTTGTAGAAGGTCTCGATGCGCTCAAGGCCCTCGCTCACCGTCAGGCGGCGAAAATAAATATCCTGCGCCTCGCCCACCACGCGCGCGATGGTGCCGAGCCCGCCCGAGACCCGCAGCGAACGGGTGTTGGCGAATGCCGGAAGGCGGCCTTCGAACATGCGCGGGTCGAGTTCGTAGGGCTCCCGGTTGAGATCCAGGAACGCGCGCGGAAACAGCGCCCGCATCAGGGGAAGGCCCCGTGAAACCACGTCCGCGAACAATTCGTCCACGAAACTGTCTTCCGAACGGCGCAGAGTGTCGAAATCGAGCCGCGTCTGCTCCATGAAGGCGCGCGGGTAGATTCGCCCGCTGTGCGGCGAATTGAACACGAACGGCGCCGTGACCGCCTCGGGAAGCAGGATATCGAAGGCCGGATCTATGGTATCGGCAAGGCAGGCTGTCATCGCGGGCTCAAATGATCGGTTGGTGAGCCGGCGGCCCGCATTATGATGCCCGGCGCGGCGGTGTTTTGGGAAGAGGCGAGAAGGTTCACTTCGAATTTACCCGAATGCGCGAAACAAGCCATGGACGCTGCAGCCAGAACGCCGACGGCGCAGCACATGTAACAAGGGGACGAAGGCGTGTCGAAGATCCTGCTCGCCGAAGACGATAATGACATGCGCCGCTTCCTCGTGAAGGCGTTGCAGAATGCGGGCTACCAGGTGGCCTCTTTCGACAACGGCCGGTCCGCCTATGAGCGCATGCGGGAAGAGCCGTTCGAACTGCTGCTGACCGATATCGTCATGCCGGAGATGGATGGCATCGAGCTGGCCCGGCGCGCCACCGAGCTCGATCCCGATCTCAAGGTCATGTTCATCACCGGCTTCGCCGCCGTGGCGCTGAACGCCGATGTGGAGGCGCCGCGCGAAGCCAAGGTGCTCTCCAAGCCGTTTCACCTGCGCGATCTGGTTTTTGAAGTCGGAAAAATGCTGGCCGCGGCGTGAGCGGGGGATATCCGCCGTCCACGCCTTGCATCGCTTAAAACTTGCCGATATAGAGGCCTCCTTCCAACGGATGGGCGCGTAGCTCAGCGGGAGAGCATCACGTTGACATCGTGAGGGTCACAGGTTCGATCCCTGTCGCGCCCACCATCCGGAAGCCTTTCATTATAGCCATTCTGATTTGCGCGGCGTCGTCTGGACATGCGCGCGCGCTGCTGCTTTCTCCCCTACCCTGACGTCCGCCGCCCGGCGGCGCCGCAAGGACCCGCGCCCGCCACTCGCCTCGCCGCAAGCGGGTCCCCGGGCGCACGGGGTGGGATGAGGAGAGACGCATGTACATTGCCATGAACCGCTTCAAGGTGAAGCAGGGGTCCGAGGCCGAGTTCGAGCGCGTCTGGCGCGAGCGCGACAGCTATCTCGCCACCGTGCCGGGTTTCGTCGCCTTCAACCTGCTCAAGGGGCCGCAGAAGGAGGACTACACCCTCTATGCCTCCCACACCCATTGGGCCTCGAAGGCGGATTTCGAGGGCTGGACGCGCTCGGAAGCGTTCCGCGCCGCCCATGCGAGCGCCGGCACCAATAAGGTGAACTACATCGGCCCGCCGGAATTCGAGGGCTTCGAATCCGTGCTCGCGCTGACGCCGAACGCGGCCTGAGGCTGCGGCGGTAGCGGAGCGCGCTGGCGCAATGGTGAACGCGGCCGCCGTCCGGCGCGGCTGCGTTTCGCATTGACCTTGCGCCCGCAAAGCCTCATCTCGCCTCGCAAGAGGAGAGACCATGACCCCGTCCCCCGCCCCCGCAGCCGCACCGTTCGGCGATGCCACCCATTTCCCGAAGGACCATCCGCCCGTGTCCTACGGGCGCATCGGCGTGCTGCTGGTCAATCTCGGCACGCCGGAAGCGACCGATTATTGGTCCATGCGCGCCTATCTGAAGGAATTCCTCTGGGACAAGCGCGTCATCGAGGTGAACCGGGCCCTGTGGTGGTTCATCCTCAACGCCATCGTGCTCACCAAGCGGCCTGGCCCCAAGGGCAAGGATTATGAGAGCATCTGGAACAAGGAGCGCAACGAGGGTCCGCTGAAGACCATCACCCGCTCCCAGGCCGAAAAGCTCGCCGCAAGCCTTGGCGGCACCGATGCCCGCATCGTGGTGGATTGGGCCATGCGCTACGGCAAGCCGCCCATCGGCGAGCGGATCGAAGCGCTGCAAAAGGCGGGCTGCGAGCGCATCCTGCTTGTGCCGCTCTATCCCCAATATGCCGCCGCGACCACCGCCACGGTCTGCGACAAGGCATTCGACAAGCTCAAGACCATGCGCTGGCAGCCGATCCTGCGCGTCGCCCCGCCCTGGCACGACGATCCGGTCTATATCGAGGCCGCCTGCGCGGCGCTGGAAGGGCACCTGGCGCAGCTCGATTTCGAGCCGGAGGTGATCCTCGCCTCGTTCCACGGCGTGCCGAAATCCTATCTGCTGAAGGGCGATCCCTATCATTGCCAGTGCGTGAAGACGGCCCGCCTCATGCGCGAGCGGCTCGGTTTCGCGCAGGAGAAATTCCGCCTCACCTTCCAGTCCCGCTTCGGCACCGAGGAATGGCTGCAGCCTTATACGGACAAGACCGTGGAGGCCCTGGCCAAGAGCGGCGTGAAGCGGCTCGCCATCGTCAATCCCGGTTTCACCGCCGATTGCCTGGAGACGCTGGAGGAGATCGGCGTCGAGAATGCCGAGATCTTCAAGCACAATGGCGGCGAGAAATTTGCGGCCATCCCGTGCCTGAACGATAGCGCCGAGGGCATGCGGGTGATCGAGGCCGTGGTGCGGCGCGAGCTGTCGGGCTGGATCGCCGGCTGAGTGCCCGCGCGGCCCGTCCCACAACGGGACGGCCGGCGCCTGATCGCGAACACGCCGGGAACAGAGCGCGCGCGAATCGCGGCCTTCGGAAAAAACGCGCTTCGTTCCCCGTGCCTCCCGCCCCGCGCCAGAGTCCCGCAGCGGGACGGCTCCGGACCGCGATCCGAACGGCCGGGGAACGAACCGCGTCCGAATCGCTGCGCCGGCTCGGATCCTCCTTTGTTCCGGGCCTGGCCACCGCCCGCTTGCGGCACGGCGAAGGGCGTGCCCATATCCCCCCGCCGCCCTGAAGCGCGGCGCTGCGCGGGAGACACGCCATGCCGTTCGGACTGAATGCGTTCGTGGTGGTTTTCCTGGTGCTGGTCATCGCCGTGGTATTCGCCGGCGTGAAGACCGTGCCCCAGGGTTACCAATTCACGGTCGAGCGGTTCCGCCGCTATACGCGCACGCTCTATCCCGGCCTCAACCTGATCGTTCCCTTCATCGACAGCATCGGCAAGAGGGTGAACATCATGGAGCAGGTCCATGATGTGCCCACCCAGGAAGTCATCACCAAGGACAATGCCACCGTCTCCGTGGATGGGGTGGTGTTCTACCAGGTGTTCGACGCCGCCAAGGCCAGCTATGAAGTCACGCTGCTCGATACGTCCATTATCGCCCTGACGACAACCAATATCCGTACCGTCATGGGATCCATGGACCTCGACCAATTGCTCTCCCACCGCGATGAGATCAACGAGCGTCTCCTGCGGGTGGTGGATGCGGCGGTTGCGAGCTGGGGCGTGAAGATCAACCGCATCGAGATCAAGGACATCGTCCCGCCCGCCGATCTCGTCGCCGCCATGGGCCGGCAGATGAAGGCGGAGCGCGAGAAGCGCGCCGTGATCCTGGAGGCCGAGGGCCAGCGCCAGTCGGAAATCCTGCGCTCTGAAGGCGAGAAGCAGGGCCAGATCCTGCAGGCCGAAGGACGGCGCGAGGCCGCCTATCGCGATGCCGAGGCCCGCGAGCGCCTCGCCGAGGCCGATGCCAAGGCGACCCAGATGCTCTCCACTGCCATCACGGCGGGCGATCCCGCCGCGCTGAATTATTATATCGCCGAGAAATATGTGAAGGCGTTTGAGACGCTCGCCGGCGCGCCCAACCAGAAGGTGGTGCTGATGCCTTACGAGGGCACGGCGCTGCTCTCCTCGCTCGCCGGCATCGGCGAGATCGCGCGCGGCGCGTTCGGTGGCGAGGATGGAAAATCCATCCGCCGCGCGGGTCCCACCGGCCCCTCCGCCGGCCCGGCGCGGGACGCCTGAGCCGCCATGGGCGAATGGCTCGAACAATCCAGCTGGAGCTGGTTCGTCATCGGCGGCCTGCTCCTGCTGGCCGAAGTGTTCCTGCCGGGCGTCTTCCTGCTCTGGCTCGGCCTCGCCGCGCTCGCCACGGGGGGCGTCGCGCTGCTCGTCGTGCTCTCATGGCAGACGCAGGTGATCGTGTTCGCGGGGCTTGCCCTGGTGGCGGTGCTGATCGCCCGGCAGATCACCCCTAAGCCCGACCAGGCGAGCGACCGCCCGTTTCTCAACCGCCGGGCGGAAGGCTATGTGGGGCGCGTGTTCACGCTGGAGCACGCGATCCAGCAAGGCATCGGGCGGGTGCGCATCGACGACACCATCTGGCGGGTCGAGGGCCCCGACTTGCCCATGGGCGCGCAGGTGAAGGTGGTGGCGGCTGACGGCCCGGTGCTGCGCGTGGAGCCGGTCTGAGCGCGCGGCCGGCGCACGCGAAATCCGCTCAGGGCTGCGGTTCGTCCACCGCCTCGGCCTCGTAGCGCTCCAAAAACGCCTCGATGGAGAGGCTGCGGAAATCCTCCAGCGCCGCGCGCAGGTCCGCGTGGGGCCAGTCCCACCAGGCAAGCGCCTGGAGCCGCGCAGCGATGTCTTCGGGAAAGCGCCATTTCACGATCCGCGCGGGCACGCCGGCGACGATGGCATAGGGCGGCACGTCCTTGCTCACCACGGCCCCCGCCGCGATCACGGCGCCGGTGCCGATGGTGCGGCCGGGTAGGATCACCGCCCCATGCCCCACCCAGACGTCATGCCCCATGTGGAGATGATGGTCGCGGCGCCATTGGAAGAAATCCGGCTCGTCGGCCGCGTCGTCGAAATAGGCCGAGGCGCGATAGGTGAAATGCGACTGGCTCGCCCGCCACATGGGATGATTGCCGGGGTTGAGCCGCGTCATCGCCGCGATGGAGCAGAATTTGCCGATGCTGGCATAAGCGATGTCGGCATCATTGGCGACGTAGGAATAATCGCCCATGTCCACTTCGAGCAGCTTGGTGCGGGCGCCGACCTCGGTGTAGCGCCCGAGGGTCGAGGCCCTCACCTGCGCGCCCTCGTGGATCAGCGGCGCAAGGCCGAGCTTCTTCGGGGCCTGCGGGCTCATGCCGGCATCTCCTGCGTGGCGTCCATGCCGCCCAGCGGTGCGCGGTGGAGGGCGCGGAAGCGCTGCCCGGCCTCGGCCTGGCGATAGATCGCGATCTCCGCGACCGGCACCGGAAGATGCGCGCCGCTGGCGGCATAGGCCTCGCACAGGGAATTGAGCGCATGGGCGCAGGTGGGTTCGTCGAGCGCGTCGGTCAGCGTCATGTGGAAGCGGAAATCCTCCAGCACGAAGGGATAGCCGTAGCGGTGCAGATGCTCCAGCTGCCGGGCGGAGAGCCGCTCGGGGCGGCGCCGGGCCAGCTCCTGCTCCGTGAGGGGCGCGCGCAGGCCGTCCAGCTCCACCACCGCGCAGGCCGCGAGATCCAGCAGCGCCGGCACCGGCGTCGGCATCATCAGCGCCACGAACATGCCGAGCTGCTGCACCTCCAGCGGCGGCAGCTCGAACGGGCGATAGCCGGTGGCGAAGGCGGAGACGGCGGCGAACAAATCGGCCTCGTCCAGGCCTTCGGCGAGGCGGAACGGCGCCTTCAGCGTGCCGTGAAACCCGTAGCGGCGCGGCTCCTGCGTCAGGGCATGCCAGGTCTCGGCATCGAACCCGGCGAGCGCGGGCGGCGCGACCTCGGCGCCGGTGGCGGCGTCATAGCCGAGCACGGAGGAGCCGAAGGCCCACAGGGCGCTCTCGCCGGGCGGCGCGAGATAGATGGCATAGCGCGGCGACATTCGAACCCCCATTCACAACCGGCGCGGCGGGCGCGGACGGCGCGCCAAACTAAGGCGCGCCCGCTCTCGCGCAAGATGCGCCACGCCTTTTTAGAACACCCGCGCGCCTTCGACGAACACTTCGCGCACCACCGGCGTCTCCCCCTCGAGGCGGAAGCGCAGCAGGTCGGCGCGCAGGCCGGATTCCAGGCGGCCGCGATCTTCAAGCCCCGCCATGCGCGCCGGCCGCGCCGTGACCAGCGCCATGGCCTGCGGCAGCGCGATGCCCTGGCGGGTCAGCGCAAGCGCGCCCTGGAGCAGGCTCGCGGGCACATAATCGGAGGCCAGCGCATCCAGCAGCCCGGCGGCCGCGAGATCCTTCATGGCCACGCCCCCGGAATGGGAACCGCCGCGCACCACATTGGGCGCGCCGCCGATGGTGGTGAGCCCCGCCGCATGGGCGGCGCGCGCGGCTTCCATCGTGGTGGGAAATTCGGAAATGGTGCACCCGGCGTCCTGCGCCATCGCCACATGGGCGGGCACGGTATCGTCATGGCTCGCGAGCACGATGCCGGTGTCGCGCAGAAGGGCCGCCAGGCGGGAATGATTTTCCGCCACCGCCGCCCGCCCGCGCTCGGTGCGCTCCAGCACTTCCTGCTCCACATCCTCGGCACTCTTGCCGATGCCGGACAGGAAGGTCTTCAAATGCTCCACATTGCGCCATTGGCGGGTGCCGGGCGTGTGGTCCATGAGGGAAGCGAGCGAGAGCCGCTCCCGGCCGAGCTGCGGCTCCACCAGTTCCAGCACGGACGGGTCGGTGAGTTCGCAGCGCAGGTGGATATGATGGTCGGCGCGGAACAGCGGCGCGCTTTGCTCCACCGCCTCCAGCATCACGGTAAATAGTTCGCGGCGCACGGATTTCGCCTGGTCGAACCCACCCGCGCAGATGGCGTCGAACACCGTGGTGATGCCCGAGGCGACGGTCTGCCCGTCATGGGCGAGGGCGGCGGCGCGCGGATCGGGCCAGATCACCTTCGGACGCGGCACGAAATGACCTTCGAGCGCGTCGGTGTGCAGGTCGATCAGGCCCGGGGCGATATAGTCGCCGCCGCAATCCTGCGCCGCCGGAAGCTGGGAGCGCCCCTCGCCCACGTCATGGATGCGCCCGTCGCGCACCACCAGGGTTCCGGGAGCGATGCGGTCCTCGAACACGAGGAGCGCATGGGTCAGAATGGTCTCCATCACTGCCTTTCGATGGCCCCTGCTTTCGATGGCACGGCGCGGCCCCGCCGCGCGGACGGCCGCGCCACGCGCCTGTTGCCGGAATCGTCTGTCATAGATGGATGACGGCGCGGTGACCCGCAATCAGGATTCCGGCTTGGTCTTGATCACCTGGTAGAGCTGGAAGCGATCGCCGCTGTAGATCAGCTTCATCTCGTCGGGGTCGGGGTTCTTGTCGTTGGGCTCGGTGAACAGCAGATACACATAGTCGAAATGCTTTGGCCACAGGTCCCAATAGCGCGGGCCGTCCGCGGTGGGTTCCTCGGAGGAGAGCAGCATCTGCTCGAGGGTCGGCGGGGTGCCGTCCTCGGTGTCCACCCAGTCCTTGTACGGCGGGCGCACGCGCAGGATCTGCTTGCCGGGCACGGTGAAAGCGGTCGTGACGAGCGCGGATTTCTCGATCATGGCCAGGCAGGCCGCATGCACGAGGCCGAGGTCGCGCACGTCATACCCGCCCATGGGGTCGGCATAGGCGACCAGCACCTTGGAGCCGCGCTTGATCTGCTCCACCGAGCCGCGGAAGGCCACGGTCCATTGCGACAGGCGGTCCCACACCAATTGCACTTCGCCGACCCGCACCGCCAACAGCAGCAGCAGCACGACGGCAAAGCCGCGCCGCGCGAGACGATGGCGCAGATCCACCTGGATGCAGGCGATCACCATGAAGGCGATGGCGATCGGAATGCGCTGGTCCGCCATGTAGGTGGCGAAAAAGGTACGCGGGAGCGCCAGATAGATCGCGCCGCTCACGATCAGCAGCGGCGTGATGACCGGATGCAGGCGGATCAGGCGATGGCGCAGCGCCCATAGGGCGGCCAGCAGCACGATGCCGGTGAGGGCGAAGGCGACATAGTCGTAATAGACGTTCACCACCATCTCGACGCCGTCGATCTTGCCGCGCGGCTCCCACCAGTCCTGCCCCGCCAGCTTCAGAGTCGGGCTGGCCAGCATCAGGGGCAAGGTGAGGGCGAACGGAAAGCCGGCGGTGACAAAGCGGATGATGCGCGCGCGCAGCGGCCCTTCGCCCCGCTGCCACAGGCGGTAGAGTTCATACGAGAGGATGCCGATGCCATAGATGCCGGTCGCCACCAGATGGCAGAAGAACAGCAGCAGCACGAACAGGCAGGAAACGGCATAGCGCCAGGGCCACGGCTTGTCGCGCAGCAGGATCCAGCTGGCGAGCGCGGTCAGCGCGAGGCCGATGCCGAAGATGTAGTTCATCACGCCGACCAGGAACACGCTGTTGTACAGCAGCGGGAAGGCGAGCAGCGCGATCGCCGACCAGGAGCCGAACAGCGCGCGGTGCAGCAGCATGGTGCCGAAGGCGATCAGCGCGAAGGTGGCCAGCGTGAATACTTCGCCGGCGGCATAGACGTTCATCACCCGCGCGAAGATCGGCACCACCAGATCCACCATCAGATTGGGGATCACGCTCCATTCGATGAAATAGAAGCGGGAAAGGTCAGGATCGCCCGGCACCGAGGCGATCACATGCATGCGGGCGAGATGGTTCACATAATCCGACAGGGGCGGAATCGGATGCGTCAGGATCGGGATCGCCACCATGACAAGGCAGATAACGAAGAGCAGCGCGATATAGCGCGGCCGCAAATCGAGCGCGCGTCTCGCATGTTGGCGTGTGGTCGGCATAACTTATCCTAAGGGAAGGCAGGCGGAAGGAAAAGCGCCCGCCCGGCGCGTAGCACGGTTAGGGCGGGAAATGTGTTGGATACATGACCGGCCCGCGGGGGTTTCCCCGGCTTTTCCTGTAACGGTTCCAAATCGCCGTTTTGTGACCTGCCAACGCTTTCCCCACCCTGCCGGGGCGCAGCGGGGGCAAGCGGTTAAAAACCGTTCGACTTTGCCTCCACATGCTCTAGAACGGCGCCGCCCAAAGCCCGATGACGAGAGGCCGAGCCGATGAGCGTGCAGGAACCCGCCGAGCTGGCGGAAGGAAGATTGCAAGCCGAGGTGCTCGCCAAGGCCCTGCCCCACATGCAGCGCTATGACGATGCCATCATCGTCGTAAAATACGGCGGCCATGCCATGGGCGACGAGGCCGTGGCGCGCAATTTCGCCGAGGACATCGTGCTGCTGGAACAGGCCGGCGTGAACCCGGTGGTGGTGCACGGCGGCGGCCCGCAGATCGGCGCCATGCTCACCAAGCTCGGCATCAAGAGCGAGTTCGCCGGCGGCCTGCGCATCACCGACAAGGCGACGGTGGAAATCGTCGAAATGGTGCTCGCCGGCTCCATCAACAAGCAGATCGTGGGCTTCATCAACGAAGCCGGCGGCAAGGCCATCGGCCTGTGCGGCAAGGACGGCAACATGGTGCTGGCCAAGAAGGCGAGCCGCGTGGTGGTCGATCCCGGCAGCAATATCGAGAAGGTGGTGGACCTCGGCTTCGTCGGCGAGCCGGACCAGGTGGACACCATGGTGCTCGACCAGATCCTCGGCCGCGAGCTGATCCCGGTGCTGGCGCCGGTGGCCGCCGCGCTCGACGGCGGCACCTATAACGTGAACGCCGACACCTTCGCCGGCGCCATCGCCGGCGCGCTCGGCGCCAAGCGCCTGCTCATGCTCACCGACGTGCCCGGCGTGCTCGACAAGACCAAGCAGCTCATCCCCCGCCTCACCATCGCGGAGGCCAAGGCGCTGATCGCGGACGGGACGGTTTCCGGCGGCATGATCCCGAAGGTGGAAACCTGCATCTATGCCCTGGAACAGGGCGTCGAGGGCGTCGTTATCCTGGACGGCAAGGTGCCCCACGCGGTGCTGCTGGAACTGCTGACCGACCACGGCGCGGGAACCCTCATCACCCGCTGAGCCAGCATCATCGACCCCGGCGGCGCCGCCGGGGTCGAAATACACGAAGAACAAATTAGGTACATCCAGCAGATCCGCACGGGGAGCGTCTCATGTCGTCAATAACGCCGTCGCGTTCCTTTGAGGAAGTGGAGACCTGGGTCTTCGATCTCGACAATACTCTTTATCCCGCACATCTCGACCTTTGGACGCAGCTCGACGCCCGCATGCGCGATTATGTGGCGCGCCTGCTCAACATCAGCCACGAGGAAGCGTTCGTGGTGCAGAAGGATTATTATCGCCGCTATGGCACCTCGCTGCGCGGGCTGATGATCGAGCATGGGGTGGACGCCGAAGCCTTCCTCGCCCATGTGCACGATCTCGACCTGTCGGAGCTGGAGCATTCCCCCCGCCTCGCCGCCGCCATCGAGGCGCTGCCCGGCACCAAGCTGGTCTATACCAACGGCTCGGAACGGCACGCCCGCAACGTGCTGGAGAAGCTCGGGCTCGGCGGGCATTTCGCGGCGGTGCACGACATCGTGGCGGCGGAATTCCATCCCAAGCCGACCGAGGAGGCCTATCAGCGCTTCCTGCGCGCCCATGGCGTCGATCCCACCCGCGCCGCCATGTTCGAGGATCTCGCCCGCAACCTGGAGGTGCCGCACCGGATCGGCATGGTGACCACCCTCGTGGTGCCGCCCGGCGAACGGATCGCGGCCCGCGAAACCTGGGAGTTCGAAGGCCGCGAAGCCGCCTATGTGGACTTCATTACCGAGGACCTCGCGGGCTTCTTGGAACGGGCTGTAGCTCCGATTCCTACAATGAACGGTTGAATTGCCCTGTCCGGCCCTGTACCCACCAACCGCGTGCCTCCAATTGCTGCCAGCTCATCATGCCGATCAATGCCGCCGAGTGGATAGGATTGGTGCATGCGCCCGTGCTGGTGATCGACAGCACGCATCGGCGCGCGCAGAACGCGAATGCTGCCGCCGCCGGGCTGCTGGGATGTGATCCGGCGGGGCAGACCCTGTCCTACCTGGTCGGCGATTTCGCCGCCGGCCGCCTTGCCGCCATCCTCGAACAGACCTTGCCGGCGGACGAGCTGGTGCTTGACTGTTTTCTGCCCACGGGCGCGGCGAAGCTCGGTTTCCGCTTCGCCCGGCCCGCCAGCGCGGATGTCACCGTCCTGACCTTGGCGCAGCATGCGGCCGACCCCCGCCAGCAGCCGCCGGTGGTGGACTGGTCGCGCCTGCTGCAGACCGTGGTGGAGCGCCTGCCCGTGGGCGTGGAGATTTATGACAGCGGCTTCAATGAGTTATACGCGAACCAGGTCTCCGATGACCTGTTCCTGTACGACGACACGCCGCTGCGTCCCCATCATGACGCCTGGTGGGAGCCGGCTTTTCCCGATCCCGAAGTCCGCGGCCGCGCCATTGAAGAGTGGCATGGCCTGATCCAGGCCGCGCGCGCGAACCAGGACGGCGTGCTGCGCACCGAGTGGGAAGTGGTGTGCCGGGACGGCGCCATCCGCATCGTCCAGTTTCGCCTGCGCATCATCGGCGACACCTATGTCGTGGTGTTCTGGGATGTGACGGAACGCCGCCGCCTGGAAGCGGAATTCCGCCGCCTCGCTGGCACGGACGCGCTGACGGAGACCTACAATCGCCGCCGCTTCTTCGAAACCGGGCGCTCGGAATTCCGCTTGGCCGAACTCTCCGGCCAGCATCTGTGCCTGCTGATGCTGGATATGGACCGGTTCAAGAAGGTCAACGACCAGTTCGGCCACGCCGCGGGCGACACCGTGCTGAAGGAGGTGGCGGCACGCTGCCGGGCGATCCTGCGCCAGAACGACATCATTGCCCGCATGGGCGGCGAGGAATTCGCCATCCTGCTGCCGGGCGCGGACAAGGATTATGGCGCGCGCATCGCCCAGCGCCTGATGGCCGCCATCCGCTCCGAACCGATCACCAGCGGCGCTCTGACCTTTCACGTGCAGGCCAGCATCGGCATCGCGGTGCGCCAAGACGACGACGAGAACCTGGAAGCCATGCTGGAGCGCGCGGACCGGGCGCTCTACCTCGCCAAGGCCAGGGGACGCAGCCGCATCGTCATCGGCGATTCCACCTTGCGCACCTGAGGCGCGCGCGGCGAAGCTGCGCCGGTCGGCAGTTCCGCCGGCTCTGGGGCCTCACCATGGGCATGGACGCGCGCACCCTGTCGCCGCACGAGGTCGCGCTGGCCGTGGAATGGGCGGCGCGCGAAGGCTGGAATCCCGGCCTCGACGATGCGGCCGCCTTCCTTGCGCAGGACGCCGGTGGCTTCCTCGGCGTGTTCGACCAGGGGCAGCAGCTTGCGGCCTGCGTCTCTGCGGTGCGCTATGGGGCCGATTTCGGCTTCCTCGGGTTCTACATCTGCCGGCCGGACCTGCGCGGTCGCGGGCTGGGGCTGAAGGTGTGGGATGCCGCCATGGCGCGGCTCGCCGGGCGCGTCGTCGGCCTCGACGGCGTGCTGGCGCAGCAAGAGAATTACCGCAAATCCGGTTTCGTCCTGGCCCACCGCAATACCCGCTATGGCGGCCCGCCCCAAGCGTTCGAGGCCGACGGCGCAGTCCTGCCCCTCGACACGACCGGGCTGGCGGAAGCGGGTGCCATGGATGACGCCTGCTTCGGCTTTTCCCGGCCGGATTTCCGCGCGAGATGGCTCGCCCCGACCCACGGGCGCGCCTTCGGCGTCCACCGGGCGGGCGCGCTGGCGGGCTATGGAGTGGTGCGGCGCTGCCGCAGCGGCCACAAGATCGGGCCGCTGTTCGCCGACACCCCGGCGGACGCGCGCCTGCTGTTTCGCGCACTCAGCACCTTCGCCCATGCCCACGCGCCCGAGGCGCCGCTGTTCCTCGATGTGCCGGAGCCCAACGGGGCGGCGCGGGCCCTGGCCGAGGGCGCCGGGTTCGCGCCGGTGTTCGAGACCGCGCGCATGTACAAAGGCCCCGCGTCCGGTTTGCCGCTCGATCGCGTCTTCGGCATCACCAGCTTCGAACTCGGCTGAACAGGCCCCTATTCCGCCGCCTGCGCCGGCCGCACGGGCGGAGCGCGGAAGCGGGCGAAAAGCGCGGCCTCCTCCGCTTTCGCCGCCTCAAGATGCCGCGCCTTCACCGGGCCATAGCCGCGGATCTTCTCGGGCACGCTTGCGAGCGCAACGGCATGGGCATGGTTATCGGCATCGAGCGCGCCGACGATCTCGCCCAGCAGCGCCTCGTACGCCGCGATCAGCGCCCGCTCGGTGCGCCGCTCGGCGGTGCGGCCGAATGGATCGAAGGGCGTGCCGCGCAGCCCCTTGAACCGCGCGAGAAGGCCGAACGCCTTCATCATCCACGGGCCGAACCGCATCTTGCGCGGCTCGCCGTTCGGCCCGTCGGCGCGGGCGAGCAGCGGCGGGGCGAGGTGGAATTCGAACTTCAGGTCGCCCTCGAAGGCGGCATTGACCTGGCGCTGGAACTCGCCGTCGGCAAACAGCCGGGCGACTTCATATTCGTCCTTATAGGCCATGAGCTTGTAGAGATTGCGCGCGACCGCCTCCGCCAGCCCGCCCCGGCCCGGCGCCCGCGCGGCCTCGGCGGCGCGCACGCGCGCCACCAGCTCCCCATAGCGCCTCGCATAGGCCGCGTTCTGATAGGCCGTGAGCGAGGCCTCCCGGCGGGCGATGATCTCATCCAGACCCTGGGAGAGCTTGCGCGCATCGGTGGTGGCGGCGGTCGGCCCGAGCAAGGCATCCACCCGCGCGGGATCGTGCGCCGCCCGGCGGCCCCACAGGAAGGCGGCCTTGTTCATGGCCACCGCCTCGCCGTTCAGCTCCAGCGCCCGCAGGATCGCCGCTTCCGACACCGGCAGCGCGCCGAACTGATAGGCATAACCCACCATGAAGATGTTCTGCGCCAGCGAATTGCCGAACAGCGCCACCGCGAGCCGGCTCGCCTCGATGAGATGGGTCTTCTCGACGCCCGCGAGGCCGGAGATGGTGCGCTTGAGCCGTTCCGTGGGCAGGGAATAATCCGCGTCGCGGGTGAAATCGCCCGGCAGCACTTCGTGGGTGTTCACCACCACGATGGTCGCGCCGGGCTTCACCGCCGCCAGCACCTTCTTGGTGCCGGCCACCACCAGGTCACCGCCGAGGATCAGGTCGGCGCCGCGCGCGGGAATGCGGATGGCGGTGATGTCCTCCGGCCGGTTCGCAAGGCGGATGTGGCTGTAGACCGCCCCGCCCTTCTGCGCGAGCCCGGCCATGTCGATCATGCCGCAGGCCTTGCCTTCAAGGTGCGCGGCCATGCCGAGGATCGCGCCGATGGTCACCACTCCGGTGCCGCCCACGCCGGTGGCGATGATGCCATAGGTGCCGTGGATCTCGGGATGCGCGGGTTCGGGAAGCTCCGGCCAATCCTGGGCGCCGGAGGCCACGCCGGCCGACTTCTTCGGCTTGGCGCCGTGCACCGTGACGAACGAGGGGCAGAAGCCGTTGACGCAGGAAAAATCCTTGTTGCAGGAAGATTGGTCGATCTCCCGCTTGCGGCCCCACTCGGTTTCCAGCGGCTGCACGGACACGCAATTGGACTTCACGCCGCAATCGCCGCAGCCCTCGCACACCCGCTCGTTGATGATGACCCGCTTGTCGGGATCGGGAAACTGGCCGCGCTTGCGGCGCCGGCGCTTCTCGGAGGCGCAGGTCTGGTCGTAGATCAGCACGGTGCAGCCGGGCACGGCGGCCAGTTCGCGCTGGACGGTTTCCAACTCGTCGCGATGATGAATGGTAAGGCCTGCGGGCCAGGCCTCGCCGCTCGCGTATTTCTCCGGCTCGTCGGTGACGACGACGACCCGCTTGGCGCCCTCGGCCGCCACCTGGCGGGCGATCACCGGCACGGTGAGATTGCCTTCGTGATGCTGGCCGCCGGTCATGGCCACCGCATCATTGAACAGGATCTTGTAGGTGACGTTCACGCCCGAGGCGATGGCGGCGCGCAGCGCCAGATAGCCGGAATGGTTGTAGGTGCCGTCGCCGAGATTCTGGAACACATGGCCGCGCTTGGAGAACGGCGCCTCGCCGATCCAATTGGCGCCCTCCCCGCCCATCTGGGTGAAGCCGGTGGTCTCCCGGTCCATCCATTGCACCATGTAATGGCAGCCGATGCCGGCATAGGCGCGCATGCCTTCCGGCACCACGGTGGAGGAATTGTGCGGGCAGCCGGAGCAGAAATAGGGAATGCGGGTGGCGACGTCGCCGGTCGCCGCAAGCACCCGCTGGGCCTCCTCCAGCTCGGCGAGGCGGGCGGCGATGTCCGGCAGGTCGCCATAGGCCAGCAGGCGCTTGGCGAGCGCGATGGCGATGTCGTTGGGGTCGAGCGCGCCTTTGACCGGAAACAGCCATTGGCCCGCTTCGTCGCGCTTGCCGATGCACACCGGCTGGTTGGCGGTGCCGTACAGCTCCTCGCGCACCTGCACCTCGATCAGCGAGCGCTTCTCCTCCACCACCATGATGAGGTCGAGCCCGGCCGCGAATTCGCGCAATTGCACCGGCTCCAGCGGCCAGGGACAGGCCACCTTCCAGATGCGCAGGCCGAGATCATTGGCGCGCACCTCGTCGATGCCCAGTTCGTCGAGGGCAAGGCGCACGTCCAGATAGCTCTTGCCGACGGTGGCGATGCCGATGCGCGGGCGCGCGCCGCCGGAGGTGATGAAACGATTTAGCCGGTTGGCGCGCAGGAAATGCAGGATCGCGTCGCGCTTATATTCCTGAAGCCGCTCCTCCTGGGCGATCGGCGTATCGCCAAGGCGGATGTTGAGCCCGCCCGGCGGCAGCGCGAAGCCGAGCGCCGGCTCGATACGCACCCGGTCCACCCGCCCGTCCACGATGCCGGTGGATTCGATGGTGTCCTTCACCGCCTTCAGCCCGACCCATGTGCCGGCGAAGCGCGAGAGCGCCCAGCCATAAAGGCCGTAATCCAGAATCTCCTGCACCCCGGCCGGGTTCAGCACAGGGATCATCACATCGACGAAATGGAATTCGCTCTGGTGCGCGGTGGTGGAGCTCTCGCAGGTGTGATCATCGCCCATGAGGGCGAGCACGCCGCCATGCTTGGAGGTGCCGGCATTATTGGCGTGGCGGAACACATCGCCCGAGCGGTCCACGCCTGGCCCCTTGCCGTACCAGAGGCCGAACACGCCGTCATACTTGCCTTCGCCCCGCAGCTCCGCCTGCTGGGAGCCCCAGAGCGCGGTGGCGGCGAGATCCTCATTGAGGCCGCTCTGGAACAGGATGTCATTGGCGGTGAGCAGTTTCTGGGCCCGGCCGAACTGCTGGTCCAGCCCGCCCAGGGGAGAGCCGCGATAGCCGGTAACATAGCCGCCGGTATTGAGCCCGGCGCGCCGGTCGCGCTCCTTCTGCATCAGGGTCAGGCGCACGAGCGCCTGGGTGCCGGAGACGAAGACGTCATCCTGCGTCAGGTCATATTTGTCGTCGAGCGAGACGGGCTTCATGGCCATGGGCGCCTCCGGTGCGACGCGGCGGCCGCTGGGCCGCTCTCCTTCGTGCGCCCGTACGGACGCCGACGCATCTTTTGATCTACCTCAAAGCTTACACGCGCCCGCGCCCCCGGCAATTTCGTTGTTTGGAGGGATTGTGAAATGAAGTTGCCAAAAAAGGAGGCTTGACGAATTTTGGCGCAACGCAGCGAAAATGCGTTGCGCCTGCAAAGTTTTAGCCCGGGAGCAGGCGTTCGCTCACCGCATAGCCGGTCAGCAGCGCGACGCCGAAGACGCACACCAGCATTGCGGCGCCCATCTCGATCGCCAGCAGCAAAGCCGTGCCCCGGCCGGAGGCGACCGTGGCCAGCTTCACCGCCAGCCGCTTGCCATAGACCGCGAGCGCCGCGATGCCGGTCACCGTCAGCGCGGTGCCGAGCCCCATGGCGAACGTGGCCGCAACGCCGCTCCAGATCACCCCTTGCGACAGCGCGAAGGTCAGCACCAGGATCGCGCCGGAGCACGGCCGGGCGCCGGCGGAAACCACCGCCACCGCCGCCCGCTTCCAGCCGCCACGCCCGTCCAGCAGGTGCGGGTCGGGCGCATGCTTGTCGCCGCAGCCGCAATCGGGGCCGTGGACATGGGCCGCGGGCTGGCCGCGCAGCACCGCGATCAGGCTGAGCGCCTTGCGGAAGGCGAGATAGGCGCCGAACACGGCGATACCGCCATAGGCCGCAATCTCAAGCACATTCATGGCCCCCGCCATGGACGCGGCGGTGCCACCGAGCAGGATCGCCAGCAGCCCCACGAACAACACCGCCGCCAGGGCCTGCACCATGCCCGCCGCCAGCGCCAGCAGCGCCCCACGGCGCAGCGTGCCGCCATCCGCCAGCAGATAGGAGGAGATCACCGCCTTGCCATGTCCCGGCCCCGCCGCGTGGAACACGCCATAGGCAAAGGAAAGCCCGGCCAGCAGGCCGAAGGCATGGCCATCGGCCTTGGCCGCCCGCACCGCCTGGATGAGGGCGCGATAGAATTCGCTCTGCTTGGCGATCAGAAAGCCGGCAAGGCCGGACGGCGCAGGCCCGCCGCCGCCAAGCCCGAACGGCGTGGTCTTGGGCCCGAACGCCCCCGGCGCCGCGTTCAGCGCCTGGGCGACCGCCGGCTCCGCCGCCAGGAGGATCAGGACCGCGACGGCAAGGCCCGCGAACAAGGCCCCCGCGAGGGCAAATGGATGGCGTCGCGCGCGCGACGGCCGCCAGCAAAGCATCATGGAGGGCTCTTCCGGTAGGTCACATTTCGCCGACGCGAATTCTGCCCGAAATCCCGCCGAAGGATCGGCGAGAGGGGGCGTCATGGGCACTTCACCGCGACTTTGTCTGCATATTGGGCGCCGTAGGTGCTGGAGGAGGTGAGGTTGGTGAAGAACTCCTCCCCGAGCTGCATATTCTGCGGCTGCTCCGGCTGAACGGTCTGGAAGGTGCACCCCTTCGGCGCCCCGGAGAGGGAGACGGGGTCCTTGTCGGCGAATTCGAACGAAACGAAATAGGTCGGGTCGTAAATGTCGAAACTCATCGTTCCCTTGGCAGGCAATGGCTTTGCCAGCGGCAGGAAGAAGTGGAGCGTCAGGACTTCGTTTTCGTAAGTCAGGTAATAATCGACCGGATCCTTGAATACGAGTTTCGCCGTGGCGGTCTTTGCCTTGACGAAATAATCATATTCTTTCAGCGATGTCACATTGACCTCGGCCAAGGGCTTCAGAACACTGTCGGGATAGGACCCATCCTTGTTGCGTTCCAGGCCCTGGAGGGCGAAAGCGCTGAAGGCATCGTCGAAGGTCCAGTCCTGCTTGAGGCCGGTGATGGTGCCGTCCGGGGCATAGACCACCTGGGTTTTCATGGTCACCCAGACGTGGGGATGGGCCATGGCCAACCCGGTGCCGCCAAGCAAGGCCAGGAGGGTCGCAACACAGCTGAAGACGAATCGCGCAGTCATGCTTCCCCACATCTCGGCGCAGACTGATCGCCCGCGAGTTCGGCGGAATGGTGGCGACCTTTTCGCGGACGCGGCGTTAGAGCGCCGAACAACAGGCCGTCAAGCCGCAGCCGCTCCACAGCCAGAGTCGCCGCAAGCCCGCACGCAAAGCCGAATCCCCACAGGGCAAAGAACGCCGGCCATCCCGCCAGTCCCGCTTTGGAAATCAGCATCTGCCCCGCCTTGAGGAACAGCGGCCCGTGCAGCAGATAAATGCCCATGGTGCGTCGGCCGAGGAAGGCGAAGGCCCGCGCGAGCCGCCCCTCCCCGCTCAGCAGGCCGCGGCCCAGCGCCATCAATCCTGCGATATAGGGATAGACGATGAAGACGCTGCCAAGGCCGCACGCCTGTGCAAGCGCCGCAAGCAGCAGGGCGCCGGCCCCCACCATCGCCTCACGCCCCGCAACCCGCGGGGCAAGCTGCGCGAGGACGAGACCGGACAGGAACAGCGGCAGGCCCCAGAACAGATACACCACCGGATCGAGCACCGGAGCCGAAAGCAAAGGCGCGAGAAAGGTCGCGCGGGCGGCAAGGTTGAGGCCGATGGCGGCCAGCAGAAGCGCGATCCGCATCCCGATCCCGTGCCGCATCAAGGGGATCAGCGGCAGGACGGCGAGCCGCACCAGGAACAGGGCGGGGAGAAAATAGAGGTTCTGCGCATGCGGCGCGCGGTAGAGCGTCACCAGCAGGGCCAGCGGATCATCCACGGGGATCAGGTGCTCGGCCAACAGGCCCCGGCTTTCGCCGATCCAGCGCAGGCCCGCATAAAGCAGCGAGAAAATGAGGAACGGCAGCAGCAATCGCCTGGCCCAGCGCGGAACATCACGCCATCGCGGCGGGCGCCCCTCGTCGAGCCTGCGGGAAATCAGGAAGCCGTCGGCCGCGAAGAACAAGGGCACGGTCGCCGCCGACAGCAGGAAGCCGAACCAGCCGCCCAGCGAATCCAACGGGATGAAGCTATAGGCCGCGGCATGGATGCCGACCACCAGGATGATGGCATAGCCGCGAATGGCATCGAGCCAATCCAGACGCTCGGCAGCGCGCGCGACTGCGCGCGGCATATTTTCTGTTCCCGGTTCCATCCGGTGCCCCCCGCCCGGCGCAGGTCTAGGGCGGGATGGCGGTCGTCACAAGCGCGCGAGACCGCTTAATCGGCCTCGCCCGCGCCCTGGAAGAAATCCTTCACCTTGGCGAAGAAGCCGTTGGATTCCGGATTGGTCTCGCTGGAGCATTCGCGCTCGAACTCGGAGAGCAATTCCTTCTGGCGCTTGGTGAGGTTCTGCGGCGTTTCCACCACCACCTGCACATACATGTCGCCATGGGCGCGCGAGCGCAGGATCGGCATGCCCTTGCCGGACAGGCGCAGCCGCTTGCCGGATTGCGTGCCCTCGGGAATGCGGACCTTGGTCTTTTCGCCGTCGATGGTCGGCACCTCCACCGAGCCGCCGAGCGCCGCCGTCACCATGGAGATCGGCGCGCGGCAATACAGGTCCGCGCCCTCGCGCTGGAAAAAGGGGTGAGGCTCAAGCGAGAGGAAAATATAGAGATCGCCCGCGGGTCCGCCGCGCACGCCGGCCTCGCCCTCACCGCCAAGGCGGATGCGCGTGCCGTCCTCGACGCCAGCCGGGATCTGCACCGAAAGCGAACGCTCGCGCGTCACGCGGCCCGCCCCGCCACAGGCCGTGCAGGGATCCTCGATCACGCTGCCGCGCCCCTGGCAGGCCGGGCAGGTGCGCTCCAGCGTGAAGAAGCCCTGAGCATGGCGGATCTTGCCCGCGCCGCCGCAGGTGCGGCAGACCTTCGGCTGGGTGCCCGGCTTGGCGCCCGAGCCGGAACAGCTCTCACAGACGATGGAGGTAGGAATCTTGATCTCGGCGGTCTTGCCCGCGAACGCTTCCTCAAGCGTGATTTCCATGTTGTAGCGCAGGTCCGCGCCACGGCCGCGCCCGCCCTGGGCGCCGCCCCGGCCGGTCGCGCCACCGCGCCCTCCCATGGAGCCGCCGAACAGATCGTCGAAAATATCCGCAAAGGTGGAAGCGAAATCTGGCCCGAAACCCGCGCCGCCGCCACCGCCGCCATTCTCGAAGGCGGCATGGCCGAAGCGATCATAGGCCGCGCGCTTCTGCGGGTCCTTGAGCACTTCATAGGCCTCGCTGACCTCCTTGAAGCGCACCTCGGCTTCCCCGTCGCCCTGGTTGCGGTCGGGATGCCATTTCATGGCAAGCTTGCGATACGAGGCCTTCAGCACCGTTTCGTCGGCACCGCGCTCGCAGCCCAGAACATCGTAATAGTCGCGCTTTGACATGGCTTCGATTATCCGCCGCCCCGGTTCAGGCGTCCTCGACACAAAGATCAGCCTTCGCGCCGCTCCGGCTCGACCGACCGAACGCAAACGGCCGCACCGCCGGAAACGTCGACCCCCGGGACTTGCCCGGGGGTACCTTCGTTAGACGTTCACATGCACGTATTTGCCGCAGGCAAAAATCAAGCCGACTTCTTCTTGTCGTCGTCGACTTCGGTGAATTCCGCATCCACCACATCGTCGGCGGGCTTCGCCGAAGCGCCCGGCTCGCCGCCCTGCTGGGCCGCATACATGGCCTCGCCGAGCTTGAGCGACACCTGGGCCAGGGCCTGCGTCTTGGCCTGGATCGCGTCCACGTCGGAGCCTTCCAGTGCCGCCTTCAGCTCGGTCAGGCCGGTCTCGATGGCGGTCTTTTCGGGGGAGCCGACCTTCTCGCCATATTCCGACAGCGCCTTCTCCGTGGAATGGACCAGCGCCTCGCCATGGTTCTTGGCTTCGGCCAGGGCCTTGCGCTTCTTGTCTTCCGCGGCGTGCGCCTCGGCGTCCTTCACCATCTTCTCGATGTCGCCCTCATTGAGGCCGCCAGACGCCTGGATGCGGATCTGCTGCTCCTTGCCCGTGCCCTTGTCCTTGGCGGACACCTGCACGATGCCGTTGGCGTCGATGTCGAAGGTGACTTCCACCTGCGGCACGCCGCGCGGCGCGGGCGGGATGCCCATAAGGTCGAACTGGCCGAGGACCTTGTTGTCCGCCGCCATTTCGCGCTCACCCTGGAACACCCGGATGGTCACGGCCGTCTGGCCATCTTCCGCCGTGGAGAACACCTGGCTCTTCTTGGTGGGGATGGTCGTGTTGCGGTCGATCAGGCGGGTGAACACGCCGCCCAGCGTCTCGATGCCGAGCGAGAGCGGGGTCACGTCGAGCAGCAGCACGTCCTTCACGTCGCCCTGGAGCACGCCCGCCTGGATCGCGGCGCCGATGGCGACCACTTCATCCGGGTTGACGCCCTTGTGGGGCTCCTTGCCGAAGAACTGCTTCACGATCTCCTGCACCTTGGGCATGCGGGTCATGCCGCCCACCAGCACCACTTCGTCGATCTGGCCGGCGGAGAGGCCTGCATCCTTGAGCGCGAGCCGGCAGGGCTCGACGGTCCGCTGGATCAGGTCGTCCACCAGCGCCTCGAACTTGGCGCGCGTCAGCTTCATGGTCAGGTGCTTGGGGCCGGACGCATCGGCGGTGATGAAGGGCAGGTTGATCTCGGTCTGGGTCGCGGACGACAGCTCGATCTTCGCCTTTTCGGCGGCCTCCTTGAGGCGCTGAAGGGCCAGCTTGTCGTTGCGCAGGTCGATGCCCTGCTCCTTCTTGAACTCGTCGGCGAGATAGGTGACCAGGCGCATGTCGAAGTCTTCGCCGCCCAGGAACGTGTCGCCGTTCGTGGACTTCACTTCGAACACGCCGTCGCCGATCTCAAGCACCGACACGTCGAACGTGCCGCCGCCGAGGTCATACACCGCGATGGTGCCGGCCGACTTCTTGTCGAGGCCATAAGCGAGCGCGGCCGCGGTCGGCTCGTTGATGATGCGCAGCACCTCGAGGCCGGCGATCTTGCCGGCGTCCTTGGTGGCCTGACGCTGGGCGTCGTTGAAGTAGGCCGGAACGGTGATGACCGCCTTCTCAACCTTCTCGCCCAGGAACGCCTCGGCGGTTTCCTTCATCTTCTGAAGGATGAAGGCGGAAATCTGCGAGGGCGAATATTTCTTGCCGTCCGCTTCCAGCCAGGCGTCGCCGTTGTCGGCGCGCACGATGTGGTAGGGAACCAGCTTCTTGTCCTTCTCGACGGTGGGATCGTCGTAGCGGCGGCCGATCAGGCGCTTCACCGCGAAGAAGGTGCGCTCCGGATTGGTGACGCCCTGGCGCTTCGCCGGCTGGCCGACCAGACGCTCGCCGTCTTCCGTGAAGGCGACGATGGACGGCGTGGTGCGCGCGCCTTCGGCGTTCTCGATGACTTTCGGGGAACTTCCCTCCATCACCGCGACGCAGGAATTGGTGGTGCCGAGGTCGATGCCGATGATCTTGGACATGTACTTCTCCTTATCGGCAGACCGGCCGGGCCTTTACAGCGCCCATGAAGGATGCCCGCGGGCCCCTCCCGCGGCTGTCCGCCGGTCCCCGTTGCATTGGGGTACGCTGTGATGACAGCGTTCGAGGCCGATATAGGAGGGGTCATTAGGCGCCGCAAGGCATGCGTGACCACGCGCCTCGCTTTTTCACCTTCTCGCGATAAGGATCTGCAAATACACCCCGCCAGGAGCACCCGGCAGGGTGAAAAATTTGATTTCCCGGCGTTTCCGGGAACCCGCCGCGCGGTCGGCCCGAGGGCTAAAACTTTACCTTATTACCTCGATAATGCGCCGGCTGCCCGGCTCCACCAACACCGTCTGGTTATCAGGCATCACCACGTAGCGGTAGCTGGGGGCATCGAAGCCTCCATAGGACACGTCGGTGGAGAAGGTCTGCACCTGCACGTCCGCCGGCAGCACCGCGCCGGGCACAGGAACGAAGCCGGGCTGCGTCACGATGGTCGCCGTCACCGGATGCTGCACCACATAGCGCTGGATCAGCACCTGCTGGTCGGGCGTGACGGTCACATAGCCAGACGGCTGGGTGACGATGACCGCCGTGGTCTGGGCGCTGGCGGCGGACGCGCCAAGCACCAGGGCGAGGACGCCGGCAGCGCCGGCAAGACGTTGTTTCATGGGGAATCTCCTGTCCTTCCGTCATCCAAGGAACGCGGCTCGCACCCAGGCGTTCCCATGTGCTCGCGCCGAGGCGGGCGGACCGGCTTGGCGAGAGCATGCGGCTCGGCCATGGTGGAGCGGGAGGCAAGACGTCAGGTGTCGCAGCAGATGGAAGTCGCGCCGGGGTGCCTGTATTGGCCGGATTTCCTCGACCGCCCGCGCCAGGAGGCCTTGGTGGACGAGATCAACGCCGTCCTTGCCGAGGCACCGCTGTTCACACCCCGCATGCCGCGGACGGGAAAGCCGTTTTCCGTGCGCATGAGCAATTGCGGCCCGCTCGGCTGGGTCTCGGACGAGGCGGGCTATCGCTATCAGTCCTTCCACCCGGACACGCGGGCGCCGTGGCCGCCCATGCCCGCCGCCCTGCTCGCCGCCTGGGCCGCGCTCACCGGCGATGCCGCGCTGCCGCAGGCCTGCCTGATCAATTGGTACGCACCCGATGCCCGCATGAGCCTGCACCAGGATCGCGACGAGCACGATTTCACCGCCCCCGTGCTCTCGCTCTCGTTGGGCGACACCGCGCTGTTTCGCCTCGGCGGCACCGAGCGACGGAGCCCGACCCGTTCGCTGCGGTTGGCCTCGGGCGATGCGCTGCTGCTGGCGGGCGAAAGCCGGCTCGCGTTCCACGGCATCGACCGCATCCTGCCGGGGACTTCGACCCTGCTGCCGCATCCCGGCCGCTTCAACCTCACGCTGCGCCGCGTGGACCCTCCCCAGCTGGACCCGGCCGAACCTGCGACATCAGCGCGGGCCACGCTTCCGCCCGCTTTCGCCGCCAAGACGCCATGATGGGTCTGGCCGCAATGGATTTGCCGTAATGGGATTGCCGAAGATGAAGATCCGCCTCGGGCTTTCGCTCGCCGTGCTGCTGGTTTCGGGCGGGCTTGCCGGCGCTGCCGATGCCGTTTTTCCAAAGGGGACGCTGGTGGGTGTCGTGCCGCCCGACGGCATGGTGGAAAGCCCGACCTTCTCCGGCTTCGAGGACCGTAGCAAGGCCGCCTCCCTTCTCATCATCGAGATGCCGCCCCAGGCCTATGCCCAGATCGAGGCCGGCTTTACCGACGCGGCGCTCGCCACCAAGGGCATTACCGTCGAAAGCCGCGGTCCGCTGGTGGCCGACCCCAAGAGTCTCCCGGACTCCTCCGCTTTGCGTGAGGCACAGACCCTGCTGGTGATCGGCAAGCAGAGCGCCGGGCCGGTGGTCGCGAAGAAATGGATCCTGCTCGCAGGCTCCCCGAAGGGCACGGCGCTCATCACGGTGCAGGTTCCCGAGGCCAATGCCGGTGAACTGACCGACGAGGCCGTCCGCAAAAGCTTGATGACGCTGGCGTTCCGTGCCCCGCCCTCGACCCAGGAACAATTGGCGGGCCTGCCGTTCAAGCTCGGCGACCTCGCGGGGTTCCGGGTGGTTAAGGTCATCGGCAATACCGCCGCGGTGCTGACCGAGGGCGACAAGGACGTGGTGGAAAGCGCGAGCCAGCCGATCTTCGTGGTCGGCGTTTCGCCCGGCACGCCGCGTGAGGACGATCGCGGGCAGTTCGCCCTGCGCTCGCTTTCCTCGGTGCCGGCGGTTCGCGACATGCATATCGACCGGGCCGAGCCCTTGCGCATCGGCGGCCAGCCGGGCTTTGAGATCATCGCCACCGCCAAGGATGCCACATCGGGGGCGGACGTGAAGGTAATCCAGTGGCTGCGGTTCGGCTCGAACGCGCATATCCGGATGATCACGGTGGTGAAGGCGGATGCCTTCCAGGATACCTACACCCGCGTCCGGGCGATCCGCGATGGGATCGAATCCAACTGAGGACACACCGAGGGCGCTCAAATAAAAAGCCGCCGCGCCTAAACGGCACGACGGCTTTCGTTCAACCGAACCGGCCGGAAACGGCGCTCAGTTCGCGGAACCGTTCTCAGCCTTGGCCTCGCCCGGCGCCACCTTGGGACCGCCGCGCGAAACGCCGACCATGGCGGGACGCAGAACCCGATCACCGATCACATAGCCGGACTGGACCACCTGGACCACGGTGCCGTTGGGCACGCTCGCGTCCGGCACCTCGAACATGGCTTGGTGCAGATTGGGATCGAATTTCTCCCCCACCGGCTCCACCTTGCGGATGCCGTGCTTTTCCAGGCCCTTCTGAAGGCTGCGCTCGGTCAGTTCCAGGCCGTCCAGCAGCGCCTTGAATGCGCCTTCGGCCTTTTCCTTGGCTTCCGCTTCCACCGCGCCGAGGGCGCGGGCGAGATCATCGGCAACGTTCAATACGTCACGCGCGAAAGAGGCGATGCCATAAGTCTTGGCATCAGCCACTTCCTTCTCGGCCCGGCGACGGATGTTCTCCGCTTCCGCGTAGGCGCGCAGGAACTTGTCCTTCAGGTTCGCGACCTCGCCCTCCAGCCGCTGCTTTTCCGCGTGGAGTCCACCGGCCTCTTCCGCTTCGGCGAGCGCTTCCATTTCCGCGCCCTCCGGATCGGAGTTCAGGTCGGTATGGGGCTTCGCGTCGTTCGCGCCACCCTGATCGCTCATGCCCATGTCCTCGTCGCTAACAACACCGCCCCACGGGCAGGTGCACCGAATTCGCCCCGCATATCGGGGGCATGGCGGGAAAAATCAAGCCGCGTCGGCCCCCGGAGCGCCGAGAACGCGGCTCACGACCCGCGCCGTGAAGTCCACCATGGGCACGATGCGCCCATAATTGAGCCGCGTCGGTCCGATCACCCCAAGCACCCCCAGCACCCGGCCCTGGCTGTCGTGATAGGGCGCGACGATGGTGGAGGAGCCGGAGAGCGAGAACAATTTATTCTCCGAGCCGATGAAAATGCGCAGCGACTGGGCATCCTCCGCCCGGCCGAGCAGATCCACCACGTCGCGCTTGGATTCGAGATCGTCGAACAGCAGGCGGATGCGTTCGAGATCTTCCAGGGCGTGAAGATCCTCCAGCAATTTCGCCTGGCCGCGCACGATCAGCTTGCGCTCGGCCGGCCCGTCGCCGGACCAGGAGGCAAGGCCTGCCTCAACCACCCGGGCGGTCAGGGCGTCCAATTGCTGGCGCAGGTCGCTCAACAGGTTTTCCATCTCGGCCCGCGCCTCGGCGAGCGTGCGGCCGCGAATATGGGCGTTGAGGAAATTGGTGGCCTCGGTCAGCGCCGAGGCCGGAAGGCCAAGCGGCAGCGGCACGGCCCGGTTTTCAACCTGCCCGTCCTCGGACACCAGAATGACCAGGGCACGGTTGGTATCCAGCGGCACGAATTCCACATGCTTGAGGCGCGGATCGGTCTTGATGGCCGTCACCACGCCTGCGCCGCGCGACAGGCCGGAGAGCAAGGCGGAAGCCTCGCGCAGCACGCCGTCGACGGTATAGCCCTTGGCTGCGGCGGCGACCTGGGATTCGATGTTGCGCCGGTCGCCCTCGCTCACATCGCCGATTTCCATCAGCGCATCGACGAAAAAGCGCAGTCCGCGCTCGGTCGGCAGGCGCCCGGCGCTTGTGTGCGGCGCGTAGATCAGCCCCGCCGCTTCCAGGTCCGCCATGACGTTGCGCACGGAGGCCGGCGACAGCGACATGGGGATGAGGCGCGCGATGTTGCGCGAGCCCACCGGCTCGCCGGTCGCGAGATAGCTTTCCACGATCTGGCGGAAAATCTCGCGCGAGCGCTCGTCGATCTGTCCGAGGGCGGCTGAAAAGGGAGGAATGATGGGGTCGATGGGCAAGGCCTCACTCCGGATCGGGCGGGCGGGATAAAGCAGGGGGACAGGTGCGCGGCGCCGGCGGGGACATTGCATGATGCCGCAGATCATCCCGCCCGATATCTCGCCGGTTATCTCGCCGCGACACCATCGCCTGTTCGCACACCGCGCCCACCTGAACCATGACGCAGCATACCACGCCCCTTGCTCCTGCGCGCGCCCACCCCTAAAACGACGGCCAGTTTCACAACGGATTGGATAGATTATGCGCCCGAGCCGCCGCGCGAGCGACGAGATGCGAGCCGTTTCCTTCGAGCGCAACGTTCTGCGCCATGCCGAGGGCTCGTGCCTCGTCAAGTTCGGCGACACCCATGTGCTGGTGGCGGCGACCCTGGAAGAGCGCCTGCCGCCGTGGCTCAAGGGCCAGGGCCGCGGCTGGGTGACGGCGGAATATTCCATGCTCCCCCGCGCCACGCTGGAGCGGACCCGGCGCGAATCCACCACCGGCAAGCAATCCGGCCGCACGCAGGAGATCCAGCGGCTGATCGGCCGCTCCCTGCGTTCGGTCACCGACCTGGTCGGCCTCGGCGAACGCCAGATCACGCTGGATTGCGACGTACTCCAGGCCGACGGGGGCACCCGCACGGCCGCCATCACCGGCGCCTGGATCGCCCTGCACGATTGCATGAGCTGGATGTATTCGCGCTCCATGCTGAAGACCATCCCCCTGCGCGAGCACGTCGCGGCGGTCTCCTGCGGCATTTTCGAGGGCACGCC
Source organism: Roseixanthobacter glucoisosaccharinicivorans (assembly GCF_043195095.2). Classification (NCBI taxonomy): domain Bacteria; kingdom Pseudomonadati; phylum Pseudomonadota; class Alphaproteobacteria; order Hyphomicrobiales; family Xanthobacteraceae; genus Roseixanthobacter; species Roseixanthobacter glucoisosaccharinicivorans. The sequence goes on along the minus strand of NZ_CM195538.1, from coordinate 431,673 downwards.
GGTGCTCGATCTCGATTATCCCGAGGACAGCAAGGCGGAGACCGACGCCAATTTCGTCATGACCGGTTCCGGCGGCATCGTCGAAATCCAGGGCACGGCGGAAAAGACCCCGTTCAGCGAGGCCGAATTCCTGCAATTGCTCTCGCTCGCCCGCACCGGCATCAACCAGCTGGTGGATTTGCAGAAGCAGGCGGTGGCCTGATGACCCATCGCCGGCTCGAAGGGCGGCTGGTGGTCGCCACGCACAACAAGGGCAAGCTCATCGAGATGCGCATGCTGCTCGAACCCTATGGGGTGGAAGCGGTGGCCGCCGGCGAACTCGGCCTGCCCGAGCCCGACGAGACCGGCACCACGTTTGCCGCCAATGCCCGCCTCAAGGCGGTCGCGGCGGCGAGCGCGGCGCAATTACCCGCCTTCGCCGATGACAGCGGGCTGGTCATCGACGCGCTCGGCGGCCAGCCGGGCATCCACACCGCCCGCTGGGCGGGGCCGGAGCGCGATTTCGAAAAGGCGATGGAAACCATCCAGTCGCTGCTGGTGGCGCGCGGCGCAACCGACCCGGATTCGCGCACCGCCCGCTTCGTCTCGGCCCTGTGCCTGGCGTGGCCCGACGGCCATGTGGAGGAATTCGAGGGCGTGGTGGAGGGCGAACTGGTGTGGCCGACCCGCGGCGCCAAGGGGTTTGGCTATGATCCCATGTTCGTACCCGAGGGCCACACCCGCACCTTCGCGGAAATGAGCGCGGAGGAGAAGCATTCCATGCCGCCGCTCGGCTTCGGCCTCTCCCATCGCGCCCGCGCCTTTCGCCAATTGGCGCAGGCCTGCCTGGAGGCATGACCACGACGACCGCTTCTGCGCTTTCCGCTTCAAACGGTTCAGGCCCTCTCCCGAGTGCGGGGGAGGGTTGGGAGGGGGCACGCGCCGCAGCGCCGATGCCAGCGTCTCGCACGCCCTCTTTCCCCCACCCCGGCCCTCCCCCGCAAGCGGGAGAGGGGGCGGCCCGCCCGGGTGGAGAAGATCGTGCCGGAGGCTTCGGCGTTTATGTGCATTGGCCCTTCTGCCTCGCCAAATGCCCCTATTGCGACTTCAACAGCCACGTGCGCCACACCCCGCCCGATCAGGCGCGCTTCATCGCCGCTTTTCGCCGGGAGATTGCCCATATGCGCGCCCTCACCGGGCCGCGCGAGGCGGGGACGGTGTTCTTCGGCGGCGGCACGCCCTCGCTCATGGCGCCAAGCACCGTCGCGGCGATCCTGGAGGCGGTGAATGCCGCCTGGCCGCTTGCCGCCGATGCCGAGATCACGCTGGAGGCCAATCCCACGAGCGTCGAGGCCGAGCGGTTTCGCGGCTATCGCGCGGCGGGAGTGAACCGGGTGTCCCTGGGCGTGCAGGCGCTGGACGATGCCGAGCTGAAAGCGCTGGGCCGCATGCACTCGGTGGATGAGGCGCTGGCGGCGGTCGCGATCGCGCGCAATGCGTTCGAGCGCGTGTCTTTCGATCTCATCTATGCCCGCCCGCGCCAGAAGCCGGAAGACTGGGCGCGCGAGCTGAAACGCGCCATCGCGGAAGGATGCGAGCATCTCTCGCTGTACCAGCTCACCATCGAGCCGGGCACCATGTTCGAGAAGCTGTATTCCGCCGGCAAGCTGTTGATCCCGGACGACGACCATGCCCGCGCGCTGTGGGATGTCACGCAGGAGATCACCGCCGCCGCCGGGTTGCCGGCGTATGAGATTTCCAACCACGCCCGGCCCGGCGCCGAGGCGCGGCACAATCTCGTCTATTGGCGCTATGGCACCTATGCCGGCCTCGGCCCCGGCGCCCATGGGCGGCTGGCGGTGGACGGGGCGCGCCGCGCCACCTTCACACAGAAGCAGCCCGAAAAATGGCTGGAGCTGGTGGAGGCGAACGGCCACGGCATCGTGTCCGACGAGACGTTGGCGCGCGCCGAACAGGCCGACGAGCTACTGCTCATGGGCCTGCGCCTGGCGGAGGGCGTTGATCTTGCCCGATATGCACGGCTCGCGGGACCGGCCATCCCCGAAAGCCGCATCGCACCTCTGGAAGCGGACGCCCTGGTGAAGCGCACCGGCGACCGCCTCGCCGCGACCCCCGCTGGCTTCCCGGTGCTGAACGCCATCATTGCAGCGCTCGCGGACTAGGCGTTTTCGAGCGAAAGCGACACCGGTTCGCGCGAAGAAAACGCGCGGACCCAGTTACAGAAAGCATTTTCCCGATTCCACGAAACGGGCAAACGCACGCAGTGCTTATTTCGGGAAGAAGGCCTCGGGGATCTCGAAGTCGCCAGTCAGCTTAATGCCGGCGCGCTCGAAAAAATCCGAGCCGAGCACGCTCACCGGATCGCCGTCGCAGGCGATATCCGCGAGCGCCTTGCCATCCTTCTCCACCGCGACGCCCGCGAGCGCCAAGGGGCCGCCCTTGGGATTCCAGCGGCCGATGGCATTGAACACCGTGTAGCGAAACGGTCCCTTCTCGAAGCGAAACCAAGCGCCGCCGCCACCGGCGAACATCAGGCGGCCGGCGGTGAAGGCCTGCACGGGCGGAACAGCGGGATCGGGATACGTGATCTCCAGGCGTCCCGGCCGGCCATAGCGATACAGCACGACGCCGCTGTCGCCACCAAGATCTCCTGAGGCGCAGATCGACAAGGTTCGCGCACCGGCCGGGCAGGAAAAGATCACCGCCTCATCCGCGTTGCACAATGTACCGGCGGGCCCGGCAGGCCCTGCGGCGGCGGGCGACAGGAAAGCGGGTGCCAGCGTCGCCGCGGCAAATGCCGCCAGCCCCAGAGCTACGGCCGAGAGCGAGCGCGCCAATGAGAAGGCACCACGCCCGCGACGGGACGCGCGCGTCCGGGACGAGCGGTCGCAGGCCGGTCCAGATGTCATGGGCACCCCCGTCGAATCATCATTTCCATCCTATCACCGGGGTATCGCCGGCGGCAGTGTCGGGCCCAAGATCAACGTTCGCTGCGGGCGATCACATCCATCAGCTCGGCGACTTTCTTGCGTTGTTCGTCCGCGTCGCCGGAGCGGATCGCGTGCTCGACGCAATGGGCGACATGATCGCGCAGCACCTCCTCCTCGGCCCGGCGCAAGGCGGCGCGGACGGCGGAGATCTGGGTGATGAGGTCGATGCAATAACGATCCTCCTCCACCATGCGGGCAATGCCGCGCACTTGCCCCTCGATGCGGTTGAGGCGCTTCAGGACGGAGGATTTTGCCGGGTCACGCATGCTTGCCATATACCCCTGACGGGTATAGATAACAAGATGAAGATACCCCCTGGGGGTTATCTCGTGCAATCAATTCGCGTCTTTCTGAGCGAGCGCAAAGACGGCCGCGCGTGGAGACGCAATGAGGCGATCATGACACACGATCCGCACGCCCCCTCCTCTCCGACGACCTCGGCCGAAGCGGCTGCCACAGGCTGCGGCGGCGGCCCAGCGCCGCTGAAGGCGGCGGAGAAACCCGTCGCCGCGCCCTGCTGCGGCGCCAAGGCTCCGGTGCCGGCCGGGACGGGGCACGATCATGCAGGCCATGATCATTCCGCCTGCGCCCATTCCCACATGGCCAAGGACCCGGTCTGCGGCATGGATGTGGATCCCCACACCGCCAAGCATCGGGCCGACCACAATGGCCAGCCCTTCTATTTCTGCTGTGCCGGCTGCAAGGCCAAGTTCGAGGCCGATCCCGACCGCTACCTCGCCAACAAGGCGGCGCCGGCCGCGCCGGTGCCGGAGGGGACGGTCTTCACCTGCCCAATGCATCCGGAAATCCGCCAGATCGGCCCCGGCGCCTGCCCCATCTGCGGCATGGCGCTGGAACCGGATCTGGTGACGCTCGATGACGCGCCCAACGCCGAACTCGTTGATATGTTTCGTCGATTCTGGATCGGCCTGGTGCTGACGGTGCCGGTGTTCGCGCTGGAGATGGGCCAGCACCTGTTCGGCCTGCACCTGCTCGCGCAGCAGACGTCGAATTTTGTCCAGTTCGTCCTCGCCACTCCGGTGGTGCTATGGTGCGGCCTGCCGTTCTTCGAGCGTGGCGCTGCCTCGGTACGGAGCGGGCATTTGAACATGTTCACGCTGATCGCCCTCGGCACCGGCGTGGCGTTCCTCTACAGCTTGGTCGGCACCTTTGTGCCTGGGATATTTCCTCAATCTTTCCAGACACATGATGGAGCGGTTCCGGTCTATTTCGAGGCCGCCGCCGTGATTACGGTCCTGGTCTTGCTCGGGCAGGTATTGGAATTGCGGGCGCGCGACCAGACCTCCGGCGCCATCAAGGCGCTGCTCGGCCTTGCCCCGAAAACCGCGCGCCGCCTCAATTCCGATGGCTCGGAAGAGGATGTGCCGCTCGATCGCGTCCACCCCGGCGACCGCCTGCGGGTGCGCCCCGGCGAGAAGGTGCCGGTGGACGGCACCGTAGACGAAGGCCGCAGCAGTCTGGATGAATCCCTGATTACGGGGGAATCTCTGCCGATTTCCAAGGATATCGGCGACACAGTCATCGCCGGGACGCTCAATGTCAGCGGCGGTATCGTGATGCGGGCCGAGAAGGTCGGCAGCGAGACGCTGCTCTCCCAGATCGTCCAGATGGTGGCGCAGGCCCAGCGCTCGCGCGCGCCGATCCAGCGCCTCGCCGATCAGGTCGCCGGCTGGTTCGTGCCGGCGGTCATCGCCGCCGCCCTGGTGGCGTTCGGCGTGTGGATGCTGGTCGGTCCGGAGCCGCGCCTGACCTTCGCGCTGATGGCCGGCGTGTCGGTGCTGATCATCGCCTGCCCCTGCGCGCTCGGCCTTGCCACCCCCATGTCGATCATGGTGGGCGTCGGGCGGGGGGCGCAGGCGGGAATCCTGATCAAGAGCGCGGAGGCGCTGGAGCGGCTGGAGAAGGTCGATACGCTGGTGGCGGACAAGACCGGCACCCTCACCGAAGGCAAGCCCAAGCTCACCGCCGTGCGTGCCCTCGGCCGCACCGAGGATGAGGTGCTGCGCCTCGCCGCCAGTCTCGAACGGCCGAGCGAGCATCCGCTCGCCGCCGCCATCGTCGCCGGCGCGCAGGCGCGCGGCCTCGCCTTGAGCGAGCCGGCGGGCTTCGACAGTCCGGTCGGCAAAGGCGTGATCGGCACCGTGGCGGGCGAAACCGTGCTGGTGGGCCATGCCGCCTTCCTCGCCGAGCACAACATCGCCAGCGATGCCCTTGCCGGTGAGGCCGAGGCCCTGCGCCGCGAGGGAGCGAGCGTGGTGCTCGTCGCCGCCGGCGGAACCGCCATCGGCCTGATCGCGGTCGCCGACCCCATCAAGGCGAGCACGCCGGCGGCGCTCGCGGCGCTGAAGGCGGACGGCATCCGCGTCATCATGCTCACGGGCGACAATCGCGCCACCGCCCAGGCGGTCGCCGACCGGCTGGGCCTGACCGAAGTGGTGGCCGAGGTCCTGCCCAAGGACAAGGCGGCGCTGATCGCCCGCCTCCGCGCCGAGGGGCGGATCGTCGCCATGGCCGGGGACGGGGTGAACGATGCCCCCGCGCTTGCCGCCGCGGATGTGGGCATCGCCATGGGCACGGGCACCGATGTCGCCATGGAGAGCGCCGGCATCACCTTGCTGAAGGGCGATCTCGCCGGCATCGCCGATGCCCGCTCCCTCTCGCGGGCGACCATGGCCAATATCCGCCGCAACCTGTTCTTCGCCTTCTTCTACAATGCGGCGGGCGTGCCGATCGCGGCCGGCGTGCTCTATCCCGTGCTTGGCCTGCTGCTCTCGCCCATGGTGGCGGCGGCGGCCATGGCCCTGTCCTCGGTCAGCGTCATCGGCAACGCTTTGCTCCTGCGCCGCTGGCGGCCGGGCTAGGCGCATCGGCATTCGGCGGGACGGGTACGCTCCAAGACAGGTGCCTTTCCCTTTTCCGTCTCTCGGTCGGCGTTTCGTGGTGGTCATCTCCCGGTGGTCATATCCACCTCGAAAAGCCGGCCCCGGCGGAACCGCGTGGAAGCGCGGGACAAGCCCGCGCATGACAACCCTCAAAGATGGCACCGCCCGTGGACAATCATGCGGGTCCCGATCGCGCCCGGCCATGACGGCGGATCGTCCCCTCGCCCGCCCCGGCTGACACTGCTGGGACGGAACGCCGTCGGCCCGCCCATTGAAGGCGTGGCAGCTCCGCGCCATTGTGCGCCAAACGGGGCGGGTGGTCGGCCGACATGCAGGCAGCGGTTCCAGATCGAGACGCTGGCCAAGGCGAGGGCGCGGAGCCCGGCGAACCTGCGCCGCGCATCGCGGAGCGGCTGCTTGCTGGTGGACGCGGCGCCGGGCGGGCGCTGCACGCGGCCGGCAAGGCGGTGCTCGGCCTCGTGCTGCCGCCCACCTGCGTCGCATGCGGCGCCATCGTGCACGAGGCGGAGGGCCTGTGCGGGGGATGCTGGCGCCGCCTCACGTTCGTCGAGCGACCCTATTGCGAACGGCTCGGCATTCCCTTCGCCTATGAGCAGCAGCAAGGCGACGGCGCGCCGCGCCTGTCCCTGGAGGCGGTCACCGATCCGCCGGCCTTCGACCGGGCGCGCGCGGCGGTGCTGTTCGGCCCGGTCTCTCGCGATCTCGTGCATGGCCTGAAATATGGCGACCGGCTCGACATGGCGGCCCCCATGGCGCGCCTGATGATGCGCGCGGCGGGCGAATTGCTGCGCGAGGCCGACCTCATCGTGCCGGTGCCGCTGCATCCCCTTCGGCTGTGGCGGCGCCGCTTCAACCAGGCCGCCCTGCTGGCCCGGCGGATCTCCAGGGCGAGCGGCGTGCCGTGCCGCACCGACGTGCTGGCGCGCACCCGGGCCACCCCTTCGCAGGTCTCCTTCAGCCGCGCGGAACGTCGCGCGAATGTTTCAGGGGCATTTCGCGTGCCCGATTCGCTCCAGCACCATGTGGCCGGGCGGCGGATTGTGATTGTGGACGATGTGCTCACAACCGGGGCGACGCTGGATGCCTGCGCCCAGGCGTTGAGGTATGCAAAGGCCGTTCATATCGACGCCGTGACATTCGCCAGGGTTGTCGAAGCCGGCTGAAGAGCCTTATTATGCAACAATTACGTGACGGCGGTTTGGCCCGTCGCGCAGAGGCCTGCATGAAAACCATCGAAATTTACACCAAGAGCTGGTGCCCCTATTGCCATGCTGCAAAGGAGTTGCTGCGCCGAAAAGGTTTGACGTTCACCGAGATCGACGTGACCACGGACCCCGCCGGACAGGAGGAAATGTCCCGGCGCGCGGGCGGGCGGACCAGTGTTCCCCAGATCTTCATCGGCGAGACCCATGTGGGCGGCTGTGACGATCTCTATGCCCTCGAAAGCGCGGGCGAGCTCGACACCCTGATCGCGGCCTGAGCCGCGCCGCGCGGGCTCCTCGCCGCTCCAGCCGAGCCGCGCGGCCTTTACCCCCTCGCGCGCGGTGGGACGAGCCTCTACACTTCCCTCCGCGCAACTTGCCCCCTTCCAACGTGCCACCTCTTATCCCTGTTGCGCGCCGCGAGCCGAAGCCATGAGTGAGACCCAGAAGACCGAAACACTGCGCGTGGGCCTGGTTCAATTGCGCTCCGGGCGCGAGGTCGCCGCCAATATCGAGACCGCGAGCGCGCTGATCCGCGAGGCCGCGCTGGCCGGCGCGCAATATGTGCAGACGCCGGAAACCACCAATCTCATGGAGCTGGACCGCACGCTGCTGTTCGAAAAGCTGCATGAGGAAGAAGCGGACCCTGCCCTCGCCGCATTCCGCGATCTGGCGCGCGAGCTGAAGATCCACCTGCATGTGGGCTCGCTGGCGCTGAAGATTTCCGAGCAGCGCGCCGTCAATCGCGGCTTCCTGATCGCCCCCGACGGGGACATCGCCACCCGCTACGACAAGATCCACATGTTCGACGTGGATCTCGGCAATGGCGAGAGCTATCGCGAATCCAATTCCTACCGGCCCGGCGAGCGCGCCGTGACCGCCGCCGTCTCCGGGATCAAGGTCGGCCTTACCATCTGCTACGACCTGCGCTTTCCCCCGCTCTACCGGGCGCTGGCGGAGAACGGTGCCGACCTGCTGACCGTGCCGGCCGCCTTCACCCGTCCCACTGGGGAAGCCCATTGGCATGTGCTGCTGCGCGCCCGCGCCATCGAGAACGGCGCCTATGTGCTCGCCGCCGCCCAGGGCGGGCGTCACGAGAACGGCCGCGAAACCTATGGCCATTCCCTGATCGTGGACCCGTGGGGCCGCGTGATCGCCGAGGGCGGCACCGACCCCGGCGTGATCCTCGCCGAAATCGACCTGAAGGAAGTCGCCGCCGCCCGCCGGCGCATTCCCTCGCTGCAGCACGGCCGCCGGTTCGAGGTCGCCGACGGTGGCCAGGGCGGGCATCTGCATCTGGTCGGGGCCACGACGTGATCCGCTACACGCTGAGGTGCGAACAGGGCCACGATTTCGAAAGCTGGTTCCCCTCCTCCGACAGCTACGAGGCCCAGCGCGGACGCGGCCTGGTGTCGTGCCCGAATTGCGGCAGTGTGCGCGTGGAAAAGGCGATCATGGCGCCATCGGTCGCCCGCACCGATCGCGGCGCCCCGCCGGCGGCGCCCGACGCCGCCCCCGCCCAGACCGGGGACGAGGCGCCTGGCCAGGCCCCCGCGCAGGCACCGGCGAACGCGGTGGCCCTGATGGGCGAGCAGGAACGCGAATTCCGCCGCCTGGTGCGCGAGCTGCGCGACCACGTGACCCGCAACGCCGATTATGTCGGCGAGGATTTCGCGACCCTCGCCCGCAAGATGCATGGCGGCGAGATCGAGCATCGCTCGATCTATGGCGAGGCCAGCGCCGAGGAGGTGAAGGCGCTGCGCGATGACGAGGTGGCGGTATTTCCCCTGCCCGTCCTGCCGGAAGACCGCAACTGAGCCGGCAGGGCCCTTAGACCATCGGCCCCGCGACGATGAAATAATTCACGTCCGTATCCGCCGAGAGCGCCCATGTGCCGCGCAGCGGATCGAAGCTGAGGCCGGCCAATTCGCGCATTTCGAAGCCGCCGGCAGCGAGCGTCGCCTCGAATTCGCCGGGGGTCACGAACTTGTCCCAGCGGTGCGTGCCGCGCGGCAGCCAGCGCAGCACATATTCCGCCCCGACAATGGCGAGCGCGAAGCTCTTGCCCGTGCGGTTCAGCGTGGAGCCGATGAACAGGCCATTGGGCTGCACCATCTCCACCGCGCGACGCACGAACAGGCCGACGTCGGCCACATGCTCCACCACCTCCAGCGCCATCACCACGTCGAACCGCTCGCCCGCATCGGCGAGTTCCTCGGCGGTGGTGGCACGATAATCCACGGCGAGATCGGCGCGCGCCGCATGGGCGCGGGCGATGTCCACATTGCCGGCGGAGGGGTCGATCCCCACCATATCCGCCCCCATGCGCGCCATGGGCTCGCTGATGAGCCCGCCGCCGCAGCCGATGTCCAGCACGCGCACCCCCTTCAAAGGCCGCAGGCTGCGCGGGTCATGGCCGAAATGACGCACGATCACGTCGCGCAGGAAGGCGAGGCGCACGGGATTGATGGCATGCAGCGGCGCCATCTTGCCCTTGGGATCCCACCATTCTTCGCCCAGCGCCTCGAAGCGGGCGACCTCGGCGGGATCGACGGTCAGGTTCGGCTGAGGGCTCACCTGCGGCATGGGAACTTCCTTTGGCTGCCGTGGAGGCTTACGCCAGTGCGGTGGCAGCGGCAAGGCATGCCGCCGTGCGGGACCGGTGGCAGCCTATGCGCAAGCGCCGCAGCCTAGGAATTCGGAAACAGCTCGACGTGGGTTTCCCCGGTGCGCGCCACATAAAGCGCCCGCCGGCCGGAGAACGACACCACATAGCCGGCGCACCCGGCCGAGACGGCACGTTCGCAAAATCCCGTGTAGGTATAGCCCGCGACCTGCTGCTGGGCGTCGCGGATCGCGGCTTGGAGGCGCGCGGCATCGAAGGCGGGGACAACCGCGCCTACGACGCGATGCGCCGGCAGCGCGATGCTCTCCCCGTCTGGCAGATAATAGGTCGCGGTCGCGCGGCGGAAATCGACCGCATAGCTTTCAAACCCGGCGTCCCCCAAGGCTCCCACGATCTGCGGAAAGCTCATGGTGTTGTGCTCGGCGGCGGCGAGACAGGTGCGGGCCGCGGTCTTCTGTCGATCATCCATGGTGGTTCTCCGAAATGGGCGCGCGGATCATTCGATCGGGGTTGCGGTCATCTGGCCGCGTTCGGCCAGGCTCCTCAGAAGCCGCAGCAGGCTCGCGCGGTCTTCCGCGGTGAGGGCGTCGAAGAATTCGGCATCGTTGCGGTCGGCCAGCGCGGCGAGCGCGGGCACGAGGGCGGTGCCGCGCTCAGTCAGCGCGAGGGTTTGTGCGCGGCCGTCGTCCGGGCTCGCCGCGCGCACCATCAGCGCCTTTGCGATGAGCCGGTCGGCGAGCTTGGTGATCGCCCCCCGCGTCAGGCCCATCTCGTCCGCGATCCGGCTCGGCGGCATCGGCGCCTTGCCGTAGAGCGCGCGCATCACGCTCCATTCGGCGACCGTCACCTCCTTGTCCGCGAGCTTCGCGGCGAAGGCCTGGGAGACGTGGTTGGACACCAGCCGCAGCCAGAAGCCCAGATGCGCCGTGAGATCGGAAACCGGCGGAGCGGGGGGAGTGGAAGACATGGCGCCCTCTTTGATTGACTAGGAAACTATATGCATATGATTTCCTAGTCAATCAAATTGGCGCAGCCTCCGATCAAATTCCGAAAAGCCGCCGTGGCGGCCGGCGCCCGGCCGCCGCTGGGACGCCGAAAGGACCCAGGGCGGAAAGCACGCGACGCCGGGCGCGAAGCCCCCGGCGTCGCGGGGAACCGCTCAGCCCCGCACCATGCCCACGATGTCCTTCACGTCGCGGATCGTCTGGTCGGCGATCACCCGCGCGCGGGCCGCGCCGTCGGTGAGTATGGCGTCGATGGCACTGGTATCGGCCATCAGGCGCTGCATCTCCCCGGCGATGGGGCCGAGCTTGTCCACCGCGAGATCCACCAGCGCCGCCTTGAAGGCAGAGAATTGCCCGCCGCCATATTCATCCAGCACGCCTTGCTTAGTGCCGTCGGCGAGCGCGGCATAGATGCCCACCAGATTGTCCGCCTCGGGACGCGCCTTGAGCCCGGCTTCCTCGGAGGGCAGCGGCTCGGGATCGGTCTTGGCCTTGCGCACCTTGCCGGCGATGGCATCCTTGTCGTCGGTGAGATTGATGCGGGAAAAGTCCGAGGGATCGGACTTGGACATCTTCTTGGAACCGTCGCGCAGGCTCATGACGCGGGTGGCGGGGCCGGCGATGAGCGGCTCGGTGAGCGGGAAATAGCCCTCCCCATGGCCATTGGCGGCGATGGAAGCGGCGAAATCCACGTTGAACTTTTGGGCGATGTCGCGCGTCAGTTCCAGATGCTGCTTCTGGTCCTCGCCCACCGGCACATGGGTGGCCTTGTAGAGCAGGATGTCGGCGGCCATCAGGCTTGGATAGGCGAACAGGCCCAGCGACACGTTCTCGCGGTCCTTGCCGGCCTTTTCCTTGAACTGCGTCATACGGTTGAGCCAGCCCATGCGGGCGACGCAATTGAAGATCCAGGCCAGTTCCGCATGGCCGGACACCTGGCTCTGGTTGAACACGATATGGCGCTTGGGGTCGATGCCGCAGGCGATGAAGGCGGCGGTGACCTCGCGCGTGTGGCGCTTCAGCTCTTCCGGGTCCTGCCACACGGTGATGGCGTGCAGATCGACCACGCAATAGATGCAGTCATGGCTGTCCTGCAGGGCGACGAAGCGCTTGATGGCGCCGAGATAATTGCCCAGATGCAGGTTGCCGGTGGGCTGCACACCGGAAAAGACGCGTTCCGCGACCGCCGCCATGGCGACCTCCCGAAGACCGGCGTGCCAAGGCACCGCCGTCAGACATGACAGCGCAGCGGCCGGACGGCCGCGCGCGAAGACGAAGCGCGCCTCATGCCACCCGCCGCCGCGCCGCGCAAGCTGCCCGGCGGGCAAGCGCCACGCTGCGCGGGGAAGGAACGCTCAGCGGGGCGGATTTGCCGCGTCGATGAAGCCGCCGATGGCCTCCTGGGTCGCCGCGTCCCAGAGCAGCGGCGCATGACCCTCGTCCCCCACGGTGTGGACGGCAAGGCCGGGATGGCGCGCCGCCATCTGCGCCACCGTATCGGTGCTGAGAATGTCGGACAGCGCGCCGTGCACCACCATGACCGGAATATCCTTCATGGCCTCGAACCCCGGCCACATGTCCGGCAGTTCGGCCTTGGGATCGAAGGCCTTGAAGGCGACGGCGAGCGCCGGGTCATAGGCGAGGGCCGGCGTGCCGGCATCGTCGCGATAGATCTGGCGGGCGAAGCGCTCCCACCCGGCATCGTCGAGGCTCGGAAACAGGAAGCCCTGGCTGGCCTTCAGACGCGCGACGGTGGAGGGCCAGTCGGTGAAAGTCGGCACGCCCACATAGCCGGAGATGCGGGCAAGGCCGGCCTTCTCGATCACCGGGCCGATGTCGTTCAGTACCGCCGCCGCCATCAGATCGGGGCGCAGCTGGGAGAGCACCATCATCACCAGCCCGCCGCGCGAGGTGCCGATGAAGATCGCGCGGGCAATGCCGAGGGATGCGAGCGCGGCGATCGTGTCCATCGCCTCCTGGAGCGGGGTATAGGTGGCGACGGGCCCGAAGGCGGAGCCGCCGCGGCCACGGAAATCCAGCCCCACGACACGCCGCCCGCGCGCCACCAGCGCCCCGGCCAAAGCTTCGAAATCACGCGAATTGCGCGTCACGCCCGGCAGGCAGACCACCGGGAGATCCTCGCCCGCAGTGCCCCACTCGCGGCCGAACAAGGCGAGCCCGTCGGCGGTGGCATAAGCGAAGAAGCGGCAGGGCGGGGCGGAAGCGGGGGCGGTCTCGGTGGCGGGAACAGGCTCAACCATGAATGCACTCCTTCGGGCTGGGAACACCTAAGGCCATTCGGGCGAAGGTTGAAAGACGGCTCAGTCGGCGCGGGCCACGGAACGGCGCACCAGCAGCGCGACCGCGCCATAGCTGAGCATCCCCGCCCCCACCAGCACCACGAGCCGCGCCAAAGCGGCGAATGTGCCCGCACCGGGATGCGGCCAGACCTGCGCGAGGGCGCCGACCACCAGCGCCATCAGCACGCACCCACCGGCGAGCCCGGCGACGGCGCGGGCGAGCGCGCCATCCACATGCAGATGGCCGGCGCGCGCCAGCAGGGCGCCAATGGTCAGCGCGCTCAGCACCGCCGAGACCGCAACCCCGCTCGCCGCCCCCGCCGGGCCGAAGGCGGCGCCGAGGCCGATGCAGGCGAGCGCGCAGGCGAGCAGCGAGGCGAGGCCCACGCGCTCCACGGTCCGCGTCATGCCATGGGTGAGCGCGGTGGCGGACAGCACCCGCTCCAGCCCCTGCGCCGGCAGGGAGAAGGCGAGCGCGGCCAGCAGCAGCGCCGTGAGGCGCGCATCTTCCGCATCGAAGCTGCCGCGCTGGTAGAGCACGGCCACGATGGGCTGCGCCAGCACGGCGAGCCCGGTGCCCGCCGGCAAGGCGAGCGCGAGCGCGGCAAGGCTGGCGCCGCTGGCATGGCGCCCCCTGCCCCCGCCGCCCGCCGCCAGCAGCGGCACCAGCACCGCCCCGGCGCTGGCGCCGACGAGGCCGAGCGGCAGGTCCACGAGGCGCTGGGCATAATTCAGCGCTGCCACCGCGCCCGGCAAGGCGGAGACCGTAGCCGCCGCGATCAGCAGGCGGAATTGGGAGAGGCCGGCGAACAGCAAAGCGGGCGCGCAGGCGCGCAACACGGAGCGGGCGCCGCGCCAGTCCGGCGGATGTCTCGCGCCTGCGGGCGCGCCCGGCGCGCCAAGGCTCGCCAGCTTCATCAGCGCGAGCTGGGCGATACCCGCCGCAACCTGGGCCATGGCGACCAGCACCGCCGCCGTCCCCGTCGCCATGTCGGTCGAGAGCACGAGATAAAGGATCACGCAGAGCACCACGGCATTGGCGAGCCCCGGTGCCAGCGCCGGCAAGAACACCCGCCCACCGGCGTTCGCGATGCCGCCGAACACCGCCGCCCCGGCCGCCAAGGGCAGATAGAGCAGCGCGATCCGCCCGCAGGCGATTGCAAGGTCCGCCCGCTCGCCCCCGAGCCCGAACCCGGGCGCGAGCACGCCGATCAGAACCGGCATGAACAGTGCGCCGAGCCCGGCCAACACCAGGAGCAGCAGCACCAGGAGGATCAGCACCGCGCGCGAGAGCGCATCGCCCGCCGCATCTCCGCCGCGCGCCTGCGCCGCCGAAAGGCCGGGCAGGAAGGCGGCGTTGAACGCGCCTTCCGCCAAAAGGCGGCGCGCCAGCAGCGGCAGGGAGAGCGCGGCCATGAGGGCATCCGCCGCCGGACCCGCGCCCAGCACGGCGGCCGTGCCGGCATCGCGGGCAAAGCCCATCACCCGCGAGCCGAGTGTCGCGGCCGTGACGGTGGAGGTGCGGGCAAGCAGGGACATGGACCATCCAGGGCGAAGCGGGGCGGAGCTGCCGGCCCGCAGGCCGCCTCAGGACGCGCGCGAAGCCGGACCGTCGAGGGGCAATGCCATGACCACCAGCACCTCGGCCTTCTGCCGGCCGAGGCTGCGCACCTCATGCTTGATCTCGCCGGAGAAATAAAGGCAATCGCCTTTTTCCATGGTCAGTTCGTCGGCACCGAGATTGACCGCGATGCGGCCGCTGACGACGAACAGCATCTCCTCGCCGCCATGCTCCCAGCGCGGCCCGGTCTTCTGCAGGGGCACGATGGACGGCGTCATGAGGAACGGTTCCATCATCTTGCGTGCCCGTCCCGCCGCCAGCGGCACGAGGCCGAAGGCGCCATCCATGTGCGGTGCCGGCCCCTCGCCGGAACGGTGCAGCGTATAGCGCGGCGCCGGGTCGGCATTGGGATCGAACAGCTGGGCGATATTCACGCCGAGCGCGTCCGCAAGGCGCAGCAGGGCGGTGACGGAGGGTGTCTTCAACCCGCGCTCGACGAGGGAAAGATACCCGCGTGTCAACCGGCTCAGGCCTGCGAGTTGGTCCAGCGTGAAGCCGCGCGCGTGGCGCAATTCCCGCAGATTAGGGCCAAGGCGATCCGCCCGGCTGACGTCCAGCACCACTGGTCTCCCTGCCCGCTACCGCGCCGAGGCCCGGCCAAGGCGAAAGCCATAAGCGGACCGACGAAATTTTTCCACCGGGAAACACGATCTTGTGCGGAAATTTGCGCCTGGGTTTTCCCGCGAGATGTGCAAATCCTCAAAATTGTGGCCAACACTGCGGCACGCGACCTGCCTGTGCCGCTTTTTTGGGCGCATGCCTTATATGCATCATTTAGCGGCTATTGATTTCTGAGGGTAAACTTGTTTGTGTTTGCGAGTGGCTCGCAGCTAACAATAACCCCAGGGGACCCGTATGGCCGACACATCTTTCACCCGCCGCCATGTCCTCAGCCTGGCCGCCCTCGGCGCCGGCGTTTCCTTGCTCCCGCGGCGGGTCTGGGCGGCTCCGCACGTCACGTTCGGCGTGGCGAGCCTCGATGCCAGCTATGCCTTCATCTACGCCGCCCTGAAGAAGGGCTATTTCGCCGAAGCCGGCCTCGATGTGGAGCATCTCAACTCCCAGAGCGGCCCGCGGACCAAGCAAATGCTGTCCGCCGGGCAGGTGTTCGCCGCCTGCACCGGGTCCAGCGACGCCGTCGCTTTGACCATGGCCGGCAAGCCGTCCGTGCTGGTGTGCTCGCTGGAGCGGCGGCCGGCGCTGGCCAACATCCTCGTCAGCAAGGCGGCCTATGATGCCGGCGTGCGCAGCGTGAAGGATCTCGCCGGGAAGAAGATCGGCGTCACCCAGCCCCAGTCGCTGACCTGGCTGCTCGGCGTCGCCATCACCGAGGCCGCGGGCTTGAAGGGCAAGGTGGACTTCCGCCCGCTCGGCGACTTCACCACCATGCTCGGCGCGGTGAAGGCCGGGTCCGTCGACGGCTGCATCGCGTCCTTCGCCATGCTGGATGCGGCCGAGGCGGAGGGCTGGGGCGTCCCCATCTTCCGCTCCTACGACAGCGCCGAATGGAACGCCTCCTTCAAGGGCGACCTGCCGGGCGTGGGCGTCTATGTGCTCAAGGACACCCTCGAAGAAAAGCGCGCCGAAGTGCAGATGCTGGTGAACGGCCTCGTGAAGGGCACGGACTATGTGAAGTCCGCCTCCCCCGAGGACGTGGCGGAACTGGTGAAATCCGACTTCCTGCCCGGCGCCTCGCTGCCCGCCCTCGTCGAGGCGGTGAAGAAGTTCAAGACCACCTGGAACTTCGAAAACACCTATACGCCGGAGGCCTATGCCAACCTCATGAGCTTGATGGGCGATGGCCGGATGTATCCCTCCGCGGATCTTGCGGCCCGCGCGAAGTTCGCGGACCAGGTGGACAATTCCTTCGTCCTCAAGGCCCGGGGGAAAGCGTGATGCGGGTGATGATCCGCCTGGACGCGGTCGGCAAGACCTATAGCTCCAAGAGCACCCGGCACACCGCGATCGGCAGCGTCTCGCTCGATATCGCGCAGGGAGAGTTCGTGTGCCTCGTGGGTCCATCGGGCTGCGGGAAAAGCACCTTGCTCAATATGATCGCCGGCTTCCAGCCGGCGACCGCCGGCACGATCACCCTCGACGGCATGCCGGTGCTGCCGGGAACGGTCCCCCAGGGACTGGGCTATCTGTTCCAGAAGGACACAGTGCTGCCCTGGCTGACGGTGGAGCAGAATGTCGGCCTCGGACCGCGCTTCGCGCATCTCCAGCCCGACCAGATCGCGGCCAAGGTGAAGAGCCTGCTCAAGCTCGCCAAGCTTGAGCCCTACGCGCATTATTATCCCTACCAGATCTCCGGCGGCATGCGGCAGCGCACGGCACTGCTGATGACGCTAGCATGCGATCCCCGCGTGCTGCTGCTGGACGAACCGTTCGGCGCGCTCGATTCCCACACCAAGATCAACCTACATCGCGAACTGCACGAGATCTGGCGGCAATTGAACCAGACCATCGTCATGGTGACCCACGACCTCGACGAGGCGGTGGCGCTGGCGGATCGGGTGATCGTCCTGTCGGGTCCGCCGAGCCGGGTCCTGCTCGACCATCGCATCGACATTCCCCATCCCCGCGATCCCTACACGGTGCGCGAGACGGACGCCTTCAGCCAGCACCTCAAGGCCATCTGGGCCGTGCTCGGGCGTGAATACCAGCGCACCCCGGATGGCACCCAGGGCGTGATCGGAGCCGCAGCATGAGTCGCGTCATGGAGAGCGTCAACGCGCAGCTCGCGCAGCCCGCCCGCCCCCACCGGGACCCGCGGTTCGGCGAAACCACGCGCGTTCGGCTCTATCAGCTGGCGCTGCTCGCCCTGTTCCTCGGCCTGTGGGAGGGGCTGACGCGGGTGCCGTATCTGATCAAGAACACGTTCCTGGATCCGTTCTTCATCAGCCGCCCCTCGCTCATCGCCGAGCAATTGTGGTCGTGGACCTTCGGCGCCCAGGCCGGCTTCCTGTTCCCGCACCTCGCCTCGACCCTCGGCGCAACGCTGCTGGGCCTCGCGGTGGCGGGCGTCACCGGCTTCGCCGCCGGCCTCATCCTCAGTCAGAATCCCATTCTCGCGCGGACGCTGAACCCCTTCATCGTCTGCTGCAATTCCCTGCCCCGCATCGCCATGGTGCCGCTGATCACCATGATGTTCGGGCTCGGCCTGGTGGCGAAGGTGGTCACGGTCTGGTTCGTGGTGTTCTTCCTCATCTTCTTCAACACCTTCAAGGGCTCCTTGTCGGTGGAGGCCCACATCCTCCAGTTCTGCCGCACGCTTGGCGCCTCACCGCGCCAGATCCTCTGGAACGTGCGCGTTCCAAGCGCGCTCGCCTGGACCTTCGCCGCCTTGCCCAACGCCATCTCCTTCTCGCTGGTGGGCGTGGTGATCGCGGAGTTCGTCGGCACGACCACGGGCATGGGCTATCTGATCGTCTCCTCCCTCTCGACCCTCAACGCCAGCGAGATGTTCGCGGCCATCACGGTTCTCGGCCTGTCGGGGATCTGCCTGGTCACCCTCGCCGAGCGCGTGGAACGGCGCCTCCTGCGCTGGTCCCCGCAATTCAACGAACGCTGATCCCTCGGAGAACGCTCATGAGCGACACCACTTCGGACGCCATCGACTATTATTTCTGGATCAATTCCGACTGGGCCTATTTCGGCAACCCGCGCCTGAAAGACATGGCGGAGCGCTACGGCCTGCCGGTGAATTATTATCCGGTCGATATCGGCGCGGTCTATGCCCGCACCGGCGGCATCAAGCTGCCGCTCCGCTCCAAGGAAAGGCGCGATTACCGCTTCCTCGAGATGCGGCGCTTCCGCGACATCCTCGGCATGCCGATCAATCTCGAGCCGAAATACATGACCCAGTCGGTGGAGATCCCCTCGCGCTTCGCCATCGCGGCGATCCAAATGGGCATGCCCCCGCACGATCTGATCCACGCCATCATGACCGCCCTGTGGGTCGAGGAGCGCGACATCGAGGACGAGGCGACGCTGGTTTCCATCGCCTCCGACCTCGGGCTTGACGGCGCGGCGATCCTTGAACACTCGAAGGGCAAGGCGGCGGCGGAAGGCTATTACCAGAACACCGATCGCGCCGTGGAATCCGGCATGTTCGGCGCCCCCTTCTACGTGTTCCGCGGCGAGGGCTTCTGGGGACAGGACCGCCTCGCCATGCTGGACGACACCATCGCCCGCGCGCTCGGCAAGGCGCCGGTCGCGGCTGACCTGAAGGTGGCCTCATGATCAAGCATATCGGCGTCGGCAAGCGGCTCAGCGCCGCCACGGTGTTCGGCGGCATCGCCTATCTCGCGGGCCAGGTGCCCGACGATCTCTCGGTGGGCGTGGAAGCCCAGGCGATTCAGGTGCTGGCCAAGATCGACGCGATCCTGGCGGAAGCGGGCACCGACAAGTCCCGCCTGCTCTCAGCCACCGTCTGGCTGCCGGATATTTCGGACTTCGCCGCCTTCAACACGGTGTGGGACGCCTGGGTGCCGGCCGAGCCGCCCGCTCGGGCCTGCATCGAAAGCCGCCTCGCCAATCCGGGGATCAAGGTGGAAATCGCCGTCATCGCGGCCCTGCCAGCCTGAACCTCCCGCCGCAGCGCCCCGCCGCGCTGCTGCCCGCCATCGACACGCCACGCCCGGACACAGAAGCCGGACGGGGAACGGGAACGTGCGTCCTGGTGAAGACTAACCTTCCATCGTGGGGATTAACATGGCCATCACCGAACATATGGCGGCTCCCGCCGCAGTCTCGTCGCCCTCCAGCCTTCGCCGCATCATCTGGTCGTCGGTCATCGGCACGGCGGTGGAGTGGTACGACTTCCTGATCTATGCGGTGGCGACCGCGCTGGTCTTTAACAAGCTGTTCTTCTCCGTGGCCGAGCCGGCCCTCGCCACCATCGCCGCCTTCGGCACTTATGCCGTTGGCTTCCTGGCCCGCCCGCTCGGCGCCGCCATCTTCGGCCATTACGGCGACAAGCTCGGCCGCAAGGCCATGCTTGCCACCACCATCGTCATCATGGGGCTCGGCACCTTCCTCATCGGCCTACTGCCCACCTATGCCCAGGTCGGCGTCGCGGCGCCGGCCTTGCTGGTGGCCCTGCGCTTCATTCAAGGCATCGGCATCGGCGGCGAGTGGGGCGGCGCGGTGCTCATGGTGGTGGAGAATGCGCCGGCGCATCGGCGCGGCCTGTTCGGCTCCATGGTCCAGGTGGGAAATCCCATCGGCAACCTCGCCGCCCTCGGCATCTTCGCCGTGGTCTCGCAAATGCCCGACGCGGATTTCCTCAGCTGGGGCTGGCGCGTGCCGTTCCTGCTCTCGATCGTGCTCATCGGCGTCGGCCTGTTCATCCGCCTGCGGCTCGAAGAGACCCCCGCGTTCCGCCAGTTGCAGGCCAAGCGCGAAGTGGCGCAGATGCCGATCGTCGAGATCTTCAAATATCATCGCCGCCCGTTCTTCACCGCGGTCGGGCTGAAGATCGCCGAAATCTCCTATGCCTCCATCGCCGGCGTGTTCGTCATCTCCTATGCGACGCAGACGCTGGGCATGTCGCGCAGCACCATCCTGAACGGGGTGATGCTGTCCTCCTTCATCGCCCTGTTCTCGATCCCCTTCTTCGGCTGGCTGTCCGACAAATGGGGGCGCAAGACCATGTTCTATCTCAGCTGCCTGTTCTGCATGGGGTTCGCCTTCCCCATGTTCGCGCTGCTGGAAACCCGGGATCCACTGATCGTGTCGCTCACCGTGGTGGTGGCCATCTCGTTCGGCCAGATGGTGATGTTCGGCATCGGCGCGCCGTTCTATTCGGAATTGTTCGAGGCGCGCCTGCGCTACAGCGGCGCCTCGCTCGGGTTCCAGATCGGCGCGGCCATCTCCGGCGGCCTCACCCCCTTCATCGCCGCCTCGCTCATGGCCTGGAGCGGCGGGGCCACCTGGCCGATCTCGGTCTATCTGATCGTGTGCGGCCTCATCACCACCTTCGCCACCTTCATGGCCCCGGAAACCGCCAACAAGGCGATGACCTGACCGCGCCCAGCGCTCCGGCCCTCCAGCGGCCGCCCGGGCTCCGGCACGCCGGGGCCCTTCCCAGCGAAACCGAGGATCTTCCATGCTTGCCAGCGATACCACGCTCGCCTCGAGCGCCCCGCTCACCACCTTCACCGGCGTCGTCCGGTGCCTGCACATCACCGCCCGCGCCTTCCTGCCCATGCGCGCGATGAACGAGATCACCCTTGTTCCGGGCAAGGGAATCGAAGGCGACCGCTACATGATCGGACGCGAGGAGGGCTTTTATTCCGACCGGCCAGAGGAAGGCCGGCAGATCACCTTGTTCGAAATCGAAACCCTCGATGCCCTGAAGCGGGATGCCGGCATCGAGATCGAGCCGCAGGACCACCGGCGCAACGTGACGGTGGAGGGCGTGCCGCTGAACCATCTGGTGGGCAAGCGCTTCCTGCTCGGCGACACGGTGCTAGAGGCGACCCGGCTCTCGGTGCCCTGCCGCCATATCGAGGAGATCACCGGCAAGGCGATCTTCGATCCCCTGATCAACCGCTCGGGGCTCAATTGCCGCATCCTGGTTGGCGGTGTGGTGCGGGTGGGCGATCTGGTGCGAAACATCTGACCATGAGCCGGACCATTCGCACCGTCGTCACCGAGATCACACCCGCCGGCGCGGGCGTGAAGCGCTTCGTGCTGCAGGATCCGGAGGGGTGGAACCTGCCGCGCTTCAAGCCCGGCGCGCACGTGGACCTGTGCCTGCCCGGCGGGACCCTGCGCACCTATTCCCTGTGTAACCCGCCGACCGAGGGCGACCGCTACGTGGTGGCCGTGAAACGCGAGCCGAAGGGGCGGGGCGGCTCGATCCAGATGCACGACACGCTTCAGGTGGGCACCGAGATCGGCGTCTCCGTGCCGCGCGGCGGCGTGCCCGTTCCTGCCGGCCGCCTGATCTTCATCGCCGGCGGCATCGGTGTGACGCCGTTCCTGTCGGCGGCGGCGGCCCTGGTGAAGCAGGGGCGCACGGATTTCACGCTGCATCTTCTCGCGCGCGGCGCCCCGCCGCTCGCCGATCTGCTGACGCCCCTGGCGGGCCAAGCCGAACTGGTGATCCACGACACGGCCGCCGCCCCCCGGCCGGACCTGGCCGCGCTGCTCGGCGCCCCGCGCCCCGGCGTCATGGTCGCCTGCTGCGGGCCGCAGGGCATGACCGACGCGTTCGAGGCCGCAACGCAGGACTGGCCGGCGGACCAGGTGCACGTGGAACGCTTCACGCCGCCGCCCGTGGTGCTCGATCCGCGCGCCCTGCCCTATACGCTGGTGCTCGCCCGCTCGGGCCGGGAGATCGACGTGCCCCTGGGCGTTTCCATGCTGGATGCGTTGGAGCGCAACGGTGTGCGCGTTCCCAATTCCTGCGGCGGAGGCATTTGCGGCGCCTGCAAGATCGAATGGACGCAGGGCACCCCCATCCACCGGGACCGGTTCCTGTCGCCGCAGGATCGCACCCATGCGCTCATGGCCTGCGTCGCGCTCTCCGCCGAGGATCGGCTGACCATCGACCTTTAGCGCGTGTCCTCAGGGCTGCGCCTGCCCCAGCATGGCGCGGATGCGGGCCGCCAGGTGGGCGACCGCGAACGGCTTGGTCACCATGCTCATTCCAGGCTCCAAGAACCCCGCCGCGACGGCGGCCGTCTCCGCATAGCCGGTCATGAACAGCACCTTCAGGTCGCCCCGCGCCTCGCGCGCCGCATCCACCATCTGCCGGCCATTGAGCCGCGGCAGGCCGATGTCGCTGATCACGAGGTCAAACCTCTGGTCGGACCTCAGCAGATCAAGGCCCGCCTGGCCGTCGACCGCCTCGACGGTGGCATATCCCAGCTCGTGCAGCACCTCCAGGATGAGCCCGCGCACCACCAGGTCATCCTCCACCACCAGCACCACGCCCCCCGCGCCGCCGCTTTGCCGCACCTGCGGGGCGGGCGGTTCGGCGGGCTCGGGCACGCCATCGTGGTGGCGTGGCAGATAGACCTTCACGCAGGTCCCGACCCCGACCTCGCTATAGATGTGGCATTGCCCTTCCGATTGCCGGGCGAAGCCGTAGATCATGGACAGTCCGAGCCCGGTGCCCTGGCCGATGGGCTTGGTGGTGAAGAACGGATCGAACGCCCGCGCGATCACCTGCGGGTCCATGCCGGTGCCGGTGTCGCTCACGCTGAGACAGACATAATGGCCCGCGGTCACCCCGGGCACGCGGGCGGCGTAGCCCTCGTCCAGGTGGACGTTGCGGGTCTCCAGCGTCAGTTGGCCACCCTCGGGCATGGCGTCCCGGGCGTTGATGACGAGGTTGAGAATGGCATTTTCCAGCTGGTTGGCGTCGCACAAGGTCGACCACAGGTCCTCGGCGAGCCCCAGGTTCAGATGGATGCTCTCGCCCATGGTCCGGCGCAGCAGGTCTTCCATGGAGAGGACCAGCGGATTGATCCTGAGCGCCTTGGGATCGAGCGGCTGGCGGCGGGAGAAGGCGAGCAGGCGATGGGTCAACGCGGCGGCGCGATGGGCCGAGCTCATGGCATTGTCGACGAAGCGTTCCAGCTCGGCGGTGCGGCCCTGCGCGACGCGGCGCTTGAGAATATCGAGCGAACCCGTGATGCCCTGGAGCAGATTGTTGAAATCATGGGCGATGCCGCCGGTCAGCTGGCCCACCGCCTCCATCTTCTGCGACTGGCGCAATTGCTCTTCGGTGAGGCGCTGGTCGGTCATGTCGCGGCCGACGATGTAGAGGCGCCCGGTGTCGGCGGCCAGCGTCCAGGCCAGCACGCGATAGGTGCCGTCGCTGCGCCGGCAGCGGTTCTCGAAGCGCGGAATGGCCGGCGCCTCGCGCGAGCGGGCGAGCGCGGCGCGGGTTGCCGCCACGTCCTCGGGATGCACCAGATCGAGGAAGCCGTGGGCCAGCAGGTCGCTCTCGCTCCAGCCGAGCAGATCGCTCCAGGCGCCGTTCACCGCCTCCAGGACGCCATCCTCGCGGCACACGCCCATGAGATCGCCGCTGAGCCGCCACAGACGGTCGCGCTCGCGGGTGCGCTCGGCGACCAGCGCTTCCAGGGATTCGTTGAGCTTGCGCAGCGCATCTTCCGCCCGCCGCTGCTCGGTGATGTCCTGGCCCTGCACGAAAATCCCGCCCACGGAGCCGTCCGCATCCACCACCGGCTGGTAGATGAAGTCGAGGACATGCTCCTCCAGCGGCAGGCCGGGCGCTGGGCGCAGCATCAAGGACAGGCCATGGGCGACGAAGGCTTTTCCGGTGCGATAGGCTTCATCCAGCGCAGCCAGGACGGGTTGCCCGGCAAGTTCCGGGAACGCCTCCCGCACCGTCAGCCCAACCAGGGGCCGGCCTCCGGCGAGGCGCAGGTAAGCGGCATTCGCCAGTTCCACCAGATGGTCGGGTCCGCGCAGCACGGCGGTGAAGGCCGGCGCCTGCTCGAACAGGGCCTGCAAGCGCTGGCGTTCGCGATGCAGCTTCGCATTGGCTTCCTGCACCGCCTCGGCGCGGTCGAACACCTCGCCCTCGATCAGCAGCGCCGGGCTCGGCGTCGTGGCGCCGAGGCTGACCCGCAGATTGTGCAGCTCGGTCACATCCACCGTGTGCTGCACCACGTGGCGGACGTTGCCGTCGGGCCCGAACAGGGGGGTGTGCGTGGCGCTCCAATAGCGCATCTCCATCCCGCCGTCGGGCCGCTGGATCGGATAGGGGATGAAGGGCAAGTCGTCGCGCGCTTTGTTGCGGATCACCCGCTCCAGCGACGCCCGCAGCATCTGGTTGGACGCGGACGCGGGATCGCTCGGAAACGCCGCGAACATGGACAGGCCGAGAATGTCCTCCCGCCGCCGCATGGTCACGCGCAGATAGGCGTCGTTCATGCCGACGATGGTGAAATCGGGCGTGAGGATGACATAGGGATTGGGCACGGCGTTGAACAGCGCCGAGATGTCGCTTCCCTGCAGCCCGGCGTTTGTGAACACCCGCACCTCCCTTCCGTCGGCGCGCCCGCCTCCGCGCCCATTGACCGCGAGGCCAGTTATCGCCCGCATCGCGCGCGGCCTCAACCGGCCCGGCCGTCTTTCGCGATCCGCC
The DNA here is from genome assembly GCF_043195095.2 of Roseixanthobacter glucoisosaccharinicivorans. Taxonomy (NCBI): domain Bacteria; kingdom Pseudomonadati; phylum Pseudomonadota; class Alphaproteobacteria; order Hyphomicrobiales; family Xanthobacteraceae; genus Roseixanthobacter; species Roseixanthobacter glucoisosaccharinicivorans. Next base: position 406,871 of record NZ_CM195538.1, on the reverse strand, counting down.
CGCACGACCGCCTTCCGCAGCGCTCGCGAGAACCGCCGCGCACGGAAGAACACGCGAGCGCGCGGAGAGATCCATCTCTCGGAAAACTCCGACGCGCCGGTGCGGATGGCGCGCCGCCGGCGGCGATCCCGCCCGGCCGGGCAAGCCGTTCCATCGTCGCGCTTGTCGGGCAGGGCCGCCTTGGTGTCTGATCCGATTTTGCGGTGCGGCAGGCGCGCAGCGCCGGGCTGCGGGAGGCCGGACGATGAAGGTGGTGATTCTGGGGTCGGGCGTCATCGGCGTAACCCTCGCCTATTATCTGGCGGCCGCCGGCCATGAGGTGGAAGTGGTCGACCGCCAGTCCGGCCCCGCGCTGGAAACCAGCTATGCCAATGCCGGGGAGGTTTCGCCCGGCTATTCCGCGCCCTGGGCCGGGCCGGGCCTGCCGCTGAAGGCCATCAAATGGCTGATGATGAAGCACCGGCCCCTGGTGATCCGCCCGCGCCTCGACCCGGCGATGCTCGCCTTCGGCCTGCGGCTGCTGACCAATTGCACCCATGCCCGCTACGAGATCAACAAGGGGCGCATGCTGCGCCTTGCCGAATACAGCCGCGATTGCCTGATCGCCCTGCGCCAGCAGACCGGCATCGCCTATGACGCGCGCATGCAGGGCACGCTGCAGATGTTCCGCACCCAGGCGCAGCTCGACCATGCCGGCGAGGACATGGCGATCCTCGATCGCTTCGGCGTGCCTTACGAGCTGCTGGACCGCGCCGGCTGCATCGCCGCCGAGCCGGCGCTCGGGCGGGTCGCGGAAAAGATCGCCGGCGGGCTGCGCCTGCCGGGCGACGAGACCGGCGACTGCTACAAATTCACCAATGCGCTCGCCGCTCTGGCGGAAGAGAAGGGCGCGGTGTTCACCTATGGCCGGGCGCTGCGCGCCATCGAGCATGACGGCGCCAACATCACCGGCGTCCAGACCCAGGCCGGGACCATTCGGGGCGATATCTATGTGGTGGCGCTCGGCAGCTATTCGCCCAAGGCGGTGCGGCCGCTCGGCATCCGCCTGCCGGTCTATCCGGTGAAGGGCTATTCGCTCACCGTCCCGATCACCGACGCCGACGGCGCGCCCGAATCCACCGTCATGGACGAAACCTACAAGGTGGCCGTGACCCGCCTCGGTGACCGCATCCGCATCGGCGGCACCGCGGAACTGGCGGGTTTCGACCTCTCGCTGCCCCATGCGCGGCGGGAAACGCTGGAGCACGTGGTCAGCGATCTGTTCCCCGACGGCGGCAATCCAAAGGCCGGCACCTTCTGGAGCGGCCTGCGCCCCATGACGCCGGACGGGCCGCCCATCCTCGGGCAAGCGAAATATCCCAACCTCTTCCTCGGCACCGGGCACGGCACGCTGGGCTGGACCATGGCGGCGGGCACCGGGCGCCTGCTCGCCGACCTGATCACCCGCCGCACGCCCGAGATCGACACCGAGGGATTGACGCTCGCCCGCTACGGATGAGCGTCAACCCCCTTTGACGCGGGTCCCTTTGAGGCGGCGTGCGATCAGCCGATGGAGCGCGTCACGCCGCGGCTGGCATAGCGCTCTGCCCATTTGGCAAGCCGCACGAACGGCAGGCCGATGAGCAGATAGATCGCCGCCACCAGCAGGCCGGTGCCGAAATAATCATAATAAGTGGTGGAGATCAGCTCGTAGGTCTTGGTCAGTTCCACCAGCGAGATCACCGACACCAGGGAGGAATCCTTGATGAGCGAGATGAAGTCGTTGGTGGTGGGCGGCAGCACGATGCGCGCCGCCTGGGGGATGATGACGTTCCGCAGCGCCTGGCGCTCTGTCATGTTGAGCGCGATGGCCGCTTCCATCTGGTTGCGCGGAATGGCCAGCAGGCCGGCGCGATAATTTTCCGCCTCATAGGCCGCATAGTTCAGGCCGAGCGCGATCACGCCGGCGACGAACGGTTCGAGCTGCAATCCCACCTTGGGCAGGCCGTAATAGATGAACAATACCTGGATCAGCAGCGGCGTGCCGCGCACCACCTCGATATAGACCTGGGCGAGGCGATCCAGCAGCACGCCGCCATACACCCGGCACAAGGCGAGCGTTGCGCCGAGGCCGACCGCGATGATCATGGCGAGGATGGAGATTTCCAGCGTCATCACCGCCGCCCAGCCGAGCTGGGGCAGGAAGCGCATATAGCGCTCAAGCTGCATCTTCCAGCCCTGCGGCTGGGTCGCCTGGACGAAATGATCATAGGCCAGCGGCTGTGCCTGGAGCGGGCGCTGATCGCCAGTGAGCTGGGCCATCAGCGGGGTCCAGATCGCCCAATGATCGAGGATGGTGCGCATCGAGCCGTCATGCATCATCTGCGACAGGCCGGTGTTGATCTCGGCCAGCAGCTCGGGATGCGCGCCCTTCTTCAGCGCGATGCCGTATTCGATGCGGCCGACCGGCTGGCCGGTGAACTGAAGCTCGCGGTCGGGCTGGGCGTAATAGACCGCGATGGGGAAATCCATCACGGTGGCGTCGATGCGCTTGAGCTTGAGATCGGAATAGGCGTCGATCTCCTGGTCATAGGTGCGCAGATCGATGCCGCCGGCATTGCGCAGCACATATTCCATCTGGCTGGACTTGAGCGTGCCGACCTTCTTGCCCTTCAGGCCTTCCAGATTGTCGATCGGCGCATCGCCGCGGCGGATCACGATCTGGCCGAACGTGGTGTAGTAAGGCGCCGAGAAATCCGCCACAGCTTGGTGGTCGGGCGTGATTTCCAGCCCGTTGATCACCGCCTCGTACAGGCCGGCATCAAGACCGGGAATGAGATTGCTCCAGTCGTTCTGGATGAACACCGGCTTGCGGCCGAGCTTTGCCGCCAGTTCCTTCATGATGTCGACTTCGAAGCCCACCGTAATATTGGGGTCGGCCGGATCCTTGAAGGTATAAGGCGCGCCGCTGGTGCTGTCGCCACCATAGGTGAGCGTGCGCGCGGCGGTCGGCGCCGCAGGTGCGGTCTGCGCCGATGCGGGGGACACAGCGGCCGCCGCCAGCGAAACGGCGAGAAGCAAAGACGAGAGGGCGAGGCGGGCAAGACGCATGGCAATCCCCGAAGCGGGAGAGAAGGGCGAAGGGTCGTGCGGAGCCATCAGACGAAACGATGCAGGAACTGGCGCGTGCGCGGATCCTTGGGATTGTCGAAGATCTCGTCTTCGTCCGAGATCTCGATGATCTCGCCCTTGTCCATGAAGATGATGTAATCGGAAGCATCGCGCGCGAAGCGCATTTCGTGGGTGACGATGATCTGCGTCATGCCCTCGTTGTCGAGCTCCTTCATCACGTCCAGCACCTCGTGCACGAGGCCGGGATCGAGCGCGGAGGTGGGCTCGTCATACAGCATGATCTTGGGCGACATGGCGAGCGCGCGAGCGATGGCGCCGCGCTGCTGCTGGCCGCCCGATAGATTGATGGGATAGCGGTCCATCTGCTCGAACAGGCCGACTTTCTTCAGCAGGCGCTCGGCATTGGCGGCCGCCTCGTCGCGGCTCACCCCCTTCACCACCATCGGCGCCATCATGACGTTCTGATGCAACGTCTTGTGCGGAAACAGGTTGAAGCTCTGGAACACCATGCCGACATTCTTGCGCAGCCGATGCGCCACATCGTTGAGCGGCGCGGCCGAGCCGGGCTTGCGCTCCATGCGCACGCCGCAGGCTTCGATGACGCCGGAATCCATGGATTCCAGCCCATTCAGGCAGCGCAGCAAGGTGGATTTGCCGCAGCCCGAGGGCCCAATCATCGAGACAAGGTCGCCCTCCTCGATCTGAAAGCTGACACCTTTGAGAATGGTGTGTGCGCCAAAGGACTTGCGCACGTCTTCCACGCGAAGGATCGGATCCATGTGTGTTCAGCCCCCCTGCGGCCCACGGACCGCCAGCTTCACACGCTCCCTATCGACGGGCCGTGACGCTGGGGTGACACTTCCAGGCGCGAGGAGGCTCGCCGGCACCGGGATTGCAAAAATATAGACATTTATTATTATAATCACCTTGCGGTTGTATAATAAAAATTCACCCAAAACTGACATACGTATGTAATAAATTACCATCTACAGTATATATACATGTACATCACGTGCATTTATACATCCGCTCGGACCAGCATCTGAAACGGCGGCACGCTGCCCCCTTCCCAAGGCGCGAGAACGCATGTCTCTCTTTCAATTGCCTGCGGATTATGTGGCGCGCTCAGCGTCCTATTATTTCGACGATTCCCCGTTCTTCGACGGCACGATCGTGCACCAGCCGGAAATCTATGAGGCGGCGGACTATTTTCTTCAAGCGGGCGGGCGCACGCGGATCCTGGACATTGGCTGCGGCAACGGTCGCAAGCTGCGCCAAGTGCGCGCGCGCGAGCATATCGGAGTGGATTTCGGACCGAACATCGACGCGTGCCGCCAGCGCTTCGGGGCCTGGGGCACCTGGCTGGACGCCGATCTCTGCCAGCGCAGTTGCGCGTCGGTCGCCGCCTATGCCGACGCCAGCACCGTGGTCGTCTGCGCCGATGTGGTCGAACACCTCCTGGACCCGACGCCGCTGCTGAATTTGCTTGCGCAATGCTATCGTCGCGGCGCCATCGTCATCACCAGCACTCCCGATCGCGTGAAGGTGCGCGGCGCGGACGACAAGGGCCCGCCCGCCAATCCGGCTCATGTGCGGGAATGGGCGCTCGACGAATATATCGCCTTTCTGGAAGCCTGCGGCCTGCCGGCGACCCATGCGGGCCATACCATCAACAACAATATCGCCCGGGCGCTGCGCACCATCGTGACGGTGCACGACATCACGGTCGATCGCGCGCGCGCAGCGCTCGCCACCCAGCCGCAACAACGCCCGCTCGCCATCCTCGCGGCCTATAACGAGGCCGATGTCATCGCCGAAGTCGTCGAGGACCTGATCGAGCAAGGCTGCGACGTGGCGGCGATCGACAATTGGTCCACCGACGAAACCTGGCCGCTTCTGCGCATGCTGGCCGCTCGCCACCCGCACCATGTCCGCATCGAGCGTTTCCCGCAGGACGGGCCCGCGAAACATTATGAATGGCGCCGGATCCTTCAGCGCAAGGCGCAGATCGCGCATGGCTTTGCGGGGCGCTGGATTCTCCATACGGATGCGGACGAACTGCGCCGCTCGCCCTTCCCCGGGCTGGATCTTGCGACAGCGCTCCATGTGGCCGCCCAAGCCGGCGCGAACCGCGTGGCGAGCAATCTCATCCACTTCCGGCCCATCGACGCGCGGCCGTTTCGGCCCGGCACGCTCAAGAGCGCCTTCAGCCATTTCGAATTCGGCACGCGCCCGGGGCACTTCAAGCAGGTCAAGGCGTGGCTGCAAGGACCGGAGCTGGTCGATCTGGCTTCAAGCGGGGGCCATGTGGCCTCATTCCCCGGCGCCGTCGACTTTCCCTATCGGTTTCTCCTGCGCCATTATCCCATCCGCTCGGCGGCGCATGGCCGCCGGAAGATCCTGGCCGAGCGGCGGACCCGCTGGAGCCCGGAAGAGCGCGCGCTCGGCTGGCATGTGCAGTACGACGACTTTTCCGAAACCGCGCCCGGCTTCTGGCACGCCGCGGACCTGGTGAAGTTCGACGGCGATTTCTGGCGCGATCACGGCCTGCCGCTGATCACCGATATCGCGGAGCGTCGGTGGGCCGAAAGCCCCGTGTCCACGGGCCAGGCCCGCCGCCGCGCGTAAGCCGATCGGGCTCGGGCGCCGGCGCATCCTGGCGGGAAACCGTGGCGCCTGTTCCGGATGACGCGGTGGGGGCGTCATCCGGATTTTGATCTCGAACGGATCCAAGCAGATCAGAGCTTCAGCTTGGCCAATTCGTAGCACATCTTCAGGTGCATCTCGATGATCGGCAGCGTCTTATGCGCGAATGCCTTCAGGGTCTTGTTGTCGCCGCCCTTGGCATAGCCGGCGAACAGGCCCACGGCATCCTGATGACCCTTGGTCTGCACGGCGATGTAATCGGCATCGAAGGTCGCGCCATCTTCGCTCTTCAGGCGGGCGAGAATCTTGTCGAACTCATCTCCGAGGCCGGTCGGAAGGGTCAGTCCGGTATTCGCCTTGCCGAAGGCGGTCCCGAAATTCTTACCGATCTTGGTATGGTCTTTCACCATCTTCTTGGCGAAGGCGAGCACCTTCTTGTTCTTGCTCTTTTCCAGCGCCACCTGACTGGTGACGATCTCGAACTGGTTGGCCCGCGCCGCCGTATCCACGAACACCGGAGTGGCCGGCACGCTCGCGCCTTTGGCGATCTCGGCGGGCGAGGGGCTGGCCGGGGACGCGGCGCTGGCCGCAGGCATATTCATGGTCTGCGCCGAAGCGGCGGGCACACCCGCGAGCAATGCCACGGCAACGAAAACGTTGGACAATTTGGACATCTGTCGCTTCTCCCGAAAGTACGACCATCCCGTACGCTGACGGTACGCTTCAACGGCCGTATGACAACCTAACTCATTTTTTTAAAAGCGCTATTCACCATCCACAGGCCCGTGGACGAGGGGGAGCGCCGCGCCCGCTCCGCGACGCGCGGCATCGCACCGGCCGCACATCGGGCGGCCCCGGCGCCACCGATCCTCAAGGTCCGGGCAGGGCACTGCGAACGCCTGTCAAAACTTAGATATTATTCTGTCCACGACGAAACGATGACCTTCATAAAATCGAAATATTGCCTCGACCTGACGGCCACGATGCCGTTTTACCGAATGTGACCTTGTAAGAACCTTACGGAATCGCGTCGATTTCTCCGATTTCCGGCTTGACAAAGATACCTCCCCATAAGAAACAGAACCAAATGTCGGCCGGTGTAGGATCATGGTGAAAATCATTTTTATACATCGACATAAACAGCGTGGGTCACGCGCTGCAATTTAGTCAGCGAACATCCCCTCGACAAAAGCGTCATTCGCGGCAAAGCCTGGTCTTATGCCGGCGATATTTATTTGCGGAGATTCCCATGCGCCGGGTTCTTGCTTCGATTTCGCTCCTATTGCTTTCCTCGACTGCCTACGCCCAAAAGGCACCTCCGCAATACACCTCCCTTTGGAGCCTCGGAGACAGCCTGTCCGACGTCGGGCGCACCTATGACCGCACGTCCTTCCTCAGCTCGATCGGCCAGGGCATTGGCGGCGTCCTGGGCGGCAGCTGGGTGCCGGATATCACGCAGCCAAAGGGTCCGCTTTATTATAAGGGGCATTTCTCCAACGGGCAGGTCTGGGTCGAATACCTCTCCAAGTTGAACAACCTGCCCTATAATGCGGATCGCAATCTTGCCTGGGGCGGTGCGGTGACGGGCACCCCCTACAGCAATGCGCTGGCCGCCGTCGTGCAGCACCTGGAGCAACAGGTCGGGCAATTCGACGACAAGGTCACCGGCATCACGCGCTCCTGGTACGATCCGCGCAGCAATGTTCCCGCGGAGCCGGCTTCCAGCTATGGCAACAAGCCGCTGATCACCTTCTGGATCGGCGGCAATAATTTCCGCCAGCAGATCGAAGATACCAATTGGTACACCTTCATCTCCAACCGCACCGCATTCTACAGCACGCTGCAAACGCAGAAGGACATTCTGCTCAAGAACATTCCCGCAGACCTACGCACCATCAATTCCACGATCAACGACCGCAAGGACATCGCCCAATTGGGCGCCACCTATTATGTGCCCACCATCGCGGACGTCAGCACCACGCCGAAATTCCTCGGCCTCTCGGATGCCGACCGCCAGCCGCTGAGCGCCGCCATCAAGGATACCAACCGCCAGCTTAAGGCGAGCCTCTACAATCTCGGTGATGAATTCGCGCAGGCCAATGCGCAGACCCGCCTGGTGGTGATCGACACCGCCGCTTTGCTCGCGGAAGTGCAGCGCGATCCCACCTCGTTCGGCTTCAAGAACGCCAAGGACAATTGCGTCGATTCAGAAACCGGCAAATACACCAACGGCTGCTCGGCGGCCAATGTGGGCGATTACCTGTTCTGGGATCAATTCCATCCCACGACCAAGGCCCACGAGATGATCGCCCAATATTCCCAAACCACCGACTATCTGGAATATGGCGCCGCGGTCACGCTCACCCAGCCCTATGTGGCCAATATCGAGATCCGCAATCGCACCTATAGCGGGCCGATCGGCGGCACCGGCTCGATGATCAAGCAGGGCGAGTCCACGCTCACGCTCGCCGGCAACAATACCTATAAGGGCGGCACGCGGGTCGACAACGGCCTGGTGCGCGTCGCCTCCGACGCAAATCTCGGCGACGTCTCGGGCCTGCTGACCCTGCAGGGCGGCGGCATCAGTGCCAGCCAGTCCTTCACCATGCTGCGCGAAGTGCGGGTGAACGCCTCGGTCTCCTATGGCGAAATCGGCGGCACCACATTCGGCGGCACCTTCAATGTGGACCCCGGCGCGGTGCTGACCTTGCAGGGGCCGGCGCTTTCCGGCACCGCCGATATCCGCAAGAACGGCGGTGGCACGCTGGATATCCGCACCAGCGTCACCGGCTCCCGCGACCTCACCCAGGTCGATGCCGGCCTGCTGAAGATCAACAGCGCGAGCGAATATCGCACCAAGGTGCTCAATATCGGCGCGCAGGGCGCGCTCGGCGGCAACGGCACCATCATCGGCACCGTGAACAATGCCGGCCGCCTCACGCCGGGCAATTCCATCGGCACGCTCACCATTCAAGGCGATCTCATCCAGCAGGACAGCGGCTCCTACCAGCTGGAAGTCGATTCCAGCCGCACCGACAATCTGATCGTCACCGGGACCATCACCCTCGACGGCGACGTGAGCATCGTCACCGACCCGACCGACAAGCTGACCACCCAGACCTTCACCGTCGCCCGTTCCAGCGGCGGGCTGATCGGCCAATATGACGAGGTGGTGGATCTCTCGCCCTTCCTCTCGGAAACCCTGAGCTATACCGCCAATTCGGTCAACGTGACTTTCTCGCGCAATTTCGCGGCCCCGGCCGTGACCGCGAACCAGCGGGCCGTGGCCGCCCATCTGAACGCATCCTACCAGAGCGGTTCCCAGGGCGACCTCGACAATGTGTTCTACGGGCTCGACACCACGGGGACCAACGCCGTCGGCGCCGCCGCGCTGGACCAGCTCTCCGGCCAGTCCATCGGCAATCTGCTCACCGCGGACGCGGTGCAGCGGGGCCAGTTCACCCGCGCGCTGGAAGACCGCATTTCCGCCCGGCGCTCGGGTCGCGGCACCGGCGACCTCGGCGCCAACGCCTCCATGCTCTCGCTCGGGCCGGATAGCGCCGGCCTCGGCGGCGCGCTTCAGGATGCCTCGGCGGCGGTCGCCCAGTCTGGCCCCGGGCAGAAGGGTGCCGGCGACGGCGCGGTCTCCGCCTGGGCCCGCGTGCTCGGCGGCCCCACCAGCGTCGGCGGCGCGGGCGCCTTCGACATGACCGGTGTCGGCGTCCTGCTCGGCGTGGACAAGGTGCTCGGCAACGGCCTGGTCGGCATCTCGCTCGGCTACGGCAATTTCGACAATAACGGCAATCTCGGCGGCAACAGCAGCGCGGACAGCTATCAGGTCTCGCTCTACGGCTCGCTGCAATCGGGCAATTGGTTCCTCGACGGCACGCTCGGCTATGCCTATTCGGACTATGCCACAAACCGCGCGCTGACCTTCGGCGCCCTGTCGCGTGTGGCCACGGCCTCGCCCAACGGCAATGACATGACCTTCTCGCTCAAGTCGGGCGGCGTGTTCGCGCTCGGTGCCTTCACCGCCGAGCCGAGCGTCGGCTTCGACTGGTATCACCTCTCACGCAGCGCCTTCACGGAAGGCTATGCGGGCGCGGCGGGCCTGAACGTCGACTCGGCTTCGCTGGATCTGGTGATGCCCTCGGTCGGCGTGCGCCTCGCCACCACCACCAGCTTCGGGGCCATCAGCCTCAGCCCGGAATTGAGCGCGCGTTACTACTACAATTTCGGCGATACGAACGTGGGCACCACCGCCGGCCTCATCAGCGCGCCCGCCCTGCCCTTCACGGTGGACACCACCGGCATTGGGCGGAACATCGGCGTGCTGGCGGCCGGCCTCTCGGCCCAACAGGGCGAGCATCTGCGGGTGTTCGGCCAGTATGAACTCTCGCTGAGCGACGACGTGACGGCGCAGTCCTTCTCCGCCGGCCTCAAATACACCTGGTGAGAGGGGCCGGCGCAACGCCGGCTGCTTCATGCCGCACGAGATGACGAAGCCGGGGCATCCCCCGGCTTTTCCGTTTCCGAAACGCGGTCAGGACGGCAGGGTTTCCAGCGGAAACGGCGTGCGCTCCCAGATCTTGCCGAGCTTGAGTTTTTCCACGCTATAGGCCTCGCGTTCGTGCAGAAAGTTGGCGAGGATGAGACGATCCTCGCGGGACAGCTTGTTGCCGAGGGCGAGCAGCTTTTCATCCAGGCCGAGGCGCTTCAGGTGCGGAAGCCACACATAAGAAGCGAATTCGGACGTGGCAATCAGGTCGCGCGCCGCGTCGAGATTGCCCTCCGCGATCCGGAAAAGGGCGTAGCTCGCGGCGGCGCGATTGAGCGTATAAGGATCTTCTTCCTGCTGACTTCGAATGTAGTCGAGATCGCTGCCGAGCGCCCGCAATCTCGGCAAGGCGACTTCTTCGATTCGGTCGCAGACCGTCTTGGATATTCCGGGATCTGAAAGCAGCCAAAGCCCACCGCGTGGCGGATAAACAGGATTGTCCGAATTGAAAGTAAAATAATCATATTTACCGCATAACAACATCTGAGATAACCACACCTGAAAACAATCAGCCATACTTGTTCGATCAATAACAATGCCTTTTAATATATGCGTAATTGGCCTTATGACAACCACGCGACCGACGAGTGCTAAATTCTTATTATTATCAAGAAGTGGAGATAAAAGACGCTTCACCTCTCTCAGAGTCGTCATTGGGTGGGCCTTACTTCTATAATGACGATATTTTCTGTACCGGGAAGCGTTGAAACACGCCGTTCGCAATTTCGGTCGACCGCGCTGCGGTTAGACCGCTTCGGCCGGTTTTGAAATCATATACGCAGACAGCCCTAAAGGAGCGGAGCAGTTTCCAGCGGAAACGGCGTGCGCTCCCAGATCTTGCCGAGCTTGAGCTTTTCCACGCTATAGGCCTCGCGTTCGTGCAGAAAGTTGGCGAGGATGAGACGATCCGCGTGAGGCAGTTTATTGCCGTGGGCGAGCAGCTTTTCGTCCAAGCCGAGGTTCTTCAGGGACGGAAGCCACATACGTGCTGCGAAAGGGGACGTGGTGATGAGATCGCGGGCCTCGTCCAGGCTGCCTTCCGCGATTCGATACAGGAAGTAGCCCGCGCCCGTGCGCTGGAGGATTGACGGATTTTTTTCCCGCCGACTTCGAATATAGTCAAGATCGCTGCCCAGAGCCTGCAATTTTGGCAACGCAACCTCTTCGATCCGATCGCAGACCGTCTTGGATATTCCGGAATCTGAAAGCAGCCAAAGCCCACTGCGAGATGGATATATTGGATTTTCAATTTTGAAAGTAAAATGATCATATTTTCCACATAAAAACATTATCGACAACCACATCTCAAAACAATTCGCCATACTTGTACGATTGAAGAATATCCCTTTCAATACATGCTTAACCGACTTTATCACAATCACACGACCGATCAGGGCTAAATCCTTATTCTTTTCCAGCAACGGCGACACAAGACGCTTCACCTCTCTCAGAGTCGTCATCGGGTGGGCCTCACTGTATAACGATAATATTTTCTGTACCCGGGAAGCGTTGAAACACGGCGTTCGCAATTTCGGTCGACCGCGCTGCGGTTAGGCCGCTTTGACCGGTTTTGAAAATCATATACGCAGACAGCCCTAAAGGAGCGGAGCAGATTCCAGCGGAAACGGCGTGCGCTCCCAGATCTTGCCGAGCTTGAGCTTTTCCACGCTATAGGCCTCCCATTCGTGCAACAGGCCTGCGAGGGTGAGACGATCCTCAAGGGACAGCTTGTTGCCGAGGGCCAGCAGCTTCTCATCCAGACCGAGCCGCTTCAGATGCGGAAGCCACACATAAGAAGCGAATTCGGACGTGGCGATGAGATCGCGTGCCGCGTCGAGATTGCCTTCCGCGATCCGATAGAGAGCATAGGTCGCGGCGGCGCGATTGAGCGTATAAGGATCTTCTTCCTGCAAACTTCGAATGTAGTCGAGATCGCTGCCGAGCGCCCGCAATCTCGGCAATGCCACGTCTTCGATCTGCTGACACAGAGTCTCCGAGACGCCGGGATCGGATAGCAGCCATAACTTTTTATGCGGCGGGTAAATAGCCCCGCCCCTCTTCATCGTGAAATCATCTTGTCTAAAAAAGAGCGAAATAATCGATAGAGCGACATAAAATAAATCTGCACTACTTGTCCGGTCAATATAGACGCCCCTCAGGACATGTTTTACGGGCCTAAAAACGATGGCACGGCCTATTAAGACCAAATCATCGTTCTTCGCCAACAAGGGGGACACCAGTTTTTTAACCTCCCGTGCAGTGGTCATTGGTTGGGCCTCACCTGTGTAACCAAAATATTTCGAACGCCTTGAAAGTGCCTTGATACCGCGCTCGCAATTTCGATCGACCGGGCTGCGGTTAAGCCACTTCGGCCTGTCTTGAAATCATATACGCATACTGTGCCAGTGCCGGTGTTTTCAAGTACGTCGATTCGGATCGATCCTTCTTTCCCATAACCAGGATCCTCTAATAATTCGGAGAGAAAACGCGGTCCGACCTCATCCCGGGTCTTTAAAAGCGAAAACTCAGAGACAAAATTTGGATCTCCCAACGCTCTGATCCTGCGATTTATCTCGGAATGCACCGCAGTTCCATAGGTCGCGGCACTGGCATAGTCGGATCGATCGAGGCTTCGCACCGCATCATCGGCATAATCCTGCAGCTCGCCCAATCGACGACACGCCTTTTCGACATCCTCCTTGGTCAAAGCTCCGACATAAGACGGCGTCATCTGCGGAGATTGGCCCGGCGCATATTCGCGCGCCGTGAAGGCAATAACCGGCTGCGCGCCGGCGCCAAGGGGTCCGAAGGCCCCTGTGGCATAGGCTCCGTACAGCGTGAGAGCGAGTTCTATCGTCGCGATTGCAGCAGGTGTAGCGACGAGCGGGAGGAAAGCAGGCTGGACGATCGCCTGGGGCTGTGGCCCCGCTTCGGCCCAGATGGTCTGGCTGAGAAGCCGGCCCTCGCCGTCGTAAATCTCCTGCGTATTGTCGCGGTTGCGAAACGTGGCGACGGCCCCGTCCGCCAGTTCGACATGATGCGTGCTGTCCCATTCCGGGCTGTCGCCGGGCGCCGCGTAGCGCGACACGATGCGGCTGCCATCCGCATTGGCCAACCCCTGCTCGGCCAATGTGCCGTCGGCGCGGTAAATGCTGCGGGTCGCGCTTTCCTGCGCGTCGCTGTGGCTGACGCGCGGGACGGTGCGCGGCGCGGAGACAAGGCCGCCCGACCCGCCCCCGTCGGTCCATCGCCCGCCGCCGGTATTGCCCGCGGGAATGCGGGGCTCGGCGAAATTGAAGCCCGCCTTCCGGGCGAGGCCGTAGCGCAGCAATTGAACTTCGAACTTCAACGCCGCCAGGGCGCTGGCGATCTGCGCCAACTCCAGATGATCGTCTCGAATGGACGGCATATCCCCCTCCCATGCGCAAATGCTCGCGCATGGGTTTAAAGGATCAAATTCCTATTGTCAATTTATTCCTATTTGTCCGAACCCATCACGCGGGCGCTCCCGCCCCATGCCCGGCCCCGTCTCCGGCCTGCGCCTGCGGTTCGGCATGCCCCGCCTCCGGCGCCAGCACCTTCACCCGGAAGAAGGCGGCATAAAGCGCCGGCACCACCAGCAGGGTCAAAGCGGTGGCCACCAGAAGCCCGCCCATGATGGTGATGGCCATGGGCCCCCAGAAAGCGCTCCCGGCGAGCGGGATCATGCCGAGCACCGCCGCGAGCGCGGTCAGCACCACCGGGCGCGCGCGGCGCAAGGTGGCGTCCACCACCGCTTGCCCCGGCGCGTGGCCGGCCTTGATGTCGGTGTCGATCTGGTCCACCAGGATCACCGTGTTGCGCATGATCATGCCGGCGAGCGCGATCAGCCCCAGCAGCGCCACGAAGCCGAACGGCTTGTTGGCCACCAGCAGCGCCCAGGTGGCGCCGATCACGCCCAAAGGCGCGGTGCAGAGCACCAACGCGAGGCGCGAGAAGCTCTGCAGCTGGATCATCAGCAAGGTCAGCATGGCCACGATCATGATCGGGAACACCGCCGCCAGCGCCTTGTTCGCCTTCACGCTCTCCTCGATCGCGCCGCCCGTCTCGATGCGATATTCGGGCGGCAGGCTCGCCTTGATGGCGGCGAGCTTGGGCAAGAGGCGGGTGGTGACATCGGGCGGCTGGATGCCGTCCTTCACGTCAGCCCGCACGGTCAGCACCAGGTCGCGGTCCCGCCGCCACAGGATCGGCTCCTCGGAATCATAGACGATGCGCGCCACCTGCCCCAGCGGGACGGCGACCCCGTTGCGCGAGCTCACCGTGAGACCCGCGAGATCCTGAAGGTCCGCCCGCTCCTGCGGCACCGCACGCGCCACCACGTCGATCAGCAGATTGCCTTCGCGGTGCTGGGTCACGGTGTAGCCGGAAAGCAGGGTCTGCAAGGTCTCGGCGACATCCCGCGGCGTGGTGCCGAGCGCGCGCGCCCGGTCCTGGTCCACCTGGAGCGTCACGGATTTCACCCGCTCGCCCCAATTGAGATGCGGATCAATCAGCGCCGGATCGCCCGCCATCACCACGCGCACTTGCTCGGCGATCTCGCGCACCTTCTGCGGGTCCGGCCCGATGACGCGGAAATTCACCGGGAAGCCCACCGGCGGGCCGAATACGAAGCGATCCACGCGCACCCGCGCCTCGCTGAGCGCGCCGTCCGCGATCTGCTTTTCCAGCCGCGCCTTGATGCGCTCGCGGGCCTCGATATCCTTCGCGACGATCACCACCTCGGCGAAATTGGGATTGGGCAGAACCGGGTTCAGGCCGAGCCAGAAGCGCGGCGTGCCCTGGCCCACATAGGTGGTGGCGGTGGCAATGTCGGGGTCGCCCTCCACCATGGCCTCGGCCTTCTTCGCCGTCGCCTCGGTCACCTTGATGGAGGTGCCTTCCGGCAGGCGCATTTCCAAGAACAGCTCCGGCCGCGTTGAGGTCGGGAAAAATTGCTGCTGCACCAGCCCGAACCCGGCGATGGACACCGCGAACAAAGCGAAGGTGGTGGCGATCACCGCGAAGCGGTGGCGCAGGCAGAAATTCAGCAGCCCGCGCAGCAAGCGATACAGCCGCCCGTCATGCGCCTCGCCATGGGCGTGCACCTTGAAGGTGGGCAGCAGCATGTAGCCGAGATAGGGCGTGAAGATCACCGCCACGAACCAGGAGGCGATCAGCGCGATGCCGACGATCCAGAAGATGCCGCCGGCATATTCGCCAGCGCTCGATTTCGCAAAGCCCACCGGCAAGAAACCTGCCGCCGTCACCAGCGTGCCGGTGAGCATGGGAAAGGCGGTGGAATGCCAGGCGAAGGTGGCCGCGCTCGCGCGGTCGAGCCCCTCCTCCATCTTCACCACCATCATCTCGATGGCGATGATGGCATCGTCCACCAGCAGGCCAAGCGCGATGATGAGCGCGCCGAGGGTGATGCGATGCAGGTCCATCCCTGAGGAGAACATCACCAGGAACACGATGGCGAGCACCAGCGGCACGGAGAGCGCCACCACGATGCCGGTGCGAAAGCCGAGCGAGAGGAAGGAGACCACCAGCACGATCACCAGCGCCTCGGCGAAGGTGTGGAGGAATTCGCCCACGGATTCCCCGACAATGTGGGGCTGGTCGGCCACCTGCGTCACGTCGATGCCCACTGGCAATTCGCGGATCGCCTTGTCCATGGCGACCTTGAGGTTTTCCCCGAGGGTGAGGATGTTGGCGCCGGCCGACATGGAAACGCCGATGCCCACGGCGGCATCCCCGTTCTGCCGCACCAGGAAGCTCGGCGGGTCCTCATAGCCGCGCCGCACGGTCGCGACGTCGCCCAGGCGGAACACGGCATTGCCCGCCGCCACCGGCACGGCCGCGATGGCATCCACGCCGGAGAATGCGCCGGTGATGCGCAGGTTCACACGGTCCGCATTGGTGTCGATGGCACCGCCGGAGACCACCGCATTCTGCCGCGCGACGCTGTCGAAGATCTGCTGGGGCGTGATGCCGAGGGTGGCAAGGCGCGCGTGGCTGAATTCGATATAGATCCGCTCGGGCCGCTCGCCCACCAGATCCACCTTTTCCACATTCTGCACCCGCAGCAGGTCCTGGCGGATGATCTCGGCCTGTCGCTTCAGCTCGGCCGGGGCGACATTCTTGCCGCTGAGCATGTAAAGGGCGGAATAGACGTCTCCATATTCATCGTCGAAGAACGGGCCGATCACGCCGGAGGGCAGGTTCGCCTTCACGTCCCCCACCTTCTTGCGAACCTGGTACCAGAGCTCCTTCACATCCTTCGCCTGGGTGGAATCGGCGAGATAGATCTGGATGAAGGTGACGCCGGGGCGCGAATAGCTTTCCACCCGGTCGAGATGCGGCAGGGCCTGGAGCTTCTTCTCGATGGGATCGGCGACCTGCTCCTCCATCTCGGTGGAGGTGGCGCCCGGCCACACGGCATTCACCACCATGACCTTGATGGTGAAGGAGGGATCTTCCGCCCGCCCGAGATTGAAATAAGCGAAGGTGCCGGCCGCGGCCAGCATGAGGATCGCGAACAGGGTGAGGGTGCGATGGGTGATGGCCCAGCGCGAGAGATTGAAGCTTTCCATCCCCGCCCCCTCAGTTGGCCGCGACGGTGCGCACGAGCCGCCCCGGCTCCAGCGTCTGCGCGCCCATGGTCACCACTTGATCGCCATCGGACACGCCCTGCGACACAAATGCCGCATCGGCCGCATAGCCGGAGACCTCCACCGGCCGCGCGATCAGCGTCTTGGTCTTGGGATCGACCACATAGACATGCGGTCCGCTGCCGCGATCGAACACGGCGGAGAGCGGCAGGCGAGCGACCTCCTTCGTACCCGCCGGCCGCAGCAGGACGGTGGCGGTCATGCCCAGGGCGACGGTGTCGTCCACATTCTCCAAGGTGAAGCGCGCGGGATAGGTGCGGCTCGCGGTGTCCGGCTGAGGCGAGAGCTCGCGCAGGCGCGCCTTGATCTTGCGATCGGGGGCGGCCCAGAGGGTCACGGTGGCATCGGCGCTGCGGGCGTCCGCGAGCGCGGTTTCCGGCAGCGCCACAAGCGCTTCCTTCTCGTCCAGCCGCGCGACGCGGGCCACCGTCTGCCCGGCGGTCACGACCTGGCCCGGTTCGGCGGCGGTGAAGGAGACGACGCCGTCGGCGGTCGACAGAAGATCGGAATAGGCGAGCTTGTTGCGGGCAAGATCCAGCGCGCGCTTGGCGCGCTCCAGGCGGCCCACCGCCTCTTCCTTGGCCACCGATTTGCGATCGAGATCGGCGTTGGAGGCAAAGCCACGCGCGAGAAGCGTGCGATAGCGCCCATCCTCGGCGGAGGTCTGGGCGAGATTGGCCTGGGCGGCGGCAAGTTCCGCTTCGGCGCTGCCGAGTTCGAGCTTGAAATCCTCGGGGTCGAGCCGCGCGATGACATCGCCCGCCTTCACCCTTTGTCCGACTTCCACGAGGCGCTGCGACACCTTGCCGGCAACCCGGAAGGAGAGGTCGATTTCCCAGCGCGGCCGCACCACGCCGACGAAGGTCTTGTCGGCCTCGACCGGGCGCAGGGTCACGGTCATCACCTGCACCGGGCGGGGCGGCGGACCCGCCTGCTCAGCCGGAGCGGGATCTCCGCAGGCGGAAAGAAGAAAGGCACTGCCCAGCAGGGCGGCGCCGGCCAGGATGTGGCGGGCGGACAACATGGCTTCTGTTCCAAGCTAAAGAGTTACGACTCACCACTAACGATTTTCAACTTTCGTCAGAAAAAGGCCGCACGAACGCGCCCCGACTGACAGAACACGCACTCACAAGGGCCGGCGGTTCACCTCGACGGCGCGCAGCAGAAACCGCACGGTCTCGCGCGACTGTTCCTCGAGATCCTCGTCGATACTTTGCGCCACAAGGATGGGGTGGCAAAACCGAATACAGGCGCCGAGCAGGATGGCGCTGACGTGATCGACATCATGCGGCTCGAATACGCCCTCGGTGATGCCCTCGCGCAGCAGGCCGGCGATATAGTGCCGGATGCGCTCCTTATGGGCCGCGATCGCCGTCCAATTGTGCTCGATCGCCACCAAGACCATGTCGTGGACGCGCCGATCGGCCAGGAAATTCTCGCGATGATACTGGTGGATGGCCGCGAACACCTGCTCGATCCGCTGGGCCGCCGGGAACGGGGATCGCACCACGGCGGAGATCTGCGCCTCCATCTCCGCCAGGCAGCGGTTGCAGATGGTCTCGACGATGGCGTTCTTGGAGGGAAAGAAGCGGTAGACGTTCGCCGCCGACATATCCAGCTCGGCGGCGATATCCGCCACCGCGGTCTTGGCGAAACCCATGCGGCGGAACAATTCTTCCGCCACGATAGCGATCCGCTCGCGGGTTTCCTCCGCCGTTTCCTTCTGCCGCACGCTCACCGGGCTTCGCCTTCTTGTCTCATGAACTGACGAATATCATAAATCGTCAGAAATAAAATCGAAACCTTCCAAGGCGGCGGCGCCTGCGGCGGATTTCAGCCGCAGGCCCTTCAATTCAAAGAGGTTTTTTTACATCTTGTCGCGGGCCGCCAAAGCGGTGGCGAGGCCGTTGAAGGAAATCGGAAGCGAGATCGGGGTCTGGGAGCGATCCTGGAACTCCAGCTTCCCGCTGCCCTTCGCGCCGGCGAGGGCGGCAGCGTCCGCGGCGCTCAGCTCGATATCGGCGATGCAGGCGCGGATGCAGAACTTATAGGACAGGGCGACCGGCTTGGCCTTCTCGTCATAGGTGAAGCGGGCGCCGGCCGGCAGCCACACCCCGGCCGGCAATTGCAGCACCAGCAGAAGCGGCGTATCCGCCTTCAGGCGACCGAACGCGATCTGCGCCACCAAGCCTTGCTGCTTGTCGCCGATTTGCAGCGTCTGGGAAACTTCGCACACCTTTGCCGTCGCCCCTTCCGGGCGTTCACAGCGCACCACCCAATCCTCATAGGTGGCGGAGGTGCGGCTCGGAGCGTCGTCGGCAGCGGCGGCGGGCGCCGGCGCGGCGGGCTTGGCGGGCGCCGGCTTCTTCGGTGCCGCCTGGGCGGGCGGGGCGCCGGCAGGCGCGCTGCTCTGCGCCAGAGCCTGACCTGTCAGGCCAAGAAAAACGAGCCCTGCCAGCAGCTTGGCGGATCCTGAGCGCGGCCGGCCGAGGGTCGTGGAAGGACGGGAGGCGGGAGGCGCTGCACGATCCGACATGAGAATCTCGCTGGGAGAGGGGCTTCGCCTGGACCTGATAGCGCGGTGACAGGCATATGCCAACCGGCGCGGCCGTCAAAATGATACCCGTCGCGTACCAGGCGCGGCGTCGGCCCGCGGCGCGCGCTCAGAGCCCGAAGCCAGGCCCAAGATCCGGCCAGCGCGCCGCCAGCCGCGCCTTCGCCTCGGCACGGGCGACGAACACGAAATTATTGATATAGGTCTGGCCCGGCAGCACTTTCGTGCCGGCGGCATTGAGCGCGGCGCGGCGCTGGTGCCGCTGCATGTCAAAGGCGGACAGCGGGTGCGGCGCGCCGTTCACGAAGAACAGGCCGGCATAGCCCATGGGTGCGAGAAGCGCGTCCACCGAGGCGACGGCGCCCGGCCGGTGGCGTTCCTCCGCCTCCACCAGCAAGGTTGGAAGGGTTGCGCGCAGCAGATGGTCCGCGCCCAGCAGCACCCGCGCCTCGTGGCCCTCCACGTCCAGCTTGATGAAGGCGACCTCCTCGCGCACCACCGCATCCAGCCGCTGCAAGGGCACCGCGATCGTGTCCATCTCCACATCCGCCGTCACCAGCGCGCCGTCCAGCGTCGCGAGCGGAGAAAAGCCCTTGGGCACGTGAAGGGTGGCCTGCCCTTCCGCATCGCTCAAGGCGCAGTCGAACAGCCGCAGGTCGCCGCGCCGGATGGCGTCGGGAAAGCGATGGCGCAGGATGCGCACCAGGCGGGGATTGGGCTCGAACGCCAGCACGCGCACGTTCTGCTGCAGCAGAAAAAATGTAAAAAGCCCATGGTTGGCGCCAATATCGCAGGCCGTTTCGCCCGCATTGACAAGCAACGGCAGGAGATTGACCTCATTGTGCGGGTTGCGCGCTACCTTGCGGTCGAACAGATCACACGCTTTGGCGTAAACGTGAGGCAGATGGGTCTCGCCGAGCGATTTCAATTCCGACAGCACGCACACCCCCCGGTCGATACGGCTTCCCACGAACCCTTGAACTACGTTACAGAATTTCACGCCGCTTCCTACCCACGTTCCACATTTGGGTAAAAGTCCACATGTATTGAGGTATTATGAGACCAAAGCCGTTAGGGCCGGCAGACCACGCCCGGCCACATGGCATTCTTGTAAAAGGGCTGGAGTTCAAGGCGTTTGATGCCCTGCCAAATTGTGCTATTCGCCTGCGGGCACAATTGCTGAAGCGCCGATGTGGGATTGCCGCGCCAGTTCACCGGAACATGAATCGTCACGGTAAACACACCGAGACCGTATTCCGGCTCGTTGGCCCACCAGAGGCTCGGCAGATGGTTCTGCAAATACGTGCGGATCTCCAGGCGCGGATCATAGGGAAACGGGTCGATCTCGGCGTCCAGGCTCCCCTGGCCCGGAACATTGCTGCTCGATTGCGCGAAGACCGGCTGCGACCAAGCGATGGCCATGGCGCCGAGCATGAAGCCCCTGGCGGCGGCGCACAGCGCCCATGCGCAGCACAAGCGAAACGCCGCCGTTCGGGCCTTGCTGAATCGGGCTTTGCTGAAAAACACAATCGCAAAGGCGTGGCGTTCGGCTCCCATGGCCTGGACAATCTCCCTCTGGCCCCGCACACCGGCATCATAGAGCCTGCCGCGCGCGCCGACACGCCGCACCTTGATCCCCGAACCGCGGACGCGACAAGAGCATGAAGCCCCTTCGCAGCCTTCTGACGCCCCAGCTGATCTCGACCTATTCGGCCTATGCGGCGGCGCTGGTGGTACGCGGCATGGAGCTGGTGGGCAAGCTCGGCCTCTATATGATCGCGGCGCGCATCCTCGGGGCGCACGAGGCCGGCCTGTTCTTTCTCTGCATCACCTGGATCGGCCTCATCTCCACGGTCGCGCGGGCCGGGTTCGAGAAGGCGATCATCCGCCACATGGCAGCCGAGCTCGCCCTGGGCAAGGAGGCGCAGGCGCGCCTCGCCCTGTTCACCGGTGTCGGCTGGGCCACCTTGGGCGGCGCGCTCGCCACCGCCCTCACGGTGCTGTTCGCCCATCCCCTGTCCACCCATGTGTTCGGCGAGCCGGATCTCGGCCTGCCGCTCGCCGTCTCGGCGGCGGTGATCCTGCCGCAGACGCTGTGCATCGTCATCGGCCACGCCCTCTCCGGCCTCAACCGCGGGGTCGCTGCGCAATTCATCCAGAACGGCCTGTGGCCGGTGCTGACCCTGGCCGCCGTCGCCGCCGGCATCACCTCGCTGAACGGCATGCTGCTGGCGCTGGGCGCGGCGAACCTCGCCGCCACCCTGGTCGGCCTCTATCTGATCCTGCGCCATAAGGGGCCGCTGCACACCCCCTCCCCGGACGATCCGCCGGAAGAGGTGCTGCCCGCGTTGTGGCGCACCGCCTTCCCGCTCGGCGTGGTGGAAGTGGTGCAGGTGTCGCTGAACTCGATTCCCGTGCTGGTGCTCGGCGTGTTCGCGAGCGCGTCGGATGTTGGCGCCTTCTCGGTCGCCAACCGCATTTCCATGCTGATCTGGGTGGTGATCATCTCCATCGGCACCATCGCCGCGCCCTCGTTCGCGGCGCTGCACCGGCGCGGGGAATGGGACGCGCTGCGCACGCTCAACCGGCGCGTGCGCGCGGTGGTGGCGCTGTGCGGCATTCCGGTGATCGCGGCCATGATGATCTTTCCCGCCCAGGTGCTGCACCTCATCGGCCCCGGCTTCGAGAGCGCCTCCACCGCGCTCGTCATCATGGGCGTGGGGCAATTGGTGAACTGCCTGCTGCCGTGCCAGGACATCGTGCTCGCCATGACGGGCCACGGCGGCGTGCTGCGCTGGCTCAACACCGCCCAGCTCGCCACCTGCTGCCTGCTGGGCGCGGTGCTGATCCCGCTGTTCGGCATGACGGGTGCGGCGGTGCTCACCGCGATCTTCATCGCCCAGGGCGCGATCGGCACCACTTTGGTGCTGCGCCGGCTGCTGCCGCGTGCATTTTAAGCCCTGCGATGGCGGTGCGATCCTGATGAAGATCGAACAGATGCCGCAATGTTAAGGAATTTGTCGTTTTCTTGCGCCAGAGGTCGTAGCTGAAGGGTGCGCCGCGCCCGCAAACCGGGCGGATCGGACGCCGCTTCGGCGGCGATACGGCGGCGCAGGACGTGCCGCGCGAAGAAGAAGCCAGTGCCTCACTTGGACCGGGGATGTCGATGCAAGGTTCGCAAGCCGGCGACATGGAACATGCGCCGCCGATGATCTGGAGCGACAACAGGCCGACCGCCTTCACCATTCGCGACTTCCTGATCGCCACCTTCTATCATGTGCGGGTGGTGCTGCTGACGGCATTGCTGCCCATTCTCATCGGCCTGTTCGCCGCGCTTTCGGCCAAGACCGAATATACCGCGTCCAGCCTGCTGATGGTGCTGGTGAACCGCGAGGTTTCCAATTCCCAGAACGTGACCGATTCCGGCCCCGCCGTGCTCTCCATCGAGGGCCTGAAGACGGTGGAATCGGAAGTGCAGATCATCGAGAGCGCCGACGTCATCCGCACCACCATCGAGGACATCGGGCTCGACCACCTGTTCCCGCCCGGCCGCCTCTCCTTCATCACCGACCGCCTGAGCTTCGGCACGCCCGCCAATACCATGGACAAGGCGATCGAGCGCTTCCGCAAGAACATGCGCACCACGGTGCAGTCGGGCTCCAACATCATCCTGGTCTCGTTCACCAATGCCAGCCGGGAACTGGCCGTGGAGGTGACGGACGCGCTGGTGAAGGCCTATCTGGAGCGCCGCCGCAAGATTTTCGACAATCCCACCTCGGCGATCCTCTCGGTGGAAGTGGAGCGCTTCAAGCGCGACCTGCGCACCGTGGACCTGGAAATCCAGGCGTTGAAGGACAAGACCGAGGTCATTGATTTCTCGCAGGACGCAATCCTCGCCGCCAACCAGGTCGACAGCGTGATCCAGCGCCGGCGCCAGGTGGCCGAGCGGCGCGCCGCCGTCACCGCGCAGCTCGCCGAGGCCGAGAAGCAGATGAAGGCGCTGCCGAGCACGGTGTTCGATTTCGCCGAGAAAACCGACGCCACCGCCAATGACGATACCCGCAACACCCTGACGCGCCTGCTGGTGGACCGCGATCGCATCGCACTGCAATACCAGCCCAACAGTCCGCAGATGCGCGAGGTGGAAAAGAAGATCGCCACCATCCGCCAGAGCCTGTCGGACCCAGACCAGCGCCTCGCCTCCACCAATCGCGACGTGCGCAATCCGGCCATCAGCTATGTCAACAACATGGTGTTGAGCCTGCGGGTGGAGAAAGACGCGCTCTCGCGCCAGACCGACGAACTGGACCAGCAGCAGAAGGTCGCGGAGGAACGCCTGGCCCTGCTGCGCAACACCGAGACCCGGCTCGTGGAGCTGAACCGCCAGCGCGATTCGCTGAGCGATGGGTATCGCGAATATCTGCGGCGCGCGGTCGCCGCCACCATCGAGGAGACCGCCGCCAAGGTGCGCGCCTCCAACGTGCGCGTGGTTCAGGACGCGAGCGCGGCCGTCACCAGCCGCTCGATGGCGCTGCCGTTCCTTGCGGCCGGCATTTTCGGCGGGCTGTTGTTCGGCGCGGCGGCCGGCGCGCTCGCCTCGGCCCTGCGCACCGTGTTCATCCAGCCCACGGAAGGCGAGCGCGCGCTCGCCCTGCCCTGCCTCGCGGATTTCGCCGACGGCCGCAACGCCCTTGCGACGGCGGCTGCGGAACAGACCATCGGCGGGCTCGCGACCTTGCTGCTCGACACGGAGCTGGATGGCAAGCCGCTGCGCACCATGCACTTCCTGACCTCGGAACGGGACGACGACGTGCCGCTGCTGTGCCGCCGCCTCGCCGAGGAGATGAGCCTTCAGCGCGGCCTGCGCACGCTGCTGGTGGACCTGTGCTCGGCGGACCCGTTCCCGCTCGAATCGGTCGGCGCGGAGGTCAAGGGCGGGCTGGCCATGTCGGCAACCCCGGTGCCGCTGCTGTGGTCGCTGACCGACAGCGCCGAATCGCCGCTGCTGAGCGTGCGGCTTTCGCTGGTGGAAGGGCGGCAGATGATGGAGGAACTGCAAGACCTGTTCGACGCCATCGTGATCTGCTCCACCGCCCAGGGTGGGTCTCCCGTGATTCAGCGGCTCAATATGCTTGTGGATGCCAATGTCCTGATGATCCGGGCCGAGCATACCCGCAAACCTGCTGCGCTTCGGCTACGTTCTATCGTTACGGAAAACGGCGGATTTGTTCTCGGATTCATATTTATGGGCCGCCGATACTACCTGCCGGAGTGGATTTACCGGAGGGCCTGAGAAGAAACGTTTCATTAACCATGGAGCTTTAGGGTTGCTTTACCACGTTGATCGGTTCAGCGACCCCGCTTCATTCCTCTCCCCCTGCCCCCCGCACCGCGCGGCGCGGCGGGGGACGGCCGGCGCAGGGTCCTGGACGGGGTCGCCCACTAGGAGCCTTGCTCGATGCCCTCCCCCGCATGCGAAGCGACCCGTCGCGATCGCAGCCCGGAGCTGGGTGCGCCTCGCGGCCGCAATGCCGGGCCGTGGGCGGCCCTGCGGCTGCCGTTGTTCCTGCTTCTGGGCAGCACCGTTCTTGCCGGCTGCACCACCACATCCGGCCGCACGCCCCTGCTCACCGGACAGGAACTGAGCTTCACCCAGGTCAATCCCGAGGGCTTCCGCCCCTGGACGCCGGGCATTCCGGCCTATCGCATCGGTCCGGGCGACAAGCTGAAAGTCAAATTCTCCATCACCCGCGAGATGGACGAGGATCTCGTCGTCTCCCCCGATGGCACCATCGGCCTGCGCGCCGTCGGCCAGATCCGGGTCGAGGGCATGACGCTCGCCGGCCTCCAGGAGACCATCCGCGTCTCCGCCCGGCGCGAGCTGACCGACCAGCGCGTCGTGGTCTCGCTGGAGGATTCCGGCTCTTCCAAGGTTTATGTGGGCGGCAGCGTCGCCCATCCGGGGCTCTACAAGATCGCCGAGATGCGCGTGTCGTCACTGGAAGCGGTGCTGCTCGCGGGCGGCTTCACCGACGAGGCCCGCCTCGGCGAAGTGGCGCTGATCCGCCGCGATCCCTCCAACCGCGCCATGCTCAAGATCATCAATGTGCGCGACATGATCCAGACCGGATCGGATGAAGCCGACGTGCCGCTGGTGGCCGGCGACATCCTCTATGTGCCGCGCAGCGACATCGCCGAGCTGAATTTGTGGATCGACCAGTTCATCAACAAGGTGGTGCCGTTCCAGCGCACCTTCAGCTATACGCTGGGCGCTTATTCCACTACATCCAGCGGCGCTTCGACCCTGATCCCGTGAGCCTTTCCGCGCTGCGGCGTGGTAAGATATGTTCCTGTTCGGCGGCGCGGCGCGCCGCGCCAACCACGGTGGACACGATGCCAGCACAGGCCGGCGAGGCGCCGATCCGGGAAGTGCCCTATCTCGGCGTGCGGATTTCCTGCCTCGACGTTCCGGCGGCGGCAGCGCGCATCGCCGCACGCGGCGCGGAGGCGCCCTTCGCCTATGTGGTGACGCCCAACGCCCAGCATTTCGTGCGGCTCGGCCGGCTGAAGGATGCCCGCTTCGCCGACGCCTATGAGCACGCCTGGCTGCGCCTGCTCGACGGCAAGACCCCGCGCGCCCTCGCCCGCCGCGTGTTCGGCCTCGATTTGCCCCATGCCGCCGGCAGCGATCTGACCGCCTATCTGTTCGCGCACCATATCGCGCCCGGCGACAGCGTCACCGTGATCGGCGGCGGCGAGGAGATGCGCCGCCGCCTGATCGCGCAATTCGGCCTCAAGGCGGTGAACCTGCTCAACCCCTCCATGGGCTTCATCAACAAGCCAGAAGAAGTGGAGGCCTGCGTGGATTTCGTGCTGGCCCATCCGGCGCGCTACGTGTTCTTCGCGGTCGGTGCCCCGGCCTCCGAATACATGGCCCGCATGGTGGAAAAGCGCGGCGGGGCGGTGGGCACCGGCCTGTGCGTCGGCTCCTCGCTCAATTTCGTCACCGGCATCGTGCAGCGCGCGCCGGAATTCTATCGCAAGTTCGGCCTGGAATGGCTGCACCGCCTGATGCTGAACCCCAAGGGCCATGCGCGGCGCGTGTTCGTGGAATCCATGCCGCTGCTGCTGATGGTGGCCGATGCCCGGCGCGATCCGGCGGCCTATGGCATGGCTGGCCCCAAAGACAAGGGCGCGCGGGGCCCCGGCGAGCCATGAGCGCGCCGGCTCCCGCGCCGGTTTCCGCACCGGCCGCGCGCGCCTATCGGCACGTGGCGATTCCGCGGGTCGGCCGCTTCGCGCCCTCCTCCCGGCCGGACCTGGGCGAGCGCCTCTCGCCGAACCTGACGTTCGTGGTGCTGCTCGGCGTGCTGCCGATGTTCGCCCAGTGCTTCCACTATCTCAACGAATTGCCGCCCACCTACCTGCTTTCCAAGGCGTGGCCGGTGATGGCGCTGCCGCTGACGCTCTACGCCATGGCGCGGATGAAGCTGCCGGGCAAGGCGATCTATCTGGTGTTCCTCGCCTATGCCATCGGCTTCACGCCCCTCATCTCGATGATCGAGCTGGGCAACGGCTTCTTCGATGCGCTGACCACCACCATCAAGATCTGGCCGGTCACCTATTATTTCGCCCTCTCGGCGCTGCTGGCGTGGATGGCGCCCATCGGGTCCCGGCTGAAGACCGCCGTGCTCACGCTCGGCTATGCCACCTATGGCATCATGCTGCTGTTGTGGCTGGTGGCGCCGGCCTCCTGGTACAATAGCGACCCCTCGGTGGGGAAGCTGATGCTGTTCGAGGCCGAGCGCGGCTATCGCATCTACATGCCCATGTTCTTCGGCATGCTGCTGGTGTTCTACCTCACGCGCAGCTTCATGCAGCGGCCACACGTGCTGAAGGTGGCGGCAGTGGGCATCGCCGTGGCGCTGATGTTCATCATCTTCAAGCAGCGCGCCTCCATCGGCAGCGCCCTGGTGGTGATCGGCTTCGGCGTGGTGGCCTCGGCGCCGCGGCAATTGCGCCGGCTGATGATCGGCGGCCTGTGCCTACTGGTGCCGCTAGCGGTCGCGGTGCTGGTGATGAAGGCCAACGGGGATGTGGCCGAATCCCTCGGCGGCTCGCTTTCGGTGCGGCAGAATTCGTTCGCGCTGGCGACCCAGTTCCTGGGCACGGATGTCTGGCACTGGCTGTTCGGCGTCGGTGCGACCACGCGCTTCAGCACCATCACGCTCGCGGAAATCTTCGGCAACGCGCAATTCTTCATCGCCGATCTCGGCTGGGTCGGCGTGGTGTTCGAATATGGCGCGGTGGGTGCGCTGCTCATCGTCATTCTGTATCTGTGGGGCTATGTGGCTGTGAGCAAAGCCGCGCGGCGCAGCGGCGAGCCGTTCGCCCAAGCCCTTGCTGACTATATTCTCTTCCTCCTGGTGAGCTCCGCGGTATATTCCCTGGTGCTGACTCCCGGCGAGCTCGGCGTCATCATGGCGATCGCCGTCTATCTCGACCGGTACCGGAGCAAACATCCGGGCAGCACGCCGCCCGCACCCGCCGACCCTGACGCTGACAGATCCACCCGTAGACGGATGATGGTGATTACCCATGCTGCGACGGCTAAAAAAACTGTTCGGTGAGCCGGCCTTCCAGGCCGCGCCCGTGACCGTGCTCACGCGCGCGCTGACCTGGGCGGTCTCCGTGCCGCTCGGCCGTCAACCGGTGTTCACCTTGGTGCCGGGCGGCGCCAAGCTGACCGTGCCGAGCGACTTCCGCTACACCTCGGTCTCCGCCTTCCTGCTGCGCGACGCGATCGAGCCGGAATTGCGCTACATCCAGAATTTCGTCGGCAAGGGCGACGTGTTCATCGATGTGGGCGCGAACATCGGCCTGTTCACGCTGAAGGTCGCGCCCTATGCGGGCCGCGTGGTGGCGGTGGAGCCGGGCAAGGATGCCGGCGACCTGCTGGCGAAGAACATCGCGCTCAACGGCTTCTCGCACGTGACCATCGTGCGCAAGGCGCTCTCCGATGTGCCGGGCGAAGCGGTGCTGCACCACAATCCCCTTGGCGACGACCCGCAGGCCTTCTCGCTGATCAGCGACGGCACCGACGTGGAGAGCGAAGTGGTTGTGATCACCACGCTCGACCAGATGATGCACGACCTCAACCTGCCGCGCGTGGACTGCATCAAGATGGATGTGGAAGGCGCGGAGAACATGGTGATCGCCGGGGCGAGCCACACCCTCTCCACCTGGCGGCCGGACGTGATCTTCGAGATCAACTGCCCCACCCTGTTCAAGGCGGGCGGCGATCCGGCGGCATCCTGGAACGGCCTGGCCGCCCATGGCTATGCCTTCTTCCGCCTCCAGGACGACGGCGCGCTGCGCCCGCTCTCCAGCCGGCCGACTGAATTCTGCAACGTGGTGGCGCGCCATCCCCAAGGCCGCGCGGCCTAGGAAGCATCGTCATGCACGGGCGTGTCCCGTGCATCCACGCGGGCCCCGCCGGCACCGGCCTTTCAAGGCCGGTGCGCTCGGCCCGGCGTGGATGGCCAGGACACGCCCGGCCATGACGACCGGTGAACGACAGTCGCCACTAAATGTCGATCGGTCCTAAGCTTCGTCCAGCCCGAGGTCCAGGATCGGCGCGCTGTGGGTCAGCCAGCCGCACGAGATGAGATCGACGCCGGACGCCGAAATGGCCGGCACGGTCTGGGCGTTCACGCGGCCCGAGGCTTCTGTGATGGCGCGGCCCGCCACCATGTCGACGGCGGTGCGCAGCGTTTCCGGGCTCATATTGTCCAGCAGCACGGCATCGACGCCCACGGAGAGCGCTTCCTCCAGCTGGGCGAGCGTATCCACCTCCACCTCGATCTTGACGAGGTGGCCCACATGGGCGCGGGCGCGGGTGATGGCGGGGATGATGCCGCCCGCCGCCACCAGATGATTGTCCTTGATCAGCACCGCATCGTCGAGGCCGAAGCGGTGGTTCGCCCCCCCGCCGGCCCGCACCGCATATTTTTCCAGCGCCCGCAGGCCGGGCGTGGTCTTGCGGGTGCAGGTGATGCGGGCATGCCCGTTGGCGCGCGCCGCCGCCACGAGAAGGGCCGTGGCGCTGGCGATGCCCGAGAGGCGGCACACAAAGTTCAGCGCCACCCGTTCGGCGCTGAGGATCGGCCGCGCCAAGCCCTCGATGCGCATCACCGCCTCGCCGGGGGACACGTGCATGCCGTCGGGCTGCAGGATCTCCACGCGGATCGCCGGATCGAGCAGGTGGAACGCCTGCACCGCAAGGCCGAGGCCCGCGACCACGCCGTCTTGCCGGCTGGTCATGGTCACGGCGAAGCGCGCATCGGCGGGCACCACGGCTTCGCTGGTGATGTCCCCGGCGCGGCCAAGATCCTCCAGCAAGGCGGCGCGCACGACGCCCTCGGTGAGCAGGGCCGGCAGGGGCACGAGTTCGGGAGCTTCGGCGGCGAAATGCACGGCGGGAGCGGCGAGCGACATCAGACGGCTTCCTTGAAGGCGGGTTCGCCCTGCCAGGGGACTTGCCACGGGGCGAGGGCGGCGGCGATCTGCGCGGGGTCGATTGGGCTATGGCGGCCGTGCGGTTCGGGCGCGGGATGATCGGCGCGGAAATGCCCGCCCCGGCTCTCCTCCCGCTTGAGGGCCGCGAGCGCGACGAGGCTCGCCACGAAGGCGGCATCGTCGTGGTCCGCAAAGGGGGCGAGCGCGTGCAGCGCCTCGCCGAGCCCGGCCGCCGAGCGCACCACGCCCACATGGCGATCCATGATGCGCCGCAGCGCCTCGATCGCGAGCGCCGGCTTCAGCGTGCGCACCGGCGCCGTGGCGCCGCCGGCATCGCGCGCGGCCTCGGCGGTGATGGCCTGCGAAATCCAGCCGGAGAAGGCGATCGCCTCCAGCAGCGAATTGCTCGCCAGCCGGTTCGCACCGTGCAGGCCGGTGGAGGCGACCTCTCCGCAGGCATAGAGGCCGGGCACGCTGGTGCGGCCGTGGGCGTCCACCATCACGCCGCCCATGTGGTAATGCGCCGCCGGCCGCACCGGGATCGCCTCGCGCGCCGGGTCGATGCCGCTTTCCAGGCACAAGGCATGCACCGAGGGAAAGCGCGCGGCGAAGCGCTCGCCGAGGCAGGCGCGCGCGTCCAGAGTCACGCGCCGGCCGGCAACGATCTGCGCATGGATGGCGCGGGCCACCACATCGCGCGGGGCGAGTTCCGCCCCCGCCACATCTGCCATGAAGCGTTCGCCCTGGTCGTTGAGCAGGATCGCCCCCTCCCCGCGCAGCGCCTCGGTGGCGAGCGGCATGGGATCGCGCGCGGCGGCGATGGCGGTGGGGTGGAACTGCACGAACTCGATATCGCGCAACACCGCTCCCGCCCGCGCGGCGAGCGCCAGCCCGCTGCCAAGCGCGGCGCGCGGATTGGTGGTGGAGGCATAGAGCCCGCCGAGCCCGCCGGTGGCGAGCACCACGGCGCGGCCGACGAGATCCGTGCTCGCGCCGTTGGTGCCCATGCAGCGCACGCCGGTGACGCGGCCCTCGGCATCGCGCAGCAGGTCGATGGCCTTGAGATCCGTGCGGCGGGAGATATGCGGGCTGATGCGGGCGCGCGCGATCAGGGCGTCGAGCACCGCCTTGCCGGTGGCATCGCCATCCGCATGGACGATGCGATTGCGGCTGTGGGCGGCTTCCAGCCCCAGCGCGATGGCGCCCGCCGCATCGGTATCGAAGGCGACGCCCCAGTCCGCGAGGCGGGCGATGACCGAGGCCGCCGCGCCGGTGACGCGCGCGGCCGCCGCGGGATCGGTGAGGCCGGCGCCAGCCTTGAGCGTATCGGCGGTGTGCAGGTCGGAATGATCGTCTGCGCCGATCGCGGCGGCGATGCCGCCCTGGGCCATGGCGGTGGCCGGCACGGCGGCGACACCTTGCGGCGCCACCACCAAAACCTTGAGCGGAGCCAGCGCGAGGGCGCAGGCGATGCCTGCCACCCCGGCGCCGACGATGATGACGCGGTCCGCGTCGCTCCCGGCGGCCTGTGCCATGGCGGTCACTTGATCGCCAGCATGCGCTCGACGCTCGCGCGGGCGCCGGGCACCAAGGCGGGGTCCACATGGACCTGGGGCGACATGGTCTCCAGCGCCCGGCGGATGTTCTTCAGCGTGATGCGCTTCATGTGCGGGCAGAGATTGCACGGCTTCACGAAGTCGATCTCGGGATAATGCACCGCCACGTTATCGCCCATCGAGCATTCGGTGACGAGCGCCACCCGCGCGGGGCGGTGGTCGGCGACATATTGCACCATCTCGGCGGTGGAGCCGGCGAAGTCGGCGGCCGCGATCACGTCCGGCGGGCATTCGGGATGGGCGATCACGGTCACGTCCGCATAAATGTCGCGGATGTCGGTGATGTCGGAGGGCGAGAACAGCTCGTGCACCTCGCAATGGCCGTTCCAGGTGATGATCTCCACATCGGTCTGGGCGGCGATGTTGCGGGCGAGATATTCGTCCGGGATCATGATGACGCGCGGCACGCCGAGCCCCTCGACGATCTTCTTGGCATTGCCGGAGGTGCAGCACACGTCGGACTCGGCCTTCACGGCGGCGGACGTGTTCACATAGGTGACGATGGGCACGCCGGGGTAGCGGGCGCGCAGGCCGCGTACATCTTCCGGCGTGATGCTGTCGGCGAGCGAGCAGCCCGCGCGCTCGTCGGGGATGAGCACCACCTTGTCGGGGTTCAGGATCTTCGCGGTCTCGGCCATGAAGTGCACGCCCGCGAGCACGATCACGTCCGCATCGGCCTTGGCCGCCTCGCGCGCCAGAGCCAGGCTGTCGCCGACGATGTCAGCCACCGTGTGGAAGATTTCCGGCGCCTGGTAATTGTGCGCCAGCAGGATAGCGTTGCGCTCCTTCTTCAGGCGCAGGATGGCCGCGACATCGTCCGCGAGCGCTGCCCATTCCATCGCCGGCACGTGGCGCGAGACCTTGGCGTACACATCGGGCAAGGGCATCGCACCCGCGGAAGCGGGGACCTCGACGGGCGCGAACTCGGTCGCCGACGAAACCGGGGTGTCCAGCATGGAAACGTCTCCCCATATGCTCGATTTGAGCATATCAACAGCCGAAAAACAGCCGGAGCAAAGCCGGCTTTCTTTCTCTTATGCTTACACGGAGCATAAGGGGCGTCAATCCAGTGATTGCGCGATTTCTCGGTAGCGCCGCACCATTAAACCGGGTGCGATGCGGGAAGTCCCTGGAATTGCGGCGCAATGAAATAGAAAAAAATATGCGCGCGGCCGCTGGGGCCTTACGGCATGGGTGCCGAGCAATCGGCCAGCGTCAGGGCCATGCAGATGGTGGCGGCGAGATAGCGGTCGTCGGGATTGTCGGGGCCAATCACCCCCGGCGGCGTGAGGCGCACCGCATAGAGCATGGCCCCGGCGCGCGGGTCGGCGGTCACGGAATCCAGCATGCGGCGGGTGTAGTCCACGGTGAAGCGCGGCCCGCCGGCCTCGCTCGGCATCACCTGCACGCCCAGCAGGAGCGGGCCCTTCCACAGCCGGCGATAGGCGCGGAACGCCTCCTGCGGGCGATAGCGTGGGCCGGCGTCGTAGGACATGATGGAGACGAGGTCGATCTGCGCCGCCACCGGCGCGGCCAGCAGCGCCAGGATCGAGCCGGTCCACGGGCTGCGCGGCGCGGAGGCGCGGAAATCGCCGGCGCCATAGGCGCCCACGCTCCAGCCCGCCACCGACACCACGAACGGACGCGGCAGCGCCGCGCGCACCTGCTCGATCACCGAGATGGAGCGCGCGTCGCCGGGGCAGGCCATGCCCTCGCCCCGCACGACGCAGGCCGGATCGGAGGTTTCATAATCCACGTCCACCCCGTCCGCGCCGAGATCGCGCACCAGCCGCGCCAGCGCCGGCGCGTCCAGCTTGTCCCAGCCGAAATAGCCCCAGCCGCCCACCGAGATCAGCACCTTGATCGCCGGATGGCGCGCCTTCAGCAGCGCCACCGCCTGTTTCAGCACGGCGCCGGAAAAGGGATAGAGCAGGCCCGTGCCCTTCAGGTCGAGATCGCCGACATAGACCAGATCCGGCTTTACGAAGGAGAGGGCCACATGGGTGATATAGCCCGGCAGGCGGGCAAGGCTGGTGTCGGCGGCAACCGAGGTCTGCACCTCGTACCAGCTGGCATGATAGGCGAGGAACGGCCGGTGCGGCTCCGCCGCGCGGGCGGGCGCGCCGCCGGTCAGCAGAAGAGCCGCGCAGGCGGCGAGCACCAGGGCAAGGCGGCTCAGAAGACGTCGCGGCCCGCCATGCCCTTGGTGATGGTCAGAAGCATGATCCTGATGTCGAACCATATGGACCAGTTTTCTATGTAGAACAGGTCGAGCTTCGCGCCGCGCTCGGCCTTTTCCACGGTGTTGATGCCGCCGCGCATGCCATTGATCTGCGCCCAGCCGGTGATGCCCGGCTTCATTCGATATCTTGCCACATATTCCCGGATCGCCTCATAGCGAACATCCTCGGCCACCTGCATGTTCGGCACATGGGGGCGCGGGCCGACCACGGACATGTCGCCCTTGAGAACGTTCAGCAATTGCGGCAGCTCGTCGATGGAGAGGCGCCGCAGCAGCCCGCCGACGCGGGTGATGCGCGGGTTGAACTTGGTGGTGCCGAGCGAGCCGTCGTCGCTCGGGTCGACGGTCATGGTGCGCAGCTTGAAGACCGTGAACACCTTGTTGTTCAAGCCGACGCGCGGCTGGCGGAAGAAGATCGGGCCGGGAGAATCCAGCTTGATGGCGAGTGCCGCCCCGAGCAGGATGGGCGAGACCAGGATCAGCCCGATCACCGCCACGGAATAATCCTCCAGCGCCTTCAACAGGCCGAGCGAACCCTTCAGCGGGCGCTGCTGCACCTGGAGCGCCGGCTGCCCGGCAATGCTGGTGACGCGGGCGAAGCGCAGGTTGAAGCCGTCCGGGTCCAGCTCCACCAGCACGTCGGCGGCGATGCGGTGCAATTGCTCCACGATGGCGCCGATCTTCAGGGGATTTTCCCAGCTCTCGACGATCGCCACCACGTCCACGCGGTGATTCTGCACGAATTTCAGGAAGTCCGGCAGGCCGCCGAGCACCGGGGGGTGGGCGAGATCGGCGGTCTGCGGGTCGTGCGCCTTGTCGTCGAAAATGCCGAGGAACACGAACAGGCTCTCGTCGTCCTCCTCCGCGCAGCGCAGCGCGAACGACCGGGCCCGGTCGACATCCCCCACCAGCACCACCTGCCGGCGCAGAACCTCGTGGCGGCGCGCCTGCGCCATGCCGAGACGCACGATCACCAGCCGGCCGAAAATCAGCGCGACGCCCGTCATTAGCCCCCAGGCCAGCAGGCCCGGCAGGTTGGTGGTATGGATCGGCACCAGGGCATAATAAAACACCGCCACCAGCAGCGCCGCGGGCACGCCGCCGACGATCAGATGGCCGATCTGCCGCAGCGAATGGCTGTAATGCTCGACGCGATAGGCGCGCCCGAGCTGAAGGATCTGCGTGAAGACCGCCGCGCCGAAGGCGCACAATATGGCCACCTGGCTCCAGGTGGCGAAATGCCAGACGGAATAGGACAATGCCGCGGCGAGCACGATCATCGTCACATCGCACAGCACGACCAGGCGATTAATCAGGCCATGGGTCCAACGCGTCATAGCCACCAACCCCGAAAAACTCAAAAAATCGCTATGCCCGCCGGGGCATCGAAGGTTCTGCGCAAGAAGCGAAAGGGGGTCAAGACGGAGTTTCGCGCCACACGATCCAACGGCATTTGATTTGCCGGCACATTGCTCCGCTGCGCCAAACCCGACCGCCCGCCCCGTACGCCTTGATCATTCCGGCCGCCTTCGATACAGCATCTACATTAAATGCGCTGGAGACCATTAACGGATGCTTGACTCGCTTCAATATTTGCGGGCGATCGCGAGCATCATGGTTGTATGCTTCCACGTTCACGTTCAACTCGAGCGGATGGACTATCACGGGTGGTGGCCCGCCTCGCTCGCCAGCGGCGTTGATCTTTTTTTCATTATCAGCGGCTTCCTGATGCTCGTCACGACGACCAACAGGACCGGATACACGCTGACGTTCTACCAGAAACGCTTGGTGCGTATTGTTCCACTTTACTGGATCATCACCAGTCTTTTCGTGTTTCTGATGCTGTTCGTGCCCAGCGCGGTGCAGAGCGGGCGGCCGGAATTGTGGCACATCATCGCCTCCTATCTGTTCCTGCCGGCGCAGCATCCGGTATTCCCGACCATCGAGCCGGTGGTTATTCCGGGCTGGACGCTGAATTACGAGATGTTCTTCTATCTGGTGTGGGGCCTCGTGCTGCTGCTGCCGGAGCGCATGCGCGTCGCCACCATCATCGCGCTGTTCGCGGCCTTGGTGCTGTTCGGCGCGGTGATGCCCTCGCCCAACGTGATGGCGACCTTCTACACCTCCACCATCATCATCGAATTCATCTTCGGCGTCATGGTGGGGATCTGGTATCTCCAGGGCCGCGCGCTTTCCCGTCCCGTGGCGTGGGCGCTGGTCGCGATCGGTTTCGCCGTGATGCTCGGCATCAATGAGGTGACGCCGCAGATGCGCTTCCTGCTCTGGGGCCTTCCGGCGGCGATGATCGTCATCGGCGCGCTGGCGCTGGAGAAGGCCGGGGCGGTGCGCAAATATCCCTTCTTCGTCCTGCTGGGGGATGCCTCCTATTCGATCTATATCGTCCACGGCATCGCGCTTTCGGCGGCCGGGCAGATTTGGCGCAAGGTCATTCCCGCCGATCTGCCGGGAGGCATCGCCGTGTTCACGATCGGCGCCATCATCGCCTCGGTGGCGGCGGGCGTGGTGGTGCATTTCACCATCGAGCGCCCGCTGCTGCGCCTGATGACGCGCCGCCCGCGGGCACGCGTCGCCGCGAGCCTGCCCTGAACAACCGGCGCTGAGCGACCGGCCCTCAAGAAAGCGCCGGCTTATTTGCGCGTGAGGATCGCCTCCACCGCATCCACGAACAGGTCCGCCTGCTCCAGGCTCAGGCACAGCGGCGGGCGCACTTTCAGCACATGGCCGAGCGGCCCGGCCGCGCCGATCAGGATATGCTTCTCGCGCAAGGCGTTGATGAGCGCCGTCGCGCCCGCCGCATCGGCGCTCTCACCGTCTTCGCCATCCACGATGTCGACGCCGAGATAGAGCCCCGCCCCACGCACCGCCCCGATCGCCGGGCAGCGCGCGCGCGCCGCGTTCAGCCGCTCGGTGATATGGCCGCCCACCTGCGCCGCATGGGCGATCAGCCCCTCCTGCTCGATCACATCCAGCACCGCGAGCCCGGCCGCCGCCGCCACGGGGTTGCCGCCGAAGGTGTTGAAATAGCCGAAGGCGTCGCAATAGCCCTTCAGCAGGTCCGGCCGGGTGACCACGCCGCCCATGGGAATGCCGTTGCCCATGGGCTTGCCCATGGTGACCACGTCCGGCACCACGCCATGGCGGGCGAAGCCCCACATGCCGGAGCCGGTACGTCCGAAGCCGGGCTGCACCTCGTCGGCGATGAACAGGCCGCCGGCCGCGTGAACCACGTCCACCGCCGCCTTCAGGAAGCCCGGCGGATCGGCGAACACGCCGTCGCTGGAAAAGATGCTGTCCACCAGCAGGCCGGCGAACTTTATGCCGTCCGCCTCCAGCGCCGCGATGGCCGCGCGCACGGCCTGGGCGAAGCCCGCGCCGAGATCGCCGGGAAACGCGCGCGGATCCGGCGCCGGCACGGTGCGCACGTGCTTGGGCGGCGCGCCCACTTTGTAGGAAGAAGGCGACACCTCGGTCACGGCGGTGGTGTTGCCGTGATAGGCGGTCTGCGTGACGATGAAGCCGGTGCCGCCGGTGGCCATGGCGACGATGCGCAGGGCGAGGTCGTTGCTCTCGCTGCCGGTGCAGGTCAGCGCGAGATTGGACAGCGATACCGGGAAAGTCGCCAGCAGCCGCTCGGCATAATCGTGCACATTGTCGAACAGATAGCGCGTGTGGCAGTTCAGCAGCGCCACCTGCGTCTGCACCGCCTCCACCACCTTGGGGTGGCAATGGCCCACCGAGGGCACATTATTGTAGAGGTCGAGATAATCAGCCCCATCAGCGGTGCGGATCAGCGCGCCGGACGCGCTGACCACATGCAGCGGCTGCTGGTAGAATAGCACGGAGGAGGCGCCGAAGCTGCGCTTGCGGCGTTCCACCAGCACCGCCACATCATCCGAAAGCCCTGCGGTTTCCCCCGGCTGGAAGGCATTGAGGGACAGGATCTGCTGGGTCTTCATGGGCTTGTTTCCGGTTCTCTTGGCTGTCCCGGCGCGCGGCCGGAACGCGTCACGCGCGGGCGGAAAGGAAGGCTTCGGCAAGCGCGACCGTGCCGTCCGTGTAGGGAATGCCCATGGCCTGCGCCGTCGGCGTCTCGGCATGGGAGGCGATCCAGGCGGTCAGCAGCATGCGGCGCAGCATGATGAACACCGGCAAGTGCGCGGCTTGCGCATCCGTCAAAGGCAAGCGGGTGCGATAGCCGGCGATCCAGGCTTCCATCAGGGCCGGGACATAAGGCTCGTGCTCGATGAACGAGATGGCGGCGGCAAAATCATAGAGAAACCAGGAGAAGCCGCAGTCGTCAAAGTCGATCAGCGCCAGCTTGTCCCCGTCCACCAGCAGGTTGGCGAGCCGCAGGTCGGCATGGACCAGGCCGAAACTGTCCCCATCGGTGCCGATGGCGGCCAGTTCGCGCTCCAGCACCAGCGCCGTCTTCTCCAGGATCGCAAGGCCATCGGGCGCGAGGCCGAGGCCGGCGCGCCAATCCCCCCACAATGGGGCATCACCCAGCATGGACTGGAAGTTCCACACCTTGCGGGTGAAGCCCTCTGGCCGGGTCCAGGCGCGGGCCTGGGCGTGCAGCCCGGCATGGATGGCGCCGAGCTTCTCGAACCACCCCACCAGATCGTCGCCCTCGTCCGGCTCCTTACCGGGCAGGAATTCGAACGCCACCACATGGCGCGTGGTGCCCGCATCGTCGATATCGGCGATCAGGGCGCCATCGCGCAGCGGGATCGGCCGCGGGGTGAGGATGCCGCCCTCGGCGCGCAAGGCCTCGATCCAGGCGAGCTCGGATTCGATCTCGCGGCGGGTGTGGTAGTCGGGCCGGTGGACGCGGAACACGAGATCGCCGCCGGTGCCGGTGTTGCTGGCGCGGAAGGTGGCGTTCTCCGAAATGGTCAGCAGCTTCAGTTCGGTGTGCGGGGCGATGTCCCAGCGCGGCAGCGCGCCGCGCACGCCGTCTTCAAGCCGGGTCAGGAATCCGCCGTCATAGAGCACTGGTGTTTCTCCCTCTGGTCCGGTGGCGTGTGACGGGACCTTCCCCCTCCCCGACCTTTCGCGCCAGCGGCCTCGCATAGGTGCCTTCCCCCTCCCCAGCCCTCCCCCGCAAGCGGGAGAGGGAGCACGCCGGCATGGATGAAGAATGATCAGCCCCACCCCGCACCGTTCGGTTTCCCTCTCCCGCTTGCGGGGGAGGGTTAGGGAGGGGAAAGGCCGAGGAGTTCAGCAGGAGGCGCGATGCGGATAGCCCCTCGCGTCCCGGCCAAGCGCAGCGCCGGTGCACCGGCGCGGAGCACGAGCCGGGACCCAGCACAAGAATCCGCCGCAGGCGCTTCGATCCCAAAAGCGCGCAGCGCATGGGGCTGCTGCGCAGACTTCTTGTGCTGGGTCCCGGCTCGGCGCTCCGGCGAGACCGTCGCTGGGCCGGGACACCGGAGCGCACATACTCGCGTCCCGGCCAAGTGCAGCGCCGGCTTGCCGGCGTGGAACGCGAGCCGGGACCCAACGCAAGAATCCGCCGCAGGCGCTGCGATCCTGAAAGCGCGTAGCGCGTTCGGCTGCTGCGCAGACTTCTTGTGCTGGGTCCCGGCTCGGCGCTCCGGCTGGGCCGTCGCTGGGCCGGGACACCGGAGCGCACACACTCGCGTCCCGGCCAAGTGCAGCGCCGGCTTGCCGGCGTGGAACGCGAGCCGGGACCCAACGCAAGAATCCGCCGCAGGCGCTGCGATCCTGAAAGCGCGTAGCGCGTTCGGCTGCTGCGCAGACTTCTTGTGCTGGGTCCCGGCTCGGCGCTCCGGCTGGGCCGTCGCTGGGCCGGGACACCGGAGCGCACATACTCGCGTCCCGGCCGAGTGCAGCGCCGGCTTGCCGGCGTGGAACGCGAGCCGGGACCCAGCGCATAGGGCCGCCGCAGGCGCTTCGATCCCAAAAGCGCGCAGCGCATGGGGCTGCTGCGCAGACTTCTTGCGCTGGGTCCCGGCTCGGCGCTCCGGCTGGGCCGTCGCTGGGCCGGGACACGAAAGCTCAACCCGCTCATCGCACCGTCTCCTGCGCCGCCAGCAGGGCCGCGAACTCGGAAAGCTCCATCACGTTGCAATAGATCATGTTGAGGATCGCCAGTTCCTGCGCGTGCAGGTCCAGGCTCGCGGCGGCGCACAGATCCTCCAGCACCACCACATCGAAGCTCTCATCGGCGAGGCTGCGCACGGTGGAGGAGACGCACTGGTCGGTGAAGATGCCGACGCAGACGACCGTGCGGATTCCGAGATTGTGCAGGACCAGCCGCAGATTGGTGCCGGTCAGCGCGCTGTCGGTGGTCTTGGTGACGACGATCTCGTCCCCCACCGGCGCAAGCTCCGGCACGATCTGGGAGGCGTGCTCATCCTTCGGCAGCAGCAGATTGTTGAAGCCGGGCTTCTTCTGGCTCAGCGAGCGCTCGCGCCCGTCCTGGGTCTGGCAGGCGATGCGCGCGAACAGCACCTCCATGCCCCTGCCACGAAACAGCTTGAGCGCCTCGGCGATGCCGGGGATCACCTGGGCGTGCATGCGATCATGGAACGGCGTCCAGGCCTCGTAATGGGCAAGCTCCGCGCCGGTGAGAGCCGCGCGCGCCGGCCGTTCCAGATAGGTGTTCTGCACGTCGATCACGAGCAGCGCCGTGGTGGCGGGATCGAGCTCCGGATCGTCCGGCGCGGGCGCATTGGCGTAATAGAGCGAGCGGTTGCGCTGCTTCCAGTGCGGCTTGCTCATGCCGACACCCCTTGCGCCACGCGCTGGAGGAAGGAGAGCAGCACGGCGCCGTGCGCCTCAGCCTCCTCATAGGCGGGCATGTGGCTGGAGTGGGCAAATTCGTGCAGCTCGGCCTGGGGCAGCTGTGCCTTCATGAGGGCGGCGCAGGCCGGGGTCTGCTCATCGTGCGCCCCCACCAGGATCAGCACCGGAACACTGATCTGCGGCAGGTCGGCGAGGCGCGACCAGTCCTTCAGATTGCCGATATAGAGGAATTCGTTCGGCCCCTGCATGGCCTCGTAGGGCGCCATGTTCCAATCGGCGAGCGAGCGCATCACCGGAGCGGGCCATTCCATCAGCCGGCACACGTGGCGATAGTTCAGCACCGTGATGGCGCCCTGATATTCGGGATGAGCGAGCGTGCCGTCCGCCTCATGCCGGGCCAGCATGGCGGAGGTCTCCGGCCCGAGCGCATCGCGCAGGCGGTGCAATTCGCTCATGAGATGCGGCAGGTCTGCGGCGGTGTTCTCCAGCAACAGGCTCTTCACCGCATCGGGATAGGTGAGCGCATATTCGATGGCGAGCCAGCCGCCCCAGGAATGGCCGGCGAGATGCACCCGCCCGAGGCCCAGCGCCTGGCGCACCGCCTCCACCTCTTCCACATAGCGAGTGATGGACCAGAGCGCGGGATCGGTTGGCCGGTCGGAGGCGCCGCAGCCCAATTGATCGAACGCCACCACGCGGAAACCGTGGGTCGCGAGAAAGGAATGCGCCTCGCGCATGTAGTCGCACGGCAGGCCCGGGCCGCCGTTCAGCAGCAGCACCACCTCATCGCCGGTGCCGAATTCATAGGCGACGATGCGATGGCCCTGGATCTCGAGGTCGATCCGCCGATCGGGGGCTTTTTCCTGCCACATGGGATGTTCCTCAGGCGCCGCGCTTGCGGGCGACGGTGACTTCGACACGGGCCCGCTGGAGGGCGCGGGCGATGGCGCCGCTCGGGGCGACGTCGGTGATCAGCCGGCCCACATCCGCCCAGCGTCCCCAGATGGCGAGCGCCTGCTGGTCGAATTTGGAATGGTCGGCGACAGCGATGGTCTGCACCGCCCGGTGCATCATCGCCTTGTAGACGGAGGCGGCCGCCGCCTCGGCGTCCGAGAAACCCTCGGCGGTGATGCCGGTGGCGCCGAGGATCGCCCAATTGGCGTTGTAGGATTGCAGGAACTCGATGGTCTCCGCCCCCACGATCATGCCCTCGCGCCCGTCATAGCGGCCGGGGCACATGAGCACGGCGATGGTGGGGTTCGGCGCCAGCACCGTCGCCACCGAAAAGGAATGGGTGATGACGGTGATGTCCCGGCACTCCGCCGCCATGCGGCGCGCGACGTGCGTGGTGGTCGCCCCGGCGCCGATGGCCACCACCTCGTTCGGGCGCAGGAATTTCACGGTCGCGGCGGCGATCGCCTCGCGCTCCTCCACCAGCATGCGGTGGCGCTCGGCCACCGACGGCTCGGTGCCGAGCGGGCGCACCGCCCCGCCATAGGTGCGGTTGATGAGCCCGCGCTCGCCGAGTTCGTACAGGTCGCGCCGGATGGTCTCGGTGGAGACGTCCAGCTCCGCCGCCAGTTCCGACACCCGCAGGGTGGAGCTGGTGCGCATTTCGGCGAGGATGCGCGCATGGCGATCCTTCTTGGAGAGTTTGGCCTTGTCCGCCACGGGCGGCGCGCCATCGCCGGCGGTGCTCATGCCACAGCCCGCCGCCGCAGCAGCCACAGCACCAGCCCGCCCAGCAGCAGCGCGCTGGCGGCGCCGAGCGTGCTCATGGTTCCAAGCGCCGGCACCATGGGCGTATAGCCCGCCACCATCTTGGAATAGAGCCATTTCGGCACCGTGGAATCCGCCCCGGCGGTATAGAGCGAGAGCGGGAAATTGCCCCAGGAGAGCAGGAAGGCGAACAGCGCGCCGGACC
Organism: Roseixanthobacter glucoisosaccharinicivorans; assembly: GCF_043195095.2. Lineage (NCBI taxonomy): Bacteria > Pseudomonadati > Pseudomonadota > Alphaproteobacteria > Hyphomicrobiales > Xanthobacteraceae > Roseixanthobacter > Roseixanthobacter glucoisosaccharinicivorans. Next base: position 364,218 of record NZ_CM195538.1, on the reverse strand, counting down.
AGATGCCGGGCCACAGGATCGGAAGGGTAACTTCGCGCATCACCTGCCAGCGGGTGGCGCCGAGATCGAAGGCCGCTTCCTCCAGCGAGGGATCGAAGCTGTAGACCTGGATCGCGATCACCAAGGTGACCACCGGCACGATCCACACCAGATGGGCGAACACGGCGGTAAGCCACGAGGTCTGGATGCCCGCCGCGCTGAACCACAGCAGCAGCGCCAGGCCGAGCACCGGCTGGGGAAAGAAGATCGGCAAAATGACGATCTTCTGGAACAGCCGCCGGCCCTTCCAATCATAGCGCGCGAAGGCGAGCGCGCCGAAGAAGGCAACCACCACCGAGAGCAATGTCACCAGCGCCGCCACCAGCAGCGAGGTGTGCACGATCATGCCGATCTCGATGGAATCCACCGTCTTCTCCCACCATTCGGAGGTGAAGGCGCGGATCGGGAAGGCGAAATAGCGCCCCTTGGAGACGCTCGCCAGCGCCCCACAGAAGATCGGCAGATACAGCAGGACCACGACGAAGGCGGTCCAGAGCCAGATGAAGAGGCGCGTGCGGGCCTTTTCCTGTTCCATGGTTCAGCGCCTCCCCAGCAGGCGGTCGAGATCGAGGCGCGAGAACACCGCGAGCGTGAGCGCGCCGATGAACACCGTCACCACCACCGCCAGCGCCGAGCCGAGCGGCCAGTTCTGCGAATAGGTGAAGGCGATCTCGATGTCGTGGGAAATCACGATCACCGACTGCCCGCCGAGAATCTTCGCCTCCGCCACCGCGCCGATGCCGAGCACGAAGGTCAGCAGCATGCCGATGAGAATGCCCGGCATGGCCAGCGGCACTTCCACCTCGCGCCAGATCTGCCAGCGGTTGGCGCCGAGATCGCGCGCCGCGTCGATCAGGTCGCGCGGCACCATGGCAAGGCCCAGTGTCATGGGAAACAGCATGAAGGGCAGATACACATAGAGCATGCCGGCGAGGATCATGGGCGGCTGATACAGGATCTGCGGCCCGCCCTCGAAACCCAGCATTTTCAGCGTGCCGTCGAGCACGCCGTTCTTGATGAAGAACAGCACCCAGCCATAGAGCCGCACATTCTCCGACACGAACAGCGGGAACACGAACAGGATCGACACCAGCGACGACCACTTCCCGAACACGCGGTTGAGGCCATAGGCGATGGGATAGGCGATCACCGCCAGCAGCGCGCAAGTGGCGAAGGCAAAGCCCAAAGACCACAAGAAGGACAGCCACACCGTGTTGTCGATATTGAAGATCTCCGCGTAATTCACGAGCGTGAAGGAGCGGAACACTTCGAACGTGCGGGGCTTGGCGAAGGAATAGGCGAAGATGGCGATCAGCGGCGCCACGAAGCCCACGGCCAGCAGCACGATCACCGGCAGCGCGCACCGCGCGCCGAGCGAGAGCAGCGCGTCGCGCCGGGTGGGCGCTGCGGGCGCCGCCTCAAGCGCGACCGGGGCCGCGGGATGGGAAAGGGTGGTGTGCGCCATGGCTCAGGCCCGCACCGTGATGGCGTCGGCGGCATCCCAGCCCACCGTCACGCTGCGGTCCGCCGCGATCGGCAGGGCCTTGGAGCGCGACAGCTCCACCAACATCACCTTCTCGCCCACGCGCACCTGGTACTGGATCCGCGAGCCGAGCGAATATTCGTTATAGACCGTGCCCTTCAGGCTGTTCTGGGCGCTGTCTCCGGCGCCAAGGAAGCGCAGATATTCCGGGCGGATGACCACGAAGGCGTGGTCCGCCTCGGCATCCTCCTCGGGCGCGCGCACATGGAAGGCGCCGGGCACGTCGACCCCGCGCCAGGGCGCGCCGTCCTCGCCCTTCTTCACCTCGATGACGTTCACCTCGCCGACGAATTCGGAGACGAAGCGGTCCACGGGATGATTATAGATCTGTTCCGGCGTGCCCACCTGCACCAGCCTTCCGGCGCGCATGACGCCGATGCGGTCCGACATCACCATCGCCTCTTCCAGCGAATGGGTGATGTAGATGAAGGTCTTGCCGGTCTCCTTGTGGAGATCCTTCAATTCCTTCTCCAGCACCTTCTTCAGCTTGTAGTCGATGGCGGAGAGCGGCTCATCGAAGAACAGCACTTCCGGGTCATAGGCGAGCGCACGGGCGAGCGCGACGCGCTGGCGCTCGCCGCCCGAGCACTTCATGACATTCTTGGAATAATAGCTTTCCGGCAGGCGTACCACGCGCATCAGCTCCAGCGCGCGGGCCTTGCGCGCCTTGGCGTCGACGCCGCGCACCTTCAGCGGGAATTCGATGTTGTCGCCCACGCTCTTGTGGGGAAACAGGGCCAACGACTGGAACACGAGGCAAGTCGGCCGCTTGTTGGGCGGCACCTCGTTGATGCGCTCGCCGTGCAGCGTGATGTTGCCCTCGCTCGGCTGGTCCATGCCCGCGAGCATGCGCAGCAGCGTGGTCTTGCCCGAGCCCGAGGGGCCGACGATGGTGAGGAATTCTCCTTCGATCACATCGAGGTCGATCTTCTCGACGGCGACGAAATCATTGAAGGTCTTGCGCACCCCGACCAGTTGCAGGATGGGCAGTTTCGGCGCGGCTTCTTGGGTCATCACGGGTCTCGACAGGCGAAAAGGCAAGGCGGGTGAAAGTCGGGCGGGGGCTCATGCGCCCTACGGCCCCCTCCCCACCCCTCCCCCGCAAGCGGGAGAGGGAGCGCATCGGTGCTTTTTGAGGGAGCCATTCCCTTTCCCACCACCCCGTCCCCTTCCCACCTGTCCCCTCTCCCGCGTGCGGGGGAGGGTTAGGGAGGGGGAACGCCACGATAGGGGGAGGGGAAAACGGGGAAGCGAAACCGGAGCCCTACCCCCGCACGCGCTTGGCGGCGTTCATGAGATCGAGCGCCTTGTCGTAATCGGGCACGATGTCGTACTCGACGGAACGATCCATCTCCTCGTCCAGGCTGTCCCACTGGATGGCTTCCAGCTCCTTCTTGCTGAACAGCTTGAAGCAGTCCGGATTGCCCATCTGGGCGACCGGGTTGAACGTGCCTTCCGCGAACGCCACCGTGTGGGCCACTTCCGGCGCCTGCACATATTTCAGGAACTCCACCGCCAGCGGGGTGGGGTTGGGATTATTGACCGTGGAGGTCACCTCGATCCACGAGACGCCGCCCTTGCCGCCCGGCAGCGGACCCTTGAGCGGGGTGATGCCGCGCAGCTCGGGATAACCGTCGGCGCGGGCGGGCGAGACCGAATAGGTGCCGCCGGTGAGGTGCAGGTCGATTTCACCGGACACCAGCGCCTGGTTCATGGCGGCGATGTCGCCGATGAGCTTGGCGCCCTTGAACACCTTCTTCGCGGTGTCCTCGAACTTGGCCAGTTCCTCCGGCGTGTGGACCTTGAACGGGTCGATGCCGGCGACCAGGAAGATGTTGAACACGTTCCAATCGTCGGATTCCAGGATGCCGTACTTGCCCGAGAGCTTGGGATCGTTGAACAGGTCCCAGCCGGTGCTCTCGGCGGTCTTGCGGTCGATCTTCTTGGTGTTCACCACGAAGGAATAGGGCCCAAACCGCTGGCAGGAGCCGAGCAATTCCTTGCCGTCGTCGCTCATGGCCCATTTGTAAGGCCATTTGAACATGGGCAGCATCTTGGCGAAGAACGGCTCGAACTCGTCCTTCGGGAGCGGCTTGATCAGCTTCTCCGGATACATGACCTTGCGGGCCCAGGGATTGTTGACGTTGATCAGGTCCCACACATTGATTTCGCCCGCGCGCAGGCGGTTGATCATGGTGGGATCATTGGTGAGGCTCTCCGCCTTCACCGTGGCGCCGGTTTTCTTGCGGAACGGATCCAGCACCTGGGCGGAATTATAGCCCTCCCAGCACAGGATGTTCAGCTCCTTCTCGCGCGCCGCGAAGGCGGAGCCGGTCATGGCGAACGGGCCGCCCGCCATCGCAAGGCCGCCGGCCGCCATGCCCTTGAGCACAGACCGTCTGGAAATGGTCATTGTCGATCCTCTGGAATGGTCTGGTGGTTCTGATTTCGTGTCCAATCTTCACCCCCCAGTTCCTCCGGCACAGCGCCGCCGGTCCCGTCCGAAGGGTCGGAGAGCAGGTCGCGGCGCCGAAGGAATGTTGGACTTTCTGTTGGACTATGTTGGATGTTAAGCTCCGACTCGTGGGCTTTACAACAGTTTTTTTGCACCGCTTTCCTCGTTTCGCACTGCGGCATGATGCGGTGCTCCGCCGCTTTCCGCCTTCCCATCCATCGGTGTTATTAAAGTGCCGCGCTGCCCCCGCGCACGCGGGCAGGTGTCCGCGGTGGCGCGTGCGCCCTGCACCTTGAACGCGTTTCTGCCGGAGCAAATGTTCAGGATGACTGGCCAGAAGCGTGACCCCCGCGCCGCTCAAGCCCGCCGCGGCGCAGACGCGGGGGACGGGAGACACTCGCCTGTTGCTCCTCTTGCCCTTCTTGCCGCCCGCGCCATCGCCGGCTTGCGCGCCCATCCGCGCCTCGCATGCGCGGTGGCCATCGTGGTTGTGGTCGTGCTGCAACGTCTTTATCTCGGCCTCACCATTGGCGATGCGCTCGACCAATCCGCCGAGGTCAACCAGTCCCGGTTGACGATGCAAATTCTCCGCCGTGATGGATTCAGGTTCGAATTCCTCAAGACGCTTTGGTATCTCCAGCAAACACCTCCGATTCCGCAGCTCATCTTTGGCGTGATCGTGAATCTGGCGGAGTGGCCGGTCAGCGTCGCGCGCTGGCTCTACGTTCTCCAGACGGCGATCGGCAGTGCGAGCGGGGTGGTGCTCTTTCTCCTTCTGGCGCGGCTCGGGTGCGGCTTGCTCGTGAGCGCCGGCATGGCGCTTGTGTTCGCATGCTCCACGGACCTGCTGGTGATCGAAGCCTATTCGTTCGGCCAGCTTTTTTATGAAACGCTGGGCATGTTCCTGACCTTGCTGGCGAGCTATTTCCTCTGCATCGCCTTCGACGCACCGGCGCCCGACCGCACCGTCCGCAAGTTCATCCTTTTGGCCGGTCTGAGCACGGCGCTCGCCATACTGACACGGTCGTCCCTGTCGTTTATTTCCGTGCCCATCGCCTTCGTCCTGGCCTGGAACCGCGGCCTGCGCGCCATGCTGGTTTTCCTCCTCCCGGTGATCGTGCTGCAAGGCGGATGGGCGCTGAAAACCTATGCCGTGTACGGTTATTTCAGCCCCACCGCGTCCTCATGGGGCGGCATCAGCGTGATGCATGGGCTGTTCCAGACCGAGGCGGATGCAAAGCGCTTCATCGACGCCGTGGCCAAGCCCGGCAGCCCGAGCGCAGACTGGTTCGTCCGGCTCATGCAGGAAAAAGGCGTGGTCGAATGGGTGCCGCCCGCCGTGATGTCTTTTGTCCCCGACGACGTGCGTCAAAAGCAGGCCCAGATCGACGCGGAGCTGCGCGGCACCAACCGAGCGGTCAATTCCATCGCGGTTCAAATGCTGTCGGTGGAATATCTGAAAGCGGTCAAAGCCAATTTTGGCCTCTTAGGCCCGTTTTTGTTGGATAAATTCTTGCGATCCTACCGCATATATTGGGAGCCGATTTTGAATTATGGGAGAATGTTCGTCGGCCCCCTGTTTCTGGAGCCTCGTCTGGCCAGCATCGCGGACCTGACGTTCGACTGGCGACCGCAGACCGCCTGGGTCAATGAAGGGACGTTCCAAATCAAGATCCCGGAGCCAATTTCCCTGCCGTCGATCCGCCTGCTTGCGTTCGACACGTTCTTCTTTTTCATTTTGCACTTTGTAACGCCGCTGGCTTTTATCGCGGATCTCACGCTCCGGTGGCGCAAGCGCCCCGGCATATTCGATGGAAAGCTGGTTTTGCTGCTGGCGGTGGTGACCTACGGCGCGCTCTTCTTCAACGCCGTGGAACTGACCGAGAACATGCGTTTCCGCATCGCTGTGGAACCTGAAATCATCGCATTCTCGCTGGGGTTGATCGCGGCCCTCGTGGCGCGGATCCGTGCGGCGCGGTGGCAGGGCCCAGCCGCGATCAGCGCCCCGGGCGGCCCGGCATAAAAGGCGACAGAACAGCGGCGCATCTCCCGCCGCGCGCACCGGCCCCGGCGAAGCCATGCAAGATGCCGCTAGCGCATAAAAGAGCCCCGTCTTGTCCGGGGTCCTCCGCACCGGCGCGGGCGTTCCATTTGCGGGTGTGGAGGATCGAGAGATGTTGGACTTTCTGTTGAACTATGTTGGATAGGAAGCTCCGACTCGTGGGCTTTACAACAGGTTTTTTGCACCGCATTCTGCGTTTCGCATAGCGGGACGAAGCGCCCGCCGCGCGCGCGTCTTCCCGCACCCGTCGCGTTGAAAAACCTTTCAGATCATGAGGAGAAGCGCATGTTCAAAGCGCTCGCAGGGCGTACCGTCATCGTCACCGGTGCCAGCAAGGGCATCGGGCGCGGCATCGCGAAACGCTTCGGCGCGGCCGGGCTGAATGTGCTTGTGGTGTCGCGGAAGTTGGAAGAAGCCACATCGGTCGCACAGGAAATCGGCGCCCATGCCTCGGCCTTCGCCGCCGATGTCACCAAGGCGGAGGACTGCCGCGCCTTCGCCGCCGCCGCGCTGGAGCGCTATGGCAGCATCGACGTTTTGTGCGCCAATGCCGGCATCTTCCCCGCCGCCAAGCTGGACGTGATGACGGGGGAGGATTTCGACCTCGTCATGGACACCAATATGAAGGGCACGTTCCTTTCGGTGTCAGCCGTGCTGCCGCAGATGAAGGCCAAGAAATGGGGGCGCATCGTGCTCACCTCCTCCATCACCGGGCCGATCACCGGCTATCCCGGCTGGGCGCACTACGGCGCCTCCAAGGCGGCGCAGCTGGGCTTCATGCGCACCGCGTCCATCGAGCTTGCGCCCTTCGGCATCACAATGAATGCGGTGATGCCCGGCAACATCCGCACCGAGGGCCTCGACGGGCTCGGGCCGGACTATATCGCGAAAATGGAATCTTCCATTCCCTTCAAGCGGCTCGGCAGCGTGGACGACATCGCCAATGCCGCCTTGTTCTTCGCGTCCGAAGAGGCCGGCTACATCACCGGCCAGGGCATGGTGGTGGATGGCGGGCAGATCCTGCCCGAATCCCTCGGCGCGCTGGAGGAGATGGGCGGGCCGGTGTGAAACGCAAAACGGCCCCGGGCGAACCGGGGCCGACTGTCTTTCGTAACATTTCGCGGGGCGTCGAGGCGGGCGGCTATTCCGAGCGTATGCCCATTTCGGCGCGCAGGCGGGCGCGCAGCACGTCGATGGGATGGCGCCGCCCTTCCTGCTCCACATGCCAGAAGGTCCAGCCGTTGCAGGCTTCCGCCCCCTGGGCGAGCGCGCCCATGCGGTGGATCGAGCCCACGGTCGGCGCTCCGGCCAGGCCGGTGAGGGCGATGGTGCCGTCCGCCCGCACGACGGCGCGCACATTGCCCTTGGAATCGGTGAGTTCCACACCGGGCGTCACCAGCCCGCGCTCCACCAGGGCCGAGAAGGCGACACGCGGGGCCTCGCGCGCGCTGGGCGGGGCGGCAAGCGCGGAGTCCGGCAACGGCGTCACGCCGGCGATGCGCTTTTCCGCCGCCGCCGCGTAAGTGGTGTCGCGCTCGATGCCGAGATAGTGCCGTCCCAGCCGCTTGGCCACCGCCGCCGAGGTGCCCGAGCCGAGGAACGGGTCCAGCACCACATCGCCGGGCCGCGAGGCGGAGAGCAGGATGCGCGCCAGCAGGGCTTCCGGCTTCTGGGTGGGGTGGGTCTTGCGGCCGTTCTCGTCCTTCAGCCGCTCATGGCCGGTGCACAGGGGAAACAGCCAGTCGGACCGCACCTGCGTATCCTCGTTGCCGCCCTTCAGCGCCTCGTAATTGAACACGTAATTGCGGGCGTCGGCATCGCGCGCGGCCCAGATCAGCGTCTCATGGGCATTGGTGAAGCGGCGGCCGCGGAAATTCGGCATGGGATTGGTCTTGCGCCAGATCACGTCGTTGAGGATCCAGAAGCCGAGATCCTGCATCGTCGCGCCGACGCGGAAAATGTTGTGGTAGGAGCCGATCACCCACAGCGTGCCGGACGGCTTGAGCACCCGCCGCGCGGCCGCGAGCCAGGCCTTGGTGAAGGCGTCATAGGCGGCGAAGCTTTCGAACTGGTCCCACTCATCGTTCACCGCGTCCACGCGGCTTTCGTCGGGGCGCTTCAGCTCGCCCTGGAGCTGGAGATTATAAGGCGGGTCTGCGAAGACGAGATCGACGCTATTGGCCGGCAAAGCGTTCATGGCCGCGATGCAATCCCCGACCAGCACCCGGTCCAGTTCCAGATCCGGCACTGCCGCGAGGGCCGCCCGGGACAGACGGGGCGCCCCTCGGGGCGCCCCTTTACGCACCACATTCATGACGCAACCCATACGCAACGCTTACGATGGGGGCAGTGTCGCGGCGCGGACTTAAGGGCAGGTAAAGCAGGAGGGTTTTTTCGCCCGGATCGCGCGACTATCCGCGCCGGGCGCCCTGCGGCCGCACGCCGGGGGCCGGTCGCTCCAGCAGCACGTCGCGGCGGAACCGCACGAGGCGCGCCGGGCGCCCGCCGGTGCCGCTGGTGGTCTCTCCGGTTTCCTCCACCAGGCCCTGGCTTTCTACCAGGCGGCGGAAATTCTGCTTGTGCAGCAGCATGCCGGAGAGCGCCTCCACCGCCTTCTGCAATTGCAGCAGGGTGAAGGCGGGCGGCATCAGCTCGAACACCACGGGGCGATACTTGATCTTGCCGCGCAGGCGGCTGATGGCGGTGGCGAGGATGCGCCGATGGTCGAGCGCCATGGGCTGGCCGAGCAGCGGCTGGCCGGGAAGCGCCTCGGGCGCGGCCGGCGCCCCGTCCTCTGCTGCGGCTTCCGCGACCAGGCCGGCTTCATAGAGCAATTCGTAGCGCTCCAGCACGCGCTCGTCGTTCCAGGAGGTCTCTTCCGCCCCTTCCTGGCCGAAGGCGAGCACGCGGCGGCGACGGCGCACCTCGGCGGTTCGCGCGTCGGGCGCGGCGCACGCCCAGGCTTCCAGGCCCGCGCCGATGCGATCGAGCACGCCCGGGCGGCCGCCGCGCCAATCCTCCCAGGGGAAGCAGGCGTACCAGCCGAGCCAGGCGGCCGCCATCTCGCCCGCCGGGCGCGCCTCGCGCACCAAAGCGAGATAAGCCACCGAGAGCGCGCGCGCCGCCCCGCCGTCGTGCCGGTCGAGATCGCCGAAGGTGTAGAGCTGCTCGATATAATTGAGCTGCTGGTGGGTCTGCCGCTCCACCCAGCTGCGCAGGCCGCCTTCGAGCGTGCGGTGGTGCTCCTCCAGCGGGCCGGAGGGGAGCGCCGGCCGGTCGCCGACGCGCAGCGCGAGCACGCGCGGCTCCTCCGCCGTCACCGCAACCACGGCGGCGCTCAGATCAATGCTGAATTCAGCCGGCGCATCGCTTCCCCCTCCCGCCACGGGGCGCGAGGGAAAGCGGGGTCGGTCATCGCGCATGCCCACCGCCATGGAGATTGCCCTGAGCGATCCTATGGCGCGAACGCGCGCCGGCGGCAATGCGGATTTCGGCGGGGGTGGGCGCGGAGACGGCGGTGATGCGCCCCGTGTCCCCGCCCAGCGACGGCCGTGCCGGAGCGCCGAGCCGGGCCCCTGGGGAAAAGCCGGCGCAGCCGGCATTGCGCTTGGCCGGGACGCGCGAGGGAGGTTGCCCCGGATTGATCCTCACGCCCCCGGTATGCGCGCGTGCGCCAGCACCTTGCGCATCACGCTCGGCAGCGCCTCGCGAGCGAAATCCACCGGCTGCACCCAGCGATGGCCGGCGGGCGCGACGGTGGCTGCGGGCAGATCGGCGCGCCACACCTCCAGCTCCAGGGCGAAATGGGTGAACACATGGCTCACCCGCCCCGGCAAGGCGCGCCAGCCCTTGGCCCCGGCGGAAAGCGGCGCATGATCGCCAGCCGAAGGCACGCCGGCGGTCCACGGGGTGGAGGGCACCTCGGTCATCTGCGCGAGCAGGCCCTTTTCCGGCCGGGTGCGCAGCAGCACCGCGCCATCGGCGCGCACGGCGAGAAAGGCGATGCCGGCCCGCGCCGGCTTCTCGCCCTTCGCCGCTTTCACGGGATAGCGCGCGGGATCGCCCGCCGCCCGGCCGAGGCAGGGCGCGCTGAGCGGGCACAGCACGCAGGCCGGGGAACGCGGGGTGCAGATGGTGGCGCCGAGATCCATCATGGCTTGCGCGAAATCGCCCGGCCGGTCGTGCGGCGTCAGCGCGGCGGCGAGCGCCTTGATGCGCGGCTTGGATTTCGGCAAGGGCTCATCCACGGCATAAAGCCGGCTGACCACACGCTCGATATTGCCATCCACCGGGCTTGCCGGGAGATCGAACGCGATCGCGGCGATGGCCGCCGCCGTATAGGGGCCGATGCCGGGTAGAGCGAGCAGCGCGGTCTCGTCGGCGGGAAATTCGCCGCCGTGGCGTTCCACCACCGCCTTGGCGCAGGCGTGCAGATTGCGCGCGCGGGCATAATAGCCGAGCCCCGCCCAGGCGGAGAGGACCTCTTCCAGCGGCGCCGCCGCAAGATCCGCCACACGCGGCCAGCGCGCCAGGAAGGCGGAGAAATAAGGCCCCACCGCCTTCACCGTGGTCTGCTGGAGCATGATTTCGGAGAGAAACACGTGATAGGGCTCGCCCAGCCGCCCGCCTTCCGCGCGCCAGGGCAGCCGGCGCCGGTGGCGGTCGTACCAGGCCAGCAGGGCGACGGCGATCGCCCCCGTCGCCTTTTCGCCCGTCGCCTTTTCGCGGGTCACTTTCGCGGGGGCGGCCGGCACGGCGGCCTTCACTTTCGCGGGGGCGGCCGGCGCGGCGGCCTTCACTTTCGCGGGGGCGGCCGGCGCAGCGGCCTTCTTGCGCGCGCGCGGGGCTGATAGGGTGGCATCGTCCATGGCGCCACCGTGCCGGGGCCGCGCGCCGCCCGCAAGGGGGCGAACGCCCGGCACGCGCGCCTTCCACCTGACGGTCCCCAGCGCGCCGCACCTGCCGCAGCCATGACGGAAGAGAGCCCCATCAAATCCCCCTGGAAGCGGCGGCCCGCCGCCCGTCCCCTCGCCGACCTCGTGGGGCCTTCCATTGCCGACCTGTGCGGCAAGGCGGGCTTTTCGGCGGTGGAGATCGTGACCCATTGGGACGAGATCGTCGGCCCCGCGCTCGCCCCGCGCTCGACGCCGGTGAAATTGCAGTGGCCGCGCCAGGATGCCCGTCAGGCCAGCGAGCCGGCGACTTTGGTGGTGCGGGTGGAAGGCGCCTATGCCATCGAGCTGCAATATGCCGCGCCTGTGGTGATCGACCGCATCAACGCCTATTTCGGCTGGCGCTGCGTCGGCCGGCTGGTGCTGCGCCAGGGCCCGGTGCCGCAGCGCCATCAAGGCCCGCCGCCGCGCATTGAGCCGGCGCCGGAAGCGCTGGCGCAAGTGCGCGGCACGCTCGGCCGGTTCGAGGACGAGGCGCTGGGCGCCTCCTTGGCCCGGCTCGGCGCCCTGGTGCGCCGCGAGCGCCGGAAATCTTGATCGTCCCGAGGGCACGAAGGGATTGGCGCCCTATCCTCGCCATGCTAGCGCGCTCCCTAGAACGCGAAGGCCCTTTCCCGGAGATTTCCATGTCGCTTCATCGTCGCCGTTTCCTGCTGGGCGTGGGTCAGTTCGCCCTGAGCGTCGCGCTCGCCGGCCCCCTGCTCCAGCTGTCCGGGATGCTGCCGGGCTTGTCGGAAGGCGCGCTCGCGCAGTCCCCGGCCCAGGGCCAGACCGTGGACCCGCTCAAGCTGAACGCCCCGGCCGCCACCCCGCTGCCCGAGCAGTCCATGGGCAAGGCGGACGCGCCCATCACCATCATCGAATATGCCTCGCTCACCTGCAGCCATTGCGCGGCGTTCCACACCGGCACCTTCCCGACCTTGAAGGAAAAATACATCGACACCGGCAAGGTGCGTTACATCCTGCGGGAATTCCCGTTCGATCCGGTCGCCACCGCCGCCTTCATGCTGGCGCGCTGCATGCCGAGCGACAAATATTTCCCCATGGTCTCCTCGCTGTTCGAAACCCAGCGCAGCTGGGCGTTCGGCAATAATCCGGCCGAGGGGCTGATGCGCGTCGCCAAGCAGGCGGGCATGAGCGAAACCGATTTCGAGAAATGCCTGAGCGACAAGGAGCTGGCGGAGAAGATCCAGGCCGGCACGCAATATGGCAATAAGGAACTCGGCGTCGATTCCACCCCCACCTTCTTCATCAATGGCAAGAAGGTGTCGGGCGCCATGACCCCCGAGCAGCTCGACAAGGAACTGGCGCCCCTGCTCGCCGGCAAGTGAGGCACCGGCCGCCGGCGGAGCGCTCCGCCGGGCGGCAATCGCACGTCATCCACAGCGCGCGCCGTTGACATTGCGGCGCGCGCCCCTTATCGAACCGGCTCGATCCAATACATTGTGTCGACGAGCCGCGCGGTGAAGCCGCGCCGCGGTCGGCCGAAGGCAGTAGGTTATGAAGATCCGCAACTCTCTCAAGTCGCTCCTCGGCCGTCACCGGGACAACCGTCTCGTGCGCCGCAAGGGCCGCGTCTACATCATCAACAAGACCCAGAAGCGCTACAAGGCCCGCCAGGGCTGAGCGTTTCCCCGCTCCTTGCGAGCGGGGCTCTCGTCATCGAGATGAGTTGATCGCGCCGCTCCCCCCGAAAGGGGTGGGGCGGTTGACGCTTTATGCGCCTCGCCTCACACTTTGCGGATGATGATGTCCAAGCATCCGTCCGTGGGTTCCCATCCGTCCGTGGCGTCCGCCGCGCGCGCCACCGCCGCCGGGCGGCGTGCGCTGGTGATGGCGCTGGCCTGCGCGCTCGCTTTGGCGCTCTGCGGCGCCTATGCCGCCCACGCCCAGACCACCGGCGAAAAGCCCTCGGCCGGCGCGGCGCCGAAATCCCGCTCCGATGCAGGCCGGCCCGATGCCGGCGCGGCGGAGGCCACCCCAGCCCGACCCAAGCTGCCGCGCGACCGGCGGGTTCAGCTGGACGCCATGTTCGAGGCCCTGCGCCTCGCGCCGGACGATGACACCGCCTCGGCCCTCGGCAGCCGAATCGAGGCCATGTTCGCCCAATCGGGCAGCCCCAGCGCGGACCTGCTGATGTCGCGCGCCGAGGCGGCCACCCAGGCCAAGGAATACGATCTGGCGCTGGAATTGCTCGGCTCGGTGATCGACGCCTATCCCGATTTCCTCGCCGCCCGCAGCCGGCGCGCCACGATCTATTATCTCCAGGACGATTACGCCTCGGCCCTCGTGGACGTGGGCGAGGTTCTGACCCGCGAGCCGCGCCATTATTCCATGCTGCTCGGCCTGTCGCTGATCATGCGCGAGGTCGGCGACGACACCCATGCCCTGGAAGCTGCCCGCCGCGCCCTCGCCGTCAACCCCCACCTCACCGCCGCCAAGGACATCGAGACCGAGCTGAAGATCAAGGTGGAAGGGCGGGATATTTAGGAGCGGATCGACATTCAGTGAAGTGGCAGCGCCCCACAGGGAGTGCGCGCCCTCTTTCTGCATCTTTCGCTCGTCGCCCCCGATCGTCATGGCCGGGCCTGTCCCGGCCACCCACGCCGGGCCGACGGCGCCATCCCTGAAAAGCCGGCGCCAGGGGTGCCGCGTGGATGCACGGGACAAGCCCCGTGCATGACGATGCTCTGCTGCAGACGATGTCACCTTGCACTGGCATCGGGCCAGAAATGTCGATCCTCCGCTAAACGTTGATGGGGCGCCTCGTTTCCGTCTCCGGGCAGCTTGCAAGCGAAAGGTGCAATTCTCGGCGCGCCGAACGGCCATTCCGGACATCCGAGGCGGCGCGGATTCATTCGCGCGGAACGTTCGCCCGAAATCGCGGTTTGGTCCGCGAAGAAGGCACGGAAAAGTGCCCCCAAGTGCCTTCTCCGTGCGATTCGTCTGCGCTAACCCATTGTTTCACGTGAAACATTTTTAGAACGCGGCGACCACTTCCACATCCCCAAAGCCCTCAGGCCAGGAGTGCGGCGAGATAGGCCTCGGCGGCGGAAAGATCCGTCGCGCCCGCCACGAGGCCCACATAGCCGTCCGGCCGCACCACCCAGAGCCCGTCATAACCTGCGGGCGGCTCACGGGTTTCGACCAATCCACCGAACCCGGCCGCAAGGTCGCGCGCCGCGGCGCCGTGTGCGATCAGGGCGAAGCGGGGGGTATCTCCGGCGCCGATCGGCGGCAGGCTGGCATCGAGCTGCGGCCAGCGCTCGCCCGCCTTCGGCAGATCCCCGCCATGGGGTGCGTGCGGCGCCGTGACCGACAAGGGACTGTGCGGATAGGCGATTTCCAGCTCGGTCAGGCTGTGCGAAGCACGGCGCTGCACCTGCGACAGGCCGAGCACCACATGGGCGGCGAAATTGCGCACCGCCTGGGCGAGCGGATTGCGCATCACCGCGAGGTCGGTCATGCGGGTCGCATTGTGCAGCACCAGGTCACCAACGGCGCTGCGCTCCACCGAATAGCTGTCGAGCAAGGCAGGCCTGGCACGCCCCCGCACCACGAGGGCAAGCTTCCAGGCGAGATTGAAGGCGTCCTGCATGCCCGTGTTCATGCCCTGCCCGCCCGCCGGGCTGTGAATGTGCGCGGCATCGCCCGCCAGGAACGCGCGGCCGAGGCTGTAGTCCTTCACCTTGCGCTCGTTGATGCGGAAATTCGCCAGCCAGAAGGGATCATGCATGCGGATGCCGCCCGGGCCGCGCGCATCCACCAAGGCCTGCACCTCGGCCAGCGTCGGATCCGGCCGATGTGCCTCGCTCTGCGCCGGGCCAAGATCGGCCACCATGCGATAGCGTCCGCCGGTGATGGGGAAGAAGGCGAGGATGCCGTCGGAATGCCAATAGATGTCCAGCTTGTCGGGGGTCAGCCCTTCGAGATGCACATCCGCGAGAACCCAGTCGCTGGGCTGGGTGCTGCCCGCAAAGTCCATGCCGAGGGTGTGACGCACCGTGGAATGGGCGCCGTCACAGCCCACCAGCCAATCCGCTTCCACCTGCTCCTCCCGGCCGGAGGCGTCGCGCAAGGTGGCGTGCACGCCGTCGCCCACAAGCGCAAAGCCGGTGAGCCCGGTGGTGCGCTCCACCTTGACTCCGAGCGATTCCAGATGGGTTTCCAGCAGCCGCTCGGTCTCGCTCTGGGGGATCATGACGGCGGCGGGAAACAGGCTCTCCGCCGCGTCGAAATCAATCTCGGCGATCAGCGTGCGGCCGTTGGAGATGCGGGCGCCATAGACTTCCATGCCGGCGGCGACGAAGTCCTGCGCCCGGCCGGTGCGGGCCAGCAGCTCCAGCGAGCGGCTCCACAGCACGAGCGCCTTGGATTTGTCGGTGCGCGCGGCGGATGTGTCGACGATCCGCACGCCGACGCCATATCGCGCCAGCTCGCCCGCCAGGGTCAGGCCAACCGGCCCCGCGCCCGCGATGAGAACACGCCCCGTCCCAGCCATGTGCCCCTCCCTGACCCGGGCGTTTTTGCCCGTGGTGCCGCAGGATGGCGCGGCATTCTGGAAATATCACAGCCTCAGGGGGAAAGGCGCGATAGCCGCCATTCTGGATGCTATTTCCCGCGGCTCGCGGGGTTCGGCATGGGCATCGGCGCATTGCCGGGCGGCGCGACGCCGGGCAGCACCCGGCTGGATTGGTTGGCCTCGGTCAATTGCACGGTCCAGCCGCGCTGCTCCTTGGTGTCCACCTCCAGGAAGCCCGCCCGGTCGAAGCCGCGCGCCAGGCAATCCTCCACCCCGCGAATGGTGAATTCCTTGTCGCGGGTGCACATGAAGGCCTTGCCCGCCCATTCCCCGCCCTGGTCGTAATCCACGGCATAGAGATAATAAAAGCGCGCCACGAGGTCGCCGCGCAGCAAGGTCTCGCAGCTGTTGGCCGCGACGTTCCACCACCCCTCCGTGGTCCAGACCTCGTTTTCCTTATAGCCGATGGCCACCCCGACCCGGCTGGAGGTGCGGTTGCACAGGCGGAAGTCGGCGGCCGCGGGGGCCGCGCTCGCCGTCAGGGCACCCGCCGCGAGCACGGCGAGAAGCGCCAGCGCGCGCAGGCCGCGCCAGAGGGCGGAAGATCCATTCGGAACGAACGGGTGGGAAAACAACATGGGCTCGGCTGTTAGCCTTGGTACGGCACGGGCGTCAATGGACGATGCATGCAGGAGGCATCGTCCCGTCTTTTCGGGCGCGATCGGGGCAGAAGCGAGGCAGATCATCCCGGCCGGCCCGGCCTTGCGACCCACAGGCCGAGCAGAACAAGCCCCATGCCCACCCCCTGAAGCACGCCCAGCGCCTCCCCCAGCACCAGCCAGCCCAAGGCTGCCGCCGACACCACTTCCAGGAAGAACACCAGCGCCCCATAGATCGGGGGCACCACGGAAAGCCCCACCGCCATCAACCCCTGCCCGCCCACCTGGCTCACCAAGGCAAGCCCCAGCAGGGCGGCGGCCCCCGAAGCGCTCGCGGGCCATAAGGTCGGCTCGGCCACCAAAGCCACGACGAGCAGGATAAGTGTCGTGGCGGCCGTGGAAATCAGCGTCACCGCCCCGGCCCCTCGGGTGCGCCGGGCCTTGCCGATCGCCAGGAAATAGGCGGCGAAGAAGACCGCCGTCACCAGCCCCGCCGCATCGCCCAGCAGATGCGCCGGCTCCAGATGGAAGCTGCGCCCGATCAGCGCGCCCGCCCCCGCAAGGCACAGCACGAGCCCGGCAAGCGTGGCGCGGGTGATGGCGGCGCGCATTACCAGCCAGGCGAACAGCGCCACCCATACCGGCGAGGTGGTGGCGAGCACGGCGGCATTGGCGACGCTGGTTCCGAGAATCGCCAGATGCCAGAAAAACAGGTCGCCGGCGAAGAAAACCCCCGCCACCAGCGCCGCGCGATCCGGCACCAGGGCCCGCCGCCCCTCGGCCGCCAGCGCCCACACGAGCAGAACCGGCAGCGCCAGGGCGGTGCGCCAGAAGGCGCTGGCGAACGGCCCCACGTCCGCAAGCCGCACGAACAGCACCGACGCGCCCATCGCGAAGGCGCCGCCGGCGAGGGCGGCGATGCCGAGCGCAAGCTGCAGGGGCGATGCGACGGCGCCTGGCCCCGGATTCACGGCATCGCCCTTGCGACCCTTGCACCCGGCGCGCGCACGCGCCACATGAAGCCGACAAAGGGACCACACGCCATGAGCACCCAACTTTCCGACCCCACGCCGCTGGATGGCTCCGGCGCGCTTTCCGAGCAGGACCGCGAGCGGCTTGAAGCGGCGGCGTTCCGTCGGCTCGTCGCCCACCTGCGCGAACGTACGGACGTGCAGAACATCGCGCTCATGAACCTCGCCGGCTTCTGCCGCAATTGCCTCTCCAACTGGTATCTGGACGCCGCCGAGGCCGAAGGCCTGCCGGTCGACAAGGCGCAGAGCCGCGAGGCGGTCTATGGCATGCCTTACGAGGAATGGAAAAGCCGTTATCAGAGCGAGGCGACGCCAGAGCAGGCCGCGGCGTTCAAGCCGCCGCACGATGGCCATTGAACCGGCCGCGTGCAGCAGGGGATAGGGGGGATTGCGGGGACAGCGGCTTGACGGCGGCGCCCAGCCGCGTGCTGTATCTTGCCCCTGATCGGCGCCCTATTCGCCCGTTTGATTGTTTGTGAGGTTGCACCACGTGTCGGAAGACGTATCGGACGCCCCGGCGGGCTTCGCCAAGGAACAGCTGAAATCCTTCATCGAGCGCGTCGAGCGCCTTGAGGAAGAAAAGAAGGCGATCGCCGACGATATCAAGGACGTATTTGCCGAAGCCAAGGCCAATGGCTTCGACGTGAAGGCGCTGCGCGCCATCCTGAAGATTCGCAAGGAAGACGTGGACGAGCGCAAGGAACACGAAGCGATCGTCGACCTCTACATGCAGGCACTCGGCATTTTCTCCTGAGGCCCAGCAGGCGCGGGATGACGCGCCGCAAACCTTGGCGCATGACCGGGCGCGTCCCGGTCAAGGGCGCGCCGTTTCAGGCCACGCCCAGGCGGTGCCGGCCCGGCGGCTTGACGGCGAACGCTGGCTTATCCGCGTTCGGATCGCAGCAGGTCGATCTGCAACTTGATGCAATCGCTGCGATAAACGATATCGGCCACATAGATGGCGATATTCTTCGCATCCACCACCACGCAATGGCTCTCGACCGTCGCCGCGCCGAGCGGAATCTTCATGAGATCCGCGACCGTCGGATCGGCGCTGCCGATGATCAGCGTCTGATGGGCGTCCTTCACCTTGACCTTCTTCAGACCGGCAAGCGCGGGCAAGGCCGGGCCCGTGAGAAAGATATCGCGGTCCATCTCGAAGACATGGCGCGCGAGCAGAAGGTTGACGATGGAATAAGGCTGGTCGTCACGAAATTGAAGACTTTTCAACGAGACGTATTCGGACGCAAGCTCGCCATCCTCCGGCTTCAGGAGCGGCGGCGGCACGTTTTCGGTCAAGGTGATGGGCCTCGGCACATTTTCCTTCACCGACGCGATCAAACTCGCCCAGGTGGTCTCCAGCTTCAGCCAATGGCGGTCGGGCACCACGCTGGAGACGAACGTGCCCCGCCCCTGGCGCGCGCTGACAAGGCCTTCATCCCGCAGCATTTCCACAGCCTGGCGCACGGTGACGCGCGCGACCTGGAACTCCTCTTCCAATTCTTCCAGGGTGGAAATCTTGTCGCCGATGGCCCAATGCCCCGCCTGGATCCGCTGCCGGAGCACCGATGCGACCTGGATGTAGAGCGGCACGCGGCTTCGATCGTAGGCTGCCGATAGTTTGGACTTTGTTTGCATAAAGGACCATCAGACTCGGCGGCGTTCGAGCAGAAACCGTCTCCACTTCACGCCTGAGATTGCAGTTTAGCCCCACGACGCGCAAAGGTGAATAGGGGAGTGCCTGCGACTTGTGCATATTAGCCCATCTTGTCGCGCTGGGCATAGAATTACCGAGGCGCACGCCATACCAGAACGCGCGCAGGATTAAGGCACAGCCAGTTGCACAGCAACACCGCCGCTAATTATCAAAGACCTTTCGTCTTTAATACTCAAACTCGATAAAACTATTATTATTTTATGTATATCTGATATATTATTTCGTTTTTAAAGAAAATATACAACAAATGATAGACAATAATAATATAAATTCTTAGAATATCAGAAGTTCAAACGATTTGGTGTGTCATGGCCTCTTCTCTGTCCAACCAGCGCGCAGATCTGGATGCCTTCGACCTCGCCATACTTACTATTCTTCAACGGGACAACACCACGCCCCAGCGCACCATTGGGGAGCGTGTGAACCTCTCGGCGGCCGCCGTGCAGCGGCGCATCAAGCGGATGCGCGAAACCGGTGTGATTGAAGGCGATGTCACCATCCTCAACCCCGCCCGCGTCGGCCAGCCGCTCACGCTGGTGGTGGAGGTCGTGGTGGAAAGCGAACGCATTGATCTCGTGGACGCCGCCAAGGCCAATTTCGTCCGCTGCCCGGAAGTGCAGCAATGTTATTATGTCACTGGCGACGCAGACTTCGTGCTGATCGTCACCGTCCCGACCATGGCGGATTATGAAGATCTCACCCGCCGCCTGTTCTTCGAGAACAGCAATATCAAGCGATTTCGCACGCTTGTTGTGATGGACCGGGTCAAGACCGGGCTCACCGTGCCGCTGGAACGGTGAGGCGGCAAGGATCTTGGCGGCATCTGCGCCCCGCCGCCGGTCCCGTCTTATCCTGCTATTCTGCGCCATAGCTCTTTCAGCCGCGACAGGATCACCGAATACACTAGCGAGCCGGCGTTAAGCTCTGTCACCACGGGCGCCGCCGGTGCACCCTCGCCCTGGCCGAGCCGCGCTTCCAGGTTTTGCACGAACGCCGACACCAGCCGCCCGGCGATATCCTGAACAAGGCCGGAGCGGCCGAACTGGGCCAGCATGCCGGTCAGCGTATAGCCGATGCTCACGTCCACCCGGGTCGCCCGGCCATCCTCGACCGGCGTCAGCGTGTAGCCGATGAGCCCACGCGTCGCCGAATTGCTGCGTGTGTCACGCCCGCTGCCGGAAATGCGCCCGGCATGCCGGGCATCGTCGCGCGAGATGTCCGCCACGCCTTGGAATTCTGCCACCATGGGCCCGACCTTCACGCGGATCTGCCCTTCCACATGCTCGGGCGTCGGCGTGCCCACGAGCGACGCGCCCGGCAGGCAGGCGGCCACCTCGTCCACGCGGCCGAAGAAATCCCACACCACGTCCACAGGATGGGCGACGACGAAGCTTTGCGGAAAGCTGGTCTGGGGAACGAAGTCGGCATCGAGCTTGGCAGATTCACGCGAACTGGCCGCGCGCGGAACGGCCGGCGCGATCCGGGCGGGCGAGCTATCGGCGGCGTTGTCCGTGCCGCCGGCGAAGGCGCCCGCATGGCCTGAGCCGACCGGCCCGAGGGCGGTGCGCACGTCGGCCCGGGGCGCCGCGCCACGCGCCCTGCGCTCCGCGATCACCGTGCGGATCGCCCGCACGATGCCCACATAGCCGGTGCAGCGGCACAGGTTTCCGCTCATGGCGACGCGGATCTCATGCTCGCTGGCGTCGGGCATACGCAGTACCACGTCGCGGGCGGAAACGATCATGCCCGGCGTGCAATATCCGCATTGCAGGCCGTGTTCGCGCGTGAAGGCGGCCCGCAATTCGCTTGCCAGCTCGTCGTCGTTGAGCCCTTCGATGGTGGTGACCTGCGCATTCTCGCACGCCACTGCATAGGTGATGCAGGAGCGCACCGGCTCGCCGTCCACGATGACGGTGCAAGCGCCGCACACGCCGTGTTCGCACCCCAGGTGCGTGCCGGTGAGATCATGCGAATCGCGCAGGAAATCGGCGAGGTTCGTGCGCGGCTCCACCTCCGCGCGCAGGGGGCGGGAATTGACGGTGAGGGAAACCATGCTCATGCCGCGTCCGCCTGCTCGAATGCGCGGCGCAGCGCCACCGCGTGTGTCCGGCGATCCAGCACATCGCCCATGCCGGCGGCCTGCGCCACCGCTTCCGCCGCGCCCGTGGAGAAGCCTGTTTCGGTGAACAGCGCCGCGCGGTCGGTCACGAGGATGGGCCGCGTCTCGGTCGCACCCATCACCGCGCGGAACACGCCACGGTCTGGGTCCACCAGCACCGCACCGATGGCGTGGGCGAACTCGCCGGTCTTGCGGCAGCTCTTGAAATAGCCCCATCGGGCCGAGGCGCTGCATTTGGGAATGCGCACCGCCTCCAGCAATTCACCGGGATTGAGATCGGCGGCGAGCGCGCCGAGCATGTAGTCCTCCACCGCCAACTCGCGCACACCGGAGGGCGCGCGCAGAATCACCCGCGCGCCCACGGCGGACAGGATGGAAATCCAGTCGGCGGAAGGGTCGGCGTGGGTCAGGCTGCCGCCCACCGTGCCGCGGTTGCGCACCGCACGATAGGCAATGCCGCGTGCCACACCCGGCAGTGCGCCGGCGGTGACGTCCGGCACGCGGCGATCCTCGAAATCGGCATGGGTCACGCAGGCCCCGACGACGATGTGGTCCGCATTGTCCTCGATGCGCTTCAGGGCGGGGATGGCGGTGATATCCACCAGCAATTCCGGCTGAACGAGGCGCATGTTGAGCATGGGGCCGAGCGACTGGCCGCCGGCGATGATCTTCACCACCCGCCCCTCGTCCTGCATCAGGGCCAGGGCGGCGCCGATCTCGACCGGGCGCTCGTAATCGAAACGGACGGGCTTCATGCCACGCTCCCGGCGAGTTGGGCGCGTTTGGCCGCCTCGATGGCTTCCAGGACGCGGCGCGGCGTGATGGGCGAATGCAGCAGTTCGGCGCCGATGCCCTTCAGCGCATCGTTCACCGCATTGCCGATGGCGGCCGGCGGCGCAATGGCGCCGCCCTCGCCGATGCCCTTCACCCCGAATTCCGTATAGGGGGCGAGGAATTCCATATGATCGAGCCGGGGCTCGGGGACTTCGGTGGGACCGGGCAGGAGGTAATCCGCGAAGGTGGAGGCGAGCGGCTGCCCCGAGGCGTCGAACTGCATTTCCTCGTAAAGCGCGGTGCCGATGCCTTGGGCGAGGCCGCCATAGATCTGGCCGTCCACCACCATGGGGTTCACCAGCTTGCCGCCGTCCTCGACGATCACATAGTCGAGGATCTCGATGTCGCCGAGTTCGGGATCCACGGCGACCAGGACCACATGGGCGGCATAGGAGAAGGTGCCGGTGTCGCGCACCGGCTTGTAGCCGATGGTGGATTCAAGGCCGTGGGGGTCGATCCCGGCGGGCAGGTCCTGCGGGCGGCGATACCAGGTGTGGGCGATCTCCTGAAGGCTCACCGAGCCCGAAGGGGCGACCGCGAACCCATCCTTGATGACCACCTCGGCCGGATCGGCCTGAAGCAGATGGGCGCCGATGCGCGCCGCCAGCGCCGCCACTTCCTTGCAGGCGGTGGCCACCGCTCCGCCCGCCATCACCATGGAGCGCGAGCCCCAGCTTCCGGTGGAATAGGGCGTGTATTCGGTGTCGCCGTGCACCAGCTTGATGCGCGCGGTATCTATGCCGAGCACTTCGTGCGCGACCTGGGCGAAGGTGGTTTCCATGCTCTGGCCGTGGGAATGCACGCCCACGCGCAATTCCAGGCCGCCGTCGGGCGTCATGCGGGCGGTTGCCTGCTCGTGACCCGGCACCATGGGAATGCCCCAGCCGGAATAGACCGAGGTGCCGTGGGCGCCCTGCTCGCAATAGATGGAATGGCCGATGCCGATCAGCCGGCCATCCGCCTCGCCCTTCGCCTGGCGCGCGCGCACGTCGTCAAGCCGCGCCATGGCGATGGCACGATTCAGCGCCTGGGGATAATCGCCGCTGTCGAAATGCTTCTTGGTGATGTTGTCGAACGGCATCTGCTCCGGCCGCACGAGGTTCTTCAGCCGCAATTCGTGCGGCTCCATGCCGATCTCGCGGGCGATGGCGTCCAGAACCAGTTCGAGCGCGAAGCACACGCCGGTGCGCGCCACGCCGCGATAGGGCAGGATCGGGCATTTGTTGGTGGCGACCGACCAGGTGCGGCAGCGATAGGACGGGAAATCGTAGGGGCCGGGCAGGATGCTCACCACCTGCGCGGCCTCCAGGCACGCCGAGAAGGGATAAGAGGAATAGGCGCCGGAATCGACGATGGCCTCGCAGTCGATGCCGCGCAGCGTCCCGTCGCGATCCGCATAGGCGGTGATGGAATAATGATGCTCGCGGCAGTTGGCACCGGCGGTCAGGCTCTCGCGCCGATCCTCGATCCAGCGCACGGGATGGCCGAGGCGCATTGCGAGCCAGCCGAGGCAGATGTCTTCCGGCAGCAGGATGCCCTTGTAGCCGAAGCCGCCGCCCACGTCGGGGGAGATGATGCGGATCTGCTCCTGGTTCAGCCCCAGGCATTCGGCAAGGCCGTTGCGCACGATATGGGGCATCTGGCTGCCGGTGTGGAGAACCAGCTGTTCCTTGCGATGATCCCAGTGCGCCACCGTCCCGCGTCCTTCCATGGGCGCCATGCTCTGGCGCGCGGTGGAGAGGGTGCGGGTGATCTTGATGGGGGCATCGAAGGCCTTCTCGATGTCCACTTCCATGAAGCTTTCGAGAAAGACATTGTCGCCCCAATGCTCGTGCACGAGCGCGCTGTCGGGATCTCGGGCCTTCACCATGTCGTGGACGGCGGGGAGTTCCTCCAGATCCAGCTCGATGGCGGCGGCGATGTCCTCGGCCTGGGCGCGGGTGTCGCCGACGCACACGGCGAGCAGCTCACCCACCTGGCGCACCTTGTCGGTGGCGAGCGGCCATTGTTCGGACACCTTGAAGCCCGGCAGGGTGGTGACGGCGCGGATCGGCTTTACCCCCGCCAGATCCGTGGCGTTGAAGGCCCGGCCACGGCAGTCCTCGGGAATGTGCACGCCATGGACGCGGGCGTGGGCGAGCGGGCTGCGCACGAACGCAACGTCCTTCAACCCCGGCAGGCGGATATCGGCCACGAACTGACCGCGGCCGCGCAGGAAGCGATCATCCTCCTTACGCGGGAGACGCGCCCCGACACCCTGCTTCGTCATCCCTTATTCCCCGGTCGCTCTTGAAAATTCGCGGCATGCGCCATCATGGGCGGAGGCCGCGCTTTTGAAACGCCACCGGGAAGCCGGGGCGCGGCAGCCAAGACGGGGCATCGACGGTGTCAGGCGCTGGCCCGCCGATGCCCCGCCCCCGAAAGGGATGGGGGGTCAATCTCACCCCTTCCGGATCAATGGACCACTTCAACCTTGCCGTTGACGATCTTCACGACATAGGTGGCCGGGCTGCTCTGGCCGCTCTCACGTCCCTCGGGGCCAGCCTTGGCGAACACGATCTTGCCGTTGAGGCCGGGCACTTCCACCTTCCACAAGGCTTCGGTGATCTTGGCCGGATCGGCGGCGCCGGCCTTGGTGATGGCGGCGGCGATCACATTGATGCCGTCATAGCCCCGGAAGCTCTCGGTAAGGCCGGCCACGGGATAGCCCTTCTTCTTCCAGGCTTCCACGAACGCCTTGGCGCGCTCCGGATAGGGCGTCGCTTCAGGCGACCAGGGGGTGAAGAACAGCAGGTGATAGGTGCCGTTGGCGGCGGTGCCGGCCTGTTCGGCGAGTTGGTCGGGGCTCTGCGATCCGCCGGTGGTGATGATCTGCTTGTTGAGGCCAAGCGCCTGGGCCTGCTTCAGCACCAGGGTCAGCTGCTCGACGGCGGTGGTGACGATGAGGGTATCGCTGTCCGACGCCTTGATCTTGGCGAGCTGGGCGCTGAGATCCTGCGCGCCCTGGTCCATGGTCTCGACCGCGCCGACCTGGATGCCCTTGTCCTTGAACATGGCCGAGAAGTCGCTGGCGGTGCCGCGGCCCCAGTCGTTGTTCACCACCAGGAAGTCGGCCTTCTTGATCTTGAAGCCGTCGATCACCTTGGCGAAATTCTGCGCTTCCAGCGACGAGGGGGCGGAAATGCGGAATACGTAGGGATTGCCCTGGACCGTGATCTTGGAAGAGGAGGAGGTCTCCACCACCATCGGCACGTTATACTGCATCAGCTTGGGCATGACGGCGAGGGTGAGGCTGGAGCCCCAGGCGCCGAGCATCACCGGCACCTTGTCGCGAACGATCAGCTTCTCGGCGACTGCGGCGGCTTCGGTGGGATTGCTCTTATTGTCCTCGATGATGAGGTTGAGCTTCTTGCCGAGCACGCCGCCCTTGGCATTGATCTCCTCGGCGGCGAGCTTGGCGCCGTCGGCGACGAAATTGCCGGAGGCGGCAAAGGCCCCGGTCAACGGCATGTTCACGCCGATGGAAATGTCCTGCGCCGCCGCGGGCAAGGCGAATGCCACGGACAATCCCAATGCGCAGGCGGCAGATGTCAGAAATCCGAATTTT
Source organism: Roseixanthobacter glucoisosaccharinicivorans (assembly GCF_043195095.2). NCBI lineage: Bacteria > Pseudomonadati > Pseudomonadota > Alphaproteobacteria > Hyphomicrobiales > Xanthobacteraceae > Roseixanthobacter > Roseixanthobacter glucoisosaccharinicivorans. Next base: position 338,678 of record NZ_CM195538.1, on the reverse strand, counting down.
AGCTTCACCATCTCACCTATCCTCTGAAGGGGGTTATTTTTCGTTGTTGAAGCAATGGCATCATCTTGCTGCGATGAACATGCGCGAAAGGCCCATATAACGCGCGTGAATGACGCGCGAGCGGAGCGGAGACTTTCCGAAATCAACTCCGGGCGTCAATCATTCTATATACCATCAGATAGGAAAACTCCTCCTGTCAAGGCTCTCTTGCGAAATCGCTCGGCGGGGCGCAGCATTTTTTTGCCGCATCCATTGTACCGGGCTCCGCAGCGTCAAGACCATGGGCCGTAAAAATGGCGCCGGCTCTGGATTTTCCGGCCTTCGCGCGCCCTGTCAGCGGGGCTGAAAAGGCGATTGAAGAATTGAGTTGTCTTATCATTCTGTTTATAGCACCATTTGCCGTATCGAGATCGAATTTGCCGGCAGAAACGTCTTACACGAATCCGCCAACGGTTTGATTCAACATCAAAATCAGGAATACTGCCCATGCCCGGCGACGCCAAGCCCATCATTGCCATCCTCGGGGGAACGGGCGATCTCGGTTCCGGCCTCGCCAAGTCCTGGGCGGCCGCCGGCTATGAGGTGGTGATCGGCTCGCGCAGCGCCGAAAAGGCCGCAGAAGCCGCAGCCGCTCTCGGCGCCTCGGCGCGCGGTGACGACAATGTGGGCGCCGCGCGCGCCGGTGATATCATCGTCCTCGCGGTGCCGTTCGCGAGCCACGAATCCACGTTGCTGGACGTGCGCGAGGCGGTACAGGGCAAGATCGTGGTGGATGCCGCCGTGCCCCTGGTGCCGCCCAAGGTTTCCACCGTTCAATTGCCGGCGGAAGGTTCGGCGGCGCAGATCGCCCAGGGCCTGCTGGGCGAGGGCGTGCGCGTGGTGTCCGCCTTCCACAATGTGGGGGCAACCAAGCTGCACGGCGGCGGCAAGGCCGATTGCGACGTGCTGGTGTTCGGCAATGACAAGGACGCCCGCGATCAGGTGATCGCGCTTGCCGGCGTGGTTGCGACGCGCGGCATCGACGGCGGTGTGCTCGCCAATTCCGCCGCCGCCGAGGCGTTGACCTCGGTGCTGATCGGCATCAACCGCCGCTACAAGGTGCCGGGCGCGGGCATCCGCATCACCGGCCTCGACATTCCCGCCGTCGGCTGACCGCATGGCCGCGCCCGCGCTTTCCCTGCACGCCGTGCCGGGGCTCCCCCTGGTGGAGCCCGGCGACGACCTTGCCGGCCTGCTTGGCGCGGCGCTGGAGGCGAGCGGGCTCGGCCTTGAGGATGGCGACATCCTGGTGGTGGCGCAGAAGATCGTTTCCAAGGCAGAGGGCTGCTACCTGGCCCTTGCCGACGTGGTGCCCTCGCCCCGCGCCGTCGAGATCGCCGCCCGCCTGCGCAAGGACCCGCGCCATGTGGAGGTGGTTCTCGGCGAATCCACACAGGTCGTGCGCGAGGGGCCGCATGTTCTGGTGGTCGCCCACAGGCTCGGCTTCGTCATGGCCAATGCCGGCGTGGACGAATCGAACATCGACCATCAGGACGGCCCGCGCGTGCTGCTGCTGCCACGCGATCCCGACGGCTCCGCCGCCGCCTTGAAGGCCCGGCTCGACGCGCGCTTCGGCGTGGCGGCGGGCATCGTCATCAATGACAGTTTCGGCCGTCCCTGGCGCAACGGCATTGTCGGCGTCGCGATCGGCGCGGCCGGCGTGCCGTCCCTGGTGGACATGGTCGGCGCCCCGGACCTGTTCGGTCGCGCCATGCGCGTAACGGAAATCGCGGTGGCGGACGAACTCGCCTCCGCCGCCTCCCTGCTCATGGGCCAGGGCGACGAGGGCCTGCCCGCCGTCCTGGTGCGTGGCTATCGGCGCGCCGCGCCCGAACAGTCCGCCGCCGCCCTCATCCGCCCCCGCGAACGCGACATGTTCCGATGAATGCTTCCCTCCCCCCGCCCCGCTCCGGTTCCATCGTCGCCCTATGCGGCGGCGTCGGGGGCGCAAAGCTTGCCCTCGGCCTGGAACGGGAATTCGGCGCGCGTGTCTCGCTGGTGGTGAATACAGGCGATGATTTCGAGCATCTCGGGCTTGCCATTTCCCCCGACCTCGACAGCGTGCTCTACAAATTGAGCGGGCTCAGCGACGAGGTGCGCGGCTGGGGGCGTGCCGACGAGAGCTGGAACTTCATGGCGGCGCTGGGTGAAATGGGCGCGGAGACCTGGTTCCAGCTGGGCGACCGCGACCTCGCGCTGCATGTGGAGCGCACGCGACGGCTGCGGGGCGGCGAGAGCCTCACACAGGTCACCTTGTCGCTGTGCGCCCGGCTCGGCATCGCTGCCCGCCTCCTGCCCATGAGCGACGCGCCGGTGCGCACGCTGGTGCATACGGACGAGGGCACGTTGCCGTTCCAGCGCTATTTCGTCGAACGCCGCTGCGCGCCCGCCGTGACCGGCTTCACCTTCGAGGGGGCAGGCGTCGCCCAGCCCACGTCCGAAGTGCTGGCCGCGCTCGCCGCCCCGGACCTGCGCGCCGTGGTGATCTGCCCGTCCAATCCCTATCTCAGCATTGATCCCATCCTCGCCATTCCCGGCCTGCGCGCGGCGCTTGCGGCCGTGCGGGCGCCTGTGGTGGCGGTCTCGCCCATCATCGGTGGGCAGGCGATCAAGGGGCCGACCGCCAAGATCATGGCGGAGCTGAAGGTCCCCGCCACCTCGGCCGCCATCGCCGCCCATTACGACACGCTGATCGACGGCCTCGTGATCGACACGGCCGACGGCGACGAGCGCGCCCGCATCTCGACGCCGGTCGCCGCCGTACCCACCTTGATGAAAACCGCCGACGACAGCGCGCGCCTGGCACGAGACGTGCTGCGCTTCGCCGATGCGCTGGCCAGCGCCGGCGCGGTCATCCATGCCGAACGGGAGGCGGTGGGCCCATGAACAAGCATGTTCCGGCAAGCGATTTTCCGCTCCGCGCCGATCTGTGGGCGCTGGTGCCGGTGAAGCGCTTCGCACTCGCCAAGCGTCGCCTTGCGCCCGAGCTTTCCCCGACCGAGCGCGCATCGCTCGCCAAGGCCATGCTGCGGCACGTGCTCGGCGTGCTCGCCGGATGCCGGGGGCTTGCCGGCATCCTCGTCGTCACCAGCGATCCGGAGGCGATGACGCTCGCCCGCGCGTTCGGCGCCCATGTGCTGCCCGACGCGGTGGAGGAGGGCACCAATGCCGCCGTGCGCGCCGGGATGGCCGCGCTCGACCGTGCCGGCAAGGGCGGAGTGATCGTGGTACCCGGCGATGTACCCGGCATCACGCGGGCGGAAATGGATGCGGTGATGGACGCCCTCGCCCGCGCAAGCGTGGTGCTGGTGCCGGCAACCCGGGACGGCGGCACCAATCTGCTCGCGGCGCGCCCGCCCGCCCTGATGGCGCCGAGCTTCGGGCCCTCCAGCTTCGCCCGCCACCTGGAAAGCGCGCAGGCCACCGGCAGCGCGCCCTGCGTGCTGCATCTGCCCGGCCTCGGGCACGATATCGACGTGAGCGCGGACCTGGCTGCCCTGCCCGCCGCGCTGATGCCCGCGCCATTTCCTGTGCGAGCCCGCCCCGGTGCGGCTCAGCCCCTGCCCTCGCCGCTTGAGGAGCCCTTGCCCCTATGATCGCGCCCTCCGTTCTCGCCGACCTTTCCGTCGGCGCCCGCCTCACCCCCGAACAGGCCTTCGCTCTGGTGGGCATGAGCGATCTGTCTCCGCTGCTCGAAGCGGCGGCGCAGCGGCGCGACGCGGCCCACGGCCATTACGTCTCCTATTCGCGCAAGGTGTTCATTCCGCTCACCCAATTGTGCCGCGACGTCTGCCACTACTGCACCTTCGCCCACGCGCCGCGAAAGGGCGAGCGCGCCTTTCTCTCCCGTGAGGAAGTGCTGGCGATCGCCCGCGCCGGCCAGAAGGCGGGCTGCAAGGAGGCGCTGTTCACGCTCGGCGACAAGCCGGAATTGCGCTACCAGTTCGCCCGCGACGCGCTGGCCGAACTCGGGCACGCGACCACCCTCTCCTATCTCGCCGAGATGGCGGAATTGGTGTTCCGCGAAACCGGGCTGCTGCCCCATGTGAACCCTGGCCTGCTGACCGCCGAGGACGTGGCGGCGCTGCGGCGGGTGTCCATCTCCCAGGGCATCATGCTGGAGAGCACCTCCGAGCGCCTCCTCGCCAAGGGCGCGGCACACCACGGCTCGCCCGACAAGATTCCGGCGGCACGGCTTGAGACCATGCGCATCGCCGGCGAACAGGGCGTGCCATTCACCAGCGGCATCCTGATCGGTATCGGCGAGACGCGGGCCGAGCGCATCGAGGCGCTGCTGGCGCTGCGCGATCTCAACGACACCTATGGGCATATTCAGGAAATCATCGTCCAGAATTTCCGCCCCAAGCCTGGCACCCGCATGGCCCATGTTGAGGCGCCCTCGCTCGACGAGCATGTGTGGACCATCGCCATGGCGCGCCTGCTGTTCGAACCGGAGATGAACATCCAAGCGCCGCCCAATCTCAGCCCCGGCGCGCTCAGCAAGCTGGTGGCCGCGGGCATCAATGACTGGGGCGGCGTTTCGCCCGTCACGCCGGACCATGTGAATCCGGAAGCGCCCTGGCCGCATCTGCGGGTGCTGGAATCGGCCACGAAAGCCGCCGGCAAGGTCCTCACCGAACGGCTCGCCATCTATCCCGCCTTCGCCGCTCATTCCCGTCGCTGGGTGGACGAGGGGCTGCGCACCAAGCTGCTCGACCTGATCGACGGCGACGGTTGGCCGCGCGCCGACGACTGGTGCCCCGGCTCCACCGACCGCCTCCCGGCGAAGGAAGGCGCGCTGCTCAAGCCGTCCGCCCCCGCCAGCACCGACGGCGCGCTCACCCGCATTCTTGACCGGGCGGTTGCGGGCATCGCGCTCGAGGAAGCCGAGATCGTGCGCCTGTTCCGCGCGCGGGACGAGGAATTCACCGCCGTGTGCCGCGCCGCCGACGACCTGCGCCGAAAGGTGAACGGCGACACGGTAAGCTATGTCGTCACGCGCAACATCAATTATACCAACATCTGCTATTTCAAATGCCAGTTCTGCGCCTTCTCCAAGGGCAAGCTGAGCGAGAATCTGCGCGGCCGCCCCTATGACCTCGAGATGGAGGAAGTGGCGGACCGGGTGCGAGAGGCCTGGGCGCGCGGCGCCACCGAAGTGTGCATGCAGGGCGGCATCCACCCTTCCTATACCGGCCAGAAATACCTGGATCTGTGCAAGGTGGTGAAGGATGCGGTGCCGCAGATGCACATGCACGCCTTCTCGCCCTTGGAGGTGAGCCAGGGGGCCAAGACCCTGGGCGTTCCGATCCCGGATTTCCTCGCGGCGCTGAAGGAGGCGGGGCTTTCCACCTTACCCGGCACGGCGGCGGAGATCCTCGACGACGAGGTGCGCGCCCATCTGTGCGCCGACAAGATCAACACCCAGGAATGGCTCGACGTGATGCGCGCCGCCCATTCGCTCGGCCTGCGCTCAACCGCCACCATCATGTATGGCCATATCGAGCGCTATGAGCATTGGGCGCGCCATCTCATCCGCGTGCGCGATCTGCAGATGGAGACCGGCGGCTTCACCGAGTTCGTGCCGCTCCCGTTCGTCCACATGGAAGCGCCAATCTATCTGAAGGGGCGATCCCGCAAGGGGCCGACCCTGCGGGAATCGCTGCTGATGCATGCGGTCGCCCGGCTCGCGCTGCATCCGCACATCACCAATATCCAGGCCTCCTGGGTGAAGCTCGGACCGGAGGGCGTGAAGCTCGCCCTCGCGGCCGGAGTGAACGACCTCGGCGGCACGCTGATGGACGAAACCATCTCCCGGTCCGCCGGCGCGAGCCACGGGCAGGAGATGACGCCCCGTTCGATGGAGATGATCATCCGCTCTGCCGGACGGGCGCCGCGCATGCGCACCACGCTCTATGACGACGCGCCCGCGCTGCATGGCGAGCGCGCCCGCAACGTGAATGCCCCCACCGCCTTGCAGATGGCCGCCCAAGCCTAAGAAAAACGCGCCTGGACGCCGGTTTCGCAGCAAAAAAGATTTGCCATTCCCCAAGCGTATTGTACTAATAATAGTATGATAATATGACCTTAGGTCGCCAGATCCGTTTCGGCGGGGGAGTTGTCTTGAGATGAGTGCAGCGCACGTACCCGGATCGGCTCCGGGCATCGTCAATGCTGAGCAGCGGCAGGCCGCGATCCGGCACATGCGGGACGCAGGCCTGAGCCTGCCGACCTTCGGCCAATTGGCCGATCCCTCGACCATTCCCGCCGCGCGCGTCGCCACGTTGGCGAACCTGGACCGCAACGCGCCCGACGGCGCCAATCTGTGGCGCATCCACTGGAACAATGCCGCCGACGGGCGCGGCACGGTTTCGGTTCCCGATCATATCGTGCTGCCCAGCGCCCTCACCGGCGTCGCCGCGCCGATCGTGGTGCTGCTAGGTGCGCGCTTCCCGCTGATCGGCGCACACAAGGTGCTGCCGGCCTATGCGGGCCTCGTGACGCAGCTCGTCACCGGCGCGTTCGATCTCTCCCACCATAAGGCGGTGTGGCCTTCCACGGGCAATTATTGCCGGGGCGGCATCGCGGTGTCGCGCATCATCGGCTGCGCCGGCGTCGCCGTGCTGCCGGCCGGCATGAGCCAGGAACGCTTCGACTGGCTGGAGAAGTGGGTCTCCGACCCCGCCCACATCGTGCGCACGCCGGGCACGGAAAGCAACGTCAAGGAAATCTACGACGCTTGCAATGAAATGCAGAAGGATGAGAGCAACGTCATCCTGAATCAGTTCTCAGCCTATTCGAACTATATGGTCCACCGCGCCGCCACCGGCGCCGCCTGCGCCAGCGTGTTCGAGAGCCTGAAGGCCGGCGCGCCGGGGAGCCGCCTCGCCGCCTTCGTCTCCGCAACCGGCTCGGCGGGCACCATCGCCGCAGGCGATCACCTCAAGGCCCTCTACGGCACGCGCATCGCGGCGGTGGAGGCGCTGGAATGCCCGACCCTGCTGGAAAACGGCTATGGCGAGCACAATATCCAGGGCATCGGCGATAAGCATATCCCGCTGATCCACAATGTGATGAACACGGATTTCGTCATCGCCGTCTCGGATCGGGCGAGCGACCGGCTGAACCTGCTGTTCGGCACCGAGGCGGGCCGCGCCTATCTTGCCGACCGCAAGAAGATCGACCCGGCGCTGATCGCCGCGTTCGACAATGTTGGCATTTCCGGCCTCGCCAACATCGTCGCCGCCATCAAGCTTGCCAAATACATGCGCTACGGCGCGGACGATGTGGTGGTGACCATCGCCACCGACGGCGCCGGCCTCTATGAGACCGAGCGCGCCTCTTATCTCGCCAAGCATTATGGCGGCAGCTTCGACGCCGTGGACGCGGCCGAAAGCTTCGCCTTCGCCATCGAGGCGGCCTCCACCGCCGACATGCTGGAACTGCGCGAAAGCGACCGGCGGCGCATCTTCAACCTCGGCTATTACACCTGGGTGGAGCAGCAGGGCATCGCCTTCGAGGATTTCGAACGCCGCAAGCATCAATCCTTCTGGGATGGCCTTGCCGCGCAGCTCCCGGTCTACGACCGGCTGATCGAAGAGTTCAATGCGGAAGTAAGCGCCTCCTAGCAAAGCAAAAGCTTCCAGGGACAAAAAGGAGACGAAGGTGACGGCATCAGGCGTGACGCCCTATGCGCAATTGCGCCAAGACCTCTCGCAGCGGGACAAGAGCCTGCGCGAGAAGGTGGTGACGCTGGAGGAGGCCGCCTCCTTCGTGCCGGATGGTGCGAGCGTGGGCCTCGGCGGCTCCACCATGTCGCGCACGCCCATGGCGATGATCTGGCAGCTCATGCGCGCCCGCAAGAAGGGCCTCACCTGCTCGCGCAGCATCATCTCCACCGACGGCGATCTGCTGTTCGGCTCCGGCATCTGCGACCACATCATCACCAGCTGGTTCGCCCAAGGCATCCTGTGGGGCCTTTCCAAGGTGATGCGTCACCATGTGGAGAACGGGAGCGCCAACTACGAGGAATGGAGCCACATGGCTGTCGGCATGCGGTTCCGCGCCGGCGGCATGGGCGTGCCCTTCTTGCCCATCCGCTCCATGCTCGGGTCCGACGTGCTGCGCATCCGCCCCGAGGCGAAGGAGATGGACTGCCCGTTCACCGGCGAAAAGCTGCTGCTGGTGCCCGCCCTGAACCCGGACGTGGCGCTGATCCATGTCCAGCGCTGCGATGCCTATGGCAATGCGCAGATGGACGGGCTGCAATTCATGGACATCGACCTCGCCATGGCGGCGAAGCGGGTGATCCTGACCACCGAGCGCATCGTCTCCAACGACCAGATCCGCCGCGCGCCCGACCAGACGAAGATCCCGTTCTTCTGCGTCGATGCGGTGGTGGAAGTGCCCTACGGCTCGGCCCCGCACGAATGCTACGGCCTGTACGAGCCGATGATGAAGCACATGTCCGAATATGTGGCGCAGGTGAACAAGGCGCCCGTCGAGGGCATGCGCGAATATTTGGAAAAATACGTCTACGGCCCCGCCTCCTGGAACGAATACCTCTCGCTCATCGGCCTTGAAGAAATCCTGGAAGCCAGCCAGCGCGGACGGAGCATCTACAATGACTGAGGCGCATCGCTACACGGCGACCGAAATTCTCGCCATCCTCAGCGCCCGCCAGCTCAAGGATGGGCAAGTGGTGTTCGCCGGCGTCGGCATTCCCCTGCTCGCCGCGACGCTGGCCCAGCGCCTGCGCTGCCCTGGCCTGACCATCCTGTTCGAGGGCGGCGTCGTGGGTGCGTTCGTGGAACCCGGCAAGCTGCCGCCCTCCACCAACGACCAGCGCTGCACCAAGCGCGCCAACATGGTGCTCGGCTCCACGGATGTGCTGCTGCTTCTGCAGCGCGGCTATGTGGACATCGGCTTCATGGGCGGCGCGCAGATCGACCAGTTCGGCAATCTGAACTCGTCGTTCATCGGCGATCCCGCCCACCCCAAGACCCGCCTGCCCGGCACCGGCGGCGGCAACGACATCTCCTCCCTTACCAACATGATCGTCGCCATGAAGCACGAGAAGCGGCGGTTCGTGGAGCAGGTGGACTTCATCACCAGCCCCGGCTTCATCCGCGGCGGCACCTCGCGCGCCGAAAGCGGCCTGCCGGCGGGCGGCATGTTCCGTGTCATCACCGAGCTTGCGGTGTTCGGCTTCGACGATGCCGAGCGGCGCATGAAGGTGCTCGCGCTCAACCCCGGCGTCAGCCGCGAGGAAGTGCAGGATAATACCGGCTTCGACCTGGTGTTCGATGCCCAGAGCGCGGTCACCGAGCCGCCGACCGAACACGAATTGTCGACCCTGCGGATGCTCGATCCCGAGCGCCTGTTCACCGCCTGACCTAACCCAAGTCAACGCGTTTTCTTCGCGAACTGGTATCCGGTTCGTTCGAAAGCGCTCCAGGGCCAATGGAGGAACAAGAATGACCATCCTGTCCAAGACCTTCGGGATCGCCTCGCGGAATTTCACCGCCTATCCGGAAATGCCGGATGCGCCCGGCCTCGTCGAGTACGGCGTGAAGTGCGAAGAGCTCGGCTACGATTCCATCTGGGTGTGGGATCACATGCTGCTCGGCGTCGAGCCGAACTTCCCCATCATTGATTCCTTGACCGTGCTGACCGCGATCGCCGCGCGCACCACCCGCATCAAGCTTGGCACCGGCATCCTGGTTCTGCCGCTGCGCAATGCGGTGGCCCTCGCCAAGCAGCTCTCCAGCATGGATCAGCTCTCCAAGGGCCGCATGGTGATGGGCATGGCGTCCGGCTGGTACAAGCGCGAATTCGATGCCATGGGCATCCCGTTCGAAAAGCGCGGCAAGATCATGGATGAAAATCTGGAGATCCTGAACCGCCTGTTCACCGAGGATAAGGTGGATGGCGAGTACATGTTCCATAAGATCTCCGCCGCGGTCATGTATCCCAAGCCCTATCAGCAGCCCCGCATGCCGATCCTCATCGGCGGCTATGTGGACAAGGTGTTGCAGCGCGCCGCCACCGTCGGCGACGGCTGGCTGACCTATTTCTACCGCCCCGAAGACTTCAAGAAGTCCTGGGTCAAGCTGCGCAACTTCGCCGAAGAAGGCGGCAAGGATCCCGACACCCTGCTCAATGCCTCCCAGCTTCCCATCATGGTCGGCGATTCCAAGGCTGCCGTGCAGGACGAAATGATGGATTGGCTGAACAAGGAATGGGATTTCCCGGCCTATAGCGACTGCACCCGCGAGAGCGCCATCATGGGCAATGTGGACGAATGCGTCGCCCAGCTTCAGGAGCAGATCGACGCCGGTGTGCAAAAGATCATCTTCGTTCCCTACAAGTATCGCCCCGACCAGGTCGAGGTGATCGCCAAGGAAATCATTCCCCGCCTCAAGGCCCTCTGAGGCGGTGCCTCAAGCCCCCGGGCCGGTCCCGGGGGCATTTTCTTTTGCAGTGGGACATCGCCGCGAGCCGGCGCAACGAGACCTTCCGGAGACAGAGCAATGAGCGACCCCAACCGTCAGGCCCTTCTGGACACGATCGACGCCAACCGCGACAAGGCGATCGCGTTCTTGCAGAAGATGATCACCATCCCGAGCGTGACCGGTGATGAAGCCGCGATCCAGGCCTTCCTCAACGACTACATGACCAATATCGGCCTTGACGTCGACATGTGGGAAACCGACTGGGAAGAGCTGAAGAAGCATCCCGGCTATCGCCCGGTCGATCGCGGCTATGAAAACCGCCCGAACATCGTCGCCACCTTCAAGGGCGCCGGCGGCGGGCGCTCGCTGCTGCTGAACGGCCATACCGATGTGATCCCCGTGGGCAACGGCGAAGGCTGGAGCGACAATCCCTGGTCCGGCTTGATCCGGGACGGGCGCATCTACGGGCGCGGCTCGGCGGACATGAAGAGCGGCGTCGCCAGCCACATCATGGCGGTGGAGTTCATGAAGGAACTCGGCCTCCAGCCCAAGGGCGACGTGTACATCAATGTCGTGATCGACGAGGAAGTCAGCGGCCACGGCACGCTCGATACCGTGATCCGTGGCTATAAGGCGGACGCCGGGATCTCCGGCGAGACCAGCGACCTGCATGTGCAGCCGGCCTGCATCGGCCGCATCTGGTTCGAGATCGAGATCAACGGCAAGCCGGCCGGCATCCAGCAGCGCTACAAGGGCATTTCCGGCATCACGCTCGGCAACAAGATCGCCGCCGCGGTGCAGGAACTGGAGGACGAGCGCGTCGCCACCGTCACCCATCCGCTCTATCCCAATGCGCTGGATTCCCTGCCCTGCATCGTCGGCAGCTTCCAGGCCGGCAATTATCCGAGCGCCTTCCCCGCCACCTGCCTGCTCAAGGGTTCGATCGGCACCGTGCCGGGCGAGGACCACGAGGGCGTCAAGCAGAGCCTGGTGAAGAAGATCGCCGAGCATGCCGCCCGCGACCCGTGGATGAAGGATCATCCCCCGGTGGTGCGCTTCGTGGGCTATGACGCGCAGGCCTCCGAAATCCCCCGCGACCATCCCATCGTGGACATCGTCAGCAAGACCTACACCGAGATTTCCGGCCACCAGCCGATCATCTCCGGTCGCCAGGGCGCGGCGGATACCCGCTTCCTGAACCTCTATGCCGATACGCCGACCGTGATCTTCGGCCCCGGCTCCACGGCCGTGATGCACTCGAACGACGAATATGTGTCGATCGAGGATTACATCACCGCCATCAAGGTGATGGCGCTGAGCATTTACGATTGGTGCGGCGTGGAGAAGAAGTGAAGCGATAAGCTTCCTCCAGCCCGAAATTCGGCGGCCGGTTCGAAAGGACCGGCCGTTTTCTTTTTGGGAGCGACCTGCGTCTCCCCTAAGCCTTCCACGCCCCTTGAAACCGCCGCCGTCCGCCCGACGCGCGCGCTCGGGCGGACGGCGGCATTCCCATAAGCGAAAACGCTTCTTCCCCTGCGGCAAACGCAAAAACATTGCATTTGCGATGGCAAATTAGAGCCCTGCGCCCTCTCGCCACACACTAACGTTGCGTGGAGAGCACAAGGACGCGGCATGCTTATTCCCAATGCACTTCCCGATCACAACCTTCCGCTGGACACGCGAGATGCCGACTGCCTGTCGATCGCGGCGGCGGACGAGGTGGAGCGCTTCCTCTCCCATCGACCCGAGCATGTGCCGACCAAGCTTCATGACCTGCCCGCCCTCGCCCGCGAACTGAAGGTCGCCTCCATCGCGGTGAAGGACGAGAGCACGCGCCTCGGGCTCGGCAGCTTCAAGGCGTTGGGCGGCTCCTATGCGGTGATCCGCCTGGTGCTGGAGGAAGCGAGCCGGCGCCTGGGCCGCGCCGTGGATATTTCCGAACTGCTCACCCCGGACATTCGCGCGATCGCGCAGACCATGACGGTGGGCTGCGCCACGGACGGCAACCACGGCCGCTCGGTCGCGGCGGGCGCGCAATTGGTGGGCGCGACGGCGGCGATCTTCGTGCATTCGGGCGTCAGCCCCGACCGGGTGGCGGCCATCGCCGATTTCGGCGCACGCATGATCCATGTGCCGGGCACCTATGACGACGCGGTGGAGGAAGCCGCGCGCAAATGTGCCGCCGAAGGCTGGATCGTCGTCTCCGACACCTCCTGGCCGGGCTACGAGCGCATTCCCGGCCTCGTCATGCAGGGCTATACCGCGATGATCCGCGAAGCGCTGGCCGCTATGCCGGAAAAGCCGACCCATGTGTTCATGCAGGCTGGCGTCGGCGGGCTCGCGGCCGCTGTCGCCGGACATCTGGCCGTGATTTATGGAGAGGCGCGTCCGCGCTTCATCGTGGTGGAGCCGGCCCGCGCCGCCTGCCTGTTCGAAAGCGCCAAGGCCGGCCAGTCGTTGAAGATCGAGGCAGGAACGCCCACCATCATGGCGATGCTTGAATGCTACGAGCCCTCGCTGGTGGCCTGGCGCATCCTGTCGCGCGCCGCCGATGCCTTCATGACCGTGGACGAGGCGGATGCGGAAGACGTGATGCGCCGTCTCGCCCGTCCCCTGCCGGGAGATCCGGCGATCGTCTCGGGCGAAAGCGGCGGGGCGGGCCTCGCCGGCCTCATCCGCGTGGCGAACAGCGAACACATGCGCACCCTGCTCGGCCTTGATGAAACCGCGCGCATCTTCGTCATCAACACCGAAGGCGCCACGGACGCCGGCCGCTACGCCGCCATTGTCGGCGCTCCGCCTGCAGGGATCGCCCGCGCATCTGGCGCAACGCAGGCTTCAGCGTAGAATTGCGTGTGCGTACCGCTGCGGGACTTGAAATCCCCGCTGCCACTCGTATTATTGTGCTAATAATAATACGTTTTAGTATCCCCGAAAGGGAACGTGCGAAAAACGAACTTTCTGCGAGGCTTTCTCTTCGCCCCGGGGCTATTCGACAGATAACCGGTGCGGACCGAGGCCTTTCGTTGAAGGTAGAACAACAACCGGCGCCGCTGCTTCGCAGCCAAGGACGCCGGGCACCTTCAGTGGGAAATTGACGGCGGGTCGGTCCTCCTCCTCCCTCAGCTTCTCCCGTTCAATGGGTTCCGCCCGCGCCGTGCGTCGTCTTGCACGCGCCCATGCGTCGTGCGGCGGAGCCCCCAATAGGAGCGCTCATGGACCAGTTGCTGCAACATGTCGCCAATGCCCTGATCATGGGCGGCACCTATGCCCTGCTCGGCATTGGGCTGACCCTGATCTTCGGCATCATGCGCGTCGTAAACTTCACCCATGGTGAACTCTACGCCCTCGGCGCCTACATGATGTATTTCGTGGCAAACATGCTGGGCCTGAACTTCTTCCTGGCCATCGGCTTTGCAATCTTCGCCGGGCTGGTGCTCGGCGCCCTCATCGAACTCATCCTTCTGCGGCCCAAGCGCACCGCCGACATCGACACCACCATGCTGCTCATGATCGGCGCATGGATCGTCCTGCAGAATGTCGAAACGCTCACCTGGGGCAGTGTTGCGAAGTCCATTCCCTCGCCGCTGCCCACAGAGCCGCTGGTGATCGGCCCGGTCTCACTCTCCTGGCTGCGCCTGCTGGTGCTGGGCCTCGCCCTGGCGCTGATCGCGGCGACCTATGCGCTGATCAACCGCACGAAGCTCGGCAAGGCCATGCGCGCCACCTTCCAGGACAGCAGCACGGCGGCGCTGATGGGGGTGAACATCAACCTCGTCTACACCATGACCTTCGCACTCGGATCGAGCCTCGCCGCGGCGGCGGGCGCTCTGCTCGGCCCGGTGTTCGTGGTGACGCCGACCATGGGCGACCTCGCATCGCTGAAAGCCTTCGCCATCGTTATTCTCGGCGGGTTGGGCAGCATCTCGGGGGCCACGATCGGCGGGTTCATCCTCGCGTTCGTCGAGGAATTGGGCGCCGGCTACATCTCGTCGGGCTATCGCGACGCCATGGGTTTCATCATCATCATCCTGGTTCTTCTGTTCCGGCCCACCGGCCTGTTCGCGCGCGTGGAGCGTATCGGATGAGACGCCTTCTTCCTTATCTCGTCATTCTCTTCTTCGCCTGCGTTCCGCTGTGGCTGAAGGACCAGTATTTCCTGCATACGCTGGTGGTCTCGGGCATCTTCATCCTGGCGGCGCTCAGCCTCAACCTGCTGCTGGGCTATACCGGGCAATTGAGCCTCGGCCACGTCGCCTTCTTCGGCATCGGCGCCTATGTCAGCGCGCTGACCACGCTCGGCTTCGAGGTCACGCTGTTCGGCCATACCTTCGTGCATGGGCAATGGCCGGCGGTGGTCGGCCTCCTGCTCGGCACCATTATCGCGGGGCTGTGCGGCTACATCATCGGGCGGCTGTCGTTCCGCGTGCGCGGCGCCTATTTCGTGATCGTCACGGTGAGCTTCGCCGAGGTGACACGCCTCGTCGCGCTCAATTGGGTTGAACTCACCAACGGCCCGCTCGCCTTGCCCGGCATTCCGCCGCTGACCCTCGGCTCCGACTTCACCGGCTACGTGACGCTCTGGGCCAAGTGGCAGAATTATTACGTCGTGCTGTTCTTCATCACGCTCGGCTACATCATCATCAAGCGGATCGTGAACTCGCCCTATGGGCGCGCAATGATCGCGCTGCGCGAGAATGAATCGCTGGCCATGTCGGTCGGCATCGACGTGACGCGCTACCTCGTGCTCGCGGCGATCATCTCGGCGGCCATGGCGGGCGCGGCCGGCGGGCTGTATGCCCATTATCTTCAGATCATAGATCCCATGATCTTCATGTTCCTCAACACGGTGACCATGGTGATCATGGTGATCACCGGCGGCAAGGGCACACTGGCCGGCCCGCTGGTGGGCGGCCTCATCTTCGGCATCGCGCCGGTGCTTCTGCGCGAATACGTGGGGCCGGAGGTTCAGTGGATCCTCTATGGCGTGTTGATGATCCTGATCGTCTTCATCCTGCCGCAGGGCATCGTGCCGGCGATCGAACGCTGGTTCTCGCGCCCTCCCGCCGCCCCTCAATCGCTTGCCCTGACCGAGAAGGGAGAGCAGGCATGAACGCTTTCGCGAAAGCCAAGATCGCTCTCTCCATCGAGCATGTGGCGGTGCATTTCGGCGGGCTCGTCGCCATCGCCGACATGAATTTCGACGTGCGCGAGGGCGAACTGGTCAGCCTCATCGGCCCCAACGGGGCCGGCAAGACCACCGCGTTCAACGTCATCACCGGGTTCTTGCGACCCACCAAGGGGCAGGTGACGTTTCGCGGCACCTCGCTCAATGGCCTCAAACCGCATCAGGTCACAAATCTCGGACTGGTGCGGACGTTCCAGCGCACCAGCGTATTCGACAAGAATACGGTGTTCGAGAATGCCCTGATCGGCCTGCACCGGCGCAACCGCGCCAGCCTGTTCGGCACCCTGCTGGGCCTGCCGAAGGAGAAGCGCGAGGAAGACAAGCTGCGCGAGGAGGCGTGGGAGATCCTGCGCGTCGTCGGCATAGATCATCAGGCGAACGAACTCGGCGGCAGCCTGCCCTATGGCGACCAGCGCCTGCTCGGCGTCGCCCTCGCGCTGGCGGCCAATCCCTCGGCCCTGCTGCTGGACGAGCCGGTTTCCGGCATGAATGCCACCGAGACCGCCAACTTCATCAAGATCCTCCAGAAGATCCGCGCGCGCGGCGTCACCATCCTGCTGGTGGAACACGACATGCCCATGGTGATGGGCATTTCCGACCGCATCGTCGTGCTCAACCACGGCCGCATCATCGCCGAGGGCCCGCCCAGCAAGATTCAGAGCGATCCCGAAGTGATCCGGGCCTATCTCGGCCAAGGGGTGAAGCATGCTTGAGATCCGCAACCTCGTCTGCCGCTATGGCAAGGTCACGGCCCTCAAGGGCATTTCCCTGAAGGTGGAACGCGGCCAGATGGTCGCGCTGGTGGGAGCCAATGGCGCGGGCAAGAGCACCACGCTGCGCTCCATCTCCGGCCTCGTTCCGGCGGCCGGCGGGCAGATCCTGTTCGACGGCGAGGACATCACCCGCGCCTCACCGGCGCGCATTCTCGGCAAGGGCATCGCTCACTGCCCGGAAGGCCGGCGGGTGTTCGGCCAGATGAGCGTCGCCGAGAACCTGGAGATGGGCTGCTTCCTGCGCTCCGACGGCAAGGGGATCGCCGCCGACATGGCGCACATCTTCGAGCAGTTTCCCCGCCTTGCCGAGCGTCGGCGCCAGATCGCCGGCACGCTCTCGGGCGGCGAGCAGCAGATGCTGGCCATCGGCCGTGCAATGATGTCGCGGCCGAAGCTGATCTTGTTCGATGAGCCCTCCCTCGGGCTCGCGCCCAATATCGTCGAGCAGGTGTTCGAGATCATCCAGACCATCCGCGCCGCGGGCACCACGGTGCTGATGGTCGAGCAAAACGCGTATGCCGCGCTGGAAATGTGCGACTATGCCTATCTGCTGGAGACCGGCACAATGGCGCTCGAAGGCACGGGCAAGGCGCTGATCGAGGACCCGCATGTGCATGAAGCCTATCTGGGCGGAGGCTTGTCGCATTAGCCACGCCGACACATCGCCGGGGCGGCGTCGCGCCCTGATCAAAATGCAGGCGGGCGCGCCGCGCCGGGCCTGCGCAAGAGGTCCTGTTTTTCTCGGAGGAGGCGATACCAATCGCCTCCTCTTTTTTGTTTCAAGTACAAATAAGTGTTTATATTCAGATATTTAATTCTGTCTCGTTTGGAAACGGACCGCGCTATCTCAGGCCCATGCGCCACGCGCGCCGCCCCGATTTGACGGGCGCCGCCTGAGAAACATGCAGGCGAGGTGAAAATAGCGCCTTGACACAAATCTAGATGACTAGTTTTCTAGTCTAAACCAGCGTCGAAGAACGCATCCAGAGGTAGCACCAATGTCATTGCTTCACGCACGTCTTGCTGCGGGCCTTTTGCTCGTCGCCTCCTGTCTGCCTGCCTCCGCCCAGACCAAGGTGCGCTATCTGCTCACCTCGCCCAGCCCGACGGTGGCCGAGGCGCCGCACTCGTCGGTGCCCGAGACGCTGGGCTTCTGGAAATCGCAAGGGCTCGACGTGGAGGTTTCGCCCTTCAGCGGGTCCACCGCCGCCGCTCAATTGGTGATCGCCGGCACCGCCGAATTCACCATGGCGAGCCCAGAAGCCTTGCTCTTCGGTCGGCAAGACGGCGCGAAGATCATCGCGGTCTATAACCATGTGCGCGAGCCGATTTATACCATCGCGGTTCTCAAGGACAGCGGCATCACCCAGCTGAAAGACTTGAAGGACAAGACCATCGGCGTGGTCAGCCTGTCGAGCGGCGCGGTGCCGGTGGCCAAGGCGATGCTGCGCTCCATCGGCTTCGATCCCGAGAAGGATGTGAAATGGCTGCCCATCGGCCTCGGCGCCCAGGCTGCCGCCGCCATCAAGGCCAACCGCGTGGACGCGCTCGCCTTGTGGGACTGGAGCTATGCCCAGCTTGAGAATTACGGCTATTCCTTCCGCCATTTCGAGACGCCGGAAACCTCCAAGCTGCTGAGCCTGATGCTGCTCGGCAACGAGGATTACGTAAACGCCAATCCGACCGTCGCCGAGAAGATGGGCCGCGGCATCGCCATGGGCACCCAGTTCACGCTCGCGAATCCGGAAGCGGCGGTGCGCATCCACTGGCAGAAGTATCCCGCCTCCAAGCCCACCAATATTCCCGAAGACCAGGCGCTGAAGGAAGCAATCCACATTCTTCAGGCCCGCCTCGCCAAGTATAAGGTGGACGGCCGCACGGATCCCCGCTTTGGCGCCTTCACCCGCGAAGAATGGCTGCAGACGGAAGATTTCTTCTACAACGCCGGCCTTATCAAGTCGAAGCCCGACGTGAGCACCTATTATACCAATAAGTTCGTCGAATATTACAACGCGTTCGACAAGAAGGCGATCATCGCCCAGGCGAAGGACTACAAATGAGCGGGCACGCCGCGCCGGCGATCGAGATCCGGGAGGTCAGCAAGACCTTCCGGTCCCGATCCAACGAAGTGATCGAGGCGTTGCGGGCCACCTCGCTCGACATCGACGACAAGCAATTCATCTGCATCATCGGCCCCTCGGGCTGCGGCAAAAGCACGTTGCTGCGCATGATCGCAGGGCTGGAAAAAGCCTCTTCCGGCACCTTGGCCATTCGCGGCACAACCATCACCGGCCCGCGCCGCGACACCGGCCTGGTGTTCCAGACCCCGGTGCTGCTGCCCTGGCGCACGATCCTGAAAAACGTGCTGGTGCCGGCCGAAGTGTTGAAGCTGAACCGCAAGCAAGCAGAGGCCCGCGCCAAGGATCTGCTTCAGCTCGTCGGCCTCGAGAAGTTCATGGACCGCTATCCGGACGAATTGTCCGGCGGCATGCGCCAGCGCGCCGCCATCGCCCGCTCGCTGATGCACGATCCCGACGTGCTGTTGATGGACGAGCCCTTCGGCGCCCTCGATGCGCTGACGCGGGAATCCATGAATCTCGAACTGCTGCGCATCTGGCAGGCGAGCGCGAAGACGGTGGTGCTGGTCACCCATTCCATCGAGGAGGCGCTTCTCCTCGCCGACAAGGTGGCGGTGTTCTCGCCCCGCCCCGGCTCGATCATCGACGTGGTGGACGTGCCCTTGCCGCGCCCGCGCAGCAGCCGCACCCGCGTCGATCCGGTATTCGTGAAGCTTGCCGACCGGCTGCGCGAATACTTCGCTTCGGACCCGCATTGAGCGCACCGGAAAGCAAACGCCATGAATTCGCGCCTCAAGCAGATCCTGCATCGCTACGGCCCGCCTCTGGTCGCGGGCATCATCATCTTCGGCCTGTGGGAGGCGTTGCCCCGCCTGTTCGGCGTGTCGGCGCTGCTCATCCCGCCGCCATCCTCCGTGCTGCGTGCGCTGTGGATCATCTTCGATCGCGGCCTGCTGGTGGGGGCGACCCTCGTCACCTTGTTCGAGGCACTCGCCGGCTTTCTCATCGGCTCCGCCACGGCAGTGGCCTGCGCCTTCCTCGTCACCCGCTCCGAGCTGATCGAGCGGGCGCTGATGCCCTATCTCGTCGGCTTCCAGGCCCTGCCGAAGGTGGCGCTCGCGCCGCTCATCGTTGTGTGGGTGGGCATCGGGATCGAGTCCAAGATTGCCATCGCCGCGATCATTTCCTTCTTCCCGGTGCTCATCAACGCCATCATCGGCTTCTCGACCATCGAGGCTGAGAAGATCGACCTGATGCGCTCGCTGGTCGCCTCGCGCTGGCAGGAATTCCACATGGTGGTGTTCCCCAATTCACTGCCCTTCATCTTCGCGGGGCTGAACGTCGCCATCGTCTTTTCCATCACCGGCGCGCTGGTGGGTGAATTCATCGGCGCCGACCGGGGCCTCGGCAATCTGCTGATGCAGCTCAACTACAACATGGATGTGTCGGGCATGTTCGCGGTGCTGGTGGTGCTGGCGCTGCTCGGCATCGCGCTGCACGCCATGGTGCGCTTCTTCCATGTGCGCCTGGTCTTCTGGGGCAAGCCCAAAGGTCTCCAGGCCAACGACCATTGAGTCTTAAATAGAAAACAAGATTGGAGAAAGTCCATGAGCGATCCTCTCGTGAAGATCGCGCGCGACGGCCATGTCGTGACGCTCACCCTCAACAATCCGCCCGTGAACGCGCTCTCCTCCGCCGTGCTGGAAGCCCTGATCGCGGCGCTGGACACCGTGGAAGCCGAAGGCGAGGCGCGCTGCGTCATCCTCACCGGCACGGGCGAAAAAGCCTTCAGCGCCGGCGGCGACCTCAGGCAGGAACGCGATTTCGGCGGGCCGGAAGCCGCCAAGGCGTTCCGCGAGCTCGGCCGCCGCACGCTGAACCGGCTGGAGGGCTATTTCGTGCCGGTGGTCAGCGCCATCCATGGCTATTGCATCGGCGGCGGCACCGCCATCGGCTGGGTGTGCGACATTCGCATCGCGGCGGACAACGCCGTCTTCCGCGCGGGCGACGCCTATATCGGCATGGTGCCGAGCTGGGGCATGGGCCTCACCCGCCTGCCCCGCCTGGTCGGCCGCAATCGCGCGCTCGACATCCTGCTGATCGGCGAGAATTTCGACGCCAAGACCGCGCAGGACCTCGGGCTCATCACCAAGGTGGTGCCGCGTGAAAAGCTGATGGAAGAAGCCACGGCCATCGCGCGGCGCATCTCCAAGGCCTCCCCGAATGCCATCCGCGCCACCCGCGAGGCGATCGCCTTCAACATGCGCGAGGGCTGGAGCGCCATGGCGCAGTTTGAGGAAGAGATCTGCCAGCAGGTGTTCTCCCATCCGGACGCCCATGAAGGCCCCAAAGCCTTCACCGAGAAGCGCGAGCCGGTTTTTGCGAGGATTTGATGGGTATCGAGAGCCTGCTGCGGCCCCGCTCCATCGCCATTGTCGGCGCGTCCGACAAGGTGGGGCCGGGGCTGAACGCCTGGAACGCCCTTCAGCATGTGGGATTTGAAGGCAAGGTTCATCTGGTGAACCCGCGCCGGGCGGAACTGCTCGGCCAGAAGGCCTATGCCAGCCTTGCCGATATCCCCGGCACCGTGGATGCGGTGTTCGTGGCCGTGGGGGCGGACGCCGTAGCCGGCGTGGCGCGCGAGGCGGTGGCGAAGGGCGCGGGCGCCCTCGTCATCCTCTCCAGCGGGTTCGGAGAAACCGGGCCGGACGGCGTCGCCGCGCAGGCGGAGCTGGTCGAAATCGCGCGAACGCACGACCTTGCGGTGTGCGGTCCCAACTGCCTGGGGCTGCTGAATTTCGCAGGCAAGACAGCGCTGTTCGGCACCTCGCTGCCGGACAGCATCGCGCGCGGCGGCATCGCGGCGGTGCTTCAGAGCGGCTCGGTGGGCATCGCGTTGCTGAATTCCGCACGCGGCCTCGGGTTCAGCTATGTGGTGACGTCCGGCAACGAGGCCGTAACCACCGCCGCCGATTATATCGAGTCCTTCCTGGACGATCCGGCGGTGACGACCATCGTGGTGTTCGCCGAGCAGATCAAGAAGCCCCAGCATTTCATCGCGGCACTGCGGCGCGCGCGGGCGAAGGGCAAGCCGGTCATCGTGCTGAAGAGCGGCCGCTCGGCCAAGGGGCAGGAAGCGGTGAAGGCCCATACCGGCGCGGTCGCTGGCAGCGTCGAAGCCTGCGACGCCGCGCTCGCGGATGCCGGCGCGATCCAGGTGTTTTCGCTCGATGAATTGATCGAGACCGCTTTGCTGGTCTCGCAGCTCGTTCAGCTGCCGACCGGGCGCAAGGCGGCGGCGCTCTCGCTGTCCGGCGGGGAAATCGCGCTCGCACTCGACATGGCGGAGGAGGTGGGCTTCGAATTTGCCCCCATCGCCCCCTCCACGGGGGAGGAATTGACCCGCCTGCTGCCGGACTATGCCCATATCGGCAATCCGCTCGATCTCACCTGGGCCGGCTTGTACGATCCCGAAGTGGCGCGCGGCTGCGCGCGGGCCATCACCAGCCAGGACGACGTGGGGCTGCTGGTGCTGTTGCAGGATGCCCCGTTCGGGCTCGGCGCGCAGCAAGCGGCGCGCTATTCCGCGCTTCTGAAATCGGTCGCCGCGGGCGCGCAGGACAGCGGCAAGCCCTTGGTGGCGCTATCCAATCTTTCCGACCAGCCGCATGTGGAGCTGAACGCCGCCTCCACAGCGCTCGGCGTGCCCTATCTGCGCGGCACCCGTGCCGGGATGATGGCGCTCTCGCGTTACGGCCGCTGGGCGGCAACGCAGGCTCCCGATCGTGCCGAAGGGCTTTCCGCCCACGCCCCGCTCGCCCGGGCGCGCATGAGCGCTGTTCCGGCGAATCGCCTTGCCACCGAACGCGAGGCGAAGGACGTGCTGGCGGCCTATGGCATTGCCGGCCCGCGCGAACTCCAGGTGGCGACCGCCGCGGAAGCGGTAGAGGCCGCAGACTCGCTCGGCTATCCCGTGGTGCTGAAGGGCCTGGTGGAGAACCTTGTCCACAAATCCGATGCCGGCCTGGTCAAGGTGGGACTGAAGACGCCCGAGGATGTCCACAGCGCCGCCACGCGCATGCTGGAGGCGGCGGGGGCCGTGAAAACCGGGGCGGTGCTCGGCCTTTTGGTGCAGGAACAGGCCTCCCCCATCGCAGAGCTCTTCATCGGCGGGCGCGTCGATCCCGATTTCGGGCCACTGATCGTGATGGGCGCGGGGGGCGTGGAAGTGGAACTCTACAAGGATGTTGCCGTCCGCCTCGCGCCGATCACACCGGAGCAGGCCCTGGACGCGCTCGGCACCACGCAAGTGTCGCGCCTGCTGGATGGATGGCGCGGAAAGCAACCGGCAGACAAAATGGCGGTCGCGCAGATCATCAGTGCGCTTTCGACTTTTCTCGCAGATTTTTCTGCGGAGGTTTCCGAGGTTGAGATCAATCCTCTGGCTGTATTCGCAGCCGGCTCGGGTTGCAGTGCCCTCGATTGCGTGATTATACCAAAACCTGCCCGTCCCGATTGAAAGCTCAATGCGTCCGATGACCGAAGACCCCTTTGCTGCCGCTGATATTGGACGGGCCGCCGCATCTTACCGCGAGATCAAATCGCGCATCATGGATCGCCGGTTCGCGCCGGGCGAGAAGCTGAGCGAGGTGCGGCTGGCGGCGGAACTCGGGGTCGGGCGCTCGCCCATCCGCACCGCCCTCGCCCGCCTCCAGGGTGAGGGATGGATCGCGGTATCGCCGCAGAGCGGCACCTATGTGAAGGGCCTCACCGACGCCGAGATGAACGAGGTGTTCGAACTGCGCCTGATCCTGGAGCCGGCGGTGGCGGGCCTTGCGGCGGAGCGCATGTCCCAGGAGGAACTCGCCAGGCTGCGGCGCGCCTTCGAGGCATTCGGCACGGAGATCGCTTTAGGTCAGGTGGAGGAATATTTCGCGCTCGACCTGCAAACCCACCGCGCCATCTATAGCGCCGCCGGAAACGGGCTGATCAACGGCATCCTGGTGAACCTGCTGGACAAGGTGCATTGGATCCAACGCACCAGCGTCGGCTCGCCGCGCCCGACCAGCGCGCTTGGGGAAATCCGTGACCTGCTGGCCGCGCTGGAATCGCGTGATGCGGCACGGGCTGCCGATGTGATGCGCACCCATATCCTGCGCACGGCAAAATTCCGCAACCTGCCCGCCGGTACGCCCGAAGCCGAGGCCGAGACCCCTGCTCCGGCGAAGGAAAAGGCCGAGCCCGCGCGCCGGCGCGCCCGCGCCGCCGGCTGAAGCGACCGCCGCCGACACGCCAGCCCCTTTCCGGGGCGGGCGCGCGGCACCGGCCTCAGGGCAGGCGCTGCGTCAGGCGCACGTTCGCGGAGGCGAACATATAGGTGGGCAGCGAGGCGATGGCGGGGCCGGAAAAGCGCTGGGTGGAAAGCCCGCCGGTCGCGTCATAGGAAAAGCCCATCGCCACCACTTCGCGCGGCGCGGTGAGGAAAGCCGTGAAGACCCGCATTTCGGGGGCCCGCAGATAGGGTTCCGCGGTCAGGGTCGGGGCCAGGAACATCCGGCCGAAGGGAATTTCCGCCGCCTTGCTCTTTTCCCGAATCCTGGGCTGGGGCCCCGAGGTCATCACGAGATTCTGCGGCATGCCCCCCATGGGATCGCTGGCCGAGGCATAGCCGAGCACGGACGGCGGCGGCGCCTCGGTGCCGCGGGTGATGACTGCGGGCAGCGGCACCGGCCCGAGCGCGGCGGTCTGCACCGGGGGATGCTGGACAGGCGCATTTGGCCGCTTGAGCGGCAGCGGCGCCATGGTGGCCTGAGCGGTCTGCTGTGCCGTTGCGAGCGCGGCGGCGATTTCAGCCGGCCGCGCGGCCGGAACCGGCGCGGCAGCGAGCGCGACGCGGCTCGCGGACGCGGCGGGCGTCTCGGCTTCGGTGTCGCTGACCGGAGATGTCTTCGCGGTGGCAACCCGGGTGCGCGCGGGGGCCTCGTCCGCACCCTCGTCGTCGTCGCCGCCCTTCTTGCCGAACAGCGAGGCGAAGAAATTCTTGATGCCTTTCCCGGACTCGTTGGAAGCAACCTGCGTATCGGCCTTGTCGCCGCGCGCCTCAAGCTCGGCTACCGCCGCATTGTAATTGGCGAGCGGCTTGCCATCGGCGGGGATATGCACGGTCTTCCCATCCGGGAACACCTTCACCAGCTGGTCGTGGGTCATGCGCGGCCACATGCGCACGCCGCCGGTGTCCATGTGCACGAACGGCGAGCCGGAGGTGGGATAAAAGCCGACGCCGCCGCGTTGCAGCCGCAGGCCGGCGGCGCGCAGGTCTGCGAGATTGACGCCGGGAATATAGAAATCCATCGCCTTGCCGCGGGTGTGCTGGCTCTGCTGCGCCACGCCCTTGCTGCGTGCGCGGAGCATGGCATTGGTGGCGGGCGAACGATAGCCGCACACCACATGGATGCTCTCCTTGGCATCCACGTCGCGATAGACCTCCCAGATCAGGTCGAACAGATGGGGGTCCATGTCGATGGGCTCTTCCTTGCGCCAGTCGCGCAGGATCCAGTTCAGCTTCTTGAGCACCTCGGGATCATAGCGGCCCTCTTTCTTGAAGGTGAACGCGCCCTTCTCGCCCGTATGCATGTTCTCGATATAGATGGTGCGGGTGTCGCCATTGGCGACCGCATTCTGGAGAGACGTGGTGCCGCCGGCGACGAGGGCGACAGCAATCACCAGAGAGCGCACCCCCTTCGCCCTGAAGGCGCGGGAGACGGTCTGGGATACGGAACGATATGGTGTTTGCAAAGGCTTGAACCCGAGGCTCAGATTCATCTCAGTCGCGCAACCGGTTGGTCGCGCGGCGCGAAGCTCAACAGAGTCTTATCGGGTTCGGTTAAGGGCACGTTGACGCCCCTCGCCCCCACCCCAAGCTTGCCGGGTTTATCTGCCCGTCCGCAAGGTCACAGCAGCGTGACTAATGGGCGAGTATGGCAAAAACGTGCTGGTTCCATGTGGCAAAGATGCCACATGCAAGCTTGAAGCGAGCCACAATCAGGAACTTGGCCGTGATCAGCGCGCCGCCGACTGGGGCCGGCCCGCCGCCATGGTTTGGCCACCAGAAAGGCCAAGCTGGGCTTTGACCTTTTCGTTGAGGCCATAGACGTCTTCGCGCATTTGCAGGCGTCCGTTTTCGACGAAGGCGGTGAAATACACCAGGTGCACCGGAATATGGTGCTTCAGATTGACGTAGCGCTCAGCCCCGCCGAGCATCTTGCCGATCTTGGTGTCGGTCCATTCGGTCGAGCCGAGGCCGAGATTGAAGATCACCTCGCCGAACTTCAGCGGTTCCTGGACGCGGATGCAGCCGTGGGAGAAGGCCCGCTTGTCCCGCGCGAACAACGCCTTGGAGGGCGTGTCGTGCAGATAGACCGACTGGTTGTTCGGGAACATGAACTTGATGCGGCCGAGCGCGTTGCGCTCGCCGGGGGGCTGGCGGAAGGAATAGCCGCCGAGACCGGCATTCCAATTCACTGTGCCGGGGTCCACCACCCGGCCGTTGCGCACCACTTCCATGCCCTGGCGGGCGAGGAAATAGGGATCAGCCTGGAGCTTGGGCAGCATCTCCTTGCGGGCGATGCTCGGCGGGATGTTCCAATAGGGATTGAGCACGACATATTCCATGTCGTGGCTCAGCAGCGGCGTCGGGGTTTCCGGCTTGCCGACCACCACGCGGGTCTCATGGACCTCGCGGTTATTGTCATAGATGCGGACCGTGAACTCGGGAATGTTGACCATCACCCGCGTCGCGCCGAGGTCGCGCGGCAGCCAGCGCCAGCGCTCCATATTGGCGATGATGTCGGCGGTGCGGTCCACGCTGCGGGCCGCGGCCGCGAGATTGAAGGCGGAAAGGGTTCCAGCGCCGATGACACCGTCTGGCTCGAGGCCGCTGCTGGCCTGGAACATCTTCACCGCATCCGCCAGATCGGCATCATAGAGCCGGTCATTGGCGCCGCCACGCACGCCGAGGCGTGCCCGCAGCGCCGGAACGCGGGCATCCACATCACCAGGCCGCAAGGTCGGCCCCGGGGGAATGCGGACGATCGGCGCGGCGACGGGAGCCGTACGGCTGGAGACAAGCTGCGCCTTGAGGGCGCGATAGCCTTCCTGCGGCGGATTATAGGCTTCAAGCGCCGCGCTCGCGTCCGACGCGGTGCTGAGATTGGCCAGGACCTCATGCGGATCCGGGAAGGTGCGGGTCGCCGCGATCAGGTCCGAAATACGGCTCGGATCGAACCGTCCCGCCTCGGCGTGCCGCGCGTAGAGCAAAGCCGAGGCGGCAAGCTTGAGCTCGGCACGGGCCAGCGCCAGCGGATCGGCGCCCGGGGACAGGCGCGGGCGGGCATAGTCGCTCGGCTCCAGCCCATCCTCGGCGGCGGCGGCCAAGCGGGCGAGCACGGCCTTGCCGCGTGCGTTGAAGCCCGACGCATCGACGAACACCGGCGCATCCATCCGCGCCGTGTAGAAAGAGAGCAGCGCTTCCTGTTCCTTGGCCGAGCCGACCAGCGCGTCGGCGCCGGGCACCGACAGCAGCTTCGCGATCTGCTCGGCGATGGGCGCGAGCGGGTCTGCGGCAACGGCGGCAGGCGCAGGGGTGGTGGGAGTGGAGGGAGCGGCAGGCGCGGCCGTGCGGGTGGGCGCTGAGGGAGCCGGAGTCGAAGCGGCCGGCGCCGCAGCCTGGGCCGGCGTGGTGTCCACCGGCGGGCTGGGGGGGACGGCGGCGACCGAAGGGGCGGCTGGCGCGGGCGACGTTTCGGGCGCGCCGGCTGACGACGAAGAGGCGGACGGGGAGGAAGCGGCGGCCTCGGGCTGGGCCGGCGGCAGGGCGGCGGCGCGGGGCGGCGGCGCGAGAGCGGCGGGCGGCGCGGTCAGCTCCGCATTGGCGGGCTGCGCCATGCGATCAATGGCGGCCTGTGGATCTTCCTCGGCCGGCTGCGGCGCGGAAGAAGATGCGCTGGAAACGGGCGTGCTGACATCGGGCGAAGCCGGATCGGGCGAAGTTGCAGCTTGCGTGGGAGCCGGGGCCTGCGAGGGCGCCGCGGATTGCGCGGGCGCCGGGCGAATGGCCTCCAGCACCCGCTCCACACCGCCGGACGTGCCGGGCGAAGCGATGGCGCTTGCCTGGGAGGGCTGCTGCGGCGCGGTTTCGGCGGCGCGCGGGGCCTCGCGCGGTTCCGGGCTCGCGTCGCCGGGTGCGGGCGCCTGTCCGTGAAGGTGACTGGGCGCGGAATCTCCCGCCGGAGGGACGGGCGGCGCCGCGGCCGGGCCGGTGGCCGTGCCCATGCCGGCATCGCCCATCACCGGGCTTTCCGCGATGCCGGCGGGCGCGCCCGCGATCAGCGCGCAAGCGAGGATGGCGGCGGTGGCAAATGCCTTCTTGTCCTGACGGGCCATAGGCCTCTCCAAATCCCTTGCCGACGCCAAGCTTCCTCGTACCGCAAGCTTGCCCGAGAGCCGCCGCGCATCAACTCACAAGCGCTGGCGTGACGGCTTTTTCCACGTTTGCTATTCGGCGGCAACCGCCAGCGGACGGTATGGTTCCGCCACAGCCAGGCCGAGCGCGTTGAGACGGCGATAAAGGGTCGAACGGCCGATTCCCAGCCGCCGCGCAACCTCGCTCATCCGCCCGCCATAAAGGGTGACAGCCGCCCGGATCGCGTCTTCCTCGATCTGGACCAGGGCGCGCACATGGCCCTGGGGGTCAATCAGCGACATCCGGGGCACCGCCTCTTCCGCAGCGTCCGCAGCCTTCTCAAGGTCCGGCGCCGGGGCGAGTGTCACGACATTGTGTCGCTCGCCCGCCTGTGCCTCCGCACGCGCCTGCGCTTCCGCGCGCACCAGGCCGGCGAGCGCCATGGCATTGGCGATCGCCACCTGAAGGCGCAAGGCGCCCACCGGCTTCACCACGAAATCGCGCGCGCCGAGGCGGATCGCCGAAGCCACCGCATCGAGGCCGGACGGCGTGACGCAGGCCACCACCGGCACCGGGCACCCGCGCGCCCGCAGCACGCCGAGCACGCCCAGCCCGTCGAGCCCCGGCAGCACCAGGTCGAGCAGCACACAATCGAACGCCTCCACGGCCAGCCGCGCCAGCGCGGCATCGCCGTCGCCGACGCTCGTGCAGGCGTAGCCGAGATGGGCAAGGCTCGATTCGAGCCGGCGGCGTTCGAGAAGATCGTCTTCCACCAAGAGGATGCGAGCGGTCATGGCAATCCGATGCGGCTGATTCGCCAAGCTTCGGCCAAGATGGTTAAGACAGATGTAACCTTAGCCCACACGCGGCGCCGGCCGGGATCAATCCGCCCACGCCGCCGTTGAGGGGGCAGGCCCCGCGCGCTATGACGGGCGGAGCAATAGAATGTTCGGCCCTTTTCCCTTTTCTGGAGGTCTCATGCCCGGTTCCGTGACATTCGCATCCGAAGCCACCGCGGCCGCTGCCGGCACCGAGGCTCTGCCCGAATGGAACCTCACCGACCTCTATTCCGCCATGGACGCGCCGGAACTGAAGGCGGACCTGGAAAAGGCCGATGTCGAATGCAAGGCGTTCGAGGATGCCTATAAGGGCAAGCTCGCCGATCTGCTGTCCCTGCCGGACGGCGGTGAGAAGCTCGCCGAAGCCGTGAAGCGCTATGAGGCGATCGACGACCTGCTCGGCCGCATCGCTTCCTACGGCAGCCTGGTCTATGCCGGCGACACCTCCGACCCCGCGCGCGCGAAATTCTACGGCGACATCCAGGAGCGCCTCACCGACGTCTCCACCCATCTGCTGTTCTTCACGCTCGAGATGAACCGCCTGGACGATGCCACGCTGGAAGCGGCGATGGCCGTGGCGGCCCTTGGCCATTACCGGCCGTGGCTCGAGGATCTGCGGGCCGACAAGCCCTATCAGCTGGAAGACCGCATCGAGCAGCTGTTCCACGAGAAGTCGAACCCCTCGCGCGGCGCCTGGAGCCGGCTGTTCGACGAGACCATGTCGGCGCTGCGCTTCCAGGTGAACGGACAGGAATTGGCCATCGAGCCGACGCTGAACCTGATGCAGGATCCGCAGGAGAGCGTGCGCAAGGCAGCCGGCCTCGCGCTCGCCGACACGTTCGGCAAGAACGTGCGCCTGTTCACCCTCATCACCAACACGCTGGCCAAGGACAAGGAAATCTCCGACCGCTGGCGCGGCTTCACCGATGTCGCCGCCTCGCGCCATCTGGCGAACCGGGTGGAGAACGAAGTGGTGGACGCCATGGTAGCGGCCATCGGGGCCAGCTATCCGCGCCTCTCCCATCGTTATTATGCCTTGAAGGCTAAATGGTTCGGCAAGGACGCGCTGGAATTCTGGGATCGCAACGCACCGCTGCCCAAGGTCGCCACCCGCGACATCGGCTGGGGCGAGGCGCGCGAGACCGTGCTCGGCGCCTACCGCACCTTCTCGCCCAAAATGGCCGAGATTGCCGGCACCTTCTTCGACAAGAACTGGATCGACGCGCCGGTGCGCCCCGGCAAGTCGCCGGGCGCCTTTGCCCACCCGACGGTGCCGTCCGCGCACCCTTATGTGCTGCTGAACTACCAGGGCAAGCCGCGCGACGTGATGACGCTCGCCCACGAACTGGGCCACGGCGTGCACCAGGTTCTCGCCGGACGGCAAGGCGCGCTGATGGCGCCGACCCCGCTGACGCTGGCCGAAACCGCCTCCGTGTTCGGCGAGATGCTCACCTTCCGCCGCCTGCTCGCCCAGGCCGAAACGCCCCAGGCGCGCAAGGTGATGCTGGCCCAGAAGGTGGAGGACATGATCAATACGGTGGTCCGCCAGACCGCCTTCTACACCTTCGAGCGACACGTCCACACCGAGCGGCGCCAGGGCGAACTGACCGCCGAGCGGATCGGCGAGATCTGGATGCAGGTCCAGAGCGAGAGCCTCGGCCCGGCGATCCATCTCAGCGCCGGATACGAGACGTTCTGGACTTATATTCCGCACTTCATCCATTCGCCCTTCTACGTCTATGCCTATGCTTTCGGCGATTGCCTCGTGAACTCGCTCTATGCGGTGTATGAGAAGGCCGCCGACGGGTTTGCCGAGCGCTATCTGGCCATGCTCTCCGCCGGCGGCACGAAGCACCATGCCGAGCTTCTGGCCCCATTCGGCCTCGACGCCCGCGATCCGGCCTTCTGGCAGACCGGCCTTTCGCTGATCGAGAGCATGATTACCGAGCTGGAGCAGATGGAAGCCGCCTGAGCCATCTCGGCCAAGGCACCGGTGGTGCGGACCTCCGCGTCCGCGCCACCCACCGACCGGCGCCCTTGCCTTACCGCCAAAGCGCGCTTCCAGCGCGGAAGCAGGCGTGCGGCGGCGCTCGTTTTTGCCTCACGATGACTGTCGCGCCCGAATGAAGTCGATGAATGCGCGAAGCGGCGGGGGCACAAGCCGTCGACCCGAATAATAGAGAAAAGGCCCGGGGAAACTCGGCCACCAGTCCGCAAGAACCGGCTCCAGCGCACCGCTTTTCAGGAATGGCGCGAGCCAGGCTTCGAAGAGATAAATGATCCCCACCCCCGAGATCGCGGCCTCGACCGCAAGATCTGTCGCCGGGCCAATGCTGACGAGCAACGGGCCGTCGCCCTCGATCATCACGGTCTCCGCGTCCCGCTCGAACTCCCAGGCCGGGGTCACGCCGCTTGAAAAGCGTCCGCGAAGGCAGGCATGGTGCAGCAGGTCACTGGGATGGCGGGGCCGCGTTCGAGCGTCCAGGTAGGCGGGCGCGGCGGCGCATGCGAAGCGCTGGATACGCGGGCCGATTGGCACCGCGATCATGTCCTGCTCAAGCCGCTCGTCATAGCGGATGCCCGCGTCGGCTCCCGCGGCCAGCACGTCCACGAAATCATCCTCCGCCGTGATCTCCAGCCGGATTTGCGGATAGGCCGCCAGGAAGGCCGGCACGAGATCAGGCAAGACAAGACGCGCGGCGCTCACCGGCACGTTCAGCCGCAAGGTTCCGGCGGGCACGTCGCCGAACCGCCCGACCCCAGACAAGGCCGCATCCACTTCACTGAGGGCCGGCTCCAGCCGGGCCAGCAGCCGGGCGCCCACTTCAGTCAGGCTGATGCTGCGTGTCGTCCGATGCAGGAGGCGCGCGCCAAGTTGCTCTTCGAGGCGTCTGACCGCATCACTGAGGGCGGACGCGCTCGCGCCCTCGATCCGGGCCGCGTTGCGGAACCCCCGCGCACGCGCAACGGCGATGAAGGCGTGCAGATCCGCCAGATCGTGAGCCATTGTTCGGTATCTCGTACAGGGCGTTCTGATTGTGGGCGATTATCGCTCACTGTGACAAGCTCTAGATATCGAGCGTCCTCAAGGAGAACGCCCCGTGACAACCCCGACCTATTCCTTCGCCGGCCGCACCGTGAACCGCCTGGGCTATGGCGCCATGCAACTGGCCGGCCCCGGAGTTTTTGGGCCTCCCAAGGATCGCGAGGAGGCCGTCGCGGTTCTGCGCGCCGCGCGCGACGCGGGTGTCAATCACATCGACACCAGCGACTTCTACGGCCCGCACATCACCAACCAGCTGATCCGGGAGGCGTTGCATCCCTACCCGTCGGATCTGCTCATCGTGACCAAGGTCGGCGCCGTTCGCGGACCGAACGCCGAGTGGCTGCCGGCTTTCTCGCCCCAAGCCCTGGCGACTGCAGTGCGCGACAATCTGAAGAACCTGGGCGTGGACGTGCTGGATGTGGTCAACCTGCGCGTCATGTTCGATGTCCATGGTCCGGCCGAAGGGTCGATCGAAGCCCCCCTGACGGCGCTCGCCGAGCTTCAGCAGAAAGGCTTGATCAGACACATCGGCCTTAGCAACGTCACACCGACGCAATATGCGCAGGGCGCCGCCATCGTGCCAATCGTGGGCGTACAGAACCAATACAACCTGGCCCATAGAAGCGACGATCTCTTCATCGACCAATTGGCCGCCGAGGGCGTCGCCTACGTGCCCTTCTTCCCGTTGGGCGGCTTCGCGCCGCTTCAATCCCAGGCCTTGACGCGGGTCGCGACTGAGCTCGGCGCCAGTTCCATGCAGGTCGCCCTGGCCTGGTTGCTGCGCCGTTCGCCAAACATCCTTCTCATTCCAGGCACCGCCTCGACCGCCCACCTCGCTGAGAACCTCGCGGCGGCCCGCCTCGATATCCCCGACTCCGCCATGAACGTGCTGGACACGATCGGCGGACCGGCAGCTTCCTGATCGCCCGCGAGGGGACAAGCTCCATCGGTGCGCTCGGACTGGCACGCATTCAAGGGATGGGCCTAGGAGCGATTTCCATGCATGGCTTGACGCTGTTCAGGTGAGATCGTCATGCACGGGCGTGTCCCGTGCATCCACGCGGCACCGCTGGCACCGGCCCTTCAAGGCCTGCACGTTCGGCCCGGCGTGGACGGCCGGGACGCGCCCGGCCATGACGAGGGGTGAAAGAAAGACAGTGGCGCACGCCAGACCGCGCGCACCAGACGTCAGGCTTCGCGACGCGGCACCGCGCCGCTGAATGTCGATCTGTCCTAGAGTCCCATGATGCCATGGCGCGCACTCTCCTCGCGATTCCCCTCAACTTTTTTCCAGACCTGCATGCACTGATTGTATTGAATGCGGCAGTGAGTGAGTTCATGTTGCCGATACCATTTATACATGTCGACGCAGGTCGATATCTTCTTTTCACAATACATTCCATGTTCTTTTGCGCTTGAATGCTCAGTGTCTACAGTTTGCGCAAGTGATCCACTCGCAATTACGAGGCAAAATCCGATAATTATTGTGAATTTCATGTCGATTCTCCTATTACGGATAAGTGTTGGCAGTGAATCTCGAAGACGTTTCGTCTGCGCGCACTTCGCTTCTGACTGATCCCGAGGCGGTGAGGACGGCAGTGAAGCGCCGGCAAAAGATTATGGGATCGCGCTATTTTCAGCCCCGCCGCGGCCGACCGGATGCGCGCTCGATGGCGCAGGGAAAAGCCTCCGAAAGATGAACGGCGGTCGGGCCGATATCTGAATCTACTTTCCCGTCGATGGATGACTTAGACCGAGCTTCCCATCCCGAAAGACATGGCTCTCCTTCGCCTTGTGTCTTCAGGGCGCGGAAAACTTTGCGTGGCCGGACTTTCCAGCGGCGGTCCTGATGACGAGGGTGACGACTGCACCGTTCGCAATGGGAGCCGCGGCCTGGCCGGTGAGGGCGTTGCCGGAGGCGGCGAGCGG
This sequence comes from Roseixanthobacter glucoisosaccharinicivorans, assembly GCF_043195095.2. Classification (NCBI taxonomy): domain Bacteria; kingdom Pseudomonadati; phylum Pseudomonadota; class Alphaproteobacteria; order Hyphomicrobiales; family Xanthobacteraceae; genus Roseixanthobacter; species Roseixanthobacter glucoisosaccharinicivorans. The sequence continues at coordinate 304,872 of NZ_CM195538.1, read as the reverse complement.
AAGGGTCTTGCGATCGCTGCCGGAGACGATCATCGCGGAGCCGGTATAGCCAGCCGTGTCGACGGGTTTTCCGGCCTCGTCGAAGACGTTGACCGTCAAGACTTGGCCGGACACCAGCAACTCCGCATGGATACCGGCGAGGTCCTCCATGGGACCGCCATTGGGGCCCTTCTCGTTGTTATGGGCGTGCTGCGCCAAAGCGGGACCTGACAGTAGCACCGCGGCAGCGATCAAAATGGCTTTCATCATGCGTGTCTCCTTGGATTTTCTAGGGGGAGGTGATCTCGGCAGCCGCCGTCGAAAGAGGTTCTGGCTGTTCACTCTCGCGCCGGAACAGGACGTAGAGCGCGGGCAGGACCAGCAAGGTGAGCATGGTGGAGGAGATGATGCCGCCGATGACCACGGTGGCGAGCGGCCGCTGCACCTCCGCGCCCGGCCCCGTCGCCAGCGCCATGGGCACGAAGCCGAGGGAGGCGACGAGCGCGGTCATCAACACCGGCCGCAGGCGCGTCAGGGCGCCCTCGCGGACGGCGGTGAGGATAACCTTCCCCTCGGCCCGCAGGCGCTGGATGAAAGCGATGATGACGAGCCCGTTCAGCACCGCCACGCCGGACAAGGCGATGAAACCTATGCCCGCGCTGATCGAGAGGGGGATATCCCGCAGCAGCAGCGCCGCCACGCCCCCGGTGAGTGCCAGCGGCACGCCCGAGAACACCAGCAGGGCATCGCCCATGGATCCAAAGCTCATGAACAGCAGCAGGAAGATCAGCGCCAGCGCGATGGGCACCACGATGGCGAGGCGCTGAGTGGCGGAGACGAGTTGCTCGAACTGGCCGCCCCAGCCGACCCAATAGCCCTCCGGAAGCTTCACCGTCGCGGCGACCTTCTTCTGGGCATCGGCGACGAACGAGCCGAGGTCCCGGTCGCGCACGTTGGCGCTCACCACGATCCGCCGCTTGCCGTTCTCGCGGCTGATCTGGTTTGGGCCGGGCGACACCGTGAGGGTGGCGATGGACGAGAGCGGCACATAGCGGATCTGGGAGGTCGCAGCCGTACCCCAGATCGCGCGAACGGGCCGGTCCTCATCATTCGCCGGCGGCAGCGGGATTGGCAGGGCGCGCAATGCCTCGATGTCGGTGCGCAATTCCTCCGGCAGGCGCACCACGATGTTAAAGCGCCGGTCCCCCTCGAACAGGACACCCGCCTCCTTGCCGCCCACCGCGATCTCGATCAGTTCCTGCACATCGGCGACGGAGACGCCGTAGCGCGCCATGGCCGCCCGGTTGAGGCCAACCGTGAGCATGGGCAGGCCCGAGACCTGCTCGGTCTTCACGTCCGCCGCGCCGGGCACCTTCTGGAGCACCGCTTGCACCTGGCCGGCCACCTGGAGCAGGGTATCGAGATCGTCGCCGAAGATCTTCACGCCCACGTCGCTGCGGATGCCGGAGATCAATTCGTTGAAGCGAAGCTGGATGGGCTGGGAGAGTTCGTAATTGCTCCCCGCCACCTCCTCGGCCGCCTTTTCGATGTCCTCCATCAGTTCGGTCTTCGGCTTCGATGGGTTGGGCCATTCCGAGCGGGGCTTCAGCATGATGTAGCCGTCGGAGATGGATGGCGGCATCGCATCGGTGGCGATCTCGGCCATGCCGACGCGGGCGAAGATCTCCTTCACCTCCGGCACCTTCAGCAGGCGCTTTTCGAGGGCCTCTTGCATTTCGAGGGACTGTGTCAGGCTGGTGCCGGGCACCCGGAGCGCCTGGATGGCGGCGTCGCCCTCGTCGAGGCTGGGGATGAACTCCCCACCCATGCGCGAGGCCGCGAAGCCACTCGCGATCACCAGGGCGGCGGCCGCCACGGCCACCCCGCCGCGATAGGTGATGCAGGCGTCCAGCAACGGCGTGTAGAGGCGCCGGGCGCCCCGCATGATGAAGTTCTCGTGCTCGGACACCTTGCCGGTCACGAACAGCGCGATGGCGGCGGGCACAAACGTCATCGAGAACAGTGCGGCGCCGAGCAGCGCCATCAGCACGGTCACCGCCATGGGGGTGAACATCTTGCCTTCAACGCCCGTGAGCGTGAGGACGGGCAAGTACACCACGGCGATGATCATGGTGCCGAACAGGCTCGGCCGGATGACTTCCTTCGAACCCGCGAAGATCGTCTCGAACCGCTCTGCCCGCGTCAGGAGGCGGCCCCTCTTATGCTGTTCTTCCGCAAGCAGGCGCAGACAATTCTCAACGATGATGACGGCGCCGTCGATGATGATGCCGAAGTCGATGGCCCCGAGGCTCATCAGGTTGGCGCTGACCTTGTTCTCCACCATGCCGGTGATGGTGAAGAGCATGGCGAGCGGGATCACGCAGGCCGTCACCAGCGCCGCGCGGATATTCCCCAGCAGCACGAACAGCACGGCGATGACGAACAGCGCGCCTTCGACGAGGTTCTTCTCCACCGTGGCGATGGTGGCTTCCACGAGGTGGGAGCGGTCGTAGACGGCGCGGGCGATGACGCCGTCGGGCAGCGAGCCGGAAATTTCTTCCAGCCGCGTCTCGACGCGCTGGGCCACCGTGCGGCTGTTCTCGCCGATGAGCAGCATGGTGGTGCCGAGCACCACCTCCTCCCCGTTCAGCGTCGCCGCGCCGGTGCGCAGCTCCTTGCCCTCGCGCACCTCGGCGACGTCGCCGATACGGATCGGCGTACCGGAATGGCTGCCGATGACAATCTCCCGGATCTCGTCCGCATCGGCCACCTGTCCGGGCGTGCGGACGAGATACTGCTCGCCGTTCCGCTCGATATAGCCTGCGCCCACGTTGGCGTTATTGGCCGCGAGCGCGGTCATCACGTCTCGGAACGAGATGCGGTAGGCCATGAGCCGCGCCGGGTTGGGCAGGACGTGGAACTCGCGCTCGTAGCCGCCGATGGTGTTCACCTCGACCACGCCGGGCACGGTGCGGAGCTGGGGCTTGATGATCCAGTCCTGGATGGTGCGCAGGTCGGTGGGGCTATAGGGCTCGCCGGACGGCTTCTTCGCCCCGGCCTTGGCCTCCACCGTGTACATGTAGATCTCGCCAAGGCCCGTGGACACGGGCCCCATGGCGGTCGCGACGCCCGGCGGAAGCTGGTCCTTGGCCTGCTGGATGCGCTCATTCACGAGTTGGCGGGCGAAATAGATGTCGGTCCCGTCGCGGAACACGACCGTTACCTGGCTCAGGCCGTAGCGCGACAGGGAGCGGGTGTAGTCCAGCCCCGGCAGGCCACCCATGGCGGTCTCGACCGGGAAGGTGATGCGCTGCTCCGTCTCCAGCGGCGAGAAGCCGGGCGCGGAGGTGTTGATCTGCACCTGGACATTGGTGATGTCCGGCACCGCATCGATCGGCAAGCGCGTGAAGTTCCAGGCGCCGAGGGCCGCCACGCCCAGGCAGGCCAGCACCACCAGCCAGCGTTGGCGGATCGAGAAGGCGAGGATGGCGTCGATCATCGCACCCCCTCCGCGCGGAAGGGACGGGCCTCAGTGCTCATGGCTGGCGCTCCCCTTGGCGAGCTCGGCCTTGATCACGAAGCTGTTGTTCGCCGCATAGGTGTCCCCGGGCATCAGGCCGAACAGAACTTCGGCCCGTTCGCCGTCGCGCTCGCCCAGCTCCACGTCGCGGGGTTCGAAGGCATCGCCGTTTCGCACGAAAACAATGGTGCGGCCCTCGAGAGTCTGGAGGGCGCTCAGGCGAACCGCGATTTCAACCGCGGTCTCCGCCAGCACGATGGTGCCAACGGCGAACAGGCCCGGCCGCAACCGCATTCCATCGTTGGGAATGGCCACGCGCGCCAACGCGCTCTGCGTGTCCGCGGCACCGATCGGCGAGACGTAGATGACCCGGCCCTGGATCGGCGCACCACCGTCTTCGGGGTCGATCTGCACGGGATCGCCAACGCGGACCTTCGCGAAGTCCTTCCGGTAGACGGAGAGGTCCACCGACAGGGTGGAGAGGTCGGCGACGATGAAGGCGGGCTTCTGCTCGGAGACATATTCTCCCAACGCCACGGCACGATCCACCACGGTGCCTGAGATGGGGGACTTCAGATCGTAGGTCGTGAGGCTCTGGTTGCTCTCGATGACGGCAAGGACATCCCCTTTATTGACCTTGTCCCCCAGGCGCTTGCGGATTTCCCGGACGATGCCGGGAAAGCGCGGCGCGACCTGGACGACGGCCTCCTGGTTCGGCTGAATCAGCCCGTTCAGGCGGAGTTTCTGACGCAGCTTCTCCGGCCCGGCGGTTTCGAGGCCAATGCCCGCCGCCGCAAGCTTCGCGTCGTCAAGCGCGACCGCTCCTTCCGCATGGCCTTCCTCTTCTCCATGCGCCCCCTCGGCGGCCTGCGTGGAGGTGATGGGGGCAGGTCGATCCTGCAAGGCATAGAACGTGCCCGCCCCGGCCACGAGGCCGAGCAGAAGCAGCGCCATGTCGCGTCGCGCCGCGCGGCTCATTTGGATTTTCCTTTTGCGAACGTCACGGGGCGGCCCGTCAGCCCCTCGAGGGCGGCGAGGGCCGTGTGATAGGCGACGAGGGCATCGAGTTCGCGCAGCGTGGTGTCGGTTAGCGCCGACTGGGCATCCAGAAGTTCGAGAAGCGTGTAGCGGCCCTCGGAATAGCCGCTCTCGATGCCCTGAAATGCGGTGCGCGCCTGTGGGATCGTCCCAGAGCGGAGAATCGCTATCTCGTCGTAGGAGGCCTTCAGAGTATCGTGGGCGCGCCCGATCTGTGAGATCAGGGCGCTGCGGACGACGGCCTCCTCGGCCTCCGCCTTCCGAAGGGATTCGCTTGCCTCGATGATCCCGCCCTGGTTCTGGTCGAACAGCGGCAGCGGGACCGACAAGGAGAACACCATGCCGCTGTCCACGGTCTGGTTATAATGGCGATAGCCGACGCCCACGGTCACGTCGGGTATGGCCTTTGCCCGCGCGCCGCTGAGTTCCGCGCTCCGCTGCGCCTTGAGGGCCGTGAAGCGCGTGAGCTGAGGGTTCTCCTGGGATGCCTTGAGGATGCGCTGGAGCGGCGGAGGCGCGGTGACCTTGGCGAGGTTGCCCGTCACGGGTCCAAACTTCGCCTCGGACAACCCCATGAGAAGAGCGAGGTCCCGGCGAGACGTCGAAAGGGCGGCCTTGGCGCGGTCCCTCTCGACCTTGGCGAGATCGACGGCGACCCTGGCGCGCGAAATCTCCGCCGGCGAAGATGCGCCAGCCTGGATGCGGTTCTCAAGGAGCGGCGCGAGACGTTCGATGGCGCCGACCTGCGTTTGGAGAACATCCAGGCGCCGTTGCGCGCTCAGGACGGTGACGAACGCGGCGGCCGTCTCCGCGAGGACCTGAAGGCGCAGCGCTTCGCTTTCCCAGCGGGCGGTGCCCACCACCGCATTCGCGGCTGCGATCCGCGCTTCACGCTTTCCGCCAAGCTCCACAAGCTGGCTGACCTGGAGCGTCGTCTCGGCAAGATCGAGCCCTTGGTAGGAATTCGTGCCGAAAGCGTTCTCCACTTCGAGGGACAGGCTCGGATTTGGCAAGGCCGCCGCCTGAATGCTCCGCCCCCGCGCCATGCCAATGTCACGCTCGGTGGCGGTCAGCCTCGGATTGGCGGCAAGGGCACTTGCCAGGGCCTGGGACAAGGTGATTGGGCGCGGGGACGCGGCGAGCGTCTGCGGCGCATGAAGCAGCGTGATCGCTGCCCCAAGCGCGAGCGCGAGGGCATGAGAAGACATGATCCATTCCGGGCATGGGTCTGCATTGGCTGACGACGGGCGTCAGCGCGCGACGTGCGGAAGGATCAGGCGCGGGGAGGACGCAGTTCGGCGCCGGGAACACGCCCCTCGACGAGGGTCTCGGACAGGATCTCGAGAACCGTCGGGACGTGGGCGACCACGATCTCCTGGGGGGCATCGAGCACCACGGCGGAGCAGCCGTGGCAATCATGGTCGGCGGCGGGCAAGGACGGCCCGTGGTCCGGAAGCTTCTTCTCGGCACCCCGGTCGAGTGCTCCCTCGCTCATCGCGACGCGGGCATCGACATCATCGACGTGATGCGCAACCACCGTCTCGGCAAAGGCGCCGAGCAGCAGGCAGAGCGTCACGGCGACAGCCACCATCCGGCGGATCGCCAGACGGGGAATCGCGCGCAGGGCATGTGCGAAGATGCGGACCATGCCGCAAAGGAAGACCCGAAGCATTGGACGGTGTCAAGCGACGAGACCGTTACGCGTCACTTTGACATGTGAGCGCGCCGATCCTCCGATCCGACGAAATACTCACCCATTTCCAATGGCTTCTGCGTCATGGATGTGATGCCGGCATTCGCCGTGGTCGGCCAGGATCTCGATCACGCGGCACTCTGTGACCTTCCCGCGGGCGCAGCCGGTGACCATCCGCTCAAGCTCTTTGCGCAGGGCGGTGAGGCTGGCGATCCTCTGCTTCACATCGGTGAGGCGCGCGCGGGCGATCTCATCCGCCGTTTCGCAGGACTGGTTCGGCTGATCCTGCAAGGCGAGCAGGGTGCGGATGGCGTCGATCTCGAATCCGAGCTCGCGGGCATGCCGGATGAAGGTCAGGCGCTGCAGGTCCCCCGGACCGTAGAACCGCCTGTTTCCCTCGGTCCGCGGCAAGGGCGGAAGAAGACCAATCTGCTCGTAGAAACGAATGGTCGGAATCTTCACTCCGCTCGCCTTCGCAGCCCCGCTGATCGAGACGCCCTGAAACATATCGCTTGCTCCTCTAGTCGCTAGAGCATGTAGCGTCGGCCGACATCAAGCGAAAGGGTCCGCCATGAACGCGCCGTCGATGCAGAGCCGTTTCCGGGTGTCCGGCATGGACTGCGCCTCCTGCGCCGCGAAGATCGACAGTGCCGCACGGCGCGTCTCCGGCGTGGAGCATGTCTCCATTTCCGTCACCGCGGGGACCATGATTGTCACGCACGGGTCCGACAGTGACCTGGACGCGCTCCGCAAGCGCGTGACGAGCCTCGGCTACGAGATCTCGCGGATCGAGGGATCGGCGTCGAGCCTCCCTTCGGTGCGAGCCGATGGGACGCAAGGCTCCTGCGATCATCACGACCATCCCCACCGCCAAGAGGAAGCCTCGGAGCTTCATGGCCACGACCATGGGGCGGTCGACGGGCCATGGTGGCGATCAGCCAAGGCGCGCCTGACGATCCTGAGCGGACTGGCGCTAGCCGCAGCGTTCATCGTCGGAAACCTCGTGCCCTCCATTGATGCCTGGGTGTTCATCGCCGCCATGCTGATCGGCCTGGTGCCGATCGCCCGGCGCGCCGTCATGGCGGCCGTCAATGGCGTGCCGTTCACCATCGAGATGCTCATGACCATTGCGGCCGTAGGCGCCGTGGTCATCGGGGCGGCGGAGGAAGCGGCAGCCGTCGTGTTCCTGTTCCTGGTTGGCGAACTCCTGGAGGGCGTGGCGGCGGGCCGTGCGCGCGCCAGCATCCAGTCGCTCACCCAGCTCGTGCCCAAGACGGCGCTCCTGGAACGCCAGGGTCGCACCGTCGAGGTTCCCGCGGAGGATCTCGCCGTCGGCGACCTGATCCTGGTGCGCCCGGGCGACCGCATCCCGGCGGATGGCGTCATCGTCTCGGGCGAGAGCCCAATTGACGAAGCGCCGGTGACGGGAGAGAGCACGCCGGTGCGCAAAGGCATTGATGCCGCCGTGTTCGCGGGCACTGTAAACGGCGACGCCGCATTGCGCCTTCGCGTCACCGCTGCGGCCGAAGACAACACCATCGCCCGTGTCGTGAAGCTGGTGGAGGAGGCCCAGGAATCCAAGGCACCGACCGAGCGTTTCATTGATCGTTTCTCCCGCTACTACACGCCGGGCGTGCTGGTGGTCGCCGCCTTGATCGCGATAGTGCCTCCCCTCTTGTTCGGTGGCGTCTGGGACGACTGGATCTACAAGGGCCTCGCCATCCTTCTGATCGGCTGCCCCTGCGCCCTGGTCATCTCGACGCCCGCCGCCATCGCGGCCGGGTTGGCGGTGGGGGCGCGCCGCGGTCTGCTGATGAAGGGCGGCGCGGTCCTGGAGGGGCTCGGAAAGGTCACGGCTGCCTGCTTCGACAAGACCGGAACCCTCACCGAGGGCAGGCCGAGCGTCACGGAGGTGATCGGCTTCGACCGTCCGGAGCGTGAGATTCTACGGCTCGCCGCCACCCTGGAGACCGGGTCCAGCCATCCCCTCGCCAGGGCCATCCTCGAGCGGGCGGAGGCGGATGGCATCGAGCTATCCCAGGCCACCGAAGGGAAGGCGCTCGGCGGCAAGGGTATTACAGCCACCGTCGAGGGAAGCCGCGTGTTCCTCGGCTCGCCGAAGGCCGCGAGCGCGCAGGGTCCACTTCCCCTGGAGGCGACATCGCGGATCGCCGCGCTGAACGACGCGGGCAAGACGGTGTCTGTTTTGGTTGTGGATGGGATCGTCGCGGGAGCGGTCGCCATGCGCGACGAGCCGCGCCCCGACGCCCTGCGCGGCCTCAAGGCGCTGACCGACACGGGTATCCGCACCATCATGCTCACGGGCGACAATCGTCGCACGGCGGAGGCCATCGGCAGGCAGCTCGGCATCGAGGTCAGGGCCGAACTCCTGCCCGAAGACAAGCAGCGCATCGTCGGAGAGCTGAGGGCGCAAGGCCTGGTGGTGGCGAAGATCGGCGACGGCATCAATGACGCCCCCGCGCTTGCCGCCGCGGACGTGGGCATCGCCATGGGCGGAGGCACAGACGTCGCGCTGGAGACCGCCGACGCAGCCGTCCTGCACGGACGGGTCATGGACGTCGCGGCCATGGTGGACCTCTCGAAACGCACCATGGGCAACATCCGCCAGAACATCACCCTCGCGCTCGGACTGAAGGCAGTATTCCTTGTGACAACGGTGATCGGGATCACCGGTCTGTGGCCCGCCATACTGGCCGATACGGGCGCCACCGTCCTCGTGACAATGAATGCCTTGCGCCTTCTGGCTTATGCTCCAGCGCGCGAGTGAGATGTTAAAGGCCCGATGCTTTTGAGGGGGAGGAAACAAGCTCGCTAACTGCCTGAAACCGGACTTGGCCGAAGTCGCCAAGGGTCAAGAGCGCACATCGGCAGGTTGAAATTCGGATTCAAACCTGCTGTGACAATTGAGCGTCTGACTGCTGTATTAAGCCGCCTCACCTCTCAGGAGCCGCGTTCATGAATGGATTGCGCGTTCTCGCAGCCCTTGCCGTGCTTGTTTCGTCGGTTTCTACGGTCGCGCTCCCTGTGGGGCGTGGGGCTCTTGCGGGGGAGACCGCCCAGCCTCAAAGCACTTCGCGCCCGCCTCCGTCGCAAGACGCGATAAATTTGGCGCCGCTTTCCGAGGAGGACGAGATGAGCTCGAAGCAGAGCGGCTGCATGTTTATGTTTAGCGTCTCCCCCAAGGATTACGTCCAGCTGATCGACGGGGAGCTGATGTTCCGCACGCTTTCGGGACTTCATGTCTGCCACATCGCGAATGCCGACGCGTTCATGGATGCGAGGGACGCCGCAGTTTGCGATGGGATCAGTTTGAAGCTTAGACGCACGGGGCGCATCACGCACAATCCCGCCAGCGACAGCAGCACCGGCCCGGCGCAACTCTTGATCGGCCAAGGCGGGATTTCGCGCACCCTACGTGGCACCTGGGGCGTTGCATGCTGAAGAGGATGGTGCGCGCGTCGGGAGAGCGCTTGCCCCGCACGACGGGATAAGGCGGGCGGATAGCCCCCGACGCGGGCGAGTTGAAACCTTAAGCGACGCTCTGAAGCGTGCGTTTGGCCTCCCGGAAGGGATTCGAACCCCTGACCCCAGGTTTAGGAAACCTGTGCTCTATCCTGCTGAGCTACCGGGAGCCCACGGCTGTTCTAACGCAAGGGCTGGCGCGTTGGAAGACGGGGGATGCGGGGTCCACATCCCCAACACGGCGCCGCGCGCGGCCCGACGAGGACGCGCGACTGTCTTTCTCTGACCGACCGTCGTTTTGTGCGTCTTGGCCGGGCTTATCTCGGCCATCCGCGCGGCGCCCACCGCGCGAGGCTTGAAAAGCCAACGCCGGCGGCGCCGCATGGATGCACGGGACAAGCCCGTGCATGACGATTGTCTCCCGCACCCGCGTCAGGCCAGGACCGTCGATCGGCCCTGGAGCGTTTCCCGGAAAAGACGACGCTCAGATCAGCGCGCGTGGAAAGACAACGCTTAGATCCGCGCCCGCGGATCGTGGCGGCCGAGGCGCGCGAGCAGATAGTCGATCTCGGCGCGCGCCGCATCCGTCAGGGCCGCGCCCGGCTTGCGCTGGGCGTCGGAGGCGATGAAGCCGCGCTTCATCATCACATATTTGCGGGTCGCAAGGCCCACGCCCTGCTGCTGTTCATAGCGCACCAGCGGCAGATGGGCGTCGAACAGATCGTGCGCCTCGTCCCGCTTGCCTTCCTTCTGCAGGCGCACCACGTCGCCCAGCATTTCGGGGAAGGCGTAGCCGGTCATCGCCCCGTCCGCGCCGCGCTCCATCTCGAAATCCAGGAACAGCGCGCCGTTGCCGGTGAGGATGGAGATCGGCCGCATGGAGCCTTCCGCCTGGAACTTGCGCAGGGTGGAGATCTTCTCCAGGCCCGGCCAGTCCTCATGCTTCAGCATCACGCAGGAGGGGTTCTCCTCGACGATCTGTCGGATCACCTTGGGCGTCATCTGCACCGTCAGCGTGAGCGGATAATCCTGGATCACGAACGGCACGTCGGTGCCGACGGCTTCCACCGCCTGGCGGTAATAGCCGGTGATCTGGTCGTCGGTGCGCAGGGCCGGCGGCGGGGCGATCATCACGCCGGCGGCACCCTTCTCCATCACCTGGCGGGCGAGCGAGCGCATGGCGGCGAAGCCCGGCGCGGAGACGCCGACGATCACCGGCAGCTTGCCGAAGCCGTCGATGAAGCGCGAGGTGATCGCGAGCGATTCCTCCGGCTCCAGCTTGGGCGCCTCGCCCATGATGCCGAGCACCGTAACGCCGGTCGCGCCGGCGGCGAGATAGCGCTCGATCAGCGTGTTGACCGAGCCCTCGTCAACGCGGCCGTCGGGGTGGAAGGGGGTCGGGGCGATGGGGAACAGGCCGGAGGCCGTTGCGTCCAGAAGCATGGCGATTACTCAGATGGAGGCGATCAGCCCGCCATCCACGCGGATGACGGAGCCGGTGAGATAGGAGGCGGGCGCGGAGGCGAGGAAGGCGACCACATTGCCGTATTCCTGTGGCTCGCCGTAGCGGCCCATGGGAATGGTGCCGGTGCTCTCGGTCGAGACCTGCTCCACGCTCTTGCCTTCGCGCTTGGCCTTCTGCTCGTCCAGGAACTTGATGCGGTCGGTGGCGATGCGGCCAGGCAGCACGATGTTCGCGGTGATGCCGTCGCGCGCCACTTCGCGGGCGAGCGTCTTGGACCAGCCCACCAGCGAGAGGCGCAGTGCGTTGGAAATGCCGAGATTGGGGATCGGCGCCACCACGCCCGAGGAGGTGGAGGTGACGATGCGGCCCCACTTCTTCGCCTTCATGCCGGGCAGGACCCGGTCGGTGAGGGCGATGACGGAGAGCACCATCTGCTGGAAGCTCTTGCTCCACAGCGCCGGGTCCTGGCCGGCGGCCGGGGTGGGCGGGGGACCGCCGGTGTTGTTCACCAGAATGTCCACGGAACCGAACTGCGCCTCGATGGCGGCGATCTGGGTTTCGATCAGGGAGAGATCGGCGAGATCCCAGGCCGGCAGGGCGAGGGCCGTGCCGCCGGCGTCCTTGATGGTGGCCGCAACACGCTCCAGCGCGCCCGCATCAATATCGCCGAGGGCCACTTTCGCCCCTTCGCGGGCGAGGGTGGCCGCGATGGCGCTGCCGAGGCCGCCGCCGGCGCCGAGCACCAGGGCGGTTTTATCCTTCAGTCCGAGATCCATGGAATGTCCTTTTATCGCCCGTTGAACGGGAAAGGGGTTAGCCGGCGATGCCGAGGCGCGCGGGCTGGGCGCCGGCGGCCACGCGTTTGAGATAATCCGCTTTGCTGGGATGCATGTGTTCCACGCACAATTGCGCCAGCGCCCAGGAATCGCGCCCGCGCAGAAGCTCGATCATGGTCTCGTGCTGCCGGCGGGAGACTTCAAGCCCTTCCCTGTCGGCGAGGTTCTTGGCGCGCATCGGCAGCGTCAGGCCCATGTAATCCTGGAGCGAACGCACCAGATACGGGTTGCCGCACGCCGAGAACAAAGCGATGTGGAACGCGTCGTTGGTTTCGTGGATCCCGCGCAGATCGCCCTGCGCCGCGAAGCGGGCATAATCGGCCTGGATCGCGCTCAGCCTGTCGATCAAGTCCTGGGGCGCCGGCAGGGCGATCATGAGCGCGGCCTGGCGGGTGAGCATCTCGCGCACTTCGTAGATCTGCTGCACTTCCTGTGCGGAATAGGAGCACACGGTCGCGCCCACATTCTTTTCCCGCCGCACGATGCCGGTGCGTTCCAGCTGCACGAGCGCCTGGCGGATGAAATGCCGGCTCGCGCCATAGCGCGCCATCAGCGTGTCCTCCACCAGGCGCGAGCCTGGAGAGAAACGGCCGAAAATGATGTCCTCCTCGATCTCGCGAACGATTTCCGCCTGGCTGGCATCGCGGCCGGCGGGCATCGTTCCTTCAGGTGTCGAGCTTTCCATCATCCCCGCATGTCCCGTTCAAAGCCGGACAGGCGATAGCAATCCTCCACCAGGCGCAAGGTTTCAAGATTGTCCTCAGGCGCGGTCTCGAACGGCGCACCGGTTTCGAGCCCAGCGATGAAATGCGCGATGGTGGCGCTGTAGGAGTCCCGGTAGCAGGCCGGCAGATCATAGACCTGCGTGGCGGGATTTTCCCCGAAGCAGGACAGGGTATCGCCGGCGAGGCGGATGGTGCCGGTCTCGCCCAGAATCTCCACCCAGTCGGATTGGGCCGGCGGGGCGCCGTGGACGGCAAAGCTTGCGAACACGCCGACGCCCGTACCGTCAGGGGTGCCAAGCTGGATCACCGCGCCGTCCTCGCCCGCCAGCACCGGGCAGGTGCGGGTCAAGGCGGCGGCCTCCACCTTCAGCGGGCCGAGCAGCATGCGCAGCGTGTCGAGATGATGGATCAGCACTTCCGCCACCAGCATGCGCTTTTCGTGGCGCATGAAGGGCTGGCGCACCAAGGCGGGATACTGGCCCTCGGCGTCGGGCACCGTGCCGCTGGTGGCGAGCGTGAGGCGGGCGGCCTTCACCTTGCCGATGCGCCCGTCCCGCAGCCATTGGGCGGCGTCGCGATAATAGGCGCGGAAGCGCCAGTTCTCATGCACCATCAGGCGCACGGAGCCGGCCACGTCCGCCACCAATTGCTCGGCTTCCGCGAGCGTCGGGGCAAGCGGCTTCTGGCACAGGATCGGCAGACCGCGCGCCGCGACGAGGCGCACCAATTCGGCATGGACCGCGCGCGGCGCCGCGATATCCACCGCGTCCAGCTCCGCGCCGTCCAGCATCGCCTCCGCGCTGGCGAAGACGGCGGGAATATCGAACTGCGCGGCCCGCTCGCCCGCCCGCTCAGGCGAGGGATCGGCAATGGCCACCACGCGTGCCCGCCCGGCCAGTTCGCGCCAGCCCACCATGTGATGCTGCGTGACCCAGCCGGCGCCGATCAGGCCGATGCGAAGCTCGCGGCTCATTGCAGGCCACGCGCCGCGGAAAGCGCGCCCTGCGAGGCGCGCTCGCCGGGGATCGCCCGGCCGGTCTCGGCATCGAACAGATAGACGGCGCTGGCGGCGAAGGCGAGGTCCACCTCGTCGCCGGGGCGCACCATCACGTGGCGCGGTAGGCGCGCGGTGCATTCGCCGAACGGGGTTTCCAGCACCACCAATGTCTCCGCGCCCAAAGGCTCGATGGCGAACGCCTTCCCGCGAATGCGGCCGCGCAGCCCCTCCCCCGCCGCGGCGGGGTCGAGATGCAGGTCTTCCGCGCGCACGCCGAACGTGATCTTGCGGTCGGCATAGGAGGCGAGCACCGCCGCGCTCCAGCGGACCAGAGGCGCGTGGAAGGGCCCCTCCTCGAGCAGGAAGCCATCCGCGCTGCGGCGCAGGGGCGCGGTGAACAGATTCATGGGCGGAGAGCCCAGGAAGCGGGCGACGAAGGTGTCGGCGGGCTCCCAATAGACCTCCAGCGGCGCGCCGATCTGCGCCACCTTGCCGCCGTTCATCACGCAGATGCGCGTGCCCATGGTCATGGCTTCCACCTGATCGTGGGTCACATAGATCATGGTGGAGCCGAGGCGGTGATGCTGCTTGATCAATTCGTTGCGGGTGTTCACGCGCAGCGCCGCGTCGAGGTTCGACAGCGGCTCGTCGAACAGGAACACCATGGGCTCGCGCACCATGGCGCGGCCGAGCGCCACGCGCTGGCGCTGGCCGCCGGAGAGCGCGCTGGGCTTGCGCGCCAAGAGCGCGCCGAGGCCGAGGATGTCGGCGGCTTCCTTCACGCGCCGCTCGATCTCCGCCGCGTTCACATTGCGGCGGCGCAGGCCGAAGGCGAGGTTTTCGCCCACGGTCATGTGCGGATAGAGCGCGTAGGACTGGAACACCATGGCGATGTCGCGATCCTTCGCGGCGACATTGTTCACCACCCGCCCGTCGATGGACAAGGTGCCCTCGCTGATGGTCTCAAGGCCCGCGACCATGCGCAGGGTGGTGGACTTGCCGCAGCCCGAAGGCCCGAGCAGAACCATGAACTCGCCGTCGCGAATGTGCAGGTCCACATGGTCCACGGCATACTGGCTGGAGCCGTAGCGCTTGCAGAGCTTGTCGAGAATGACGACCGACATTGCGCTTAACCTCTACTTGACCGCGCCGGCAGTCATGCCGCGGATGAGTTTTTCCGAGAAGAAGATGTAGGCGAGGATGACCGGGACCACCGAGATCATGACGCCCGCGGCGATCATGCCGATGTCCTGGAAATGATCGCCCATGAAGGCGCGGATGCCGATCGGCAGCGTGCGCTTGTCCGGGTCGGTGATGAGCACCACCGCGAACAGGAATTCGTTCCAGAGCTGGATGAAGTTCAAGATCAGCGTGGTCGCGATCGCCGGCATGCCGATGGGCAGGACGATGCGGCGGAAGATCTCGATGTCGCCATAGCCGTCCATCTTCGCGGCATCGAACAGGTCCTGCGGGATGCGGGCGAAGAAGCTCTCCAGCAGATACACAGTCAAGGGAAGCTGAAGCGAGATATAGACCAGGGTGAGCCCGAGCAGGCTGTTGTAGAGATTATAGTCCACCAGGATTTGGTAGAGCGAAATCAAGGTGATCTGCGGCGGGAAGATGATGGAGGAGAACAGCACCGCATAGATCAGGCGATTGCCCTTGAAGCGATAGCGCGCCAGCGCGTGGGCCGCCGCCGCGCCAACCAAAGTCACCACCGCCACGGCGCCGACCACGACCAAAGTGGAATTCCAGAAATAGGTGGCGAAATTGGAATCCACCCAGGCGATGCGGAACTGTTCCCAATGGAACGGGCTCGGCCAGGCGTAATGGTCGAGGCTGATCTCGCCGGTGGTGCGCACCGACATGGAGGCGAGCCACAGGAACGGGCCGAGCGTGTAGATCGTATAGGCGGCGATCACCAAGGCGAGGCCGCCGCGCGCGAACAGGCGCGGCAAGGGGGTGGCGCCGGGGTCGCGGGCGCCGAGCATGGAAAAGAGGGCCATGGGTCAGTATTCCAGCCGGTCCTTGGAGGCGAGCACCCGGTTCAGGATGACCACGGCGGCGCACACCACGCCGAACCACACCGTCGCGATGGCGGAGGGATAGCCGAGATCGAACGTGTTCCAGTTGAACGCCCGCTTGTAGACATAGGTCGAGACGGTCTCGGTGGCCCAGAGCGGGCCGCCGCCGGTCATGATCCAGACCAGATCGAAGATCTTCATCTTGCCGATGAAGGCGAGGATATAGAGGTTCAGCAGCGTCGGCCGCAGCATCGGCACGATCACGTGCCGCAGCTTGGCGCCCCAGCCGCAATTGTCGAGCTCGGCCGCCTCCAGCACCTCGCCGGGCAGCGAATGGATGGCGGCGAGGCACACCACCATGTTGAACCCGGCCCATTTCCAGGCATGGGTCACGATCAGCGCGCCGAGCGCGAGATTGGGATCGCCGAGCCAGGATTCGGCGAGCGCGCCGAGGCCCACCGCGCGCAGCAGCTCGTTGAGGATGCCCCAGTCGTAATTGTAGATCCACATCCACAGGATCGCGACGACCACATAGGACAGGAGCACGGGCGTGAACCACGCCACGCGCAGGAACCGGGCGAACGGGACGCCGGCATAGAGCGCCAGCGCCAGCAGCAGCCCGGTGGACACGTCCAGGACGGGAGCGATGAACGACCACACGAAGGTGTTGCGCACGGCGACCCAGAAGGTCTCGTCCGACATCAGCGCGCGGTAATTCTCGAGGCCGACGAAGGTCGCGTCGAGGCCCTCGATGGTGAAGAAGCTGTCATAGATGGTACGGAAGGCCGGATAGGCCGTCAGCCCCACGTAAATGGCCAGCGCCGGCACCAGGAAGATCACGAGCACGGGCCATGAGGTCCGCCGCGGGTCCGCCACCGAGCCGGGCGACTTGACGTCGTCCGGCCGGGCCGCGGTGGAAGTCATCGTCGCGTCCTGGGACATGCACCCTCACCCTTTGAAGCAGGCGGCGTTCATCTTGTCGGCGGCGTCCTGCACGCTGATGAGGCCGGCCGGGAAGGCGTTGTTCATCACCTGCGTATAGGTCTCCGCGCACTTGGCGCGATAATGGAACAGCGGGGTGCCGAAGAAATACTTCACACCCTTGTTGCGCGCGTTCAGCTCGGCGAAATAATCCGCGTGCGCGCTCTTGATCTTGCTGGGGTCGGAGGCAAGACCCGTCTGAAGCGAAACCTGCTCCATCCACTTGGTGCCGTTGTCACGGGTGGCCATGGACTTCAGCAAGGCGCCGGCGCAGTCCTTGTTCTTACTCTTGGAATACATCACGAAGCTGCCGGCGACGGCGAGCGTCTTGCACTCGGGGCACTTGCCGCCGTCCATGGCAGGGAACTGCATGATGCCGAGCGGGAAGTTCGCCGGCATGCCGCCGCTCTCCGGCGGGGCGAACGCGCGGCCGGTGAACCAGCTCGGGTCGGGGAAGGTGAGCGCGCCGGGGGTGTTGTAGAAATAGAAGTGGGATTCGCCGAGCTTCAGGGTGGAGAAGCTCTTGGGATAGGCGCCGGCATCCACCAGGCCCTTCACCCAGTCCATCACTTCGATGACGCGCGGATCCTTGTAGGAGAGCGTGCCGTCCAGCAGCTTGCCGTAATCCTCGGGGCCAAGCTTGCGCAGCAGCGCTTCATACAGCAGCAGGCCACCCGGGAACGGGCGATCGCCCACGCCCTGCGAGATCGGGGTGATGCCGGCGGCGACACCCTTCTTCACCAGATCGGCGAACTGGGCCTGGGTGAGCTGGAAATTGGCCGGCACGTCGACGCCGACCTTCTTCACCAGATCCTTGTTGTAATAGAGCTCGACCGTATAGGCCTCGACCGGGAGGCCGTAGACCTTGCCCTTGGCGGTCCAGGCGGGCTTGGCCCAGTCTTCGAGGCCGGCGAGGTCGATATAGCTGTCGAGCGGCTCCAGGAAGCCGCCGGCGAGGAATTCCGGCTGGTCCGGCTCAAGATAGAAGATGTCGGGCGCCTGCCCGGTGCGCACCGCAGACTTGGCCTGCGTATAGATATCCGCCTTGGGAATGAAGCTCAGCTTCACCGTGCACTGCGGATTGGCGGCCTCGAATTCCTTGACGCGGGCGGAGACCCAATCCTTCTTGGCCGGCTCATCGGGCCAATTGCTCCACATATTGACCTGCGCGGGCTCCGCCAGCGCCGGGCCCATGCATCCGATGCTCAAGGCCGCAGCCGCGACCGCACATCCAAACCGACCCCATCTCATAAGCATGTCCTCCCTAGGCTTGTTTTGCCGGGAAGTTGGACTGCCCGACGCAAGATTGTCAATAATAATTGGCGTTATCACGCATGATTCTTCAATCAATCGCTTATGCGCCTAAAATTATTGACAATATGGAAGCCCTGGATAGGGTGCCGTCGGGTCGGCGCGACGATCGGCCAACGGGAGAACGAGCATGGCCAAGGGGCTGCGCAAGGGATTGACGAGCTATGGGGACGAGGGATTTGCGCTGTTCCTGCGCAAGGCCTTCATCAAGGCGATGGGCTATTCGGACGATGCCCTCGACCGTCCGATCATCGGCATCACCAACACCTATAGCGACTACAATCCCTGCCACGGCAACGTGCCGGCGCTGGTGGAAGCGGTAAAACGCGGCGTCATGCTTGCGGGCGGCATGCCCATGGTGTTCCCCACCATCTCGATTCACGAGAGCTTCGCGCACCCCACCTCCATGTTCCTGCGCAATCTCATGGCCATGGACACGGAAGAGATGATCCGCGCCCAGCCCATGGACGCGGTGGTGGTGATCGGCGGCTGCGACAAGACCTTGCCGGCCCAGATCATGGGCGCGGTGAGCGTGGACCTGCCCACCGTGGTGGTCCCGGTCGGCCCCATGGTGGTCGGCCATCACAAGGGCGAGGTGCTCGGCGCCTGCACCGATTGCCGCCGCCTGTGGAGCGCCCATCGCGCCGGCGAGATCGACGCGGTGGAGATCGAAACCGTCAATTCCCGCCTCGCCCCCTCGGTCGGCACCTGCATGGTGATGGGCACGGCCTCCACCATGGCCTGCATTACCGAGGCCATGGGCCTGTCGCTGCCCATGAGCGCGACCATTCCCGCCCCGCACGCCGAGCGCATCCGCCTCGCCGAGGAGAGCGGCCGCGTGGCGGCCCAGATGGCGGTGACCGGCGGCCCGCGCCCGAGCGAGCTGCTCACCCCCACGGCGTTCCGCAACGCCGCCGTGGTGCTCCAGGCCATCGGCGGGTCCACCAACGGCATCATCCATCTCACCGCCATCGCCAACCGCACCAAATACGGCTTCGACCTCGACACGCTCGACGAGTTGGGCCGCACGGTGCCGGTGCTGGTGGATCTCAAGCCCTCCGGCGCGCACTACATGGAGCATTTCCATCACGCCGGCGGCCTGCCCAAGCTGTTGAAGCAATTGGGCGATTTGATCGATCTCGACGCCCCCACCCTCACCGGCGGCACGCTGCGCGACGTGGTGGCGCGCGCCGAGGAGGTGCCGGGGCAGGATGTGATCCGCTCGCGCGACAATCCCATCAAGGCCGAGGGCTCCATGGCGGTGCTCTACGGCAATCTCGCCCCCGGCGGCGCCATCATCAAGCAGGCGGCGGCGAGCGCGGCCCTGCTCCAGCACACCGGCCGGGCCGTCGTGTTCGAATCGGTGGAGGACATGGCCGCGCGCGTGGACGATCCCGACCTCGACGTGACGCCGCAGGATGTGCTGGTGCTGCGCAACACCGGCCCCAAGGGCGCGCCGGGCATGCCGGAAGCGGGCTATTTGCCGATCCCGAAAAAGCTCGCCCGCCAGGGCGTGAAGGACATGGTGCGCATTTCCGATGCGCGCATGAGCGGCACGGCCTTCGGCACCATCGTGCTGCACATGACGCCGGAATCCGCCGCCGGCGGCCCCCTCGGCCTGGTGAAGACCGGCGACAGCATTCGCCTGGATGTGCAGGGCCGGCGCATCGACCTTCTGGTGGATGAAGCCGAAATGGAAACCCGGCGCGCCGCCCTCGCCCTGGAGCCCGCCGCCGCCCTGCCAGAGCGCGGCTATGCGCGTCTGTTCGTCGACAGCGTGCTGCAGGCCGACGAAGGCTGCGACTTCGACTTCCTTCGGCGCGGCGGGGTCGGCGGCGCATGAGCCCGACGGAGGGGGCGGGGACGGGGGCGGAGCCGGCCTACGCCCCGCTCTGCCTGCCGCCGCGCGCGCCGACACGGGCGCCCGACTTCGCGTTGCCCGAAGGCACCTGCGACTGCCACATGCACATTTTCGGCCCAAGGGCCGACTATCCGCTGGCGGAGGCGCGCAATTACACGCCGCAGCTCTGCACGCTGGACGATTATCTCGCGATGATGGCGCACACGGGCATCGCCCGTGCGGTGCTGATCCAGCCGAGCGTGTACGGCACCGACAACCGCGCCCAGCTGGATGCCATGGCCCGCGCGCCGGAGCGTTTCCGGGCGGTGGTGGTGGTTTCGCCGGAAACCGAGGAGGCCGAGCTTGCGGCCCTGCATGCGCAGGGCGTGCGTGGCGTGCGCGTCAATGCCCGCAATCCCGGCGGCCTGAAGCTGGAGGACGTGCCCCGGCTCGCCGCCCGCATCGCCCCCTTGGGCTGGCACATCCAGCTGCAGACCTCGCTGGAGCGCTTGGCCGAGCTGGACGATCTGTTCGCTGCCGTGCCGGTGCCCCTGGTGGTGGACCATTTCGGCCTGCCGGACCCGCGGCTCGGCCCGTCGAGCGCGCCGTTCCGAAATCTGCTGCGCCTGCTGGAGAGCGGACCTCTGTGGCTGAAGCTCTCCGCCCCCTATCGCGCCAGCCGCCTCGGTGCGCCCTTCGACGATCTGCAGCCCCTGGTGGAAGCCCTCGTCGCCGCCCGGCCCGACCGCCTGCTCTGGGCCAGCGACTGGCCCCATTCCGAACTCTGGGACGCCATGCCCGACACGTCCGACCTGGTGGATCTCGCCGGCCGCTGGCTGCCCACCGACGCCCTGCGCCAGCAGGTGCTGGTGGACAACCCCGCCCGCCTCTATTGGGCCTGATCGGCAGCGCGGCGGTATCGACCGCTCGCTCGCGGTTCCGAAGCCCCGCCCCGGCCGTCTCGCCGGGATCGCCGGAATGCGGATTCATCTGCGGCGAACCTCGCCCGAAACGGCGGTTTGGTCCACGGAACAGCCTGCGAGGCGTGCTACGAAACCGCTGTTCGTCTGCGCTAAGTGTATGTTTCACGTGAAACATTTCCCCCTCGGCCCGGCCTTTGCGCGCCGTTCCGGCTTGTTCGGCCCGGCGTGGATGGCCGGTAGAAAGACAATCGCGGGCCCCCCGGCGTCAGGCACCGCGCCGCTGAATGTCGATCGGTCCTAAGGACCGGGGCCTGATCTCCGGCGTTTTCCCGCCCGCCGTGCGCGGAGCGAATTTCAACCGGCGGCCCGGCTGGGTTAAAGTGGAGCCATGACTCTTCCCGCCGAACGCCCCCGCTCCTTCACCCTTGCCGGCACCACCCTGCCCGCGGCGCGCCTCGCGCCCGGCCTGCATGTGGTGGCGACCCCCATCGGCAATCTCGGCGACATCACGGTGCGTGCGCTGGAAACACTCGCCGGCGCGGACGTCATCGCCTGCGAGGACACGCGCATGACGCGCCGCCTCACGGACCGCTACGGCATCGACGTGCCGCTGATTTCCTATCACGACCATAACGGCGCCTCCATGCGCCCGAAACTGCTGGCGCGGCTTGCCGGGGGGCAGGCGCTGGCGCTGGTGTCGGACGCCGGAACGCCGCTGATTTCCGATCCCGGATACAAGCTGGTGGTGGAGGTCGCCGAGGCCGGACATCGCATTTTCCCCCTGCCCGGCGCCTCCGCGCTCCTCGCGGCCTTGGTGGCGGCCGGCCTGCCGACAGACCGCTTCCTGTTCGACGGGTTTTTGCCGCCCAAGCCCGGCCAGCGGCGCAACCGCATCACCGAACTCTCGCGCATTCCCTCGACCCTGGTGCTGTACGAGACCGGCCCGCGCCTCGCCGAAAGCCTCGCCGATCTCGCCGAGATTCTGGGTCCGCGCCGCGCCGCCGTGTGCCGGGAACTCACCAAGGCGTTCGAGGAAGTGCGGCGCGGGCCGCTGCCCGAGCTGGCGGCCCAATATGCCGGCGAGCGCGACCCCAAGGGCGAGATCGTGCTGGTGGTGGGTCCACCGGTGGAGCAGGCGGCGCAGGATGACGACGTGGATGCTGCGCTTGCCCGTGCGCTGGCGGAGCATTCGCTGAAGGACGCGGTGGCCGCGGTCGCCGCCCTCACGGGCCGGCACAAGCGCGAGGTCTATGCCCGCGCCCTCGCTCTCTCCCAGGCCGGCGGAACGGCGGATGAAGCGCCCGACGAGGCATGACCGAACCGATCAAGATCAAGCGAGCGAAGGCGCCGCCGGCGGATACCCCCGCCCGCCGCAGGAAGCAGGCGGCCCACGCGCGCGGCCTCGCCGCCGAAGATCGCGCCGCCGCGCTGCTGGAAGCGCAGGGCTTTGCGATCCTCGCCCGCCGGGTGCGCACCGGCGCCGGCGAACTCGACATCGTGGCCCGCACCGCGAGCCTGCTGGTGTTCTGCGAAGTGAAGCTGCGGGCGGATCTCGCCCAGGCCGCGCACGCGGTCCTGCCGCGCCAAAGACGCCGCATCGCTGCCGCCGCAGAGGCTTATCTTGCCGCCAACCCCACGCTCGGGGGCCTCGACATGCGGTTCGACGCGATCCTGCTGGGCCTCGACGGCGCGGCGGAGCACCTGCCGGGCGCGTTCGACGCCGACGCGTAACGGGGCGCGCGTGACAGGGGGCGCTTGAGGGCGCGAGGCCTTATTGCAGGAAAGCCCGCAAGGTCGCGATCACCGGGGCGCGGCTCTGTGCCCAGAACAGGTGGCCGCCCTCGAAATAAGCACTCCAAGCAAAGGGGATGCGCTGCGCCACCGCCTGCGCATTGGCGGGCGGCAAGACCTTGTCCGCGCGCCCGCCCATCACCAGGGTCGGCGCGGCAATGGCGGGCAGCGCGTCATAATTGGCATCGGAGGCGGAGAACTGGCGCAGCGCCTCCAGTTGGCGCGTGCCGGTCTCCTCCGAACAGGCCGGCGCCGCCGGGATCGTCCCGGCCTTGCGGCCGGCGACCGCGCGCAGAACCAAAGCGCGGCCAGCTTCCTGGCCGGCCGGGTCCTCGGGGAAAAACAGCGCCAGCACCTGCGGCAGCGCGAGCGTGTGGTGGGCGATCGCCTCCAGCACCCCCGTCGGGGGCGGCACCTCGTGGCTGCCGCCCGGGCTCGGCGCCAGCAGCACCAGCGAGCGCAGGATCTCCGGATGGCGGATCGCCATCTGGCTCGCGATCATCGCGCCCATGGAATAGCCGAGCACATCCACCTTGTCATAGCCGAGGGCCGTCACCAGCCCGGCGGCATCATCCGCCATCTGCGCGATGCTGGTGTGGTTCTGCGCCGTGTCCGAGGAGAAGCCGCAGCCGCGATTGTCGATGACGATCAGCGTGCGGTCGTGGGAAAGCGCTTCCAGCAAAGCGGGGTCCCAATCGGCCATGGTGGCGCCGAGGCCCATGATCATCACCAGGGGCGCGCCATTCCCGCGGGCATAATAGCCCATCTCGATCTCGCCGACCTTCACCCGCTCGATACGCGGCTGGAAGACGGGCTCCGCCTGGAACGGAGCTGCGGGTTCCGGCGCACCCTGAGCGAACACCGGGCCGCTCGAAAGAAGCATGCATAAGGCGGCCAGCGCCGCGCCCGTTCGCCGGATCATCCTGTCCCCCTCGCCCACCGCAACGGGCGCACGGGTGCGGAAAATCCGCGTCCGGGTCAAGAGTGGCACCGCGCCGGTCTGGCGGCAAGGCGGGTGCGCCTATAGATAAGGCTCGACACGCCTTTGCCGGGCGCCCCGCCGGAGATTTCCATGGCCCTTCAGGTCGCGGTCCAGATGGACCATATCGCCCGCATCAATATTGCTGGCGATTCCACATTCGCGCTTCTGCTCGAAGCCCAGAAGCGCGGCCACGCGCTGGTGCATTACACCCCCGACCAACTCGCCATGCGCGACGGCAAGGTGTTCGCCACCGTCGAGCCGCTCACCGTCGCCGACGAGGCGGGCAAGCATTTCACCCTGGGCGAGAAGCGGCGCGTGCCGCTGACCGATTACGACGTGGTGCTGCTGCGCCAGGACCCGCCGTTCGATATGGCCTATGTGACCTCCACCCATATGCTGGAGCGCATCCACCCCAAGACACTGGTGGTGAACGACCCGGCCCAGGTGCGCAACGCGCCGGAGAAAATCTTCGTCACCGATTTTCCGGACCTGATGCCGCCCACCCTGATCACCCGCGACCTCGACGAGATCAAGGCCTTCCGGGCCGAGTTCGGCGACGTGGTGATGAAGCCGCTCTATGGCCATGGCGGCGGCGCGGTTTTCCGCCTCACCGCCGACGACCTGAACTTCGGCTCGCTCTATGATTTCTTCGCCGTCACCTTCCGCGAACCCTGGGTGATCCAGCGCTTCCTGCCCGAGGTGAAGCACGGCGACAAGCGCATCATCCTGGTGGATGGGGAAGCCGCCGGCGCGGTGAACCGGGTGCCGAGCGAGGGGGATCTGCGGTCCAACATGGTGCGCGGCGGCGCGGCAAAGCCCACCGACCTCACCGACCGCGAGCAGGAAATCTGCAAGCGCATCGGCCCGGAACTGCGCGCGCGCGGCCTGCTGTTCGTGGGCATCGACGTGATCGACGGCAATCTGACCGAGATCAACGTCACCTCCCCCACCGGGCTTCGGGCCATCAAGCGGCTCGGCGGCCCCGATATCGCCGCGCAGATCTGGGACAAGATCGAGGAAAAGCGGGGCGCCTGAGCGCCCTCGCCATCCACTTAGCCGAGGTGCCGCCATGCCCCAGCCCTTGACCGTCTCCATTCCCCACAAGCTCGGCAAGGCGGAGGCGACCCGCCGCCTCCAGGGCGGGCTGACCAGCGTGCGGGCGAAGTTCGGCGACAAATTGCAGGTGATGGAAGAGACCTGGACCGATTCCCACCTGCAATTCCGCGTCGGCGTGCTCGGCCAAACGGCCCACGGCACGCTGGACGTGGCCGACACCGCCGTCCATCTCTCCGTGGAATTGCCCTGGCTGCTGCACCTGATGGCGGAAAAGGCCAAGGCGCTGATCCAGAAGCAGGGCAACCTGATGCTGGGCCAGAAGAAATAGAATTCAGACCGGCGCGAACAGAAGCGTGGCCGTATCGAAGGTGAAGCTGCCGTCGGCCTCGATCTCGAAATGGGCACGCACATCGCGCGTGGCCAGTTCTTCAAGCGAACGGATCGCCGCCACATGCAGGTCGGGCGTGTTGATGCGGGCGACCCAGGACGAGAACTCCATCCGCAGCCGCCCTTCGGTGATCGACTGGCACGCCAGCCCCGCCGCCTGCGCGCGCTCCACCCATTCGCTGACCGCGAAGTCACGGGCGTGGGAGGGATCGCGCAGAAGCTCGATGGTCTGCAGGAACGTATCCAGCACATCGCTCGGCGGCGCCACCACGTCCATGAAGATGGCCCGCCCGTTCGGCTTCAGCACCCGGCGCGCCTGCGCGAGCCCCGCCGAGAGATCGCGCCAATGGTGGGCACTGAAGCGCGAGACCACGAAATCGAAAGTGGCGTCGGGGAACGGCAATTCCTCCGCCACGCCCCAGGCGGTCTCGATATTGGAAAGGCCGCGCCGCTGCGCCTCGCCCGCAACCGCCTCCAGCATGCGGTCCGACAGGTCATAGGCCAACACCTGCGCCACGTGGGGCGCCACGGTGAAGCTCACATGGCCGCCGCCGCACCCAAGATCCAGCACCCGCGCCGCGCCGCGGCCCGCCATCATCTGCGCAAGGGCATCGAGATCCGCGCCTTTGGCGTGGACCGCACTCGCGACATAGGCGGCGGCCTGGGGGCTGAACTGGGCGGAGACGAGGCGCTCGTGGTCGCCGTCTTTCAGGTCGGTCATGGTCATGGGGCAAGGCTTTTGGTTGCGCGAGGGATCGCGGAAGGAACGCGGCGTGCGCATGTCCCTCATCGCACCATAGCAATGATGCAGACCAGAGCAAATGCAACCAACAGGCCGCGGACGCAGACCGGAGTTGCGCTCCGCAACGGTCTGCGACCAAACGGAAGGACATGCTCCGTGCCGCCGAGGCTGCCCCACTCGGCCCAGCCGAGGCGTGGGGATGGCGCGCCCGCCCGTGGCTTTCCGCCGCGAGCGGCGGCCGGGGAGATGGGCTGAATATGGGTCATGGATCGACCTCCGGTCCGGCAGGATAATGATCGCAACGGCCGGCGTTCACCCCAACAGGGCGTGGAACGCGAAGGCCAATACCAGCAGCGGCACGAGGCAGGCCGCCTTCAGCGCCATGCGGGCGAGCGGGCCGGGCCGGCTGCGGCCCCAGGCCGGCTGCGGCGGCAGCGGGCGAGCGCGCGGAAAGGGGGAGGTGGCGGGGGAGAAATAATAAGAGTGGGTCATGATCGGTCCTCACGGCCGCCTTTATGGCGCCGCAGGCCGTAAGGGCGCGATTGGGAACCTGCGGCCCTACCATAAAGGGCGCATAAGGGCGCATGTTCCCAATATGTTCTTGTGCCTGCGGGCGGCCTCCACTACCTTGGGTGGCACTGGCAAGCCGGGGGGCTGAAGCGTGATCCAGCGTGTGGCGACCGTGGCGTTCGAGGGCGTGGACGCACGGCCGGTGGATGTGCAGGTGCATGTGGCGCCGGGCCTGCCGGCCTTCACCATCGTCGGCCTGCCCGACAAGGCGGTGACGGAAGCCAAGGAGCGCGTGCGCGCCGCCCTGATCGCCTCCGGGCTCGCCCTGCCCGCGCGGCGCATCACCATCAATCTCGCCCCCGCCGACCTGCCGAAGGAAGGCTCCCATTATGATCTGCCCATCGCGCTGGGGCTGATGGCGGCGATCGGCGCCATTCCCGGCGATGCGCTCGCCGGCTTCACTGTGGTGGGCGAACTTGGGCTGGACGGCTCCATCGCCGCCGTCGCGGGCGTGCTGCCGGCGGCGATCGGCGCCAATGCGCGCGGCCACGGGCTCATCTGTCCCGGCGCCTGCGGCGCGGAAGCCGCCTGGGCCAGCCCCGACATGGAGATTCTCGCCCCCATCTCGCTGATCCAACTGGCGAACCATGTCACGGGCCGGCAGATCCTCGCCCGGCCGGATCCGCGCCTGCGCCCGCCCGCAGGGTCGAACCTCGACCTCAGGGACGTGAAGGGCCAGGAAACCGCCAAGCGCGCGCTGGAGGTGGCGGCCGCCGGCGGTCACAATCTGCTGTATGTGGGCCCGCCCGGCGCCGGCAAATCCATGCTCGCCCAGCGCCTGCCCTCCATCCTGCCGCCGCTCTCGCCGGCCGAGATGCTGGACGTCTCCATGGTCGCGTCGGTGGCGGGGGCGATCCAGGACGGCGCCCTGGTGGACCGCCGCCCGTTCCGCGCTCCGCACCATTCCGCCAGCATGGCGGCAATGGTGGGCGGCGGGGCCAAGGCAAAGCCGGGCGAGGTCTCGCTCGCCCATCATGGCGTGCTGTTCCTGGACGAATTGCCGGAATTCTCGCCCCAAGTGCTGGATTCCCTGCGCCAGCCGCTCGAAACAGGCGACGTGCTGATCGCCCGCGCCAATCACCGCGTGACCTATCCGGCGCGGTTCCAATTGATTGCCGCCATGAACCCGTGCCGCTGCGGCCATGCGGGCGAGCCCGGCTTCACCTGCAAGCGCGGGCCGCGCTGCAAGGAGGATTACCAGGCGCGCCTCTCCGGCCCGTTCCTCGACCGCATCGACCTGTATCTGGATGTGCCGGCCGTGACCGCTGCCGATCTCGTGCTGCCCGCCCCGGCGGAGGGCTCGCGGGAGGTGGCGTCACGGGTCGCCGCCGCGCGCGCCCTTCAAGTCGAGCGTTACGCCGCGCTGGACCGGCCGGACATCCGCACCAATGCCCAGGCCTCCGGCCCGCTTCTGGAGGTGGTGGCCGCGCCAGATGCCGGCGGGCTCGCTTTGCTGCGCGATGCCACCAGCGCCATGAACCTCTCAGCGCGCGGCTACCACCGGGTGCTCAAGGTGGCCCGCACCCTCGCCGATCTCGACGGGGCGGAAAGCCTTGGCCGCCGGCATCTCGCGGAGGCGCTGGCCTATCGCGCCCTGGCCGACCGCGCGCAGGCGGCGGCCTGAACCGCCGCCGCTTGTGTTTCACTTCTGCCTTCGCCGGTTACTTCTTCGCCGGCCATTGCCTCGCAGACCATTGCCTCGCAGACCATTGCCCGGCGCAGGGCAGCGCGGCGATGCTACATGGCGTTGATGGCAAGGCCTTCATAATAGGTGATCTGGCACAGGTCGCCCAGTTCCACCTTCTGCAGATCGGCCAGCACCTGGGGGTTGGCCGCCTTGACGGTGCGCACCACGCCGTCCAGCCCTTCGAAGCTGATGGTGCCGTTGGTCTTGTCGATATTGACCAGGATGGAGGTGATGGTGATCTCCCGGAAGCCGTAATCCTCCGGCCAGCCCGGAAGCCCGTCCTTCAGCACCACTTCGGATACCGCAACGCCGGGCGTGCCCTGATGGGCCTTGCCGAGCGCGGTGACCAGGCCGGGCAGCACGCGGATCAACAGCTTGCGGCTGTTGGCGAGCTGCATCACGTCGCCCAGCAGCGGCGGGGCGATCACAGACCAGCGCTTGCCGTTCGGCGTCTCGAGCACCACACGGCGGGTGGCCGGATCGGCGGAAACGAAGCGCGCCTGATAGCTCAGCACGTTCATGGCGCCGACACCGGGCACGGTGATGACGGTCACGGCGGCGGGGGTGGGCAGGGTCTGGGCCTGGGCCAAGCCCGAAAACGCCATGCTGAGCGCCAGCGCGCCGCCGGCCGCGCGCGACAGAAACCGAACTTTAGACATGATGCCCCCCGAATCCCGATTGCCCTACGGCATCCCGCGCTAGCATGCGCCCCCCGCGCCCGCAATGCGCCACCACCGTCATATGACAGGACCGGGGTGTCACAATCGGCCATTGTCACATAGCCGTAGGAAAACTATGGTGAATGTGATGGTCACGCGGGATGAACGCGCACGATGCGCGCGCCCGGTTTCGAGCTCGTCTGGGACGGCGCGCGGCATCCCATAGAACCGCCGTGTCCAGCGGCGGCCCGAGGAGGGGGTCGTTGCATGAAACGCCAAGATCCGTCCGGTACCAGTCTCGACCCGCAGCCCTTCAGCTGGCCGGCTCTGGTGGGCCGCGGCATTGACGTGGCCAAGGAAGGCTTCGCCAAATTTCCCGGCGCCAAGTTCGGCGCGCCCCTGTTTGCGCCCCCCGTGCTGCGCGCGGACGGCAAGCCGGCGCTGAACGGCCCGCAGAAGCTGGTCTCCGATTTCCGCGCCTATTCCGGCATCCGCCACCGCGAGGCCGTGCCGTTCGGCGAGCCGGTGGTGCTCGGCCGCCTCGGGCCGCTGGAAGTGCGGCTCGCCCGCACCGCGCGCGACGTGCGCCGCGCCCAGCGCCTGCGCTATAAGGTCTTCTACGAGGAAATGTCCGCCGTGCCCGACGCCGCGGCGCGGCTCGCCCGGCGCGACGTGGATGCGTTCGACTCCATTTGCGACCACATGCTGGTGCTGGATTACGAAGCCGGAAAGATGGTGCTGGGCCGGCGCAAGCCCAAGGTCGTAGGCACCTATCGCCTCCTGAAGCAGGATGTGGCGGACCGCCATGGCGGCTTCTACACCCAGGGCGAGTTCGACGTGAACCGCATCGTCGCCGCGCATCCCGGCCTCAAGTTCCTGGAGCTGGGGCGGTCCTGCGTGCTCAAGCCGTACCGCAACAAGCGCACGGTGGAGCTGCTGTGGCACGGGGTGTGGGCCTATATCCTGCGCAACAATATCGACGTGATGATCGGCTGCGCGAGCCTGGAGGGCACCGACCCCGAGGCGCTGGCGCTCCAGCTCTCGTTCCTGCATCACAATGCGTTGGCGCCGGAGGAATGGCGCGCCCGCGCGCTCGACAAGCGCTATGTGCCGATGGATCGCATCCCCAAGGATGAGATCAACATGAAGGCGGCGCTGCATGCCCTGCCGCCTTTGGTAAAGGGCTATCTGCGCCTCGGCGGCTTCGTCGGCGACGGCGCGGTGGTGGACCACCAGTTCGGCACCACCGACGTGCTCGTGGTGCTGCCGCGCTCCATCATCAGCGCCCGCTATGTTGAGCATTTCGGCCCGACCGCGAACCGCCACGCCATCTGAGCCCGGCCGCGCCGGACACACCGGCGCGACCTGCATCCCCTGTTGGGCGCACCGGCGCGGCATCCGCATGGACCGGCGGGGCGAATCCGCGCACAGCTGTCGCGCGGCGCGGCTTTCTGCCATAGCTGGGGCCTGCCGGCCGGCTGTCGGAGCCGTGCAGCGTTCCGCGCGTCCGGGCTTAGCCATGATCGAGATCACCCCCCGCATCGCCATTTCCGAGGATGAGATCGAACTCGCCTTCGTGCGCGCATCGGGTCCCGGCGGGCAGAATGTCAACAAGGTGT
This sequence comes from Roseixanthobacter glucoisosaccharinicivorans, assembly GCF_043195095.2. Lineage (NCBI taxonomy): Bacteria > Pseudomonadati > Pseudomonadota > Alphaproteobacteria > Hyphomicrobiales > Xanthobacteraceae > Roseixanthobacter > Roseixanthobacter glucoisosaccharinicivorans. The sequence goes on along the minus strand of NZ_CM195538.1, from coordinate 274,564 downwards.
CGAGCGCGGTACAGTTGCGCTTCAACGCCTTCGCCTCGCCGAACCTGCCCGATGGGGTGAAGCATCGCCTCATCCGCATCGCCGGCAAGCGCATGACGCAGGACGGCGTCGTCATCATCCAGGCGCAGCGCCACCGCACCCAGGAGCGCAACCGCGCCGATGCGCTCGAACGCCTGGTGGAGATGATTCGCGAGGCGACCTATGTCGCCCCGATCCGCCGGCCCACGCGCCCAACCCTCGGCTCGAAGGAACGGCGCTTGGAGGCGAAGGAGCGGCGCGGCGTGGTGAAGACCCTGCGCCAGAACAAGCCACAGGCGGACTGAAGGGCCGCGAGGAATGCGCGGCCGGCCCTCAAGCCGAGACGGTGGCCGCCTGGAGAAGCTGTTCCGCCGCCGCGCGGGCTTCCGGTGTGATGCTGGCGCCGGCCAGCATGCGAGCGATCTCTTCCTTGCGGCTCGGTGCATCGAGCGGCGCGACGCGCGTGGTGACGGGCGCGTCCTTTCCCGTACCGACGGAGGCCTTGGAGATCAGCAGATGCTGGCCCGCCCGCGCCGCCACCTGGGGCGCATGGGTCACGCAGATCACCTGCACCTGCCCCGCCAGGCGCGAGAGGCGGTGGCCGATGGCATCGGCGACCGCGCCGCCCACGCCGGTGTCGATTTCATCGAAAATCAGGGTGGGCGCCGAGCCGCGATCCGCCAGCACCACTTTCAGCGCCAGCAGGAAGCGCGCGAGTTCGCCGCCCGAGGCCACCTTCATCATGGGGCCGGGCCTTGTGCCGGGATTGGTGCGCACCCAGAATTCCACCCGGTCATAGCCTTCCGCGCCGGGCGAGCGGGGATCGCTGTCGATGCGGGCGGTGAAATGGGCGCGCTCCAGCTTGAGCGGTGGCAATTCGGCATCAACGGCCGCATCCAGCTTGGCGCCGGCGGCCTTGCGATCGGCGGAAAGCGCGGCGGCGGCGGCGCGATACGCCTCCTCCGCCTCGGCGACCTTGGCTTCCAGCGCGGCGAGCGTGGTGGCGCTGCGGTTCAAGGCGTCCAGCTGGGCTGCGAATCGCGCGGCGACCTTTGGCAGGTCGTCGATCGCGCCGCCATATTTGCGGGCGGCCGCGCGCAAGGCAAACAGCCGCTCCTCCACCCTTTCGAGGTCGCGCGGATCGAAGGCGGCATCGCGGAGCGCGGTTTCCAGGTGCGAACGGGCGGTCTCCAGCGCGTCGAGGGCGAGGTCGATGGCCTCCACCGCCGGCCGGACCAGACTCTGCGATTCGCCCGCGCGGCGTTCCAGGCGCCGCACCGCGGCGGAGAGCGAGGGCACGGGCGAGCCGCTGCCGCCCACCGCTTCCAGCGCCTCGGAAAGGTCGCCGGCGATCTTCTCCGAGCGCATCATGCTGGTGCGGCGCTGGGCGAGCATGACCTCTTCCCCCACCTCGGGACCGAGCGCGGTGAGTTCGTCCACCGCGTGGCGGATGAAATCGGCCTCTTTCTGCGCTTCCTCCAGGCGGGCGCGCTCGGCGCCGGCCTCCGAGAGGGCGGCGCGCCAGGCACGCCAGAGGCGGGCCACCGCCTCGGTCTTGGCGGAAAGGCCGCCAAAGGCATCCAGCAGGGTGCGGTGGGTGGTGGGGTCCACCAGGGCGCGATCATCGTGCTGGCCGTGGAGTTCGACCAGCCGGGCGCCGAGCGCGCGCAGGGTCTGCACGCTCACCGGCTGTTCATTGATGGTGGCGCGCGTGCGTCCGTCGGCCATCTGGATGCGGCGAACGATCACCTCGCCCTCGTCCGCAATGTCGGCGGCAGCGAGGATGGCGCGGGCGGGGTGGGCGAGCGGCAGATCGAAGACCGCAGTCACCTGCCCCTTCGCTTCGCCGTGGCGCACCAAGCCGCCATCGCCCCGGCCGCCGAGCGCCAGGGACAATGCGTCCAGCAGGATGGATTTTCCCGCGCCCGTCTCGCCGGTGAGGACGGTGAGGCCGTCCGCGAGCGCCAGATCGAGCTTCTCGATCAGAACGATGTCCCGGATCGAGAGAGAGGAGAGCATGGATCCTAGCCGAGACCGAGCTTCTTGAAGGCCTGGCTGATCCAGGACCCCTTGTTTTCGACCGGCAGGTTGCCGCTCGATTGAACCAGCTTATAGGCGTCCTTGTACCACTGGCTATCGGGAAAATTATAGCCGAGCACGGCGGCGGCGGTCTGCGCCTCGGACGTGATGCCGAGCGCCATATAGGCTTCGGTGAGGCGGAACAGAGCCTCTTCCACCTGCCGGGTGGTCTGGTATTGCGTGACCACCACCTTGAAGCGGTTGATGGCGCCGGTGTAATTGCGATTTTCCAGATAATAGCGGCCGATCATCATTTCCTTGCCGGCCAGCTGGTCGCGCGCCACTTCCACCTTCTTCTTGGCGGAGGCGGCATATTCCGTGTTCGGATATTTGCGAATCACATCGTCCAGGGCATCGAGCGCCTGGCGCGTCGCCTTCTGGTCGCGGGTGATGTCGGGGATGTTGTCGAAATACGCGGAGGCGACGAGATAGCTGGCGTAGGCGGCATCGTCGGAGCCCGGATGCAGCGCTATGTAGCGCTTGCCCGCCGCGATGGCCTCGTCATATTTGCCGGCCTCGTAATAGACATAGGTGTCCATCAGCAGCGCCTTGCGGGCCCATTCCGAATAGGGATGGGTGCGGTCGAGATCCTCGAATCGCTTGGCGGCCGCGGTATAGTCACCCTTGCGCATCAGGGTGAGGCCCTCGTTGTAGATCTTCTCTGCCGGCTCGTCGGGCGGAATGACATCGTCCTTGGTGCTGGCGCAGCCGGCAAGGCCGGTGGCGAGACAGAGGACCGCGAGCAGGCTGGCCGCCCGGGCGCGCAGGACAGCGGCGTCAGTGAAAAGGCGCATCACGTGAAGGTTCCATCCCAAGCCGTCGGCCTCCGTGCAGAACGCCGCAGACTACGCGGCTAAAGGCGCTTTCAGTCGGCAATGTGGCGGGCGCGGGCGAAGCGACGTCAAATGCGTTTCCGCGACCCGGTTCGCTAGGGTTTTTAAGGGCGGGGGCGCGCACGTCAAGCCGGCGGCGGGTGCACGGGGCGTAAGGGAGCCGGGATGCGAAGGCGCCGGACGCCGGCAAAACGTGCCGCGCCCGCATGCCGCGCCGAACGCTGGCTGGTAAAATGTACAAGGAGTGAAGGGCGCGGCACCACCGCCGCGCGCGACCGCCCAAGCCTAGCGCCTCAGCGCTCCGGAGCGTAGGCGAGGACGGGGGCGCCAACCGCGAGTTCCGCACCTTCGCGCCGGCCGCGAACCGGGGCATCCACCACGGCGAAGGCCGTGCGATCTGCCAGCAAGGCATCCACCACGTTGAAATTCAGCTTGTGGCCGCCGCGGAAGGACCGATAGCGGGCCATCAGGGGCAGGCCGGCGAGCGCCAGATCGCCCACCGCGTCCAGCGCCTTGTGGCGCACGAACTCGTCCGTGAAGCGCAGGCCCTCGGGGTTGAGGATGCCGGCTTCGCCGAGGCAGACGGTGTTTTCCAGCGAGGCGCCGCGGGCATAGCCGGCAGAGCGCAGGCGCTCCACATCCTTCAGGAAGCCGAAGGTGCGGGCGTGGGCCAGTTCGCGGCGGAACACGTTCGGGGTGAGGTTGCCTGCGAAGCGCTGGCGGCCGATGCCGCAATGATCGAACTCGATCTCCACTTCCAGGCGGAAGCCGGCGTCATAGGGCAGAAGCTCACCGAAGGAGGCGCCGTTCTCGACGCGGATGGGCTTGAGCACCTTGAGATATTTGCGGCGGGCGGGGAGCACGGCGATGCCGACTTCGTCGATGGCGGCAACCACCGGGCCGGCGCTGCCGTCGAGAATCGGAACTTCCGGGCCAGTCACTTCCACCTGCGCATTGTCGACGCCGAGGCCGGACAGGGCGGAGAGCACATGCTCCACCGTGGAAACGAGGGCGCCGCTCTTGTCGCCGAGGACGGTGGCGAGGTCGGTGGCCTGCACCGACTGGCGGGAAACCGCCATCTTGCGGGGGGCCTGGTCGGCGAAGGTGCGGACGAAGACGATGCCGGTGTCTGCGGGTGCGGGCTTCAGGGTAAGAGAGGCTTCGATGCCCCCGTGAACGCCAACGCCCGAAAGAGCGATTTCGCCAGCGAGGGTGGTCTGCATCTCGGAAGCCATATGGACCCCGGAAACCGTCACGGCCCAAGGCCGCCGCATTTCCGCCTCTAATGTTTCACCTCGCCTGCCTAATTCCGCCGCCGGTTCCGAATTTGATGGATCGTGTGTGGATCCATTCCGCGCCGGCGGCGTTAAGCAAGCTTCGAGGGTCAACCTAGCGGGCTCGTTGCGCTGCGCCAAATCACGCTTGCTTACCGCCTGTTACCAAGATCGTCACAAAAAAATTCTTGGTTATCAAATACTTACGCCAGAGAGGATCTCTCTGGCGCAAAGTCTGTGTCATTGAGGGCCGGCGAATCAGTTCGCTTGGCGGCGCAGGAAGGCGGGAATCTCCAGCTGATCTTCCTCGTGCCCATGCTGCGGTGCATGGCGGCTTGGAACCTCCGCCACCGGCCGCGCCGGCGGACGCTTGGCGAATTCCGAGACCGGCTCGCCGGGACGGGCGGCGGGCTTCTGCTGCGCCGCGCGCGGATCCGGAGCCCGCATGCTCGGCTGTTCGCGACGCGCGGGCGCCGCCTCGGGCTCGTCTTCACGACGGCCCATGCCCACATGCGCCAGGCGCTGGAGCAGGGTCATGCGCTTCTGCTCGGCAGCCGGCTCGCCGCGCTGGGCGCGGATCTGGTTCTGCGCGGGCATCGGCAGTTCATCCACGCGGGGCATGCGCGGCGCACGGGGACGCTGAGCCTGCGGCGGGATGTAGGGCGCGAATTCCTCATCCTCCACCGGGGCAGGCGCGGGCGCCGGCTCGGGCTCGGAATAGAAGGAGGGCTTCGGCGCAGCGGCGCGGATCGTCACTTCGTCAATGGCAACCGAACGCTGCGGCGCCGGCTGCGGCGCCTGCGGGGCGGGATGAGCCGACACGGCATTGTCGAGCGCCATCAGGTCTTCGGCGGAGATCGCCGCGACAGCGCTGCGGATCTGGGCCTCGCGGGCGTGCTCCACGGCCGCGCGGCCGGCGTTGGACATCTTGCGGCCCTGCAGGTCGGGCGTGGCTTCGCCGCGATACTGGATCTGCTCGGGAATCACGGCCGGGTCGATGCCGGTGGCCACCACCGACACGCGGATGATGCCGTCCAGGGACTGATCGAACGTGGCGCCGAGGATGATGTTGGCGTCCGGATCCACTTCCTCGCGGATACGGGTCGCGGCTTCGTCCACCTCGAACAGCGTCATGTCGTTGCCGCCGGTGATGGAGATCAGCAGGCCGCCGGCGCCGCGCATGGAGGTCTCGTCCAGCAGCGGATTGGCGATCGCGGCTTCGGCGGCCTGGATGGCGCGCTTGTCGCCGGAGGCTTCGCCGGTGCCCATCATCGCCTTGCCCATGTCGCGCATCACGGCGCGCACGTCGGCGAAGTCGAGGTTGATGAGGCCTTCCTTCACCATCAGGTCGGTGATGCAGGCAACGCCGGAATAGAGCACCTGGTCGGCCATCGCGAAGGCGTCGGCGAAGGTGGTCTTCTCGTTGGCGACCCGGAACAGGTTCTGGTTCGGGATGACGATCAGCGTGTCGACCGTCTTCTGCAATTCGTTGATGCCGTGCTCGGCGACGCGCATGCGGCGCTGACCCTCGAAGTGGAAGGGCTTGGTCACCACGCCCACCGTGAGGATGCCAAGCTCGCGGGCGGCGCGGGCCACGACCGGAGCGGCGCCGGTGCCGGTACCGCCGCCCATGCCGGCGGTGATGAACACCATGTGCGAGCCGGACAGATGGTCGCGAATCTCGTCCAGGACTTCTTCGGCGGCGGCGCGGCCGACTTCCGGCTGCGAGCCTGCCCCGAGGCCCTCGGTGACGGCGACGCCCATCTGCACCAGGCGCTCGGCCTTGGAAAGCGACAGCGCCTGCGCATCCGTATTGGCGACCACGAACTCAACGCCGGTGAGGCCGGCGGTGATCATGTTGTTGACGGCGTTGCCACCGGCGCCACCGCAGCCGAACACGGTGATTCGCGGCCGCAACTCCCGAATGTCAGGCATCTGAAGGTTGATCGTCATGTTCCCACTCCATCGCGCCCTGGGCGCCGGCACGCCGTCCGAATCCGTGGCTCTCCCCTTTGTTAAGGGGAATACCGTTAACCATCTCTAAAAGCCGTCCCTCAACCAGCGCCCGACGCGGCCAAAATATGTGCCGCCCTCCGCGCCGGCCGCCTGTCGGCGACGAGGTTCGAAATGTTCGAGGCCCGCCACCTGGGGATAGACCAGAAGCCCTGCCGCCACCGCGAAAGCCGCGCCGCGCGCGGCCTCGGGAAGGCGTGAAACCCCAAGCGGGCGGCCGATTCTCACCTGCGGGCCGATCACCCGCGCCATGAGGTCCGGCAGGCCCTGCAATTGCGCCGCGCCGCCGGTCAGCACCAGCCGGCGGCCCGCGTCGCCCCCGTGCCCGGAGGCCTTGAGGCGATCGCGCAACAGTTCGACAATTTCTTCGGCGCGCGGCTTGACGATGGTCACCAGCCGCGATTTCGGCACCGAATGGGGATGATCGCGCTCGTCGCCCGACAAAGCGGGGATCGAGAGCATGTCGTGATCGTCGGAGGATACCGCCACCACCGCGCCATGCAGCGCCTTCAGGCGCTCCGCGTCGGCAAGCCGCGCGGGCAGGCCGCGCGCGACATCGTTGGTGATGTGCTGGCCGCCGACCGCGATGCCGTCCACATAGACGCAGTGCCCGCCGGACACGATCGAGAAGGTGGTGGTGCCCGCCCCCATGTCGATGAGCGTCACGCCGAGTTCCATCTCGTCGTCGGTGAGCGAGGAGAGCGCCGCCGCATAGGGCGCCGCGACCATGGCCTCGATGCCGAGGTGGCAGCGCTCGACGCACAGCACCAGATTCTTCAGCGAGGTGAGGTCGCCCGTCACCACGTGCATGTCGACGCCGAGCTCGCGCCCGAGCATGCCGCACGGCTCGCCGATGCCGCGCCGGCCGTCCAGCGAATAGCCCACGGGCAAGGCGTGCATCACCGCCCGGCCATCGCCCACGGCATAGGTGGAGGCGGCCTCCAGCACGCGGCGGATGTCGAATTCCTCCACCGCCGGCGCGGTGAGGCGCACCGCCGCCTCGTAATGCTGGGACGACAGGCGCGCGCCCGAGACGCCGAGAATCACCGAGGCGATCTGCACGCCGGAGGCGCGCTCCGCCATGTCGACGGCCTGGCGAATCGCCAACTCGGCCCGCGCCATGTCGACGATCACGCCGCCCTTCACCCCATGGGCGCGGGTATGGCCGATGCCCAGCACGTCGATGGAATGGGTGCGCCGGCGCAGCACGTCGGATGCGCCGCGCGGCTTGAGACGCGCGATGGCGCAGACGATCTTGCTGGTGCCGATATCGAGCACCGCGATGATGCCGCTCTTCTTGGGCGGCATGGGACGCATCTTCGGGGCGAAACCTTGTGCGAGCCGATGTCTCACGCGGCGCCTCCTTTCTTGGCCTTCGCGCGGGCCTTCAGCATCTGGGCGCGGGCATCGGCGGCAGCGTCGGACAGGCGCACGACCACCCGGTCGGGCAGGCGCAGGTCGACGATGGTGATGTCGCGGGTGAGCAGTTTCTTGTCGCGGTCGAGGTCGGCGAGTTGGAGCAGCGCGTCGTCCACCGGGCCTTCGGGCAGGCGCACGTCGATGCCGTTGCGCAGCTTCAGCGTCCAGCGGCGCTCGGCCACCAGGATGGCGGCGCGCACCTGATCGCGCACCGCGGGGACGCGGGCGAGCGCATCGACGATCTCGCCCACGCGCTCCTGCGCCCCCTCGCCCACCACGATCGGCAGATTCACATAGCGCGGATCGTCGGAATAAGGAGCGATCGGGGTGCCGTCCTTGGCGATGACGCTGATCTGGCCGTTCATCTGCCAGAGCGCATAGGCCTCGCGCTCCACCACATGGATGTCGACGCGGTCGGGATAGAGCTTGCGCACGCTGGCACTGGCGATCCAGGGCATGGATTCCAGCCGCGCGCGGGTTTCATCCGCATTCACGAACAGGATCGAGGTGGTCGGCTTGATGCCGGCCGCCGCCAGGATTTCGGATGGCGTGACGTGATTCTGGCCGGAGAGATTGACCTGGGCGATCTTGAAGCCGGCGATGTTGGCCGCGGCATCGCCCATGTCGACGACAAATTCGTGGGCTTCCTCCACATGGCCGCCGAGTACCACGCCATAGGCGGTGAAGCCGCCGATCACTGCGAGGCTGAGCAAAGCGGCGCCGCGCCGGCCGAATCGCGAGGCCCCGAGGCGCACCGTCATGCGGCGCAGGAACAAAGCGATGCGGCTGGGCGGCGGGGGCTCGCGCATCGGCTGGGGCCGCACCGGCTTGCGGCCGGCGGACGAAACAGGCGGGTTCGTGCCCGGGCGCTGCCCCTGCGGGCGCTCCCTTACCGATCCAGCGACGCGTCCTCCACCATCCATGTCACAAGCTCGCCGAACGATATGCCCGCGTGGGCTGCCAGTTCGGGCACCAGGGAGGTCTCTGTCATGCCGGGTTGCGTGTTGACCTCCAGACAGATCAGGCCGGCGCCTTCGCCGGCATTTTCGTCGTATCGGAAGTCAGCACGCGAGACGCCCCGGCACCCGAGTGCCTTGTGTGCCGCGAGCGTAAATATCCGCGCCTGTTGGTAAATTTCGGGTAAAATACGGGCCGGAAGAATGTGCCTTGAGCCGCCCGGTGCATATTTGGATTCGTAATCGTAAAAAGCCTGGGTGGATTCGATCTCGATCACGTCGGTGGCCGCGTCGCGGATGACGGCGCAGGTCAGCTCGAGACCGGGAATGAACCGCTCCGCCAGCAGGTTTTCGCCGTGGGGCCAGTCGGGCCGGGTCAGTTCCTGCGGGGGATGGGCCTGGTCCTCGCGCACGATGAACACGCCGACGCTCGATCCCTCCGCCACCGGCTTCAGCACATAAGGCGGCGCCATCACATGGGCGCGCGCGGCCTCCGCCCGGCTGACTACCCGGCCGAACGGCACCGGCACGCCGGCCGCCGCCATCACGATCTTCGCTTGCGCCTTGTCCATGGCGAGCGCCGAGGCGAGCACGCCGGAATGGGAATAGGGAATGCGCAGGATTTCCAGAATCCCCTGCATGGTGCCGTCCTCGCCGGGGCAGCCGTGCAGCACGTTCAGGGCGACATCGGGGTTGAGACGGGCCAGAACCTCGGCCACGTCGCGCTTCACATCCACCCGCGTCACGCGATAGCCGGCGGCCTCCAGCACCAGGGCGCACGCTTCGCCCGACCGCAAGGAGACCTCCCGCTCGGCCGACCACCCGCCCATCAGCACTGCGACGTGTTTGCTCATCTTGCCTGTCCCTCGGCCCTGCCCGGCGACGGGCCTGTCATCTAAAGCTGCACAGCGTTTGCAATTCCCTAAAGCGGCGCGGGAATGCCGATGCGCTTGATCTCCCACTCCAGCGTCACGCCGGAGGTCTCCAGCACCCGCCGGCGCACCTCCTCGCCGAGCGCCTCGATCTCGGCCGCGGTGGCACCGCCGAGATTGATCAGGAAATTCGTATGCATCTGCGAAACCTGCGCCCGCCCCACCACCAGCCCCCGGCAGCCGGCGGCATCCACCAATTGCCAGGCCTTGGCGCCGGGTGGATTCTTGAAGGTGGAGCCACCGGTGCGGCTCTTGATGGGCTGGGTCGCCTCGCGGGAAGAGGTGATGCGGTCCATCTCGGCGGCGATTTCGGCCGCGTCGCCCGGCGTGCCTTCAAACACCGCCTGGGTGAAGATGAAATCCTCCGGCGCCGCGCTGTGGCGATAGGTGAAGCCCATGTCCGCGTTGGTGAGGATGTGGATCGCGCCGGTGCGGTCCACCGCCCGGCAGGAGACGAGCGCATCCTTGGTCTCGCCGCCATAGGCGCCGCCGTTCATGCGCAGCACGCCGCCCACCGCGCCGGGAATGCCGCGCAGGAAGGCGAGGCCCTTCAATCCCGCATCGGCCGCCGCGCGCGCCACCTTCACGTCGGGCACGCCGGCGCCTGCGAGAACCCGCGTCCCCTCCACGCTCAGCGCGCCGAACCCCTTGCCGAGCCGGATCACAACGCCCGGCACACCGCCGTCGCGCACGATCAGGTTGGAGCCCAGCCCGATGACGGTGACCGGAATATCCGCCGGCAGATGGGCGCGCGCATAGGCGAGGTCCGCCTCGTCCGCCGGCACGAACAGCACCTGTGCCGGCCCGCCCACCCGGAACCAGGTGAGGTCGGCAAGCGACGCATTGGCCGAGAGGCGGCCGCGCAGCTGCGGCAGGCGCGCGGTCAGCTCGGGCACGAGATCGGGAAAAAGCGAGGTCGCGGACATGGGGAGCGTTTAGAACGGCGCGGCGCGAAAGCCAACCGGCGGCAAAAACAGTTAGCCTCCAGTATGGGTCGAAAACTCATCAACTGCAGCAGCGAGACGGCGCGCACGCTGAACGAGCATCGCCTGCGGGTGATTTTTTTCGCTAAACATCCGGATGATGATCTCAACATCCTCCCACTTCAGCTCGACCCTAAAACTACCCGCCTTTTCACCTTCGCCAAAATCCATAAAATGATTATACACAACATCATCTTCATTTGATGGAACAGGGAGATAGCTGCTTGCACTATAATCGAGCGAAGAAGCCTCATGCCTCCAAATAATACTGTTAGTTATTCGATATAATTTCATGACTGCCTCGAACTAATATGACTCCGAGAAGCCCATCATATTCGACAAGCTAGAGCACCACCACCCCGCGATGCTTCGCCTCGCCCTCGGGCTCCACATGGATGGTGACGATGGCGTGGTCCATGTCCTCGGCGAACGCGCGCTCGATGCGGTCGCAAATGTCGTGGGCGGCAGCCACCGTCATGTCGCCGGGCACGACGAGGTGGAATTCCACGAAGGTGATGCGGCCGGCATGGCGGGTGCGCAGGTCGTGCGCCTCAAGGGCACCGTCGGCGTGGGTGGAGACCAATTCGCGAATGGCGGCCACAACGTCCGGCGGCGGGGCGGCATCCATGAGCCCACCGACCGATTCCTTCATCAAACCCCAGCCGGTCCACAGGATGTTGAGCGCAACGATGGCCGCCAGCAGCGGGTCCAGCACCGGCCAGCCGGTGATCGGCACCAGCACGAAGCCCGCCAGGACCCCCACCGAGGTGACGACATCGCTCATCAGATGCTTGCCGTCCGCCACCAGGGCGGGCGAGCGCAGGGCCCGGCCGAAGCGCAGCAGCACCACGCACCAGATGGCGTTGAGGATGGTCGCGCCGCCGTTCAGCAGCATGCCGTTCAGCGGCTGTTCGGGAAAGCGCGGGTCGAGGAAGCCGAAATAGGCCTCCCGCAGGATCGAGCCCGCCGCGACCACGATCAGCACCCCTTCAAGCACGGCGGAGATATATTCCGCCTTGTGATGCCCGAAGGGATGATTGTCGTCTGCCGGGCGGGCACTGATCTTCAGTGCCACCAAAGCGGCGAGCGCCGCCGCAACGTTGATGATGCTTTCCAGGGCATCGGACAGCAAAGCGATCGAGCCGGTCACCCAATAGGCCGCGCTCTTGAGCGCCAGCACCACGATGCCGAGAAATACGCTGCCGACCGCGATCCAGAGCGTGCGGTTCATCTTCGTCTCCGGACGGGCGGTGGGGCGTGAACGCCGCTTGCCTATCCGGTCCTACCGCTCAGCGCAACGCCTGCGGCTCAGCCACCCCCCGGCGCGAGGGCTTCCAGCTCGCCGGGCAGTGCATAGGCCCATTGCGTGATTGTGCCGGCTCCAAGGCAGATCACATAGTCGCCGGGCCTGGCGAGGCCCTTGACGATGCCCGCCAACGCTTCGGGACCTTCCAGCGCGGTGACGCTGCGATGGCCGTGGGCGCGCAGCCCCTGCACCAGATGGTCCCGGTCCGCCCCGGCGATCGGGGTTTCGCCCGCCGCATAGACCGGCGCGACGATCACATGGTCGGCGTCGTTGAAACAGGTGGAAAAATCGTCGAACAGGGAAGCGAGGCGGGAATAGCGGTGCGGTTGCACCACCGCGATTACCTGTCCCTCGCTCGCGGCGCGCGCCGCGCGCAGCACCGCGGCGATTTCCACCGGGTGGTGGCCGTAATCATCGAATATGGCGACGCCGTTCCATTCACCGGTCCGCGTGAAGCGCCGCTTCACGCCGCCGAATTGGGAAATCGCCTCCAGGATGCGCGCGTCCGGCACCCCCAGTTCGCGCGCCACGGCGATCGCGGCGGTGGCGTTCAGCGCATTGTGGCGGCCCGGCATGGGCAGGCGGAAGCCCTCGATACGGTTCCGGGTCTCGCCGCTGCGGTCGCGGAACAGGACGTCGAACTTCGTCACGCCGCCCTTGAGATCCACATTCACCAGCCGCACGTCGGCCTGCGGGTTCTCGCCATAGGTGATGATGCGCCGGTCCTCGATGCGGCCGACCAGCGCCTGCACCACCGGATGGTCGATGCACATGACCGCGAAGCCGTAGAACGGCACATTTTCCACGAACGCCTTGAACGCCTCCTGCACCTTGTCGAAGGTCTTGAAATGATCGAGGTGCTCGGGGTCGATATTGGTGACGATGGCGACTTCCGCCGGCAGCTTCAGGAAGGTGCCGTCGCTTTCGTCGGCTTCCACCACCATCCATTCGCCGGCGCCGAGGCGGGCGTTGGTGCCATAGGCATTGATGATGCCACCGTTGATCACGGTGGGGTCCATGGCGCCCGCGTCCAGCAGGGTCGCGACCAAAGAGGTGGTGGTGGTCTTGCCATGGGTGCCGGCGATGGCGACGCAGCTCTTCAGCCGCATCAGCTCGGCGAGCATCTCCGCGCGCCGCACCACCGGCAGGCGCTTGGCGCGCGCGGCCTGCAATTCGGGGTTGTCGCGCTTGATGGCGGAGGAGACCACCACCACGTCGGCATGGTCCACATTTTCGGCGCGATGGCCGACCTCGACCTTGATGCCCTCGTCGCGCAGGCGCTTCACATTGGCGTTCTCCGCCACATCCGAGCCCTGCACCTGATAGCCCAGATTGTGCAGCACCTCGGCGATGCCGCTCATGCCGATGCCGCCGATGCCGATGAAGTGGATGGAGCCGAGCGCCTGCGGAAGCTTCATTCTTGGTGTCCTCGATAGGTGGCGATGGGCGCCCCCCCTGCCAGGTGCACGACCACGTCGGCCAGATGTTCGGCGGCGTCGAGCCTGCCGGCGCTTCTGGCCGCTTGCGCCATGTTCGTCAATGCGCGCGGGTCGGCGCCGAAGGTGGAAAGCGCCGTGGCGAGCCGTTCGGGCGTGAATGTCGTCTGCGCCATCACCTGGGCGGCACCGATCTGTTCCAGGGATCTGGCGTTGGCCGCCTGGTCCTGGTCCAGCGCATTCGGCAGCGGCACGAGGATGGCGGGGCGCCCGATGGCCGCAAGTTCCGCCACCGTGGACGCGCCCGAGCGGGCAATCACCAGATGGGCGCCCGCCATGCGCGCCGGCAGATCATCGAAGAAGGGCGCGACGTCCGCCTGGACGCGCACGTCGAGATAGGCCTTGCGCACCCGGTCGAGATCCTCTTCGCGGGCCTGCTGCACGATCGACAGACGGGCGCGCAGATCGCCGTTCAGCCGCGCCACCGCCTGCGGCACCACGTCCGCCATCACGCGCGCGCCCTGGCTGCCGCCGAACACCAGCAGGCGCAGCGGGCTGCTTACCTCCGGCGCGTCGAACTTCGTGCCCGCAGCCTCCCGCACCGAGGGGCGCAGGGGATTGCCGGTGAACACCGCCTTGCGCGCCAGCTCCGCCTCGCGGGCCAGAATATCGGGAAATCCGGTGGCGATTGCGCTCACCCGCGCCGCCAGCAGGCGGTTCGCCCGCCCGAGCACGCCGTTTGCCTCATGAATGAGGCTCGGGATGCCGGAAAAGGTCGCCGAAAGCACGGGCGGCAAGGTCGGATAGCCGCCGAAGCCCACCACCACGGCCGGCTTCAGCCGCCGCATCAGCACCAGCCCGCTGAGCAGGCCCCGCAGCAGGGTGATGACGGTTTTCGCCAAAGCCACCGGGGAGCGGCTGCGCACCGTGTCGGCCGGCAGGACGTGCACCTCCCGCGCCGGAAAATGGCCGGCATAGCGCGCGGCCCGGCTGTCGGTGACAAGATCGACATCATATCCCCGCCGCCGCAGCACATGGGCGAGCGCTTCGGCGGGAAACAAATGGCCGCCGGTTCCCCCGGCAGCCAACAGGATCAATGGTTTGCTCATACCGTCGCCTGATGCCCCTGCGGTTCCGCGACCGGTTCGCTGAGCGCCGCCAACGCGGCCGCGCCCGGTCGTCGCCGGGAGAGGGCGAGCAGCATGCCCATGCCGAAGGCGAGCGAGATCAGCGAGGACCCGCCATAGGAAATGAACGGCAGCGTCATGCCCTTGGCGGGCATCAGATGCACGTTCACCGCCATGTTGATGGAGGCCTGGAGCCCGAACAGCAGCGCCAGCCCGGTGGCGGCGAAGCGGGCGAACGGGTCTTGCTCGTCGAGCGCGCGGGTGAGGCTGCGCAGGATCACGAAGGCGAACAGGGACAGCAGGATCAGGCACAGGATGATGCCGAACTCCTCCGCCGCCACCGCGAACACGAAATCCGTGTGGCCGTCCGGCAGGATGCGTTTCACCGTGCCCTCGCCCGGCCCCTGGCCGAACCAGCCGCCATGGCGGAAGCTCTCGAGCGCGGTATCGATCTGATAGGTGTCGCCGGAGGCGGGATCGAGGAAGCGGTCGATGCGCTTCTGCACGTGGGGCACGACATGATAGGCGAGCACGGCCCCGCCGACGCCGAAGCCGATGAGCCCCACCATCCAGATCCAGCGCAGGCCGGCGAGGAAGAACAGCGCGCCCCACACCATCACCACCAGCATGGTCTGGCCGAAATCGGGTTGCAGCACCAAGGGCAGCATCACGCTGCAAAGAAGCCCGATCGCGAGCAGCTGGGCCGGCATCTCGGGCCGCTTGCTGCTTTCGGAAAACAGCCAGGCGGCCAGCACCACGAACGCCGGCTTGAGGAATTCGGACGGCTGAACCGTGATCGGGCCGATGTTCAGCCAGCGCCGGGCGCCCTTCACCTCGGGCCCGATCACCAGGGTCGCGAACAGCAGCACCAGGCAGATCAGAAACACCACGATGCACACCCGCCGGATGGTGCGCGGCGACAGGAAGGAGGTGAACAGCATCACGGCGATCGCCGGAATCAGGAAGAGGACCTGTCGGTTCACGAAATGAAACGGATCGGCAATGCCCAGGCGCGCCGCGACCGGCGGGCTGGCGGCGAGGCACAGCACAATGCCGATGATGATGAGGGTGAACAGCGTGCCGAGCAGCAGGCGGTCCACCGTCCACCACCATTCGCTGAGCACGGTGCGGTCGGCGCGCGACATCATGAGGCGGGACTCCGGGGGCGGGAACGGTGTCGCCACCATGCGACAGCTTGGTTGACGCGCGATTAATCGCCGGCAACGCCGCATCGGAATTGCCGCGGCGCACCGTCCCAGCCTTTTGCCGCCAATACCCGCCAACCCATGGCACAAAGGGAGAACGCGCCTTATCTTCCCTGCGTGTCGACCCTCGCCCACAGGCGCGCCCACGCGCTGCCGAAGCTGTTTCAAGACTGGTTCGCGACCCGGGGCTGGGAGCCGCGCGCGCATCAGCTGGATCTGCTTGCCTCGGCGCGGGCGGGCCGCTCCACCCTGCTGATCGCGCCCACCGGCGCCGGCAAAACCCTGGCGGGCTTCCTGCCCACGCTGGTGGAACTGAGCGAAGCGCGCAGCACCGACGCGCGCGCGCGGGCCAAGGCGGCGAAAAAGGCGGAGACGGCTGACGGCACGCCCGCCCCGCCCCGCGCCGGTCGCGTCCCGCCGCCACGCCAATCGCCGCTGCACACGCTTTATATCTCCCCGCTGAAGGCGCTGGCGGTGGATATCGCCCGCAATCTGGAAACGCCCATCGCCGAGATGGGCCTGCCGATCCGCGTGGAGACCCGCACCGGCGATACCCCCGCCTCGCGCCGCCAGCGCCAGCGCCGCGATCCGCCGGACATCCTGCTCACCACGCCGGAGCAGATCGCCTTGCTGCTCGCCTCGAAGGACGCGGAATATCTCTTCTCCGGCCTGAAGCGGGTGGTGCTGGACGAATTGCACGCCCTGGTCACCTCCAAGCGGGGCGACCTGCTCGCGCTCGGCCTTGCGCGGCTGCGGAGCATCGCGCCGGGGCTCCAGGGCGTCGGCCTTTCCGCCACCGTGGCCGAGCCGGACGATCTGCGCCGCTACCTCGTGGGCCAGCATCCGGGCGCCCCCGACGCCGAGGAGGCGGGCGCGGGGGAGGCCCTTGCCGACCTCGTGATCGCCCAGGGCGGCGCGGCGCCCGACCTCTCCATGCTGGAGAGCCTCGCGGTCATGCCCTGGGCGAGCCACACCGCGCTCCATGCCCTGCCGGAGGTCTATGGCCTCATCGCCGCGCACAAGACCACGCTGGTGTTCGTCAATACCCGCTGGCAGGCGGAATTCCTGTTCCAGGAACTCTGGCGCATGAACGACCTCAACCTGCCGATCGCGCTCCATCACGGCTCGCTCGACGTGGAGCAGCGCCGGCGGGTGGAAGCGGCCATGGCGGCGGGAAAATTGAAGGGCGTGGTGTGCACCTCCTCGCTCGATCTCGGCATCGACTGGGGCGATGTGGACCAAGTGGTGAATATCGGCGCGCCAAAGGGCTCCTCGCGGCTCATGCAGCGCATCGGCCGCGCCAACCATCGGCTGGACGAGCCCTCCAAGGCCGTTCTCGTGCCGGCCAACCGCTTCGAGGTGCTGGAATGCCGCGCGGCCCTGGAGGCGGTGAAGGCGGGCGGACAGGACACGCCGCCCGAGCGCACCGGCGCGCTCGACGTGCTGGCCCAGCATATTCTCGGCATGGCTTGCGCGGCGCCGTTTTCCGCCGACGCGCTTTATGACGAGGTGCGCTCCGCCGCGCCCTATCGCGCGCTCCCGCGGGAGGATTTCGACGCGACGGTGGATTTCGTCGCCACCGGCGGCTACGCGCTGCGCGCCTACGAGCGCTTCGCCAAGATCCGCAAGACCAAGGACGGCCTCTGGCGCGTCTCCAACCCCATGATCGCGCAGACCTATCGCATGAATGTCGGCACCATCGTGGAAGCCACCATGCTCAAAGTGCGCCTGGTCTCGGCGCGCGGCGCCTCCAAGACCGGGCTCGCCGGGCGGGTGCGGTTCGGCGGGCGGATGCTGGGCGAGGTGGAGGAATATTTCGTCGAGACCATGGTCCCGGGCGACACCTTCGTGTTCGCCGGCGAGATCCTGCGCTACGAGGCCATGGTGGAGGACGAGGTCTATGTCTCGCGCTCCACCGCCACCTCGCCGCGCGTGCCGGCCTATGCCGGGGGCAAGTTTCCGCTCTCCACCTTCCTTGCCGCGGGCGTGCGGGCATTGCTCGCCGCGCCCGCGCGCTGGAAGACGCTGCCCGCCCAGGTGCGCGACTGGCTGAACCTGCAACGCCAGCGCTCGCGCCTGCCGGGGCGGTTCGACCTGCTGGTGGAGACGTTCGAGAATCGCGGGCGGCATTATCTCGTCGCCTATCCGTTCGAGGGGCGGCTGGCCCACCAGACGCTCGGCATGCTGCTGACCCGCCGCCTGGAGCGTGCGGGGCTCAATCCGCTCGGCTTCGTCGCCAATGATTACGCGCTCGCCGTCTATGCGGTGTCCGACATGAGCCTCGCGGTGAAGCAGGGCCGTCTTTCGCTGGACGATCTGTTCGACCAGGACATGCTGGGCGACGACCTGGAAGCCTGGCTTGCCGAAAGCGCCCTCATGAAGCGCACGTTCCGCTATTGCGCAGTCATCGCCGGGCTGATCGAGCGGCGCTTCCCCGGCAAGGAGAAGACCGGCCGGCAGGTCACCTTCTCCACCGACCTGATTTACGACGTGCTACGCCGCCACCAACCGGACCATATCCTGTTGCGCGCCGCGCGCGCCGATGCCGCCACCGGCCTCCTGGACGTGCGCCGGCTGGGCGACATGCTCGCCCGCATCAAGGGCCGCATCGCGCACCAGCCGCTGGATCATGTCTCTCCCCTGTCGGTGCCGGTGTTGCTGGAGATCGGCCGCGAGAGCGTGGGCGGGGACGCCTCCGAGGCGCTGTTGGCGGAGGCGGAGGAGGATCTGGTGCGCGAGGCGATGGGGTGATCGCGCGGCACCATCTGCACAACTTTAACGCTAGTCAACCGGGTGGCGCGGACCTAGCCTGATCGTCGGAGGGAGGGCGACATGGCAAATGCATTCAAGGTCTCGCTGGCGCCGAAGGAATTGTGGCAGCAGATCAACCCGTGGTCATTCGATCTGCGGAACGCACAGTTCGGCCTGTTCAACATAGATCTCGGCCTGACCCCGCACCCGGAAGTGGAGCAGGCGATCCTCGACGAGGTCGGCAGCTATGGCCGCCAACTCGGCCGCATCGGCGACGTGCTGGAAATCCTGCTGAAGCATGTGCCCCTGGACAATCTCAGCGACAGCGAACAGGACGCGATCCGCGTGCTGGAGGGGCAGCTTGCTGCGGTGCGTCAGGTGAAGCGCAGCGCGCTGGGGAAGAAATAGCGCCGGATGCCATTGGCGTGGGTGCGCCGCGCCCCGCTTGCCCCCGCGCGCGCGATCGGCAATATCGCAGCATGCTCGCGCGCGCTGATTCTGTTCCCCCTTCGTTCGTCGGCCTCGCCGGCGCGGACATGGTGCTGGATCCCTGTGGCGCGCTCGCCTGGCCGGAACGCCGGGTGCTGGCGGTGGCGGATTTGCATCTGGAAAAGGCCTCCGCCTTCGCCCGGCGCGGCCAGATGCTGCCGCCCTACGACAGCGCGGACACGCTCGCCCGGCTGGAAGCCCTGGTCGACCGCTGGGCGCCCGCCCTTATCCTCGCGCTCGGCGACACGCTGCATGACCGCTGGGCGCAGGAGCGCATCGCGCCGCACACCCGAGAGCGCCTCGCGGCGCTCCAGCGGGGGCGTAGCTTCATCTGGATCGCCGGCAATCATGATCCCGAGCCCAATGCCCTGCTTGAAGGGGAGTGGGCGCGCGAGATCCGCATCGGCCCGCTCACCTTCCGCCACGAGCCGCTGCCCGGCACGGTGGCGGGGGAAGTGGCGGGGCATCTGCATCCGGTCGCCCGGCTGGTGCAGCGCGGACGCTCGATCCGCCGGCGCTGCTTCGCCACCGACGGCATGCGCATGGTGCTGCCCGCCCTGGGCAGCCTCGCCGGCGGGCTGAACGTGCGCCACCCGGCGGTGTCGAGCCTGTTCGGCGAGCGCTACGAGGCCCACATGCTGGGCGCGGCGCGTACCTATCGCATCGCGGCGCACGCCTGCCTGGGTGATTGAGGGCGATAAAACCTCACGGCCATAAAAAACCCCGCGGCAGCGCCGCGGGGTCTTGAGAAGCGTCGTTGCGCGAACGGTCAGGCCCAGGAATCGTCCGAGCCGCCGTCGCTCCAGCCACCGTCGTCGCCGGTGTCATAGCCGGCATCCTGCGCGTCGGCGGTGTCCCAGCTTCCGTCCTGGGAGGCGCCCGGATCGCCGCCAAGGGCGGTCTGCGCCTCCGTGCCGAGGTTGCCGCTATCAGCCGCCGGGGTTTCCTTCGGCGTTTCGAGCGCCGCCGCCTGCTGGGCGACGGGACCGGTGCCACCGGACATCAGGCCCTTGATCCCGTCGAACAGAAGCGCGCCACCGGCAACGCCCGCCGCGGTCGCAAGCGCGCCCTGAAGGAAGCCGCCGCCGCCGAAGCCACCACCACCGCCGCCGAAGCCGCGCTGCTGGCCGCCCCAAGGACCACCTTGCTGGGGATAGCCACCCTGCGGGGGATAGCCGCCCGGCTGGCCATAGCCCTGCTGGGCGGTATTCTGTTGGCCCCACGCCCCGGAATTGGGCTGCCCCGCGCCATTCACCTGCGGGGGCAGGCCCATGGGGGCGGAGGGGAATGCGGAGGGAGGCGCCCCGGCGGCGGGACGCGCGCCTGCGGTGGGCACCGAGGTGCGGCCGCCGCCGAACAGGCCGCCGAGGAAGCTGGTGCTTTCCTGCTGCGGGGGAGCTGCGGCCTCGCGGACCTGCTGCTCCAGCTCCTGGATGCGGGCGGAGGCCTGGGTCAGCGCATGCTCCTGCACCAGCACGGTCTGCGCCAGGGCATAGGTCGCATGGGGCAGTTCGGCCAGACGCTGGGCGATCAGCGCTTCAGCCTCGCGATCGCGCGGCTGGCCCTCCAGGCCGCGCATGCGATCGAACAGGCCGTCAATAAGCGCACGTTCCTCGGGAGTCATCTCCGCCTCCGGTTGTTGACCGACTTGCATATGAGGCGGACCAGGCGGCGGAAGAAGGGCCGTCGCCCATGAATTTTTTGTAACCTTACGTAAGGTCGAGCCAGCCGCCCCCGCGCTAGGACCAATCGACATTCAGCGGCGAGGTGCAGCGTCGCGGCGCCTGACGTCGGGTGCGCGCGATTGTCTTTCTTTCACCGGTCGTCATGGCCGGGCTTGCCCCGGCCATCCACGTTGGGCCGCCTGCGCAGGCCTTGAATAGTCGATGCCAGCGGTGCCGCGTGGATGCACGGGACAAGCCCGTGCATGACGCAGCTCTGCTGCAAGGGCGTCAGGCCCTAAATGCCGATCGATCCTATGGCAAAGGGCGGCCGGCGCACCCCCTCAGGCGATCAGCTTATAGGCCGGCAAAGTGAGGAATTCCTCGAACTGCGGCGCCAGGGTCATGTCCGAGAACAGCTTGATCGCCTCGGGGAAACGCCCCTTGTCATAGACGTCGGGACCGAGGGTTTCGCGCAGCTTGGCCATTTCATCGTCCAGCAGCGCGGTGAACAGATCGCCCGTCACCGTGCGGCCGTCCTCCAGCGTTGCGCCGAGGTAGATCCATTGCCAGATCTGCGCGCGGCTGATTTCGGCGGTCGCGGCATCCTCCATCAGGTTGTAGAGCGGCACCGCCCCGCGTCCCCGCAGCCAGGCTTCGATATATTGTACGCCGACGCGGATATTCTCCCGCAGCCCGGCTTCGGTGCGCGCGCCCTGGTGCATCACCAGCAGGTCGTCGCGGGCAACGCTCACGTCCTGCCGCATGCGCTGGAGCTGGTTGGGCGTGGGCATCAGGCGGTCGAACACCTCCTGCGCCACCTTCACCAGATCGGGATGGGCGACCCACGTGCCGTCGCAGCCCTCGCCGGCCTCGCGCTCCTTGTCCGCCTGCACCTTGGCGAAGGCGGCGGTGTTGGCGGCGGCATCGCCCTTCACCGGAATCTGCGCCGCCATGCCGCCCATGGCGAACGCGCCGCGCCGATGGCAGGTCTTCACCAGCAGCGCGCCATAGGCTTTGAGGAAGGCCTCGCTCATCACCATGCGGCCCCGGTCGGGGGTCAGGAAGCGGGCATTCTTCCCGAGCCGCTTGATGAAGGAGAAGATGTAGTCCCAGCGGCCAATGTTCAGCCCGGCCACATGGTCGCGCAGCTCGTAGAGGATCTCGTCCAT
The DNA here is from genome assembly GCF_043195095.2 of Roseixanthobacter glucoisosaccharinicivorans. Taxonomy (NCBI): domain Bacteria; kingdom Pseudomonadati; phylum Pseudomonadota; class Alphaproteobacteria; order Hyphomicrobiales; family Xanthobacteraceae; genus Roseixanthobacter; species Roseixanthobacter glucoisosaccharinicivorans. The sequence continues at coordinate 252,910 of NZ_CM195538.1, read as the reverse complement.
CTCGAACACCGCCGGCAGGGTCTCGATCAGCACCGTGGCCTTGATGCAATTGGCCGGCAGGCCGATGCGCGCCTCGGCGAACGAGAATACCTCGTTCCACAGCCGCGCTTCGAGATGGCTTTCGGTCTTGGGGAGATAGAAATAGGGGCCGGAGCCCTGCGCCAGCGCCGCCTTGGCATTGTGGAAGGCATAGAGGCCGAAATCGAACAGGGCGCCGGAGACCGGCGCGCCGTCCACCTCCACATGGGCCTCCGGCAGATGCCAGCCGCGCGGGCGGATGATCAGCACCGCCGGGGTCCCGCCGAGCTTATAGTCCTTGCCGTTGGACGGGTCGTGGAAGTCGATGGCGCCGGCCCAGCGATCCTTCAGATTGATCTGGCCCTCGATCATGTTGGACCAGAAGGGTGAGGAGGCATCCTCGAAATCCGCCATGAACACCTTGGCGCCGGAATTCAGCGCATTGACGATCATCTTGCGGTCCACCGGCCCGGTGATCTCGACGCGCCGGTCCAACAGGTCCTGCGGCAGCGGCGCGATGCGCCAGTCGGCGGCGCGCACGCCTTCGGTCTCGGGGAGGAAATCCGGCAATTCGCCGGCATCGAAACGGGCCTGCCGGGCCGTGCGGGCCTCCAGCAGGGACAGGCGCGTCGCGTTGAAATTGCGCTGCAGCTCGGCGACGAAGGCGAGCGCCTCGGGGGTGAGGATCTCCTCATAGCGCGGGCCGAGCGCGCCGGTGATGACAAGGCCGGTAGGCAAAGTGGGGGTCGACATGATGTCGGTCTCCTATGGGAACGAAACAAAACAGCTGTCCCGGAACGGGAACGCCGCCGGCGCGCCTGAAGCGCGGTCCGGCGGGAAAAGTCTCAGGCCCGCGCGGCGGCGATGATCGCCGTCAGCGCGCGCGCGGCGGCGGCGACATCATCGGCCTTACACAAAGCGGAGACCACGGCGACGCCGTCCGCCCCCGCCGCGATCACGGCGCCCGCGTTTGCCGCATCAATGCCGCCGATGCCCACCAGGGGCAGAGTGATCCGGGCGCGCAAGGCCGCAAGACCGGCAATCCCGATGGCGCCGCCCGCATCGCCCTTGGTGCCGGTGGCGTTCACCGGACCCACGCCGACATAATCCACCCCCGAGAGATCGGACGCGGCGAGCTCCTCTGGCGAACCCACCGAGAGGCCAAGGATGCGCCCCGCCCCGAGCACGGCGCGTGCGGCGGCGGGGTCGATATCATCCTGGCCGAGATGCACGCCGTCGGCATTGGCGGCGAGCGCCACGTCGACCCGGTCGTTGATGATGAGGGGAATGCCGTGGGGCGACAGCAGCGCCTTCAGCGCGCGCGCCTGCTCCACCAGGGCCCGGCCCTTGGCGTGCGGGTCGCGCAATTGCACGATGGTGACACCCCCTCGCACCGCCTGTTCGACGGTTGCCAGCAGCCCGCGCGCGGCGGTCTGGGCGGGATCGGTGACCAGGTAAAGGGAGAGGTCGAACATGGGCGACATGAGGTCTCTCTCTGCGGGGCACGGCGTGCGCGCCGGCGCCATGGGTTTAACCCATCGCGCCGTGCGCACATATGCCGGGCGATACGGAAGTCTAAGCGCCGGTGGGGCAAGAGTGCTTCGCTGGGACGGCAAGAGTGGCGCGCGAGGCGCGGTTCAGGCCGCCCGCGCCGCCCCGAGGCCCGCCCGTGCCAGCGGCCCCGGCACCGGGCCGCCGGTCGCCCAGTCCAGCAATTCCACCGTATGCACCACCGGAATATCGGTGCCGCTGCCGATCTGCGTCATGCAGCCGATATTGCCGGTGGCGATGATCTGCGGCGCCAGCTTCTCCAGATGGGCGACCTTGCGGTCGCGCAACTGCCCGGCCAGCTCGCTCTGGAGCATGTTGTAGGTGCCCGCCGAGCCGCAGCAGATGTGGCTTTCGAACGGCTCGGCCACATCGAAGCCGACATGGCGCAGCATCTGCACCGGCGGCCCCTTGATTTTCTGCCCGTGCTGGAGCGAGCAGGCGGCATGATAAGCCACGCGGTGTTCCATGGGCGCCATGGCGGCCGGCAGATGGAGCGTCGCGGCGAACTGGGAAATGTCCATGGCCAGCGCCGAGACCTTCGCCGCCTTCTCCGCATAAACGGGGTCGAGCCGCAGCATGTAGCCATAATCCTTGATGGTGGTGCCGCAGCCGGACACGGTCATCAGGATGGCATCCAGCCCCTCGCCCTCGATCTCGGCGGTCCAGGCATCCACATTGGCGCGGGCGAGCGCGAGCGCCTGCTCTTCGCGGCCCATGTGATGCACCAGCGAGCCGCAGCAGCCCTCGCCCTTCGTGCGCACCACCTCGACCCCGAAGCGGTTGAGCAGGCGCATGGCCGCTTCGTCGATCTCCGGGCGCAGCACCGGCTGGGCGCAGCCGCCGAGCAGCGCCACGCGCTTGTGACGCGGCCCCTGCGCCGGGAACACGCCGGGCATGGTGCTGTGCGCCGGCCCGTGCGGCAGGCCGGGGGCGAGGCGCAGCATGGCCGCCAGCGGCCGCAGCGGCTTGATGGCATGAAACACGGGCGCCAGCGGCTTGGCGATGGCCGCGCCGAGCAAAGCCAGGCGGAAGCGGTTGCGATAGGGCAGCACCGCCGCCAGCAAAGCGCGGTTCAGCCGGTCGAAAAATGGGCGCTTGTAGGTCTGCTCGATATGGTCGCGGGCATGATCCACCAAGTGCATGTAATGCACGCCCGAGGGGCAGGTGGTCATGCAGGAGAGGCAGGAGAGGCAGCGGTCCACATGCTTGACCACCTCCTCGCTCGCCGGCCGCGCGTTCTCCAGCATGTCCTTGATAAGATAGATGCGCCCGCGCGGGCTGTCGAGCTCGTCGCCCAGCAGGGCATAGGTCGGGCAGGTGGCGGTGCAGAAGCCGCAATGGACGCACGCCCGCAGGATCTTGTCCGCTTCCACGATGTGCGGATCGGCCAGCTGCGCGAGGGAGAAATTGGTTTGCATGGGTGCTTGGCCTTAGCGGCGGAATGTGGTTCTGCGGGACGGGACATCGCCCTCGGTGCGGGAAGGGGCACCCCCCTCCCTCCTGCGGGACGGGGCACCCCCCCCCCTGCCCTCCCCCGCAAGGGGGGAGGGAGCGTGTTGTTCTCAGCCATCGGCCGTCTCCCGCAATCCCGAACCAAAGCCCTCCCCCCTTGCGGGGGAGGGTTGGGAGGGGGGTATCGCGTCGCAGGCCCCGAAGCTGCGAAAATGAGATCCCCCTCGCACTGAATGCGCGCACCCATCTCATGCCCCCGCATACATGCGGCCGGGGTTGAGCAGGCCCTTGGGATCGAAGCTCGCCTTCACCCGCTGGCTCAGGGCCGCGTGGGCGGTTTCGAGCGGCTGGAACACCGCGCCCGCGCGCTGCGCCGCATCGGCCCGCACCAGGGTCGCGTGGCCGCCATGGGGCGCGAGGCGCGCGCGCACGGCCTCCGCCTGCGGCAGCGCGTCGGGCATCTGCACCCAGACCAGCCCGCCCGCCCAATCGCAGAACGCCTCGGCGTTCAGCGCTGTCGCGAGCTCGGCGGCAAGATGCGGCCCGGCCATGGGCGTTGTGGAAATGCGCCACACCGCCCGATCCCGCGTCTGCGTGAACGGCTGCACGTCGCGCACGCCCGCCCAGAGCGCGGCAGAGGCCTCCGCCTCCAACACTTCGACCCCGCCGAACGGCATCAGCACCCGGATCAGCATGGCGCGCCGCGCCTTCACCGAGGGTTCGAACCCTTCCAGGCGCAGGGCCACCACCGAACGATCGGTTTCGAGCTGCGGCAGGCGCGAGGCCAAAGCGGCCGGCACGGCGGCCGCCGCCGAAACCTCGCAGGAGGAGCCCATAGCGGCGCTCATGGCGCGCGCGCTCGAATCCGCGTCGAGGCCGAACACGATCAAAGTTTCCTGTGTCGGCGGGCGCGGAATGACCTTCAGCGTCACTTCGCTGAGCACGCCGAGCGTGCCGTAGGAGCCGGCGAGCAGGCGCGGCAGGTCGTAGCCGGTGACGTTCTTCACCACCCGGCCGCCGGATTTGAACACCTCGCCACGCCCGGAGACCGCGCGTGCGCCCAGCGCATGGTCGCGCGCCGCGCCGTGGCTGATCCGGCGGGGACCGGAGAGATTGCACGCGAACACGCCGCCGATGCTTCCCGCCCCGGCGGGGCCGCCGAGCAGCGGGCCGTAGTCGATGGGCTCGAACGCCATCATCTGCCCATTCTCGGCCAGCATGGTCTCGATCTGCGCCACCGGCGTGCCGGCGCGGGCGGAGAGCACCAATTCCCCCGGCTCGTAGAGGGTGACGCCCCGCACGGCGGACACATCGAGCGTGCGGTCGGTCTGGCTCGCCCGGCCGAGGCCGCGCTTGGAGCCATGGCCGACCACCTCCAGCGTCTTGTTCGCGCCAAGCGCCGCAAGCACCGCCTCGGCGATCTGCGCCTCGTCCTGGACTTTCACGATATCGGACATGCGGATTCCTGGCCGTGACGGCCGCTCAGAAACGGGGAATGTCGGGAAACGGCACCTGCCCCCCGCTCACATGCATGCGGCCGAGCTCGGCGCAGCGCTGGAGCGTGGGGAACACCTTTCCGGGATTGAGCAGGTTCTGGTCGTCGAAGGCGCATTTCAGGCGCTGCTGGTGGGCGAGGTCCACCGCGTTGAACATGGTCGGCATGAGATCGCGCTTTTCCACGCCCACGCCATGCTCGCCGGTGAGCACGCCGCCCACTTCCACGCACAGGCGCAGGATGTCGGACCCGAAGGATTCCGCCGCGTCCAATTCGCCCGGCTTGTTCGCATCATAGAGAATGAGCGGGTGGAGATTGCCGTCGCCGGCATGGAATACGTTCGCCACCCGCAGGCCGTATTGCGCCGACATCTCCCGCATGCGCGAGAGCACGAGCGGCAATTGCCGGCGCGGAATGGTGCCGTCCATGCACAGATAGTCCGGCGAGAGCCGCCCCACCGCCGGGAACGCGGCCTTGCGCCCCGCCCAGAAGCCGAGCCGCTCATCCTCGGTTTGCGAGACGCGCAGGGTGGAGGCGTTGCAGCCCTTGGCGATGGCGGCGACCTCCTCCAGCAGATGCGCACACTCCGCCTCCGGCCCGTCCAGCTCGACGATCAGCAGGGCTTCCACATCCAGCGGATAGCCCACGTTCACGAAGGCTTCCGCGGCGGCGATGGCGTCGCGGTCCATCATCTCGATGCCGCCGGGAATGATGCCGGCGCTGATGATGCGCGCCACGCACTCGCCCGCATCCTCCGAGGTGGGAAAGCCCACCAGCACGGCGCGCGCCGTATCCGGCTTCTTCAGCAGGCGCACCGTGACCTCGGTGACGACGCCCAGCAGCCCCTCGGAGCCGACGATGACGCCAAGGAGGTCCAGCGCGCCGGGATCGAGATGCTTGCCGCCGAGGCGCACAATCTCGCCGGTGATGAGCACCAGCTCCACGCCCAGCACATTGTTGGTGGTGAGCCCGTATTTGAGGCAATGCACGCCGCCGGAATTCTCGCCCACATTGCCGCCGATGGTGCAGGCGATCTGCGAGGAGGGGTCCGGCGCGTAATAGAAGCCCTCGTGCTCCACCGCGCGGGTGATGCCGAGATTGGTCACCCCCGGCTGCACCACGGCGCAGCGATTGGCGAAGTCGATGTCCAGCACCTTGTTGAACTTGCCCATGGCGAGCAGCACGCCGTCCTGGAGCGGCAAGGCGCCGCCGGAGAGCGACGTGCCAGCCCCGCGCGGCACCACGCGGACATTGTTGTCGTGGCAATATTTCAGCACACGCGCCACCTGCTCGGTGGTGCTGGGCAGCACCACCACGAGCGGCAAATTCTTATAGGCGGTCACCCCGTCGGATTCGTAGGGGCGCATTTCCTTTTCATGCGCGATCACGCCTTCGCCGGGCACGATGGTGCGCAGATCGGCGATGATCTTCTCGCGATTGGCGAGGGTCGTCTCGTCCGCTGCCGGAAGCCTGAGGCTCGTCATTGCGGCATCCCTTGAACCGTTTCCTTTTTTTACCACTATAATCGGTTTGCAGTGAAAAGCGGTCGCGGATTATTTCCGTTGCGGCTAAAATGAAACCAGCAATGGAAACAATTCGCCGCCCTCCCAGCCGCCCGGGCCAGGCCCGCCGCCCCACGGCCGAATCCCGGCCCATGATCGGCAATCTCGGGGATCTGGAGATCTTCGCCCGCATCGTCACCGCGGGCAGCCTCTCCGCCGCCGGGCGCGAATTGGGGCTCTCCCCGCCGGTGGTCTCCAAACGGGTGCAGCGGCTGGAGGATCGGCTGGGCGCGCGCCTGTTCCAGCGCACCACCCGCAAGGTGACCCTGACCGAGGCGGGGCAAGGCTTCTACGAACGTGTGGTGGCGATCCTCGCCTCGATCGAGGAAGCGGAAACCCAATTGTCGCGCCGCTCCACCGAGGCGCGCGGGCTGCTGCGGGTGTCGGCGCCCACCTCGTTCGGCCGCATGCATATCGCGCCCCATCTCGGGCCGCTGCTGTCCGCCAATCCCGACCTGACCATTGATCTTGAACTCTCCGACGCGTTCGTGGACATCGTCGGGGATGGCTTCGACATCGCGGTGCGCATCGCCGACCTGAACGATTCCAGCCTGGTCGCCCGCCGCCTGGCGCCGGTGCACCGGGTGCTGTGCGCGAGCCCCGCCTATCTCGAAAGCGCCGGCGTGCCGGAAAGCTTTGCCGATCTTGCCGACCACACCTTGCTCGCCACCCATGGGCAGGACCCCTGGCGGCTGGAAGGGCCGGACGGGCCGGTGATCCAGCGCGTTTATTCGCCTTTGCGCACCAATTCCAACGAGGTGGTGCGCGAGGCGGTGCTGGCCGGTGTGGGCATCGCGCTGCGTTCCACCTGGGACGTGGGGCCGGAATTGCGCAGCGGCGCGCTTCAGGTGGTGCTGCGCGATTTCCACGCCTCCCATCGCGTCGGGGTGTTCGCGGTCTATCCGAGCCGGCGCTTCCTGCCGCAGAAGGTGCGCGTGTTCATCGACCATCTGGCCGCGCTCTACGGGTCCGTGCCGCCGTGGGACGAGGGGCTGGAACAGGTGCTCGCGCCCGCGCCCGTGGCCTGAGCGGCACCGCGAACGACGCGCCCCGCGCCTCAGCCCGCCGTGCGGCTCGGCGCGAGACGGCCGGCGAGATTGCCGTAGAACAAGGCGGCGATCAGATCGGTCTGGGTGACGATGCCCACGAGCTGGAGATGGGCGTCCATCACCGGCAGATGGTGCAGGCCGGCATCCAGCATCATGGGAATGAGATTGGCGATCGGCGTGTCGGGCCGCGCCGATTTGACCGGCGCGGTCATGATGTCGGCGACGCTGGCGTCCGGCGCGCGTCCGGCATTGAGGCCCTCTTTCAGGCGCCGGGCGAGGCCGATATGCGGGCCGTTGCGGCCCCAGTCGGCTTTGTCGAGCAGATCGGTCTGGGTGACGATGCCCACCACGTGCGCCTTCTCGTCGGTCACCGGCAAGGCCTTGATGTGGTGGCCGCGCAGCAGGTCCAAAGCCTCGCGCAGCGGGGTTTCCGGCGCCACCGCGAGGACATTGCGGGTCATGATGTCGCCGCAGGTGATCTCCCCCGTGCGGCGCAGATAGCCGCGGGTCTGGGCCTGCCGCAGGATCACCTCCAGGGCGTTGCGGTCGATATCCATCACCTCGCCATATTGCTTCAGCACCGCGTCGAGGTCGGCGGCGGAAAAGCCCACGCGGTCTTTGGCGCGTGGATCGCCAGTCGGCGCCGCGACCGGGGCCAGCTGGGGATAACGGCGGCCGGTGAGGTTGTTGTAGGCGAGCGCGCAGCCGAGCAGCAGCAGCGAATTGATCCCCACCGGCCAGAGCACGAACTGATAGCCGAGCGCATGGATCGCCGGGCCGCCGAGCACGGCGGTGAGCGCCACCGCGCCGCTCGGCGGATGCAGGCAGCGCAGCACCAGCATCAGGCCGATGGCGACGCCGCCCGCCACGCCGGCCGCGAGATAAGGATGAGGAATGAGGATGCCGGCGGTCACGCCCACCAGCGCCGCCACCAGATTGCCGCCGAGGATCGACCAGGGCTGGGCCAGCGGGCTCGACGGCACGGCGAACAGCAGCACGGACGAGGCCCCCATGGGGGCGATCAGCAGCGCCAGATTGTCCACCGGCCCGAGCGCGAGCTGGGTGATGAAGCCGGTAAGGAACAGCCCGAGCCCGGCCCCGCAGGCGGCGCGCAGGCGCTCCACATTGCTGACAGGGGTCAGCGCCGGGAGAAGGCGCTTGAGGAAGGCGATGATCGGCAACATGGGCGCCATCCTGGATGGGCCGACAGGTGCGGCGCGGGCGGGAACGGCCGTGCGGGCCGAAATGCCCAAAGTTTTAGCAATTTGATCGCGAGCCAGGCAATCTCTGGCATGCAGTATTTTTGACCGGACAAGGTTCGAGGTGCCGCCCCTGCAAAAAGAGCAACTTTTCAGTTGCGCATTCGGATCGTTTTGAGATGATCAGGCAACCCGGAGGTTGCCAATGTCCAATTCCATCGAGAAGACCGTTGATCTCAAGGCGCCCGTCGAAAAAGTGTGGCACGCGCTCACCGACCATGAGGCGTTCGGTAGCTGGTTTCGCGTGAAGCTGGACGGGCCGTTCGTGCCCGGCGCCCGCTCCACGGGGCAGATGACGGTTCCCGGCTATGAGCATGTGACATGGAATGCCACCGTGCAGCAGATGGAACCGCCGCACCTGTTCTCCTTCACCTGGCATCCCTATGCCATCGAGGCCGGAGTGGATTATTCGGGCGAGACGCCAACGCTGGTGGAGTTTCGCCTCGTCCCCATCGAAGGGGGAACCCGCCTGACCGTCACCGAGACCGGCTTCGACGCCCTGCCGCCCCACCGCATGCCCGACGCCCTGCGCATGAACGACCGAGGCTGGGCCGCGCAAATGGGCAATATCCAAGCCTATGTCGAGCGCTAGCCCTTCCGCCGCCGGGCGGGACCCCGTGCCGGTGTTCGCCGCCCTCGGCGATCACACGCGCCTTGCCCTCTTGACCCGGCTCAGCGACGGGCAGGAAGCCTCCATCGCGGGCCTTTCCGCCGGCACGGCTCTGACGCGGCAAGCGGTGACGAAGCATCTGCGGGTGCTGGAGGAGGCGGGCCTTGTGCGTAGCATGCGGGTGGGGCGGGAAAGCCGGTTCGCCTTCCGCCCCGATGCCGTGGATGCCGCGCGCGCCTATCTCGATGCCGTCACCCGCCAATGGGACGACGCGCTGGCGCGGCTCAGCGCGTTCGTCGAGCGGTGACGACGTCCAGCGGTGAGCCCGCCGCTCAGGCGGCGGTCTTCGCCACCGCCGGGGGATAGTGCAGCGGCGCGCCGAAACGGTTGTACATATTGATCAATCCGACCGCGGCGGTGAGGTTGACGATCTCGGCCTCCGAGAAGTGCGCGCTCACCTCGGCATAAAGCGCCTCGCCTGCCGGGCCGGCCGAAAGGCGGGTGAGGGCCTCGGTCCAGGCCAGCGCCGCACGCTCGCGCGGGGTGAAGACCGGCGCCTCCTGCCACACGGCGAGCAATTGCAGGCGGTCCTCGCTCTCGCCCTCCTTGCGGGCGTCGGTGGCATGCATCTGCACGCAATAGGCGCAGCCATTGATCTGCGAGGCCCGCAGCTTCACCAATTCCAGCAGGGAATTTTCGAGCCCGCTCGCCTTCACGGCGGCGCTGAGGTCGGCGAGCGCGGCGAACACCGGCTTGGCGAGGCCATAGGCTTTGGCGGGCGAGATGCGGACGTGAGGGGCGGTCGTATCGGACATGGACGTCTCAAGCTCCATCGTGCATATCAGAGGACTGATATCGGCGTGTATATAAGAGGTCTGATATGAAGAGCAAGAGCGCCTCTTCGGACGCGCCAGGCGCGGGTGATCCACTGCGCAAAAGCGATCTGCCGCACGCAAATGATCCGCCGCGCGCGGGAGATCTGCCGCGCCCGGGAGAGCGGAAGCGCGGCGTGGACGGCTATCTCGGCTATCTCCTGCGCCAGGCGAATGCGGCCTCCAGCCATGCTCTGCAGGAGGCGCTGGCGGATCTCGGCCTGACGGCGCCGCAATTCCTCGTCCTCACTTTGGTGAGGGCCTATCCCGGCCAGCCGGCGGCGCAGATCGCGCGGCTGGCGCTGCTCACGCCGCAGACGCTCACCGTGATCGTCCGCAACCTGGAGCGCGACGGCGCCCTGACGCGGACCCCGCCCGCCGCCGGGCGCGCCATCAGCCTCAATGTCACGCCGGCGGGCGAGGCGCTGCTGGTCCAGTGCCGGGCGCGCACCGCGCCGCTCGAAGCGCGCATGGCCGCCGGCCTTTCCCCCGAGGAGGAAAGCGTGGTGCGGCGCTGGCTGGTGCGGGTCGCCACCGAGTTCGCCGCCGAGGGCGAGATCGCGCCGCTGGCGTGACGGGCGCACCCTTAGGCACCTCGGCGCCCTTGGCGGAAAGCCGATGGCGGGGCTACATGACGCTCTGAAGTTCGCGTCGAGAAAGCCCGCCATGCCCCGCGCCGTCGCCGGCCCCGAGATTGAACGCCTGATCCAGCTGCTCGCCCGCCTGCCGGGGCTCGGCCCGCGTTCCGCCCGCCGGGCCGCTTTGCAGCTGATCCAGAAGCGCGAAACCCTGCTGGCCCCGCTCACGCTCGCCATGCAGGACGCCCTGGGCAAGATCGTCCAATGCCGGGTGTGCGGAAACCTCGACGTGCGCGATCCCTGCACCGTGTGCGCGGACCATGAGCGCGACCCGACCGTGCTGGTGGTGGTCGCCGACGTCTCCGATCTGTGGGCACTGGAACGGGCCTCGGCCATCCACGCCAAATATCATGTGCTCGGCGGCGTGCTCTCGCCGCTCGACGGGGTGGGGCCGGAGGATCTCTCCATCGCCAAGCTGATCGGCCGGGTGGAGGCCGAGGGCTTCAAGGAAGTGATCCTGGCGCTCGGCGCCACCGTGGATGGTCAGACCACCGCCCATTACATCACCGACCTGTTGCGCGACCTGCCGGTGAAGGTGACGCGCCTCGCCCATGGCGTGCCGGTGGGCGGGGATCTCGCCTATCTCGACGAAGGCACCCTCTCCGCCGCCATGCGGGCGCGGACCAGCGTCGGGTAAGCCCCCTCCGGGCGCTCGGGCTCCTCCCACGTCAGCGTCCTCCCACGCCCTGGCTTAAGCCTTTCATACAGGCCATGATTGTGTATTCTAGAGCCCGCAATCCGCATTAATCCGCGCGGATGGTGGGGGATGCCATGAAGGGCTTCGGCATTTTGGTTCTGGGGATAGCTCTGCTCAGTAATCCGGCGGATGCGTCGCAACTGAAAGAGATCAACGGCGAAACGTTGAGCAACACGATAAAGTGCGAGGCGGGGAGCTTCGCCAAGTCGATACCTCACGTTGCATCTCTTCCCGGCAATAAGATGAAGGTAAAAATCTCATTCTCTGAAAGTTCGACCAATTCCCAGTCTGGCGGGTTTGATTTTAAATTTCCGTGGGTTGTGCCCGTCGGTGGGGGAGGGAATTTGAGTCGCGAACAATTGGACAAAGTTTCAGTCGATGGAATATCCTACAATATAAATCCGTCCAACCTCATCAATTGCAACAAGAAGAACATCATCAGGGAAGGCGTCGGCATCTTTGAATGCCTGAGCAAAAACAAAGCGCTGTTCATGGATGCCGTTGAAGGCGGAGAAGGCAGCGTCTCATGCTCGTCCCAGATTACGGCTACGAAATCGGGCTCGCTCAACGCCAATCTCGTGATTTGGACCATCAGTGTGGGGCCTTCCGGATCCGCCTCGGATTCGAAGACGTATACCTTCCTTGTGGCCGCGCCTCCGCCGTCCAAGAACTGATCGCCGGGCGACACACGGACGGGGCGGAGCCCGCTCCACCCCGTCCCGCCCCAGAGAGCATGGGGCCGCTGTTCACCCCACCAGATCGAACCACTCATCCTCGGTGATCACCTGGACACCGAGCGCGCGGGCCTTCTCCAGCTTCGATCCCGCACCGGGCCCCGCCACCAGGATGTCGGTCTTGGCGGAAACCGAGCCCGCGACCTTCGCGCCGAGCCGCTCGGCCATGGCCTTTGCTTCCTCGCGCGTCATCTTCTCCAGCGATCCGGTGAAGACGACGGTCTTGCCTGAAACCGGCGAGCCGGTGGCAACCGCTTCAAGCGGCTGGGGCGTGACCTCCTTCAGCAGCGTGTCGACGACCTTTTGGTTGTGCGGCTCGCGGAAGAAGTCCACCACCGCCTCGGCAACCACCGCGCCGATGCCGTCGATATTGATCATTTCCGCCCAGGATTCGTTGCCCTGCGGCTTGCGGCGGCGGGCTTTCGCCGGGCTCGGCTCCTCCTGCTCCGGAGCGGGCGCGGCGGCCTCCTCCATCTCCTCGGGCATTTCCGCAGCCAGGGCGGCGTCCCGCAGGGCCTCCATGGCGCCGTAATGGCGGGCGAGGCGCTTGGCATTGGTTTCGCCCACATGGCGGATGCCCAGCGCAAAGATGAAGCGATCGAGAGCTATGGTGCGCCGCTCCTCGATGGCGGCGAACAGCTTTTGCGCCGAGGTCTTGCCCCAGCCCTCGCGATTCTCCAGCCGGGTCAGGGATTGTTCGTTGCGCGTCTTCAGGCGGAAGATGTCGGCCGGCTCGGCGATCATCTTCCATTCGTAGAAGGCATGCGCCTGCTTCTCCCCCAGGCCCTCGATGTCGAACGCGTTGCGGGACACGAAATGGCGCAGCCGCTCCACCGCCTGGGCCGGGCAGATCAGGCCGCCGGTGCAGCGGCGCACGGCATCCTGCTTGCCGGTCTTCGGATCCACCTCGCGCACGGCAAGGCTGCCGCAGACCGGGCAATGGTGCGGAAACTCATAGGCCTTCGTCCCCTCCGGCCGCTTCTCCAGCACCACGGAGACCACTTGCGGGATCACGTCACCGGCGCGCTGGACGACCACCGTGTCGCCGACGTGGATCTCTACGCCGCCGCGGATCGGCTCGCCGTCGCCGCCGATGCCGCGGATATAATCCTCGTTGTGCAGCGTGGCGTTGGAGACCACCACGCCGCCCACCGTGACCGGAGTGAGCTTCGCCACCGGGGTCAGCGCGCCGGTGCGGCCGACCTGGATCTCGATGTCTTCCAGAACTGTGGTCGCCTGCTCGGCCGGGAATTTGTGGGCCAGCGCCCAGCGCGGCGAGCGCGAGACAAAGCCCAGCCGGCGTTGCAGATCCAGGCGATCCACCTTGTAGACCACGCCGTCGATGTCATAGCCCAGCTGCGCGCGCTCTTCTCCGATCTTGCGGAAATGCGCCAGCAGGCCGGCCGCGTCGTCGGCGAGAATGGTCAGCGGGTTGGTGGGCAGTCCCCAGCGCGCGAACGCATGCACCACGCCGAGCTGCGTGTCGGCGGGCAGGCTGGAGGCCTCGCCCCAGGCATAGGCGAAGAAGCGCAGCGGGCGGGCGGCGGTGATCGCGGAATCAAGCTGGCGCAAGGAGCCGGCGGCGGCATTGCGCGGATTGGCGAACAAAGGCTTGCCCGCCTGTTCCTGGCGCGCGTTCAGGGCGAGGAAATCGCCCTTGTCCATATAGACCTCGCCGCGCACGTCGATCAGCTCGGGCACCCCTTCGCCTTTCAGCATATGGGGGATTTGCGTGATGGTCCGCACATTCGCGGTCACGTCCTCGCCCTGGCTGCCGTCGCCGCGCGTGGCGGCTGAGACGAGATGGCCGCGCTCATAGCGCAGCGAGCAGGAGAGGCCGTCGATCTTCGGTTCCGCAGTGAAATTCAGCTCCTCCCCCGCAGGCAGATTCAGGAACCGCCGCACACGCGCGACGAACTCCACCACCTCGTCGTCGGAAAAGGCATTGCCCAGCGAGAGCATGGGCACGGTGTGGAAGATCTTCGCAAATTTGGACGCCGGCGCGGCGCCCACCTTTTCCGAGAGGCTGTCGGTGCCGCGCAGGTCCGGGAAGCGGGCCTCGATGGCCTCGTAGCGGCGGCGCAGGGCGTCGTATTCCGCATCCGTAACGCTCGGCGCATCCTCCTGGTAATAGCGCGCGTCGTGGGCGGCGATCTCCTCCGCGAGCCGCGCATGCTCGGCCGCGGCGTCATCGGGCGTCAGGCTTTCCACGATCTGGTCGCGGAGCGGGCGGTCGGAGGCGGACTTTGAGCGCGGCATGCGACGTTTCTTCTCGCTGCTGGCCTCGCAGGGCCGGGCAAACGGGCGGGGCGAAGGAATACGGCGCGGCGCGCCGATCTCCCGCTCTTTTCGCCCAACCCCGCGCTTGCGGCAACTGAGCGCGAGGGGGCTGTCTTCCCGTCTCTAAAATGTAAGATGTCCAATGTAGGGATGGGACATTCAAAAAAGGGGGCGGGTTCATGCGTAGGCTTCGCAAAGCGGCTCTGTGGGCTGTCTGTGCCGCAACGGCAGCATATTCAGGTGCCGCATGGGCGCAGACGAAGGCCGATGATTCGGCGCTGGTGGACAGGGGCGCTTATCTCGCCAAGGCCGGCGATTGCATGCCCTGCCATTCCGGCGACCCGAAAAAGCCGTTCGCCGGCAATTTGCCGTTCAACACCCCGTTCGGCACCATGTTCTCGGTGAACATCACGTCCGATCCTACCTATGGCATCGGCAATTGGACCTATGAGCAGTTCAAGGCCGCGCTGCACGACGGCATTCGCGCCGACGGCGCCTATCTTTATCCCGCCATGCCGTTCGATGCTTATACCGGCATCGAGGAAAACGACCTGAAAGCGCTCTGGGCATTTGTCCGGCGCATTCCTCCGATCGCCGAGCCGCGCAAGGAAAACCAACTCAACTTTCCGTTCAATGTCCGCCTCGGCCTGCTGGCCTGGCGCGAACTGTTCTTCGAACCCGGCTATTTCAAGCCCACCGCCGGCAAGAGCGAGGCCTGGAATCGCGGCGCCTATCTCGCCCAGACGCTGGCCCATTGCGCCGACTGCCACACCCCGCGCAATCTGATGGGCGCGGTAAAGCAGAAGCAGAATTTCCTCGGCACCGAGGTCGACGGCTATTGGGCGCCGGATATTTCCACCGCCGGGCTGAAGGCCTCAGGGTGGACCGCCGACAAGCTGACCACTTTCCTGAAGAGCGGCTCCTCCACCGGCAAGACCTCGGTGTTCGGGCCGATGGCGGAAGTGGTGCACGACAGCCTCGGCTTCCTCACGCCCGCCGACCTGACCGCCCTCGTCACCTATCTGATGGACGCGCCGCCGCCGAGCGACGTTCCCGCGCCGCAGGCCGCCTCGCCTCTGCCGGCCGACGTGTTCCAGCGCGCCGCCAAGAGCTATGTGGACAATTGCGCGCCCTGCCACATGTCCAAGGGCACCGGCTCCACCGACATCATCCCCCCGCTCGCCGGCAATCCGGCGGTCGTGGCGAGCGAGCCCTATAACGTGATCATGGCGATCCTCGGCGGCCTGCCCACCGGCGGCACCTACGGGCCCATGCCCTCGTTCGCCGGCCGGCTCAGCGACCAGCAGGTGGCGGATCTGGTGAATTACGTGCGCACTTCGTGGGGCAACAAGGCCGATCCGAGCGCGACCCCGGCCATGGTCGCCGCCTGGCGCGCCACCGCGCACGTGCCGGACTATGGCACCCAGCAGGCCTCCGCCTTCGATTGCCCCAAGGTGGGCGGCGGGCCGGACTCGACCGGGCCGGACCCCAAGGCGGTCGCCGCCATCACTCAGATGATGCAGGGCGGCAACCGGCAGATCCACGTCCTCACCGCCGCTTATTCCGCCGCCGATTCCGGCGCCACGCCCGATACGGTGGTGGATGCGCTGACCGCCGCTTATTGTCCGGTGGTCGCTGCCAGCAGCCTTCCCGATTGGCAGAAGAGCGCGGAGCTGCGTCGCTTCACGCTTCAGGTCGCGGCGGATGTCTCGCCCGCGGTCGCGGCCGTACCCATGCCCGACGTCGCGATCGTCTGGGCAACGCCGGTTGGTACGTCTCTGGTGGTTCGCCAGCCCACATCCATTGCCGCCAAGCTCACCTGCCCGGCCATTGACGGCAAGCTGGTGCCGAAGGACCTGGCGGACAAGGCCGTAAGCCTGGTCGGCAAGCCGACCCCGCCGCTCGCGGGAGCCGCCGTGGCGCAGCTGGCCACCACCTTGGCGCAGCAAAACCCCAAGGCCCGCCTCTCGGACGTGGCGAATGCGCTGATCTCCGCCTACTGCCCGCTGGTGGTCGCCCAGACGGGCAACAGCGTCGCGGAGCAATACAATCTGCTCACCGGCTTCGGTCAGCAGGTGGTGCAGACCCTGCAACTCAGCGCACCGACGGTGAAAGCCTCGGCCAAATGAGCGGGACCGCGCGCGTTTCGCACGCGCGCAACGGTCATAGTCCCTGTCTTCCCCCGCGTGCGGGGGAAGACACACGGTCCTGGCTGCGCGCCCAATAGAGTGCGGTCAGGCGGCCCGGGAGGGCGCGATGCCATAGCGCGGGCCGGGCGTCGCGTGCATGAGCTGCTTTGCCAGCGCCTGGCGGGACGCCTCATAGGCGGTCCACTCGCCGCCATCCTGGAGCGGCGGAATAGTCACCACCTCGCCCTGGTCGAAGCCGACCAGAGCGGCGTCCACCATGTCCTCGGCGCGCATCACCCAGCTTTCCGGCACAATGGAAATATGCCCGCCCGCGGCATCCCAGAATTCGGTGGCGGTCGCGCCGGGCAACACCGCCTGAATGCGCACGCCCTTGTCCGCCAGCTCGTGCTGCAGGGACTGCGTCAGCGCCAGCACATAGGCTTTCGAGGCCCCATAGACGCCGTTCAGAACCTCAGGCGCGATGGCGACGATGGACGAGATGTTGATGATGGCGCCGCGCCCGCGTGCCACAAAGCCGGGCACCGCCGCATAGGTGAGGCGGGTGAGCGCCGTGATATTGAGGTCGATCATCGCTTCCATCCGGTCCACGTCCGACTGAAGCAGGGGCGCCACGCCGCCGAAGCCGGCATTATTGACCAACAGGGTGATGGCCGGATCGTCGCGCAGCACCTGTTCCACCTGCGCCAGACCCCTCGCCGCGCCGAGGTCGGCGGTGATGACCGAAACCGCGCGGCCGGTCTCCTGGGTCAGCTTTGCCGCCACCGCGTTCAGGCGCTCCGTGTTGCGCGCCACCAGGATCAGGTCGAACCCGCGCCGCGCCAGCCGGTCCGCGTAGAGCGCGCCGATGCCCGTGGACGCGCCGGTGATCAGGGCCGTGCCCTTCGTGTCATATCCGCTCATCTTGTGTCTCCATGCGGCAAGCCCTGCCGCGATGGAGGCAAGCTAGGCTTGATCGTCCGCGTCTCAAATGTCATATAAACGGCAAATCAGGACATCGCGCATGATCAGCATTGGCTTCCTTCTTTATCCCGGCTTCTCGCCGATCGCGCTTGCGGTGGCGACGGCGTTTGAACTGGCGAATATCCAGGCGGGCGAACCGCGCTACGACATGCGGATGCTTTCAGGCGCCGGCGGTCCGGTGCGCGCGTCCGCGGGTTTCGCGGTCGAGACCGAGGCGTTCGCGGATCGAGCGCTCGATCTGCTCATCGTTGCCGGAACGATGCAGGGGGACGCGCCCGCCGAACAGGTGGCGCTGGTGCGCGCCGTGGCCGGGCGCTGCCGGCGCATCGCCTCCATCTGCACCGGGGCGATGGTGCTGGCCGAAGCGGGCCTGCTGGACGGCCGGCGCGCCACCACCCATTGGTTCCAGGCCCGCGAGATGCAGGCCCGCTTTCCCAAGATCAAGGTGGAGGAGGACCGGATCTTCGTCGAGGACGGCCCGATCTGGACCTCGGCCGGCATGACGGCGGGCCTCGACCTCGCGCTCGCCTTCATCGAGGAGGAGTGCGGCGCCGCCCTCGCCCGCGCGGTGGCGCGCAAGCTGGTCCTGTATCACCGGCGCGCTGGTGGGCAGTCGCAATTCTCCACCCTGCTGGAGCTGGAGCCGAAATCCGACCGCATCCAGAAGGCGCTCACCTATGCGCGTGCCCATCTCGACAGCCGGCTGAGCGTGGAAGATCTGGCCGAGGTCGCAAACCTCAGCCCGCGCCAGTTCAGCCGGGCCTTCCAGGCGGAGACGCGGCAATCGCCGGCGAAGGCGGTGGAGCATCTGCGCCTCGAGGCCGCCCGCCAGCTCATGGAGGACACCGTCCATTCCATCGACGAGGTGGCTCGCCAGACTGGCTTTGCGGATCGCGACCGCATGCGCCGTGCGTTCCTGCGCGCGTTCGGCCAGCCGCCCCAGACCATTCGGCGCGCTGCCCGCGCCGCGCGCGGCGACAGCAACGCGCGTGGCGATATGGGCGCGGATTACGATATGGACGCACTGGCGACGGCCTGAGGCCCGGCGCCCTGCGTTCGGCCGAAGGCGAGGAAATACCAGCCGGCCTGTAAGCCGGGTTCTGTACGGCGGGCTTGCGCCCGCGTGGCGACCATTCATCTGGGACGCCGATTGCTCGACGCCTCTAGCAGTCAACCCGGACGGCGGCCCGAAGACAGGGCTTTCCTAATAGGATGCCGTCCCTATTCGACTTTGCTCCCGGTGGGGTTTACCGTGCCGCTTCCGTTGCCGGTCGCGCGGTGGGCTCTTACCCCACCGTTTCACCCTGGCCCGCGCACGCGCGGGTGGTTTGATTTCTGTGGCACTTTCCCTAGGGTCGCCCCCGCCGGACGTTATCCGGCACCGTGTCTCCGTGGAGCCCGGACTTTCCTCGGCACCCGAAGGTGACGCGGCCGCCCGGCCGGCTGGTGGGCCTGAATGGGCGTTCGGGCGGCGCACGTCAAGGGCGTAGGCGGTTCAGCATAAAGCGGACCGGTGTTAATTGGGTCGCGCAGATCCCGGCTGTGGATGAAGACCGGCCCAAGCGCTCACGCTTGCGCATCGCCCGGACGGGTCTGGATCAGGTCGCGCAAGGTCATGATCGTGGAAGCATCCGCCACGCCGTCCACCTTGGAGCGGCGAAAATGGCGCTGGAAGGCGGTGACGACGGCGCGCGTCTCCTCGTCGAATACGCCGGTGACGGCGATGCCGTAGCCGTACAGCGCCAGCATGGCCTGGAGGGCTGCAACCGGCTCGCCACCGTCGCCGATCATGAAGAAGCGCCCGCCCCGGACGGCCGCCTCGTGCACATAATGGCCGATGCCGGCGTGGTGCAGCACCTCCCACGGGAATTTCTCGCCGGGGTCGTCCTTGCGCATCGGCGCCACGTCGGAATGGGCGAGCACCCGGTCGGCGCGGATGGCGTGGCGGGCCACGATGTCGGCGACGAGCGCGCCCACCGCGGTGACCTGCACCTCAGGAAAATCCGGGTAGCCGAGGCCGTGACCCCGATTGACGATCTCGATGCCGATGGAGCGCGAATTCGTGTCCGTGATGCCTTCCCAGGACGAGAGCCCGGCATGCCAGGCCCGCAGCGCCTCCGGCACCATCTGCACGATGATCCCGTCCTCCAGCACCACATAATGGCAGGACACCTCCGCGGCGGGAGACCGCAGCAGGGCGATGGCCGCTTCCGCGCTCTCCATGCCGGTATAGTGCAAAAGCACCATGTCGATGGGGGCTTTGCGTTCGCCGTGGTTGGGCGAGGGGGCGAGCGCGCCGACGAGACCGCTGTCGGGCGGAAATGGCAGTGCGGTTTCGCTCATGGACGGGATGCTCGCCGCGGGGAGGCGGCGCCAGGATTCTGCGGCCGCATCCCTTTCCCCCTCCCCAATCCTCCCCCGCAAGCGGGAGAGGGAGCCGCCACGAATTGGGCATCGGCAGAGATGCCACGCGCCGGCTGAGCCCTCTCCCGCTTGCGGGGGAGGGCTGGGAGGGGGCACGCCGCCCGAGGCGCCTTTCTCACTTCAGCCCCCGCATCTTCGCGATCCGGTCATAGGCCCCGTTGAGCGCGGCGACCCGGTCGTTGGCAAGCTTGATGGCGGCAGGCGGCAGGCCGCGCGCGGCGAGGCGGTCGGGATGATGCTCGCCCACCAAAGCGCGCCAGCGACCCTTCACCTCGGCATCGGTGGCGTCGGCGGCAAGATCGAGCACCGCATAGGGATCGCCCGGCCGGCGCACGTGGCGGGCTTCGATGCGTTCATAGGCGACGCCTTCAAAACCCAGCAACCGCGCCACTTCGGCGAGGAATGCGAGTTCGTCCTCGTGGAGGGCATGGTCCGCCTTCGCGACGTGGAAGAGCGCGTCCAGCAGATCCTCGCGGGTGTCCGGCTCGTCGGCGAACAAGGTGCCGATCTGGCGGGCATAGGATTCAAAGGCGGCGGTGTCCTGCTTGGCGAGGTTAAACACCCGCGCCACGCCTTCCAGTTCCTCGTCGGGAATGGCGAACACCTCGCGGAAGGCGGCGACCTCGGCGGGTACCACCACGCCATCAGCCTTCGCCATCTTGGCGGACAGCGCGATCAGCCCCACCGAGAAGGCTGCGGGGCGCGGCGCGGGGGCAAGAAAGCGATCCACCGCATGGCCGGCGAGCGCCCCTACCAGCGCGCCAAGGGGACCGCCGAGCGCGAGGCCCACGCCCGCGCCGCCGATAAGGCCCACATGCTCCAATACCGCCACTCTTCTGCCCTCGTGTCCCACAGCGCCCGACAGGCCGGCAATACGCAGGCGTGCGCCGCGCTGCCCGCCTGCGGTAGCCCGCGCCCGCGCCCGTTTCAACGTTTCTTAAGGTGTACGGGGCGTAAATGCCTGTGTCTGTCCCATGCGGATTCGTTGACGGCCCATTAGATCCCATGATACCCCATAAACACCCATATGAATGGTTCGGCGCTTCGCGCGCCATCTCCGTTCACGCCGGATCATTCGGCGGGGCCGTGTCGGGGTTTGGGATCGAGCGCGGAAAGGGTCACGGGCGCCATGGACCGCTTCGTGTCCACCTACACCATGCGCCTGGACGCAAAGGGGCGGGTTTCCATCCCGGCGCCCTATCGCGCGGTGCTGGCCAAGGACGGGGCGGAATTTCTCTATTGCCATCCGAGCCTGGCCGAGCCGGCGCTCGATGCCGGCGGCAACCGCCTGCTGGCGGAGATCGACACGCTGATTGCGCGCTTTCCACCCTATTCGGAAGCGCGCGAGGAGCTGGCGGCCGCGCTCTACGGCACCAGCGAGACCTTGAAGATCGACCCGGAAGGCCGGGTCATGCTGACCGAAACCCTGAAAGCCCACGCCTCCATCACCGATACGGTGGCGTTCGTGGGGCTCGGGCACAAATTTCGAATCTGGGAACCGGAGCGTTTTCGCACCCATCTCGCGGAGGCCACGGAGAAGGTGCGTCAGCTTCGGCGCGCGCTCGGTTCCAGAGCGGAGAACGAAGGGAGCAATCTGGGATGAAAACGGGCCGCGGGGTCGGGCCCACCGACGCCGCAGGCGGACCGGCCCGTCATCTTCCTGTGATGCTGCCTCAAGTTCTCGCGCACCTCGCGCCGAAGGATGCCGGCACTTATGTCGACGGCACCTTCGGCGCGGGAGGTTACACCCGCGCCATCCTCCAGACGGCCGATTGCCGGGTGATGGCAATCGACCGCGATCGCACCGCCATCGCGGGCGGCGCCGGGCTGGTGCTGGAAGCCGAGGGCCGGCTGGTCCTGGTGGAGGATCGCTTCTCCCAGCTCGACGTGCTGGCGCAGACCATGGGTTTCGCGCCGCTCGACGGAGTGGTGCTGGATATCGGCGTCTCCTCCATGCAGCTGGACGAGGCGGACCGGGGCTTCTCCTTCCGCCGCGACGGGCCGCTCGACATGCGCATGGGATCGGATGGGCCGTCCGCCGCCGACCTGGTCGCCACCTTGCCGGAAGCCGATCTCGCGCACGTCATCTGGACGCTCGGCGAGGAGCGGCTCTCGCGCCAGATCGCCAAGGCGATCGTAAAGGCGCGGGCGGAAGCGCCCATCATCCGCACGTCCCAGCTCGCCGACATCGTTTCCAAGGTGGTGTGGGCCAAGCCCGGCGAGATGCATCCGGCGACCCGCACCTTCCAGGCCCTGCGCATCGCCGTGAACGAGGAGTTGGACGAGCTCGCCACCGCGCTCGCCGCCGCCGAGCGGGCGCTGAAGCCGGGCGGGCGGCTGGTGGTGGTGACGTTTCATTCCCTTGAGGACAGGATCGTTAAGACTTTTCTGTCACACCGGAGCAAGGCACCGTCCGCCTCGCGCCATCTGCCGCAAGCGGAGGGGCCGGCCCCCTCCTTCCGCCTCCTGTCCAGGGGGATGGTGGAGCCCGACCCCGACGAAGTGGCAGAAAATCCGCGTGCCAGGTCCGCGAAGCTTCGCGCCGCCGAACGCACGCAGGCCCCGGCGCATGAGGAGGGCGATCTCGCAGGGGTGCTCCCTGCCGAGCTTTCTCAACGCCGTGGTCGGAGACGGACTTGATGTTTCGCGTCGCCAACCTCGTCATGGTCCTGGCTTTGCTCGCGACCGCCGGGGTGGTCTATCAGGTGAAATACGCCTCGATGGCGGAGGCGGAGCGCCTGGCCCATCTGCGTCAGGCCATTCGCAAGGAGCGCGACGCCATCGCCGTCATGCGCGCGGAATGGGCGCGCCGCACCTCGCCGCTCTATGTGCAGGGGCTGGTGCAGCGCCATCTCGACCTGCAGCCGCTGACGGTGGATGCGATCTCGACGCTCGATGATCTGCCGGAGAAGCCCGCCACCAATTCGGATTCCATCGGCGGCATGCTCGAAGCCCTGGTGGATGCGCCGCTGACCACGTCTTCGGTCGGCAAGCCTGCCGCCGCGAAGGCGGAACCGGCGGCGCCCAGCGCCGCCTCGTCCGCCAACGCCCTGCCCACGGGGGGCGGCGCGGCCGTCCTGCCCTCAAGCTCCGCCCTCCGCCCGGCCAATGCGCCCGTGCGCGCGAAGCCGGTGGCGCCCGTGGCATCGGCCGCCCCGCGCCAGCAAAGCGCCCCGAACTTACCGTTCTGGGCCCCGAAGCCGGTGGCGCCGGCCCCTTCCTACGCGTCCCCGACCTATGCTTCGCCCTCCTATGCGCCGCCGCGTCCGGCCGCGCCGGCAGAAAACGCCCTCGCCCCCATGCTTCCACCGGGTTCGCTCCCGGCCAATCGCTGAGGAGGCCGCCCCATGGTCGCGCCCACCGAACTGCTGAACCGCATCGACCTGTCGAAGGTCCCCGCGCCGGTGCGCGCCGTCGGCGCCTTCGTCGGCCGCCTGCTGCGCCGGGTCCTGGGCGGGATCTTCCTGTTCTTCTTCAATCTCCAGTGCCGCATCAGCCATCGCGTGGCGCGGATCATTTTCGGCACCGGCATCGGTCTCGTGCGTTTCGTCGTCGGCACGGTGCGGTTCTGCTTCGCCTTCGCGCGCGGCACCGTGCGGGCCCTGTTCGGCCTCGACCGGGTGGACGCGCAGACCGTGACCCGCGCACGCCTGCAATTGCTGGTGGCGGCCTTCTCTTTGGTGTTCATGGTGATCGCCGGCCGGCTGGTGTTCATGGCCATCACCTCCGATCCGCAGGGCACGCGCGGCGGCGGGTCGGAAGCGGTCGCGTCGGCGCGGCCGGACATCATCGACCGCAATGGCGATATCGTCGCCATCGACGTCAAGTCGCCGTCCCTGTTCGCCGAGCCCAAGCGCCTGATTGATCCCGACGAGGCGCTTGAGGGCTTGCTGAAGGTGCTGCCCGACCTGGATGTCGCCGATGCGCGGGCGCGGCTGAACTCCGGCAAGGGTTTCGCCTGGCTGAAGCGCGAGATCACCCCGGCCCAGCAGCGCGCGATTTATCGGCTCGGCCTGCCCGGGATCGGCTTCGTGCGCGAGAATCGCCGGATCTATCCCGACGGCCCGACCCTCTCCCATGTGATCGGCGCCGTGAATGTGGACAACCAGGGCATCGCCGGCCTGGAAAAATACATCGATGGCCGCGGCCTCGCCGAACTTCACCTCGCGGGCTTCGCCACCGACCGGCAACAAGAGCCGGTGAGACTGTCCGTGGACGTGCGGGTCCAGCACGCCATGCGGGACGAGCTGATGCGCGCCAAGGACAAGTTCAAGGCCAAGGCGGCGATGGGCGTGGTCACCGACGTACGCACCGGAGAGATCATCTCGATGGTCTCGCTGCCGGACTTCGACCCGAACATCGGTGGCGATCCGAGGGACAACGCCTATCTCAACCGCCTCACCACGGGCGTGTTCGAGATGGGCTCCACCTTCAAGGCGCTCTCGTTCGCCATGGCGCTCGACAGTGGCAAGATCGGGCTGAATTCAACCTTCGATGCGCGCGGCGCCATGCATTTCGGGCGATTCGCCATCCACGATTATCATGCGGAAAACCGCGTGCTCTCGGTGCCCGAGATCTTCCTCGTCTCCTCCAACGTCGGCACGGCGAAGATGGTTCTCTCGCTCGGCGTCGACGCCCACAAGGCGTTCTTGCGGAAAATGGGCCAGCTCGATCGCCTGCGCACGGAGCTGCCGGAAAGCGCCGAACCCATCGTGCCCAAGCGCTGGGGCGAGCTGAACTCCGCCACCATCGCGTTCGGCCACGGCATCGCCGTCGCCCCGCTGCAGGCGGTCATGGCGGTGAATTCCATGATGAACGGCGGCTATCTCATCCCTCCCACCTTTCTCAAGCGCTCCCAGGAGGAGGCCCAGAAGGTGGCGGTGCGGGTGATGAAGCCGGAGACCTCCGACAAGATGCGCTACCTGCTGCGCCTCAATGCGGAGAAGGGCACTGCGACCAAGGCCGAGGTGCCGGGCTATTATGTCGGCGGCAAGACCGGGACCGCGGAGAAGGTGGTGAACGGCCGCTATGCGAAGAACAAGCTGCTCACCTCCTTTACCGCCGTCTTCCCCATGGATAAGCCGCAATATCTGGTTCTGGTGATGATCGACGAGCCGCAGCCTTTGCCGGAGACCCATGGCTATGCCACCTCCGGCTGGAACGCGGCGCCCACGGCAGGCAAGATCGTGGAGCGCATCGCCCCCATGCTGGGCGTGATGCCGCGCCAGAACTTGCCGACCGCGGACCAGATGCTGGGCATGGCGCGCCAGAAGGTGGCCGACCGGCAGTGACCCGGCCCCGCGCGCCGCGGGCGAGGAGAGACAGGACGGCATGAGCGACCCCGCGTCCGCCCCGGCGGAGCTGACATCTCCCACCGGGTCCTTCGACCTTGCGCAGGTCCTGTCAGGGCACGCACGGATCGTCGCGGGACGCATGCAGGTGCCGCTGACCGGCCTCACCGCCGATAGCCGCAAGGTGCAGCCCGGCTTCCTGTTCGTCGCCATTCCCGGCACCAAGGTGGATGGCGGGCGCTTTATCACCGATGCGCTCGCCCGGGGGGCGGCGGCGGTCCTCATGGAGCCGCAGGGCGAGATGCCGGCCACAGGCACGGCGAGCCTTGCCTTTTCGCTCGACGTGCGGCGCTCACTCGCGCTGGCGGCGGCCCGCATCCACCCGCGCGCGCCGGGCACGATCGCGGCAGTTACGGGTACGGCGGGCAAGACCTCGGTCGCCTATTTCCTGCGTCAGGTGTGGGAGCATCTCGGCTTCAAGGCCGCTTATCTCGGCACGCTCGGGCTCATCGCGCCCGGCAGCGCGACTTATGGCGGGCTCACCTCGCCCGACCCGGTGGAACTGCACCAAACCCTGGATCGCCTGGCGCGACAGGGCGTCACCCACATGGCGCTGGAGGCCTCCTCCCACGGGCTCGATCAGCGCCGGCTGGATGGGGTGCAACTGGCCGCCGGCGGGTTCACCAATCTCGGCCGCGACCATCTCGACTATCATCCGAGCGTGGAGGCCTATTACCACGCCAAGCTGCGCCTGTTCACCGAGCTTCTGCCCGATGGGGCGCCGGCGGTGGCGGGGCTCGAGGCGCCCTATGGGCGCACCACCTTGGCCTGGGCACGCACGCGAGGCCTGCCGCTGCTCTCCATCGGCCCCGGCGGCGATTTCGACGTCCGCTCCATCATCGCGGAAGGGGTGTCGCAGCGCATCGTCTTCAACGGCGGCGACGAGGTCGTGGTGCCGCTGATGGGGCGGTTCCAGGCCGACAATGCCTTGCTTGCCGCCGGTCTCGCCTGGGCCTGCGGCGTGCCGCCGGACGAGGCGCTCGACGCGCTCACCGTCCTCACCGGGGTTCCCGGCCGGCTGGAGCGGGTGGGTGCGGATACCGCGCGGCCGGTGTTCGTGGACTATGCCCACAAGCCCGAGGCGCTGGCGACCGTGCTCGACACCCTGCGCCCGGCGGTGACGGGGCGTTTGATCGTGGTATTCGGCTGCGGCGGCGATCGCGACCGGGGCAAACGCCCGCTGATGGGGGCCATCGCTGCGGAAAAGGCCGATATCGTCATTATCACTGACGACAATCCCCGCAGCGAGGAGCCGGCCGCCATCCGCGCGGAGATCCGCGCCGCCGCGCCCGATGCTGTGGACATCGGCGATCGCGCGGAAGCGATCCGTGCCGCGGTCACGATGCTTCAACCTGGGGATGCTCTGGTTGTCGCGGGCAAGGGTCACGAAACCGGCCAGATCGTGGGCGATCGAACCCTTCCGTTCTCGGACAAGGGGGCGGTGCTCGCCGCAATGGGGGAGATGGGCGCATGAGCGTGTCGCAGCTGTACAGCCTGGACGAACTGGTTGCGGCCACCGGCGGCGCCGTGCGCGGTTCCCCCACGGGCGTGACCGGCCTGTCCATCGACACGCGCACCCTTGCCCCCGGCGATGCGTTCTTCGCCATCACCGGCGACAATAGCGACGGCCATGCCTATGTGGGCCGGGCGCTGGAGAATGGCGCCGCCCTCGCCGTGGTCGCGCGCGACAAGGCCGATGGCTTCGCAGCAGACGCGCCGCTGCTGCTGGTGGACGACGTGCTGGAGGCATTGCGCGCCACCGCCGTGGCGGCCCGCGCCCGCTCCCAGGCCCACATTGCCGCGGTCACCGGCTCGGTGGGCAAGACCACCACCAAGGAAGCGCTGCGCCTCGCACTCTCCGCGGATGGGCCCACCCACGCGTCTGCCGCCTCCTACAATAATCATTGGGGCGTCCCGCTCTCGCTCGCCCGCCTGCCGCGCGAGGCGCGCTACGGCGTGTTCGAGATCGGCATGAACCATCCCGGCGAGATCACGCCGCTGGTGCGCCTGGTGCGCCCGCAGGTGGCGATCATCACCACGGTCGAGCCGGTGCACATCGCCCAATTCTCCGGCATCGAGGAAATCGCCGATGCCAAGGCGGAGATCTTCGACGGGCTGGAGCCCGGCGGCGCCGTGGTGCTGAATATCGACAATCCCCAGTTCGCCCGCCTGAAGGCGGCCGCGCAGGCCAAGGGGGTCGGCCGCATCGTGACCTTCGGCGCCGATCAAGACGCCGATGTGCGCCTGGTGGACATGTGCCTGAAGGCGGGCTGCTCCACCCTGGTGGCCGACGTGCTGGGCACACGGCTGACGCTGAAGGTGGGCACGCCCGGCCGGCACATCATTCAGAACGTCCTCGCCGTGCTCGCGGCGGTGAAGCTGCTGGGCGCGGACCTTGCTCTGGCCGCGCTCGCCCTCTCCGCCCTGAAGCCGCCGCCGGGGCGCGGCGTGCCCATCGAGCTGGCGATCGCCGGCGGCACCGCGACCTTGCTGGACGAAAGCTACAACGCCAATCCCGCCTCCATGCGCGCCGCCATCGACGTGCTGAGCCGCACCCCGGTTGGCCCGCGCGGCCGGCGCATCGCCGTGCTCGGGGACATGCTGGAACTCGGCACCGACGGCCCGCGACATCACCGCGAGCTGGCAGCGCCCTTGCGGGCGGCCGGGATCGACCTCGTCTTCGCCTCCGGGCCGCTGATGCACGAATTGTGGGGCGCGCTCCCCTCGAATATGCGGGGCGGCTATGCGCCGAGCGCCGAGGCCTTGACCAAGCTCCTGTCTTCCGCCATCCGCTCCGGCGACACGTTGATGGTCAAGGGATCCAACGGCAGCCGCATGGGGCCGCTGGTGAAATCCCTGGCCGAACGCTTCCGCACGCCCGACGAGGCGCTGCTCGAAGGATAGTTAAATGCTTCAATGGCTCTCGCAGCTACACGATGTCTTCCCCGGCCTGAACGTCTTCCGCTACATCACCTTCCGCACCGGCGGGGCGATCGTGACGGCGCTGCTGTTCGTGTTCCTGTTCGGGCCGTCCATCATCTC
Source organism: Roseixanthobacter glucoisosaccharinicivorans (assembly GCF_043195095.2). Lineage (NCBI taxonomy): Bacteria > Pseudomonadati > Pseudomonadota > Alphaproteobacteria > Hyphomicrobiales > Xanthobacteraceae > Roseixanthobacter > Roseixanthobacter glucoisosaccharinicivorans. The sequence goes on along the minus strand of NZ_CM195538.1, from coordinate 224,766 downwards.
CACCTTGCGCCTGAAGCAGGGCAAGGGGCAGCCGATCCGTTCCGACGGGCCGCAATCCCACCTGCTCAAGAAGGGCACGCCCACCATGGGCGGGCTGATGATCCTCTCCGGCCTGATGGTCGCCGTGCTGCTGTGGGCGAACCTCTCCAATCCCTATGTCTGGGCGGTGCTGGCCGTGACGGCGGGGTTCGGGGTGATCGGCTTTTATGACGATTATCTCAAGGTCACCAAGCAGACCCACGCCGGCTTTTCCGGCAAGGCGCGGCTCGCTGCCGAGGCGCTGATCGGCGGGCTGGCGGTGGTCGCCATCGTGCACGCTGGAAAATCGGGGCTTTCCACCTCGGTCGCCTTCCCCTTCTTCAAGGACCTGCTGCTGGATCTCGGCTGGTTCTTCGTGCTGTTCGGCGGCTTCGTGATCGTCGCCGCTGGCAATGCGGTAAACCTCACCGACGGGCTCGACGGCCTTGCCATCGTGCCGGTGATGATCGCCGCCGGCTCGTTCGGCGTCATTGCCTATCTCTCGGGCAACGTCCTGTTCGCGGATTATCTGCAGATCCATTATGTCGCCGGCGTCGGCGAATTGGCGGTGATCTGCGGGGCGATCATCGGGGCGGGGCTGGGCTTCCTGTGGTTCAACGCGCCGCCCGCTCAGATCTTCATGGGCGATACCGGTTCGCTGGCGCTCGGGGGGCTGCTCGGCACGGTGGCGGTGGCGACCAAGCACGAAATCGTGCTGGCGGTGATCGGCGGGCTGTTCGTGCTGGAGGCGATCTCGGTGATCGTGCAGGTGATTTCGTTTCGCCTCACCGGCAAACGGGTGTTCCGCATGGCGCCCATCCACCATCATTTCGAGCAATTGGGCTGGACCGAATCCCAGGTCGTGATCCGGTTCTGGATCGTCGCCGTCGTGCTCGCGCTGCTCGGGCTCGCAACGCTGAAGCTGCGCTGAGGCGCATCCAAGGCGCGCCGGGAAGCCGGCGCGTCATCTCGGCGGCTTCCCTCCGAGGCTGGCCGGGTCTAGTGCTGGCGTCACGTTTTCGTCAGGTTGCCCTTCCATGATTCCCGTTACCTGCTTCAAGGACCGCAGCGTCGCCGTGTTCGGGCTCGGCGGCTCCGGCCTCGCCACCGCGCGCGCGCTGATGGAGGGCGGTGCCCGCGTCATCGCCTGGGACGACGGCGCGGCGGGGCGCGACAAGGCGGTCGCCAACGGCGTACCGGTGCAGGACCTACATGCGGTCGACTGGTCCGGACTTGCGGCCCTGGTGCTCTCCCCCGGCGTGCCGCTGACCCATCCCGCGCCCCATTGGTCGGTCGCACTGGCCAAGGCGGCCGGCGTGGAGGTGATCGGCGACATCGAGTTGTTCTGCCGCGAGCGGCGCGCCATTGCGCGCCATTCCCCGTTCGTCGCGATCACCGGCACCAATGGAAAATCCACCACCACGGCCCTCATCGCCCATCTGCTGGCGGTGGGCGGGCGCGACGTGCAGATGGGCGGCAATATCGGCACCGCCATCCTCTCGCTCGCCCCGCCCAAGGGGGTCGCGCGGGTGCATGTGGTGGAATGCTCCTCCTACCAGATCGACCTCGCCCCCACCCTTGATCCCTCCGTTGGGGTGCACCTGAACCTGACCCCCGACCATCTGGACCGCCACGGGAGCCTGGCGCATTACGCAGCGGTCAAGGAACGGCTGATCGCCGGAGTGGAAAAGGGCGGCACCGCCGTGGTCGGCGTGGATGATGACTTCTCTGCCGCCATGGCGGACCGGGCCGAGCGGGCCGGCATCCATGTGGTGCGTATCTCGGTGGAGCGGCCGCTTTCCGACGGCATCTGGCGCGACGGCGCCGACATCGTCTGGAGCGAAGGCGGCGTGGAGCGTCATCGCCTTTCGCTCGCCGGCATCGGCGCGCTGCGCGGCGCGCACAATGCGCAGAATGCGGCGGCGGCCTATGCCTGCGCCCGCGCCATCGGCCTCGCGCCGGAGGTGATCGCCATCGGCATGCGGCGGTTTCCCGGCTTGGCCCATCGCATGGAAGAGGTGGGGCAGCTGGCAAACGTGCTGTTCGTCAACGACAGCAAGGCCACCAATGCCGACGCCACCGAGCGGGCATTGCTGAGCTTCAACAACGTGTTCTGGATCGCCGGCGGCAAGGCCAAGGCGGGCGGTATCGAACCGCTGGCGCCCTTCTTCAACCGGGTGCGCAAGGCCTATCTGATCGGCGAGGCAGCCCCCGCCTTCGCCGCGACGCTGGGCGAAAAAGTGCCGCATGACGAGGTCGGGACGCTCGCTTCGGCGGTGGCTGCGGCGGCGCGGGATGCGGCGGCCTCGGGGCTGGAGGACGCGGTGGTGCTGCTGTCTCCGGCCTGCGCCAGTTTCGACCAATATCCCAATTTCGAGGTGCGCGGCGACGCTTTTCGCGCCCTAGTCCACGCCTTGCCAGGTATTGTCGCCAAAGGGTGAAGCGCCCGAATGTTTCACGTGAAACAAGGGCTTGGCGCAGACGAACAGCGGTTTCGTGCGGCTTCTCCGCGGCTCCGCGGCGGATGAAACTGCGATTTCGCCCGAACCTCGCGCCATAGATGACTGCGCCCCCGCGGGCGGCGCGACGGACGCGGCGCACAGGCGCCGCGCCCCTCGCATGGATCAGGCGGCGGCGAGTTCCACCTCGATGTTTCCGCGCACGGCCTTCGAATAGGGGCACACCTTGTGCGCCGCCTCCAGCAGGTCGAGCACCTCGGTCGCGCTCTTGCCGGGCACCGTGCCTGTGATCCGGGCGGCGAGGCCGAAGCCGCCTTCCACTTTGCCGAAGCTCACGGCGATGGTGACTTCCGCGCCGCTCGCATCCACGCCCTTGGCCTTGGAGACGGCTTCGAGCGCGCCGCCGAAACAGGCGGCATAGCCGGCGGCGAACAGATGCTCCGGCGTGGTCTTGCCGGGGTCCAGCATGCCGTCCTTGGGCATGGCGAGGTCGGCCTTCACCGAGCCGTCGGTGGTTTCGCTATGGCCGCGACGGCCGCCGTGGGACACGGCGGTGGCGGTGAAGAGGGTTTCAAAAGACATGGGTTTTCTCCGATGAACGAACAGGGGCCGGCGGCGCGATGCGGGCGTCCGCGTTTGCCGCAGGGCCGAAATGCGTATGACGCACGGGCGTTTCCCGCACTGCGGGACGGTTTTCCTTGTGGCGCTGCCGCCGTCGTGGCACCTCCCTGGCCGACCCGCCTGCCGCAAGCCAGCAAGGAGACAGGCCATGATCAATGGCGCCAAGGATAAGCTCGTCGCCCCCCGTTTGGTTTCCGGCCTTTCGGAGATCGTCGCCGATTACGACCTGATTCTGTGCGACGTGTGGGGTGTGATGCATAACGGCATCGCCGCGTTTCCCGCCGCCGGCGCGGCTCTGGAGCGGGCCCGCGCGGGTGGCGCCCGCGTGCTGATGGTCTCCAACGCCCCGCGTCCGAATGCCTTCGTCATCGCCATGCTGGACGGGTTCGGCGTGCCGCGCACCGCTTATGACGGCATCGTCACCTCCGGCGACGTCACGCGCGACGTGCTGGCGGCGCGGCCAGGGGTGAAGCTGTTCCATCTCGGCCCGCCGCGTGACCTCGGCACGTTCGACGGGCTCGAGGTGGTGCCGACCAGCCTGGAGGCGGCCGACCTCGTGGTCTGCACCGGCCTGCTGAACGACGATGTGGAAACGCCGCAGGATTATGCCGAGCGGCTCGCCGCCATGCAGGCGCGCGACCTGTTGTTCGTGTGCGCCAATCCCGACCTGGTGGTGGAGCGCGGCGAGACTTTGGTCTATTGCGCCGGCGCGCTGGCGCAGCTTTATGAGGAGATCGGCGGGCGGGCGATCTATTGCGGCAAGCCGCACAAGCCGATCTATGACGTGGCCCTGCGCCGCGCGGCCGCGCTCGGCGGTGTCCCGGTCCGGCCCGAACGGGTGCTCGCCATCGGCGATGCGCTGCGCACCGACATTATCGGCGCCACGGCGGCCGGCTTCGACAGCCTGTTCATCTCGAGCGGCATCCACGCCGAGGAATTGCACGGGGAAAACGGCAGCGAGCCCGATGCCGAGGCGCTGGCCAATCTGTTTTCCGATCACGCCCACCCGCGCGGCGTCATGCCTCGCCTAGCGTGGTGAGGAGAGCAGCCGCGCGGGTGTGAGCCCGGCGCCGGGACTCCCGGCGCCCCCTTTCCGCAAAATCCCGTGCTTGACGCTGGCGGGTCCGCGCGCGAAGGGTTGCCTCCCCTCCATTGTGCCGGCCGCCCCTGCCGATGTCCGATCCTTCCGAGCCTTCCTTTCCCGTCGTCCAGGGCATCGCGCCGATTCCCGCGCGGATCGCACGACCGGTTCTCGCCATCGGCAATTTCGACGGCGTGCATCGTGGCCATCGCGCGGTGATCGCGGCGGCGCTGCATATGGCGCAAGGGCTCGGCCGGCCGGCGGCCGCGCTGACATTCGAGCCGCACCCGCGCAGCTTCTTCCAGCCCGACGCGAACCTGTTCCGCCTCACCCCCGGCCAGCAGAAGCTGGATTGCCTCGCGCGCACCGGGCTTTCCGGCGCCATCGTGCTGCCGTTCGACGCGGCGCTGGCGCGGGTGACGGCGGAGGATTTCGTCGACGAAATCCTGGTGCGGCGGTTCGGCGTGTCGGGCGTGGTGGTGGGCTTCGATTTCCATTTCGGCCGCGCCCGCGCCGGCTCGCCCGCCTTTTTGCGCGAGGCCGGCGCGCGCCACGGCTTTCCGGTGGAGGTGGTGGAGCCGGCCCTGGACGAGGGCGACCCCATTTCCTCCAGCGCCATCCGCAACGCGCTGGCCGCCGGGCAGGTGGGCCATGCGGGCCATATGCTGGGCCGGCCCTGGAGCGTGCGCGCCACCGTCATCCACGGCGACAAGCGCGGCCGCGACCTCGGTTTTCCCACCGCCAATCTCGCCATGCCGGAAGGCACGCAGCTCGCCTTCGGCATCTATGCGGTGCGCGCGCGCTTCGACGGGCAAGTGGTGGACGGGGTGGCGAGCTATGGCCGGCGCCCCACGTTCGACAATGGCCGGCCGCTGCTGGAAGTGCACCTGTTCGACTTTTCCGGCGATCTCTACGGCCGCGAACTGGATGTAGCGTTCCACGGCTATCTGCGGCCGGAACTGAAGTTCGACGATATCGACGCGCTGATCGTCCAGATGAACAAGGACAGCGCCGCCGCCCGCCTCGTGCTCGCCCGCCCGCAGGTCTGGCCGGTGTGAGGGGAAACCGGCCGGGCGCGCCCCCGGCCGGCGGCACGATCAATCCACGGTCGCGCCGTAGAGCAAATTCTTGAACAGCATGCGGGTGGCGACGCGCGGGGTTGGCGCGGCGGACATGAACACGCCGATGATTTCTTCCTTCGGGTCGATGGTGAAGGAGGTGCCGCCAGCGCCCGCCCACATGGCATCGCCCACCGAGCCGGGCGCCACCGCGAAGCCTTCATAGCGGCGAATCGCAAAGCCCAGCCCGAAGCCGTAGCCCGGCCCGGTGCTCGCCGCCGTGGAGCCGCCGAGCCCGATCAGATGGTCGGACAGCATGAAGTCCACGGTCTTGGGCGAGAGGATGCGCACGCCCTCCAGCACCCCGCCGTTCAGCATCATTTGGGAGAAGCGGAAATAATCCTCCGCCGTGGTGACGGTGCCGGCCCCGCCGAGCCGGTAGCGCTTGCCGGGGTCCTGGTCCACCCGCACCCATTTCCAGCCCGCCTCCTTCTGCGGGTCGGTATCGAGCGCGTCGGCGAGGCGGGGCGCCTGGGCGGGCGTGAGCTGGAACGAGGTGTCCTTCATCTTCAGCGGCTTGAACAGGTTCTCGTCGAGGAACACGTCGAGCCGTTTGCCGCTCACGCGCTCCACCACCACGCCGAGCACGTCCACGGAGAGGCCGTATTCGAACCGCGTGCCCGGCTCATAGGCGAGCGGGATCTTGGCGAGGCCGCTCACGAAGGCTTCCGGGGAGAGGTCCGAATTGCGGCTCTCGATGTCGGCCTTCTCATAAGCCTCCTTCACCTCCGGGAACGGCGCGCTGCCGGAATAGGTGAGGCCCGAGGTGTGGCGCAGCAGGTCCTGGATGGTGATGGGGTTCTTCGCCGCCACCACCTCGCGCACGCTCTTGCCGCTCTCGTCCTTCTTCTCGGCGATGACATTCATCGCCTTCATCTCGGGAATATATTGCCCCACGGGGTCGCGCAGGCTCAGCTGGCCGCGCTCCACCAGCATCATCGCCGCCACCGAGACGAACGGCTTGGTCATGGAGAAGGCGCGGAACACCGCATCCTTGGTCATGGGCTTGGTCTTGGCGGCGTCGAGGAAGCCGTGCGCCTCGAAATGCACGATCTTGCCGTCATGGGCGATCAAAGTGACCGCGCCGGGGAAGGTGCCCTTTTCGATCTCCCGCTGCATGGCCACGGGGATGCGCTTCAGCGCCTCCTGGGAAAAGCTGAGGTCGTCGGCCTGGGCCGCCGGCGCGTGGAACAGGCTGAGCGCGAGCAATGCCGGCGCAAGGGGACGCATGATGCTCCCTGCCATGGATGGTTTCTCCCGATGGTTTTAATCGTTTCAGATCGAAGGCGGAATTGGCGTTCCTGAACCCTCGGTCCGGCCACGGCGGCGCTTGGGGCGTCCGATGCTCCGCGACGCGGCGCAGAATGCCGTTACGGAAAGGGTGTGTCGATAGGAGCCGGCGATGCTTAGGCGGTTCTTAACCGAGTTTCGGCATTCTCGCCGTGACCCCCATCGTGCGAGACGATACCCCGAACCGTGCCCGCTCCCTCCGCTCCCCAGGATCGCCGCTCCCCCTTCATCCGCCTCGCCGAGCTGCTGGCTGGCACGGAGCCCGGCCGCGCGCCCCTGAGCGCGGCGGTGGGCGAGCCGCAGCATACCATGCCGGATTTCGTCGGCCCGGTGCTGTCCGGCGCCCTGCCCGGCTTCGGCCGCTATCCGCGCGCGGAAGGCACCCCGGCGTTCCGCGCCGCCGCCGCCCAATGGCTAGGCAGGCGCTATGATCTCGCCCGCCCGGTGGATGCGGACCGCGAAGTGCTGGTGTTGAACGGCTCGCGCGAGGGCCTCGTCTCCGCTGCCATCGTCGCGCGGCGCCTCACCGGGGATCGCGGCGGGCGGCCGGTGATGCTGCTGCCCAATCCCTTCTATGCCGCCTATGCGGCGGGCGCCGAGGCCGCCGGCTGCGAGGCCATTCCCTTGCCCACCACCCGCGAAAGCGGCTGGCTGCCGGATCTCGACGCCCTCGACGCCGACCTGATGGCGCGCGCGGTGGCGGTGTTCATCGCCTCGCCCGCCAATCCGCAGGGCGCCATCGCCTCGCGCGCCTATCTGGAGCGGCTGCTCGCCATCACCCGCGCCCACGGCACCTATCTGTTTTCCGACGAATGCTATTCGGAAATCTATCTCGGCGCGGAAAAGCCGACCGGCATCCTGGAAGTGTGCGGCACCGATTTCTCCGGCGTGGTCGCGTTCAACTCGCTCTCCAAGCGCTCGTCCCTGCCGGGCCTGCGCTGCGGCTTCTGCGCCGGGGATGCGGATTTCCAGAAGGCGTTCCTCGCGTTTCGCTGGGTCGCCGCCCCCCAGGTGCCCGAGCCGCTCCAGGCGGTGGGCATCGCCGCCTATGGAGACGAGGCCCATGTGGAAGCCTCCCGCGCGCTCTATGTGCAGAAATTCGACCTCGCCGACCGGATGCTCGGCGACCGCTTCGGCTATGAGCGGCCCGGCGGCGGCTTCTTCCTGTGGCTCGACGCCTCGGCGGCGGGCGGCGGAGAAGCCGCGACGCTGCGGCTGTGGAAAGAACAAGGCCTTCGCGTCGTGCCGGGCGGCTATCTCGCCCGCCCCGACGCGAGGGGCGTCAATGCTGGCGATCCCTATCTGCGGGTCGCCTTGGTGCAGGATCTCGCCACGTGCGAGGAGGTGCTGTCGCGCCTGCTCGCCGGGCTAGGGTAAGGGAGCTTCCGCGCATGGCACAGGCTCGCCGTCGTCCCGCCCCCGCCATGGCCCTGCGCCATGGGCTCGGCATGGATCTCATTCCCGAAAGCGTGCGCGGCGCGGTGCGCCGGCGCTCCAGCCAGATCTGCGGCGCGGCGCTGCTGTCGGCCAGCCTGTTCGCGCTCGTCTCCATGGTGACCTGGAGCGCGAGCGACCCGAGCCTCTCCAATGCCAGCGGCGCCGAGGTGAAGAATTTGCTCGGCCGCCCCGGCGCCATCGTCGCCGACCTGCTGATGCAGGGCCTCGGGCTCGCCAGCCTGTTCCTGCTGCTGCCGCTCGCCTATTGGGGCTGGCGGCTGCTGACCTACCGCCCGCTGCGGGGCGAGCAATTGCGCGCCGGTGCGCTCACCCTCGGCGTGCTCGGGATGAGCGCCCTACTCAGCGCCCTGCCCACGTTCGGCGCCTGGCCGGTGCCGACCGGCCTTGGTGGGGTGATCGGTGATCTGTTTCCGCGCCTGGTCTCGGTGTTTCACGGCGGCTGGTCCGGTGGTCTCGACGCGGTCCTGGTGGGCGGCGTGGGGGCGGTCGGCGGCTTCGCCGGGCTCGCGTTCGCCTGCCGGGGCGGCGCGCCGAAGCGCCGGGCCGTCGAGGCCGAGGAGGCCGACGAGGCGGACGAGGATTTCGACGATACCGACCACCGGCTGATCTCGCTGGGCGCGCTCACCCATACCTTCCTCTCCGCCAAGGCGCGCCTGTTCGCGCGCCGCCGCGGCCGCGCGACGGGCCTCAAGCCCACCGGGGGCAAATCGGCGCCGGTCCGCGCGGCGGCCATCGGCGCCTTCGCCCGCGAGGTGTTTGCCTCCGAGCGGCGCGCGGTCGACGACCAGGGCCGCGTGGAACCGCGCCTCACCGCCGGCCCCGCCCATGAGGCGCCCCCCCTCGGTGGCGTGCGCCGCGCCGATGCGCGCGACGAAGAGACGGACATGGATGTCGCCGAACCCGCGCCGCGCGCGGCGGCGAGCGGACGCGCCGCCGCGGCCCGGGCCCGCCAAAGCGCGCGCGAAGGCCGGGCGGAGGGGCGGCGCCCCCATGCCTATCGCCTGCCCGACCTGCAATTGCTGGGCGCCCCGCCCCCGTCCAAGGGGCCGACCATGAGCGAGGAGGCCCTGGCGGATACCGCCAAGCTGCTGGAAGGCACGCTGGATGATTTCGGCGTGCGCGGCGAAATCGGCCAGGTGCGGCCGGGTCCCGTCGTGACGCTCTATGAGCTGGAGCCAGCGCCGGGCATCAAGTCCTCCCGCGTGATCGGGCTTGCCGACGACATCGCCCGCTCCATGAGCGCGATTTCCGCCCGCGTCGCCGTGGTGCCGGGGCGCAACGCGATCGGCATCGAGCTGCCCAACGCCAAGCGCGAGAAGGTGCTGCTGCGCGAGCTTCTCTCCACCAAGGATTTCGGCGACAGCGGGCAGAAGCTCGCGATCGCGCTGGGCAAGACCATCGGCGGCGAGCCGGTGATCGTCGATCTCGCCCGCATGCCGCATCTGCTGGTGGCGGGAACCACCGGCTCCGGCAAGTCGGTGGCCATCAACACCATGATCCTCTCGCTGCTCTACCGGCTGAAGCCGGAACAGTGCCGGCTGATCATGGTCGATCCCAAGATGCTGGAACTCTCCGTCTATGACGGCATCCCCCATCTGCTCGCCCCGGTGGTGACCGACCCGAAGAAGGCGGTGATCGCGCTCAAATGGGCGGTGCGCGAGATGGAGGACCGCTACAAGAAGATGTCCAAGCTCGGCGTGCGCAACATCGACGGCTTCAACGCCCGCGTCGCCGAGGCCGAGAAGAAGGGCGAGAGCCTCGCCCGCACGGTACAGACCGGCTTCGACCATGAGACCGGCGAAGCCATCTACGAGCGCGAGGAGATGGAGCTGGGGCCGCTGCCCTACATCGTTGTGATCGTCGACGAGATGGCGGACCTGATGCTGACCGCCGGCAAGGAGATCGAGGGCGCGATCCAGCGCCTCGCCCAGATGGCCCGCGCCGCCGGCATCCATCTGGTGATGGCCACCCAGCGCCCCTCGGTGGATGTCATCACCGGCACCATCAAGGCGAATTTCCCGACCCGGATCTCGTTCCAGGTCACCAGCAAGATCGACAGCCGCACGATCCTCGGCGAGATGGGCGCCGAGCAGCTGCTCGGCCAGGGCGACATGCTCTACATGGCCGGCGGCGGCCGCATCAGCCGCGTGCACGGCCCGTTCGTCTCCGACGACGAGGTCGAGCGCGTGGTGAAGCACCTCAAGGCCCAGGCCGCGCCCGATTATCTCGAAGCTGTGACCGCCGACCTCGCCGAGGATGGGGCGGATGGCGAGGACGGCGCGGTGTTCGACAAGGGGTCGTTCGGGGAAGAGGGGCAGGACCTCTATTCCCAGGCGGTCGCGGTGGTGCTCCGCGACAAGAAATGCTCCACCTCCTATATCCAGCGCCGGCTTCAGATCGGCTATAACAGGGCGGCGTCCCTGGTGGAGCGCATGGAGAAGGAAGGCGTGGTCGGCACACCCAACCACGCCGGCAAGCGCGAAATCCTGCTCTCCGACGAGGCCGCCGAATAGCGGTGGCCGGATTTTGGGTTGCCGCCGGGCCACAGGTTCGCCATAGGCAAGATTTAAGGGGGAGTGTGACCGTGAAGATTCGTCCACACGCCCCGCGCGCCCATCGAGACCCCCTGATGCCCCATCGCCGGCCTTCGCCTTTCGCCTTCCTCCTCGCCCTCGGCGTCGCGGCCCTCGCCGGCGTTGGGCAGAGCGGCGGCGCGGCCGCGCAAGGCGTGCTGCTGCCACCCGGCGAAGTGCTGCGGCCCGGCGGCACGGTGCCGGGCACGGCCTCCCAGCCCAGCCCCTCGCAGATTTTCGCGCCCCAGGTGGCGGTGCCCAAGCCGAGCGCGCCCGCCGCGCCCCAGAGCCTCGCACCGCAAGCGGCGCCGCAGGCTTCCGCCGCGCCGGTCAACGTGCCGCTGCCGCAGCAGCGCCCGGCAAGCGCCAATGCCGCCCCCGGTGCGCCGCTTCAGCTCGCCCCCAACCAGAGCGCCCGCGCCAATGGCCCGCGCGCCCCCCAGGGGCCGGTTGCCGCGCCCTCCCAGACCAATCTCGACAGCGCCGATCCCGCCACCGCCGACAAGATCAGCGCCTATTGGAATTCGGTGCAGACCCTCACCGGCACGTTCGTGCAGGTGGACCCCGACGGCACGCGCAAGACCGGCGATTTCTACATGCAGAAGCCCGGCCGCGTGCGCTTCGAATATGACGCGCCGGTGCCCATCGAGCTGATCGCCAACGGCCAGTCGGTGGCGGTGCGCGACCGCAAGCTGAACACGCAGGACATCACCCCGCTGTCGCAGACGCCGCTGCGCTTCCTGCTCTCCGAGCGCACGGACCTTGCCCGTGACCCGCATGTGAAGGGGGTCTACCAGGACGACCTCTACATCAGCGTGGTGATGGAAGAGACCATCCCCATGATCGGCACCTATCGCCTGCTGATCCTGTTCGACGCCAAGAACTACAGCCTCAAGCAATGGATCGTCACCGATCCGCAGGGCTATGACACCTCGGTCGCGCTCTATAAGCTCGACTACACCCGCCGGCCCGACCCCAAGCTGTTCGTGATCAATTTCGAACGCATGCTGCAATAAGGCGCCGGCGGCAGGCGTTCCCCCTGCCCTTGCGCCCTTGCCAGCGCATGCGCCGAGGGTCTAGGTCTCGCGCTCCCGCCGACAGAGCGTCGAGTCCTCCGTGTCCCTCACCGTCTGCACCTGGAACATCAATTCCATCCGCATCCGCCTCGACCTCGTGAAGGCCATGGTGGAGCGCCTGAATCCCGACGTCCTGTGCTTGCAGGAAACCAAGTGCCAGGACGACAAGTTTCCGCTGGCGGCGGTGCGGGACCTGGGCTTTCCCCATATCGCGCTCAACGGGCAGAAGGGCTGGCACGGGGTTGCGACCCTTTCGCGCCGGCCGTTCGAGGCCATCGAGCGGCAGGAATTCTGCGCCAAGGGCGATGCCCGCCACATCGCGGTGACGCTCGGCGCCTCGGCCGGGCTGTCCGCGCCGGTAACCGTGCATAATTTCTACGTGCCGGCGGGCGGGGATATTCCCGACCCGGAGCTGAACGAGAAATTCGCCCACAAGCTCGCGTTTCTCGACGAGCTCACCGCCTGGGAGCGCCTGCCCCAGCAGGTGAATGCGCGCGATGGCCACGCGGTGCTGGTGGGTGACCTCAACATCGCGCCGCTGGAAACCGACGTGTGGGGCCACAAGCAATTGCTCGGCGTGGTGAGCCATACCCCGGTTGAGGTGGACCGGCTCAACGCGCTTCAGGCCTCCGGACCCTGGGTGGACGTGATGCGCCGCTTCGTGCCGCCGCAGGAGAAGCTGTTCACCTGGTGGAGCTATCGCTCGCCCGACTGGACGGTGAACGATCGCGGCCGGAGGCTCGATCATGTGTGGACCAGCCCCGGCCTTGCCCCGCACGCCAGCGCCATGACCGTGCTGCGCGAGGCACGAAGCTGGGAGCGCCCCTCCGATCACGTGCCGGTGGCGGTGACGTTCGACATCTAGGAGAGGCCGCCTTTCCCGGCGCGACGCCGTTGCGGCGGGGCATCGTCATGCACGGGCCTGTCCCATGCACGCACGCGGCACCGCTGGCGCAGGCGTTTCAAGACGCGCGCGGGCCGGCCGGCGGGATGGGCAGGACACGCCCTGTCAGGACAATGGCAAAGAAAGACAATCGCGCGCACCTGCCGTCAGGTCTCCGGCGATGCATCACGCCGCGGAACGTCGGTCCGTCCGCGTTTAGACGGAGTGACCGATCAGGCTGTTTCAACCTGATCGGTTCCGGCCTTCCCCCTCAGAACTGCAATGAGAACTGCGCGGTGAAGGCGTTCTGCGCGGCATTGGTGGCAAGCTGGCCGGTATAGTTCACCGACAGCGCCGCCACGTTGGAGATCTGGTAGGAGAGCCCGGCGCCAAGCATCAGCGCATCCTGCGCGATCGGGACGCCCGACACCTGGAACGGCGATGCCCCGCCCTGGAACAGCATGGTCGAGGTCGGGTCCGTGTCGCCGAACGCATGCTGCCAACCGAGGGTCGCGTTCGGGGTCAGGGTGTGCCCCATCACCTGGATCGAGGTCGCGGCCCGCACGCCGAGCGTGGTGTAGAAGGTATCGAACGCGGCGACGTTTCCGCGCAGGCCTGCCAGGCCCCCGCTCTCGCTGAAGGAGCCCCCGCCGCTCGCCACATAGGCGCCGGCCACGAACGGCTCGAACGCATAGGCGCCCATGGCGACCTCATAGCCGAGTTCGCCGAACACCTGGGTGGTGCCCACGGTGTAGCCGGAGCTGAGCCCCTGGTACATGCCGGGGAAGGCCACGGTGCGATCCACCGAAACATCATGCCACGTGTAGGAGAGCCCGCCGCGCACGGCCACGGCCCCGAACTGGGCGGCGCCGTAAAGGCCGAGGTCGTAATTGTCCATGGAGCCGGAGGACGACCGCGAATCCACGTCGAACTGCGACTGGCTGAAGCCGCCGAAGATGCCGGCGCGCGCATTGGAGGCCACCGCCACGTCGGCACCGATGAGGAAGCCGCCGATGGAGTTGGAGATGCTCGCGGCATTGCCGTCGGAGAAAGTGTTGCCCCATCCGCCATAGCCCTGGGCCCACAGCGTGGGCGTGAGGCTGGCGGAAAGCTGGGCGGTCGCCGGTCCCGCGGCCTTGGTGGCATAAGCCAGAGGCTCGACGCCCGGCGCCATCACCGACTGGCGCAGCCGGCCGGTGACCGCATCGCGCAGATAGACCGATTGCTGCTGGATCACGCTCTGCGTCGAGGAATAAATCTCGCCGGACAATGCGTTGAGGGCCGAAGGCACGGCGCCGGCCGACAATTGAAGCACCGCGTCGAACACCATGTTGCCCAAGCCGAGCGACTGGGCGGCATTGGCGGTGTTGAACTGGTTCGGGGTGGCGGCGAAGCTCGCGAAGGTGACGTCGTTGCGCGCCAGCGTCAGATACACATTGTTGGTGTCGTAGCTCAGGAGCGGCGTCAGGAAGGCGTAGTTTGAATTCACGGTGGCGAACTGGCCATTCACGCCGCTGAGCGCGGTGAGGATGGTGTAAGTCGCCAGCGGCGTCGCATAGCCGCTCTGCGCCACCACCTGCACCGTACCGCCGGTGAGCGTTGCGGTGCCGCTCGCGATGATCAGGTCATGCGCGGTCGCGGTGACATCGACCACATAGGTGGAGCCGGCGGCGAAGGCGACGTTGCCGTTGACCGCCAGCGTGCCGGGGGAATAGCCGGGAGAGACCGTGCCGCCCGACTGCACCGTGAGGCCGCCGATGGTGCCCGTGCCGCCGATAGTGCCGCCATCGCCCACGAGGAAGGGCGAGGCGGAGACCGCGCCGGGCGCCAGGATGAAGTCGGAGCCCTGCACCGAAATGGAGCCGTTGAACCCGCCTGCTCCGGTGAAGTTCACCGTGCCGCCGATGATCGTCACGGAGCCGGAGCCGGAGATGGACCCTGGGAAATCGTAGGTGCCGGACCGGTTGAAGACCAGGGCGGCATTATTGATGATATCGCCGAGGATCGAGCCCGCCGTGCCGCCATCGCCGATCTGGAGCGTGCCCTGGTTGATGAGGGTGCCGCCGGTATAGGTATTCTCGCCCGTCAGGATCAGCGTGCCGGTGCCGTTCTTGATGAGGGCGCCCGCGCCGGAGATCACATTGGAATAGGTGACTTGGTCGGCGCGGTTGAAGGCCACGGCAGCGCCGCCTGCCACCACGATGTCATTGGCAATGGTGCCGGTGGTGCCGCCATTGCCGATCTGCAGCATGCCGCCATTGACGGCGAACGGGCCCGTGAGGCTGCCGCCGCTGCCCACCAGGCTCCAGGTGCCGGTGCCCGACTTGACGAGGGTGGAGAAGCCCTGGAAGGCGCCGGTGTCGCTGACGCTGGCGAGATCGAGCGTGCCGGAGGCGCTGCCGTTCAGCTCCAGCGTGTTGCCGGTGCTGGCGTTGACCACCTTGCCGACCAGCGTGGCGGTGTCGGCGAGTATCAGGCGGTTGCTGCCCGAGCCGAAGCTGATCGCGGTTCCGGACGGCGAACCGGCGGAGATCGTACCGCTCGTGGTGACCGTCGCGTTCCCGTTGCCGGTCTGAACCGCGATCGCGCCGGTGGTCGAAAGGCTCCCGCTATTCACAAGTATATTGGTCGTGGCGTCCATCAGCACCGCGAGGTCGCTGGCATTGACCGTGCCGGTATTGGTCACCCGGGCCGTGCCGGCGATGGTGGACACCGTCGCCTCGGTGACGCCGGTCCCGGCGCCGCTATTGACCACGATGCCCTGGACGCCGGTGATGATGCCGTCATTGATGACGGTCGCGTCGCCCGTGGGGGTCTCGGCCCGAATGCCGGCATCCCGGTTCGACGTCACATTGCCGGTGGCGGTATTGGTGATGCTGACATCGCCCGAGGTGTAGGCCGCGGCGCGCAGGCCGTTCATCCCCTGAATCGGGATGAGCGCGGAATGCGCGGCGTCGAGCGTCGGATCGCCGGTGGCGATCACCGTGCCGCTGTTGACCACGGTCGAGGAACCGATCTCCGACATGGCGAAGACCGCATTGTCGTTGCCGGAGGTCACGCTGCCGGAGGTTTGGATCAGCGAATCGCCGTTCGCCGACCAAGCGACCAGGCCTTGTTGCAGCGTCGAGTTGACCGTGCCGTCGTTGGTGATTTTGGCCAGGCCGAAATAGTCGATCACGCGGATGGCCGCGCCGAGCGAGATGACGTTGCCGGCTGCGGTGTTGGTGACCGAGACGGTCTCCCTGACACCGTCGGTCGGACCACGATAATTGCCGTCCGCATAGATGCCGCGGCCGTTGAGCGAGGTGACCGAGCCGCTGTTGGTGATCGTCACGGCTCCCAGGTTGGTCGTGCCATCGAGCGCGGCCGCCGGGGGATAGGTCGTGGAGGTCCAGGAGCTGGACAGCGTGCCGGCATTGTTGATGGTAACGGATCCGCCGTAATCGTTGCGCACCCACACCGCGCCGAAGCCGTCATGCGAGGTGACGCTGACGCCGGCATCCACCGTGACATTGGCATTGACGGTGACGGGGATGACCTGCGCCATCGAATCCGTCCCGAACTGCATGATCAACCCGCTGTAGGTCGGATTGTTGATCACCGTGTTCCCGGTGAGCAGCACGGTCTGATCATAGGTGCCGGTCGTCACCGGCGAGGCATAGGCCACACCGACCGTGGTCAGGTCGGTAACGGTGAGCGAGCCGGTGCCGGGCACCATGGAGACCGAGGCGAAGGTCGAGTTGCACACGGTCACGGTCGTCGTGCCGGTCGTGGTGCAGGGGGAATCGGCAAGCGCCGGCGTCGGCAGGCTGAGCGAGCTGGCGAGCGCGAGGCCGCCCACGATCAAAACCGAGCCCAGGGCCGAGGACCCAAGCAATCCGCTCCTCACCGTCCGCCCGCATTCTCGCCGGCTAAATACAACTTCCGCGCGCATCCGACGACGAGGCGCACACACCCCGTTCGCGATCTTTCCCAGCACCATCCCCGAACTCCCCGCGGCCCGTCGCCGGGCTTGGTTTTTTTTGTCAGGGCCACACCGTCACGTGCTGCCCTCGCGCCAGAGAGCCAGTCTCCGAATTGTCATATGACGAAATTTTGTCGGCCGGAGTCAACAATGATTAACCTTTGCAAATCATTGCCCTCGGCCTGCCTCGGTTGGTCCGGCCGGAACTGCGTTTAATTTCACGATCGGCGTGGGGAAAATGCGCGCGCCAAGGGACGCTGGGGAAGGAGGTGCGCCGGTGCGGCGCTTCGAATCGGGCGATTTTCGCGGTGCGCGCGGGGACGCGCGGCGACACGCCGAGCTCGAGCACAACCAGAAAGGTCGGACGTCGCACCTCCGGCCTGCTGCGGCGCGAGAGCCGCGACGCCCGCACCGAAGCGGTCCACCGGTGGCAGAAAATGAGGGACAAAAGGCGGAAGCGGCGCAAGCCAGGCGCGCGGCACGGCGACTGCCGGCTGCGGGCCGGCGCCCGCGGCTCGACCCGAAGGCCTCGACCCGACCAGGGATGGATGAGGAGAAGGCCGCGCCGCGCGGCGCCGCTCAATGGTCCGAGAGCACCACGTCGTCGGACCAGTCGCCCGGCACTTCCTTGACGATCGCCTGGCCGCAGATCACCCGCGCCTTCACCGGATCGAAGGTCAGCGTCGGCGCGCCGTGCAATTGCCAGCCCTTGTTGAGCGCCGCGCTCACGCGCTTGCAGAAGGAGACATCGTCGGGGCCGGTGAGATAGCGATAGAGCTTCATGGGAGCATCCGGTTCAGGGCGTGTTGAGCCGCCGGCCCACCTTTTCCGCCACCTCTTCGCGGCGGCGCTGGAACGCGGCGGTGCGGGCGCGCACCTCCTCGACCAGGTGGGGGTCCTCTTCGCGCATGGGCGGGAAGGGCGGCTGGGGATCATATTCGATGGCGAGGCGGATGCGCCGCGCTTCTTCCTCGCCGGCGATCTCCTGGGCGAGCCGCAAGGCGAAATCGAGGCCAGAGGTGACGCCCGCCCCGGTGATGCGATTGCGGTCGATCACCACTCGCTCGGCCACCGGAATGGCGCCCAGCAGCGCCAATTGATCCAGCGAAAGCCAATGGCACGTGGCGCGATAGCCGCGCAGCAGCCCGGCGGCGGCGAGCACCAGCGAGCCGGTGCACACCGAGGTGATGTAGCGCGCGCCCTTGGCCTGGGCATAGAGGAAGTCGAGCACATCCTCATCCTCCATCAGCTCCAGCTGGCCCGGGCCGCCGGGCACGAACAGCACGTCGGCGGGCGCCGCCTTGGAGAATTTGACCGTGGGCACGATGGAGAGGCCGGCGGCGTCGACCACCGGCTTGGTCTTCTTCCAGGCGATCTGCACCTTTGCGTCCGGCAGGCGGGCGAACACCTCGAACGGCGCGGTGAGATCGAGCTGGGTCATGCCGGGATAGGCCAGCATGGTGAGGGTGAGGGCCATGGCGGTCAGGCGCGCCCGGCGATGGCGTCGGCGAGCGCCACCGTGCGGCGCGCGATGTCGGCGTGCATGCGCTCCACCATGCGCCCGTCCAGCGTCACCACGCCCTTTCCGGCGTTCTCCGGCAAATCGAACACGCCGATGATGGCGCGGGCGCGAGCGACTTCCGCCTCCGGCGGGCTGAAGGCGGTGTTGCAGGGCTCGATCTGGGTGGGGTGGATCAGCGTCTTGCCGTCCATGCCCATCTCGAAGCCCTGGGCGCATTCGGCCAGGAAGCCGTCCATATCCTGAAACTGGTTCCACACCCCGTCCAGCACGTCGATGCCATAGGCATGGGCGGCGGCGACCGCCATCATCAGCCAGCCGTACATGGGCGCGCGGCCGGGCACGAGGGCGGCGCGGGTTTCCTTGGCGAGATCGTTGGTGCCGAGCACGAACACGTCGAGCCGGGTCAGCGGGTCGCGCGCGGCCTCGGCAATCTCCTTGAGGGCGAAGATGGCCAGCGGGGTCTCGATCATCGCCCACACGCGGGTCTCATCCGGCACGCCGAGCGCCTTCAGGCGTGCGCCCACGACCTGGAGCTGCTCGGGGTCCTGCACCTTGGGCAGCAGGATGGCATCGGGCGCGGCACCGGCGGCGGCGGTGAGATCGTCGGCGCCCCAGGGCGTATCGAGCCCGTTGACGCGGATCACCACCTCGCGATGGCCGAAGCCGCCAGCCTTCACACTGTCCACCACCCGCGCGCGGGCCTCCGCCTTGGCATCGGGGGCGACCGCGTCCTCAAGGTCCAGGATCACCGCATCGGCCGGCAGGGTGCGGGCCTTTTCCAGGGCGCGCGCGTTGGAACCGGGCATGTACAGCACGCTGCGGCGCGGACGGATGCTCATAGTGGCTCTCTCCCCCTCAGGAATTGTGCTCTGCAACCTAGCCGGGGATGCGGGCGCATGCCAACGTCAAAGCTGATCCTTCGCCGGCCCCGGATGACGATGCAGACCCAGCCGCCGCTTTCCCCGCCACAGCACTATGCCGGCTTCGACGGCTGCCCCGGCGGCTGGGTGCGCGCGATCTGGGACGGGCACGCGACGCTCGAATTGTCCCGGATCGGCCGGCTGGAGGAGAGCTTTTCCGGCGAACCGGCCTTCGCTTGCGCCGCCATCGACATTCCCATCGGCCTGCCGGAGCGGGTCGGGGCCGGCGGGCGCGCGCCGGAACGCCTCGTGCGGCCGCTTTTGGGGATGCGGCAGTCGAGCGTATTTTCCGTGCCCTCGCGGGCCGCGGTCGCCGCCGGCATCGGCGAAGGCGCGGGCGGCGGCCAGGGGGAAGGCGCGCTCTATGCCGCCGCCTGCACCGCCGCGCGTGCGACCTCGGACCCGCCGCGCGCGGTCTCCAAGCAATGCTTCCACATCTTCCCCAAGATCGCCGAAGCCGACCGCCTGCTGCGCGCACGGCCGGAGCTGCGGGCGCGGCTGGTGGAATGCCACCCGGAAGTGAGTTTCCAGGTCATGCAGGGCCATGCGCTCGCCGAGCCGAAGAAGGTGAAGAGCGCGCCCTATGCGCCGGGCCTCGCGCTGCGCATCGGTTTGCTCGCGGACGCCGGACTGCCGACCGAGGCGCTGACCGCCTCCACCGCGCGCATGCTGCGGGTGGGGCTTGACGATCTCATCGACGCCAGCGCCTGCGCCTGGACCGCATGGCGGGTGGCCCAAGGGACCGCGCTCAGCTTTCCCGATCCGCCGGACCATGACGCGTTCGGCCTGCCGATCGCGATCCGCGCCTGACCAAAGCTCCTCGCGCGGTGCAGAGCAGCCCTGCGGGCGGGGGCCGAAAGGTGCGACCATCGGGGAATACCTAGGTTTCCGAGCCCATGGCAAAGGTGTTTCTTGCCTCGTCCTCAGGATCAGCAGAAAGCCCGTCCATGCCGCACGACCGGATCCGCCTCGCCTCCCTGCTCGAAAAGGTGGTCTCGGCGGAAGAGGCCGCATCCCACATCAAGGACGGCATGATGGTGGGGATGAGCGGCTTCACCCGCGCCGGCGAAGCCAAGGCCGTGCCCATGGCGCTGGCGGAGCGGGCGAAGCGCGAGCCGTTCAAGATCACCCTCGTCACCGGTGCCTCGCTGGGCAACGATCTCGACAAGCAATTGGCCGAAGCCCACGTGCTCTCGCGCCGCATTCCGTTCCAGGCCGACCCGGCGCTGCGCAAGGCGATCAATTCCGGCGAGGTGATGTTCGTCGACCAGCATTTGTCCGAGACGGTGGAGCACCTGCGCACCCACCAGCTCGGCCCGATTGATGTCGCGGTGGTGGAGGCGGTGGCGATCACCGCCCAGGGCGGCATCATCCCCACCACCTCGGTCGGCAATTCGGCCACCTTCGCGATCCTGGCCGAAAAGGTCATCATCGAAATCAACCTCTCCCAGCCGATGGAGCTGGAGGGGTTGCACGACATCTATATCCCGACCCGCCGGCCGTTCCGCGAGCCCATTCCCGTGGTGTCGCCGGAAAGCCGGGTGGGCCTGCCCTTCATCGCCATTCCGCCGGAAAAGATCGTCGCCATCGTGGTAACGAAAAAGCTGGATTCCGCCTCCACCGTCCTGCCGCCGGACCCGGAGACCGCCGCCATCGCCGGCCATCTGATGGAATTCCTGAAGCACGAGGTGGCGCGCGGGCGGCTCACCAACCGGCTCCAGCCGTTGCAGGCCGGCATCGGCACGATCGCCAACGCGGTGATGCACGGCTTCATCGAGAGCCCGTTCCACGACCTCACCATGTATTCGGAGGTGCTGCAGGATTCCACCTTCGACCTGTTCGACGCCGGCAAGCTGAACTTCGCCTCCGGCTCCTCCATCACCTTGTCCAAGACGAAATACGATGCGGTGATGCCGCAGATCGCCCGCTACAAGCCGCGCCTGATCCTGCGGCCGCAGGAAATCTCCAACCATCCCGAGATCATCCGGCGGCTCGGCATCATCGCCATCAACACGGCGCTGGAGTTCGACCTCTACGGCAACATCAATTCCACCCATGTGGGCGGCACGATGATGATGAACGGCATCGGCGGCTCGGGGGATTTCGCGCGCAACGCCTATCTCTCGGTGTTCGTGACGAAATCCATCGCCAAGGCAGGCGCGCTCTCCTCCATCGTGCCGTTCGTGTCCCATGTTGACCATACCGAGCACGACGTGGACGTGGTGGTGACCGACATCGGCCTTGCCGATCTGCGCGAACTGGCGCCGCGCGAGCGGGCGCGGCTGATCATCGCCAATTGCGTGCACCCGCTCTATCGCGACCAGATCGCCGATTATTTCGAACGCGCACTCGCCCGCGGCGGGCATACCCCGCATCTCATCGAGGAGGCGCTCTCCTGGCACGTGCGGGCGCGCGAGACCGGCTCCATGCTGGCGGAGACCGCACGCAAGATCGCCTGAGCGCACGGCACCCCGAAACGAAAACGGCCCTCCGAGGAGGGCCGTTCGAGCGTTGCGTGTTTTAGAAACTGAGCCTCACGCCGCCTTGCGGCGCGAGGTGATCAGCTTGCGGTTGATGAGCACTTCGGCGATCTGCACCGCGTTCAGTGCCGCGCCCTTGCGCAGATTGTCGGAGACGCACCAGAAGGCGATGCCATTGTCCACGGTCGGGTCGTCGCGCAGGCGCGAGATATAGGTCGCGTCCTCGCCCGCCGCCTCGTGGGGGGTGGCATAGCCGCCCGGCTCGCGGGTATCGAGCAGCAGGATGCCCGGCGCATTGCGCAGGATCTTGCGCGCCTCCTCGGCGGAGAGCGGCTTCTCGAATTCCACGTTCACCGATTCGGAATGGGAGATGAACACCGGCACCCGCACGCAGGTGGCGGTGAGCTTGATCTTGGGATCGAGGATCTTCTTGGTCTCGACCACCATCTTCCATTCTTCCTTCGTGTACCCGTCCTCCATGAACACGTCGATCTGGGGGATCAGGTTGAAGGCGATGCGCTTCGGGAAGATCTTCGGCTCGACCGGATCGGAGACAAAGATCGCCCGGGTCTGGGCGAACAATTCGTCCATGGCGTCCTTGCCGGCGCCGGAGACGGATTGGTAGGTGGAAACCACCACGCGGGTGATCGTCGCGGCATCATGAAGCGGCTTCAGCGCCACCACCAATTGCGCGGTCGAGCAATTGGGATTGGCGATGATGTTCTTCTTCTTGAAGCCGACGATGGCGTCGGCATTCACTTCCGGAACGATCAGCGGCACGTCGGGATCGGTGCGCCATTGCGAGGAATTGTCGATGACGACACAGCCCGCGGCGCCGATCTTCGGCGAGAATTCCTTCGACACGGCTCCGCCCGCCGACATCAGGCAGATGTCGGTGTCGGAGAAGTCGTAGGTGGCGAGATCCTTCACTTTCAGGGTTTTGTCGCCGAACGAGACCTCGGTCCCCATGGACCGGCGCGACGCAAGCGCAACCACCTCGTCCGCGGGGAAGCCCCGCTCGTCGAGGATCGAAAGGATCTCCCGGCCCACATTGCCTGTGGCGCCGGCGACGGCGACCTTGTAACCCATGATCTTCCCTTGAAGTTGCCGGTCTCACATGCCGGAGGCCCGTGATTTAAGCTCTCGCGCGCCTTTGCGCAATGGAGAGGGCGTGAGGGGGCGGGGCGGCGCTCGGGCCGGGGTGTTGCCGGCGGGTCACGCGATCGCGTCCTCAGTAAAGGAACCGACCTCGACCGGCAGGGTTTCCTTGCTTACAATGCGTTCGTGCCGTAACCGGAATCGGAACGGCTCATGTGTCGTGCTGGAGGGTCCTATGCGTTTCGCGCCGCTTCTCACCATCGCCGCTGCGTTGACGTTCGCGTCCGTCGGCATGGCCGAGGCCCAGACCGCCTCGAGCACGACCACGACGACGACCACCAAGCAGACCACCACCAAGGTCTCGAAGCCCCGCACCAAGATCGTCATCACCAAGCGCTCGCCGCTGGATGCGGGCACGGTGGTGAAGCCGGGCTCCAAGTCGTATCTCGATTATGCCTTGCCGGCGGAATATAATTACCCGACCTATGGCGCGGGCCAGGCGAGCATTGTCCCCGGGCGCTATCCGCTGCCGGATCGCTTCTACCTGCCGGGCTATTGAGTTGCGGCGCGCCCGCCCGGCGGGCGCGTGCAGGATAAGAAAGAGCTTTCATGTTCAGCGTCATCCCGGGCTTCCGTCTGTCGCTCGGCATCACGCTCACCTATCTCGGCCTGATTGTCCTCCTGCCCATCGCCGCCTTGCTGCTGAAGGCGGGCGACGTGGGATTTTCGCGCTATATTGCAATCATGACCTCGCCGCGCACGCTGGCCTCGTTCCAAGTCACCTTCACCACCGCCGCCGCTGCCACCGCCTTCAACGCGGTCTATGGCCTCGCGCTTGCCTGGGTGCTGGTGCGCTATGAGTTTCCCGGCAAACGCTGGCTCGATGCCCTGGTGGACGTGCCGTTCGCCCTGCCGACGGCGGTCGCCGGCCTCGCGCTGACGGCCCTGTTCGCCAAGAACGGCTGGTTCGGCGCCCCGCTGGCGAATTGGGGCATACAGGTGGCCTATGCGCCGGCCGGCATCGCCTGCGCCATGGCTTTCACCAGCCTGCCCTTCGTGGTGCGCACCGTGCAGCCGGTGCTGGAAGACCTCGCCGCCGACGTGGAAGAGGCCGCGACCACGCTCGGCGCTTCCGACCTGCGGGTGTTCTGGACCGTGATTCTGCCGGCCATCTTCCCGGCCTTCCTCGCCGGCTGCTCGCTGGCGTTCGCGCGCTCGCTGGGCGAATTCGGTGCCGTGGTGTTCATCGCCGGCAACCAGCCGTTCCGCACCGAGATCGTGGCGCTGCTCGCCTTCATCCGGATCGAGGAATACGACTACCCGGCCGCCGCGGCCATCGCCGCCACCATGCTGGGCCTCGCCTTCCTGCTGCTGGTGAGCGTCAATCTCATCCAGGCGTGGCACCAGCGCCGCGCCATCCGGGAGGATTGAGCCGTGAGCGACAGCGCGTCCCCGCCACGCCGCCGGGTCGGCGACGGCCGCCTCACCCGCACCATCCTGGTCGCGCTGGTGATGGCGGTCACGGTGTTCGTGCTGCTGGCGCCGCTCGCCTCGATCTTCTCGGAAGCCTTCGGGCGCGGCTGGGCAACGTTCGCCGAAAGCCTGGTGCGGCCCGATACGCTGCACGCCATGGGGCTCACGCTGTTCGCGGCGCTGGTGTGCGTGCCGGTGAACGTGGCCTTCGGCATCGCCGCCGCCTGGACCGTGGCGAAATTCGCCTTCCCCGGCCGCGGCCTCCTGCTGGCGGTAATCGAATTGCCGTTTTCCATCTCGCCCATCGTGGCCGGCGTCGCCTATCTGTTCGTCTATGGCGCGCAGGGGCTGCTGGGGCCGTTTCTGCAGGCACATGACATCAAGATCATGTTCGCCATTCCCGCGATCATCCTCGCCAGCCTGTTCGTCACGGCGCCGTTCGTGGCGCGCGAGATCGTGCCGCTGATGATGGCCCAGGGCCGGGAAGAGGAAGAGGCGGCGGTGACGCTGGGCGCCTCGGGCTGGCGCATCCTGCGCACCGTGACGCTGCCGAACGTGCGCTTCGCGCTGCTGTATGGCGCCACCTTGTGCAATGCGCGGGTGATGGGCGAATTCGGCGCGGTGTCGATCGTGTCCGGCAATATCCGGGGCCAGACCTCCACCTTGCCGTTACAGATCGAGCTTCTCTACCAGGACAGCCAGGTGGCCGCCGCCTTCGCCGCCGCCACCGTGCTGGTGGGAGTTGCGCTGTTCACGCTGGTGGCGAAGCTGGTGATCGAGCGGCTGGATTCCGAGCGCGCCCGGCTTGAGGTGCCGCGCGGCGTCGGCCACTGAACAACCCATTCTCGGGCCGAACCATCCCGGCTCGGATTTGCGGAATGCGGCGGCCCCGCGAGGATCAGGCGTTGCGGATAGGCGCGGGCAGCGCCGGCGCGCCGGAGGCGGAGCGCGGGGGCTCGGGCGGCAGGATCTTGCGGGCGCGACGCGCTTCCTTGCGGAAACGACGCTGGCCGAGCCACGTCACCGCGCCGCCGATCACCACACCCGCGATCAAGGTCGCGAAAATCAGCGCGAACAGCGGCAGCGTCACGGCCAGGGTGGTGGAATCGGGGCTGAACGGATCCAGGGAGACCGTGACCATCTTGCGGTTGGCAACCGCCAGGGCGACCACCACGATGCACACCGGCAGGCCGATGAGAAGGGAAAGAAAGCGTCGCACGAACCGAATCATCCCTCGATATTGAGACGCTCGCGCATCTCCTTGCCGGTTTTGAAATAGGGGACGATCTTCTCGTCCACGTCCACCTGCTTGCCGGTGCGCGGGTTACGCCCGGTGCGGGCATCGCGCTTCTTGACGGAGAAGGCACCGAAGCCGCGCAATTCCACCCGGTCGCCGCGCGCGAGGGCGGAGACGATCTGCTCCAGGATGGCGTTGACGATGTTTTCCACGTCCCGCTGGTAAAGGTGCGGGTTCGCCTCGGCGATCTTCTGGACCAGCTCGGACTTAATCATGACCGCTCAGCTTCCTTCGGGACCTATCCATGGTCGCCCGCAACCCAAATCGGGCGCCGGCTCGTTCACGCGTCCCCAGGTTGCGGGCGCGGCGGATTTGGATATGGCGATCTGCCTGTGGCTTCACGACCCGATCTGAGGGTGCCAGAGGGCCAATAACCCGTCAAGCTGAGTGCGTTCCAGGGCACCCCGGGCGATCTGCGACACAAGCTGCGCCGCCTCTTGCAGACCCACCGCCGAGAGCAGCCAGGACGCGCTGCCGCGCAGCCATCCGAACTCGTCGCCCACGCCCTTGCTGGACCAGGTGCGGGTGCGCAGGCTTTCTGGAACCCCCTTCTCGCGGCTCAGCCAAGCGCGCGCGGTGCGTTCGTCGCCCAATTCATCCACCAATTGCAATTCCAGGCCCTGGTGGCCGGTGAACACCCGCCCGTCGGTGACAGCCGCGAGCTTGGCATCGGAGAGCGAGCGGCGTTCGGCCACCAGGCCCTTGAACCAATCATAGCTGTCCACCACCAGCGCGTTGATGGCGGCGCGCGCCTCCGGGCTGGTGGGCTCATAGCCGTTGGGCGCGGCCTTCAGGGGGGAGGATTTGATATCCTCCATCTTCACCCCGACGTTCTTCAGCAGATCCGTGACATTGGGGAATTGGAAGATCACGCCGATGGAGCCGACCAGGGCATTGCGCCGGGCGACGATATGGTCCGCCCCCATGGCGGCGATATAGGCGCCGGAGGCCGCCATGCCTTCGACCACCGCCACCACCGGCTTCTTCTCGGCGAGGCGGCGCAGGGCATCGAACAATTGCTCGGATCCGGTGACCGTGCCGCCGGGGCTGTCGATGGAGAGGATCACCGCCGAAGCGCGGGATTTCGCGACCCGGTCGATCAGCTCGACGCGGTCGCGGTCGTTGCGGATGATGCCGCCGATGATGATGCGCGCCACATGGGGCGAGGAGGCCAGATCGCTACGGCCGACCGCGTAATAGGTGGCGCCGCCGATGGCCAGAACCAGGGCCAGCACCGCCAGGGTCCGCCAGAACGTGAGCTTGTGCCGCAACCTGCGGCGATCGACGATCTGGTCCACGTCCAGCGACATCGCGCTTCTCCTGCCGCCCCCGGCCCCGTGAGTTAGCCCCCGGCCCCGTGAGTTAAGCGTGCGCGCGGCCTTTGGCAACCCGCCATTCGGTCGGCGAGACATCTCCTGCATCAGCAAGGTTTTCGGCCTCTTCCGGCGTCGGCCGCGCTGTGCCCAGGGATCTGTTCCATTTTGGCGGGGATCGCAGCTTAAGCGTGGCATGCGTCTGCAACCCTAGCTAAGCTTCTGCCTGCAGAAGCGCTTAATGGGGGCATAAACAAAATGTCTTTCACGCGTCGCAGTTTTCTTAAGGGCCTGGCCGCATGTCCGCTCTGCGCGCAGGCGGCCCTTGCCGATTCCACCGTCCACTGGACCTATGAAGGCCATGGCGGACCGAGCGAGTGGGGGCAGTTGGCGGGTGATTTCAAAACCTGCCAGGTCGGCTCCCAGCAATCGCCCATCGACCTCGACGCCAGCGTGGCGACCGAGCTGCATCCGGTGGTTCCCGACTGGAAGCCACAGATGTTCAAGGTCACCAATAACGGCCACACCATCCAGGCCGACGCCACCGCTGCGTCCAGCAGCGTCACCCTCGGCAAGACCTCGTACGAGCTCCGGCAGTTTCATTTCCATGCCCCGAGCGAGCACGCGCTCGGCGGCGAGCGCACCGCCATGGAAGCGCATTTCGTTCATGCCGCTCCCACCGGCGGCCTCGCGGTGATCGGCGTCTTCATGAAGGCGGGCAAGAAGAACGACGCCTTCGCGACCGTCATGGCAGCGGCACCCAAGACCGAGGGTGGGGCCCTGCTGAAGGATGCCATGGATATCAGCGCTTTCCTGCCGAGCACGCGGGCGCTGTATCGCTATGAAGGCTCGCTCACCACGCCGCCCTGCGCGGAAGTGGTGGATTGGAACGTCTTCGCCACGCCGATCGAAGTCGCTCAGGCCGACATCGACGCGTTCCGCGCGATCTTCCAGATGAATGCGCGTCCGCTCCAGGCGGTGAATCGCCGCTTCATCCTGCGGCTGAACTGATCCGCGGCCTGCCGGGCGCGGGCGAAGTGGCTGCCCGCTCATCCGTGCCAGCGGGGCAATTCCCCGATCCGGCGTCACCAATAAAAAAGGCCGGCGCGAAGCCGGCCTTTCTCTTTTCGTGGAGCGGGTGCCCGAAGGCGACCGATCACTCCTTGGCGTCGTCCGCGCGCTGGCGCAGGGCCGCGCCCAGGATGTCGCCCAGCGAGGCGCCGGAATCCTGCGACCCGTACTGGGCCACGGCTTCCTTCTCCTCGGCGATCTCCAGCGCCTTGACGGAGACCTGCACCTTGCGCGCCTTGCGGTCGAACAGGGTGACGCGGGCGTCCATCTTCTCGCCGACCGAGAAGCGCTCGGGGCGCTGGTCGTTGCGCTCGCGCGCCAGTTCGGAGCGCTTGATGAAGGCGGTCAGGTCGGTGCCGGTGAGCTTCACCTCGATGCCGCCGTCCTTCACGTCCGTGACTTCGCAGGTGACGATGGCGCCCTTCTTGACATCGCCGGCTTCGGCGAACGGATCGCCCGCGAGCTGCTTGATGCCGAGCGAGATGCGCTCCTTCTCGACGTCCACGTCGAGCACGATGGCCTTGACCACGTCGCCCTTGCGGAATTCGTCGATCACCTGCTCGCCGGGACGGTTCCAGTCGAGGTCGGAGAGATGGACCATGCCGTCCACATCGCCGTCGAGGCCGAGGAACAGGCCGAACTCGGTCTTGTTCTTGACTTCGCCTTCGACCACCGCGCCGGGGGCATACTTCTCGCCGAACGCTTCCCACGGATTCTGAAGCGTCTGCTTCAGGCCGAGCGAGATGCGGCGCTTGGCGGGATCCACCTCGAGCACCTGCACTTCGACTTCCTGCGAAGTGGAGACGATCTTGCCGGGGTGGACGTTCTTCTTCGTCCACGACATTTCGGAAACGTGGATCAGGCCTTCGATGCCCGGCTCCAGTTCCACGAACGCGCCGTAGTCGGTGATGTTGGTGACGCGACCCTTGAAGCGGGCGTCCACCGGATACTTGGCCTCGATGCCCTCCCACGGATCGCCGAGGAGCTGCTTCATGCCGAGCGAGATGCGGTGGGTCTCGTGATTGATCTTGATGATCTTCACCTTCACCGTCTGGCCGATGTTCAGCACTTCGGTGGGGTGGTTCACGCGGCGCCACGCGATGTCGGTGACGTGCAGCAGGCCGTCGATGCCGCCGAGGTCAACGAACGCGCCGTAGTCGGTGATGTTCTTCACCACGCCGTCGATGGCCTGACCCTCTTCGAGGTTCTGGACCAGTTCGTGGCGCTGCTCGGCGCGGGTCTCTTCCAGCACGGTGCGGCGGGACACGACGATATTGCCGCGGCGGCGATCCATCTTGAGGATCTGGAACGGCTGCTGGTTGTGCATCAGCGGGCCGACGTCGCGGATCGGGCGGATATCGACCTGCGAGCGGGGCAGGAAGGCCACGGCGCCGTCGAGATCGACGGTGAAGCCGCCCTTGACCTGGTTGAAGATCACGCCCGTGACCTTCTCATTGGCCGTGAAGGCCTTTTCGAGCTTGACCCAGCTCTCTTCGCGGCGCGCCTTGTCGCGCGAGAGAACGGCTTCGCCCATGGCGTTCTCGACCCGCTCGAGATACACCTCAACCTCATCGCCCACGGCGATGGGGACATCCCGGCCGGGGCCGGCGAATTCACGAAGGGCAACGCGGCCTTCCGTCTTCAGGCCGATATCGATGATCGCCAGATCCTTCTCGATGGCGACCACAATGCCCTTGACGACGGCGCCTTCCTGCAAATCGGCGCGGCCGAAGCTCTCGTCGAGCAACGAGGCAAAATCTTCACGCGTGGTTTCTGCGAACGACATCTAGTCTCCGAACTGTCTCGCGCCGGCGTCTTTGATATGGACGCCCGTATCGTGCGGATGGTCCGGGAGACACCCGAACCGCCACCGGCAAAGCCGATGGGCCGGCGCAAAGGCCGCTCGATACGAAGCAGGTTGAGGTGTGCAAGGTCAGGCACCGAGCGAAAGCCAAGGCGGGCTGCCTCCGACATTTCGAGGGCAGCGTATCCCGCGCCCCCGGCCCGCCCGAACGGCCCTCGCATGAAGGTCACTGTCTCGGACGCGGCTTACCTAGTGCAGAAACGCCCATTTTGCAAGGCTTCCTTGGGCGTTCGGCCACAATCGCGCCGAATTCATGCGTGTTGCGGCGCAAGGTCGGCCCTTGGCGCGCGCTCAATCGGCGACGATCTTTACCTTGTCGCCGTAACGCAGCTTGGCGTCCTTATCGAGCCCGTTGAGGATCAGGAAGCGTTCCAGGGGCCGGTCGGGCACCTGCATGCGCGCCGCCATCTTGTCCACATTATCGCCAAGGCCGACCGACACCACGCGGATGCGCAGCGGCTTCACGGTCTCCGCCTCGTCGGTCGCCACGCGGCGGAAGGTGTCGGCGGCGTCACGGAACTGCTTGTCCAGCTCGGGCGTCAGGTTCCGCGCCGCGAAGATCAGGCGATACACGTCCGAGCCGAAGCGGATGGCGAACATGCGGAACGACCATTGCTCGCCACGCGCGATCGCGGTCGCCGCCATGAAGCCGTTGACCGTGAGCGTCTCCACCGAATTGATCTCCACCCCTTCGATCCAGCCCGAGGAGAGATATTGGCCGAGCGACTGGTCGCCGTTCACCCGCACCGCGTCGAGGCGCAGCGCCTCCGAGCCGGACGCGGTGGCGCCGAGCACCGCCTGGGAGGTGTTCTCCAGCGAGAAACCTTCCGGCGCCACGAAGGTGAAGCCGAGCTTGGGATGGAAGAACTTGCGCCCGCGCACGAAGCCTTCCTTCGGGTCGTCGCCATAGACCATGCCGTCGATGGCGCCGAGATAGGCGGCCTTGTCGCGCTCGCCGGGGCTGGCGCCCGATGCACCGCTGCCATTGGGGGTGGCATATTGCCGGGCATTGGCGTTGGCGATCGAAATGCGCTCGGGCGTCGCGGGATGGGTGGAGAGGAAGTCCATCTCCGGCGTGGTGCCGGAAGACAGGCCGCCAAGCCCGCCGCCGGCGCTGCGCAGGCTGGCCTGCTTGCCCATGTCGGTGAGGAAGCGCGAGGCGCCGAACGGATCGAAGCCCGCGCGGGCCGAGATGCCCACCCCGATGGCGTCTGCCTCCAGCTCCTGGCCGCGCGAGAAGCTGGCCAGCGACATGCGACTCTTGGCCATGGCGAGGGCGCCGAGATCGGGATCGTTCACCACGTCGGAGATGACGCGGCTGACCAGCACCGCCTGCTTGGTCTGATCCTCGCGGATCGAAGCGTGGCGCGCGATGACATGGGCCATCTCATGCGACAGAACCGACGACAGTTCGGACGTATCGTTGGCGAGCGCCAGCAGGCCGCGCGTCACGTAGAGCGAGCCGTCCGGCAAGGCGAAGGCATTGATGGCGGGGGAATTCAGCACAGTGACGCGATAGCGCAGGTCCGGCCGCTCGGACGCCGCAACCAGGCGTTCCACCACCTGCTGGATCAGCGCCTTCAGCTCCGGGTCGTCATAGGCGCCGCCATAGCTCGCGACCAGACGCTCGTGCTCGCGCTTCTGGGCGGGGGTCATCTCCGGCAGCTGGCTGCGGGCGCCGCCCTCGGCGACCGGCGAACTGAACCGATCCACATCAACGCCGGCGCAGGCGGTCAACAGAAGGGAGAGGCCGAGGGCAAGCAGGATCGCGCGCAGCACGCGCGCCCCGGGGATGACCCCGGCTTCCTCCGGCCTCGGCCCGCGAACCCCTCTCACCGCACCTGCTCCTCAATCTCCAGCGCAGCCGCCGTCCGCAGGGCGAGCATGGGCCCGCCCTCTTGGTTAACCACCCCGCGCACGTCCACAAAAGTGCCGGGCAAAATGGCGGGAGCGAGGCCGGGACGCGACATTCTGGCAGCGCGGGATGCCGGAAGCGTGGCCGTCACATCCTCCCGCCAGCGGGGGCCGAAATTGAGATACAGCAAGCCCCGCGCCTCGTTGGCGGCCCGCACCCGTCCGCCCACCACGGTGAACAGCCCGACATGGTCGGCGACGGCGGCGATATTGGCGGCATCGAGGCGCGCGGCGGGCGATGCCCACAGGCCGACACCGGTCGCCCTCGCCTCGTGCTCGGCCGCCCGCAAGTCGTCCGCGCACGCCGGCACAGCCACCGGATCGGCATAAGCCGCGCCGGCGGCGAGGAGCGCCCGGGACAGGGGAACCGCGCCTTGCGGCGTAAGAAGCAGGGCATCGGCGATCTGGCGGCCGTGGCGGTCCCGTTCCCCCGGCGCCAGTTGAAGCGTCCGGCCAAGGAGCACGGCGCGGGTGGCAGCCTCCGCCAGCGCGGGAATTTCAGCCTCGGGATTGAGGCGCGTGGGCAGCACCACGCCCCTCGGGACCAGCATCTCTCCGCCCGAAAGCACCAGCGCGCCGTCGCGCACGCCCGTCACCACCTGCCAGGTGGTCTGCCCGCCTTCATCTGCGGAACTAGCGCCCCCGACCTGCGAGCGGCCCGCGGCCGGCGCAGCATCGGCGCTTTCCAGCGCCGGAGGGGTCATGGCCTTGAGCTTCGGGCAGCCGTCAGCATGGGCGGACGCTGCGCTGAGCACCACCAGGATTGCCGCCAGAACCGACCGCTGCGATCCGTATCTCAGGGCTTGTGATCCTCGATCTGATTTGGAACCGTTCCAATAGACGCGTTTAAGTGTACCCTCCCGTGCCGGATGCTCCAAGCGGAGCAGCACCCACAAGGCTTCACCCTTTCTTACCGAGCGTTTCCCCGCCGGCGGCGGCCCCCGCTGGATTTTGGCCGGGGAAGGTGGTTCCCTTCGCTACATATTGGGTCCGCGGATTCGCTGCATGCTCCGGCATGCGCAGCCAAAGGGGCGGGAAAGCGTGTCGGAACGTGCAAAGCGGATGGCCGAGGGGCTCTTCAAACGGCCCGGCTTCTTGATCCGGCGGCTGCATCAGATCTATGTCGCGATCTATCTTCAGGAATGCGAGCGGTTCGGCACCACGCCGGTTCAATCGAGCGTGATGCAGGTGCTGCTGATCCAGCCCGGACTCGACCAGGCCACGCTCGCGGCGGAGATCGGGGTGGACCGCACCACCACCTCGAACGTGCTCGCCCGGCTGGAGAAGCGCGGTCTTATCAAGCGCGAGGCGACCGAGGACGACCGGCGCATCCGCCGCGCCTTCCTGACCGAGCAGGGGGAAATCATGGTCGGCGAGATGCAGGCCGCGCTCGAAAAGGCGCACAGCCGCCTGATCGCGCCGCTGCCGCTGGAAGAGCGGACGCAGTTCATCCGCCAGCTGACATTGCTGGTGGAATCCAACAATGATGAGGGCCGCGCGCTTCTGCGCACTTTGTAGGCAGCTTTCGCCTAAAAAATCGCATTGACGCGCTCCGAGTTCGTCAGCACACTGATGAAATACCGATGACGAAGGGCGACATGTCGCGCTCAAGTCGTCAGCCTACTGACTATCGAGAACGGCGCGCGACGCCGCGACGTCGTGTTTCGATCGGGCGCCCGCCTCAAGAGAACGAAGCCGCATTCCATCCGTGGGCCGCTGAAATCGAAGACATCGCGCAAAGGCCCGAGCCCGCGTCGGCACGTCGATAAGAAAACGAATATTCCGCCAAGAAAGGGTTGTTCTGTGCAGAGCTTGGATATTTTGGACAAGCAGGGCCTTCGCGGCTTCCTGAACATGGTGGAACGTCAATTCCCGGATGAAATCCTGCGGATCAAGGACCGTGTGGATCTCGACCTTGAATCGACGGCGGTGGTGTTCGAGCTTGAGCGGGCGGGTCGCAGCCCGGTGGTGGTGTTCGAGGATTTGGGCGGCAAGGGCATGCCTTGCGTCACGAATATTGCCGCGAACCGCAAGCTGCTTGCCGCTTGCCTCGGCGTTTCGGCCTCTGAACTGCCGATGGCGTTCCGCGAGCGGTGCCAGAATTATCTCCCCTGCGAGATTGTCGATAACGCCCCCTGGAACGAAGTGGTGATCGAGGGCGACGACATCGACCTCACCAAGCTTCCGATTCCCCTGCAATTCTCGGTGGATGCGGCGCCCTATATCACGGCGGGCCAGCTCACGGCGCGCGATCCCAAGACCGGGATCGACACCACCGGCTTCCACCGCCTGATGCTGCGCGGCAAGAACCGGCTCGGCGTTTCCCTGCATTCACGCCGGCGCATGTATGAATTTCATCGCCGCGCGGAAGAAATGGGACAGAATCTCCCGGTCGCCATCACGATCGGCATTCACCCGCTGCACTATATGGGCTCGATGACCTACGCCTATCCGCCCCATGTGCGGAAGTTCGAGATCATCGGCGGCCTGTTCGGCGAGCCGTATCGTCTTGCGAAGTGCGGCGTCGGCGACCTCGATGTGCCGGCCGGCGCGGAGATGATCATCGAAGGCGAGATCCTCGCCAATGTTCACGAGCCGGAAGGGCCGTTCGGCGAGTTCACCGGCTATGCCTCCTATCGCTCGACGCAGAACGTCTTCGTCGCGCACCGCATTCGCATGCGTCGCGATGCGATGTTCCATAGCGTGACCTCCGGCATGGCGAAGGACCACATCCTGATTTCCTGCGTCACGCGGGAAGGCGAGATCCTCAACGCCCTCAAGCGCAACCTGCCGAACGTGCAGGCGGTGCATGTGCCGCATTCCACCTGCGGCGCCTTCCTCGCGATCATTTCTATGAAGAAGACCGCGGAGGGCGAGGCGCAGATGGCCATCATGGCGACCCTCGGCACGGAACTCTACACGAAGTACGTTATCGTGGTGGATGACGACGTCGATATCTTCGACATGAATGATGTCTTCTGGGCCATTGCCACCCGTGTGCGGGCCGAGAAGGATATTTTCTTCATTCCCGGCGCCAAGGGGGCGATCCTGGATCCCAGTTCCGATCCGGAGAATTTCACCCTGACCAAGATGGGCATCGACGCGACCCGCCCATCCGGCCGCGATTTTGCAGAGCGACTCGTGATTTCGGAGGCCGACCGGGCCCGGGCCCGCGCCATTCTGGAAGGTGCCGGGGTGAAGATCGAGGGCTAGGCGTGCGGGCGCGGCAATCGAGGGTCGAAGTCGGATGAGCTTTATTGAAATCAGGAACGTCGATCTCAGGTACGGGTCTTCGGCCTCGGGAACCCTGGCGGTTTCCGGTGCCAGCCTCGATATCGAACTCGGCGAATTCGTTGCCCTGGTGGGGCCGAGCGGGTGTGGCAAGTCCACCTTGCTCAAGTTGATCGCGGGGCTCGTGAAGCCGAGCGCGGGGCAGGTGCGCGTCTCCGGGCGCGAGGTCACCGAGCCGCTCAAGACCGTCGGCATGGCATTTCAGAACGCCACCCTGCTGCCATGGCGGACCATCCGCGACAACATCATGTTGCCGTTGGAGATCGTCGAGCCCCATCGCCGCACGCTGAAGCAGGATCGCGAAAAGAACCGCGCCAAGGTGGATGCCCTGCTGGAAAAGGTAGGGCTTACGGGGTTCGCGGATCGCATGCCCTGGCAGCTTTCCGGCGGCATGCAGCAGCGCGCCCAATTGTGCCGCGCGCTGATCCATGAGCCCTCGATCCTGCTGCTGGACGAGCCGTTCGCGGCGCTCGATACGTTCACGCGCGAAGACCTTTGGTCGGTGCTCCAGGATCTGTGGCTGTTCCGCAAATGCACCATCGTGCTGGTCACGCACGAATTGCGCGAGGCGGTCTACCTGGCGCAGACGGTGCACGTGATGTCCTCGCGTCCGGGGCGGCTGATCAAGAACCGGAGCGTGGAGATCGCGCGGCCCCGCACGCTCGAAACCACGTTCGAACCGGGGTTCGTGGATATCGTCCACGGGCTGCGCCAGGCCATCAGCGAGGGGAAAACCCCATGAGCTCCAAGACCCTCGAACGGATCGCCCCGTGGGTGACGACCCTCGTCCTGGTGTTGCTCTGGTGGCTGGTGATCGTGGTGTTCGACGTGAAGGCCTATATCCTTCCGACGCCGGGCGAAACGATCCAAGCGCTCTACCAGTATCGCTATCCGCTCATGACCAACGGGTTGTCGACCCTCACGACCACGGTGATCGGCTTTGGCATCGCGGTGGTATTCGGGCTCGCGCTCGGGATCGTGGTCGGCTCCTCGCGCCTCGCCTATTGCGCGGTCTATCCCGTGATCGTCGCCTTCAACAGCGTGCCCAAGGCGGCCCTGGTGCCGATCCTGGTGATCTGGTTCGGGCTCGGCTTCGTCCCGGCGGTGATCACCGCCTTCATGCTGTCGTTCTTCCCGGTGGTGGCGAATGTGGCGCTCGCCTTCTCCACCATCGAACCGGAACTGACCGAGTTGATGCGCTCGCTCGGCGGATCGCGGCGGGACATGATCGTGAAGATCGGCATTCCCCGCGCCCTGCCCTATTTCTTCGCCTCGCTGAAGATCGCCATCACCTTGTCCTTCGTCGGCTCGGTGATCGCGGAAATCATTGGCGGCAATACGGGAATTGGCAATGTGATGCTGGTGGCCAGCTCCAATTTCAACATGCCGCTGGTGTTCGCTGCGCTGGTGGTGGTGGGCGGCCTCGGCATCGGCATGTATGCCCTGTTCGATGTGTGGGAGCGGCGCTTCACCTCCTGGTCGGTGCGCGACGTCGCCTCCACAACCCCGGGCGGCGGCTGAGGCGATGCGCATGTCCGATCAATCCCTCAAGGCGTTCGCGCTGGATCTGTACGGCCGCGCGGGTGTCGCCCCGGCGTGCCTGAGATTGCAGGAGAAAACGGCGCTGAACGTGAACCTGCTGCTGTTCGCGGCCTGGTTCGGCGCCTGCCTGCGGCGGGAGCTTTCCCCGCAGACCGCCGCCGCGGCGCAGGAGCGGGTGGAGGCGTGGCATCGCGAGATCGTGCTGCCGCTGCGTGCGGTGCGCCGCCGCCTGAAGACCGGGCCTCACCCGGCGCCCACCGCGCAGACGGGAGCGCTGCGCGGCACCGTTCAGGGCGTCGAGATCGGGGCCGAACTCATTGAACTTGAAGAGCTTGAGGCCTTCGCCCACACCCTCGACACCGGCCCCTCGCCCGCCGCGCCGGAGCCCCTGGCCCGGGCGGCGATGCTGGAGGTGGTCGCGCTCACGGCCGGTCGCGGTGCGGATGGGCCGGAACGCACGGACATCGCCCTCATTCTGTCCGCCTGCTTCGCGCCCCAGGACCCCAATCCGGTAACGCCCTCCGCCCCGCACAGCCTCTCAAGCGAGACCCTTTGATGCGCCGCCTGATCATTGCCCTGACCGGGGCTTCCGGTGCCATCTATGGGGTGCGCGCGCTCCAGATTCTGCGCCAGATCGCGGATGTGGAAACCCACCTCATCCTCACGCCCTCTGGCATGCGCACCCTGCTGGCGGAGACCGACACCTCGGTGGAGGAGGTGAAGGCGCTCGCCGACCATGTGCACAATCCCAAGGACATCGGCGCGAACCTCTCCTCCGGCTCGTTCGTCACCGACGGCATGCTGGTCGCGCCCTGCTCCATCAAGACCTTGAGCGGCATCGCCAATTGCTTCAACGAGGAACTGGTGGTGCGCGCCGCCGACGTGTGCCTTAAGGAGCGGCGGCGGGTGGTGCTGCTGCTGCGCGAAACCCCGCTCCATGCCGGCCATATCGACCTGATGGCGCAGGCGACGCGCAACGGCGCCATCATCATGCCCCCCGTCCCGGCCTTCTATCACCGGCCGACATCGGTGGATGACATCGTGAACCAGACGGTTTCGCGCGCCCTGGATCTGTTCGGCATCGCTTCGCCCCTGGCCAAGCGCTGGAACGGCAAGGACGTGGATTAGCAGGTCCGAAATTCCACGGCCGCCGCCCAGTGCCTGCAGAAATGTTTCACGTGAAACAATGGCTTAGCGCAGACGAACAGGGGTTTCGTGGCGCGTCTCCGCGGTGGTTCGGCGTTTGAAGGTGCCAATTCGCCCGGATTCGGCACCTATTCGGGAAACCGACCGCGCGGCGGCACGCGCGTCCTAGACGGCGCCCATGGCGGCGGAGAAGGTGCGGGGGGTGGGCGGCAGCAGCACGATGGCGACGTCCACGTCGTCGCCCACCTTGGCGAATTCCGCTCGCACCGAATTGGACAGCTCGGCCACCGCGTCGCGCGCCTGCGCCACCGTCCAGGCCGGGTCGAAGCCGAGATGCAGCTCCACCATCATCTTGCCGCCGTGGGAGCGGGTGCGGATGTCGCCGAGTTCCTCGAAATCGTCGAAATGGGAGGTCAGCGCCTTCAGGATGCGCAGTTGCCCGGCCTCGCCGATCGCCTGGTCGAGCAGGGAGCCGAGCGAATTCGTCAGCATCTCGAAGATGTTGTAGAGCATAAAGGCGATCACGACGAAGGATGCCGCAGGGTCCAGATAGGCCACCCAGGCGATTTCATCGAACACCGAGGTGATCACGGTGACGATGAACACCGAGCCGCTGGAGCAGGCCGAGACCAGGTGCACCCGCGCCTGGGCCGCCAGCACCGGAGACTTGCTCTCCCGCGCCTGCCGTGCGGCCTTCCGGTTGAGATAACCGTTGCCCACCACCGCAACCAAAGTGACGGCAAGGCCGAGGCCGGCGCCGCTCACCGGCTCGGGATGCAGAACGCCCATGATGGCGCGCGAGCTGGCGATGATCACCAAGATCACCTGGAGCACCGCGATCATCAGTTCGGCGAGGTTTTCCAGCTTGCCGAGGCCGTAGGCATAGCGCCCGGCGTTCCCCTTGTGGGCAATCCGCAGCACCAGCCAGCACGCGGTCAGCGAGGTGAGGTCGAAGGAGGTCGCCAGCAGATCCGTGAGCACCGCCGCCGAATTGGTCATGGTTGCGGCGAGCACATAGAAGGGGAACAGACAGGCCACGAAAATCATGGCCTGGAACGACAGATTCTGGCTGCTGGATCCCGACACGCAACGCCCCCCTTCGCTGGCCTGGGCGCATGAGGACCGCCGACAGGCGAGCCGTCAAGCACCAAGGCGGCCCAGCGCGCCTTGTCGCCAAAAATTCACGCCCGAAAGTGCCGGCGCAGGCGCGGTTCGCGCGTCCGGGGCGTTGCGCTGCAAACCCGCGCTGGGCAACATAGGGCGCTGTTTGCCAGGGGGCCCCATGTCCAAGACCAATTCGGGCAATTTCTTCGAGGATTTTTCCATCGGCCAGATCATCCGCCACGCGACGCCGCGGACGGTGAGCGTGGGCGATGTCAGCCTCTACAGTGCCCTCTACGGCTCGCGCTTCGCCGTGCAATCGGGCGACAGCTTCGCCCAGGGGCTCGGCTATCCCCGCGCGCCGGTGGACGATCTGCTGGTGTTCCACATCGTGTTCGGCAAGACCGTGCCGGACATCTCGCTGAATGCTGTGGCCAATCTCGGCTATGCGGGCGGGCGGTTCCTGGCCCCGGTCTATCCCGGCGATACCCTGCATGCGGTTTCCGAGGTGATCGGGCTGCGGGAGAATTCCAACGGGCAGAGCGGCGTGGTCTATGTGCGCTCCACCGGCTTCAACCAGGACGGCGTCGAGGTGCTGGACTATGTGCGCTGGGTGATGGTGCGCAAGCGCGATCCGCGCGCCCAGGCGCAGGAGACGCTGATTCCCGTGCTGCCCGCCGCCCTCGCGCCCGACGCGCTGGGCGATGCCGTGCCGCCGCTGGATCTGGAAGGCTGGCGCGACGACCTTTCCGGCTCGCCCTACCGCTTCTCCGACTATGAGATCGGCGAGCGCATCGACCATGTGGACGGCTCCACCGTGGAGGAGGCCGAGCACATGATCGCGACCCGCCTCTACCAGAACACAGCGAAAGTGCATTTCAACCAGTTCACCGAGGGCCAGGGCCGCTTCGGCCGCCGCCTGATCTATGGCGGGCATGTCATCTCGATCGCCCGCGCCCTGTCCTTCAACGGGCTCGCCAATGCCTTCCATGTGGCCGCGATCAATGGCGGGCGCCACGTCTCGCCTTTGTTCGCGGGCCTGACCGTGTTCGCCTGGAGCGAGATTCTCGACACGGCGGAAGTCTCAGGCCGCGACGACGTGGGCGCGCTGCGCGTGCGCACCATCGCCACCAAGGACAATCCCTGCACCGACTTCCCGCTGAAGGACGGGGAGGATTACGACGCGAGCGTCATCCTCGACCTGGACTATTGGGTGCTCATCCCCCGCTAACACATCGACAGACATCGCGCGGCCGGAGCCCCACGCCGGGTGGCCCTGCCCGGCAGGTGGTGTTGCTCCGGCGGGTCTTGCCGCGGCGGGTCTTGCCGCGGCGGGTCTTGCCCGGGCGGTCCTGCCGGGGCTGGGCCTGCGCGGGAGGTTTGCCCGTGATGTTCTTGCGCGTGTGGGTCCTGCGCAAACCTGCCCGCCGAGGCCGCCCGGGACTCGGCCCAATGCTCTCCCAGGCGCGCCGCCGGGCGCATCCCCCTCGCCCACCTTCCCCAAGGGCCGCAGGCCGGCCCGGCCCCGTTTTGCCCCTGCGCGGCTGCGGCGCAATGCCGCCGATCGCGCAATTGTGTGCCCGCAGGCGCCCGATTGCCTCCCTCAAGGGAACCGTGTGCAACGCACCACGCCTTCGCGTGCGCCGCAGCTAAATCCATGCGCTGGGCCGCCATTCCCCGACGAGACGGGTAAGTCACAGAGCTGTCGTCTGTTTTCCGGTGCCCTTAGGGCAATTCCTTACCGCCCCCGCACGACGCGCCCTACCCCCGCCCCCATACGCGCGGCCGCAAATGCTGCTGTGCGAAAGGTTCGCGCGCCTCGGTGCCGCTGGGGAAGACCCTAGGACATGCCGCAACGTGCGGACCTAAGGTAAACTATTGATCTGAATACACATTTCGTAACGGCACGACTTGCAAGACGCCGCATCGTCTGCTGTGCTCCGGCTTCTGCGTATCTGGCATGCCAAATACCGACGCCAAGGGAAGCCGTCATCGGCAGGGCCGCACGTCGGACAGGATCAAGCGATGACCGCGCGGCGCGCGGGTGAATTCCAAACCCCAGAGTGCGGGCGGACGGGTCCCTAAGGCCACCCAGAATGGCCGCCCAAGAGGAAACGAACGAGGATAGCCATGGTTCAAGCCGAACAATCCAAAGTCGGGGCACAGCGCTGGTTTCAGCTCGCCTGCGGTGTGATCTGCATGGCGATGATCGCCAATCTGCAATACGGGTGGACGCTGTTCGTCGACCCGATCGAGGCCCAGCATCATTGGGGCCGCCCCGCGATCCAGACCGCCTTCACCATCTTCGTGCTCACCGAGACCTGGCTGGTGCCGGTCGAGGCCTGGTTCGTGGATCGCTACGGCCCGCGCCTCGTGGTGGCCTTCGGCGGCATCATGATCGCCGGCGCCTGGGTGATGAATTCCTATGCCAGCTCCCTGCTGATGCTCTACACCGGCGCGGTCATGGCCGGCATCGGCGCCGGCTCGGTGTACGGCACCTGCGTCGGCAATGCGCTGAAGTGGTTTCCGCACAATCGCGGCCTCGCGGCCGGCATCACCGCCGCCGGCTTCGGCGCGGGCGCGGCGATCACCGTCACGCCGATCGCCCACATGATCCAGTCCAGCGGCTATCAGGCCGCCTTCTTCTATTTCGGCATCGGCCAGGGCGCCATCGTGCTGGCGCTGTCGTTCCTGCTGCGCCATCCGCACGGCTCCATGGGCCCCGCCCCGAAGAAGAGCCGCGTGGTTCAGAGCGCGGTGGAATACACCCCGCGCGAGACCCTCGGCCGCCCGATCTTCTGGCTGCTCTACGCCATGTTCGTGATGGTCGCGGCCGGCGGCCTGATGGCGGCGGCGCAAATCGGCCCCATCGCCCACGACTTCAAGGTCGCGGACGTGCCGGTGAGCCTGTTCGGCATCACCATGGCGGCGCTGACCTTCGCCATCTCGCTCGACCGCATCCTGGATGGCTTCGGGCGTCCGTTCTTCGGCTGGGTGTCGGACCGCATCGGCCGCGAGAACACCATGTTCATCGCCTTCACGATCGCCGCCGGCTCGCTGTTGATGCTGGTCTATAACGGCCACAATCCGTATGTGTTCGTGATCTTCTCGGCGCTGTTCTTCGGCGTGTTCGGCGAAATCTACTCGCTGTTCCCCGCCACCTGCGGCGACACCTTCGGCTCCAAGTATGCCTCCACCAACGCGGGCATGCTCTACACCGCCAAGGGCACCGCCGCGCTCATGGTGCCGGCCGCCAGCATCGTCGCGGCCGCCTATGGCTGGTCGATGGTGTTCGCCATCTCGGTGGGCCTGAACCTCACCGCGGCGTTCCTGGCCATGTTCATCCTCAAGCCCTGGCGCGCGCGCATCTTCGCTCGCACCGCGACGAAGGTGGATGCGGCGCCCAAGGCCTTCGGCACCGAGCGCACCGCGCCCTGACGCAATCGGGGACCGGCGTGCCCGGTCCCCCCTTTCTACGCGACCGGCCGGGCCGGTCCCCGCATCTGAAAGGCCGGCGCATGCCGGCCTTTTTCATGTCCGCAGATTTCATGTCCGCAGACGCTCCGGATTATTGGCCCGGCCCGGCGGGCGGCTTTCCGGCTTGAGAATTGCGCGCCGGAGCGGGCATCGGCAGGGGAATGTTGCGCCCGCTGCCGGCCGCCGGCACGGCACGCGCCGGAGCGGCGGGCGCAGGCACCAGCCCTCCGGGAGCCGCGCCGGCAACCGGAGGCGACGGGGGCGGTGGCGCGAGGGAGAAGCGGGAAAAGAAGGCCCAGATCTCCGTGCCGGAATCCATGTCCTGGCTGCGCAGGCCGAGAAACGGCTGGGCCAGTTCGCCCGTTGTCTCCACCCGTGCCGGAGGCTGGTGGCCGCCGTGCTCCACCCGGTAAAGCGCCACCTCGGCATTGTCGCGGCACCCCTCCCAGCGGCGCACCGAGATGCGGGTGCCGTCGAACGGCGCGAGGTCCGGCAATTGCGTGACCTGCGCGTCGCCGCACCCATTGGCCTTGGCGAACAGAGCCGCGCTGTCCGGCGCCGAGAGCGTGGCGCCGAGCGGCGTCCAGAAGCCGTCCCAGGCGATCACCGGATCGGCGGTGCCGTGGATGAACATGATGGGCACGGGCCGCGCCGGCCGGCAGCTCTCGCGCACATTGGCGGGCGCGGTGGCCATGATCACCGCATAGGCGGCGAAGGTCTCCGCATGCTCGCAGGCCATGCGCTCCACCATGAAGCCGCCGTTGGAGATGCCCACCAGATAGATGCGGTTGGGATCGGCGATGCCTTCCGCCACCAGGGATTGCGCCAGCATCAGCAGGAAGGGCACGTCCTCGCCGGGGCGTAGCGCCGCCTTCAGGCGCATGGCCGCCGGCCGCGAATCATCCCACACCCGGCCGAGGCCCTGCGGATAGGCCACCACCAGGCCCTCCCGCGCGGCGGTGGGCTCCAAGCCGAAATAGCCCTTGAAACTCTGGGAGGTCTGCGCCGCCCCATGCAGC
The DNA here is from genome assembly GCF_043195095.2 of Roseixanthobacter glucoisosaccharinicivorans. Taxonomy (NCBI): domain Bacteria; kingdom Pseudomonadati; phylum Pseudomonadota; class Alphaproteobacteria; order Hyphomicrobiales; family Xanthobacteraceae; genus Roseixanthobacter; species Roseixanthobacter glucoisosaccharinicivorans. The sequence continues at coordinate 181,697 of NZ_CM195538.1, read as the reverse complement.
GCGATGATGGTTGGGCGCGGCCCGGAAACGCCCGCCGGCTGCGACAGCAGATAGGTGCGCGCCTCATCGCCCACCTGCATGGTACGCTCCCGCACGGCGTTCTGCGCCACTGCGGGCAGGCCCCACACAACCAGAAGCACCACGCCCCAGACCGGGGCGCGGAGCCGGTTCCGGAACTGGCCCCGGAGCCGACACGGGACTCGGTTCGACATTCGATTTGAAACCCGGCCAACACCCGAAAGCCGCCACAGCGCCGCGAAACCACACCGCATTCGTTCATTCCCTGCCGCCCGCGCGCCGGCCTCGCCTCGCGCGCGACGCGGCTTCACCATGCCGTGCCCCGCCCCCTTAGACACCGAAGGACCGCACGGCTCCAGGCGTCGGCGCGAATTTTTCCCGGTCGGCGTCCGCAACGACGGCATGAGGTAAAATTAAACCTCCATTAACTGTGGCTTAAAAGTCACGGAAACATGGCGACGCTGGTCGCCCACGCGGATTTTTGATCTGGCTCAAATCCGCCGACCGCCTGGAGGGTCAACGCTCTGCGCACGGATTCTCAACAGGGGCTGTGACGATGGGTATGGGGAATTGGGGCCGCGCGGCCCTTACAGGTCTGGCGGCTCTGGTCGTCACCACGGGCGCCAATGCGGCGGACCTTTATACGCCGGTGAAGGCGCCGGTGGCTCCGGTGGTCGAGCAGAGCCCCTGGATGATCCGCCTGCGGGCGCTTGCCGTGCTGCCGAACGACAGCGGCCACGTGAACAATGTTCCCTTCTCCGACCTGTCCTATTCGAACTCGGTCGTGCCGGAACTGGACATCAGCTATTTCTTCACGAAGAACATCGCGGCCGAACTCGTCCTGGGCGTGACCCCGCACAACATCTACGGCCAGGGCTCGCTGAACGGCACCAATGTGGGCCGCGTGTGGCTGCTGCCGCCGACCCTGATGCTGCAATATCATTTTACCGATTTCGGCCCGTTCAAGCCCTATGTGGGCGCGGGCATCAACTACACCATGTTCTTCAACCAGGACGCCAAGGACGTGGCCTCGCTGGACGTGAAGAACACCCTCGGCTGGGCGGTCCAGGCCGGCTTCGACTATATGATCGACAAGCATTGGGGCTTGAACATCGACGTGAAGAAGCTGTTCCTCGAGCCTGACTTCACCATCACCACCGCTCCCGGCGCCCTGCCCCTCACCGGCACCGCCAATCTCAATCCCTGGCTGATCGGCGCGGGCGTAACCTACCGCTTCTGACGACCGTGCCGCCGGCCGCGTCCGTCGGCCGGGGCGTACAGCCAGGAACCTGAGCGCGGGATTCGTCCCGCGCTTTTTTTATGCCCCGCCGGTTTATGCCCGGCCTGGCGCAGGCGGACGCGGGCGGAGAGAGGCACATATTTTTTTGCGCCGCACCGCGCCTTCTTTTGCTCCCGCGCTCTGGCGCAAGCGGGGCGATCCGGACTAGCATCGTGCCTCGTCCGCTGCGCCCCGTTCTCACGAATGGTGCGTGCCCGGATTGGTGTGCGCGGGCGCGCGAACGGCCCGGCACCAACATCGCCGCTCGGGAATATTTGCGCTGCGTCATTTTCGGCAAAGGCGCGCATACTCTCCTTTGGAATCGTTGCGAACTGCCAACGATTGAGATACCTGATCGTTCGATTTTCGGAGGAGGCCCATGGCCGACAGCCCGCTGCGTATCGAGCGCCCGCTCTCTCCCCATCTACAGATCTACCGACCGCTCTTCACGATGATGATGTCCATCGTGCACCGCATCACCGGTTGTGCGCTGTATTTTGGCACCGTCCTGCTGGTCTGGTGGCTTCTCGCCGCGGCCGGCTCCCCCGATGCCTATGGCACCTTCGCCGCCGTGGCCGGCTCCTGGATCGGGCGGCTCGTGCTGCTCGGCTTCACCTGGGCGCTGATTCACCACGCGCTCGGCGGCGTGCGCCACTTCATGTGGGATTTCATCATCGGCTTCGGCCCGAAGGAGCGCGTGCTGCTCGCCAAGGCGACGCTCGCGGGCTCCATCGTCCTCACCCTGGTGGTGTGGGCGATCGGACTTGCGGTCAAGGGCTGAGGAGACAGCATCATGCACAGTCCCAAGGCGCATTCCCCCATGCGCACGCCGCTCGGCCGCGTGCGCGGGCTTGGCTCCGCCCGCTCCGGCACGGACCATTTCTTCGTCCAGCGGGTCACCGGCCTCGCCAATCTGATTTTGGCGATCGCCTTCATCTGCATCGTGATCTCGCTCGCGGGCGAGAGCTACGCCACCGTGCGCGCCGCCCTCGGCAGCCCGGTGATCGCGGTCATCATCCTGCTGACCCTGCTTTCGGTGACCACCCACATGCGCATCGGCATGCAGGTGGTGATCGAGGATTATGTCCATAACGAAGGCGCGAAGGTGCTCTGCATCATCGCCAACACCTTCTTCACGGTTGCGGTCGGCCTTGCCGGTGCGTTCGCCGTGCTCAAGATCAGCCTGGGAGGCTGACATGGCCGAAACCAACGGAACCAACGGCTCAGCCGCCCCCGGCATCAACGGCGCGGCCTATCCCATCACCGACCACACCTATGACGTGATCGTCGTGGGCGCCGGCGGCGCCGGCCTGCGGGCGGTCGTCGGCTGCTCCGAGGCGGGGCTGCGCACCGCCTGCATCACCAAGGTGTTCCCCACCCGCTCCCACACCGTGGCGGCCCAGGGCGGCGTCGCCGCCTCGCTCTCCAACATGGGCGAGGACCGCTGGGAATGGCACATGTACGACACCGTCAAGGGGTCGGACTGGCTGGGCGACCAGGACGCCATCGAATATCTGGTGCGCAACGCGCCGGCCGCCGTCTATGAGCTGGAGCATTGGGGCGTGCCCTTCTCCCGCACCGAGGACGGCAAGATCTACCAGCGCCCGTTCGGCGGCATGACCACGCATTTCGGCAAGGGCACTGCCCAGCGCACCTGCGCCGCCGCCGACCGCACCGGCCACGCCATGCTGCACACGCTCTATGGCGCGGCGCTGAAGCACAAGGCAGAATTCTTCATCGAATTCTTCGCCATCGACCTGATCATGGACGAGGACGGCCGCTGCTGCGGCGTGATCGCCCTGAAGCTCGATGACGGCACCATCCACCGGTTCCGCGGCCACACCACGGTGCTCGCCACCGGCGGCTATGGCCGCGCCTATTTCTCCGCCACCTCCGCCCACACCTGCACCGGCGACGGCAACGCCATGGTGCTGCGCGCCGGCCTGCCGCTGCAGGACATGGAATTCGTGCAGTTCCATCCGACCGGCATCTACGGTTCGGGCTGCCTGATCACCGAGGGCGCGCGCGGCGAAGGCGGCTATCTCACCAATTCCGAGGGCGAGCGCTTCATGGAGCGCTATGCCCCCTCGGCGAAGGACCTGGCCTCGCGCGACGTGGTGTCCCGCTCCATCACCATGGAGATCCGCGAGGGACGTGGCGTCGGCAAGAACAAGGACCACGCCTTCCTGCATCTCGACCATCTCGACCCGGCGATCCTCCACGAGCGCCTGCCCGGCATTTCGGAAAGCGCCAAGATCTTCGCCGGCGTGGACCTGACGCGCGAGCCGATCCCGATCATTCCGACCGTGCACTACAACATGGGCGGCATTCCCACGAACTATCATGGCGAAGTGCTCAACAAGGCCAATGGCGACCCGGACACCGTGGTGCCGGGCCTGATGGCCATCGGCGAAGCGGCCTGCGTCTCCGTGCACGGCGCCAACCGCCTGGGCTCCAACTCGCTGATCGACCTCGTGGTGTTCGGCCGCGCCGCCGCCCTGCGCGCGGCGGAAACCGTGCGCCCCGGCGAGAAGCAGCGCGAGCTGCCGGCCAACAGCGCCGACCTCGCGCTCTCCCGCCTCGATCATTTCCGCAACGCCAAGGGCTCCACGGCCACCGCCGAACTGCGCGGCCGCATGCAGCGGGTGATGCAGAACAATTGCGCGGTGTTCCGCACCGGCGAGATTCTCGCCGAAGGCAGCAAGCTGATCCACGACGTGTTCAACGCGACGTCGGACATCGGCGTGACCGACCGGTCGCTGGTGTGGAATTCGGATCTGGTGGAAACCCTGGAATACGACAACCTGATCTCCCAGGCGGTCGTGACCATGGAAAGCGCCGCCAACCGCCAGGAAAGCCGCGGCGCCCATGCGCGCGAGGATTTCCCGGATCGCGACGACCACAATTGGATGAAGCACACCCTCGCCTATCTCGACACGGCGAGCGGCCAGGTGCGCCTGGACGACCGTCCGGTGCACACCTACACGCTGTCGAACGACATCCAGTATATCGAGCCGAAGAAGCGGGTTTACTGAGGGGCGCCCGCGCCCCTCATCGCGAGGTTCCGGACGGGCGGCGCAGCCGCTCTCGTGAAGCAGGATGACCCATGGTTGAGCTCAGCCTTCCAAAGAATTCGCAGATCACCAAGGGCAAGGTGTGGCCGAAGCCCGCCAGCGCGAAGAAGGTCACGGAATTCCACATCTATCGCTGGAACCCGGACGACGGACGCAACCCGCGCCTCGACACGTTTTATGTCGATCGCGAGGATTGCGGCCCCATGGTCCTCGACGGCCTGATCTATATCAAGAACAAGATCGACCCGACGCTGACCTTCCGCCGCTCCTGCCGCGAGGGCGTGTGCGGCTCGTGCGCCATGAATATCGGCGGCACCAATACCCTCGCCTGCACCAAGGGCATGGATGAGGTGCTGGTGAAGGGCGTGGTGAAGGTCTATCCGCTGCCGCACATGGAAGTGGTGAAGGACCTCGTTCCCGATCTCACCCGCTTCTACGCGCAGCATGCCTCCATCGAGCCCTGGCTGCAGACCGACACCGCCGCGCCGGAGAAAGAATGGCGCCAGTCCAAGGACGATCGCGAGCGGCTGGACGGACTCTATGAGTGCATCCTGTGCGCCTGCTGCTCCACCTCCTGCCCGAGCTATTGGTGGAACGGCGACCGCTATCTCGGCCCGGCGGCCCTGCTCCAGGCCCATCGCTGGCTCTCCGACAGCCGCGACGAGCGCACCGGCTCGCGCCTGGACAATCTGGAAGATCCCTTCCGCCTGTATCGCTGCCACACCATCATGAACTGCGCCCAGGCCTGCCCCAAGGGGCTGAACCCGGCCAAGGCGATCGCCGAAATCAAGAAGATGATGGTGGAACGCCAGATCTGATTCTGGTCCTGGCGCAGGTTAAAGGGGCGCGATGGCGCTTTCGTTGCGCCGAAACACGGGCTGGCGGGATGCGGCGGACGAAGGCTGAAGCCGCGCCGCACTCCGGCATCCGAGCCGCCGCCGACAGTCCATGGGTTCAATAAAAAACGCGCGGTGCGAGCCGCGCGTTTTTTTGTCTGGTGCTGCCGGACGGGGCACAGGGCCTGCCCGGCGGCAGGGCTCAAGCGCCCGGCTCACGCGGGATGGCTCCCCGAGGCAACCGAAGCGGCTCAATCCTTCTTGGGCTCAATCCTTCTTGGGCGCCTTCGCGGCCGGGGCGCGCTTGGAGGCCGCAGCCTTCGGAGCGGCAGCTTTGGGAGCGGCAGCCTTGGGAGCGGCAGCCTTGGGAGCGGCAGCCTTGGGAGTGGCGGCCTTCGCAGGGGCCGCCTTCTTGGCGACGGCGGGCTTCGCGGGCGACGGCGCGGTGACGGGGGCCGGCTCGGCCGTCACGACGGGAGCAACCGGGGGCACCGCCGCAACCTTGGACGCGGGCTTGGATGCGGGCTTGGCCTTGGGAGCAGCAGCCTTAGCAGCGCTGGCCTTGGGAGCGGCGGCCTTGGCCGCCGGGGCTTTCGCCGCCGGCACCTTGGCGCCATTGACCTTCGCAAGCGCGGCGGTCTTCGGCGCGGCGGGCTTGCGAGCCGCGGGTTTGGGCGCAGCCGATTCGGGCGCGGCGGCTTCGGGGGCGGCTGCCTTCGCCTTGGAGGCCTTCGGAGTCGTGGTCTTGGGGGTCTCGGTTTTGGGGGTCGCGGCCTTGCCCTTGGCGAGCGGGGGCTTGGAAAGCGGGGCCTTGGCGGGCGTCACCGGAGCGGGCGCGGTCTGCGCTTCAACAACCGGGGCCTCGGCGGCCGGCGCGGCAGCAGCGGCAGGCTTCGTCGCCTTTGCCTTCGCCGCCGGAGCCTTTGCGGGCGCTTTGGTGGCTGCAGCCTTGGTGGAGACCGCCTTGGCTGAAGGCTTGGCCGAGGATGCGGGCGTTTCCGCCGGAGCCGCCTTCGCCGGGCTCGCCTTCACCGGGCTCACCTTGGCAGCAGCGGTTTTGGCGGGGGCGGTTTTGGCCGGCTTCGCCGCGACGGGCACGGCTGCGACGGGCTTGGAGTCCGCAGGCTTGGAGGGTGCGCCCTTGGTGGATGCGCCCTTGGCCTTGGATGCCGGCGCGTTGGATGCCGGCGCCTTGGGGGCAGCGGGGGCCTCCTTGGCCGCGCTCTTGGCGGGCGCGGCGGTCGTGGTCGCGCTCTTTGCGGGCTTCGCCTTGGCAGGCACTTCTTTCGCAACCGCCGGCTTGGCGGCGGCAGCGGGCTTGCCGGTGCGCGCCTTGGCGGGAGACGGCGTGGTTGAGGCGGGCGCGGATTTCGCGGCCGGGGCCTTGGGGGCAGCGGCGGGTTTGGCCGCCTTCTTGTCCGGGGTCTGCGTCAGCACGGATGCGGCCAGCGCCTTGATCTCCTCGGAGGTCACGCTCGCGGGATCGCGCAGGGCCCTGGCAGCGATCTTGCTCACTTCCGCGCCCGTCACTTCGCTCTTCGCCATTTCAGCCTCCGAATCAGCCGGCAGGCCCGGACACTCACAGAATCGTGCTCCTTCCGGCCTAAGCGATGCATCGCTGGTGTTTCCTTCGATTTGGTTAACGCCGCCGCTCGCGCCCGCAGAAACCAGGCATTTCCGGGCTTTGCGCGTGCGCATCGGGGCCGTCACCGGCCTGTCGAAGAACCTATCTAAGGTTGTGGGACCTGCGATTCGGGGTGGGGAGGGGCCCGGACGTGTTGCACGGAGAATAAGAATGGCCCTGGCGCCGAAACCTTCGATCCTGTTCGTCTGCCGCGACAATGCCGGCCTCAGCCTGCTGGCCGAGGCGATCTCGAACCACACCCAGCCGCATTTGCGGGCCTTCAGTGCCGGCCTGTCGCCGCACGCCAGCGTGGACATGGCGGCGGTGGAATGCCTGCATGCGGAAGGCGTGCCGGCGGACGGCCTGTCCTGCAAGCCGCTGGAGGTCTTCACCTTGCCCGGCGCGCCGCATATCGACGCGGTGATCTCGCTTATTCCCGGCGCCCATGCCCGCGTCGCGCGCAGCGCACTGCGGCCGCAGCACTCCCTTCACCATCGCTGGCAGATGGAGGATGTCTCGCAGCTCGGCGACATGCACGAGCGCCGGCTCGCCTATCGTCGCCTTCTGCCGCAGCTGAGGGCCGCCATCGGCGCGCTCGGCGCCGGCACCCTCGCGGCGGCCGCCTGAACCCAGGCGACCGCTCAAGGGGTCTTGGGACGATGGCGTCAGGACCGGGGCGTCAGGATGGCGCCGTCAGGCGGCGATCTGGCCGCCCAGCTCGTCCTCGATATGGATGCGGATGATCTCGTCGAACGAGGATTCCGCCTTGAAGCCGAGGGAGAGCGCCCGCGCGGGATCGAAATTGCGCGGCCATCCCGCGACGATCTGCTCGATCACCGGATCCGGCACGCGGCGGATGAGCGATGCCGCCCGATCGCCGGCCACCCGGCGCAGCGCGGCGATCTGCTCGCCCACCGTCACCGAAAGGCCGGGCATGGTCAGGCTGCGGCGCGCGCCCAGCGGCGCGGTGTCGAGCGTTGCGGCATGCAGCAGGAAGCCCACGGCGGAGCGCGGCGAGGCGTGCCAATGCCGCACCTCCTCCGACACCGGCAAGATCGCTTCCTGCCCGGACAGCGGCTCGCGGATGATGCCGGAGAAGAAGCCCGAGGCCGCCTTGTTGGGCTTGCCCGGCCGCACGCAAATGGTGGGCAGGCGGATGCCGACGCCGTCGAAAAAGCCGCGCCGCGAATAATCCGCCAGCAGCAGCTCGCCCATGGCCTTCTGCGTGCCGTAGGAGGTGAGCGGGGTGAGGAAGAAATCGTCGGCGATGGCTTCCGGGAACGGGGCGCCGAACACCGCGATGGACGAGGTGAAGACCAGGCGCGGCGTATAGCTTTCGATCGCGCGCACCGCCTCGAACAAGGCGCGGCTGCCGTCGAAATTGATGCGATAGCCCTTCTCGAAATCCGCTTCCGCCTCGCCCGAGACGATGGCGGCGAGATGGAAGATCACGTCCGGCCGCTCGGCCACCAGGGCCGCCGCCTCGCCGGGCACGGCGAGATCGCCCACCCGCGCCTCGATGGGGAACGGCGCGGAAATGGGGGTGGGGGCGACCACGTCCTGGGCGGTCACATGGCTGATGGGCGTGCCGCCGAGCGCGCCGTCGCGCGCGAGGCGCTCGATGAGCTTGCGCCCGACCATGCCGGCGCCACCAATTACCAGAATACGCATGATGAAACTCCTGAAGCTGCGCCCGCCGTGCGGGCGGACCGCCGGCCTAAAGCGCCCAGCCGCCGTCGATAATGTGGATCTGCCCGGTGGTGAAGGCGCTTTCGTCGCTGGCGAGATAGAGCGCCAGCGCACCGATCTCTTCCGCCGTGCCGAGCCGGCCCATGGGCTGGCGGCCGACGAAATCCGCCCGCACATCCTCGAGGCTGCGCCCGGTGGCGGCGGAGACGGCGGCGATGCGCTCGTTCAGCGAAGGCGACTGGATGGTGCCGGGGCAGATGGCATTGGCGCGAATGCCGCGCGTGATGAAGTCCGCCGCGATCGACTTGGTCAGCCCGATCACCGCCGCCTTGGTGGCGCCATAGGCATAGCGATTCGGCACGCCGCGAATGGAGGATGCGGCGGAAGAAATATTGATCACCGAGCCGCCGCCATTGGCCAGCATGCCCGGCAGGAACGCCTTGAGCGTGCGATGCATCGACTTCACGTTGAGGTCGAAGGAGAAATCCCAGTCCTTTTCGCTGGTTTCCAGAATCGAGCCCTGGTGCACATAGCCGGCGCAATTGGCGAGCACGTCGATGGGGCCGACCTCGGCCGCGAGCGTGTCCACGTCCGACGTGCTCAGCACGTTCAGCGTGCGATGCTCGCCGCGAAAATCGGCAACCTTCGCGGCATCGAGATCGGTGGCGATCACGCGCGCGCCCTCGCAGGCGAAGGCCTCGGCGATCGCCCGCCCGATGCCCTGCCCCGCCGCCGTCACGAGGCAGGTCTTGCCGTCCAAACGTCCACTCATGGCATTTCCTCTTGGCTTGATTCTTGGTTTGACCCTCGGCCGATCCTTTTGGACCCGGCGCGCACGCGCGGGGTCAGAGGCCGGCGCGAATATCCTCCAGCCGGCGTTTCTGCTGCCCGTCGGGGCCAAAATTCTCAGGCGCCAGCCACGCCTCGAAGGCCGCCTTGGCGCGCGGCCAATCCTCAGCCAGCATGGCGAACCAGGCGGTATCGCGGCTGCGGCCCTTGACGATCATGTGCTGGCGGAAGATGCCCTCGAACGTGAAGCCGAACCGCAGCGCCGCCCGGCGCGAGGGCGCATTCAGCGCGTCGCATTTCCATTCGTAGCGGCGATAGCCGAGATCCTCGAACACGTGGCGCGCCATGAGATACATGGCCTCGCTCGCCTTGGGGGAGCGCTGGAGCGTGCGGGTGAACAGCACGTTGCCCACCTCGATCGCCCGGTGCGCGGGCTCGATGCGCATGTAGGAGGCATGGCCGATGGCCTTGCCGGTCGCGGCGTCGAGAATGGCGAACAGCAGGGGATCGTCCCGCTGCGCCGATGCCTCATAGGCAGCACGGAACGCCAGCGGGTCGGGCTGAAGCTCCGATATCAGATAGGTCCATAGCGCCGCATCGCCCACGCCGTGGGAGGCGGCATAGAGGGCATCCGCATGGGCGGCCGGATCGAACGGCACCACATGGACGAGGTGGCCGAGAAGCGGCACCCGGGCCGGGCGGGCCGCCGGGCCGCCTTCCATGATCGCGCCGAGGGGCTGGCCCTCGGCGATACCGGTCTCTGTCATAGCGGACGCCTCGTGAGGTGGGACGCCGAGTGGGGGCGCCAGGTGGGGCGCTAGGTGGGGCGCCTAGTGATTATCGCGCGGAACGCCCATGGTCTGGGCGACCCGTTGATATTTCACCGCCGGCTTCAACACCATGCCCTCGTCGAACTGGGCCACCATGCTGCGCTGGATTTCCTGCCAGGGGGTCTGGCTCGCGGGAATCGGGAAGCCGCCCTTGGCCTCCAGCTCTGCGCGACGCTCGGCAAGCTCGGCATCCGGCAGCAGGATGTCCGCCGTGCCCTTGTTGAGGTCGATGCGCACCCGGTCGCCGGTGCGCAGGATCGACAGCCCGCCGCCCGCCGCCGCTTCCGGGCTGGCATTGAGGATGGAGGGCGAGCCCGAGGTCCCGGACTGGCGCCCGTCGCCGATGCAGGGCAAGGCCGAGACGCCCTTCTTGATGAGGGCAGCCGGCGGCTGCATGTTCACCACTTCCGCGCCGCCCGGATAGCCCAGCGGGCCCGTGCCGCGGATGAACAGCAAGGTGTGCTCGTCGATTCCGAGCGTGGGGTCGTCGATGCGGTGGTGGTAATCCTCCGGCCCCTCGAACACCACGGCCGGCCCCTCGAACGCCTCGGGATCGTCATTGTTGGAGAGGAAGCGGGCGCGGAACTCGTCCGAGATCACGCTGGTCTTCATGATCGCATTGTCGAACAGATTGCCGCGCAGCACGATGAATCCGGCATCCTCCTTCAGCGGCGCGTCATAGGCATAGATCACGCTGCGGTCCCAGGAGAACTTGCCCTTGCAATTCTCGCCCATGGTGCGCCCGTTCACGGTGAGCGCGCCTTCGTGGATCTTGCCCTTGGCGATCAGTTCCGCCACCACGGCGGGGATGCCGCCCGCGCGGTGGAATTCCTCGCCCAGAAACTCGCCCGCCGGCTGCATGTTCACCAGCAGCGGAATCTTGTGGCCGACGCTCTGCCAATCGTCCACGTCCAGCTTCACGCCCACATGGCGCGCGATGGCGTTGAGGTGGATCGGCGCATTGGTGGAGCCGCCGATGGCGGAATTGACGCGAATGGCGTTCTCGAACGCCTCGCGGGTGAGGATGGCGGAGGGGCGCAGATCCTCCCACACCATGTCCACGATGCGCTTGCCAGTCTCATAGGCGATCTGCCCGCGCTCGCGGTACGGCGCGGGAATGGCGGCGCAGCCGGGCAGCGACATGCCGAGCGCCTCGGCGAGCCCGTTCATGGTGGAGGCGGTGCCCATGGTGTTGCAATGGCCGACCGACGGCGCCGAGGAGGCGACGATGTCCATGAAGGTGTCGTAGTCGATCTCGCCGGTCGCATGCTGGGCGCGGGCCTTCCACACCACGGTGCCGGAACCGGTGCGCTCGCCGTTCCACCAGCCGTTCAGCATCGGCCCGCCGGACAGGACGATGGCGGGAATATCCACGGTCGCCGCCGCCATGATGCAGGCCGGCGTGGTCTTGTCGCAGCCGGTGGTGAGCACCACGCCATCCAGCGGATAGCCGTAGAGAATCTCAACCAGGCCGAGATAGGCGAGGTTGCGGTCCAGCGCGGCGGTGGGCCGCTTGCCGGTTTCCTGGATCGGATGAACCGGGAATTCGAACGGAATGCCGCCCATGGCGGCGATGCCCTCGCGCACCCGCTTGGCCAGCTCGATATGGTGGCGATTGCAGGGGGAGAGATCGGAACCGGTCTGGGCGATGCCGATGATCGGCTTGCCGGATTGAAGCTCGGCGCGGGTGAGGCCGAAATTGAGATAGCGCTCCAGATAAAGCGCCGTCATGCCGGGATTGTCGGGATTGTCGAACCACAATTGGGACCGCAGCTTGCGACCATGCAACTCGGGTTGATCTCCCGACCTTGTTTCGTTTCCCGACATCGACGTCTCCCGTCCCTCCGGCGCGGCACGGACCGCCGGCCGGAATTTCAAACGATTTGATTTTTCGATATATGCGCCCCCTCTCTCTCGAAATCAACGCAGTTTGGAGAGGTTCCGATGCTCCCGGCGCGCGCTTCTGCGCGGCCGGACCGGGCGCGTCACACCTCCGCCCATTGGCGCAGGAGGTTGTGATAGACGCCGGTGAGCTGCACCGCCGAGGGATGGCCGGGATGATCCTGGTTCAGGCGGATGATTGCCATGTCCATGTCGAACAGCAGCGCGCGATGGCCGACATCGCGGATCAGGCTTTGCGTCCAGAAGAACGAGCCCATGCGCGAGCCGCGGGTGATGGGCGTGACATGATGCAGGGAGGTCGCGGGATAGATGATGGCGTCGCCCGCCGGCAGCTTCACCTCATGGGCGCCATAGGTATCCTCCACCACCAGCTCGCCGCCGTCATATTCGTCCGGATCGGAGAGGAAGAGCGTGGTGGAAACGTCCGTCCGCATGGCCATGCCGGTGCCACGGACCGCGCGGATGGCATTGTCCACATGGGAGCCGAAGGTCATGCCCGCATCATAGCGGTTGAACATGGGCGGCATGATCTGCTTGGGCAGGACCGCCGACATGAACAAAGGCGAACGCTCCAGCGCCGCCTGCACCATGGCGCCCAGCTCAGCCGCCTCGCGGCTGGCGTCCGGCAATTGCAGATTGCGCTTCACCGCGCTCGACTGGAAGCCGGCGGTGGCGCGTCCGTCTGCCCACGCGGCTTCGCCCATCACCGCCCGGCACCGGGCCACCTGGTCGGGCGAAAGAACATTGGGAATGTGGATCATCATGGCCGGCATCCTCGAGCGGCGGCAATAAAAGACCCGCACCGCCGGAGGTCACCGGGCGGTGCGGGTGTCGCGAAGGCGAGACCTGAGGTCAGAAGGTCGCCCGCGCCGTGAGTGCCGCATAGCGGCCGGCGGCCGGCACCGCGTGGCCGCCATAATATTGCGCGTAATACAGCTCGTCGGTGATGTTGTAGACGTTCAGCTGGAGCTGGAAGTTCTTGGTGAACTGGTAGCTCGCCATGGCATCGAAGGCCCAATAGGACGGCACATAGACCGTATTTGTGGTATTCGCGAAGGTGTCGTCATTATAGGTCGCGCCGCCACCCACAATGAATTGCGGCGTGATGTTGTAGCTGGTCCACATGGAGAAGGAGTTCGGCGGCGTGTTGGGCAGCTGCTTGCCCACCTGCGTCTGGTTCGCCAGTGAGCCAGGGCCGACGCTGAGGATCTCGGACTGGAGATAAGTGTAGCTCGCGGTGAGGTTCCACTTGTCGGTGATCGCCCCGCCGGCACTGAGCGAGAAGCCCTGCACTTCCTGTTCGCCGCCGAGCACCGTGGGCGGGAGGGCGGAGGTGGGATCGGTGGGCACGCGCGTGTTGGTCTTCATGGTCTGGAAGGCCGAGGCCGTGAGGATCACCCGGCCGTCGAGAACCTGTGCCTTCACGCCGGCTTCCAGCGTCGTGTTGGTTTCCGGCGCGAGGGTGACCGTGCCCGAGTCGAGCACGCCATATTCCGAGGAGGGATTGGAGGACGTGCCATAGGTCAAATAGATGTTTACGGTCTCGACTGGGCTGAAGATGGCGCCGACGCGATAGTTGAACATGCTCTCCGAATTCTGCAGGGCCGAGGGGCCGGTGGCGGTGATCGCGTCATATTCGGTGTTGGCATTGTCCCATCGGCCGGTGGCCATGACCTGCCAATATTTATTGATCTTGATCTGATCGCCGGCATAGAGGGCGACGTTGGTCATGTCGGTGTTGTTGCTGGTGGGCGTAAAGCTCGTGTAGCCGCCCACACCGCCGGTCGCCGAAATATCACTCGGGAAGGCAAGGCTGGTGCGGCAGGCAACAACCGACTGACTGCACAAATTATACCGGACCTGCGAGCGCGTCTCATGCGCGATCTCAAGACCGGCGTTCAACGTATGCTCGAACGTCCCGGTGTTAAACTTGGCCACCATGTCGGTGATATTGGTGAGATTGGTGTTGTCGGTCGTGGTCTGGAACCTCTGCCGACCGATGGTCATGAGAGAAACCGGATAATTATAATATTGCGCGGGCAAGGGGCTCGCGAACGCCATATTGGTCGCCGTGCCAAGGGTGCGGGGCGCCGTCACCCGCGCCATGCGATCGTTCGAGGTGTAGCGCGTGCCGTTGCTCAGCGTGACCCAATCGT
>NZ_CM195538.1:0-157500 GCF_043195095.2 Roseixanthobacter glucoisosaccharinicivorans | reverse complement strand
CGCCTCTACGACAGCCTCTATGAAACCGCTCTGCGCAACGAAGTGCCGCGCAATATCATCGCCGATCTGGTGCGCGTCTATTCCTTCGATGTGGACTTTCAGCGCCGGGTGAAGCCGGGCGACAATTTCGAAGTCCTGTACACCGAGGACGGCGGCGACGAGGAAGTGCTCTTCGCCGCGCTCAGCACCAATGGCGAGACGCGCCGCTACTATCGTTTCCAGACCTCCGACGACGGGCTGGTCGATTATTATGACGAGGACGGCAAGAGCGCGAAGAAGTTCCTGGTGCGCAAACCCATGGCCGGTGGCGTCATGCGCTCGCCCTTCGGATATCGCCGCCATCCGATCCTCGGCTATTCCAAACTGCACACCGGTGTCGATTGGGCCGATGCGGTAGGAACCCCGATCTTCGCGGCGGGCAACGGCACGATCATCTATGCCAATTGGAAATCCGGCTACGGACGCCACACGGAAATCCAGCACGCCAACGGCTATGTCACCACCTATTCCCACCAGTCTGGCTTCGCGAAGGGTATTCGCGAAGGAGTTCAGGTGCGCCAGGGGCAGGTCATCGGCTATCTCGGCTCGTCCGGCCTCTCCACCGGCCCGCATCTGCACTATGAGGTGAAGATCAACGGGTCGTTCGTGGACCCCATGCGCGTGAAGCTGCCGCGCGGGCGGGCCCTCGAAGGCCGGTTCCTGGCGGAGTTCAAGAAGGAGCGCGAGCGCATCGAGCTTCTGCTCGCCCACGCCCCTGTGCCACCGAAAGTGGCCTCTGCGGCAAGCACCAGCCGTTCCAAATAGGCCGGAAACACGGGGCGGCCATCGAGCTCCTGTGTTCCCATCCGGCAGGTTCGGATAAGCTCGCGGTCTGCCTAGAGTGCGATCCGCGAGCTTATTCATGAAAACCTGTATGCCCCGTGCCGGCGGGCGAATCGCCTGGACCTTTCTGCTGGCCCTCGCCCTTCCCGCGTCGGCCGTTAGCGGGCCGGCCGATGACGCCTACATCGCATCGCGCGACAAATATGTCGCCGCCATCGCCGCGGCCGAAAAGGCCGGAGCGGACAATGATGCGGTGCTCAAGCAAGACGCGCGCGCCCGCGCCGATCTTCTAAAGAAGATGGCGGCCCTGCTCGGTCCGCTCGCCTTCGCGGGGCTGGAAAAGACGCCGAGCTTCTCGCCGGGCGCATTGTTCGACGGTGATATGGAAAGCGGGCGCCCGGACGGGCTGCTGTTCCACGATGCGGAATATGAGACGCGCATCTTCGTCTCGCCTGAGCCCGTGCTCGCCAATTGGGTGGGCCATGAGGCGGAGAACCTTGGCCTGCGGGCGGGCGAAGGGCTGGACAGCGCGCTCAAGTGGGATCCCTTCTATACCCAGGCCACCGGCAGCGATGCCGCCTTCGAGGGATATGTGGCTCTGCCCCTCCCCGCGCAGGACGGCGAAACGCTCCATGCCGTACTCGGGTTGTTCGCCCAGGGCGATATCGGCAATGTGCCGCCCGATGTGATCGTGATCGGCCGTCGCTCCGGCGGCCGGGTGAGCGTCGGCACGACCCCCGTTCCGGAGGCCTCCAAGCTCATCCCCGCCTGCACCAAGGTGTGGAATGACTTCGAATCCAGGGCGAACGCTTTGTTCGCCGCGGTCCAGAAAGGTGGGAAAGGGACGGACGATCCACGGTGGGACAAGGCCAACGCCTTGAGGGACGAGGCGGCCACCGCGGTGCGCGCATGCTATACGCGCGAGATCGTGGCCCAGCCGCAGTTTGCCGCGGTTCGCAAGAAGGCCGAGGCCCTGTTGCAGAAGATGCGCGGAAACTGACCGGCGACAAAAAAGGGCCCTCCCGGTGGGAGGGCCCTCAATGGTGCGAAACAAACCTGCTGCGTCAGGCGGCCTGCTCGACCGGCCCCTCATTGGCGAAGGTCAGCCGGCCACCCTCGAGGCCGACCCGCACGCGGGTGCCGTCCAGGATGTCGCCGGAGAGGATCTTCTCCGCCATCGGGTCCTGCACCAGCTTCTGGATGATCCGCTTGAGCGGACGCGCCCCATAGGCCGGGTCATACCCCTTGTCGGCGAGGAAAGTCCGCGCTTCCGGGGTGAGGTCGAGGACGATCTTGCGATCCTCCAGCAGCTTGGCGAGGCGGCCCATCTGGATATCGACGATGCCCGCCATCTGGTCCCGCTTCAGGCGGTGGAACATGACGATCTCGTCGATGCGGTTGATGAATTCCGGGCGGAAATGACGCCGCACGGCTCCCATCACCATCTCATAGGCCTCGTCGTCGGAGACCACCTTCTCGCCCTCGTGGCCAGGAATGCCGAAGCCCACCGGCTGGCGCGGATCAGAGAGATACTCCGCGCCGAGGTTGGAGGTCATCACCAGCAGCGTGTTGCGGAAGTCCACCGTGCGCCCTTGCCCGTCCGTGAGGCGCCCGTCGTCGAGCACCTGGAGCAGAACGTTGAAGACGTCCGGATGGGCCTTCTCCACCTCGTCGAACAGCACCACCTGATAGGGCCGGCGCCGCACGGCTTCGGTCAGGGCGCCGCCCTCCTCATAGCCGACATAGCCCGGAGGCGCGCCGATCAACCGGCTCACGGAGTGCTTCTCCATGTATTCCGACATGTCGATGCGCACCATGGCCGTGTCGTCGTCGAACAGATAGTTCGCGAGCGCCTTGGTCAGCTCGGTCTTGCCGACGCCGGTGGGGCCGAGGAACAGGAACGAGCCGATGGGCCGGTTCGGGTCCTGCAGTCCGGCGCGCGAGCGGCGCACGGCGGTGGACACGGCGGTGACCGCCTCGTCCTGGCCGATGACGCGCTTGGCCAGCTCAAGCTCCATCTTGAGCAGCTTCTCGCGCTCGCCTTCCAGCATCTTGTCAACTGGCACGCCGGTCCAGCGGGAGACGACGCCGGCGATATGGTCGGGCGTCACCGCCTCTTCCATGGTGCCGCCCTTGTCGCCGGCCGCTTCGACGGTGGCCAGTTTCTTCTCCAGCTCCGGGATCACCGAATAGGTCAGCTCGCCCGCCTTCTGGTATTCACCCTGGCGCTGGGCGGTGGCCAGATCGGCGCGCGCCTGGTCGAGCTTGGCCTTGAGCGTGGTCGCCGTGCCGAGCTTTTCCTTCTCCGCCTTCCACTTGGAGGTCAGGACGGAGGCGCGCTCCTCAAGATCCGCCAATTCCTTTTCGAGCCGCTTCAGGCGGTCCTTGGAGGCCTGATCGGTCTCCTTCTTCAGGGCCTCCTGCTCGATCTTCAAACGCACGATCTCGCGGTCGAGATTGTCCAGCGCCTCCGGCTTGCTATCCACCTGCATGCGCAGGCGCGAGGAGGCCTCGTCCACGAGGTCGATCGCCTTGTCCGGCAGGAACCGGTCGGTGATGTAGCGATTCGAGAGCGTCGCGGCGGCGACGAGCGCGCTGTCGGTGATGCGCACGCCGTGGTGCAGCTCATACTTTTCCTTCAAGCCGCGCAGGATGGAGACGGTATCCTCCACCGTGGGCTCAGAGACGAAGACGGGCTGGAAGCGACGGGCGAGCGCGGCGTCCTTCTCCACATGCTTGCGGTATTCGTCCAGCGTGGTCGCGCCGACGCAATGCAGCTCGCCGCGCGCCAAGGCGGGCTTGAGCAGATTGGAGGCGTCCATCGCGCCATCGGTCTTGCCGGCGCCGACGAGCGTGTGCATCTCGTCGATGAACAGGATGATCCCGCCCTCCGCCGACTGCACCTCATTCAACACGCTCTTCAAGCGCTCCTCGAACTCGCCGCGATATTTCGCGCCGGCGATGAGCGAGCCCATGTCGAGCGCGAGCAGGCTCTTGTTCTTCAGGCTTTCGGGCACGTCGCCATCGACAATGCGGCGGGCGAGGCCCTCCACGATCGCGGTCTTGCCGACGCCCGGCTCGCCGATGAGCACGGGATTGTTCTTGGTGCGGCGCGCCAGCACCTGGATGGTGCGGCGGATTTCCTCGTCGCGGCCGATGACCGGGTCGAGCTTGCCGTCGCGCGCAGCCTGGGTGAGGTCGCGGGCATATTTCTTCAGCGCGTCATAGGCGTTCTCGGCGGTCGCCGTATCGGCGGTCCGGCCCTTGCGCAGCGCTTCGATGGCGGTGTTGAGGTTTTGCGGGGTCACGCCGGCCCGCGCCAGGATCTTGCCGGCCTCGGTTTCCTTTTCGATGGCCAGCGCCAGCAACAGCCGCTCAACGGTGACATAGCCGTCGCCCGCCTTCTTGGCCGCCTGCTCGGCCGCCTCGAACACGCGCGCCAAAGGCTGGCTGAGATAGACCTGGCCGGAGCCGCCCTGAACTTTGGGCAGCTTGCGCAGGGCAAGCTCCACCTCGTCGCGCACCTGGGTCGGATTGCCGCCGGCACGCTGGATGAGGCCCGAGCACAGGCCCTCGGGATCGTCGAGCAGCACTTTCAGCAAATGCTCGGGCGCGAACTGCTGGTTGCCTTCGCGCACCGCGAGCGACTGGGCCGACTGCACGAATCCGCGCGCGCGTTCGGTGTAGATTTCGAAATTCATATCGTTCCTCCTCGGCGCCCCCGTCGCCTCGAAAAAGCACGACGGAGAACGATCGGATGCGGCTCCGGTATCCCCGGCCGCCGCAGCGGTCGCGCTTGGCGCGCCGCCGTTGGGGGATGTGGGGATGCGCGGTGCACAGTGGAAGGGGGGGATGCCCTTCCACGTTTAGGAATTTTCTACCTCCGGCGCAGGGACGCCTTGATGCGGATCACACGCTTGCGCATCAATGCGCGGGCCCGTGCGCCGACCTGCCCTTGACCCGCCCGCATCGCAATGCGAGCCATACGCATTGCGCCAGTCGAGGACCCCTATCCATGAGCGTGCCGGCCGCCACCCTCATCGCCATCAACCGCTATCCGGTGAAAGGCTTTTCTCCCGAGCCCATGGAGAGCGTGGAGCTCCACACCGGCGATTTCTTCCCCGGCGACCGGCTTTATGCGGTGGAGAACGGGCCGAGCGGCTTCGACCCCGCAGCCCCCACTCACAAGGAGAAGACTGCGTTCGTGGTGCTGATGCGCAATGCCCGCATCGCCGCTCTGCGCACGACCTACGATCCCGCCAGCAAGGTGTTCACCCTCTCGAAGGACGGCGCGGAACTGGCGCGGGGGGACCTCTCCACCGAGGCAGGGCGGGCGGCCATCGAAGGTTTCCTCACCGGCTTCATGGAGAGCGAGGCGCGCGGCCCGCTGAAGCTGCTCACCGCGCCGCAGGGACATCGCTTCATGGATTCCCTGCGCTCCGGCTTCGTCTCGCTGCTTAATCTCGCCAGCGTGCGCGACCTGGAGGCGAAGATGGGCGCTGAGATCGACCCGATCCGCTTCCGCATGAACCTGCATCTGGACGGCCTGCCCGCCGGCGCCGAGTTGGACCTTGCGGGCCAGACTCTGGCCATCGGCGATCAGGTGCGGCTGGAAGTGCTCAAGCGCACGGAGCGCTGCGCCGCCACCAGCGTCAATCCCACCACGGCGGAGCGCGACCTCAACGTGGTCAAGGGGCTCGCCAAGAGCTACGGCCACACTGACTGCGGCATCTATGCCAAGGTGGTGGCCGGCGGGCGCATCAGGCCCGGTGACGAAATTCGTCTGGTGCAAGCGCGCCTCGACCTCGCATGAGCGCGTCTGGAACGAGCGCGCACGGCCTGCTCATCGCCGCTCCGCGCTCGGGCTCGGGCAAGACCACGGTCACCCTCGGCCTGCTCGCCGCCTTCGCACGGCGCGGGGTGAAGGTGCGCGCGGCGAAATCGGGGCCGGACTATATCGACCCTGCCTTCCATGCCGCCGCCACCGGCCGGCCCGGCCTCAATCTCGACAGCTGGGCCATGCCGCCCGCGCTGCTGGAGACCCTCGCGGCCGATGCGGCGGCGGGCGGCGAATTGCTGGTGGTGGAAGGGGCCATGGGCCTGTTCGACGGCGTTCCCGGTATGGAAGGCCGCTCGGGCGCGGGCGCCGATGTTGCCGCGCTGCTGAACATCCCGGTGCTGCTGGTGCTCGATGTCTCCGGCCAGTCGCAGACCGCCGCCGCCGTGGCGCGGGGCTTTGCCACCCATGATCCGCGCGTGCGGATCGGCGGACTGATCCTCAACCGCGTGGGCAGCGAACGTCATACCCGCCTCGTGACCCAATCCATGGCGCCGCTCGGCCTGCCGGTGCTCGGTGCCATTCCCCGCACCGACAGCCTGGTTCTGCCCGAGCGCCATCTCGGCCTGGTCCAGGCGGGTGAGCACGACGACCTCGCCGCGCGCTATGCGGCGCTCGCGGACATGGCGGAAGCCCATTGCGACCTCGACGCCATCCGCATGCTGGCCGCGCCACTCGCCGCCCTGCCCGCGCATGACGGGGCGCCGAACCTGCCGCCGCCCGGCCAGCGGATCGCACTCGCGCAGGACGCGGCCTTCAGCTTCGTCTATGCGCATCTGCTGCAATCCTGGCGGCAGAGCGGCGCGGAGATATTGCCCTTCTCTCCCCTCGCCGACGAAGCGCCGGACGAAAGCTGCGACGTCTGCTGGCTGCCGGGCGGCTATCCCGAGCTGCATGCCGGCACGCTGGCGGCGGCGGCGCACTTCAAGGCGGGTGTGCGGGAATTTGCGCAGTCAAAGCCGGTGCATGGGGAATGCGGAGGCTACATGGCCCTCGGCGCCGCGCTCACCGACGCCTCGGGCGCGGCGCATGAGATGCTCGGCCTGCTCGCGCTCGAGACCAGCTTCGCCAAGCGCAAGATGAACCTCGGCTATCGCGAGGCCCGCCTGGTGGCGCCCTCCCCCCTCGGCCCGGAGGGCGCACGGGTGCGCGGGCACGAGTTCCATTATGCGACCATCCTCACCCGTGGGTCCGACGCGCCCCTGGCGGAGCTGAGCGATTCCCAGGCCCAGCCGCTCGGCCCTTCCGGCAGCCGGCGGGGGAGGGTGACCGGCGCATTCTTCCACGCCATCGCCCCCACGGCATAGGCGCACGCACCGCACAGACCTCCCGGTGAAGATTTGCGCGCACCGCATGTGTCAGCGCACGCCATCGGCGTTATAGTTCCCGACGTGAGAGCCGGAACGGCCGAGCGAGGAAACGCAGATCCCAAAGGGAGTGCCACATGCGGTGCCAGATGAAGGACGACGATTTTCGCCAGGCCATCCTGGAAATCGTCGGCGCCAAGGCAGGCCAGGCAATCATTATTCAGGTGGTCGGCGGAACGACCATCACCGGCTATGCCCCGCTGAGCGTCGGTCGCGATTATCTGCGCTGCCAGATCGCAGGCGGCGAGAACCAGAAGGAACAGATCGTCCCCCTTCATTCCATCACCTGCGTGCGCTGACCGGCGCATCGCCCTTCAATCCGCCTTGCCCGAGGCCGCACCATGGACGGTGCGGCGGCTCGGACATATTTGCTTGTTCCACGACTGTATCCTCAGGAGCATCCCATGCCCGCTCTCGCCCCCATCCCCGGCAATACGCCCGCCTTCCCCTTGATGCGGGAACAGATCCTTGTCGGCGGACAATGGATTGATGCCGACGGTGGCAGCACCGTCACCGTCGAGAACCCGGCCACCGGCGACCTGCTCGGCACCGTCCCGCATGCCGGTGCCGCCGAAACGCGGCGCGCCATCGAGGCCGCATCCAAGGCGCTGCCCGCCTGGCGGGCCAAGACCGCCGCCGAGCGCGCGACCCTGCTGCACAAGCTGGCGGACCTGATCCTCTCCAACCAGGAGGAACTGGCTTCCATCCTCACCAGCGAGCAAGGCAAGCCGCTGGCCGAAGCGCGCGGCGAAGTCGGCGCCTCGGCCGCCTATGTGCGCTGGTTCGCGGAAGAAGCCCGCCGCCTCTACGGCGACGTGATCCCCTCCCCCTGGCCCGGCCGCCGCATCCTCGTCACCAAGGAGCCGGTGGGCGTGGTCGCGGCGATCACCCCGTGGAACTTCCCCTCCTCCATGCTGTCGCGCAAGATCGGCGCGGCGCTGGCGGCCGGCTGCACCGTGGTGTGCAAGCCCTCCGAGTTGACCCCCTATTCGGGCCTCGCCTGGGGCGTGCTGGCGGAGAAGGCCGGTATTCCGGCCGGCGTCATCAACATCGTGACTGGCGACGCCAAGGCCATCGGCGCCGAGATGACCTCGAACCCGATCGTCAAGAAGATCACCTTCACCGGCTCGACCCCGGTGGGCAAGCTGCTGATGAAGCAGTCCGCCGACACCATGAAGAAGATCTCCATGGAGCTCGGCGGGAACGCACCGTTCCTGGTGTTCGACGATGCCGACCTCGACGCGGCGGTGGAGAATGCCATCGCCTCCAAGTATCGCAACGCCGGCCAGACCTGCGTGTGCGCGAACCGCTTCTATGTCCAGGCCGGTATCTATGACGCCTTCATCGAGAAGTTCGTCGCCGCCTCCAAGAAGCTGAAGGTGGGCAACGGCTTCGACGATGGCGTGGTGGCCGGCCCGCTGATCGAGGAGAAGGCGGTCGCCAAGGTTGAGCGTCTGCTGAAGGACGCGGTGGACAAGGGCGGCAAGATCGCCACCGGCGGCAAGCGCAGCCCGCTCGGCGGCACCTTCTTCGAGCCCACCGTGATCGCCGACGCCACGTCCGACATGGCGTTCGCCCGTGAGGAGATTTTCGGCCCCATGGCCCCGGTGTTCAAGTTCGAGACCGAGGAAGAGGCGGTGCGCCTCGCCAATGCCACCGAATATGGCCTCGCCTGCTATTTCTTCACCAAGGATCTCGGCCGCGCGTTCCGGGTGGCCGAGGCGTTGGAATATGGGCAGGTTGGCATCAATGCCGGCGTCATCACCTCGGAAGTCGCCCCGTTCGGCGGCTACAAGGAGAGCGGCGTCGGCCGCGAGGGCTCCAAGTACGGCTGCGATGAATATCTGAACATCAAGTACATGTGCCTCGCCGGCCTCTGAGCCAGCAGGCACAATGGAAATGAGACGGGGCGCTTCGGCGCCCCTTTTCTTTTGCCGCGTGCGCCGGCGGCCTCCTGACGGGTCGCGCATGACGATGGCGCAGGGAGGCGGGCCCGTGCTTTGGTGATCCCGCCATGCTCCTGCCGGAAACCGCAATGCCGCCCCTGCGCTCTCTCCCCATCCTGCTTCTGCTCTGCCTGTCGGCGGGCCTGTCACACCCCGCCGCCGGCGCACCGCTCGCGGTCGAAGTGCGCAACGAGAGCGAGCCGGTGCTGTGCGCCGAAAAGGACAATGTGGCGCTGACCTTCTCCTCGCCCGAGGTGCGCCGGTTCCGCATCCAGGCGGCGCATCCCGCCTATCTCGGCGCCTTGGTCGCAGACCGGACCGAGCCCAATTGGACTGCCTGCGACATGACCGGCGATCCCTCCTTCCCGGCGGCGCCGAAGCGCGTCACCTTCTACGAGACGCCGGACCTTTGGCTG
The DNA here is from genome assembly GCF_043195095.2 of Roseixanthobacter glucoisosaccharinicivorans. NCBI lineage: Bacteria > Pseudomonadati > Pseudomonadota > Alphaproteobacteria > Hyphomicrobiales > Xanthobacteraceae > Roseixanthobacter > Roseixanthobacter glucoisosaccharinicivorans. The sequence goes on along the minus strand of NZ_CM195538.1, from coordinate 148,112 downwards.
ACGGGCTATACGTTTCCCGCCTTCTGGCGCCCGGCAAGCGTTCCGGTGCGAGTCGGGGACAAAGTAACTGAGGGCCTGCACATGGTGCAGCTCTGGGTGCGCAAGGGCGAGCGCGTGGAAGAAGTTCTAGTGGTCTATCCGCCCGACGGCTATTGGCGTGCCCGCCCGCTCGCCCCGGCTCATCTCGCCAACACCGCCTATGGCTCGTCCTTCCTGCTCGGGCCGGTGGAGACCGAGGGGCGTCCGCTGGTGAAGCTGAAGGAGATCGCCTTCGAACCCGCCACGCGCACCTTCGTGCTGTCCTTCGCCGGCGGTGGTACGGCGCGGCTTGCCGTGTCCGGCCTGGATCGCGACGAGATGGTGCTGGACGTGACCTTGGACTCCGCGGTGGCGGGCAAGCCGTTCGCGGCGCTGCGCTCCATGTATGTCACCGCCTTCAACGCCGACGTGGCGCGGGTCGCCTGGCGCGCGCCGGGCCTGAAGGGCTGGGGCGAGGGCGATATCCTGGATTTCAAGGGCGGCCCGGTGCTCGACCTATGGGCCGGGCGCCTCGTGCCCTCGCGCCACAACACCAGCGCCCCGGACATGGTGTTCGGCCCGTTCTCCGCACAATAGCGCGGCGGCCTGCCGGGCGCGGGCAAGCCCGTGGCGACCGCGCCTCGGCTCCGCGGTCTCAGCCGCGCGGACGGGGATTGGGCCGCCGCGCCCGCGTCTTGGCCGCGCCACCGGCACGTTTGGCTTTCCCGGCGTCGGCGGGCCCTTTGCCTGCCGTGCCCGCCTTCGCTGCGGCTTTCGCTTCCGCACCCTTGTGCCGAGACCTGGCCTTGGTGGGCGGCGCGCCTGGCACGGCCTCGCTTTTGCGCCCCTTGGCTTCAGCCGCTCCCGCCGTGCGGCTCGCCCGGCGCTTTGGCCCCGCGCCATCCTTGGCCGCTTCGGGTCCGCGCGCCCAATCGCGCTCGGGAATGCCGATGTCGCTGCGCTTCAGGAGATAGTCGAGCCCGCCGACGCGATACCAGCGATAGCCGTAGCCTTCGAGATAGATGCAGTGGCGGCCCCGTGCGTCGGCATCACTGTGGCTATCGGCGAGCACATCCACCAGCCGCGAGCCCTCGGGGCCATGCTGCACGTCCACTTCCACCTCCAGCGGCGAGCGCGAGAGGTTGAGCACCGTGAGCACCGAATTGTTGCGCCAATCGTAGCGGAGCGCGAGCACAGCCGGATTGCCAGTGTCCAATATGGTGAAATCACCCCAGCCGATTTCCGGCATTTCCATGCGCATGCGGATCATGCGCTCCATCCAGTTGAGGAAGGAATTGGGGTCGCGCCGCTGCTCCGCGACATTCACATGCGCATAGGCATAGGGCCCGTCACTGATCACCGGCAGCAGCGGCGTGTCGCTCTTGGTGAACCCGCCCTGCGGCTCGGTGGACCATTGCATGGGCGTGCGCGCGCCGTTGCGCTCGGGCAGGGAGAGGTCGTCGCCCATGGCGATCTCATCGCCATAGCGCAGCACCGGGGTGCCGGGCAGCGAGAGCATCATGCAATAGGCGAGTTCCAACCGCTGCCGGTCGCCGTCCAGCATCGGCGCGAGCCGGCGGCGAATGCCCCGGTCGTAGAGCTGCATGTATTTCTCCGGCCCGAAGGCGGCGAACACCTTGGCCTGCTCGTCCTTGGAAAGACGGCCGAGGTCCAGTTCGTCGTGATTGCGCAGGAACTGGCCCCATTGGGCGGTGGCGGGACGCGCCTTGGTGGCCAGCAGAGCGGTTGTCAGCGGGCCGGCATCGGCGGCGGCGAGGGCATAGAAAGAGGATTGGTTGACCTGGAAATTGAACATCATGTGCATGCGATCGCCGTCGCGGCCGAAATAGTCGAAATTCACTTCCGGCAGCACATTGGCCTCAGCCAGCACGATGCAATCGCCCTTCCGCCATTGCAGGAACTCGCGGAAGGTCCGCAGCAGATCGAAGCGCTCCTTGGGCTTGGTGACGTCGGCGCCCTTCTCGGCGATCACGAACGGCACCGCATCCATGCGAAAGCCGCTGACCCCAAGCTCGATCCAAAATCCCATGATCTTGAGGATTTCCGCCACCACCTGCGGATTCTGCGTGTTGAGATCCGGCTGGAAATCATAGAAGCGGTGGAAGTAATAGGCACCGGCTTCCTTGTTCCGGGTCCAGGTGCTCTTCTGCACGCCGGGAAACACCATGCCCGTGTCGGCGTTCTTCGGCTTGGTCTTGGACCAGACATACCAATCCCGATACATGGACGAGGGATCCGCGCACGCCTGCTTGAACCAGGGGTGCTCGTCGGACGTGTGGTTCACGACGAGGTCGATCAGCACCCGCATGCCGCGCTGCTTGGCGGCGTGGGTGAATTCCACGAAATCGCCGAGCGTGCCGTAGCGTTCATCGACGCTGTAATAATCGCTGATATCGTAGCCGTCGTCGCGGCAGGGCGATTTCTGGAACGGCGCGAGCCACACCGCCGTCACGCCCAGCCCGTGCAGGTAATCCAGGCGACGCATCAGGCCCGGAAAATCCCCGATCCCGTCGCCGTTGGAATCCATGAAGGTGCCGACGTTGAGGGAATAAAGAATCGCGTTCTTGTACCAGAGGTCATTGATCATCCGCACGGGCCTCCCTGGCGCCCTGTGCGCCACACGGGCAACCGCGGCATGGCGCGGATGGTTCCCCGCGCGGCGCCTTTCGCCTCACGCCATTGCCCTCGCGGCTTGTCGGTGCTAAGAACGCGCCCTTCTCACGGACGGCAACGCCGATCCAGCCGACCGGGCCGAGAGCCCGGAGGTCCCCGCCCGACAGCGCTGTGCGCCCTCGGGCGTGTTCTGCGTTGCGCCTGTTCTTGGGAAAAGCCCTTCGGCGATGAGCCGGAGATACCCGGACGGACCCATGTTCGACAGCCTTTCCGACCGCCTCGGCGGCATACTCGACAAGCTCAAGCGGCGTGGCTCCCTCACCGAGGCCGACGTCTCCGAAGCCATGCGCGAGGTTCGGCGCGCTTTGCTCGAAGCCGACGTGGCGCTCGACGTGGTGCGTGAGTTCATCGACAAGGTGCGCGCGCGTGCCGTCGGCGCGGAAGTCATCAAGTCGGTGACGCCCGGCCAGATGGTCGTCAAGATTGTCCATGACGAACTGGTGGCGGTGCTGGGCTCGGACGCCGATCCGATCGACCTGCACGCCGCCGCCCCCGTGCCCATGCTGATGGTCGGCCTCCAGGGCTCGGGCAAGACCACCACCACCGCCAAGATCGCCAAGCGCCTCACCGAGCGCGGCAAGCGGCGCGTGCTGATGGCCTCCCTCGACACCCGCCGCCCCGCCGCCATGGAGCAGCTCGCGACCCTCGGCACCCAGGTCGGCGTCGCCACCTTGCCGATCGTTCCGGGCCAGAGCGCGGTGCAGATCGCCAAGCGCGCCATCGAGGCGGCGAAGTTCGGCAATTACGACGTCGTCATGCTCGACACTGCCGGCCGCGTCACGCTCGACGAGGCGCTGATGGCCGAGGTGGCCGAGGTGAAGGCCGCCACCAACCCGCACGAGATCCTGCTGGTGGCCGACAGCCTCACCGGCCAGGATGCGGTGAACACCGCCAAGGCCTTCGACGGCCGCGTCGGCATCACCGGCATCGTCCTGACCCGCGCCGACGGCGATGGGCGCGGCGGCGCGGCGCTTTCCATGCGCGCGGTCACCGGCAAGCCCATCAAGCTGCTCGGCACCGGCGAAAAGATGGACGCGCTGGAGGATTTCGATCCCCGCCGCGTGGCCGGCCGCATTCTCGGCATGGGCGACGTGGTCGCCCTGGTGGAGAAAGCCGCCGAGAACATCGACATCGAGAAGGCGAAGGCGGTCGCCGAGAAGATGCGCAAGGGCGCATTCGATCTGGAAGACCTGCGCGACCAGCTGGCCCAGATGCAAAAGATGGGCGGCATGACGGGCGTGCTCGGCATGCTGCCCGGCATCGCCAAGGTGAAGAACCAGATCGCCTCGGCCAATCTCGACGACAAGGTCTTCAAGCGGCAGACCGCCATCATCAATTCCATGACCCGCCAGGAGCGGCGCAACCCGAAGGTGCTCGACGCCTCGCGCAAGCGCCGGGTCGCGGCCGGTTCCGGCACCAAGGTGGAAGAGATCAACCGCCTGCTGAAGATGCACCGCCAGATGGCCGACATGATGAAGGCCATGGGCGGGGCGGCCGGCAAGCGCGGCCCCATGGCGGGCCTCGCCAGCATGTTCGGCATTGGCGGCGGCGGCCCCTCGCCGGAAATGCTCCAGCAGATGGCCGAGAAGATGCCGGGCGGCATGCCCGGCGGCGGACCCGGCGGTCTCCCGCCGAACTTCCCCGGCCTGGGCGGCGGTGGCCTTCCGGCCAAATTCCCCGGCCTTCCCAAGGGCCCCGGTCTCCCGGGCCTCGGAGGGCCGAAGAAGAAATAGCCTTTTCACCCCATTCTCAGCACCGCCCGCCCGGCTCCTCGGGACCCGGCAGGTGGCGCTGGAAGACCGATACGAACCCAAAGACAGACGTTTGAAAGGAAGACCAAAATGTCCCTGAAGATCCGGCTCGCCCGTGGCGGCGCCAAGAAGCGTCCCTATTATCGCATCGTGATCGCCGACGCCCGTTCGCCGCGTGATGGCCGCTTCATCGAGAAGATCGGCACCTTCAACCCGCTTCTCGCCAAGGATTCGGCCGAACGCGTCGTGCTCGACGTGGAGAAGGCCAAGGCCTGGCTCGAAAAGGGCGCCCAGCCCACCGACCGCGTCGCGCGCTTCCTCGACGCCCAGGGCCTGCTGAAGCGGGAAACCCCGTCCAACCCCAAGAAGGGCGAGCCCGGCAAGAAGGCCCAGGAGCGCGCCGCCGAGCGTGCCAAGGCCGCCGAAGCTGCGGCTGCTGCCGCTGCCGCCGGCACGGAAGCCTCCGCCGAGTGAGGCTTTGCGCCGGGCCCAGCGTCCGGCGCGCTAACGACCCGGCAGGGCGCTTCCACCTTCGGGAAGCGCCCCCGCCTTTCTTCGCCCGGACCGCCCGGCGATCTGGCAGAAGCATTCCATGACAGACCAAATCCTGATCGCCCGCATCGGCGCGCCCCATGGCGTGAGGGGCGAGGTGCGCCTGTTCGCATTCGGCGAGGACCCCCTCGCCCTGCGGCGCTACAAACTCTCCACGGCCGCCGGCAAGCGGATCCGCATCCTGTCCCTGCGCGAGGCGAAAGAGCATTTCGTCGCCCGCATCGACGGCGTCGCCGATCGCACCGCCGCCGAGGCCCTGACCAATACCGACCTGTTCGTGGCCCGCGCCGACCTGCCCCCGCCGGAAGAGGACGCCTTCTATCATGCGGACCTGATCGGCCTCTCGGTGGAGGACGCGGCCGGCACGCGCCTCGGCGCCGTGACCGCGCTGCACGATTTCGGCGCCGGCGACATTCTCGAATATTTGCCGGAGGGCGGCGGCAAAACCCGCCTCGTACCCTTCACCAAAGCCGCCGTCCCGGTTGTGGACCTCGCCGCCCGGCGGGTCGTGGTGGTGGAGGAGGCAGAGGACGAAGACGCGCCTGAGGGCGCCGAGGACGATGTGGAGGAAGGCGAGGAATAGGCGCCATTTGACGCCGCCGTCCGCCTCCCCCATCACAACGCCATGATGTTTCGCGCCTCCGTCCTCACGCTCTATCCCGAGATGTTTCCCGGTCCCCTCGGCCATGCACTCGCCGGCAAGGCGCTGGCGGCGGGGTTGTGGGAGTTGGAAGCGGTGCAGATCCGCGATCATGCCCGCGACAAGCACCGCTCGGTGGACGACACCCCGGCGGGTGGCGGCCCCGGCATGGTGATGCGCGCCGACGTGCTCGCCGCCGCCATTGATGCGGTCTCGCCCGAAGGCGATCTGCGCCCGCGCCTGCTGATGACGCCGCGTGGCCGTCCGCTGACCCAGGCGCGCGTGCGCGACCTCTCCGCGGGTCCGGGCGCGGTGATCCTGTGCGGCCGCTTCGAGGGCGTGGACGAGCGCGTGATCGCCGCCCGCCAGCTGGAGGAGATCTGTGTCGGCGACGTGGTCCTGTCCGGCGGGGAAAGCGCGGCGCTGCTTCTGCTCGACGCCTGCGTAAGACTCATTCCCGGCGTCATGGGCAAGATCGAGAGCGGAACGGACGAGAGCTTCTCCGCCGGCCTGCTGGAATATCCCCAATACACCCGCCCGCAGCTGTTCGAGGGCGCGCCGATCCCCGAGGTGCTCACCAGCGGCGATCACGCCCGCATCCGCGCCTGGCGTCGGTCGGAAGCGGTAAAGGCGACGCGCGCCCGCCGGCCCGATCTGCTCGGCCCGGACGATCAGGACGGCATGTGAGGCGGAGCTTGCGCCCGCTGCGCGTGTGACGCCTGCATGAACAAAGGGCATGACAGGCGAAGCGTTCTGCGGTATAGCCGCGCCGTCCCCCTAATTTAAAACGACACGATGTGGCGCCGGGGCAACCCAGTCCTCGGGCTGGCGGCGTATGGCGACCGCATGAAAGTTGGTGACACATGAACATCATTCAGACCCTCGAAGCAGAACAGGCCGCCCGCCTCGCTGAAAAGCGGCCCACCCCGGACTTCCAGCCCGGCGATACCGTGATCGTCAATGTGAAGGTCGTGGAAGGCGAGCGCACCCGCGTGCAGGCCTATGAAGGCGTTGTGATCGCCCGTAACGGCGGCGGCCTCAACGAGAGCTTCACCGTCCGCAAGATTTCCTACGGCGAAGGCGTGGAACGCGTGTTCCCGGTCTATTCGCCGTTGATCGATTCCATCAAGCTGGTGCGCCGGGGCAAGGTGCGCCGCGCGAAGCTCTATTATCTGCGCGACCGTCGCGGCAAGTCCGCCCGTATCGCCGAGCGTACCGATCGCCGCGACGAGAGCGGCAAGAAGATCAAGTCCGCTTCGAAGTGAGACCTCGCCGAGCCTGAAGGTTCGGCTTGCTTTTCAACGCCGTCGGGCTCGCCCGGCGGCGTTTTTTATTGCCCTCGATCCGATCGACGGCCAGCGTGGGGCAGTCCCGCGACAAGGCTTCTGGGTTAGCATCACCGGCATGAAACGCTTGGCCTTGATCCCGCTCGCCCTCGCCCAGGTCATGCTCGCCCGGGTCACGCTCGGCGTGGTCACGCTCGCTTTGGTCGCTTTCGCCACGCCGCTGGCCGCCCAGACGCCGGACCGATGCGCGGCGGGCGTGATTGTGGCGAAGGATGTCGCGGCCGGGGGGATCGTGCGCGATCTGATGGTGAATGGCCAACAGCAGCGCCTTGTCCTGCTGTCGCCGCCCGCGCCCCGCGCAACCCTCGTGATGCTGCCCGGAGGCACTGGCAAGATCGGCATCCGGTGCGATGGGACCTTCGCACACCCCGCTAATTTCCTCGTGCGAACCCGCGCGCTGTGGCTTGCGCGCGGATATGCGGTGCTGATCCCAGACGCTCCCGTCGACCGCACCCTGCGCGGCCGGCGCAGCACTCCGGCCTATGCGCAAACGGTGCGCGCGCTGGTCGCCTTCGCCCGGGACCATGCGGACAGACCGGTATTTCTCGTGGGAACCAGCCAGGGCTCTATCGCCGCCATGAACGGGGCGGCCACGCTGCGGCAGGGGGAAATCGCCGGAGTGGTGCTCACGGAATCGGTCTCGCGCCTCGGCGCGAGCGGGGAAACCGTGTTCGATGCCCATCCCGAGGCGGTCACTGTGCCCGTGCTGGTGGTCGCCAATGCGGACGACGGCTGCTTCGTCGCGCCGCCGCAGGATGCGCCGAAGATCGCCGCGCACCTCACCACCGCGCCATCCGCGCAGGTGCTGAACCTCTCCGGCGGGGTGCTGAAGAGCAAGCCCTGCGGCTCGCTGTCGCCGCACGGCTATTATGGGATCGAGGACAAGGCGGTCGCGGCGATCGCCGCGTGGATCGACGCGCAGCTGAAATAGGCGAGAGCCAATCGACATTCATGGCTTGACGCTGTTCAGGAGAGAAACGTCATGCACGGGCTTGTCCCGTGCATCCACGCGGCACCGCTGGCACCGGCTCTTCAAAGCCCGCACAGTCGGCCCGGCGTGGGTGGCCGGGACGCGCCCGGCCATGACGACCGGTGAAAGAAAGACAATCGCGCGCACCCAACGTCAGGCGCCTCGAGACACCTCGCCGCTGAATGTCGATCGCGCTCTAGCCTCAGCCCGCCGCGTTTTCCAGCAGGCGGGCGAGCAGGCCCTGGGGGTCCGCCTCGAAGGCCTGCCGCACCCGCGCGAGCGCCGCAGCGCCGCCGCCGCGATGCCCGGCGCCTCCCACATGCATCCAGGTGTCGGCGAGAAGATACGGCTCGCGCCCACCCGCTCCATCACCGAGATAGACCTCCCGCGTCTGCGCCTGGCGCATGTCCCCGAGGCGCATCCGCCGATAGAGGCGATGCCAGTTCTGCCCGCCGGTATCGAGGGTCAGGGGGGTGTCGGTGCCGAAATCCAGGTCCATCTCGGCGGTGGCGGCATAGTCGAACACGCTGTAGCCGGGCCACAGGAACCAGCAGCCGAACCGTGCGCCATGGCGCACCATGCCATAGGCCGGCTGGCTGGCGACGCGGTCGGCGAAATCGTCGATCGCCAGCGGCACGAGGTCATGGTCCAGCAGCGCGAACACCTTGGGTTCGGTCGGCCGGATGAGGTTGTGATAGATCCAGTTCAGCGCCACCGCATGGCTGCGCGACCCGTTGGAGCTGAAGCGCCCGAGCGGCGCGGGCGGGAGCGGGCAATAGATGTGGCCGCGTTCGGCGCACACGGCTGCAATGCGCGCGCGGGCCTCGGGCTGATTGGAATTGTCGCACACCACCAGCGGCGTACCCGGCAGGAACCGCGCCATGGCTTGCGACAGCAGCGCCACGGCTTCCGGCAAGTTGAAGGCGACGGTGAAGGCCAGCGTGCCGCCGCGATGCGCGGCAAGTGCGCGCTGCACCTCGTCCTGGCCCGGGACGCGGAAGCGGCGGTAGATGCGATCCACGAGAATGTTGCGCCCGCGCCTGGCGCCATGCGCCAGCGGTGCGGCCCGCACCCATTCCAACGGTGAATAATCTCTCAAGGCGCGCATGGAGCCGCGTTTTCGCGGCGCGGCCGCCCGCCGTCAAGGCGCAGATTGTAAGCGAATGTCACCGCTCAGCCCCCCAACTTCGGCAGCAGCAGCTGCCTCAGGCGCGCGGGGTCCGCCGGACGCGACGCATTCTGCGTCACGCCGTAAAGGCGCACCTCGCCCGTGCCGTCGGCGCGGGGATAGGTTCCGAGCAGGTTGAAATCTCCCGGCGCAGCCTCAAGCGCGGCGCGCAACTGCCGGGTCTGGGGCACCGCGGCGGCGCCGGGCGCGGTATCGAGCACCACGAACGCCACCGCGCTGTCGCCCAGCATGCCTGCGGTGGCACGGGCGGTCGCCTGAGCATCCCCGCCGGGCACGGGCTCCGCCGCCAGAAGGCGCCGCGCGGGCACCACGAAGGCGGTGCGGGCGGCATCGTGCTGGGCGATCGCGGCGATCAGCGCGCCTTCGCCCTTTTCGTCCGCCGCCACCAGGATCAAAGGGGCGGCGGCGCCCCGGTCGAGGATCGCGCGCGCGGCGGGGAGCATGCCGATGGGTGGCTTCGAGAGCGGCGTCAGCAGTGCCGGCAGGGCGGCAAGCAGCATCACCATGGACACCATCAGCCCGGACAGAATCGGCCATCCCGTGGTCAGAAGGCCGATCAGGCTCATGCCGCCATAGGCCGCGAGCATCACCAATGGCACCACCGCCGGCAGGAGATGGCGGGCCTCCGGCGCGAGCGGCACCATCACACAGCCGATCAGCACCGCCCCGGCGAGCGCGGCGAGGGCGGCGAACAGGCTGGCGGAGGGAGTTCCCTCCCGCCAGTTGGCAAGCACCGCCGACAACGCGCCGAATCCGGCCAGGGCAAGGATCAAAGCGGTGAGGCCGGCCGTCAGCGCCGTGCCGTAGAAGGGCACGGCCATGCGCGCGAAGCCGGCGCCCCATCCGCCGGCGAAATGCCCCGCCACCAGCGGATAGGTGCCGACGATCCAGGGGCCGGCCAGCACCAGCATGAGCGCGTAGGGCAGATAGAAGCCGGCGCGACGCATCAGCGTCAGCCGCCGGGCGGCCAGGACGCCGAGCGGCGGCACCAGACCCAGCGCGATCATGCCGAAATCGGTGAGCATGGCCGCGCTCGCCAGCAGGCCGAACCCAGCCGCGGCGCCCCAACCTCCGGTCTCCAGATAGCGCCAGAAGGCGAGCATCGCGAGAAAGGCGAGCAGCGCCGCCGGCATATCCAGCGAAACGACCAGAATCGCCTCCCGCAGCGGCGTCAGGGCGAGCAGCACCGCGCACACCGCGACCCCCGGCAGCGGGCCGAGCTGGCGCGCGGTGACGAAGCCCGCGCTCACCACCAGGATCGCGGCCATCAGGCAAGGCAGCACCAGGGCGGCGGGCGTGGAGGGCGACACCGCCAGGAACCAGGCGCCTTCCAGTAGATAATACAGCGGCGGATTCAGCCCCAGCGCGACGCGCGGATAATGCAGGAAGAAGGTCTCGATGAAGGCGAACAGGGGCGGAAAGTGCGCACGGGCGTAATCGGCGAACATCAAGCCGGTGACATAATGCCCCGCCTCCTGTGCCTCGGTCGCGGAAAACTCCGCGAAATAGGCGCCGGAGGCCCGCTGAAGAAGCGCCAGCAGCACCAGGAGAAAGGCCGCGAAAATTGCGAACAGCAGCGCTTGAAGGGCGGAGCCCACCAGCGCCCTGATCCGGTCGTCCCCGCCCTTGTGCGCCACGAACACCCCCGCGTCACGAAGCCCCTTGCCTAAAGGCCGCGAGGGCTTTCTAAAGTTCGGCAAGGGCGCCGTCCATGCCCGTGCGGAGCAAAGCCATGAGCGCGATCCAAACCTGGTTTGGCGGTTTTGCCTGGGGCGCCGTGTTCGGCATCGTCGGCGCCACCACGGCCGGAATCGTGCTGTTCCGCCCGGACATCGTCGAGCGCATCACCATGGAACGCCCGGCCGCGCCCGCCGGACAGGCGGTGGCCTCCGCTCCGCCCGCGCCGGCGCGCCCGCCGGAGCTTCGCCCGGCCCCCGCGGCGGCGACCAGCGTGGCGCCGAAACCCGCGACACCGCCCACAGCCCAACTGCCGGTCGCAGGACAGGCCGCCCCCGGACCGGCGGCGAAAAGCCCGCCCTTCATCATCAATTCGCGCACCACGGCGGCGCTGGAACAGGCCTTCACCCCGCCCCGCGCCTTCGCGCGCAATGACGAACTGGTGGTGCGCGGGCGCAACATGAATGCCGAGCCGGTGGACTTCAACCTGCGCATCGACGATGCCAAATCGAGCAATTGGAACAGCCGCTACAATCGCACCGACACGGTCGCCCCGGGGCCGTTCGAGGTGCGGGTGCCGTTCGACGGCATCACCACCTCCGGCAAGGCGGAGCTGGACATCAATGCCATCGTCCGCATCGTCGTGTTCTCGCAGAAGGGCGTGCTCGATATCGACAGCGTGCAGATCGAGACGCAGAAGGCCGCGCCCACGGCCGGCCAATCCTGGCTGCGCGGCGCGAAGACCACGGCCGAGCAGGAATTCAGCCCCGCCCTTTCGGTCGCCGCGAACCAGGGTTTCATCCTCTCCGGCACCAACCCTTCGGACAAGCCGCTGACCGTGAACCTGCGGGTGGACGACGCGGCGTCCATGGATTGGAACTCGCGCGCCCAGACCAGCCTCAGCGTGCCGCCCGGCCCGTTCGTGCTGCGGGCGCCCGCCGCGTCCTGGATCACACCCGCCAAGACCCTGCTCGACCGCACGAACATCCGTCGGGTGGTGGTGTTCGTCACCGACGGTCCGGGCCCTGTCACTCTGAGCGAACTGCGGCTCGACACGCTCACACCCTGAGCATCGCCCACGGCCGGGCCCTCAAACCCCAAGCCTCAATTCGAGACGCGCGCTTGAGCGCCAGGAGCTGTGCGATGGGCAGGCTGCATGTGTGGGCGGGCGGCTTCGGATGGGGCGTCCTGCTCGGCCTCGTCGGCAGCGCGGCCGTCGGCGTGCTGGTGTTCCGCGCCGATCTCGTGGGCGGGTCACGCACCGCCGCTCCGGTCCAAACCATAGCGGACACCGGCGCGCCCGACGCGGACCCGTCCGCTCCCTTCCTCACGACCGCCACCACCACCGCTCAGCCGCTGGAACTGCGGTTCGACCCACCCCGCGCGGTGCCGCCGGAGCAGGACCTGGTGATCCGCGGCAGCAACGCGACCGGCCGTACGCTGCAACTGGTGCTTTGGATCGAGGACGCCCAGTCCGTGGATGGCCTGTCGCGGTTCAACGACGAGCATGATCTCGCCCCCGGCGCGTTCGAATGGCGGGTCCCGCTCGGCGCGCTGCAGACGCCCGGCGGCGGCCGCCTCGACCCCGCGGCGCTGACCCGCCTGCTGCTGTTCACGCCCGAGGGCGAGCCCGCCGCCACGCTCGCCTCCCTCATCATCGCCCCGCCGGTGCCCGCCGCGCCGGCCGAACCGCCGCCACCACCGCCGGCGTTCGCGGGCGTGCCGGATGGGCGCAGCTGGCTCGCCGGCGCGCGCACCACGGCGGTGCAGGACTTCGCCACTCCGGTGGCGTTCGACGCGGAACAGGAAGTGGTGGTGCAGGGCGACAACACCACCGGCAAGCCGCTCACAGTCAATCTGCGCATCGACGACGTCTCTTCGACCGACTGGCATTCGCGCGGCTCGGCGGTGCAGACGGTGCCGCCCGGGCCGTTCGTGCTGCGCTCCCCGGTCTCCTCCTGGGTGACGCCGTCCAAGCGCCGGCTCGATCGCACACAGATCAAGCGCCTCATCGTGTTCGTGAATCCGCCCCAGCCAGGGATCGCGCTCGGCGACGTGCATGTGGAGAATGCCAATCCCCTGCCCCAAGGCGCCCTCGGCCTGAGGTTCGCGCCGACGCCCGACATCGCGGTGCCGGGCTTTGAAACCGTGCTGCCCAACGATCCGCGCCTCAGCCCCGGCGCTGGCGCGCTGGTGCGCACCCAGAGCGATCCCTTGCTGTCGAGCGGCCTCAACGGCATCCGCACCATCACCGTGCCCTGGACCCGCAGCACCACCGCCACCGTATCGCTCTGGACCGAGGACCAGGGGGAATGGGAATATTTCCCCCATTCCCTGAACCGCACCATCACCATCGACGGGCAAGTGGTGCTCGACAAGCATTACACCCCGGATGAATGGATCGACCAAGTCTATCGGCGCGGCCTGTGGAAGGAAGCGATGATCGACGGCGATCCCTGGTCGGTCTATGCGCGCGACCGGGGCGGGCTGGTGACGGCCACCGTGCCCGTCGTGGACGGCAAGATCGTGGTGGAGCTGGCCTCCGACCAGCCGCCGAACAATGGCTATATCGCCGCCATGGTGATCGCGCCCGGCGCCAGCACGGCCGCCGTGGACGCGGTGGAGGCCTGGCGGCGCCAGCGCTATGGCGAGCGCTGGCCGGTGCTCGACAAGCCGGTGGACCCGGCGCTTGCCAAGGGCGTCACCCTGCGCGTGCTGCCCGTGGGCACGCCGCGCAGCCAGCATCCCTTCTGGCGCGCCGACCTGCCGGTGGAAACCCGCGTGCGCGCGGCGCGCGGCAGCCTCGTGTCGGTGGATTTCCTCGCGCTCTCCAATGTGGACGACCTCTCGGCCAATGTGTCCGTTTCTGCGCCGAACGGCATCACGCCACAGGTGCGCTGGGGCAAATGGACCTATATGCGGCGCGGAGTCGGCGAGAATGCCCTCGCCATCACCTCCGACGTGCTGGAGGGCGACCTCTCCTTCCTGCGCATCGCCAGCGGCATTCCGCGCCGGCTGAACGTAACGCTCACCGTGCCGGCCGACGCGCCCGCCGGCCCGCTGCCGGTGACGCTGACCCTCGATATCGCTGGCACCCAGGTCTCGGCGACGGCGGTGGTTGACGTGCTGCCCCTGGCCTTGCCGCAGATCAGCGATCCGATCGGCTATTATCTCAACGCGCCGCCCTATGAAGCCTGGTTCCGCCCCACGCCCGACCAGGCGGACCGGGAGATGGCCTGCGATTATGCCGCGCTGCGCAGCTTCGGCATGACCGGCATCTCGCCGGATCTCGTGACACCGACACCGGCGCAGCTGCCGCGCTACCTTCAGCAGACGCGCCTCGCGCGCGACGCCGGCTTCCGGCCGCCCTTCCTCGACTATACCTCCGTCAAGCGCCTGGACGCGGCCGCCGGCACCGCCGCGATGGCCGCCGATGTCGCAGCCGCCGAGAGCCAGCTTGCCGCCGCCGGGCTGCCCGCGCCGCTGTGGGCGATCACCGACGAACCGGCGGACGATCCCGCCGGCATCGCGGCCTTGCAACGGGTGCACGATGCCCTCCAAGCCCGCGCGCCCGGGGCGAAGCGCGCCGGGCAGCTCAACAATCCCAGCAATCGCAAGCTGCTGGGCCTGTTCGACACGGTGCTGGTGAATTTCGGCTATGGGGTGAGCGCCGCCGGATTTGCGGAACTGCAGGGCCGCGGCATCACTCCCTGGCTCTACAATATGCTGGATTATCGCGCCGCCGCGGGGTTCCTGTTCTGGCGGGTGGGCGCGCACGGCTATCTGCAATGGCACGCCCGCGCCTTCACCGCGGATCCGCGCGACCCGACGGACGGGCGCGAGAGCGAATATGCCATCCTTCCGCTCAGCGCGAGCCGCTGCCAGCCGGTGGCGACCGTGGACGCCCGGCTGATTGAGACGGCCGACGGCATGGGCGACCTTCAATGGCTGCACTGGCTGGACGCGCGGGCCGTGGGCGACCCGGCCGCCAAGGCGCTGCGCGACGAACTGTTCGCCGCCATACCCGCCGATTGGCAGGCCTATGCCCAACACCCCCCGGAACTTTTTGCACTGCGCAAAAGGATCATGGACTTCGCCGCGGCCACGGTTGAAAAATAGCGCGAGGGCGGCGCCCTGGCTTCAGGCCGGCCCGGCTTTTTTACAAATGGCTCCAGCCCACGGATCCCATGGCCAGTGATCTGAACCTGCGTATCGTGATCGTTGACGAAAGCCCGGTGCGCGCGGCCATCCTGAGCGAGGGTCTGCGCGAGGCGGGCTACGTCAACGTGCTGCGCGTCGAGGGCCACAAGAACCTGCTGGAACGCATTTATGCGATTGATCCGGACGTGATCCTGATCGACCTGGAGGATCCAAGCCGCGACACCATCGAGCAGATGTTCCAGATGAGCCGGGAGGTGAAGCGCCCCGTGGCCATGTTCGTGGACCAGTCCGACGGGAAGACCATCGAGGCGGCGATCGCCGCCGGCGTCGCGTCCTATGTGGTGGACGGGCTGCGCAAGGACCGCGTGAAGCCGATCCTGGAAACCACCATCTCCCGCTTCCGCGCCTTCGCCCGCCTCAGGGAGGAACTGGAGGAGGCGAAGAGCCAGCTCGAGGAACGCAAGCTGGTGGATCGCGCCAAGCTGATCCTCATGAAGATGAAGAATATCGACGAACAGGCGGCCTACGGCCTCATGCGCCGGACCGCCATGAACGAAAAGAAGCGGATGGTGGACATCGCCCAATCCGTCATCACCGCCGCGGAGATGTTGCGATGAGACGCCTTGCCATGGGGTTCATTCCCCTCACCGATGCCGCCGTGCTGATTGCCGCCGCAGAGCGCGGCTTCTCCATGGCCGAGGGGCTGGAGATCGACCTTCACAAGGAGGTCTCCTGGGCCAATATCCGCGACAAGGTGAATGTCGGCCTGCTCGACGGCGCGCACATGCTGGGCCCGCTGGCGATCGCCTCCTCGCTCGGGCTCGGCCATGTGCGGGTGCCGCTGGTGGTGCCGTTCGCGCTCAATCTCAACGGCAGCGCGCTTACCATCGCCAAGGATGTCTATGCCGAGATGGGCGACACCGGCATCGACCTGTCCACCGCGCCGGCGGCGGCGCGCGCACTTGGCCGGGTGGTGGCGCAGCGCCGCGCCGCCGGGCGCGACCCCCTGATCTTCGCCTCGGTCTACAGCTTCTCCACCCATACCTATCTGGTGCGCAATTTCCTGAAAGCCGGCGGCGTCGATCCGGACCGCGACGTGCGCCTCGTCGTGATCCCCCCGCCCTTCATGGCCGAGAGCCTGCGCAATGGGCTGGTGCACGGCTTCTGCGTCGGCAGCCCCTGGAACAGCGTCGCGGTGGATGCCGACGTGGGGCGCATCGCCGTGCTTGGGGCGGAAATCTTCGGCTGGGTGCCGGAAAAGGTGCTGGGCGTGCACGCCCGCTTCGCCAATGCGGAATCCGACGTGCTGCATCGTCTGGTGCGGGCACTCTATGCCGCCGCGCGCTGGTGCGAGGACCCCGCCAATCATGAGGATCTCGCCCGCCTGCTGGGCGAGCCGCGCCATCTCTCCCTGCCCGCCGACGTGCTACGCCGGACCCTCGATGGACGGCTCCATACCGCGCCGGGCGGCCCGTTGCGGGCGCACCAGGATTATCTCGTCCTGCATCGCGACGGCGCCAACCGGCCCGAGCCGGACCATGCCTTGTGGATGTACAGCCAGATCGTCGAGGCCCACCAGGGTGAATGGGGGGCAGATGCGGCGCGCGAGGCGATCTCGGTCTACCGGCCGGATATTTTCGACCATGCCGTGGGCCATGCGCCGGTGCACCACACCGCCGAACCCGACTGCGTGGCAACCCGGCTCGGGGCGCCCTTCGATGCCGCGCGTTTTCTCAAATCCGGGCCGGACGACGCCGCGCAAGGATAGCGATTACACGCTCCAGCGCGCCTTGCGCGCCCCAGGAGCACGCTCAATTCCGCATCATTTGCCCGGATTCTTCGCACCGCACTGGCGCATAGTGCGCCTGCACAAAATTTTGGCATACAAAATCCAAAGCAAATACAACGCCCTTCCGATCGTCTGTGTCTGGCACGCATCTTGAATAGATAAGTTCCAGACGCGGCCAATGATGTCCGCGTCAAAAAATTCGTCCCACTGACGGGACATTCAGCAAAGCCGCTGACACCGATGGCAATCGCCATCGTGCTGTCCGCGGCTTTTTTCGTTTCTGACCCGTCACAGATGCCGACCAGAGGGGAACCAGAATGACCGAGTTTTCGACCACCCGGCCCGGCCAGTCCGCCGCCCAGAACGACCAGCCCGCCTCTCCGGCGCGCCGCTCGCTGCTGAAGAGCAGCGCGGCCGCCCTGGGCGCGGCGGCGCTGTTCGATGCGGTGCGCATGACCTTTCCGGGCGGCGTGCCTTCCGCTTATGCGGCCGAGGGGCCGGAGACCAACAAGGCGGTGCTCGGTTTTATCGCTCTGACCGATGCCGCGCCCTTGTTCGTCGCAAAGGAAAAGGGCCTGTTCGACAAATACGGCATGACCGACGTGACGGTCGCCAAGCAGGCCTCCTGGGGCACCACCCGAGACAATCTCGTGCTCGGCTCAGAAGGCAACGGCATCGACGGGGCGCACATCCTGACGCCCATGCCCTACCTGATCTCCGCCGGCAAGGTGACCCAGAACAACGTACCCACCCCCATGTATATCCTGGCGCGGCTCAACCTGAACGGCCAGTGCATCTCGGTGGGGCAGGAGTATTTCGACCTGAAGGTCGGGCTGGATACCAAGCCCTACAAGGCCGCGCTCGAGCAGAAGAAGGCCTCCGGCAAGGCCGTGAAGGCCGCCATGACGTTCCCGGGCGGCACCCATGACCTCTGGATCCGCTATTGGCTCGCCGCCGGCGGCATCGACCCGGACAAGGACATCGAGACCATCGTGGTCCCGCCCGCCCAGATGGTGGCCAACATGAAGGTCGGCACCATGGATTGCTTCTGCGTCTGCGAGCCGTGGAATGAGCAGTTGATCCACCAGAAGATCGGCTACACCGCGCTGACCACCGGGGAAATGTGGAAAGACCATCCCGAGAAGGCGTTCGGCATGCGCGCCGCTTATGTGGACAAGAACCCCAAGGCGTCCATGGCGCTCCTGAAGGCGGTGATGGAAGCGCAGATGTGGTGCGAGAAGATGGAGAACCGCGAGGAAGCGGCGGCCATCTGCGCCAAGCGCCAGTGGATCAACGTGCCGGTCGCCGACGTAACCGACCGCATGAAGGGCAAGTTCGACTACGGCACCGGCCGCGTGGTCGAGAAGAGCCCGGTCATGATGAAGTATTGGGCCGATTCCGCCTCTTATCCGTATCAGAGCCACGACCTCTGGTTCATCACCGAGGATCAGCGCTGGGGCAAGTTCGAGCCCGACTATGACGCCAAGGCGCTGGTCGCCAAGGTGAACCGCGAGGACCTGTGGCGCGAGGCCGCCAAGGCGCTGAACGTGCCGGCCAGCGAGATCCCCACCTCCACCTCGCGCGGCATCGAGACCTTCTACGACGGCAAGGTCTTCGACCCGGCCAATCCGGGCGCCTATCTCGCCAGCCTCGGCATCAAGCGCATCGCCTGATCCGCGCGGCGCCCGGCCTGGCACCGGGCGCCCCTGCCTCTGCCCTTTTCCGGAGTGAGCCGATGACCACACCCGCCTTGAAATTCCCTGCCCCGGACGCCCCCGCCCCTGCCCGCGCGCCGCGTGCAACGGTGGTCGCCATGCCGAGCCCGAAGCGCAAGCCGCTCACCGCGCGCCTGCGGCCGGTGCTCGGCATGATCGCGGCGAATGTGGTGCCGCCCTTCATCGTCCTGGTGCTGCTGGTGGGGCTCTGGCAGGTGCTGTGCAGTTCGCCCACCTCGCCCCTGCCCGCACCCTCGTCGATCCTCCAGAATTCCTGGGAATTGATCTCCAACCCGTTCTATGACCGGGGCGGCCTCGACAAGGGCCTGTTCTGGCACATCCTCGCTTCGCTCCAGCGCGTCGCCATCGGCTATTCGCTGGCGGCGGTGGCCGGCGTGGGCCTCGGCACGCTGATTGGCCAGTCCACCTGGGCCATGCGCGGGCTCGACCCGTTGTTCCAGGTGCTGCGCACCGTGCCGCCGCTGGCCTGGCTGCCGCTCTCCCTGGCGGCGTTCCGTGATGGCCAGCCGGCAGCCATCTTCGTGATCTTCATCACCGCCATCTGGCCGATCATCATCAATACCGCAGTGGGCATCCGCAATATTCCGCAGGATTATCGCAACGTTGCGGCGGTGCTTCGGCTCAATCCGCTGGAATTCTTCGTCAAGATCATGATCCCGGCCGCCGCGCCCTACATCTTCACGGGCCTGCGCATCGGCATCGGCCTGTCCTGGCTCGCCATCATCGCGGCCGAGATGCTGATCGGCGGCGTGGGCGTGGGCTTCTTCATCTGGGATGCCTGGAACTCGTCGCTCATCGGCGACATCATCGTGGCGCTCATCTATGTCGGCATCGTCGGGTTCATCCTCGACCGCATCATTGCCGGCATCGGCGCCTTCGTCACCCGCGGCACCGCCGCAGCCTGAGGAGGCAGCCATGAGCGCGTATCTGAAGCTCGATCATATCGACAAGACCTATGTGCGCGGCGGCACGACCTCCCAAGTCCTGAAGGAGGTCACGCTGGAGATCGAGAAGGGCGAATATGTCTCGATCATCGGCCATTCCGGCTGCGGCAAGTCCACCTTGCTCAACATCGTCGCTGGCCTCACCTCCGCCACCTCAGGTGGGGTGATCCTGGAGGGGCGCGAGGTGAATGCGCCGGGTCCCGACCGCGCGGTCGTGTTCCAGAACCATTCCCTGCTGCCCTGGCTCACGGTCTACGACAACGTCCGCCTCGCGGTGGACAAGGTGTTTTCCGGCACCAAGTCGCGGTCCGAGCGCGATGCATGGACCTTGCACAATCTCGAACTGGTGCAGATGGTCCACGCCAAGGACAAGCGCCCGGGCGAAGTGTCCGGCGGCATGAAGCAGCGGGTCGGCATCGCCCGCGCGCTGGCCATGGAACCCAAGGTTCTGCTGCTGGACGAGCCGTTCGGCGCGCTCGACGCGCTCACCCGCGCCCATCTCCAGGACAGCGTGATGCAGATCCACGCGACCCTGGGCAATACCATCCTCATGATCACCCACGACGTGGACGAGGCGGTGCTGCTCTCCGACCGCATCGTGATGATGACCAACGGCCCTTCCGCCCGCATCGGCGAAGTGCTGACGGTGGATCTCGCCCGGCCGCGCCGGCGGCTGGAGCTGGTGGCCAATCCCATCTATCTCAAGGCCCGCGAGGCGGTGCTCAAATTCCTCCACGAGCGGCATCGCTTCGTGGAAGCGGCCTGAGCGGAGGACGCCCCATGACCCCCGCCCAGATCGAACAGATCCAATCCTCCTTCGCCAAGGTCGCGCCCATCTCCGAGCAGGCGGCGGCGCTGTTCTATGCCCGCCTGTTCGAAATCGCCCCGCAGGTGAAGCCCCTGTTCAAGGGCGACATGACCGAGCAGGGCCGCAAACTGATGGCGACCCTCGCCATCGTGGTGAAGGGCCTGACGAACCTCGAGGCGGTGGTGCCGGCGGCACAGGCATTGGCCAAGCGGCACGTGGCCTATGGGGTGAAGGACGAACATTATCCCCCCGTCGGCGCGGCCCTGTTGTGGACGCTGGAACAGGGCCTCGGGGCCGATTTCACGCCGGAAGTGAAGGACGCCTGGAGCGAGGCCTATGGGCTGCTGTCCTCGGTCATGATCGCCGCCGCGGCGGACGCGGCGCCGGCCCCGGCCGAGTGACGATCATGCGCGCCCCGCTTCTTCCCCTTCGCATTCCAGCCCCCTTCCCCCTTGTGGGGGAGGGGTGGGGTGGGAGGTATGGCGCCGCCCGGATCACCTGCGCCGGGTTCGGCGGAGAGCGCACCGCCCTCCCCAGCCCTCCCCCAAAAGGGGGGAGGGAGGTTTTGGGGCGCGGGGGCGACAGAGCTTGGGAAAACAGCCCCCTTACCCCGACCCTTTCCGCCTCGGGGAGAGGGGGCTGCCCTCTGAATTGCGACACACTCGCCCCCATCGAGGGCGCACACCATGGCTGAACCCCTCGTCATCATCGGCAACGGCATGGCGGCCGCCAAGCTTTGCGAAGAGCTGGCGCAGCGTGCGCTGGGGCGTTACGCGGTGGCGGTCGTCGGAGCCGAGCCGCAGCTGGCCTATAATCGCGTGCTGCTCTCCGACGTGCTCGCAGGCAAGATCGCGGTGGCCGATGCGCAATTGAAGCCGGCCGCCTGGTGGCGCGACCGGGGCGTCACGCTGCTCTACGGAAATCCTGCCACCGCCATCGACCGCGCGACGAACACCGTCGCGCTCGCGGACGGCGCTCGCCTGCCGTATCGGCATTTGGTGCTCGCCACCGGCTCGCATCCCATCCGCCTGCCGGTGCCGGGCATGGACCTGCCGGGCGTACGCACCTTCCGCGATCTCGCGGACGTCGCCGCCCTGATGGATGCGGCGAAGCCCGGCACGCGGGCCGTGGTCATCGGCGGCGGCCTGCTGGGCCTGGAGGCGGCCGCCGGCATGGCGGGCGCGGGGGCGCAGACCACCCTTGTCCACCTCATGGACCGGCTGATGGAACGCCAGCTCGACACCCGCGCGGGCGCCCTGCTGCGGCAGGCCGTGGAAGCGCGCGGCATCGAGGTGCTGCTCGATGCCTCCACCGCCGGCGTGGAAGGCACCGACCATGTCACCGGCCTGCGGCTCGCCGACGGCCGGTTGATCCCGGCCGATCTGGTCGTGGTGTCCTGCGGCGTCAGGCCGAACGCCGATCTCGCGCGCGCCGCCGGGCTCGCCTGCAATCGCGGCGTCCTGGTGGACGATACCCTCGCAACGAGCGATCCCGCGATCCACGCCATCGGCGAATGCGCGGAGCACCGCGACGCCGTCTATGGCCTCGTGGCACCGGCCTATGAGCAGGCGCGGGTGCTCGCCCGCCGCTTCGCCGGGGAGAATGCGCTTTATGAGGGCAGCGCGGTCGCGACCAATCTGAAGGTCTCGGGCGTGCACGTCTTCTCCGCCGGAGACGTCACCGGCGGCCCCGGCACGGAAGACATCGTGCTTACAGATCGCGCCCGCGGCGTCTACCGGCGGCTGATCATCAAGGACGGGCTGCTGATCGGCGCCGTCCTCTGCGGCGATACGGCCGACGGCCTGTTCTATCTCGACCTGATCACGAACCGCACCCCGATCGCGGCCATGCGCGCGGACCTCGCCTTCGGGCCGGTCGCGCACGATGCCGCGGCCTGAGGAGAAGAAACATGGGCGGCGATTTCACCATCGACCAGAAGCGCTATCTCGAAGGCTTCGTCTCCGGCGCCCAGGTGGCGCGCGTGGCACGTGTCCCCGGCGGGGCCGCGCCGGCCGCCGAGCCCACCGGCCCGGATGCCGCGAGCCTGGCGGCCATGGCCCGCACCGAAGCCGAGGGCAAGAAGCTCTCGCCGGAGGAGAAGGCCAAGCGCGAGGAAATGGGCCTCGACAGCTATGCCCGCATGAAGGATGCCGCACAGGCCGGCGAATTCCCCAAAGGGCAGGACATTTTGCGCTGGAAATACAACGGCCTGTTCTATGTCGCCCCGGCGCAGGACAGCTTCATGTGCCGCATGCGCATGCCCAACGGGATTCTGACGCATTGGCAGTTCCGCGGCATCGCCGATATCGCCCGCGACCATGGCGGCGGCTATTGCGACGTCACCACCCGCGCCAACCTGCAGATCCGCGAGATCCCGGCCGCCGACGGCATCATCCTGCTGGAGAAGCTGGTGGACCTCGGCCTGACGGCGCGCGGCACTGGCGGCGACAACATCCGCAACGTCACGGGCACGCCCACCGCCGGCATCGACCCGCAGGAATTGCTGGACACCCGCCCTTATGCGCGGGAATGGCACCATTACATCCTCAACACCCGCGCCATGTATGGTTTGCCGCGTAAGTTCAATGTGGCGTTCGACGGGGCCGGGCGCATCGGCGCGCTGGAGGACACCAACGACATCGGCTTCCAGGCGGTGGAGGTGCGCGAGGGCTACGGCGCCGCGCCGGGCGTGTGGTTCCGCCTCGCGGTCGGCGGCATCACCGGCCATAAGGATTTCGCCCGCGACACCGGGGTGATCCTGGCGCCCAGGGACGCCACCCGGATCGCCGACGCGATCGTGCGCGTGTTCATTGATGCCGGCGATCGCACCGACCGCAAGAAAGCGCGCCTCAAATATGTGCTGGATGCCTGGGGCTTCGAGAAATTCCTTCTCGCCGTGGAAGAGAAGCTCGGCCAAAAGCTGCAGCGCATCCCGGCCGAAGCGGTGCTGCCGCGGCCGCAGGCCGACCGCATGGCCCATCTGGGCGTGCATCCCCAGAAACAGGTAGGGCTGAACTGGATCGGCATCGGCCTTCCCGTCGGGCGCATCACGGTGGCGCAGATGCACGCCCTCGCCGATCTCGCTGTACGCCTGGGCGACGGCGATATCCGCCTCACGGTGTGGCAGAATCTGCTGCTGTCCGGCATTCCCGATGCCCGGGTGGAAGAAGCGAACGCCGCGATCGCCGCCATCGGCCTCACGGCGGAGGCGAGCGCGCTGCAGGCCGGTATCGTCGCCTGCACCGGTTCGAAAGGCTGCCGCTTCGCCGCCGCCGACACCAAGGGCACGGCCCTGGCCATCGGCGCCCATTGCGGCCCCCGGGTCGCCTTGAGCGAACCCGTGAACATTCATGTCACCGGCTGCCACAACAGCTGCGCCCAGCATTATATCGGCGACATAGGCCTCATCGGCGCGCGTGTGGCTGTCAATGACGAAGGCGACACGGTGGACGGCTATCACCTGCTGGTGGGCGGCGGGTTCGGTGCCGATGCCGCCATCGCCGAGGAGCTGTTCCGCGACGTGAAGGCGGAAGACGCGCCGGTGCTGGTCGAAAAGCTCCTGAAAACCTGGCTCGCCCATCGCGCGGCCGGTGAATCCTTCGCCGCCTTCACCCGCCGCATGGATGGGGCAGAGCTGAAATCCCTCGTCGCCGCGGAGCCCGTGGAATGACCCTCCAGACCCGCCCGCCTGTCGTGCCCTTCCTGCCGGAGAGCGCCCCCTTCACCGCCGAGCAGCGCTCCTGGCTCAACGGCTTCTTCGCCGGTGTCTTCTCCTCCGACGTCGGTGCGACCAGCCTCTCCCCGTCCGAAAGCGCGGCCCTGCTCGGCGGCGCTCCGGCCGGCGAAGAGGACGACGGCGCGCCCTGGCACGATGCCTCCATGCCGCTCGACGAGCGCATGAAGCTCGCCGAGGGAAAAGCCTTGCCCCGCCGCATGATGGCGGCCATGGCGCAGCAGGATTGCGGCCAGTGCGGCTATCTGTGCGAGAGCTATTCCAAGGCCATCGCCGATGGCACCGAGGCCAAGCTCAATCTGTGTGCGCCGGGGGGCAAGGAAACCCTGCGCATGCTCAAGCAGCTTGCCGCCGAGATGGACGGCGCCCCGGCGACCCCGCCGGCGGGTGCCGTGCCGGCGCAGCCCGCCGCAGCGCCCCCCTCGGCCCCCCTCGGGACGCGGGAAAATCCCGGCGAGGTGGTCTTCCTCGGCCGCTCGCGCCTGAACAAGGCCGGCTCGGAAAAGGAGACTTGGCATGTCGAGTTCGACCTGACGGGCTCGGGGATCGAGTATCGCGTCGGCGACAGCTTCGGCCTGTTCCCTGTGAACGATCCCAATCTCGTGGACGCGGTGCTCGCCGCGCTCCATGCGCCAGCGGATTTTCCCATCAACGAGAAGACCCTGCACGACGTGCTGGCGCATGAGGTGTGCCTTGGCGCGGCGCCGGACGCGCTGTTCCACCTGATCTCCTACATCACCGGCGGCGCGCGCAAAGCCAAAGCGAAGGCGCTCGCGGCGGGGGAGGACCCGGACGGCGATGCCGCCACCCTCGACGTGCTGGCGGCGCTGGAAAAATTCCCCGGCATCCGGCCCGACCCGGAAGCCTTCGTCGAATGCCTGGAGCCGCTGCAGCCGCGCCTGTATTCCATCTCGTCGAGCCCGCTGGCGACCCCTGGCCGGCTCTCCCTGACGGTGGATGCGGTGCGCTATGCCATCGGCTCGCGCACCCGCCACGGCGTCGCCTCCACCTTCCTTGGCGGGCGGGTGCCGGAGGGCACGCGGCTGAAGGCCTATATCCAGAAGGCGCACGGCTTCGCCTTGCCTGAAGATGCCTCCCGGGGCGTCATCATGGTGGGGCCGGGCACCGGCATCGCGCCGTTCCGCGCCTTCCTGCACGAGCGCATGGCAGCACGGGCACCGGGCAGGAACTGGCTGTTCTTCGGCCATCAGCGGCGCGACAGCGATTTCTTCTATGAGGACGAGCTTGCCGGCATGCAGGCGGCGGGCTGCCTGACACGGCTGGAAACCGCATGGTCGCGGGACGGCGCCGAGAAGGTTTACGTTCAGGACCGCATCCGCGAGCATGGCGCCGAACTGTGGTCCTGGCTCCAGGAGGGCGCCCATTTCTATATCTGCGGCGATGCCAAGCGCATGGCGAAGGATGTGGAACTGGCGATAGCCGATGTGGCGGCGCTTCACGGCGGCATGGATCTTGAGAAAGCCCGCGCCTTCATCACCGACCTGAAGAAGGCCGGCCGCTATCAGGCTGACGTTTACTGAGAAGGCGCCGGCCATGAACGCTCTTCCCTCCGCCCCCGCGATCGCCACCACCTGCCCCTATTGCGGGGTGGGATGTGGCGTGAAGGCGACCCCAGACGGACGCGGCGGCGCCTTGATCGCCGGCGATGCGACGCATCCCGCCAATCTTGGCCGCCTGTGCTCCAAGGGCGCGGCGCTGGGCGAGACGCTGGAGCGCGACACCCGCCTGCTGCATCCCATGATGCGCGGCGCCGCTGGCGGGCTGGAAGTCGCATCGTGGGACGCCGCGCTCGACCGGGTGGCGGATGGCTTTCGCGATATCGTCGAACGCCACGGCCCGCAGGCGGTGGCCTTCTATCTCTCCGGCCAATTGCTGACCGAGGATTATTACGCCGCCAACAAGCTCGCCAAGGGCTTTCTCGGCACCGCGAACGTGGACACCAATTCGCGCCTGTGCATGGCCTCCTCGGTCGCCGGGCACAAGCGGGCCTTCGGCTCGGACACCGTGCCCGGCGCCTATGAGGACCTGGACGAAGCGGACCTGATCATCCTCACCGGCTCCAACACCGCCTGGTGCCACCCGGTGCTGTTCCGCCGCATGGTGGCGGTACGGGCGGCGCGCGGCACCAAGCTGGTGGTGATCGACCCGCGCCGCACCGCGACGGCTGAGGAAGCCGACCTGTTCCTGCCGATCGCCCACGGCACCGACGCGGCTTTGTTCTCCGGCCTGCTGGTGCATCTGGCCGATACCGGCGCGCTCGACCCCACCTTCATCGAAGCCCACACCGAGGGCTTCGCGGCCACCCTCAAGGAGGCCCGCACCCTAGCCCCGGACATCGGCGCCACCGCCGCCGCGACCGGGCTGATGGACCATGAGGTTTCAAGTTTCTTCGAGATGTTCCGGGCCACGCCGTGCGTTGTGACCTGCTATTCGCAGGGGGTGAACCAGTCGGCGGTGGGCACCGACAAGGTGAACGCCGTCCTCAATTGCCACCTCGCCACCGGGCGGATCGGCAAGCCGGGCATGGGGCCGTTTTCGCTGACCGGCCAGCCCAATGCCATGGGCGGGCGGGAGGTGGGCGGGCTCGCCAACCAGCTCGCCGCCCACATGGGCTTTTCCGCTCCCGAGGTGGACCTTGTGCGCCGGTTCTGGGACGCGCCCGCCATCGCCGCCGCCGAGGGACACAAGGCGGTGCAGATGTTCGACGCCATCGCGCGCGGCGAGATCAAGGCGCTCTGGGTCATGGGCACCAACCCCGCCGTGAGCCTGCCGCAGGCGCGCGAAGTCCGCGCCGCGCTCGGCAAGCTGGACCTGTTCGTGCTGTCTGAAAACGTGCTGGGCAACGACACCGCCGCTTGCGCGCCCCATGTGCTGCTGCCGGCCGCCGCCTGGGGAGAGAAAGACGGGACCGTTACCAATTCCGAGCGGCGCATTTCGCGCCAACGGCCCTTTCTGCCCTTGCCGGAGAAGGTGCGGCCGGACTGGTGGGCGCTCGCCCAGGTCGCGGCGCGCCTCGGCCACGGCGCCGCTTTCGCCTGGCGCAGCCCGGCCGATATCTTCCGCGAGCATGCCGCCCTCTCCGGCTTCGAGAACGGCGGCACACGCGATTTCGACATTTCCGGCCTCGCGACGCTCTCGGACGCCGAATATGAGAGCCTGGCGCCGGTGCAATGGCCGGTGCCTGCCGGTGGGCGGGAGGGACGCGCGCGCCTGTTCGCCGAGGGCGGCTTCTTCACCCCGAGCGGCCGGGCCCGCTTCGTGACGCCGCTGCCGGTCGCGCCCGCCGCCCGTGCCGGCCAGCCCTTCCTGCTCAACACCGGCCGGGTGCGCGACCAATGGCACACCATGACGCGCACCGGCCTCAGCCCACGCCTCGCGGGGCATATCCGCGCCCCGTTTGTCGCCATCCATCCCAAGGACGCGGCCCCGCTCGGCCTTGAGGATGGCGCGCTCGCGCGTGTCATGTCCGCCCATGGCACGGCGACGCTCGAGGTGCGGATCGACGCCGGACAGCAGATCGGCACCCTGTTCGCGCCGATCCATTGGAGCGATGCGAATGCCTCGGACGGTGCCGTGGGTGCCCTGGTGCACAAGCGCACCGACCCCCATTCCGGCCAGCCGGACCTGAAGGCGACGCCGTCCACCCTCGCCCCGGCGCCCATGCGCAGCCGGGGATTCCTGCTCGCCCGCAGCTTTATGGATCTCGCGGCCTTTCCTTTCCCTGCGGGCTCCTGGTGGGCCCGCGCGGCGCTGGACGGTGGGTTCGGCTGGCGCCTCGCGGGCGCGGGCGGACCGCAGGATTGGGCCGACTGGGTGGAGCACCTGGAGCTGCCGGAGGACCGTACGGAGCTCATCGACCTTCCGGGGGGCCAGTATCGCACCGCCGCCTTCGATGCGAACGGGCGCCTCATGTTCGCGCTGCTGATGGGGCCGCCCGATGCCCCCCAGGCATGGGACGCGCTGGCCGGGCTGCTGGCGGAAGAGACGGTTTCCCTGCAAGACCGCCGCATCCTTCTCTCCGGCCGGCGCGCCGGCGCGCAAGGCCCTTGCGGGCCCTTGGTCTGCGCCTGCTTCGGCGTGCCGCGCGGCGCCATCATGGAGGCCATCGCCGCCGGCGACCGGGATGCCGCCGCCATCGGCGCACGGCTCAAAGCCGGCACCAATTGCGGCTCCTGCCTGCCGGAGATCGGGCAGATCCTGCAGGACGCGCGCGTACCGGCCTGACCGCCCGGCGCGACGCGAGCGGGGTGAGAAATGCAAAAGGCCGGGCAGATGCCCGGCCTCCTGAATATCACCGCAAAAGGCTGGCGCCGGATCAGTCGGCGGCCGGTTCCTTCTCGGCCTTGGCGCGCTCGACGCCTTCGAGAATCAGCTTCTTGGCCTCGTCCACATCGCCCCAGCGCACGATCTTGACCCATTTGTTGGGTTCGAGATCCTTGTAATGGGTGAAGAAATGCTCGATCTGCTGGAGCGTGATGTCCGGCAGGTCGGAATAATTCTTCACCTTGTCGTAGCGCTTGGTGAGCTTGGGCGCGGGGACGGCGATGATTTTCTCGTCGAAGCCGCCCTCGTCCTCCATCAGCAGCACGCCGACGGGGCGCACGGCGATGACGGCGCCCGGCACAATGGCGCGCGTATTGGCGATGAGCACATCGCACGGATCGCCGTCGCCGGAGAGGGTGTGCGGAATGAAGCCGTAGTTTCCAGGATACCGCATGGCGGTATAAAGGAAGCGATCGACGAACAGCGTCCCGGCGTCCTTGTCCATCTCATACTTGATGGGCTCTCCGCCGATCGGCACCTCGATCACAACATTGACTTCGTCGGGCGGATTCTTGCCGATCTTGATGGCGTCGATGCGCATGGGGGGCCACTCACTTGAAGCTATGGGTCTCGCGCCCTTACGGACGGCGCGGCTACCGCTGCCAAGCGAAGGCGACTTTGTCCAGGGTTTTCGTGCCGAAGCGCTCAATGGAGGCTGCGACCGGTTGCCCTCCTAGCGATTCGTAGAAGCCCACGGCGCCGGCATTGTCCTTCAGCGCCCAGACCACCAGGCCGTTCAGGCCGGCGAGCGCCAGATCGCGCCGGGCGGCGGAAAACAGGCGCTGGCCAAATCCCAGGCCCTGATAGACCGGCTTGAGATAGATTTCGTAGATCTCGCCGCCATAGGGCAGGTTCTTGGCGCGGTTGCCGCCGTAATTGGTGTAGCCGACCACCCCTTCACCGGCGATCAGCACCGAAAGGCGGCTGCCGCGCCCGATGGCCTGTTCCCACCACGCCGGGCCGCGACGCTCCACCATCCGCTCCAGCTCCAGGCCGGGGATGAGGCCGCGATAGACTGAACGCCAAGCGCTGTCATGAACGTCCGCGATGGCGGGGGCGTCCTGGGGCTTCGCGCGACGTATCTCGATGAGGCCCGTACTCATGGCCCAATAGGAGCAAACCTGCGCCTCCGCTTCAAGAGGCCTCAAGTCACGAATATGCGCCATCCACTTTTTGCCGAAGCCGGCCAAAGCCGCAGGGGTAAAGGCGCACGGGTGCGCATACATGCCGGTTGCGGGAAAATGTTTCACGTGAAACATATACTTAGCGCAGACGAACAGCGGTTTCGTGACGCCTCTCCGCCGCTGTGCGGCGCTTGAAACCGCGATTTCGGGCAGAGTTCGTCCCCATGACTCCGGAGCGCCCATTTTCGACGCGCGCAGTTCAACCCCGCCACCGAGTGCGCTAGGAAGGAGCATCGAACCGCGCGCCTTCCGCGCCGGACGTGCCAGCGCGAGACGCGATGTTCCGCTTCCTGTTCCGCTTCTTCGGCTTCTGGATCCTGGCCGGCGGCTTCGTCGCTTTGGTGGTGGATGGAACGCGCTCCATCGCCTCGAGCCGGCTGATCCTCACCTCCACCCAGGATGCCTGGACCGCGCTCTCCCCCGCGAGCTTCGCGGCAGCTCAGGCCAAGGTCACGGCGCTTTCGCCCTGGGCCTGGAGCGATGCGGCGGTGCCGGTGCTCGGCCTGCCGCTGTTCCTGCTGCTGGCGATTGTCGGCTTTCTGTTCCTCGCCATCGGGCGGGTGCGCCAGCGCTCGCGCTTCCTCGCCAACTGAACGGCGCACTGACGCAGCCGCGCCCCCTCGCGCAATCGCCGGCCGATCCCCATATTGGGGCACGAGACGTTCGAGCCCATGCCGGACGAGCGGCGGGCGCACGGTCTGCCCGGCTCGCTCCAGGCGGTCGCGACGGCCTCCCTCACCAAATGAGCGCCTGGCGCCCGCCCCTTGCGGCGATGCGCGGCGCAGCAGAGGAGCCCGCCATGTTCTGGTCGAAGAAGTCCCTGGATCTGCCCACCGCCGCCGATGCCCTGCCCGGCCGCGCCGACGCGCTTGAGACGGCGCGGGTCCATTTCGTCAATCACAAGCCGTTGAAGGGAGCCTTCCCTGAGGGGATCGAGACCGCCGTTTTCGCGCTCGGCTGTTTCTGGGGTGCGGAGCGCAAGTTCTGGCAGGTGCCGGGCGTGTATGTCACCGCCGTCGGCTATGTGGCCGGCCATACCCCCAATGCCACCTATCGGGAAGTGTGCTCCGGCCGCACCGGCCATACCGAGGGCGTGCTGGTGGCCTATGATCCCGCGCAGGTGAGCTTCGCCCAATTGCTGAAGGTGTTCTGGGAGAGCCATGATCCCACCCAGGGCATGCGCCAGGGCAACGACATCGGCACGCAGTATCGCTCCGGCATCTATGTGCCCGACGCGGCGCGCCGGGCCGAGGCCGAGGCGTCCAAGGCCGCTTATCAGGCGGCGCTGAAGGCGAAGGGCTACGGCGCCATTACCACCGAGATCCGTGACGGCGGCCCGTTCTATTACGCAGAGGAAGATCACCAGCAATATCTCGCCAAGAACCCCATGGGATATTGCGGGCTCGGCGGCACCGGGGTGGCCTGCCCCATCGGCCTTGCGGCCGCCGCCGAATAAGCCTTCGGCATGACGCTGGGTGCGGTACGCGGGATGTGAGCATCCCGCGCGCCGCACCTCTTTCCAAACGCCGAAGCCGCGTTTAAGCCGAGGAGCCTCTGAAGGAGCGTTCCATGGCCTTCGTCATCCCCGCCCCCGCCGTTCCGAGCCTCGCCGTCGAAGGCTCGCAAGACCGTTTCCCTGTGCACCGCATCTATTGCGTCGGGCGCAATTTCGCCGACCACGCCATCGAGATGGGGCACGATCCCAATCGCGAGCCGCCATTCTTCTTCCAGAAGAACCCGGACAATCTGATCCCGAGCGGCTCCACCATCCCCTATCCCAAGCGCACGTCCGACCTGCATTTCGAGGTGGAAATGGTGGTGGCGCTGAAGGGCGGCGGCGAGGATGTGCCGGTCGAGACGGCGCTCGACCTGGTCTATGGCTATGGCGTGGGCCTGGATCTCACCCGCCGCGATCTCCAGGGCGAGGCCAAGAAGATGGGCCGCCCGTGGGAAGTGGGCAAGGCGTTCGAGCAATCCGCCCCCTGCTCGGCCCTGGTACCGGCGGACCGTATCGGCCATCCGGATGCCGGGCGGGTGTGGCTCAACGTCAACGGCAAACTGCGCCAGGACGGCGACCTCAACCAGATGATCTGGAAGGTGCCGGAAATGATCGCGACCCTCTCCACCCTGTTCCGCCTGGAGCCGGGCGACCTGATCTTCGCCGGCACCCCGGCCGGGGTGGGCGCGACGGTTTCCGGCGATGTGCTGGAAGGTGGCGTCGCGGGCGTCGGGAGCATCAGCCTCACCATCGCGTAAAAGCGCGGGGGCCCCTCACCCCAACCCTCTCCCCGTCGGGGAGAGGGGTCTCCCCGCTCCTCTCTCCCGACCAAGAACCGGGCGCACCCCGCCCCACCTCTCCCCCACGGGGAGAGGTCGACCGCGCAGCGGGCGGGTGAGGGGGCAACGTCGCGCGGGGCCGGCCGCTCAGCTTTTCTTGGTGAGCAGCTTCTTGGGCCGGCGCTGGCGCGCCACGTCGAACAGCGAGAAGGTGCGGTTCACATAATTGGTGACGCCCGACATGCCGTCGATGTGGCGCCGCAGCTCGGGCGTCATCTCCGCCTCCACCATGCGGATGGGGCGCGAGGGGTCCATGGTCTCGAACCGCGCATAGAACAGCGGCTCGCCCCGCTTGATGATGATGTCCTTCTTCGGCTCGTGCCACTCGAACGCCCACATGAGCTGGCGCGGCCAGTTCTCGATGGGGAACCGGCCGCCGATCAGCAGTCCCGGCAGCGGGTTCGCCCGGTAATGATTGAAGGGCGGCAGCTGGTTGATATAGATCGGCTCGTCCGCCACGAAGACATAGGGCGTGATGAGCTGAAGGATCGGCCGCTCGGGATGGCGCCATTCCTTCGCCGAAACCAGGCTGATCATCTGCCCGAGATGCTTGGCGCGGATGTTGGACTGGTCGCCCGCGGCGTTCACCAGGCTCGGCACGCGGGTCTTTTCGTCCACATGGAAGCGCAGATGCATGTCGATGGGGGAGACCACCTCGAACAGGCGCGCATCATGGTCGATCACCGCCGGGCAATAGCGCACCGACTTGGGATGGCGGGCGGCCGGCTCCTCGCGGACCACCTTGCGCGGCGCCTCCCAGATGAAGGTGCCTTTCTCCTGGTCGAACAGCCAGCCGACTTCCGCCACCCGGCCCGGAATCCGCACCGCATGTCCAAACAGCTTCATTTTCAAGCGTCCCGAATACCCTGGCCTGTTGGTCTAAGCACAAAACCGGCGCTTGAAAAGCCGACGCAACCGCGCGGCTGGAGGCCTCGCCATATTGGCGCCATTCTGCGCGCCCCATAAAAGCGCGGAACACCCGCTGCGCCGCGCCGGGTGCGGGAGAGCCGTGGATGGGTACGACGGATGCAGGCAAGGCGGGCGGAAAGGTGCGGGAGGCATTCCTGCCGCGCGCCAAATTCGCCTTCGCCATGCTGGGATTTGTGAGCGCCCCCGCAAGCATCGGCATGGTGCTGCGCCTGTTCGGCCATTTTACCCTGCGCTCGTCCCTGGTCTGGGCGACGCTGTCCTATCCCGTGCTCATCGTGATCGGGGCCATCGTGGGCATTTCGATGCTGTTTCGCGGGCCGGTGGAAAACACCTCCCCTGCGAGCACGCAAACCATGGCCATGGAAACCGAGCCGGACCACGAGCGCGATCCCTTGGTGGGCTGAAGCGGCGGGAGAGCGGACGGCCTGAGCGAAGCGGTTCCCCGGGATCCCGACATCCGCCCCGCGCGCGCACAGAGCCGCATGAGGGCGCCCAACCGGCCACACCGCGGGCGCATACGGCGATAATGCGTCCGATCGCGCTTGCGGTTGGAACCGAAGCATGCCTGCGTCGTCCTTAGACGGGGCGCCGGCAGCGGTTCTCGCGCCCGGCCCACTGCTTGACCGTTCGAGACCCTGACATGAAACTCTTCGAATGCCAGAATTGCCGTAATCCGGTGCATTTCGATAATCGCTTCTGCGTGAATTGCGGATATCGGCTCGGCTACCTGCCGGAAAGAAATACCGTCTCCGCCGTGGAGCCGGACGGCACCACATGGACCGCGCTCGCGGATCGCGCGCGGCCCTATCTGTTTTGCGACAACGCCCAATATGACGCCTGCAACTGGCTGATCCCGGCCGATGCCGGCCGCACCACCTGCGAGGCCTGTCGCCACAACCGCACGGTGCCGGACCTCTCCATCGAGGAGAACCTGACGCGCTGGCGCAAGATGGAGCAGGCCAAGCACCATCTGTTCTATTCCCTGCTGCGGTGGGGCCTGCCCATGCCCGACCGCACGGAAGAGCCGGAAAGCGGCCTCGCGTTCGATTTCCTCGCCGACGTCACCACGCCGAGCGGCGATCAGGAACGGGTGCTCACCGGACACGACAACGGCATCATCACCATCAATATCGCCGAGGCGGACGATGCCGAGCGCGAGGCGCGCCGCACCAGCATGAAGGAGCCCTACCGCACCCTGCTGGGCCATTTCCGCCACGAGGTGGGCCATTATTATTGGGATCGGCTGGTGCGCGACGGCGGCAAGCTCGAAGCCTTCCGGGCCGTGTTCGGCGACGAGCGCCCCGATTATGGCGAGGCGCTTCAGCGTCATTACGACCAGGGCCCGCCGGCCGGCTGGCAGGACGCCTTCATCAGCTCCTACGCGACCGCCCATCCGTGGGAGGATTTCGCCGAGACCTGGGCGCATTATCTGCACATGGTGGATGCGCTGGAGACCGCCGGGGCGTTCGGCATCAAGCTGCGGCCGAAGATCCGCAAGGCCGCCGAACTCGCGCTGGAGGTGGATTTCAAGCCCTACCAGGCGCCCAATGCAGAGGATCTGGTGGAAGCCTTCGTTCCCCTGACGGTCGCGGTGAATTCCATCAACCGCTCCATGGGGCAACCGGACCTCTATCCGTTCGTGCTGTCGCTGCCGGTCACCCAGAAGCTCCAGTTCATCCACGACCTTCTGGTGCACGCCGAGGAGGCGCCTTCGCTCGCCCCGGCGATCGGCAAGGCCGCGCCGTCGGCGGGTGGCGCGACCAAGATGGAAAGCCAGCCGGGCTGAGGCCCAAAAAAGAAATGCCCCGCTCTCCGGGGGGAAGAGAGCGGGGCCTTGGGGTGTCACCGTGGGGGGCGGTGACACCCTAAGAACGCGCAGGACAAAGGCGGGTTCCGCCCCACGCGAATTTTTTCGAGCGGCCGCGCGGCTCAGTTCATGCTGGCGCGCTTGGCCCGCGTGACGCGGGCGGACGACAGTTTCGCGCGCCCCGCCTTTGCGGCCGGCATCGCTGCGGCTGCCGCCACGGCAGCGTCCATGGGGACCACCTGCGGCCCGGAATTGACCAAGTCGGCCTGCGCGCGGATCTGGCGCAGCACGGGCGTCAGCAATTGATGCGCGAGGGCGATGCCGGCTTCGGCATCCGCCTTGTCGACGCCTTCCCTAACGAAATTCAACTTCGCCCGCAGCGCGAGCTCGAGATGATCGACATCGTCGCGGTGCTTGCCGGCCACGAGTTCCGCACCAAGGAGGCGGATCAGATTGAGCAAGGCGGCGAGGGTAACCTTTGTGACGGCGTCGATGTCGGTGGTCTGATTAGGCATATGCCTCTCCACGAGAAGACCCTTGTTCTTTACGTACTGGCTCACCCGCATTTGGTCGGCGCCATTATCCTCCCATACCGCCGAGCGTGCAGCCAAAAATTGAAACGAATGCCGTCTATGACGCACCTTGCGGGAGCAAGCTTGCGCGAAGCTGCCTTACGGTACGTGGCGGGTCACCCCCCATCAGGCTATTTTCCGGCAATACACGGGGGTGACCATGAACGGTGTCGAACGGGCGTTGGTGTTCTATAGTCGAGTGGATGTGGCCGGCCCTTGGGCGCAGGCCCTGCGGGACCAGATGCCGGACCTGGACGTGCGGATCGCGCCCGACACCGGCGATCCGGCGGAGGTAAGATATGCCCTCGTCTGGAAGCCCCCGCACGGGTTTTTCAATGAATTTCAAAATCTTGAGCTGGTCGTCAACCTAGGTGCCGGCGTCGATGCGCTGATGGCGCGGGATGATTTACCCAACGTTCCCATCACCCGCGTCTCGGACCCGGACATGGGCCGCATGATGGCCTCGTTCGTGCTCATGGCGGTGTTACGTCACGCACGAAACATCCCCACTTTCGAGAAGGCCCAAAGGGAGCACCGCTGGCACTATGTGCACCCCCGCACGGCGGACGAGATCACTGTCGGCGTGCTGGGACTGGGCGAATTGGGGGCGATGGCGGCCCACGAACTGACCCGACAGGGCTTCAATGTGCGCGGCTGGTCCCGTTCCGCCAAGGATTTACCGGGAATCACCTGCTTCCACGGGCTTGATTCGCTCGAATCTTTCCTTGGGTCATGTGAGATTCTCGTGGTCATGCTGCCGCTCACGGGGGAAACCCACGGCCTGATCGACGCAAAACGCCTCTCCCAGCTGCCGCGCGGCGCGACTTTCATCAATGTTGCCCGGGGGCCGATCGTCGACGAGGAAGCGCTGATCGCCGCGCTCCAGTCCGGCCAGATCGGCGAAGCCACGCTGGATGTGTTCGCGCACGAGCCGTTGGCGCCGGAAAGCCCGCTCTGGGCCATGGAAAACGTGCTGATCACGCCGCATCTCGCCTCGGTCGCCATTCCCAAATCGGCGGCGGCGCAGATCGCGGAAAACATCCGCCGGGTGCGCGCGGGGCAGGAAGTGCTGAACCGCGTCGATCCGCACCTCGGCTATTGAGCCCCGCAGATGAGGGAAACGCCCGGATCGTGGAGGAATCTCCGCGATCCGGGGGTATCCCCGCGTTCCGGGGGGCTCACCCCTTCAGGCGTGCCGCATGGTAAGCCACGTGGTCGGCCATGAAGGTGGAGATGAAATAATAGGAATGGTCGTAACCATCCCGTAGCGTCAGGGCGAGCGGGATGCCGGCCTTGGCGCAGGCCTCTTCCAGCAGCCAGGGGCGCAGGCCGTCCTGCAGGAAGCCGTCCGCCGCCCCCTGGTCCACCCGAAACTCAGGGAAGCGGTGCCCGTCCTTGATGAGGGCGCAGGCATCATAGGCGCGCCATGCCGCAGCGTCGGGGCCGAGATATTTCTCGAACGCCGGGCGTGACCAGCCCGCATCCATCGGGTGGACGATGGGTGCGAAGGCGGAACAGCTCTTGAAGCGGCCGGGATTTTTCAGCGCCAGCGTCAGCGCGCCGTGCCCGCCC
Source organism: Roseixanthobacter glucoisosaccharinicivorans (assembly GCF_043195095.2). Lineage (NCBI taxonomy): Bacteria > Pseudomonadati > Pseudomonadota > Alphaproteobacteria > Hyphomicrobiales > Xanthobacteraceae > Roseixanthobacter > Roseixanthobacter glucoisosaccharinicivorans. The sequence goes on along the minus strand of NZ_CM195538.1, from coordinate 111,358 downwards.
ATGGAATGGCCGAAAATGCCCTGGCGCGCCATGTCGCAAGGGAAATGCGCGGCCAGAAGCGCCGGCAATTCGTGCCCCACATAGCGCGCCATACGGTAATTTTCAGCATATGGCGCCTGCGTGGCATCGAGATAGAAGCCGGCGCCGGAGCCGAACTGCCAATTGTCCGGCTCGTCGGGCACGCCTTCGCCGCGCGGCGAGGTGTCCGGGCAGACGATCATGAGGCCGTGCTCGGCGGCGGCGCGGCGATACTCGCCCTTCTCCACGACGTTGGCATGGGTGCAGGTGAGGCCGGAGAGATACCACAGCACCGGCACCGGCCCGTGCTCCGCCTGGGGCGGAACATAGACCGCGAAGGTCATGGGGCAGCGCGTCTCACGCGAGTCGTGGCGATAGACGCCCTGCACCCCGCCGAACGCCTTCGCCCGCGAGAGCGTCTCCATCAGAACAGGACCACCGAGCGGATCGACTTGCCCTCGTGCATCAAATCGAAGGCGGTGTTGATCTCTTCCAGCGGCATGGTGTGGGTGATCAGGGGGTCGATCTCGATCTTCCCCTCCATGTACCAGTCGACGATCTTGGGCACGTCGGTGCGGCCGCGCGCGCCGCCGAACGCCGAGCCGCGCCAGTTGCGGCCGGTGACAAGCTGGAACGGACGGGTGGAGATTTCCGCCCCCGCCGGCGCCACGCCGATGACGATGGAGGTGCCCCAGCCGCGATGGCAGCATTCCAGCGCCTGGCGCATCACATCCACATTGCCGGTGCAGTCGAAGGAGAAATCGGCGCCGCCGTCGGTCAGGTCCTGGATGGCGGCCACCACCTTGTCGGCACCCACGTCGCGCGGATTGACGAAATGGGTCATGCCGAAGCGCTTCGCCATCTCAACCTTGGCGGGGTTGATGTCCACGCCGATGATCTTGTCGGCGCCCACCATCCGCGCGCCCTGGATGACGTTGAGGCCGATGCCCCCAAGGCCGAACACCACCACGTTCGCGCCCGGCCACACCTTGGCAGTATAGACCACCGCGCCAATGCCGGTGGTGACCCCGCAGCCGATGTAGCAGATCTTGTCGAAGGGGGCGTCCTCGCGAACCTTCGCCAGCGCGATCTCGGGCAGCACGGTGAAATTGGAGAAGGTGGAGCAGCCCATGTAATGGAAGATCTCGCCGCCATCACAGGAGAAGCGGCTGGTGCGATCCGGCATCAGGCCCTGCCCCTGGGTGGCGCGGATGGAGGTGCAGAGGTTCGAGCGCTGGGAGAGGCAGGTTTTGCACTGCCGGCATTCCGGCGTGTAGAGCGGAATCACATGGTCGCCGACCTTCAGGCCGGTTACGCCCGCGCCCACCTCGCGCACGATGCCCGCGCCCTCATGGCCGAGGATGGCGGGGAACTTGCCCTCCGAATCCAGCCCGTCCAGCGTATAGGCGTCGGTGTGGCAGACGCCGGTGGCCATAATCTCCACCAGCACTTCGCCCGCCTTGGGGCCGCCGATCTCGATGGTCTCGATGGTGAGGGGCTTCTTGGCTTCCCAGGCGACCGCAGCGCGCGTCTTCATGGCGTTCTCCGCAGATGTGACCGCCCGCCGCGCGGGCCTGCGCTCCTATAGCTTTCTTCTTTCCGACAGGGAATCGCGTTTGCGACACCCGGTGCCGGCTGGAGAAAAGCGGAGGCAGGGATGAGATGCTCCCTCCCCCCTTGAGGGGGAGGGATGGGGTGGGGGGTGTGGGGCCGCGAACACTACCCTCGCCCGGACACACGGAGAGACACCCCCCTCCCTGCCCTCCCCCGCAAGAGGGGAGGAGAAAAGCGGCGGCCGGGATGAGATGCCCCTCCCCCCTTGAGGGGGAGGGATGGGGTGGGGGGTATGGCGCCGCGAGCACCACCCTCGCCCGGACAAGCGGAGAGACACCCCCCTCCCTGCCCTCCCCCGCAAGGGGGGAGGAGAAACACTGAGGCCGGAATGAGATGCGCCCTCCCCCCTTGAGGGGGAGGGATGGGGTGGGGGGTATGGCGCCGCGATTACCACCCTCGCCCGGACAAGCGGAGAGACCCCCCTCCCTGCCCTCCCCCGCAAGGGGGGAGGAGAAAAGCAGCGGTCGGGATGAGATGCCCCCTCCCCCCTTGAGGGGGAGGGATGGGGTGGGGGGTAGGGCCGCGAACACCACCCTCGCCCGAACAAGCGGAGAGACACCCCCCTCCCTGCCCTCCCCCACAAGGGGGGAGGAGAAACACTGAGGCTGGGATGAGATGCCCCCTCCCCCCTTGAGGGGGAGGGTTGGGGTGGGGGGTTGGGCGCCGCGAGCACCACCCTTGCCCGGACAAGCGGAAAGATACCCCCCTCCCTGCCCTCCCCCGCAAGGGGGAGGAGAAACACTGAGGCAGGGACGAGATGCGCCCTCCCCCCTTGAGGGGGAGGGATGGGGTGGGGGGTTGGGGCCGCGAACACCACTCGCCCGGACAAGCGGAGAGCCCCCTCCCTGCCCTCCCCCGCAAGGGGGGAGGAGAAACACTGAGGCTGGGATGAGATGCGCCCTCTCCCACAAGGAGAGGAGAAACCCGCCCCTACACCCGCGCCATGGCGAAGCGCTTCAGCCCCTCGGCCATGGCGAGATAGGCGATGACCAGCAGCGCCAATGCCCCGAGCAGGGCCGGCGGCAGCAAGGCGAAGCCGAACCAGGCGCCGAATGGCGTGAACGGCAGCACCATGGCCACGAGCAGCGCGCCGAGCGAGGAGGCGGCAAGCAGCGGATGGGGCAAATCCGCCCACGGCCGCGCGCGGGTGCGGATGATGAAGATGACGAGGATCTGCGTCGCCATGGATTCCAGGAACCACGCGGTGCGGAAGGCATCCGGCGTCACGTGGAACAGGAAGATCAGGCCGCCGAAGGTGAGCAGGTCGAACACCGAGGAGAGCGGGCCCATGATGGCCGCGAACCGCACCAGCCCGGACATGTCCCACACCTGCGGCCGCGCCAGCGCCTCGGCGCGCACCCGGTCGAACGGGATGCCGATTTCCGAGAGGTCGTAGAGCAGGTTGTTGAGCAGGATCTGGGTCGGCAGCATGGGCAGGAACGGCAGGAACAGGGAGGCCGCCGCCATGGACAGCATGTTGCCGAAATTGGAGCTGGCGGCCATGCGCACATATTTGAGGATGTTGACGAAGGTGCGCCGCCCTTCCTCCACCCCGTCCGCCACCACGCCGAGATCGCTTTCCAGCAAAATCATGTCCGCCGCCGCCTGGGCGACGCCGGTGGCGCCATCCACGGAAAGGCCGATATCGGCGGCTTTGAGCCCCGGCGCGTCGTTGATGCCGTCGCCGAGGAACCCCACCACCGCGCCGCGCGCCTGGAGCGCCTTGACGATGCGCGACTTCTGGTCCGGCGCGAGGCGGCCATAGGCATCCACTTCGCGCACCCGCACCGCGAGCGCATCGTCGCTCAAGGCCGCCACGTCCGCCCCGGAGAGCACTTCGGCCGCATTCAGCCCGACGAGGCCGGCGAGGCGCCGCACCACCACCGGGTCGTCACCGGAAAGGATCTTCAGCCGAACCCCGGCCTTGGCGAGGCGCGCGATGGCGGCGGCGGCGGTGGCCTTGGGCGGATCGGCAAACGCGCACAGGCCCTCGAACACCAGCCCGGCTTCATCTTCCACGGTCAGTTCGCGCGGCGCACCGGTCCAGGGTTTCGAGGCCACCGCCACCGCGCGCAATCCCTCGCCCGCCAGCGCCTGGACCAAAGCATGCGCCGCATCCTGCGCGGTGGCGTCCATGGGGCTGCCGTCGCGGCGCGTGGTGCACAGATTCAGCACCGCCTCCGGCGCGCCCTTCACGATCAGCAGATGGGCGTCCGGCCCCCGCGCGAGCACAGAGCCGATGCGGCGGGAAAAATCGAAGGCGTGCACTTCCTCCATCACCCAGCCGGCCGCCGGATCGTGACGGCAGTCCAGCAGCGCGGCATCGAGCGCGCCGCGATCACCGCCGAGATGGGCGGCAAGGGCGGCGAGGGTGGCGGCGCGCGGGTCTTCCGCGCCTTCGGGATCGAGGCTTTTCGCAAGCGTGATGCGGGCTTCGGTGAGGGTGCCGGTCTTGTCCGTGCACAGCACGTTCATGGCGCCGAGATCGTGGATCGCGGCGAGGCGCTTCACGATCACCTTGCGCGCCGCCATGCGCAGCGCGCCGCGCGAAAGGGTCACGGTGGTGATCATGGGCAGCAGTTCGGGCGTCAGCCCCACCGCCAGCGCCACCGCGAACATGAGCGATTCCAGCACCGGCCGGCCGAACAGCATGTGCGCGGTCAGCACCAGCAGCACCAGCGCCAGGGTGAGCCGGGCCGTCAGCAGGCCGAAGGCGTGGAGGTCGCGCTGGAACGGCGACGGGGTCTGGGCTTGCGCGAGCGCGGAGGCCGCCTCGCCGAACAGGCTGTCGCGCCCGGTGTGGACCACCAGCGCCACCGCCTCGCCGGTCTGCGCCACCGCGCCGCGAAACACCGCATTGTCGGCTTCGGCAGGCATGGCGGAGGTGATCACGCCCGGCTGCTTGCGCACCGGATAGGGTTCGCCGGTCAGTGCCGCCTCATCGCAGGTGAAGGCGTTGGCCTCCAGCACCCGCGCGTCGGCGGGAATGATGTCGCCGGCGCGGATGCGCACCAGATCGCCGGGCACGAGATCGCCCACGTCCACCTCGACGAAGGCACCGTCGCGCTTGGCCTCCGCCTTCACGGCGACCGAGCGGCGCAGCATTTCGGCGGCCTTGAGCGCCTGGCCCTCCTGCACCGTGTCGAGAATGATGGAAAGGCCAAGGATGGCGAGAATGATCGTCCCGCCCACCGCATCGCCGGTCGCCACCGACACAGCGCCGGCGGCCAGCAGGATCAGCGAAAGCGGCTCCAGCAGGCGCCGCACCACGGCGCGCACCGCGCCCACCTTCTTGGGCTGGCTGTCGGCATTCACGCCATAGCGGGCGCGGCGGTCCTCGACCTCGGCCGCGCTCAGGCCGCCCGACGTGCAGCCGAGCCCCGAGAGCAGCGCCGCAACGGGCAAGGTCCAGAAAGCTTTGTCCGATGCGGCCATGATATCGCGGACCCCTTCATCCCCCTCAGGCGACGATGTGGAAACCCGCGTCGGCATAGACCACGGAGCCGGTGAGCGGCGCCCCGGCCTCGCTCACCAGGAAGGCCGCCACCTTGCCGATCTGCTCTGTGGACACGAGATGGTTCGCCGGGGTGCGGGCGCGCACCTTGTCCAGCAATTCGTCGAAGCGCTCGATGCCGGAGGCGGCGCGGGTCTGCACCGGGCCGGTGGAGAGGGCATGGACGCGGATGCCCGCCGCCGCGAGGTCGGCCGCCAGATAGCGCACGGTGGATTCCAGCGCCGCCTTCACCGGGCCCATGAGATTGTAATTGTCGACCACCCGCTCGCTGCCGAAGAAGCTCACGGTCTGGAGCGAGCCGCCGGTCTTCATCAATGGCAGCGCCAGCTTCGCCATGCGGATGAACGAATGGCAGGACACGTCCATGGCCATGGCGAAGCCCTCGGCGGAGCAGTTCACAAGGCCGGTGTGCAGATCCTCGCGGGGGGCGAAGGCGATGGAATGGAACACGAAATCCAGGCTGCCCCATTGCCGCTCGATGGTGGCGAACACCTCTTCCAGCTGGCCGGGAATGCGCACGTCGCACGGCACGATGATGGAGGCCTCCAGGCTCTCCGCCAGCGGGCGCACGTAAGGCGCCGCCTTCTCGTTGAGATAGGTGACGGCGAGTTCCGCCCCGGCGTCGCGGAACGCGCGCGCGCAGCCATGGGCGATGCTCTCGGCATTGGCGATGCCGACCACGAGGCCGCGCTTTCCGGCGAGATCGACGATAGGGCTCATCGTACGGGCTCCAGATGCTGGATGATGCTGACCGCCTCGTCGGCGATCACCTGTTCCTCGTCCGTGGGGATGACGAAGACCTTGATTTTGCTGTCGAGGCTGCAAATCATCGCGGCATTGGCGGCATTGGCTTGCTCGTCCAGCTTCATGCCGAGCCAGCCGAGGCGCGCCGCCACGGCGCTGCGAATCTCGCCCTGGTGCTCGCCGATCCCGGCGGTGAAGACGAACCCATCCAGCCCGCCGAGCGTATTGGCGAGCGCCGCCGTCTCGCGCGCGATGCGGAAGGTGAACAATTCGAGCGCCTCGCGCGCTTCCTCCGCATGGGAGGCCAGCAGCGCGCGGCTGTCGGCGCTGATGCCGGAGACGCCCAGCAGGCCCGAGCGGTGGTAGAGAATGTCTTCCACCTCCTCCAGCGGGCGCTTTTCCTCTTTCAGCATATGGATCACGACCCCCGGATCGAGCGTGCCGCAGCGCGTCGCCATGGGGATGCCGTCGAGGGTGGAAAAGCCCATGGAGGTGTCGCGGCTGATGCCGCCGGAGAGCGCGCACAGGCTGGCGCCGCTGCCGAGATGCGCCACCACCACGCGCCCGCCGAAAGTCGGATCATGCCGGCCCAGCTCGCGGGCGATGTATTTGTAGGAGAGGCCGTGGAAGCCGTAGCGCTTCACGCCGGCATTGAACATCTCGCGCGGCAGGGCGAAGCGGCGCACCAAGTCCGCCTGGGTCCGGTGGAAGGCGGTGTCGAAGGAGGCCACCTGCGGCAAATCCGGCCGCAGGTGATGCAGCGCCTTGATGATGCGCACGCTCTGCGGCTGGTGCAGGGGCGCGAGCGGGACCAGGCTCTCGATGCCCTTGAAGGTCTCATGGTCGATCAGCGCGGGACCGGCGAAGCGGTCGCCGCCATGCACCACCCGGTGCCCCACGGCGGTGAGATCGGCAACGCCGAAATGGTCCACCAGCCAGCGCAACGTCTCGTCGATCACCTCGCGCAAATCCTCGGTGACGGCGCTGGTCAGGCGAATATCCCGCGCCTCGCCACCTTCGCTGAGGCTGAGAACCAGCGGGCTGTGGCGCAGGTCGATAATGCCCCGGCCAAGCCGACGGGCATGGTCGCCCTCCACCGCGAACAGGCCCATCTTCAAGGTCGAGGAGCCGGGGTTGAAGGTCAGCAGGATATGGTCGCTCACAATGTCACCCCGTCGAGCTTGGGCTGGCCGGCGACGGAGAGCTTGGCGAGGGCCACCGAAGCGAGGCGCACCTTCAGCGCGTCCGACCGGCTGGTGAGGATGATCGGCACGCGCGCCCCGAGCACCAGCCCGGCCGCATCGGCGCCGGCCAGATAGATCAATTGCTTGGCCAGCATGTTGCCGGCCTCCAGGTTCGGCACCAGCAGGATGTCCGGCTGCCCGGCGACGGGCGAGACGATCTGCTTGATATGCGCGGCATCGAGGCTGATGGCATTGTCGAAGGCGAGCGGCCCGTCCACCTTGGCGCCGGTGATCTGGCCGCGCGCCGCCATGATGGTGAGCGCCGCCGCATCGATGGTGGCCGGCATGTCCGGGTTCACCGTCTCCACCGCCGCGAGCACCGCCACCAGCGGCTCGGCGACGCCGAGGCGGTGCAGCAGGTCGATGGCGTTCTGGCAGATGTCGCGCTTCTGCTCCAGGGTCGGAGCGATGTTGATGGCGGCATCAGTGACGATCAGCGGCTTGGGATAGGACGGCACGTCCAGCGCATAGACATGGCTGATGCGCCGCTCGGTGCGCAGGCCGGAAGCGGCCGCGACCACCGCGCCGAGCAGTTCGTCGGTATGCAGGCTGCCCTTCATGAGCGCCGCGCATTCGCCGGAAGCGGCCAGCGCCGCCCCGCGCACGGCGGCGGCGTGGCTGTGCTCCACCGCCTCGATGCGCAGGCCCGCGAGCGAGATGCCCGCCTTCTCCGCGATCGCGCGGATCTTGTGCTCCGGGCCGATCAGGATCGGCTCGATCAGCCCCTCGTCGCGCGCCTCGATGGCAGCTTGCAGCGCCTCGATGCTGCAGGGATGCACCACGCCCACGCGCATGGGCGGCAGGGAGCGGGCGCGCTGGACGAATTCGGAATAGCGCTCGCCGCCGCGCAGCAGCACCTCGGGCACGGCGATGCGCGGCAGGGCGAGCTTTTCCGACGGGGCGATCACGGTGGCGGTGCCGGTCAGCACGTCGCTGCCGGTCTGGTTGATGCAGCGCGTGTCAAACAGGACGATGCGCTTTTCCGGCTTCTTCTCTAGCACCGTCACGGTGGCGGTAATGGTGTCGCCGGGCGCCACGGGCTTCCTGAAATGCAGGTCCTGCGACAGATAGATGGTGCCCGGCCCGGGCAGTTCCGTGCCGAGCAAGGTCGAGATCAGCCCGCCGGTCCACATGCCGTGGATCACCACATGGCCGAAAATGTCGGTGGCGGCATAGGCCTTGTCGAGATGGGCGGGGTTCACGTCGCCGGAGACGGCGGCGAACAATTCGATATCCTCATTCTTGACCACCCGCGTCAGCGAGGCGGAATCGCCCACGTTCAATTCGTCAAACGTGCGGTTCAGCAGCAAAGGCGCGTTCATGATGGATCTCACGCTTGCAGGACATAGGTGCCGGGGGCGTCGTCGAGCGGGGCATAACCCGCCCCCGGCGCGCCCATGGGCGGGGGAGAGACAAGGCCGGGGGAAGAGCGCTGCGCCAGCCAGCTTTGCCAGGCGGGCCACCAGGAGCCCGGCTGCACGGGCGTGCCGGCGAACCATTCGTCGGGACCGAGGCAAGGGTCCATGGCCCCCTTCTCGCGCAAGCGGAACTGGCGATGCGGATGGCCCGGCTCGCTGACGATGCCGGCATTGTGCCCGCCGCTGGTCAGCACGAAGGTGACGTCGGTGTCGGTGAGATAGTGGATCTTATAGACCGAGCGCCAAGGCGCGATGTGGTCGCGCTCGGTGCCCACGGTGAAGATCGGCACGCGGATGTCCTGGATCGCGATCGGATGGCCGTTCACCACATAGCGGCCCGAGGCGAGATCATTGTTCAGGAACAGCTTGCGCAGATAATCCGAATGCATCTTGTAGGGCATGCGGGTGGCGTCGGCGTTCCAGGCCATCAAATCGTTCATGGGGTAGCGCTCGCCCATGAGATAATCATGCACCATGCGCGACCAGACCAGATCGTTGGACTTAAGCAGCTGGAAGGCGCCGGCCATCTGGGTGCTGTCCAGATAGCCGCGATCCCACATCATGTCCTCCAGCAGGCTCACCTGGCTGTGGTCGATGAACAATTCCAGCTCACCCGGCTCGGTGAAATCGGTCTGGGCCGCGAACAAGGTCATGGAGGCGAGGCGCGTGTCCCCGGCATCCGCCATGGCCGCCGCCGCGACCGTCAGCAGCGTGCCGCCGAGGCAATAGCCCACCGCGTGGACTTTCTCGCCCGGCACCACCGCGCTGATCGCGTCCAATGACGCAGCAACGCCGAGCTGGCGATAATCCTCGAAGCTGAGATCGCGGTCCTCCGCCGTCACATTGCGCCAGGAGATGGCGAACACCGTGTGCCCCTGCCCCACCAGATAGCGGATCAGCGAATTGTTGGGGGAGAGGTCGAGGATGTAATATTTCATGATCCAGGCGGGCACGATCAGCACCGGCTCGCGATACACCCCCGGCGTTGCGGGGCTGTATTGGATCAGCTCGACCAGGCGGTTGCGATAGATCACCTTGCCCGGCGTCGCGGCCACATCGCGCCCGACCTTGAAAGCCTCCACGCCGAGCGGCGGCTTGTGGGCGCGCTTGCGGGCGAGATCTTCCATCAGGTTCTTGGCACCGGCGACAAAATTCGCCCCGCCGCTGGCCACCGATTTCTGCGCCACCTCGGGATTGGCGAACGGCAGGTTCGCGGGCGAAGCCATGTCGAGCAATTGGCGGGCCGTGAAGGACACCACTTCCTGATGGTGGGGCGCCATGCCGGGAACGTCGCTGGTCGCCTCATGCCACCATTGCTGGGTGCGCAGAAAGCCTTCGCGCCAGATGGAATAGGGCCAGCGGCTCCAGCCCTCGCCCCGGAACCGCTCGTCGCCGGTGATCGGGCCAGCCGCCTCGAACGTGGTCGGCGCGGCGGGATTGAGCATGTGGGCAGCGAATTCGCGTGCGCCGAACATGGCTTTCAGCGCGAGTTCCGTGCGCTTGCCGGGGGCGGAGGCCAGATGCAGCGCCCAATCGGTGTAAGCGAGCGCGAGCGCCGCAGGCGAGAGGCCGCCAGTCATTTCCGCGATGGCGGCGCCCACGCGCCGATCGAACAGGCGCAAGCCCTCGTGGTCGACATCCGCGTTCCCGGCGGGCAGCGGGAGGGGGAGTTCATGCGCCGGGGCGGGAGCAGCGGGCGCAGGCGCCGGCAGCGAAGCCGGGGCGGGCGCGTTCGTGTCGCTGACAAGCTTCAGGACCGTCTCTGCCATTTTCGTATCGCCTTTGATCTCTCAGCTGAACGATAGCATCGGACGCGCGCCGCCGGGCGTTCAGAACGGTGACATGCGTGCCCGGTCCGCGCTGGACCGCGCCCGGCCGAACAGTCGAAACGCGGCGGCGGATCCCCGCCGGCCGATGCTTCGCGGCCGCCCGCAACCTAGCGACGTCAGGTGCACCGCAACAGCCTCGGAAACTACGTAAGCAGGATTGACATGCCGGCTAAGTGCTTGCCGATAAAGGGCTAGCGTCCCGCGCGGCGGTGACCCACGGACAGGTGACGCAGCGCAGTGCACGAGGGTGGGCGCGGCCGCGACAGCCTCCGCCAAAGCGCCGCCCGCGTGAAAATGAAGCTGCCGCTGCGAGAGACGGACCGGCGCGGGGAACTTGGCTGTAGATTCGAACTTGATACCTCTTGGCGGCGTGACACACGGATGTGCAAGAATGCGTCGATACAGACTTTGAACCCGGGTGCCCACATCCGCCCTGCCCACCCCGCCGCCGGACATGCACGCTTGCACGCCCGGGAGATACGGCCGGTGCACCGCCGTCCCCACGCGAGGCCCGGCTCGGCCGCGCCTCAGTTCCAGGAGCTGTCAAATGAGTGACACCAAGTCCCAGGCGCCGAAGCCCAAAAAGGCCAAGACCGAGGCGAAGACCGAGGGAAAGCTGGACGCCGCGAAGTCGCGCGTCGCCGCCCCCTTGCAGACCCGCAGCAATTATTCCTCCAACGCGGTGCAGGACATCGCCGGCGCGCTGAACGGCCTGCTGGCCGACGTGTTCGTGCTCTACCTCAAGACCAAGAACTTCCACTGGCACATGTCCGGCCCGCATTTCCGCGATTATCACCTGCTGCTGGACGAGCAGAGCGACCAGATCTTCGCCATGACCGATCCGATCGCCGAGCGCGTGCGCAAGATCGGCGGCATCACGATCAAGTCCATCGGCCAGATCGCCCGCCAGCAGCGCCTGCTGGACAATGACGCCGAATATGTCACCCCGCAGGACATGCTGAGCGAACTGCGCGACGACAATGTTCAGCTCGTCGCGTCCATGCGCGAGGTGCACGACCTGTGCGACGAGAACCAGGACGTCGCCACCGCCAGCCTGCTGGAAAACTGGATCGACGAGACCGAGCGCCGCGCCTGGTTCTTGTTCGAGACCACCCGCCGCGAGGCCTGATCGCGCGGCCAAGACAGGCTCGAGGACCGGCCCCGCCGCCCTCGAGCCGAGGCGCGCCGCAAACGGCGTGCCCGTTCCTCGCCCTTCCCTCACCCCATCACGTCCGGGGACACCCATGAAGCCCAGCCTGCCCGCGATTCTCAGCCTGAACGGCGGCTATGTGGACACGGCCGGCTTCCTGGCGCTCCAGGGCCTGTTCACCGCCCATGTCACGGGCAACTTCGTTACCTTCGGCGCCGCCATGGTGCATGGAACCTCGGGGGCATGGGCCAAGCTGCTGGCGCTGCCGGTGTTCTGCATCGTGGTGATGCTGGTGCGCCTGCTGGGCTACGCGCTCGAAGCGCGCGGCCTGCCGCAGCTGCGCACCCTGCTGGGCCTGAAGTTCGGCCTTCTTTCCGCCGCCGGCATCATGGCGGTGACATTCGGCCCATTCGCCAATTCCGATGCCTGGCGCGCGATGCTCACCGGCATGACCCTGGTGTCCGCCATGGCGATCCAGAACGCCATCCACCGCATCCATCTCGCCAGCGCCCCGCCTACCACGCTGATGACCGGCACCACCACCCAGGTGATGATCGACATCGTGGATCTGGCGCGCGGCCTGCCGCCGGACCAGGCGGCGACCGCGCGCGGGCGGCTCGGGCGCATGTCGGGCGCGGTCGCGGCGTTCGCGCTCGGCTGCGGGCTCGCCGCGCTGCTATATGTGGCCATCGGCATGTGGTGCTTCGCGGTGCCGCCCCTTCTCGCGCTGTTGGCCGCCGCTGTGGGCGCGCAGGCCCCGGCTCGTTGATCCGCGCCGGCGCACGGTGGCGCCCGGCGCGCCCGGCGAAAACGCGCCCACCCACCGAGAGATCGGCCCGCGCGGCCGGGGAGCGATGATGGACCGGATTGATGCCATGCGCGTGTTCGTGACCGTGCTCGACGAAGGCAGCCTTGCCGGAGCCGGGCGCCGGCTCGGCCATTCGCCGGCGGCCGTCACCCGCGCCATCGCATTTCTGGAGGCCCATGTGGGGGTCCAGCTGCTGCACCGGACCACGCGCGCGCTGCGCCTGAGCGAGGCCGGGGAGCGCTATGCCGCCGCCTGCCGGCGCGTCCTCACCGATCTTGAGGAAGCCGACATGCTGGCCGCCGGGGAGCGCGCGGCGCCGCGCGGCACCCTGACCCTCACCGCGCCGCTGGTGAGCGGCGCCCAGGTGCTGCGCCCCATTCTCGACGCCTTCCTCGACGCCCAGCCGGCGGTGCGCGCGCGCCTGCTGCTGCTCGACCGGTCGGTGAACCTCATGGACGAGGGCGTGGACGTGGCCCTGCGCATCGCCCATCTGCCGGATTCCAGCCTGATCGCGGTCAAGATCGGCGAGGTGCGGCGGGTTGTGTGCGCATCCCCCGCCTATCTGGCGGACCGGCCGGCGATCCTGCACCCGTCGGATCTTGCCGCCCACCGGTGCATCGCCATGACCAGCTTCGGACAGGAAGCCTGGGCGTTCGCGGGCGCAACCGGCACGGGCGGCCAGAGCGTGCAGATCGCCCCGCGCCTGATCGTCAACAGCGTGGAGGCGGCCGTCGGCTCGGCGCTGGAGGGGCACGGGGTCACGCGCGTCCTGTCCTATCAGGTGGCCGAGCATGTGCGCGCCGGGCGGCTGTCGATCCTGCTGGCGCAGCACGAGCCGCCGCCGTTCCCGGTTCATCTCATCATGCCGGAGGGCCGGCTCTCGGCGCCGAAGGTCCGCACGTTCGTGGATTTCGCCGTGCCGCGCCTCAAGGCCGCGTTCGCGCGTCTCGCCCTGCCCGCCGACGCGCTTAACCCCGCCGCGCCAGCTGAGACACCGCCGGGGCGCCGCCGCGCTGGGGCAACTCCACCAGGTCCTTGACGGCGCGGGCATAATCCAGCACCAGGCCGGGTGTCCAGGCCATCGCCGCCGCGCGCGTGCGCAGAATACCGGCGACCCAGAGCTCCACGCTGAAGCTCAGCCGCAGCACGAAGAGGTACGAGCGCCCGCGCTCCTCGAACAAGCCGTCAAGCCCCGCATCCAGCGCCTTCGCCACGACGCTGGAGCAATTGCGATTGGTGAGATTATAGGTGGTGTCCAGGCGATAGTGCGCCCAGAACGTCCGCACCGCCGTGGTGTTGAGGCCGACGAGGCGCACCTCGGACGTGGACGGGCACCAGTCCGCGCTTTCCTGCGCATAGCTCGGCTGGAACACGCCCGGCGCATCGTTTTCCTCGGTCGCACGCAGCACCCGCGAGAAATCGCTCGGCGAGCGGTCGATCTCCTGGCCGGGATAATGGCTGATATAGACATCGGGCGGCAGTTCCAGCGCCGCGTGTCCGGTGGAGATGACGCCCTTCTCGTCGCGCGCGGCGATGTAGCGGCTGACGCCGTGGTTGAGCGAGACCATGTGGCCGGTGGGCGTCCACACATGGACGATCATCACGTCCCGTTCCGCTTCCTCGGTCTGCTCCATCGGCTCCGCCGGCGCGCCGGAACGCAGCGCCTTGCTCCAATCCATGCGCGGCCAGCCGCGGCTGAGGACGGTCGAAATCGGCATGTCCTCCGGCAGGTGGCGAATGCGGAGCGCAAGCGCGCAGATGCCGAAGCCGGAGACCATGATCAATTGCCCGACGTCGGCGCCCACTTCCGCCTGCCATTGGGTGGGCCAGGGCACGAGCGACCACACGCCGAGCAGGAATTCCACGCCGGCGGCGAACATCGACATGCGCCATCCGACAAAGCGCACGACATAGCCGCTCACGGCGCGCAACGTCGCATCGGTGACGAGGAAGCTGCCGACGATGAGCCCGATGATCATGTCGCTGTGCCAGGGCGAATCGATGATCAGCAGGCCGATGGCCAGGAACACCACCCCCTTGGCGAGCCGCAACGGCCGCGTGCCGCCGATCCGGCCGAAGAAGGTGAAGAGTGAAAAGGCGCCGTCCACCAGCAGGGGAATGGCGAACACCGTCGGGGGAATGCGGATTTCCTCGATGAAGGCATCGGCGAAGAACAGCATGCCCAGCATCAGCCAAACCACACCCGCGAGCGCAAGAACCCACCACCGGCGCCGCAGCAGCCGCGCACCCAGAAGAAGAAGAAGAACCTGAATCAAGGAACCGGGCTCCGATCATCCACGGCCGGAAATGCTCAGTGTGCTTTATTTCAAGCTTCGCCCGCGCTGTCGAGCGTCTCGCTGTTAAATGATACCTTTAAATGGTTCTGGAGCGGGGGCGCCGGATTTTTTCGGCCCCGCTTAAGCTGTTGGCAGATAGCAAATCTTTCGCAAGCCGATGTGATCTTGCCCGGGCCGCGTTATGGTGGGACACAGTGCGTGATGCGAGGTTCGATGTTCTGCTTCCCTTCGACCCTGCCGGGACCGCGCGCCGCGGTCGATCGGCCTTGCCATCGCCCGCCCGGTTGGACGCGGGCCATGGCGCGCGATCGGGGCGGAAATATCGCCCGGGCCAACGCATGAAGCCGGGTCCCAATTCCGAGCGCGCGCTCATTTTATGCCCGGATGCGCGCGAAGGCGCGCTGCTCGCCCAATTGCTGGCCGATGCCCGCATGCCGTGCGCGGTGTGCGACGACCTGCCGGCGCTCGTCGCCCGCGATCTCGCGGGCGGGGCCGGGCTCGCGCTGATCGCCGATCAGGCGCTGGTGGATACCGATCTCTCCGGGCTGCGCGACTGGATCGCCGGCCAGCCGTCGTGGTCGGATTTTCCCTTCATCATCCTCACCGACCGCGCGGAAACCGACCGCAACCCGCTCACGGTCCATCTGTCGGACATTCTCGGCAACGTCTCGTTCGTGGAGCGCCCGTTCCAGCCGACCTCGCTGCTGAGCCTCGCGCGCACCGCGGTGCGCGGGCGGCGGCGGCAATATGAGGCGCGGGCACGGATCGAGGAATTGCGCGACGGCCAGGAGCGCCTGCGGTTCGCCCAGGAAGCGGGGCGCATCGGCACGTTCGAGCTGGTGGCGGAAACCGGCACGGTCAATGTCTCGGAGGCCTTCTGCCGCCTCTGGGGCCTGGACGTGCGCGATACCTTCGCCCTGAGCGAACTCTCCGAACTGGTGGTGCCGCAGGACCGGCCCCGCCTCAAGACCCTGTCCAACGCCCTGCCGGGCGATGCGCTCGCTTATGTCGAATATCGCATCCGCCGGCCCGACACCGGCGAAGTGCGCTGGATCGCCCGGCAGGGCGAGCCGGTGTCCGACACCGCCACCGGCGCCCGCCGCTATTTCGGCGTCACCTATGACATCACCGCGCAAAAGCGCGCGGAAGCCGACCTGCGCGAGAGCCGCGACCAGCTCGCCAATGAAAGCGAAGTGCTCGAACTGCTCAACCGCACCACCAGCGCGCTCGCCGCCGAGCTTGATCCGGACAAGCTGGTGAAGCAGGTGGTGGAGGCCGGAGTCGCGCTGACGCAGGCGGCCTATGGGGCGTTTTTCTACAAGGTGCCGGGCGCGGCGGACGATAGCTTCACCCTGGTGTCGCTGGCGGGCGCGGATGCCGAGGCGTTCACCGTTCTCGGCGCGCCGCGCGTCACGCCCATGTTCGAGCCCACGTTCCGTGGCCACAGCGTCGTGCGCTCGCCCGATATTTCCACCGACCCGCGTTATGGCGGCACTGGCCCGCATTTCGGCCTGCCACAGGGTCATCTGCCGGTGCGATCCTATCTGGCGGTGCCGGTGGTCTCTCGATCGGGAGACGGCGTGGGCGCGCTGCTGTTCGGCCATCCCGAGCCGGACATGTTCAGCGCGCGATCCGAGCGGGTGATGTCGGGCCTCGCCGCCCAGGCCGCCATCGCCATCGACAATGCCAATCTGTTCAAGAGCGTGCAGGCCGCGCGCGAAACCCTGGAACAGCGGGTGGAGGAGCGCACCCGCGAGCGCGACCGCATGTGGCGCCTTTCGGGCGACCTGCTCAATGTGTTCGACGTCGAGGGCCGGCTGATCGCCGTCAACCGCGCCTGGACCAGCGTGCTCGGCTGGAGCGAGGCGGAACTGCTCTCCGCCCGTGTCCCGGACCTGATCCATCCCGACGATGCCGACGCCGCGCGCGAGAAGATCGCGCTCCTGGACGGCGGCGCGGCGACGGTGCGCTACGAGAACCGCTATCGCACCCGCGAGGGCGGCTACCGCCGCATCGCCTGGACCGCATCCCCGGAAGCGGGCCTGTTCTATGCCATCGGCCGCGACATCACCGAGCAGCGCGAGATGGAAGAGCAGCTGCGCCAATCCCAGAAGATGGAGGCCGTGGGCCAGCTGACCGGCGGCATCGCGCATGATTTCAACAATCTGCTGCAAGGCATCACGGGCTCGCTGGATATCGTGCAGCGGCGCATCGCCCAGGGCCGCATGGGCGAGCTGGAGCGCTTCATCTCCGGCGCCATGACCTCGGCCAACCGCGCCGCCGCCCTCACCCACCGCCTGCTCGCCTTCTCGCGCCGCCAGCCGCTCGATCCCAAGCCGGTGAAGGCGAACCCGCTGGTCGCTTCCATGGAAGACCTGCTGCGCCGCACCCTCGGCGAGCGGATCGCGCTCGAACTCGTCCTCGCGGGCGGGCTGTGGCAGACCCTGTGCGATCCCAACCAGCTCGAGAACGCCATTCTCAATTTGTGCATCAACGCCCGCGACGCCATGCCCGAAGGCGGCCGCCTGACCATTGAAACCTGCAATGCCCATCTGGACGGCGCCTATGCGGCGAGCGTGCGGGACGTGCGACCGGGGCAATATATCTGCATCTGCGTCACCGATACCGGAGCCGGCATGTCGCCGGAGGTGATGAGCCGCGCCTTCGATCCGTTCTTCACCACCAAGCCCATCGGCCAGGGCACCGGGCTCGGCCTCTCCATGATCTACGGCTTCGCCCGCCAGTCGGAGGGTTATGCCAAGATCTACAGCGAGGCCGGCAAGGGCACGACGGTGAAGCTTTATCTCCCGCGCTATCGCGGCGCGGCGGCGGCGGATGAGGAAGTCAGTGCCCCGGCTGTCCCACCGCGCCCGGAACCGGACGAGACAGTGCTGGTGGTGGAGGACGAGCCGGTGGTGCGCGGCCTCATCGTCGAGGTGCTGCACGAACTGGGCTATCACGCCTTGGAGGCGGGCGACGGGCCGGAGGGCCTGAAAATCCTGCAATCGGACGCGCGCATCGACCTGCTGGTGACCGACATCGGCCTGCCGGGCCTCAACGGCCGGCAGATCGCCGATGCCGCGCGGGTGATGCGGCCGGACCTGCGGGTGCTGTTCATGACCGGCTATGCGGAAAACGCCGCCATGGCCAACGGCTTCCTGGAGCCGGGCATGGAGATGATCACCAAGCCCTTCCCGCTGGATGCGCTCGCCCTGCGGCTGCGGGAGATGATGGAGCGCGCGGAGATTCGCTAGGCCGCGCCCGTCCCATGGCATCGCCGGGCATCGGAGCGCCCGGGGACATAACGATCACGAAAAGGTGAGCAGGCGCACGGCCCGCGATAAATGCGCTTGCACGCCGAATTGCGGCGCAAATACAGCAAAAACACGTCCGCGCTCCGGTAAGCGGGCGGGGCACCCATGTTTCCCACCCGGCCGCGTGATGCTAGCGAGACAGAACGCCCCCGCTCCATGTGGGGCGAGGGGAGTGAGGCGGACCCATCGTGTCACAGGCACGCACAACACAGGCATGGCTGCGCCCAGGGTTCGCCCTGGCGATGGCCTATGTGTTCGTGCTCCAGACCGTGCTGGCGCTGAGCCTTTCCACCGCCCATGTCAGCCGCGCCGCGCTCGCCGCCGATCCCGCGCAGATCCTGTGCCTCGCCAGCCACGAAGCCGTGGAGGCCCCAGGAGGCGCCAAGGGAGATGCCAAGGGCGGCGACCACCCGGCCGGCAAGAGTGTGCCGGTCGCCTCCTGCGCGCTGTGCGCCTTTGCCGGCGCCGGTTTCGATGCTCCCTCGGCGGCCGATTTCGTGCCGCTCGCGCGGGCCTTCCAGCGCATCACCAACGCCACGGAGCGGGTGTTCGCGCTACGCAGCCCGGCGTCCACGCCCCGCCTCTCCCAGGGACCACCCAGGACCGCGTGATCCGAACCGGCTTCGCGCCGATCCGCACGTTCATTCCTGGAGTTGTCCCATGTCCCGCCTGTTCCGCGCGGCCGGCGCCGTGGCGATGCTTGCCGCATCGTCCACGGCCGTCCTCGGCCAAACCATTGATCTGCCGGAAGTCACCGTAAACACCGACCAGAAGGCCTCGTCCGACGTTCCGCCCGTCAAGGAGAAGTTCCAGCTTCCCCAGACCAGCGCCAGCGTCACCGCCCAGCAGGTGGAGCAGACGATCAACATCGTCGATACCGAGGACGCGGTGAAATACCTGCCCAGCCTGTTCGTGCGCAAGCGCAACAATGGCGACACCCAGCCGGTGCTGGCCACGCGGACCTGGGGCGTGAATTCCTCCGCCCGCAGCCTCGTCTATGCGGACGATCTGCTGCTCTCGGCGCTGATCGCGAACAATAATACCATCGGCGCGCCGCGCTGGGGGCTCGTGACCCCGGACGAGATCGAGCGGGTGGATTTCCTGTACGGCCCGTTTGCCGCCGCCTATCCCGGCAATTCCATCGGCGGCGTCCTTCTGATCACCACCAAGATGCCGGAGAAGTTCGAGGCCAGCCTCAAGCAGACCGAGGCCTTCCAGACCTTCTCCCGCTACGACACCAACGGCACCTATCGCACCGACCAGACCAATCTCTCCACCGGCAACAAGAACGAGAATTTCTCCTTCCTCATCACCGGCAATTACCAGAACAGCTACAGCCAGCCGCTATCCTGGATCACCACGCCGGGCGTGCCCGCCAAGACCACCGGCCTCATCCCCCAACTCAACAAGCTTGGGCAAGTGGCCAATGTCGCCGGCGCGGGCGGGCTTCTGCACACGGAGATGACCAATCTCAACGGCAAGTTCGCCTGGGACATCACGCCCTGGCTGCAAGCCAAATACATGATCGGCCTGTGGGCGAACGATGGGGATTCTTCCGTCCAAACCTATCTACGCACGCTCGGCGGCGTGCCGACATTCGGCGGCATCGCGGGCTTTGCCAATTCCAACTACACCATCAACCAGCAGCACCTCGCCAATGCCTTCACGCTGAAGAGCGACACCGGCGGCCTGTTCGATTTCGACCTCGCGCTCTCGCGCTATGATTATCTCGAAGACATCCAGCGCAGCCCCTATGGCGTGAGTTCCACCGGGCCGTTCTTCACCACCAATGGCAAGATCGCCCGGCTCGACGGCACCAATTGGATGAATGGCGACGCGAAATTCATCTGGCGGCCGAACGAGGCCCATGAGGTGAGTTTCGGCCTCCACGCCGACCGCTATTATCTCAACAACCCCACTTATGCCTCGACGATCTGGAATTCCGGCCCGGACGCCACGTCGAAAATGTATACCGACAGCATCGGCGCCACGAGCACCTCGGCGCTTTGGGGCCAGGATGCCTGGCGCTTCGCCCCCGATTTCAAGCTGACGCTGGGCGGGCGGCTGGAGAATTGGCAGGCGACCCAGGGCTTCAACCTCGCCACCACCGCCAATTCCGCGGGGACAATCACCGGCACCACCGCCACCTTCCAGCCGGAGCAGGACGCGACGCGCTTCTCGCCCAAGGCCTCGCTAAGCTGGGCGCCGCAGGATTGGTTGGTGACCGCCTCGTTCGGGCAGGCCTATCGCTTTCCGACCGTGACCGAACTCTACCAGATCGTGCAGACCGGCTCGGTCTATGCGATCCCCAATCCCAGCCTCGCGCCGGAAAACGCGCTGAGCGAGGAACTCGCCATCGAGCGCAGCTTCGACGGCGGCAAGATCCGTGTCTCATTCTTCAACGAGCATGTGGACGATGCGCTGATCCAGCAGACCGCATTCCTGGCCAATTATCCCGTGCCGGTGAATTACGTCACCAACGTGCAGGCGATCCGCAACACGGGCGTCGAAATCGCCGCCTCGAAGAAGGACATGTTCATTGCCGGCCTGGAGATGTTCGGCAGCGTGACCTATGTGGATTCGCGCATTCTCGCCGATCCCACCTGGGCCAGCGCGACCGGCACCAGTGTCGTGGGCAAGCACGTGCCCTATGTGCCGGATTGGCGCGCCACCATCGGCGCCACCTATACGCCGGATCAATATTGGGCCTACACCATCGCCGCGCGTTACAGCGGCAAGCAATATTCGACGCTGGACAACACTGACATCATCCCCAACGTCTATGGCGCGTTCGATAAATTCTTCGTCGTGGACGTGAAGGCCCGTTACAAATTCAACGAGCAGGCCTCCATCAGCCTCGGCATCGACAATATCGGCAATGAATCCTACACGCTGTTCCACCCCTTCCCGCAGCGCACCTTCATCGCTGACGCGAAGATCACCTTCTGATGTACGCCGGGCCGAGGGTCAGCGTTTTGCCCTCGGCCCGGCGGCTTTCCCCGCATCGAGACGCTTGATCGCCGGGGCGAGCGGCTTTGCGGCGGCCTCATAATCCGCCCAGGGCCGCCGCTCCTCCAGCGAAGCGGGCGCGGTGCGCACGGTGAAGCGCTTCGGATCGAGCCCGGCCTTCACCTCCTCCCACAGCAAAGGCATGGAGACGGTGGCGCCGGGTCGCGCGCGCGGCGAGAGCGGCGCCACCGCCGTCGCCATGCGGTCGTTGCGCAGATAATCGAGGAAGATGCGGCCGGTGCGCAGCTTCTTGGCCATGTTGACCACATAGAGATCGGGCGCGTCGCGGGCCATGCGCGCGCACACCTCGCGGGCGAACGCCTTCGCCTGCGCCCAGTCCGGCCCGCCGGATTTCGGCGCCGCAAGCGGCACCACCACGTGCAGCCCCTTGCCGCCCGTGGTCTTGCAGAAGGTCGGAAGGCCGAGCGCCTCCAACGCCTCGCGCAGGTGCAGGGCCGCCGCGACCACGGCGGCAAAATCCACCTCCGGCCCCGGATCGAGATCGAACACCAGCCGCCCCGGCACCTCCGGGCGGCTGGGCGCGCAGTTCCACGGGTGCAATTCCAGCCCCGCCACCTGCGCCACCGCCGCAAGGCCCTCCACCCGATCGACCTGGAGATAGGGCTTGCGGTCTCCGGAGACGGTGATGAGGTTCAAGAGGTTGGACGTCCCTTTCATGGCGTGCCGCTGGAAGAAAGTTTCCGCGTCGATGCCGTCGGGCGCCCGGACGATGGAGCACGGGCGGCCCTGGATGTGCGGCAGCATCCAGGCACCCACGGCCTCGAAATAGCGGGCAAGGTCGAACTTGGTCACGGGCACGCCATCGCCCGCGTCGGGCCAGAGCGGCTTTGCGGGATTGGAGAGCAGCACGCCCATCACCTTCGGCTTGCCGGACGGCGCGGGCGCAGGGGCGGCCGGCGGAGCGGGGTCCTTCGCCGCCCCGGAGCGGGCGGGTTTCGCTTTGCCCGGCGCCGGCTGGGACATCTGCGCCGTGTCCACCGGAGCGGGACGCTCGGCCTCCACCTCGGCCGCCGGCTTGTCCTCGCGCAATGCCTTGAAGGCCGCCTGCCGCACCATGCCGGAGGTGGTCCAGCCGGCGAATTCCACTTCCGCCACCAGTTCGGGCCGGGTCCAATGCACCCCCGCCTCCTTGCGCGGGGCGTTGGCGCCGGTGAAGGGCGAAGCCTTCGCCTCCACGGCCTCGAGGCGCGGCAGCAAGGTCTTCACCTTGGCGGCGCCATAGCCGGTGCCGACGCGGCCGAGATAGACGAAATAGTCGTCGCGATGCACGCCCACCAACAGCGATCTGAACGCCCCGTTCGTGGTGGACCAGCCGCCGATCACCACCTCATGGCCGGCGCGGCATTTGGCCTTGGTCCAGGCGCCGCTGCGGCCGGAGGCATAAGGGGCATCGAGGCGCTTGGAGACGATCCCCTCCAGATCGAGCTGGCAGGCGGAGCGCAGCACCGCGTCGCCGCTATTGTCGAGATGCTCCACATAGCGCAGGCGCGCGTTCTCCCCCTGCGCGTCCAACAGGGCCTGGAGACGCTCCTTGCGGGTTTCCAGCGGCAGCGCGCGCAGATCCTCGGCGCCCGCGAACAGCAGGTCGAAGGCGAAATAGATCAGGTCCTGCGTCCGCCCTTCCGAGAGCGCCACCTGGAGCGCGGGAAAATCCGGCGCGCCATGGGCATTGAGCGCCACCACCTCGCCGTCGATCAGCGCATCGGGAAGGGTGCCCGCCGCCTCGGCGATGGCTGAGAAGCGCGCCGTCCAGTCGAGCCCGGTGCGGGTGCGCAGCGCCGCCTTTCCGCCCTCCACCCGCAGCTGGATGCGGTAGCCGTCGAGCTTGATCTCGTGCACCCACCCCTTCCCGGAAGGCGGGCGCTCCAGCGAGGTGCACAATTGGGGCGGCACGAAATCCGGCATCGCGGCGGGCGCAGGAGCGGCGCGTTTGCGCGCCGCAGTCTTCGCTGGCGCAGCCACGGGCTTGGACCGCACCACGGCCGCATCTGCGGCGCTCGCGCCCTTGGCCTTGGCCGCGCGGGCATCGGCAGCGAGGCCGGCGCGGGAATCCCACACCGCATCGGCCGCCACCTTGCCGCCGCGCGCCGTCATGAAGGGGGTGGGTGCGGGTCCTTCGCCGGCGGCGATCTCTTCCATGCCGCGACCCGAGGCAACCGAGCGGTCCTGCTTCAGCAAGGCATCCTTGTCGCCGGGATGGGCGTCCGCGTCGCGATGCTTGATGAGCAGCCAATTGGTGCGCTTGCCGCCGGTGCGATCGGTCTTCATGCGCACCAGCACATAGCTGCCATGGAGCTTTTCCCCCTGGAGGGTGAATTTCAGATCGCCCTTGGCCAAGGCCTCCTCGGCGGAAAGATCGCCCTCCACCTCCCAGGTGCCGCGATCCCACAGCATCACCGTGCCGCCGCCATATTGGCCCTTGGGAATGGTGCCTTCGAAATCGCCGTAATCGAGCGGGTGGTCCTCCACCTCGACCGCGAGGCGCTTGTCCGCCGGGTCGAGGGAGGGTCCGCGCGTGACCGCCCAGGATTTGAACACCCCGTCCAGTTCCAGGCGGAAATCATAATGCAGGCGCGTCGCGTCGTGCTTCTGCACCACGAAGCGCAGCGCGTTCCCCGGTGCCACGGCGTGCGCGCCGCTCGGCTCGGCGGTCTGCTTGAAATCCCGCTTGGCGCGATACTTGGAGAGCTTGTTCGTCTGTGCCACGCTCGTCTCCGTCCGATGCAACGGGAACTCGGCTTGAGCCTAAGGGTTCACTGCGCGAGCGCACAATTCCGCCGGAGCAATGACGATGGCCACGCCGTCCTTCTGGAAGGGCTTCCTCAAGCTCTCCCTCGTCACCTGCCCGGTGGCCATGATGCCCGCGACCACCCAGGCGGAGAAAATCCGCTTCCACACCCTCAACCGCGAAACCGGCCATCGGGTCCGCGCGCAATATGTGGACAGCGAAAGCCAGGAGCCCGTGGACGACGACGACCAGGTGATGGGCTATGCCCGCGACGGGGAGAGCTACGTCACCTTCGAGGATGAGGAATTGGACGCGGTGGCGCTGGAGAGCACCCGCACCATCGACATCGAAACCTTCGTGCCCGACACTTCCATCGGCTGGCTCTGGTACGACACGCCGCATTATCTCTTCCCCAACGATCCGGTCGGCGAGGAGGCGTTCGCGGTGATCCGCGACGCCATGGCCGCCACGAAGACCGCCGGCATCGCCCGCCTCGTGCTCTATCGGCGCGAGCGCGCGGTGCTGGTGAAGCCGGATGGCAAGGGCATGGTGGTGTGGACCCTGCGCTATGGCAATGAGGTGCGCGCCCCGGACGAGGTATTCGACACCGTCGACGCCGCCAAGCCCGAGGCGGCCTCACTGAAGCTGGTCCAGGCCCTGATCGCGGAGCGCGCGCAGCCCTGGAGCGCGGATCTGGTGAAGGATCCCGTCCAGGCGGAGCTGAAGAAGATCATCGCCGCCAAGAAGAAGGGCCGCGCCCGCGCGAAGCCGAAGGCCCCGGCGGAGGCCCCGGGCAATGTGGTCAACATCATGGATGCGCTGAAGCGCAGCCTGAAGGCGGAAGAAGGAAGCGGCAAGCGCGGCAAGTGAAGGACTGGCGCACGGATGCGCCCGAGGTGCGATCGACAGTCAGGGTGCGGCGCGTTTGCAGCAAGACATCGTCATGCACGGGCTTGTCCCGTGCATCCACGCGGCACTGCTGGCCTTCGCGTTCCGGGTCCGCGCCAGCGGCCCGGCGTGGGTGGCCGGGACCAGCCCGGCCATGACGACCGAAGACCAGCGACGAAGGAAAAGAGATAAGGGGCGCTCGCGCGAGGGCCTTTGCCTCAGCCGGCCTTGCGCACCGAAGCCGCCTTCGCCTTTGTTGTTCCTGCCTTTGTCGTTCCTGCCTTGGGCGCCTTCGACTCGCCCGAGGATTTGGCCGAGGATTTGGCGCTGCCCTTGGCTGAACCCGCGCTCTTCGCGCCCACCTTCGGCTCGCCCTTCGTCCCCGCTTTGGCCCCGCCGCCGGCGCTCGCGCGCAGCGCATCCAGTAGGTTGACCACGTTCGATTTGGCGGCCGCCTTCGGCGGGGCGATCTTGCGGCCCTCCTGCTTGGCCCGCACCAGATCCACCACCGCCGCCTCATAGCGATCCTCGAAGGCGGTGGGATCGAAGCTGCCGGCCTTGGTGGCTATGATGTGCTTGGCGAGATCCAGCATCTCGCCCTTCACCTTCAGCGCCGGCACATGCGAGAAGGCATCGGCGGCGGCACGGACCTCATAGTCGAAATTCAGCGTGGTCGCGATCATGCCGGCCTCGTAGGGCCGCAGCAGCACGGTGCGCACGCGACGGAACAGCACCGTGCGCGCCAGCGCCGCCACCTTTTTCGCCTCCATGCCGGCGCGGATCAGCGCGAACACCTTGGCGGCCACATCGTCGGTGGGCGCGAGATAATAAGGCCGGTCGAGATAGACGAGGTCGATGTCGCCGCAGGAGACGAAGGCGGAAATATCCAGCGTCTTGTCGGCGTCCGGGACGGCGGCGGCGATCTCCTCCGGCTCCAGCACGACATAATCGCCGTTGCCGGTCTCATAGCCCTTCACCTGCTGGTCGCGCTCCACCGGTTCGCCGGTCTCCTCGTCCACGAACAGGCGGTTCAGCCGGTGGCCGCTGGCGCGGCTGACGGTATGGAACGCCACCCGCTCGGACTGGGAGACGGCGGAATAAAGCCCCACCGCGCAGCTCAGCTCCGCGATCTTGAGGAAACCCTTCCAATTGGCCCGCGGCGACATGGACAGCTCCGGTGCGCAGATCCCCTTAAACGCGGCCGCACCGCGCGCGTTCCGCCCCACCTCGCGAAGAGCTGCATTGACCGGCGCGCCGCGCGATTTTACTCAAGGAGCATAAGAATGGCCCGGATCGAACGGCGCCGCAATTCGGGAGAAGGACGCGCCGCGCGCGTCATGCCGGGAGAGGTGACGTGCTCGCCCATAATCCTTGGCTGGTGGCCCTGTCGCTGCTGATCGCGGCCCAGGGCAGCTATGTGAGCCTGCTGCTGGCGGACCAGGTGGACCGCAGCGTCGGCGTGCGCCGGCGGCTTGCCCTTGCGGCAGCGGCGATGACGCTGGCGGTCAGCATCTGGTCCATGCATTTCGTCGGCATGCTGGCGGCGAAGTTTCCCGTCGGCGTGGATTTCCTGGTGCTGCCGACGCTCGTGTCGTTCCTCATCTGCGTGCTGATGGTGGGGGCCGGCGTGCTGATCGTGCACACGCCCCATCCCCGCCCGCTGCGCATCGCCGGCGGGGCGCTCGCCATGGGAGCAGGGGTGATGGCCATGCATTATATCGGCATGTCGGCCATCGACATGCCCGGCCACATGCACCATGAGCCGCGCTATGTGCTGGCGGCGGGCGTGGTGGCGGTGGCCGCGAGCGCGCTCGCCTTGTGGCAGATCGAGCGGCCGTTCGTCAGCGCCTCGCGCATGGCCTCTGCGGTGCTGCTGGGGCTCGCCATTTCCGGCATGCACTATACCGCCATGGCCGGCATGAGCGTGATGGCCGACCACGGCGCCCCGATGTCCTCGACGGTAACGCCGAGCCTGTCGCACGATCTGATGGCGATGATCGTGGCGGTGGTGTCGTTCCTCATCTCCGGCGGCTTCCTGCTCTCGCTGATGCCGGAGCGCGCGCCGGTCGCCGAAGCGGGCGCCGCCTTGGCCACCGCGCATCCGGCCACCGGCCGCGCGGCGGAACCGCATCCGCAAGGGCAAGGAGGCCTGCACCCGCGCGATTCCGCCCCCCATGCCCCGCCGCCACTGCCGCAACGCCCGCTCACGGCCACCCCGGCCGCGGGAGACGCGGCAGACCTCAACGCCTTCCTGGAGGAGGCGCCCCCCGCCGCGCCGCCCTCGGCCGCGAACGGAGCTTCCCCGCGATTCGCCCGCGAGATCGAGGTGGAGAAGGACGGCCAACGCCGCGCCCTGCCGGTGGGGGATATCGTGTTCGTGCGGGCCAACGCCCGCTACACCTATATCTCCGACGGCGCGCACGAATTCTTCTGCCAACACACCATCGGCGAGGTGGATGGCCTGCTCGATCCCTCCGCCTTCATGCGCGTCCACCGCAGCTATATCGTCGCGCTGGCGCATATCGAGGCGGTGCGGCGGGTGGGGGATGCGGGGGCGGCGGAGATCGACGCGGTCCTGCAGCGCAGCATTCCTGTTGCACGTGCGCGCTTCTCCACGCTGAAGCAGCGTGTGAGCGCCGCCAAGGCGTGAAACGGGCAACAGGCCTGCCGCACTTCATGCCGGAATGTCAGCAGCCCTGCCGCATTTCATGCACCAACCACCGCGCTTCATGACCATACGAAGCCGTTGATTCCTTTACTCTTGTTGCTGCGGCGCGAGAGCGGCGAGCCTCTTTGGAACAAGACCAAGTCGATTGACCTGTCTGTCCAAAGGGGAAGACGCCATGATTCCCGGTCGCTTCGAATATCACCGGCCGAAAAGCCTGCCGGAGGCCGTCGCGCTGCTGGCCAAGCTCGGCGAGGATGCCCGCCCGCTCGCCGGCGGCCACAGCCTGATCCCCATGATGAAACTGCGCATGGCAACGCCGGAGCATCTGGTGGACCTCGCCGGCATCGCCGACCTGAAGGGCATCCGCCACGAGGGCGGGCGCATCCTGATCGGCGCCATGACCACCCAGGCCGAGCTGATCGCCTCCACCGACCTTTCCGCCGCCCTGCCGATCCTGAAGGAAACCGCTCTGCTGATCGCCGATCCGCAGGTGCGCTATGTGGGCACGCTCGGCGGCAATGTGGCCAATGGCGATCCCGGCAACGATATGCCGGCCGTCATGATGGCGCTCAACGCCACTTATCAGCTGGCCGGAGAGAAGGGGCCGCGCGAGGTGGCCGCCCGCGATTTCTACCAGGGCGCCTATTTCACCGCCCTTGAGCCGGGCGAGATGCTCGCCGCAATCTCCATTCCGGTGCCGCCGCAGGGGCATGGCGCCGCCTATGAGAAGCTGAAGCGCAAAATCGGCGATTATGCCACCGCCGCCGCGGCCGTCGTGCTCACCAAGGCGGAAGGGCGGATCGCGACCTGCGCCATCGCGCTCACCAATGTGGGCGACACGCCGCTGCTGGCGGAAGAAGCCGCGCACATCCTCACCGGCACCAGCGCGGACGCTTCGAGCCTCGCCCGCGCCATCGCCGCTGCCGAGGCCATCACGGAACCGGCCACCGACGGGCGCGGCACCGCCGCCTACCGCACCAAGATGGCGGGAATCATGCTCCAGCGCGCTCTGGCGCGGGCGCTCGCCCGCGCCGCCGGCTGACCCCTCAACTCCGCGAGGAACCCAAAAATGGCGAAGGTTCACGTCTCCATGACGGTGAACGGCGATGCGGTCGAAGGGCTCGTCGAGCCGCGCACGCTGCTCATCCATTTCATCCGCGAAAACCTGCTGCTCACCGGCGCCCATATCGGCTGCGACACCTCCCATTGCGGCGCCTGCACGGTGGATCTCGACGGCAAGTCGGTGAAGAGCTGCACCCTGTTCGCGGTGCAGGCCGAGGGCGCGCAGATCACCACAATCGAAGGCATGGCCGCGCCCGACGGCACGCTGCACGCCCTGCAAGAAGGCTTCCGCATGATGCACGGCCTGCAATGCGGCTTCTGCACCCCCGGCATGATCCTGCGGGCGCACCGCCTGCTGCTGGAAAATCCCAACCCGAGCGAAGAGGAAATCCGCTTCGGCATCGCCGGCAACATCTGCCGCTGCACGGGCTACCAGAACATCGTCAAGGCCATTCAATACGCCGCCGCCAAGATCAACGGCGTGCCGTTCCAGGAGGCTGCGGAATGAACGACCTCACACCGACCAAGGCGGAGCGCGAGGCACGCCTCCAGGGCATGGGCTGCAAGCGCAAGCGCGTGGAGGACATCCGCTTCACGCAAGGCCGCGGCAATTATGTCGACGACATCAAGCTGCCCGGCATGCTGTTCGGCGATTTCTACCGCTCGCCCTATCCCCACGCCCGCATCAAGAAGCTCGACACCTCCCGCGCGAAAGCGCTGCCCGGCGTGCGCGCGGTGCTCACCGCCGCCGATCTCAAGCCGCTGAACCTGCACTACATGCCCACCCTTGCGGGCGATGTGCAGGCCGTGCTGGCGGACGAGAAGGTGCTGTTCCAGAACCAGGAAGTCGCCTTCGTCATCGCCGACGACCGCTATATCGCCGCCGACGCCATCGAGCTGATCGACTGCGAATATGAGGAATTGCCGGTCCTGGTGGACCCGTCCAAGGCCCTGCTGCCGGATGCGCCGATCCTGCGCGAGGACATCTTGGACAAGATGGTTGGCGCCCACGGCCCGCGCCGCCATGCGAACCACATCTTCAACTGGCAGGTGGGCGAGAAGGACGGCACGGACGAAGCCTTCGCCTCAGCCCCGGTGACGGTGAAGGAGACCTTCTATTATCACCGCACCCATCCCTCGCCCCTGGAGACCTGCCAGGCGCTCGCCTCCATGGACAAGATCAAGGGCGAATTGACCCTCTACGGCACCTTCCAGGCGCCGCATGTCATCCGCACCGTGGTCTCGCTCATCTCCGGCCTGCCGGAGCACAAGATCCACGTGATCGCGCCCGACATCGGCGGCGGCTTCGGCAACAAGGTCGGCGCCTATGCCGGCTATGTCTGCGCGGTGGTGGGCTCCATCGTGCTCGGCAAGCCGGTGAAATGGGTCGAGGACCGGATGGAGAACCTCTCGACCACCTCGTTCGCCCGCGACTATCACATGACCACGGAGCTGGCCGCGACCCAGGACGGCAAGATCCTCGCCATGCGCTGCTACGTGCTGGCCGACCATGGCGCCTTCGACGCCTGCGCCGACCCGTCCAAATGGCCGGCGGGCTTCATGAACATCTGCACCGGCTCCTACGATATCCCGGTGGCGCATCTGGAGGTGGACGGCGTCTACACCAACAAGGCGTCGGGCGGGGTGGCCTATCGCTGCTCGTTCCGGGTGACGGAAGCGGTCTATGCCATCGAGCGGGCGGTGGAAGTTCTGGCGCAGAAGCTCGGCATGGACAGCGCGGACCTGCGCGTGAAGAACTTCATCCGCCGCGACCAATTCCCGTATCACGCCGCGCTCGGCTGGGAATATGATTCCGGCGACTACCATCTCGCCATGGAAAAGGCGATGAACGCGGTGGATTATCGCGGCCTGCGCGCAGAACAGGCGGCAAAGCGCGAAGCGTTCAAGCGCGGCGAGACGCGCGAGATCATGGGCATCGGCGTCTCCTTCTTCACCGAGATCGTCGGCGCGGGGCCGTCCAAGAATTGCGACATCCTCGGCATCGGCATGTTCGACAGCTGCGAGATCCGCATCCATCCCACCGGCTCGGTGATCGCCCGCATGGGCACCAAGAGCCAGGGCCAGGGGCATGAGACCACCTATGCCCAGATCCTCGCCACCGAGCTCGGCATTCCCGCCGACGACATCATGATCGAGGAGGGCAATACCGATACCGCGCCCTACGGCCTCGGAACGTACGGCTCGCGCTCCACCCCCACGGCGGGCGCCGCCACCGCCATGGCCGCGCGCAAGATCCGGGCAAAGGCGCAGATGATCGCCGCGCACCTTTTGGAAGTGCACCACAACGATCTCGAATGGGACGTGGACGGCTTCCAGGTGAAGGGCCTGCCGGAGAAGCGCAAGAGCATGAAGGAGATCGCCTGGGCCTCCTATAACCAGCCGATCCCCAATCTCGAACCGGGCCTGGAGGCGGTGAATTATTACGACCCGCCCAACATGACCTATCCGTTCGGCGCCTATTTCTGCGTCATGGACATCGATGTGGACACCGGCGTGTTCAAAGTGCGCCGCTTCTACGCGCTGGACGATTGCGGCACCCGCATCAACCCCATGATCATCGAGGGGCAGGTGCACGGCGGCCTCACCGAAGCCTTCGCCGTCGCGATGGGCCAGGAGATCCGCTACGACGCCATGGGCAATGTGATGGGGGCGTCCTTCATGGACTTCTTCCTGCCCACGGCGGTGGAGACGCCCCATTGGGAGACCGACTTCACAGAGACCCCCTCGCCGCATCATCCCATCGGCGCGAAGGGCGTGGGCGAGAGCCCGCATGTGGGCGGCGTGCCGTGCTTCTCCAATGCGGTGAACGACGCCTTCTCCTTCCTCGGCACCACCCATATCGACATGCCGCACGACGCCTGGCGCATGTGGGAAACCGCCGAGAAGCTCGGCCTGCACGCCAGCGCAGCCGCCGCCGCCTGATCCTCCAGGGAGGGCGCAGGGGCGCCCTCCCCTCTTTTTTAATGGCGACGCACCTATGAGCGAGCGGAACATCATCGCGCAGCGCCTCGCCGAGGCCGGCTATCTCGCCGACCGCGACCTTGCGACCGCGCTCTATCTGATGGACCTGCTGCACCGTCCGCTGCTGCTGGAAGGCGCAGCCGGGGTGGGCAAGACGGCGGTGGCGCAGGCGCTCGCGCAGGTGCACGGCGCGCCGCTGATCCGCCTGCAATGCTACGAGGGCCTCGACCAGAACGCCGCCCTCTATGAATGGAACTACCAGCGCCAGATCCTCGCGCTCAAGGCCCGCGAAGGCAGCGGCGAGAGCCCACGCGCGGTGGAGGCGGAGATCTTCTCGCAGGACTATCTGCTGGAACGCCCGCTGCTCGCGGCGATCCGCAGCACCACCCCCGCGGTTCTGCTGATCGACGAGGTGGACCGGGCGGACGAGGAATTCGAAGCCTTCCTGCTGGAGATCCTCTCCGATTTCCAGGTGACCATTCCCGAATTGGGTACGGTGACGGCGCGCTCCATTCCGCGTGTGGTGCTCACCTCCAACGGCACGCGTGAACTTTCCGACGCCCTGCGCCGCCGCTGCCTCTATCATTTCGTGGATTTCCCGGAGGTGGACCGCGAAGCGGCCATCCTGAAGGCCCGCGTGCCGGGCATCGACGCGGCGCTGGCGTTGCAAGTGGCGCGCTTCGTGCGCGATGTGCGGCGCGAGGATTTGCGCAAGGTGCCGGGCGTCGCCGAGAGCATGGATTTCGCTGCCGCCCTCACCGGCATCGGGCTGAAAGACCTGCGGCACGACCCCGAGAGCGTCTATGACCTGCTCATCACCTTGCTGAAAACCCACGAAGACCGTTGCGCCTTGCCGCGCGAAGTGGTCTCCCGCCTGCTGGAACAGGTGGCGTGATGCCCGCCTCCGCCCCCCTCGCCCCTCTCCCGGCCCCGGATCCGGCGGGCGCGATGGTGCGCACGCGGCTCGCGGGCTTCGTGCGGGCGCTGCGCGACAACGGCTTCGCCACCGGCCTTGCCGAGAGCGCCGACGCGCTGCGCGTGCTGGCCGCGCCCGGCCTTGCCGACAAGACCCGCCTGCGCGCCGCCCTGCGCGCCCTGTTCGCCTCGCGCCGGTCGGATTGGGAGAAATTCGACGATCTGTTCGACGCCTATTGGTTCGAGAAGCATTTGCGCGCCAGCGTGCGCCTGGCGGACCAGCGCCGCACCCCCACCAATCTGCCGCTGCGCCCGGGGGCGGATGCGCCCGAGGCCGGAGGCAGCGGCCCGGTGAGCCGGGTGGACCGGGTGCCGGGCAGCGAGGCGGGAGAGGACGAAGGCGCCGAGCAGCGCCGCGCCGGGGCCTCCCACGCCGAGCGGCTGGAGACCACCGACTTCCGCCATATCGCCGACCCACAGGAGCTGGAGCGCGCCTATGCGCTGGCCCAGCGCCTCGCCAAGGCCATGCGCGCCCGCCTCACCCGGCGCGCCCGCGCCGCCCGCACCGGTGCCCGGCTGGACCTGCGGCGCACGCTCCATCGCAGCGTGGCGCGCGGCGGCGTGCCGGTGGAGCTGGTACAGCGCCGCCGTCGTCCCAAGCCCTTGAAGCTGGTGATCCTGCTGGATGCCTCCGGCTCCATGAGCCCCTATGTGGCGGTGTTCGTGCGCTTCATCCACGGCGCGCTGGACAGTTTTCGCGAGGCCTCCGCCTTCGTCTTCCACACCCGCCTCATCGACGTGACCGACGCGGTGAAGGAGAAGGACCCGCAGCGCGCCATGGACCGCCTCGGCCTGATGGCCCAGGGGGTGGGCGGCGGCACGCGGATCGGCGAGAGCCTCGCCACCTTCAACCGCTGGCACGCCGCGCGCACGCTGCATTCGCGCACCGCCGTGCTGATCGTCTCCGACGGCTATGACACCGGCGAACCGGAACTGCTGGCGCGCGAGATGGCGGCCCTGCACCGCCGCTGCCGCCGCATCGTGTGGCTCAACCCCATGATCGGCTGGCGCGATTATGCCCCGGAGGCGGCCGGCATGAAGGCGGCACTCCCGTTCGTGGACCTGTTCGCGCCGGCCCACAATCTGGAGAGCCTGGAAGCCCTCGAACCCTATCTGGCCCGGCTATGACGGGAGGAGGCGCCATGACCAGTCCCATCGACATGTTCGCGCTCATGGACGGCATGAAGCAGAAGGAGCAGCCGTTCGCCCTCGCGACCGTGGTGCGCACGGTCTCCGTCACCGCCGCCAAGGCGGGCGCGAAGGCGCTGATCCTGCCGGACGGCACGGTGCTCGCCGGCTGGATCGGCGGCGGCTGCGCGCGCGGGGCGACGCTGAAGGCGGCCCGCGAGGCGCTCGCCGACGGCCAGCCGCGCCTGGTCTCGATCCAGCCGGAAGACCTGCTGGAAGACCTCGGCGTGCACGCCGGGGAGACCCGCGAGGGCGTGCGCTACGTCTCCAACATGTGCCCCTCCAAGGGCACCATGGACATCTTCGTGGAGCCGGTGCTGCCGCGCCCGGAGCTGGTGGTGATGGGCGCTTCCCCCGTTGCGGTCGCGCTGGTTGCGCTGGCGCCGCAGTTCGGCTTCAGCGTCACCGCCGCCGCGCCGGCGGCGGACCATGGGAAATTCGCCGGCGCCGATCGCATGGCGGAAGGCTTTGCGCCGCCGCCGGCCAGCGGGCCGCGCTTCGTCGTGGTCTCCACCCAGGGTGCCGGCGATCTTGCCGTGCTCACCGCCGCGCTCAGCCTGGAGGCGCGCCACGTGGCGTTCGTCGGCTCGCGCCGCAAGGCGCAGACGCTCAGCGAGAAATTGCGCGAAGCCGGCGTGCCGCAGGCCCGGCTCGATGCGCTGAAAGCCCCGGCAGGCCTCGATCTCGGCGCCATCACGCCGGAGGAGATCGCGCTTTCCATCCTTGCCGAACTGGTGCTCGTGCGCAGGCGCGACCAGCGCGGCGCCGTTTCCTGAAACAAGAGAGACCATCGCCATGGACATGAGCGGCTCACAGCGCATCGAAGCCAGCCCGGCGGCCGTATGGGCGGCGCTGAACGACCCCGAGGTGCTGAAGCAATGCATCCCCGGCTGCGAAAGCATCGCCAAGACCTCCGACACGCAGATGGAAGCGGTGGTGGTGCTGCGCGTGGGGCCGGTGAAGGCCTCGTTCAAGGGCGCCGTCACCTTGTCGGACATCGTGCCCGAACAGGGCTACACCATCACCGGCGAAGGCTCGGGCGGGCTTGCCGGCTATGCCAAGGGCTCGGCCAAGGTGCGCCTGGAGCCGCAGGACGACGCCACGCTGCTGCATTACGAGGTGAAGGCGGACGTGGGCGGCAAGCTCGCCCAGCTCGGCGCGCGCCTCATTGATGCCACGGCGAAAAAGCTGGCGGGCGAATTCTTTACCAATTTCGGCGCCGTGGTCGCCCCGCCGCCGGCCGCGGCCGAAGCTCCGGCGGAATCCGGCGAGGAGGCGGAGGCGGCGCCCGCCACCGGCACGGAGAAGGCGGGCAAGGGCTGGCTCGGCGGGCTGTTCGGCAAGGCCACGGCGGGCGCGCTGGTGGCGGGCTTCCTGCTCGTGCCGCCCTGCTGCCTGAATGGCACGCACGCCCATGCGGCCGGGGAATTCGCCTTCCCCATCTGCCACGGCAAGGGGTGACGCGCTTCGCGCAAAAAATATCCGGGTAATATTGCATACCCTATATTACCCGGATATAACGCGTCTTCCCCAAAAGACGCGGAGACACGGACATGAAGGGCGAGGCGCGCAAGGCGGCCGTGGCCGCATATAAGGAGCGCAAGCCGGCGGCGGGAATTTATGCCGTGCGCTGCGCACCCACCGGCCAATCCTGGCTGGGGCGGGCGCGTGACCTTGCCACCATCCAGACCCGCATCTGGTTCAGCCTGCAACACGGCGGCGCATCCAACCGCGCTCTTCAGGCGGCTTGGCAGGCCCACGGGGCCGAAGCCTTCACCTTCGAAGCGATCGAGCGGCTTGAGGTAGAGGAAAGCGCCTATGTGCGCGACGCCCTGCTGAAGGAGCGACTCGCCCATTGGCGCGCGGTGCTGGGCGCGGCCGCGCTTTGAATTCCGACACGCCACCGCAAGCAGCGAAGTGACCTTGCGGTAACTCCGGCATCACGTCTTTTCGTCCGCTTCCGGGCGCAAAAATGTCCCCACCCGCCGTTCAAAGGTTGACTCCCCCGTCGTTTCAGCCACGATCTGAACACTGAATTCCGAATTCAGTTAAGGCTCGCCAAAGCCGAAATGAAAAACATTGCGGGAGAAAACCTTATGATCGCATCACGCCTCGTGATTGCAGCCTTTTGCGCCGCCGTGGCCGGGCCTGCCTTCAGCCAGACGGTGCCGCCCATCAAGATCGGCGTGCTGAACGACCGCACCGGCATCTATGCGGATTTCGCCGGCCAGGGCTCGGTCGTGGGCGCCCAGATGGCGGTGGAGGATTTCCAGAAGACCCATCCCGACATCAAGGTCGAGATCCTCGCGGCCGACCACCAGAACAAGGCGGACGTGGGCTCCGCCATCGCGCGCAAATGGTATGACGAAGACGGCGTCGACATGATCGTGGATGTGCCGAATTCGGCCGTCGCGCTCGCGGTCAACGAAGTCTCGCGCGAGAAGAACAAGGTCCTGATCGTCTCTGGCGGCGGCACGTCCGATCTTACCGGGCCGAAATGCGCGCCCAATACCATTCACTGGACCTTCGATACCTGGTCGCTGGCGCACGGCACCGGCAGTGCCATGGTGAAGCGCGGCGGCGATACCTGGTTCTTCATCACGGCGGACTATGCCTTCGGTCATGCGCTGGAGCGCGACACGGCGAAGGTCGTGACGGAATCCGGCGGCAAGGTGCTCGGCAGCGCCCGCGCGCCCATGGGCGGGTCGGATTTCGGCTCCTTCCTGCTCCAGGCGCAAAGCTCCAAGGCCAAGGTGATCGGCCTCGCCAATGCGGCGGCCGACACCACCAACACCATCAAGCAGGCCTCCGAATTCGGCATCACCCAGGGCGGCCAGAAGCTCGCCGGCCTCCTGATCTTCTTGACCGACGTGCATTCACTCGGCCTGAAGGTGGCGCAGGGCCTGGTGCTGACCGAGGCCTTCTATTGGGACCAGAATGACGGCACCCGCGCCTTCTCCAAGCGCTTCGGCGAACGCATGGGCGGCACCATGCCCACCATGGTGCATGCCGGCGTCTATTCCGCCGTCACCCATTATCTGAAGGCGATCGTGGCGGCGAAGTCCAAGGACTCCGACAAGGTGGTTGCGCAGATGAAGGCGATCCCCACCGATGATCCGCTGTTCGGCAAGGGCCAGGTCCGCGCCGACGGTCGCCACATCCACAATATGTACCTGTTCGAGGTGAAGACGCCGGCGGAATCCAAGGGCGAGTGGGATATCTACAAGACCCTCGCGACCATCCCGGCCGCCGACGCCTTCCGCCCCCTCAGCGAAGGCCATTGCCCGCTCGTGAAGAGCTGACCGCGCCGCAAGACCGCTAAGCCACTAGACCGCTAAGCGACAAGAACCTTTAAGCCGCAAGACCGCCCCCTCCCCGCCGGGAGGGGGCTTTTTGC
Source organism: Roseixanthobacter glucoisosaccharinicivorans (assembly GCF_043195095.2). Lineage (NCBI taxonomy): Bacteria > Pseudomonadati > Pseudomonadota > Alphaproteobacteria > Hyphomicrobiales > Xanthobacteraceae > Roseixanthobacter > Roseixanthobacter glucoisosaccharinicivorans. Next base: position 74,490 of record NZ_CM195538.1, on the reverse strand, counting down.
ATTCAAGGGCGCGCAGACGCAGACGCTTCGAGCTAAAGCGGCCCGTCCAGAAGGCGGGGTCCGCCGAGAGGACAGGCCGAGCGCCCGTCGTCCAGCAGGATGAAGGCCGCCACCTGCGTCGACCCGGTCAGCTTCACATGCCCGCGCCAGCTCACTTCCTGCGGCGTACCCGGAGGAAGGGTCGCGGCAATAACGGGCCGCGGGCCCTCGGTCAGGCCGTAGCCGACGATGATTCCGCCGGCATCCACCAGGAGGATTTTGTCGGGCGCCCCCGCACGGGCCGGATCCCAGGCCCAGCCCGTCACCCGGAAGGCGGTTCCCGGCGCGGTGCCCGGCACCGGCTGCGCGCCCGCGAACGCGCCAAGGCAGGCCGAGGCGGGGCGGAGCGTGGCATGGGCCGAAAGCGGCGTCCCCCTCCAGCTCGCCCAAGGTTCCGCGAACAGCGCCAGCTGCCGCCGGCGCAGCAGTTCGGCCCGCTCGGCGACCACCTCGGGATCCAGGAAGATCTTGGCGAATTCCTCATCGTCCCGCACGTTCGACAGCAATGCGGTCGCCGCTCCGTCGCGGGAGAGCCGCAGGGCCTGAACCACGGCGTCCACATGGTGGCCATAGCCGGCCATGAGCACCAGCGCGCACACCGCCGAAGCCGGCGCGAGGATGCGGATCCGGCCCGGCAGCAGGCTCCACCACAGAAAGGTCAGCGCGAGCCAGAACACCAGGCTCGGCGTCAGATAGCGGCTGGCCAGCGCCTGGCCCACGCCGAACGTCAGCCGCCCGAGCGAGGTCAAGGCGGCGGAGGCGGCGATGAACACGATGACATGCAGCAGCACCAGCCGTGCCGGTGTCGCATGGGAGGGGCGAGCCACCAGCACGACGCCGGCGAAAACGCCCAGGCCGACCCCGATTGCGCCCATCGCGATGGCGATCAGGTGGCGATGGCCCTCCACGGCGGCGATCTGCACCCGCAGCAGCTCTTCCAGCGGCTGGCCGAGATAAGCGAGCGTATAGCGCAGCGAGGTCAGCGGCTTGAGCAGTGCGGCGAACGGGGTCAAGTCCGGGTCGGGGGATTGATAACCGACGAGATAGAGAGCGATCAGCCCCACTGCCACGCCTGCACCCACGGCGGTTTCGCGCCAGGGCCGGCCGAGCCAGACCGCCAGCGGCGGAAGGAGGAGGCACACGAGAACGCCGTTGGACAGGGACCCGACCGCCAAGGCCGCGCACAGCGATGCAGCGCCCACCCCGGCCCATCCCCGCACGGCCGCGAGCGCCGCGAAAGCGAGCGTTCCCGCAAGGAAGACCGCGAAAAACTGGGTCTGAAAACTATAGAGGAAGTTTTCCCACTGCCCGCCCCAGAACATATATCCGAGCGCGATGGCACCCGCCAGAACGGCATTCACACGCCCGCGCACTCCCGCCCAATAGACCAGGGCCGCAAGGGTGAAGGCATGGATCAGCTGCAGGAGGATGCTTGCGTAAAAATTGACCAGATAGGTTCCGCGCGCCAGGAGATAATCCAGAATCGACAACAGGCGGAAGACGACGATGCGATGCTCATTATGCTGGGCGAAAAGCTGATCCATGCAGTCTTGGATGGAGAGGACCGCCCATTGGTCCATGAACGGAAGCGGGATGTAAGCATCATACATCGCCCGCAAGGTGGTCATCACCACAAGCGCCGCGCATACGGCAGCGATGAGGGTTAGAACATAGGGCAAGACGCGAGACATCATGACCCGGCCCCCGCCGGCCAAGGATGCAGTGTTCTCGAACGCCATCGGCCCCCCGATAATGTCGCACATTCGTAATATTACGTGAGCCCACACGCTTTTTAGTGCTCACGATCGCGCCGCAGTGCCAGCTTTATTCCGCCGCCTGCACCGATGCAACGCCGCATCGGGTGGCGAACGCGGACGGTTTCGCATTCTGGCGCATCAAGGTCCGTGCCATCGCGGGACGGCGGCGGTCGCGAGCCGAACAGGCGGGCGAACAGGGGGAGAACGGATGGGGCGCGAATCGGCGCGCGGCGGCGGATCGCGCTTTGTTCCGCCGGTCCAACGCCGCGTGGCGATGCCGCGATGGGACGCGCGGGATTGCCCGCAGCGCGGGCCATTTGGCAGGCCGGAAGGCGCGCCGGGAAAAGCGCGCCGGCGCGCAGGCCGCGCTTCAGTCCAGCGCCGCCCCCGCCGAAAGGCTCAATGCGCGGTCGAAGCGCGGCTCGGGGCGGCCGGCGTCGCGATTGGCGGCGCGGGCCAGCAAAGCCAGCAGATCGCCCAGCCGGTTGACATAGGCGATGCCCGCGCTGCCCGGCGCGGGTGGGTCGATCTCGGCCTGGGAGACCAGCCGCCGCTCGGCCCGCCGGCACACCGCGCGGGCGACGGCCGCGTGGGCCGCCGGCAGCGAGCCGCCGGGAATGAGCGTCGCGGCGACCACGGGAAGATCCGCCTCCAGGCGCCCGATGAGGCCGTCGAGCCGGCGCACATAGGCCATGGACAATTGCGCCGCGCCGGGCGCGGCCACCTGCTGAAGCAGTTCGTGCACGTCGTTCTGCGCGATCGCGAGCGCCTGCCCGGCTTCGCCGGAGGCGCCGCCCTCGGCCAGCACGGCGAGCCAGCCGGCAAGTTCCTCCACAGCGCCGATCAGCTCGACGGTGGGGCTATCCTTCTCCACCCGGGCGCCGGTGGCGAGACGTGTCATGCCGCCATCGCCGGCGGCGGTGCTCCAGCTTGCAAGACTGCTCATGTCGCTTCTCCCTCGGCTTGCGCCAGGCGGCCGCCCTGTTCCGGGCGGTCCGCCCTCACGCGCCGGGCGCAGGCCCGACGCGCGTTCGTGTGGACTGCGGCGCCTAGGCCGGCACCGATCTCAGCGCGTTCTGGCTGGCCAGGAAGCCGGCCGTGTAGTCGCAATAGGTGCCGATGATCCAGGGAATCATCGCGCGCTTGCGCTCGTCCATGGGCGAAATCTTGCGGGCGGGGCTGCCGCCCCAGAGCCAGCCGCTTTCCAGCACCTGCCCGGGCTCGGTGCGCGCGCCCGCCGCCAGCAGCACGTCCGGCTCGAACACCGTGCCCGCCGCCACATGGCTGCCCATGCCGACCAGCACGCCGGTGCCGATGGTGCAATTCTCCAGCATCACATTGTGGCCGATGACCGCGTCCGCGGCCATGACGAAGGGCCCGTTGACGCAGCGGATGATGGAATTGTCCTGGATGTTGGAATTGGCGCCGAGCACGATCTCGCTGTCGCCGGCATCCAGCTCGCACGAGAACAGCACGCTGGAATGCGCGCCGGCCTTGAACGTTCCCGCCACGGTGGAGGTGGCGGCGATGAAAGTTGAGGGGTCGATCTCCAGCCGCGCCGGCGCCCGCGCGGGCGCGAGCACCTCGTCGGGCACCGCGCGCAGGCGCGCCGCGCGCCGCGCAATCTCGCCCGGCTCGACCGCGCGCACGGGCTTTGCCGGAATGCCGGCATAGACCATGCCCGCTTCCAGCTTGGAGCGCGGGAAGGCGACCGCGCCGGCTTCCAGGATCACGCCGTCTCCCACCACCGAGCCGTCGAGGATGACGGCATTTTCCTCGATCACGCAGTCGCTGCCCACGGTGCAGGCGTGCACCACGCCGTTGCGGCCCACGGTGACGCGGTCGCCGACGATGGCGGGATACAGCTCATGGGCGATATGCACCGTGCCGCGATCGCCGATGAAGAAATCGGCGCCGATTTCCACCACATGCCCGTCCGCCCGCAGCAAGGCGAGCGCGCCGATGGAGGCGCGCGGCCCGAGCGTCACCCGGCCGATCACGGCGGAGCGTTCGCCCGCGTGCCGCAGGTCCGGCATCACCGGAAGAATGCCGTGATAGGGCAGGATGAAGGGCGGGGTGGATAAGACATCACTCATGCGGCGCTCCCGTGCAGACCATTTTGCAAGCGATCCGCCAGCACCACGGCATCACGGGCCATGGCTTTGAGTTCGTCCTGCGCCAGCCGCGCAGCGACTTGCCCGCAGAAAGGCTCGAACTCGGCGAGATCGCTTGCCCCCAGCATCCGCGCGAAGAAATAACGGCGCAAGGCCAGCCGTTCATGGCCGCACGCCACGCTATGCGCCAGGAGCAGGCGCGCCGCGCCCACATCGCCGCCGCGCGCCCGCATGCGCGCGGCCTTCACGTCGGCCCGCTTCAGCCGCATGGTCAGAACACCGGGGTTTCGCGATACACGCCCCACACGGTTTTCAGCTTCTCCACGATATCGCCCATGGTGGCGCCTTCGCGCACCAGGTCGATGGTGATGGGCATGATGTTCTGCGTGTCGTCCTTGGCCACTTCCACCAAGCGCTCCAGCAAGGCGTTGACCTTCACATTGTCGCGCTCGCGGCGGATGCGCTGGGTGCGCGAAACCTGCCGCTCGGCGGTGGTCTGGTCGTAAGGATGGGTCTCGATATCGTGGACCTCTTCCTTCTCCACCAGCGTGTTGACGCCGATCACCGGCTTCTCGCCCGATTGCTTGCGCAAGGCGGTCTCATAGGCGAAATCGGCGACGCGCTTCTGGAACCAGCCTTCCTGGATCAGCTTGATGGTGCCGCCGCGCTCGTCCACCTCGGCGATGATGTCCATGATGCGCTTTTCATATTCGGTGGTCAGCGCCTCCACGTAATAAGAGCCGCCGAGCGGGTCGATCACCTGGGTGACGTTGCTTTCCTCGGCGATCACCTGCTGGGTGCGCAGGGCCATGCGCATGGCTTCCTCGGTGGGGATGGCGAACGCTTCGTCGAAGCCGTTGGTGTGCAGCGACTGGCAGCCGCCGAGCACCGCCGAGAGCGCCTGGAGCGCGGTGCGCACCACGTTCACCATATATTGCGGCTTGGTGAGCGAGGCAGCGGCGGTCTGGCAATGGAAGCGCAGGCGCATGCTCTCGGGGTTCTTGGCGCCGAACCGCTCCTTCATGATCTTGGCATAGCAGCGCCGCACGGCGCGGAACTTCGCCACTTCCTCGAAGAAATCGGCCTGGCAGACGAAGAAGAAGGCGAGGCGCGGGGCGAATTCGTCCACATGCATGCCGGTCTTCGTCACCTCCTCCACATAGACGATGAGGTTGGCGAGCGTGAAGGCCACCTCGTCCACCGGCGAGGAGCCGGCTTCCGAGATGTGGTAGCCCGAGATGTTGATCGGGTTGTAGCGCTTCATGGTCTTGGCGCAGTGCGTGATGCAATCGCGCACGATGCGGACCGACGGCGCGATGGGATAGATATATTCCTTCTGCGCCATGTATTCCTTCAGGATATCCGCCTGGATGGTTCCCGAAAGCTTGTTGAGATCGTAGCCGCGCTTTTCCGCCAGCACGATGTACATGGCGAGCAGGATCCAGGCGGAGGGATTGATCGTCATGGAGACCGAGATCTTCTCGAGATCAATGCCCTCGAACAGGGCCTCCATATCCTCCAGCGTGTCGATGGCGACGCCCTCGCGCCCCACCTCGCCCTCGCTCATGGGATGGTCGCTGTCGTAGCCCATGAGGGTCGGCATATCGAAGTCGGTCGAAATGCCGGTCTGGCCCTGGGCGATCAGATATTTGAACCGCTTGTTGGTGTCCTCGCCGGTGCCGAAGCCGGCGATCTGGCGCATGGTCCAGTTGCGCGAGCGGTACATGGTGGGATAGGGGCCGCGCGTGAAGGGATAGCGGCCCGGCAGGCCGATGTCCTCAGGCGGGGTCTCGGCAAGGTCGGCGGCGGTGTAGGTGCGCTTCACCGGGAAATCGCCGAGGGTGAAGAATTGCTCCTTGCGCTCGGCCTGCTTCTTCAGGAAGGCGGCGACTTCGTTTTCTTCCCAGTCGCGCACGTCATCGCTGAGCTTGGCGAGGGTGCGGGTCTCAAGCATGCTCATCTGCGAGTTCCTTCTGGGCGGACGAGAGCAGCATCTCGTTGGCAAGGGTGTAGGGATCGCTCTCGCGGCGCTGGAGGCGCGCGGAGAGCTTCGGGGCCAGGCGCTCCGCCGCATGGGTGAAGCGCTCGATGAGGAGATTTTCCGCCGTCTTCACCAGGCGGAAGCGGGCGATGCGGGCGAGCCGGGCAAGGCCGGTCTCGGTTTCGAAGGCGACGCGGCGATGGGCGTTGATCTTGGCCAGGAGCTGCTCGAACCCCTCCCCGCTGATGGCGGACACGCCCACCACCGGCACCGCCCATTCCCCCCGCTCGGAGGTGAGGGCGCCCAGCGTCAACATGCTCTTGAGGTCGGTGAGCGTGCGGTTGGCGTCTGAGCGGTCGCATTTCGACACCACATGGATGTCGGCGATCTCCAAGATGCCCGCCTTGATGGCCTGGATCTCGTCGCCGAGGCCGGGGGCGGAGACCACCACCGTGGTGTGGGAGGCACGGGCGATCTCCACCTCGTCCTGCCCCACGCCCACGGTCTCGATGATCACCGTGTCGAAGCCGCCGACATCGAGAATGTCCACTGCGTCCAAAGCCGCGCGGGCCATGCCGCCCATGGCGCCGCGTGTCGCCATGGAGCGGATGTAGATGCCGGGATCGGTGGCAAGCTCGGTCATGCGCACCCGGTCGCCGAGGATCGAGCCGCCGGAGAACGGGCTGGAGGGGTCCACCGCGACGATGCCCACCTTCAGCCCCTGCTCGCGCAAGAGCTTGGCGAAATGGGCGACCAGGGTGGACTTGCCCGAGCCGGGCACGCCGGTAATCCCGATCACATGGGCCTTGCCGGCCCGGCGATAGATGGTGGCGAGCGCCTCGCGCGCTTCCGGCGTGCCGGATTCCGCGCGCGAGATGAGCCGGCCGATGGCGCCCATCTCCCCGGCTTCAACGCGCGGGATGAGGTCCAGCGAGGGAACGTAGCGGCCCATCAGGCACCCCCCGCTTTCAGCTGGGCATGCATGTCGCGGAACACGGCGCGGTCGTCCACCACGCGGCGGGCCTTGAAGTCCGTGCGCGGCAGCGTGCCGCCTTCCACGATCTCCACCACCGCGCGCAGGCCCAGCAGCTTCTGCATGGATTTGGCGATGTCGCCGCGGAATTTCTCCACATGGTCGCGCCCGAGGGCGAGCGTCACCGCGTCGGCCTCCACCCGCAGCACCAATTCGTCCATGGCAGCTTCGCGGGTGATGACGATCTGGTGCTCGCCGCCATAGCCGGCGGTCTGGTTGAGCACGGAATCGATCTCGCTCGGATAGACGTTCTCGCCGCGGATGGTGAACATGTCGTCGATGCGCCCGAAGATGCCGAGCGGCAGGCGCGGATAGGTGCGCCCGCAAGGGTTGGGCGCGTCGCTCCACAGCGTCAGATCCCCCGAGGCGAGGCGGATCATGGGCTGGGAAGTGCGCTCCAGATGGGTGTAGACCGGCGTTCCCCGCTCGCCATAAGGCACGCGGCGGAAGGTGCGCGGGTCGCAGACCTGGGTATAGACCACATCCTGCCAGCACAGCATGCCGGGGGTCTCGGCGGAGCCGCCCACATGCATCCAGGGCGTCATCTCCGCCATGGAGCCGCTGTCGAACACCTTGGCGCCGTAGAGATCCTCGATGCGGTCGCGCACACCGGGAATGGAGGCGCCGGGCTCGCCCGAGAAGAACATCACCCGCAGGCCGAAATCGCGCGGATTGAGCCCTTCCTTGATGGCGGTTTCCGCCAGATGCAGGGCATAGGTGGGGGTGCCGTAGAAGCCGGCCGGCTTCATGGCGGCGAGCCATTGGGCACAGCGCACGCTCATGCCCGGCGCGCCGGCGCCGAACGGAAACGCCTTGGCGCCGAGCCGCTCCGCACCGGCCAGCGCGCCCCAGGAGCCCATGTACAGGCTGAAGATGGCGGCGACGCACACCATGTCGCCGGGGCGCAGGCCCATGGCCCACATGATGCGGGCATGGGCATTGGCGATGGCGCGCCAATCGTTGCGGCCGATGGCGAAGGCGGTGGGCCGCCCGGTGGTGCCGGAGGTGCCGTGCACGTGGAACACCTCGGCATCCGGCACGCACAGATAATCGCCGAACGGGGCATGCGCCGCCTGGCTGGCGCGCAGGTCCGCCTTGGTGACGACCGGCACCTTGTCCTCGAAATCTTCCAGCGACTTCAGGTGCGAGGGGTGGAAGCCCGCCTCGTCCCATTTGCGCCGATAGAAGGGCGCGGTCTCATAGGCATAGGCGCAGACCTGCTGGAGGCGGGCGAGGATCGCCGCGTCGCGGTCCGCGGGGTGCATGGTTTCGCGCTTGGCAAACCAATAGCGCGCGTCTGACGGCGGCAGATAGGTTTCGTCATAGCGCGGCGGGAAGGACCAGTCTTCCATGGGATATCCTCCCGCGCTCAGCGCGCGCCGCGCTCGGTGACGAGGCGTTCCAGGGTCGCGACGATGGCGGCGGGCGGGGTGTCCTGAAGCAACACCTCCTTCACGCCCATCTCCTTCAGGGCGACCACGTCCTCGTCCGGCATCACGCCGCCGGCGACCACGATCAGATCGTCCACGCCCTTTTCGTTCAGGAGCTTGAAGATCTTGGGGAACACCGTGAGCTGCACGCCCGACAGCAGGCTGACGCCGAGCACGTCCACGTCTTCCTGGATCGCGGCGGTGACCACTTCCTCCGGCGTGCGGTGCAGGCCGGAATAGATCACGTCCATGCCGGCATCACGCAAGGTGCGCGCGACAACCTTCACGCCGCGATCGTGACCGTCGAGTCCCACCTTGGCGAGCAGCACGCGAATGGGTTGAGCCATTTCCATCCCTCGTTCATTATTGAATTCTGAATTCCGAGTTCAACAAACGGTCGCAGGTTCCCAGGAGATGGTCAAGATGGAAAACGGCGGGCGCACGCGATATGCAGACTTCATGGAAACTCTGGCCGCACCGAAACGCCTGGTTGAACAGACCTACGAGGTCATCCTCGACGCCATCTGCGACGGCACCCTCAAGCCGGGGGAGCGCCTGACGCAGGAGGATATCGCCGCGCGCCTCAATGTTTCGCGCCAGCCGGTGACCCATGCGCTGGTGATCCTGCGCTCCCAGGGCTTCGTCATCGAATCGGGCAAGCGCGGGGTATCCGTGGCGCCGGTGCAGCCGGAATTATTGAAGGCGATCTATGAGTTCCGCTCCGCCGTGGAGCCGCTGGCGGCGGAGCTGGCCACCGCCAATCTCAAGCCCGAGCACATCCGCAAGGGCCGCGACCTCGTGGTGCACGGGCGCAACCTGGTGCTCGCCAACGACCAGAAGGGCGTGGTCCATGCGGACATGGAGTTCCACTCCTTCATCTATGATCTCTCGGCCAATCCGCTGGTGATCGACACGATGCGCCTCAATTGGCAGCATCTGCGCCGCGCCATGGGGGAAATCCTCTCCTTCCCCGGCCTCTCCATCCGCGTGTGGCGCGAGCATGAGGAGATTCTGGAAGCGATGATACGGGGCGAGGCGAAGGTCGCGGCGGACCTCATGCGCAACCATCTTGTGGGCGCCTATCGCCGCGTGATGATGGGCGAGAAGGACATCACCTGAGCCTGCCCGCAAAAAAGGCGCCGGCCCAAACCGCAGGCGCCGGCCACGGCCTGCCCACCACCAAGACCGCTGCCCCGAGCGTGGGCGTCGTCTTTTCCAACCGTCATGGCCGAGCTCGTCCCCGCCACCCACGCGGCGCCGCCGGAGCTCACCTTCGCACATCGCATCGGCCCCACGGCGTGGATGCCCGGGACACGCCCGGGCATGACGATTGTTCAGAATGCACAGGTCCCCTGCCCCATTGCAAAGCACTTGCACCGGCGCCCGGACCGCCCTTTTCGCTTCTCTCGCGCCGTCATGGCCGGGCGCCTCCCGGCCATCCACGCGCCGCCGCCGGAGTCCGCCTTCGCGCACCGCACCGGCCTCAAGGCGTGGATGCCCGGGACAAGCCCGGGCATGACGATTGTTCAGAATGCACAGGTCCCCTGCCCCATTGCAAAGCACTTGCACCGGCGCCCGGACCGCCCCTTTCGCTTCTCTCGCGCCGTCATGGCCGGGCGCGTCCCGGCCATCCACGCGCCGCCGCCGGAGTCCGCCTTCGCGCACCGCACCGGCCTCCCGGCATGGCTGCCCGCGACGAGCCCGGGCATGACGATTGTTCAGAATGCACAGGTCCCCTGCCCCATTGCAAAGCACTTGCACCGGCGCCCGGACCGCCCCTTTCGCTTCTCTCGCGCCGTCATGGCCGGGCGCGTCCCGGCCATCCACGCGCCGCCGGAGTCCGCCTTCGCGCACCGCACCGGCCTCCCGGCATGGCTGCCCGCGACGAGCCCGGGCATGACGATTGCGCGAGACCATTCTCTCCGGGCATGCCGATTGCATGCACTGGCGCAAACCGATCCGACCCCAACGGAAGTTTGACATGGCGAATTTGACGATCGACGGCGACCGCCTCTGGGCCGCGCTGATGGAGACCGCCCGTTTCGGCGGCACCGAGAAGGGCGGCATCAACCGCCTCACCCTGACCGAGGAGGACCGCCAGGTCCGCGACTGGTTCAAGGACGCCTGCATCGCCGCCGGCTGCACCGTTTCCGTGGACGAGGCCGGCAATATGTTCGCCCGCCGGCCCGGCCGCGATAATTCCCTGCCGCCCATCTGCATCGGCTCCCACCTGGACACCCAGCCCACCGGCGGCAAGTTCGACGGCGTGCTGGGCGTGCTGGCGGGGCTCGAAGTGCTGCGCGCGCTCCAGGCCAGCGGCTATGAGACGTTGGCGCCGATCGAGGTGATCAACTGGACCAATGAGGAAGGCTCCCGCTTCGCCCCCGCCATGCTGGCGTCCGGTGGCTTTTCCGGGGTGTTCGAGAAGCAATATGTGATGGACCAGCGCGACCGCGAGGGCATCCGCTTCGGCGATGCGCTGGATGCCATCGGCTATCGTGGCGACAAGCCACTCGGCGGCCATCCCATGTCGGCCATGTTCGAATTGCACATCGAGCAGGGGCCGATCCTGGAGGCCGAGGGCAAGACCATCGGCGTCGTCACCGGCGTGCAGGGCATCCGCTGGTACGAGGCGACGATCACTGGGGTCGATTCCCACGCCGGCACCACGCCCATGGCGCGACGCAAGGATGCGCTGCTGGGCGCCGCCAAAGTGGTGGAGATCGTCAATGCGGTGGGCCTTGCCCATCCCCCGCTCGCGGTGGCGACGGTTGGGCTGATGGAAGTGACGCCCAATTCGCGCAATGTCATTCCCGGCGAAGTCTTCCTCACCATCGAGATGCGCCACCCCGACCAGGGGGTGCTCGACACCATGCATGGCGAGCTGTGCGCGCAGATCGAGGCGGCGATTTCCGCGCTGGGCCTGACCTTGCAACTCGACTGCATCCTGAACGCGCCGCCGGTGCATTTCGACGAGACCCTGGTCTCCACCATCCGCGCGGCGGCGGAGACGCTCGGCTACGGGCATCGCGACATCGTCTCGGGCGCCGGGCACGACGCCGCCTATGTGGCCCGCGTGGCGCCGGCCACCATGGTGTTCGTGCCCTGCAAGGACGGCATCAGCCACAATGAGGCGGAAGACACCTCCCCCGCCGATTGCGCCGCCGGCGCGGCCGTGCTGCTGAACGCGGTGCTCGCCTTCGACGCGAAGCTGGAGGCGCAGGCGAAGGGATAAATCGCTGGTCCGTGGGCGAAATGCGTTCGTCGCCGAAGTCTGCATGGAATTCGGCGACGAAATTCACGTAAATCGAGCGTCATCGCAGGTTTCATTCACGGGAATCCGGTGTTCGTCCGTGGCTCTGGGTGTTTCACGTGAAACATCTCGGACGCGAAACCTTTGCAATGCCTTGGTTTCGTCAGGCCGCGGTGAGCGAAAAGATGCTCGCCCCGGTATCCGCCGTCCCAACCGCATTTCGGAACGGCGCGAACAATTCCCGGCCCACATTGACGTGGGAGGCGGAAAGGTCCTCCTCCGCCTGAGCGCGGGCGGCCCATTCGTCCGCATCCACCAGCACGGTGAGATGCCCGGCGACCCCGTCGACGCGCACCAGGTCGCCATCGCGGATCTTGCCGATCGGCCCGCCGGCCGCCGCCTCCGGCGTCACGTGGATGGCCGAGGGCACCTTGCCCGAGGCGCCGGACATGCGCCCGTCAGTCACCAGCGCCACCTTCTGCCCGCGATCCTGCAACACGCCGAGCGGCGGCAGCAGCTTGTGCAATTCCGGCATGCCGTTGGCCTTGGGCCCCTGGAAGCGCACCACGGCGACGAAATCCCCCGTGAGGCTACCGGCCTTGAACGCCGCCTGCAGCGCCTCCTGGGAATGGAACACGCGGGCCGGCGCCTCGATGACGTGCCGCTCCGGCGCCACCGCCGAGGTCTTGATGACCGCGCGCCCGAGATTACCGTCCAGCACCTTCAGCCCCCCGGTGGGCTGGAAGGCGCCGGCAACCGGGCGAAGCACCGCCTCGTCGCCACTTGCCGCAGTCGCGTCGCGCCAAATCAGGGCGCCGTTTTCGTCCAGGCCCGGCTCGGCCGTATAGCCGGAAAGCCCGGTGCCCCACACGGTCTCCACATCCTCGTGCAGAAGTCCGGCGGAGAGCAGTTCGCGGATGACGAAGCCCATGCCGCCGGCGGCATGGAAATGGTTCACGTCCGCCTTGCCGTTGGGATAGACGCGGGTGAGCAGCGGCACCACGTCCGCGAGATCGGAAAAGTCGTTCCAGGTCAGCACGATGCCCGCTGCCGCCGCCATGGCGACGATATGGAGCGTGTGGTTGGTGGAGCCGCCGGTGGCATGGAGGCCGACCACGCCGTTCACGAACGCCTTCTCGTCCAGCATCCGTCCGAGCGGGGTGTAGTGATTGCCGAGCGCGCTATTGGCGAGCGCCCGCTTGGTGCCCTCCCGCGTCAGCGCGTCGCGCAGCGGCGTGTTAGGATTGACGAAGGAGGCGCCGGGCAAATGCACGCCCATGATCTCCATCATCATCTGGTTGGTGTTGGCGGTGCCGTAGAAGGTGCAGGTGCCGGGGCCATGGTAGGACTTGGACTCCGCCTCCAGAAGCGCGTCGCGGCCGATCTTTCCTTCCGCGAACAATTGGCGGATGCGGGATTTCTCGTCATTCGGCAGGCCCGAGGTCATGGGACCGCTCGGGATGAACACCGCCGGCAGGTGGCCGAACGAGAGCGCGCCGATGATCAGGCCCGGCACGATCTTGTCGCAGATGCCGAGGAACACGGCGGCATCGAAGGTCTGGTGCGAGAGCGCCACTGCGGTGGAGAGGGCGATCACCTCGCGGGAGAACAGGGACAGTTCCATGCCCGCTTCGCCCTGGGTGACGCCGTCGCACATGGCCGGCACCCCGCCCGCCACCTGCGCCACCCCGCCCACGTCGCGGGCGGCTTCCCGGATGAGCTCGGGGAAGCGCTCATAGGGCTGGTGGGCGCTGAGCATGTCGTTATAGGCGGTCACAATCGCGAGATTTCCGCCCTCGCCGGTGCGCAGCTCGGCCTTGTCGCCGGGCAGGCAGGCGGCAAATCCATGGGCCTGGTTGGCGCATCCGAGCGCCCGGCGGCGGGGGCCGGCCTCTCCGGCGGCGGCGATACGGTCCAGATAGCGCCCGCGGCTGTCGCGGCTGCGCTCAACAATGCGCTGCGTCACCTCGCCGATGCGGGCATTGAGATTGGCTTGGGCGGTCATGGGGACCTCCTGGCTGGCGGGTGGGGGAAGGGCGGAAAACCGCGACGGTCCCGGCGCGATCCGATTCAAGGACAGAGATTGCCATTTTAGCCTCGAAGCCGGATCAAGGGCATCCGCAACACATGCGCCCGATAGCGAGCATTTCAATGACAGAACCCGCCCCCGCCCGCGTCGCCGTCCTCGACGATTACCAGAATGTGGCCGCTGCCATGGCCGATTGGGACACGCTGAAGCCCAATGCCGAAGCGGTCTTCTTCCACGATCACGTGGCCGACCCGGACCGCCTCGCGGCCCGCCTCCAGCCCTTCGACGCGCTGGTCCTCACGCGCGAGCGTACGCCGGTGGACGCGGCGCTGATCGCCCGGCTGCCGAACCTCAAGCTCATCACCACCATCGGCCTGTGGAATGCCTCCATTGATATCGCGGCGGCGCAGGCGCGCGGCATCGTCGTGAGCGGGACCGCCGGCGGCGAGCCCCATGCGACCCCCGCGCTTACCTGGGCGCTGGTGCTGGCGGTCACGCGCGGCCTGCACCTTGAGGCAGCTTCCGTGCGCGCCGGTGGCTGGCAAGTGGGCCTCGGGATGGATATCGCGGGCAAGACGCTCGGCGTGCTCGGCCTCGGCCGCATCGGCGCGGAGGTGGCGAAGTTCGGCCAGGCCTTCGGCATGAAGGTCATCGCCTGGAGCCAGAATCTCACCGCCGAGCGGGCGGCCGAGTGCGGCGTGGAGCGGGTGGAGAAGGACGAATTGTTCGCCCGCGCCGACGTGCTCACCATCCATCTGAAGCTCGGCGCCCGCACCCAGGATCTCGTCGGCGCGGCGGAGCTCGGCCGGATGAAGCCCTCCGCCTTCCTGGTGAACACCTCGCGCGGGCCGATCGTTTCCGAGCCGGCCCTGGTGGACGCGCTGATGCAGCGGCGGATTGCCGGCGCCGCGCTCGACGTGTTCGACACCGAGCCGCTGGCGGTGGATCATCCGTTCCGATTTTTGCCCAATGTGCTGGCGACGCCGCACATCGGCTATGTTACGGAAAACACCTATCGCACGGCCTTCCCGCAGATCGTCGAAGACATCGCCGCCTGGCAGCGCGGCGCGCCGATCCGCGTGCTGGCGCCCTGAGACACGCCAAAAGCCGGCGGGACACACCGCCGGAAAAACACGGGCGCTTCGCAGCCCGGACTTGTGGGAGGAAAAGAGCATCATGCTCTATGATTTCATCATCATCGGCGGCGGCATCGTCGGCCTCTCGACGGCGCGGGAAATCCTGCGCCGCCAGCCCGGCGCGGGCGTGCTGCTGCTGGAGAAGGAAGGCGGCCTCGCGCGCCACCAGACCGGGCACAACAGCGGCGTCATCCATGCCGGCATTTATTACGCCCCCGGCAGCTTCAAGGCCGAGCTGTGCCGCGTCGGCGCCCAGGCGACCAAGGATTTCTGCCGCGCCCACAACATCGCCTTTGAAACCTGCGGCAAGCTGCTGGTCGCAACCGACGCCGAGGAACTGGCGCGCATGGATGCGCTCTACCAGCGCGCCGCCTCAAACGGCGTGGAAGTGGAGCGCCTGGACGGCGCCGAGCTGCGGCGGCGCGAACCCAATATCACCGGCATCGGCGCGCTGTTCGTGCCCTCCACGGGCATCGTCGATTACAAGCAGGTCTGCGCCGCGCTCGCCCGCGAGATCGAGGCCGCCGGAGGCACCATCCTGCTGGGTGCGAAGGTGGATGCGATCCGCGAGGGGGCGGAAGACGTGGAGGTGCGCAGCGGCGGCGTCACCCATCGCAGCAAGATGCTGGTGGCCTGCGCCGGCTTGCAATCCGACCGCATCGCGCGCCTTGCCGGGCTGAAGGTCACCCACCGCATCGTGCCGTTCCGGGGGGAATATTATCGCCTGCCGCCGAGCCGCAATGCCATCGTCAAGCACCTGATCTATCCGGTGCCGGACCCCACCTTGCCGTTCCTCGGCATCCACCTCACCCGCATGATCGACGGCTCGGTAACGGTCGGCCCCAATGCGGTACTGGGCATGGCGCGCGAGGGCTATCCCAAGCTCTCGGTGAATGCCGCAGACCTTGCGGATACTCTCACCTTTCCCGGCTTCTGGCGCACGCTCGCCAACAATCCGGGCGCCGCGATCAAGGAACTGAAGAACTCCCTCATGCCCGCGGGCTATCTGGAGCAATGCCGCAAATATTGCCCGGACCTGACCATGGCGGACCTTCAGCCCTATGAAGCCGGCATCCGCGCTCAGGCGGTGCTCGCCGACGGCACGCTGGTGCACGACTTCCTGTTCGAGCAGACGCCGCGCTCGCTGCATGTCTGCAACGCGCCCTCACCCGCCGCCACCGCCGCCTTGCCCATCGGCGAGATGATTGCCGACAAGCTCATGGGCGCACGGGCAGCCTGAACTCAGCGGCCGCGCTGGTGCAGGATGCGGCCGATGAGATTCAGCAGAATCTGGGCGGCGAGGATGGCGGTGACGCCTGCCGGATCATATTCGCGGGCCACCTCCACCAGGTCGACGCCGACGATGGTGCCCCGCTTGGCGAGGCCGTCCAGCAGCTCCAGCACCTCGTAATAGGCGAAGCCGCCATGGCTGGGCGTGCCGGTGCCCGGCGCGATGGAGGGGTCGAAGCCGTCGATGTCGATGCTCACATAATAGCGCGCGCCCGCCGGGATGCGCGCCAGCACCGCCTCGGTTCCGAGCTTGCGGATCTGCCGCACGCTCAGGATGTCGCTGCCCATGCGGCGGGCATCCTCATAGCCCTCGCGCGCGGTGGAGGAGACGTTGCGGATGCCGAGCTGGGTCAGGCCGGTAACGTGGGGTCGCTCGGCGGCGCGGCGCATGGGGCTGCCGTGGCCGTTGCGCACGCCGTGCCGCTCGTCGACGAAATCCAGATGCGCGTCGAACTGCACCAGATGCACCGGCGCCTCGTCAGAAAAGGCGGCGACGCAGGGGATGTTGATGGAATGATCGCCGCCGAGCACCACCGGCAGCGCGCCCGCCTTGAGGATCGCCCGCACGCCGGCTTCGATATTGGCGTGGCTCTGGGCGGTGTCGGTGTGGATCATGTCGGCATCGCCCATGTCCACGATGCGCGCCGCCCCGGCGGGCAGATAGACCACGTCGTCCTCATGGTCATAGGCGCCGGAATGGCCGAAGGCGAACAGGGTCGACGCGTCGCGGATCGCCCGCGGGCCCGAGCGGGCGCCGGAGCGCCATTGGGTGCCGAGGTCGAACGGCGCGCCGAGAATGGCGACATCGGCCTCCAGCTTGTCCCAATCCAGGCACAGCGGATATTTGCCGAAGGTGCAGATGCCGACGAAGGGCAGATCGAGCCGCCCGCTTTCATATCCATGGGCCATGGGATTTTCCTTAGAGTGTGGCTGCGGCGGCGGGCGCGCCGCGCCGCTCCGCGACCGCATTCGCCAGCACACACAAAAGCTCGAACATGATACTGGCGCCCGTCAGGGCCGTGAGGCCGGACGGGTCGAACGGCGGCGACACCTCCACGAGGTCCGCGCCGATCAGATTGAGCCCCGCCAGCGCCCGCACCATGTGCTGCGCCTCGCGGGTGGTGAAGCCGCCGATCTCCGGCGTGCCGGTGCCCGGCGCGAAGGAGGGATCGAGGCTGTCGATGTCGAACGTCACATAGGCCGACTGTTCGCCAAGGATGGCATGGACCTCGTCCATCACGTCCTGCGGCCCGCGCGTGATGAATTCCTCCATGAAGATCATGCGGATGCCGCACGCCTTGGCGAAATCGAAGTTCGAGGCATCCGAGATCGCCCCGCGCAGGCCGATCTGAACGAAGCGCTTCGGGTCGATCAGCCCCTCCTCGATGGCGCGGCGGAACGGCGTGCCGTGGTTGTAGGGATTGCCGCCGAAAAAGCCGTCATAGGTGTCGGAATGGGCGTCGAACTGCACCACGCCCACCGGCCCCTCATGCACCAGCCCGCGCAGGATGGGCAGCGTCATCAGATGATCGCCGCCGCCCGAAAGCGGCACCGCGCCGGCGGTGCGCACGCCGGCATAGAAATCGCCGACGAGCTTCAAGGTCTTCATGAGGTCGAGCGGGTCGACCGGCGCGTCGCCGCAATCGGCGATGCGCGCCTGGTCGTAGGGCGAAACGCCGGTGACATGGTGCACCCGGCGCGTCAGGCTGGACTGGTTGCGCAATTCGCGCGGGCCGTGCCGCGTGCCGGCGCGATTGGTCACGCCGCCGTCGAACGGCACGCCGACAATGGCGATGTCCACCTCGGCCGGCTCGGCCTGCGGCAGCCGCATGAAGGTGGCGATGCCGGCGAAACGCGGGATGCTGCCGGAATCCGCCGGCTCGAACTTTCCAACCATGAAAAACCTGCCATCTGGCTCAAGCGGGCTGTGCCCGCGCCGTCAGAGATTGAATTCCTTGCGCACGGCGGCGCTGATGCCGGCGACATAATCGTCCATCAGCCACTGGCCCTTTTCGGCGGCGGAGCCGTGCGCCACGGCGAGCACGCCGGACGCCGGCACGAAGCCTTTCGGCACCGGGTGCATGTCATAGGTGGGGAATTGCGCCGGTCCGTCGGACGGCACCTTCTCCATCTCCACCAGTTCCGGGCGCACGAGGAGCATGAGCGAGGTCTCCAGCAGGCTCGCATGCTCCAGGTCGATGCCGGGGAAGCCGTCGGGGAACAGGCGCTCCAGCGTCTCGCGCCGGGCAAAATCCCAATATTCCAGGCGCATCAGCTGCATGCCGGTGATGCCGTCGCGGCGCAGTTCGCGCAGTCCGAGATCCACGCCCTCGACGCCGGGCCACATGTTCTCGTAATGGCCGTTCACCACCACGATGCGCCGCACACCATCGGCACCGAGGGCGCGGATGACGTCGCGGAGCACCAAAGCGAAGGTGTAGGCATCGAGACTCGTGGTGCCGGGAAAAGCCTCGCCGCCGCCGGAGCGGGGCTGGGACTTGTAGCCATAGGGGATCGCCGGCGCGACGATGCCGCCGATCTGCGCCGCCACCCGCGCGCACACGGCGGTGGGCAGCACCACGTCCACGTTCAGCGGCAGATGCGGGCCGTGCTGCTCGGTGGTGCCGAGGGGAATGAACACCGTCGCCCCGGCGGCGATCTTGGCCTGATATTGCGGCCAGCTCAATTCGGCCATGTAGACGCTGTCGACCATCTTATGTTCCCTCAGTGCATGGCCGCGCCGCCATCGACGCTGATGCATTGGCCGGTGATGAAATGGGTGTGGCGGGAGGCGAGGAAGGCGACCGCCTCGGCCACCTCCTCCGGCCGGCCGATGCGGCGCAGCGGATTGTTGGTTTCCAGCGCCTGCTGGGCCGCGTCCATGCCGGCGAAATTGAGCAAGGGCGTATCCACCGGCCCTGGCGCCACCGCGTTCACCAGGATGCGCGGGGCCAGCTCGCGCGCCCAGGAACGTGTGAGTGCAAGGATCGCGCCCTTGGTGGCGCAATAGCCGGAGGCGCCCTGCCGGCCGAGATAGCCGAGCTCGGACGCGATATTGATGATGCGCCCGTGTTCGCCGAAAAGCCGCGCGGCCTCCCGCGCCATCACGATGGTGCCGCGCACGTTCACCGCCAGCATCTTCTCGAAGGCTGAGAAATCGAAGGCGCAGAGCGGGCTTTCGAGATCCAGCCCGGCACAGTTCACGATCACGTCGAGCCCGCGCAGATGCGCCGCCGCCGCATCCATCGCCGCGACCACAGCCGCCTCGTCGGTGAGATCCACGGCGAGGGGGTGCCAAGCGCCACTTTCCGCCGGCTGGATGTCGAACCCGACCACATGCGCGCCGCCCGCCGCCAGCCGGTTCGCGCAGGCGCGGCCGATGCCGCTCGCCGCGCCGGTGACGACGATGCGCAGGCCCTGGTGCGGGGAGGGATCAGAGGGGTTCACCACGGTGCTTCTCCACGATCGACCCCGAGGCTCTGGCCGGTGATGTTCGCGGCGAGATCGGAGGCCAGGAACAGATAGGTGCCGGCCACATCGTCCGGGTCCATGAAGCCCGGCAGCGCCTGGACGGCGACGATCTCGCGCAGCAGGTCGTCCTCCGGCCGTCCGGTGCGCTCGGCCATGGCGCGCAGCGAGCGCAGCGAAGCGTCCGTGCGCACCCAGCCGGGACACACCGCATTCACATTGATGCCGCGCGGACCCAGTTCTTTGGCGAAGGTCTTGGTCAGGCCGATCACCGCGTGCTTGGACGCCACATAGGCGCCGAACAGCGGCTCGGCGGTGCGCGACCAGATGGAGGCGGTGTTGATGATGCGCCCGCCGTGGGAGAGCTTCGGCGCGAAGGCGCGGGTGGCGAGGAATGTCCCCGTCACATTGATTTCCACCACGCGGCGGAAGCGCAGCTCGTTCTCCGCGCTCGGGTCGTCGAGGGGCGTCACCAGCTCCAGGCCGGCATTGTTCACCAGCACATCGAGATGGGCGATCTCCTGCGCCACGGCTTCGAGATCGGCGGTGCGCGTGATGTCCGCCTTGTGGCCGCGCGCGCCGAGCCGCTCGGCCGCCTCGAAGATTGCGTCATCCTCCGCCAGCATGTGCAGATCCGCCCCCGCCGCTGCGAAGGCCCGGGCGATGCCGTGACCGATGCCCCGGCTCGAACCCGTGACCAACACCGCGCGCCCCGCGAGGCCGCCGAGCAATCCGCCCGCCATCATGGCTCTTCCCCCGCGCTTGCCCGCACCAGGTGCAGCATCTCATTGCGCAAGGCGAAGAAATCCGCCCCGTCGCGCATCTCCAGCGTGCGGTCCTCGCCAAGGCGCGTCCGCACGTCGATTTCCGCCATGATGCGCGCCGGGCGTTTGGAGAAAACAATCACCCGGTCGGCAAGGAAGGCGGCTTCCTCAACATCGTGGGTCACGAACACCACGGTCTTGGCATCACGCCGCTGGATGCGCCGCAACTCGCCCTGCAATTGCTCGCGCCGCTGGGCATCGAGGGCGCCGAACGGCTCGTCCATCAGCAGCACGTCGGAGCCGGCCGCCAGCGTGCGGGCGATGGCGATGCGCTGGCGCATGCCGCCGGAGACGCGGTTGGGATAGGTGTCTGAGAATTCGTAAAGCCCGACCAGATCGAGATAATGATCCCGCCGGCCCAGCTTCTCTTCCTCCGACAGATCGGTGCGGTAGCGCATGCCGAAGGCGACGTTTTCCGCCACTGTCAGCCAGGGAAAGGAGGAATAGGACTGGAACACCATGCCGCGCCGCCAGTCCGGGCCGCCCACGGGTGCGCCATCGAGGCGAATGTCCCCGGTGCTCGGCGTATCGAGCCCGCCGATCATGCGCATCAAGGTGGTCTTGCCGCAGCCCGAGGGACCGAGGAACACCACGAACTCGTTGCGGGCGATGGCGAGGTTGAACGGCGTCGCCACCACCTCGACCTTGCCGAAATGCTTGGTGACGTTCGTGAAGGTGAGATGAGCCGTCATCCGCCTGCCCTCACAGATAGCGGAAGGCGCGGCGGTGGACGGCGCGCAGCAATTGGTCGGTGAGAAGGCCGATGATGCCGATGAGGAACACCCCGGCCATCACCTCCGGCGTCTTCATGTAGCGGCGCGCCGCCCAGATCACGAAGCCGAGCCCGCTGTCCGCCGCGACGATCTCGGCGATGATCAGATAGGTCCAGCACCAGCCGAGCGTGATGCGCAGATTGTCCACCAGCCCCGGCAGCATGGCGCGGAAGGCGACATCCTTCAGCACCTGCGCGGGCTTTGCGCCGACCGTATAGGCGATCTCGATATATTCCTGCGGCACCCGCCGCATGTCGTCGGAAACCAGCAGCACGAGTTGAAAGAAGGTGCCGAGCCAGAGCAGGAAGATCTTGGTCTCCTCGCCCACGCCGAACCAGATGATGGAGAGCGGCACCAAGGCGGGCACCGGCAGATAGCGGATGAAATCCACGATCGGTTCGAGCGCGGCACCGATGGGGCGATAGGCGCTCATCAACATGCCAATGGGAATGGCCATCACCGCCGCCAGCAGGAACGCGCTCCACACCCGCAGTATCGAAACCCAGGCATTCCACGCGAGATGCTGGTCCGCGAACATGCGCCCCATGGCGGCAAGAATGGCGCTCGGGGCGGGGAAGAACAGCGGGCTGGTGAGGCCGAGCCGTGCGACCCCTTCCCACACCAACAACAGCAGCAGACTGGCGCTTATCGCGATCGTCGCGGAGACCGAACGCGGCAGGGGCGCGCGCAGGCGAAACAGGTCGCGCAGCACGAACCCGCCGCCCATCGCCGGCGCGCCGCTCGATGGCGCGCCAGGATCACCGCCGGCCTGCGCCGGCGATGAGGAGGATGCGGCAGGCTCGCTCACTTCGTCCCCGCGATTGCGGACACCACCGAAGGGTCGATCTGCTGGGCGGGGTCGAGCTTGGTGTCGGCGGCACCATTCTCCAGATTCAGCTCCATCACCGTATTGAAGATGCCATAGAGCGTGCCCGGCTTGCCGGCCGTACCGATATAGGCCTCGGCGTCGGCAAGCGAGGTATAAGCGAGCGAGGTGTCGAGAATGTCCTTCACCTCCGCTTCACTCAAATTGAAGTGCGGCGCGGCGAGCCTGATGAATTCCGCAGGGTCTTTCTTGTAGAGATCCACCGCCTGATAGATCCCCTTCAGGAAAGCCTGATACTTCTTCGGATTCGACTTCAGGTCGTCCTGACGCACCGCGATAATATCGACGATGATATCGCTGTCCTTGGAAGAGATCAGCACCTTGCCCTTGCGGTTGGCGTTGGCCGTGATCGCCTGCGACATGACCGGCTCATAGGTGGCGATGGCCATGATCGACGGGTCGGCGAACACCGCCACCGTGTCGGCAGTCGCGATCTCCTTGAGCTTGAGATCCTTGAGGGTCAGGCCCTCCTTCTTCAGCGCCAGTTGCAGCAGCAGGCGGCCGGGAATGTTGACCTCGGAGGCCACGGTCTTGCCTTTCAGCGCGGCGACGGAGGAAATCGACCCGTCCGCGATCACGCCGTCGCCGCCCACCGACTTGTCGATGGTGCCGATGATGATGCCGGGGGTGGAGGCATCGCGCGGGCGGCCCTGGTGTTCGCCCACGGTGCGCATGTCGACTTCGATGTCGCCGCGCGCCATGGCGGCCATGACGTTCGAGCGGTCATCCTCGAACCGCATGTCCACATCGAGGCCCTGGGCTTTGAAATAGCCCTTGTCCATGGCCACGAACACCGGCGCGAAGCCGGGCCAGGTGGGCGCGAGAACCCGGATCTTGTCTGCGGCGGAAGCCGGCGCCGAAAGGGCCAGCAGGCCCAGAACGGCGAAAGCGGCAATGCGATCTCTATGCCTCATGGCGGTCGCTCCTTGGAAGGTCGGCTCATGCTCCGGCATATTCACATCCGGAAAAATCGTTTTTATTGAAACCTCACATCGAGAATTCTAGATGTGAGGTAAGGGACGGGGAGAAAGCCATGCGGCGCCTGGATAATATCGACCTGCGCCTGCTGCGGGTGTTCGTGGCCTTGACCGAGGCGGGCGGCTTTGCCGACGCGCAAATCACCCTCAACCTCTCCCAATCGACCCTCTCCACCCATCTGGCGGCGTTGGAGCGCAAGCTCGGCGGGCAATTGTGCGAGCGCGGGCGCGCCGGCTTCCGTCTCACCCCGTTCGGCGAATCCACCTTCGCCGCCGCCAAGCAATTGTTCGCGGATATCGACGCGTTCCACGGCCGCATCGGCCGCGACCAGCGCACCCTCGTCGGGCGGCTGCGGCTCGGCATCGTGGACGGGGTGGTGACCAATCCCAAGCTCGGCCTTCAGACCGCCCTCGCGCGTTATATGGACTATGCCTCCGAGGTCTTCGTGGACCTCGAACTGGGCACGCCGCTGGTGCTGGAGCAGGAATTGATGGACGGCGCCCGCGATATCGTGGTGGGGCCGTTCTCTCAGAAGGCGCCGGGCGTCACCTACATTCCCCTGCATCGCGAGCCCCATGCGCTCTATTGCGGCAAGGGGCACGCGCTGTTCGACGTGCCCGGGCGGCAGGTACAGCATGCGCAGATCGAGGCGGCGCTGTTTTCGGTGCGGCGCTATCGCCACCTCGACGACCTCTATCGGGTGAACCACCCGCGCGCGAGTGCTTCCATCATGCATATGGAGGCGCAGGTCATGATGATTCTCTCAGGTCATTTCATCGGCTACCTGCCGCGCCACATCGGCGACGACTGGGCGCGGCGCGGCGAGATGCGGGCTTTGAAACCCGAGAGCTACGGGTTTGAATCCGCGCATTTCGTCGCGACGCGGCGGCTGAAGGGCGAGCAGCCGCTGGTGGATGCCTTCATCAGGGAATTGAAGGCCCAGGTCAGCGAAGCCGCCCGCCCCGCCTAGGTTCAGCGGGTCAGGTTCACGGTGATGTTCTTGCTCTGGGTGAAGCTGTCCAGCATGGCGGAAAGAGAGAATTCCCGGCCAAGACCGCTTTGCTTGTAGCCACCATAGGAGTGGCCGGGAAGCTGGCCCGCTCCCTGGTTGATCTGCACCCAGCCGGCTTCCACATCGCGCGCGGTGCGCAGCGCCTTGCCGATGTCGTGGGTCCAGATGTAGGCGGCGAGCCCGTAATGGCTGTCATTGGCCATCTTCACGACCTCGGCCTCGTCCTCCCACGGGATCGCCACCAGCACCGGCCCGAAGATTTCTTCCCGCGCCAGCCGCCAGTCGTTTTCCGCCTGGGCAAACGCGGTGGGGCGCATGAAATAGCCTTCGCTCAACGGCCCCTCGGTATCCGGCAGGCCGCCCATGACAAGGCGCGAACCCTTCTGGCGCAGGCCTTCCTCCACATAGCCGCGGACCTTGCTGAATTGCTTCTCATTAATGATGGCGCCGATGTCGGTGTCTTCCGCCAGCGGGTCCCCGAGCCGCAGCTTGCCGGCCTTTTCGGCGAGCCGCTCCAGGAAGCCGTCATAGATCGAACGATGCAGAAACAGCCGCGAGCCGGCGGTGCAGGATTGGCTCTGCCGCGTGAAGCGCATGGCGGCGATGATGCCGTCCACCACCCAATCCTCGTCCGCATCCGGGAACACGATGGACGGGCTCTTGCCGCCAAGTTCCAGGGAAACCGGAAGAATTCGCTTTGCCGCCGCCTCCATCACCAGCTTGCCGACAGCCGTCGAGCCGGTGAAGGACAGCTTCGCCACCTTCGGATGGTTGATCAGCGGCGCGCCGCATTCGGCACCCGTTCCGGTGAGCATGTTGACCACGCCGGGCGGCAGATGCTCGGCGCAGATTTCAGCCAGCATCAGCACCGCCAGCGGGGCGTCCTCGGCGGTCTTCATCACCATGGTGTTGCCCGCGCAAAGCGCCGGCGCGATCTTCACGGCCGCCAGCAAAAACGGGGCATTCCAAGGGATTACGGCGGCAACGACGCCGAGCGGCTCGCGCTGGGTGTAGCTGAGCAGGTCGTCGGAAAAAGGCAAGGTCTCGCCCTTCAGCTCGCCCGAAAGGCCGCCGAAATAGCGGAACATCTCCGCCGCCGCCTTGGTCTCGGGACGAGCCTGGGTGCGCAGGGCGTTGCCGGTCTCGGTGGCGATGGCGCGGGCGATCTCCTCGTGCCGGGCGTCGATGCCGTCGGCGATCTTCATCAGCATCCGGCCCCGCTCACGCGGCGGAACCTTGCGCCAGGACACGAACGATTCCAATGCCTTATCGACAGCGAGATCGACATCCGCGGCCTCGCCCCGGGGCACTTCGGCGAAGATTTCACGCCGGGCCGGGTTCTCGACGGTGAGGGTCTGGCCCGATTGCGCCCAGACCCATTCGCCGCCGATCAGCATGGGGTGGCGCTGAAGCTGCGCGCCGGTGAGGGTCTTTTCGCCCGTATTCATATGGTCCTCCCTTGAATCGCGAAGCTTGCGCCCCGCTCCGGCGTGACGCCGGATTTCCATTCTATAACAAAGCCTTGCAGATCAACCTGGATCCCACGCTCGGGGCATCTGGGCGACCAGATCGGCGAACACGCGGCCGCCGGTGGTAATATGCTCATGCATAACGCGACTGGCGGTGGCGCCCTCGCCGCGCAGGATTGCGTCCACGATCTGGGCGTGATCGGCATGGGATTGCGCGATGCGCCCCGGCTTCTGGAACGGATAGCGGCGGTACACCCGCAGCCGCGCCCGCATATCCTTGATGTTGAACTCAAGGTATTCGTTGCATGTTCCGCGGTAAATTCGCTCATGTAACCGCGTATTCGCCAGATCGTATGCGGACGAATCTCCGTTCGCGACAAATTCAGCGCTTTCCGCGTGAATTTCGGCGAGCGCCTTGCGCTCCTCGGGCGGCATGCGGCTCGCTGCAAGCTTGGCGGCCATGCCCTCCATCTCGGTCATCACCTCGAACATGGAGACCACCTGCTCCACGCTGAGCACGGTGACGGTGGCGCCACGTCGTTGGCGCAGGTCCACAAGGCCGAGGGAGGCGAGCTGGATCAGCGCCTCGCGCACCGGCGTCTTGGATACGCCGAACCGCTCGGAGAGGGGCCGCTCCTCCAGCCGGGCGCCGGGAGGCAGGGCGCCGGACTCGATCTCGCCCCGGATCCATTTCGCGATCTCTCCGGTCCGGTTGATCTTCTGCACTGCGGGTTCGCCCCTCACGTCGCGTCGTCCTTGCGTGTTGTCTCGCCCGCCCCGCCGGGATGCAAGGCTGATATTCCGGGGGCAAAGCTACATATTTTTTTTATATTGACTGATATTTTTTTTGAAATCAAAAATGAGGCAATGACCGACGCCAACGGGCAACGACCCGACCTTTCCTGCCTTCAACGCCACGACGATGGCGCCCAGACGCGGCTTTCCCGCGCGGGGGCGAAAATGCGCATCCGCCTCAAGCACCCGCCCCAGGACCATCGCGTCCGGGGCGAGGAACTCGCCCAAGCGGCGGTGCTTCTGTCCGGCACCCGTCGGCCAAGCTTCGGCGCGGCCGTGGCGGGGCGCCTGGTGCCGGACGCAGCGCGCGAGGGTGAGCGCGCCGGGGCAAAAAGGCGGCCGCCCCGCTTCGAGGATGTGACGCCCGCGACCTCGGATTAACCGGGCGCTTGGACAACGCAACGCGCCGCACGGTTCGCAAGAGGCCGGCGGCCAAGGGTGGAAATGAAACGGGCGGACCATCGTCACGCCCGAAAAACTGGGAGGATGAACCATGCGCCTTGGAGTGATCGCCGGGCTCGCAGCGACGTCGCTGCTTGCCCTCACCGCGGCCCAGGCCGCCGACGGCCCTGTCCGCATCGGCGTGCTGAACGACCAGTCCGGGCTCTACAGCGAGTTCGGCGGCGTCGGCTCGGTTGAGGCCGCGAAGATGGCGGTCGAGGATTTCGGCGGCAAGGTGCTTGGACGGCCCATCGAAATTCTCTCCGCCGACCATCAGAACAAGACCGACGTGGGCGCCGCCACCGCGCGCAAATGGTTCGACGAGGAGAATGTCCTCGCCATCGCCGATTTGACCAATTCGGCGGTCGCGCTGGCGGTGCAGGGCATGGCCAAGGAGCGCGGCAGGATCACCCTCGCCTCCGGGCCCGCCACCACGCGCCTCACCAATGAGGATTGCTCCCCCACCGGCTTCCACTGGCCATGGGATACTTATTCCCAAGCCGTGGGCACCGCCCGCGCAGTGCTGCAGGACGGCGGCAAGAGCTGGTATCTGGTGGTCGTCGACTATGCGTTCGGCCACCAGATGTCGGCCGACATCTCAAAGACCGTCACCGCCGGCGGCGGCACGGTGTTGGGCCAGGTGCGCTATCCCACCGGGGCTGCGGACTTCTCCTCCTTCCTGCTGCAGGCGCAGGGCTCGAAGGCGCAGATCATCGGCCTCGCCAATGGCGGCATGGACACCATCAATTCTATTAAGCAGGCCGCCGAATTCGGCATCACCGACGGCGGCCAGCGCCTGGTGGGTCTCGCCATCATGATCAGCGACGTCAACGCCCTCGGCCTCAAGGCCGCCAAGGGCCTGATCGCCACCACCGCCTATTATTGGGACCGCAACGACGCCAGCCGCGCCTTCGGCGCGCGCTACATGAAGAAAACCGGCCGCATGCCGGACATGATCCAGGCCGGCGTCTATTCCTCGGTGCTGCATTATCTCAAAGCCATGCAGGCGGCGAACAGCGACGACGGCAAAGTGGTCGCCGAGAAGATGCGCGAGATGCCGGTGAACGATTTCTTCGTCACAAACGGCAAGGTCCGCGCCGACGGCCGCATGGAGCACGACATGTATCTGATCCAGGTGAAGGATCCGAGCGAGTCCAAATACCCCTGGGATTATTACAAGATCCTGCGCACCATTCCCGCCGCCGAGGCCACCATGCCGCTGTCGGAAAGCAAGTGCCCGCTGGTCAAGAAGTAAGCATTTGCCACACTGTCATGGCCGGGCATGTCCCGGCCATCGACGTCCGGCGGCATGAAAGCCTGTCCGGGGCGACATAAGCGCAACCGCGTGGATGCCCGGCACGAGGCGGGCCTGAGTGGCAGGCAAGAACGGCAGAAAGAACATGCGGCCGCGCAGCCGCAAACACGCTCTAGGGGAGTTGAAATGCCAAACGTCACCTTCATCGGGCTCGGCAATATGGGCCGGCCCATGAGCGCAAACCTCATCAAGGCCGGCCATGCCGTCACCGGCTTCGATCTCTCGCAGGTCGCCCGTGACGCGCTGGTCGCGGCGGGCGGGCGCGCCGCCGGTAGCCTCGCGGAAGCGGTGGCCGGCGCCGACGCCATCGTCACCATGGTGCCCACGGGCAAGCATGTGCGCGCGGTCTACGAGGGGCCGGACGGCATCCTCGCCACCGCCCCCAAGGGGGCGATCCTGATCGACAGTTCCACCATCGATGTGGACAGCGCGCGCGCGGTCGGCGCGGCAGCCGCAGCCGCCGGATTCGAGATGGTGGATGCCCCGGTTTCCGGCGCGGTGCCGGCGGCGGAGGCCGGCCGGCTCACCTTCATGGTGGGCGGCACCAAGGCCGCCTATGCCCGTGCCCTGCCGATCCTGGAAGGCATGGGCGCCAATTTCTTCCATGTGGGGGATTCCGGCCTCGGGCAGGCGCTGAAGATCTGCAACAATATGATGTCCGGCATGACCATGGTGGCCATCAGCGAGGTGTTCACGCTGGCCGAGAAGCTCGGGCTCGACAATCAGATCGTCTATGACGTGATCACCAAGTCGTCGGGCAATTGCTGGGCGCTGCAATCCTATTGCCCGGTGCCCGGCCCGGTGCCGACCTCACCGGCCAATCGCGATTATGCGCCCGGCTTCACCGCCGCCATGATGCTGAAGGACATGCGCCTCTCCCAGCAGGCGGCGGGCGCGGGGGGCGCGGCGACACCGCTTGCCGGCGCTTCCGCCGCCATCTACCAGATGGTGGTGGCCGCCGGCTATGGCGACCGCGACTTCAGCTGCGTGTTCAACCTGCTGTCGGGCCGCATGGCGGCACCGCAGAAGAGCTGACCCAAGCCGCCGCATCCCGCGCGGATGCGGCGTTTCCGCCCCAACCGGAGCCCGGCGAGATGAACAAGGCGATCCGCGTCCACGAGGCCGGCGGCCCCGACGTGCTGAAGCTGGAAGATGTGGCGCTTCCCGCGCCCGGCGCCGGCGAGGTGCTGCTGCGGCACACCGCCATCGGCGTCAATCTGGTGGACACCTACCACCGCTCCGTCACCTCCGGCCAATATCTCATCCCCCGCCCCGCCACCTTGGGCGTGGAGGCGGCGGGCATCGTCGAAGAGGTGGGTCCCGGCGTGAGCGACCTCGCGGTGGGCGACCGCGTGGCCTATTGGAACGTGCTCGGCGCCTATGCGGAGCGGCGCATCCTCCCCGCCTGGCGGGCGCTGAAAATCCCCGACGGCATCGACGACACGACCGCCGCCGCGGCCTTGCTGAAGGGCGCGACCGCCTTCTATCTCATCCACCGCATCTATCCCGTGAAGGCCGGCGACACGATCCTGGTGCATGCCGCCGCCGGCGGAGTCGGGCGCTTCCTGTGCCAATGGGCGACCCATCTCGGCGCGCAGGTCATCGGCACCGTGGGTTCCGCCACGAAAGCGCAGATCGCCCGCGCCTCCGGCTGCGCCCATGTGGTGGTAAGCGGCGAACAGGATTTCGTCGCCGAGGCCCGCGCCTTCACCGGGGGTGTGGGGGTGAACGCGGTGTTCGATTCCATCGGCCGCGACACCTTCGCCCGATCCCTCGATGCGCTGCGGCCGCTCGGCATGATGGTGAATTTCGGCCAGGCGAGCGGCCCGGTGCCGCCGCTCGATATCAGCGTGCTCGCGCAGAAGGGTTCGCTGTTCCTCGCCAAGCCCACGCTCGCCACCTTCGTGACCGATCGCGAAAGCATTCTCACCCTGGCGCAGGGCGTGTTCGGGGCCTTGCTCAGCGGGGCAATCACGGTTGAAATCGGGCTGAGCGCGCCCCTCGCGGAGGCCGCGCGGGTGCATCGCGAACTGGAGGCGCGGCGCACCACCGGCTCCATCGTGCTCGTGCCGTGAGCGCTACGATGTCGGCCAATCTCTACGATGTCCTCTTCCCCGCCTCGCTCCCCGGCACGGCGACCGCATTGACCATCGGCGAAAGCGATGTCTGGACCCGCGCGCGGCTCGCCGACACCGCCGGGCGCATCGCAGCGGTGCTGCGCGCGGCCGGGGTCGTCCCAGGCGACCGGGTGGCCGCGCAGGTGGAGAAGAGCGGCGCGGCGGTGGCGCTCTATCTCGCCTGCCTGAAGTCGGGGGCAATCTATCTGCCGCTCAACACGGCTTATACGCCGCATGAGATGGCGGCCTTCCTCGGTGATGCTGCGCCCACGGTGTTCGTCGGCCAGCCCCACGCCATGGCCGCGCTCGCGCCCCATCTGCCGATGGCGTGCGCGTGCTTCACGCTCGATGCGGCGGGCGGCGGCAGCCTGAGCGATGCGGCGGAGGCGCAATTTCCCCTGATCGAAAGCGTGCCGCGCGGGCGCGAGGATCTCGCCGCCATCCTCTACACCTCCGGCACAACGGGCCGCGCCAAGGGCGCCCTGATCACCCATGGCAATCTCATCCATGCCGCCGAAGCGCTCAATGCCCTATGGGGCATCACGGGCGACGACGTACTGCTGCATGCGCTGCCGGTGTTCCACGCCCACGGCCTGTTCATCGCCATCAATTGCGCGCTCGCCGCCGGCGCGCCCATGTGGTTCCTGCCGAAATTCGCCGTCGACCCGGTGATCGACCTTTTGCCGCGCGCCACTCTCTTCATGGGCGTGCCGACGCTCTACACGCGCCTGCTGGCCGATCCCCGGCTGACGCGCGATCTCTGCGGGCACATGCGCCTGTTCACCAGCGGCTCGGCGCCGCTCTCGGGCGCCACCTTCGATGCGTTCCGCGACCGCACCGGCCACGCCATTCTGGAGCGCTACGGCACCACGGAAACCGCGATCATCTCCTCCAACCCGCTGATCGGCGACCGCATCCAGGGCACGGTCGGCTATGCCATGCCGGGCGTGGAGGTGCGCATCTTCGGCGAGGCGGGCGAAGAGATACCCCGCGGCGAAGTGGGCGAAGTGGTGCTGCGGGGCCCCAACGTGTTCGCCGGCTATTGGCGCTTGCCCGAGGAGAGCACCGAGGCCTTCACCGCGGACGGCTTCTTCCGCACCGGCGATCTCGCGCGCATGGACGAAGACGGCCGCATCACCATCGTCGGGCGGTCGAAGGACCTCATCATCTCCGGCGGTTACAATGTCTATCCGCGCGAGGTGGAAGCCGCCCTCGCCCGGCTCGACGGGGTGGCGGATTGCGCGGTCATCGGCGTGCCCCATCCCGATTTTGGCGAGGGGGTGATCGCCATCGTGGAGCGCAAGCCCGGCCTCCCGGCGCCGGAGCCGGCGGTGCTGTTGGCGGGCCTCTCCGCCGATCTCGCGCGCTACAAATTGCCGAAGCACGTCATCGTGCAGGACGCCCTGCCGCGCAACGCCATGGGCAAGGTGCAGAAGACCGAGCTGCGCCGGATCCATGCCGAGATCTTCCGCGACGGCGACGACGCAGGCTGATCCTGTTCGTTCTGCGCCCGGCCTGACCGGTCCCTCACGCGTGCTTTTTTGTCATGGCGGGGCTCGTCCTGGCCGGGCTCGTCCCGGCCATCCACGCCGGCCCGACCGCGCGGACCTTGAAAAGCCGGCGCCAGCGGCACCGCGTGGATGCACGGGACAAGCCCGTGCATGACGGCGCTGTGATGGAATCGCCCCGGACCAGGAATGGCGATGGCGCTCGCGCTTTCGTCCAGACGCCGCGCTCTACCCCTCGCTGGCGTAGCGGCGGATGAGATGGGCCTTGAAGACCGCGGCATCCAGCGGCCGGCCGGTGGCGCGGGTGAGCAGCTCGTCGGTCTCGTAGAGCGAGCCCTGGCTGTGGATGTTCGCCCGCAGCCACGCCACCAGAGGGGCGAAATCGCCTGTGCCGATGCCCGGCAGAATATCCCCGTCGGACTTGCAGGCAGCGTCGAACACCTGCGCCGCCGTCATGGCGCCGAGCGTATAGGTGGGGAAATAACCCCAGCCGCCGCTCGGCCAATGGATATCCTGCAGGCAGCCCAGGCGATCATCCGGCGGGGTCACGCCAAGCAGCTCCTGCATGCCCGCGTTCCAGGCGGCGGGCAATTCGGACAAGGGCATGGTGTCGGCGATCAGCGCCTTTTCCAGGCGATAGCGCAGGATGACATGGGCGGGATAGGTGACCTCGTCCGCATCGACGCGGATGAAGCCGCGCTCGACCCGGGTATAGCGCCGCCACAGCGCATCCGCCTCCCAGCCCGGCCCGCTGCCGCCGAAGGTCTCGCGCATGATCGGGGCGGCATAGCGGATGAATTCGCGCGAGCGGCAGGCCTGCATCTCCATCAGCAGCGACTGGCTCTCGTGCACGCTCATGCCGCGCGCCATGGACACCGGTTGGGAGAGATAGGCCTGCGGGCGGCCCTGCTCGTAGAGCGCATGGCCGGTCTCGTGCATCACGCCCATGAGGGCGCTCGTGAAATCGGCCTCGTTGTAGCGGGTGGTGATGCGCACGTCATTGTCGGCGCCGCCACAGAAGGGATGGGTAGAGACATCGAGCCGGCCGCGCTCGAAATCGAATCCCACCACGCCCATCATGCGGATGCCCAGCGCGCGCTGCGCCTCCACCGCGAACGGCCCTTCCAGCATGCGGTCGGCGGGCCGGCGGGCCTGGATCGCCAGCACATCCTCGGTGAAGCCGGGCAGGAAGTCGGCGAGATCGTCGAACAGGGCGTCGATGCGCGCGGAATGGCCGCCGGGCTCGTAATCATTCAGCAACGCGTCATAGGCGGACAGGCCGAGCTTTTCGCCCTTGGCGCGGCCGATCTCGCGCTGGAGCTTCAGCACTTCGGAGAGATAGGGCAGAAGCGCCTTGAAATCGGCATCCGCGCGCGCCTGGCGCCAGGCCATCTCGCAGGCCGAGATCGCCTTGCTGGAGGCTTCCACCAGATCCGGCGGCAGCGCGGTTTCCACGGTCCAGATGCGGCGGATCTCCCGCAGGTTCGCCCGCTCCCAGGCGCCGAGGGCGTTGTCTTCCTCGGCGCCATCGAGCCAGTCGCCGATGCGCGCGTCGGTCACCATGCCGTGGCGCAGCACCTGCAGCAGCGCCATGCTCTCGGCGCGGGTGGCCGAGGCGCCCTTCGGCATCATGGCCGAGGTGTCCCATTGCAGGATGCCGACGGCGTTGGACAAGGCGGAGATGCGATCGAAATGGGCGGAGAGATCGGAATAGGCGGTCATCACGGTTTCCTCGGCCGCGCACGTCCGCGCGCGCCGCACCGTGATAGCCGAGTTTTGCGCCGATCTCGACCGGGACCGTGCCGCGCCTCCCGCCTTGCGGCGCCGGAGCGCCGACGCCATCTGAACGGCGTCGAACCGAGCCTCGCCATGAATGCCCATTCCAATGCCCATTCCAATGCCCATTCCGATTCCAAGCCCGGTGCCGCAGCGGACGAAGGCGCGCTCGCCTATCGCGCCGCCATGCGCAAACTCACCGGCGCCGCGAGCATCCTTACCGTCGGCGAGGGGGAGAGCCGGAACGGCCTCACCACCACCTCCGTCTCCTCGCTCAGCGTGGATCCGCCGACCCTGATCGTGTGCGTGAACAAGGCCGCCTCGGCGCGGTCCGAACTCCTCCGCCGGGGCTGCTTCGCCATCAATGTCCTGCGCCCACACCACCAGTTCCTCGCCGAGCAATTCGCCGGCAAGGGCGGCGTGAAGGGGGCCGCACGCTATGAGGGGGCGAGCTGGACCCGGCTTGCGACCGGCGCCCCGGTGCTGGCGGATGCCCTCGCCGCGTTCGATTGCGAGCTGGAGGACGCGATCGAGCGCCATTCCCATCTGATCCTGCTCGGCCGGGTGATGCGCGCCCGCGTCACGGAGGACGCTGCCCCGCTCGCCTATTGGGCCGGCGACTACCGCACCCTCGCCCTGTGAGCGTCCCGCTTGAGGAGGCGCTGCGGATTGATTTTTTCATTGCCCTTGTGTTTTCCCGACAAGGGTCTATATTCAGCTCGTCGATAGACAGCCAGATGACTTGGCTTTGCGCCGATTAAATTCCGCGCCGAACTAAAACTCTTCTTGCCTGAAAATGCGATTTCGACAGCACGCGACCTTTGGCGCGGGCCAGCAACACTATGTTTATGAAGAGGGATTCCCATGTCTACGGGAACCGTGAAGTGGTTTAACGCTCAAAAGGGCTTCGGATTCATCGCGCCCGACGATGGCGGCAGCGATGCCTTCGTGCATATCAGCGCCGTCGAGCGCTCGGGTCTCGGCGACCTTCAGGAAGGCCAGAAGGTCGGCTTCGAGCTCGTCCCCGACCGCAAGAGCGGCAAGATGTCCGCCGACAAGCTCACCATTCTGGACTGATTGCAGCGTGGCCTGGCGCGGTTCTGCCCGCCGGCCGACGTTTCGCGGATGAGAAGACGCCGACCACGGATGTACTGGCGGCTCTTCGTTTCTTCCGCGACCGCATGATGCCTGAAAAGGCGCTCCGCGCCTGAGGGCCCCGCACCTTATCCAAGGTCGCGGGGCTTTTTTTTTGCTCCGACACGCGTATTGAAAACGCAGGAGACCCCCATGGCCAAGTCCCAGAAACGCAGCAGCCGGGAAGTCCGCAAGCCCAAGGCCGTGAAAGTCGCCGCCCCGGCCGCGACCGGCAGCCTGATGACGAAGGGCCTGCTGACCCCCGTCACCATGCCGAAGAAAAAGGGCTGACGCCGCTCCGTGTTGACGGCCGGCTCGCCGGCGACGTCACGCCGCCGGCGTCACCTCGAACAAGCAGAAATCGTGCCCCTCGGCGGCGCACTGCACCTCGCGGGATGCGAGCGTGCGGGGCGCGCCCTGCTGTTCGCACACGAATTCCAACGCGCCGGCCAGCCAGGGCGCGAACATGTAGCAGAGCTTGCGCCCCGCCCCACGCGTCGCGTCCGTGACGAACGAGGAATGGTCGAGCCGGATGGTCGCCGTGCCCGCCTTCGGATCGATGGCGAGGATGGAGAACTGCCCCCATCCGCGCTGCGAGAGGCGCTTCATGTAGTGGGCGAACACGTCCACCCCTTCCAGGCCGTAGACCTCGCTCTGCTTCTTGCACCACACATAGGCCGAGGTGTGCCCGGCCGGCGCCAGCGCCGCATCGAACGCCTCCGCCCCCAGCGCCGCTTCGATGGCGAAGTGGTTGTTGTTGTAGAAATGCTGGGGCACCAGGATCATGGGCATCTGGTCCACGAACCAGCGCCCGGTGTCCGCGTCCACCTCGATGTCGATTTCCGGCTTGGCCATTTCTCGTCTCTTGTCTCGTCTCGTTCAGCGCGCGGTGAAAGGGCGGCGCGCGGGGCTTAACTGCCCCACACGTCCTTCAGCAATTGCAGCCAGTTGCCGCCCATCACCTTCTCGATGCGCGACGCCGGCCAGCCGCGCTGCTCCATGGCGGCGGTGAGGTTGGGGAAATCGCCGATCTCGCGGAAGCCTTCCGGGTTGATCACCGCGCCGAAGTCGGTGAGCTTGCGGCCGAAGCCCTTGTCGTGGGTGATCCAGTCGAAGAATGGCTTGCCGAAGCCCTGGGTGAAATCGGTGCCCACGCCGACGATGTCCTCGCCGACGATGTTGATCACATATTCCATTGCCTCGACATAATCGCCCACGTTCGCCTCCGGCCCCTTCTTCAGGAAGGGCGGGAACATGGTGACGCCGACAAAGCCGCCCTTGTCCGCGATGAAGCGCAATTGCGCGTCGCTCTTGTTGCGCTTGTGCTCCTTGAGGCCGGACGGCAGGCAATGGGAATAGGCGACGCGCTGCTTGGACGCGAGGATCACGTCCTCCGAGGTCTTCGGACCCACATGGGAGAGATCGCAGAGAATGCCGAGCCGGTTCATCTCCGCCACCACGTCGTGGCCGAAGTCGGACAGGCCGCTGTCGGTGCCCTCATAGCAGCCGGAGCCCACCCAGTTCTGCGTATTGTACGTCATCTGGATGATGCGCACGCCCAATTCGTGGAACAGCTCCAGATATTCGATATGGTCCTCGATGCCGGAGGTGTTCTGCCAGCCGAGGATGATGCCGGTCTTGTTCTCCGCCTTGGCGCGCAGGATATCGCCCGTGGTGTAGACCTGGCTGATGATGTCGGCGTTCGCGCGAAGGTTTTCCTTCCATTTCGCGATGTTGCGCATGGTTTCCGTGAAGTTTTCCCACACGCAGCAGGTGCAGTTGGCGGCCGTGAGCCCGCCCTTGCGCATATCCTCGAACACCGGCCGGCTGAAATCGGAGATGATGAGCCCGTCGATGACGACGAGCGAGTCATGAAGCTTGGACACGTTCTTGTTCCTTATGCACGAAATTTGTGAAAGACGCGGCGCCTAGAGCGGCACCAGGACGCCCGCTTCGGGGCGCCAGGACATCTGAACCTTCTCTCCGGCCGCGAGCGGCGCGGGGCCGCCCACCGCGGGCGAGGGACGGCGGGCGATCACGGTCAGGCCGCTCGCGGTCTTCAGCCGGTAGTCGATGACGAGGCCGCGATAGGTGGCAAGGTCGACCTGCGCGAACAGGGCATTGGGCGCGAGCGGATCGCCGGCGTTGAGGCTCACGCTTTCCGGCCGCACGGCGATGGCGAAATCGCCGCTGGCCGGGCTCGCGGCGGGCACCGCCACCACCTCGCCGCTGGCGAGGCGGAACCGGTCGGTTCCTTCCGGCCGGCCCTGGAGCAGATTAGTCACGCCCATGAATTCGGCGACGAAATGCGAACGGGGATGGGCGAACACCTCATCCGGCGTGCCCTGCTGCTCGATGCGGCCCGCCCGCATCACCACCACCCGGTCGGCCACCGAGAGCGCCTCGTCCTGGTCGTGGGTGACGAAGATGGTGGTGATGCCGAGCGAATGCTGGATCTCGCGGATCTCCAGCTTCATGTCGTTGCGCAATTGCGCGTCGAGATTGGAGAGCGGCTCGTCCAGCAGCAGCACGTCCGGCTCGATCACCAGGGCGCGGGCCAGCGCCACGCGCTGCTGCTGGCCGCCGGACAATTGCTTGGGCAGGCGCTCGGAAAGATGGCCGAGGCGCACGCGGTCCAGCGCCACCTTCACCTTGGCGGCAATGTCGGCCTTCGGCAGCTTGCGCATCTCCAGCCCGAAGGCGACGTTCTGCGCCACGCTCATGTGCGGGAACAAGGCATAGTTCTGGAACCCGAACCCCATGTTGCGCTTGGCCGGCGGCAAACGGGTGAGATCGCGCCCGCCCACCGTGATGCGCCCTTCGCTCACCGGCACGAAGCCCGCGATCATGCGCAGGATCGTCGTCTTGCCGCAGCCCGAGGGGCCGAGCAGGGCCACCAGCTCGCCCTGGCGGATGGTCAGCGAGACATTGTCCACGGCGAGCATGGTCTCGTAGCGCTTGACGATGGACTGAAGGACGACGTCGGACATGGCTCACCCGTTTCCCATGGCCGGCCCCTAGAAGGCGCGGGCCAAGCGTGCGTAGCGGTCGCTGACCAGCAGCAGCGCGCCGATGATGAGGATCTGCACCGCGGCGACCGCGGCGACCGTGGAATCGAGATTCCATTCCAGATAGGAGACCAGCGCGATCTGCAGCGTCGTGCGGCCCGGCCCGACGAGGAAGATCGACTTCTCCAGATCAATGAAGGAAATCACGAAGGAGAACAGCGCCGCCGCCACCAGCGCCGGCTTGATGAGCGGCAGCGTCACGCGGAAGAACACGGTGAGCGGTCCCGCGCCGAGGGAGGCCGCCGCCTCCTCGAACGAGCGGTTGGTGCCGGCGAGCGAGGCCGTCACCAGCCGCACCGTCCAGGGCAGAGCGATCAGCCCGTGGGCCACCAGCAGCCCCGGCATGGTGCCGGCGATTTCCACGTCGAACAGCACTTCCAGCTCGATGAAGGCCATGAACAAGGCCGCGCCGCCGACGATGCCCGGCACGATCATGGGTGCGAGCAGCAGGGTCTGGATCGCGTCCCGCCCCGGAAAGCGGTAGCGCACCAAGGCAAGGCTCGCCGGCACGCCGAGCGCGAGCGAGATGACCACGGCGCACAGCGCGGTTTCCACGCTGGTGATGAAGCCGTCGCGGAAGGCATCCTGCGCCCAGGCGCGAGCATACCAGGAGAGCGTGTAGCCGGTGGGCGGGAAGGAGAGGATCTTGTTGGCGAAGAAGCTCACCCACACAATCGCCACCAGCGGCAGCACCACGAAGGCCAGCACCAGCGCGGAGAGCGCGCCATAGATGCGGTTGACGGCGATCGGTCCCATGTCGCGTGTCTCCGCTCACTCGCTCCAGCGGCGATAATGCCGCTGCACCAGCATGTTGGCTGTGGTGGTCAGCACCAGCGTCACGGCCATGAGCACGAACGCGAGCGCCGCGCCGAACGGCCAGTTCATGGCTTTCGCCACCTGCTGATAGACGGTGGGCGCCATCATGTGAAAGCTCGGCCCGCCGATCAGCACCGGCGTCGCATAAGCGTTCATGGAAAGGATGAAGCACAGCATGGTGCCCGCCAGCAGCCCCGGCAAGGCGAGCGGAAGCACCACCCGCTTGAGGATCGTCAGATGACCCGCACCGAGACTGGCGGCCGCGGATTCCAGATTTTCGTCGATGCCTTCCAGCACGCTCTGCAAGGTCACGATCATGAACGGCAGCATCACCGAGACCAGGCCGATAATGACCGCCAGCGGCGTATACATCAGCTTCACCGGCGCAAGGCCGAGCGTGCCGATGGCGGCATTGAACATGCCCTTGTCGCCGAGGATCACCATCCAGGCCGCCGTGCGCACCGCATTGCCCATGAGCAACGGCAGGATGATGAGCAGCAGCAGCCGCCCCTTCCACTTCGCGCTGGCCTGCCGCACCAGGAAATAGGCGACGGGAAAGCCGGCCAGCAGGCACAGCAAAGTGGAGACGCCGGAGACCCAGAGCGTCGTGAAAAGCACATCCTGATAGAAGCTGTCGGCAAAGAATTTCTGGTAGTTCGCCAGCGTCAGCGCCTCCACCATCATCTGCCCCGGCACGAAGCGGTTCAGGCTGTAGCGGAACATGAGGGCGAGCGGGCCGAGCAGGGCCAGCACGACGAACAGCGTCGCAGGCGCCGCCAGCCCGAAGGCGGGCGAGCGGCGCCTGACTTCCCGCGCGGGGGGCGCGGGAAGGGGCACGGTCGCGGTGGAGGAAGTCATCGCGGCCTCGTTCAGCTCGCGATATTCTTGTTCCACCATTCGAGCCATTCCGCCGTATTCTTCGCCACATGCTGATAATCGGGAAATTTCAGGGCGGCGGCCTCAGCCGCGGTGAAATCCACCTTCGCCTTCAGCTCGGGCGATAGCTCCGCCTTGCCGTTGGCGGGCGCATAGAAACTGGCGCCGGCAAGACCCGCCATGGCCTTGCGATCCAGCATGGCGTTGAAATAGATCATCGCGAGATCCGGGCTCGGCGCGCGCGTCGGCAAAGAGGCGCCGAACATGACGGCGATCGCGCCCTCGGAGGGATATTGGATCGCGAGCGGGGCACCGTCATTGGCCCATTGCAGGCCGCGCGCCTTGTAGTTCACCGCGATATCCACCTCGCCATTGACGAGGCCGGCGCCGAGCTGCTGGTGGGCGGCATAGATCCGCGGCTGGGTCAGCGCCTTCAACTCCATGAGGCGCTTCTTGCCCTCTTCGGTGTTGGTGACGTTGCCGCCTTTGATCAGCCCGGCCATCATGATGTAGTTGAAATAAAGCTGGTTGGTGAGGCCGAGCTTTCCGGCCCATTTCTTGTCCCACAGCTCTTCGTAGGACTTCGGCGGGTTCGGCACCTTGTCCTTGTTGTAGATGATCGAGACGCCGCTATAGAGCCACGGCACGAAATACGGCTTGGACTTCAGCGCCGGCACCACGTCCGCATAATTCGGCACCTTGGCGAAGTCGATGTTCGAAATCACCTCCTGGCCGAACAATTCGACGCTGTCGCCCTCGTTGATATGGATGACGTCGATGCTGCCGCGCTTGAGGCGCTTTTCGGCGATCAGCTTCGCCTTGCGCTCCGGCTCCATGCCGAGATCGCGGACGATCTTGATGCCCTGGCTTTCCACCAAAGGCGCCTCGACGAACTTGATGGTGCGCTCGTTCCAGTCGCCGCCCCAATTGGAGACGACCAGCGTGCCCTCCGCCGCCCGCACGATGCGCGGGGCGGCGAGGGCGAACGCCCCGGCGCCGAGTCCGGTAAGGACGGCACGGCGCGAGGGCGAGCCGAGCAAGGTTTCGAAAGTTTTCGTCATGTCCGCCTCTGGATTTTTATTGGGGAGCGGGAGTGCGAATACGAATCAGGCGGCCGCGCGGGTGCCGACTTCGTCGAGATAGGCGACGCAGCGCGAAAGCGGCTCCACATCGGCGAACTTGGCGTCGATGTCGAACAGGTTCCACGCCACCGCGCCGGGCACACGGTCGCCGATGCATTCCTTCACCGCGATGGTGCGGAAGCCTTCCGCGAGGCCGTCGCACAGCGTGGTGCGCACGCAGGCCGACGCGGTGACGCCGGTGACCAGGATGGTGTCCACATTGTTGGCGCGCAGGAAGCCCGCCAGATAGGTGCCGTGGAACGCGGAGGCGCGCTTCTTGATCAGCACCTGCTCGCCCGGCACCGGCTCGATGCGGCTGTCGATGGCCCACAGTTCGGGCTTGGCCTGGTCCACCACCTCGATGGGGATCTTCTTGTGCCACAGGCCCATGTCGGTGGCGTCGCTGTGGGTGTCGGTCACCTGGTAGCAGGTGGTGACGTGGACCACCGGGTGGCCGTTGCGGCGGCATGCGGCGAGCAGCGCCTGAACGCCGGGGATGATCTCCTCGTCGATCTTCTCGCAGGTAAAGGGGTTGCCGGGGCGGGTCCAGGCATTGGCGAGGTCCACATTGATCAGCGCCGGGCGCCGCCCGAAGCCGACGCGGCGCTGGAAGCCGCGACCCTGGTAAAGGGATGTCGCCTGGTTGAAGGCAGCCGCAAGGGCTGCTTCGAGATCGCTCTCGATAGCCATGTCTGTGTTTCCTGCTGTCGGGCGCCCCTCTTTGCGGGCGGCTGATGACAGGTTGCGCACAGGGTTTGGAAATGAGAAATTCTTATTTCGGCCCTTTTAATACCGACCTTGGTATGAATTGCCCATGCGCTTCGATCTCCGCCACCTGCGCTGCTTCCTGCTCCTGGCGGAAGAACTGCATTTCAGCCGCGCCGCGAAGCGGGCTCACATGACCCAGCCGGGCATGAGCCGTCTCATCGGCGAACTGGAGCAGGACGTGGGCGTGCCGCTGCTGCGGCGCACCACCCGGACGGTGGAACTGACCGAGGCCGGCAAGGCCTTCCTTATCGAAGTGCGGCTTTCGCTGGAGCGGCTGGAACGCGCGGTATCGGTCGCCCGCCGCACCGCGAGCGGGGAAACCGGCGTGCTGCGCATCGGCTACATGGATTTTGCCATCAACGGCCGCTTGCCGGAATTCCTGCGCGCCTTCAGCCGCTTCCGGCCGGAGATCCGGCTCGAGCTCTCCTTCTACGCCACCATGAAGCAGCAGGAAGCCCTGCTCGCTGATCGCATCGACATCGGCTTCATGATCGGCCCGTTCGATCAGCCGCGCATGGCGAGCTACACGTTCGACG
The DNA here is from genome assembly GCF_043195095.2 of Roseixanthobacter glucoisosaccharinicivorans. NCBI lineage: Bacteria > Pseudomonadati > Pseudomonadota > Alphaproteobacteria > Hyphomicrobiales > Xanthobacteraceae > Roseixanthobacter > Roseixanthobacter glucoisosaccharinicivorans. Next base: position 32,747 of record NZ_CM195538.1, on the reverse strand, counting down.
ATAATCGGTACGTGGCGCTCCTGCCGACCACCCACCCGCTCTCGAACGTGCGCGCGCTGCGGCTTTCGGATCTGGCGCGCGAACCGTTCGTGCTCGGCTCCGGCGACAATTGGGGGGCCTATCGCGCCAGCCTGTTCTCGCTCTGCCACCGCGCCGGCTTCACCCCGAACATCGTGCAGGAAGCCTCGTCCTCGGAAGGCATTTTCGGCCTGGTGGCGGCGGGCGCTGGGGTCAGCGTCTATGCCAGCTGCGTGCGCAACGTGCAACGCCGCGGCATCGTCATCCGCGATCTCGACGACATACCGGAGAAGCTCTACACCTGCGCGGTGTGGGCCACCCCGGTGCAATCGCCCAGTGTCGAGGTCTTTACCGAATTCCTCTCCACCATATGGGGCGGAAACTGACCGACATCTTTGATCGCGCATGAGAGCACTGTGCGGAGCGGCCTTGTCTTCTTGCGCGAAATGAAGGATGAACCCGGCCCTGACGGCCCACACGCGGCCAAGCAGCAGGCAGGCACCCCATGCCCTTGACCCCCGACGACGTGCTGGACTTCCTCGCGCGCAACCAGATCGACGCCCGCACCTTCGACCATCCCCCGGTCCACACGGTGGCGGAATCCCAGGCGCTGCGCGGCGATATTCCCGGCGCCCATACCAAGAATCTGTTCCTGCGCGACGGCAAGAAGAGCTATTTCCTGGTCTCCATCGAGGAGAACACGCCCGTGGACCTGAAGGGCCTGCGTGCCAAGATCGGCGCGCGCGGCGGGCTGTCCTTCGGCTCGGCGGAGGCGCTGTATGAGCACCTCGGCGTGCTGCCCGGCGCGGTCTCGCTGCTGGCCGCGCTGAACGACACGCAAGGCCAGGTGACGGTGGCGCTCGACGAGGCGCTGCTGGCCGCGCCGTTCGTCAATTGCCATCCCCTCACCAATGAGAAGACCACCTCCCTCACCCCCGAGCGCCTGCTCGCCTTCTTGGCGCTGACCGGGCATGAGCCGCTGCGCATCTCCATGACGGCGGAATCCATCGAGGGGTAGGGTTTACTCGAACACGCGGCGGTCGGCATTCTCGCCGGTGCCGCGTGCGGAAGCCGGCGGCGCTCCCTCCCTCGCCGCCGCCGCCTTCGCGGCCTTGCGGAACGCCGCCGGCGTGGCACCGAACCGCGCCTTGAAGGCACGGCCGAAATGCGAGCCGTCGGCAAAGCCCAGCTCGGCCGCGATCTGCCCGGCCGAGAAGCGCGTGTTGGCCAGCATCCAGCGGCCATGCTTGAGGCGGAGCGCCAGATAGCTCTCCTGCGGCGTCTCGCCCAGCCGCTCGGCGAACAACCGTTCCAGCTGGCGCACGCTCACATGCAGCGCCGCGGCAAGCGCCGAGACCGGCAGCGGCTCGGCAAGATTTTGCTCCATCAGCAGCAGCGCCCGCGAGACCCGCGCATCATCGCTCGCGCCGTCCGAAAGGCGCGGTGCCGGCTGGGCGCTTTCCGCCGAGCGGGGGCGGTCGATCAACAGGATGTTCAGCGCCTTCTGCGCGGTCGCCGGGCCGAGATGGTCAGCCACCAGCTTCGCCGCCAGATCCGCCACCCCCGCCCCGCCGGAACAGGTGATGCGGTCGCGGTCGATCACGAACAGGCGATCCGCCACCGGCACAAGCGCCGGAAACTCCTCCAGGAAGTCGCGATAATGGTACCAGCTCACGCAGCATTTGCGCTGGGTCATCAGGCCGAGCCGGCACAACACGAACGAGCCCGTGCACACGCCGATGAGCGTCACCCCGGCTTTCGCGGCCGCCTCCAGATAGCGCGCGATGGCGGGGGCCAGCGGCGGCATGCCGTGCAGCAAGCCGCCGACCACGACGATGTAGTCGAAGCCCGCCGGATCCAGCAGCTCCGCGGTCGGCTGGATCTCGATGCCGCACGAGGACCGCGCCGGCCGGCGATTCGGGCTCATCAGATGCCAAGAGCAATCAATCGGGCGCGAGCGGTCGCCCTTGTCGCCGGCGAGGCGCAGCATGTCCACGAAGCTGGAGAAGGCGGTGAGGGTGAAATTGTGCATCAGCACGAACCCCACCCGCAGCTTCGCCGCCGGCATCGCGGGACGACGGGCGACGGCGGAATCGCCGCCCCGCGCGCGAGGCGCTGTCGCCATGGACATCACACAGCCCGCGCGGCTTGCGGGCGCGAACGCGCCCCGCAAGTGGCACGGCGAGGAAGATGCGCGGGTTGGTCGCTTGCATGTCGCATTTGTTCCAGATGCTAGTCGTACCCGGCCGAGATGCAAGATGCGCGTTCGGGCAAGGTCGAACCTGCCGGCAAGAGACCGGCCGAAACGCCACCAGGGAGGGCGGACAAGCAATGATCAGCGTATTCGACCTCTTCAAGATCGGCATCGGCCCGTCCTCCTCCCATACGGTCGGCCCCATGGTCGCGGCCCGGCGGTTTCGCGGCGCGCTGCCGGCGGAGACTCAGCGGATCACGGCGGAAGTGTTCGGTTCGCTGGCCTGGACCGGCAAGGGCCATGCCTCCGATCGCGCGATCTGCCTCGGCCTCATGGGCGCGGTGCCCGCCGCCCTGGATCCGGACGACGTGCCGGCCCTGGTGGCCCGCCTCGCCATCGAGAAGGCGATTTCCACCGATGCCGGCCGGCGCGTCGCGTTCGATCCCGACACCGACCTGATTTTCGATTTCGAAACGCTCTTGCCCCTGCATTCCAACGCCATGCGCTTTCGCGCCTTCGATGCGGAAGGCGCAGTGGTGAAGGAAACGGTGTTTTATTCCATCGGTGGCGGCTTCGTCGTCGAGGAAGGCGAGACCCTCGCGGCGGACGAGAATCCCATTCCGTTTCCGTTCGACAGCGCGGTGGACCTGCTGACCGCCTGCGCGCGCGGCGGCCTCTCCATGGCCGAAGTGCAGATGGCGAACGAATGCGCGTGGCGTCCGCGCGCCGAGGTGGAGGCGGGCCTCGACGCCATCGCTGACGCCATGTTCGCCTGCATCGATCGGGGCTTGAGCGTCGAGGGCAGCTTGCCCGGGCGCCTGCGCGTAAAGCGCCGCGCCAAGGCAATCCGCGAGAAGCTGGAAGCCGACCATTTGCGCAACCATCGCCCGCCGCATGAAATCATGGATTGGGTGTCGGTGTTCGCCATCGCGGTGAACGAGGAGAACGCCGCCGGCGGCCGCGTGGTGACGGCCCCCACCAATGGCGCGGCCGGCATCGTGCCGGCGGTGCTGCGCTATGCCCGCGATTTCTGCCCCGGCGTGACGCGCGCGCATCTGCGCGCCTTCCTGCTGACGGCGGCGGCGGTGGGCGCGCTGATCAAACGCAACGCCTCCATCTCCGGCGCCGAGGTGGGCTGCCAGGGCGAGGTGGGCTCGGCCGCCTCCATGGCCGCGGCCGGGCTTGCCTGCGTGCTCGGCGCCACCCCGGAGCAGATCGAGAACGCCGCCGAGATCGCCATGGAGCACCATCTCGGCATGACCTGCGACCCCATCGGCGGGCTGGTGCAGATCCCTTGCATCGAGCGCAACGCCTTCGGCGCCAACAAGGCCATTGCCGCCGCCTCGCTGGCGCTGCGGGGCGACGGAATCCACCACGTCTCGCTTGATCAGGTGATCGAAACCATGCGCCAGACCGGCGCCGACATGCAGTCCAAATACAAGGAGACCTCCCAGGGAGGCCTCGCGGTGAACGTCCCCGAATGCTGAGGCGCCGCCCCGCCTGAGGGGCGCCCGCCCGCGCTGAAGAACGGCCCGGCTCCGCCGCGCGCCGAACGGTTTCTCATTGCCCGCGTCCAGAGGAAGAACCAGATGAACATCCAGGTGAAAACCGCCGCCGCCCCGTTCGCCGACACCGCCGTGTTCGATGCCATCGGCGCCGAGCTGCGGCGCCAGCAGGACCAAATCGAGCTGATCGCCTCCGAGAACATCGTGTCCCCGGCCGTGCTTGCGGCGCAGGGCTCGGTGCTGACCAACAAGTACGCCGAGGGCCTGCCCGGCAAGCGCTATTATGGCGGCTGCGAGCATGTGGACGTGGTGGAGGAAATCGCCATAGACCGCGCCAAGGCGCTGTTCGGCTGCGGGTTCGCGAATGTGCAGCCGCATTCCGGTGCGCAGGCTAACGGCGCCGTGATGATGGCCCTGCTGCAGCCGGGCGACACCATACTCGGCATGTCGCTCGCGGCCGGCGGCCATCTCACCCACGGCGCGCCGCCGACGCTTTCCGGCAAATGGTTCAAGGCCATCGGCTATGGCGTGAAGGCGGACACGGCGCTGATCGATTATGACGAGGTCGAGCGCCTCGCCCTGGAGCATCGCCCCAAGCTCATCATCGCCGGCGGCTCCTCCTATCCCCGCATCATTGATTTCCCGCGCTTCCGCGCCATCGCGGACGCCATCGGCGCGCACCTGCTGGTGGACGCGGCCCATTATGCCGGCCTGATCGTGGCGGGCGCCTATCCCTCCCCCTTCCCGCACGCCCATATCGTCACCACCACCACCCACAAGACCCTGCGCGGCCCGCGCGGCGGCATGATTCTGACCAATGACGAGGCGCTGGCGAAGAAGCTGAATTCGGCGGTCTTCCCCGGGCTCCAGGGGGGCCCGCTGATGCATGTGATCGCCGCCAAGGCGGTGGCGTTCGGCGAGGCGCTGGAGGAGGATTTCCGAACCTATGCGCTCCAGGTGGTCTCGAATGCGCGGGCGCTGGCGGCGCGCCTCTCCGCGCGCGGCGCGGCGATCGTCTCGGGCGGCACCGACAGCCATATGGTGCTCGTCGACCTGCGGCCCTTCAACGTCACCGGCAAGGCGGCGGAAGCGGCGCTGGAGCGGGCCGGGCTGACCTGCAACAAGAACGGCATTCCGTTCGATCCGCAGAAGCCCGCCATCACCTCCGGCATCCGCCTCGGCACCCCGGCGGGCACCACGCGCGGCTTCGGCATCGCAGAGTTCGAACGGGTGGGCGACCTGATCGCGGACGTGCTTCAGGGCCTGGCGCAGAGCGGGGAAGAAGCCAACAGCCTGACCGAGGCGCGGGTGCGCGGCGAAGTCGCGGCCCTTTGCGCGCAATTCCCCATCTATCCGGCGCTTTAAGCGCTGGGTTACGCGGCCGAAACCGGGCGCCGCTCACGCGGGGCGCGGCCCGACATAGATGGCGCGGGGCCGGATGAGCGACTGCGTCGTCCGCTGCTCCCGGGCGTGGGCGATCCAGCCCACGCACCGGCCGATGGCGAACAGAAGGAAAGCCGCGCCCTCCGGCAGGTTCAGCGCCCGCCGCACTGCGACCAGCGCGAAATCGACCGAGGGGTGGGTTCCGGTGAGATCGGCTACATGGGCCACGATCTCCCGCGCCTCCGGCACAAGCGGAAGCACCTGCGCAAGCAGCGCCTTGGCGCGCACATCGCCGTGGGGATAGAGCGGGTGGTGAAAGCCCGGAGCCGCTTCGCCGCTTTCCAGCCATCGGCGGATCTTGCCGGCCATATCTGCGCCCGACACGGAGTCCCAGAAACGCTCCACCCGCACCGTCATCGAGCCATGGCGCAAGCCCGAGAGCGCCGCCAGCCCGCCAATCACCGCCGCGCGCAAAGAAGCGCCGGTGGAGGCGACGCAGCGGGCGGTGAAGCCGGAGGCGTTCAGCTCATGATCGGCGCACAGAACCAGCGCCCGGCGGACGAGATCCGCACCGGCCGCATCGGTGCCGAACGCACGGGCCAGCTGAAGATGCACCGGCGCCGCCGCCGGCGGCCCGCGCAAAGCCACGGCGGTGAGATGGCGCAGCAGCGCCCCTGCGCCGCGCGCCTCGAGGCTCGGATCCTGCCGCCACGCAGCCGTGGCGTCATCATCGGTGGCGGCAGCGAACAGGGTCAGCAGCGTCTCATTGGCCGGTAGCGGCGCGAGCGAGGGCAGCAGCGCCCCGTAGGCGGGAGAAATCTCCGGCGCCTCGGCGGGAAAGGCGAGATCCAGCGGGACCTGCCAGAGCAGGCCCGCGATGTCTTCAAGCGTCGCCTGATCCGCAAGGTCCACCGCATCGTGCCCACGGAAATAAAGCCGCTCGCCCTCGATGAGCGTGAGCGCGGATTCCAGCACCGGCATGCCCCAATCGAGCGTCGATTGGGCAATCTCCTTGGGCCGGCGGCCGCGCCGCCGCTCCTTGGCAAGGCGGTCGACATCCTGCGCCAGGTATCGGCTCTGGCGCGGGTCCGCCCCGTCGAAGGCCTTCAGCAGGCCGCGGCTCACATAGGCATACAGGGTCTGCCGGGTGACGCCGAGCCGGCGGGCGGCCTCCTGCGCCCCAAGATAGCGATCCATAACAGCGCCAGATATTGATTGAGATTATCAATATTGACGATATGTGGTTCCGGTTCTCATGTGAAGCGCATCCGCACGACAGGAGCGCGCCATGCCCCCTCCCGCTTCCGCGGCAGAGCCCTTTTCCGACGCCCTGGCCGCCGCCTGGACCGCACTGGGCGGTGATCCGGCGCGGCTGGGATCGGTGCGGCAGACCGGCACGCAGAGCCTGCCCTCGGCCTTTGCGGTCAGCGATCTGGCGGCGGCGTCCGTCGCCGTGGCAGGCTTGGCGCTGGCGGAATACGCCGCCGATGGCGGCAGCATGCCGTTCCTGGAAGTGGACCGGCGTCTGGCGTCCCTGTGGTTCGCGACCTCGCTGGAGGCATCGGGCTGGAGCCCGTCGCCCGCATGGGATCCGGTGGCCGGAGACTATCCCACCACAGACGGCTGGATCCGCCTTCACACCAATGCACCGCATCACCGTGACGCGGCGCTCGCGGTGCTCGGCGTCGCGGCCGAGCGGGAGGCCGTCGCCAAGGCGGTCGCGCGATGGACCAGCGAGGCGCTGGAAACCGCCATCGTCGAACAGTGCGGCTGCGCCGCCATGATGCGCAGCCGAGCCGGATGGATGGCGCACCCACAGGGCCGCGCGGTTGCCGCCGAACCCCTGTTCTGGCAGGCGGAAGGCGCGGCAAGCACGCGGCCCGAAGGCCCGATCCGCAGCGCGCGCCCGCTTGCCGGGCTGAAGGTGCTGGACCTCACCCGCGTTCTCGCTGGCCCCACAGCCACCCGTTTCCTCGCCGGTCTTGGCGCCGACGTCTTGCGCATCGACCCGCCATTCTGGGACGAGGCCGCCGTGCTGCCGGACGTGACGCTCGGCAAGCGCTGCGCGCGGCTCGACCTGCGCGAGAGAGACGGGCGCGACCGGTCGACGGCTCTGCTCGCCGAAGCGGACGTGATGGTGCACGGCTATCGCGCGGATGCGCTGGAACGCCTCGGCTTCGGAGCGGCGGAGCGGCAGGCGATCCGTCCCGGCCTGGTGGATGTCTGCCTGAATGCCTATGGCTGGACCGGCCCTTGGGCACAGCGGCGCGGCTTCGACAGCCTGGTGCAGATGAGCTGCGGCATCGCCGAGGCCGGCATGCGGGCGTTCGGCACAGATCGGCCCAAGCCCTTGCCGGTGCAGGCGCTGGACCATGCAACGGGCTATCTGCTGGCGGGGGCTGTGCTGCGCGGCCTCACGCTGCGGCGGACGACGGGGCGCGGTTCGCTCTGGCGCAGTTCCCTCGCGCGGGTGGCGGAGTTGCTGGTCTCTCTACCGGCAGCGGCCCCGTCGGACCCGCTGGATGCGCCGCAGGCTGCGGACTATGCGCCGGACCTCGAGCAGACCGGATGGGGGCCGGCGCATCGCCTGTGTCCGCCGCTTCGTGTGCAAGGCTGCCCCCTATTCTGGGAGCGGCCGGCCGGCCCGCTGGGCACTGCGGCCGCGAGCTGGTAGCCGCGCGGCGTCAGGTTCCCCGCCGCAGCAGGCCGCGATAGATCTCGTCGTCGTCGCACAGGCCGGCGAGGCGGCCGAGCTGGTCCACCAGCAGAATCGGATGATCTGTCTGGCATTTGAGCGCGATGGCCGCCTTCAGCTTCAGATCCACCGGCGCGACGATCACATCCGCATGAGGCGCGACATCCCCGCTCTCCGGGTCCGCTTCAACGAGGCGCCCCGCCCGCCCGTTCAGGGTGACCGAGACCGGTCGCCCTTCCCCGTCCATGGTCACACGCACGTGCCCTTCCTTGCCGAGCAGGATTACGCCGTCGTCGCGCCGCAGCGCGCTCGCCGGCGTCATCACCGCATTGCCCCGCAGCACGTTCAGCGGGTTCATGTGCTTGACGAATTCGGCGACGTAATCGTTCGCCGGCCGCAGCAGGATGTCTTCCGCCGTGCCGGCCTGGACGATCCGCCCGCCCTCCATGATGGCAATGGTGTTGCCGATCTTCAAAGCCTCATCCAGATCATGACTCACGAACACGATGGTCTTCTGGATGCGCTTTTGCAGATCCAGCAATTCGTCCTGCAATTTATCGCGGATCAGCGGATCGAGCGCGGAAAACGGCTCGTCCATGAGCAGGATATCCGCATCGGTGGCGAAGGCGCGGGCGAGGCCCACGCGCTGCTGCATGCCGCCGGAGAGTTCATTGGCATATTTGTCCGCCCACATGGAAAGCCCCACCATGGCAAGCTTCTCGTCCACCAGGCGATTGCGCTCTGCGGCGGGCGTGCCGCGCAATTCCAGGCCGAAGCCCACATTCTCGCGCACCGTGCGCCAGGGCAGAAGGCCGAACTGCTGAAACACCATGGAGACCGTGTGCATGCGGATTTCGCGGAGCATGCGTGCCTCACAGCGCGCGACGTCCACGAGCGTGCCCTCGTGGCGCACGAACACCTCGCCCCGCGCCACCGTATTGAGGCGGTTCACCGCCCGCAGGATGGTGCTCTTGCCCGAGCCCGACAGGCCCATGAGCACGCAGATTTCCCCACGCCCGATCTTCAGGTTCACCCCGGCTGCGCCGAGCACGCATCCCGTCGCCTCCAGGATGGTATCGCGCGTCGCCCCACCGTCGATCATGCCGAGCGCGCGCTGACGCTGCCGGCCGAACACGATGTCCACATTGCGGAATTCCACCGATGTGGAAGCGGCCGCCGCTTCCTGTTCCGGCGCGGAGAGGCTCACGGGAAGCGCGGTCATGGCTCAGGCCTTCCTGGAACGGCGCGCGCGGTGCTCGGGGCGCTTGCACACCCGATCGAGCACGATGGCGAGGATGACGATGGCCATGCCGGATTCAAATCCCATGGCGACATTCACGGTGTTGAGCGCCCGCACCACCGGCTTGCCGAGCCCGTCGGAACCGACCAGGGCGGCGATCACCACCATGGAGAGGCTGAGCATGATGCATTGGGTGATGCCGGCCATGATGGTGGGCAGCGCATAGGGCAGCTCCACCTTGAACAGCAACTGCCGCTTGGTGGCGCCAAAGGCTTCCCCAGCTTCCACCAAGGCCGGCGGAACCGAGGAAATGCCGAGGTGAGTAAGGCGGATCGGCGCCGGCAGGGCGAAGATGACCGTTGAGATGAGCCCCGGAACCACGCCGAGGCCGAACAAGACCAGGGTCGGAATGAGATAGACGAAGGTGGGGATGGTCTGCATCAGGTCGAGGATCGGGCGGATGGCGGTGTAGAGCCAGGGCCGGTGCGCGGCCGCAATGCCCACCGGCACGCCGATGATGACGCACACGAAAGTCGCGCAAAGCACCAGCGACAAAGTCTCGATGGTGGCGTTCCAATAGCCGAGATTGGCCACCAGCAGCAGCGCCGCCAGGATGAACGCCGCCAGCCCAATGGAGCGGTGCACCAGATAGGCGCCGACCGCGCAGAGCGCGATCAGCAGCAGCGGCGGCACGAACAGCAGCAGGTCCGTCAGCCCGCCGATCATCGCCCCGAGCACCAGCGAGATGAGGTCGAACACCGCCTGCGCGTGGGTGCTGAGGAAATCGACCACCGCCTTGAGCCACTGGCCGAGCGGGATCTTATGTTCGGTGAGCCAGTCATACATGGGCCAGTCCTCGCCTGCGCTGCGATGATGACGATGCTGGAGCCGCCGAGCCGCGCCCCGGCCCGGCGGAGGACAGCCGCGGCATCGACGCCGCGGCCCATGCTCAGATCTTCAGCGACGCCTTCACGGCCTCGAAGCCCGGCTTGCCGTCGATGGTGGTGACGCCCTTCAGCCAGGGTTCCCACACCTTCGGATTGGCCTTCAGCCACTTCTCGGCGGCCTTGTCGGCTTCCATGCTGTCGAACAGGATATAGCCCATCACGACGTTTTCCAGCGGCAGCGAAAACTTGAGGTTCTTGATCAGCGTGCCCGCATTCGGGCATTCGGCGAGCCAGCCGGCGCGCACATTGGTATAGATGGTCGCGCCGCCCAGATCGGGACCGAACACGTCGTCGCCGCCTTCCAGATACTTGATGGAGAATTTGGTGTTCATCGGATGGGGCTCCCAGCCGAGGAACACGATGGGCTCCTTGCGCTTGGTGGCACGTTCCACTTGCGAGAGCATGCCTTGCTCGCTGGATTCGACGATCTCAAACTTGCCGAGGCCGAACTTGTCATCCTTGATCATGCCGATGATCAGGCGGTTGCCGTCATTGCCCGGCTCGATGCCGTAGATCTTGCCCTTCAGCTTGTCCTTGAACTTGGCGATGTCGGCGAAGGTCTTCAGCCCGGCATCATAAAGATAGGTCGGCACGGCCAGGGTATATTTGGCGCCTTCCAGATTGGCGTTGAGCACTTCCACCGATTTGTCGTCCACATAGGGTTTGCGGTCGGCTTCCATGGTCGGCATCCAATTGCCGAGGAAGACGTCGATGTCCTTGTTCTTCAGCGACGTATAGGTAACCGGAACAGCCAGCACCTGCACCTTCGGCGTATAGCCGAGGCCCTTGAGAATGGTAGAGGTGATGGCAGTGGTGGCGGCGATGTCGGTCCAGCCGACATCGGCGAAGCGCACCGCCTTGCAGGACGGCGCATCGGCGGCCTGCGCGGAAGCGCCGAAGGCAAACAGAGCGGCGCCCAGGGCGAGCGCCGCAGTCAATGTCTTGAAGACTCGAAAGCCAGTCATGTCTTTTCCCCTGCGAAAAGGCCTGGGGCCAGCCATGCGCGGCCCCCTCGCTCCGAAAGAAGGTGGCAGCCTCTTTGCCGGGCCGCCTTGACTCATGGGCCCGTTACAGGGCTCCATTGAACGACCATTCAACACATGAAACCACGACTTGTCACGCCCATTATTTGCGCGTTCAACGCACCAAAGATAGGCATTACATGGTGCGATGCACGATGACTGATAAAGCCGAGGAATGAAGTGTATGCCTGACATTTGCGCTAGGCATATGATTGATTGAACGTATAATCAACGAAACGGTCGCAGATGGGAGACGAGCATGGCAGAGGCAGCGCAGGCCCGGTTCGAGGCGGAGGATGCGCGGCGCCAGCAATTGATCGACGCCACCATCGCCTGCCTCGCGGATATCGGCTTCGTTGCCACCACTTTGGTGCAGATCGCCCGGCGCGCGAACGTTTCCCCCGGCCTCGTGGCGCATTATTTCGGCGACAAGAACGGCCTTCTGGAAGCCACCTTGCGCCATCTCGCGCGTCGCCTCGCCATCGGCACCGCAAGCCGCCTCGCCGCCGCCCGCACGCCGCGCGAGCGGGTGCAGGCCGTCATTGAGGCCAATCTGGCCCCGGCCGAGTTCGACCGCCGCACCTCCTCGGTCTGGCTCGCCTTCTGGGGCCAGGTGATCCACGAGAAGCGTTTCGCGCGGGTGCAGAACGTCTATCAGCGGCGCATGATTTCCGATCTCGTGCACGCGCTGAAAAAGCTTGTGCCGCCAGCCGATGCCCAGCGCATCGCGGTCTCCATCGCGGCCGTGATCGACGGCCTGTGGCTGCGCGCCACCCTCTCCAGCGACGGCGAGCCGGACAGCGCCGCCGCGCGCGCCATCGCCACCGCCTTCGCCGATTCCCAGCTCGCCGCCGCGCCTCTGCTGACAACGAACCCGGCCGCGCCCGAGACCAAGGCGGCCGGCGCGCCGATCCGCAACCAGATCGGCGGCGGCCCCGTGGGCTCGCGCGACAAGACCACCTTTACCACCGAAAACCCCGCCACCGGCGAGATCCTGGCGGAAATCGAGATCGCCGGTGCCGCCGAGATCGAGCGCGCCGTCGCCGCCGCCACGGCGGGACAGAAGATATGGGGCGCCATGACCGGCACCGAGCGCGGCCGCATCCTGCGCCGCGTCGCCGATATCCTGCGCGCCCGCAACGAGGAACTCGCCCATCTGGAGACCCTGGACACCGGCAAGCCGATCCAGGAAACCAGCGTGGTCGATGTGATTTCAGGCGCCGATTGCCTGGAATATTTCGCGGGTGTCGCCCCGACCATTACCGGCGAACACCTCGACCTCGGCCCCGAGGCCTTCGGCTATACAAGGCGCGAGCCGCTGGGCGTGGTGGCGGGGATCGGGGCCTGGAATTATCCGCTCCAGATCGCCTGCTGGAAGGCCGCGCCCGCGCTCGCCTGCGGCAATGCCATGATCTTCAAGCCGGCGGAACTAACCCCGCTCACCGCCGTGAAGCTCGCGGAAATCATGACGGAAGCGGGCGTGCCCGATGGTGTGTTCAACGTGGTGCAGGGCTTCGCCGACACCGGGCGCCTGCTGACCCGCCATGCCGGCATCGCCAAGGTCTCCCTCACCGGAGAAGCCGGCACCGGCAAGAAGGTGATGGCCGACGCCGCCGGCACGCTCAAGCAAGTCACGCTGGAACTCGGCGGCAAATCCCCGCTGATCGTGTTCGAGGATGCCAATATCGAGGATGCGGTTTCCGCCGCCATGCTGGGGAATTTCTATTCGGGCGGGGAAATCTGCTCCAACGGCACGCGGGTTTTCGTGCATGCCTCAATCCGCAAGGCCTTTCTTGAGCAGCTTGTGGCGCGCACGCAAAAGATGATCGTGGGCGACCCGCGGGACCCCGCCACCCACATCGGCGCCCTCATCTCCCGCACCCACATGGAAAAGGTGCTCGGCCATATCGAGGCCGCCAAGGCGGCGGGCGCCAAGCTGATCGCGGGCGGCCATCGCATCGAGACCGGCGCTTTGAAGAACGGCTATTTCGTCGCCCCCACCATCTTCGATGCCTGTACCGATGAGATGCCCAACGTGCGCGAGGAAATCTTCGGCCCGGTGATGTCGGTGCTGGAGTTCTCCAGCGAGGAGGAGGTGATCGCCCGTGCCAACGATACCGTCTTCGGCCTCGCCGCCGGGGTCTTCACCCGCGACCTGGCCCGCGCCCACCGGGTGATCGCGCGGATCGAGGCCGGGACCTGCTGGATCAACCAATACAACATCACGCCCGTGGAAATGCCGTTCGGCGGATACAAGCAATCCGGCATCGGCCGCGAGAACAGCCGCGCGGCGATCGAGCATTACACCCAGATCAAGAGCGTCTACGTCAATCTCGGACGCGTGGCCTCGCCCTATTGATGGAGCGCATCGTGCCCTCTTCGCAAGCAAGCGCGCAAGACTTCGACTATGTCATCGTCGGCTCCGGCTCGGCCGGCGCGGTGCTGGCGGATCGTCTTTCCGCCGACGGCAAGAATAGCGTGCTGGTGCTGGAATATGGCGGTTCCGACCGCTCGGTGCTGATCCAGATGCCCGCGGCCCTCTCCATGCCCATGAACATGCCGAAATACAATTGGGGTTTCGAGACAGAGCCGGAGCCCGGCCTCGGCGGGCGGCGCCTGGTGTGCCCGCGCGGCAAGGTCATTGGCGGCTCGTCCTCGGTCAACGGCATGGTCTATGTGCGCGGCAATCCTCACGATTTCGACCGGTGGGAAGAAGAGGGCGCGCACGGCTGGGGCTATCGCGACGTGCTGCCCTATTTCCAGCGTGCAGAGGGGCGGCAGGAGGGCGGCGATGAATATCGCGGCGCCTCGGGCCAGCTCACCACCAGTTACGGCCCGGTCGACAATCCGCTCTACAAGGTCTTCGTGGACGCCGCGCAGCAAGCTGGCTATCCCGCGACGTCCGACATCAATGGCGCCCAGCAGGAAGGCTTCGGGCGCATGGATATGACGGTGAAGGACGGGGTGCGCTGGTCCACCGCCAACGCCTATCTCAAGCCCGCCCTGAAACGCCCCAACCTCAGCCTGATCACCCATGCCCTGGCCTCGCAAATCCTGTTCGAAGGCCGCCGTGCGGTCGGCGTGCGGTACGAGCGCGAGGGCACGCAGCATGTAGCGCGGGCGCGGCGGGAGGTGATCGTTTCCAGCGGCCCGATCAATTCGCCCAAGCTGCTCAAGCTCTCCGGTATTGGCGCAGCAGAGGAACTTACGGCCCTCGGCATTGATGTTGTGGCGGATCGTCCTGGCGTCGGGGAAAATCTTCAGGATCATCTGGAATTCTATTTCCAGGTGGCCTGCACCCAGCCGATTACGCTCTATTCCAAGACCGGTTTCATCCCGCGCACATTGGTGGGCGCGCAATGGCTGCTCACCAAGAGCGGGCTTGGCGCGACGAACCATTTCGAAACCTGCGGCTTCATCCGCTCGCGGCCGGGCATCCGATATCCCGACATCCAGTATCATTTCATCCCCTTGGCCGTGACCTATGACGGCAAGGGGCTCGCCAGCGAGCACGGCTTCCAGGCCCATGTGGGCCCGATGCGTACCAAAAGCCGGGGTTGGGTGCGGCTGAAATCGCGCGATCCCAAGGAGCATCCGCGCATTTTGTTCAATTATCTCAGTCATGAAGACGACATGGTGGAGATGCGCGCCTGCGTGCGGCTGACCCGCGAGATCTTTGCCCAGACCGCGTTCGATCCCTATCGCGGACGGGAGATCCAGCCGGGTGCCGAGGTCGTCAGCGACGAACAGATCGACGCCTTCGTGCGCGCCCATGTGGAGAGCGCCTATCACCCTTCATGCAGTTGCAAGATGGGCCGGGCGGACGACCCCATGGCGGTGGTGACAGCGGACACAAAAGTCATTGGCGTCGAGGGGTTACGGGTGGTGGACAGTTCCATCATGCCTTCGGTGACGACGGGAAACCTCAATGCCCCCACCATCATGATCGGGGAAAAGGCCGCCGATATCATCCTCGGCAAGCCGGCGCTGGCGGCGTCCAACGCCCCGTATTACACGGCGGAAAACTGGCGCACCGCCCAGCGCTGAGCAAAATGTTTCATGTGAAACATGGGCTTGGCAAAGACGAACGGCGGTTTAGAGCACGATGGCGGCGGCTCGTCCGCGCTCTGAATCGCAATTTCGGCGCATGTTCAGGGGATGGATGTTCACACGCCGATCCGGCGCAGGAAGGCGAGGATTTCGCGCGCTGCTTCCTCCGGCGTCGGCCCGACCAGCACCCGCCCGCCGGCCGACGTTCCACCGATGGCGGCGGCGAGGCGCTCGCCCGCGGTTCCCCCGGTCGGACGCGCGGCCAGCTTGGGCCGCTTGCGATAGGGCCGCTCCTCGCCCTCGGGGACGACCACCGGACCGTGCGCCGCGCGCACCTCCACATCCCCGTGCCGCGCCCGGGCGAAAGCGAAAGGCAGCGGTGCCGGCGCCCCGGCATGGACCGTGACGACAATGGGCAGGCGCACGGTGACGCGCCGCCGCGCGCCCCTGGGCAGAGCCTGTTCGACCACCGCCGTACCCGTCTCGTCCCCCGGCACGAGCGCCACTGCATCGGGGATCAGTGGCCAGCCGAGGCGATGGGCCAAGGCATAGGGCACGAGCCCCGTATCCTCCCCGCCCTGGCCGCGCGGGCCGGCGAGAACCACGTCGGGCGCGGCGCCTTGGATCGCCTCGGTGAGGGCCGGCACCGGGTCGGCATCGGCCGCGAGCACCAGGTGCGTGAGGCCGCAGAGCCCGCGCCCGAGCCCATCGCGCAGGGCGCCGAGGGCGGGGCCGGCATGCAGGCCGTGGGGCGCGGCATCCAGCCCGGCAGCGAGCCGCGCGGCCTGCGCCTCGGCGCGCTGCAGGCACGCTTTGCCCGAGACCGGATGGCGCGCCTGGGAGAGCAGGACAAGCGCCTTCATGCGCCCTCCTCCCG
Source organism: Roseixanthobacter glucoisosaccharinicivorans (assembly GCF_043195095.2). Taxonomy (NCBI): domain Bacteria; kingdom Pseudomonadati; phylum Pseudomonadota; class Alphaproteobacteria; order Hyphomicrobiales; family Xanthobacteraceae; genus Roseixanthobacter; species Roseixanthobacter glucoisosaccharinicivorans. The sequence continues at coordinate 16,816 of NZ_CM195538.1, read as the reverse complement.
CAGCGCCTTCAGCAGCGCGGGCATGACCAATTGCGCATCCTGGACGATCGCAAGGCCGGCGCGCGCGACCATGGCCGCGTGCAAATCCGTATTCACCGCAAGCACATGCTCACATCCCGCGATGCCTTGCAGATGCTGCGGCGCGCCGGCGATGCCGAGGGCGAAATAGCAGCGCGCCGCCAGCACCGTGCCGGAGGCGCCCACTTGCGCGGCGCGCGGCATGTGGCCGGCATCGCACACCATGCGGCTTGCCCCCGGCGTCGCGCCGAGGGCCTCCGCCAGGGCGCGGAAGGCGGCAAAATCGCTCACGCCATTGCCGGCGGAGAGCACGAAGTCCGCTTCCCCCAAAGCAACGGTCGCGGGGTCGGCGGGCACCTCCTCCACGGCGAGAATAAAGCTGTCGCGCGGGGCCGGGCGCGGAAGCTCCAGCGGCCGCGCCTCGTGCACCACCGGCCCGTGGGGCACGGCCGCGCCATCCGCGAGGGTGATCAGGCGCGGCGGGGCGCAGCCGCGCTCCACCGTGCCGCCCCGCGCCGGGCGTGCCACGCTCTTCGCGCTGATCTGCTCCGCGCCGCAGAACAGGGGTTCGTTAAGCCGCACCGCCACACGGCGCGCGAGATCGCCGCCCGTGGGGGTCTCGGCGAACAGCATATGGCGTGGGGCAAGGGCCAGGATCGCGGCCGCGAGCGCATCGGCTCGGCCATCGGCATCGGCCCCGCTCAGCCCCGCGACGCGATCGGCGCCGGCGGTGCCGGCCTCCGGCGGCACCTCGGCGGCGAGCAGCAGCACCGCACCACCGCCGCCATCGGCCAGCAGGCGCGCGGCGCCGAGCAATTGGCGATCCTGCGCGGAAAGGTGGCCGCCGGGCGCGTCGGCCAGCGCCAATACCAGGAAAGCTGGATCGTCGATGATCAGAACCTGCGGCGCTTGGACCGCCAGTTCGGGCGCGGCCGTCTCACCCTGCGGCGCGCGCGCCTCTGTCGCCACGCCCTGCCCTGAAAGGCTGAGGTCGAACCTCGGGCGCGACCCGCCCGGTATGCGCGCCGCAGCCCAGCGGGCACGCGGATCGCGGCGCGGCGTGTTCGGCGCGGCGCCGGGCTGCAGTGCGCCGAACAGGTCAAAGCGCGGGCGCCGGCCGGCCTGCAGCGCGGCGGCGCCGAGCGGGCCAAGCGCTGGCGGCTTCATCGCCGGCCCGCTGACCTGCTGCACGACCTGTCGCCCGGCCCGCTCGGCGCGCGGATCGCGGCGCAACCGGCTCATGGCTGAGGCTCCAGGGCGCGGCGGCGAGGCACCGGGGCGGTTTGACCGGCCTCGAAGGCGGCAAGCACCAGCTCGGCCACGTCGCGCACCTCGGGGCGGGCGCCGCTCACCCCTTCCAGCATGCCGGTGCAGGTGGGGCAGGCCACCGCCACCACGGCGGCGCCGGTTTCCCGCGCCTGGTCCATGCGCAGATCGGGAATGCGGCGCTCGCCCTCGATATCGCTCAAGGGCGCCCCGCCCCCGCCGCCGCAACACAGGGAACGGGTACCGTGCCGCGCCATCTCGCTGCGGTTCAAGCCGAGCGCGTCCAGCAGCCGGCGCGGGGCTTCCACCTCGCCATTGTAGCGGCCGAGATAGCAGGGGTCGTGATAGGTCACCGAAAGGCCGGCGAGCGCACCAAGCTCAAGCTTGCCCTGCGCCACCAACGCATCGAGAAAAGCCGTGTGGTGCCACACCTCGTAATGGCCGCCGAAGGCGGGATAATCGTTGCGCAAAGCATTCAGCGCATGGGGATCGGCGGTGAGGATGCGCGCGAAGCGCAGCGCGGAGAGGGTGGCGATATTCTCCCGCGCCAGCCGCGCGAAGGTGGCCTCGTCCCCAAGGCGGCGGGCAAGATCGCCGCAATCGCGCTCGTCCGCACCGAGAATAGCGAAATCGACCTTAGCTTCCCGCAGCAGCCGCACCAGCGCCCGCAAGGTGCGCCCGTAGCGCAGGTCATAGGCGCCTTCCCCGAGCCACAGCAGCACGTCCACCGCCATGCCGGGGCGCAGCACCGGCAGGTCCAGCCCGGCGGCGAAATCGGCGCGGGCGGAAAGGGCGCGCCCACCCGCCTCGTCGGTGTCGCGCAGATCGTCGAGCGCGGCGGCGGCTTTTTCCGGCACGGCGCCGAGCATCAGGGTCTGGTGCCGACGCAGGTCGATGATCGCATCCACATGCTCGATCATCATGGGGCATTCCTCGACGCACGCCCGGCAGGTGGTGCAGGACCAGAGCGTATCGGGATGAATGCTGGCGGCGGCACCGACAATGGGCGCATCGGCCCCGCCCGTGCCGGCCACCGGCCGGGCATGGGGATGGGGGCTGCCGGCATAGGGGCCCGCGCCGCCGCCCTCCATGGCGCCGACGAGGTCCTGGATCAGCCGCTTGGGATTGAGCGGCTGGCCGGCGGCGAACGCCGGGCACGCCGCCTCGCAGCGCCCGCATTGCACGCAGGCATCAAAGCCCAGGAGCCGGTTCCAGGCGAAATCCGCCGGCGTCTCCACGCCGAGCCGCTCCGCCTCAAGATCCACGGGCACCAGGGCGACATCGCGCGTCCCGGAAAAGCGCTTCGGGCGCGGATGCGCGGCAAGATGCAGCGCGCCGGCGAGCGCATGGCGCATCGGGCCGCGTGCCGTCTGCCACGCCAGCGCGAGGCCGGTGGCGGCGGCGCAAGTGAGCGGCACGAAGCCGCCGGGCACGCCCAGCGCCGCGAACGCGGCGACCAGCAGGGCGCCGGCCGCATAGCCCAGGAGCAGCCAAGGCAAGATCTGGAACCGCCCGCCCGAGAGCCGCGCGGGGCGCCTTGGATAGCGGCGCAAGCCGGCCACGCCGGCGCCGGTGAGCATCAAAGCGAAGGCGAGCGCGGTGAGCGCCCAATAAGCGCGCGATCCGCCGAGCGCCGGCACGATGCCGAGCGCGGCCAGCCCCGATCCCGCGAGCAGCCCGCCCGCCACCAGCATGTGCATGCGCGCGGCGCAGACATCCCGCTGGACGATGTGATGCACATCCACCAGATAGCGCCTCGGCATGGCCAGGAGACCCGCCACCCAATCCACCCGCGCCGCCCGACCCCGCCGCCACAGCGCGACGCGCGTGGCGATGCCGGCGAGCGCGACCAGGGCCATCAGCCAGACGAGGAGGGACAGGCCGAAGGCGGCGGAAAAGCCGGCGCTCATGGCTCAGATGTCCTTGCAGAGGCGCAGGGCGTCATAAATGGCCGCGTGGATGTTGCGCCCGGCGAGCGCATCCCCCACCCGATAGAGCGCGAAGCCCTTGGCGAGATCGAACGGCTGCGGCGTGCCGGCGACGATGGCGTCGAGGTCGATCTGCCCGGCATTCACGGAGCGGGCCTTCAACGCGCGATAGACACCGTCCACCGGCAAGGTGCCATATTCGACGACCACATGATCGACGATCCGCTCCTCTTCCGCGTCCGTGAAGGTGTTGCGCAGCGCCGCCACGAGGCGATTGCCCTCGGGATAAATCTCAATCAAATCGAGATTGGGCGAGAACACCACGCCGCGCTTGTACAGCTCGCGATAATGGATCGGCTGGTTGGTGGTGCCCACCTCCTGCGCCGGGTAGCGATCGGACGTGACGAACTCCACCAGGCACCCGCGCTGCGCCAGCAGTTCGGCGGTGGACGCTGCATTGTGCTGGCCCATCTCGTCGAACAGCAGAACCGAGCCGGACAGCTCCACCTTGCCGGTGAGCACATCGACGGTGGAGAGCGCACGCTCGGCCCCCTTGGCGGGACCGAGGCTCGGCGTGCCGCCGGTGGCGAGGATCACCACGTCCGGCGCCTCGGCGAGGATCGCCTGTTCGCTTGCCTCGGTGCCGAGGCGCAGGTCCACGCCCAGCTTCGTGACCTGCCCGACCAGCCAGCGCGGAATGCCGGAGAGCGCCTCGCGCCAGCCGGCCTTGGCCGCGATGTTGATCTGCCCGCCGGCGGCCGCGTTCTTCTCGAACAGCACCACCTTGTGCCCGCGCGCGGCGCACACCCGCGCCGCCTCCAGGCCGCCCGGCCCGGCGCCGACCACCACCACCTTGCGCCGCACGTCGGCCTTGGGGATGACGTGCGGCATGGTGGCCTCGCGGCCCGTGGCGGCGTTCTGGATGCACAAAGCATCGCCGCCCACATAGATGCGGTCGATGCAATAGCCGGCGCCGACACACTGGCGGATATCGTCCTCGCGCCCCTCGCTCAGCTTCTTCACCAGATGCGGATCGGCGATATGGGCGCGGGTCATGGCGACCATGTCCACATGGCCCTCGGCCACCGCGCGGGCGGCGGTGGCAAGGTCCGTCACGCGCTGGGCATGGAACACCGGCACCTCCACCTCGCGCTTGATGGCGCTCGGCAGATGCAGGAAGGGGGCGACGGGAAACGACATGTTGGGCAGGGAAATGGCGTGCGCCATGTCGTCCCGCGCCTGCCCGCCGAGCACATTGATGAAATCCACCAGCCCGTCGCGGGCATAGGTCGCGGCGATCTCCACGCATTCCTCGTGCGAGAGGCCGTCGGCGATCATCTCGTCGCCCGACATGCGAATGCCGATGACGTAATCATCCCCCGCCGCGCGGCGCATGGCTTCCAGAACCTCGCGGCCGAAGCGCATGCGGTTTTCCAGGCTGCCGCCATAGCGGTCGGTGCGCTGGTTCACGGCCGGCGACCAGAATTGGTCGATGAGATGGCCGTGGGCGGCGGAGACCTCGCAGCCGTCGAGCCCGCCCTCCTTGCAGCGCCGCACCGCCTGGGCGAAGTCGCGGACGATACGGGCGATCTCCTCCTCTTCCAGCGCCTTGGGAATGGTGCGGGAGGCCGGCTCGCGGCGCGGCGAGGAGGAGACGGTGGGAAACCAGTTCTCGGTGTCCCATTTGGTGCGCCGGCCCATGTGGGTGAGCTGGATCATCAGCTTGGCGCCATGCCTGTGGATGCGCTGCGAAAAGCTCTGGAAGAAGGGGATGACGCCGTCGTCCGCCACCGACACCTGGTTCCAGGGCGCGGCGGGGCTGTCCAGCGCCACCGAGGAGGAGCCGCCGAACATGGTCAGCCCGATGCCGCCCTTGGCCTTTTCCTCGTGATAGAGCTGGTAGCGCTCCTGCGGCTTGCCGTCCTTGCCATAGCCGGGTGCGTGGGAGGTGCTCATCACCCGGTTGCGGATGGTGAGGCCCTTCAGCGTCAGGGGTTTGAGCAGCGCGTCGGCATTCGCGATCATGAGCAGGCTCCGGCGCCGCGGGCGTAAGGGGAATTCATGCGGCGCGCTCCGCTTTCGGGGAATGGCCGTAGCGCCGCCCGTAGGCGACGGAAAAATGCGCCGCCGACTGGAAGCCGCAGGCGAACGCCACGTCGGTCACGGGCAGAGGCGAGAGGCGCAGCAATTCGCGCGCGCGGCCGAGCCGCAGGCCGAGATAAAAGACCCCCGGCGACTGGGCGAGATGATGCTGGAACAGCCGTTCGAGCTGGCGCTGGGAGAGCGCGACGGCGGCCGCGACATCGGCCACCGACATGGGCTTTTCCACGTGGCGGGCCATCAGCTCCACCGCCTTGGCGAGCGCCGGCTGGCGCGCCGCAACTTCGGGGGCAAGATGGGCCTTGCGTCCCTCCGGGGCGCCGGTGCGTCGCACGATGAACTGGTCCGCCACGGCACCTGCCGTGCGCGGTCCGAGCGCGGCGGCGATCATCACCAGCATCATTTCCAGCGGCGCGACGCCGCCAGTGCAGGTGAGGCGGTCGCGGTCGATGACGAAGGCATCCTCCTGGAACGCAACGTCCGGGAATTCCTCGCGGATGGCGGCGAGATTCTCCCAATGGATGGCGCAACGATAGCCGTTCAGCAGGCCGGCTTCCGCGAGCGCAAACGTGCCGGTGCAGAGCGCGCCGAGCGCGACCCCCTTGCGCGCCGCGCGGCGCAGGGCATCGCGCGTCGCCCGGGCCACCGCGTGGCGCACGTCAATGCCGCCGCACACGATCAGCAAATCCAGCGGACCTGCCTCCGCAAGCCGCACGGTAGGGCTGAGGCTGAGGCCGTTGCTGGCGGGGCAGGCCGCGCCGTCCACGGTCAGCACCTGCCAGGAATAGGCCTCCCCGCCGGTGACATAATTGGCCATGCGACAGGCTTCGAGCGCATTGGAGAGCGCGATCATGGAATAATTGGGCAAGGTGAGAAAGCCGATGCGCCGAAGCCGGGCGATCGGCGCGTCGGCCGGCGCCGGCGCGGCAGCAGCGGGTTTGATGGCGCCGTGCATGCTCACCGCTCGATCACGAGGTCGCTGGTGGGCTTGGAACAGCAGATCAGCACCATGCCCGCGTCGATCTCCCGCTGGCGGATGCCGCCGCCGTGCTTCATCTCCACCGTGCCCTCCACCATCCTGCTCTTGCAGGTGCCGCACAGGCCCTTGGTGCAGGAGGAGGGCAGCCGCAGGCCGGCACGGCGCGCGGCTTCCAGCACGTGCATATCGGCCGGGCATTCGATCGTGCGGCCGGATTTGCGGAATTCGACGCTGTAGGTCTGCACCGCCGGCGCCGCGTCCATCGCCGCCCTGTCCATGCTCGCCTCGGCCGCGATGACGGCTTCGGCCACCTCCGGCTCCGCGCCGGCGAGCGCCGCGAAATCGAAGCTTTCCTCGTGATAACGCACCATGTCGAAGCCGGCGCCGGCCAGCATTTCGCGCACCGCCGCCATATAGGGCGCGGGGCCGCAGACGAAGACTTCCCGCTCGCGGAAATCGGGCGCGGCAATCTCCAGGTGCGACGGGCGCAGCCGCCCCATGAAGCCGTGCCAGGGATGGAATTCGCTTTCCCGCTCGCAGATGGCGGCGAAGCGGAAGGCGGGCTGATTGCGCGCCATCAATTCCAGCTCGGCGCGGAAGATGATGTCGTCCGGCGCCCTGGCGCTGTGCAGGAACACGATGTCCGCGCCGCTCGAAAGATCATGATGCGCGCGCGCCATGGACATGAGCGGGGTGATGCCGCTGCCGCCGGAGAGAAACAGATATTTCTCCGCCTCATGCCGCGCGCAGGTGAAATCCCCCATGGGGCCGACCGCGCGCAGTACGCTGCCCTCGCGCACATGGTCGTGCAGATGATTGGACACCGGCCCGCCCGGCACGCGCTTCACAGTAATCGAGACCGTATCCGGCCGGGTGGGCGTGGAGGAGAGCGTATAGCAGCGGTTGATCCGCTCCCCCGCGATGTCGAGATCGAGCGTGATGAACTGCCCCGGCTCATAGGCGAACCGCGCGGGCGCGGCGGGGGCGAGGACGAAGGTTTTCACGTCCGCCGTTTCGGCGCGCACCTGCCGCACGATCAAAGCATCGTCGCGCTCGCAATCCCAGAGCGGGCGTTCGCCCGCGAGGGTCGCCAGCAGCGGGTCGGGGCGCAGGGTCGGCGCATCCATGGTCAGCGCGCGCCATGGGCGCGCATGCGGCCCACGTACCAATTGCAGAATTTCTCCACCAGCATCTCGGTGTGGGGCGAATAGGGGCCGGGCTCATAGGCGGGGCTTTGCGCGCCCTGCTGGCAGAAGCCCACCAATTCGCTGTCCTGCGCGTTGGTCGCTTCCCACACGGCGGTGAGATTGGCGATATCGTAATCGACGCCTTCCACCGCATCCTTGTGCACCAGCCATTTGGTGCGCACGAGCGTGCGCCCGGCATCCAGCGGAATGGCCGAGAAGGTCACCACATGGTCGCTCATGAAATGGTGCCAGCTGTTGGGCTGGGTCCAGAAATGCAGCGCCCCGTGGCGGGGATCATTGATGGCGCCGAGCAGCTTCTTGCAGGCCGCCTTGGTGTCGCCGGTGTGGCTCTCCCCCGCCCCGTCCAACGGCAGGCGCTCGGTGCGATAGCCGGTGATCCTGTCGTCCAGATGCTCGATCATCTGCGAGGGGAAGCCGCAGCTTTCCCAATTGCCGTGGCTTTCCTTGACGAGATCGGCATAGCGCGCGGCTTCAAGCCGCCCCATCTCGTCCAGCTCCTCGGGCGCAAATCCGAAGCCATAGGCGAACAGCGGCACGGTGAGCTCGGGATGATTGCCCGCGCAATGATAACATTCGCGGTTGTTCTCCATGGTGAGCTTCCAATTGCCGGGCTCGATCAACTCGCTCTCGAACGCAACCTTGGCGTTGCGCAGATCGTGCGGCGCGAGATACGGCGCCATGCGCTGCGCCATCTCCTCGAAATCCTCCGGCGGCTGCTCGGCGAGGCAGATGAACAGCAGCCCTTCCAAGGAGCGCAGATGCACCGGCTTCAGGCCGTGGCAGGCGGCGTCGAAGTCCTTGCCCATATGTTCGGCGAACAGCAGCTTGCCGTCGAGATCATAGGTCCAGGCATGGTAGCGGCACACGAGATTGCCGACCGTGGTCTTGTAATCGTGCAGCAGGCGCGCGCCGCGATGGCGGCAGACATTGTGGAAGGCGCGCACGTCGCCATCGTCATTGCGCACGATGATGATGGAAGTGGCGCCGATATCCACCGCCATGCCGTCGCCCGCTTCCGGCACGTCCGGTTCCACGCCCACATAGATCCAGTGGCGCCCGAAGATAATGTCCATGTCGGCGGCGAAGATGGCGGGGCTGGTATAGAACGGCGCTTCCAGGCTGTAGCCCGGCCGGCGGCGGCGCAGCAGGGTTTGCAGGTCCGTATCGGTGGTGTCCAGCATGTCGCTCTCCCGCGCGGTGCGATGATCCGACTTCGGCGCGCCGTGACTGGAATTGTTCGACTTAAAAGCGCCGTCCGCTTTTCCGTTTGCGACATATTTTATCGCAAATGCGCCGTATGCGCGAGCCAAGCGCTAAGCCGGGGCTTTGCCGCATCGAATGTCGGATTTGTTCCAGAACGGGGTCGCAAGCCGACGAGATAAAGCCACGCCTCTGGTGCACCTTGGCGGCAGGAACCAGGGGACCGAGGCCCATGCGCCGTTTTTCCTTACCATCGCTGCTGTCGGAAGCGCTGAACGCCCACCAGGGCTGGCAGCGCCAATGGCGCGATCCCGCGCCCAAGGCGAGCTATGACGCGATCATCATCGGCGGCGGCGGCCATGGGCTCGGCGCGGCCTATTATCTCGCCAAGGAACACGGCCTCACCAATATCGCGGTGCTGGAAAAGGGCTGGATCGGCGGCGGCAATGCCGGGCGCAACACCACCATCATCCGCTCCAATTATCTCTATGACGAGAGCGCCGCGCTCTACGAGCATGCGGTGAAGCTGTGGGAGGGCCTCTCCCAGGAGCTGAACTACAACGTCATGTTCTCCCAGCGCGGCGTGCTGATGCTGGCGCACAACGTGCACGATGTTCAAAGCTTCAAGCGCCACGTCTATTCCAACCGCTTGAACGGCATCGACAATGAATGGATGACGCCGCAGCAGGCGAAAGACTTCTGCCCGCCGCTGAACATCTCCCCCGATATCCGCTATCCCGTGATGGGCGCGGCGCTCCAGCGGCGCGGCGGCACCGCGCGCCATGACGCGGTGGTGTGGGGCTATGCCCGCGCGGCCGACGCGCTGGGCGTCGACATCCTGCAGAATTGCGAAGTCACCGGCATCAATCGCGGCCCGGACGGCGCGGTGACCGGGGTGGAGACCACGCGGGGCCCCATCAAGGCGAAGAAGATCGGCGTTTCCGCCGCCGGCCATACCAGCGTGGTGATGGGCATGGCGGGCGTGCGCATGCCGCTGGAGAGCTTCCCGCTCCAGGCCCTGGTTTCCGAGCCGGTGAAGCCGTGCTTCCCGTGCGTGCTCATGTCGAATGCCGTGCACGCCTATATCTCCCAGTCCGACAAGGGCGAGCTCGTGATCGGCGCGGGGACAGACCAATATGTCTCCTACAGCCAGCAGGGCGGGCTGCACATCACCACCCATACGCTGGACGCCATCTGCGAACTGTTCCCCCAATTCACCCGCATGCGCATGCTGCGCTCCTGGGGCGGCATCGTGGACGTGACGCCGGACCGCTCGCCCATCATCGGCAAGACGCCGGTGAAGGGGCTCTATGTGAATTGCGGCTGGGGCACCGGCGGCTTCAAGGCGACGCCCGGCTCTGCCAACGTTTTCGCCCACACCATCGCCCGCGACGAACCCCACCCCATCAACGCCCCGTTCACCCTCGATCGCTTCCGCACCGGCCGCCTCATCGATGAAGCGGCGGCGGCGGCGGTGGCGCACTGAAGGCCCGCGTCATGCTCCTCATCCCCTGTCCCTATTGCGGCGCGCGGCCGGAAATCGAATTCCACTGCGGCGGCGAAGCCCATATCGCCCGCCCCGCCGATCCTTCCGCCCTCTCGGATGCGGAATGGGCGGAGTATCTCTTCATTCGCAAAAGCCCGAAGGGCGTGCACGCGGAGCGCTGGCTGCACTCCCACGGCTGCGGGCGCTGGTTCAATGCGATCCGCAACACGGTGAGCGACAGCATCCTCGCCACCTACAAGATGGGCGAGAAGCGGCCCGACATCGCGGCGGCGGAACCCGCCCAGGGAGGCAAGTGATGGCCCAGTCTCATCGCCTTCCCACGGGCGGCCGGGTGGACCGCGCCCGCCCCCTCACCTTCGCCTTCAACGGCCGCACGGTGGAGGGATATGCCGGCGACACGGTCGCCTCGGCGCTGCTCGCCAATGGCATCACGCTGGTCGGCCGCTCGTTCAAATATCACCGCCCGCGCGGCATTCTCACCCATGGCGCGGACGAGCCGAACGCCTTGCTCAGCGTCGATCGCGGCACCGGGCGCGTGGACCCGAACAACCGCGCCACCGTGGTGGAAGCGACGCCCGGCCTGAAGGTCGCCTCGCAGAACCATTGGCCCTCGCTGGAGCACGACATCGGCGCGGTCAACGACCTGCTCTCGCCGGTGCTGGTGGCGGGCTTCTACTACAAGACCTTCATGTGGCCGCGCTCGTTCTGGGACAAGGTCTATGAGCCCAAGATCCGCGCCGCCGCGGGCCTTGGGGTTGCGCCCGCGCTGCCGGACGCGGATCGCTACGTCCACCGCAACGCCCATTGCGACGTGCTGGTGGTGGGCGCCGGCCCCGCCGGCCTTGCCGCCGCGCTCGCCGCGAGCGAACGCGGCGCGCGGGTGATCCTCGCCGACGAACAGGGCGAAATGGGCGGCAGCCTGCTGCACGAAACCACAGCCCGCATCGACGGCGTCTCGGCCGCCGAATGGGTGACGCAGGCGCTTGCCGCGCTTGCGAGCCGTCCCAATGTGATCTTGCTGCCGCGCACCACCACCTTCGGCTATTACAACCACAATCACGTGGTGCTCACCGAGCGTGTCACCGATCATCTGGCGCAGCCGGACGCGAAGCTGCCGCGCGAGCGGCTGTGGCAGGTGCGCGCCAAAGCGGTGGTGATCGCCACCGGCGCCCACGAGCGGCCGCTCACCTTCGCCGACAACGATCGCCCGGGCATCATGCTGGCCGAGAGCGTGCGGGTGTTCCTCAATCGCTACGGCGTCGCGCCGGGCCGCCGGATCGTGTTCGCCACCAATGGCGCCAGCGCCTATCGCGCGGCGGCGGATGCTAAGGCGGCGGGGCTCGACGTGACTTTGGTGGATCTCCGCCCCGAGGCGCAGATCGGCCCCGAGCGCGCCCTTGTCGCGGGCATTCCCCTGCTCGCCGGCCACACCGTCGTGGGTTCCACCGGCGGCAAGACGCTGACCGGGCTCATCGTCGCGCCGGTGGATTCGGCGGGCAAGGTCGGCGCACGGCGCACCTTGCCGTGCGACTGCGCGGGCGTTTCCGGCGGCTGGACGCCGAGCGTGCATTTGTTCTCCCAATCGCGCGGCAAGCTCGCCTTCCGCGATGAAATTGATGCTTTCGTGCCGGGCACCTCTGTGCAGGCGGAACGCTCGGCGGGCGCCTGCAAGGGCACATATGATTTGGCCGAGATCCTCGCCGAGGGCTGGGCCGCCGGGCGTGCCGCATCGGGCGTATCCGGCACCCGCGTTTTCATGGCGGCACCCGCCACCGCCACCGGCTTCAAGCCGGCCCGCGTTCTGCCCACGGATGCCGACCCCAAGAAGGTGCGCGCGTTCCTGGATTTCCAGAACGACGTCACCGCCAAGGACATCGGCCTTGCGGTGCGCGAGGGGTTCCAGAGCGTCGAGCATGTGAAGCGCTACACCACCAACGGCATGGCGACCGACCAGGGCAAGACCTCCAACATGGCGGCGCTCGGCATTCTCTCCGATTTGCTGGGCAAGCCGATCCCGCAGGTGGGCACCACCACCTTCCGCCCGCCCTACACGCCGGTCACCTTCGGGGCGATCATCGGCTCGGCGCGGGGCGCGTTGTTCGATCCCATCCGCAAGGCGCCGCTGCACGACTGGGCGGCGGAGCATGGCGCGGAATTCGAGAATGTCTCGCTCTGGCGCCGCGCCTGGTATTTCCCCAAGGCCGGGGAGGACATGCACGGGGCGGTAAACCGCGAGTGTAAGGCGGTGCGCGAGAGCGTCGGCATCTTCGATGCCTCCACCCTCGGCAAGATCGAGGTTGTGGGGCCGGACGCGGCGGAATTCCTCAACCGCATCTATCCCAATGCCTGGCTGAAACTCGAACCCGGCAAGTGCCGCTACGGCCTGATGCTGAAGGAGGACGGCTTCGTGTTCGATGACGGCGTGGTCGCCCGCCTCGCGCCGGACCGGTTCCATGTCACCACCACCACCGGCGGCGCGCCGCGCGTGCTGGCGCATATGGAAGACTATCTCCAGACCGAATGGCCGGACCTCAAGGTCTTCGCCACCTCCACCACCGAGGAATGGGCGGTGATCGCGCTCCAGGGCCCGAAGGCGCGCGATGTGCTGGCACCCTTCGTGAGCGACATCGACCTCTCCCCCGAAGCGTTTCCGCACATGGCGATCCGCACCGGCCACATCATGGGCGTGCCGACGCGCCTGTTCCGCGTCTCCTTCACCGGCGAGATGGGCTATGAGATCAACGTGCCGGCGGATTATGCCCGCGCGGTGTGGGAGGCGCTGTACGCGTACGGCCAGCGCTTCGGCATCACGCCCTATGGCACCGAGGCCATGCACGTGCTGCGCGCGGAGCGCGGCTTCGTCATCGTCGGCCAGGAAACCGACGGCACCGTGACGCCGGACGACCTCGGCCTCGGCGGCATGGTCTCAAAGCTGAAGCCGGACTTCGTCGGCAAGCGCTCTCTGGCGCGGCCCGACATGAGCGTGCCGAACCGCAAGCAATTGGTCGGCCTCACCAGCCTCGACAGCACCACGGTGCTCGACGAAGGCGCGCAGGTGGTGGCCGACACCGCCCAGCCCATGCCGATGAAGATGCTCGGCCATGTCACCTCCTCCTATTGGAGCGCGGCCTGCGGGCATCCCATCGCCATGGCCCTGATCGAAGGCGGGCGCGCCCGCATGGGCGAGACGCTGCACGTCACCACGCCCGCGGGCTTCACCGCCGTGAAGGTGGGTGCGCCGGTGTTTTTCGATGCGGACGGCAAGCGCGTGAACGGCGCCGTGATTGGAGAGAGCACCCATGGCTGACGCCCAGACCCTCGCCCGCCGCACCCCGGTGCTGGCGCCCGCCGCCAGCGGGCGGGTCACGCAAGTGACGCCGCTCGCCCCCGCCGCGCGGTTCGTGCTGCGGATCCGGGACGCCGAGACCGTGCCGGCCGGAACGATCGCCGGCTTCGACTTCTCCCGCGCGATCAACACCTGCTCCGGCACCCCGGGCCGCTTCGCCGCCCGCCTCGGGCCGGACGAATGGCTGATCGTTGCGCCCGAAGCAGAGGGCGCGCAGGTGTGCGCAGAGCTGGAACAGGGCCTCGCCGGCCGGTTCTTCTCTCTGGTGGATGTGGGCAGCCGCAATTGCGGCATCCGCGTCGCCGGCCCCCATGCCCGCGACGTGCTCAATGCCGGGATCGCGCTCGACCTCGCCGACACCGCCTTCCCGGCGGGGAGCGCCACGCGCACGCTGCTTGGCAAGGCCGACGTGGTGCTGGTGCGCGCCACGCAGGAGGACAGTTTCCAAGTCGAATGCTGGCGCTCGTTCGCGCCATATGTCCACACCTACCTGAACGAGGTGGCGCAGGAGTTCGCCTGAGCCGTCCTTGAAGCGCCTGTGGGCTCTCCAAAGCAACGATGGAACGGTACCCGGCGCTCTCGCCCTTCCCGGTCATGCCCGGCCTTGTGCCGGGCATCCACGCCAGCGTGCCGAGACATGGCCTGAAGGCCTTTACACCGCGCCGCGGGGATAGCCGGGACACGCCCGGCCATGACGGCGTTGAGGCGAATGCCACTCTCAGAAGAACGCCTGGATGCCGGTGATGGCCCGGCCGAGAATGAGGGCGTGCACATCGTGCGTGCCCTCATAGGTGTTCACGGTCTCCAAATTCTGCGCATGGCGCATCACATGGTAATCCTGCTGGATGCCGTTGCCGCCGTGCATGTCGCGCGCGACGCGGGCGATATCCAGCGCCTTGCCGCAATTGTTGCGCTTCATGATGGAAATCATGTCCGGCGCCATCTTGCCTTCGTCGAACAGCCGGCCCACCCGCAGCGAGCCCTGTAGCCCGAGGGCGATCTCGGTCATCATGTCCGCCAGCTTCTTCTGCACCAATTGGGTGGCCGCCAGCGGCCGGCCGAACTGCTTGCGGTCGAGCGTGTATTGCCGCGCCCGTGCCAGGCAATCCTCCGCCGCGCCGAGCACGCCCCAGGAAATGCCGTAGCGCGCCCGGTTGAGGCAGCCGAACGGCCCCTTAAGGCCGGAGACGTTCGGCAGAAGCGCCTCCTCGCCCACCTCGACCCCGTCCATGACAATCTCGCCAGTGATCGAGGCGCGCAGCGAGAGCTTGCCGCCGATCTTGGGCGCGGAGAGCCCCTTCATGCCCTTCTCCAGCACGAAGCCGCGGATCTCATTGCCGTGCGCCTCGGACTTCGCCCACACCACGAAAACATCGGCGATGGGGGCGTTGGAAATCCAGGTCTTGGTGCCCGACAGGCGATAGCCGCCGTCGATCTTCACCGCCTTGGTCTTCATGCCGGCGGGATCGGAGCCGGCGTCCGGCTCGGTCAGGCCGAAGCAGCCGACAAAATCGCCCGAGGCGAGCTTCGGCAGATATTTGCGCCGCTGCGCCTCGTCGCCATAAGCGTGGATCGGATACATGACGAGCGAGGATTGCACGCTCATCATGGAGCGATAGCCGCTGTCCACCCGCTCCACCTCGCGCGCGACCAGGCCATAGGCCACGTAGGAGGCGCCCGCGCCGCCATATTCCTCCGGCACCGTCACGCCCAGCAGGCCGAGTTCGCCCATCTCGTTGAAGATGGCGCGATCGGTCTTCTCGCTGGCATAGGCCTCGATCACGCGGGGCGCCAGCTTGTCCTGGGCATAGGCGTTGGCGGCGTCGCGGATCAGCCGCTCATCCTCGGTGAGCTGATCGTCCAGCAGGAACGGGTCCGACCAATCGAAGGCCGGGGCCTTGGCATGGGCCACGGGATCAACCTTCGACGCATGTGACATGACAACCTCCCAGATGCGGCCCTGCGGGCCGGCTAACCGTTTGCTCGCGCCCATCATCGTGCCGGTTTCAGGCACCCGCCACGACGGCCATGGCCTGGCGCGCCACATCCAGCACGCGCAGGCTCAATTCATCCTGCCGCGCGGCGATCTCGTCCAGATCGAACCAGCGCGTATCCAGTGCATCGTCGGCGGCCAGCGCCTCGCCGTTGCGCCAATGGCACAGCACCGCCACCAGCACGTAATGATGCAGCACCTCGCCCTGCGCGTCCCGGTCGAGCGCGTCCAGCGCGCAGAGGGGCGGACCGGCCAGCGCCTCGACGCCGGTTTCCTCCCGCAGCTCGCGCACCGCCGCCTCGGCGGCGGTCTCGCCCCATTCGATGCGCCCGCCGGGAAAGCCCCATAGCCCCTGGTCCGGCGGATTGGCCCGCTGCACCAGCAGCACACGGCCCGCCCGCACCACCACCGCGAGCGCGCCGCAGCCGGGCCGGCGGACCGCCCCCTCCATCACAACCGCTCCGCTGCGAGGTCCGGCGCCGCCACCACGCGGTTGCGGCCCTCGCGCTTGGCCTCGTAAAGGGCGGCGTCCACCGCCGCGAGCAGGCTGTCCGGGGAGCCGGGGACGCGCGGCACGGTCGCCGCCGCGCCGAAACTCGCCGTAAGCCGGCGCGCGGGCACGCCGGGATGCTCGATGCCCAGCGCGGCGACGAGCCGGCGCACGTCCTCGGCGAATTCCACCGCCCCGTCGAGATCCGTATCGGGCAACAGCACCACGAATTCCTCCCCGCCATACCGCGCCGCCAGATAGGCCGTGCCCGCGGTCGCGGCCGAGAGCATCCGGGCCACGCTGCGCAGCGCGTCATCCCCCGCCAGATGGCCCCGGCCGTCGTTGAACAGCTTGAAATGATCCACGTCCGCCATCACCAGCGCGAGCGGCCGCCGCAGATCGCCGGCGCGCACCCAGTCTTCCGACAATTGCACGTCGAAGGTACGCCGGTTGGCGAGGCCGGTCAGCCCGTCCATCCGCGCCAGCGCGGCGAGGCGGCCGTTCTGGCTGCGCAATTCCTCGGTGCGCTCCGACAGGCGCTGGTTCATCTCGTCGAACGCCGCCACGAGCGGCTGGAACTCCTCCACCCGCACCTGGCTGATGGTCTCGGCCTCTTCGCGCCCGACCGCGCCGATATCGAACGCGAGCTGCTGCACCGGTTCCACCACCAGCTTCTCCGCAGCATACCAGGCCAGCACGATCAGCAGCACCACGCCCCCAAGCAGGGCGAAGAAAATCGTGAGGATGCGCTGATCAATATCCGCGATCACCAGCGAGGAAT